>NZ_CP185805.1:0-4866253 GCF_049187015.1 Enterobacter sp. JS8-1 | reverse complement strand
GTTATCCCAGCCCTGACGAGCAGGTGCGACGCGAGGGGCCGGAGCAGGAGCGGCCTGAGCAGGCGCGGCTACGTTCACGGTTTCACGTACGGTTTGGGTGACCGGCTTTGTGCCCACTTCAAAGCGCAGCTGTGGGGCATCTGATCCGCAGAAATCGTTCAGCAGTCCATTGATGTTATTAAGGTACTTGTCCCTTACCCAATCGAGCACAAAACGGTTTGGCGCATACAAAGCCAGCGTGTTATCGCTCAGTTCCGCCTGCAACGGGCGGATCCACATACTGAATTCTGTGGCTGGTAACTCATCCTGCAATCGGGCAAGACACTGCTGCCAAAGCGAAAGTGACACGGCGGACTCCACTCGAACAATAAAAGAAAACTATTGAATATTCATGATTGTTGGCGCACATCGACATGACCCTGTGCAAAAGGGGGATGTGCGAATTGCTATCTGCAATTTAATCCTGACCAGGATCCTGGGATCCCGATCGGGACCGCGGATCATAGCCTAAACTGAGCCAGAGATCTTCTGTTTCTCACAGATTCTTCCCGATTTATCCACAGGAAGATCCGAAACCGGGTAAGTGTAAACGATCCTGACGCGAGTGCCCCACGATTTAGCCCGCATATTGGAAAAATTAATGAGCACATACAATTTATTGCTTAAATGATCTAACGAAGATCCGGGACGATCCTTGCGCTTTGTTCGGGAGCCCGTATAATCCTCGACCCGGCGCGTGATGCTCATCTTCCTGCGTCGTCCGTTGCTCATTTTCCACGCGAAAACGTGCGGAAATACGCGGGAAATAAGGAAAGAGAATTGACTCCGGAGTGTACAATTATTACAATCCGGCCTCTTTAATCACCCACGCTGAGGCGTTAGTCGTTCGAAACTCGTTCGGGTATACGCAAAAGTCAGTGAATTTATTCAAGTTTAGGTAGAAATCGCCATGAAACGCACTTTTCAACCGTCTGTACTGAAGCGCAACCGTTCTCACGGCTTCCGTGCTCGTATGGCTACTAAAAATGGTCGTCAGGTTCTGGCACGTCGTCGTGCTAAAGGCCGCGCTCGTCTGACCGTTTCCAAGTAATAAAGCTAACCCCTGAGTGGTTAAGCTAGCATTTCCCAGGGAGTTACGTTTGTTAACTCCCACTCATTTCACTTTCGTCTTCCAGCAGCCACAACGGGCTGGCACGCCGCAAATCACCATCCTCGGCCGCCAAAATTCGCTGGGGCATCCCCGCATCGGTCTCACAGTCGCCAAGAAAAATGTTAAGCGTGCGCATGAACGCAATCGGATTAAACGTCTGACGCGTGAAAGCTTCCGTTTACGTCAACACGAACTGCCTTCTATGGATTTCGTGGTGGTGGCGAAAAGGGGGGTTGCCGACCTCGATAACCGTGCTCTCTCGGAAGCGTTGGAAAAATTATGGCGCCGCCACTGTCGCCTGGCTCACGGGTCCTGATAGCCCTCATTCGGGTCTATCAGCGCCTGATTAGTCCGCTACTCGGGCCACATTGCCGTTTCACGCCAACATGCTCAAGCTACGGAATTGAGGCATTGCGCAGGTTTGGAGTGATAAAAGGCAGTTGGTTGACGGTGAAACGCGTATTAAAATGCCACCCTTTACACCCAGGTGGAGACGACCCCGTCCCTCCAGGACCCTTTGATACCAGAGAACACTAACGATGGATTCGCAACGCAATCTTCTTATCATCGCTTTGTTGTTCGTCTCTTTCATGATCTGGCAAGCATGGGAACAGGATAAAAATCCTCAACCCCAGCAGCAGACCACGCAGACGACGAGCAGCCAGGGGAGTGCCGCCGACCAGGGCGTACCGGCCAGTGGCCAGGGGAAACAGATTACGGTTAAGACCGATGTGCTTGAGCTGACTATCAACACCCGTGGTGGTGATGTTGAGCAGGCGCTGCTGTTGACCTACCCGAAAGAGCTGAAGTCTACCGAACCGTTCCAGTTACTGGAAACCACACCTGAGTTCCTGTATCAGGCTCAGAGCGGCCTGACCGGCCGTGATGGCCCGGATAACCCGGCTAATGGTGCGCGTCCGCTATATACCGTCGAGAGTGATACCTTTGTGCTGGCCGATGGTCAGAACGAACTCGCTATCCCGATGACCTATACCGACGCCGCGGGCAACACCTTCACCAAAACCTTCACCCTGAAACGCGGTGAATATGCGGTGAACGTGGGCTACAGCGTACAGAACGCCGGTGAGAAACCGCTGGAAATCTCGACCTTTGGTCAGCTGAAGCAGTCCATCAATCTGCCGTCCCACCGTGACACCGGAAGCAGCAACTTTGCGCTGCATACCTTCCGCGGCGCGGCGTACTCCACGCCTGATGCGAAGTACGAGAAATACAAATTCGACACCATTGCCGATAACGAAAACCTGAACGTCAGCTCCAAAGGCGGTTGGGTGGCCATGCTGCAGCAGTATTTCGCGACCGCGTGGATCCCGAATAACGACGGTACGAATAACTTCTACACCGCGAACCTGGGCAACGGTATTGCCGCCATCGGCTACAAGTCTCAGCCGGTTCTGGTTCAGCCGGGTCAAACCGGTAAGCTGGCAAGCACCCTGTGGGTCGGCCCGGAAATCCAGGACAAAATGGCTGCTGTTGCGCCGCACCTGGATCTGACCGTCGATTACGGCTGGTTGTGGTTCATCTCTCAGCCGCTGTTTAAGCTGCTGAAGTTCATCCACAGCTTCCTGGGTAACTGGGGCTTCTCCATCATCGTTATCACCTTCATCGTTCGTGGCATCATGTACCCGCTGACTAAAGCGCAGTACACCTCCATGGCGAAGATGCGTATGCTGCAGCCGAAGATTCAGGCTATGCGTGAGCGTCTGGGCGATGACAAACAGCGTCAGAGTCAGGAGATGATGGCCCTGTATAAAGCAGAGAAAGTAAACCCACTGGGTGGTTGCTTCCCGCTGCTGATTCAGATGCCAATCTTCCTTGCGCTGTACTACATGCTGATGGGCTCCGTTGAGCTGCGCCACGCGCCGTTCGCACTGTGGATCCATGACCTGTCTGCACAGGACCCATACTACATCCTGCCGATCCTGATGGGTGTGACGATGTTCTTCATCCAGAAGATGTCGCCGACCACCGTGACCGACCCGATGCAGCAGAAGATCATGACCTTTATGCCGGTCATCTTCACCGTGTTCTTCCTGTGGTTCCCGTCAGGTCTGGTGCTGTACTATATCGTCAGCAACCTGGTGACCATCATCCAGCAGCAGCTGATTTACCGTGGTCTGGAAAAACGTGGCCTGCATAGCCGCGAAAAGAAAAAGTCCTGATTCGGTAAGTTAACGCTAAAATAAGGGCGGTCGATTGACCGCCTTTTTTATTTGTATTGAACGAGACCAACCATGAGCCATAACGACACTATCGTCGCCCAGGCAACCCCACCGGGACGCGGTGGTGTAGGCATTCTGCGCATCTCCGGCCTGAAGGCGCGCGAGGTGGCCGAAGCGGTGCTGGGTAAACTGCCAAAGCCGCGCTACGCTGATTACCTGCCGTTTAAAGATACCGACGGCACCACGCTGGATCAGGGCATTGCGCTGTGGTTCCCCGGCCCGAACTCTTTTACCGGCGAAGACGTGCTGGAGCTGCAGGGCCACGGCGGCCCGGTTATCCTCGACCTGCTGTTAAAACGTATTCTGACCCTGCCTGGCCTGCGCATTGCGAAGCCGGGCGAGTTCTCCGAGCGTGCTTTCCTCAACGACAAGCTCGACCTGGCGCAGGCAGAAGCGATTGCAGACCTGATCGACGCCAGTTCCGAACAGGCGGCCCGCTCCGCCCTGAACTCGCTGCAGGGGGCATTCTCCGCACGCGTCAATCACCTTGTGGAAGCACTTACTCACCTGAGGATCTACGTAGAAGCGGCTATCGACTTCCCGGATGAGGAGATCGACTTCCTCTCTGACGGTAAAATCGAAGCGCAGCTCAACCAGGTAATGAACGATCTCGACGCCGTTCGTGCCGAAGCGCGCCAGGGCAGCCTGCTGCGTGAAGGGATGAAGGTCGTTATCGCCGGACGTCCTAACGCCGGGAAATCGAGCCTGCTGAACGCCCTGGCGGGCCGTGAAGCGGCAATCGTGACGGATATCGCCGGAACCACCCGCGACGTGCTGCGCGAGCATATCCACATCGACGGGATGCCGCTGCATATTATCGATACCGCCGGTCTGCGCGACGCGAGCGACGAGGTTGAGCGTATCGGTATTGAACGCGCCTGGCAGGAGATCGAGCAGGCCGACCGCGTGCTGTTTATGGTTGACGGCACCACGACCGACGCCGTCGACCCGGCGGACATCTGGCCAGACTTTATCGCTCGTCTTCCGGCGAAACTGCCGATCACCGTGGTGCGTAACAAAGCGGACGTCACTGGCGAAACGCTGGGCATCAGCGATGTGAACGGTCACTCACTGATTCGCCTTTCGGCGCGTACCGGTGAAGGCGTTGACGACCTGCGTAACCATCTCAAGCAGAGCATGGGCTTTGACACCAGCATGGAAGGCGGCTTCCTGGCGCGTCGCCGTCACCTGCAGGCACTGGAAGAGGCGGCGAACCACCTTGTTCAGGGTAAAGCGCAGCTGATCGGCGCGTGGGCGGGCGAACTGCTTGCGGAAGAACTGCGCCTGGCGCAGCAGAATCTGAGCGAGATCACCGGGGAGTTTACGTCGGACGATCTGCTCGGAAGGATCTTCTCAAGTTTCTGTATCGGTAAGTAATCCCCGCTCAGTAATGGTGATTTCCTCCAGGGAAATCACCATTATCCAAATGGCAACTCGCCTTATCTCTTTTCACCCCCTATGCTGCATGCCTGCATCTATGGGGGGTTTATGGCTCGTTTTCTGTTTTGTAGTTTCGCGTTGGTTTTGCTTTATCCGTCGGGCATTGATATGTATCTGGTGGGACTCCCCCACATCGCCCGCGATCTGGGTGCCAGCGAAGCGCAGCTGCACATCGCGTTTTCGGCCTACCTCGCGGGGATGGCGTCGTCGATGGTGTTTGCCGGGAAGATTGCGGATAAAGCAGGCCGTCAGCCTGTCGCGATAACGGGTGCCATCATTTTTGCCATGGCATCCATTCTCTGCTCACAGGCGCAAAACAGCACCCTGTTCCTGTCGGGCCGCTTCATTCAGGGCATTGGAGCCGGTGGCTGTTACGTCGTCGCTTTTGCCATTTTACGCGACACCTTAAGCGCCCAGCGCCGCGCCAAAGTGCTGTCGATGCTGAACGGTATTACCTGCATCATCCCGGTGCTGGCACCCGTAGTGGGCTACCTGATCATGCTGAAATTCCCGTGGCAGAGCCTGTTCTGGACCATGGCGGCGATGGGTGCGCTGGTCTTTATTTTGTCTATCACCGTACTGAAAGAGACCCATCCCGGCTCGCAGAATACGGGCCACACCGCAACCCTTCACCCAGTTGAAAAGCTGCTTAACCGCTTTTTCCTCAGCCGACTGGCCGTGACCACGTTAAGCGTGGCGGTGATCCTGACCTATGTAAACGTTTCCCCTGTCTTGCTGATGGAAACCATGGGCTTCGATCGCGGTCAGTATTCAACGGTGATGGCACTGACCGCGATGGTCAGTATGGCTGTCTCATTTTCTACCCCGTTTGCGCTGAACATTTTTCGCCAGCGCACGCTAATGCTGGCCTCACAGGCATTGTTCCTTGCCGCAGGCGTGATTCTGGCGACCGCGAGTTCGCACGCGGTGATGCTGGTGGGCATCACGCTCATCTGCGCCGGTTTTTCCGTCGGCTTTGGCGTGGCGATGAGCCAGGCGCTCGGGCCGTTCTCGCTGCGCGCGGGTGTAGCGAGTTCGGTATTGGGCATTGCGCAGGTCTGCGGTTCATCGCTGTGGATTTGGCTGGCAGCCGTTCTTGGTCTTAACGCGCTGAATATGCTGATCGGGATTCTGATTGGCTGTAGCATTGTCTGCATTACCTTACTTATGGTCATCCAGCCCGCGGCGCAATATGAAGAAGCCCATCAGCAGTCTCGATCTTAATCTCCTGCTTTGCCTGCAGCTTTTGCTGCAGGAGCGCAGCGTCACCAAAGCCGCGAAGCGGATGAACGTGACGCCGTCTGCGGTGAGTAAATCACTGGCCAAGCTGCGTGACTGGTTCGAAGACCCGCTGTTTGTGAAAACGCCGTTAGGGCTGCTGCCCACCCCGCTGACGGTAAGCCTGGAGCAAGATCTGGCCGACTGGATGCAGATTGGCAATCAGATCCTCGATAAATTTCACCATGACTCCCCGGGCGGGCTGACGTTCGTGCTGGCCGCCGAAACGCCGTTGATGCTGATCCGCTTTAATGCCCTGCTGGAGCAGGTGAACCAGCGCTATCCGCAGGCTACGGTGAAGATGCGCCACTGGGATTACGATTCGCTGGATGCCATTACGCGTGGAGAGGTGGATCTGGGATTCACCGGGCGCGAAACGCACCCGCGCTCCCGTGAGCTGCTGAAGCTGTTACCGTGGTTTATCGACTACGAGATCCTGTTTAGCGACCGTCCGTGCGTGTATCTGCGTGAGGATCATCCAGCGCTCCAGGAGGAGTGGAACCTGGAGACCTTTCTGCGCTACCCGCATATCAGCATTTTCTGGGAACGCAGCGACACCTGGGCGCTCGACGAGGTGCTAAGAGAGATGGGGCGCGAGCGTAATATCGCCATGAGCCTGCCCGGCTTCGAGCAGTCGATGTTTATGGCTGCACAGCCCGACCATAACTATATCGCCACCGCACCTTACTACTGCCATCACTACAATCAGCTCCACCAGCGAAAACTGATCGCGCTTCCTATTCCCATTGACGAAGCGCAGGCTGAAAAGCTGACCGTGCCCTTCACCATGATCTGGCATAAACGGAACAGCCATAACCCCAAAATCCTTTGGTTGCGTGAGACAATCAAAGCGCTGTACGCCGCTCCAGGTCCTGTTTTTGCCTAAGAAAATGTAAAGTTCGGTCCTAAGTCTTCTCTTACGCCGATTTACTGATTAAAACAGGAGTCAAGTTAAGCGATAATCATGTAACCGTTTAACCGATTACGACCATTATCAAGGAGCGAAAAATGGCAACGCACTTTGCAAGAGGGATTCTTACAGACGGGCATCTCGTATCGGCCAGAATTTCTTCAGCCTGTCACACTGAAGCGCTCACGCTTCCGGAGCACCGCAGGACGCGGTTTTTAGCCTCCAGAGCACTTCTCGCAGAGCTTATGTTCATGCTCTACGGCACCAGCGAGCTGCCTGACATTATTATCCAGCCAGAAGGCCGTCCGGTCTTCGCTGACCCGGAACTCCCCCGGTTCTCCATCGCCTATACTGGCAACATTATTGGTGTCGCGCTCACTACCGAGGGTGACTGTGGACTGGATATGGAACTTCAGCGCGCGACGCGCAGCTTCCACGGTGCTAATGCGCATAACGACTACCCGCTCTCCAGCAATGAAAAGCTCTGGGTACGCAATCAAAACGATCCTGTTGAAGCCAGAGCCCAACTCATCACCCTGCGTCAGAGCATTCGTAAGCTCTGTGGATGTGCGTCTGACGATGCCAGCCTGTTGCAACTCCTGCCAGGATCGGGACGCCTGCGTGCCACGAGAGCCACGCTGGTTGAAGCGCTCAGCGATGCCGAGGACGTGTTAATCTGGTCCATTGCCGTCACCCCGGCAATCGAACGTATGAAAATCTGGGAATTTGACAGTCAACAGGGATGGCGTAGCCTTCCTGATGTGCCCGAGCGCGCCAACGAGCCCGCCGCGCGCCTGATGCGTTTAACCAGTTTACCGGCAGAAAAAGCAATCACTCTTAGCTGATCCATTCAGGGTCATCATGATGAAACAGGAGTAATCATGTCTGATACGTTGAAAGTTGTTACGTTACTGGGAAGCCTGCGCAAAGGTTCATTTAACGGGATGGTCGCCCGCACCCTGCCACAGCTGGCACCTGCGGGGATGGAAATTAGTGCCCTGCCGTCCATTAGCGATATTCCGCTTTATGATGCTGACGTTCAGCAGGAAGAGGGATTCCCGCAGAGCGTTGAGGCGCTGGCGGAGCAGATTCGCCAGGCTGACGGGGTGGTCATCGTCACACCGGAGTATAACTACTCGGTGCCGGGCGGCCTGAAGAATGCCATTGACTGGCTGTCGCGTTTGCCTGAACAGCCGCTGTCAGGCAAACCGGTTCTGATCCAGACCAGCTCGATGGGCGCGATTGGCGGCGCGCGCTGCCAGTATCACCTGCGCCAGATCCTGGTGTTCCTGGATGCGATGGTGATGAACAAGCCGGAGTTTATGGGCGGTGTGATTCAGAATAAGGTCGACCCGCAGACGGGTGAAGTGGTGGATCAGAGCACGCGTGACCATCTTTCTGGTCAGCTGACCGCGTTTGGGGATTATATTAAGCGGGTTAAAGCCTGATAAAAAAGCCCGGTGGCGCTAGCGCTTACCGGGCCTACACTCGTCAGTAGGTCAGGTAAGCGAAGCGCCACCTGACACCACAAACCGCACCTTAGTGCGCGTCAATAAACACAATCTTCAGCACAAACAGCAGCGCCACAACGATCACGCACGGGCTCAGTTCGCGGAAGCGGCCGGTACCGATCTTCATCACGCAGTAAGAGATAAAGCCCAGCGCAATACCTTCAGTGATCGAGAAGCTGAACGGCATCATCACGGCGGTGATAAACGCCGGTACCGCTTCGGTTAAATCTTCCCATTTCACGCGCGCCAGGCTAGACGTCATCAGCACGCCAACGTAGATCAGCGCGCCTGCGGCCGCATACGGTGGAACCATCCCCGCCAGCGGAGAAAGGAAGATCACCAGCAGGAACAGAATGCCGACCACCACCGCCGTCAAACCCGTACGGCCGCCCACGGACACGCCGGAAGAGGACTCAATGTAAGCGGTAACAGAGGATGTCCCGATGAAAGAACCCGCCACGGAGGAGACGCTATCCACAAACAGCGCCTGCTTCATGCGCGGGAATTTGCCTTTCTCATCCGCCAGACCCGCTTTGTCGGTCACGCCGATCAGCGTACCGGAGGAGTCAAACAGGTTAACCAGCATGAAGGAGAAAATCACGCCCGCCAGACCGAGGTTCAGGGAGCCCGCCAGGTCAACGTGACCAATAACGGTAGAGACGCTCGGTGGCGCGGAGACGATCCCGTGATACTGGACATCGCCCAGCATCCAGCCCAGTAGCGTGGTGACCACGATGGACACCAGCACCGCCGCGTGAATATTGCGTGAAGCCAGGATCGCGATGATAAAGAAGCCCAGCACGCCCAGCAGCACGCTGTGAGAGGTCAGGTTGCCGATGCTCACCAGCGTTTCCGGGTTCGCCACGATCACACCGGCGTTTTTCAGACCCATCATGCCGATGAACAGGCCGATACCGCTGGTGATGCCCACGCGCAGGCTCACCGGGATATTGGCAATCATCCAGTAGCGCACGCGGAAAATGGTCAGCAGCAGCAGGCCAACGGCACCCCAGAAGATAGCGCCCATGCCAACCTGCCACGGCAGGCCCATCGCCTGAACGACCACGAACGCGAAGAACGCATTCAGACCCATTGCCGGTGCCAACGCAACCGGCAGGTTAGCGAACACGCCCATCAGGATGCTGCCAAGGGCGGCAATCAGACAGGTGGTCACGAAGACGGCGCTGGTATCCATGCCAGCAACGCCCAGAATTTGCGGGTTAACAAAAACGATATACACCATCGTCAGGAAGGTGGTGAAACCGGCGATCACTTCGGTGCGTGCCGTTGTGCCGTGCTCGCGCAGTTTGAACACGCGCTCAAGCAGACCCTGACCAGATGTCTGGGTTGTGTGTTGTTGACTCATCATCAATTTCCGAACAAGGAGGGAAAATTCGTCGCTATCCTATACCAAAATGCGACAATAGTGGCGGTTATGAGATACTTTTTTCATTGATTTTGCTTATACGGCAACGATTGCGTCTCGTTAAACTGCCGTACGTAAACGTTAAACTTGTTAAAAGGGAAAGGCATGTCCGGAATTGAAGCGGTATTTTTCGACTGCGACGGAACGCTGGTCGACAGTGAGGTCATTTGTTCCCGCGCATATGTGGCCATGTTCCAGGAATTTGGCATTACGCTCGATCTCGAAGAGGTGTTCAAACGCTTTAAGGGCGTGAAGCTGTACGAGATCATCGACATCATTAACCAGGAACACGGTGTGGATCTGGCGAAAGCCGATCTGGAACCGGTGTACCGCGCCGAGGTCGCACGCCTGTTCGACTCCGAGCTGGAAGTTATCGCCGGGGCTAACGCGTTGCTGGATGCGATGACGGTGCCAATCTGCGTGGTCTCTAACGGCCCGGTCAGCAAAATGCAGCACTCGCTGGGCAAGCTTGAGATGTTGCACCATTTCCCGGAAAAACTGTTCAGCGGCTACGATATCCAGCGCTGGAAGCCCGACCCGGCGCTGATGTTCCATGCGGCAAAAGCGATGAACGTTAACGTCGAGAACTGCATTCTGGTGGATGATTCGTCTGCGGGTGCACAGTCGGGGATTGATGCGGGCATGGAGGTGTTTTACTTCTGCGCCGATCCGCACAACAAGCCGATCGAGCATCCAAACGTGACAACCTTTACCGATCTGGCGCAGCTGCCGGAACTGTGGAAGGCGCGCGGGTGGGATATTACTCGCTGAGTTTTCCCCTCACCCCGGCCCTCTCCCACAGGGAGAGGGAGAAAACCGAATGGTCCCCTCTCCCTGTGGGAGAGGGTTAGGGTGAGGGTAAAAATCACTCTTTCGGATCTTTACCCGCCAGCAGCTTGTCCAGCTCGTCGCCGCCCACGTGACGGAAGTCCTGACCTTTCACGAAGTAGAAGATGTATTCGCAAATGTTCTGGCAGCGGTCCCCGATACGCTCGATGGAGCGCGCGCAGAACAGGGCAGTCAGTACGCTTGGGATGGTACGTGAATCTTCCATCATGTAGGTCATCAGCTGACGCACGATGCCTTCATACTCCTGGTCGACTTTCTTGTCTTCACGGTAAATACGCACCGCTTCGTCCAGATCCATACGCGCAAAGGCATCCAGCACGTCGTGCAGCATCTGCACGGTGTGGCGGCCCAGCGACTCCAGGCTCACAAGCAGTGGCTGGTGCTGCTGAGAGAACTTCTCCAGCGCGGTGCGGCAGATTTTATCCGCAACGTCACCAATACGCTCCAGCTCGGCGATGGTCTTGATGATCGCCATCACCAGACGCAGATCGCTCGCCGTCGGCTGGCGTTTCGCGATAATGCGCACGCAAGCTTCGTCGATAGCCACTTCCATCATGTTGACGTTTTTGTCGCCTTCAATGACGCGCTTCGCCAGCTCGCTGTCCTGGTTGTGCATCGCCGTAATTGCATCAGAAAGCTGCTGCTCGACCATGCCGCCCATGGTCATCACCTGGGTGCGAATGCTTTCCAGCTCTGCGTTGAACTGGCCGGAAATGTGTTTATTAAGATTGAGGTTGTCCATGGTTTCTCCACATGCACTAAGGCAAATCAACCGTAGCGGCCAGTAATATAATCTTCGGTTTGTTTCTTCGCGGGCCTGGTGAACAGCGCATCCGTATCGCTGAACTCAATCAACTCGCCCAGATACATAAACGCCGTATGATCGGAACAACGCGCAGCCTGTTGCATGTTGTGGGTCACGATAACCACGGTGTAATCCTGCTTCAGCTCGGTGATGAGCTCTTCAATACGGCCGGTTGAGATCGGGTCCAGCGCTGAACACGGCTCATCCAGCAGCAACACTTCCGGGCGAATGGCGATACCGCGCGCAATGCACAGACGCTGCTGCTGACCACCGGAGAGAGAGTAACCGCTCTGGTGCAATTTATCTTTGGTTTCATTCCATAATGCGGCCTTGGTCAACGCCCACTGCACGCGCTCGTCCATATCGGCACGGGAGAGCTTTTCAAACAGGCGCACGCCAAAGGCGATGTTGTCATAAATCGACATCGGGAACGGCGTGGGTTTCTGGAACACCATACCTACTTTGGCACGCAGCAGGGCGATATCCTGGGCCTGGGTCAGAATGTTTTCGCCGTCCAGGATGATTTCACCTTCGGCGCGCTGCTCCGGATAGAGCGAATACATTTTGTTAAAGGTACGCAGCAGCGTGGATTTTCCACAGCCGGATGGACCGATAAATGCCGTGACCTGGTTCTTCGCGATATCCAGGTTAATGTTCTTCAGGGCATGGAATTTGCCGTAGTAGAAGTTCAAATCACGAACCTGAATCTTACCCGGGGCAGTATCAACCATACTCATTGACTCATTTCCTCATTCGGCGCAGCGAGCTGCCGCGCCGTAAAAATTTAACCGTGTTTCTTCTTCGCGAAAATGACGCGCGCCAGAATGTTCAGCAACAGTACGCAAAGGGTAATGATCAGCACCCCGGCCCAGGCCAGCTGCTGCCACTCCGCGAATGGGCTCATCGCAAATTTAAAGATCGTCACCGGCAGGTTGGCGATCGGCTGCATCATGTCCGTGCTCCAGAACTGGTTGGAGAGGGATGTAAACAGCAGTGGCGCCGTTTCACCTGCAATACGCGCAATCGCCAGCAGGATACCGGTCATGATCCCGGAGATAGACGCTTTCAGCGTAATCGCGGAGATCATCTTCCATTTCGGCGTACCCAGCGCGTAAGCCGCTTCACGCAGGCTGTCCGGCACCAGTTTCAGCATGTTCTCGGTGGTACGAATGACGATAGGCACCTGCAGCAGCGCCAGCGCAATCACACCCGCCCAGCCGGAGAAGTGTTCCATCTGCGCCACCACGACGGTGTAGACGAACAGACCCACAACGATAGACGGCGCGGACAGCAGAATGTCGTTGATGAAGCGAATCACTTCCGCCAGCCAGGATTTACGCCCATATTCTGCCAGGTAGATGCCCGCCATGATGCCCAGCGGCGTACCGAAGACCGTCGCCCACAGGATCAGCAGGCCGCTACCCGCCAGGGCGTTCGCCAGACCACCACCCGCCGTGTTTGGCGGAGGCGTCATCTCGGTGAACAGCGCCAGCGACATACCGTCAATTCCACGAACGATCGTCGAGAACAGGATCCAGACCAGCCAGAACAGGCCGAATGCCATCGTCGCCATAGAGAGCGTTAACGCAATCCGGTTTTTTATGCGGCGTTTGGCCTGCATTTTGCGGCGGGACTCCGCCAGTTCAGCGGTAGCTTGCATTTCGAGAGTTGCCATTAGCGTGCTCCCTCATTTTTAGCGAGACGCATAATCATCAGCTTGGAAATCGCCAGAACAATGAAGGTGATAACAAACAGAATCAGCCCCAGCTCCATCAGCGCCGCAACGTGCAGGCCGGATTCCGCTTCCGCAAATTCGTTTGCCAGTGCAGAGGTAATACTGTTGCCCGGCATGTAGAGCGACACGCTGTCGAGCTGGTAGGTGTTACCGATGATAAAGGTGACCGCCATGGTTTCACCCAGCGCACGACCTAAGCCCAGCATCACGCCCCCGATCACCCCATTTTTGGTGAACGGAAGAACAATGCGCCAGATAACTTCCCAGGTGGTGCAGCCGATACCGTAGGCTGACTCTTTCATCATCACCGGGGTCTGTTCGAAGACATCGCGCATAACCGCCGCAATGTAAGGAATAATCATGATGGCGAGGATCACACCCGCTGCCAGAATACCGATACCGAATGCCGGGCCTGAGAACAGAGCCCCCACAAACGGAATGGCGGAAAGCACGTTACCGACCGGCTCCTGGAAGTACGTTGCGAACAGCGGAGCAAAGATGAACAGACCCCACATGCCGTAAACGATACTTGGAATGGCCGCCAGCAGTTCGATAGCAATACCGAGCGGGCGTCGCAGCCAGCCAGGCGCCAGCTCCGTCAGGAACAGGGCAATACCAAAGCTCACCGGAACCGCAATCAGCAGGGCGATGAACGAGGTCACCAGCGTGCCGTAAATTGGCACCAGGGCTCCGTAGATATCGTTCGGCGCGTCCCACTCTTTAGTCCACAGGAAGGAGAACCCAAATTTCTGGATGCTCGGCCAGGAGGAGAAAATCAGAGACACGATAATGCCGCCCAGCAGCAATAGCACAATCAGCGCAGCCAGTTTGACCAGCGCGCTGAAAATCATGTCACCTTTTTTACCCGGAGGGTTAAATGCAGGCTTGGTTGCAGCCATAAATCACTCTTCTGTTTGAGACGTTTTTACGAATATGCCCGGTGGCGTTGACGCTTACCGGGCCTACAGATTAAACCGTAGGGCGGGTAAGCGCAGCGCCACCCGCCATCTTCGTTAAATATATCCTGTTAGTACAGCGCTTTACCGCTGCTGTCTTTCACGTTGGTTTTCCATGCAGCACGAATCTGCTCAACCACGCTGTCTGGCAGGCTGGCGTAATCCAGGTCGTTAGCCTGTTTGCCACCATTTTTGTATGCCCAGTCGAAGAACTTCAGCACTTCAGTACCCTGCTCTGGTTTCTTCTGATCTTTGTGAATCAGAATGAACGTCGTAGAGGTGATTGGCCACGCGTCGTCGCCTTTCTGGTTAGTCAGGTCCTGCGCGAAGGATTTGCTCCAGTCAGCGCCTTTTGCGGCGTTAGCAAAGTTCTCTTCGGTCGGGCTAACCGGTTTACCGTCAGCTGAAACCAGTTTGGTGTAAGCCAGGTTGTTCTGCTTAGCGTAAGCGTATTCTACGTAACCGATGGAGCCTGGCAGACGCTGTACGAACGCGGCGATACCGTCGTTACCTTTACCGCCCAGACCGGTTGGCCAGTTAACGGTAGAGCCGGAGCCGACTTTAGATTTCCACTCTTCGTTCACTTTCGCCAGATAGCTGGTGAAGACGAAGGAGGTACCGGAACCGTCAGCACGACGAACCACAGCGATATTCTGCGAAGGCAGCTTAACGCCCGGGTTCAGTTTGGTGATGGCTTCGTCATCCCATTTTTTGATTTTACCCAGGTAGATGTCACCCAGGGTTTTGCCGTCCAGCACCAGCTCGCCTGACTTCAGGCCAGGGATGTTAACGGCCAGCACAACGCCGCCGATCACGGTCGGGAACTGGAACAGGCCTTCCTGATTCAGTTTTTCATCAGACAGTGGGGCATCTGATGCGCCGAAATCTACGGTATTAGCGGTAATTTGTTTTACGCCACCGGAGGAGCCGATACCCTGATAGTTAACCTTGTTACCGGTTTCTTTCTGGTAGGTATCAGCCCATTTGGCATACACCGGCGCAGGGAAGGTTGCACCAGCACCAGTCAGGCTTGCTGCTGCGAATGCAGAGAAAGCGCTCATCGATAAGGTCGCGGCGACAACAGTTGCGACAGTGGTACGCATAACTTTCATAATGTCTCCTGCAAGGATTTCGTAAATCATTGTTTAAGTGGCTACGATGAGCAAAATAGGACAAACAGGTGACAGATAAATGTACGAATTATGACAGTTTTATGACAACGAAAATTTCACTTAAAATAACGTAAAACTTTATATGTTTATCATGAACTTAAAGAGGAATGTGACAACCTGTTTTCAGTAATATTTTCTTTATGTGACACTGAAAAAATAGCTGAAAATGACAGATTGTCATAAAAAAACTCCACCCGAAGGTGGAGTCTGAAGGGATTATTCTACGGTGACGGATTTCGCCAGGTTACGCGGCTGGTCAACGTCGGTGCCTTTGATCAGCGCCACGTGATAGGCCAGAAGCTGCAGCGGAACGGTGTAGAAGATCGGTGCAATCACCTCTTCAACGTGCGGCATCTCGATGATGTGCATGTTGTCACTGCTGGCGAAACCGGCATCTTTATCAGCGAAGACGTACAGGACACCGCCGCGGGCGCGCACTTCTTCGATGTTGGACTTCAGTTTTTCCAGCAGTTCGTTGTTAGGTGCCACAACGATGACCGGCATATCTGCATCGATCAGCGCCAGCGGGCCGTGTTTCAGCTCGCCTGCCGCATAGGCTTCAGCGTGGATGTAAGAGATCTCTTTCAGCTTCAGCGCGCCTTCCAGCGCAATCGGATACTGATCGCCACGACCCAGGAACAGGGCGTGATGTTTGTCAGAGAAGTCTTCAGCCAGCGCTTCAATGCGTTTGTCCTGAGACAGCATCTGCTCAATACGGCTCGGCAGCGCCTGCAGGCCGTGAACGATGTCGTGCTCAACGGAAGCATCTTCGCCTTTCAGACGCGCCAGTTTCGCCACCAGCATCAGCAGAACGGTCAGCTGAGTGGTAAAGGCTTTCGTGGAGGCCACGCCGATTTCGGTACCCGCTTTGGTCATCAGCGCCAGATCGGACTCACGCACCAGCGATGAGCCTGGGACGTTACAGATGGCCAGCGAACCCAGGTAACCGAGCTCTTTAGACAGACGCAGCGCTGCCAGCGTGTCTGCCGTTTCGCCGGACTGGGAAAGGGTGATCATCAGGCTGTTACGGCGTACCGCGGATTTGCGATAGCGGAATTCAGACGCGATTTCCACGTCGCACGGCACGCCCGCCAGGGATTCAAACCAGTAGCGAGAGACCATACCGGAGTTGTAGGAGGTGCCGCAGGCCACGATCTGAATATGCTCGACCTTGCCGAGCAGTTCGTTGGCGTTTGCGCCCAGCTCGCTCAGATCCACTTCACCGTGGCTAATGCGCCCGGTAAGGGTGTTTTTGATGGCGTTTGGCTGCTCGTAGATCTCTTTTTGCATGTAGTGACGGTACGCGCCTTTGTCGCCCGCGTCGTACTGCAGGTTAGATTCGATCTCCTGGCGTTTTACCTGCTCGCCTTTGGTATCGAATACGGTCACGCTGCGACGGGTCACTTCCGCGATATCCCCCTCTTCCAGGAAGATAAAGCGACGGGTAACCGGCAGGAGCGCCAGCTGGTCTGAAGCGATGAAGTTTTCCCCCATGCCAAGACCGATAACCATCGGGCTACCGGAACGCGCGGCCAGCAGCGTAGACGGGTCGCGGGAATCCATGATCACGGTACCGTAGGCACCGCGCAGCTGAGGAATGGCGCGCAGTACCGCTTCACGCAGCGTGCCGCCCTGCTCCAGCTCCCAGTGCACCAGGTGAGCAATCACTTCGGTGTCAGTTTCAGAGACGAAGGTGTAGCCGCGCGCTTTCAGTTCTTCGCGCAGCGGTTCGTGGTTTTCGATAATGCCGTTGTGTACGACCACGATGTGTTCAGACACATGCGGGTGCGCGTTACCTTCAGACGGTTCGCCGTGCGTCGCCCAGCGGGTATGCGCAATACCGGTACCACCGTGCAGCGGGTGTTCTTCCGCGGCCTGGGCCAGCATCTGCACCTTACCGAGACGGCGCAGACGGGTCATATGACCTTCTGCATCAACGACAGCCAAACCGGCAGAGTCGTAGCCACGGTATTCCAGACGACGTAAACCTTCGAGAAGGATTTCAGCAATATCACGCTGCGCAACTGCGCCAACAATTCCACACATAGTTTTAGATTCCGAATTTAGGCATGATGCCTGCGTTGTCGCTGACCTGTATTTACCCTTTCCGGGCGCCCCGAGCCTTGTAGAGAGTGGGGTTATTTTTATGGGTACTGCTTGTGGGGGGAGATATATATTTATCTCCTCACCCGGGTTTGCCTGATGACGGCTACGCCTTATCAGGCCTACTCAATCGTAGGGCGGGTAAGCGTAGCGCCACCCGCCTTGTTGTTACTTTTGCTTCACCGGGCGTTTCCAGCCCTGCTTGTTGACCTGCGGAACGCGGCTTAACACCAGCTCGTTCGCGGCCACATCGCGGGTAACGGTTGTTCCAGCTGCAATGGTCACGCCGTTACCCACGGTAACAGGTGCCACCAGCTGCGTATCGGAGCCAACGAACACGTCATCACCGATGATGGTTTTAAACTTGTTGGCACCGTCATAGTTGCAGGTAATGGTTCCCGCGCCGATGTTCACGTTGTCGCCAATTTCCGCATCGCCCAGATAGGTCAGATGACCGGCTTTCGAGCCTTTACCCAGACGCGCTTTTTTCATTTCCACGAAGTTGCCTACGTGAGCGCCTTCCAGCAGTTCGGCACCCGGGCGCAAGCGTGCAAACGGGCCGATAGTACAAGCCACATCCAGACGGGCATCTTCCACCACGCTGTACGGGCTAATTTCGCAGTCGTCACCGATAACGCTGTTTTTAATCACGCAGCCGGTGCCAATTTTGACGCGGTTGCCCAGCGTGACGTTGCCTTCAACGATAACGTTAGTATCAATCTCAACGTCACGCCCGTGCGACAGGGTACCGCGCAGATCGAAACGTGCCGGATCGCGAAGCATCACACCCGCAAGAAGTAGCTTTTCGGCCTGCTCGGACTGATAAATACGCTCAAGACGGGAAAGCTGGAGACGGTTGTTCACGCCGTCCGTTTCGCTGATACGCGCCGGATGAACGGCAGCAATTTCACGCCCTTCGTGATACGCTATCGCAATGATATCGGTGATGTAGTATTCACCCTGCGCATTATTGTTGTTGAGCTGAGACAGCCAGCGTTTCATATCCGCGCCGTTGGCAATCAGGATACCGGTGTTAATTTCCGGGATCTGGCGCTGTTCTTCGCTGGCATCTTTGTGTTCTACGATGCCGGTCACCTTGCCGTTTTCGCGGGTGATGCGGCCATAGCCGCTCGGGTCGTCCAGTACGACGGTGAGAAGGCCAATCCCGCCCTGGGGTTTAGCTTCACGCAGGCGGGTCAGGGTTTCAACGGAGATCAGCGGGACATCGCCGTACAGCATCAGAATGTCTTCATCATCGGCAAAGAACGGGGCCGCCTGCTGCATCGCATGGCCAGTTCCCAGCTGTTCAGCCTGAAGCACCCAGTTGAGCTTGTCGTCACACAGCGTCTTTTTCAGTAAATCGCCACCGTGGCCGTAGACCAGGTTTACCTGACGAGCGCCCAATTCATTTGCTGCATCAATGACATGCTGCACCATTGGCTTTCCTGCCAACGTGTGAAGCACTTTAGGCAGATCGGAATACATGCGGGTACCTTTGCCAGCGGCAAGGATCACCACGCTCATCGCACTGTTTGACATACGCATCCTGACGGTAGTTTGAGTGAGAAGTAAAAACGTTTGATGCTTAAAATTCTACATCTTTTTCATCATGAATTAAGGCAAAAAAAAAGCCAGCCTGGTATCCAGACTGGCTTTTGAGCTTTTCAAGCCGGTGTTACATCGCTTTTTTGGTCAACTCGATAACGCGCAGTTTCGCGATCGCTTTGGCCAGCTCCGCAGACGCCTGAGCGTAATCCACGTCACCATGAGAGCTGCTAATGTGCTCTTCAGCCTTACGCTTCGATTCCAGGGCTCGCGCTTCGTCGAGATCTTGGCCACGAATAGCGGTATCGGCCAGAACGGTCACACTGCCAGGCTGCACTTCAAGAATGCCGCCGGACAGATAGATAAACTCTTCATGACCGAACTGTTTAACGATGCGGATCATACCAGGCTTAATGGCGGTGAGCAGCGGTGCGTGACCCGGGAAAATACCCAGTTCACCTTCACTACCCGTTACCTGGATTTTCTCGACCAGACCAGAGAACATTTGTTGCTCTGCGCTGACGACGTCCAGGTGGTAAGTCATTGCCATATCACCCTCCGATTAAGGCGTTAAAGTTTTTTGGCTTTTTCCACGGCTTCTTCGATGGAACCAACCATGTAGAACGCCTGCTCTGGCAGGTGATCGTATTCGCCTTCCATGATGCCTTTAAAGCCACGGATGGTGTCTTTCAGGGAAACGTATTTACCCGGAGAACCGGTGAATACTTCCGCAACGAAGAACGGCTGGGACAGGAAGCGCTGGATCTTACGCGCACGTGCTACCACCAGTTTGTCTTCTTCAGACAGTTCATCCATACCCAGGATGGCGATGATGTCTTTCAGTTCCTGGTAACGCTGCAGCAGGGACTGTACGCCACGCGCGGTGTCGTAGTGTTCCTGACCAACAACCAGTGGATCCAGCTGACGGCTGGTGGAGTCCAGCGGGTCAACGGCTGGGTAGATACCCAGAGACGCGATCTGACGGCTCAGTACCACGGTTGCATCTAAGTGCGCAAAGGTGGTTGCTGGAGATGGGTCAGTCAAGTCATCCGCAGGTACGTATACCGCCTGAACGGAGGTGATAGAACCGGTTTTAGTAGAGGTGATACGTTCCTGAAGAACACCCATCTCTTCCGCCAGCGTTGGCTGATAACCTACCGCTGAAGGCATACGACCCAGCAGTGCAGATACTTCGGTACCGGCCAGGGTGTAACGGTAGATGTTATCAACGAACAGCAGAACATCACGGCCTTCGTCACGGAACTTCTCAGCCATAGTCAGACCGGTCAGCGCAACGCGCAGACGGTTTCCTGGTGGCTCGTTCATCTGGCCGTAAACCAGGGAAACTTTGTCCAGAACGTTGGAGTCGGTCATTTCGTGGTAGAAGTCGTTACCCTCACGAGTACGCTCACCCACGCCCGCAAACACAGAGTAACCGGAGTGCTCGATCGCGATGTTACGGATCAGCTCCATCATGTTTACAGTTTTACCTACACCCGCACCACCGAACAGACCGACTTTACCGCCCTTTGCGAACGGACACATCAGGTCGATAACTTTGATACCGGTTTCCAGCAGTTCCTGAGAGCTTGACAGCTCTTCGTAGGAAGGTGCTGCGCGGTGGATAGCCCAACGCTCTTCTTCACCGATGTCGCCTTTCATGTCGATTGGTTGACCCAATACGTTCATGATACGACCCAGTGTTGCTTTACCTACCGGGACTTCGATCGGGTGCTCAAGGTCTTTGACTTCCAGACCACGACGCAGACCGTCGGAAGAACCCATTGCGATGGTACGCACGATACCACCACCGAGCTGCTGCTGAACTTCCAGCACCAGGCTCTCGTTACCATTCTGTACCTCAAGAGCATCGTACACGCGCGGTACGGCATCCTGAGGGAACTCGACGTCAACCACGGCGCCGATTACCTGGACAATTTTTCCAGTAGCCATCTTGAATCCTCTACGAATTAACCTGGTTATACCGCGGATGCACCACCGACGATCTCGGTGAGTTCCTGAGTAATGCTGGCCTGACGAGCTTTGTTGTATACCAACTGCAGCTCTTTAATCAGGCTGCCGCCATTGTCGGTCGCGGCTTTCATCGCCACCATACGTGCGGCCTGCTCGCTGGCCAGGTTTTCTACAACACCCTGATAAACCTGTGATTCAACGTAACGACGCAGCAGGGTATCCAGCAGCGGTTTCGGATCAGGTTCATACAGGTAATCCCAGGCTTTTTGCTTCAGCTCGTCATCTTCTGATGCCGGTAAAGGCAACATTTGAGTGAGCGTTGGAACCTGAGACATCGTGTTAATAAATTTGTTGCTGACAACATACAGTCTGTCCAGACGACCTTCATCGTAGGCCTGCAACATCACTTTAACCGGACCGATCAGTTCGGACAGGGACGGGTTATCACCCATACCGGTCACCTGAGCGACAATGTTGCCACCCACGGAGTTAAAGAAAGAAACGCCCTTAGAGCCGATCATTGCGATATCGCACTGAACGCCTTTCTCGGACCATGCTTTCATATCCGCCAGCAGTTTTTTGAACAGGTTAATGTTCAAGCCGCCGCACAGACCACGGTCGGTCGACACCACCAGGTAGCCCACGCGCTTAACGTCGCGTTCTTCCAGGTAAGGGTGCTTATATTCCAGATTACCGTTCGCAAGGTGACCAATCACTTTGCGCATGGTATCTGCATAAGGACGGCTGGCCGCCATGCGATCCTGCGATTTACGCATTTTGGAAGCGGCGACCATCTCCATCGCTTTAGTGATCTTTTGCGTGTTCTGGACGCTTGCGATCTTACTACGTATCTCTTTTGCGCCGGCCATGAGCTTCTCCTCAATGCCAGGCGGCTTGTCGTGAGACAAGCCGCCGGACGATTACCAGGACTGGGTTGCTTTGAAGGAATCGAGGATAGCTTTCAGCTTGCCTTCGATTTCGTCGTTATAGCCACCGGTCTGGTTGATCTCTTGCATCAGCGGAGCGTGATCACGGTCGACGTAAGCCAGCAGCGCGGCTTCGAAGCTACCGATTTTCGCCAGTTCCACATCTTCGAGGTAACCGCGTTCAGCCGCGAACAGCACCAGGCCCTGCTGAGCAACAGACATTGGCGCGTACTGTTTCTGCTTCAGCAGCTCGGTCACTTTCTGACCGTGGCTCAGCTGTTTACGGGTTGCTTCGTCCAGATCGGATGCGAACTGAGAGAACGCAGCCAGTTCACGATACTGTGCCAGCGCGGTACGGATACCACCGGACAGTTTCTTGATGATCTTGGTCTGAGCAGCACCACCAACACGGGATACGGAGATACCCGGGTTAACCGCCGGACGAATACCGGAGTTAAACAGGTTGGTTTCCAGGAAGATCTGACCATCGGTAATGGAGATTACGTTGGTCGGAACGAACGCAGAAACGTCACCCGCCTGGGTTTCAATGATTGGCAGAGCAGTCAGAGAACCGGTTTTGCCCTTCACTTCACCTTTGGTGAAGTTCTCGACGTATTCCGCGTTAACGCGGGATGCACGCTCCAGCAGACGAGAGTGGAGGTAGAATACGTCGCCCGGGAATGCTTCACGTCCAGGTGGACGACGGAGCAGCAGGGAAACCTGACGATAAGCAACAGCCTGTTTAGACAGGTCATCGTATACGATCAGCGCATCTTCACCGCGGTCACGGAAGTATTCGCCCATTGCGCAACCGGCGTATGGCGCCAGGTATTGCAGTGCAGCAGATTCAGAAGCGGTCGCCACAACAACGATGGTGTTAGCCAGCGCGCCGTGCTCTTCCAGTTTACGAACCACGTTGGAAATGGTGGACGCTTTCTGGCCGATAGCCACGTACACACATTTGATGCCGGAGTCACGCTGGTTGATGATGGCGTCGATTGCCATCGCGGTTTTACCGGTCTGACGGTCACCGATGATCAGTTCACGCTGGCCACGACCGATTGGGATCATGGCATCAACGGACTTATAACCAGTCTGCACTGGCTGATCAACGGACTGACGGTCGATAACGCCCGGTGCGATAACTTCGATTGGGGAGAAGCCATCATGCTCAACCGGACCTTTACCGTCGATTGGCGCACCCAGGGTGTTAACGACGCGACCCAGCAGGCCACGGCCAACCGGCACTTCCAGAATACGGCCAGTACACTTAACCTTCATGCCTTCGGCGAGGTCAGCGTATGGACCCATCACAACTGCACCTACGGAGTCGCGCTCCAGGTTCAGTGCGATAGCGTAACGGTTACCCGGCAGGGAAATCATCTCACCCTGCATACAATCGGCCAGGCCGTGGATGCGGATAACACCGTCACTTACAGAAACAATAGTACCTTCGTTATGAGCTTCACTCACAACATTGAACTGAGCAATGCGCTGCTTGATCAGTTCGCTGATTTCGGTGGAATTCAGTTGCATGCTCCAGTCCCCTTAAGACTGCAAGACGTCTGCAAGGCGTTCAAGACGGCCGCGTACGCTGCCATCAATGACCATATCACCCGAGCGGATGATTACGCCTGCCATTACAGACTTATCGATTTTGCAATTCAGCTTAACTTTGCGTGACAGACGTTTTTCCATCGCGGCGGTGATTTTCGCAAGCTGTTCGGTACTGAGTTCAGTAGCAGAAGTCACTTCGACTTCGGCAGTCGCTTCACTCAGCGCACGTAAGTGCTCAAACTGCTCGAGAACATCCGGGAGCACACGGAGACGACCATTTTCAGCCATAACCTTAATCAGGTTCTGGCCATTGGCATCCAGTTGCTCTCCGCACACGGCGATAAACGACGCGGCGAGGGTATCAGGCGCTAATGCACCAGACAGCAACTCGGCCATTTGTTCGTTTTTCGTCACCTCAGCGGCAAACGCCAGCATATCCTGCCAGCGATCGACATTTTGGTGTTCGACAGCAAAGTCAAAAGCTGCTTTGGCGTAGGGGCGAGCTACCGTAACAAATTCAGACATCAGCCCCTCCCTCCTTACAGTTCAGCGACAAGTTTGTCCACGATGTCGCTGTTAGCAGCTTCATCCACGGAACGTTCGATGATCTTCTCGGCGCCAGCAACAGCCAGAATCGCAACCTGCTTACGCAGTTCTTCACGAGCACGTTTACGCTCAGCTTCAATTTCAGCCTGAGCCTGTGTCACGATCTTAGTACGTTCCTGTTCTGCTTCAGCTTTGGCTTCGTCCAGGATCTGAGAACGGCGTTTGTTAGCCTGTTCAATGATTACCTGAGCTTCAGCTTTCGCTTTTTTCAGCTGGTCTGTCGCGTTGGCCTGTGCAAGGTCCAAATCTTTCTTAGCGCGTTCTGCGGAAGCCAGACCGTCAGCAATTTCTTTCTGACGTTTTTCGATGGCAGCCATTAAAGGCGGCCATACATACTTCATGCAGAACCAGACAAAGAGAATAAACGCGATGGCCTGGCCGAGGATTGTTGCGTTCATGTTCACAGCACAATACCTCTTTAATTTCTGTGGCTTGGGGTTTTAAAACTACTACTACGCGACAGCAAACATCACGTACAGACCCAGACCTACAGCGATCATTGGGATTGCATCCACCAGACCCATAACGATAAAGAACTGAGTACGCAGCAGAGGAATCAGATCAGGTTGACGCGCTGCGCCTTCCAGGAATTTGCCCCCGAGGATGCCGATACCGATCGCAGCACCGATAGCCGCCAGACCCATCATCACAGCGGCAGCCATGTACAGCAGATCCATATTCAGGTTTTCCATGACAGTCTCCAGTTTGTTTCAATTAAAACGTAGTAGTGTTGGTAAAAAATCAGTGCTCTTCAGACGCCATCGACAGATAGACGATCGTCAGAACCATGAAGATAAAGGCTTGCAGCGTAATGATCAGGATGTGGAAAATGGCCCATGGCACATTCAGAATCCACTGTGACCACCACGGCAGAAGACCCGCGATCAGAATGAAAATCAGCTCACCCGCATACATGTTGCCGAACAGTCGCAGACCCAGTGAAACAGGTTTGGACAGCAGGCTAACGCCTTCCAGGATCAGGTTGACCGGAATAAACGCCCAGTGGTTGAACGGCTGCAAGGTAAGCTCTTTCACAAAGCCGCTTACGCCTTTCATTTTGATGCTGTAGAAAAGAATCAGGATAAACACGCCCAGTGCCATCGACAGGGTGATGTTCACGTCCGCAGACGGTACAACACGCAGCGCAGGCAGGCCGAAGATGTGCTCGCCGATGAACGGCAGCAGGTCAATTGGCAGCAGGTCCATCAGGTTCATCAGGAAGACCCAAACGAACACGGTCAGGGCCAGCGGAGCAATCAGCTTGCTCTTGCCATGGTACATGTCTTTCACGCTGCCATGGACGAAGCCGATGATCATTTCGACGAAGGTCTGGAATTTCCCTGGTACACCGCTGGTCGCTCGTTTAGCAACACCGCGGAACATGGCCAGGAACAGAAGACCCAAAACCACCGAGAAGAACATGGAGTCGATGTTGATCGTCCAGAAGGTGGCCGGGGGGTTATGTGGATCCACCAGCGAGAATGTACGCAAGTCCATCTGAAGGTTGCTCAGATGGTGACTTATGTAATCCTGCGGCGTCATATTTTCTGAAGCCATGATGCCTTTTACCCTTTGTTATTGATTACAGCTGGAGCCAGAACTTGTACCACCAGCACCAAAACCCACGTTGCTATCAGCGGCATGAATACCACTTTAAAAACCGCCAGCGCCATCACCAGTAGAGCAAAGGTCAGCAACACCTTACACACTTCGCCGAGGGCGAAGGACCAGGCCACGCGGCCTTTGGCGGGTGTATGCGCCTGATGACGCCAGGCAAAAATCATAAACAACACGTTTGGCAGAACCACCGCCAAACCCCCGCACACGGCGGAGATGCCCCAGAAGGGGTCTTTGAGGCTAAACAGCAGTCCACTTGCTATCACAGCCAGAAACTGAATGAACAGAAGCTTACGAGCAACGTTTCTACTCAAGAGCGACACAGACATCACGTTTTTACTCCTGCTCCCTTCGAGGTATGCCGCGTGTCGTATAAAACGTCCTTTAAGGCTCAGAGTCAAGCATCAAAAAGCGGTCAAATTATACGGTGCGCACCCGTGATTTCAAACATTAAGTAGCGAAAAGGTGAATAAATGTTTAAATATTTTTCCCCGCCGCTGTTTTTCAACTTTTGGCGTCCGCGTTGACCTTCAGGCAAAACTGCAAACAGCGCGAAAACGTTGGCGAGAAAGCGTGCACGAGATCACAAAATGCACATTTACGATAAGGTTGTATTTATCAAAGACGTAAATCTGGTTATTTCATCCTTATGAAATTAAAGACAAAATATCGCAACTATTTTCAAAACAACCCTGTATACAACAAAAACCTTTTATTGACATTCTTAATAAAAATTTAACATTGTTTTCTTGTTGCCGCTTTTCACTTTTAGCAGGCTGATATTTTCGCAGTTGATTATCTTAACGGTGAACAATAACCGCAACGTTAACTACAAGAAAACCCATGGTAACAACAAGGTTAAATTTAGCTCAGAATAATCCCCGGAAATGCGCTGCTTTTTAACACAACAAGAACAGCACAAATTCCCAATTTTTTATTTAATTTTTAAAAATTGTTTGGCTTAAGAATCACCAGATGACGCTCACCTTCAAGGTGTGGGACCTGTAATTTTTCAATTGATTCCACGGCAAAACCTTCCGGGAGCTGCTCAATTTCGTCCTCAGGGACGAGTCCTTTCAGGGCATAAAAACGCCCTTCCTTCGCAGGCAGATGCTTGCACCAGCTCACCATATCGTTGAGCGAGGCAAATGCACGGCTAATCACCCCATCAAACGGTGGCTCTGCCGGGAACGCTTCTACCCTGCTCTGGACGGGAGCGATGTTTTCAAGCTTCAGCTCGTGCTGAACCTGGCGCAAGAAGCGAATACGTTTTCCGAGGCTGTCCAGCAGTGTGAAATGGCTCTCAGGACGAACAATCGACAGCGGAACGCCCGGTAAACCAGGTCCTGTACCCACGTCGATAAAGCGCTCCCCCTTCAGATACGGCGCCACCACGATGCTATCGAGAATATGGCGTATCAGCATCTCGTTGGGATCGCGCACTGACGTCAGGTTGTACGCTTTGTTCCATTTGTTCAGCATATCGACATAGGCCACCAGCTGGTTTTTCTGGTGATCGGTGAGCGAAATACCTGCTTCATCCAGCAGACGAGAGAGTTTATTGAGCACGGTGGGTACCTGTTTAGAGATTTTTCGCCCGGTGGCGCTGCCGCTTACCGGGCCTACGAATAAGTAGGGCGGGTCAGCGAAGCGCCACCCGCCAAAAACAATGTCAATTATGCGCTGCGGCGCAGCATGCCTTGCTTTTTCAGCCACACCAGCAGAATCGAAATCGCGGCAGGTGTGACGCCGGAGATACGGGAAGCCTGGCCGATCGACACAGGTTTGTGATCGTTCAGCTTAGCGATCACTTCGTTGGAAAGGCCCGTTACCTGGCGGTAGTCCAGCATTTCCGGCAGCAGCGTGTTTTCGTTGCGCTGCTGTTTTTCGATCTCATCTTGCTGACGCGCGATATAACCTTCGTATTTCACCTGGATTTCGACCTGCTCGGCCGCTTCAGCGTCTTCCAGACCCGGCGCGAACGCGGTCAGTTTGACCAGGTTCTCGTAGGTCACTTCAGGGCGACGCAGCAGATCTTCGCCGCTGGCTTCACGTGACAGCGGCGCTGTTAAGTGAGCATTCACTTCGGCAGCAGTTTCCGCCAGTGGATTCACCCAGGTGGTTTTCAGACGCTGACGTTCCTGCTCAATACGTTCCAGCTTCTCGTTAAAACGCGCCCAGCGTTCGTCATCCACCAGACCCAGCTCGCGGCCCATTTCGGTCAGACGGAGGTCGGCGTTGTCTTCGCGCAGCATCAGGCGATATTCCGCGCGAGAGGTAAACATACGGTACGGTTCTTTGGTACCCAGCGTGCAGAGATCGTCAACCAGCACGCCCAGATAAGCCTGGGAACGCCCCGGTGCCCAGCCCTCTTTCTCGGCAGAGAAACGGGCAGCGTTCAGACCGGCAAGCAGACCCTGCGCTGCGGCTTCTTCGTAGCCGGTCGTGCCGTTAATCTGGCCCGCGAAGAACAGACCCTGGATGAATTTGCTTTCCAGAGTTGGCTTCAGGTCACGCGGATCGAAGAAATCGTACTCAATAGCGTAGCCAGGGCGAACAATTTTTGCGTTCTCCATGCCCTGCATTGAGCGAACAATTTGCATCTGTACATCGAACGGCAGGCTGGTGGAGATGCCGTTCGGGTAAATTTCATTTGAGGTCAGCCCTTCCGGCTCCAGGAAGATCTGGTGCTGGTTACGATCGGCAAAGCGCATCACCTTGTCTTCGATCGACGGGCAGTAGCGCGGGCCGATCCCTTCGATCACGCCAGCATACATTGGGCTACGATCGAGGTTATTGCGGATCACGTCATGGGTTTTCTCGTTGGTGTGCGTGATGTAGCACGGCACCTGCTGCGGATGCTGAGCCGCATTGCCCATGAACGAGAACACCGGCATCGGATTATCACCGTGCTGTTGCGCCAGCACGCTGAAATCAATGGTCCGCGCGTCAATACGCGGCGGTGTACCGGTTTTCAGGCGGCTGACGCGCAGCGGCAGTTCGCGCAGACGACGTGACAGTGGGATAGACGGCGGATCGCCAGCCCGGCCACCGCTGTAGTTATCCAGGCCGATATGAATTTTTCCGTCCAGGAATGTCCCGACGGTCAGCACAACCGCTTTTGCGCGGAACTTGAGACCCATCTGGGTCACGGCACCCACGACACGATCGTTCTCGACGATAAGATCTTCAACAGCCTGCTGGAAGATCATCAGGTTCGGCTGGTTCTCCAGCGCAGTGCGCACAGCCTGGCGGTAAAGCACGCGGTCTGCCTGTGCACGGGTCGCACGAACAGCAGGCCCTTTACTCGCGTTTAGTATCCTAAACTGGATGCCAGCATGATCGATCGCTTTCGCCATCAGGCCGCCAAGTGCATCCACTTCTTTTACCAGGTGTCCTTTCCCAATGCCGCCAATCGCCGGATTACAGGACATTTGTCCCAGCGTGTCGATATTGTGTGTCAAAAGCAGGGTCTGCTGACCCATTCTCGCTGCGGCCATTGCGGCCTCAGTGCCTGCATGACCCCCGCCAATGATGATGACGTCAAAAGGATCCTGATAAAACATGGTGGTCTGCCTCGCGTAAAGCGGTATGAAAATGGATTGAAGCCCGGGCCGTGGATTCTACTCAACTTTAGTCTTTCGAGAAAGCATTGGGATCCTGGGCTATTAAAAAGAAGATCTTTTTATTTAGAGATCTGTTCTATTGTGATCTCTTATTAGGATCGCGGTCTGTTGTGGATAAGTCCGATCCGGCAAATAAGATCATCAGGTTAGGAAGGATCGTTTGCTGTGAATGATCGGTGATCCTGAAACGTATAAGCTGGGATCAGAACGCGACTTTATACACAGGCAAAAAACATCCACAGAGTTGTTCTTTGGATAACTACGGGTTAATACGAGCTTTTAACCAGAGTTATCCACATCTGTTCGCGCGATCTTTAATCGTTTTTGAGTAAATTTTTCCAATCTGCTAGCCAGATCTCGGCCGGATCTTCCGGAATGTCGTGATCGAGGATGTTGATCTTGAGCGTTTCACCCAACTGTTTTGCTCCACACGCGGTGACAGCGGCTTCAACTTTCTCTATGGCACCGCAGAAGGTGTCATATTCACGACTGCCGATCCCCACCGCGCCAAAACGGACGTTTGACAGGTCAGGCTGTTGTTCCAGCAGTTCGTCATATAAAGGTTGCAGATTATCCGGGAGATCGCCCGCGCCGTGCGTGGAGGTAATCAGCAGCCAGACCCCGTCAGCCGGGAGATCTTCAAGTAACGGCCCGTGCAAGGTTTCTGTCGAAAAGCCTGCATCTTCCAGCTTCTCAGCCAGATGTTCCGCCACGTATTCCGCACCGCCAAGGGTGCTGCCACTGATAAGGGTAATGTCCGCCATTGATCGCTCGCTCAGATAAAGAGGCGATCATTGTACGCTGTGAGCGAGCTGGGATCTACCTGTGGAAAATGTGGGTATGAGTTTGCCCGATCAGGGGCGGATGGTACGCATGATCGGGTTTTGCAGGGAGATCAGCGTCTCGGTGGACTGAATTTCATCGATTGTTTGGATCTTGTTGATAAGTACCTGCTGGAGGGCATCGATGGATCGGCACATTACCTTTATAAAGATGCTGTAATGCCCGGTGGTGTAGTACGCCTCGGTGACTTCATCCAGCGCGTTCAGCTTCGCCAGCGCGGAAGGGTAGTCTTTTGCGCTTTTAAGAATGATGCCGATAAAGCAGCAGACGTCATAACCCAGCTGCTTTGGGCTGACGTCAATGCGCGCGCCGGTAATGATCCCCGCCTGTTTCATCTTCTCTACACGAACGTGAATCGTCCCAGGGCTGACGCCAAATTGTTTCGCCAGTTCGGCGTAGGCGGTGCGTGCATTGGCCATTAAGGCCTCGAGGATGCCGCGGTCCAGATTGTCGATCTGATAATTTTCCATAGCTTTTTCTTATGAAGATTAATGAATCACTCTATTCTAGCGTCTTATTTTAACGAATCAAAAGTGAAGTCGGCTTTTTGCTGATGGGTTATTGAATTAAGCGCCGGTTCTGTTGCTTAATCAGTACCAACAGGACGCAGGAGTATAAATAATGAAAACCGCTTACATTGCAAAACAACGCCAGATCAGTTTCGTTAAATCCCATTTTTCCCGCCAGCTGGAAGAGAAGCTTGGTCTGATTGAAGTTCAGGCGCCAATTCTCAGCCGCGTGGGTGACGGGACGCAGGATAACTTGTCTGGATGCGAAAAAGCGGTACAGGTGAAAGTGAAAACACTGCCAGACGCCCAGTTCGAAGTGGTTCATTCCCTGGCGAAATGGAAGCGTCAAACTCTGGGGCAACACGACTTCAGCGCGGGCGAAGGGCTTTACACGCACATGAAAGCCCTTCGTCCCGACGAAGACCGCCTCACCCCAATTCACTCCGTCTACGTTGACCAGTGGGACTGGGAGCGCGTGATGGGTGACGGCGAGCGCCACGTTGGCACGCTGAAATCTACCGTTGAAGCGATCTACGCCGGAATCAAAGCCACCGAAGCGGCAGTGAGCAAAGAGTTTGGACTGGCACCGTTCCTGCCGGAAACGATCCACTTTGTTCACAGTCAGGAACTGCTGAGCCGCTTCCCGGGTCTGGATGCCAAAGGTCGTGAACGTGCGATTGCTAAAGAGTTAGGTGCCGTGTTCCTGATCGGGATCGGCGGGAAATTGTCTGACGGCAAACGTCACGACGTCCGTGCGCCGGACTACGATGACTGGAGCACTGCAGGTGAATCTGAATTTGCCGGTCTGAACGGTGATATTCTGGTCTGGAACCCGGTTCTGGAAGATGCCTTTGAGCTCTCTTCTATGGGGATCCGCGTGGATGCGGAGGCGCTGAAGCGCCAGTTGGCGGTTACTGGTGATGAAGATCGCCTCAAATTAGAGTGGCACCAGGCGCTGCTGCGCGGTGAAATGCCGCAGACCATCGGCGGTGGTATCGGACAGTCTCGTCTGACCATGCTGCTGCTTCAACTGCCACATATCGGTCAGGTGCAGTGTGGCGTATGGCCGCAGCAGGTACGTGAAAGCGTCGGTTCTCTTCTTTAATTAACGCCGCCAGCGTCTGAGCAGACGGCTACGCAGCCCGGTATCAAAGCGCCAGATATGATCGAAGATGCGCATGATGCCGGGTTTTCCATGCGCGGACATCGCGACGGCATGGAACCGGTGCTGGTGCACCCGCTGTAACTCCTTCACTTTATTCACCACGTCATCCGGCAGCCGCTGGGCGATGAAATCGGAAATCACCACCGCATCGGCGTCGTACCAGTCACCACCCTGCATACGCTCCACAATGCTGCGAAAACAGCTGGCCAGATCGGTACCGCCGCGAAAACGCTGGCTCAAAAAGCGGATCGCCTGCTCGATCCCCTGCTGGTTCGTCAATTCATAGCCCACCACCTCGCTGGAAAACAGCATGATGAAGCAGCGGCGCCGATCGGCGAGCGCGACGCGCATCAGCGCCAGGCAGAACGCCTTCGCGCACTGCTCGTTAAACCCGCCCATCGATCCGGACGTATCCACGCAGACAATAAAAGGCCCGCGGGGCTGCTCATCAAAGTCCTGATGAACCACTGGACGCTGGCTTACCTTCTCGCGCCAGGATTCCCCATGCAGTCGATAGGTGAGGAGCTGCTTTTCCACCAGCCGACGATAGAACTCATATTCCAGCTCGGTCATCCCCAGCGTGCTTAGCTCGGTCGGCAGCAGGCGTAAGATGTCGTCGCTTTGCTGCAATCCATCCACCTGCTCCGGCACGGTGGCCGGTTCGCGGACCAGCGTGCGGAAGGTTTCCATCGGCGCGTCTTTCTTTGGGACCGATTTTGCCTCCCGCGAGCGGCCAAGCTGCTCCGCAAGCTTCATCAGCTCGGGCTGCTGCGTGAGAAAGTCGCCGTACTTCACGATCAGCTGGTAGTCCCCGCGCTTCAGCTGCCCGGCGCTCATGTCCCAGAGGCGCCCGGCAGCGTTTTCATTTTCTACCAGCACCTCTTCAAGCTGGCCGCTCAGCGTCATACGCTCCTGAACTTCGCTGAGCAGCTGTTCACGCTCTTCATCCAGCAGCTGCTGGTTCAGCGTTGTGGCCTGAACCACCAGGCTAAGCCGCCAGCGCTGTAAAAACAGGGTATGCAGCGCGGGGGTAAAGGTGGCGTTATCCGTAACCAGCGCCCGCGCCTGGCTGGCAAACGGAGAGTGGACTTTATCAAGCAGCGTAAGGGTTTGCGGTAGCTGGACGATAAACTGCGGTGTCGACAGCCGTTGGCACTGCTGATAGCTGGCGACCTCCTCCGTCAATTCAGGCGGAACTTCCGTCTCCTTAAACCGCTGGCGAAGGTTATCGCGCCAGCGTGGGAGATCGTCGGTCATCGCCTTTTTGAGCCTGGGGAATTTTTCAAAGAAAGCAGCCAGCTGTGGAGAGGCCAGAAGGGTAATGACTACCTCTTCAATCAACCCTTCCTCGCTGACTGCCAGCATCACGTTGAGCGTGTCCAGCGTTAGCATTGACGCGCCTGTTTGATCTGCGCGCTGACGTCCTGCAGGCTGGCTTCGATACGACCTAACCAGTCGCTATGAATAAAGAGGCATTTTTGCTGCTCGCTGAAGCGCGTGTGCTGCTGGTGCCATTCCGTATCCAGCGCTTCCAGCTGCTGCTTGATCTCTTCCGGCACGCTATCCGAAGCGGTGCCCGGTAGCGCCAGACGCGAACCTTGCAGGCTGACATCGCGGATCACCAGATGCTGGCTGCTATCCACTTCCATCGTCAGCGGCTGGGCAAAACCAATACCGTTGAGCTTGCCGCGGATCTCTCCGCCCTTATCGAGCCACTGCGCCAGCGTTTCGCGCTCAATCGTAATGTGGACCACCTGCATATCGTGCAGTTTGAGCGGCTGCTGGAGCAGCAGCGTGAGCGTCGTACCAGTCAGATCGGCAGGAAGCTCATAGTGCGGTTTGCGGGCGAACATGCCGCCAAGGCGATTCACTTTCAGCGCGGTTTTATCACTTTGCTGCTGCTGAAGCTGGATGCGCCGCTGGGCAATCGCCCCCAGTTGGTTGAGCATCGCCTGCTGCCCCCAGGCGTGTCCGGTCATCAATATTTCAAGCTGCTGCTGCATCAAATTCATCCCTTCGGCATCGTGCCACAGACAGTCTTTTAGCAGGATGAGATCGATTGGCGCAACGGCATCACGACCGCTGAACAAGGCGCTGGCCTGCAACAGACGGATCGCTTTTTTCCAGCGACGGTCAGAGACGTAAGGTGCAGCAGGCAGCAAATCAAGCTGTTGGCGCAGCATGAAGATCAGCTCAAAGACCGCGTCGGGCAGGGTGATTTTGCCGATATCCTGTTGCCACTGGTGATACTCTTCATCGGTGACCTGCAGCGAAGCAGACACCGGATTCTCGTTCTCATCCTGCTGGCTTATCAGCAGGGAGCGGAAATTTGATTTATCCTGCACTTTGTCCAGCCACAGGCGGATCAACATGCGGTCATACAGCGCTTCCAGGCTGCTGTCGGCTTCAGGCAGTTCGTTGGAGGCCGCCACCAGCAGGCGCATCGGGATTTTCTCTTCGCTGGCACCGTTGCGGAACCGACGTTCGTTAATCGCCGTCAGCAGGGTATTCAGAATCGCCGGGCCGGCTTTCCAGATCTCATCAAGAAAGACAATTTCAGCCTCTGGCAGATACCCCGCCGTCAAACGCTCATAGCGCCCTTCATCTTTCAGCGCCTGAATGGAAAGCGGACCAAAAACTTCTTCGGGGGTGGAAAAGCGGGTCATGAGATATTCGAAGGCGCGGGCGTTCTGAAACGCAAATTTGAGCCTGCGGGCAATCAGGCTTTTGGCAATGCCCGGTGGACCCAGCAAAAACACGCTTTCACCGCTCAATGCCGCCAGTAGACAGAGGCGAATGGCGTGGCTACGCTCGTAAAGGCCTTTCTCCAGCGCGCTGCTGAGGCGGGAAATTCTTTCTGCTAATAAATGTGAGTGAGCCATAATAGTTTTGCATCCTTTCGCCGTCGTGGCGGCCAATTGAAGCGAGTATAGACGTTTCGGTCAGGGCTGGTAATAGACTGAAGTGCGGCGCTATTTTCTTTGCGCTACATTAACGCGGTTGCATTTAGGGGTACGATTTTGCAGTGAATCGTGCATACTGTGCGCTTTTTGTGGGCCAAGGGACTAAGCACACATTTGTTATTTAAACGAAAAGACTAGTCTATGAGCACTGATAATAAGCAATCATTACCCGCAATAACGCTTGCGGCGATCGGGGTTGTCTACGGTGATATTGGTACCAGCCCGCTTTATACGCTTCGTGAATGTCTGTCCGGTCAGTTTGGCTTTGGTGTTGAACGCGACGCCGTGTTTGGCTTCCTGTCACTCATCTTCTGGCTGCTGATCCTTGTGGTTTCTGTTAAATATCTCTCCTTCGTGATGCGCGCAGATAACGCGGGTGAAGGCGGGATCCTGACGCTGATGTCACTTGCCGGGCGTAATACTTCTGCCAGAATGACGTCGGTGCTCGTGATCATCGGGCTGATTGGCGGCAGTTTCTTCTACGGGGAAGTGGTGATAACGCCCGCTATTTCGGTGCTCTCGGCGATAGAGGGCCTGGAGATTATTGCGCCACAGCTCGAAGCCTGGGTGGTTCCGCTGGCTATTATTGTCCTGACGCTGCTGTTCGTTATTCAAAAGCACGGTACCGGGCTGGTGGGGAAGCTATTCGCTCCCATTATGCTGGCCTGGTTCCTGATCCTCGCGGCGCTTGGATTACGCAGTATTATTGCCAACCCGGAAGTGCTGCATGCGCTGAACCCTTACTGGGCGGTGCATTTCTTCCTCGAATATAAAGTGGTTTCCTTCGTGGCGCTGGGTGCCGTCGTGCTCTCCATTACCGGTGTGGAAGCGCTGTATGCTGACATGGGGCACTTCGGGAAACTGCCTATCCGCGTGGCATGGTTTATTGTGGTGCTGCCGTCGCTGGTGCTGAACTACTTCGGCCAGGGCGCACTGCTGCTTACAAACCCAGAGGCGATTAAGAACCCATTCTTCCTGCTGGCGCCGGACTGGGCGCTGGTGCCGATGCTGATCCTGGCGACGCTGGCGACCGTCATTGCCTCTCAGGCGGTGATTTCCGGCGTGTTTTCTCTGACGCGCCAGGCCGTGCGTCTGGGTTATCTCTCACCGATGCGCATCATCCATACCTCGGAGATGGAGTCCGGCCAGATCTACATTCCTTTCATTAACTGGCTGCTCTATTTTGCGGTGGTGATCGTCATCGTTAGCTTCGAACACTCCAGTAACCTGGCGGCGGCGTACGGTATTGCCGTGACCGGTACGATGGTGTTGACGTCGATTCTCTCCACAACGGTGGCGTATCGTAACTGGCACTGGAATAAACTCCTCGTGGCGATGATTCTTGTGGGCTTCCTGTGCATCGACGTGCCGCTGTTCTCTGCGAACCTCGACAAGATCGTGTCCGGTGGCTGGCTGCCGCTGACGCTGGGTCTGGTGATGTTCATTGTTATGACCACCTGGAAAAGTGAGCGTTTCCGCCTGCTGCGCCGCATGCATGAGCACGGGAATTCTCTGGAGGCGATGATCGCTTCTCTGGAGAAATCCCCGCCGGTGCGCGTGCCGGGTACCGCGGTATATATGTCTCGAGCATTGAACGTGATTCCGTTCGCGCTGATGCATAACCTCAAGCACAACAAAGTGCTGCACGAGCGGGTGATCCTGCTGACGCTGCGCACCGAAGATGCGCCGTATGTCCACAACGTGCGCCGCGTGCAGATTGAGCAGCTGTCGCCGACTTTCTGGCGCGTTGTGGCAAGCTACGGCTGGCGCGAAACGCCGAACGTGGAAGAGGTGTTCCACCGCTGCGGTCTGGAAGGGCTGAGCTGCCGGATGATGGAGACGTCGTTCTTTATGTCGCACGAGTCGCTGATCATCGGCAAGCGCCCGTGGTATCTGCGCCTGCGTGGCAAGCTGTACCTCATCCTGCAGCGTAACGCCCTGCGCGCGCCTGACCAGTTTGAGATCCCGCCTAACCGCGTGATTGAGCTGGGAACGCAGGTCGAGATCTAATCCCTCCTGAAAATGCCGGGTGGCGCTTCGCTTACCCGGCCTACTCACACTCAATATCCCCGCCTAAATTTGCTTTACATTTCACTTAGCGAAACGTTTCGACGTCGATCACAAATCTGTTACGTCATGATGGTTTTCTGAACACTCTTGCGTCTACACTACTTTTAGCGAAACGTTTCGCTAGTGGAGCAAGAAAATGAAGAAAGGCACGGTTCTCAACTCAGAAATCTCATCGGTTATATCCCGTCTTGGGCATACCGATACGCTGGTGGTTTGCGATGCAGGCTTACCGGTTCCGCGCAGCACAACCCGTATCGATATGGCGTTAACGCAGGGTGTTCCTTCGTTTATGCAGGTACTGGAAGTCGTGACGGCGGAGATGCAGGTTGAGGCAGCCATTCTCGCGGCGGAAATCAAACAACATAATCCGCAACTCCACGAAACGTTGCTCGGCCACATTGAGCAACTGCAACAACACCAGGGAAACACCATAGAAATTCGTTACACGACGCACGAACAGTTCAAACAACAAACCGCAGACAGTCAGGCGGTGATTCGCAGCGGGGAGTGTTCCCCGTATGCGAATATCATTCTCTGTGCTGGCGTCACCTTCTGAGGCCATCATGGACGCATTACTGCAACTCAAAGGGATCGATAAGTCGTTCCCGGGCGTAAAAGCCCTCTCCGGTGCGGCGCTCAACGTCTACGCCGGGCGCGTCATGGCGCTGGTGGGCGAGAACGGTGCCGGCAAATCCACCATGATGAAAGTGCTGACAGGTATCTATCAACGCGATGCCGGTTCACTCGTCTGGCTGGGGAAAGAGACCACCTTCAATGGCCCGAAATCCTCTCAGGAAGCGGGCATCGGCATTATTCACCAGGAGCTGAACCTCATCCCTCAGCTCACCATTGCGGAAAACATCTTTCTCGGCCGCGAGTTTGTTAACCGGTTCGGCAAAATCGACTGGAAAACCATGTATGCCGAAGCGGACAAGCTGCTGGCGAAGCTGAACCTGCGCTTTAGGAGCGACCGTCTGGTGGGCGATCTCTCGATTGGCGATCAGCAGATGGTGGAAATCGCGAAGGTACTGAGCTTTGAGTCGAAGGTCATCATTATGGATGAACCGACCGATGCCCTGACCGATACCGAAACTGAATCCCTGTTCCGCGTGATCCGCGAGCTGAAATCGCAGGGGCGCGGGATTGTCTATATCTCTCACCGTATGAAAGAGATCTTCGAAATCTGCGATGACGTCACCGTCTTCCGCGACGGACAGTTTATTGCCGAGCGCGAAGTGGCGACGCTGACTGAAGATTCGCTTATCGAAATGATGGTGGGACGTAAGCTGGAAGATCAGTATCCGCATCTGGATAAAGCGCCGGGTGAGATCCGCCTGAAGGTGGATAACCTCTGTGGTCCGGGCGTGAACGACGTGACCTTTACCCTGCGCCAGGGCGAGATCCTGGGCGTGGCAGGTCTGATGGGGGCCGGACGTACCGAGCTGATGAAAGTGTTGTACGGCGCACTGCCGCGTACCAGCGGTTATGTCACCCTCGACGGTCATGAAGTGGTCACTCGCTCTCCGCAGGATGGTCTGGCGAACGGCATCGTCTATATCTCCGAAGACCGTAAGCGCGACGGCCTGGTGCTGGGCATGTCGGTAAAAGAGAACATGTCCCTGACCGCGCTGCGCTATTTCAGCCACAGCGGCGGTACGCTGAAGCATAAAGACGAGCAGCAGGCAGTGAGCGATTTTATCCGCCTCTTTAACGTCAAAACCCCGTCGATGGAGCAGGCGATTGGCCTCTTATCCGGCGGGAATCAGCAAAAAGTGGCGATTGCGCGCGGGCTGATGACGCGCCCGAAAGTGTTGATCCTCGACGAGCCAACCCGCGGTGTGGACGTGGGCGCGAAGAAAGAGATCTATCAGCTGATTAACCAGTTTAAGGCCGATGGTCTGAGCATCATTCTGGTCTCTTCCGAGATGCCAGAAGTATTAGGCATGAGCGATCGCATAATCGTCATGCATGAAGGGCATCTCGGCGGTGAATTCACTCGCGAGCAGGCCACCCAGGAAGTTCTGATGGCTGCCGCTGTGGGCAAGCTTAATCGCGTGAATCAGGAGTAAGAAGATGACTACCCAGGCTGTTTCTGGTCGCCGCTATTTCACAAAGGCATGGCTGATGGAACAAAAATCGCTGATTGCCCTGCTGGTGCTGATCGCGATTGTATCGACCATGAGCCCGAATTTCTTCACCGTTAATAACCTGTACAATATTCTGCAGCAGACGTCGGTGAACGCCATTATGGCGGTCGGCATGACGCTGGTGATTTTGACCTCGGGTATCGATCTGTCCGTCGGTTCCCTGCTGGCGCTCACCGGTGCGATCGCCGCTTCAATTGTCGGAATTGAGGTCAACGCGCTGGTGGCCGTGGCCGCTGCGCTGGCTGCTGGGGCAGCAATCGGTGCCGTGACCGGGGTCATTGTAGCGAAAGGCCGCGTTCAGGCGTTCATCGCCACGCTGGTGATGATGCTGCTGCTGCGCGGTGTGACCATGGTGTACACCAACGGCAGCCCGGTGAATACCGGCTTTACCGAGAATGCCGATCTGTTTGGCTGGTTCGGTATCGGTCGTCCGCTGGGTGTTCCTACCCCGGTCTGGATCATGGCTATCGTTTTCCTGGCGGCGTGGTACATGCTGCATCACACCCGTCTGGGCCGTTATATCTATGCGCTGGGCGGTAACGAAGCGGCAACGCGTCTGTCCGGTATCAGCGTGAATAAAGTCAAAATTATCGTTTACTCCCTGTGCGGTCTGCTGGCGTCACTGGCGGGCATCATCGAAGTGGCGCGCCTCTCTTCTGCGCAGCCGACGGCGGGTACGGGGTATGAGCTGGATGCCATTGCGGCAGTGGTTCTGGGCGGTACGAGTCTTGCGGGCGGTAAAGGTCGCATTGTTGGGACATTGATCGGCGCACTGATTCTTGGTTTCCTGAATAATGGTTTGAATTTATTAGGTGTTTCCTCCTATTACCAGATGATCGTTAAGGCAGTGGTGATTTTGCTGGCGGTACTGGTAGACAACAAAAAACAGTAACTGACGACACTACAGGACATCTTAGATATGAACATGAAAAAACTGGCTACCCTGGTTTCTGCTGTCGCGCTGAGCGCAACCGTAAGTGCTAACGCCATGGCGAAAGATACCATCGCGCTGGTTGTCTCTACCCTGAACAACCCGTTCTTCGTCTCCCTGAAGGATGGCGCGCAGAAAGAAGCGGACAAGCTGGGCTACAACCTGGTGGTGCTGGATTCACAGAACAACCCGGCGAAAGAGCTGGCGAACGTTCAGGACTTAACCGTTCGTGGCACCAAAATTCTGCTGATCAACCCAACCGATTCTGATGCCGTAGGTAACGCCGTGAAGATGGCAAACCAGGCGAAAATTCCGGTGATCACTCTGGACCGTCAGGCGTCTAAAGGTGAGGTGGTCAGCCACATTGCGTCTGATAACGTGCTGGGCGGCAAAATCGCCGGTGACTACATCGCGAAGAAAGCAGGCGAAGGCGCGAAAGTTATCGAACTGCAGGGCATTGCCGGTACGTCCGCAGCCCGTGAGCGTGGTGAAGGCTTCCAGCAGGCTGTGGCTGCACACAAATTCAACGTGCTGGCGAGCCAGCCGGCAGACTTCGACCGTACTAAAGGTCTGAACGTTATGCAGAACCTGCTGACTGCGCATCCTGACGTGCAGGCCGTATTCGCGCAGAACGACGAAATGGCGCTGGGCGCGCTGCGTGCCCTGCAGACCGCAGGTAAATCTGATGTGATGGTTGTCGGATTTGACGGCACGCCGGATGGTGAAAAAGCAGTAAATGATGGCAAACTGGCTGCGACCATCGCTCAGTTGCCTGAGCAGATTGGCGCGACTGGCGTTGAAACTGCCGACAAAGTGCTGAAGGGCGAAAAAGTTCAGGCCAAATACCCGGTTGACCTGAAGCTGGTCATCAAGCAGTAAAAGGCGAATCAGGCAGTCGCTGGCTGCCTGAGGGACACCAATAAAGAAAAGTGTGGCATACGCCACCGGGTAACACCGGTGGCGCTCTCAGATGGACAACCCAATCATGAAAACCGCAGGCAACCTCGTCGTCCTTGGCAGTATCAATGCCGATCACATTCTTAACCTTGAAACCTTCCCGACACCGGGTGAAACCGTCACGGGTAACCAGTACCAGGTGGCCTTCGGCGGTAAAGGCGCAAACCAGGCCGTCGCCGCCGGACGCAGCGGGGCGAATATCGCGTTTATCGCCTGTACCGGCGATGACGATACCGGTGAGCGCGTACGCAAACAGCTGGCGAGCGACAACATTGATGTTTCGCCAGTGAGCGTAGTCGAAGGGGAATCTACTGGCGTGGCGCTGATTTTCGTCAACGCGGAAGGTGAGAATGTCATCGGTATTCATGCTGGCGCTAACGCTGCGCTGACAACGGAGCGTGTAGAAGCGCAACGTGCAATCATTAGCGGAGCCGACGCCCTGCTGATGCAGCTGGAGTCACCGGTTGAAAGCGTATTGGCTGCCGCCAAAATTGCACATGAAAATCATACCACTGTCGTACTTAACCCGGCTCCAGCCCGTGTATTATCAGACGAGCTGCTGACGCTGGTAGACATCATTACGCCGAACGAAACCGAAGCCGAAAAGCTGACGGGCATCCGCGTAGAAAATGATGGCGATGCTGCGCGAGCCGCGGGTGCACTGCATGATAAAGGCATCGGCACCGTGATTATCACCCTTGGTAGCCGCGGGGTGTGGGTAAGTGCCAATGGCGAAGGCCGCCGCGTGCCGGGCTTTAAGGTTAAAGCCATCGATACCATTGCGGCGGGAGATACCTTTAACGGTGCGCTGGTGACGGCGCTGCTGGAAGGGAGAGCAATGGATGAGGCCATCCGCTTCGCACATGCGGCCGCCGCGATTGCCGTGACGCGTAAGGGTGCCCAGCCTTCCGTTCCGTGGCGTAAAGAGATCGATGAATTTTTAAGTCAGCAGGGGTAACGCTTGGCCACAATGAAAGATGTCGCCCGCATGGCGGGCGTTTCTACCTCGACTGTCTCTCACGTCATCAATAACGATCGCTTCGTCAGCGAGGCGATCCGGGAAAAAGTCGACGCGGCGATAAAAGAACTCAACTATGCGCCGTCGGCGCTGGCGCGCAGCCTCAAACTTAACCAGACGCGCACCATCGGTATGCTGATCACCGCCAGTACCAACCCTTTTTATTCTGAACTTGTACGCGGCGTGGAGCGTAGCTGCTTCGAGCGTGGCTATAGCCTGGTGCTGTGCAATACCGAAGGCGATGAGCAGCGCATGAACCGCAACCTGGAAACGCTGATGCAAAAACGCGTCGACGGGCTACTGCTGCTTTGCACCGAAACGCACCAGCCCTCGAAAGAGATTATCCAGCGTTATCCTTCTATCCCAACGGTGATGATGGACTGGGCGCCGTTCGATGGCACCAGCGATCTGATTCAGGATAACTCCCTGCTGGGCGGCGATATGGCGACTCAGCACCTGATTGATAAAGGCCACACTCGCATTGCCTGTATTACGGGGCCGCTGGATAAAACTCCGGCGCGTTTGCGTCTGGAAGGGTATCTCTCTGCCATGGAACGGGCGGGGCTTGCCATTCCTGATGGCTATCGGATCACCGGTGACTTTGAGTTCAACGGCGGTTTCGAGGCGATGCAGAAACTGCTGGCGCAAAACCCGCGTCCGCAGGCGGTGTTTATTGGTAATGACGCGATGGCGTTTGGTGCCTACCAGGCGTTGTATCAGGCGGGGCTACGCGTGCCGGACGATATGGCGGTGATTGGCTACGACGATATCGAACTGGCCAGCTACATGACGCCTCCGCTGACCACGATCCATCAGCCAAAAGATGAACTGGGCGAGCTGGCCATCGATGTGTTGATCCACCGGATGGCGCAGCCCTCGCTGCAGCAGCAACGTCTGCAGCTTACTCCTGTTCTGATGGAACGCGGTTCGGTTTAGCTTTCTCTTTGTGGCGCTCTTTAATCAGGTTTCGGCCGTCTTTTGGTTTTAACAGCATAAAGACCAGCGCCGACACCACGGTGAGTGCGCCCATGGTAATAAAGGTATAGTGGAACTGCTCAACGGTATTCGCGCTGTCGAAGCCTTCATAAAACCGCAGCACCGCCGCACTCACGGCAACGCCCAGACTTATCGATAATTGCTGTGTGACGGCCAGCACACTGTTGCCGCTGCTGGCGTTCTCGTCAGTCAGGTCGGCGAGGGTGATAGTGTTCATCGACGTGAACTGCGTCGACATCGCCATGCCCAGCACAAACAGCGGCAGGATCAGCATCCAGACCGGCAACACGGCGGACTGTAATGAGAACTGCGCAATCATCAGCCCGATAAACACCGTCACCCCAACCAGCGTCTTACGATAGCCAAACCAGCGCAGCACCTGCGTGACGGTTGATTTTGCCAGGATCGAACCCATCGCCGTGGGGGCCATCATGCAACCAGCAATCAGGGCCGGGTAGCCGAAACCGACCTGCAGCATCAATGGCATAAGGAACGGTACGCAACCCGTGCCCAGACGTGATGCAATGTTGCCCGCTATCCCTACGGAAAACGTTCGGGTGTTAAAGAGCCCAAGGGAGATTAACGGTGTCGGGTGACGGCTCGCGTGACGTATATAAAGAAGGAATAACAGAATACCGGCGAGGATAACGGAGAGCGCTATCCACGTCGCGACGATCTTCTCGCCAAACAGCTCCATCCCGCTGGAGAACAGCACCAGGCTCAGGCCAAACAGGAAAAAGCCGCCCATGTCGAAGCTGCGTCTTGGCGTGGTGAAGTCCGGCATATACTTGCGGGCATAAAACAGGCCCGCCACACCAATCGGAATATTAATCAGGAAGATCCAATGCCAGCTTGCCCAGGTGACAAACACCCCGCCGAGTACCGGACCCAGTATCGGGCCGACAAGACCTGGCATAGTGACGAAATTCAACACCGGGAGTAATTCGCTGCGCGGATAGGCTCGCAATAACGCCAGACGCGCGACGGGCATCATCATCGCGCCGCCGATCCCCTGAAGCACGCGGAAGATAACCAGCTCCGTGAGGGAGGTTGAGAGCGCGCAGGCCAGAGAGCCGAGCGTGAAAAGCGTCACGGCCAGCATGAATATCTTACGGGTGCCGAAACGGTCAGCCAGCCACCCGCTCACGGGGATCAGCATCGCGACTGTCAGGGTGTAACTGATGATAGCGGACTGCATCGCCAGTGGGGAACGGTTGAGGCTTTGGGCTATCGCGGGAAGTGCGGTGTTAAGGATAGTGGCATCCAGTGCCTGCATAAAAAACGCCATGGCTGCAATCCACGGCAATCCGGCCATGCTGCGCGCTTTTTTCTTTGTCATTTAGTCACCTGCTGGTGGGTGGGCGCGGCCAGCAATGTCTGACACGCGCTCAGGGCCCGCTGCCCGTCGCTCTCCTGAATGGCGTCTACAATTGCCTGGTGCAGCTCCAGCTTCACCACTTCATCCTGGGTAATAGAGGTAAAGTAAGTGTGGTACACCGAATGGAATAATGAAGCAAAGGAGGTCAGGAACGGATTGGCGCTCATCGTATAAATATGTTCATGCCAGGCCATGTCGACTTCAACCCAGCGTTCGCGGTTAAAGTGTTTTTTCAGGTAGGCCATCTCTGCCATTAAGGTATTAAGCTGGGCTTTTTGTTCGGCAGTTCCGAGCGTGGCGGCGAGCAGACACGCCTGAGGTTCGAGGCTGCTGCGCATCACAAGAAAATGATCGACGACCTGATGGAAATTATCTTCAGTCATCCACCAGGAGAGTAGTTCCTGATCGAGGAAGTTCCAGTTTGCCTGAGGCATCACTCGCGTGCCAATGCGCGGACGCGGAAGCACCATGCCTTTTGCCGTTAACGTTTTCACAGCTTCGCGAACGGCTGTGCGGCTAACCCCAAACTGTTCTCCCAGTTCAATTTCGCCCGGCAGGATGCTACCCGGGGCATATTTACCCGCTAAAATCAGCTGAGCCAGCTTCTCTGCCAGTACATATGACAGGTTTTTTTGGGCTGCCAGCTGTTGTGCGCTTAAGGGCATCGCTTTTATTCCTTAATGATTCATGCTGATAAGTATGCCACCTCGGGTGTGATTGTGGTTGCAGATACATCAAATAGAACAATTTGTAGCTTGATTTCACCTGCATTGGTGAAAAAAAGTACGGACAGAAACTTTTTTTAAATTTCCTCTTGTCACCTCAGAATAACTCCCTATAATGCGCCTCCACTGACACGGAACAACGGCACACAGGCCGCCGGGTCAGCAGAGAAAAGCGAAAATAAACGCTTGACTCTGAAGCGGGGAAGCGTAATATGCACACCCCGCGCCGCTGCGAAAAGCGAAGCGGCACTGCTCTTTAACAATTTATCAGACAATCTGTGTGGGCACTCAAAGTGACATGGATTCTTAACGTCGCAAGACGAAAAATGAATACCAAGTCTCTGAGTGAACATACGTAATTCATTACGAAGTTTAATTCACGAGCATCAAACTTAAATTGAAGAGTTTGATCATGGCTCAGATTGAACGCTGGCGGCAGGCCTAACACATGCAAGTCGAGCGGCAGCGGGAAGTAGCTTGCTACTTTGCCGGCGAGCGGCGGACGGGTGAGTAATGTCTGGGAAACTGCCTGATGGAGGGGGATAACTACTGGAAACGGTAGCTAATACCGCATAACGTCGCAAGACCAAAGAGGGGGACCTTCGGGCCTCTTGCCATCAGATGTGCCCAGATGGGATTAGCTAGTAGGTGGGGTAACGGCTCACCTAGGCGACGATCCCTAGCTGGTCTGAGAGGATGACCAGCCACACTGGAACTGAGACACGGTCCAGACTCCTACGGGAGGCAGCAGTGGGGAATATTGCACAATGGGCGCAAGCCTGATGCAGCCATGCCGCGTGTATGAAGAAGGCCTTCGGGTTGTAAAGTACTTTCAGCGGGGAGGAAGGTGTTGAGGTTAATAACCTCAGCAATTGACGTTACCCGCAGAAGAAGCACCGGCTAACTCCGTGCCAGCAGCCGCGGTAATACGGAGGGTGCAAGCGTTAATCGGAATTACTGGGCGTAAAGCGCACGCAGGCGGTCTGTCAAGTCGGATGTGAAATCCCCGGGCTCAACCTGGGAACTGCATTCGAAACTGGCAGGCTAGAGTCTTGTAGAGGGGGGTAGAATTCCAGGTGTAGCGGTGAAATGCGTAGAGATCTGGAGGAATACCGGTGGCGAAGGCGGCCCCCTGGACAAAGACTGACGCTCAGGTGCGAAAGCGTGGGGAGCAAACAGGATTAGATACCCTGGTAGTCCACGCCGTAAACGATGTCGACTTGGAGGTTGTGCCCTTGAGGCGTGGCTTCCGGAGCTAACGCGTTAAGTCGACCGCCTGGGGAGTACGGCCGCAAGGTTAAAACTCAAATGAATTGACGGGGGCCCGCACAAGCGGTGGAGCATGTGGTTTAATTCGATGCAACGCGAAGAACCTTACCTACTCTTGACATCCAGAGAACTTTCCAGAGATGGATTGGTGCCTTCGGGAACTCTGAGACAGGTGCTGCATGGCTGTCGTCAGCTCGTGTTGTGAAATGTTGGGTTAAGTCCCGCAACGAGCGCAACCCTTATCCTTTGTTGCCAGCGGTCCGGCCGGGAACTCAAAGGAGACTGCCAGTGATAAACTGGAGGAAGGTGGGGATGACGTCAAGTCATCATGGCCCTTACGAGTAGGGCTACACACGTGCTACAATGGCGCATACAAAGAGAAGCGACCTCGCGAGAGCAAGCGGACCTCATAAAGTGCGTCGTAGTCCGGATTGGAGTCTGCAACTCGACTCCATGAAGTCGGAATCGCTAGTAATCGTAGATCAGAATGCTACGGTGAATACGTTCCCGGGCCTTGTACACACCGCCCGTCACACCATGGGAGTGGGTTGCAAAAGAAGTAGGTAGCTTAACCTTCGGGAGGGCGCTTACCACTTTGTGATTCATGACTGGGGTGAAGTCGTAACAAGGTAACCGTAGGGGAACCTGCGGTTGGATCACCTCCTTACCTTAAAGAACCTGCCTTTGTAGTGTCCACACAGATTGTCTGATGAAAAGTAAATAGCAAGGCGTCTTGCGATTGAGACTTCAGTGTCCCCTTCGTCTAGAGGCCCAGGACACCGCCCTTTCACGGCGGTAACAGGGGTTCGAATCCCCTAGGGGACGCCACTTGCTGGTTCGTGAGTGAAAGTCACCTGCCTTAATATCTCAAAACTCATCTTCGGGTGACGTTTGAGATATTTGCTCTTTAAAAATCTGGATCAAGCTGAAAATTGAAACGACACACATGTTATGTGTGTTCGAGTCTCTCAAATTTTCGCAAGTCGATGATGAATCGAAAGAAACATCTTCGGGTTGTGAGGTTAAGCGACTAAGCGTACACGGTGGATGCCCTGGCAGTCAGAGGCGATGAAGGACGTGCTAATCTGCGAAAAGCGCCGGCGAGGTGATATGAACCTTTGACCCGGCGATGTCCGAATGGGGAAACCCAGTGTGTTCCGACACACTATCGTTAACTGAATACATAGGTTAACGAGGCGAACCGGGGGAACTGAAACATCTAAGTACCCCGAGGAAAAGAAATCAACCGAGATTCCCCCAGTAGCGGCGAGCGAACGGGGAGCAGCCCAGAGTCTGAATCAGCTTGTGTGTTAGTGGAAGCGTCTGGAAAGTCGCACGGTACAGGGTGATAGTCCCGTACACGAAAGCACACTTGCTGTGAACTCGAAGAGTAGGGCGGGACACGTGGTATCCTGTCTGAATATGGGGGGACCATCCTCCAAGGCTAAATACTCCTGACTGACCGATAGTGAACCAGTACCGTGAGGGAAAGGCGAAAAGAACCCCGGCGAGGGGAGTGAAAAAGAACCTGAAACCGTGTACGTACAAGCAGTGGGAGCCTCTTTTATGGGGTGACTGCGTACCTTTTGTATAATGGGTCAGCGACTTATATTCTGTAGCAAGGTTAACCGTATAGGGGAGCCGAAGGGAAACCGAGTCTTAACTGGGCGTTAAGTTGCAGGGTATAGACCCGAAACCCGGTGATCTAGCCATGGGCAGGTTGAAGGTTGGGTAACACTAACTGGAGGACCGAACCGACTAATGTTGAAAAATTAGCGGATGACTTGTGGCTGGGGGTGAAAGGCCAATCAAACCGGGAGATAGCTGGTTCTCCCCGAAAGCTATTTAGGTAGCGCCTCGTGAATTCATCTTCGGGGGTAGAGCACTGTTTCGGCTAGGGGGCCATCCCGGCTTACCAACCCGATGCAAACTACGAATACCGAAGAATGTTATCACGGGAGACACACGGCGGGTGCTAACGTCCGTCGTGAAGAGGGAAACAACCCAGACCGCCAGCTAAGGTCCCAAAGTCATGGTTAAGTGGGAAACGATGTGGGAAGGCACAGACAGCCAGGATGTTGGCTTAGAAGCAGCCATCATTTAAAGAAAGCGTAATAGCTCACTGGTCGAGTCGGCCTGCGCGGAAGATGTAACGGGGCTAAACCATGCACCGAAGCTGCGGCAGCGACGCGTATGCGTTGTTGGGTAGGGGAGCGTTCTGTAAGCCGTTGAAGGTGGCCTGTGAGGGTTGCTGGAGGTATCAGAAGTGCGAATGCTGACATAAGTAACGATAATGCGGGTGAAAAGCCCGCACGCCGGAAGACCAAGGGTTCCTGTCCAACGTTAATCGGGGCAGGGTGAGTCGACCCCTAAGGCGAGGCCGAAAGGCGTAGTCGATGGGAAACAGGTTAATATTCCTGTACTTGGTGTTACTGCGAAGGGGGGACGGAGAAGGCTATGTTAGCCGGGCGACGGTTGTCCCGGTTTAAGCATGTAGGCGGGAGTTTTAGGTAAATCCGGAACTCTATTAACGCTGAGGTGTGATGACGAGGCACTACGGTGCTGAAGTAACAAATGCCCTGCTTCCAGGAAAAGCCTCTAAGCATCAGGTAACATCAAATCGTACCCCAAACCGACACAGGTGGTCAGGTAGAGAATACCAAGGCGCTTGAGAGAACTCGGGTGAAGGAACTAGGCAAAATGGTGCCGTAACTTCGGGAGAAGGCACGCTGATATGTAGGTGAAGCCCCTGCGGGTGGAGCTGAAATCAGTCGAAGATACCAGCTGGCTGCAACTGTTTATTAAAAACACAGCACTGTGCAAACACGAAAGTGGACGTATACGGTGTGACGCCTGCCCGGTGCCGGAAGGTTAATTGATGGGGTTAGCGGCAACGCGAAGCTCTTGATCGAAGCCCCGGTAAACGGCGGCCGTAACTATAACGGTCCTAAGGTAGCGAAATTCCTTGTCGGGTAAGTTCCGACCTGCACGAATGGCGTAATGATGGCCAGGCTGTCTCCACCCGAGACTCAGTGAAATTGAACTCGCTGTGAAGATGCAGTGTACCCGCGGCAAGACGGAAAGACCCCGTGAACCTTTACTATAGCTTGACACTGAACACTGGTCCTTGATGTGTAGGATAGGTGGGAGGCTTTGAAGCGTGGACGCCAGTCTGCGTGGAGCCGACCTTGAAATACCACCCTTTAATGGCTGGTGTTCTAACGTAGACCCGTTACCCGGGTTGCGGACAGTGTCTGGTGGGTAGTTTGACTGGGGCGGTCTCCTCCCAAAGAGTAACGGAGGAGCACGAAGGTTAGCTAATCCTGGTCGGACATCAGGAGGTTAGTGCAATGGCATAAGCTAGCTTGACTGCGAGAGTGACGGCTCGAGCAGGTGCGAAAGCAGGTCATAGTGATCCGGTGGTTCTGAATGGAAGGGCCATCGCTCAACGGATAAAAGGTACTCCGGGGATAACAGGCTGATACCGCCCAAGAGTTCATATCGACGGCGGTGTTTGGCACCTCGATGTCGGCTCATCACATCCTGGGGCTGAAGTAGGTCCCAAGGGTATGGCTGTTCGCCATTTAAAGTGGTACGCGAGCTGGGTTTAGAACGTCGTGAGACAGTTCGGTCCCTATCTGCCGTGGGCGCTGGAGAATTGAGGGGGGCTGCTCCTAGTACGAGAGGACCGGAGTGGACGCATCACTGGTGTTCGGGTTGTCATGCCAATGGCATTGCCCGGTAGCTAAATGCGGAAGAGATAAGTGCTGAAAGCATCTAAGCACGAAACTTGCCCCGAGATGAGTTCTCCCTGACCCTTTAAGGGTCCTGAAGGAACGTTGAAGACTACGACGTTGATAGGTCGGGTGTGTAAGCGCAGCGATGCGTTGAGCTAACCGATACTAATGAACCGTGAGGCTTAACCTTACAACGCCGAAGGTGTTTTGGCGGACGAGAGACAGAAGATTTTCAGCCTGATACAGATTTAACAGAATTTGCCTGGCGGCTTTAGCGCGGTGGTCCCACCTGACCCCATGCCGAACTCAGAAGTGAAACGCCGTAGCGCCGATGGTAGTGTGGGGTCTCCCCATGTGAGAGTAGGGAACTGCCAGGCATCAATTAAGTAGAGAGGCCATCCGCAAGGATGGCCTTTTTGCGTTTCTGGACCACTGAATTTTGTAGGTCAGGTAAGGCAAAGCCGCCACCCGGCAAGTCAGGCCGCACTCCAGGCTAAAATATACTCTGCAATCCTATCCACGTCATTTAAGTCCAGCACCGGAACCTCAAGCGGCAATACAACATCACTAGCCACCGCAATCACATGCTCATCCAGCGTTAACTCGCTGACGTCATGCCCGGCATCGCTTCGGAACAGCAGGATCTTAGGCACGGCCTCGTGCTTAAACCCCTCAACCAGCACCAGATCCAGCGTGGAGTGATCCATTCTGCTGACCAGATACGCGAGATCCAACGGCGCCTCATCCGGGGTTTCTGTCATCAATGCCCAGCGCTGAGTGCTTGCCACCATCGTTTGTGCCGCACCCGCTTTACGCAACTCATAGCTATCTTTGCCCGGTTTATCGACATCCATATTATGATGCGTGTGCTTAATCAAGCCTGGACGAATACCTCTGGCGCACAGTGCAGGTATCAGCTTTTTGAGTAACATGGTTTTCCCGGTACCACTCCAGGCGGAAATTGCTAAAACAGGTGTCATTTCTTCTCCTGCAGTGCCTGCAAATCTTCTGTCGTATTCACGTTCACAAATGCTGGCTTCACATCGCTAAAATCAACCGGATGTCCGCCTGCCTGCCGCATAAACACCATCACCCTTCTTTCTCCAGCAGACAGGTAAGCCTGCAGGTCAGAAACTAACGATATATGAATCAGGGCGATCGTCGGATGATCGCGCTCACCGTCATGTGCCCAAACCACGGGCGAATCACCGCGCTGTTGTACCATGCGTTCTACCAGGCAAGCCGGAATAAAGGGTGTATCGCAGGAGCAAAAGAGAAACCACACCCCCTTAGCCTGCTGCATGACCGAGAGCATCCCAGCAAGAGGCCCCGGATAATCTGCCAGGTTATCCTGATAAACGGGGAATCCGCTGCGTTGGTAAATAGCGATGTGACGATTAGCACTGAGCGCGATTGTCGACACCTGATCTGCAAGCCTGTCAGCGACATGCTGCCATAAGGGCTTTCCATTCAGCAGCTGGAGCCCCTTATCTTCTCCGCCCATGCGGGTCGCTCTGCCACCGGCCAGAACGACACCGATGATTTTCTGGCATTCATTCACTAATATCGCCTCTTTTATTGTGGGATTGACCCTGCTAACGTGTCTCTCTAAATGAAAGGAGCACCACCATGAAATGTAAACGTCTGAATGAAGTTATTGAACTCCTCCAGCCAGCCTGGCAAAAAGAGCCAGAGCTGAATCTGATGCAATTTTTACAGAAACTGGCGAAAGAGTCAGGTTTTGACGGCGAGCTGACAGACCTTTCTGACGACATCCTGATCTACCACCTTAAAATGCGTGATTCAGCCAAAGATGCTGTTATTCCTGGTATTCAGAAAGATTATGAGGAAGATTTTAAAACCGCATTGCTGCGCGCGCGTGGGGTAATTAAAGAGTAAAAGCTTGTAAGCGGAGCCACCGAAATCGCCACAAGATGATATCCTGAATCATTCGTATAATTTCCGGATGATCGGATGAACGACCAGGCTTTTACTTTCCAGACATTACACCCGGATACCATTATGGACGCCCTGTACGAGCAGGGTATTCGGGTGGATTCTGGGTTAACCCCGTTAAATAGCTACGAAAATCGCGTCTATCAGTTTCAGGATGAGGAGCGCCAGCGCTTCGTTGTAAAGTTCTATCGTCCTAAGCGTTGGTCTGCAGAACAAATTCAGGAAGAGCATCAGTTTGCCCATGATCTGCTGGATGACGATGTTCCCGTTGCTGCGCCGTTGAAATTTAACAACCAAACGCTGCTTACCCACGAAGGTTTTTATTACGCCGTATTCCCAAGCCTGGGCGGGCGTCAGTTTGAAGCTGATAATATCGACCAGATGGAATGGGTTGCCCGCTACCTGGGGCGCATTCATCAGACGGGACGCAAAAAGCCGTTTATTGCCCGCCCGACCATCGGTATTCAGGAATACCTTATCGAGCCACGGCAGGTATTCGAAACCTCGACACTTATTCCTGGTGGATTAAAGGATAAATTCCTTAGCGCGACCGACAAACTTATTGAAGCGGTGAAAGCCTGTTGGCGTGATGACATTCCCACACTGCGTCTGCATGGAGACTGCCATGCTGGCAATATTCTCTGGCGCGATGGCCCACTGTTTGTCGATCTCGATGATGCGCGCATGGGGCCAGCGGTTCAGGATCTGTGGATGCTGCTCAATGGTGATAAAGCCGAGCAGAGAATGCAGCTTGAAACCATTATTGAAGCGTATGAAGAATTTAGCCCCTTTAATTCAGACGAAATTGCCTTGATAGAGCCTTTACGTGCGATGCGTTTTGTTTATTATCTCGCATGGTTAATCAGGCGTTGGGATGATCCCGCATTTCCCCGAAATTTCCCGTGGCTTACCGGAGAGGATTACTGGCGCAGCCAGATATCCACATTTACTGAGCAGGTTAAGGTTCTGCAAGAACCCCCTCTGCAATTAACGCCGATGTATTAATTGGACACACCCAGGAGAGAGTTGATCATGAAAAAAATTTGGCTGGCGCTGGCAGGTATGATTCTGGCATTTAGCGCTTCTGCTGCACAGTTTACCGATGGTAAGCAGTACATTACGCTGGACAAGCCAGTTGCCGGAGAGCCACAGGTTCTGGAGTTCTTCTCGTTCTATTGCCCACATTGCTACGAGTTCGAGCAGGTGCTGCATGTTTCTGACAACGTGAAGAAAAAGCTGCCAGAAGGCACCAAAATGACGAAATACCACGTTGAGTTCCTGGGCCCATTGGGCAAAGACCTGACTCAGGCGTGGGCGGTAGCTATCGCACTGGGCGTGGAAGATAAGATCACCGCCCCAATGTTTGAAGCCGTACAGAAAACCCAGACCGTTCAGACCACAGCGGATATCCGTAAAGTGTTCGTGGATGCCGGAGTGAAAGGTGAAGAGTACGACGCGGCCTGGAACAGCTTTGTGGTGAAATCTCTTGTGGCTCAGCAGGAAAAAGCAGCCGCTGACCTGCAGTTGCAGGGTGTGCCAGCGATGTATGTTAACGGAAAATACCAGGTGAATACGCGTGGTATGGACACCAGCAGCATGGATATCTTCGTACAACAGTATGCTGATACCGTGAAATATCTGGTTGAGAAGAAGTAAGATTGTTGATGTAAAAGCGCCGGTCAATGACCGGCGTTTTTGTAAGAAGCTTTAATGTTGTCTATCTGCTCGTCTTTCTCTTTCCAGAGCGTATTAAGCCAAAGCTGGAAACGACGTTTAAAATTCTTATCGTTAACGTAATCACCGTGCAGTTCCGTCTCAACAGGAACCAGAACAACGTGAACCACAATACGCGTCAGTTTGCCGCTGAGCATGTCATAAAATGGCGTCTTATCGTTCTCCGGGTAGCAAAGCGTAACGTTCAATAATTTATCGAACTGCTCGCCCAACACGTTCAATGCCATCGCAATGCCCGCAGCTTTAGGCGGCAGTAAGTGCTGATAAGGGGAGCGAGTCTGACTGCGCTTCTCTTCGGTAAAACGAGAGCCTTCTACAAAGTTAACAATCGTCGTTGGATGCGCACGAAATTTTTCGCAGGAGCGGCGTGTGGTTTCCACATCTTTACCGCGGCGTTCCGGGTGACGAAGTAAATAGCTGCGTGAATAGCGTTTCATAAACGGCATATCCAGCGCCCAGCAGGCCAGGCCAATGAAAGGCACCCAGGCCAGTTGTTGTTTCAGGAAATATTTATTCATCGGGATATGTTTGCGAAACAGCACACATAACACCACGATGTCAGCCCAGCTGTGATGATTGCAGATCAGCAGATACCAGTTCTTTTTGTTGAGTCTTTCCAGACCCTGAACATCCCACTTCAGGTGCGGGTTAAGGCACAGCAGAATCGCCAGCCCTTCGCACCAGCAAAACATCATGAAATTACAAAACGCAGAAACGGCTCGCCACACCGAGTGCACGGGCAGCAGCAGCTTAATCATTCCGGCAATAATGATCGGCACTGAACAGGCGATAGTCACCAGAATGGTTAAAATGATGCTTAACAGCAGTGTTATTGCAGCGAGTAATCTCGACATAATCAGTATTTTCAGATGGTTAGCTTAAATTAAGCCACCGCATATGCGGCGCAGGGCGCTGAGTTTATCAGAAAACAGACTAAAAAATGGTGCTTTCACGCGGCGGGGGTGCGGCTTTTACCTGCTATAGCAGATATGTCTGCGATGACGGAATAAACGAGGCTTATATCCACATAGACTAAATTGTCATCAATTCGCAATATGGATCATGAGTACTCACTTAATATGATGATAATAAACAATAAATTATATAATGGGATAGGATTTTTACGGCTGTTATTCATATGTAGTGAAAGTATGCACAAACTTATCCACAGTTTGATTTTTGCGAGCGATCCTCTCGATCGCAAAATCTTTTCCTGTATCAGGCGCTAATAACTGATGTTTTCATCCTTCTGTGGCATCCTTTACCCATAAATTGATTAAAGGCACGGACATTATGGTTCAGATCCCAGAAAACCCTCTTATTCTCGTCGACGGCTCTTCTTACCTGTATCGGGCATACCATGCGTTTCCTCCTCTGACCAACAGCGCAGGGGAACCCACCGGCGCAATGTACGGCGTGCTGAACATGCTGCGTAGCCTGATCCTTCAGTATCAGCCAACCCATGCGGCAGTGGTCTTTGATGCAAAAGGTAAAACCTTCCGCGACGAGTTGTTTGAGCATTACAAATCCCATCGTCCGCCGATGCCTGACGATCTGCGAGCACAGATCGAGCCGCTGCACACCATGGTGAAAGCGATGGGGCTGCCGTTGCTGGCCGTTTCTGGCGTTGAGGCCGACGACGTTATCGGCACGCTGGCGCGTGAAGCAGAAAAAATGGGCCGTCCAGTGCTGATCAGTACCGGTGATAAAGACATGGCGCAGCTTGTGACGCCAGGTATCACCCTGATTAACACCATGACCAACACCATTCTGGGGCCTGAAGAAGTCGTCACAAAATATGGCGTGCCGCCTGAACTGATTATTGATTTCCTCGCGTTGATGGGCGACTCCTCAGATAATATCCCTGGTGTGCCGGGCGTCGGTGAAAAAACCGCGCAGGCGCTGCTTCAGGGGCTGGGCGGGCTGGATACGCTCTACGCGGAATCGGATAAAATCGCCGGGCTCACCTTCCGTGGTGCGAAAACCATGGCGGCGAAGCTGGAAGATAACAAAGAGGTGGCTTATCTCTCTTATAAGCTGGCCACAATCAAAACCGATGTCGAGCTGGAACTGGGCTGTGAGCAGCTGGAAGTGCAACAGCCTTCCGCTGACGATCTGCTGAGCCTGTTTAAGAAATACGAATTTAAGCGCTGGACCACTGACGTGGAAGCCGGTAAATGGCTGCAGGCAAAAGGCGCGAAACCTGCCGTGAAGCCGAAAGAGACGATTGTTGTGGATGCTGAAGAGCAGGCAGACGAAGAGGTCGTCGCGCTCTCCTTCGACAACTACGAAACCCTTCTTGAAGAGTCACAGCTGGTCGCCTGGATCGAGAAGCTGAAAAAAGCGCCGGTCTTTGCCTTTGACACCGAAACTGACAGCCTCGATAACATTTCGGCCAACATGGTGGGCCTGTCATTTGCCACCGAACCGGGCGTTGCGGCCTATGTCCCTGTTGCACATGATTACCTGGATGCGCCGGATCAGATCTCCCGCGACCGCGTCCTTGAGCTGCTGAAGCCGATTCTCGAAGATGACAAGGCGCTCAAAGTTGGGCAGAACCTGAAATATGACCGCGGCATTCTGCAAAACTACGGTATTGAGCTGCGCGGCATCGCCTTCGACACCATGCTGGAATCCTACATTCTGGACAGCGTGGCAGGCCGTCATGATATGGATTCCTTATCTGACCGCTGGCTCAAGCACAAAACCATTACGTTTGAAGAGATTGCCGGAAAAGGTAAAAATCAGCTCACCTTTAACCAGATTGCGCTGGAAGAGGCGGGTCGTTACGCGGCGGAAGACGCCGATGTGACGCTGCAGTTGCACCTGAAGATGTGGCCAAAGCTGCAAAAGCAGGAAGGCCCACTGAACGTGTTCCAGCATATCGAAATGCCGCTGGTGCCGGTGCTGTCCCGCATCGAACGCAACGGCGTAAAAATCGATCCAACGGTGCTGCATAACCACTCGGGTGAACTGGCGCAGCGTCTGACCGAGCTTGAGCAAAAAGCCCATGAGCTTGCCGGAGAGCCGTTTAACCTGTCGTCGCCTAAACAGCTGCAAACTATCCTGTTTGAAAAGCAGGGCATCAAGCCGCTGAAGAAAACCCCTGGCGGTGCGCCATCAACCTCTGAAGAGGTGCTGGAAGAGCTGGCGCTGGATTATCCACTGCCAAAAGTTATCCTCGAGTATCGCGGTCTGGCGAAGCTTAAATCGACCTACACCGATAAGCTGCCGTTGATGATTAACCCGAAAACGGGGCGTGTGCATACCTCTTATCATCAGGCGGTTGCTGCAACCGGGCGTCTCTCGTCGACCGATCCCAACCTGCAGAACATTCCTGTGCGCAATGAAGAGGGTCGTCGTATTCGTCAGGCCTTTATTGCGCCAGAAGATTATCTGATTGTCTCTGCGGACTACTCACAAATTGAGCTGCGCATTATGGCGCACCTGTCGCGTGATAAGGGCTTGCTGACCGCGTTTGCCGAAGGGAAGGATATTCACCGGGCAACGGCCGCTGAAGTCTTTGGCCTGCCGCTGGATAGCGTGACAAACGAACAGCGTCGCAGCGCGAAAGCGATTAACTTCGGTCTGATTTACGGGATGAGCGCCTTTGGCCTGTCACGCCAGCTCAACATTCCGCGTAAAGAGTCGCAGAAGTATATGGATCTCTACTTCGAGCGCTACCCGGGCGTACTGGAGTATATGGAACGCACCCGTGCGCAGGCGAAAGAGAAAGGCTACGTTGAAACGCTGGATGGTCGTCGTCTGTATCTGCCGGACATCAAATCCAGCAACGCGGCGCGCCGTGCAGGCGCAGAGCGTGCGGCTATCAACGCCCCAATGCAGGGAACCGCTGCTGACATCATTAAGCGTGCGATGATCGCCGTGGATGCCTGGCTGGAAAAAGATAAACCGCGCGTGAAAATGATCATGCAGGTACACGATGAACTGGTGTTCGAAGTGCACAAAGACGATCTTGAAAAAGTGTCTCAGAAGATCCACGAACTGATGGAAAGCAGCATGAAGCTGGACGTTCCGTTGCTGGTGGAAGTGGGGAGTGGCGAAAACTGGGATCAGGCTCACTAAGGGTTCATGGAATAACGCGCGTTTTATGTAAGTTAGCAACATAACGACGTGCGTTTTGTGACAATCATTAGAATTCCCTATGTAAAGAATGAAAAAAAACTACAAAAAGTGCTTTTTCTACAGATAAAAAAGGGGTAGAGTTAACGACGTAGGGTACAGAGGTAAGATGTTCTATCTTTCAGACCTTTTACTTCACGTAATCGGATTTGGCTGAATATTTTAGCCGCCCCAGTCAGTAATGACTGGGGCGTTTTTTATTGCGGCAAAGAAAATGTCAGGCAAAAAAAGCGCGGACATTGCCGCGCTCATATTTACTCTTCTTCCGCTTCTGTCGCGGGTTCCAGCTCGTTAAACCAACTGTCGAGTTTCTGACGCAGTTTATCCACGCCCTGTTTTTTCAGCGAGGAGAATGGCTCAACCTGCACATCACCGTTAAATGCCAGCACCGCTTCGCGAACCATATTCACCTGTGCTTTTCGCGCACCGCTAGCCAGCTTATCGGCTTTGGTCAGCAGAACCAGCACGGCGATATCGCTCTCTACAGCCCAGTCGATCATCTGCTGATCGAGATCTTTCAGCGGATGGCGGATATCCATTAGCACCACCAGACCTTTCAGGCACTGGCGTTTTTCCAGGTACTCACCCAGCGCACGCTGCCATTTTATCTTCATCTCTTCAGGTACTTGCGCATACCCGTAGCCCGGTAAGTCGACCAGGCGTTTGCCTTCTGCAACTTCAAACAGGTTGATCAGCTGAGTACGGCCAGGTGTTTTTGAGGTGCGCGCCAGGCTCTTCTGATTAGTCAGCGTATTCAGGGCGCTGGATTTTCCCGCATTGGAGCGGCCAGCGAATGCCACTTCAATACCCGTATCAGAAGGCAGGTGGCGAATATCAGGCGCACTGGTGACAAAATGCGTCTGTTGGTAGTTCCAGGTAGTCACGTGGTCGTCTCCAAAAATCGTAATCTGCGGGGGATTATACCTGAATGCGGGCAAAAGGCTTTTCCCATCGTACCTGGCACGTAAGCGAAAACCCTCAAATGTGTAAGAGATCGGCTACAAACCCTATGGGACATTTAAGAGAAATCGCAGGCGTTTAAAAATGCAAATTATTAAATATCATAGACTTGATGGTGAGTAATAATCCGAAAATCCGTTTTTGTACCCTTTCGTTGCTTGTTAGTTTAAGGGAAAAAGGTAAAGTGTGCGTCAAGGCGAGGATGCCACAGGATAACGACTTAAGGATAAGGGTCAGGAGCGCCAGGAGGCGAAGACTCGGGATTGTCAGGAAGACCAGCGCCTGGAGGCGTTTTAACAGGAAATGGAACCGTATCACGGACGGTATTTGCCAAGGGATAAACAGGGTTTGTTGTTGGTAAACATGGAATGTCTGACCCGCTAAGGGTTGTGAGTCAGGAAAAAAGGCGACAGATTGCTCTGTCGCCTTTTTTCTTTGCTTGCTTTCTGCTAGATTTCGCCGCAATTCTATACTGAATAAAACGGCTTAAAGATAAAACATCATGAAAAAACCGACCACCGCAGCGGGCGCGAAACGCCCAGCAAAAGCACGCCGCAAAACGCGCGAAGAACTGAACCAGGAAGCGCGCGATCGCAAACGCGATAAAAAGCATCGTGGCCATGCTGCGGGTAGCCGTGCAAGTGGTAGCGGTGCAACGGGCGCTTCTGCAAAAGGTAAGGCGCAGAAAGATCCCCGTATCGGCAGTAAAACTCCCATTCCACTGGGCGTGACAGACACCCCGGTCACTAAGCAGCACAAACCAAAGAGCGAGAAACCTATGCTTTCACCGCAGGCTGAGCTGGATTTGCTGGAGAACGATGAGCGCCTGGATGCGCTGCTGGAACGTCTTGAAGAAGGTGAAACCCTGACCGCAGAAGAACAGTCATGGGTTGATGCCAAACTGGACCGCATTGATGAGCTGATGCAGAAGCTGGGCCTGTCATACGACGATGACGAAGATGAAGAAGAAGACGAGAAGCAGGAAGATATGATGCGTCTTCTGAAGGGTGGAAACTAACATTTGCACCCGGCAGGCTCAATAGTCCTGCTTATAACCCTTCCGGTTATATGTTATCTGGTGTGGTTATTCGTTAAACTACGGCGGTTGTCGCGGCGACATCAGTGGCTGCGCACCCGAATGATGGCTCGCAATGGGGCCAGACTGGGCCGCCGTAAACGAACGCGACACCAACGGAAGGAGTGAGCATGTCAGCACCAACTATCGACTGGGATTTGGCCCTAATCCAGAAATATAACTATTCCGGGCCGCGTTATACCTCATACCCCACCGCGCTGGAGTTCTCCGATGCTTTCGGCGAGGCGGATTTTCAGCAGGCCGTTGCGCGCTATCCCGAGCGTCCGCTGTCGCTCTATGTCCATATTCCGTTTTGCCACAAGCTCTGCTACTTCTGCGGATGCAATAAAATCGTTACCCGCCAGCAGCACAAAGCCGATCAGTATCTTGATGCGCTTGAGCAGGAAATCCTGCACCGCGCGCCGCTGTTTGCCGGTCGTCACGTCAGCCAGCTTCACTGGGGCGGCGGCACGCCAACGTACCTGAATAAAGCGCAGATCAGCCGTTTGATGGCGCTGCTGCGCGGCAACTTTAATTTTAACGACGACGCTGAAATCTCGATCGAGGTCGATCCGCGCGAAATCGAGCTGGATGTACTGGATCACTTACGCGCCGAAGGTTTCAACCGCCTGAGCATGGGCGTGCAGGACTTCAACAAAGAGGTGCAGCGTCTGGTCAACCGCGAGCAGGACGAAGAATTTATCTTTGCCTTACTCAACCACGCGCGTGATATCGGCTTTACGTCGACCAATATCGACCTGATTTACGGCCTGCCAAAGCAAACGCCGGAGAGCTTCGCCTTCACGCTGAAGCGCGTTGCCGAACTCAACCCGGACCGTCTGAGCGTCTTTAACTATGCGCACCTGCCGACGCTGTTTGCTGCCCAGCGCAAAATCAAAGATGCCGATCTCCCTTCTGCTCAGCAGAAACTGGATATTTTGCAGGAAACCATCACTTCGCTGACCGAAACCGGTTATCAGTTTATCGGGATGGATCACTTTGCCCGTCCGGATGATGAGCTGGCGATTGCCCAGCGCGAAGGCGTTCTGCACCGCAACTTCCAGGGCTACACGACGCAGGGCGATACCGACTTGCTGGGGATGGGCGTCTCGGCCATCAGCATGATTGGCGACTGCTATGCGCAGAACCAGAAAGAGTTAAAACAGTATTATCAGCAGGTTGATGAAACGGGCAACGCGCTGTGGCGCGGCATCGCGCTAACCCGCGACGACTGCATCAGACGCGATGTAATTAAGGCGCTTATCTGCAATTTCCGTCTCGATTTCAGTGACGTGGAAGCACAGTGGAATCTGACCTTCAGCGATTATTTTGCAGAAGATCTGAAGCTGATTGCCCCGCTGGCCAAAGATGGGCTGGCGGATGTTACTGAGGGTGCCATTGAGGTCACGCCGAAAGGGCGTCTGTTGATCCGTAATATCTGCATGTGCTTTGACGCCTATCTGCGTCAGAAAGCGCGCCTGCAGCAGTTCTCGCGGGTTATTTAAGCCGCTTTCGGCTTAGGCAACCGCGAAATGTAGGCCGGGTAAGCGAAGCGCCACCCGGCACTGCCAAAATCACTCCATTCCCAGCTCTTTAAGCTTGCGCGTCAGGGTATTACGTCCCCATCCCAACAGGCGAGCGGCCTCCTGCTTATGGCCCTGCGTATGACGAAGCGCGGTGGTTAACAGCGTACGTTCCATCTCAGGCTGAGCTTCAGACAGCAGGTTTTGATGACCGGAACGCAGTGCGCGGTCAGCCCACTGCGCCAGCAGCGTTGCCCAACTGTCCGGCAGAGCGTGACCGGTGCTGCTTTCAGGTGCAGTGGCTTCAAACAGCTCTGCGGGTAAATCCTGAATCAGCACTTCCTGTCCGGCGGCCATCACGGTTAACCAGCGACAGGTGTTTTCCAGCTGGCGCACGTTGCCCGGCCACGCAAGTCGGGTGAGGGCGGCATCGGTTTCCGGGTGAAGCTGCTTGGCCTCCACGCCAAGCTCGCGGGCTGCCACCTGCAGGAAATGACGCGCCAGGCGGGGAATATCTTCCCGGCGCTCGCGCAGCGGCGGCAGGTGAACGCGGATAACGTTCAGGCGGTGGAATAAATCCTCACGGAATTTTCCCTCCTGCACGCGCAGCTCCAGGTTCTGGTGCGTCGCAGCGATAATGCGCACGTCCACCTTCACCGGCGCATAGCCGCCCACGCGGTAAAACTGCCCGTCGGCCAGCACGCGCAGCAGGCGGGTCTGAACGTCCAGAGGCATATCACCGATTTCATCCAGGAAAAGCGTCCCGCCGTCAGCCTGCTCAAAGCGCCCCTGACGAATAGTATTCGCCCCGGTAAACGCCCCTTTTTCGTGGCCGAACAGCTCGGACTCAATCAAATCCTTCGGAATGGCCGCCATATTCAGGGCGATGAAGGGCGCTTTAGCTCGCGGGCTATGGCGATGCAATGCATGGGCAACCAGCTCTTTACCTGTACCCGATTCGCCGTTAATCAATACGCTGATGGACGAACGCGACAGACGCCCGATGATGCGAAACACATCCTGCATCGCAGGCGCTTCACCGATGATGTCCGTGGTGGGGCCAAAATCGGGCGCATTACGAGGCTGCTGTTGTTCCTGGTAGTGGCTGATGGCGCGTTCAACCAACGCCACCGCCTCGTCGATATCAAACGGCTTTGGCAGGTAATCAAACGCCCCTTGCTGGTAGGCGCTCACTGCGGCATCCAGGTCGGAGTGCGCCGTCATTATGATGACCGGAAGCATTGGGTGGCGTTGTTTGATCTGCTTTAAAAGCGCCAGCCCGTCCATTCCCGGCATGCGAATATCCGAAAGCAAAACATCTGGCGTTTTGGTGGTGAGTGCGTCGAGCACCTCGCTGCCGCTCTCAAACGTCGTGCAGCTTAACCCCGCCCCAGTGAGCGCGCGTTCCAGCACCCAACGGATGGAGCTATCGTCATCGACTACCCAGACTATCCCTCGTTGCATAAACGTCACCTTTATTTTTTAATCGGCAGGAAAACCGAAAACTCGGTATGTCCCGGCCAACTGGTAAATTCAATTTTGCCAGAGTGTTGGTCGATCAAACTGCGGGCAATGGATAACCCCAGCCCGGTGCCGCCTTCGCGGCCGCTGACCATTGGGTAAAACAGCGTGTCCTGCAGATGCGGCGGGATACCCGGACCGTTATCTTCAACGTCGATACGTGCCGCCAGACGATAGCGCACGCCGTGCAGCGTGAGCTGGAAGGCGGTGCGGGTACGTAAAATAATCTCGCCCCCTTCCGGTCCCAGCGCCTGTAGCGCGTTACGTACAATGTTCAGCAGAACCTGTTCAATCTGGTCCGGGTCATGCGCCAGTTCCGGCAGGCTTGGGTCGTAATCGCGCACCAGCGTGACGTTCTCTGGCAGTTCCATTGAGACGAGCTTCACCACCCGTTCCGCCACTTTATGAATGCTTTCAGAGACGTGCATGCCCGGCTGCTGCGGCCCAAGAAGACGGTCAACCAGATTACGCAGGCGGTCAGCCTGCTCAATAATAACGTTGGTGTACTCTGCCAGCGCAGGGTCGGGCAAGGCCTTGGTCAGCAGCTGTGCTGCACCGCGAAGCCCACCCAGCGGGTTTTTTATCTCATGCGCCAGGCCACGCACCAGGTCGCGGGCGGCAATTTGCTGCGCATGCTGAAGCTGCTCCTGGCTGAGCCGACGCTGATTATCCATCGGCGCCATTTCCAGCAGGATCAGTCCTTCGGGAAGACGTTGCGCGGTAAGAGAGAGAATATGTGAACGCCCGTCGATCACCAGTGTCACTTCGTTATCGGTGAACCCCTGTCCGGCCTGCAAACTCTCCTGCATCAGGCCAATATTCAGCGAAAAATAGCTCAACAGTTCAGGAAGCGGGGTGCCAAACAGCTTGCGTGAGCTCTGGGCGAGCAATTGCTGCGCCGCCGGGTTGGCGTAATGCACCGCCAGCTCGTCATCGACCAGCAAGATACTGTTAATTAAGGAATTGAGGATCTGCCCAGCATCGGGCAGCGTGCCAGTTGCCATTCAGCAGTCTCCTGGAGTTGGTTGCACTAATTTAGTGCAGTATAGCTTTTTCGGCGTAAAAAGCGCGTCAGATCAGGTTGTTGGTGGAGAAAAAAGCCCATCCGGAGATGGGCTAAAAGTTTCCACGGCAACTACTCCCGACGTTTATCACGCCGGGTAAAACAACTCGATTAAACGCTGTAGTACAGTTCGAACTCAACCGGATGCGGAGTCATACGCACACGGTCGTTCTCTTCGATACGCAGCGCGATGTAAGCGTCGATAGCTTCATCGGTGAACACGCCGCCAGCCGTCAGGAACTCACGGTCTGCGTCCAGCGCGTTCAGTGCTTCTTCCAGAGAGCCTGCAACCTGTGGGATCTCTTTCGCTTCTTCTGGCGGCAGGTCATACAGGTTTTTGTCCATGGCTTCGCCAGGGTGGATCTTGTTCTTAATACCGTCCAGACCGGCCATCAGCAGTGCTGCGAAGCACAGGTATGGGTTAGCCGCTGGGTCCGGGAAGCGTACTTCGATACGACGTGCTTTCGGAGACGCAACAACCGGGATACGGATAGAAGCAGAACGGTTACGGGCAGAGTACGCCAGCATGACGGGTGCTTCGTAGCCTGGGACCAGACGCTTGTAGGAGTTGGTGGTTGGGTTCGCCAGGGCGTTGATCGCTTTAGCGTGTTTGATAACACCACCGATGTAGTGCAGCGCCTGCTCGGACAGACCCGCGTACTTGTCGCCAGAGAACAGGTTGGTGCCGTTCTTGGACAGGGACATGTGGCAGTGCATACCGGAACCGTTGTCGCCAAACATTGGTTTTGGCATGAAGGTCGCGGTTTTACCGAAACGGTGCGCAACGTTGTGCACAACGTATTTGTAGATCTGAATCTCATCCGCTTTTTTGGTCATGGTGTTGAAGCGGGTAGCGATTTCGTTCTGGCCAGCGGTCGCCACTTCGTGGTGATGCGCTTCCACAACCAGGCCCATCTCTTCCATGATCAGACACATGGTAGAACGGATGTCCTGTGAAGAATCGACCGGAGGAACCGGGAAGTAACCACCTTTCACGCCAGGACGGTGACCTTTGTTACCACCTTCGTATTTGGTGGAAGAGTTCCATGCGCCTTCGATGTCATCGATAGCCACGTGGGAACCTGAAATTGACGCGCCGAAGCGGATGTCATCAAACAGGAAGAACTCTGGCTCTGGCCCGAACAGAACGGTGTCTGCGATGCCGGTAGAACGCAGGTACTCTTCAGCGCGTTTCGCGATGGAGCGTGGGTCACGATCGTAGCCCTGCAGCGTGCCTGGCTCGAGGATATCGCAACGGATGATAAGGGTTGGCTCTTCGAAGAACGGGTCAATGAGCGCAGTGGTTGCGTCTGGCATCAGAACCATGTCGGATTCGTTAATGCCTTTCCAGCCACCAATGGAGGAGCCGTCAAACATTTTGCCTTCTTCAAAGAATTCGGCGTTCACCTGATGAGCAGGGATTGTGACGTGCTGTTCTTTACCTTTGGTATCGGTGAAGCGCAGATCAACAAACTTCACTTCATGTTCGTTCAGCATCGTCAAAACGTGTTCAGCGGACATACTTAACTCTCCAGATTGGTCATTGTCGTCGTGGTAACGAGGTCTTCAACTTCTATCAAGGTGGCTGTGATGCCATCTTTTTGCCGTATTTTTATAAAGCGAAATCTGTGCCAACTTTTAAAACACCCCAAAAAGGCGTTATCATGCGCACCATAGTGCAAAAGGGCTGCACCACAATGGATTTGTTGCACCAGTATAGTGCTTCAATGTGAACATTGAGCACCATATTGGTGCAATTTACGTTAAAGTGCCCTTTTACCGCTCCGTGAAAGCGATCACAAAGCATCTCTGCAATACTTGTTTGCGGGGGATGTTTGTGATCCTGTTTTGTAGTGCGATTAATCCGTGTACAATAACGCGCTATTTCTAAATGCCTGAGGCAAAGTTGTGATCGAAAAATTGCGTAACATCGCCATCATCGCGCACGTCGACCATGGTAAAACTACCCTGGTTGATAAGCTGCTGCAGCAGTCCGGTACATTTGATGCTCGTGCCGAAACTCAAGAACGCGTGATGGACTCCAACGATTTGGAGAAAGAGCGTGGGATTACCATCCTCGCCAAAAACACCGCTATCAAATGGAATGACTACCGTATCAACATCGTTGATACCCCAGGGCACGCCGACTTCGGTGGTGAAGTTGAACGTGTAATGTCCATGGTAGACTCCGTTCTGCTGGTCGTTGACGCAATGGATGGCCCAATGCCCCAGACGCGCTTCGTGACCAAAAAAGCGTTTGCTCATGGTCTGAAGCCAATTGTTGTTATCAACAAAGTTGACCGTCCTGGCGCGCGTCCTGACTGGGTTGTTGATCAGGTCTTCGACCTGTTCGTTAACCTCGACGCGACCGACGAGCAGCTGGACTTCCCTATCGTTTACGCTTCTGCGCTGAACGGTATTGCAGGTCTGGACCACGAAGACATGGCCGAAGACATGACCCCGCTGTACCAGGCGATTGTTGACCGTGTTCCTGCACCAAACGTTGATCTCGACGGCACCCTGCAGATGCAGATCTCTCAGCTCGACTACAACAACTACGTTGGCGTAATCGGCATTGGTCGTATCAAGCGCGGTAAAGTTAAGCCTAACCAGCAGGTCACTATCATCGATAGCGAAGGCAAAACCCGTAACGGTAAAGTGGGTAAAGTACTGACTCACCTGGGTCTTGAGCGTATCGAGAGCGACATCGCTGAAGCGGGCGACATCATCGCCATCACCGGTCTGGGTGAACTGAACATCTCCGACACCATCTGCGATCCGCAGAAAGTCGAAGCGCTGCCAGCCCTGTCCGTTGATGAACCAACCGTATCCATGTTCTTCAACGTCAACACCTCCCCGTTCTGTGGTAAAGAAGGTAAGTTCGTTACCTCTCGTCAGATCCTTGACCGCCTGAACAAAGAGCTGGTGCACAACGTTGCGCTGCGCGTTGAAGAAACGCCAGACGCTGATGCATTCCGCGTTTCCGGTCGTGGTGAGCTGCACCTGTCAGTTCTGATCGAAAACATGCGTCGTGAAGGTTTCGAGATGGCGGTTTCCCGTCCGAAAGTTATCTTCCGCGAAATCGACGGCCGTAAACAGGAGCCGTTCGAAAACGTAACGCTGGACGTTGAAGAGCAGCATCAGGGTTCTGTGATGCAGGCTCTGGGTGAGCGTAAAGGCGACCTGAAAAACATGAATCCAGATGGCAAAGGCCGCGTACGTCTCGACTACGTGATCCCAAGCCGTGGCCTGATCGGTTTCCGTTCAGAGTTCATGACCATGACGTCTGGTACGGGTCTGCTGTACTCCACCTTCAGCCACTATGACGATGTGCGTCCGGGCGAAGTAGGCCAGCGTAACAACGGCGTTCTGATCTCCAACGGTCAGGGTAAAGCGGTTGCGTTCGCACTGTTCAGCCTGCAGGACCGCGGTAAGCTGTTCCTCGGCCACGGCGCAGAAGTTTACGAAGGCCAGATCATCGGTATTCACAGTCGTTCTAACGACCTGACTGTAAACTGCCTGACCGGTAAGAAACTGACCAACATGCGTGCGTCCGGTACTGACGAAGCAACGGTTCTGGTTCCACCGATCAAGATGACCCTGGAGCAAGCTCTGGAATTCATCGATGACGACGAACTGGTAGAAGTGACTCCACAGTCAATTCGTATCCGTAAACGTCACCTGACCGAGAACGATCGTAAACGTGCAATGCGCGGTGCGAAAGAAGAGTAATACAGGTTAGCGTTTACGCTGTCCTGTATGTAAAAAGCCGCTGAGAGATCAGCGGCTTTTTTATTAGAACGAATACCGTAACCCCAACCGAATCCGGTACTGCTCGCGGTTGTAATCATTCCATCTGTCCAGCCACTGCAGCTCAAGATACGGCAGCCAGTTTCTGTCGATCTTATAGCTGAACTTATTGGTAATCTCCCAGTGATGGTCTTTGCCATTTTTGCTGTGGTAATCATTCACTCGCTGGAAAAAGTGCGGTTCAAAGGTGTAGAAAAACGCATCCGTCACTTTGAAATTCCAGTAGTTGGCAAATTCGTGCGTGTCGTTTTTATCCATCTGCCCGTTATAGTCCGGCGTATCGTAATTGTTATGGTTATAGCGATAGCGGAACGTCAGGTTGAACCCGTCCGTAAATTTGTAGTTGGTATCTAAATAAACCGCGCCACCTGACCCCGCGCTGCTGTCGTTAATTAACCCGCCGGGCTGGAAGGTGAGTTTGTCGGTCGGTTTAAAGAGCGGATACCACCCCTCTATTTCGTTATAGCTGTGCTTGAGCTCATCCCATTTCCCCACGTTATAGGCGTTGGTGAACATCAGCCCCGCGCCCATGTCGAAGTTATACCCTGCGCGCAGGATCACCTCGTGCAGCTCAGAGGCCGTATTGTAGGCTTCACGCGTTTCGACATACGCTCCGGCAAATACCGGGCAGGACACTGACGACACGATCAGTACAGTGATGATTCTTTTCATAATTTGTCCATGTATCAGGTACAGAAAGGCCTCCCTCCTGATTAACAGGAAGGAAAGGATGGCCGGATTTATTGTTATAAAGTGACTGCTGACGCTTTATTGTTGGTGGTTATCTCAGGGGTATTCGCTGATTGTTTTTTCCGTTTTCCAATCTCCTCGATAATAAAGGCGAAGCGCGCTTCGTTGAGTTTATAAAACAGCCCCATGGTCACGGCGGCCACGATCGCCAGCCCGCACGGCCAGAGGAAAATAAGCTGACGTAAGCCAAGCAGCGTGCCCGCGCTCTGCACGGCATGGGGAACGTAGCCAATCTGGGTCAGCATAATCCCGGGCAGGAAACCGGCGAGCGCCGCAGAGATTTTGCGCGAGAAGGTGTAGCCGGTATATACCGACCCTTCGGCGCGGATGCCGGTTTTCCACTCGCCGTAATCGACGGTGTCCGGCACCAGCGCCCAGTTGAGGCTATTCACAAACGCCGTGCCGAAAAAGGCCATGCAGGAAAACAGTACGAACAGCAGGGAGCTGGTCCCCCAGAAGAAGTTCAGCACGTCGCCCACCGCCCACAGCAACAGCCCGCCCAGATAGACCGGTTTCTTGCCAAAGCGCTTCACCGCGCCGGGTACCAGAAACACGCCAATCAGAATGCAGCCCATGCTGAAGAAGCCCATCCACGACAGCAGATGCAGATCGTTCAGCACGTACTGGGTGTAATAGACCTGAATCGCCAGCTTGATGTTAAACGCGGCGAGGGTACACAGGTTGGCGATACACAGCACCAGCAGCGGCGGATTGCGGAAAATCGCGCAGAACGATTTCAGCATGCCGGGCTTATGGTGATCCGGCGTGAGCTCCACGTAGCGTTCTTTCACGCCGCTATAGCACCACCACATGCAGAACAGGCCGCCGGTGACGAACGCCAGCGCGGCCACCAGATAGCCGAGCGAGGGCTGGCTGACGAACAGCGCCTGAATGGGCATAAAGCCGACGGTACAGAGCAAGAGTCCCACCGTTGCACCGCCCTGACGCCACGCCGCAAGCTGCGCGCGCTCGTTCGGGTTTTTGGTGATGGCCGGGACCATCGCGCCGTAGGCGCAGTTCATCAGGCTATAGCAGAGGCCAAACATCATGAAGAGCACGGTGGCGAGGGCTGTTTTCACCGTCAGGCTAAAGTCATTGGCCATAAACTGCGCCGTTGCGACCAGTGCCACCGGGACGGAGGCGTAAAGAATGAATGGCCGGAACTTCCCTCTCGGGCCGATGTTACGCCGGGAGTCGAGCAGCACGCCGGTCAGCATGTCGGTCAACGCGGTAAAAAACTTCGCCACCAGGAAAATAATGCCGCCATAGAACGCGGGCATGCCCAGTTCGTCCGTGTAAAACTTCAGCAAATACAGGGTGCCAATACACAGCATCAGATTCGAGCCAAAATCGCCCATCCCGTAGGCGCACTTCTCTCGCAGGCTCAATTTCAGGGTTAACGGATCAGTGTTATGTGTCATGGTCGATCCTCAGAGCGCCCCGCCGGGCGCTCTATCACGTCATTTATGCTGTACGTTTGCGCAGCTCGATCTCTTCCACGATGCGCATATACATTTTCTCGTTGAGATTGTAGAAGCAGCCCATCGCCACGATGGTGATAACCGCCAGCAGGCTTGGATAGATAAATATCAGCTGCCGCAGCCCTTCAACCGTTCCGGCGGATTGCACCACGTTGGGCACATAGCCAATCTGCGTGAGCATGATCCCCGGGAAGAAGCCCGCCAGCGCCTGCGATACCTTCCGAAAGAAGGTAAAGCCGGTGTAGACCGTCCCCTCGGAGCGCACGCCGGTGCGCCATTCGCCGTATTCCACGGTATCGGACACCAGCGCCCAGTTCAGGCTGTTCACAAACGCGGAGCCAAAGAACGCCAGGCAGGAGAACGCCACAAAGCTCACCGAGCCGCCGCCGAAGAAGTAATTGAGCAGATCGCCCGCCACCCAAATCATCAGCCCGCTGATGTAGACCTTTTTCTTCCCGAAACGCCGTACCGCGCCGGGCATCATAAAGACGCCGATAAAAATACAGCCCATGCTGAAGAAGCCCATGTACGACAGCAGGATCGGGTCGTTCAGCACGTACTGCGTGTAGTAAACCTGGATGGCGAGCTTGACGTTAAAGGCACCCAGTGTGCACAGGTTAGCGATGCACAGGATAAACAGCGGACGGTTCCCGGCGATGGCGCGAAACGACTGCAGCAGGCCCGGTTTTTGCGCCGGGTTTGCAGGCTGTGTCTCGACGTAACGCTCGGTCACGCCCTTGTAGCACCACCACATAAAGAACAGCCCGAACAGTGAGAAGAGGGTCGCTGCGAAGATATACCCAAGCTGGTCGTTACCTTCAATCAGGTTCATCACCGGCACAAAGCCGACGGTACAGAGCAGCAGGCCCAGGGTGGCACCGCCCTGACGCCAGGCGGCCAGCGAGGCCCGTTCGTCCGGGTTTTTAGTAATGGCGGGCACCATCGCGCCGTAGGAGCAGTTCATCATGCTGAAGAACAGGCCATAGAGCATGAACAGCACCGTCGCCATCACCGTTTTACCGGTCATCTCAAACGGCGTGCCGACGAAGTTGGCAATCGCCAGTAAGGTCACCGGGAACGCTGCATACAGCACGAACGGGCGGAACTTCCCTTTCGGGCCGATCTTGCGCCGGGAGTCGAGCATGATCCCGGTCCCCATGTCGGTGAAGGCGGTAAAGAACTTCGCAATCAGGAAGATGATCCCGCCGTAGGTACCCGGCAGCCCCAGCACGTCGGTGTAGAACTTCAGCAGATAGAGCGTGCCGATATCCAGCAGGATGTTAGAGCCGAGGTCGCCCATCCCGTAGGCGAGTTTTTCTTTAAACGGCAGGCGTAGGGTTGCCGGATCGGAAGTATGTTGACTCATTATTGTTCTCCGTCTGCCCGCAGGTTTCCCTGCGGGCGAGCCTTATCAGATATGACGTAAGGTGCTAAACAGATCTGCCCAGTCGCTGTGCTGGCGATAGAACACCGGCGGCTTGCCGAGCGGGGCATCAACGGTCACGTCACCGCCCTGGCAGGTTTCCCCGGTCCACGCGTTGACCCAGCTGTCCTGCGGCAGATAGAGCATCCAGTCGCGGCGGCCCTCTTCATGAACCGGCGCCACCAGCAGATCGCGGCCAAACAGATACTGGTATTTCAGCGTGTAGGCGCGCGCGTCGTCTTCGTAGTGCAGGAACAGCGGGCGCATCACCGGCAGGCCGCTTTTCGCGTTCTGCGCGACGGCGGCCTTGATGTACGGCTTCAGGGTAGTGAAGACGGTGGTCATGCGCGCGAAGTGCGCGATGGTTGCCGCGTCGCCGTCGAACTGCCAGTTATCGCCAGGGCGGTTGCCCTCGTGGGTACGCATCATCGGCGTAAAGGCGCTGAAGTCGCACCAGCGCAGCAGCAGCTCTTTGCTGCGCTTCATATCAAAGAGCGTCGTATAGCCGCCGATGTCGCTGTGGTGCAGGCCGTGCCCGGTCATCGCCAGCGAAAGGGCCGCAGGAACGACGGACGCCAGACCGTCGTCCAGGCTCCAGTCGACGTTCTGATCCCCCGCCCACATCATCACCGAGTGCTTCTGGCTGCCGGTGTAGCCCGCGCGCATGAAGAACAGGATCTCGCCGAGCTTGCCGGTCTCTTCAAGCGCCTCGTAGTTACACTTCGCCCACAGGGCAGGCCAGGCGTTATGCATGATCTCGGCGCTGACGCCGTTGTGCAGGAAGGTATCGGTCGGCAGATATTCCCCGAAGTCGGCCATCCAGCCGCCGCAGCCCAGCGCGATCAGGTTCTTTTTAATAACCTCTTTGTACCAGCCGTAGGCTTCCGGGTTGGTCAGGTCAATAACGCCCGCGTAGAACTCGCCGAACTCGACGTGGTAGTCCTTGCCGTCGGCATCTTTGGTCAGATAGCCGCGCGTTGCCGCCTCTTCGCAGAGATCTTTATCGCTGGCGACGTACGGGTTGATATAGGAGAGGAACTGCACGCCTTCCTGTTTCCACTGCGCAATACGCTCGTCAAGCTGTGGATAAAGCTCGCTGTTCCACTTCCAGTTCCACATCACACGTTTGCCAAAGGAGGTCATGCGAATGCCGGACCAGTCCTGCGCCCAGATGCCGTTCACCTTCACGCCGCCCTGGCGCATAGCGTCGAGCTTCTGCTGACATACCTCGGTGCCGCCCTGAATACCCAGCGTCACGCCGTCGTAAACCCAGTCCGGCAGTTCAGGCTGACGCCCCAGCAGGCCGGTGAGTTTTTCCAGCAGATCGACGTAAGTTTGCGCACATTCGAAGCGCAGCGTGGCGTTATCTTCCCAGAATGCCAGCTCGTGAAAGTCCGGCGCGCTGAAGTCGAAGTTCATGTAGCAGCTGTTGTCCACGTGGCAGTAGTACTTCTGGGTGCTCACGAAGGTGGGCTGCGGGAAGAAGGTCCAGTAGTAGTCGCCGCCCGCGTTCTCTTTGCAGTCGGCCTGCCAGGTCACGTAGGTCTGCTTATTGCGCCCCACGCCCTGCTCGCTGGTCCACAGCGGGAACGGCTTTCCGCGCAGATCGAAGTACGAAAACTGCTCGCCGCAGCCGTAAATATGATCGTCAGGCTTAGCCGCCAGCCGCAGCCAGATGCGGTTATGGCCGGGAGCATCATTTTTAAGCCTCAGCTCCAGCCGGCCTTCCGCATCGACGTCCACCAGCAGCGTCGCGCTCACCGCATCGCCGCGGGTAAAGCGGATCGCCCAGCCCGCGCTTTGCTGCGTGACGGTTGCGTTCGTAAGGGCAATCTTTTCGTTGAGCTTGTCTTTGATGCTGAAGTTGCCGCGAAACATCTCGATATCGGCCTCGCCAGCGCCGATCCACAGGCAAGGCTCAGCCGGGGTGTGGGATAAAATCAGACGGTCCTGCCAGCGCAGGGTAAAACCACTTTCGTTATTTTTTAGGTCAATATTGTGTAGGGTACGCATAAAAACTCCGTCTTTATTATTTGGCCAGGCTATCCAGTAATCCGGCGGCTACGGCAGGCGCTAAGCCCGGCGCCAGCGGCAGGCGGGGGATCACCAGGCAGTGCAGCAGATGGTAAATATCCTGCTTGCCGTCCCAGACTTTGGTGGTTACTTCGTTGTTGGTGTCCAGCTCCTGCCACCAGGAACCGTTCTCGTAATCCATCAGGTATTTGATGGAGTAATCCCACCACTTCTGGTACCAGGCTTCGTACTGCGCCTCGCCAGTCACTGTGTAGAGCGCCCAGGCGGTGCCCATCGCCTCGACGATCGGCCAGCGCACGCGTTCGCGCACGATAGGCTTTCCGTCCCAGTCCACGGAGTAGACAAACCCGTCGGCCCCGTCGGGTGCCCAGGCGTCGCGGATGGTGGCGTGGAACAGCCCTTTCGCATCTTCCAGCAGCCATTCCGGCGGGGTTTCAAAGCGGGCTTCCAGCGCGGCGCGCAGGTGCAGCATCAGGCGGCCCCACTCGATCCAGTGCCCCGGCGTGCCGCCGTAGGCGCGGAAGCGGTGGGCGGGGTTATCGATGTTGTAATCGCGGATTGGGTTCCAGTTCGCATCGAAATGCTCGTTAACGCGATACTCCCCTTTGCGCGCTACGTCGTGAATAATCACCGAGGCGATGCGCAGGGCGCGGTCGAGCCATTTCCGGTCGTGGGTCACGTCATAAACGATCAGGAAAGCTTCCACGGCGTGCATATTGGCGTTACCTCCGCGATAGTCTTCCGTTTTGCTAAAGGCTTCATCCCAGGACTCCAGGCACATCTGCTCCTGTTCGCTCCAGAAATAGCGCTCAATCACCTCGACGGCATCGTCCAGCAGTCTGCGCGCCTCTGGATGGCCTGTGGTCACGGCGCTCGCCGCGCCCAGCAGCACGAAGAAATGCTGATAGCCCTGCTTGGAGGCATCCATCACGCCCTCATCGCTAACGCAGGCATACCAGCCGCCGTGCTGTTTGTCGCGCAGCGGCCCGTTAAGGGCATTAATACCGTGCTCAACAAGGGCATACGCGCCGGGACGGCCCATATTTGCCGCCACCGCGTACACGTGCAGCATGCGGGCGGTGATCCACAGATGGGTGCCCATATCGCTGCGGACCTGGCCGTTATTGCCCAGCCAGCCAAAGCCGGTCGGCACGGCGGCGTTTTTACCGAAATCGAGAATGCGGTCGGTCTCTTGTTCGAGCCAGCGGTTATGGCTCAGGGTGTTAAACCATTTCATGTTCGTGTCCTTTCTTAGCGGCGAGCCATCATTTCGTCGACGATTTCACCCAGACGCTGCAGTTTTGGTACGGCAATATCGCGAAGCATCAGCTCGGTGTCCGGCAGGCCAATCACCGATGACCAGACGGCGCGACCGGCTAAAAAGCCCGATGCCCCCGCCTGCATGGCAACGCTGACGGCGCGCGGGAATAGCTTATCGTCCACCCCGGAGGAGAGGATCACCCACGGCATGGCGATGTTCTCGTTCAGCTTCTGCGAGGCCGCCAGCAGCGCCTGCTGCGTGCCTTTGCCAAACAGCGGCATCTCAACCTTGTAGAGGTCGGCGCCGCTGTCGCCCAGCTCTTTTGCCGCGTCAATAATTGCCTGTTCGCGGTCAAACGCGGCGCCGCAGCGCGGCGGACGTACAACCGGCTCGATAATGCTCAGCAGCCCGTTGTCGTGGCACAGCGTGTTGAATGCGTTCACCATCTCAAGACGCTGCTGCGGATCTTCATCGCTGCGCCATAGCACCAGCAGCTTCAGCGCCTTGCCGCCATCACGTTTGATCGCCTGTGCGTCGATGTTCTTGTCGATCACCACGCTGTCGACCGGGATCCCGTTCCCCGGAATAAACTCGTCGGCCGCCACAATCATCGCGCAGCTTTTGGCAACGGCTTGCTGCTCCACAATCTGGCGATAGCAGAACTGCTGATCGACGAGAATGGCAGAGGCGTACGGCGACAGAATCTTCGCCGCGTTGACCTTAAAATCCGTGAGGTGCTGGTCGGTTACCGGCACCGGCGCGCCTGCCGCAGCAAACATCAGGCGCATCGCTTCGCGCTGGTCCACGGCCAGCATCGCAAAACCGCCGGAAGGTCGGGTGATATCTTTCAGGGTGTACATCGTCATTCCTCAGTCCTTTCGTATCAGTGTGTTTTTTTCAGCCCGGCAGATGCGCGAACCAGTTCAAGAATGGCCGTCCAGTCTTCGCGCCCGCGCCCGGCGGCGCGTGCCTGGTTGTAAACTTCGCGGGAAGCCGCGCCCAGCGGCATTGGGACGTGGAGCTGGTTGGCCACGTCCAGGGCGATCCCCAGATCTTTATGCGCAAGGTCGATCATGAAGGCGGGCGAAAGATCGCCTTTCAGTACTTTGTTCGGCCAGGATGTCGTGAAATGACCTTTACCCGCAGGCGTGCCGCTCATCACCTTGAGCGCCACGTCAAAGGAGAGGCCGAGCGCTTCGCACAGTACGGCCGCCTCTGCCGACAGGGCGTTCAGAGCGATGCTCATGTAGTTATTAATAAGCTTTACGCGAATGCCCATGCCCGGTCCGCCGGCGTTAATCAACTCGTTGCCCATCGCCATTAATACGGGCGTGGCGCGCTCAACCTGCTGCGCCGTGCCGCCTGCTAGCAGGAGCAGCGTGCCGGCGACGGCATGGTCAGAGGTGCGTCCGACGGGCACGTCCATCAGGCTGTAGCCGCGCTCAGCCATCTCGCGGATCAGCGCGTCGGTTTGCAGCGGATGAATGGTGGACATATCAATCACCAGCGCGTCGCGGGATAACCCCTCGCATACACCGTGCTCGCCGAACAGTACGCTGCGTACCAGGTCGCCGTTTGGCAGCATGGTAATCACGAATTCGGCATCCGTTGCGGCCTGCGCTGGCGTTGCCGCCGCCCGCGCGCCGTTCTCCACCAGCGCCTGAACCGCCTGCGGGTTCACATCAAAAACGTTAAGCTGGTGGCCTTGCTTGAGTAGATTCTTCGCCATTGGCGCGCCCATCTGCCCTAAACCGATAAATGCGATTGCTGACATGCCTCTCTCCTGTCACATCGTGTCAATTTTTGCGCGTTTGTGTTGTCTGTTTTTGATCGTATTTGTAATTTATAGTCAAAAAATTGACACGGGTCACTTTTTAAACATTTGATGAAATTAAAATGAAAGCATCAGAAATCGCAGAAGGAATCACCATGACTCGCATCGTTTGTGTCGGCATTACCGTGCTGGATCGCATTTGGTATCTCGATGATTTGCCTAAAGAAGGTGGGAAGTATGTCGCAAAAGACTATACGGAAGTGGGCGGCGGTCCGGCGGCAACTGCGGCGGTGGCGGCGGCAAAACTGGGCGTGGAAGTGGATTTTATTGGTCGGGTAGGGGACGACGATACCGGCAGACGACTGCTCGCGGAGCTGGAATCCCTGGGGGTGAATACCCGCTTTACGCACGTGTTTAAGGGAGCCCGTTCGTCACAGTCGGCGGTGCTGGTAGACGGCAGCGGGGAGCGTGTTATCGCGAACTACCCCAGCCCCGATCTCCCTGCCGCGGCAGACTGGCTGCGTGAAATCGACTTCTCGCAATGGGATATCGTCCTGGCAGACGTGCGCTGGCACGACGGGGCAAAGCAGGCGTTTACCCTTGCCCGCCAGCAGGGCGTGCCGACCTTGCTTGATGCAGACGTCACCCCGCAGGGCATCGCGGAGCTGGTTGCCTTAAGCGATCATGCAGCTTTCTCCGCGCCGGGGCTACGGCGCTTAACGCAGCAGGATGAAACAGAAGACGCGCTGCGAAAAGCACAAACGCTCACAAATGGACATGTGTATGTCACGAAGGGGCGAGACGGCTGCTTCTGGCTGGAAAACGGCGCGTTGTGCCATCAGCCCGGCTTTGAGGTGAAAGTGGTGGATACCACCGGGGCGGGCGACGTTTTCCATGGCGCGCTGGCGGTCAGCCTTGGGCAACAATCGTCCGCAGCTGACGCCGTGCGTTTTGCCAGCGCCGTCGCAGCCCTGAAATGCACAAAGCCCGGCGGGCGCGCGGGTATACCCGACTGTGATCAAACCCGCTCTTTTTTGTCACTTTTTGTATAAAATGCGGAACGTGATGGTATTCAGAGGACAGCCCATGAGCCCTACCGAACTAACCGGCAACCCGCGTCACGATCGGCTGCTGACGCTGATTGCCGATCGCGGCTATATGAACATTGATGAACTGGCGCAGCTGCTGGATGTGTCGACGCAGACGGTGCGCCGGGATATCCGCAAGCTCAGCGAGCAGGGGCTGATCACGCGTCATCATGGCGGCGCGGGCAGGGCATCCAGCGTGGTGAATACCGCATTCGAACAGCGCGAAGTCTCGCTTACCGATGAGAAGCGAGCCATTGCCGAAGCGATTGCTGACTATATCCCGGACGGCTCGACTATTTTCATCACCATCGGGACGACCGTGGAGCATGTTGCCCGGGCGTTGCTTAACCATAATCATCTGCGCATCATCACCAACAGCCTGCGGGTGGCGCATATTCTGTATAAGAACCCGCGCTTCGAAGTGATGGTGCCGGGCGGCACGCTGCGCCCGCACAACGGCGGCATTATCGGCCCGGCGGCAACGGCGTTTGTGTCTGGTTTTCGGGCGGACTATCTCGTGACCAGCGTCGGGGCGATTGAGCACGACGGCGCGATGATGGAGTTTGACGTCAACGAGGCTAGCGTGGTGAAAACCATGATCGTTCACGCCCGCCACATTTTACTGGCGGCCGATCATACGAAATATCAGGCCTCTGCGGCGGTCGAAATCGGCAACGTGGCGCAGGCGACGGCGCTCTTCACAGACCAGCTCCCCGGCTCGGCGCTGCAAAATCATCTTAAATTCAGCAAGGTTGAAATTATTGAAGTGAATTCAGCCGACGAACAGCAGGCAGGTTAACGCTTCTCCTGGCCCGACATTCACGTTCGGGCCATTCCTTTCTTTAAGCTGAATCACACGCATAGCCAAACCTTATCTTTCCCGCTACAGTTACTTTTCCACGGCGAAAGGAGATAAACATGCTTTATATCTTTGACTTAGGAAATGTAATCGTCGATATCGATTTTAATCGGGTGCTGGGCGCATGGAGCGATTTTAGCCGTGTGCCCCTGGCGACGTTAAAACAGAATTTCGCGATGGGTGAGACATTCCACCAGCACGAACGCGGTGAAATCAGCGATGAAGAATTCGCAGAGCGTTTCTGCCATGAAATGGATCTGCCGTTAAGCTACGAGCAGTTTTCCCATGGCTGGCAGGCAGTTTTTGTCGCGATCCGCCCGGAAGTGACCGACATCATGCATAAACTGCGCGAGCAGGGGCATCGCGTGGTGGTGCTGTCAAATACCAACCGCCTGCATACCACGTTTTGGCCGGATGAATACCCGGAGATCCACGCGGCAGCAGATAAAATTTATCTCTCCCAGGAGATGGGCATGCGCAAGCCAGAAGCGCGTATTTATCAGGCGGTTCTGCAGGAAGAAGGATTCTCCGCGGCTGATGCGGTCTTTTTCGACGACAACGCCGATAATATAGAGGGAGCTAACCAGTTAGGTATCACGTCAATTCTGGTGACCGGAAAAGAGACGATACCGAACTATTTTGCGAAGCAGTTATGCTAAAAACCGTTCATCAAAAAGCCACGCACCATACTCGGCCGCTTCGGGCATGGCTGAAGCTGCTCTGGCACCGCATTGATGAGGACAACATGACGACGCTGGCAGGGAATCTCGCCTATGTGTCGTTGCTCTCATTGGTGCCGCTGGTGGCGGTCATCTTTGCCCTGTTTTCCGCGTTTCCGATGTTTGCAGATGTCAGCCTGCAGCTTCGCCATTTTGTTTTTGCAAACTTCATTCCGGCCACCGGCGACGTCATACAGAACTATATTGAGCAGTTTGTCGCCAACTCCAGCAAGATGACGGCGGTGGGCGCCTGCGGCCTCATCGTCACGGCGCTGCTTTTGATGTATTCCATCGACAGTGCCCTCAACACCATCTGGCGAAGTAAAAAAATCCGTCCTAAGGTTTACTCCTTTGCCGTGTACTGGATGATTTTGACCCTCGGTCCGCTGCTGGCGGGGGCGAGTCTGGCGATCAGTTCCTATCTTCTTTCTCTGCGCTGGGCGAGTGACTTAAACAGCGTGATTGATAACGTTCTGCGCATCTTCCCGCTCATTTTATCGTGGCTCTCGTTCTGGCTGCTTTACAGCGTGGTACCGACGACGCGCGTACCTAACCGTGATGCCATCGTTGGAGCGTTGGTCGCAGCCGTGCTCTTCGAGCTGGGCAAGAAAGGTTTCGCGCTTTACATCACCATGTTCCCGTCTTATCAGCTGATTTACGGCGTGCTGGCGGTGATCCCCATTTTGTTTGTCTGGGTCTACTGGACCTGGTGTATCGTCTTGCTTGGTGCCGAAATAACTGTCACTCTCGGAATATACCGCGAACTTAAAAAAGCAGCAGAAGCTGAAAAACAACAAGAAGCAGACCAACCATGATTGCATTGATACAGCGCGTAACCCGTGCCAGCGTCACCGTGGAGGATGAGGTGACGGGTGAAATCGGCCCAGGACTTTTAGTGTTGTTAGGTGTCGAAAAGGATGATGACGAACAAAAAGCCAACCGCCTGTGCGAGCGCGTGCTGGGCTACCGCATCTTTAGCGATGCGGAAGGCAAGATGAACCTCAACGTCCAGCAGGCGGGTGGAAGCGTGCTGGTGGTTTCCCAGTTTACGTTGGCCGCAGATACCGAACGTGGCATGCGGCCTGGTTTTTCTAAAGGTGCTGCGCCAGAACGCGCAGAAGCCCTTTACGAGTACTTTGTTGAGCGCTGCCGTCAGCAGGAAATGAATACGCAAACCGGACGATTCGCTGCAGATATGCAGGTATCGCTGGTGAACGATGGCCCCGTCACATTCTGGCTCCAGGTATGAGCCAACTGGCGGCGTGGCCGCGGGTAACCAGAGAGAGTACAGCTATGTATCACCTTCGAGTACCGCAAACGGAAGAAGAGTTAGAGGTCTACTACCATTTCCGCTGGGAAATGCTGCGCAAACCCTTACACCAACCCAAAGGGTCTGAACGCGACGCCTGGGATGCGATGGCGCACCATCAAATGGTGGTGGATGAAGAGGGTAACCTCGTCGCCGTTGGGCGACTGTATATCAATGCCGACAATGAAGCCTCTATTCGCTTTATGGCGGTTCACCCGTCCGTGCAGGATAAAGGGCTTGGTACCCTGATGGCGATGACGCTGGAGTCCGTCGCCCGTCAGGAAGGCGTTAAGCGCGTCACCTGTAGCGCCCGTGAAGATGCCGTCGAGTTCTTTGCCAAGCTCGGTTTTGTTAACCAGGGCGAAATTACCGCCCCGCAGACCACGCCGATTCGCCACTTTTTGATGATCAAACCCATCGCCACGCTGGATGACATTCTGCATCGCGCGGACTGGTGCGGTCAGCTGCAGCAGGCGTGGTATGAGCACATCCCGCTCAGTGAAAAAATGGGCGTGCGCATTCAGCAGTACACAGGGCAGAAATTTATTACCACCATGCCGGAGATCGGCAACCAAAATCCGCACCACACCCTTTTTGCAGGCAGTCTCTTCTCGCTGGCGACCCTGACCGGCTGGGGGCTCATCTGGCTAATGCTGCGCGAGCGTCATCTGGGCGGCACCATTATTCTTGCTGATGCACATATTCGCTACAGCGCCCCCATCAGCGGCAAGCCGAGCGCGGTGGCCGATCTCGGTGCACTGGGTGGCGATCTTGACCGTCTGGCGCGAGGCCGCAAAGCGCGCGTACAGATGCAGGTTGAGCTGTTTGGCGATGAAACGGCGGGCGCGGTGTTTGAAGGAACGTATATCGTCCTCCCGGCGAAGCCCTACGGCGCGTATGAAGAGGGCGGGAACGAGGAGGAGTAGTCTCTCCCCGTTTTATCGCCGGGCGGCACTGATCCGCCAGGCGATATCCCGTATAACGTCTCGCGCTGACTGGCTAATTCCACCAAGCTGGAAAAAGCCATGTATTACCCCCAGCCATCGCTGAGCGGTACACGTCACCCCTTGCTCCGTGAGGCGCTGAAACAGCGCCTCTCCCTCATCGCATAACGGGTCGTATTCAGCGGTAACGATATGGACAGCCGGCAGGCCGCTGAAGTCTTCCCGCCACAGCGGGCTCACTTCAGGATGCTGAAGGTCGGCTCCAGCCAGATATATTTCATAGCCGCTCAGCAGGGTATCGCGAGTAATCACGTAATCCATGCCGTTGAGGGTATAGCTTTCAAAACTGGCCGTGGCGTCGAGCATGGGATAGATAAGAATAAGCTGCGCAGGTTGCCACAGCCCTTTAACCTTAAGCCGCAGCGCCGTTACCAGCGCCAGATGCCCTCCTGCGCTGTCTCCACAGAGGGTGAGCCGGTTCTTATCCACGCCTAATTCGTCTGCATACTGCCAGACCAGATTCGCACCTCTTTCAGCATCGTCATGTGCGGCGGGGAAGGTATGCTCCGGAGCCAGCCTGTACTGAATCGCAATCACCCGGCAATTGCCGTAGCAGGCTAACTGACGGAGCTGGTTGTCATGGGTATCAAAGCCGCCGCTGATAAAACATCCGCCGTGGTAGTAGATGGCAGCAGGCAATATTTCAGGCGCATTGAGAGGTGAAAATACCCGAATGGTAAGACCCTCAAGAACAAGCGTCTCCACCTGAACGCGCGTTTCGGTCTTCCCGGCAAGCTCCGTGCTGGCAATATAACCTGCTCGTCGCACCTCAATGCCCTGGCGACGTGAAGAGGGCCGACCTGCAGCGATAAACCCCTGAACCAGTTGAGTAATACCCTGTTCCAGCGCCATGAAAACACCCTTTTTACTGTATGGATGAACAGTTTTATAGCCTGGTTTGATTCAAAAGAAAACAAGAATATTGTCGCGGATTAAAATCTGGAAAGTGCCTCGCAAATGGCAGGAAAACTATTGCCAGGGACTTTAACCCTACTGAAAGAAAGCGTATGTTGCCTTGAAAACATACAAGAGTGATATACTAAGGTGATATATGAGTCTTTTGGCGGACCTTGATATGGGCAGAATACTGATCGATTTGTCTGATGACGTGATTCAGCGACTGGATAACCTGAAGCAGCTGCGTAACCGGCCCCGCGCCGAATTGCTACGGGAAGCTATTGAGCAATATCTCGACCAGCAGAGTTCATCGGTTATCCGCGATGCGCTTGGCCTGTGGGGAAACCAGCAGGAAGATGGGCTTGAGTATGAACGCAAGCTGCGTGAGGAGTGGTAATCATGGAGCACATGGCAGTGTTTGATACCAATATTCTCATCGATCTTTTTAATAATCGCGTTGAGGCGGCGGATGCCATTGATCGCACGGCGTCGCATAGAGCCATTAGCCTGATCACGTGGATGGAAGTCATGGTGGGCGCGCGCAAGCACGGACATGAAGCAAAAACGGCGGCTGTGATGGGGGCTTTTGAAATTATTGAGATCTCGCGGGAGATTGCTGAAAGAAGCGTATTACTCCGCGAGAAGCACGGCATGAAGCTGCCCGATGCCATCATTCTGGCTACCGCTCAGAGCAGAAGTTGCCCGTTAATCTCACGCAATACGAAAGACTTTTCGGGCATTGCCGGGGTCGTTTCACCTTACCAGCTGTAGGCCGGGCAAGCACGCGCCGCCCGGCACTCTCACAGGAGATTACTCCCCTTCACCCGGGAACAGGAACGGGTTAATCGAGCTGCGGGCAAAGCCCTCTTGCTCCATCTTCGCATCCAGAATCAGCGAGGCGAGATCGTCGGCCACCGCTTCGACTTTCGGGTCTTTTTCCTGATACAGAATCTTCAGGTAGGTTCCGCAGTCGCCGCAGCTTTCCGCTTTCACCGCCGCTTCTTCATTTTCCAGCGACCAGTAGTTCAGATCACGGGTCTGCTCGCAGTTGCTGCACTTGATGCGCACCACGTGCCACTCGGTTTCACACAGGTTGCAGTGCAGGTAGCGCAGCCCCTGAGTGGTACCGATTTGTACCATGCTGGAGACCGGCATTGACCCGCAGACCGGGCAGAACTGACGCGCTTCACCGTATTCGGCGCGGGCTTTGCCCGGGATCAGGCTTGCCATTTGCGCCCAGTAGAGCGACAGCGCGGCCCAGATAAACGGCGCTTTATCACTGCTGACCAGAGAGAAGTCAGAGGCAAACAGCGCGCTCGCCATCTCTTCCAGCTCCAGGTCAGAGGCTTTTTCCAGATTCTCGATAACCGCCAGCGCGGTACCGCTCATCTCCGGCTTCAGCTCGGCAATCAGCGAATGCAGCAGCTTTTGCCAGTGCTTGTCGCGCGGCAGGACGTGAATGTCCAGCGGCGGCTTGCCCTGCGCGTTGGCTTCTTTGATGCGCGCGGTCAGGTCCATTTGCAGCGGGTGGTCGTACAGCACCACTTCCTGCGCGTGGGCAACCAGCGCAGCAAAGCGCAGAAAATCACCCAGCGGGTTGTTCTCTGCCAGCTCGCGCAGACGCTCTGCGCGGCGGTTGTAGAGGTTCTTGAGTCTGGGGAATAACAACGGCGGAATATAATCCGCCGTGCGTTTCTCGCTCGACCCCAGCTCATCTTGCGGGATTATGCGAATACTCATTCAGATGACTTTTCCTGTTTCTGGCGGACTTCACGGTACCAGCGTGGGTGATGTTTCTTCGCCCACGTACTGGTTACCCATCCTTCCACCATCGCGGTAATGGTGCCTTTCACCCAAAGGGCGGCGTAGATATGCACCATGATAACCACAATTAACGCCACTGCGGCAAATGAATGCAGCATCAGCGCGAATCGGATCACCGGGATTGAGAAAGCAGGCGCAAAGTACGGACGCCAGATGATCACGCCGCTGACCAGCAACAGGACCAGGAAGATAATCGCCGCCCAGAATACGCATTTCTGGCCGAAGTTATAACGCCCGGTATCACCTACTTCCTCGTTGACGACGATCTTACGAATATTCTTCGCCCAAAAGATATCATCCCGATTGATTAGGTTATGGTGCCAGTAGCGGAAAAACATGATGATAAACGAGGCAAACATCACCACACCCACAAACGGGTGAAGGATGCGCGCCAGCTGCGGCGTGCCCAGTACCTGCATCAGCCAGTTGAAGGACGGGAAGAAGAACCCCAGCCCGCTTATCGCCGCCAGCATGAAGCAGAAGGCGGTGACCCAGTGGTTGATGCGTTCCGGCGCGGTGTAGCGCACGATGGTGTCACGTTTTCTCATTTGCGCACCTCGTCTTTCTCTTCATGCAGGTTGTCGTCTTCCTCTTCCGCACGGTTCGGACCAACGCCGACGTAGTGGAAGATGCTCGCTGCGAAGGTGGCAGCAAAACCTACCGCTGCCAGCGGTTTCCAGATGCCTTTCCAGAACTTCACGGTGGCGCTGATTTCCGGGTTCTCCGGCAGGCCGTGATACAGGTTCGGCTTGTCGGCGTGGTGCAGCACGTACATCACGTGCGTACCGCCAACCCCGGCCGGATCGTACAGGCCCGCGTTGTCGTAACCACGGGTTTTCAGCTCGCCCACGCGCTCTGCCGCCAGCGTTTTCATATCCTCTTTGGAGCCAAAGTGGATAGCGCCGGTTGGGCAGGTCTTCACGCACGCGGGCTCCTGGCCGACGGTGACGCGGTCAACGCACAGCGTGCATTTGTAGACGCGGTTGTCTTCCGGGTTCAGGCGAGGTACGTCGAACGGACAGCCCGCGATGCAGTAGCCGCAGCCGATGCACTGCTCGGACTGGAAGTCGACGATGCCGTTAGCATACTGAATGATAGCCCCTTCTGACGGACATGCCTTCAGGCAGCCCGGATCCGCACAGTGCATACAACCGTCTTTGCGGATAAGCCATTCCAGTTTGTCGTTCTGCTCCACTTCCGAGAAACGCATCACCGTCCAGGACTTGGCGGTCAGGTCCGCCGGGTTGTCGTACACCCCGACGTTGTGACCCACTTCGTCACGCAGATCGTTCCACTCTGAACAGGCCACCTGACAGGCTTTACAGCCGATACAGGTGGTCACGTCGATGAGCTTCGCCACTTCCTGCTGGTGGTCCCGCGCCTGAGGCGCGGGCGTGAAACTGTTTGTCGCGGAACGACGGATAATGTCTTGAGATTGATAAGCCATAAGTCGTCTCCGTTACACCTTTTCCACGTTCACGAGGAAGGCCTTAAACTCCGGCGTCTGCGTGTTCGCATCGCCGACGAACGGCGTCAGGGTGTTCGCAATGAACCCTTTCTTCGCCACGCCCTCATAGCCCCAGTGGATCGGAATACCGATGGTATCTACCTGCTGACCGTGAACGTTCAGCGTGCGAATACGCTTGGTCACCACCGCCTTGGCTTTGATATAGCCGCGGTTAGAGGAGACCTTCACGGTATCGCCATGGGCGATGCCGAGCTTGCCCGCCAGCTTCTCGCCGATCTCCACAAACTGTTCCGGCTGCGCGATGGCGTTAAGCAACGCGTGCTTGGTCCAGTAGTGGAAGTGCTCGGTCAGACGGTAGGTGGTGCCCACGTACGGGAACTTGTCTTTTTTACCCAGCGCGTCGAAATCGCCCTTAAAGATACGGGCTGCCGGGTTAGAGACCACGTTCGGGTGCAGCGGGTTGGTGCCCAGCGGCGTCTCAAACGGCTCATAGTGTTCCGGGAACGGTCCTTCCGCCATCTTATCGATAGCAAACAGGCGTCCCATCCCTTCTGGCTGCATGATAAACGGCCCAACGTCGCTGCCCGGTGCGGCAGTGCTGTAGTCCGGAATATCCACGCCGCCCCATTTCGCGCCGTCCCACTTCAGAAGCTGACGCTTCGGATCCCACGGGTTACCCTGCGGGTCAGCGGATGCGCGGTTATAGAGGATGCGGCGGTTGAGCGGCCACGCCCATGCCCAGCCCAGCGTATTGCCGAGGCCCGACGGGTCGGCGTTATCGCGGTTGGCCATCTGGTTGCCTTTCGGCGTCCAGCTACCGGCAAAGATCCAGCAACCGCTGGAGGTTGTGCCGTCATCGCGCAGGTGTGCGAAGGTGCTGAGCTGATCGCCTTTCTTCGCCAGCACGGTACCGGTGGCCGGGTCGATAACGTCCGCCAGCGCCTTACCGTTGCTCTCCATCGCCACTTCTTCTGGCGCAGGATTTTCCGGCGTCGAGTAGTTCCAGCTCATGTTCAGCACCGGTTCCGGATTCGCGCCGCCTTCTGCCGCATACATCTTACGCAGGCGTAAGAAGATACCGGCCAGGATCTCGCCGTCGTTCATGGCGATGCCCGGGGCGTCCGCGCCTTTCCAGTGCCACTGCAGCCAGCGTCCGGAGTTGACGATAGAACCGTTCTCTTCCGCGAAGCAGGTCGATGGCAGACGGAACACTTCGGTCTGAATCTTCGATGGATCGACGTCGTTCGATTCACCATGGTTCTGCCAGAAGGTCGAGGTCTCGGTATTGAGCGGGTCAATCGTCACCAGGAACTTCAGCTTCGACAGGGACTCAACAACCTTGTTCTTGTTCGGGAACGAGGCAACCGGGTTAAAGCCCTGGCACAGATAGCCGTTCACTTTGCCCTGGTGCATCATCTCGAAATACTGCAGAACGTCGTAGCCTTTGTCCCACTTCGGCAGCCAGTCAAAGCCCCAGCTGTTTTCAGCCGTCGCTTTGTCGCCGAAGAAGGCTTTCATCATTGAGACGAAGAACTTCGGATAGTTGCCCCAGTAGTTTACCTGGCCTTCGAGCAGCGGTTTAGGCGTGCTGGCCGTCAGGTAGGTTTGCAGGTCGGTCTGCTTCTCGCTTGGCAGGTTCATGTAACCCGGCAAGCTTTGAGACAGCAGGCCGAGGTCGGTCAGACCCTGAATGTTGGAGTGACCGCGCAGGGCGTTCACGCCGCCGCCTGCCATCCCCATGTTGCCGAGCAGGAGCTGAACCATCGCCATGGTACGGATGTTCTGCGCGCCGATGGAGTGCTGCGTCCAGCCGAGGGCATACAGGAACGACGCGGTTTTGTCTTTCGCGCTGGTCTCGGCGATAAGCTCGCACACCTTGAGGAAGTCCGCCTTCGGCGTACCGCAGATGTTTTCGACAACCTCCGGCGTGTAGCGGGAAACGTGCTCTTTCAGCAGGTTCCACACGCAGCGCGGGTGTTGCAGGGTGGTGTCGCGCTTCGCAAAGCCTTTCTCATCCAGCTCGTAGTTCCAGCTGGTTTTGTCGTATTTGCGTTTCTCGGCATCGTAACCGCTGAACAGGCCATCTTCGAAGTGGTAATCCTCACGCACGATCAGGCTGGCGTTGGTATAGGCTTCGGTGTATTCGCGGTTATATTTTTCGTTGGTCATCAGGTACAGCAATACGCCTGACAGGAAAGTGATGTCAGTACCTGAACGAATAGGGGTGTAGAAATCCGCCACTGACGCAGTACGCGTAAAGCGGGGATCGATCACAATCAGTTTCGCACCGTTGTGGATTTTGGCTTCCATCGCCCAGCGGAACCCGACAGGGTGCGCTTCAGCGGCGTTACCGCCCATCACCACAATGAGGTTGGCGTTCTTGATGTCGACCCAGTGGTTGGTCATCGCACCGCGACCAAATGTTGGAGCAAGACTTGCTACCGTTGGTCCGTGTCAGACACGCGCCTGGTTGTCGACCGCGAGCATACCGAGTGCGCGCGTAAATTTCTGGGTTAAATAACCGGTTTCGTTGCTGGAAGCAGAGGCACACAGCATCCCGGTGGAGAGCCAGCGGTTGACCGTGACGCCGTCGGCGTTCTTCTCAACAAAGTTGGCATCGCGGTCTTCTTTAATATGTTTTGCGATGCGGTCGAACGCCTCTTCCCAGCTGATTTGCTGCCATTTGTCGGAGCCAGGCGCGCGGTATTCTGGGAATTTGAGGCGGCTTTCGGAGTGGATAAAGTCCACCAGGCCGGCCCCTTTGGGGCACAATGCGCCGCGGTTGACCGGATGATCCGGGTCGCCTTCGATATGGAAAATAGACGCTTTGGCGTTTTTAGCACCGTCGCCGAGGCTATACATCAACAGCCCGCAACCGACAGAGCAGTACGTACAGGTGTTACGGGTTTCACGGGTGCGCAGCAGTTTATACTGCCGCGTTTCCGCCAGCGCTACGCCGGGCGCAAAGCCCAGTGCCGCTGCCGTGGTGCCTGCCATACCGCCAGCGCAGATCTTAAAGAACTGCCTTCTGCTGACCTGCATGGGTCACTCCTTGTTTCGACATTGCTTACATATGTAGTTTTAACTTCGCGGTTGAGAATTGACCGCAAAGGAGAAAAATTTGCGTTAATCCCTCAATTCCACGAGGGATATCATCAGAATACCACAATGTCGGTACGACTGTTCCAATGGCGTTAAAACAAAGTGAACGTATTATCACCCTGTTGACTATAAAGTGTGATATCAATCACATTATTAACCCCGCATGTTAAAGGGGTGTAGCATGCGTTTTGTTGCACCTCTCACAAGTGAGTAGGTAAACTTGATGCTGAAAAGTTGATCCATACTATGCGTAAGCCCTGTTGTTTGTGATGCAATAGCAGGCTCACCTCCGTGGTTGTTCAGGAATACCGTCGTGTCTAAACAAAACCGTGCTACCCACCCGTCACCACTGCCTGCGGGCGTTGTGGAACGGGTGGTACACAGACCGCCCCACATTACCCATGCCACGCCCGATTTTCTGGCGGAAGAGGTGCCCGTTGCGCTCGTTTACAACGGTATCTCGCACGTGGTGATGATGGCTTCGCCGAAAGATCTTGAGCTGTTCGCCATCGGTTTTTCCCTCTCGGAAGGCATCATCGACCATCCGCAGGAGATCTACGGCATGGACGTGGTGAAGGCGTGTAACGGCCTTGAAGTGCAAATCGAGCTTTCCAGCCGCCGCTTTATGGGGTTAAAAGAGCGTCGGCGCGCGCTGGCCGGACGCACCGGCTGCGGCGTGTGTGGTGTTGAGCAGCTCAACGATATCGGCAAGCCCGTTACGCCACTGCCGTTTACCCAGACGTTTAACCTCGCCAACCTCGATAAGGCACTGGAACACCTCAACGATGTACAGCCCATCGGTCAGCTGAGCGGCTGTACGCACGCGGCGGCGTGGGTTCTGCCATCGGGTGACATTATCGGTGGTCACGAAGACGTGGGCCGCCACGTGGCGCTGGATAAGTTGCTCGGTCGCCGCGCGCGTGAAAATGACGTCTGGCAGCAGGGGGCAGCGCTCGTTTCCAGCCGCGCCAGCTACGAGATGGTGCAGAAAGCCGCCATGTGCGGCGTGGAAATTCTGTTTGCGGTCTCAGCGGCAACGACGCTGGCGGTAGAAGTGGCAGAACGCTGTAACCTGACGCTGGTGGGGTTCTGCAAGCCTGGAAGGGCGACGATTTACACGCACTCACAGCGACTAATTGTTAATCAGTAATTTTGAAAGAGAATAGCAAATCCTTCCGCTTTTAGTTGATCGGGATGAGGTCTAGTATTTATCTCATCAAGGCACGGTGCCTTACCTAAACAACTTAATGAAAGGGTTTATCTCATGAAAAGCATCAAAACTTTTGTCGCTGTAATCGCTCTGGCTGCTTCTTTCGGTTCTTTCGCTGCGCAGACAGTAACCGCTTCCGCCTCTACGCTGGACGGTGCAGAAGCAAAAATTGCTGCACAGGCTCAGGAAGCAGGTGCATCATCGTACAAAATTACCCAGGCATTCACCGGTAACCGCGTACACATGACCGCTGAACTGACCAAGTAAGCTGTATTGCCACTGTCCCTTGCTCTTCGGAGCGGGGACTGGTGTAAATCAAAAGTCATTCCTCTTCTCGCTTGCAAAGGCGTTAACTTATCTCCCTTCTCTATCTTCATTCCTTTTTATTACTCGTCGTTAAATAATCTTAATAAATAAATTGTCTGATAAGCATTTCGATAACATAATTTCCTTCAATGCTTTTAAGTCGCCGGTGTTCTTTATATTCATATACCAAATGATTGATCTCAATGGTTAAGGCATTCCTCAGGTGTAAATCCTAAAGATGACTCAGGCAATTGATAGAGGTTATTGATGCTGGTATTTTTCTGTAATTAATATTGTTTATCGATACCCTTGGTCAAATGCCTGCATTTGGCTTTCTTTTGTATTTCACCTTAATAAGGAAATTGAATGAACGCGCATATCAAAAAAGGAGTGCTGGCCACGGTGTTAGCAATGTCGGTTAATACAGCCATGGCTGCACAAAGCATTGATATTAAGGTCACCGGTAAAATCCTCCCATCCTCCTGTACCCCCTCCTTCCCAAGCGGCGGAGGTATTGCTGACTTCGGTTCGATGAAAGTAGCAGCACTCAACGCAACTAGCGTGACACCGTTATCGGAACAGAAAGAAGTGCCAATTACCATCACCTGTGAAGAAGACACGCGTGTTGCGGTGAAATTTACCGATGCGCGTGATGCCTCTTCCCCAACTGAAGGCATCTCATTTAATAGCTTTGCTGGCTCCCCTCAATTTGCTTTTGGGCTGGGAACGTATAACGGTAAAAACATTGGTGCCTATGCGTTAGCTATACCCCGCATTCAAGGTGCTAACACCAACGATGCTGGTGACACACTTTATCCGATGCTTAGTTTAGATGGGGGTAACGGCTGGGGATATAGAGGTAATGAGTATCTGCAAATTACCAGTGATAATCGTGAAATTTATGGATTTGGTACAGAGCGCTCTAGTGGCGTACTTTCACCACAAAGTAAGATCAACTTTAAGGTTGTTATTGAGGCCACAATTAACCCAACCAACGATTTAAACGTCACGGATGAAGTGACGCTGGACGGTTTATCCAACGTTGAGCTGGTTTACCTCTGATTACCAGCACTGCTGATAATTCACTGCTCCTCAGATTCGGGGAGCAGTCTCCATCAATATTAACGGATTAATATTATGATTCTCTCTAAAAAAACGTTGCTCTGCGTTTGCCTGTTTTCGTCGTTGCAGACATTTGCCGCCGGTATGGTGCCAGATACGTCACTGCTGTTAATTAACGAAGACGAGCGGGGAGCGAACATGGATGTGAAAAATAGCGACGATACCGCCCAGCTTCTCTATACCCGCATTGTCGATTTACCGGACGATCCCACGCCCGGTGTCATTGTCACTCAACCGGTGGTGCGCGTAAATGCCGGTAAAACGCAGCGTGTCCGCTTTGTCTTAAAAGACAGCGCGGAAAAATTAAAAACAGAACACCTAAAGCGCGTCATTTTTTCCACTATTCCGCAACGAGAGCAGAATAAAGTAAAAATGGTTTTCAGCCAGAATCTGCCCATCATTATTCGCCCGGCAGGCCTCGACGTGAATATGGAACCCTGGAAAGAACTGCGCTGGCAGATGAAAAACGGCAACCTGACGGTACTAAACGATACGCCTTATGTAGTGCGTATGGAGCAACACGCAAAATTATTACCGTCCGGAATTAAGGTCAAATTTGACAAAAGCTATATTCTTCCCGGCCAGACGATGACCGCGACGTCAGAAAACAAAATATCCGGGCAAAGTAACAAGGTAGAAATGTACCCTGCTACCCGCTTTGGCTATAAAACCAGTGCTTACGTTGCTGAATTAAAATAATAATACCCGACGGAGTGGCCATGAAAAATCCCCCCTGCAAAACAGGCGTGCTGGCATTTTGCCTGAGCTCGGTGGCATTCGGCATTCGTGCAGAAATTCTGCCAACGGCAGCGCCCGCTGTGGAGCTGGCAAGAGCCTTATTCGATACCGAAGCGTTAAAAGAGAGTGGCCTCGATCCGGCAATTGCTGACTATTATGCCGGCGCCCCGCGATTTATGCCGGGTTATCATAATGTCACTGTGCTTATTAACGGGAAAAAGCACGGCATTATGCCCGTAAAATTTAATGAAGAGGGTCTTCCCTGTATTGATGGCGAATTTCTGGACGGCGCCGGATTATATAAAAAACTCAAGCGTGAAACGTGCCCCTTAATTCATCAGTACTGGAAAAACGCAACGGTGGTCACTTCTCCAGACGTAGATGAAATTTCACTGGTTGTTCCGCCAGAGGCTATCGATCCGGAAAGCGGCCGCCAGGTGGCTGACGTACGCGGCGGGCATGCGGCTATGTTGAACTACTCCCTATTTGGCACCCATTACGACTTCGATGATGATACATCCGATCGCTTCCAGTCTTCGTTTGAGTTTGGCTTTAACGCCGGCGACTGGATTGTCCGTAGTTCGCAGTTTATCAGCGACGGCAGCGGCATGGCGTTCGAGAGCGAATCGCTTTACACCTACGCACAGCGCACCTTTACCGACTACGGCGTGATGGTGCAGGGGGGGCAAATTAACATCGCCAACAGCCGCTTCAGTATCCCCGGGATTTATGGCGTACAGATGATGCCGGATAACGCTCTCCTTCCGGGTTATAGCAGCGGTATTGAGGTTAGCGGTATTGCCCGCAACCCCCAAGCGCGCGTGGATATTCGCCAGGGTGGACAACTGATCTTCTCCACGCTGGTGCCAGCCGGGCCGTTTACCTTAAGCGATGTGCCCATTGCTAACCTGAACACGGATTTAAACGTCACGGTGACAGAAACCGACGGCAGCGAAAGCCATTTTACGGTTGCCGCCAGCACCTTCCGTAGCAACCACGTGGGCCGTGCGCCGGGGTTTTCACTGGCCGTCGGGCGTGCGGAGGACATGGAGACAAACTTTACGCAGCCGTGGATTGTCGCCGCGTCAAACGGCTGGTCCATTAACAACCGGATGAACTTTCTCGCTGGCATGGTGATGGCGGATAACCACTATTACGGTTTCTCAGCCAATATTGACACCGTGCCGATGCAGCATATGTATGCCTCGCTGGGTTTACTCGGCTCCATTGATAATCTCTCGCAAACTGATGGTAACAAAACCACGCTGGATCTCGGCTATGCATTGCCGTGGGGGCTCGGGCTGTCTCTTGGCGGAAGCTACGGTACGCCGAAGTATCGCGAGATGCAGGAGCTCTACAGCGACGACGACGATTACTCGACCACGAAATACGACACCAACGTTGGCGTGAGCTGGTCGAATCCGACGCTGGGGCGTTTCTCTCTGAGCTATTACAACAACCAGACCTGGAACAGCGAATACGACAGCCGCCGCATCATTTCGTCGTGGTCCCAGTCATACCGCTATTTCAACGTCAGCTTAAACTGGGAATCTGACATCAGTAGCGGTGACAAGAGCACCAGCGACAACGATATGTTTTATGTGAACGTCTCTGTGCCTTTGGGGCGCTCCGGCGTTTCTACCAACAGCTGGTACCGTGAAAACGAGGGCAAAGCCTCTTACGGCACCCGTGCAATGGGTTCACTTAACGACGAAAACACCTACACGGTGGGCATCTCTCAGGATCACGATGACAGCGTAACTAACTGGGATGGTTCGCTGAACAGTAACCTGCACTACACCACGCTCGCGGTGGGGTTAGGGGGCGACAATGAAAGCAACCGCAACTCCTCGATCGCGTTAAGCGGCGGTATTGTCGCGCACAGTGATGGCGTCACCTTCTCACCTTATCCGGTAACAGACACCTATGCGGTTGTGGCGCTGGACAAGCCCGTTGCCGGGGTGGCAATAGGTACCCCGCGCGGTAACGTCTGGACGGACAAATGGGGCAGAGCGGTTGTGCCCGCCCTGACACCGTTCAGTGAAAGCACGGTTGAAATAGATACCCAAAGCCTGCCGGGAAACCTGGACGTCAGCAACGGCCATGCGTCGCTGAAGGCCTCCCACGGTGCGTTTGCCCACTGGAAGTTCACCACGCTTAGCCAGCGCCGCGTGCTGCTGAACATTACGCGCGCGGACGGCACGCCGTTACCGAAAGGTGTCTCTGTTGTGAACGGTAAAGGGGAGTACATCACCTCTGCACCGGAGGATGGCATCATCTTCCTGAATGATATTTCAGCCAGCCAGACGCTGTATGTGAAGCAGGATAATGACCGTTGCACGCTGAGTTTCTCCTTGCCGGAAGCGGACCCTACTCAATTCTACGAGGAGATAAACGGAAAATGTCTCTGATTATTCATCGCATGTGTTTACTGCTTATTGCCTGTGTCACCCTCAGCCATACCTCCTTAGTCCTGGCAGAAGAGGAATGCCAGGTTGTCTCTTCGGTGAAGAATATCAATAACGGCCTCCTGCGTCGGGAGACGATGCGCGAGGTCACTACGGAAATTGGCGGAAAAAGTTACCGGGGCTACGCCTCGCCAGAGCGTGAAATCCAGGTGTCGGTGATCTGCCCGGACGTGCGCAAGATCCGTCTGCTGGTGGACGGCCCGGCTCGTGGAAATAAGGCGTATCGCTTCAGCGATAACGGTGTGCTAAAAATCACTGCGAAAGAGGCCCGCATGGATAGTGGAGCCGTGCAGCTGACAGCCGTGCCGCGCGGATCGGCGCAGATTACCGCTGGCGCGGCGGAGGTCGCGCTGCCGCCGGATATGTCTCTCGTGGCGGTAAACGGCAGTGAAGTGGCGGGCAAACAGCTGGTCGTTACGCTTTCTGTGACTACCTATCTGAACGATAACGCGTTTAAGACGGGCAATACGGCGGAACTCGAAGAAATGCTGACGGTGAATTACGTTACCCTCGCGGCGCAGTAAACGCCGCCTTGCCCGACGGACGCGTGCTGTCGGGCTTTTTTATTCTATTCCCGCCAGACGCAGCAGCGCCGTCACCACCGCCGCCGCAACGATCACTACAATTAACGGCATCTTCCGCCAGGCCAAAAACACCGCAAACGCCACGCCCAGCACCCGCGCCATCCCGGCGAAATGTTCGCCTTCATAAAATGTGGTCGCCAGCGCCACCGAAAACAGCAATACCGTTGCCGCATCTGACAGCAGCGCCTGTGAACGCTCTGACAATGCCAGCCTGCTGCCCAGTTTTGCCCCGCCGAGGCGCATCAAATACGTTCCCGCAGACAGGATCGCGATGCCGAGAATAAAGACCGTCATGTTTTCCATTATTTTTTCCTCGCGGCAAGGCCCAGTAAGGAGAGCAGCACCGGCAGGCCCACTGGGGCAAACGGCACGGCGGCCAGCGACAGCACTGCGCCGCTGCAGGCGCGGATTAGCGTGGTGCGGTTTTTAAACGCAGGCACCACTAACGCCAGCAAAATGGCGGGAAATACCGCATCCAGCCCAATGGTTTCCGGGTCTGGCAGCAGTTTGCCGACCATGGCACCCAGCAGCGCGCCCAGCGGCCAGATGATTGCCACGCCCAAACCGCACAGCCAGTAGGCCGCTTTACGCTGTTCTGGGGTTTTCTGCGACAGGCCGAACACTACGCTTTCATCGTTCATGATGTGGCAGCCCAAAAAGCTCAGGCCGCGCTTACCCACCAGTTCACGCACCGTCACGCCAAAGGGAACATGGCGTGCGTTCACCAGTAATCCGGCTGCCGCTGCGGCCAGCGGGTTACCACCGCTCGCCACGATGCCGATAAACATAAATTCCGATGCGCCCGCCAGCACGGTAAGGGAGAGCACAAACGGCACCCACAGCGGGAAACCGTAGGCCATCGCCAGCGAGCCGTAGGACATCCCGACCACGCCCACCGCGAGGCAAACCAGGATGATTGCTTTGATCGTGTCGCCTTTCAGGCAGGAGAGATGATGCTTCATACAATTTTAGCCATATCGAACGTGTATCCATTATAATGAACGCAACAGAAACGTTTTTCAAGGCGAACGATTCGTTCGATTTATAGAACAAAAAGGGCCGTTTTATGACGCAGCCAATCAGCGTGATCGCCAAAAGCCTGGTGCGAGAACGCCTGCGAACCGGGCTTTCACTGGCGGAAATTGCCCGTCGTGCCGGGATCGCCAAATCCACGCTTTCCCAACTGGAGTCCGGTAACGGTAACCCGAGCCTGGAGACGCTGTGGTCGCTTTGCGTGGCGCTGGATATCCCTTTCGCCCGCCTGCTGGAACCACAGCAGACGACAACACAGGTCATCCGCCGTGGAGAGGGAACGAAGGTCGTTGCCGGGCAGGCTAACTATGAAGCTATTTTGCTGGCGGCGTGTCCGCCGGGCGCGCGGCGCGACATCTATCTGCTGCTCACCCAGCCGGGCGCAGACCGTATATCCCAGCCGCATCCGCCGGGGTCCGTTGAACATATTATTGTGACGCAGGGGCGCGCGTTAGTCGGCCTGATCGACGCAGCGGAAGAACTCGGCCCGGGGGATTACATCTGTTATCCCGCCGATCTGCCGCATATCTTTAAGGCGCTGGAGCCAGATACGCACGCGCTGCTGGTGGCGGAACAGAACTAACAGAGATACGGAAACTCATGTCGCTTAAAGCCATTGCCAAAGAACTGGGGTTGTCAGTCACCACCGTCAGCCGCGCACTCAACGGATATGACGACGTCTCCGCCGAGACGCGCGCCCGCGTGGAAGCAGAGGCGCAGCGCCGTGGCTACCGACCTAACACCTTCGCCCGCCGCCTCAAGATGGGCAAAATTGACGCTGTCGGGCTGGTGTTCCCCGTGCATCCCGTTCCGCTCAATAATAGCGTTTTTATGGACATGGTCGGCGAAATTAGCCACGAACTGGCGCGACATGAGATCGATTTACTGCTGATTGCCGATGATGATTTGGCCGATAAGCACAGCTATATGCGCATGGTGCAGAGCCGCCGCGTGGATGCGCTGATCGTAGCGCACACGCTGGACCACGATCCGCGTCTTGAGCAGCTTCAGGCCGCCAGTTTTCCTTTCCTGGCGCTCGGGCGCAGCCACCTCCCGCAGCCGTACGCGTGGTTTGACTTCGACAACTACGCCGGTACGCATCAGGCTACCCGCTGGCTGATCGAGAAAGGCCATCAGCGCATCGCGTTGCTCGGTGAAAGCAACAATCAGGCGTTTATTACCCAGCGTCGTCAGGGCTTTCTCGATGCCCTGCGAGAAGCCGGGCTTTCCAGCGAATGGCTGCGCGCCATGCCGCCGTCGCGCCGCGTGGGGTATGCCACCACCAAAGAGCTTCTCGCTCTGCCGCAGCCGCCCACGGCCATCATTACCGACTGCAATACTCACGGCGACGGCGCGGCGATGGCGCTGGCGCAGATGGGGCGCTTATCCGGCGACAACGCCGTCTCGCTGGTGGTCTACGACGGCCTGCCGCAGGACAGCATTGTCGATATCGACGTAGCGTCGGTCATTCAGTCCACCCGTCAGGGCGTCGGAAAACAGATTGCCGATATGGTGCGCCAGCTGATTAACGGCGACGATATCGAGCAGCTTCAGGTGCTCTGGCAGCCTGAATTCTCTCCGGGCCAGACGGCCTAAACCCACTAAAATTCCAAACCCGATCACAGATCCGAAACGTTTTGGTTTGTATCCGAAACGTTTCGGATCAACACTCAGGACATCCCGACGACAGGAGATGTCTGATGCAAGATTCCATTTTTCGACTCGAAAGCAATACGGTAGACGTGGTGGTTAAAACCCACCCGTTCGCCGAAATTCTCTACTGGGGGCCGCACCTTCAGCACTTTTCGCCGCACGATGTGCTGAGCATTGCGCGCCCGGTGGCGAACGGCAGGCTGGATGTCGACTCCCCGGTCACACTGATGGCGGAGCTGGGGCACGGCCTGTTTGGCTCGCCGGGCATTGAGGGGCATCGCCAGGGGCTGGACGGCTCCCCGGTGTTCAAAACTACGCAGGTGCAGCAGGCGTTAAACACCCTGACGATTACCGCAGAAGATGAACATGCGGGTCTGCGCCTGACCAGCGAGCTGGCGCTGGATGCCAGCGGCGTGCTGGTGGTGCGTCATGGTCTGACCAATCTGAAAGCGCTGCCGTGGCAGGTGGACCGTTTCGCCGTCACGCTGCCGGTGGCCGAGCGCGCGCAGGAGGTGATGGCCTTCCACGGACGCTGGATCAGAGAATTTCAGCCGCACCGCGTAAAGCTTGAACACGACAGCTTCGTGATTGAAAACCGCCGGGGTAAAACCTCCCACGAGCACTTCCCGGCGCTGATTGCCGGTACGTCGTCGTTTAGCGAAATGCAGGGTGACGTCTGGGGCGTGCATCTGGGCTGGAGCGGCAACCATCGCCTGCGCGCGGAAGCGAAAACCGATGGTCGTCGCTACCTGCAGGCCGAAGCGCTCTACCTGTCGGGAGAGATGGCGGTTGAAGAGGGTGACACGCTTTGGACGCCGCGCCTGTATGCCAGCTACTCCCCGCGGGGCCTAAACGGCATGAGCCAGCAGTTCCATCGCTATCTGCGCGATAAGGTTATCCGCTTCCCGGAAAACAAACCGCGCCCGGTGCACCTCAATACCTGGGAAGGGATTTACTTCAACCACGACCCGGACTACATCATGCGCATGGCCGACGAGGCCGCGGCGCTTGGGGTGGAACGCTTTATTATCGACGACGGCTGGTTCAAAGGCCGCAACGACGACCATGCCGCGCTGGGCGACTGGTATCTGGACGAAAAAAAATACCCGAACGGCCTGACGCCGGTGATCGACCACGTCAAACGGCTCGGCATGGAGTTTGGCATCTGGGTAGAGCCGGAGATGATCAACCCGGATTCCGATTTGTACCGCGCGCACCCTGACTGGGTGCTGGCGCTGCCGGGCTACGATCAGGCGACCGGGCGTCATCAGCTGGTGCTCAATCTGAACATCCCGGAAGCCTTTGATTACCTCGTGGAGCGCATGAGCTGGCTGCTGGGCGAGCACGCGGTCGATTACGTGAAATGGGACATGAACCGTGAGCTGGTGCAGCCGGGACACAAGGGTAAAGCCGCCGCCGACGCGCAGACCCGCGAGTTTTACCGCCTTCTGGACGTGCTGGGTGAGCGCTTCCCGCACATTGAGTTTGAATCCTGCTCGTCGGGCGGCGGGCGTATTGATTACGAAGTGCTGACCCGCAGCCACCGCTTCTGGGCGTCCGACAACAACGACGCCCTGGAGCGCAGCACCATCCAGCGCGGCATGAGCTACTTCTTCCCGCCGGAGGTGATGGGCGCGCATATCGGTCATCATAAATGCCACGCCACCTTCCGCCAGCATAGCATCCTGTTTCGCGGGCTGACGGCCCTGTTTGGCCATATGGGGCTGGAGCTGGATCCGCTCACCGTCGATGAAGATGAACGCGAAGGCTATCGGCACTACGCCGCGCTGCACAAGCAGTGGCGCGAAGTGATCCACCATGGTACCCAGTGGCGTATTGATATGCCGGACGCTACCACCCTGGCACAGGGTATTGTGAGCAAAGACAAAGCGCAGGGGCTGTTTATGGTCAGCCAGCTTGCGATGCCGGATTACACCCTGATGATGCCGCTGCGCATGCCGGGGTTAGACGCTAGCGCGCAGTACCGCATCACGCTGCTCGATCACCCGAACATCCAGATTACGGGTGAGGGTGGACACACCATGCGCAAGCTGCCTTCGTGGATGGAAGCGCCGCAAACGGTGAGCGGCGAGTGGCTGATGCAGGCGGGTATTGCGCTGCCGATTCTGGACCCGGAGACCGCCATTTTGATTGGCGTCGAACGCGTGTAAGGTTGAAGGGCCGGGCAGCCGGCCCTCCGTTGAGGATAAAAATAATGAACACAACAACCTGTACCCACAAAGACAACCCTAACTTCTGGATCTTCGGGCTGTTCTTCTTTCTCTACTTCTTCATCATGGCCACCTGCTTTCCGTTCCTGCCGATCTGGCTGTCGGACATCATCGGCCTGAATAAAACCCATACCGGGATTGTCTTCTCCTGCATCTCGCTGTCGGCCATCGCCTTCCAGCCGGTGCTGGGCGTAATTTCGGACAAGCTTGGGCTGAAAAAACACCTGCTGTGGATCATCGCGGTGCTGCTGTTCCTGTTCGCGCCATTCTTCCTGTACGTCTTCGCGCCGCTGCTGAAAACCAATATCTGGCTGGGCGCGCTGAGCGGCGGGCTGTATATCGGCTTTGTCTTCTCGGCGGGATCGGGGGCAATTGAGGCCTACATCGAGCGCGTGAGCCGCAACAGCTTCTTCGAATACGGCAAGGCGCGCATGTTCGGCTGTCTCGGCTGGGGGCTGTGCGCCTCAACGGGCGGCATCCTTTTTGGCATCGATCCGTCGTACGTTTTCTGGATGGGCTCGGGAGCAGCGCTGTTGCTGATGCTGCTGCTGGTCGTTGCGAAGCCGAAGCCCAACCAGACGGCGCAGGTAATGAACGCCCTGGGCGCAAACCAGCCGCAGATCACTGCCAAAACCGTGTTCAACCTGTTCCGCCAGCGCAGAATGTGGATGTTCATTCTGTACGTGATTGGCGTGGCCTGCGTGTATGACGTTTTCGACCAGCAGTTTGCCACCTTCTTTAAAACCTTCTTCGCCACGCCGCAGGAAGGCACCCGCGCCTTTGGCTTTGCCACCACGGCGGGGGAAATCTGTAACGCCATCATCATGTTCTGCTCGCCGTGGATCATTAACCGCATCGGCGCGAAAAACACGCTGCTGATCGCCGGGGTGATTATGGCGACGCGCATTATCGGCTCGTCGTTCGCCACCACCGCCGTGGAGGTGATTGCCCTCAAGATGCTGCACGCGCTGGAGGTCCCGTTCCTGCTGGTGGGTGCATTCAAGTACATTACGGGCGTGTTTGATACGCGGCTTTCGGCCACCATCTACCTGATTGGCTTCCAGTTTGCCAAACAGTCGGCGGCGATTTTTCTCTCCGCCTTTGCCGGGAATATGTATGACCGGATCGGCTTCCAGGATACGTACCTGATGCTGGGCTGCTTCGTGCTGGCGATTACGGTGGTGTCGGCGTTTACGCTGAGTGGCAGGCGGGAGATTGCTGCCGCCTCGGGGGCAGCAGCGTTAACACATCAGTCCAGGTAAAACACCTCTTCCAGCTCCGCACTCACCGGGCTGTTATCCGGGTTAGACGGCATAACGTCACCCATATGCTTCCACCAGCGCTGGCAGACGTCGGTATTCGCTACCGCGTTCCAGCGCTCCTCCGATTCAATCTCCACGGTTGCAAACAGTAGGTTGCGGGCTTTGTCGAGATAGATGGCGTAGTGGTGCGCGCCGTGGGCTTTCAGCACCGCTTCCAGCTCGGGCCAGATAGGGTTGTGGCGGCGCGCGTACTCCTCGTGCGCGTCCTGATTTACCTGCATCACAAAGGCTTTGCGGATCATAGGGCCTCCAGATAGAGCTCGCGAACTTCCTCACGGCTGGCGGGGCGCGGATTACATGGCGCACAGGGATCGGCGAGGGCTTTATCCAGCCAGCCTTCGATATCGGCTTTAGTCACTCCGAACTGGCTGAAGCCTGCAGGGATACCGACGCGAGCGCTCAGGTCGCGAATCGCCTGAATGGCGGACATGCTGGCCGCGTCATCACTCATGCCGCGGGTATCTACGCCCATCGCCTGCGCCACGCGGGCGAAGCGGACGACCGCGTTCGGACGGTTAAAGTTTTCGATGATCGGCAGCAGGATGGCGTTGCACACGCCGTGCGGCAGGTTGTGCGTCGCGCCCGGCTGGTGAGCCAAAGCATGCACAAGGCCAAGGCCCGCACTGTTAAACGCCATGCCCGCCAGATACTGACCAAACGCCATCTGCTCACGCGCTTCAAGGTGATGACCGTCCTCGACCGCTTTCGGCAGCCACAGGTTGATCAGGCGAATCGCTTCCAGCGCGTTGGCATCTGTGAGCGGGTGCGCGCCGACGGACACGTAGGCTTCGATGGCGTGAGTTAGCGCATCCATACCGGTCGCAGCGGTCACGGAGGCGGGAATATCGAGCATCACGCTGGCATCGTCCACGGCGATATCCGGGATGATGTTCGGATCGATGATCACCTCTTTCACCTGCCGCGCGGAGTCGATGATCACCGCGTTGCTGGTCATCTCCGCCGCCGTGCCTGCGGTGGTGTTGATCGCCACCAGCGGCACGCCCGCGTTTTTCACTTTGCCGACGCCGGAGTAATCGGTTGACGGACCGGGATTGGCGGTGAGGATTTTGATCGCCTTGGCGGTATCAATCGGGCTGCCGCCGCCGAAGGCAATCACGTAATCACACTCCGCGTCCTGATATGCCGCATAGCCTTTCTGCACCAGCGCCTCCGTCGGGTTCGGGAACACTTCATCGAACAGGTGATACGACATCTGATGGGCGTCCAGCGCGTTAAACAGGCTGTCGAGCAGGCCGAGTTTTACCAGCTGACCGTCGGTGACAACCAGCGCCTTTCCCCACTGCTTGCTCGCCACCAGGTTGACCATATCGCCGATTGCGCCCGCGCCGTGCAGGCTGATTTTTGGAAGCGCCAACATAAAGCTCATGATAATTCTCCTTAATTACTGTGATTTTTATGCCCGGCGGCGCTGCGCTTGCGCGGGCCTACGGTTAAGTAGGCCGGGTAAACGCAGTGCCACCCGGCTATGAGATCCGTCTTCGCTGCATTACCCGGCGGGTAATAATCGGCAGCGAAATCACCACGATCAGCATCGCGCCGATAATCACCGACATCACGATGCCGGGCACGTTGAGCAGGCTCAGGCCAAAGGTCACCAGTCCCATCAGGAAGGCGGCGATAATCACGCCCACCATGCTGCCGGACCCGCCGAGAATATTGACGCCGCCGAGCACCGCCATCGTTACCACTGCCAGCTCCCAGCCCATCGCAATCGTCGGACGGGTGCTGCCCAGGCGCGAGGTGAGCAGCACCGACGCCAGGCCGGACATCAGCCCCACCAGCGCGAACAGGATCAGGTTGTGGCGCTTAACGTTGATGCCGGAATACCACGCGCCGGTCGGGTTATTGCCGATGGCGTAGGTGCGGCGGCCAAAGTTGGTGCGGTGCAGCACAAAGGCAAACACCGCGGCCAGCACGATAAACAGCGCGAACTCAAACGACAGCGCGCCCCAGACGTAGCCCTGGCCGAACCAGGCGAAGCTCTCCGGGTAGCTGTTCAGCGCCTTATCGCCGAGCAGGATGTAGGTGATCCCGCGGTACAGGCTCATGGTGCCGATGGTGATAACGATGGACGACAGGTTGAAGCGCGTCACCAGAATGCCGTTGAACAGTCCGCACAGCAGCCCCACGCCCAGCCCGACGCAGACCAGCAGCGGCGTATCCACGCCCGCCGCCGCGCAGAAGCCCATCACCGTGGAGCTAAGCGCAATGGTGGATGCCACCGACAGGTCAATTTCCCGGGCGATAATCAGCATCGCCATCGGCAACACGATGATCGCTTTTTCGGTGAAGTTGAACGTCGCGTCGGAGAGATTCCAGACATTGAGGAAGTAGGGCGAGGCCAGCGCGTTCACCACGAATACCGCCAGCGTCACCGCCAGCAGGAAGCCTTCCCAGCACAGCAGGCGCTGGAAAATGCCCGGCACAGCAGGCACGTTTTTGATCTCTTCAGAGGCCATCATTTTGCTCATGATTTCACCGCCAGTTTCTGACGTGCCAGCGCCGCGTCGCGCAGAATCAGCCGTCCTTTACGCCTGTTGCTGCGTTCGTTCAGCAGCACCGCAATGACGATCACCGTGCCGGAAATTGCCATTTGCCAGAACGGGGAGACGCCGATCACCGGCAGGGCGTTGTTTATCACGCCGAGGAACAGCGCGCCGAACAGGCAGCCGAGTACGCGCCCGGTGCCTCCCATGGTGCTGATGCCGCCAATCACGCAGGCGGCGACCACCTGCAGCTCAAAGCCGTTCGCCACGTCGACATAGGCCACGGCGAAACGGGAAATCCACAGATACCCGCAAAACCCGGCCAACAGCCCGGAGAGGCAGAAGCTGACAAACTGCATTTTCCCGGCGTTGATCCCGGTGTAGTACGCCGCCGTAGCGTTGCCGCCCGCGGTATACAGCGCCCGTCCTGTACGGCTGTAGCGCAGGAAGTAACCCACCAGCAGCAGCGCGGCGACGGCGCACCAGCTCAGCACCGGCAGGCCCAGCACGGAGGCGCGCGGCAGGCCGAGGAAGTCCGCGCCCATCTGGTTGGCGTTCACCCAGCCGCCGCCGGAGAGCAAAAAGATAATCCCGCGGTAGATGCTCATGGTGCCGAGCGTTACCACAATCGCCGGAATGCCCAGCTTCCACACCAGCAGGCCGTTAATCGCGCCCATCAGCAGCCCGAGCGCGCTGGCGAGGATCAGCAGTGCCCAGACCGGCACGTCCGGATAATGGACGTTAATCAGGGCGACAATCATCCCGGTCAGCGCCAGATTGGCCGCCATCGACAGGTCGATACCTTTGGTGAGCAGCACCATCATCTGCCCGAGCGCGAGGACGATCAGAATGGAAGTGTCGTTAAACATCTCAACCAGGTTACCCGGTGTGATAAACGACGGCACGCGGCTGCCGATGGCGATGACCATCAGCACAATCACCGCGCCCAGCAGGGCTTCGCGGTGTTTTAACAGCGAGTTAAGCATTATGCCGCCTCCTGTTTTGCACCGCTGGCGGCGCTGACGATGGTTTCCGCCGTCGCGTCACCCGCCCGGTATTCGGCCACCATCAGCCCTTCGTGCATCACGATAATGCGGTCCGCCATGCCCATCACTTCCGGCAGTTCGGAGGAGACCATAATCACCGCCAGCCCCTGGCCGACCAGCTCGGACATAAATTGATGAACGGCTGCCTTTGAGCCGATATCGATGCCTTTTGTCGGCTCATCGAGGATGATCACGTCAGGATGCGTTGCCAGCCACTTACCGATAACCACCTTTTGCTGGTTGCCGCCGGAGAGGGTATCCACCGCCTGTTTCCAGCTAAAGGCTTTCACCTGCAGGCGTTTGGCGTATTCATCCGCCAGCCGCCATTCGCGGTCGTCGTGCAGCACGCCGTTCGGGTTGAGCTTGCCAAGCTGCGGCAGGCTGATGTTTTGGGCAATCGACAGTTCGATAATCGCGCCCTGCTTCTGCCGCTCTTCCGGCACGCAGACGATACCGGCTTTGATCGCATCCGCAGGTTGGTGGAAGCGCCGGGCCTGACCGTTAAGAATAATTTCGCCTGACGATGGCCGCGTGACGCCGGAAAGCGCTTGCATCAGCTCGGTACGCCCGGCGCCCACCAGCCCATAGAAGCCGAGGATTTCCCCTTTACGCAGGGAGAAGGAGATATTGGCGAACTCGGTCGGGTGGCAGAGATTTTTTACCTCCAGCACCGTCTCGCCTTTTTCACACGCCACCTTCGGGAAGGTCTGGGTGATGGCGCGCCCGACCATCATCGATACCATCCGCTCTTCGGTTATCGCACTCATCGCGCCTTCTCCGACGAACACGCCGTCGCGCAAAATGGTGTAGTGATCTGCAAGTTCGAAGATTTCGTCGAACTTGTGGGAGATAAACAGGATGGCCTTGCCCTCCTGCTTCAGGCGCTCAACGATTTGGTAAAACTCAAGGATTTCGTGCTGCGACAGCGCCGCTGTAGGTTCATCCAGGATAACCACCTGCGCCTCAAACGACAGGGCGCGGGCGATGGCGACCATGTGGCGCTGGGCGATGCTCAGGGTTTTCAGCGTCGCGCGCGGGTCGATTTGCACTTCAAGGCGGGTGAGGATCGCCTGCGCCCGGCGGTGCATCTCCGGCCAGTCGAGCGTTTTCAGAACGCCTTTGTAGAGGTACTGCCCGACAAAGATATTTTCGGTGACCGAAAGTTCATCGAACAGGACGGTTTCCTGATGAATAGCGGTGATGCCGATCTTATGCGCCGAGTCCGGCGTCGGGAGGTGAACGGGGATCGCTTTGTAGAGGATCTCGCCCTCGTCGGGCTGGTAAATGCCGGTCATCACTTTGACCAGCGTCGACTTACCCGCGCCGTTTTCGCCGATAAGCGCCGTCACTTTGCCGGGCCAGAGCGCAAGCTGCACGTTCTCAAGGGCACGCACGCCGGGGAACACCTTGGTGATGCCAGAAAGCTGTAGCAATGGGGTCATGATAGTTCTCCGTAGTATTCCCTCTCCCTGTGGGAGAGGGCTAGGGTGAGGGGAAATGCGGCCTGATGCCCTCACCCCGGCCCTCTCCCACAGGGAGAGGGGGAAAGGATCAAAAGATCTTCGAGAACTTATCAATATTGCTGGCATCGTAGACGAACGGCTCGGCCATCGCTCCGTTGCCGTCGGCATCCAGCTTCACTTTGCCCAGCTTGCCCATGCTGGCCTCGCTCTTTGTGGCAGTGCCTTTCACCAGATCGTCTGCTAAATAGGTTGCCGCATAGCCCAGGTCAATCGGGTTCCAGATGGCAAAGCTTTTGCTCGCGCCGGATTTCACTGCGCCCGCCATTTCAGACGGCAGGCCTAACCCGGTGACGTACACTTTGCCGATCTTGCCCTGGTCTTTCACTGCCTGCGCCGCAGCGACAATGCCCACGGACGACGGTGAAACGATCACTTTCAAATCAGGGTAGGTTTTCAGAAGGCCGACCGCCTCGCGGTAGCTTTTATCAGAGAGATCGTCCCCGTAGGCCACGGTCACCAGATTGACGGACGGGTACTTCGGCAGCACCTTTTTCATCTCCGCAATCCAGGTGTTCTGGTTTGTTGATGTTGGCGTGGCGCTCAGCACCGCCACGTCGCCTTTTTCCACGTTCAGCGCCTTCAGCGCGTCAGCGGCGAGCTTGACGTTGGTTTCGCCAATCAGGGCGTTATTGGACGGATTCAGGTGGATCTGACGTCCGGCTTTTGCCACGCCGGAATCCCACGACACAACCTTGATGCCGCGCTGCATCGCTTTTTTCAGTACCGGGACTAAGGCGTCCGGATCGTTCGCGGAAATCGCGATCGCATCCACGCCCTGGGCGATCAGTCCGTTCAGCACCTCGATCTGCGCTTCTGCCGTGGTGGTGGTCGGGCCGGTATAAATCACTTTTACATCGCCTAACTCTTTGGCCGCCTCCTGCGCGCCGACGTTCGCTGCTTCGAAGAATCCATTCCCTAAGGACTTCGCCACCAGGGCGATTTTCACTTCTGCTAAAGCGGAACCGGACAACGCCAGAGCGGCAACGGTGAGGATCAAGCTTGTCTTTATTTTCATTGCTTTTACTCCACTGACTTGAGTTAGTTGTAGGGATTGCAGGTGGTTTTCGCCCCGTCTCGGTGAGCGGGGCGCGATGTTGTTATGGGTACAGATCTAACGCGGACTGCATCGGGGTGACGCCAAAGCGTTTGCCCAGGGCGATCAGCTCTTCCCGGGTGATGGTCTGCTTCATGCCGCCCATGGAATAGACCTTCACCAGCACCTCCGCGGATTTCTCGGCGGTGTCGATCAGGCCAAAGGTTTCATCAAGCGTCGGGCCGCTGCCGAAGACGCCGTGGAACGGCCACAGCACCAGAGCGTGTTTTTGCATATCCGTTGCGGTTGCCTGGCCAATTTCGTCGGTACCCGGCACCATCCACGGCAAAATGCCGACGCCGTCCGGGAACACTACCAGACACTCGGTGCTGCCTTCCCACAGTTTGCGGGTGAAGAAATCCGAGCTGTTTTCCAGCACGTAGGTCAGGGCGATCAGGTTGGTGGCGTGACAGTGCATGATCACGCGGTCTTTGCCGTTGGTGGCCTTAATGCGCTCGCAGTGGGAGAGGAAGTGCGCCGGCAGTTCAGAGGTTGGCACCGCTTCATCGGTCAGCCCCCACAGAATGTGGTAGCCCGCGCCGTCGCTGTCCACCTTCACCACGCCGAGGTTGGCCTGCGGGTCGAGCTGGACGTTACGGAAAAACTTCCCGGAGCCGGTGACGATAAACGGCGTGTTGGCGAGCAGCGGCATCGGCTGGCTCAGCGCGATATAGCGCGGCTTCTGGTGGAAATCGGCCGCGAAGGGTTCGATATCCGCGTCGTCCAGGCGCAGCGTCAGGTTGCCGCCGTTGCGCTCGTCCCAACCCTTCAGCCAGGCGTCAGAGGTGGCTTTGATCATGCCCTGGACGAACCAGGAAGTGGTGATGGTCTGCATAGTTTTCATTTCCAGTTATCGCGGTGAGGTTGAACCCCTCACCCTAACCCTCTCCCCAAAGGGGAGAGGGGATGGTTTGCTCCCTCTCCCCTTTGGGGAGAGGGCAGGGGTGAGGGGGCAGTTACCCGCGCTGACTCAACACGCCTTCCTCATACGCCCGCACGTTGTCCAGCCACTGGCTCCCCGCCGGGGCGTCGTTACGCTGGCAGTACATCTCCCACACCGCCTGCCACGGCAGGGATTTCTGCTCTTCCAGCAGCGCCAGACGCGCGGTGTAGTCACCGTTTGCTTCCAGCTTTTTCAGTTCGGCAGTCGGCTCCAGCAGGGCGCGCAGCAGGGCTTTTTTCATGTTGCGGGTGCCGATAACCCACGCCGCGATGCGGTTGATGGAGGCATCGAAGAAGTCGAGGCCGATGTGGACGCGGTCAAAGAGGTCGTGGCGGATGATTTCGCTCGCAATCGCCTGGGTTTCGTCATCCAGCAGCACCACGTGGTCGCTGTCCCAGCGCACCGGGCGGCTGACGTGCAGCAGCAGGCGCGGCACGTAGAGCATGGCAGCGGAGATTTTGTCGGAGATCACCTCGGTCGGATGGAAGTGACCGGCATCCAGGCACAGCGCGGTCTGGCGGCTCGTAGCGTACCCCATGTAGAACTCGTTCGAGCCGACGGTGTAACTCTCGGCGCCAATGCCGAACAGCTTGCTCTCCACGGCGTCGATGTGGTGCGCCGGGTCCAGCTTCTCGCTGATGGCCTCATCCAGCGCGGCCAGCAGGCGCTGGCGCGGAGCCAGACGGTCGACGGTGATGTCCTTCATGCCGTCCGGGATCCAAATGTTCATCACCGACGGTGTGCCCAGCTGCTCGCCAAAGTACGCAGACACGCGGCGGCTGGCCTTCACGTGGTCGATCCAGAACTGACGGATTTCATCGTCCGCGTGGGCGAGGGTAAAACCGTCCGCGCTCAGCGGATGCGAGAAGCAGGACGGGTTGAAATCCAGGCCCAGCTTATTGGCTTTTGCCCACTCCACCCAGTTCTTAAAGTGTTCTGGTTTGATTTCGTTGCGCGCCACCGGCTCGTCGGATTCGAGGTAAATCGCGTGCAGGTTCAGGCGCTTTGGCCCCGGGATCAGGCTCAGGGCCAGATCCAGGTCGGCGCGCAGTTCGGTCGCGTTACGTGCTTTGCCCGGATAATTACCCGTGGCCTGAATACCACCCGTCAGGGAACCGCCCGGGTTCTCGAAACCGGCGACGTCATCGCCCTGCCAGCAGTGCATAGAGACGGGCAGACGGTCGAGCTGGCGCAGGGCCTCTTCGACATCCACGCCGACGGCGGCGAAACGCTGTTTAGCCAGGTCCCAGGCTTGTTCTAATTGAGTGGTCATGCGCAAAGCTCCTTAGTCAGTCGTTTTTGCTGAAACTGCGCCCGGTAGCGGGCAATCTCATGGCAGGGATTGGGGGTGAAGGTGGTCAGGCTGGCGTTCGCCGCCACCACCGAACGGAAGTCGTCAACGTTGGAGAGTTCGTCCAGCGTCATCAGCTGAATGCCGATATTGCCGAGCGTGGAAGCCTCTACAGGGCCCGCCACCACGGTGATGCCGCAGGCATCCGCGCAAAGCTGGTTCAGCAGCTGGTTCTGGCAGCCGCCGCCCACGATGTGCAGCTGGCTGAACGGCTTACCGCGCAGATCGGCTAGCTCGCTGAGGATGTCGGCATACAGCAGGGCGAGGCTGTCAAAAATGCAGCGCGCTAGCTCTGCCGGGCTGGACGGCACCGGCTGCCCGGCGGCGAAACAGGCGGCCTGGATTTCGGCGCTCATGTGCGCCGGGTTGATAAAGCGGTTATCGTTCGGGTTGATCAGGAAGGTGCAGGCCTTCAGCTTTTCTGTCTCCGCGATAAGCGCAGGCAGGTCGGTAACGTTTTGCTCTTTCAGCACGCGCTGAAGCAGCCACAGGCCCATGATGTTTTTCAGCACGCGATAACGCCCTTCCGCACCACCTTCGTTAGTGATGTTCGCCGCCATCGCGGCATCGCTGGTGTACGGCGTTTTGCTCTCAAAGCCCATCAGCGACCAGGTGCCGGAAGAAAGGTACGCCGCGTCTTTGCTGGAAAGCGGCGAGGCAATGACCGCGCTGGCGGTATCATGGCTGGCGACGGCAACGACGGGGATTTCGTTCCCCTGCGGGCAAATCCACTGACCGATCACATTTCCGGGGTGCGTTGGCGTGCCGAACCAGGACGGCGACGCGCCCGTCCACGCCAGCAGGTTTTCATCCCAGTTATCGGTGTTGATGTTCACCAGTTGGGTGGTGGTGGCGTTGGTGTATTCCCAGTTCATATTGCCGGTCAGGCGGTAGCTCAGGTAATCCGGGATCAGCAGCGCGTGGGCCACGTTCGCGACCAGCTCCGGCTGCTGCTCGACGAGAGCGCGCAGCTGGTACAGCGTGTTAAACGGCAGAAACTGAATGCCGCTGCGCCCGTAGATGTTGTCCTTGCCAAGCTGGGCGATAGCGTGCGCCATCAGGCCGTCGGTGCGGCTGTCGCGGTAGGAGACGGGCAGGCCGACGCGCTCGCCGTTACCGTCCAGCAGCACGTAATCCACGCCCCAGGTATCAATACCGATGCTGTCGATACGAATGCCGTCGTTGCAGACGTTGTTCAGCCCGGTGCGGATCTCCGCCTCCAGGGCATCGATATCCCAGGTCTCAACACCGTCCTGCTTTTTCAGGCAGTTGGCGAAACGGTGCATTTCGCGAAGCGAAAGTGTGCGCTGGCTACAGTCCCAGGTGGCGAGCATTACGCGGCCGCTGGATGCGCCTAAATCGACAGCCACACAATGGCGAAAAGTCATGGTCGGATCCTTTCTTAATTCATTAGCGATGAGTGTAAGAAAGGGAAGAAAAAGGCACCTTCTCGCCACTGACAGGCCAAATCCGGCGCTGGCAAGAAAGCAAAGATGAACGTGAGGGAGTTCACAGTTTCCAGTAATTGCGGGGGTTTCAGGCAGTGTGACGCTTACCGCATTTCCCGATCTTTCCACCGGTTTCTTGAAAAACGGACAGCTTTTGCGAGGTTTGCTGCCGAAAATTTAAGGTGAGGGTGCAAGGCCTTAATTACTATTTTGAGAACATTTCTCATTGGTGGGGGCCGTTATGACCGTACTACACAGCGTGGATTTTTTCCCTGCAGGAGGGTCGCCCGTCGCGATTGAGCCACGGCTCCCTCAGGCCGCATTCCCGGAGCATCATCATGATTTCCATGAGATTGTGATTGTTGAGCACGGCACGGGCATTCACGTGTTTAACGGCCAGCCGTATACCATCAGCGGCGGCACCGTGTGCTTCGTGCGGGACCACGACAGGCACCTGTATGAACATACCGACAACCTGTGCCTGACCAACGTGCTCTATCGTTCCCCGGACGCGTTCCAGTTTCTCTCCGGGCTGAATCAGCTGCTGCCACAGGAGCAGGACGGACACTATCCGTCGCACTGGCGGGTGAATCAGTCCACCTTACAGCAGGTGCGACAGCTGGTGAGCCAGATGGAGCAGAGCGAGGACGGGCAGGAGACGCACGCCATTGCCACGCGCGAGCTGCTGTTCATGCAGCTGCTGGTGCTGCTGCGCCGCAGTAGTCTGGTGGAGGGGCTGGAAAACAACGACGCCCGGCTGAACCATCTGATGGCCTGGCTGGAAGACCATTTCGCCGAAGATGTCAGCTGGGAAACGCTGGCGGATGATTTTTCGCTATCGCTGCGCACCCTGCATCGCCAGCTGAAGCAGCACACCGGGCTGACGCCGCAACGCTACCTTAACCGCCTGCGGTTAATCAAAGCGCGTCATCTTTTACGCCATACTGACGAAAGCGTCACGGATATCGCCTATCGCTGCGGTTTCGGCGACAGTAACCACTTTTCGACGCTTTTTCGTCGGGAGTTTAGCTGGTCGCCGCGCGATATTCGTCAGGGAAAAGACGCATTGCTTCAGTAACGCGAGGGCAGTCACCGTTTTATTGCCGCAATAAAGCTAATAATGTCAGGTTTTTCGGCACAGAGGTCGTGGTGTGGCTGCTCAGTTAATCCTTCGCAAAGATGATTTTTTTGCCTCCGCGAGTCAGGCCGTCGCGGTGGCCGATCGCTACCCGCAAAACGTCTTTGCCGAGCATACCCACGAGTTCTGCGAGCTGGTGCTGGTGTGGCGCGGCAACGGCCTGCACGTCCTCAACGACCGACCCTACCGCATCACGCGCGGGGATCTGTTCTACATCCGCGCCGAAGATAAACACTCCTACGCCTCGGTTAACGACCTGGTGCTGCAGAACGTCATCTACTGCCCGGACAGGCTCAGGCTTAACGTCGACTGGGTGGCCAACATTCCCGGTTTTCTTGATGCCCGAGGAGAACCGCACTGGCGCTTAAGCAGCGGCGGCATGACCCAGGTTCGGCAGGTTATCTCTCAGCTGGAGCAGGAGAGCCAGAAGAGCGACCCGGTCGCCAACCAGATGGCGGAGCTGCTTTTCGCCCAGCTGGTGATGACGCTGAAACGTCACCGTTACGCCACCGATAATCCCTCCGCCACGACGCAGGAAGCGCTGCTGGATAAGCTCATCACCACGCTTGCGGGCAGCCTGAACAAAAGCTTCTTGCTGGAGAAATTCTGCGAGCAGGAGCAGTGCAGCGAGCGCGCGCTGCGCCAGCAGTTCCGCACCCAGACGGGGATGACGGTAAACCACTACCTGCGCCAGCTGCGCATCTGCCACGCCCAGTATCTGCTGCAGCATACGGAGCTGATGGTGAGTGAAGTGGCGATGCGCTGCGGCTTTGAGGACAGCAACTACTTTTCGGTGGTGTTTAACCGCGAGGTGGGGATGACGCCGGTTCAGTGGCGTCATCGCAGTCGAAAGGCGGCGTAGTCAGTTCGCCATGCCGAGGCCAACGATGTTGGCGGCAATGATAATCACCACGCAGCCCAGGCTCAGCACGCCCACCGGACGACGCCCGGCGTTGTTCCACTCCTTCAGCACCAGCCCAACCAGCCCGCCGCACAGCACGTAGAAGCTCATGTGCAGCATCCAGCTCATGTAGTCGTACTGCGCCGGAATACTGGCGTGGCCCCAGGCGTAGAAGAAGAACTGCAGGTACCACATCAGGCCGCCGAGAGCGGAGAGCAGCACGTTGGTGATGATGAGCGGTTTTGCCAGCGAGAAGTCGGCTTTTACCGACAGGTTCTTCACTTTTGCCAGACGAATACAGCAGAAACCGAGGTTCACCAGCGCGCCGCCGCCCATGATCACCACGTAGCTTGGCAGGGCAGCGTACAGCGGGTCAACGCCCAGCGCCGCGGCCGCTTCGTGCATCGGTTTGGCGGCGTTCATGGCGAACGACATGCCCGCCGAGAAGATGCCGCACATCACCGCCAGCAGCAGCCCTTTCTTCAGGTTGAAGTCTTCGGCCCTGATGCCCATCTTGCGCTCTTTCAACTGGCCCGCGCGGGTGACGATACCCACGCCGATCACCGCGACCAGCACGCCAAGCAGCGTCATTCGTCCGCCCTGCGTGTTGATTAGCACGTCAAAGTTGCCGTTGAGGATCGGCGTCATCAGGGTGCCGACGATAAGCGTAATGCCAATCGCGATGCCGATGCCCATCGACATGCCGAGATAGCGCATGGTGAGGCCGTAGTTGATGTTGCCGATGCCCCACATCGCGCCGAACAGAAATACCGGCAGCAGGGTAGAGGCGCTGAAGGAGGAGAAGTAGCCCCAGAAATCCGGGAGCAGCATGGCGCTAATGGTCCACGGCAAAATCAGCCATGACACGGTACCGCCAACGGACCACATGGTTTCCCATGACCAGCCTTTCACTTTTTTAAACGGGGCATAGAAACAGGCAGCACTGGCCGCGCCTATCAAATGCCAGAAGATACCCATCGTAATCGCATGATTCATTTTTACATCCTCATCGTTTTTATAGTCGGTGGCTTCCCGCCGACTTGATGAGTGTAAAAATTAGGCGGTTTGGGAACCTTCAGAAGGTTGCCGCACTTTTGTTCTGGATGGCAATCAGCACGTTAACCGCGTGAGCAGACTCACATTTCCGCCATTAATCGAAAAACGAATAACCTTATAAAAACTACGGCATTGATAATCATTTTCAATATCATTTAATTAACTATAATGAACCAACTGCTTACGCGGCATTAACAGCTGTGCCGCCCGACAATAATGGAGAGGATTATGAGTTATACACTGCCATCCCTGCCGTATGCCTACGACGCACTGGAACCGCATTTCGACAAGCAGACGATGGAAATCCATCACACTAAACACCACCAGACCTATGTGAACAACGCGAACGCCGCGCTGGAAAGCCTGCCAGAGTTCGCGAACCTGTCTGCTGAAGAGCTGATCACCAAGCTGGACCAGCTGCCAGCGGACAAGAAAACCGTTCTGCGTAACAATGCGGGCGGTCACGCTAACCACAGCCTGTTCTGGAAAGGCCTGAAAACCGGTACCACCCTGCAGGGCGACCTGAAAGCGGCTATCGAGCGTGACTTCGGTTCCGTAGACAACTTCAAAGCGGAATTCGAAAAAGCCGCTGCAACCCGTTTCGGCTCTGGCTGGGCGTGGCTGGTTCTGAAAGGCGACAAGCTGGCGGTTGTTTCTACCGCTAACCAGGACTCCCCGCTGATGGGTGAAGCAATTTCTGGCGCATCCGGCTTCCCAATCGTGGGCCTGGACGTGTGGGAACACGCTTACTACCTGAAATTCCAGAACCGTCGCCCGGACTACATCAAAGCCTTCTGGGACGTGGTGAACTGGGACGAAGCAGCAGCGCGTTTCGCCGCTAAAAAATAAGGTTGCATTGACGCCTGTGAGAAGCGAGTCTTATGACTCGCTTTTTTTGTATCTGCGTAATGGAGGCAGCAATGCATTACCCGGTGAATGTGTTTACAGGCAAGGTCAGGGAGTATGACGGCAGCCGCCCGAGCGCCATCGCTAAAATTCAGGTCGACGGCGAGCTGACGCTAACCGACCTCGGGTTGGCGGGTGACGAGCAGGCCGAAAAGAAAATCCACGGCGGGCCCGAGCGCGCGCTGTGCCACTATCCGCGCGAGCACTATCATCACTGGAAAGCCGAATTCCCCGAACAGGCGGAGCTGTTTGTCGCCCCCGCGTTTGGCGAGAACCTCTCGACCGAAGGGCTGACCGAGAAAAACGTCTTTATCGGTGATATTTACCGCTGGGGCGACGCCCTGATTCAGGTGACGCAGCCGCGCTCGCCGTGCTTCAAGCTCAACTACCATTTCGGCATCAGCGATATGTCCGAGCAGCTGCAAAATGCGGGTAAAACCGGCTGGCTCTACCGCGTGGTGCTGGCCGGGCAGGTTTCTGCGGATGCACCGCTGGAGCTGGCGTCGCGGCTGAGCGATGTCTCCGTGTATGAGGCCTGCGCTATTGCCTGGCATATGCCGTTTGACGACGAGCAGTATCATCGCCTGCTGTCGGCGGCGGGGTTATCGACCAGTTGGACCAGAACGATGCAGAAGCGGCGCGTAAGCGGCAAGATCGAGGATAATTCTCGGCGATTGTGGGGTAAATAACCCACGGAAGAATGTAGGCCGGGTAAGGCGAAGCCGCCACCCGGCACCACAGCTACGAACGCTTATACAACGGCAGCCACAGCGTTAACCGCAACCCGCCCAGCGGGCTGTCGTCGGCTTTCACCCAGCCTCGGTGCTGCTGCATGGCGGTTTCAACAATCGCCAGTCCCAGCCCCGTGCCGCCTGATTCGCGGTCGCGCGCTTCGTCGGTACGGTAGAACGGACGGAAAATCTGTTCGCGATCTTCCGGGCTGACGCCAGGGCCGTCATCGTCCACGATGATGGTGATCCCATCTTTATCCACCGAGAACGCCACCTCAATCTTCGTGTGCGAATAGCGCAGGGCGTTACGCACGATATTCTCCAGCGCGCTTTCCAGCGTGTTGGGGTTACCGTACAGCGGCCACGGGCCCGGCGGGAAGTTGACGGTGAAGGATTTACCCATCTGTTCCGCTTCAAACGCCGCGTTGTCCAGCACCTCGTGCCACAGGTGATTAGCTTTGACCGTTTCGCTCACCAGCGCGTTTTTCTGCTGATTGCGCGACATCACCAGCAGGTCGTTAATCATGCTGTCCAGACGGTGAGCTTCCGTCTCAATACGCTCCAGCTCTTTGCTCTCACCGCTACGGCGTCGCAGCAGGGCGGTGCCAAGCTGTAAGCGCGTGAGCGGGGTGCGCAGCTCGTGCGAGATATCCGACAGCAGACGCTGCTGGGCGGTCATCATGCGATCCAGCGCGCTCACCATCTGGTTAAAACTGGTTCCGGCGGCAAGGAACTCCTGCGGCCCTGCTTCCAGTTCAGGGTGTTGTCGCAGGTTACCCTGAGCCACTTCATCCGCCGCATTTTTCAGCTTACGCGCCGGTTTTGCCAGACTCCACGCCAGCCATAACAGCAGCGGCGAGCTGACCAGCATGGTGACAATCAGCAGTAGCAGAGGGCGGTCAAACAGCAGGTTGATGAAATCGGACTGGGAGTTGCTCGCAGGGCGAATCAGGTAAAGCTGATAGTTATCTTCCCCATCCCGTACCGAGAAAGGGCCAACCATCTCTACCCGACCATATTTCTTCTTCTGTGGGTGATCGGCGTTATCCGCCTGGCCAATGAAGTTACGGATAATCTGCATTTCATTGCGATCGGCCCCAATGACGCGGCCTTCGCTGGTGACCAGCAGCAGGCGTTGTCCGGGCGGCGCCCACTTGTCGATAGCGCGAAATAATCTGCGCCACCACATTAAATCGTTCGGCGGATCGTTTGCCAGCTCGGCTTCCACGTGCTGCTCGATCATCACGCCCTGACGTTGCTCGCTGTCGAGAAGCTCCGTCATCTGGCGTGAGTCGAGTTTTGGCAACATCAAAACGAGCATTAAAACCAGTGCCAGCGTCAGCCAGAAGATGGCGAAGATGCGGGCGGTTAAGCTGCCTATCATGAAGCGGAAACCATCAGATAACCGCGACCACGCAGGGTTTTAAACCATGGGTGACCATCTTTACGCTCCGGCAGCTTGCGGCGCAGGTTAGAGATGTGCATGTCGATGGCGCGGTCAAACGGGGTAAGGCGTTTGCCCAGCACTTCCTGACTTAAATGTTCACGCGATACCACCTGGCCGAGATGCTGCGCCAGCAGGTAAAGCAGGGTGAACTCGGTGCCGGTCAGTTCCAGCGTTTCACCGTCGAAGCTCGCTTCCTGACGGCCCGGGTTCAGGCTCAGGGAGTCCACTTCCAGCGTTGGTGAGCTGTTGTCGGTATTCTGCTGCTGCTCGCTCCAGTGGGAACGACGCAGGATCGCGCGAATACGGGCCACCAGTTCACGGTCGTTGAACGGCTTCGGTAAATAGTCATCCGCGCCCAGCTCAAGGCCGAGTACGCGGTCAAGTTCGCTGCCACGCGCGGTCAGCATGATTACGGGGGTCTGGTGTGTCTGGCGAAGCTCTTTCAACGTATCAATGCCGTTTTTCTTCGGCATCATCACGTCGAGCAAAAGTAAATCGATGCTGTCGTCAAGGAGACTCAGCGCCTGCTCGCCATCGTGGGCAACCAGGACGTTGAAACCTTCCATGTCGAGCAACTCCTTTAAAAGAGATGTGAGCTCTCGGTCATCATCAACTAACAGGATTTTATTCATTGTTTAAATACCTCCGAGGCAGAAATTACGACATCAAGGCTATCTAATCCATGACTTTACGTTGTTTTACACCCCCTGACGCATGTTTGCAGCCTGAATCGTAGACTGTCTCTCGTTGAATCGCGACACGAAAGATTTTGGGAGCAAGTGATGCGCAAAGTTACCGCTGCCGTCATGGCCTCAACGCTGGCGTTCAGTGCGTTTAGCCAGGCTGCTGTAGCTATCATCGGCGATAACAGTTCCTCGCAAGAGGGTACAACGCAGCACAGCGGCCAAAGCCATATGTTTGACGGCATAAGTTTAACCGAACATCAGCGTCAACAGATGCGAGATCTGATGCAGAGGGCAAGACACGACCAGCCCCCTGTTAATGTTAGCGAAATGGAGACAATGCATCGCCTTGTCACCGCAGAAAATTTTGACGAAAGCGCTGTACGCGCTCAGGCAGAAAAAATGGCACAGGAACAGGTTGCCCGCCAGGTAGAGATGGCGAAGGTCCGCAACCAGATGTTCCACCTGTTGTCGCCTGAGCAGCAAGCGGTTTTGAACGACAAACATCAGCAACGGATGGACCAGTTGCGTAAGGTTGCACGGATGCAGCGAAGCTCAGAAACGACGCTTTTCAGTAGCAATAGCAGTACCCGTAGTAACCAGTAAACCCTGTTTTCCTTGCCATAGACACCATCCCTGTCTTCCCCCACATGATGTGGGGGTTTTTTTTGCCCGTCATTCTCTTTTGTTAACCGTTTATTCATCCTTTGACTCCGCAACCATCCGTTATACTAGCGCCATGGCATGACAGGAGTGTTTATGAATCAATCCTATGGACGGCTGGTAAGCCGGGCCGCAATCGCCGCGACGATAATGGCGTCGTGTTTGCTGGTGATCAAAATTTTCGCGTGGTGGTACACCGGCTCGGTCAGTATTCTGGCGGCGCTGGTGGATTCTTTAGTGGATATTGCCGCCTCGCTGACCAACCTGCTGGTGGTGCGCTATTCGCTGCAACCGGCGGATGAAGAGCACACATTTGGACACGGAAAAGCAGAATCGCTCGCGGCGCTGGCGCAAAGCATGTTTATTTCTGGCTCCGCGCTGTTCCTGTTTTTGACCGGTATTCAGCATCTCATTTCACCCTCACCGATGAACGATCCCGGTGTCGGCGTGATCGTCACGGTCATTGCACTTATTAGCACACTTGTTCTGGTAACGTTCCAGCGCTGGGTCGTGCGTAAAACACAAAGCCAGGCTGTACGGGCGGATATGCTTCATTATCAGTCTGATGTTATGATGAATGGGGCTATTCTTATTGCGCTCGGTCTGGCCTGGTATGGCTGGCATCGGGCCGATGCATTGTTTGCGTTAGGGATAGGGGTCTATATCTTATATAGCGCCTTACGGATGGGATATGAAGCGGTGCAATCGCTTCTTGACCGTGCGCTGCCTGATGCAGAACGTGATGAAATTTTTGCCATCGTGACCCACTGGCCCGGCGTCAGTGGTGCCCACGATCTTCGTACGCGGCAGTCAGGGCCGACCCGCTTTATACAGATCCACATTGAAATGGAAGACAACCTGCCGTTGGTTCAGGCTCACGTTATAGCTGAGCAGGTCGAGCAGGCGATTTTGCAGCGTTTTCCTGGTTCGGACGTCATCATTCACCAGGATCCCTGCTCGGTTGTACCCGGACATGTTGAGCTTTCGTAATTCGTTGTAAAAAAGTGAGCCAGGCCAGCATTTTGTGTATAAATTACCGCCATTTGGTCTGACCTGAATCAATTCAGCTGGAAGCGATTGATATACTATTTGCAGTATTCGTTGGTCGAACAGTTTCTTCCGGCAACAGATTTCAATTTTGCATTCCTAAGTTCAGAGGTAGTCATGATTAAGAAAATCGGTGTGTTGACAAGCGGCGGTGATGCGCCGGGCATGAACGCGGCAATTCGTGGTGTTGTCCGTGCAGCACTGACGGAAGGTCTGGAAGTGTTTGGCGTTTATGACGGTTACCTGGGTCTGTACGAAGACCGCATGGTTCAACTGGACCGCTACAGCGTGTCTGACATGATCAACCGTGGCGGTACCTTCCTCGGTTCTGCGCGCTTCCCGGAATTCCGTGATGAACACGTTCGCGAAGTGGCTATCGAAAACATGAAGAAACGTGGCCTGGACGCACTGGTTGTTATCGGTGGTGACGGCTCTTATATGGGTGCAAAACGTCTGACCGAAATGGGCTTCCCGTGCATCGGTCTGCCTGGCACCATCGACAACGACATCAAAGGCACTGACTACACCATCGGTTACTTCACTGCGCTGGGTACCGTTGTTGAAGCGATTGACCGCCTGCGTGACACCTCTTCTTCTCACCAGCGTATCTCCATCGTTGAAGTGATGGGTCGTTACTGCGGCGATCTGACGCTGGCGGCCGCTATCGCCGGTGGCTGTGAGTTCGTGGTGGTGCCGGAAGTGGAATTCAGCCGTGAAGATCTGGTGAACGAAATCAAAGCCGGTATCGCGAAAGGTAAAAAACACGCCATTGTCGCCATCACCGAGCACATCTGCGACGTTGACGAGCTGGCGAATTACATCGAAACCGAAACCAAACGCGAAACCCGTGCGACCGTTCTGGGTCATATCCAGCGTGGCGGTTCCCCTGGCCCGTACGATCGTATTCTGGCCTCCCGTATGGGTGCGTATGCTATCGAACTGCTGCTGCAGGGGCATGGCGGTCGTTGCGTCGGTATTCAGAACGAACAGCTGGTACACCATGACATCATCGACGCGATTGAAAACATGAAGCGTCCGTTCAAAGGTGACTGGCTGGACTGCGCGAAAAAACTGTACTGATCGGCGTCTGTATTGTGCCGGGTGGCGCAAGGTAAATGCAAAACGGTAACCCCTGGGTTACCGTTTTTTTATGTTTACTCCCTCTCCCGTGGGAGAGGGCCGGGGTGAGGGCATCAGGCCACTCATCCACTCTTTTATTCCACTACGTTATAGCCAATCTTTTTTTATTCTTTAATCATCGATTCGCTTTCTGGCACGCTGCATTCATCAAAACACTACACAAGAGAGCTGGGCGATGAATAAATGGGGCGTGGGTTTAACATTATTGCTGGCATCGACCAGCGTTCTGGCAAAGGACATCCAGTTACTGAACGTGTCGTACGACCCGACGCGTGAGCTGTACGATCAATACAACAAAGCCTTCGCGGCGCACTACAAGCAGGAAACCGGCGATAACGTGGTGATTCGCCAGTCTCACGGCGGCTCGGGCAAACAGGCAACGTCTGTAATTAACGGCATTGAAGCTGACGTGGTGACCCTGGCGCTGGCCTACGACGTGGACGCAATCGCGGAACGTGGCCGTATTGATAAAAACTGGATCAAACGTCTGCCGGACAACTCCGCGCCATACACCTCGACCATCGTTTTCCTGGTGCGTAAAGGCAACCCGAAACAAATTAAGGACTGGAACGACCTGATTAAACCGGGCGTTTCCGTGATTACCCCTAACCCGAAAAGCTCCGGCGGCGCGCGCTGGAATTACCTGGCGGCCTGGGGCTACGCCCTGCACCACAACAACGGTGACCAGGCTAAAGCGCAGGAATTCGTGAAAGCGCTGTTTAAAAACGTTGAAGTGCTGGATTCCGGCGCGCGCGGCGCAACCAACACCTTCGTTGAGCGCGGCATCGGCGACGTGCTGATTGCGTGGGAAAACGAAGCCCTGCTGGCGACCAACGAGCTGGGTAAAGACAAGTTCGAGATCGTCACCCCAAGCGAATCTATCCTCGCCGAGCCGACCGTCTCCGTGGTCGACAAAGTCGTTGAGAAGAAAGACACCAAAGCGGTGGCGGAAGCCTACCTGAAGTATCTCTACTCTCCGGAAGGTCAGGAAATCGCGGCGAAGAACTTCTATCGCCCGCGTGACCCGGCTGTGGCGAAGAAATACGACAGCGAATTCCCGAAACTGAAGCTCTTCACCATTGACGATGTTTTCGGCGGCTGGACTAAAGCGCAGAAAGAGCATTTCTCTAACGGCGGCACCTTCGACCAGATCAGCAAACGCTAAGCGCGACACAACGAACGACACGGTGACCCGGTGTGAGAAATCCGCCGGGTTTTTTATTTGGTCATCATTTTGCGTTACTCTTTCGCCTCTATCGAAAACAGGGAACGCGTTGTGAAAAAAATTATCGTATTGATCCTGATTGTCATCGCCCTGGCCGCTGGCGGCGCGTACTGGATAAAGGCGGGTAATCCGAACGCGTTGCGGCATATCGTTCTCGACCAGTGCGTGCCGAATCAGATCCAACACCGTAACCCCGCGCCGTGCGCGCAGGTGAAAACGGATGCAGGCTATGTGGTGTTTAAAGACCGCAACGGCCCGCTGCAGTATCTGCTGATGCCCACGTACCGCATCAACGGCACCGAAAGTCCCCTTTTGACGGAGCCTCACACGCCGAACTTTTTCTGGCTGGCGTGGCAGTCCCGCAGCTTTATGACGCTGAAGCGCGGCTCAGAGGTGCCTGATAGCGCCATTTCGCTGACGATCAACTCCCCAACTGGCCGCACGCAAAACCATTTTCATATTCATATCTCCTGCCTGCGCCCGGACGTGCGCGAGAAGCTCAATGCCGCTCAGGGGCAAATTAGCACCCAGTGGTTACCGTTCCCGGGCGGGCTGGAAGGGCATGAATATCTTGCCCGTCGGGTGACGGAGAATGAGCTGGTACAGCGCAGCCCGTTTATGATGCTGGCAGAAGAGCTGCCGGAAGCGCGCGACCATATGGGGCGCTTCGCGCTGGCGATGGCGCAGCAGTCGGACGGTTCGTTTGTTTTGCTGGCGACCGAGCGTAATCTGCTGATGCTTAACCGCGCGTCGGCGGAGGAACTTCAGGATCATCAATGCGATATCCTGAAGTGACCCCACTATAAATGGCGTTTACTCGTCCTGCCTGTCGCCGTAGACTTGCTGAAAAATTCTACAGGAGACAGGTATGTCGCTCTGGTTAACGCATCCTCTGCTGCTGCCCTCACTGATTGTTGGCGTCACCATCGTGCTGTGGGCGACGTCGCTGCTGCCGGAATTTCTCACCGCGCTGCTGTTTTTCACGGCGGCGATGATCGCCAAAATTGCCCCGCCGGAAGTGATTTTTGGCGGTTTTGCTTCGTCGGCTTTCTGGCTGGTATTTAGCGGTTTTGTCCTCGGCGTGGCGCTCCGTAAAACCGGCCTGGCGGACAGGGCCGCCCGGGCGCTCTCCGCAAAGCTTACCGACTCCTGGCCGCTGATGGTGGCAAGCGTGGTGCTGCTGAGCTATGCGCTGGCGTTTGTGATGCCGTCGAACATGGGACGTATTGCGCTGCTGATGCCGATTGTCGCGGCGATGGCAAAACGCGCCGGTATCGCCGACGGCTCCCGCGCCTGGTTCGGTCTGGCGCTGGCCGTCGGGTTCGGCACCTTCCAGCTTTCAGCCACTATCCTGCCTGCTAACGTCCCCAATCTGGTGATGAGCGGTGCGGCGGAGGGCTCGTACGGTATTCACCTGAACTATGTCCCGTATCTGCTGCTGCACACGCCGGTGCTCGGTATCCTCAAAGGCCTGATCCTGATTGGCCTGATCTGCTGGCTATTCCCCGGCAGCCCGAAACCGCCGAAGGAGCTGACGCCCTCAGAGCCTATGGGGCGGGACGAAAAGCGTCTCGCCTGGCTGCTGGCGGTGGTGTTGGGAATGTGGGTGACGGAGAGCTGGCACGGCGTGGGGCCTGCGTGGACAGGACTGGCGGCAGCGGTCATCGTTATGCTGCCGCGCATCGGTTTTATCACCGGAGAGGAGTTTTCTGCGGGGGTGAATATGCGAACCTGTATTTACGTCGCGGGTATTCTCGGTCTGGCAATCGTGGTGACGCAAACCGGCATTGGAACGGCTGTGGGCGAGGCATTGCTTCGCATCATGCCGCTGGATGTACACAGGCCGTTCACCAGTTTCCTCGCGTTGACCGGGATAACCACGGCGCTCAACTTCATTATGACCGCCAACGGCGTTCCTGCACTCTATACCACGCTGGCGCAAAGCTTCTCGGACGCGACCGGTTTCCCGCTGCTGTCGGTGATTATGATTCAGGTGCTGGGCTACTCCACGCCGCTGCTGCCGTATCAGGCGTCGCCGATTGTGGTGGCGATGGGCTTAGGAAAAGTCCCTGCAAGGGCGGGGATGGTGCTCTGTCTGGCGCTAGCCATAGCAACGTATCTTGTGCTACTGCCGCTGGATTATCTGTGGTTTAGCGTGTTAGGTAAGTTGTAGGGGTTTTGTAGGGCGGGTAAGCGCAAGCGCCACCCGCCACAAAGGCATTTACGCCTGTTTAGCCGCTTCTGCTGCTTTAACGATCACCGCGAAAGCGTCAGCTTTCAGGGATGCACCGCCAACCAGCGCGCCATCGATGTCTGGCTGGGTGAACAGCTCAGCAGCGTTGGCTGCGTTTACGGAACCACCGTACTGGATGATCACTTGCTCAGCCACTTTCGCGTCGGCTTTAGCAATGTGGTCACGGATGAATTTGTGAACCGCCTGAGCCTGTGCAGGGGTTGCAGATTTGCCGGTACCGATCGCCCAGACTGGCTCGTAAGCGATGACCGCGCCTTCGAACGCTGCTGCGCCCTGGGTTTTCAGCACGGCGTCGATCTGGCGTGCGCACACTTCTTCAGTTTTGCCCGCTTCGTTTTCCGCTTCGGTTTCACCGATGCACAGAACCGGGATCAGGCCCTGCTCTTTCAGCACGGCGAATTTCTTCGCGATGAACTCATCGGATTCTTTGTGGTAGGTGCGACGCTCAGAGTGGCCGATGATGATGTATTTCGCGCCGATATCTTTCAGCATTTCAGCAGAGGTTTCACCGGTGAATGCGCCAGACAGGTTAACGTCAACGTTCTGCGCACCCAGCACGATGTGGCTGCCGTCAGCGGCGTGTTTAGCCAGGTCCAGGTACATATCCGGCGGAGCGATAGCAACCGCGCAGCCGGTTACGCCAGCCAGCTCTTTACGCAGGTTCGCAACCAGTTCGTTTACCATGTGGCGGCTGCCGTTCAGTTTCCAGTTACCCATCACTAAAGGATGTCGCATTTCAATTCTCCACGCTAAATAAGCGAATTAAGGAATATGGCCGCCCTTATGGGCAGCATGGTCTGTGAATCAGTATAGAGATTTTCCCCTGAAAGGCTTTGCTTTTTGTCATTAATTCGCCCCTCCGAGTGAGTCTGATAGCGCCAGCTTAATCGGTTCAACAGCGAAGGTCAGGCCTTTTTCACCGTTATCCGCCACTACATAGCGAATGGCGCCTTCCGTATCGGCGTAGTAACGCTTGTTTTTACCTGCCGTCAGCAATTTTTGCAGCTTTTGCTGGCTTTGCGTTTTCGTTAGCGCCGGGGTGAAGGCATGCAAAATGGCGCTCATATACTCCAGCGCTTTCGCCCTGGCCGCTTTCTGTTCCGGCCCCTGGATTGGCAGCCAGGTGATCTGCATGCTTTTAATTTTTAGCGTGCCGCGTTCCAGCGCTGTCGATGCGTATAAATTCTCGTTAATTTTGCTCGCTGCACGGGTCAGGGTTGGGGTATCTCGGGCGCTATCAATGGCGCGAAACTCGTCCAGCGGCAGCTTTGGGTTGGCCTGATTAAAGGCTTCACGAAACTGGCTGATGGATTGGTCGAAGGAGGGCGCGCCCGCCAGGAGATACGGCGCTGTAGTTGGAGCGGTGTTTTCAGCGGCATGCAGAGAGCTGCCTGCGCTCAGCATCGCTAAACACAGGAAAAGAGAGTGTGCCGTTAATTTCATCAATATTGCCCCTGGCCGTAAGTGCTCATGATTAAAACGATATCTGGTCGGCTTGTCAAAAGGTCACAACTCCAGGGTAAAATGCGCGCTATACGATAATAAGGAACCTTACATGACCATACAGCAGTGGCTGTTTTCATTCAAAGGGCGTATTGGACGCCGTGATTTCTGGGTTTGGATGGTGACGTGGGTTGTCGCCATGCTGCTTCTATTTTTTGTTGCTTATAACGCGTGGCTGAGCACGCAAACGGCGGCGTTTGCGCTGGTCTGCCTGCTGTGGCCAACGGCCGCCGTGGTGGTGAAACGTCTGCACGATCGCGGCCGTTCCGGCGCATGGGCTTTTCTGATTATTCTGGCGTGGATGCTGGTGGCAGGAAACTGGTCAGTGCTGCCGTCTATCCTGCCGTGGGTCGTGGGCAGGATGGTGCCGAGCATTATCTTCGTGATGATGGTTGTCGATCTGGGCGCGTTTATCGGCACCCAGAGCGAAAACAAATACGGTAAAGATACCCTTGAGGTGAAGTACCGCTGATCACCAGTAGTGTTCAGCCGTCATATGGCCCGGTCGGCGACGAAGGTGTTTCGTCATCTGCCGGGTATCCTTCAGAAGCTGCTGCGTGTCACGAACCATCTGCGGGTTACCGCACAGCATCACATGGCTGGTTTCGATATTCATTGGCAAGCCAACCGCCTCCTCCAGCGCACCGCTCTCAATCAACGCCGGAACACGTCCGGTCAGTGAGCCTGACGCCGTTTCACGGCTGACCACGGTTTGAATTTTCAGCTTCCCGCCGTACTGCTGTTCCAGCACCTGCATTTGCGGCAGATAGCTCAGGTCTGCGGCGTAGCGCGCGGCGTGAACCAGCACGATGTTTTTGAAACGTTCCAGATCTTTGCCGTACTGCAAAATAGAGAGATAAGGCCCGATGGCGGTGCCGGTTGCCAGCATCCACAAGGTGTCACAGTCTGGAATTTCGTCGAGCACGAAGAAACCGGCCGCTTCTGCCACAATCTGCACATCATCGCCAGGCTTCAGCGCCGCGAGGCGTGGGCTGAGTTTACCGTCCGGGACGGTGACCAGATAGAACTCGAGATCCGGGTTATCAGGCGCGTTAACGTAAGAGTAGGCGCGCTGCACGCGTTCGCCGTCGACATCCAGCCCCAGCTTTGCAAATTGCCCGGCTGTGAACGGGTGGACGGGAGCATGCAGGGTGAGACTAAATAGCGCATCGGTCCAGAACTGTACCTTTGTGACTTTACCTGTTACCCAGTCCGCCATGATCTTCTCCTGTGCTGTTTCTCTGTTCTATCTTCCGTACTTAGCGGGGAGATTTCCAGCCCATTTGGGCCGGAAAGCTCAATCGATCAAACGGTTTTACAGAATGTGCGTCTGCACGTCCGGGTCTTTGCGGTCGAGATAGTGGATAGACTGAATGCGGCGAATGGTGCGCGATTTACCGCGGATCAGCAGCGTTTCGGTGGTCGCCATGTTGCCCTTGCGGGTGATGCCGTCCAGCAGATCGCCTTTGGTGATGCCGGTCGCGGAGAAGACAACGTTGTCGCTGCGCGCCATCTCGTCCAGAGCCAGCACTTTATTGGCCTCGATGCCCATCGCGTCGCAGCGTGCCAGCTCGTTTTCTCCGATACGGCGGTTCTCGTCGCTGTCGCCTTTCACCTCATGACGTGGCAGCAGACGCGCCTGCATATCGCCGTCCAGCGCGCGGATTACCGCCGCAGAGACCACGCCTTCCGGCGCGCCGCCGATACCGTACAGCACGTCTACTTCACTGTCCGGCATGCAGGTCAGGATCGAGGCGGCAACATCACCGTCAGGGATAGCAAAAACGCGCACGCCGAGCTTTTGCATCTGCGCGATGGTGGCGTCGTGGCGCGGTTTCGCCAGAATCGTCACGGTCAGCTCGCTGAGCGGTTTGCCCAGGGCTTTGGCGATATTGCGCAGGTTCTCTTCCAGCGGCAGGCTGAGGTCGATTGCGCCCTTCGCGCCAGGACCGACAATCAGCTTTTCCATGTACATATCCGGCGCGTTGAGGAAGCATCCCTTATCGCCCACGGCCAGCACTGCCAGCGCGTTGGCCTGGCCCATCGCCGTCATACGGGTGCCTTCGATCGGGTCGACGGCGATATCCACGGCATCGCCTTTGCCGGTACCGACTTTTTCACCGATATAGAGCATCGGCGCTTCGTCGATCTCGCCTTCGCCGATCACGATGGTGCCGTCGATGTTGACCTGGTTAAGTACAATGCGCATGGCGTGGACGGCGGCGCCGTCGGCGGTATTTTTGTCGCCACGACCCAGCCATTTATAGCCTGCAAGGGCGGCTGCTTCGGTGACGCGGGAAAACTCGATAGCAAGTTCACGTTTCATGAGGTACTCGTGCAATCAAAAGGAATTGCACGAAGTTTATCACAGAGTGGGGACGGGGGAGGGGTGGTGCGGTCTGAGCCCCTCACCCTAACCCTCTCCCCAGGGGAGAGGGGATTAAGGACTATTACTCTTCGTGCTCTTCCCACGCCAGAGCGCGTTTCACCGCTTTTTTCCAGCCGCTGTAGCGGAAGTTACGCTCGGTGGTTTCGATGCCCGGGCGGAATTCGCGTTCGATAACCGCTTTTTCCTGCAGCTCGTCCAGGTTCTGCCAGAAGCCTACCGCCAGACCGGCAAGGTACGCCGCACCCAGCGCCGTCACTTCGCGCACTTCAGGGCGCTCAACGCGGGTGCCCAGAATGTCGGACTGGAACTGCATCAGGAAGTTATTCGCTACCGCACCGCCGTCCACGCGCAGGGCGTGCAGACGAATGCCGGAGTCAGCCTGCATCGCTTCCAGCACGTCGCGCGTCTGGTAGGCAATGGATTCCAGGGTGGCGCGAATAATGTGGTTAGAGTTCACACCGCGCGTCAGACCGAAAATCGCGCCGCGTGCATACGGATCCCAGTACGGTGCGCCCAGACCGGTGAACGCAGGCACCACGTACACGCCGTTGGTGTCTTTCACTTTGGTCGCGAAGTACTCGGAATCGAACGCATCGCTGATCAGCTTCATCTCGTCGCGCAGCCACTGAATGGACGCACCGGCCATAAACACCGCACCTTCCAGCGCATAGTTCACTTCGCCGCGCGGGCCGCAGGCGATGGTGGTCAGCAGGCCGTTTTCTGATTTCACCGCTTTCTCGCCAGTGTTCATCAGCATAAAGCAGCCGGTGCCATAGGTATTCTTCGCCATCCCTTCCTTGACGCACAGCTGGCCGAACAGCGCCGCCTGCTGGTCACCGGCGATACCGGCGATAGGAATACGGGTGCCGCCCTTACCGCCGATGTTGGTCTGGCCGTACACTTCTGAAGACTTACGCACTTCAGGCAGCATCGCGCGCGGGATGTCCAGCGCGTCCAGCATCTTGTCATCCCACTCCAGGGTATTGATGTTGAACAGCATGGTACGCGAGGCGTTGGTATAGTCGGTGACGTGAACGCGTCCCTGGGTCATTTTCCAGATAAGCCAGGTATCAACGGTACCGAACAGCAGCTCGCCGCGTTTAGCACGCTCGCGTGAGCCTTCCACGTGGTCGAGGATCCACTTCACCTTGGTGCCGGAGAAATACGGGTCAACCACCAGGCCGGTAGCGCTACGAACGTACTCTTCCATACCGTCGCGCTTTAGCTTCTCACAGATTTCTGAGGTACGTCGGCACTGCCAGACGATGGCGTTGTAAATTGGCTTACCGGTTTCGCGCTCCCAGACCACGGTGGTTTCACGCTGGTTGGTGATACCGATGGCGGCAATTTCGTCGGAGCTGATGTCGGCTTTCGCCAGCACTTCGACCAGCGTGGAGCTTTGTGACGCCCAGATCTCCATTGGGTCATGCTCTACCCAGCCTGGACGAGGATAAATTTGCTCGAATTCGCGCTGTGACACGCTGACGATGTTCGCGTCATGATCCATTACGACAGCGCGGGAGCTGGTAGTGCCCTGGTCGAGCGCAACAATATATTTTTTTTCGGTCATGTTAGGTGTCCCGTAGTCAGATTACAGCGAAGCTTTTTGTTGTGCGGTAGACGTTGTTTCTTTCTCTTCTTCCACACAGGTGTCGCACGGTAAGTGGCGACCAATTAATTTGCGATAGCCGAATGCACCCAGCGCCGCCCCTACGATTGGCCCGAACAGCGGAACCAGGAAGTAAGGAATGTCTTTGCCACCGGTGAAGGCGACGTCGCCCCATCCAGCGAAGAAGGCGAAGGTTTTTGGCCCCAGGTCACGCGCCGGGTTCATCGCGAAGCCGGTCAGTGGACCCATTGATGCGCCGATAACCGCAATCAGCAGGCCAATCAGCAGCGGGGCCAGCGGGCCGCGCGGAATGCCGTTGCCGTCATCGCCCAGCGCCATAATGACGCCCATCAGAATAGCGGTAATCACCATTTCAACTGCGAACGCCTGCACAAAATTGATATGCGGGTTCGGATAGGTTGAGAAGATGCCAGCCAGATCCAGACTTTCGACACTGCCGCGCACCATATGATGCGTCTGTTCGAAGTCGATGAAAAGATTGTAATAAAGCCCGTAAACTAACGCCGCTGCGCAAAAGGCGCCGGCAAACTGAGAAATGATGAAAGGAACAACTTTGCGTCCATCGAAGCACGCGAACAGCCACAGCGCGATGGTCACCGCCGGGTTAAGATGTGCACCGGAAACCCCTGCAGTCAGGTAGATGGCCATCGCCACGCCCAGACCCCAGATGATACTGATTTCCCACTGACCAAAACTGGCACCCGCCACTTTCAGTGCAGCGACACAGCCCACTCCGAAGAATATCAACAACCCGGTACCAAGGAACTCGGCAATGCACTGGCCTTTTAAGGTTGATGTCTGACTCATAATCGGAATCCTGAAGAGATGAATGTTTATTGTTAGCATGGCCGCCCGTGACAGCCACGATGTCCTGTAGACATAGTGTTAATTTATCGTTAACGAGCAAAAACGAGAAATATCGAAATCAAAATGTGTGGTCTGCGTCAATAAAATGAGCGTTTTCGCGCCATAAAGCACATTTTTGCATCAGCCTTAGAATGTGAGCTGAATCATTTCATTAACGAATGAGTTAACAATTTAGGGGTATATGACGCGAACGCACCAGGACCAGACCTAAAAGTGTTGCAAACCGCGATCTGCGCGGTGTGTCGCTGGACACAGAGCGCCGCGCTCCATACAATCGACGGTATATGTCGTGCGCGTTTACGTTAAAGCGTCGCCTTGCAATTCAGGAGAGGTAGCATCATGTCTTTAGAAGTGTTTGAGAAACTGGAATCGAAAGTACAGCAGGCGATTGACACCATCACCCTGCTGCAGATGGAAATTGAAGAGCTGAAAGAGAAGAACAACAGCCTGGCGCAGGAAGTTCAGAACGCTCAGCACGGCCGCGAGGAACTGGAGCGCGAAAACAACCAGCTGCGCGAACAGCAGAACGGCTGGCAGGATCGCCTGCAGGCGCTGCTGGGACGTATGGAAGAAGTCTGATCCCCTTAAGGATGACTGACCAGGCCGGGTAAGGCGAAGCCGCCACCCGGCTTTTTTATGGTTATCGCTAACTGAGTCAAGCCATAAAAAAGGCCGCCCGAGGCGGCCTTAACGCTACTTGTCCTGCGTTGTCATAGCATAAGCAACAAACCCACTCGGTTCATCACTCTTTACCACGAGTACGCTGGCGACAATGAACGCGATACATAAATAGCGTTTCATTATGCGGTCCCTGCTGCTAACCGCTCCACCGTTCACCACCGGTGATAAGTCGGTGGACACAAGCCCTGGTGTGGGCTGTTATACGGCTGTGAATACACCTTTCCCTGGACCGATGCCCATGTGCGAGATGGCGGAAAGGGACGCTTCATCATAGTTAACATCAGCCTCGCCGTTAAGATGTGCAAATAAAATTAAGATTTTATAAAGGGTCTAAGGGATTGCCTGCCGCTTATTGAGGGGTATGATAAAAGTCCCTGGTGTGGAGCTGTAAATCCTCCCAACGGACCGCGAATCCCGAGGGACAAAAAAACCGCCACATTGCTGTTGGCGGTTTTTTTATGGTTCACGCTGACTGTTCTATTACTCGATATCCAGCGGATCTTCGGAAAGGATAATGCCGGTGTTATCGGCGTAGAGATGGTCGCCGGAGAAGAAGGTCACGCCGCCGAAGTTAACGCGCACGTCGCTTTCGCCGATGCCGTCGCCCGCTGCGCCTACCGGTATGGCCGCGATGGCCTGAATCCCGATATCCAGGTCTTCGAGATCGTCCACCTGACGCACGGAACCGTACACCACAATGCCTTCCCACTCGTTCTGGACGGCAATTCCCGCCAGTTCAGCATCAATCAATGCACGGCGCACGGAACCGCCGCCGTCGACCACCAGAACGCGGCCACGACCATTCTGTTCGAGCAGATCGTACAGCAACCCGTTATCCTCGAAACATTTCACCGTGATGATTTGCCCGCCAAACGACGACCGCCCACCAAAGTTGGAGAACAGCGGTTCAACGACGTTGACATCTTCCTGGTAGATGTCACAAAGCTCGGAGGTATCGTATTTCATAGGTTTAACGCTCAGTTGCTGCGAATGTGTTCAGTATATCGTGCGAAATGCGTTGTTGGCAAAATCATCAATTGTTAATTGATATTTGTCAGCTAACTGAGCGTCTGGCTTAACACAATCCCGATGACGAACAACAGGTTAGTCAACAGCGCGCCTTTTACCGTACGTTCCAGCATTGGTGGCATAGCGGACGGGCTGAGCTCACGCATCACAAAGCGGGCCTGCTTAACCAGCAACGGCGCGGCAAGCACAAACAGCCACCCCCACAAGCTCTGCAAGGAAGTCAGGTTAAACAGCGCCAGGCAAACCAGCGCGCCAATGAGCAGACAGGCATGATAGCGGCGCGCATTCACCGGCCCCAGACGCACGGCCAGGGTATTTTTGCCGTTCTCACGATCGCTGTCGATATCGCGCAGATTGTTGATGTTGAGCACCGCCGTGGCCAGCAGGCCGCAGGCTGTTGCGGGCAGGAACAGGGCAGGGATGACCGTATGCGCCTGCAGATACCAGCTCCCCATCACGCTCAGCCAGCCGAAGAACACCAGCACGGAGATATCACCCAGCCCAATATAACCGTAAGGGCGCGTGCCAACGGTGTAGGTAATGGCTGCGATAATCGCGAGCAAACCCAGCACCAGGAAACCGATGAAATCGCTGGTGGTCTTAGATGCGACCGTCACCAGCGCCAGGCCGGACAAGCAAATCAGCACCACGGTGATAATCAGCGCGCGTTTCATCTGTGCCTGGGTAATGACCCCTTTCTGCATCCCGCGCAGCGGCCCGATGCGATCGGGCTTGTCGCTGCCTTTCACCGCATCGCCATAGTCATTGGCGAGATTGGAGAGAATTTGCAGCAGGCCGGCGGTAATCAATGCCAGCGCGGCGACCAGCGGATCAAAATAACCTTGCCACCAGGCAAGCGCAGTACCGACGATAATCGCGGCAAAGGCCAGAGGAAGCGTTTTAGGGCGCAAACTTTCGAGCCACGCCTGAGTACGGCTGATGTCAGTCATAAGTATTTAGCCAATAAAAATGGGGGCATTAGCCCCCATTAAACGTGATGAGAATGCAGTAACCGCGATTATAGGATAAAACGGCTCAGATCTTCATCTGCCACTAACGCATCCAGATGTTTACTCACATATTCTGCGTCAATGGTGATGGTTTGACCGTTAAGGTCGCTCGCATCATAAGAGATATCTTCCACCAGGCGTTCCAGTACGGTGTGCAGACGACGCGCACCGATGTTCTCGGTGGTTTCGTTCACCTGCCATGCGGCCTGGGCGATACGTTTGATACCGTCTTCGGTGAACTCGAGGTTCACACCTTCGGTTGCCATCAGCGCTTTGTACTGCACGGTGGCAGAGGCGTTTGGCTCGGTCAGGATACGTTCGAAATCTTCGGTGGTCAGCGCCTGCAGCTCAACGCGGATGGGCAGACGGCCCTGCAGTTCCGGGATCAGATCCGACGGGCTGGCAACCTGGAACGCCCCGGAAGCGATAAACAGGATGTGGTCCGTTTTCACCATGCCGTGCTTCGTGGAGACGGTGCAGCCTTCAACTAGCGGCAGCAGGTCGCGCTGAACGCCTTCGCGGGATACATCCGGGCCGGAGCTGTTGCCGCCGCGCTTACAAATTTTGTCGATTTCGTCGATAAACACGATGCCGTGTTGCTCAACCGCGTCGATAGCGTCCTGCTTCAGCTCTTCCGGGTTCACCAGCTTCGCCGCTTCTTCTTCAATCAGCAGCTTCATCGCATCTTTGATTTTCAGCTTACGTGCTTTCTGCTTCTGGCCGCCCAGGTTCTGGAACATGGACTGCAGCTGGCTGGTCATCTCTTCCATGCCCGGAGGCGCCATGATTTCCACACCCATCGGCGCGGCAGCGAGATCGATCTCAATCTCTTTGTCGTCCAACTGGCCTTCACGCAGTTTCTTGCGGAATGCCTGGCGCGCTGCGGACGGTTCCGCCTGCTGCTCTGCCTGGCCCCAGTTGTTTTTAGCCGGTGGGATCAGCACGTCGAGAATGCGCTCTTCGGCCATCTCTTCTGCGCGGTAGCGGTTTTTCTCGATAGCCTGGACGCGCACCATCTTGATTGCCGAGTCGGTCAGATCGCGGATAATGGAATCCACTTCTTTACCCACGTAGCCCACTTCGGTGAACTTAGTGGCTTCCACTTTGATGAACGGCGCGTTAGCGAGTTTCGCCAGGCGACGAGCGATTTCGGTTTTACCAACACCGGTCGGCCCGATCATCAGAATGTTTTTCGGGGTCACTTCGTGGCGCAGCTCTTCGTCAAGCTGCATACGACGCCAGCGGTTACGCAGGGCAATCGCCACGGAACGCTTGGCGTTATCCTGGCCGATAATGTGTTTGTTCAGTTCGCTGACAATTTCGCGTGGGGTCATTTCAGACATGGGAGATCCTTACGCTTTGGAGGTCAATTCTTCGATGGTGTGGTTGTGGTTGGTATAAATGCAGATATCACCTGCAATATCCAACGCTTTCACCGCGATATCGCGCGCGTTCATGTCGGTGTTTTCCAACAGGGCGCGGGCTGCAGCCTGGGCGTACGGGCCGCCGGAGCCGATGGCAATCAGGTCATTTTCCGGCTGAATCACGTCACCGTTACCGGTGATGATTAGCGAGGCGGTTTCATCGGCCACGGCCAGCAGCGCTTCGAGCTTGCGCAGCATGCGGTCGGTACGCCAGTCTTTCGCCAGCTCAACGGCAGCTTTCACCAGGTGACCCTGGTGCATTTCCAGTTTGCGTTCAAACAGTTCAAACAGCGTGAAGGCATCCGCCGTGCCGCCTGCAAAACCGGCGATCACTTTGTCGTTGTAGAGACGACGCACTTTCTTCACGTTGCCTTTCATGACGGTATTACCCAGCGTGGCCTGGCCATCACCGGCGATTACCACATGGCCGTTACGGCGTACACTTACTATTGTTGTCACGAGCAGACCCCCTGGTTACAGATTCGGGAAACAGAAGCCCTGAGCCAGTGCTCAGGGCTGAATTAAATGATAGATGGGGGGGATTTTGGGGGTTTCAACCCCCGGAGGCGAGTCGAATGCAGTTTGTGTGACCGGCTACTTTCAAACGAGAGATAGTGCCGTCGGCATTTTCTTTACCTTTGACCGGGCCAATCACCACGCGGTTCCAGCCGTTGTTGGTGGTAATGCGTGAGTCAAATCCTTCGAACGCGAGCTGAGCACGCACGGTTTCGGCCTGCTCGGCGCCTTTAAACGAGCCGCACTGCACCATCCAGCGGCGTTCGTCTTTTTTCTCTGCCGTTTGCTTCGGTGCTTCGGTCTCTTTGGTCACCGGCGCGGCCTGCTGCGTTTTCGGCTGCTGCGCCGTGGTATGCGCTGGCGTCTGGAGCAGATCCTGATACGGCTGCGCCGCCTGCTTTTGCGGCTGCGCTTTTGGCTGTTGCTGAACAGGCTGCGATTGCACCGTACGCGTCTGCTGCTGTGGCTGCTGGTATGGCTGGGCCTTCGGCTGTTGTACCGGCTGGGTTTGCGTCCACTGCTGCTGTTGCTGCTGCTGAATTTGTGCCTGGCGCTGACGCTGCATCTGCAACGTTTGCTGACGCTGCGCAGGCGTTTGTTCGTTCCACGGCACTTCATTCAGCTGCGTAGGCTGCTGACGCATATCGGCCTGCATCTGTGCCAGCAGCTGGCGCTGTTCGTTCGTCAGCTGATCGGCATTTTTCACTTCGCCACCGGCAGACGGCTCGGTAGGCGCACGCACGCCAGGCTGGCGGCTTTCCAGCTCTTTAATATAGCGCCAGCGCTCCTCAGGCTTCGGCGGAAGGCCGTTACCGGCCACTTTGTTGCCCTGAAGCGCTTCAGATTCTTCTTTTTTATGGTGCGTAATAAAGTACAGGCCGCCAATGAAGGCCACCAGTACAGCCGCAGCAATAGCGACCATTGCTGGCGAGACGGCAGGCAGGTTCCGCTGCTTGCTTTTTGAACTACTCTTTTTGCGTCGCGAAGGTGCCGGCTGGCCGCGACGTACATAATCTCGTTGTGCCACTATCGTTTCGCTGTATTTATTCGTTCGTCAGCCCGCCATGTTACTTAAGCGGCGGGGCTTTGACCAGATAAGGGTGTCCGAAAGGCATTTACTTTAAGTCAATGCCTGGGTAGAGCCGCGAACAATCAGCTCGCAGTCGAGCAACCGCGAGCCGCTGCTAACCGTTTGACCCTGCAGCTGATCCAGCAAAAGCAGCATCGCTTCGCGGCCAATCTGATAGCGCGGTTGAGAAACGGTAGAGAGCGGCGGATCGCAAAACTCTGAAAGCGAAATATTATCGAAGCCGATAATCGACAGGTCTTTTGGCACGCGTAACCCACGACGTTTGGCGTGTGACAGCGCGCCCAGCGCCATCACGTCGCTGTGGCAGAACACCGCCGTTGGCGGCTGCGGCAGTGCCAGCAGTTTCTCCAGCGCTTGTCCGCCCGCTTCAAAGGTAAAATCACCGCGCGCGATATAGTGCGGATCAACGATGGCTCCGGTACGACGCAGCGCCTGGACATAGCCCTGCAGGCGGTAGTGGCAAAGCGGCATCTCTTCCGGTCCGGCAATACAGCCAATACGCTTATGCCCCAGCTCCTGAAGATAGTTCACCGCATTGAACGCGGCGGTCAGGTTATCAATATGCACCGTCGGCAGTTCCAGCTCTGGCGCGAACTCGTTGGCCATCACCATCGGCGGTAAATTGCGTTGTTCTTCAATGCTGGCATCAAACGGCAGGCGGGAGCCAAGCAGCAACATGCCGTCAATCTGCTTGGTGATAATGAGATCGATAAAGGTTTTTTCCTGCTGATTCTGGTGGGCGCAGTCGCCAATCAGCACCAGATAGCCTTGTTCAGCCGCCGTCACTTCGATACCGCGAATGATCTCGCTAAAGAAGGGGTCGCAGATGTCCGGCACAATCACCAGAATAGTCCGCGATTCGTTGCGCTTTACGTTGCGCCCCATCGCCTGCGGGAAATAGCCCACTTCCAGCGCCGCCTGTTCAACCTTGTTACGGGTCGCCTGGGAGACTTTATCCGGGTTCATTAATGCGCGGGACACGGTTGCCGTAGAGACTTGTGCTTTCTCGGCAACGTCTTTCATGGTCGCCGTAGTGATCTCTTTCCTGGACTTCAACGTCTTCTCCTCGCCTGAACACCGAACTGCGGACATCACCATTTTTACAGATAGTTAATGGAATCGGTTACAGAATTTTCATAAAAAGTGTGAGGCGCGTTAAATTTTTCGATCCGTCTTCAGCCTTCGATGGGATCGACGTCCAGAACCCACTTCACTTTGCGCGCTTCCGGCAGGGTGTTGATCAGCGCCAGCGTGCCGCTGACGATATGCTGCAGGCGAATACGTGACGGGTGCTGAAGTAAGATTTGCCAGCGGAAACGTCCGCCGCGTTTCGGGGCCAGCGCTGGAACCGGACCCAAAATCCACAGCTGACTATCCACCAGCGGGCTGGCCTGCAGGAGGTTTCTCAGCTGTTGCAGGAAAAGCGGCGCCTGCTGGTTGTTATGGTCTTCCGCGCGGATGATGACGTGGCTGGTCCACGGTGGCAGCTGCATGGTCTGGCGTTCGGCCAGCGCCTGTTCGGCAAAGGCGTCATAGCCTTTATGCAGCAACGTTTGCAGCAGCGGGTGCTCAGGGTGGTGCGTTTGCAGCACCACTTCGCCTTGCTTTCCTGCGCGTCCGGCACGCCCCGCCACCTGGGTATAAAGCTGGGCGAAGCGCTCGGCGGAGCGGAAATCTGCCGAGAACAGCGCGCCGTCAACGTCCAGCAGGGCGACCAGCGTGACGTCCGGGAAGTGATGCCCTTTTGCCAGCATCTGGGTGCCAATCAATATGCGTGCCCCACCGCGATGCACTTCCGCCAGCTGTTGTTCCAGCGCGCCTTTGCGGCTGGTGGTGTCCCGATCGATACGCGAAATCGGCACGTCCGGGAAGAAGGGGCCAAGGGCCTGTTCCAGCTGCTCCGTGCCCAGACCGACCGGTACGATATGCGTTGAGCCACACGACGGACACTGGCGCGGCACCGGGCGCTGGCTGTCGCAGTGGTGGCAGCGTAAATGACGCTGGGCCTGATGGAAGGTGTAGTAGTGGTCGCAGCGCGGGCACTCGGCAATCCAGCCACAGTCGTGGCACAGCAGGGCGGGCGCAAAGCCGCGTCGGTTAAGGAACAGGATCACCTGGTTGCCCGCCTGCAAGTGCTGTCGCATTCGGGTAATCAATGCAGGCGCGAGCCCGGCCTGAACCTGCTGACCTTTCAGATCCAGCACGTGCTGAATCGCCGGACGGGCATTACCCGCGCGACGCGTCAGGCGCAGCATATGGTATTTACGCTGGCGCACGTTGTGCAGCGTTTCGAGCGCAGGCGTGGCGGAGCCGAGAATAATGGGAATTTGCTCGCTGTGTGCGCGGTATACCGCTAAGTCACGGGCGTGATAGCGCCAGCCTTCCTGCTGTTTATAGGAGCTGTCGTGCTCTTCATCTATTACGATAACGCCGAGATTTTTAAACGGTGTAAACAGCGACGAGCGGGTGCCGATCACAATCGCCGCTTCGCCGTTTTTCGCTTTCAGCCAGGCGCTGAGGCGCTCGCTGTCGTTAAGCCCTGAGTGCAGCACCTCAACCGGCGCGTTAAAGCGCTCGCGGAAGCGGGCGATGGTCTGCGGCGTCAGGCCGATTTCCGGCACCATCACCAGCGCCTGTTTGCCCTGTGCGAGCACGTTTTCCAGCACGCTCAGATAAACTTCGGTCTTGCCGGACCCCGTCACGCCCGCCAGCAGCCAGGCAGAGAAATGGTCCGAGGCGCTGTGAATCGCGCCCACGGCGGTGGCCTGCTCGGTGTTCAGACGCAGGCGATCGCCGGAGACGGAGAAGCCGTCGCGCCAGTCGTGAAGGGCGGGCGCTTCGCTTGCCAGTTCGCTCAGCCCTTTCTTTCTTAATGCCTGGAGCGCGGTTTCGCTGACCTCAAGCTCGTCGACCTGATGCCGCCAGATTTTTCCCTGACGCAGTGCCGCCAGCGCCTGCTGCTGTTTCTGCGAACGCTTCAGGCTGTTGATATCCACGGCCTGACCCTGCTCGGTAGCAAACCAGTACCACATCGGCGCATGGCTGGCGCTTTTGCCCTGGCGCAGCATGATTGGCAGCGCGTGGAACAGGACGTCACCAATCGGATGGTGATAGTAATCCGCCGCCCACAGCAGCAGTCGCCAGGTGCTGGTGGAGTAAACCGGCTCGCTGTCCAGTACCTCAACAACCGATTTCAGTTCATTAAGCGGCAGCTCGCTTTTTTCACTCACGGAAACCACGATCCCCACGCGCTGCTGTTTGCCAAACGGCACGGTCACGCGACAGCCCGCTTTGGCGCTCATGCTGTCGGGCAGCAGGTAGTCAAAGGTGCGGGGAAGCGGAACGGGCAGGGCAACGTGAGCGACGGGCATCGAATCTTCCTGACTTGAAAAGTGGCGCGTTAGTATACACATTAGTGAAAGCGGCGTGCGGATCAGTTTGCATACGCTGGTCAAATTCTGTATGATTCGCCGCCTTTGGTGTATATTACGCCAAAGAAATTACATTCAACATCGCGTGGTGTCTGGCGTTAGGGCTGGAAGAGCGACGCGGCCTTAACTGAGGTTCTCCCATGAAAAAAGATATTCACCCGAAATACGAAATGATTACTGCAAACTGCTCTTGCGGTAACTCTATCCAGATCCGCTCCACCGTGGGTCACGATCTGAACCTGGACGTGTGCGGCAAATGCCACCCGTTCTACACTGGTAAGCAGCGTGATGTTGCAACCGGTGGCCGTGTTGACCGCTTCAACAAGCGTTTCAGCATCCCGGGCGCTAAATAAGTATCCCGAAAGAAAAGGCACCGCAAGGTGCCTTTTTTGTATCTGCTTCTCAGTATTCCCACGTATCCGGGTCAATGCCCAGTTCACGCATGATGATTTTCGCCTCTTCCGGGATTTCATCACTGCGCTCTTTGCGCAAATCGTCATCGTTCGGCAACGGTTGGCCGGTAAACGCATGCAGGAACGCTTCGCACAGCAGTTCGCTGTTGGTCGCGTGGCGCAGGTTGTTCACCTGACGACGCGTGCGTTCATCGGTGAGGATCTTCAACACCTTCAGAGGAATGGAAACCGTAATTTTCTTTACTTGCTCACTCTTCTTACCGTGCTCAGCGTATGGGCTGATATATTCGCCGCTCCATTCAGCCATGAGATACCTTTAATCCTCTCAGTCATTAATCTAAAGGCGCAGAACCGATAACCGCCGGTTTTGAACCGTAATCTTGCCTAGTTTACCGTAGAGACGATACCGTGGCACGGATATTGCCGCTGCAGCGTGCACTAAAGCATATAATTTTAACGGCTATTTGCGCATTGCTCAATCTATACGCAAAGAAGTTTAGATGTCCAGATGTATTGACGTCCATACTTTCAATGTTTACTCTGGTGCCTGACTTTTCACCTATTAAGCCAGGAAGCCCTCACCATGACGCGTAAACAGGCCACCATCGCAGTGCGTAGCGGATTGAATGATGACGAGCAGTACGGCTGCGTTGTCCCGCCGATTCATCTTTCCAGTACCTATAATTTCACCGGATTTAATGAACCCCGCGCGCATGACTATTCCCGTCGTGGCAACCCTACGCGTGACGTGACCCAGCGTGCCCTGGCAGAGCTGGAAGGGGGGGCGGGTGCGGTATTAACCAATACGGGGATGTCCGCAATCCACCTGGTGACGACGGTGTTCCTGAAGCCAGGCGACCTGCTGGTTGCGCCGCACGACTGCTACGGCGGCAGCTATCGCCTGTTTGACAGCCTGGCAAAACGCGGCTGCTATCGCGTGCTGTTTGTCGATCAAAACGACGAACAGGCGCTGAAGCAGGCGCTGGCAGAGCAACCGAAGCTGGTTCTGGTGGAAAGTCCAAGCAATCCATTGTTGCGCGTTGTCGATATTGCGAAAATTTGTCAGCTCGCAAGGGATGCGGGAGCGATAAGTGTAGTGGATAATACGTTCCTCAGTCCGGCCCTTCAGAACCCGTTAGCACTGGGTGCCGATCTGGTGTTGCATTCATGCACTAAATATCTGAACGGTCATTCTGATGTGGTGGCAGGCGTGGTGATTGCAAAAGATCCCGATGTTGTCACCGAACTGGCATGGTGGGCCAATAACATTGGCGTCACCGCGAGCGCCTTCGACAGCTACCTGCTGTTACGCGGCATTCGCACCCTGTCGCCACGCATGGAAGTGGCGCAGCGCAATGCCCAGGCGATCGTCGATTTCCTGAAAACCCAGCCGCTGGTGAAGAAACTCTATCACCCGTCGCTGCCGGAAAATCAGGGGCATGAGATTGCCGCGCGCCAGCAGAAAGGATTTGGCGCGATGTTGAGTTTTGAACTGGACGGTGACGAGCAAACGCTGCGTCGCTTCCTGAGCGGGCTGTCATTGTTTACGCTGGCGGAATCATTAGGTGGGGTTGAAAGCTTAATCTCCCACGCCGCGACCATGACGCACGCAGGTATGGCACCGGAAGCACGTGCCGCCGCCGGGATCTCTGAGACGCTGCTGCGTATCTCAACCGGCATTGAAGATTCTGAAGATTTAATTGCCGATCTGGAAAATGGCTTCCAGGTCGCAGCCAAGGGGTAATCATGAGTGTGATAGCGCAGGCAGGGGCGAAGGGTCGTCAACTGCACAAGTTTGGTGGTAGTAGTCTTGCTGATGTGAAGTGTTACCTGCGCGTTGCAGGGATCATGACCGAGTATTCACAGCCGGGTGACATGATGGTTGTCTCGGCGGCGGGCAGCACCACCAACCAGTTGATTAGCTGGCTGAAACTGAGCCAGACCGATCGCCTTTCTGCGCATCAGGTACAACAGTCTTTACGCCGTTACCAGAGCGAGCTGATTGCCGGCCTGCTGCCTGCGGACGTGGCGGATGGACTGATCAGCGCCTTTACCCATGACCTTGAGCGTCTGGCTGCCCTGCTGGACAGCGGTATTACCGACGCGGTCTATGCCGAAGTGGTGGGCCACGGTGAAGTGTGGTCCGCACGTCTGATGGCCGCCGTTCTGCAACACCTGGGCGTGGAGGCGGCCTGGCTCGACGCGCGTGATTTCCTGCGTGCCGAACGCGCCGCGCAGCCTCAGGTGGATGAAGGTTTGTCCTACCCGCTGCTGCAACAGCTGCTGGTGCAGCATCCGGGCAAACGCATTGTGGTGACCGGCTTTATCAGCCGCAGCAACGCGGGCGAAACCGTGCTGCTGGGCCGTAACGGCTCGGACTACTCGGCAACGCAAATTGGTGCCCTGGCGGGCGTGTCCCGCGTCACCATCTGGAGCGACGTGGCCGGTGTCTACAGCGCGGACCCGCGTAAGGTGAAAGATGCCTGCCTGCTGCCGCTGCTGCGTCTCGACGAAGCCAGCGAGCTGGCGCGCCTGGCCGCGCCGGTACTGCACGCCCGTACGCTGCAGCCGGTTTCCGGTAGCGATATCGACCTGCAGCTGCGCTGCAGCTATACCCCGGATCAAGGCTCTACCCGTATCGAACGCGTACTGGCCTCCGGTACGGGCGCGCGTATTGTCACCAGCCACGACGACATCTGCCTGATTGAGTTCCAGGTGCCTGCGGGCCAGGACTTCAAGCTGGCACATAAAGATATCGACCTGATCCTCAAACGTGCTCAGGTGCGTCCGCTGGCCGTCGGCGTTCACAACGACCGCCAGCTGCTGCAGTTCTGCTATACCGCAGAAGTGGCGGACAGCGCGCTGAAAATCCTCGATGAAGCGGGCCTGCCGGGCGAGCTTCGCCTGCGTCAGGGTCTGGCGCTGGTGGCGATGGTGGGCGCGGGCGTCACCCGTAACCCGCTGCACTGCCACCGCTTCTGGCAGCAGCTGAAAGGCCAGCCGGTGGAGTTCACCTGGCAGTCGGAAGAGGGAATTAGCCTGGTGGCCGTGCTGCGTAAAAGGCCAACCGAAAGCCTGATTCAGGGTCTGCATACCTCCCTGTTCCGCGCGGAAAAACGCATCGGCCTGGTGCTGTTCGGGAAAGGGAACATCGGTTCCCGCTGGCTGGAACTGTTCGCCCGTGAGCAGGAAACGCTCTCCGCGCGTACCGGATTTGAATTTATTCTCGCGGGCGTGGTGGACAGTCGCCGTAGCCTGTTGAATTACGAAGGGCTGGACGCCAGCCGGGCGCTTGCCTTCTTTAATGATGAAGCCGTTGAGCAGGATGAAGAGTCCCTGTTCCTGTGGATGCGCGCGCACCCTTACGATGACCTGGTCGTGCTGGACGTGACCGCCAGCGAGCAGCTTGCGGATCAGTATCTGGATTTCGCCAGCCACGGCTTCCACGTCATCAGCGCCAACAAGCTGGCGGGGGCGAGCAGCACCGATAAATACCGTCAGATCCACGACGCGTTTGAAAAAACCGGTCGTCACTGGCTGTACAACGCCACCGTTGGCGCGGGGCTGCCGGTTAACCATACCGTGCGCGACCTGATTGAAAGCGGCGACAGCATTCTGGCGCTGAGCGGTATCTTCTCCGGTACGCTCTCCTGGCTGTTCCTGCAGTTCGACGGCACTGTACCCTTCACCGACCTGGTGGATCAGGCATGGCAGCAGGGCTTAACCGAGCCCGATCCGCGCGTGGACCTTGCCGGGAAAGACGTGATGCGTAAGCTGGTGATCCTGGCGCGTGAAGCGGGCTACGACATCGAACCGGGTCAGGTGCGTGTTGAATCGCTGGTGCCTGCGGGCTGTGAGGAAGGGTCTGTGGATCACTTCTTCGAAAACGGCGATGAGCTGAACGAGCAGATGGTACAGCGTCTGGAAGCCGCCAACGAGATGGGCCTGGTGCTGCGCTACGTAGCGCGTTTCGAGGCGAACGGTAAAGCGCGCGTAGGCGTGGAGGCGGTGCGTCCTGAACATCCGCTGGCGGCGCTGCTGCCGTGCGATAACGTCTTCGCTATCGAAAGCCGCTGGTACCGCGATAACCCGCTGGTGATCCGCGGTCCGGGCGCGGGGCGCGATGTCACCGCCGGGGCGATCCAGTCCGACATTAACCGTCTGGCTAAGCTACTGTAACCTCTGTATTTCCCTCTCCCTGTGGGAGAGGGTTAGGGTGAGGGCATCAGACCGCACTCACCCCCCATCATGAATTCCCTTCATCTTCCCTGAACAAACCTCACCGTTATTGTTGATTATTTATGTTGACGTCACTCCGCTTTTCCGTCATTTTTACATCTGGACGTCTAAACGTATAGAAGTTCACAACACCACAGACAACGACACGCGATAGATAGAGGTAAGGTATGAGCTTTTTTCACGCCAACCAGCGGGAAGCCCTGAATCAGAGCCTGGCCGAAGTAAACGGCCAGATTAACGTCTCTTTTGAATTTTTCCCGCCGCGCACCAGTGAAATGGAGCAAACCCTGTGGAGCTCTATCGATCGCCTGAGCAGCCTGAAACCGAAGTTTGTTTCCGTGACTTATGGTGCTAACTCCGGCGAGCGTGACCGTACGCACAGCATCATTAAAGGCATCAAAGATCGTACCGGTCTGGAAGCGGCACCGCACCTTACCTGTATCGACGCCACCCCCGACGAGCTGCGGGCTATCGCCCAGGATTACTGGAATAACGGCATTCGTCATATCGTTGCCCTGCGCGGTGACCTGCCGCCGGGGAGCGGCAAGCCGGACATGTATGCCGCCGATCTGGTTGCGCTGCTGAAAGACGTGGCTGACTTTGATATCTCCGTTGCTGCTTATCCTGAAGTGCATCCGGAAGCGAAAAGCGCCCAGGCGGACCTGCTCAACCTGAAACGCAAAGTCGACGCTGGCGCGAACCGCGCGATAACGCAATTTTTCTTCGATGTTGAAAGCTACCTGCGCTTCCGTGACCGCTGCGTTTCTGCGGGTATCGACGTCGAAATTATCCCGGGTATTCTGCCGGTCTCTAACTTCAAACAGGCGAAGAAATTTGCCGATATGACCAATGTGCGCATTCCGCTTTGGATGTCTAAAATGTACGAGGGGCTGGACGATGACCCGGAAACACGCAAGCTGGTGGGCGCAAATATCGCGATGGACATGGTGAAGATCTTGAGTCGTGAAGGGGTGAAGGATTTCCACTTCTACACGCTGAACCGTGCAGAGATGAGTTACGCCATATGCCACACGCTCGGCGTTAGACCAGGCGTGTAACAAAAAGGAGCCCTCTTCGGAGGGTTTTTTGATTTATAAGGGTTTTATTTTCCTGCCATAACAGCGATGCTGCCTTTGACGTACAAAACTCATGTATTTTCCATGGGAAATTAAACGGATTTAACTATCGAATCTGTGGGTTATCTCAACTATACCTTATCAACAAGGGCGTATATCGTAACGGTAACACTGTAAAAGGGAGCAAAGCGATGAGCACGTCAGACGAGACCAATAAAGCGGCATCAGTCGGCAAATGCCCGTTCCATCAGGGCGGCGTCGATCACAGCGCGGGCGCAGGTACAGGCAGCCGCGACTGGTGGCCAAAACAACTCCGCATCGATCTTCTTAACCAACATTCCAATCGTTCGAACCCACTGGGTGAAGACTTCGACTACCGCAAAGAATTTAGCAAGCTTGATTACTCCGCCCTTAAAGGCGATCTCAAAACACTTTTAACCGACTCTCAACCGTGGTGGCCTGCCGACTGGGGCAGCTATGCGGGCCTGTTTATCCGTATGGCCTGGCACGGGGCAGGTACCTATCGCTCCGTTGACGGGCGCGGCGGTGCCGGACGCGGTCAACAACGCTTTGCACCGCTGAACTCCTGGCCTGATAACGTGAGCCTGGATAAGGCGCGCCGCCTGCTGTGGCCTATCAAACAAAAATACGGACAAAAAATTTCCTGGGCTGACCTGTTTATCCTCGCGGGGAACGTGGCGCTGGAGAACTCTGGCTTCCGCACCTTTGGTTTTGGCGCCGGGCGTGAAGACGTCTGGGAGCCGGATCTGGACGTGAACTGGGGCGATGAAAAGGCCTGGCTGACCCACCGTGACCCGGAAGCGCTGGCGAAGCGTCCTCTCGCCGCCACCGAAATGGGCCTGATTTACGTCAACCCGGAAGGGCCAAACGCCAGCGGTGAACCCCTGTCTGCTGCGGCGGCCATTCGCGCGACCTTCGGCAACATGGGCATGAACGACGAAGAGACCGTTGCGCTGATCGCGGGCGGCCACACTCTCGGCAAAACCCACGGCGCGGGTGAAGCCACGCATGTGGGCACCGACCCGGAAGCCTCGCCGATTGAAGCGCAGGGCCTGGGCTGGGCGAGCACGCACGGTACGGGGATTGGCGCAGATGCCATTACCTCCGGTCTGGAAGTTATCTGGTCGCAAACCCCGACCCAGTGGAGCAACTACTTCTTCGAGAACCTGTTCAAATACGAATGGGTGCAGACCCGCAGCCCGGCAGGTGCGATTCAGTTTGAAGCCGTGGATGCACCGGAAATCATGCCCGATCCGTTTGACCCGTCGAAAAAACGTAAACCTACCATGCTGGTCACCGACCTGACGCTGCGTTTTGACCCGGAATTCGAGAAAATTTCCCGCCGCTTCCTGAACGATCCGCAGGCCTTCAACGAAGCCTTCGCGCGTGCCTGGTTCAAGCTGACCCACCGCGATATGGGGCCAAAAGCGCGTTACATCGGCCCGGAAGTGCCGAAAGAAGATCTGATTTGGCAGGATCCGCTGCCTCAGGCGGTGTTCAATCCTTCGAAAGAAGACATTGAAGGCCTGAAAGCGGAAATTGTGGCTTCCGGTCTGTCCGTGAGCGAACTGGTTTCGGTTGCCTGGGCGTCAGCTTCAACCTTCCGCGGTGGCGATAAGCGCGGCGGTGCCAACGGCGCGCGTCTGGCACTGGCACCTCAGCGCGATTGGGATGTGAACGCCGCGGCGGTTCGTGCGTTACCGGCTCTGGAAGCTATCCAGCGCACCACCAACAAAGCCTCCCTGGCCGATATCATCGTGCTGGCGGGCGTGGTAGGCGTAGAGCAAGCCGCGAAAGCTGCTGGCGTGTACGTCACCGTACCGTTCACGCCGGGCCGCGTGGATGCGCGTCAGGATCAGACGGATATCGAGATGTTTAACCTGCTCGAACCCGTTGCCGACGGCTTCCGCAACTACCGTGCGCAGGTGGATGTGTCCACCACCGAGTCACTGCTGATCGACAAAGCCCAGCAGCTGACGCTGACCGCGCCAGAGCTGACGGTGCTGATCGGTGGCCTGCGCGTTCTGGGTGCCAACTTCGATGGCAGCAAGAATGGCGTATTCACCAACCGTGAAGGCGTGCTGAGCAACGATTTCTTCGTGAACCTGCTGGATATGAACACCCAGTGGAAAGCGACCGATGAATCAAACGAACTGTTTGCCGGTAGCGACCGCACCAGCGGCGAAGTGAAATACACCGCTACCCGTGCCGACCTTGTCTTCGGTTCCAACGCTGTCCTGCGCGCGCTGGCTGAGGTTTACGCCAGCAGCGATGCCAGCGAGAAGTTCGTTCGTGACTTCGTAGCGGCATGGGCGAAGGTGATGGATCTGGATCGGTTTGACCTGCAGTAACCCTTGTGCCGGGTGGCGCTAACGCTTACCCGGCCTACGGGCAAAAAAATCCCCGCTGATGCGGGGATTTTTATTCACGCTATTTACTCCCACTCCTGCAGGAAACGCTGCCCATACTGGTCGGCAACCAGCAGCGCCGCGTAAACCTGATCCGGTGACACGCCGCCCGGCATGTTGTGAATGGTTTCACCTTCTGCGCAAGATGCTTCCGCAATCAGACGCATTTTCGCCGGAATATCTTCTTTGATATTCAACTGCGCCAACGTGATCGGCAGCCCCACGCTGTGACAAAGTGCCGCGACGGTTTCGATCTCCTCTACCGGCGCGTTTTCCAGCACCAGCTGAGTCAGCGTGCCAAACGCCACTTTTTCGCCGTGGTAGAAGTGATGCGCATCCGGTACCGCCGTCATACCGTTATGAATAGCGTGTGCCGCTGCCAGACCACCGCTTTCAAAACCTACGCCGCTGAGATAGGTGTTGGCTTCGATAATGCGTTCAAGAGCAGGCGTCACCACGTGCTGTTCCGCTGCCAGCATCGCCTTCTCACCCTCTTCAACCAGCGTGTTGTAGCACAGCTCGGCCAGCGCTAACGCCGCCTGTGTGCACTTTCCGCCCGCCATAGTGGTTGCCCCGCTGCGCGAGCAGGCGCGTGCTTCAAACCAGGTTGCCAGTGCATCGCCAATCCCGGCGGCCAGCAGCCGCGCCGGTGCACCCGCCACCACTTTGGTGTCGATAATGACCATGTTCGGGTTGTGCGGCAGCATCAGGTAGCGGTCGAACTCACCGCTGTCGGTATAAATCACGGAAAGGGCGCTGCACGGCGCATCGGTGGATGCGATGGTTGGCGCAATGGCGACCGGCACGTCCATAAAGTGGGCAAGCGCTTTGGCGGTATCCAGCGTTTTACCGCCGCCAATGCCCAGCACCGCCATGCAGTCGGCGCTGTCGGCCAGCTTTTTCAGGCGATCGATTTCATTTTGTGAACATTCGCCACCAAATGGCGCAATTTCGGCATGCAGTTCGGCTTTTTTAAAACTCTGGCGCAGGGTTTCTTCGGCAAAACCCAGCACAAATTTATCGCCAACAACCAGCCAACGCTGTGCCAGCGGTTTCAGATAGTCGCCGAGACGGGTAAGCACATCAGCACCCTGGATGTATTTCCCAGGTGATTGAATGATACGGTCCATAACAGTTCTCCCTTAGAGGTTGAGGTTACCAAACGCGTTTTTCCAGTCATGCTCGAACTTCTCTATGGCTGACTCTACCGCCGGGGTGCCGAGCATTTGTTGCGCTACATCTAAAGGAAGCGTGATTGCTTCACATCCGGCGAGAAGGCAGTCCAGCGCCTGGCGCGGCGTTTTGAAGCTGGCGGCGAGCACCCTGCTTTCCGGCGCGTGCAGTTCCAGCAGGGATTGCAGCTCCTGGACCATGCGAATGCCGTCACCACCCTGAGCATCAACGCGGTTTACATAGGGAGCGACATATTTCGCTCCCGCCAGCGCGGCGAGCAAACCCTGTGCGGCGCTATAAACGGCAGTACCCAGCGTGGTAATGCCCTCTTTTCTCAGCGCTTTGATCGCGGTAAGCCCCTCCGCCGTGACCGGGATCTTCACCACGATGTCCGGGATGGCATTACTCAGGCGTTTAGCTTCCGCCACCATGCCTTCTGCGTCGCGACTCATGGTTTGGGCAAACAGCGTGCCTTCTGGGCCAATAGCTTTTTGCAGGCGCGGGAGCACCTCCCAGATGGATTCGCGGCTGGCAGCAATGATGCTCGGATTTGTGGTGACGCCCGCTATGGGAAAAATGTGCGCCAGACGTTCTACTTCCGCCACGTTGGCGGTATCCAGGTACAGTTCCATTATTTTTCCTTAAGTCAGAAAGGTTGAATAAAGGATATGGGGCACCCAGGCACGGCGAATACAGGTCAATTTTGCTAAATACTGGACAAATGTAATGTCCTTAGCGAAGTGAGAGAGCGATCACAATGCTACTTTTTGGTGATGAGCTGGCTGTGATACTGGCGTCGATATTCGGAAGGGGAACGTTCGGTGTGTTTGCGAAAGAGACGGCAAAAGTAGTTGCTGTCCGTAAACCCACAGCTGGCGGCGATATCTTTGATTTTAAATTCGTAGCCTTTAAGAAGCTGACGCGCGTGCTCGAGGCGTGTTTGCGTAAGATATTCGTTGAACCCCACGCTGCCTGTTTTTTGAAAAAGATGAGAAAGGTAGTTCGGTGAAATATAAAACGCCTGCGCCACCGATTCACGGGTCAGTGCAGAGGCGTGATGTTCTTCGATGTAGTGACGAATCGCTTCAAATAATGCACGGCTGCGGCTGGCGGTATGGATATCGCTGCCCAGCAGATCGCGACAGTGGCTGAGCAAACTTAATACCACCAGTCTGGCCGTTTCCCGATCGTCTGGCTGCATTTGCAATTCAGCGAGCGTCTGCAAAAGGAATGCGCCCACTCGCGGCCCGCGTCTGGCAACCTGTTGCTGTTGCAAAAGCGTGTTGTCGCGCTCGAGCTGAAGAGTCAGTTGTTGCTTGCCGAAGCTGATGTTGAGCGAAAAGGCGGGTTGAAGCGGAATATTACCGGATGAAAAAAATAACGCTTCGCAGGCTGTATCAAAGCTAAGTACGAGGCAAGGTGACGTTCGGGGGAGCGGTATAGCCGAAGGGGGGAAATGCACCTGACGCAGCGGCAAGGTGCCGTTGATCAGGTCATTCAGGATGTGGGGGATATCGTGGTGCATGGTGTGGATACCAGGGTATTGCCCGGCGGCGCTGGCGCTTGCCGGGCCTACGAAAAGCATATTGTAGACCGGGTAAGCGTAAGCTCCACCCGGCAAAACCGATTAACCAGTGTTACGCATACCTGCCGCAACGCCTGCAATTGTCACCATTAACGCCTGTTCGACGCGTGGATCCGGCTCTTTACCTTCCTCTTCTGCCAGACGCGAACGGTGCAGCAGTTCTGCCTGTAGGACGTTCAGCGGGTCGGTGTAGATATTACGCAGCTGGATAGATTCGGCAATCCACGGCAGGTCTTCCATCAGGTGTGAGTCGTTGGCGATATCCAGCACCACTTTGATGTCGCCTTCCAGCAGTTCGCGCAGCTCTTTACCCAGCGTCCACAGCTCAGGTTTCACCAGACGCTGATCGTAGTATTCCGCCAGCCACAGGTCAGCTTTTGAGAAGACCATCTCAAGCATGCCCAGGCGGGTAGAGAAGAACGGCCAGTCGCGGCACATGGTTTCCAGTTCATTTTGCTTACCGTCTTCCACCACTTTCTGCAGTGCGGCACCGGCACCCAGCCAGGCGGGCAGCATTAGACGGTTTTGCGTCCAGGCGAAGATCCACGGAATTGCACGCAGAGACTCGACGCCACCGGTTGGGCGACGTTTGGCCGGACGCGAGCCCAGCGGCAGTTTACCCAGCTCCTGCTCAGGGGTTGCCGAGCGGAAGTAAGGCACGAAATCTTTGTTTTCACGCACGTAGCCGCGGTACAGATCGCAGGAGATATCTGACAGCTCGTCCATGATGTGGCACCAGGACTCTTTCGGCTCCGGCGGCGGCAGCAGGTTCGCTTCCAGAATGGCGCTGGTGTAGAGCGACAGGCTGCTGATCGTCACTTCCGGCAGACCGTATTTAAAGCGGATCATCTCGCCCTGCTCGGTAACGCGCAGGCCGCCTTTCAGGCTTCCCGGTGGTTGTGACAGCAGTGCCGCGTGAGCAGGCGCGCCGCCACGGCCGATTGAGCCACCGCGTCCGTGGAACAGGGTCAGTTCTATACCCGCTTTCTCGCAGGTTTTGATCAGCGCGTCCTGCGCCTGATACTGCGCCCAGGATGCCGCCATCACGCCCGCGTCTTTGGCGGAGTCGGAATAGCCGATCATCACCATCTGCTTGCCCTGAATAAAGCCGCGATACCAGTCGATGTTCAGCAACTGCGTCATCACGTCGTTGGCGTTGTTCAGGTCATCAAGGGTTTCAAAGAGTGGCGCGACCGGCAGAGCGTAGTCGATACCGGCTTCTTTCAGCAGGAGGTGAACGCCCAGCACGTCGGACGGGGTTTTCGCCATGGAGATCACATAGGCGGCCACCGATCCTTTCGGCGCATCCACGATCGCCTTACAGGTATTGAGCACTTCGCGAGTGTCGTTGCTTGGTTCCCAGTTGCGCGGCAGGAGAGGGCGCTTGGAATTCAGTTCGCGGATCAGGAAGGCCTGCTTGTCGGCTTCGGACCAGCTTTCATAATCGCCGATGCCGAGGTAGCGGGTCAGTTCACCCAGCGCTTCAGTATGACGGGTACTTTCCTGACGTACATCGATACGCACCAGCGGCACGCCGAAACACTTCACGCGGCGCAGGGTGTCGAGCAGTTCGCCGTTGGCGATGATGCCCATGCCACAGGCCTGAAGCGACTGGTAACAGGCGTATAGCGGCTCCCAGAGCTGCTCGTTCTGGCTGAGCAGACCTTCGGGTTTCGGCAGGCGCTGACCTTTGAGGCGTGCCTCCAGCCAGGCCTGAGTCGCCATCAGCTGACCACGCAGTTTCTTCATCAGGAAACGGTACGGCTCGCTGGCACCTTCTTCTCCGGCCAGCGCGCGCAGTTCCGGCGTTGCTTCAACCATCGACAGCTCGGAGATCAGTACCTGAATATCTTTCAGGAACAGATCGGTCGCTTTCCAGCGGCTCAGCAGCAGGACGTGACGGGTGATTTCCGCGGTCACGTTCGGGTTACCGTCGCGGTCGCCGCCCATCCAGGAGGTGAAGCGCACCGGAACAAAATCAACCGGCAGGCGGTAGCCCAGGTTCTCTTCTAGCTGTTCGTTCAGCTCGCGCAGGTAGTTTGGTATCCCTTCCCACAGGCTATTTTCCACCACCGCAAAGCCCCATTTTGCCTCGTCGACCGGGCTTGGACGATGTTTACGAATTTCATCGGTATGCCAGGACTGGGCAATCAGCTGGCGCAGGCGTCGCATCAGCTGGTTGCGCTCGTAGTCGGCAATGTCTTTGTTATCCAACTGCTTCAGACAGTTGTTCACTTCCACCATTTTGTGGATCAGCGTACGACGAGTGATCTCGGTTGGGTGAGCGGTCAGCACCAGCTCCAGCGAAAGAGATTCCACCGCTTTTTTGATGGTGGCTTCGTTGAGATTGGGCTGGTCTTTGAGTTTACGAAGCGTACGGGCAATGACTTCCGGGTTGCTGGCAGCTTCGCCATTTGGCGAAATGCTGTGGTATTGCTCAGCGGTGTTGGCCAGATTCAGGAACTGGCTGAATGCGCGTGCAACGGGCAGCAGCTCATCATTTGACAGGTTCTGCAAGGTGGTGAGCAGCTCCTGACGATTGGCTTCGTTACCGGCACGGGAAGATTTAGACAGCTTGCGGATGGTTTCAACGCGGTCGAGGATGTTTTCCCCCAACGCATCTTTGATGGTATCTCCAAGCACTTTGCCGAGCATACTGACATTACTACGCAACGCGGAATATTGTTCGTTCATAAAAACCCAGTCACCCCATCATTTTTGTTTATGCCCAATCGAAAATCTTTTGGACATTATTTTGTCATCTCCCTTTATAAAGCCACGTAAAACCCCCGTCGTCAATTGCTGCGAAAACGGTTCAGCAAACGAATAAATGTGGGCAATTTACGAAATTTAATTCGCTTTGCGTCAGATAAGAGATGCTTATGGGAATGTGACGGAGATCATGCGATTTGTTGCCCTCACCCTAACCCTCTCCCACAGGGAGAGGGGACTCTTCGGTGCGGTTTTAATGCCAGCAGAAGTGGTGCACAACCTGAGTAATCAGTTCGCGGGTGGGCTTAATGAAGCGGGTTTCCAGATATTCATCCGGCTGGTGGGCCTGGTTGATGGAGCCCGGGCCGAGCACCAGCGTCGGGCACAGGGTCTGAATAAACGGCGCTTCGGTGCAGTAGTTCACCACGTCGGTTTTTTCGCCGAGCAGTTTTTCCACCACCTGGACCAGCTGGTGATCCGGCGGGCATTCATAGCCCGGGATCGGCGGATGCAGTTCCGAGACCGTCAGGCGGCCCGGCCAGCGTTCGCTCACCGGGGCCAGCGCTTCATTCAGCAGGCCGTCGAGATCGCTCAGGGTCATGCCCGGCAGCGGGCGGATGTCCATGTGCAGTTCACAGCAGGCGCAGATGCGGTTCGAGGCATCACCGCCGTGCAGGCTGCCGAGGTTCAGCGTCGGGTACGGCACGGTGAACGCCTCGTAGTGATAGCGCTCTTTCAGGTCGTCGCGCAGGGTCATGATGCGGCCGATGGCGTCATGCATCAGTTCGATGGCGTTCACGCCGCGCGCCGGATCGCTGGAGTGGCCGGACTGGCCCAGCACGCGCACGGCGGTAGAGATATGGCCTTTATGCGCGCGAATCGGCTGCAGTGAAGTCGGCTCGCCGATGATCGCGCAATCCGGGCGAATCGACGTGTTTTCAGAGAAGTAGCGCGCGCCCGCCATGCTGGTCTCTTCATCGGCGGTCGCCAGAATGTAGAGCGGTTTTTTCAGCTTCGTCACGTCCACGTCACGCAGCGCGTCGAGGATAAAAGCGAAGAAGCCTTTCATGTCGGCGGTACCCAGCCCGTAGAGCTTGTTATCGTGCTCGGTCAGGGTGAACGGGTCGCGCGTCCAGCGGCCATCGTCAAACGGCACGGTGTCGGTATGACCGGCCAGCAGCAGGCCGCCCGCACCGGTACCGGTGCTGGCGAGCAGGTTGAATTTGTGGCGTGTTCCGGGGACGGGCTGCACCTCAACGTTAAACCCAAGATCGCTAAACCAACCCGCCAGCAGATTGATTAAAGACTCATTGCTCTGATCCAGCGCTTCTTCCGTTGCGCTGATGGACGGAGTGGCAATCAGGGCGCGGTAGATCTCGATAAATGGCGGTAAGTTCATTTTCATTGTTGACACACCTTAGGTCGTGATAGTATCAATATTCATGCAATAAATGTGAATAAAAATACATTAACGTTGAGCATAAAGGAACCCGATGTTGAATACGCTGATTGTAGGCGCTAGCGGTTATGCGGGCGCAGAGCTTGTAAGCTACGTGAATCGCCATCCACATATGACCATAACCGCTTTGACCGTGTCAGCGCAAAGCAATGATGCAGGAAAGTTAATTTCCGATTTGCATCCGCAGCTTAGGGGCATTGTCGATCTGCCGCTGCAGCCAATGTCTGACATCAGCGAGTTTACCGACGGCGTCGACGTGGTGTTTTTAGCCACCGCGCACGAGGTCAGCCACGACCTGGCGCCGCAGTTTCTGGCGGCTGGCTGCGTAGTCTTCGATCTCTCCGGCGCGTTCCGCGTTAACGACGGCGCGTTTTACGAAAAATATTATGGTTTCACCCATCAGCACCCGGATCTGCTTGAAAAAGCGGTGTACGGCCTGGCGGAGTGGAGCGCAGACAAGCTGAAAGAAGCGAACCTGATTGCCGTGCCGGGCTGCTACCCGACGGCGGCGCAGCTTTCCCTGAAGCCGCTGATCGACGCGGGCCTGCTGGATCTCAACCAGTGGCCGGTGATCAACGCTACCAGCGGCGTGAGCGGAGCAGGGCGCAAGGCCGCTATCTCCAACAGCTTCTGCGAAGTGAGCCTTCAGCCGTATGGCGTGTTTAATCACCGTCATCACCCTGAAATCACGACGCATCTGGGCGCCGAGGTGATTTTCACCCCGCATCTGGGCAGCTTCCCGCGAGGGATCCTCGAAACCATTACCTGCCGCCTGAAGCCTGGTGTGACCAAAGAGCAGGTGAGCGAGGCCTTCACGCAGGCGTACGCGGATAAACCGCTGGTACGTATGTACGACAAAGGCGTGCCGGCGCTGAAAAATGTGGTCGGCCTGCCATTCTGCGACATCGGCTTTGCCGTGCAGGGCGAGCATATAATTGTGGTCGCCGCAGAAGATAACTTACTCAAAGGCGCTGCCGCACAGGCAATGCAGTGTGCAAATATTCGTTTCGGTTTCCCGGAAACGCAGGCTCTTATTTAAGGTGTGATGATGAACCCATTAATTATCAAACTCGGTGGTGTACTGCTGGACAGCGAAGAAGCGCTGGAGCGTCTGTTTACCGCGCTGGTGAACTATCGTGAATCACACCAACGTCCGCTGGTGATTGTGCACGGCGGCGGTTGCGTGGTGGACGAGCTGATGAAAGGGCTCAACCTGCCGGTGAAAAAGAAGAACGGCCTGCGCGTCACGCCTGCTGACCAGATCGACATCATTACCGGTGCGCTGGCGGGTACGGCGAACAAAACGCTGCTGGCGTGGGCGAAGAAACACCACATTGCCTCCGTTGGCCTCTATCTGGGCGATGGCGACAGCGTAAAAGTGACCCAGCTCGACGAAGAGCTCGGCCACGTTGGACTGGCACAGCCGGGTTCGCCTAAGCTGATTAATACGCTGCTGGAAGGGGGGTTCCTGCCGGTGGTGAGCTCTATCGGTGTGACCGAAGAGGGCGAGCTGATGAACGTCAACGCTGACCAGGCGGCGACGGCACTGGCGGCAACGCTGGGTGCGGACCTGATCCTGCTCTCCGACGTGAGCGGCATTCTGGACGGTAAAGGCCAGCGCATTGCGGAAATGACCGCCGCCAAAGCTGAGCAGCTGATCGAACAGGGCATTATTACCGACGGCATGATCGTTAAAGTGAACGCCGCGCTGGATGCGGCGCGTACGCTGGGCCGCCCTGTGGATATCGCCTCCTGGCGTCACGCGGAGCAGCTCCCGGCGCTGTTTAACGGCACGCCGATTGGCACGCGTATTTTAGCCTAAGTTTTTATTGAATGACCGTAGGCCGGGTAAGCGAAGCGCCACCCGGCAGAACTAACGAATAAAGGAATCATGTTATGGCACTTTGGGGTGGGCGTTTTACACAGGCAGCGGATCAGCGGTTCAAACAGTTCAACGACTCTTTGCGCTTCGACTACCGCCTGGCCGAACAGGATATTGTCGGCTCTGTGGCCTGGTCCAAAGCGCTGGTGACGGTGGGCGTACTGACCGCAGACGAACAATTACAGCTGGAAGACGCGCTGAACAATCTGCTGGAAGAGGTGCGTCTTAACCCGCAGCAGATCCTCGAAAGCGATGCTGAAGATATTCACAGCTGGGTGGAAGGCAAACTGATCGACAAAGTCGGCCAACTGGGTAAAAAGCTGCACACCGGGCGCAGCCGTAACGATCAGGTCGCCACCGACCTGAAGCTGTGGTGTAAAGATACCGTTGGCGAACTGCTGGCGGCCAACCGTCAGCTGCAGAGTGCGCTGGTGGAGACCGCGCAGAACAACCAGGACGCGGTGATGCCGGGTTATACCCACCTGCAGCGCGCCCAGCCGGTGACCTTTGCGCACTGGTGTCTGGCCTACGTTGAGATGCTGGCGCGTGACGAAAGCCGTCTGCAGGATACCCTGAAGCGCCTGGACGTCAGCCCGCTGGGCAGCGGCGCGCTGGCCGGTACGGCGTATGAAATTGACCGTGAACAGCTGGCAGGCTGGCTGGGCTTTGCCTCCGCCACCCGTAACAGCCTGGACAGCGTTTCTGACCGCGACCACGTGCTGGAGCTGCTCTCCAATGCCTCTATCGGGATGGTGCACCTGTCGCGCTTTGCCGAAGACCTGATCTTCTTTAACTCTGGCGAAGCGGGCTTCGTCGAGCTGTCCGACCGCGTGACCTCAGGCTCATCCCTGATGCCGCAGAAGAAAAACCCGGACGCGCTGGAGCTGATCCGCGGCAAGTGTGGCCGCGTGCAGGGTGCGCTGACCGGCATGATGATGACCCTGAAAGGGCTGCCGCTGGCGTACAACAAAGATATGCAGGAAGATAAAGAAGGGCTGTTCGACGCGCTCGACACCTGGCTGGACTGCCTGCATATGGGCGCGCTGGTGCTGGACGGCATTCAGGTGAAACGTCCGCGCTGCCAGGAAGCGGCGCAGCAGGGCTATGCAAACTCCACCGAGCTGGCGGACTACCTGGTGGCGAAAGGCGTACCGTTCCGCGAGGCGCACCATATTGTCGGTGAAGCGGTGGTAGAGGCGATTCGTCAGGGCAAGCCTCTGGAAGATCTGACGCTGGCCGAGCTGCAGAAATTCAGCGCGGTGATTGGAGACGATGTGTATCCGATTCTGGCCCTGCAGTCTTGTCTGGATAAGCGTGCGGCGAAAGGCGGCGTGTCGCCGAAGCAGGTGGCGCAGGCGATTGCGGATGCGAAGAGCCGGTTGGTTTGATTTGTGCGGTGTGATGCCCTCACCCCAACCCCTCTCCCACGAGGAGAGGGGCTCGATCGGTTCCCTCTCCCTTAGGGAGAGGGCTAGGGTGAGGGTAAATGTAGCCTGGCTTAGTGCCAGGCTTTTTTACGCAAAAAAAAGCGGACCACGGGGTCCGCAAAAGTTCACGTTGGCTTTAGTTGTTCGAGTTTTGAGAGAAACTCGCTGACGGTGCGGGGACGTCAAGGGTCAAACACGTGCCGCCTCGTCTATGTGGTGTATTATTCAACAGAATGCTTGATAGGGATAATCGTTCGTTGCTATGCTATCTATCGCCATGAACTATCGTGGCGACGGAGGATGAATAATGAATATTCGTGATCTTGAATACCTGGTAGCGTTAGCCGAGCATCGTCACTTTCGCCGCGCGGCAGATTCCTGCCACGTCAGCCAGCCCACGCTGAGCGGTCAGATCCGCAAGCTGGAAGACGAGCTGGGCGTGATGCTGCTGGAGCGCACCAGTCGTAAGGTTCTGTTCACACAGGCAGGTCTGCTGCTGGTGGATCAGGCGCGCACCGTGCTGCGCGAGGTCAAAGTGCTCAAGGAAATGGCAAGCCAGCAGGGGGAGGCGATGTCCGGCCCGCTGCATATCGGCCTGATCCCAACCGTTGGCCCGTACCTGTTGCCGCACATCATCCCGATGCTGCACCAGACGTTCCCGAAACTCGAAATGTACCTGCATGAAGCGCAAACGCATCAGCTGCTGGCGCAGTTAGATAGCGGCAAGCTCGACTGTGCCATTCTGGCGCTAGTGAAAGAGAGCGAAGCCTTTATTGAAGTGCCGCTGTTCGATGAGCCGATGATGCTGGCGATCTATGAAGATCATCCGTGGGCGAACCGCGATCGCGTGCCGATGGCCGATCTGGCCGGTGAAAAGCTGCTGATGCTGGAAGATGGCCACTGCCTGCGCGATCAGGCGATGGGCTTCTGCTTCGAAGCGGGTGCGGATGAGGATACCCATTTCCGCGCAACCAGCCTGGAAACGCTGCGTAATATGGTCGCGGCGGGAAGCGGAATTACGCTGCTGCCTGCGCTGGCCGTGCCGCGCGAGCGTAAGCGTGATGGCGTGGTCTATCTGCCGTGCATCAAGCCGGAGCCGCGTCGCACCATTGGTCTCGTTTATCGTCCGGGTTCACCGCTGCGCAGCCGCTATGAGCAGCTGGCAGAGGCCATCCGTGGTTCGATGGATGGCCATTTTGACAACGCGTTAAAACAGGCGGTTTAAGCCGTTCAGCGCAGCTACCCGGTAGGCTTCCGCCATCGTCGGGTAGTTAAAGGTGGTGTTAACGAAGTACTCGATGGTGTTACCACCACCTTTCTGCTCCATTATTGCCTGGCCGATATGAATGATTTCCGCCGCGCGTTCACCGAAGCAGTGAATCCCGAGGATCTCTTTCGTCTCGCGATGGAACAGGATCTTCAGCGTACCCACGCTCATCCCCACGATTTGCGCCCGCGCCAGATGTTTAAACTGGGCACGTCCCACCTCGTAAGGCACCTTCATTGCCGTCAGCTGCTGCTCGGTTTTACCGACCGAACTGATTTCAGGAATAGTGTAGATCCCCGTTGGGATATCTTCGATCAGGTGCGCCGTCGCTTCGCCTTTTACCAGCGCCTGAGCCGCAATGCGCCCCTGGTCGTAAGCGGCGGAGGCCAGGCTCGGGTAACCAATTACGTCGCCGACCGCGTAAACGTGCGGTAGCGCGGTCTGGTACATGCTGTTGACCTTCAGCTGACCGCGGCTGTCGGTCTCAAGCCCGATATTTTCCAGCTTCAGTGAATCCGTGTTGCCGGTACGGCCGTTGGCGTACAGCAGGCAATCGGCTTTCAGCTTTTTGCCGGACTTCAGGTGCATGATCACCCCGTCGTCGCAGCCTTCGATCTTCTCGTACTCTTCGTTGTGGCGAATGACTACGCCGCTGTTCCAGAAGTGATAGGAGAGGGAGTCTGACATCTCCTGGTCGAGGAATGCCAGCAGGCGGTCGCGGGTGTTGATGAGATCAACTTTGACCTCCATTCCGCGGAATATCGACGCATATTCACAGCCAATCACGCCCGCGCCATAGATGATCACATGGCGTGGCTCGTGCTGCAGGCTGAGGATGGAGTCGCTGTCGTAAACGCGCGGGTGCGAGAAGTCCACGTCTGCCGGATGGTATGGACGTGAACCGCAGGCAATCACAAATTTTTCGGCGGTGAGGGTTTCAACCGAACCGTCGTGACATTCGAGCGCCAGGGTATGTTCATCCACAAAATGCGCGTTGCCCTGCAAAATCTCACAGTGGTTACGCTCATAAAACCCCTGACGCATGCGCGTCTGCTGGTTAATGACGGTATCCGCGTGATTCAGGATGTCGGCAAAGGAGGAACGAAGAAGTCGGGAGTGGTCGCTGTAGAGAGGGTTCTGGTTAAATTCAATAATGCGGCTAACGGCGTGGCGGAGGGCTTTCGAAGGGATGGTGCCCCAGTGGGTGCAACCGCCGCCGACATTATGGTAGCGCTCAATGACCGCTACTCTGGCTCCCTGTTTCACCAGACCCATAGCAGCGCCTTCGCCGCCGGGGCCGGAACCAATAACTATTGCGTCGTAATCGTAGGAATGTGGCATGGCAAGGCTTACCTGTTCTTATACATAAAAGCAACAGAATCATAACATCATTGCCAGAGTAACCCAATTATCGTTGTGCTTTTTTCCGGCAGTGGAGCACAAACCGCACGTAAACAATCATTCACAAAGCCAGGCAAACAGATTAATTTTATTCTCTGGTATAGTGCCATCAGGCCTTTGGAAGGATTCAACTATCGTGATGGGCGTAAGAGCACAACAAAAAGAGAAAACCCGGCGTTCGCTGGTGGAAGCAGCATTCAGTCAACTGAGTGCTGAGCGGAGTTTTGCCAGTTTGAGTCTGCGCGAAGTCGCACGCGAGGCCGGGATTGCGCCAACGTCCTTCTATCGTCACTTCCGTGATGTGGATGAACTGGGCCTTACCATGGTCGATGAGAGCGGGTTGATGCTGCGACAGCTGATGCGCCAGGCGCGTCAGCGTATCGCTAAAGGGGGCAGCGTGATCCGCACCTCCGTGTCGACCTTTATGGAGTTTATCGGCAATAACCCCAACGCGTTTCGTCTGCTTCTGCGCGAGCGTTCGGGCACATCGGCGGCGTTTCGTGCCGCCGTCGCGCGCGAAATTCAGCACTTCATCGCGGAACTTGCCGACTATCTGGAACTCGAAAACCATATGCCGCGTGCGTTTACTGAAGCACAGGCCGAAGCCATGGTGACGATTGTTTTCAGCGCAGGTGCCGAAGCGCTGGATGTCAGCATTGAACAACGCAAGCAGCTCGAAGAGCGACTGGTATTGCAGCTGCGCATGATTTCGAAAGGTGCGTACTACTGGTATCGCCGTGAACAAGAGAAGTTGGCACATCAAACCGAAGAGTGAAGGTGAGTAATGAAACAGTCAGGTCAGGATAAAGGGACGCTGTTGCTGGCATTGATCGCTGGCTTATCCATTAATGGTACGTTTGCCGCTATTTTTAGCTCAATCGTGCCGTTTTCGATTTTCCCGCTTATTGCGCTGGTGCTGACGGTTTACTGCCTGCATCAACGTTACCTGAACCGCACCATGCCGGTGGGGTTACCGGGGCTGGCCGCTGCCTGCTTTATTCTGGGCGTCTTGCTGTATAGCACCGTGGTGCGCGCGGAGTATCCGGATATCGGCTCTAACTTCCTGCCGGCGGTACTGTCTGTGGCGCTGGTGTTCTGGATTGGTTCGCGCATGCGTAGCCGCAAGAGCCAGTTACCAGAGTAAAGGGTTTTGTCATTGTAGGCCGGATAAGCGAAGCGCCATCCGGCTTTTTTGGCAGGTGGCGCTTCGCTTACCTGCCCTACAAGGCCCACATTACTTCGCCGTGAGCAGTACGCCGCACTCCATATGGTGCGTATACGGGAACTGATCGAATAGCGCCAGACGTTCAACCTTGTGCGTCTGGCTCAATGTTTCGAGGTTCTTGCACAGCGTCTCCGGGTTACAGGAGATGTACAAAATGCGCGGGTACGCCTGCACCATCTTTTCGGTTTCGCTGTCCAGGCCACTGCGCGGCGGGTCGACAAAAATCGTCTCACACTGGTAGCTCTTCAGATCGATCCCTTCCAGGCGGTTAAACTGGCGTACGCCGTTCATCGCCTGCGTGAACTCTTCTGCCGCCATACGAATGATCTGCACGTTGTCGATATGGTTAGCGGCAATGTTGTACTGCGCGGCGGCAACCGACGGCTTGGCGATTTCCGTTGCCAGCACGCGATCGAAGTTACGCGCCAGCGCCAGCGAGAAGTTACCGTTACCGCAGTACAGTTCCAGCAGATCGCCCTTAGACCCTTCTGTCGCTTTCAGCGCCCATTCCAGCATCTGCACGTTCATTGCGGCGTTCGGCTGGGTGAAGCTGTTCTCGACCTGACGATACACCATCTCTTTACCCGCTACCGGCAGGCGCTCGTCGATGTAGTCCTGGTCGAGCATGATTTTAGTTTTGGTCGCGCGGCCAATCAGGTGAACGTTGATGTTCTGCGCGCGCAGCGCATCGCGCAGCGCTTCTGCCTGCTCGCGCCACTCGTCGTTCAAGGCTTTGTGATACAGCAGAGAGACAATCGCCTGATTGCTTTGCGTGGTCAGGTAGTCAATCTGGAACAGCTTGTTGCGCAGCACAGGGTTGTTGCGCACGCCGTCCATTATCAGCTTCATTAACTGGTTAATGAGCTCGCTCGCCGCCGGAAAGCTGTCCACGCGAATACGGGACTTCGTCTGCTGATCGAAAATGATGTGGTACAGATCGTCACCGTCGTGCCAGATGCGGAACTCGGCACGCATGCGGTAGTGGCTGACAGGAGAGCGGAACACCTCGGGAACGGGCGCGTTGAAAGGCGTCATCATACTTTGCAGGCGGACGACTTTCTCTGCCAGCTGCGCGTCGTACTGTTCTGTCGGGAGGTGTTCTGGGGTCATGATGCGTCCTGAGTGATAAAGAATTACGCGGGGATTGTAGGCATTGTTCAGGGGATGTCCAGATTTAATGGCCAATAGCTATCTGGACATCTATACGTGTCTAATTGTAGCATTCTGTTTCCGGTCTCCTGAGAGTGAAAAGGGAATCCAGTGTAAATCTGGAGCTGACGCGCAGCGGTAAAGACTGGCGGGATGAGAGTTGTAGACACTGTGAAAATGGGAAGTCTTCATCCGTATAACGCCACCTAGCCCGAAGACCTGCCGGGATCACGTCGCATTTGGTTTCATCATCGCGTGCTATAGATGAGGCCTGCGGCATCCTTCTTATATTGTGGATGCTTTAACAATGATTAAAAAAGTATCGCTGTTGACGGCGTTGTCCGTCACGGCATTTTCGGGCTGGGCGCAGGACAGTGCCGACTCGTTGGTGGTGACGGCAAATCGTTTTGAACAACCTGAAAAATCTGTTCTGGCTGCAACCTCGGTTGTAACGCGTGAAGATATAGATCGCTGGCAATCCACGACCGTTATCGATGTCATGCGCCGCTTGCCCGGCGTGGATACGGCGCAAAATGGCGGGATGGGGCAACTCTCTTCTCTCTTTATACGTGGCACCAACTCCAGTCACGTCCTGATTCTCGTCGATGGTATTCGCCTTAACCAGGCGGGTGTTACGGGGTCGTCCGACCTCAGCCAGTTCCCTATCGCGCTGGTGCAGCGTATCGAATACATTCGTGGCCCGCGTTCGGCGGTGTATGGCTCCGATGCGATTGGTGGCGTAGTGAACATCATTACCACCCGCGCCAAGGACGGTACGACTCTGAATGCAGGCGTAGGCTCGCATGGCTACCAAAATTATGGCGGCAGTACGCAGCAGACGCTGGGTGACTCCACGCGTGTGACGCTGGCAGGTGATTACACGTATACCAAAGGCTTTGACGTGGTGGCGGACGGCAACAACGGTGGCGTTCCGCAAACCGATCGTGACGGCTACATGAATAAAACGATCTACGGTGCGCTTGAGCATGCGTTCTCCGCTCATTGGAGCGGCTTCGTTCGCGGGTATGGCTACAGCAACCGTACTGCCTATGACAATTATTACAATCCAAATGTGCTTGTTGATACCCGTCAGTTATATAGCCAGACCTGGGATGCCGGAGTGCGCTTTAACGACGATATCTTCCATTCGCAGTTGATCTCCAGTTACAGCCACAGTAAGGATTTTAACTACGATCCGCATCTTGGGCGCTATGACTACACGGCGACGCTGGATGAAATCAAACAGTACAACGTCCAGTGGACAAACTCTGTGGACGTGGGCCACGGTAATATCGGCGCGGGTATCGACTGGCAGAAGCAGAGTACAGAACCTAACACCAACTATGTGTCGAATGCCTACGACATTCGTAACACGGGCGTCTACCTGACCGGGTTGCAGCAGTTTGGTGACGTCACTCTGGAAGGGGCGGTTCGCAGCGACGACAACTCTCAGTTTGGACGTCATGGCACCTGGCAGAGCAGTGTGGCCTGGGAGTTTATTGACGGTTATCGTTTCATTGCTTCTTATGGCACGGCCTATAAAGCACCGAATCAGGGGCAACTCTACGGAATTTACGGTAATGATCGTCTTGATCCTGAAGAGAGCAAGCAGTGGGAAGGCGCATTTGAAGGCCTGACGGCAGGCGTGAGCTGGCGGGTATCCGGCTATCGTAATGACGTTGATAATCTCATCGACTTCAACAATAACCTCCTGGAGTATTACAACGTCGGCAAAGCGCGTATTAAAGGTATCGAAGCTACCGCGTCGTTTGATACGGGCCCGGTCATGCATACTGTGGGTTATGACTATGTCGATGCACGCAATGCGGCAACCAACCAGCTACTGGATCGTCGCGCTAAGCAGCAGGTGAAGTATCAGCTTGATACCCAGATCTATGATCTCGACTGGAGCCTGACTTACCATTACCTGGGGACGCGTTACGACACCAACTTCGGAACCTATCCGTATCAAAAGGTTAAAATGGGCGGTGTAAGCCTGTGGGATGCCGCAGTTTCATATCCTGTCACCTCTCACCTCACAGTTCGTGGTAAAATAGCCAACCTGTTCGATAAAGATTACGAGACAGTTTATGGCTACCAAACTGCAGGACGGGAATACACCTTGTCTGGCAGCTACACCTTCTAATCCGCGTCCCACCGTGCTGGTGTTTGATTCCGGCGTCGGTGGGCTTTCGGTCTATGATGAGATTCGGCATCTGCTGCCGGATCTCCATTACATCTACGCCTTCGATAACGTCGCGTTCCCGTATGGGGAAAAGAGTGAAGACTTTATTGTGGAGCGTGTGGTTGAAATCGTCACTGCGGTTCAACAGCGCTATCCCCTGGCGCTGGCGGTTATTGCCTGCAATACGGCGAGCACGGTCTCCCTTCCTGCCCTGCGTGAAAAATTCCCGTTCCCGGTTGTGGGCGTTGTGCCTGCAATTAAACCCGCTGCACGTCTGACGGCGAATGGTATCGTCGGTTTGCTGGCCACGCGTGGCACGGTAAAACGTCCTTATACGCGCGAACTCATTGACCGTTTCGCCAATGAGTGCCAGATCGCAATGCTGGGTTCGGCAGAACTGGTGGAGATGGCGGAAGCCAAGTTGCACGGAGAGGCGGTATCACTCGACGAGCTGCGTCGCATTCTTCGCCCATGGCTGCGGATGCCGGAGCCACCGGATACGGTTGTGCTGGGCTGCACTCACTTCCCTCTATTACAAGAAGAACTGTTAGAGGTACTCCCGGAAGGAACTCGGCTGGTGGATTCTGGTGCTGCCATTGCTCGGCGCACGGCCTGGCTGCTGGAACATGAAGCGCCGGATGCAAAATCGTCTGATGCGAATATCGCTTTTTGTATGGCGATAACAAAAGAAACTGAGCAACTTTTACCCGTTTTACGCCGTTATGGGTTTGAAACGCTCGAAAAACTGGCGCTCTGACACAGTTTTGCGCAAAAAAGAGACGGTTAAACGTTTTTTTTAAAAGAGGGGTTGTCAACGTCTGAGAACTCCCTATAATGCGCCTCCACTGACACGGAACAACGGCTTGCAAGCCGCCGGGTTAGCGGGGTTCAGAGATGAACGCCAACAGAGAAAAGTAAAAATAATTGCTTGACTCTGAATGAGGAAAACGTAATATACGGGACCTCGCAACGGTGAGCGAAAGCCGCGTTGCACTGCTCTTTAACAATTTATCAGACAATCTGTGTGGGCACTCAAAGTGACATGGATTCTTAACGTCGCAAGACGAAAAATGAATACCAAGTCTCTGAGTGAACATACGTAATTCATTACGAAGTTTAATTCACGAGCATCAAACTTAAATTGAAGAGTTTGATCATGGCTCAGATTGAACGCTGGCGGCAGGCCTAACACATGCAAGTCGAGCGGCAGCGGAAAGTAGCTTGCTACTTTGCCGGCGAGCGGCGGACGGGTGAGTAATGTCTGGGAAACTGCCTGATGGAGGGGGATAACTACTGGAAACGGTAGCTAATACCGCATAACGTCGCAAGACCAAAGAGGGGGACCTTCGGGCCTCTTGCCATCAGATGTGCCCAGATGGGATTAGCTAGTAGGTGGGGTAACGGCTCACCTAGGCGACGATCCCTAGCTGGTCTGAGAGGATGACCAGCCACACTGGAACTGAGACACGGTCCAGACTCCTACGGGAGGCAGCAGTGGGGAATATTGCACAATGGGCGCAAGCCTGATGCAGCCATGCCGCGTGTATGAAGAAGGCCTTCGGGTTGTAAAGTACTTTCAGCGGGGAGGAAGGTGTTGAGGTTAATAACCTCAGCAATTGACGTTACCCGCAGAAGAAGCACCGGCTAACTCCGTGCCAGCAGCCGCGGTAATACGGAGGGTGCAAGCGTTAATCGGAATTACTGGGCGTAAAGCGCACGCAGGCGGTCTGTCAAGTCGGATGTGAAATCCCCGGGCTCAACCTGGGAACTGCATTCGAAACTGGCAGGCTAGAGTCTTGTAGAGGGGGGTAGAATTCCAGGTGTAGCGGTGAAATGCGTAGAGATCTGGAGGAATACCGGTGGCGAAGGCGGCCCCCTGGACAAAGACTGACGCTCAGGTGCGAAAGCGTGGGGAGCAAACAGGATTAGATACCCTGGTAGTCCACGCCGTAAACGATGTCGACTTGGAGGTTGTGCCCTTGAGGCGTGGCTTCCGGAGCTAACGCGTTAAGTCGACCGCCTGGGGAGTACGGCCGCAAGGTTAAAACTCAAATGAATTGACGGGGGCCCGCACAAGCGGTGGAGCATGTGGTTTAATTCGATGCAACGCGAAGAACCTTACCTACTCTTGACATCCAGAGAACTTTCCAGAGATGGATTGGTGCCTTCGGGAACTCTGAGACAGGTGCTGCATGGCTGTCGTCAGCTCGTGTTGTGAAATGTTGGGTTAAGTCCCGCAACGAGCGCAACCCTTATCCTTTGTTGCCAGCGGTCCGGCCGGGAACTCAAAGGAGACTGCCAGTGATAAACTGGAGGAAGGTGGGGATGACGTCAAGTCATCATGGCCCTTACGAGTAGGGCTACACACGTGCTACAATGGCGCATACAAAGAGAAGCGACCTCGCGAGAGCAAGCGGACCTCATAAAGTGCGTCGTAGTCCGGATTGGAGTCTGCAACTCGACTCCATGAAGTCGGAATCGCTAGTAATCGTAGATCAGAATGCTACGGTGAATACGTTCCCGGGCCTTGTACACACCGCCCGTCACACCATGGGAGTGGGTTGCAAAAGAAGTAGGTAGCTTAACCTTCGGGAGGGCGCTTACCACTTTGTGATTCATGACTGGGGTGAAGTCGTAACAAGGTAACCGTAGGGGAACCTGCGGTTGGATCACCTCCTTACCTTAAAGAACCTGCCTTTGTAGTGCTCACACAGATTGTCTGATGAAAATAGCAGTAAAAATCTCTGCAGGCTTGTAGCTCAGGTGGTTAGAGCGCACCCCTGATAAGGGTGAGGTCGGTGGTTCAAGTCCACTCAGGCCTACCAAACTCCTTTTAAAGGATGAGCGGTACAGAGATTGCAAACGATGGGGCTATAGCTCAGCTGGGAGAGCGCCTGCCTTGCACGCAGGAGGTCTGCGGTTCGATCCCGCATAGCTCCACCATCCTTTTACTGCAAAACAAGAAAACTTCAGAGTGAACCTGAAAAGGTGCACTGCGAAGTTTTGCTCTTTAAAAATCTGGATCAAGCTGAAAATTGAAACGACACACATGTTATGTGTGTTCGAGTCTCTCAAATTTTCGCAAGTCGATGATGAATCGAAAGAAACATCTTCGGGTTGTGAGGTTAAGCGACTAAGCGTACACGGTGGATGCCCTGGCAGTCAGAGGCGATGAAGGACGTGCTAATCTGCGAAAAGCGCCGGCGAGGTGATATGAACCTTTGACCCGGCGATGTCCGAATGGGGAAACCCAGTGTGTTCCGACACACTATCGTTAACTGAATACATAGGTTAACGAGGCGAACCGGGGGAACTGAAACATCTAAGTACCCCGAGGAAAAGAAATCAACCGAGATTCCCCCAGTAGCGGCGAGCGAACGGGGAGCAGCCCAGAGTCTGAATCAGCTTGTGTGTTAGTGGAAGCGTCTGGAAAGTCGCACGGTACAGGGTGATAGTCCCGTACACGAAAGCACACTTGCTGTGAACTCGAAGAGTAGGGCGGGACACGTGGTATCCTGTCTGAATATGGGGGGACCATCCTCCAAGGCTAAATACTCCTGACTGACCGATAGTGAACCAGTACCGTGAGGGAAAGGCGAAAAGAACCCCGGCGAGGGGAGTGAAAAAGAACCTGAAACCGTGTACGTACAAGCAGTGGGAGCCTCTTTTATGGGGTGACTGCGTACCTTTTGTATAATGGGTCAGCGACTTATATTCTGTAGCAAGGTTAACCGTATAGGGGAGCCGAAGGGAAACCGAGTCTTAACTGGGCGTTAAGTTGCAGGGTATAGACCCGAAACCCGGTGATCTAGCCATGGGCAGGTTGAAGGTTGGGTAACACTAACTGGAGGACCGAACCGACTAATGTTGAAAAATTAGCGGATGACTTGTGGCTGGGGGTGAAAGGCCAATCAAACCGGGAGATAGCTGGTTCTCCCCGAAAGCTATTTAGGTAGCGCCTCGTGAATTCATCTTCGGGGGTAGAGCACTGTTTCGGCTAGGGGGCCATCCCGGCTTACCAACCCGATGCAAACTACGAATACCGAAGAATGTTATCACGGGAGACACACGGCGGGTGCTAACGTCCGTCGTGAAGAGGGAAACAACCCAGACCGCCAGCTAAGGTCCCAAAGTCATGGTTAAGTGGGAAACGATGTGGGAAGGCACAGACAGCCAGGATGTTGGCTTAGAAGCAGCCATCATTTAAAGAAAGCGTAATAGCTCACTGGTCGAGTCGGCCTGCGCGGAAGATGTAACGGGGCTAAACCATGCACCGAAGCTGCGGCAGCGACGCGTATGCGTTGTTGGGTAGGGGAGCGTTCTGTAAGCCGTTGAAGGTGGCCTGTGAGGGTTGCTGGAGGTATCAGAAGTGCGAATGCTGACATAAGTAACGATAATGCGGGTGAAAAGCCCGCACGCCGGAAGACCAAGGGTTCCTGTCCAACGTTAATCGGGGCAGGGTGAGTCGACCCCTAAGGCGAGGCCGAAAGGCGTAGTCGATGGGAAACAGGTTAATATTCCTGTACTTGGTGTTACTGCGAAGGGGGGACGGAGAAGGCTATGTTAGCCGGGCGACGGTTGTCCCGGTTTAAGCATGTAGGCGGAGAGTTTAGGTAAATCCGGACTCTTTTTAACGCTGAGGTGTGATGACGAGGCACTACGGTGCTGAAGTAACAAATGCCCTGCTTCCAGGAAAAGCCTCTAAGCATCAGGTAACATCAAATCGTACCCCAAACCGACACAGGTGGTCAGGTAGAGAATACCAAGGCGCTTGAGAGAACTCGGGTGAAGGAACTAGGCAAAATGGTGCCGTAACTTCGGGAGAAGGCACGCTGATATGTAGGTGAAGCCCCTGCGGGTGGAGCTGAAATCAGTCGAAGATACCAGCTGGCTGCAACTGTTTATTAAAAACACAGCACTGTGCAAACACGAAAGTGGACGTATACGGTGTGACGCCTGCCCGGTGCCGGAAGGTTAATTGATGGGGTTAGCGGCAACGCGAAGCTCTTGATCGAAGCCCCGGTAAACGGCGGCCGTAACTATAACGGTCCTAAGGTAGCGAAATTCCTTGTCGGGTAAGTTCCGACCTGCACGAATGGCGTAATGATGGCCAGGCTGTCTCCACCCGAGACTCAGTGAAATTGAACTCGCTGTGAAGATGCAGTGTACCCGCGGCAAGACGGAAAGACCCCGTGAACCTTTACTATAGCTTGACACTGAACACTGGTCCTTGATGTGTAGGATAGGTGGGAGGCTTTGAAGCGTGGACGCCAGTCTGCGTGGAGCCGACCTTGAAATACCACCCTTTAATGGCTGGTGTTCTAACGTAGACCCGTTACCCGGGTTGCGGACAGTGTCTGGTGGGTAGTTTGACTGGGGCGGTCTCCTCCCAAAGAGTAACGGAGGAGCACGAAGGTTAGCTAATCCTGGTCGGACATCAGGAGGTTAGTGCAATGGCATAAGCTAGCTTGACTGCGAGAGTGACGGCTCGAGCAGGTGCGAAAGCAGGTCATAGTGATCCGGTGGTTCTGAATGGAAGGGCCATCGCTCAACGGATAAAAGGTACTCCGGGGATAACAGGCTGATACCGCCCAAGAGTTCATATCGACGGCGGTGTTTGGCACCTCGATGTCGGCTCATCACATCCTGGGGCTGAAGTAGGTCCCAAGGGTATGGCTGTTCGCCATTTAAAGTGGTACGCGAGCTGGGTTTAGAACGTCGTGAGACAGTTCGGTCCCTATCTGCCGTGGGCGCTGGAGAATTGAGGGGGGCTGCTCCTAGTACGAGAGGACCGGAGTGGACGCATCACTGGTGTTCGGGTTGTCATGCCAATGGCATTGCCCGGTAGCTAAATGCGGAAGAGATAAGTGCTGAAAGCATCTAAGCACGAAACTTGCCCCGAGATGAGTTCTCCCTGACCCTTTAAGGGTCCTGAAGGAACGTTGAAGACTACGACGTTGATAGGTCGGGTGTGTAAGCGCAGCGATGCGTTGAGCTAACCGATACTAATGAACCGTGAGGCTTAACCTTACAACGCCGAAGGTGTTTTGGCGAAGAGACACGATATTTTCAGCTTTGATACAGATTAACAGAATTTGCCTGGCGGCTTTAGCGCGGTGGTCCCACCTGACCCCATGCCGAACTCAGAAGTGAAACGCCGTAGCGCCGATGGTAGTGTGGGGTCTCCCCATGTGAGAGTAGGGAACTGCCAGGCATCAAATTTAGTAGTAAGCCGGTGCATTAATCCGGTGGTTACAAGCAGTCTTCGGTGGAGCGGTAGTTCAGTCGGTTAGAATACCTGCCTGTCACGCAGGGGGTCGCGGGTTCGAGTCCCGTCCGTTCCGCCACTTATTAAGACATCAAGCCTGCCTTTTAGGCAGGCTTGATGGTAAGAAACTTTAGGGGCGTAGCTCAGTTGGTAGAGCACCGGTCTCCAAAACCGGGTGTCGCGAGTTCGAGTCTCTCCGCCCCTGCCATATAGAATCCTTTGCTTCGGCAAAGGATTTTTTTTTGCCTGTAATACGACAAACACCTCTTCTAATAAAGAAGCCTGCATCTCTGCAGGCTTTTTGCGTTAGTCCATGATATTGATTTTTAGAAGATCTTTAATCTGCGACTGCTTATCGCTGTTCTGCAGCCAAATAGCATATAACGGTCTGGAAAGCGTCGTGGAATCTGCGACGGTATGCAGACCCGGTCTGCTGTCTGCCCAGCGAATAGGTAGCCAGGTGCAGCCCTTTAATAAAGGCAGCTGCTGGCAGGCAATCTCCGCAGAGCTTGTTGTTAACTGGGGGACATCATCGCTGGCAATCAACCCAGACTCATGTTGCTGAAAATCCGGGCCCCATTCCAGGCGCAGATAATTCAGATCGGTTTTCATCATTGACGGCTCAGACGCATAAAGCGCAAGACCAAACTGCCCTACGATCTGGCTGCTAAATTCGTCCATCTTGGGGGCTTCGGTCGTGATCAGAAGATCAAGTTGGCGCTCATGGAGTTGCTTAACCAGCGACTGACGTTGCGCAATTCTGGCCTCAAATTGCAGATGCCCGTGTGAATGATACAACCGGCTCAACCATTGACTGAGCATGCATTCCCACAGGGATGCGCTGGCCCCAATCGAGAATTCATTGTGTCTTGAGGTATGCGCAACCTCTTTACGCGCCGCTTGCCAGGTGTTCATCAATGTCTCCGCATACGGAAGCAGTTTTTCACCGGCAGGCGTGAGGCGGATATTGTTGCGATGGCGGGTAAAAAGATTCACACCCAGTTGATTTTCCAGCTGTCGAATACGAAAACTGACTGCTGACTGCGTCAGGTAAAGGGCTTCAGCGGCTCGCCCGAAGTGACGCGTTCTGCTCACTTCAAGGAAAGTTTTTAGCAATTCCGTATCCACATCTTTCTCCACAAAATTATTTGTCGTTATGATTTAAATGTTTTGTTTTACACTCTGTCAAGCGTAACTAATACTCCGCGCCATAAATAGCTCGGCCAAAGAATTAGGAGCGTGTAGGATGGCGGAAAGCTTTACGACGACTAATCGTTTTTTCGACAATAAACATTATCCGCGCGGGTTCTCTCGTCACGGCGATTTCACCATCAAAGAAGCTCAACTGCTTGAGCGCCATGGTTATGCCTTTAACGAGCTGGATCTGGGTAAGCGTGAACCTGCTACCGAAGACGAAAAACAGTTTGTTTCTGTGTGCCGTGGTGAGCGTGAGCCGCAGTCTGAAGCAGAACGTGTATGGATCAAGTATATGGCACGCATTAAGCGTCCAAAGCGCTTCCATACGCTGTCTGGCGGTAAGCCGCAGATGGAAGGTGCAGAAGACTACACGGAGTCTGACGACTAAGATGGTGAGAAGGGGCTACGGCCCCTTTTTTATGCCTGCAACTTCTGCAGATGCAGCAGCAAACGGTCAATAGCGCGATAGCTCAGCGCTTCCTGCAAATGTTTCCTTTCAATGTCAGTACAGCCCTCCACGTCAGCAATGGTTCTGGCCACTTTCAACAGACGCTGCCACGCACGTATGGACAGCCCAAACCGCGTCAACGTCTCTTCCAGCCACCCCGCATCCTCACCGTTAAGTGAACAAAACTGTCGGATCCCGGCATTATCCAGCCGCGCATTCAGTCTGTTCTGACGAGCGTACTGTCGCGCCTGCGCCGCGATAACCCGCTCGCGAACATTCGCAGAGCATTCATTCTGTATACCCGTCTGCCTGAGTATGCCAGGCGGTGGAAGCGGGATTTCCAGTGATAAATCGAAACGATCGAGGAACGGGCCGGACAGCTTTCCCAGATAGCGCAGCGTCTGCTCTGGCGTGCAGCGGTTATGATTCCCCCGATAGTGTCCCGTGGGGCTGGGGTTCATCGCCGCGACGAGCTGAAACCTGGCGGGATAGCTTATTTTGGCACGCGTGCGTGAGATATGTATCTCGCCGGATTCAATGGGTTCCCTCAGTGCATCCAGCACGCGGCGCTCAAATTCAGGCAGCTCATCGAGAAACAGAATGCCATTGTGCGCCAGTGAGATCTCACCCGGCCCCGGAATAGACCCACCGCCGACCATTGCCGTCAGTGAAGCGCTATGATGCGGGGAACGAAAAGGACGTCGACGCCACTGTTTTTGGAGCGACGTAGAACCGATCAGACTATATATCGCGGCGCTTTCCAGCGCTTCATGATTATTAAGCGGTGGGAGCAACCCACTCAACCTGCTCGCCAGCATGGTTTTACCCGTACCCGGTGGGCCAATCAGCAGAAGATTGTGTCCACCCGCAGCCGTGATCTCCAGCGCCCGTTTCCCTTGCTCCTGTCCCATAATCTCGCTGAGATCCTCTGGTACATCCGTTACCTCATCGTCACACTCCTCCGGTTCGGACAGCTCATGTCGCCCTTCCAGCCAGGCACACACTTCCTGAAGATGCCCCGCTATGAGGCATCCCTTTTCTGCAATAAGACTCACTTCTGATGCGTTTTCATTGGCGACAATGATTTGCCGCCCTGCACGGATTGCCTCCAGCGCTCCGGATATTGCACCGGGAACGCCTCTTAACGCGCCTGTGAGCGCGAGTTCGCCCACGAACTCGTACGAGCCTAGCCTGGTTGTATTAAGCTGCTCAGAGGCCGCGAGAAGCGCAATCGCGATAGGTAAATCGTATCGTCCCCCCTCTTTGGGTAGATCGGCGGGGGCAAGGTTGATGGTGATCTTTTTTGCCGGGAAGATATAACCGCTATTTATTATTGCGCTGCGAACGCGATCCCTCGCCTCTTTAACCGTCGTTTCCGGTAGCCCGACAAGCGTGAGTCCCGGCAGCCCATTACTCAAATGAACCTCTACGGAAATCAGCGGTGCTTTCACCCCGAGAGCCGCACGCGTATAAACAACTGACAGTGACATTTGCACTACCTCCTGGTGTGACTATGCCAGCGCATGTATTGTCTTTTTAGCGTCATTTTGTGAATTTAAGGCACCTGTTCAGGTATTTTCACGCCGCATTCATACCATTGCATAATCATGGAAGCCTTCTCGCAGAACGTGAAAAACCGCGTTTTGACGCTGTAGTCCGCCGTGAAAAAAATGAAAAATATTCATTTTCTATTTTCCTCATATAAAACAACGATTTTAAGAAATATGATTTGCTGGCTAATCAAGTGAGCCATAAATAAATCTTGTGTTTGTTTTGAATTCTGTGATAACTCTTTAGGTATTCCTTCGAACAAGATGCAGAAAGAACTGAAAATGACAGCCCTTCTACGAGTGATTAGCCTGGTCGTGATTAGCGTGGTGGTGATTATTATCCCACCGTGCGGGGCTGCACTTGGACGAGGAAAGGCTTAGAAATCAAGCCTTAACGAACTAAGACCCCCGCACCGAAAGGTCCGGGGGTTTTTTTATGACTAAAAAACGTAAACGAGGAGCAGAGTATGACGACTAGCACAAAATTCTGTTTCTCCAGATTTATGACGGGGAACTAACTATGAATGGGGCACAATGGGTTGTACATGCGTTGCGCGCGCAGGGAGTGGAAACCGTATTCGGTTATCCGGGTGGCGCAATTATGCCGATTTACGATGCACTGTATGACGGCGGCGTGGAACACCTGTTGTGCCGACACGAGCAGGGTGCAGCGATGGCGGCCATTGGTTACGCTCGCGCCACGGGCAAAACCGGTGTCTGCATGGCCACTTCAGGCCCAGGCGCAACTAACTTAATCACCGGTCTGGCGGATGCCCTGCTGGATTCCGTTCCCGTTGTCGCCATCACCGGGCAGGTGGCGTCTCCGTTCATCGGTACCGATGCTTTCCAGGAAGTCGACGTCCTTGGTTTATCGCTGGCCTGCACCAAACACAGCTTCCTCGTCCAGTCTCTGGAAGAGCTGCCGCGCGTAATGGCAGAAGCGTTCGAAGTGGCAAGCTCCGGTCGTCCTGGCCCGGTTCTGGTCGATATCCCGAAAGATATCCAGGTGGCACCTGGCGATCTGGAACCCCACTTCTCTACCGTTGAAAGCGACAATGCGTTTCCGGAGGCGGAAGTTGAAGAGGCCCGTCAGATGCTGGCGCAGGCGAAACAGCCGATGTTGTACATCGGCGGTGGCGTCGGCATGGCGCAGGCCGTTCCAGCCCTGCGCGAATTTATCGCAACAACTCAGATGCCAGCGACCTGCACGTTGAAAGGTCTGGGTGCCGTAGACGCGAACTACCCATACTATCTGGGCATGCTGGGGATGCACGGCACCAAAGCGGCAAACCTGGCGGTGCAGGAGTGCGATCTGCTCATCGCCGTAGGCGCCCGTTTTGACGACCGCGTCACCGGCAAGCTGAATACCTTTGCGCCGAACGCCAACGTCATCCATATGGATATCGACCCGGCGGAGATGAACAAGCTGCGTCAGGCGCACGTCGCGCTGCAGGGCGATCTCAACGCGTTGTTACCGGCACTGCAGCAGCCGCTGGATATCAACGCGTGGCGTCAGCACACCGCAGACATGCGCGCTGAGCACGCCTGGCGTTACGACCATCCCGGCGAGGCCATCTACGCGCCGCTGCTGTTGAAGCAGCTGTCTGACCGTAAACCGGCTGACTGCGTCGTCACAACCGACGTAGGACAGCACCAGATGTGGTCCGCGCAGCACATGACCTACACCCGCCCGGAAAACTTCATCACCTCCAGCGGGTTAGGGACGATGGGCTTCGGTCTGCCAGCAGCCGTTGGCGCGCAGGTTGCCCGCCCGAACGATACCGTTATCTGTATCTCCGGTGACGGCTCCTTCATGATGAACGTCCAGGAGCTCGGCACCGTTAAGCGTAAGCAGTTGCCGCTGAAAATCGTCTTGCTCGACAACCAGCGTTTAGGGATGGTTCGCCAGTGGCAGCAGCTGTTCTTCCAGGAGCGTTACAGCGAAACGACTCTCACCGATAACCCCGATTTCCTCACCCTGGCCAGCGCCTTTGGCATCCCTGGCCAGCACATCACCCGTAAAGATCAGGTTGAAGCGGCGCTCGACACCATGCTGAACAGCGATGGGCCTTACCTGCTTCATGTCTCAATCGACGAACTCGAGAACGTCTGGCCGTTGGTACCGCCTGGTGCCAGCAACTCACAAATGATGGAGAAATTATCATGATGCAGCATCAGGTCGCCGTACAGGCTCGCTTCAATCCGGAAACCTTAGAGCGCGTTTTGCGCGTGGTGCGTCATCGTGGTTTTCAGATTTGCTCTATGAATATGGAAACGGCCACAGACGCCCAGAACATCAGTATCGAATTAACCGTTGCCAGCCTGCGGTCGGTCGACTTACTGTTTAGCCAATTATCAAAACTGGTAGACGTTGCCCATGTTGCCATCTGCCAGAGCACAACCACATCACAACAAATCCGCGCTTGAGCGTGACAGGACGAAAAAATGACGACAAAAAAAGCTGATTACATTTGGTTCAACGGTGAGATGGTTCGCTGGGAGGACGCGAAGGTCCACGTGATGTCCCACGCGCTGCACTACGGTACCTCCGTGTTTGAAGGCATCCGTTGCTACGACTCTCACAAAGGACCAGTGGTGTTCCGCCATCGCGAACACATGCAGCGTCTGCATGACTCAGCCAAAATTTATCGTTTCCCGGTTTCTCAAAGCGTTGATGAGCTGATGGAAGCCTGTCGCGAAGTGATCCGTAAAAACAACCTGACCAGCGCCTATATTCGTCCGCTGGTCTTCGTGGGCGACGTCGGCATGGGCGTGAACCCGCCAGCCGGTTACAACACCGATGTGATCATTGCCGCGTTCCCATGGGGTGCCTACCTGGGTGCAGAAGCCCTGGAGCAGGGGATCGACGCAATGGTCTCTTCCTGGAACCGCGTGGCGCCAAACACCATCCCGACAGCTGCGAAAGCGGGCGGCAACTACCTTTCTTCCCTGCTGGTCGGTAGCGAAGCGCGCCGCCACGGCTATCAGGAAGGTATCGCCCTGGACGTGAACGGCTACATCTCTGAAGGCGCGGGTGAAAACCTGTTTGAAGTAAAAGACGGCATCCTGTTCACGCCGCCGTTCACCTCGTCCGCGCTGCCGGGCATCACCCGTGACGCCATCATCAAGCTGGCGAAAGATCTGGGTATCGAAGTGCGCGAGCAGGTGCTGTCCCGCGAATCCCTGTATCTGGCCGATGAAGTGTTTATGTCCGGTACCGCGGCTGAAATCACGCCAGTGCGCAGCGTAGACGGTATCCAGGTGGGCGAAGGCCGCTGTGGCCCGGTCACCAAATGTATTCAGCAAGCGTTCTTTGGCCTCTTCACCGGCGAAACAGAAGATAAATACGGCTGGTTGGATCAGGTTAATCACTAAGTATAAATTTGGGACGGCACGCACCGTCCCATTAAATAGTCAGACGGGAGTAAATAAAGCATGCCTAAGTATCGTTCAGCCACCACCACCCACGGCCGTAATATGGCGGGTGCCCGCGCACTGTGGCGCGCCACCGGAATGACCGACGCCGATTTCGGCAAGCCGATTATCGCCGTGGTGAACTCCTTCACCCAGTTCGTACCGGGCCACGTGCACCTGCGCGATCTCGGCAAGCTGGTTGCCGAGCAAATCGAAGCCTCCGGCGGCGTGGCGAAAGAGTTCAACACCATTGCGGTGGATGACGGTATCGCGATGGGGCACGGGGGCATGCTCTATTCACTGCCATCGCGCGAGCTGATCGCCGACTCGGTTGAGTACATGGTTAACGCCCACTGCGCCGATGCGATGGTCTGCATCTCCAACTGCGACAAAATCACCCCGGGGATGCTGATGGCCTCCCTGCGCCTGAATATTCCGGTGATCTTCGTCTCCGGCGGTCCAATGGAAGCGGGGAAAACCAAGCTCTCCGACAAAATCATCAAGCTCGACCTGGTCGATGCGATGATCCAGGGTGCGGACCCGAAAGTCTCTGACGAGCAGAGCGACCAGGTTGAGCGCTCCGCGTGTCCGACCTGCGGCTCCTGTTCCGGTATGTTTACCGCCAACTCCATGAACTGCCTGACCGAAGCGCTGGGTCTTTCTCAGCCGGGTAACGGCTCGCTGCTGGCGACCCACGCCGACCGCAAACAGCTGTTCCTTAACGCCGGTAAGCGCATCGTTGAATTGACTAAACGCTACTACGAGCAGGACGATGCCAGCGCGCTGCCGCGCAACATCGCCAGCAAAGCCGCGTTTGAGAACGCCATGACGCTGGATATCGCCATGGGCGGTTCCACCAACACCGTTCTGCATCTGCTGGCCGCCGCGCAGGAAGCCGAAATCGACTTCACCATGAGCGATATCGACAAGCTGTCCCGTAAAGTGCCACAGCTGTGTAAAGTCGCGCCAAGTACCCAGAAATATCATATGGAAGACGTGCACCGCGCGGGCGGCGTACTGGGCATTCTGGGCGAGCTGGATCGTGCGGGCCTGATGAATCGTGAAGTGAAAAACGTGCTCGGCCTGACGCTGCCGGAGTCGCTGGACCAGTACGACGTGATGCTGACCAAAGACGACGCGGTGAAAAAAATGTTCCGCGCGGGTCCTGCCGGTATTCGCACCACCCAGGCGTTCTCCCAGGACTGTCGCTGGGACACTCTGGACGATGACCGCGCCGAAGGCTGTATCCGCTCGCTGGAGCACGCCTACAGCAAAGACGGCGGCCTGGCCGTGCTGTACGGTAACTTTGCCGAAAACGGCTGCATCGTGAAAACCGCAGGCGTGGACGACAGCATCCTGAAATTTACCGGTCCGGCGAAAGTGTACGAAAGTCAGGATGAAGCAGTAGACGCTATCCTCGGCGGCAAAGTGGTGGCAGGCGACGTGGTCGTCATTCGCTACGAAGGGCCGAAAGGTGGTCCGGGCATGCAGGAGATGCTCTACCCAACCACCTTCCTGAAATCCATGGGGCTCGGTAAAGCCTGCGCGCTGATCACCGACGGGCGTTTCTCCGGCGGCACCTCCGGCCTCTCCATCGGCCACGTTTCCCCGGAAGCGGCAAGCGGCGGCAACATTGCGATCATCGAAGACGGCGATCTTATCGAAATCGACATTCCGAATCGCGGCATTCAGCTCAAGCTGAGCGATCGGGAAATTGCGGCCCGTCGTGAAGCGCAGGAAGCCCGCGGCGACAAAGCCTGGACGCCGAAAGACCGCCAGCGCGAAGTCTCCTTCGCCCTGCGCGCCTATGCGAGTCTTGCCACCAGTGCAGATAAAGGCGCGGTGCGCGATAAATCTAAACTTGGGGGCTAATGATGGCCGAGTCACAACCCTTATCCGCCGCCCCCGAGGGGGCGGAATATTTGAGAGCGGTGCTACGCGCGCCGGTCTATGAAGCCGTGCAGGTCACGCCCCTGCAGAAAATGGAAAAACTCTCTTCGCGCCTCGACAACGTCATTCTGGTGAAGCGCGAAGACCGTCAGCCGGTGCACAGCTTCAAGCTGCGCGGCGCCTACGCGATGATGGCCGGGCTGACCGACGAGCAGAAAGCACGCGGTGTGATTACCGCCTCGGCGGGCAACCACGCCCAGGGCGTTGCGTTCTCGTCTGCCCGTCTGGGGCTGAAAGCGCTGATCGTGATGCCGGTCGCTACCGCAGACATCAAAGTCGATGCGGTCCGCGGTTTCGGCGGTGAAGTGCTGCTCCACGGGGCTAACTTCGACGAAGCAAAAGCCAAAGCGATTGAGCTGGCGCAGCAGCAGGGTTTCACCTGGGTGCCGCCGTTCGACCACCCGATGGTGATTGCCGGGCAGGGCACGCTGGCGCTTGAGCTGCTGCAGCAGGATGCCCATCTCGACCGCGTGTTTGTGCCAGTCGGCGGCGGTGGCCTGGCTGCGGGCGTCGCGGTGCTGATCAAACAGCTGATGCCGCAGATCAAAGTCATCGCCGTTGAAGCGGAAGACTCTGCCTGCCTTAAGGCGGCGCTGGATGCGGGTCATCCGGTAGACCTGCCGCGCGTCGGGCTGTTTGCCGAGGGCGTGGCGGTGAAGCGCATTGGGGATGAAACCTTCCGCCTGTGCCAGGAATATCTCGACGACATCATCACCGTCGATAGCGATGCCATCTGCGCGGCGATGAAAGATCTGTTCGAGGATGTCCGTGCGGTGGCGGAACCTTCCGGCGCGCTGGCGCTGGCGGGCATGAAAAAATACATCGCGCAGCACAATATTCGCGGCGAGCGGCTGGCGCACGTGCTGTCTGGTGCAAACGTGAACTTCCACGGCCTGCGCTACGTTTCCGAGCGCTGCGAGCTGGGCGAACAGCGTGAAGCGCTGCTGGCGGTGACCATTCCGGAAGAGAAGGGCAGCTTCCTGAAGTTCTGCCAGCTGCTGGGCGGCCGTTCGGTGACGGAGTTTAACTACCGTTTTGCCGATGCCAAAGACGCCTGCATTTTTGTCGGCGTGCGTCTGAGCCGCGGCGTAGAGGAGCGCAAAGAGATCCTCAACCTGCTGCATGAGGGAGGCTACAGCGTGGTCGATCTCTCTGACGACGAGATGGCAAAGTTGCACGTGCGCTACATGGTCGGCGGGCGTCCATCGAAGCCGCTCAAGGAACGCCTGTTTAGCTTTGAGTTCCCGGAATCGCCGGGCGCGCTGCTCAAGTTCCTGCATACTCTTGGAACACACTGGAACATCTCTTTGTTCCACTACCGCAGCCACGGCACCGACTACGGCCGCGTGCTGGCGGCGTTCGAACTGGGCGAGCACGAGCCGGATTTCGAAACGCGGCTGAACGAGCTGGGCTACGAGTGTCACGACGAAACCCATAACCCGGCGTTCCGCTTCTTCCTCGCGGGCTAAGGGTTTAGCTGCGTGTGGGCCGGGTAAGCGCAGCGCCACCCGGCTTTAGTGGTTCGGCAATATCTTCCAGAACGCATCAATAAGCGGCTCATGCAGCCGCTTTTTTTGTGCGCACACGCCAAGCTCAAACGGCGTTTTCTCGTCGCTGCGCTCTAAAATCATCACGCGATTGCGCACCGGCTCCGGGCTGTTGTCCAGCACCACTTCCGGCAGCAGCGCCACGCCGCAGCCCAGCGCCACCATCGACACCATCGCCTCATGGCCGCCGACCGTCGCGTATATCGACGGGTTGCTGATCTTCTGACGACGGAACCACAGCTCAATGCGGCGGCGAACCGGGCCCTGATCGGCCATGATAAACGGCACCGTGGACCAGTCCGGTTTTTCCACCGACACCTGATTACGCACCGGGCAGGGCAGCGCCGGGGCAATCAACACCACCGCCAGATTTTCCAGCATGGAGAACGCCACCGCGCCCGGCAGGGTTTCGGGTTTCCCGGCAATGGCGAGATCCGCTTCGCCCGTCACCACTTTTTCCATTGCGTCGGCGGCATCGCCGGTGGTGAGCTTAATTTCGACCGACGGATGCGCCGCGCGGAAGCGGTCGAGAATGGGCGGCAGATGGCTATAGGCGGCGGTCACGGAGCAGAAAATATGCAGCTCGCCGGAAAGCGACGGCCCTTGCTGGTCGATGGTGTGTCGCAGCTGCTGGTACTGCAACAAGGTCTGCTGGGCAAAGACGCGCAGTTCTTCACCGGCTTCCGTCAGCGTGACGGTGCGGTTATCGCGCACGAAAAGCGGCTGGCCGAGGTCTTCCTCAAGGCGCTGGATCTGGCGCGAAAGCGTGGAGGGGCTGACGTGCATCGCCCGGGCGCTGCGGCCAAAGTGACGGCTTTCCGCCAGGTGCAGGAACATTTTCAGATCGCGTAAATCCACCGATTCCACTCCCTCTTTTTACATTGCAAAAACTGCAACATGACGTTGTGAATATATCAATTTCCGCAATAAATTTCCTGTTGTAATGTGGGTACATTCTCGCTGAAACGCGAACCGAACAATAAGACACACAACATCACGAGGTATCACCCATGGCTAACTACTTTAATACACTGAACTTGCGCCAGCAGCTGGCGCAGCTGGGCAAATGCCGCTTTATGGCGCGCGACGAATTTGCCGATGGCGCGAGCTACCTTCAGGGTAAAAAAGTGGTCATCGTCGGCTGTGGCGCGCAGGGTCTGAACCAGGGCCTGAACATGCGTGACTCCGGGCTGGATATCTCTTATGCCCTGCGTAAAGAAGCGATTGCCGAAAAGCGTGCTTCCTGGCGTAAAGCGACCGAAAACGGCTTCAAAGTGGGTACCTACGAAGAGCTGATCCCGCAGGCGGATCTGGTGGTTAACCTGACGCCAGACAAGCAGCACTCAGACGTTGTGCGTTCCGTACAGCCGCTGATGAAAGACGGCGCGGCGCTGGGTTACTCCCACGGCTTCAACATCGTTGAAGTGGGCGAGCAGATCCGTAAAGACATCACCGTAGTGATGGTGGCACCGAAGTGCCCGGGTACCGAAGTCCGTGAAGAGTACAAACGTGGCTTCGGCGTGCCGACCCTGATCGCGGTTCACCCGGAAAACGATCCGAAAGGCGAAGGCATGGCGATTGCCAAGGCATGGGCAGCGGCGACAGGCGGCCACCGTGCGGGCGTTCTGGAATCGTCCTTCGTTGCTGAAGTGAAATCTGACCTGATGGGCGAGCAGACCATTCTGTGCGGCATGCTGCAGGCCGGTTCTCTGCTGTGCTTCGACAAGCTGGTGGAAGAAGGCACCGACCCGTCCTACGCGGAAAAACTGATTCAGTTCGGCTGGGAAACCATCACCGAAGCGCTGAAGCAGGGCGGCATTACGCTGATGATGGACCGTCTGTCCAACCCGGCAAAACTGCGTGCTTACGCGCTGTCTGAACAGCTGAAAACCATCATGGCACCGCTGTTCCAGAAACACATGGATGACATCATCTCCGGCGAATTCTCTTCCGGCATGATGGCGGACTGGGCGAACGACGATAAAAACCTGCTGACCTGGCGCGAAGAGACTGGTAAAACCGCGTTTGAAAACGCTGCACAGTTCGACGGCAAAATCAGCGAGCAGGAGTACTTCGATAAAGGCGTTCTGATGATCGCGATGGTGAAAGCAGGCGTTGAGCTGGCATTCGAAACCATGGTGGACTCCGGCATCATCGAAGAGTCTGCGTACTATGAATCACTGCACGAGCTGCCGCTGATCGCGAACACCATCGCCCGTAAGCGCCTGTATGAAATGAACGTGGTTATCTCTGATACCGCAGAATACGGTAACTACCTGTTCTCTTACGCCTGTGTACCGCTGCTGAAAGAGTTTATGACCACTCTGCAGGCAGGCGATCTGGGCAAAGCGATTCCAGAAGGTGCGGTTGACAACGCGCAGCTGCGTGACGTAAACGACGCGATCCGCAGCCACGAAATCGAGAAAGTGGGCCAGAAACTGCGCGGCTACATGACCGATATGAAGCGTATCGCGGTAGCAGGCTAAATCGACGAATCGGGTGGCGAAAGCCACCCGACATGTTTCAGCTACGCAGTACTGCGCCAGGGTATCCCAGCTGGCGCCACGCCTCATACACCACTACCGACACCGCATTCGACAGGTTCATGCTGCGGCTGTCCGGCATCATCGGAATACGAATTTTTTGCTCGGCTGGCAAGGCATCAAGAATGGTGGCTGGCAGGCCGCGCGTTTCCGGGCCAAACATCAGATAATCCCCGTCCTGATAGCTCACCGCGCTGTGCGCTGGGGTGCCTTTGGTGGTCAGGGCGAACATGCGCTGCGGGTTTTCGGCTTCCAGAAACGTGGCGTAATCGTGATGGCGAACGACGGCAGTAAATTCATGGTAATCCAGCCCCGCGCGACGCAGGCGCTTGTCGTCCCACGTGAAGCCCATCGGCTCAATGATATGCAGGCGAAAACCGGTGTTGGCGCACAGTCGGATGATGTTGCCGGTATTGGGTGGTATTTCTGGTTCGAATAAAACGATGTTAAGCATGCTGCCCCCTTAATTGCGGGGGCAGAATAGCAGAAAAGAGCGGGACTATGCGACGCTGGGTTCCTGCGCGCGGCAGCGCAGCATTTTGTAGCAGGTTGCCGCAGCGGCCACCAGGGCGGGCACGCTGAGGATCATTAAAATACTGTCTGCCTGCCACTGCATGGAAAGAAGCTGGGCGCTGGTCATGGTTCCCGCCACGCCGCCAAAGCGGCCGATCCCCTGCATCCAGGCGATACCCGTGGCGCGGCACTCGGTAGGATAAAAGGTGGCCGCCAGGGTTTGCATTCCGGACTGTGCGCCATTCATTGCGATACCCATCAGGAAAATTAACCCGCCAAACAGAACGATATGGTTATGCTCAATGCCCAGCAAAAGAATGAGGCCCATTGTCAGCACGAAGCCGCCCGCGACTACCTTGTGCGCTTCCCAGCGGTCCATCATCCAGCCCGCAAGCAGAATGCCTGCGGTACCGCCGAAGGTGAACAGCGAGGTGAGCCAGGCCGATTCCGCCAGTGCATAGCCCATGCCCTGCATCAGCGTCGGCATCCAGCTCAGCAGGACGTAGTAAATAACCAGTCCCATAAAGTAGGTCACCCACAGCATCAGGGTGCCGGGTAACCAGGGTTGGGAGAAAAGCTGCGCTACGCTCCCTTTCTTAGAGACGACCTTCTCTTCCGCGAGGAAAAAGCCCGTGACGCCATCCAGCGTGCTGCGCGCGAACCGGCTAGCGATGCGGCGAATCTGCATGACGTCTTTCCCGCGCTGCACCAGAAACTTCACCGACTCCGGTAAAAGCAGCGCCAGCAGCAGCGTTAAAATGAGCGGCGCAATCGCACCGGTCAGCAGCACGCTTCGCCAGCCATGGTGAGGAATAAGCCAGGAAGAGATCGCGCCGCCGCCTGCCGCACCCAGAGGAAAGCCGCAGTACATGGTATTAATGGCCATGGCGCGGCAGCGCTGAGGGGCAAACTCGGAGATCAGCGTGATGGCGTTAGGCATCGCGGCGCCGAGCCCCAGGCCTGTCAGAAAACGCCATAGCGTCAGGGTATTCAGGCTTTGTGCCCAGGCCGTGCCCAGACTCGCCAGGCCGAAGAACAGACACGAAAAGACCAGCACGCGTTTGCGTCCCACTTTGTCGGACACCGGGCCAGCAATAAGCGCCCCCAGCGACAGCCCCAGCAGCGCCGCACTCAGTACCGGCCCCAGATCCTGTTTATGTATTCCCCATTCGGTCGACAGCGTCGGCGCAATGTAACCCATCGCGGCGGTATCGAAACCATCGATCGCCAGAACCAGAAAGCCCAGCACAATCAGAAGCCAGTGAAACCCTGAAAAGCGACTTTCATCGATCACCTGCTGAATATCCACCCGACCTGAATACGTCATACGATCCCCTCTGAAGTGATGTTGTTTTTGTGTTCTTGTATTTGCTTGTCTATACAATTGCGGAGGGCGGGTTGTGTCAAATTTTCTTATCCAATATGTTAACTGGATGTTATTTTCGACAAAAAAAGCGCCCGAGGGGGGAAATCGGACGCGTGAAAAACAAAGGTTAACAGGAGAATATCAGGCCGCGTTTCCTTGAGAAAGCGGGGCCAGCGCAGCAGGCAGTTTACTGAGTTCCTGCACCAGCGAATCCTTGCTAATTTCGCTAATCGTCTTCGCACCGGTCAGCGTCATCGCCACCTTCATCTCTTTCTCGATCAGGTTCAGCAGGTTCGCCACGCCCGCCTGACCGCTGGTGGCCAGCGCGTACAGGTACGCGCGACCCAGCAACACGCTGTCTGCCCCCAGGGCAATCATGCGCACCACGTCCAGCCCGTTGCGAATACCGCTGTCGGCCAGAATCGCGATGTCCCCTTTCACCGCATCGGCGATGGCGGGCAGCGCGCGGGCAGAAGAGAGCACGCCGTCGAGCTGGCGTCCGCCGTGGTTAGAGACCACGATCCCGTCCGCGCCGAAGCGCACCGCGTCGCGGGCATCTTCCGGGTCGAGGATCCCTTTGATCACCATCGGGCCGTCCCAGAATTCGCGGATCCACTCCAGGTCTTTCCACGAGATGGACGGATCGAAGTTATTTGCCAGCCAGCCGATGTAATCTTCCAGTCCGGTTGGTTTGCCGAGATAGGTTGAAATATTTCCCAGATCGTGTGGACGTCCGTTCAGACCCACATCCCACGCCCACTGCGGGTGGGTGACGGCCTGCCAGTAGCGGCGCAGCGCGGCGTTTGGGCCGCTCATGCCGGAGTGCGCATCACGGTAGCGCGCGCCGGGCGTCGGCATATCGACGGTAAAGACCAGCGTGGAGCAACCCGCCGCTTTCGCGCGCTCCAGCGCGTTACGCATAAAGCCGCGATCGCGCAGGACGTACAGCTGGAACCACATCGGGCGCTTGATGGTCGGGGCGACCTCTTCAATCGGGCAGACGGACACGGTGGAAAGCGTAAACGGAATGCCTTTAGCATCCGCCGCGGCAGCGGCCTGCACTTCGCCACGACGGGCGTACATACCGCACAGGCCTACGGGCGCGAGCGCCACCGGCATGGAAAGCGTCTCGTTGAATAGCCTTGCCTCAAGGCTCAGGTCAGACATATTTTTCAGCACGCGCTGGCGCAGGGCCACCTCAGACAGATCTTCCACGTTGCGGCGCAGGGTGTATTCGGCATACGCCCCACCGTCGATGTAGTGGAACAGGAAAGGGGGCAAAATGCGCTGCGCCGCGGCGCGATAGTCACTGGCTGCTGAAATAATCATGCTTTGTTCTCCCTGGAAATATCGTTGTCGCCAGGCAGACGGGTAATGCGCGCCTGTCGGGCCTGATCTTCATCGAATCGTTTAATGGTGGTGTGCACGAAGCCGAGATGCGCCATCATCGCCTTGCGCGCGGCCTCGGCATCGCCCACCAGAATGGCGTTGAGCACCGCCTCGTGCTGTTCGGTTAGCTGAGCAAAAACCGGCGGGACCAGATACATACGCTGGCGGCTCTGCTTTACGGAAGACTGCAGCAGGTCGAAAAAGCCGCGCATGGTCTGCAGCAGAACCACGTTGTGCGACGCCTCGGCAATCGCCAGATGAAACCGCACGTCCGCCTGCGAGGCGATGTCCGGATCGCTGCTTTGCGTGGCTTCGAAACAGGCTTTGAGCTTCTCTTTGTCGGCCTCGGTTGCCCGCATTGCCGCGTGCCACGCGGTGCTGGTTTCGATGGCATGGCGCGCTTCAAGGATGTCAAAGCTGTAGTCCGGGTCGTTTTCCATCAGCGTTTTCAGCGGCTGGACGATATTTTGCTCGGACCAGTCATCATGCTGCCAGCGCACGAAAGTACCGCCGCCGCGACGGCTCAGCAGCACCCCTTCGTTAACCAGCGTCGCCAGCGCCTCGCGCAGTGAATTGCGCGACACGCCAAGCTGGGCGGCAAGCTGGCGTTCGGCGGGCAATTTCATGCCCGCTTCCAGATGTTGTTCTTCAATCAGCGCCCGCACGCGAGTGGCAATCTCGTCGGAGAGGCGTCTGGGCATCACTATCATGGAATCATCCAGGTTAAGACATAGGCCTGCAGCGTGGTAATAACGCCCACCATGCAGGTAAATATCAGGCTGTGTTTAACGGTAAAGCGGAACAGATCCGACTCTTTACCCACCAGTCCCACCGCGGCACAGGCAATGGCGATGGACTGCGGGGAAATCATCTTCCCGGTCACGCCGCCGGTGGTGTTAGCGGCGACCAGCAGCACGTCCGACACGCCAATCTGCTGCGCTGCCGTCGCCTGCAGGGCGGCAAACAGGGCGTTTGATGAGGTATCTGAACCGGTCAGGAACACGCCCAGCCAGCCGAGGAACGGCGAGAAGAAGGTAAACGCGTGGCCGGTATGCGCCAGGGCTAACGCCAGCGTCGAAGACAGGCCGGAGTAGTTCGAGATAAACGCGAACGCCAGCACCATGCCGATGGAGTAGATCGGCAGCATCAGCTCTTTAATCGTCGCCGCAAAGGTCTGCACTGCGGCGGCAGGCTTCATGCGCAGCCACACCACGGAAAGGATAGCGGCAAACAGAATGGCCGTGCCGGTAGCGGAGAACCAGTCAAATTTGAATACCGCCGCGTACGGCGTGGCGTCGTGCACCACCGGCGGCATACGCGCGACCATCTTGTCGAGGAACGGCACGGAGATGTTAATCACCATGTCGTACAGCGCGCCGCCAGGCGCGAACAGCGCTTTAAACGGTGGAACGCTCCACAGCGTCACGGTGGCGGTCAGGAACAGGAACGGTGACCAGGCGCGGACGATCTGCCCGGCCGTATAGCCCGTGCGGGCCAGAGTCTGATCCACATGTGAGGCACCCATATCGGCAAAGCGGAAGATGCGCACCGGCTGCCAGCGTTTCAGGAACAGCGTCAGACAGACCAGCGACACCAGGGAAGAGATAATGTCCGGCAGCTCAGGGCCAAGGAAGTTGGAGCTGAGATACTGGGCAATCGCGAACGAACCGCCCGCCACCATCACCGCGGGCCAGGTCTCTTTCACGCCGCGCCAGCCGTCCATAATCGCCATGATCCAGAACAGCACGATGATGGTCAGGAACGGCAGCTGGCGGCCCACCATCTGGCCGATCTCAAAGCTGTCCAGCCCGGTCACCTGTCCCGCCACCAGAATCGGGATGCCCATCGCGCCGAAGGCTACCGGCGCGGTGTTCACAATCAGGCACAGGCCCGCGGCATACAGCGGGTTAAAGCCCAGACCCACCAGCAGCGCCGCGGTGATCGCCACCGGTGCGCCAAATCCTGCCGCCCCTTCCAGAAATGCTCCGAAGGAGAAGCCGACGATCAGCATCTGCAAACGCTGGTCCGGCGTGATGGAGAGAATAGACGAGCGAATGATGTCGAACTGCCCGGTTTTTACCGAGATTTTGTAGACAAAGACGGCGGCGATGATGATCCACGCAATCGGCCACAGTCCGTAGAAGAAGCCATAGACGACGGAGGCCAGCGCGCGATCGACCGGCATTTTGTAGAAGAACAACGCCACCATCAGGGCGATGGCAACGGTATACGTCGCGGCGAGGTAGCCCTTCAGCTTGAGCTTAATCAGCGCAAAGAAGAAGAACAGGATCGGAAGCGATGCGATCAGGCTCGACAGCCAGATATTCCCGGCCGGATCGTAGTTTTGTTGCCAGAGGCTCATGCAGGTCTCCTGGGGACCACACAGTTAGCGTTTCGGGTGAGTCTCCGCTCATCTCTGCGTCACAGTCTGTGTAAAAGTGGTCCTGCCAATGTTGTGTTGTAGGGTTAATGACAATGAATGGTTAATCAACTGTTGCGTATAGGCAATGATTTTGTAATCTTCCATCCTAAAAATGTGAACATTGGACGCGTTTTGCGCGGAATTGGTAGGACCAAACTGAACTGCGTCTGAAGCGGGCCGTCACAGCGGGAGGGGATGAGAAATGAAGGGGTTACAGAGTGATTTAGCGGAAATCACGATGAAGCAATATGAGTTTTTTTTGATTATTTGTTAGGTGGTGATTATTTTTTGGTTTGGTATTGGTTATCAAATAACAATTAATTTGTACAAAAAGGAAGGCCGTTTTAGAAAAAATAAATTTTTTTTGGTTAAAAGTGCGAAAGCGAACATGTAGCAAAAAATTTTAATTAAGGTAAATATTACATAGAGCTTTTAACAGAATATCACAAACGATCAATTGCTGATCAGCAATCAATTGTTCTGAATTTAAGGTATTTCGCAGAATAAAAATAAGTGACCTACGTCTAGTTTTAGAAATTATTCTGGAAATGTTTTGAAAAAAATTGATCAAACATTGATCAATCTGTTTTCTTTTGATTTCGATGAGAAACTAAAAGGTGTGTGATTATATTAAAAGGCAAGTATAATCAGTTAAATTTGTTATTTGTTTGTGAATTTAAATGTCATTATCTTCAGGGTTCATTCGGCCTGGAGGCGTAGACGTAATAAGGTAAATGATTTACCATTTATTCAGATGCAAAATTGTTGGTGAACTTCTTATATTATAATCATCATGTTCTGATGATTAATCTCAGCCTGAAGAAACCCGTCTGAAATTACGGTTAATATCTTGAAGTAGGCTGAATTCATGGATTGTCACATTGGGATGGACTCTGCTTTATTCTATGAGGTCGCGTCTCCAATTCTATATACCCATCAACGGATGACGCCTTTCGACTCCTTATAGTTGTTAGATAACCTGGTACAACATATCTATATCTGTTTAATTTACAGAGGAAAGGTCATTTCAAATGAAAATCAAAAAAATGGCGTTGGCAATTGCAGCGACGGGCCTGCTGTTATCTGCACAACCGGTTCTGGCAGGCAGTGATTCGGGCGTGAATGCGTCTCTGGATACTGGTGCAGGTTCACAGAGTACCGGCGGCGTGATCAATTTCACTGGTAAAATTACCCTTATTTCCTGCGATATTACGCCTGCGTCCAAGAGCAAAACGGTGGACCTCGGTGCATGGGCGAAAAACTACTTCGACGAGCACAGCGAAACTACGCCGCGTGAATTTAAAATCAACGTGGAGAATTGCCCGTCTTCGGTTGAGTCGATCGCCGTGCTGTTTGACGGAAACAAAGACGCCGCTAACGATACGCTGCTGCAGGTTACGCCGGGTGATGATATGGCAAAGGGCGTTGGCGTGAAGCTCTATAACAGCAATCGCAGCACGTCGATTAAACCTGGCACGGTATCAGAAACAACCGCGCCGGATGAAGATGGCAGTGCAGAGTTAACTTTCTATGCCGCATTGTCTAAAGATGGCTCCGAAATTACCCCGGGTGATGTCAATGCCGTCTCTAACTTCCTGATGGTTTATAACTAATTTCCTTAATTTAGCCACCTCCAGAGATAATAGTGATGAAGCGTTTATCCTATATTATGCTCACTGCATTGATGATTAATTCTGCGTCAGCTTTTGCTGGCGTTGTAATGGGCGGTACACGGATTGTATACCCTCAAAACAGCAAGGAGGTGGCATTTTCTGTCGCGAATAAGGAAAGCGCCACCCCTTATCTTATTCAGTCCTGGGTTGAGGGGGATATACAAACTCAACGTCGCGCTGCGCCTTTTATTGTTACGCCCCCGCTTTTTCGTCTCGATCCAGATCAGACTAATATGCTGCGTATTCAGTACACTGGAGCGCCGCTGCCAACCGATCGTGAATCGGTTTTTTGGCTCGATATTAAAGCCATTGCACCAAAGCCAAAAGAGAGCAGCAACGAATTACAAATAAATGTTAAATCCAAATTTAAAATTTTCTACCGTCCCGAGGGCCTGAAAGGCGATGCGGCGACGGCCTGGCAAAAAGTTAAATTCACGCGCACGGCAAAAGGGTTAAAAGCAACCAACCCGACGCCCTATTACGTCTCCTTTTTCCATCTGAGTGTGGCAGGACATGATATCGAGCAGCCGGGAATGGTTGGCCCTGGGGAGTCCCGCGAGTGGCCCGTGACGGCTAACGGGAGCGTCAGCTGGTCAGCAATTAATGATTTTGGCGCCATTACCACCACCCAGTCTCAACCGCTGTAAGATGATGGCTTTTCGCCTGCTTCGCTATGCGCCGATACCCGTGCTGTTGTTCAGCTTCAGCCGCACGGGATTAGCAGAGGATTATTTCGATCCCGCCGCGCTGGAACTCTCATCCTCTGAACAGAAAACGGCGGATTTGCACTATTTCTCCCGGAAGGGGGGACAGATGCCGGGTACCTGGACCGTGACGCTGGAGATCAACGGACGCGAGGAGCGACGCCAGGAGATGACTTTTGTCGCGGAGAAGGACGGCCTGCTGCCTGTTTTTAGCGTGACGTTGCTGGAAGCGCTCGGGGTCAACATCAGCGCGATCCCGGCTTTCTCGCGGCTAAAGGAGGGAGAGACCTTCACCCACCTCGGCGATTTTATTCCTGCGGCCCGGGCCACTTATGATTTCAACCAGCAGCGCCTCTACATCAGCCTGCCGCAGGCAGCGATGAAAAATCGTAGCCGTGGCTACGTTCCGCCTTCACAGTGGGACGATGGCATTGCGGCCGCGTTTGTTGATTACAGTCTGACCGGGGCGTCGGCCCATCGACAAAGTGGCAACAGCGCCTCAAGCTATCTGAGCCTGCGTAACGGCGTGAACCTGGGGCCGTGGCGGCTGCGTAACACCTCAGCATGGAGCCATAGCGACGATGCCGGGGACAGCTTCCAGTCACAAAGCACCTGGCTGATGCGCGATATTCGCAGTCTTAACAGCCAGCTGCGCGTCGGAGATGCGTGGACCGCCGGGGATGTGTTCGACAGCGTCGCATTTCGCGGGGTTCAGCTTGCCTCCAGCGACAGCATGTTGCCCGACAGCCAGCGCGGCTTTGCGCCAACCATTCGCGGCGTCGCCCACAGCTTTGCCAAAGTCTCCATTTCGCAAAACGGCTACGTGATTTATGAAACCTGGGTTGCCGCCGGGCCGTTTGTCATTAACGATCTTTTTCCCGGCGCGCAGAGCGGTGATTTACAGGTCACCGTCACGGAAAGCGATGGTTCGAAGCGCGTGTTTACCCAGCCCTTCTCCGCCGTGCCGTTTATGCGACGCCAGGGCAGCCTCAAATACAGCCTGAACGCAGGTCGCTTTCATTCCGGTTCGGGGGATACCCACGCGCCGGATTTTGTCGAAGGTGCTCTCTTTTACGGTCTGACCTCGCAGATGACGGTATACGGTGGTATTCGCGGGGCGGATAACTATCAGGCCGCCGCGTTGGGTATAGGCCAGGGGTTTGGCGTATTTGGCTCGTTGGGCGTTGACGATACGGTGGCAAGAAGCCGACTGCCTGACGGCAAAGATGTAACGGGGCAGGCGTGGCGGATCCAGTATCAGAAGGATTTCAGTGCCACCGGTACCGCATTTAATCTGGCGAGCTATCGCTATGCTACTGGTAACTATTATGAATTTAGCGAGCTGAACCAGTCCGACAGCCAGCAGCTAAGGCTTAACAACCGCCGCAGCCGCTCGCAGATCACCTTCTCCCAGACGCTCGGCAGTCTTGGCAGCCTTAGCGTTTCTGCCTGGATGCAAGATTACTGGCATACCAGCGGCCAGGACAAAACCATCCACGTAGGCTGGTACTCCAGCTGGCGCGGTATCTCCTGGGGATTGGGCTATTACTACACCGATTCCGCCCTCGAACGTAACCCCGAGCGTACCCTGTCGTTTAACATCACCGTCCCTCTGAACAAATGGCTGCCGGACAGCTCGGTCAGCTATTTTACCAACCACAACAACCGTGGGATGTCGACCCAGCAGATGTCGCTCAACGGTACCGCCCTGGCAAACCGCAACCTCAATTACAGCGTTCAGCAGAGCGTCGCCAGCGGGGGGCAAAACGACAGCACCAGCCTGGCGATGCAGTACAACGGCGGCTACGGCAACGTCAGCCTCGGCTATGACCACAGCCGCAGCGGCAATAACATGACTCTCGGGTTAGCCGGGGGCGTCATCGCCACGCAGTATGGCGTCACGCTCAGCCAGCCTTTGGGAGACACCGTCGCTCTGCTGCGTGTACCCGAGGCGGCAAACGTACAGCCGGAAGGGTATAACGGCATCCATACCGACAGCCGCGGCTATGCGGTCATGCCCTCCCTCTTGGCCTATCGCAGGAATTCCATCAATCTCGATACCGCAACGCTCGGAGAAAATGCCGACGTTGAACAGAGCGGATTAACGCTGATCCCCACCAGCGGCGCGGTGGTGCTGGCAAATTACAAAACGCATATCGGCTATCGTGTGCTGTTTTCCCTGCGATTCCGCGGCGAGCCGCTGCCGTTTGGCGCGCAGGTCGAGGTCATCGAGCATAACCGCAGCGCCGCAAACCGGAGCATGGTCGCTGACAGCGGCCAGGCCTATGTGAGCGGCGTGCCAGAGCGCGGTACGCTTCGCGCGAGCTGGTACGAGGACGGGAAGCCGCGTCAATGTCAGTCATCTTTCAAACTTGGGACGTCCCATATAGCGCCCGGTATCGCCACCCTCGCACTTGAGTGCCATTAGAGGAATATCATGCGTCATCTGTTGAAATGGTTTATCTACCTGGGCCTGCTCTCGCTCTTTGGCATGATGAGCTTTCACGCCCACGCGCAAACTTCAACCTGCCGCACCACGCGCGATCAGTGGGTCGTTCAGGTGCCATACGCCATTGGTTTTGCGCCCGGCACGGCGGACTGGACGCCCATCTCCGCGCCGATACAGTCCACCGGCGAAAATTTTTACAGCTGTGAGGGTGGGAATGACGGCTGGCGCAGCATTGGCTTTATCGAAATGGATAATCCCGTCGGCAGCGTGGTCGGTGAAGATGGCACGTCGCGTCATGTTTATAAAACGCAAATCGACGGCATCGGCTACGCGCTGGGTTTTCGCGAGCAGCAATACTGCGGCGCGGACGCGGTGCGTTACATTGACGGCACCAGTCCGATGAGCGGCAATGAGTCCCGGCGCATTTGCGATGCGTCGCAAGCCCCTGCGTTTGCCAGCGCCTCAACGTATAAGCTCCAGTTCTACGTCGTGTTTTACAAAATACCGACCACAAACGCTATGCCCAACGATAACGCCAACTCGCAGCAGCAAAACGTAGGCTCGGTGGTGCTGCAGGCGGGCGATAGCGAAGCGAGCGCGGCTAACGTGGCAACGCCGGTGCAGATCTATCTCGCCAGCTTTACCGTCAGGCGTACAAGCTGCATGGTCGGCTCTCGCAGCATTCTCGTTCCCATGGGGACGGTAAGCCAGAATGAGTTTCACGGCATCGGATCGCGAGCAGGAGGCGGACGCTTCACCATCCCGGTGACCTGTGAAAATAATACGGCGGTTAAGATAGGCTTCTTCGGCGATACCACCCCCGCCAATACGCAGGCGCTGGCGCTGACGAAGCAGCAGGACAGCGCCAGCGGCGTCGGAATCGAACTGGTTTATGGTGATAATACCGGTTCGGTTCAGGGGCAGGCGGTTCAGTGGAACACCCCGCAGGTACCGGTAATGGGACAGGTGGGTGACAATCACACTGAGACCTTCGGGTTTGAGGCGCGCTACATCCAGACGGAAGAGAAAATATCGGCGGGGAAAGCGGACGCGATGGCGACCTTTAACCTGATTTACAACTAAGCATCCCCTGCCGTGGCGGCAGGGGCAAGCATTTAGAATTCGGTCTTACTAAAACCCGTCATCTCTTTCAGGCCCATTTCGCGGCCAAGCTCGGTCATCGGGTGCACCACCACCAGGCCACGGACGCTTTTTTTCAGCTTGCCCATGTCGGCCTGCTCTTTTTTGGTGATCGCACGGCGGTGTGGCATGTTCATCAGCTTTTGCGCTTCTTTGCTCAGTTTCTGGCCTTTCACTTCGCGCAGACGCTCGATTTCTGTTTCCAGCGTGGCAGCTTCTTTCTCCAGCTCGGCGTACTTCTCAGCGGAATCCACCAGGGAAAGGCCAGCCATCTGGTGACGGATCAGATCCAGACGGTCGCTCAGGCGTTTAATTTCGTTCTTTTCGACTTCTTTCATGACAAATGACTCTAAATCGGGGGAATTTACAGGAAGGATACACCAATGTGCGCAGGCTTACTTCTGAAACGCTTTTTTTAAGCTGATTCGGGAAATCAGCTCAGTCAGGGAAAGTACCATGGTGGAACGGACAACCTGTTGATAACGCAGCTTTTGCATCGCGTACAGCTCAGGATCGCTGTTATCAAAATGGGGCGCGGGGGGCAATGCGGTGACGCAGTGTAATTCGCCGAAAGGCCCAAGAATTTCATCATCAGTAAAGGTGTACTCATTACCGTCATGATTTAACTCTTCGCGTAATGCCATCAGCAATTCAGCGTCTTCATACTCTGGCCTGCTTAGCACGCCAAGGCCGTAAATCAGCTTCAGACGCACTGAAAGATCGCCCAGCGGTCCGTCTCCGTCCAGTAACGGTTCTACAGCATATTTTACCGCGTAGTCGTCTTTGCGAAACACCTGAAGCACCAGGATATTGACCGCCTCAGTTAACAGCTCGACGGCGGCAATCAGGAAACTTCGTACGGTTTTGCCAGCATTCAGACGCTCAAGCACACGGTTTTCAAAGGCCTGGGTTTGTTCCATTATTGCCTGCATATCTGACAATCTGTTATTCGGGCGCAGGCTAACCTGCGCCGGACTCTGTATCATTTGGTTGCGTTATATGCGCTTACCGCCTCCGCCACCACGTCGCTGTTGGCGTCCAGACCGGAAATCTGCGCCAGCGCAGCCTGCGCGCCGTTGTCATCAATCAGCTGAGCCAGCTCAATCGCCTGCGGATCCTGCTCGCTGCGGTAGTGCATTGCAGCCGCGATCCCTTTCACCAGGTTAGCGTGTGGCAGGCCGTATTCCAGCGTGCCCAGCAGCGGCTTAATCAGGCGATCGCCCGCGCTCAGTTTACGCAGCGGCTGACGACCCACGCGCTCAACGTCATCTTTCAGATACGGGTTTTCAAAACGACCGAGGATTTTCTGGATGTATGCTGCGTGTTTATCAGCATCAAAACCGTAGCGTTTGATCAGCACCGCGCCGCTCTCTTCCATTGCCCCTTTCACCACCGCGCGGATCTTCTCATCGAGGATCGCGTCACGAATGGTCTGATGACCGGCCAATTTTCCGAGGTACGCGGTTATAGCATGACCCGTGTTCAGCGTGAAGAGTTTACGTTCGACAAATGCCATCAGGTTATCAGTTAATTCCATCCCCGGGATGGTAGGCAGGGTGCCTTTAAACTGGGTTTTATCGACGATCCACTCGCTGAAGGTTTCAACGGTCACTTCCAACGGGTCGTTGGTTGCAGATTCTGATGGCGGTACGATACGGTCAACGGCGGAGTCGACAAAGCCGACGTGCATTTCAACCCATGCTTTGTCTTCGTCAGCGACAGCCGCCAGAACGTGGCCTTTCAGCTGCGTGGTGCCGCGCACCATGTTTTCGCAGGCGATGATGTTCAGCGGAGCGTCGTTGCCCTGTGCTTTACGCTTCGCCAGACCTTTTGCCACCGCAGGCGCGATACGCTCAAGCACCACCGGACCTACCGCCGTGGTGACCAGATCAACGCTGGCAATCAGGTCGATAACGTCGTCGCCAATGCTGCTTACCGCATTCACGCCCGACACGGTTTCAACCTGCTCGTTTTCACCCACTACGTGGACCTGATAGCTATGACGGGCATTCAGGGCATCCAGGACCACCTGATTCACATCGGCAAACGTCAGCGTAATGCCCGCGTCTGCCAGCAGTTTGCCGATAAAACCACGGCCAATGTTACCTGCGCCAAAATGTAATGCTTTCATAGTATTAACCTTCATTAATGTTTTTACCCGAGAGGGCTGGGGTGAGGCTTTTCCCTCACCCTAACCCTCTCCCAAAGGGAGAGGGAATAGTTGGAACTTACTTGTTCAGCAGTGCCAGAACTTCTTCAACGCTTTCAGTCTGTGCCAGGCGCTCGATAACAGACTCATCGTCCAGCGCGTTGGTCAGGCTGGTAATCACCTGAATGTGCTCGTTGTTGCGTGCGGCAATACCAATCACCAGACGGGCGATGTCATCTTCTTCTTCGCCGAAGCGCACGCCGTCAGGGTACTGACAGAACACCACGCCCGTTTTCAGCACGCGGTCTTTTGCTTCAACCGTACCGTGCGGAACCGCGATGGATTCACCCAGGTAGGTTGGGGTCAGTTTTTCACGTTCCAGCATTGCGTCAACGTATTCTGGCTGAACGTAGCCCCCTTTCACCAGCTGCTCACCGGCAAAGCGAATCGCTTCTTCCTTGTTGGTCGCGGTACGACCGAGGAAGATGTTTTCCGCACCCAGTTTGAACAGGTGAGCATTGCTCTCGTCGAAGCTGTCCTGCAGGCTGCTACGCACTTTGACTTCGTTATCTTCGTGACGCTGGGCCGCAACCAGACGCTCTGTCAGGCTGGTGTACAGGCCGCTGTCGAGGAAGTTAGTCAGCGAAATGTGCTGCGCCTGAGGCACCTGACGCATGGCGCGTTCGGTCAGATCGCGGTGCGTGATAACCAGGTCAACGTCCGGCGGCAGGCTGTTAATCGCGCTGTTAGTGACAGAGATATTGGTCAGACCCGCATCCTGTACTTTCTTACGCAGCACGCCTGCACCCATTGCGCTGGAGCCCATACCGGCGTCACAGGCAACGATGATTTTACGCACGTGGCTCAGGTCGTTAGAGACATCGCCAGCGGCCAGCGGGGTAGCGCCTTTGGATTCCGCTTTCATGTCGTGCATACGACGGGTTGCCGCTTCGATATCGTCGTCTTCTTTCACTTTGCTGGTTTTCAGCAGGATAGACGCCACCACGAAGGAGACCGCCATCGCCGCACAGATCGCCGCGATGTTAGCGAAGTAAGCCCCTTTTGGCGTCATCGCCAGTACCGCCAGGATAGAGCCCGGAGACGCTGGAGAAACCAGACCACCGCCCAGCACGCTCAGCGTGAACACACCCGTCATACCGCCGAGGATAACGGCCAGGATCAGACGTGGGTTCATCAGCACGTACGGGAAGTAAATTTCGTGGATACCGCCCAGGAAGTGAATGATAGCCGCGCCGCCCGCAGACTGCTTAGCGCTGCCGCGACCAAAGAACATGTACGCCAGCAGAACGCCCATACCCGGACCCGGGTTCGCTTCAATCAGGAAGAAGATGGACTTACCGAGGTCATGGGACTGCTGAATACCCAGCGGTGAGAAGATACCGTGGTTGATGGCGTTGTTGAGGAACAGGATTTTCGCCGGTTCAACAAAGATAGACGCCAGCGGCAGCATGTCGTGCGCAACCATGAAGTTAACGCCTGCTGCCAGAATTTTGGACAGCACTTCAACCGCAGGGCCAATGCCCATGAACGCCAGAATCGCGAGGATCATCCCGATGATGCCCGCAGAGAAGTTGTTCACCAGCATTTCGAAGCCGGATTTGATCTTGCCATCAACCCAGACGTCGAATTTCTTAATCGCCCAGCCGCCCAGAGGACCGGCAATCATCGCGCCGAGGAACATCGGCATATCCGCACCGACGATAACACCCATGGTGGTGATGGCACCCACGACGCCACCACGGTCACCGCCGACCAGACGACCACCGGTGAAACCGATGAGCAGCGGCAGCAGATAGGTAATCATTGGACCAACAAGCTTCGCCAGCGTTTCGTTAGGCAACCACCCTGTCGGAATGAATAATGCAGTGATGATACCCCACGCGATAAACGCGCCGATATTTGGCATCACCATATTGCTGAGGAAACGACCAAAGCTTTGAACTTTGATCTTGAAATCGGATGACATAAAACACCCCTTCTTCTGTTTACGCTTAGGCTTGCGGCCCGAGGTTTATTGTTAATGTGCGGCGGCAGAGGTAGCCGGGCCCTGTTCTGATGCTGTGAAATCTGGCACTGAATCGTTCAACTGTCCAGACAGCGAAAATTTGTGTGATCTCAGTCACGTAAATGTAGGGGGTGGGGCGAATAATGAAGTGATCTCCATCACAAAATCAGTGTGTAAAATAAATACAGCGCGTAGAAAAGAAGCAAAATCACCCTTGTTTTGTGATTAATATCACATTTGGACGCCGCCTGTTTGTTTCTGAGATGTGACTGGATTCACAAAATATTTTTATGCAGATTTGTCTGCATGTGATCCCTGGCAAACTTTGCTTTGCCATTCGACGCCAGGATGAAAGCAAGCAACACGGAAAGCTAAAAAACCACTTTGAAGATGTGGTATGGCGAAAAAGGAAAAGGTAGATTACGCTCATAATGTAAGGTTAAGTATATTATTATTCAGGATATATTTTGACACGCTTATAAACTTGCATGGAGATATTATAAAAACCGATACTCCCCGCCTTTGAAATAACAAGCATTGCTCTTTTGTTTAAAAATAAACTAATTAGGCCGCGTACTGTTTTATTAATTTAATGAGTTGACGTTGTTTAAGTGAGGAGAATATGTTTCTCAACTATTTTGCGCTGGGTGTATTGATTTTTGTGTTCCTGGTTCTGTTTTACGGAATCATCGCTATTCATGACATCCCTTATAATATGGCGAAAAAACGTAACCATCCCCATGCCGATGCTATCCATACGGCGGGGTGGATAAGCCTGTTTACGCTCCATGCCATTTGGCCGTTTCTGTGGATATGGGCCACGTTGTATCGGGAAGATCGCGGCTGGGGTATGCAGAACCATATCTCAAAACCGGATGAGGTGCCGGGTATGGATGCTCTGACCCAACGCGTAGCCGAACTCGAGCAAAAACTGGCCGCAGTGCAACCCGCTTCCGATAAAAATACGCTGGAGCGCTGATCATGGATTTGTTGATTATTCTGACCTATGTGGCCTTTGCATGGGCCATCTTTAAAATATTTCGTATTCCGGTCAACCAATGGACGCTCGCCACCGCAACCCTGGGTGGGGTATTTATTGTCGCGGGCCTTATCTTATTAATGAATTATAACCACCCGTATACCTTTACGGCGCAAAAGGCGGTTATTTCCATTCCGATCACGCCGCAGGTGACGGGAATAGTCACGGAAGTGACCGATAAAAATAACCAGCTTATTAAAAAAGGCGAAGTGTTATTTAAACTGGATCCGGGCCGCTATCAGGCACGCGTCGACCGGCTGAAGGCAGACCTGGTGACTGCCACGCACAATATCGACAATCTGAAAGCACAGCTCTCGGAAGCGGTCGCGAATACGACACGCGTGTCCGCTGAACGCGATCGTCTGTTTAAAGATTATCAGCGCTACCTGAAAGGCAGCCAGGCGAAGGTGAATCCGTTCTCTGAAAGCGATATCGACAACGCGCGTCAGAACTACCTGGCACAGGATGCGATGGTGAAAGGCTCCGTTGCCGAACAAACGCAGATTCAAAGCCAGTTAGACAGCATGGTAAATGGCGAACAGTCGCAGATTGCTTCTCTTCGCGCGCAGCTGGCGGAAGCCACCTATAACCTCGATCAGACCGTGGTGCGTGCGCCAAGCAATGGGTATATCACCCAGGTGCTGATCCGTCCGGGTACGTACGCCGCCGCGCTGCCGCTGCGTCCGGTAATGGTGTTCATTCCTGAACAGAAACGTCAAATCGTGGCGCAGTTCCGCCAGAACTCGTTACTGCGTTTGAAACCGGGCGACGAAGCGGAAGTGGTGTTTAACGCACTGCCGGGCCAGGTGTTCACCGGTAAACTTACCAGCGTCCTGCCGGTGGTGCCGGGAGGGACTTACCAGGCGCAGGGCGCGCTGCAGGCGCTGACGGTCGTACCGGGCACCGATGGCGTGCAGGCGCTTATCGAACTGGAGCCAAACGCGGACGTTGATGCGCTGCCTGATGGTATCTACGCCCAGGTGGCGGTCTATTCCGACCACTTCGCCCATGTCTCGGTAATGCGTAAGGTCCTGTTACGTATGACCAGCTGGATGCACTACCTCTACCTCGATCACTAATCTCTCCCGAGGCAGGAATGCGATAAGCATACCTGCCTTTTTTCGCTGCTTGATCCATACTGACCTCTTTGTGAGCATTCAGGAGCAGGCAATGAAACTCATCGGCAGCTATACCAGTCCCTTCGTGCGTAAAATCTCGATTCTCCTTCTGGAGAAAGGGATTGAATTTGAATTCGTCAATGAACAGCCCTACAGCGCCGAAAATGGCGTTGCGCAGTACAATCCGTTGGGCAAAGTCCCTGCACTGGTGACCGATGAGGGTGAATGCTGGTTTGATTCGCCGATAATTGCGGAATACGTCGAACAACTCGGCGTTGCGCCAGCCATGCTGCCGGCCGATCCAAAAGCGGCGCTGGCCATGAAGCAAATCGAAGCGCTGGCAGATGGCATCATGGATGCGGCGTTAACCTCCGTGCGGGAGCTGGCACGGCCTGTCGCCCAGCAGTCGGAAACGGAGCTGCTGCGCCAGCGTGAAAAAATCAACCGCAGCCTGGACATGTGCGAGCAGCTCATTCGGGAAGGAAAAATTCAGGTCGATAGCGTGGATTTGGCAACCATTGCCATCGTTTGTGCCATTGGTTATCTCAACTTCCGCCACGTTTCCCCGGGATGGTGCGTCAACCGTCCGTTGCTGGTTAAGCTCGCGGAAACGCTTTGTCAGCGCGAGAGCTTTGCCCGTACCGAACCGCCAAAGGCTTGACGCGGGATATAACACTTCCCGCCAGGAGGCGGTACAATCCCGCCACATGTTAACTCCCTCTCCCGTCGGGAGGGGGGAAGATATTTACTCGCCGGGCGCATTATGACTACTCATCATTCCCTCTACAGCCAAATTCCTGCCACCGATCGTCTGCTTCGCGAACCGCGTATTCAAACCGTTCTGGAACAGTTCGGTCATACCGCGACGGTCGACATGCTACGCCAGCTTCAGGACGAAGCCCGGCGCCATATTCAGGCTGAAAATGCGCTGCCCGCCTGGTGTGAGCAGTGGGGGGAAGAAGCGCAGAGAAGGCTGGGAGAGAAAACGCAAAGCGCGTTACGGCCGGTCATCAACCTGACGGGGACCGTGCTGCATACCAACCTGGGGCGCGCGCAACAGGCTGAAGAGGCGGTCGCGGCGGTGGTGCAGGCTATGCGCTCGCCGGTGACGCTGGAGTACGATCTGGACGGCGCGGGGCGCGGTCACCGCGATCGGGCGCTGGCGGAACTGCTATGCCAACTGACCGGGGCGGAAGATGCCTGCATTGTAAATAACAACGCGGCAGCGGTACTGCTGATGCTGGCGGCGACCGCCAGCGGCAAAGAGGTGGTGGTTTCCCGCGGCGAGCTGGTGGAGATTGGCGGAGCGTTTCGCATTCCGGACGTGATGCGCCAGGCGGGCTGTACGCTGCATGAGGTCGGCACGACCAACCGCACGCATGCGAAAGACTACCGCGCGGCGGTGAATGAAAATACCGCGCTGCTGATGAAGGTCCACACCAGCAATTACCATATAGAAGGCTTTACCAAAACCGTTGATGAAGCGGAACTGGCGGCGATGGGTCACGAGCTGAGTGTCCCGGTGATTGCCGATCTCGGCAGCGGTTCGCTGGTGGATTTAAGCCAGTTCGGTCTGCCAAAAGAGCCCATGCCGCAGCAGATGATTGCCGCTGGCGTGAGCCTGGTAAGCTTCTCCGGCGACAAACTGCTGGGCGGGCCGCAGGCGGGGATTATCGTCGGCAAGCGCGAGCTGATAGCCCAGCTGCAGCAACATCCACTGAAGCGCGCGTTACGCGCCGATAAAATGACGCTCGCCGCGCTGGAAGCGACCCTCCGGCTCTACCTGCACCCGGAGAAGCTGGCCGAGCGCCTGCCAACTCTGCGCCTGCTGGGCCGTGACGCCGCCTCGATTCGCGCGCAGGCTGAATTACTGTTGCCGCAGGTTGCGCCGCATTACCCTGATTTTGACGTGCGTATTGAGCCCTGTCAGTCGCAGATTGGCAGCGGATCGCTACCGGTAGACCGGCTGCCTAGCGAAGCGCTGACCTTCACGCCGCGTGATGGACGCGGTAGCCACCTTGAGGCGCTGTCGGCGCGCTGGCGTGCGCTGCCAACGCCCGTGATTGGCCGTATTTACGATGGCCGAATGTGGCTGGATTTACGCTGTCTTGAAGATGAAGCGCGATTTCTGGAGATGCTGTTGAAATGATTATTGCCACCGCCGGTCACGTCGACCACGGAAAAACTACGCTGTTGCAGGCCATTACCGGCATTAACGCCGATCGCCTGCCGGAAGAGAAAAAGCGCGGCATGACCATCGATCTGGGTTATGCCTACTGGCCTCAGCCCGATGGCCGCGTGCTGGGATTCATTGATGTACCGGGACATGAAAAATTTCTCTCCAACATGCTCGCAGGGGTGGGGGGGATTGACCATGCCCTGCTGGTGGTCGCCTGCGATGATGGCGTGATGGCGCAAACGCGTGAACATCTTGCGATCCTGCAGCTGACGGGCAACCCGCAGTTAACCGTCGCACTCACGAAAGCCGATCGCGTAGATGAGGCGCGCCTGAATGAAGTGCGCGATGAAGTACAGGCGACCCTGCGTGAATATGGTTTTGCTGATGCACCGCTGTTTGTCACCGTGGCGACAGAAGGGCGCGGTATTGACGAACTTCGCGATCGTTTACAGCAGCTTACGTCACGTGAGCACCCCAGCCATCACCGCTTCCGTCTGGCTATCGACCGGGCCTTTACCGTAAAAGGTGCGGGACTGGTGGTGACCGGCACCGCGCTGAGCGGTGAAGTAAACGTAGGTGATACGCTCTGGCTGACGGGAGTGAATAAACCAATGCGCGTGCGTGGGTTGCATGCGCAAAATCAACCCACTGAGCATGCCCATGCCGGGCAGCGTATTGCGCTGAACATCGCCGGGGATGCGGAAAAAGATGCCATCAACCGTGGTGACTGGCTGCTGGCTGACGCCCCGCCTGAGCCCTCCGGACGGGTGATTGTTTCTCTCCAGACCCATGCGCCGCTGACCCAATGGCAGCCGCTGCATATACACCATGCAGCCAGCCATATCACCGGGCGCGTATCATTGCTGGAAAACGATCTCGCCGAGCTGGTGTTCGATGCGCCGCTCTGGCTTGCGGATAACGACCGCCTGGTGCTGCGCGATATCTCGGCGCGGGAGACGTTGGCCGGGGCGCGTGTGGTGACGCTCAATCCGCCACGTCGTGGCAAGCGTAAGCCGGAGTACCTGCAGTGGCTGGCGGCACTGGCGCAGGCCAGCGATGATAAGGCCGCACTGCGGATCCATCTGGAGCGTGGTGCGGTGAATCTCGCTGATTTTGCCTGGGCGCGCCAGCTGAGCGCTGAAGGGTTGCGCCAGTTAACCCGGGAGCCTGGCTTTATTCAGGCCGGTAACAACATGCTGAACGCGCCGGTTGCCGCACACTGGCAGCGCAAGATACTGAGTACGCTCGCTATCTACCATGAACAGCATCAGGATGAACCCGGTCCGGGACGTGAACGCCTGCGACGCATGGCATTGCCGATGGAAGACGATGCGCTGGTGCTGCTGCTGATTGAAAACATGCGGGAAAGCGGGGTGATTAAAAGCTATCACGGCTGGTTGCATTTGCCGGATCACAAGGCGGGTTTTACCGCCGAGCAAGAGGCGGTCTGGCAAAAAACGGCACCGCTGTTTGGCGATGAACCCTGGTGGGTCCGCGATCTCGCGCGTGAAACCCATACCGACGAGCAGGTGATGCGGCAGGTATTGCGTCATGCCGCACAGCAGGGGCTGATTGTGGCGATCGTTAAAGATCGCTATTACCGTAACGATCGGATCGTGGCATTCGCGAATCTGATCCGCGAGTTGGATCAGGCTCGCGGATCAACCTGTGCGGCAGATTTCCGTGACCAGCTGAACGTGGGTCGCAAGCTGGCGATTCAGATCCTGGAATATTTCAACCGTATTGGGTTTACGCGTCGTCGGGGTAATGACCATCTGCTTCGCGACGCGCAGCTGTTCCCTTAAGCGTTACGCATGAAGAGCGAGTTTCTGCTTCGCCAGCCATACCGCGCCCAGTCGTCCTGCCTGGTTACCCAGTTCACAGGGCAGAATGGGCACCTTAAGCGCCTCCCACTCCTCGAATCGCTGTAGGTATTTATCGAGCAGGAGATAAATTTTTTCCTGCTCGCTTATCCCGCCGCCAATCAGCACTGCCTGGGGATCGAACATCGAGATCACGCTGTAAACCCCGCGCGACAGAAAATGCGCCCAGGCTTCAATGGCTTCGCGCAGATGCACGTCACTTTCCATACGTTTAAACAGCTCTTCCCCGTCGGGCATTTCGTCTTCCGACAGCGCCAGCGCACGGCTGCAGGCTTTCATCAGGCCACTGGCAGAGGCCATCTCATGCATCGGTTCGCCCTTGTCCCCTACGGGCAGCACGCCAAATTCACCTGCACGGTAATGCGACCCGCGATAGAGATCGCCTTCCATCACAATCCCGCCGCCAATGCCCGTGCCAATGGTGATGCAGACGAAATGTTCGTAGTCCTTACCTGCGCCCTGCCAGCGTTCGCCCAGTGCCGCACAGTTAGCGTCATTTTCCACGGTAACGGGAAGATCGGTCAGCCCGGCAAACAGCTCGCACAGGTTTTCACCATCAAGATACTCAAGTGCCCCCGCTTTTGCCGCTTCGCCGGTATGGTGGTTAATATGGCCGGGAAAACTGACGCCAATGCCGACAATGTCATTTTCCTTCCGGTACTCTTCGACAACGCTTTTCCATTTCTCTTTGAATGTGTTTGTATCCTCAGGGGTATCGTACTCATCGGACGTGAGTTCCTTACCGTTTTCATCAATCACGCCGTGTTTGATGTGGGTTCCGCCCACGTCAAAGCCGATAAATAGCTGCATCGCATCGTTCCTCATGAGCCCTTGAGCTGTTAAGTATGGCTCAGCGGCAGAAACGAAACGTAAAGTACGGTAATCCGTGATACGCCTCGTAAACCCGTCACCGGTTGGCGAGAAAATCGCCAGCGGGAGCTACCCTTGTTGTACACCAACAGCAAGGAGACGGTCATGACAAACAATCCTCCCTCATCACGTATCCAGCCTGGCGAGTATGGTTTTCCCCTCAAGCTGAAGCCCCGTTATGACAACTTTATTGGCGGCGACTGGGTGGCACCCGTCGACGGTGAATACTATTCCAACCTCACGCCCGTCACTGGCCAGCCGCTGTGCGAGATAGCCAGCTCCGGCAAGCGCGATATCGACCTGGCGCTGGATGCTGCGCACAGAGCTAAAGATAAATGGGGGCAGACTTCCGTTCAGGACAGAGCCGCGATGTTGTTCAAAATCGCCGACCGGATGGAGCAGAATCTGGAGCTGTTAGCCACGGCTGAAACCTGGGACAACGGCAAACCGATCCGTGAAACCATGGCGGCAGATGTGCCGCTGGCGATTGACCATTTCCGTTATTTTGCCTCCTGTATTCGTGCCCAGGAGGGGGGAATAAGTGAAGTTGATAAAGACACTGTGGCGTACCATTTCCACGAGCCGCTGGGTGTGGTGGGGCAAATCATCCCGTGGAACTTCCCGCTGCTGATGGCGAGCTGGAAAATGGCGCCCGCGCTGGCGGCCGGGAACTGCATTGTGCTCAAACCGGCGCGTTTAACCCCGTTGTCGGTGCTGCTGTTGATGGAGGTGATTGGAGACCTGCTGCCGCCAGGCGTCATTAACGTCGTCAACGGCGCCGGGGGCGAGATTGGGGAATATCTCGCCACCTCAAAACGTATCGCTAAGGTGGCGTTTACCGGGTCGACGGAAGTGGGCCAGCAAATCATGCAGTATGCTACCCAGAACATCATCCCGGTGACGCTGGAGTTGGGCGGAAAATCACCGAACATCTTCTTCGCTGACGTTATGGATGAAGAGGATGCGTTCTTTGATAAAGCGCTGGAAGGGTTTGCGCTGTTTGCCTTCAACCAGGGGGAAGTGTGCACCTGTCCAAGCCGCGCGCTGGTGCAGGAGTCCATTTATGAGCGCTTTATGGAGCGGGCAATCCGTCGCGTGGAGTCGATTCGTAGCGGTAACCCGCTCGATAACGTCACGCAGATGGGCGCGCAGGTGTCGCACGGGCAGCTGGAAACCATTCTTAATTACATAGAGATAGGTAAGAAAGAGGGCGCAGAGGTCCTGACCGGTGGCCGCCGTAAGGTGCTGGGGGGGGATCTGCAGGAGGGTTACTACCTTGAACCGACAATCCTGTCCGGTCAAAACAACATGCGCGTCTTCCAGGAGGAAATTTTCGGACCTGTGCTGGCCGTAACGACCTTCAAAACCATGGAGGAGGCGCTGGAGATTGCTAACGATACGCCGTATGGCCTGGGGGCGGGCGTCTGGAGCCGCAACGGAAATCTGGCTTACAAAATGGGGCGCGGTATTCAGGCCGGACGCGTTTGGACCAACTGCTATCACGCCTATCCGGCGCATGCGGCATTTGGTGGTTACAAGCAGTCGGGTATTGGGCGTGAAACCCACAAAATGATGCTGGAACATTATCAGCAGACAAAATGTCTGCTGGTCAGCTATTCCGATAAACCGCTGGGTCTGTTTTAGGTGCCTAAATCAGGCCGTCCCTGGACGGCCTGATTGATTTGCTGGCGCAGGCAGTTCAGTACACCGTCCAGAACATATTGCACGCGCCAGGGTTGATATTCGCGCTTGCGGAATATTGCTGTCAGATCGAGCCACCACTCTTCCTGATGTGGGAAACAGGGGACCAGCATGCCATGCGTCAGTTCTTTTTTTAGACTTTCTTTTGGCGCGAAGACAATACCAAGATTATTTCGAGCCAGTTCAAGCGCCGTCTGCGTATTATCACAAATATAATTCCCGGTCACTTTATAGTCTTGCGCCTCTTCACTGCCGTGTACGCGGAAGCGCCAGATGTTGGCATCATCTACTAGCATCGAGTCTATTAATATACACGAATGATTTATTAAGTCTTCCGGCCCTTTAATGGGGTGTTGAGTTAAATACTCTTTACTGGCAAATGCGGTGACGGAATATTTTGTCAGCACGCTGGCGACCAGGTTTTCATCTTTTGGTTGGGTGTAAGTAATGAGAATGTCACAATCGTCTGGAAACGTCACACCGTCGGAAAACTCGTTCCGATCGAGGTTATAGGTTTTTAACGACAGGCGAATATCACCAATCTCTTCTATCTTATGGATCACATGACGCGCCAGATAGGTCACGATACCTGTCGGGGCGTAAATCGTCACTTTGCCGCGTTTTTCATGTTTATAATCGGCAATAAAATTAATAAGTTGGCTATTTTTATCCAGTGTGGCATTCACATAAGGCAGCAACGCCTCACCGAATTGCGTCAGCGCCAGTTGGCGTGTCGTACGTTCAAACACCTTGAGTCCAACGCGGGTTTCAAAATCGGATAAATATTTGCTGACATTGGCCTGCGCCATCCCCAGCAGGGCAGCGGCATCGCCAATACTGTGGGTGGCGGCGATGACGGAAATAATTTTTAATTCACGTGGTTTCAACTGCAAGCTATTCATCATGCACGCCCATTTATATGATTTTATATATAGTATTATATAAACGGCAGCGTTGCTTTGGCAAATTTGTAACCATTATTATGCGCCTCGCTTGTTCGGCGTTTAAATGGATTACATAGAATGACTGTTAAATATAATTTACTCATCGCTGCCGCATTATTTTCGACATCATCGGTAATGGCTGGCGACTTTTCACTAGGGGCGGGGGCGGTATTTAACGAGTCGCCTTACAAAGGGTATAACGAAAATACCACCGCTGTACCGTTAATTAGCTACGAAGGCGATAACTTCTATGTGCGTCAAACCACGGGAGGATGGATCCTGTGGAAAGACAGTAAGAATGAATTCAGCCTGACCGCATCCTGGATGCCGCTGCATTTCGACCCGGATGACAATGACGATCATCAGATGAAGCATCTTGATGAGCGTAAAGCTTCGGCATTCCTCGGCGGCGCGTACTACCGCCATGAAAAATGGGGTTCCCTGAAATTTGCCGTTTCCGGTGACGCGATGGATGAAAGCGGCGGCGTGGTGGGTGAAATTTCTTACTTCCGCCCAATCCGCATGGAACGCCTGACGCTGACGCCTTCTGTGGGCATTTTCTACAGCGATGAAAGCTATAACGACTACTACTACGGCGTGTCTGGCAGCGAGTCTCGCCGCTCAGGTCTGGATGAATACACCGCAGGCGACACCTGGACGCCATACGTTGGCCTGGCGGCAAAATATCAATTAACCCAGAACCTGTACCTGAATGCCAGCGCGGTCTACACCGTGTTGCCTGACGACGTGAAGAACAGTCCGATGATTGACCGCGACGACAGCTTCGCGCTGATGACCGGCCTGACCTGGCGTTTCTGATGCGGTAAAGCCGGGTGGCGGCTCTGCCTTACCCGGCCTACGATCGTGCCTGCATTTTTATCGGCAATACAACGTATTCCTTTTTCATTTCTCGATGCTTCTTCCTGTTCCGCCAAAACACGGCTGCACTGATGTTCCTTATGCGCTAATGTGATTCAATCCGATAGCGATGGTGTGTATCATGTGTATAATCATGGAAGGATTGGGATGTGAAAAGTGCGGATGTCATTACTGTTCTGATCAGCCATGGCTGGAAATGTGTCAGAACGAAAGGAAGCCATCACCAGTTTCGCCATCCCGAACAGAAAGGGCTGGTTACTGTCCCACATCCTAAAAAGGATATTAAACCGGGCACTCTCGCCCAGATCTGGCGGCAGGCGGGAATTAAACACTGATATCAGGAGTAGTTATGTTTTATCCGGCTTACATTCATTCTGACTCCGACGGTAGCGCCAGCGGCTTTTTCCCTGACGTTCCAGGCTGCTTTTTTGCAGGTGATTCCCTGGACGACGCTTTTCAGGATGCACGTGATGCGCTCACCGCGCACTTCGAAGCGCTGTTTGAAATGGATGATGCACTACCTCTTCCGGGTAATGTGGAAGCGCATTTGGAAAGTTGTCCTGAGGATTTCACCGGCGGGCAATGGCTGTTGGTGGATATTAATATGAAACAGTTCGACGGCAGGGCCGAGCGTATCAACATCACGATGCCTCGACGTTTGCTGGTAAAGATTGATTCCTATGTCAGCGAGCATCCTCAGTTCGGTAATCGAAGCGCATTTCTGGCTGAGGCAGCACGTCGCGTGCTGCCGTAGCGTTCACCCTCTCCCGTGGGAGAGGGGTGGGGTGAGGGCAACAGGCCGCAGATATTCAGCCTTCATCCACCCATATCCGCATTTCCCCTTCTCCCCGGTTAGCCCAGCTAAACCAGGGAATAAAGGTCAGCGTCTGGGGCTGACGTTGTACCGGCGAGCGATCGTACTGCCACAGCGCATCCGTGTCCTTCATGTGACACCCAATCCCCTCTGCCTGTATCAGCATCTTGTGCGCGAAAATCCCTTTCCCTTCAAAGACCCTGAACTCGCTGTTTCCAGGCAGAGAAAGGTGATGAAGATTGGCACCGTTATCGGCCTCTTCCAGGCAGTAAACCAGCGGTCCGCGCTGCAGGGCGACTTTCCCCGCCTGCTGGCGGACCTGTGGGTTGCCATACACCCGGCGAACCGGCATAGGTAACGTTAGCGTTATGACGTCATCCTCCTGCCAGCTGCGGGTCAGATAAAGGTATCCACGGGAGATCTTGCCCGTTACCGCTTCACCATTTAATAAAACGTCAGGCGCGGCACACCAGTCCGGCAGCCGCAGGGCGAGCGTATGCGTGACGGGAGCAGGCGAGGTAATGTCGATTTTTACCTGTTCATGCCACGGATAGTTACCGCTAATTCGCAGCGCCAGGGTTTCGTCGCCAACCGGAATGGCGACATCGTTGCCCACGTAAAGGTTAATAAAAAGCGCATCCTGGCGGACGGTATAAATGTAGTGCCCCAGCGAGGTCAGCACCCGGGCGATATTCGGCGGGCAACAGGCGCAGCCAAACCAGCGCTGGCGGACGGGTTTCACGTGATCGAAGATATGGTTGAACGCCAGCGTTTTCGGGTGCACTTCCAGCGGGTTCACATAGAAGAAGTGTTTTCCGTCCAGCGCCATGCCGCCAAGCACCGTGTTGTATAACGCGCGCTCCATCACGTCGGCGTAGTGGCCGTCGGCCTCCATCTCCAGCATCCTGCGAGCAAACATCATCAGACCGATGGAGGCACAGCTTTCGGCATACACCGTATCGTTGGGCAGATCGTAATCGCTGCTGAACGCCTCGCCGCTGCTTTGCGAGCCGATTCCACCGGTAATGTACAGCTGGCGCTGCGCCATATTTTTCCACAGCCGCAGACAGTCCTGCCGTTTACCCTCGTCATGGCTCAGGCGCGCCAGATGCGCCATGCCCGCCATCAGGTAGACAAAACGCACCGCGTGGCCGATGGCCGTTTGTTGTTCAGAAAGCGGCTGATGCGCCTGGCTGTAGGCTTTGTCCTTGACCATCCAGGCAGGGCCATAGGTGTTCCAGTATGATGTTCTGCCGCGTTTCTCGTATTCGATATCATAAAAGTGAGGCTGCACACCGCGTTGTTCGATGAAATATTTCACCAGCGTGAGATAGCGGGGCTCCTGCGTGATGTCGTAAAGCCGCATCAGCGCCAGCTCGATTTCCGGGTGGCCCGGATAACCGTGTAGCTGGTTTTCGCCGGGGCCAAACACGCTGTCAATATGGTCCGCTAGCCTGCAGACAACATCCAGCAGATGGCGTTTCCCTGTGCCCTGGAAATACGCCACGCCCGCTTCAATCATATGCCCGGCGCAGTACAGCTCGTGGCATTCGGCCAGATTCGTCCAGCGCTCGTTGGGCGCTTTCACCGTAAAGTACGTGTTGAGATAGCCATCGTCACATTGCGCCGCCGCGACCAGCGCAATCACCTCGTCGGCGGTTTTTTCCAGTTCAGCATCCGGTTTCTGGCACAGCGACCACGCCACGGCTTCGAGCCATTTCGCGACGTCGCTGTCCTGAAATACCATGCCGTAGAAATCGCCTTGCTCCAGGCCCGCCGCAATGCGGAAGTTGGTGATGGCGTGGCTGGGTTCGGCTTCCGTCACGCGGTCGTTTAGCGCATCCCACTGGTAGGGGATCACCACCTCACGCACCAGCCGTTGATACTGTCCGAGAAACGGGTCGTTAATTTTCAGTTTATGCAGGTCGGCTTCCATAATGGACATCGTGTTCTCCTCAGGAGGGTATGTGACGCTGGCGCAGGTCGGTTGCAATGCGCGACATCATAGGGTTGTTGAGTCTGCACCAGCGGATAGAGACAGCCAGCAGCAGATGAAAAAGGGCAGGCAGCAGCGTCTCCATGGCGGTGATGCCCTGCAGTGAAGCAGGCGTCTGATTGCCCGCGCCTGGCTGGTAGGCGACAGTGATAAACACCAGGCTGATGATCCCGGCGCTGGACGCCCACGCAAGCTTGATGAAAAACAGGTTGAAGGCGAAGTTCATCCCCGACGAACGCACGCCGGTTTTCCACTCGCCGTAGTCGTCGGCAAACGCCATCAGCGAGAAGTGCAGCGGCAGGGTAAACCCGAGGATGACGCCGTTGCTCAAAATGACGATCAGCCAGAGGGTCTGGTACGCCGGGCCGCCTGGCAGGAACCACATTCCCGCCGCGAGCGCGGCGAGGACCAGGTTGGTGTAATAGTAGAGTTTGACGGTATCAATACGGCGCGACAGCGGGCTGACGATCACCGCGCCCAGAATGGCGGCAAAGGTCACCATGGTGAAAAACAGCGAGGTATAGGCGGTACTGCCCTGCAGCACGTAGGTGATGAAGTACATATATCCGCCGCCTCGAATATTGAAGACATTGATCAGCAGGAACGACATCACCAGCATCAGCAGCAGCTGATCGTTTTTACGCAAACCGGCCAGATGCTCACGCAGGGTGAATTTGCCCATCAGCGCCAGCGGGACGCGCTCGCGTACCCAGAAGAAGCAGCACAGGAACATCACCACGGCGACAGCGCACAGCACCCCAACGCCAAGCTGGTAACCTTTTGCGGCATTGCCCTGGCCCAGCTCCGCGACCAGCCACGGCAGACCGACCGAGACCAGGAAGCCCGCAACGCCGCAGAGAACAAAGCGCCATGACTGGCAGGAGATCACCTCATTGTGACGGGTCGTCATGGTGTTGATCAGTGCGCAGTAGGGAACGTTGATGGCGGTATAGCCAACGGACAGCAGCAAATAGGTGCCGAACGCCCAGGCGATTTTCACCCCCATGCTGGCTTCCGGAACGGTGAACGTCAGTACGCCGATAATCCCAATCGGGAAGGCGACCCACAGCTGCCACGGGCGAAAACGTCCCCAGCGGCTTTGCGTGCGGTCGGCAATAATGCCCATTACCGGATCGGAAATGGCGTCAAATACGCGCAAGGCAATAAAGAGCGTGCCAACGAGCGCAGGCGTCAGACCAAAAATATCGGTATAGAAGAAGGTCAGAAAATTCATGATCAGGCAGGTAATCACCGTACCGCCCGCATCACCCAGGCCGTAGCCAATTTTTTCGCGGACGGACAAGTGGCTATCTGTTGCCCCTTGTGTCACGTCTGATTCTGTAATCGGTGTGGAAGTCATGAAGTAACTCCTCAGTAATCGAATTTATTATCGTATTTGTGCAAGGTACTCATTTATTCTGCACCGAACGGAAAGGCCAACAAGGGAAGGGAAAAGTATAAAAAGATGACGATTCCGACCTGATGATAAAAATGTGATTCCGATCGGACAGTTATTCGAATATTGATTAATAATCAAAGCGTAAGTTGAATATCAACGGCAATAAAAGCGGAATGGTGAATATCCATGCTTGAATTATCCATAGCGCTTCCGATTAAGGTCCAAAATGGCGGGTTATTTATCTCCCGGGGCGTGGGCCGCCATCCTGCGCGAAAATTAACATCATGGGAGATTATATTTGTCGAAAAAGGGACATTAACGATTCTGGAGGAACAGCGTATTTTTGAGGTTCACGCGGGAGAAAGTTTACTTCTCTGGCCGGGCCGTCGGCATGTCGGCGTGGAGGATTTCCCGGCTGACCTGCGCTTTTACTGGCTCCATTTCGAGGTTGAAACGCCAGATGCAACGTTACCCAATGCCGCCCCTCTGGCAATAGAACAGCACTGTCGCGTAAGGGATGCGCAATATGTCATTGCGCTATTTCGGCAGTTTCTCAGCGAGCAGGAGAAATTACAGCGAAGCGTGGCGCTGGAGATGATTTTATTACTTATTTTGCAACAAGTATCCCATTCTTCAGGCTATGAGGACAGTGCAGATGAAGCCGGTGCGGCGATGGCGTGGAAGGCGAAGCAGCTTATTCGCACGCAGTTTCATTTACCGCTTTCTACGTCGCAGCTGGCAAAAGCATTGCACTGCAATGCCGATTATCTCGGGCGGGTGTTTCGCCGGACTTTCCATTTAACCCTGACGGAGGCGATACATCGCCAGCGCGTCAGGGCAGCGGAAAAGCTGTTACTGGATGGCTCTGCCTCTCTCACCGAAGTGGCAACCCGCTGCGGCTTTAATGACGTGGGCTATTTTCGGCAGATATTTTCAAAACATACGGGATTAACCCCCGCCGTCTGGAAACGGCGGTACTGTAAAGAGCATATTAATTCCGGCTGATCACTGGCCGTAATAGGCATTCGCCCCGTGCTTGCGCAGATAATGTTTATCCAGCAATTCCTGCTGCATAACCGGTAACTGCGGTGCAAGCTGGCGTGAGAACAGGCCCATATAGGCGCACTCTTCCAGTACCACGGCATTGTGGACCGCATCGGCAGCGTCTTTACCCCAGGCGAACGGACCGTGGGAGTGCACCAATACTGCCGGGATCTGCATCGGACTTAAGTCGCGCTCCTCAAAGGTGTTAATGATCACTTCACCCGTCTGGTATTCGTACTCGCCCGCGATTTCAGCCGTGGTCATCCGTCGCGTGCAGGGGATCGCCCCGTAGAAATAGTCTGCGTGCGTTGTGCCCCACGCCGGTAAATCCTGGCCCGCCTGCGACCAGATGGTAGCGTGGCGGGAGTGGGTATGCACGATGCCGCCAATCTCCGGGTAACGGCGGTACAGCGCGAGGTGGGTCGGCGTGTCTGAAGAGGGCTTTTTGCTGCCTTCAACCACCTGGCCGGTGGCGATATTCACCACCACCATATCCTTCGCCGTCATAACGTCGTACTCCACGCCGGACGGCTTGATCACCATCAGGCCGCTTTCGCGATCCACCGCGCTGACGTTGCCCCAGGTGAAGGTCACCAGCTGGTGGGCGGGCAGCGCCAGGTTTGCCGCCAACACCTCGGCTTTGAGTTGTTCTAACATGTCATGCCTCCTTCCTGCATACGGGCTTCAATCCAGCGGCGCGCCTGGATGATTTCCAGCACCGGCTCTTTTGCTTTTTCAGTCCACATTTCAATCAGAAACGCGCCGCGATAGTTCAGCTTATTCAGCGTGTTAAACACGCCAACGAAATCGACGCAGCCTTCTCCAAACGGCACGTCGCGGAACTGTCCGGGACTTTGTGCGGTGACGGGCTGGGTGTCTTTCAGGTGAATTGCCGCAATGCGGTCAATGCCCAGCGTCAGCTCGGCGGTGACGTCGTTGCCCCACGCGCTCAGGTTGCCGACATCCGGGTAAACGCTGAACCACGGCGAGGCGAGCATGTCGTCCCACTTTTTCCACTTGCTGATGGAGTTCATAAACGCGGTGTCCATGATCTCCACCGCCAGCATCACCTGCGCGGCAGCGGCCTGCTCGACGGCCCACACCAGCCCTTCGGCAAAGCGCTGCTGCGTGCCTTCATCATGCTCTTCGTAATAAACGTCATAACCCGCGAGCTGGATGGTGCGAATGCCTAAGTCACGCGCCAGCCTGATGGCTTTGGTCATGATCTCGCGGGCGCGTTGGCGCACGGTTTCATCCCGGCTGCCAAAGGGAAAACGACGGTGGGCAGAGAGACACATCGACGGGATCGCCACGCCGGTTTCCAGCATCGCTTCAACCAGCGAAGCGCGCTGCGTGGTGCTCCACTCGAGGCGTGACAAACGCTCGTCGGTCTCGTCGACGGACATCTCAACAAAATCGAACCCGCAGCTTTTCGCCAGCACCAGGCGTTCCGGCCAGGAGAGATCTTTCGACAGCGCTTTTTCGTAAATACCTAACGGATGTTGACGCATGGTTACGCTCCCCAGATGTCGCGGATTTGCGAATGGAATGCCTGTGCCACCTGCGGCGGATTAGCGGCGCCTGCCAGCGCGCGTCCGGCAATAAAGGCTTTTACGTTGATCTGCTTAAACAGCGGCAGGTCGGCAGGGGTGATACCGCCGGTAATCGAAAGCTGCAAACCGATGTCGGAGAGCGCTTTCATTTTCGCGAGATCCGCTTCGCTCCACTGCTGACCGCTGGCCTGCGCGTCGCGCCCGCGGTGGTAGATAGCCTGCTTCACGCCGACGCGATGCCACGCGCGCGCGTCGTCCAGCGTCCAGTTGCCAAACAGCTCCATCTGGATTTCTCCACCGCAGCGCAGTGCGACCTCGTGGCCTCGCTCAACGGTTGCCAGCGGGGCGGCGCAGATGATGGTCATCCAGTTCGCGCCCGCGCCAAACGCCTGCTCAGCCAGCGTTTCTCCGGCATCGGCGACTTTCCAGTCCGCCACGATGATTTTATCCGGGCACTGTTTGCGCAGGGCGCGTACGGCGCTCAGCCCTTCGCTCAGGCACAAAATGGTGCCCGCTTCGACGATATCAACGTGATCTGAAAGCGCCGCGACGTCGCGCTGGGCGGCCTGAAGTGAGGTATGGTCGAGCGCCAGCTGCAGTAATGGTCGGCTCATAGGTCGTACTCCTTAATACGGGCGTGATAGTCCTGAAGTGCTGAAATCAGTAACTGGTAACGGTGATATTTGCGCTGGTAGGCCGCATGGGCGCGCATGTCGGGTTCAATCACCCGAATGTCGTGTTTGAGGGTGCGCTGCGCAGCGTGGAAATCGGGGTAGATGCCGGTGCCTACCAGCGCCGCCAGCGCCGCGCCGGAGCAGCCGGTCTCTTCCACCTGCGGCAGCTCAATCGCCAGCCCGCTGACGTCGGCGAGCATTTGCATCCACACGTCCGAATGGGTCGGGCCACCCGTGACGCGCAACGCCTGCACCTGGGTAAAGCGCTCAAGCATGCGGTTGAGGTGGGTCATGTGGCTGAACACCACGCCCTCGTAAACGGCCTGCAGAAGATGCGCGCGGGTATGCAGCGTCTGCATGCCGTAAAAACCACTGGTCATCTCCAGCCCGGCGTTGCTGCCGTAGAGGAACGGCAGGAAGAACACCTCGCTTTCCGCTTTCGGCAGGCTGGCGACGGCATGGTTGATCTCATCGAATGACATGTCGCCCCATTGGGCAGTGAGCCACTCAAGATTGCCGGATGACGTCGGGCTGGCTTCATGAACGATGTACTGCTGCGGGTGGACGTAACGGCCATACACATAGGGGAACGGCTCGTTTTCGCGAAGCGCATTGGCAATCCCGCTGGTGACGGCCCAGGTACCCATGACGGCATTCAGCGTGTGTTCGTCGTGCAGCCCGGCGCAGATCGCGGTGGAAACCACATCAAACAGTCCACCAACGACGGGCGTGCCCGCCGCGAGACCGGTAAGCGCGGCTGCCTGAGGGGTGATTTCCCCGCAAATTTCTGCTGAACCGACAATCGGCGGCAGGGCGCCGTCAATTTCGCTGATACCGAGCCAGCGCGTGAGCTGGGGATCGTACTGCCCGGTATTCATGTTGTAGAGGTTGGACTCGGAGATGTTGCTCTCCTCGCAGCCCTTCACGCCGGTCAGACACCAGCGTAGATAGTCGTGCGCCATCATCACGCAGCCGATCTGCTGATACCGCTGCGGCTCGTTCTCTTTCACCCAGCGCAGGAGTGAGGCCGGGTGCCCTGTCCACAGGGTCTGGCGCGTATGCGGATAGAGCTTTTCGGGAATGCCGTCCTGCTGCCAGCGCTGCACGATCTCCAGCGCCCGGCGGTCTGAGGAGAGCATGGCGTTGCCCAGCGGTTGGTCTTGTTTATCGAGCAGAAACAGTCCCTTGCCCTGAGCAGAAATGCCGACGCCTTTGATCTGCTCTCCGTCGATGCCTGAATGTTTGAGCAGCGTGGGGACGGTAATGTAGCAGTGCTGCCAGAGCTGGGGCATATCCCGCTCCGCGTAACCTGCGCGCGGGCTGAGCGTGGCAACGGAGCGGCGCTCGATGCAGATTTCCTTGCCCTGGCTGTTGTATAAACCGGCTTTCAGATAAGTACCGCCACAATCGATACCCAGCCAGAAGGGCTCTTTTTCACTCATCTTCATCTCACTTAATTGCCGGGTGGCGCTTCGCTTACCCGGCCTACGGTTTGGTTTTCTCCCTCTCCCCGTGGGAGAGGGCTGGGGTGAGGGCATCAGGCCGCACGCTTGTGCGGATTCACCGTGGGATTAGGCTCTGCACCGGCATCGCATTTCGCCGGTAACAGCAGGGCCAGCAGCGACGCCAGCGCCAGAGAAACCGCCAGGCAGTAAACGCCCGCGTCTTTGCTGTACAGGGTGATCAGCACCCCAACCGCATACGGGCCGCAGAAGCCACCGAGGTTGCCCAGGGCGTTGATCACGCCGCGCGCGCCGCCCGCCATCTCTGCGCTGAACAGACGCGCCGGGATGGTCCAGAACACGCCCGCTGCGGATTGCAGGAAGAACCCGCAGCCCACCAGTGCGGAATACGCCAGCCAGGTACTCTCTTTCAGCGCCACGGAGAGGAACATGCAGAGCGCAAAGCCAATCAGCGGCAGGGAGACAAACAGCTTGCGCTTGCCGGTGCGGTCAGAAAGTGTTGAGAACAGGAACATCCCCGCAATGGCCCCGATGTAAGGCAGGATGGCGAGCATGCCCACCTGACCGATGCTGGTGTGTGTCAGCTCTTTCAGGATGGTCGGCAGCCAGAGCGTGTAGCCGTAAATCCCGGTCTGGTAAAAGAAGTTCAGCGCGATCAGCTGCCACATGGTTTTGTCGGAAAGCACTGCGCCGAGTGACGCGTTTTTCACCTCTTTTCCGGCGATGGCCTGCTGTTCAGCCGCCAGCGTTTGCACCAGATAGTTTTTCTCTGCTTCTGAAATCCAGCGGGCTTCCTGCGGTCGGTCGTAAACGGTGAACGCCCACAGCACCAGCACAACGACGGACATCAAACCTTCAATGATGAACAGCCAGCGCCAGTCGAGCGCGGTGATGATCCAGCCCGAAAGCGGGGCGGTGATAATCCCGGCGATGGGGACAAACATAATCACAATGGCATTGGCGCGACCGCGTTCGGCATCCGGGAACCAGTTGCTGATCATGGTGAGCACGACAGGCAGCATCCCGCCTTCCGCCACGCCGAGTAAGAAGCGCAGCACCAGCAACTGATACTGATTCGTCACCAGGCCCGTGAGCACAGAGATCACCGCCCAGGCAACCAGTGACCAGCCGATAAACTTCTTGCCGCTGCCGTGGACGGCAATCTTGCCGCCGGGAACCTGCAGGAACAGATAGCCGATAAAGAAGATCCCACCTGCCAGGCCCGCCATAGTGGCGGTAATACCTAGCTCTTCATCCATACCGCCGGGCATGGCAAAGGCGATATTTACGCGATCCATATACGAAATGATGCAGGCGATAAGAATAGGAGGAATGATTCTTAGCCAGCGCTGGCGCGGAATGTCCGCTTGTAGAGTATTCGAGTAAGTGTTCATATTTACTGTCTCAGTCAATGTAACCGGAATAGGGATATTTTTTATTGTTATTGTGTTGCTTTATTCATTTCGCTAATGCCGTCGCGCAAAATAGCGATGCGATGGCTGACGTCAGCATTAGCATTTATTTCCAGTAATTTAATACCGGAGAATTTCAACGTTGCGGCGCTCGCCGCAGTAAAGAGTGATTTTGCGTGTTCAGTAGACATCAAACTGTCGGCGCAGAATGAAGAAAACGGCGCGTGCAGATCCTGCCATTCACCGAATTCCCCGCGGGTAGTCGTGCCCGAAAACATCAGTGCACCCAGCTTTCCGGCACGGAGTGCGGCCTGAATATGTTCCAGCGGGAGCGTCGTATTACGGCCCTCGATAGCCGAGCGCGCCCAGTTGATACAGACGCTGATATCGGTGTCTTTTACCACCTCCAGCACCTGCGCTAAAGGCAAGAAGCCCTTGCGCGGTGCCGGGCCGGTCATGGCATCGCAGTGTTCCAGTACCAGATCGCAGTTCCAGTCCCAGCCCGCGATTTCCTGGATCGAGCGGGAAAACGCCTCGGTAGCCTGCTCGACGGAAGCATTGCCCGCCTGTGGGGCCGCCTGCATCTCCAGAGCAATCACTTTGCCAGGAAAACGGACGTTCACGGCGTTAACTTTCTTGTGCAGATGCCGGTAAAAGTCTACGCATGCTTTACGCTGCGCTTCGTCGGCTGAGGCCAGGCCAAACGCACCGTTTGTGCCGCGGCGGCGCATGGTTTCCATGACTGCTGTGACGACGATTTGCCAGTCGCCCGGCGTATGGCGGAACAGCCATTCATCACCAAACGGATGGAGATGTTCAAGGCACGGCTGTTCCAGCCCGCGAATGTTTGGCGTGTCGGAAAGTTCCCGCCAGAAGGTTTGTTCTTCTTGTTCCCCTTTCTGGTGAAACGAGGGTGCGCAGGGGTACGCACCAATAATAAAACTGGTATTGGTCATTTCGCGTTCCTGTATATATCAGAAAATTAATCTAATTCGCTGGCTGCCACTTTCACCACAATTTTACGAATTGCGGTTTCCTTGTTCTTAATACAGGCAGGACGATGCACATCCTGCGGGAAAAATATGGCATAGCTGCCGGGTGTCATTTCGATAAAGGATTCATTTTCGCTGTCGTGATAAAAAATAATATCCCGCTGTTCCAGTAATGATTCGCTTATTTCGTTATTACCGGTATCAATGGCAATACCGATTTTTTCTTCACCCCATGCTAAAAACTGAATATCCAGATAGCGGCGGTGCACTTCCGGGCGGTTCTCGTGCGGCTCCTTTGTCGTCAGGTCGAGAACCTGGGCAAAAATAGTGCGACCTTCAATTTCCACCACGCCTGGCGGCAGGGTGGTGAAATCCGTAGCGCGTAAAAAATGAAGCGCTTTTTCAATCGCCCGCGGCAGACGGCACGGATTGGGCTGGGAAATATGTCCGAATATCATGGTCCACTCCTTACAGAGACTGGATTTTCGCCCACACGCTGTCGTCGATGGTGATGCCGTCGCGGCGGTTCTCTTCCAGCAGGCGCGTGAATTCATGGCCCGGAAGGCGGACGGCAACGTTTTCATCAGACCGCTGCGCGGTGGTGATGAAGTCCATAATGCGCTGCAGCTTCGCATCGCGGGTTGGGCCGTCGATCAGGCGATCAACCTCGATGGCGACAAAGATCTGCGACACGCCATACTCGTCGCTGTTGTCCTGGGTCACTTCCGCGACGGAGGATCCGTTGGAGAGCAGGGTGGCGATCATGTCGAGCACGATGGATAAGCCAGACCCTTTCCAGTAGCCCATCGGCAGAATGCGGCGGTTTTTCTCAATCACGCCTGGCTCTCGGGTGAGATTACCCTCGTCGTCAAAGCCGCCATCGACCGGCAGCTCGCGCCCGGCCAGGCGATTCACCTCCAGCATGCCGTAGGAGAACATCGACATCGACATATCGACCATGGTGATTGGATTAGAGGGAATAGCCACGATCAGCGGGTTGGTGCCGATGCAGCACTCTTTTGATCCCCATGCGGGCATGACGGCAATAGAGTTGGTCCAGCATATGCCGATATAGCCCTTCTCCGCCGCCTGCCAGCCGTAGCTGCCGCCGCGCATCCAGTGGTTCGCGTTACGCAGTGCCACCAGACCAATACCGTGGTCGGACGCCAGCTCGGTGGCGCGATCCATCATCTTTTTCGCCGTCAGGTTGCCGATAGAGCGCTGGGCATCCCACTGTTCGATGGCACCCAGCGTCATCACCCGTTTTGGCTGAGCGTCGGGAATGATATCGCCTGCATCAAGCTGCTGAATGAAACGCGGAAAACGGTTAACGCCGTGCGAATAAACGCCGGATTCCGTGGTGCGGGCGAACATCTCGGCGCAGGCGTCTGCGGTTTCCGCTTTCACGCCGCGATCGAGCAGAACCCGATTGAACGCCGCTTTTAACTCTTCAAAGGTTACTTTCATCCCTGTTCTCCTGTTCTTTTTCGGGGCAAGTGCGAGTGCTTTTTTATCGCTAAATTTCACTATGCGAAATCTGATTTCAAATATAGCGATCAAATTTTGCCAGATCAACGACATTCATGTTTTTCAAAATCGATTAAAATCAATTGGTTGTGTTTTTTCTGTTGAGATCGTGAACTGAACCACACTTTGCGCTACCATCAGGGCGCGACAAAAAGGAGCCATTTGATGAGCACGAAAGAGAGCGAAATGACGCAAGAAAAAGAGAGGCCAGCAGGTAGCCAGAGCTTGTTTCGCGGCCTGATGCTGATTGAGATCCTCAGCAACTATCCGAACGGGTGTCCGCTTGCGCACTTATCTGAACTGGCGGGGCTGAATAAGAGCACCGTGCACCGCTTGCTGCAGGGGCTACAGTCGTGCGGGTACGTGACCCCGGCACCCGCGGCGGGCAGCTATCGCCTGACCACCAAATTTATCGCCGTCGGGCAAAAGGCCCTGTCGTCGCTGAATATCATTCACGTGGCCGCTCCGCACCTTGAGGCGCTGAACATTGCCACCGGCGAAACGGTGAACTTCTCCAGCCGTGAGGACGACCACGCGATCCTGATTTATAAGCTCGAACCGACAACCGGTATGCTGCGCACGCGTGCCTATATTGGCCAGCATATGCCGCTCTACTGCTCCGCAATGGGCAAAATCTACATGGCGTTTGGTCATCAGGATTACGTGGCGAGCTACTGGAAAAGCCATCAGGAACAGATCCAACCCTTGACCCGCAACACCATTACCGAGCTGAGTGCGATGTATGATGAGCTGGCGGAAATTCGCGAGCGCAGCATGGCGATGGATAAAGAAGAGAACGAGCTGGGGGTTTCCTGCATTGCCGTGCCGGTCTTTGATATCCACGGGCGCGTGCCGTTTGCGATCTCCATTTCGCTGTCGACGTCGCGCATGAAGCAGGTGGGTGAGAAGAACTTGCTCAAGCCGCTGCGTGAAACGGCAGAGGCTATCTCAAAAGAACTGGGTTTTAACGTGCGCGAGGCGTAACAGATGAACCGATTTATCATGGCGGATTCGGAAAAATGCATTGGGTGCCGCACTTGCGAAGTGGCCTGTGCGGTTTCGCATCAGGAATTCGTCACCGCAAATGATTTCATTCCCCGCATTCGGGTGGTGAAAGGGGATTCTTATACCACCGCGGTCGGGTGTCATCAGTGCGAGGATGCGCCCTGTGCAAATGTGTGCCCAATCGGGGCAATCCGACGCTCAGCCGGAGCCTGGCTTGTTGAGCAGGCGCGCTGCATCGGGTGCAAAAGCTGTATGGTGGCGTGCCCGTTTGGGGCGATGCAGGTACAGAGGGTGGGGGATCATGCGCAGGCGCTGAAATGTGATTTATGCGCGCATCGCGAGGGCGGACCTGCCTGCGTTGAGGCTTGCCCGACCCACGCGTTAAGCTGTGTTGATCCCGCCAGATTACGCACCGAACGGCTGCATCATCTGGCGTAAGAACTTACTGACCGTTTTCGCGCCAGGCGTTCTCAATCTCTTCCGCGAGAATTTTCACACCCGCTTCGATTTTTTCTGGATCAGGCACATAGTTCATGCGCATGCACTGGTGCGTGTGCGGCCACGGTTTATCCAGCCCCGGGAAGAAGTAATCACCCGGCACCATCAGCACACCACGCTTTTTCAGTCGCTGGTAGAGGAGTTCCGTCGTAATCGGCAGATCCTTGAACCACAGCCAGAGGAAAATCGCCCCTTCTGGTTTGTGGATCAGGCAGCGTTCTTCCGGCAAATAGCGGCGAATTGTCGCAATCGTTTCCTGAACGCGCTGGTAATAGAACGGCTTAATCACGTCATTCGACAGGCGCAGCAGATCGTTGCGCTTAATCATTTCGCACATCATCGCCGGGCCGATGCCGCCGGGTGAAAGGCTGATAATGCCGTTCATGTTGGTAATGGCGGTGATGATTTTTTCATTGGCAATGATGATGCCGCAGCGGCTGCCCGGCAGGCCCAGTTTAGACAGGCTCATGCACAGAACGATGTTTGGGTTCCACAGCGGGCGGGCTTCGCTGAAGATTATCCCCGGGAACGGCACGCCGTAGGCGTTATCGATCACCAAAGGGATGCCGTGCTGATTGGCCAGCGCGTCCAGTTTCATCAGCTCGTCATCGGTAATCACGTTGCCGGTTGGGTTGGTAGGACGTGATACGCAGATCATGCCCGTCTCTTCACCAATATGCAGGTGTTCAAAATCGACGTGATATTTGAACTGGCCTTCTGGCAGCAGTTCGATGTTCGGGCGCGCGGAGACAAACAGGTCTTCTTCGAGGCCGGAATCGGCATAGCCGATATACTCCGGTGCCAGCGGGAACAGCACTTTTTTGGTCGTGCCGTCGGCGCGACGTCCTGCGAACAGATTAAACAAGTAGAAAAACGCGCTCTGGCTGCCGTTTGTCAGTGCAATATTCTGTGGCTCAATATCCCAACCCAGCTCTTCACGCAGCATATCGGCGAGGAGTTTCAGCAGCTCGGTTTTACCCTGAGGGCCGTCATAGTTGCAAAGTGCATCGGTTGCTTTGCCGCTTTCCAGCATCTGAGCGAGCAGGCTCTGGAAATAGGTAGTCATCTCCGGGATTTGAGCCGGGTTTCCGCCGCCGAGCATGATTGCGCCCGGTGTGCGCAGCCCGTCGTTGAGGTCCTCCATCAGGCGGGTAATGCCTGAATGGCGGGTAAATTTGTCGCCGAAAAGTGAAAACGTCATAGCAGGTGATCTGTCGGGCTTATTATGAAAGGGGGTAACCATAACGCTAGCACCGTGCTGGTGCAAATCAGGTGATGTGGTCGGATTTGTTTTTTTATAGGGTGGGTTTGGATTTTTGTAGTGAATCGTTCTGGTTTGTTTCCCCCTCACTCCGGCCCTCTCCCCAAAGGGGCGAGGGGGGGGAAGGCGGTTCCGTGCGGTTCCCTCTCCCCTGTGGGGAGAGGGTTAGGGTGAGGGGCCGTTTATTGATTACCCGCCCATACCACCATCACTTTATCGCCCTTGTGCTCGCGCACGAAGCCGTAGCCTTCCTTCAGTGACAGCGTGGTTTGCTTGCCTTCACCAATCGCCGGGTGACGGGCGCGGAACTGACCCAGAGTTTGCCAGTGAGCGACGGTTAAGGCCTGTTTGCCCGTCACGTCCTGCCAGTTCATGTCCGAGCGTGTGCCCTGAAGCGGGTCGGAGCCTGTTGGGCCGAACGGACGTTCAGATTCATCGCCGTAGTAAATTTGCACGCTGCCCGGCGCCAGCATTAGCAGCTCCGCCGCGCGCTGGCCTCCTTCGCGGAACAGTCGCGTATCGTGTGACGAGAGATAGCTCAGCACATTGAAGCTTTGCAGTTTCTCCGCCATCTGCTGCCACGTCATATCGATATCAGCCAGACAGTCCACCGCTTTCGCCGCCTGCTCCTGATAGTCAAAGTTGATCATTGCGTCGAAGCCGTGGCGGTAATAATCGCTCTGCATCACGCCGTGGCCCCATGCTTCACCGGTCATCCAGAAGGGCGCATTGTCGAGTTTTTTATCGGGGTTGGCGGCTTTCCACGCTGCCAGTGCCTGGCCTGCCTGATCTTTCAGCTGCTGCCATGCGTCGAGTTCAACGTGCTTTGCGGTATCAACCCGGAAGCCGTCGATACCGTAGTCACGAACCCACTGGCTGAGCCAGTGGGTCAGGTAATCCCGGGGCGTGAAATTCGTCATCGCTTTCGCGCCGGTGTCGGGCTTGTGTTGATAAAAGTTCGGCAAACCTGACGGGGTCGTCGATTCCGTTTTCAGATCCGGCAGGAAGGCCAGCGACATGGTCAAATCGTCGAAGCCCGGGTTGTCGTAATCACCAATGTCGGTGCGGATCCATTTCTTGCCCCACCATTTTTCCCATGCGGCTTTGTCGCTAAAGTTGATGTAGTCGTTAAAGCTGTGCCAGCTTTGACCCGCGCCGGGCTTCCAGTCCGTCCAGCGTTCACCCAGCGTTTTCTTCAGCTCATCACCCTGCAGATACAGCGCGCCAAACTGGTACTCCTGCATGTCCGCAAGGGTCGCGTAGCCAACGTGGTTCATGACGATATCAAACAGAATACGGATACCGCGCTTGTGCGCTTCGTCAACAAGCTGGCGCAGATCATCTTCGGTGCCCATGTTGGCATCGAGCTTCGTCCAGTCCTGCGTGTAGTAACCGTGATAGGCGTAGTGAGGGAAATCACCTTTGGTTCCGCCGCCCACCCAGCCGTGGATTTGCTCCAGCGGGGAGCTTATCCACAGCGCGTTGACGCCCAGTTGTTGCAGGTAGTCGAGCTTGCCGGTAAGCCCCTTGAGATCGCCGCCGTGGAAGGTGCCGATCTCCTGCATGCCGTCTTTATGACGGCCATAGCTGTTGTCGTTGCCCGGGTCGCCATTCACAAAGCGGTCGGTCAGCACGAAATAAACGGTGGCGTTTTGCCAACTGAAGGGCGCGGGCTTGTCGGTTTCGGCACGCTCAAGCAGCAGCAGGCCGTTGCTGTTGGCGGCAGGCTGTAGGGTGATTTTGCCGTTCTGCACCGTCGCCGTCTCTTTGCTGTAGAAATCACGCACCACCGTGCCTTCAGGGAAGGTACTGCTTACCTCCAGCGTCAAAGGTTTGCCGTCCCACGTTGGACACTGACGGGCGATGTTCGCGACAGGTTGCTCCGCTGTACTCTGAATGGACAGCATCAGGGTTGGCGTCCCAGAGCGGGTATCGACACGCATTTGATAATCGCCGTCACGAAATAGCCGCCACTGAGGCGGTGTGCCCTCACAGTGCTTGAGCGACAGCATCTCATTGAGTTTTATGGAGCCCGTAGGCTGCCAGCACGTGTTGTCAAAACTCACTGTTAAAGGACGGGTACCCTTCGCGAGCTTTGCCTGGCTGGTGAAGACCCCGGTTCCTTCCGCGCGAAATGCGCTAAATCCCGGCGATGACCAGTCTGCATGTGCCAGTGCGGGTAACATCAGGAGTGCCAGTGCGGTGCGTTTCATTCCATTTTCCTGTCGCGGCTTTTTTGACCAGTGTGCCACCGGGTACTGAGGAAAAACTCCTCCTCCGACGGTTTCTGCCAGGAGGACGCGAAGGGATGAGTGATCCCGCGCAAAATTAGGCAGTTATCTGCGATATCGCACACATTTTTTCAGAATTGATGCTTTAGTGAGCATGTTTCAGGTGACATAGTTTCGGATTTGGACTATTTCTATACGTGCTCTGGAAGACTATTTTTGATATGATTTGAGATTCCGCTCTCAAATTTGTGAAAAAAATAAGGTGTTGGGATGATTACATCCGACCAGGAGACCTAATGATATCGACTCCCATTCGACGATATGGGGCTGCGATACTCATGTTACTCACCACGGCATTTTCGGGTGAGGTGCTTGCGAAGACGCACACGGATACAACGAGTAAGAAAGCCCACGTAATAAAGACGACAAGTAGTAAGGTTAGCAGTAAACAAGAGTATTCTCGCAATAGTGCAAAGAGTAGTTCACTTCCTGATTTGCGAAAATACCCTTCCGGAACACCAAGGAAAAAAGCGTTTCTCCGGACGGTAATGCCTTACATCACGAGTCAAAATGCCGCGATTACTGCGGATCGTAACTGGCTGATCTCAAAACAGTACGATAGCCGCTGGTCGCCGTCTGAGCGCACGCGCCTGAAAGAGATTTCAAAACGCTACAAGGTGAAATGGAATGGCAACACGCGTCGTGTGCCGTGGAATTCACTTCTGGAGCGTGTAGACATCATTCCGGGCAGCATGGTGGCAACGATGGCCGCCGCTGAAAGCGGTTGGGGTACCTCGAAGCTGGCGCGCAATAACAACAATCTTTTCGGCATGAAATGCGTGAAAGGGCGTTGTAACAATGCTCCCGGTAAAGTGAAAGGCTACTCGCAGTTTGAATCGGTCAAAGATTCCGTGAATGCCTATGTCGTGAATCTGAACACGCATCCGGCCTACTCTTCGTTCCGTAAGTCTCGCGCCCAGCTGCGTAAAGCGGATCAGGAAGTGACGGCCAGTACGATGATCCACAAGCTGAAAGGTTATTCCACCCAGGGGCAGCGCTATAACAACTATCTGTTTGCGATGTACCAGGATAACCAGCGCTTAATTGCCGCGCATATGTAATTCCCAAAAAACGCCTTCCTTCGGAAGGCGTTTTGCTTTTTAGATCATCACTTCGCTATACCGCTCCCGGTACTCCTTCGGCGTGGTCTCATACTCCTTTCTGAAAACCGAGTAGAAATACTGCAGCGACGGGTAGCCGCACATTTGTGAAATTTCATTGATGGAAAGCGACGTGGAGATCAGCAGGCTGCGCGCTTTCTCCAGTTTTTCCGCATGAATTACGGCGTGAATAGTTTCACCCACTTCCTCTTTAAAGCGTTTTTCCAGGTTTGAGCGAGAAATGCCGACCGAATCCAGCACCTGATCCACCTTAATGCCTTTGCAGGCGTGGTTGCGAATGTAGTGCATTGCCTGAATGACGGCCGGGTCGCTTAAGGAGCGATAATCGGTTGAGCGGCGTTCGACGACACGCACAGGCGGAACCAGCAGGCGCTGAAGCGGCAAGGCTTCGTTGTCCAGCAGGCGGTGCAGCAGCTTCGCGGCCTGATAGCCCATTTGACGAGTTCCCTGCGCGACAGAGGAGAGCGCCACGCGAGACAAATAGCGGGTTAACTCTTCGTTATCAATACCAATTACGCACAGCTTTTCAGGCACCGGAATATGCAAATGTTCGCAGACCTGCAGCACGTGGCGCGCACGAGCATCTGTTACCGCAATAATCCCTGTCTGGGGCGGCAGCGTTTGCAGCCAGTCCGCCAGGCGGTTTTGCGCGTGCTGCCAGTTTTCCGGTGCGGTTTCCAGACCCTGATACACCACACCACGATATTTCTCCTTTGCGACCAGCTGGCAGAACGCATGCTCGCGCTCTACCGCCCACCGTTTGCCGCTTGAAGAGGGCAACCCGTAAAAGGCAAAGCGATGCACGCCTTTCTCTTTTAAATGGAGAAAAGCGGCCTCGACCAGCGCATGGTTATCGGTTGCGATGTAGTGGACTGGTGGATAGTGATCGGGCGAATGATACGAGCCGCCGACGCCCACAATGGGAACGTCGACGTCTGTTAGCAATTGCTCAATGACGGGATCGTCATAGTCAGCGATCACGCCATCGCCCAGCCAGTCTTTGATGTTCTCCAGACGGGTGCGGAAATCTTCTTCAATGAAAATATCCCACTCGGATTGCGACGCCTGCAAATATTCACCAACCCCTTCAACCACCTGACGGTCGTAGGCTTTGTTGGCATTGAATAACAACGTAATGCGGTGACGCTTTTCAAACATGGCTCACTTTCCCAAATAAGTAACAATACTGTTCTCAGGCACGTCGCTTGGTTGCAGAGTCCATCCAGACTGCCAGCAAAAGAATCGCTCCCTTCACGATATACTGCCAAAACGTTGGGACGTCCATCATGCTCATCCCGTTATCCAGCGAAGCCATAATAAATGCGCCCATCACCGCACCTGCCACGCTGCCGACACCGCCTGCGAGACTGGTCCCGCCGATGACACACGCAGCGATGGCATCCAACTCGGCAATGTTTCCTGCCGACGGTGAACCGGCCCCCAGACGTGAGCTGAGGATCAGCCCTGCAATCGCCACCATCAGGCCGTTGATGGCAAAGACAGCGAGTTTGGTGCGTTCGACGTTGATCCCTGACAGACGTGCCGCCTCAAGATTACCGCCAATGGCATAAATACGACGACCAAACGCGGTGCGCGTAGCCATAAACATGCCGCCCAGCAGCAAGAGCGCCAGCAGCAGAACGGGCGTCGGGACACCGCGGTAATCGTTCAGCAGCCAGATGGCACCCAGCACAATCACGGCGGTGAGCGCCTGACGACCGACCACGGAGGTCGATGCCGGAGAAGCCAGCCCCAACGCCTGACGGCGCATACGACCACGCCACTGCCATGCGATGAAGGCCATCATGCCCACCACGCCGATCGTAAAACCGATGCCATCAGAGAGGTAGCTCTGCCCAATCTGCGACATAGACGCGCTGGTGGGAGAGACGGTAGTGCCGTTGGTGATGCCAATCAGAATCCCACGGAAGGCCAGCATCCCGGCCAGGGTGACGATGAATGACGGCACCTTACGGTAGGCAACCCACCACCCGTTCCACGCCCCCAGTACCAGACCCAGCGCCAGCGTCACGACAATGGTGAGCGGCAGCGGCCAGCCTAACCAGACATCAAATATCGCCGCCACGCCGCCGAGCAGGCCCATCATCGACCCGACCGACAGGTCAATCTCCGCTGAGATAATCACAAACACCATGCCCACGGCCAGAATGCCGGTGATGGCAGTCTGGCGCAGAAGGTTAGAGATATTACGAGCACTCAAATAGGAGCCATCGGTCATCCAGGTAAAGAACAGCATGATGGCGATAATCGCCGCGATCATCACGAAGACCTGCAGGTTTAGCGCTTTCAGCCCCGCGAACGCGCCGGGTGTCGGCACAGCGACTTTGATATCAGACGGATTGCTTTTCGACATGACGTTCGCTCCTTAAGGCGGCTTCCATCACCTGTTCTTGCGTCAGGTTCTGGTTAATCAGATTGGCTTTCAGTTTCCCCTCGTGCATAACCAACACGCGGTCGCTCAGGCCGAGCACTTCAGGTAATTCAGATGAGATGACAATGACGGCAATGCCTTGCTGCACAAGCTGATTAATTAGCTTGTAGATTTCATACTTCGCGCCGATATCAATCCCGCGAGTCGGTTCATCCAGGATTAAAATTCGCGGGTTGAGAAGCAGGCAGCGCGCCAGAATCGCCTTTTGCTGGTTCCCCCCGCTGAGGCGTCCAATGGCCAGTTCCGGGGAGGAGGTTTTGACCTTGAGCCTGGCGAGTGACTGAAGAATACACTGCTGCTCGGCAGCGTCGTCCAGGCTCGTCAGGGCGCCAGAGAACTGGTTTAGCGCCGCCAGCGTGATGTTTTTCCCGACCGCCATTACCGGCACGATGCCGTCTTTTTTGCGATCTTCTGGCACCATAGCAATGCCATGAGCAATCGCCTGCTGGCAGTTGTCGATTTTTACCGGCTGACCATCGATGTAAATGCTGCCTTCCCAGCGTCCGGGCCACACGCCAAACAGGCACTGCACGGCTTCGGTTCGACCTGCGCCCACTAAACCCGCAATGCCAAGGATTTCACCGCGGTGAAGGGAAAAGGAGACGTCGTTAACTCGCCTGATATGGCGATTCACGGGATGCCATGCAGTGAGATTTTCCACGCGCAGGATTTCGTCTCCCACGGCGTGGGGTTCGTTCGGATAGAGCGCAGTGAGTTCGCGCCCTACCATCATGGTGATGATGTCATCTTCACTCATGCCCTCCGCTTCACGCGTGCCGATGTGTTGCCCGTCGCGGATCACGCAGATGGTGTCCGAAATGGCTTTCACCTCATTAAGCTTGTGCGAAATATAGATGCAGGCGATACCGTGGTTTTGCAGATCGCGGATGATATTGAGCAGAACAGCGGTTTCCTGTTCAGTGAGCGAAGCCGTTGGCTCATCGAGGATCAGCAGTCTTACCTGCTTGTTCAGGGCTTTGGCGATTTCGACCAACTGCTGCTGCCCCAGACCAAGATCCCCCACGCGGGTATCCGGTGAAATGCTGAGGCTCACCTGCGCCAGCAGCTTTTCACAGCGCAGCGTCATGGTGTCGTAATCCAGCACGCCGTGACGTGAGATTTCGGCCCCCAGGAAGATATTTTCCAGCACGGTGAGGTGCTTCACCAGTGCCAGTTCCTGATGAATAATGGCGATACCTTTACGTTCAGTATCGCGAATGTGTGTGGCCTGAATGACCTCACCGGCAAAGACGATTTCACCCTCATAGCTGCCATGTGGATAGATCCCGCACAGCACTTTCATCAGCGTCGACTTGCCTGAACCGTTTTCACCGCACAGCGAGACCACTTCGCCAGGGTTTAGCCGCAGGCTCACGTTATCGACCGCTTTCACCGCGCCAAAGGCTTTGGTGATGCTCTTCATTTCTAGTAAATAAGACATAACTGCTCCACGTGACCTGAGGGAGAACAGGACGGACCGGTGCGCCCCTGCCGGGCAGGGGCTGCGCGGGATTACAGTTCACTCTTCTTGTGGAAACCGTCTTTAATGACAGTGGCGTCAATATTCTCTTTATTGACTTCAATCGGGGTGAGCAGACGAGCCGGAACATCTTTGAGTCCGTTGTTTAACGTCGCGTCAGATTTAGGTTGTTGACCCTGTCCCAGCTCAACGGCAATTTCAGCCGCCGTATTCGCAAGTTCGGTGATGGGCTTGTAAACCGTCATGGTTTGGGTGCCAGCAATGATGCGTTTTACCCCGGCGAGATCGGCATCCTGTCCGGAGATAGCGACTTTGCCAGCCAGCCCCTGGGCGCTCAGGGCCTGAATCGCACCGCCAGCGGTGGCATCGTTAGAGGCCACAACTGCATCAATTTTGTTGTTGTTGGCCGTCAGCGCGTTTTCCATGATTTTTAGCGCGTTTTCAGGGAGCCAACCATCAGCCCACTGATCGCCAACCACTTTAATTTTCCCGTTGTCGATGTACGGTTTAAGGACTTTCATTTGCCCTTCGCGGAACAGTTTGGCGTTGTTATCCACAGGCGAACCACCCATCAGGAAATAATTCCCTTGAGGCACTTTATCGACCAGGCTTTTGGCTTGTAATTCACCCACTTTTTCGTTGTCGAACGAAATATAATAATCAATGTCCGCGTTATTAATCATGCGGTCATAGGCCAATACTTTTATGCCTTCTTGTTTGGCTTCTTTCACCACGTTACTTAATACCTGGCCGTTATACGGGATAATGACCAGGACATCGACGCCACGGTTGATCATATTCTCAATTTGCGACATTTGCGTTTCTTCGTTGCCGTTAGCCGACTGAACAAACACGCTTGCGCCGAGAGATTCTGCTTTTTTTACAAAAATATCGCGATCTTTTTGCCAGCGCTCCAGGCGCAGGTCGTCAATGGCCATGCCGATTTTCACCTCTTTGGCATGCCCGGCAAAGCTTGCAAGCAGGAGAGTAGTACAGAGTGTAAGGGACAGGTTCTTTATCTTCATAATTATTAGGCCTTTTTGTAGGGGATGTGTCGCTGAGATAAAAGAAACATTCACTGCTGAGACGCAGCAAATTTTTAACGTGGAAAGGCCCGCTGGCAATTACAGATTTTTATCTTCTCATTATGATATTTGGTTTATTTCTGAATTTATGACCGCGATCGGATTTTAAAATACGTAACTTATTAATTACATTTGATTCTGGAATTTGCACCGAAAAATAGTTCGTCTGCGCATTATTTTGCGAGCCAGCGCACAGTTGTGCATTCTCTCAATAGCAGTGTGAAATAACGTAATTGAGCAAGCCGGAATGTGTATTCACTATTACTCCTGTATCTACGACTCGCCGCATACCCTGATTATGGAGCTCAATATGCAAGCTTATTTCGACCAACTCGATCGCGTTCGTTACGAAGGCACGAAAACGACCAATCCTTTAGCATTTCGTCACTACAACCCGGACGAGCTGGTGCTGGGTAAGCGCATGGAAGATCATCTGCGCTTTGCCGCCTGTTACTGGCATACGTTCTGCTGGAATGGTGCCGATATGTTCGGTGTGGGTTCTTTTGACCGTCCATGGCAACAGCCTGGCGAAGCCATCGAACTGGCGAAGCGTAAAGCGGATGTCGCGTTTGAATTCTTCCACAAGCTGAACGTGCCGTACTACTGCTTCCACGATGTGGATGTCTCTCCGGAAGGCGCGTCGCTGAAAGAGTATCTGAACAACTTCGCGCAGATGGTGGACGTGCTGGCGGCAAAACAGCAGCAGAGCGGCGTGAAGCTGCTGTGGGGCACGGCAAACTGCTTTACTAACCCTCGCTATGGCGCGGGCGCGGCAACGAATCCGGATCCCGAAGTGTTCAGTTGGGCGGCCACACAGGTGGTGACGGCGATGAACGCCACGCATCAGTTGGGCGGCGAGAACTATGTGCTGTGGGGCGGCCGTGAAGGGTACGAAACCCTGCTGAATACCGATCTGCGTCAGGAGCGTGAGCAGATTGGTCGCTTTATGCAGATGGTTGTCGAGCATAAACACAAAATTGGTTTCCGCGGTACGCTGCTGATTGAACCTAAGCCGCAAGAGCCGACCAAGCATCAGTACGATTATGACGTCGCAACCGTGTACGGCTTCCTGAAACAATTTGGTCTGGAAAAAGAGATCAAAGTGAACATTGAGGCTAACCACGCTACGCTTGCGGGCCACTCTTTCCATCACGAAATTGCGTCCGCCATTGCGCTGGGCATCTTTGGTTCTGTGGATGCAAACCGTGGTGATGCACAGCTGGGCTGGGACACCGACCAGTTCCCGAACAGTGTGGAAGAGAATGCGCTGGTGATGTACGAAATCATCAAAGCGGGGGGCTTCACCACCGGCGGTCTGAATTTTGACGCCAAAGTGCGTCGTCAAAGCACCGATAAGTACGATCTGTTCTACGGTCACATTGGCGCGATGGACACCATGGCGCTGGCGCTGAAAATCGCCGCCCGAATGATTGAAGACGGTGAGCTGGATAAACGCGTGGCGAAGCGTTATAGCGGCTGGAACAGTGAGCTGGGTCAGCAAATTTTGAAAGGCCAGTTATCGCTTGGTGAGATTGCGAAGTACGCTGAACAGCATCAGCTGGCACCGCAGCATCAGAGCGGACACCAGGAACTGCTGGAAAACCTGGTCAATCATTACCTGTTCGATAAATAACAGCATGTCGGCCCGGTAAGCGCAGCGCTACCGGGCATTTTTGTCAAAGGAGTCACCACAATGTATATCGGGATCGATCTTGGCACATCGGGTGTGAAAGCCATCCTGTTAAGCGAACAGGGCGACGTGTTAGCCACGCAGACGGAAAAACTGCAGGTTTCACGTCCGCATCCGCTGTGGTCTGAACAGGACCCGGAGCAGTGGTGGCAGGCGACGGATCGCGCAATCACAGCCTTAGGCGCGCAGCACAGTCTCCGTGACGTAAAAGCGCTGGGGATTGCCGGACAAATGCATGGTGCAACGCTGCTGGACAGCCAGCACCGCGTGTTGCGTCCAGCGATCCTCTGGAACGACGGTCGCTGTGCAGAAGAGTGCGCGCTTCTTGAAGAACGCGTACCGACCTCTCGTGACATCACCGGCAACCTGATGATGCCAGGTTTCACCGCACCAAAACTCTTGTGGGTACAGCGCCATGAACCTGAGATTTTCCGTCAGGTAGCGAAAGTTCTGCTGCCGAAAGATTATCTGCGTTTTCGCATGACGGGTGATTTCGCCAGTGATATGTCTGACGCGGCGGGCACGATGTGGCTCGATGTGGCGAAACGCGACTGGAGCGAGGCGATGCTGGATGCCTGCCATCTGACTCGTGACCATATGCCTGCGCTCTTCGAAGGCTGCGAGGTCACTGGCACATTGCAGTCCTCCATTGCTGAACGCTGGAATATACCTGCCGTACCGGTGGTAGCTGGCGGTGGCGACAACGCGGCGGGCGCTGTCGGTGTCGGGATGGTGGAGGCAGGGCAGGCGATGCTCTCGCTGGGAACCTCCGGCGTCTATTTTGCCGTCAGCGACGGTTATCGCAGCAACCCTGAAAGCGCGGTCCACAGTTTCTGTCATGCCCTGCCGGGGAAATGGCATTTGATGTCGGTGATGCTGAGTGCGGCATCCTGCCTCGACTGGGCAGCGAAGCTGACCGGAATGGCGGATGTCCCTGCGTTTATCGAAGCCGCGCAGCAGGCGGATGAAAATGCTGGTGCCGTCTGGTTTTTACCCTATCTTTCCGGCGAGCGTACGCCGCACAACAACCCGGGAGCGAAAGGGGTGTTTTTCGGTTTAACTCATCAACATGGCCCGGCTGAACTGGCGCGTGCGGTACTGGAGGGCGTCGGGTATGCGCTGGCGGATGGGATGGACGTCGTTCACGATTGTGGGCTGAAGCCATCAAGCATTACGCTCATTGGCGGCGGCGCGCGCAGCAGTTACTGGCGGCAGATGCTGTCTGACATTAGCGGGCTACAGCTTGATTATCGCACCGGGGGCGACGTCGGGCCTGCGCTTGGCGCAGCGCGGCTGGCACAGATAGCCGCGAACCCTGACAAACCGCTCGCACAGTTGCTGCCACAGCTGGCGCTTGAGCAAACGCATCTTCCTGACGCAGCACGCCATTCGCGCTACGCGGAAAGGCGTGATGTGTTCCGCAGGATCTACCAGCAGCTGCTGCCGTTGATGTCATAAAACGATTGTCTGATAGAGGCATGACGATGTCCTTTTTTGGTCTGTTCGTGCCTGTGTTTCCTCGTCAGGATAAGGTCATACCCACTGACGAGGAGTTCCATCATGTCCCGCACCGCATTAATCAATATTGACACTCAGCAGTCATTTCATCATCGCATGTACTGGCAGGAGGCCGATATTCCTGCCTTTCAGCAGGCCATGCTGGGGCTGATTGAAGGCTGCCAGTCGCGCAATATTCCGGTCGTTGATATTTTTCATGTAGATGAAGACGGTCCCTTCACCCTGGAAAGCGGCTATGTCAAACCGATGGTCTTTTTACGTCATCAGCCGGATGTGGTTTTCCAGAAACACGTCCATAATGCCTTTACGGACACCGGGCTCGACCGCTGGCTGCGCGAGCGTGATATCAACCGACTGATAATCTGCGGCATTCGCACTGAACAATGTTGTGAAACTACCGCACGTGTGGCCTCCGATCTGGGCTATGCTGTGACCTTTGTGAGCGAGGCTACGCTGACGTTCCCGATGACGTACAACGGAATTACCCTCAGCGCTGACGAACTGCGTCATCGTACCGAGACGGTGCTGGCCGGGCGTTTTGCCGAGATTAAAACGGTAGCGGAGACGCTGGAGTCACTGTAATGAGCATCGACGTCTGGTTCGTTATGTTGCCCGGGGTGCTGTCATTAGACATGACCGGCCCGGCAGAAACCTTTGTGCTGGCGGGCGACGCGTTTCGCCTGCATTACATTGGCCCGCAGCCTGATGTTCAGACGTCGATTGGCCTGACGATGAGCGGCATTCAGCCGCTGCCTGAACGTCTGCCAGAAGGGAGTTTGCTTGTGCTACCGGGAGTCAGCGACTCCCACGTTCAGTTCTCAACCCCTCTGGCGCAGCAGATTCAGCACTGGCTGATGCGCCTGCAGCCGCGGATCCAGCGCCAGGACATCGCCGTGATGTGCGTCTGTTCTGGCGCGTTGCTGGCGGCAAAGTCGGGCTTGTTGAATAACCGGCAGTGCACCACGCATCATGACGTCATTAGCCGCTTACGCGCCGCAGCCCCCACGGCGACGATTAAAGAGAACCGGATTTTCGTGCAGGACGAGAATATCTGGACCAGCGCAGGGATCACGTCGGGTATCGATCTGGCGCTGCATATGATTAACCGCCTTTGTGGGCCAGAAAAAGCCCTGGCCATCGCGCGTGAGATGGTGGTCTGGTTCCGCCGCTCCGGGGACGATCCTCAGCTTTCACCCTGGTTACGCTACCGCAATCATCTTCACCCGGCGATCCACCGCGCGCAGGACGCCCTTACCGCTGAGCCGCAAAAAGCGTGGCAGATACCGGATATCGCTGCGCAGGCGCACGTCAGCCCACGCCATCTGACCCGGCTTTTTCAGGAACATTTAGGTATAAGCGTTCGGGATTACCTTGAGCAATTGCGTCTGGCCGTGGCCGAACAGTGGTTATTGCAGGGGCGTGGGGTGGAGCAGGCGTCGCTGGCGGCAGGGTTTTCCTCCCCGCGCCAGTTCCACCGTGCCCGGCAGCGAATCGCTAACTAACGAAGCGACGGGTATCTATTTTTTGCAACAGCATCGACAGCAATAAGCTCACGACCAGCGTGGCGGCAAAAATCCAGATAATATCCAGCAGCGGCCAGCTTTTGAGCTCAATCCCACGCGTGCGAAGCGCGTGGATCACCAGCGCGTGAAAACCGTAAATCCCCAGCGAGTGGCGCGAAATAAATCCCACCACGGGAAGCGGGCGTTCATTCAGCGTATTTTTGACGAGTATCAGCAGGGATATGGCGCAGATAAAGACCATCGGGCCGCAGTACAGATACCAGGTATCGGCAAAATTCCCGCGCCACTTCAGCTCATAAAGCGTACCGCGCGAAATCACGATCACACCGATGATAAATAGCGCTCCACAAAGCCAGTTCATACTCCGTTTTTGTGTATCCATCATGCCAATGGCGCGCCCCAGCATGCCGTAAAGCACGTAGTAGAAGGTATCGCCGTTGATATAGAGGTTCACCGGCAACCACTCAAATCCGTCAATTTTCTGCGAGACGGTATTGGGGTTTGCCACCACGCCAATCACCACCATCAGGGCCAGGAGCATTTTCCCGCTGACGTTCTTCACCTGTATCAGTGGGGAAACCAGGTAGATAACGATAATGGCGAAGAAGAACCACAGGTGATAGAAGATCGGTTTTTGCAGCACGTTTTTCAGCGAAAGTTCGGCGTTAATTGAGGTGAAAAGCGTGATATAGAGCAGCGCTACGACGCTGTAGAAACCCAGGCATGACGCGATGCGGATAAAATGCCTCGGTTGCGCACTGCGTTCGCCAAAGAAGAGAAAGCCGGAAATCATAAAGAACAGCGGTACACTCACGCGGGAAGCGGAGTTAAGTATATTAGCGATATCCCAGTTAACGTGGCTGATGCTGTGCGCGTTCGTGACGTACCAGGTCGTCGTGTGGATCATCACCACCATCAGACAGGCTATTCCTCGCAGGTTATCAATCCAGTTAATTTTTGACGACATCAGTTCCTCTTATTCCCTGTAAATAGAGTGTGACTGCGATTAGGGTAAAGTCTTCCCTTGGAAAATTCTGAGTTTAACTCGCGTAACTTGTACGAGAAGCGCGAGATTCGCAGAATGACGCACCATAATCTATAAAAGCGTTGATATTAAAAATAACAGCCACTGACCAGGGCGGTAATAAAAATGATGATGAAGCGTGTGGCGTCACTCTTTCTGCTACTCATACTGGCGGGGTGCAGCGCCTCAAAGGACATGCCTGAACAAAAAGCACAGCAGGGGAAAATCAGCCCTGAACGTTCGCTGAATATGGAGCAGCTCTGCAAAGACCAGGCGGCTCACCGCTATAATTCCGAGGTGCAGAAAATTACGGTTAACGGATTTGAGCGCTTTCAGGGGAGCTATGAGCTAAAAGGCTATACTGCGCGTAAAGAAGGCTTTGTCTGTTCTTTTGACGCGGACGGCCAGTTTTTACATCTCTCGATGCGCTAATCTGCTCGTATAATCAGCAGCCACAATGCCCTGGCGTTCTGGCTGTGCGCCTTATTCCCCAATTTATCTTAAACAACCCCGTTTCGTACTGTATATCTTGCAGCCAGCGGGTATACTGATCCCTTCCATTTAAAACCACACGTATCCAGCACGAAATACTATGCAAAAGTTTGATACCAAGACCTTCCAGGGCCTGATCCTGACCTTACAGGATTACTGGGCTCGTCAGGGCTGCACCATTGTTCAACCTTTGGACATGGAAGTTGGCGCAGGCACCTCGCACCCAATGACCAGCTTACGCGCGTTGGGGCCGGAGCCAATGGCGACCGCGTATGTGCAGCCTTCCCGTCGTCCTACCGATGGCCGTTACGGCGAAAACCCGAACCGTCTGCAGCACTACTATCAGTTCCAGGTGGTGATTAAGCCATCACCAGACAACATTCAGGAACTGTATCTCGGGTCGCTGAAAGAGCTGGGTATGGACCCGACCATTCACGACATTCGTTTCGTGGAAGATAACTGGGAAAACCCAACGCTGGGTGCCTGGGGTCTGGGCTGGGAAGTGTGGCTGAACGGCATGGAAGTGACGCAGTTCACTTACTTCCAGCAGGTTGGCGGTCTGGAATGTAAACCAATCACCGGTGAAATCACCTACGGTCTGGAACGTCTGGCCATGTATATTCAGGGCGTAGACAGCGTTTACGACCTGGTCTGGAGCGACGGCCCGCTGGGTAAAACCACCTACGGCGACGTGTTCCATCAGAACGAAGTGGAGCAATCCACCTATAACTTCGAATACGCGGACGTGGACTTCCTGTTCACCTGCTTCGAGCAGTACGAGAAAGAAGCGCAGCAGCTGCTGGCGCTGGAGACTCCGCTGCCGCTGCCTGCCTACGAGCGTATTCTGAAGGCCGCCCACAGCTTCAACCTGCTGGACGCCCGCAAAGCCATCTCCGTGACTGAACGTCAGCGCTACATTCTGCGTATTCGTACCCTGACCAAAGCCGTTGCAGAAGCTTACTATGCGTCCCGTGAAGCCCTTGGCTTCCCGATGTGCAACCGAAACAAATAAGAGGCGGCCATGTCTGAAAAAACTTTCCTGGTGGAAATCGGCACCGAAGAGCTGCCACCAAAAGCCCTGCGCAGCTTGGCTGAGTCTTTTGCTGCGAACGTGACCGCCGAGCTGGATAACGCTGGCCTGGCACACGGTAAAATTGAATGGTTTGCTGCACCGCGTCGTCTGGCGCTGAAAGTGGCAAATCTGGCGGCGTCTCAGCCTGATCGTGAAGTGGAAAAACGTGGCCCGGCCATTGCTCAGGCGTTCGACGCGGAAGGCAAACCGAGCAAAGCGGCAGAAGGTTGGGCGCGTGGTTGCGGCATCACCGTTGACCAGGCCGAGCGTCTGACCACCGACAAAGGCGAGTGGCTGCTGTATCGTGCACATGTGAAAGGCGAAAGCGCGGAAGCGCTGCTGCCGGACATGATCGCGACCTCACTGGCTAAGCTGCCAATTCCTAAGCTGATGCGCTGGGGCGCGTCCGACGTGCACTTCGTGCGTCCGGTTCACACCGTGACCCTGCTGCTGGGCGATGCCGTTATTCCTGCCACCATTCTGGGCGTGGCGTCCGATCGCGTGATCCGCGGCCACCGCTTTATGGGCGAGCCGGAGTTCACCATCGACAATGCCGACCAGTACCCGCAGATTCTGCTGGAGCGCGGTAAAGTCATTGCCGACTACGAACAGCGTAAAGCCAAAATCAAAGCGGACGCGGAAGAAGCGGCACGCCAGATTGGCGGTAACGCTGACCTGAGCGAAAGCTTGCTGGAAGAAGTGACCTCTCTGGTGGAATGGCCAGTTGTGCTGACCGCGAAGTTCGAAGAGAAATTCCTGGCCGTTCCGGCTGAAGCGCTGGTCTACACCATGAAGGGTGACCAGAAGTACTTCCCGGTATACGCCAACGACGGCGAGCTGCTGCCAAACTTCATCTTCGTGGCGAACATCGAATCGAAAGATCCGATCCAGATTATCTCCGGTAACGAGAAAGTGGTGCGCCCACGTCTGGCGGATGCGGAGTTCTTCTTCAATACCGACCGTAAAAAGCGTCTGGAAGATAACCTGCCGCGCCTGCAGACCGTGCTGTTCCAGCAGCAGCTGGGCACGCTGCGCGACAAAACCGACCGTATTGCGGAGCTGTCCGGCTGGATCGCCCGTGAAATCGGTGCCGACGTCAACCACGCGACTCGCGCGGGCCTGCTGTCCAAGTGCGACCTGATGACCAACATGGTGTTCGAATTTACCGACACCCAGGGCGTGATGGGCATGCACTACGCGCGTCACGATGGCGAAGCGGAAGACGTGGCTGTGGCTCTGAACGAGCAGTATCAGCCGCGCTTTGCGGGTGACGATTTGCCGTCCAACCCGGTTGCCTGCGCCGTGGCGATTGCCGATAAGATGGACACCCTGGCGGGTATCTTCGGTATCGGTCAGCACCCGAAAGGCGACAAAGACCCGTTCGCGCTGCGTCGTGCCGCGCTGGGCGTGCTGCGTATCATCGTTGAGAAGAACCTGAACCTCGATCTGCAGACCCTGACTGAAGAAGCGGTGCGTCTGTACGGCGATAAGCTGACTAACGCGAAGGTCGTGGATGATGTCATCGACTTTATGCTCGGTCGTTTCCGCGCGTGGTATCAGGATGAAGGCTACACCGTTGACACCATTCAGGCGGTGCTGGCGCGTCGTCCGACCCGTCCGGCTGACTTCGATGCGCGCATGAAGGCGGTGTCCCACTTCCGTACCCTGGAAGCGGCATCAGCCCTGGCTGCGGCCAACAAGCGTGTATCCAATATCCTGGCGAAATCCGACGAGACGCTGAACGAGCGTGTTAACGCTGCAACCCTGAAAGAGCCGGAAGAGATTGCCCTGGCGATGCAGGTTGTGGTGCTGCGCGACAAGCTCGAGCCGTACTTTGCGGAAGGTCGCTACCAGGAAGCGCTGGTGGAGCTGGCGGAACTGCGTGACGTTATCGACGCCTTCTTCGAGAAAGTGATGGTGAACGTGGAAGATAAAGATCTGCGTATTAACCGTCTCTCAATGCTCGAGAAACTGCGCGAGCTGTTCCTGCGCGTGGCGGATATTTCGCTGCTGCAGTAATGCAAAAAACCCGCCCCTGACAGGCGGGAAGAACGGCAACTAAACTCATGCCAGGCTGCAAAAGCAGCCCGGCTTTTTTATTACACTCTCTCAAATACCGTCGCGATACCCTGACCCAGCCCTATACACATTGTTGCCAGACCAAACTGAGCATCTTTGCGTTCCATCAGGTTGATAAGCGTCGTGCTGATGCGCGCGCCGGAACAGCCCAGCGGGTGACCAAGGGCGATCGCGCCGCCGTTGAGGTTAATCTTCTCGTCGATCTGATCCATCAGCCCCAGATCTTTAATGCACGGCAGGATTTGCGCGGCGAAGGCTTCGTTCATCTCGAACAGATCGATGTCGCTGGCGGTTAAGCCCGCTTTTTTCAGTGCCAGCTTCGAGGCCGGAACCGGGCCGTAACCCATGATGGAAGGATCGCAGCCGACGACCGCCATCGAACGCACGCGAGCGCGTGGCGTCAGGCCTAGTTCGCGGGCGCGGCTTTCGCTCATCACCAGCATCGCGGCGGCACCGTCGGACAGTGCGGACGACGTTCCCGCCGTTACCGTGCCGGTGACCGGATCGAATGCCGGGCGCAGGGTAGACAGCGCTTCGACCGTGGTTTCCGGGCGGATGACTTCGTCGTAGCTGAACTGCTTCAGTACGCCGTCTGCGTCGTGACCGCCTGTCGGGATGATCTCATTCTTAAAGGCTCCGAACTGCGTGGCGGCCCAGGCGCGAGCGTGAGAACGCGCGGCAAAGGCATCCTGCATTTCACGGCTGATGCCATGGAGGCGGGAGAGCATCTCGGCGGTCAGGCCCATCATCCCCGCGGCTTTCGCCACATTACGACTCATGCCCGGGTGGAAATCAACCCCGTGGCTCATCGGCACGTGGCCCATGTGCTCAACGCCGCCTACCAGACAGGCCTGCGCATCGCCAGTCATGATCATGCGCGCCGCATCGTGCAGCGCCTGCATGGACGAACCACACAGACGGTTGACGGTGACCGCGGGAACCGAGTGCGGGATCTCTGCCAGCAGAGACGCGTTACGGGCGATGTTGAAGCCCTGCTCCAGGGTCTGCTGCACGCAGCCCCAGTAGATATCGTCCAGCGCTGTTGGGTCCAGCGCCGGGTTACGCGCCAGCAGGCTACGCATCAGGTGCGCGGAGAGATCTTCCGCACGCACGTTACGGAACGCGCCGCCTTTTGAACGGCCCATCGGGGTGCGAATCGCATCAACAATGACAACCTTTTCCATTGTGACTCCTTAAGCCGTTTTCAGCTCGCCAACCGGACGGGCTGGCTCAACTGCTGGATAGTAGGGTTCGTTATGGCGCGCTTTGTTACGCAGACCTTCCGGCACCTCATAAAGCGGGCCAAGGTGCTGGTACTGCTGAACCATATCGAGATAGCGGGCGCTGCCGAGCGTATCCAGCCAGCGGAACGCGCCGCCGTGGAACGGAGGGAAGCCAAGGCCGTACACCAGCGCCATATCCGCTTCTGCCGGGCTGGCGATGATGCCTTCTTCCAGGCAACGCACCACTTCGTTGATCATCGGGATCATCATTCGGGCGATGATTTCATCGTCGGTGAAGTCGCGTTTTGGCTGACTGACGTCGGCCAGCAGGCCAGCCACCGCCGCATCTTCTTCTTTTTTCGGTTTGCCTTTGCTGTCTTCTTTATAGCGCCAGAAGCCCAGGCCGTTTTTCTGACCGAAGCGGTTGGCGTCAAACAGAGCGTCAATGGCGTCGCGATAGTCTTTCTGCATGCGCTGCGGGAAGCCTGCCGCCATTACCGCCTGCGCGTGATGGGCGGTATCAATGCCGACCACGTCCAACAGATACGCCGGGCCCATCGGCCAGCCGAACTGTTTTTCCATCACTTTGTCGATTTCGCGGAAGTCCGCTCCGTCGCGCAGCAGCTGGCTGAAGCCTGCAAAGTACGGGAAGAGTACGCGGTTAACGAAGAAGCCCGGGCAGTCGTTCACCACGATCGGGGTTTTGCCCATTTTGCTCGCCCACGCCACCACTTTGGCGATGGTTTCGTCAGAGGTTTTTTCTCCACGGATCACTTCGACCAGCGGCATACGGTGTACCGGGTTGAAGAAGTGCATGCCGCAGAAGTTTTCCGGGCGCTTCAGCACGCTCGCCAGTTCGCCAATCGGAATGGTCGAGGTGTTAGACGCCAGCACGGTGCCAGGACGCACCTTGTCTTCCGTTTCCGCCAGCACCGCTTTTTTGACTTTCGGGTTCTCAACCACGGCTTCAACCACCACGTCCACACGGTCAAAACCGCTGTACTCCAGCACCGGCTGAATGGTGGCGATCACGCCTGCGAGCTTCAGCCCGTCAATTTTTCCGCGCTCCAGCTGTTTATTCAACAGCTTGGCCGCTTCGGTCATGCCGAGCGTCAGGGATTTCTCGTTGATGTCCTTCATCACCACCGGCACGCCTTTCCATGCCGACTGGTAGGCGATGCCGCCACCCATAATGCCGGCGCCGAGTACCGCCGCGTGTTTTGGCGTCTCAACGTTTTTGGTCAGCTGTTTGGCTTTTCCTTTCACGAACTGATCGTTGAGGAAGATACCGACCAGCGCGCGAGCTTCATTGGTGTGCGCCAGCGGAACAAAGCTCTGGTTTTCAAGCTTCAGCGCTTCGTCGCGACCAAGGCGGGCCGCTGCTTCAATGGTTTTCACCGCCGTGATCGGCGCCGGATAGTGTTTACCTGCCGTCTGCATCACCATGCCTTTGGCGATGGTGAAGCTCATGGTGGCTTCAATCTTGCTGAGTTTTAGCGGCTCCAGCTTCGGCTGGCGTTTAGCTTTCCAGTCGAGATCGCCGTTAATCGCCTGACGTAAAATGGCGACAGCACCTTCAACAAGCTTCTCTGGTTTAACGACGCCGTCCACCAGGCCGATTTTCTGCGCCTGTTCTGCGCCGACATCTTTACCTGCGGCAATGATCTCCAGCGCGCTGTCGGCACCCAGCATGCGCGGCATACGCACGGAGCCGCCAAAGCCCGGCATGATGCCCAGCTTGGTTTCCGGCAGGCCGATGCGCAGATCCGGCGTGGCGAGACGGTAATCGGTGGCTAATACACATTCACAGCCGCCGCCCAGCGCGTAGCCGTTCACGGCGGAGATCGTGGGGACAGGCAGATCTTCCAGACGATTAAAGACGCTGTTGGCAAAGTGTAGCCACTGGCTCAGCTGTTCTTCAGGCACCAGGAAAAGCGAGAGAAATTCGGTGATATCGGCACCGACAATAAAGGCCGCTTTGTTCGAACGCAGCAGCAGCCCTTTTAATTCAGGTTGTTTTTCAAGAACATCCAGCGCCTGGCCAAGACTGGCCACCGTCGCGGTATCAAGCTTATTCACTGAGCCGGGGGCATCGAACACCAGTTCGGCAATGCCATCTTCCAGCCAGTTGAGGTACAGGGTGTCGCCTTTGTAAAGCATGTCAGTCTCCTGAATCCAGCAAGTGGATCTGGTCATACCAGATGAGACGGAGTGTGGAATTTATGTTAATAAAATGCAAATTTCTCATTAAGAAATTGCTGCATTGATCACGGTCGGTGGAAATCACGCAGCCGGAGTGAGGTGTGCTAAGATGCGATGACTTGAGGTCAAAAAAACGAAAGGAAGAATGATGGACTCACTGGCTTCGCTTTATAAAAATCATATCGTTACCCTACAGGAACGTACCCGCGATGTACTGGCGCGCTTCAAGCTGGATGCCCTGCTAATCCACTCCGGCGAGCTGATGAACACGTTTCTTGATGACCATGCTTATCCGTTTAAGGTCAACCCGCAGTTTAAAGCCTGGGTGCCGGTGACACAGGTGCCAAATTGCTGGCTGCTGGTGGATGGCGTGAACAAGCCGAAACTGTGGTTCTATCTGCCGGTGGATTACTGGCACAACGTGGAACCGCTGCCGACTTCTTTCTGGACCGAAGAAATTGATGTGATTGCCCTGCCAAAAGCGGACGGTATTGGCAGCCAGCTGCCTGCAGCGCGTGGCAACATTGGCTATATTGGTCCTGTTCCAGAGCGTGCGCTGGGTCTGGATATTCCGGCGGATAAACTCAACCCGAAAGGGGTGCTGGATTATCTCCACTATTACCGCGCGTATAAAACCGACTACGAACTTTACTGCATGCGTGAAGCGCAAAAAACGGCGGTGAATGGCCATCGTGCCGCGCACGAAGCGTTCCAGTCGGGCATGAGCGAGTTCGACATCAATCTTGCCTACCTGACCGCAACCGGTCACCGCGACACCGACGTACCGTACAGCAACATCGTCGCGCTGAACGAGCACGCGTCTGTGCTTCACTACACCAAACTTGATCACCAGGTTCCGTCGGAAATGCGCAGCTTCCTGCTGGACGCAGGGGCAGAGTATAACGGCTACGCGGCCGATCTGACCCGTACCTGGGCGACGAATGGGGATACCGATTTCGCGCAGCTGATTAAAGACGTGAACGATGAACAGCTGGCGCTGATTGGCACCATGAAGGCCGGAACCAGCTATGTGGATTATCACATCCAGTTCCATCAGCGCATCGCCAAACTGCTGCGTAAGCATCAGATTGTGAAAGACATGAGCGAAGAGGCGATGGTCGAAAACGATCTGACCGGGCCATTTATGCCGCACGGTATCGGTCACCCGCTGGGCCTGCAGGTTCACGACGTTGCGGGCTTCATGCAGGATGATACCGGCACGCACCTGGCGGCACCGTCTAAATATCCTTACCTGCGCTGCACCCGTATTCTTGAGCCGCGCATGGTCTTGACCATCGAGCCGGGGATCTACTTTATTGAATCCCTGCTGGCGCCGTGGCGTGAAGGGCAGTTCAGCAAGCACTTCAACTGGGAAAAAATTGACGCGTTGAAACCGTTTGGCGGCATTCGTATCGAAGATAACGTGGTTATTCATGAGAACGGTGTCGAGAACATGACGCGAGACCTGAAGCTGGCCTGATGGAAAGCTGGCTGATACCGGCTGAACCGGTCACCTTTGTTGAGGAAATCAAGAAAAGCCGCTTTATTACGCTGCTGGCGCACACCGACGGCGTAGAGGCGGCAAAGGCGTTTGTCGAGTCCGTTCGCGCGGAGCATCCTGATGCACGCCACCACTGCGTGGCGTGGGTGGCAGGACCGCCGGACGATTCGCAACAGCTGGGGTTTTCTGACGACGGTGAACCGGCTGGCACGGCCGGTAAACCTATGCTTTCGCAGCTGATGGGCAGCGGCGTGGGCGAGATCACCGCCGTAGTGGTTCGCTACTACGGCGGCATTTTGTTAGGCACGGGTGGGCTGGTTAAAGCCTACGGTGGAGGTGTACAGCAGGCACTTAATCTGCTGATAACCACCCGCAAAACGCCACTTACCGAATATACTCTGGTATGCGAGTACTCGCAGCTTTCGGGCATTGAAGCGTTACTGAAGCGCGTTAACGGTGTGATTGTGCACAGCGATTACCAGGCGATGGTGCAATTACGCGTGGCGCTTCCTCAGGCGGAACTGGCTTCTTTTTCAGCAAAACTCGCTGATTTTAGTCGTGGTTCGTTGCAATTGCTGCCGATTGAAGAATAATCCCCACCTCACTTTTTGAATACCAAAGGAAGCGGCAGAGATGCATTTTCGTGCCATAACCCGAATCGTTGGACTGCTGGTCATACTTTTTTCCGGGACGATGATTCTCCCAGGACTGGTGGCACTTATCTACCGGGACGGCGCGGGGCGTGCGTTTACCCAGACCTTTTTTGTCGCGCTGGCGATTGGCTCGCTGCTCTGGTGGCCAAACCGTCGTGAGAAAGGCGAGCTGAAATCTCGGGAAGGGTTTCTGATCGTCGTGCTGTTCTGGACGGTGCTGGGAAGCGTCGGTTCGCTCCCGTTTATCTTCTCTGAACAGCCCAATTTGAGCATCACGGATGCATTCTTTGAATCGTTCTCTGGTTTAACAACTACCGGTGCGACGACGCTGGTGGGGCTGGATTCTCTCCCACATGCCATTCTCTTTTATCGCCAGATGCTGCAGTGGTTCGGCGGTATGGGGATCATCGTCCTGGCGGTGGCTATCCTGCCCATTCTGGGCGTCGGTGGGATGCAGCTTTATCGGGCTGAAATGCCCGGCCCGCTAAAAGATAACAAAATGCGTCCGCGTATTGCGGAGACGGCAAAAACCCTGTGGCTGATTTATGTCTTGTTGACGGTCGCCTGCGCGCTGGCGCTGTGGTTTGCCGGAATGCCCGCTTTCGATGCCATCGGGCACAGCTTTGCGACTATCGCTATCGGTGGGTTCTCCACGCACGATGCCAGCGTGGGCTACTTCGACAGCCCGACGATTAACACTATTATTGCTATCTTCCTGCTGATCTCCGGTTGTAACTACGGTTTGCACTTCTCTTTACTGAGTGGGCGAAGCCTGAAGGTGTACTGGCGCGACCCGGAGTTCCGCATGTTTATTGGCGTCCAGTTGACGCTGGTGATCATCTGTACCCTAGTGCTTTGGTTCCACGATGTTTATAACTCGGCCATGACCACGCTAAACCAGGCCTTCTTCCAGGTGGTGTCGATGGCGACAACGGCGGGCTTTACCACGGACAGCATTGCGCGCTGGCCGCTGTTCCTGCCGGTGCTTTTGCTTTGCTCGGCCTTTATCGGGGGCTGTGCGGGGTCTACGGGCGGTGGCCTGAAGGTCATTCGTATACTGCTGCTGTTCAAACAGGGCAACCGCGAGCTGAAGCGTCTTGTTCACCCGAATGCAGTTTATAGCATCAAGCTGGGGAATCGTGCGCTGCCGGAACGTATTCTCGAAGCGGTGTGGGGGTTCTTCTCTGCTTATGCGCTGGTCTTTATCGTCAGTATGCTGGCTATTATTGCTACCGGCGTGGATGATTTCTCCGCATTCGCCTCTGTTGTGGCGACGCTTAATAACCTCGGGCCTGGGCTGGGCGTGGTGGCGGATAACTTTGCCAGTATGAACCCGGTGGCGAAGTGGATCCTTATCGCTAACATGCTGTTTGGGCGTCTTGAGGTCTTTACGCTGCTGGTGCTGTTTACCCCAACATTCTGGCGCGAGTAAGGAGTCATTAATGAAAACATTAGTTCTTTTCTCTACGCGAGACGGACAAACGCGCGAGATTGCCGCTTATCTGGCTTCTGAATTAAAAGAGCTGGGCATTTACGCGGATGTAGTGAACCTGAACCGTGCGGAACACATCGCGTGGCAGGAGTACGATCGTGTGGTGATTGGGGCGTCTATTCGTTACGGGCATTTCCATCCCGCGCTGGATCGTTTTGTGAAGAAACATAAGGACGTGCTCAATAAGCTGCCCAGTGCCTTCTACTCGGTCAATCTGGTTGCCCGTAAAGCAGAAAAGCGCACGCCGCAAACGAACAGCTATACGCGCAAGTTTTTACTTAATTCTCCGTGGCAGCCAACACTTTGCGCGGTCTTTGCCGGGGCGCTGCGCTATCCGCGCTACCGTTGGTACGACCGCTTTATGATCCGCTTGATTATGAAGATGACGGGCGGTGAAACCGATACGCATAAAGAAGTGGTGTACACCGACTGGTCGCAGGTTGCCAGTTTTGCGCGGGAAATCGCGCATATAACGGGCGATTCGCGACTTAAATAAGCGTTAAGTTTGAAAAGTGAGCGAACGAAAAGTTTTTTGTATTTTGTGCTTGTCACTTCAGAATAACTCCCTATAATGCGCCTCCACTGACACGGAACAACGGCACACACGCCGCCGGGTCAGCAGAGAAAAGCGAAAATAAACGCTTGACTCTGAAGCGGGAAAGCGTAATATGCACACCCCGCGCCGCTGCGAAAAGCGAAGCGGCACTGCTCTTTAACAATTTATCAGACAATCTGTGTGGGCACTCAAAGTGACATGGATTCTTAATGTCTTCGGACAATAAATGAATACCAAGTCTCTGAGTGAACATACGTAATTCATTACGAAGTTTAATTCACGAGCATCAAACTTAAATTGAAGAGTTTGATCATGGCTCAGATTGAACGCTGGCGGCAGGCCTAACACATGCAAGTCGAGCGGTAACACAGGGAGCTTGCTCCCGGGTGACGAGCGGCGGACGGGTGAGTAATGTCTGGGAAACTGCCTGATGGAGGGGGATAACTACTGGAAACGGTAGCTAATACCGCATAACGTCGCAAGACCAAAGAGGGGGACCTTCGGGCCTCTTGCCATCAGATGTGCCCAGATGGGATTAGCTAGTAGGTGGGGTAACGGCTCACCTAGGCGACGATCCCTAGCTGGTCTGAGAGGATGACCAGCCACACTGGAACTGAGACACGGTCCAGACTCCTACGGGAGGCAGCAGTGGGGAATATTGCACAATGGGCGCAAGCCTGATGCAGCCATGCCGCGTGTATGAAGAAGGCCTTCGGGTTGTAAAGTACTTTCAGCGGGGAGGAAGGTGTTGAGGTTAATAACCTCAGCAATTGACGTTACCCGCAGAAGAAGCACCGGCTAACTCCGTGCCAGCAGCCGCGGTAATACGGAGGGTGCAAGCGTTAATCGGAATTACTGGGCGTAAAGCGCACGCAGGCGGTCTGTCAAGTCGGATGTGAAATCCCCGGGCTCAACCTGGGAACTGCATTCGAAACTGGCAGGCTAGAGTCTTGTAGAGGGGGGTAGAATTCCAGGTGTAGCGGTGAAATGCGTAGAGATCTGGAGGAATACCGGTGGCGAAGGCGGCCCCCTGGACAAAGACTGACGCTCAGGTGCGAAAGCGTGGGGAGCAAACAGGATTAGATACCCTGGTAGTCCACGCCGTAAACGATGTCGACTTGGAGGTTGTGCCCTTGAGGCGTGGCTTCCGGAGCTAACGCGTTAAGTCGACCGCCTGGGGAGTACGGCCGCAAGGTTAAAACTCAAATGAATTGACGGGGGCCCGCACAAGCGGTGGAGCATGTGGTTTAATTCGATGCAACGCGAAGAACCTTACCTACTCTTGACATCCAGAGAACTTTCCAGAGATGGATTGGTGCCTTCGGGAACTCTGAGACAGGTGCTGCATGGCTGTCGTCAGCTCGTGTTGTGAAATGTTGGGTTAAGTCCCGCAACGAGCGCAACCCTTATCCTTTGTTGCCAGCGGTCCGGCCGGGAACTCAAAGGAGACTGCCAGTGATAAACTGGAGGAAGGTGGGGATGACGTCAAGTCATCATGGCCCTTACGAGTAGGGCTACACACGTGCTACAATGGCGCATACAAAGAGAAGCGACCTCGCGAGAGCAAGCGGACCTCATAAAGTGCGTCGTAGTCCGGATTGGAGTCTGCAACTCGACTCCATGAAGTCGGAATCGCTAGTAATCGTAGATCAGAATGCTACGGTGAATACGTTCCCGGGCCTTGTACACACCGCCCGTCACACCATGGGAGTGGGTTGCAAAAGAAGTAGGTAGCTTAACCTTCGGGAGGGCGCTTACCACTTTGTGATTCATGACTGGGGTGAAGTCGTAACAAGGTAACCGTAGGGGAACCTGCGGTTGGATCACCTCCTTACCTTAAAGAACCTGCCTTTGTAGTGTCCACACAGATTGTCTGATGAAAATAGCAGTAAAAATCTCTGCAGGCTTGTAGCTCAGGTGGTTAGAGCGCACCCCTGATAAGGGTGAGGTCGGTGGTTCAAGTCCACTCAGGCCTACCAAATGCTTCCTGATACCGCGTTGCGGAACAACTCGCATACTTCAGTATGCTTCGTTATTCCACGCCTTGTCTCAGAAAGCATTACCGGTACAGAGATTAGTGTATACGATGGGGTTATAGCTCAGCTGGGAGAGCGCCTGCCTTGCACGCAGGAGGTCTGCGGTTCGATCCCGCATAGCTCCACCATCCTTTTACTGCGAACACAAGAAAACTTCAGAGTGAACCTGAAAAGGTGCACTGCGAAGTTTTGCTCTTTAAAAATCTGGATCAAGCTGAAAATTGAAACGACACACAGTTAATGTGTGTTCGAGTCTCTCAAATTTTCGCAAGTCGATGATGAATCGAAAGAAACATCTTCGGGTTGTGAGGTTAAGCGACTAAGCGTACACGGTGGATGCCCTGGCAGTCAGAGGCGATGAAGGACGTGCTAATCTGCGAAAAGCGCCGGCGAGGTGATATGAACCTTTGACCCGGCGATGTCCGAATGGGGAAACCCAGTGTGTTCCGACACACTATCGTTAACTGAATACATAGGTTAACGAGGCGAACCGGGGGAACTGAAACATCTAAGTACCCCGAGGAAAAGAAATCAACCGAGATTCCCCCAGTAGCGGCGAGCGAACGGGGAGCAGCCCAGAGTCTGAATCAGCTTGTGTGTTAGTGGAAGCGTCTGGAAAGTCGCACGGTACAGGGTGATAGTCCCGTACACGAAAGCACACTTGCTGTGAACTCGAAGAGTAGGGCGGGACACGTGGTATCCTGTCTGAATATGGGGGGACCATCCTCCAAGGCTAAATACTCCTGACTGACCGATAGTGAACCAGTACCGTGAGGGAAAGGCGAAAAGAACCCCGGCGAGGGGAGTGAAAAAGAACCTGAAACCGTGTACGTACAAGCAGTGGGAGCCTCTTTTATGGGGTGACTGCGTACCTTTTGTATAATGGGTCAGCGACTTATATTCTGTAGCAAGGTTAACCGTATAGGGGAGCCGAAGGGAAACCGAGTCTTAACTGGGCGTTAAGTTGCAGGGTATAGACCCGAAACCCGGTGATCTAGCCATGGGCAGGTTGAAGGTTGGGTAACACTAACTGGAGGACCGAACCGACTAATGTTGAAAAATTAGCGGATGACTTGTGGCTGGGGGTGAAAGGCCAATCAAACCGGGAGATAGCTGGTTCTCCCCGAAAGCTATTTAGGTAGCGCCTCGTGAATTCATCTTCGGGGGTAGAGCACTGTTTCGGCTAGGGGGCCATCCCGGCTTACCAACCCGATGCAAACTACGAATACCGAAGAATGTTATCACGGGAGACACACGGCGGGTGCTAACGTCCGTCGTGAAGAGGGAAACAACCCAGACCGCCAGCTAAGGTCCCAAAGTCATGGTTAAGTGGGAAACGATGTGGGAAGGCACAGACAGCCAGGATGTTGGCTTAGAAGCAGCCATCATTTAAAGAAAGCGTAATAGCTCACTGGTCGAGTCGGCCTGCGCGGAAGATGTAACGGGGCTAAACCATGCACCGAAGCTGCGGCAGCGACGCGTATGCGTTGTTGGGTAGGGGAGCGTTCTGTAAGCCGTTGAAGGTGGCCTGTGAGGGTTGCTGGAGGTATCAGAAGTGCGAATGCTGACATAAGTAACGATAATGCGGGTGAAAAGCCCGCACGCCGGAAGACCAAGGGTTCCTGTCCAACGTTAATCGGGGCAGGGTGAGTCGACCCCTAAGGCGAGGCCGAAAGGCGTAGTCGATGGGAAACAGGTTAATATTCCTGTACTTGGTGTTACTGCGAAGGGGGGACGGAGAAGGCTATGTTAGCCGGGCGACGGTTGTCCCGGTTTAAGCATGTAGGCGGGAGTTTTAGGTAAATCCGGAACTCTATTAACGCTGAGGTGTGATGACGAGGCACTACGGTGCTGAAGTAACAAATGCCCTGCTTCCAGGAAAAGCCTCTAAGCATCAGGTAACATCAAATCGTACCCCAAACCGACACAGGTGGTCAGGTAGAGAATACCAAGGCGCTTGAGAGAACTCGGGTGAAGGAACTAGGCAAAATGGTGCCGTAACTTCGGGAGAAGGCACGCTGATATGTAGGTGAAGCCCCTGCGGGTGGAGCTGAAATCAGTCGAAGATACCAGCTGGCTGCAACTGTTTATTAAAAACACAGCACTGTGCAAACACGAAAGTGGACGTATACGGTGTGACGCCTGCCCGGTGCCGGAAGGTTAATTGATGGGGTTAGCGGCAACGCGAAGCTCTTGATCGAAGCCCCGGTAAACGGCGGCCGTAACTATAACGGTCCTAAGGTAGCGAAATTCCTTGTCGGGTAAGTTCCGACCTGCACGAATGGCGTAATGATGGCCAGGCTGTCTCCACCCGAGACTCAGTGAAATTGAACTCGCTGTGAAGATGCAGTGTACCCGCGGCAAGACGGAAAGACCCCGTGAACCTTTACTATAGCTTGACACTGAACACTGGTCCTTGATGTGTAGGATAGGTGGGAGGCTTTGAAGCGTGGACGCCAGTCTGCGTGGAGCCGACCTTGAAATACCACCCTTTAATGGCTGGTGTTCTAACGTAGACCCGTTACCCGGGTTGCGGACAGTGTCTGGTGGGTAGTTTGACTGGGGCGGTCTCCTCCCAAAGAGTAACGGAGGAGCACGAAGGTTAGCTAATCCTGGTCGGACATCAGGAGGTTAGTGCAATGGCATAAGCTAGCTTGACTGCGAGAGTGACGGCTCGAGCAGGTGCGAAAGCAGGTCATAGTGATCCGGTGGTTCTGAATGGAAGGGCCATCGCTCAACGGATAAAAGGTACTCCGGGGATAACAGGCTGATACCGCCCAAGAGTTCATATCGACGGCGGTGTTTGGCACCTCGATGTCGGCTCATCACATCCTGGGGCTGAAGTAGGTCCCAAGGGTATGGCTGTTCGCCATTTAAAGTGGTACGCGAGCTGGGTTTAGAACGTCGTGAGACAGTTCGGTCCCTATCTGCCGTGGGCGCTGGAGAATTGAGGGGGGCTGCTCCTAGTACGAGAGGACCGGAGTGGACGCATCACTGGTGTTCGGGTTGTCATGCCAATGGCATTGCCCGGTAGCTAAATGCGGAAGAGATAAGTGCTGAAAGCATCTAAGCACGAAACTTGCCCCGAGATGAGTTCTCCCTGACCCTTTAAGGGTCCTGAAGGAACGTTGAAGACTACGACGTTGATAGGTCGGGTGTGTAAGCGCAGCGATGCGTTGAGCTAACCGATACTAATGAACCGTGAGGCTTAACCTTACAACGCCGAAGGTGTTTTGGCGAAGAGACACGATATTTTCAGCTTTGATACAGATTTAACAGAATTTGCCTGGCGGCTTTAGCGCGGTGGTCCCACCTGACCCCATGCCGAACTCAGAAGTGAAACGCCGTAGCGCCGATGGTAGTGTGGGGTCTCCCCATGTGAGAGTAGGGAACTGCCAGGCATCAATTAAGTAGAGAGGCCATCCGCAAGGATGGCCTTTTTGCGTTTTTGTACACCCCTCGTTTCTATAAACAAATCACCTATCCCCCCGTATATACGGTAAACTATCCGCGTTTTTGCATCAGGATAGCGTCTATGAACCACTCCCTTAAGCCCTGGAATACCTTTGGCATTCAACGTAATGCTAAACAAATTGTACGTGCCGATAATGCTCAGCAGTTGCTGAATGCATGGCAAAACGCGACTGAAAACGGTGAACCTGTACTGATTCTGGGCGAAGGAAGTAATGTCCTGTTTCTCGATGATTTTGCGGGGACCGTGATCGTCAACCGCATCATGGGAATCGACGTTAAAGAGAGCGCAGTGAGTTGGCATCTGCACGTGGGGGCCGGAGAAAACTGGCACCATCTGGTGCAATTTACCCTCGAAAAAGGGATGCCCGGCCTGGAAAATCTTGCATTGATCCCAGGCTGCGCTGGATCGTCACCTATTCAAAATATCGGTGCCTACGGCATCGAACTAAAACACGTCTGTGAATATGTTGACTGCATTGAACTGGCAACGGGAAATGCGCAACGTTTAACCGCAGAACAGTGCCGCTTTGGCTATCGTGACAGTATCTTCAAACATGACTACCAGGATCGTTTCGTCATTGTGGCCGTTGGTCTGCGTCTGGCGAAGCAGTGGAACCCGGTCCTTACCTACGGCGATCTCACCCGTCTCGATCCGGCCACCGTCACCCCGCGCGACGTGTTTGAATCAGTTTGCCATATGCGAATGACAAAACTCCCGGATCCTAAAGTGAACGGAAATGCGGGCAGTTTCTTCAAAAATCCGGTCATCAGCAGCGAAAACGCGAAAACGTTCCTCACCGGCTGGCCAACGGCCCCGCATTATCCTCAGACGGATGGTAGCGTAAAGCTGGCTGCAGGTTGGCTTATCGACCAGTGCGAATTAAAAGGCACCACGATGGGCGGTGCTGCTGTTCATCGCCAGCAGGCGCTGGTGCTGATCAATCAAAACAATGCGACCAGCGACGATGTTGTGAAGCTGGCGCACCATGTCCGCCAGCGTGTGGGTGATAAATTTAACGTCTGGCTGGAGCCTGAAGTTCGCTTCATTGGCCGTACGGGTGAAGTCAACGCCGTGGAGACTATCGCATGAAGGACAACACGATCCCTTTAACCCTGATTAGCATCCTTGCGGACGGTGAGTTTCATTCTGGCGAGCAGCTAGGTGAGCAGTTGGGCATGAGCCGTGCTGCCATTAATAAACATATCCAGACGCTCCGCGACTGGGGCGTTGATGTGTTCACGGTTCCCGGAAAAGGCTACAGCCTGCCGGAGCCTATTCAATTGCTGAATGAAGAAACGATCCGTAGCCAGATTGGACACGGCAATGTTGCGGTGCTGCCCGTGATTGACTCTACGAACCAGTACCTGCTGGATCGCCTGCCTGAACTGAAATCCGGCGATGCCTGCGTTGCTGAATATCAACAGGCCGGTCGCGGCCGTCGTGGACGCAAGTGGTTCTCGCCGTTTGGTGCGAATCTCTACCTGTCCATGTACTGGCGACTCGATCAGGGCCCGGCTGCGGCGGTTGGGCTAAGCCTGGTCATCGGGATTGTGATGGCGGAAGTCCTGCACGATCTGGGCGCGGATAAGGTGCGGGTAAAATGGCCTAACGATCTCTATCTGAACGATCGAAAACTGGCGGGTATTCTGGTTGAGCTGACGGGAAAGACCGGCGATGCCGCGCAGATCGTCATTGGTGCCGGGTTAAACATGGTGATGCGTAATGTACAGAACGATGTGGTGAACCAGGCCTGGACTAACCTGCAGGAAGCGGGTATCACTATCGACCGCAATATCCTGGCCGCGCGAATGATTAAAGAGTTGCGAAGCTCACTCAGGCTCTTTGAACAAGACGGGCTGGCATCGTTCCTGTCTCGCTGGGAAAAGCTGGATAACTTTATCAACCGCCCGGTGAAACTGCTGATTGGGGATAAAGAAATCTACGGCATTTCTCGCGGAATTGATGCGCAGGGGGCGCTGCTCCTGGAACAGGATGGCGCGATCAAACCCTGGATGGGCGGGGAAATCTCCTTACGCAGCGCTGAATAACCGGATTGTATTAATGATGCGAAAATCCGCATGCGCCACGCTGGCTGTCATGATGAGTTTGCTGTTCACGCCTTTCTCTCAGGCAGGCCAGGCCTGGGAGAGTTACAAAGCGCGCTTCTTTAAGCCGGATGGGCGAATCGTCGATACCGGCAACGGTGACGTTTCCCATACCGAAGGCCAGGGTTTTGCCATGCTGATGGCGGTGGCAAACGATGATAAAGCGACCTTTGATAAACTCTGGCACTGGACCAACAGTACGCTGAAGAATAAAGAGAACGGTCTTTTTTACTGGCGTTATAACCCCGCTCAGGCAGACCCGATTGCCGACAAAAACAATGCCTCCGATGGCGATGTGCTCATTGCCTGGGCTCTGTTAAAAGCGAACGCGCGCTGGCATGACAAAGGCTACAGCACGGCATCGGATGCCATTACCAAAGCGCTGCTTGCCCATAACGTTATCCGCTATGCGGGTTACCGCGTGATGTTGCCCGGCTCACAAGGGTTTAAGCTGGACAATAACGTTGTGCTTAATCCTTCCTACTTCGTGTTTCCTGCCTGGCAGGCATTTGCTGACCGCAGCCATTTGCAAATATGGCGTCAGCTCGCGCAGGACGGACAGCGGCTGCTGAAGAAAATGGGGTCGGGTAAAGCCAATCTGCCAACCGATTGGGTCTCTCTGGACACGAAAGGGACGCTGGCCCCTGCAAACGCCTGGCCACCCCGCATGAGTTATGACGCTATCCGCATTCCGCTGTACATCAGCTGGTCCAACGCGAAAAGCCCCTTGCTCACCCCGTGGCGCGCCTGGTTCGGTCAGTTTCCGCGTGAACAAACACCCGCGTGGGTTAACGTCACGACGAATGAATACGCCCCCTACATGATGGCAGGCGGTCTGCTGGCAGTGCGTGATTTAACGATGGGGCAGACGGTCGGCGAGCCCGACATCACTGCAAATGATGATTACTATTCGGCAAGCCTGAAAATGCTGGTCTGGATCTCAGAACAATAAGGCCCGCTCCCCGCTGGGGAGAGGGCCAGGCCTTTTACTGCGGATACGGTACCCAGTCGCCGCCGTTCAGGCGAACATACGGTTTGTTCTGGTACTGGATCACTACCGCATTGGCGTTCTCCGATACCTCTGCCGTTTGTGGCAGACCGCTGGTGAGCTGATCCCAGTTCACGCTATCTTCAACAAACAGCTTACCGTCTACCGCGCGGGCAACGAGTTCTGAAATCGCCAGATAACTGCTTGGCTGAGTGATTTCGATTGGCGCACCCTGATGCGGGGCCTTCATCCCGAAGAATTTAATCCCGGCAGGGACGTTGGTAATCGACGGGCTTGGAATATCACGCAGGCCGGATACCTGCATCCTGTCGCCTTTCAGCGCGCCGCCGTGTTCAGGTACCACAACGACCATCACTTTACGGCCTGATTTTTCCAGCTCGGTAAAGAATGCGTCCAGTTCATCAAAGAACTTCTGCGCACGAACTTTGTAATCTGCCGTTTTGCTCACGCCCGGGAAGTGGTTACCATCGTGAAGCGGCAGGGTGTTAAAGAATGTTGCACTACGCGAACCCTCTTCTTTGCTGACGGTCTGCAACCAGCGCTGTAGCACGGCAGTATCGTCATAAACCGGAGAACCATCGAAGCCCAACAGAGTGACCGGCAGACCCGTTTGGTCCATCAGCGGTGCCTGCATACCCCCTTCTTCACGCACCTCTTTCAGGAAGTTACCAAACTGACCGTTATGACCCAGCATCAGGTGCTGCGTAAAGCCCAGTTTGGACAGGTTATCAAACAGGTAACACTGGTTACCGGCTGGCTGATAGAGGTTCTTATGCGAAGGTTGACCGCAGCTTGCACGTAACAGGCGAATCGCTGCCGGGCCGCTGTAAGAGGTCGCAGAGTTGAAATCTTTAAACTGAATATCGAAATGCGCCCACAGCGGATGCGACATTAATCCGGCTGCATCCACATCCGCCCAGGAGAGAGAACAGATGTTGATCACCAGCAGTTCAAATGGCTGGGCGTCGGCAGGGAGCGCATCCGGGAATTTGGTCTGACGCTTATCTTCAGCGGTATAGAAACTGGAGAGCCACGCGTTCAGATTGGTGGAGGTGGGTGGGGCGGTTTGTGCAGGAATATCGCCAACCACCGGCGTATCGCCTGCCGTCGTGACGGTTGCTGCCGCCGTGCCACCGGTGGTGGTGACCGTTGTGGTCGGTTGACCGGCTGGCCACAGGGAGAAACTCGGCCCTGCCAGCGTCAGCACGTTTAACCAGACCATAATCGCGACGACAAACACCGTCACGCGGATCCACTGTGCCAGGAACAGCCAGGCGACCAGCAGCACAAACACCGCGCCAATCATCTGCCAGTTAATAAAGCGCTCAACCAGATCAAGCATATAGTCGGTACTGAAGCCCGCAACCTGCGAGCCCTGGCTCATAATGCTTTCCGGACCCGGTAGCCAGGTGTCATGCCAGAAGAGCGCGAACCCAATGGGGATAGCGACCCAGTGACGCAAACGATGCAGCCTGATATTGGGAATAGGCATCAGCAGGAATGCCATAAACACCAGGTTAAGCAGAGGGTGGAAATTAAGATAGCCTGCCCAGAGCAGGCCAAACTTCACCAGAAAGTAGAAATTCCAGCCGGAAAGTCCGCGCCAGTATTGCCAGAGCGGCGAGGGCGCCGACGTGGTATAGGTAGAATTAGTCATGTTTTCGGTCTGCCTTGACGTTCGGAGCGCGTGTCAGTGTTCCGGCTGGTTTAAGGTAGCGGGGTTTTAGAAACATCAATCTGGCCGTATCGCGAATACGACGCAGAGAATGGCGCGCATAGTAGCCCAGCGGGAAAAAAATCAGCGCACACAGTACGACCAGTTGAATGATATCGCTGAGATTCATGATGATGCGCTCTCCTCGCCCTCAGGTAATAAACGTCGTGGTTCGGGTATCCGCCGCCAGACATGCCCGTCATGCTTCGCATTCAGGATCGGTTTGACATCGTTTGCCATAGGTAAAGGTTTCGCCCATTGTTCAGGCGTCAGGGCGCGCATTTGCACCAGTTCAGCACTAATCAAATTATCTTCAAACCAAATCATGCGGTTAGAGAAAATATCGCCAGTCGGAAGAGGGAAGATATGGTTGAGCGCGGTGTCGAGATCGTTTACCCGGCAGAAGGATAAAAACAGCACCAGACGGTTATCGCCAATCGTCATGATGTCTCCGACGCGGTTAGGGCGACATAGCGTGAGCGCCTGCTCAACGCGAATACCCGGCACCGGACGCAGGGCAACCATGACCCCTTTTCCGTCTGCTGGCAGCAGCGTATTACTCATCATGTTGCCGACGGCATCACAGAAGGTATCCCACTTTTGAAAACCGCGCAGTTTCATCGGCTGTGTCATTGAGAGCAAGGTGCCGATATCTTCCGGAACATGGCGGTTAAACTGCTGCCCCTGTATGCTCTCAATAAGTGTCAGGCAGCGGGACAGCGGCGCATTCCACGGTATGACCATATTTGCGCCGCAACCCAGCAGCAGCCGTTCGTCAGTGGCACGCAGGCTGGTATTATTTTCACGCACCACGATTTTTAACGCACTGCCGCGTTGACGGCGTAATGTGTGAATGTGTCTCGCCAGCGTTTCGATTTGGTTATTCTGCATGAGAGAAAAAACAATCGTAGCGGCCTGCGTCGTACGGGCTTCATTAAATAACGCTTCGTTAGTTTCAAACAGTGACCAATTTTCAGAAAGCGCAGGCGCACCTTCTAATACCGCAATGTGGCTCAGGATGCGTTTTTCGTCGCTGCGTGGCTGAACCACGGTTTCTTCTTGTCGGGCGAGATGCCACTCTCCCTCGATATGTTTAAGGGTGAGCTGTTGACGAGCGCTAACCCCTTTTTCATTGCACCAGAACGCAATATCGTAAAGATAGCTATCCGTCTGGTCATGGATACTTGCCAGACCGAAAAGAGAACGATATTCGCCCATTAACAGTGAAAAAAGCTTATCGTTATTACTGCCGGGGTTAACAACCAATAGTGTGCAGTTTTGATTTTTTGCCCAATTATTGATTCTGTTCAGCCAGCGAAGCAGTTTTTCTGAGGGGATATTTTGCAGCGCGTTATTCGAACATTTTAGAATCAGTAAATAGTGATCCGGATCAATCGAGCACTGAATATCGCGGGGCAAAAAGTATAGACTATCCGCCTCCGAAGACATAGAAAATAATCGTACGGTCTGTGGCCCACGGTCGTTTTCGAGCCTGATGATATTTTTAGGTTCTTCGCCCATCGTAATGACAGCCACGCGGGAATCCTTATCCTGTGCGGCGATCGTCTGGTTTACCAGACTTATGGCATCTTCGTTGCGATCCGTATTAATCCACCAGACTCCTCCGACTGGCATGTGGCGCAATTCGTCCCATAATGACTGGATGCCAATAGAAAATATGGAGTCCACGGTATCCCTCTTTTCGTCGAATTTATCTGTATCTCAGTTTACTAGCGAAAGCGTAGAAATAAACCTAACATTGAAATTAAAGAGCATCAGATTTAGCATGTAAATGAAATTTCGTGGGCAGGATGCCGACAACATCTGATCGTGTGATTTTACGCTAAGGGATGAATTAATCATGCATAATAACGAATCCGGAACGCCTGTAGACTCAAGCCTGGGTTACACATTTCAAAACGATTTTCTGGCGCTGACGCAGGCTTTCTCTTTGCCCGAAATAGATTACACCGATATTTCCCAGCGGGAACAGTTGGCCGCGGCTATTAAACGCTGGCCGTTATTAGCTGAATTTGCCCAACAACAATAAGGGAGCCATTGATGGCCATACTAGGATTACAGGGCGTCCGTGGTGGTGTAGGTACAACATCCATTACCGCGGCGCTGGCGTGGTCATTACAGCTGTTAGGCGAATCGGTGCTGGTTATTGATGCCTGCTCCGATAATTTGCTGCGCATGTCATTTAACGTCGACTTTACGCATACAAAGGGTTGGGCCCGCGCGCTGCTCGATGATAAAGACTGGCGTGACGCGGGTATGCGCTACACCTCCCAGCTTGATTTACTTCCTTATGGTCAATTGACTGAAGCTGAGCGTGAGAATGAAGCCGCGTATCAGCGTCTGCTTTCGCAATTTACGACCGCGTTGAAGAGCCTGGAGGAAAAAGGGCAGTATCAGTGGATATTGCTGGATCTGCCGCACGGTGCCGCCACGCTCACTCGCCAGCTTCTTGCGCAATGCGACCATGTTCTCTCTATCGTGAATGTGGATGCGAATTGCCATATTCGTCTGCACCAGCAGCCGCTGCCGACGAATGCCCATCTGCTGATTAACGATCTTCGCATCAACAGCCAGATCCAGGACGATCTCTACCAGGTTTGGCTGCAAAGCCAGCGTCGCCTGCTGCCGATTGTTATTCATCGCGATGAGGGAATGGCGGAATGCCTCGCCTCCAAGCAGCCGCTCGGTGAATATCGGGGCGATTCGCTGGCAGCCGAAGAGATCCTGACGCTGGCGAACTGGTGCTTATTGCACTTCGCGAAAAGACCGGAATCAGCCGGGAGTACGGTATGAGTCGCCTGTCTAACGGGTTACTTATCCCGCCGGTCAGTTCGCGTTTAAGCGAGCGCTATCGGCACTACCGTCGACATGGCGCGTCGTCGCTGAGTGCCACGCTCGGTTGCTTCTGGTTAATCCTGGCCTGGATATTTATTCCACTCGAACACCCCCGCTGGCAGGGTATTCGTGCGCGTCACAGTGAACTCTATCCGCACATTAACCCCGACCGTCCAAGGCCTCTCGATCCTGCACGCTATGCGATTCAGGCCGTCTGGCTGGCAGCGATGTCGGCCAGAGTGGAAAAATCCACGCCGCGCTGGCGTAGCTTCGATCGCGTGCAGAACTTACGTGAACGCTATCACCAGTGGCTGGACAGGCTTCCCGACCGCGTCGGCGACAAAACCAGTCATCTGGATAATCATAAAGAGCTCGGGCACCTGCACCCGGGCTTCAGGCGTTTTATCCTCGGCGTCATTGTGGTGTTCTCGCTCATTCTGGCACTGGTCTGTATTACGCAGCCGTTCAACCCGCTCGCACAGTTCACCTTCCTGATCCTGCTCTGGGGCGTGGCGCTGCTGGTGCGGCGCATTCCGGGACGCTTCTCCGCCCTGATGCTGATCGTGCTGTCACTGACGGTTTCCTGCCGCTATATCTGGTGGCGTTATACATCAACGCTGAACTGGGATGACCCGGTCAGCCTGGTGTGCGGTCTGATTCTGCTGTTTGCTGAAACTTACGCGTGGATTGTGCTGGTCCTGGGCTATTTCCAGGTTATCTGGCCGTTGAACCGCCAGCCGGTTCCGCTGCCAAAAGACACCACTCAGTGGCCGTCGGTCGATCTCTTTGTACCGACTTACAACGAAGACCTGACGGTGGTGAAAAACACCATTTATGCCGCATTAGGTATCGACTGGCCGAAAGATAAGCTCAAAATCTGGATCCTGGATGACGGTGGCCGCGCCGAGTTTCGCCAGTTTGCAGAGGAGGTCGGCGTGGAGTACATCGCCCGTACCACTCATGAACACGCGAAGGCCGGTAACATTAACAACGCCCTGAAGTATGCCACCGGGGAGTTCGTCTCCATCTTTGACTGCGACCACGTGCCAACGCGCTCGTTCCTGCAGATGACGATGGGCTGGTTCCTGAAAGAGAAAGAGCTGGCGATGATGCAGACGCCACACCACTTCTTCTCACCGGATCCGTTTGAACGCAACCTCGGTCGTTTCCGTAAAACCCCGAACGAAGGCACGCTGTTCTATGGCCTGGTGCAGGACGGAAACGATATGTGGGACGCCACCTTCTTCTGCGGCTCCTGTGCCGTTATCCGCCGCAAACCGCTGGATGAGATTGGCGGTATTGCCGTTGAGACGGTGACGGAAGATGCCCACACCTCGCTGCGTTTACACCGCCTTGGCTATACCTCCGCGTACATGCGCATTCCACAAGCGGCAGGGTTGGCGACAGAATCGCTGTCGGCGCATATCGGCCAGCGTATTCGCTGGGCGCGTGGCATGGTGCAAATTTTCCGCCTCGATAACCCATTGATGGGTAAAGGGCTGAAGCTGGCGCAGCGCCTGTGCTACGTCAACGCCATGTTCCACTTCTTATCCGGTATCCCGCGGCTGATCTTCCTCACCGCGCCGCTGGCATTCCTGCTTCTTCATGCCTACATCATTTACGCCCCGGCGCTGATGATTGCGCTGTTTGTTCTGCCGCACATGATCCACGCGAGCCTGACGAACTCGAAGATCCAGGGGAAATATCGCCATTCGTTCTGGAGTGAAATCTACGAAACCGTGCTGGCCTGGTACATTGCCCCGCCAACCATGGTGGCGCTGATAAACCCGCACAAAGGCAAGTTCAACGTCACCGCGAAAGGTGGGCTGGTGGAAGAGGAGTATGTCGATTGGGTGATCTCCCGTCCGTATATCTTCCTGGTCCTGCTTAACATCGTCGGCGTCATCGTAGGCATCTGGCGTTACTTCTACGGCCCGGAAAACGAGGTCCTGACGGTATTCGTGAGTATGGCGTGGGTGTTCTACAACCTGATTATCCTCGGTGGTGCGGTAGCCGTATCGGTCGAGAGCAAACAGGTACGTCGTGCGCACCGCGTCGAGATCAGCATGCCGGCAGCAATAGCCCGCGAAGATGGTCACCTCTTCTCCTGTACCGTGCACGACTTCTCTGACGGTGGTTTGGGCATCAAAATCAACGGTCAGGCGAAAGTGCTGGAAGGGCAAAAGGTCAATCTGCTGCTCAAGCGTGGTCAGCAAGAGTATGTCTTCCCTACGCAGGTTGCGCGTGTGGCAGGTGATGAAGTGGGTCTGAAGCTGATGCCGCTGACCAAAAAGCAACATATTGATTTTGTGCAGTGTACGTTTGCCCGCGCGGATACGTGGGCTCTCTGGCAGGACAGCTTCCCGGAAGATAAACCTCTGGAAAGCCTGCTGGATATTCTGAAGCTGGGGTTCCGTGGCTATCGTCACCTTGCAGAATTTGCCCCGTCGTCGGTGAAATTAATTTTCCGGTCACTTACTTCACTGGTTTCCTGGGTCGTGTCGTTCATTCCGCGTCGACCTGAGCGAGATGAAGCGAAGCAGGCAGACCCGGTTATGGCTCAACAATGATGATAACGCGATGAAAACAAAACTTTCCTGGTTATGTGCAGTGGCAATGGGGATGAGTGCGCTCCCTACAACAATGGCTAACGCAGCGCCTGATAACGCAGCGGCCACACCTGCCCCTACGGTTCCGGTGGTCGCGCAAGCGACCGATCCTGTTGTCACGGCAGCACCGGGGCAAACGGAAAACGTGGTCCCGAATAAGCCGACGGCGGGAAATACCTTATCTGCCGACAGCCAGGTCGTTGGGCAGGTGATGCCAGGCGTACGTGGTGCCAGTGCGCCTGTCGTCGCCGAAAATGTGCCGTCGCGCGATGTGAAGCTGTCGTTCGCCCAGATTGCCCCGCCGCCGGGCAGCATGGTGCTGCGTGGCATCAATCCTAATGGCGGCGTTGAGTTTGGGATGCGTAGCGATGAAGTGGTATCGAATGCGGTGCTGAATCTGGAATACACGCCGTCACCGTCACTGCTGCCCGTTCAGTCTCAGCTCAAGGTCTACCTGAACGATGAACTGATGGACGTTTTGCCGGTTACCAAAGAGCAGCTGGGTAAGAAAACCCTGGCTCAGGTGCCAATCAACCCGCTGTTCATCACCGACTTCAACCGTGTCCGTCTGGAATTCGTCGGCCACTATCGCGATGTGTGTGAAAACCCGGCCAGCAACACGCTGTGGATGGATATTGGTCGTAACTCCTCGCTGCAGTTGACCTATCAGCCGCTGGCGTTGAAAAACGATCTCTCGGCCTTCCCGGTCCCGTTCTTCGACCCGCGTGACAATCGCCCGTTAAACCTGCCGATGGTCTTTGCCGGTGCGCCTGATGTGACGGAACAGCTTGCCGCCACCATCGTGGCTTCCTGGTTTGGCTCTCGCTCCGGCTGGCGCGGCCAGAGCTTCCCGGTCATGTACGACAAAATGCCGGACAAAAACGCCATTGTGTTTGCCACTAACGCCAAACGCCCGGCGTTCCTGCGTGAACACCCGGACGTGAAAGCGCCGACGATTGAAATGATCAACCACCCGGACAATCCGTATGTGAAGCTGCTGGTCGTCTTCGGGCGTGATGAGAAAGATCTGGTGCAGGCGGCAAAAGGCATTGCGCAAGGGAATGTTCTCTTCCGGGGAAACAGCGTTGTGGTGGACGAGGTGAAACCGCTGCTGCCGCGTAAGCCTTACGATGCCCCTCACTGGGTGCGTACCGTTCGCCCTATTAGCTTCGGCGAGCTGAAAACATACGAAGAGCAACTGCAGTCGACCGGCCTTGAGCCTTCTCCTGTCAGTTTGTCGATGAATCTGCCGCCCGATCTGTATCTGCTGCGCACCAACGGTATTGATATCAACCTGAACTACCGTTACACCGCGCCGTCGACCAAAGACAGCTCGCGGATGGATATCAGCCTGAACAACCAGTTCCTGCAATCATTCAGTCTGACGAGCAACCAGGAAACCAACCGCCTGATGCTCCGCCTGCCTGTGCTGCAGGGGCTGCTGGACGGTAAAACCGATGTATCCATCCCGGCGCTGAAGCTTGGCGCGATAAACCAGCTGCGTTTCGACTTCCAGTATATGAACCCGATGCCTGGCGGTTCGGTCGATAACTGCATCACCTTCCAGCCGGTACAGAACCATGTAGTGATTGGCGATGAGTCCACTATCGACTTCTCGAAGTATTATCACTTTATCGCGATGCCGGATCTGCGTGCGTTTGCCAACGCCAGCTTCCCGTTCAGCCGCATGGCCGATTTGTCTGAGTCGATTATTGTGATGCCGAAAGCGCCAAATGAGGGTCAGGTGTCGACGCTGCTGAATACGATGGGGACCGTTGGGTCGCAAACCGGTTTACCGGCCGTCAACGTCTCGCTCACCGACGATGGTAGCCAAATCCAGAACAAAGATGCCGATATCATGGTCATTGGCACCATTCCGGATAAGCTGAAGGATGATAAACGCGTCGATCTGCTGGTGCAGGCTGCCCAGTCGTGGGTTAACACGCCGCTGCGCCAGACCGAGTTCCCAAGCATTATGCCGGACAGCGGTGACCGCCAGGCCAGTGTTAAAACCAGCGTAAGCTCAACGGGCCCGATGGCGGCAATCGTGGGCTTCCAGTCACCGTACAACGACCAGCGCAGCGTGATCGCCCTGCTGGCAGACAGCCCTCGCGGGTATGAACTGTTAAATTCGGCCATGAACGACAGCGGTAAACGGGCCGCCATGTTTGGTTCTGTCTCCGTTATCCGTGAGGCGGGCGTCAATAGCCTGCGCGTCGGCGATGTCTATTATGTCGGTCATCTGCCGTGGTTCGAACGTCTGTGGTATGCCTTGTCCAATCATCCGGTCCTGCTGGCGATTCTGGCTGCAGTGAGTGTGATATTGCTGGCATGGGTGCTGTGGCGTCTGCTGCGTATCATCAGCCGTCGTCGTTTGAATCCGGATCATGAGTAAGCTGTGATGAAAGGCTTTCGCTGGTGTGTATTCGCCGTGTTGATGCTGGCGGCGACAAATCTACGCGCCGCCTGTAGCTGGCCTGCCTGGGAACAGTTTAAACAGGACTACATCAGCGAAAGCGGGCGCGTTATCGATCCCAGTGACGCGCGAAAAATTACCACCTCTGAAGGGCAAAGCTACGCGCTGTTCTTTGCCCTGGCAGCAAACGATCGTAAAGCGTTCGATTTGCTGCTGGCGTGGACGCGCGATAATCTCGCCGGGGGCGATTTAGCGACCAACCTGCCTGCCTGGCTGTGGGGGCAAAAGGACAAAGAGACCTGGGCGGTTATCGACCCAAACTCCGCGTCCGATGCCGATATCTGGATTGCCTGGTCGCTGCTGGAAGCAGGGCGGCTGTGGAAAAATCAGGACTACACCCGCACAGGCAAGGGGCTGCTTAAACGCATCGTCAGCGAGGAAGTGGTGAAAGTGCCGGGTCTGGGCTTCATGCTGCTGCCGGGTAAAACCGGATTTGCCGAAGAGAACGCCTGGCGCTTTAACCCCAGCTACCTCCCGCCACAGCTAGCGAACTATTTCACCCGATTTGGTACGCCGTGGACCACGCTTCGTGAAACCAATCTGCGTTTATTGCTGGAGACGGCACCGAAAGGCTTCTCCCCGAACTGGGTGCAGTACCAGAAAAACAGAGGCTGGCAGCTCGGTCAGGATAAATCGCTGGTGGGCAGCTACGACGCCATCCGCGTTTATCTCTGGGTGGGCATGATGAATGATAAAGACCCGCAGAAGGCTCAGCTGCTGGCACGCTTTAAGCCAATGGCAACGGTGACGGCAAAGCAGGGTGTACCGCCGGAGAAAGTAGACGTGGCAACCGGAAAACGGACGGATAAAGGCCCGGTCGGTTTTTCTGCCTCTCTGCTACCTTTTTTACAGAATCGGGACGCGCAGGCAGTGCAACGACAGCGCGTCGCCGATCGTTTTCCTGATAATAATGCCTATTACAGCTATGTACTGACCCTCTTTGGGCAAGGGTGGGATCAGCATCGTTTTCGCTTCACCACACAGGGTGAATTAATACCGGATTGGGGCCAGGAATGCGCAAGTTCACAATAAATCTACTCAGTTTATCGCTTGGCCTGGCACTGATGCCAATGGTCGGGGCCGCCAATTCCCCCCAGCAGCAACAGTTGCTGGAGCAGGTTCGTCTGGGCGAATCGACGCAGCGTGAGGATTTGGTTCGCCAGTCGCTTTACCGCCTGGAGCTGATCGACCCGAATAACCCGGACGTGATTGCCGCACGTTTCCGTTATCTCTTACGTCAGGGAGATAACGCGGGCGCGCAAAAAGAGCTGGACCGCCTGAAAGGCATGGCGCCGAGCTCCAGCGCATACAAAACGTCCCGCAACACGATGCTGCTCTCCACGCCGGATGGCCGCCAGGCCTTGCAGCAGGCTCGCCTGTTGGCGACGACAGGTCATACGCAGGAAGCCATTGCCGCCTATGACAAACTGTTTGCTGGCGATCCGCCGGATGGCGACCTGGCAGCAGAATACTGGACGCTTGTAGCCAAAGAGCCCGCCAGACGGAATGCCGCCATTAATCAGCTGAAGAAGATTAATGCCAGTAATCCGGGCAATACGCAGCAGCAGGCTGCGCTGGCGCAACTCCTGTTCCAGAGCGGACGCCGCGATGAAGGTTTTGCGGTGTTGCAGGCGATGGCGAAATCCAACAATGGCCGCAATCAGGCATCTGATATGTGGTATCAGCAAATTAAAGATCAGCCTGCCAGCAGTGCCAGCGTCAGCGCGCTGCAGAAATACCTCACGGTGTTTAGTGATGGCGACAACGTGACGGCGGCGCGGGCACAGCTTGACGCACAGCAAAAACAACTTGCCGACCCAACGTTCCGCGCCAAAGCCGAAGGGCTAGCCGCAGTGGATGCCGGGCAGGGCGGTAAAGCGGTGGCAGAACTGCAAAAAGCGGTCAGTGCCAACCATACCGACAGCGAAGCCGTGGGCGCGCTGGGCCAGGCCTATTCACAAAAAGGTGACCGCGCTCGTGCGGTGGCGCAGTTTGAAAAGGCAATCGCCCTCGATCCGCAGAGCGATAATCGGGGCAAGTGGGACAGCCTGCTGAAGGTCAACCGCTACTGGCTGCTGATTCAACAGGGTGATGCATCGCTGAAAGCTAACAACACTGCCCAGGCGGAGCGCTATTTCCAACAGGCGCGCAATATCGATAATACCGACAGTTATGCGGTGTTGGGGTTGGGCGATGCCGCTGCCGCGCGCAAAGATAACGACGCCGCCGAGCGGTATTACCGTCAGGCGCTGCGCATGGACAGCGGCAACAGCAATGCGGTACGCGGCCTCGCCAATGTGTATCGCGCGCAGTCGCCGGAGAAGGCGACGCAGTTTATTCAGTCACTCTCGGCCAGCCAGCGTCGCAGCATAGATGATATTGAACGTAGCCTGACCAACGAACAGCTCTCCGCGCAGGCAGAGCAGCTGGAAAACCAGGGACAATACGCCCAGGCCGCAGAAATTCAGCGTCGTCGCCTTGCGCTCTCGCCGGGAGACGTATGGATCACCTACCGTCTGTCGCGGGATCTCTACAGCGCGGGTCAGCGCAGTCAGGCGGATACTCTCATGCGCCAGCTGGCAAGCCAGAAGCCGGGCGATCCGGATCAGGTCTACGCCAACGGGCTGTATCTCTCGGGGAACGATCAGGATCGCGCCGCGCTGGCGCATCTGGATACCCTGCCGCGCGACAAGTGGAACGGCAATATTCAGGAGCTGGCTGACCGACTGCAGAGCAATCAGGTGCTGGAAACCGCTAACCGCCTGCGTGACAGCGGGAAAGCGCAGGAGGCTGAAGACCTGCTTCGTCAGCAGCCAGCATCCACACGTATCGATTTAACGCTGGCAGACTGGGCAGAACAGCGTGGCGATCATAACGCCGCGAAAGCGGCCTACAGCACCGTGCTCCAGCGTGAGCCGCAAAACGAAGATGCGCTCCTCGGACTGACCGAAGTTTATATCGCGCAAGGTGATAAAGACGCGGCGCGTGCCGAGCTGGCGAAACTGCCTGCCGCGCAAAATGGTCAACCGACGTCGCTCAATATGCAACGTCGGATCGCCATGGCGCAGGCTGGCCTGGGCGATTCTGCCGCCGCAGAGCAAACCTTTAGCAAGATTCTCCCTCAGGCCAAATCGCAGCCCGCATCGATGGACAATGCGCTGGTGCTGCGTGATGCGGCACGATTCCAGGCCCAGAACGGCCAGCCGCAGCAGGCGCTGGAAACCTATAAAGATGCGATGGTGTCGTCCGGCATCACGTCAACTCGCCCGGCGGATAACGACAGCTTCACCCGCCTGACGCGAAATGATGAAAAAGACGACTGGCTGAAGCGCGGCGTGCGCAGCGATGCCGGTGATTTGTATCGCCAGCAGGATGTGAACGTCACGCTGCAACACGACTACTGGGGCTCCAGCGGCACCGGTGGCTATTCCGACCTGAAAGCGCATACCACGATGCTGCAGGTCGATGCGCCATTGTCAGATGGACGCATGTTCTTCCGAAGCGATCTGGTCAATATGGACGCTGGCTCGTTTGCCACCAGTAACGGCACCTACGATCCGAAATGGGGTACCTGTGCCGAAACGCCATGTAGCGGCAACACGAACCAGTCAGCGAACGGCGCTAGCGTGGCCGTGGGCTGGCAGAATAAAACCTGGGCGTGGGATCTGGGTACGACGCCAATGGGCTTCGACGTGGTGGATGTGGTCGGCGGTGTGAGCTACAGCAGTGACCTGGGGCCGATTGGCTACACCCTGAACGCGCATCGTCGTCCTATCTCCAGCTCTGTGCTGGCCTTCGCCGGGCAAAAAGATACCAATACCAACACCACCTGGGGCGGCGTCCGTTCGACCGGCGGCGGTGTGAGCGTAAGCTATGACAAAGGTGAGGCGAACGGCGTCTGGTCAAGCCTGAACATGGACAGCCTGACCGGTAAAAATGTGGAAGATAACTGGCGCATCCGCTGGATGACCGGCTATTACTACAAGCTGATCAACGAGAACAACGAACGTCTGACGGTCGGTGTCTCTAACATGCTTTGGCATTACGACAAAGATCTCAGTGGCTACACGCTGGGACAAGGTGGCTACTACAGTCCGCAGGAGTATGTCTCCTTTGCGTTGCCCGTCACCTGGCGTAAGCGTACTGAGAACTGGTCATGGGAGCTGGGCGGTTCGGTCTCCTGGTCGCATTCGAAGACGAAAGATGAGTTGCGTTATCCGAAACAGGGTCTGATCCCAACCGATGAGCCTGGCCGCTATACCGACAGAGGCGAAATGGAAACCGGTAGCAGCTCCTCCGGTACAGGTTATACCGCGAGGGCGATTATCGAGCGCCGCGTGACCTCCAACTGGTTTGTCGGTCTGGGCGTGGATATTCAGGAAGCAAAAGACTATACCCCGAGCCATGCGCTGCTCTACGTGCGTTATTCTGCTGCAGGCTGGCAGGGCGATATGGACCTGCCGCCAGAGCCGCTGGTCCCTTACGCCGACTGGTAATCGGATTTAACTTAATCCAATTGTAAGTCTCTCTTAAAAGTGCAGCAATCGGGTATACTCAGGCGCACCAGGTTCACTCCCTGGTGCGCCCTGCGCTTCGAGTTCTGTGGAGAGTCATTTTGCGTGTTAGCCGTTCTTTAACGATCAAACAGATGGCGATGGTTTCAGCCGTCACGATGCTGTTTGTCTTTCTCTTCAGCGTTATTTTGCTGTTTCATGCCGTACAGCAGAATCGCTACAACACGGCTTCGCAACTCGAAAGTATTGCCCGTGAGGTGCGTGAGCCGCTGTCGGCCGCGATCCTGAAAGGGGACATTCCCGACGCGGAAACCATTTTAAAACGCATCCAGCCTGCGGGTATTGTCAGCCGCGCGGATGTCGTTCTGCCTAATCAGTTTCAGGCGTTACGGATGCGCTTCATTCCTGAACGCCCCGTCCCGGTCATGGTCATGCGCATGTTTGAGCTACCGGTGCAAATTTCCCTGCCCATCTATTCACTGGAACGTCCGGCCAACCCTCAGCCGTTAGCCTACCTTGTCCTTCAGTCAGACTCCTATCGCATGTATAAGTTTGTCATGAGTTGGGTTGCGACGTTAGTGACTGCTTACTTACTTTTGACGCTTATTTTGAGCGTCGCGCTCACCTGGTGTATTAACCGTTTGATTGTGCATCCGTTACGCCGCATCGCCAGAGAGCTGAACGATCTCCCGCCGCAGGAGCAGATAGGCCACCAGATTGCGCTGCCGCGTCTGCATCATGACGATGAAATTGGCATGCTGGTGCGCAGCTACAACATCAATCAACAGCGCATTATGCGCCAGCAGGATGAACTCAATATCAGTGCCACCCGTTTCCCGGTGTCCGATTTGCCAAATAAAGCCTTCCTGATGGCGATGCTGGAGCAGACGGTTGCCCGCCAACAGACCACCGCGCTGATGGTGGTCGCCTGCGAAACCTTGCAGGATACGGCGGGCGTGCTCAAGGAGAGCCAGCGTGAAATGCTGCTCCTGACGCTGGTGGAAAAGGTGAAATCGGTGCTTGCCCCGCGCATGGTGCTGACTCAGGTTAGCGGCTATGACCTGGTGATCATTGCGCATGGGGTGAAAGAGCCATGGCACGCTATTACGCTAGGTCAGCAAGTGCTCACTGTCATTAATGAGCGGTTACCGATTCAGGGGATCCAGCTTCGTCCAAGCGCCAGTATCGGGATTGCGATGTTCTACGGCGACCTGACGGCAGAGCAGCTTTACCGTCGCGCATTCTCGGCGGCCTTCACCGCGCGACGCAAAGGGAAGAATCAGATCCAGTTCTTCGACCCGGAGCAGATGGAAAAGGCGCAGCAGCGTCTGACCGAAGAGAGCGACATACTGACCGCGCTGGACAACCGCCAGTTTGCCATCTGGCTGCAGCCGCAGGTCAATTTACTCACCGGTGAAGTGAACAGTGCCGAAGCGTTGCTGCGTATGCAGCAGCCGGATGGCTCGTGGGAGCTGCCTGAGGGGCTGATAGAGCGGATTGAATCCTGTGGCCTGATGGTCAGCGTGGGGTACTGGGTGCTGGAAGAGTCCTGCCGCCAGCTTGCGGCCTGGCAGGAGCGGGGCATCACCCTGCCGCTGTCGGTAAACCTCTCCGCTTTACAGCTGATGCACCCGACCATGGTGTCGGAGCTGCTGGAGCTGATCCACCGCTATCGCATCCAGCCGGACACGCTGATTCTGGAAGTGACGGAGAGCCGTCGTATTGACGACCCGAACGAAGCCGTGGCGATCCTGAAACCGCTGCGTAACGCGGGTGTTCGCATCGCGCTGGACGATTTCGGTATGGGCTACGCCGGACTGCGGCAGCTTCAGCATATGAAAACGCTGCCGGTCGACGTGCTGAAAATCGACAAAACCTTTGTCGATGGGCTACCGGAAGACAGCAGTATGGTCGAGGCCATTATCCAGATGGCGCGCAGTCTCAACCTGCATGTGATTGCTGAAGGTATCGAAAATGAAGACCAGCGAGACTGGCTGGCTAAAGCGGGTGTGGAGGGCGGTCAGGGCTTCTTATTTGGCCGTGCCGTACCGTCGGATATCTTCGAAAAAAGCTACCTTGCCGACGTGGGCAATAACGCAAAAGTGTAATTTTGTTGCTGGCTTGTGCGAGCCAGCTCAAAGTTCTTAACATTTGTGTTTCAAATTTGAACCTGGTTTATTTCTGTCCTGTTATGCGGGTGTTATTTTAGAGCCGCAGGTTAACCATAACCTTAAAAAGCCTGTGGTTTTTCTTCCCAAGGACACCCTATGAAAACCTCAATCTTCAAAAGCCTTTACTTTCAGGTCCTGACAGCCATCGCAGTCGGTATTCTGCTTGGCCACTACTACCCTGAACTGGGCGCACAAATGAAGCCGCTTGGCGACGCATTCGTGAAGCTCATCAAAATGGTCATTGCCCCGGTCATCTTCTGTACGGTGGTGACGGGTATCGCTGGCATGGAAAGCATGAAGGCGGTCGGACGTACCGGTGCAGTGGCGCTTCTCTATTTCGAAGTGGTCAGTACGCTTGCCCTGATTATCGGCCTGATCATTGTTAACGTCGTTCAGCCTGGCGCGGGAATGAACGTTGACCCGGCCACGCTCGATGCGAAGGCGGTAGCCGTTTACGCCGAGCAAGCGAAAGATCAGGGGGTTGTCGCCTTCCTGCTCGACGTGATTCCGAGCAGCGTTATCGGCGCATTCGCCAGTGGCAATATCCTGCAGGTGCTGCTGTTTGCCGTGATGTTTGGCTTTGCCCTGCACCGTTTGGGCAGCAAAGGCCAGCTCATCTTCAACGTCATTGAAAGCTTCTCGCAGGTCATCTTCGGCATCATCAACATGATCATGCGTCTGGCCCCGATCGGTGCCTTCGGCGCGATGGCGTTTACCATCGGTAAATACGGCGTTGGCACGCTGGTACAACTGGGTCAGCTGATTATCTGCTTCTACATCACCTGTATTCTGTTTGTGGTGGTGGTGCTGGGCTCAATCGCCCGTGCGGCGGGGTTCAGCATCTTCAAGTTCATCCGCTACATCCGCGAAGAGTTACTGATTGTTCTGGGTACCTCGTCCTCTGAGTCGGCGCTGCCGCGTATGCTCGATAAGATGGAAAAACTGGGCTGCCGGAAGTCGGTGGTGGGGCTGGTGATCCCGACGGGCTACTCCTTTAACCTGGACGGCACATCGATATATCTGACGATGGCCGCGGTGTTTATCGCCCAGGCGACCAACAGCCATATGGATATCTTCCATCAAATCACCCTGCTGGTGGTGCTCCTGCTTTCCTCGAAAGGGGCGGCGGGTGTTACCGGAAGTGGGTTCATTGTGCTGGCGGCGACCATTTCAGCGGTGGGACACCTGCCGGTGGCTGGCCTGGCGCTGATCCTGGGTATTGACCGCTTTATGTCTGAAGCGCGCGCCTTAACCAACCTGGTGGGTAACGGTGTGGCTACGGTGGTGGTGGCGAAATGGGTAAAAGAGCTGGATCACAAAAAGCTCACCGATACGTTAAATAATCGCCCAACTGACAGCAAATCAGCAGGTTTATCCTCTTAATCACGTCATAATTGCCCGCATTCCCTTGTCGGGATGCGGGCTCCTGCGCATAATAATGCTTCATACCTGTCATACTTCGACAAGATTTTTTTTGGGTATATTTCACTTCCCTCCGTGACGTTTGGCTTAACACGCGGTCTAATCGGAGTGTTTTCATCGTCATCTTTAGAGTGCTCACGTCAAGAGACACTCTTTTTAACCAGGAATGTTGATCAGGGGTTCACATGCAGGGCACAAAAATTCGACTCTTAACCGGCGGTTTGCTGATGATGGCAGCAGCCAGTTATGTGCAGGCAGATGCGCTCCAGCCAGACCCGGCCTGGCAACAAGGGACCCTGGCGAATGGTTTTCAGTGGCAGTTGTTAGCGACTCCGCAGCGTCCCAGCGATCGTATTGAAATTCGTTTGTCAGTGAATACCGGTTCCCTCACTGAAAGCACCCAGCAGACTGGCTTCAGCCACTTTATTCCTCGACTGGCGCTCACCCAGAGCGGCAGTTTGCAGGCGGTACAGGTGCGTTCACTCTGGCAACAGGCCATCGACCCGAAACGTCCTCTTCCCCCTGCGGTTGTGTCATACGACTACACCATGTTCAACCTGAGTCTGCCAAATAACCGTAACGACCTGCTGAAAGAAGCGCTGACCTATCTCTCCGACGCCACCGGTAACCTGTCGGTGACGCCGGAAACCGTCAACTATGCGCTGAGCAACAGTGACATGGTGGCGACCTGGCCTGTCGATACCAAAGAGGGCTGGTGGCGCTACCGCCTGAAAGGGTCAACGCTGCTCGGTCACGATCCGGCAGAGCCGCTGAAGCAGCCTGTGGATGCCGAGCAGGTCAAATCGTTCTACCAGAAATGGTACACCCCGGATGCGATGACCCTGATCGTGGTCGGTAATGTGGATAGCCGTGCGGTCGTCGAGCAAATCAACAAAGTATTTGGTGAGCTTAAAGGCAAGCGTGAAACGCCTGCGCCCGTACCGACCCTTTCGCCGCTGCGTCCTGAATCTGTCAGCATCATGACGGACACTGTGCGACAGGATCGTCTCTCTATGATGTGGGACACCGCCTGGCAGCCTATTCGCGAATCCGCCGCGCTGCTGCGCTACTGGCGTGCAGACCTGGCGCGTGAAGCACTGTTCTGGCATGTTCAGCAAACGCTCAGTAAAAACAACGCGAAGAATATTGGTCTGGGCTTTGACTGCCGGGTGTTGTTCCAGCGTGCGCAGTGCGCCATTAACGTTGAATCGCCGGGCGATAAGCTGAATACGAACCTGGGCGTGGTGGCGAAAGAGCTGGCAAAAGTGCGTAAAGAGGGGCTCTCTGAAGAGGAATTCAACGCGCTGGTCGCGCAGAAATCACTTGAGCTGCAGAAACTGTTTGCCACCTATGCTCGCGCCGATACCGATATCCTGATTAGCCAGCGTATTCGCTCCCTGCAAAACCAGGTGGTCGATATCGCGCCGGAGCAGTATCAAAAGCTACGCCAGGATTTCCTCAGCGGTCTGACCGTCGAGATGTTAAATCAGGATTTACGTCAGCAGCTATCGCAGGATATGGCGTTGATTCTGCTGCAGCCGCAAGGCGAGCCGGAATATAACATGAAGGAACTGAAAGCGACCTGGGATGCGATCATGGCGCCTGAAGCGCAGCCTGCACAGGCTGCATCGGCGGATGATTTGCACCAGGATGCGAGCGATATTCCGCAAGGTCAGTAAGACCCTGGTGCTTTGTTCCCTCTCCCTGTGGGTGTACGGTCCGGGGACATAGTGAACACTTGTTCGGGGACATGGTAGACACTTACAACTAAGGCATAAGAACCCGTTTATGGAGTCGCTTATGCCCTGGGATGCGAGAGATACCATGTCATTACGTACCGAGTTTGTTTTGTTCGCCTCGCAGGACGGGGCGAACATCCGTTCCCTCTGCCGTCGCTTCGGCATTTCACCGGCCACCGGCTACAAGTGGCTTCGCCGCTGGGCGGAGGAAGGGGCCGCCGGCCTTCAGGACCGCCCGCGCATACCGCACCATTCCCCGAACCGCTCATCTGACGACATCACTGCCCTGCTGCGTATGGCCCATGACCGCCATCAACGCTGGGGCGCACGCAAGATAAAGCGCTGGCTCGAAGACCAGGGGCACACCATGCCCGCCTTCAGCACCGTCCATAACCTGATGGCCCGTCACGGCCTGCTGCCGGGCACTTCACCGGGCATTCCCGCCACGGGACGCTTCGAACACGACGCGCCGAACCGCCTCTGGCAGATGGACTTTAAGGGCCACTTTCCCTTTGGCGGTGGCCGCTGCCATCCGCTCACCCTCCTGGACGACCATTCCCGTTTTTCCCTGTGCCTGGCGCACTGTACCGATGAACGGCGCGAGACCGTGCAGCAGCAACTGGTCAGCGTGTTTGAACGTTACGGCCTGCCGGACCGGATGACGATGGACAACGGCTCACCGTGGGGAGACACCACCGGCACCTGGACGGCGCTGGAGCTGTGGCTGATGCGCCACGGTATCCGGGTGGGGCATTCCCGGCCTTATCATCCGCAGACGCAGGGCAAGCTGGAGCGTTTTCACCGCAGCCTGAAGGCGGAAGTGCTGCAGGGCAAGTGGTTCGCGAGCGAGGGTGAACTGCAGCGCGCCTTCGACCACTGGCGGACGGTGTACAACCTTGAACGCCCGCATGAGGCGCTGGATATGGCGGTACCGGGCTCGCGGTATAAGCCGTCTGCACGACAATACAGCGGCAACACCACGCCCCCGGAATACGACGAGGGCGTGATGGTCAGGAAAGTGGATATCAGCGGAAAGCTGAGCGTGAAAGGGGTAAGTCTGAGCGCAGGCAAGGCGTTCAGGGGAGAACGGGTCGGGCTGAAGGAGACGCAGGAAGACGGCAGCTACGAGGTGTGGTGGTACAGCACGAAAGTGGGGGTGATCGACCTGAAGAAAAAGTCGATCACCATGGGTAAAGGATGTTAAAAAGTGTTCACCATGTCCCCGAACACCTGTCTACCATGTCCCCGGACCGTACATGGGAGAGGGTTAGGGTGAGGGCATCAGCCCGCACCTTATTTAAACAGGCATTGCCTCACGCGGAATAATCGCCCCGCGATACTGAATCACGGTACTCGCCGTTAGGTGACCACGCTGTGCCGCCGCTTCAGGTGTCCCACCCGTCAGGCGTACCGCCAGATACCCCGCGCTGAAAGAATCTCCCGCCGCCGTCGTATCAATCACTTTCTCTTTCGCCAGTTTCACCGCAGGTACCTCAACCACCGCTTCGCCCGCGATGGCAACCAGGCATGAATCCGCACCGCGTTTAATCACCACTTCGCTCACGCCAGCAGCCTGAGTGCGTGAGATAACCTCATCCACGGGCTTCTCACCCCACAGGGCGTCTTCATCATCCAGGGTCAGGAATGCGATGTCGGTGCATTCCAGCATCTGCTGATAAACCTGCTGCGTCTCTTCGCGGCTGGCCCACAGGCGAGGGCGATAGTTATTATCGAAGATCACCTTGCCGCCGTTGGCGCGGCATTCGCGCAGCAGAGACAGCAGCTTTTCCCGGCTTTCCGGGCTCAGGATCGCCAGGCTGATCCCGCTCAGATAGAGGTAGTCAAAGGTGGCCAGCTCTTCGCAAATGGCGGCGGCGGCATCGCTTTCCAGCCAGAATTTGGCGGCGGCTTCGTTACGCCAGTAGTAGAAGGTGCGCTCGCCGGTGCTGTCAGTTTCGATGTAGTACAGACCCGGCAGGCGGTTTTCCATACGCTGGATAAGGGAGGTGTGAACATTCTCGCTCTGCCAGGACGCCAGCATCTGCTCGCTGAAGCTGTCCGTCCCAAGCGCAGTAACGTAGTTCACGCTCAGTGCGTCAGGAGCAACCTGACGGGCAATATAAACAGATGTGTTTAATGTATCGCCACCAAAACCGCGGCTGACTTCCTCGCCTTTTTGGGACAGCTCAATCATGCATTCGCCAATCACGGCAATTTTTTTGGACATAGTCGTGAACCTGAACAGAGTAATTTACGGTAGTGTGCGTTGAGTGGATTTTGTGGTCAACCATATTAAAACGACGTTCCAATATTTTTTTTGAGCCAGCGCGTGTTCCTGCAAATTTCTGTCATCTTAATTTCATTTTCCCGGCTAATTGAACATAAAGTTCTCAATTAGCGCGCCGATAACCCAGTGACGAGTCCAAAAAGGTCATCCCATACAACAGGACATCTGAAATGAAGTCAGAGCAGGTTATCCAGCGGCTGAACACTACGCCAGAGGCAAGTATTGAGAACTTGCAGGAGCATCGCTACTGGCTGCAATGTGATCGAGCGTACACCTATCAACCCATCTATCGCACCGATGGTCGGCTGATGGCGATTGAGATTTTAACGGTCGTTACACACCCATCGAATCCTTCACAGCGCATTGCGCCTGACCGCTATTTTGCGGAGGTGGCGGTTCGCCAGCGACTGGATGTGCTGGAAGAACAACTCCGGATGCTGGCAACGAAGCAGGCATTTTTCGCCCGGCACAATATCCTTGCGTCGGTCAATGTAGACGGTCCAACTCTGCTGGCATTGCGCCAGAACGAGAAATTGCAGGCGCTGATTGCCTCCCTGCCATGGATGCGTTTTGAACTGGTGGAGCATGTCCGCCTGCCGCAGGACTCCTCATTTGCCTCCATGTGCGAGTTTGGCCCGCTGTGGCTGGATGACTTCGGCACCGGCATGGCGAACTTCTCGGCCCTTAGCGAAGTTCGTTACGACTACATCAAAGTGGCCCGCGACCTCTTTATCATGCTGCGCCAGACGCAGGAAGGTCGAAACCTGTTCACGCTGCTGCTGCAGCTGATGAATCGCTATTGCCAGGGCGTGATTGTTGAAGGTATTGAAACGCTGGAAGAGTGGCGTGATGTGCAAAACTCTCCTGCCGCCGCTGCGCAGGGCTACTTCCTCTCTCGTCCGGTGCCGATGGATACGCTCGAAACGGTGATAACGACGCTCTGAACTGCCCGCTTCCCTTTGTCTGGACTATAGTTTTACAGGACAGGTCATCAGGAAAGGGGACAAAAATGACAAAGACAACCAGGGTTATCGCCTGGATCTCAGGGATTTTCTTGTTGTTGATCGCGGTCACCATCATCATTATTGCGACATTCGACTGGAACCGTCTTAAGCCGACCATCAACCAGAAAGTCTCAACTGAACTGAACCGACCCTTTGCTATACGCGGCGATCTGGGTGTGGTATGGGAACGGCAGAAAGAGGAGACCGGCTGGCGAAGCTGGGTGCCCTGGCCGCACGTTCACGCCGATGACATTATTCTTGGCAACCCGCCGGACATCCCTGACGTGACAATGGTTCACCTGCCGCGCGTTGAAGCCACGCTGGCACCGCTCGCGCTGCTGACCAAAACGGTTTACCTGCCGTGGATCAAACTCCAGCAGCCCGACGCACGCCTGATCCGCCTTTCTGAAAAGAACAACAACTGGACGTTTAACCTTGCCAGCGACGGCGAGAAAGATCCCAATGCGCAGCCCTCTTCGTGGTCATTCCGCCTCGATAACATTCTTTTCGATCGCGGGCGGATCGCCATTGACGATAAGGTCAGCAAAGCAGACGTGGAGATCCTGGTCGATCCGCTCGGCAAGCCACTGCCGTTTAGCGAAGTCACGGGCAGCAAGGCCAAAGGCGACAGCGCCAAAGCGGGCGATTACGTCTTCGGTCTGACGGCAAAAGGGCGCTATAACGACCAGCCGCTGACCGGGAAAGGGAAAATTGGCGGCATGCTGGCGCTCAGGAGCGAGGGCACACCGTTCCCGGTGCAGGCGGATTTCCGTTCCGGCAACACCCGCGTGGCGTTCGTGGGCACGGTTAACGACCCGATGAACATGGGCGGTGTTGACCTGCAGCTGAAGTTTGCCGGCGATTCGCTGGGTGAGCTGTATGAACTGACCGGCGTGCTGCTGCCGGATACCCCACCGTTTGAAACGGACGGGCATCTGGTGGCAAAAATCGACACCGAGAAATCGTCGGTCTTTGACTACAAGGATTTCAACGGCCGCATTGGCGACAGCGATATTCACGGTTCGCTGACCTACACCACCGGCAAGCCGCGTCCGAAACTGGAAGGGGATGTGGAATCCCGCCAGCTGCGTCTGGCCGATCTCGGCCCGCTGATTGGCGTGGATTCCGGCAAAGGCACCAAATCAAAAGAGGTGAAAAAGGACATCCAGCCTGCGGGAAAAGTGCTGCCTTACGATCGCTTTGAGACCGATAAGTGGGACGTGATGGATGCCGATGTCCGCTTCAAAGGGCGCAAAATTGAGCATGGCAGCACGCTGCCGTTGAGCGATCTCTCGACGCATATCATCCTGAAAAACGCCGATCTGCGCCTGCAGCCTTTGAAGTTTGGCATGGCGGGCGGAACGATTTCCTCGAACATTCATCTGGAAGGCGACAAAAAGCCGATGCAGGGACGGGCAGAGATTCAGGCGCGCAGGCTTAAGCTAAAAGAGCTGATGCCTGACGTCGAACTGATGCAGAAAACCCTCGGTGAGATGAACGGCGATGCCGACATTCGCGGCGTGGGCAACTCCGTGGCGGCGCTGCTGGGCAGCGGTAATGGTAACCTGAAACTGCTGATGAACGACGGGCTGATCAGCCGCAACCTGATGGAAATTCTGGGGCTTAACGTCGGTAACTTTATCATCGGCCAGATTTTCGGCGACGATGAAGTCCGCGTGAACTGTGCGGCGGCAAACGTGGATCTGGTCAACGGCGTGGCGCGCCCGCAGATCTTCGCCTTCGATACGGAGAATGCGGTGATCAACGTGACCGGGACGGCCAGTATGGCTTCTGAGCAACTTGATCTCACCATCGACCCGGAAAGTAAGGGGATACGTATCATCACCCTGCGCTCGCCGCTCTACGTGCGCGGCACCTTCAAAAATCCGCAGGCGGGCGTGAAGCCCGGGCCGCTGATTGCGCGCGGTGCGGTAGCGGCAGCGCTTGCCACGCTGGTGACGCCCGCTGCGGCGCTGCTGGCGCTGATTTCGCCGTCAGAAGGGGATGCCAATCAGTGCCGGAACATTTTGTCGCAGATGAAGAAGTAGCTCCCTTTCTCCCTCTCCCTGTGGGTGTACGGTCCGGGGACATAGTGAACACTTGTTCGGGGACATGGTAGACACTTACAACTAAGGCATAAGAACCCGTTTATGGAGTCGCTTATGCCCTGGGATGCGAGAGATACCATGTCATTACGTACCGAGTTTGTTTTGTTCGCCTCGCAGGACGGGGCGAACATCCGTTCCCTCTGCCGTCGCTTCGGCATTTCACCGGCCACCGGCTACAAGTGGCTTCGCCGCTGGGCGGAGGAAGGGGCCGCCGGCCTTCAGGACCGCCCGCGCATACCGCACCATTCCCCGAACCGCTCATCTGACGACATCACTGCCCTGCTGCGTATGGCCCATGACCGCCATCAACGCTGGGGCGCACGCAAGATAAAGCGCTGGCTCGAAGACCAGGGGCACACCATGCCCGCCTTCAGCACCGTCCATAACCTGATGGCCCGTCACGGCCTGCTGCCGGGCACTTCACCGGGCATTCCCGCCACGGGACGCTTCGAACACGACGCGCCGAACCGCCTCTGGCAGATGGACTTTAAGGGCCACTTTCCCTTTGGCGGTGGCCGCTGCCATCCGCTCACCCTCCTGGACGACCATTCCCGTTTTTCCCTGTGCCTGGCGCACTGTACCGATGAACGGCGCGAGACCGTGCAGCAGCAACTGGTCAGCGTGTTTGAACGTTACGGCCTGCCGGACCGGATGACGATGGACAACGGCTCACCGTGGGGAGACACCACCGGCACCTGGACGGCGCTGGAGCTGTGGCTGATGCGCCACGGTATCCGGGTGGGGCATTCCCGGCCTTATCATCCGCAGACGCAGGGCAAGCTGGAGCGTTTTCACCGCAGCCTGAAGGCGGAAGTGCTGCAGGGCAAGTGGTTCGCGAGCGAGGGTGAACTGCAGCGCGCCTTCGACCACTGGCGGACGGTGTACAACCTTGAACGCCCGCATGAGGCGCTGGATATGGCGGTACCGGGCTCGCGGTATAAGCCGTCTGCACGACAATACAGCGGCAACACCACGCCCCCGGAATACGACGAGGGCGTGATGGTCAGGAAAGTGGATATCAGCGGAAAGCTGAGCGTGAAAGGGGTAAGTCTGAGCGCAGGCAAGGCGTTCAGGGGAGAACGGGTCGGGCTGAAGGAGACGCAGGAAGACGGCAGCTACGAGGTGTGGTGGTACAGCACGAAAGTGGGGGTGATCGACCTGAAGAAAAAGTCGATCACCATGGGTAAAGGATGTTAAAAAGTGTTCACCATGTCCCCGAACACCTGTCTACCATGTCCCCGGACCGTACATGGGAGAGGGCCGGGGTGAGGGCATCAGGCCGCAGTGTATTACAGAGCCTGATGCTTAGTCTCGTGCGTCAGCAGCAGCGCAATCAGCGTCAGTGCTGCCATGGCCGCCAGATAGACGCCCACGTAGAACAGACCATAGTTCGCCTGCAGCCAGGTAGCGATATACGGCGCAACGGACGCGCCCAGAATAGAGGCAACGTTGTAGGAGAACGACGCGCCTGTATAACGCACTTCCGTCGGGAACAACTCCGGCAGCAGCGCACCCATCGGGCCGAAGGTCAGGCCCATCAGGCTCAGGCCAATCAGCAGATACGCCATCACCAGTGCAGGGCTACCGGAACCCAACAGCGGCGGGAAGACGAACAGCGCGAACAGAATAATCAGCGTGGTGATCACAATCATGCTTGAGCGGCGACCAAACTTATCCGCTAGCAGACCCGCAATCGGCACCATCACGCCAAAGCCAATCACCGCCATCATCAGCATCCACAGCACTTCGTTACGCGGCAGACCCAGCCCCACCGGCGCGGCGGCGGTGCTGTACGTCATTGAGTAGACGGTCATGATGTAGAACAGCGTATACGTTGCCAGCATGATAAAAGTGCCCAGCACGGTCACGCGGACGTGTTTGGTCAACAGCGTTCCCAGCGGTACTTTTACCTGTTTTTTCGCTGCTGCGACTTTGGCAAAGACCGGCGTTTCGTGCAGAGAGACGCGCACATACAGACCAATCAGCACCAGTACGGCAGAGAAGACAAACGGAATACGCCAGCCCCAGCTCATGAACTGTTCATCCGTCAGCAGCCAGGAGAGCAGCAGGAAGGTGCCGTTCGCGAAGAAGAAGCCAATCGGTGCGCCCAGTTGCGGAAATGAGCCATACAGCGCACGCTTGCGCGCCGGGGCGTTCTCGGTAGCCAGCAGCGCCGCGCCACCCCATTCACCGCCCAGGCCCAGACCCTGACCAAAACGCGCCAGCGCCAGCAGAACCGGGGCCAGAATGCCGATGGTTTCGTAAGTGGGCAGCAGACCGATGGCCACGGTCGAAATCCCCATCGTCAGCAGCGACGCCACAAGCGTCACTTTGCGGCCAACGCGATCGCCAAAGTGACCAAAGACCGCTGAACCAATTGGACGCGCTACGAAGGCGATAGCGAAGGTTGCCAGAGACTGTAGCGTTGCCGCCGTCGGGTCGCCCTGCGGGAAGAAAATATGCGGGAAGACGATAACCGCTGCGGTGGCATAAATATAAAAGTCGAAGAACTCAATGGCGGTGCCAATCAGCGATGCGACGACAACTTTGTTACGCGAGTTGACCGGAACGTTTTCCGCCCCTTCGTTAAGTGTTGTGGCTGTTGCTTGCATAATATTTTCTTATTTTTGGACGAACGAAAGGCCATATTACGCATAGCAAAAGCGACATTTCAATCTGTTACAAAGTCGCGAGGCGGTGATAAAAGCAACAAAAAGCGGATAATTTTCAGACCAGAGAAATATCTTCCATGAAATGCTTCACACTTTTCAAATATTAGTGATTAAAACTGGTTTTTGGTTAAATAAAAGTTACGGTCTGGATTTATATGCTGAAATGATTGGTCGGGCTGAAATATCAGCCCGACAGGGGGCTTAGCGGTGGGTTTTTCCCGGCATACGCGGGTCATCTTTATACTCGGCAGTGGCGATCCACGCCGCGCAGAACAACGTCAGGCGAGCGAAGAAGTAGAAGAACGCCATCAGCCCCAGTACGGAGCCAAACGCCGCGCCGGACGGGGATTTCACCAGCGACGGCAGGGTGTAGGTCATTACGATTTTGATCACCTCAAAGCCAATCGCCGCAATGAGCGTCCCGCGAATGAGCGCTTTCTTACGCGGACGATGGCGCGGCAGGCGCCAGAAGATCCAGAAGAACAGCAGATAATTGGCAAAAATGGAGATAGCCAGGCCAATCCCGCGCCATGCGGGCTTCAGCCATTCGATGTAATCGAGATAGAGCGCGGAGATGATCATCTGCTGCGCCGAGCCTGCAACGGAAGTGATGGAAAGCGTCACGATCAGCGCCACGAGCAGACCAATCAGCGATACAAAATCACGAAAATACTTAACCCAAATCTTCTCCTGATCCTGCGGCGTGCGCTCCCACACGTCGCGCGACTGGGCACGAATGGCTTCACGCAGGTTGCCCATCCAGTTAATGCCGGAATAGAGGGCAATCAGTAAACCGACGATACCGACGGTAGTACGCTGCTGTACGGCGGTATTGATGGTGCTTTTCAGCGTGGAGGCGAGCGTTGGGTCGCTGACGTTAATCAGGATCTTATTGAAAATGTCCTGCAGCAGCGTCGGGTGTGATGCCAGCACAAAACCGGCGGCAGCAAACGACACCATCAGGATCGGGATCATCGATAAGAAAGAAAAGTAAGTAATGGCCGCCCCAAACTGATTGCCCATGCGGTCGTTAAACCGTTCCGTGGCGCGTATCAGGTGCGCAATCATGGGGAGCTGCTGGATCTTTTCTGCCATGCTGGTAACCGTGCCCAGCGCTTTGCTGGCTGTCCCAGGCGTTGCGGGCGCGTCAGGCTCGGTTTCCATCTTTTTGATGGGTTCATACTCTAAATGTTGAGTCGGTCGTTGCGGATTGTTTTCCGGCGTCACGCGCATTTTCCTTTTCGTTGAGCTGGATGTGTTTTTGAATTATAGCTTGCGACTAGTCCACGTAAGCTTTCGTGAGTTCAGTTAGCCACTCCATAAACAGATGTACCCGGCGGGAGAGGTTACGGCGGTGAGGATAAATCAGCGAAACGGGCATCGGTTCCACCCGGTACTGCGGGAGGATCTCAACCAGTTTCTTCGTGCGCAGTAAATCACGCACCCCAACCCGCGGAACCTGAATAATGCCTAACCCCGCAAGGCAGGCAGCCTGGTAGGTCTCCGTGCTGTTGACCGTTAATACACCGCCCGACTTGGCCCACTGCGTCGTGCTGCCGTTATAAAACTCGAAGCCCTGCGGGCGTGTGCCCAGCGTGGCGGCATAGTGGATCACCGCATGTGAAGCCAGATCGTCCAGCGTCTCAGGATAGCCGAAGCGCGTCAGATACGCCGGACTGGCGCAGTTGATGACGGACAGCTTGCCCAGCGGTCGGGCTATCAGCCCTGAATCCTTCAGCGTGCCCACGCGCACCACGCAATCAAACCCCTCGCGAATCACGTCCACCAGACGGTCGCTGCTGCTGAGTTCCAGTTCGATGCCGGGATACTGTTGCAGAAAGGCGGGCAGTTTGGGGATGACTAAATTTCGCGCAACGCCAACGGGCATATCGACACGCAACCGTCCGCTGATGCTGGAAGGGTCGTGAAGGAACATGCTGTCCAGTTCGTCGAGGTTTGCCAGCAGATCTTTTGTGCGTTCGTAATAGACCATCCCATCCTGCGTCAGGCTGACGCGACGGGTGGTACGGTGCAATAGCTGGGTGCCCAGCTGGTTTTCCAGCGCCTGGATTTGCCGCGAAACGCTGCCCTTTGGCAGGCTCAGCGTCTCCGCCGCGCGGGAAAAACTCTCCAGTTCTGCGACACGGATGAACAATTGCATTGCGTGAATTTTATCCATAGGCGGCGCTCATTGTTGTTACTAATGAAACAGTGAAGCGTTATCCACTGTCTTTATTGATTTTCTATCACCTAATAAGCTCTTTCTCAATCTCCATAACAGCCGAAACGAGGTTTCTCATGAGTGAACGTATTGCATTAGTGACAGGTGGTAGCCGTGGCCTGGGTAAAAACGCGGTTTTGAAGCTGGCGGCAGAAGGGACGGGGATCATCCTGACTTATAACAGCAGCGAGCGGGAAGCGCAGAACGTCGTGCGTGAAATTGAGCAAAAAGGGGTTAAGGCGGTGGCATTACGGCTTAACGTCGGCGAAATCGCCACTTTCGGAGACTTTGCTAAAAAAGTGCAGGAAAGCCTGAAGACGGTCTGGCAACGTGACACCTTTGATTATTTATTAAACAACGCGGGCACGGGGTTATATGCACCCTATACCGAGACGACGGAAGCCCAGTTTGATGACGCAATGAACATCCACTTTAAAGGGCCGTTCTTCCTGACTCAGACCCTGCTGCCTCTGATAAAGGATGGTGGGCGCATTCTGAACGTCTCCAGTGGTCTGGCCCGTTTCACCCAGCCGGGCTCGGGTACCTATGCGGCGATGAAAGGGGCGATGGAAGTGCTGACCCGCTATCAGGCGAAAGAGCTGGGCGCTCGCGGGATCGCCGTCAACATTATCGCCCCCGGCGCGATTGAAACCGACTTTGGCGGCGGACGCGTGCGTGACAACGCCGAGCTTAATCAACTGCTGGCGTCGCAGACGGCGCTGGGTCGCGTGGGCCTGCCGGACGACATTGGCAATGCCATTGCCGCCCTGCTTAGCGACAAACTGGGCTGGATGAACGCGCAACGTATTGAAGTGTCAGGCGGTATGTTCCTCTAAGCCGCACGCTTAAGGGGACGGAACCTCTTAAGGAAATCCTTAAGACAAATGTGTCCAGATAGGGGTAGATATAAAGAAAACGGGTGGATTTGTAACCTCTCCATTCATTGAGTTTTTTCTCAAATAATGCCTCTGTAGAATCCCCCCTCGCTATTCTCAGAGGGAGAAAAACGATGCGAGTAATCATGTTTGACAGGCAGTCGATATTTATTCATGGAGCGATACACAGTCTGCAAAAGTTAATTCCGGAAATAGATATGACGGGGACCAGTCAGGCTGATGAATTATGGGCGCAGTTGTCCGCGTCACCCGCCGCTATCGTGATGATTGACGGGGATTTAATTCAGAAAGAGGGCATCGCTTTTCTGGAGGAAATCATACATCGCTTCCCGGCACTCCGCGTGGTGATGGTTCTGGCGAGAAAAGAGTCCAGATGGGGCGAGCAGATGATGCAGCGAAACGTGATGGCGATTATTCCCCGCAATGCGAACCCGGAACGATTCGCCGCCGTGCTGGATTCCGTGTCCAGAGGGATGATCTGTTTTCCCGGGGAGTGGCTCAGGAAGCAGGCTTCGCAGGAGGCATTATTAACGCTAAGCGAGCGTCAGCGTGAAGTGTTGAAACGCCTGGCCGCCGGGGAGTCAAATAAGGAAATTAGCCGCAGCCTGAATATCAGCGCGGCAACGGTAAAAGCCCATCTGGAAGCGCTTTTCCGTCGGCTGGATGTCAAAAACAGAACGCAGGCGGCCATGTACTACACCCGCTCAACGGCCTGAAGCAGCGCTTTCGCCAGGGGTGTCTCACCGAAGCTGAATATCATTACTATCAGCGCGTCATGCTGCTGTTGGGTTAAGGGGAGCGTCACATTTTCCCGCAGCAGCGCCTCGCATAATTGCAAATCGCCGTGGAGCAAATATTCTGCCTCGATGGGGGTGATAAGACGGCGAAAATCTTCCCGCGGGTGGATGACGTGACCATATCCGATAACCCATATCCCGTTTATGTCGCGATATTTCTCCAGGGAAAGCCCCTGATTTTTTTTAATTAACGCAATCGCAGCAGACGATATCTTTAGCGTAGAACCTGGCATATTCGTTTCCTCTTAATGGCAACACTGTAGAGGAAACGACGCGGGAGAAATATCCGCCAAATGGCTATTGCTCAGGGATTATTATTCAGGTATTCATGCTTCAATAAGCCAAATAGCCAGTCATTTTGCCACTGACCGCCAAGGTAATAATTCTCGCGCAGTTCGCCTTCCAGTTGAAAACCTGTTTTTTCCAGTACACGCTTTGACGCAATATTTCCCGCCGTGACGGTGGCGGTAAGCCGACGAATACCGCCCTGAAGAAAGGCATAATCGCAAAGCGCCCGCAGCGATTCGAAGCCGTAACCTTTCCCGTGTGCCGCAGGTGCGAAAAGGAATCCGACTTCGGCACAATCTTCTTCCCGATGAATGTAACCCGTGACGCCCAGCGGAGCCTGCGAGGCCGCATCACGCACGGTGAGGCAAAGCCAGTGCGCACTGCCTGGCGACCATGGGACGAGACGAGAATCGAACGCGGCGCGGATCTCTGCCAGAGAGCGGTTTTCCGCCACAAAGCGCATGACGTTGGGATCGTGCTGTAGCGCGAGAAAAAATGGCCAGTCCTGCTCGTGCAGCGGTGAACAGGTGAGACGCGCGGTCGTTAATACGGGCATTCAGATTCTCCTGAAACATTTTAAATGATTATAAGGTTGTCACTTTATTTCAACAGAAAGTCAGGTATGTTTAACGTCGTATAAATAAAAGAAAAAAAGGCTGTTTCATGCCTGGCCCAGGCGTTTTCATTGTCTCTGAAGGAATACAATGACTCTCAGCACATCACACCCCATTCGCGAACAGTTTGAACACTGTCTTGCGGTGATTCGTCAGGCGTCAGTCGAAATTCTGCTCCTGCTGAATGTACATGCTTCTGAAGGAAAAGATCCACGCTGGTTTCTGGAACAGCTGGACAGTGCCCGCTTAGGTCTGGGGGGATGGACTGCTGTTGCGAAGCAACTCAACCTGAACGACGCTGAAATGTCGACATTTACGCTCCAGCTGCGCCTGCTGCAGCAGCGCGTGCCTCAGTATGAAAGCGGGCAGGATGTCACTGAAAATCAGCTGATTGCGGCGATGCGGTTTGTGACGACTCTGGAGCATCTTCGTCTCCAGCAGCCTCTTCTGACTTACAACACTGAGCTGGCGCACGGTAGCGAAATCCAACAGCAGCAGGCGCATAAGCAGGTGCGTGCTATCGAATTGATGATGAAGGGGCTGATCCAGCAGGCGTGGCCCGATCAGGTACGGCTCAATAACCATCTCAAGACCCTGTTTAATGCCGATCGCGTTCGTCGCTGGCTGAAGCTGGGTGACATTAACGATGTGTTGAGCGGCATGATGTTCAGTGAGCTGGCGCAGCTGCTGGTGGATAAAAAAGAATTTAGCCGTTACTACGCGTCACTGTTTAGCGATCCTGCCATGCTGACGCTGCTGGTGGAGCCGCGCATCACCCTGCAAACCTTCCTTGATGACATCCGACAAATCCGCAACAGCATTACCGTGCAGCGGGCATTAAGTTCCGCGCAAATCCTGCTGCTCGATCGCTACTATACGCAAGTCACCCGACCCGTTCAGCGCGCGTTTGAAGAGGGAAGAACGCGCGTCAATCCGGCGGGATTACTGGCCGTGGATGCCAGCGAACTGCATGCATTCTGGGAAAAGGCGCAGAAAATGGACCGGGTCACGGGTGGCGATCTGTTCGAGGTGCGTGACACCATTGAAAAGCCCACCCAGCGCGCGCCGCGAACGCCTGAACAGCGCGAGCAGCTCATTTCCGGCGTGCTGTGGGGCGCGGTTGGCGTCATGGTTATCGCGATTATTGCCGGGGGCGTCTGGCTTGTGACCAGCGGCAAACCGCAGCACGTCGCGGCGAATGCCGCAGCCACGCCTCCAGTAGAGGAGATGCGTGAAACGCCTTCCTCGCGTGAGACGCTGACGCGCATGGGCGTTACCTGGGACGAGAATAATTTCCGTTCAGCCATCAACCGCAATGACACTCGCGTGGCGCTGCTTTTCTTGCAGGGGGGCATGGACTGGAAGCTGTCCTGGACGGAAGAGGCGATGTCGTCAGACCATGACGACGTGCTTGAACTGATGCTGCGCTATCGGCAAAACATGGTGGAAGAGAAGCCGTGCCGACGTTTTATCAACACGCTTAGCCACGCGATGGCGAACGGTGAGTCTCTGACGTCAACGCGTAAAGACTATTTAAAAGCGTTTTGCACCGTACCCGCTGTTGTGAAGCGCCAGCAGCACGACGCGGATATGGCGAAGCGCCGCGCGCAGGCACAGCCGGGCTCTGAAACGAAAAAATGGCAGGCTATTCAGACCGCCATTTATGAGGTGATTCGCTAAATTTTTCCCCTCTCCCCACAGGGGAAAAGACCGCACCTTACAGTCCCCTCTCCCCTGTGGGGAGAGGGTTAGGGTGAGGGGTGAGGGCACCTAACCGCACCCCACTCAAGGCTCCCCATACAGCCCAATCAGCCGCCGCACTACGCCGTTCGTCCAGCCGAAGCCGTCCTGAAGCGGGTACTCCCCACCCCCACCTTCACGCGGCGTGCTGCTGGCGATGTGGTACTTCTCAATCAGCTTGTGGTGCGTCTTGTAGAAGTGGTTCACCGTGTGCAGCCAGCTCCAGGCGATCTCGTCGCCCAGCGAGTCGTTGCCATACTGCTTGAACCCCTGAATCGCCATCCACTGCAGCGGTGCCCAGCCGTTGGGTTTATCCCACTGCTCGCCGGTTTCGTACTCGGTCGCCAGAATCCCGCCCGGCGTCAGCAGCCGCGCTTTCACCGCATCAGACACGCGTTCAGCCTGCTCATGAGTCGCCATCCCGACATACAGCGGCACGATGCTCGCCGCGGAGAAGAGGGCCATGACTTCACGTCGCCAGTCGTAATCCCGATAACAGCCGTTCTCTTCATCCCATAAATAGCGGTTAACCGCCGCGCGGCGATCGCTGGCTTTCTGGCGGAACAGGTCGGCCGTCTCTTTATCTCCTTTCGAAGCAGAGATATTGGCAATAGCGCTTTCCAGCTTGAACAGGAAGGCGTTCAAATCGATAGGGATAAACTGGGTGGTGCGAATGCTGGCAAGTCGACCCGGCTCACGAAGCCAGCGGGAGGAGTAATCCCAGCCAGACGCCGCCCCGGCGCGTAAATCGCGGTAAACCTCATTCGGCGGACGGCCAGAGTGGCGCGCCGTCTCCACGTCCTCGATCCACGATTCGTCGCGCGGCGTGTCGCGGTCATCCCAGTAACGGTTAAGCAGTGAGCCATCCGGCATACGCACCGCGCTGCGGTAGGCCTGGTTAAGCAGCAGCGACTCGGCCCCGTCCATCCAGAAGGCGTGCTCCATCTTCAGGTGTTCAAGATAACGCTTCGCGCCGCGCACCCCGTCCTCCTCAAACAGCTCCACCATCAGGGCAAATACGGGCGGCTGGGAGCGGCTGAGATAGTAGGTACGGTTGCCGTTGGGAATATGGCCGTAGCGCTCGATAAGCCACGCGAAGTTATCCGCCATACACTTCAGCAGATCGTTACGGCCACTCTCCGCCAGCCCCAGCATGGAGAAGTACGAATCCCAGTAGTACGTCTCGCTGAATCGTCCGCCGGGGACGATATACGCCTGCGGCAGCGCCAGCAGGGACGACCAGGGAATATGATCCTGCGGTTCGCGCGTCAGCACCGGCCACAGGTTATCAATGTGCTCTTTCAGGGAAAGACCGGGGTCGGAAACGTATTCCGTCCCGTAGGTTTCCGGCATCCAGAAGTGGTTCTCCACAAAGCGTGCCAGGTCAAAATCACGATGGCGACGCACTTTGCGGTAGCGGATCAGGATATCCAGCGGATCCATCTTCGGCGCGCAGTCGGGGAAGGTTTTGCTGTCGGCAAACAGCCTTGATGACTGCACGTGTTCGAACAGCTCAAGGTAGCGATCGGCAGGCGTCAGGGCGTCGGAGGCCGGCAGCCCCTCGATCATTTCCGGTTCCGGCTCCGCCTCAATCATCTCATCCAGTTTCAACTCGCAGGGATCGGTCTCGTAGCGCAGCTCTTCTTCGATCCCGAATTCGATGTTCTCGGTAGCCTGTATCTTCTGGTTGAACATGGTGATAAGGACCTCCGGTTGTGTGTTCTTAAAGACAGGTTTTTCCGGGCGTCCTATAAGCGTAGACACTCGCTTCGGTAGAAGGGTAGGGATATGTGCGGTAGATCACTCTTTTCGGAGCATTCGTTTTGCAACGATTTATGAATGTTAAAAAAATGCCCCTCAGGAGAGGGGCATCAGGATTAACGCATGGTAACAAACTCTTCCGCCGCCGTCGGGTGGATCGCCACGGTGTTATCGAAATCCTTCTTCGTTGCGCCCATCTTCAGCGCCACCGCAAAGCCCTGCAGGATCTCGTCCATGCCGAAGCCGATGCCATGGATACCGACAATCTTCTCTTCCGGGCCGACGCAGACCAGCTTCATGCGGCACGGCTGACGGTGAGAGGTGACGGCGGTGTACATCGCCGTAAACGCCGATTTATACACTTTCACCTGGTCGTCGCCATACTGCTCGCGCGCCTGCGGCTCGGTTAAGCCGACGGTGCCGATTGGCGGGTGGCTGAAGACCACGGTTGGGATAAGGTTGTAATCCAGATGCTCGTCCGGCTTGTTGTTAAACAGGCGCTCGGAGAGACGACGGCCCGCCGCAACGGCAACCGGGGTAAGCTCAACGGCACCGGTGTTATCGCCGACCGCGTAAATGCCCGGTACGCTGGTGTTCTGGAACTTATCAACGACGATGTAGCCTTTATCGTTGGTTTTCACGCCCGTTACAGCCAGGTTGAAGTTATCGTTCGCCGGTTCACGACCGATCGCCCAGATCAGGCAGTCGACGGTCTGGCTGCGGCCATCTTCCAGCTCCAGGGTCAGGCTGCCGTCTGCATTTTTCACCACCGCTTTTGGTACGGCGTTGGTGTGCAGGGTCGGGCCTTCGGTGTTCATCACTTCGACCAGGGTATCGACAATCAGCGGGTCAAAGCTGCGCAGCGGCGCGTGTTTACGCACGAACAGGTGCGCCTCAGCGCCCAGCCCGTTAATCACGCCAGCCAGTTCCACCGCGATGTAACCCGCGCCCACAATGGCAACGCGTTTAGGCAGGGCTGGCAGCTCGAAGAAACCGTCGGAGTCGATGCCGTATTCTGCACCTGGAATATTCGGGTGGCTCGGACGGCCGCCGGTGGCGATCAGGATGTGATCGGCAGTGATCGTCTCACCGTTCACTTCGATCGTTTTCGCGTCCACAAAGCGGGCGAAACCGTGGATCACGTCGACGTTATTTTTGCCCAGCACGTTATCGTACGAGGTGTGAATGCGGTCGATGTAGGCGGTACGGCTGGCGATCAGCTTGTCCCAGTCGAAGTTATTGATGGTAGTGTCAAAGCCATAATCCGGACCGTACATATGGATAGCTTCACGGATTTGCGCCGCATGCCACATCACTTTTTTCGGTACACAACCCACGTTCACGCAGGTGCCGCCCAGCGCTTTGGCTTCAATCAGCGCACACTTCTGGCCGTACATGGCCGCGCGGTTGATCGAGGCGATGCCGCCGCTGCCGCCGCCGATTGCGATGTAGTCATAATGCTTAGTCATAGCTTTTGTCCTTAATCGTGAATTGCCGCGATTGTATACCTGAAATCAATAGTTTCCACCGATGGCTGCGATTACTCCGGCACGATCCAACTGACGGTGGCGTGGCCAGTACCCGCTGGCACCAGCGTTTTGTGCAGCCACGGCAGCACGTTGTTCATCTGCGCTTCGAGCTTCCACGGCGGGTTGATCACAATCATGCCAGAAGCGGTCATGCCGCGCTGATCGCTGTCCGGGCGTACCGCCAGCTCAATCTGCAGGATTTTTCGGATACCGGTCGCTTCCAGGTCTTTGATCATGCGCTTGATTTGCGCGCGCAGCACCACCGGGTACCACAGGGCATAGGTGCCGGTAGCGAAGCGTTTGTAGCCTTCGTGGATGCCGGTCACCACCGCCTGATAGTCGGTTTTGATTTCGTACGGCGGGTCGATCAGCACCAGGCCGCGACGGGAGACCGGCGGCAGCTTGGCTTTCAGCTGCTGGTAGCCGTCGGCTTTTTCCACGCGGGCGCGATTATCTTTCTGGAATTCAGAACGCAGCAGCGGGAAGTCGCTCGGGTGCAGCTCGGTTAACTGGATGCTGTCCTGCTCGCGCAGCAGCTGGCGGGCAATCAGCGGGGAGCCAGGGTAGTAGCGCAGCTGGCCGTTGCGGTTGAAGTGATTCACCACACCGATGTACGGCTCCAGCTCGGCAGGCAGATCGTCCTGCTGCCAGATGCGGGCGATGCCCTCAAGGTATTCACCGGTACGCTCGGCATGCTCGCCGCTCAGCTGATAACGGCCCGCACCCGCATGGGTGTCGAGATAGAGAAACGGCTTCTCTTTCTCTTTGAGCGCTTCAATGATCAGGCTCTGAACGGTGTGTTTAAGGACGTCGGCGTGGTTGCCAGCGTGGAAGCTGTGGCGATAACTGAGCATGGATGAATGTGTTCCAGGTAGTAAACGTAGGCCCGATAAGCGTAGCGCCATCGGGCAAAAATAGAGCGTATCGCCACAGTATACAGAAAAGTTTCCACGGCCGCGAAAGCGCAACGTCCGGCATTGAAATCCTCTACACTTAACCCCATTACTGAAAACAATATGCCCAGCGCCGGATGCGCGCTTCATTCACCTATTTCAACAGGACAGCGTTTATGACCAATCCATTACTGACGCCTTTTTCGTTGCCGCCGTTTTCTAAAATCCTCCCTGAGCATGTAGTTCCAGCCGTTACGCAATCGCTGGACAACTGCCGCGCGGCGGTAGAAAACGTGGTTGCGCAGGGCGCGCCGTACACGTGGGAAAATCTGTGTCAGAAGCTTTCCGAAGTGGACGACGTGCTGGGGCGTATCTTCTCCCCTGTGAGCCACCTGAACTCGGTCAAAAACAGCCCGGAACTGCGCGAAGCCTACGAACAGACCCTGCCGCTGCTCTCTGAGTACAGCACCTGGGTCGGCCAGCACGAAGGACTCTACAAGGCCTACCGCGACCTGCGCGACGGCGACCACTATGCCGAACTGAACACGGCGCAGAAAAAATCGGTCGATAACGCGCTGCGTGACTTTGAGCTGTCCGGTATCGGTCTGCCAAAAGATAAACAGGTTCGCTACGGTGAAATTGCCGCGCGTCTGTCCGAGCTGGGCAACCAGTACAGCAACAACGTGCTCGACGCCACCATGGGCTGGACGAAGCTGATTACCGACGAAGCGGAGCTGGCGGGTATGCCGGAAAGCGCGCTGGCGGCGGCAAAAGCCCAGGCCGAAGCGAAAGAGCAGGACGGTTTCCTGTTAACGCTGGATATCCCAAGCTATCTGCCGGTGATGACCTACTGCGACAACCAGGCATTGCGTGAAGAGATGTACCGCGCCTACAGCACCCGCGCTTCCGATCAGGGACCGAATGCCGGTAAGTGGGACAACAGCCCGGTGATGGCGGAAATCCTCGCGTTGCGTCACGAACTGGCCCAACTGCTGGGCTTTGAAAACTACGCCGATAAATCCCTCGCCACCAAAATGGCGGAGAACCCGCAGCAGGTGCTCGACTTCCTCACCGATCTCGCGAAACGCGCCCGTCCGCAGGGTGAAAAAGAGCTGGCCCAGCTGCGCGCCTTCGCCAAAGCGGAGTTCGGTGTGGACGAGCTGCAGCCGTGGGACATCGCTTACTACAGCGAAAAGCAGAAGCAGCACCTCTACAGCATCAGCGACGAGCAGCTGCGCCCGTACTTCCCGGAAAACAAAGCCGTTAACGGCCTGTTTGAAGTGGTGAAACGCATTTACGGCATCACCGCGAAAGAGCGTACCGATATCGACGTCTGGCATCCGGACGTGCGCTTCTTCGAACTGTATGACGAGAAAAATGAACTGCGCGGCAGCTTCTACCTTGACCTGTACGCCCGTGAGAACAAGCGCGGCGGGGCGTGGATGGACGACTGCGTAGGCCAGATGCGTAAAGCCGACGGCTCCCTGCAGAAGCCGGTCGCCTACCTGACCTGTAACTTCAACCGTCCGGTGAGCGGCAAGCCTGCGCTCTTCACCCACGATGAAGTGATTACCCTGTTCCACGAGTTCGGTCACGGTCTGCACCACATGCTGACCCGCATCGAAACCGCAGGCGTAGCCGGTATCAGCGGTGTGCCGTGGGATGCGGTCGAGCTGCCAAGCCAGTTTATGGAAAACTGGTGCTGGGAGCCGGACGCGCTGGCGTTTATCTCCGGCCACTATGAGACCGGCGAACCGCTGCCGAAGGAGCTGCTGGATAAAATGCTGGCGGCGAAAAACTATCAGGCGGCGATGTTCATCCTGCGTCAGCTGGAGTTCGGCCTGTTCGACTTCCGCCTGCACGCGGAGTTTAGCCCGGAGCAGGGGGCGAAAATCCTCGACACCCTGGCCGAAATCAAAAAGCAGGTTGCCGTTATTCCAGGGCCAACCTGGGGCCGCTTCCCGCATGCCTTCAGCCACATCTTTGCTGGCGGCTACGCGGCGGGCTACTACAGCTACCTGTGGGCCGACGTGCTGGCGGCAGATGCCTTCTCTCGCTTCGAAGAGGAGGGGATTTTCAACCGCGAAACCGGTCAGTCGTTCCTCGATAACATCCTGACCCGCGGCGGTTCTGAAGAGCCAATGGTGCTGTTCAAACGCTTCCGTGGCCGCGAGCCGCAGCTGGATGCGATGCTTGAGCATTACGGAATCAAAGGCTGATTGTTACGTGAAGATCTGCTTAGTAGATGAAACGGGCGCCGGAGACGGCGCCTTATCTGTTCTGGCGGCCCGCTGGGGGCTGGAACACGATGAAGAAAACCCGATGGCGCTGGTGATGACGCCGGAGCACCTGGAGTTACGCAAGCGCGATGAACCGAAGCTCGGCGGGATTTTTGTCGACTTTGTCGGCGGCGCGATGGCGCACCGGCGCAAGTTCGGCGGCGGTCGCGGCGAGGCGGTGGCTAAAGCGGTCGGCATCAAAGGGAGCTATCTTCCGGACGTGGTCGATGCCACGGCGGGGTTAGGGCGTGATGCCTTTGTGCTGGCCTCTGTCGGCTGTCACGTGCGGATGCTGGAGCGTAATCCGGTGGTCGCTGCGCTGCTCGACGACGGGCTGGCGCGAGGCTATGCGGACCCGGAAATCGGCTCGTGGCTGCAGGCGCGTTTGCAGCTGATTCACGCCTCCAGTCTGACAGCGCTGACCGATATCACCCCTCGCCCGCAGGTGGTCTATCTCGACCCGATGTTCCCGCATAAGCAGAAAAGCGCGCTGGTGAAGAAAGAGATGCGGGTGTTTCAGTCGCTGGTGGGGCCGGATTTAGATGCAGATGGCCTGCTGGAGCCTGCCCGTCAGCTGGCAACGAAGCGGGTGGTGGTGAAGCGCCCGGACTATGCGCCGCCGCTGGCGGATGTCGCCACGACCAATGCGGTGATCACTAAAGGGCACCGGTTTGATATTTATTCGGGGACGCCGGAATAAAAAAGCCGGGTGGCGGCTTCGCCTTACCCGGCCTACGTTCTCGATCTATCCCCTCTCCCTGTGGGAGAGGGTTAGGGTGAGGGGAATTTAACGCACTTACTCGTCTTCTTCGTCACGCAATGGAACAATCAGCATATCCACGTGAACGGTATTAATCAGCTGGCGTGCGGAAGACATCAGCTTGCTCCAGAAGTCCTGATGGTGACCGCAAACCACCAGGTCCATGTCATATTTCTTGATCGCATCAACCAGCACCTGGCCCAGGTCGCCGCTGCCGCTCAGGGTTTCGGTGATTGGATAGCCCGCGTTGGTGGACAGTTCGCTCAGCGCATGGTGAGTCTCTTCGGAGATGCGTTTCTGCATATCGCCAAGATTCACGTCGATCAGACCGGTGTAAAGGTCGGAGTAGTTCACATCAACGTGAATCAGCGAAACTTTCGCGTTGTAGGGACGTGCCATGGATACCGCTTTATCAACCAGCACTTTGCTCTCCGGGGAGAGGTCTACCGCGATGAGAATGTGTTTGTAAGCCATAGTGTTACTCCTTCCTTAAGTTATCGATGACTAAATGAGAATGCCGTCGTCTGATACATTCATTACGGCCCAGTTAAACATATTTTTCAAGCTTTGGTGTTGATAACGATTAACCTTGTGGCAAAAAAATTAACGGATCTCCTACACTATTTAATGAACCGTTCGGATATTAAAACGCGAACCGGATCGACTTTTGGTCATTCTTTCACTGAACTGTCTGTCAGGGCATTGGAGTGCGGTAGCTCAGAAGCCTTGCTTCGTGGGCGGACGCCGGGGAGGATGTATGATTAGCACCGTCGCATTGTTTTGGGCGTTATGCGTAGTTTGCATAGTGAATATGGCGCGCTACTTCTCATCGTTACGTGCGCTGTTAGTAGTACTTCGTGGTTGCGATCCGTTGCTTTATCAGTATGTGGACGGTGGAGGGTTCTTCACCTCGCATGGACAGCCCAGCAAACAGATGCGTCTGGTGGGATACATCTACTACCAGCGTTACCGCGATCATCACGATGAAGAGTTTATCCGTCGTTGCGAGCGTCTGCGTCGTCAGTTCATTTTGACCAGTGCCCTGTGCGGGCTGGTCGTGGTCAGTATGATTGCATTGATGATTTGGCACTGAGCATAAAAAAAGCGGGTCAGTTTCCTGACCCGCTTTTTTATCGCCTTCAACCGATTAAATCAGCTTCAGCGAAATCCAGTACAAACCGCCAGACAGCAGGATGGATGCCGGAAGGGTAAACACCCAGGCCATCAGAATGTTGGTCACGGTTTTACGCTGCAGACCGCCGCCGTCAACAATCATGGTACCTGCCACGGACGAGGAGAGTACGTGGGTGGTGGATACTGGCATACCGGTGTAGCTCGCCAGACCGATAGAAACCGCCGCCGTCATCTGCGCAGACATACCCTGCGCATAGGTCATGCCTTTCTTACCGATCTTCTCGCCGATGGTGGTCGCCACACGACGCCAGCCAATCATTGTACCGATACCCAGTGCCAGCGCGACGGCCATGATGATCCAGATTGGCGCGTACTCAATGGTGTTGAGCATATCGCTTTTCAGTTTCTTCAGCAGACGTTTGTCGTCAGCATTCACTTCTGGCAGCTTCGCGACTTTATCCGTCACGTCAGAGATGCAGAGCATGATGCGACGCAGTTGACCACGCTGTTCAACAGCCAGTTTGTCGTAGCTTTCGATGTCGCCCAGCATGCCTTTGGCACGTTCCAGCGCGTTAATCGCGTTTGCCGGATGGCAGTGGAACTCGCCCGGCGCGGTGGTGGCACCCGCTTCAGGAGACGGAATCAACTGGTCAACGCCGGTCGCTTTCTTCAACAGGGCAGGATGCTGCTGGAAGTACACTTCGACGTTGTTAATTGCATCACGGGTACGGGTGATTTCGTAACCGGAGGCGTTCATGTTGACCACGAAGCCAGCCGGTGCGACGCCAATCAGTACCAGCATCACCAGACCAATCCCTTTCTGACCATCGTTCGCGCCGTGAGAGAACGCCACGCCAATAGCGGAAATGATCAGCGCAATACGCGTCCAGAATGGCGGCTTTTTCTTGCCGTCTTTCTTCTCACGCTCTGCTGGCGTCAGGTGGATACGCGCACGTTTTTTCGTGTTGCTCCAGTAGCGACGCAGGATGAAAATTAATCCACCCGCAACGACCAGACCCACGATAGGAGAGATGATCAAAGAGCCGAAAATCCCCAACACTTTCGGGATGTTCAGCGCATCAACAACGGACGTCCCGGTCATCAGGGCATTGGTTAACCCGATACCGATAATCGCGCCGATGAGTGTGTGAGAACTGGATGCAGGCAGGCCGAAATACCAGGTACCGAGGTTCCAGATAATTGCAGCAAGCAGCATTGAGAACACCATAGCAAGGCCATGGCCAGAACTAACGTTGAGAAGCAGATCCGTTGGCAGCATATGCACGATCGCATACGCAACGCTCAGTCCGCCCAGGAGGACACCGAAAAAGTTAAATACCGCCGCCATAACAACCGCAAGCTGCGATCGCATTGCGCGAGTGTAGATAACCGTTGCTACTGCGTTTGCAGTGTCGTGGAAGCCGTTGATCGCTTCGTAAAACAGTACAAAAACCAGAGCAAGCAATAATAAAAGCCCGGTATGTAAATCCAGGCCGGCAAACAAATGTAGCATAGGACGTTACGCCATTTTGAGGACATGAACGCGGCGCATTATCCAGGACAAATGCACGGCGGGCAAAGTGAAATATAGACTTTTTTTGACATACCACCTGATTTGGGAAAAGTGCCTGAAAGGATAATCTTTAAATATCAATGAAATGGCTTTGTAATATCTTTTTACGCTGGTGTGACCACAGAGGAAACTTTACAATCCGCGGCAGTTAACGAAGAGGATTTTGACGTGGAAAGGTTTGATGCCGTGGTAATTGGCGCCGGTGCGGCGGGTATGTTTTGTGCGGCAATGGCCGGACAGGCGGGTCGTCGCGTGCTGCTGCTGGATAACGGTAAAAAGCCAGGCCGTAAGATCCTGATGTCCGGCGGCGGGCGCTGCAACTTTACTAATCTGTATGTTGAACCCGCGGCCTATTTGAGCCAAAACCGTCATTTTTGCAAATCTGCGCTGGCGCGTTACACCCAGTGGGATTTTATCGATCTGGTGGGTAAGCACGGCATCGCGTGGCATGAGAAAACGCTGGGCCAGCTGTTCTGCGACGACTCCGCGCAGCAGATTGTCGATATGCTGGTGGCCGAGTGCGAGAAGGGTGGCGTGACGATGCGCCTGCGTACGGACGTGCTGGAGGTTGCCCGCGACGAGCAGGGTTACAGGCTACAGCTGAACGGTGAAACCGTCAGCGCCGACAGCCTGGTGATCGCCAGCGGCGGCCTGTCGATGCCGGGGCTGGGCGCGTCCCCGTTCGGCTATAAAATTGCCGAACAGTTTGGCCTGAAAGTCTTGCCAACGCGTGCCGGTCTGGTGCCGTTCACGCTGCATAAACCGCTTCTGGAACAGCTCCAGACGCTTTCCGGCGTGTCCGTTCCCTCGGTCATTACCGCCGAAGACGGCACGGTCTTCCGCGAAAACCTGCTCTTTACCCATCGCGGCCTCTCCGGTCCGGCGGTGCTGCAAATCTCCAGCTACTGGCAGCCGGGCGAATTTGTGACGGTAAACCTGGTGCCGGACTGCGATCTGGACGTGTTCCTCAACGATCAGCGTACCGCGCACCCGAATCAGAGCCTGAAAAATACCCTGGCGATGCAGCTGCCGAAGCGTCTGGTGGAGTGCCTGCAGGTGCTGGGGCAGATCCCCGATGTGTCGCTTAAGCAGCTAAACAGCCGCGAGCAGGACGCGCTGGTCGAGACGCTGACAGCCTGGCGCGTTCAGCCAAACGGCACCGAGGGCTACCGCACGGCGGAAGTGACGCTGGGCGGTGTTGATACGCACGAACTTTCTTCGCGCACCATGGAAGCACGCAATGTTCCAGGGCTCTACTTCATAGGTGAAGTGATGGACGTCACCGGCTGGCTCGGCGGGTATAACTTCCAGTGGGCGTGGGCCAGCGCCTGGGCGTGCGCGCAGGCGCTGGCAGAGAAACCGTGACGGAAGGGCGTTTCGGTTCGTCCATTTTCGAGCTAGCCGCTGACGGTAAGCATTCTTTCATCAGCCGCACTCAAAACGTCTACAATATTTCTGGCCGCCACGGTTCCCATTTTTATATATGACGCTGCGCTGACGCCGCCAATATGCGGGGAGATAATGATGTTATCGATGCCCTGCCAGATGTGCGGCGCGGTCAGCGGTTCGCTGGTAAAGCTGTCCAGCCCCGCGCTGTGCAGTGTTCCATCCTTTAACGCTGCGAACAATGACCTGTCGTGAATCAAGCCGCCGCGTGCCGTATTCACCAGGATAGCGTTTCGTTTAACGTGCGCGAGCGTCTCCGTATTGATCATGCCCCGATTCTCGTCGGTGAGGGGACAATGCAAAGAAATCACATCGGAGCGGGAAAGAAGGTCAGTCAGGGTATCAGTGCGCTCGCAGACGGAAGGCATTGATTTAGCGTAAGGATCGTAAGCCAGAACCCGCATACCAAAGGCGTGACCCATATTCGCCACCCGCGAGCCAATCGCCCCCAGCCCGATCAGCCCCAGCGTTTGCCCCTCCAGTTCGATGGATTTATGCGTGGCTTTGTCCCAGTGCCCTTCGCGCAGTCGCGTGTCCAGGGACACCACGGATTTGGCGCAGGCGAGAATCAACGCCCAGGTGTGTTCCGCCACCGCCGCTGCGTTTGCCCCCGGCGCGGATCGGACGGCGATGTTACGCTCGGCCGCCGCCGCCAGGTCTATCACATCGATCCCGCTTCCGTGTTTGGAAATAACCTTCAGGGCAGGCGCAGCATCCATGATTTTCGCGGTTATCTTGCCGTAACGTACCAGTATTGCCACCGGGTTATGCTGCTCGCACAGCGCAATAAGCCCATCCTCCGTGGGCTGGCGACCAGCAAACACCACCTCAAAACCCTGCAACATTTCCATGGCCTGCTCCGCCAGGTCGCTTCCGGTAACAATGACTACCTTTTTGTTTGCCATTACAGCGTCTCCCCGTCCGCCAGCATGCCCGCCTTGCGCAGCGCGTCGTTAAGCCAGTGTGGACGTAAATCTCCCTCGCGGATGGCGGCAAGACGTTTAGTCTCCATCTCCAGCTTTCCTTTTGCCAGGGCGATAATCTGCTGAACCTCATCGCGCGGGATCACCACCACGCCGTCGATATCGGCTACCACTAAATCTCCGGCCTGTACCGTCGCGCCGGCAACGGAAATCGGATGGTTAACCCGGCCAGGAATAGACTTTGTCGGGCCGCAGGGATTCAGACCGGCAGAGAAAACGGGATAGTTACCCTTGCTCAGCGTGTCAGCGTCACGCACTGCTCCGTCGATGATGATCCCGGCAATCCCGCTCGCCTGGGCCTGGGTTGCCATAATTTCACCCAGTAGCGCACAGCTCAGATCGCCTTTTCCATCGACGACCAGAACATCCCCGGGTTGGGCAACCGCCATCGCGGCGTGAATGGCCAGATTATCGCCTGGCCGTACCTCAACGGTGACGGCCGGGCCCGCAACGGCCATATGCGGTGCCAGCGGCTTGATGCGGCCATGGAGCGTGCCGCGGCGTCCGGCAACATCCGCGAGGATAGCTGCCTGATACTCTGCGGCCTGGCGAACCTCTTCAGCAGAAACGCGTTCGAAGTGGCGATTGATCGTTGGTTTTTCAGAAACGGACATGAATGCCTCCATATTGTTTTACTGTGTACAATTCAGGTGTACAATACGAAACAACTATAGCGGTGTTGCTTTCCTTTTAGCCAGACCCGAGAGGGGGTTTGTGATGTAAACACGAAGTGACTCACAAAATTTGAGGTACACTCACTGCCGGGCTGAAAAGGAGATAATGATGGGGAATGAAGGCGTTGTAGCGGTTGAAAAAGCGCTGGCTTTACTGGATTGCTTCCGTCCTGGCGATGAAAGCCTGACGCTGACCGCGCTGGCTCAGCTATCGGGTTATCATAAAACCACGGTTTACCGCTTGATGAATTCTCTTGAACGGATGAACTATGTCGTCAGGCATGATGACGGCAATTATGCGCTTGGCCCTCGTCTGCTTTACCTCGGTAAGCTGTATGAACAGTCTTTCCATCTTTCCAGGGTAGTTCAACCTGAGCTACAGGCTTTATCCCTGGCTTCTCAGGAGAGTGCCAGCTGGTATGTGTTAGAGGGCGGGCAACGTCTGTGCCTGTTTCGTGCTGAAGCCTCACATGGGCTTCGTCACAGCAATCTTCCCGGCACACAGTTCCCGCTGGACGATTCTGCCATCAGTCAGGTCCTACGCCATTGGGGTCTCAATGAACGCCTGCCGGGCGGTGAGCCTGCTGTTCCGCTCTACACCGCAGGTGCCCGCGATCCCCATACTGCTGCGTTTGCAATGCCGGTCTTCGGTGTTCACGACAAGTTGATTGCGGTGCTGGCTTTGACCGGGCCCATATCAAGATTGACAGAAGACCGCAGGGAGCAAGGTATCAGCCAGTTGATGCATGACACTGCCAGCCGCCTGTCACAGAAAATGGGGGCGAGTAAGCCCTTCTGCCAGCAGTTTTACGGTGAAACGAGCGATACAGCAGAAGAAAACCGTTAACGAAAAGCGGGACACGCGTCCCGCTTTTGTTATCGTTAATTTGTTACCTGCTTCTCGTGTAGCTGAGTGTTGCGGGTCTGTCGGCCCATCATCAGCACCGCGATCCCCCCCGCCACACACAGCGCGGCCAGCGGAAGCATAGCCAGCGTATAACTGCCCGTCCGCTCATTGATAATGCCGTACGCATTTACCATTACTGCTCCGCCAATCAGGTTCGCGATGGCGCCAATCGCGGCGAGTCCTGCTGCCGCCGAGGTACTGCTCATCCAGCCGGACGCCAGCGCCCAGAAAGGCCCTTTCATTGAATAAGCGCCGATGAGCATGATGCTGAGAATAACAATGGTGGCAGCAAGGGAGACGCTGACAAATGCGGCAAATACGCCTGCGGCAATCATGAAAAGCGTCAGCGCGGTATGCCAGCGGCGTTCGTTGGTTCGGTCAGAACTTCGTCCCCATACAATCATGAGTACGGATGCCAGACCGTACGGGATGGCGTTGAACAGGCCTGTCTCAAGATTATTGAGATGGAAGGATTTCAGCAGTTGAGGAGACCATACGCTGATGGTCGTGCCGGCAGACGATGCGCCAGCGTAAATCAGCGCCAGCAGCCAGATTTGGCGGTGCTTCAGCAGCTGCCACGTCGTTTGATGTCCAATATTCTTTTGCTGATTGCGCTCGTTTTCCAGCGTGGTTTCCAGCCATTGCTTCTGCTCACTGCTGAGCCAGTTCGCCTGATGGGGGCGATCGCGGAGAATAAACCAGGCGGCAATGCCGAGCAGTACGGCGGGCAAACCTTCAATGATAAACAGCAGATGCCAGCCACGCAGACCCAGCCAGCCGTCCATGGACAGTATCAACCCGGAAAGCGGGGAGCCGATGAAGTTGGCGAGTGGGATGGCGACCATAAAGGAGGCAATAATGCGTGCGCGGTAACGGGAAGGGATCCACCAGGTCAGATAAAGCACGACGCCAGGGAAGAAGCCCGCCTCTGCGGCGCCGAGAAGAAAACGGACGATATAGAGCGACGTGGTGTTCTGGACCAGCGACATACACATGGACACAATGCCCCAGCTAATCATGATGCGCGGGATCCAGATACGTGCGCCGACTTTTTGCATCGCCAGGTTGCTTGGCACTTCAAACAAAAAATAGGCCACAAAGTAAAGGCTGCTGGCGAAGCCAAATGCCGCTTTGCTGAGGCCAAGATCCTCATTCATCTGCAGCGAAGCCATGCCGATATTACCGCGATCGATAATGGAGATCAGATAGCTGACGATGAGGAACGGCAGGATACGCCAGATCACTTTCCGCATCGTCTCTTTTTCTATCTCCTCAGTGGCGGTTGCGCCATAACGTGTTTGTTCTGTCATTGTGTCCTCGCAGGGTTTATTCTTGGTTTTATCAGGTACAACTCGGTTTTATTAAACAAAACCACTATAGCGGCGGCGCGTTCTTTTTATCCAGTTAATGGAAGGTTTAAATTATGTAAATAAGAGGTGACTCACATATAAAGTTCTTAACGTAATGCGTCTAAACGGCAGATGCGCCACCCTACGTTGTGAGGTAAAGTACACACCTTGCGCAGTCACAGAGCTGCGGTTTTGAGGGTGGAGACGTTGATCAACAGTCCACCCTTTTTCTCGGCTGGTTTACGCCAGTCTGCATGGTGCTGTGTTTTGCCTCTATAAAAGGGTTGTGTATGTCTGCTGCTCATCTCGGTTTCCCGACGGAAACCGTTGTTGTCTTTGTCGTAATGGCCGTTGGGGCGATGTTTATTGACCTCTTCATGCACCGTCACGATAAACCTGTCTCGCTGAAAAGCGCGGCGATGTGGTCCGTTTTCTGGTTCTCGATGGCGATGGCGTTTGCCGGGTTCCTGTACATCCACCACGGTGCCGAAATGGCGAGCCTGTTCCTTACCGGCTACGCGCTTGAGGAAGTTCTCTCCATCGATAACCTGTTCGTGATGATGGCCATCTTCGCCTGGTTTGGCGTGCCGGATAAATACCGTCACCGTGTGCTCTACTGGGGCGTGCTGGGGGCGATTGTTTTCCGCGGTATCTTTGTGGCTATCGGTACCAGCCTTTTAAGTCTGGGACCGTACGTTGAGGTGGTTTTCGCGCTGGTCGTCGGCTGGACGGCGGTGATGATGCTCAAGCGTAATGAAGAGAGCGATGAAGTTGAAGATTACTCCGGTCATCTGGCTTATCGTCTGGTAAAACGCTTTTACCCGGTCTGGCCGAAAATCAGCAGCCACGCGTTTATCCTGACGCAAAAAGAGGTGGATGCTGAGCTGGAGAAGCCAGAAAACCAGGACGTCATGGTTGGCCGCGTGAAGAAAGCGAAGCGCTACGCGACGCCGTTACTGCTCTGTGTGGCGGTGGTGGAACTCTCTGACGTGATGTTCGCGTTTGACTCCGTACCGGCCATTATCGCGGTGAGCCGCGAACCGCTGATTATCTACAGCGCCATGATGTTCGCTATCCTCGGCCTGCGTACCCTTTACTTCGTGCTGGAAGCGCTGAAGCAGTACCTGGTGCACCTCGAGAAAGCCGTAGTGCTGCTGCTGTTCTTTGTGGCATTCAAGCTGGGTCTGAATGCCACCGATCACTTCTGGCATCACGGTTACAGCATTGGCGCGACGGCCAGTCTGTTTGTGGTATTGGGCGTGCTGGCGCTGGGGATTATTACGAGCGTGATGTTCCCAGGGAAACGTGAGGCCTGATGTACCGTTTGTCTCCCTCTCCCTGTGGGTTGAGGGATCCCCACAAAATAATGCCGGCAAAGACGACTCCCTCTCCCTTGAGGGAGAGGGCTGGGGTGAGGGGGAACATACGGCTGTGGAGGTTATTCCGTTCACTTTATGTTCCTTGCTACTCTGCAAGGACATAACCGGTGAACGTGCCAGGGTGGCTCAGTCGCCACCACCCTGGCGACCCGGGCTCCCGGCGGTAAATCGCCGCTTCGCGGTACCCTCGGCTTATTCCTTCCGGCTTGTCGGGGACGGGCGAAGGCAACGTCCATGTAAAGCCCGCCCTCTCGGCGCATCCCTGCGCCTCGCCCCGGCCGGAAGGCAAACGCCTCAGCGATTTACAGCCGGACCAGGGCGTCGCTGTGAGTCATTGATTATCCTGAAACAACATTCATCGCTTCCGGTTAAAAAATTACTGGGGATCCCTCTCCCTGTGGGAGAGGGCCGGGGTGAGGGCAAACGACCGCACTTACCCCTTAATCGGTGAATTCCGACGCTTGCGCGGATGATGGAAGTGACGCCAGTGTGGATCCTGCGCTGCCGCCAGCAGTTCGTGGTCACCACGGGTGTCACCCCAGGCGCGCAGGTGGTAGGTGTTGAGATCGCCGTAGACCTTTTCCAGCCTCGCGACTTTCTGTGCACAGCGGCAGTTATTGCCGGTGATACGTCCGGTCAGCTTGCCGTTTTTCACTTCCAGTTGCGTACCAATCAGCTTAATGCCGAGCTTATCCGCCCACGGCTGAAGCACCAGTGCCGGGGAGGCGGAGCAGATAGTCACTTCCGCACCGGAATTCACCTCAGCCGCCACGGCTAAAACCCCTTCAGGGCGCATCAGCTTGTTCCAGTATTTTTCACAAAAGGCTTCCGCCTGCTGACGTAACCAGTGCTCGTCCACCCCTGTCAGGAACGTTTTGATCAACACCTCTTTCAGCTCATCACGCGTTAGCTTGCGGCGCACGCAGTGGAGCGTCGGTAACGCCATCCGTACCAGCCGTCCCGCAAAGTAACGCTTGCCAAAGGCAAAGCGCAGGAAAGGGATAAAGCTGTCGTGATGCGTCAATGTTCCATCAAAGTCAAAGACAGAGAGCACGTGGGATTTGGCCACGGCGTCGTCGGCAATCATATTGGTCATAAATACGTCTTAGCTGAAATACACATTCTGCTCATTAGTTTACCTGCTTTAACGCCACAGTCCTTATACCAGGCGCGTTTTTTTCTCATTCTTGCGACAGGGCCGAAGAGTCCAAAATCAGACCCGATAAGAATTGGATGAAAAACGAACAGTCTATATTATCGCCACATTGCACGATTTTTGGGGAAATATTGGCCCCACCCGTAAGGAAAAACTCACTCACTGCTTCTTTTTGATATGACTCTTAGATCGCTTATTTCAATACTCTCGTTAAGTTTTGCCTCGTTTTCAGCATTTAGTTTTCAACTGCCTGCTTCCATGTTGTCAATGAACAGCGAGCTGTCGGCATCCCCGGCAACGTCCGGGCTGATGCATCAGCAAACGGGTCCGCTACGTTCCCGCATTCTCGATCAATACCAGAAATGGAAAGGGACCCACTACCAGTGGGGAGGAACTACGCATCGCGGGGTAGATTGCTCTGCGCTGATGCAGCACCTCTTCAGTGATGCCGCACACCTGAAACTGCCGCGCACCACGAGCGAGCAGATCCATCGCGGTGTGCAGGTGGCACAATACCGTTTGAAGGCCGGAGATTTGGTGTTTTTCCAGACGGGCCCGAACCGAAAGCATGTGGGCGTTTACATTGGTGATAGCCAGTTTATTCACGCCTCGAGCAGCCAGGGCGTAACGGTTTCAACCCTGACGGACAACTACTGGCAGGAACATTTCATCACCGCCCGCCGGGTGGCGGGCGCTGCAGCCTGACGGCTCAGATGATGTCATCCACCACGCCACCATCGACGCGCAGTGCCGCGCCGGAGGTGGCGGAGGCCTGCGTCGAACAGACATACACCACCATATTCGCCACTTCTTCCACCGTCGCGGCGCGCTGAATCACCGAGCTGGGGCGATTAGCCATCACAAACTCTTTCGCCAGTTGCTCCAGCGATTTCCCGGTTTTCTCGATCTCGTCCTTCATCATCCCGGCAAAACCGTCAGACATCGTCGGTCCTGGCAGGACGCTGTTAACCGTGACGCCGCTTCCGGCTACAAATTTCGCCAGCCCGCGCGCCAGCGAGAGCTGCGCCGTTTTGGTCACGCCATAGTGGATCATATCCGCCGGAATATTGCAGGCTGATTCGGACGAAATAAACACCACGCGCCCCCAGCCTTTCTGCACCATGCCGGGCAGCAGGGCGCGGGAGAGGCGCACGCCGGACATTACGTTGGTCTGCCAGTAACGCTCCCAGGTGTCATCGTCGGTGGAGTAGAAATCCTGCGGGCCGTAAATCCCCGCGTTGTTGACAAGAATGTCGACGTTCGTTGCCACGTTCAGCAGCGCGTCCACCCCTTCCGGTGTACTGAGATCGGCAATGGCCGCCCGCACCTGCACGCCGGGCACGACCTGCTGGAGTTGCTGAATACCCTTGTTTACCGAGTCCGTGCTGCGGCCATTCACAATCACTTCCGCACCACTTTCAGCCAGCCCTCGGGCGATAGCGAACCCAATCCCGCCGGTTGAGGCGGTCACCAGCGCCACTTTCCCCGTAAAATCGATTTTCATGCTCCGCTCCTTGTGGTTTTAACGTTCAGACCTTAAAGCGTAGCAGGTGAGGATGACGGCTCCTGTTTAAAAAGGTGCAGCAGGGTGTCCACCTGCTCATCCAGCGGGCTGAGCGAGCGCTTAACGATGAGGTGCAGCGGCGTCGCGCGGCGCACGCCGTGGCTGAGCGGCAGCGCTTTCAGAATGCCTTGTTCCAGCTGCGTTTGAATACGCTCTTCCGGCAGCCAGCCGTATCCAACCTGGTTCATCACCGCTTCGATGGCGGCATCAATGGTGGAAAATGTCCAGGACCCGCCAGCAGGACGGGCAGCAGGCTGGCTGTCCGCAATCTGGATCAGCGGCCACGGGCGCAGTAGTTCATCGTTCAGCGGTGCATCAAGTGCAAACAGAGGGTGCTCGTGATGGGCAACGGCGACAAAGTCGATATTCATCAGCCATTCGCCCAGTCCGGTAATGTCCTGGCGGCGGGTGAGGATCATCACGTCGGCTTCATCATTCAGCGCATCGTTGCGGCTGTTTTCCAGCACTTCGGTAAGCCGCACCTGCGTTTGCGGATAGCGCTGCTGGAACTGCCGCAAAATGGCGAACAGGCGGCGACGCGGGAAAATACTGTCAACCATGAGGTCGAGCCGGGTCCGCATGCCGCTCTGCAGCGTCGCGGCGCGCGTCTCGACGTAAGAGAACGCCTTCAGCAGCGGTTTAACCTGACTCAGTAATAATTCCCCTGCGGGGGTGAGCACGGCCCGTCTTCCCTCCGCCATCAGCAGCGCCACGCCCAGCCGCTCCTGCAGCAGCGACAGGTTATAGCTGACCGAAGACTGGCTGCGGTGGGTCTCTTCCGCTGCTTTAGCAAAGCTGCCAGCCTCCACCACTCTCTCCAGCAAGGCCCATTGTTCGAGCGTCGTCTTGTGCATAATTAATCTAAAATTTGGATGAATTTGATTCAAACATAGCGTTATTCATTCGTTTTTTGAAGGAATAAGATCGTCTCATCAAAACAAAGGAGACATCTTATGAACACCTTCGACAAACATGATTTAAGCGGCTTCGTCGGCAAACATCTGGTTTATACCTACGATAACGGCTGGAACTATGAAATTTATGTCAAAAACGAAAACACCCTCGACTACCGTATTCACAGCGGCCTGGTCGGCAACCGCTGGGTGAAAGACCAGCAGGCGTACATCGTCCGCGTTGGGGAGAGCATCTATAAAATCTCCTGGACCGAGCCCACCGGCACCGACGTGAGCCTGATTGTGAACCTGGGCGACAGCCTGTTCCACGGCACGATCTTCTTCCCGCGCTGGGTAATGAACAATCCGGAAAAAACCGTCTGCTTCCAGAACGATCACATTCCGCTGATGAATAGCTATCGCGATGTGGGCCCGGCATATCCAACCGAAGTGATTGATGAATTTGCCACTATTACTTTTGTTCGCGACTGCGGTGCTAACGATGAAAGCGTTATTGCGTGCGCTGCCAGTGAACTTCCAAAAAACTTTCCTGATAATTTAAAATAAGCGCGACAATTAACTAAAAAGAAAAGTTCCCGGCTCATTTCATATTTATTCGAAATGGTCGGGAATTTTTTGTTTGTTGATGTTTGGTTTAGATAAAAAGCGCGTTAACGGTGAGCGTAATCACAAAATAAATAATTCATAATTTAACAACTCTTTGTTTATTAATTGATTTTAGTTGTTTGGCTATTCCTCTTTTTCGCCATCTTAATTTTTCCCTAAGAAATGAACGTTACCTTGAGATGAGTTTATGGTTCGTTGAAATAAACGCGTCGGCATTTGGTTAATATCAAAAAGTTGCCTTAAACATCTCAAGGAAATTAATAATGCGTGATTTTTTGCCGTTTTCTCGTCCTTCAATGGGCGCTGAGGAAATCGCCGCCGTGCAGGAGGTATTAACCTCCGGCTGGATCACCACCGGGCCGAAAAATCAGGCGCTGGAAGACGCGTTTTGTACGCTTACCGGAAACCGTCATGCGATTGCCGTCTCCTCCGCCACGGCGGGGATGCATGTCACTCTGATGGCGATGGATATCGGTCCCGGCGATGAGGTGATTACCCCCTCCCTGACCTGGGTGTCGACGCTGAATATGATCGTGCTGCTGGGCGCCACGCCGGTGATGATCGACGTCGACAAAGAGACGCTGATGGTGACGCCTGAGGCGGTCGAGGCCGCCATTACGCCCCGCACGAAAGCCATTGTGCCGGTGCATTATGCGGGCGCGCCGTGCGATATCGACGCCATTCGCGCCGTCGGTGAACGCCACGGTATTCCCGTCATTGAAGATGCCGCCCATGCCGCCGGAACCTACTACAAAAACCGTCACGTGGGCTGGCAGGGCACGGCCATCTTCTCCTTTCACGCCATCAAAAACATGACCTGCGCCGAAGGTGGCCTGGTGGTGACGGATGACGCACAGCTGGCGCAAAAAATCCGCAGCCTGAAGTTCCACGGTCTGGGCGTAGATGCCTATGACCGCCAGACCCACGGCCGCGCGCCGCAGGCGGAGGTCATCACCCCTGGCTTCAAATACAACCTTGCGGATATCAACGCCGCGCTGGCGCTGGTGCAGCTGGGCAAGCTGGGCGAGGCCAATAAGCGCCGTCGCGACATTGCCGACCGCTACCGGCTTGAACTCGCGGATACCCCTTTCCAGCCGCTGCGCACCCCGGCCTGGCCGCATCTGCATGCCTGGCACCTGTTTATTATTCGCGTGGATGAAGCCCGGTGCGGCATTTCGCGCGATGCCCTGATGGCCGCGCTGAAAGAGCAGGGCATCGGTACCGGCCTGCACTTCCGCGCGGCCCACACGCAAAAATATTACCGCGAGCGTTTTCCGGAGGTCTCACTCCCGAACACCGAATGGAACAGCGCGCGTATTTGTTCTCTCCCTCTTTTCCCGGACATGACCCATGACGACACAACCCGCGTCATTACCGCGCTCCATCAGCTTGCAGGACATTGATATGTTCAGCGCGCCGCCCGTTCAAAAAGTCTCCGTGGTGATCCCGGTCTACAACGAGCAGGAGAGCCTGCCGGAGCTGATCCGCCGTACAACCGCTGCCTGTGACACCCTGGGCAAGGCTTACGAAATTCTGTTGGTGGATGATGGCAGCAGCGATGACTCCGCGATGATGCTGACCGACGCCGCGCAGGCGGAGGGCAGCCATATTGTTGCCGTGCTGCTTAACCGTAACTACGGCCAGCACTCGGCGATCATGGCCGGGTTCAGCCACGTGACGGGCGATCTGGTGATAACGCTGGACGCTGACCTGCAAAACCCGCCGGAAGAGATCCCACGCCTGGTTGCCAAAGCCGACGAGGGCTACGACGTGGTCGGCACCGTGCGGCAAAACCGTCAGGACAGCCTGTTCCGCAAGCTGGCCTCACGCACCATTAACCGGCTGATCCAACGCACCACCGGCAAAGCGATGGGCGATTACGGCTGCATGCTGCGCGCCTATCGCCGCCACATCATCGACGCCATGTTGCACTGCCACGAACGCAGTACCTTCATTCCGATTCTGGCGAACACCTTTGCCCGTAAAGCGACGGAGATCCCAGTGCTGCACGCCGAGCGCGAGCACGGGGAGTCAAAGTACAGCTTTATGCGGCTGATCAACCTGATGTACGACCTCATCACCTGCCTGACCACCACGCCGCTGCGCCTGCTGAGCGTTTTCGGCAGCGTTATCGCGCTGGCCGGGTTTGCGCTTTCCGTTCTGCTGGTCGTGCTGCGGCTGGCCTATGGCCCACAGTGGGCGGCGGAAGGGGTCTTTATGCTGTTTGCCGTGCTGTTCATGTTCATCGGCGCTCAGTTCATTGGTATGGGCCTGCTCGGTGAATACATCGGCCGTATTTACAACGATGTTCGCGCGCGTCCGCGCTACTTTATTCAACGGGTTGTCCGTCAGGAACACACCGCATCTCAAGAGGAAAAACTCCCATGAAAGCTGTCGTCTTCGCCTATCACGATATGGGGTGCTCGGGCACGCAAGCCTTGCTGGACGCGGGCTTCGACATTACGGCCATCTTCACGCATCCGGACGTTGCCGGAGAAAACCATTTCTTTGGCTCGGTGGCGCGTATTGCGGCTGAACACGGGATCCCGGTGTACGCCCCGGACGACGTGAACCACCCGCTGTGGGTGGATCGCATTCAGAAACTCGCGCCGGACGTGATTTTCTCGTTCTATTACCGCAACCTGCTCTGCGATGCGATCCTGAGCGTGGCAGACAAAGGGGCGTTCAACCTGCACGGCTCCCTGCTGCCAGCCTACCGTGGCCGCGCCCCGCTGAACTGGGCGCTGGTTAACGGTGAAACGGAAACCGGCGTAACGTTGCACAAAATGGTGCGACGTGCCGATGCGGGCGGCATCGTGGCGCAGCAGAAAGTGAGCATTGACGCCGATGAGACGGCGCTGGAGCTGCACCGCAAGCTCTGCACCGCCGCGCAAAGCCTGCTGCGCGACGCGCTGCCGACGATCCTTCAGGGAACCTTTACCGAAACCGCGCAGGATGAAAGCAAGGCCAGCTGCTTCGGTCGCCGCACGCCGGAAGATGGCCGTCTGGACTGGAACCAACCGGCCCGCCAGCTGCACAACCTGGTACGCGCCGTGACCGACCCGTGGCCGGGTGCATACAGCTTTGCGGGCGTGAGTAAATTTATCGTCTGGAAATCCCGCGTGCGTGACGACATTCCTGCCGCCAAACCGGGCACCGTCGTCTCGGTCTCCCCGCTGATTGTGAGCTGCGGCGAGCAGGCGCTGGAGATCGTCACCGGACAAACCGACAGCGGCTTGTACGTTCAGGGGGCGCAGCTGGCGCAGTCTCTGGGGCTGGTGGCGGGGGCGCTGATCACCAGCGCGCCGGTGGTAGCGCTCAAACGGCGCACGCGCGTGTTGATCCTCGGGGTGAACGGGTTTATCGGTAACCACCTCACCGAGCGCCTGCTGAAAGACGACAACTACGAGATCTACGGTCTGGACATTGGATCCGATGCGATCGGCCGTTTCCTCGGTAATCCGCGCTTCCACTTCGTTGAAGGGGACATCAGCATCCACTCCGAATGGATCGAGTACCACATCAAGAAATGCGACGTGGTGCTGCCGCTGGTGGCGATTGCCACACCGATTGAGTACACCCGTAATCCGCTGCGCGTGTTCGAGCTGGATTTCGAAGAGAACCTGAAGATTATCCGCGACTGCGTGAAATACGATAAGCGCATCATCTTCCCGTCCACTTCTGAGGTGTACGGCATGTGTACCGATAAGAACTTCGACGAGGACACCTCCAGCCTGGTGGTCGGGCCGATCAACAAGCAGCGCTGGATCTACTCCGTCTCCAAGCAGCTGCTGGATCGCGTGATTTGGGCCTACGGCGAGAAAGAGGGGCTACGCTTTACCCTGTTCCGTCCGTTTAACTGGATGGGGCCGCGTCTGGATAACCTGAACGCCGCGCGTATCGGCAGCTCCCGCGCCATCACCCAATTGATCCTGAACCTGGTGGAAGGGTCGCCCATCAAGCTTATCGAAGGCGGCAAACAGAAACGCTGCTTCACCGATATCAGCGACGGCATCGAAGCGCTGTTCCGCATCATCGAAAACAAAGACGGCCGCTGCAACGGGGAGATCATCAACATCGGCAACCCGGACAACGAAGCGAGCATCCGCGAGCTGGCGGAAATGCTGCTGGCAAGCTTTGAGCGCCATCCGCTGCGCAGCCAGTTCCCGCCGTTTGCCGGGTTCCGCGAAGTGGAGAGCAGCAGCTACTACGGCAAAGGCTATCAGGACGTTGAGCACCGCAAACCGAGCATCCGCAACGCGAAGCGCTGCCTGAACTGGACGCCAACCGTGAAGATGGAGCAGACCATTGATGAAACGCTCGACTTCTTCCTGCGCACCGTGGAGCTGTCGGAACAGGCATCATGAAAAAGGTCGGTTTACGCATTGATGTCGACACCTTTCGCGGCACCCGCGACGGCGTCCCGCGGCTGCTGGAACTGCTGAGCAAGCACGACGTGCGTGCCAGCATTTTCTTCAGCGTCGGGCCAGACAACATGGGGCGTCATCTGTGGCGCCTGGTTAAACCGGCATTTCTGTTCAAAATGCTGCGCTCGCGCGCGGCATCCCTCTACGGCTGGGATATTTTGCTGGCGGGGACCGCCTGGCCCGGCAGGCGCATCGGGGCGGGGAATGAAGCGATTATCTGCGAAGCGGCGCATCAGCACGAAGTGGGGCTTCACGCCTGGGATCACCATGCCTGGCAGGCCTGGGCGGGCGTCTGGGATATTCCGCGCCTGGAACAAGACGTCGAGCGCGGCGTGCAGGAGCTGGAGGCGATTACCGGTCAGCCCGTGCGCTGTTCCGCCGCGGCGGGATGGCGTGCCGACCAGCGCGTGGTGAAAGCCAAGGAGACCTTCGCGTTTCGCTATAACAGCGATTGTCGCGGTACTGCCCCGTTTTTACCGCTGTTAGGGAACGATCGCACCGGTACGGTTCAAATTCCGGTCACGCTGCCGACCTGGGATGAAGTGGTCGGGCGCGACGTCAGTGCCGCAGGGTTTAACCGCTACATACTGGACTGCATGCATCGCGACGAGGGTACGCCGGTCTACACGATTCACGCCGAGGTGGAAGGGATCGCGTATCAGCGTGATTTTGATGCGCTGTTGACGATGGCTGCCGCCGAGGGCATTCAGTTCTGCCCGCTCGGCGACATGCTGCCAGACGATCTCAGCACCTTGCCGGTCGGCAAAATTGTGCGCAATGAAATGGCCGGTCGGGAAGGCTGGCTTGGCTATCAACAAACCGTGAGCCCGGTATCATGAAAGCAGCCCGTTATGGCGTAGCGCTTCTCGCACTGTTTATTGTTTACTACGTTATCCCGGTCGATCTCCGCCTGTTGTGGCAGCCGGACGAGACGCGCTACGCGGAAATCAGCCGTGAAATGCTCGCCTCAGGCGACTGGATTGTGCCGCATTTTCTCGGCCTGCGTTACTTTGAAAAGCCGATTGCCGGTTACTGGGTTAACAGCATCGGGCAGCTGATCTTTGGCCACTCCAACTTTGCCGTGCGCGCCGGAGCGATCTTCTCCACCGGGTTGACGGCGCTGCTGGTCATCTGGCTCGCCTGGCGCCTCTGGCAGGATAAGCGGGTGGCGATTTTCTCCGGCCTTATCTTCTTAACGTTGTTCCTGGTCTATGGCATCGGCACCTACGCCGTGCTGGATCCGATTATCGCCCTGTGGCTGGCGTTAGCGATGTGCAGCTTCTGGCTGGCCGCACGGTCGAAAACCGTGGCCGGAAAAGCGGGGGGCTACATTCTGCTGGGGCTGGCCTGCGGCATGGGCGTCATGACCAAAGGCTTCCTGGCGCTGGCGGTTCCGGTGATGGGCGTGCTGCCGTGGGTGATTGCGCAGAAACGCTGGAAAGAGGTGCTTGTTTTCAGCTGGCTGGCGATCCTGAGCTGCGTGCTTATCGTCCTGCCCTGGGGGCTGGCGATCGCCCAGCGCGAACCGGATTTCTGGCGTTACTTCTTCTGGGTGGAGCATATCCAGCGTTTTGCGCAGAGCGATGCTCAGCATAAAGCGCCGTTCTGGTACTACCTGCCGTTCCTCGTCGCGGGGAGTCTGCCCTGGCTGGCGCTGCTGCCGGGCGCGCTGCGCCTCGGCTGGCGTGAGAGGCAAAATGAGGGGGCGGGGCTCTATCTGCTGGGCTGGGTGGTGATGCCGCTGCTGTTCTTCAGCATCGCCAAAGGCAAGCTGCCCACCTATATCCTGCCGTGCTTCGCGCCGCTGGCTATCCTGATGGCGCGCTACGCCTGCACGATGGCGGAAAAAGGAGCCCGCGTGCTGCGCGTCAACGGCGGCATCAACCTCGCGTTTGGCATTATCGGCGTGGTGGCGGCGCTGGTGGTGTCGCCGTGGGGACTCGCTAAACATCCGGTCTGGACATCGGTTGAACTGTACAAAGTCTTCTGTGCCGCGATCGCTTTTCTTATCTGGGCCGCGGTGGGCTGGTTTACGCTGAAGCAGAGCGCGCGGCGCTGGTGGCTCGCGGCACTTTGTCCTGCCGGTCTTGCGCTGCTCATTGGGTTTGCCATCCCTAACCTGGTGGTGGATTCCAAACAGCCGCAGTCGCTGGTGGATACCGTGCGTATGCCGCTGGAGGAGAGCCGGTTTGTGCTGGCAAACAACGTTGGCGTGGCGTCGGGGCTGGCGTGGGAACTGAATCGTCATGACATCATTCTTTTTGGCCAGACCGGGGAGCTGAAATATGGCCTCGGTTACCCGGATGTGAAAGGACGGTTTGTGAGCAATGGTGACATCGCACAATGGCTCGAAACGCATCGTCAGCAGGGGCCGGTATCACTGGTGATCCTGCTTTCAAAAAACGATGACATTGCCCGCGCCGGGCTGCCGAAACCGGACAGCCTGACGATTCAGGGGCGTCTGGCCTACCTGCAATATCTGCCGCAATGATGGCCTGGATCTGGCTGGTACTGGCAAGCCTGCTGAGCTGCGCAGGGCAGCTGTGTCAGAAACAGGCAACCCGGGCGAAGGGCGGTCAGCGAACTGCCCTGTGGCTTGGGCTGGCCTTGCTGGCGCTTGGCTGCGGGATGCTTGCCTGGCTGGTGGTGTTGCAGCTTCTGCCCGTCGGCGTGGCTTACCCCATGCTCAGTCTGAACATTGTCTGGGTCACGCTGGCGGCGAAAATCGTCTGGCATGAGTCCGTCCCGTCACGCCACTGGCTGGGCGTCGGGTTGATTATGGTCGGGATTATCCTGCTGGGAGGAAGCCTGTGAAGGGGACATGTTGGGCGTTATGCAGCGTGGTGTTGGTCAGCGTGGCGCAGCTGGTGCTGCGCCACGCCATGGTGACGCTGCCGCCGGTGAGTGACGCCTTTTTTGCTGCCCTCTGGCACGCCGCGCCCGGCACGGGAACCTTGATGCTGGGTCTAACTGGCTATGTTGCCTCGATGGGCTGCTGGTATCTGGCCCTGCAGCGCATGGCGCTCAGTAGAGCCTATGCCCTGCTGAGTCTCAGCTACATTCTGGTGTGGGGTGCCGCCGTTGTGCTGCCCGGCTGGGGAGAACACTTTTCCTGGCGCGGGCTGGCGGGTGTTGGCCTGATTATTCTCGGCGTGCTGACGATCTTTATGCCGCAGACGTATTGGGGTAAGAAATCGACTCGGCGGTCAAGGTAAAGGGCGTCGGGGTACACACCGCCAGGCTCAGCGTGCCAAAGCGCAGCTGGCTCACCGAATGCGTCTGCGCGGTGCTGTCGATGCTGACAATCTGCCAGGCGCTGCCGCCGCGCTGTTTTACAATCGCCTCTTTCCGCGTCCAGATACGCCAGAAGGCAGAAAGCTGTTCCTCGGGCGCTTCGCGCTCAAGCTCTTCATGCTCGGTGATGCTAAAGACGGCATTCGCCAGCGCCTGCCAGTTCTGCCGCGGGCGGATCACTTCGATATCGCAGCCGACTTCACCTTCGTCGCTCATCAATAAGGCAATGTCGTCGCCGCTATGGCTCAGGTTGAACCACAACGGGTGCCCCTTCGCAAAAGCTGGTTTTCCCTGTTCACCGTAAATGATGTCGGGCAGCGGCGAGGGGGATAATGTTCTGGCGAGCAGCGTCCGGCCTGCGAGCCAGGATGCGTTTCGCGCACCCTGAGGTGCCCTGTCTGCGAGCGTTGACGCCAGCGGGTCCGCGCTAAGGGTGGAGATTTTTCCCAGTACAAACTGGTACATAGTTACGCCCAGCGTTTAATGATTATCGAAGTATTGATGCCGCCGAATGCGAAGTTATTGCTTTGCAGATACTCACAGTCAATCTGACGGGCTTCCCCCATAATATAATCTAAAGCGCCGCATTGCTCATCCGGTTGTCTTAAATTGAGCGTTGGAATGAACCAGCCTTCGCGCATCATCTCCAGGCTCAGCCAGGCTTCCAGCGCCCCGCACGCGCCCAGCGTGTGGCCAAAATAGCTTTTCAGGGATGAAATGGGCACGCTGTCGCCGAAAATGGCGGCGGTGGCCTGACTCTCGGCGATGTCCCCGCGATCGGTCGCCGTGCCGTGGGCGGAAATGTAGCCAATATCCTGAGGGCTCAGACCCGCCATCGCCAGCGACTGTTCCATACAAATCTGCATGGTTTCACGCTGGGGCTGGGTGATATGGGCCGCATCGCAGTTGGTGGCAAAGCCCACAATCTCGCCGTAAATTGTCGCACCGCGCGCTTTGGCGTGCTCCAGCTCTTCCAGAATGACGGTGCCTGCACCTTCGCCAATCACCAGGCCGTCGCGCTGGCTGTCGAAAGGCGACGGCGTGGTTTTGGGCGCGTCGTTACGCTGGCTGGTGGCGAAGAGGGTATCAAAAACGGCGGCTTCCGAGGGGCAAAGCTCTTCCGCACCGCCCGCCACCATCACGGTTTGATAACCATGACGAATGGCCTCCCACGCATAGCCAATCGCCTGGCTCCCGGAGGTACAGGCGCTCGAGGTGGGGATCACCCGTCCGCGCAGGCCAAAGAACAGTCCCGTGTTGACGGCAGTAGTGTGCGGCATCATCTGCACATAGGTCGTGCCGGTGATGTTATGGGTGTGCTTTTCCATAAGCATGGACGCGAATTCGCTCACCGGCCCGGTGCTGCCCGTCGACGAGCCGTAGGCAATGCCGGTTTGACCGCTGGTCAGTACGGGGTCGTCGATCAGGCCCGCCTGCTCCAGCGCCAGCTCGGTGGCACGGGTAGAGAGCAGCGACACGCGACCCATGGCCCGAATCCGCTTGCGGGTGTAGTGATCCGGCAGGGTGAAGTCCTCAATGGGCGCGGCCAGCAGGGTTTGCAGACCGTCAAACGCCTGCCATTCAGACATGGTGCGCACCGCATTTTCATACCCGCGCAGGCGGCGTGAAATGGTCGGCCACGCTTCGCCAAACGCGGTGATGCCGCCCATGCCGGTAATCACGACGCGGCGCGTCATAGCATACCTCCGTTAATCGAGATCACCTGGCGCGTCACATAGCCCGCCTTGTCTGACATCAGGTAGCTCGCCAGCCCGGCCACTTCGTCAACGTGGCCCATACGCTGCATCGGGATCATCGACATTGCCGCGTTCAGCGCGGCCTCGTCCATCTCGATCATGCCGGTATCAATCAGCCCCGGCGCGATGCAGTTCACGGTGATTTTGCGCTTCGCCAGCTCAACGGCCAGCGCTTTGGTGGCCCCGATAATCCCGGCTTTGGCAGCGCTGTAGTTCACCTGCCCGCGGTTGCCCATCAGGCCAGAAACCGACGACAGGGTGATAATCCGCCCGCCCTTGCGGGTGCCGATCATCGGCATAATGCAGGGATGGATAACGTTATAGAAACTGTCGAGATTGGTGTGGATCACGCTGTCCCAGTCATCCTCGCTGAGCGCCGGAAACGCGCCGTCGCGGGTGATGCCTGCGTTACTGACCACGCCATACCATGCGCCGTGGTCAGCTATTTCCTGTTCCAGCACCGCGCGGCACTGCTCGCGGTTGCTCACGTCGAAGGCAAGTAAACGGCCCGTGCCGCCCGCCTGAACAATCGCGTCGAGTGTCTCCTGTGCGCCAGCGGCATCGCGGTGGTAATGCACGCCCACGGTGAAACCGTCAGCCGCAAGCTGAAGGGCAATAGCGCGGCCAATGCCTTTGCTGGCACCGGTGACCAGTACGGATCTCATGATGGCGTTCCCTGATTGAAAAGTGATGTTAATTCTTCTTCGCTCGGCTGGAAGGTGTTCACCCGGCCCGTGGCAAGGGAGGCGTTATCCGCGTGGATGACGCACTCGAAGCTGCCAAAGCGTTCATCCTGCATCAGCCGTTCGATGGTAATGGTCAGCGTGGTGCCTGCGGTAAAAAGCCCTGCGGCGCATACCAGCTCACGCGCGCCCAGCACCATGCCCAGCGGGCTGTGCGGCAGCCCTTTTTGCAGACGATGCCACTCAGACCAGACGCCGACGGTCTGCGCCATCAGCTCCAGCGCAAACCAGCCCGGCAGGTTGCCGTCGGCGTTCAGAAACGGGGCGAGCACGCCGTGCCCGCTCACCGTGACGCTGCACGCTGCGCCATTGTCGGTGACGCTCTCGACGGTCTCCAGCAGCATCATGGGCGCGCCGTGAGGAAGGTACCCGGCGGGGGGTAAATATTTCATCACACTCTCCCCAGCAGCAGGCTGGCGTTGTTGCCGCCAAACGCGAACGAGTTCGACAGGATCGCCGGTTTTTTCAGCGGGGCAGGCGCGTGCAGCAGTCCGCAGGCGGGCAGCGTGTCGTCCTGCGCGTAGCGGGAAAAATCCTGCGGCGGCAGGGGCAGGTTGCGGGTCAGGATCAGCCAGCTTAGCGCGGCCTCGGTGATCCCGGCGGCGCCCAGCGTGTGGCCGGTCAGATGTTTGGTGGAACTGCACGGCACGCGTTCGCCAAACAGATCGTGGGTCACCTGCGCCTCAATGCGATCGTTAAGCGGCGTGGCGGTACCGTGCAGGTTGATATAGCCGATATCATCCGCCGTCATGCCCGCCTCGTTCAGCGCCTGCGTGATGGCGCGGATGGCCCCTTCACCCTGCGGGTGCGGCGCGGAAATATGATACGCATCGCTGGATTCACCCGCGCCCAGCAGCGCGATCTCTCCCGGCTCGCGGGTTAGCACCATCAGCGCCGCCGCTTCACCAATGGTGATCCCCCGGCGGTCACGGCCAAAGGGTTCGCACAGGGTTGGCGAGAGGGACTCCAGGCTGTTAAACCCGTTAACCGGCATGCGGCTCAGGCTGTCGGCACCGCCCACAATGGCGACATCCACCAGCCCGGCGTTGATCAAACGACAACCGCTGATGATTGCCCGCGCGCTGGAGGAGCAGGCGGTCGAGAGGGTATATGCCGGGCCGTCCAGCTCAAGCCAGCTGGCGAGAAAGCGCGACGGATCGCCCAGCTCCTGCTGCGGGTATTGCCACTGCGGGCTCTCCTCGCCGTTCTGAGAGAGGCGCACGTACGCGTCACCTTCGTCCAGTCCGGACGTGCTGGTGCCAAGCACCACCGCCACGCGGTCGCGTCCCACGCGCGCGATGGCCGCATCGACGGCAGGCTGGATCTGCGCCAGCGCCGCCAGCAACAGCTGGTTGTTACGGCTGCGATGCGCCGACAGGTGGTCCGGTATTGACGGCAGCTCGCCCTCCACGCCGCCCAGCACCGCATCCGGCACGCCCTGCAGCCAGCCCGCGCGGTGACGCATCCCCGGCGCAACGCCTGCGGTCAGGTTTGCCGCAATCTCATCAGCCGAGTTGCCCAGGGCGTTGACCATGCCAACGGCAGAAAGGTAGATCATCTCAGTCACCCAGATATTGAATGGTGATGTGGTAGTTAAAAACATGCTGCTCGATGCTAATCGGCTCACGTTTGCCTTTGCGTTGCAGGTAGACAATCTCCGTGACCAGCTTGCCGTCGGGGTTGCGCAGCTCGCGTCTGCTGTCAGTATCGTTCAGCGTCCAGCCTTTCGGCAACTGCGGCTGCCAGGCGCTGAGCGGCCAGTGGCTGAGCATCACGTCCGCCAGTACCTGGCTGGCGGGCGGCAGCTCCGGCGCCACAACCGACTGTTCGGTATGGATACCGGTATTGTCATACGTCGCGAGGAACAGACGGATCCCCACGGAGGAGAGGCCGGCCAGCGTCACCTTATGTTCGTCGGCATTCAGCATCACCAGCAGCGACTGGGTGTGTCCGTTGAACCTGCCGGTCAGTAGCTGTTGCGAGCTAATTGCCGGGGTGATACCCGGCGGCGGCAGCGTCACGCGGGTGCCCGGCTGGAGCCAGGCCTCGGGCCGCGCGTCATCGCGGTTCGGCGAATGGCTACAGCCTGCCAGCATCAGCGCCAGAAGACATATCGCCAGGCGGTAAAATCGGATCATCGTATGCTCTCTTTCGTCGTCGGCATCGCCAGCGGGGCGAGCAGGAAGGCGGTGAAAATACCGCTCACCAGCACAATGCCAAAGCTGCTGATGGCCTGGGTGGTGCTGAACACCAGCATGCCCAGCGTCAGCAGCGTGGTCATCATGGCAAGCGTAATCGCCAGCATCGCGGTCAGGGGCGTTCCGCGCGGGTTGCTGAAAAACAGCGTGTAGTTGATGCCAATTCCGAGCACCAGCACCAGCGCCAGCAGCGAAAACAGGTTCACCGGATGGCCCGCGACGGCCAGCGCCGCCAGCCCGCAGCTGAGCGAGAGCAGGGAGGGAACCAGGCTGATCGCCCCTTTGCGCCAGCCGAGGCGCACCATCGCGCCGCAGGCAATTACCGCCAGCGCCACGAACAGTAAGCCCGTCAGCAGCGAACGGTAGAGCGCAAACAGGCTGTCGAAGCTGGCTTTGCGGTCGACCCAGGCAACGCCCTCGTGGCTGGCCGCCAGTTTGCCGAGCGCCGCGCTGTTTTTCACGCCATCCACCGGGACCAGTACGCCGCTTTCGCCGTTGGGCAACGTCAGCCACAGCAGCCGCCAGCCTTCGCTGACCGGGCTGGCGAGCCAGGCCTCAACGCTAACCGGCATCGCGTCCAGATTGGGTGTGACGCTGTTCAGCCCCGCGCTTTTCAACATTGTTGTCACCGCAGGCGCGGCGTTGTGCAGAAGCTGCAGATCGCTTTTCTGACGCGCCAGCGAGTTCAGCGGCAGGGTGCGCCAGTGGGCCATATCGCCCGCTTTTTGCGCCTGCGCCAGCGCCGGGGTAAAGGCCTCCAGCCGCTCAAGCGTTTGCTGAGCCGACGCGCCGTACACCACAAACCACTTTTGGTCGACGCTCTGCCCGGTCAGGGCGGTAATGGTTTTTTCCTGTGCCAGAATGTCTTTCGGCAGCGCCTGAAGCTGGGCGATATCGTCGTCGACCCGTAAGCTGCCTATCCCGATGGCGGAAATCAGCGCCAGCGCCAGCGGCAGCCCTACGGACAGGGTTTTGCTGCTACGCCAGGCGTTCAGCCAGCGCAGCATAAAACCTTTCGCGGGAATCGGGCGAACCGGCATTCTGTGGCACAACCACGGATGCCAGAAAATCACCGTCAGGCACGAGGCGCTCAGCCCCGCCGCGGCAAATACCGCCATCTGGCGGATGCCGGGGAAGGGGGCGAGCATCATCATCAGGTAGGCGACGACGGTGGTGAGCAACGCCAGCAGCAGCGCATTGCGTACCTTCGACAGGCTTTGCCAGGGTGAGTCATCAGCGCCGTGCACCATCCGCTCCGTGAGGTAGTAAAGCGTATAGTCTGCCGAAATACCGATGATGCTCATGCTCATCACCAGCGTCATCAGGTGCAGCTCGCCAAACAGCAGCAGCGTAAACACCGTGCCCGCCAGCGCGCCGATGGCAATGGAGAGCATGCTCAACAGCAGCGGGCGCACGGAGCGGAACACCGCCACAATCAGCAGGATCACCCCGAGCACCGTGGCGACGCCGAGCGTGGAAATATCCCGTTTGGCCTGCTGGCTGGCGTAATCGCTGTAAAACACCGTGCCGCGAGAGAGCAGCTGCGCCTGCGGGGAGTGCGTTTTCAGCGTCTCTTCCAGCGCCTTAAGGGTGGTGACCAGCCGGTGGGTTTGCTGCATATCGAACGACGAACCCGCCAGTTCGCCGTGCAGCAGATACCAGTAGTTTCCGGCGTCATCTTTGGTGACCAGCCAGCCGTCCATCAGCTGCATTTTCTGGCCGTTTTGAGCGAGGCCGAGCTGTGAGCCGCGCATCAGCATCAGCGGATCGTTTTGCAGCTCCTTGCCGCTCACGCCGGAAAAGGCGGAATAGAGCTGGGACAGGATCCACCGGGCCTGCGCGTCCCCGCCGTGTTGCAGGCGCGCCCGGGTGGCGGGATCGATCAGGCCGTTACGGTGCTGCCAGAAGAAATCACCCCAGGCTTTTTGTCCGGCGGCGTCCATTGGCCCTTTCACCACATTCAGCGCGTGACTGCGCTGCAGCAGTTCCAGCCATTGCTGCGCCACGCGCGGATCTGGTTTTTTGCCGGGGCTGACCAGCCAGACGAGCTGGCGGTCGAGACGCTGCATAAATCCGTCATTGAGCGCCGGGGGGATCGCCCCGAGCGTCTGTTTCGGCAACATCGCCAGCACGCTGCTGTTCAGCCGCGCGCCGGGCAGCAGCGTAAGCAGTACGCCCAACAGGATCAGGCATACCGTGGCCCACAGCAGCGCCGGGCGCAGGGATTTACGGTGCGGCAAAGCGTTGGCGTTCGGCATCGGTCAGGCTGGCGGGCGTCAGTTGGTGGCGGGACAGGGCGATATCGGTCGTGTCGCCCTGCTTATCGTTCAATCGAATCGATTCCAGGTACGCGGCACCGCGCAAATCGAGGGTGGCGAAAATCTTGTCCAGCGGCGTGGTCACAGGCGTCAGCACCAGCGACCAGCGGCCTTCCCCCTGGTCTTTAAAATCGATGCGGAAGTTCTCTTCGAGCACCTTGCGGTCGGCCTGAAACAGCGCCCGCAGCAGGTGGTTGAACTGGAACATCTGCGGGTTATTGTCGGCGGTGAGGGTTTGCGGCTGTTGGCCGTTAACGATCTGCACCATCCGCTTGTCGTCCAGCAGCAGCGTCATCGGAAACGGCGCTTTTTGATCCCACAGCAGGCCGCTGTCGCGGGCGATCAGCATCTCTCCCTGCGAGCGCAGCGGCTGTGGCATGTCCTTGATGGTGCGGGTTTGTTCGAAGTGCGCGCGCACCACCGGCTGTTCCGCAAAGCGCTGCTGCAGTTCGTCCAGCGTGACCGCGCTGACCAGCGGGCTAATCAGCAGGGCGAGAAGCGGTATCCATTTCATGGCGCGATCCCCATACGTTCAAACAGAATAGCCGGGCTGACAAAGCACATCTCCCGGCTGGCTTCATCCACCGCCACCTGAATGGTGTAGCCGGTGGTGGTGCGTTTTCCGGTTTGCGCGTCGAAGATTTGATAGGCGATGCGCAGGCGGTTTTCATATTCTTCAATGTGGGCGCGAACGCGGATGCGCTGCTCGAAGGTCACCGCGTCGCGGTATTTCACGCGGGTATCCACCACCGGCCAGACGTAGCCGGAGGCCTTCATCTGGCGGTAGCCGTAATTAAACTGGTTGAGCAGCGCCTCGCGGGCGATCTCAAAGTAGCGGAAATAGTTGCCGTGCCAGACCACGCCCATCATATCGACGTCGTGGAACGGAACGGTGATCTCGACTTCAGCCGTAAAGCGGGGATCGGTCAGCACCCTTTACTCCTTCTCGTTGACCTCTGGCAGCTGCCAGAAATCGAAAAAATTAAACCAGTCGAGCGGCGACATGAGGGCGTAATGCTCCAGCCGCTGCGCATAGCGATCGACGGTCTGCTGCAGCGCCTGCTGACGTTCGCCGCGCGGCAGCAGCAGCGGGTCGGCAAAGGGCTCGCAGTGCAGGGTCAGTTTTCCCTGCTGGCAGAGAGCAAAAATCAGCACCACCGGGCAGCGCAAAATAGACGCCAGGATAAACGGCCCCTGCGGGAACGGCGCGGGCTGGCCCATAAAATCACTCCATATCACGCGCCAGCTGCCGCCGCGCTGCGGCGTGACGGCGATGCGGTCGCCCACAATGGCGACCCATTCGCCGCGATCCAGCTTCTCTTTGATGAGGATGGCGGTATCCGGGCCGATGTCGGTCACGGGCATCAGGTGAATACCTGCCTGTGGGGCCATCTCCTCCATCACCTGTTTGAAACGTTTGGCGTTATCGCTGAAGACCAGCGCGTTGATGGTTTTCCCGCCTTCGCGCTGCGCCAGCGCCCGGCAGGCTTCCACGTCGCCAAGATGCGAGGCGAGCAGCAGTTTGCCCTGCGGATCGTCCAGACCCAGCGCGGCCTGCGCACCCGGTGCAAAGACCAGATCGCGATGGAGCTTCATTTCGCCGCGCCAGCTGGCCACTTTGTTGAGCATGGCCTGACCAAAACGCAGGAAGTGGAAAAAGCTGTGCAGGCGGGGAGGCTGAGGCATCTGCCGCTGCGCCATCACCTGCTTTACGCGCGTCAGCCATTGCCGTGACGCCTGGCGTGCAGAACGGGCGGTCAGCCAGTATACGGCGGTGACCGGCCACAGCAGGACGGTAAAGGCGTTACGCCCCAGCAGCTGCCAGACGCGCAGCATCAGACGAATTCCCCACAGCCCTTTCACCTCCTGCTGCTGCGCCCAGTGCTGCGTGCGGCGGCGCATCAGCAGAGCGGGAATGCGCGGCAGCATGCCGAAGAACAGGCGGGTATGCATCAGCGAGATGCGCAGGTTGTCTTTTAGCGCATCGAAATGGGATAGCCCGTCCGGCGGATAGGTCACGCGGGTGGGCAGAAAATAGCTGGTGTTGCCCTGCCAGTAGAGCCGCACCATCACTTCGGTATCAAAATCCATCCGTTTACCGAGCGGCGTACGCGTGGCAAGCCGCAGCACCGGCGCGATGGGGTAGACCCGAAAACCGCACATGCTGTCTTTTAGCTGCAGCGACAGGGTTTCAATCCACACCCAGACGTGCGTTATCCAGCGTCCGTACAGGCGTGAACGGGGAATGGAGTCATCGTAAACGGGCCTGCCGGAAATTAACGCCTCAGGGTGGCGCTCCGCCAGCGCCAGCAGTTTGGGAATGTCTTCGATAGCGTGCTGACCGTCGGCGTCCACCTGAATCGCGTGGGTGAAGCCGCGCTCTGCACAGGCTTGCAGACCCTGCATGACCGCCGCCCCTTTCCCGCTGTTTTCTGCCAGCCGCAGCAGCGTGACCTGCGGATGGCGCGCAGCAAGATCGTCAAGCGTGCGGCGCGTGGGTTCATCGCTGCCGTCGTCCACCACCAGACAGGGTAGATCGAAGGACGCGAGGCGTGCCAGCACCGAGGCCATCATCGCCCCGTGGTTGTAGCACGGGATCAGTACGCAGGGGCGGAAGGTTACTGACATAGGCGAATCTTCCCGCTGCTGGCAGTATGGCGTTCGTCACCGGCATGGCGCTGGTAGCTGAAGGTCAGCATCTGGCGTTCGGGCTGCCAGGCCAGGAGCAGCGTCACCCTGTTCTCCGGCAGCAGCGGGGCCGCGAACTTCACGTTCTGAATGCTGTGAAAACGGTAGCCCGGTGCCAGCAGCGTGGTGGCGTAGTCCATTATCCAGTCGAGCTGCGCCACGCCGGGGAGCAAGGGCTGTACGGCGAAATGCCCCTTAAACCAGAGCAGGGCCGGATCCAGATAGAGGTCGATCTCCAGATGCGTCGCATCGGGCTGGCGGCGTTCGATTTCATGGATCTTCATGAAATAACTCCTGTAGCTGCGCAGTCACACGCTTGTTCATGCTGTTGACCGGAATTTCATCGACAATCCGCCAGTAGCGGGGCACGGCAACAGGTTCAAGGCAGGGGCGAAGGGCGCGGCGCCAGGCGGATTCCTGGGCATTTTTCCCCACGCTTTCTCTGTGCATTCGCGCGTCGTCACTGAGCACCAGCAGCACGCCAATGCCCTGACGTCCCCCGCGCGTCACCGCCAGCGCGGCGGCGTCGCAGATGCCGTCCAGCGCCAGCAGCCGCTGCTCAATTTCATCGAGCGAAATGCGTTTGTCTTCGATTTTGACCACCCGCCCACGGCGGCCAACGATGCTGAACTGCCCGTCGGCCGCGAAGTGTAACTTATCATCCAGCACGACGCCTTCCGGCTCGTGGATCAGCGGCGACGTGACGCGACCGTTGTGAAACGTCACGCCGGGGAACGGCTGCCAGCGCGTTGTCTCATCCTGACGGTGACGCCAGGCCATGACCCCCGTTTCGGTACTGCCGTAGATTTCATCGGGCCAGAGGTTGAGCCAACGCTGAAACGCGGTGATATCCCGCCAGGGCAATACGCCACCTGCGGAAATGAGCAGGGCAATGGGGGGCGGCGTCAGTGCCGTATCCAGCCGCTTGAGGAAGGCCGGGCTGCTGATAAAAAGATAGCGTTTGTCGTGGGGCAGGGCTGAGAGCTGCTCGGCATAGTTGAGCAGGTTGGTCCGTGACGGCAGGCCGAGCGCCATGGGTAAGACGACACGAAACGTCAGGCCATACAGGTGATGCAGCACCACGGAGGCGACAACATGGCAGCCCGCAAGACGATCGCCAAACTGTTCCGCCAGCAAGCGGGCTTCGCGATCCAGACTGATAATCGGCTTAACCACCCGCTGCGGCGCGCCGGTGGAGCCGGAGGTGAAAAGCTCGATGGCGCGCGTATCGTCTATGGCTGGCAGCGGGGAAAAGCCGTTGTCTGTGCGCGGGGTGGAGGCCACCAACCGCTGTCGCCCTGCAAAGGCAAGCGCTGTGTCACTCAGGACGCCGCTGAACAAGTCCCGCTGTTCGTTAAGCTGTGCAGCCCGGCTGTGCCCGGGTAGCACGGGCGTTTTACCCGCGTGCAGCGTCGCCAGCAGGGCGACCGTAAACAGATAGCCGTTTTCAACGCACAGCGCCCAGCGCTCGCCCTCTTCCTGACGCAGCGTGTTAACCAGCTGCGTCACGTCGTGACGCAGATCGCCGAGCGTCCAGACGCCATCGTCGCGCCAGGCTATCGGCGTATCGTCAGGGCGGGGCGCACTGAGCCACTGGCTGAGCGGAAGCGGTTTATGCATCTTTTTTCATTACCCGTTGTCGCACCAGCCACTCGCAGGCCATCAGCGTGCCCATCAGGATGTAGGCAATTATGCCGTTCCACAGCGTCCACAGGCGTATGTCGGCGTGCAACACGGTAAACAGCGCCATCGTGCCGTTGCCGATAAAAAAGCCGCACCACACCCGGGTAACGATGCGAGTGTAGCGGATGCCGGTGGGCGAGAGAGTGGGCTCACGCAGCCGTGCAAATCGTTCTACCATCGGCATGGTTGTCCACAGCGATCCGCCAAACACCACCAGCATCACCAGATTAACGACTACCGGATAAAACAACACCCACTGGTGAGCGTGCAGCACATAGCTCGCCGCGCACAGCGCCACGCCTGTGAGGGCAACGCCCAGGATCATGTTGCGCAGAGGGCCGCTCTGACGGCGCACCTGCCAGACCCGCAACAGCAGCACAAGCGCTATCACGGGCAGTATCCCGTGCAAATTGTTGTTTGCCAGCCCGAAGCCAATCAAAAAAGGCCATGCCAGCAGCATCAACCCCGTCAGTATCGGGATGAATGGAATCGCAGGCACGTTACGCTTCGCGCTGAAGCTGTTCCACAACGTCGACCACGTCCTGGACGGTACGCACCGCTTTGAAGGTGTCAGGCTTGATTTTATGGCCCGTCTTCTTCTGCAGGTGAACCACCATGTCAACGGCATCAATGCTGTCGAGATCCAGATCGTCGTACAGGCGCGCTTCCGGGGTGATGTCCTCGGGGGCGACTTCAAACAGCGTAATAAGAAGCGCAGAGACTTCCTGATAAATCGTTTCCTGGTTAGTCATAGCGGGTAAATTCTCAGGCGCGTTGTTGATGGATAAAAGCCGCGAGCGTGGCAACGGAATAGAAGTGCTGACGCATCTCGTCGCTTTCCGCAGAAAGCACTACGCCATACTGATTTTTCACAGCCAGCCCCAGCTCCAGGGCATCTATCGAGTCCAGACCTAGCCCGTCGCCAAACAGCGGGGCGTCAGTATCGATATCCTCTGGCGTAAGTTCTTCCAGATTCAGCGTAGAGATAATGAGATTCTTAATTTCAAGATAGAGCGCTTGCATCTTTCGTTCCTGACAAAGATTGAAGACCGGTTGTTAACTGATGCTGCATATGCCGGTTTAACTGCCTTGCCGCCAGCGCAGGTTCGTGCTGGCTCGCATCGTAAAATTCATGAATGTTGATGCGTTCGCGAACATCCACGGTAAAAAAAGGTTTGTTGGGCGGAACGTTGTACCAGCTGCTTTGCTTATCCAGCATGCGTTCGCTGCAGTGGATCACCACCACACGCACAGCGCTATTGCAGCGAACGGCGATGTTAGCCGCCCCGCGCTGCAGCGTGATGGTTTCGCCAACGCGCGTGCGGGTTCCTTCCGGGAATATGAGCAGCGTATCGCCCTTTGCCAGACGCTGCTGGCTGGCGGAGAGCAGGGTTTCAGCTTCGCTGTTGATCAGATAATCCGCGGCGCGGATCACCCCGCTGACAAACGGGTTACGCAGTAGGGCGCTTTTCACCAGGCAGTCGGTTTCGTTCATGACCGACGCCAGGAACACGTAGTCCAGCAGCGAAGGGTGGTTGGCTATCACCAGACAGCCGCGCTCCGCACGCAGCACGTCGAGGTTGTTGAAGCGGTAATCCAGCACCCCCACCCCCCGTACCACCGCGAGAAACAGGCGAAAACTGGCGGAAATGCTGCGGCGGGCCAGCTGGCGGCGCTTCGCGCGATCGCGCTGAATAACCAGCAGCAGGTTAAACCACACCAGCGACAGCAGCAGCCCGCCGAGGCCGAACAGCGCGAAGCAGAATCCGGTCATCGTCATGCGCCATAACCGGTCGAGACGCGAAGTCAGTCCGCTCATTTGCGCGTCCATTGCCACTGGAGGCGTTCGCCAGAGAGGGTAAATTGCGGCGCGTCGTTCAGGTAATGGCGCAGGAACTGGAGGCTTTGCGGCAGCGCGGGCTCTTCACCTTCACTTCCGCCACGCGTTTCGCAGCAGAGCAGATCGCCGGCTTCAATCACCAGCGCCAGGGCATACGGCCAGACGGGCATCTGCGGCGGCAGCCCGGCGTGATAAAACGCAGGCAGGACGCCGTCAAAATCGACCAGCAGCACGCGGGAATAGCCCGCATGGAGCAGGCTTAATACTTCACACAAACCTTGCTGGAAGGTATCCATACCGGCGGAGACCGACGAGGAGACAATCGGCTGACGCGCGGCGATCGTGAGATTCCCGACGGCAGCATTGTGGACCGACATGGCAAAATCCGTGGGAGAAACAGGTTCTTCCGCCGCCAGCGCCTGCAGAATACGGTAATTGCGCTCCAGTTCACCGTGGCGACTGCTGTAGACGACGGCGTCAATCTGGTGCTTTCGCAGCATCGCGAGGCCGATATCCACGGCCAACCTGCTGCCAGAGTTGAGGCGGCGCGCGGTCATCATCGGCAGGTCGGTCAGTTTTGCCAGCGGCGCGGCGGGGTCGATAGCGTCAGACTGGCGTGACCAGTCCTGCCACGCAGCGGCATCGCCCAGTCCTGGCGCTCGTGCCTGCCAGTCGATAATTGAGAGTGTAAATTTCATCTACGCGCGTCCGCGATAAACCTGTTTCTGTGACTTATTCTTCGCAAGCGCGATGAGCTGCGCACATCGTACAATGTTGTTGGCGCGCATGCGAATAAACGTCTCTTTTAGCCCTTTCCCTGCGATTAGCCCGGCAACCGGCTTTTTGGTCGACCTGGACCCAGCAGAATGGCGAGTTTACTGCCGCCTTTGGTGGTCTCCATCCAAATTTTACAGACGCTGGTGAGCGGTACCGACAGCAACATTCCGACGGGACCCAGCAGCCAGCCCCAGATCAGTAACGATAAAAACACCACCAGCGTCGACATGCCCAGCCGGTGGCCCATCATGCGCGGCTCGAGAATATTCCCCAGCACCATATGCACGACAAGGAAAAGCGCCCCGACCAGCATGCATTCGTAAAACCCGTTAAACAGGAAGGCCTGGATCATGGGCGGCACGGCGGAGAGCACCGCACCAATGTTGGGCACGTAGTTTAACAGAAACGCCAGCACGCCCCACATCAGCGCAAACTGCACGCCCATTAGCATCAGCCCCAGCCAGACGATGATCCCGGTCCACAGGCTTAATAACGTTTTCAGCGCCAGATATTTGGTGACGCCCTTTAATGCGCGGTGTAAACCGGCAATATGAATTTGCGGATTGTTCAGCGCAAAGCGCAGTTTGTAGGGAACGTGGCGGACTTCGAACAGCATAAACACCACCGTCATCACCAGCAGCAGGATGCTGGCCATCGCGCCGGAAAGGCCGGTCATCAGCGTGGTGGCGTAGGTCATCACTTTCTCTGAATCCATCCGGCGCAGCATCCGTTCTGGCGAAATATGCAGGTTGATAAACGGCATCATCTCCTGCAAATCAACCAGCTTGCGGGTGAGGGCTTTGTTGTATTGCGGCAGCATGGTCGAGAATTCACTCAGGGAGGCAGCCAGCACGCCAAACAGCGCCGTCAGAACAATCAGCATGACGATGACGACGATAGTAATCGCCACCGGACGGCTGACGCCGCGGCGTAAAAACCAGGTCACCAGCGGGTTGAGCACAATGGCAAAAAAGAGCGCCAGTAACAGCTGAACGATGATATCAGCCGCAGCGTGGATACCTGCCAGGATAACGACCAGACAGGCGAGTTTTAACAAAATGTGAAGTCCTGCTTTATCGGGCGGGCTGGCTATCATACGAATTCCTTTTTCGGGGGGCTTGTTTATTGTAGTGCGCCGGATCCCCTTCGTCTGGGGTGTTACTCTGAAAGTCACTGCTGATTTTCATCTCTCTTCATGGTAATAGTGAAACACTGTTGCAAAAATCCAGGTTAAACCCATGCCCGAACCTTCCGCCGAACCGGCACTGAGCGGTTTGCGCCTCAATCTGCGCATTGTTTCTGTTGTGATTTTTAACTTCGCCAGCTATCTGACGATTGGCCTGCCGCTGGCGATCCTGCCGGGCTACGTTCACGACGTGATGGGCTTTAGCGCCTTCTGGGCGGGGCTGGTCATTAGCCTGCAATACTTTGCGACGTTGATAAGCCGCCCCCATGCGGGACGTTACGCCGATCTGTTTGGGCCGAAGAGCATTGTCGTCGTGGGGCTGTGCGGCTGCTTTCTGAGCGGGCTGGGGTACTTTCTGGCGGCCACCGCCAGCCAGTGGCCGCTGGTCAGTCTGGTGCTGCTATGCCTGGGCCGCGTGATTCTGGGCATCGGGCAAAGCCTTGCAGGTACGGGTTCCACGCTCTGGGGCGTGGGCGTCGTCGGCGCATCGCACATCGGGCGGGTGATCTCCTGGAACGGGATTGTCACCTACGGCGCTATGGCGATTGGCGCGCCGCTTGGGGTGGTGTGTTACGCCTGGGGCGGTCTGTACGGCCTGTCCCTCACCATTATGGCGGTTGCGCTGCTGGCGATCCTGCTGGCGCTGCCGCGCCCGAAAGTGAAAGCCAGCAAGGGCAAGCCGCTGCCGTTTCGCGCGGTGCTGGGTCGCGTCTGGCCATACGGGATGGCACTGGCGCTGGCGACCACCGGCTTTGGGGTGATCGCCACCTTCATCACCCTGTTTTACGACGCCAAAGGCTGGGACGGCGCGGCCTTTGCCTTAACCCTGTTTAGCTGTGCGTTTGTCGGCGCGCGTCTGCTCTTCCCGAACGGCATTAACCGTCTGGGCGGGCTGAACGTGGCGATGATCTGCTTTGCGGTCGAAATCGTCGGGCTGCTGCTGACCGGAATCGCCACTGCGCCGTGGATGGCGAAAATCGGCGTCTTTCTTGCGGGGGCGGGCTTCTCGCTGGTCTTCCCGGCGCTGGGCGTGGTGGCGGTGAAGGTCGTGCCGCAGCAAAATCAGGGGGCCGCGCTCGCTACCTATACGGTGTTTATGGATATGTCGCTGGGGATCACCGGGCCGCTGGCAGGGCTGGTGATGGCCTGGGCTGGCGTGCCGGTTATCTATCTGGCGGCGGCAGGTTTAGTGGTGCTGGCGCTGATGCTGACGTGGCGGCTAAAAAAATGGCCCCCGGTGCACGCACCGGAGGCCACGTCATCCTCGTGAAAGATTACTGAATCACGAGGGTGTTAATGATGTTTTCTGCGGCAGTCTGCGCTTTCTGCTGGTCTTCCGCAGGCAGCGTGATCTGCAGTGTCAGCAGTTTGTTATCAACTTTACCCAGTACCACGGAAGAGTAAGCGGTCTGGCCTTTCGCAGAGATAATGCTGTCCAGCTGTTGCAGCGTGTGGCCTTTGAGTTCGATAGACTTATTGGTCACCACCTGCAGCTGCGGGTCGCGGCTACGCTGCTGATCTTCCAGACGTTTGGACAACACGCTCAGCGCTTCAGTGGTGTCGTCACCCACAATCACAATGACCGCTTTCTGACCGGTTGCGTCGGAATACACGTGCATGTTGTTCGCCTGGGTACCCAGCTTGCCGCTCTGATCGGTCATATCCGCTGGCAGAGAGAAACTGAGTTTGCCGTCCAGCAGGCTTACCGGCTGCCCGGTCGCGTTGCTCTCTGCGGACGCGCCCTGTGCAGGCGTTTTGGTGTCGCTGTTATCACAGGCTGCAAGGCCAACAACCAGCAGGCCAATCCCGACATATTTAACCAGATTGCGCATTGACTTCTTCCTTTCGATAAACGGCCATAGCGGCTCATTCGCTCATCTTATCACAACTGATAAAGCGAACCTTTAACCTGCCTGCAATGCGGTGATTTCAGATTTATCTGCCAGCCTTTTCAGCAGCATATTCAGCAGCACGCCGTACATCGGCAGGAAGAATACAATACTGATAAGCACCTTGAAGCAGTAGTCCACCAGGGCGATTTCCATCCAGTGTTCGGCCATGAACGCATCCGGGCTACGCCAGAAGGCGATGAAGAAGAAGGCCAGCGTATCGCTCACGTTTCCGAACAGCGTGGAGGCCGTAGGCGCCATCCACCAGCGGTGATTTTGACGCAGGCGGTTAAACACGTGAACGTCGAGGATCTGCCCCAGCGCGTAGGCCATAAAGCTGGCGGCGGCGATACGGGCGACAAAGAGGTTGAAGTGCGTCAGCGCCTCAAAACCCTGCCAGCTTCCCATGTAGAACAGGGAAGAGATCACATACGACACGAACAGCGCCGGGAGCATCACCGCGAAAATAATGCGACGCGCCAGCGGTGCGCCAAAGATTCGCACGGTCAGATCGGTGGCGAGGAAAATAAACGGAAAACTGAACGCGCCCCAGGTGGTATGGAAACCAAAAATGGAGATCGGGAGCTGCACCAGATAGTTGCTGGAAGTGATCACCAGCAGATGAAAAAGCGAAAGCCAGAACAACGCTTTTACGCGCTGTGATTGAGAAAACTGCGTCATATTGTGACCTTTTTATACGTTGGGGTGAGGGAACCCAATAAAAACCGCCGCATGATACTGCTTTGACGGGACTTTGCAATGGCTAATTTTCACGCAACCGTTAACCTGGTTTGCATTGGCGGCAACCGGGCGTAAACTACAGCCGTTTTATTTTGATCGAGAAGACCATGACCGACCTGTTTTCCAGCCCAGACCACACCCTTGACGCTCAGGGCCTCCGCTGCCCGGAGCCGGTAATGATGGTGCGCAAAACTGTGCGCACTATGCAGACCGGTGAAACGCTGCTGATCATCGCAGACGATCCGGCCACCACCCGCGACATTCCCGGCTTTTGTACCTTTATGGAGCATGAGCTGGTGGCGCAGCAGACCGAAACGCTGCCGTACCGGTATGTGATTCGTAAGGGGTAAGTGCGGCAAGATGACCTCACCCCGACCCTCTCCCACGGGGAGAGGGGGAAAACCTTTCTAAACCATCGTTTCAAATTTTCGCGCTTTTGTGAGGCGCTTCACCTCCGCTTTTCCAGCCGTAGTCTAATTTTTAAGCGTATAAAAATAAAACGCCGTTTTAACGCTTATCTCACTACCCTGGAGTTGACCCGATGAAAACGACCCTCAAGCCGTTACTGGCCGCGCTGTGTCTGTCTGCTTTTGCCTGCACCGTTTCTGCTCAAACCATCAAAGCTGCCGATGTACACCCCGAAGGCTACCCGAACGTGGTGGCGGTTCAGCACATGGGTGAAAAACTCAAGCAGCAAACCGACGGCAAGCTGGAGATCAAAGTCTTCCCCGGCGGCGTGCTCGGGGATGAAAAGCAGATGATTGAGCAGGCGCAGATGGGGGCTATCGACATGATCCGCGTCTCGATGGCGCCGGTTGCCGCCATCCTGCCGGATATCGAAGTCTTCACGCTGCCGTATGTCTTCCGCGATGAGGACCACATGCACAAGGTGATCGACGGAGATATCGGCAAGCAGATTGGCGACAAGCTGACCGCGAACCCGAAATCGAAGCTGGTGTTCCTCGGCTGGATGGATTCCGGCACCCGTAACCTGATCACCAAAGAGCCGATCGTTAAACCGGACGATCTGAAAGGGAAAAAAATCCGCGTGCAGGGTAGCCCGGTGGCGCTCGCCACGCTGAAGGATATGGGGGCAAACTCGGTCGCGATGGGCGTGAGCGAAGTCTACAGCGGCATGCAGACCGGGGTGATCGACGGCGCGGAGAACAACCCGCCAACCTTTATCGCCCACAACTACATGCCGGTCGCCAAAAACTACACCCTCAGCGGCCACTTTATCACCCCGGAAATGCTCCTCTACTCAAAAGTGAAATGGGACAAGCTCAGCGCCGACGAGCAGCAAAAGGTCCTGACGCTGGCCCGCGAAGCGCAGTTCGAGCAGCGCAAGCTCTGGCAGGCCTATAACGACCAGGCGCTGGCGAAAATGAAGGCGGGTGGGGTGCAGTTCCACGACATCGACAAAACGGTGTTTATCAAAGCCACAGAGCCGGTGCGCGCCCAGTATGGCGACAAGCATCAGGATCTGATGAAAGCCATCGCTGACGTCCAGTAAAACGGAGTACGTATGTCCGAACTCTACCTGAAGTGGATGGACCGTCTGTACCTGCTCGCCATGACCGTGGCGGGCGTCTCGCTGCTGGTGATGACGATCGTGATCCCGATTGGCATCTTCTCGCGCTACGTGCTCAACCGCGGGGAGTCCTGGCCGGAGCCGATCGCCATTATCTGCATGGTGACCTTTACCTTTATTGGCGCGGCGGTGGGGTATCGCGCCGGGTCGCACATCGCGGTAAACATGCTCACCGACCGTCTGCCCGACATGCTGAAAAACCTCTGCGCCCGCGTGGTCGACCTGCTGATGCTGCTGATCTCCGCCCTGATGTTCTGGTACAGCCTCTGGCTGTGCGTCGACCTCTGGGAACAGCCCGTCGCGGAGTTCCCACTCCTGACCTCTGGCGAAAGCTATCTGCCGCTGCCCGTCGGGTCGGCCATTCTGATCCTGTTTGTGATTGAACGCCTGCTGTTTGGCTCGCAGGAAAACCGTCCCGTCGTGCTTATCGGCAACCACAGTTAAGGGGTGAACAATGGATGCATTCGTTTTGTTATTCACCCTCGCCATTCTGCTGGCGCTGGGGATGCCGGTGGCTTTCGCCGTCGGGTTAAGCGCCGTGGCGGGTGCGTTGTGGATCGATCTGCCGCTGGAGGCGCTGATGATCCAGATCACCAGCGGGGTGAACAAGTTTACCCTGCTGGCGATCCCGTTCTTTATCCTTGCCGGGGCGATCATGGCGGAAGGGGGCATTGCCCGACGGCTGGTGAATTTCGCCTACGTGTTTGTCGGCTTTATTCGCGGCGGGCTGTCGCTGGTGAACATTGTCGCCTCAACGTTCTTCGGCGCAATTTCCGGCTCGTCGGTGGCGGATACGGCCTCTATCGGCAGCGTGATGATCCCGGAGATGGAGAAGAAGGGCTACCCGCGGGAATATGCGGCGGCGGTAACGGCCAGCGGTTCCGTGCAGGCGATTCTGATCCCGCCCAGCCACAACTCGGTCATTTACTCGCTGGCCGCGGGCGGGACGGTTTCTATTGCCACGCTGTTTATCGCGGGCGTGCTGCCGGGGCTGCTGTTAGGGTTATGTCTGATGATCCTCTGCCTCGGCTTCGCCCATAAGCGCGGCTACCCGAAAGGCGAGAAAATCCCGTTTAAGCAGGCGCTGAAGATATTGCTCGATGCCCTGTGGGGGCTGATGACGGTCGTGATCATCCTCGGCGGGATATTGTCCGGGATCTTCACGGCAACCGAATCCGCCGCCGTGGCCTGCCTGTGGGCGTTCTTCGTCACCATGTTCATCTACCGCGATTATAAGTGGAGCGAACTGCCGAAGCTGCTGTGTCGGACGGTGAAAACCGTCACCATCGTGATGATTTTGATTGGTTTTGCGGCGGCCTTTGGCGCGGTGATGACCTACATGCAGCTCCCGACCCGCATCACCGAGTTCTTCACCTCGCTCTCCGATAACAAGTACGTGATCCTGATGTACCTCAACGTCATGTTGCTGCTGATTGGCACCCTGATGGACATGGCGCCGATCATCCTGATCCTGACCCCGGTGCTGCTGCCGGTGACCAATTCGCTGGGGATCGACCCGGTGCATTTCGGGATGATCATGATGGTGAACCTGGGGATCGGGCTGATCACCCCGCCGGTTGGGTCGGTGCTGTTCGTGGCGAGCGCGGTGAGCAAGCAGAAGATTGAAACCGTGGTGCGCGCCATGCTGCCATTTTACGGCATGCTGCTGGTGGTGCTGGGGATGGTGACGTACATCCCGGCGATTTCATTATGGTTGCCGGGGGTGTTAGGGATGCAGTGACGCCGCTCTTCTCCCTCTCCCCGTGGGAGAGGGTTGGGGTGAGGGCATCAGGCCGCACCCCGACCCGACCCACAGCCGGGTGGCGGCTACGCCTTACCCGGCCTACGGTTCGATAACGATTTTATTTCCGACGTAATAACCGCAGCGCGTTTGCCGTTACCAGCACCGTTGCACCCGTATCCGCCAGCACCGCCAGCCACAGGCCGGTCATGCCGAGCAGGGTGGTGACGAGGAATATCCCCTTCAGTCCCAGCGCAATCCCAATGTTCTGGCGGATGTTGGCGCGCGTCGCCCGCGCCAGGCTAATCATCTGCGCCAGCCCGGTCAGGCGGTTGTGGGTCAGCGCCGCATCCGCCGTCTCCAGCGCCACGTCGGTGCCGCTGCCCATTGCAATGCCGATGGTTGCCGCCTTCATCGCAGGCGCATCGTTAATGCCGTCACCGACCATCGCCAGCGGGGCGAATGCGTTCAGCTCCGTGACCGCGCGGACTTTATCTGCGGGCAGCAATCCGGCCTTGAAATCCAGCCCCAGCTCACCGGCAATTGCCGCCGCCGCGCGCGGATTATCGCCTGTCAGGATCACGCCCTGTACGCCAAGCTGATGCAGCGCCGTCACGGCCTCTTTGGCGTCATCGCGCAGGGTGTCGCGCAGCGCCAGCATCCCTTTCGCGACGCCGTCCTGCATGAGGGTCACGACAGTTTGTCCGGTCTGTTCTAACGCCTCAACCTCTGGATGAGAAGACTTGCCCGCCGCGACAATCAGCACCTTTTTACCGTCAACGGTGGCCTCAATCCCCGACCCGACCAGCGCCCGCTGTGCCGTTGCCGACGGAATTGCCAGCCCGCGCGACTGCGCTTCATGCACAATCGCCTGCGCCAGCGGGTGAGTGGAACCCTGCTCAACGGCGGCGGCCAGCGTAAGCAGTTCATCTTCACCGATATCCTGCGGATACACGCCGGTGACCTGCGGCTTGCCGACGGTCAGCGTGCCGGTTTTATCGAACGCGATATGCTGAACCTGGCTCAGCTGCTCCAGCGCCGCGCCGCCCTTAATCAGTGCCCCGCGACGTGCCGCCGCTGCCAGCCCGGAGGTAATCGCCGCAGGCGTGGAGATCACCAGCGCGCACGGGCAGCCGATCAGCAGCAGCGTCAGCCCTTTATAGATCCAGCCCTCCCACGGTGCGCCGAAGAACAGCGGCGGCACGATAGTGACCAGCAGGGCAACCAGCATGATGGCAGGGGTATAAATCCGGCTAAAACGGTCGATGAAACGCTCGACGGGCGCGCGGCGCTCCTCGGCTTCTTCTATCAGCCTGAGGATGCGGTCGATGGCGCTGTCGCCCGGTTCGGAAAGGACCGTCAGCTGCACCAGACGGTCGACGCTGGTGGCACCAGCAGGCACTTTTTCACCTGCCGCGCGTTCTACCGGAATGGATTCCCCGGTCAGGGCGCTCTCGTCGAAGCTGGCGGTGGCGGTAACCAGCGCGCCGTCGGCGGGTAAACGACCGCCCGCGGCGACTTCAATCACGTCTCCGGGACGTAGGGTATTAATCGCCACCGTTTCACGATTGCCGTTTTTTACCCGTGTGGCGGTTTCAGGCTTCAGCGTCATCAGTGCGCTGACCCCTTTACGCGCCCGGCTCGCCGCCCAGCCCTCAAGCCGTTCGCCGATTAAGAACAGCAGCAGCACCATCGCCGCTTCCGCCGTCGCGCCAATGAACAGCGCGCCGATGGCTGCCACGCTCATCAGCGTTTCGATGGCAAACCAGCTGCCGCTTTTCATCAGGCGCAGTGCCTGGCGGGCAATCGGGAACAGCCCGACCAGCGTGGTGGCGATAAACGCCAGATTGCCGAACGGGTGGTTAATCTGCTCCAGCCCCCAGCTCAGGGCCATCATGATGACGAGGGTAATGAGCGGCAGGTTTTCTTTCAGGGAGGAGGTTTTTTCGACGGGGGCCGTTTCGCTACGCAGGGTATAGCCCGCCTTGCTGACGGCGGCTTCAACCTGTTTGCTGACGTCGCTTTCGGCGCTGACCAGCAGTTTTTCGGTGGCGAACAGCACCTGAACGTGACTCACGCCCGGCACTTGCATCACCGCGTTTTCCACTTTGCGCGCGCAGGCCGCGCAGTCCATGCCGTTGACGACCCAGCTGTAGCGGTTGCCGCTTTCAGGCAGCATTTCAGTTTGCGTTTCGCACGCGCCTTCGCAGCAGCAGTCGTCTTTCGGCGGAACCGGGCTGAGCTTAAGTGCCGAGAATTGTGGGACTTTTTTAGATGTTTCTGGAGTCGACATGGCAGTCTCCGGTAATGATAATTTTCTCATTAACCGCAGCATACACTCTGGAGTCGACTCCAGAGTCAAGACTTATTTAAATATACAGCGAACGCACGATCAGGAAGTGCCCGCCAAAGTAGCAGGCGGCGGCAATCGCGTTATCCGCGCGGAAGCGACGGCGATAGTGGCTGCCCAGCCAGACGATATTCCCGATCAGCAACAGCGCCGCGCCAAAGAACGCTGACATTGCCTGAGACGTCGGACGGAAGAACCACAGCTCGCCTGCAAGCCACACCATCACCAGCGTCATGGCGATAAAGGTACAGACCGGCAAACGCATCTCTTCCAGACGCGACCAAATCACCGCAATCAGCAGGGCACCAATCACCAGCAGCACCAGCGGCAGCGGCCAGAAGAACGAGAGCGTCATCTGGCTGGCGAAGTAGATCGTGTACAGCAGATGCGACAGGAAGAACGCGCCGACGGCATAGAGCAGGCGCTGACGGGGGAGCAGAGTCAGCGCATCGCCTATCAGGGACGCACACAGCCCGGCGAGGACCAGATAGCTGACGGCGTTAAACATCGGCGCTTGCCAGGCCAGCAGCAGCAGGAGCAGCAGCGTGACGGGTTTGAACAGCCAGCGCTGCCAGGCAGGGCCACGATACGACGCATCGACAAAAAGCCATGCGGACAAACAGACGGCGATAAATGACCAAAGCATATTAACTCCCTGTATCTGTTGAGGCTGAATAATCAGTTTCTGATCCAGTGTAGTGACGCGGGCGGGCGTTTGGCAATGACGGGGAAGGCAAGGTATCCTGAATTCCGCAAAATCTGATGGGATTTATCAATGAGCAAGATGCCGCTTTTTTTCATTATCGTGGTGGCGATTATCGTCATTGCCGCCTCGTTCCGTTTCGTGCAGCAGCGCCGCGAGAAGGCGGATAACGACGCCGCACCGCTGATGCAAAAGCGCGTGGTGGTGACGAACAAGCGTGAGAAACCGCTCAACGACCGCCGCTCGCGCCAGCAGCAGGTGACGCCCGCTGGAACCAGCATGCGCTATGAAGCGAGCTTTAAGCCGGAAACGGGCGGGCTGGAGGTGACCTTCCGCCTGGAGGCGCAGCAGTACCATCAGCTGACGGTGGGGGAGAAAGGAACGTTGAGCTATAAAGGATCGCGGTTTGAAGGGTTTGAACCGGAGCTGTAATTTTCCCCTCACCCCGGCCCTCTCCCAAGGGGAGAGGGAGTCAATGTCCCCTCTCCCTGTGGGTGTACGGTCCGGGGACATGGTAGACAGGTGTTCGGGGACATGGTGAACACTTTTTAACATCCTTTACCCATGGTGATCGACTTTTTCTTCAGGTCGAGCACCCCCACTTTCGTGCTGTACCACCACACCTCGTAGCTGCCGTCTTCCTGCGTCTCCTTCAGCCCGACCCGTTCTCCCCTGAACGCCTTGCCTGCGCTCAGACTTACCCCTTTCACGCTCAGCTTTCCGCTGATATCCACTTTCCTGACCATCACGCCCTCGTCGTATTCCGGGGGCGTGGTGTTGCCGCTGTATTGTCGTGCAGACGGCTTATACCGCGAGCCCGGTACCGCCATATCCAGCGCCTCATGCGGGCGTTCAAGGTTGTACACCGTCCGCCAGTGGTCGAAGGCGCGCTGCAGTTCACCCTCGCTCGCGAACCACTTGCCCTGCAGCACTTCCGCCTTCAGGCTGCGGTGAAAACGCTCCAGCTTGCCCTGCGTCTGCGGATGATAAGGCCGGGAATGCCCCACCCGGATACCGTGGCGCATCAGCCACAGCTCCAGCGCCGTCCAGGTGCCGGTGGTGTCTCCCCACGGTGAGCCGTTGTCCATCGTCATCCGGTCCGGCAGGCCGTAACGTTCAAACACGCTGACCAGTTGCTGCTGCACGGTCTCGCGCCGTTCATCGGTACAGTGCGCCAGGCACAGGGAAAAACGGGAATGGTCGTCCAGGAGGGTGAGCGGATGGCAGCGGCCACCGCCAAAGGGAAAGTGGCCCTTAAAGTCCATCTGCCAGAGGCGGTTCGGCGCGTCGTGTTCGAAGCGTCCCGTGGCGGGAATGCCCGGTGAAGTGCCCGGCAGCAGGCCGTGACGGGCCATCAGGTTATGGACGGTGCTGAAGGCGGGCATGGTGTGCCCCTGGTCTTCGAGCCAGCGCTTTATCTTGCGTGCGCCCCAGCGTTGATGGCGGTCATGGGCCATACGCAGCAGGGCAGTGATGTCGTCAGATGAGCGGTTAGGGGAATGGTGCGGTATGCGCGGGCGGTCCTGAAGGCCGGCAGCCCCTTCCTCCGCCCAGCGGCGAAGCCACTTGTAGCCGGTGGCCGGTGAAATGCCGAAGCGACGGCAGAGGGAACGGATGTTCGCCCCGTCCTGCGAGGCGAACAAAACAAACTCGGTACGTAATGACATGGTATCTCTCGCATCCCAGGGCATAAGCGACTCCATAAACGGGTTCTTATGCCTTAGTTGTAAGTGTCTACCATGTCCCCGAACAAGTGTTCACTATGTCCCCGGACCGTACAGTGGGAGAGGGTTAGGGTGAGGGCACCAGGCCGCACCTTACTTCTTCACCTGCGCCTTAAACTTCTTCATCCACACCAGCAGCTCAAACACGCCGAAAATAAACACGCGCAGCTGCTGCCATCCGGTCATCTGCGGGCCGTCTTTCGGAAGACCGTTTTTCAGCATCACCATCTGCAGGGCGTGCATAAACGACGTGAAAATCAGCGCCACGTTAACGAAAATGTTCATCGGGCGCGGGAAAGGATGCACCAGATTCAGAATCAAAAACGCCCAGACGCCCAGCATCAGCAAACGTCCCAGGTTAATCAGTACCGGCATCGGATCCTCCTTGTGCCTGACGGTGATACAGACGATAAGCAACCTGACCGGCGACCTTTTCGCGGTGCAGATCCCAGTGCGCGGGCACCGGCGGCAAACCGTTCTCCACTTCGCTTTCTACATAGATTAGCGCGTCATCCGCCAGCCAGCTGTTTTGCTCGAGCAGGGATAACGTCTCTTCCAGCAGCCCCTTGCGGAACGGTGGGTCGACGAACACCACGTTGTGCGGTGTGCCCTGTTGCGCGAGGAAGCTCAGCGTGTTGGTGTTGACCACTTTGGCGTTGCTCGCCTTCAGCGTCGCCAGATTTTGCTGCAGCGTCTGCGCCACGCCGCGCTCCATCTCCAGCAGCGTGGCGCTGGCGGCATAGCGCGACAGCGCTTCAAGCCCTAATGCGCCGCTTCCGGCGAAGCAGTCCAGGCAGTGGGCGTCTACCATTGACGGGGCCAGCCAGTTAAACAGCGTCTCGCGCACGCGGTCGGTAGTAGGGCGTAAACCGGGGCTGTCCGGCACCGGTAATTTCCGGCCTCGCCACTGACCGCCGATAATACGAATTTGACCGGCCGGGGCGCGGTTGGGTTTCTTCATCTCAGGAAAGCTCTGTTAACAATTGGCCTGCGATTGCGGGCGGTGATGTCAATTAAGTAAAGTGTTAGACTATTTCATCATTTTTTTAGCTTACATGTATATAGCGCCGCGAGGAGTGTAGTCGCAGATGGCAAAACAAAAAAAACGTGGCTTCTTTTCCTGGCTGGGCTTCGGTGAAAAAGAGCAAGAAACAGAACAGAAAACCGAAGAACAACAAGCCGTTGAAGAGCAGTCGCAGCCTGAAACGCCTGTAGAAACCGCCGCGGTTGTCGATGCGGAAGAAACGGCGCACAGCAAAGAAGAGATTGAATCCTTTGCTGAAGAGGTAGTTGAGGTCACTGAACAGGTTCAGGAAAGCGAGAAGCCAGAGCCGGTTGTCGTCGAAGACATTACCCACGCGCCGCAGGCCGTTATTGAGCACGAAGAGCTGCCGCTGCCGGAAGAGGTAAAAGCCGAAGAGGTTTCTGCCGAAGAGTGGCAGGCCGAAGCGGAAACCGTTGAAATCGTTGAAGCGGTGGAAGAAGAAGCGGCACGCGAGCCAGAGCTGACCGACGAAGAGCTGGAAGCCCAGGCGCTGGCGGCAGAAGCCGCAGAAGAAGCGGTTATCGTTGTGCCGGTAGAAGAGCAAGCCGAAGAAGAGATCGTTCAGGAGCAGGACAAACCGACCAAAGAAGGTTTCTTCGCGCGCCTGAAGCGTAGCCTGCTCAAAACCAAAGAAAACTTAGGTTCCGGATTTATCAGTCTGTTCCGCGGCAAGAAGATCGACGACGATCTCTTTGAGGAACTGGAAGAACAGCTGCTGATTGCGGACGTCGGTGTGGAAACCACCCGTAAGATCATCGCCAACCTGACCGAAGGGGCGAGCCGCAAACAGCTGCGTGATGCCGAAGCGCTGTACGGCCTGCTGAAAGACGAGATGGGCGAAATTCTCGCAAAAGTTGACGAACCGCTTAATATTGAAGGCAAAACGCCATTTGTTATTCTGATGGTGGGCGTGAACGGCGTAGGTAAAACCACTACCATCGGCAAGCTGGCGCGTCAGTTCGAGCAGCAGGGCAAGTCGGTGATGCTGGCGGCGGGCGATACCTTCCGTGCAGCGGCGGTTGAGCAGCTGCAGGTCTGGGGCCAGCGCAACAACATTCCGGTGATTGCCCAGCATACCGGCGCGGATTCCGCATCCGTGATCTTCGACGCCATCCAGGCGGCGAAGGCGCGTAACGTGGACGTGCTGATTGCCGATACCGCAGGGCGTTTGCAGAACAAATCGCACCTGATGGAAGAGTTGAAGAAAATCGTCCGCGTCATGAAGAAGCTGGACGAAGACGCACCGCATGAAATTATGCTGACCATTGACGCCAGCACCGGGCAGAACGCCATCAGTCAGGCGAAGCTGTTCCATGAAGCGGTAGGACTGACGGGGATCGCGCTGACCAAGCTGGACGGCACCGCCAAAGGCGGGGTGATCTTCTCCGTGGCCGACCAGTTCGGCATTCCTATCCGTTACATCGGTGTGGGCGAGCGTATTGAGGATTTGCGTCCGTTTAAGGCGGACGACTTTATTGAGGCATTATTTGCCCGAGAGGACTAACAATGATTCGCTTTGAACACGTCAGCAAGGCCTATCTCGGTGGGAGACAAGCGCTGCAGGGGGTAACGTTCCATCTGCAGCCAGGCGAGATGGCATTCCTGACCGGCCATTCCGGCGCGGGGAAAAGTACCCTGCTCAAGCTTATCTGTGGGATCGAACGGCCCAGCGCCGGGAAAATCTTTTTCAGCGGCCACGAAATTAGCCGCCTGAAAAACCGCGAAGTGCCGTTCCTGCGTCGTCAGATCGGCATGATTTTCCAGGATCACCACTTGCTGATGGATCGCACCGTTTTTGATAACGTCGCTATCCCGCTGATTATTGCCGGCGCCAGCTATGACGATATCCGCCGTCGCGTCTCTGCGGCGCTGGATAAGGTCGGGCTGCTGGACAAAGCGAAGAACTTCCCGATCCAGCTGTCCGGCGGTGAGCAGCAGCGCGTGGGCATCGCCCGTGCGGTGGTGAACAAGCCTGCCGTACTGCTGGCGGATGAACCAACCGGTAACCTGGACGATGCCCTGTCCGAAGGGATTTTGCGTCTGTTTGAGGAATTCAACCGCGTAGGGGTCACGGTATTGATGGCGACGCACGACATTGGGCTCATTTCCCGTCGTTCGTACCGCATGCTGACCCTGAGCGACGGGCATTTGCACGGAGGCCACGGTGAACAAGCGTGATGCAATGAACCAGATTCGGCAGTTCGGAAACCGGTTTGACCGTTTCCGTAAGCCGCAGGGCGGCGGTGACGGCAATCGTAATACGCCAAAGCGCGCGAAGGCCGCGCCGAAGCCGAACTCCCGCAAGACCAACGTGTTCAACGAGCAGGTGCGTTATGCCTTCCAGGGGGCATTGCAGGATCTGAAAAGCAAGCCGCTGGCGACGTTCCTGACGGTGATGGTGATCGCCATCTCCCTGACGCTGCCAAGCGTCTGCTACATGGTCTATAAGAACGTTAACCAGGCAGCGTCGCAGTATTATCCGTCGCCGCAGATCACCGTTTATCTGGATAAAGCGCTCGACGATAACGCGGCGGCGCAGGTGGTCGGGCAAATCCAGGCCGAACAGGGCGTGGAGAAGGTTAACTATCTCTCGCGCGATGAAGCGCTGGGCGAGTTCCGCAACTGGTCAGGCTTTGGCGGCGCGCTGGATATGCTGGAAGAGAATCCGCTGCCCGCCGTGGCGGTGGTGATCCCGAAACTCGATTTCCAGGGTACCGATTCGCTTAACACCCTGCGCGACCGCATCACCCGTATCAACGGGATTGATGAAGTGCGCATGGACGACAGCTGGTTCGCCCGTCTTGCTGCCCTGACCGGGCTGGTGGGGCGCGTGTCGGCGATGATTGGCGTGCTGATGGTGGCGGCGGTGTTCCTCGTCATCGGTAACAGCGTGCGTCTGAGCATCTTCGCCCGCCGCGATACCATCAACGTGCAGAAACTGATTGGCGCAACGGATGGTTTCATCCTCCGTCCGTTCCTCTACGGCGGCGCGCTGCTCGGTTTTTCCGGCGCATTTCTTTCACTGATATTGTCAGAAATTTTGGTGATGCGGCTTTCGTCTGCCGTGACTGAAGTAGCGCAGGTTTTCGGAACAAAGTTTGATATCAGTGGCTTAGGGTTCGATGAGTGCCTGCTGTTGCTGCTGGTGTGTTCCATGATCGGCTGGGTAGCCGCATGGCTGGCGACGGTTCAACATTTACGCCACTTTACTCCCGACTAATAAAAGCGTGATATAATCTTTCCCTGCACCGAGATATTCGCTCTGCAGGGAAAGCGTCCCTGTTGTCTCTTCCCCTGTTATCATCTTCATGTCACATTTTGTGCGTAATTTATTCACTGTTGCACCTGGAACTTGTGGATAAAATCACGGTCTGATAAAAGTGTGAATGCTAATCTCGCTGCTCAAACGCTTTGGCATGGTTGTTGCCTGATGGGGACAGCCTGGACCAGAAGAAACATTGAGAGGAATGAATGACCAAAGAAATGCAAACTTTAGCTTTAGCCCCTGTTGGTAACCTGGAATCTTACATCCGGGCTGCGAACACCTGGCCGATGTTAACGGCCGAGGAAGAAAAGGAGCTTGCTGAAAAGCTGCATTACCAGGGCGATCTGGAAGCAGCTAAGACGCTGATCCTGTCTCACCTGCGCTTTGTTGTTCACGTTGCTCGTAACTACTCGGGCTACGGCCTGCCGCAGGCGGACTTGATTCAGGAAGGTAACATCGGCCTGATGAAGGCTGTACGTCGCTTCAACCCGGAAGTGGGTGTGCGACTGGTCTCCTTCGCCGTGCACTGGATCAAAGCAGAAATTCACGAATACGTCCTGCGTAACTGGCGTATTGTGAAGGTCGCCACGACAAAAGCGCAGCGCAAACTGTTCTTCAATCTGCGTAAAACCAAGCAGCGTCTGGGCTGGTTTAACCAGGATGAAGTCGAAATGGTGGCGCGCGAGCTGGGCGTATCCAGCAAAGACGTCCGTGAGATGGAATCCCGCATGGCCGCGCAGGACATGACCTTTGATATGTCCTCCGACGACGACGCCTCTGACAGCCAGCCGATGGCCCCGGTCCTGTACCTGCAGGATAAAACCTCTAACTTTGCCGACGGCATTGAAGAGGACAACTGGGAAGACCAGGCGGCGAATAAGCTGACCTTCGCGATGGAAGGTCTCGACGAGCGTAGCCAGGATATCATCCGCGCCCGCTGGCTGGACGAAGACAACAAGTCCACGCTGCAGGAGCTGGCCGACCGCTACGGCGTTTCCGCGGAACGTGTCCGTCAGCTTGAAAAGAACGCCATGAAAAAACTTCGCGCTGCTATCGAAGCGTAATCTAAGCGAAGTACACCGATAACCCCTGGATGCGAGTCCGGGGGTTTTGTTTTTTTAGCGCCCGCTCTGGCGAATTCCCTCCCCCTGGCAAACACTTACTGATGCGCTAAGCAGGCGACTTTCTCAGGGGGACAGGGTGAAAAATAACGAACTGAACGACCGGCGTTTACAGGCGACGCCGCGCGGCATCGGCGTGATGTGTAACTTCTATGCCGATAAAGCTGAAAACGCCACGGTGTGGGACGTGGAAGGCAATGAGTACATCGACTTCGCCGCCGGGATCGCGGTGCTGAATACCGGCCATCGCCATCCAAAAGTCATTGCCGCCATCGAAAAACAACTCCACGCCTTCACCCACACGGCCTACCAGATTGTGCCGTATGAGGGCTATGTGGCGCTTGCCGAACGCATCAACCAGCGCGTGCCGATTGACGGTCCTGCCAAAACCGCCTTCTTCTCGACGGGCGCAGAAGCGGTTGAAAACGCGGTCAAAATTGCCCGCGCGTACACCAAACGCCCCGGCCTTATCACCTTTGGCGGCGCCTTCCATGGCCGCACCTTTATGACCATGGCGCTGACCGGCAAGGTCGCACCCTACAAGCTGGGCTTCGGCCCGTTCCCCGGCTCGGTGTACCACGCACAGTTCCCTAACGATCTGCACGGCATCAGCACGGCGGAAGCGTTAAAAAGCCTGGAGCGCATTTTCAAAGCGGATATCGCGCCAGACCAGGTGGCGGCCATTATCCTCGAACCGGTTCAGGGTGAGGGCGGGTTTAATGTCGCGCCCGCCGATTTTATGCAGGCGCTGCGTGCCCTGTGCGATACCCACGGGATTTTGCTGATTGCCGACGAAGTCCAAACTGGCTTCGCCCGCACCGGCAAGCTGTTCTCGATGGAAAACCACTGTGTGAAGCCGGACCTTATCACCATGGCGAAAAGCCTGGCGGGTGGGATGCCGCTTTCGGCGGTCTCTGGTCGGGCGGAGGTGATGGACGCCCCCGCGCCCGGCGGGCTGGGCGGCACCTACGCGGGTAACCCGCTGGCGATTGCCGCGGCCCATGCGGTGCTGGACGTGATTGACGAAGAAGATCTCTGCACCCGCGCGGCCCACCTTGGCCACCATCTGGTAGAGGTGCTAAATAAAGCGAAGGATGGCTGCCCGTATATTGCCGACATTCGTGCGCAAGGCTCTATGGTGGCGGTGGAGTTCAACGATCCGCAATCCGGGCAACCCTCGCCGGAATTCACCCGACAGGTGCAAGAACGCGCGTTGAACGAAGGGCTGCTGCTCCTGAGCTGCGGCGTGTACGGCAACGTGATTCGCTTCCTCTATCCGCTCACGATCCCCGAAGCGCAGTTCCGACAGGCGCTGGATATTATTTCCGCCTCGCTGACACGATAAAGCCAAATGCCCGGCGCAAAACGGTGCCGGGCATAGCATAGATACATTTCAAATTAGCTATTCCAAAATCATAAAAATCGGGTATGTTTTAGCAGAGTATGCTGAAAAAGCGCGAACAGCACACCTATAACTGACATAAAGCGCTGCACAACAACATCACAACAATCGTAATAACCATAATAATGGGGAATCTCAGGATGAACATGAAGGGTAAAGCGTTACTGGCAGGATGTATCGCGTTGGCATTCAGCACCATGGCACAGGCAGATATCAAAGTTGCTGTGGTTGGCGCGATGTCCGGTCCGGTAGCTCAGTACGGCGACCAGGAATTTACGGGCGCAGAACAGGCGGTTGCAGACATTAATGCTAAGGGCGGCATCAAGGGCGAAAAACTGCAGATCGTAAAATATGATGATGCCTGTGACCCGAAACAAGCGGTCGCGGTGGCGAACAAAGTGGTGAACGACGGGATCAAATACGTTATCGGTCACCTGTGCTCCTCTTCTACGCAGCCCGCGTCTGACATCTACGAAGACGAAGGCATTCTGATGATCACCCCGGCTGCAACCGCGCCGGAGCTGACCTCGCGCGGCTACAAGCTGACCCTGCGCACCACCGGCCTGGACTCTGACCAGGGCCCAACCGCAGCGAAATACATCGTTGAAAAAGTGAAGCCGAAGCGCATCGCTATCGTTCACGACAAGCAGCAGTACGGTGAAGGTCTGGCGCGTTCCGTACAGGACAACCTGAAGAAAGCCAATGCTGACGTGGTGTTCTTCGACGGTATTACCGCCGGTGAGAAAGACTTCTCCACGCTGGTGGCGCGTCTGAAGAAAGAGAATATTGATTTCGTTTACTACGGTGGCTACCACCCGGAAATGGGCCAGATCCTGCGCCAGGCGCGCGCTGCCGGTCTGAAAACTCAGTTCATGGGGCCGGAAGGCGTGGCAAACGTGTCCCTGTCTAACATCGCGGGTGAATCAGCCGAAGGCCTGCTGGTAACCAAGCCGAAGAACTACGACCAGGTGCCAGCGAACAAACCAATCGTAGATGCGATCAAGGCGAAGAAACAGGATCCAAGCGGCGCGTTCGTCTGGACCACCTACGCGGCGCTGCAGTCACTGCAGGCGGGCCTGAACCAGTCAGCCGATCCGGCTGAGATTGCCACCTGGCTCAAAGCGAACTCCGTGGAAACCGTCATGGGGCCGCTGTCATGGGATGAGAAGGGCGATCTGAAGGGCTTCGAGTTCGGCGTGTTTGACTGGCATGCTAACGGGACTGCTACTGACGCAAAATAATACTGCTGCGGGTTGATGCCCTCACCCTAACCCTCTCCCAAAGGGAGAGGGAATTGCCAGGTTTTCTCCCTCTCCCTGTGGGAGAGGGCCGGGGTGAGGGCATCAGGCCGCACAAATCAGGTCGCACACATCAACCCTCGCGCTTCTCCCACCCGTTCGCCTGCGCCGTAAACCCTAACGCCTGCATAAACACCGCCATCACGCTGCGGTCTTCCACGCCCACGTCGGCCATCCACCAGGAGGTCACGCTCGGGTTTTCACGGATGACGTCTTCAATTAAATACTGTCCGATCCCGCGACGGCGGGTGACGTCGCGCACGCGCAGGGAATCCAGCGCCCCTTCCGTGCCGCTCAGCGTCACGCGAACGGCGGCCAGCAGACGCTCGTTAAAGCGCGCGGCATAGATACGGTGATTTTCGTCGACGGCCAGCGACGAAGGGGAATATTCCGGCCAGATCTTGCCCAGGTCGATATGATCCTGGTCGCTAAAGGTCACCAGACGCACGATAGTCAGTTTCATTAGCTACTTGTCCAAATCAGATTGAGTAGGGCCAGTGTACTCAATTTATTTGCTCGGGTGCTTTCTCTTTTTATTCCCATTTACCAGGTGATTAGTTTTTTGGCAACGCATTGCGCAGTTCGAAAACACATGGATCGAAAATTAAGCAGAATTTTAACCTGACAGGCAGTGATTTATTCGGCGCTTTGTACCGTTATTTTATGCTGCAAACTGCACTTTTATTTGTTTATCTCTGCCTGATTTCAGAATATTATCTTTGCTTAATCGACTGAAAAATAGAGATATTAGTCTGGTTTTTGATAAAAAACCGCGCTAAACCATTAAAGGCACTGGTAAAAATAGCGTTGTTCATTAAAAGTACAGAATGCTTTTTAACCATAATAAAACAAAATATATACACGACATCACGAATGGGGATTCAGAGATGAAAAGGAACGCGAAAGCAATAATCGCGGGAATGGTCGCACTGGCAATTTCGCAGGCGGCTATGGCGGACGACATAAAAGTTGCTGTGGTCGGCGCGATGTCCGGTCCTGTTGCCCAGTGGGGTGATATGGAGTTCAACGGCGCACGTCAGGCCATTAAAGACATCAACGCTAAAGGCGGCATCAAAGGCGATAAGCTGGTGGGCGTAGAATATGACGACGCCTGCGATCCAAAACAGGCCGTCGCGGTCGCCAACAAAATCGTCAACGACGGTATCCAGTACGTCATCGGCCACCTGTGCTCATCGTCCACGCAGCCCGCGTCTGATATTTACGAAGACGAAGGCATTCTGATGATCACCCCGGGCGCAACTAACCCGGAGCTGACCCAGCGCGGCTACCAGCACATTATGCGTACCGCCGGTCTGGACTCCTCGCAGGGACCCACCGCCGCCAAATACATCCTCGACACCGTTAAGCCAACGCGTATTGCCATCATTCATGACAAACAGCAGTACGGCGAAGGCCTGGCGCGTTCCGTGCAGGACGGCCTGAAAAAAGGCGGCGCGAACATCGTCTTCTTCGACGGCATTACCGCCGGTGAGAAAGACTTCTCCGCGCTGATCGCCCGTCTGCAAAAAGAGAATATCGACTTCGTTTACTACGGCGGCTACTACCCGGAAATGGGCCAGATGCTGCGCCAGGCGCGTGCCACCGGCCTGAAAACCCAGTTTATGGGGCCAGAGGGCGTGGGCAACGCCTCCCTGTCAAACATCGCCGGGGATTCTGCCGAAGGCATGCTGGTCACGATGCCAAAACGCTATGACCAGGATCCGGCCAACAAGGCTATCGTAGAGGCGCTCAAGGCGCAGAAGAAAGATCCGAGCGGTCCGTACGTCTGGATCACCTACGCGGCCGTGCAGTCTCTGGCGACCGCGCTGGAGCGTACCGGCAGCAAAGAGCCGCTGGATCTGGTGAAAGATTTAAAAGCACACGGGGCGAACACCGTGATTGGGCCGCTGAACTGGGATGAGAAAGGCGATCTGAAGGGATTTGAATTTGGTGTCTTTAAGTGGCACGCCGACGGTTCGTCCTCGGCCGCCAAATAACTATCCCACCGCCCGGCTCACCGGGCGGGTATAAAAAGGTTTGCATATGTCCGAGCAGTTTCTCTATTTCCTGCAGCAGATGTTTAACGGCGTTACGCTGGGAAGCACCTACGCACTGATCGCCATCGGCTACACGATGGTTTACGGCATTATCGGCATGATCAACTTCGCCCACGGCGAGGTGTACATGATCGGTAGCTACGTCTCCTTTATGATCATTGCCGCCCTGATGATGATGGGCATCGACAGCAGCTGGCTGCTGGTCGCCGCCGGGTTTGTCGGCGCGATTGTGATTGCCAGCGCCTACGGCTGGAGCATCGAACGCGTGGCCTACCGGCCCGTGCGCAGTTCAAAACGCCTGATTGCGCTGATCTCCGCCATCGGGATGTCCATCTTCCTGCAAAACTACGTCAGCCTGACCGAAGGCTCGCGCGACGTGGCGCTGCCAAGCCTGTTTAACGGCCAGTGGATTGTGGGGGCCAGCGAGAACTTCTCTGCCTCTATCACCACCATGCAGCTGGTTATCTGGGTTGTAACCTTCCTGGCAATGCTGGCTCTGACTATTTTCATCCGCTACTCCCGCATGGGGCGCGCCTGCCGCGCCTGCGCGGAAGATCTGAAGATGGCGAGCCTGCTCGGCATCAACACCGACCGCGTGATCGCCCTGACCTTCGTGATTGGTGCCGCGATGGCAGCGGTGGCAGGCGTACTGCTCGGCCAGTTCTATGGCGTGATTAACCCGTACATCGGCTTTATGGCCGGGATGAAAGCCTTCACCGCCGCGGTACTGGGTGGTATCGGCAGTATTCCGGGCGCGATGATCGGCGGCCTGATCCTGGGCGTGGCGGAAGCGCTCTCCTCGGCGTACCTGAGCACAGAATATAAAGACGTGGTGTCGTTTGCCCTGCTGATTCTGGTTCTGCTGGTGATGCCTACCGGTATTCTGGGCCGTCCGGAGGTAGAGAAAGTATGAAACCGATGCATTTTGCAATGGCGCTGCTCTCTGCCGCCATGTTCTTCGTGCTGGCGGGCGTCTTTATGGGCGTCCAGTTAGAGCTGGACGGCACTAAGCTGGTGGTCGACACCGCCGCTGATATTCGTTGGCAGTGGGTGTTTATCGGCACGGCCGTGGTGTTCCTGTTCCAGCTGCTGCGCCCGGTCTTCCAGAAGACGCTGAAAAACGTCTCCGGGCCGAAATTCGTGCTGCCCGCTATCGACGGTACTACCGTGAAGCAGAAGCTGTTCCTCGTGGCGCTGCTGGTCGCCGCCGTGGCGTGGCCGTTTGTGGTATCGCGCGGGACCGTGGATATCGCCACCCTGACCATGATCTACGTGATCCTGGGTCTCGGTCTGAACGTGGTAGTGGGGCTCTCCGGCCTGCTGGTGCTGGGCTACGGCGGCTTCTATGCCATCGGTGCTTACACCTTCGCGCTGCTGAACCACTATTACGGCCTCGGCTTCTGGACTTGCCTGCCGCTGGCGGGGCTGGTCTCTGCCGCCGCGGGCTTCCTGCTCGGCTTCCCGGTGCTGCGCCTGCGCGGTGACTATCTGGCGATTGTGACCCTGGGCTTCGGCGAAATCGTCCGTATCCTGCTGCTCAACAATACCGAAGTGACCGGCGGCCCGAACGGCATCAGCCAGATCCCGAAACCGACCTTCTTCGGCCTGGAGTTCAGCCGCACCGCCCGCGAAGGCGGCTGGGATACCTTCAGCAACTTCTTTGGCATCAAGTACGATCCGTCCGACCGCGTGATCTGGCTCTATCTGGTGGCGCTGCTGCTGGTGGTGATTACCCTGTTCGTGATCAACCGTCTGCTGCGCATGCCGCTGGGCCGCGCGTGGGAAGCGCTGCGCGAAGATGAAATCGCCTGCCGCTCGCTGGGCCTGAACCCGACCCGCATCAAGCTGACCGCATTCACCATCAGCGCCGCGTTTGCCGGTTTCGCCGGAACGCTGTTTGCCGCGCGTCAGGGCTTCGTTAGCCCGGAATCCTTCACCTTTGCCGAATCGGCCTTCGTGCTGGCGATTGTGGTACTCGGCGGGATGGGCTCGCAGTTCGCCGTTATCCTCGCGGCCATCCTGCTGGTGGTCTCGCGCGAGCTGATGCGCGACTTTAACGAATACAGCATGCTGATGCTGGGTGGTTTGATGGTGCTGATGATGATCTGGCGTCCGCAGGGTCTGCTGCCGATGACCCGTCCACAGCTGAAGCTGAAGAACGGGCAAGCGAAAGGAGAGCAGGCATGAGCCAGCCATTATTATCCGTTAACGGTCTGATGATGCGTTTTGGCGGCCTGCTGGCGGTCAACAACGTGAATCTGGATCTGCACAAGAAAGAGATTGTCTCCCTGATTGGCCCGAACGGCGCGGGGAAAACCACGGTCTTCAACTGCCTGACCGGCTTCTACAAGCCGACGGGCGGCACCATCATGCTGCGCGACCAGCACCTGGAAGGGCTGCCGGGCCAGCAGATTGCCCGCATGGGCGTGGTGCGTACCTTCCAGCACGTGCGTCTGTTCCGCGAGATGACGGTGATTGAGAACCTGCTGGTGGCACAGCATCAGCAGCTGAAAACCGGGCTGTTCTCCGGCCTGCTTAAAACCCCGGCCTTCCGCCGCGCGCAGGATGAAGCGCTTGACCGCGCCGCCACCTGGCTCGACCGAATTGGCCTGCTGCAGCACGCCAACCGTCAGGCGAGCAACCTGGCCTACGGCGATCAGCGTCGCCTGGAGATTGTGCGCTGCATGGTGACGCAGCCGGAAATCCTGATGCTCGACGAACCGGCGGCAGGCCTCAACCCGAAAGAGACCAAAGAGCTGGACGAGCTGATTGCCGAGCTGCGCGATCATCACGACACCACCATCCTGCTGATTGAGCATGACATGAAGCTGGTGATGGGCATTTCGGACCGTATCTACGTGGTAAACCAGGGCACGCCGCTGGCGAACGGCACGCCGGAAGAGATCCGCAACAACCCGGACGTGATCCGCGCATACCTTGGTGAGGCATAAGATGGAAAAAGCGATGTTAACGTTCGACAAGGTCAACGCGCACTACGGCAAGATCCAGGCGCTGCACGACGTCAGCCTGCACATCAATCAGGGCGAAATCGTCACCCTGATCGGGGCCAACGGCGCGGGTAAAACCACGCTGCTCGGCACCCTGTGTGGCGACCCGCGCGCCACCAGCGGGCGGATTGTGTTCGATGGCAAAGACATTACCGACTGGCAGACCGCCAAAATCATGCGTGAAGCGGTGGCGATTGTCCCGGAAGGGCGTCGCGTGTTTTCCCGCATGACGGTGGAAGAGAACCTGGCGATGGGCGGCTTCTTTGCTCACCGCGATGAATACCAGACCCGCATCAAGTGGGTGTACGAACTCTTCCCACGCCTGTGGGAGCGCCGCATCCAGCGTGCGGGCACCATGTCCGGCGGCGAGCAGCAAATGCTGGCGATTGGCCGCGCGCTGATGAGCCAGCCGCGTCTGCTGCTGCTGGATGAACCGTCGCTCGGTCTTGCGCCGATCATCATTCAGCAGATCTTCGACACCATTGAGCAGCTGCGCAAAGAGGGGATGACCATCTTCCTCGTCGAGCAGAACGCCAACCAGGCGCTGAAGCTGGCCGACCGTGGCTACGTGCTGGAGAACGGTCGCGTGGTGCTGGAGGATACCGGCGACGCGCTGCTGGCAAACGAGGCGGTGCGGAGCGCGTATTTGGGCGGTTAATTGCATTTCCCCCTCACCCTAACCCTCTCCCTCAAGGGAGAGGGAACCGATCGCTTTTCTCCCTCTCCCTGTGGGAGAGGGTCGGGGTGAGGGCACCAGACCGCACCCAACCACACCCCAACCCCTTCACACAACCATCATCCCCCTGACGCCTGGCTGTCACTTATCTGTAAACAAACAGTTATTTTTCTGTAATTCGAGCATGTCATGTTACCTCGCGAGCATAAAACGCGTGATATCGCGCATCCGGCACAATAAGAGAGATGACAATGACATCGTTACGACACACAGCTTTGGGTCTGGCAATCGGTCTGGCTTTTGCAACGAACGCAATGGCTGTGACCACCATTCCGTTCTGGCATTCCATGGAAGGGGAGTTGGGTAAAGAGGTTGACTCCCTGGCGCAGCGTTTCAACGACACCCACCCGGATTACAAAATTGTGCCGGTGTACAAAGGCAACTACGAGCAGAGCCTGAGCGCGGGCATTGCCGCCTTCCGTACCGGCAATGCGCCAGCCTTGTTACAGGTTTATGAAGTGGGCACCGCCACCATGATGGCCTCTAAAGCCATCAAGCCGGTGTATGAAGTGTTCAAAGAGGCGGGTATCAATTTTGACGAATCACAGTTCGTGCCGACCGTTTCCGGTTACTACACCGATTCCAAAACCGGCCATCTGCTGTCTCAGCCGTTTAACAGCTCTACGCCGGTGCTGTACTACAACAAAGACGCCTTCAGGAAAGCCGGTTTAGACCCGGAGCAGCCGCCAAAAACCTGGCAGGATCTGGCCGAGTACACCGCGAAGCTGAAAGCGGCGGGGATGAAGTGCGGTTACGCCAGCGGCTGGCAGGGCTGGATCCAGATTGAAAACTTCAGCGCCTGGCACGGCCTGCCGGTTGCCACCAAAAACAACGGCTTCGACGGCACCGACGCGGTGCTGGAGTTCAACAAGCCGGAGCAGGTGAAGCACATCGCCCTGCTGGAAGAACTCAACAAGAAGGGCGACTTCAGCTACTTCGGGCGTAAAGACGAATCCACCGAGAAGTTCTACAACGGCGACTGCGCCATTACCACCGCATCGTCCGGCTCGCTGGCGGATATCCGTCACTACGCCAAATTTAACTACGGCGTGGGCATGATGCCGTACGATGCCGACGTGAAGGGCGCGCCGCAGAACGCCATCATCGGCGGAGCGAGCCTGTGGGTCATGCAGGGCAAAGACAACGGCACCTACAAAGGTGTAGCCGAGTTCCTCGACTTCCTGGCGAAGCCTGAAAATGCTGCCGAGTGGCACCAGAAGACCGGCTACCTGCCGATCACCAAAGCCGCGTATGACCTGACCCGCGAGCAGGGCTTCTACAGCAAGAACCCAGGGGCGGACATTGCGACGCGGCAGATGCTGAACAAGCCGCCGTTGCCGTTCACCAAGGGCCTGCGTCTGGGCAACATGCCGCAGATCCGCACCATCGTTGATGAAGAGCTGGAAAGCGTGTGGACCGGGAAGAAAACGCCACAGCAGGCGCTGGATTCAGCGGTAGAGCGCGGGAATCAGCTGCTGCGCCGCTTTGAGCAGTCGACAAAGTCATAATTTTTTCCCTCACCCTAACCCTCTCCCAAAGGGAGAGGGAACATATCTCCCTCTCCCTTTGGGAGAGGGCCGGGGTGAGGGTTACCTAACGCAGAGCTAACCTATGTCATCATCCCGTCCGGTGTTCCGTTCCCGCTGGCTGCCGTACCTGCTGGTCGCGCCGCAGTTGGTCATCACCGTTATTTTCTTTATCTGGCCTGCGGGCGAAGCGCTGTGGTACTCGGTACAAAGCGTCGATCCGTTCGGGCTTTCCAGCCAGTTTGTCGGGCTGGACAACTTCACCGCGCTGTTCCATGACAGCTACTACCTGGATTCCTTCTGGACGACGATCAAGTTCAGCGCCCTGGTGACCGTCAGCGGCCTTTTAGCCTCGCTGTTCTTCGCCGCGCTGGTGGATTACGTGGTACGCGGCAGCCGTATTTATCAAACGCTGATGCTGCTGCCGTACGCCGTGGCTCCCGCCGTCGCCGCCGTATTGTGGATCTTCCTGTTTAACCCGGGGCGCGGGCTGATTACCCACTTCCTGGCCGAACTGGGCTACGACTGGAACCACGCCCAGAACAGCGGCCAGGCGATGTTCCTGGTGGTGTTTGCCTCGGTGTGGAAGCAGATCAGCTACAACTTCCTGTTCTTCTTTGCCGCGCTGCAGTCCATCCCACGTTCGCTGGTGGAAGCGGCGGCGATTGACGGCGCAGGTCCCATTCGCCGCTTCTTCAGGCTGTCGCTGCCGCTGATCGCTCCGGTGAGTTTCTTCCTGCTGGTAGTTAACCTCGTGTACGCCTTCTTCGACACCTTCCCGGTGATCGACGCGGCGACCGCAGGCGGACCGGTGCAGGCGACAACGACGCTGATCTACAAGATCTACCGCGAAGGCTTTGCGGGGTTGGATCTCTCCGCTTCTGCCGCGCAGTCGGTGGTGCTGATGTTCCTCGTCATCATCCTCACGGTGGTGCAGTTCCGCTATGTCGAAAGTAAGGTGCGCTACCAATGATTGAGAACCGTCGCGGGCTGACGATTTTCAGCCATACCATGCTGATTTTAGGGATTATCGTCATCCTCTTCCCGCTGTACGTGGCGTTTGTCGCCGCCACGCTGGACACCAAAGCGGTGTTCGACACGCCGATGACGCTGATCCCAGGCACACATCTTTTCGAGAACATGAGGACCATCTGGACACAGGGCGTGGGCGCCAACAGCGCGCCGTTCTGGCTGATGATGCTCAACAGCTTCATCATGGCGTTTGGCATCACCGTCGGCAAAATTACGGTGTCGATGCTCTCGGCCTTCGCCATCGTCTGGTTCCGCTTTCCGCTGCGTAACCTCTTCTTCTGGATGATCTTCATTACCCTGATGCTGCCGGTGGAGGTGCGTATCTTCCCGACGGTGGAGGTGATCGCCAACCTGAAGATGCTCGACAGCTACGCGGGCTTGACCCTGCCGCTGATGGCCTCGGCGACCGCGACCTTCCTGTTCCGCCAGTTCTTTATGACCCTGCCGGACGAGCTGATTGAAGCAGCGCGCATCGACGGCGCGTCGCCAATGCGCTTTTTCCGCGACATCGTGCTGCCGCTGTCGAAAACCAACCTCGCGGCGCTGTTTGTGATCACCTTTATCTACGGCTGGAACCAGTACCTGTGGCCGCTGCTGATTATTCAGGACGTCAACCTCGGCACCGCCGTGGCGGGCATCAAAGGCATGATTGCCACCGGTGAAGGCACCACCCTCTGGAACCAGGTGATGGCGGCGATGCTGCTCACCCTTATCCCACCCGTAGTCATTGTTTTAGCCATGCAGCGTGCGTTTGTCCGTGGCCTGGTCGATAGCGAGAAATAAGATGGCAGGTTTAAAACTTCAGGCAGTAACCAAAAGCTGGGACGGTAAAACCCAGGTGATTCAGCCGCTGACGCTCGACGTGGCGGACGGGGAATTTATCGTGATGGTCGGCCCGTCCGGCTGCGGCAAATCCACGCTGCTGCGCATGGTGGCGGGGCTGGAGCGCGTGACGTCCGGGGATATCTGGATTGACCGCCAGCGCGTCACCGAAATGGAGCCGAAAGACAGAGGCATCGCGATGGTGTTCCAGAACTACGCCCTCTACCCGCACATGAGCGTGGAAGAGAACATGGCCTGGGGGCTGAAAATCCGCGGCATGGGCAAAGGCCATATCGACGAGCGCGTGAAAGAGGCGGCGCGCATTCTCGAGCTGGACGGCCTGCTGAAGCGCCGCCCGCGCGAGCTCTCCGGCGGCCAGCGCCAGCGCGTGGCGATGGGGCGCGCCATCGTGCGCGATCCGGCGGTATTCCTGTTCGACGAACCGCTTTCTAACCTCGACGCCAAGCTGCGCGTGCAGATGCGTCTTGAGCTGCAGCAACTGCACCGTCGTCTGAAAACCACCTCCCTGTACGTGACCCACGATCAGGTCGAAGCCATGACCCTCGCCCAGCGCGTGATGGTGATGAACAAAGGCATCGCCGAGCAGATTGGCACCCCGGTGGAGGTGTATGAGAAACCGGCTACCCGCTTTGTGGCGAGCTTTATCGGCAGCCCGGCAATGAACCTGCTGGAAGGACGGATCAGCAGCGCGGGCACCCACTTTGAACTGGAAAGCGGGATGGCATTGCCCATCAACTGGTACTATCGTGGCTACGCCGGGCGTAAGATGACGCTCGGTATCCGCCCGGAGCATATCGGTTTAACCTCTCAGGCGGACGGCGGCGTGCCGCTGGTGATGGACACGCTGGAGATGTTGGGTGCAGATAACCTGGCGCACGGACGCTGGGGTGAGCAAAAAATAGTGGTGCGTTTAGCGCATCAGGAACGCCCGAAAGCAGGCAGCACGCTGTGGCTGCACCTGCCGGAAAATCACCTGCACTTCTTTGACGGTGAAACAGGACAACGAGTATGAGCAACTGGCCTTATCCCCACATCGTCGCCCACCGGGGCGGCGGTAAGCTGGCGCCGGAAAATACCCTGGCGGCGATTGACGTTGGCGCGCGCTACGGCCACACGATGATCGAGTTCGACGCCAAGCTGTCGAAAGACGGCGAAATTTTCCTGCTGCATGACGATAACCTCGAACGCACCAGCAACGGCTGGGGCGTGGCGGGTGAACTGCCGTGGCGCGATCTGCTGAAGGTTGATGCCGGAAGCTGGTACAGCGGCGAATTCAAAGGCGAACCGCTGCCGCTGCTGGCGGAAGTGGCGGATCGCTGTCGCCAGCACGGTATGATGGCCAATATCGAAATCAAACCGACCACCGGCACCGGGCCGCTGACGGGCAAAGTCATCGCGCTGGCCGCGCGTGAGCTATGGGAAGGGATGACGGCACCGCTGCTGTCGTCGTTTGAGATCGACGCGCTGGAAGCGGCACAGGCGGCCGTGCCGGAGCTCCCGCGTGGGCTGCTGCTGGACGAGTGGCGCGAGGACTGGCACGAGCTGACGACACGCTTAGCGTGCGTTTCAATTCATCTCAATCACAAGCTGCTGGATGAGGCGCGGGTGAAGATGTTGAAAGCGGCGGGTCTGCATATTCTGGTGTATACCGTTAACAAACCCCAGCGTGCAGCCGAACTGCTGCGCTGGGGCGTGGACAGCATTTGTACCGATGCGATTGACCGCATCGGCCCGAACTTTAGTTCTGCGGATTAAGCATACCGCCGTTCGACTGCGGCGGCAGCATATGCTGCTGGCCGCTGTTCAGGGTTGACCCCCCGCCTAACATCCCGCCGTTTTTATTCGGCAGCGGCTGCTCGCGCACCTGACCCTGCTGGATGCGCTGGGTGTTGGCGTTCATCTGGTTTTGCAGGCTCTGCTGCTGCATTTGGGTTTGCGTTTTCAACTGTTGATTAAGCATCCCTTTCTGCTGCTGTTGCTGGCTCATCATCTCCGTTTGCATCCGCTGCTGGCTGGGAATGACGTAACCCTGCTGGTTAGGGTTGTTCATCGTATTGAGTGGCTGTGCGAGCGCGGCAAAGGGAAGCAGTGCCGTAAGAATCATCAAGCGTTTCATTGTCATCTCCTCCTTTTGAGGTTTCTCTTAAGTTTACCCCGATTTCACCATGACGATGATTTTTTAGGAGTTGTGAACCAGGCTTAAGCGGGGAGTATGGACCCTATCACCTGGAGAACAATAATGATGAAATCAACGTTTTTGCGCTGGGTAGCGATCGCCGCGCTGATGGCAGGCGGCACATTTAGCGTGGCGGCCAACCCGCCCGCGGCGCCTCCCGTCTCCTACGGCGTGGAGGAAGACGTTTTCCATCCTGTGCGGGCGACGCATGGCATGGTGGCCTCGGTTGACGCGCTGGCAACCCAGGTAGGCGTCGATATTCTCAAACAGGGCGGTAACGCGGTGGATGCGGCGGTTGCGGTGGGGTACGCGCTGGCGGTCACGCATCCGCAGGCGGGTAACCTCGGCGGCGGCGGGTTTATGATGCTGCGTACCAAAGACGGGAAAACCACCGCCATCGACTTCCGTGAGATGGCACCGAATCAGGCCTCCCGCGATATGTTCCTTGACGAGCAGGGCAACCCGGACAGCAAGAAATCCCTGACCTCGCACCTCGCCTCTGGCACGCCGGGCACCGTTGCGGGCTTCTCGCTGGCGCTGGAAAAATACGGCACGCTGCCGCTGAACAAAGTGGTGCAGCCTGCCATCAAGCTGGCGCGCGAGGGTTTTGTGGTCAATGACGCGCTCGCGGACGATCTCAAAACCTACGGCAGTGAAGTCATTCCGAATCACGAAAACAGTAAGGCCATCTTCTGGAAAGACGGCGAGCCGCTGAAGAAGGGCGATAAGCTGGTGCAGAAGAACCTGGCGACCAGCCTGGAGCGGATTGCGGAACACGGCCCGGATGCCTTCTATAAAGGCGCGATTGCTGACCAGATTGCCGATGAAATGCAAAAGAACGGTGGGCTAATCACCAAAGCGGATCTGGCGGAGTACAAAGCGGTGGAGCGCGAGCCGATTAGCGGCACCTATCGCGGCTACGAGGTCTTCTCCATGCCGCCGCCGTCTTCCGGGGGCATTCACATCGTGCAGATCCTCAACATTCTAGAAAACTTTGATATGCACAAGTTTGGCTTCGGCAGCGCGGACGCCATGCAGGTGATGGCGGAAGCGGAAAAACGCGCCTACGCCGACCGCTCGGAGTACCTCGGCGACCCGGACTTCGTGAAGGTACCGTGGCAGGCGCTGACCAACAAAGCCTATGCCAAATCCCTGGCCGACCAGATCGACATCAACAAGGCGAAGCCGTCGAGCGAGATCCGCCCCGGCAAGCTGGCGCCTTATGAAAGCAACCAGACCACCCACTTCTCGGTGGTGGATAAAGACGGCAATGCGGTGGCGGTGACCTATACGCTGAATACCACCTTTGGTACCGGGATTGTGGCGGGCAACAGCGGCATTTTGCTGAACAACGAGATGGATGACTTTTCCGCCAAGCCGGGCGTGCCGAACGTTTACGGGCTGGTAGGCGGTGATGCAAACGCCGTCGGGCCGAAGAAGCGTCCGCTCTCGTCCATGTCGCCTACCATCGTGGTGAAAGACGGAAAAACCTGGCTGGTAACCGGCAGCCCGGGCGGGAGTCGAATTATTACCACCGTGCTGCAGATGGTGGTGAACAGCATCGACTTTGGGATGAACGTCGCCGAAGCGACCAACGCCCCGCGTTTCCACCACCAGTGGCTGCCGGACGAGCTGCGCGTCGAGAAGGGCTTTAGCCCGGACACCATTAAGCTGCTTGAACAGCGCGGGCAAAAAGTGGCGGTGAAAGAGGCGATGGGCAGCACCCAGAGCATTATGGTGGGGCCGGACGGTGCGCTGTTTGGGGCATCGGATCCACGTTCGGTGGATGATTTGACGGCGGGATATTAACGTATTGCCCGGTGGCGCTGCGCTTACCGGGCCTACAACTGCACGAACGTAGGCCGGGTAAGGCGAAGCCGCCACCCGGCAAATAACTACTTCATTCTCGCCATATAATACGCATCCACATACTCGCCGTTGCGCAGGGCAAATTTCCTGCCGGTGCCTTCGATTTCAAACCCAAAATTTTTATAGAGTGCAACTGCCGCTGGGTTATCGGCAAAGACCGTCAATTCGATGCGTTCAATGCGTAACCAGTTGTCGCAAAGGTTAATCATTTCGCTCATGAGCCTGCGGCCTACGCCGCGACCCTGCATATCCGCAGCCACGCTTATGCCGAATGTGGCAACGTGGCTGCGACGCGGGTTTTCCATCACGTCCAGCGCCATATGCCCGATGACGCGCTGTTCCAGACAGGCAACAAGATGGCGTCGGCCTGGTTTTGTCGCAACGCGTTCGTGCCACATTTCCATTGAGGGATGAGGGAGCTGTAGCGTGTCGTGATACACATCAGGATGCGACATGATGTCACGCAAAGCTTCTGCATCGCTGGATTCGATGTGGCGTATCACTATCTCACTCATTCCTTATTCCTCAGTCAGTTAACTCTCCCTTCCAACATCAATGACTTTAAAATTTGAGTCAACCGCTATTTTTTGCAAAAAGAAGTGGACAAGTGCGAATGAGAATGATTATTATTGCTCTGCATTCAGGAAGACCGCTACGGGAACCTGAAAGCACGACATTGCTCACATTGCTTCCAGTATTACTTTAGCCAGCGTTTCGCTGGCTTTTTTTTGCTTATTATTTGGCAAGCTCGCACGCTTCAGGAGCGTCAGCGGTGCTGTCCTTGATCAGGCCAACGACGTTGTTCTTTTCGATAGCGGCAGGCAGCATCTCCGCAATACCGGAAAACATCCCCCCTTTTTTGACGGCCAGTGCCCGGTAGGAAAGCGTTCCCGTTACCTCACCGTTTTCGCAGATTTCAATGGCATCGCTGTGGCATTCGCCAATCACGGCCCCGTCAATAATCAGCTCGCGGCAGGTGATATTTCCCTCAACCCGTCCCCCGCGCATGATTTTGATCAGACTCTGTTCAGAGGCAATATTGCCGATGAGCTCACCGTGCACATAGACGTGACCCGTCGATACGATATTGCCTTCAACGCGGACGTCGTTGGCAATCACCGTGGTGCCGTGCTTCTCGGTGGCGGTAGGTTCTTTTTCCATGACAGGAGCCGGAGGAAGGGCAGTTGGCACCTTGATTTCATTAATTTTATTCTTTTTAAACATAACATTACCCAGGTTGATAAGCAGGGGAAGAGTGAAAGCCAATAAAGAGAATGCTGCGAAGAGCCATGCGAGTTGACGGGCGGCGAAGCACCAGGCGGCAAGCGAAAGCAACCAGAAGAGAAGCGCACTGTTTAAGGCGAGATATTTCTTTTCCATAGAAATGGGCGCGACTCCATTCGCGAGCATAGATTTGACCTTCACCTTATCGTGGTTTTTAGCGGCAGGGTCAAGGCAAGTGCCGCCATTTTAGGATTCTTTTGGGCAAGTTTATCGCTATAGTGAAAACAGAAACCTGATCAAAAAGGACGGAACCATGACCCTGAACTGTGCGTTTATCGGCTTTGGTAAAAGCACCACCCGCTATCACCTACCCTATGTTCTCAACCGTAAAGACAGCTGGCACGTCGCCCATATCTACAGACGCAGTGCGAAGCCGGAAGAGCAGTCTCCGCAGTATTCCCACATTCATTTCACCGGCGATCTGAACGAGGTGCTTCACGATCCGCAGGTGAATCTGATCATTGTCTGCACCCACGCCGACAGCCACTTCGACTACGCGAAGCGCGCGCTGGAAGCGGGCAAAAACGTGCTGGTGGAAAAGCCATTCACCCCGACCATCGCCGAAGCGAAGGAACTGTTTGCGCTGGCGAAGAGCAAAGGGCTGACCGTTACGCCGTATCAGAACCGCCGTTTTGACAGCTGCTTCCTGACGGCGAAAAAGGCGATTGAGAGCGGCAAGCTCGGCGACATTGTGGAAATTGAAAGCCACTTCGACTACTACCGTCCGGTCGTGGAAACCCAGCCCGGCCTGCCGCAGGACGGCTCGTTCTATGGTCTGGGCGTGCACACCATGGACCAGATCATCTCCCTGTTTGGTCGCCCGGACCACGTGGCGTACGATATCCGCAGCCTGCGCAACAAAGCCAACCCGGACGACACCTTCGAAGCGCAGCTGTTCTACGGCGACCTGAAGGCCATCGTCAAAACCAGCCATCTGGTGAAAATCGACTATCCCAAGTTTATCGTTCACGGCACCAAAGGCTCGTTTATCAAGTACGGCATCGACCAGCAGGAGACCAGCCTGAAGGCTAACATCATGCCGGGCGAACCGGGCTTTGCGGCGGATGATTCCGTAGGCGTGCTGGAGTATGTGAAGGCAGATGGCACAACAGTAAAAGAAGAACTCAAGCCGGAACCAGGCGACTATGGCCGCGTTTACGATGCGCTGTATGACACGCTCACCATGGCTACGCCGAATTACGTCAAGGAATCTGACGTTCTGACCAACCTGGAAATCCTTGAACGGGCCTTTGAGCAGGCTTCTCCTGCCACGGTAACCCTCGCAAAATAAGCAAAAACGGCTCCTCTGCGCTTGTTCATAATTTTTGAACAGAGGAGTCAATTTTCACCCTCTATGATCCCAGGCGGTTTGCGTCCACACTTACTTCATCGAAACGAACTGAGGGTGAAAACAATGATCTACTTACGCAAAGCAAACGAACGTGGTCACGCGAATCATGGCTGGCTGGACTCATGGCATTCATTCTCGTTTGCCGACTACTACGACCCGAACTTTATGGGCTTCTCCGCACTGCGCGTGATTAACGACGACGTGATTGATGCAGGCCAGGGCTTCGGCACCCACCCGCACAAAGACATGGAAATCCTGACTTATGTGCTTGAAGGTGCCGTGGCGCACAAAGACAGCATGGGTAACGAAGAGCAGGTTCCGGCGGGTGAGTTCCAGATTATGAGTGCGGGCACCGGGGTGCGTCACTCTGAGTACAACCCGAGCAAAACGGAAAAACTGCACCTGTATCAAATCTGGATCATTCCAGAAGAGACCGGCATCGCGCCGCGCTACGAGCAGCGCCGCTTCGACGCTAAACAGGGCAAACAGCTGGTGCTGTCCCCGGATGCGCGTGAAGGTTCCCTGAAAGTGCATCAGGATATGGAGCTGTACCGCTGGGCGCTGGCAAAAGACGAACAGTCCGTGCATCAGATTGCCGCCAACCGCCGCGTCTGGATCCAGGTGGTGAAAGGTGACGTGTCCATCAACGGCACCAAAGCAACAACCGCCGATGGTCTGGCCATCTGGGATGAGCAGGCGCTCTCCGTGCATGCCGACAGCGAAAGCGAAATCCTGCTGTTTGACCTGCCGCCGGTATAAATAATTACTCAACCTTCCCTTTAAACGGGGAAGGTTGAGCTTTGTCCGTGATAAACTGAGAAAATCTCTCACTTCAAGATTTCTCAGGACGATGAAAAAGAAACGCCCCGTACTTCAGGATGTCGCCGATCGCGTCGGTGTGACCAAAATGACGGTCAGCCGTTTTTTACGTAACCCGGAACAGGTTTCCGTGGCGTTACGTGGCAAGATTGCCGCTGCCCTTGATGAACTGGGTTATATTCCCAACCGTGCACCCGATATTCTCTCCAATGCGACCAGCCGTGCGGTGGGCGTCCTGCTTCCTTCCTTGACCAACCAGGTTTTCGCCGAAGTATTACGTGGAATCGAAAGCGTGACCGATGCCTTTGGCTATCAGACCATGCTCGCGCACTACGGGTACAAGCCGGAACTGGAAGAGGAACGTCTTGAATCGATGCTTTCCTGGAACATCGACGGCCTGATTTTAACGGAACGTACCCACACTGCCCGCACGCTCAAAATGATTGAAGTGGCCGGTATCCCGGTGGTGGAACTGATGGATAGCCAGTCGCCGTGCCTCGACATCGCCGTTGGGTTCGATAACTTTGAAGCGGCGCGTCAGATGACGGCGGCGATCATTGCGCGCGGTCATCGCCACATTGCCTATCTGGGTGCACGCCTTGATGAACGTACTATCATCAAACAGAAGGGATACGAGCAGGCGATGCTCGACGCCGGTTTAACCCCGTACAGCGTGATGGTGGAGCAATCCTCGTCCTACACCTCGGGTATTGAGCTGATGCGTCAGGCGCGACGCGAGTATCCGCAACTGGACGGTATTTTCTGTACCAACGATGACCTTGCGGTCGGCGCGGCGTTTGAGTGCCAGCGTCTGGGGCTGAAGATCCCCGACGATATGGCGATTGCCGGTTTCCACGGCCACGACATCGGCCAGGTGATGGAGCCGCGTCTGGCGAGCGTCCTGACCCCGCGTGAACGTATGGGCCGCATTGGTGCCGAACGCCTGCTGGCGCGCATTCGTGGTGAGGCAGTTACCCCTAAAATGTTAGATTTAGGTTTCACCTTGTCACCGGGTGGATCTATTTAATCCGACAAATTTGAAGTAGCTCACACTTATTCACTTCGCGCACGTTTGGATATTGCTTCTCTTTTGCCCCGGCAGGACAATGTTACCGATAACTGTTACCCGTAACAATTGACTGAGGGACACCCTTTGAGCACGACTAATCACGATCACCACGTTTACGTCCTGATGGGCGTGTCCGGTAGCGGTAAATCTGCCGTGGCGAGCGAAGTGGCGCATCAACTTCAGGCTGCGTTTCTTGATGGCGACTTCCTCCATCCGCGCAGCAACATCATGAAAATGGCCTCCGGCGAGCCGCTGAACGACGACGACCGCAAACCGTGGCTGCAGGCGCTGAACGATGCCGCCTTTGCGATGCAGCGTACGAACAAAGTCTCCCTGATCGTCTGCTCCGCGCTGAAAAAAACCTACCGCGACCTGCTGCGCGACGGCAACCCGAATCTCTCCTTCATCTATCTGAAGGGCGATTTCGAGGTGATTGAAAGCCGTCTGAAGGCGCGTAAAGGTCACTTCTTCAAAACCCAGATGCTGGTTACGCAGTTCGAAGCGCTGCAGGAGCCGGGTGCGGATGAGCAGGACGTCTTAGTGGTTGATATCGATCAGTCACTGGAAGGTGTTGTCGCCAGCACCATCGAGGTCATTAATAAAAGGCAGTAAGTTTTGAGTACATTAACGCTTGTTTTGACAGCAGTGGGTTCCGTATTACTGCTGCTGTTTCTCGTGATGAAGGCGCGTATGCATGCCTTCGTTGCTTTGATGGTGGTTTCTATTGGTGCAGGTCTCTTTTCCGGTATGCCGCTCGACAAGATCGCCGCGACGATGGAAAAAGGGATGGGTGGCACGCTGGGTTTCCTGGCGATTGTGGTCGCGCTCGGCGCGATGTTTGGCAAGATTTTGCACGAGACGGGCGCGGTCGATCAGATTGCCGTCAAGATGCTGAAATCCTTCGGCCACAGCCGCGCGCACTACGCGATTGGTCTGGCTGGTCTGATTTGCGCGCTGCCGCTGTTCTTCGAAGTGGCGGTAGTACTGCTGATTAGCGTCGCGTTCTCGATGGCACGCCATACCGGCACTAACCTCGTGAAGCTGGTCATACCGCTGTTTGCGGGCGTGGCGGCGGCCGCGGCGTTCCTGCTGCCGGGGCCTGCGCCGATGCTGCTGGCCTCCCAGATGCACGCTGACTTTGGCTGGATGATCCTCATTGGCCTCTGTGCCGCGATCCCGGGGATGATTATCGCCGGTCCGCTGTGGGGTAACTTCATCAGCCGCTACGTTGAGCTGCACATTCCTGATGACATCACCGAGCCGCACCTGGGCGAGGGCAAAATGCCGTCCTTCGGCTTCAGCCTGTCGCTGATCCTGCTCCCGCTGGTGCTGGTGGGCCTGAAAACCATCGCCGCGCGCTTTGTGCCGGTCGGTTCCAGCGCTTACGAGTGGTTTGAGTTCATCGGCCACCCGTTCACGGCGATTCTGGTGGCCTGTCTGGTGGCGATTTACGGCCTGGCAATGCGTCAGGGGATGCCGAAAGACCGCGTGATGGAGATTTGCGGTGCCGCGCTGCAGCCTGCGGGTATCATCCTGCTGGTGATCGGTGCCGGTGGCGTGTTCAAGCAGGTGCTGGTGGATTCCGGCGTGGGCCCGGCTCTGGGCGAAGCGCTGACCGGAATGGGCCTGCCGATTGCGGTCACCTGCTTCGTGCTGGCGGCGGCGGTGCGTATCATCCAGGGTTCCGCAACCGTGGCGTGCTTAACTGCGGTGGGCCTGGTGATGCCGGTGATTGAACAGCTGAACTACTCCGGTGCGCAGATGGCGGCGCTGTCTATCTGTATCGCGGGCGGTTCGATTGTGGTATCCCACGTGAACGACGCAGGCTTCTGGCTGTTCGGTAAATTCACCGGCGCCACCGAAGCACAAACCCTGAAAACCTGGACGCTGATGGAAACCATCCTCGGCACGACGGGTGCGATTGTCGGGATGATTGCGTTTACGTTGTTGAGCTAATGGGTTTTCTCCCTCTCCCTGTGGGAGAGGGAGAAAACCGGAGTGACTTGTAGGTCGGGTAAGGCGAAGCCGCCACCCGACAAACATACGGCCTCTGCGGCCTGTTGCCCTCACCCCAACCCTCTCCCACGGGGAGAGGGGGCAAACACTAAAAACGGCAATCTTAGATTGCCGTTTTGCATTTACCTTGCTACCCCTTCATCCATGCCCGTATCCCGTCCAGGAACATCTGTGTCGCCATCATCACCAGAATCAGACCCATCAGGCGCTCCAGGGCGTTCACCCCTTTTTCACCCAGCAGGCGCAGGAACAGCGACGACTGCAGCAGGATGATAAACGTCCCGCCCCAGGCAATCAGCAGGGCAATCACCAGGTGGCTCATCTGATTCGGGTACTGGTGCGACAACAGCATCAGCGTGGCAAGAATGGTCGGCCCGGCAACCAGCGGGATCGCCAGCGGCACGATGAACGGCTCTTCACCCGCTGGCAGGCCGCTGCTGCTGCCTTCCGCGCTCGGGAAAATCATTTTGATGGCAATCAGGAACAGAATAATCCCGCCGGAAATCGAGACCGTTTCGGCGCGCAGGTTCAGGAACGCGAGAATTTTTTCCCCGGCAAACAGGAAGATAAACATCACCAGCAGGGCGATGAGCAGCTCGCGGATCATGATCGCCCGACGGCGCTTTGGCTCGGTGTGCTTTAACACCGACATGAAGATCGGCAGGTTTCCCAGTGGATCCATTATCAGGATCAATAAAACCGCCGCGGAAATGATTTCACTCATGTAAATTATCCCTGAAACTCTCTATGGTTATTATGATAATTAGCTGTATTTCTGATTGCCGGGCAATCATCGATTAATTTCGCTTGCGACTTTGGCAGCATTTTGTAATGTGAAGCATATCCCAGTTCAATACTGGCTTGCACAATCAGCACACACCCTCAGCAGGAAAAAAATGCTATGAAAAACGTTGGTTTTATCGGCTGGCGCGGTATGGTCGGCTCTGTACTCATGCAACGCATGGTTGAAGAGCGCGATTTCGACGCTATCCGCCCGGTCTTCTTCTCCACTTCCCAGCTCGGCCAGGCTGCTCCGTCCTTTGGTGGTACCACAGGCACGTTGCAGGATGCTTACGATCTGGAAGCGCTGAAGGCACTCGACATTATTGTGACGTGCCAGGGCGGCGATTATACCAACGAAATCTATCCAAAGCTGCGTGAAAGCGGCTGGCAGGGTTACTGGATTGACGCGGCCTCTTCGCTGCGCATGAAGGACGATGCCATCATCATTCTCGACCCGGTTAACCAGGGCGTGATCACCGACGGCCTGAACAACGGCGTGAAAACCTTTGTTGGCGGTAACTGTACCGTCAGCCTGATGCTGATGTCCCTCGGCGGCCTGTTCGCGCAGGATCTGGTGGAGTGGGTCTCCGTGGCGACCTACCAGGCCGCGTCCGGCGGCGGCGCGCGTCACATGCGCGAGCTGCTGACCCAGATGGGCCAGTTGCACCAGAGCGTAGCGACCGAGCTGGCAAACCCGGCGTCCGCGATCCTTGATATCGAGCGTAAGGTCACTCAGCTGACCCGCAGCGGCGAGCTGCCGGTGGACAACTTCGGCGTACCGCTGGCCGGTGGTCTGATTCCGTGGATCGACAAACAGCTGGATAACGGCCAGACCCGTGAAGAGTGGAAGGGCCAGGCTGAGACCAACAAAATCCTCGCGACCGCGAACACCATTCCGGTTGACGGCCTCTGCGTGCGTATCGGCGCGCTGCGCTGCCACAGCCAGGCTTTCACCCTTAAACTGAAAAAAGATGTGTCTATTCCGACCGTGGAAGAGCTGCTGGCCGCACACAACCCGTGGGCGAAAGTGGTGCCAAACGATCGCGATATCACCATGCGCGAACTGACCCCGGCAGCCGTCACCGGCACGCTGACCACGCCGGTTGGCCGTCTGCGCAAGCTGAACATGGGGCCGGAGTACCTCTCCGCGTTCACGGTCGGCGACCAGCTCCTGTGGGGTGCCGCCGAACCGCTGCGCCGCATGCTGCGCCAGCTGGCGTAATAATTTGTTAAATACCGGGGGTGATTTTCACCCCTTTTTTTTGCGTACTACATGGAGTAACACGCGGATGTCTTATTTTTTATCAGGAGTCATTTAGAGCGTTGGCTATGCTTTAAGGAAGAGTCATTTCTTACCTGAGGTTCGAACGGAGCAGAAAGGATGCACATATTTGTGCTGTCCCGTTCAGGTCACATTAAAAGTCGTCCCGGAGCGCGTAAAAAGGACGACATAAAAAACAGGATGAATACCATGTCCGATCGTGTGGATAGAGACGTGATTAATGCGCTTATTGCGGGTCATTTTGCTGACCCCTTTTCTGTGCTTGGGATGCACCGAACGGAGGCTGGACTGGAAGTTCGGGCGCTGTTGCCGGATGCCACAGAAGTGTGGGTGATTGAACCCAAAACCGGCCGCAAGGTCGGCAATCTGGAATGCCTCGATTCTCGTGGCTTCTTCTCGGGCGTGATGCCCCGTCGTAAAAACCCTTTTCGCTATCAGCTTGCCGTCATCTGGCACGGCCAGCAGAACCTGATTGACGACCCTTACAGCTTCGGCCCGCTCCTGAAAGAGATGGACGCCTGGCTGCTGTCCGAAGGGACTCACCTGCGGCCGTATGAAACGCTGGGCGCGCATGCCGATACCATGGACGGGATCACCGGCACGCGCTTTTCCGTGTGGGCACCGAATGCCCGGCGGGTCTCCGTTGTCGGGCAGTTCAACTACTGGGACGGTCGTCGTCATCCGATGCGCCTGCGCCGTGAAACCGGCATCTGGGAGCTGTTTATCCCCGGCGCGCAAAACGGCCAGCTCTATAAGTTCGAGATGATCGATGCCAACGGCAAGCTGCGCATTAAAGCTGACCCGTATGCCTTTGAAGCGCAGATGCGCCCGGATACCGCGTCGCTGATTTGTGGGCTGCCGGAGAAGATCGTCCAGACGGAAGAACGCAAGCAGGCCAACCGCTTCGACGCGCCAATCTCCGTCTATGAGGTGCATCTCGGCTCCTGGCGTCGCCACACCGATAATAACTTCTGGCTCAGCTATCGTGAATTGGCCGATCAGCTGGTGCCGTACGCCAAATGGATGGGCTTTACTCACCTTGAGCTGCTGCCGGTTAATGAACACCCGTTCGACGGAAGCTGGGGCTACCAGCCTACCGGGTTGTATGCGCCAACGCGCCGCTTCGGCACGCGCGATGATTTCCGCTATTTCATCAATGCCGCGCATGCCGCCGGGCTGAACGTGATCCTCGACTGGGTGCCCGGCCACTTCCCGTCTGATGATTTCAGTTTGTCGGAATTTGACGGCACGAAGCTGTACGAGCACAGCGACCCGCGCGAAGGCTATCACCAGGACTGGAACACGCTGATCTATAACTACGGTCGCCGTGAAGTGACGAACTTCCTGGTAGGCAACGCGCTGTACTGGATCGAGCGCTTCGGTATTGATGCCCTGCGCGTCGATGCGGTGGCGTCGATGATCTACCGCGACTACAGCCGTAAAGAGGGGGAGTGGATCCCGAACGAGTATGGCGGCCGTGAAAATCTGGAAGCCATTGAGTTCCTGCGCAACACCAACCGCATTCTCGGCGAGCAGGTGGAAGGCGCGGTGACGATGGCGGAAGAGTCCACCGACTTCCCCGGCGTCTCTCGCCCTCCGTCAATGGGCGGCCTGGGCTTCTGGTACAAGTGGAACCTGGGCTGGATGCACGACACGCTCGACTACATGAAGCTCGACCCGGTTCACCGTCAGTATCACCACGACAAGCTCACCTTCGGGCTGCTCTACAACTACACCGAAAACTTCATGCTGCCGCTGTCGCATGATGAAGTGGTGCACGGCAAAAAATCCATTCTTGACCGCATGCCGGGCGACGCGTGGCAGAAGTTTGCCAACCTGCGCGCTTACTACGGCTGGATGTTCGCTTTCCCGGGCAAGAAACTGCTGTTTATGGGCAATGAATTCGCGCAGGGCCGCGAGTGGAACCACGATTCCAGCCTCGACTGGCACCTGCTGGAAGGCGGTGACAACTGGCACCACGGCGTACAGCGTCTGGTGCGTGACCTGAACCTGACCTATCGCCACCACAAAGCGCTGCACGAGCTGGATTTTGACCCGTACGGCTTCGAGTGGCTGGTGGTGGACGATCGTGAACGGTCGGTATTTGTCTTTGTGCGCCGCGATAAAGCGGGCAATGAAATTATCGTTGCCAGCAACTTCACGCCGGTGCCGCGCGAACATTACCGCTTCGGCATTAACCAGGCGGGGAAATGGCGCGAAATACTGAACACCGATTCCATGCATTATCACGGCAGCAACGCGGGTAACGGCGGTCTGGTGCAGAGCGATGCACTCGAAAGCCACGGGCGACCTCATTCCCTGAGCCTGACGCTGCCGCCGCTTAGCACCATCTGGCTGGTGCGGGAGGGGGAATGACGCAGCTTACGGCAGGTAATCCCGAACCGCTCGGGGCGCGCTTTGACGGGAAGGGGGTGAACTTCACGCTCTTTTCTGCGCACGCGGAGCGGGTAGAACTCTGTGTGTTTGACGGGGAAGGTAACGAGCACCGTTACGATTTACCGTCCCGCACGGGAGATATCTGGCATGGTTACCTGTCCGGCGGGCGTCCGGGAATGCACTACGGTTTTCGCGTTCACGGCGCATGGGAGCCTTCACAGGGACACTGGTTTAACCCGGCGAAGCTGTTGATTGACCCGTGTGCGCACCGTGTGGACGGCGAGTTTAAAGACGACCCAATATTCCACGTCGGCTACGGTGAACCCGACCACCGCGACAGTGCGCCGCTCGCGCCAAAAAGCGTGGTGGTGAACGACCTCTACGACTGGGAAGACGATGCCCCGCCGCGCACGCCGTGGGGCAATACCGTCATTTACGAAGCGCATGTGAAAGGGCTGACGTATCTGCACCCGTCGATCCCCAAAGAGATGCGCGGGACCTATAAAGCCCTCGGGCATCCGACGCTGGTTGCCTACCTGAAGCACTTAGGGATCACCGCGCTGGAGCTGCTGCCCGTGGCGCATTTCGCCAGCGAGCCACGGTTACAGCGCCTTGGTCTGAGCAACTACTGGGGTTACAACCCGCTGGCGATGTTCGCCCTTGAACCCCGCTATGCCGCCCATCCTGAAAAAGCCCGGGACGAGTTCCGCGATGCGGTGAAGGCACTCCACGCGGCGGGCATTGAGGTCATTCTGGACGTGGTGCTCAACCACAGTGCCGAAAGCGATCTCGACGGCCCGACGCTCTCGCAGCGCGGAATTGATAACCGTAGCTATTATTGGATCAGGGAAGATGGTGATTACGCCAACTGGACCGGCTGCGGTAACACGCTCAATCTCAGCCATCCGGCGGTGACGCATTATGCGTATGAGTGCCTGAAATATTGGGTGGAAACCTTCCATGTCGACGGTTTTCGTTTCGACCTGGCCCCCGTCATGGGGCGCACGCCGGCGTTCAGCCAGCAGGCACCGCTGTTTGAGGCAATCAAAAATTGCCCGGTGTTGTCGCAGGTGAAGCTGATTGCCGAGCCGTGGGACATCGGTGAGGGCGGCTATCAGGTGGGAAATTTCCCGCCGCTGTTTGCCGAGTGGAACGATCACTACCGCGATGCCATCCGCCGCTTCTGGCTGGCGCGCGATCTGTCGTTGGGGGAATTCGCAGGACGCTTTGCCGGTTCCAGCGATCTCTTTAAGCGCGACGGCAAACGTCCGTCGGCCACCATCAACCTGGTAACGGCGCACGACGGTTTCACGCTTCGCGACTGCGTTTGTTTCAATCAGAAACACAATGAGGCAAACGGTGAGGAGAATCGCGATGGGACTAACAATAACCATAGCTTTAACCATGGTATAGAAGGGTTAGGCGGAAGTCTGGACGTGATCGAGCGGCGACGCGCCAGCGTTCACGCGCTGCTCACGACGCTTTTGCTGTCGCAGGGCACGCCGATGTTGCTGGCGGGCGACGAGCATGGCCACAGCCAGCACGGCAACAACAACGCCTATTGCCAGGATAACACCTTAACCTGGCTCGACTGGGGAGAAGCAAACAGCGGGTTGACCCATTTCACCGCAGCGCTGATCCACCTTCGCCAGCAAATCCCGGCGCTTACCGCCGACAGCTGGTGGGAAGAGGGTGACGGCAACGTTCGCTGGCTGAATAAAGACGCGCAACCGCTGAGCGCGCAAGAGTGGCAACACGGCATAACCTGTCTGCAAATCCTGCTGTCGGATACGTGGCTGGTCACGCTGAACGCGACGGATGACGTCGCAGAGATTGTTTTACCTGACGGGGAGTGGCGAGCCGTTCCCCCCTTTGCCGGAGCGGATAATCCGGTTGTTATGGCTGTCTGGCACGGGCCTGCGCACGGAGTGTGCGTATTCCAAAGATGATAAAAAAGGAGTTAGTCATGGTTAGATTAGAGAAGAACGATCCGTTAATGTTGGCGCGCCAGCTACCATTAAAAACTGTTGCCCTGATACTCGCGGGCGGGCGTGGAACCCGTCTGAAAGATTTGACCATCAAGCGCGCCAAACCGGCCGTTCACTTTGGTGGTAAGTTCCGCATTATCGACTTTGCGCTCTCCAACTGCCTCAACTCTGGCATTCGCCGCATTGGCGTCATTACTCAGTATCAGTCGCACACGCTGGTTCAGCATATCCAGCGCGGCTGGTCGTTCTTTAGCGAAGAGATGAACGAGTTTGTCGATCTGCTCCCGGCGCAGCAGCGCGTTCACGGGGAAAACTGGTATCGCGGCACGGCGGATGCGGTGACCCAGAACCTCGACATTATTCGCCGCTACAGCGCGGAATACATCGTCATCCTCGCGGGTGACCACATCTACAAGCAAGACTACTCGCACATGCTCATCGACCACGTCGAAAAAGGGGCGCGCTGCACCGTGGCGTGTCTGCCGGTGCCCGTTGCTGAAGCGACGGCGTTTGGTGTGATGCACGTGGATGCCGACGACAAGATTATCGACTTTGTTGAAAAACCGGCGAACCCGCCGACCATGCCGGGAGATGACACCAAATCGCTCGCCAGCATGGGGATCTATATCTTTGATGCAGAATACCTTTATGAGCTGCTGGAAGAAGACGACAAAGACGAAAACTCCAGCCACGACTTCGGTAAAGACATCATCCCGAAAATCACCAAAGCTGGCATGGCGTATGCACATCCTTTCCCGCTGTCCTGCGTGCAGTCAGACCCGAATGCGGAACCTTACTGGCGCGACGTCGGTACGCTGGAAGCCTACTGGAAAGCGAACCTTGACCTGGCGTCTGTTACGCCTGAACTGGATATGTACGACCAGAACTGGCCGATTCGCACCCACATGGAATCGCTGCCGCCCGCGAAGTTCGTGCAGGACCGCTCCGGCAGCCACGGCATGACGCTGAACTCGCTGGTTTCCGGCGGGTGCATTATCTCCGGCTCCGTGGTGGTGCAGTCCGTGCTGTTCCCCCGCGTGCGTGTGAATTCATTCTGTAATATCGACTCGGCAGTCCTGCTGCCGGATGTCTGGGTAGGGCGCTCGTGTCGTCTTCGCCGTTGCGTGATCGACCGTGCATGCGTCATCCCTGAAGGGATGGTGATTGGTGAAAACGCGGAAGAAGATGCGCGTCGCTTCTACCGTTCTGAAGAGGGGATCGTGTTAGTCACACGGGAAATGTTGCGGAAGCTGCAAATCAAACAGGAGCGATGATGCAGGTTTTACACGTATGTTCTGAGATGTTCCCGTTGCTGAAGACGGGCGGGCTGGCGGACGTTCTTGGCGCATTACCGGCGGCGCAAATCGCCGGTGGGGTGGATACCCGAGTCCTGTTGCCCGCCTTCCCGGATATCCGGCGTGGTATTCCTGATGCAAAGGTCGTTACCCGCCGTGAAACCTTCGCCGGACGCATCACCCTGCTATTTGGACATTACAATGGCGTAGGGATTTACCTGATCGATGCGCCTCACCTGTACGACCGACCGGGCAGTCCGTATCACGATACGAACCTGTTCGCCTATACCGACAACGTGCTGCGCTTTGCGCTGCTCGGCTGGGTGGGGGCGGAGATGGCCGTCGGGCTGGATCCGTTCTGGCGACCGGATGTTGTACACGCGCATGACTGGCATGCTGGCCTGGCGCCTGCGTATCTGGCGGCGAAAGGTCATCCGGCCAAATCGGTCTTTACGGTGCACAACCTGGCGTATCAGGGCATGTACTATGCCCATCATATGAATGACATCGATCTGCCATGGTCGTTCTATAACATGCACGGTCTGGAGTTTAACGGGCAGATCTCGTTCCTGAAGGCGGGGCTGTACTACGCCGATCACATCACGGCGGTGAGTCCAACCTACGCGCGTGAAATCACCCAGCCCGAGTTTGGCTACGGTCTGGAAGGGCTGTTACAACAGCGCCACCGTGAAGGCCGTCTGTCGGGCATTCTGAACGGCGTGGATGAAAAGATCTGGAGTCCGGATACCGATCTCCTTTTGGCTGCGCGCTATGGCCGCGATTCGGTGGAAGACAAAGCCGAAAACAAACGCCAGCTGCAAATTGCGATGGGGCTGAAGGTGAACGACAAAGTGCCGCTGTTCGCCGTGGTCAGCCGCCTGACCAGCCAGAAAGGGCTGGATTTGGTGCTCGAAGCGCTGCCGGGACTCCTGGAGCAGGGCGGCCAGTTGGCGCTGCTCGGCGCGGGCGATCCGGTGCTGCAGGAAGGTTTTCTTGCCGCCGCCGCAGAACATCCGGGGCAGGTGGGCGTGCAGATTGGTTATCACGAAGCATTTTCGCACCGCATTATGGGTGGTGCAGACGTCATTCTGGTGCCGAGCCGCTTTGAACCCTGCGGCCTGACGCAGCTCTACGGCCTGAAATACGGCACGCTGCCGCTGGTACGCCGCACGGGCGGGCTGGCGGATACGGTGTCCGACAGCTCTCTGGAAAACCTGGCGGACGGTATCGCCAGCGGCTTTGTTTTTGAGGACAGTAATGCCTGGTCGCTGCTTCGCGCGATTCGGCGTGCGTTCGTCTTGTGGTCCCGTCCATCGCTGTGGCGTTACGTACAACGTCAGGCGATGTCCATGGACTTTAGCTGGCACGTTGCGGCGCAGTCCTACCGCGACCTTTATCAACGCTTGATGTAACGAGGCGAAGTTACTGATATGAACGCTCCATTTAGCTACTCTTCACCCACGCTCAGCGTTGAGGCGTTAAAGCACTCCATCGCCTACAAGCTGATGTTCACCATCGGGAAAGATCCGGTTATCGCCAACAAACACGAGTGGCTGAACGCCACCCTGTTTGCGGTGCGTGACCGTTTAGTCGAACGCTGGCTGCGCTCCAACCGCGCCCAGCTCTCGCAGGAAACGCGTCAGGTTTATTACCTGTCGATGGAATTTTTAATTGGCCGCACCCTCTCCAACGCGCTGCTGTCGCTCGGTATTTATGACGATGTCAAAACCGCGCTGGAAGAGATGGGGCTGGATTTAGAAGAGCTGATCGACGAAGAGAACGACCCCGGCCTTGGAAACGGTGGTCTGGGACGTCTTGCCGCCTGCTTCCTGGACTCGCTGGCGACGCTGGCGCTGCCGGGCCGCGGGTACGGCATCCGCTACGACTACGGCATGTTCAAGCAGAACATCGTGGATGGCCGCCAGAAAGAGTCCCCGGATTACTGGCTGGAATACGGCAACCCGTGGGAGTTCAAGCGTCACAACACGCGCTATAAAGTGCGTTTTGGCGGGCGTATTCAGCAGGAAGGCAAAAAATCCCGTTGGGTCGAAACCGAAGAGATCCTCGCCGTAGCCTATGACCAGATCATCCCCGGCTACGACACCGACGCCACCAACACGCTGCGCCTGTGGAATGCCCAGGCCAGTAGCGAGATCAACCTCGGTAAATTTAACCAGGGCGACTACTTTGCGGCAGTGGAAGATAAAAACCACTCCGAGAACGTGTCCCGCGTACTGTATCCGGACGATTCGACCTACTCGGGCCGCGAGCTGCGCCTGCGTCAGGAGTATTTCCTCGTCTCCTCAACGATTCAGGACATCCTCAGCCGTCATCACCAGCTGCACAAAACCTACGCCAATCTGGCGGAGAAAACGGCGATTCACCTCAACGACACGCATCCGGTGCTCTCCATTCCGGAACTGATGCGCCTGCTGATCGACGAACATAAGTTCAGCTGGGATGACGCCTTTGAAGTGACCTGTCAGGTGTTCTCGTACACCAACCACACGCTGATGAGCGAAGCGCTGGAAACCTGGCCGGTGGATATGCTCGGCAAAATTCTGCCGCGCCACCTGCAGATTATCTTTGAAATTAACGACTACTTCCTCAAGACCCTGCAGGAGCAGTACCCGAACGATACCGGCCTGCTGAGCCGTGCGTCGATCATCGATGAATCCAACGGTCGCCGCGTGCGCATGGCCTGGCTGGCGGTGGTGATCAGCCACAAGGTCAACGGGGTATCCGAGCTGCACTCGAACCTGATGGTGCAGTCGCTGTTTGCGGATTTTGCGAAGATCTTCCCGACGCGTTTCTGCAACGTGACCAATGGCGTCACGCCGCGCCGCTGGCTGGCGCTGGCGAACCCGCCGCTGTCTGACGTGTTGGACGAGAATATCGGCCGCACCTGGCGCACCGATTTGAGCCAGTTGAGCGAGCTGGAACAGCACATTGATTTCCCGACGGTGAATAAAGCCGTGCGTGAAGCCAAGCTCCTCAACAAAAAGCGTCTGGCGGTCTGGCTGGCGATGCATCTGAACGTGGTGGCGAACCCGAAAGCGCTGTTTGACGTGCAGATCAAACGTATTCACGAGTACAAACGCCAGCTGATGAACGTGCTGCATGTGATCACGCACTATAACCGTATCAAGGCCGACCCTACGGCTGACTGGGTACCGCGCGTGAAGATCTTTGCCGGTAAGGCGGCTTCCGCCTATTACATGGCGAAGCACATCATTCACCTGATTAACGACGTGGCGAAGGTGGTGAATACCGATCCGGACATCGGCGACAAGCTGAAGGTAGTTTTCATCCCTAACTACAGCGTGAGCCTGGCGCAGCTGATCATCCCGGCGGCGGATCTCTCAGAGCAGATTTCCACAGCGGGGACGGAAGCGTCCGGCACCAGTAACATGAAGTTTGCCCTGAACGGCGCGCTGACCATCGGCACGCTGGACGGCGCGAACGTCGAGATGCTTGAGCATGTGGGGGAAGAGAATATCTTTATTTTCGGTAATACCACGGAGGAGGTGGAGGAACTGCGCAGGCAGGGCTACAAACCGCGTGAGTATTATGAAGAGGATGAAGAGCTACGTCAGGTGCTGACCCAAATCGCGACCGGGTTGTTTAATCCTGAAGAGCCTGGACGCTACCGGGACCTGGTGGATTCGCTGATTAACTTTGGCGATCACTATCAGGTGCTGGCGGATTATCGCAGCTACGTGGATTGTCAGGACCGGGTGGACGAGCTGTATCGTCAGCAGGAGAAGTGGACCATCACCGCGATGCATAACATCGCCAATATGGGGTATTTCTCGTCTGACAGGACCATCAAGGAGTATGCCGAGACGATCTGGCATATTGATCCGGTGCGGTTATAAAAGCACAACCCTGGTTGCCGTTTTTAGTGTTTGTTCCCTCTCCCTGTGGGAGAGGGGCAGGGTGAGGGCATCAGCCCACACCGATCGCATTACGACGCTAACGACAATTCACGCTTTCCCGCATGCTGCTGCAGCCACTGCGCCACGCGAGACTGCTGCTCGGCGTTGAGCCACATCCCCTCTTTGGTACGACGCCAGATGGCATCATCCAGGCGGCGAACCCACTCGTGCTCCACCAGGTAACGCAGCTCGGCCTCGTACAGCTCGTGACCGAAATGCTCGCCCAGATCGGCTAGCGCTTTCGCGTCACCCAGGAAAAGCTCGGTGTTGCTGCCGTAGGTGCGGGCATAGTGGCGCGCCATGCCTTCGGTGATGAACGGGAAACGACGGCGCAGCTTCGCGGCGTAATCATCGCGGTTATCGCCGATATCACCGCCAGGCAGAACCGCGCCTTTGGTCCATGCCGGGCCAATGCCTTTATAGTACGGTGCCAGTTTTTCCAGCGCGTGCTCGGCCAGCTTGCGATAGGTGGTCAACTTGCCGCCAAACACCGACAGCAGCGGCGCCTGGCCGTCTACGTCGTGAATATCGAGCGTATAGTCGCGGGTGATGGCCTGCGGTGAGTCAGACTCGTCATCGCACAGCGGACGCACGCCGGAGTAGGTCCAGACCACGTCATCGCGCGCCAGCTGCTTCTTAAAGTGCGCGTTGTACACTTTCAGCAGGTAGTTCACTTCGCTCTCGTCGATCTCGACGTTTTTCGGATCGCCTTTGTACTCCACGTCGGTGGTGCCGATGATCGAGAACTCGTCCATCCACGGGATGACAAACACGATGCGTTTATCTTCGTTCTGCAGAATGTAGGCCTGCTTCTGGGTATGCACGCGCGGCACCACAATGTGGCTGCCTTTGATCAGGCGGATGCCGTACGGAGAAGGCAGGTGCATGCCGTCATCGAAGAACTGCTTCACCCACGGGCCGGTGGCGTTCACCAGACCGCGCGCTTTCCAGCTGAACTTCTCGCCGGTATCCACGTCTTCCGCTTCCACAATCCACAGACCGTTTTCACGACGCGCGGCGGTGGCGCGGGTACGGGTTTTCACCTCGCCGCCTTTTTTCTCTACCATCTGCGCATTCGCCAGCACCAGACGCGCATCGTCCACCCAGCAGTCGGAATATTCGAAACCGCGCACGATTTCAGGCTTAAGGACCGATTCTGAGCCAAAACGCAAACCGTTCGAACCCGGCAGGCTGGTGCGCTTACCCAGATGATCGTACATAAACAGACCAATTCGGATCATCCACGCCGGACGCAGATGCGGGCGATGGGGCAGGCGGAAGCGCATCGGAATAGCCAGATGCGGGGCCATTTTCAGCAGCACTTCGCGTTCGGCCAGTGCTTCACTGACCAGGCGGAATTCGTAGTGTTCCAGGTAGCGCAGGCCACCGTGGATCAGTTTGGAGCTGGCGGACGAGGTCGCGCAGGCGAGATCGTTAGCTTCCAGCATCAGCACGGATAAACCGCGTCCTGCGGCATCGACCGCAATACCGGCACCGTTGATGCCACCGCCTATCACAATCAGATCTTTGGTTTCCATAACACCCTCACGCACTTTCGTTAAAGCTCAGAAATGTTCGATATCGCTCATAATAGCAAAGGAACGCGCTTTTGGTAACATCAAAAAAACAATTTAGAGTGATATGGATAACATAATGGCGTTTACCCGCCGCCAGGACGTACACTACGGGGTAAAATAGTGCGGTCTGATGCCCTCACCCCAGCCCTCTCCCACGGGGAGAGGGGGATCCGTTTCCCTCTCCCTCAGGGAGAGGGGAGGGTGAGGGGAAAACGCACCACACCCGAATATAAGATGAGAACACCATGGATCAGTTTGAATGTATTAACGTAGAAGAAGCCCACCAGAAGATGCACCAGGGAAAAGCGGTGCTGGTGGACATCCGCGATCCGCAAAGCTTTGCGATGGGCCACACGCCGGGCGCGTTCCATCTCACCAACGACACGCTGGGCGCGTTTATGCGCGATAACGACTTCGAGACGCCGGTAATGGTCATGTGCTACCACGGCAACAGCAGCAAAGGCGCGGCGCAGTATCTGCTTCAGCAGGGTTACGACGCGGTGTACAGTGTCGACGGCGGCTTCGATGCATGGCATCGTCATTTCCCGGCAGAAGTGGAATACGCTTTTGAGCGCTGATCCCGCTATACTGTCCCCTTTTGTGTGGAAATAAGCGACCGTCGCCCATGTTGATGATTACCTCCTTTACCAACCCGCGCGTCGCCCAGGCGTTTGTCGACTATATGGCGACGCAGGGCGTTATCCTGACCATTCAGCAACATAACCAGACCGACGTTTGGCTGGCCGACGAGAGCCAGGCCGCGCGCGTAAATGAAGAACTGGCGCGTTTCCTTGAGAACCCTGGCGATCCGCGCTATCTGGCGGCAAGCTGGCAATCCGGCCACACCGGCAGCGGGTTGCACTACAGTCGTTTTCCCTTCCTTGCCACCATCCGCGAACGCGCAGGGCCGTTTACGCTGCTGCTGATGGCGGCCTGCATTATCGTCTTCATTATCATGAACGTGGTGGGCGACCAGAGCGTAATGATTGCCCTGGCGTGGCCGTACGATCAGTCGCTGCAGTTTGACGTCTGGCGCTACTTTACCCACGCGCTGATGCACTTCTCGGTGATGCACATCCTCTTTAACCTGCTGTGGTGGTGGTATCTCGGCGGTATCGTGGAGAAGCGGCTCGGCAGCGGCAAGCTGATCGTTATCACCATTATTAGCGCCCTGCTGAGCGGCTATGTGCAGCATAAATTCAGCGGCCCGTGGTTTGGCGGATTGTCAGGCGTGGTGTACGCCCTGATGGGCTATGCCTGGCTCAGAGGTGAACGCGACCCTGAAAGCGGCATCTATCTGCAACGCGGTTTGATAACCTTTGCGTTAATATGGCTAATTGCCGGATGGTTTGATCTGTTTGGTATGTCTATCGCCAACGGTGCGCACGTCACCGGGCTGGCCGTGGGGCTGGCGATGGCCTTCGCCGACACGCTCCATGCGCGAAAACGAACATAATTCTCAGGGATAATTGATGAAACAAACACAACGTCATGACGCCATTATCGAACTGGTTAAAAAACAGGGATACGTCAGCACCGAAGAACTGGTGGAGCAGTTTGCCGTCAGTCCACAAACCATCCGTCGTGACCTGAACGACCTGGCCGATCAGAACCGCATTCTGCGCCACCACGGCGGCGCGGCGCTGCCGTCCAGCTCGGTGAATACCTCCTGGCATGACCGTAAAGCCACGCAGACGGCAGAGAAAGAGCGGATTGCCCGCAAGGTCGCCAGCCAGATCCCAAACGGGGCGACGCTGTTTATTGATATCGGCACCACGCCGGAAGCGGTGGCCCATGCGCTGCTGGATCACGAGAACCTGCGCGTGGTGACGAACAACCTGAACGTGGCCAATACCCTGATGCAGAAAGACGATTTCCGCATCATCCTCGCGGGCGGCGAACTGCGCAGCCGCGACGGCGGGATTATTGGCGAAGCGACGCTCGATTTTATCTCCCAGTTCCGCCTCGACTTCGGCATTCTGGGGATCAGCGGCATCGACAGCGACGGCTCGCTGCTGGAGTTTGATTATCACGAGGTGCGCACCAAGCGCGCGATTATTGAAAACTCACGCCACGTGATGCTGGTGGTAGACCATTCCAAGTTTGGCCGTAACGCGATGGTGAACATGGGCAGCATCAGCATGGTGGATGCGGTTTATACCGACGTGATGCCGCCAGCGGGCGTGATGCAGGTGATTAAAGATAATAATTTGCAGCTGGAACTGTGCTAGAAGTTGTGTCGGGTGGCGCTGCGCTTACCCGACCTACAAAACCCCGTAGGCCCGTGCAAGCGTAGCGCCGCCGGGCAATGAATTACACGCCATACCCCATCATCTTCAACAGCTGCTGCGCATGCTGCACCGCATCCTGTCGATGTGCCACACCCAGCTTCTGATACAAATTGCGGATATGCGTTTTGATGGTGGTCGCCGCCACCGCCAGCTCGCCGGCAATCTGCTCGTTGCTGTAGCCGGAATAAATCAGCCCGAGAACCTGCCATTCACGCTGAGTGAGCGGGCTGGTGCGGATAAGTTCCGGGACTTCCGGGTGGTTCAGCAGACGTTCTACAAAGTTCTCATCGAAATGCGCGAACTTATGGCGATGGTGCTGGTTAATCTCGCGCAGAATACGCTGAGCGCGATGCTGATCCAGTTCCGGCAGCGTATTGAGCTGAATAAGCTGGCGCAGCTGCTGCGCCATGACTTCGCCTTCAATGACAAAGTGGCTGACAAACCCGGTGCGGTTAGCCAGCTGTAGCGCTTCCAGCAGCACGCGCTGGGCGTCATTTTTACGCCCGGCCTGCCAGTAGAGCTGGTTCAGCAGCAGCAGGTTGCGGTTCAGGTCGCTCATCAGCCGCAGGCTGCGCGCGTTTTCGTTTAACTCCTCCAGCACGATCTCAGCCGGTTCAAACTCACCCAGCAGGATCTGCGCGCGGGCAATGTTCCGCCACTGGCTCTGCAGGAAGTGGTTGTTGGCAAATTCCGGTTTCGGCGTTTGACGCAGCCAGTTGGCGGCGGACTTTTTATCGCCAATCATCTGCCAGTAAATCACCCGAACCTTATCGGCGTTTGATACCCAGTCGCTGTGGTACTGACCGTTGCCGAGCAAGTTCTCCAGGCGGTTAAGGTGGTTGCGGGCATTATCGAGATCCCCACGCGCCAGCGAACACTGGACCAGCAGCGCCAGGCACTGCAGCTGCTGCTGCGGCTGGAAGCTGGAGAGTACGTCTACACCCTGACGGGCGCAGCTTTCGGCCTCGTCCAGACGTGACCAGGCCCACAGCAGCTGCGCGCGAATACGCAACAGGAACTCATGCATCGGCAGCTGTTCCAGATGCTGTTCACGAATCAGCTGGAACGCTTTTTCCTGATTTTCCCAGGCGGCCTGCAGGAACCCCTGCGCAAATAAAATCTCGCTCTGTTGGATCAGGCTCCACAGCGCGTAGTGCCAGACATCGTGCCGACGTGCCATCTGCTCGGTTTGCTGCATCAGTGAAAGCGAACGGGTGAGGTCGCCTTTGCAGTGCAGCACTTCGCCGTGCACCGAGGTCGCAACGATGCGGCTGTAGAAGTTAGCCAGCGGCAGTTCATCCAGCGCGACCATTGCCAGCCGTTCAGCTTCATCCGGGTCGCCGTCGTTAATGGCCACCTGAGCGCGCAGGGCGTTGAACTCGCCGTGCAGGGTGGCATCCATTTCGCTTTCCATCTCCTGCTCGGCGCGCGCCAGCAGGGTGTTAACTTCGCTGTAGCGATGCTGGCTCTGCATCAGCCAGGCCTGAAGCAGCACCAGACGCGGGTTCTCCAGCAGGCTTTCCCACGGCAGCGCTTTTAACGACTCTTCAAGCAGCGTCAGCTCGCTGTGGTTGAACAGGCCCCATGCATGGTTGAGGAGGATATCGCGCAGCATGCTGGCATCACCGGCGGCCAGCGCGTGGTGGATAGCCTCGCTCGGGAAGCCTTGTGCCATCCAGCTTTCGGCTGCGGCGCGGTGAATTTCCGGAAGTTCAACCGCCAGTTCCCACTGACAGCGCTGGCGCAGGAAGCTGCCAAACAGCGGGTGATAGCTAAACCACTCGCCGGGGTCGTCCATGCGCGTCAGAAACAGCCCCTGACGTTCAATCTCTTCAAGCTGTAGCTGGCCGTTCTCACAGCCGGTGACGCGCCCGATCAGCGCATCGTTCATGGAACGCAGCAGGGAGCTCTTCAGCAAAAAATTACGGGTGGAGGGATCGACGCTGTCCAGCACCTCATCCACCAGATAATCAGAAAGGTGGCTGGCGTTGATGCCCGCCAGACGTCGCGCAGACTGATGCGCCGGACTGTTGTTTTGCCGGGCAGAGAGCGCGATCAGCTGCAGCGCCGTGGCCCAGCCCGCGACATCATCGCACAGGCGGCTGCTTTCGGCGGCCTCAATCGGTGAGGTCAGGCGGCAGTCAAAGAACTGTTTTGCTTCCTGGTGGGTGAAGGCCAGCTGCTGGCTTCCCACTTCAAGAAGCTGATCGCGCACGCGCAGGTTGGCAATGCCCAACTGCGGCAGGTTACGCGACAAGACAACTAAGGTCAGGTTTTCCGGCTGATGGCGCAGGAAGAAGCGCATCGACTCGTGGATCACCGGGTTTGTGATCAGATGATAGTCATCAATCACCACATAAAGCGGGCGATGCCATTCGGCCAGTTCGATAAACAGCTGTGAGAAAAGGGAAGACAGGCTGGCGTACTGGCGCTTTTGCACCATTACCTCACTGGCGACGCAGTGCCCGTTGGTGGCCTGTTGAATGGCGGCAATCAAATAGCTGGCAAAACGCTCCTGCTGGTTATCGCCCTCATCAAGGGAGTACCAGCCGAGATCGCTCTTACCTGCGGCCCATTGCGAAATGAGCGTTGTTTTTCCATAGCCTGCAGGACTCGTAACCAGCGCCAGTCGGAAATTATGCGCGCCGGAAAGTTTAGCCAGCAGACGCTCGCGGACCACTGTATGGTCAAGACGAACCGGGCGACTTAATTTTGACGGAATCAACATAGGTTTCACTTCACTGTGGGGAACGAGAGATTTTATTTTTTTTGCGCTTCGTAATTAATGGATATAAGTTCGGCCAATAAGTTAACTATTGCAAGTTATGTCTGGATTTGGTGGCTGTGAATTTGCACTCTGTCACAAAACATTCAGGCAGATGATGGAACTTTCTGGAAAGGTGTTTGACGCCCCGTCAATGCTGGCTTGTATGGCTGTGTTGCGGCTGCGCTGAAACTGGTTTCAGAAAGGGATAGTGACGATAAATTTAATATACTCCTGGTAAAGTTAAGGGAAATTAATAATCGCCTTAGTTATTACCCGATTGCAGAAATATTATTGTACGTAAGTAATCATTTCCGCATTGAATAATTTCTTACGAAACTGCATTTCATTTTTTTGACACTCTTCCAGGATATCTTTTCTCCCGCCGTGCACACTTACAGAGTGGCCTCGATCACACTTTTATGCTCATCCCCGCTACTCCTCCCTGTCTAATCCCCCACAGGAGGAGGAAGAGGCGGAATGAGCCAGGCACACTAGCGCCAACATGTGTTTTCTTTCTACAGGATGCCAATTCCCTATGTCACAGCCTACCTTCAACAAAGCTCAATTCCAGGCTGCCCTGACGCGTCAGTGGCAGCGTTTTGGCCTTCGTGCTGCAAACGAGATGACGCCTCACCAGTGGTGGCAGGCGGTGAGCGGTGCGCTCGCAGAGCAACTGGATGCTCAACCGGTGGCGAAGCCTGTTAAGGGCCAGCGTCACGTGAACTATATCTCGATGGAATTCCTGATTGGCCGCCTGACCGGCAACAACCTGCTGAACCTCGGCTGGTATCAGGACGTCGGCGATGTGCTGAAAGAACACGACATTAATCTGACCGACCTGCTGGAAGAAGAGACCGACCCGGCGCTGGGGAATGGTGGTCTGGGGCGCCTGGCGGCCTGCTTCCTTGACTCTATGGCAACCGTTGGTCAGTCCGCGATTGGCTATGGTCTGAACTATCAGTATGGCCTGTTCCGTCAGTCGTTTGCCGACGGGCATCAGATGGAAGCACCGGATGACTGGCATCGCAACACCTATCCGTGGTTCCGCCACAACGCGCAGCTCGATGTGCAGGTCAACATTGGTGGGAAAGTCACTAAGCAGGGACTCTGGGAACCGGCGTTCACCCTTACCGGTGAAGCCTGGGATCTGCCGGTGCTCGGCTACCGTAACGGCGTGGCGCAGCCGCTGCGTCTGTGGCAGGCGAAGCATGCGCATCCGTTTAACCTGACCAAATTCAACGACGGCGATTTCCTGCGCGCCGAGCAGCAGGGTATCGACGCCGAGAAGCTGACCAAAGTGCTCTACCCGAACGACAACCATCTGGCGGGTAAAAAGCTGCGCCTGATGCAGCAGTACTTCCAGTGCGCCTGCTCCGTGGCGGACATTCTGCGTCGCCATCACCTGGCGGGCCGCAAGCTGGCGCAGCTGCCGGACTTCGAAGTGATTCAGCTCAACGACACGCACCCGACCATTGCCATCCCGGAACTGCTGCGCGTGCTGCTCGACGAGCATCAGCTGAGCTGGGACGACGCCTGGGCCATCACCAGCCGTACCTTTGCCTACACCAACCACACCCTGATGCCGGAAGCGCTGGAGTGCTGGGATGAGAAGCTGGTGAAAACGCTGCTGCCGCGTCATATGCAGATCATCAACAAGATTAACGACCAGTTTAAAACGCTGGTGGATAAAACCTGGCCGGGCGACAAAGCGGTCTGGGCGAAGCTGGCGGTGGTGCACGATAAGCAGGTGCGCATGGCGAACATGTGCGTTGTCAGCGGCTTTGCCGTTAACGGCGTGGCCGCGCTGCACTCAGACCTGGTGGTCAAAGATCTGTTCCCGGAATACCACCAGCTGTGGCCGACCAAATTCCACAACGTGACCAACGGCATCACGCCGCGTCGCTGGATCAAGCAGTGCAACCCGCTGCTGGCTGGCCTGCTGGACAAGACCCTGAAGAAAGAGTGGGCCAACGATCTCGACCAGCTCATCAACCTGGAAAAACAGGCTGACGACGCGAAATTCCGCGAGCAGTACCGCGCGATCAAGCTGGAGAACAAGGTTCGCCTGGCGGAGTTCGTGAAAGTGCGTACCGGGATTGAGATCAACCCGAATGCCATTTTCGATATCCAGATCAAACGCCTGCACGAGTACAAACGCCAGCACCTGAACCTGCTGCACATTCTGGCGCTGTACAAGGAGATCCGCGAGAACCCGCAGGCCGACCGCGTGCCGCGCGTGTTCCTGTTCGGTGCGAAAGCGGCACCGGGCTACTACCTGGCGAAAAACATTATCCTCGCCATCAACAAAGTGGCGGCGGCGATCAACAGCGATCCGAAAGTGGGCGACAAGCTGAAGGTGGTGTTCCTGCCGGATTACTGCGTCTCGGCGGCTGAAATGCTGATCCCGGCGGCGGATATCTCCGAGCAGATCTCTACCGCAGGGAAAGAGGCGTCCGGTACCGGCAACATGAAGCTGGCGCTGAACGGCGCGCTGACCGTGGGTACGCTCGACGGGGCAAACGTCGAAATCGCCGAGAAGGTCGGTGAAGAGAACATCTTTATCTTCGGCCATACCGTGGAAGAGGTGAAAGCCATCAAGGCCAAAGGCTACGACCCGGTGAAATGGCGTAAGAAAGACAAAGTGCTGGACGCGGTGCTGAAAGAGCTGGAAAGCGGCAAATACAGCGACGGCGACAAGCACGCGTTTGACCAGATGCTGCACAGCATGGACAAACACGGCGGTGACCCGTATCTGGTGATGGCGGACTTCACGGCCTACGTTGAAGCGCAAAAACAGGTCGACGTGCTGTATCGCGACCAGGAAGCGTGGACCCGCGCGTGCATCCTGAACACCGCCCGCTGCGGCATGTTCAGCTCTGACCGTTCAATCCGTGATTATCAGGCCCGTATCTGGCAGGCAAAACGCTAAGGAAGCGCGATGGAGAGTAAACGTCTGGACAGTGCCGCGCAGGCGGCGGGGATCAGCCTCAGTTACATCAATGCGCACGGCAAACCGCAGTCTATTGGCGCCGACACCAAAAGACGTTTGCTGGATGCCATGCACAAAGCCGATGCGAAAGCGTCGGTTGCACCGGTGCCGAACGTGAAGGTCTTCACTGCAGGCAAAAAGATGCCGCTGGCGGTGGAGGGGCGCGGCGAGTTTAGCTGGCTGCTCACCACCGAAGAGGGACATCAGCACAAAGGCCACGCTACCGGTGGCAAAACGCTCAACCTTCCGGCGAAGCTGCCGGAGGGCTATCACACCTTAACGCTCACCCAGGATGATCTGCGTTTCCACTGCCGGGTGATCGTCGCGCCAAAACGCTGCTACGAGCCGCAGGCGTTGCTCGAAGGTAAAAAGCTGTGGGGCGCCTGCGTGCAGCTCTACACCCTGCGTTCGGACAACAACTGGGGCATCGGTGATTTTGGCGACCTGAAAAAGATGCTGGTGGATGTGGGCGAGCGCGGCGGCGCGTTCATCGGCCTCAACCCGATCCATGCGCTTTATCCGGCGAACCCGGAAAGCGCCAGCCCGTACAGTCCGTCGTCCCGTCGCTGGCTGAACGTGATTTACATCGACGTTAACGCGTTAGATGACTTCAAAAACAGCAAAGAGGCGCAAGCGTGGTGGAACCTCAGCACCACGCAGCACGCGCTGAAGCAGGCGCGCGACGCCGACTGGGTGGACTACGCCACCGTCACCGCGTTGAAAATGGCGGCACTGCGTCTGGCATGGAAAGGTTTTGCGAAGCGCGATGACGAGCAGATGACGGCCTTCCGTCAGTTTGTCACCCAGGAGGGCGAGAGCCTGTACTGGCAGGCGGCGTTTGATGCGCTGCACGCGTATCAGGTGAAAGAGGACGAAATGCGCTGGGGCTGGCCGGTCTGGCCGGAAGCGTATCAGACCGTCGACACGCCTGAAGTGAAAGCCTTCTGCAAAAAATACGCTGACGAGGTGGACTTCTATCTGTGGCTGCAGTGGCTGGCGTACAGCCAGTTTGCCGCCTGCTGGCAGGTGAGCCAGGGCTACAAGATGCCGATTGGCCTGTATCGTGACCTGGCCGTCGGCGTGGCGGAAGGCGGTGCGGAAACCTGGTGTGACCGCGAGCTTTACTGTCTGAAAGCCTCCGTCGGCGCGCCGCCGGATATCCTTGGCCCGCTCGGCCAGAACTGGGGCTTGCCGCCGATGGATCCGCACGTGATGGCGGCGCGCGCCTACGAGCCGTTTATCGACCTGCTGCGCGCGAACATGCAGAACTGCGGGGCGCTGCGTATCGACCACGTGATGTCCGTGCTGCGCCTCTGGTGGATCCCGTACGGTGAAACGGCCGATCACGGGGCGTACGTGCAGTACCCGGTTGACGATCTGCTGTCGATCCTGGCGCTGGAAAGTAAGCGTCACCAGTGCATGGTGATCGGTGAAGATCTCGGTACCGTGCCGGTGGAAATTGTCAGTAAGCTCCGCGACAGCGGCGTCTACTCCTACAAAGTGCTCTATTTTGAAAACGACCATGAGAAAACCTTCCGCGCGCCGAAAGCGTACCCTGAACAGTCAATGGCAGTCGCGACGACGCATGACCTTCCTACGCTTCGTGGCTATTGGGAAAGCGGCGACCTGACGCTCGGCAAAACGCTGGGACTCTATCCTGATGAAGAGGTTCTGCGCGGCCTGTATCAGGATCGCGAACTCTCCAAACAGGGGCTGCTGGATGCGCTGCACAAGCATGGCTGTCTGCCGAAACGCGCCGGGCATAAGGCGTCGTTGATGTCGATGACCTCCACGCTTAACCGTGGTTTGCAGCGCTATATTGCCGACAGCAACAGCGCTCTGCTGGGCCTGCAGCCTGAAGACTGGATTGATATGGCGGAGCCGGTGAACATCCCGGGCACCAGCTATCAGTACAAGAACTGGCGTCGCAAGCTGTCCACAACGCTTGAGAAGATGTTTGCCGATGACGGGGTGAACAGGCTGATTAAGGATTTGGACAAGCGCAGAAGAGCGGTGGGTAAGAAGCGGTAGTTTCACCCTCCCCCTAACCCTCTCCCAGAGGGAGAGGGAATAGAATGTAGGCCGGGTAAGCGTCAGCTCCACCCGGCTTTTTTACATCAAACCACCATATTCAACAGCAGCACCCCGACCAGACCGCACACCGAAATAATGGTTTCCAGCGCGGACCAGGACTTGATGGTTTCACCGATGGTCAGGTTGAAGTACTCCTTGAACAGCCAGAAGCCCGGATCGTTCACGTGAGAGAAAATCACGCTACCGGAACCGACGGCGATAACCATCAGCTCAGGGCTTACGCCCGTGGTCGCAATCAGCGGGGCAACGATACCGCCTGCGGTGATCGCCGCAACGGTCGCAGAACCCAGCGCAATACGCAGCACGGCAGCGATAGACCAGGCCATCAGGAGCGGCGACACGTTGGTTTCATGCATCATGGCAGCGATGTATTTGTCCACGCCGCTGTCGACCAGAACCTGCTTGAACGCACCGCCACCGCCGATGATCAGGAGCATCATGGCAATGATTTTGATGGAAGAGGTCAGCGTGTCGTTGATCTGATCCATTGAACGACCGCGGTTCAGACCGAAGGTGAACATTGCAATCAGTACCGCAATCAGCGTTGCCATCACCGGGTCACCCAGGAATTCCGCAACCGCCAGGAACGCGTGACCTTTTGGCAGGACCATCTCCGCCACGGCACGCATCGCCATCAGAATGACCGGCACCAGAGAAGTCCAGACGCTGACGCCAAAGCCAGGCATCTCTTCTTCGGTAAAGGTTTTGGCGCTGTACAGACCTTCAGGAATCGGCTTATCAATGCCTTTCAGGAAGCGCGCATAAACCGGGCCCGCCAGAATCACGGTTGGGATTGCCAGAATCGTACCGAACAGCAGGGTTTTACCCATATCTGCGTGGAAAATGGTGGCGATAGCGGTTGGACCCGGGTGCGGCGGCAGGAAGCCGTGGGTCACGGACAGCGCCGCAGCCATTGGCACACCGACATACAGCAGCGGGATATTTGCCGCAGCCGCGATGGTGAACACCAGCGGCAGCATCAGCACGAAGCCCACTTCATAGAACAGCGCGAAACCGACGGTAAAACCGGTTAACACCACCGCCCACTGGATATTCTTCTTACCAAATTTGGCGATCAGCGTGGTGGCGATACGCTGCGCACCCCCGCAGTCCGCCAGCATTTTGCCGAGCATGGCGCCGAAGCCCATGATCAACGCCAGGCTGCCGAGCGTACCGCCGACACCGGCTTTAATCGAGCTGATAACTTTCACCAGCGGCATCCCTTGCATCAGACCGACTGCAAGTGCCACCAGAACCAAAGCGATAAATCCGTTCATTTTGAAACGGATCATCAAGAGCAGTAATAACACAACACCGATAGCGACGATGACTAATGGCATGATTTACCTGGCCTTTGAATTGTTATGGGTAACGTCATTGTTTCAACGACAAATTCCGATTGTCCCAACTGGGAACAGAGCGTTAACGGCACTCATACTGATGCCTGCGAAACCATTAAGTTTAGTCGGCTGTTATAAGGGTGCTGAGTGCCCACGAGAATGATACGGGTAACATGATGTGATTGAGAATCACCCTGAGAGGCTAAATTTGAATTATGAGACGCAGGTCAACATATAGAGGGGAGCTGCAGGAAAACAAAAGCCGGGTGGCGGCTTCGCCTTACCCGGCCTACGATTCGGATGCAGTCACTGTTTTGCAGGCCCGGTAAGCGCAGCGCCACCGGGCAAGACAGATGGGTACTGAATTAGTAGTAAGAGTGCTCGCCGCGCTGGTGCTCGGTCAGATCGCGCACGCCTTTCAGTTCCGGGAATTCGTTCAGCAGCTGCTTCTCGATCCCTTCCTTCAGGGTCACATCGACCATAGAACAGCCGTTACAGCCGCCGCCGAACTGCAGGATCGCCAGACCGTCTTCCGTGATTTCCATCAGGGTTACACGGCCACCGTGTCCTGCCAGCTGTGGGTTGATCTGCGATTGCAGCAGATACTCAACGCGCTCCATCAGCGGGGCATCGTCAGACACTTTACGCATTTTCGCGTTCGGTGCTTTCAGGGTCAGCTGAGAGCCCAGCTGGTCGGTGACAAAGTCGATTTCCGCATCGTCAAGATACGGCGCGCTCAGCTCATCGACGTACGCGGTGAGCTGTTCAAATTTAAGGGCGGTGTCAGTTGCTTCCACAGCGTCCGGAGGACAATACGAGACACCACATTCTGCATTCGGTGTGCCTGGATTGATCACAAACACGCGGATCTGCGTCCCTTCTTCCTGATTTGCCAGCAATTTGGCAAAGTGCGCTTGTGCAGAATCGGAAATACGGATCATAGCTTTGGCCTAATAGTTGACTAAATTACCTGGGTATAATCATACGCCCATTGAAGAAGGGCTACAAGGTACGGCACAGACACCATACCTGAACCGACGCGGCGCCGCTTTGCAAAAGCAGTCGGGAAAGTTCAGCAACGGTACTGCCCGTGGTGACGACATCATCCACAAGCGCGATATGGAGGCCATGAACCGGCAATTCAAGGCGGAAGGCATTTTTCAGGTTCCTTTTGCGAAGCCGCGCGCTGAGCTGATGCTGTATTGCGGTCGCCTGCACGCGCCTGAGCGCTGAGGCAGCGTAACGGCATCCAAGCCAGCGGGCGAGCGGACGACAGAGCAGGTCGCTTTGGTTATAGCCGCGCCGCCAGTGGCGACGGTGGTGCAGGGGGACATTCATCAGCATGTCGACCCGCGGCAGCGCGCGCGTTCGTCGTGCCTGCAACACGGCGAGAAGCAGCAGGCGGGCAAGGGGCGTCGCCAGTACGCTTTGGTGGGAAAACTTCAGCGCGTGGATAAGCGAACTGAGCGGCGGAACATAATTATCCACCGCCACAAGCGCTTGCCACGGCGGCGCTTTTTTCAGGCAGCGACCGCAGGGGATCGCCAGGCTGACCGCCGGTAACCCACACTGCGGACACCCGGCGATTCGTCCTTCCAGCGAGCGGGTACAGACGGAACACATCCCCCACGCGCTGAGCGCAAGCGGCATTCGGCATAGCCAGCACAAGCCGGGCACTGTTAGCATAGGCAACCTCCATGTAAAAAAGAGAACGATAGCTGATGAAGACGCTGTGGTGGCAGACCGTCGGGACGGGAAATTGTCATCTTGTGCTGCTGCACGGATGGGGACTGAATGCGGAAGTGTGGCGTTGCGTAAGTGAGGAACTCGCCTCGCAATTTACGCTGCATCTGGTGGATTTGCCGGGCTATGGCCGCAGCCGCGGCTTTGGCGCGATGTCGCTTGATGAGATGGCGCAGCAGGTTTTGGATGCCGCGCCGCAAAACGCCGTCTGGCTGGGCTGGAGCCTGGGTGGGCTGGTGGCAAGCAAAATTGCGCTGGATAACCCCGGGCGCGTGAGCGCGCTGGTTACCGTGGCCTCGTCCCCGTGTTTTAGCGCGCAGGACGCGTGGCCGGGTATCAAGCCTGAAGTGCTGGTCGGGTTCCAGCAGCAGCTAAGCGAAGACTTCCAGCGGACGGTGGAACGTTTTCTCGCGCTGCAGACAATGGGAACAGAAACCGCGCGTCAGGATGCGCGCACGCTGAAACAGACCGTTCTCTCGCTGCCGATGCCTGACGTTGAGGTGCTTAACGGGGGGCTTGAGATCCTGAAAACGGTCGATCTGCGTGAACCGCTGGCGTCGCTGGCGGTCCCGCATCTGCGTATTTATGGTTATCTGGACGGGCTGGTGCCGCGCAAGGTGGTTCCGCTACTGGATGACCTGTGGCCGGAGAGCCAATCGTTGGTGGTCGCTAAAGCGGCACACGCGCCGTTTATCTCGCACCCTGGCGAGTTTTGTTCGGCGCTGTCCGGCTTTATTCGCGCAGTGCCCACCACTCCCTGAGGCAGGCTTTCCCTTCCGGGCAACGTTTACAGCTGCCGGACAAACAACCGTCCGGCTCTTCCTGAATGCGCACGGCTTTTCCCATCGCTTCGAGTCTTTCCAGCATGGCATCGATCATCGGCTGGGGCGTATGCAGGCTGAGGCTTAGCTGCTTTGCCTCCATGCGCCCCTGTAACGACAGTAAATCACGAATCTGAATCAACGATGCCATCGGTTTGCCCCTTAGTGACAGTCGCCGGTCGGGCTGTTGCAGCAGGAGGTCGGCGTTTTACGCGTCGCCAGCAGGTTGACATCAACGCGGCTCCGCGCCCGGCGCAGCAGGCCCATCACCATCACGTTAAACAGAATAACCGCCAGGATGCAGACCAGGCTGTAACGCGGGTGCTGGCTGAAGTTAACGGTCTGATAGAACACCGTCGCCAGGGAGTAAGCGATATTCAACCCCCACAGAATGGAGAAGCCCATCCAGCCGCGGCTGGACTCACGGGCAATCGCCCCCATTACCGAGATGCACGGAATGTACAGCAACACGAAGATGAGGTAGCTGTAGGCCGCTGACGCACTGCCGAATTTCTCGCTCATCACGCCCATGGCGCCGGTCGCCATTTCGCCGTCGCCTTTGCTGGCCTCAATCGGGTTCGCCAGCACGCTCAGGCTGAATGTGTCTTTCAGGCTCTGCCAGGTTTCCTCAACGGCACCCAGCAGTTCGTCACCGAGGTGAAACTCTGCCGGATTGAACTCTTGCTCCTGAATGTTCTCTGCGGTGTAGAGCGTGTTCAGCGTCCCGACAACCACCTCTTTCGCCATTGCGCCGGTGAACAGGCCAACGGTCGCCTGCCAGTTATCCTCCTGCACGCCAATCGGTTTGAAGACCGGCGTGATGACGCGGCTGACGGAAGCGAGGGCAGAGTCGTTGATGTTATCTGCCGCCTGACCGCTCAACGTGAAGCTGTTCAGCGCGCTCAGGAAGATACTGACGATGACAATCACTTTACCGGCGCGCAGCACGAAGCCTTTCAGGCGCTGCCAGGTCTGGATCGCCAGGCTCTTCAGATGCGGCACATGGTAAACCGGCAGCTCCATCACGAACGGTGACGCTTCACCGCGCATAATGGTGTGCTTCAGCATCAGACCGGTCAGGATTGCCATCACGATGCCGAGCACGTACAGCGAGAAGACCGCCAGCGCCCCCTGCTGACCAAAGAAAGCGGCGGCAAAGACCGCAAAGATGGCCAGGCGCGCGCCGCAGGACATAAACGGCGCCATCATGATGGTCATCAGCCGCTCGCGCGGCGCATCAAGCGTACGTGCACCCATCACCGATGGCACGTTGCAGCCGAAGCCAACGATCAGCGGCACGAAGGATTTACCCGGCAGCCCCAGAGCCTGCATCAGGCGATCCATCACGAACGCCGCGCGAGCCATATAGCCGGAGTCTTCGAGGAAGGAGAGGAACAGGTACATCATGCCGATCTGCGGCACCAGCGGCAGCACGGTGTTGATACCGCCGCCAATCCCCTGGGCGAGGAAGATGGTCAGCCATTCCGGGAAGTGCAGGGTGTAGCCCAGCCACTGGATACCGTGCACGAATATCGCGACGGAACCGGCGTCAAAGACAGGCTGGAGCGCGCCGCCGATGTTAATGGCAAGCAGGAACATCAGGTACATCACCAGCAGGAAGATGGGCAAACCGAGGAAGCGGTTGAGCACAATCTTATCTACGGCGGCGGTAAAGCGGCTGGGTTCCGCCGTCAGGGCGTTGCTGACCACGTCGCAAATCGCGGCGATGGCCTGATAGCGTGCGTCCGCGATGTGCAGCGCCGGGTCATCCAGCTCGTCGCTCAGGCGTGCCAGCGCCACGTCGAGTTTATCCGCTGCATCACCGGCATATGCGCGGCTGTAGATATCGCCTTCCAGCATCTGCAGGCCGAGCCATTGACGCTGTCTGGCAGGCATGGCGGTGTCCATCTCCTGCGCCAACTGGCTGGCTTCACGAAGCAGCGGCTGCGCGTAGTGCACAAGTTCAATGTCGGCGTTACCTGCGTGGCGGTCAACGGCCAGCTTCAGGGCATCAATGCCGCGCCCGCGGGTAGAGACCAGCGGAACCACCGGGCAGCCCAGGCGGGCGGAGAGGGCATCGACGTCGATGCGCAATTTCTGCTTCTCTGCGATATCGAGCATGTTAAGCGCCACGATGCAGGGAATACCCAGCTCAAGCAGCTGCAGCGTCAGATAGAGATTGCGCTCAAGGTTGGACGCATCCACTACGTTGATGAGCAGATCCGCATCACCGCTCAGAATATAGTGGCAGGCGATCTGCTCATCGAGCGAGGTCTGGGATGAAATCGTGGTGAGCGAATAGGTGCCCGGCAGGTCAACCAGCGTGACCTGATTGTCCGTTGTCGTGAACTGGCCTTCTTTGCGTTCAACCGTCACGCCTGCCCAGTTGCCGACGCGCTGGCGCGCACCGGTTAACTGATTAAATAAGGTTGTCTTGCCGGAATTAGGATTGCCAATTAAGCCAATAGTTAATTTTTTCATTGTAATAGACTCACTGAACCGCTGGCTTGTTATTGAGATAACGCTTCGACTTCAATTAAGGCGAGGTCTTTCTTACGCAGTACCAGATTGACGCGTCGGGTTTCGATATGAACGGGGTCGCCCAGCGGGGCCACGCGTACTACCTGGAATGACGAGCCGGGTAGCATGCCGAGTGACAAGAGCTTTTGCCGATAGGCGGGGCTAATTTCACGAGTAAAACCGGTAATTTTCCATGCACTGTCTGGAGTGAATTGCATAGCGCCTGATTCCACGGGAGGTTAAATAATCTACACAATGATGATAATGAGAATAGTTTTTATCAGCAATATTAAAACTGTGACGGAATGTTGTTAATCGTATTAATTTGCGGTCTGCTTGACCTTGCTCAATATTTGCAGAATTACCGGGAAGGAATAAAAAGCTTATTTGTTAATGGAGTGATAAATAGTGGTTTAAATATGGAGTCGCCATATTTATTTTAATTACCTGCAGTCTGCTTGCCGGGCGGCACTGCGTTTGCCCGGCCTACAAAACCGTAGGCCCGGTAAGCGTAGCGCCACCGGGCATTGACAAGCTTAGCGTTTCTTACCCATTGCCGCTGCCAGCGCATCCATCATCGCGCTGTTGCCCGCAGGCTGCGCGTCACGCCCGCGCGGTTTCGCGGCCTTCGCGGCCGGACGCTGCTGTTCGCGACCGCCGCCGTTGCCGCCGCGGCGCGCGTTGGTTTCGCCCGGCTGCTCGTCCAGACGCATGGTCAGGGCGATACGCTTGCGCTGCAGATCCACTTCCAGCACTTTCACCTTCACGATGTCGCCCGCTTTGACCACGGTATGCGGGTCTTCAACGAACTTGTCGGCAAGGGAAGAGATATGGACCAGACCGTCCTGATGCACGCCGATATCCACAAACGCGCCAAAGTTGGTGACGTTGGTGACCGCACCTTCCAGCACCATGCCGGGCAGCAGGTCGTTCATGGTCTCCACGCCGTCAGCAAAGGTCGCGGTTTTAAACTCAGGGCGCGGATCGCGGCCCGGTTTTTCCAGCTCTTTGATGATGTCGCTAACCGTCGGCACGCCAAACTGCTCGTCGGTGAAATCCGAGGCTTTCAGGTTACGCAGCGCGCTGTTGTCGCCCATCAGGTCTTTCAGCGCCTGCTGGGTCGCGGCCAGAATACGCTCCACCACAGGGTAGGCTTCCGGGTGAACGGTAGAGGCATCGAGCGGGTTATCGCCGTGGTTGATACGCAGGAAGCCCGCGCACTGCTCAAAGGCTTTCGGCCCCAGACGGCTCACCTTCAGCAGCTGCTGACGGTTCTGGAACTGGCCGTTCTCATCACGCCAGGCGACGATGTTCTGCGCCATCATGCGGGTTAAGCCCGCCACACGAGTCAGCAGGGGAACGGAGGCGGTGTTCAGGTCAACGCCGACGGCGTTTACGCAGTCTTCCACCACCGCATCCAGCTTGCGCGCCAGCTGCGTCTGGCTCACGTCGTGCTGATACTGGCCCACACCGATGGATTTCGGGTCGATCTTCACGAGTTCGGCCAGCGGATCCTGTAAACGGCGTGCGATAGAGACCGCGCCGCGCAGGGAAACGTCCAGGTCCGGGAACTCCAGCGCCGCCAGTTCAGACGCGGAATAGACGGATGCGCCCGCTTCGCTGACGATCACTTTCTGCGCCGTCACTTTCGGGAACTGTTTCTGCACGTCGAGGTAGAAACGCTCGGTTTCGCGTGAGGCCGTACCGTTGCCGATGGCGACCAGTTCCACGTTGTACTTCTCGCACAGCGCCGCCACCACGACGGCCGCTTTCGCTGCCTGACCGGTGTGCGGGTAAATAGTGTCGGTGGCGACAAGCTTGCCGGTGCCGTCAACGACGGCAACCTTCACACCGGTACGCAGGCCCGGATCGAGGCCCATGGTCGCGCGCAGGCCCGCAGGGGCGGCCATCAGCAGGTCGTGCAGGTTGCGGGCGAAAACGTTAATGGCTTCGTCTTCGGCGCGCTCGCGCACGGTGCCCATCAGCTCGGTTTCGAGGTGCATCAGCACCTTAATGCGCCAGGTCCAGCTCACCACGCCTTTACGCCAGCTGTCCGCCGGGGCGTTGTTCAGGCGCAGGCCGAGGTGATCGGTGATGATCTGCTCGCAGTGGCTCTCTTTCGGCGGCTCGTCAAACTGCGGGTCGGCGTTCAGGGAGAGCTGGAGCACGCCTTCGTTGCGGCCGCGGAACATCGCCAGCGCGCGGTGTGAAGGGGCGGTAGAGATCGGTTCGTGGTGGTCGAAGTAGTCGCGGAATTTCGCGCCTTCTTCCTCTTTACCCGTGACGACGGTAGAGACGATGTGGGCATTCTTCCACAGATAATCACGCACTTTAGCGAGCAGGGCGGCGTCTTCAGAGAAGCGCTCCATCAGAATGTAGCGCGCGCCGTCGAGGGCGGCTTTGGTGTCCGCTACGCCTTTGTCAGCGTCGATAAATTTCGCCGCTTCGGTATCGGGATCGTGGGACGGCTCGTTCCACAGCAGGTCGGCCAGCGGCTCAAGACCCGCTTCAATCGCAATCTGCCCACGCGTGCGGCGCTTCGGTTTATACGGCAGATAGAGATCTTCGAGTTCGGTTTTGCTCAGGGTGCCATTGATGGCGTTTTCCAGCTCGCTGGTCAGCTTGCCCTGTTCGCCAATGGATTTGAGGATTGCCTGCCGACGTTCTTCCAGCTCGCGCAAATAACCCAGACGCGTTTCCAGGTTACGCAGCTGCGTGTCATCCAGACCACCGGTGACTTCCTTACGATAGCGTGCAATAAATGGCACGGTGTTCCCTTCATCAAGCAGGCGAACGGCAGCTTCTACCTGTTCGGCTCTGGCCTGAATATCACCCGCAATAATGCGGCAGAGCGAATCTTTCATCATGGCTTTATCATCTGTTGAGTCGAAAAAATCAGGGGATAGTTATACGGGCTGACACGGCAAAATGCCAGCCGTGGAGGGCGCTCTCGGACTATTTAACGTACTCGATTTCGTTCACGTACCAGCTGGCTTCACCGGAAGGGGTCTGAACGACGGCCAGATCGCCCACTTCCTTTTTCAGCAGCGCGCGCGCCATGGGTGAGTCGATGGAGATGTAATCCTTACGACCAAAAATTTCATCGTAGCCAACGATGCGAAACCGCAGGGTGTTGCCGTCATCGTTTTCAATTTCAACCCACGCGCCGAAGAACACTTTGCCTTCCTGCTGCGGGGAGTAATCGACAATTTTCAGGTTCTCAAGGCACTTCGTCAGGTAGCGAACCCGGCGGTCGATCTCACGCAGTCGCTTTTTGTTGTACTGGTAGTCAGCATTTTCGCTGCGATCGCCCAGGCTTGCGGCCCAGGTGACTTTTTTGGTCACCTCGGGACGCTCTTCGCGCCACAGGTAATCCATCTCTTTTTTGAGCTTTTCGTACCCTTCGCGGGTGATCAGGGGCGTTTTCATGGTGAAGCCTTTGCTGCCGGTTTACTGTCTTGCGCACAATACGTACCACACAGTGTAACAGACAGGATTAATAATGATTTATGTGATGAAATGAGCAGATAAGCTGCTGTTAAATATGCTTTGTAACAATTTCGACTAGAATTTATACCAGAATTAGCTGGTCGAATACGTGCACTTTTTTAGAATACGCTGTTACAAAGACTATCCGAACCTTTGGGAGTACACACAATGCAAGAAAACTACAAAATTCTGGTCGTGGATGACGACATGCGCCTGCGCGCGCTGCTTGAGCGTTATCTGACCGAGCAGGGCTTCCAGGTTCGTAGCGTCGCGAACGCTGAGCAGATGGACCGTCTGCTGACCCGTGAATCTTTCCACCTGATGGTCCTTGACCTGATGCTACCGGGCGAAGACGGGCTTTCCATCTGCCGCCGTCTGCGCAGTCAGAGCAACCCGATGCCAATCATCATGGTGACGGCGAAGGGCGAAGAGGTTGACCGTATCGTGGGCCTCGAAATTGGCGCAGACGACTACATTCCAAAACCGTTTAACCCGCGTGAACTGCTGGCGCGTATTCGCGCTGTGCTGCGCCGTCAGGCGAACGAACTGCCGGGCGCGCCTTCCCAGGAAGAGGCGGTGATTGCCTTCGGTAAGTTCAAGCTGAACCTCGGCACCCGTGAGATGTTCCGTGAAGACGAGCCAATGCCGCTCACCAGCGGCGAGTTTGCGGTACTGAAAGCGCTGGTCAGCCACCCGCGTGAGCCGCTCTCCCGTGACAAACTGATGAACCTGGCGCGCGGTCGCGAATACTCCGCAATGGAACGCTCCATCGACGTGCAGATCTCCCGCCTGCGCCGCATGGTGGAAGAAGATCCGGCGCATCCTCGTTATATTCAGACCGTGTGGGGTCTGGGCTACGTGTTTGTCCCGGACGGCTCTAAAGCATGAGGCGAATGCGCTTCTCGCCGCGAAGCTCGTTTGCCCGCACCCTGTTATTGATCGTCACCCTGCTGTTCGTCAGTCTGGTGACGACCTATCTGGTGGTGCTGAACTTTGCGATCCTGCCGAGCCTCCAGCAGTTTAATAAGGTCCTTGCCTACGAAGTCCGTATGTTGATGACCGATAAGCTGCAGCTGGAGGACGGCACGCAGCTGGTTGTTCCCCCGGCGTTTCGCCGTGAAATCTACCGTGAGCTGGGCATTTCGCTCTACTCCAACGAAGCGGCGGAAGACGCTGGCCTGCGCTGGGCGCAACACTACGAATTCCTTAGCCAGCAGATGGCGCAGCAGCTGGGTGGCCCAACGGAAGTGCGCGTTGAGGTCAACAAAAGCTCGCCGGTCGTCTGGCTGAAAACCTGGCTCTCACCCAACATCTGGGTGCGCGTCCCGCTGACCGAAATCCATCAGGGCGACTTCTCGCCGCTGTTCCGCTACACCCTGGCCATCATGCTGCTGGCGATAGGCGGCGCATGGCTGTTTATCCGTATACAGAACCGACCGCTGGTCGACCTGGAGCACGCGGCGCTGCAGGTCGGTAAAGGGATTATTCCTCCACCGCTGCGCGAGTATGGCGCCTCAGAAGTGCGTTCGGTGACGCGTGCGTTTAACCATATGGCGGCAGGTGTGAAGCAGCTGGCGGATGACCGTACGCTGCTGATGGCGGGGGTTAGCCATGACCTGCGCACGCCGCTGACGCGTATTCGCCTGGCGACGGAGATGATGGGGGAAGAGGACGGTTACCTTGCCGAGTCCATCAACAAGGACATCGAAGAGTGTAACGCCATCATTGAGCAGTTCATCGATTACCTGCGCACCGGGCAGGAGATGCCGATGGAAATGGCTGACCTGAACGCGGTGCTGGGCGAGGTGGTGGCGGCGGAAAGCGGCTACGAGCGTGAGATTGATACCGACCTGCAGGCGGGGGAGATCCAGGTGCGCATGCATCCGCTCTCCATCAAACGTGCAGTGGCGAACATGGTGGTCAACGCGGCTCGCTACGGCAATGGCTGGATTAAAGTCAGCAGCGGGTCTGAACTCAACCGCGCCTGGTTCCAGGTGGAAGACGATGGCCCTGGCATTAAGCCTGAGCAGCGTAAGCATCTGTTCCAGCCGTTTGTGCGTGGCGACAGCGCGCGCAGCACCAGCGGAACCGGTTTAGGCCTGGCGATTGTGCAGCGTATTATCGATAACCATAACGGATTGCTGGAGATTGGCACCAGCGAACGGGGTGGGCTGAGCATTCGCGCCTGGCTGCCGGTACCGGTGACGCGGGGGCAGGTGAAAGAGGGTTAAAAAAAGGGTGGCACTCGCCACCCTTTTTTGTAGGTCGGGTAAGGCGAAGCCGCCACCCGACAACATAAGACCTCTGCGGCCTGATGCCCTCACCCCAGCCCTCTCCCACAGGGAGAGGGGGAAGGCATTACAGCTTCGGACCCGCGCTCACCAGCGCTTCGCCTGCCGGGGTATCGGTATACTTCTCGAAGTTCTCAATAAACAGCTTCGCCAGCGATTCCGCCTTCTCGCGCCACTGCTCCGGTGAACCGTACGTATTGCGCGGGTCGAGGATATGCGTATCCACACCCGGCAGAGACGTTGGGATCGCCAGGTCAAACATTGGCAGCGTGAAGGTTTCAGCGTCGTCCAGAGAACCATCCAGAATGGCGTCGATAATCGCGCGAGTATCCTTGATGGAAATACGCTTGCCGGTGCCGTTCCAGCCGGTGTTCACCAGGTAGGCCTGCGCGCCGGATGCCTGCATGCGTTTTACCAGCACTTCAGCGTACTGCGTCGGATGCAGCGACAGGAAGGCCGCGCCGAAGCAGGCGGAGAAGGTCGGAGTTGGCTCCGTCACACCGCGCTCGGTACCCGCCAGCTTGGCGGTAAAGCCGGAGAGGAAGTGGTACTGCGTCTGGCTGGCGGTCAGGCGAGATACCGGAGGCAGTACGCCGAACGCATCCGCCGTCAGGAAAATCACCTTCGTAGCATGACCCGCTTTTGACACCGGCTTCACGATATTGTCGATGTGGTAAATCGGATACGACACACGGGTGTTCTCGGTTTTCGACGCATCGTCGAAGTCGATGGAGCCGTCGGCACGCACGGTGACGTTTTCGAGCAGCGCGTCGCGGCGGATCGCGTGGAAGATATCCGGTTCGGCCTCTTCAGACAGGCGAATGGTCTTCGCGTAACAGCCGCCTTCGAAGTTAAACACGCCGTCGTCGTCCCAGCCGTGTTCGTCATCGCCAATCAGGCGGCGTTTCGGGTCGGTAGAGAGGGTTGTTTTCCCAGTGCCGGACAGGCCGAAGAATACCGCCACGTCGCCTTTCTCGCCGACGTTCGCCGAGCAGTGCATGGAGGCGATACCGCGCAGCGGCAGCAGGTAGTTCATGACAGAGAACATCCCTTTCTTCATCTCGCCGCCGTACCAGGTACCGCCAATCAGCTGGATACGCTCGGTCAGGTTGAAGGCAACAAAGTTTTCGGAGTTCAGACCCTGCTCCTTCCACTGTGGATTCGTGCATTTCGCACCGTTCATCACGATGAAATCTGGGGTGAAGTCCTGCAGCTCTTCGTCGGTCGGACGAATAAACATATTCTTAACGAAATGCGCCTGCCAGGCCACTTCGGTAATGAAACGCACGGAAAGGCGGGTGTCGGCGTTAGCGCCGCAGAAAGCGTCGACAATGAACAGACGCTTGCCGGAGAGTTGGTGAGTGACGAGCCCTTTCAGATGCTGCCAGGTCTCCGGGGAGAGCGGTTTGTTGTCGTTCTTCCCTTTGCCCTTATCAGCCCACCACAGCGTATCGCGGGTGGTTTCGTCTCGGACGATATACTTATCTTTCGGCGAACGACCGGTAAAAATACCGGTATCGACGGCGATAGCACCAAGGTTTGTCAACACACCTCGCTCGTATCCTTCCAGTGCTGGATTGAGCTCTTCCTGATACAGCGTATCGTAATCGGGGTTGTAGACGATTTCCTGGACGTCGTGAATACCATAAGCCATGAGATCTTGCGGGGTTAAACCAGTAACACGCATATCACTGCTCCTTAGCCAATATGTACTGCCTGAAATTGTAGGGTTTTTCTGAGGTTGTTAACCGCGACGGGGCTCATAGATTTACGTATCTGGACAAAACCCTTACTAACGGAAAACGCTGCGACTCCAGTCACAGCGCAGGCGGATTATCGCAGGAATCGCTTTTTGGTTGTGGAAAATGTTCCTAAAAGGTTAAGGGCTGGTGAATTTAACCGAAGGAATGTGAATGTAATCGCATACACGTAAGAAAATTACGTAAGAGTTACATAGGGAAAACGATTCAGCTTGGGGGGAGTTTTTTTACCCCTCTCCCCAAAGGGGAGAGGGGTAGGGTGAGGGGAAAGAGGTTTAGTGGACCTGCGGATCCGCCGGGGAGGCGTTATTGCGGATCTCGGCGATATCCATCGAATTGAACACGTAGTGCGTACCGCAGTAGTCACAGTGCATGTCGATTTCACCGTCTTCCGCCATGATGCTGTCGATCTCTTCGTCAGGCAGCGTTTTCAGGGCGCCCGCGCAGCGCTCGCGGGAGCAGGTGCACTTAAACTCCACCGCCTGCGGGTCGTATACCGTCACTTCTTCTTCGTGGTACAGACGCCACAGCACGTCGGTCGCCGACAGGTTGAAGAGCTCTTCTGCTTTGACGGTTTCGGTCAGCGTCGCCAGGTGCTCAAAATCATTGGTCTGCGCATCCTGTGCAGGCAGAACCTGCAGCAGCATACCGCCAGCAGCAGGCTGACCGTCAACTTCACCGGTGCGGATGAACAGACGGGTTGGCAGCTGTTCAGACCGCATGAAGTAGTCTTCCAGGCAGGCTGCCAGGGTATCGCCTTCCAGCCCGACCACGCCCTGATAGCGCTCGCCTTCCTCCGGAGAGATGGTGATCACCAGATAGCCATTGCCAACCAGCGTTTTCAGATCCGCATTTTCAGGGACTTCGCCCTGAACGCGTGCAACGCCGCGCATCTGCTGCTGGTTGTTGCCGTTGATCACCGCCAGCGTCATCGGGCCGTCACCCTGCAGCTGCACGGTGATATCACCAGCGAATTTTAGCGTGGCGGTCAGCAGGCTGGTGGCAACCAGCAGTTCGCCCAACAGGGTTTTCACCGGCAGCGGGTAATTGTGGTTTTCCAGAATCTGTTTCCAGGTTTCGGATACGGTGACCAGCTCGCCGCGCACGGCGAATTGTTCAAACAGATAGCGGTGTAATTGGTCGTGTTGGGCCATTTTCATCTCTCGTGCAGGTGAGTGTTACTCGGTCTCACCGTGTTTAAATTTCATCAGATCGCGGCGCTCTTTTTTATCCGGTCGCCGGTCCGGGTGAGGCATCGTCAGCGCGTTCATTTTGCGCGCCAGCGCGGTTTTCTCACGCTTTTCAATGCTTTCAGCTGTCTCTTCATAAAGCTGTGTGGCTTCGGTTGCGGGACGTCGCTGTTCGGTAATGGCTTTAATCACTACCGTTTTTTCATCATTACCCTGGCGCAGCGTTAAGGTGGCATTCAGCTCAACCATCTTGCTCGGCTTGCTGCGCTGACCGTTGTAATGCACTTTGCCACCATCAACCATTTCGCGGGCAAGGGCGCGCGTTTTATAAAACCGGGCCGCCCATAGCCATTTATCCAGTCTTACCCCATCAGAGGGTTTTTCTTTCATGGCGTCTCCTTCACGGTGAGTGAGGGGATCATCCGGCGATAGTCGTTCAGCCCCGGATGCCGCAGGTAGCTTTTTTCAGCCAGTCCGGAATCAGGATTGGTCACGCCCAGACAATAGCGAATGCCAAACGTCGCGGCGGCATCCAGAATCGGCTCGCTGTCGTCAATAAACAGCGTACGTTCCGGCTGCAAACCGGTCTCTTCCGCCACCGCATGCCACAACCGCTGATCCTCTTTCGGATAACCAAATGTGTGGGTGGAAAGTAATAAATCAAGGTGTGACGCCAGACCGGTATGTTCCAGCTTCACGGCCAGATTATGAGGATGCGCGTTAGTCAGCAAAATGCGGCGCTTACCGCTGGCTTGCAGGGCATCCAGGAACGGCACCGTATCGTCGCGCAGTACCGCGCGTGGCCCCTGGGCGGTGGTCATGGCACAAATATCCAAACCGAGGCGCTCGCTCCAGTAGTCCAGACAGTACCAGTTTAGCGTATGCTGCACGGCGCTATATTGCGAACGAATGAATTCCTGCGCTTCTGCCGGAGAGATACCCTGCTGTTTACCGTATGTTTCGGGCACCAGTTGTTGCCAGAAAAAGTTATCAAAGGCGAGATCAAGCAGCGTGCCGTCCATATCCAGCAGGACGGTATCGACCTCCTGCCAGGCAATATCAAGATGCATTTAGGGGAACTCCAGCCAGAAGAAACGTGCGCGACAGGGTAGCACAACTTGCCGCGCAGTGACGTTATCCGATCAGGCTCTCAGAGGATGAGATGAGTTTAGGATTGAGGCAATTTTCGTAATACTGCTGAATCTCAGCAAGCCGGGTGCGCGAACGCTGATAGCGGCGCAAGGCCATAAAGCCGTTCCAGAAAATGCATGCCAGCATCGCCATCATCAGGAGGGATGTGCCGATATAACGCCACAATCCTGCGCTATCCGGCATTCGGTGCAGGTCGACATGGCGCGTGCCATTGGCGTCTGTGAAGATACGTGTGACGATCCCTTCCGCGCTGAACGGTGTTTGCATCAGCATTTGAGCAAGCCGCTGGAACTCTCCCCACTGCTCCTGAGCCGGGTAGTCATATAACGCAACTTGCGGATAAGGCTGATCAACCAGATCTCTCCCCTCATCGCTGACAATCACAAAGCCGCCCGGAGCCGGGCTGTTTAACGCCTGGGCTGCTCGGGTGGTTTCGCGCATCACAAACGGCGCGGTGGAGGTGGCGACCAGGTTATCCAGAGATTCAGCGCTGACCGGACGCAGCAGCACGTTGACGCCGTCCAGGCGTCCTGCTTCCGCGCGTTTCACCAGTGCATCCCAGTCCTTGCTGTTCCCGAGATTCACCAGTACATTTTTAAGCCGCACGCACTCGTCCTGAGCAGAACAGAGATCCTCTGTTTTCAGGACGATTTCACCAAAGTCATCCAGCAGTACCATGCCCGATTTCTGAATTGCCGAACGCAGGGCAGGGCTAACGCGGGAATCGTCATCCGGTTTCGGATGCAGCTGGCGGCTGACCGTCTCGGTGAGCGCCGTGGCTTTATTCACGACATCGGATTCAGGCAGCGGCAGCGGGGGCGCATCGTTCCAGATAATTTGCGAACAATCAAACGGCATAAACGGCGAATTCTGACGTGTGTTCCATGCGCCAGGCGCATGGATGTTACACATTCCGGTCCCTTGCAGACGCAGCGTATCACCCACGCGTATGCCGGCGTCTTCCAGTTGCTTCACGCTGGTGGCTTCCACCGTCTGCGCCCCTTTAATCCATGACAGGGTGAACTTAATGGGCATATCCAGCGGCACGAAAAGTAGCAGCATCAAAAAGACCAGCGCTGCGCCGCCAGCAATGACCGTGCTGCGAAGCCAGTGCTGAAGCGGGAAGTTTTTCACTTCATCGTGCAGAGACAGATAACGCCCCTGACGCACCACGTGGCGGTCGAGGTAGATATCGATATCGGTTTTATGCCCTAAATCCTGGGCGATCCACGGCTGCCAGTGGCGCGGATAGATAAGGTCGATAATACCGAGCGAGATATTATTGAGATGCTCCTGATCGTTCTCGCCGAAGAGACCCCAGCGCTTTGGCGTTCCACGCAGGCAGTGAATTTCACGCAGCGACGTTTTCGTCGGAGGGGCAAACAGACCCCACAATCCGGCCGCCAGGAGCAGAACTGCGCCGCCCGCAAGCCAGGGAACGAAAACATCTGGCGTGAGCAGGCAGAAGAAAAAGAGCAGAAACGCCGCAACAATCAGCACCGCTTCACGAATACCATCCGGGCGGCTTAAGGCGTACTCTTCATGCGTCTCCTGACGAATGTTCAGCAATTCAATCTGCTCTGTCTCTTCACCGCGAATGCTGGCCTGCGTTGAACTTGCCCGTTCCAGCGCGAAGCGCGGCGCTTCATGCACGTACTCATTGAGGTGATGACCGTTTAGCGAGATAACCAGCGGCAGGGAGTCGGTATGAATCAGCTCTACGCTGTTTTCATCATTAATGTACTGTTCCCAGAATGGCGGGAGATGGACCTCGACAGAATCCAGGTAATAACGCCATTTGTTAGGGTCGTCAGTCGTAATGCCGTAACGGGTGATCGAGCGCGTCACGCAGAGCACGGTGTCGCTTTGTGCGTTAAGATTGAGGGAGACCGGCGCAGTACTGGCACCCGTTGGCCCAGGAGACTGCTGAGCGCGGTTCAGATTATCGAGGTAGTGTTCAATGGCGCTGCGTTCTTCAGGCGCGAGCTTACGTGTCGTCGCACCCGCAAAAGCGTTTAAAAAGGGCAGTCGATATCGACGCTGTACGCGACGCCTGTAGGCCCACCCTGCAACCAGCGCGGCGGCCAGCATAGCAGTGAGAACAATCAAAATGGTGCTCATGCTTTCCCCATCTTACTTATCTTACAGGTGTAGTCAGTAGCACCTTTAACATGAATGAGAGTCTGTGGTTGGCTATCGGCAAGTATGGAGTCGAACTTGAGCATTCTGAAGCGCATCCCAGTGACCGATGATAATAGCAAAGCCTGTGGTGGCGCGATATCAGCAAATTCCTGGAAACATTTCAACCTCTTGACATTTGTTTTGAATTAAGGATTGATTCCAGTTACGTTGCATAAATGTAAATAAAGTACAATTGACATTGCCCAAACCGTGCGGCATATCGCACAATAACGCCAGTTCACACAGCAAAGACCCGTCAAGATGAGCAAACCACTACAAAAACCCACCATTCTGAGCGTTGAAACCGTCGCTAAATCGCGCCTGTTTAATGTGGAAAGTGTGGACCTGGAGTTCAGCAACGGTGTGCGTCGCGTTTACGAACGTATGCGCCCCTCTTCGCGTGAAGCAGTGATGATTGTCCCCATCGTTGACGATCACCTGATCTTGATCCGTGAATACGCGGTAGGAACTGAATCTTACGAACTTGGATTCTCTAAGGGACTGATCGATCCTGGCGAGACCGTTTTCGAAGCCGCCAATCGTGAACTGAAAGAAGAGGTCGGTTTTGGCGCGAATGAGCTGTCGTTCCTGAAAAAACTGAGCATGGCACCGTCCTATTTTTCCAGCAAAATGAATATCGTGGTGGCGGAAGATCTCTATCCAGAATCGCTGGAAGGAGACGAGCCGGAGCCGCTGCCGCAGGTTCGCTGGCCGCTGGCGCATCTGATGGATTTACTGGAAGATCCGGACTTTAACGAAGCGCGTAACGTGAGCGCCCTGTTCCTGGTACGCGAGTGGTTGAAAGGGCAGGGGCGGCTGTAGGCCATAAAAAAGCCGGGTGGCAGCTTCGCCTTACCCGGCCTGGAATTCTTTGCCCGGTTTTTACCGGGCATTTTTATGCTTAAAACAACTCGTGCGTTTCGCCGTTATCGATAATTTCTGTTCCCACCTCATGCACCGCCTGCCTGGTTGGCTGCGTGCCTTCGATGAAATACTCTTCACGGCTATTTCCGCCATTGGCGAGCTGCCCGGTGTTACGGTCAATGTTGACCGTCACAATGCCCGGCGGAGGCGTTAGCGGCTGCTCAGGCACGCCTTCCAGAACGGATTTCATGTACGCATCCCACGCCGGTTGCGCACTCTTCGCGCCGCCTTCGTAACCAGAGATCTGATCTTTAATCGCGCCGGAGGCGGTGGTACGACCCAAATCGCGGCGGTGATCGTCAAAGCCGATCCAGACAGAGGTGACCACACCCGGCCCGTAACCGGAGAACCACGCATCTTTCGAGCTGTTGGTGGTCCCCGTTTTCCCGCCGATGTCGCGGCGCTGCAGATCACGTCCGGCACGCCAGCCGGTGCCTTGCCAGCCCGGTTCACCAAAGATATTGGTATTCAGCGCGCTCTTAATCAGGAACGACAGCGGCGTGTTGATCACGTGCGGGGCATACTCCTGCGCACCGGTCTGGGCAACCAGGGCCTGGTTAGCCTGCTCCAGCTGAGGCTGTGGTACCGCTGAGTTCTGCTGTTCCTGAGAAATGGCGACATCTTCCATGTCTTTGTTTTCAAGTACGTTAGACTTCTGTGTATCGCCGTAAATGACCGGAATATCGCACTCTGCACAGGCGATTTTTGGTTTCGCCTCGAACAGCACGCCGCCCTGGTCGTTCTCAATTTTACTGATGAAGTACGGATCGATCAGGAACCCGCCGTTCGTCATTACCGCATAACCGCGCGCGACCTGAAGCGGCGTAAAGGACGCGGAGCCCAGCGCCAGCGATTCGGTATGGACGATATTCTGCGCCGGGAAGCCGAAGCGCTGCAGATACTCTGCCGCATAGTCAACGCCCATGGCGCGCATGGCGCGAACCATCACCACGTTTTTTGACTGTCCCAGACCCTGACGAAGACGGATTGGGCCCGCATATTGCGGTGGAGAGTTCTTCGGCTGCCAGTCAGAACCCGCACCGGCATCCCAGCGGGAAATCGGTACGTCGTTGAGAATACTGGCGAGCGTCAGCCCTTTATCCATCGCGGCGGTGTAGAGGAACGGCTTGATGTTAGAGCCAACCTGACGCAGCGCCTGAGTGGCACGGTTAAATTTGCTCTGGTTGAAATCAAACCCGCCGACCAGCGCCATCACCGCACCGTTTTGCGGATTAATGGAGACGAGCGCGGAGTTCACGTCTGGCACCTGTGCCAGCCACCACGCATCGCCCACCTGGCGAACCCAGATTTGCTGACCCGTCTGCACCGCGTCCGTCACTTTGCGCGGCGTTGGGCCTTGCAGCGTGTCAGAGCGGTACGGACGGGCCCAGCGGATCCCGTCCATTCGCAGCGAGACGGAGGTGCCGTCTGCCAGCAGTGCGACGGCCTCCTGCGGATCGGCCTGTGTGACAACGGCTGGCAGCAGCGGGCCATAGGTTGGTAGTGTTTTCAGCGAGTCGGTGATTTTCTTGCTGTCCCACGCGCTTTCGCCCACTTTCCACAACACGTTCGACGGGCCGCGGTAGCCGTGGCGCATGTCGTAATCCATCACGTTGTTACGCACGGCCTGCTGTGCCGCCTGCTGAACTTTGCGGGTCACAGTGGTGTATACGCGATAGCCGTCTTCATAGGCCTTCTCGCCATAACGGCTCACCATCTCTTGACGAACCATCTCGGTGAGATACGGTGAGGAGAAGGCGATTTCCGGCGCATGGTAATTGGCGTCGATAACATCGCTGCGTGCCTGGTCGTACTCGGTCTGGCTGATGTAGCCTTCGCTCAGCATACGCGACAGCACCACGTTACGACGCGCAGTCGCACGGTCCATGGAGTAGAGCGGGTTGAACGTGGATGGCGCTTTCGGCAGACCGGCGATGGTCGCCATTTCGCTCAGCGTGAGTTGTTCTACTGGCTTACCGAAGTACACCTGCGCCGCAGCGCCAACGCCATAGGCGCGGTAACCGAGATAGATTTTGTTGAGGTAAAGCTCAAGGATCTCGTCTTTACTCAGCAGCTGCTCGATGCGGATCGCGAGGAACACCTCTTTGATCTTACGCGTCAGCGTCTTTTCAGGGCTGAGGAAGAAGTTACGCGCCAGCTGCTGCGTAATGGTACTGGCCCCCTGAGAGGCATGACCGGAGAACAACGCAATGCTGGCGGCGCGGAAAATCCCCACCGGATCGACGCCGTGGTGCTCGTAAAAACGGCTGTCCTCGGTGGCGATAAAAGCGTTCACCATCACGGGAGGAATTTGCTTTAAGGTCAGCGGGATACGGCGTTTTTCGCCATATTGCGCCATGAGCTCGCCATCGGCGCTATAGACCTGCATTGGGATCTGGAGTCGCACATCACGAAGCGTGGCGACATCAGGTAGCTGCGGCTCAATATATTTGTACAAACCATAAATCGAGCCTGCTCCCAGCAGAATGCAACAGACTGCAAGGATCAATAAATACTTTACGAACTTCACCGGAGATTTCCCATCTGGTTTCACTTGGGCAGTTTCTAAACAATCGCGCGGTAGTATAAAGGCAAGCCTGATTCATTGATATAGCCGTCACTCTGACGGGCGATAAGGAGATCGTGAAGTATGGCTTTCAAAACCTGGCAAACGGGCATTCATATTCAACAAGATAGGGTGCTCATTGTAGCGCTGACCAAAGAGAAGCCTGGGTGGCGTTTACGGCGCTGGTGGGCTGTTTCCCTGGCAGACGGGATTATCCGCGACGGGAAAATTCTCAAGCCAGAACATCTGGTTGCCGCGTTACGCGACTGGCGGCGGGCGTTGCCCCATTACCACCGGGTATTCCTCTCATTTCCCGCTGCGCGCACGTTACAACGCTCGCTGCCGCGCCCGTCCATGGCCCTTCGTGACAGCGAGCAGGTCTCCTGGGTGGGTTCCACGCTGTCCCGGGAGCTGGAGATGTCCACAGACGGGCTGTGCTTTGACTATGTGGAGGACACGTTCAGCAACACATTTCATGTTACGGCGGCGCAAAACAACGAAGTCGATGCCCTTTTGTTGTTGGCAAAAACGCTGCGCTTGCGGTTAGCGGCTATCACGCCGGATGCAGGCGCGTTAGGGAATCTCCTCCCTGCCATTGCCCCTGCTCAGTGCGTCGCCTGGCGGGATCGGCACCAGTGGCTGTGGGCGATGCGCCACCAGTGGGGACGGCGCTACGCCACAGAAGCGAAAGATGTCACCGAGCTGGCGGTCCTGCTTGCGCTCTCTTCTGATGACATCGTTCAGTTCGATGCCACACGTGACCCCTGGAAACTGCTGGTCAGTTGCCAGCCTCCCTTACCCGAGTGCGGTGCTGATTTTACCGTCGCGCTGGCGTTGGCCATGAGTGAGGTGCCTGAATGAGCACGGCGAATTTTTTACCGTGGCGACAGCAGCGCCGGATGCGCTGCCTGCGCTTCTGGGGAGTGCTGTTTATCGCTTCATTGCTGGTGACGCTGACCGTCGGGCTTGGCCTGCGGATGAATCATGACGTGAAGCTGCGTGGGCTACAGAGTGAACTGGCGGGAATCAACGCGGTGCAGCAAATACTGAAAACACGTCAGCGCCCCTCTGCACTCCCGGCGACGACTGGGGTGGAATCTCGTCCCGTCGCATGGCAACCGGCACTGGAGTCACTCTCTGCCGTGATGCCAGCGCAAGCCTGGCTTTCAGCGTTACGTTATCAACCGCCTGTGCTTACGGTGAGCGGGTATGCCTCCGCCCTCCCGGCGCTTGCGGCCATGACGGATGCGCTGAAACAGGTGGCAGGGTTTAGCTTCGGGTCTGCTGGTGAACTGCAGCAGGATAGCCAGGGCCGCTGGGTGTTCACTTTTCAGCTTAAGCGCCGGGGGTAGGCCGTGGAACAACGTCTGCAACGCTGGGTAGACATCCGCTCTTCTGTGCGGGTGATCTGCTGGTGCGTGGTGTCCGGGGTTATTGCCGTGGCCGTATGGGGGGTTCTGGTCCGCCCCGTCGGGTTGAAGTGTGCAGAACTCGAGGCGTTATCCATTCGCGCCAGGCAATTGAATGCCGCGTTGTGGCCTGGGGCCGGACGGCAACCCGTGGCGCCAGCCCGGCGCGAGATGCCGCCCGTTCAGCCCTTCTCGCCGCTGGATTTTCAGGACAAGAGAACCGCGCTGGTGCACTGGAAACCGAAGCAGAACGGCGGGGAACTGGTGCTGGATGCGCTATGGTCAGATGTCCCTGCGCTGTTTTCCCGTCTGGCGCAGCAGGCGGTGCGCATCAGCGCATTTAACCTTGCCCCTGAAGGCGCAACGTTACGCCTTAGCCTGCAGCTGGAGATCGATCATGCGCAGTAAGGTGCGCTATCTGATTCTCTGTCCGCTGCTGTTTCTGACTGGAATGCGCGATCCCTTCCAGCCTCCGGAGGATAGCTGTGCGGTTGGGCAGCTCGCCCAGTGGCGATATCAGGGAATGGTGGGTGGCAGCATGGAAATCGGCATTTTGCACGACGGACAACAGCGCTGGCACCGCGTGAAAAAGGATGAACGTTTACCGCCTGGCTGGCAGGTGAGCAAGATGGATCAACAACAGCTGACCGTGGATGTCGGTGACCTGTGTGAACCGACGCAATGGACATGGCAACGAGAAGGAACGCATAAAAGTGATGTTAAGGATACTGCTGTTACTGCTGGCGCTCAGCCAGCCCCTGTGGGCCGCCACGCCAAAACCCGTCACCCTCGTGGTGGATGATGTCCCTGTCGTACAGGTGCTGCAGGCGCTGGTGGCGCAGGAGAACCGTAATCTGGTGGTATCGCCGGATGTGACGGGCTCGCTTTCGTTGAATTTAACACGCGTGCCCTGGCGACAGGCGCTGCAGACGGTGGTGACCAGTGCCGGGCTGGTCCTGCAGGAAGATGGTGGTATCTTTTATGTCCATACTGCCGCCTGGCAGCGCGAGCAGCAGGCACGGCGGTTGCTTGAGGCACCGCTCGTCTCACACAGCATTCCGTTCACCTGGGCGGATGCCGGAGACGTGCAAAAAAACGCCGAAAGGCTCCTGAGCCCGAAGGGCAGTTTATCCGTCGATAAGCGCACAAATCGACTGTGGGTGCGGGATAATCAGAGCGTCGTGGACGTGCTAAAGCGTTGGGCGGAGCAGATGGACCTGCCCGTTGAGCAAGTGGAGCTTTCGGCCCATATCGTCACCATTAACGAAAAAAGCCTGCGTGAACTGGGGGTGAAATGGAATCTCGCAGAGGCTACAGAGGCCGGTAAAGTGGGGCAGGTCACGACGCTCGGTGCAGATCTGTCGGTCGCCAGTGCGACCACGCACGTCGGGTTTAACATTGGGCGCATCAACGGCAGGCTGCTGGATCTGGAACTGTCGGCTCTGGAGCAAAAACAGCAGGTGGATATTATCGCCAGTCCACGGCTGCTGGCGTCCCATATGCAACCGGCCAGCATCAAGCAGGGCAGCGAAATTCCGTATCAGGTCTCCAGCGGCGAGAGCGGCGCGACCTCCGTGGAATTTAAAGAGGCCGTGCTAGGGATGGAGGTCACGCCGGTGGTGCTGCCGGGAGGGCGCGTGCGTCTGAAGCTTCACATCAGCGAAAATATGCCGGGCCAGGTGCTTCAGCAGGCCGATGGCGAAACGCTGGCAATTGATAAGCAAGAGATAGAAACGCAGGTGGAGGTAAAAAGCGGAGAAACGCTGGCGCTGGGCGGCATTTTCTCGCAAAAGAACAAAACCGGAAGTGATAGCGTGCCGGGGCTGGGGAAAATCCCCTGGATTGGGCAACTGTTCCGTCACGACGGCAAAGATAACGAGCGGCGCGAGCTGGTGGTGTTTATTACGCCACGCCTGGTCGGTATTCAATAATGGGTAACGATCCCCGCAAGGATTTTGCATTCAGTTTGTTGCAGATGTTTGACGTGGGGCATGAATTAGCATACAAGGAGTACCGATTTGAGTTGGACTTACGTCTTATTACCTTATGCGTCTGGTGCGGTGATTTAATCAGTTGCCAAACAAGCCGGAGTATTGAGATAATTTTTAGTCTGACTCTCGCTCTATTGCATATGAGGTTTCAGTTCATGTCCTGCTACGCTGGGTGTCTGCGAAGCGGGGATTACCATTAACGAATAGTCTTAGTAGTACCGAAAAAATGGCAGAGAAACGCAATATCTTTCTGGTTGGGCCTATGGGTGCCGGCAAAAGCACTATTGGGCGTCAGTTAGCTCAACAACTCAATATGGAATTTTACGATTCTGATCAAGAGATTGAGAAACGAACCGGAGCGGATGTGGGCTGGGTCTTCGATGTAGAAGGCGAAGAAGGTTTCCGTGACCGAGAAGAAAAAGTGATCAACGAACTCACGGAAAAACAGGGCATTGTGCTGGCAACTGGCGGCGGCTCTGTTAAATCTCGCGAAACCCGCAACCGTCTCTCCGCCCGTGGTGTAGTGGTCTATCTTGAGACAACTATCGAAAAACAACTGGCACGTACGCAGCGCGATAAAAAGCGCCCGCTGCTGCAGGTTGAAACGCCACCACGTGAAGTTCTGGAAGCCCTGGCAGGCGAACGCAATCCTCTGTACGAAGAGATTGCTGATGTGACCATTCGTACTGACGATCAGAGCGCTAAAGTGGTTGCAAACCAGATTATTCATATGCTGGAAAGCAACTGATTCTGGCTTTATATACACTCGCCTGCGGGTAAAAGCATTTAAGGTGGATGTCGCGTCATGGAGAGGATTACAGTTACTCTCGGGGAACGTAGTTACCCTATCACCATCGCGGCTGGTTTGTTTAACGACCCAGCTTCCTTCTTACCACTGAAAGCGGGTGATCAGGCGATGCTGGTCACCAATGAGACACTGGCTCCGCTTTATCTTGACCGCGTGCGCCACCTGCTTGAGCAGGCGGGCGTGAAGGTCGACAGTGTGATTCTGCCCGATGGCGAGCAGTATAAAAGCCTGACGGTGCTTGATACCGTCTTTACCGCACTTCTGCAAAAACCGCACGGTCGCGATACGACACTGCTCGCCCTCGGCGGCGGTGTTGTAGGCGATCTTACAGGCTTTGCTGCAGCCAGCTATCAACGTGGCGTGCGCTTTATTCAGATCCCAACGACCTTGCTGTCACAGGTCGACTCTTCTGTTGGTGGCAAAACCGCCGTCAACCATCCGCTCGGTAAAAACATGATTGGCGCATTCTACCAGCCGGCATCGGTGGTGGTGGATCTCGACTGTCTGAAAACCTTACCTGAGCGTGAGCTGGCGTCTGGTCTTGCAGAAGTGATCAAATACGGCATTATTCTTGACGGTGAGTTCTTCACCTGGCTGGAAGAGAATATGGATGCCCTGCTGCGCCTTGACGGGCCAGCGTTGGCGTACTGTATTCGTCGTTGTTGTGAGCTGAAAGCAGAAGTCGTTGCAGCAGACGAGCGCGAAACGGGCTTACGTGCTTTACTGAATCTGGGGCATACGTTTGGTCACGCGATCGAAGCGGAAATGGGCTACGGCAACTGGCTTCATGGCGAAGCGGTCGCGGCCGGTATGGTCATGGCTGCGCGTGCGTCTGAGCGCCTGGGTCAGTTCAAACCGGAAGAGACAGCGCGCATTATTGCGCTGCTTGAACGTGCCGGGTTGCCAGTGACAGGGCCGCAGGAGATGTCTGCGCAGGCGTATCTACCCCACATGATGCGCGATAAAAAAGTATTGGCAGGTGAGATGCGTCTGGTACTCCCGCTTGCAATAGGGAAGAGTGAAATGCGCGGCGGAGTGCCGCACGATGTCGTTCTTGGCGCTATCGCTGATTGTCAGCAGGCGTAACAACTAGAAAGGTCAGGCCACTGTTACCGGTGGTCGTTTAGCTTCAGGTGAAATGCAAAGTCGTTGGCATAAGCCTTTGAGTGGGGTGTTAAATGGATGAATTCAAACCAGAAGACGAGCTGAAACCCGATCCCAGCGATCGTCGTACTGGTCGTTCTCGTCAATCTTCAGAACGTGATAACGAGCCGCAGATCAACTTTGACGATGTTGATCTGGATGCAGACGATCGTCGCCCTTCACGCAGCCGTAACGCGCGTGATGAGCGAGAAGAAGAGGATTATGAGTCCGAAGAAGATTCAATGGACGAAGAGCCTGTAGAGCGTCGCCCGCGTAAACGTAAAAAAGCGGTAGCGGCGAAACCGGCTTCCCGCCAGTACATCATGATGGGGCTGGGCGTTCTGGTACTGCTGCTGCTGATTGTCGGCATTGGTTCCGCGCTGAAAGCACCCTCAACGAATTCAGCCGATCAGACGGCTTCTACCGAGAAGAGCATCAACCTGTCAGGTAACGATGCGACCGACCAGGCAAACGGTGCGCAGCCTGCACCGGGTACCACGTCTGCAGAGCAGACTGCGGGTAATACAACGACTCCGCAGGATGTGTCTTTGCCGCCAGTCTCTTCTACCCCGACCGAAGGGCAGGCAACTGCTACGCCAGAGGGCCAGCAGCGTGTAGAGGTTCAGGGCGATCTGAACAACGCACTGACGCAGCCTCAGAACCAGGATCAGATGAACAACGTAGTGGTCAACTCTACGCTGCCAACTGAACCTGCAACCGTCGCGCCGATTCGCGGTAGCAATGCACAACCGCAAGCAACGGCAACCGCGCCGACAACGGAAACCAAACCGCGCCAGACGCAGACTGCACCGCGTCAGGAACGCAAACAGGCCGTGATTGAGCCGAAGCGTGAAAGCAAGCCGCAGACTGTGGCTAAAGCGCCTGAAGTGAAAGCGCCAGCGCAGACCAAACCTGCAGTGAGCGAGCCGGTGAAAGCGCCAGCGGCAACAGCAGCGCCAAAAGCGACAGCAACCACAACGGCACCTGCAGCGACGGCAGCACCAACTGCAACGGCAACCACTTCCAGCGCAGCAGCAGGTAAAACGGCAGGCAACGTGGGTTCTCTGAAATCTGCGCCATCCAGCAATTACACCCTGCAGCTGAGCAGTTCGTCTAACTATGACAACCTCAACGGTTGGGCGAAGAAATCAAATCTGAAAAACTACGTTGTTTATCAGACGACCCGCAACGGGCAGCCGTGGTATGTGCTGGTGAGCGGTGTGTATGCTTCTAAAGATGAAGCGAAACGCGCCGTTGCAACGCTGCCCGCTGATGTCCAGGCGAAGAACCCGTGGGCGAAGCCGATTCATCAGGTGCAGGCCGATCTGAAGTAATGTTTAAAGCGCAGGATGCTGTCGGAGCTTTCTCCACAGCCGGAGAAGGTGTAATCAGTTAGTCAGCATGAAAAAAAATCGCGCTTTTCTGAAATGGGCAGGGGGGAAATACCCCCTGCTCGACGATATTAAAAAGCACCTGCCGAAAGGCGAGTGTCTTATCGAGCCCTTCGTGGGCGCTGGATCGGTATTCCTGAATACCGATTTTTCTCGTTATATCCTGGCGGATATCAACAGCGACCTTATCAGCCTCTATAACATTGTTAAGCTGCGTACCGATGAGTATGTGGAAGAGGCGCGGAAGCTGTTTACCCCTGAGAACAACCATCCTGACGTTTACTATCAGTTCCGCACTGAGTTTAATCAGAGCCAGGATCCGTTCCGTCGCGCACTGTTGTTCCTCTACCTCAACCGCCATGGCTACAACGGCCTGTGCCGGTATAACCTGCGCGGTGAATTTAACGTGCCGTTTGGTCGCTACAAGCGTCCTTACTTCCCGCAGGATGAGTTGTACCACTTTGCTGAAAAAGCGCAGAATGCAGAATTCCACTGTCTCTCCTATGAGGAGTGCATGGAGCTGGCTGGCGTAAACTCGGTCGTCTACTGCGACCCGCCTTACGCCCCCCTCTCTGCGACGGCGAATTTTACCGCTTATCACACCAACAGCTTCAGCCCTGCCGAGCAGGCGCGTCTGGCGGAGATGGCGGAAAAGCTGGTCAGCAAAAGAATTCCGGTGTTAATTTCGAATCACGATACCCCTGATACGCGCGAATGGTACAAAGCCGCGAAGCATTTTCAGGTCAAGGTGCGGCGTAGCATTAGCAGCAATGGCGGCACACGTAAAAAGGTGGACGAACTCCTGGCTCTTTATCGCCCCTGAGCCGTTTTGCCCGCCGGTAAATACATTTCAAGGAGATGCGGATGAAACAGTTTTTGATTGCTCCCTCAATTCTGTCGGCCGATTTTGCCCGCCTGGGTGAAGACACCGCCAACGCACTGGCGGCTGGCGCGGATGTCGTCCATTTTGACGTTATGGATAACCACTACGTTCCCAATCTGACCATCGGTCCTATGGTGCTCAAGGCGCTGCGTAGCTACGGCATTACCGCACCGATTGACGTGCACCTGATGGTAAAACCGGTTGATCGCATCGTGCCTGATTTCGCCGCTGCGGGCGCCAGTATCATCACTTTCCACCCGGAAGCCTCCGAACACGTTGACCGCACGCTGCAGCTGATCAAAGAGAACGGTTGTAAAGCGGGCCTGGTCTTTAACCCGGCTACGCCGCTGAGCTATCTCGATTACGTGATGGATAAGCTGGACGTGATCCTGCTGATGTCCGTTAACCCGGGCTTTGGCGGCCAGTCGTTTATTCCTCAGACGCTCGATAAACTGCGTGAAGTGCGCCGTCGTATTGACGAGTCAGGTTACGATATTCGTCTGGAAGTGGATGGCGGCGTGAAAGTGAATAACATTGGTGAAATTGCGGCTGCGGGCGCGGATATGTTCGTTGCCGGCTCAGCGATTTTCGACCAACCGGATTACAAAAAAGTCATTGATGAAATGCGCCGTGAACTGGCGAAGGTAAGTCATGGATAAATTGCAGGCAACCCGGGGTATCGCATTTGACCTCGACGGCACGCTGGTGGACAGCGCGCCTGGCTTAACGAGCGCCGTCGATCAGGCGCTGTATGCTCTCGAATTACCCGTTGCGGGCGAAGAGCGCGTGGTGACGTGGATTGGCAACGGCGCAGATGTGCTGATGGATCGCGCCCTGACCTGGGCTCGTCAGGAACGCGCATCGCAGCGTGCTGCGCAGGGTAAACCGAGCGTCGATCACGCCGACATTCCTAAAGATGAGCAGCTGCGTATTCTGCGTAAACTGTTCGATCGTTTCTACGAAGAGACCGTTGAAGAGGGCAGCTTCCTGTTCCCGGATGTTGAACAAACGCTGAGCGCACTTCACGCCAAAGGCATCCCGCTGGGTCTGGTGACGAACAAGCCGACGCCGTTTGTCGCACCGCTTCTGGAAGCGCTGGATATCGCGAAGTATTTCTCCGTGATTGTGGGCGGCGACGACGTGCAGAACAAAAAGCCGCACCCGGAACCGCTTCTGCTGGTGGCAGGAAAATTATCCTTAACGCCTGCGGAGCTGCTCTTTGTCGGTGATTCCCGTAATGATATTCTGGCTGCCAGAGCGGCAGGCTGTCCTTCCGTGGGATTAACCTATGGCTACAACTACGGTGAGGCCATCACGCTGAGTGAGCCGGATGTCGTGTTCGACCACTTCAAAGATTTGTTGCCCGCACTCGGGCTTTCGCACAGTGAACATCAGGAATTGAATAATGACTAAGCCCATCGTTTTTAGTGGCGCACAGCCGTCAGGTGAATTGACCATTGGTAACTACATGGGTGCATTACGTCAGTGGGTCAGCATGCAGGATGACTACCATTGCATTTACTGCATCGTCGATCTGCATGCTATTACCGCGCGTCAGGATCCTGAGAAGCTGCGCAAAGCCACGCTGGATACCCTGGCTTTATATCTGGCCTGCGGTATCGATCCAGAGAAGAGCACCATCTTCGTTCAGTCTCACGTGCCAGAGCACGCACAGCTGGGCTGGGCGCTGAACTGCTACACCTATTTCGGCGAGCTGAGCCGCATGACCCAGTTCAAGGATAAATCCGCGCGCTACTCTGAAAACATCAACGCCGGTCTGTTTGACTATCCGGTGCTGATGGCGGCTGACATCCTGCTGTATCAAACTAACCAGGTGCCGGTGGGTGAAGACCAGAAGCAGCACCTTGAGCTGAGCCGTGATATCGCCCAGCGCTTCAACGCGATTTACGGCGATGTGTTTAAAGTGCCAGAGCCGTTCATTCCAAAATCCGGTGCGCGCGTAATGTCGCTGCTGGAGCCGACCAAGAAGATGTCCAAGTCAGATGATAACCGCAACAACGTTATCGGCCTGCTGGAAGACCCGAAATCGGTGGTTAAAAAGCTCAAGCGTGCTGTGACCGATTCCGACGAGCCGCCTGTTGTGCGCTACGACGTGCAGAACAAAGCGGGCGTCTCCAACCTGCTGGATATTCTCTCCGGTGTCACCGGCCAGAGCATTCCTGAGCTGGAGCAGCACTTCGAAGGCAAAATGTACGGTCACCTGAAAGGTGAAGTGGCAGACGCCGTTTCCGGCATGCTGACCGAGCTTCAGGAGCGCTACAACCGCTATCGCAACGACGAAGCCTTCCTGCAGAAGGTGATGAAAGACGGCGCGGAAAAAGCCAGCGCGCGCGCGTCCGAAACCCTGAAAGCGGTGTACGAAGCAATTGGGTTTGTCGCGAAACCTTAGGTAAAAGCAAAACGGTAACCACGTTACCGTTTTTAGGGTTTATTCCCACTCCCTGTGGGAGAGGGCCAGGGTGAGGGCATCAGGCCGCACCACCAAAACTAAAAAACTGGGAAATCCCCGGTTTTTTTACGCCTGAAAATCGCTTACTGCTGCGCCGCCGGGCCGCAGCCACCGATGATCTTCGAAATGGAGATCGCCGGGTGCAGCAGGTAATCGTAGCTGCAGTTATTTTTGGTGTTTTGCACGTGACCGGTGCAGGCGGTCAGAGTCGATAACAGGCCAACCAGAACGGCGGCTTTTGCCAGTTTGAACATACGCATTCCTTGTCTTGAAACTTAAATTGGATGTAACACGAGGGAATAAATGGAAAAGTTCCATTTCAGGGCGGTATGTTATCGACAGCGGTAACAGGGGAGTAGTCCGGTTAAGGACTACTCGAAGAAGGGCGGATATGCGTTAGTGATTAGAGAACCAGTTGAGTTTTTCGCGCAGTTCAACCACGCGGCCAACAATAATCAGCGCCGGACTCTCTACCTGCTGCGCCAGTTCACCAAGCTGCGTCAGCACACCATCCACCACGCGCTGCGTAATGGCGGTACCGTTTTCCACCAGCGCGACGGGCATATCTGCCTCCATGCCGTGTTCCAGCAGTTTCGCCTGAATAGTCGCGGCCTGATTAAGCCCCATATAGAACACCAGCGTCTGCTTTTCGGCGGCCAGGTTGTGCCAGTCCAGTTCGCTGCCGGTTTTCAGGTGGCCCGTCACCAGCCGCACGCTCTGGGCGTAATCACGGTGGGTCAGCGGAATGCCAGAGTAGGCTGAACACCCGGATGCCGCCGTAATGCCCGGCACGACAGAGAACGGAATGCCCGCGTTGCACAGGGTTTCCAGCTCTTCGCCGCCGCGGCCAAAGATAAACGGATCGCCGCCCTTAAGGCGCACCACACGCTTACCTTTTTGCGCTTCACGCAGCAGGATCTGGTTGATCTCCTCCTGGGGCACGCAGTGGTAGCCCGCGCGTTTGCCGACGAACACGCGGTCAGCGTCGCGGCGCACCAGGTTCATGATGTCATCGGAGACAAGGCGATCGTAAACCACGATATCGGCCTGCTGGATCTGCTGCAGCCCTTTCAGCGTCAGCAAACCTGCATCGCCGGGGCCTGCGCCTACCAGCACCACTTCACCGCGGTGATCCAGCGGTTCGCTCAGCAGCTGTTCGGTCGTCTCTTCAACGGCTTTTGCGTCCTGATTCGCCAGCGATTGTGCCAGCCTGTCGTTAACAAAGAATTTCTCCCAGAAGCGGCGACGCTCGCCCACGGTCGAGAAAGTTTGCTTCACGCGGGTACGAAGCTGCCCGGCGTAGTGGGCTATCTGGCCGAGATGCTGCGGCAAAATAGCTTCCAGCTTCTCCCGCAGCAGGCGGGCGAGAACCGGCGAGCGACCGCCGGATGACACTGCGATCATTAGCGGCGAACGGTCGATAATCGACGGCATGATGAAGCTGGCCTCTTTCGGCGCATCCACCACGTTACAGAAGATGCGTCGCGCTTCGCAGGCGTCGCTGACGCGCTGGTTCACTTCATCGTTATCCGTCGCAGCGATGGTCAGCCAGCAGGTATCCAGCAGGGATTCATTAAACTCACCCTGTTCCAGCGTGAGCATCCCTTCCTGAGCCCAGACCTCAAACTGTGGGGCGAAGTCGAGGGCGTTGACGGTGAGTCGGGCGCCAGCCTCTAACAGCAGGCGCGCTTTGCGTTCAGCCACGTCGCCGCCGCCCACGAGCAGGCAGTCGCGGTTGCGTAATTGACAAAAAATCGGCAGGTGATCCACGACGTTACCTCGCAGCATTCATGGAGGGGGTAATAATTGACGTCAGGATAACAGCAGGAATCGCACAGAACATACGGTTTTTCCTGCCGTTACCCATAAGGGGTCATAAGCTTTTCGTATTGAAAAGGCGGGGGATTAGCCTTTCAACTGCACCTTACCGTCCTTCACGCGGGCGCCGTAGTGCTTCACGGAGACATTTTCATCTTCCATGCAGCGTCCGTCAGTTAAGCTGAAGCGCTGCTTTTTCAGCGGGCTGGCAACCCACAGTTCACCCTGATGCTCGGCAATCAATCCGCGGGAGAGCACGCTGGCCTCGAAGAAAGGGTCAATATTGCTGATGGCATAAACCTGTTCATCGTGGCGAGGGCGGAAAATCGCGACCTGCTCGCTGCCCATAAGCGCACATACGCCGGTGGCGGGGATAATGTCGTTAATATCGCAAATGTTTATCCACTGGCTCATGCGTTTTCCTCCACCAGCGTCACTGGGATGCGTTCATACGGCGTTGCCGGGCGATGCTGTTCACGCTCCGGCACTACCTGCACGTTCGGGTCGCGCTGGGTGCTGTTGATAAAGTGTTTGAAGCGCGTCTGTGCCGCAGGCGTGTTCACGGTTTCAGTCCACTCGCAGATCACCGCCTCTCGCAGGCGAGCCATTTCGGCTTCCAGCTGTTCGTTCAGGCCCAGCTTATCGTCGATGATGACGGACTTCAGGTAGTCGATGCCGCCTTCCAGGTTATCCAGCCAGGAAGCGGTACGGGTCAGCTTATCGGCGGTGCGGATGTAGAACATCATGAAGCGGTCGAGATACTGAATCAGCGTGTCGCGGTCAAGATCCGCGGCCAGCAGGTCTGCGTGGCGTGGCTTCATCCCGCCGTTGCCGCAGACGTACAGGTTCCAGCCTTTCTCGGTGGCGATGATCCCCACGTCTTTACCCTGCGCTTCCGCACATTCACGGGTACAGCCGGAGACGCCAAACTTCATTTTGTGCGGGGTGCGGATGCCTTTGTAGCGGTTCTCCAGCTCCACGCCGAAGCCCACGCTGTCGCCCACGCCGTAGCGGCACCAGGTGCTGCCCACGCAGGTTTTCGCCATACGCAGCGCTTTGGCATACGCGTGGCCGGTTTCAAAGCCCGCTTCAATCAGCTGACGCCAGATTTCCGGCAGGTCGTCCTTCTGCGCGCCAAACAGGCCGATACGCTGGGAGCCGGTGATTTTGGTGTACAGGTTAAATTCACGGGCGATACGGCCCACGGCCACCAGCCCTTCCGGCGTGATTTCGCCACCGGCGGAACGTGGGATGACGGAGTAGGTGCCGTCTTTCTGAATATTCGCCAGGAAGTTGTCGTTGGTGTCCTGCAGCGGCGTGTGTTCCGGCTTGAGCACGTACTCGTTCCAGCAGGAGGCCAGCAGGGAGCCGACGGTCGGTTTACACACTTCACAGCCGTAGCCCTGGCCGTGCTTCGCCAGCAGTTCGTCGAAGGACTTGATGCCTTCCACGCGGATCAGGTGGTACAGCTCCTGGCGAGAATACGCGAAGTGCTCGCACAGGTTGTTGTTCACTTCAATGCCTTGTTTCGCCAGCTCGGCGTTCAGCACCTGAGTGACCAGCGGAATACAGCCGCCGCAGCCGGTACCGGCTTTGGTTTCCGCTTTCAGCGCCGCCACGGTGTGGCAGCCCTTGTTGATGGCGGAAATCAGCATGCCTTTGGTGACGTCGAAGCAGGAGCAAATCTGCGCGCTGTCGGGCAGTTTATCCACCCCGATAGACGGCTTGCCGCTGGAGGCGTGCGCCGGGAGGATCAGCGCGTCCGGGTTCTCCGGCAGCTCGATGGCGTTCAGCACCAGCTGGAGCAGGTTACCGAAGTCGCTGGTATCGCCCACCAGTACCGCTCCGAGCAGGGTTTTGTTGTCCTGGCTGACGATGAGGCGTTTGTAGACTTCTTTGCTTTCGTCGAGGTAGACGTAGCTGCGGGAGTTCGGGGTACGACCATGCGCATCGCCAATACCGCCTACGTCCACACCCAGCAGCTTCAGCTTGGCGCTCATGTCTGCGCCAGTAAACGCGTTTTCGGTGCCGAGAATGTGGTCAACGGCGACCTGCGCCATTTTGTAACCCGGCGCGACCAGACCGTAAACGCGGTTGTTCCAGCTGGCGCATTCGCCGATGGCGTAGATATCCGGATCGGAGGTTTGGCAGGCATCGTTAATCATGATCCCGCCGCGCTGCGCCACGGCAAGGCCGCACTGGGTCGCCAGCTTGTCGCGCGGACGAATACCGGTGGAAAAGACGATAAAGTCCACTTCCAGCTCGCTGCCGTCGGCAAAGCGCATGGTTTTGCGCGCCTCTGTGCCTTCCTGCACGATCTCTTTGGTGTTCTTGCTGGTGTGAACCTTCACGCCCATGCTTTCGATTTTACGGCGCAACTGGTCACCGCCCATGTGGTCCAGCTGTTCGGCCATCAGCATCGGGGCAAATTCGATAACGTGGGTTTCAACGCCGAGGTTTTTGAGCGCGCCAGCCGCTTCCAGACCCAGCAGGCCGCCACCGACGACCGCGCCGCGTTTGCTTCGACGGGCGCAGGATTCGATGGCGTTGAGGTCTTCAATGGTACGATAAACGAAGCAATCCTGCGTTTCCGAGCCTTTGATAGGCGGGATCCACGGATAGGAGCCAGTCGCCATGATCAGCTTGTCGTAAAAAACCGTACGCCCGGCGCTGGAGTGGATCACTTTTTCCTGACGGTTGATGGTGATAGCGCGTTCGCCCACCAGCACTTTTACGCCATGCTTCTCGTAGAAACCTTCACGCACCAGAGAGAGCTCTTCGGCGGTATGATGGGAGAAGTAGGAAGACAAGTGCACGCGGTCGTACGCCTTGCGGGGTTCTTCACAGAACACGGTAATGTCGAAACGGTCGGCGTCGGCTTTATCGAGAAGATCCTCAATAAAGCGGTGGCCGACCATGCCGTTACCGATGATAGCGAGTCTGACTTTGCTCATTTTTGCCTCGATTTCTTTTCTATTACTGCCTACCTTAACGATTCAGCAGGGGCACTTATTGATGCAAATCAAATACGCCTTCACCTACCCACAAGGTGGTATATGACTGATTTGTCAGGATTTTTATAAGTTATGGAATTTGCTGACTTTTCGTATTCGTTGATTTTGTGTACAAAATAGAGTGCGTTTTTTGAAAATGCGTACTCCTAAATATCAGCCGTGTTTTTCGGGAGAAAGGTATGTCTACAACACCGCTTTGGCTTGTCCAGAATGTTCGCTTACCGGGTCGGGAAGGGCTGTGGCAAATCGCCATCGAGAACGGTCGTTTTGGTGATATCACACCAATGGATGATACCCATGCCGAAAGTTACGAAATCCTGAATGCGCGCGGCGGGCTGGCGATCCCGCCGTTTATCGAGCCGCATATTCATCTCGATACCACCCAGACGGCGGGTGAGCCAAACTGGAACCAGTCCGGCACCCTGTTCGAAGGTATTGAGCGCTGGGCCGAGCGCAAGGCGCTGCTCAGCCATGAGGATGTGAAAGCGCGCGCCTGGAAAACGCTGAAGTGGCAAATCGCCAACGGCATCCAGTTTGTCCGCACCCATGTGGATGTCTCTGATCCGACGCTCACCGCCCTGAAGGCGATGCTGGAGGTGAAGCAGGAGGTCGCGCCGTGGGTGACGCTGCAAATCGTCGCATTCCCGCAGGAGGGGATCCTCTCTTACCCGAACGGCGCTGCGCTGCTGGAAGAGGCGTTAACGCTGGGGGCCGACGTGGTGGGGGCGATCCCGCACTTCGAGTTCACCCGCGAGTATGGCGTCCAGTCGCTGCATATCGCTTTTGATCTGGCGAAGAAATATGACCGCCCGCTGGATATTCACTGCGACGAAATTGACGACGAACAGTCGCGCTTTGTCGAGACGGTGGCGACGCTGGCATATGAAGCAGGCATCGGTCCGCGCGTGACGGCCAGCCATACTACCGCCATGCACTCCTACAACGGCGCGTACACCTCACGATTGTTCCGCCTGCTGAAAATGTCAGGGATTAACTTCGTCGCTAACCCGCTGGTGAACATCCACCTGCAGGGGCGCTTTGATGACTACCCGAAACGCCGCGGCATCACGCGCGTGAAAGAGCTGCAGGACGCGGGCATTAACGTCTGCTTTGGCCACGATGATGTGTTTGACCCGTGGTATCCGCTCGGGACCGGCAATATGCTGCAGGTGCTGCATATGGGACTGCACGTCTGTCAGATGATGGGCTATCCGCAAATCGACAACGGCCTGAACCTGATCACCCATAACAGCGCCCGGACCTTTGGCCTGAGCGATTACGGTATTAAGACGGGGAACCCGGCAAACCTGATTATTCTGCCTGCGGAGAGCGGGTTTGAAGCGGTGCGCTGCCAGATGCCGGTGCGCTGGTCGATTCGTCAGGGACGCGTGATTGCCACGACGCAGCTGGCGCAGACGTGGATCCAGATGGATGTCGGGGGAGAAGAGGTGAGCTTTGCCAGAAACAGCCCCTCTGCCGAGCGCAAAGGGGCGTAGGGTTTAGTGAGACGCTGCTGCCGCGTTGTGCTGGCGGTGGCGGGTCACGAAGCCCAGGATGAAGCACATGATGAACACCACGGCATACAGACCGTTCGCGGTGTGCAGAGCGGCCAGCGGGCCGCTGTGAGCGACGATCGGGCCTGTGACCACGAAGGTCAGCATGGTGCCGATGGTGCCGCAGGTCAGGACGAAGTTAACCAGCTTCGGCGAGGCCACTTTGGTCTGCAGAGAGCCCAGGGTGATGATAGAGGTGTAGATCGCGCTGGAGAAGAAGCCCAGGGTCAGAATGAACCACGGCATATGTTCCGGCGAACCATTGATGAACAGATACATCAGCACGGTTGCCAGGCCCGCCAGCACGGTCAGAATACGCTGCAGGTCGAAGAAGCGCAGGATGAAGCTAAACGCCCACATGCCGAACATGTAAGACATCCAGAAATCGCTCACCAGCTTACCCGCGTCGTTCAGGCTCATGCCCAGCCCTTTCGCGTATTCCGGTACCCAGGAGATAAAGCCCAACTGGCCCAGGATGTAGCACAGGGCGGCAACGGAGAGGAACAGCACGCCAATGCCCCATTTCTCTTTCGCGACGGGTTCTGCGGTAGTCTGTGCTTTCTTGCCCAGTACCGGGAAGTCGCAGCCGAAGGTCAGGATAAAGATCGCCACGTAGACCAGACCGATGCAGGCATAAACCCAGTACCACTCGATGCTGCGCGCCAGCAGAACGGCAGCCACCATCGGGAAGATCATACCGGCCATGCTGAAGAAGGAGTCGGTAAACAGCAGGCGCGCGCCGCGCTGGCGGCCTTCATACATATGGGTAATCAGGAACGTACCGATCGACATGGTGATCCCGCTGACCAGACCGAGCACGAACATGGCGGCGGAGAACAGCGCGATGCTGTGGCTCAGCATCAGGCCCGCCACGGCGGCGACCATCAGCACAAAACCAAAGCGCAGCTGGGTTTTCAGTGGCACGATTTCCATCAGCCAGGCATTCAGGAAGATAGAGATCAGGATCCCCGCGTTGAGGAAGGTAAAGGTGTTACTCATGCTGGAAACGGGCAGCTGGAAATAGTCTGCGATATTTCCCATCACCATCCCGGTGACGATCACCAACGCGCCGGTCAGGGCGTAGGAGAAGAAGCTGATCCATGTGAGCTTGATGCGATTGCTGTTAGTCATGTCTGGCCTGTTCAGAAAAAGAAAAGCGCCGGGAAGGCGCTGAGAGCGGGCAGATTTTAGACTCGAAAGTGATCTAATTAAATCTTTTCAGAAAATATTGATCACATTTGCATACTTTTGTGTGATGTAGATCACGTAAAATAGCGCTATTACCAATCGTTTGCGCGGTAACAACTGTTTCAATTTCGTAAAATTAGGTAAAAGGCTGGTCTCCGTTCATACTGCTCTTTAGAATCAAGCCATTCGCTTTTTATACTGCGCTTTGTTAAGGAATTCTCATGCTCAAATCAACACTGGCGGCTGTTGCAGCTGTGTTTGCTCTTTCTGCCGTTTCCCCTGCTGCGCTGGCAGCCAAGGGTGACCCTCACGTCCTGCTGACCACCTCTGCCGGGAATATTGAGCTGGAACTGAACAGCCAGAAAGCCCCTGTTTCGGTGAAAAACTTCCTCGACTACGTGAACAGTGGGTTCTACAACAACACCACTTTCCACCGCGTGATCCCGGGCTTTATGGTGCAGGGCGGCGGTTTCAACGAGCAGATGCAGCAGAAGCAGCCCAACCCGCCGATTAAAAACGAAGCGGACAACGGCCTGCTGAACAAGCGCGGCACTATCTCCATGGCGCGTACCGCCGATAAAGACAGCGCGACCAGCCAGTTCTTCCTCAACGTGGCGGATAACGCCTTCCTTGACCACGGCCAGCGCGACTTTGGCTATGCCGTCTTCGGTAAAATCGTGAAAGGGATGGACGTGGCCGACAAGATTTCTCAGGTGCCTACTCACGACGTCGGCCCGTATCAGAATGTGCCGTCAAAACCGATCGTTATCCTTTCCGCAAAAGTTCTGCCGTAACGCTTCTGAACGCGGGTTTCTTCTGCCCGCGTTATGTAGCCCTCCCTGCGAAAGCGCGTTTTGCTGCTTATACTTGTGGCAAACGGACTATTCAGGGAGGCGTTAAGTGAAAAAACTCACCGACAAGCAAAAATCCCGTCTCTGGGAACAGCAGCGTAGCGTCAATTTGCAGGCCAGTTGTCTCCTTGAAAAAGGTCATGGTCCTTCAGCGCCCCACATCGAAACGCTGGAGCTTGGGCCATCCGCGCCCGGGTTGCCCCATCTGTGCCTGATTCACCGCCATCTGTATCACAGCGAGATGAAGCGGGCAGGCGAATTCCGTATCGACGATATTTTTAAGGGTGACATTCCCTTCTGCCATTTCGAGTACATCGAGAAGATGGGCAACGAGCTGATTGCGGCGCTTGAAAGCGAAAAGTATCTTGTGGGTCTTGAGAAGGCGGCTTTTGTTGACAAAGTTAGTCATTACTACTGTGAAATCAATATGCTGCATCCTTTTATGCGCGGCAACGGCATTGCCCAACGCGTCTTCTTCGAGCAGCTGGCGCTCCACGCGGGTTACGCGCTGGACTGGCGGGATATCGATCCCGAGCAGTGGGTGGCGGCTAACCGAAGCGGCGCGATGGGCGATTTGACCGCGCTGAGCGCTATCTTTGCCAAAGTAGTGAGCGAAGCACGGGAATCTGAGTAGAATAGGGCGGCATTTTTTTCGGGAGCCGCCATGATTCTGCTGATTGATAACTACGATTCCTTCACCTGGAACCTTTACCAGTATTTTTGTGAACTGGGTGCAGAGGTGGTTGTCCGCCGTAATGATGACCTCACCCTGGCCGATATCGACACGCTGGCCCCGCAGAAAATCGTGATTTCGCCGGGGCCGTGTACGCCTTCGGAATCAGGCATTTCTCTGGATGTTATCCGCCACTATGCAGGCAAACTGCCGATTCTGGGCGTCTGCCTGGGCCATCAGGCTATTGCCCAGGCGTTTGGTGCCATCATCGTGCGCGCTGCGAAAGTGATGCACGGGAAAACCTCTCCGGTCACCCACACCGGCACGGGCGTATTCGCAGGGTTAAATAATCCGTTAACCGTGACGCGCTACCATTCTCTGGTCATTGACCCGCCGACGCTACCCGCCTGCTTTGAGGTCACCGCCTGGAGCGAGACGCAGGAGATCATGGGTATCCGTCACCGCAAGTGGGATCTCGAAGGCGTGCAATTCCATCCGGAAAGTATCCTCAGCGAGCAGGGACACGCGCTGCTGGCAAATTTCCTCAATCGCTGAATATCTGTTGCCTTGTTGTGATTTTTTATGCATATTTTGTGATTATATTTTCACAATCACTGTGACATAAAAATGGATGGTCATGACATGGCAACTGAACAACCAGCAATTACCCGTGCAACATTTGATGAAGTGATCCTGCCGATTTATGCACCGGCTGAGTTTATCCCTGTGAAGGGGAAAGGCAGCCGCGTCTGGGATCAGCAGGGTAAAGAGTATGTTGATTTCGCGGGCGGGATTGCGGTGACGGCGCTGGGCCATTGCCATCCCGCGCTGGTGGAGGCGCTGAAAACCCAGGGCGAAACCCTGTGGCACACCAGCAACGTGTTCACCAACGAACCGGCGCTGCGTCTGGGGCGTAAGATCATCGATGCCACCTTCGCGGAACGCGTGCTGTTTATGAACTCCGGCACCGAAGCCAACGAAACCGCCTTTAAGCTGGCGCGCTACCACGCCACCACGCGCCACAGCCCGTACAAAACCAAAATCATCGCCTTCCACAATGCCTTCCACGGACGCTCCTTCTTTACCGTCTCCGTTGGCGGCCAGCCGAAGTATTCAGACGGCTTCGGCCCGAAACCGGCAGACATTGTCCACGTGCCGTTTAACGATCTGCATGCCGTGAAAGCGGTAATGGACGACCACACCTGCGCGGTGGTGGTCGAGCCTATTCAGGGCGAAGGCGGCGTGACCGCAGCGACGCCGGAATTCCTGAAAGGGCTGCGCGAACTGTGTGACGAGCATCAGGCGCTGCTGGTCTTTGATGAAGTGCAGTGCGGCATGGGGCGCACCGGGGATCTGTTTGCCTACATGCACTACGGCGTGACGCCGGACATCCTGACCAGCGCCAAAGCGCTCGGCGGCGGTTTCCCGGTGAGTGCGGTACTGACGACGCAGGAGATTGCCTCTGCGTTCCACGTCGGCTCTCACGGCTCTACTTACGGCGGCAACCCGCTGGCAAGCGCCGTGGCGGGTGCCGCGTTTGATATTATCAATACGCCTGAGGTGCTGAACGGCGTTAGCGCGAAGCGTGAGCTGTTCGTGAAGCATCTTCAGCAGATTAACGATGAATATGATGTTTTCAGCGAGATCCGCGGCATGGGGCTGCTGATTGGCGCCGAGCTGAAGCCGCAGTTCAAAGGCCGCGCGCGTGATTTCCTGCACGCCGCCGCGCACGAAGGGGTGATGGTGCTCAATGCCGGACCTGACGTGATGCGCTTTGCGCCGTCGCTGGTGGTGGAAGATAAAGATATTGAGGACGGGTTAACCCGCTTTGCCGCGGCGGTCGCGAAGATCGTTAAAGGCTAATACTCGGTTCGCTTTAACCGGCGCGTTAACCAAATCCCGTGATGCGGGCGCTGACGCCATGCCACTGATGAAATGGTGTGCATGGTGTTCAAATGCCCCAGAACGCGCTGCAGATGCTGCTCAAGGGTGCTCATCGGCCCGTGGGTCAGCGTTTCAGGCGCTTCCAGAATATTCGAATCTCCCGATTCACCCGGCGAGTCATACTCCAGACGCTGCTGACACCTCTGCAACGCAATTTCACACGACTGCAAATAGCGCTGCGCCAGATCCGGCGTCAGCATCGTGTGCTCGCGCGCCAGCGTGGTCATGGCGTTAATGTGCTCGACGATAAACTGGCTGTGTGTCACCCACAGCTTCATGTCTGCAAGATAGTGCGAGTTAAACCCCGGCTCCTGCATCGCCTGATTGAGCGAGTTAAACAGCGCGTTGTGCGCCTGGTTGACCTTCATCCGCTGATACGCCAGCGGGGAGGGCTGCGGATCGTCGCTGAGGATCAGGCGAATGGCCTGCTGGTCGGCTTCCAGCGCGTCATGGGCGTTCTGCCTGAGCAATCCGCTCTGCCACTGCGGCCACAGCCAGACCATACCGCCGAAGGCAATCAGGCAGCCAATCAGTGTATCGACCAGACGAGCCACGATAAACTGCTCGCCGTTGAGCGTGAGCAGCTGCAGGGTGTACACCGCCGTGACCGTAAAGCCCACCATCGCCCAGCCGTAATTTTTACGGATGATCAGATAGCTCACCATGGTGATCGCCAGCATCCCGACCAGCGTATAGCCTTCCGGCACGTGGAAGTGAAGCGTCACGCCCGCAATAATCAGCCCGGCTAGCGTTCCGCCAGCCCGGTGGAAGATACGCACTCGCGTGGCCCCGTAGCCGTTCTGCGTGACAAACAGCACGGTCATTAAGATCCAGTAGGGTTTAGGCAGGTGCAGCGCCATGCCCATCAGGCTGGCAATGCTCAGCATCACGCTTATCCGCGCCGCGTTGCGCAGGGCGGCGGATTTCAGTGACAGATAGCTTTTGAGCGCAGGCAGCAGCGGCAGACGTTTCTGCTTATCCGCCATCAGGTCGCGGGGATAAAGCGGGCGCTGCGTACGCAACACGCGGGCGATACGGCTGAAGTGCCAGGCGGCAAACTGGCCTACCGGGTTATCCGGATGCTGACGGGCGATTTTCTCCAGCGCGCCGAGCTGTTTATCCATGTTAAAACGCGTGGGGTAGCGGTGATAGAGAATATCGTCAGCCAGTACCCTAAGCCGCGCGGCGACGGTCTGGGCGTTCCAGCGGATCACTGCTTCTGCATGGCTGCGCTCTACCAGCTTTTGTACCTCCTGCGGGTGGTGAAGGCTAACGGAGATATGCTCCTGCAGGTCCAGCCCCACCTGGAAAGTGCGCAGCAGCCGTTTGTATTCGTGGTTCTTGTTGGCGGCAAGCATGTGCAGCTGCTGGTAGCACTGGCTAATCAGGTCGACAACCTTTTGCTGGCGCGTCAGCAGCGGCGGCAGGGATTTCTCCGGGTCGGTATGTTGGGTGAGCAGGGTGTATTTGGCTTCACAGTAATCCGCAAGCTGCACATAGAGCAGGCTCAGGGATTCACGCAGCGGCTGTTCCCGCCAGAGCCAAAACCAGAACCAGTTAAACACCCCGTACCAGAGCGTGCCAAGGGCGTAGATCAGCAGCGGCTCCCACACCGGCATATTCCCGGCGAGGCTCAGGGTGAAGATAGCCGCAATCAGCGAGGCGGGCAGCAGGCGCGCGTGCAGCGAACTGATTTCCGCCGTCACGCCAAGCGTCATCGCCAGCACGGTCAGGATCAGGGGCAGAGGGATATCACGGGCAAGCAGGAGCTGTACGGCGAGACTACAGCCAGCAAACAGACAGCCACCGATAATCAGGCGTTTGAAAAAGCGCTTATGCGGCGTGTCCAGACCGGCAATGTTGCAGCAGGCGGGCACGAGGGAAAACAGCAGACCTTGCTGGAGGTGTCCGAGGATCAGGCCCACGGCCACAGGAAGGCACAACACCAGCGTTTGTCGCAGTGCGTAGTTAACTTCCGGGTGATAGATCAGCCTGCGCCACATGAGGAGTAGAGACAAAAACGGCGTGACACCTTGCGATGGCACGCCGTTTGAGCGGAATTAACGCGTTCCGTAAACCACGATGGTTTTACCGTGGGCGGAGATCAGGTTCTGGTCTTCCAGCATTTTCAGGATACGACCCACTGTTTCACGGGAGCAACCGACGATCTGACCAATTTCCTGGCGGGTAATTTTAATTTGCATGCCGTCAGGGTGGGTCATGGCGTCTGGCTGTTTTGCCAGGTTCAGCAGGGTCTGCGCGATACGGCCGGTTACGTCCAGGAAGGCGAGGTTACCCACTTTCTCAGACGTCACCTGCAGACGGCGCGCCATCTGGGAAGAAAGACGCATCAGGATGTCAGGATTAACCTGAATCAGCTGACGGAATTTCTTGTAAGAAATTTCAGCCACTTCACATGCTGTCTTTGCACGAACCCAGGCGCTACGTTCCTGGCCCTCTTCAAACAGGCCCAGTTCACCGATGAAATCGCCCTGGTTCAGATAAGAAAGGATCATCTCTTTCCCTTCTTCATCTTTGATCAGCACTGCCACCGAGCCTTTAACGATGTAATACAACGTTTCCGCTTTTTCACCCTGGTGAATCAGCGTGCTCTTCGATGGGTACTTATGAATGTGGCAATGAGACAAGAACCATTCGAGAGTCGGGTCTGTTTGCGGTTTGCCAAGCACCATGCGCTGTTATCCTCTGTTATAAGCTGTCACCAGAGTCATAAGATGCATCCGGACTCTGGGGTTGCAATCGAATTCTTACCCATACCCTGGGAAGTCGGCTGTCGTAACGTTTCGCAGCCAGTAAAGTTTGATGTCCTCTGCATACATGTGTAACGTCAATGTATTACTGTAGCATCCAGAGTGTTTTAGCATAGCTTTTGCCGCGTGTCTCCTGGTGTCTCGCTTCAGCATGATGCAGGTCGCCTTCCGTTGCGAGAAATGTAATGCACGCGTAATCTGTCACCAAAAATGCAACGTTGGAGTTAATGAATATGCAAGCGCGTGTCAAATGGGTTGAAGGTTTAACGTTCCTGGGCGAATCCGCTTCTGGACATCAGATTTTGATGGACGGTAACTCCGGCGACAAAGCCCCAAGCCCGATGGAGATGGTGCTGATGGCGGCGGGCGGATGCAGTGCAATTGACGTGGTGTCGATTTTGCAAAAAGGTCGCCATGATGTGACCGATTGCGAAGTGAAGCTTACTTCCGAACGTCGCGAAGAGGCGCCACGCCTGTTCACGCACATTAATCTGCACTTTATCGTGACCGGTAAAGAACTGAAAGATGCCGCAGTATCACGCGCCGTAGACCTTTCTGCGGAGAAATATTGCTCTGTGGCGTTAATGCTGGAGAAAGCGGTAAAAATCACGCATTCGTATGAAGTGATCGAGGCTTAATTATTGGGGCATCGTGCGTGTTGATGCCCTCACCCTAACCCTCTCCCACAGGGAGAGGGAACATGTTTACGCGATCTGCTTCCCTTCCATCAGCCGCTGGACCAGCGGCGTCATAATTAACTCCATCGCCAGCCCCATTTTTCCGCCCGGCACCACCAACGTATTCATGTGCGAAATAAACGAGCCCTGCAGCATCGCCAGCAGCCAGGGGTAATCAATGCCTTCGAGATTGCGGAAATGGATGACGACAAAGCTCTCATCCAGCGACGGGATCGTTTTGGCCGCAAACGGGTTGGAGGTATCCACCGTCGGCACGCGCTGGAAGTTGATGTGGGTGCGGGAGAACTGCGGCGTCAGGAAGTTGATGTAATCCTCCATGGAGCGCACGACGGAATCCATCACCGCTTCGCGAGAATGCCCGCGCTCGCTCATGTCACGCGTCAGCTTCTGGATCCATTCAAGGTTAACAATCGGCACCACGCCGACCAGCAGATCCACGTGACGCGCGACGTCGTGTTGAGGCGTGACCACGCCGCCGTGTAGCCCTTCGTAAAACAGCACGTCGGTCGGCTCCGGCAGCGGCTGCCACGGGGTGAACGTCCCCGGCACCTGATTCCAGGGAACCGCTTCGTCGTAGGTGTGCAGGTATTTGCGGGACTGCCCGGTCCCGCTCTGCCCGTATTCGCGGAAGGTTTGTTCCAGCAGGCTGAAATCGTTGGCTTCCGGCCCGAAATAGCTGATGTGTTTGCCCAGATCGCGCGCCTTGCGGATGGCCATGTCCATTTCCGGGCGCGTATAGCGGTGAAAGCTATCGCCCTCCACTTCTGCCGCCCGGAGATTCAGCTGTGCGAAAATCTTGCGAAAGGCGAGGCTGGTGGTGGTGGTACCCGCACCACTTGAGCCCGTTACGGCAATAACCGGATGTCTGGCAGACATAGCAACTCCCTGACTGGAAAGGTTTACAGATCAGCCGTGAAACGCGTTGCGGTGCATGATATTGATCGTCTCATGCAGTTCGGACCACACCAGCACCACGTCGCCACTTTTCAGCTGGCGCTTAACATCGCTGACCTTTTGTTCGAGCGAACGTTCTTGTTCACCATAATCGGTGCCTTCACGTAATACAAAGCTTTCAATCAGATTATCGAGCGTTTCGGGAGCGAGATCCTGCCAGGGGATAATCATTTTTTACCGTCCAGAAAAGAGGTGAGCCAGTCAGGGATGCGGGTTTCCAGCCACATTTTCGGCCTGCGTAGCGTGCCGCCAACAAAGCCGACGTGCCCGCCGTACTCGGTGAGCTGATACTGCACGTTAGCCGGTAAATGCTCCGGTGCCGGAATGGAGTGATGATCCATAAACGGATCGTCTTTGGCGTGGATAATCAGCGTCGGCGTGGTGATTTGATTCAACAGCGGCATGGCGCTGCACTGACGGTAATAGTCAATCGCATCGGCAAAACCGTGGATCTTCGAGGTAATCAGATCGTCAAACTCGCGCAGACGCTTCACGCGCTTAAGCTGCTGCAGGCTAACCGGCAGGGTATCAGGGTAGGCCTTCAGCTTGCGCGCGGCGTTGGCCTTCAGCAGGTTGAGCAGGTAGCGCTGATAGACGCGGGAAAACCCTTTCTCCATATGGTAGCTGCACTGCTCGAGCATAAAGGGAGCGGAGACAATAACAGCGGCATCCAGCGGGACTGCATCACTTTCTTTCGCCAGCAGGCAGGCCAGCATATTGCCGCCCAGCGAATAGCCCACAGCCGCCGTTGGCACCGTGCCAAAATTATCTCTCAGCCAGTGTAAGAACCAGGTGCCGTCTTCGGTTTCGCCGGAGTGGTAAATACGCTTCTGGCGATTCGGCTCGCCGCTGCAGCCGCGAAAATGCATCACCACCGCCAGCCAGCCGCGGGCTTTCGCCGCCTCGATTAAACCGTGGGCGTAGGGACTGTGCAGGCTGCCTTCCAGACCATGAAACACCACCAGGCGAGGTTTGTGTCGGGCCTGCTCCGGCGCTTCGCTCCAGGCGAGATCTAAAAAGTCGCCGTCCGGCAAATCCAGGCGCTGCCAGTGCGGGGTGAACTGTACCTTGCGGCGGATCAGGCGCGGCAGCATGGTTTGCAGGTGGGGGTTAGCCACGCCGCGCATGGGCACGAACTCTGCGCTCTCTTCGGCTGCAATGTCGAAGTCTGATGGAATGATTTGGGTCATAAGGGCGATGCTGATTCTTGTCAGAAATTTACTATACCTTCCGAATTGTACCCCGTTTAGCCTGGATTTCCGAACCATGAACTGATCCCGATCACAAATCTTTACCTTGATTATTACTCTCAGGCTAATGATTCAGCTCTACGCTTAATTGATGCCTTTCTCGCCAGAGCGCAGACTTTACTCAACGTTAGGCAAATCAGAATGATGTGCTGAATCAGGAGGTTAATAATGTTATCTGGGCAAACACCCACCCGGCAATGGAACACACGACGCAGCGAGAAAGCGCGTCGTCTGGCGTCCGTACCGGTGCAGGGCAAGGTACTGCCAACCGGCGATCTTGTCGCCATGCTGGAAAAACTGATCGCCCCGGGCGATAAAGTCGTGCTGGAAGGCAACAACCAGAAGCAGGCGGATTTCCTTTCCCGCTCGCTGGCTGAAGTGAACCCGCAAATCGTTCACGACCTGCATATGATCATGCCGAGCGTTGGCCGCAGCGAGCATCTCGATATCTTTGAAAAAGGCATCGCCCGCAAGCTGGACTTCTCCTTCTCCGGGACACAGAGCCTGCGTATCTCGCAGCTGCTGGAAGACGGTCAGCTCGAAATCGGTGCAATTCACACCTACATCGAACTCTACTCGCGCCTCTACGTCGACCTGTCCCCCAACGTGGCGCTGATTGCCGGTTTTAAAGCCGACCGCAAAGGCAACCTCTACACCGGGGCGAGTACCGAAGATACCCCGGCGCTGGTGGAAGCCGCCGCGTTCCACGACGGCATCGTCATCGCGCAGGTGAACGAGCTGGTGGACGACGAGTGCGATCTGCCGCGCGTCGATATTCCGGGCTCCTGGATCGACTACGTGGTCGTTGCGGACAAGCCGTTCTTTATCGAACCGCTGTTCACCCGCGACCCGCGCCTGATCAAACAGGAACATATCCTGATGGCGATGATGGCGATCAAAGGCATCTATGCGGAACACCAGGTGCAGTCCCTGAACCACGGTATCGGCTTTAACACCGCGGCGATTGAGCTGCTGCTGCCCACCTACGGCGAACAGCTCGGCCTGAAGGGCAAAATCTGTAAACACTGGACGCTGAACCCGCATCCGACGCTGATCCCCGCCATTGAAAGCGGCTGGGTGGAAAGCGTGCACTGCTTCGGCGGCGAGCTGGGGATGGAAGAGTACATCCGCGCCCGCCCTGATGTCTTCTTTACCGGTGCCGATGGCTCCATGCGTTCCAACCGCGCCTTCTGCCAGCTGGCAGGCCAGTACGCGGTGGATATGTTCATCGGCTCTACGCTGCAGGTTGACGGCTATGCCAACTCCTCAACCGTGACCCGCGGTCGTCTTTCCGGCTTCGGCGGTGCGCCAAATATGGGCCATGACCCGCACGGTCGTCGTCATGCGACCCCGGCCTGGCTGAACATGATCACCGAGCCGGATCCAATGCAGCGCGGTAAAAAGCTGGTCGTGCAGATGGTGGAAACCTTCCAGGCGGGCGTGAAGCCGACCTTCGTGGAAAAACTCGATGCCGTCGACGTGGCGAAAGCCTCCGGCATGCCGCTGGCACCGGTGATGATTTACGGCGATGACGTGACGCACGTGCTGACGGAAGAGGGCATTGCCTACCTCTACCGGGCGAAAGATCTGGAAGAGCGTCGGGCCATGGTTGCCGCCGTCGCGGGGATCACCGATATCGGCCTGGGCGTTGACGCCAAACGCGTGGCGGAACTGCGCCAGAGCGGCAAAGTGGTCTACCCGGAAGATATGGGGATTCGCCGCACCGACGCCACCCGCTCTCTGCTGGCGGCAGGTAGCGTGTCAGACCTCGTTGAGTGGTCCGGCGGTCTGTATAACCCACCTGCGAAATTCCGGAGCTGGTAATGAAACTTCTGCCCCAGATTCAGGTTGAAGGCGGTGCCGAATGGCTGGCGCGAACCGCCACGCAGTGTCTGATTGACGAAGCACGTTTAAGCCCGAAACCCGGTCTGGTGGACAGTCGGGGGAACGGCGCGCACCACGATTTATCCCTTGCGCTGATGGAGCGCTCCGCGCACAGCCTGACCCCCACGTTTCAGGCGCTGGCGCAGCAGAGCTGGCAGCGTCCGGCGGACATTGCGCTTCGGCAAACCGTTGGCCGTCTTGGCCGCGAAGGTGAGCAGCAGATGATGGCTGCCACCGACGGGGTTAATACCCACCGTGGTGCGATCTGGGCGCTGGGATTGCTGGTGAGCGCGGTGGCGATGCTGGGCGGTGAGGCGACTGCGCAGGCCGTCGCGAATACCGCCGCTCAGCTGGCGAAACTCCCGGACGATGCGGCGCCGAAAGTGTTCAGCAAAGGGCTGCGCGCCACGCACCGCTACCGCGTGCCGGGCGCACGCGAAGAGGCGCAGCAGGCGTTCCCGCACGTTATGCAGCGCGCGCTGCCGCAGCTTCGCCTCAGCCGTCTCAACGGCAGCAGTGAAACGCATGCGAGGCTCGACGCGCTGATGGCGATCATGACGTCACTCACCGACACCTGCGTGCTGTCGCGCGCCGGAATGGAGGGACTGGACGCCATGCAGAACGGTGCTCGTGGGGTACTGAACGCCGGAGGATGCGCAACGCTTTCAGGGCAGCAGGCGCTGGCGAGCTTAGACCGCCAGATGCTCTCGCTCAACGCTTCACCGGGCGGCGCTGCCGACCTGCTTGCCGCCACGCTGTTTCTCGACCGCGTCGAAACGCCTTATTCAAAGCATTAAGAGGATGTTATGGAAAAAATTACATTGACCGTGCCCGCCAGCCGCGAAGTAAGCGGCAGGGCGCTGGCAGGCGTCGTCGGCTCCGGGGATATGGAGGTGTTGTTCGCCGCCGAACCGGGCCAGACCTTAACCGTTGATATCACCACTTCAGTCGACAACAGCCGTGGTCGTTGGGAGGCGCTGTTCAACCGTCTACACACCGTCAGCAGCCTGCCCGCAGGCAAACTGACCATCCACGACTTCGGCGCGACGCCGGGCGTGGCGCGCATTCGCATCGAACAGGTCTTTGAGGGGGTGAGCCATGCGTAACGACAGCAGCTTTATCGAACTAAAAGCGCGCCAGCGCGCGCAGGTCCTGCTTGACGAGGGCAGCTACCGCGAACTGCTGGATCCGTTTGAAGGCATTATCTCTCCATGGCTTGGGCCGCAGGGGATTGTTCCGCAGGCCGATGACGGCATGGTCGTCGCAAAAGGCACCATCAACGGTCAGCCTGCGGTCGTCGTCGCGATTGAAGGCGCGTTCCAGGGCGGCAGCATGGGCGAAGTGTCCGGCGCCAAAATGGCGGCGGCGCTGGAGCTGGCGGCAGAAGATAACCGCAACGGCATTCCGACGCAGGCGGTGCTGTGCCTCGAAACCGGCGGCGTGCGTCTGCAGGAAGCTAACCTCGGCCTGGCGGCGATTGCCGATATCCACGCCGCGATTGTTGACCTGCGCCGGTATACCCCGGTGGTCGGGATTGTTGCCGGGACCGTGGGCTGCTTCGGCGGGATGTCCATCGCCGCGGCGCTGTGCAGCTACCTGATCGTGACCCGTGAAGCGCGTCTCGGCCTCAACGGCCCGCAGGTTATCGAGCAGGAGGCGGGGATTGAAGAGTACGACTCCCGCGACCGTCCGTTTATCTGGAGCATGACCGGCGGCGAAGTGCGTTATCAAAGCGGTCTGGTGGATGCGCTGGTAGGCGACGGCGTAAACGCGGTGAAAGCGGCGGTGAACGAGGCGATAGCGAAAGGCGTACCGGCGAAACACCGCACCGATAACTACGACGATTACCTGAACCGTCTGACCCATTTCGACACCCGAAAACAGGCCGATGCCGAACAGATTAACGCGCTTTTTGCCCGGGAGGTGAAATGATGACTAACTCAATGAGCCGTGGCGAACTCTGGCTGGACATTCTTGCCCCGAATGCAAAACGTGTGGAAGGGTTATGCCCGTCCGTGCAGGCGGCAGACGGCGAGCTTAATGGTGAAGCGGTGCGCTTTGTGGCCGTGGTTCCGGATGCCAACAACCACTTCCCGCGCGCCACGAAAGGTGAAGTCGGTCTGCTGGAAGGCTGGACGCTGGCGAAAGTGGTCAGCGAAACTGTCGCGGCGGATGCCGATAAGGCCGTTAAGCGCCCGATTGTGGCGGTGATTGACGTCCCAAGCCAGGCCTATGGCCGTCGTGAAGAGGCGTTTGGTATTCACCAGTCGCTGGCCGGTGCGGCGGCAGCCTATGCGAACGCGCGCCTGGCCGGTCATCCGGTGATTGGGCTTATCGTCGGCAAGGCGATGTCCGGCGCGTTTCTGGCGCACGGCTACCAGGCTAACCGCCTGATTGCCTTTAACGACGAAGGCGTGCTGATCCACGCGATGGGCAAAGAGTCTGCGGCGCGCATTACGCTGCGTACCGTGGAGGCCCTGGAAAAACTGGCGGCAACCATTCCGCCAATGGCGTATGACATCAGCAACTACGCCACGCTGGGGCTGCTTTCTAACCTGCTGGACATCAGCAACCCGGACGCCCCATCCGATAACGATCTGGCGCAGGTGAAAACCACCCTGCAACAGGCCATCAGTGACGCTCGTCAGGACACCACGCTGAAAAACCGTCTGGGTGCTGACAACCGCCGCAGCTCGGCGCTCGTACGCGAACGTATGCGAGCCAGCTGGTAAGTAAAAAAGAGACCTGCCAGAGATGCAAACCCCGTGGGCGCGCCTGCTGCGCCCGCGTGGGAGCCTGCATCCTGAAAAATAATAAACATCGCACCAGTGCTAAAACTTTTTTTACTACAGGTGATTTATGACTTACGTAATTGTTCATGCTCTTGCACCGATTTTCGTCATCATGCTGCTGGGATTCTGGGCCGGTAAGGCAAAGATGGTCGATAACAAAAACGTTTCCCTGCTCAATATCTTCGTGATGGATTTTGCACTACCAGCCGCGCTGTTCAGCGCCACCGTGCAAACCCCGTGGACCGGCATCGTGGCGCAGTCGCCGCTGATCCTGGTGCTGACCCTGGCGATGTGGATCACCTATGCGGTCATCTACTTCCTTGCCACCAAAATCTTTAAGAAATCCCCGCAGGACGCGGCGGTGCTGACGCTTACCGTTGCCCTACCGAACTACGCGGCGCTCGGTCTGCCGATTCTGGGCAGCGTGCTGGGTGAAGGATCTTCCACGTCGCTTTCCGTTGCGGTCTCTATTGCCTGCGGTTCGGTGCTGATGACCCCGTTCTGCCTGCTGATCCTGGAGCGCGAGAAAGCGCGCGTCGAGGGGAATAATTCCGGCTCAACGCTCTCCATGCTGCCGGTGCTGATGTGGCGTTCCATTAAAAAACCGATCGTGATGGGGCCGCTGCTGGGTGTGATTCTCTCCGCCATCGGCATCAAAATGCCGGAGCTGGTTCTTGCGGCGATTAAACCGCTGGGGCTGTCCGCCACCGCAGCGGCGCTGTTCCTGACCGGGGTGATCCTCTCTGCCCGCAAGCTGCAGATCAACACCATGGTGATTACCTCGACCATCGCCAAGCTGCTGATTCAGCCAGCGATTGCCTGGGGTATCGTGCTGATCTTCGGTCTGCACGGCTCCGTCGCCATTACCGCTATCCTGATGATTGCGCTTTCTGCGGGCTTCTTCGGCGTGGTGTTCGGTAACCGTTTTGGCGTGCAGTCGCCGGATGCTGAAGCCGTGCTGCTGTTAAGCTCCGTACTGTGTATCCTGTCGCTGCCGCTGTTTATCTCGCTGACTTCAGGAATGTAATCATGACCACAACATTACGCCCGCACGACCTCATCTGGCTTACCGCGCGCGACGCGCTGGAAGGTATCACCGAATCCTGGGTGGAGGCGGCCTGGCATACCGGCCTGCCGGTAGTGGTGCGGCGTGATGTTGATAGCGACGGCCGCATCCCCGTTGGCGTGCGCGGCCTGCGTCGTGACCAACGTGCGGCCGGATGGGTGAAGCCCGAAAACGTGCAGCGCGTGGTGCAGCCTGAAGACCTGTGCGTCACCGCCGATCTGCTGCGCTCGCCCTTTGTGACCCAGCCGCCGGTTCAGGTGGCGCTGCAGCTGGCTCAGCAGGCGTGGCCGTGGACGTGGGGCATTACCGGCAGCACCGGCTACGCGCTGGCGACCGGCATTCCGGTGATCCATGCCGACAGCGATCTGGACCTGCTGATCCGCGCCCCTGATCCGATTTCCCCGGATGCTTTTACCGCATGGCAGTCGCAGCTGAGCCGCGCACTGTGTCGGGCGGATACGCAGGTCGATACCCCCGAAGGGGGCTTTGCGTTGGCGGAGTGGCTGCGCGACGGCAAAACGCTGCTGAAAACTCAATGTGGACCGCGCCTGGTGGCGGATCCGTGGCGCAGGGAGGAGTGATGAAAATACTGTTTACCTTTCCGGGACAGGGCACGCAGCACGAAGGCATGCTGCAAAATTTGCCGGGAACGGAGCTGGAACAGGCGCGAGAGGTGCTTGGCGCCGAAGTGGATACGCTGGACAGTGCAGCCTCACTCGCTCACACCCGCGCGGTTCAGCTTTCGCTGCTGATTGCCGGCGTGGCCTGGGCGCGCGAGCTGGAGCGTCGCGGCGTGACGCCGGATATCGTCAGCGGGCTGTCCATCGGCGCATACCCGGCGGCGGTTGTCGCGGGGGCGCTGGACTTCGCAGATGCGCTTTCGCTGGTGGCGCTGCGCGGCGATCTAATGGAACAGGCTTATCCGCACGGCTACGGCCTGACGGCTATCATGGGCTTGACCCTGCCGCAGGTGGAAACGCTGATTGAAGGCACCGGAACCTATATTGCCAACCTGAACGCTGAAACGCAGATCGTCATCGCCGGAACCGATGAGGGGATGGCGCAGGTGGCAGAACGCGCGCTGGCAAAAGGGGCGAGCAAGGCCAGGCGGCTGGCGGTTAGCGTGCCGTCACACTGCGCGCTGCTGGCGGAACCGGCGAAAAAGCTGGCGTCGGCGTTTAAGTCCGTTACGCTGGCTCGTCCACGCTGCGCCTACCTGAGCGGCAGTACAGGCCGCGTGCTCTGGCAGCCGGAAAAGATTGCCGACGATCTGGCGATGAACATGGCGCGAACCGTGCGCTGGCAGGAGGCGATGATTTCCGCTAACGAACGTGAAGCGCGGCTGGCAATTGAAATGCCGCCAGGCGGCATATTGACCTGCCTGACGCGTCAGGCGGCGTGGGAAGGGGAGACCATTTCGCTGGAGCGCAGCGGGGTGGACGTGGCGGTGCATCTGGCGGGTCGGCTTCAGCGATGAGTTTTTTGCCCGGTGGCGCTACGCTTAGCGGGCCTACAATCCAGGAGTAGGCCCGGTAAGGCGCAGCCGCCACCGGGCACTAACATCAGGCACCTTCTTGTAAGCTGCGCGCATACATCCGCCCTTCGGCGGCTAATGCCCGCAGGCTTGGGTCCTGCTCGCGGTTACGGGCAAAGACAATCGCGATCAGCTGCTGCATCTGGTACGGCTCCGCCAGCTTCAACAGCTGCATGGAATTCTCGTAGACCTTCTTCATCCTGCCCGGCATCAGCGTAAATCCAACGCCTGCCTGCACCAGGCTCAGCATCGAGAAAATGTCATTAACGCGCGTGACGATTTCCGGCTCGAACCCGGCGATATGAAACGCTTCCTGAAACCCTGCATACGTGGCGAACCCTTCCGCCAGGGCGACAAATTTCTGGTCTTTATAATCACGCAGATCCGCGGGGCCGCGGGTATTCAGCGTGGCGGAAGCCGGTGCGGCAAGGAAAATATCGTCGTGGAACAGGGGCAGCACTTCGAGGCTGTTACGGTCGATGTCGCTTTCGGAGATGGAGATAAGAATCGCGTCCAGCGAGCCTTCATCCAGCATGTGCAGCAGGGTGTCGTTGGAGCCCATCGTCAGATCCATCTCCAGATCCGGACGGCGCAGCTTCATGCCCATAATCAGACGCGGTACGGTTTCCAGGGTGAGCGAGTAGAGCGTGCCCACGCGCAGCCGCCCCTGGCCGATACCGGCGATTTTGCGGGACGCCTCCAGCCCGCGCTCCATCACCTGCATTACCTCCTGGCAATACTCCAGCAGCGTCCACGCGGAGGGGAGCGCAATCAGGTTACGCCCCTTGTGGGTAAAGAGCGGGCAGCGCACGTTCTCTTCCAGCGTGTGCAGCGCACGGTGCACGCTGACCCCGCTCAGGCCCAGCGTTTCGGCGGTACGCGCGATATTCCCCTTCTCCATAAACGTCATGAAGATGCTGAGCTTGCGGAATGTAATATCGCTCGTGGTATCGAAACGCATAACCCTCCCGATGGTTTAGTCGGCCTGAAGCATGGCTTCCAGCTGTTCCTGCGCGTCCAGCCACGCCATTTCGCACTCTTCGAGGCTGGATTTGGTTTTCGCCTGGGTTTGCAGACAGTCGGTCAGTTCCGCTTTGCGGCTCTGGTCGTAAAGCCCGCTGTCGCCCAGCTTCTCTTCAACGGTAGCCAGCGTGGCGTTGAGCTTTTCCATCTCTTTTTCAAGACGGGCAATCTCTTTACGCAGCGGCTGCGTCTGGGTGCGCAGCTCCGCTTCACGGCGCTTCTGGTCTTTACGCGACTGCGCGCTGTTGGCGTTGTCTTTCGCTGACTCTTCCGGCTGGTTCTCCTGCTTCTGCACGTCCGTCAGCCACTGCTGGTAGTCTTCCAGATCGCCGTCGAACGGTTCAACTTTGCCGCCGTGCACCAGGTAGAGATCGTCCGTGGTAGAGCGGATCAGGTGGCGGTCGTGCGAAACCACAACCAGCGCGCCTTCGAACTCGATCAGCGCTTCGGTCAGCGCCTGACGCATGTCGAGATCCAGGTGGTTGGTCGGTTCATCGAGCAGCAGCAGGTTCGGGCGCTGCCAGACGATCAGCGCCAGCACCAGACGGGCTTTTTCGCCCCCGGAGAAGCGCTCGGTGTTTTCCGTCACCTTATCGCCCTGGAAGCCGAAGCCGCCGAGGTAGTCGCGCAGCTTTTGCTCCATCTCCTGCGGCGCCAGACGCGCCAGGTGTTGAATCGGCGATTCATCCGCGCGTAAAAATTCCAGCTGATGCTGGGCAAAGTAGCCGAGCTTGATGCCCTTCGCCAGGCCGATTTCACCGCTGACCGGGTTAAGCTCGCCCGCCAGCAGTTTGATCAGCGTCGATTTACCGGCACCGTTGCGCCCCAGCAGGCCAATGCGCGAACCCGGCACCAGGTTGAGCTTGATGGAATCGAGAATAATGCGCTCGGCATAGCCTGCGCTCACTTTCTCCATCTTCAGCAGCGGGTTCGGCAGGCTTTCCGGCTCGCGGAAACTGAAGTGGAACGGGTTATCCACGTGCGCCGGGGCAATCATCTCCATGCGCTCCAGCATCTTGATGCGGCTCTGGGCCTGCTTGGCTTTTGAGGCTTTGGCCTTGAAGCGATCCACAAAGCTCTGCAGGTGCGCCACGCGCTGCTGCTGGCTTTCGTACATGGACTGCTGTTGGGCAAGGCGCGTCGCGCGCTGGCGCTCGAAGGAGCTGTAGTTGCCGGTGTACTCGAACATCGTTTGCTGTTCGATGTGAATGATTTTATCCACCACCGGGTCGAGGAAGTCGCGGTCGTGGGAGATCAGAATCAGAGTGCCCTGATAGCTCTTCAGCCACTTCTCCAGCCAAATAACGGCATCAAGATCGAGGTGGTTGGTCGGTTCATCGAGCAGCAGCAGGTCAGAGCGGCAGATGAGCGCCTGCGCCAGGTTGAGGCGCATGCGCCAGCCGCCCGAGAAGTCGCTGACCGGGCGTTCCAGCTGTTCATTGCTGAAGCCCAGGCCGTGCAGCAGGCTGGAGGCGCGGGAGCGAATGGTCCAGGCGTCGATGGCGTCCAGCTTGCCGTGAACGGTGGCGATGGCGTGACCGTCGTTGCGCTCGTTCGCGGCGTTGAGTTCTGCCTCGAGCTTGCGGTATTCACGGTCGCCGTCGATAACATAGTCGAGCGCCGGCTCACTCAGCGCAGGCGTCTCCTGGTTTACCCAGGCAAGCTGCCAGTTCCCCGGGAAGGTAAAGTTACCGCCATCCGCGCTAATCTCGTTTTTCAGCAACGCCAGCAGGGTGGATTTACCGCAGCCGTTTTTGCCGACCAGACCCACTTTTTGGCCCGGGTTGATGGTAGCAGTGGCGTTATCCAGCAGGACGCGCACGCCGCGACGAATTTGTAACGAGGAGAAAACAATCATAGAAGCGCCGTATGTTCCGACTATGTTAATTTGTCATTATGATAATGTAAGGTGTGGGCCATTTTCCCCACCGGGCCGCCATGGTAGCCCAAAACGACAACAATACACAAAAACAGAACCGGGAGGGGAGTGATGTCTCAGACAGCGAAAGTGCTGCTGCTGTATGCCCATCCGGAATCTCAGGACTCGGTGGCGAACCGGGTGCTGCTTAAGCCGGCTACACAGCTCAGTAACGTAACAGTGCACGATCTCTACGCGCACTATCCTGATTTCTTTATTGATATTCCTTACGAGCAGGAACTGCTGCGTCAGCATGACGTCATTGTGTTCCAGCATCCGCTTTATACCTATAGCTGTCCGGCGCTGCTTAAAGAGTGGCTGGACCGCGTGCTGAGCAGGGGCTTCTCCAGCGGGGTGGGGGGCAACCAGCTGGCGGGAAAGTACTGGCGTAGCGTCATCACGACCGGTGAACCAGAAAGCGCTTACCGTCACGACGGGCTGAACCGCTATCCGATGAGCGATATCCTGCGTCCCTTTGAGCTGACGGCGGCAATGTGCCGTATGCACTGGATGAGCCCGATTATTGTCTACTGGGCGCGACGCCAGCAGCCACAAGAGCTGGCGAGCCACGCCAGAGCCTACGGTGAATGGCTGGCCTCACCGATTCCGGCAGGAGGTCGTTGATGGAAGGATCGAATTTACTCCTCGCCGGGGTGTTGTTTTTATTTGCGGCGGTTGTTGCGGTGCCGCTTGCGGCACGTATCGGTATCGGTGCAGTGCTGGGGTATTTGTTGGCGGGGATTGCCATCGGCCCCTGGGGGCTGGGATTCATCAGCGATGTGGATGAGATCCTCCACTTCTCTGAACTGGGCGTCGTGTTCCTGATGTTCATCATCGGCCTTGAACTGAACCCGTCCAAGCTGTGGCAGCTTCGGCGCTCCATCTTCGGCGTGGGGGCGGCACAGGTGCTGTTCAGCGCCGCGATTCTGGGCGGGCTGCTCATGCTGACGCAGTTTTCCTGGCAGGCGGCGGTGATCGGCGGGATTGGCCTCGCGATGTCCTCCACGGCGATGGCGCTGCAGCTGATGCGCGACAAAGGGATGAATCGCAACGAAGCCGGACAGCTGGGCTTTTCGGTGCTGCTGTTCCAGGATTTGGCCGTCATCCCGGCGCTGGCGCTGGTGCCGCTGCTGGCAGGATCCGGTGACGATCATTTTGACTGGGTAAAAATCTCCATGAAGGTGCTGGCCTTCGCGGGGATGCTGATTGGCGGGCGTTTCTTACTGCGTCCGGTGTTCCGCTTTATTGCCGCCTCGGGCGTTCGTGAAGTGTTTACCGCCGCGACGCTGCTGCTGGTGCTTGGCTCTGCGCTGTTTATGGATGCGCTGGGGCTGTCGATGGCGCTGGGGACGTTCATCGCCGGGGTGCTGCTGGCGGAGAGCGAATATCGTCACGAACTGGAAATTGCCATCGATCCGTTTAAGGGGCTGCTGTTAGGGCTGTTCTTTATTTCGGTCGGCATGGCGCTGAACCTTGGCGTGCTTTATACCCATCTGCTGTGGGTGGCCGTGAGCGTGGCGGTGCTGGTGGCGGTGAAAACGCTGGTGCTCTACGTACTGGCCCGTATTTACGGGCTGCGCAGCTCGGAACGCATGCAGTTTGCCAGCGTGCTAAGCCAGGGAGGAGAGTTCGCGTTTGTGCTGTTCTCTACCGCATCTTCCCAAAAACTCTTCAAAGATGACCAGATGGCGCTGCTGCTGGTGACGGTCACGCTGTCGATGATGACCACGCCGCTGCTGATGAAGCTGGTGGATAAACTGCTGTCGCGCCGGTTTAACCCGGCTGATGATGAAGATGAAGCGCCCTGGGTGGAAGATGATAAGCCACAGGTTATCGTCGTGGGTTTTGGCCGTTTCGGACAGGTGATTGGGCGTTTGCTGATGGCGAACAAAATGCGCATCACGGTACTGGAGCGCGATATCAGTGCGGTCAACCTGATGCGCAAATATGGCTATAAGGTTTACTACGGCGACGCGACCCAGCTTGAGCTGCTGCGCTCGGCGGGGGCGGAAGCGGCAGAGTCCATCGTGATTACCTGCAATGACCCGGAAGATACGATGAAGCTGGTGGAGCTGTGTCAGCAGCATTTCCCGCATCTGCATATTCTGGCGCGTGCGCGGGGACGTGTTGAAGCTCACGAATTGTTGCAGGCGGGTGTGAAACACTTCTCCCGTGAGACGTTCTCCAGTGCGCTGGAGCTGGGCCGCAAGGCGCTGATCTCGCTCGGTATGCATCCGCATCAGGCGCAGCGCGCCCAGATGCACTTCCGCCGGCTGGATATGCGGATGCTGCGCGAGCTGATGCCGGTCCATACCGATACGGCGCAAATCTCCCGCGTGCGGGAAGCGCGTCGCGAGCTGGAGGAGATCTTCCAGAGAGAGATGCAACAGGAACGACGCCAACTGGACGGCTGGGACGAATTTGAATAAAGGGTAACGAAAGATGGCTGTACGTAAACGCTTTATCGCGGGGGCAAAATGCCCGACCTGCCAGGCGCAAGATACTTTGGCTATGTGGCGTGAGAATAATATTGATGTAGTTGAGTGTGTTAAGTGCGGTCACCAGATGCGTGAGGCTGATAAAGAGGCCCGCGATCACGTTCGCAAAGAAGAGCAAGTGATCGGCATTTTTCATCCGGACTAGCGATATGCCCTGAGTTTTTTTAAGCTAAAGGGTACACGGGTGCAGATTTCCGCTACAATCTGCGCCAGCAATTTTCCCACGCTCAGGAGATATCATGAAAGTAGCAAAAGACCTGGTGGTCAGCTTGGCCTATCAGGTACGTACAGAAGACGGTGTGTTGGTTGATGAGTCTCCGGTGAGTGCGCCGCTGGACTACCTGCATGGTCACGGCTCCCTGATTTCTGGCCTGGAAACAGCGCTGGAAGGTCATGACGTTGGCGACAAATTCGACGTTGCTGTAGGCGCGAACGACGCTTACGGTCAGTATGACGACAACCTGGTTCAGCGCGTTCCTAAAGACGTGTTCATGGGCGTTGACGAACTGCAGGTTGGCATGCGCTTCCTGGCGGAAACCGACCAGGGCCCGGTGCCGGTTGAAATCACAGAAGTTGAAGACGACCACGTTGTGGTTGACGGCAACCACATGCTGGCTGGCCAGAACCTGAAATTCAACGTAGAAGTTGTTGCGATCCGTGAAGCAACCGAAGAAGAACTGGCTCATGGCCACGTTCACGGTGCACACGGTCACGACCATGACCACGATCACGGCCACGATGGCTGCTGCGGTGGTCACGGCCACGATCACGACCATGGTCACGACCACGGTAAAGGTGGTTGCGGCAACGGCGGCTGCGGCTGCCACTAATACCGTCATGCGGAAAATAAAAAAGCGGGATAATCCCGCTTTTTTTACGCCTCAATAATGAGGTGGTGGCGTCTCTTCTGACTGAGAGGCGATGTGCGACGACTGCGTTGCCTTCACTTTTTCAGTGAGCAGGCGCATCAGATCGCGCAGCTTTGCCATTTCAAGTTCATGGGCGGTTACGGTCTGGTTAAGTTCTTCGATGGTGATGTCCTGAAAAGCCAGTCGGCTTTCCAGCTCAGCCAGTCTCGCTTCAATCAATGTGTCCTTCATGGTTCACCTCGTCAATTTCACACTCGCCATAATGGGCCTGCGGCGGCGAAGTTTAACTGAGTTTATCCTCAAGTGCAGTATCCATCCCTTTGGCAAGAAACTTATTTAAACAAAAATAGTCTGAAAAGAGACGAGAATCGGGAGAGTCTGTCTGTAGATTTCTTCCGCAACGATTTATAGTACGTCACTCATTTACGTTTAATGCTGGGGTGAGAGTCCCCAGGCCCTGGAGATATGGATGAAATCACTGTTCAAAGTAACGCTGCTGGCGACGACAATGGCTGTCGCACTGAATGCACCGCTGTCTTTCGCTGCTGACACTGCAGCGAAACCTGCTGCAACTGCAGACAGCAAAGCGGCGTTCAAAAATGACGACCAGAAATCCGCCTACGCACTTGGCGCATCTCTGGGTCGTTACATGGAAAACTCTCTGAAAGAGCAAGAGAAACTGGGCATCAAACTGGACAAAGCTCAGCTGATCGCGGGTGTTCAGGATGCGTTTGCAGATAAGAGCAAACTGTCTGACCAGGAAATCGAACAGACTCTGCAGGCGTTTGAAGCGCGTGTGAAAGGTGCTGCTCAGACCAAAATGGAAGCAGATGCCAAAGACAATGAAGCGAAAGGCAAAGCCTACCGCGATACCTTTGCTAAAGAAAAAGGTGTAAAAACCTCCTCTACTGGCCTGGTGTACAAAGTTGAGAAAGAAGGTACCGGTGATGCGCCTAAAGACAGCGACACCGTTGTGGTTAACTACAAAGGTACGTTGATCGACGGTAAAGAGTTCGACAACTCTTACACCCGTGGTGAGCCTCTTTCCTTCCGTCTGGACGGTGTGATCCCGGGCTGGACCGAAGGCCTGAAGAACATCAAGAAAGGCGGCAAGATCAAGATGGTCATCCCACCGGATCTGGCTTACGGCAAAACCGGTGTTCCGGGTATCCCTGCGAACTCTACGCTGGTCTTTGACGTAGAGCTGCTGGACATCAAACCGGCACCTAAAGCGGATGCCAAGGCAGATGCTCCGGCTGACGATAAAGCCGCTGCTGCTAAGAAGTAATGCTGAAAAAAAACCGCCGCCTTTGAGGCGGCGGTTTTTTTTATTGTAGGGCAGATATAATTAACACTGGAAAGCGCTATACACGCTGTATTAATTTAGTTGTCCGTGTAGATAATGAGCCTGCCCTGAAAACCTAACGACAGGCTCCTGAAAAGGAGTGTTTTTTTCATGTCCAGGTCGCTTTTAACCAACGAAACCAGTGAACTCGATTTGCTGGATCAACGTCCTTTTGACCAGACCGACTTCGATATTCTGAAATCCTACGAGGCGGTGGTGGACGGGTTAGCGATGCTCATTGGCTCCCACTGCGAAATCGTATTGCACTCCCTGCAAGATCTGAAATGTTCCGCCATCCGCATTGCGAATGGTGAACATACTGGCCGTAAAATTGGTTCGCCAATCACCGACCTTGCATTGCGTATGTTGCATGACATGACCGGCGCGGACAGCAGCGTCTCCAAATGTTACTTCACCCGCGCCAAAAGCGGTGTGTTGATGAAATCAGAAACTATCGCCATTCGAAACCGTGACCATCGGGTCATCGGTTTGCTGTGCATCAACATGAACCTTGATGTACCGTTCTCGCAAATCATGAGTACCTTTATCCCACCAGAAACCCCAGATGTGGGCTCTTCTGTGAATTTTGCCTCCTCTGTTGAGGATCTGGTGACCCAGACGCTGGAGTTCACCATTGAAGAGGTGAATGCCGACCGCAACGTATCGAACAACGCCAAGAACCGTCAGATCGTACTTAACCTCTACGAGAAAGGGATTTTTGACATCAAAGACGCCATTAACCAGGTGGCCGATCGTCTGAATATCTCCAAGCACACGGTTTACCTCTACATTCGCCAGTTCAAAAGCGGCGATTTCCTGGGGCAAGACAAGTAATGCGTTTTGCGTTAATGGTGACAGGCCCGGCGTATGGCACTCAGCAGGCCAGCAGTGCGCTGCAGTTTGCTCATGCGCTACTTGAGGCTGGACACAAACTGGCGAGCGTCTTCTTCTATCGGGAAGGGGTCTATAACGCGAACCAGTTTACGTCACCGGCGAGCGATGAATTTGACCTTGTCCGCGCCTGGCAGGCATTAAACGAAAAGCATGGCGTTGAGCTGCATATCTGCGTGGCTGCGGCATTGCGTCGCGGCGTGACGGATGCGGCCGAAGCGGAGCGTCTCGGCTTGCCAGGGGCTAACCTGCAGCCCGGTTTTTCGTTGAGTGGCCTGGGGGCACTGGCCCAGGCCGCGCTAACCTGCGACAGAGTGGTGCAGTTTTAATGAAGCGTGTCGCGTTTGTTTTTTCGTCTGCTCCCCATGGGAGTGCGTCTGGCAGAGAAGGGCTGGACGCGTTGCTCGCAACCTCCGCATTAACCGAAGATATTGGCGTATTCTTTCTGGGAGACGGCGTATTCCAGCTGCTGGCGGGCCAGCAGCCGCAGGCAATTCTGGCGCGGGACTACATCGCTACCTTCAAAGTTTTACCGCTTTACGACATTGAAACCTTCTACGTGTGTGCTGACTCATTGGCTGCGCGCGGTCTCAATGATAAGACGTCTTTCGTGCTGGATGTAACGCTCCTCCCCGCGGGTGCGCTGCGCGAACAACTCTCTCAATATGATACTGTTCTGACTTTCTGAGGCTGACATGCTGCACACCCTGAGCCATTCCCCGTGGCAATGTGATATCGACGCGTTACTGAGCATGTTGCGCGAAGGGGATGATTTGCTGCTGATTCAGGACGGTGTGCTTGCGGCGCTTGATGGTAGTCAGTTCGTTGAAATCCTCAGCAGTGCCCCCATATCCATCTCTGCGCTGAAAGACGATCTTGAAGCGCGAGGTCTTGCTGGTCAAATTTCAGCCAGAATTGACGTGGTTGGCTATACTGATTTCGTCAATCTTACTGTGACACACCCCAGTCAAATGAACTGGTGATTTGAGATCGCTGTATATTTCTTGACACCTTTTCGACGTAGCCCTAAAATTTCGCGTCCTCATATTGTATGAGGTCGATTTATTACGTGTTTACGAAGCAAAAGCTAAAACCAGGAGCTATTTAATGGCAACAGTTAACCAGCTGGTACGCAAACCACGTGCACGCAAAGTTGCAAAAAGCAACGTGCCTGCACTGGAAGCCTGCCCGCAGAAACGTGGCGTATGTACTCGTGTATATACCACCACTCCTAAAAAACCAAACTCCGCACTGCGTAAAGTATGCCGTGTGCGTTTGACTAACGGTTTCGAAGTGACTTCCTACATCGGTGGTGAAGGTCACAACCTGCAGGAGCACTCCGTGATCCTGATCCGTGGCGGTCGTGTTAAAGACCTTCCGGGTGTTCGTTACCACACCGTTCGTGGTGCGCTCGACTGCTCAGGTGTTAAAGACCGTAAGCAGGCTCGCTCCAAGTACGGCGTGAAGCGTCCTAAGGCTTAATGGTTCTCCGTTAAGTAAGGCCAAACTGATTTATCTTAATGTCACACTAAACTCTTTGAGTTTTGGACAATCCTGAATTAACAACGGAGTATTCCCATGCCACGTCGTCGCGTCATTGGTCAGCGTAAAATCCTTCCAGATCCGAAATTCGGATCAGAACTGCTGGCAAAATTTGTAAATATCCTGATGGTAGATGGTAAAAAATCTACTGCAGAAGCAATCGTATACAGCGCGCTTGAGACCCTGGCTCAGCGTTCTGGTAAAAATGAACTGGAAGCTTTCGAAGTCGCTCTCGACAACGTTCGCCCAACTGTAGAAGTTAAGTCCCGCCGCGTTGGTGGTTCTACTTATCAGGTTCCAGTTGAAGTTCGTCCGGTTCGTCGTAATGCTCTGGCAATGCGTTGGATCGTTGAAGCTGCTCGTAAACGCGGTGATAAATCCATGGCTCTGCGTCTGGCGAACGAACTTTCTGATGCTGCAGAAAACAAAGGTACTGCAGTTAAGAAACGTGAAGACGTTCACCGTATGGCAGAAGCCAACAAGGCGTTCGCACACTACCGTTGGTAATCCCTTCGGAGTATTAGTCACCAGGCGGGCGCTTCAGAGAAGCCGCCCGCTCTGGGTAACTTAACTGAACGCCTAAAGAAACAAACGAGGAATCAAATGGCTCGTACAACACCCATCGCACGCTACCGTAACATCGGTATCAGTGCGCACATCGACGCCGGTAAGACCACTACTACCGAACGTATTCTGTTCTACACCGGTGTAAACCACAAAATCGGTGAAGTTCATGACGGCGCAGCCACCATGGACTGGATGGAACAGGAGCAGGAGCGTGGTATTACTATCACCTCCGCAGCGACTACTGCATTCTGGTCAGGTATGGCTAAGCAGTACGAACCGCATCGCGTAAACATCATCGACACCCCAGGCCACGTTGACTTCACCATCGAAGTAGAACGTTCCATGCGTGTTCTTGACGGCGCGGTAATGGTTTATTGCGCAGTTGGTGGTGTTCAGCCACAGTCTGAAACCGTATGGCGTCAGGCGAACAAATATAAAGTTCCACGCATCGCGTTCGTTAACAAAATGGACCGTATGGGTGCTAACTTCCTGAAAGTTGTTGGTCAGATCAAAACCCGTCTGGGCGCGAACCCTGTTCCGCTGCAGCTGGCAATTGGTGCTGAAGAAGGTTTCACCGGTGTTATCGACCTGGTGAAAATGAAAGCCATCAACTGGAACGAAGAAGACGCAGGCGTTACCTTCACTTACGAAGATATCCCAGCAGACATGCAGGACCTGGCTGACGAATGGCACCAGAACCTGATCGAGTCCGCTGCTGAAGCTTCTGAAGAGCTGATGGAGAAATACCTGGGTGGTGAAGAACTGACTGAAGAAGAGATCAAGAAAGCTCTGCGTCAGCGCGTTCTGAACAACGAAATCATCCTGGTAACCTGTGGTTCTGCGTTCAAGAACAAAGGTGTTCAGGCGATGCTGGATGCGGTAGTTGACTACCTGCCATCCCCAGTTGACGTACCTGCGATCAACGGCATCCTGGACGACGGTAAAGATACTCCGGCTGAGCGTCACGCAAGTGATGACGAGCCGTTCTCTGCACTGGCGTTCAAAATTGCTACCGACCCATTCGTGGGTAACCTGACCTTCTTCCGCGTTTACTCTGGTGTGGTTAACTCCGGTGACACCATCCTGAACTCCGTGAAAGCGGCGCGTGAGCGTTTTGGCCGTATCGTACAGATGCACGCTAACAAACGTGAAGAGATCAAAGAAGTTCGTGCGGGCGACATCGCTGCAGCTATCGGTCTGAAAGACGTGACTACTGGTGACACCCTGTGTAACCCAGATCACCCGATCATTCTGGAGCGTATGGAATTCCCTGAGCCGGTAATCTCCATCGCGGTTGAACCAAAAACCAAAGCTGACCAGGAAAAAATGGGTCTGGCTCTGGGCCGTCTGGCGAAAGAAGACCCATCATTCCGCGTATGGACTGATGAAGAATCTAACCAGACCATCATCGCTGGTATGGGTGAGCTGCACCTGGACATCATCGTTGACCGTATGAAGCGTGAATTCAACGTTGAAGCGAACGTGGGTAAACCTCAGGTTGCTTACCGCGAAGCGATTCGTGCGAAAGTTACCGATGTTGAAGGTAAACACGCTAAGCAGTCTGGTGGTCGCGGTCAGTACGGTCACGTTGTGATCGACATGTACCCACTGGAGCCGGGCTCTAACCCTAAAGGTTACGAGTTCATCAACGACATCAAAGGTGGTGTAATTCCTGGCGAATACATCCCAGCCGTTGATAAAGGCATCCAGGAGCAGCTGAAAGCGGGCCCTCTGGCTGGCTACCCAGTTGTTGACATGGGTGTTCGTCTGCACTTCGGTTCTTACCATGACGTTGACTCCTCTGAACTGGCGTTTAAACTGGCTGCGTCTATTGCCTTTAAAGAAGGCTTTAAGAAAGCAAAACCAGTTCTGCTTGAGCCGATCATGAAGGTTGAAGTAGAAACTCCTGAAGAGAACACCGGTGACGTTATCGGTGACTTGAGCCGTCGTCGCGGTATGCTGCGTGGTCAGGAATCTGAAGTAACTGGCGTTAAGATCCACGCTGAAGTTCCGCTGTCTGAAATGTTCGGATATGCAACTCAGCTGCGTTCTCTGACCAAAGGTCGTGCATCATACACCATGGAATTCCTGAAGTATGATGATGCGCCTAACAACGTTGCTCAGGCCGTTATTGAAGCCCGTGGTAAGTAATCCACAGGATTAAAACCTAAGTCCCGTGCTCTCTCCAAAGGGGAGAGCACTATAGTAAGGAATATAGCCGTGTCTAAAGAAAAATTTGAACGTACAAAACCGCACGTCAACGTTGGTACTATCGGCCACGTTGACCATGGTAAAACTACCCTGACTGCTGCAATCACTACCGTTCTGGCAAAAACCTACGGTGGTTCTGCTCGCGCATTCGACCAGATCGATAACGCACCAGAAGAAAAAGCTCGTGGTATCACCATCAACACTTCCCACGTTGAATACGACACCCCGACTCGCCACTACGCACACGTAGACTGCCCAGGCCACGCCGACTATGTTAAAAACATGATCACCGGTGCTGCGCAGATGGACGGCGCGATCCTGGTTGTTGCTGCGACTGACGGCCCAATGCCTCAGACTCGTGAGCACATCCTGCTGGGTCGTCAGGTAGGCGTTCCTTTCATCATCGTGTTCCTGAACAAATGCGACATGGTTGATGACGAAGAGCTGCTGGAACTGGTAGAGATGGAAGTTCGTGAACTGCTGTCTCAGTACGATTTCCCAGGCGACGACACTCCAATCGTTCGTGGTTCCGCGCTGAAAGCGCTGGAAGGCGACGCAGAGTGGGAAGCGAAAATCATCGAACTGGCTGGCTTCCTGGATTCTTACATCCCAGAACCAGAGCGTGCGATTGACAAGCCATTCCTGCTGCCAATCGAAGACGTATTCTCCATCTCCGGTCGTGGTACCGTTGTTACCGGTCGTGTAGAGCGCGGTATCATCAAAGTTGGCGAAGAAGTTGAAATCGTTGGTATCAAAGAGACTGCTAAGTCTACCTGTACTGGCGTTGAAATGTTCCGCAAACTGCTGGACGAAGGCCGTGCTGGTGAGAACGTTGGTGTTCTGCTGCGTGGTATCAAACGTGAAGAAATCGAACGTGGTCAGGTTCTGGCGAAGCCAGGCTCAATCAAGCCACACACCAAGTTCGAATCTGAAGTGTACATCCTGTCCAAAGACGAAGGCGGCCGTCATACTCCGTTCTTCAAAGGCTACCGTCCACAGTTCTACTTCCGTACAACTGACGTGACCGGTACCATCGAACTGCCAGAAGGCGTTGAGATGGTAATGCCAGGCGACAACATCAAGATGGTTGTGACTCTGATCCACCCAATCGCGATGGACGACGGTCTGCGTTTCGCAATCCGTGAAGGCGGCCGTACCGTTGGCGCGGGCGTTGTTGCTAAAGTTCTGGGCTAATTAATTATCCCTGAATGAAAAAAGGACGCTTCGGCGTCCTTTTTTGTTTTCAGGCGTTTTGAATCTGTCACAAATTTTCGCATTTTTTGCCTGCTTCCGTCTCGCATCCCGGCGTTTGTACTATTGTAATCATAACCATTCTCACTTACACTTTGCGCATATTTTGAACGGGAGTTTTTATGTACGTTTGTTTATGTAATGGTGTGAGTGACAAAAAAATACGTCAGGCCGTTCGCCAGTTTCAGCCACAGTCTTTCCAGCAGCTTCGCAAGTTTGTTCCGGTGGGAAATCAATGCGGTAAATGCGTTCGCGCAGCGCGTGAGATTATGCAGGATGAATTGATGCAGATCCCGGAATTCAAAGAGATCGCGTAAGCCCGTATCTTTTTTTTGACATCCCTGTAGCCCGATCTACGCTTCAATGAGTGGAAGCGGAGGGACTATATAATGAAAGGTGATGTTAAAATCATAAGTTATCTCAATAAATTATTGGGAAATGAGCTTGTCGCAATCAATCAGTATTTTCTCCATGCAAGAATGTTCAAAAACTGGGGACTGACTCGCCTCAATGATGTTGAATACCATGAGTCCATCGATGAGATGAAGCACGCCGATAAATATATTGAGCGTATTTTATTCCTCGAAGGCATTCCAAACTTGCAGGATCTTGGCAAACTGGGCATTGGTGAAGATGTTGAGGAGATGCTGCGTTCCGATCTCAGACTGGAGCTCGAAGGCGCAAGAGATCTTCGTGAAGCCATCGCCTATGCTGACAGCGTCCATGATTATGTTAGTCGTGACATGATGATCCAGATCCTCGCCGATGAAGAAGGCCATATTGACTGGCTGGAGACTGAACTGGATCTCATTACCAAAATTGGCCTACAGAACTACCTTCAGTCGCAGATCAAAGTGGAAAGCTAATCAGGTTTTCCCAGCCAACGCATAAACCCGCTGCCGCCAGAAATGGCCCAAAAGGCAGTGGGTTTTTTAATGTCTGTTTATCAGGGTGAACTAAAGAGAGGATGAGAAGGCACAAAAGTGCCATCAGCGCGGCGACCAACGCCAGCAGCGGTAATACGCACCAGCCATGCCAGGCGCCCAGCGCTGCCAGATATTTAACATCGCCATATCCCATCCCTTCGCGGCGAAAGAAAAACCGATAGCCCCAGTAAATAACGGCAAAGCCAACATATCCTGCCATCGCACCCACAACCGCACTCGGCAGAAAATCTGGATGGATACAGAGCTGAAAGAGCAGGCCCACCCACAGCAGTGGGCAGAGAAATTTATCGGGAAGCAGGCCGCAGCGGATATCTGCATAGACAAGAAAGGCAGTCAGCGAAAAATAGAACAGCAGAAAGGGGAGGGTAGTTAACATGGAAAAGGCCTCAACAGGGTTTGAGCGCATCCTCGTTATAATCGGCCTGTCCGGCAATCTACAAAAACCACAATTGCGTAGGGGCTCCAGACAAAGATTCGAGAAGGGATACATTGCGTAAAAAGTTGCGAGTCCTTACGCATACCGCGCCTTTAGCGCTTAATTTCTAAACGGCACTTGCGTCTTTCTCTGATTTACGTATAATGCGCGGGCTTGTCGTAATTGACAGCGGGTTCGAACTGAACCGGAGTAACTCATTTTGTTACTCAACAATGCTCCCAATTGGGGAGCTACGTAAGAACGGTTACACTCTCCCATCAATCGTAATGGGTTTGAGGAGTAATCATTTTCGTTTATAAAATAATTGGAGCTCTGGTCTCATGCAGAACCAAAGAATCCGTATCCGCCTTAAAGCGTTTGATCATCGTCTGATCGATCAATCAACCGCGGAAATCGTCGAGACTGCTAAGCGCACTGGTGCGCAAGTCCGTGGTCCGATCCCGCTGCCGACCCGCAAAGAGCGCTTCACCGTTCTGATCTCCCCGCACGTCAACAAAGACGCGCGTGATCAGTACGAAATCCGCACTCACAAGCGTCTGGTTGACATCGTTGAGCCAACTGAGAAAACCGTTGATGCTCTGATGCGTCTGGATCTGGCTGCCGGTGTAGACGTGCAGATCAGCCTGGGTTGATCAGGTCATCGAGCGATTGAGAGGTTGATACAATGATTGGTTTAGTCGGTAAAAAAGTGGGTATGACCCGCATCTTCACAGAAGATGGCGTTTCTATCCCAGTAACCGTAATCGAAGTTGAAGCAAACCGCGTTACTCAGATCAAAGATCTGGCTAACGATGGCTACCGCGCTGTTCAGGTGACCACTGGTGCTAAAAAAGCTAACCGTGTAACCAAACCAGAAGCGGGTCACTTCGCTAAAGCTGGCGTTGAAGCTGGCCGTGGTCTGTGGGAATTCCGTCTTGCTGAAGGCGAAGAGTTCACCGTAGGTCAAGACATTAGCGTTGAGCTGTTTGCTGACGTTAAAAAAGTTGACGTAACCGGTACCTCTAAAGGTAAAGGTTTTGCTGGTACCGTTAAGCGCTGGAACTTCCGTACCCAGGACGCTACTCACGGTAACTCCTTGTCTCACCGCGTTCCGGGTTCTATCGGTCAGAACCAGACTCCGGGCAAAGTGTTCAAAGGCAAGAAAATGGCAGGTCAGCTGGGTAACGAACGTGTAACCGTTCAGAGCCTGGACGTAGTACGTGTTGACGCTGAGCGCAACCTGCTGCTGGTTAAAGGTGCAGTTCCGGGTGCAACCGGTAGCGACCTGATCGTTAAACCAGCTGTGAAGGCGTAAGGGGATAGCAATGGAATTAGTATTGAAAGACGCGCAGAGCGCGCTGACTGTTTCCGAAACTACCTTCGGTCGTGATTTCAACGAAGCGCTGGTTCACCAGGTTGTTGTTGCTTATGCAGCTGGTGCTCGTCAGGGTACTCGTGCTCAGAAGACTCGTGCTGAAGTAACTGGTTCTGGCAAAAAGCCATGGCGCCAGAAAGGTACCGGCCGTGCGCGTTCAGGTTCTATCAAGAGCCCGATCTGGCGTTCAGGTGGCGTGACCTTCGCTGCGCGTCCACAGGACCACAGTCAAAAAGTTAACAAAAAGATGTACCGCGGCGCGCTGAAAAGCATCCTGTCCGAACTGGTACGTCAGGATCGTCTGATCGTTGTCGAATCATTCTCTGTAGAAGCGCCTAAAACTAAGCTGCTGGCACAGAAACTGAAAGACATGGCTCTGGAAGATGTGCTGATCATCACCGGTGAGCTGGACGAGAACCTGTTCCTGGCCGCACGTAACCTGCACAAGGTTGACGTACGCGATGCGACTGGTATCGACCCGGTTAGCCTGATCGCCTTCGACAAAGTCGTAATGACTGCTGATGCTGTTAAGCAAGTTGAGGAGATGCTGGCATGATTCGTGAAGAACGTCTGCTGAAGGTGCTTCGCGCACCGCACGTTTCTGAAAAAGCGTCTACTGCGATGGAAAAAACAAACACCATCGTTCTCAAAGTTGCTAAAGACGCGACCAAAGCAGAAATCAAAGCTGCTGTGCAGAAACTGTTTGAAGTCGAAGTCGAAGTCGTTAACACCCTGGTTGTTAAAGGGAAAGTTAAACGTCACGGACAGCGTATCGGTCGTCGTAGCGACTGGAAAAAAGCTTACGTCACCCTGAAAGAAGGCCAGAATCTGGACTTCGTTGGCGGCGCTGAGTAAGTCGGAGGAGTAATACAATGGCAGTTGTTAAATGTAAACCGACATCTCCGGGTCGTCGCCACGTAGTTAAAGTGGTTAACCCTGAGCTGCACAAGGGCAAACCTTTTGCTCCGTTGCTGGAAAAAAACAGCAAATCCGGTGGTCGTAACAACAATGGCCGTATCACCACTCGTCACATCGGTGGTGGCCACAAGCAGGCTTATCGTATTGTTGACTTCAAACGCAACAAAGACGGTATCCCAGCAGTTGTTGAGCGTCTTGAGTACGATCCGAACCGTTCCGCGAACATCGCGCTGGTTCTGTACAAAGATGGCGAACGCCGTTACATCCTGGCCCCTAAAGGCCTGAAAGCTGGCGACCAGATTCAGTCTGGCGTTGATGCTGCAATCAAAGCAGGTAACACCCTGCCGATGCGCAATATCCCGGTTGGTTCTACCGTTCATAACGTAGAAATGAAACCAGGTAAAGGCGGTCAGCTGGCACGTTCCGCTGGTACTTACGTTCAGATCGTTGCGCGCGACGGTGCTTATGTCACCCTGCGTCTGCGTTCTGGTGAAATGCGTAAAGTCGAAGCAGACTGCCGCGCTACTCTGGGCGAAGTTGGCAATGCTGAGCATATGCTGCGCGTTCTGGGTAAAGCAGGTGCTGCACGCTGGCGTGGTGTTCGTCCTACCGTTCGCGGTACTGCGATGAACCCAGTCGACCACCCACATGGTGGTGGTGAAGGTCGTAACTTTGGTAAGCACCCGGTATCTCCGTGGGGCGTTCAGACCAAAGGTAAGAAGACCCGCAGCAACAAGCGTACTGATAAATTTATCGTACGTCGCCGTAGCAAATAATTTTAGAGGATAAGCCATGCCACGTTCTCTCAAGAAAGGTCCTTTTATTGACCTGCACTTGCTGAAGAAGGTAGAGAAAGCGGTGGAAAGCGGAGACAAGAAGCCCCTGCGCACTTGGTCCCGTCGTTCAACGATCTTTCCTAACATGATCGGTTTGACCATCGCTGTCCATAATGGTCGTCAGCACGTTCCAGTCTTTGTTACCGACGAAATGGTTGGTCACAAACTGGGTGAATTCGCACCGACTCGTACTTATCGCGGCCACGCTGCTGATAAAAAAGCGAAGAAGAAATAAGGTAGGAGGAAGAGATGGAAACTTTAGCTCAACATCGCCATGCTCGTTCTTCTGCACAGAAGGTTCGCCTTGTTGCTGACCTGATTCGCGGTAAGAAAGTGTCGCAGGCCCTGGACATCCTGACCTATACCAACAAGAAAGCTGCGGTATTGGTCAAGAAAGTACTGGAATCTGCCATTGCTAACGCTGAACACAACGATGGCGCTGACATCGACGATCTGAAAGTCGCGAAAATTTTCGTAGATGAAGGCCCAAGCATGAAGCGCATTATGCCGCGTGCGAAAGGTCGTGCAGATCGCATCCTGAAGCGCACCAGCCACATTACTGTGGTTGTGTCCGATCGCTGAGACTCTGGAGACTAGCAATGGGTCAGAAAGTACATCCTAATGGTATTCGCCTGGGTATTGTAAAACCATGGAACTCTACCTGGTTTGCGAACACCAAAGAATTCGCTGACAACCTGGACAGCGATTTTAAAGTACGTCAGTACCTGACTAAGGAACTGGCTAAAGCGTCTGTATCTCGTATCGTTATCGAGCGTCCAGCTAAGAGCATCCGTGTGACTATTCACACTGCTCGTCCTGGCATCGTTATCGGTAAGAAAGGCGAAGACGTAGAAAAACTGCGCAAGGTCGTAGCGGATATCGCTGGCGTTCCTGCACAGATCAATATCGCTGAAGTTCGTAAGCCTGAACTGGACGCTAAATTGGTTGCTGACAGCATCACTTCACAGCTGGAACGTCGCGTTATGTTCCGTCGTGCTATGAAGCGTGCTGTACAGAACGCAATGCGTCTGGGCGCTAAAGGTATCAAAGTTGAAGTTAGCGGCCGTCTGGGCGGCGCGGAAATCGCACGTACCGAATGGTACCGCGAAGGTCGCGTACCGCTGCACACTCTGCGTGCTGACATTGACTACAACACCTCTGAAGCGCACACCACTTACGGTGTAATCGGCGTTAAGGTATGGATCTTCAAAGGTGAGATCCTGGGTGGTATGGCTGCTGTTGAACAACCGGAAAAACCGGCTGCTCAACCTAAAAAGCAGCAGCGTAAAGGCCGTAAATAAGGAGCGTCGCTGATGTTACAACCAAAGCGTACAAAATTCCGTAAAGTGCACAAAGGCCGCAACCGTGGTCTGGCGCAGGGTACGGATGTTAGCTTCGGCACTTTCGGTCTGAAAGCTGTTGGCCGTGGTCGTCTGACTGCACGTCAGATCGAAGCAGCACGTCGTGCAATGACCCGTGCAGTTAAGCGTCAAGGTAAGATCTGGATCCGTGTATTCCCGGACAAACCGATCACCGAGAAGCCACTGGAAGTTCGTATGGGTAAAGGTAAAGGTAACGTGGAGTACTGGGTTGCCTTGATCCAACCGGGCAAAGTCCTTTATGAAATGGACGGTGTTCCGGAAGAGCTGGCCCGTGAAGCCTTCGGCCTGGCAGCAGCGAAACTGCCTATCAAAACCACCTTTGTAACTAAGACGGTGATGTAATGAAAGCAAAAGAGCTGCGTGAAAAAAGCGTTGAAGAGCTGAACGCTGAGCTGCTGAACCTGCTGCGTGAGCAGTTCAACCTGCGTATGCAGGCTGCAAGTGGCCAGCTGCAACAGACTCACCTGCTGAAGCAAGTGCGTCGCAATGTTGCACGCGTTAAGACTTTACTGACTCAGAAGGCGGGTGCGTAATGACCGATAAAATCCGTACTCTGCAAGGTCGTGTTGTTAGCGACAAAATGGAGAAATCCATTGTTGTAGCTATCGAACGTATTGTGAAACACCCGATCTACGGTAAATTCATCAAACGTACGACCAAACTGCACGTACATGACGAGAACAACGAATGTGGTATCGGCGACAAGGTTGAAATCCGTGAATGCCGTCCACTGTCCAAGACTAAGTCCTGGACGCTGGTTCGCGTTGTAGAGAAAGCGGTTCTGTAATACAGTACGCATTCTCAATACGAATAAACGGCTCAGCGATGAGCCGTTTATTTTTTCTACCCATATTGTAGAAGCGGTGTTATAATGCCGCGCCCTCGATATGGGGCTTTTTAACGGCTCTGATTTTAGAGTCTCAGGTAGTAGTTGACATTAGCGGAGCACTGAAATGATCCAAGAACAGACTATGCTGAACGTCGCCGACAACTCCGGTGCACGTCGCGTAATGTGTATCAAGGTTCTGGGTGGCTCGCACCGTCGCTACGCAGGCGTAGGCGACATCATCAAGATCACCATCAAGGAAGCAATTCCACGTGGTAAGGTCAAAAAAGGTGATGTGCTGAAAGCGGTAGTGGTGCGCACCAGGAAGGGTGTTCGTCGCCCTGACGGTTCTGTCATTCGCTTCGATGGTAATGCATGCGTTATTTTAAATAATAACAGCGAGCAGCCTATCGGCACGCGTATCTTTGGGCCGGTAACTCGTGAACTTCGTACTGAAAAGTTCATGAAAATTATCTCTCTGGCACCAGAAGTACTCTAAGGAGCGAATCATGGCAGCGAAAATCCGTCGTGATGACGAAGTTATCGTGTTAACCGGTAAAGATAAAGGTAAACGCGGTAAAGTAAAAAATGTTCTGTCTTCCGGCAAACTCGTCGTTGAAGGTATCAACCTGGTTAAGAAACATCAGAAGCCGGTTCCGGCCCTGAACCAACCAGGCGGCATCGTTGAAAAAGAAGCTGCAATTCAGGTTTCTAACGTTGCAATCTTCAATGCGGCTACCGGCAAGGCTGACCGTGTAGGCTTTAGATTCGAAGACGGCAAAAAAGTCCGTTTCTTCAAGTCTAACAGCGAAACTATCAAGTAATTTGGAGTAGTACGATGGCGAAACTGCATGATTACTACAAAGACGAAGTAGTTAACAAACTCATGACTGAGTTTAACTACAATTCTGTCATGCAAGTCCCTCGGGTCGAGAAGATCACCCTGAACATGGGTGTTGGTGAAGCGATCGCTGACAAGAAACTGCTGGATAACGCAGCAGCTGACCTGACAGCAATCTCCGGTCAAAAGCCGTTGATCACCAAAGCACGCAAATCAGTTGCAGGCTTCAAAATCCGTCAGGGCTATCCGATCGGCTGTAAAGTAACTCTGCGTGGCGAACGCATGTGGGAGTTCTTTGAGCGCCTGATCACTATTGCTGTTCCACGTATCCGTGACTTCCGTGGCTTGTCCGCTAAGTCTTTCGACGGTCGTGGTAACTACAGCATGGGTGTCCGTGAGCAGATCATCTTCCCAGAAATCGACTACGATAAAGTCGACCGCGTGCGTGGTTTGGATATTACCATTACCACTACTGCGAAATCTGACGAAGAAGGCCGTGCTCTGCTGGCTGCCTTTGACTTCCCGTTCCGCAAGTAAGGTAGGGTTACTGAATGGCTAAGCAATCAATGAAAGCACGCGAAGTAAAGCGCGTAGCTTTAGCTGATAAATTCTTCGCTAAACGCGCTGAACTGAAAGCGATCATTTCTGATGTGAACGCTTCCGACGAAGATCGTTGGAATGCGGTTCTCAAGCTGCAGTCTCTGCCGCGTGATTCCAGCCCGTCTCGTCAGCGTAACCGCTGTCGTCAAACAGGTCGTCCACATGGTTATGTGGGCAAGTTTGGGTTGAGCCGTATCAAACTGCGTGAAGCCGCCATGCGCGGTGAAGTACCAGGCTTGAAAAAGGCTAGCTGGTAATTACCAATTGAATCACGGGAGTAAAGACAGATGAGCATGCAAGATCCGATCGCGGATATGCTGACCCGTATCCGTAACGGTCAGGCCGCGAACAAAGTTGCGGTCACCATGCCTTCCGCCAAGCTGAAAGTGGCAATTGCCAACGTGCTGAAGGAAGAAGGTTTTATCGAAGATTTTAAAGTTGAAGGCGACACCAAGCCGGAACTGGAACTTACTCTCAAGTATTTCCAGGGTAAAGCTGTTGTAGAAAGCATTCAGCGTGTCAGCCGCCCAGGTCTGCGCATCTATAAGAAAAAAGATGAGCTGCCGAAAGTTATGGCTGGCCTTGGTATCGCAGTTGTTTCTACCTCAAAAGGTGTTATGACTGATCGTGCAGCGCGCCAAGCTGGTCTTGGTGGCGAAATTATCTGCTACGTAGCCTAATCGGAGGAAAGAATGTCTCGTGTTGCTAAAGCACCGGTCGTTATTCCTGCCGGCGTTGATGTAAAAATCGACGGTCAGGTTATTACGATCAAAGGTAAAAACGGCGAGCTGACTCGTACCCTCAACAAAGCTGTTGAAGTTAAACATGCAGATAACGCTCTGACCTTCGGTCCACGTGATGGTTTCGTGGATGGATGGGCTCAGGCTGGTACCGCGCGTGCCCTGCTGAACTCAATGGTTGTTGGTGTTACCGAAGGCTTCACTAAAAAGCTTCAGCTGGTTGGTGTAGGTTATCGTGCAGCTATCAAAGGGAATGCAGTAGGCCTGTCTCTGGGCTTCTCACACCCTGTTGAGCATCCGCTGCCGGCCGGTATCACTGCAGAATGTCCGACTCAAACTGAAATCGTGCTGAAAGGCGCTGATAAACAGCTGATCGGTCAGGTTGCAGCAGATCTGCGCGCCTACCGTCGTCCTGAGCCTTATAAAGGTAAGGGTGTTCGTTACGCCGACGAAGTCGTGCGTACCAAAGAGGCTAAGAAGAAGTAAGGTAACACTATGGATAAGAAATCTGCTCGTATCCGTCGTGCGACCCGCGCACGCCGCAAGCTCAAAGAGCTGGGTGCAACTCGCCTGGTGGTACATCGTACCCCGCGTCATATTTACGCACAGGTAATTGCACCGAACGGTTCTGAAGTTCTGGTAGCTGCTTCTACTGTAGAAAAAGCTATCTCAGAACAATTGAAGTACACCGGTAACAAAGACGCCGCTGCAGCTGTAGGTAAAGCTGTTGCAGAACGCGCTCTGGAAAAAGGCATCAGCAATGTTTCCTTTGACCGTTCCGGGTTCCAATATCATGGTCGTGTCCAGGCACTGGCAGATGCTGCCCGTGAAGCTGGCCTTCAGTTCTAAGGTAGAGGTGTAAGATGGCTCACATCGAAAAACAGGCTGGCGAACTGCAGGAAAAGCTGATCGCGGTTAACCGCGTATCTAAAACCGTAAAAGGTGGTCGTATTTTCTCCTTCACAGCTCTGACTGTAGTTGGTGATGGTAACGGTCGCGTTGGTTTTGGTTACGGTAAAGCGCGTGAAGTTCCAGCAGCGATCCAGAAAGCGATGGAAAAAGCCCGTCGCAATATGATTAACGTCGCGCTGAACAACGGCACCCTGCAACACCCAGTTAAAGGTGTTCACACGGGTTCTCGTGTATTCATGCAGCCAGCTTCAGAAGGTACCGGTATCATCGCCGGTGGTGCAATGCGCGCCGTTCTGGAAGTTGCTGGAGTTCATAACGTTCTGGCTAAAGCATATGGTTCCACCAACCCGATCAACGTGGTTCGTGCAACTATTGATGGCCTGGAAAATATGAATTCTCCAGAAATGGTCGCTGCCAAGCGTGGTAAATCCGTTGAAGAAATTCTGGGGTAATTGACCATGGCAAAGACTATTAAAATCACTCAAACCCGCAGTGCAATCGGTCGTCTGCCGAAACACAAGGCAACGCTGCTTGGCCTGGGTCTGCGTCGTATTGGTCATACCGTTGAGCGCGAGGATACTCCTGCTGTTCGTGGTATGGTCAACGCGGTTTACTTCATGGTTAAAGTTGAGGAGTAAGAGATGCGTTTAAATACTCTGTCTCCGGCCGAAGGCTCTAAAAAGGCGGGTAAACGCCTGGGTCGTGGTATCGGTTCTGGCCTCGGCAAAACCGGTGGTCGTGGTCACAAAGGTCAGAACTCTCGTTCTGGCGGTGGCGTACGTCGCGGTTTCGAGGGTGGCCAGATGCCACTGTACCGTCGTCTGCCGAAGTTCGGCTTCACCTCTCGCAAAGCAGCGATCACAGCGGAAATCCGTCTGTCTGACCTGGCGAAAGTTGAAGGCGGCGTTGTAGACCTGAACACGCTGAAAGCAGCAAACATTATCGGTATCCAGATCGAGTTCGCGAAAGTGATCCTGGCTGGTGAAGTTTCTACTCCGGTAACTGTTCGTGGCCTGCGTGTTACTAAAGGTGCTCGTGCTGCTATCGAAGCTGCTGGCGGTAAAATTGAGGAATAAGTAGCAGATGGCTAAGCAACCGGGATTAGATTTTCAAAGTGCCAAAGGTGGATTTGGCGAGCTGAAACGCAGACTGCTGTTTGTTATCGGCGCGCTGATTGTGTTCCGTATTGGCTCTTTTATTCCGATCCCTGGTATCGATGCCGCTGTACTTGCCAAACTGCTTGAGCAACAGCGAGGCACCATCATTGAAATGTTCAACATGTTCTCTGGTGGTGCTCTCAGCCGTGCTTCTATCTTTGCACTGGGTATTATGCCGTACATTTCGGCATCAATTATTATCCAGCTGCTGACGGTCGTTCATCCGGCCCTGGCAGAGCTGAAGAAAGAAGGGGAGTCTGGACGTCGTAAGATTAGCCAGTACACCCGTTACGGCACTCTGGTGCTGGCAATATTCCAGTCGATCGGTATTGCTACCGGTCTTCCGAATATGCCTGGTATGCAGGGCCTGGTGTTAAACCCGGGCTTTGCATTCTATTTCACCGCTGTTGTAAGTCTGGTCACAGGGACGATGTTCCTGATGTGGCTCGGCGAACAGATTACTGAGCGTGGTATCGGCAACGGTATCTCAATCATCATCTTCGCCGGTATTGTTGCGGGTCTCCCGCCAGCCATCGCCCATACTATCGAGCAAGCGCGTCAAGGCGACCTGCACTTCCTCCTGTTGCTGTTGGTTGCAGTATTAGTATTTGCAGTGACGTTCTTTGTTGTCTTCGTTGAACGTGGTCAACGCCGCATTGTGGTGAACTACGCTAAACGTCAGCAGGGTCGTCGTGTCTATGCTGCACAGAGCACACATTTACCGCTGAAAGTGAATATGGCGGGGGTTATCCCGGCTATCTTCGCTTCCAGTATTATTCTGTTCCCGGCAACCATCGCGTCATGGTTCGGGGGCGGTACTGGTTGGAACTGGCTGACAACAATTTCGCTGTATTTGCAGCCTGGGCAACCACTTTATGTGTTACTCTATGCGTCTGCGATCATCTTCTTCTGTTTCTTCTACACGGCGTTGGTCTTCAACCCGCGTGAAACAGCAGATAACCTGAAGAAGTCCGGTGCATTTGTACCAGGAATTCGTCCGGGAGAGCAAACGGCGAAGTATATCGATAAAGTAATGACTCGCCTGACTTTGGTTGGTGCGCTTTATATTACTTTTATCTGCCTGATCCCGGAGTTCATGCGTGATGCAATGAAAGTACCGTTCTACTTCGGTGGGACCTCACTGCTTATCGTTGTTGTCGTGATTATGGACTTTATGGCTCAAGTGCAAACTCTGATGATGTCCAGTCAGTATGAGTCTGCATTGAAGAAGGCGAACCTGAAAGGCTACGGCCGCTAAATGGTCGCCTGAGAAGTTACGGAGAGTAAAAATGAAAGTTCGTGCTTCCGTCAAGAAATTATGCCGTAACTGCAAAATCGTTAAGCGTGATGGTGTCATCCGTGTGATTTGCAGTGCCGAGCCGAAGCATAAACAGCGCCAAGGCTGATTATTTCGCATATTTTTCTTGCAAAGTTGGGTTGAGCTGGCTAGATTAGCCAGCCAATCTTTTGTATGTCTGTACGTTTCCATTTGAGTATCCTGAAAACGGGCTTTTCAGCATGGTGCGTACATATTAAATAGTAGGAGTGCATAGTGGCCCGTATAGCAGGCATTAACATTCCTGATCAGAAACATGCTGTGATCGCATTAACTTCGATCTACGGCGTCGGCAAGACCCGTTCTAAAGCCATTCTGGCTGCAGCGGGTATCGCTGAAGATGTTAAGATCAGTGAGCTGTCTGAAGAACAAATCGACACGCTGCGTGACGAAGTTGCCAAATTTGTCGTTGAAGGTGATCTGCGCCGTGAAATCAGCATGAGCATCAAGCGCCTGATGGATCTTGGTTGCTATCGCGGTTTGCGTCATCGTCGTGGTCTGCCAGTGCGCGGTCAGCGTACTAAGACCAACGCACGTACCCGTAAGGGTCCGCGCAAACCGATCAAGAAATAATCGGGGTGATTGAATAATGGCAAAGGCACCAGTTCGTGCACGTAAACGTGTAAGAAAACAAGTCTCTGACGGCGTGGCTCATATCCATGCTTCTTTCAACAACACCATCGTTACTATTACTGATCGTCAGGGTAACGCATTGGGTTGGGCAACAGCCGGTGGTTCCGGTTTCCGTGGTTCTCGCAAATCCACTCCGTTCGCAGCTCAGGTTGCAGCAGAGCGTTGCGCTGAAGCCGTAAAAGAATACGGCATCAAGAATCTGGAAGTTATGGTTAAAGGTCCGGGTCCGGGTCGTGAATCTACTGTTCGCGCTCTGAACGCCGCTGGTTTCCGCATCACTAATATTACTGATGTGACTCCGATCCCTCATAACGGTTGTCGTCCGCCGAAAAAACGTCGCGTATAACGCTCCGTTTTTTAGGTTAGTTGGAGATAGAAAATGGCAAGATATTTGGGTCCTAAGCTCAAGCTGAGCCGTCGTGAGGGCACCGACTTATTCCTTAAGTCTGGCGTTCGCGCGATCGATACCAAGTGTAAAATTGAACAAGCTCCTGGCCAGCACGGTGCGCGTAAACCGCGTCTGTCTGACTATGGTGTGCAGTTGCGTGAAAAGCAAAAAGTTCGCCGTACCTACGGTGTGCTGGAGCGTCAGTTCCGTAACTACTATAAAGAAGCAGCACGTCTGAAAGGCAACACAGGTGAAAACCTGCTGGCTCTGCTGGAAGGTCGTCTGGACAACGTTGTATACCGTATGGGCTTCGGCGCTACTCGTGCTGAATCACGTCAGCTGGTTAGCCACAAAGCAATCATGGTAAACGGTCGTGTTGTTAACATCGCTTCTTATCAGGTTAAAGCGAATGACGTTGTTAGCATTCGTGAGAAAGCGAAAAAGCAATCTCGCGTGAAGGCCGCTCTGGAGCTGGCTGAGCAGCGTGAAAAGCCAACCTGGCTGGAAGTTGATGCTGGCAAGATGGAAGGTACGTTCAAGCGTCAGCCAGAACGTTCTGATCTGTCTGCGGACATTAACGAACACCTGATCGTCGAGCTTTACTCCAAGTAAAGCTTAGTACCAAAGAGAGGACACAATGCAGGGTTCTGTGACAGAGTTTCTAAAACCGCGCCTGGTAGATATCGAGCAAGTGAGTTCGACGCACGCCAAGGTGACCCTTGAGCCTTTAGAGCGTGGCTTTGGCCATACTCTGGGTAACGCACTGCGCCGTATTCTGCTCTCATCGATGCCGGGTTGCGCGGTGACCGAGGTTGAGATTGATGGTGTACTTCATGAGTACAGCACCAAAGAAGGCGTTCAGGAAGATATCCTTGAAATCCTGCTCAACCTGAAAGGGCTGGCGGTGAGAGTTCAGGGTAAAGATGAAGTTATTCTTACTCTGAATAAATCTGGCATTGGCCCTGTGACTGCAGCCGACATCACCCACGACGGTGATGTTGAAATCGTCAAGCCGCAGCACGTGATCTGCCACCTGACCGATGAGAACGCAGCTATTAGCATGCGTATCAAAGTTCAGCGCGGTCGTGGTTATGTGCCGGCTTCTGCCCGAATTCATTCGGAAGAAGATGAGCGCCCAATCGGCCGTCTGCTGGTCGACGCATGCTACAGCCCTGTAGAGCGTATTGCCTACAATGTTGAAGCAGCGCGTGTAGAACAGCGTACCGACCTGGACAAGCTGGTCATCGAAATGGAAACCAACGGCACAATCGATCCTGAAGAGGCGATTCGTCGTGCGGCAACCATCCTGGCAGAACAACTGGAAGCTTTCGTTGACTTACGTGATGTACGTCAGCCGGAAGTGAAAGAAGAGAAACCAGAATTCGATCCGATCCTGCTGCGCCCTGTTGACGATCTGGAATTGACTGTCCGCTCTGCTAACTGCCTTAAGGCAGAAGCTATCCACTATATCGGTGATCTGGTACAGCGTACCGAGGTTGAGTTGCTGAAAACGCCGAACCTGGGTAAAAAATCTCTTACTGAGATTAAAGACGTGCTGGCTTCACGTGGTTTGTCTCTGGGCATGCGCCTGGAAAACTGGCCACCGGCAAGCATTGCTGACGAGTAACCGGATCACAGGTTAAGGTTTTACTGAGAAGGATAAGGTCATGCGCCATCGTAAGAGTGGTCGTCAACTGAACCGCAACAGCAGCCATCGCCAGGCTATGTTCCGCAACATGGCAGGTTCACTGGTTCGTCATGAGATCATCAAGACGACCCTGCCTAAAGCGAAAGAGCTGCGTCGCGTAGTTGAGCCGCTGATTACTCTTGCCAAGACTGACAGCGTTGCTAATCGTCGTCTGGCATTCGCCCGTACTCGTGATAACGAGATCGTGGCAAAACTGTTTAACGAACTGGGCCCGCGTTTCGCGAGCCGTGCAGGTGGTTACACTCGTATTCTGAAGTGTGGCTTCCGTGCAGGCGACAACGCGCCGATGGCTTACATCGAGCTGGTTGATCGTTCAGAGAAAGCAGAAGCTGCTGCAGAGTAATCTGTAGTAACGTAAAAAAACCCGCTCCGGCGGGTTTTTTTATATCCTCAGTATCATCACCTCTCTACACTATCTGTATCTTTTCTGTTCATCCGCGGAGATCATCATGTGGTTACTCGATGAATGGGTAGAGCGCCATATCAGCGATGCCCAACGCAAAGGTGAATTCGATAATCTTCCAGGAAGCGGCGAACCGCTCGTGTTGGAGGATGACTCGCACATTGCACCTGAATTACGTGCTGGATACCGCTTACTTAAAAATGCGGGCTGTTTGCCTCCGGAACTTGAACAGCGAAGAGAGGCAATTGAACTTGTTGATCTACTTAAAAGTGTTCGCAAAGATGATCCAAAACATATTGAGCTAAGCCGCCGACTAACGCTGATTGAGCTTAAACTCCGCCAGGCTGGTGTGAGCACTGACTTTTTGCGCGGTGAATATTGTGAAAGGTTAATGCAGAGAATCGATGAGGAATAACTATGTATCGTATTGGTGAACTTGCAAAGCTCGCTAACGTAACGCCAGATACCATCCGTTACTACGAGAAACAGCAAATGATAGATCATGAGGTGAGAACGGAAGGTGGATTCCGTCTTTATACCGACAACGATCTCCAGCGTCTTCGGTTTATCCGCTATGCACGGCAGCTTGGTTTCACGCTGGAGTCGATCCGCGAATTATTGTCGATCCGTATCGATCCGGCGCACCACACTTGCCAGGAATCAAAAAGCATCGTCCAGGCCCGACTGGATGAAGTTGAGGCCCGAATTCAGGAATTGCAGACAATGCAGCGTTCCCTGCAAAGATTGAATGACGCATGCTGTGGTACTGCGCACAGCAGCATTTATTGCTCTATTCTTGAAGCCCTTGAACAGGGCGCCAGTGGCGAAACGGAAACGCAGGGGTGTTGATTTTCCCTCTGTCCGGGCCTACACTCGCGTCAACATAAACCATGCTCTGGAGAGATTATGAGCCGCTATCAGCATACAAAGGGACAAATTAAGGATAACGCCGTCGAGGCACTGCTTCACGACCCACTTTTCAGGCAGCGTGTTGAGAAAAACAAGAAAGGAAAAGGAAGTTATCTGCGTAAAGGCAAACACGGAAATCGGGGTAACTGGGAGGCCAGTGGCAAGCAAGCGAATCGCTTATTTGCCACTGGCCTTCCTGCTTTTACCGTCTCATCAAGAGCGGGTATTCTGCTCTTTTAACAGATCGCGAATCTCTGTCAGTAAGACTTCTTCTTTCGTTGGTGCAGGCGGCGCTGCAGCCGGTTCTTCTTTTTTACGGTTAAGCTTGTTGATAAGCTTGATGGCCATAAAAATGGCAAACGCTACGATCACGAAATCAAAAATATTCTGAATAAAGACGCCATAGTGCATGACGACTGCCGGAACATCGCCTTGTGCTTCCCGTAGCGTGACGGCGAATTGTTTAAAATCAATGCCCCCGATTAACAGCCCCAGCGGTGGCATAATAATGTCGGCGACTAATGATGAAACGATCTTACCGAATGCCGCACCAATAATGACACCGACTGCCAAATCAACCACATTCCCGCGCATCGCAAATTCGCGAAACTCTTTAATAAAACTCATTTTGTTCTCCTTGTGCCAGCTGACGATTATAAGTTTAACAAATGATTAGCTAAATGCCATTGGGGATAAATAATCGTTATGAAAAATAAAAGGCACGGAAATTAAAAGGTTAATGTGCGGGTGCTCTTTCCAGAGCACCCTGGCAATTACAGGAAGAATGGACTTGGCTGGAATAAGCGTTCGACGTCTGTAATAAACTTTTTATCGGTAAGGAACATAATTACGTGGTCCCCTTGCTCGATGCGTAAATTATCATTGGCGATCATGACATCGTTCCCGCGCACCACAGCCCCAATGATTGTGCCCGGGGGTAATTTGATTTCATCAATTGAACGACCCACAACGCGTGATGTGGTTTCATCACCGTGCGCCACGGCCTCAATGGCTTCAGCAACACCGCGACGAAGTGAAGAAACGCCGACGATATCCGCTTTACGGACATGACTTAGCAGGGCTGAAATTGTCGCTTGCTGTGGCGAAATGGCGATATCAATGACGCTTCCCTGAACGAGGTCAACATAGGCGCGGCGCTGGATAAGTACCATCACTTTTTTTGCTCCCATTCGTTTGGCGAGCATCGCAGACATTATATTCGCTTCGTCGTCATTGGTGACGGCAATAAACAGATCAACTTGATCGATATGCTCTTCGGCCAGCAATTCTTGATCGGACGCATCACCATAAAATACGATCGTATTCTGCAGCTTTTCAGCGAGTTCAGAAGCGCGCTGTTGATCGCGTTCGATCAACTTCACGCTATAGTCTTTTTCCAGTCGTCTCGCCAGACCTGCGCCAATATTCCCACCGCCGACCAGCATGATGCGTTTATAAGGCTTTTCAAGACGCTGAAGCTCGCTCATCACCGCACGGATATGCTGAGATGCGGCAATAAAGAAAACCTCATCACCGGCTTCAACAATCGTTGAGCCTTGCGGCCGAATAGGCCTGTCGTGGCGGAAAATGGCAGCGACGCGAGTATCGATATGTGGCATGTGCTCACGCATCGTAGACAAGGCATTACCAATGAGTGGGCCGCCGTAATAGGCTTTCACCACTGCCAGGCTTACTTTACCTTCCGCAAAATTCACAACCTGCAAAGCGCCCGGATATTCAATCAGGCGATAGATATTGTCGATAACGAGTTGTTCTGGCGCGATCAGGTGATCAATCGGTACCGCTTCAGAATTAAACAGTTTTTCTGCATCGCGAACATAGTCCGGAGAACGGATACGGGCAATTCTGTTCGGGGTGTTGAAAAGCGAGTAGGCAACCTGGCATGCCACCATATTGGTTTCATCAGAGCTGGTGACGGCAACCAGCATATCGGCATCGTCAGCGCCTGCCTCACGCAGAACGCGAGGATGTGAGCCATGACCCTGCACGACGCGAAGGTCAAACTTGTCCTGCAAAACGCGCAGCCGATCGCCATTGGTATCAACAATCGTGATGTCATTGTTTTCGCCAACAAGATTTTCAGCTAACGTTCCGCCAACCTGTCCTGCACCCAGAATGATAATTTTCATATCTCGTGACCTGTTCTTAACATCACTCTTTGATTAGCTTAGCGTAAAAGAAACCATCGCCCTCTTCGGCGCCAGGGAGATTCTGCTGGCCAGGTCGTTCCGGCGTGCCTGTATCGCGTAATGTTGCATCAGGGGTTCGCTTAAGGAAGGCCGCAATTTGCTGGCTGTTTTCTTCCGGAAGTACGGAGCAGGTTGCATAGACCAGCGTTCCGCCTGGTTTAAGATGTGGCCAGATAGCATCGAGAATGTCGGATTGCAGTTGAGCCAGCTCTGTAATATCGCGATCGCGGCGTAGCCATTTAATGTCTGGATGACGACGAATCACGCCCGTCGCCGAGCAGGGGGCATCCAGTAAAATGCGATCAAACTGCGCTTCGCCACACCATTCTGCAGGTTTACGTCCGTCGCCTTGCTTGACCTGAGCCTTCATTCCAAGACGCTTCAGGTTATCGTAGACGCGAGAAAGACGCTGTTCATCAACATCAACTGCCATTACGCTCGCCTGCGGAGCAACTTCCAGAATATGTGTCGTTTTACCGCCAGGGGCTGCACAGAGATCGAGGATCTGCTCACCATTTTGTGGCTCAAGCCAGGTCATACACCCTTGAGCTGAAGCATCCTGGACGGTGACCCAGCCATCTTCAAACCCGGGAAGCACGTGTACCGGTGCCGGAGAGGCTAAACGTACGGCATCCGGGTAGGCTTCATGTGTGAATCCATTCATTCCGGCTTCTTCCAGCATAGCCAGCCATGCGTCCCGAGTATGGTGATTACGGTTGACGCGTAACCACATCGGCGGGCGCTGGTTATTGGCGTCAGCAATATCCTGCCACTGCTGTGGCCAGGCTTTTTTCAGGCGCTTCAACAGCCATTCCGGGTGCAGGAAACGTGCTTCGCTGCGGGAAAATTCAGCCAGAAGCTCTTCCTGCTGTCGCTGGAATTGACGTAGTACGCCGTTGATCAAACCCTTAAGTTGAGGGCGTTTAACCGCAACGGCACCTTCCACCGTTTCAGCCAGCGCGGCATGAGGAGGAATGCGTGTATGAAGCAGCTGGTAGAAGCCCACCATGATCAAATAATGAATGGTGCGTTGCTTGCCGGTCATCGGGCGTGACATCAGCTTGCTAATTAACCACTCAAGCTGAGAAAGGGTGCGTAGAACGCCAAAGCACAGCTCCTGAAGCAGTGCTTTGTCTTTATCGGACACCTTCTGCTGCAGTGGGGGCAGGACATTACTAAGTGACTGGCCCTGTTCGACAACTTGCTCAACGGCCTGTGCCGCCATACTGCGTAGATTTTGTTTTTTCATAGCCGTAAAAATAAAAATGCCCGGAAACACCGGGCCTTAAAAATGAAAGGGGTCAGGCAAGACGGTTGCCAGGAATAAACCATTCGCGACGGGAATTTAACAAATCCTGGGCGCTCATTGCTTTCTTACCCGCAGGTTGCAGAGACTCAAGATTTAGAATGCCTTTCGCGGTTGCGACCTGAATACCTTGCTTGCTGGCTTCAATAATCGTGCCGGGTTCTTCAGAGGTATCGCCATCAATAACGGAGGCTTTCCAGACTTTCACCGGCTGATCGTCAATCATCATCCAGCTCATTGGCCACGGATTAAAAGCGCGGATGCAGCGTTCAAGCTGAGCGGCAGACAGTGACCAGTCGAGCTGAGCTTCTTCTTTGCTGAGTTTCTCGGCATAGGTTACCAGCGCTTCGTCCTGAACTTCAGGTGTCGCCGTATTATCAGCAAGCTGTTGCAGCGTCTCAATGAGACCCTGCGGGCCCAAATCTGCCAGCTTGTCGTAAAGTGTGGCACTGGTATCTTCGTTAGTAATTGGACAGGCCAGCTTAAACAGCATGTCACCGGTGTCTAAACCTACGTCCATCTTCATGATGGTGACGCCAGTTTCAGCATCGCCAGCCCACAGAGAGCGTTGAATAGGTGCCGCCCCGCGCCAGCGTGGAAGAAGAGAACCATGCACGTTGACACAGCCCAGGCGTGGCATATCCAGCACGGCTTTTGGCAAGATTAAACCGTAAGCCACTACCACCATGACATCCGCGTTCAGGTCTGCCACTAACTGCTGATTTTCCTGAGGGCGCAAGGATGCAGGCTGGTAAATGGGTAATCCATGTTCTTCGGCCAGCACTTTAACCGGGCTCGGCATGAGCTTTTTCCCACGACCAGCCGGACGGTCCGGTTGGGTAAAGACGCCAACAACCTTGTGACCAGAAGATAACAGCGCGTCGAGATGACGCGCTGCAAAATCAGGGGTACCCGCGAAGATAATACGTAGTGTTTTAGACACGTTGATCCTTGTATCCGGGGGGATCTTAGGCGCGAGAACGCAAGCGATCCAGTTTCTCTACTTTCTGACGAATACGCTGCTGCTTGAGTGGCGAGAGGTAATCGATAAACAGTTTACCGACCAGGTGATCCATCTCATGCTGAATACAAATTGCCAGCAGGTCGTCTGCTTCCAGCTCGAACGGATTACCGTCACGATCCAGAGCGCGAATCTTCACTTTTTCTGCACGCGGTACTAAAGCACGCTGTTCCGGAATGGAGAGGCAGCCTTCTTCAATACCCGTTTCACCGCTCTTTTCAAGCAGTTCCGGGTTGATCAGCACCAGGCGGCCATCGCGATTCTCAGAGACATCAATCACGATAATACGCTTGTGAATGTCTACCTGAGTCGCCGCCAGGCCAATACCTTCTTCGGCGTACATGGTATCGAACATATCATCGACGATACGCTGAATTTCTGCATTCACTTCTTTAACCGGTTCAGCGACGATGCGAAGGCGCTCGTCCGGAATATGTAACACTTGCAAAACTGCCATAAATTTCCAGAGTCGTGTTCAGGAGTTGATAAGAATACTACCTCTATTCTAGACAAATCCCTCATCGATTGACAGCATCAGTGACCAATCGCAATGATTGCGGAGGCTGCTTGTGGCAGGGGAAAGGATGACGTCGACAGAGATATGGTTACGGTTAATTCACATAGGTTCTCTATGTGGTGATGCAATGCTGGAAGCCGCATCACAGCTCAGTAAACAGACAACGATTGATGGCGTGACGCTTCGAGAAGCCGGATTGTCAGCAACGCAGGCTGGGCGATTTCTTGCTCTCAGTGAAGGTGAGCTTGAGCGTAGCCAGGTGTGGCTGGAACAGCCGGGGAACCATCTCTTAACTGCCGACCATCCTCTTTATCCTCCTTTGCTTCGCACTTTTCCTGATTATCCCGGGGCGTTATTCGTGACGGGGAACCTTGAGGCCCTTAATGCCGTTCAACTTGCTGTTGTCGGAAGTCGCGCGCCCTCCTGGTATGGTGAGCGATGGGGAAGGATCCTGAGTGAACAGCTCTCACAATGCGGTTTCACGATTACCAGCGGCCTGGCCTGTGGCATTGACGGCGTGGCCCACAACGCTGCATTGTCAGTACAAGGCACAAGCGTGGCGGTGTTGGGTAATGGACTCTTTAGCATCTATCCCCGTCGCCATCAGACCCTGGCCAGGCGGCTTATTCATTCGGAGGGGGCGCTCGTGTCTGAATTCTCACTTTCTACGCCCCCCAGACCGGCGAATTTCCCACGACGTAACAGGATTATTAGTGGGTTAAGTCAGGGCGTGCTGGTCGTTGAGGCTGCTTTGCGAAGCGGTTCGTTGGTTACGGCAAGATGTGCGCTTGAACAGGGGCGAGAGGTCTTTGCTTTACCCGGTCCGATAGGAAATCCAGGATGTGAGGGGCCGCACTGGCTAATAAAGCAAGGCGCAACACCTGTGACTTGCATAGAGGATATCCTGGAAAATTTACGGTATGGATTGCACTGGTTAACAGATGAACCTAAAAAGCAACATTATTCGTCAAATCAGGAGAAGGTGGCATTGCCATTTCCCAAGCTCTTGGCTAACGTAGGAGATGAGGTAACACCTGTTGACGTTGTCGCTGAACGTGCCGGCCAACCTGTGCCAGTAACGGTAGCACAGCTACTTGAACTGGAGTTAGCAGGGTGGATCGCAGCTGTACCCGGCGGCTATGTCCGATTAAGGAGGGCATGCCATGTTCGACGTACTGATGTATTTGTTTGAGACTTACATCCACAACGAAGCAGAAATGCGTGTGGATCAGGACAAATTGACACGGGATCTTACCGAAGCAGGATTTGAGCGGGAAGATATTTACAATGCGTTGATGTGGTTGGATAAACTGGCTGATTATCAGGACGGCCTCGCCGAACCGATGCAGCTTGCTTCCGATCCCTTATCTGTACGCATTTACACCGCTGAAGAGTGTGAAAGGCTGGATGCCAGCTGCCGGGGATTCATCTTATTCCTTGAGCAGATTCAGGTGCTAAACCTCGAAACGCGAGAAATGGTGATAGAGCGCGTCATGGCGCTGGATACGGCAGAATTCGAGCTGGAAGACCTCAAGTGGGTGATCCTGATGGTTCTGTTCAATATCCCAGGCTGTGAAAATGCCTATCAGCAAATGGAAGAATTACTCTTTGAAGTGAATGAAGGTATGCTGCACTAATTCAATGTGCGGGACCAAGAGTTGTTATGGCCAAATCAGCACTATTCACGGTGCATAAAAACGAGCCCTGCCCACAGTGCGGGGCTGAGCTCGTCATTCGGTCCGGGAAACACGGCCCGTTTCTCGGTTGTTCACAGTATCCGGAATGTGATTATGTCCGTCCCCTGAAGAGCCAGGCGGATGGACATATCGTGAAAATTCTGGAGGGTCAGTATTGCCCACTCTGCGGTGGCGAATTAGCTCTGCGGCAGGGACGTTTCGGCATGTTTATTGGATGTAGCCGCTACCCCGAATGTGAGCATACGGAACAAATTGATAAGCCAGATGAAACGGCGATTGCGTGTCCTCAGTGTCAGCGCGGTCAACTGGTACAACGCCGCTCCCGTTATGGTAAGAACTTCCATTCGTGCGATCGCTACCCTGAATGCCAGTTCGTTATCAATTTTAAACCGGTAGCGGGAACCTGCCCTCATTGCAATTATCCGCTACTTATAGAAAAGAAAACCGCGCAAGGCATGAAACGCTTCTGCGCCAGTAAACAATGTGGAAAGCCGGTTTCGGCGGATCAAAACAGTGAATAATAACCTGCCATCAGGCTCCATTGCCCATGCCGTGGACGTACTGAAAAATGAAGAAGTCATCGCCTATCCAACAGAAGCTGTTTTTGGGGTCGGTTGCGATCCTGACAGCGAGACCGCTGTGAGCCGATTGCTAACCCTAAAGCAAAGACCCGTCGAGAAAGGGCTAATTTTGATCGCTGCTAATTACGAGCAGCTTAAACCCTACATCGATGATTCCATGCTGACGCCGGCGCAGCGCGAGAGTATCTTCTCCGCGTGGCCTGGACCGGTGACTTTCGTTTTCCCGGCGCAGCCGACAACGCCGCGCTGGTTAACCGGACGCTTTGATTCCCTCGCCGTTCGCGTAACTGACCATCCGCTGGTGGTTGAGCTTTGTCTGGCATTTGGTAAACCGCTGGTCTCAACCAGCGCCAACCTGACCGGATTGCCACCTTGCCGGACAACCGAAGAAGTACTGGCGCAGTTCGGGAATGACTTTCCTGTCGCTGTCGGTGAAACGGGAGGGCGCCTGAATCCGTCTGAAATTCGCGACGCTTTGACCGGCGAACGTTTTCGCCAGGGGTAATCTCATGGAAACCTATGCTGTTTTTGGTAACCCGATCGCTCACAGTAAATCGCCGTTAATCCATCAGCTATTTGCTGAACAACTGCAGATAGATCATCCGTATGGTCGCGTGCTGGCCCCTGTTGATGCATTTGTGACGACGCTGAATGCTTTTTTTGAGGCGGGTGGTAAAGGTGCGAATGTAACAGTCCCCTTTAAGGAAGACGCTTTTGAACGCGCGGATGAATTGACCGAGCGCGCGGCGCTTGCTGGTGCGGTAAATACGCTAAAACAGCTCGAGGATGGCCGACTTCTGGGTGATAACACTGATGGGATTGGTTTACTCAGCGATTTAGAAAGACTCTCATTTATTAAGCCTGGTTTCCGCATCCTGCTGATTGGCGCGGGCGGGGCATCACGGGGCGTGCTGCTTCCTCTTCTTTCAATGGATTGTGCGGTAACGATTACCAACCGAACATTCTCCCGTGCAGAAGAGCTGGCTGCGCTGTTCGCCCATACCGGGAGCGTCAGTGCCGTTGCGCTTGATGACCTTGCCGACCATGAGTTCGACCTTGTCATTAATGCGACCTCCAGCGGTATTGGCGGTGAAGTGCCCGCGATCCCTGCTTCGTTGGTAAGTGCCCACGTTTATTGCTACGACATGTTCTATCAGAAAGGCAAAACACCTTTTCTGACCTGGTGTGAACAACACGGCGCGAAGCATCTGGCTGATGGTCTGGGCATGCTGGTGGGCCAGGCAGCTCATGCAGTACTGCTCTGGCACGGTGTGTTGCCTGCAGTGGGACCCGTGATCGAAAAACTGAAACAGGAACTGATGGCGTGAATCAGGCGATCCACTTTCCTGACAGAGAAATCTGGGATGAAAATCAGCAAGCGGTTTGTTTCCCGGTGCTGGTGCACGGAATGCAGCTGACCTGTGCAATTACTGGGGAAACGCTACTGCGTCGTTTTGGCGGTTCAGACCCGTTAGCGGTATTTTGCGAAAATCGCTGGGATCTTGAAGAGGAAGCCAGCGATTTAATCCGCGATCAGCAGGAAGACGATCAAGGCTGGGTATGGTTGTCTTGATCCAGATATTCATTCTTCCATTTAACGTAGTTATTTGCTGAGTATTTTAATCCTTCGATCTCCGCCTCTTTTAAGGGGCGGATCTGTTTTACCGGGCTGCCTAAATAGAGATAGCCACTTTCCAGACGTTTGTTTTGTGGGACCAGGCTACCGGCTCCAATCATCACGTCATCTTCTACTGTTACGCCATCCAGTAAAATTGAACCCATACCAACAAGTACCCTGTTACCTATTGTGCAGCCGTGGAGCATCACTTTGTGCCCGACGGTAACGTCTTCCCCAACGATTAAAGGATTACCTTCAGGGTTATAAGAAGATTTATGCGTCACGTGAAGAACGCTGCCGTCCTGTATGTTAGTGCGTGCGCCGATAGACACAAAGTTAACATCTCCCCTGATCGCAACCAGTGGCCAGATACTCACATCATCGGCCATTCGGACATCGCCAATCACGACGCTACTGGCGTCGATCATCACGCGATCGCCTTTTTGGGGGAACAGATCTTTATAAGGACGTAGTACTGCAGACATATCTACCTCGACAGATGGACGCTATACAGAAGACTTTGATCATATTTTGGGATCGTGGCAAGGCAAAATACGTCAATATTTAAGCAGATCGGGCGGGATTTCAGCGAAAAGCGCGGAAAATCAGCAGTCGGAAAAAAAGATCTAAAAAACACTTGTGCTAAAAAATGGGATCCCTATAATGCGCCTCCATCGACACGGCAGATGTGAATCACTTCACAAACAACCGGGTCGGTTGAAGAGAAAAAATCCTGAAATAACGGGTTGACTCTGAAAGAGGAAGGCGTAATATACGCCACCTCGCAACGGTGAGCGAAAGCCGCTTGCACTGCTCTTTAACAATTTATCAGACAATCTGTGTGGGCACTCAAAGTGACATGGATTCTTAATGTCTCCGGACAATAAATGAATACCAAGTCTCTGAGTGAACATACGTAATTCATTACGAAGTTTAATTCACGAGCATCAAACTTAAATTGAAGAGTTTGATCATGGCTCAGATTGAACGCTGGCGGCAGGCCTAACACATGCAAGTCGAGCGGCAGCGGAAAGTAGCTTGCTACTTTGCCGGCGAGCGGCGGACGGGTGAGTAATGTCTGGGAAACTGCCTGATGGAGGGGGATAACTACTGGAAACGGTAGCTAATACCGCATAATGTCGCAAGACCAAAGAGGGGGACCTTCGGGCCTCTTGCCATCAGATGTGCCCAGATGGGATTAGCTAGTAGGTGGGGTAACGGCTCACCTAGGCGACGATCCCTAGCTGGTCTGAGAGGATGACCAGCCACACTGGAACTGAGACACGGTCCAGACTCCTACGGGAGGCAGCAGTGGGGAATATTGCACAATGGGCGCAAGCCTGATGCAGCCATGCCGCGTGTATGAAGAAGGCCTTCGGGTTGTAAAGTACTTTCAGCGGGGAGGAAGGTGTTGAGGTTAATAACCTCAGCAATTGACGTTACCCGCAGAAGAAGCACCGGCTAACTCCGTGCCAGCAGCCGCGGTAATACGGAGGGTGCAAGCGTTAATCGGAATTACTGGGCGTAAAGCGCACGCAGGCGGTCTGTCAAGTCGGATGTGAAATCCCCGGGCTCAACCTGGGAACTGCATTCGAAACTGGCAGGCTAGAGTCTTGTAGAGGGGGGTAGAATTCCAGGTGTAGCGGTGAAATGCGTAGAGATCTGGAGGAATACCGGTGGCGAAGGCGGCCCCCTGGACAAAGACTGACGCTCAGGTGCGAAAGCGTGGGGAGCAAACAGGATTAGATACCCTGGTAGTCCACGCCGTAAACGATGTCGACTTGGAGGTTGTGCCCTTGAGGCGTGGCTTCCGGAGCTAACGCGTTAAGTCGACCGCCTGGGGAGTACGGCCGCAAGGTTAAAACTCAAATGAATTGACGGGGGCCCGCACAAGCGGTGGAGCATGTGGTTTAATTCGATGCAACGCGAAGAACCTTACCTACTCTTGACATCCAGAGAACTTTCCAGAGATGGATTGGTGCCTTCGGGAACTCTGAGACAGGTGCTGCATGGCTGTCGTCAGCTCGTGTTGTGAAATGTTGGGTTAAGTCCCGCAACGAGCGCAACCCTTATCCTTTGTTGCCAGCGGTCCGGCCGGGAACTCAAAGGAGACTGCCAGTGATAAACTGGAGGAAGGTGGGGATGACGTCAAGTCATCATGGCCCTTACGAGTAGGGCTACACACGTGCTACAATGGCGCATACAAAGAGAAGCGACCTCGCGAGAGCAAGCGGACCTCATAAAGTGCGTCGTAGTCCGGATTGGAGTCTGCAACTCGACTCCATGAAGTCGGAATCGCTAGTAATCGTAGATCAGAATGCTACGGTGAATACGTTCCCGGGCCTTGTACACACCGCCCGTCACACCATGGGAGTGGGTTGCAAAAGAAGTAGGTAGCTTAACCTTCGGGAGGGCGCTTACCACTTTGTGATTCATGACTGGGGTGAAGTCGTAACAAGGTAACCGTAGGGGAACCTGCGGTTGGATCACCTCCTTACCTTAAAGAACCTGCCTTTGTAGTGTCCACACAGATTGTCTGATGAAAAGTAAATAGCAAGGCGTCTTGCGATTGAGACTTCAGTGTCCCCTTCGTCTAGAGGCCCAGGACACCGCCCTTTCACGGCGGTAACAGGGGTTCGAATCCCCTAGGGGACGCCACTTGCTGGTTCGTGAGTGAAAGTCACCTGCCTTAATATCTCAAAACTCATCTTCGGGTGACGTTTGAGATATTTGCTCTTTAAAAATCTGGATCAAGCTGAAAATTGAAACGACACACATGTTATGTGTGTTCGAGTCTCTCAAATTTTCGCAAGTCGATGATGAATCGAAAGAAACATCTTCGGGTTGTGAGGTTAAGCGACTAAGCGTACACGGTGGATGCCCTGGCAGTCAGAGGCGATGAAGGACGTGCTAATCTGCGAAAAGCGCCGGCGAGGTGATATGAACCTTTGACCCGGCGATGTCCGAATGGGGAAACCCAGTGTGTTCCGACACACTATCGTTAACTGAATACATAGGTTAACGAGGCGAACCGGGGGAACTGAAACATCTAAGTACCCCGAGGAAAAGAAATCAACCGAGATTCCCCCAGTAGCGGCGAGCGAACGGGGAGCAGCCCAGAGTCTGAATCAGCTTGTGTGTTAGTGGAAGCGTCTGGAAAGTCGCACGGTACAGGGTGATAGTCCCGTACACGAAAGCACACTTGCTGTGAACTCGAAGAGTAGGGCGGGACACGTGGTATCCTGTCTGAATATGGGGGGACCATCCTCCAAGGCTAAATACTCCTGACTGACCGATAGTGAACCAGTACCGTGAGGGAAAGGCGAAAAGAACCCCGGCGAGGGGAGTGAAAAAGAACCTGAAACCGTGTACGTACAAGCAGTGGGAGCCTCTTTTATGGGGTGACTGCGTACCTTTTGTATAATGGGTCAGCGACTTATATTCTGTAGCAAGGTTAACCGTATAGGGGAGCCGAAGGGAAACCGAGTCTTAACTGGGCGTTAAGTTGCAGGGTATAGACCCGAAACCCGGTGATCTAGCCATGGGCAGGTTGAAGGTTGGGTAACACTAACTGGAGGACCGAACCGACTAATGTTGAAAAATTAGCGGATGACTTGTGGCTGGGGGTGAAAGGCCAATCAAACCGGGAGATAGCTGGTTCTCCCCGAAAGCTATTTAGGTAGCGCCTCGTGAATTCATCTTCGGGGGTAGAGCACTGTTTCGGCTAGGGGGCCATCCCGGCTTACCAACCCGATGCAAACTACGAATACCGAAGAATGTTATCACGGGAGACACACGGCGGGTGCTAACGTCCGTCGTGAAGAGGGAAACAACCCAGACCGCCAGCTAAGGTCCCAAAGTCATGGTTAAGTGGGAAACGATGTGGGAAGGCACAGACAGCCAGGATGTTGGCTTAGAAGCAGCCATCATTTAAAGAAAGCGTAATAGCTCACTGGTCGAGTCGGCCTGCGCGGAAGATGTAACGGGGCTAAACCATGCACCGAAGCTGCGGCAGCGACGCGTATGCGTTGTTGGGTAGGGGAGCGTTCTGTAAGCCGTTGAAGGTGGCCTGTGAGGGTTGCTGGAGGTATCAGAAGTGCGAATGCTGACATAAGTAACGATAATGCGGGTGAAAAGCCCGCACGCCGGAAGACCAAGGGTTCCTGTCCAACGTTAATCGGGGCAGGGTGAGTCGACCCCTAAGGCGAGGCCGAAAGGCGTAGTCGATGGGAAACAGGTTAATATTCCTGTACTTGGTGTTACTGCGAAGGGGGGACGGAGAAGGCTATGTTAGCCGGGCGACGGTTGTCCCGGTTTAAGCATGTAGGCGGGAGTTTTAGGTAAATCCGGAACTCTATTAACGCTGAGGTGTGATGACGAGGCACTACGGTGCTGAAGTAACAAATGCCCTGCTTCCAGGAAAAGCCTCTAAGCATCAGGTAACATCAAATCGTACCCCAAACCGACACAGGTGGTCAGGTAGAGAATACCAAGGCGCTTGAGAGAACTCGGGTGAAGGAACTAGGCAAAATGGTGCCGTAACTTCGGGAGAAGGCACGCTGATATGTAGGTGAAGCCCCTGCGGGTGGAGCTGAAATCAGTCGAAGATACCAGCTGGCTGCAACTGTTTATTAAAAACACAGCACTGTGCAAACACGAAAGTGGACGTATACGGTGTGACGCCTGCCCGGTGCCGGAAGGTTAATTGATGGGGTTAGCGGCAACGCGAAGCTCTTGATCGAAGCCCCGGTAAACGGCGGCCGTAACTATAACGGTCCTAAGGTAGCGAAATTCCTTGTCGGGTAAGTTCCGACCTGCACGAATGGCGTAATGATGGCCAGGCTGTCTCCACCCGAGACTCAGTGAAATTGAACTCGCTGTGAAGATGCAGTGTACCCGCGGCAAGACGGAAAGACCCCGTGAACCTTTACTATAGCTTGACACTGAACACTGGTCCTTGATGTGTAGGATAGGTGGGAGGCTTTGAAGCGTGGACGCCAGTCTGCGTGGAGCCGACCTTGAAATACCACCCTTTAATGGCTGGTGTTCTAACGTAGACCCGTTACCCGGGTTGCGGACAGTGTCTGGTGGGTAGTTTGACTGGGGCGGTCTCCTCCCAAAGAGTAACGGAGGAGCACGAAGGTTAGCTAATCCTGGTCGGACATCAGGAGGTTAGTGCAATGGCATAAGCTAGCTTGACTGCGAGAGTGACGGCTCGAGCAGGTGCGAAAGCAGGTCATAGTGATCCGGTGGTTCTGAATGGAAGGGCCATCGCTCAACGGATAAAAGGTACTCCGGGGATAACAGGCTGATACCGCCCAAGAGTTCATATCGACGGCGGTGTTTGGCACCTCGATGTCGGCTCATCACATCCTGGGGCTGAAGTAGGTCCCAAGGGTATGGCTGTTCGCCATTTAAAGTGGTACGCGAGCTGGGTTTAGAACGTCGTGAGACAGTTCGGTCCCTATCTGCCGTGGGCGCTGGAGAATTGAGGGGGGCTGCTCCTAGTACGAGAGGACCGGAGTGGACGCATCACTGGTGTTCGGGTTGTCATGCCAATGGCATTGCCCGGTAGCTAAATGCGGAAGAGATAAGTGCTGAAAGCATCTAAGCACGAAACTTGCCCCGAGATGAGTTCTCCCTGACCCTTTAAGGGTCCTGAAGGAACGTTGAAGACTACGACGTTGATAGGTCGGGTGTGTAAGCGCAGCGATGCGTTGAGCTAACCGATACTAATGAACCGTGAGGCTTAACCTTACAACGCCGAAGGTGTTTTGGCGGACGAGAGACAGAAGATTTTCAGCCTGATACAGATTTAACAGAATTTGCCTGGCGGCTTTAGCGCGGTGGTCCCACCTGACCCCATGCCGAACTCAGAAGTGAAACGCCGTAGCGCCGATGGTAGTGTGGGGTCTCCCCATGTGAGAGTAGGGAACTGCCAGGCATCAAATTTAGCGTGCTGATATGGCTCAGTTGGTAGAGCGCACCCTTGGTAAGGGTGAGGTCCCCAGTTCGACTCTGGGTATCAGCACCACTTTATACTTAGGTTAAAGTTCGGCAAGAAGTAAAAGAATTTGTCTGGCGGCTTTAGCGCGGTGGTCCCACCTGACCCCATGCCGAACTCAGAAGTGAAACGCCGTAGCGCCGATGGTAGTGTGGGGTCTCCCCATGTGAGAGTAGGGAACTGCCAGACATCAAATAAGTGAGAAGGCCATCCGAAAGGATGGCCTTTTTGCGTTTCTATACTACACAAACTGTAGGCCGGGTAAGGCGAAGCCGCCACCCGGCATAACAAACGATTAATGAATCACCTGCGATAAAAATGCCCGTGTGCGTTCTGACTTCGGATGCGCAAAGAACTCATCCGGTGGTGCCTGTTCGACAATCTCTCCACGATCCATAAAGATCACCCTGTCAGCGACAGTTCTGGCAAACCCCATTTCATGCGTCACGCACAGCATCGTCATCCCGGATTGCGCCAGCCCAATCATGGTATCCAGCACCTCTTTCACCATTTCTGGATCCAAGGCTGATGTAGGCTCATCAAACAACATTATCTTAGGTTTCATGCACAGGGAACGGGCGATGGCCACACGCTGCTGCTGACCGCCGGATATCTGCCCAGGGAATTTATTGGCATGTTCAGCAATGCGCACACGCTCCAGATAATGCATTGCCAACGCTTCGGCCTCTTTTTTCGGCATCTTTTGAACCCAAATGGGGGCCAGCGTGCAGTTTTGCAGAACGGTCAGATGCGGGAACAGATTGAAGTGCTGGAACACCATCCCCACTTCCTGTCGTACACGGTCGATATTGCGAATATCTTCATTCAACTCGATACCATCAACCACAATACGCCCCTGCTGATGTTCTTCAAGATGGTTAATACAGCGAATAGTTGTGGATTTGCCTGAACCGGAAGGACCACAAAGTACGATACGTTCGCCCTGCTTCACCTTGAGATTGATATCCTTCAGGACATGAAATTGTCCGTACCATTTATTGACGTTTTCCAGCGTAATCATCGCGTCGACAGGTGTCATAGTAATCTGGCTCATAATTTCCTCAGTGCGGTGTACGCCCGGTGTTAAAGCGCTTTTCCAGATGCTGGCTATAGCGCGACATGCTAAAACAGAAGATCCAGTAGATCAGGGCAGCGAAGACATATCCCTCGGTGGACATACCCAGCCAGACAGGGTCAACGGTAGCCTGCTGCACGCTGCTAAAGAGATCGAACAATCCGATGATGATCACCAGGCTGGTATCTTTGAAGAGGGCAATGATCGTGTTGACCAGACCAGGAATGACCAGCTTGAGTGCTTGCGGGAGAATGACCAGACCCTGCGTTTTCCAGTAACCGAGTGCCAGGGATTCAGCGGCTTCGTACTGGCCTTTAGGCAATGCCTGCAGACCACCTCGCACAACTTCTGCGACATAGGCGGACTGGAAGAGAATGACCCCGACCAGGGCGCGTATCAGTTTGTCGATCGTTGTACCTTCTGCCATAAACAGCGGCAGCATGACCGACGACATAAATAGAACGGTGATAAGCGGTACGCCACGCCAGAACTCTATGAAAATAACGGAGAGAACGCGTACGACCGGCATTTTTGAACGCCGTCCCAGAGCCAGTAAAATCCCCCACGGCAGAGCGCCAGCGATCCCCACAGAAGCAATAATGAGCGTCAGCGTCAGTCCGCCCCACTGACGGGTTTCAACACGCTCGAGCCCCAGAAAACCGCCATACAACAACACCCAAACAATAATCGGATAAACAACAGCCCAGCTCGCAATGTATCGGCCACGGTGAGGAAGCTTTTTCCAGAACATTACGGCGATGGAGAGCAGACCGATAACCAGCGCCAGATTAATCCGCCAGCGCTGTTCATGTGGGTACAATCCATACATGAACTGACCAAAACGTTCGTGGATAAAGACCCAGCATGCACCCGCTTTCGTACAATCCGCGCGTGTGGAGCCCACCCAGTTCGCCTGCAGGAAAGCCCAGTTAAGCAGCGGCGGGATCAGTTCCCAGATTAACCACAGGCACACAATCGTCAGCAGGCTGTTACTCCAGCTGGAGAACAGGTTCTTACGTGCCCAGATAATGAAGCGCCCACCCGTTGTGCTGGCAGGACGCGAGGAGTGCGACAATATCGCTTTTGTCATCATGGATCCTTAGCGCTCAACCAGTGCTATACGGCGGTTATAAAGGTTCATCAACAATGAAATCATCAGACTGATGATCAGATAAACAGACATGGTAATGGCAATGGTTTCAATCGCTTGCCCAGTCTGGTTAAGCACGGTCCCAGCGAACAGTGACACCATATCGGGGTAGCCGATGGCTGCGGCCAGTGATGAGTTTTTGACAATATTGAGGTACTGGCTGGTCAGTGGCGGGATGATGACCCGTAAAGCCTGCGGGATAATGACCTGGCGAAGCGTCACGGTATTTGGCAAGCCCAGCGAGCGTGCCGCCTCGTGCTGCCCGTAAGGAACAGCCTGGATCCCGGAGCGGATGATCTCCGCAATAAATGCGGAGGTATAAATCGAGAGCGCCAGCGTCAGTGCGGCCAGTTCCGGAATTAACACCATCCCGCCCTGGAAGTTAAAACCACGCAGATGCGGAATATCCCAGTGCAAGGCTGCGCCAAATAGCCAGTGGGCGACTGACGGCAGGCCAATAATCAGTGCAGCGCCAACCGGCCATGTTTTACGCAACTGCCCGGTTTTGATCTGATGCTTACGGTTATAGCGGAACACGCCGACAGAAATCGCGAGTGCGATAATAATTGCGATGATGAAGGCATAAAGCCCTTCAGCGACCTGCGGAGAGGGTATGTATAACCCGCGGTTGCTCAGAAAAAGAAGATCGAAAGCATCCACGGCCTGGCGTGGACCGGGAAGGTTACGCAGGACAGCGAAATACCAGAAGAAAATCTGCAGCAGTGGCGGGATATTACGAAAGGTTTCGATATAAATGGTCGACAGTTTCCGCAGCAGCCAGTTTTCAGAAAGTCGGGCCAGACCAAGGAAAAAGCCGAGTACGGAAGCGAACACAATACAGAGCGCTGACACCAGCAGCGTATTCAGCAGACCTACGATGAATACGCGTCCATACGTATCGCCTTCCTGATAATCAACAAGATGCTGAACAATGCCAAAACCCGCGCTGCGATCCAGAAAGGCAAAACCGGAGGTGATGCCTCGGTTATTCAGGTTGGTAACGGTGTTGTGGATTAAATAAATGGCGATAACCACAACCACGACAACAGCAATAATCTGGAAAAGCCAGGCGCGGACCGCGGGATGAGAAAAGGACAGCGATCCTTTTACGGCTAAGCGGCGATGGGACATAAAAAACCTCGGTAACCATGACTCTGGACTGGGCACTGCGCTTGCAGTGCCCGTTACAGCAAAGACTTAACGTACAGGCGGTGCGTACTGAATACCGCCGTTATTCCAGAGATTGTTCTGGCCGCGTTTGATCTTCAGCGGGCTTTCCGAACCCACGTTGCGCTCAAAGATCTCGGCATAGTTACCGACCTGTTTAATGATGTTATAAGCCCACTTGTTATCCAGCTTCAGATCCTTGCCGAAATCACCCTCTTTGCCCAGAAGATGTGCCATATCCGGCGTGGACGGATTAGCGGTTTTCTCGTCGACGTTTTTCGAGCTGATGCCCATCTCTTCGGCGTTCAGCATGGCAAACAATGTCCAGCGAACGATGGAGAACCAGTCCTCATCGCCGCGGCGAACGACGGGGCCAAGAGGCTCTTTGGAGATCACTTCAGGCAGGACAATCCACTCGGCAGGGTTGCTCAATTTGATGCGTAATGCGTAGAGCTGTGACTGGTCAGACGCCAGGGTATCGCAACGGCCTGACTCCAGCGCCTTAGACGACTCATCGGAGCGATCAAAGGTGACTGGGGTGTACTTCATTTTATTGGATTTGAAGTAGTCCGCGACGTTAAGCTCTGTGTCAGTACCCGCCTGGATGCACACGGTCGCACCATCCAGCTCTTTAGCGCTTTTCAGACCGGCTTTATTGTGAGTAAGGAAGCCGATGCCGTCGTAATAGGTGACGCCGGTAAATGACATGCCCATTCCCGCGTCGCGCGAGGAGGTCCAGGTCGTATTGCGGGAGAGCATATCAACTTCGCCAGACTGTAGCGCAGTGAAACGTTCTTTCGCCGTCAGTGGGGTATATTTTACTTTGCTGTCATCACCGAAAACCGCTGCGGCAACGCCACGGCAGACATCAACGTCAATACCGGTAAACTTGCCGTTCGCGTCGGCATAGGAAAAGCCTGGCAAACCGTCACTGATACCACATTGTACAAAACCTTTCTTTTTAACGGCATCCAGCGTCGTGCCCGCCTGCGCCTGTCCGGCTACAGCAAACAACACGCTCGCGGCGGCCAGGCTGGCTATCATCGTCTTTTTCATAATGGATCCTGTGTGGCGAAATTTATCGTTATAGAGGCGTTTTAAAACGCTTTTACCTGTCTGTGGCTTTGGCCAACGTTTATAAAGCAAACGTAATGCCAGGTTTTGCGCTCGATTAAATAAAGACAAGTGAACGCATAATGCTGAGTGTAGACAGGCTTAAATAAATCGAATGCCCCGAAACGGTGCGAAATTCCAACCTGCGCCACAAATTAGAGCAAAAGTTGGTTGAAGGATAAGGTTAAAGCCAGAGGTAGTTTCAGTCGTGAATATTGGCAGGGTATTAAATGGATTTAATATGTGAATATCATCACGATGGAATGGGTAATTCGTCAGGATAAGCAATAAAGATGTGACGTAAATCTTATAAAAAATACCAGGCGTGAATAAAAGAGGGCTCTTTTTTTACTTATATGAAATTAGTGCACTATTTAAAAGCAAAAGCGCGGACAGAGCCGCGCTTTCAGGAATGAGTCATGCCCCAGTGGTTATTTGGTCAGAGCCACGATACCCAGCGTCAGACCCGCTATTGCGGCAGCACCGCCAGCGATAGCACCGGCTGTTTCCCAGTTATCCTGGGTGGTGCCTTTCATGCAGGTGTTGGTATGAACCAGTCGGCCTTGATCGTCGTATACCGGTACACATGGAGAATCGTGCGCGCAACCAGCAAGCAGCGCAGCGAGAAGTGCAACGGAAATGAATCTTTTCATGATGTTACCTCAGTGTTTTCTCATATTCGCCATAAAGCCAAAACGGCAATTAACGAATTAGTGGCTATTTTACCACCGGTAGAAGTTCGCGTTGCAGGGGGAATAATCTCAAATTATGTGAATTGTAAAAATCATGGAGAAAGTTGAGCGACAAAAAGAATTAATGGAGAAAATATGAAGCTGTAAAAATTTAAAACTGTTGTTTACCTTAAATAAAAAGGCACCAGAGGTGCCTTTTAGTAATGGTTATTGTTTATGGTTTGTGAATCGCCGACGGACAACTACAAAGAATACGGGTACGAAGAAGATAGCCAAAAGCGTTGCAGATAGCATGCCTCCCATTACACCCGTCCCGACAGCGTTTTGCGCGCCGCTCCCGGCACCGCTGCTCATTACCAACGGCATGACACCCAAAATAAAGGCCAGAGAAGTCATCAGGATAGGACGAAGGCGCATCCGGGAGGCTTCCAGCGTCGCTTCAATTATCCCTTTGCCCTCCTTCTCCATCAGGTCTTTGGCAAACTCTACAATCAGGATGGCATTTTTGGCCGATAACCCAATTGTTGTCAGAAGGCCGACCTGGAAATAGACGTCATTGTTCAGTCCTCGCAATGATGCTGCGAGAAGCGCGCCAATCACCCCCAATGGCACAACCAGCATGACGGAGAATGGAATAGACCAACTCTCATACAGCGCAGCCAGGCATAAGAACACCACTATCAGTGAGATAGCATACAACGCTGGTGCCTGGTTGCCTGAAAGTCGTTCCTGATATGACATACCTGTCCAGTCGTAGCCGATGCCAGAAGGCAGTTTTGAGGCGAGGCTTTCCATCATGACCATTGCTTCACCGGTACTTTTTCCCGGTGCGGATTCACCGAGGATCTCCATTGATGGCATGCCGTTGTAGCGTTCAAGGCGAGGAGAACCATACACCCAGTGGGCGTTGCTAAAGGCTGAGAACGGTACCATTTCGCCATTTGCGCTACGCACGTAAAGGTTGCTGATGTCTCCCGGCAACATGCGGAAGCGGGCATCGGCCTGAACGTACACTTTTTTCACGCGGCCATGATCGATAAAGTCATTTACGTAAGTGCCCCCTAATGCCGTCGAGATCGTCTGGTTGACATCAGAGAGGCTGATGCCCAGGGCCTGTGCTTTCTCCTGATCGACATCCAGTTTGAATTGAGGGGTATCTTCCAGACCGTTAGGACGCACTCGAACCAGCAGGTCGGGGTGCTCCTTTACCATGCCGAGCAGTTTGTTACGCGCCTGAGTTAACTGCGAATGTCCCAGGTTGGCCTGATCGATCAGTTCGAAATCGAATCCCGTTGCAGTACCTAACTCGATAATTGCAGGCAGGTTAAAGGGAAATACGAGGCCATCTTTTATCTGGCTGAACGCTTTCGTCGCGCGACCCACAATGGCTTCAACGCTATTCTTCTCACCCGGGCGTTCTTCCCAGGGTTTCAGGCTGACGAAGGCGATACCGGAGTTTTGCCCCTGGCCGCTAAAGCTAAAACCATTAACGGTAAAGACGGACTCAACATTCGCTTTCTCTTTGGTCAGGTAGTAGTCCTGAACCTGATCGAGAACTTGCTGCGTACGTGTCTGGGTTGCTCCGGCAGGAAGCTGAACCATCGTCATAAACACCCCCTGATCCTCTTCAGGCAGAAAGGAGGTCGGCAAGCGCAGGAACAGTACCGCCATGCCGCCGACGATGAGTACGTACACCACCAGGTAGCGTCCGGTCTTGCGAATAATACCGCTCACGCTGTTACTGTAGTGTTCCACACTCTTATCAAAGAGGGTATTGAACCAGCCAAAGAAGCCACCTTTCTTCTCGTGATGTTCACTGGACGCGGGCTTGAGCAATGTGGCGCAAAGGGCAGGGGTGAGGATCAGTGCAACCAGTACGGACAGCGTCATCGCGGAGACAATGGTGAGCGAGAACTGGCGATAGATGGCCCCCGTCGAGCCGCCAAAAAAGGCCATTGGGATGAATACTGCCGAAAGCACCATGGCGATACCGACCAGCGCGCCCTGGATCTGCTCCATCGACTTCTGCGTTGCCTCTTTTGGCGGCAGCTTGTCCTCAACCATGACGCGTTCGACGTTCTCAACAACCACAATCGCATCATCGACCAACAGACCTATCGCCAGCACCATCCCGAACATCGTCAGGGTATTGATGGAGAAACCGAATGCCGCCAGAACCGCGAAGGTCCCCAACAGAACGACCGGAACCGCAATCGTAGGAATGAGCGTTGCCCGCAGGTTTTGCAGGAACAAATACATGACGAGGAAGACGAGAACAATCGCCTCGAACAGGGTTTTCACCACTTCGTGAATGGAGATTTTCACGAACGGCGTGGTGTCATAGGGATAGACAACCTTCATTCCCTGCGGAAAGAATTGCTGCAGCTGTGCCAGCTTACTCTTAATTGCTGCCGCCGTATCCAGCGCGTTTGCCCCGGTTGCCAGCTTGATCCCGAGACCCGTAGCCGCCTGCCCGTTGATCCTGGTGACCATGTTGTAGTTTTCGCCGCCCAGCTCAATGCGAGCCACATCCTTCAGGTGCACCATGGAGCCGTCCTGGTTTACCTTCAGCGTCACGCGGCCAAACTCTTCCGGCGATTTTAGGCGGGTTTGCGCGATGATAGAGGCGTTCAATTGCTGGCCCGGAACAGATGGCGTTGCACCTAGCTGACCGGCCGCAATCTGGTCATTCTGCGTTTTCAGTTGATTGATAATATCCAGAGGCGTCAGCTGGTATTTATTCATCGCATTGCTGTCAAGCCAGATACGCATCGCATATTGCGCACCGAACAGCTGCACATCACCAACACCCGTTGTGCGACTAATCGCATCTTTCACATTCGAAGCGACGTAGTCAGAGATATCATCCTGAGTCAGGTTTTTATTGTCCGACACAAAGCCCGCAACCAGCAGGAAGCTACTGCTGGATTTTTCAACGCCAATCCCTTGCTGCTGTACTTCTTGTGGCAGCAGCGGCATGGCGAGCTGAAGTTTGTTTTGAACCTGAACCTGCGCGATGTCCGGGTCTGTACCCGACTCAAAGGTCAGAGTGATGGTGACGTTACCCGCAGAATCGCTGGTGGACGACATATACATCAGATTATCGATGCCGTTCATGTTCTGCTCGATAACCTGCGTAACGGTATCCTGCACCGTCTGGGCGTCAGCGCCAGGGTAGGTTGCTGTGATGGCAACAGCAGGAGGGGCGATGGTCGGATACTGCGCAACGGGCAGTTTCAGAATAGCCAGCCCGCCCGCAATCATCAAAATAATAGCGAGTACCCAGGCGAAAACCGGCCTTTGAATAAAGAAATTAGCCATGTCGTTGTCCTTAACTGGCTGGCGTGGCAGCGGTGTCAGGTATCGCCACGACGGTGACGCCAGGACGGACTTTTTGCAGGCCGCTGACAATCACGCGGTCGCCATTTTTCAGCCCTTCCGTCACCAGCCAGCGGTCGCCAATCGCCTGAGGTGCAACGACGGTACGCGATTCAACCTGGTTTTTATCGTTAACCACCATCACCGTTGCGTCACCGCGCGGTGTACGGGTCACGCCCTGCTGCGGAACCAAAATGGCATCCGGCTGTGTGCCTTCATCAATGCGCGCGCGGACAAACATACCGGGTAAGAGTTGATGCTGAGGATTCGGGAAGATCGCGCGCAGGGTAATCGAACCGGTGCTTTCGTCGACCGTCACATCCGAGAACTGCAGCGTACCCTTCTGCGGGTATGGCTGACCGTTTTCCATCAACAGCTCAACGGTGCTGGTAGCGTCCCCTTTTTCCAGGCTGGTCTGTTTCAGGCGCATAAAATCATTGCTGGACTGAGTCACATCGACGTAGATGGGATCAAGCTGCTGTACCGTTGCCAGGGCGGTAGCCTGCCCGTTAGTGACGAGAGCCCCTTCGGTGACGCTGGATTTGCCGATACGTCCGTTGATGGGTGATGTCACTTTGGTATAGGCAAGATTAATGCGCGCGCTTTCAACACCGGCCTTCGCGGCAACGACGCTGGCATCGGCCTGTTGCGCCGTCGCCACTGCCTGATCGTATTCCTGCTTGCTGACATACTGGGTGCCGACCAGCGGGACATAGCGTTTCACCGTCAGATGCGCAATATTCGCTGCCGCCTGCGCTTTCGCCAGTTCGCCTTTCGCACTGTCATAGGCCGCCTGATACGTGGCAGGATCGATTTGATAAAGGGAGTCGCCTGCCTTCACATCACTGCCTTCTGTGAAGTTACGGCGCAGAATGATGCCGCTAACCTGAGGACGAACCTCCGCAACGCGATACGCATCTGTCCTGCCAGGAAGTTCCGTTGTGACTGCCAGTGGCGCGCTTTCCACAATGTGTACACTCACCTGAGGGGCTTGTGGATGTTGTTGCTGGTTTTCCTGCCCATCGCATCCGGTGAGCAGTGCGGCGCAGACAATAAAACCGGCTAAGGGTAAGAGTCTGAAATGATTCGTCATTACTGTTCCTTTAACTACCCATTAACCGATATCTGCCATAAATCGGTGACAGGGGCAGGGTACAAATACAAAAATGTAGCTGCATATAATAATGAGGGTATTTAATGTTTTTTAATTTATAAGTGCGAATGAAGAGGGGGAAAGACAAAAATCAGAATCAGACCGGGTCCATTAGACGATATACTTACTCATGAATAATCAAGTAAATGGTATTTAATGGTCTCATTCATATCTAGGGTGAATTTAATTACTTTCATTCATTCACCTTAATTATAAATTAAGAGGGTTGACTTTTTTTGTGCAAAATTAAAACCGTTTTTAGGGAATACTTTGTTACCTGACTCCAAAATTAAGTCTTCAACGTGTGAATAACGAGTAACTGTCTATGGCGCGTAAAAAGAAAGAAGATGCCCAGAAAACCCGGCAATTGCTGATCGAGGCGGCAATCGCTGAGTTTGCTACCCGTGGCGTAGCCAACACGACGCTTACGGACATCGCTGATGCCGCAAGGGTTACGCGCGGCGCAGTATACTGGCATTTTTCCAGTAAAGCCGAAATATTTAATGCCATTTGGGAGCAGCAGATCCCCCTGCGTGAAATTATTCGTGACAGGCTTTCTCTCACCGAAAATGATGACCCGTTGTTAATGCTCCGTGAGCAATTTATCACAGCGTTGCAATATATCGCGCGTGAACCACGGCAGTGTGCGCTTTTACAAATTCTGTATCATAAATGTGAATTTAAAAATGATATGATTTCAGAATGTGAAATTCGTAATCGTATTGGTTTTAACAATGATTATCTGCGCGCGACGCTGGAGAATTGCATTTCACGGAAAGTGATTTCACCGCAGGTTAATGTTGATTTGACGCTGATCGTTCTCCATGGCTTTTTTAGCGGGATAATTAAAAACTGGTTAATGAATAGCGACAGTTTTAATCTTTATCAGCAGGCCCCCGCTCTGGTCGACAACATCCTGGGGACACTCCCTGTGATACGCGTGTCGCCGCAGGATGACGTTTATACTTCCGCGCCGGGCAACATCTCCCCATGTTCACAAAGTGCCTCAATAGTTTGAGCACTGACCGGCTTACCTAACAGATAACCCTGGAGCGTGTGACAGCCCAGCTCTGTCAGAAACGTTTGCTGTGCTTCGGTTTCCACACCCTCCGCCACCACTTTTAGATTGAGCGTTTTTGCCAGCGCCACGATGGCTGAGACAATGGTGGCATCTTCACTTTCCCCACTCAATTCCTGCACAAAAGCACGATCAATTTTCAGTTCACTGGCGGGTAGGCGCTTAAGGTATAGCAGGCTTGAATACCCGGTTCCGAAGTCATCAATGGAGGCTTTCACCCCGGCATTGGTCAGTTCTGTCAGTACCCGCACGCTTTCGTCAGGGTTACTCATCGCTGTGGTTTCGGTCACTTCGAGGATCAGCATTTCCGGAGGGACGTCGTGACGGGTCAGGCAGTCGAGCACCGTTTTTACCAGTGAAGGTTGTTCAAACTGCAGCGTCGACAGGTTCACCGCCATCGACCAGTTACGGTGCCCCTGTAGGTGCCACTCGCGCAACTGGCGACAGGCTTCATTGATAACCCAGTTACCGATGGGAATAATCAGACCCGTTTTTTCTGCCAGCGGCAGGAAGAGTTCGGGCGTCAATAATCCCTGCTTCGGATGCTGCCAGCGTAGTAGTGCTTCAAAACCGAGGAGGGGGCCTGCAGGTGCATGGAATTTAGGCTGATAGAGCAAACGAAGTTCATCGCGATCGATGGCCAGCCACAGATCGTTCATCAACTGCAGATGGGTCTGCGCCAGCGTATTCATGGAGGGCTGGAAAAAATGATACCCGTTCCGGCCCATATGTTTTGTGTGGTACATCGCCGCATCGGCATTGAACATCAGCTCGCGATCGGTTTTTCCGTCATGCGGGTAAAGCGCGATCCCAATGCTGAGGGTCACAACCAGTTCATAAGGTTCAAGGTTAAACGGGTTATCTATAGCGCGAACCAGCGAATTGGCCAGCGAGGCCGCATCATCCGGACCTTCACTCTCCGCCAGCAGAACAAATTCATCGCCACCGATACGGGCGAGAGTGAACTGGCCCTTCAGTGGTAGCAATAAACGCTCCGTCACGGCGATCAGGAGTTTATCGCCGAGATCATGCCCGTAGGCGTCATTGATGGTTTTAAACCCGTCGAGATCCATGAACATCAGCGCAAAGTGCGTACCCTCGCGATCTGCTTTACTGATAGCCTGATCGAGTCTGTCTTCCAGCAGGATACGGTTGGGCAAACGCGTCAGGGTATCGTGCAGCGCCAGTTGCGCGAGTTCCCGGTTCGCTTCTGCAAGCGACGAGGCCAGAAGGGCGGTACGTGCCTGGAGGCGGGCATCCAGCATCGACACCAGCAGGGTGATCCCAAGAATAGAGAGTGCGACGACGCTGACCAGCACCGCCAGCCAACTCCCGTTGATACCTTCATGGTGAACCATTGTGGACATCGGAAACTGCGCCGCTTTCATGCCTGCATAGTGCATCCCGGCAATCGCAATTCCCATCGTGATGGCGGCCCCCATGCGCATCAGCACGACCTGCGCGGCTTCGTGACGCAGGCGGAAGGTCAGCCATAATGCCGCGAGTGAAGCGGCAAGCGCAATCGCGACCGAAATGGCCACCCAGACCTTGTCCCAGATAATCCCGGGCATCACTTCCAGCGCCGCCATGCCGGTGTAATGCATGGCAACAATACCGCTTCCCATCACCAGCGCGCCGGGCAACAGTCGGCGCAAACGTAATTGCTCGCAGCTCACGAGGCATAGCGCAAATAGCGACGAACACACGGCGATAATCATGGATAACACCGTCAGGGTGGCGTTGTAGCTCATGCTCATGGAGAGGTCCATCGCCAGCATGCCGATAAAATGCATGGCCCACACGCCAATACCCATTGCAATACCGCCACCAGCCAGCCAGACGCGGGCAGCGACGCCCTGGCTCCCGGCAACGCGTGCAGCCATGTTCAGCGCGGTATACGCAGCAAGGATGGCAACAACAAAGGAGAGGACTACCAGGATATGATTGTATTGGCTGACCAGCATGGATGGTTCTACTCGAGTGTGAGGTTACGCAAGAGCGGTTGTGAAGGGCGAGACATTATCACCGTAAGGTAATGACTCAAAGGGATTTAAATCCCCGTTTTTACTGTGTGATTATCGTGTTTTTGGCGATGTTCGCAGGCTAGTCGAGCTCAGAGCAATTGACCAGTTTTAGAGGATTCACGGAATTCATATTGCGGCACTTATCGGTTTCGGTGCTCATCAGTTCAATCCACTGCATCAGCAGCGCATCGAAAATGAAAACAGAGACAGCAAAAACAACCAGCCACCAGTATTTACGAATCATTGTGCCATTCCGCAGGAAAGAACCAGTAAGGTGCTGGAAATATACACGAAAAGTCGCGCTTTAAAAGCGGGAGAAGTGAAGGTTTACAAAGCGTTGACGGTTGTCATTATGGGCAATAAAAAAGGCGCTTCCCCATGCCGAAGAGCGCCTTTTTAAACAAGCATTTAACTGATTAGTATCAGTTCATGCCGTATTTTTTCAATTTCTTACGCAGAGTACCACGGTTGATACCCATCATCAGCGCAGCGCGGGTTTGGTTACCGCGGGTGTATTGCATCACCATGTCCAACAGTGGCTGTTCAACTTCAGCCAGTACCAGCTCATACAGGTCATTAACATCCTGACCGTTCAGTTGAGCAAAATAGTTCTTCAGTGCCTGTTTAACCGAGTCACGCAGGGGCTTTTGAGTTACCTGGTCCTGGGAGTTAACGGTAGATACGGTCAGTACGTCAGAATTTACGCGTTGTTCGAACATAGTTCTGTCAGCTCTTTATTTCATTACGCAAGATTTTCGAAGTATGCCTCCAACGCCTCCAGCTGTACGCTGGCATCCTCTATGGCGTTGAATGTGCGCCGAAACTGGTCATTTGGAGCGTGCTCCTGGAGATACCAGGAGACGTGTTTACGCGCAATTCGGTACCCTTTTGCCTGACCGTAGTGGTCATGCAATTCCCGAACATGCGAACAAAGCAAGCGCTTGACCTCTGCCAGTGGCAGCGGAGCAAGCAGCTCCCCAGTGTCCAGATAATGCTGGATTTCCCGAAAGATCCAGGGTCTTCCCTGAGCGGCACGTCCTATCATCAGAGCATCAGCTCCCGTATAGTCGAGCACAGCTCTGGCTTTAAGCGGGTCAGTAATGTCACCATTCGCGATAATCGGAATGGAAACTTTCTGCTTAACTGCCCGAATGCTGTCGTATTCAGCTTCACCGTTGAACAAACAGGCGCGAGTGCGTCCATGAATGGTCAGGGCCTGAATGCCACAGTCTTCGGCCAGTTGGGCAATCTCTACACAGTTACGGTGTTCCGGCGACCAACCCGTGCGAATCTTTAACGTAACAGGAACGTCCACTGCGCTGACAACCGCCGTCAGGATTGACTTCACCTGGTCGGGGTATTGCAGAAGGGCTGAACCTGCAAGCTTGCGATTCACTTTCTTGGCCGGGCAACCCATATTGATATCAATAATTTGGGCACCACTTTCCACGTTGATACGCGCGGCGTCTGCCATCTCTTCAGGCACGCTTCCGGCAATTTGCACGGTGCGAATACCTGGCTCATCCACATGCACCATCCGCAAACGTGACTTATCGCTTTCCCACACTTGTGGGTTAGACGACATCATCTCGGAAACGGTTAATCCTGCTCCCATCTCGTAGCACAACGTCCTGAACGGCCGGTCGGTAATACCTGCCATTGGCGCTGCGATCAGGCGATTTCTGAGCTGGTGGTGTCCGATGCGCATGAGTTAAGAAATGACCATACTGTGACTGCAAGGCGGCGTATATTACGCATTTTTTGCACGAGATGAAAGGCCAAACTTTGAACAATCCACTGCTGTAGATCAAGGAATCGCCGCTAAGACTATTCGGTGAAAATTATTCACCATTTAAATCATTGTGTTATGCATTAATGGTTATTTTATGGGCGCTTACAATTTCCCGTAACTTCTCATCATTTCTGAATAAATGAATCACATCAGCGGGATAATCTGCTGTTTTTAACAGCAGATTATCCCGCTTCTTTGCGATCTGCGTCGCATTTTAGAACATCATCTCAGCGCGAAAAATGCACATTATTCAACGACGACGCGGCCATGAAGTGACTGTACCGGACGGTTATTATCATGATGCATCGTGTGGGTGAATTTACCCAACTGTTCTGCTGAGACGGTCAGCGGATGCTTGAGCACAATCCAGGTGACGCCCTCGGAGCACGGTGGGGTGGTGAGTGACCCGCTAAAGCGCCAGTACGTCTTATCTTTTGGCAGCAGCTGGTTCATGTCGAGGTTTGGCTTGATGCTGACATTCTGGTCAACCTGGCCTGGCATCACGCCCCAGAGTTTATCCAGCTCAGCGTTAGCGGCATCTTGATTAAACATCACGGCAACCACCACCAGTTCACCCTTCTCGTTCTTATGCACCAGATGCATTTCCATTGCGAACGCCTTACCGTGCACTGTGTTTTCACTCGGCGCGTGGAAGTGGAACTGCTGTAAGGTCCAGGTTTGGTTATCGAGGGTAATGCTGTCGCGGGTGTCCGCCTTTTCAGCGGCCTGAATAGTATGTCCGTTGTTTGTCAGCGTAACGGGGCCGTCAATATAGTGTGTATCCAGGGGGGATAGGTGTGCTTTCTCGGTGGAATCGATGTTAATGGGAGACTGGTTCATCCCGCTTTTACAGGTCTTGTACGCCTCGTCCAGCTCGCCCCAGTGCTCCGGTGCGCCTTCACCTTGATAACTCCAGTGTGATGCAATAGCGGAAGCCGAGACCATGCTCAGCGCCAGCAGTGCTGCCTTGCCATAAACGTGTTTCATTACATTCTTCCTGTGAATTTTATTATTCAAATCAAAAATAAAACGTATGATTTGTGTGGTTATTTTAGCGGAGACAGGTGAAAGGCGGGAGAAATATCAGAGGAAAAGAGGCGTGGTCAGAGGACCACGCCAAAGGCTTATTTTTTACGACCGGTAATGCGGCACCACTCTTCTTTCTCAACCACCGGGTCGAGCGCGAAGAGATCGGCATAGGCTTCACAGACGCTGTCAGCCTGGCTTGCCAGAATACCAGAAAGCCCCAGCAGACCGCCCTCAACGGGCAGCACGCTGATTAACGGTGCCAGTTCACGTAATGGGCCAGCCAGGATGTTTGCCACTACCACGTCGGCTTTCATGGCCTCAGGTTGAGCATCAGGCAGATACAGCTCCAGACGGTCGGAAACGCCGTTACGCTCGGCATTATCGCGGCTGGCCTGAATCGCCTGCGGATCGATATCGATCCCGATGGCTTTTGCCGCGCCCAGTTTCAGGGCAGCAATCGCAAGGATCCCGGAACCGCAGCCGAAGTCGATCACCGTCTTGCCTTCCAGATCCAGTCCGTCCAGCCACTGCAAACAGAGTGAGGTTGTTGGATGGGTGCCAGTTCCAAACGCCAGACCCGGATCGAGCATCACGTTGACCGCATTCGCGTCCGGTACGTCGCGCCAGCTTGGGCAAATCCATAGACGCTTGCCGAACTGCATCGGGTGGAAGTTATCCATCCACTCGCGTTCCCAGTCTTTGTCTTCCAGCTGTTCGATTTTATGCACAAAGCCTGCGCCCAGCAGCGGATGGTTTTCCAGAAGGGCAACCACCTCTTTCATATCGGTTTCCGCATCGAACAGGCCGATAACGTCGGTATCACCCCACAGGCGGGTTTCGCCCGGCAGCGGCTCAAAGACCGGCGTGTCATGCGTGTCCTGGAAGGTGATTGAGACCGAACCGGCCTCCATCAGCGCATCGCTCAGTTCCTCGGCGTTAGCGCCGGTTGTGTTCAGTTTTAGTTGGATCCACGGCATGGCAAAACTCTTTATTTATCAGTAGAAATCATAGCGGGTTGTGGAACGGGCTGACCGAAACGGTTTCCCACCACAAACGCCAGTAAACTTAGCAGTAACGAAGGCACAATCGGATGGAAGCCCAGATACTGAATTTTAAATGTTGCGAGCACGGCGTAAAGCACGCCGCCGACAATCATGGCGCTCAGCGCGCCTGTAGCATTCGCGCGCTCCCAGTAGAGTCCCAATACCAGCGGCCACAGGAAAACGGCTTCAAGGCCGCCAAACGCGAGCAGGTTCAGCCAGATGATCATCTCGGGTGGGCGCCAGGCAGCTAACAGCAGCAATGCGCCTAACACCAGCGTAATAACGGCCGACATGCGCTTCAGGCGTCGCTCATTTTCGACCTGCTCCGGGCGCAGGTTCAGATAAAGATCTTTAATGATCGTAGCGGAACTTTGCAGCAGCTGAGCGTTGATTGTCGACATGATGGCGGCCATCGGTGCGGCAAGGAAAATCCCGGCAGCGAACGGCGGAAGCACTTTGACCATCAGCGTTGGGATCACCAGATCCGGCACGGTGAGATCGGGGATCACCGCGCGCCCTAATGCGCCCGCCAGGTGCATACCAAACATCAGGATCGCGACAACGATAGTGCCGATAATGATACCTCGGTGCACGGCTTTGCTGTCTTTATAAGAGATACAGCGCACAGCCGTATGCGGCAGACCGATAACCCCAAAGCACACTAATACCCAGAACGAGGTCATAAATGTTGGGGAAAGGATGTCATCGGCGCCCTGCGGCGAAACCAGTTTTGGATCGATCGCCTCGAGCGTTTCAACCGCATGGCTCAGGCCGCCCGCGGCGTGGACGATGCCGACCAGCAGGACGATAGTGCCGATAAGCATAACCATGCCCTGCATCGTGTCGTTCAGCACGCTGGCGCGGAATCCACCAAACGCGGTATACAGCGCAATGCTTACCCCAAAGATGATCAGACCTGTCTCGTAGGGGATCCCGGCCGCCGTTTCCAGCAGGCGTGCCCCACCGATAAACTGTACCGTCATCGCGCCAATAAAGGCCACCAGCAGGCTTAAGCTGGCCAGCCACACCAGTAAACGGCTCTGGTAGCGAGCAAACAGCATATCGTTGAGCGTCACGGCATTGTAACGGCGCGCCAGAATGGCAAATTTTTTGCCCAGTATGCCGAGTGAGAGCCAGACGGCAGGAAGCTGGATCATTGCCAGCAGTACCCAGCCTAACCCGTATTTGTAGGCGGCACCGGGTCCACCGATAAATGAACTGGCGCTGATGTAGGTCGCGGTCAGCGTCATGGCCAGCACGACGCCGCCCATCGAGCGGCTACCGAGGAAATACTCGTTCAGGAAGCTACCTGTCGTGCGTTTCCGCATGGCGTAAACGGACAAACCAAACACCACTAACAAGTACGCGATAAGCGGCAGAATGACTTCAAGCTGCATCATCGTCCTCCAGCGGAATATCACGATAAATGAATTTCACCATTGCCCAGCACAGCAGGATAAAGACCAGCGGTACCAGCAGGCAGGCCATTTCAAACCAGTGTGGCAGGCCGGTGATGCCAATAGCGGAGTCAGGTAAGTAAGCGGTTACTAACCAGGCGGCGAGATAGAGAAGGGTCAGCCACAGCGCCCAGCGCGCTTCTTTATGGGCCTGAACAAAACGCTTGTCCATTTTATGTCCCTTGTGGATGAAGAAAGCGGGGATTGTACATGATGGGGCCTGGCGATCCCCAGAAATAAAAAAGGCCGGATAATCCGGCCTTTTCGCGTTGCTGCAGTCTTACTTCTCGTGCAGACCGAGTTTCTTCTCAAGATAGTGGATGTTAGTCCCACCATTCTGGAAGTGCTCGTCGCTCATGATGCGCATCTGCAGATCGACGTTGGTTTTGATACCGTCGATGATCAGCTCCTGCAGGGCGTTCTTCATGCGGGCAATCGCCACGTCACGGTTTTCGCCGTAGCAGATAAGCTTACCGATCATTGAGTCATAGTACGGCGGTACGGTGTAACCGGCGTAGATATGAGATTCCCAACGCACACCAAAGCCACCCGGCGCGTGGAAACGCGTGATTTTACCCGGGCTTGGCAGGAAGGTATTCGGGTCTTCGGCGTTGATACGGCATTCCACCGCATGGCCTTTCACCACAACTTCTTCCTGTTTGATGGACAGAGGCTGACCGGCTGCGATACGCAGCTGTTCTTTGATCAGGTCAACGCCGGTGATCATTTCTGTCACAGGGTGTTCAACCTGAATACGGGTGTTCATTTCGATGAAATAGAACTCGCCGTTTTCGAACAGGAACTCAAAGGTACCTGCACCGCGATAGCCGATATCGACACACGCTTTAGAGCAACGCTCGCCGATGTAGCGACGCAGTTCCGGGGTAATGCCCGGTGCTGGCGCTTCTTCGACCACTTTCTGGTGACGACGCTGCATGGAGCAGTCACGTTCTGCCAGATAGATGGCGTTACCCTGACCGTCAGCCAGCACCTGAATTTCGATGTGGCGTGGGTTTTCCAGGTATTTTTCCATGTACACCATGTCATTGCTGAAAGCGGCTTTCGCTTCTGCTTTGGTCATGGAGATGGACTGAGCCAGTTCAGCATCGCTGCGCACAACGCGCATACCGCGACCGCCGCCGCCGCCGGACGCCTTGATGATAACCGGGTAGCCAATGCGTTTAGCATGAGCACGGTTAGCATCCATGTCGTCGGTCAGAGGGCCGTCAGAGCCGGGTACGGTTGGAACACCGGCTTTTTTCATGGCGGTGATTGCAGACACTTTGTCGCCCATCAGGCGAATGGTGTCGGCTTTCGGGCCGATGAAGATAAAGCCAGAGCGTTCAACCTGCTCAGCAAAGTTGGCGTTCTCAGAGAGGAAGCCGTAACCCGGATGAATTGCCACCGCGCCGGTGATTTCAGCGGCGCTGATGATAGCCGGGATGTTCAGATAGCTTTTTACGGACGGAGCCGGGCCAATACAGACCGTCTCATCCGCCAGCAATACGTGTTTTAAATCGCGATCCGCGCTTGAGTGCACGGCCACGGTCTTGATGCCCAGTTCTTTACAGGCACGAAGAATACGCAATGCAATCTCGCCACGGTTGGCGATAACAATTTTATCCAGCATGTTCGCCTCGTTACTCGATGACGACCAGCGGCTCGTCAAATTCTACCGGCTGACCACTTTCGACCAGAATCGCTTTCACAGTACCTGACTTGTCAGCTTCGATCTGGTTCATCATTTTCATCGCTTCAACGATGCACAGGGTATCGCCTACGTTGACTTTCTGACCCACTTCGATGAACGCCTTCGCGTCCGGGCTCGGGGTGCGGTAGAAAGTACCAACCATTGGGGAACGTACGATGTGACCACTGATTTCTGCAGCTGCTGCAGGTGCGGCTTCTGCGGCTGGCGCAACGGCTGCGGAAAGCGCAGGCTGCTGCACTGGCGCAGCATAAGCTTGCTGCATTACCGGGAAGCTAGCGGCTGGGGCTGCACGGCTGATGCGTACAGACTCTTCGCCTTCAGAAATTTCCAGTTCGGAGATGCCTGATTCTTCAACCAGCTCGATCAGTTTTTTAATCTTACGAATATCCATGAGTGGGTTCCGTACTCTTGTTTAGTTTGATTGTGACAAGCGTTTTACCGCTGTCTGTAAAGCGTATGAATAACCGTCTGCACCCAGACCACAGATCACGCCAGCAGCGATATCTGACAGATAGGAATGGTGGCGGAACGGCTCTCGGGCGTGCACGTTACTCAGGTGGATCTCGATAAACGGGATACTCACCGCGAGCAGTGCGTCGCGAATAGCTACACTGGTGTGCGTAAACGCGGCCGGATTGATCAGGATATAGTCCACATTGTCTTTAGCCTGATGAATACGGTCGATGATTGCGTACTCCGCATTTGACTGAAAATGGTCCAAATCGACATTCAGCAAAGCTGCTTCCGTCATCAGACGGTTAACAATTTCACTCAATGTTAGCGTGCCGTACTTCTCTGGCTCACGGGTGCCGAGCATGTTCAGGTTCGGTCCGTTCAAAACTAAGATCTGGAATTTATCCGCCATTGTGCCGCTATCTCCTGCGAATTTCCGGTAAAAAACAAAATATACCTTCGATGCGCGATTGTCACCTAATCAGAGTCTGAAAACTCCATCAGGAAAACCAAAGTCGCACATTATAACGATTTCGTAGCATTTGGCAGCTAAATACTGGTCTTATCAGGGAAGATTATCAACCGCTATCGAAAAAAGATTCACGGTCGATAAGTAATCTGCGGGAAAACGCACAGTTTCACGAACTATCGCAACCACTGGCGGAACTTCTTGTAACGCCACGCTAAAAGCGCCAGTGCCAGCAGGGCATAGATGACCGGCTGCGGTGATAAAATCTTCACTGACCACAGGTAGTGGATGGGCGCGAGGATCGCGACAAGATAGACGAAGTTATGCAAGAGTTGCCAGCGCCTGCCCAGTTTTCGCTGGGCATATTGCGTGGAGGTCAGCGCTAATGCCAGCAACACCAGCCAGCTGACGATCCCCAGCGTCAAATACGGGCGCGTAACCAGTTCGCGGCCTAACAGTGCCAGATTATTAATGCCCAACTCCAGAAGCGCGTAGCTGGTGAGGTGCAGCGTCGCCCAGGCAAAACACCATAACCCCAGCAGCCGACGGGTGCGTATCAAAAGTGGCTGTTTAGCGTAGCGTGCCAGCGGCGATATCAGCAAGGTTGCCAGTAAAAATTTCAGAGCCATCCTACCGGTAAAATGTTGAATATCTTTCGCTGGATCGGCGCTGAATGCGCCGTGACTGACCGCCCAGAACAGCCAGATAAAAGGAAGCAGCCCGGCCAGGTGCAATAACACTTTGAGCCAGGTTATATGCTTAACGGTTAAACGCACTCAGAAGTTCTCCCGTAAACTCAGCCCGCGATAGAGCGACGCCACTTCATCCGCATAGCCGTTAAACAGCAGTGTAGGCTGACGCTTCACATCCAATGCGCCGCCAGAGCCGATAAACCGCTCGGTGGCCTGCGACCAGCGCGGATGGTCAACGTGGGGGTTCACGTTAGCAAAAAAACCGTACTCGCCGGGGGCCGCCAGGTTCCAGGTGGTCGGCGGACGTTCGCGGGTAAGCTTAATGCTGACGATAGATTTAATCCCCTTAAAACCGTATTTCCACGGTACGGTCAGGCGAACAGGCGCGCCGTTTTGCGGTGGAAGCGCTTTGCCGTAAACCCCAACGGTCAGCAGGGTGAGCGGATGCATGGCTTCGTCGAGGCGTAGCCCCTCCACATAAGGATACTCAAGCCCGCCGCCGATGAACCGATCCTTCTGGCCCGGCATCTCGTCCGGGGCGTAGCGCGTCTGGAAGGAGACGTATTTTGCATTGCTGGTGGGTTCAACCAGCGCCAGCAGCTTGTGCAGCGGGAAGCCGACCCAGGGCACCACCATCGACCAGGCCTCTACGCAGCGCATGCGATAGATACGTTCTTCGAGCGGAAAACGTGTGGTGAGGTCGTGATGATCCAGCGTGATGGGCTTTGCTACCTCACCGTCGATTTTCAGGGTCCACGGATCGGTTTTCATGCTGCCTGCATTGGCGGCAGGATCGGCCTTATCCAGACCAAATTCGTAGAAGTTGTTATAGCCGGTAACTTTATCTTCCGGCGTGAGCGTCAGTTTGTTTTGCCATTCGGCCGGTTTCGTAAAGGTGAGTGGGGCACCGGAAGGGGCTTTCGGACGATCGTTGCCTTTAAACCAGTCGAGCAGATCGGCATGAGCCGCAGGAGTAAGGGTCAGCGCAGTGGCGCTGATGCCAAGCATTTTCAGGATCTGGCGGCGCTGTAACATAAAGACAGATTCTGACGTTACGTCGGCTTCCGTCAGTTTTCGGTTTTTCATGGCATCCTCCGTCATGCGTTTTTCTAAGCATGACGGAGGAGAAGCGTTAGCGCGAATATGTCACGAAAAATTGAAGATTAGGCAATTTTTACCAGCGCACGACCGTGGAACTGGTTATCCATGATTTTACTGGCATATTCAGGTGCCTGGCTGAGCGTAATCTCGGTGGCGCTCTGTGTATAGAATGATTCAGGGAGGTCGCGCGCCAGACGTTCCCAGGCTTCTGCACGACGGGCAGACGGGGTCATCACGGAATCTACACCTTGCAGGCGAACGTTACGCAGTATGAATGGCATCACGGTGGTTGGCAGGGCAAAACCGCCCGCCAGGCCACAGGCCGCCACGCAGCCGCCGTAGTTCATCTGCGCCAGCACTTTCGCCAGGACTTTGTCACCGACGGTATCCACCGCTCCCGCCCAGATCTGTTTTTCCAGCGGGCGGGTTTCGGCAAACTCTTCGCGGCCCAGAATTCGGTTGGCACCGAGTTGACGCAGATAGTCATGGGTGCTTTCGCGGCCAGACACGGCAGCAACCTGATACCCCAACTTGTGCAGCAGCGTCACCGCCGTGCTACCCACGCCACCGCTGGCACCGGTCACGACAATCTCACCGGACTCTGGACGAATACCAGCATCTTCCAGCGCCATCACGCACAGCATGGCGGTAAACCCTGCGGTACCGATGATCATCGCTTTGCGACCATCCAGACCGTTTGGCAGCGGTACCAGCCAGTCACCTTTCACGCGGGCTTGTGAGGCCAGTCCGCCCCAGTGATTTTCTCCCACGCCCCAGCCCGTGAGCAGTACTTGCTGACCCGCATGGAAGCGAGGATCTTCGCTGGTATGCACGCGGCCTGAAAAATCGATCCCTGGCACCATCGGGAAATTTCGGATGATTTTACCCTTACCGGTAATTGCCAGTGCATCTTTGTAATTTAAGCTGGACCAGTCGATATCGACGGTTACTTCGCCTTCGGGCAGTCGACTCTCTTCAATGGCTTGCACCGAGGCAAGCGTTTTGCCGTCCTGCTGTTCTAAGATCAAAGCCTGCATACAGGGTCCCCATTACGATTAAGATGATTGGAAAATAACGTCTGAAGACTATACTCGCTCAGTGCAACGCTATGCCGATTTAACGCAATAAATTGCCAGATACACCCGATTTGGTAGTATGCCGCATCTCAAATGCAAGTTAGCGCTTACTCGCTACCCCATCAACCCACGGAGTAATCTCAAGGATGCGATTAACGACGAAGTTCTCGGCTTTTATCACCCTGCTAACGGGGTTAACGATTTTTGTCACCCTGATTGGCTGCTCCTTAAGTTTTTATAATGCCATCCAGGACAAGCTGGTTAATCGGGTAGAGTCGGTTGCATCGGTTATTGATACGCGTTTGATTACAACTTCATTCCCGGCACTGTCGCCAGAGCTGGATGAACTGATGGTGCCTGTTGATATTGTTCGGGTCGATATCGTCCAGGGAAAGCAGACCGTTTTCAGTCACACCCGGCGGGGGAGCTACCGTCCAGCCGGTACGGTCAGTCAGTATCGGGTCGTCACGGTCGATTCGCTTAAACATCCGGGTATGACCATTCGCATGGTCTATCAGGATCCGATGGCCAACTATTTTCACTCGTTGATGACCACCGCGCCTCTCACCATTGCTGTTGCTTTTATCGTGCTGCTTATTTTTCTGGCGGTTCGTTGGTTGCGCCGTCAGCTTGCCGGACAAGAATTGCTTGAAACACGCTCAGTAAGGATCCTGAACGGCGAGCGTGGCCCGCAGGTGCGGGGTTCGGTCTATGAGTGGCCGACGCGCACCAGTAGCGCACTGGATGTGTTGCTCTCAGAAATCCAGTTCGCCAGCGACCAGCGTAGCCGCATGGACACGCTAATCCGCTCTTACGCGGCACAGGATAATAAAACCGGTCTGAATAACCGTCTCTTTTTTGATAATCAACTGGCGACGTTGTTGGATGACTCCGAAAAGGTGGGTACCCACGGCGTAGTCATGATGGTCCGCTTGCCTGATTTCGATCTGCTGCGCGACACCTGGGGACAGCGTGTGGCGGAAGAGAACCTCTTTACGCTGATCAATCTCCTGTCTACTTTTATCATGCGCTACCCGGGGGCGCTGCTGGCACGTTATCACCGGAGTGACTTTGCCGTGTTATTGCCGCACCGCACGTTGAAAGAGGCGGAAAGTATTGCCAGCCAGCTACTGAAAGCCGTCGATGCGCTGCCGCAAAGCAAAATGCTCGACAGAGACGATATGGTCCATATGGGGATCTGTGCCTGGCGCGGTGGGCAATCGACTGAGCAGGTGATGGAGCATGCGGAAGCCGCTACCCGCAACGCCGTTTTGCAGGGCGCAAACGGATGGGCGGTTTACGACGATTCGCTGCCGGAAAAAGGACGCGGGAACGTGCGCTGGCGTACTTTGATTGAGCAAATGCTCAGTCGTGGCGGGCCACGGATCTATCAAAAACCGGCGGTCCTGAAAAATGGAAATGTGCACCACCGCGAGTTGATGTGCCGTATTTTTGATGGCTCGGAAGAGGTTATTTCTGCTGAATACCTGCCGATGGTGCTGCAATTTGGATTATCCGAAGAGTATGACCGCCAGCAGATAACCCGGGTGATTCCGTTTTTATCGTTTTGGCCGGAAGAAAACCTGGCATTACAGGTTACCGTAGAGTCGTTAATACGCCCGCGTTTTCAACGCTGGCTGCGCGATACTTTAATGCAATGCGAAAAATCGCAACGCAAACGCATTATTTTTGAACTTGCTGAGGCGGATGTAGGTCAACACATCAGCCGGTTGCGTCCGGTGGTGCGTTTGATCAATGCGTTGGGTGCGCGAGTAGCGGTCACGCAGGCCGGTTTAACGCTGGTCAGTACCCATTGGATCAAGGAGCTGGATGTTGAGTTATTAAAGTTACATCCAGGTCTGGTAAGGAATATCGAAAAGCGCACGGAAAACCAGCTGCTGGTACAGAGTCTGGTGGAAGCATGCAAAGGAACGCAAACACAAGTATTTGCCGCAGGCGTGCGTTCGCGAAGTGAATGGCAGATGTTGACAGAGCGCGGTGTAACAGGAGGTCAGGGGGATTTTTTTGCCGCCTCTCAGCCGCTTGACACCAATGTGAAAAAATATTTGCAAAGATACTCTGTTTGACCTGCCGTTTAATTTGTTTTCACGTAGAATATCGCGCCTGTAGCTTTGAGTATGACGAGCAAAACGCCAGTGAACGACCTTTAACGGGTTACAAATGAACATGAGGGACGCTGCTGTTTACTCAGCCCTGAGGGAATCCGGGGATGCATTTGTAACAAAGGAAACGTACTGCACAAATTTTCACCGCTGCAGATGATTTTTGCGCCTTGTCGCTGCTGCGTGTGGTTGGTAAAGTAAGCGGATTTTGTTTTCCGCCCCAGCTTTCAGGATTATCCCTTAGTATGTTGAAAAAATTTCGTGGCATGTTTTCCAATGACCTGTCCATTGACCTGGGTACCGCGAATACCCTTATTTATGTAAAAGGACAAGGCATCGTATTGAATGAGCCTTCTGTTGTGGCCATTCGTCAGGATCGTGCTGGCTCGCCAAAAAGCGTGGCCGCAGTGGGTCATGACGCGAAGCAGATGCTGGGTCGTACCCCTGGCAACATTGCCGCAATCCGCCCAATGAAAGACGGCGTTATCGCTGACTTCTTCGTGACTGAAAAAATGCTTCAGCACTTCATTAAGCAGGTTCACAGCAATAGCTTCATGCGTCCAAGCCCGCGTGTGCTGGTGTGTGTGCCCGTTGGCGCGACTCAGGTTGAACGTCGCGCAATCCGTGAATCCGCACAGGGTGCCGGTGCACGTGAAGTGTTCCTGATTGAAGAACCAATGGCTGCGGCAATCGGTGCGGGTCTGCCTGTTTCCGAAGCGACCGGTTCTATGGTGGTGGATATCGGTGGTGGTACCACTGAAGTGGCCGTTATCTCCCTGAACGGCGTGGTGTACTCCTCTTCCGTGCGTATCGGTGGTGACCGTTTCGACGAAGCCATCATTAATTACGTGCGCCGTAACTACGGCTCTCTGATTGGTGAAGCCACCGCAGAGCGTATTAAGCACGAAATCGGTTCTGCTTACCCAGGCGATGAAGTTCGCGAAATCGAAGTTCGCGGTCGTAACCTGGCTGAAGGCGTTCCACGCGGCTTTACCCTGAACTCCAACGAAATCCTGGAAGCGTTGCAAGAGCCGCTGACCGGTATTGTGAGCGCGGTAATGGTTGCGCTGGAACAGTGCCCGCCAGAGCTGGCGTCCGATATCTCCGAGCGCGGTATGGTTCTGACCGGTGGTGGTGCGCTGCTGCGTAACCTCGACCGCCTGTTAATGGAAGAGACAGGAATTCCTGTCGTAGTTGCAGAAGATCCACTGACTTGCGTAGCCCGTGGTGGTGGCAAGGCGCTGGAAATGATCGACATGCACGGCGGCGACTTGTTCAGCGAAGAGTAGTCATTGTGAAAGGGTAGCGCATTGCTACCCTTTCTCTCTGACGCGAGAATACGCATAGCCTATGAAGCCAATTTTTAGCCGTGGCCCATCGCTACAGTTTCGCCTTATCCTGGCGGTTCTGGTTGCGCTTGGGGTCATTATTGCCGATAGCCGCCTCGGTACGTTCAGCCAGATCAGAACGTACATGGATACCGCCGTCAGTCCTTTCTACTTTGTATCAAATGGTCCCCGTGAACTGCTCGACTCCGTTTCTCAAACGCTGTCTTCACGCGACCAACTCGAACTCGAAAACCGGGCATTACGTCAGGAACTGCTGCTGAAAAACAGCGAACTGCTGATGCTGGGACAGTACAAGCAGGAAAACGCGCGTCTGCGCGAGCTGCTTGGCTCGCCGCTGCGTCAGGATGAGCAGAAAATGGTCACGCAGGTGATCTCTACCGTCAACGATCCTTACAGCGATCAGGTGGTGATCGACAAAGGCAGCGTCAACGGTGTATACGAAGGCCAGCCTGTTATCAGTGATAAAGGCGTTGTGGGTCAGGTCGTGGCGGTTGCCAAACTGACCAGCCGCGTGCTGCTGATTTGTGATGCCACCCATGCGCTGCCGATTCAGGTTCTGCGTAACGACATTCGCGTGATTGCGGCCGGTAACGGCTGTACGGACGATCTGCAACTCGAACATCTGCCAGCCAACACGGACATCCGTGTGGGTGACGTGCTGGTGACGTCAGGTCTGGGCGGACGCTTCCCTGAAGGCTATCCCGTTGCGGTTGTCTCTTCCGTGAAGCTGGATACGCAACGTGCGTATACCGTCATCCAGGCGCGTCCGACCGCCGGTTTACAGCGTCTGCGCTACCTGCTGCTGCTGTGGGGGGCCGATCGTAACGGCGCCAACCCGATGACGCCTGAAGATGTGCATCGCGTGGCAAATGAGCGTCTGATGCAGATGATGCCTCAGGTTCTCCCTGCGCCAGACGCGATGGGGCCGCCTGCGCCTGTACCGGCTCCTGCTACGGGATTAACGCAGCCGCCACCGCCACCTCAAGTGTCGGGTGGAGGGCAGTAGTGGCAAGTTATCGTAGCCAGGGACGCTGGGTTATCTGGCTCTCATTTCTTATCGCATTGTTGCTGCAAATCATGCCCTGGCCGGACGACATCCTCGTTTTCCGGCCAAACTGGGTATTGCTCATTTTGCTCTACTGGATCCTCGCCCTGCCGCACCGCGTAAATGTGGGCACAGGTTTTGTGATGGGTGCCATACTGGATCTCATTAGCGGCTCTACGCTTGGCGTACGCGCGTTATCCATGAGCATTATTGCGTACCTCGTCGCACTCAAATTCCAGCTCTTTCGTAACCTCGCGCTCTGGCAACAGGCGCTGGTGGTGATGTTGTTGTCACTTGCTGCGGATATCGTTGTTTTCTGGGCAGAGTTTTTAGTGATCAACGTCTCTTTCCGACCGGAAGTGTTCTGGAGTAGTGTAGTAAACGGTGTGCTCTGGCCATGGCTGTTCCTGCTGATGCGTAAAATTCGCCAGCAGTTTGCCGTGCAGTAAAAGGTTTCTATGACGTCTATCTATCTTGCCTCTGGTTCTCCGCGTCGTCAGGAGTTGCTCACTCAGTTGGGCGTCTCCTTTGAACGTATCGTTACGGGTATTGAAGAGAAACGTGCTGAGGGGGAAAGTGCCCAGCAGTATGTTTCCCGTCTGGCGCGTGAAAAAGCGCAGGCTGGCATGGTGCAAACGCCGCGTGACCTTCCGGTTCTGGGGGCGGATACCATCGTTATCCTTAACGGTGAAGTGCTGGAGAAACCGCATGACGCTGACCATGCAGCGCGAATGCTACGTAAAATGTCCGGGCAAACGCATCAGGTGATGACGGCCGTTGCGCTGGCGGACAGTCAAAACGTGCTGGATTGCCTGGTCGTGACGGACGTGACGTTCAGAGTGCTTACCGACGACGAGATCGCCGCTTACATTGCCAGCGGTGAACCGATGGATAAAGCAGGTGCATACGGTATTCAAGGGTTGGGTGGCTGTTTTGTCAGGAAGATTAATGGCAGCTATCACGCCGTAGTCGGCTTACCGCTGGTGGAAACGTATGAGTTGCTGAGCAATTTTAACTCACTGCGTGAGGGAAGGGATAATTATGACGGCTGAATTGTTGGTAAACGTAACGCCCTCGGAAACCCGTGTGGCCTACATTGATGGTGGCATTCTTCAAGAAATTCATATTGAGCGTGAAGCGCGACGCGGAATCGTAGGCAATATCTACAAAGGTCGTGTCAGTCGTGTACTACCGGGTATGCAGGCGGCTTTTGTAGATATTGGGCTCGATAAGGCGGCATTTCTTCATGCTTCCGACATCATGCCGCACACCGAGTGTGTGGCAGGGGAAGAGCAAAAACAGTTTGCCGTCCGCGACATCTCCGAGCTGGTACGTCAAGGCCAGGATCTGATGGTGCAGGTGGTGAAAGATCCGCTGGGTACTAAAGGTGCCCGCCTGACCACCGACATCACGTTACCTTCCCGTTACCTGGTCTTTATGCCGGGTGCATCGCACGTGGGGGTTTCCCAACGTATTGAGAGCGAAACCGAACGTGAACGTCTGAAAAAAGTCGTCAGCGCCTACTGCGACGAACAGGGCGGATTTATCATCCGTACCGCCGCGGAAGGGATCAGCGAAGAAGACCTGGCATCCGATGCGGCCTACCTCAAGCGCGTCTGGACCAAAGTGATGGAGCGTAAAAAACGCAACCAGACCCGCTATCAGCTGTACGGTGAGCTGGCGCTCGCGCAGCGTGTTCTGCGTGATTTCGCCGACGCGCAGCTTGACCGCATTCGCGTGGACTCTCGCTTGACCTATGAAGCCCTGCTGGAGTTTACCGCCGAGTACATCCCGGAAATGCCGGGCCTGCTGGAGCATTACTCCGGCCGCCAGCCGATTTTCGATCTCTATGATGTCGAAAACGAAATCCAGCGCGCGCTGGAGCGTAAGGTCGAGCTGAAATCCGGCGGCTATCTGATCATCGATCAGACCGAAGCGATGACGACCGTGGATATCAACACCGGGGCGTTTGTCGGCCATCGCAATCTGGATGACACCATCTTCAACACCAATATCGAAGCCACGCAGGCCATTGCTCGCCAGCTTCGTCTGCGCAATCTGGGCGGCATTATCATCATCGACTTTATCGATATGAGTAATGAAGACCATCGCCGTCGCGTGCTGCACTCGCTTGAGCAGGCACTGAGTAAAGATCGCGTGAAAACCAGCATCAACGGCTTCTCTCAGCTGGGTCTGGTGGAAATGACCCGGAAACGGACGCGCGAAAGCGTGGAACATGTGTTGTGTAACGAGTGTCCAACCTGCCACGGACGCGGTACGGTAAAGACGGTTGAGACCGTCTGTTATGAAATCATGCGAGAAATCGTGCGTGTCCATCATGCCTACGACTCAGACCGTTTTCTGGTCTATGCTTCCCCTGCGGTGGCGGAAGCCCTGAAAGGCGAAGAGTCGCACGCGCTGGCGGAAGTGGAAATCTTTGTCGGCAAGCAGGTAAAAGTACAAATCGAACCGCTCTATAACCAGGAGCAGTTTGACGTCGTGATGATGTAAACCGCAGTTCGCTGCGAGACCAAAGCTGACAAGGAGAGATGCGTGAGGCGATTGCCGGGGATTTTACTGCTTACAGGGGCAACGCTGGTCGTGATTGTCGCGTTGCTCGTGAGCGGGCTACGCCTCGTTCTGCCGCATCTGGATAGCTGGCGCCCGCAGGTGCTGGCGAAAATCGAATCCGCCACTGGCGTGCCGGTGGACGTAAGCCAGATCAGTGCGAGCTGGCAGAACTTCGGTCCAACGCTCGATGCGCGGGATATCAATGCCAGCCTGAAAGACGGCGGCCATCTGAAAATTAAACGCGTAACGCTGGCGCTGGATGTCTGGCAAAGCCTGCTGCATCTGCGCTGGCAGTTTCGCGATCTTACCTTCTGGCAACTCCAGTTCCTGACCAATACGCCCCTGCGCAGTGGCGATGGCGATCAGGGACTGGAAACCAACCGCATCAGCGATCTCTTCCTGCGCCAGTTCGATCACTTTGATCTCCGCGACAGCGAGGTGAGCTTTATTACCCTTTCGGGGCAACGTGCCGAGCTGGCGATCCCACAGCTGACCTGGCTGAACGGTAAAGACCGTCATCGTGCCGAGGGACAGGTGAATCTCTCCAGCCTGAATGGGCAGCATGGCGTGATGCAGGTGCGTATGGATCTGCGTGACGACAATGGGTTACTGAACAACGGTAAGGTTTGGCTGCAGGCCGACGATGTGGATGTGAAACCCTGGCTGGGTGACTGGCTGCAGCAAAACATGCAGCTGGAAACCGCTCGTTTCAGCCTTGAAGGCTGGATGACGCTGACAAACGGGGAATTCGCCAGCGGCGACATCTGGCTGAAGCAGGGGGGCGCGAGCTGGAAAGCAGAGAACCAGCAGCATCAGCTTTCCGTGGATAATCTCACTGCGCACGTGACTCAGGAGAAAGAAGGCTGGCAGTTTGCTATTCCCGATACGCGCATCACCATGGACAACAAGCCGTGGCCACGCGGTGCGCTGACGCTGGCCTGGATGCCGGAACAGGATGTCGGCGGGGCAAGCAGCAAACGCAGTGACGAGCTACGTATTCGAGCCAGCAATCTGGATCTGACCGCCATCGAAGGGCTGCGCTCGATGGCCGCAAAACTCTCGCCTGACCTTGGTGAGATCTGGCTGGCCACGCAGCCGAGCGGGACGATCGACGCCCTGGGGCTGGACATCCCGCTTCAGGCGACGGAGAAAACGCGCTTCCAGGCCACATGGAAAGACCTTGCCTGGAAGCAGTGGAAACTACTGCCAGGCGCAGAACACTTCAGCGGCAAACTGGAAGGTAGCGTGGAAAACGGCAGGCTGACGGTCGATATGCACGACGCCAAAATGCCGTATGAAACCGTCTTCCGCGCCCCGCTGGAAATCGAGCATGGCAACGCTACGCTGAGCTGGCTTAAAAATGACAAAGGTTTTCAGCTTGATGGCCGCGATATTGATGTCAAAGCAAAAGCCGTACATGCACGCGGGGATTTCCGCTATCTGAAGCCCGAAGGCGATGAGCCGTGGCTGGGTATTCTTGCAGGGATCAGCACTAGCGACGGCTCACAGGCCTGGCGCTACTTCCCGGAGAACCTGATGGGCAAAGCGCTGGTGGATTACCTGAGCGGCGCGATCCAGGGCGGGCAGGCGGATAACGCCACGCTGGCCTATGGCGGTAATCCCCATCTGTTCCCTTACAAGCATAATGAAGGCCAGTTCCAGGTGCTGGTGCCGCTGCACAACGCCACTTTCGCCTTCCAGCCGGGTTGGCCTGCGCTGAAAAATCTGGATATTGAACTCAACTTTCTCAATGACGGATTGTGGATGAAGTCAGACAGCGTTGCGCTGGGTGGCGTGACGGCCAGCAATCTGACGGCAAATATCCCGGACTATTCCAAAGAGAAGCTGCTTATTGATGCGGATATCAATGGCCCGGGCAAGGCGGTTGGGCCGTATTTTGAGGATACGCCGTTGGATGATTCACTGGGAGCCACCCTTCAGGAGCTACAGTTGGATGGCGATGTAAGTGCTCGCTTACATCTGGATATCCCGCTGGACGGTGAGATGACCACCGCGAAAGGCGATGTTCGTCTGAACAACAATAGCCTGTACATCAAACCGCTCGACAGCACGCTGAAAAACCTCACGGGGCAGTTCAGCTTCGTGAACGGCAACCTGAAGAGTGAGCCACTTAAAGCGAACTGGTTCAATCAGCCCGTCAATATTGATTTCTCAACCACCGAAGGGGAAAAGGCCTATCAGGTGGCGGTTAATCTGGATGCTAACTGGCAGCCTGCCAGAATGGATGTTTTGCCGAAGCCAATCGCGCAATCGGTGGATGGCGCCGTTTCCTGGAACGGTAAGGTCGCTATCGATCTGCCTTATCACGCTGGCGCCCGCTATAAGGTCGATATCACTGGCGACCTGAAAAACATCAGCAGCCAGCTTCCCGCGCCGCTGGATAAACACGCCGGGCAGGCGCTGCCAGTGAAGCTCAACGTTGATGGCAACCTCAATAGCTTCGCGCTGACCGGCAGCGCAGGCGAGACAAACCACTTCAACAGCCGCTGGCTGCTTAACCGCAAGCTTACGCTCGACAGGGCCATCTGGACGACTGACAGCCGCACCACGCCGCCGCTGCCTGAACAGGCAGGCATTGAACTTAACCTTCCGGCGATGGATGGTGCCGAATGGCTGGCGCTCTTCAAGAAAGGCGTGGGGCAGAACGTAGACGAGACCGCTCAGTTCCCGCAGACCATTACCCTGCGCACGCCTGCGCTGACGCTGGGCGGGCAGCGGTGGAACAACCTGAGCATTGTCTCTCAGCCGACGAGCAACGGGACAAAGGTAGAGGCTCAGGGCAGGGAAATTAACGCCACGTTAAATATGCGCGATAACGCGCCGTGGCTGGCCGCGATCCGCTACCTCTACTACAACCCGACGGTCGCGAGCAGTCAAGACCAGGCCGAAGGCCCGTCGCCGTTCAGTAACGCTTCCCGCATTGATTTCAGCGGCTGGCCCGATCTGCAGCTACGCTGCGCGGAATGCTGGCTGTGGGGGCAAAAGTACGGACGCATTGACGGAGATGTTGCTATCAAAGGCAATACGTTGAGCCTGACCGGTGGGCTGGTCGATACCGGCTTTGGCCGCCTGACGGCTGCGGGCGAATGGGTCAATAACCCAGGCGAGCAGCGCACCTCGCTGAAAGGCGACATCAAGGGCAACAAGCTGGATGCAGCGGCTAACTTCTTTGGCATCAGCACACCGCTTCGCGGCTCGTCATTTGACGTCAATTACGATCTGCACTGGCGCGCGGCACCGTGGAAGCCAGATGAAGCGTCGCTAAACGGCATCTTGAAAACGCACTTCGGCAAAGGTGAAATTGCCGATGTGAGTACCGGGCGCGCCGGGCAGATCCTGCGCCTGCTGAGTTTTGATGCCCTGCTGCGCAAGCTGCGCTTCGATTTTAGCGACACCTTCAGCGAAGGTTTCTACTATGACTCCATTCGCAGTACGGCGTGGATCAAGGACGGCGTTCTGCACACTGACGACACGCTGGTCGATGGCCTGGAAGCGGATATCGCCATGAAAGGCTCGGTGAACCTCGTGCGTCGCGAACTGGATATGGAAGCCGTGGTGGCGCCGGAAATTTCCGCAAGCGTGGGCGTTGCGGCGGCCTTTGTGGTGAACCCGATTGTCGGTGCGGCGGTGTTTGCCGCCAGTAAAGTGTTGGGGCCACTGTGGAGCAAGGTCTCTATTCTGCGCTACCGCATCACCGGTCCGATCGATAAACCGCAGATTAACGAGGTGCTGCGCCAGCCGCGCAAAGATGCACAGCAATGATTTGACGTGGGCAGGTAATTGCCTCACTCTCAATAAATACGATCTTTTTACCGCCACGGGCGGCAACGAACGAGTAGCAATACGATGAGTCTGAACCTGGTAAGTGAACATTTGCTCGCAGCGAACGGCCTGAGCCATCAGGACCTGTTCTCCATTCTTGGTCAACTGACCGAACGCCGTCTCGACTACGGCGATCTCTATTTCCAGTCGAGCTATCACGAATCCTGGGTTTTAGAAGACAGCATCATTAAAGATGGTTCTTATAACATCGATCAGGGCGTCGGCGTGCGTGCCGTCAGCGGCGAAAAAACCGGTTTTGCCTATGCCGATCAGATTAGCCTGGCTGCTCTGGAGCAGAGCGCGCAGGCCGCGCGTACTATCGTGCGTGATACGGGTGATGGCCGCGTGAAAACCCTGGGTGAAGTGCAGCACGCTGCGCTGTACACCAGCATCGATCCGCTGCAGAGCATGAGCCGCGAAGAGAAGCTGGATATCCTGCGTCGCGTGGACAAAGTGGCGCGCGCTGCGGATAAACGCGTGCAGGAAGTGTCTGCCAGCCTGAGCGGCGTTTATGAACTGATTCTGGTGGCAGCGACTGACGGAACCCTGGCCGCTGATGTGCGTCCGCTGGTGCGTCTCTCCATTAGCGTACAGGTCGAAGACGACGGTAAGCGTGAGCGTGGCTCAAGCGGCGGCGGCGGTCGTTTTGGTTATGACTGGTTCCTTGGCGACGTCGGCGGTGAAGCGCGCGCTGACGCGTGGGCAAAAGAAGCCGTGCGTATGGCAATGGTGAATCTCTCTGCTGTCGCGGCTCCCGCCGGATCATTCCCGGTTGTTCTGGGCGCTGGCTGGCCGGGCGTGCTGTTGCACGAGGCGGTGGGCCACGGTCTGGAAGGCGACTTTAACCGTCGCGGGACGTCCGTATTCAGCGGTCAGATGGGGCAGCTCGTCTCCTCTGAACTGTGTACTGTAGTGGATGATGGAACCATGCTCGATCGTCGCGGCTCGATTTCTATCGACGACGAAGGTACGCCAGGCCAGTACAACGTGCTGATTGAAAACGGCGTGTTGAAAGGCTACATGCAGGACAAACTCAACGCGCGCCTGATGGGCGTTGCGCCGACGGGCAACGGCCGCCGTGAATCCTACGCGCACCTGCCGATGCCGCGCATGACCAACACCTATATGCTGCCGGGCCAGTCCACACCGCAGGAGATTATCGAATCCGTCGATTACGGGATCTTCGCGCCAAACTTTGGCGGCGGCCAGGTGGACATCACTTCCGGTAAGTTTGTTTTCTCCACGTCAGAAGCGTATCTGATCGAGAAAGGCAAAGTGACCAAAGCGGTGAAAGGCGCGACGCTGATTGGCTCCGGTATTGAAGCCATGCAGCAGATCTCCATGGTCGGTAACGATCTGAAGCTGGATAACGGCGTGGGCGTCTGCGGTAAAGAGGGCCAGAGCCTGCCGGTTGGCGTGGGCCAGCCAACGCTGAAAGTGGACAACCTGACGGTGGGCGGCACAGCCTGACCTGACCATGCATAAAAAAAGGCACTACTGATGTAGCGCCTTTTTTTTAACGTAAGTTACCCAGCGGTATCTCCGGATCCGGCTCGTGAGTGATGCGATTACGCAAATCACGGCGAATGATTTCGATCGACCAGAACCAGACCAGATGGCCCACGATCTCTGACACGTGTTCATACCACGGCAGCTCAAACAGCGGTGGCGTCAGCCCCATCAGCGGGAAGGAGATCATATGAACAAAAAGCTGAGCTAACGCACCCGCCAGCAAACCCTGCCAAAGTTTAATTTTCGGGAAGACTTCAGCAACTACGCAATAACCTACGGCGAACACGATTGAGAAAATAATATGTGTTACGCCGACCCAGTTAAATATATGTCCGGCAAATGTATAAACCGCCGCGTTAGGATCGACGACGCCCAGCCAGTCGCGTAAAAATACATAAGGTGGGTTTAAAAAATTGCGGGAACAGTCAATCTGACTAGCAGCCCGTAATAATTGCTCTGGCCCGCATGCGCCGGTAAATAAATCAGTCGGGCTGCGTGGCGGAAGCGGCACCTCGGCTCCCCATTTGACAAACGCGGAGACAATCCCGGCAATCAAACCAATGAACGCGGCGAGTCCATAGCGCCTGCGCGAAGGCGGTGTTTGTTCGAATATATTCATCTCTTTTCCTTGTTTAACGTCATCCTGCGAAATACATTTTATTATTCATGTTGGTAACAAATATATAACAGTCTGATGCTCAGACTGCTTATAAGGTAAAGGGCGGGTGGCGGGAGTGTCAATTAGCCATTCCTGAGAGGAGGGCAGAATTATTCCTGAATGAATGTGAGTATCATCCGGGAAATATTCATGCCAAATATGATTATAGCGATAACTTTATTACTCCTTTCTTCTGCCGCGCATCCCCTGAAACAGCTCCGCCACTTCGACAAAATACTCGGTCAGATAGTTAATACACACCTGTACTTTGAGAGGCAGTTTGTCCTTCTCTGTATACAGAGCGTAGACCGGACGCGGATCGGACTGGTAACGCGGGAAGAGGATCTCCAGTACGCCGCTGTTGATCTCATTGATCACCCACATCAGCGGCACGTAAGCGATCCCGGCCCCGGCGACCAGCCAGCGGGAGATAGTCATCGGATCGTTGGTGACGAACCGGCCTTCCGGCAGCAGTTTGGTGGAGATCCCCTCCGGGGCAATCAGTTCGAATTCGTTGTCCGGGCGCACGCTGTATTCCAGCCACGAGTGGTTGCTGAGATCGGCAGGCTTCTCCGGAACGCCGTACTGCGCCAGATAGCTTTTTGAGGCGCAGACCACCATCGGCATGCTCCCCAGCCGACGCGAAAAGAGGCTTGAATCTTGTAACGCCCCGACGCGGATCACCACATCTAATCCGTCGGCGATCAGGTCCGGCGCAGGGATGCCTGTCACCAGATTCACCGTTAAACCCGGATACTCTTTCAGCATTTCCGCCGTCATGGCAGCGAGAACATTTTGTGCCATAGTTGAAGAACACCCAATGCGCAGCGTGCCGATGGGGGTGTTATTAAAGGCGTAGAGCTGTTCGTGCACATCCTGCACTTCGTGCATCATTCGGCGGCAGCCCTGGTAATAAATTTTACCGGCTTCCGTCAGGCCAATGCTGCGGGTACTGCGGTTGAGCAGCTTCACCTGCAGCTCATCTTCCAGTTTTGACACCGTCTGGCTGATGGAAGAGACACTCATCTGCAATTGACGCGCAGCGGCGGTAAATGAGCCGAGCTCCACCACTTTGGCGAAGACGGACATGCGTTTTAAACGTTCCATTGTTCACTCTGGCTTAAAAGTGATTTAGATCACATATTATAGATAACAGCATAACAGTTACGTTAATATATTATTAATTACATAACGGCTGCGCCATTCTCGCCCGGCGATTCTTGCTCTCCTGCGATGGCGTGCGCTAAAAAAAATCTGAAGCCTGCACTCTCTCTTATCAAGGTCAACATGAGTCTGTTTCCTGTAATCGTGGTGTTCGGTCTGTCGTTCCCACCGATATTTTTCGAGCTTCTTTTATCACTGGCGATCTTCTGGCTGGTGCGCAAGGTGCTGGTCCCTACCGGGATCTACGATTTCGTCTGGCACCCTGCATTGTTCAATACCGCGCTGTATTGCTGCCTGTTCTATCTGATATCGCGCATGTTTGTCTGAGGTTGATGTGAAAACGCTAATAAGAAAAGTCTCCCGCACTGCCATCACCATGGCGCTGGTCGTTCTGGCGTTTATCGCCATTTTCCGCGCCTGGGTTTATTACACTGAATCACCGTGGACGCGCGATGCGCGTTTCAGCGCCGATGTGGTGGCGATTGCCCCCGACGTGGCCGGTCTTATCACCGCGGTTAACGTCCACGATAACCAACTGGTGAAAAAAGATCAGGTTCTGTTCACCATTGACCAGCCCCGCTATCAAAAAGCGTTAGAAGAAGCGGAAGCGGACGTGGCCTATTACCAGGCGCTGGCCGCAGAAAAACGCCGTGAAGCCGGTCGCCGTAACCAGTTGGGTGTTCAGGCAATGTCCCGCGAAGAGATTGACCAGTCCAACAACGTGCTGCAAACCGTGCTGCACCAGCTGGCGAAAGCGCAAGCAACGCGCGATCTGGCGAAGCTCGATCTCGAACGCACTGTGATCCGCGCGCCGTCCGATGGCTGGGTCACCAACCTGAACGTCTATGCCGGAGAATTCATTACCCGTGGCTCTACCGCCGTAGCGCTGGTTAAGCAGCACTCTTTCTACGTGCTCGCCTATATGGAAGAGACCAAGCTGGAGGGGGTACGTCCAGGGTATCGCGCAGAGATCACGCCGCTCGGCAGCAACCGTGTGTTTAAAGGCACCGTCGACAGCGTTGCCGCAGGGGTGACTAACTCCAGCAGCTCTAACGATACCAAAGGGATGGCGACGGTGGATTCTAACCTGGAATGGGTCCGTCTGGCGCAGCGCGTGCCGGTACGTATCCATCTTGATGAGCAGCAGGGAAACCTGTGGCCTGCGGGCACCACGGCAACGGTGGTCATCACCGGGGAAAAAGACCGCGATGCCAGCCAGGACTCTATTTTCCGTAAAATCGCCCACCGCCTGCGCGAGTTTGGTTAATCGTTATGGGAATCTTTTCCATCGCCAGCCAGCACATTCGCTTCGCCGTGAAGCTGGCATGTGCCATCGTGCTGGCGCTGTTTGTCGGCTTTCACTTCCAGCTGGAAACGCCCCGCTGGGCGGTGCTGACGGCTGCTATCGTTGCGGCTGGCCCTGCCTTTGCCGCGGGCGGTGAACCCTACTCTGGCGCCATCCGCTACCGCGGTATGCTGCGTATCGTCGGGACGTTTATCGGCTGTTTCGCCGCGCTCACCATCATTATTTTGATGATCCGCACCCCTCTGCTGATGATCATGGTGTGCTGTATCTGGGCAGGGTTCTGCACCTGGGTCTCGTCGCTGGTCAAAGTTGAAAACTCCTACGCATGGGGGCTGGCGGGCTATACCGCGCTGATCATTGTCATCACCATTCAGTCCGAACCGCTGCTTGCGCCGCAGTTTGCGGTTGAACGCTGCAGCGAGATTGTGATTGGTATCGTCTGCGCGATCGTTGCGGACCTGCTATTCTCCCCGCGCTCCATCAAGCAAGAGGTGGACCGTGAGCTCGACGCGCTGATTGTTGCCCAGTATCAGCTGATGCAGTTGTGCATCAAGCACGGCGACAGCGAAGAGGTCGATAAAGCGTGGAGCGGCCTGGTGCGCCGCACGCAGGCGCTGGAAGGGATGCGCAGCAACCTCAATATGGAATCTTCACGCTGGGAACGCGCCAACCGTCGCCTGAAAGCGATCAATACCGTTTCCTTAACGCTGATCACCCAGGCGTGCGAAACCTATCTGATTCAGAATACCCGCCCGGAGGTGGTAACGGACACGTTCCGTGAGCTCTTTGACGAGCCGGTCGAAACGGTGCAGGACGTGCACCGACAGCTCAAACGCATGCGTCGCGTTATCGCCTGGACGGGGGAGCGCGATACGCCGGTGACGATTTATACCTGGGTTGGGGCCGCGACGCGCTACCTGCTGCTTAAGCGTGGTGTGACGGGTAATACCAAAATCAGCGCGGCGGAAGAAGAGGTGCTGCAGGGCGAAGTGGTGATTAAGCCGGAATCCGCCGAGCGCCATCATGCCATGGTCAACTTCTGGCGTACCACGCTGGCCTGCATGCTCGGCACGCTGTTCTGGCTGTGGACCGGCTGGACGTCCGGTAGCGGCGCGATGGTCATGATTGCCGTCGTTACCGCACTGGCGATGCGTCTGCCCAACCCACGCATGGTCGCTATCGATTTTCTCTACGGCACCATTGCCGCACTGCCCATTGGTGCGCTCTACTTCCTGGTGATTATCCCATCGACGCAGCAAAGCATGCTTCTGCTCTGCATTAGCCTGGCGGTAATGGCATTCTTTATTGGGATAGAAGTGCAGAAGCGCCGTCTGGGATCGCTGGGGGCGCTGGCCAGTACCATTAACATTATTGTGCTGGATAACCCGATGACCTTCCATTTCAGCCAGTTCCTTGACAGCGCGTTAGGTCAGCTGGTGGGCTGTTTCCTCGCGATGATGGTGATTCTGCTGGTGCGGGATAACTCTCAGGCGCGGACAGGTCGTGTGCTGTTGAATCAGTTTGTGTCGGCTGCTGTCTCGTCTCTGACCACCAACACCGCGCGACGTAAAGAAAACCACCTTCCGGCGCTTTATCAGCAGCTGTTCCTGCTGCTCAATAAATTCCCGGGGGATGTTGCCAGGTTCCGTCTGGCGTTAACCATGATCATCGCGCACCAGCGCCTGCGGAATGCGCCTGTGCCGGTTAACGACGATCTGTCTGCCTTTCACCGTCAGTTGCGCCACACGGCTGACCATGTGATTGCGGCGTCCAGCGATGACAAACGACGTCGCTATTTTAAACAGCTGCTTGAAGAGTTAGACATCTATCAGGAGAAGCTTAAGGTCTGGGACGCGCCGCCTCAGGTAACCGAGCCGGTCGGGCGATTGGTCTTCATGCTGCATCGCTACCAGAATGTCCTGACTGACAATTAAGTGAGATTAAAAACCGACGCCAAAAGCGTCGGTTTTTTTGTGGCTATACTTAGTTCTGCAGGCTCTTACATTCAGGAAGGGAGGACACATGACTACCCAGGCTCTCCAGGACAACATTCTTTTTCAAAACGGATATCTTGTTAACGGCATCTGGAAAACACTCGACACCACGTTTGACGTGCTGAACCCGGCGACAGGTGAGGTGATCGCCAAAGTGGCGAAAGCCGGTAAAGCGGAAACTGAAGAAGCGATTGCCGCCGCGACCAAAGCCTTCCCCGCATGGCGCGCCAAAACCGCGAAGGAGCGTTCGACGATCCTCTACCGCTGGTATGAGCTGATTATCGAAAACAAAAGCTGGCTTGGACGGCTAATGACCACCGAACAGGGCAAGCCCCTGAAAGAAGCCGAGGGCGAAGTGGAGTATGCCGCCAGCTTTATCCAGTGGTTTGCTGAGCAGGCCAAGCGCGCGAACGGTGAAATTATCCCTCCGGTTAAACCCGGCTCCCGCATTCTGGCGACCCGCGAACCTATCGGCGTGGTTGCCGCCATTACGCCGTGGAACTTCCCGATGGCGATGCTTACCCGCAAGCTCGGCCCGGCGTTGGCCGCAGGCTGTACCGGCGTGATTAAACCCGCCAACAATACTCCGCTGAGCGCTTTTGCACTGCTCACACTGGCGAAGCAGGCCGGTGTGCCAGATGGCGTACTCAATGCGGTGGCGGGCAATACGCATGAAATCAGCGACGCGATCATGGCCAGCCATGATGTGCGCAAAATCTCGTTTACCGGGTCAACCTCTGTGGGGAAAACCCTGGTGCGCAACGCTGCCGAGACGATGAAGAAAGTGTCAATGGAGCTGGGGGGCAATGCGCCCTATATCGTTTTTGAGGATGCGGATATTGATGCAGCCGTTAAGGGCGCGATTGCGAACAAGTTTCGCAATGCCGGGCAGGTCTGCGTCAGCGTAAACCGTTTTTATATTCAGGAAACGGTTTATGACAAGTTTGTGAACCAGCTCGCCGATGCGGTAAACGCATTGAAAGTCGGCAACGGTCTGGAAGAGGGCGTCGTTGTTGGCCCACTGATTGACGCTTCCGCCGTCGATAAAGTACGCGAACATGTGGAAGATGCCGTTGCAAAAGGCGCCACGGTGCTGGCAGGCGGCAAAGCGCATTCCCTCGGCGGCAACTTCTGGGTGCCCACGGTACTCGGTGATTGTCATGAAGGAATGAAGCTGGCGGAAGAGGAGACGTTTGGCCCGGTGGCAGCCTGCTTCCGGTTTACGTCGGAAGATGAAGTGATTATGCGCGCCAACAACACGCCTTACGGGCTGGCAGCCTATTTCTACACTCAGAATCTGTCGCGCGTGTTCCGCGTCTCACAGGCGATTGAAAGCGGGATGATTGGGATTAACGAGTGTGCCGTCTCCACCGAACTGGGACCGTTTGGCGGCGTAAAAGAGTCCGGGCTGGGGCGCGAAGGTTCCGTGCTGGGGCTGGAAGAGTTTCTGGAAGTCAAAACCCTGCATATCGGGGGATTATAATAGACAGGGCGGCATATTCCGCCCGCCTGTACCGGGTGGCTGGCAATGAAAACGTATACCTTTGATTTTGACGAAATCGACAGTCAGGACGACTTTTATCGAGAATTTACCCGGGTATTCAACCTGGAGCGGGAAAGCGTCACCAATCTGGATACGCTGTGGGATGTGGTTACCGGCAGTCAGTTGCCCTTACCGCTGGAGATCGAGTTCATTCATTTGCCCGACAAGCTGCGCAGACGATTTGGCGCGCTGATCCTGCTGTTTGATGAAGCCGAAGAAGAGCTTGAAGGGCAGTTGCGTTTTAATGCGCGACATTAAAAAAAAGCCCCTGACCGTGAGGCCAGGGGCAAGTCGTATGCGCAGATACGACGAGGGTTTATTTATACAGTTCAGCAGTTGCGTGCCAGGTGTCACCGCTACGCGCCTCAATGATGCGATAAGAGGATGCACCTTTTTCTTCCGCTTTCTTGTTCAGCATCTCATGCATATCCATCGGAGACGTACCGACCGCGCCAATAGACACCGTGCCGATTGCCTCACGGGATTGCGCCTGATCTGCGTTGATGGAATCAGCCGCAAAAGCGCCGAATGACAGGACAGACAGGATACTCAGAGCCGCTACAGTAGTTTTGATTTTCATGATTCTTTACCTCGTCGAATTTTTTAGTGGGGTCTTGCTTTGTGACCCTCATCACAAAATCAAGTATACACTAATAACGCGATAAATTAATACCAGACTAATGGTTTCACGTGTTATTACGTGTTAACGGATAAGATTTATATAACCAAAATGCATAGAAATGGTTACTTTATCATCAATTTATGATGTTAAAATCAATAAAATCATAGGGATATAGCACTTTGATATTTTGTGCGGTTTTGCGCCTTAGCATTCACCAGATGAATGTTAATGGCTGGTAAAAAGCACTATTTGTCAAAGTAAAAGGCAGTAGAAAAGAGGGGATAACGTAACGGGGGCAGAACAATCCCCGCAGCAGGCCGCGGGGAGGAGGATTACAGTTCCTGTTCGAACAGGACCAGAATCGCTTCGTAGAGATCTTTCACCGAAAAACCGTTTGCCGGGGTGGTAAAGATAGTGTCATCACCGGCGATGGTGCCGAGGATACCTTCCGCTTTACCTAATGAGTCCAGCAGGCGAGCAATCAGCTGCGCCGCGCCCGGACTGGTGTGGATAACCACCACGGCATCGTTATAGTCGATGTCGAGGACCAGGTTCTTCAGCGGGCTGGAGGTGGTCGGCACGCCAAGTTCAGCAGGCAGGCAATAGACCATTTCCATTTTGGCATTGCGGGTACGCACTGCGCCAAATTTGGTTAACATACGGGAGACTTTCGACTGATTGATGTTTTCGAAGCCTTGTTCCTGCAACGCCTGAACAATTTCTCCCTGAGAACTGAATTTCTCTTCTTTGAGTAGCGCTTTAAACGCCTTCACTAATTCTTCTTGCTTAGACGAGCTTCGCATAAGTCACCCGGAATATGACGATAGAAACAACATTATTATGCATGTGGATGAATTTTTATGCAAACTATCTACCTGGTGCCAGGCTGAAATAATGTTATGAAAGGGAGCGATTTTATCAGATTTCGTTATCGGAAAACATGCCTGGGTCACGCCGCGCAAATAAGCTTAAAAGTAAATTAAATGTTATCAAAATGATGTTGTTTTGGTGGCGTGGCAAGGTGTATTGTAACCACCTCTTATTTCGTTGCTGCCCGCTGCCCGATAGCATTCAGGCGAAGGTGAAAGACGCGCGACCTCAAATTCTTTAGCTACGAAAATTGTAATTATTTACTCGCTGAATTATGGTCGCCGCAACGGAGTTACAGATACTTAAAGTTAACCATAATAAGGAGTTTAGGATGAAAGTTGCAGTCCTCGGCGCTGCTGGTGGTATCGGCCAGGCGCTTGCCCTACTACTGAAAACCCAACTGCCTTCAGGCTCAGAACTCTCCCTGTACGATATTGCTCCGGTAACCCCAGGTGTGGCGGTTGACCTGAGCCACATCCCGACCGCTGTGAAAATCAAAGGCTTCTCCGGTGAAGATGCGCGCCCTGCGCTGCAGGGTGCTGACGTCGTACTGATCTCTGCGGGTGTGGCACGTAAACCTGGTATGGATCGTTCTGACCTGTTTAACGTCAACGCGGGCATCGTGAAAAACCTGGTTCAGCAGATCGCTGAAATCTGCCCGAAAGCCTGTATCGGTATCATCACTAACCCGGTGAACACCACCGTCGCTATCGCAGCAGAAGTGCTGAAGAAAGCGGGTGTTTACGACAAGAACAAACTGTTCGGCGTGACCACGCTGGATATCATCCGTTCCAACACCTTCGTCGCTGAGCTGAAAGGCAAGCAGCCAACGGAAGTGGAAGTGCCGGTTATTGGTGGTCACTCTGGCGTGACGATCCTGCCTCTGCTGTCGCAGATCCCAGGCGTGAGCTTCACCGAGCAGGAAGTGGCTGACCTGACTAAACGCATCCAGAACGCGGGCACCGAAGTGGTGGAAGCGAAGGCGGGTGGCGGATCAGCAACCCTGTCTATGGGTCAGGCGGCGGCGCGTTTCGGTCTGTCTCTGGTTCGTGCTCTGCAGGGCGAGAAAAATGTTGTTGAATGCGCTTACGTTGAAGGCGACGGCGAACACGCTCGCTTCTTCTCTCAGCCGCTGCTGCTGGGCAAAAACGGTATTGAAGAGCGTAAATCCATTGGTACGCTGAGCGCGTTTGAACAAAACGCGATGGAAGGCATGCTGGATACGCTGAAGAAAGATATCACTCTGGGCGAAGAGTTCGTTAACAAGTAAAACGTCCTCTCCCGTGTAGGCCGGGTAAGCGTAAGCGCTACCCGGCAAAAAAAACCGAAGCACAGGCTTCGGTTTTTTTATACACATCAGTTTGTCGCCGGGTATTCCTGAATCGTCACCTGAATCGTCAGCTTCTTATCATTCCGCATGACTTCAACAGGGATGATTGAGCCAGGTCGGATTTCCGCCACCTGATCCATCGTTTCGAGAGCAGAAACTGCTGGCGTGCCATTAACCGACACGATGACGTCATTAACCTGAATACCCGCATTAGCGGCCGGGCCACCAGGCGACACTTCATTCACCACAATCCCCTGAATCTGGTCGATCCCACCGCCCTGGGTATGCATCGGCGCAATTTCACGTCCACCAATTCCAATGTAGCCACGGATCACGCGCCCGTCGCGAATGAGCTTGTCCATGATCTTGGTTGCCAGCTGGAATGGAATCGCAAAACCAATCCCTTCCGGCGTCTCGCCATCGTTACTCTTATCGAACGAGAGGGTGTTGATGCCCATGAGCTCACCTAGTGAGTTCACCAGCGCGCCGCCGGAGTTACCGTGGTTGATCGAGGCATCGGTCTGAAGGAAATTCTGCCGCCCAGACGGGTTAAGGCCGATTCGACCGGTGGCGCTGATAATCCCCTGGGTAATGGTCTGGCCCAGGTTGTACGGGTTACCTATCGCCAACACGACGTCGCCAATATGTGGCGTGCGTTTACGGTTGATCGGAATGGTGGGCAGGCCGCCCGAGGCGTTGATCTTAAGAACCGCCAGGTCGGTCAGGCTGTCGGAGCCCACGAGTAACGCTTCAAATACGCGACCATCCTGCAAGGCGACGATAATCTGGTCGGCATCGTTAATCACGTGCTTGTTGGTAATGATGTAGCCACGTTCATCCATAATTACGCCGGAGCCGAGCGTGCGGATCTCCAGCTGGTTATGGGCCGAGGTATTCAGTCCTCGGTTATAAACGTTGACCACGGCGGGTGCGGCACGGCGAACAGCCTGATTGTAAGTGGCAGGCGTTTCATCCGTACTGTCAAACTGGGGGGCCGTCAGTTTGTTGAACTGACGCAAAGACGGCATAGCCACCAACAGCAGGCCAGCAACGATCAAACCGATAGCAATGGAACGAAAGAGCTTTAAAAGCATGATGCGCGTGTCGTTAAAAAATGAACGGTTTGCAGCATAACATGAGTTATCCGGACATCACATGCAGCGGTGATGTCCGGGGTCGCAAATGCTTAGCGCAATAAAATATAGATAGTCTCTTTGCCACGCATAACCTGCAGGGCAATGACCGTTGGCTTACTTTCCAGCACCTTGCGCATTTCTGCAATAGATTGCACGCGAGTACGGTTCACGCCGATGATGACATCATCCTGATGCAATCCCGCCTGTGCGGCAGGGCTGCTCTTCTCGACGGTATCAATAGTAATGCCTTTCGTGCCGTCTTTTAGCTGGCCGTCGCTCAACGTCGCGCCTTGCAGGGCCGGGGCGATCAGCTCCGCGCTGGCGGAAGAGGAGGTGCTCTTATCCAGCGTGACTTCAACGTCCAGCGGTTTGCCGTCGCGAATCAAACCGAGTTTCACTTTGGCGCCAGGCTCGGTGGTGGCAATGCGAGAACGCAGTTCTGCGAAGCTGTTCAGCGGTTTATCGTTCAGGCTGACGATGACATCGCCGGATTTCACGCCTGCTTTCGCCGACCCGGAATTTGGCAGCACTTCGCTGACAAACGCGCCGCGCTGGACGTTGACGTTAAAGGCTTTGGCGATATCCGCGCTCATCTCCATCCCTTTGATGCCCAGCAGTCCACGTTTGACTTCACCAAACTGAATGAGCTGTTGAGACAGGGTTTTGGCCATATTGCTCGGTATGGCAAAGCCAATCCCGATACTGCCGCCGCCGGGCGCGAGGATCGCCGTGTTGATACCAATAAGCTCACCGTTCAGGTTGAGCAGGGCACCACCCGAGTTACCGCGGTTAATAGACGCGTCGGTTTGAATAAAGTTTTCCAGCCCTTCCAGGTTCAGGCCGCTGCGCCCAAGTGCGGAGACGATCCCGGAGGTGGCAGTTTGGCCCAGGCCGAAGGGGTTACCGACGGCGACGGCAAAATCGCCCACGCGCAGCGTGTCGGAGTCCGCAATGGTAATCTGCGTCAGGTTGCTGGGTTTTAGGATCTGCAGCAGCGCTATATCGCTCTGGTCATCGCCGCCGATCAGTTTGGCGTCAAATTCGCGGCCATCATTGAGCTGGACGCTGATCTTATCCGCCTGACTGATCACGTGGTTGTTGGTCAGGATATATCCCTTGGCCGCATCAATGATCACCCCAGAGCCCAGTCCTTCAAATGGCTGCGCCTGCTGGTCGGGAGATTCATCACCGAAGTATTTCTTCAGTTCTTCCGGCACGCGCTGGCTTTGCCGCGCGGTGCCCTCGACCTGGACGCTGACCACGGCGGGCAGCACTTTTTCCAGCATCGGCGCGAGGCTAGGAATGGCTGCCTGTCCCGGCACCTGCGAAGGCAGTGCCGCGTGGGCAGGGAAGGACGCCGAGAGAGATAACCCGACACTTAACGCTAAAGCGCTCAACAGCTGGTTTTTTTTCTTCATTGATGCTGACTCTCGTATCCTGGAATGAAAGAAGAACGGCCCAAAAACATCTTGATGTTATTGAATTTTCAACCGCTGAACAATGAGGTGTTTGACTAAATAATAGCTGGGGACGGGAAGAAAGGACGGGCGCAAGAGATGCGCCCGTAAAATTTATTCATGTTTTGCGATTAATCGCGTTTTGCGCCACCGCGAAGCAGGCCGGACGCGCCGTCCGAATAGTCGCGTGGCATCTGAACCGGAGCCTGATCGTTACCCGCTTCAGAGTCTGCCAGACGGTTGCGGAACGGGTTCGTTTCTGCAGTCATTTCCGGCAGCAGGCTGCTGGAGCTTTTCGCCATGTGTTGATACAGCTGGCGATAGTCGGTCGCCATGTTGTCCAGCAGCTCGGCGCTACGGGCAAAGTGGCTGACCAGCTCTTCACGATACTCTTCCAGTTCGGCTTTGTTCTTTTCCAGTTCGTACTGCAGTGACTGCTGCTGACGCAATTTGCGATTACCGAAACGCATGGCCACAGCACCGATGACGATGCCGACGACTAAACCGATTAGCGCATATTCCCAGGTCATGAACTTCTCCCGTTGTCTTGTTGTTCCGTAGGGTGTTGGCTCGGCTCCTGCCTGTGCCTGATATTGCCACTATAACCGCTATTTCCGCAGAAGTGGAATCCTGACGTATCATCGCGTAGTGTAGAACGGCCTTTTTTTCATCAGTCGCGCCTGCTGATGAGTCATAACCGAAGGAATAACAATAAGATTATGCAAAGCCTGTCCCCCTCATCGCGTTACCAACTGGCCCTGAACGAGGGCTCACATCAGCCGGATGACGTCCAGCGTGAAGCGGTTAATCGCCTGGATACGATTTATCAGGAGCTCACCGCGAAACCCGCAGAGGCGGTGCAAAGCGGTGGGCTGAAGGCGGCATTCGGCCGGTTGTTGGGAAAAAAAGAACTTCGGGTTAACGCGTCGGTACGTGGCTTATATATGTGGGGGGGCGTCGGGCGCGGTAAAACCTGGCTGATGGACATGTTCTACCAGAGCCTGCCGGGCACGCGTAAACAGCGCCTGCATTTTCACCGCTTCATGCTGCGGGTTCACGAAGAGCTGACGGCATTGCAGGGCAAAAGCGATCCGCTGGAGATTGTGGCCGACCGCTTTAAGGCGGAAACGGACGTACTCTGCTTTGACGAATTTTTTGTTTCCGATATTACGGATGCGATGCTGCTGGGCGGGTTGATGAAAGCGCTGTTTGCGCGTGGGATTACGCTCGTGGCGACCTCGAACATCCCGCCGGACGAGCTGTACCGCAATGGTTTGCAGCGCGCGCGCTTCCTGCCCGCTATCGATGCGATAAAACAGCATTGCGACATCATGAACGTCGACGCGGGCGTGGATTACCGCCTGCGCACGCTGACTCAGGCCCATTTGTGGCTTTCGCCGTTGAACGCCGAAACCACAAATCAGATGGATAAACTGTGGCTGGCGCTGGCGGGGGCAAAACGTGAGCGCGCCCCGGAACTCGAGATTAACCATCGTCCCTTGCAAACTCAGGGCGTAGAAAATCAAACCCTGGCCGTCTCCTTTGCGACACTCTGCGTCGATGCCCGCAGCCAGCATGATTACATCGCGCTTTCGCGCCTGTTCCACACCGTGATGGTGCTGGATGTGCCGGTGATGACGCGCCTGATGGAAAGCGAAGCGCGACGCTTCATTGCGCTGGTGGACGAGTTTTACGAGCGCCACGTTAAGCTGGTGGTCAGCGCCGAGGTACCTTTATATGAGATTTACCAGGGCGAGCGGCTGAAGTTTGAGTTCCAGCGCTGCCTGTCGCGCCTGCAGGAGATGCAGAGCGAGGAATACCTCAAGCTGGAGCATATGCCGTAACAAACGCCACCCTCTCCCTGTGGGCTGAGGGATCCCCACAAAATAATGGCGGCACGGACGACCCCCTCTCCCTTGAGGGAGAGGGCGGGGGTGAGGGCACCAGACCGCACAATACACACCCTCGAAAAACCCATTCCAAATCGCATTTAAGGGTCGATCTTTGACCTCAACTTCTCTATAATCTTGCGACCCCACGTTACGAGAAGGTTTTTTTCCCGAAACTTTCTATGTGTCGGCATGTGCTATTCGAAGGGGTAGGTTTGCCGGACTTTGTCGTGTGAGCCTCAACTGACTAAACGTTTGGGTGTTCACCAACGTGTAACTTATTATTTGGGTAAGCTTTTAATGAAAACTTTTACAGCTAAACCAGAAACCGTACAGCGCGACTGGTATGTTGTTGACGCGACCGGTAAAACTCTGGGCCGTCTGGCTACTGAACTGGCTCGTCGCCTGCGCGGTAAGCATAAAGCGGAATACACTCCGCACGTTGATACCGGTGATTACATCATCGTTCTGAACGCTGATAAAGTTGCTGTAACCGGCAACAAGCGTACTGACAAAGTGTACTATCACCACACTGGCCACATCGGTGGTATCAAAGAAGCGACCTTTGAAGAGATGATTGCTCGCCGTCCTGAGCGTGTGATTGAAATCGCGGTTAAAGGCATGCTGCCAAAAGGCCCGCTGGGTCGTGCTATGTTCCGTAAACTGAAAGTTTACGCAGGCAACGAGCACAACCACGCGGCACAGCAACCGCAAGTTCTTGACATCTAATCGGGATTATAGGCAATGGCTGAAAATCAATACTACGGCACTGGTCGCCGCAAAAGTTCCGCAGCTCGCGTGTTCATCAAACCGGGCAGCGGTAAAATCGTAATCAACCAACGTTCTCTGGAACAGTACTTCGGTCGTGAAACTGCCCGCATGGTAGTTCGCCAGCCGCTGGAACTGGTTGATATGGTAGAAAAACTGGATCTGTACATCACCGTTAAAGGTGGTGGTATCTCCGGTCAGGCAGGTGCGATCCGTCACGGTATCACCCGCGCTCTGATGGAGTACGACGAATCCCTGCGTTCTGAACTGCGTAAAGCTGGCTTCGTTACTCGTGACGCGCGTCAGGTTGAACGTAAGAAAGTGGGTCTGCGTAAAGCACGTCGTCGTCCACAGTTCTCCAAACGTTAATCCATTCTGCTTACGCAGAACGATTGGCGAAAAACCCGCTTCGGCGGGTTTTTTTATGGATAATGCGTAGGTTATCCACAACATGAGTTGATATATCTCCTCTTTTTCCACATTTCCAGAATCCCCTCACCACAAAGCCATCAAAATCTGGTAAACTATCATCCAATTTTCTGCCCAAATATCAGTGAATACTCGATTTTTGTTCGATTCTTGAACAATGTGTTTTCTCTGGGATGGGCAATACATCATCTGGCTGGCCCTGGTGGGCCGGTAGCAGTAAAATTCTGAATATACCTGGAGGTTTTCATGGCTGTCGCTGCCAACAAACGTTCGGTAATGACGCTGTTTTCTGGTCCTACTGACATTTATAGCCATCAGGTTCGTATCGTGCTGGCCGAGAAGGGTGTCAGTTTTGAGATCGAGCATGTGGAAAAGGATAACCCGCCTCAGGATCTGATCGATCTCAACCCGAGCCAGAGCGTACCAACGCTGGTGGATCGCGAGCTGACCCTGTGGGAATCCCGTATCATTATGGAATACCTGGATGAGCGTTTCCCGCATCCGCCACTGATGCCTGTTTACCCTGTTGCGCGTGGTGAAAGCCGCCTGTACATGCAGCGTATCGAAAAAGACTGGTATACGCTGATGAACGTTATCGTTAACGGTACGTCGTCTGAAGCGGATGCTGCACGTAAACAACTGCGTGAAGAGCTGCTGGCAATCGCGCCAGTCTTTGGTCAGAAGCCTTTCTTCCTGAGCGATGAGTTCAGCCTGGTCGATTGCTACCTGGCACCGCTGCTGTGGCGTCTGCCTACGCTGGGTGTTGAGTTCAGCGGTCCTGGTGCGAAAGAGCTGAAAGGCTACATGACGCGCGTATTTGAACGCGACTCTTTCCTGGCTTCTCTGACTGAGCCGGAACGTGAAATGCGTCTCGGCCGAGGCTAATGACTGTGGAAATGTCACAACTTTCCCCACGCCGTCCGTATCTGCTGCGCGCCTTCTATGAATGGCTGCTGGATAACCAGCTCACGCCGCACCTGGTTGTGGATGTGACGTTGCCGGACGTGCAGGTACCTATGGAATATGCACGTGACGGACAGATCGTGTTGAACATTGCGCCGCGCGCGGTGGGTAACCTGGAGCTGGCAAACGACGAAGTGCGCTTTAACGCGCGTTTCGGCGGCGTGCCGCGTCAGGTTTCTGTGCCGCTGGCTGCCGTACTGGCTATCTACGCGCGTGAAAACGGCGCGGGTACCATGTTTGAGCCGGAAGCGGCATACGACGAAGACGTTGCCAGCCTGAATGATGACGATGCAGCCGAGGAGCGCGAAAGCGACACGGTGATGTCCGTTATTGATGGTGACAAACCCGACCATCAGGATGATAACGATCCGGATGACGAACCGCCGCCACCGCGCGGGGGGCGACCTGCGTTACGCGTTGTAAAATAATCAAACAGGCCCATTGGGCCTGTTTTGTTTTGTGTACTTACAAATACTCAACGTTAAACGTCACGTTGCCGTCAATGGTTTGCTGATCGGTAATTGTACGCAGAGCGCTTGAGATGTAAGCCCATGTTCTAAATGTGAATTCTGCCGATGTGCTGGCTTCAGGTTCCATTGTAGAGGGTTTAGCCATCGCAATGTAAACATCGTCAGTAACACCCGCTGTGTTATTTATCGATGCAGCCTTTTTGGCTCCCATATGTGACCAGCTGGAACCTACTCCCGCACTTCGAATCAGCTTATCCTGATAGTCCGCTCCGCCAATTTGAGTTGTAACACTTTTCAGTGCGATAAAGTAACCCCCAATATTCACCCCGTCACTAGTTTTACCCAGACCTAAAACGCGCCCTTCATTAGCTGCTCCCTGTGCTGTCTCAGAGGCAGGTATAGTAGAGTCGGCACGGTTATCAGTGAGTGATATCTGGAATTTTAACGGGCTGGTACATGAAATCTGCAATGTAAACGCTTTATCAGATACAGCTTCCAGGCTACCTATGGTGGGCAGACTGTCCGCGCTGATGTTACCTAGATCGATATTGGCCGTGGGCAGTACAGCGGTACAGGTCCCGGTAGAAACCTGGCCTTTTACCGCCAGCGTGGCGGAAGGGTTAGCCATCGCCAGGCCGGAGAAGACCATTGCGCCAGCCAGCAGTGAGATTTTAAACATTCCGTATTTCATTATCGGTTTCCTTACATGTAGTCGACGTTGATGGTGGTGTTGCCATCAAGGTTTGCGGTGCTGGTGATTCCCTTCATTTCGCTGCTGATAGACGGGGTCACTTCCAGGGTGAAGGTGTAGTTTTTCTTGCTGACCGGCGCGGAGCCGCTGGTTTCGGTGAAGGTAATGTACTGCGCGGTGGTGCCGTTATTAACAAACGTGTCAGCTCCCAGTGAACTCCAGGCGCTGGCCATCGTTTTCCCTGTACTGGAGAGCAGGCTGCCTTGCGTACCTTCTGCCGTCACTTTGCTGATTTTGATACCGTAAGAGCCGATTTTAAGGGCGTCATCATTCGTACCGAGGCCGAAGGCGGTATTACTATCGGTCAGCTCATCAGTATGCGTTGCGACAGAGTCCTTGCGGTTATCGACAAAGCTGATGGCAACCGCCTGAGCCGTGTTCTGGCAATCGACGGTGGTATCGATGGTTTTGGGTTTCATCGTGTACGTGCCGGTTGAGGGAAGTGCTTCAATGCTGACTGGGTCAAAAGTCAGTGTACCTCCGCCAGAAAGGGCGATAGTACAGGCTGCAGGCGTGACGGTGCCGGAGATGGTCAGGGTCGCGCTGGTGCCGGCGTGTGCTATAAACACTGTCGACATCAGGATTGAACCGATTCCGCCGACGATAATTTTTTTATTCAATTCCATTAAATAGAGTCCTTTATTTAGAATGGTGAAATGATGAAGCGTTTACAGATAGTCAATGTTGAACGTGACATTGCCGTCTATATTTTGTTGGTCGGTAATAGTACGTAATCCACTTGTAATATAGGCATTAACTTTGAATCTAAATTCGCTACCGGTTGATGGGTAAGGTGTGTTTTTACCTAACTCAGCAAATGACATATATGATTTTGTTTTCAAACCCGTTGTATTATTCAAGGGGGATATTTTTGTTGAGCTTTTGTCTGGCTCGATATGCCAGTTTTCATCCTTTGCATCGTTTTTTGACAGAACATTCATGTATGTTGTTTTACCACCGACATCAGCATAGACAGTATTCAACATTAGGGTATAACCGCCAATATTTTCACCTTTTACAGTTTTACCTAAACCCAATACGTTTCCGTCCACTGTGCCGGAAGAATCTATTTCGCTCGCCGGAATGGCTGAGTCCGAACGGTTATCGGTGATCGATAACTGGATTCGTAATGGGCTGGAGCATCGAACATTGAAGTAAGCGTCACGGTTGCTTAATACCTTATAGCTTTTCGTTGTCGGTAAACTGTCAGCACTGATATTCCCTAAATCGAGATTGGTTGTTGTTAAGACCGCCGTACAGGTTCCGGTTGACACCTCACCTTTCACCGCCAGCGTGGCGGAAGGATTAGCCATCGCCAGGCCAGAAAAGGCAACTGCTCCCGCCAGCAGTGAGGTTTTAAACATTCCGTTTTTCATTGTCTATTTCCTTACATGTAGTCGACATTGATGGTGGTGTTGCCATCAAGATTTGCGGTACTGGTGATTCCTTTCATTTCGCTGCTGATAGACGGGGTGACTTCCAGGGTGAAGGTGTAGTTTTTCTTGCTGACCGGTGCGGAGCCGCTGGTTTCGGTGAAGGTAATGTACTGCGCGGTGGTGCCGTTATTAACAAACGTGTCAGCTCCCAGTGAACTCCAGGCGCTGGCCATCGTTTTCCCTGTACTGGAGAGCAGGCTGCCTTGCGTACCTTCTGCCGTCACTTTGCTGATTTTGATACCGTAAGAGCCGATTTTAAGGGCGTCATCATTCGTACCGAGGCCGAAGGCGGTATTACTATCGGTCAGCTCATCAGTATGCGTTGCGACAGAGTCCTTGCGGTTATCGACAAAGCTGATGGCAACCGCCTGAGCCGTGTTCTGGCAATCGACGATGGTATCGATGGTTTTGGGTTTCATCGTGTACGTGCCGGTTGAGGGAAGTGCTTCAATGCTGACCGGGTCAAAAGTCAGTGTGCCTCCGCCAGAAAGGGCGATAGTACAGGCTGCAGGCGTGACGGTGCCGGAGAGCGTCAGGGTCGCACTGGTACCAGCATATGAGGAGAGTGTGACTGCTAGCAGCGAAGCAATCGTCCCTGTGGTGAATAACGGTTTCTTGTAATGCATATATAACTCCATTTAATGGATTGCTTTTATTGATTAACGAAATACATAACAGTCCGTTTTAATTTATTCGGACTGTTGAATGCGAGCCGTTAAAGTACTTTCAATTTTTTTGTCATCCGCTAAATCGCGGTAGGTGTTTTGTCCTAACCAAGGTTCTATCTCTAGTGTTGCATTTAAGCTACGCACCGCGAGAGGAAGACCACCTGCGTCGACGGGTTTTATCCTATCGCCCATATAAACTCGTAAGGAAGAAACGGGTTCAGTGCTGACCGTTTTTCCCGTCGTACGTTTTATAAAAACATTGCCTGAGTCAGACGAGAGGCTAGTAACGGTTAATACCACTTTGCCGTTATCTGAAAAGGCCAGATCGCTATTCGCCGTGATATTTCCAAGAAACGTCAGGTCAAATATCTCTTTCTCCGGACAGGTAACGGTCAGCTGGACCTGGCGTTTACGTAATTCGGCTGCCTGACCTTTATCCGTCGACGTAAAATTGAGTTCATCTTTATGAATACGACCGTAATCCTGATTTGCGGGGGAAAACAGGACATTGCAGTCGGTATATTCCGCGTGAACACTGCTGCAGACGCCTACACCGAGCAGCATTACTGCAATCGTTAATTTCTTCATCATGGTTTCCTGCTAATCCGGCTTACACGTCGCGTTAACTTTCTGGTAAAAACTTTCTGTGTCCTTCTCGTCTAACGAGAACTGCACACGGCAGCGATGCCCCTGCTGATCGACAGTCGCGTAGATATCGGGTGTCGCGTCGACATCGCTAATAAAGATCAGCCCATCGTCAACCGCGGTGGTCACATACTGATTTTTTGCATCGACCAGCACATCCCCTTTCGGCACGGGTTTACCGTCCGGCAAATGTAATGTGAGCATGGCCCTTCGCACCTTAATCACGCCAAAGTTGACGCGGGTGACGGAACCGTGTCCCGGGGTGAGTTTTTTGATGCCATTATTTACGTCAATATTTTTCGGCAGCGTTTCGGTGTTGATTTCAAGCGTATTGACCCGATAAGGTGTAACCGAAGCCGAAACGGCTTGTCCCCAAAAGTCTGTCCACACTGGCCCCTGCGGGGTAGAAATTTCTATTCCAGGCACGTTGTCATTAAACGAGATAACGCTAAAGGTATCCTGTACCTGATAAGGCGAAAGCGTCACTCCGTGAGGGTGGGCGACGATGCCGCCTGACATATTTGCCGAATAGTTTTTAAAATCGCTACCCGATTTAGAGGCATTCAGGCTCAGCGAGGTGTAGTGCATATTGGTGCTCACCCCGGCAGCGACATATTTATCGCTTTCCTGATCGCCTTTTTCAGCGGTGAGGCTGTAAGTCGAATTTTTGGTTATCGGGCCATTGGCCTGCATGCCATAGCGTGTTTTTTCGCCATCATCACGCATGTAGCTTTGAATGCTGTGGCCACCGAACGGCACACTGATGCTGACGTAGAACGTATCAGCATCACGATAATCATTGTCTTCATTTTCATCCGGTGTGTTCAGGGCGTGCTGCCAGCTGGCGTTGACGGATACGTACTTAAACGTTTTACCCCATGTCAGCATGGATTGACGTGAATCGCTGTCATCATCAAAACCTTCAGATTGCGAGAGTGAAACCGCAAGCGAGCCCAGCACGGCGTTTGACCATCCTAGCGACGCACTGTAGCTATTTTTGACCCCAGCGGTTTCATCGTCGTCCTGAATCGTATCTACGAGGGTACGAAAACCGCTCGTATTATGCGTACCTGACAGACTCACGGATAAATTCCAGGGTAAACGGTAGTTCGAACCAATCTGGAACTGGTTTCCCATGTTATCGTTACGTTGATCCCATGCGCTCAGGGTGTTGGCATACAACGACAAATCCTGAAAGGGGATCACATTTACGTTAGCCGCCGCTGACTGGTATTTTTGTGCAGTCATCGCCCCAACAGTGAGATTAAGGTTCGATGCAACCTGCCAGCTGTTGGTTGCTGTAACCAGCCAGGGTTTGCTGTAACGCGTATCAATGTCTCGCAACGTGCCCGCTGCCACCGACCATCCTTCGGGCGCACGCAGACGTGCTCCTGTAAGATTTGCCGCAGGAACCGTGAACTGACTCGACGATCCGTCAGTTTCTTTTACGTTTACCAATAGATCGGTATTGGCGTTGGCTACCGGAACATCGCGCAGCGTAAACGTCCCGGTCGGCACCAGCGTGGACATAATCAACACGCCATTTTGGCGAACCTCGACTCGCGCCTGATCGCTTCTGGCGATGCCCGTGACGGTAATGCCGCTTCCGGCTTCGCCTGTCAGTGCCGTTTCAGGTGTCAGTTGTACACCGTTCAAACCTGAAAGGCTGAATGGCGTGTTTTGCACGTTGATTGCACCCGCCTGCATCACCTTTTCAAACCCGGCAAAAGTGTGCTGAACGTAGCCGTAAAGCACGTTGCTTTCTTGCTCACCGTCTGAATCAGAGACGATAAACTGGCTGCGTGCCAGCCAGTCAGCCACGTTGATGCCGGCTTCAAACGTGCCCTGATCGTATTGCGTGCTACCACCGTTGTAACGGCTCTGGCTGGTAAACATGTTGTAGTTCAGCAGAGCGCCAGTACCACCGGTCTGGAAGTTTTTCGGTTTAATGCTGTTATCCAGTGCGTCTTGCGGAACGACCAATTCCAGCTTTTCCTGGCCAGGTTTGAGCTTAACGATAGAACCCGACCATGATGCTGCATAGTCGTAGCAGACAGGCGCGTCTGGTTTATCTTCCTTGTCGATAGTAATACCTGGGGTCTTTAGTCCCGCGAATTCATTGAAGTCTTTATCAAAACAAGGTTCTCCAGAATCATTAAAGAGAAGGGAAACCTCTCCCTTCTCATTACCGTTAACGATCAGACTGACTTTTTGAATGCCTGGCGAAAATCGTGCACCATGAGCGAAATAATCTGCGACTTCAGGCGACAACCCTTTGTTTTTCAGGGTTGTAATATCAAAACTAGCAATATCCATGCTTTGTGCACTTCCACTACCTTGTAAAGAAGCAGGCAGCTGTGCGGCGATACCATAAGAAGAGAACGCCATTAACGGATATATATAGATACCCGCTTGAATTCCATTTTTCATATATTGATGACGCTTTTAACTTGTCAGGGTAATGAAATCATTCCTGGTTTATCAGTTTTGTTATTTATTGATGGTGGTCGTGTAATTGTTTACAGCAATACCAAAACGAGATGCCGGGAAGATCTGAATCTGGCTATCTGCTACCGTTTTTTCCATTTTAATCGTTTCTGTTTCACCAGGCAGGATCCATGTTTTACTCAACATGCCTTTATTACCTGAGGGTAAGGTTTTAACCTGCTGGGACAGACGAACCACATAAGGGCTTGGATTGCTGACAATGAGGGCATTTCCCGCTGTTTTCCAGACCAGTTTATCCCAGGGGGTGGCGTAGTCAGGAACATTTGCCGGACGAATGATAACAGGAATTGTCTGGCGAATAGTTGCCGTAATCTGTTTCGTTCCTGATGGCTTCGCCTGAGGGATGCCTTCAAAGGAGACGCGTTTATATTGTTCTACGGTAAAGGGTTTTTGCGTATCAAGGACAAAACGAACGCGCTGGCTTTCACCGGCCTCAACGCGAACAATGGGTTGCGTTACAATTAATTTTGTATTGTTATTTTGTGGGCCGGTAATGTCCATAATGGTTGTATAAAGCAATTCGGCTTTATCATCAGTATTTTTTACATTAATACTGGCGCCGTTATCATTTGCGTTAACCAATAACACAGAGAATTCAGGCGTCATTCCGGTTGCATAGGCGGACGAAAAACAACTTGCAGACATGCTTACAAGTACCGTGAATATTATAGGGAATTTCATTCTTGCTGCTCTCGGTGTTATTCATTGGATTATTCTCATATGATAGGGATGTTCTATCCATTGATAAAATGACTTAATCTAAAACAGATTTTAAAAATATCTTAAACCATTCGCGAAAGGGAAGAATGTGATGAGAGGTACTGCAAGAAGAGGAAGAACCCGGCAGAAAGGCTCTGCCGGGAGGATGGGTTACACTTCCAGGTAATTCATAATCCCGTCGGCCGCTTTACGCCCTTCGGCAATGGCCGTGACCACCAGGTCAGAACCGCGAACAATATCGCCACCGGCGAAGATTTTCGGGTTGCTGGTCTGGAATGCGTTGTCGCTGCCTTCAGGTGCAATCACACGGCCCTGTGAATCCAGCTCAACGCTGTGCTTCGCAAGCCATTCCATACTATGAGGACGGAAACCAAACGCCATGACGACGGCATCGGCCGGGATCACATGTTCGGAGCCTGCCACGATCTCAGCGCGACGACGACCCTTGGCATCTGGTGCACCCATCTCGGTGCGCGCCATCTTCACGCCGCTCACTTTACCGTTGGCATTCACTTCAATGCCCAGAGGCTGGATGTTGAACTGGAACTCTACGCCCTCTTCACGCGCGTTTTTCACTTCGCGTTTAGAACCCGGCATGTTCTCTTCGTCACGACGATAGGCGCAGATCACATGCGCCGCGTTCTGACGAATAGACGTACGCACGCAGTCCATCGCGGTATCACCGCCGCCCAGCACCACCACGCGTTTGCCTTCCATGCTCACGAACGGCTCGTCGGCAGTTTCGCCGTAGCCCATGATCTGCTTGGTGTTGGCAATCAGGAACGGCAGGGCATCATAAACGCCTGGTGCCTCTTCGTTCTCCAGACCGCCGCGCATGGACTGATAGGTGCCCACGCCGAGAAACACGGCGTCGTAATCCTTCAGCAGGTCGTCGAGCTGCACGTCGCGGCCCACTTCCACATTCAGTTTGAACTCAATGCCCATGCCGGTGAAGATTTCACGGCGACGGGTCATGACCTCTTTTTCCAGCTTGAAGGCCGGGATGCCGAAGGTCAGTAGACCGCCGATTTCCGGATGACGGTCAAAGACCACCGCCTTCACGCCGTTGCGGGTCAGCACGTCCGCACAGGCCAGGCCCGCCGGGCCCGCGCCGATGATTGCCACGCGCTTGTCGGTTTGACGCACGCCGGTCATGTCCGGGCGCCAGCCCATCTCGAACGCTTTATCGTTGATATAGCGCTCGATGTTGCCGATGGTCACCGCGCCGAACTCGTCGTTCAGCGTACAGGAGCCTTCACACAGGCGGTCCTGAGGGCACACGCGGCCGCACACTTCTGGCAGGGTGTTGGTCTGGTGAGACAGCTCGGCGGCTTCAAAAATACGTCCTTCGTTGGCCAGTTTCAGCCAGTTCGGGATGTAGTTGTGGACCGGGCATTTCCATTCGCAGTAAGGGTTACCGCAGGACAGGCAGCGGTCTGCCTGCGCTTTGGCCTGGCCTTCTGAAAACGGCTCGTAGATTTCTACAAATTCAATTTTACGGATTTTCAGCGGTTTCTTTGGCGGATCAACACGCTGCAGGTCGATAAACTGGTATACATTCTGGCTCATCTGAATTCCTTACTGCGCCTGCACGCGCAGCTCTGCTGCGCTACGACTACGGTGACCCAACAGGGCTTTAACATCGCTGGACTTCGGTTTAACCAGCGCGAATTTCGCTGAGAACGCAGGCCAGTTCGCCAGGATCTCTTCGCCGCGCGAAGAACCGGTATGCTGCACGTGTTCGGTAATCAAACCGCGCAGGTGTTCTTCGTGGATGGCCAGCGTATCAACGTCCAGCACTTCCACCAGCTCCGGGTTCACGCGTTTGCGGAACTCACCGTCTTCGTCCAGGACGTACGCAAAACCGCCCGTCATGCCCGCGCCGAAGTTCACGCCGGTTTTACCCATTACGCAAACAATCCCGCCCGTCATGTATTCACAACCGTTATCGCCAATGCCTTCCACCACGGTGATAGCACCAGAGTTACGCACCGCAAAACGCTCGCCCGCACGACCTGCTGCGAACAGACGACCGCCGGTCGCGCCGTACAGGCAGGTGTTACCGATGATGCTCGCTTCATGGCTGCGGAAGGCTGAGCCGACCGGAGGACGCACCGCCAGCAGACCGCCCGCCATGCCTTTACCGACGTAGTCGTTGGCATCACCAGTCAGGTACAGCTCAACGCCGCCTGCGTTCCACACGCCGAAGCTCTGACCCGCGGTACCGCTGAAGTGCGCAGTAATCGGATCCGCCGCCAGCCCCTGGTCACCGTGCGTTTGCGCGATATAACCGGAGAGGGAGGCACCCACGGAGCGGTCGGTGTTGCGGATATCAAACCAGAACGTTTTGCTCTGCTTGTCGTCCACGTACGGTTTCGCCTGCTGCAGTAGCTGCGCGTTCAGCACGCCGTTATCGAACGGCGGGTTGTTCTCGGTGCAGTAAACCGCTTTGCCAGGATGCGGCTGCGCGGTTTCCAGCAGCTTAGACAGCTCCAGCTTCTGCTGCTTCGCGGTGAAGCCTTCCAGCTCTTTCAGCAGGTCGGTACGGCCAATCAGGTCGACCAGGCGCTTCACGCCCAGCTGCGCCATCAGCTCGCGGGTTTCACGGGCGATGAAGTCAAAGTAGTTGGTCACTTTGAACGGCAGGCCGTGATAGTGGTTCTTACGCAGCTTCTCGTCCTGGGTCGCAACACCGGTTGCGCAGTTGTTCAGGTGGCAAATACGCAGGTATTTACAGCCCAGCGCAACCATCGGGCCGGTACCGAAGCCGAAGCTTTCCGCACCTAGGATTGCCGCCTTGATAATGTCGAGGCCAGTTTTCAGACCACCGTCCACCTGCAGACGGATCTTGTGACGCAGGCCGTTCGCCACCAGCGCCTGCTGGGTTTCCACCAGGCCAAGCTCCCACGGGCAACCCGCGTATTTCACGGAGGAGAGCGGGCTTGCGCCGGTACCGCCGTCGTAACCGGCGATGGTGATCAGGTCGGCATAGGCTTTCGCCACGCCGGTAGCGATGGTGCCGACGCCCGGTTCGGAAACCAGCTTCACGGAGATCATCGCTTTCGGGTTGACCTGTTTCAGGTCGAAAATCAGCTGCGCTAAGTCCTCGATAGAGTAGATATCGTGGTGTGGCGGCGGGGAGATCAGCGTCACGCCCGGTACGGAATAGCGCAGTTTGGCGATGTACGGGGTGACTTTATCACCCGGCAGCTGACCGCCTTCGCCCGGTTTAGCACCCTGAGCGACTTTAATCTGAATCACGTCGGCGTTGACCAGGTACGCAGGCGTCACGCCAAAGCGACCGGATGCCACCTGCTTGATGCGGGACACTTTGTTGGTGCCGTAACGCGCCGGATCTTCACCGCCTTCGCCGGAGTTGGAGTTGCCGCCGATGCTGTTCATGGCTTCCGCCAGCGCTTCGTGGGCTTCCGGGCTCAGCGCGCCGATGGACATCGCCGCGGTATCGAAGCGTTTGAACAGCTCTGTTGCAGGCTCTACGTCGTCGATGCTGACGGCTTCGTCACCCGGGTTCAGGGCAATGAGGTCGCGCAGCGTTGCCGCCGGACGGTTGTTTACCAGCTCAGCGTACTGCTGATAATCGCTGTATTCACCGCTCTGAACCGCCTGTTGCAGCGTGCGCACCACGTCCGGGTTATAGGCGTGGTATTCGCCGCCGTGAACGTATTTCAGCAGACCGCCCTGATCCAGCGGCTTGCGTGCCAGCCAGGCGCGTTTGGACAGGTTCACCAGATCCTGCTGGAAGTCAGCAAAACCGGCACCGCCGATACGGCTGATCACGCCCTGGAAGCAGAGGTTGGCCACATCGTCATGCAGACCGACCGCTTCAAACAGCTTCGAACAGCGGTAGGAGGCGATGGTCGAGATGCCCATTTTGGACATGATCTTGTACAGGCCTTTGTTGATGCCGTTACGGTAGTTCAGCATCACCGCGCGGTAATCTTTGTCGATGGCGCGGGTATCCACCAGGCGGGCCAGCGTTTCGTAGGCCAGGTACGGATAGATCGCCGTCGCGCCAAAGCCTAACAGCACGGCAAAGTGGTGCGGGTCGCGGGCGCTGGCGGTTTCAACAATGATGTTGGCGTCGCAGCGCAGGCTCTTATCGACAAGACGCGTCTGAATTGCGCCCACCGCCATTGGCGCGGGTACCGGCAGACGGTTTTTCGCGATATTGCGGTCAGACAGCACCAGCAGAACGGTACCGTTACGCACCATCTGTTCAGCTTTATCACACAGCGCATTCACCGTCTCTTCGAGAGTCGCCTCGGTCACGTCGAACGTAATATCGAGTGTGTCGGCGCGGTAGTGATCCTCTTTCAGCGTAGTGAGCTGTTTGAAATCGGAGTACAGCAGGATCGGCGATTTAAAGGTCAGACGGTGCGCCTGGCCTTCGGCTTCGCAGAAGACGTTCATCTCGCGGCCGATGCTGGTTGCCAGCGACATCACGTGCGCTTCACGCAGCGGATCGATCGGCGGGTTGGTGACCTGCGCGAACTGCTGACGGAAGTAGTCGTAAATAATGCGCGGCTGGCTGGAAAGCACGGCAAACGGGGTGTCGTCACCCATGGAGCCGACCGCTTCCTGACCGTTTTCACCCAGTACGCGGATGACGGAGTCCAGCTCTTCCGCGCTGTAGTTAAACTGCTTCTGGAAGCTTGCGAGGGTATCGTCGTCCAGCTCGCGGCTGCCCACTTCTTCGTCCGGCAGATCTTCGAACGGCACCAGACGACGGACGTTTTTCTCCATCCACTCTTTGTACGGATGGCGACTTTTCAGATCGTTGTCGGTTTCGGCGGAGTGCAGGATGCGCCCACCGCGGGTGTCGATAACCATCAGCTCACCCGGACCGACGCGGCCCTTCTCGACCACTTCGTCAGGCTGGTAATCCCAGATCCCGACCTCAGACGCGCAGGTGATGAGCTTATCTTTGGTGATGACGTAGCGCGCCGGACGCAGACCGTTACGGTCCAGGTTACAGGCGGCAAAACGGCCGTCGGACATCACGATGCCCGCCGGGCCGTCCCACGGCTCCATGTGCATGGAGTTAAAGTCGAAGAACGCGCGCAGCTCAGGGTCCATATCCGGGTTGTTCTGCCATGCCGGTGGCACAAGCAGACGCATGGCGCGCACGATGTCCATCCCACCAGCCAGCAGCAGTTCCAGCATGTTATCCATGGAGCTGGAGTCAGAGCCGGTTTCGTTCACGAACGGCGCGGCATCATGCAGGTCAGGGATCAGTGGCGTCTGGAACTTATAGGTACGGGCGCGGGCCCACTGGCGGTTACCGGTAATGGTGTTGATTTCGCCGTTGTGCGCCAGGTAGCGGAACGGCTGAGCCAGCGGCCAGCGTGGAACGGTGTTGGTGGAGAAGCGCTGGTGGAACAGGCAAATGGCCGATTCCAGACGCAGATCCGCCAGGTCCAGGTAGAAGCGCGGCAGGTCAGCCGGCATACACAGACCTTTATAGATGTTCACCAGGTTAGAGAGGCTACAGACGTAGAACTCTTTATCGTCCTGGAGACGTTTTTCAATGCGGCGGCGGGCGATAAACAGACGGCGTTCCATATCACGCGGACGCCAGCCCGCAGGCGCGTTAACGAAAATCTGTTCGATACGAGGCAGCGAGGAGAGGGCGATTTCACCGAGCACCCCTTCGTTGGTTGGCACATTGCGCCAGCCGACAATAGACAGGGTTTCACGCTGAAGTTCTTCTTCGACGATGCGGCGTGAGGCGGCAGCCTTTTCAGGATCCTGATTCAGGAACAGCATGCCGACAGCGTAGTTTTTGGCTAAACGCCAGCCGCGCTCTTCCGCCACGATGCGGAAGAAACGATCCGGTTTTTGCAGCAGCAGACCGCAACCGTCGCCGGTTTTACCATCAGCCAGGATGGCGCCACGGTGCTGCATACGGGCCAGTGCGTGAATAGCAGTACGCACTACCTTGTGGCTAGGTTCGCCTTCTATGTGGGCGATCAGGCCGAAACCACAGTTATCCTTCTCAAGGGATTTATCGTACAACATATCAGTGAACCTCCCCAGGCTCGTCGGGCTTCCCACTGAACTTTACCGTGGCGCACAGGCACAGAAAGAGCATGGCGACGGGGTTTGCGTTTCATACGCGGACCTCGCATTCGCCCTCTTTTTCATCCTTTCGCGCAGGTAAACAAGTTTGAGGACTTGCTTCAGAGGGAATCTCAATTACTGCATAAATATGATGAGCAGGCCGCTCATCCAGAAAGCTTCCAGCGGATTTCCAACTTATCGGGAATTGGTACACAGGTCAAATGGCAATCTTATTTATACAAAAATGTGCTAAAGAGAGTTTATCTGATTGTAATTAAAGGGTATTTAACTATTTTTACATTGATTGTATGCCCTGACAGGACGCAGCGGAGTGTGATCTGACTCACTATATGAAAGCGGTATTATCAATGTAGCGTGCTGAATAGCCGTTTTATAGCAGAATAATAATCTATCATTGACTTCAAACCCGCATAAACCCACTGTTTTTCAGTGGTGGTGCTATAAATGAAAAAAACAATCAGAACATAAGGAAAAGTAATTACGAGTGGCGTGAATGAAATTGCAGTAATCTTGAGTATTTATTCATATGGATAAAGGCCGTCCAGGGCGATTGATCCAGGTCATCGCCGACAGAGGCTAAAAATGGCAGGCTTGTCCCCTTTCTCCGGGACGGTCTATCAGATTATGCAGTTACAGAAATTAGTCAATATGTTTGGTGGGGATCTTTTGCAGCGATACGGACAAAAGGTTCACAAGCTGACGCTGCACGGCGGGTTTAGCTGCCCGAATCGCGATGGCACCATCGGGCGCGGCGGCTGCACATTCTGTAACGTTGCGTCCTTTGCTGACGAAGCTCAGCAGCATCATTCTATCGCGGAACAGCTCGCGCATCAGGCGAGCCTGGTGAACCGCGCGAAGCAGTATCTGGCCTATTTCCAGGCCTACACCAGCACGTGGGCGGAGGTGCAGGTGCTGCGCTCGATGTATCAACAGGCGGTCAGCCAGGCTAACATCGTAGGGCTGTGCGTGGGGACGCGCCCGGACTGCGTACCGGACGCGGTGCTGGACCTGCTCAGCGAGTACAAAGAACAAGGCTACGAGATCTGGCTGGAGCTGGGCTTGCAAACCGCGCACGACAAAACCCTGCACCGCATCAATCGCGGTCATGATTTCGCCTGCTACCAGCGCACCACGCGGCTGGCCCGTGAGCGTGGGCTGAAAGTCTGTTCGCATCTGATTGTTGGGTTACCCGGTGAAGGTCAACAGCATGGTCTTGAAACGCTGGAAAAGGTGGTTGAGACCGGCGTGGACGGCATTAAGCTGCATCCGCTGCATATCGTTACGGGAAGCATTATGGCGAAAGCCTGGGAAGCCGGGCGGTTAAGCGGTATTGAGCTCGACGACTATACGGTGACGGCAGGGGAGATGATTCGCCACACGCCGCCGGAAATTGTCTACCACCGCATCTCCGCCAGCGCCCGCCGTCCAACGCTTCTGGCACCGCTATGGTGTGAGAACCGCTGGACGGGGATGGTGGAAATCGACCGCTATCTACAGGAGAACGGTGTACAGGGGTCGGCGCTTGGCCGCCCGTGGGTTCCTCGTCTACCGGCGACGGCCGCCTAACAGGCTTCCCAGCATGCCGCGCACTATCTGATTGGTGACCTGTCGCGCGGCGCTTTTCGCCATGGTTTGTACCACGCCGTCGCGCTTGCCGCCGCGCGGCCCGGTGCTGCCGAACAGGATGTCTTTGAGCCCCCCGAGAATACCGTCATCCACAGCGACGGACTGCCCTTTTGCGGCAGGCGCATCCTGCGATTCCGTTGTCGCCTGAACCCCTTTTTGCAGCATTTCGAACGCGGACTCCCGGTCCACTTCGTCTTCGTACTTTCCGTAAACCGGAGAGTGGTTAATCAGGCCGTTGCGTTCATCGTCGGTAACCGGCCCCATGCGCGAGCAGGGCGCGATCACCATAGCGCGTTCCACCACGGACGGACTGCCCTTCGCATCCAGGAACGAGATCAGCGCTTCACCGGTGCCTAACGCCTGAATCGCCGCTTCGGTATCAAAGGCCGGATTGGCGCGCATGGTTTGCGCGGCGGCTTTTACTGCTTTCTGATCTTTTGGCGTGAATGCGCGCAGGGCGTGCTGCACGCGGTTGCCCAGCTGACCGAGCACGTTATCCGGGATATCCGAAGGGTTTTGCGACACAAACCAGACGCCAACGCCTTTGGAGCGGATCAGGCGAATGACCTGTTCAATTTTATCCAGCAATACCTGCGGTGCGTCGTTAAACAGCAGGTGCGCTTCGTCAAAGAAGAAGACCAGCTTCGGTTTTTCCAGATCGCCCGCTTCGGGTAACTGTTCGTACAGTTCGGAGAGCATCCACAGCAGGCTGGCGGCGTAGAGCTTTGGCATCTGGTAGAGCTTTTCTGAACTCAGAATGTTGATGATGCCTTTGCCGCTGCTGTCGGTGCGCATCCAGTCTTTGATATCCAGCATCGGCTCGCCGAAGAAGTGCTCGGCCCCCTGTTGCTCCAGGGTCAGCAACCCACGCTGAATGGCCCCTACCGAGGCGCTGCTGATGTTGCCGTACTGGTTCTGGAAAGATTTGGCGTTATCGCCGATGTACTGGGTAATGGCGCGCAGATCTTTGAAATCAAGCAGAAGCAGTCCCTGATCGTCGGCAATACGGAAGATAATGTTCAGCACGCCGGACTGCACGTCGTTGAGGTTAAGGAGCCTCGCCAGGAGAAGAGGACCGAGATCGGAGACGGTGGCGCGCACCGGGTGGCCTTTCTCACCAAAGATATCCCACACCACCACCGGATTGCTGTGCGGCGTCCAGTCCGTGATGCCAATATTCTTCAGCCGTTCGAGCAGTTTCTCAGAGGCCGTCCCTTCCTGAGCGACACCGGTTAAATCGCCTTTCACGTCAGCCATAAAGACCGGTACGCCAATCTCCGAAAGCGACTCCGCCAGCTTTTGCAGGGTGACGGTTTTCCCGGTCCCGGTCGCTCCGGTGATCAGACCGTGGCGGTTCGCCATCGCGGGCAGTAAATACAGCTCTTTTTCCAGCGTCCGGGCAATTAACAATGGTGTACTCATGATGCGCTTCCTCTCTTTGTCCTGGGTGGAGTATAGGCAACCTGGCCGCAATTTGGTTGAGTAAATTCCTGACTTTGCGGCGCATTATCCAGCGCGGACTATGCTTTTGCATACGGTTCACAACATTTTGGGAATGTATGTCCAGATTCTTTTTTAATGATCGCAAACAACTGGTTAACGATGCTATTGAAGGCATTCTGATTTCTGCTCCGCACGGAAACCTCGTCAAGCTTGATGTTGATCCTGCCATTCGAATTGTTGCGCGCGGTGACTGGGATAAAAGCCGCGTAGCGGTGATCTCCGGTGGGGGTTCCGGCCACGAACCGGCGCACGCTGGGTTTGTCGGAAAAGGGATGCTCACGGCGGCGGTATGTGGCGACCTGTTTGCCTCGCCGAGCGTGGATGCGGTGTTGAATGCCATTGTGGCGGTCACGGGCGATCGCGGCTGCCTGCTGATCGTCAAAAATTACACCGGCGACCGCCTGAATTTTGGTCTGGCGGCAGAAAAGGCCAAACGCTACGGCCTGAAGGTGGAGATGGTGATTGTGGCGGACGATATCGCGCTGCCGGACAACAAGCAGCCGCGCGGTATTGCCGGTACGGCGCTGGTGCATAAGATTGCGGGCTATGCGGCGGAGCACGGGAAATCGTTGAGTGAGGTGCGGGATATTGCGCAACAGGCCTGCGACAACCTCTGGAGCCTGGGCGTTGCGATACAAACGTGCAACCTACCCGGCAGCGACGAGGAAGAGGGGCGGATTAAGCAAGGCCACGTCGAACTGGGGCTGGGCATTCACGGTGAGCCGGGGGCGTCCGTGGTGGATACGCAAAACAGCAAAGCGATTATCGACACGCTGGTGACGCCGCTCAAAGCGCAGGCGGGCGAAGGGCGCTTTGCCGTGCTGATTAACAACCTCGGCGGCGTCTCGGCGCTCGAAATGGCGTTGCTGACCAAAGAGCTGGCGCATTCGGCGCTGAAAGAGAACATTGCGTACCTGATTGGGCCGGCGCCGCTGGTGAGCGCGCTGGACATGAAAGGCTTTTCTCTGACGCTGCTGAAGCTCAACGATTTCTTCGAAAAGGCGATTCACGCCGAGGTCGAGACGCTGGGCTGGCAGAAGCCCGTGCCGTTCGCACCTTTACGTACCGTTGCGCATAACGCCATTCACGATCGCGTGGAATACTCCCCGTCGGAAAACCCGCGGGTGAGTGAGTATGTTTCCTCGGTAACCGGGACGCTGATCGAACTTGAAAATCGCCTGAACGCGCTGGATGCGAAAGTGGGCGACGGTGATACGGGCTCCACCTTTGCGCAAGGTGCGCGGGATATTGCGCAGCGTCTGGAGGAGCACAAACTTCCGCTGAACGACGTGTCGACGCTGCTGCTGCTGGTGGGCGAGCGGCTGGCGACGGTGATGGGCGGATCGAGCGGGGTGCTGATGTCGATCTTCTTCACGGCGGCCGGACAAAAGCTTCACGATGGACAGCCGCTACCGGAGGCATTGCTCAGCGGACTGGCGCAGATGAAGCAGTATGGTGGTGCAGATCTTGGCGATCGCACGCTGATCGACGCGCTCCAACCGGCGCTGGAGGCTTTGCATAAAAAAGATCTTCAGTCAGCGGCGCAGGCGGCACAGCAGGGGGCAGAGGCAACGGCGAAAATGGAGAAAGCCGGAGCGGGGCGCTCGTCGTATGTGAATAAAGAGAATCTGGACGGCGTGATGGATCCGGGTGCGGTCGCGGTGGCAGAGGTGTTTAAGGCCATGGTAGAAGCAAAACGGTAACAACCGTTACCGTTTTTAGTGTTTGCGCCCTCTCCCAGTGGGAGAGGGTTGGGGTGAGGGCATCAGGCCGCACATTCCCCGGCAATGTCACATCAAAAATCCGCTTTCAACACCACGCGGTAGCGGGCTTTGCCGTCACGCACGTGCTGGATCGCTTCGTTGATTTTCGACATCGGATACAGTTCGGTGGTCGGGGCCACTTTGGTGCGTCCGGCAAACTTCATCAGCTTGCGCAACTCAAACGGCGTACCGGTCGCGGAGCCTGACACGCTGCGATCCCCGCCGATCAGGGTAAATGCCGGAACCGGCAGCGGCTTCATTACCGCACCCACGGTGTGGAAGTTACCGCCGTAGGCCAGCGCTTCAAAGTACGGCTGCCAGTCGAGATCGACATTCACGGTGTTGATGATCAGGTCAAACTGACCCGCCAGCGCGTTCAGTGCTTCCGGATCGCGGCTGTTCACCACTTTATCCGCACCCATCGCCAGCACTTCTTTCTCTTTCGCCGGGTTGGAGCTAAACGCCGTGACTTCGCAGCCCATCGCGTGCAGTAGTTTGATGGCGATATGGCCCAGGCCGCCAATACCGATGACGCCTACGCGGCTGGTGGCGGTGATATGGTGCATCAGCAGGGGTTTGAAGACGGTGATACCGCCGCACAGCAGCGGACCGGCGGATTCGATATCAATGCTGTCCGGCAGCGGGATGACCCATTGCCAGTCGGCGCGCAGCTTATCGGCAAAACCGCCTTTATTCAGGATGGTGGGAATGGCGCCTTCGAGGCAGTTGATCTGGTTGCCGCTGATACAGGCGTCGCAGTGACCACAGCTGCGTGCCGTCCAGCCAATGCCCACGCGCTGGCCTACCTTCAGCCCTTTGTCCTGCGCGGCGCTACCAAGCGCCACTACGCGGCCAATGACTTCGTGCCCGGCAACCAGCGGGTAGCTGGAGAAGCCCCATTCGTTGTCGATCATCGAGAGATCCGAGTGGCAGATCCCGCAGTAATCAACCTGTACTTCGACGTCTTCTGCTTTTAGTTCGCCCGCATCGTACTCGTACAGCTCAAGTTCTGCACCCGCCTGCGGTGCGGCGTAGCTTTTTATCTTCGACATCGTGTTTCCCCTGTTATGGTGTGAACTGTGAGTGTAGAGCATCCAGTTTACAGCCGCTTAACAGAAGAGGGCAGGAACGGAAGTTACAGACTTTTCAGCATTCTGACTTCGCAATCAACGTGGCCGGTACAGCCCAGCGGTGCATCAATATGCTCAAAGCCGAGATGCTCATACAGGCCGATGGCCTCTTTGAGGAAGGCGGTGGTTTCGAGGTAACAGCGTTTGAAACCCTGGGTGCGCGCATGTTCAAGGGCGACCAGCGCCAGCTTTTTCGCCAGACCCTGTCCGCGAACCGACGGCAGAAAATACATTTTCTGCAGCTCACAAATATCCGGCTCGCTGCAGCTCAGTGGTGCCACGCCGCCGCCGCCCACGACCTTGCCATTCTGCTCGATAACCCAGTAGGCATGGCCCGGCTGGTTGTACAGATGGAAAAGCTCATCGAGATTAGGATCGGCCACGGTGTAGCCTTTATCGGCTGTCAGGCCATATTCGGCGGAAACCGTGCGGATAACAGCGGCAATGGCCGGGTTGTCCTGCTCAGTGATCCGACGCATTGTCGTCGCGACGGGGGTAATCACGCTCATAGCATTACTCATGACAAAAATTGACACACAACTGCTGTTAATAGCACCGCAGAAAGGGGAGTGCAAGCGAGGAGTTTTCAGGAAGGTTACCCCTTACGCCCTGAAGCGTAAGGGGTAAAAGCATTACAGAGCGGCAATAACCGCCTGCTGCTCAATCAGTTTGGTCTTCGCATCAGCGAAAGCAACCAGACGTTCACGCTCTTTGGCGATGACCGCTTCCGGCGCGCGGGCCACAAAGCCTTCGTTCGCCAGTTTGCTTTCGATTTTGCCAATTTCCACGTCGACTTTCGCCACTTCTTTCGCCAGACGCGCCAGTTCGGCGTCTTTGTCGATCAGGCCCGCCATCGGGATCAGCAGCTCGGCACCGTCGATGATTTTGGTCACGGAAACCGGACCTTTTTCATCAGCAGGCAGCACGGTGATGCTTTCCAGACGCGCCATGGTCTTGAGGAAGGTATTGTTCTCGCTGACGCGACGCACAGCAGCCTCGCTGCAGCCGCGCAGCAGCAGCTCCAGCGGTTTGCCTGGGGCAATGTTCATTTCAGCACGGACGTTACGTACCGCAACGATCGCCTGTTTCAGCCACTCGGTGTCCGCAGACGCCGCCTCATCAACCTTCGCCGCATCGAATTCCGGGAACGGCTGCAGCATGATGGTGTCAGCGTTGATGCCTGCAATCACCTTCACGCGCTGCCAGATGGTTTCGGTGATGAATGGAATGACCGGATGCGCCAGGCGCAGCAGACCTTCCAGAACGGTAATCAGCGTGTTGCGCGTGCCGCGCAGCTCCGCCTCAGAACCGCCGTTCATCACCGGCTTCGCCAGCTCCAGATACCAGTCACAGAACTGGTTCCAGGTGAATTCGTACAGGATGCCCGCGGCGATATCAAAGCGGTAGCTGTCCAGCGCGTCGCGGAACGCTTTCACCGTCTGGTTGAATTCCGCCAGGATCCAGCGGTCCGCCAGCGACAGGGTCATCTCGCCGCCGTTGAAGCCGCAATCCTGATCTTCGGTGTTCATCAGCACGAAGCGGCTGGCGTTCCACAGCTTGTTACAGAAGTTACGGTAACCTTCCAGACGCTTCATGTCCCAGTTGATGTCACGGCCGGTCGAGGCCAGCGCCGCCAGGGTGAAGCGCAGGGCGTCGGTACCGTGAGACTCGATCCCGTTCGGGAACTGCTTCTCGGTGCGCTTGCGGATTTTCTCAGCCAGCTGCGGCTGCATCATGTTGCCGGTACGTTTTTCCAGCAGGTCTTCCAGAGAGATACCGTCAACCATGTCCAGCGGGTCAATAACGTTGCCCTTGGACTTGGACATTTTCTGCCCTTCGTCGTCGCGGATCAGACCGGTCATGTAGACGGTGTGGAACGGAACCTGTGGCTTGCCGTCTTCGTCTTTGATGAAGTGCATGGTCATCATGATCATGCGGGCAATCCAGAAGAAGATAATGTCGAAACCGGACACCATCACGCTGGTTGGGTGGAACTGACGCAGCGCGTCGGTGTTTTCCGGCCAGCCGAGCGTGGAGAAGGTCCACAGCGCGGAGGAGAACCAGGTGTCCAGCACGTCTTCGTCCTGACGCAGGGCAACATCCGCGCTCAGGTTGTTTTCCTGACGCACTTCATCTTCGGTGCGGCCAACGTAGACGTTGCCGTCGTTGTCGTACCACGCCGGAATACGGTGACCCCACCACAGCTGACGGGAGATACACCAGTCCTGAATGTCGCGCATCCAGGAGAAGTACATGTTTTCGTACTGCTTCGGCACGAACTGAATGCTGCCGTTCTCAACCGCTTCCACAGCCGGTTTCGCCAGCACGTCGGCACGCACGTACCATTGGTCGGTCAGCATCGGCTCGATAACCACGCCGCCACGGTCGCCGTACGGCACGGTCAGATCGTGAGGTTTTATCTCTTCCAGCAGGCCGAGCGCGTCGACGGCAGCCACAATCGCTTTACGCGCGGCAAAACGTTCCAGCTTCTGGAACTCAGCCGGGATGTCGCTGGAGTAAACGTCAGACTCTTCGCCTTTGGTGTCGTACACTTCTGCGCTTTCGCGGATGTCGCCGTCGAAGGTCAGAATGTTGATCATCGGCAGGGCGTGACGACGGCCGACTTCGTAGTCGTTGAAGTCGTGCGCCGGGGTGATTTTTACGCAGCCGGTGCCTTTTTCCATGTCGGCGTGTTCGTCGCCCACAATCGGAATACGGCGGTTCACCAGCGGCAGCACCACGAATTTGCCAATCAGATCTTTATAACGCGGATCTTCCGGGTTAACGGCGACACCGGTATCGCCCAGCAGGGTTTCCGGACGCGTCGTTGCAACCACCAGGTAATCTTTGCCGTCGGCGGTTTTCGCGCCGTCGGCCAGCGGATAGCGGATGTGCCACATGGAGCCTTTAGACTCGCGGTTTTCCACTTCCAGGTCAGAAATTGCGGTGCGCAGTTTCGGATCCCAGTTTACCAGGCGCTTGCCGCGGTAAATCAGGTCTTCTTTATACAGGCGCACGAAGACTTCTTTCACGGCGTTGGAGAGGCCTTCGTCCATGGTGAAGCGCTCGCGCTCCCAGTCCACGGAGTTGCCGAGACGGCGCATCTGACGGGTAATGGTGCCGCCGGATTCTGCCTTCCACTGCCAGATTTTGTCGATGAACGCGTCGCGACCGTAGTCGTGGCGGGTTTTACCTTCTTCAGCGGCAATTTTACGCTCAACCACCATCTGGGTCGCGATACCCGCGTGGTCAGTCCCCGCTTGCCACAGGGTGTTTTTACCCTGCATGCGCTGGTAGCGGATCATGGTGTCCATGATGGTCTGCTGGAAAGCATGTCCCATATGCAAACTGCCGGTGACGTTCGGCGGCGGGATCATGATGCAGAAGGACTCTTTGCTTTCGTCGCCGTTAGGCTTGAAATAGCCCTGCTGTTCCCAGTGCTCGTAAAGCGGCTGTTCGATATCGCGTGGGTTATATGTCTTTTCCATTATTTCCAGGTTGCCGTATTCAGGTTAAAACCAGCCAGGCGGTACGCTTTATAGCGTTCGCGCGCCAGTTGTTTCAAAGATTCTTCGTAAGGGACAAAGTCTACCACTTCTGTGAAAGCGGTGGCAAAATCTGCAAAGTCTACCCGCAGGCTAATGAGAATATCGCGCGCGCTGCTGTTGCGCTTCTGCGGCCAGGCAATTTCGACCGGTGCGCCACCGCGCGGGCCTTCGCCCGACAGGTTATGTGGCACAAAACTCTCCGGCGGGCGGGCCCACAGCGCTTCATCAAGGCGAATCGCCTGCTGCTCATCTTCACAGGCAATCAACACGCGTTTACCTGCCCGCCAACGTTCTGCGGCAATGTCACACACCAGCTGTTCGACGGCGCTGAGGCCATCCTGATGCGTGTCGTTGTCCAGAAGGTAGAACGTTGCATTCTTCATATATGGGGCTTCTTGTCGTGGATTTAAATGCAAAGCCGGGTGGCGCTACGCTTACCCGGCCTACGGTTGAGTGACGCTGTAGGCCGGGTAAGGCGACGCCGCCACCCGGCGTTTTTCATCACTCGTCGCCGTTAAAACCCGCACGATTAAGCAGGAACTGCGACAGCAGCGCGACCGGACGACCGGTTGCGCCCTTGGCTTTACCGGAGCGCCATGCGGTGCCCGCGATGTCCAGGTGCGCCCAGTTGTACTTGCGGGTGAAGCGCGCCAGGAAGCAGCCCGCGGTGATCGCACCGCCAGGACGACCGCCGATGTTCGCCATATCCGCAAAGTTGGACTCCAGTTGCTCCTGGAACTCATCGCCCAGCGGCAGACGCCACGCGCGGTCACCGGCCTGTTCGGACGCGCCGATAAGCTCGTGTGCCAGCGGGTTGTGGTTCGACATCAGGCCGGTGATGTGGTGACCCAGCGCAATCACGCAGGCGCCGGTCAGCGTTGCCACGTCGATCACCGCTTCAGGTTCGAAGCGCTCAACGTAGGTCAGCACGTCGCACAGCACCAGACGGCCTTCGGCGTCGGTATTCAGCACTTCAACAGTCTGGCCGGACATGGTGGTCAGCACGTCTCCAGGACGGTAAGCGCGACCGCCAGGCATGTTTTCACAGCCCGCCAGCACGCCGATGACGTTAATCGGCAGCTGAAGCTCAGCGACCATGCGCATGACGCCGTAAACCGCCGCCGCACCGCACATGTCGTACTTCATCTCGTCCATGCCTTCGGCAGGCTTGATGGAGATACCGCCGGAGTCGAAGGTCAGGCCTTTACCGACCAGCACGATCGGGCGCGCGTCTTCGGACGGGTTGCCCTTGTACTCAATCACCGACATCAGGGATTCGTTCTGCGAGCCGTTGCCGACCGCCAGATAAGAGTGCATACCCAGCTCTTTCATCTGCTGTTCGCCGATGACGCGAGTGATGACATTCTTGCTGTAGGAATCCGCCAGCTGACGCGCCTGAGAGGCCAGGTACGCGGCGTTACAGATGTTTGGCGGCATGTTGCCGAGATCTTTAGCGGCTTTAATACCGGCGGCAATCGCCAGACCGTGCTGAATAGCGCGCTCGCCGCTGGTCAGCTCACGGCGTGTAGGCACGTTGAAGACCATTTTACGCAGCGGGCGGCGCGGCTCGCTTTTATTGGTCTTGAGCTGGTCGAAGCTGTACAGGCTCTCTTTTGCGGTTTCGACGGCCTGGCGCACTTTCCAGTAGGTGTTACGGCCTTTGACGTGCAGTTCAGTCAGGAAGCAGACGGCTTCCATTGAGCCGGTATCATTCAGGGTATTAATCGTTTTCTGAATCACCTGCTTATACTGACGCTCATCCAGCTCACGCTCTTTGCCGCAGCCAATCAGCAGAATGCGTTCGGACAGGACGTTCGGAACATGGTGCAGTAACAGCGTCTGCCCAGGTTTACCTTCCAGTTCGCCACGGCGCAGCAGGGCGCTGATGTAGCCGTCACTGATTTTATCGAGTTGTTCGGCGATCGGGGAGAGTCGGCGCGGTTCAAACACGCCCACAACGATGCAGGCACTCCGCTGTTTCTCCGGGCTACCGCTTTTTACACTGAACTCCATGCACTACGCTCCTGAATCTTAAAGACAACGGCGGCAGCTACGGATAGAATTGAAACCTTTCGTAACTCATGTCCGCGGTTGTGGTGACTTCGTGTTAATCTTACGTTACTACGGTTTCGGCACGTCATTAAATGTTCTGAAGCGCGAATCCGCCGGGTTTTTTAATCTTAGCGATGATTTCGACGACTCAAGAGAATAAATGACGTTTAAGCCATGAAACAAGCTAAATTCCTGCAAAAGACGAGTTTTAACGGGCGTATTTAAAGTGATAATCATAAGATATCTGGTGCGGGAGACGCTGAAGAGCCAACTGGCGATCCTCTTTATCCTTCTTCTGATCTTTTTCTGTCAGAAGCTGGTCAAGATCCTCGGCGCGGCGGTTGACGGTGAAATCCCAACAAATCTGGTGCTTTCTCTGCTCGGATTAGGCGTGCCTGAAATGGCGCAGCTCATTCTGCCGTTAAGCCTTTTCCTCGGTTTACTGATGACGCTCGGTAAGCTGTATACCGAAAGTGAAATCACGGTGATGCACGCCTGCGGCTTAAGCAAAGCCGTGTTGGTGAAAGCGGCTATGGTACTGGCGTTGTTCACGGGGATCGTTGCTGCCGTAAACGTCATGTGGGCAGGCCCGGCGTCATCCCGTCATCAGGACGAAGTGCTGGCGGAAGCAAAAGCTAACCCGGGGTTGGCCGCGCTGGCCCAGGGCCAGTTCCAGCAGGCCACCGACGGTAACTCTGTTCTCTTTATCGAAAGCGTTGACGGCAGCCGCTTTAACGATGTGTTTCTTGCTCAGTTGCGTACCAAAGGTAACGCCCGTCCTTCCGTGGTGGTCGCCGATTCTGGTCAACTGGCACAGCGTAAAGATGGTTCCCAGGTTGTGACGCTGAACAAAGGGACGCGCTTTGAAGGCACAGCGATGCTGCGCGATTTCCGTATCACCGATTTCCAGAACTACCAGGCGATTATTGGTCATCAGGCCGTCGCGCTCGATCCGACTGACACCGAACAGATGGATATGCGTACCCTGATCAACACCGATACCGATCGTGCGCGTGCTGAACTGCACTGGCGCATCACGCTGGTATTCACCGTGTTTATGATGGCATTGATGGTTGTTCCGCTGAGCGTGGTGAACCCGCGTCAGGGACGCGTGCTGTCGATGCTTCCGGCCATGCTGTTGTATCTGGTGTTCTTCCTGCTCCAGACGTCAATTAAGTCCAACGGTGGCAAAGGGAAAATTGACCCGGTTGTCTGGACCTGGGTAGTGAATGGTCTGTATCTGCTGCTGGCGGTGGGCCTCAACTTGTGGGATACGGTGCCAATGCGTCGAATCCGTGCCCGGTTTACGCGTAAAGGAGCCATCTAATGCAGGCATTTGGCGTTCTTGACCGCTATATCGGTAAAACGATTTTTACCACCATCATGATGACCCTGTTCATGCTGGTGTCGCTCTCCGGCATTATCAAGTTTGTCGACCAGCTGAAAAAAGCCGGACAGGGGAGCTATGACGCGCTGGGTGCGGGGATGTATACCCTGCTCAGCGTGCCAAAAGACGTGCAAATCTTCTTCCCGATGGCGGCTTTGCTCGGCGCGCTGCTGGGGCTGGGGATGCTGGCGCAGCGTAGCGAACTGGTGGTGATGCAGGCTTCCGGCTTTACCCGTATGCAGGTTGCGCTGTCCGTCATGAAAACCGCGATCCCACTGGTGCTGTTGACCATGGCGATTGGCGAGTGGGTGGCGCCGCAGGGCGAACAGATGGCGCGTAACTACCGCGCTCAGGCCATGTACGGCGGCTCACTGCTCTCAACGCAGCAAGGTCTGTGGGCGAAAGACGGTAATAGCTTCGTCTACATCGAGCGCGTGAAAGGTGATGACGAACTGGGCGGTGTGAGTATTTACACCTTTAACGATGAACGTCGTTTGAAGTCTGTGCGTCACGCCTCCTCTGCAAAATTTGATGCTGAACACAAACAGTGGCGTCTCTCACAGGTAGATGAGTCTGACCTGAACGATCCGAAACAGATCACCGGGACGCAGACGGTTTCCGGTACCTGGAAGACCAACCTGACGCCGGACAAGCTGGGCGTGGTTGCGCTGGACCCTGATGCGCTCTCTATCAGCGGCCTGCATAACTACGTGAAGTATCTGAAGTCGAGTGGACAAGACGCCGGGCGTTATCAGCTCAATATGTGGAGCAAAATTTTCCAGCCGATGTCTGTCGCGGTAATGATGCTGATGGCGCTGTCGTTTATCTTCGGTCCATTGCGTAGCGTGCCGATGGGCGTGCGCGTCGTGACCGGGATCAGCTTCGGCTTTGTGTTCTACGTCCTCGACCAGATCTTCGGTCCGTTGACGCTGGTTTACGGTATCCCGCCGATTATCGGCGCGCTGCTGCCAAGCGCCAGCTTCTTCCTGATCAGCCTCTGGCTGCTGCTAAAACGTTCCTGATTGTTCTCTCCTCGCTTCCGGTTTGCCGGAAGCGAGGCTAATCTCCTGTTTCACCCCGCACTTTTTCTCACAACCTTCAACGCCTCGCCGCGAATTTGAGTATTATTGAGCGATAACGTCGTGAAGGGATCCCCTATGAAGCAAATTCGAATGCTGGCCCAGTATTACGTCGACCTGATGATGAAGCTCGGGCTGGTGCGTTTCTCCTTACTGCTGGCACTGGCGCTGGTCGTTCTGGCGATTGTCGTGCAAATGGCCGTGACCATGGTTCTGCATGGTCAGGTTGAAAGCATCGACGTGATCCGCTCTATTTTCTTCGGCCTGTTGATCACGCCGTGGGCGGTCTATTTCCTGTCGGTGGTCGTGGAGCAACTGGAGGAGTCACGTCAGCGTTTATCAAAACTGGTGGATAAGCTGGAAGAGATGCGCGAGCGCGATCTCAAGCTTAACGTCCAGCTCAAGGATAATATTGCGCAGTTGAATCAGGAGATTTCGGACCGCGAGAAGGCTGAAGCTGAACGTCAGGCTACGCTGGAGCAACTGAAAATCGAGATGAAAGAGCGTGAAGTGACGCAGATCCAGCTCGAACAACAATCCTCTTTCCTGCGCTCCTTCCTGGATGCCTCGCCGGATCTGGTTTTCTATCGTAACGAAGATAAAGAATTCTCCGGCTGTAACCGCGCAATGGAGCTGCTGACCGGCAAAAGTGAAAAACAGCTGGTTAACCTCAAACCGCAGGATGTCTATTCCGAAGAAGCGGCTGCCAAAGTGATGGAGACGGATGAAAAAGTCTTCCGCCACAACGTGTCGCTCACCTACGAACAGTGGCTGGATTATCCCGACGGGCGTAAAGCCTGCTTTGAGATCCGCAAAGTGCCGTATTACGACCGCGTGGGGAAACGCCACGGGCTGATGGGCTTTGGCCGCGATATCACCGAGCGTAAGCGCTATCAGGATGCGCTGGAACGCGCCAGCCGCGACAAGACCACCTTTATCTCAACCATCAGCCACGAGCTGCGTACGCCGCTGAACGGCATCGTTGGGCTGAGCCGTATTCTTCTCGACACCGACCTGACCGGCGAGCAGGAAAAATACCTCAAAACGATCCATGTCTCGGCGGTCACGCTGGGCAATATCTTTAACGATATTATCGACATGGATAAAATGGAGCGCCGTAAGGTGCAGCTTGATAACCAACCGGTGGATTTCACCGGTTTCCTGGCAGACCTGGAGAACCTCTCCGGCCTGCAGGCCCAGCAAAAAGGGCTGAGCTTTGTGATGGAGCCAACCCTGCCGCTGCCGCATAAAGTGGTTACGGACGGCACGCGCCTGCGCCAGATCCTGTGGAACTTGATCAGCAACGCCGTGAAGTTTACCCAGAAGGGGCGGGTTGCGGTGCGTATTCGCTATGACGAAGGGGATATGCTGCACTTCGAGGTTGAGGACTCGGGTATCGGCATTCCGCAGGAAGAGCAGGATAAGATCTTTGCCATGTACTACCAGGTGAAAGACAGTAACGGCGGTAAACCGGCGACCGGGACCGGTATTGGTCTGGCGGTGTCGAAACGTCTGGCGAAAAGCATGGGCGGTGATATCACGGTTGCCAGCCATCCGGGCAAAGGTTCAACCTTTACCCTGACGGTGCATGCGCCTGCGGTGGCTGAAGAGGTGGAAGATACCTTTGAGAACGACGATATGCCGCTGCCCGCTCTGCATGTTCTGCTGGTGGAGGACATCGAACTGAACGTGATTGTGGCGCGTTCCGTACTGGAAAAACTCGGTAACAGCGTGGATGTGGCGATGACCGGTAAAGCGGCGCTGGAGATGTTTACGCCTGGCGAGTATGACCTGGTCCTGCTGGATATTCAGCTTCCTGACATGACCGGGCTGGATATCTCTCGTGAGCTTACGCGCAAATATGCTGCCGATGAGCTGCCGCCGCTGGTGGCGCTGACGGCGAACGTACTGAAAGACAAAAAAGAGTACCTCGATGCCGGTATGGATGATGTGCTCAGCAAGCCGCTGGCGGTGCCTGCCCTGACCGCCATGATCAAGAAGTTCTGGGATACCCGTGATGAAGAGGAGAGCACCATGACGTCTGTTGATAGCGCGAAAGCACATACCCTACTCGATACCGCAATGCTGGAGCAGTATATCGATCTGGTGGGGCCAAAACTGATTACCGATGGTCTGGCGGTTTTCGAAAAAATGATGCCGGGCTACTTAAGCGTGCTTGAGTCCAACCTGACGGCGCGCGATCGGAAAGGTATTGTTGAAGAGGGGCACAAAATCAAAGGTGCGGCCGGCTCGGTGGGGCTACGCCATCTTCAGCAACTGGGTCAACAGATTCAATCGCCTGATTTACCTGCGTGGGAAGATAATGTTGGTGAATGGGTTGAAGAGATGAAACAAGAGTGGCAAAACGATGTGGCGGTGCTGAAAGCCTGGGTGGATGCCAGAAAAAAATGACCCCGGCTTAACCGGGGTGCGCGAATACTGCGCCAACACCAGGGAAATCGTGGCTGCGCCTGATTTTTCGTGTTGTTTTCGCTTGGACGCCGCCTGAATATTGAGGCCGCACGCAGATAAGATAGCAAATCTTAAATGGTTTGTTACATGAATCAGTGAAATGTGTGAAGCATAGCGGTTTAATCAGAATTTTTAATGTGCTTCAGCAGGTTGCAAAGAAGGAACGTCATAATGAAAAAGATTGGTGTCGTGCTGAGCGGTTGTGGTGTTTACGACGGTTCAGAGATACATGAAGCCGTATTAACGCTGCTGGCATTATCTCGTCAGGGCGCTGAAGCGATCTGCTTCGCGCCGGATAAAAGCCAGGCGGATGTAATCAACCATCTTACCGGCGAGCCGATGGCGGAAACGCGTAACGTCCTGATTGAAGCCGCGCGTATCGCCCGGGGCGCTGTCCAACCCCTGGCGCAGGCTGATGCCTCAACGCTGGATGCGTTGATCGTGCCGGGTGGCTTTGGCGCAGCTAAAAATCTCAGCACTTTTGCTTCGGAAGGGGCAGAGTGCCATGTCGATCCCGATTTAAAACGGCTTGCCCAGGCGCTGCATGCAGCAGGCAAGCCGCTGGGTTTCATCTGTATTGCCCCGGCCATGCTGCCCCGGATCTTTGACTTCCCGCTGCGCCTGACCATCGGGACCGATATTGATACCGCAGAGATCGTCGAAGATATGGGCGGCGAGCATGTTCCTTGTCCGGTGGATGATATTGTGGTCGATGAAGACAACAAGATCGTCACCACGCCCGCCTATATGCTGGCGCAATCCATCGCTGAAGCTGCTACGGGCATTGATAAGCTGGTGGACAGAGTGCTGGTTCTCTCGGAATGAGCCGTAAATTTGCTGCGGGTACGTGGATAAAACGTACCCTGTTACGCGTTGTGCTTGTACTGGCCGTCTTCTGGGGCGGCGGGATCGCCTTATTCAGCATTCTACCGGTACCCTTTTCCGCCGTGATGGTTGAGCGCCAGCTCAGCGCGTGGTTGACCGGTGATTTCGGCTATGTCGCCCATTCGGACTGGGTAAGCATGGATGAGATCTCACCGTTCATGGGGCTGGCCGTGATTGCGGCAGAAGATCAGAAATTCCCGGAGCACTGGGGTTTTGACATGGCGGCCATCGAGAAGGCGCTCGCCCACAACGAGCGTCATGAAAATCGCGTGCGCGGTGCGTCGACGTTGTCGCAGCAGACGGCCAAAAACCTGTTTTTATGGGATGGTCGAAGCTGGGTGCGAAAAGGGCTGGAAGCGGGGTTAACCCTGGGGATGGAAACGGTCTGGAGCAAAAAGCGCATTCTGACCGTCTATCTCAACGTCGCTGAGTTTGGCGACGGCATATTCGGCGTGGAAGCTGCCGCGCAGCGTTATTTCAATAAGCCAGCCAGCCGTCTGAGTATGTCAGAAGCGGCGCTATTGGCCGCTGTTTTACCGAATCCCATCCGTTTTAAAGCGAGTGCGCCGTCAGGGTACGTGCGAAGCCGTCAGGCGTGGATCATGCGCCAGATGCGTCAGCTAGGTGGGGAAGGGTTTATGCAGCGAAATAATCTTATGTAGGGCGGGTAAGCGCAGCGCCACCCGCCTGACTGGCAGACTTTAATCTTCGTCGAACCCTGCGTTGAACAGCGCAATCACCGCCGCCAGCGCTTCCTCTTCCTGGGGGCCGGTGGCCTCGACTTCAATCTGGCGACCTTTCGCTGAGTCCAGCATTAGCAGCGCAATGACGCTATTCGCTTCAGCTTCAGTGCCTTCGTCATTGCGTAGCAAAACGTCTGCATCAAAACCCTGCATCAGTTCAAACAATTTCATTGCCGGGCGTGCATGCATGCCCAGCTTGTTGGTGATCTCAACGGTTTGTTTTACGGTCATGTTTTACGTTTTTCCAGCGTGCGATGACGGGACTGAACGTTCTTTCCGCGTGAGCGGAAGTAGTCGGCCAGCTGTTCGGCGATATAAACCGAACGATGTTTACCGCCGGTACAGCCAATCGCTACCGTCAGATAGCTACGATTGTTTGTCTCCAGCATAGGTAACCATAGCTCAAGGTAGCTTCGCGTCTGGTAGATAAAATTGTGAACTTCTGTGTGTCTGTCGAGGAAGGCCGCCACGGGCTTATCCAGACCGGTCATTGGACGCAGTTTGGGATCCCAGTGCGGGTTCGGCAGGAAGCGCACGTCGAAAACATAATCCGCATCGATAGGAATACCGTGCTTAAAGCCGAAGGATTCAAACACCATCGTCAATTCACGCTCGCGTTTACCCAGCAGGCGGGTTCGCAGCATTTCCGCCAGTTCGTGCACGGACATTTCGGAGGTGTCAACAATCAGGTCGGCCCGGGAGCGCAGCGGTTCCAGCAGATCGCTCTCTTCGTCGATGGCACTTTCCAGTGAAAGGTTTTTACTGGAAAGCGGGTGCAAACGACGGGTATCGCTGTAGCGACGGATCAGGGTGTTACGATCGGCATCAAGAAACAACAGCTGAGGCGAGAAGCACTCTGGCAGATTGCTCATGGCCTGTTCAAAGACCTCAGGTGATTCTGGCATGTTACGGACATCGATGCTGACGGCGGCAGAAATTTGTCTGTCCGCGAGCGTCCGCGCCAGATCCGGCAACAGCACCACCGGCAGGTTATCTACGCAGTAAAACCCCATATCTTCCAGCGCGCGCAGGGCGACGGATTTCCCCGACCCCGAGCGACCACTGACGATCATCAGCACCATGTTCCGTTTCTCCTCAGGACAACAGATGTGAAGGCCATCTCCCGGTTACGCATCATCCTGATTGCCTTCTGCTTCAGTGATAATCTGGAAGAGCTCTTCATCACTTTGCGCTGAACGCAGTCGACGGCAAATGGTTTTATCGGCCAGGCGTTTAGCGACCAGCGACAACGTATGCAGATGGGTCTTTGTCTGGTCTGCTGGCACCAGCAGCGCGAAGAGGAGATCGACGGGCTGGTTATCAATGGCATCAAAGGCGATGGGTGTTTCAAGCTGCACAAACACGCCGACGGCACGCAAGGTGTCTTCTTCGAGTTTGCCATGCGGGATCGCGATGCCGTTGCCGATGCCGGTACTGCCCATTTTTTCACGGGTCAGGATAGCTTCGAACACCACCTGTGGCGGCAGGCCCAGCTGTTTTGCGGCCAGTTCACTGATGATCTCCAGCGCACGTTTTTTGCTCTGGCAGTGAACCCCACTGCGGGTACATTCCTGGTTAAGGACATTGCTCAGTTGAAGAGCCGAATCGTTGTTCATCATAATTTCACCTAAGCGCTAACTGTACAAATGGCCTGTTGTGTCGCACAACAGGCCGTCCTGCACCCGTTAACTGCCCGGACAATTAGTGTTGTTTCAGTTTATCTTTATGTTTATTGAGCTGTCGCGCAAGCTTATCAATCAAGCCGTCGATAGCCGCGTACATGTCTTGCCCTTCCGCACTGGCATGGAGTTCACCCCCGTTAACGTGCAGGGTTGCATCCGAGATATGAGTCACTTTCTCCACTTTCAACACAATATAGACCTGATTGATCCTTTCGAAATACTGTTCGAGCTTCGCGAACTTCGTGTTCAGAAACTCGCGTAAAGCCTCAGTAATCTCGACGTTGTGTCCTGTGATATTGAGCTGCATAGTGTCTTCCTTATCGGTTGTGTCAAACCAGTTGTTTACGCTGGTTAGACGGCGGAATGGATAAAGACTCTCGATACTTCGCAACAGTACGACGTGCCACCATAATACCCTGGTCGGACAGCATGGTGGTTAACTTACTGTCACTCAGTGGCTTCGCGGGGTTCTCCGCGGCGATCAACTTCTTCACCAGTGCGCGAATGGCCGTTGACGAGGCTTCGCCGCCGCCTTCGGTATTCACATGACTGGAGAAGAAATACTTAAGCTCAAAAATACCGCGTGGACTGTGCAGATACTTCTGCGTGGTCACGCGAGAAATGGTTGATTCATGCATCTCGACGGCCTGGGCGATGTCCGCCAGTACCATCGGTTTCATAAACTCTTCGCCCTGCTCAAAAAAAGCCTGCTGTTGTTCAACAATACAGCGGCTCACGCGCAGCAGCGTGTCATTTCGACTCTCCAGACTTTTAATCAGCCAGCGTGCTTCCTGCAAATTGCTACGAATATATTGATTATCGGAGTCATTGCGCGCGCTGGTGCACATGGAGGCGTACTGCTGGTTGATTTGCAGGCGAGGAATGCTGTCTGAGTTCAGCTCAACTACCCAGCGACCGTTGTGTTTTCTGACTAACACATCCGGAATGACATATTCCGGTTCGCTGGTCTGGATCGACTGGCCGGGACGCGGATCGAGAGACTGGATCAGATTCACCGCTTCTTTCAGCACCTCTTCCTTCAGGCGCGTGACGCGCATCAGGGAGCGGAAATCGTGGTTAGCCAGCAGATCAAGATGATCGCTGATGATTAAGCGGGCTTCTTCAATCCACGGCGTCTCTTTGGCGAACTGCGACAGTTGGATCAGCAGGCAATCGCGGAGATCTTTCGCGGCCACACCGACCGGGTCGAAACGCTGAATGCGTTTTAGAACCGCTTCGATCTCTTCGAGTTCTATCTCGTCGTCGCCGATACTTTCCAGGATGTCGTCCAGGGTTACGGTTAAATAACCCGTATCGTCAACGGCATCGACAATCGAGGTCGCAATGGCGCGGTCGGTATCAGAGAAGGGGGTCAACTCCACTTGCCACATCAGGTAATCCTGTAGTGACTGGGTGGTTTCACCCTGATAAACCGGTAGCTCGTCATCCTGGTAGTCTGCACGCGTGCCGGAAGGGGTTCCGGCGGTGTAGATTTCATCCCAGCTGGCATCCAGCGGCAGCTCGTCCGGCATCTCTTTTTGTTCGAGCGCATCAGCGGTGTCGAGCGTTTCAGTGTCCTGCGTTTGCTGGGTTTCTACCTCGTCATGAAGATCGGTTTGCTCCAGCAACGGATTACTGTCCAGCGCCTGCTGGAGCTCCTGCTGGAGTTCTAACGTGGACAGCTGCAACAGACGAATCGCCTGCTGTAGCTGCGGCGTCATCGCCAGTTGTTGGCTGAGCCTTAATTGCAAACCTTGCTTCATGTTCAGAGCATTTTTCTCCGGTTCGGCGTTACGTTACCTCTACCCTATCAGAGTCTGAAGTCTTCCCCAAGGTACACGCGCTTAACATGCTCATCTTCGAGGATTTGCTGCGGTGTACCGTGGGCAATCAGATGGCCCTGGCTCACAATGTAGGCGCGTTCACAGACGGCCAGCGTTTCACGGACGTTGTGGTCGGTGATCAGCACGCCAAGCCCGCTGTCGCGCAGGTGTTCGATAATGCGTTTGATATCAATAACGGAGATCGGGTCAACGCCCGCGAAGGGTTCATCCAGCAGGATGAATTTCGGGTTGGCGGCCAGCGCACGTGCAATCTCGACACGACGACGCTCCCCCCCGGACAACGCCTGACCAAGACTGTCGCGAAGATGTTCGATATGAAACTCTTCCATCAGCTCGTTGGCGCGGTCGGTGCGCTGCTCGCTGGTCAGGTCGTCACGGATCTGCAGCACGGCCATCAGGTTGTCGTAGACGCTCAAACGACGAAAGATTGAGGCTTCCTGCGGCAGGTAGCCGATACCACGGCGCGCGCGCGCGTGCAGCGGCAGCAGGCTAATGTCTTCGTCATCAATGATGATGTTGCCAGCATCACGCGGCACAATGCCCACCACCATGTAGAAGGTAGTGGTTTTCCCTGCACCGTTAGGGCCAAGCAAACCCACAATTTCGCCGGAGTTGACGGTCAGGCTGACATCTTCGACGACACGGCGGCCCTTATACGCTTTCGCGAGGTTTTTTGCAGTTAATGTTGCCATAACGAATTAGTTACTCTTCTTTTGTGCCGGAGCCTGGCCTTTGCCTTTATCCTGCAGCTGCGATGGAACCAGCACGGTGGTGACGCGTTTGCCTTTCTCGCTGGAGGCCTGCATTTTCTGCTCTTTGACCAGATAGGTGATCTTGTCGCCGGTAATATTGCTGTCCAACTGTTCCAGATAGGCGTTACCGGTCAGGATGACCAGATCCTTCGCCAGCTCATAGTGCATATGCGAGGCACGGCCTTTCACCGGTTTGCCGTTGTCCTGCATCTGGTAGAACGTGGCAGGATTACCATAGCCATCAATAATCTCTTTGCCCTGCTCGCCGCCCGGACGGGTAACGACCACTTTATCGGCGTTAATTTTGATGGTGCCCTGGGTCATCACGACGTTACCGGTGAAGGTGACGACGTTACCTTGCATATCAAGGGACTGAGTGTCGGATTCGATATGAATCGGCTGTTCGGTATCGCCAGTCACAGCAATCGCGGGAAGACTGGCCGCCAGCAGTGCGCTGGCGATAATGGCTTTAAGGCTGAGTTTGTTTGTTTTGAATTTCATAGGAGGTTCTAACCTTTTCAATCAGCTCGGCGTTTTTGCTGCGTAAGTTCCCGCGCATTCTTAAACCGCTGGAATTAAATGTTGTGCCATACAGCGTGACCAAATCTTGCGAAGTCACGTCCTGGGTCACCAGGTTGATCTGGGCGTTATCCGTCGTAATTTTGCGCAGTTGTGAGTCAGCGGTCAGGGCGTTGACTTCAACGTGGCCGTACAGATAAAGCATACGGTCATTTGTCAGTTTTGCCCGGTCTGACTTAATTGACCATGTCGGGTTTTTGTCAGTATCAAAAGTGGTCATCACCGGTTGGGTAAACCACGAGATACCGTCATCGGAAAAATATTCCACATGCTGGGCAATCAGGCGATAGTTCAGCGCACCTTCAGGGCTATACACCACAGTATCACTGTGATCGCTTTTATAGGTTGGATCGCTCGTATTAACCACTTCTGTTTGTGCATCGTCACGGTCGGCAAGGTTCACGCCAATCAGTACCAATGCGACAAGCGAAAGCAGAATGATAACCCAACGTCTGGTTTTACTCATATCGATTGCCCTTTGGCCTCATCAAGCTTGCCCTGCGCGAGCAGAAGCAGATCGCAGACTTCACGGACCGCCCCACGTCCACCGTTGATCCGGGTGACGTAATCCGCGCGTGGGAGAAGCAGCGGATGCGCGTCAGCAACCGCTACGCTCAAACCCACTTCCGCCATTACCGGCCAGTCGATCAAATCATCGCCAACATAGGCCACGTTCTCAGGTGCGATTGCCAGCTTCGCCAGCAAATCGTTAAAGGCGACCATTTTGTCGGACTGCCCCTGATACAAATGGGTAATACCCAGCGTTTCGCAGCGGTCTTCTAAAAGTTTAGCTTTCCGTCCGGTGATAATAGCAACTTCAATGCCGGACGTGAGCGCGCAACGAATGCCGTACCCGTCGCGAACGTTAAATGCTTTCAGCTCTTCGCCGCTGTTGCCCATATAAATCAGGCCATCGGAGAGCACGCCATCCACATCAAGGATCAACAGACGGATGTTTTCCGCCTTTGCCATCATGTGCGCGCTTACCGGACCATAACAGGTTGCAAGGGATGCACCCGCATTACTCATTGTCTTATCCTTCATTACACTACGCCTGCGCGCAGAAGATCATGCATATGTACCACACCCAGCAACTGGTCGCCATCGGCAACCATCACTGCGGTAATATGACGGGACTGCATCAGGTTCAGGACATCTACCGCAAGGATGCCCGGACGCACGCGAATTCCGCCTGGCGTCATGACGTCTGCGATACCCAATGTGCGAACGTCCACGCCCATATCGAACACCCGGCGTAAGTCGCCGTCGGTGAATATTCCCTGAATTTTCATCAGATCGTCGCACACCACCGTCATACCCAGATTTTTACGGGTAATTTCCAGTAACGCGTCGCGCAGGGAAGCCTCTTTGCTGACGTGAGGGATCTCATCGCCCGTGTGCATAATATCGTTGACCCTGAGCAGCAGCTTACGGCCCAGCGCACCGCCTGGGTGAGAAAGCGCAAAATCTTCAGGGGTAAAACCACGGGCTTCAAGCAGCGCAACGGCAAGGGCATCGCCCATCACCAGTGCTGCCGTCGTGCTGGACGTTGGCGCAAGGCCAAGCGGGCAGGCTTCTTTGGGCACTTTTACGCACAGATGAATATCCGCCGCACGCGCCATGCTGCTTTCCGGGCGGCTGGTCATACAGATAAGCGGGACCTGTAGTCTCTTCAGTACCGGGATCAGGGCCAGGATCTCATTGGATTCACCGGAATTTGACAGCGCGATAACCACGTCCTGTGGGGTGACCATCCCGAGGTCGCCGTGCGCCGCTTCCCCTGGGTGCACGAAGAACGATGACGTTCCCGTGCTGGCAAAGGTTGCCGCCATTTTGCGTCCAATGTGGCCGGACTTGCCCATTCCCATTACCACGACTTTACCGGCACAGTAGAGTATCTTCTCACATGCCAGACTAAAATCCTGATTAATGTACTGATCTAACTGCGCCAGACCTTCACGTTCAATCTCCAGAACCTCTTTTCCTGCTTTCTGAAAGTCAAAACCCGGCTGCAATTCTATTTGCGACATAATGCGTTTCCGTTTACCCAGAGAGAAGCGGCGAGAGCCAGTACAGCATCGCCATCCATACGATAAATCCACCCGTCAGCAGTGCGCCTGCGCCTTTGCCAATTTGTCGTTGCCGCCGCCAGCAGAGCAGGGCAAAAATGACGCTGACAAGCAACATCACTCCGTAATCGCGCGTGAACGCCATCGGGTTAAACGGCCCCGGTGAGATCAGGGCTGGCAGGCCCGTCACGATCGCGATATTGAAAATATTCGAGCCGATGATATTACCAATGGCGATATCATCTTCACCTTTGCGCGCGCCCGCGATGGCGGTGGCCAGCTCAGGCAGACTGGTACCGATAGCAATCACCGTCAGGCCGATTGTCAGTTCGCTCATGGCGAAATAGTTTGCCAGCACCGTCGCGTTGTCGACGACCATGCGCGTTGCCATCGGCATAATGATCAGCGCGACGCCCAGCCACAATAACGCCACGGGCAGCGTACCTTCACGCGGGAGTTCGGCAACCTGTTCTCGGGTCAGGCTGTCGTGCCCCTGTTTTTCTGCCTGACGGGCGATTTTAACACTATACAGCAGCCATATCGCGGCGAGAGCGAGCAAGAAAATGCCATCATCGTAGCTCAGCACCCCGTCATACAGCACATAGCCCGCCAGCAGGCTTACGATTAACATTAGCGGCAATTCACGGCGCAGAACATCGGAATGCACGCGAAATGGGTGCAGCAATGCGGCTAAACCTAAAATCAGTAGGATGTTGACGATGTTGGAGCCAATCGCGGTGCCAATAGCAAGGTCTGTCTGGTCATGCAGCGATGCCGTGACAGAGACGATGATTTCAGGGAGAGAGGTGCCAACACTAACAACCGTCATTCCGATGACGAGAGGGGGGACGCCAATCAGTCGGCACAAAATTGATGCGGCAAACACTAAACGGTCAGCACTGTAGACCACCAAAAGTAAACCAATTATTAACAGTGCTGTTGCTAAAAGCATCAAAAGTCCTTTCTTCAGGTATACTTGCCGGTCCACCGCGCAGGAATTGTTGGCGCTGCATACAGCCTGAGTCGTAACGAATTCCTAATTTTGACTTTATGCGCCGGAAAAGTAAAACAAATGCCAGCTTTCGCTAACCGCTACAGGCAATATTCTGTAAAAATGTGGCGTTTAGGGCTGATTTAAGCCTCATGCTTAGCCTGAGGCAGGGTAAGAAAGGAACCATAAATGAGCCAAACGATGGCGAATTTAGTCGATGTCCGTGGTGTCAGTTTCTCTCGCGGCAACCGATTGATATTTGATGATATTTCGCTGACTGTGCCGCATGGCAAAATCACCGCCATTATGGGCCCGTCAGGGATCGGTAAAACGACGTTGCTGCGTCTTATTGGGGGGCAAATTCCCCCGGACGGCGGCGAAATCCTCTTCGACGGCGAGAACGTCCCGGAGATGTCGCGCTCGCGTCTGTATACCGTCCGCAAACGCATGAGCATGCTCTTTCAGTCGGGGGCTTTGTTCACGGATATGAACGTCTTTGACAACGTGGCGTACCCGCTGCGTGAACATACCCATCTACCGCCCGAACTGCTGAAAAGCACCGTCATGATGAAGCTTGAAGCCGTTGGTCTGCGGGGCGCGGCGAAATTGATGCCGTCTGAACTCTCTGGCGGTATGGCTCGCCGTGCCGCGCTGGCGCGTGCCATTGCGCTTGAACCCGATTTAATCATGTTTGACGAACCGTTTGTGGGACAAGACCCTATCACCATGGGCGTGCTGGTGAAGTTAATTTCTGAATTAAACAGCGCGCTGGGCGTCACCTGCATTGTGGTATCTCACGATGTGCCGGAAGTGTTGAGCATTGCCGATTACGCCTACATCGTGGCGGACAAAAAGATCGTCGCACACGGTAGCGCCCAGGCGCTGCAGGAAAATTGCGATCCGCGGGTGCGGCAGTTCCTCGACGGTATTGCCGATGGCCCTGTGCCATTCCGCTACCCGGCTGGCGACTATCGTGACGATTTACTGGGAATAGGGAGTTAAGCCACTCATGCTGTTAAATGCGTTGGCTGCGCTCGGACACCGTGGCATAAAAACCATCAGGACGTTCGGGCGTGCCGGATTGATGTTATTCAACGCGCTGGTCGGCAAACCGGAATTCCGCAAGCATGCGCCTTTGCTGGTGCGGCAACTTTATAATGTCGGCGTGTTGTCGATGCTGATCATCATCGTGTCCGGTCTGTTTATTGGTATGGTGCTTGGGCTGCAAGGCTACCTGGTGCTGACAACCTACAGTGCGGAAACCAGCCTCGGAATGCTGGTGGCGCTCTCGCTACTGCGTGAGCTGGGGCCGGTTGTTGCTGCGCTGCTGTTCGCCGGACGCGCGGGCTCTGCCTTAACGGCAGAAATCGGATTGATGCGCGCCACCGAGCAACTTTCCAGTATGGAAATGATGGCGGTCGATCCGCTGCGTCGCGTCATCTCACCGCGTTTTTGGGCGGGTGTGATTTCGTTACCGCTGCTGACTATCCTCTTTGTGGCGGTCGGTATCTGGGGTGGGTCGTTAGTCGGCGTGCACTGGAAAGGTATTGATGCCGGTTTCTTCTGGTCCGCGATGCAGGACGCCATCGACCTGCGGATGGATCTTGTGAACTGTCTAATCAAGAGCGTGGTCTTTGCCATTACGGTCACCTGGATTGCGTTATTCAACGGGTATGATGCTATTCCAACCTCGGCAGGCATCAGCCGTGCAACGACACGTACCGTCGTTCATTCGTCGCTGGCCGTACTGGGTCTGGATTTTGTGCTCACCGCACTGATGTTTGGGAATTGAGTTCATGCAAACGAGAAAAAATGAAATTTGGGTTGGCGTATTCCTGTTACTGGCGCTGCTGGCAGCCCTGTTTATCTGCCTGAGAGCGGCGGATATCACCTCTGTCCGCACCGAGCCGACGTATCGCGTTTATGCCACCTTCGATAACATCGGTGGCCTGAAGGCGCGCTCACCGGTCCGTATTGGCGGCGTGGTGATTGGACGCGTATCAGACATTACGCTGGATGAGAAAACCTATCTGCCGCGCGTAGCGATGGATATTGAAGAGCGTTATAACCACATTCCTGATACCAGCTCGCTCTCCATCCGTACCTCCGGTCTGCTTGGCGAACAATATCTGGCACTTAACGTTGGCTTTGAAGATCCTGAGCTGGGAACGACTATCCTTAAAGACGGGAGCGTGATCCAGGATACGAAGTCCGCGATGGTGCTGGAAGATATGATTGGTCAGTTCCTTTACAACAGTAAAGGGGATGATAAAAAGTCTGACGCTGCCCCTGCGCAGAGTGAAGACCCTACCAATGTTGCGCCAACCCCTGGTGCTGCGAATTAATTTCAGGAGAAGTCATTCATGTTTAAACGACTGCTAATGGTTGCCATGTTGGTCATTGCCCCTCTCACTGCGGCACAGGCTGCAGATCAGAGCAACCCGTACAAACAGATGGACGCGGCCGCGAAGAAAACCTTCGATCGTCTTAAAAACGAACAGCCGAAGATTCGTGCTAATCCTGATTACCTGCGTGATGTGGTCGATCAGGAACTGTTGCCGTATGTGCAGATCAAATATGCAGGCGCGCTGGTGCTGGGCCGTTACTACAAAGATGCGACCCCTGCACAGCGTGAGGCTTACTTTGCTGCGTTCCGTGAATACCTGAAACAGGCTTACGGCCAGGCGCTGGCCATGTACCACGGCCAGACCTACCAGATTGCGCCTGAACAGCCGCTGGGCGATGCCACCATCGTGCCTATCCGCGTGACGATTAACGATCCTAACGGCCGTCCGCCGGTTCGTCTGGACTTCCAGTGGCGTAAAAACAGCCAGACTGGAAACTGGCAGGCGTATGACATGATTGCCGAAGGGGTGAGCATGATCACCACCAAACAGAACGAGTGGAGCGACCTGCTGCGCACGAAAGGCATTGATGGCCTGACCGCACAGCTGCAGTCTATCTCTCGTCAGAAAATTACCCTGGACGAGAAAAAGTAATGTCGCAGCAACTGAGCTGGTCGCGTGAAGGCGAGACGTTAAAGCTGTCTGGTGAGCTCGATCAGGATCTGCTGAACCCGCTGTGGGATAAACGCCACGAAGCCATGCAGGGCGTGACGCTGATTGATTTAAGCGATGTCTCGCGGGTCGATACGGCGGGTGTTGCGCTGCTCACCCATCTGATCGCAGTGGGTAAAACGCAGGGAGCAAGCGTCAGGCTTCACGGCGCGAGCGATAACGTCATGACCCTGGCGCAGCTTTATAACCTGCCTCAGGACGTTTTACCGCACTAATATTTTCAGTGCGTTACTTCTGAAAGCCCTGACAGTTTCATCGTCGGGGCTTTTTGCTTGTTTAAGACGACGCCACTTTGCTCTAAGATGTTGGGCTTGTTTTCACTATCAGATGATATAGACCCCATGGAAAATAATGAAATCCAGGCAGTGCTGATGAATGCACTCACCCTTCAGGAAGTCCACGTCTCAGGCGATGGCAGTCACTTCCAGGTTATTGCTGTGGGTGAGATCTTTGACGGGATGAGTCGTGTGAAGAAACAGCAGGCTGTCTATGCGCCGCTGATGGAATACATTGCGGATAACCGCATCCACGCCCTGTCGATTAAAGCGTTCACCCCGCAAGAGTGGGCACGCGATCGCAAACTAAACGGTTTTTGAGCTGAGGGCGAGACGCCCGCAGCACGGTTGAATTTATAAGAGAGCAATTACATGGACAAATTTCGTGTACAGGGGCCAACGCGTCTCCAGGGCGAAGTCACAATTTCTGGCGCAAAAAACGCTGCGCTGCCCATCCTCTTTGCTGCATTGCTCGCGGAAGAGCCGGTAGAAATTCAGAACGTACCTAAGCTGAAAGATATCGACACCACCATGAAGTTGCTCACCCAGTTGGGCACGAAAGTCGAGCGTAACGGCTCCGTCTGGATCGACGCCAGCAACGTGAACAACTTCTCTGCGCCATACGATCTGGTGAAAACCATGCGCGCATCCATCTGGGCGCTTGGCCCGCTGGTGGCGCGTTTTGGTCAGGGTCAGGTATCACTGCCGGGCGGCTGCGCCATCGGTGCGCGTCCGGTTGACCTGCACATCTTTGGCCTGGAGAAACTGGGCGCGGAGATCAAACTGGAAGAAGGTTACGTCAAGGCGTCCGTTAACGGTCGTCTGAAAGGTGCACACATTGTCATGGACAAAGTGAGCGTGGGCGCTACCGTCACCATTATGTCTGCGGCGACGCTGGCAGAAGGCACGACCATCATCGAAAACGCCGCACGTGAACCGGAAATTGTGGATACCGCAAACTTCCTCGTGGCGCTGGGTGCGAAGATTTCCGGCCAGGGCACTGACCGTATCACCATCGAAGGCGTTGAACGCCTTGGCGGCGGTGTTTATCGCGTTCTGCCGGACCGTATCGAAACCGGTACTTTCCTGGTCGCTGCGGCGATCTCTGGCGGTAAGATTGTTTGTCGCAACGCACAGCCTGATACCCTGGATGCGGTGCTGGCTAAACTGCGCGATGCGGGTGCGGATATCGAAATCGGCGAAGACTGGATCAGCCTTGATATGCACGGCCAGCGTCCAAAAGCCGTCAATGTGCGTACTGCACCGCATCCTGCGTTCCCGACGGACATGCAGGCTCAGTTTACGCTGTTAAACCTGGTTGCTGAAGGCACTGGCTTCATCACTGAAACCATCTTCGAGAACCGCTTTATGCACGTACCGGAACTCATCCGTATGGGCGCACACGCTGAGATCGAAAGCAACACGGTCATTTGCCACGGCGTGGAAAAACTGTCTGGTGCGCAGGTGATGGCAACCGATCTTCGTGCGTCTGCAAGCCTGGTGCTGGCTGGGTGTATCGCGGAAGGGACGACCGTTGTTGACCGTATCTACCACATCGATCGTGGCTATGAGCGTATCGAAGACAAACTGCGCGCGCTGGGTGCAAATATCGAGCGTGTGAAAGGCGAGTAATCGTTCTTGCACCCCCCTGGCCTGTAAAGGCCGGGGGATTGCTGATGCTGTCAAATTTGCAGTGTTACTTCGACTGCTCCTTCTGCAACTTCTTCTGGCGCATCGTGCGCGTTCTGTCGATAAATTCGTGAGTTATGGGGTCGTGATAGCGTGACGGCCAGATGATCCACGGGTGCGTTTCCAGCGCCGTCGCAATAATCAATTCTCCCTTCGGCCACGGGCGAGTCAGTGCGTTTGCCAGCGTCGATGAACTCAACCCGTTACGGCGCGATTCCGCCGCCAGTGATGTCCCTTTTTTGCGCAGTGCCGCAATAATATCCGCTGAGTGCCAGTCGATCAGTTTCATATCCATAAAGCTGTCCTTGTGTTCGTTTTCACCCACGCCATTTCTTCTGAAATGACAGGGCTACTATACCTTCTTCGAACATGTGTTCTAAAAAGTTCGCGTTACTGGAAGCAATATTCAGAATATGACATGGCTTTATTCATGCGGGATGTAAGCCGATGATTTAACATGGTTATGGAATTTATTGGTGCTTATTAGAATCTCCCCGTGTAGCCACGGGGAGAAGGGGGAAGGATTAACGATCGCGTTGAACGGCGATATGGGCAAGGCCAATCAGCGCATCACGCCACGGGCTGCCCGGAATCACCTGAAGTGCTTCGATGGCTTTATCTGCCTCTTCTTCAGCACGCTGACGCGTCCATTCCAGCGATCCGCAGAGTGCCATTGTTTCCAGTACAGGTTCCAGAAGATGGCGACCATTTCCTTGCTCGATCGCTTCACGGATCAGTTTCGCCTGCTCGGGGGTTCCGTGACGCATTGCATGGAGCAGCGGCAGCGTTGGTTTACCTTCGTTCAGGTCATCCCCAACGTTTTTGCCGAGCGTTTCGCCATCGGCACTGTAGTCCAGCAAATCATCGATCAGCTGGAAGGCAGTCCCCAGATAACGGCCATAATCCTGAAGCCCTTTTTCCTGGGCTTCAGTGCAGCCAGCAAGGATGCCAGAGCATTGCGCCGCCGCTTCAAACAGGCGCGCCGTCTTGCTGTAAATCACGCGCATGTAGTTTTCTTCGGTGATATCCGGGTCGTTAACGTTCATCAACTGCAGGACTTCACCTTCAGCGATAACGTTTACCGCTTCAGACATCACTTCCAGCACTTTCAGCGAGCCGAGGCTGGTCATCATCTGGAAAGCACGGGTATAGATGAAATCCCCCACCAGAACGCTGGCTGCGTTGCCAAATGCTGCGTTCGCGGTTGCTTTGCCACGGCGCATGTCTGATTCATCCACCACGTCATCATGCAGCAGCGTGGCTGTGTGGATAAATTCGATCAGGGCCGCAATCGTGACGTGGGCATTTCCCTGATAGCCAACGGCGCGAGCGGCCAGAATGGCAATCATCGGGCGAATGCGTTTACCGCCGCCGCTAACGATGTAATAGCCCAACTGATTGATCAGCTGAACATCAGAGTTGAGTTGCTCCAGGATTGCTGCATTCACACCCGCCATATCTTGCGCGGTTAACTCGTTGATTTTTTCTAAATTCATCGCAAAAGCCGGGCTTTTTATCCTGTTTATCCCACGGAGTGTGGGTTCACAAAGGGTTTCGGTTTATCAATAGTATCGCTGATTGTACTGAAAAAACGGCTCAGATAAACGTTACCGTACGTGTTGTGTTTTTTTTCTTCATGTATTGATGGTAGCACTTGTCAAAGGCTCGCGTTTTGCGTAATATTCGCGCCCTATTGTGAATATTTATAGCGCACTCTGATTCATACGAGGATGTGCGCGGAAGCGGAGTTTATATGTACGCGGTTTTCCAAAGTGGTGGTAAACAACACCGAGTAAGCGAAGGTCAGACCATTCGCCTGGAAAAGCTGGACATCGCAACTGGCGAATCTGTTGAATTCGCTGAAGTTCTGATGATCGCAAACGGTGAAGAAGTCAAAATCGGCGTTCCTTTCGTTGATGGCGGCGTGATCAAAGCTGAAGTTGTTGCACACGGTCGTGGCGAGAAAGTTAAAATCGTTAAGTTTCGTCGTCGTAAGCACTACCGTAAGCAGCAGGGCCACCGTCAGTGGTTCACTGATGTGAAAATTACTGGCATCAGCGCCTAAGACCTGAGGAGAGATTTAAATGGCACATAAAAAGGCTGGCGGCTCCACACGTAACGGTCGCGATTCAGAAGCTAAACGCCTTGGCGTTAAGCGTTTCGGTGGCGAATCCGTTCTGGCGGGTAGCATCATCGTTCGTCAACGTGGTACCAAATTCCACGCTGGCAACAACGTAGGTTGCGGTCGTGACCACACTCTGTTTGCTAAAGCAGACGGTAAAGTGAAATTTGAAGTTAAAGGCCCGAACAACCGTAAATACATCAGCATCGTTGCTGAGTAAGGTTTTCTCGGTCCGGTAACGGATTAAAGCCCCGCAACGTGTTGCGGGGCTTTTTACATTGGAAACCCGGAAAATTTTCTGTAGGGAAAACGGGCATGAAGCAGCAGGCCGGCATAGGTATTCTTTTGGCGCTCACCACCGCAATGTGCTGGGGTGCACTGCCAATTGCAATGAAGCAGGTACTGGACGTGATGGAGCCGCCGACGGTAGTGTTTTATCGCTTCCTGATGGCAAGCATAGGCCTCGGTGCCATTCTGGCGATCAAAGGTAAGCTTCCACCGCTGCGTCTCTTCCGAAAGCCGCGCTGGCTGGTTTTACTGGCTATTGCGACGGGCGGTCTGTTCGGTAACTTCATCCTGTTTAGCTCCTCCCTGCAATACCTCAGCCCCACGGCGTCGCAGGTGATCGGCCAGCTTTCACCGGTCGGCATGATGGTCGCCAGCGTCTTTATCCTCAAGGAGAAGATGCGCGGAACGCAGATTATCGGGGCGAGCATGCTGCTCTGTGGTCTGGTGATGTTTTTCAACACCAGCCTGGTTGAGATTTTCACCCGCCTGACGGATTACACCTGGGGTGTGATTTTCGGTGTCGGGGCAGCAACGGTCTGGGTGAGTTATGGCGTCGCACAAAAGGTGTTATTGCGTCGTCTGGCCTCACCGCAGATCCTCCTTTTATTGTACACTTTGTGTACAATAGCATTACTGCCGTTAGCAAAGCCGGGTGCGATTACTCAGCTTAGCGACTGGCAACTGGCGTGCCTCATCTTTTGTGGGCTTAATACGCTGGTCGGTTATGGCGCGCTGGCTGAGGCAATGGCGCGCTGGCAGGCAGCGCAGGTCAGTGCGTTAATCACGCTGACTCCGCTGTTTACGCTGTTATTTTCAGATTTGTTATCAATGGCCTGGCCCGATGTCTTCGTCAAGCCGATGCTCAACTTGTTGGGTTATCTCGGTGCGTTTGTCGTGGTTGCGGGTGCGATGTATTCCGCCATTGGTCATCGTCTCTGGGGGCGTTGGCGCAAAAATGAAGCGGTCGTAGTAGTCCCCCGCTCAGGCGAATGAGTTACGGAGAGTAAAATGAAGTTTGTTGATGAAGCGACGATTCTGGTCGTGGCAGGTGATGGCGGTAACGGTTGTGTAAGCTTCCGCCGTGAAAAATATATTCCTCGTGGCGGCCCTGACGGCGGTGACGGTGGCGATGGTGGTGACGTGTGGCTGGAGGCGGATGAAAACCTCAACACGCTGATCGACTACCGTTTCGAAAAATCTTTCCGTGCCGAGCGCGGCCAGAACGGCCAGAGCCGTGACTGTACGGGTAAACGTGGTAAAGACGTCAACATCAAGGTTCCGGTCGGTACGCGTGTGATTGACCAGGGCACCGGTGAAACCATGGGTGATATGACCAAACACGGTCAGCGCCTGCTGGTTGCTAAAGGTGGCTGGCACGGTCTGGGTAACAGCCGTTTTAAGTCATCGGTTAACCGTGCTCCGCGTCAGAAAACCATGGGGACACCGGGCGATACGCGCGAGCTGCAGCTGGAACTGATGCTGCTGGCTGACGTCGGTATGCTGGGTATGCCTAACGCCGGTAAATCGACGTTTATCCGTGCTGTATCAGCCGCTAAGCCAAAAGTGGCGGATTATCCGTTTACGACGCTGGTGCCAAGCCTGGGCGTTGTCCGTATGGACCACGAAAAGAGCTTTGTTGTCGCTGATATCCCTGGTTTGATCGAGGGCGCAGCAGAAGGCGCAGGACTGGGTATTCGCTTCCTGAAACACCTTGAGCGCTGCCGCGTATTGCTGCACATCGTTGATATTAATCCAATCGATGAGTCCGATCCGGTCGAAAACGCCCGTATCATCATTGGCGAACTGGAAAAATACAGCGAAAAACTCGCAGGTAAGCCACGCTGGCTGGTCTTCAACAAGATCGACCTGATGGATAAAGCCGAAGCTGAAGCAAAAGCGAAAGCCATTGCTGAAGCGATGGGTTGGGAAGATAAATATTACCTGATCTCTGCGGCAAGCCAGGTTGGCGTGAAAGATCTCTGCTGGGATGTGATGACCTTTATCATCGAGAACCCAATCGTTCAGGCGGAAGAGGCGAAACAGCCTGAAAAAGTCGAATTCATGTGGGATGACTACCACCGTCAGCAGCTCGAAGAGCTGGAAGCGGAAGACGATGATGAAGACTGGGACGATGACTGGGATGAAGACGACGAAGAAGGCGTTGAGTTCATCTACAAGCATTAATACCTGAAAGAAGCCCCGCTAAGGGGCTTTTTTTTATCCTAACGTCGACGGCAACCAGCAGCTGGCGATTAAGCCGCCCTCAGCGCCGTTCTCCAGCATTAAATTACCATGGTGGAGTTGAACGATACGCTGAACAATACTCAGCCCCAGGCCGCTGCCACCGTAGCGCTGGTCGAGCCGACGGAAAGGCTCGGTAATGGACTGTCGATGTGCCTCATCGATTCCGGGGCCCTGATCCACCACGCTGACCTGCGTTCCGCCGTCAATTTCCACTAATTTCACTTCGATGGTCGTCCCCGTTGGGCTATAGCGGGCGGCATTCTCCAGCAAATTTCTGAGCATCAGGCGCAGGAGTACGGCGTCTCCCTGCACGGTAAGCGTGCTTTTAGCGGGCCATATCACCGTATGGTCTTTGGCTTCGAGCTCAAGACCCAGCGGCGCAATAATATTCTCTGTCCAGTTGACGGTATCGTAGTGACCGCTTGCCATCGCCTGTCCGGCTCGCGCCAGCATGAGCAGTTGCTCAACGGTGTGCATCAACTGATCGATACGACTAATCAACGTGGTGGCTTGTGGTGAGCCAGACTGGGCCATTAATTCCAGATGTAACCGAATCCCGGCAAGCGGTGTGCGTAGCTCGTGTGCGGCATCAGCGGTGAAAAGACGCTCCTGCTGTAGGGTGTGATCAAGACGCGCCAGCAGTTGGTTTAGCGATGTCGTCACTGCGCCAATTTCTTCCATATCGGAATACATGGGCAGCGGCGTCAGATTGTCGGCTGACCGGTTGGCCAGGCTGGCCCGTAATTTGTTAAGCGGCCGGGTTATCCAGGTCACCGCCCAGAAGGAGAAGAGCAGGGTAAAACCGACCATCACCAGAGAAGGGACCAGCAGCGACGCAATCGCTTCACGGATCTCTTTCTCAACGTGCTTGTTACGTGCTTTCGCCGAGAGTGTTTCATTCACCAGAAAGCCAATCTGTTCACGGCTTTCATGCCATAACCAGATGACGCTTATTAACTGAAAAAACAGCAAGATAATCGCCAGCAAAACCATTAATCGCCGACGCATACTGTTCATTTCTGGCTCTCCAGGCGGTATCCAACGCCACGGACTGTTTTGATCCGTTCTTTGCCGAGCTTGCGGCGCAGATTGTGAATATGAACTTCAAGGGTATTTGAACCCGGATCGTCCTGCCAGGAGTAGATATCCTGCTGCAGCGTCTCGCGATGTACTGTTTGACCGCTCCGCATGATGAGACGCGTCAGGAGGGCAAATTCTTTTGGGGTCACTTCGACAGGCTGGGACTTACGCAACACCTGCTGCGTCTGAAGATTCAGCGTAATATCACCATCGGTCAGCATGTTATCGCTGTGTCCCTGATAGCGGCGGATCAGTGCCCGCACACGCGCCTGAAGTTCTGCGAGGGCAAAAGGTTTAACCAGATAATCATCCGCACCGGCGTCCAGACCGTGAATGCGGTCTTCAATGGCATCGCGCGCCGTGAGGATCAGCACGGGATTTTCAACGCCACGGCGGCGCCACTGGCTGAGCAGCGTCGCGCCGTCTTTATCCGGTAAACCTAAATCGAGGATCACCAGGCTATATTCACCGCTCTGGATCAGCGCATCGGCTTCTGCCGCCGTAGCGGCGCAATCGAGCGCGTATCCTTCATTCGCCAGCGCGAGCGCCAACCCTTCCTGCAATAACAAATCGTCTTCAACTATGAGTAGTTTCATCGTTAGTTATTCTGGTAGATGTCCTTGTATAGCCTGCTTTCGAAGCGCACCAGTGGAATACGGCGATTACGCTGATCGGTCGGTTCGACGGCATAGCCGGAAAGATACTGCACGAATGCCATGCGTTGTCCGCTGGCTGTGGTGATAAAGCCTGCAAGGTTATAAACCCCCTGCAGCGAACCTGTTTTCGCTGACACTTTGCCATCAACACCCGCAGCATGAAGCCCTGCCCGATACTGAAGCGAACCGTCATGCCCGGCAAGTGGCAGCATCGAAATAAAGTTTAGCTCAGTGTCATGTTGGGCAATGTACTGAAGCACTTGCATCATGGTGGCTGGGGAGATCAGATTGTGACGCGATAACCCGGAGCCATCGACGGCGATGGTATTACCAAGATCGATCCCCGCCTGCTGGCGCAGGATCTGACGAACGGCGTCTGACCCCGCACGCCAGGTACCGGGTACGCCGAAACGGGCGTGACCAATCATGCGGAACACGGTGTCAGCAATCATGTTATCTGACTTTTTCAGCATAATCCTAAGCAGGTCATGTAGTGGCGCAGACTGCTTGCTGGCGATGACGGTACCCGGTTGATTAACCTGTGTCTGACGCATCAGTGAGCCAGAATAGGTGATGCCAGCCTGTTTCAGTTCGTCTTTCAGTATCGCACCCGCATAACCCGCTCCGTCCTGAATGGCGAAGGCCAGCGGCAACGGATCGGCACGCTGCGTCAGGCAGCCGGTGAGAGTGAAACGGTTAAGATCGCCCGGCACGACGTCAAGTTCGCAATACTGCGCATCCGGCGATCCTTTTGCTAATGTGCGTACCTGGCTGAACATCGTGACCGGGTAATAGGACGCTACGCGGATAAAGGCTAAATCATCCGGCTTGGGGGCGCTGTAGAGCGACACGGAGAAGCAGTTACGGTCAACGATGGCCGCAGCAGGCGGGGCGCTAAAGCACTGCGTCATGTCATTCCACGGCCAGCCAGGCGCTTTATCGTGGCTGGCGAAAATGGAGGTATCGATCAGCACGTTGCCATCGATTTTTGTCACGCCGGATTTTTTCAGCACCACCACCATATTGCGGATATCCTGGCGCTTGAAGGTTGGATCACCCCCAAAGCGGGCAATCAGATCGCCTTTCAGTTCGCCCCCTTCGACGTTACCTTTGGTTTCAAGCGTGGTAGTAAACCGGAAGTCAGGGCCAAGCTGAAGCAGGGCGGCGAGCGCAGTGATCACCTTCTGGGTACTGGCAGGCAGCGCCATCTGTTGACTGTGAAAGTCAATGTCAGGGGCCTGGGCGCCAACCTTCTGCACCATTAGCGCAAGATTAGCGCCTGCGGGCAGCTGATTAATGTACTCATCAACGTTCGCGGCCTGAGCGGCGAACGCCATACTGGTAGTCAATCCGATGATAAAACTGGAAAATCGCATAATCTCGCGCTAACAACCCGAAAACAAACCGTCATACTACGGTGCATAGCACTGCAAAGTAAACGATGACCCATAGTGAACTTCGCGGTAAAATGCGTATCAAATTGAAAAATTGCTGCTGACCTGGGGCGTTGCTCCCGGGTCGGTTTTCTTTTTGCTTCTTGCCCGCTTAGGGGGGCAGGAGCAGGGAACACTGCTCCCAACAGGAATGTTTAAGAGGTATAACAAATGCAAGCTATTCCGATGACCTTACGTGGTGCCGAAAAACTGCGCGAAGAGCTGGATTTCCTGAAATCCGTGCGTCGCCCTGAAATCATCGCCGCTATCGCGGATGCGCGCGAGCATGGCGACCTGAAAGAGAACGCTGAATACCATGCGGCGCGTGAGCAGCAGGGCTTCTGTGAAGGGCGTATTAAAGACATCGAAGCAAAGCTGTCTAATGCGCAGGTGATCGACATCACTAAGATGCCAAACAATGGCCGCGTGATCTTTGGTTGTACCGTGAGCGTCCTGAATCTGGACAACGACGAAGAGCAGACCTACCGCATCGTGGGTGACGATGAGGCTGACTTTAAGCAGAACCTGATTTCAGTGAACTCACCCATCGCGCGTGGCCTGATTGGCAAAGAGCAAGACGATGTAGTCGTGATCCGTACCCCAGGTGGTGAAGTGGAATACGAAATTATTAAGGTCGAGTACCTGTAATTCGCTTCTCCACTGAGATGTTGATACATTGTAAAGAAAAGAAAAAGGCCGCATAGCGGCCTTTTAACAACTCAAGGAGCGTGGCATTTTGCTCACCTGCTGACAGAAATCCCTCGTTTTACACAGAAAATGTGTTCGATTAGGGATATCCTTAACGTGGCAGCGAGATTTTGCGCTCTTTAGATGGGCGGTAGAGCACCAGCGTTTTACCGATGACCTGTACATTACAGGCGCCGGTTTCGCGCACGATGGCTTCCACGATCAGGTTTTTAGTGTCTCTGTCTTCAGAGGCGATTTTCACCTTGATCAGCTCGTGGTGTTCCAGCGCTTGTTCAATCTCGGCAAGCACCCCTTCGGTCAAACCATTGTTGCCAAGCATAACTACAGGCTTGAGCGGATGTGCCAGACCTTTAAGGTGCTGTTTTTGTTTAGTACTCAGATTCATCGTATATTTTTGCTTACGTTGGGATTGAAAACGGTTCATTCTACCGCCATCTCCCTAATATCGCCAAATAGCAGCGTAGAAATTTACGTCAAAGGTAAGCAACGATGAACCCGGACGGAAAAGTTAAATGACAGGTAAAAAGCGTTCTGCCAGTTCCAGCCGCTGGCTTCAGGAACACTTTAGCGATAAATATGTTCTGCAGGCGCAGAAAAAGGGGTTACGTTCCCGCGCCTGGTTTAAACTTGATGAAATACAGCAAAGTGACAAACTTTTTAAACCGGGGATGACGGTTGTTGACCTCGGTGCTGCCCCTGGCGGATGGTCCCAGTATGCGGTAACGCAGATCGGCGGAGCGGGTCGAATCATCGCATGCGATCTTTTACCAATGGATCCCATCGTCGGTGTCGACTTCCTTCAGGGCGATTTTCGTGATGAATTAGTGCTAAAAGCGTTACTTGAACGTGTGGGTGACAGTAAGGTCCAGGTTGTCATGTCTGATATGGCACCAAATATGTGCGGAACACCGGCGGTGGATATCCCCCGCGGCATGTATCTGGTGGAGCTAGCGTTAGAAATGTGTCGTGATGTACTAGCGCCTGGTGGTAGTTTTGTTGTGAAGGTGTTTCAGGGCGAAGGTTTCGAGGAGTACCTTAAGGAAATTCGCTCCCTGTTTGCGAAGGTTAAAGTTCGTAAGCCGGACTCTTCCCGGGCGCGTTCCCGTGAAGTGTATATTGTAGCGACCGGGCGAAAATGATAACCGGTAGATTTCAGGCGAAAGTTTGAATGAAACTGGATATAGAGTATCCTGACGCTGTTTTTAACACAGTTGTAATGTGAGGTTAATCCCTTGAGTGACATGGCGAAAAACCTAATTCTCTGGCTGGTCATTGCCGTCGTGCTGATGTCAGTATTCCAGAGCTTTGGGCCCAGCGAGTCGAATGGCCGCAAGGTGGATTATTCTACCTTCCTGCAGGAGGTCAATCAGGACCAGGTTCGCGAAGCGCGTATCAACGGACGTGAGATAAACGTTACCAAGAAAGATAGTAACCGTTACACGACCTACATCCCGGTGAACGATCCTAAGCTGCTCGATAACCTTCTGACTAAAAACGTCAAAGTGGTCGGCGAGCCGCCAGAAGAACCAAGCCTGCTGGCTTCTATCTTCATTTCCTGGTTCCCGATGCTGCTTCTTATCGGCGTCTGGATCTTCTTTATGCGTCAGATGCAGGGCGGCGGTGGCAAAGGTGCCATGTCGTTCGGTAAGAGCAAAGCGCGTATGCTGACGGAAGATCAGATCAAGACCACGTTTGCTGACGTTGCAGGTTGTGACGAAGCAAAAGAAGAAGTGGGCGAACTGGTTGAATACCTGCGTGAGCCGAGCCGTTTCCAGAAACTGGGCGGTAAGATCCCGAAAGGCGTTCTGATGGTGGGTCCTCCGGGTACCGGTAAAACCCTGCTGGCGAAAGCTATCGCGGGTGAAGCGAAGGTGCCGTTCTTTACTATTTCAGGTTCTGACTTCGTAGAAATGTTCGTGGGTGTGGGTGCATCTCGTGTGCGTGACATGTTCGAACAGGCCAAGAAGGCAGCACCGTGCATCATCTTCATCGATGAAATCGACGCCGTAGGCCGCCAGCGTGGCGCAGGTCTGGGCGGTGGTCATGATGAACGTGAGCAGACGCTGAACCAGATGCTGGTTGAAATGGACGGCTTCGAAGGTAACGAAGGTATTATCGTTATCGCGGCGACTAACCGTCCGGACGTACTTGACCCAGCGCTGCTGCGTCCAGGCCGTTTCGACCGTCAGGTCGTGGTGGGTCTGCCGGATGTTCGTGGTCGTGAACAGATTCTGAAAGTCCACATGCGTCGTGTACCGCTGGCGCCAGATATCGACGCAGCAATTATTGCGCGCGGTACCCCGGGCTTCTCCGGTGCGGACCTGGCTAACCTGGTCAACGAAGCTGCCCTGTTTGCCGCTCGCGGTAACAAACGCGTGGTGTCCATGGTGGAGTTCGAGAAAGCGAAAGACAAAATCATGATGGGTGCGGAACGTCGCTCCATGGTGATGACGGAAGCGCAGAAAGAGTCCACGGCATACCACGAAGCAGGTCACGCGATTATCGGTCGCCTGGTACCGGAACACGATCCGGTTCATAAAGTGACGATTATCCCACGTGGTCGCGCGCTGGGTGTGACCTTCTTCCTGCCTGAAGGCGACGCGATCAGCGCCAGCCGTCAGAAGCTGGAAAGCCAGATCTCGACCCTGTACGGCGGTCGTCTGGCAGAAGAGATTATCTATGGTGTTGAACATGTTTCTACCGGTGCGTCCAACGACATCAAAGTCGCGACAAACCTGGCACGTAACATGGTGACGCAGTGGGGCTTCTCCGACAAACTCGGTCCGCTGCTGTATGCAGAGGAAGAGGGTGAAGTGTTCCTGGGCCGTTCTGTGGCTAAAGCGAAACATATGTCCGATGAGACGGCACGTATCATCGACCAGGAAGTAAAATCTTTGGTAGAGCGTAACTATGCACGTGCTCGCCAGATCCTGAACGACAATATGGATATCCTGCATTCGATGAAAGATGCGCTCATGAAATATGAGACCATCGATGCACCGCAGATTGACGACCTGATGGCACGCCGTGAAGTGCGTCCGCCAGCTGGCTGGGAAGATCCAGGTGCTTCCAACAATTCTGACAATAATGGCACCCCGCGTGCGCCGCGCCCGGTTGATGAACCGCGTACGCCAAACCCGGGTAATACCATGTCAGAACAGTTGGGCGACAAGTAAGTCTCTTCTGTTGAAATGTTTGTCTGTACTTCAAACCCTGGAGCTTGCTCCGGGGTTTTTCTTATCCGTTAAACCTTATAAATACCAGGGATTTTAGCCATGAAACTCTTCGCCCAGGACTCGCATCTCGATCTCTCGCATCCGCATGTGATGGGGATCCTGAATGTTACCCCTGACTCCTTCTCTGACGGCGGCACGCATAACACGCTTATCGAGGCGGTTAAGCACGCAAATTTAATGATCAATGCAGGTGCCACCATCATTGATGTCGGTGGAGAATCGACGCGCCCGGGCGCGGCGGACGTTTCTGTGGAAGAAGAGCTGGCGCGCGTGGTGCCCGTGGTTGAGGCTATTGCTCAGCGATTTGAGGTGTGGATCTCCGTTGACACGTCGAAACCTGAGGTGATTCGTGAAGTGGCGAGAGTGGGCGCTCACATTATCAATGACATTCGCTCACTGACTGAGCCTGGCGCGATTGAGGCGGCGGCGGAAACTGGCCTACCGGTCTGCCTGATGCACATGCAGGGGCAGCCGAAAACCATGCAGGAAGCGCCGAAGTACGACGATGTCTTTGCCGATGTGAATCGCTTCTTTATTGAGCATATTGCGCGCTGCGAGCGTGCGGGTATCGCAAAAGAGAAATTGCTGCTCGACCCGGGGTTCGGTTTCGGTAAAAATCTCTCTCACAATTATGCGCTGCTTGCGCGCTTATCAGAATTTCATCACTTCGGCCTGCCGTTGTTGGTGGGGATGTCGAGAAAGTCGATGATTGGGCAGTTGCTGAATGTGGGGCCGAGTGAACGCCTGAGTGGTAGCCTGGCCTGCGCGGTGATCGCGGCGATGCAAGGCGCGCACATTATTCGTGTCCATGACGTAAAAGAAACAGTAGAAGCCATGCGTGTGGTGGAAGCCACACTGGCAGCGAAGGAAAACAAACGCTATGAGTAATCGTAAATATTTTGGTACCGATGGTATCCGTGGGCGCGTAGGCGATGCTCCAATCACCCCTGATTTTGTCCTGAAGCTGGGTTGGGCTGCTGGCAAGGTGCTTGCACGTCATGGTTCCCGTAAGATCATCATCGGTAAAGACACCCGTATTTCAGGCTATATGCTGGAATCTGCGCTGGAAGCCGGTCTGGCAGCGGCGGGGCTTTCTGCCTCCTTTACAGGCCCAATGCCAACGCCTGCTGTGGCTTACCTGACGCGCACCTTCCGTGCGGAAGCGGGGATTGTTATCTCGGCTTCTCATAACCCGTTCTACGACAACGGCATCAAGTTCTTCTCCATTGACGGCACCAAGCTGCCGGATGATGTTGAAGAGGCCATTGAAGCGGAAATGGAAAAAGAGATCACCTGTGTCGACTCCGCTGAGCTGGGTAAAGCGAACCGTATCGTCGATGCCGCGGGTCGCTATATCGAATTCTGCAAAGGCACCTTCCCGAATGAGCTGAGTCTGGCCCATCTTAAAATTGTGGTGGACTGTGCAAACGGCGCGACCTACCACATTGCTCCGAATGTTTTCCGCGAGTTGGGTGCGAAAGTCATCACCATCGGCTGTGAGCCGGATGGTCTTAACATCAACGAAGAAGTGGGAGCGACGGACGTGCGTGCCCTGCAGGCGCGCGTGCTGGCGGAAAAAGCCGATCTGGGTATTGCTCTCGATGGCGACGGTGACCGTGTGATCATGGTTGACCACGAAGGTAACAAGGTCGACGGCGATCAGATCCTCTACATCATTGCACGTGAAGGTCTGCGTCAAGGGCAGCTGCGTGGCGGCGCGGTAGGTACGCTGATGAGCAACATGGGCCTTGAGCTGGCGCTGAAACAGCTCGGTATTCCGTTTGTCCGCGCGAAAGTGGGAGACCGCTATGTGCTGGAAAAATTGCAGGAGAAGGGCTGGCGAATCGGTGCGGAAAACTCCGGTCACGTGATCCTGCTCGATAAAACCACCACCGGTGACGGCATCGTGGCGGGTCTGCAGGTTGTTGCTGCCATGGCGCGCAACCATATGAGCCTGCACGATCTCTGCAGCGGTATGAAGATGTTCCCGCAAATCCTCGTTAACGTGCGTTTCACAGCGGGTAAAGGCGATCCGCTTGAAAATGACAACGTGAAAGCGGTGATGGCTGACGTTGAAGCGGCCCTGGGCAATCGTGGCCGTGTACTGCTGCGTAAATCGGGTACCGAGCCACTGATTCGCGTGATGGTTGAAGGCGAAGACGAAGCGCAGGTGACTGAATTCGCGCATCGCATTGCGGATGCGGTGAAAGCTGCATAACTTTTCACAGTAAGTGTTTAAAAAGGCGGCGCTTGCCGCCTTTGTTTTAAGCATTTAATGGCTTTTTGCTGTTTTTTTCCGCAGTTGATACAATGCGTCGAAAATGCCCTTGCGAAGGTCATTCGCTTTGGTTAGTATTCACACCCGCTTCAGTGGGAAACAAAAATCCTGCTAATTGGTCGAAGCATTGGTATGCGGCAAATCCGCAAGGAACAGGTTGATTATGTACGAAGCTCTTTTAGTTATTTTCCTTATTGTAGCCATCGCTCTTGTAGCGCTGATCATGCTGCAGCAAGGTAAAGGCGCTGATATGGGAGCCTCCTTCGGAGCAGGCGCTTCCGGTACGCTGTTTGGTTCAAGTGGTTCTGCGAACTTCATGACCCGTACAACGGCGATTCTGGCTACGCTGTTCTTCATCATCAGTCTGGTGCTGGGTAATATCAACAGCAACAAGACCAGTAAAGGAAGCGAGTGGGAAAATCTGAGCGCGCCAGCGAAAACTGAGCAAACTCAGCCAGCTGCACCGGCTAAGCCGACCAGCGATATCCCGCAGTAAGTATTCAGTACCGAGGTGGTGGAATTGGTAGACACGCTACCTTGAGGTGGTAGTGCCCTAACGGGCTTGTGGGTTCGAGTCCCATCCTCGGTACCAATATTCCAGAAGAAAGACGTCGCAAGACGTCTTTTTTTTCGTCTGTATATTGTGGTGGCGGCCAAAATGACGGGTGGCGCTGCGCTTACCCGCCCTAAAAATACCAAATAAAAAAGGCGCCTGTTGGGCGCCTTTTGCATGTCTTGCAGTCGATTACTTCTTATCGCTGTGTTCCAGGTTCTCAACCTGCGGCAGTCCGTTACCTGAGTTCGCGGAAAGCAAGCCATTCTCAATATAGTTGAACAGCTTCTCACGGGTATCGGTGATGTCCAGGTTACGCATGGTCAGTTGACCGATACGGTCATCCGGAGAGAAGACCGAATCACCTTTCTCCATGGTCAGACGTTCTGCTTTATAGGTCAGGTTGTCAGACACGGTATTCAGGATGGAGTAGTCATTGCCGCGACGCAGTTCCAGCGTTACTTCACCGGTGATCGCGCTTGCCACCCAACGCTGCAGTGCATCACGCAGCATCAGCGCCTGCGGATCGAACCAGCGGCCCTGGTACAGCAGTTTACCCAACTGACGACCATGAGAGTGATACTGTTCGATAGTGTCTTCGTTATGAATACCGGTCAGCAGGCGCTCGTAAGCGATGTGCAGCAGCGCCATTCCCGGGGCTTCATAGATGCCACGGCTTTTCGCTTCGATGATACGGTTTTCAATCTGATCGCTCATGCCCAGACCGTGACGACCGCCAATGCGGTTAGCTTCCAGCATCAGCTCAACGTCGTCTGAGAAAGTTTTACCGTTCAGAGCAACCGGATGGCCGCGCTCGAAGCGTACGGTGACTTCTTCAGCCTGAATTTTGACGTTCTCGTCCCAGAACTTCACGCCCATGATCGGGTTAACGATCTTCACGCTGGAGTTCAGGAATTCCAGGTCTTTCGCTTCGTGCGTTGCACCCAGCATATTGGAGTCGGTGGAGTACGCTTTTTCGACGGACATCTTATAGTCAAAACCGCAGGCAATCATGAATTCAGACATCTCATGACGACCACCCAGTTCGTCGATGAAGTCAGTATCCAGCCACGGTTTGTAAATCTGCAGCTCGGCGTTGGTCAGCAGGCCATAACGATAGAAACGTTCGATATCGTTGCCTTTATAGGTACTGCCGTCACCCCAGATATTCACGCCATCTTCTTTCATGGCGGCAACCAGCATGGTGCCCGTCACGGCGCGGCCCAGCGGAGTGGTATTGAAATAGGTCAGGCCGCCAGTGGTGTTATGAAAAGCACCGCACTGAATCGCAGCGATACCTTCGGCTACCAGCTGTTTGCGGCAGTCAATCAGTCGTGCGTTCTCTGCGCCATACTCCATGGCACGACGAGGGATCGCGTCATAATCTTCCTCATCTGGCTGTCCCAGGTTCGCAGTATATGCATACGGAACCGCTCCCTTTTGGCGCATCCACAGCAGTGCAGCGCTGGTATCCAGGCCGCCTGAGAAAGCGATGCCAATACGTTGTCCTACCGGAAGATGCTTGAGAATCGTCGTCATATAATAAAACCCTGCTTGATTGACTGATTAGAGACCGCTTTCGCTCTCTTGTGCATTTTTATGCAAAATAAGTGAGTATTCATTTAATCATCTTTTGCCGAAGACCGGAAGAGACTCATGCGTTTTTTGTAAAAAATTTGGTCTAATCGATCTGGCGGAAGTCGCCTTGACAGGCGGGGTCAACTATCAATATACTGAACGCCGATTTTACGTCCCGTCTTCGGTACCAAATCCCAGCATTATTTGCATTTTCTACCTAAAACGCGTAGAATTTGCCACGTTTCAGGCGCGGGGTGGAGCAGCCTGGTAGCTCGTCGGGCTCATAACCCGAAGGTCGTCGGTTCAAATCCGGCCCCCGCAACCACTTTCCCATAAAGTTCTTTTTCAAATATACTGTGAAGACTTAGAGCCTTCGTAGCTGGATTTGAAAAAATTCTTTCGGAGAGTGCTCCAGGCCACAGTTGTGGCTATAGGGTTCAGTTATCTAAAGCCCCGATTTATCGGGGTTTTTTGTTATCTGACTACAGAATAACTGGGCTTTACGCCCTTTTTTTATGTCTTGGGGGTGGGCTTGTCCACATTAGAGCAAAAATTAACAGAGATGATTACTGCACCGGTCGAAGCACTGGGCTACGAACTGGTCGGCATCGAATTCGTTCGCGGCCGTACATCGACGCTGCGCATCTATATTGATAGTGAAGATGGCATCAATGTTGATGATTGTGCTGATGTTAGCCACCAGGTGAGTGCGGTTCTTGATGTTGAAGACCCGATTACCGTTGCGTACAACCTGGAAGTTTCCTCACCTGGCCTCGATCGCCCGATGTTCACGGCCGAGCACTATGTGCGCTTTACCGGTGAAGAAGTGGCTCTCGTTCTGCGTATGGCCGTACAGAACCGCCGTAAATGGCAGGGAATTATCAAAGCCGTTGATGGTGAAATGATCACGGTGACAGTCGACGGCAAAGATGAAGTGTTCGCGCTGAGTAATATCCAGAAGGCGAACCTGGTTCCCCACTTTTAACAGTCTGGATTGAGGTGAAAAGCCCGCGATGAACAAAGAAATTTTGGCTGTTGTTGAAGCCGTCTCCAACGAGAAATCACTGCCGCGTGAGAAGATTTTCGAAGCGCTGGAAAGTGCACTGGCTACAGCAACCAAGAAAAAATACGAACAAGAGATCGATGTTCGCGTAGAAATCGATCGTAAAAGCGGTGACTTCGATACATTCCGTCGTTGGGTAATCGTTGAAGAAGTGACCCAGCCGACCAAAGAGATCACGCTGGAAGCGGCGCGTTATGAAGACGAAAGTCTGAACGTGGGTGAATACGTTGAAGATCAGATTGAATCTGTGACCTTCGACCGTATCACGACCCAGACCGCTAAACAGGTTATCGTGCAGAAAGTTCGCGAAGCCGAGCGCGCGCTGGTTGTCGATCAGTTCCGCGATCAGGAAGGCGAAATCATCACCGGCGTGGTGAAGAAAGTGAATCGCGACAACATCTCTCTGGAGATCAAATCCGAAGGGATGCCGGGTAACGCTGAAGCCGTAATCCTGCGCGAAGACATGCTGCCGCGTGAAAACTTCCGTCCAGGCGACCGTATCCGTGGTGTTCTGTACGCCGTGCGTCCTGAAGCGCGTGGTGCACAGCTGTTCGTGACCCGTTCTAAACCAGAAATGCTGGTTGAACTGTTCCGTATCGAAGTGCCGGAAATCGGTGAAGAAGTTATTGAGATCAAAGCGGCGGCTCGCGATCCGGGTTCCCGTGCGAAAATCGCGGTGAAAACCAACGACAAGCGTATCGACCCGGTCGGTGCTTGCGTCGGTATGCGCGGCGCGCGTGTTCAGGCGGTTTCGACCGAACTGGGCGGCGAGCGTATCGATATCGTTCTGTGGGACGACAACCCGGCGCAGTTCGTGATCAACGCAATGGCTCCGGCTGATGTAGCGTCTATCGTTGTTGACGAAGACAAACACACCATGGATATCGCTGTAGAAGCGGGCAACCTGGCGCAGGCGATTGGCCGTAACGGTCAGAACGTACGTCTGGCGTCACAGCTGAGCGGCTGGGAACTCAACGTGATGACCGTTGACGACCTGCAGGCTAAGCATCAGGCTGAAGCCCATGCGGCGATCGATACCTTCACTAAATACCTCGATATTGACGAAGATTTCGCCACTGTTCTGGTTGAAGAAGGTTTCTCTACGCTGGAAGAACTGGCCTATGTGCCAATGAAAGAGCTGCTGGAAATTGACGGTCTGGATGAACAGACTGTTGAAGCCCTGCGTGAACGCGCTAAAAACGCACTGACCACCCTGGCACTGGCTCAGGAAGAAAGCCTTGGCGATAAGAAGCCGGCTGATGACCTGCTGAATCTGGAAGGTCTTGATCGTGCGATTGCGTTCAAGCTGGCTGCCCGTGGTGTTTGTACGCTGGAAGATCTCGCTGAGCAAGGCGTTGATGACCTGGCTGATATCGAAGGTTTAACCGACGAGAAAGCCGGCGAGCTCATCATGGCCGCACGTAATATTTGCTGGTTCGGCGACGAAGCGTAATAAACTGTAGCAGGAAGGAACAGCATGACTGATGTAACTGTAAAATCGCTGGCTGCTGAGATTCAGACCTCCGTGGACCGCCTGGTACAGCAATTTGCTGATGCAGGGATCCCGAAGTCCGCTGATGACTCGGTGACCGCGCAAGAAAAACAAACCTTGTTAACGCACCTGAACCGTGAACACGGCTCTACGCCTGACAAGTTAACGCTGCAGCGCAAAACGCGTAGCACGTTAAACATCCCTGGTACCGGTGGCAAAAGTAAATCGGTACAAATTGAAGTCCGCAAGACGCGCACCTTTGTAAAACGTGATCCGCAAGAGGCAGAACGCCTTGCTGCGGAAGAGCAGGCACAGCGTGAAGCGGAAGAACAAGCTCAGCGTGCGGCGGAAGCAACCGCCAAACGTGAAGCAGAATTAAAAGCTGAACGTGAGGCCGCAGAAAAAGCGAAACGCGACGCAAGTGATAAAGTGAAGCGTGACGCTGCGGAAAAAGACAAAGTGAGCAATCAACAGACAGACGAAATGACCAAAACCGCCCAGGCTGAAAAAGCCCGCCGTGAAAATGAAGCTGCCGAGCTGAAGCGTAAAGCGGAAGAAGAAGCCCGCCGTAAGCTGGAAGAAGAAGCTCGCCGTGTTGCTGAAGAAGCGCGCCGTATGGCAGAAGAAAACGAGAAGAATGGCGTGAATACCGCTGAAACGACTGAAGACACCAGCGACTATCATGTGACCACTTCTCAGCACGCGCGTCAGGCTGAAGACGACAACGACCGTGAAGTTGAAGGCGGCCGTGGCCGTGGTCGCAACACCAAAGCCGCGCGTCCAGCGAAAAAAGGTAACAAGCACGCTGAATCTAAAGCTGACCGTGAAGAAGCGCGTGCAGCCGTTCGCGGTGGTAAAGGCGGCAAGCGTAAAGGTTCCGCTCTGCAGCAGGGCTTCCAGAAGCCAGCTCAGGCCGTTAACCGTGACGTTGTGATTGGTGAAACCATCACCGTTGGCGATCTGGCTAACAAGATGGCCGTTAAAGGCTCTCAGGTCATCAAAGCGATGATGAAGCTGGGTGCAATGGCGACCATCAACCAGGTCATCGACCAGGAAACCGCACAGCTGGTTGCTGAAGAGATGGGCCACAAAGTTATCCTGCGTCGTGAAAACGAGCTGGAAGAAGCAGTAATGAGCGACCGTGACACTGGCGCAGCGGCTGAACCGCGTGCACCTGTTGTGACCATCATGGGTCACGTTGACCACGGTAAAACCTCTCTGCTTGACTACATTCGCTCTACTAAAGTGGCATCCGGCGAAGCGGGTGGTATTACCCAGCACATCGGTGCTTACCATGTAGAAACCGAAAACGGCATGATCACCTTCCTGGATACCCCAGGCCACGCAGCGTTTACCTCAATGCGTGCTCGTGGTGCTCAGGCAACGGATATCGTTGTACTGGTTGTTGCGGCAGACGATGGCGTGATGCCACAGACCATTGAAGCTATCCAGCACGCAAAAGCGGCGCAGGTACCTCTGGTTGTTGCAGTCAACAAAATCGATAAGCCAGAAGCCGATATGGATCGCGTGAAGAACGAACTGTCTCAGTACGGCGTTATGCCGGAAGAGTGGGGCGGTGAAGCACAGTTCATCCCAGTATCTGCAAAAGCGGGTACCGGTATTGACGACCTGCTGAACGCTATCCTGCTGCAGGCTGAAGTTCTGGAGCTCAAAGCGGTTCGTAAAGGTATGGCAAGCGGCGCGGTTATCGAATCTTTCCTGGATAAAGGTCGTGGTCCGGTTGCAACCGTTCTGGTTCGCGAAGGCACGCTGAACAAAGGCGACATCGTTCTGTGTGGCTTCGAATACGGCCGCGTTCGTGCGATGCGTAACGAACTGGGTCAGGAAGTCCTGGAAGCGGGTCCGTCCATTCCAGTGGAAATCCTGGGCCTGTCCGGTGTTCCGGCTGCCGGTGACGAAGTGACCGTTGTGCGTGACGAGAAGAAAGCGCGCGAAGTTGCACTGTATCGTCAGGGTAAATTCCGTGAAGTTAAACTGGCTCGTCAGCAGAAATCTAAACTCGAGAACATGTTCGCGAACATGACCGAGGGCGAAGTTCACGAAGTGAACGTTGTTCTGAAAGCTGACGTTCAGGGTTCTGTGGAAGCGATCTCCGACTCCTTGCTGAAACTGTCTACCGACGAAGTGAAAGTGAAGATCATCGGTTCTGGGGTAGGTGGTATCACCGAAACCGACGCAACCCTGGCTGCTGCCTCTAACGCTATCCTGGTTGGCTTCAACGTTCGTGCGGATGCGTCTGCGCGTAAAGTGATTGAAGCTGAAAGCCTGGATCTGCGCTACTACTCCGTCATCTATAACCTGATCGACGAAGTGAAAGCAGCGATGAGCGGCATGCTGTCTCCTGAGCTGAAACAGCAGATCATCGGTCTGGCTGAAGTACGTGACGTGTTCAAATCACCGAAATTCGGTGCGATCGCGGGCTGTATGGTTACCGAAGGTAACATCAAGCGTCACAACCCAATCCGCGTACTGCGTGACAACGTGGTTATCTACGAAGGCGAGCTGGAATCCCTGCGCCGCTTCAAAGATGACGTTAACGAAGTCCGTAACGGCATGGAATGTGGTATCGGCGTGAAGAACTACAACGACGTTCGCGTTGGCGATATGATCGAAGTGTTCGAGATCATCGAAATTCAGCGTACCATCGCTTAATTACCGATTGTAAGCCGGGATCGCCTCGCGCCACCCGGCAATAATTTTAAAAGGGGCTTTTAGCCCCTTTTTTGTCTGGAGAATTTATTATGGCGAAAGAATTCGGTCGCCCTCAGCGCGTAGCGCAGGAAATGCAAAAAGAGATCGCACTCATTCTGCAACGTGAAATTAAAGACCCGCGTATTGGTATGATGACCACCGTGTCTGGCGTTGAGATGTCCCGCGATCTGGCTTATGCCAAAGTGTTCGTGACTTTCCTGAACGATCAGGACGAAGCCGCGGTGAAAAACGGCATTAAAGCGCTGCAGGAAGCATCTGGTTTCATCCGCTCTCTGCTCGGCAAAGCGATGCGTCTGCGTATCGTGCCTGAGCTGACCTTCTTCTACGATAACTCGCTGGTAGAAGGTATGCGCATGTCCAACCTGGTGACCAGCGTGGTGAAACATGACGATGAGCGTCGTGTGAACCCAGCGGACGACAGCAAGGAGGACTGATGAGTCGTCCTCGTCGTCGCGGTCGCGACGTGCATGGCGTACTGCTGCTGGATAAACCACAGGGCGCATCCAGCAACGACGTACTGCAAAAAGTGAAGCGTATTTTTAACGCTAACCGTGCGGGCCATACGGGCGCGCTGGATCCGCTGGCGACCGGTATGCTGCCGGTTTGCCTGGGAGAGGCGACAAAGTTCTCCCAGTATCTGCTGGATTCCGATAAGCGTTATCGCGTTATCGCTAAACTGGGCCAGCGCACGGATACCTCCGACGCGGATGGCCAGGTCGTGGAAGAGCGCCCGGTGACCTTCAGCGCAGAGCAGCTTGATGCGGCGCTGGAAAGCTTCCGTGGTGACACGATGCAGGTGCCGTCGATGTATTCGGCGCTGAAATATCAGGGCAAGAAGCTCTACGAATATGCGCGCCAGGGCATCGACGTTCCGCGTGAAGCCCGTCCGATTACCGTGTATGAACTGCTGTTCATTCGACATGAAGGCGATGAGCTGGAGCTGGAAGTACACTGTTCGAAAGGCACCTATATTCGTACCATCATCGATGACCTCGGTGAAAAGCTGGGCTGCGGGGCGCATGTGATTTACTTGCGTCGTCTGGCTGTCAGCAAGTATCCGGTCGAACGCATGGTGACGCTTGAGCATCTTCGCGAGCTGGTTGAACAGGCGGAAGTGCAGGGAATAGCGCCAGCAGAATTGCTGGATCCCTTGCTGATGCCAATGGACAGTCCGGCGGCGGACTTCCCGATCGTTAATCTTCCTTTAACATCGTCCGTTTACTTTAAGAACGGCAACCCGGTTCGTACGGCGGATGCGCCGCTTGAAGGGCTGGTACGCGTGACGGAAGGTGACGACGGGAAATTCATCGGTATGGGCGAAATGGACGGTGAAGGGCGCGTTGCGCCGCGTCGTCTGGTCGTCGAGTATCCGATCGAAGCGTGACGGCGATAACACCTCACCTTGCGATAAGCAGGGGAGACGAGTAGAATATCGCCGCTTAACGATCTGCAAATTGTTTAACAATGTGTTAGTCGTATACTGGGATTGCTGAATTAGAGATCGGCATCCTTACATTCTTTATATTCTGGAGTTTGAAAATGTCTCTAAGCGTTGAAGCTAAAGCTAAAATCGTTTCTGAGTTTGGTCGTGGTACTAACGACAGCGGTTCTACCGAAGTTCAGGTTGCACTGCTGACTGCACAGATTAACCACCTGCAGGGTCACTTTGCAGAGCACAAAAAAGATCACCACAGCCGTCGTGGTCTGCTGCGTATGGTTTCTCAGCGTCGTAAACTGCTCGACTACCTGAAACGTAAAGATGTTGCACGTTACACCGCGCTGATCGAGCGTCTGGGTCTGCGTCGCTAAGTCTTGCGAGTTTCAGAAAAGGGGGCCTGATGGCCCCTTTTTTCAACCAGACGGCAGCAATTCACTGGAAACTATTGTATTGTTGCTATAAATGATCTTCATTGCAGAGGTTCGCGCGGCTAATGAGAGGCTTCACCCAAGGGGGTGTCGGTTGTCATTAGTCGCGAGGATGCGAAGAAGGTCGGGTTAAATCGTCAGCACACCTGTGGTGTGCTGTCATACATTTAAGAAAGGACAGAACTTTGCTGAATCCGATAGTTCGTAAATTCCAGTATGGTCAACATACCGTCACGCTGGAAACCGGCATGATGGCACGTCAGGCTACTGCTGCCGTTATGGTAAGCATGGATGACACCGCGGTATTCGTTACCGTTGTTGGCCAGAAAAAAGCTAAACCAGGTCAGGACTTCTTCCCGCTGACCGTTAACTACCAGGAGCGTACCTACGCTGCCGGTAAAATCCCGGGTGGTTTCTTCCGTCGTGAAGGCCGTCCAAGCGAAGGCGAAACCCTGATCGCGCGTCTGATTGATCGCCCGGTTCGTCCACTGTTCCCGGAAGGCTTCGTTAACGAAGTACAGGTTATCGCGACCGTTGTTTCCGTTAACCCACAGGTTAACCCGGACATCGTTGCTATGATCGGCGCATCCGCTGCCCTGTCACTGTCTGGTATTCCATTCAATGGCCCAATCGGTGCCGCGCGCGTTGGCTACATCAACGACCAGTATGTGCTGAACCCAACCCAGGAAGAGCTGAAAGAAAGTAAGCTGGACCTGGTGGTTGCCGGTACTGAAGCAGCGGTTCTGATGGTTGAATCCGAAGCTGAACTGCTGAGCGAAGACCAGATGCTGGGCGCTGTGGTATTTGGCCACGACCAGCAGCAGATCGTTATCCAGAACATCAACGACCTGGTGAAAGAAGCCGGTAAACCACGTTGGGACTGGCAGCCAGAAGCGGTTAACGACGCGCTGAATGCACGCGTTGCTGCACTGGCAGGCGCACGTCTGAGCGATGCATACCGCATCACCGACAAACAAGAGCGTTACGCTCAGGTTGACGTCATCAAATCTGAAACCATCGCGACGCTGTTGGCTGAAGATGAATCCCTGGACGCTAACGAGCTGAGCGAAATTCTGCACGCTATCGAGAAAAACACCGTTCGTAGCCGCGTACTGGCAGGCGAACCGCGTATCGATGGCCGCGAAAAAGACATGATCCGTGGTCTGGACGTTCGTACTGGCGTACTGCCTCGTACTCACGGTTCCGCACTGTTCACCCGTGGCGAAACGCAGGCGCTGGTTACCGCGACCCTGGGTACCGCACGTGACGCACAGAACATCGACGAACTGATGGGCGAGCGTACTGACAGCTTCCTGTTCCACTACAACTTCCCTCCGTACTCCGTAGGTGAGACCGGTATGGTTGGCTCGCCGAAGCGTCGTGAAATTGGTCACGGTCGTCTGGCGAAGCGCGGCGTACTGGCAGTGATGCCAGAAGCTGACAAATTCCCGTACACCGTGCGTGTGGTTTCTGAAATCACCGAATCTAACGGTTCTTCTTCCATGGCTTCCGTGTGTGGTGCCTCTCTGGCGCTGATGGATGCAGGCGTACCAATCAAAGCCGCTGTGGCTGGTATCGCTATGGGTCTGGTGAAAGAAGGCGACAACTTTGTTGTTCTGTCTGACATCCTGGGCGACGAAGACCACCTGGGCGATATGGACTTCAAAGTCGCGGGTTCCCGCGAAGGTATCTCTGCGCTGCAGATGGATATCAAAATTGAAGGTATCACCAAAGAGATCATGCAGGTTGCTCTGAACCAGGCTAAAGGTGCGCGTCTGCACATCCTGGGCGTGATGGAACAGGCGATTAACGCGCCACGTGGCGACATTTCTCAGTTCGCTCCGCGTATCCACACCATCAAGATCAATCCAGACAAGATCAAAGACGTTATCGGTAAGGGCGGTTCCGTAATCCGTGCGCTGACCGAAGAGACTGGCACCACGATCGAAATCGAAGATGACGGTACTGTGAAGATCGCAGCAACCGACGGCGAAAAAGCGAAATTCGCTATCCGCCGCATCGAAGAGATCACTGCAGAGATCGAAGTGGGCCGTATCTATGCCGGTAAAGTGACCCGTATCGTTGACTTTGGTGCATTCGTTGCCATCGGTGGCGGTAAAGAAGGTCTGGTTCACATCTCTCAGATCGCTGACAAGCGCGTTGAGAAAGTGACCGATTACCTGCAGATGGGTCAGGAAGTGCCGGTTAAGGTTCTGGAAGTTGACCGTCAGGGCCGTATCCGTCTGAGCATTAAAGAAGCAACCGAGCAGTCTCCTGCCGCTGCGCCAGAAGCGCCAGCCGCAGAACAAGGCGAGTAAGGTAGCATTTGCCCTCCGCTTCGGCGGAGGGTTTATTATCAGGCAGGACGCCTTGTTAAGCCGCCGGGGGACAGGACGTTCATCCAATAGTTGTCTTCGGGAGTGGGAAATGAAGCCTTTTTTGCGCTGGTGTTTCGTTGCGACAGCTTTAACGCTGGCAGGATGCAGCAACTCTGCCTGGCGTAAGAGCGAAGTCCTCGCAGTGCCATTGCAACCGACTTTGCAGCAGGAAGTGATTCTGGCACGCATGGAACAAATTCTTGCCAGTCGGGCTTTAACCGATGACGAACGCGCACAGCTTTTATATGAGCGCGGAGTGTTGTATGATAGTCTCGGTCTGAGGGCATTAGCGCGGAATGATTTTTCACAAGCGCTGGCAATTCGACCTGATATGCCTGAAGTATTCAATTACTTAGGCATTTACTTAACGCAGGCAGGCAATTTTGATGCTGCCTATGAAGCGTTTGATTCTGTACTTGAGCTTGATCCAACTTACAACTACGCGCACTTGAATCGCGGTATCGCATTGTATTACGGCGGTCGTGATAAGTTAGCGCAAGATGATCTGCTGGCGTTTTATCAAGACGATCCTAATGATCCTTTCCGCAGCCTGTGGCTTTACATCGTTGAGCAGAAGCTCGATGAGAAGCAGGCCAAAGAAGCACTGAAACAGCGCTTCGAGAAATCGGACAAGGAACAATGGGGATGGAACATTGTCGAGTTCTACCTGGGCAACATTAGCGAAGCAACGCTAATGGAACGCCTCAAGGCGGACGCAACGGATAACACCTCGCTCGCTGAGCATCTCAGTGAAACCAACTTCTATTTAGGTAAGTACTACCTAAGTCTGGGGGATATGGACAGCGCTACGGCACTGTTCAAATTAGCGGTTGCTAACAACGTACACAACTTCGTTGAGCACCGTTATGCATTGTTGGAATTATCGCTCTTGGGCCAGGAGCAAGACGACCTGGCAGAATCGGACCAGCAATAGCTGACGACATAAACATCAGCCCGTAATCTTTTGATTGCCATCACCTTAACTGGTGAGGGCGTTGTTGTTCGTCAATACACCTACTTTGAGCCGGTTCACACTTTCAATGAAAATTACCGAAAATTTTCACGATGAGTTATGTAGACTGGCCGCCATTAATATCGAGGCACTTGTACTACATGGCTGAATTCGAAACCACTTTTGCAGATCTGGGCCTGAAGGCTCCTATCCTTGAATCCCTTAACGATCTGGGTTACGAAAAACCATCTCCGATCCAGGCAGAATGCATACCGCATTTACTCGCCGGTCGTGACGTGCTGGGCATGGCCCAGACTGGTAGCGGAAAAACCGCAGCGTTCTCGCTGCCGCTGCTGAACAACATCGATCCGGACCTGCGTGCTCCGCAGATCCTCGTCCTGGCTCCAACCCGTGAACTGGCTGTTCAGGTTGCTGAAGCAATGACGGAATTCTCTAAACATATGCGCGGCGTAAACGTGGTAGCCCTGTACGGCGGCCAGCGTTATGACGTGCAGTTACGCGCCCTGCGCCAGGGCCCACAGATTGTCGTCGGTACGCCGGGTCGTCTGCTGGATCACCTGAAGCGCGGTACTCTGGACCTCTCTAAACTGAGCGGCCTGGTACTGGATGAAGCAGATGAAATGCTGCGTATGGGCTTCATCGAAGACGTCGAAACCATCATGGCGCAGATCCCGGAAGGTCATCAGACCGCTCTGTTCTCAGCAACCATGCCAGAAGCTATCCGTCGCATTACCCGCCGCTTCATGAAAGAGCCGCAGGAAGTGCGTATTCAGTCCAGCGTGACCACTCGCCCGGACATCAGCCAGAGCTACTGGTCTGTGTACGGCATGCGCAAAAACGAAGCGCTGGTACGTTTCCTGGAAGCAGAAGATTTTGATGCGGCGATCATCTTCGTTCGTACCAAAAACGCGACCCTGGAAGTGGCTGAAGCCCTGGAGCGTAGCGGCTACAACAGCGCAGCGCTGAACGGCGACATGAACCAGGCCCTGCGTGAGCAGACTCTGGAGCGTCTGAAAGACGGTCGTCTGGATATCCTGATTGCAACCGACGTGGCAGCACGTGGTCTGGACGTTGAGCGTATCAGCCTGGTTGTTAACTACGACATCCCAATGGACTCTGAGTCTTACGTTCACCGTATCGGTCGTACCGGTCGTGCGGGTCGTGCGGGCCGTGCGCTGCTGTTCGTTGAGAACCGCGAGCGTCGTCTGCTGCGTAACATTGAACGCACCATGAAGCTGACCATTCCAGAAGCTGACCTGCCAAACGCAGATCTGCTGGGCAAACGCCGCCTGGAAAAATTCGCCGCGAAAGTCCAGCAGCAGCTGGAAAGCAGCGATCTGGATCAGTACCGTGCGCTGCTGTCGCAGATTCAGCCTACCGCTGAAGGCGAAGAGCTGGATATGGAAACCCTGGCTGCAGCACTGCTGAAAATGGCTCAGGGCGAACGTAGCCTGATCGTGCCACCAGATGCGCCAATGCGTCCTAAGCGTGAATTCCGTGACCGTGACGATCGTTTCGAACGTCGTGGCGACCGTAATGACCGCAATGATCGTGGCCCACGCGGTGACCGTCCAGAGCGTGGTGGTGAAGACCGTCCACGTCGCGAGCGTCGTGACGCTGGCGAAATGGAACTGTACCGCATTGAAGTTGGCCGTGATGACGGTGTTGAAGTTCGTCATATCGTTGGCGCGATTGCAAACGAAGGCGACATCAGCAGCCGTTACATTGGTAACATCAAGCTGTTCGGTACTCACTCCACCATCGAACTGCCAAAAGGCATGCCGGGCGAAGTACTGCAGCACTTTACGCGTACTCGCATCCTGAACAAGCCGATGAACATGCAGCTGATGGGTGATGCACAGCCTCGCTCTGACCGCGGTGGCGAGCGTCGTGGCGGTGGCCGCAGCTTCGGTGGCGAACGTCGTGAAGGCGGTCGTAGCGAAGGTCGTGGTGAACCACGTCGTTTCTCCGGCGAACGCCGTGAAAGCCGTGGCCCACGTCGTGATGACAGCTCAAGCCGTCGCCGTGACGCGTAAGCCTTACGCCACTGACGTAAAGTAATATATACAGCCCCGATAATTGCTATCGGGGCTTTTTTTATTCCCTTTGTACTCCTGTACTGGTACAGTGCTGCACATTAAACTGCATACCACATTTTTGACTGGAGTAATGGCTGTATGGCGACACTAACCACCACCCAAACGTCACCCTCGCTGCTTGGCGGCGTGGTGATCATCGGCGGTACCATCATTGGTGCTGGGATGTTCTCCCTGCCAGTGGTCATGTCCGGTGCGTGGTTCTTCTGGTCGCTGGCGGCGCTGGTGTTCACCTGGTTCTGCATGCTCCACTCCGGGCTGATGATCCTTGAGGCGAACCTGAACTATCGCATTGGCTCCAGCTTCGACACCATTACCAAAGATCTGCTGGGCAAAGGCTGGAACCTGGTGAACGGGCTGTCCATCGCGTTTGTGCTCTACATCCTGACCTATGCGTATATCTCCGCGAGCGGTTCGATTCTGCACCACACTTTTGCTGAGATGTCGCTGAACGTTCCGGCGCGTCTGGCGGGGCTCTGCTTTGCACTGGGCGTGGCGTTTATCGTCTGGATGAGTACCAGGGCGGTGAGCCGCATGACGGCGATCGTGTTGGGCGCTAAAGTCATCACCTTCTTCCTGACCTTCGGCAGCCTGCTGGGGCACGTGACGCCCGCCACGCTGTTTAACGTCGCCGAAGTGAATACCTCCTACACGCCGTACCTGCTGATGACGCTGCCGTTCTGTCTGGCGTCGTTTGGCTACCACGGCAACGTGCCGAGCCTGATGAAGTACTACGGCAAAGATCCGCGCACCATTGTGAAGTGTCTGGTCTACGGTACGCTGCTGGCGCTGGGGCTGTACGTGATTTGGCTGCTGGGGACGATGGGCAACATCCCACGTCCAGAATTTATCGGCATTGCGCAGAAGGGCGGTAACATCGACGTGCTGGTGCAGGCCCTGAGCGGCGTGCTGAACAGCCGCAGCCTGGATCTGTTGCTGGTGGTCTTCTCTAACTTTGCGGTGGCGAGTTCATTCCTTGGCGTGACCCTGGGGCTGTTTGACTACCTGGCGGATCTGTTTGGCTTTGATGATTCTGCGATAGGGCGCTTCAAAACCGCGCTGCTGACCTTCCTGCCGCCGATTGTGGGTGGTCTGCTGTGGCCGAACGGTTTCCTGTACGCCATCGGCTATGCCGGACTGGCGGCAACCATCTGGGCGGCGATTGTGCCGGCGCTGCTGGCGCGTAAATCACGTAAACGCTTCGGCAGCCCGAAATTCCGCGTCTGGGGCGGCAAGCCGATGATTGCACTGATCCTGGTGTTTGGCGTTGGCAACGCGCTGGTACACGTGCTGTCGAGTTTTAACCTGTTGCCTGTTTACCATTAAACCGTGCGGCCTGATCCCCTCAGCCCGCCCTCTCCCGAAGGGAGAGGGAGAAAACCGTAGGCCGGATAAGGCGAAGCCGCCATCCGGCAAAAAACTACCCCACCAATTCTTCTTTCACCTGCATCGCCAGTTCAAACGAATGCAATCGCGCCTGATGATCGAAAATCTGGCCGTTAACCATGATTTCATCCGCCTGCGTTTCGCGCAGCACCGCGTCCAGCCCGTGACGCACTTTCGCTTTATCACCCACCAGCGACATGCTCAGCGCCTGCTGAACGCCATACTGCTCCGAGGCTGACCACAGCTGATGCATATTCTCCACCGGCGGCGGCAGCTGGCCCGTCTCACCGCGACGCAGCTTCACAAATGCCTGCTGCATGGAGGTAAACAGGAATTCCGCGTCGCGATTGCTGTCGGCGGCAATGATGTTGATACAGACCATCGCGTACGGCTTCTCCAGACGCTCGGACGGTTTGAAGTTCGTGCGGTAAAGATGCAACGCCTGATGCAGCATATCCGGTGCGAAGTGCGAGGCAAACGCGAACGGCAGCCCAAGCTGCGCGGCGAGCTGTGCGCTATACAGGCTTGATCCCAACAACCAAACCGGGATCTTCTCACCGTAGCCCGGGACCGGGCGCACGTGCGGGTTAGGATCGCGCGCGTCGAACCAGTCCACCAGCTCGGCCACGTCGCGCGGGAAGTTGTCGATATCGCCGCTCATATGGCGACGCAGGGCGCGCATGGTCGGCTGGTCGCTGCCGGGCGCGCGACCAAGGCCCAAATCAATACGCCCCGGATAGAGCGTATTCAGGGTGCCAAACTGCTCGGCAATCACCAGCGGGGCGTGGTTAGGCAGCATCACGCCGCCGGAGCCCAGGTGCAGGGTAGTCGTATTTGCCGCCAGATAGCCAATCAGTACCGAGGTGGCGGCGCTGGCGATGCCCACCATGTTGTGGTGCTCGGCCAGCCAGTAGCGGTGATAGCCACGCTTTTCGGCCAGTTGAGCGAGATCGAGAGAGTGCGAAAAGGCTTCTCGAGCCGAGGAGCCCTGAGGGATCGGCGCCAGATCCAGCACCGAAAACGGAATGGTTTTGTCAGTCATAACAGCTCACTTTGTCGACGGTGAATCTTTAATACTGCATTAAAAAATGATAACCGTTGTTAACAAAGTGAGCCTTTTTTACGCCTGTAGTTCCAGCCCGGCGAGACGTTTCCAGTAACCGTTGCAGTCGCTGTTTGCCGTCAGCGGCAGCGGAGCGGCGCCGTTTTCATTGGCGCGGAAGGCGTCCAGCATCGCGAACACGCCAGTATCGAGCGGCGACAGACGAACCATATCCACCAGACCGTCCATCGACGCCAGCTCGTTGCCGAGGTTATAAACATAGCCGCTCATGGTCTGAATGCCGTTGAGGACAAACACCTGCTGGTTTTCCTGCGACAGCATGCTGCGTCCGTTCGGGTACTTGATGCAGCAGGTTTCGCATTCGTCTTTCGGGCGGTCTTCCGAGCGCGCGGTAAAGCAGCGGGCGGAGTAGGCCAGCGGCAGATGCCCGTAGCTCAGCACTTCCACTTCAAACTGATTGCGAATGCCCAGCTCGTCGCACTGATTAAGCAGGTTTGCCAGCCAGTCGCGGGAGAGTTCAACCGGCATGCACCAGCGCGTCATCCCCTGCTTAAGCAGCAGGCGCAGGGTCACGGCGTTATAGCAGTTCAGGGCATGGCCCGCGACAAACGGCAGCTTGCGTTCAGTGCACATGTTCACCACGCCGAGATCGCTCGCTTCCAGCAGGAATTCGCCGTTTTCGACATAGCGCTTCAGCTCGCCCAGTTCGGAAGACGCCTGCACCAGCGCAAGCGTCGAGAGCACCACCTGCTTGCCGCTTCCGGCCAGGCTTTTCGCCATGTCCAGCCAGTCGCCCACTTTGGTGGCGCGGCGCTTGCTGCACACCGCTTCGCCGAGGTAAATCACATCGGCGCTGCTGGCGGCGGCCTGTTGGTAAAAATCTTCCAGCGTCTCTTTTGACCAGTAGTAGAGCACCGGTCCTAATGAATATTTCATGGTTATCTCACTGCCATTTACGGTGATACGCGCCAAGGGTGGTTTGCGTGCCTTCGGACATCGAACCGAGCGTCTCCATCCAGTTCGCCTGCGGAGCGTAGTTCTGCGGGTCCGCCATGCAGCGGTCGATGGCCTGACGCCATACTTTCGCCACCTGGCTCACGTAGGCCGGGCTGCGTTGGCGACCCTCGATTTTCACCGAGGCAATATTGGCCGCCAGCAGTTCCGGCAGCAGTTCCAGCGTGTTGAGGCTGGTGGGCTCCTCCAGCGCGTGGTAGCGCTCGCCGTCGACCAGGTAGCGGCCTTTGCATAGGGTTGGATAACCGGCGTTTTCACCGTCCTGATAGCGGTCAATCAGCACCTCATTCAGGCGAGACTCGAGCCCCTGAGGGGTCTGCTGCCAGCGAACAAAGCGGGCAGGGGAGCAGGCTCCGACGGTATTCGGCGATTCACCGGTTAAATAAGAGGAGAGATAGCAGCGGCCTTCGGCCATGATGCACAGGCTGCCAAAGGCAAAAACTTCCAGCGGCACTGGCGTGACGCGCGCGAGTTGCTTAACCTGATGAATAGAGAGCACGCGCGGCAGCACCACGCGGGCCACGTCGAAGTTTTGATGATAAAAACGCACGGCTTCTTCGTTGGTGGCGGATGCCTGAACAGAGACGTGGCGCTCAATATGCGGATAGCGTTCTGCTGCATACTCAAGCATGGCAAGGTCGGCCAGGATCAGTGCATCGGCACCCAGCTGTGCCGCCATGTCCACCGCGCGCTGCCAGCGGGCGTAGCCATCAGGATGGGCAAAGGTGTTGATGGCAATGTGCAGTTTGCGGCGGTGCTGATGAACGAAGTTAACGGCTTCCTGAAGCTTTTTCTCCGTAAAGTTGAGGCCAGCAAAATGGCGGGCATTGGTATCATCCTTTAGCCCGATATAGACCGCATCGGCCCCATTTTCGATGGCCGCCTTAAGCGCCGGAAGGTTTCCGGCAGGGCAGAGCAGCTCCATAATTTATCCTGATGTTCTCGATCGCTGGGATCGCAAAATTGTTAACGAGCTGGGATTTTAATTAACCCACAGGCGACAATTTTTGATTTAAGGCAGCTAATGGCGTATTGATGACACCAATAATGAGGTAAGCCGGACGACGGTTTGTTGATTTACGCCGCTATGTTCTGGAATGGATGTGGCAAAATAGCGGGATTACAGATATCAGGGAGTAAAGCTCGTGCTGGAGAAACTGCGTTCACGTCTCGTACAATTGGGTCCATCTATGCTGAGCGTGCCGGTCAAGCTGGCACCGTTCGCGCTTAAGCGCCAGGTGCTGGAGCAGGTCCTGAGCTGGCAGTTCCGCCAGGCACTGCAGGACGGCGAGCTGGAGTTCCTGGAAGGCCGCTGGCTGAGCATTGAGGTACGCGACATCGGGCTGCGCTGGTTTACCTCCGTAGAGAACGGCCAGCTGATCGTGTGCGAATCCGCAGAGGCGGACGTGAGCTTTAGCGCTGATGCCAGCGATCTGCTGATGATCGCCGCACGTAAGCAGGATCCGGATACGCTCTTCTTCCAGCGCCGTCTGGTGATTGAAGGGGACACGGAGCTTGGCCTGTACGTGAAGAATTTAATGGATGCCATTGAGCTGGAGCAGATGCCGAAAGCGCTGCGCGTGATGTTGATGCAAATGGCAGATTTTGTTGAGGCCGGGCTGAAAACCCCGCCGGACAGTAAACACACTTCAGTAGGTGAGCCATGCTGATTCGAGTCGAAATTGGGATTGATGCACCGGGTATCGATGCGTTATTGCGCCGCTCTTTTGAGAGCGATGCGGAAGCTCAACTGGTCCACGATCTCCGTGAAGACGGCCTGATCACGCTGGGTCTGGTTGCTACCGATGATGAAGGTCAGGTCGTCGGCTATGTTGCCTTCAGCCCGGTCATCGTTCAGGGCGACGATCTTCAGTGGGTAGGAATGGCACCGCTGGCGGTAGATGAAAACTATCGCGGGCAAGGTCTGGCGCGCCAGCTGGTCTATGAAGGGCTGGACTCGCTGAATGAGTTTGGCTATGCCGCCGTGGTCACGCTGGGCGATCCGGCGTTCTATGGTCGATTAGGCTTCGAGCAGGCCGCACATTACGACCTGCGTTGCCGCTGGCCGGGTACGGAATCCGCTTTCCAGGTGCACCGTCTGGCGGACGACGCCCTCAACGGCGTTAATGGCCTGGTGGACTACCACGACCATTTCAATCGCTTTTAATCAGGCTCTCGCGTAGCGCCTCAAAGGAGCCGTCTCCGGTGACGAGGCGCTCCTTCTGGCGCTTCGTGAGCTGCTTGATGCGGTATTCCAGCCTGAGCGCCAGCGATCTGTCGCCCACTGCGGCTGAAAATGCCAGCTGCAGTTCCCCTTTCCCCCGCAGCGCCTTTGCTCCTTTCCCCGTTTGATGTTGTAAAAAACGCCGCGCCACATCGGTGGTGATCCCGGTGTAGAGAGCGTTATCAGCGGTTCGGACAAGATAGAGAAACCAGCACACGGTAAACAGATTCAGTATGTTAAGGTGAACGCACCATAGCATGAGAGAGAACGAAAATGGAAACACTGGCCGCCATTAACCGCTGGCTGGCGAAGCAGCATGTTGTCACCTGGTGCGTCTGTGACGAGGGTGAGATGTGGTGCGCCAACGCGTTTTACTACTACGACCCTGAGCGCGTGGCTTTTTACGTCATGAGTGAAGACAACACGCGTCATGCGCAGATGACCGGCCAGCACGCAAAGGTGGCAGGCACGGTGAACGGCCAGCCGAAAACGGTCGCGCTGATCCGCGGCGTGCAGTTCAAAGGTGAAATTCGTCGGCTGGATGGAGAAGAGAGCGACGCGCATCGTAGGCACTACACGCGCCGCTTTCCCGTTGCCGCTGCGCTAAAAGCCCCGGTGTGGGAAATCCGCCTCGATGAGCTGAAATTTACCGACAACACCCTGGGCTTTGGCAAGAAGCTGCACTGGCTACGCGCCGAGCAGACGTAGCGCTTCGCGGTTAAACGCCGGGAGATCGTCCGGGGTCCGGCTGGTGATCAGCTGGTCTTTGTCGTTGACCACCTCCTGATCGTAGAACTCAGCGCCTGCGTTTTTCAGATCGATAACGATCGGCTTCACGGCGGTAAGCTTACGCCCGCGCACGACTTCGGCGCTGATCAGCAGCTGTGGGCCGTGGCAGATAGCAAATACCGGCTTACCGGTGCTCACAAAGTCACGGGTGAAGGTGACGAAGCGCTCATCTCCGCGCAGGGAGTCGGGTGAATGGCCGCCGGGTAACAGCAGAGCGTCGAAATCGGACGGGCTGACGTTATCAATTGACTCGTCAATCGTCACGCTGGCCTCACCCTTATGGCCTGTCACCGTTTTTCCCGCCTCTTTCTCAATGGTGATGACGTCGTGTCCCGCCTTGCGGAACGCCTCTGCTGGAGAGGTGAATTCTGAATCTTCAAACTCGTCGGTAATCAAGACTGCGATTTTCTTGCCCATGCTTCCTCCGTTGTTTTGGCTTCAGACTGATTTTTCTCCGCTTGTGGTAAATACTTACCTGTAACAGACTTCTAAGTGTGGTCGACCACGCTGAGTTCGCAAACGGACAATTCTGTAAAGGGGATACGATGAGTCAGGTACTGATTACGGGCGCCACCGGGCTGGTGGGGGATCATCTGCTGCGGTTGCTGATTCAGGATCGCCGCGTGAACTACATTGCAGCGCCTACGCGTCGGCCGCTGGCGGACGTCTCCGGCGTATTTAACCCGCACGATCCGCAGCTGACGGACGCGCTGGCGCAGGTCCAGGATCCCATTGATATCGCCTTTTGTTGTCTGGGTACCACGCGGCGTGAGGCGGGCAGCAAAGAGGCATTTATCCATGCCGACTACACGCTGGTGGTGGACACGGCGCTCACGGCGAAAAAACTGGGGGCCAAACATTTTCTGGTGGTCAGCGCGCTGGGTGCCAATGCCGGATCGCCTTTTTTCTACAACAAGGTGAAGGGCAAGATGGAGGATGCGCTGATCGCGCAGAAATGGGAGCAGCTAACGATTGTGCGCCCCTCGATGCTCAGCGGCCACAGGGACGAACGTCGATTTAACGAGTCGATCCTGGCCCCGCTGTTTAAGATCCTTCCCGGCAACTTGAAATCTATCGAGGCGCGGGACGTCGCCCTTGCGATGCTAAAAGAAGGGCTGGCACCGTTGAAAGCCGGGGTCAACATTATCCCTTCGGCAAAACTGCGTGAAATCGCCCAGGACGAGGCGTAAACTCCCCCGGCTAATAACCTAATACTCTCCGGGGAATGCTATGACTGGTCAGTCTTCATCTCAGGCGGCAACACCTGTTCAATGGTGGAAGCCCGCACTTTTCTTTCTCGTGGTCATTGTTGGCCTCTGGTATGTGAAATGGCAGCCGTACTACGGCAAAGCCTTCACCGCCGCCGAAACGCACAGCATCGGTAAATCTATTCTCGCCCAGGCTGATTCCAGCCCGCTTCAGGCGGCGTGGGATTACGCCATGGTCTACTTCCTTGCCGTCTGGAAAGCCGCTGTACTGGGCGTGATTCTGGGCTCGCTGATACAGGTGCTCATCCCGCGCAACTGGCTGGTGAAAACACTCGGCCAGCCACGTTTTCAGGGCACGCTGCTGGGGACGATTTTCTCCCTGCCGGGCATGATGTGCTCCTGCTGCGCCGCACCGGTTGCGGCGGGTATGCGTCGTCAGCGCGTGTCGATGGGCGGCGCGCTGGCGTTCTGGATGGGTAACCCGCTACTCAACCCGGCAACGCTGGTCTTTATGGGCTTTGTGCTTGGGTGGCATTTTGCTGCGATCCGCCTGGTTGCCGGGCTGGCGACGGTGCTGGTGGTGGCGACGCTGGTGCAAAAACTGGTGAAGGACAACGCGCCTGAGACCGCTGCCGTTGAGCTGGACATCAGTGAGCCGCAGGGTGGTTTTTTTGCGCGCTGGGGTATCGCGCTGTGGCAGCTTTTCTGGAGCACCATCCCGGTTTATATCCTGGCGGTGCTGGTATTGGGGGCGGCGCGCGTCTGGCTCTTCCCGCATGCGGATGGCGCTATCGACAACACGCTGATGTGGGTCATTGCGATGGCCGTTGCAGGCTGCCTCTTCGTGATCCCAACGGCGGCGGAAATTCCGATTGTCCAGACCATGATGCTGGCTGGCATGGGGACCGCCCCGGCGCTGGCGCTGCTGATTACGCTGCCGGCGATCAGCCTGCCGTCGCTTATCATGCTGCGTAAGTCATTCCCCGCGAAAGCGCTGTGGTTGACGGCGGGGCTGGTGGCGTTGAGTGGGGTGATTGTGGGCAGTATTGCGTTGATGTAAAAAAAAGCCCGGTGGCGCTGGCGCTTACCGGGCTTACCGTCAGGTGTGAATTACTTGATATAAGTAAACGCGGTAGTGACGTGCTTCACGCCGCTCACCCGGCTGGCGATATCCGCCGCCGCTTTCCCTTCACGCTCAGTCACCAGACCCAGCAGGAACACTTCGCCGTTCTCGGTGGTCACTTTCACGTTTGACGATTTCACCTGGTCCGATCCCAGCAGCTGAGAGCGCACTTTCGTGGTGATCCAGGTATCGGAAGACGCATCGCCCAAACCAATTGGCTGGCCCTGGCGCACTTCATTGAACACCTCTGTTGTACCTTCTACACCCATCGCGATCTGTTTAGCGCGGGAGGCTAATTCGGTATTAGGCGCCTGGCCTGCCAGCAGCACTTTGCCCTGATAAGCCGTTACGTTAATACGCGCTTCTTTCTTGATTTGTTCGTCTTTCGACAGCGCACTGTTGACGCGTAGCTCCAGCGTACCGTCATCAACCTGCGTCCCGACAGAACGCGGATCGGTCGCCGCTTTGGTGCCGACAGCTGCGGTACCGACAACAGCAGCGGCAATACATCCCTGAAGTAGAAGTGCAGACATAAGGACTGCAAGGGTCGATAAAGCCTTCATTAGAACTCCTTAATCATCCTGGTGAGGGAAAAGCGTGTTATCGATCAGATCGCATAAGCAGTTCACCGTGAGCATGTGCATCTCCTGAATACGCGCGCTACGGTGAGACGGAATGCGAATTTCCACATCCTGCGGCCCCAGTAAACCTGCCAGCTCGCCGCCGTCATAGCCGGTCAGCGCAACGATGGTCATGTCGCGGGTGACCGCCGCTTCAACGGCTTTAACGATATCCCGGCTGTTACCGCGCGTGGAGATGGCCAGCAGCACGTCCCCGGCATGGCCTAAGGCGCGCACCTGCTTCGCGTAAATCTCGTCATGCAGACGATCGTTAGCAATCGCTGTTAAGACCACATTATCGGTATTAAGTGCAATGGCAGGTAAACTCGGGCGTTCTGTTTCAAAACGATTGATCATGCTGGCAGCAAAATGCTGTGCGTTGGCGGCTGAAGTGCCATTGCCACAACAGAGGATTTTGTTGCCGTTCAGAAGAGATTGTACCAGCGTCATTGCTGCGCGGGAGATCGCGTCCGGGAGGGCTTCCGCCGCGGCAATCTGTGTTTGAATGCTTTCTGTGAAGCACACTTTAATTCTTTCGAGCACGTTATCCCTTTAAATCTCAATTATGCGTCTTCGCCAAAAGCGTTTTTAAGCCATTCGATCTCATTTCCGGTGAAGGCTATCACATCGAACCGGCAATCCACAGTATCAAAGCTCCCATTATGGCGGGCAAGCCACAAGTGGGCAGTCTGTAATAATTTATGTTGTTTGGCGAGCGTCACGCTGGCGGCAGCACCGCCAAAACGGGAGGACTGTCGAAAACGCACTTCTACAAACACGGTGACCCGATCGTCTTTCATGATAAGGTCGATTTCGCCGCCGCGCCCGCGGACGTTGGCGGCGATAAAACGCAGTCCTTTGCCTTCAAGCCAGCGACGCGCTTTTAACTCCCACGCATCGCCGGTCGCTTTGCGGCTTAACTGGCCGGGACGATCTGCCCCTGCTGGTATTTGAGCCATGATAACTTCCTGTTAATCACACAGTCCTGAGTGGCGGTCAGATCGCCGGTGTTGCCGTTGAGCTCGAAGCCCGGCACCTGACGCATCTGGGTGAAGTGGTTTGCCAGCGCCCACGCATCCACGCCCATGGCATACAGACGTGCCAGCGAGTAGTCGTTACGTACCGAGCTCAGCGCCTGCTGCATCAGAGGCGGGTTGCTGCCCGCGAGCATTGGGATTTCGCTGTACTGCAGGCCGTCCATTTCCAGACGGAAATCCGGGCCTGCGGTGCCCTGCGCGCTGCGCGAGCTGGCGTAGAGGGTTGCGCCGCTCTGGCTGCCGTTGCGCATCGCAATCATCGGCTTGATGAAAGCAATCTCTTCCGGCGTCGCGACAATGTAGGCCGCATCCACTTTGCCGCCACCGCTGATTTGTGCGTCGGTAGGAGGGGCCGGAATGGTCAGGCCGCCGATGGTCACGCTCTGCTGCTGCGGCAGACTGGCACTGACCGGGCTACCGTTAAGGGCGATACCTGCGCCGCCGTTGACGCCAGCGCGCAGTTCTGAGGCGGAACCAAATTTCTGTTGCAGTACCACGCCACCGCCGATCTTCTGCCACTCATCGGCAAAGGCATTGGCGACGCGATCGCCCAACGCGCTGCGCGGGATCAGCAGCAGCGGCGCCTGTTTACCCTGTTCGTGAATATGTCGCGCCGCGTCGCGGGCTTCATCTTCTGGCGAGAGAGCAAAGTAGCAGATGTTGGCACGGTTCTGCACGTTCTCTGGCTGGTTAAGCGCCAGCACGTTCAGCGTGGTGTTGCTCTTTATCAGCGTTTCCACGTCGTTTTTCAGCAGGGGACCGACAACGATGCTCGCGCCATCTTTTTGCACCTGCGCCAGCACTTGATCGAGCGGTTGAGCGGTGGTGTCGTAGATTTTCAGCTCAGCACTCGGGTTGGCGCTGGTGGTTGCCACGGCCTGAGGCTGCGTGGCAGGTTGCTGTTCTGCTGGCGCGGCTTGCGGTTGTGGCTGTTCAGCCGTCACGGGAGCCTGAGTTTCCGCAGGAGCCTGTACTGCTTCAGGTGCAGGTGTTGCGGCTGGTGGCGTCGTCGGCGCGGTGACCGGGTTCTGCATTGTCCCCTGCGCTGGCGCTTGTGCTGCAGTCAGGTCGCTGGTTTCAGCGGCAGAAGGGCTGACAACGTCGTTCACGTTGGCTGCCTGTGCGGACTGAGCCGGTACGGCACTACCGCTTACGGCAGTTGTCCCGTTTTTCGCCGCTTCAAAGCCTTGCTGAATGGTGCGACCAAAGACCGCCGCCTGGCCGTTCAACGGCAGAAGCAGCGCGATTTTGCTGGTCGAGGCTGGCTTAAAGTTCTGCACATTCACCAGCTGCGTCGGCAGCATTTTCGCGCCCGGGTTTTGCGGGTAGCGGGTTTGCCAGTCGGTAATACCTGCTTTCAGCATCGTTGGGTCGCTGCGGTTGTTAAACCACATCTGCTGCAGATCCAGCCAGCCCTGCAAAACATTTTCGTCGGCGTTAATAACCAGCGTTTGCGCCTGTTCCTGAGTCATGGAGGCGAGCGCCTGCCATGTCGCATCGATATTTTTCTGTTTATCCGCACCCGAGAGCAGCGGCTCCTGGGCGATAAGCGCGCGCAGCAGCGTCAGGGAAGGGCGACCCTGCTCGGCGGTAATGCCCGCCTGCCAGAAGCGCGACTGCTGGTTTTTGTCCAGCGCACCGACGTCGATGTCTCCAAGGATTTTCTTCGCAGCCGCATAATCTTTCTGCGCTACCTTCAGTTCAGCAGAGAGCAGACCCTGCTCGCGGCGCTGATCGTCGTTAAGATCCTGCGGTAGCTGATTGAACAGTTCGGCGGCCTGCTGGGTTTTACCCTCTTTCAGCAGTGCACGAATGGCGAGTAATTGCCAGTTGGTCTTGGTATCATTTGAGCTCTGCGACATTTGTTGCAGATAAAAGCCAGAATCAGCCTGAGCGGATCCCTGCATATGGGCAGCGGTCTGATCGGGTGCCTGGGTGCCACAGCCTGCAAAGATCAGGGCTGCGAGCAGAAGCGGCACGCTGCGCGTGGCTTTTTTTCGAAGAAACGTTAACGGTACCATACTGTATCCAGTGATTTTTTTTACGCAATGCTCAATATTAAATCGGCAATACGGACGAAACAATGAAACAACACGAAACGGCAGATAATTCTCAAGGCCAGCTTTATATTGTACCTACTCCTATCGGGAATTTGTCTGATATTACCCAACGTGCGCTCACCGTGTTGCAAGCTGTTGATTTAATTGCCGCTGAAGATACCCGCCACACTGGCTTACTGCTGCAACATTTTGCGATTAACGCCCGTTTGTTTGCCCTGCACGATCACAATGAGCAACAAAAAGCCGAAACGCTGGTGGCGAAACTTAAGGAAGGGCAGAACATTGCGCTGGTCTCCGACGCCGGTACGCCGCTGATCAACGATCCTGGCTATCACCTGGTGCGTACCTGTCGCGAAGCCGGTATTCGCGTTGTGCCGCTGCCGGGGCCGTGCGCGGCGATTGCTGCGTTAAGCGCCGCAGGTCTGCCGTCTGACCGCTTCTGCTATGAAGGCTTCCTGCCAGCTAAATCCAAAGGCCGTCGCGACGTATTGAAGGATCTGGAGGCCGAGCCGCGCACCCTGATTTTTTACGAATCCACACACCGCCTGCTGGAAAGCCTGGAAGATATGGTGACTGTCTGGGGTGAATCCCGTTACGTGGTGCTGGCGCGCGAGCTGACCAAAACCTGGGAAACGATCCACGGCGCGCCAGTGGGCGAACTGCTGGCGTGGGTGAAGGAAGACGAAAACCGCCGCAAGGGAGAAATGGTGCTGATTGTCGAAGGGCATAAAGCGCAGGAAGACGCACTGCCTGCCGACGCGCTGCGCACGCTGGCGCTGCTGCAGGCGGAACTGCCGCTGAAGAAGGCCGCTGCGCTGGCGGCGGAAATTCACGGCGTGAAGAAAAATGCGCTGTATAAGTATGCGCTGGAGCAGCAGGGGGAGTAGTCCAGATGAGCCGCTACCAGCCTCCTTTTTCCATCACACCCTCAATTCTCAATCAGGTTGTTGAGATCGGTGAGCTATTAGGGCACTGGGCTGCACATTCAGGAAGAACCTCTCCGCTACTGCGCAAAGAGAATCGAATCCGTACAATCCAGGCTTCTCTGGCAATTGAGCATAACTCTCTGACGACCGGGCAAGTGACGGCAATCATGGAGGGTAAGCGCGTGCTCGCACCTGAAAAAGATATCCAGGAAGTGCGTAACGCGATTCTTGCTTATGAAAAATTGCCCGAATGGAAGCCCTGGAAGCTTAAAGACTTACTCATTGCACACCGTTTATTAATGACGGGTCTGGTCGATAATCCCGGCAAGCTCAGGCATGGGGATGTAGGGATATACCGTGGGAACCAGTTAGTCCACATGGCTCCGCCAGCCTCGCAGATGAACCGCCTTATCGACGATCTTCTTGCCTGGCTTAAGCAAACCGACCTTCACCCGCTGATTGCCAGCTCGGTATTTCATTACGAGTTTGAATTCATCCATCCTTTTTCAGATGGAAATGGCCGCATGGGGCGGCTGTGGCAAACGTTGATCTTAAGCCAATGGCGGGCAGAACTTGCATGGCTGCCCGTAGAGACGCTCATTCACTTCAAGCAAACGCGCTATTACCAGATTTTAGGACAATGCGATCGGGCCAGTGATTGCACGGCATTCGTGGAGTTTATGCTGCAAAATATGGCCGATGCTTTGCGGGAAGGCATAGGCATGCCGTCCGTAATGTCGGAAAAGATGTCGGAAGAAATGTCGGAAAAGGAAAAGGCTATCCTTGAGCTTCTTAGCGTTCAACCGCAAATGACTGCGGTAATGCTGGCATCCGTATTGGGCGTGACTTCCCGCACCGCGGAACGTTATCTCCGTTCTTTGCAAACAAAAGGTAAATTAAAACGCCTGGGGGCAAGGAAAGGGGGAAGCTGGCAGGTTATGGCTTAACCTGCCAGCTGAACACTTTTATTTTCCTGGTAATGCCTCAAACACCAGCGTTTCCAGCGGTTTCAGGGTAATCACCACCGCGTTTTTATACTCCTCCGGCACGCTATCGTTACTGCCGTACACCGCTTTCAAATTGAAGTGCGTCGTGCCGTCTGTCGGGAGCTCAAAGTCTCTTGCCAGATCCAGATAGTAGCTTTGTGGCTTATCCGACGGGTTACGCAAGCCGATGATCGCTTTGTCCTTGCTCCATGATGCCCAGCCGTAAACCTGCAATGCCGTCGGGTCACCGCCAATCCAGTGGGTATCCACCAGCACGCTGGCGTTATCCCGGGACCACTTCGCGGCCTGCGCCAGGACATCCCACTTCGCCTTGTTGAGCATTGAAGGGGTGATATACAGCTCCTGCAACTGGGTGCCGGTGGCGAAGTAGCTCCAGACCTGGTCGGCAAAATCGCTGTCCGTTTGCACCTTCTCCAGACCGTAATACGCGTTCTCCGCGCTGACGATCCCGTGATACATCAGGGAGTTCAGCGGGAACAGCGGCCCTTTACGCACAATGGAGCGATACGTTTCCGCATCGCGGTAGGTCATCCACTGCTGCACCGGTGTGCCGGGGCCGTACAGGTTGATATCATCTCCCTGACGCCAGATGGAATCGGCGTAGAACAGCCAGGATGGGCTGGCGTTGGTACCGGTCGTCAGGTTAATAAACAGATTCGGATTGGCGCTGCGCATGTTATGCAGCAGAGCAATAGAGGCGTCAAAATCCGAGGCGAACGGGCTGCCCTTAATATGCGAGTTGGCATTGCCCATCCCGTCGAGCTTGAACGAGGTAATATGCTCGTTTTTGATAAGCTTAACGATCTGCTCATTAAAGTTTTTAAAATAGTTCGGGCCTGACAGCGCCAGCTTCCCGTCTACCGTTTCGAAACCGTACTCTTTTGCATGCGAGACGCGCGTATCGCGCGGTTTGTTATATCCGCCCCACGGTGAGAGCCACAGGCCGACGGAGCTGTGCAGGCTGTCAGCTTTCTCCCGTACCTTGCCAAAACCCTTGCTGAAAGCCGGGCCAAACAGCCAGCGCCCGGTGAGGTCATCCCAGCCATCGTCAAGCAGGAACGCATCCAGCGCCACGCCGCGTCCGGTGATAAATTCTTTATTCCATTCATCCATCCGCCCCAGCACGTCCTGCTCGGAGTACGGGGTAAAGAAGCCGATATCCATCCAGCTGTTGTAGTGTAAATAAGGCCTATACGGACGCGGACGGACGGCATCGATAAACTGGTTTACGCTACGGCGCAGCTGGCTGGTCTCCGGGAAGGTACCAAAGTACGTGGTGTAGCTGACCGGGGTTGCGGGCTGAATAGGGGTTTTCAGCTCCACGTTGAGGTTGGTCGTCGCTTCATAGGCGTAAGTGTTAACGATGGGCTTATCCGGCAGAATAAAAAACGAGTCTGCGACGATCGGCGAGCTGTTAATTGCCCCGTCTACGTAAGGTGCCTGAGCTTGCTTTTTGGTCGGGAAGAAGGTGATTTTCGCCACGTCCCGGGGCTGACCAACGGCGGCTATGGTGTAGTCGATGCTGGCGTATTTGCCCTTCACCAGGTTCAGCTTCACCGTCACGTTAAATTCCGGATGGGTGAAATCAACGACAATCCCGCTGTCCTGCTTTTCGACATGCTTGATTTTAAAATCTGCGGTGTGGATTTTAGTCTCGTCCGGCAGCGTCAGAAAGAACAGCTCCTGCGGCGTGAGCGGATGGTTAGCTTTGCTGTCCTTAACCACAACCGTTGAGTTTGCATCATCAAATGACAGGGCAATATTGTCGTTATTGAGCGTGTAGTTCGCGGCCACCGCGCTATGGGAAACGCACAGGGCCAGCACTGAGAATGCGAGAATTTTTTTCATCAGCGTAAGCTCCATTTTAATCAGGCTTCTGCCGGAAGCAGCAATCGGTTTGCCGAGCTGCAAACGGTGATTTTGCTTCTGACCACCTCTTTCATGGCGTCCATACCGACCCGCATATAGAAGCGCGGATCGTTACCCTGCGGGTTTTCGGCAAACCAGGCTTTCACCGCGTCAGAGAAGGCGATTTTCAGCTCGGTAGCCACGTTGACTTTGCACACGCCCAGCGCGATGGTGCGGCGAACATCTTCATCTGGCACATCGCTCGCGCCGTGCAGCACCAGCGGCACGGTGACCACTTCGCGGATCTCGGCCAGCCGCTGGAAGTCGATTTTCGGGCGTTTGGTATACAGGCCGTGTGCGGTACCGATGGCGACGGCGAGGCTATCGACGCCGGTCAGCTCGACAAAGCGTTTCGCTTCCTGCGGGTCGGTGAGAAACGCGCTTTCGGCGTCGACGCTCATGTCATCTTCCACGCCGCCAAGACGCCCCAGCTCAGCCTCGACGCTACAGTCGTTGAGGTGGCAAAAATCGACCACCGACTTCACCAGCTTCACGTTTTGTTCAAACGGATAGTGGCTACCGTCGATCATCGCGCTACGCACGCCAGCGTTGACCTTACGGCGAATATCGTCGAGAGATTCGTGATGATCGAGATGCAGCGCCAGCGGCATGTCGTAGGTTAGCGAGTACGCGCTGCACAGGGCGTAGATCTCTTCCAGCGCAATGTGCTTAAACGTGCCCGGCGTGCCCGCGAGGATCACCGGCGATCGCATTTCGCTGCACACTTCGAGGATCGCCTGGATCGTCTCCGCGTTGTGGATGTTGAACGCCGGCACCGCGTATCCTTTTGCCTGCGCGTCCTGCAGAAGATATTTCGTTGAGATAATGCTCATAGTGCGATCCTCTTAAGCCTGCCACGGATGAATAACTACGCCCTGGACCACGCGGTTAACCGTGCCGCTGGCAGATGGCGTATCGGGCGTATTGCCCACGCTGAGGGACTGGGACAGCGCAAAGACCTGGGCGTACATCAGGAAGCAGAACGCCTGTTCCATATCGATAAACGGACGGGAAGGCGGCAGCAGGATATGCGGGCCTGCTTCAATACTCGGATCGTTTTCAGCGGCGATGGCGACGACGCGCAGGGCCTGCCGATCGCGGCGCAGCTCGGCCAGCAGATCCAGATCGTACTGACGGGTATACGGATGGCTTGAGACATACACCACCACCAGCGTTTCGCTATCCACCAGAGACTTAGGCCCGTGACGGAAGCCCGTCGGGGAGTCGTAAAACGCCGCCAGCTTGCCCGCCGTCAGCTCCAGCACCTTCAGCGCCGATTCGCGCGCCGCGCCCTGCAGGCCGCCGCTGCCCAGATAGACAACGCGTTTCCACGGCTCGTTGCCAAAGACGCCGTGGCTGAAATCACCGAGCGTAGTGAGGATCGCCTGACAGCGATCGGCGACGTCGCGGAAGGTGCGGCTATTGATCGTTTCCGGAGCGAACACGGCCAGGCAACTGGCCATCATGGTGGTAATGCTGCTGGTCATGGCAAACCCGCGATCGTGCGTTTCGGCAGGCATCAGCAGGGCATAGGCGTTATCGCTGTCGACCGCGGTTTGATACAGGCTTCCCGCCTCATTGCAGGTGATCGACAGGTGGTAGCACTCCGGCACGAACTGATTTGCCAGCTCGACGGCAGCGACGCTTTCCGGGCTGTTGCCGGAGCGGGCGAAGGAGATCAGCAGCAGCGGATGCGCAGGGCTGAAGTAGTCCATTGGATTCGTGACCAGATCGGTGGTTGGAACGGCTGTAAAGTTTTTCCCGGTGTGGCTGGAAAGCCATGGTGCAATGATGTCGCCGATAAACGCCGACGTGCCCGCGCCGGTCAGGACGATCCGCAGATCGCGCTTGCGCAGCAGCGGCGTCAGGAAACTGTCGATCGAGGATCGCAGGCTATCGATATTATTCAGTGAGCGGCTCCAGCTTGCAGGCTGCTGGCGGATCTCTTCCTCGGTCCAGGTGCCGGTTGTGGCGGCGGTAGTGGTTTGTTGCATAACTCATTCCTTAGTCGTGTGAATTCCACATCAGACGCTGGCAATCGTGTCGCTATCTTTCGTTTCGTTTCACTTGTTCACTTTAGCAGTTAAATAAAATCTATAGAAAAGAAATCGAAAGTTCAATGGAAGGAAAGAAATAAAACGTAAAGTGTGATCGCCAAAGGAAAGGTAATAAGGAAGGAAAGGAAAAGAAAGGCCTTACGATCTCGTTCCGTAAGGCCAACGGGAGACACAATGAAAGGGCTAAAGGGGAAGAGCCTGGCCCTGAATCCAGATGTTATGGAGGTGCAAACCCCTGTCCAGCGCGATGAGATTCGCGCGTTTACCCGGAGCTAACGAGCCGAGCTGGTTATCCATACCCAGCAGGCGGGCGGGGTGCAGCGAGGCCATATGAATCGCGTCTTCGGCGGTAATGCCCGTATGTTCCACCATATTGCGTACGGCGGCATCCAACGCGAGCGTGCTCCCGGCCAGCCCACCTGAGCCGGTTCGAACTACGCCGTTTTGCAGAGTGACCTCTTCACCGCACAAGGCGTAACGTCCGTCGGGCATACCCGCAGCCTGCATGGCATCGGTAATGAGCACCACGCGATCCTTCGCGCAGCAGCAGCATAAACGCATCGCGCCCGGATGGACGTGGTGGCCGTCGGCGATAAGCTCCAGCCACGCCCGCTTGTCCGTCAGCCCCGCGCCGACCATGCCGGGCCCTCTGTGATGCAGCCCCGTCATGCCGTTATAGCAGTGCACCAGCCCGTCCGCACCCGCATCAAATGCTGCAAGCGTTTGATCGTAAGTGGCGGCGCTATGGCCCAGCATTACGCGTATGCCGCGCTGCTTAAGGTGGCGGATCGCCCGTAATGCGCCGGTTTTTTCCGGCGCGAGCGCCACTACCCGTAGCGTGCTCTGTGAAACAGCATCCAGCCTGTCCAGCTCGGCGATATCCAGCTCCCGGAACAGCTCCGGCGGATGCGCCCCTTTGTTCTGCGGCGTAAAGTAAGGTCCTTCCAGATAACTGCCCAGGATCTGCGCGCCGGGGCCGCCGGACTGAGTACGACGGGCGATACGCATCAGCGCGGCGTGTATAATCTCCAGCGGCGCGGTCACGGTGGTGGGCAGAAATGCGCCCACCCCTTCGCGGGCTTTATGCATTGCCAGGGTGTCCAGCACGTCGGGCGCATCGTCCATCACGTCCACGCCCGCGCCGCCGTGCACGTGAGTATCGATGTACGCCGGACAAAGCAGCTCAGCATCGTGCGCCGTAACGCCTGCCTGGATAGGTTCAATCGCCGCAATCGTTCCATTTTCAATGCGTAGCTGGTGGTCGTCCAGCCAGCCCTGCTCCGTGAGCAAACGATGCGCGCGCAGCAGCTGGCTCATATTCCTTCCTCAGCCGGCGTTTCCTCGCGACAGCGTCCCAGCTCGTCCACCAGGCTGGTCAGCCCTCGATGCCCGCACTCCAGCGCCTGCCGCCGAAACGCTTCGCTGCTTAGCCCGTCGCGCTCCAGCACCATCTCCAGCAGCAGTTGCAGGTTGGTGCCGGTTATCACTTCGCGGCCCGGCCTTTGCATGGCGAGCGTTGACGCCACGCGGAACGGTGTGCCGCCCAGCAGGTCGGTAAGAAAGACAACATCATGTTGCGTATCCAGCTCGCTCACCGCCTGCTCAAGCTGAGCGGTCAGTCGCGCGGTGGTGGAGCTTTCCGGAAAATCGACGGCGATGAACTGCGGCTGCTCGCCGAGGATCTGCTTCATTGCCTGCTCAAGCCCGCTGGCAAAGCCGCCGTGACCCGTCAAAATAATGCCTAACATCGCTACCTCTTTGCTTTTACAGGAAGTGACATAACTTACCGACTACGCCCAGCAGCACGGTGATACCAATCAGACGCAGCGGGCTCCAGCCGCGGCGTACCAGCCAGAACATGGTCAGGGTATAGACCAGCGGCAGGAACGCGGGCATCAGCTTGTCGATCACGTCGGCCTGCAGTTTAACGACCGCATCACCCGCCTTGATTTCAAGCGTGGTATTGAGGCGGACGTAGGTTGCCACCAGTGCGCCGATCACTGTCATCCCGACGATAGACGCCGCGTGGCCGACCTTTTTGGTGTTGGCCTTAATCAGCGGAATAGCCGCGACGCCCATCCGGTACGCGTAGTGCGCCAGGCCAAAACGCAGGCCAAGATGCACCACGTTAAACAGCACGATAAAGACCACCGCGCCCAGAATTGATCCCTGCAGCGCCAGGCTAGCGCCAATACCGCCGCAGATGGGCAGCAGGGTTAGCCAGAACATGGCGTCGCCGATACCGCCGAGCGGGGCGCCGACGGCAATTTTGGTGCTCTGGATGCTGTTCACATCCTGCTTGGAGCGCTCCATCGCCAGAATAATGCCGATAACAAAGGTCACCAGGAACGGGTGGGTGTTGAAGAAGCCCATATGGCCTTTCATGGCGCGCGCCAGATCCCGCTTGTTGGTGTGGATCTTTTTCAACGCGGGCAGTAAGCCATACAGCCAGCCGGAGGCCTGCATACGTTCATAGTTAAACGAGGCCTGCAGCAGCATGGAGCGCCAGGCCACGCGGTTAATATCCTGCTTCGTCAGCTCGGCACCGATGCTTTGGTCCTCGTAGACGTTTTCATTCATGCCGGTCAGCAGCGTCTCTTCGCTTTCAGACACGCCCGGCAACGTTGTTTGATTAGATGCCATCTTCGAATTCCTCTTTCTGAGCGGCAGGCGCCGTCGGTTCAGGTGATTTGCGCATCAGGTCGATCAGCGCCATTGCCAGCGCGGCCGCCGCTATCGCCAGCACCGGTAGCTTGAGCCAGGCTGCAGCCACAAAGCCGATAATGAAGTAAGGGATATAGACGTTTTTCATCATTATCTTCAGCAGTACGGCGAAGCCGATAGCTGGCATGATGCCGCCCGCCACGCCGAGGCCGTCAATCAAGCGAGCTGGCAGAACGTCAATGGCGGTTTTTGCATGTTCTGCACCGAAGTAGATCGGCAGGAACGCACACAGAAAATAGAAGATGCCGAGCGCCAGCAGCGCCAGATAGTTGACCCGTTCAATGCCGCTGGTGTCGGCATTTGCCGCCATGCGATCGCAGCGGGACATCACGCCGGACATCACCGAAAACAGGAAGGTGATCCCCATCTGAACCGCAACGGCAAACGGTACGGCGACGCCAACCGCGACTTCTGGCTTCACGCCAGTGCTTATGGCAAAGGCGGTACCCACGATGGTGCCGATAATGACGTTAGGCGGCTGCGCGCCCGCCAGCGGTGCCAGGCCCATCCAGACCAGCTCTAACGTCCCGCCGGTCAAAATACCGGTATGCAAATCGCCCAGAATCAGGCCGACCAGCGGCCCGAGTACCACCGGGCGGTGCATGTGCGTTAAGCCGTTAAACATATCCAGACCGGCGATAAAGGCGAGCACGCCCAGCGCCAGCGCCTGCAACAGACTGATTTCCATTGTGAATCCCTCAGAGCAGTTTAAAGAGATCCAAAGCAGCTTCTGTTGGTACGCCCTGAACGAAGCATTCCACTCCGGCAGATTTCAGGCCGTTGAACGCGGCGATATCGTTCGCGTCGACAGAGACCGTTTTGGCAATTTGTTGTTTGCCATTGGCGTAGTGCATGTTTCCCACGTTGATACGGGTGATGGGCACGCCGCCCTTGAACAGAGTCAGAAAATCGGCGGGTGATTTGCAGACCAGCAGGATTTTCTGGCGGTCAGCGGCGCGGTGAATGTTGTCGATCACTTTTTGCAGCGACCAGAAGCGCACGGCGATCCCCTCCGCGAGCACCATTTCCATCAGGTTTTGCTGTACCGGATCTTCAGCCACCTCGTCATTTGCTACCAGCACCAGGTTTGCCCCCGCAAACCCCACCCACTGCACGCCCACCTGACCGTGGATCAGACGTTCATCGATGCGGCATAAAACAATGTTTGGCATAGCGTTTTCCTCTTTTTAATTATGCGTTTTGGGTCGTTACGCCTTCGCAGGCGGCGTGGTACTGCTGAAGTATGTCCTGAATGTGGTCGATAATGAGTTCCCGTGGTGTCGACTTGAGGGCGCCCTCTCGAACTTTGCCGTACTGCAGCGGCAGATACTGGCTAATCAGCGGCAGCGGGATAGGTTCATCCGCCAGGTTGCGCACCAGTCGCTCAAAAGCATCGTCAATCTGGCTATCCGGCCAGTAATAGCGCACCCGGTCGGAGTAGCTGTAGCCGCGCGCCAGGCGTCGCGCGTTGCCGTCACCGTGGTAGTGGCTTTGCCAGTATTCCGGGCGATCGAGCATGACGTTTTCCAGCACGTGGCGCAGGCCAGAGCTGGCTTTTGCCGGCAGCAGCTCCTCTTCAATGGCGGCCAGCGAGAACAGCGCCTCGCGCAGGGCGAAGGTCAGGGCAGGGCCAACTTTCAGAATGGCGAAGTGATCTTTCACCAGCTGGCGAAGCGCCTGCGGCGTCTGGTAATCGGTGGAGTGTGCTTCGAACAGCAGCGTGTCGTAGGTTTCAACCATTTTGCTCAGCGCCACGGCTTTATGAGGCTGATAATCACAGACGTGCGCATGGTCAAATTCAACGCCAGGTTGAACCACCAGGCCAATAATGCGCGGCCAGATGTCGTTTAACCCCTCTTTTTCGAACGCGTGGCGGTGAGCCTCAAGCGTGGCGCGGGCCGCGTCTGGCGTAGTAACCTCAAGCTCGGTGAGCGTCTCGTGTGCGCCGCCGGGAACCGGAACCTCCGTGCCGATAACGTAGACCAGATCGGTGACGCCGAACTGTTCGCGGCAGGTCGCTTCGGCAATCTTCGCCAGACGAGCCGCGCGTTCAGCAACGATGGCATCGGTTAACGGCACCGGATCGTCTTCGCAAGACATGCTGCAGTCGAGGTGGATCTTTTTGAATCCGGCGGCAACATAGCTTTTGATGAGGTCGTCAGCATTGGCCATCGCCTGCTGTGCAGGCAGGTTTTGCCAGCGGTTCGGCCCTAAATGATCCCCCCCGAGGATCAGTTGTGACGTCGGAAAATCGAGCGACTCGGCCAGACAGCAGACAAACCCGTAAAAATCTTCGGGCGTCATGCCCGTATAGCCGCCAAACTGATCCACCTGGTTGGAGGTGGCTTCAATTAATAGCGGCGTTTGATGCGACTGTGCGTAACGAATTGCGGCTTCAAGTACCAGGGGATGTGCGGAACAGACGGCGTAAATCCCGTTTGCATTCCCCCGTTTATGTTGTTCCACCATGTGTGTCAGATGTTTCACTTTCCTCTCCATTTCGGATGGTGCTGGCATTCATCTTTCGTTTTATTTCATTTGATACTGCATTATGGTGTTGTAAAAATAAAACGAAAGATAATAGTTTTCCGATCTGTTTCACAAAAGAAACATAATGAAAGGTTTCAGCGGCCGATCGGCTTGCGTCTGGTCGCCAGACAGGGCTTGCATTCCCGTAAAAGAAAGGCCTTAATAGGTGAAACGAAATGAAACGAAAGTTTTTTTATTAAGGAGCTCTTATGAGCAGCACCGATTCAGCCGCGGAAAAGCGCATCACCGGCACCAGTGAAAGGCGAGAGCATATTATTCAGCGGTTGCGGGCGCAGGGAAGCGTGCAGGTTAACGATCTTTCTCATCTGTATGGCGTGTCGACGGTGACGATCCGCAACGATCTGGCCTTCCTTGAGAAGCAGGGCATTGCCGTACGTGCCTACGGCGGCGCCCTGATATGTGAAGGCAATGCCACGGGCGCTGAGCCTTCCGTGGAGGATAAAAGTTCGCTGAATACGGCGGTGAAGCGCAGTATTGCGCAGGCCGCCGCTGAGCTGGTAAAGCCAGGCCATCGCATTATTCTGGATTCCGGCACCACGACGTTTGAAATCGCCCGCATGCTGCGCCAGCATACGGACGTGATTGCGATGACCAACGGCATGAACGTCGCGAATGCGTTGCTGGAAGCGGAAGGGGTAGAGCTGCTGATGACCGGCGGGCATTTGCGCCGTCAATCGCAATCGTTCTACGGAGACCAGGCGGAGCAGTCGCTACAGAATTACCATTTTGACCTTTTATTCCTGGGCGTGGACGCCATCGATCTTGATCGCGGTGTAAGTACGCACAATGAAGACGAAGCCCGCCTGAACCGCAAAATGTGCGAGGTGGCAGAGCGTATTATCGTGGTGACGGACTCCAGCAAGTTTAACCGTTCGAGCCTGCATAAAATCATCGATACACAGCGTATCGATATGATTATTGTTGACGAAGGGATTCCGGCTGAGAGCCTGGACGGGTTGCGGAAGAGCGGGATTGACGTGGTGCTTGTTTAAAGGCTCAGTGCGGTTTTTACCCTCTCCCCAGTGGGGAGAGGGCAGGGTGAGGGGCCATCACGTCACCGGTGCAGGATTAAACACCGCCAGCTGATTATGTAATCCCCATTGATCAGAGAACGTTTTCTTCCGGCCGCTGGCGACATCCAGGATGAAGTGGAACAGCTTCCAGCCCACGTCCTCAATGCTCTCTTCCCCGGTGGCGATGGTGCCCGCGTTGATATCCATCAAGTCAAACCAGCGGTTTGCCAACTCGGTGCGGGTCGCCATTTTAATCACCGGCACCGCCATCAGGCCGTACGGCGTGCCGCGCCCGGTGGTAAAGACCTGAACCGTAATGCCGGACGCCACCTGCTGCGTACCGCAGACGAAATCGCTGGCAGGCGTTGCCGCATAAATCAGGCCGCGTTTGGTCGGGCGCTGGCCCGGAGAGAGCACTTCGACAATCGCGCTCTGGCCGGATTTAGCAATCGAGCCAAGGGCTTTTTCCACCACGTTGGCCAGGCCGCCTTTTTTGTTGCCCGGCGACGGGTTGGCGCTGCGGTCGGTTTGCCCCATATCAAGATAGTTATCGTACCAGGCCATCTCTTCCAGCAGGCGCTTGCCCACCTCTTCGTTGACGGCGCGCGGCGTCAGCAGATGGATGGCGTCACGCACTTCGGTCACTTCGGAGAACATCACCGTGGCGCCGCAGCGCACGAACAGATCGGACGCATAGCCCACCGCCGGGTTGGCGGTCACGCCGGAAAACGCATCGCTGCCGCCGCACTGGGTGCCCACCACCAGCTCAGAGGCCGGGCAGGTTTCGCGCTGGCGCTTGTTGAGCTTGTCCAGATGGCGTTCAGCCACCTGCAAAATATCGTCGATCATCGATCGGAAGCCGACGTGATGCTCGTCCTGCAGGCGCACGATGCTGGCCTCGTCGACCGGAATCGCTTTCACATCCTCGGTGCCCTGCAGCAGGCGCTCAGGCTGAAGTTTTTCACACCCCAGACCGATGACCATCACCTCACCGCCAAAGTTCGGGTTGAGGGCAATATTGTGAATGGTACGGATCGGCACCACGGCAGCGGGCGCGTTGATCGCCACGCCGCAGCCATAGAGGTGGTTCAGACCTACTACGCCATCCACGTTCGGGTATTTCGGCAGCAGGTCGCGTTCGATGATTTTGACCACGTAATCCACCACGCCCGCCACGCAGTGCACGCTGGTAGTAATGCCGAGCAGGTTCTTGGTGCCGACGCTGCCGTCCGCGTTGCGGTAGCCTTCGAAGGTATAGCCCTCCAGCGGCAGCAGCGGTTCAGGCACGCGCGTCGCCAGCGGCAGGGTATTCAGCGGCGGCGCTTTTGGCAGTTCAACCAGCGACTCTTCAATCCAGCTCCCCTGCGGGATAGCGCGAACGGCATAGCCAATAATTTCACCGTAGCGCACGATTTCACCGTGCGCCGGGATATCCACCAGCGCCACCTTATGCCCCTGCGGAATATGCTCAATCAGTTCCAGGCCGTCCGGGAAACGGGTTCCCGCTTTTAAGCCGTTGTCGTTGACAATAATCGCCACGTTATCGGTGTCATGTACTTTTATATAAAACGCCGTCGGCGATGCCTGTCGAATTTCAATGTCGGCCATTGTTCACTATTCTCCAGCAAAGTGTCTGATCATTAATGCAGCCACACAGATAGTAATTTACTTATTTTCGAAATAAAGACGCTGCTTACTTAAATAAAGAATGTCAGGACTTGAGATATAAGAATGTGATCCAGGTCACCCCCTAAAGCGAGAGATAGCGCACTGTGGCTGTGAATACGTGATTCTGTGCAGCAGCGCCCAGTGCTTTGTGCATATGCTCAAAAACTTATTCATTTCAGGTGTGATAATTGAGCGTTAATCCAGTGCGATGCCATAAAGTGGTGATTATACTGAATCACATTAATATTGCGTCTGGTTAATTACCTGATATTGCCTGCTATCGATAAATAATCAGGAAATATGTTTTCTAAAATTATAAATATAAATTTCGCTGTGCCTGAGGAAATAAATATGATTCTGGATACCGTTGTAGAATCGAAAAAGGGTGTACCCACTCGCTATTTAATATTACTGATTATTTTTATCGTCACGGCCATTAACTACGCTGACCGTGCGACGCTGTCGATTGCCGGTACGGAAGTGGCAAAAGAGCTGCAGCTCAGTGCCGTCTCGATGGGGTATATCTTCTCTGCGTTCGGCTGGGCCTACCTGCTCATGCAAATTCCCGGCGGCTGGCTGTTGGATAAGTTCGGTTCCAAAAAGGTCTATACCTACAGCCTGTTCTTCTGGTCGCTGTTCACCTTCCTGCAGGGCTTTGTGGATGTCTTCCCGCTGGCCTGGGCGGGCGTGTCGATGTTCATCATGCGCTTTATGCTCGGCTTCTCGGAAGCGCCGTCTTTTCCGGCAAACGCCCGTATCGTGGCGGCCTGGTTCCCAACCAAAGAGCGCGGCACCGCGTCTGCGTTGTTTAACGCCGCGCAGTATTTCTCGCTGGCCATCTTCTCTCCGCTGCTGGGCTGGCTGACCTTCGCCTGGGGCTGGGAGCACGTCTTTACCGTGATGGGCGTGATTGGCTTTGTGCTGACCGGCGTATGGGTGAAGTATATCCATAACCCGACCGATCACCCGCGCATGTCAGAGCAGGAGCTGAAGTTCATCTCCGAAGGCGGTGCGGTGGTGGATATGGACCATAAAAAGCCCGGAGCGCAGGTCGCAGGCGGTCCTAAACTCCATTACATCAAACAGTTGTTGACCAACCGCATGATGCTGGGCGTCTTTTTTGGTCAATACTTTATCAACACCATCACCTGGTTCTTCCTTACCTGGTTCCCGATTTATCTGGTGCAGGAAAAAGGGATGTCGATTCTGAAAGTGGGTCTGGTGGCCTCCATTCCGGCGCTGTGCGGTTTTGCTGGCGGCGTGCTGGGCGGCGTGTTCTCGGATTATCTGATTAAGCAGGGCAAGTCGATAACCCTGGCGCGCAAGCTGCCGATTGTGCTCGGCATGCTGCTGGCGTCGTCCATCATTCTGTGCAACTACACCAACAACACCACGCTGGTGATAGCCCTGATGGCGCTGGCGTTCTTCGGCAAAGGCTTCGGCGCGCTGGGCTGGCCGGTGATTTCCGACACCGCGCCAAAAGAGATTGTTGGCCTGTGCGGCGGGGTATTTAACGTCTTTGGCAACGTGGCGTCCATCGCGACTCCACTGGTCATTGGTTATCTGGTCAGTGAGCTGCATTCGTTCAACGCGGCACTGGTATTTGTTGGCTGTTCAGCGTTGATGGCGATGTTCTGCTACCTGTTCGTGGTAGGCGACATCAAACGTATGGAATTGCAGAAATAAGCAAAGGTATAAGCGATGAGTAACGATATCTTCCCGAACACGTTTAAAGCGGCCCTCGCGGCACACCAGATCCAGATTGGCTGCTGGTCTGCGCTGGCAAGCCCGATCAGCACTGAAGTGCTTGGACTGGCCGGTTTCGACTGGCTGGTGCTGGACGGCGAACATGCGCCAAATGACATCAGCACCTTTATTCCGCAGCTGATGGCGCTGAAGGGCAGCCCGAGCGCGCCGGTGGTACGCGTACCGACGAACGAGCCGGTCATCATCAAGCGCCTGCTGGATATCGGTTTCTACAACTTCCTGATCCCGTTCGTGGAAACGGAAGAAGAGGCGGTGCTGGCCGTGGCCTCTACCCGCTACCCGCCGGAGGGCATTCGCGGCGTGTCCGTATCGCACCGCGCCAACATGTTTGGCACCGTGCCGGACTACTTCGCCCAGTCCAACAAGAACATCACCATCCTGGTGCAGATCGAGAGCCAGCAGGGCGTAGATAACGTCGATGCCATCGCCGCAACCGACGGCGTGGACGGCATCTTTGTCGGTCCAAGCGACCTGGCCGCTGCGTTCGGGCATCTGGGCAATGCGGGTCATCCTGACGTGCAGCGCGCCATTCAGCACATCTTTGCTCGCGCCAAAGCGCACGGCAAACCCTGCGGCATTCTGGCCCCGGTTGAAGCCGATGCCCGCCGCTATCTGGAGTGGGGGGCGACGTTCGTTGCCGTGGGTAGCGATCTCGGCGTGTTCCGCTCCGCCACGCAGAAATTAGCAGACGCTTTTAAAAAATAACCATCACTGAGGAAAAGATTATGACGCTGAAAGTGGGCTTTATTGGCTTAGGTATCATGGGTAAACCAATGAGTAAGAACCTCATCAAAGCGGGTTACTCACTGGTGGTGTTAGACCGTAATGCAGACGCCGTGGCTGAAGTGATTTCAGCCGGGGCAGAAGCGGCAACCACGGCCAAAGCGGTTGCCGAGCAGTGCGATGTGATCATCACCATGCTGCCAAACTCCCCGCATGTGAAAGAGGTCGCTCTGGGCGAGAACGGCATTATCGACGGCGCGAAGCCGGGCCTGGTGGTTATCGACATGAGCTCTATTGCCCCGCTGGCCAGCCGTGAAATCAGTGAGGCGCTGAAGGTGAAAGGCGTGGAGATGCTGGACGCACCGGTCAGCGGCGGCGAGCCAAAAGCCATCGACGGCACGCTGTCGGTGATGGTGGGCGGCGACAAGGCAGTTTTCGACAAATATTACGAGCTGATGAAAGCCATGGCCGGTTCCGTGGTGCATACCGGTGAAATCGGCGCGGGTAACGTCACCAAGCTGGCGAACCAGGTGATTGTGGCGCTGAATATCGCGGCGATGTCAGAAGCGTTGACGCTGGCCACCAAGGCGGGCGTCAACCCGGATCTGGTCTATCAGGCGATCCGCGGCGGCCTGGCGGGCAGCACCGTGCTGGATGCGAAAGCGCCGATGGTGATGGATCGTAACTTCAAGCCGGGTTTCCGCATTGACTTGCACATTAAAGATCTGGCTAACGCGCTGGATACCTCTCACGGCGTGGGCGCACAGCTGCCGCTGACCGCTGCAGTCATGGAGATGATGCAGGCGCTGCGCGCGGACGGTCTGGGCACCGCCGACCATAGCGCTATCGCGTGCTACTACGAAAAACTGGCGAAAGTGGAAGTTGCTCGCTAATGACGTCCTGCCCGGTGGCGCTTTGCTTACCGGGCCTACGGTCCAGGCCGGATCCGTGCTGTAACAGGCTACAACTATGAAAATCGTAATCGCGCCAGACTCTTATAAAGAAAGCCTTTCTGCCACCGAGGTAGCTCAGGCGATAGAAAAAGGATTTCGGGAAATCTTCCCCGATGCACTTTATGTTTCTGTTCCCGTCGCCGACGGCGGGGAAGGCACGGTTGAAGCGATGATCGCCGCCACCCGCGGCAGCGAACATTATGCCGTCGTCACGGGACCGCTGGGGGAGAAGGTGAATGCCTGCTGGGGAATGTCCGGCGACGGCAGTACGGCGTTTATCGAGATGGCGGCAGCCAGCGGTTTGGCATTAGTCCCTCCGGCACAGCGTAACCCGCTGGTTACCACTTCACGCGGCACCGGGGAGCTTATCCTCTGCGCGCTGGATAAAGGCGCGCGCAATATTATTATCGGTATCGGCGGCAGCGCGACCAACGACGGTGGCGCAGGGATGATGCAGGCGCTCGGGGCGAAGCTCAGCGATGCCAACGGCACGGAGATCGGCTACGGCGGCGGCAGCCTGATGGCGCTTAACAGTATTGATGTCTCAGGGCTGGATGCCCGGCTTAAGGGCTGCGCAATCCGCGTCGCCTGCGACGTCACCAACCCGCTGGTGGGAGAGAAAGGCGCGTCGCGCGTCTTCGGCCCACAAAAAGGGGCGACCGAGGGGATGATCCTCGAGCTGGACGCCAATCTCAGCCACTTTGCCGACGTGATTAAAAAATCCCTGCGTATTGACGTAAAGCACGTACCGGGAGCCGGTGCTGCTGGCGGTATGGGTGCAGCGCTGATGGCGTTTCTCGGCGCGGAACTTAAGAGCGGGATTGAGATTGTCACCCAGGCGCTCAACCTTGAAGAGCATATCCACGACTGCACCTGGGTGCTGACGGGGGAAGGGCGTATCGACAGCCAGAGCATTCACGGCAAAGTGCCCGTTGGTGTGGCGAACGTCGCCAAAAAATACCATAAGCCGGTGATTGGCATTGCCGGTAGCCTCACCCCGGACGTGGGCGTCGTGCACCAGTACGGTATTGACGCCGTGTTCAGCGTGCTGACCAGCATTGGTTCACTGGAAGAGGCGTTTCGTGGCGCCTATGACAACATTTACCGCGCCTCACGCAATATCGCCGCGACTTTGCAGGTGGGGATGCACACCCAAGGGTGACAGCGGCGCGCAAACCCTCTATACTGCGCGCCGAAGCTGACCAGACAGTCGCCGCTTCGTCGTCGTCCCTTTCGGGGGAGACGGGCGGAGGGGAGGAAAGTCCGGGCTCCATAGGGCAGGGTGCCAGGTAACGCCTGGGGGGGAAACCCACGACCAGTGCAACAGAGAGCAAACCGCCGATGGCCCGCGCAAGCGGGATCAGGTAAGGGTGAAAGGGTGCGGTAAGAGCGCACCGCGCGGCTGGTAACAGTCCGTGGCACGGTAAACTCCACCCGGAGCAAGGCCAAATAGGGGTTCACATGGTACGGCCCGTACTGAACCCGGGTAGGCTGCTTGAGCCAGTGAGCGATTGCTGGCCTAGATGAATGACTGTCCACGACAGAACCCGGCTTATCGGTCAGCTTCAACTTCTTAAAGAACCCCGCTTCGGCGGGGTTTTTGCTTTCAGGTTATCCGGCCATGTGGGCAAATGATACCAATTATCAAAAATGCGACGCTAAGCACATTTCACTGTTTATGCGGTTAATGAATTCGTTCATTTACCCTATACGATCCCAATCACAAAATTTCCCGCCAAAAAAGAACGCTTTCTCAGTGTTGTTAATTTGTTGCTGATGTTGCGGTAATGGTGCTCATAGTTTTCACATTTGATATGTGAATATTGAATTCAAAAACATTCCCAGTGTGAATGTGTGATGTATTCGACCCTTTTGTATGCGCGGGCAACATCATTATTGTTCTATTTGATAAAACACAAAAATGTTTTAAATAGATAGTGGTTGTTTATTAGCCGTTAATTGTCTGAAAGATAGTCTTTATTGATATTTTAAAATACAAAAAATCCACCGTGGTTATCACCATAAAATAAAGTTATTACCGCCTTTTTTGTTGATCAATATCAGCGTATTGGTGTGTTTTTATATTATCAACTCATTGATATATATATGTTTTATCGGTGTTTTTGCGAGGTAGGTAATGATGCGAAAAGTCAAATTGTGAGTAACAGCACATACCCCCTGAAACACTATTAGGTAGAATTCGCTCCGTCATAGGGAAATAAGCGCAGAATATTATGAACACTATTATTCTACCGAAAACACAGCACCTCGTGGTATTTCAGGAAGTCATTAAAAGTGGCTCCATAGGTTCTGCGGCAAGACAACTGGGTCTGACGCAACCGGCCGTCAGCAAAATCATCAGCGATATCGAGTCCTACTTCGGTGTTGAAGTGATGATTCGTAAAAACACGGGCGTTAAGTTGACCGCAGCAGGCCAGGTTCTGCTCTCGTATTCAGAGTCGATCACCCGCGAAATGAAAAACATGGTGAGCGAGATCAACAGCCTCAGTTTTAGCACCGTTATGGACGTCTCCTTTGGCTATCCGTCGCTGATAGGCTTCACCTTCCTGTCTGAGATGATCAAAAAATTCAAGGAAGTGTTCCCGAAAGCGCGCGTCTCGATGTACGAAGCACAGCTCTCTTCGTTCCTGCCCGCTATCCGCGATGGCCGACTGGATTTTGCCATCGGTACGTTAAGCGATGAAATGCTGCTGCAGGACCTGCACGTCGAGCCGCTGTTTGAGTCCGAGTTTGTGCTGGTCGCCAGCAAATCACGAACGTGCACCGGCCCGACGACACTGGCATCGCTCACGCACGAGCAGTGGGTGATGCCGCAAACCGATATGGGCTACTACAAAGAACTTCTGACCACCCTGCAAGACAACCACATCAGCATTGAAAACATCGTCCAGACCGATTCCGTCGTTACCATTTATAACCTTGTCCTCAATGCCGATTATCTGACGGTGATTCCCCGCGATATGATTGCGCCGTTCGGTTCTGACCAGTTTATTGTCTTGCCGGTGGAAGATGAATTACCCGTGGCGCGTTACGCCGCGGTGTGGTCTAAAAATTACAGTATTAAAAAATCAGCGTCAGTATTAGTTGAATTGGCAAAACAATATTCGTCGATGAATATCGAAAGACGACGATAAATTAGCAGCATTCATTTTTAAAACACCCGGAGCTTAACGCTCTGATACCCTGACTTTGCCTGAAAACAATGAATTATTATAACGAGGATATTATGCACATTACCTACGATCTCCCGGTAACGATTGAAGATATTCAGGATGCCAGAAAACGACTGGCAGGAAAAATCTATAAAACCGGTATGCCGCGCTCGAATTATCTCAGCGAACGTTGTAAGGGTGAGATATTCCTGAAGTTTGAAAACATGCAGCGTACCGGTTCATTCAAAATTCGCGGCGCGTTTAATAAGTTAAGCTCGCTGACCGATGCTGAAAAACGCAAAGGCGTGGTCGCCTGTTCGGCGGGAAACCATGCGCAGGGCGTGTCGCTCTCCTGCGCCATGCTCGGTATCGACGGCAAAGTGGTGATGCCGATGGGCGCGCCGAAATCCAAGGTTGCCGCCACGCGCGACTACTCCGCCGAAGTGGTGCTCCACGGCGAAAACTTTAACGACACCATCGCCAGAGTGAGCGAAATCGTCGAAATGGAAGGGCGCATTTTTATTCCGCCTTACGATGACCCAAAAGTGATCGCCGGGCAGGGAACCATCGGTCTGGAAATTCTTGAAGATTTATACGACGTGGATAACGTCATTGTGCCAATCGGCGGCGGCGGATTAATTGCCGGGATTGCGACGGCGATTAAATCCATCAACCCGACCATTAATATTATCGGCGTGCAGTCTGAGAACGTTCACGGTATGGCAGCGTCTTATCAGGCCGGGGAAATCGTCAATCATCGCGTCACCGGCACATTAGCGGACGGTTGCGATGTTTCTCGTCCCGGTAAATTAACCTTCGAAATTGTTCGTGAATTAGTTGACGACATTGTTCTGGTCAGCGAGGACGATATTCGCAACAGCATGATCGCGCTCATTCAGCGAAATAAAGTGGTGACAGAAGGTGCTGGCGCGCTGGCCTGCGCGGCGTTATTAAGCGGCAAACTTGACCATTATATTCAGGGTCGTAAAACCGTCTGCATTATTTCCGGCGGCAATATCGATCTCTCCCGTGTTTCCCAAATTACCGGCTTCGTTGACGCATAAAGGTGACCTATGAGCAACACAGAAAGCATTATCGTTGGCCAGACAAAAACGTCCTCCTGGCGTAAGTCTGATACCACCTGGACGCTTGGCCTGTTTGGTACCGCCATTGGCGCGGGCGTGCTGTTCTTCCCCATTCGCGCAGGCTTCGGTGGCCTGATCCCTATTCTGCTGATGCTGGTTCTCGCGTTCCCAATTGCGTTCTACTGCCACCGGGCGCTGGCGCGCCTGTGTCTGTCAGGCAGTAACGTCTCGGGCAACATCACCGAAACGGTAGAAGAGCACTTCGGTAAGACCGGCGGGGTGGTGATCACGTTCCTCTACTTCTTTGCGATTTGCCCGCTGCTGTGGATTTACGGTGTCACTATTACCAACACCTTCATGACCTTCTGGGAAAACCAGCTCCAGCTGCCCGCGCTGAACCGTGGCTTTGTGGCGCTGTTCCTGCTGCTGCTGATGGCCTTTGTTATCTGGTTTGGTAAAGACCTGATGGTGAAGGTCATGAGCTTCCTGGTGTTCCCGTTTATCGCCAGCCTGGTGCTGATTTCCCTGTCGCTGATCCCTTACTGGAACTCGGCGGTGATCGACCAGGTCAACCTGAGCGATATCGCCTTCACCGGTCATGACGGCATTCTGGTCACCGTATGGCTGGGGATCTCCATCATGGTCTTCTCCTTCAACTTCTCGCCTATCGTCTCCTCGTTTGTGGTCTCCAAGCGCGAAGAGTACGAACCTGAGTTCGGGAAAGAGTTCACCGAGCAGAAATGTTCCAAAATCATCGGCCGCGCCAGCCTGCTGATGGTGGCCGTGGTGATGTTCTTCGCCTTCAGCTGCCTGTTCACCCTCTCTCCGCAGAACATGGCGGACGCCAAAGCGCAGAACATTCCGGTGCTCTCTTATCTGGCGAACCACTTCGCGTCGCTGTCAGGCACTAAATCTACCTTCGCCACCGTGCTGGAATACGGCGCGTCCATCATTGCGCTGGTCGCTATCTTCAAATCCTTCTTTGGTCACTACCTCGGCACGCTGGAAGGGCTGAACGGTCTGGTCCTTAAGTTCGGCTATAAGGGCGATAAGAAGAAAGTTTCCGTCGGCAAGCTGAACACCATCAGTATGATCTTCATCATGGGCTCCACCTGGGTTGTGGCCTACGCCAACCCGAACATTCTGGACCTTATTGAAGCCATGGGCGCGCCAATCATCGCCTCTCTGCTGTGCCTGCTGCCGATGTACGCCATCCGCAAAGCACCGGCGCTGGCGAAATACAAAGGCCGTACCGAGAACATCTTCGTTACTGTGGTTGGCCTGCTGACCATTCTGAATATCGTTTACAAACTGTTCTAACCCATTGCTCAGGAAGAGCGGAGTCACATGATGATTGAGTTTCCGGTAGTACTGGTTATTAACTGCGGATCGTCCTCTGTTAAGTTTTCGGTGCTCGACGCCAGCAGCTGCGATGCCCTGATGACGGGGATTGCGGACGGGATCAACACCGAGAAGGCCTTTATTTCCGTGAACGGGGGTGAGCCGGTCCGACTGGCTCACCAGGACTACGAAGGGGCGCTGGCTGCCATCGCCCTGGAGCTGGAGAAGCGTAACCTGATGAGCAGCGTGGCCTTAATTGGCCACCGCATTGCGCACGGCGGCGACCTCTTCAGCGAGTCGACCCTGATCACGGAAGAGGTGATTGCGCAGATCCGCCAGGTCTCCCCGCTGGCGCCGCTGCATAACTACGCCAACCTGAGCGGCGTGGAAGCCGCAGAGCGCCTGTTCCCGGGCGTGCAGCAGGTGGCGGTATTTGATACCAGCTTCCACCAGACGCTGCCGCCGCAGGCGTATCTGTACGGTCTACCGTACCGCTATTTTGAAGCGCTGGGCGTGCGCCGCTACGGCTTCCACGGGACCTCTCACCGTTACGTGGCCGCGCAGGCGCATACGCTTCTCGGGCTGTCCCCCGATGACAGCGGGTTGGTGATTGCCCATCTCGGGAACGGGGCGTCCATCTGCGCGGTGCGCAACGGCGAAAGCGTCGATACCTCAATGGGGATGACGCCGCTGGAAGGGCTGGTGATGGGCACGCGCTGCGGCGATGTGGACTTCGGTGCGATGGCGTGGATTGCCCAGCAGACCGGCCAGTCGTTTGAAGATCTGGAGCGCGTGGTCAATAAAGAGTCCGGGCTGCTGGGGATCTCCGGCATCTCTTCAGACCTGCGCGCGCTGGAGAAAGCCTGGCACGAAGGCAGCGAGCGGGCACAGCTGGCTATCCATACCTTCGTTCACCGTATTGCGCGGCACATTGCGGGTCACGCGGCGTCGCTGCACCGCCTGGATGGGGTGGTCTTTACCGGCGGCATTGGCGAAAACTCGAAGCTTGTCCGCGCGCTGGTGGCGGAACGCCTGAAAGTCTTTGGCATCATCCTCGACGATGCCAAAAATGCCCTGCCGGGCAGCGCGGGTGAGCGCGTCATTAGCACCGAGTCGTCCCGCGTGGCCTGCGCGGTTGTCCCTACCAACGAAGAAAAAATGATCGCGCTGGACGCCCTCCGTCTTGGGAAGGTTGCCCCGGCTGCGGCTTACGCCTGATAAAGCGAGAATCACATGAAAGTAACAATCGATACGGGCGTCGCACCCTACAGCGACGCATGGGCCGGGTTTCGCGGTGAAGAATGGAAAAACGCCGTCAACGTCCGCGATTTTATTCAGCATAACTACACCCCTTATGAAGGCGATGAAGCTTTCCTCGCGCAGGCGACGCCAGCAACGACGGCGCTGTGGCAGAAGGTAATGGTCGGCATTCGCCAGGAGAATGCCACCCACGCCCCGGTGGATTTTGACACCAACATTGCCACCACCATTACGGCCCACGGGCCGGGCTACATCGACCAGGATCTGGAGACGATCGTTGGTCTGCAAACCGATAAGCCGCTCAAGCGCGCGCTGCACCCGTACGGTGGGATCAACATGATCCGCAGCTCGTTCGAAGCCTATGGCCGCGAGATGGATCCGCAGTTCGAATACCTGTTTACCGACCTGCGCAAAACCCACAACCAGGGCGTGTTTGACGTCTACTCGCCGGAGATGATGCGCTGCCGTAAATCCGGCGTACTGACCGGTTTGCCGGACGGCTACGGGCGCGGGCGCATCATCGGCGACTATCGCCGCGTGGCGCTATATGGGATCGCTTATCTGGTGCGCGAGCGTGAACTGCAGTTTGCGGATCTGCAGGGGAAACTGGAGCGCGGGGAAGATCTCGAGGCGACGATCCGACTGCGTGAGGAGCTGGCGGAGCACAAACGCGCGCTGCTGCAGATCCAGCAGATGGCGGCGAACTACGGCTTTGATATCTCACGTCCGGCGATAAACGCCCAGGAAGCGGTGCAGTGGGTCTATTTTGCCTACCTTGCCGCGGTGAAATCCCAGAACGGCGGGGCGATGTCGCTGGGGCGCACGGCCTCGTTCCTCGATATCTACATTGAACGCGACATGCAGGCAGGAAGGCTGAATGAAGTCCAGGCGCAGGAGCTGATCGACCACTTCATCATGAAGATCCGCATGGTGCGCTTCCTGCGCACGCCGGAGTTCGACACGCTCTTCTCCGGCGATCCGATCTGGGCGACGGAAGTGATCGGCGGCATGGGGCTGGACGGGCGCACGTTGGTGACCAAAAACAGCTTCCGCTATCTGCACACCCTGCACACCATGGGGCCTGCACCGGAGCCGAACCTGACGATCCTCTGGTCAGAACAGCTGCCGATCGCGTTCAAGAAATACGCCGCGCAGGTATCCATCGTCACCTCGTCGCTGCAGTATGAGAACGACGACCTGATGCGTGCGGACTTCAACAGCGACGACTACGCCATTGCCTGCTGCGTCAGCCCGATGGTCATCGGCAAGCAGATGCAGTTCTTTGGCGCGCGCGCCAACCTCGCCAAAACGCTGCTGTACGCGATCAACGGCGGGGTGGACGAGAAGCTGAAGATTCAGGTCGGTCCGAAAACCGAGCCGCTGCTGGACGACGTGCTGGATTACGACACCGTGATGGCGAGCCTCGATCACTTTATGGACTGGCTGGCGGTGCAGTACATCAGCGCCCTGAATCTCATTCACTACATGCATGATAAGTACAGCTACGAAGCCTCGCTGATGGCGCTGCACGACCGGGACGTCTATCGCACCATGGCCTGCGGCATTGCCGGGCTGTCGGTGGCGGCGGATTCCCTGTCGGCCATTAAATACGCCACGGTGAAACCGGTGCGCGACCATACCGGTCTGGCGGTCGATTTCGTGATTGAAGGGGACTATCCGCAGTACGGCAACAACGACGACCGCGTGGACAGCATCGCCTGCGACCTGGTGGAGCGTTTTATGAAGAAAATTCAGGCGCTGCCAACCTACCGCAACGCGGTGCCAACCCAGTCGGTCCTGACCATCACCTCCAACGTGGTGTACGGCGAGAAGACCGGGAACACGCCGGACGGACGCCGCGGCGGCACGCCGTTTGCGCCTGGCGCGAACCCGATGCACGGCCGCGACAGAAAAGGGGCGGTGGCATCGCTAACGTCGGTTGCCAAGCTGCCTTTCACCTATGCCAAAGACGGGATCTCGTACACCTTCTCCATCGTGCCGCAGGCGCTGGGCAAGGATGAGCTGGTGCGCAAAACCAATCTTGTCGGGCTGCTGGACGGGTATTTCCATCACGAAGCGGCCATCGAGGGCGGGCAGCATCTGAACGTCAACGTCATGAACAGGGAAATGCTGCTGGATGCCATTGCGCATCCGGAAAATTACCCGAACCTGACCATCCGCGTTTCGGGTTATGCGGTGCGGTTTAACGCCCTGACGCGCGAGCAGCAGCAGGATGTGATTTCGAGAACGTTTACCCAGTCTATCTAAAAGCGAGTTCTCATGCCCCCTCAACGCAGGGGGCATTTTTTTGCCCGCTAAACATACAAAATTGTTTATATAATTACTCACACATATTCATCCGCTCTTGAAAAACAATGTTCCTGCTTTTCCCAATAACAAAATGTAAGGACAGTAAGATGATGAAAATGACCCGTATTGCTTTGGTTGCAGCGTCGTTGGCGGTGTGCAGTTTTACCGCGCAGGCCGCGAACGTTGAGGCAGCCCCGTCTCCATCGCAGGATCCGCTGGTACAGCACCTGAAGCTCAGCAATGAGCAGGTGAAGAAAATTGAAGGTCTGCATGAGCAACTGGAACAGAATGTCAGTAAGATCCCGATGACGGGCGTAAAGGACGGCGCGCTGATCGACATGTTCCAGGCGGGTAAATGGGACGAAAGTACGGTGAAAAGCCAGCTTACCGCATTCAGCAAAATTGAAGAGCAGACCCGTTATTACCGCGTGAAATATTACTTCGACGTCAGCCAGGTATTGACGCCGGAACAGCGTAAGCAGATCAGAACCGATATGGCTAACGCGCTGGCAGAGTAATTTCGTCGTCGCGTACGGTGCTGGATGATTCTGCCGTGGCTCGATCGGTTCCCTCTCCCTGTGGGAGAGGGTTAGGGTGAGGGCGTTCTCTAAACCGGCAAATCAATCAGCAGCGCGCGCAGCGGCGTATCCGCCACCAGGGTGATATTCGCTTCATCACGAATAAACGCCCCGTCACCGCAGGTGAGCGCTTCTTTCTCTTCCGTGTGAGTCACTGCATGCACCGTACCGTGAATCGACTGCAGATAGGCGCGCGGACCGTGAAGCTGGAAGCTCGCCTGTTCACCTTTCTTCAGTTCGATGTGGTGCAGCCACACCTGCTGACGCAGCTGCAAACTGCCTTTGCTGCCGTCCGGCGACGCAATCAGCTGCTGTTTATCGTCCGTTAAATCTATCTTCTGCACCAGCGGATTTTCCCGCTCAGGGCAGGCGTCCAGCCACAGCTGCATGCGGGTCAGCGTTTTGTCTTTGCTGAGGTTATGCTCGCTGTAGCTGATGCCCGGCTGCGTGGAAATTAACAACGCTTCGCCAGCCTTTGCCTGGACATGATTGCCCTCGCTATCGCGGTATTCTGCCTCGCCTTCCAGGATCAGGTTCAGGATATCGACTTTCGGATACGTACGCGGCTGGAAGGAGGCGCCCGGAGCGAGCACTTCCTGGTTCAACACGCGCAATGAAGCGTAACCGAGGAGTTTAGGGTCAAAGTAGTGTCCAAAGGAAAAGGTGTAGCGGGCCTGCAGCCAACCGAAATCGGCTTGTCCGCACTGTTTAGCTGTTCTTGTCGTAATCATAAACTTGACCTCTCTTTACACTAAAACAATGGTAAAGGTATGGACGCTGCATTGTTAGCCAGATATTCTGCCCGGTATGTTCAAATTTCCTGAATGAGAACGAGATGGCTAAAGAGAGAGCATTGACGCTTGAGGCGCTGCGCGTCATGGACGCGATTGACCGACGCGGCAGTTTTGCTGCGGCGGCAGATGAACTGGGGCGCGTTCCGTCTGCGCTGAGCTACACCATGCAGAAGCTGGAGGAAGAGCTGGACGTGGTGCTGTTTGACCGCTCCGGCCATCGAACAAAATTCACGAACGTTGGCCGCATGCTGCTGGAGCGCGGTCGTGTGCTGCTGGAAGCGGCGGATAAACTCACGACGGACGCCGAAGCGCTGGCGCGCGGCTGGGAAACCCATCTGACGTTAGTTACCGAAGCGCTGGTGCCGAGTGAAGCGCTGTTCCCGCTGGTGGACCGCCTGGCTGCGAAAGCCAATACGCAGCTGTCGATCATTACCGAGGTGCTGGCAGGGGCGTGGGAGCGTCTGGAAACGGGCAGGGCGGATATTGTTATTGCGCCGGACATGCACTTCCGTTCTTCGTCAGAAATTAACTCCCGCAAGCTCTATAGCGTGATGAACGTTTATGTCGCCGCGCCTGATCACCCGATCCATCAGGAGCCGGAGCCGCTTTCGGAGGTTACGCGCGTGAAGTATCGTGGCGTTGCGGTAGCGGATACCGCCCGTGAACGTCCGGTGTTAACGGTACAGCTGCTGGATAAACAGCCGCGTTTAACCGTCACGTCGCTGGAAGATAAGCGTCAGGCATTGCTGGCCGGGCTGGGTGTCGCGACGATGCCTTATCCTTTTGTTGAAAAGGACATTGCGGAAGGGCGGCTGCGCGTTGTCAGCCCGGAATACACCAGCGAGGTGGATATCATTATGGCGTGGCGACGCGACAGCATGGGCGAAGCCAAATCCTGGTGCCTGCGCGAAATACCAAAGCTTTTTGTCCACCACAATAAATAAAATCGTAATTTGTAGGCCCGGTAAGCGAAGCGCCACCGGGCTTTTTTTATGCGCCGATCTTCGGATCCGGACCAAAGCGGTTTTCACCCGGCGTGCCGTTCTGACAGTTGAAGACCAGGATCACAATCCAGCCCACGATCGGGATCAACAGCAGCAAGAGCCACCAGGCTGAACGATCGGTATCGTGCAGGCGTCGGAACTGAACCGCCCAGGAAGGCAGCATAATAAATACGCCATAAATCGTGGTGAGAATGCCTTCTCCCCCGGCACGCTCCCAGCCCAGAATTTTGTCCACAATACTCAACACCAGGGCGAGGATGAAGTTCACCAGAACGAACATCCAGTACTCTTTGCGGCGGGCGCGGCCACCAAATCCAATGTAGTTGCGCAGTACGTTTAAATACCAGTCCATTTTCCTTGCCTCATTAGTCAGTCAATCACTTGTTTTCTAAGCGATCGAGGTAAGGATAGATGCATGTTATAAATTAAAAAAGGGAATCAATTGATTCCCTGAATATTTATCCAAAACGGACGTCGCGCCCGTGAGGTTCATCCAGATCCTGCCATGGCCCAATGGAGATGATGCCCGTTGGGTTAATCGTCTTGTGGCTGCGGAAATAGTGGGTGCGAATATGGTCGAAGTCGACCGTTTCGGCGATACCCGGCATCTGGTAGATATCGCGCAGGAAACCATACAGGTTCAGATAATCGCTGATGCGGTGTTTATCACACTTAAAGTGGGTGACGTACACCGGATCAAAACGCACCAGCGTCGTCCACAGGCGGATGTCCGCTTCCGTCAGTTGGTCGCCCGTCAGGTAGCGATGTTGGCCGAGGATCTGCTCCAGGCGCTCCAGCGATTCAAACACCTTTCCAACCGCTTCGTCATACGCTTCCTGGCTGGTGGCAAAACCGGCCTTGTAGACGCCGTTGTTCACGTTGTCGTAGATCCAGCCGTTCAGCTCGTCAATTTTATCGCGTAGCTCAACCGGGTAATAATCACCGGCGCGGGCACCGTGGGCATCAAACGCGGTGTTGAACATGCGGATGATCTCCGCCGATTCGTTGCTGACGATCGTTTGGTTTTTCTTGTCCCACAATACCGGTACGGTGACGCGTCCGGTGTAGTGTGGATCGGCGCGCAGGTAAAGCTGGTAGAGAAAATCGTGGTGATAAAGGTCGTCACCGGTGGCGGCAGGAAAATCACTGTCGAACGTCCAGCCGTTTTCCAGCATCAGCGGGTTGACCACCGAAACCGGAATGAAGGATTCGAGCCCCTTAAGCTTGCGCACAATCAGCGTGCGGTGTGCCCACGGGCAGGCGAGAGAAACATAGAGATGATAACGGTCTTTTTCTGCCGCGAAGCCGCCTTCGCCGCTCGGGCCAGGTGCGCCGTCGGCGGTCAGCCAGTTACGGAAGGCCGAAACAGAGCGCTTGAAGCGACCCCCGGTGGATTTGGTGTCATACCAGACATCCTGCCAGACGCCGTCTACGAGTTGTCCCATTTTTTTCTCCTCCGTCAGATAGCAAAAGCGAGGAGATATCTCCTCGCTTTGGGTTCAATCAGTATAGCGTGCTTACCACTTCTTATTCAGAAGGCGGTCGATGCTGTATGCGCCTGGGCCAGTGATGGCCAGCAGCAGGAAGCCACCCGCGATGGTCAGGTTTTTCATGAACATCAGAGAGTTCACGCCTTCCGCAAAGTTGCTGTGGAACAGGAAAGCCGTCAGCAGGGTGAAGCCTGCGGTGAACAGCGCGGTGGTACGGGTCAGGAAGCCGAACAGCACTGCCAGGCCGCCGCCGAACTCAAGCAGGATGGTCAAAGGCAGCAGGAACCCCGGCACGCCCATGGCTTCCATATATTGCTGGGTACCCGCGTAACCGGTGATTTTTCCCCAACCTGCCACGATGAACAGAATTGGCATCAGAATACGTGCTACCAGTACACCAACATCTTCTAATTTTTTCATTTTACTCTCCAGGAAACCACATCAGCGGCTGAACTTTATTTGTCTGCAATTCCGGGTAGATACCGCGGCTTTGCTGTCGATGGAGAGGATAATAAACGGGGCGGGGGACAATTGTTAGCAAGGAAAACTGTCAATCTTTATCAAAGATATTGAGTAAGGGAGGTGCGCGCTGGTGCCCTCACCCCAACCCTCTGCCACAGGGAGAGGGCGCAAAAACAAAAAACGGTAACCTGAGTTACCGTTTTGCTTTTATCACCGCAGCTGCTGCTGCCGCAACGTTGCTTTCACCAGACGCCAGGCGCTCCAGGCACCAAAGCCGCGACGTGCCCAGCGGATCAGCATATTAGGATGACGAACCGTCCAGATAGCCATCACGCTGCTGCCCACCAGCGCCCAGGAACGCAGGCTCAGGAAGGTGTTCCAGCCCCGGTCGAACGGACGTGTTGCCTCGATCCAGTCGCGACGACCGGCGGACAGATCCAGCCGTTGCTGTTGGATCTGGCTTAGCAGATACGCTTTTCGCTTTTGACGTTCGGCTTTATCGCTCACGGCTTGTCATCCTCCAGCAGCGAACGATCGTTAGCCAGCTCCTGGCGCGTGTGGCGCAGGAAGGTGGACCTGCGTGCTTTACGCATTGTCCAGATGCCGCCAATCAATGCCGCAACCAGTAACACCACCGTGGTGGCGATCATCGCGTTAAGACGATACTGCGGGTCGATAGCCCAGATGATTAATACCATCAGGCTCATCAGACCGAACGCGGCGAAGAGCATGGTGAGCCCGAGCATGAGCAGCATCTGGAAGAGATTGGCTTTCTCCTCTTCCAGTTCAACCACTGCCAGCCGGACGCGCGTTTCGGCAATGCCGACCAGCGTGGTTAATATACGCTGGCCGATACCGAGGACGTTATTAGCAGGCCCTTGTGCGTGACGAGGATCTTCCATAATCAACGACGCGTCAGCAGGACACCCAGCACTACACCAACGGCAGCGCCAATACCCACACCCGTCCACGGATTGTCGCGAACATATTCGTCAGCGCGCGCGGCGGCTTCACGGGTCTGTTTAGCTAACGCATCGCCGGTTTCACCGAGGCGATAACGGCTCTCTTTCAGCGCCTGCTCCGCTTTGCTACGAAGTTTGCTGACCTCTTCTTTCGACTTATCGGCAGAAGAGCTAAGTACCTCTTCCAGGGTGTCTGCCAGTGATTTCAGTTCAGCGCGCAGGTTTTCTGACGTAGTATCTTTTGACATGATTCTCTCCTGTTGAGATTTCCGTTAACTCAATAATCGCGAGCTTCCAGCGCTTTCAGGTCGTCCTGCGCTTCTTTCAACTTCTTCTCGCGCTTGGCAATTTTTTCCGCATCCCCTTTCTCTTTCGCTTCCTGCAGGTCTTGACGGCGCTCGGCTATCTCGTCCTTCTGTTCAGCGATTTTTTTCTGGTGATCGGCACGCAGCTTGCTGTCGGAACAGTTGGCTTTCACTTCGCTTAACGCTTTCTTCAGGCCATCAACGCGGTGCTGATTATTATGCTTTTCGGCATAACCGATCTCGCGCTGAATATCCTGTTCTTTCTCCTGACAGAGAGAGGTGGCGTATGAAGCTGTGCTTAAAGAAAAAAGGGCCAGAGCCAGGGTAATGCGGAATTTCATTATCGAAACCTTCCATTGTGTTACGGCGTGAGCCGTGATCCAGAACTATGCGGAGAACATCTGAGGGGTGCTCCGCGTACTTAAGCATAGTAAGTAAACGGCGTAATCACCAAAGTAAGTGAAAAGATTCGGAATCCTGGTAATTAACCAAACCGATGCGACGTATCGCGTAGCAGCGACATCCAGGAGGCAACATGGCTGTCGTCTTCCTGCTGCGCAATGATATAACCCTGCGGCAGCGTTCTGTCGAGCACGGCTTTTGCCGCTGCGCTCTGCGCGCTGGAGTCAAATTTTATCAGCAGCACGTCGTCTTGCGGCGTAATGCTTTTAAAGCGGATCCCGTTGGCGTCCAGATGATGCCAGATGGAAAAACCATCCGGCACGCTGGCGCCCTGATTCACCGGACGTATTGCCAGCGTCGATTCCTGATGCTGCAGCGCAGCCCATGCCAGGATCAGGACGCTGAACATCATCAGCGCGATCATGGCGTAAGAGACGCGACGCAGGGCGAGCGGGGAGATAACCATGGTTAACCCCTGGCGCCGTATTTCTTTTTCCACAGGACAACCAGCGAGCCCACCAGGCCAAAGACCAGCAGGACCACCGGTAACAACATCAGGCAGGACATCAACTGATCTTCATACTTCATGAAGACCGGGGTTTTGCCCAGCGCGTAGCCCAACGTGGTAAGGATCAGTACCCATAACAGGCCGCTCATCCAGTTAAAGAACTGGAAGCGGGTACTGCTCAGACCGGACAGCCCGGCGATGGTGGGAAGTAGAGTACGGACAAAAGCGATAAAACGGCCCATCAGCAGCGCCGAAAGCCCGTGCTTATGGAAAAGATGGTGCGCGCGCTGGTGGTAATGCGCCGGAAGATGCGAAAGCCAGTTTTGTACGATCCGCGTGTTGCCCAGCCATCGCCCCTGAATGTAGCTCACCCAGCAGCCCAGGCTGGCCGCAATGGTTAACAGCAATACGGTTTGCGGGAAGGCCATCGCCCCTTTCGCACAGAGTACGCCTACCAGCACCAGCAGACTGTCGCCCGGTAAAAAGGCGGCAGGAAGCAGTCCGTTCTCAAGGAACAGAATCATAAACAGGACAAAATAAAGCATGCCAATCATGGAAGGGTTGGCCAGCGTTTCGAAATCCTGAGCCCACAGGGCATTCAGTAGTTGGGTCAAAAGTTCCATTCAGTGTTCCTGGAAATCGGTTAACGTCACGCCTGTAATCCGGGAAAAACAGCACGGCGACATTGTTGTGATTTCATTATGGTCGCTCGCGGACACATTGGTGTGTGGCCAACACTGTTCCCTGTTAATTGGCTGGTTAGCAAGCACTAACTTACAAAATAACGAAGTGAATCCAATTGTAACAAAGCCCGACGTTCTGCGTCACAGAATTTGCAGGGGTGAAGTGATTTTGGCGTAAGGCCTGGAAGGGAGCGAGGGATTTTACAAAGGCTGACACTATATATGTTTTGCTTACCCCTGTTCGGCATCAGGCGCAGCGAAGCGCCTGCCAGCAGAAAGGGAGACTATTTTGCCTGACTGGATGCGGTATCGAGATGAACCACGGGATTATCGGCAAAAAGATAGCGGTCAGCGTTAAATTCGAAGTCGTCGCTGGTCTCGTTAAACAACATCAGTTTGGTGTTTTCCAGATGCTGCCACATCGCCAGTTTAGCCGCATGCGGATCTTTGCGAATCAGTGCCTTAAGGATTTGATCGTGATCGTCGCACCAGTTATCCACGGTGCGCGAATCGATATGATCGTGCAGTTTCTTCCAGTACGGGTTATGAACGCGCTGAGTCCACATTTTTTCCACGATTGCGGCCAGCGCCGTATTCTGCGTGGCCAGCGCTACCTGGACGTGGAACTGAAGATCCCATTCTGAATCGCGGAAACATTTTTCTTTACGCGCGTTTTCCTGGATCTCCATCAGCTTCATGATGTCCTGCTTGGTGACCTGCGTAGCGGCGAATTCGGCAATATTACTCTCGATCAGCTGGCGAGCCTGGAGCAGCTCAAACGGACCGTAGCTGGCAAATTCCAGATTTTCGTCCGGTGCCGGGGAGTGTTTTGCCTGGTTGGAAATCACATGAATGCCGGAGCCTTTGCGTACCTCAACGTAGCCTTCCACTTCCAGCATGATAATGGCTTCTCGCACCACCGTGCGGCTCACGCTCTTTTCATCCGCAATAAAGCGCTCAGCGGGAAGTTTATCACCGACAAGATAGACGCCTTGCTCGATGCGATCTTTCAGCTCGGCAGCAAGTTGTTGATATAAACGACGTGGTTCGGTGATTTCCATATGCGCTCCAGGCAGGGTACGGCGGATGATTTGTTATACCACTTTTGCGAGCCAGTCTCCAGATTTCGCCATGAAAAAAGCCGCCCGGAGGCGGCTTTTGAGGAGATTTTGCCGGCTCCCGGCACAACAATGCTAACTCTGCGTAGCGGGTTTCCCGAGGGACTCTTTCGCCAGTTCGTCTGCGGATTTACTTTTCAGCACCGTCCAGATAACCACCGCACCCATCAGGTCGAAGATAGCCAGCACCGCGAACAGCGGGCTAAAGCCAATGGTATCTGCCAGGGCACCGACCACCAGCGCAAACATGGTGCTAGCGGTCCATGCCGCCATACCGGTCAGGCCGTTGGCCGTTGCCACTTCGTTACGACCGAAGACGTCAGACGAGAGCGTAATCAGCGCGCCGGACAGGGACTGGTGCGCAAAGCCACCAATGCACAGCAGGGCGATAGCCACATATGGGCTGGTGAACAGGCCGATCATGCCAGGGCCGATCATCAGCAGGGCGCCCATGGTGACGACCATTTTACGGGAGACAATCAGGTTCACCCCAAACCAGCGCTGGAACAGCGGTGGCAGGTAGCCGCCCACGATACAGCCCAGGTCTGCGAACAGCATCGGCATCCAGGCGAACATCGCGATCTCTTTCAGGTTAAAGCCGTACACTTTAAACATGAACAGCGGGATCCAGGCGTTGAAGGTACCCCAGGCCGGTTCTGCCAGGAAGCGCGGCAGGGCGATACCCCAGAACTGACGGGTGCCCAGGATCTGCCAGACGGTCATTTTTTTGCCGTTGTTGGTCTGATGCTGAGATTCCTGACCACCAATGATGTATTCACGTTCTTCTTCAGAGAGTTTTTTCTGGTCGCGCGGGTGTTTATAGAACACCAGCCACGCCATTGCCCATGCAAAGCTCAGTACGCCAGAGATGATGAACGCCATCTGCCAGCTGTGCATCACGATAGCCCAGACCACCAGCGGCGGCGCAATCATCGCGCCGATAGACGAGCCGACGTTAAAGTAACCTACAGCGATGGAACGCTCTTTTGCCGGGAACCATTCGGAGCTAGCCTTCAGGCCCGCCGGGATCATGGCGGCTTCAGCCGCACCGACTGCACCACGCGCCAGCGCCAGGCCGCCCCAGCTGCCTGCAAGTGCGGTTGCACCGCAGAAAATCGCCCATGCTACGGCGAAGAAGGCATAGCCGATTTTGGTACCCAGAATATCCAGAACATAGCCTGCAACAGGCTGCATGATGGTATAAGCCGCGGAATAAGCCGCAATGATGTAGGAGTATTGCTGCGTGGTGATGTGCAACTCTTCCATCAACGTTGGAGCCGCTGCTGCCACTGTGTTACGCGTCAGGTAGCCCAGCACGGTGCCGAGCGTCACCAGTGCGATCATATACCAACGTAACCCTTTAATTTTACGCATGTAAAACCTCATCGTTATGTTATTTCCGTGCCAGAACACGGTAACAACTCAACCGTTGCCGGGAGTTGTTCAGTAACGGGAGGGGCATAACCGGGATATGTCCCGGAACGGCCCGAACCTTGCCATAAGTCATCGTGCATAAGTCGGTTTCCGTACCGTTAAATCTGATGTTATTGACACCAGCAATGCATTCCGTCGGCGTAGTGTTTGCGACGGCGAAACGATAACTTGTCATACAACTTTAAAAGGTGAGTGACATCACAAATGTGTGAATCTTTGTAGGGATATTCCGCGGTGCGAGCAAAGCCAGTATTGGCGCGGCTTGTGAGAGGGTTTACTCCATTTGGGGTAATTTTTTTGTCGACGTTTATTGATCTGACTCACGAAAAAAACTTCGGTGGGTGGAAATTGGTGTGATAACTTTGCAGCATATGAACATACGCTTTCTGACGCTCCCGTAATGAGGAAGACGATAATGACGCCGTTTATGACCGACGATTTTCTGTTAGACACTGAATTTGCTCGCCGCCTGTACCACGACTACGCAAAGGACCAGCCGATTTTCGACTACCACTGCCATTTACCGCCGCAGCAGGTTGCCGAAAATTACCGATTCAAAAACCTGTATGATATCTGGCTGAAGGGTGACCACTATAAATGGCGCGCGATGCGCACCAACGGCGTCGCTGAGCGCCTGTGCACCGGCGATGCCACCGATCGGGAGAAGTTTGACGCCTGGGCGGCCACCGTTCCGCATACCATCGGCAACCCGCTATACCACTGGACGCATCTTGAACTGCGTCGTCCATTTGGCATCACCGGTAAACTGCTTTCTCCCGCTACTGCGGATGAAATCTGGGATCAATGCAACGCGCTGCTGGCGCAGGAACAGTTCTCCGCACGCGGCATCATGAAGCAGATGAACGTGAAGATGGTCGGCACCACCGACGATCCTGTCGATTCGCTCGAGCACCACGCCGTCGTTGCGAAAGACACCTCTTTCGACATTAAAGTGCTGCCAAGCTGGCGCCCGGATAAAGCCTTCAACATTGAGCAGGCCACCTTCACTGACTACATGGCGAAGCTGGCGGAAGTGTCCGATACCGATATTCGTCGTTTTACTGACCTGCAAACCGCGCTGACCAAACGCCTGGATCACTTTGCGGCGCACGGCTGTAAAGTCTCTGACCACGCGCTGGACGTGGTGCTGTTTGCCGAATCAAACGAAGCCGAGCTGGACAGCATCCTGGCGCGTCGTCTCTCCGGCGAAACGCTGAGCGAGCATGAAATTGCCAAATTCAAAACGGCGGTGCTGGTGTTCCTCGGTGCGGAATACGCCCGTCGCGGCTGGGTACAGCAGTACCATATCGGCGCGCTGCGCAATAACAACCAGCGCCAGTTCAAACTGATCGGTGCGGATGTGGGCTTCGACTCCATTAACGACCGTCCGCTGGCGGAAGAGCTGTCCAAACTGCTGAGCAAACAGAACGAGCAAAATCTGCTGCCAAAAACCATCCTCTACTGCCTGAACCCGCGCGATAACGAAGTGCTGGGTACCATGGTCGGCAACTTCCAGGGCGAAGGGATGCCGGGCAAGATGCAGTTCGGCTCCGGCTGGTGGTTCAACGATCAGAAAGACGGCATGGAGCGTCAAATGACGCAGCTGGCGCAGCTTGGCCTGCTGAGCCGCTTTGTCGGCATGCTGACCGACAGCCGCAGCTTCCTGTCCTATACCCGCCATGAATACTTCCGCCGCATTCTGTGCCAGATGATTGGCCGCTGGGTGCACGCGGGCGAAGCGCCAGCGGATATCCAGCTGCTGGGCGAAATGGTGAAAAACATCTGCTTTAACAATGCGCGTGACTACTTCGCCATTGAACTGAACTAAGGCCGTCTGAGGTTGATATGCAATACATCAAAATCCATTCGCTGGATAACGTGGCCGTCGCGCTGGCGGATTTGACCGAAGGAACGAACGTCACGTTCGACGGTCAGTCGGTCACGTTGCGCCAGGCCATTGGGCGTGGACACAAGTTTGCCCTGATCCCCATTGCGAAAGGGGAGAACGTGGTGAAGTACGGTTTGCCCATCGGTCATGCGCTGGCGGATATTGCACCGGGTGAATATATTCACTCCCACAATACTCGCACCAATCTGAGCGATCTGGACGAGTACAGCTATCAACCTGATTTCCAGGCGGAAGCCGGACAGGCGGCAGATCGTGACGTGCAGATCTACCGTCGCGCCAGCGGCGAGGTGGGGATCCGCAATGAACTGTGGATCCTCCCGACCGTCGGCTGCGTGAACGGGATTGCGCGTCAAATTCAGACGCGTTTCCTGAAAGAGACCAACGATGCCGAAGGCACTGACGGCGTGCATTTGTTCAGCCATACCTACGGCTGCTCGCAACTGGGCGACGACCACATCAATACCCGCACCATGCTGCAAAACATGGTGCGCCACCCGAACGCAGGCGCGGTGCTGGTGATTGGCCTTGGCTGCGAGAACAATCAGGTTGACGCTTTCCGCGACACGCTGGGGGAATTCGACCCTGAGCGCGTGCATTTTATGGTGTGCCAGCATCAGGATGACGAAGTGGAAGCGGGCGTGGAGCAGCTTCATCAGTTGTATGACGTCATACGCCATGACAAGCGCGAGCCGGGCAAGCTGAGCGAGCTGAAGTTTGGTCTGGAGTGCGGCGGGTCTGATGGTCTTTCCGGCATTACCGCTAACCCGATGCTCGGCCGTTTCTCCGACTATGTCATCGCTAACGGCGGCACCACGGTGCTGACCGAAGTGCCGGAAATGTTCGGCGCGGAGCGTATTCTGATGAGCCACTGCCGCGACGAAGAGACGTTTGAGAAAACCGTCACCATGGTGAACGACTTCAAACAGTACTTCATCGCCCATAATCAGCCGATTTATGAGAACCCGTCGCCGGGCAACAAAGCGGGCGGGATTACCACGCTGGAAGAGAAATCTCTCGGCTGCACACAGAAAGCGGGCGCGAGCCAGGTGGTGGACGTGCTGCGCTACGGCGAGCGCCTGAAAACGCACGGGCTGAACCTGCTCAGCGCACCGGGCAACGATGCGGTCGCCACCAGCGCGCTGGCGGGAGCGGGCTGTCATATGGTGCTGTTCAGTACCGGTCGCGGTACGCCGTATGGCGGGTTTGTGCCGACGGTGAAAATCGCCACCAATAGCGAGCTGGCGACAAAGAAAAAACACTGGATCGACTTTGATGCGGGCCAACTGATCCACGGTAAAGGGATGCCACAGCTGCTGACGGAGTTTGTGGACACTATCGTGGAATTTGCGAACGGGAAGCAGACCTGTAACGAAAAGAATGACTTCCGCGAGCTGGCGATTTTTAAGAGTGGTGTGACGCTTTAATCGGTGCGGCCTGATGCCCTCACCCTGGCCCTCTCCCACGGGGAGAGGGAACAAACACTAAAAACGGCAACCTCAGGGTTGCCGTTTTGCTGTTAACCTCGCAGGGCATTCTTCGCTAAACGCGCGTCTTCCGCCTGACAGGCCGCTGCGGTAAACAGCACGTCGGTAGAGGAGTTCAGCGCGGTTTCGCAGGAGTCCTGCAGCACGCCGATGATAAAGCCGACGGCCACAACCTGCATCGCGATCTCGTTCGGGATGCCAAACATATTACACGCCAGCGGGATCAGCAGCAGCGAACCGCCCGCCACGCCCGATGCGCCACAGGCACAGAGCGACGCCACCACGCTCAGCAGCAGTGCGGTCGGTAGATCCACCGGAATACCCAGCGTATGCACCGCCGCAAGTGTTAGCACGGTAATAGTGATTGCTGCGCCCGCCATGTTCACGGTTGCACCCAGTGGGATCGACACGGAATACGTGTCGCGGTCCAGGTTCAGCTTCTCTGCCAGCGCCATGTTGACCGGAATGTTCGCCGCCGAACTGCGGGTGAAGAAGGCGTACACGCCGCTCTCGCGCAGGCAGGTCAGCACCAGCGGATACGGGTTGCGGCGGATCTGCCAGAACACCAGCAGTGGGTTAATGACCAGCGCGACCAGCAGCATACAGCCAATCAGCACGATCAGAAGCTGTGCGTATCCCCACAGGGTTTCAAACCCGGTGGTTGCCAGCGTGGAGGAGACCAGACCGAAAATCCCGATTGGCGCAAAACGAATAACAATTTTCACCATAAAGGTCACGGCGTTCGACACGTCGTTAACCAGGTTTTTCGTGGTCTCGTTGCCGTGACGCAGCGCGAAGCCCAGGCCAATTGCCCAGACCAGGATGCCAATGTAGTTTGCATTCAGCAGGGCATCAATCGGGTTAGTGACCATGCTCATCAGCAGGCCACGAAGCACTTCGACAATGCCGGACGGCGGGGTGATATCACCGGCCGCGCTGGTCAGGTGCAGCGTGGACGGGAACAGGAAGCTAAACACCACGGCCGTTAAGGCAGCAGAGAAGGTTCCCAGCAGATACAGGAACAGAATAGGGCGAATGTTGGTTTTTTGTCCGTGCTGGTGGTTAGCGATTGACGCCATCACCAGCATCAGTACCAGAACCGGTGCGACGGCTTTCAGTGCACCAACAAACAGCGTACCCAGCAAGCCCGTCGCGATAGCAGCAGGTTTTGACACCAGCGCCAGCAGGATCCCGAGTACCAGTCCTACCAGAATTTGTTTAACCAGGCTCCCCTGCGCCAGGCGCGCAAAAAGCCCCGTTGATTGTGTGCTCATACATTATTCCTGAGTGAAATTGCGTTCCATTCCGAATGTGCTCTAAGTCACATTTATGTCCGGATGTAAGTAAATGTTTGCCTGGTCGAGTATAGGGAATGCACGAAAGGAGGGAAGCGTAAAATGCTGGATTTTACGTAGTGCATCATATTTTTTAACTGCTGCGTTACAAAAGTGTGTTCACCCTCTCCCTATGGGAGAGGGCCGGGGTGAGGGAATTACTCTACCTGCTGCTTCTTATCGTGCTGGCGGTTAACCCAGGTATTGATAATCAGCGTCACGATCAGAATGCCGAACACCACGCCGAGCGAAATGGCGATCGGGATGTGGTAGAAATCGACGATCAGCATCTTGATACCGATAAACACCAGGATCACCGACAGACCATACTTCAGCATCGAGAAGCGTTCCGCCGCGCCCGCCAGCAGGAAGTACATCGCACGCAGGCCGAGGATCGCAAACAGGTTTGAGGTCAGGACGATGAACGGGTCGGTGGTCACCGCGAAAATAGCCGGGATGCTGTCTACGGCAAAAATCACGTCGCTCAGCTCGACCAGAATCAGCACCAGCAGCAGCGGGGTGGCAAACAGCAGACCGTTCTTGCGCACGAAGAAGTGCTCGCTTTCGATCTTGTCGGTCATGCGCAGATGGCCGCGGATCCACTTCACCAGCGGCTTATCGCCGATACCGGTATCGTCTTCTTTCGCCAGCGCCATTTTGACCCCGGTGAACAGCAAGAACGCGCCGAATACATACAGCAGCCATTCGAACTGGGTGATCAGCCAGCTGCCGGCGAAGATCATGATGGTACGCAGGACAATGGCACCCAGCACGCCGTAGACCAGCACGCGGCGCTGCAGGGCTGCAGGCACGGCAAAATAGCTGAACAGCATCAGCCAGACGAAGACGTTATCGACCGCCAGGGCTTTTTCAATCAGATAGCCGGTGAGGAAGGCGAGCGCCTGAGGATCGGCTACCGCGCGGCCTTCGGTCGAGGCCAGATACCACCAGAAGGCGGCGCAGAAAAGGAGTGAGAGGCTAACCCACACCAGTGACCAGACGGCGGCCTGCTTAACGCTCATGCCGTGCTCGCCGCGACGACCCTGCAAAAAGAGGTCGATCGCCAGCATGATGAGCACGACAACCGCGAATCCGCCCCACAGCATTGGAGTGCCGACAGAATGCATACTATTTTCCTTACACATAAAAAACAAAAACGGCCATGGTCAGAAGACGATAGCCGTTAGCTTTTTATGCATAGACCTCGCCTTCCGGCAAGGTCTCACTTACAACCACGAGGGTTGCCCGGCGACCGGATGCGTGTTTAACGCATCGTAATGACGATCCACCGACGAAGAAGTTACTCCCCTTTGCAGGTAACAAAATATGTCAGACCATTGGTTTCGTCAATGGTCTGCACGGTTTCATTACACAGTTTTACGCGATAGCTTCCGCGCTCACGTCGTCTGCCGGAAACACCACGCCGGTCTGACGGCGGATCTCCGTTTGCAGTTTCGCCGTGGTGCGGCTCACCGCGAGGCCCGGGTGATTCACTTCGTTGTCTTCCACCACACGGGCGAAGACCTCTGCCTCATAGAGCATAGTGTTAATATGCTGAGGCTGCGTCAGCTCCTGCGCTTTACCGCCGCGCGGCACAAAGCTCACCTTCTGGCACTCGGAGATCTTCTCGATAACCAGCGAGCCCGCTTCGCCCTGAATTTCGCTCGGCAGCACGGAATCGCTCACCTTGGAGTGCTGCAGCGTGACGCTGAAATCGCCGTAGTCCAGCACCACTAAACCGTGCGCATCCACGCCGCTCTCCAGCAGGCTGGCGGTGGCCGTCACGCCATGCGGCTCGCCCCACAGGGCCACGGCAGAGGCCAGGCAGTAGAAGCCGATATCCATAATCGAACCGTTAGAAAAGGCCGGGTTAAAGGTGTTCGGGTTCTCGCCGTCCAGGTAGCGCTGGTAGCGCGACGAGTACTGGCAGTAGTTGATAAAGGCTTTACGCACTTTGCCAATTTTCGGCAGGGACTGCTGCAGCAGCAGGAAATTCGGCAGGCTGGCGGTTTTAAACGCTTCGAACAGCACCACCTGGTTTTCGCGGGCAAGCGCAATGGCCGCTTCCACTTCCTGAATATTCGATGCCAGCGGCTTCTCGCAAATCACATGCTTTTTATGGCTGAGGAACAGCTTCGTTTGCGGGAAGTGCAGGGAGTTCGGGCTGGCGATATAGACCGCGTCAATGGCGTCGCTTTGCGCCATCTCGTCGAGCGAGGTGAAGAGATGCTCAACGAGGTAGTCGTTAGCAAAACTCTGCGCCTGCTCGAGGCTGCGGGAATAGACCGCGGTAAGCTTATATTTGCCGGTTTCGTGGGCGGCGTCGACGAACTGGCGCGTGATCCAGTTCGTTCCAATGACTGCGAAACGTATCATAAACGTTTACGTACTCCGTAGCGGGGAACCTTTAGCCACTGTAGCACGTCATCATGACAATTCGCGTGCGCTATTCCGCATTACTATTTAACGATAAATGCGTAAGCCATAGCCGGGTATCAAACTCCAGCTGGTGGTACTGCGGCTCCATGTGGCAGCACAGGGAATAGAACGCTTTGTCGTGCTCTTTCTCTTTCAGATGCGCCAGCTCATGGACGACGATCATCCGCAGAAAGGCTTCCGGTGCGTTACGGAAAACCGTCGCGACGCGGATTTCGGCCTTCGCCTTCAGCTTGCCGCCCTGCACGCGGGAGATGGCGGTGTGCAGGCCGAGCGCGTTTTTCAGCACGTGGATCTTGTTGTCGTACATCACCTTGTTGATCGGCGGCGCGCTCTTCAGATAACGGCTTTTCAGATCCTGCGTATACTGCCAGAGGGCTTTATCGGTCGCGAAATCGTGCGTGCCGGGGTAGCGTTTTTCCAGCACCGCCCCCAGTTTTTGCTCGGCAATTAACGTGCGTACCTGGGAAAGCAGATGCTCCGGGTAGCCCTGGAGATAAGTCAGCTGGTTCATCAAAACCCCAAAATAAGTTGAAAACGGGTATACTCACGCACCCTTTTCAGGGATAACGCCGAAATTTTACCATTCAGGAGGGCCGATGAGCCACTTAGACAACGGTTTCCGTTCACTCAACCTTAAACGTTTCCCGGAAACGGACGACGTCAACCCGCTCATGGCGTGGGAAGCGGCAGATGAATATCTGCTGCAGCAGTTGGATGAGACTGAAATCCGCGGCCCGGTTTTGATCCTGAATGACGCGTTTGGCGCGCTGGGCTGCGCCCTGGCGGAGCACACGCCATACAGCATCGGCGATTCCTACCTGAGCGAGCTGGCGACGCGTGAAAACCTGCGTCATAACGACATCGAAGAGTCCAGCGTCAAGTTCCTCGACAGCACCGCGGATTACCCGCAGGCGCCGGGCGTAGTGCTGATTAAGGTGCCAAAAACCATGGCGCTGCTGGAGCAGCAGCTGCGCGCGCTGCGTAAGGTCGTCACGCCAGAAACCCGCATTATCGCGGGTGCCAAAGCGCGCGATATTCACACCTCGACGCTGGAGCTGTTTGAGAAGGTCCTCGGCCCAACCACCACCACGCTGGCGTGGAAAAAAGCGCGCCTGATCAACTGCACCTTCAGCGCGCCGGAACTGGCCGACGCGCCGGAGACGCTGAGCTGGAAACTGGAAGGCACCGACTGGACCATCCACAACCATGCGAACGTTTTCTCCCGCACCGGGCTGGATATCGGCGCGCGTTTCTTCATGGAACACCTGCCGGAAAATCTGGAAGGTGAGATTGTCGATCTGGGCTGCGGTAACGGCGTGATTGGCCTGACGCTGCTGGCGAAGAACCCGGACGCCAGCGTGGTGTTCAGCGACGAGTCGCCGATGGCGGTGGCCTCCAGCCGTCTGAACGTGGAAACCAACATGCCGGAAGCGCTGGATCGCTGCGAGTTTATGATCAACAACGCGCTGTCGGGCGTAGAGCCGTTCCGCTTCAACGCGGTGTTCTGCAACCCGCCGTTCCACCAGAAGCACGCCCTGACGGATAACGTCGCGTGGGAGATGTTCCACCACGCGCGCCGCTGCCTGAAAATCAACGGCGAGCTGTACATCGTGGCGAACCGCCACCTGGACTATTTCCACAAGCTGAAGAAGATTTTCGGCAACTGCGTCACCATTGCGACCAATAACAAGTTCGTGGTGCTGAAGGCGGTGAAGCTGGGGCGTCGTCGTTAAGATTGTTATGTGCGGCCTGATGCCCTCACCCCAACCCTCTCCCACAGGGAGAGGGCGCAAACACTAAAAACGGCAACTGGGTTGCCGTTTTGCTTTTACCCTGCCGCCCGGCAATGCCCTAGATCGCCAGAGCTAACTTCGTCCCCTGCGCAATTGCCCGCCGCGCGTCCAGCTCCATCGCCACGTCGCACCCGCCAATCAAATGCACCGTTTTACCGGCTTCGCGCAGCGGATCCGCCAGATCGCGCTTCGGCTCCTGCCCGGCACATAAAATGACATGATCCACACGCAGCAGCTGCGGTTCGCCGCCGATCGTGACGTGCAGCCCCTCGTCGTCGATCTTCTGGTAGCTGACCGACGGGATCATCTTCACCCCGCGTGAGAGCAGGGTGGCGCGGTGGATCCAGCCCGTGGTTTTGCCCAGCCCTTCGCCCGGCTTGCTGGCTTTACGCTGGAGCATCACGATCTGGCGCGGGCTTTTCGGCAGTTGCGGCCCTTCCGGGCGTAGCCCGCCGGACTGGCTCAGGCTGGTGTCGATACCCCATTCCACGCAAAACTCGGCAATGTTCTGGCTGGTGGCCTCGCCCGGCTGGCTTAAGTACATGGCGGTATCAAAGCCGATCCCGCCGCAGCCGATAATCGCCACCTTCTCGCCAACCGGCGTTTTGTCACGCAATACATCCAGATAGCTCAATACCTTCGGATGATCGATACCCTCGATCGCCGGCATGCGCGGTACGATCCCGCTCGCCAGGATCACCTCGTCGAAACCGATCAGATCCGCCGCGTTGACAAACTGGTTAAGCCGCAGATCGATGCCTGTAAGCTCGATCATCCGGCGGTAGTAGCGCAGCGTTTCATAGAACTCCTCTTTGCCGGGGATCTGTTTGGCGATATTAAACTGGCCGCCAATCTCCGCCAGCGCATCAAACAGCGTCACGTTGTGCCCGCGGGAAGCGGCATTCACGGCAAACGCCAGCCCTGCCGGGCCTGCGCCCACCACGGCCAGGCGTTTTTTGTTTTGCGCCGGAACGATCGGCATTTTGGTTTCGTGACAGGCGCGCGGGTTAACCAGGCAAGAGGTGACCTTGCCGACGAAGATCTGATCCAGACAGGCCTGGTTACAGCCGATGCAGGTGTTGATTTCATCCGCACGGCCGCTTTGCGCTTTCGACAGCAGTTCGGCATCCGCCAGGAACGGACGCGCCATCGACACCATATCGGCGTCGCCTCGCGAAATCACATCGTCCGCCACCTGCGGATCGTTAATGCGGTTAGTGGTGACCAGCGGAACAGATACTTTGCCTTTCAGCCTGCGCGTCACCCAGCTGAACGCCGCGCGCGGTACCGGCGTGGCGATGGTCGGGATGCGCGCCTCGTGCCAGCCTATGCCGGTGTTGATAATGGTGGCGCCAGCGGCTTCAATCGCCTGCGCCAGCTGGACGGTTTCGTCGAAGGTGCCGCCGCCCTCTACCAGATCGAGCATCGACAGGCGGAAAACAATAATAAAATCAGCGCCCGCACGTTCGCGTACGGCGCGCACGACCTCCACGGCAAAACGCATGCGGCGGGCATAGTCGCCGCCCCATTCGTCGTCGCGCTGGTTGGTGCGGGCGGCGAGGAACTCGTTAATCAGGTAGCCTTCTGAGCCCATCACCTCAACGCCGTCGTAGCCCGCCTCGCGCGCCAGCGCCGCGCAGCGGGCGAAGTCGTCAATCAATGCCAGGATCTCGTCGTGGGTGAGAGCGTGAGGTTTAAAGCGGTTAATCGGCGCCTGAAGAGCCGACGGCGCGACCAGGTTCGGCTGATAGCTGTAGCGTCCGGTGTGCAGGATTTGCAGGGCGATTTTACCGCCCTCGCGGTGTACCGCGTCGGTCACAATGCGGTGGTGCGCCAGCTGTGACGCATCGTTCAGGACCGCGCCGCCCTCCATGCCCACGCCGGAAGGCGCCGGGGCCACGCCGCCGGTGACAATCAGCGCCACCCCGTGACGGGCGCGCTCGGCATAGAAGGCCGCCAGACGCTCGGCCCCGTCCGGATGCTCCTCCAGCCCGGTGTGCATTGAGCCCATCAGCACGCGGTTTTTGAGTGTGGTGAACCCCAGATCGAGGGGGGCGAATAACGACGGGTAGCGGCTCATAGTCTCTTCCAGTGTAAAATTATTGTTATGTGGTCGGATGAGTTACTAATTTAGCCAGCACGAAGTAAAAGGGAAAAGGGGAATGCAGTGATTGTGATGGGATTCAAATATTGGTGTGGCCTGATGCCCTCACCCTAACCCTCTCCCACAGGGAGAGGGGACTTAATCTCCCTCTCCCTTAGGGGGATGCCCGCACCAGCCCCGGCGCCTGCCACATCGATGTCGTCAGCCCGCTGTCCACCAGCCCCAGCTGGTCGGCGTACACCGCCTGCCACTTCTGCATCATCCCGTCGTACAGCTCGCGGTGCTGCGGGTTCGGCGTGAACTCGCGGCTCCACTTCACCAGCCGCTCGCCCGTCGAGGCCATATCCGCAAACAGCCCCGCGCCCGCGCCTGCCGCAATTGCGCAGCCGAGCGCTGTTGCCTCTTTCACCTCCGGCACGCGCACCGGCAGCCCGGTGACGTCGCTTAAAATTTGACTCCACAACGCCCCTTTGGACCCGCCGCCTGCAAACACCAGGCTCTCAAACGTCACGCCGGAGAAGCGCGAAATTTGCGCCAGGTTGCAGGCCGAGACGATCGCTGCATTCTCCTCCAGGGCGCGGAACAGCGTCGCTTTGTTGCACTTTTCCGGGTCGATGGAGAGGTTAATAAACGACGGCGCGGCGTGGTACCACTGCTTAAAATGCATCGCGTCGGAGAAGATCGGCATCACCCCGTGGGAGCCCGCCGGCACGCGGCTCGCCATCTCTTCGAGCAGGGAATAGGTGTCGATCCCCATCCGTTCGGCAATCAGCTTTTCCTCGGCGCAGAAGGCGTCGCGGAACCAGCGCATGGTCAGCCCGGTAAAGAAGCTGATCGACTCCGCCTGCGCCATGCCGGGGATAACGTGCGGGTTCACGCGGATGTTCATGTCAGGGTCGGTGCGCACCTGCGGCAGGTTTACGACCTGCTGCCAGAAGGTACCGCCCAGCACCGCGGTTTGTCCGGCGCGAACCACGCCCAGCCCCAGACAGCCCAGCTGCACGTCGCCGCCGCCCATCACCACCGGGGTGCCTTCGCGCAGGCCGCTCTGCTGCGCGGCCTCTTTGGTGATAGCGCCCAGCACGGTGCCGGTCTCTTTCACCGGGGAGAGGATATCGGCGCGCAGGCCGGCCATGTCGAGCAGTGCCGGCCGCCAGTCGCGAGAGAAGAGATCCAGCATGCCGGTGGTGCCCGCGTTAGACGGGTCGACCGCCAGCTCGCCCGAGAGCTTCGCCGCCAGCCAGTCGCTGATCATGGTGATGGTGGCGGCCTTGCGGTAAATATCCGGGCGATGGTGTGCCAGCCACAGCAGGCGCGGCATGGCGCTCAGCGCCAGCGTCTGGCCGGAAACGTCATACACTTCGGATTCAAAACGGTCGTCGTGGATCTCTTTGAGTTCGGCCACCTCGCGGCTGGCGCGGGCGTCGACGTTGGCGCAGGCCCAGATGGCCTCGCCGTTGCGGTCATACAGCACTATCCCTTCGCGCATCGAGCAGCAGGCGACGGACTGAATATCCGCCGCGTTCAGGTGCGCACGTTCCAGCGCCTGATAAATACACTGGCAGGCCAGCCGCCAGTTGGTCTCCAGGTCGAACTCCATCGACCCCGGCACGTTCTCCACGCTCAGGTGCTTCCACTCGGCCTGACCGACGGCAATCTGGTTGCCCTGTAAATCGAAAATCACGGCGCGAACGCTGCCTGTCCCTGCATCTAACGCTAAAAGGTAACTCATGAGCTTGCCTCGTTGTTAGCGCAGGGCAACCCCGTTACGTCAGGGCCAGCACCGCGCGGGCTGTCGTCTCCTCCGTCACCAGGCCATTGATACGGCGGCCCTTCAGTGCGGCATAAATCGCATCGGCTTTCTCTTCTCCTCCGGCCACGCCGACGATGGTGGGCAGCTGCGCCAGTTCATCGAGCGTGACGCCCAGCAGTTCTTTGTGGATCTCCAGCTCTTCAACGCACTCGCCCTCGGCATTGAGGAAATAGCCGAGAATGTCGCCGACCGCCCCTTTGCGGGCGTACATCAGCTGTTCACCTTCGCTGATATAGCCGGAGCGCAGTATCGTGGCATCGCGTCGCTGGTTCACCGAACCAATCCCGACCACCGCCACGTCGGCAGCGGTGGCGGCGAGGATCACGTCCCGCACGCTGGTTTCACGCTTTAAGATCCCGGCCACCTCGGCAGATGACACGCGAAGCGGGGCGGGGATCATGCTGACGCTGCAGGCCGCGTCCAGCTGGCCGATACCGGTCATATACGGCCCCACGCCGCCGGAGAGCGTCACCAGGCGGATCTGCTGCGAGCTGATAAAGCCGCTCAGGTGCTGCAGGCTGCTCATGGTGGTTTCACCAAACCCCACCGCCAGCAGCTGGCCGGGCTCCAGCACGCCCATCAGCGACTGCGCCGCGCCAATGCCTAACCGCACGTTCATCGGCGGGGTATTCAGGGCGGGCATCACGCGCACCAGCTTCAGGCCAAAGCGCTGCTGGAGCTCGGTTTCCAGCGCCAGGCAGCCCTCGTAGCGGGAGTTGATCTGCACGCGGATCACCCCGGACTGACGGCCCTTCTCTAGCAGGCGGGAGATCTTCAGGCGCGGCAGCCCGAGTCGCTCGCCGATGTCGTTTTGGGTCAGCCCGTCGTGGTAGTAGCACCAGGCCACGCGCGCCACCAGCTCTTCTTCCGCCAGTGCCAGCCCGGCAAAACGTCCTTCTTCCGCAGTGCGTTTATCGCTCATAGTTGAACTCTTATAAAAATTTAGATCATATGTTCGTGATGGCGCGAAGGGAAAATGTGAGCCACGCGACAAAACGGATCTTTTAGATCGTTTCTGGTTTATCTGTATCTCAATCGATAAAACTGTGATCCCTGCACGGTTGTAAATATAGTTCACCGTCTACGCTTTTGAACATTATTAAATTTAAAAATCATTTGTTCAATAGCGGAGCGATGATGACACCACTTCTCGACGCGCGAAATATCAGCAAGCAGTTCTCAGGGGTGCCGGTTCTGAAAGGCATTGATTTCACGCTGCTTGCGGGCCAGGTGCACGCCCTGATGGGCGGGAACGGCGCGGGAAAATCGACGCTGATGAAGATCATCGCCGGGGTGGAAACGCCGGACAGCGGTGAACTTTCTGTCGAGGGGCAGTCATATGCGCGGCTCACGCCCGTGCAGGCGCACAGGTTAGGCATTTACCTGGTGCCGCAGGAGCCGCTGCTGTTCCCCAACCTGACGGTGCGGGAAAACATCCTGTTCCGCCTGCCGCGCGAACGCGATCGGGAAACGCGGCTGGCGGAGAAACTCCAGCAGCTGCAGTGCCCGCTTAACCTCGACGCCGCCGCCAGCACCCTGGAAGTGGCGGATCAGCAGATGGTGGAGATCCTGCGCGGCCTGATGCGCAACGCCAGGATCCTGATCCTCGACGAACCCACGGCCTCCCTCACGCCGGGCGAAACCGAGCGGCTGTTTCGCCAGATCCGCGCCCTGCAGACACTCGGCGTCGGGATTGTTTTTATCTCGCATAAGCTGCCGGAAATTCGCCAGTTGGCGAGCCACGTCTCGGTGATGCGCGACGGTGCGGTCGTGCTGAGCGGCGAAACCGCGCAGTTTGACGACAGCGCCCTGATCGCCGCCATGACGCCGGTAAGCCGCGATAAATCTCTCAGCGATACGCAGAAGCTGTGGCTGGCGCTGCCGGGCAACCGCCGCACCCAGCCGCAGGATTTCCCGGTGCTGCGGGTGGACGAGCTCACCGGGGAGGGGTTTATCGATCTCAGTCTTGAGATCTACGCCGGGGAGATCGTCGGCCTGGCCGGGCTGGTGGGATCCGGGCGCACCGAGTTTGCGGAAACGCTCTACGGTCTGCGGCCCGTGCGCGGCGGCCGCGTCTGGCTGGAGAACCAGGAGATTACCGGCGATCCGGTAAGTTCACGCCTGGAAAAAGGGCTGGTCTACCTGCCGGAAGACAGGCTGGTGTCCGGCCTGTTCCTCGACGCGCCAATCCGCTGGAACACCGTGGCGCTGAACGAGCCGTCTCTCTGGCAGCAGCGCAAGCGGGAGTCTGCGGTGGTGGAGCGTTACCATCGGGCGCTGGGGATCAAGCTTAACCATGCGGATCAAACCGTACGCACGCTCTCCGGCGGCAACCAGCAGAAGGTGCTGCTGGCGCGCTGCCTGGAGGCCAACCCTTTACTGCTGATCGTCGATGAACCGACGCGCGGGGTGGACGTCTCGGCGCGCGCCGACATCTACCAGCTGATAAAAAGCGTGGCGGCGCAGAACGTGGCGGTGCTGATGATCTCAAGCGATCTCGACGAGTTCCCGGGCCTTGCGGACCGGGTGCTGGTGATGCATCAGGGCGTGCTCAGCGGCGAGCTGCCGCGTCACGCCGTCAGCATCGACAAGATGATGGCGCTGGCGTTCGGAGGGCAATCATGAAGACCTTACTCAAAAACCGCGAGCTGAGCGCGTTTCTCGCCATTCTGGCGCTGTTCGCCGTGCTGGTGGCGCTGAACCCGTCTTACTTCAGCCTGCAGACGCTGGGGATGATCTTCGCCAGCGCGCAGATCCTGATCCTGCTGGCCATCGGTGCCGCGCTTGTGATGCTGACCCGCAATATCGACGTGTCCGTTGGCTCCACCGTGGGGCTGTCCGCCATCGCCGTGGGTGTGGCGCTGAACAGCGGCTACAGCCTGCCGGTTTCCATTCTCTTCGCGCTGTCGACTGGCGCGCTGGCCGGGGCGTTCAACGGGTTTCTGGTGGTGGGGCTGCGCATTCCGGCGATTGTCGCCACCCTCGGCACGCTGGGGTTGTACCGCGGGGCGATGCTGCTCTGGACGGGCGGGAAGTGGATTGAAGGACTACCGCCAGCGCTGAAATCCCTCTCTGAGCCTGCCGCCATCGGCATATCGCCGCTCGGCATGCTGGTATTAATTATCGCCGTCGTTGGCGCATGGACGCTGTCGCGTACCGCGTTCGGGCGTGATTTCTACGCGGTGGGGGATAACCTCGCCGCCGCGCGCCAGCTGGGCGTGGCGGTGAACCGCACCCGCATGATTGCCTTTACCCTGAACGGCATGCTGGCCGCCTGCGCCGGAATTGTCTTTGCCGCGCAGATTGGCTTTGTGCCGAACCAGACCGGCAGCGGGCTGGAGATGAAGGCCATCGCCGCCTGCGTGCTCGGCGGCATTTCGCTGCTGGGCGGCACGGGCACGCTGGTGGGCGCGCTGCTCGGCGCCTTCTTCCTGACGCAAATCGATACCGTGCTGGTGCTGTTCAGGCTCCCGGCGTGGTGGAACGACTTTATCGCCGGGCTGGTGCTGCTGGGCGTGCTGGTGCTCGACGGGCGCCTGCGCCAGGCGCTGGCGCGCCACCAGCGGGCGCTGAAGTATGGCCGCTTCCAGCCGGGCAACAGAGGGGGAAAGCACGTCACCCCTTTTCCAAAACGCAAAAAAGAGGTGGCGTAAATGAGGCTTAACTGGGAAAGCGCGCTGCTCATTTTACTGGTGCTGGAGATCCTGCTCTTTGGCGCCATCAACCCGCGCATGCTTGATATCAACATGCTGCTGTTCAGCACCAGCGACTTCATTTGTATTGGCATTGTGGCGCTGCCGCTCACGCTGGTGATTATCAGCGGCGGGATCGACATCTCCCTCGGCTCGACCATCGGCCTGTGTGCCATTGCGCTGGGCGTCATGATGCAGGCGGGGTGGCCGATGGCGTTCGCCGTTCCATTGACGCTGCTGCTCGGCCTGCTGTGCGGATTATTTAATGCCGCGCTTATTCACTATACCGGCATCAGCCCGTTGGTTATCACTCTCGGCACCCTCTATCTCTACGGCGGCGGCGCGCTGCTGCTCTCCGGCATGGCGGGGGCGACGGGCTACGAGGGCATCGGCGGATTCCCGGACAGCTTCACCGCGTTCGCTAACCTCACGGTGTTGGGCTTGCCGATCCCGCTGGTGCTGTTCGCGGTGATTACGTTTTTCTTCTGGCTGATTACCCATCGCGGGCGCTTTGGTCGTCACCTGTTTTTAATCGGCCAGAATCCTCGCGCGGCGCGCTATGCGGCGCTGTCGGTGAACGGCATGCCCTATGCGCTGTACGGCCTGGTGGGCGTGGCCTCGGCGGTTGCCGCGCTGGTGATGGTCTCCTATTTCGGCTCCGCGCGTTCGGATCTGGGGCGCGATTTACTGATGCCAGCGCTCACTGCCGCCGTGCTCGGTGGGGCCAATATCTACGGCGGGTCAGGTTCGGTTGTCGGTACGGCGCTGGCGGCGCTGCTGGTGGGCTACCTGCAGCAGGGTTTACAGATGGTCGGCATACCTAACCAGGTGTCGAGCGCGCTGTCAGGGGCGCTGCTGGTTGTGGTGGTGATGGGACGTTCGCTGAGTCTGCACCGTGAATGGGTGCGATCTCTCTTTAGAAAACTATCCGGAGCGTAAGATGAAAACAAAACTGTTCGTCCTGGCAATGGCCCTCAGCTTCGCCTCGGCGCAGGCGGCGGACCGCATTGCCTTTATCCCGAAGCTGGTGGGCGTGGGCTTCTTCACCAGCGGCGGCAACGGCGCGAAAGAGGCGGGGAAAGATCTCGGCGTGGACGTCACCTACGACGGCCCAACCGAGCCGAGCGTCTCCGGCCAGGTGCAGCTCATCAATAACTTCGTCAACCAGGGCTATAACGCCATTATCGTCTCCGCCGTGTCGCCGGACGGCCTCTGCCCGGCGCTGAAGCGCGCGATGCAGCGCGGGGTCAAGGTGCTGACCTGGGATTCCGACACCAAACCGGAGTGCCGCAGCATCTATATCAACCAGGGAACGCCGGAGCAGCTCGGCGGCCTGCTGGTGGAGATGGCGGGCAAACAGGTCACCAAACCGAACGCTAAAGTGGCGTTCTTCTACTCCAGCCCGACCGTTACCGACCAGAACCAGTGGGTGAAAGAGGCGAAGGCCAAAATCGAGAAAGATCATCCTCAGTGGCAGGTCGTCACCACCCAGTTTGGCTATAACGATGCCACCAAATCTCTGCAAACCGCCGAAGGGATCTTAAAAGCGTATCCGGATCTGGATGCGATCATCGCCCCGGACGCCAACGCGCTGCCAGCAGCGGCGCAGGCGGCGGAAAACCTGAAGCGCGAAGGGGTGGCGATTGTCGGTTTCAGCACGCCGAACGTGATGCGTCCGTACGTTGAGCGCGGCACGGTAAAAGCCTTCGGCCTGTGGGATGTCGTACAACAGGGCAAAATTGCAGTCAATGTCGCCGATCGCCTGCTGAAAAAAGGCGATCTTAACGTCGGCGACAGCGTGGACGTAAAAGACATCGGCGCGCTGAAGGTCGAGCCGAACAGCGTGCAGGGCTACCAGTATGAGGCGAAGGGCAACGGCATCGTGCTGCTGCCGGAGCGCGTGGTGTTCACCAAAGAGAACATCAGCAAATACGATTTCTGACGGGGGAGCAAATGGCTGATTTAGACGACATCAAAGACGGCAAAGATTTTGGCATCGGCACGCCGCAGCAGAATGTGCCTTACACCCTGAAGGGCTGCGGCTCGCTGGACTGGGGTATGCAGTCCAGGCTTTCGCGCATCTTCAATCCGCAGAGCAACCGTACAGTGATGCTGGCCTTTGACCACGGCTACTTTCAGGGGCCGACCACCGGCCTTGAGCGTATCGATCTCTCCATCGCGCCGCTGTTTGGCGAAACGGACGTGCTGATGTGCACCCGCGGCATCCTCAGGAGCCAGGTACCTGCCGCGACGAACAAACCGGTGGTGCTGCGCGCCTCGGGGGGGAATTCGATTCTTGGCGAGCTGTCGAACGAGTGCGTGGCGGTGGCGATGGAGGACGCGCTGCGCCTGAACGTCTGCGCGGTGGCGGCACAGGTGTATATCGGAAGCCCGTTTGAGCATCAGTCAATCAACAACATCATCAAGCTGGTCGATGCGGGCGCGCGCTACGGCATGCCGACGCTGGCGGTGACGGGTGTGGGTAAAGAGATGGCGCGGGACGCGCGCTATTTCTCGCTGGCCAGCCGCATCGCCGCCGAAATGGGGGCGCAGTTCGTCAAAACCTACTATGTGGACGAGGGCTTTGAAAAAGTGACCGCCAGCTGCCCGGTGCCGATTGTGATCGCCGGAGGCAAAAAGCTGCCGGAGCACGAGGCGCTGGAGATGTGCTGGCGCGCGATTGACCAGGGCGCATCCGGCGTGGACATGGGACGCAACATCTTCCAGTCCAGCGCGCCGCTCGCCATGCTGAAGGCGGTGAAGAAAGTGGTGCACGAGAACATGAGCGCCCGGGACGCGTTCCAGTTCTGGCAGGAAGAGAAACAGGGAGAAGCAAAATGAATGTGACGTTAGTGGAGATCAACATCAAACCCGAGCGGGTGGACGAGTTTCTGGACGTGTTTCGCGCCAACCACGAGGGGGCAATCAAGGAGCCGGGGAATCTGCGCTTTGACGTATTGCAGGACCCGAGGGTGAAAACCCGGTTCTTTATCTACGAGGCCTATAAAGACGAAGAGGCAGTGCTGGCGCATAAGCAAACGCCGCACTATCTGGCGTGCGTGGATAAGCTTGAGGAATTGATGTCGGAGCCGCGTAAGAAACGCAGTTTTGTGGGGTTGTTGCCGGAGTAGCGGCTTTGCCCGGTGGCGCTGCGCTTACCGGGCCTACGGGGCGGGACGGTGCGGTAGGCCGGGTAAGCGTTAGCGCCACCCGGCATTGTTCAGGCCAGCGCCAGATCCGCAAGTATCGCAGCAAGCGCTTCGCGCGGCTCACCCTGAATAGCCTGAAGCGGGAAGGGGAGCGCGGGTGTTTCCACTTTCCCCAGCATTTCTGCCGCTGCCGCTACCACCCGTAAGCTGCCGTAACGGCGGAACAATTCCCAAAGCGGCTCCAGCCGCTCGGATAGTGCCGCCTCTTTCGAACGGGCAATCGCCAGCGCTGTTTGCGGAAACAACCCGCCGACCACCGAGTACCAGACGTCAAACCCCGCATGCAGGGCGGAGGCCGCTCGCCAGTCACCGGCGATGCCCAGCGTGACGGTATCAGGAAGACGAGCGCGTACCTGCGAGAGGTCCTCCGGCACGCGACCAAGCTTAATGGATCCCACATTCGGCAGGGCCGCGACGGCAAATAACAATTCATCGCTAAACGTAAAACTGGTCGTGGCGGGATTATCGTAAATGCATAGCGGTACGGAGAGCTGGCGGGTCACCGTTTCATAGAGAGTAAACACTTCGTCTTCCGTTAATCGCTGGTACGACACGGGTGCCAGCAGCACGCCGGAGACGCCTGCCGCCTGCGCATCGTCAGCCAGGCGCAGAATATCGTCCAGCCGTAATGCGCCAATGCTGACGATGACCGGAATGCCATCAGCATGCGCCACCGCGCAGCGTGCGATCCGGCCACGCTCTTCAACGGTCAGATAGGCATAGCTTCCCGTTGAGCCGAGAATGCCCAGGGAATCCACGCCTGCGTCGACCACGGGGCGCAGAAGATTGATGAAGGACTGCTCGTCAAATGTCCCCTCTTTCAGGGGCGTTAACGGAAAGGCGCTTAATCCGCGAAACATCGTGTTGTCCTCTTATAGTTCCAGCAGTTGAACCTGAGCCTTGGCCCCCGGCATCAGCCGCTGCAGGTTGTTGACCAGCTCTTCTCCCGCTTCTTCCAGTGCCGCAAGCGGCATTGACGGCAGGCTTTCAAGAATAAACCACATAGATTGTGCCTGGCTGTCCAGTCGGGTACGCACCCCCTGTCGCCAGTTCCAGCGGCGGCAGGTGACGCCGAGGTCGTCGCGCCAGATAACCTCGCCAGCACCCGGGTATTCCACCACCGGCTGGCCCTCTTTAAAGGTATCAAACGGCTCGCTGCCGTCGGCCAGCGTCAGGCGAGGCGCACCCGAGTACGCCGCGAGATTTTCCCCGCCCACCGGAATGGCATAGCGAATGCTCACCGCGTTATAGATATCCACCACCGGATCCAGCGACGGCAGCGAACCGTCTTTCAGCACCCGCTTGCGCAGGGCCGCGGCGGAACAGGGCGTGCGTTTCGGTTTCGCGCCAAAGGCTTTAAACACCTCATCCCAGTCTGAAAGGTGTGCGTCAGCCCACGGCACATCGTCATTCAACATCTGCTGGCAGGCCTGCGCCAGCGCGGCGGGCGCAACCTCCGGTTGGGTAATCGGCGCGGCTTCAACCAGAATGCTCAGCGCCCGAAAGCCGGGCGCAATGTCGGCAAGTCGCGAATCTATTGACGGCGTTACGAGAGACATAAATAATCCTGTATTGACTGTTTTATACCATGGTAGTGACCAATGACTGATAAAGTCAATATAATGACTGCGCAGGGTGCCGATGTTGTCCAGGTAAGCCTGGCCGTGGCGAACCGCATCCGCAGCTGGCGCAAAGAGAAAAAGCTGTCGCTGGACGAGCTGTCCCGCCGCGCCAGCGTCAGCAAAGGGATGCTGGTGGAGATCGAAAAGGGCGCAGCCAACCCCAGCATCGCCATTTTGTGCAAGCTGGCCGCCGCGCTCGGCATCTCGGTGGCGGATATCGTCAATGTCTCCAGCGAGCCGCTGGTGCACATTATCGAAGAAGCGGCGATCCCGGTTCTGTGGCAGGGCGCACAGGGCGGTTACGCCAGGCTGCTGGCAGGCACCGCGGGCCCGGACATGATTGAGCTGTGGCAGTGGGAGATGCATCCGGGGGAGTATTTCACCTCGACAGGGCATCCGGCGGGAACCTTTGAGCTGCTGCACGTGAACGAAGGCGTGTTGACGCTGACGGTGGACGAGACGGTTACGCAGCTGAACGCTGGCGCGTCGGCGGTGGCGAAAACCGAAGCGGCGCACGGTTATGCGAACGAAGGGGAGAGCGTACTGCGCTTCACTATGACGGTGGCGGAGTTTCACCGTTAAAAAGCAGCCCGGTGGCGCTACGCTTACCGGGCCTACATATGCAGTATTTTGTCGGCCGGGTAAGCGTAGCGCCACCCGGCGTTGATTACGCCTCTTCCACACTGACCCTGAGCGCTGCCAGCGCTTTGCGCGCCGCTTTCAGCACCTGCTCACACTGCTCAATCGTCAGCGTCAGCGGTGGCTCAATGCGGATGGTTTTCGAGTTGTTGAGCGTCCCGGCCACCAGCACCCGCTGGCGGAACATCTCGCTCGCGAAGCTGTAGCCGATTTCGTTGTCGACAAACTCGATTGCCATAAGCATCCCTTTACCGCGCGCCTCCTGCACAAGGTCCGGATATTCCCGGCCCAACTGGCGGAAGCCGTCCAGCAGCATGTCGCCTTTCTGCTCCGCCTGCGCGGGCAGGTTTTGCTCCAGCAGCACGTTGATGGTCGCCAGCGCCGCCGCACAGGCCAGCGGGTTGCCGCCAAAGGTGGTGGTATGCAGGAACGGGTTGTCGAACAGCACCGAGAACACCTCTTCCGTCGCAACCGTCGCGCCTATTGGCATCACGCCGCCGCCGAGCGCCTTCGCCAGGCACAGGATGTCCGGCTGAACGTTTTCATGCTCGCAGGCAAACATCTTGCCAGTGCGCCCCATGCCGGTTTGCACTTCGTCGAGGATCAGCAGCGCGCCAAACTCATCGCACAGCTGTCGCACGGCGGGCAGATAGCCTTGCGGAGGCAAGATCACGCCGCCTTCACCCTGGATAGGCTCCAGGAGCACCGCTGCCACATCGTCGCCGGTTTTACGGCATTCACTCAGCACGGTGCGCATGGCGTTAATGTCACCGAACGGCACGTGGCGGAAGCCCGGCAGCAGCGGCATAAACGGTTTGCGGAAGGTGGATTTGGCGGTCGCCGACAGTGCGCCCAGGGATTTCCCGTGGAACGCGCCGCTGGTGGCGATAAAGGTAAATTTCCCGCGCGGTGACTGGTACGCTTTGGCGAGTTTAATCGCCGCTTCGACCGATTCCGTGCCGCTGTTGCTAAAGAAGCTGTACTTCAGTTTGCCGGGCGTTAAGGCCGCCAGCGTTTTCGCGAGCATGGCGCGAAGCGGGTCGAGAAGTTCCTGGCTATGGAGAGGTTGTTTCGCAAGTTGATTCTGTACGGCGGAAACCACAACTGGATTACGGTGCCCCACGTTGAAAATACCAAAACCCCCCAGGCAATCGATAAATTCCTGTCCCTGGGTGTCGACAAGCGTGTTCAGACTTCCCGCTTGCCACTCTACGGCTCCGTAATCCCCGCCGGCGGTAACAGATTTGCGATACTCAAGAAAACCAGGATTCACATGCTCTTTAAAGTAATCGATGACCTCTCGGTTAAGTTGTTTCATCTCCTCATGATCGAGCGTTCGCTTCTCAATGAGATTCAGTGCGTGCGCGGTACAGGCAAGAGCCGAGGCGCTGGAAGGTAACCTGTTCAAAATGTGCTCCCGGGGATCGCGTATCACATGATACTGCGTTAAGTATTGCAGGGATTACGCCACTTCAGCGGACTTAACGAAAATCGGGATAAATACCAGGTTAAAATAATGTTGCGCAATATTTAATCATGCCGATACCAGCCTGATGGGATGAAGGCCGGAGGGGAGAGCGCGATGGATGGGGTCAATTGCACCGGAGTGGTGCGAAAGATGCCACTTAAGTGGGCGTTAATAGATCATGCTTTACAGGTAATTTCTCTACGAAAGTATTTTAAATCAATCGATTAGAAAAGCGTACAGAAAGTGCGGTTTACCCGAAATTTGCGATCTCGATCGGATTTAACAACTAAAGATAAATTTGTAACCGCCGAAAAAACAATAAACCACAAAATTAACACTCGAATAACCTGCAAGGAATGCCCGCCATGTCCTCTCCATCCTTTGTCACCCAGAATGAATTCCCTCTGGATAGTGACACCACTCTTATGTCTACCACCGATCTCCAGAGCTACATGACCCATGCCAACGACACCTTTGTGCAGGTAAGTGGCTATACGCTCCAGGAACTGATGGGACAGCCTCACAATATGGTGCGTCACCCCGACATGCCGAAAGCGGCCTTCGCCGACATGTGGTACACGCTGCAACAGGGGGAACCGTGGAGCGGGATTGTCAAAAACCGCCGTAAAAACGGCGACCACTACTGGGTGCGAGCGAACGCCGTGCCGATGGTGCGCCACGGAAAAATGACCGGCTATATGTCGATTCGCACAAAAGCGACGGCTGAAGAGATTGCGACCGTGGAGCCTTTATATAAGGCGCTCAATGAAGGCCGTTGTAAAAAACGTATCCATAAAGGGCTGGTGGTGCGCAAAGGCTGGCTCGGGAAGTTACCGGCTATGCCGCTGCGCTGGCGGGTTCGTAGCGTCATGGCGGCGCTGTTTACGGTGATGGCTGCCACGCTGGCGTTAACCTCTGCGGGGTGGCCATCGCTGGTGGCTGCTGCCGTCGTGATGGTCGTCGGGACGATGCTGTTCGAGCAGCAGATTGTCCGACCGATGGAAAATGTCACGCGTCAGGCGCTGAAGGTCGCGACCGGTGAGCGTAACAGCGTGCAGCACCTGAACCGCAGCGACGAGCTGGGGCTGACGCTGCGCGCGATCGGACAGCTGGGGCTGATGTGTCGCTGGTTAATCAATGATGTTTCAAGCCAGGTGGTGAGCGTGCGCGATGGCAGCGATAAGCTGGCGCAGGGGAATGACGATCTCAACGACCGCACGCGTCAGACCGTCACCAATGTGCAGCAGACCGTGGCGACGATGAATCAAATGGCCGCCTCGGTACAAAGCAACTCAGAAACCGCTGCCGAAGTCGATAAGCTCTCCGTGGCGGCCAGCAACGCGGCGACCAAAGGCGGAAATGCGATGCAGACGGTGGTGAAAACCATGGATGATATTGCTGACAGCACCCAGCGGATTGGCTCGATCACTTCGCTTATCAATGACATCGCTTTCCAGACCAATATTCTGGCGCTGAACGCGGCAGTGGAAGCGGCACGCGCAGGCGAACAGGGCAAAGGCTTTGCGGTCGTGGCCGGTGAGGTTCGTCACCTCGCCAGCCGCAGCGCCAGTGCGGCTAACGATATCCGTAAGCTGATTGACGCCAGCGCCAGTAAGGTACAGTCCGGCTCCGATCAGGTTCACGCGGCAGGCCGCACAATGGATGACATTGTTGAGCAGGTGAAAAACGTCACGCAGCTTATTGCCCAGATTAGCCACGCCACGTCTGAACAGGCTACCGGGCTGTCCGAGTTAACCCGGGCCGTTGCCGAACTGGACAGTATTACCCAGAAAAATGCGGACCTGGTAGAGGAGAGCGCGCAGATCTCCGCCATGGTGAAGCACCGTGCGGGGCGTCTCAAAGATGCCGTGACCGTGCTCCATTGAGCCAGTAATGTTCCAGAAAAGCCGTTTATGCCACCAGGTCTAAACGGCGTTTTAATGTGATTATTTTTAATGTTTATTGTTAATGTGATATTAAATAACTAAAAAAATCCGCTCAGTTATTTATGCCTGCCTAAGTCAGTTTTCCCCGATGCTATTTCAGAAATGCCCTCTCTGGTGGTTACGCAACGATCGATGCGCCAAAATTAATAGACTGTACCTATCCATTGTGATGGTTATGAAATAAAAAAACGATCAAAGTCATAAAGTTAGCGCGTTCGTTACCGATAACGGTGATCGTCTGAGAAATAATCACATCGATGGAGTAAATATGTTCTTACATGACGTAAAGATCGGCACGAAATTATTTCTGGCGTTTGGGTTCTTTATTGTTCTGATGATCGTCAGTGCGAGTGTCTCATTGCTGAGCCTGAATCGGGCGAACAACGGGATGCAGACTATCATTACCCACGATTATCCAACCACGGTAAAAGCCAACCAGCTAATCGACAACTTCCAGGAATTTATAAGCACGCAGCAGCTTATGCTGCTGGACGAGCAGGGCACCTACACGGGGCAATCTCAGCAGCGTCTGAAAGAGATCAGCGAGCACATTACGGTGATCCTGGGCGAGCTGAACAACGCGTTGCAGGATCAGAAGTCTCAGCAGGTGCTGGCGGATATCCGCAGCGTGCGCCAGCAGTATCTGGACTCGCGCTACCGCATTTTACAGGCGGTACAGAACAACAACCGTGCGGGCGCTATCCAGGAGATGATGACCAACACCCTCACCGTGCAGCAGGCTTACAAAGCGAAGGTGCAGGCGCTGATCGCCATCCAAAACAACGAGATGCAGAGCGCGGGCGCGCAGGTGGACGGTGATTTCCGAACCAACCGCATGCTGCTGCTCCTGATCACGCTCTTCAGCGTGGCGGCGGGCAGCCTGATCGGCTGGTTTATCGTACGCTCCATTACCCGTCCGCTGGGCGAGGCGGTGAGCTTTGCAGAAGCCATTGCCGATGGCGATCTGACCGACAGCATTACGTCTCACGGTAAAGACGAAACCGGCCTGTTGTTGCATGCGCTGATGGAGATGAAAACCCGTCTGCTGGAGATTGTGCAGCAGGTGCAAACCGGCTCGGAAAACATCTCCAGCGCCGCCGCGCAGATTGTCGCAGGCAACCAGGATCTGGCCGCGCGCACCGAAGAGCAGGCCAGTTCCGTCGAGCAGACGGCAGCCTCGATGGAGCAGATCACCGCGACGGTGAAAAACACCGCGTCGCACACCGGGGAAGCGACCACCCTCTCTGCCGATGCCGCCACGGTGGTGAAAAACAACGGTGAGATGATGAAACAGGTGACCAGCAAAATGCGCCTGATTAACGAAACATCCAACCGGATGTCCGACATTATCGACCTGATCGACGCCATTGCCTTCCAGACCAATATTCTGGCGCTGAACGCAGCAGTCGAGGCGGCACGTGCGGGAGAGCACGGCCGTGGCTTTGCGGTGGTCGCGGGCGAAGTGCGCCAGCTGGCACAGAAGAGCGCCTCTTCGGCGAGTGAAATCCGCCAGCTGATTGAAAGCTCCACCAGCCAGACTCAGGACGGGATGAACCTGGTGGAAAAAGCCAGCGGGCTGATCAACGGGATGGTCGGCAACGTGGAGGAGATGGACGTGATCCTGCGTGAGATCCGTCAGGCCAGCCATGAGCAGACGGAAGGCATCTCGCAGATCAACAGTGCGATTGGCCTGATTGACGCCACCACCCAGCAGAACTCGGCGCTGGTGGAGGAGTCCGTTGCGGCGGCGGCATCGCTGAACGATCAGGCGATGCACCTGAAAGAGTTGGTAAAAGTGTTCCGCGTCAGCGAGCGCGCGCTCGCTTAATCCAGCTGGGAGATCTCCAGCGCCGCGCGGTCGATCACGCCGACGATCTGCTTGAGCTGCGCGTCGCTGAGCTCTCCCTGATTCACCTTCAGGTCCAGCACCGCTTTGAAGTTTTCCAGCGCCCGCTTCATCTGCGGGTTTTTGCGCAGCTGGAAGCCGACGCTGCGCGCTTTGATGCGCACCTGGATCTGTTCCAGCTGTTCCCGGTTTTCATCCAGCCAGTTTTGTCCTTCAGCGGTTATCGCAATTTTCTTACGACCGCTCTCTTCTTCCGTAATGGTGATAAACGTCTGATCCTGCAGATAATCCAGGGTTGGGTAGATCACGCCCGGGCTCGGCGTGTAGTTCCCCTGCGTCAGGTTCTCGATCTCTTTGATCAGCTCATAACCGTGACTGGCATTGCGGGTCAGAATATCCAGGATCACCAGCCGTAGATCGCCGTGGCCGAAAAAGCGCGGTCGGCGTCCACCGCCTTCATGTTCGTGTCGCATAGTGACTCTCTTAATTTGATATATCTAAACTATATCTTAGATATATTCAGATGCAATCTAAAAGATCTTGCATTCTTGGTTAATAGCAATCATTATCATTAAAAAATCAATTTCGATATATCGTATTCACCTGAGAAGGGCATAAAAATGACATCAACCCGTTACCCTCAACGTGTCCGCAATGACCTGCGCTTTCGCGAGCTGAACGTGCTCCGCGTCGAGCGCGTCAGCGCTGGCTTCCAGCGCGTTGTCCTCGGCGGTGAGGCGCTGGAAGGCTTTAGCTCCCGCGGTTTCGACGACCACACCAAGGTCTTTTTCCCTGCGCCGGGCGCGACCTTTGTTCCGCCCGTTGTCACCGATGAAGGCATCGAGTGGGGCGACGGCGTGCGCCCGCAGGCGCGTGACTATACGCCCCTGTTCGATGAGGAGAAAAATGAGCTGGTGCTGGATTTCTTCGTTCATAATGGCGGCGTTGCCTGCAGCTGGGCGGTAGCGGCCAAACCTGGCGACAAACTCACTATCGGTGGGCCGCGCGGATCGCTGGTGGTGCCGGAAGATTACGCCTGGCAGCTGTACGTGTGCGATGAATCCGGGATGCCCGCGCTGCGCCGCCGTTTAGAAGGCATCGCAAAACTGCCGGTACGCCCGGACGTTCATGCGGTCGTGACCGTGGGTGACGGATCTTATAAGGACTATCTGGCGCACCTGAGTGAATTCAACCTCACCTGGATTGTGGGCCACAACCCGCAGGCGGTGGCCGATCATCTGGCGACGCTGGCCGTGCCCGAAGAGGATTACTTTATCTGGCTGACCGGGGAAGGGAAGGTGGTGAAAAACCTGAGCCGCCAGTTTGAAACCGACGCGATTGACCAACAGCTGGTGCGTGCCAGCGCATACTGGCACGCTAAATAGTCAGGCTGCGGACTCCAGCTGCGCTTCGCTCACCTGATGTTCGAGCGAGGCGCGGACCTCATGCAGCGCCTTCTCCTGCTGGGCAAAGTAGGCTTCCATATTGTTCAGCGACGACACCAGCAGCCAGGATTCTTCTTTCTCCAGCTCCGCCAGCTCGTTCACTAAGGTGTCGATTTGCTCGCGCACCTGCGCCATTTTTTTGCGGATACGCTCCAGATCGTTCAGCCTGTCGCTCGCCATCATTGGCTCAAAGCCCTGCTGCAGGCGTGCCACCAGTGAACGGATCGCTTTCACATCCCCGCGCTGTTTGGCCTGGTTAAGCTGCACCATCATGGTGTTAGCTTCTTCTTTCAGATCGTCTGCCACCAGATCCGGGTGGCACAGCTTGCTCGCCTGACGCCACAGGCGTTTCAGCTCGTTCCGATCCTCTTCCGAGAGATCTTTCCCTTTGCGCAGACGTACTTCGGCATCGTGATGCTGCTCGCGATACTTCTCGTACTCTTCGTTAGCCTCATCGCGCGCCTGGCGCGCGGGCTCTTCTTCACGCGTTAAGCCGCTCTCCAGTTCCAGCGCTTCGGCCAGAAGATTGGCAATCAGGTTGCTTTGCTGCTGCAGCTGTTTACGCGCCTCGGCAGCCTGTACGGAATCGGCCGGGAGATCGCGCCAGCGCTGGGTGAGCGTTGCCAGCACCTCTACCGCCTGCGCCATATAGCGCTGACAGCGGCGATAATCTTCTTCGCGACGACGCGCCTCCGCCTGCTGACGGCGCAGGTTTAACTCCGCCAGCGTTTTACGCAGGGCGAGGATCTGCTGCATCAGCGGCCCGAGACGGGAGAAATAGAGATCGTTGAACTCATCAAGCTGCTGCACGCGGGCGTTGCGGCGGTCAATCAGGTCGCGCAGACGCTCTTCCAGCGCCTTCAGCTCCAGCTTGCTGGCGGCCACCTGCGGGTCACGCCACGGGGTCACGGCGCGCTGGCCCTGCAGCCACGCGGTGATGGCCCTGATAGCTGCGGTGTAGTTCTTATTCTCAAGCGCCATGACGATTGCCTGTAGCTCCTCGTCAAACGCTTCATTTTTCAGCCGCGTCAGCTGGCTCTGGATGATGTCGTCATCTTCCAGTTCGATGGCATTTTTTATGATTTCTAGCCGTTTGATCGGTGTGCTCATGATGCCTTTCGCTTTGGCGCTTAAGTATTTGAGTTAAGGTTAGTTGTTGTAAACGCTACAGGAAATAATACACACGGATGATGATCGGCGCGACAGGGGATTTCTTTAATCTTGCTTCAGATATACCCCTGCAAAAATCTGAAAATGCGCCAGAAATATCCTTATTCTCTTTGCTGATATTTACACTATTTACTTTTTGAAATAAGTTGCTCGTTTTTTAACAGTCAAGTTTGAAAACGGACTTTAAGCGGAGAGTAAAGAGTGTTAGGGAAAACATCAGCATGCGCGCTGTTGGCGGCCATCCTGTTACTGGCGCCAGGGATCGCACTCGCCGCCCCGTTGTCACCGACCGACCGTAATACCATCCAGCAGCAACAGCAGCAGCTGCTGGATGAGAGCCAGCGTCAGCGTGAATCGCTGGAGCGCAGCGTGGTGGTACCGCGTCCCGTTCAGCCCGACAGTACCGCGACTCCACAAGGCCCCTGTTTTGCTATCTCGCGCATCGAACTGACGGGTGCCAACCTTCTGTCTCCGTTAGCTAAAGAACGGCTGGTTGCGCCGTGGCTGAATCAGTGCCTTGATATTGCTGGCTTAAATACCCTGACTAACGCCGTGTCTGACTGGTACATCAGCCGGGGTTATATCACCAGCCGCGCGTTTTTAACCGAGCAGGATCTCTCCGGCGGCGTGCTCCATCTTGCCGTGCTGGAAGGAAAGCTTCAGCACATTCGCCTCGAAGGTGTGCCGGACCGCACATTGAAAATAACCTTCCCCGGGCTTGAGGGGAAGATCCTTAACCTGCGCGATATCGAACAGGGCATGGAACAGCTCAACCGGGTACGTCAGCGGCCCGTTGAGATTGAAATTTTGCCCGGCGACAGGCAGGGCTACTCGGTGGTTAATCTGACCGCCACGCCAGAGTTCCCCCTTAGCGGCTCCGTCAGTTTTGATAACAGCGGGCAAAAGAGCACCGGGACCGGGCAGCTTACTGGCGCGTTGTACGGAAATAACCTGCTGGGTCTGGCGGATAAGTGGTTTATCAGCGGCGGGCGCAGCAGTGATTTTTCCAACAGCAAGGATGCTCAAAATTTTGCAGCAGGCGTCAGCATCCCTTACGGCTACGGACTGCTGGACTACAGCTACAGCTGGAGCAACTACCTCAGCACTATTGATAATAACGGCTACCTCTGGCGGTCGACGGGGGATACCGAAACGCACCGTCTGACGGGCTCCTGGGTATTGTTCCGCAATGGCGATATCAAAACCGGCGTGTCGGCGGGCATCACTCACCGCATCAACCGGAATTATCTCGATGATGTTTTGCTGGCCACCAGCAGCCGCAAACTCTCCAGTGTTTCATTAGGCATTAACCACACGCAAAAAATCGCCTCGGGCGTGGCGACCCTGAACCCAACCTTTACGCAGGGCGTGCCGTGGTTGGGTGCGGAAGACGATAACGACAAACAGGGTGATGTGCCAAAAGCCGAATTCCGCAAATGGAGCCTGAACGGCAGCTTTCAGCGTCCCGTGGCGGACAAACTCTGGTGGCTCACCAGCGTCTATTTTCAGTGGTCACCGGACAGGTTGTACGGCAGCGAGCGTCTGACGCTGGGCGGCGAAACGTCCGTTCGGGGCTTTAAGGAGCAGTACATCTCCGGGGATAACGGCGGCTACTGGCGAAACGAGCTGAACTGGTCGCTCTTTACGCTGCCGTGGGTCGGCGATGTTGGCGTACTTGCCGCAATTGACGGCGGCTGGCTGAAGAAGGACGGCCAGGATCGTTACGCCTCCGGCACGCTGTGGGGAACCGCGTTGGGGCTTACCGCGACGAATCGCGGGTACTCCAGCCAGTTTACCGTCGGCACACCGGTGGACTATCCGGACTGGCTGGCACCGGATCACCTCGTGATCTATTACCGTTTTTCAGTGGCTTTTTAAGGGACAGGGATGATGGAAAAGGATCAGGTTCGTTTTTCACAGCGTGCGCTTAGCGCGTTACTGAGCGTATTGCTGGCAACCCAGCCGCTGCTGCCTGCGGTGGCCGCCACGATCTCCCCGTCCGGAAATACGCAGATGGATAAGGCGGCCAACGGTGTTCCGGTCGTGAACATTGCTACGCCGAATCAGTCCGGTATTTCCCATAATAAATACCATGATTACAACGTCGGCAAAGAAGGGCTGATCCTGAATAACGCCACGGGACAGCTGAACCAGACCCAGCTTGGCGGGATTATCCAAAACAACCCCAACCTGAAAGCCGGGCAGGAAGCCAAGGGGATCATCAACGAAGTCACTGGCGCGAACCGCTCACATTTACAGGGCTACACCGAAGTGGCGGGCAAGGCGGCAAACGTTATTGTGGCGAACCCCTACGGTATCACCTGTAACGGCTGCGGATTTATCAATACGCCGAATGCGACGCTCACCACGGGGAAACCGGTGCTCGACGCCAGCGGGAAGCTGCAATCGCTTGATGTGACTAAAGGTGCGGTCACCATTGAGGGCGCCGGGCTGGATGGCAGCCAGAGTGATGCCGTATCGATTATTTCCCGCGCGACCGAGATCAATGCCCAGCTGCATGCGAAAGAGGTACGTGTGGTCGCCGGGGCGAACCGCGTCGCAGCAGACGGTAGCGTCAGCGCGTTGAAAGGAGAAGGTGACGCGCCGAAGGTGGCGGTAGACACGGGTGCGCTGGGCGGGATGTACGCCAACCGTATTCGTCTGGTGTCCAGCGAAACAGGCCTGGGGGTAAACCTGGGGGATCTTAACGCGCGTCAGGGCGATATTACGCTCAGCAGCGCGGGGAAAGTGGTGCTGAAAAACACGCTAGCCAGCGGCAGCACCCGCGTTTCTGCGAAAGAGGTGACGTTAACCGGCGACCATAAAGCAGGGGATAACCTCACAGTCTCCGGGCAGAGCGCCCTGACGCTCGACCAGGCCCATATCGCCGCCGAGAAAAATCTTCAGTTAGCGACCAACGGTACCCTCACGCAAAGCGGCGGCGCCTTCACTGCGGGAACCGACACCACGTTGACGGCAAACGCCCTCACCCAGAGTGCGGATGCCCAGGCCGGTGCCGGTCGTAACCTTGCCGTGAACGTGGCAGAAAACGCGGCGCTTAAGGGGAAAAACATCGCCGGGCAGGATGCCACGGTTAACGCGAAAACGCTGGAAACCGGGACGCAGCTGACCGCATCACGCCATATTTCGCTGGAGGCGTCGCAGCGTGCCGCGCTTAACGGCTCTGTCGTTGCGGGTCAGCAACTGTCGGTGAAAGGCGGTGAGCTGACGCAGCGCGGAAACGTCAGCGCCTCAGATATCTCGCTCAGCGGTCAGGCGCTGACTCAGGAGAGCAGCAGCAGAACCAGTGCCAGCGGGAATATCGCGCTCTTCACGTCCGGGAACACCCTGCTGAAAGGCAGTACCACGGCCGGAAAATCTCTTGTCATAAACACGGGGAACCTGATCAACAGCGGGACGCTGTCCGCGGGGACGGATGCCTCGTTGAAGACCGGGACATTCAGCAATACCGGCACCGTTCAGGGCAACAGCCTGGACGTTTCAGGAACCGACATCACCAGTTCCGGCACCCTGAAAAGCGCCTCCACGCTGGGTATCAACGCGCGCAACGCCACGCTGTCTGGTGACACCGGCGCGAAAGGTAAAACGACCGTTATCGCGAGCGGTAAGCTGGATAACAGCGGCGCGCTCGTCAGCGATGACACGCTGACGCTGAAGGCTGCACAGGTGACAAACAGCGGCACGCTTTCCGGTGCCAGAGGGCTTGCTGGCTCAGCAGACGCGTTCATCACCACCGAAAAGTCAGTAATCCACAGCGATGGCGATCTGGCGCTGAACAATACGGCTACCACTCTTGCAGGCGAAACCAGCGCGGGCGGCTCCGTGAGCGTTCGGGGTCACAGCCTGACGACCACGGCAACGGCACAGACGCAGGGTAACAGCGTCAGCGTGGACGTACAGAATGCGCAGCTTGATGGGACGCAGGCTGCGAAAGATGGGCTTATCCTGACAGCCACTGACGCTCTCAGTCACGGGGGAAAATCTTCTGCGTCAGTCCTGAAGATTGAAACCACTGATCTCAATAACAGGGGGACGCTGACGGCGTCTTCGCTCGCCATCAGCAGTCCTGCAGTCATTAACGGTGGTTTGATCCACGCGGGGCAGACGCTGTCACTGGTTACCCGTCTGCTGGATAACCGCAGCAGCGGCGTGCTGTACAGCCCGGCGGCACTCACCCTTTCAGTTGATGAGGTGAAAAACAGCGGCATTATCACCAGCGATGCCGGGCTCTCCCTTTCCGGTTCGCGCCTGTCCAACAGCGGTGAGCTGAGTGGCGCGTCACTCCTTGTTGATTACGACACGCTGAATAACAGCGCAGGAGGCCTGCTGCTGGCGCAGGGAGCAAACCGCATCACGGCACAATCGGTGTCCAGTGCAGGCAGTATCGTAGGGAACACGCTGACGCTGAATGCCGATCGCCTCGACAGTCGCGGTCTTTTGCAGGGTGATACCGCGTTATCCGTGACCGCCAGTGTGCTGGATTTAGCGGCAGGCTCGCGCACGCTTACGGGCGGGAACCTCACCTTTTCAGGCACCACGCTGACCACCGCAGGCCAGCTGCAGGGGCAGAATGTCAGTCTCCGCGGCCGCGACTGGAATAACAGCGGAAGTTCGCTGGCAACCGGCTCCTTTAATGCCTCCACCACCGGGACATTCAGCAATACCGGTGAACTGATGAGCCAGGGCGACATCACGCTGAATGCGGGCAATACCGTTAACAACGGCAATCTGTTATCGGCAGGCACGCTCTCGCTCACGGGGAATACGCTGCGCAACAGCGGAGCGGTTCAGGGGAACCGTGTCACCGCGCATCAGGACAGTATCACTAACAGCGGCACGCTCACCGGGATCGCCGCGCTGACGCTGGCTGCTCGTCTGGAGATGGCTGCACCGCTCCTCTCGCTGGTGAATGAAGCATCGGGATCGCTGCTGACGGCGGGTGAGTTGGCGGTGACGGCCGGTGACCTCAGTAACGCCGGGCAATGGCAGGGTAAACGGGTACTTATTCATGCGCAGGCGCTTACGAACGGCGGTGCGATCCAGGCGGCAGATGTACTGGATGCGCAGCTCGACAGCAATCTTATCAGTACGACGGGCAGCAAAATCACCTCAAACGGAGAACTGGCGCTCTCAGCACTGACGCTTGCAAACAGCGGGCAGTGGATAGCCAAGGATCTGACGCTGAAGGCGAATACGTTGACAAACAGCGGTGAAATCTCCGGGGTTGATGCGCTTTCCGCCTCGCTGAACCAGACGCTGTCCAACCAGGTCGGCGGGAAATTACTCACGGCTGGCATCCTGTCGATGAATGCCGGTAACGCGACGAACGCCGGACAGATTCAGGGTAAAACGACCGCAATCACAGCCGGGCAACTGATCAACAGCGGACGGCTTCAGGGTGAAGCGCTGACGCTGGATGTTTCCGGGGCGCTGAACAACACCGCTGGTGGCGTTCTGTTGAGCCAGAACGCGCTGAAGGCGTCGTCCGCCACGCTGAATAATCAGGGGACGGTGCAGGGCGGCGGTGAATCCACGGTGAAAGCCACCACCCGTTTACAGAATGACGGCAAAATTCTTTCCGGTGGAAAGCTCACGCTGGCCACGCCAGAGCTGGCAAACGGTAGCGGCGGCCTGGTTCAGGCCGTCACGCTGCTGCTGGATGTGGTGAATGCCGTGAATGGCGGAAATGTCCTGGCTACGGGCAGCGCTGAGTTGCGTGGCAGCTCGCTCGATAACCGCGGCACGCTTCAGGGTGCGGATTTGGGGGTGAAATACCGGAACATCACCAACAGAGGCACGGTGCTGGGTACTGCCTCGCTGACGGTAGCGGGTGACGCTCTCACCGATACCGTCAGCGGTAAACTCTACAGCGGGGGCAATCTGCTGCTCGATGTCGCCGACTTCAGCGGTCATGGTCAGGTGGTTTCCCTGGGCGACGCTACGCTGAAGCTGGTCAATGCTCTCGTGAACACCGGTACGCTGGCCGCAGGTAGAACGCTGTCGCTCTCCTCGCAAAACGCCATCACCAACAGCGGCGTTATCCAGGGCAATGCCATCGCCCTCAGCGCGGGCGGAGCATTCACGAACAGCGGTACGCTCACCACCGGTAACGGCAGCAGCACGTTCAATGCGCAGAATATTCTGCTCAACGCTACAGGTAGTCTCTCAGCAGGCGGTGACGTGGTCTTTAGCAGCCTGAGCGACATCACTGTTAATGGGTTTACCGGTACGGCAGGCAGCCTGACGATGAATGCTGTAGGCACCTTGCTCAATACCGCACTGATTTATGCTGCGAATAATATGCAGCTTTTCGCTGACCGTATCCATAACGTCTATGGCGATATTCTGGCAGGGAATAGCCTGTGGATGCAGAAAAATGCGGCGGGGGCGGCGAACAGTGAAGTAGTGAATAAATCTGGGAATATTGAGACACAGAAGGGTGATATTGCGATTAGGACCGCGCATTTATTGAATAAGCGGGATGGAAGCAATTCAAATACCCAGATAGTTGATTTGGAAAACCCTTCCTGGGTGGGGGAATCATCCTTTGTTGTAAGCCTTGATGATATGGATGAGGGGAGCTATTCCACAATAAAAAATCGCACGGATGTCTGGGTTGGAAGCTGTATGAGTTTTCCGACCTATCCAGGTGCGTGCAGCATGGATGAGCCTTTCTTTACCATCTCTTACCGGATTAATGATTCGGGTCAAACCAAACGTTTTGCTATTAAACGAACTGAGGTTGATGTAAGCAGTACTGGTCAGGCAGCGCGCATAGCATCAGCTAATAATCTAAATATCATTGCAAATTATCTCGACAATAGCGGTAGCAATATACTTGCTAATCGCGACATTAGCCTAAAAGGTGCGCAACTCAACAACCAAAGCTATCAGGCCAGTTCTGAGACTGAGTATCTTGTCTACACGGCATCAGCCATTAATGCCGGTGGTATAACCTATACACTGAGTGGACGTGAGGTCGAATCAGAAAATACCGCTAACGTTGTTAGGGCAGTAATACAGGCTGGCGGCAATGTCTCTGCTACCTTCACTGACGACATCAGCAACACGCTCGTCACCGCGAACACGGACGGCTTTAGCAATACGATTGCCGCCCCTACGCTGACCCCACTCAGCAACCAGTCCATCGCCAACGGCGAGCAGGCGCAGTCTCTTGTCGAAGCAGATGCGCAGGACATCACCACGCCGCAATGGCGTGATGCGCTGAGCGACGCCCTGAAAGATATCTCCGGCGGTTCATCACTTTCCGACCAAAATGGTAGCAGTGGAAATTATCCACTGCCGTCCGGTGATAACGGTTACTTCGTGCCATCTACCGACCCCGATAGCCCGTATCTGATAACGGTGAACCCTAAGCTTGATGGCCTCGGGAAGGTGGACAACAGCCTGTTTGATGGACTCTATGGCATGCTCGGCATCAAGCCTGGCGATGCACCGCGTGAGACCAACAGTGCTTACACCGATCGGAACCAGTTCCTTGGCTCGGCGTACTTCCTCGACCGTCTGGGGTTGAACCCGGATCGCGATTACCGTTTCCTCGGCGACGCGGCATTCGATACCCGTTACGTCAGCAACGCCATTCTGAACCAGACTGGCAGCCGGTATATCAACGGCATCGGTTCCGATCTCGACCAGATGCGCTATCTGATGGACAGCGCCGCAGAGCAGCAGAAAACGCTGGGACTGAAATTCGGCGTGGCGCTGACGGCGGCGCAGGTTGCCGCGCTTGACCACAGCCTGCTGTGGTGGGAAGCGGCGACCATTAACGGCCAGACGGTGATGGTCCCGAAAGTTTATCTGTCACCGAAGGATGTCACCGTTCACAGCGGCAGCGTGATTAGCGGTAATAACGTGCAGCTGGCGGGCGGCAACGTCACCAACAGCGGCAGCACCATCACGGCGCAGAATGCCCTGTCCATCGACAGCAGCAACAGCATCAGCAACCTCAACGCCGGGCTCATCAGCGCGGGCGGCGGGCTGAACCTGAGCGCGCTGGGGGATATCAACAACATCGGCTCCACCATCAGCGGTAAAACCGTCGGGCTTGAGAGCGTTTCCGGCAGTATCAACAACATCACCAACACCCGGAAGTGGAATGTTGACGCGGGGAACGTGCATTTTGGCGGTACGGATGTGGGCAAAACGGCATCCATCACCGCGACAGACGGGCTGGTGATGCGTGCCGGACAGGATATCAACGTGACGGGCGCAAACGTGTCGGCGGGCGGTAGCCTGGGCATGGCGGCAGGGAACGATATCAACATCACCGCCAACGAGATGGCGACGAGCGAGGGACGTTCCGGGCACAACCGCACGACAACGGAGATGGCGTCGGTCACGCATCAGGGCAGCACGCTGACCGCAGGCGGCGACCTCACCCTGCAGGCGGGTAACGACGTGAATGCCCGTGCGGCGGCGATGGCGGCAGAAGGGGATGTGGGCATTCAGGCCGGACGCGACGTGAACCTGCTGGCAGAAGCCACCACCACGCGTAGCAGCAGCCAGGGCGGTAAGAAAACCGTTATCGATGAGTCCGTACGCCAGCAGGGTACGGCAATCGCCAGCGGCGGTAATACGGTCATTCTTGCCGGGCGGGACGTGACCGCACAGGCGGCAGAGGTGACAGCGCAGGGTGATATCGGCGTGGCGGCAGGGCGCGACGTGAACCTGACCACGGCGACGGAAAGTGACTACCACTTTAAGGAAGAAACCAAAACCAAAAAAGGGTTCCTCAGCAAGAAGACCACCCACACCATTGAGGAAGACAGCGCGACGAGGGAGAAGGGCTCGCTGCTGAGCGGCGACAACGTGACGGTGTCGGCGGGGAACAACCTGCGGGTGTCAGGCTCGGCGGTGGCGGGTGACGGAGACGTTGCGCTGTCGGCGGGCAACAATGTGGATATCGTGGCGGCCACCAACACCGACACCTCCTGGCGCTTTAAGGAGACCAAAAAGTCCGGTCTGATGGGTACGGGCGGTATCGGCTTCACCATCGGCAGCAGCAAAACCACCCACGACCTGCGGGAACAGGGCACGACGCAGAGTGAAAGCTTCAGCACGGTCGGCTCGACGGGCGGCAGCGTCAGCATTACGGCGGGCAAACAGGCGCATATTGGCGGGGCGGATATCATCGCGCAGAAGGATATCAGCCTGACCGGCGACAGCGTGGTAATTGAGCCGGGGCACGACAAGCGTACCCGCGATGAGACGTTCGAGCAGAAGAGCAGCGGGCTGACGGTGGCGCTGTCGGGGGCGGCGGGGAGCGCGGTGAACAGTGCGGTGCAGACGGCGCGGGATGCAAAAGGCGAAAGCGATGACCGCCTTGCGGCGCTGAAGGTCACCAAAGCGGCGCTGTCAGGTGTGCAGGCGTCGCAGGGTGCGGAAATGGCGCAGATTAATGGCGATCCCAACAGCGGTATCGGCGTAAGCGTTTCGCTCTCCTCGCAGAAATCGAAATCCGAACAGCACATGCAGAGTGACACGGTTGCGGGCAGTACGCTGAATGCGGGGAATAATCTGTCCATCACCGCGACCGGAAAGGGGAAAGACGATAACAGCGGCGACATTCTTATCGGTGGCAGCCAGCTGAAGGCGGGCGGCGACACCGCGCTTGTCGCTGCGAACGATATTGTGCTGGGCGGTGCAGCCAGCACACAGCAGACGACCGGCAAGAACAGCAGCAGCGGTGGCGGTGCGGGCGTCAGCATTGGCGGCGGGAAGAGCGGTTACGGCATCAGTGTTTTTGCCAATGGAAACGCGTCGAAAGGTCACGAAAAGGGCGACGGTACGGCGTGGACGGAAACGACGCTGGACAGCGGCGGGACGGTCAGCCTGACCAGCGGGCGGGACGCCATTCTGAGCGGTGCGCAGGTGAGCGGCGATAAAATCGTTGCGGATATCGGACGTGACCTGTGGATGAGCAGCCAGCAGGACAGCAACGATTATAAATCGACGCAGAACAGCGCGGCGGCAGGCGGCAGCTTCTCTTTCGGCAGCATGACGGGATCCGGCTACATCAGCGCCAGCCAGGACAAAATGAAGAGCACGTATGACTCGGTGCAGGAGCAGACAGGGCTCTTCGCGGGTGAAGGCGGCTTTGATGTGACGGTGGGACGCCACACGCAGCTTGACGGCGCGGTGATTGCCTCGACGGCGACGGCGGACAAAAACAGTCTGGACACGGGAACGCTGGGCTTCCGTGATATCCACAACGAGGCGGATTATAAGGTCAGCCACAGCGGCGTCAGCCTGAGCGGCGGCGGCGACTTTGGCGGCGACGCATTCAAGGGCAACCTGCCGGGTGGGGTGGTATCGGCAGCGGGCAGCAGCGGTCATGCGGAAGGCACGACGCAGGCGGCAGTGGGCGAGGGTAACATCACCATCCGTGATACCGCGAACCAGCAGCAGGATGTGGCTAACCTGAGCCGGGATACGGAGCATGCGAACGACAGCATCAGCCCGATATTTGACAAGGAGAAGGAGCAGCAGCGTCTTGCGCAGGCGAGCGCCATCAGCGATATCGGCGGACAGGTGGCAGACATCGCCAGAACGCAGGGCGAGCTTAATGCGCTGGAGGAGGCGCGTAAGACGCACCCTGACCTGACGGTTGAGCAACTGAAAAAGACGCCGGAGTACCGGGACGAACAGGCGAAGTACGGCACGGGCAGTGATATCCAGCGGGGTATCCAGGCGGCGACAGCGGCGCTTCAGGGGCTGGCGGGGGGAGATATTACCGGTGCACTGGCTGGGGCATCGGCACCGGAACTGGCGCATCTGCTGAAATCAACCGAGGGTAATCCGGCGGTCAACACCATCGCGCACGCGATACTGGGCGGCGCGGTTGCGGCCCTGCAGGGGAACAGTGCAGCGGCGGGTGCGGCCGGTGCGGCGACGGGTGAGCTTGCGGCGCGTGCCATTATGACGGCGATGTATCCGGGTAAAGCGGTCAGTGACCTGAGCGAGGAGCAGAAGCAGACGGTCAGCACGCTGGCAACGATATCGGCGGGGATGGCCGGAGGGATAGCGGGAGACAGTACGGCTTCAGCAGCTGCGGGGGCGCAGGGCGGGAAGAATGCGGCGGAATCGAATGCACTTAGCCCGAATGACTTCGGTAAAGGTCTTGCTGATTCGGCCCAGTCGGCAACATCCTGGGTTAAATATGCTCAGGACAATAATCTTTCACCGGAACAGGTACAGGCCGGACTGACGGATATAGTGCGTGGTGACTTACCGGAAAGTGCTGATATTATCAAGGCTATCCTGAGTAATAACCCTGGCTCAGATACCGTGATGGCGTTGCTTACGGCGGAAGAAGCGAAGGATTATGCGCTGGCTCTGCTGACGTCGATCCCGGCGGAAAAAGCTTTATTACTGGCGGGTAAAGCCGCGAAGGTCATTGATAACAAGATATTGATCAGCGCAGCGGAGAAGATCTCGACGGCGAAACCAGGTAAACAATTTACAGCACCGAGGGATTTGAATGAACAAATTGTATGGAAACAAGTGCAGGAAAACCCAGCAGGCGGTCAAATATTACCTGGGATGAACAAAGATCCGCGTTTCCCTGCAAGTGCAGGATTCCAAAAAATGCAGGTAGTCCAGAAAAATGCTAAGGGAGAATCAATCACTATTCATTATCAGTACAACTATAATACTGGCAAAGCCTATGATATGAAAATTGATACCCCACAAAGAGCTAATCCTAACCCGGCAGATGTAATAGAAAATATTAAAGGGCTGATTAAATGAAAGTAAAAGAGAGAGATGGAACGGTAATAAATGTTTTTGCTATTTATTGGCTTAGAGATGAGACGCTATTCTTGGGGTTCCCCAAGAATTATGGAGGATTGCTCGCTTATAATTCGAGAAATGTCGAGATAGTTGATTCCACACTACATGGTAAATTTGAGTATTTCTCAACCCATATAAATGGTCTTTATCACTGGGCTCTAATTAAAGAGTTTTTATTAGACGATATATTAGAGCGAGATGAAACTGCCTACAAACGTTTTCTCGAGATACTGAAAACAGAAGGTCTTGTAGATCAAGATTTTTATTAATCGTCATAGATCCCGGCCGCTGGCCGGGATCTTTTTTAACTTTCATTTATCCCGTTTAATCACCGGCACATCCCCCAAATCATTCAGCGCTCCCGGAAACGTCTTCAACCACTGCGCCACTTTCTTTTTATTAATATTCACCACACTCATACCTTCAAGACATCCCCATAACTCACGTGTATGTTGCGGCGTAATGACAATACAATCCTTCATGACCCGGGTTTTGACTGGCATCCCATTGATAAAACCTGCATTTGTGAGCCACTTGCCGCTAAGGGGAAGGTATTGACAGTCCACCCGTGAATAAAGCTCACAACAGGCAGAACTGTCATCCTGCGTTTCCGCACGGGGATGAATGGGGGCAGCATCAGTCCGGTTTCCGTGCAAACGGCGAATATCATTTTTGCGTATCAGATCGCGGTTTTCGGTAATACTGTTAAAAGCGTCTGATTCTGTTTTGAAAACAGTAAACTCTGGCTTAAAATTCGTCTCAGCCATATTCAACTCCGTATAAGTTGCTTTGTGGTTAGTGGCATGGAGGTGGTGGTACACCTTCATGCTGCGTTCTTTAATTATCTGAAAAATTATATCTTGTTAACGCTTCCTTTACTGTGAAGTGATTTTCTTTGCGTTGATTATACCGGACTGTATAAAAATTCAGTATCTGGTAGGGAGAAAATTTTGAGAATTGCGAAGTGGCTTCAGAAAATATCCCTGAACAATATTTTTGAATAAATGATCAGTGTCTCCGCGCTGGAATCTCTTTTTCAACCGTAACATTCGCCCCATTACCAGTTGTCGCGCTTGTTCGCAGGTGTCATTCAAAACACCCTGTCATCCATTCTCCCGCTTTACCATAAAATTCCTAAAATCTGTAATTTTCAAGCGTCATCACTTGATCTTTCTTCATCCTGCTCTTGATTATTTATCTTCCATGTTAAAATGCCAGGAGAACAACTTTGTTAAAGGATGAATGATGAATATGAAGCTTTTCCTGTTTTGCGAAGATACTGGTTTCAGTAAAAAGGATTGTCCTTTGTGGGCTGATATCTGTGATGCGCTTCATACGCTCAGGACTCATACTGGAAGCGTAAATATTAAATATTTTGATAATCAAAAAACGCTCAGCATTCATTCAGATGGTATGCATTTCTTACTTTCATTAATTGAATGTATGGACGATGAAATAAAAATAAAAAATATCCAAAATGCCTGTTTTTCAAGGGTGGAGAGTCCTGTATTACCTGTTTCCTGGAGTCGCTCTCATGAAGTGACAAATGATTTCGATTTTGTCACTGAGGTGACCAGGGAATTTTTCATTACGGGACAGGCTTAGTGTTTTCTGCATAGAAAACAACTCGGTTATATCAGGTTATCTAATCTCGTTTGTATGACTTCACGGCATTATGAATAATGCACAGTAGGTGATAGTCATGTATTAATTGATACGGTAAAACTGCATTATCTCACCCTCCTCAAAAATGCTGACGGGCTGTACTTTTTCGGGCATTAAACGCCACTTCCCTGAGCTCAGGGGGGGCTGCAATGGTCTTTCTCAACCAACATCAAAAAAACATCATGGCGGGTGAACCGAATAACGATAGATAGCCTGAGCGTGCCGGAAAATACCACGCTGGATGTGACGGAACTGTAAACGGTTCCGACCGATGGCGCGATTGTCCTGCTGCGTTTTCCCCAACCAATAAATAATTGAAAGTAAAAAGATCGGGATAAAAATCGAGACAAATCCCTACGTAAAATTACCAGGTTAAACGCGTATTCATCCTAATAGTTTGCCCTTTCGGGACTGCCTATGATTCGTCTCACTGAGTGTGTTTTCCTGGCATCGGCGAACGAGGGTTCGACGAGCGGAATAATTTTTCAACGGAGTGTAGATGAAGATGAAAGCTATTGTAGTCGCCCTGCCGATCGCGATAATCCCTATGACCGTTCTGGCGGCAAATACCGAGGAAGGGTATTACGGTTCGGCAAAATACCTGCAAATTGAACAGCGTGCGAAAGAGATGGATACCAGCGCGCGCCCGGGTGTCGGGCAGTTCGTCGGTGGTAAAGAGAAAGAGCATTTTGGCGGCGCGGCGATTGCTGCGGGCTATCAGTTTGGTAACGGTTGGCGCACCGAAGGTGAATATACCTTTAAGCAGAAAACGGAATACACCAGCGGTTCCAGCACGTTCGCCAACAGCTATAACCACCTGCAGACTGAAACCGAGCGTCTGATGCTCAACGTGTATCGCGATTATGAGCTGGGTTACGGTGTTTCCGTGTACGGTACCGCAGGGCTAGGCGTGAGTAAGATCAAAGCGGGCGGCTGGCAGGGTAATGCAGGTCGTGAATATGCGTCTACCACCCAAAGCAATTTGACCTACGCGTTAGGCGCGGGTGTAAGCTACACGCCGGTAGAGCGTCTGTATGTCGATCTGGGCTATCGCTATATTGATATGGGCAAGATCGAAAGCGGATATAACAACTTCACTAATGCGCGTGGCTTAAAAGACGAACAGATGAAAGCACACATCGTCTCTAATGAATTTACCCTTGGCATGCGTTATGTCTTTTAACCTGTTGTAAGCGTCACTGCCTTAAAAACAGGGCCAACGCCGCGGAAGTGCGGGGTTGGCTTTTTTTATTGCGAGCATATGTTTTTGATTACCCGCACGCCATCAGCTCACCTCGCTGTAAATCCCCACCACACGACCCACCGTTTTAATCTCGTCGATACCGCATTCAAAGGGAATCTTTCCACCCGCAACGTGGAGTTTTTTGCCCGGCAGCAGCGTCAAATCGCGGATGCTGGTGGTGCCTTCAATCTCAACCAGCCACAGACCGTCGGTTAACGACGCCTCTTTTTCGATAAAGTGCAGTTTTCCCTCCGCCCGAACGGCGATGCCACGTGCCAGCGGTTTGCTAAAGAAAGTTGAGTCGATACTCAAAATAGTATTTTCTTCCAGTCTTCCATCACTAAGGGTGAATGCAGAAACCGAAACGGGATCGTCCGCCGCGGGGCTACCTTCAAACTGCGCACCTTGTCCGGTCATCAGCCAGCGAAGGCTGGCACCAGTGTCCAGCGCACACTGAACCGCAAAGTCGTAAGAGACGGTACCGCGCGCGTAGCGGTTCTGAAGCGAGCTGGCGGCGATATGAAAGTGACGGGCCAGCTGGATTTTCTGCGTGAAACCATATACCTGACAGATTCTATCGAGTAACTCTTCATTATTCACTTGAGAATCTAGTATCAAAATATATTCCTTTGGGTGTTTACTAATACTCACTTGGGTATTAATATCATTACAAATTCGGGCAATCAGCGGCAGGCGTTGGCAAACAGAGGCTAATGATTGCAGACAGTATCAAAATGGGAATCATGCAGCATGGCTTCTGAAATCGCAATCCTCAAACGGCGGAAAAAGCCGTGCTGTGCCCGTTATCAGCGCATTAGCGTGCGTGAATTTACGCGAGGGGTGATATGGCGATAGAAGCTGCCCGTGCGAGGGTTCCACTTAGCGTGGGGGCTCGTCTTAGCGGGCTTAACCACGTCGCTGAACTGCGCGCCCGATACGGGAGCGATAGCGGAAAAGAGCTGGCGCGGTTTATGGCCGAGCTGCGCGATAAGCGCGATCCCTGTTTTGAGGAGAACTGCAGGGCGCTGGCCGCCATCTTTTTCCTGGCGAGATTGCCCGTCGCCCGCCACGAGTGCGATATCAGCGAGCTGACGACTGAGGAGAAACGGGCGCTGATTACCGCCATGAACCATTTTCGTGCTGTTGTGAGTTTATTTCCTGAACGGCTGACCATGCCGATGTAACCCAACCCAAAAACGAATGGCGTAAACCCGCCGGGCACCCTATTGCCTGAAATTAAGGAGAACGCGTGATGCGAAACAGTGAAAACCGCTCTTATCCACTCGGAAGTGAAGAACTGAAACGCCTGCTGAAGGAGGCAAAAACAGAGGAACGATGCGCGCGAGCCCGTGCGGTCTCCCTGCGCCTGGAGGCGCTGGCAAGCCATATCTTTAAAACCGGCATGAGCGGAGAAGACGTTGCCGAACTGCTGTGCCTCGAAGCGGCCCGCAACGAGCGTGAATCACAGGAGCTGCACTGATGGCCGATTTTATCGATCTTGCGCAGGCGCGCGAGCAGGAAGACAGAGAGCGGCACATTAATCACGCCCGCAGACGGCCCGCATCACCTTCGCGTTTCCTCTGCGAGGACTGCGAGGCCCCGATACCCGAAGCGCGCCGCATGGCGGTACCCGGCGTGGCGCTGTGCGTCACCTGCCAGGAGATCGCGGAGATGAAAAATAAACACGTCCGGGGAGGATGAGTTGGCTACGTCATTTGCGTATCCGTGGAACGCTCCGCGGTCGGCCGTTGTCAGCCCCTACCTTACCCATGCCCAGTTGCAGCGCCGCGATCGCCTTTTCGCGGCGCTGCAGCAGGCAAGAATTGCCCTCTCACAGCAGCCTGACTGCGTGCGCGTTGACGTCTGGCGCACGGTCGATGCTCTCGAACAGCGTCGGGGCAGCCCGCAGGCCAATGCCTTTTTGATCCGCTTCTGCAACAGGATACTGCCCCGCCTGCGGCAGGTTTCTGAACGCTATGCCTGCGCGGGCCTGCACGACGCGGTCTCCCGGGCCGTATTTGAAGGCCATTTCGACACCCGACTTCTGCAATACCTTGCCTCGCGGATGGTCGAGCTGGTTGCCCGCTATAACCGACTTCCCGATATGTCCCGCGCGGATATCGACCTGCTGGCCGCCGATATCGCCAGCTTTATTCGCGGCGAGCTGGCGAATATTAACGATGCTGACATGGGTGAATACCAGACGCTGTACGTCTGGTATCAGCGCGCCGGACTGATCGCACGGCAGTTTAACGTATCGCCCCCGCACTGGGAGCGGGTGTCGACGACGTTTTTCAACAAAGATGATGTTGCCGCGGCGGTGATCCGCCTGTTTTCCGAGGCGTGGTGGCGCGGGCGATTGCGTCGGATCGCGGCCTCCTGGCGCGAGCATGTGCAGATTGCCCTCGGCAACGTCAGCAAAAAGAGAACGGCGTATGCGAGCAAGCGCTGCGTGACGGAATGGCGCGAGCAGAAGCGCCGCACCCGCGAATTTCTCAAGGGCATGGAGCTGGAAGATGAAGAGGGCAATCGCATCAGCCTGATTGATAAATACGACAGCTCGGTAGCCAATCCGGCGATACGTCGCTGTGAACTGATGACCCGCATTCGCGGCTTCGAAAACATCTGCCAGGCGCTGGGCTATGTGGGCGAGTTCTATACGTTAACCGCGCCCGCGCGGTATCACGCGACCGTGAGCGCGGGCTACCCCAACGCGAAGTGGGACGGGGCCAGCCCGGCGGATACGCAACGCTACTTCACGCGGCTGTGGGCGCGCATTCGCGCAAAGCTGCACCGGGAGGGGCGGCGCATTTTTGGTATCCGCGTTGCGGAACCCCATCACGACGGTACGCCCCACTGGCACATGCTGATGTTTATGCTGCCGGAAGATGTCGAATGTGTACGCCAGATTATAGGGGACTACGCGCGGGAGGAGGATGCCGCTGAGCTGCAGAGTGAAAGCGCCGCACGGGTGCGCTTTCACGCGGACGCCATCGATCCGCAAAAAGGCAGTGCTACTGGCTATATCGCCAAATACATCTCAAAGAACATCGACGGCTATGCGCTGGATGGCGAAACCGATAACGAAAGCGGCGGGTTGCTGAAGGAGACGGCGTGCGCCGTATCGGCCTGGGCAGGGCGCTGGCACATTCGCCAGTTTCAGTTCATCGGCGGCGCGCCGGTAACGGTCTACCGCGAGCTGCGTCGACTGACGGACACCGAGGCCGCGCGCGGTCTGAGCGTGGAGTTTGCAGCCGTCCATGACGCGGCGGACGCCGGGGACTGGGCGGGTTACGTCACCGCACAGGGCGGGCCGTTTGTGCGTCGCGATGATTTGCAGGTGCGCATGCTGTATGAACCGCGCGCCGAATTTAACCAGTACGGCGAGGAGACCGTTCGCATCCGCGGCGTGTACGATTCCGCCGTCGGTGCGGGCAGCCCGGTGTTGACCCGGCTCACGCAGTGGAAAATTGTGCCGAAGCGGGCCGTGGACCTTCAGGTTGCGCCTGCACCTCCTCGGAGTTCTGTCATTAACTGTACGGTGAGCGATCCCTCTCAACCCCTTAACCGGCGTGCGCGACGGGCATTAACCGAGCGCATCAAACGCATCCGGCCCGGCGCATCGGCACCCTTTGTCTATGAGCGGGATCCGCAGAACGGGGTTCCGGAGAGGGTGATTGACGAGATCCGGCTCGCCACCGGAATCGCCATCAGCCGGGGAGAGGCCCTGCATCTTATGGCGGGCGGCGTCAGCCGCTTTAACGACAAATGGTGCAGAGGCGCCGCTGACGGTTCGCTCTTTCCGGCAGCGCGTTCTTATCAGGCAAAGGCGCGGAAAATCCTTGAACGTATTGGGCATTTAACGGGCCTGCTCACCCAACGGGAACGCTAATCTCCATCGATATCATGTACATACCGCAAGGCATTCTGATTTTTCGCTTCACTCTTTTTATGAATACGTGCTACTGTATGTTTATACAGTATCTCGTGGTGGAGGTTGTGTGGACAGAGAGTTGAATGAGCAAGTCATGATTGAACGAGTCGAGATGATTGCGCGACTGACGACAGAAGGAACCTGTCAGGAGAGAGATCGTGAGATTGCCCTGAATTTAATTGCTGAGATTGCGAGAGGGAATTTAATCAAAAACAATGCGTTTACCGTTGTTTTCTCGGCATCGCCTGTTCCAGAACGAATCAAAAAAGAAAGCAATGTGCGGGTGAATATCACGCTGGATAAAGATCAGCACGTTGGCCCGTCCATCGTGGCGGCATTCCAGTGCGAACTCACCCGCAGGATTAGGCCCCTGTTCCCGTCAACGCGGGTGACGGTGAAAGAAGGCTCCATGACCGGCGTTGAGCTGCTGGGCGTTGACGGCGAGGCCGAACGCGAAGCACTGGACACCATTCTCCGCGAAGTCTGGGAAGACGAGAGCTGGCGCTAGCCTCAGCCTCTTATACCGGCACGACGCGCTTCATTCAGATTTTGTGCTCGCCAGGCGGCCGCTCGCGGCTCGCGGACGGCCTGTTGTGTCCGCGATTGTCCATCCGCCAGCGCTAGCGGAAAGGGCGCTGGCTCTGGAAACTCTACCGTACCTGGTAATCCGGATGTTGGAGCGTCTGATGAAGATCTATGCAATGCAGGGCGATACGCTTGATGCCATCTGTGCCCGTTATTACGGGCGCACGGCAGGCGTCGTCGAAACCGTTCTGAAAGCCAATCCTGGCCTCGCTGAGTACGGCGTTGTTCTGCCTCATGGCTGCGAAATAGACATGCCTGAGGTGGATAGCGCACCCAGAAAAGAAACCGTGAACCTATGGGACTGAGTCTGGAGAAAATCACCACGTTTATTGCCTACTGGCTGGCCGTGGCGTTGGCCTGGTTTGGGGCGATGTCTCCTGAGAAAGTCGCGCTCTACGTGGGAAGTCTCTGCGCCATTTTTACCGCGCTGACGAATTACTGGTTTAAGCGAAAAACCTGGCGCTATCTCAAATCGTTAGGCCTCGATAAGAAGAGCATTCGTGAACTCAATCATTAAGCGTTGCAGCATCGCCAGCGTGCTTGCGCTGGCGGTGCTCATGCCGGACTTTCGGCTACTGAAAACCTCGCCCGAAGGGCTGGCGCTGATCGCCGATCTCGAAGGGTGTCGTCTGTCGCCCTACCGGTGTAGCGCGGGCGTATGGACGTCAGGCATTGGCCACACGGCCGGTGTCGTGCCGACGAGAGACATTACCGAACGTGACGCGGCGGCGAACCTGATTGCCGACGTCATGAAGGTTGAGAAACGGCTTGCCGCCTGCGCACCGGTGGAGATGCCGCCCCGTGTCTATGATGCGCTGGTCAGTTTTGCCTTTAACGTGGGAACCGGAGCCGCCTGCCGTTCGACGCTGGTGTCGTTGATAAATCGCAAGGAGTGGCCGCAGGCGTGCGGTGAGCTGACCCGCTGGGTGTACGTCAACGGGAACAAAAACGCTGGGCTTGAAAACCGTCGCGCCCGTGAAAAGGCCTGGTGTCTGAAGGAGGGCCGATGAGAACGCTTCTTCTGATGCTGGCCGCGCTGGTGGCCATGACCCTGTGGTATCGACATGACAATCAGAACCTGTCCCGCTCCCTGACCAAAACCAACCAGATCGTCCGCGAACAAAAAAGCGCGATCAACACGCTGAACCAACAGCTTAACGTCTCGCAGCGGCTGGCCAGAGAAAATGAAAACGCGCAGGTCAGGCTCCGCGATGAGCTTGCCGCTGCCGGAGAAACGTTGGCCAGACGCGAAGTGGCCATTGGGAAGTTGATAAATGAAAATGAAGAGTTACGCCGCTGGTATACCGCTCAGCTGCCTGATGCTGTCCGCAGGCTGCACGTCCGCGCCGCCTGCGCCTCCGCCGCACATTGTTTACCACGCTTGCCCGAAGGTGAGCCTCTGCCCGATGCCGGCAAGCGAGCCCGCCACTAACGGCGATCTGAGTGCCGATATTCGCAGGCTTGAGCATGCCCTTACTGCCTGCGCGTTGCAGGTTGAAACCATTAAAGACTGTCAGGATACACGCGATGCACAAACTCAAAAGCCTGCGTCAGGCCTTAATTGACGCTGTTCCACAACTGCGCGCAAACCCGGAGCGCCTGGCGATGTCCGTCGGGAGCGGGAATATCGATGCACGCCTGGCGTCCTCGCTCTCGTTTGAAAAGAAATATGAGCTGAAGGCGAAAGTCAGCGGTTTTTCCGGCGACAGCGAGGGCATTTTTGTTCCGGTGCTGGCCTGGCTTCGGGAAAACCAGCCGGACATGTTTACCCTCGAACAGGGGCAAAAAAATGGCTTTCTCTTTCAGGTCGCCTTAAATGACGATGAAACGGCAGAGATCGGCTTTAGCCTGCAGCTGACCGAGCGCATTCTGGTTTCCCAGGAGGAGGGGACCTTGCTCGCCACCTATTCCCCGGAGCCGCCGCTGCCGGAACCCGTCACGCGCCCGATGGAGCTGTACATCAACGGTGAGCTGGTGAGCCGCTGGGAGGTGTGACTGCGCTGATGGCCAGCCCGCAGCCCTGTTGGCTGGCCAGTCGGCAATACTGCTTGTTGTTTCATCCCGCATCAAACCCCGTCTCGTTGCTGCCGATCGCCCTGCACGGCATTCTCTTCTTATGAATACATTAACCTCCATACACGGTATCGCTCGCGCGATCCGCAATCTTATTCGTGTCGGTGTTGTGACCGATGTTGACCTCAAAAGAGGGCTCTGTCGCGTCCAGTCCGGTGGGATGAACACCACCTGGCTGAACTGGATGACCTGCCGCGCTGGCCGTTCGCGCGTGTGGTGGGCACCGTCCGAGGGCGAACAGGTACTGCTGCTGGCCATCGGCGGAGAGCTGGATACCGCCTTTGTGTTGCCGGGCATTTTCTCTGACGAGCATCCGGCACCGTCGACGTCACCCGATGCGCTTCACGTTAGCTTTCCCGACGGGGCGGTTATTGAGTACGAGCCCGGGAGCGGGTCGCTGACGGCAACCGGCATCAAAACGGCAGCCATCACCGCATCGGAATCACTGAGCGCGACCGTACCGGTGGTGCTCGTGAAATCCGCGACCCGCATCACGCTTGATACACCCGAAGTGGTATGTACCAACAAGTTAATTACCGCCTCGCTTGAGGTGCAAAAGGGCGGGGTGATGGCCGGAAATATCCAACACTCCGGCGGTCAATTCACCTCCAATGGGGTTCAGGTGGACAACCATGCCCACGGCAGTGTGCAAAGCGGCGGAAGCTGGACTAAGGGGACACAATGACGGTGCGCTACACGGGAATGAACAGTCAAACCGGGCTCAGCATTTCAGAGGCTGAACACATCAGGCAAAGCGTGCGCGACATTCTGGTGACGCCCGTTGGCTCGCGGGTCATGCGTCGGGAGTACGGCTCCTTGCTGGCGGCGATGATCGACCAGCCCCAGAGTCCGGCGCTGCGCCTGCAAATTATGGCCGCCTGTTACTCCGCGATCCAGAAGTGGGAACCGCGGATGACCCTGACGGCAATCGCGTTCGAACGCTCGGAGAATGACGGGACGTTGTATGTCGATATCACCGGCACGCGACCAACGTCCGATCGCTCCTTTTCTATCACCATTTCACTGAGTTAAACCCTATGGCTATTGTTGATCTGAGCCAGCTCGCCGCGCCTGATGTCGTGGAGGAGGTGGATTATGAGACGCTGTTGGCAGAACGTAAGGCCACCTTTGTCTCGCTCTATCCTGAGGCGGAGCAAGAGGCGATCGCACGCACGCTGACCTTAGAGTCAGAGCCGATTGTGAAGCTGCTGCAGGAAAACGCGTATCGGGAAGTTATCTGGCGCCAGCGCGTTAACGAGGCCGCGCGTGCGGTCATGCTGGCCTACGCTGCGGGCAGCGATCTCGACCAGATTGGGGCAAACGCTAACCTTGAGCGTCTGGTGATTACGCCCGCCGACGACACCACGTTCCCGCCCACGCCTGCGGTCATGGAATCCGATACCGACTTTCGTCTGCGGATCCAGCAGGCGCCGGAAGGGCTAAGCGTGGCCGGTTCGACGGGCGCTTATCAGTTCCATGGCCGCAGCGCGGATGGGCGGGTGGCAGACATTTCCGTGATTAGCCCCCAGCCTGCGAACGTTACGGTTTCCGTGCTCTCCCGGGAGAATAACGGCGTGGCGTCCGAAGCGCTGCTCACCGCCGTTCGCAATGCGCTGAACGATGAGGACGTCAGGCCCGTCGCCGACCGCGTGACCGTCCAGTCAGCCAACATTGTCGACTACAGCATTGTGGCCTCGCTGTTCTTATTCCCTGGCCCTGAAAGTGAACCCGTGCTCAACGCGGCCAGAGCCCGGCTGCAGGCCTATATCACGGCGCAGCACCGGCTGGGGCGCGATATCCGCAAGTCTGCTATTTACGCCGCACTTCATGTGGAAGGGGTGCAGCGCGTGGAGCTGACGGCGCCGGCAGCCGATATCGTGCTCGATGAGACGCAGGCCTCATGGTGCAGCCAGTACAGCGTAACCGTAGGGGGGAACGATGAGTGATACCCGTCTTCTGCCGGTTGGTTCGTCGCCTCTTGAGGTGGCGGCCGCGCGCGCCTGCGCGGAGATCGAAAAAACGCCGGTGCCGCTGCGCCATCTCTGGAGCGCAGATACCTGCCCGGCAAACTTGCTGCCGTGGTTGGCCTGGGCGTTCTCGGTCGACCGCTGGGATGAGAACTGGCCGGAGGCCACCAAGCGTGACGTGATCCGCGCGGCGTGGTTTATTCATGCCCACAAGGGAACGATAGGCGCCGTGCGTCGCGTAGTGGAGCCGCTGGGTTATCTGATTAACGTCACCGAGTGGTGGCAAACCAACGATCCGCCCGGCACCTTCCGCCTTGATATCGGCGTGTTAGACACGGGTATCACCGAGGAAATGTATTACGAGATGGAGAGGCTTATTGCTGATGCAAAGCCTGCCAGCCGTCACCTTATCGGCCTGAATATCATCCAGGACATCCCGGGTTATCTCTATACCGGCGCCCTGAGCTATGACGGCGACATCATCACGGTTTACCCCGGATAAGCGAGAGCACAATGACAGTGAAATATAAAACGGTTATCACCAAAGCCGGTGCGGAAAAACTGGCTGCAGCAACCGTCCCGAACGGGAAGAAAGTGAACTTTATGGCGATGGCGGTCGGCGACGGTGGCGGTGCGTTGCCGGTGCCTGATGCCAGCCAGACAAAGCTGGTGAAGGAAGTCTGGCGCCACGCGCTGAATAAAATCAGCCAGGACAAGAAGAACAAAAACTACGTTGTAGCAGAGCTGCTGATCCCGCCTGAGGTCGGCGGTTTCTGGATGCGCGAGATGGGGCTGTATGACGATGCCGGAACGCTGATTGCCGTCGGGAACATGGCTGAAAGCTATAAACCCACGCTGGTGGAGGGCTCGGGGCGCGCGCAGACGTTGCGCATGGTCATTATGGTCAGCGATATCGCATCCGTCGAGCTGACGATAGACACCTCAACGGTAATGGCGACGCAGGATTACGTTGACGGGAAGCTCGCGGAGCACGAGCAGTCGCGCCGCCATCCGGACGCGACCCTAACAGCGAAGGGCTTTACACAGCTCAGCAGCGCCATTGACAGCGCCTCCGAGGTGCTCGCTGCAACGCCGAAAGCGGTGAAGGCGGCGTACGACCTGGCGAAAGGGAAATACGCGGCTCAGGACGCCACCACGACGCAAAAGGGGATTGTCCAGCTTAGCAGCGCGACTGACAGTGTGTCTGAGGTGCTGGCGGCGACGCCGAAGGCGGTAAAAGTCGCTAACGACAGCGCCGCTGCGGCCAATAAAAATGCCAGTGAGCGAGTCAGCAAATTCGGCGACAGTATGACCGGAACGTTGAATCAGGACGCTATAACACAGTCAACCTATAACTTAACGGCACTCTCTAACGCGACGACAGGCAATAAAAATTATCTGCGTAAAATGCGCGGCGGAGCGACGGACACTATCTGGCACGAAACCGTTCAGGGGGGCGAATACCGTCTGGCGACAGGCAGTACCGATTCGCAGGAGGAGCTGGCGATTAGCACAAGTACCGGCCTGAGAGTGAGAGGTAATTTAACCTCACAACTTGGTGGATTTTATTCAGGGAATACGAAAAAACTCTCTTTTTATTCATCTAATACCTCTGACAAGAATGCAGCCTTGCGACTCTGGGGTAATGTAGACCGGCCATCTGTAGTCGAACTGGGGGACGACACCGGCTACCATTTATACTCACAGCGAAATAAAGACGGCTCGCTGTTGTTTCAGACAAACGGTGCGGGGCAATTCAGCGGTTATTTACGTTCAAACGGGGAAGTGCAATCTCTTTCAGCCAATAGCTATCGGATTGCATATGGGGACTACGGCTGCTTCTGGCGTAATGATGGTTATAATCTTTATCTGATGCTGACCAATAAGGGCGATGCCTACGGAAATTACAATGCGCTGCGTCCTTTACGTGTGAGTCTTGAAACCGGGGCGTTGCAATCCGAAACACCTTTTACTGTAGGCAATACCATCTACGCCTCGAAGGAAATTACAGCGGGTTATAGCAATTCATTTGCATGGGCCGAGCAGTACAAAACAAAGGCACCATTTTATAGCACCTATTCAACAACTGGATCGAGTGAATACCATCCAGCGCTAAAACAGCAGGCAAGTATTTCCGGAATCAATTCATGGGCTTTTTCCATGGGGTCTCTTGTTGCCGATACCGCTCTTTCATGGCATCTGCACATGAAAGGCAGCGGCGGTCAGGATGTTAACTATAAATGGGATACCAGCGGTAATTTTTCTGCGCCAGGACAAATTATACCGGGCAGTTTTGCTAATTTTGATGGGCGTTTTTATACCAAAACGCTTGCAGATACGCGCTTCCTGCTACGCGACAGTGCCTCTTATGCTGGCTTTGCGAACGGTGATGCGTCAAGGCCGTACATGAGGCATGAAGCCAGTAACGCTGTTGTTACATTGTTAAAGGTGGGAGATTCATATACCAAGGCTGAAAGCGAAGCTCGCTATCAAGGCAAAGGCAGCTATATAACAGGCATTCGTTTTGGCGCATCCGCTGAATATCAAGAGCGTGGGAACGCTGAGCGCCTGACCGGTGGGGTGATGACATCTTTTGCTGACCGGGGAAGTTCTAATTACTGGATTCGTCTTCGTCCGTTGCAATATCAGATCAATGGCGGCTCATGGGTTACTGCGGCCTACGCATAAGGATAACTAATTCGATGTTAATGAAAAATTTCACTGCCTCAACAAAAAAAATGGATGGCTTTACAGTCATGGTATTCACTGATGAGGATGGAAATGACTGGTATGCATCACAGACCAAATTTTCGGCCTCCTCTTTAAAATTTATGTTTGATGGAAAAGGCAATATTGTTGCCGCTTCATGGGATGCCTCCATGCTGGCACCTGAAAATCTGTCCGTTTCGGAAATTGAAAAAAATAGTGTGCCGGAGAATTTTTTCGAGCCGGAAATGCGCTGGGTATTTGATGGTGAAAAAATTACCCCGTTTGTTTATTCACATGAAGAACTGCTTCAACTAGCAAAAGACGAGCTCGAACGCTTACTTAGCGAGGCAAGAGAAAAAATAGTTGTACCTCAGACCAGGTTAATGGCAGGCAGAACGCTGACGGAGGGACAGTTAAACCTGTTAAACGCCTGGCTTGATTATATTGATGCTCTGGAGGCCTGTGATATCACCGTAATGCCCGTTAGTTTCCCGGATCCCCCGCAGTAATTTAATTTGAAAAGACGAAATAACTCCAGCCCTCTGTTAAGAGGGCTTTTTGTTTGTTGTGTGAATGACAGGTGGAACATGATGAAGTGCATGGAATGAGAGGGTGGCAGAAAATAGTTTTACACCTTAACCACGGAGTTAAACAGATGGGCGACTATCACCACGGCGTGGAAGTCATCGAAATCAACGATGGCACGCGCACCATTTCCACCGTCTCGACGGCAATCATCGGTATGGTCTGTACGGCCAGCGATGCTGACGAACAGACATTCCCGCTTAACGAGCCGGTGCTCATTACCAATGTGCAATCCGCCATTGCGAAAGCCGGTAAACAGGGGACGCTGTCCGCTTCCCTTCAGGCTATCGCCGACCAGTGCAAGCCGGTCGTTGTGGTTGTCCGCGTGGCCGAAGGTATCGACGATCCGGAAGATCCTGAAGCGGCACAGAAAGAGACTATCTCTAACATCATCGGTACCACCGACGAAAACGGTAAATACACCGGCCTGAAGGCGCTTCTGACCGCAAAAACCGTTACCGGTGTTAAGCCGCGTATTCTCGGCGTTCCGGGGCTGGATTCGCTGGAAGTGGCCGCCGCGCTGGCCGCGATGTGCCAGAGCCTGCGTGCGTTTGGCTATGTTAGCGCATGGGGCTGTAAAACCATTCCTGAGGCGATCGCCTACCGCAAAAACTTCAGCCAGCGTGAGCTGATGGTCATCCACCCGGACTTCCTGGCGTGGGATACCGCGACGAACGCCACTAAAATGGCCTGGGCAACCGCGCGCGCGCTTGGCCTGCGCGCCAAAATCGACCAGACCACCGGCTGGCATAAAACCCTGTCAAACGTGGGCGTCAACGGCGTCACCGGCGTGAGCGCTTCCGTCTCCTGGGATCTGCAGGAACAGGCCACCGATGCCAACCTGCTTAACCAGGCTGGCGTGACGACGCTGATTCGCAATGACGGTTTCAAATTCTGGGGCAACCGCACCTGCTCTGACGACCCGTTATTCCTGTTTGAAAACTACACCCGTACCGCGCAGGTACTGGCCGACACCATGGCGGAAGCGCACGCATGGGCAATGGATAAGCCCATTACTCCAACGCTGATTCGCGACATCATTTCCGGCATTAACGCCAAATTCCGCGAACTGAAAACCAACGGCTACATTGTTGACGGCTCCTGCTGGTATGACCCGGAATCCAATGACGTGTCGACCCTGAAAGCGGGGAAACTGTATATCGATTACGACTACACCCCTGTTCCGCCGCTGGAGAATCTGACCCTGCGCCAGCGCATCACCGATACCTATCTGGCCGATCTGTCAGATTCGGTTAACAGCTAAGGAGCTGAAGCATGGCGTTACCACGCAAACTTAAATATCTGAATATGTTCAACGATGGCCTGAGCTACATGGGCGTGGTTGAGTCCGTCACCTTACCGAAGCTGACCCGCAAGCTGGAGAAGTATCGCGGCGGCGGTATGCCGGGCTCGGTCTCCGTCGACCTCGGCCTGGACGATGATGCCCTGGCGCTGGAGTGGACCATCGGCGGTCTCCCTGACGTCGCGCTGTGGGCGCAGTATGCCTCTCCGGGCGCGGACAGCGTGCCGCTGCGTTTTACCGGCTCTTTCCAGCGTGACGACACCGGTGAAATCTCAGCGGTCGAGATTGTGATGCGCGGCCGTCACAAAGAGTTTGACGGTGGTGAGAACAAGCAGGGTGAAAGCGGCACCACCAAGATGTCGACCGAGTGTGCTTATTACCAGCTCACCATTGATGGCAAAGAGGTCATCGAGATTGACATCATCAACATGGTGCTGAAAGTCGACGGCGTCGATCGTCTGGCGGAACATCGTAAGGCCATCGGCCTGTAACTTCTTAACCGGCCAGAATTGCTGGCCGGTTACTCCCCTTTTTTTGAGAGTAACGAGATGGAAAATATCAACGAAAGCGAAAATCCTCACACCGTCATGCTTGATAGCCCCGTTCAGCGCGGTGAACAAAAAATCGAAAAAGTGACCGTCCTCAAACCCAATGCCGGCACCCTGCGTGGCGTCTCGCTGGCGTCGCTGGCGCAATCCGATGTGGATGCCCTGATTAAGGTACTGCCACGGATGACCTCACCCGCATTAACCGAGCATGAGATTGCGCGTCTGGATGCCTCCGACCTGCTCTCTTTTGCCGGTAAGGTGGTCGGTTTTTTGTCACCGACTTCGGCTCGCTGAAATTTCCTGAAAACCTGTCGGTCGACGACCTGATGGCGGATATCGCGGTGATCTTTCACTGGCCGCTGTCAGAACTGTACTCCCTGAGCGTGACCGAACTCCTTATATGGCGCGAAAAGGCGCTGCAGCGAAGCGGAAACTACCATGAGCAATAATGTCAGACTTCAGGAGCTGCTGAGTGCCGTTGACCGGGCCACCCGACCGCTCAAGGCTATCCAACATGCCGGCCTCTCTCTCGAGGGCGAGATCCGTGATTCGCAGGCGGCGCTGCGCGCGCTTGATGAGCAGGCGGGGCGTATTGACGGCTTCAGGAAAGCAAACGCCCGGCTCGCCGTGACGGAACAGTCGCTTGACCAGGCCAGACAGCAGGCCGCGGCGCTGGCGGTGCAATTTAAGAACACGCAAAACCCCACCCAGGCGCAGGCAGATGCGCTGTCCGCTGCCCGAAAATCAGCAGCCGACCTTAAGCTCGAGTACAACAGCCTGCGCTACGCGGTACAACGCCAGCGCACCGAACTCGCCCAGGCGGGAATAAACACGCGCACGCTCTCGTCGGATGAGCGTCGTTTACGCACCCACATCAGCGAAAAAACGCAGCAGCTTAACCGACAGCGGGATGCGCTGGCCCGCGTCAATCAGCAGCAGGAGCGGCTGAATACCGTTCAGACTCGCTACGAGTCAGGCAAACGCGTGGCCTCGCGGGTGCATCAGCTGGCAAATGCGGGCGTGGGCATGGCAAAGGCAGGTTTTGACCAGACGTCCCGGTTTATGGCCCCTGGCATCAGTTTTGAGAAGCAGATGTCATCCATTCAGGCGAACCTTGGTCTGGCGAAGGGCGACGCCCGGCTTGAGGCCATCCGACAGCAGGCGCGGGAGGTCAGCGCCAGCACCGGCGTCCCTGTCGATACGATCGCGCTGGCACAGCGCGAGCTGGCCCAATCCGGTTTTGACGCCGATGGGCTGCTTGCGGCCACCGCGCCAGCGGTCAACCTTAGCCTGGCGGGGAATGTCGACGCGGCAAGAGCGGCCGATATGATCGCCAGTACGCAGGCCGCGTATGGTCTGGCCGATCAGGATGCGGGGCGCATCGCAGACGTTCTGACGCGCGGTTTTACCTCTTCGAAAACCAGCCTCGCAGAGATGCAGGACGCCGTCACCTCCGCTGCGCCCGCTGCGGAGGCTTCCGGTCTGGGGCTTGAAGAGACCACCGCGCTGCTCGGCGTCCTGGCGGAAAAAGGGATGAAAGGTGCCGCTGCCGGGGACGCGCTCAGCGCGATGCTGCGCCATGTTCAGACTCCGGATGCCATAAAAGCCGCAGGGGTGCTGGCTTCCGCGGCGGGTGATGGATCGCTTAATGAAAAACGTCAGCAGTTGCAGGCGGCGAAGGGCAGTACCGCGCTCGCGGCTTCCGTACAGACCGATAATCTTGACGGCGATATCAACCGGTTCCAGGCCGCGTGGAGCGGGTTAAAGATAGATGTATTTGATAACGCGGACGGTGCCCTGCGCACCCTGATCGCCACCGCGACCGGGTGGCTCGGTACGCTCTCTCTCTGGGCGAACGCTAACCCTGAGCTGACGCAAGGTCTGGTCGGCGTCGTTATCGGCGCGCAGGCGTTTACAGGCGTACTGGGCGGGTTAGGCATGGTCGTCGCGCCGGTTTTGTCTGGCCTGAATATGATCATCACCGCCGCAGGAATGTTGGGTACGGGATTCAGCGTGGTGGGGGGCACCATCATGACGGTGCTGGGAGCCCTTAGCTGGCCGGTTATTGCCCTTGGCGCGGCGATTGCCGCCGGTGCCTTGCTGATCTTTAAATACTGGGAGCCTATCAGCGCCTTCTTTGGCGGCGTGATTGAGGGGCTTTCTGCGGCCTTCGCGCCGCTGGGCGAGCTGTTCTCCCCGCTGTTAAAGGCGTTTGATTTCATCGCAGAAAAACTGAGCGGGATCTGGCAATGGTTCACCGATCTGATTGCGCCGATCAAGGCGACGCAGGAAACGCTCGACAGCTGCAAAAATGTTGGCGTGGCGTTCGGTCAGGCGCTGGGAAATGCGCTAATGGCTCCGCTTGATCTCTTTAACAGCCTGAGCGGCAGGGCCAGCTGGCTGCTGGAGAAACTCGGCGTCATAAAAAAAGAGTCGGGCAATATCGACCCGGTCGTGCCGAAAGCAGACACATCTTCTGCTGATGCCGGCAGTGCCTGGGACCCGACGTCACCGGTTTACGGCGGCTTCATGGGATACCAGCCAACGGCTGCCGCGGGAGGGCGTTCATACGTCGATCAGAGCAAAAGCGAATACAACATTACGCTGCAGGGAAGCGTGGCCTCCGGAACGGATCTGACTCGTCAAATCCAGGAGGCAATAGAGAACAGTGAACGTGAGAAAGCGAGACAGCAGCAAGCCAGCTTTATGTACGGTTGAGGAGAGAGAAAATGTTAATGGTGCTGGGTCTGTTTGTCTTTGAACGACGAACCTTACCGTATCAGACAATGCAGTTTACAAAGGGCTATCGTTGGGCATCCAACGATCGCATCGGGAAGCCTAAAGCCTGGCAGTATCTTGGCGAAGGTGAGACCTCCTTCAGCCTGTCCGGATTACTTTACCCGGAGCTCACGGGAGGGCGGCTTTCTCTTAAGTCGCTTGAGCTGATGGCAAATGAAGGGCGGGCATGGCCGCTGATAGACGGCACCGGCATCATTCACGGCATGTTTATCATTGAGAAAGTCACGCATACGCATTCGGATTTTTACAGTGATGGCACTGCGCGAAAAATTAATTTTACGCTGGAGCTGAAACGCGTGGACGAATCGCTAATGGCGATGTTTGGCGACCTGAGAACGCAGGCTGAAGAGCTGGTGACGAGCGCACGCAATAGCATTGGAGGGCTGGTGGGATGATCACCGAAATGAATATCCGGGCGGGTGGGAAAATCGCCCCTGATTTTATGCTCAAGCTTGACGATCGTGATATCACGCAAAACGTCAGTCCTCGTCTTATCAGCTTATCCATGACCGACAAACGCGGGCTGGAAGCCGATCAGCTGGATATTCAACTCGATGATTCCGATGGACGGTTAGTGTTGCCTGCCCGGGGGGCTACGCTCTCGTTATGGCTGGGATGGGAGGGCGCCCCACTCCTACAAAAAGGGAACTTCACGATCGATACGATTGAATTTCAGGGCGCACCGGACAAGCTGACCATTCGGGGATGCAGCGCGGATTTCCGCGGGAAGCTAAACGTGCGGCGCGAGCAGTCGTGGCATGACACGACGATCGGCGCGATCGTTAATACTATCGCACAGCGTAACCAGTTGACCGCCAGCGTCGCGGCGGGACTTTCGTCTATCACCATTTCGCATATCGATCAGTCTCAGGAGACAGACGCGGCGTTTCTCACCCGCCTGGCCGAACGCAACGGCGCATTTGTTTCAATCAAAGCCGGCAAGGTTATTTTTATGAAGGCGGGCCAGGCCGTGACGGCCAGCGGCAAAACGATTCCCTTAATGGTGATTGAACGTGGGGATGGCGACCGGCATCTTTTTTCCGTCGCCGATCGTGAAAACTATTCTGGCGTGACGGCCAAATGGCTGCAAACGCGCGATCCTAAAAAACAAAATCCTCAATTGAGTATTAATCGATTGCCTGAGGGGCAGGTGCCAGAGGCATTAATGCACCCGGATGCCGCCGCGCCGACAGCGGGAGCAGTAGACAAGGCGCAGAAGCCGCAGGAGATGCTGGTGGGATCGGCGGAGAACGTGTTTGAGCTCACTACGGTCTACGCCTCTGAAGAGCAGGCGCTCAGAGCTGCAGAGGCAAAGTGGCGTGCGCTCCAGCGGGGGACCGTGAAATTTTCCATCCAGCTGGCGCTGGGGCGAGCCGATCTGTTTCCCGAAACGCCGGTGCTTGTAAACGGTTTTAAACGCGTCATTGACGAGCAGGCGTGGATCATCAGCGAGGTGGTTCATACCCTCAGCGAAAGCGGATTTACCACCAGGCTTAACCTCGAGTTGAACGCCACCGACGAAAAATTTTCTGTCGACAGTGAGTAATTGATTTGCCTTTACGTTGTTTTTGAGTATTATTAATTCACAAAATGTGAATTAACGGAGGGGTACATGTTTCATTGTCCTAAGTGCAAGCATTCCGCGCATGCGCGTACCAGTCGCTATTTAAGTGAAAACACCAAAGAGCGCTATCACCAGTGCACCAATGTTGACTGCAGCTGTACGTTCGTGACGATGGAGTCCGTGGAGCGTCTGATCGCAACCCCTGGCGACGCCGGGAATGCGCGAACAGCTTCGCTGGCCCACGGTTAGCGGCTTCGCTTCCGACCGTTGAAAAAAACCAATAAAAAAGCCACTCGCTAGAGTGGCTTAATTATATGATTCTAAAGCTAAAATTTGGTGGCCCCTGCTGGACTTGAACCAGCGACCAAGCGATTATGAGTCGCCTGCTCTAACCACTGAGCTAAGGGGCCGTGGCGGTGAATTATAAAGTAACTCCCCGCAGCAATCCAGCCATTCACTCCTGCCTGCTGTTTTTATAAACAATGCATAATCAATCCTTTATACTTCCATAACGATGTATCAGTGGGAGTAAAGATGATTAACGACATTCTGGCCCCTGGCCTGCGGGTAGTATTTTGCGGTATCAACCCGGGGAAATCCTCGGCGCACACCGGTTTTCACTTCGCTCATCCGGGAAATCGCTTCTGGAAGGTGATCTATCAGGCAGGTTTTACCGACAGGCTACTCAAGCCAGAAGAGGAGCAACACCTGCTGGATACGCGCTGTGGGATCACCATGCTGGTCGAGCGTCCTACGGTGCAGGCAACCGAGGTCAATCTGCATGAACTACGCAGCGGCGGGCGGGAACTGGTCAAGAAGATAGAGGATTATCAGCCAGCTGCGCTGGCTATCCTCGGCAAGCAGGCTTACGAGCAGGCGTTTAGCCAGCGCGGGGCGCAGTGGGGTAAACAGAGCATTAGCATCGGCGTAACGCAGGTGTGGGTACTTCCCAACCCGAGTGGGCTCAATCGGGCAACGCTGGATAAACTTGTCGAAGCATACCGGGAGCTGGACGACGCGCTGGTGAGTAGAGGTCTCTAATATATCTGAGTTTTATTCGGCGTTGCATTGCATTTTTATGTAGCGCCTCTTAAATATAATTAATCAAAGCTTCATTAAATACACGCCTTTCTCACGCGGGGGAACGCTTCCTCCGTGTCTATATTCTTTTATGCGATTAATACTTTACCTGTCTTATTCAGATTGCCTGTTAGCAGTGAATAAAAAAGATCATGGGGTAAGTATGAATAATAAAATTAACGACCATTTTTTACAGGTTTATCCTGTCATTTTTTCCGGCTTACCAGCAATGAGCTCAGAAAATGAAAAGGAACTGATTCAGTTTTGTGAACGCTATCCACATTACGTTTTATCTGCAATGCCTTGGGCGGCAGCGGAGATCGCAGGAGTCTGTGGGTTTTCAACGCTGTTTCATATGATTTATGACTTTGGCGGCAGGAAAATATATCTGCCAAAAAAACAGGACCGTTTTAAAAAAATCTACAGTATTGATATTTCAGCAGAACAGTATGACCGTTTGTTAAAACGCGTAGACTCGGCCGGAAATATTGAGTTGCCTTCTGCCTGGGGCGTTTTTATCGCTATCCGCCGCGCGGCCATGCAAATGGCTATGCGGGATAATGTCTCCTCGACGGAATTAACACGCACTTTTGGGGTGAGCATGCGAAATATAAGAATGATTCGTTCTAACACAGATAAACAAAAAGGAGGTGAAGCACTGTAGTCATTTTTATTTTTAATAAACACACTATCACAACGTAAAGAGGAACTGAAAATGTCACAACAATACACGCTAACCTTTCAAAACAACACGCGCAACTACGGCAAAATTTGTGTCTACCAGACAGCGCCAGATATTGCCGACCCGCAACTGATGTCTCTGGCATGGTTTACCGAGCCTGCGCATCCCACTACCCGCGTACAGTTTAACTGGACCATTGACTACGCGTTTATCTGGGATGAAACCGGTCCGCTGGTGCCGGGGGTTACATTTGATGCATCGCAAACGTGGCCTGCCGATCTCACTAAAAATAACAACGTTACGCTGACCTCTTCACGCAGGGCGCTGACTTTCCGGGATCAGGTAACGGGCGGGCGTCCGGGCACGCTTTACGTTCATAACGATAATACGGTGCCTTTCGATCAGGTCTCCGTGGGGATCGCCATGTCGGGAGCGGGCACCTTTGCCAAAGAGGCGCAGCCCAATTTGCAGTTCTCCTATACGCCGCATCCCGTCTACTGGGTGACCTTTGGCGATTATGAAACGGGCGAAGTGCTGGACACGGAGAGCATCACCAACGCCCAGCAGATCAGCTTTAACCCTAACGTCTATAACGTGGATGTCGTGCTCAATCTCGACAACACCTGGACAGTGAGATAATTCAGAGGAGAGTGATGATGATTTTTATCGTATGTACTGACGATCCGGAGCTGGTGGAGATTGCCGCTGATTGTGTGCTCGATGAGCCAGATGTATTTATCAGCTACTATCAACCCTTTAAAAATCCTATTCCACCGCTGGGAGTAAATGAAAATTTATTTATCATTGCACACGGCGCGTTTCAGGGCAGTGAAGGTAAGCCGGAGATCGGCGATCGGGATATTAACCGTGCCTTCTGTCTCAATGGTGAGCAGTGCTTTATCAATATTCAACCCTTGCTCCCACCGGGTTATAAGGGAAATGTCTATGTGGACGCGTGTAAATCGGCAACAAGTTCTCGAAAAATCGACAGCTTTATTACCACCCTGCAGCATCAGTTCCTGCTCCATTCGCTGAATACGCAGGTTTACGGTATCAATGGCGACAGTTCTGGGTTAATTCCGCTTCCCGGCGATCCAAAATGGCGTCCGGCGAAAATCTAAAAAAAAGCCCCGATGAAAAATCGGGGCTTCATACTGCAGGACTGCAGATTAGTCGTCCAGGAAGCTACGCAGCACTTCAGAGCGGCTTGGATGACGCAGCTTACGCAGCGCCTTCGCCTCGATCTGACGGATACGTTCGCGGGTAACGTCGAACTGTTTACCCACTTCTTCCAGCGTGTGGTCGGTATTCATATCGATACCGAAACGCATACGCAGTACTTTTGCTTCACGGGCGGTCAGGCCAGCCAGGACGTCGTGCGTGGCAGCACGCAGGCTCTCGGTGGTGGCAGAGTCCAGCGGCAGCTCGAGGGTGGTATCCTCGATGAAATCACCCAGATGCGAATCTTCATCATCACCGATTGGTGTTTCCATGGAGATTGGCTCTTTGGCGATCTTCAGCACTTTACGGATCTTGTCTTCCGGCATCAGCATGCGTTCAGCCAGCTCTTCCGGCGTCGGCTCGCGGCCCATCTCTTGCAGCATCTGGCGGGAGATACGGTTGAGCTTGTTGATGGTCTCAATCATATGCACCGGAATACGGATGGTGCGCGCCTGGTCTGCGATAGAGCGGGTGATCGCCTGACGGATCCACCATGTCGCATAGGTAGAGAACTTATAACCACGACGGTATTCAAACTTATCTACCGCTTTCATCAGACCGATGTTGCCTTCCTGAATCAGATCCAGGAACTGCAGACCACGGTTGGTGTATTTCTTGGCGATAGAGATAACCAGACGCAAGTTCGCTTCAACCATCTCTTTCTTCGCACGGCGGGCTTTCGCTTCGCCGATGGACATACGACGGTTAATGTCTTTTACCTGCTCAATGGTCAGGCCAGTTTCTTCTTCGATCTGCTGAAGTTTCATCAGGCCGCGCTGCACATCGTCTTTCACATCATGCAGTTTTTCTGACCACGGTTTGTTCATCGCGATAGCCGCGTTGAACCAGGTCTCGCTGGTTTCGTTGCCGGTGAAGAGGGTGATGAAGTTCTTCTTCGGCATTTTGCACTGTTCAACGCACAGCTTCATGATGATACGTTCCTGGGTGCGCACGCGATCCATCATGACGCGCATGCTGTTCACCAGGTAATCGAACTGTTTTGGCACCAGGCGGAACTGTTTGAACACTTCAGACAGCTTCAGGATCTCTTCCTGAGCGGCGGCATGACTGCGGCCTTTCGCTTTGATGGTGTCACGCGTGACTTCGTACTGGGTACGCAGCTCACCGAACTTCTCACGTGCCAGCTCAGGGTCGATGCTGTTGTCGTCGTCGCTGTCGTCTTCTTCTTCCTCATCTTCGTCTTCGTCGTCATCCATCTCTTCCTGAGACAGCTCTGAACCGACGTGAGTGGCGGTAGGCGCCATATCTTCTTCAGCGTTCGGATCGACAAAGCCGGTGATCAGATCGGACAGGCGAGCTTCTTCAGCTTCAACGCGATCGTACTGTTCCAGCAGATAGGTGATGGCTTCCGGGTATTCAGCAACAGAACACTGAACCTGGTTGATCCCGTCTTCGATGCGTTTAGCGATGTCAATTTCGCCTTCGCGGGTCAACAGTTCAACGGTACCCATTTCGCGCATGTACATGCGGACCGGGTCAGTGGTACGCCCGATTTCAGATTCCACGCTGGACAGTACCTGTGCAGCAGCTTCTTCCGCATCTTCGTCAGTGTTGTTGGAGGTTTCAGCCAGCAACAGATCATCGGCATCCGGTGCTTCTTCCATCACCTGAATACCCATGTCATTGATCATTTGGATGATGTCTTCGATTTGATCTGAATCGACGATATCTTCCGGCAGATGGTCATTGACCTCGGCATAGGTCAGATAGCCTTGCTCCTTACCGCGTTGGACAAGAAGTTTCAGCTGTGACTGCGGGTTTTGCTCCATAAGACGGTATCCACACTTATTTCGTTTGATTGGTGTCGGCGATGGGGCTACCAACATTTAAAGCGAGGGCGTACTTATATTTTTGCCGCTGCCTCTCAGTGCGGCTGCCGGGGGCTTCCCGATCGATATTCGGCACTTAAGCCGTTAAATACTTTTGTCTTTGACTTATTTCTTCGCCAGTTCCTGGTTAATCATCCAGAGCTCCCGGCGTTCTTCGCTGCTCAAACCGTGGGTGCGCTCGCGAGCTATCAACTCTTCCTGGCGCAACTCAAGCATCGAATCAAACATATGGTTGAGCGAGTCGGTGAACGTTTTTTCTGCAATGTCCTTATCTGCTATATCGTCCCACATCGACAATTTTTCAAGGGTAGCGGCCTCTTTTGTGCCGCGATAATGTTCTAAAAGTTGTCCGGTGGTCAGACCTGGCTGAGACAAACAAGTGTTGACCAGTTCTGAAAATAAGCCAAGTCCGGGCAATTTTTCGTGGTTCAAACCCGCCAGCGACGGCACTTGCGGAGCAAGCTCGGGGTTTTGCACCAGTAACCCTATCAGTATACGCATGGTTGTGCGTTTTAGCTGAGGCGCGGCGCGAACCGCACCGTTTTCAGCCTGTTTAGGCATTAAACGTTCAAGCTGGCTGTCATCCAGAATGCCGAGCTTGTTGCCTAGCTCCTGACGCAGATAGATGCGCAGCGTTTCGCCCGGCACCTGGCTGATTAACGGCAGCGCCAGCGTACTGAGCTGCGCGCGCCCGTCAGGGGTACTCAAATCGACCTGCGGCATCAGGCTGTTAAACAAAAACGTGGAGAGCGGCTGAGCCTGCTCCATCCGCGCTTCAAACGCCGCTTTACCCTCTTTACGCACCAGCGTATCCGGGTCTTCACCGTCGGGCAGAAACATAAAGCGTAGCTGACGCCCATCGGTCATATAAGGTAGCGCGGTTTCCAGCGCTCGCCAGGCGGCGTCACGTCCTGCGCGGTCACCGTCGTAACAGCAGATGACGTTGTTGGTCACCCTGAACAGCAGCTGAATATGATCGGCAGTCGTGGACGTACCTAACGACGCAACCGCGTAGTTGATGTCGTACTGCGCCAGCGCCACGACGTCCATATAGCCTTCGACGACCAGCAGACGCGGAGGTTCCGCATTATCCTGCTGCGCCTCATAAAGACCGTACAGCTGGCGGCCCTTATGGAAAATATCGGTTTCCGGGGAGTTGAGGTACTTCGGCAGGGCATCACCCAGCACGCGACCACCAAAACCAATTACCCGGCCTCGCTTGTCGCGGATCGGGAACATCACCCGTTCACGGAAGCGGTCGTAACTTCGTCCCTGGTCGTTGGTGACCAGCATGCCTGCATCGATGAGAGACTTACGATCTTCGCTATTGCCGCCAAAACGCTTTAACACGTTGTCCCAGCCGGGCGGGGCGTAACCAATAGCGAAACGCGCAATGACATCGTCGCTCAGTCCGCGCTTGTTCAGATACTGACGCGCAGGCTCAGCCGCAGAGTGCTTAAGAGACTGTTGGTAAAACGAATTCAGGCCATCCATCAGTTGATACAGCGTTTGCCGTTGATGGCGCTCGATCTGACTTGGCCCACTGCCTGCTTCATACGGCACTTCAAGGTTATGCATCGCCGCCAGCTCTTCGACGGTTTCAACGAACTCGAGCTTGTCGTAGTTCATCAAAAAATCGACGGCATTACCGTGTGCGCCACAGCCGAAGCAATGGTAGAACTGCTTTTCACCGTTTACGGTGAAGGAGGGGGTTTTTTCGTTATGGAACGGACAGCACGCATGGTAGTTCTTGCCCTGCTTTTTTAGCTTTACCCGCGCGTCGATGAGATCGACGATGTCGGTTCTGGCAAGCAGGTCATTGATGAAAACGCGTGGGATTCTTCCGGCCATATGCCCCAAAATTTTAAGCGACTTATAAACGAAAACAAGCCGCGCATTCCTTCCGGAAGCACGGCCTTACGACTATTACTCTGTCTGTCAATTGAGGGCTGAGGCCCTCAACCAATTAGTACAGACGAGTACGGCGTGCGTTTTCGCGAGCCAGTTTCTTCGCGTGACGTTTCACAGCGGAAGCTTTAGCGCGCTTACGTTCGGTCGTTGGTTTTTCATAAAACTCACGACGACGAACTTCAGCCAGAACACCTGCTTTCTCGCATGAACGTTTGAAGCGACGCAGTGCTACGTCGAACGGCTCGTTTTCACGTACTTTAATTACCGGCATGTAACTCTCACCTTTAATAAATTCGGTTTGCCGCTGGCATCAACGCCAGCTTATTTCAAAATGGTGCGGAATTTTACTGCAAATGCTGCTGCTTTGTAAAGCACCGATGCGATTTTGAAAGGGACTTTAATAAGGGTGAGGAGTATACACGAGCCTTCTTCCTGGGGCGAACAAAGTTTTACATCAACCCGCCCAGGCTCTACACTGCGCGGTATTGAAACGAGGTAAAACAAGTCATGCGTGTACTGGGTATTGAAACATCCTGCGATGAAACCGGCATCGCCATTTACGACGACGAAAAAGGTCTTCTGGCCAACCAGTTGTATAGTCAGGTGAAATTACACGCTGACTACGGCGGCGTCGTACCTGAACTGGCCTCTCGTGACCACGTGCGTAAAACGGTTCCCCTGATTCAGGCGGCGCTTAAAGAAGCGGGATTAACGGCAAAAGAGATTGATGCAGTGGCGTATACCGCAGGCCCGGGCCTGGTTGGCGCGCTGCTGGTTGGCGCAACGGTTGGCCGTTCGCTGGCGTTCGCGTGGGATGTGCCGGCGATCCCGGTTCATCATATGGAAGGGCACCTTCTGGCGCCGATGCTGGAAGAGAATCCGCCTGAATTCCCGTTTGTGGCGCTGCTGGTCTCCGGCGGTCATACGCAGCTGATTAGCGTAACGGGCATTGGCAAGTACGAGCTGCTGGGCGAGTCGATCGACGATGCCGCCGGTGAAGCCTTCGATAAAACCGCCAAGCTGCTGGGGCTGGATTACCCGGGTGGCCCGATGCTGTCAAAAATGGCGTCGCAGGGAACGGAAGGGCGCTTTGTCTTCCCGCGTCCAATGACCGACCGTCCGGGGCTGGACTTCAGCTTCTCCGGGCTGAAAACCTTCGCGGCCAATACTATCCGCAATAATGATAACGACGAGCAGACGCGTGCCGATATCGCCCGTGCGTTTGAAGATGCGGTGGTGGATACGCTGATGATCAAGTGCAAGCGCGCGCTGGATCAGACCGGCTTTAAGCGTCTGGTGATGGCCGGTGGCGTGAGCGCTAACCGTACGCTGCGCGCGAAGCTCGCCGAGATGATGCAAAAGCGTCGCGGAGAAGTGTTCTATGCGCGTCCGGAGTTCTGTACCGATAACGGCGCGATGATCGCTTACGCGGGTATGGTGCGCCTGAATGCGGGCGCAACGTCCGACCTCAGCGTGTCCGTGCGTCCGCGCTGGCCGCTGGCGGAACTGCCAGAGGCATAAGTTTTTTTGCCCGGTGGCGCTGCGCTTACCGGGCCTACAACATCCACATGTGCCAACGTGCAATAACCCACACTACACCCGCAGCATCCCTTTCTCTTCCAGAAACGCAATAATCGTCGCTAAACCGTCACCCGCTTTCAGGTTGGTAAACGTCCACGGACGCTCGCCGCGCATGCGGTTGGTGTCGCGCTCCATCACCTCCAGCGACGCCCCCACGTACGGCGCGAGATCGGTTTTGTTGATCACCAGAAAATCGGACCTGGTGATCCCCGGCCCGCCCTTGCGCGGGATTTTTTCCCCTTCGGCCACGTCGATCACGTAAATCGTCAGATCCGCAAGCTCCGGGCTGAAGGTCGCGCTCAGGTTGTCGCCGCCGCTTTCAACGAAGATCAGATCCAGATTGCCGAACTTCTCGCTTAACGCTTCCACCGCCGCCAGGTTCATTGAGGCGTCTTCGCGGATGGCAGTGTGCGGACAGCCGCCTGTCTCCACGCCCACGATGCGCTCCGGCTCCAGCGCGCCCGCCTCGGTCAGGATGCGCTGATCCTCTTTGGTGTAGATATCGTTGGTCACCACCGCAAGATGATAGGTATCGCGCATCGCCTTGCAGAGCGCTTCCAGCAGCGCGGTTTTGCCCGACCCTACCGGGCCGCCCACGCCCACGCGCAGGGGATGTTTGTAATCAGCCATATTGACTCCTCAGGAACGGAATAGTCGTGAATATTGGGTTTCGTGGCGCGCGGAGGCGATGGCGGACAGCGGCGTTGCTGCCCCCAGCGCATCGTCGCGACGTAAAAATGCCTGTTCAAAACCAGCGGCGTAGTCGTCGCTCAGTTCGATAATCAGCTGCTGCGCGGCCTGTTGACCAAACGGCACGAGCTTGACGCCCGCCATTACCGCGCTCTCTATCCAGCTGTAGCCGAGGCTCAGCGCCAGCTCACGCGCGCCAATACCCCAGCGCACGCCGAGCCAGGCCATGCCGCAGAGCTGGCTTTGCATAAACAGCGGCAGCCATTCGGGCGGACAATCCGGTTCCCAGCTCTTAATCAGTCGCGTAAAGGCCGCCCCGCGGTTTCGCTCTTCTTCTCGCAGCTCGCGCGTTTCCCGGCAGGCGAGAAGGTATGCCGTCCAGCGTTTTGCATGTGTAAGATCGCGTTGCTCACAGGCCTGATAAAGACGCATAAATAGCGGCAGATCGACGCAGAAAAAGCTCTGCTCCATCTGCTGGGTTTGCCAGCGTTTAAAGGCGTCGGCGTCCGTGACCCAGCCCGCCTCAACGGCCCACTCCAGCCCCTGCGACCAGGTAAACGACCCGACCGGCATGCTGCTGCTGGAGAGCTGCATCAGGTGCAGCAACTGGCGGGAATGATCCATCAGCTCATCAGTGCCAGCAGGGCGGAAACGATCAGCCCGCCGCCGAAGGTCTTACGCAGGCCGTCGTGACGACGCAGCAGCAGCCCCGCGGCAAAGCTGGCGCACAGCACCGTGGCGCTGGCCAGCATAAAGCCGCTGGTGAAGAGCCAGAAGCTGTGGCCGGACATCTCCACGCCGTGCGCCCAGCCGTGGAACATCGCCAGGGCAGGCACCGCCAGCAGCAGGCGGTTTTCAGTTTTAAACATCATCACGCCGGATACCGCCAGCGAGGCGATAATCAGCATCTCCATGCCGCTAAAGCCGCCGAGCAGGCTGCCCGCAATCGCACCGACAAGCATCATCCCGAGGGTGGCAAACGGCAGCAGGAGTTTGCGTCCGCTCAGCGCAGAGAGCACGCCCGCACCGGTCAGCATCAGCAGATGATCGAGCCCGGTCAGCGGATGGAGAAAACCGGCCTGAAAGCTGTCGGTGCCGTGGCCGGGGTGGGCGAGTGCGGGAATGGAAAAGGCCAGAAGCAGCAGAGGTAAATACTTACGCATGATGAATCCTTAATGTGAATGAGCGTGAGAGTGGCTGTGGGCATCGCTGGTGTAAGCGCCCGCTTCCGGTTCAAACGGCAGGCTGGCGTAGGCCACTTCCAGCCCGAACTGGCGCAGCATGTCGTCGAGAACGTGGTCGTGGTGATAGCGCAGCTCGCCGGGCATGATCTGCAGCGGCACGTGGCGGTTGCCCAGGTGGTAGCAGGCGCGGGCGAGCAGGAACGGATCGGCGCAGCGCACCACGGAAACCGACTCCGGGGCGGCGATCACCTCGACGACCTCGATACCGTCGTCGGTAGTCAGCAGGTCGCCCCCGCGCAGCAGCAGGCCGCGCGGCAGCATCAGTCCGGCTTCGCGGCCGTCGTTCAGCGATACGCGGGCGCGGCTTTTCACCCGTACGTCAATCGGCAGCGTGACGCTGGCGGTGACGGGGTGGGCATGGTCCAGGCGTTGGGTTAAATAGATCATCATCACTCCTCAAAACAGGAAATAGCGTTGCGCCATCGGCAGAACGTCAGCCGGTTCGCTGGTTATCAGTTCACCGTCGACGCGCACCTCGTAGGTTTGTGAGTCGACGGTGATATTCGGCTGCAGGCCGTTGTGGATCATGTCCGCCTTTTTCACCGTCCGGCAGCCTTTCACTACCGCGGTAGCGCTCTGCAGGTTGAGCTGCTGCGGGATGCCGTTCGCACTGGCGGCCTGCGAGATAAACGTCAGCCGGGTGGCGTGGCGCGCGGCACCCAGCGATCCAAACATCGGCCGGTAATGCACCGGCTGCGGCGTGGGGATCGAGGCGTTGATATCGCCCATCGGCGCGCAGGCAATCATCCCGCCCTTGACGATGGTGGCAGGCTTCACGCCGAAGAATGCCGGGGACCAGACCACCAGATCCGCCAGCTTGCCCGCCTCAATCGAACCGACTTCGTGGGCAATGCCGTGGGTGAGCGCCGGGTTAATGGTGTATTTGGCGACGTAGCGCTTCACGCGGAAGTTGTCGTTCTCGCCGGTCTCTTCCGGCAGCGCGCCGCGCTGGACTTTCATGCGGTGCGCCACCTGCCAGGTGCGGATAATCACTTCCCCGACGCGGCCCATGGCCTGCGAATCTGACGAGGTGAGCGAGAATGCGCCGATGTCGTGCAGCACGTCTTCAGCGGCGATGGTTTCACGACGAATGCGCGACTCGGCAAACGCCACGTCCTCGGCGATATCCGGGTCAAGGTGGTGGCAGACCATCAGCATGTCGAGATGCTCGTCGATGGTATTGACCGTGTAGGGCAGCGTCGGATTGGTGGAGGAGGGCAGAATATTCGGGTGCGCGCAGGCGGTGATAATATCCGGCGCGTGGCCGCCGCCCGCCCCTTCGGTGTGGAAAGTGTGGATGGTTCGCCCGCCGATGGCCGCCAGCGTGTCTTCGACAAAACCGGATTCGTTCAGCGTGTCGCTGTGCAACGCCACCTGAATATCCATCTCGTCAGCGACCTCCAGCGAGGAGTTGATCGCCGCAGGCGTCGCGCCCCAGTCTTCGTGAATTTTCAGCCCGATAGCACCGGCGGCAATCTGCTCGCGCAGGGCGTTCGGGTTGGAGCCGTTACCTTTGCCGAGCAGGCCGATATTCACCGGCAGCGTATCGGCAGCCTGCAGCATGCGGGCGATATACCACGGTCCTGGCGTGCAGGTGGTGGCGTTGGTGCCCGCCGCCGGTCCGGTGCCGCCACCGATCATGGTGGTGACGCCGGAAACCAGCGCCTCTTCCGCCTGCTGCGGGCAGATCCAGTGGATGTGGGTGTCGATCCCGCCAGCGGTGACGATCTTCCCCTCGGCGGCAATCACTTCCGTTGCCGCACCAATCGGGATCGTCACGCCGGGCTGAATGTCCGGGTTCCCGGCTTTGCCTACAGCGAAGATCCGCCCGTCCTTGACGCCGATATCGGCTTTCACGATCCCCCAGTGATCGACGATCAGCGCGTTGGTGAGAACCAGATCCACGCAGGCGTCAGCGGTCATCTGCCCCTGGCCCATGCCGTCGCGGATCACCTTCCCGCCGCCGAATTTGACTTCTTCGCCATAGATCGTGAGATCGTCTTCGACTTCGATCCACAGCTCGCTATCGGCCAGCCGCACTTTATCCCCCGTGGTGGGGCCGAACATATCGGCATACGCCCGGCGTGAAATCTCAGCCATGTTTCACCTCTCCCATCACGTCACCGCGAAAACCGAAAATTCGCTGCGCACCCGAGACCTGCACCAGCGTCACTTCCCGCTTCTGGCCGGGCTCGAAGCGCACGGCTGTGCCCGCCGGGATGTTCAGTCGGTAGCCCCTGGTGGCTTCCCGATCGAATTTCAGCGCCGGATTGACCTCGTAAAAGTGGTAGTGCGATCCGACCTGGATCGGCCTGTCGCCGTGGTTTTCGACAACCACGCTTTGGCTTTCTCGCCCGACGTTAAAGCTGATATTGCCCGGTTTGATCTGATATTCGCCTGGGATCATCACGCGCTCCTTAGACGATTGGATTGTGGACGGTGACGAGCTTGGAGCCGTCCGGGAAGGTGGCTTCCACCTGAATATCCGGGATCATCTCCGGGACGCCTTCCATTACCTGGTCGCGCCTCAGGACGTGGCGGCCCGCCTCCATCAGCGAGGCGACGGTTTCGCCATCGCGCGCGCCTTCCATAATGAAGGCGCTGATCAGCGCGACCGATTCCGGGTAGTTGAGCTTTACCCCGCGCGCAAGGCGGCGTTCGGCAACCAGCGCGGCGGTAAACAGCAACAGCTTGTCTTTTTCTCTGGGGGTCAGTTCCATAACGTTTCTCTTATGTCTGCCAGATACGCGGCGAACAGGCGGGTTTGGTGGTGAGGAGCGGGCGAAGCGACTGCCAGATATCGCGCATCACCCGCTGGCAAATCAGGTTGTCGTGGGAGAGAAAACGCACCGACAGCAGGCCATCAGTGAGCGTTGCCCCGGCATAATTTCCCAGTGGCGCGAGCCGTTCGCGCACCGCGTCGAGGTGATCATCGACAGCCGGATAGAACAGCAGCGTACCGAGCCACGGATGTCCGGCGACGGGCGTGAGATCGCCGTCGCTAAGATGCTGGCGCTCAATCAGGCGGGGCTCGTCATCTACCCACACCTCAAGACGGCTCTCCAGCGTGCCGTGGCTGAAGGTTTCGTTTATCACCGGGCGGCCCAGGCAGTACAGCTCCCACGTCAGCAGCGTGCTGGAGGCCTTCAGGTGGAAGACGGAGCGCAGTGCGGCATTCGCACCGGGAAAAATAATGGTGTCCTGCGGCAGCCATTCCAGGGTGGCGTCTTCATCGAGATAAAAGTGCTGGCTCAGACGGGCCTGCGGGCCGCTGCTGCGATAGAACTTGCTGGCGCCGGGCATGGTGATAAGCGCATGGCTTTTGGCGTTCAGTCGAACGGAAATGTCCAGCGTATCGCCGCCCACAATCCCGCCGGGCGGGTGAAGCAGATAAAGGTGGCAGGTTTCCCCTTCGGGGTAAAACGGACGCTGGACGGTAAGCGGCCCGACGTGATGAGCGGAGTACAGGAGGGTTTTCTCAGGGGTGTGACAAAACTGCAGGGCAAGCGATGCCTGCCAGCCTTTGTATGAATTATCAGTGACCTGAGCTGCTAACATGCTGTATCCATCTGCTCATCATCGGGGTCGTTTCAGTATGCCCTGGCGGAAATGAAGGCTGTCATATGAGTCGCTTATGGATGGCGGTTAAGACGAAACAAAAAAGCACGCCCGGGAGGCGTGCTGTCTGACAAACATCGCGATGCCGTTATTTCAGGTGCTCATGCAGCGCTGCGCCAGCCTGCTCCAGGGCAACCTTGACCGTAGGCTCTTCGCTCAGTGGATTGAGCAGGCCGTAATCGTGGATCATGCCGTTATAGCGCGTGACGGTCACCGGGACGCCAGCCGCATCCAGTTTACGCCCGAATGCCTCACCTTCATCCCGCAGAACGTCCAACTCTGCTGTCTGAATCAGCGTCTCCGGGAAGCCTTTCAGCTGCGCGGCGCTGGCGCGAAGCGGAGAGGCAAGGATATTGTTGCGATCGGCTGCGTTGGTGGTGTAGTTGTCCCAGAACCATTTCATCATGTTTTTCGACAGGAAATAGCCGTTCTCGAACTGGTTATACGAGGCAGTATCAAAATTCGCATCGGTCACAGGCCAGAGCATGACGTTGTAGCGAATTTTTGGCCCATTAAATTGTTTTGCCTGCAGCGCCACGGAAGCCACCATATTGCCGCCCACGCTGTTACCGACCAGACCCAGACGGCTACCGTCCACGCCAATTTCCTGACCGTGCTCGGCTACCCATTTTGTCGCTTCATAGGCCTGATGAATGGCCACCGGGAAATGGGCCTCAGGTGATGGCGTGTAATCAACGTAAACCGCTGCGGCACCCGACGCACGAACGAGGTCGCGGATTAAACGCTCATGGGTTGGGAAATCACCCAGCACCCAGCCGCCGCCGTGGAAGAACATAAATGCCGGGAGCGTGCCGCTGGCGTTTTCAGGTTTCACTATTTTCAGTTTGATCGCCTGGCCATTAACCTGGATCGTTTTTTCAGAAACCTGAGCGGGCGGCAGTTTTGCGCCTTGCTGCGCGCCGATCAGTACCTGGCGGGCTTCCTGAGGGGTCATCTGTTCCATTGGTTTACCCTTGCCAGAATTCAAAACATTGAGAAATGCCTGTACGCCTGCGGTCGGGGTAGGGGTATTGGTGGTTTGAGCGGATGCCGCGGCTGACGCGAAGACGGAAGAAACCAGGATGGCGGTTAATGTTTTCATGACGATACCTCTTTAAACGTGTTTGATGGGATAAGATAACTAAGTAGTGCGCTACTTAATTGTTGGTATAATACTTGCGCGCAAGATACTTTTAGTCAAACGTTATTTATAATTTTTTTAGACAACAGATTCGGGGTTGATAGAAAAATGAAAGAAAACAAAACGCTAGATGATTTACTTTGCTTCTCGCTCTACTCGGTTACCAATGCGTTCGTTCGCCAGTATCGCCCCTTACTGCAGGAGATGGATCTGACCTATCCGCAATTCGTTGTGTTGATGGCGCTTTATGAGAAAGACAACATCCCACTTCGCGATCTCAGCGATAAGACGTTTTTTGATTCGGGCACATTGACCCCGCTTGTACAAAAGCTTGAGGCAAAAGGATTTCTCAACCGTATCGCGGTTGTGGGGGATGAAAGGATGAAAAATGTCGTTCTGACAGAAAAAGCTAACGCACTGAAAAAACAGGTGATGGCGCTGCCGGACCAGATTCGTTGCAGCATGCGGATGAATGATGATGAGCTTGAGATGCTAAAAAAACTCTCCCGAACTCTGCTGGACGATTTATAAGCGCCCTTCGGTGGGAGGAACCCACCGAAGTGACCTGTCGTTACCGATAATCCTCCGCATCCACATTATACCCGGACGGCTCCCAGCGGATCGCCAGCAGAGACGCCAGGCCGATAAACGGTGCCAGCGCTATCACCCAGAACACGGCGGTATCCAGCGAAGCAACCAGCAGCGGGAACAAGAATAGCGACAGCGTCGAGCTGCTGCGCATCAGCGTCTGGTTGAGACCCACGCCCACGCCGCGCAGCGAGGTCGGGTAGCTCAATGACGCAAACGTCATGGTATGCGCACCCGGGCCAAAGCCCTGACCGAACAGGAATAGTGCCAGCATCGAAACAGCAAGCACCCCTTCAGAGGCACCTTCCGGTCGGCCTGTCAGCGCCAGCCCGAGCAGCGCCACAAGTTGGCAGGCATAGCCCGCGAGCGACATCCGCCACGCGCCGAAGCGTGGAACATAGCGCACCGCCAGTAATCCGCCAACAAACGCAAACAGCAGGTTAAGCACCAGCGAGATCAAAATGGTGGTGAGCATCGACTGCACGAAGAAGCTTGAAATAATCACCGGCAGGCCAAAGGCCACGGCGTTATAGGCAAACGAGGAGACCACCGACAGCAGCGTGGCGAGGATGGTACGCCGCAGATAAATGCCCCGGAACAGGTTGAGGTAGTTCGACCATTTCGCCTTGTTAACCACCGGCGCGGGCTGGTCAAGGGCATCCTGCGGCACGTGGGCGTTGATGTTGTACGACTGCCGCAAAATGGATGCCGCCTCTTTCAGGTTGCCCTGATTCGCCGCCCAGACCGGAGACTCGCTCATGTAGCGGCTGCGAATGGCGATAATCACCAGCGCGGGCACCGCGCCAAAGCCAAGGATCAGGCGCCAGAGCCAGTCGCTGTGGCTTTCCGGTAGCACGGCGTAGAAGAAGAGCACCAACAGGTAGGAGACGCTGATGGCCGCATACCAGGTAGGGCACCACATCGCGACGCTGGAAGCTTTGTTTCCCGGACCTTTCAGTCTGGCGAACTCGCTGAGAAACGCCATCGCCACGGGAAGGTCGATCCCTACGCCGAGCCCCATCACAAAGCGCGCGCCCGCCAGCACATATTCGTTCGGAGCCAGCGCACAGGCGATAGCGGCGACGACAAAGAAGACCATATCGGCCATAAACACGCGGTAGCGCCCGATTTTATCCGTGAGATAGCCGCCGAGCAGCGCCCCGACGATGGCACCAAAGGTAATGGCCGACGCCACCATCCCTGTGCCCGCAGGGGTTAAATTGAATTCGCGGGTAATGTCCTTGATGCCAAACGCCAGTGCGCCGAGATCGTACGCGTCGAGGAAAATACCGCCCAGCGCGATACCGACCACGATACGGGCGTTGGCCCGGCCCTGAGAGCCGTCGTTAACCAGACGTGAAACGTCCGATGCGCTGCGCACCCACTTGATGTCGCCATCCGGGGTGCTTCCTGCCGTTGAAAGGGGAGTTGTATCTGTGATTTCTGCCATTTTTCTTTTTGTGTGGTTGTGTTGTGTCTCTAACAGTTACCACAGGCAGAAGGTGACCAAAATCACATTTGGTTATAAGGCATAACGAACGCTTTATTTAGCGTCTTTCTTCTTACGCTTGAGCTTCGTCCAGATCTTGGTTTCCTGACGACGCCACAGGCGCTGAATGTTGTCGTGATGGCGCAGCAGGATCAGGCAGGAGAGCATCGACACCGGGAAGGTGAACTGGGGTTTAAACCACCAGACGTAGAACGGGGCAATTAGCGCGCTGACGATCGCACCCAGCGACGAGTAGCCGCTCAGAAGAATGGTGAGCAGCCAGGTCCCGGCCATCACGCCGGTGAGATCCCAGCCGATAGGTGCAATCGCACCGAAGGCCGTCGCAACGCCTTTTCCGCCTTTAAAACCAAAGAAAACGGGCCAGATATGGCCGACGCAGGCGGCGATGGCGATAAGACCGAGCCAGAACGGCGTGACGCCCAGCGCATACGCGCCCCAGACGGGTAGCATCCCTTTCAGAACATCAAAAATCAAAACCGCTACGGCTGCTCCCTTGCCGCCAATTCGTAGTACATTGGTCGCCCCCGGATTCCCGGAACCACTTTCGCGTGGGTCAGGCAACCCGGCGATGCGGCAGACCAGAATGGCGCTGGAGATTGAGCCGCAAAGGTAGGCGAGGATAATCATTCCAGGCGCGATTGCACTCATAACGCTGTTCCGTTTTGAAAATGTATCTGTATTCTCAGCATCTGTGGATAATACGCATAATTCGCCGGAAGTGGTATCCGGTTTAGCCAAAAAGCAGGCAGGTCGTGATGGATATTGTATTTATAGAGCAACTTTCGGTAATCACCACTATTGGTGTTTACGACTGGGAACAGACCATCGAGCAGAAGCTGGTGTTCGATATCGAAATGGGCTGGGATAACCGCGCGTCGGCAAAAAGTGACGATGTGAATGACTGTCTGAGCTATGCCGACATCAGTGAAACGGTCATCAACCATGTGGAAGGGCAGCGTTTTGCGCTGGTGGAACGCGTGGCGGAAGAGGTGGCGGAGCTACTGCTGACCAAATTTAACTCGCCATGGGTACGCATCAAGTTAAGCAAACCGGGGGCGGTAGCGCGCGCTGCCAACGTGGGCGTGATTATCGAGCGTGGCAATAATCTGAAAGCAAAGATTTAACGTCATAATCGCTAAACCATTTTAGGTTATACCGGTCATAAAGCTGTATCTTTCACGGTTGTCCACGTGGGACACCGTTTTTTTATATCTTTTTAGGGGTTTATAGATGAGCGATATGCACTCGCTGCTGGTGGCGGCAATACTGGGTGTGGTCGAAGGATTGACGGAGTTTTTGCCGGTTTCCAGTACGGGCCATATGATTATCGTCGGCCACCTGCTGGGCTTTGAGGGCGATACCGCAAAGACGTTCGAAGTGGTGATTCAGTTGGGTTCTATTCTGGCGGTTGTGGTGATGTTCTGGCGTCGTCTGTTTGGCCTGATCGGCATTCACTTTGGACGTTTGCCGCAGCGTGAAGGGGAAGGCAAGGGCCGTCTGACGCTGATTCACATTCTGCTCGGCATGGTCCCTGCGGTCGTGCTGGGGCTGGTATTCCACGACACCATCAAATCGCTGTTTAACCCGATTAACGTGATGTATGCGCTGGTGGTTGGCGGTTTCCTGCTGATTGCAGCAGAAGTGCTGAAACCTAAAACCCCACGTGCGGAAGGTCTGGATGATATGACCTACCGTCAGGCGTTTATCATTGGTTGCTTCCAGTGTCTGGCGCTGTGGCCGGGCTTCTCGCGCTCAGGGGCGACCATTTCTGGTGGCATGCTGATGGGTGTGAGCCGTTATGCCGCGTCGGAATTTTCATTCCTGCTGGCGGTGCCGATGATGATGGGCGCCACCGTACTCGACGTCTATAAGAGCTATCACTTCCTGACGGCTGGCGACATTCCGATGTTCGCCGTGGGCTTCATCACCGCCTTCATCGTGGCGCTGATCGCCATCAAAACCTTCCTGCAGCTGATCAAGCGTATCTCGTTCATTCCGTTCGCGATCTACCGCTTTATCGTCGCGGCTGCGGTGTACGTGGTCTTCTTCTGATGACCAACGGCCCTCAGTCTTTTGGCTGAGGGCAACGCTTTTCCTTCCATGCCGCAACGGCTTCTGTCCTGCGTTTCGTCAACTCCTCCCGAATTTCCGGTCCTTTGAATCCTGCTTCAACAACATCTTTCGTGGGTACGGCTTTCGCCACGTCCCAGGCTTCACGCAGCAAACGGCCCTGTGGGTAATCGCATGCCTCAAACCCGGTGCGACCGCGCACGTCGGCTTCGCTGGTCAGGGCGATCTGCTCCACGCGCTGGGGTTTACGCCAGGCGTCGATATTATCGAACAGCTTAACGATGGTGGCCGGTTTCAGGATCGGGAAGGTATGGATGAGATCGTGGAACTCTGCCACCAGTTTTGCCAGGTCGCGGATCTCATTTGGCACGCGCAGCCGCTGGCAAATGCCGTCGACCAGCTTCACGCCTGCCGGACCGTGTCCGTGATGGCGCGGCCAGAACTCCTTCGGCGTTAACCCTTTGCCGAGATCGTGGCACAGAGTGGAAAAACGCACGTCCACGTCCGGGCTGAGCATGGCGGCCATGCTGAGCGTCATCAGGGTATGAATACCGGTATCAATTTCCGGGTGCCATTTCTCCGGGGCGGGGACGCCAAACAGCACGTCGATTTCCGGGAACAGCACTTTCAGCGCGCCACAGTCGCGCAGCACCTGGAAAAAGACCTGCGGGTTGCGGGTCGTGAGGGCGTTTTCCGTCTCTTTCCAGACGCGTTCTGGCGTCAGGTGTTCCAGTTCGCCCGCTTCGGTCATCGCGGTCATCAGCGCCATGGTTTCATCAGCGATACGGAAACTGAGATGCGCATAACGCGCGGCGAAACGTGCCACGCGCAGCACGCGGAGCGGATCTTCAGAAAAAGCCGGGGAAACGTGACGTAAAAGACGGTCGCGCAGATCGTCCTGACCGCCGTAGGCATCAATGATCTGGCCGTGCTCGTCCTGCGCAAGGGCGTTGATGGTGAGATCGCGGCGCAGCAGATCCTGCTCCAGCGTCACATCCGGGGCGGCGTAGCAGGTAAAGCCGGTATAGCCAGAGCCGGATTTTCGTTCGGTACGCGCCAGGGCGTACTCTTCACGGCTTTTAGGATGAAGAAAAACGGGAAAGTCGCGGCCTACCTGCTGGTAGCCCGCGTCGAGCATCTCTTCGGGGGTGGCACCCACCACCACCCAGTCTTTATCTTTGACCGGCAGACCTAACAACGCATCACGTACCGCACCACCGACCAGATAACTCTTCACACCAACGCTCCCGTTTTCTCTTTTCGCAAGATAATACGTAAGTGTGGCAGAGAAGACGAGTTAGTTCATCCAGCGGTCTTTGCGCTTACGGCTTGGGATCAGCATTGGCAGCACCAGACCCAGCACCAGACCGACGCCCAGCACGCCGCCGCCATACATGAACCACTGCATGATGATGGTGCGCTGTTTATCATCAAGCTGCAGGTTGGCGGCATTCACTTTCTTCTGCGCGACAATCAGCTCGTTTTTCAGCTTCTGGTTCTCTTCCTTCAAACCGTTTATCACACCATCGCTCTGGGCCACTTTCTGCTGCATTTCTGCCGTGCGCTGGTTCCAGGTGTTATCGATGTTGGTCAGCTTATCGGTCAGGGTTTTCACCTGGTTTTCCAGGTCCGGCACGCGGGTGCGCAGGCTTGGCACGTTGCTCAGCTCTTTCAGCGGGATCCACGAGGTGCGACCGGAGCTGTCGCGTACCTGACCGTAGTTGGTGTCTGCATTGGTTTGTAACAGAACCACTTCCTCGCCGGCATTTACCGTGCCCACGAGGCGATAATTGTCCCCAGGGCCACTGCGTACCCAGGTGTTCAGTTCATCAGAAACGTAACGCTTCTCTTCAGCGTGGACCGCGGTTGCGGCGCTAAAAGCGAGTAAAGTAAGTCCAATCAGGCGTAATTTAAGCATATCAGTCGTTATTTTCATAAATAGTGGAACGATAGTAGTGGTATCAGTGTCTCTACGCAAAGGATTCGTCATCAATCGGAATCATCTGTGTCGTGATTTCCACCTCTTCAAACTTTTACGCCCGTCAAATTGCTCATTGCGTGGTAATTTGGCGCAAAATACTATGTACTGACAAACAAATGGCGAGGAAGTTCGCCTTCATCGACGCGTCTGTGACGCAGGCAAAAGTACAAGGCTATGGCACAAGAAATCGAATTAAAGTTTATCGTCGAAAAAGACAGCGTTGACGCACTCCGTCAGCATCTGCACACGCTTTCAGGCGAACACCATGAACCGGTACAACTGCTTAATATCTATTACGAAACGCCGGATAACTGGCTGCGTCGTCACGATATGGGCCTGCGCATCCGTGGCGCGAGCGGGCGCTACGAGATGACGATGAAAATTGCCGGTCGCGTGGTGGGCGGTTTGCACCAGCGCCCGGAATACAATATCGACATCAGTAAGCCAGAACTTGAGCTTGAACGTTTTCCGGCTGAGGTCTGGCCGGAAGGCAAACTCCCGGCAACCTTATCCGCAGAAGTACAGCCGCTGTTCAGCACCGATTTCTGGCGCGAGAAATGGCTGGTGACGGAAGGCAAAAGCCGCATTGAAATCGCCCTCGATCTGGGCGAGGTGAAGGCGGGGGAGTCCCAGGAACCGATTTGCGAACTGGAGCTTGAACTGCTGGAAGGTGACGCCAACGACGTGCTGAAGCTGGCGCGCAAGCTGGTGAACCAGTCTGGACTGCGTCAGGGAAGCCTGAGCAAAGCCGCGCGCGGCTACCACCTGGCGGCGGGGAATGCGCCGCGCGTGCTGAAAGAGACGACCATTTTGCACGTTGCGCCGAAAGCCAGCGTTGAACAGGGTCTGGAAGCCGCGCTGGAGCTGGCGCTTTCCCAGTGGCAGTACCACGAAGAGCTGTGGGTGCGTAATGTGAAAAACGCGAAATCCCACGTGCTGGCGGCTATTGCCCTGGTGCGTCATACCCTTGCGTTGTTCGGCGGTATCGTTCCTCGCAAAGCAAGTGCTCACTTACGCGATCTGCTGACGCAAACCGAAGCGCTGATGCTCTCGGACGTATCCGCGCAAACGGCGATCTACAGCCCGCAAACCGCCACGGCAAAACTGGCGCTGACCGAGTTTCTGGTGACGCGAGGCTGGCGTACTTTCCTGGATGCAAAAGCGCAAACCAAAATCGCGGAAAACTTCAAACGTTTCGCGGATATTCATCTTTCCCGCCATGCCGCTGAACTGAAGACCACGTTTGCCTACCCGCTGGGCGATCAGTATGGCGATCAGCTTCCCCGTCTTTCGCGTAATATCGACAGCATGGTGCTGCTGTCCGGTGCCTATGACGGCGTGAAGGCGCAGGCCTGGCTGGAGAACTGGCAGGGGCTGAAACACGCCATTGAAACCCGCCAGCATATTGAGATTGAGCATTTCCGTAACGAGGCCATTTCGCAGGAGCCGTTCTGGCTGCACAGCGGAAAACGTTAACTCTGGCAAGGAACCCCAATAATGCCGCTTTCTTCGCAATTACAGCAGCAGTGGCAGACCGTTTGCGAACGTCTGCCCGAGTCATTACCGGCCTCATCGTTAAGCGAGCAGGCAAAGAGCGTGCTCGCCTTCAGTGATTTTGTGCAGGAAAGTATCGCCGCCAACCCGGGCTGGCTGGCAGAGCTTGAGAACGCACCGCCACAGGCGGATGAGTGGCGGCATTATGCTGGCTGGCTGCAAACCGCACTCGAAGACGTAGCGGATGAAGCGACGCTGATGCGCGTGCTGCGCCAGTTCCGCCGTCGGGTCATGGTGCGTATCGCCTGGGCGCAGTCCCTGGAGCGGGTAAGCGAAGAGAGCACCTTGCAGCAGCTAAGCGAGCTGGCGCAAACGCTGATTGTCGCCGCGCGCGACTGGCTCTACGCCGCCTGCTGTAAAGAGTGGGGTACGCCGTGCAGCGAGGAAGGGGTTCCTCAGCCGCTGTTGATTCTGGGAATGGGCAAGCTCGGCGGCTGCGAGCTGAACTTCTCCTCCGACATCGACCTGATTTTTGCCTGGCCAGAGAACGGCTCCACGCGCGGCGGCCGACGCGAGCTGGACAATGCCCAGTTCTTTACCCGCCTCGGCCAGCGTCTGATTAAGGCGCTGGATCAGCCCACGCAGGACGGTTTTGTCTACCGCGTGGACATGCGTTTGCGTCCGTTTGGCGACAGCGGCCCGCTGGTGCTGAGCTTTGCCGCGCTGGAAGATTACTACCAGGAGCAGGGGCGCGACTGGGAGCGCTACGCGATGGTCAAAGCGCGGATCATGGGTGACAGCGACGACGCTTACGCCAACGAGCTGCGCGCCATGCTGCGCCCGTTCGTGTTCCGTCGCTATATCGACTTCAGCGTGATCCAGTCCCTGCGTAATATGAAAGGGATGATCGCCCGTGAGGTGCGCCGTCGCGGTCTGAAGGACAACATAAAGCTCGGCGCGGGCGGCATTCGCGAAATTGAATTTATCGTGCAGGTCTTCCAGCTTATTCGCGGCGGGCGTGAGCCATCGCTGCAGTCCCGCTCGCTGTTGCCGACGCTGAGCGCCATCGAGCAGCTGCACCTGCTGCCAGAAGGCGACGCGCAAACCCTGCGCGAGGCCTATCTGTTCCTGCGCCGTCTTGAAAATCTGCTGCAAAGCATCAACGACGAACAGACCCAGACTCTGCCGGGCGACGACCTGAACCGGGCGCGTCTGGCCTGGGGCATGCGCGCGGAAGACTGGTCAACGCTGACCGAACGGCTGGATGCCCATATGGCAGGCGTGCGCCGCATCTTTAACGACCTGATTGGTGATGACGAAAGTGAGTCGCAGGACGATGCGCTTTCCGAGCACTGGCGCGAGCTGTGGCAGGACGCGCTTCAGGAAGATGACACGACCCCCGTGCTGGCACACCTGAGTGACGATGCCCGTCATCGCGTGGTGGCGCTAATCGCGGATTTCCGTCTTGAACTGAACAAACGCGCCATTGGCCCGCGTGGTCGTCAGGTGCTGGATCACCTGATGCCGCACCTGCTGAGCGAGGTCTGCTCGCGAGCGGACGCGCCGGTGCCGCTGTCGCGCATGATGCCGCTGCTGAGCGGGATTATCACGCGTACCACCTATCTGGAGCTCCTGAGCGAGTTTCCGGGCGCGCTCAAGCATCTGATTTCCCTCTGTGCCGCGTCGCCGATGGTGGCGAACAAGCTGGCACGTTACCCGCTGCTGCTGGATGAGCTGCTCGACCCGAACACGCTGTATCAGCCCACGGCGACGGATGCCTACCGCGACGAGCTGCGACAGTATCTGCTGCGCGTGCCGGAAGAAGATGAAGAGCAACAGCTTGAGGCGCTGCGCCAGTTTAAGCAGGCGCAGATGCTGCGCGTGGCGGCTGCGGATATCGCCGGAACGCTGCCGGTGATGAAAGTGAGCGATCACTTAACCTGGCTTGCGGAAGCGATTATCGACGCGGTGGTGCATCAGGCGTGGGTGCAGATGGTGGCGCGCTACGGCCAGCCGAAACACCTGGCCGACCGTGAGGGTCGCGGTTTCGCGGTGGTGGGCTACGGCAAGCTTGGCGGCTGGGAGCTGGGATACAGTTCTGATCTCGATCTTATTTTCCTGCACGATTGCCCGGTTGACGTGATGACCGACGGCGAGCGTGAAATTGACGGGCGCCAGTTCTACCTGCGTCTGGCGCAGCGCATCATGCACCTGTTCAGCACCCGCACCTCGTCGGGCATTTTGTATGAAGTGGATGCCCGTCTGCGCCCGTCCGGCGCGGCGGGCATGCTGGTCACCTCGACGGAGTCCTTCGCCGATTACCAGAAGAGTGAAGCCTGGACGTGGGAGCATCAGGCGCTGGTGCGCGCACGCGTGGTGTATGGCGATCCGCAGCTAAAAACGCAGTTTGACGTCATCCGCAAGGAGGTCATGACCACCCCGCGTGACGGCAGTACGTTGCAGACCGAAGTGCGCGAAATGCGCGAGAAAATGCGTGCGCACTTAGGCAATAAGCATCGCGATCGCTTTGATATTAAAGCCGATGAGGGCGGGATTACCGATATTGAATTTATTACCCAGTATCTGGTGCTGCTGCACGCGCACGACAAGCCGAAGCTGACGCGCTGGTCGGATAACGTGCGCATTCTGGAACTATTGGCGCAAAACGACATTATGGACGAGCAGGAAGCGCAGGCCTTAACCCGCGCCTACACCACGCTGCGCGACGAGCTGCATCACCTGGCCTTGCAGGAGCAGCCGGGGCACGTGGCGCTGGACTGTTTCATCGCTGAACGCGCTCAGGTAACGGCCAGCTGGCAGAAGTGGCTGGTGGAACCGTGCGTAACAAATCAAGTGTGATATTATCGCGCGCAAATTGTGAATCTTTCTGGAGTCAGGAATGAAAGTAACACTGCCAGAGTTTGAACGTGCTGGGGTAATGGTTGTTGGGGATGTGATGCTGGATCGCTACTGGTACGGCCCGACCAGCCGCATCTCTCCGGAAGCACCGGTACCGGTGGTTAAGGTCGACACCATTGAAGAGCGTCCCGGCGGCGCGGCAAACGTGGCGATGAATATTGCCTCTTTGGGCGCGCATTCGCGTCTGGTGGGCCTGACCGGCATCGACGATGCGGCGCGCGCGCTGAGCAAGTCGCTGGCGGACGTGAACGTGAAGTGCGATTTCGTTTCTGTTCCGACCCACCCGACCATCACCAAGCTGCGCGTGCTGTCGCGCAACCAGCAGCTGATCCGCCTCGACTTTGAAGAAGGTTTTGAGGGCGTCGATCCTGAGCCGCTGCACGAGCGTATCAACCAGGCGCTGGACAATATTGGCGCGCTGGTGCTGTCCGACTATGCGAAAGGTGCCCTGGCAAGCGTACAGACGATGATTAAGCTGGCGCGTAAAGCCAACGTGCCGGTGCTGATCGACCCGAAAGGAACCGATTTTGAGCGTTATCGCGGCGCGACGCTGCTGACGCCAAACCTCTCCGAGTTTGAAGCGGTGGCGGGCAAGTGCAAAACCGAGGAAGAGCTGGTTGAGCGCGGCATGAAGATCATTGCAGATTTCGAGCTGTCCGCGCTGCTGGTGACCCGCTCAGAGCAGGGAATGACGCTGCTGCAGCCGGGCAAAGCGCCGCTGCATATGCCAACCCAGGCGCAAGAAGTGTACGACGTAACCGGTGCCGGTGATACGGTGATTGGTGTCCTGGCGGCGACGCTGGCGGCGGGTAATTCCCTCGAAGAAGCGTGCTACTTTGCGAACGCGGCGGCGGGCGTGGTGGTCGGTAAGCTCGGGACGTCTACCGTTTCGCCTATCGAGCTGGAAAACGCCGTGCGCGGTCGTGCCGATACCGGTTTTGGCGTCATGAGCGAAGACGAGCTGAAAGTGGCCGTCGCCGCTGCGCGCAAGCGCGGTGAGAAAGTGGTGATGACCAACGGCGTGTTCGACATCCTGCATGCGGGCCATGTTTCCTATCTGGCGAATGCGCGCAAGCTGGGCGATCGCCTGATTGTGGCGGTTAACAGCGATGCGTCGACGAAACGCCTGAAGGGTGAAACGCGTCCGGTGAACCCGCTGGAGCAGCGTATGATCGTGCTTGGCGCGCTGGAAGCCGTGGACTGGGTGGTGGCGTTTGAAGAAGACACGCCGCAGCGCCTGATTGCCGGAATTCTGCCAGACCTGCTGGTGAAAGGCGGGGATTACAAACCGGAGCAAATCGCGGGGAGCGAAGAGGTCTGGGCCAACGGCGGTGAGGTGATGGTGCTCAACTTTGAGGACGGGTGTTCAACCACCAACATCATTAAGAAGATCCAGAAAGACAGTCAGTAAAAAACGGGCCATTTGGCCCGTTTTTTTATGTCGGGTGGCGGCTGCGCCTTACCCGACCTACGCGTTCATGTAGGCCCGGTAAGGCGTAGCCGCCACCGGGCACAAGAGGCCGCACTTACTCCTGGTCATCCACCGGTGGAATCGCCGGTGCCGGCTTCACTTCTTCCGGGGTATTGCGGTTTTCCAGCTCGGTCAAACGCTGTTCCAGCAGCGCCAGCTTTTCGCGGGTGCGCAGCAGAACCTGCGTCTGCACGTCGAATTCTTCGCGGCTCACTAAATCAAGGCGAACTAACTGCGCCTGCAGCGTCTGGCGGATTTTCTTCTCAACGTCATCACCAAATTCACGAATGCCTTTTGGCATGGACTCGTGAACCTGACGCGCAATTTGCTCAATTTTCTTCGGGTCAATCATAGTGGCTTCCCTTGATAAAACGGTGTTGATGAACATTGTAGCGCGTCATGCTCCAGGATAAAGCAGATTTGTTTGAAGCTTATGCATTGCCCAGGTTAATCAATAGCGTTATAGTTATCTCGCTTATTCTCAGGGCGGGGCGAAATTCCCCACCGGCGGTAAATCAGCTTAACGCTGAAAGCCCGCGAGCGCTTTGGGTGAATACTCAAAGGTCAGCAGATCCGGTGTAATTCCGGGGCCGACGGTTAGAGTCCGGATGGGAGAGAGTAACGATCCAGTCGGGCATGGGCCCGCTCACGTTATCTTTTTGCCGCTTATACGGCGCTCCTAAGACTGCCCTGATTCTGGTAACCATAATGTTAATGAGGTTTTTTTACCATGAATCAGACGCTACTTTCCTCTTTTGGCACTTCAACTCAACGTGTTGAACATGCACTGGATGCACTGCGCGAAGGCCGCGGTGTGATGGTGCTTGACGATGAAAACCGTGAAAACGAAGGCGACATGATTTTCGCCGCCGAAAACATGACCGTTGAACAGATGGCGCTGACCATCCGTCATGGCAGCGGCATCGTATGCCTGTGTATTACCGAAGATCGTCGTAAGCAGCTCGAGCTGCCGATGATGGTCGAAAACAACACCAGCGCCTTTGGTACCGGTTTTACCGTGACCATTGAAGCGGCGCATGGCGTGACCACCGGTGTGTCTGCGGCTGACCGTCTGACCACCGTACGTGCAGCGATTGCAGACGGTGCGAAGCCATCCGATCTGCATCGTCCAGGCCACGTCTTCCCACTGCGTGCGCAGGCGGGCGGCGTTTTGACCCGCGGCGGTCACACCGAAGCGACTATCGACCTGGTGACCCTGGCAGGCTTCAAACCTGCGGGTGTGCTGTGTGAACTGACCAACGATGATGGCACCATGGCGCGCGCGCCGGAGTGCATCACCTTTGCGCGCCTGCACAACATGCCGGTGGTGACGATTGAAGATCTGGTGGAGTATCGCCAGGCGCACGAGCGCAAAGCCAGCTGAAATGGCTGATATGAAAAAGCCGGGGAAACCCGGCTTTTTTGTGTCTAGTGGTTATGCCTACTGATAGTTAATTTTGATAATAATGTCTTTACTGAATGGGCCGACAGTAACGGCTTCCCCGGGTTTGCGGGTGAGCTCAGCCGTATAATCGTGAGTCAGCGTCGTCACCGTATCATCTGGGTGATAGGTTGCAAAAGGAAGATACTGGTTGTACGCCACGTCGCCGTTGGTTTTATCAATGAGCCGCATAAGTAAACCATTTCCCATGTCAAGATGGGTATTATCGTAGAGCGTATCTGTCGTATAAAAACTTGTCGTGACGTCAAATTGTTCTGAACATCCAGCCGTGGCATCCCTTATCGTCGAAATGCTAAATGGCGAAGTGAGTGCTTTCGCGTTGACTGCGCTCTCCGTGAACTGACCAAAGTTCACAATCTGATTTTCAGGATAGATTCGGATATCCACACCGCAATCAAGAAAATGGATATTAGACAGACCGGTAATATCGTAATGGAGATTTTTTGCGCCAGGCATGACGTTAATCCCACCAGAACCGTCAAACGTCAGCACGGTGACTTGTGCAAAGGTATAGTCAAACTGCTCCTTCGGTACGGCTTTTAGCTTAACGTAGAGACGAAAACGTACTGTAAAGGTCACGCTTTTTTGAACAGTCGTGCCGTTACACGCTGCGACCTTATATTCACCATAAAAATCTTCTTTTTTATCCAGGCAGGCACCCGTATCAATTTTGATATCAGGCATGTCATAGTCAACACCGTTATAGGTTACACCAAATGCCAGATAGGGATTATTGGTCATCAGGCTATCGGTGTTATGAAAGCTGTCCAGAATATAGGCATGAATATTCTCACTCCAGGGATCCTGGTCGACCGGTTTAGTGTGATCGCGGGTAGCATTATCGCAATACACCGTCACCAGCAAATCGCCGCTTTCCCAGATTTTCTGCCCAGGCGGCGCATTGGCCGGTACGGTGAACGTCGGAAGTGTTGTTGTGACCAGGCTTGCGCCGCCAGAACTATCTTTATAGCAATTTAATGCCCATGCAGAGGATGAAAACAGACAGCAAAGAACGAGCATGGCGAGATATATTTTTTTCATCATTATCCCTTTTTCACTGGTTTGCTCTGGCAGGTGGTTTGCACTGTGTTACAGCTCACCTTAAACATTTCCAGGCCACCATAATCGCCGATATAGCCAATTTGAAATTCAGCGGGCAGGTTAGCTAACGGTTGGCTGGCCTGACCGAACGGCTCTATCATGACGCTCTCCGCACCCGGCAATAAGGTTTTCCCGTTCAGGCCGATATAGCCGACGGTAATGTAATACGGGCTGCTGTTTTTGAACTGCAGGGTGCCGGAGACGCGGGATATGACCACCTTATCCAGTGGCACAAACTGTCCTTCTTTCAGCTCAATGGCTTTTGGTCGCCAGAACAACTTAAGGCGGCTTTGCATGGCGATTTGCATCACGTTCTTCTGCTCGGCTTTGGGTGGTATTTCCCGCATGTTGTAATAAAACAGCGACTCACGATCGGCCGGAAGCTGGCTGAGTTTTTGCTGTGCCATCAGGCGCACCTGCGCCTGTTCGTCAGGCTCAATACGCAACAGGGGCGGAATAGGGGAGATAAACTCGCGTGTTTTCTTTCCCGCTTTATCCTCTATCCACGACTGAGCCAGATAGGGGGCGGCTTTACTCTGGTTCGTCAACCTGACCGATACGCTTTTCGCGGAGGCGTTGAAAATGATGCGCGTTCTGTCTGGGGATACGGTGGCGTATGCAGAACTGCACGCGCCCAGAAGACAGATAAGTCCTTTTGAAATTAACGGTATGTTCATTGTTTCATCCTGAATTAATGCACTGTTTTACAAGGTAATAAGATGGCCTCGCCGCTGAGGTTGCTCTGATTTGGTGGCGTGATTTCACACGTTTTATCAGACCAGTTCAGGCGTAAGAGACTGTCTTCCTGAATTCCACTGAGATACACGAACCCCTCTTCCGCGACCAGCCCGACTTCTTTGCCCGAGGCGCTGTCGATGACGCTGACACCCAAAGGCGGAAACTGTCCGTTTTCCTGACGAATGATGCCGACAATTTGGTAGCCGCTGGTGGCGTTGAGCTTGCTATAGCCTATGGCGCCTTCTGTCAGCGTGGTTCGTATGACGGAGTTTTCTATATCCACACCATCAGGCAATGTATTGCTGTTTACACGCACCGTTGAAGTGGTGTAGTTGGTGAGCGAGGGCACAACGGCAATACCGAATGCGTTAGTGCGCGTGCGCGTACTGTTGACCTCAATCCCTGAAACGCCATCAGCATCAATCATCATGCGGGCATTATCTGCCGGGCTGTAATCATGCAGGGCGACACCATGTTGCGTAGCCGTGATCGAACCATTCCAGCCAGCGCTGATTGAACGATAGTGATTAGGTTGAACGCTCCCTGACAGATTGAGACGTCCGTAAGGAGAATAGTGCTGATATCCGCCACGCAATGACGGTTCGCCTTCGCGTAAATCCTCTTCTGTCGTAGAGGCAGAGAGATTCCACGTATTGTTGCGATCGGATGAATCATAATAGGAAGCCATATGAGACGCACTGTCGCCACCTGAGCGCTGATAGCTGTACATAATGCTACGGCTCTGCTCCAGCGGGAGGGTGAAGGAAAAATAGATCTGATTTTCGTCACTGTCATCCCAGCGCACGCGGCTCAGCGCCAGCGAAGCGGATAGCCCTTTGAAATCGCCAATATCAAAATTGCGGCTCAGCGAAAAGGAGTAGTTCGTATTACTGCTGTTATCCCAGTAAGTATTACGAGTGACGTTGAGATAAGTATTTAATGCCAGAGAGTCAAGGTACTGGTTGAAGGAGATGACATAACTCTCTTTTTCGTTTGTCGTTGAGGTATCACCGTCGCGGGAGGCAAGATACTCGCTCATTGAGACATATTCTTTATCTGAGAATCGATAACCGGCAAAGGTAATCTGGCTACCGGTTGCTTCGAAGCGCTTAGCGTAGTTTACGCGGTAACTGAAACCTCGCTGTTTATCATTGTTTTCCTGATGTAACGTGGCCTCGGCGCCTGTCACATCAAAGGATAACGAACCGAGCTCATCCAGGTTGAAGCCGATACCGGTAGTCATAGCCTGATAGTCATCTGCCGTCAGCATGGTGCCACCATACAGTGACACATTACTCAGCCAACCCCAGGAGAGTTCACCTGTCCAGAAAAGGGGGTTGTTGATGTCGTTATGTCCCGTTGCGGTGGGTTTACCGACGGAGGTTTTGTAACGCGCCTGGCCTTTTCGGGTCAGGAAGGGAATAGAGGAAGAACCGACCTGGAAGGTAGTTTTGCGTCCATCTTCCTCTTCAACTGTCACGTCCAGCTGCCCCTGGTAGGTTTCCCCCAGGTCGGAAATCGTGAAAGGACCCGGCGCGACGGTTGTTTGATAAAGGACGCGGCCAGACTGGGTGACGGTCACTTTGGCATTGGTCTGCGCAATACCGGTAATTTGCGGTGCATAGCCTTGTAAATCAGGCGGCAGCATGCTTTCGTCACTTTCCAACGATGCACCGGTAAAGTGGAAGGTATCAAATATATCTGAGCTTAAATCATATTGCCCCAGCGTCATTTTTGATGACAGCGAAGGAACAGGACGGTACAGATAGGTCCGTGCCAGACTGCTGTCGCTGCCGGTCGACTCACCCTTACGGAAGTTTTGATTGTATTGATAATCTGAACGCAGACGCCATGCGCCGAGGTTAAACCCAAGCGTGCCGTAAGCGCTAACATTCTGGCTGTCGTCGCCCCCGTGCGGATCGTACTGGCTGGCATAAAGATTATAATCGAGTAACACGCCCGCAATGCCGTCATCCCAGAATTCAGGCGGCGTCCAGTTTTGCGCCTGATACGTCATCCATGCCTGAGGGACGGTGACGGACAGCACCATCGTGCCCTTATTGAGTGAAAAAACCAGTTCTGGAGCACCTGAAAGATCAAGGCATCGCCCGCCCGGAGTATAATGGCGTGCTGAAATAAATTCCGCGCTCAACCCGAAAGCGGATAATTGCTCTGCGTTGACACAAATTTGCGAGCCGCTGTCGTTATCCGTTGCGATCCATTCCATTGTCGCAGGTTGCGGCAACGTGTTTTTATTGACCTGAATGCGAACGAGATAGCTACCCGGCACGATGTGGCCTTTTTTCTCAAACTGAGAAATATCTATGTTGCTTCGATCTTCAACGTCAATCATATCCGTGTTGAATTCAACCGCAGAAACCGGAAGCACGAGTAGTGCTGAGTAAAACGTAGCACTCAGCGAATGCTTTATAACAGCAGAGAGAAAAGAAAGTGGGGGCGCTGAGTGTTTTAGCATAAATCCGTTTCGCTGATTAAAGGAATAAACAAAAGCCGATGAATCCTTCATCGGCTAGTCATTCAGGCGATAAATAGAATTACTTGTACGCGAGAACGTAGTTCGCCTGGGCCTGAACGTTACCCGGAGTGGCCGTTTTACCTGATACAGGTTCCATGCGGGCTTTAAAATTCAGTTCCTGATAGGCGTTAGTGGTCGGGAATGACACTTCAATCGGCGTACCCAGCGTGACTTTATTACTGCCGCTATCCAGCAGACGAATGCCCACGCCTGTTGCACCACCGATGTTGCCGTCCAAAGTATTGCGCATCAGGCTGGTATCAGCGCTATCGGTACTGGCTGAGGTAAACGTCACCTTCACTTTATCGATAGTGGTTGGTGTTGACCCGCTGTTGTCGGAAAGAATGCAGTCCTGCAGGTGGATATTAACGTCAACCGGCAGCGAGTTTTTACCGCTATTCAGCACGCTATCTGCGACTTCGCCTAATTCAATGGTCTGATTTTCATCTCCCGGGGTGATAGAGCAAGGCGCACTGATCACTTCGCCAGTGAACGTGATCTTCCCTGAGCCCTGGTTATCTGCTGCTACAGCAGTAAATGACAGGCCAGAAAGCAGTGCAGTTGTCGCAACGGCCAGGATAGTCTTGTTAAACATGAAGATATAATCCTTTATCTAAAATTGGAAATCGCAATACGGTTCATGAATTAATATTGCAACACGTTTATTGCATTAAAACGGGTGAAATATATCAGCCACAATATGAGTGATCTCGTGAGTATTTCTTAATGAGGTAGTTAGATATTATTAATATATTTTTTGGGGTTATAGGTGACATAGGTGCTGTGACTAAAAAGCCAGGGCGCTTGGTTTAAATAGTGACTAATATCAACCTTTTGACGTTCATGTAATACACTAAATGCTAATTATTTTACGGGAAATAGTTATAAATAATATTTCTTGAGTGAATTCTATGGCGGCGAGAAAGTATGGTGCAGGACTTAATATCATTGATAATAATGGTTGGCACTCACTGACAATTCCAAAAATTGCGCTCCCGCAAAAAAGGGAGCGCAACCGCTCAGCCTATACCTGCTGACTGTAACAAGACCAGGCTAAACCCCATCACCGACATGCCGCACAACACGCCATAACTCGGGTTGTTGTTCGGGTCTATCTCTTTTGCCAGCGGCATCAGTTCATCTACTGAAAGTGCGACCATAATCCCGGCCACCGCGGCCATAATGGCTGCCATCACCACAGGTGAAACCAGACTGCCAAGGATCAGCCATGCCAGTACGCCGCCCAGAATCTCGGCGATACCTGAAATACCGGCCCAGAAAACGGCAGTACGCTTTGAGCCGGTGGCTGCATACACCGGTCCCGCAACGGCAAGTCCTTCAGGAATATTGTGTAAGGCGACCGCCAGCGCGATGCCAAAGCCCATTTCCAGATTGCTGCTGGCCGTCACATAGGTGGCGACGCCCTCCGGGAAGTTATGCAGGCTGATGCCCAGCGTCAACAGTATCGCCGTGCGCTTGATATTACGCGGCGAGGGGGTGACATTTTCCTGCATTAAATCTTGCGGATGCGCGTGCGGAAGCATGCGATCGAGAGCGAAATACCCGAGCAGACCAAAGACAAACATGCCGTAGCCCAGAAGTGGGGACATGCCCTCTGTGCCAAGGGCGGCGGGCAGCATCTCCATCAGGGAGATAAGCAGCATAATGCCGGCAGCAAAACCGAGTGAAAAAGCCAGCACACGGTTAGAGGGTTTCTGGCCGAGTACGCCCAGGATCGCGCCAATGAAGGTGGCTGCACCCGCCAGGACGGTCAACATCAGAGGTACTGACATTCATCTCTCCTTTATCTGTCCCTTATATTCAAATTTCCTGAAGATGTTCTTCATGCTTATCAGCGTTCATCTTTACCGGATTGCGCGTAATGTAGCCCAATCAAATTGACACCGTCTGTAAGGATATCATCATGTCTTCTTCTCGTATGCCAGCACTGTTTTTAGGCCACGGTAGCCCAATGAACGTCCTGGAGGATAACGTCTATACCCGAGCCTGGCGTCAGCTGGGTGAGACGTTGCCGCGCCCGAAAGCCATTGTGGTGGTATCTGCGCATTGGTTCACGCGAGGTACCGGCGTTACGGCGATGGAAGCACCGGAAACCATTCATGATTTCGGCGGTTTCCCGCAGGCGCTGTATGACACGCATTACCCCGCCCCTGGCTCACCAGCGCTGGCTCAGCAGCTGGTGGAGCTGTTGGCGCCTGTTCCGGTTGCACTGGATAAAGAAGCCTGGGGTTTTGATCACGGCTCCTGGGGCGTGCTGATTAAGATGTACCCGGATGCCGATATCCCAATGGTGCAGTTGAGCATCGACAGCACCAAACCCGCCGCCTGGCATCTGGAAATGGGCCGCAAGCTGGCAACCCTGCGTGATGAAGGCATCATGCTGGTGGCGAGTGGTAACGTGGTGCATAACCTGCGTACGGCGCGCTGGCACGGTGAGAACACGCCGTACCCGTGGGCGACCTCGTTTAACGACTATGTAAAAGCGAACCTGACCTGGCAAGGCCCGAGTGAGGCGCATCCGCTGGTGAACTATCTGGATCACGAAGGCGGTTCGCTCTCTAACCCGACCCCGGAGCACTTCCTGCCGCTGCTGTATGTGCTTGGCGCGTGGGATGGTCAGGAACCGGTGACGATCCCGGTCGACGGTATTGAGATGGGGAGCTTAAGTATGCTATCGGTGCAGATTGGGTAAAAACATGCCGGGTGGCGGCTTCGCCTTACCCGGCCTACATGTCGCGCGTAGGCCCGGTAAGCGTAGCGCCACCGGGCAAGTCTTACTCAATAAAAATATGCGGATAAAACCGCGACAGATCCTGAGTGATCAGCGCGCGATCTTCGCGAATGCCAATCCCGGCAGGCTGATCGTTGATGAGCCAACTGCCAATCAGCGTATAGCTGTCGCCAAATTTCGGCAGCTGATAAAATTCCTGGACGATCATCCCTTCTTCGCCGTAAGGTCCTTCAACCGCTTCCAGCGTTTTGCCGTTTTCGATGATGGAGACGTTTGCGCCTTCGCGGGAGAAGATCGGCTTAACGACGAATTTCTCCATCTGCGGATGATCGTCTTCCGCAAAGTACGCCGCCAGCAGGTTAGGGTGGTTCGGGAACATCTCCCACAGCATCGGCAGCAGGGCTTTATTCGAAATAATGCTCTTCCATGCTGGCTCCAGCCAGCGCACGCCAGCGTCTTCTAGCTTGGTGGAGAACATCTCGCGCAGCATGTATTCCCACGGATAGAGTTTGAACAGGTTACTGATCACCTGATCCTGCATATCCGTAAACTGACCTTTTTCACCCAGACCAATATCCTCGATATAGAGAAACTCGGTGGCGACTTCCGCTTCGGCGGCGCAGTCCTGTAAGTATTGAACCGTACCGCGGTCTTCTTCCGTGTCGCGGCAGCAGGCGAGGTGCAGCAGATTGAAGCCGTGCTGTTCGCGCAGTTCGGCGAAACGCTCAATCAGCTTTTCCTGCAGGCTGTTGAACTGGTCGCTCCCTTCCGGCAGGTTTCCAGCATTGATTTGATCTTCCAGCCAAATCCACTGGAAGAATGCCGCTTCATACAGGGAGGTTGGGGTATCGGCGTTATTTTCCAGGAGCTTAGGTTCACCCACGCCATCCCAGGCGAGATCGAGGCGAGAGTAAAGTGAAGGTTGGTTTGTTTTCCACGACTGGCGTACAAAGCTCCAGGTGTGCTTCGGAATGCGGAATTTGGTCAGCAGCTCATCGCTTTCGATAACCTTTTCCACGACCTTCAGGCACATCTGGTGCAGCTCTGCGGTGACCTCTTCCAGCTTTTCAACCTGGGCCAGCGTGAGCTTGTAGTAAGCATCCTCGCACCAGTACGGCTCGCCGTACATGGTGTGGAAGTTAAAACCGTATTCAGTGGCTTTTTCGCGCCAGTCCGGGCGCTCGACAATACTGACTCGTTCCATAATCAGCCGCCCATTGAGCGAGTCGAAGACCCGGTCGCGCTGCGCTGCATGGTGCTTTGTTTCGCCACAGATTCACCAAAGCCACCGCGGGTGATGGTGCTGGTGGTTGCTGGCTTAGGTGCCATCGCCGTTTTAGGCACGGTCGTGGTACGGCCAGGCGTTGCTGCACCGTAGTTTTTACCGGTGGCGTCGGTGTATTTACCGTATGCCGGGCTGTTTGGGTTTTTGGAGCTAAACAGCGGCTGCTGCTGGTAGCCCGCGCCGCCGCTCATCATGCGGCCCATCATGTAGCCCGCCATCAGCGGCATCCAGAAGCTGCCGCTGGACTGCGCCTGCGCCTGGTTTTCCGGTGCCATACCTGCCTGAGCAGGGGCCTGCTGGCACTGGCCTTCGCCGAATTCCGCCACGCAGTCTTCGCGCGAAGCATATTTCGGTGCGGTACGTTCCGCTTCTTTCAGCGCGCTGTTATAAGCCGTCGTACATTCCGCGGCTTTACCGGTTGCGGCCGAGCAGTCGTCTGCGTTTTGATACATCGAGACCGTTTCGTCGCTTTGCTCACAGCCTGCCAGCATAAAGACGGCGGTGACCGCCAGTGCAACAGGGGTGAGGTGACGTGCGTTCCAGCTTTTGCGGAACGACGCGTGATTCATCGTTTTTGTCCGTTTCATGTTTGTCTTCCAGGACCCAGTGGTAATAACGCTCAGGATAGAGGATGAGTGGTTGAAAATGAAGCGAAGAGGGGCGGAATGAGGGGGATCTTTACGTTGGCTTACGTTCGAGTGTGATTCAGATGCTCCCTCTCCCTGTGGGTGTACGGTCCGGGGACATGGTAGACAGGTGTTCGGGGACATGGTGAACACTTTTTAACATCCTTTACCCATGGTGATCGACTTTTTCTTCAGGTCGATCACCCCCACTTTCGTGCTGTACCACCACACCTCGTAGCTGCCGTCTTCCTGCGTCTCCTTCAGCCCGACCCGTTCTCCCCTGAACGCCTTGCCTGCGCTCAGACTTACCCCTTTCACGCTCAGCTTTCCGCTGATATCCACTTTCCTGACCATCACGCCCTCGTCGTATTCCGGGGGCGTGGTGTTGCCGCTGTATTGTCGTGCAGACGGCTTATACCGCGAGCCCGGTACCGCCATATCCAGCGCCTCATGCGGGCGTTCAAGGTTGTACACCGTCCGCCAGTGGTCGAAGGCGCGCTGCAGTTCACCCTCGCTCGCGAACCACTTGCCCTGCAGCACTTCCGCCTTCAGGCTGCGGTGAAAACGCTCCAGCTTGCCCTGCGTCTGCGGATGATAAGGCCGGGAATGCCCCACCCGGATACCGTGGCGCATCAGCCACAGCTCCAGCGCCGTCCAGGTGCCGGTGGTGTCTCCCCACGGTGAGCCGTTGTCCATCGTCATCCGGTCCGGCAGGCCGTAACGTTCAAACACGCTGACCAGTTGCTGCTGCACGGTCTCGCGCCGTTCATCGGTACAGTGCGCCAGGCACAGGGAAAAACGGGAATGGTCGTCCAGGAGGGTGAGCGGATGGCAGCGGCCACCGCCAAAGGGAAAGTGGCCCTTAAAGTCCATCTGCCAGAGGCGGTTCGGCGCGTCGTGTTCGAAGCGTCCCGTGGCGGGAATGCCCGGTGAAGTGCCCGGCAGCAGGCCGTGACGGGCCATCAGGTTATGGACGGTGCTGAAGGCGGGCATGGTGTGCCCCTGGTCTTCGAGCCAGCGCTTTATCTTGCGTGCGCCCCAGCGTTGATGGCGGTCATGGGCCATACGCAGCAGGGCAGTGATGTCGTCAGATGAGCGGTTCGGGGAATGGTGCGGTATGCGCGGGCGGTCCTGAAGGCCGGCAGCCCCTTCCTCCGCCCAGCGGCGAAGCCACTTGTAGCCGGTGGCCGGTGAAATGCCGAAGCGACGGCAGAGGGAACGGATGTTCGCCCCGTCCTGCGAGGCGAACAAAACAAACTCGGTACGTAATGACATGGTATCTCTCGCATCCCAGGGCATAAGCGACTCCATAAACGGGTTCTTATGCCTTAGTTGTAAGTGTCTACCATGTCCCCGAACAAGTGTTCACTATGTCCCCGGACCGTACATGGGAGAGGGCCGGGGTGAGGGCATCAGGCCGCAGTGGGCCTGATGACACTCTTAGTTACGGAACGGATTGCTGCCGGTGTTGGTACGTGCTGCCGCTGGCTGTGCAGCAGGCGCGCTGCCTTCAGCGTTGAAGTTATCCACCGCGGCAACCTGCTGCGGGTTCTCCGGTGCAACGCTTTCCGGTGAGGTCGACACTGGTTTGCCCAGCGTGCTGTTCAGCATCTGCAGATCCTGTTCGTTCAGCGTACCCAGCGCCTGCTTGATGTTCAGCTGGTTAATCAGGTACTGGTAACGTGCGCTGGAGAGCTGCTGTTTCGCGTTGTACAACGTGGTGGTCGCGTCGAGTACGTCAACGATGGTACGCGTACCGACCGAGTAGCCCGCTTCCATTGCATCCAGGGAGCTTTGTGCAGACACAACGGCCTGTTTGTATGCATTGATGCTGCTGATAGAGGCGTTCACGTTGTTGAAGGAAGAACGCACGGTCTGCACCACGTTACGGTGCGCGCTTTCCAGCTGCTCGCTTGCGCCAACAAAGTTGTACTGCGCCTGTTTCACCTGGGAGTTCACCATGCCGCCCTGGTACAGCGGCAGGGAGAAGCTCAGACCCACTTTGTTCTGACCCTGGTTGCTGTCGTCGTACTGGGCTGAATTGGTTTTAGAACCGCTGTAGGTCGTATCAGAGACACCGGTAGAGGCGCTCAGGCTCAGGGTTGGCAGATGGCCGTCCTGCGCCTGACGGATTTGCTCGCGGGCCAGATCCTGGCTCAGACGCGCCTGCAATAACGCCAGGTTGCGGTTTTCCGCTTCTTTCAGCAGGGCGTTAACGGCCTGCGGCTTATCGGTTTTGAAGCTGTCCACGTTCAGGGAGGCCAACTCAGGGTAGTAGTTACCCGTCACCTGACGAAGTGATTCCAGCGCGTTATCAAGGTTGTTACGCGCGGTGACTTCATTGGCCAGTACGCTGTCGTACTGTGAACGGGCGTTCTGCACGTCGGTGATCGCCACCAGGCCCACGTTGAAGCGCTGGGTGGTTTGATCCAACTGACGGTAAATCGCCTGTTTCTGCGCTTCGGTGTAGGAGAGCGAGTCAATCGCGCTCAGCACGTTGAAGTACGCGGTGGCGGTATTAAGGATCAGCGTCTGCTGATCGGTCTGATACGTCACATCCTGAATGCCCGCGCTCTTTTCCTGCAGGGTCAGGGCGCGCCATTTGGACATGTCAAACAGCGTCTGGGTTAACTGCAGTGATGCGCTGGTGGCATTGGAGTTAACGCCGTTAGCGTCGCGGAAACCGTTGCTGTAGGTATAATCTGCACCTAGACCTAACTGCGGCAGCAGCGGGCTACGCGCTTCGTTAATCTTTTCAAACGCAGCATCACGATCGGCCGCTGATTTACGTAAATCAGGGTTGCCCAGACGTGCCTGCTGGTAGACCTGTAACAGGTTTTCCGCCTGGCTCATTGCACTGAAGCCCGTCAGGCTCAGGCCGATAAGGATGGGGAGCAATTTCTTCATTTGCATTCCTTGTTGTGAAGCAGTATTAGCGCTGATCTAATTAAAAATAATTGCCGATTCTAACAGAATCATCCACACCAAAAGGTTGGCGTTACGTGCCATCTGGCGGTAATTTGCACCAATCTATCATATAGCCTTACAAACGGCAGCCAAACAGCCTTGAAATTCATCATTTCATCACCATTGCTACCAGGACATGATTTATGCAAAAAACAGAGAAGTTGCCCGTCACATTCGCCAAAAACGATGTAGAAATTATTGCACGAGAAACGCTTTATAGCGGTTTTTTTTCAATGGATCTTTACCGTTTCAGGCATCGCCTGTTTAACGGCGAGATGAGCGGCGAAATCAAACGCGAAATTTTTGAGCGCGGGCATGCTGCAGTCTTGCTACCCTTTGACCCAGTGCGCGATGAAGTGGTGCTGGTTGAGCAGATCCGCATCGCCGCTTATGACGTCAGCGAAAGCCCGTGGCTGCTGGAGATGGTGGCCGGGATGATTGAAGAGGGCGAATCGGTCGAGGACGTTGCCCGGCGCGAAGCGCTGGAAGAGGCAGGTCTGGTTGTCGGAAGAACAAAACCCGTGCTCAGCTATCTGGCAAGCCCGGGTGGCACAAGTGAACGCTTATCCATTATGGTGGGCGAAGTGGACGCCACGACCGCGGAAGGGATACACGGTCTGGCAGATGAAAACGAAGATATTCGGGTTCATGTGGTGAGCCGGGAACAGGCTTACCAGTGGGTAGAAGAGGGGAAAATCGACAACGCAGCGTCTGTCATCGCCCTGCAATGGCTGCAACTGCATTATCAGACATTACGAAACGAGTGGAAAAAATGAAGCGCTATACACCTGACTTCCCAGAAATGATGCGCCTGTGCGAAACCAATTTCGCACAGCTGCGCCGCCTGCTGCCGCGAAACGACGCACCCGGCGAAACGGTAAGCTATCAGGTGAGCAACGCGCAGTATCGGTTAACGATAACAGAATCAACGCGCTACACTACGCTGGTAGAGATTGAGCAAACGGCCCCCAGCATTAGCTACTGGAGCTTGCCGTCGATGACGGTGCGCCTCTATCACGACGCGATGGTCGCTGAAGTGTGTTCGAGCCAGCAGATCTTTCGCTTCAAAGCGCGGTATGATTACCCGAATAAAAAGTTGCATCAACGCGACGAAAAGCATCAAATTAACCAGTTTTTAGCCGACTGGCTAAGATATTGTTTAGCACATGGAGCAATGGCGATTCCGGTTTGTTAGCGTCATAAACCTACCTAAGGACACCATTTGGAAAGCCTGTTGAACCTGACTGTTGCTGGTGGGGCGCCAGTCAGGATATTACAAATCACCGATACCCACCTGTTTGCCGAAAAGCATGAAACTCTGCTGGGCGTGAATACCTGGGAGAGCTATCAGGCTGTACTCAACGCGATTCACGCCGAAGACCGCGCCTGCGATCTGATTGTCGCAACGGGCGATCTGGCGCAGGATCAGTCCTCCGCGGCCTACCAGCATTTTGCTGAAGGCATCGCGAGCTTCAGCGTGCCTTGCGTATGGCTGCCTGGCAACCATGATTTCCAGCCTGCCATGTACAGTTCGCTCCTGGAGTCGGGTATCTCCCCGGCGAAGTGTGTTTTTGCAGGGGACCACTGGCAAATTTTACTGCTCGACAGCCAGGTCTTTGGCGTCCCGCACGGTGAGTTAAGCGAGTTTCAGCTTGACTGGCTCGAAACCAAACTGGCTGCCGAACCAGCACGCAATACGCTGCTGTTGCTTCATCATCATCCGCTGCCAGCGGGCTGCAGCTGGCTCGATCAACACAGCCTGCGTAACTCAGCGGCGCTGGACAGCGTGCTGGTGAACTTCCCTCGCGTGAAAAATCTGCTGTGCGGACACATTCATCAGGAACAGGATCTCGACTGGAATGGCCGCAGAATGCTCGCCACGCCGTCCACTTGCGTGCAGTTTAAGCCGCATTGCGCCAACTTCACCCTGGACACCATCGCACCAGGCTGGCGCTGGCTGGAACTGCATGCCGATGGCAACCTGACGACAGAAGTGTGCCGTTTGTCAGGCGCAAAATTCCGCCCCGATACCGCTTCAGAAGGCTATTGATGTCTACGCTTCTCTATCTTCACGGGTTCAACAGCTCGCCGCGCTCCGCGAAAGCGACGCAGTTTCGCCACTGGCTGAGCGAGCATCATCCGCACGTTGAGATGATTGTCCCGCAACTGCCGCCATACCCGGCGGAAGCGGCGGAGATGCTGGAATCGATCGTCCTCGAACACGGTGGCGAATCCTTTGGCGTGGTCGGTTCATCGCTGGGAGGATATTACGCCACCTGGCTGTCGCAATGCTTTATGCTGCCCGCAGTGGTGGTTAACCCAGCGGTACGGCCATTTGAGCTACTGAGGGACTTTCTTGGCGAAAACGAGAACCCCTACACCGGCCAACAATATGTGCTAGAGTCACGCCATATTTACGATCTCAAAGTTATGCAGGTCGACCCGCTTGAAGCGCCGGATCTCATCTGGCTGCTGCAGCAGACGGGTGATGAAGTGCTGGATTACCGCCAGGCAGTGGCGTATTACGCATCCTGCCGCCAGACTATAGAAGAGGGCGGAAACCATGCTTTCACGGGCTTTGAGGATCATTTCACCCAGATTGTCGATTTTCTTGGACTGCACAGCCACTGACAATCAATGCGAATTGCTAGCTTAAATCATGACGCAAACCTATAACGCTGATGCCATTGAGGTACTCACCGGGCTTGAGCCGGTTCGCCGCCGCCCGGGGATGTACACCGATACGACGCGCCCAAACCACCTGGGCCAGGAAGTTATTGATAACAGTGTGGACGAAGCGCTGGCAGGCCATGCCAAACGCGTTGACGTTATCCTGCACGCCGATCAGTCGCTGGAAGTTATCGACGACGGGCGCGGCATGCCGGTGGATATCCACCCGGAAGAGGGCGTGCCTGCCGTTGAGCTGATCCTCTGTCGTCTGCATGCGGGCGGTAAGTTCTCCAACAAAAACTACCAGTTCTCCGGTGGTTTGCACGGCGTGGGCATTTCCGTCGTAAACGCCCTGTCCAAACGCGTGGAAGTGAACGTTCGCCGCGACGGCCAGGTCTATAACATCGCCTTTGAAAACGGCGATAAGGTGCAGGATCTGCAGGTTGTCGGCACGTGCGGCAAACGCAACACCGGCACCAGCGTCCACTTCTGGCCTGACGAAAGCTTCTTCGACAGCCCGCGTTTTTCTGTTTCTCGCCTGACGCACCTGCTGAAAGCCAAAGCGGTGCTGTGTCCGGGCGTGGAAATCACTTTTACAGACCACGTTAACAATACCGCACAAACCTGGTGCTACGCCGATGGTCTGAACGACTACCTGTGCGAAGCGGTAAACGGCCTGCCAACGCTGCCGGAAAAACCGTTTGTCGGTAACTTTAGCGGCGATACAGAAGCCGTGGACTGGGCGCTGCTGTGGCTGCCGGAAGGCGGCGAGCTGCTGACCGAAAGCTACGTTAACCTGATACCGACCATGCTGGGCGGTACGCACGTCAACGGCCTGCGTCAGGGGCTGCTGGACGCGATGCGCGAATTCTGCGAATACCGCAACATCCTGCCGCGCGGCGTGAAGCTGTCTGCGGAAGATATCTGGGATCGCTGCGCCTACGTGCTCTCCGTGAAGATGCAGGATCCGCAGTTTGCCGGTCAGACCAAAGAGCGCCTGTCGTCACGTCAGTGCGCGGCGTTCGTTTCCGGCGTGGTGAAAGATGCATTTACCCTGTGGCTGAATCAGAACGTTCAGGCAGCAGAAATGCTGGCTGAAATGGCGATCTCCAGCGCCCAGCGTCGTCTGCGTGCCGCGAAGAAAGTGGTGCGTAAAAAGCTGACCAGTGGCCCCGCGCTGCCGGGCAAGCTGGCGGACTGTACCGCGCAGGATCTCAACCGTACCGAGCTGTTCCTCGTGGAAGGGGACTCGGCGGGCGGATCGGCCAAGCAGGCGCGCGATCGTGAATATCAGGCGATCATGCCGCTCAAGGGTAAGATCCTGAATACCTGGGAGGTCTCTTCTGATGAAGTGCTGGCCTCGCAGGAAGTTCACGATATCTCGGTGGCGATCGGCATCGATCCGGACAGCGACGATCTGAGCCAGCTGCGCTACGGCAAGATCTGTATCCTCGCGGATGCGGACTCCGATGGTCTGCACATCGCCACGCTGCTGTGCGCGCTGTTCGTGAAGCACTTCAAAACGCTGGTGAAAAACGGCCACGTTCACGTGGCGCTGCCGCCGCTCTACCGTATCGATCTCGGTAAAGAGGTTTACTACGCGCTGACGGAAGAAGAAAAAGCGGGCGTGCTGGAACAGCTGAAGCGTAAGAAGGGCAAACCGAACGTGCAGCGCTTTAAAGGGCTGGGCGAGATGAACCCGATGCAGCTTCGCGAAACGACGTTGGATCCGAACACACGCCGTCTGGTACAGCTAACGATCAGCGACGAAGACGAACAGCAAACCAACGCCATGATGGATATGCTCCTTGCCAAGAAACGTTCGGAAGACCGACGTAACTGGCTGCAGGAGAAAGGCGATATGGCGGATATTGAGGCCTGATGCCTTCACCCTAACCCTCTCCCACAGGGAGAGGGAATGGATCGTAGGCCCGATAAGCGTTAGCGCCATCGGGCTTTTTTACGTCAAAACTCCATCTTCACCGTAAACTGCACTTCGCGCGGATCGCCAATCTGGTTGCCCAGGTTGTTGGTCGCAATGGACGACGTGTAGTAGGTCTTATCAAACAGGTTTTTCACGTTCACCTGCAGCGTCACCGGATACTGCAGCTTCATCTTATACGCCGCAAACGCATCTGCCACGAAATAGCCCGGCAGATAGTAATCCGCACCGTTGGTTGCGGAACGACGGCTTACGCCGTGCCCGCCGCCGCCCAGCGTCAGCGTATTCCCGGCCAACGCATTGTGAATATCGTAGGTCAGGAACAGGGAGCCGGTATGGCGCGGCACGTTCGGCAGCGGTTTGCCCGCATAGTCCGGGTCTTCCAGCACCTTCGCGTCGGTATAGCCGTAGCTGGCAATAATGTTGGTGTTCTCAGTCAGCGACCCCGCAAGATCCACTTCTACGCCCTGAGAGCGCACGCGACCTGCGGTTTTGGCGATGGTTTCATCACCCACGCTTTCGGTGTACAACACGTTGCGCTTGTGGATATCAAACAGCGCAATGTTGGCGGTAATTCCGTCGAAAAGGTCAAACTTAGCACCGATTTCATACGCATTAGACGTTTCAGGCGGCAGGTCGCCAATGTAGCTCGCAATGGACGACTGCGGCATAAACGTCTGGGAATAGTTGGCAAATAGCGAGACTGCCGGGGTGAGTTTGTACACCAGCCCCAGCTTAGGCGTCCATTGGTCGTCGCGGCTGTCGGTATTCACGTTAAACGGACGGCCTTTCCCCGCGTACTGGGTGTAATACTGGTAGCGCAGTCCGGCGACAGCGATCCATTTATCGGTCAGGTACAGCGCGTCCTGCGCGTAGGCGGAGTAGCTCTCCTGCTTGATGGTCTGGTCGCTGTCGGACGCCGAGACGGTGGTGCACTTGTCGAGATTCCCATACGTCGGATTGTAGATATTGAAACCTTTGACGTTCTTACAGCGCATCATATCCGTGCGCAGCAGATCGTAATTCTCATACGACACGCCGGTCAGGATCTCATTGTAAAAGCCCGCGATGTCCACGTTCCCCTGCAGATCCGCCCGCGTCGTATGCATCCGCTGGGTGGAGCCCTGGGTGGCATCCACGCGGCGGGTCAGGTTGCCGGTTTTTGAATCGTAGGCCATCACGCGCGCCTGGTTATCGCTGTACTTATCCTGGCTGTAGCTGTAGTCGAACTTAGCAGTCCACTGGCTGTTAAGACGATACTCCGCGTTGAGCTGCGCGAGATCGGACTGCCCGTCGGTGACGTTAAACGATTCGTCAAAGCGGGTTTTGCGATCGACGTCGACAGCTTTTTTGGTGTTGAGATCGAAGATCGTTCCGCGATCGAAGGGCGTTTTATAGTCGCGATGCGAATAGAGCACGATCACGGTGGCGTCATCGCCAAACCAGGTGAGCGACGGGGCGATAAAGGTGCTGCGTTCGGTGCCGAAATTGCGCCAGTAGTCTTCGTCCTGATATTCCCCCGTCAGGCGATACGCCAGACGCGTGCCGTCAATCGGGCCGGTGACATCGATCTGTCCGGTACCGCCGCCAAAGCTGGTCGAGGTGGCAGAAATCGAGCCGCCGAAGGTTTTCTCCGGGCGTTTGGTGACGACGTTAATCAGGCCACCTGGGTCGAGAATACCGTACAGGGTTGAGGCCGGGCCTTTCAGCACCTCCACGCGTTCGGTTGAGGCGTTAAAGCTGCGCGGCAGCACGGTGCGCAGGCCGTTGGTCATGATCGAGCCGTCACGGTTCGCGCCAAAACCACGGCGCACAAAGGCATCCTGCGTGCCGCCCAGGGTGTTGGTCTGCACCACGTTGCTGACGTTATACAGCGCCTCGTCGAGCGTGGTCGCGTTTTGGTCTTCCAGCACGTTATTGCTGACGGTATTGACCACCTGCGGGATGTCCAGCATCGGCATGTTGGTCAGCGTGGCGGTGGAGGTGTTCAGGGGCTGATAGCCGCTGGTGGCGTCGAGAGTCGCATTCGGATCGGCGGTAACGGTCAGGGTCTCGCCGTCGTTTGCCGCTGCGTGTACCAAAGGTGCCATAAACAACAGAGAAAAGAGCGCGCGCCCTTTTACCCCAGAGAATGAAGGTGTGAACTTAGCCATTACATCTGTTTTCCCAGAATATCCGGCGAAACAATCTTCGCGGAAAAATGTGTGAGTCATTGCCCTTACGGTCTGTTCGTTAGCCTGAATGGCATCGAACTTGTAATTGAGAATCATTCAATCATGCGGGATTGTAGTAGTAAATGGAAAAAGTAAAAAAATGACTACAGTGATTTCCGTACCGTTAAAATCAAAGTGTTTTGCTTTTAAGTTACTGAAATAAAGCGATATTTATTCATTTAGCTTTGCGTGATCTGTTGCGATCACCCCTGGTTTATCCAGGGCTTTTATTCACTTGACTACTACATGGCGCAGCGGCAAACTTCTCAAAAGAGAATGAGTTTTATTTTTATTTATTGGTTTTTCATTACGTTGGCATTCACGTGGCGCATAACACGACAAAACCGGGACTGGTTCTGGAGAATCTCTCTGCGGGTTATCACAAAAAAATCATCGTTGATGATATCTCCCTCGCGATCCCGCAACGGAAGATGACCGTTCTGGTGGGGGCGAACGGCTGTGGCAAATCCACGCTGTTGAGCACCCTCGCGCGTCTGCTACAGCCGCTTGGCGGCAGCGTCGTGCTGGATGGCAAAGCCATTCATGAACAGCCGACCAAAGCGGTCGCCCGTCAGCTTGGCATTTTGCCGCAGTCTCCGCTGTTGCCGGAGGGGTTAACCGTCTTTGAACTGGTTTCGCGCGGGCGCTTTCCCTGGCAGAACTTTATGCGTCAGTGGAGTGATGAAGACGAGCTGGCGGTGGAGGAGGCATTACGCCTGACCGGAACGGCAGAGTTTGCTCATCTGCCGGTTGAAAGCCTGTCCGGCGGTCAGCGTCAACGCTGCTGGATCGCCATGGCGCTGGCGCAGCAAACGCCGTATATCCTGCTGGATGAGCCCACGACGTATCTCGACCTTCGCTATCAGGTGGAGATCCTGGAGCTGCTGCACACCCTGACCCGCCAGCACGGGCGCACCGTGGTGGTGGTGCTGCACGATCTCAACTTTGCCGTGAACTACGGCGATTCGCTGGTCTTTTTACGCCAGGGCAAAGTCGAGGGTGTATTACATGAAGGCGACACCTGCACGCCGTCGCTGATCAAAACGGTGTTTGACGTCGACGTACATATGTCCGTTAACCCAATGACCGGAAAGCCGTTCTTTATGCCGTTTCGAAAGGTCGCAGAACAACCATGATGCGCACCTCTCTGGCATTCCTTGTATTCACATTGCTGCTGGCGATGGGCGCGATTGCACATTTGGGCATCGGCGCGCGCTTTATCGCTCCCCGGATGGTAGTGGATGCATTCTTCCATTTCGATCCGCGCAATTTCGACCATAACGTGATTATCAGGCTCCGGCTGCTGCGTCTCTGCGCCGCAATGGTGACTGGCGCCGCGCTCGGCGTGGCGGGCGTGCTGCTGCAGTCGGTGATCCGTAACCCGCTCGGCGAGCCGCATATTCTGGGGCTGAATGCAGGGGCGGCGCTGGCGGTGGTGATCGTCAGCGCGCTTGGGCTGTCGCTGCCGTTTGGTCGCCCGCTCGTTGCCGCCGTCGGTGCCGCGGCGCTGTTTCTGCTGGTGCTGATGTTCTCCTCGTCTGGTCGCACCGGGCTGACGCCGATGAAAGTCACGCTGTGCGGCGTGGCGATGTCGGCATTTGCTTCATCGGTGACTGCCGCGATATTAATCCTTGATGAACAGACGCTGCTCGCCATGCGCACCTGGCTGGCGGGAGATTTAGCGGGGCTCAGCGCCGGGACGATAGGGAGCGCGGCAGGGGTTGCTGCCGCTGGCTTTGCGCTGGCGCTGTGGCTCTCGCCCTCGCTCAACATGCTGGCGCTGGGCGACAGAATGGCGCAGGGGCTTGGCGTCTCATTGCTGAAAACGCGCCTGTTCGCGCTGCTGGCGATTGCACTGCTCTGCGGCGCGGCGGTCTCCATCGCCGGGCCGATTGGTTTTATCGGCCTTGTGGTACCACAGCTGATCCGCCGCCTGGTGACGGTGGACATCCGCGCAATGGTGCCGCTTTCGGCCCTGTGTGGGGCGCTGGTTCTCCTGCTGGCGGATGTTGCCGCCCGCACGCTGTTTACGCCGTATGAGCTGGCAACCGGCGTTATGACCGCGCTGGTCGGTGCGCCCGTCTTTATCTTCCTGGCGTCGAGGATGTTCAAATGAGCCGGGTGGGACTGCGTGCGCTACGCGTCGGCCCCCTTTCGGCGCTGGTTCGTCCAAAAGCGCTGGCATGCCTGGCATTTTTATCGCTGGCTGCCTTCTTGCTGCTCAGTTTTGGTCTGACCCACGGCTCGCTGCCCATTCCTGCCTCTGCCGTCGGGCGCGCGCTGTTTTATCCGCAGACGCTGGAAGCAGAGACGCATTACATCGTGATGGATATCCGTCTGCCGCGCCTGCTGATGGCGGTGCTGTGCGGCGCGATGCTCGGTATGGCGGGGGCGGCGATGCAGTCCATCACCCGCAATGGCCTTGCTGACCCCGGGCTTATCGGCGTGAAAGAGGGCTGTAGCGCGGCGGTGCTGTTGCTGATTTTTCAATTCCCGGCGCTTAGCCTTTACTGGCGACCGCTGGTCGGCATGGCCGGTGGGCTGCTGACCGCGCTGCTGGTGGTGGCGCTGGCACGCGATATTTCCCGTCCGCGATTCATCCTGACGGGTATCGGCGTGTCATGGGCGTTGGCCGCCGCAATGGGCGTTTTTATGACTACCGCGGACGTGCGCGACGTGCAGACCGCGATGCTGTGGCTGGCGGGAAGCCTGCATGCGGCAAACTGGATGCTGGTCAGCATTGCGGCAGCCTGGGCGCTTCCCGCGTTCGCGCTGCTGCTCTTTACCGCACGCGCCGCCGACGTGGCGTTGCTGGGTAACCACACCGCGACCGGGCTTGGCGTGCGCACTTCACGACTTGCCTTGCTGCGCGTGCTTGCACCGGTCGTGCTCACCGCGGCCTGCGTCTCCTGCGTGGGGAGTATGGGTTTCGTGGGGCTGATTGCACCGCATATGGCGCGCCTGCTGCTGCGCGGTGGGCAAACAGCATTGCTGACGGGAAGCGCCGTGCTGGGCGCGCTGCTGGTGCTGCTGGCGGATAACGTCGGGCGTCTGGCATTTTTGCCGCTTCAACTGCCGGCGGGGATTGTGATTTCACTGATTGGCGGGCCGTTTTTCCTGCTGCTGCTCTGGCAGCGTCGGGACCGATTTTAGAGGGAGTGTGATGCGCGTACTTTTGACAATGCTGTTGCTGGTAGGGTTTGTGGCGAGTGCGGCGGAACCGACGCAGACGTTTACAGACGATCTGAACCGCAACGTGGTGGTGCCGGTCCATCCGAAGCGGATCGTCTCGTTGCACGATTTGGATATCACCATCCCGCTGATTGAGCTTGGGGTACCCCCGGTTGCCAGCCATGGCCGCACCCGACCGGACGGCAGCCATTTTCTGCGTTCCAGCGGCATGTTAACCGGTGTCGATTTTGATAATTCCGACATCAAATTCATCGGCACTGCGGATATCGACATTGAAGCCATCGCCGCCGCGAAGCCGGACCTGATCATCACCGAGCCGACCCGTAACACGCCGGTAGAACAGCTGGAAAAAATTGCCCCGACGGTGAGCATCGATCACCTCGACGGCGGTGCGCCCGAAATCTACCGCAAGCTGGCGCAGCTCACCGGTACGCAGGCGCGGCTGAAGATTCTGGAGCGTCGCTATCAGGAGCAAATCAAGGCCCTGAAAGCCACGATCGACACCCGCACGTTAACCGTGTCGGTGATTCAGGCCAATCAGGGCAAAATCAACGCCATGCACAGCTATCACTCGCTTGGACGCGTGCTGCGCGACGCAGGATTCACGTTTCCACCGCTGATTGAGAGCATCCCGGACGGCGGGCGTATCGACGTCAGCGCCGAGCGCCTGCCGGAGCTGGATGCCGATTTCGTCTTCGCCACCTGGCGCGGCGATACCGGCGGCAAGCCGCAGGACGAGCTGGCGGCGATGGACGCTGTGATGCCGGGCTGGTGCCAGTTCCTCAACGCCTGCCGCACCGGGCATTACGTGCTCATCTCTCGCGAGGAGGCCATCTCGAACTCGTTCGCCTCGTTAGGCCTGATGGTCGCGCAGGTGCAGTCGCAGATTGCGGGACGTCCGCTGCCGGAGGCATCACGGTGATCCGCAAAGTCGATGTGTACGGTGACCGCTTCCGTTCGCGGGCGAACCAGCTCACGCCACGGCTGCTGCTGGTGGCGCGCTATATCAATGAAAATCGTGAAGCGGTCATGGAGCAGACGGCAATGGAAATCGCGACGCTGCTTAACACCTCAGATGCCACTGTCGTTCGCGCTATCCAGGCGCTCGGTTTTGCCGGATTGCGCGATCTGAAGCAGACGCTCGAGCAGTGGTTCGGCCCGGTTGTGACTTCCAGCGAGAAAATGTCTTCCACGGTGAATACGCTGACCAGCGATGTGAATACGAGCATAGATTTCGTGCTGGAGGGGCATCGACACACCTGCGAGGTGCTGTCTGAACCCCACAACCGCTATGCGATGGCGCAGGCCGTGTCGCTGCTGGCACAGGCGAGGCAGGTCGCTATTTTTGGCATTGGCGCATCCGGTATTCTGGCCGATTACACTGCCAGGTTGTTCAGCCGTATGGGACTTCCTGCGATCCCGCTCAACCGCACCGGGATAGGGCTTGCCGAACAGCTTATTGCGCTTCAGCGCGGCGACGTGCTGATGATGATGGCGCAGAAATCCGCGCACCGGGAAGGGCAGACCACGCTGCGCGAGGCGAAACGTCTGGGCATTCCCACCATTTTGCTGACTAACGCGACTGACTCGCGATTCAGTAAAGAGGCCAGCGTGGTGATCCACGTTCCGCGCGGCGGCGAGAAGGGCAAAATTCCGCTCCACGGCACGGTGCTGCTGTGCCTTGAAATGATTATTTTGTCCGTCGCCTCCACCGAGCCGCAGCGCACCATTAAGTCGATGAAGCGCATCAACGAGTTACATCGTGGATTAAAGCCGGGGAAGAAGAGTGGTTGATTTTCCTCCTCTCCCTGTGGGAGAGGGCGTCAAACCGCACGATGGTTCTTCCTGTACTGCAGCGGCGTCTCGCCAATCCCTTTTTTAAACGCGCTGATGAACCACGTCACGTCGGAGAACCCCGTCTGCGCCGCGATGTCTCGCACGCTCGAATCCGTGTGAAGTAAACACTCGCAGGCCTTACGCAGCCGTAACGTGTTGAGATAGTCGTGGATCTTCTCGCCCGTCTCCGCATGGAATTTTCGCGACACGTAGCTGCGCGATTTGCCCAGCTCTGCGGCCAGCGCGTCCAGGCGGAACTTCTCCTGATAGTGCTCATCCAGCCAGAACATCACCTGGCTGGCGATCCCCTGGCTGCTGCCCGTCGTGCCGTCGCTATCGTCGGGCAGCATGGCAAACAGGGCGATCAGCAGCCCGGCAATGGCCTCGCTGTTCATGGGCGACTGATAACAGTTCAACAGATGATCGACATGGTGATGGCAATGCGCCAGGTCAGCGACCCACGCCTCACCGCCGCGGCGTGAAAGCCGCTCCAGCCGCTGCCGGGTTTGCGGGAAATCACGCAGGTTTTTCAGCACGGCGTGATGATCGAGATGAATGATGGTGCGCCGGTAAATGGCCTCCGCCTGCGCGTCCACCATCACCTTGTGCAGGGTAAAGGGGGGGAAGAAAAACAGCCGGCCGGGGCGCATGGTGTAATGCCGGTTGCCGACAATCGCGACGCCAAACCCTTCTTCCACATAGAGAATTTCCAGACACTGATGCCAGTGGTGGTAACGTACGGTATTGGCGAACAGGCGGCTGAACGACACCACGGTGTCGTTTAGGGTAATCAGCTCCAGATGATCGGACGTTGGCGTGTCACGCATAGTGCAATAGAACTCAACTTTTTCCCGTCAGATGCTATTTATAAACCACCTTTTTAAATTTTCTTAACTGTAGGTTTATTCATCGTTCTCACCTGTGACGCGGCTAACATTTCTGCCCCTTGCGGATTCACTATGCTTTGCCGCAGTTGATTACGAGGGCAAACCTATGTGGGCGGCAAACAAAGAAAAATCAAATCTGTTGTCTTCACGCCGGGACGTGGTGGCGTATTTAAACGGGATGCTGGGCGCGCTGGATAAGCAGTTTCCGCCGGGCAGTTCACGTTTTCCGCTGGGCGAGACCTGCGCGCACTACGCGACGGATATCGCGCAGATGGAAGGGCTTTCCCGCGCGCTGTGGGGGCTGTTTCCGCTGATGGTGGGCGGCGAGGGCGAGTCGTGGAGTGAGAAATACCTGGACGCCATCAAACTGGGCACCGATCCGCAAAGCGCGAGCTACTGGGGTGAAACCGGCCCCTACGATCAGCGTCTGGTGGAGATGGCGGCCTACGGTATGGGGCTGTCCCTGCTGGGTGACAAACTCCTCGAGCGTTTCACCGAGCGCGAAGTGATGAACCTCCACGCCTGGCTCAGCCAGATTACCGACGCGCAGATGCCGGACAGCAACTGGAACTACTTCGCCATCATGGTCCAGCTTGGATTCAGGCGCGCCGGGCTGCCGTATGATCAGCGCGCCATCGACCATCGTTTTGCGCTGATGGACGCGTACTATCTGGGCGACGGCTGGTATTCCGACGGTCCGGGGCGTCCGAAAGATTATTACATTTCAATGGCCTTCCACTTCTACGGGCTGATCTACGCCGCCCTGAGCGGCGACGAGGCGAGGGCGGATGTGCTGCGCGAGCGCTCGCGTCTGTTTGCGCAAGACTTTATCTACTGGTCCGCTGCCGACGGTGCCTCGGTGCCGTTTGGCCGCAGCCTGACTTACCGTTTTGCGATGGTCGCATTCTGGAGCGCGGTGGCTTTTTCCGGGCTGGAGGTGTTCACGCCGGGCATCGTGAAGGGCATTATTCTGCGCCATCTGCGCTGGTGGCAGCAGCAGCCGATTACCGATCGCGACGGCATTTTGACCCTCGGCTTTGCCTATCCGAACCTCGCGATGTGCGAGGACTACAACTCGCCCGGTTCGCCGTACTGGGCGCTGAAAACCTGGCTCATTCTGGCGCTGCCGGAGACGCACTCGTTCTGGCTTGCCGATGAGGAGCCGCTGCCCGCGCTGGCGGAAAAGCACGTGATTCCGAATGCTCAGCAGATCCTTATCCATGCGGAAAAGTCGCAGCACGTCACCATGCTCACCGCCGGACAGCTTGAGCTGAATAACTACGTCAATACCGACGCCAAATACACTAAATTTGCCTACTCCAGCCGCTTTGGTTTCACCATTGAGCGCGGGCGCTTTGGCCTGAAGCATGCGGCCTGTGATTCCATGCTGCTGCTGGCGGACGGAGACGATTACTACCGCGGTCGCCGCGAATGCGAAGCGGTGCGGGTGGATGAAAACTATATCTACTCGCGCTGGTCGCCGTGGCACGACGTGCATATCGACACCTGGCAAGTGCCGTTCGGGGAATGGCATCTGCGCCTGCACCGCATCAACAGCGCACGCGCGCTGCAAACGGCCGAGGGTGGGTTTGCGGTGATGAAAACCGAACACCAGATCCGCGAGCGCGGCTGTTATCTGGCAGCCGAGAACGGCAGCAGCGTGATTGTCGATCTTTCGCCCGCCATCACGCGCCTGCCGGACAGCATCGTTACGCCGCCGAACAGCAGCATCATGTTCCCGGAGTGCGCCACCATTCCGCTGTTAAAAACCGATATCCCTCAGGGCGAAAGCTGGCTCTGCTGCGCCGTCTTTGCCAGCGAAAAGCAAAATAGTGCGGCCATGCCGCACCTGAATATCACTCAAAACCAGGTCGAGATCCGCGAACCTGGAGGCGAACGTCAACTGTCGTTCACATTATAAAAATTCTGACCCCTACACCTCGGCGAGGATGGTATGAAAAATACATCGATAACCAACAGAACCGAATATTACAAAATCAGCAGTTTTATTTTTCTCTATTTCTTTACCTGGTCCGCCAGTATTGGTCTGCTGGCTATCTGGCTCGGTCAAAAAGCGAATCTCAGCGGGGCGGTGATCGGAACCGTATTCGCGGTGAACGGTATTTTCTCCGTTATTCTCAAACCCATCTACGGCTATATTCTCGATAAAATCGGCATGAGCAAATACCTGCTCTATTTTGTGGTCGCCATGTCGGCCCTGATGGCGCCGTTCTTTATTTACGTCTATCAGCCGCTGTTAATCTCCAACACCATGTTGGGGATAATTATCGGCGCGCTCTATTTGAGCTTTGCCTGGTATGCGGGCGTGGCGGCGTGTGAATCCTATTCTGACCGCTTCAGCCGCCTGAACGGCATGGAGTTCGGGCAGATCCGCATGTGGGGCTCGCTCGGCTGGGCGGTGGCGTCGTCCTTCTCCGGACTGCTGTTTAACCTCTCGCCTGCGTATAACTTTATTATGGGCAGCGTGACCTCTGTGGTGATGCTGATTGTCCTGCTCAGCCTGAAAGTGAACACTAACTCCGTTCACGCCGGTGAGGTGCTGACCAAAGAGAAAATCGCCCCTTCGGACGTGTACGCTCTGCTGCGCAGCCGTAAATTCTGGGCTTTCTGCCTGTACGTGGCCGGCGTGGCGTGGATGATGTTTATCGCCGAACAGCAGTTCTCGCGCTATTTCGTCACCTTCTTTGACGATATTCACCAGGGCAACGCGGTGTTTGGCTATTTGGGCACCGTGCAGTCCGGCATGGAGTTCGTCATGTATATGGTGATCCCGCTGTTCGTCAACTTTATTGGCGCCAAGCGCGGGCTGTTAATTGTCGGTCTGGTGGTGGGAGCGCGTCTGATTATTTCCGGCATGTGCGATTCACACCTGTTAATTTCCGTGCTTAAACCCCTGTACGGCCTGGAAATCTGTCTGCTGCTGGTCTCGGTGTTTAAATATATCGCCGAGCATTTCGATAAGCGCGTGAACGCCACCATGTATTTACTGGGCTATCAGGCAATGCTGTACGTCGGTAACGTGGTCATCTCTTCGCCTGCGGGATATCTGTATGATCGCATCGGCTTTGAACAGACCTATATCATCATGGGCGCCACGGCGCTGACCTTTACCCTTATTTCTGCCTTCACGTTATCCGCCTGTCAGAGCAAATGGCGCGGGCCTCGCACGCTGAACGTAGCAGAAACCTCTACCCGATAATTACGCCGTCAAAGAAGGAACCGAAATATGTTAAGTCGTATCAAAGAGGAGCGCCTGCCTGCGATTGCCGCGCCCGTTGACCCACGCGCATTTAGCGATGAACTCAGCTCGGCACGCGGCCATGTCCTCGACCTGATTAGCCGTCATTTAACCGAATTCGGCGAGCAGTTCCCGGCGGAAACCTGTAAGGACGGTTTTTACCCGCTGACCGATAACGTGGAGTGGACCACCAGCTTCTGGACCGGCCAGCTCTGGCTGGCGTGGGAAATGAGCGGCGAGGCGAAATTCCGCGCGATGGCGGAAAAGCACGTACGCTCGTTCGGCCTGCGCATCGCCGGACGCAATGACACCAACACCCACGACCTGGGCTTCCTGTACACGCTCTCCTGCGTGGCGGCCTGGCGGCTGACCGGGAATCGCGAGGCGCGCGGGTTCTCCCTGCTGGCGGCGGAAGCCCTGCTGGAGCGCTTCCATGAGAAGGCGAAGATCATTCAGGCGTGGGGCGATCTGGCCGATCCTGAACAGGCCGGACGGATGATCATCGACTGCAACATGAACCTGCCGCTGCTCTACTGGGCGACGGAACAAACCGGCGATCCGCGCTTTGCCGAGGCTGCAAAAGCGCACGTGATGCAGGCGGCGACGTATCTCATCCGTGAGGATGCCTCGACGTTCCACACCTACTATATGGATGTGAACACCGGCGCGCCGCGCTACGGCAATACCCAGCAGGGCTACGCCGACGATTCGTGCTGGTCGCGCGGGCAGGCGTGGGGCATTTACGGCTTCCTGCTGAGCTATATCTATACCGGTGACGAGACGATGATCGCCCTGTCGAAGCGGCTGGCTAACTATTTCCTCAACCGACTGCCGGAGGATTCTGTCTGCCACTGGGATCTGGCGCTGGTGGGCACCGACGCGCTGCGCGATTCGTCCTCGGCGGCCATCGCGGTATGCGGGCTGCTGGAACTGGTGAAGCATCTGCCGGTTACGGATCCGGATCGCGAGCGCTATCTGGAGTGGGCGAAAGGGATCATGTCGTCGCTGACGAAGCACTATCTGATGGGCAAAGACGAGAAGGGCAACGGGCTGCTGAAGCACTCGGTGTATCACCTGGCGAGCAATAAAGGGGTGGATGAGTGCGCAAGCTGGGGAGATTACTTCTACGTTGAGGCGCTGGTGCGCTTTACGCAAAGCTGGAAATCGTACTGGTAAAACAGTCGGGGGAGATCCCCCCGACTCTGCGGTTACGCTTTCGGGATGCGCAGCGTCTGGCCTGGATAAATTTTATCCGGGCTGGAGAGCATCGGGCGGTTCGCCTCGAAAATCTTGTTGTACTGGTTGGCATTGCCATACACCGTTTTGGAGATGGCGCTCAGGGTGTCACCCGATTTAACCGTGTAGTAGGTCGCTTCATCTTCGGCATCGGTGGCGGTGATGTTGTTCTCCACCTCGCTCACCCCTGCGATGTTCCCCACGGCAACCTGAATTTTCTCTTTCTGCTCTTGCGTCAGCCCGTCGCCCGTCACGTTGGCTTTGCCGTCGGTAACGGTGACCTGGACTTTATCCGCGCCAGGAATATTCAGCTTTTTGAGGTGCTCGCTGACTTTGTCGCTCTGACCTTTATGATCGGTCAGGTTATCCCATAACTTTTCGCCTGCTTCTTTCACGAAGTTAAAAAGACCCATTCCATCCTCCTGTTAACAATGAAGTCAGAATAAGCATAGCAGTTGGGCTTTAAGGTGATACAAAAAGCCCGGTGGCGCTAGCGCTTACCGGGCCTACGGGTCAGGTTTTGTAGGCCGGGTAAACGCAGTGCCACCCGGCAAATTCCACGAACCTTAAACCCCTTGCTCCAGAATTCGGATATGGGTATCCAGCACGTCACCTTTTACCGCCTCACTCCACGCTTTCATGTGCGGAGTTTGCAGGTGCGCTTCAAGGTGCGCCACGGTTTGCCACAGTTCAACCATCATGATTGAATCCGGCGCGGTCGCCTGGAAGCTGGCATCAGTGGCTGCATCCACCAGCGGTGCATAGCCGTGGCAGCCTTCTTCTTCAAGTACGGTCGGGATAATCTTCGCGAACTGATCCAGCACCGCCTGGCGGTGATGTTGACCTGGACGAGTACGAATTTCAGCAATTACGGTAAGCATGGTTAACTCCTTCTAATTCCAGGTTACCAGTTAAGCAAAAATTTCCGCGAGATGCTTGCGATATTCTGCGATATAGCTCGGGACATCAGGCATTTTAATCACGTCGTTAACGATAAACGTCGGCAGCGGATCCATGCCCAGGAACTGATTCGCCTTGTGGAACGGCAGATACGCACCGTCTACGCCCACGCCTTCGAAGAACTGATCTTTCTCGGTGAAGGCTTCCATCGGGGCGTTCCAGGTCAGGGAGAGCATATATTTTTTGCCCTGAATCAGGCCGCCGGAACCGTATTTTTTGGAGGCGTCTGAACGGGTACGGCCGTCGCTGGCATACAGCGAACCGTGGCCTTCAGTGAACACGTCATCCATGTATTTTTTCACGGTCCACGGCGCGCCCATCCACCAGCCCGGCATCTGCCAGATAACCACGTCGGCCCACAGGAAGTTCTGCACTTCGGTTTTCACGTCATAATCGCTGTCTGCGCGCACGACCTTAACATCATGCCCGGCGTCGCGCAGGAAACCGTCCGCGACCTCGGTCAGGGTGTCATTCAGCTGGCCTTTAGAGTGCGCGAACTCTTTCGCGCCGTTGATAATCAAAATGTTGCTCATTATTTGTCCTCGGTGTTGAGAATATGTCGGGGATTCTACGCGCGAGGACGGAGCGGAAAAATAAGCAAAATGTGCAAAGTCTTTTGCAAACAGCGCAATAATGCCTACCAGCTGACGTTGACCTCAACGCCCCCTTCAGGCGCATTAGCCAGCGAGACGCGCATACCGTGGAGGGTGGCGATGCGTTTAACAATCGATAACCCCAGCCCGCTTCCGGTGGCATCTTGCCCCGGTGGACGATAAAAGCGCTCGCCAATACGGGCCAGCGCGTCGGGGGAAATCCCGGGGCCGTTGTCACGCACGGTGAAGCGGTGACCGTCCAGCGTCACGTCCACCACGCTACCGCGCGGGCTGTAACGTACTGCATTATCCAGCAGATTACGTACCAGCAGGCTCAGGAGCAGCTGTTGACCCGCGCGTTTCACCTCTGGCGCATGGATATTCAGGCGCACATCAATGCCCGCCTGCTGCGCCGTATGATAAATATCCATCACCGCGGACTGCAGTAAATCGGCCATAACAATCGGCTCGACGCCGTCCAGGTTATCCAGCGAATCCAGGCGCGACAGCGTAAGGAGCTGATCCACCAGCCGGGAGGCGCGGTCGATACCCGCATGAAGCTGCGAAAGGGCTTTGGACTGCGCCTCGGGATCGTCCTGATACAGCTGCGCCACGTCGGTTTGCACCTTCAGGGCGGCTAACGGGCTGCGCAGCTCGTGGGCGGCATCGGAGGTAAAGCGGCGCTCGCGGCTCATCATCTCTTGCGTGCGCATAAAGAGGTGATTCAGCGCGTCGAGCAGCGGACGCACTTCAGTGGGGACACCCTCGGTTGGGAGTTTATCGGTGGCATCCGGCGTGCGGGAGCGCAGGGTCTGCGCCAGCTTTTTCAGCGGCTTCAGCTCGCGGCTCAACAGCAGGATTAGCAACAGCAGCATGACGGGCAGCGCCACCAGCCACGGCGTAAGCTGAGAGCTCACCACGTCCAGCGCCATGTCCTGGCGGTACTCCCACTCCTGGCCGACCACCACGCGGTATTTACCGTCTGGCGACGTCAGCCATAAGAAGCGCCATTCGTCGTTGTCGTCCTGAAGCCGCCCGTCAGCAAACCCGTCGCGGCGGTAGTGATACGGAATATCGTGCCCGTTTTCACCGTCGTTGAGGATCATGTTGCCGTCGGCGCTGAAAATGGCAAAGGCCAGCGCGTCATCGTCCAGATGCCCGTGTTTGGCTTTTTTGGGCACCTCGCGCATGCGCTCCGGCGCGCGGATCTCGTCCAGGTCCATCGTCAGCAGACGTTTGGCAAACAGCATCTGCTGGGTATCAAAGAGCTTGTCGAGCTTATGCGTCGTTTGCTGCCACGCGACAAGACTGGCGGCAAACCAGGCCGTCAGGGAGAGCAGCAGGAAGAGCAGCGTCAGGCGGAGTTTCAGGCTCAGTTTCATGCGTCACCCAGGGTGTAGCCGATGCCGTGCACGGTGCGGATAAACGCGCTGCCGAGCTTGCGGCGAAGATGATGGACGTGGACCTCTACGGCGTTACTGGAGACATCGTCATCCCAGTTATAGAGCTTTTCTTCAATTGCTTTGCGGGGGAGCACGCGGCCCGCATTGCGCATCAGCAGCTCCAGCAGGGCGAACTCTTTCGGTTTGAGGGTCAGCGTTTCACCCTCCAGCGTGGCGACAAGGCTCGTCGGGTCGAGCGTGACCTTACCGTGACGCAGCTCGCTGCGGGTCTGACCGTGGCTGCGTCGCACCAGCGCTTCAAGGCGCGCGGCCACTTCGATCAGGGCAAACGGCTTGCAAAGGTAATCGTCCGCGCCCAGGCGCAACCCCTCGACGCGCTGGTTCAGCGCATCCCGCGCCGTCAGAATCAGTACCGGCTCGCTGCGCCCGCTTTCGCGCCAGGCGCGCAGGATCTCCAGTCCGTCGATCTCCGGCAGCGTCAGATCCAGCACTACGGCATCATAGGGCGCGCTATACAGCGCGGCCTGACCGGTTTTCCCGTCGGTAAACCAGTCCACGTTAAACCCCATTTTGCTCAGGCCCGCTTTGATGCCGTCGCCGATGAGCCTGTCGTCTTCTACCAGTAAAATGCGCATGTTCCCTCCTTGATGCCGTCAGTAAACCCTCTGAATCAACATGCTGTACAGTAAAAATAAATAAATTTTCCCCTTAAGAAGTTGTTAAGGATTAACCTGTTTAATGGACTGCGTAACCACATTAAAGGGAGAGATTAAGATGAAAAAATTCGCTGCACTTGCTGCCATCATGATGATTACCACTGCCCCTGTTTTTGCCGCGCAGGGCGGATTTAACGGCCCGTCCGCAACCGCAACCCAGACGCAAACCCAGCAGGGCGGTTTTGTGGATAACAACGCCAACCTGACGACGGCGGCAAAAGTGAAGGATCTGAAGGACGATGCCTGGGTGAAGTTGCGCGGGAACATCACCGAGCGCCTGTCCGATGACCGCTATACCTTCCGCGATGAAACCGGCACAGTGGTAGTTGAGATTGACCACAAGCGCTGGAACGGCGTGACCGTCAGCCCGCAGGATAAGGTCGAACTCCAGGGTAAAGTCGATAAAGACTGGAACGAGTTTGAAATCGATGTGAAGCAGGTCATCAAGCTGAACAAATAACCCGAAAAGGGTCGCCTGTGCGGCCCTTTTTCTTTGTGACTCAATTCGTCAGATGAGGTAGTATCTGCGGCAATATTGCCTGAAACCCTTCGGTTTCTGAGTTGAGGAATCACACGTAATGAGCGATATGGCAGAGCGCCTCGCGCTACATGAATTCACGGAAAACGCCTACCTGAACTACTCCATGTACGTCATCATGGACAGGGCGTTGCCGTTTATCGGGGATGGCCTGAAGCCCGTTCAGCGCCGTATCGTCTATGCGATGTCCGAGCTGGGCCTGAGCGCCAGCGCCAAGTTCAAGAAATCCGCCCGTACCGTCGGTGACGTGCTGGGTAAATACCATCCGCACGGCGACAGCGCCTGTTATGAAGCGATGGTGCTGATGGCCCAGCCGTTTTCTTACCGCTATCCGCTGGTGGATGGTCAGGGGAACTGGGGGGCACCGGACGATCCTAAATCCTTCGCGGCGATGCGTTATACCGAATCCCGCCTGTCTAAATACGCCGAAGTGCTGCTGGGCGAGCTGGGTCAGGGAACCGTTGACTGGGTTCCAAACTTCGACGGTACGATGCAGGAGCCGAAAATGCTGCCTGCGCGTCTGCCGAACATCCTGCTGAACGGCACCACCGGTATCGCGGTCGGTATGGCGACGGACATTCCGCCGCACAACCTGCGCGAAGTGGCGAAAGCCGCCATCACCCTGATTGAACAGCCGAAAACCTCGCTGGACGAGCTGCTGGATATCGTGCAGGGGCCGGATTACCCGACCGAAGCCGAGATCATCACCTCGCGTGCGGAAATCCGCAAAATCTACCAGAACGGTCGCGGCTCCGTACGCATGCGCGCGGTGTGGAATAAAGAAGACGGTGCTGTGGTGATCACCGCGCTGCCGCATCAGGTCTCCGGCGCGAAAGTGCTGGAGCAGATCGCCTCCCAGATGCGCAATAAAAAGCTGCCGATGGTGGACGACCTGCGCGACGAATCGGATCACGAAAACCCGACCCGTCTGGTGATCGTCCCGCGTTCTAACCGCGTGGACATGGAACAGGTGATGAACCACCTGTTCGCCACCACCGATCTGGAAAAAAGCTACCGCATTAACCTGAACATGATTGGCCTTGACGGTCGCCCGGCGGTGAAAAACCTGCTGGAGATCCTCACCGAATGGCTGACGTTCCGCCGCGATACGGTGCGCCGTCGTCTGAACCACCGTCTGGAAAAAGTGCTTAAGCGCCTGCATATCCTCGAAGGTTTGCTGGTGGCGTTCCTCAATATCGACGAAGTGATTGAGATCATCCGTACCGAGGACGAGCCGAAGCCCGCGCTGATGTCGCGCTTTGGCATCAGCGAAACCCAGGCCGAAGCCATCCTCGAACTGAAGCTGCGTCATCTCGCCAAACTGGAAGAGATGAAGATCCGCGGCGAGCAGAACGAGCTGGAAAAAGAGCGCGATCAGCTGCAGGCGATTCTGGCGTCCGAGCGCAAGATGAATACCCTTCTGAAGAAAGAGCTGCAGGCGGATGCCGAAGCCTTTGGCGACGACCGTCGTTCTCCGCTGCACGAGCGCGAAGAAGCGAAGGCGATGAACGAGCACGACATGCAGCCGTCCGAGCCGGTGACCATTGTGCTGTCGCAGAGCGGCTGGGTGCGTAGCGCCAAAGGCCACGATATCGACGCGCCGGGCCTGAGCTATAAAGCGGGCGACAGCTTCAAAGCGGCGGTGAAAGGCAAGAGCAACCAGCCAGTGGCGTTTATCGATTCCACCGGTCGCAGCTACGCCATCGACCCGATCACGCTGCCTTCCGCGCGCGGGCAGGGTGAACCGCTGACCGGCAAGCTGACGCTGCCGCCGGGCGCGACGGTTGACCATATGCTGATGGAAGCGGATGACCAAAAACTGCTGATGGCCTCCGATGCGGGCTACGGCTTTATCTGTACCTTTAACGATCTCGTGTCGCGTAACCGCGCCGGTAAAGCGCTGATTAGCCTGCCGGACAACGCCCACGTGATGACGCCGCTGGTGATTGAGAACGAGAGCGATATGCTGCTGGCGATCACCTCTGCCGGACGTATGCTGATGTTCCCGGTCAGCGACCTGCCGGAGCTGTCGAAAGGTAAAGGCAACAAGATCATCAACATCCCGTCGGCGGAAGCGGCTAAAGGCGAGGATGGCCTGGCGCACCTCTTCATTCTGCCGCCGCAGAGCACGCTGACGATTCATGTCGGCAAGCGTAAAATCAAACTGCGTCCGGAAGAGCTGCAGAAGGTTGTTGGCGAGCGCGGTCGTCGTGGCTCGCTGATGCGTGGCCTGCAGCGCATTGACCGCGTGGAGATTGACTCTCCTGCGCGCAGCACCGCGGGCGACAGCGAAGAGTAACGTAACGCCTCCCCCCTCCGTTCCGGAGGGGGGCATTTCACGAAAATTTCCCGTAAAATCGTTGTTAATTCGTGCGTTGCGATTAACAATACGCGCTCGTAATAAAGTCCTTACCTGGCCACAGGTGAAGTATAATTGTCAGCTGTCAGGGCTTCAGAGGTCGCTATGCTATACATTGTTCGTCTCATTCTTACCGTTATCTACTGCATTCTGGTCTGTGTTTTCGGCTGCATCTATTGCCTGTTCAGTCCGCGTAATCCTAAGCATGTCGCCACCTTTGGCCATATGTTTGGCCGCCTTGCGCCGCTGTTTGGTCTGAAGGTGGAAAAACGCCTGCCGGAAGGCGCGGAGCAGTTCGGCAACGCCATCTATATCGCTAACCATCAGAACAACTACGATATGGTGACCGCCGCAAACATCGTACTGCCGCCAACCGTGACGGTGGGGAAAAAGAGTCTGCTGTGGATCCCGTTTTTCGGTCAGCTCTATTGGCTGACGGGTAACTTGTTGATTGACCGTAATAATCGAGCCAAAGCGCATGGCACTATTGCGGAAGTGGTGAATCACTTTAAGAAACGCAAAATCTCAATCTGGATGTTCCCGGAAGGGACGCGCAGCCGCGGTCGTGGCCTGCTGCCGTTTAAAACCGGTGCGTTTCATGCCGCAATTGCGGCAGGTGTTCCAATTATTCCTGTGTGTGTTTCCAATACTTCTAATAAGATTAATCTTAACCGCCTGAACAACGGGTTGGTCATTGTCGAAATGCTGCCGCCGGTGGATACCAGTAAATATGGCAAAGATCAGGTGCGCGAACTGGCAGCTCATTGCCGTGAGCTGATGGCTCAGCATATTGCGTTGCTCGACAAAGAAGTCGCAGAGAGAGAAGCCGCCGGTAAGATTTAATCCGGCGTTATAAGGGAAAACGAATTCCCGCGTTGTTAGTCGTTTCAGATGGAGCTTATATGTCATTCAGTCGGCGTCAGTTTATTCAGGCTTCGGGGATCGCCCTTTGTGCAGGTGCGATACCGCGGACAGCCAGCGCCGCCGGGCAGCAACAGCCGCTGCCTATTCCGCCGTTGATTGAATCCCGCCGCGGGCAGCCGCTTTTCCTCACGCTACAGCGTAGCCACTGGTCCTTTACTCAGGGAACGCGCGCGCAGATTTGGGGAATCAATGGGCGCTACCTTGGCCCAACCATTCGCGTGTGGAACGGCGATGACGTTAAGCTGATATACAGTAACCGGACGACTGAAAATGTCGCGATGACCGTCAGCGGGCTGCAGGTGCCGGGGCCGCTGATCGGCGGCGCGGCGCGCATGATGTCGCCAAACGCCGACTGGGCGCCCGTCCTCCCTATCCGCCAGAGCGCGACCACGCTGTGGTACCACGCCAATACGCCGAACCGCACCGCCCAGCAGGTCTACAACGGCCTGGCCGGTATGTGGCTGATTGAGGATGAGGTGAGTAAATCGCTGCCGATCCCGAATCACTACGGCGTGGATGATTTCCCGGTCATTATTCAGGATAAACGCCTCGATAATTTCGGTACGCCGGAATACAGCGAGCCGGGCAGCGGTGGTTTTGTTGGCGATACGCTGTTGGTTAACGGCGCGCAAAGCCCCTATGTTGAAGTCTCGCGTGGCTGGGTGCGCCTGCGTCTGCTGAACGCCTCCAACTCGCGCCGCTATCAGCTGCAGATGAGCGACGGCCGCGCGCTGCACGTGATTTCAGGCGATCAGGGTTTTTTACCCGCACCGGTTTCCGTTAAACAGCTGGCGCTCTCGCCGGGTGAACGTCGTGAAATCCTGGTGGATATGACCAACGGGGATGAAGTCTCCGTCACCTGTGGTGAAGCGGCGAGCATTGTTGACCGCATTCGCGGGTTCTTTGAGCCGTCGAGCATTCTGGTCTCTACGCTGGTATTAACCCTGCGCCCAACCGGTCTGCTGCCGCTGGTGACCGATAGCCTGCCAATGCGCCTGCTGCCGCAGGAGATCATGAGCGGTTCGCCGGTGCGCAGCCGAGATATCAGCCTAAGCGACGATCCGGGCATCAACGGCGCGCTGTGGGATGTGAACCGTATCGATATTACCGCGCAGCAGGGGACCTGGGAGCGCTGGACGGTTCGTTCGGATATGCCGCAGTCGTTCCATATTGAAGGGGTGTCATTCCTGATCCGCAACGTCAATGGCGCAATGCCGTTCCCGGAAGATCGCGGCTGGAAAGACACCGTCTGGGTGGATGGTCAGGTTGAACTGCTCGTCTACTATGGTCAGCCTTCGTGGCCGCACTTCCCGTTCCTGTTCCATAGCCAGACGCTGGAGATGATGGACAGGGGATCTGTGGGGCAGATGCTGGTGAATCCAGCGCCGTGAAACGAGTCGGGTGGCGGCTTCGCCTTACCCGACCTACAGGCCCGTAGGCCCGGTAAGCGTAGTGTATGACCGGATACATAGGTGACAGATCAGACCGGGAACATAGGTAACACTTTTCAGTCTATCCGGAGCACACTCTCGGTTTTTCGGTCGTAGTACGCAAGCGTTATTCCGTTAAAGATGATGGCCTCAAGGCCATCATCCTGTTCTTCCAGCATGATGTACTCATCAGTCAGCGCTTCACTCAGGAACACCGTCCCCTTTTTCCCCATATAGAGTGTCCCCCGCGATTTCACCCTGTAGACCGTACCGCCTTCCGGATACGCGTATTCAGGAACACGGCCATCCCAGTGTCGGTTCGAGGGGTGCCATACCGTTCCGGGCGTTGCACCCGCCAGAGCTTCGTGCGGCCTTTCGTAGTTAAATTCTTCCCGGTAGTCACTGAACCACCGCTGTTGTTCTTCCATCGTCATGAAGGTGTTGCCCTGTTTCACCGCACTTTTCAGGGAGCGGTGCATTCGCTCATGACGGCCATTTTCTTCCGGATGCCCCTTCCTGATACGCTCAGGCCTGATGCCCAGTTTGATTAGCCAGACGGCAAGACGACTTAGTCCGGCTATCCCTGTTCCCGCGAAGGGCTGACCGTTATCGGTTCTGAGCACTTCCGGCAGACCGTATTCCAGGAACGCATCCGTCAGGCACTGTCTGACGAAGGGCTCACTCTCCCGGTCCGTTCCCCGGCAGCTCAGAAGATACCGGCTGTGATTGTCGGTCAGGGTGAAAGGATGACAGTATTCCCGGCTCAGCAGCCTGAACTTGCCTTTAAAATCAGCACTCCAGACCTGATTGTTCTCACTGATGGTGGTCAGGGGCTGGCGATTGCCCGGGGTCCTGCGTTTTCGCTTTTTATCCGGAACCAGGCCTTCACGCTTGAGGATATCGCCGATAGTGCTGGCAGCAGGTACGGTAAAATCGACATGATGATTGAGCAGCCACATCCGCAGTTTTTTGGGGCCCCAGTCAGGGTGTTTTTGCCTCAGGGCCGTAAGCTGTCCGGCGATATCATCAGGAACCGTCCGGGAGTGGGAGTGTGGTGCGCGCGACCGGTCAGAGAGAGATGACAGGTCAGAGGGGTCAAAACGCCGAAGCCATTTATAGCCGGTTTTACGGCTGATGCCAAAAAGACGGCAAAGCGCGGAGAAGGAGTCCGTACCTGCATGGCAGGCACGGATAAAATCAAGGCGTTGCATAGGTCGGGTCTCAGTCCAGGGCATAGCGAGTCTCCTCTTCTATGCCAGTTATAACTGTTACCCATGTATCCGGTCTAAAGTGTTACCCATGTTTCCGGTTCATACCGTAGCGCCACCGGGCAATAAATACCCCTTCATTTCCCGCAATGATCCAGCGTATAATCCCCGCCCTTTTGTCTATTTTTTCTTCGGAAGCATTATGAGCGCAATTTCCCTGATCCAGCCGGATCGTGACCTCTTCTCCTGGCCCCAGTACTGGGCGGCCTGCTTTGGACCGGCGCCGTTCCTGCCGATGTCCCGGGAAGAGATGGACCAACTGGGCTGGGATAGCTGCGACATCATTCTGGTCACGGGCGATGCCTACGTTGACCACCCGAGCTTTGGTATGGCGATTTGTGGCCGTATGCTCGAAGCGCAGGGCTTCCGCGTGGGGATCATCTCCCAGCCTGACTGGAACAGCAAAGACGACTTTATGCGTCTGGGTAAACCGAACCTGTTCTTCGGCGTGACCGCAGGCAACATGGACTCGATGATCAACCGCTACACCGCCGACCGTAAGCTGCGCCATGACGATGCCTACACGCCGGATAACGTGGCGGGCAAACGTCCCGACCGCGCTACCCTGGTCTATACCCAGCGCTGCAAAGAAGCCTGGAAAGACGTTCCGGTGATCCTGGGCGGCATCGAGGCGAGCCTGCGCCGCACCGCGCACTACGACTACTGGTCAGATACCGTTCGCCGCTCGGTGCTGGTGGATTCCAAAGCCGACATGCTGATTTACGGTAACGGCGAGCGTCCGCTGGTGGAAGTGGCGCACCGTCTGTCGCAGGGTGAACCGGTGAGCAGCATCCGCGACGTGCGCAATACCGCGCTCATGGTGAAAGAGGCGCTGCCGGGCTGGAGCGGGGTGGATTCCCGTATCATTGATATGCCGGGCAAAATCGACCCGATCCCGCACCCGTACGGCGAAGATCTGCCGTGTGCCGATAACAAACCGGTTGAGCCGAAAAAAGCGGAAGCGAAGGCTATCGTTGTGCAGCCGCCGCGCCCGAAACCGTGGGAAAAGACCTACGTGCTGCTGCCGTCCTACGAGAAGGTGAAAGCCGACAAAGTGCTCTACGCGCACGCGTCCCGTATTCTGCACCATGAAACCAACCCGGGCTGCGCCCGCGCGTTGATGCAGAAGCACGGTGAGCGCTTTATCTGGATCAACCCACCGGCGATCCCGCTTTCCACCGAAGAGATGGACAGCGTCTTTGCGCTGCCGTACAAGCGCGTGCCGCACCCGGCGTACGGCAATGCCCGTATCCCGGCGTATGAGATGATCCGTTTCTCGATCAACATCATGCGCGGCTGCTTCGGCGGCTGTTCCTTCTGCTCCATTACCGAACACGAAGGCCGTATTATCCAGAGCCGCTCTGAAGATTCGATCATCAATGAGATCGAAGCGATTCGCGACTCGGTGCCGGGCTTTACCGGCGTGATCTCCGATCTCGGTGGCCCAACCGCAAACATGTACATGCTGCGCTGCAAGTCGCCGCGCGCGGAGCAAACCTGTCGTCGCCTCTCCTGCGTCTATCCGAGCATTTGCGAGCACATGGACACCAACCACGAGCCGACGATCAACCTCTACCGCCGCGCGCGCGACCTGAAGGGCATCAAGAAGATCCTGATCGCTTCCGGGGTACGTTACGACATCGCTGTGGAAGATCCGCGCTACATCAAAGAGCTGGCGACGCACCACGTCGGCGGCTATCTGAAGATTGCCCCGGAGCACACCGAAGAAGGCCCGCTGTCGAAAATGATGAAGCCGGGCATGGGCAGCTACGATCGCTTTAAAGAGCTGTTCGACACCTATTCGAAGCAGGCGGGTAAAGAGCAGTATCTGATCCCGTACTTCATCTCCGCCCACCCGGGCACGCGCGATGAGGACATGGTCAACCTGGCGCTGTGGCTGAAGCAGCGTCGCTTCCGTCTGGATCAGGTGCAGAACTTCTATCCGTCACCGCTCGCCAACTCGACGACCATGTATTACACCGGCAAGAACCCGCTGAGTAAGATTGGCTACAAGAGTGAAGAGGTGGTGGTGCCGAAAGGGGATAAACAGCGTCGTCTGCATAAAGCGCTGCTGCGTTACCACGATCCGAAAAACTGGCCGCTGATCCGTCAGGCGCTGGAAGATATGGGTAAAAAACACCTGATCGGCTCGCGACGCGACTGCCTGGTACCGGCCCCGACGCTGGATGAGATGCGCGAAGCGCGTCGCCAGAACCGCAATACGCGCCCGGCGCTGACCAAGCACACGCCGATTGTGCATCAGCGTTCGAACGGTGGGGCTTCGGGGACGAAAAAAACGGGAAAACGTAAGATCGGATAACGATGATGCCCTCACCCCGGCCCTCTCCCACAGGGAGAGGGTGGAAAGCATTCCCTCTCCCTGTGGGAGAGGGTTAGGGTGAGGGGAAACTACCCGCCAAACTGATCCGGATCCGGGCCTAAACGTTTACCTTTATCCAGCTTCGCAATCTCACCCAGCTCATCTTTATCCAGCCGGAAATCCCAGACGTCGAAGTTCTCGGCGATGCGCGACGGCGTGACCGATTTCGGGATTACCACCAGACCGTTGTCCAGATGCCAGCGAATGACAATCTGCGCCGGCGTCTTGCCGTATTTATCCGCCAGCTCACGGATAATTTTCTGATCGAATACCCCTTCGCCGCCCTGCGCCAACGGGCTCCAGGATTCGGTCTGGATCTTATGCGTGGCGTTCCAGGCATGAAGCTGGCGCTGTTGCAGCAGCGGGTGCAGCTCAATCTGGTTGATGACAGGCGCAACGCCGGTTTCATCAATCAGACGCTGCAGGTGATGCACCTGGAAGTTACAGACGCCGATGCTTTTCACCAGCCCCTCTTTTTGCAGGTCAATCATCCCTTTCCAGGCATCAACATAGTGATCGATAGCCGGAACCGGCCAGTGCATCAGCCAGAGATCGACGAAATCGAGCTGGAGCTTTTCCAGGCTCTCCTGCAGGGCTTCGCGGGGGCGCTTTTGATCGTCGTTCCACAGTTTAGTCGTGATGAATAACTCATCGCGGGGGACGCCAGCGCTGGCCAGTGCGGTCCCCACGCCGTCCTCGTTTTTGTACGCGGCGGCGGTATCAATCGACCGATAGCCGACTTCCAGGGCTTTATGAATGGCGGAGACGACCTCGTCGTTACCGGCTTTCCATACACCTAGCCCCAGTTGGGGCATCACGTTGCCGTCCTGCAGCTTGATTACGGTTTGGTTTGCCATTTTTCCTCCTTCAGGTACGCATCGCCGGAGGGGGACTCCGGCGATGGGGTGTGCATTAAGTCTGGACGAAATGTCAAAAAACGAAAGTCGGGAGGGCAAAAACGCTTAGCGCGCCGCTTCGTAAATGCGACGGCTGACGTCCAGCGTAATGTCGCCGTGCTCGCCCAGTTGGGTCATGCCGTGCTCTTCAAGTTTTGCCAGCAGAGCAGGGATGGAGCTGCCGTCCAGACCGTAGCCAGACAGACGCGTTGGCACGCCCAGACCTTCAAAGAAGCTGCGGGTCGCTTCGATGGCGGCATCAATACGCGCATCGTCAGAACCCTCGGTGATGTTCCACACGCGCTCGGCGTACTGCAGCAGCTTGGCACGCTTGGTGTCGCGTTTTTCATTCCACAGGGCAGGCAGAACGACCGCCAGCGTCTGGGCATGATCCAGACCGTGCATCGCCGTCAGCTCGTGGCCCAGCATGTGGGTCGCCCAGTCCTGCGGCACGCCAGCACCAATCAGACCGTTCAGCGCCTGGGTTGCCGCCCACATCACGTTGGCACGCACGTCGTAGTTTTCCGGTTCTTTCAGCGCTTTCGGGCCGTCTTCGACGAGCGTCAGCAGAATGCCTTCCGCGAAGCGATCCTGGATTTTGGCATCGACCGGATACGTGACGTACTGCTCAACGGTATGAACAAAGGCATCGACCACGCCGTTCGCCACCTGACGCGCAGGCAGGGTGTAGGTATACACCGGATCCAGAATGGCAAACACAGGCTGAACGTGTTCGTTCATAAAGGCCTGCTTGTCACCGGTCGTTTTACGGGAGATCACCGCGCCCTTGTTGGATTCAGAGCCAGTCGCTGGCAGGGTCAGCACGGAGCCCATCGGGATGGCGCTTTTAATGTCGCTGCCGCGGGTTTCCAGAATGTGCCACGGATCGATGCCGTCAGCGTAGTGCGCTGCCGCCGCGATGAATTTGGTGCCGTCCAGCACGGAGCCGCCGCCGACCGCCAGCAGGAAGGTGATGTTGTCTTCGCGGGCGATTTTCACCGCGTTCATCAGCGTTTCGTAAGACGGGTTTGGCTCAATGCCGCCGAACTCACGCACGTCCAGCCCGTCCAGGGCGCTGTAAACCTGATCCAGCACGCCGGTTTTTTTCACGCTGCCGCCACCGTAGGTAAGCAGCACGCGGGCGTCAGCGGGGATTTGCGCGCGCAGGTCGGCGATGGCGTCTTTACCAAACAGAATGCGGGTTGGGGTGTGAAGATTAAAGTTGTTCATTGCTCGTTCCCTTTAGTGGGTGAAAAACCGTGGTGGCGCAGAGGGCTACCTGATGCTGCACATTGTGGCCGCCCGGGGCTATCCTCTCAATGCACATTCCTGCCGATGTCTTGCCCATTTCTACAGAGCGCTGGAGAAAGCGCGGAAAAGCACGCACACTGTCAGCGTCGGAAACCGTACCCGGAGTAACGTAATATGAACCGTGAAGCGATCTGCCATCAGCTCACTACGCAGATTAAGAGACTGATAGATAACGAAAATGGTGTCAGTAACCTGCTTCCTGACATTCGCCTGCTCTACGGCACGCAGCCCGGGACGCGCACGCCGGTGATGTACCAGCCGGGCATCGTTTTTCTCTTCTCGGGCCATAAAATTGGCTATATCAACGAGCGCGTGTTCCGCTACGACACCAATGAATACCTGCTTCTGACAGTACCTTTACCCTTCGAATGTGAAACCTTCGCGACAGAGGCGGTTCCACTGGCCGGTATTCGCGTCAACGTCGATATTCTTCAGCTGCAGGAGCTGCTGATGGAGATTGGTGAAGACGAGTTTTTCCAGCCTTCGATGGCGGCAAGCGGGATTAACTCAGCGACGCTGTCGGAGGAGATCCTCTGCGCCATTGAACGTCTGCTGGACGTGATGGAAAGGCCGCTGGACGCGCGTATTCTCGGCAAGCAGATTATCCGTGAAATTATTTACCATGTGCTGCTGGGGCCGGGAGGCGGTGCGTTACTGGCGCTGGTGAGCCGACAGACCCACTTCAGCCTGATCAGCCGCGTGCTCAAGCGTATCGAAAGCCAGTACACGGAAAACCTCAGCGTCGACCAGCTGGCGGCGGAAGCGAACATGAGCGTCTCGGCGTTTCACCATAACTTCAAATCGGTGACCAGCACCTCGCCGCTGCAATACCTTAAAACCTACCGTTTGCACAAGGCGCGGATGCTGATGATCCACGATGGCATGAAGGCCAGCGCGGCGGCGATGCGGGTGGGTTATGAAAGCGCGTCGCAGTTCAGTCGGGAGTTTAAGCGCTATTTCGGCGTCACGCCGGGAGAAGATGCGTCGCGCATCCGAACCATGCAGGGAGCTTAGGCTTTTTTTCCCTCTCCCTATGGGGAGAGGGTGAGGGGATCAGGCGCTGCAGTACTTTTTCTTAATCACCACCGCAATCGTCCCTACCAGCCCCGCCACCAACAGGAACATCGGCAGCACCATCAGGAAGGTCATCACCTGGTCTTCATGCTGTTTCACAAACGGGATCATGTTCAGCGCGTAGCCGAGTGTGGTGACTACACCAACCCACAGCAGGGCGCTCAGCCAGTTGAAGAACTGGAAACGGCGGTTCGACAGGCCGGAAATGCCCGCCATGGTGGGCAGAAGCGTGCGAACAAATGCCAGGAAACGCCCGGCGAGCAGCGCCAGCAGGCCGTGCCGGTCAAACATGCAGGTCGCGCGCTGATGATATTTATGCGGCAACTGCGCCAGCCAGCCTTTTACGACGCGGGTATTCCCAAGCCAGCGGCCCTGTAAATAGCTCAGCCAGCAGCCCAGGCTGGCGGCTGACGTGAGGATCACCATCGTCGGCGTGAAGTCCATCACTCCCTTGCCGATTAACGCGCCTGCGAGCAGAAGCAGGCTGTCACCGGGGAGAAACGAAGCTGGCAGTAATCCATTTTCCAGAAACAGCGTCGCGAACATCACGAAGTAAACAATCCCCACGACGTGCGGATCCGCCAGCGCGGCAAAATCGTGTTGCCAGAGCGCCGCAATAATATCTTGAATAACAGCCATGGACTTTCCTGTGGAACAGCAGATATAACGCTATTGTACTCCCGAATTGGCCCGCTGGGGTTGATCGCGGACGCAACTCATGCAGACTTTTCTGCTTGCAGTGTTCACAAAAACGTCCAGGAGTACATTTTCAGCCTGCACTCTACACGATACGTTCAAACCCTGCTGACAAATCCGCAATTAAATCGTCCACATTTTCTAAACCAATATGCAATCGAATCAGCGTGCCGCTGAAGTCCACTTCGCCGCCGGGGCGCAGGGCCGCAATTTGTTCCGGCTGGTTAGGCAGGATCAGGGATTCAAAGCCGCCCCAGGAGTAGGCCATGCTGAAGAGGGTAAAATTATCCAGATAGCTTGCCAGCTCGTCGTTGTTCAGCCGCTTTTTCAGCACGAAGGAGAACAGGCCGCTGCTGCCCGTAAAGTCACGTTGCCAGAATTCGTGACCTTTACTGCCCGGCAGCGCAGGGTGATTCACGCGCTCCACCTGCTGATGCTGCGCCAGCCACTCGGCAACTCTCAGGCTGCTTTCATGGTGTTGACGCAGACGAACTCCCAGCGTGCGGATGCCCCGGCTGGTCATGTAGGCCGTGTCTGCGTCCACCATTTGCCCCATCAGATAGGCGTTTTCACGCAGCTGATCCCAGCAGCGCGCGTTGGAGACCGCCGTGCCAATCATGCCGTCCGAGTGCCCAATCAGGTATTTTGTCGCCGCCTGAATCGAAATATCAATATCGAATTCCAGCGCCTTAAACAGCACGCCTGCCGCCCAGGTGTTGTCGATCATGATAATCGCATCCGGCGCTTTGCTGCGCACGGCCTTCACGATGGCAGGCACGTCGTGCACTTCCATGGTGATTGAGCCGGGAGATTCCAGGAACACAATGCGCGTGTTTGGCTGAATAAGTTCGGCAATGCCTTCCCCGATCAGCGGGTCAAACCAGCCGGTGGTCACGCCGAGCTTGCTGAGGATTTTGGTGCAGAAATCCTGGCTTGGCTCGTAGGCGGTGTTGGTCATCAGGATATGATCGCCCTGTTCCACAAACGCCAGAATGGTGTTGGCAACCGCCGCCGCGCCGCAGGGGAACAGTGCACAGCCCACGCCGCCTTCCAGCTCGCACATGGCTTCCTGCAGAGAAAAATGGGTTAGCGTGCCGCGACGACCATAAAACAGCCCGCCTTTCGCGCGGTTGCGCGTGGCGATTTTTTTCTCCTCAACCGTATCAAACACCAGCGAGGAAGCGCGTTGAATCACGCTGTTTACCGATCCCTGGGTGTATTTCTTGCTGCGTCCTGCCTGCACCAGCGTGGTATCAAGATGCTTCTTTGTCATGTTCGCTAACCCTGTTTTTTATACGTCTGGACGTCCAGACTACCACGATTGTAAAAATGTGCACCCGGATGCTTATCGAATAAGCAGAAAATATTATGAAAAATACGCATAAGAAATTTTTACTGCGTAAGCGCAAGGAATGTGAGCGAAAATTACGGCACTATGTAAATACTAATGAGAACTACTATCAATTCGACGACGTTTTGATATTATTACGCTCAGATTTTGTGATTTGCGTCCTGGAGATACAGAGTGGGTAATAATTTGATGCAAACGGATCTCTCCGTTTGGGGCATGTATCATCATGCTGACATCGTGGTTAAGATTGTGATGATCGGCCTGATTCTGGCGTCCGTTGTCACCTGGGCAATTTTCTTCAGCAAGAGCGCCGAGCTGCTTTCTCAGAAGCGCCGCCTTAAGCGCGAACAGCAGCAGCTGGCCGAAGCCCGCTCTCTGGATCAGGCTTCTGATATGACCTCATCCTTCCATGCGAAAAGCCTGACCAGCATGTTAGTTAATGAAGCACAGAACGAGCTGGAACTCTCCGCAGGCAGTGAAGATAACGAAGGCATTAAAGAACGTACCGGCTTCCGTCTGGAACGCCGCGTAGCTGCCGTCGGTCGTCATATGGGCCGCGGTAATGGTTATCTGGCGACCATCGGGGCGATTTCTCCGTTCGTCGGCCTGTTCGGTACCGTCTGGGGCATCATGAACAGCTTTATCGGCATCGCGCAGACTCAAACGACTAACCTGGCGGTGGTTGCACCAGGCATCGCAGAAGCGCTGCTGGCAACGGCCATTGGTCTGGTTGCCGCGATCCCTGCGGTCGTAATCTATAACATCTTCGCGCGTATGATTGGCAGCTACAAAGCCACGCTCGGTGACGTTGCTGCACAGGTTCTGCTGCTGCAAAGCCGTGACCTGGACCTCAACGCCAGCTCCGTTAAACCGGTGCATGCGGCCTCTAAACTGCGCGTAGGTTGATCGTATGGCAATGCGTCTAAACGAAAATCTGGACGATAACGGTGAAATGCATGAGATCAACGTGACGCCGTTTATCGACGTCATGCTGGTTCTGCTGATTATCTTTATGGTGGCTGCACCCTTGGCGACGGTCGACGTGAAGGTGAATCTCCCGGCCTCGTCCAGCCAGCCGCAGCCGCGCCCGGAAAAGCCTATCTATCTGTCGGTGAAAGCGGATAAATCCATGTTCCTGGGTAACGACCCGGTAACGGATGCGTCAGTCATTCCGGCGCTGGATCAGCTGACCGGCGGCAAGAAAGACACCACCGTCTTCTTCCGTGCAGATAAGACCGTCGACTATGAAACCATGATGAGGGTGATGGACACGCTGCATCAGGCGGGGTACCTGAAGATTGGTCTGGTTGGCGAAGAAAAAGCGGCCGCGAAGTGATAAGGAAGCTGGCGAAAGCCAGCTTTTTTCATTGTGAGGGAGCACGGCCAATCTAACGAGTAATAGCGTATACGGTTTTCCTCTCAACGTGTTCCGGTCGCGTTGAGGTTGATAACGGGCATGATAGCCACATTACCGGCGTAAAAGAGATCTGAATTAGTAAACGAATAAATACGTCCGGTAATGGTTGCGTTGACGTGCGAACCGTACCCAGTGATTCTGGCGCTGCCGGTATCAGCAACCATAAACGGTGTCCTCTTTTTCAGATGGTTAAGCGGATTTGCTTGTTGCTTGGCGTCAAGATAATAGCGGTACACATCTGAAACCGTCGCTCCTCCGCCCTTGTACTTAGTGATGTATAAATACATATCAGATGTAATTTGTTGTTCTGAATAAAGTTCATCATCTGGCGGCTGGTTGGCGTAATACTGAAATACCACAAAAACGAGTAGTGCGACAGTCAGCGCGCGATGCAACCATTTAATAACCGTGCTGCCTGGCATAATCAATTCCTTGTTTAATCCAAAACTGATCGTGCGGGTCATCCCCATAAGGTAGCCAGGTCATGGCGCTGTTGTTTGTAATCCCACGGACCATGATTTCTGACCTGTTGATAAAACCAGTAATAGGTTTGCGGTAGCGCCATATTTCGTCCCACGCTATGCGTGCTGGCTTCGCGCATGTTGTCTAAAACAACGCTCGTTCCTCTGGTTGGCATGAGGGGCAGTACAGCCATGATTGCATCCTTGCAGTTTGATTTTTGGGGATATTTACCCATGATCAATCCTTGAACATTGATACACATCATTTAAGGCGGTGATTTTTTCTCCGCGCAATCGTATTACAACAAGCGCGCAGGAGTTGTGATTTTCTACGACCAGAAAGAGGAAAAGAGTATTTAGCTTTTAGTTTCGGCGGGGTGGGTTGCCAGTGCATCCTCATCAAGCGCAACGCACGTGATGTTTGAGGTGCGATAATCCCCCTCAGACAGTTTACGGGTCAGGCGCAGCGTCGCGGTCTCTCTCGCCAGCAGATACTGATAATTGGCCTCCAGACGTCCCAGAAGCTTCTCTTTCAGCTCCGGGCGCTGCTCGATGATGGCATTCATCACGGCACCGTAGATCTCTTCTTTTACCTGTAACGGGTATATTTCGCGGCGGTTCTGCCATTTCAGGCGCACGAGCGTGGCCGGGATCGATACCAGATCCTGGGTAATACGCGTCATCTCTTCATTTTTACTCTTTTTTAATGCTTCGAGATTTTGCTTTAAGATAAATTCATCGCTTTTTTTATCATCTAAAGTCAAATAGACATTATTATCATTAACTGGTTTCACGTTAATCTTCCCCGAAGTCATAAAAAATGGGGGCGTTTTTTTCTCGAGTAATTAAATTAAGCCAAATTTCATTACCCATTTCGTTTATTTCTTTGGTCTTTTCAGCCATTATTTGACTGAGCTGCTGGGCATCTATTTCACCTTCGGCTTGCAGGTCATTCAGCAGGTGCGCCAAGGCTTCAATTTTCACAGCGCGAAATAAACGGTCTTTAATATGGCGGTCATGCTCCTCCAACACCATATTACGGGATTTGCCCGTTCGGGAAACACCAATTAATATGTCAGACTCGAAATCGGAGAGCTTTCTTTTTCCCTGAGTAAAATTAGCCTCTTTTTCTTCTTTCGTCGGTTGCTGTTCCACAGGCGTAATGTGGTACTTAGCCGGGACGAGACTGTCGGGCAGCATTTTTTAATTTCCTTTAATTTCAACAGGGTGGGGTTGGTAAAGGCGTGAGATTCGTTGACAATAACATGAGGCAATTTTAAAATCAAAAAAAATGGAGCCTACCCATGAACAGCATTTTCTTTACGGTCATCACATTACTATTACTGACCGCTGGTGTGCTTTTATTGATGCAAGAGTTCAATAAAACGAAAGTGTCGAAAGACGCCAGTGAACCGCCGCAACCAGAGTTGATGACAAAAGAGGAAGGAGAAGATCATTTCTCTGTATTGATGAACTCGGTGACACCGGTTTGGTACTGGCGGGTGAACCATGAATATATCGACTTTTTGCACGCGACAATTAAGCGGATGAAAATGTCAGAAATTAATGACACGCCGGGGTTGTTTGAAGCGCAGCGTCGCTGCAGCGACCTGAATTCCGCTGTCTATAAATATTATGACAATATCAAAAAGCGCTGTCTTAATGGCGAGAAAGTCTCGTATTCCGACCTGGACGTATTAAACCTGCGTCAGTGTTTTCGCGAGTTCAGTCTGGAAGCCTACCCGGAGCTGGTGGTATTGGTCTGGCCGGAGTACGCGCGACCGGAGGTTAACCCGGAAGAGGTGTAGGCGTGGTGTTGGTTAGTTGTTGCAAACAGTGAGCGTCGTTGAGATATACTGCCCGCTGGTTTCGATTGCAGACAGGACTCTATGGAACGCTTTTTTGAAAACGCAATGTACGCCTCTCGCTGGCTGCTGGCACCCGTTTATTTTGGCCTTTCCCTGGCACTGGTCGCGCTGAGCATAAAGTTCTTCCAGGAAATTTTTCACGTCTTGCCAGACATCTTCTCGATCGCCGAAGCGGACCTGATTCTGGTGCTGCTGTCGCTGGTGGACATGACGCTGGTGGGCGGACTGCTGGTGATGGTGATGTTCTCTGGCTATGAGAACTTCGTTTCCCAGCTTGATATCGCCGAGCACAAAGAGAAGCTCAACTGGCTGGGCAAAATGGATGCCTCGTCGCTGAAGAACAAAGTGGCTGCGTCGATTGTGGCGATCTCCTCTATTCATCTGTTACGCGTGTTTATGGACGCGAAAAACGTCCCGGATAACAAACTGATGTGGTATGTGATCATCCACCTGACGTTTGTGCTGTCTGCGTTTGTGATGGGGTATCTGGATAAGATCAGTAAGAAATAATTTCCCCCTCACCCTAACCCTCTCCCACAGGGAGAGGGGATAGTCAGCTCCCTCTCCCTGTGGGAGAGGGCCGGGGAGAGGGCATCAGACCGCACTATTTATCCGACGACCCCTGCCACAGATTCAACTCCCCATCCGCCACATGCTGGTCAATCCGCTTGAGTTCGTCCTCCGTAAAGCGCAGGTTTTCCAGCGCCTGAACGTTCTCCTCCAGCTGTTCTGGACGGCTCGCACCTATCAGCACCGACGTCACGCGTTCATCTTTGAGCAGCCAGCTCAACGCCATCTGCGCCATGGTTTGCCCACGCGCATTCGCCATTTCATTCAGCAGGCGCAGGCTGTTCAGGTTGGCTTCGGTCAGCATTTTTTCCGTCAGGCCGCGCACCTTTTTGCCTTCGCGCTGCATGCGTGAACCTTGAGGAATTCCGTTCAGGTATTTCCCGGTCAGCAGACCCTGCGCCAGCGGGGTGAAGGCGATACAGCCCGTCCCGTTTGCTTCAAGCGCATCCAGCAAACCGGTCTTGTCGACCCAGCGGTTAAGCAAGTTGTAAGACGGCTGGTGGATCAGCAGCGGGATTTTCCACTCGCGCAGCAGCTCGGCCATTTTCTGCGTGCGCTCGGTTGAGTAGGAGGAGATGCCCACATACAGCGCTTTGCCGCTCTGTACGGCATGCGCCAGCGCTGAGGCCGTCTCTTCCATTGGCGTGTTTTCATCCACGCGGTGGGAATAGAAAATATCCACATACTCCACGCCCATACGCTTCAGGCTTTGGTCGAGACTGGCGAGCAGATATTTACGTGAACCGCCGGAACCATACGGCCCCGGCCACATGTCGTAGCCCGCTTTGGTGGAGATAATCAGCTCGTCGCGATACGCGGCAAAATCTTCGCGCAGGAGGCGGCCAAAATTCTCCTCGGCGCTGCCCGCCGGTGGCCCGTAGTTATTGGCGAGATCAAAATGGGTGATGCCGAGGTCGAAAGCTTTACGCAACAGCGCCCGCTGGGCATCCAGCGGCTGGACGTGGCCGAAGCTATGCCACAGTCCCAGTGACAGCGCGGGCAGACGCAGGCCGCTTTTCCCGCAGTAGCGGTACTGCATATTCTCATAGCGGCCGGTGTAAGGGTGCCAGGACATGATGTCTCCTTTCTTATCGATGAATTTTCGAAACAGCGTTTTCATTCTGAACTTATCACATCACCCATTACATCACTAAGCGTGGGCATAATGGTTAACGGCAGCTGTGTGACCTGTGAAGCCACACTAATTAAAAATAATCACAAAAGGTTATAATTTCCGCGCTCCCTGCCGATAACGAGAGTAGTACTCGCCTCTGGGCGAACTCACCCTCTCGGCAAGGAAGATTTATGAATATGCTCCGTAATTTCACGATCCGCTTCGTCATGCTGACGATTCTTGGGATCTTTTGTTTAATGTGGGCGGGGGTTGGGCTATACAGCACCTGGTCACTGTCTCGCGTTTCTGATGGTAACGAAGTGGATCGGCAGCTGGTCAAACAGATGACGGTACTCAGTCAGGGTAACGATCAGTATTTCCGTTTCGTCACCCGTTTGAGCCGCGCAATGGAGGTCAAAGCCGCAGGCGGCACGCCGGACCTGGCCTCTGCCCAACAGGCGCTGGATAACATGAGTAAGAAGCTGGCCGAAATGAAGGCCATCTCCCCCGGTCCCATGGACGAACAGGTTTCTGCTCAGGTCATTAGCAGCTGGCAGGCCCTGCTCGATCAGGGCGTAACCCCGCAGATGCAGCAGGCTAAGCAGTCGCTGGACGGCTATCGTCAGCAGGCCAACAACGTCACGCCACCGCTGAGCCGCGCGTTCGGTGCCGCGGCGGAGAACTTTAACAACGCCGCCGCGAAGTCGCTCGACAGCACCCGCGTGGTGGTGGACGGCCTGACCAGCATGACCCGCACGGTGATTATCGTCGCCACGATTATTGGCCTGCTGATCCTGCTTTTCACCGACCGTTACCTGGTGGCGATGCTGGTGAAACCGCTGGCTCGTATTCGCCAGCAGTTCCGCCAGATTGCCCAGGGCGATCTCAGCCAGCCGATTGAGCCGTTTGGCCGCAACTGCGTGGGACAGCTGGTTCCCTTACTGAGCGCCATGCAGGACAGCCTGCGTGAAGCGGTCAGCACCATCCGCTCCGGCAGCGAAAATATCTGGCGCGGCGCGACGGAGATCTCCAGCGGGAACAACGATCTCTCGTCCCGTACGGAAGAGCAGGCCGCCGCGCTGGAAGAGACCGCCGCGAGTATGGAGCAGCTTACGGCGACGGTAAAACTGAACGCCGAAAGCGCACGTCAGGCCAGCGAGCTGGCGGACGTGGCTTCGACGACCGCCAGCCGTGGCGGTTCGCTGGTAGAAGACGTGGTCACCACCATGAGCGGTATTTCTGACAGTTCGAAGAAGATCGCGGAAATTACCACCGTGATTAACAGCATTGCGTTCCAGACCAATATTCTGGCGCTCAACGCAGCCGTTGAGGCAGCGCGTGCAGGGGAACAGGGGCGTGGCTTCGCCGTGGTTGCGGGTGAAGTGCGTAATCTGGCCAGCCGCAGCGCCAATGCGGCAAAAGAGATTGAAGGGCTGATTGCCGATTCCGTTTCCCGCGTGGAGCAGGGCGCACGGCTGGTGAACGACACCGGCACGACGATGGAAGCGATTCTGCGCGACGTGACCGAAGTGACGACCATCATGAAGCAAATTGCGTCTGCGTCAGAAGAGCAAAGTAAGGGCATTTCTCAGGTGGGCATCGCTATCACCCAGATGGATGGCGTCACCCAACAGAACGCCTCGCTGGTGGAGCAGGTCTCTGCCGCTGCCGCAGCCCTGGAACGCCAGACTGAAGAGCTTCAGCGCTCGGTGCAAAAATTCCGCCTCACCGCATAACCTTATCGGGTCGGGTCGCCTGTCGCGGCCTGACCCCTTATCCCCCTGAAAGACGATCCCGCTGAATCACCTGCGTCACCTGTGACAGCTGGCCTATCCTCACCTCACTTGACCGCTGGAATTTGCTTTTATCAATCAGCAGCAGCGACTGGCCTGCGCGGCTTAACAGCAGTGATTTAAAGACCGCGTTATGCTCTACCGGATCCCACAGCGTGCCCTGCTCATCAACGCCTTCGCAGGAGAAGATAAACAGGTCTATCTCCAGCCCTTTCAGCTGCGTAAGCAGCGCCGGATTGACGTAGCAGCGGTACTTGCGATCAAGCGTGCCGCCGGTGCAGATAAGCGTGATCCGCTCGCGTTTGGCCATCTCATGACAGATCGGCAGGCTATTGGTAAAGACGGTGAGTTCGATATCCGGGAGCTGGCGCGCCAGGTGAAAACAGGTTGAACTGGCATCGAGGGCGATGGTCATCCCTTCGCTGATCCAGTCCAGCGCGTGACGGGCGATATCGACTTTATCGGCGTAATGGCTTTTTAAGCGCGCGCCAAACGGCTCTCCGCTGTCGCGGCTGTTCAGATGGATAAGCCGCGCGCGGCCGTGCTGGCGCAGGATCTTACCCTGCTGCTGAAGGGCATTCAGATCGCGACGGATCGTCTCCCTGCTGACGGCGAGCGTTTCTGCCAGTGCGTCAGTGGTTAGCCAGTCGCAGCCGCTCAGGAGGTCAATAATGTGCTGCTGTCGGGTCAGCTTCATGCATCAGCCCACTTTGATAGAAATAAAAATGATTCTTGCTAGTTTATCGGGGCTTGTAAATATGCTGTTGAAAAAAGAGAGGAACTTTCGATAAGGCATCTAAGGGAGGCGAGATCCAATATTGGACGCCATTTGCGTTGAATAAACCCTGCTGAGAATTATCCTGTATCTCTAAATTTTTATAGGATATTTCGCAATGGAAGGCCTTTATTCGGATATTCGGGTGATCCTTTTCGAGCCTCGGGGATTGATACGCTCTGGAGTTTGTTCGTTTTTACAACAGAATAACGTAAAGGTTATTCCATGCAGCTCTGTAGAACATCTTACCGAGGAGCTGTGTGCGCTAACCGATGAACAAAAATACCTGTTAGTAGGAGCTGGCGGCCTGGGCAATATGCTGCCAGGTCTGGTTCGCCTGATCCATTCTTCCCGAAAAATGCCTTTAACCTCCATGGTTTACCTTCCAATGAACGATACGTTGTTAACGAAGATGCTTACAGCGGCGGGAGCCAGGCGCTGTCTCACGGAAGACGTGCTGGAAGGTCAACTGCTTAAAGAGATAGCTGCGGCCGACGCGATACAACAGCGTAGAGAATATTTTTCTCCTGCCGAGCTTAATATTGTTCTGGATTACGCGGCCGGAATGCAAACGCGGGATATCGCGAACCGTCGCAAGTGCAGTTACAAAACGGTATTCACGTTCAAGCGTAACGCCCGTATTCGTATGAACATTGATACTCATGCGGGCTGGACCCTTTTAATGTCTCATCTTTCGCAGCTCACCTCACTCTATGATTAAGGTTGTCATTTTTATGTGCCAGATCCGTTATGTAGCCTGTACCGATATTTATCTTTCTGGGATACGTGGCTGCCTGGACAATCTTGCCAGCCATCATCAAGGCTGGAGTTATCAATTATCCCCGTTAGGGCTAAATGACCATGCGAATGTAGTTATTGTGGATGGCACTCAGTACAAGACGATGCAGGATATACCTCAGTCCATACTCTCTTTACTGCAAAAAAAATCCACCCTGGTTTTAGTGAATGCTTTTCAGCAAGTGCTGGCAGGACGCCTTGAGAAAGAGTGTCGCTGTTCATTACTTTGCGTCGATGAAATGACGTTTCACCTCCGCGACATTCTGGATGTAACGATGCGCGGCAAACGCTACCTCAGTCCGCTTATTATGCGCTTTCGGCAGAAGATATCTGAAGAGACCTCCACCAGGCTGACGCTGGCAGAGCATCGGATCATGGTATTCCTGAAGCAGGGATACTCGGGTGTTGAAATAGCGAGACTACTTTATCGCAGTGAGAAAACGGTCAGCAGCCATAAGCGTAGAATTATGAAAAAGCTCGGCGCGAAGAGTGACGTAGAGTTAAGCCAAAAAATAAATACGTTAAGCAAATACGTTAATAGCCCCGGGCGTCATTCAGGGCGTTTCGAGAGGATATAAAGCGAGAGAACGCCGGGCATGCACCGTAGCGCCCGGCGTAAATTATCAGTGCGTGGCTTCACCAATCAGCGCGCCAGCGCCTGCGCCAACGGCTGCACCTTTCAGTACGCTATTGCCCGTCACTGCTGCTGTACCCGCCCCAACGACTGCGCCCACGGCACCGCCCTTACGCGCATCTTTGCCTTTTTCACCGTTTTTAAACATGGCACCCGTACCCGCACCAACGACCGCGCCGCCTACTGTGGATTTCAGGTCTTTGCCCGTAGCTGCGCCAATTGCGGCGCCGGCAACGGCCCCAGCGGCAGTTTTGTCCATCGCCATACCCGAGGTAGAAATAATGAGGGTGCTGATAACCAGCGCTGTTTTGATGAATTTCATAACAGATCCTTTGTAATAGCCGTTGGTTGATACTTCGCTTCTCACAGCCAGGCGTGAGAAAAGAGGGCGAATAGTGCCAGTAATACCGGCTCAACCTTTAAGCTAATCATGCCCTCGGAAAGGATCGTTGTTACCGGGCGGTGGCCCGCCCGGCAGAGCGTCAGGCCTGACGCTTATCTTCCGTATTCGTCTCGAAGTCGCTCGCCGCGTGGCGTTCGTGGAGCTGCTCGTTCAGCTCGCCGCTGGTGCGGTTAACGATGCGTCCGCGCTTAACGGCATGGCGATTCGCCACGTCTTTCGCCCAACGCTGCACGTGAGTGTACTTCTCTGCATCCAGGAATTCGGCGGCGTTATAAACGCTACCCAGCGCCACGCAGCCGAACCATGGCCAGATGGCGATATCCGCGATGGTGTACTCCTCGCCCGCGACGTAACGACCGCGCGCCAGCTGTTTATCCAGCACGTCGAACAGGCGCTTGGCTTCCATGGTGAAGCGGTCAATCGCGTACTCAATCTTCACCGGTGCGTAGTTGTAGAAGTGACCAAAGCCGCCGCCGAGGAACGGCGCCGCGCCCTGGAGCCAGAACAGCCAGTTCAGCGTCTCGGTGCGTCCCGCCGGATCTTTCGGCAGGAAGTGACCGAATTTCTCTGCCAGGTAAAGCAGGATATTGCCGGATTCAAAGACGCGCGTTGGCGGGTTTGTAGAGTGGTCACGCAGCGCCGGGATTTTCGAGTTCGGGTTCACGTCGACAAACCCGCTGGAGAACTGATCGCCTTCGCCGATGCGGATCAACCACGCGTCGTACTCCGCGCCCGTCACGCCCAGCGCCAGCAGCTCTTCGAGCATGATCGTCACTTTCTGGCCGTTCGGTGTTCCCAGAGAGTAGAGCTGCAGCGGGTGAGAGCCTACGGGCAAATCCTTCTCATGCGTCGCGCCGGAGATCGGGCGGTTAATATTGGCGAACGCGCCGCCGCCGTTCTTATTCCATTCCCATACTTTTGGTGGCTGATACGTGTTGTCTGACATGTTGGCCTGCCTTTTTAGTGATGTGTTGAGGCAGTGTAGCAGGAGATTTGTGAACCGTTTAACGTTGTGAGCGCAATCAATTAACCGCTATTCCTTCTGCTGCTTATATATATCAAATCCGGCATAAGCTTAATCGAAAATCGCATTTTCATAATTAATGCGTAAACCGCTAAAGCTGAATATGATGCTTCAACATAAATAAAAGATGCAGTAATAAACACTTTATAAGGCAAGGAGTTAGTGAGATGCGCAAGCTTCTGTTATCGGCAGTGGTCGTTTCGCTCGCGTTAGGCCTGGCGGGCTGTGATGATGCGAAAAATAAAGAGACAAGCACGCCCTCAGCGGCAAAAAGCGACGCGCCAAAAGAGGGCGGTTCGCTCATTATCGGTATTACCTCCGGCGACCCGTTAGCCGTTAATCCGCTCTACGCCAGTGACCGCACAACGTTAACGATCATGCAGGCGCTTTATGCCCCGCTGTACAGCTTTAATAACGGCAACATTGAGTGGGGCCTGGCGGAAAGCCTGACGCCTTCTGCCGACAACCTGAGCTACACCCTGACGTTAAAACCCAATCTGAAATGGCAGGACGGACAGCCGCTGACGGCGGACGACGTGGTCTTTACGTTCAACAAGCTGCTGGATGCTAAACAGCACAGCTTCTTCCGCAGTATGTTTACCTACGGCGGCAAGCCTGTTGAAGTGAGCAAGGTTGATGAGCGCACCGTTAAGTTCACCTTACCGCAGGTCAGCGCGGCCTTTACCGGCACCCTGGTACAGATCTACCCGATCCCGCAGCACGTGTTCGCCGGTGAAGGCGATCTGGAAAAGAGCACCAAAAACGATGCGCCGGTCGGTTCCGGGCCGTTCAAATTTAAAGAGTATCGCGCCGGTCAGTATTACGCCCTGACCCGTTTTGACGATTACTGGAACGGCAAAGCGAAGCTTGATTCGGTCACCTACCGTTTCGCCAAAGACAGCAACGCCGCCAACCTGGCGCTGCAAAACGGTGAAATCAACCTCAAGATGGTTGACCCGCAGGACGTGAACCGCCTGAAAAATACCGGTAAGTTCGACTTCGTGGTCTATCCGGAAGGTCGTCTGGCCTATATGACGTTCAACCAGAACGTGCCGGTGATGAAGAGCAAAGAACTGCGTCAGGCCATTGCGTACGCCATCAACAAGGACGAGCTGGCCCAGACCGCGTTTACCTCGCTGGACTACGCCAAACCGGCAACCTCGTTCCTGACGCCAGATACGCTTTACAAGACGGATGACGTCGAGCAGTACAAATTTGACCTGCAAAAGGCCAAAGATCTGCTTAAAGCGTCCGGCGCGCCGGAAAATCTCAAGCTGCGCCTGGCGTATGTGAACACCAACAAAACCCAGGAGAGCATGGCGCTCTACATTCAGCAGGCGCTGAAGGGCATTGGGGTGAACGTGGAGCTGATGCCGCTGGACTCCAACGCCATGTCTCAGCGCAGTCTTGATATGAATAACACCGCGTGGGAGCTGAACCTGGGCGGCTACATCATGGGCTCAGAGCCGGACGGCTATAAATCGCTGTTCATGAGCAACGAGGCCTATAACTACGCGCACTACAAAAATCCGCAGTTCGATGCCCTGTGGGATAAAGGCGCCGTGGAAACCGACGCCGCGAAACGTGCCGATATCTATAAGCAAATTCAGCAGACCGTGGCGAACGAGATGACCTACTACCCGATCGCCTATACCAATGCGACCGTCGCGGTGGACAAGCGTTTCGGCGGCACCCAGGAAGCAGAGCCGAAACCGGTCTACCTGTTCCAGGATCTGTCAAAAATCTATCAGAAATAAGCGATTGCCCCGGCCGTCAGGTCGGGGCTTTGGTAAGGGCACGTCGTGAACACACTCCTCACGCGTCGGCTGCTGCAATTGCTGCCGATGCTTTTCTTCATTTCGCTGGTGGCGTTTTTGCTGGTCAAGCTCGCGCCCGGCGATCCGGTGGCGGCGTACATCACGCCGCGTATGGCCCCGGAAGATATCGAACGTATTCGCCAGAGCCTGGGGCTGGATAAGCCGCTGGTCACGCAGTACGTTCTGTGGCTGAAAAACGTCCTGCAGGGCGATCTCGGCTATTCGCTGATTTACCACCGCCCGGTGCTGGAGATGATCGGTGAACGCATTCCGGCCACGCTGGGGCTGATGGGGGCGTCGCTGCTGATGGCGATCGTGCTGGCGATCCCGCTGGGGCTGCTGGCGGGGGCATTTAAGCACCGCTGGCTGGATCACCTGCTGAACCTGTTTGCCTATATCGGCATCTCGGTACCGATTTTCTGGTTCGGCATTTTGCTCATCACCGTTTTTGCCGTGCAGCTTAACTGGTTTCCCAGCATGGGGATGCGCACCATCGGCATGGAGGACAACGGGCTGGATCTGCTGCGCCACGGCGTGCTGCCGTGTATTGCCCTCACGTTCTATAACCTCTCCAGCTACGTGCGCTACATCCGCTCCAACACCATCTCGCAGCTCTCCGCCGATTACGTGCAGACCCAGCTTGCCTACGGTGCCACGCGTTCCAGTATTCTGTTCCGCCACGTGCTGAAAAACGTGCTGCTGCCGGTGATTACCCTGTTCGGCCTGTCGTTCGGTGAGCTGATTGTGGGAGCTTATGTGACCGAGAGCGTCTTCTCCTGGCCGGGGATGGGGCTGCTCGGGATCCAGTCGATCGCTTCGCTGGACTACCCGCTGATTATGGCGATCATCATGCTCTCGTCGATGATGCTGATCGTCGGTAACCTGATCGCCGACGTGCTTTATCGCTTCGCCGATCCCCGCATTCGTACGCTGAGGTAACCGGATGAGCAGACGCTGGCAGCAGGTTCGTCACCAGCTGCGCCGCAACCGTCCGGCGCAGTTCTCCCTGTTTGTGCTTTTTATTTTCGTTGTCGCCGCGCTCTGTGCGGGCTTGAGTCCGTACGATCCGGATCGGATGGCGCTCGGCGCGCGCACGTTGCCGCCGGATTCCGCGCACTGGTTCGGCACCGACGAATACGGGCGCGACTACTTTACCCGCGCGCTGTATGGCGGCCAGATCTCCCTGATGGTCGGTTTTCTTGCCATGCTCTTTTCCACGCTTATCGGCACGGTGGTAGGAACGGTGAGCGGCTATTTTGGCGGCTGGCTGGATAACCTGATGATGCGCGCCGTGGATATCCTGATGGCCATTCCGGCCTTCTTCCTGCTGCTGGTGGTGAATGCTTACCTCAAGCCGGGCGTGGATAACATCATTCTGATTATCAGCCTGCTGACGTGGATGAACATGTCGCGTCTGGTGCGTGCTGAAACCCTATCGGTGAAAGAGCGCGAGTACGTGCTTTATGCCCGCGCGTCGGGAGCGCATCCGCTGCGTATTATCGTGCGCCACATCATTCCCGGCGTGCTGCCGACCATTATCGTGGCGGCCACGCTGAATATCGCCTCGGCCATTCTGATGGAGTCAACGCTCAGCTTCTTAGGGCTGGGCGTGCAGGCGCCTGCGGCATCATGGGGAAGCATGCTTAACAACGCCCAGTCTTATATTGGCGAAGCGTCGTGGCTGGCGATGTTCCCCGGCATTTTGATCCTGCTGACGGTGTTCAGTTTTAACGTGCTGGGCGATGTGTTCCGTACCGCCTTTGAGCCAGGAGCGAATCGCGATGAGTAACTTATTGGCGCTTGAAAACCTGCAAACCACGTTCCTCACCCGCGAGGGCGAGGTTCACGCGGTGCGCGGCGTGAGCTTTCAGGTTCAGCCGGGGGAACTCGTCGGTGTCGTCGGCGAGTCGGGCTGCGGGAAAAGCGTCACCTGTAAGTCGATTATCCAGCTTCTGGGGAGCAACGGACGGATAACTGGCGGCAGCATCCGCTTCCAGAATGAGGAGCTGGCGCAGAAAACCCCCGCGCAGATGCGCGCCATTCGCGGCAACGAGATCGCGATGATTTTTCAGGATCCGATGACCGCCCTGAACCCGGTGCTCACTATCGGCAAGCAGATGTCTGAGATCCTGGTGCGAAATAAAAAACTATCGAAAAAAGCGGCCAAAGCGGCAGCAATCGCCATGCTGGATCAGGTGGGTATTGCCGAAGCGGAACGCCGTTACAATCAGTATCCGCACGAGTTCAGCGGCGGAATGCGCCAGCGCGTGATGATCGCTATTGCGCTCTCCTGCAACCCGAAGCTTCTTATTGCCGACGAACCGACCACCGCGCTGGACGTGACCATTCAGGCGCAGATCCTGCGCCTGCTGAAAAGTCTGCAACAGCAGACCCGGACCGCGATTTTACTGATCACCCACGATCTCGGCGTGGTGGCGCAGGTCTGCAGCCGCGTGGTGGTGATGTACGGCGGGCTGGTGATGGAGGAGGGGAGCGTGGAGGACATTTTTTATCGCCCCGCGCATCCCTACACCCAGGGGCTGCTGGCCTCGCTGCCGCGCCCGGATGAGGTGAATCAACGTTTATCGCCCATTGAAGGTTCGCCGCCTGGCCTGCTTAACCCGCCGCCGGGCTGTCCATTCGCGGAACGCTGCCCGAAGCGCATGCCCCAGTGTGAACGGCAACCCGCATTTTACACCGCCGGAGAGGGCCATCGCGCCGCCTGCTGGCTATGGGCCGATAAGGAGATTCAGGCATGAGTGAACAACAGGCGCCATTAGTGAGCGTGCGCGATCTACGCAAGCACTATCCGCTCAACGGCGGTTGGCTGCGTAAAGGCGTGGCCGTGAAGGCGGTTGATGGCGTGAGCTTTGATATCCAGCCCGGCGAGACGTTTGGCCTGGTGGGGGAGTCCGGCTGCGGAAAATCCACCCTCGGGCGCGCCATACTGCGCCTTTTCGATATTACCTCTGGCGAGATCCACTTTGCCGGGCAGGCGATCGCCCACGCCCGCGAAAGAGAGCTCAAGCCGCTGCGCAAGCGGATGCAGGCGATTTTTCAGGATCCTTACTCCTCGCTTAACCCCGGTATGACGGTGCGACAGCTGGTGGCCGAACCGATGCAGATCCACGGCTACAGCCGCGAAGAACAGCGAGAACGTACGGAAACGCTGCTCTACAAAGTGGGGCTGAAGCACGAACACCTTGAACGGTTCCCGCATGAGTTCAGCGGCGGGCAGCGTCAGCGCATCAGTATTGCCCGCGCGCTGTCCGTGAATCCTGAATTTGTGCTGTGCGATGAGCCGCTCTCGGCGCTGGACGTCTCGGTGCAGGCGCAGGTGGTGAATATTTTGCAGGATCTGCAGCAGGAGCTGGGGCTAACCTATCTGTTTATCGCCCACGATCTCTCCATGGTGCGCCATATCTCCAGCCGCATTGGGGTGATGTATCTCGGTAAACTGGTGGAGGTAGCCCCCGCGAATGAGCTGTATCAGCGCCCGGCGCACCCTTACACCCGCGCGCTACTGGCGGCGGTTCCCCAGCCCGATCCGCGCATCCGCAATCTCGAAGACGTCACCCTGCGCGGCGATATTCCAGGCCCCACGTCCGCGCTGCCGGGCTGTAAGTTCTGCAGCCGCTGCCCGCACGCCATGCCGGTTTGCCAGACTCAGGAGCCTGCGATGCAGGAGATTGCGCCAGGGCATTTCGCGGCATGCTGGTTGTTTAAGATTTGAGCCTTAAACGTGTCGGGTGGCGCTTCGCTTACCCAACCTACAGGGGGGTTGTGTTTCGTAGGCCGGGTAAGGCGAAGCCTCCACCCGGCATGAACGGCTCCACAACGCTATCCCAACACCCGCTTCGCCCAAACCTCTACGTCATCGCCGCTGCCTAAATCCGCCTGCACAAGGCCGTTAACCATAAACGTCGGCGAAACGTGAATGCCGTTCTGGCGGGCGTATTTGCAGTGCCATTTAATCTCATTTTGCAGTTCCGGCCGGGCAAACGCGCCTGCAACCTGCACCCCACTGTAGCCCTCGATCCGAGCGATAATGTCGTCAGGCGTGGCCTGCATATTCGGGCCGCTGCAGTGGTCGGTAAATTCAAATTCTTCGCGATGGTCGGCCACCGCTTGCATCACTTTACGCGCGGCGGCTTTGCCGTCCGGCAGCGTGGATGCTGCCAGAATGCAGCGCACAATCACCCCGGAAAACAGGTGCCACGGCTGGGACTGTAAACGGATTTTGACCGTGACCTTGTCTTCCCCAACCTGTTCCAGAAACGCATTCAGCTTATTGAATGCCTTCACCGAGAAGGGGCAGGTTGGTTCCAGGAACACTTCAAAGGTTCGCGGGCCGTGGCCCCATTCCAGCGCTTGCGCCTGTTCGCTCATGTTGACTCCAGATGTTGTGAATTTTAGTCATTGTTGCGACGAATAATTTGCCACGCAGGTGTATGATAAATCCACCTCTGTCAGGTTAATTACAACGTGCAGACGACGACAACCCCTCAAAAAATTGCCGCCTGCCTGTTTTAGGTTGGATACATGCGTAAAGGAAAGTTAAGCAGTGATGCGCCATTCGGGACATTGTTAGGCTATGCGCCCGGTGGCGTGGCGATTTACTCTTCAAATTACGGCAGTCTGGACCCGCGAAAATACCCGGAAGACGCAGATTTTCGCAGCTATATCGGTAACGAATACATGGGCCACAAGTGGCAGTGCGTTGAGTTTGCCCGCCGTTTCCTGTTCCTCAACTATGGCTTTGTGTTTACCGACGTCGGCATGGCGTGGGAAATCTTCTCCCTGCGCTTTTTGCGCCAGGTGGTGAACGATAACATTCTGCCCCTTCAGGCTTTTGCCAACGGTTCGAAACGCGCGCCGCGCGCCGGGGCGCTGCTGATCTGGCAAAAGGGCGGAGAGTTTCACGAGACCGGCCACGTGGCGGTGATCACCCAGCTTCTCGACGATAAGGTGCGTATTGCGGAGCAGAACGTCATTCACGCTCCGCTGCCGCTCGGGCAGCAGTGGACGCGCGAGCTGCGTCTGAGCGTTGAGAACGGCTGTTACACCCTTCATGACACGTTCAGCGACACGGAAATTCTCGGCTGGATGATCCAGACCGACGACACAGAGCACAGCATTCCGCAGCCGGAAATCGACGGTGAACTGCTGAAAATCAGCGGCGCGCGGCTGAAAAACCAGCGTCAGTTCGACGGGAAATGGCTCAACGAGAATGACGCGCTCCAGCAGGCGTATGTCCGCGCGAACGGTCACTTTATCAATAAAGATCCCTGCCAGTACTTCACCATCACCGAAAGCGCCGAGCAGGAGCTGATCAAAGCCACCAACGAACTGCACCTGATGTACCTGCACGCCACGGATAAGGTGCTGAAAGACGATAATCTGCTGGCGCTTTTCGACATCCCGAAAATCCTCTGGCCGCGTCTGCGCCTCTCCTGGCAATGGCGTCGTCACCATATGATTACCGGTCGTATGGATTTCTGCATGGATGAGCGCGGGATTAAGGTTTACGAGTACAACGCCGACTCCGCGTCCTGTCACACGGAAGGCGGGCTGATCCTCGAAGAGTGGGTCAAAAACGGCTATCGCGGCAACGGGCACAACCCGGCGGAAGGCCTGCTGGAAGAGCTGACCGGGGCGTGGAAACACAGCCACGCGCGTCCGTTTGTGCACATCATGCAGGACAACGATGTCGAAGAGGACTATCACGCGCTCTTTATCCAGCGTTCTCTGCTGCAGGCCGGGTTTGAAACCAAAATTCTGCACGGGCTGGAGGCGCTCAGCTGGGATGCCGCCGGACAGCTGATTGACGATGAAGGCCGCCACGTCAACTGCGTGTGGAAAACCTGGGCGTGGGAAACGGCAATTGAGCAGATCCGCGAGGTCAGCGAAACCGAATACGCCGCGGTGCCGATCCGCACCGGACATCCCGAGGGCGAGGTTCGCCTGATTGACGTCCTGCTGCGCCCGGAAGTGCTGGTGTTTGAACCGCTGTGGACGGTTATTCCCGGCAACAAGGCGATTCTCCCGGTACTGTGGCAGCTGTTCCCGAACCACCGTTACTTGCTCGATACCGATTTTGAGGTGAACGAGCTGCTGAAACAGACCGGCTATGCCGTTAAGCCGATTGCCGGCCGCTGCGGCAGCAATATCGACCTGATCAGCGCCCAGGACGAACTGCTGGATAAATCCAGCGGCAAGTTTGTTGACCGCAAAAATATTTACCAGCAGCTGTGGTGCCTGCCAAAGGTCGACGGCAAGCATATTCAGGTTTGCACCTTTACCGTGGGCGGGAACTACGGCGGGACCTGCCTGCGCGGAGATGACTCGCTGGTGGTGAAAAAAGAGAGCGATATTGAACCGCTGATTGTGGTGAAGGATAAGTAACGCACACCTGCTCTAACAAAGCCCCCGCAGGGCATCCTGCGGGGGCTTTTTGTTACGGTTCTTCCTCTTCCTGCTGCCCGCTTACCTTCAGATCGATGATGCGGCCAATCTGATCGTGGTACACCGTCAGCAGGTTGTACTGGCTCATCTCGGAGATGATCTGCGGTGAGACGTTAAAGCTGCGGGCCAGCTCCTCCTGGTGGAAATAGCCCGGCTGGCGCCGCCTTACGTGGGCGCGGCGGCGGTTGTACTGGTACCACAAAATCAGCAGCCAGCCGTTGAGCGCGGCGAACAGCAAATAGATCAGGACCGTATTAAAGGACGCAATAATCGCGCCCCAGCGGTAGTCGCTCTCCTCGGTTAACTGCATCCAGAGCCTGGCATACAGGAAAAACAGAAATCCTCCCCACGCCACCAGCGTTAATGCGGCATCGAAAAGACGTGGCAAGAGCCGATGCTCGGTCAAAATTAAGGTATTTTCATTCATTGCAGGCTTCCTTTTCCCCGGTCCGGACTGATCCAGCGCGCGCGGGCACGCTGGCGTTTAAGCATGACTTTTGGAAATGCGACGAGGGTGGTGAACAGGCCAATCATCCAGTACACCATCGGGAACCAGATCACCCAGAAAAGCGAGCTGGCCACTCTTCGTTCATAGCGCCGCTCGATGTACAGGCTGACCAGGAACTGCAACAGGCACATCACCCCCAGCAGCAGCCCGGTAAACTCCGGTGGAAAAAGGCTCTCCACGGTCAGGTTGGGTGGAATGGGCGCGACATGGCTGATGATGAACAGCAGCACTGTCATCGCGTACGCGAAGGCCCAGAGCGTTGACAGCGCATACTCCATAAACAGGGGCCACATGCGGTGATGCTCCCAGCGCACAATCTTGCGAAGGTTGACCAGAAACACCTCCGCGCCGCCCTGGGCCCAGCGCAGACGCTGCTTCCACAGGCCCTTCAGCGTCTCCGGCATCAAAATCCAGCACAGCGCTCGCGGCTCAAAAAAGATATCCCAGTGGCGCAGTTGGAGCTTCCAGCTGATGTCGATGTCTTCGGTGATCATGTCCGGGCTCCAGTACCCGACGTCCGCCAGCGCCTGTCGGCGAAAGGCGGCGATGACGCCGGAGACGGTAAAGACCCGGCCATAGATCCGCTGCGTCCGCTTAATGAGCCCAATGATGGAGGAGAACTCCCCCACCTGAATGCGGCCAATCAGCGTGGAGCGCGTGCGAATGCGCGGGTTCCCGGTCACCGCGCCGACGTGGGGGTACTGAATCAGCGGGGCCACCAGATAAGCGGCGGTATCGCGATCGAGAAGGGCGTCGCCGTCAATGCAGACCAGCAGATCGCCCCGGGCCGCTGCCGCCCCGGCTTTGAGCGCCAGCGCTTTCCCCTGGTTCTCCGCGAGGTTAATCACCCGCAGGCGCGGCTGTTCCTGCGCCAGCGCCTGCAGCACCTCAGCGGTGTTGTCAGACGAGCCGTCATTGATGGCGATAACTTCGATATTTTCATACCGCTGCTCCAGCGCGGCGCTGATGGTCTCCCGCGCATTTCGTCCCTCGTTGAAGCAGGGGATAAGAATGGAGATGAGCGGCTCACCGGCGAGCGTCGGGGCAGGCGTGTCTTTATCCCACGACCAGTGGCGTTCAAGCTGATACCAGAAATAGAGGCCGCCGGTTATCCAGAGCACCGACATGAACAGCGGCCAGAAGAACACAAAATCCAGAATCAGTTCGCCGGTAAAGAGGGCGGCCACGCCCAACGGCAACCCGAATACCAGACATAAAATAGAGAATGCGATAATGCGATCAGTCATTGTCAGGGTACCAGTACGAAGAAAATTCAGGCCTGATGCGCGAGATATCAGGTTGGTTGTTGAGGAAGTCGTCGGGGTAGTAACCGTAATTTTTGACGCCGTTCAGCTGGAGCACGCGCATCCACTGCGCAAGCTGGCTATCGGCAACGGCGCGCTGCGGTTTCTGGTCCCAGTCCCTGGCCTGCAGCTCGAAAATCGTTTTATCGAGCGCGCCGGGGCGCGCGGCGACCGCGTTAACCAGACGCGTCAGCCAGGCATCGCTCTCGTCTGCCGGGACGGACTCCATCAGCGGCATGGCCATTGGTACCGTCCAGTCATACTCCGCCAGAAAATCATCAAGATTCTGCGCGAACCACGCTTCGCTTTCGGGCTGCAGAATGGGTAAGGCGAACATGTTGCGGGCGGTTTTTATCTGCGGGCCACGGATGTTTTTCACCGCCTGGCTCAGAGTGCGGGTAACGCTGATAAGCCGCTGGCTCTTCTGGCGAGTCGTGTCCTGTCCGGCATCGTCCACGTCCGTCAGCGCCGCATCGTCATGGAACAAAATCCCGTTGAAGCTGGCATAGCGGGCCAGATCTTCATAGATGTCCGTCACCTGCTGGCGCACCTGCGGATCCCACGGGGAGAGCCGGATATAGGGCTCGGTGGCTTCGTGCAGCTGGCCGGTTTGACGATCCCGGCGCTGCACGCGCGGCAGGGAAGGATCGAGATCGAACGAGAGCACCGGCATCCACGCGAAGACTTTTACCCCCGCGCGGGTTTGTAGCTGCCAGGCGACAAAATTAAAGAGATCGGCCCGAACCGGCAAACGACGGTTCGGGAAATAGAGCGCCGTGATCCTGCCGTCGCCCTGCGGATCGGCAAACGCCTGTAGAAAAACGTGGCTGATTTTCATGTCGTAGACCCGCTGGATCAGCCTGTTGATGTTTTGGGTCTGCTGAGCCGGATCGGGATCGTAAACGTAGTCGAGATCGACGTGCATGACGCGCACGGGATCGTGCTCCTGAACCTGGCTGACCGTACTGGCAAACGCCTTGAGCGAGGGATTTCCGGCGATCAGCAGGCGGGGGATGTTGCCCAGATCCTGCACATTTCCCAGCCCGTCCTCAAGGGTAAAGGCCAGCTGATAACCCTGCTGCCTGGCGATAGCGAGCGAGGTACCGCTGGCGGCGCCGTAAGGCCAGACCCAGGCGCGCGGCGCTTTGCCCGTCACCTGCGTGATTTTTTCAGTCACTTTGCGAACGTCATCGCCGATCCGCTGGTTGAACTGCTGGTCGGTTTCATAGCGTCCCGTTGCTTTATCATAAAAGCGATTGGCGATCGCCGGTTCGCGGCTGCCCTGCGGGTTAGCCTGAATGCCGTAATGCGAGGCCCAGGTATGCGATCCGATCTCAATCAGCGGTGACTGGCTGAGCTCGCGCACCATGTCCCACGTTGCGAAGCGATCGCGGGGCGTCATAAGGCCGCCAAAATTCACCTTCTGATTCGCTGGCGTATCGACCCAGCTGCCCACCGGCGCCCACAGCGCAGGGACGTTCCACGCCTGAAGCAGCGGCCAGACGCGGGTGTAGAAGCTGCTGTAACCGTCGTCAAAGCTGAGCAGAACGGCCTTTGGCGGCAGCGTTTTTTTCCCGTCATGCGCATCGAGAATGTCCTGCACGCTGATGGCGTGATAGCCGTTGTGCAGAAGCCAGCTTATCTGCTCGTTTAACGCGCTGGTGCGAACGGAGAGGTAGCGCTGGTCAGCGGCATCATCTTCTACGTCGTGATAGGCCAGGACCAGAAACTGGTTCTTCGGCCAGGGTTTACTTGCCTCCAGCTGCGGCCGCGCTTTGGGCGCAATGAACGAGATCGCCTGCGCGCAGACGCTCGCGCTGAGGCAGAGCCAGCCGAGGAGTATCAGGCTCACGGAAAAACGTGTGTTCAGCATATTCATCCTTAAAAGCGTAAAGTCGCGTCAAACGTGACGGAGAGGTTGCTCTCGCGTTTGCCGTCGTAAGGGCGCTTATCCCAGTTCAGCATCACGCCGGTATCGATAACGTTGTTCCACTGAACGCGTTGTCCGTAACCCAGCAGGGCGATGGCGCCAGCGGACTGATTTTTCTGCCAGTAGCTGCCGCCTCCCGCCACGACCTGCTGGCTCCAGAGGGTGTCGTAATGGCGATACATCTCATGGTCAACGGCCAGGGCAGCCGTCACGGACAGATCCCGCGCCGGGTTGTAATAGAGCGTGTCCCGCTGGCTGTTTTTACTGGCGGCGATCCCCGGTTCGAGATCCAGCGTCAGGGACGGGGTCTGCCAGAGACGCTCCTTACCCGTGAGGGTGTATTCCTGGCGACGGTTATGATCGGAGAAGCGGCTGAGGGCGGCGCTGAACTGGTACTCACGCCGCTCGTTTTGGTACCAGCGCACCCCGCCTTCACCCCGGTTGGCGCTAATTCCGTTGCGTAACGCCCGAAGGGGCGTAGTGCGCGACAGGCGCTCAAGGCTGCCGCTGACCTGCCAGCGATCGGTCGCAAAGTACGTCGTTGAGAGGCGAGCGCCCGGCTTGTTTTCACCGTGATAGCGGTTGCTGGAGAGTTCGGCCTCGAGCTGCAAGTCGCGTGGCCGCCATTCGACGCCGCCCAAAAGGTGACGGCTGGCACCTTTGCCCTCATCGAAATGACTCTGCGCGTAGCGGGCACCTGCAAACAGCCGCCAGCTATCCGCTACGGGTGGGCCATAGAGCGTGGCGTCCCAGTTCAGGTCGTGTGTCCCGCTGACGGGGTTATCTGAGTGCAAGCCCTTGCCCGCGTTGAGGCGCAGTTCGGACATGTGGTGGACCGTTCGGAGCCTGTCGAGACGCCTGGCGCTGCGGTCGGCGGGTGCGCGAGCCAGAACGTCGTCGGCGAGTAAATCCATCTGTCGCCACGCCTGCAGGTCCATCGCGACGTAGGCCTGCTGCTGCTCTAGCTCTGTATTGGACGGCTCCAGCGCCTCCGCCGTTTTCAGCTTTTGCTCGGCCGCGCGTGGCAGACCCCGCGCCCGAAGCAGGGTGGCGTAGTCAATCTGTAGCCCCTGATTGCCCGGCGCCGTTGTCGCCAGACGGTGCGCCAGCGTTTCGGCTTCCGGCAGGGCATTCGTCGCCAGCAAATAGTTAAAACGGAGCGACTGCCCGGTAAGCCACCGATCGTTCGGCTGAGGGGTAGGGGAACCAAAATCGTAACGGGTCCAGGGGACGTCGCGGGTCTGGCGCTCAACGTACTGGCGGGCGGCCTCGTACTCTCCCGTATCCAGCCAGGCGTAAAAAAGCGCGTGCTCCTCATCCTGCGGGTCGGAAGCATATTGCGGATAGCGTTGCAGAAGCGCGAAGGCGGCGGCCGCGTTTTTCTCCTGCAGATACGCGGAGATGACCCAGCCAATTGCCCAGCCCGGCACCGGATGCTGGGCTGCCGTAAGATCCTGATATTCGCTTATCACCTTTGGGTAATCAGCATGGGCGTACAGCGCGCCAAGCCTGTCGATACGCGCAAGGACGACGTCTTCCGCCGCCTGCGGCTCGTTTTGCCAGCGAGCAAGCAGGGTGTCGTAACGATTCAGCGCGGATTGGGCAAGCTGCAGGCGCTCCTTTTCTGTTCTGCCTGGCACATCGGCAAGGCGAACCCGTTCGGCGGCGGCATTACGCTCAAGACGTCGACGCTCCGCGGGAGACAGCGTCACGCTTTGTGAAAGCTGGAGCGCGGGGGTATTCACCCGGTTATCCGTAAGCGCGTCGATCAGCTCGCTGAGGAGCGCTTTATTTTCAGGTGCGATATTCAGCGCGCGCGTGTCTGCCAGAAGCCGATCCCAGCTTTTCCCCTGGCGTAACCAGACATAGGAGAGCGTCTGAAGATGCGCCTGAGAGGGATTTTCCGCCACCAGCCGTTGGGCTTCCTGCAGGGCAAGCGTATCTATGCGGGCATCGGCCAGGGTTTTTATATAGCCGATACGATAATCGTCGTTATCCGGCGCAAGGCTACGCGCCTCTTTCCAGAGCGCCAGGGCTGGCTGCCACGCTTTTTGATTTCGCCTGGATTGCGCGACGGCAGCAACGCCGCGGGCAGGCAGCGGCATATAAATGCCATAACGCTGCCAGACCTGAATAACCTCGTCATCATGACCCGCCCAGGCTGCCACCTGTAACCAGTCCGCAACGTGTTCAGGTGTCAGGGCATGCTGCTGCTGATAACGCTGAAGATAATCGAGAAACGGCGTGTAATTACCGTTACGTGCCTGTTGAATCTGTTGCTCATAAACGGATTCAGTCGCCTGAGCCAGAACAGGAAAGAGGAATAACAGGAACAATAATGTTGGGGTGCGATAAAAGAATAACGTATTGAAGCGAAGCGATCTTTCCATATCTATTTGCCATTTGTTTATCGTGAATCCATTGCATAACACGGCCGCCTTTAAACTCAGCGTTAAAGGCCATAAATGAGAACATTAAATCTAAATGCAGTGATGTTGTGGGATACTTACCTAAAGGTAATTATGGATCCTTATCTCAGGGGATTGGGTGAAAGCTAATGTACACCTGATATGTTGCCTGATAAATATGTTGAAAAGCGGGTTTATCGTTTTGAGATAATTCTGTATCGAGCGGTTTTTAACGTTTTTATTGAATTGACTGTTTATTTGTAACTCATTGAAAGTTATTTATTTTATTTTTATTGTGACAGCCTGTTATATATTTTTTATGCGGTTTTGCTGTGTCAATTAAAGTACTTTCTGGTACATATTTGGGAAGTTTCATGACAAAAATTCTTAATGTTTAGAGAAGTGACTTTTCTGCGATTGTTTTTTATTTATAATTAATGGCAGCCATTGAATGATAGTCTACAGGAAGTCTTTCTCATCAATGTCTGTATTGAGGGATATCCAAAGCCAGAATACATTTATCGTTAAAATAACAGCGCTATAAAACGAAGGCGGCCTTCTTTCTGAAGGATCGTTCTTGCTTTAATCTAAAAGGGATGGTTAGTGGCAACTTCAATAGTGTTAGTGACTCAGGATCGCTACCTTGTGAGGGGGATGCGGATTTTTTTTCCGGATATTATCCTGCTCGACAAGATTGACAGAAACATATTTGATAACGGTGCAGATGAATATTCTGTGTTGATTGATAGTCGTGCTCCGCTCCGTTTATATGATTACCTGATACGCCATCCGGCCAGAACGAAAAAAACAATCTGCTGCGTTATGCTTGATATGCGACACCGCGAGGAGAATCTGCTCAGTATGAAGTTATTTATGAACACGTCGCTCACCGCGCCAGATATGGCCTCGCTGTTTAATCTGATTCTTAATATGAAGGGCAGACGCCTGACCACGAGGTGGCTACTTAATTTGCGGCCGGGCACGCACGAAGCGATCATGTTGCGGTTGCTGAGGGCAGGGATGTCGATGGAAGCCATTGCCGAGGAGCTGAATACGTCGGTGAAAAGCCTCTATCGTAAACGAACGACGCTCTCGGAACGCCTGGGAGTGGAGAACTTCAACGAGGCGTGTTTGTTTATCTTTAAAAACAAACTGCTGGACGCAGGTGGGAACGATCCCTGAATTCCTGAGTGCCCAAAAGCAAGAACCCGCCACAAGGGCGGGTTCTTTTCATAGAAATGATTCAGAACGACCAGCGTAGATTCGCGTTAACCGAGTTGACGCGGGTATCCGCACCATATTGCCCCTGATAACCCACATCCAGCGTCGCCGCTCGCGACAGCTGTACGCTCACGCCGATATCACCCACCATCACGTCCTCATCCACGGCCTGACCCTGAGTAATGAACGTGTCGCTGCCCGCAAACGCCATGCGCGAAGAGGTGTTCTTATCGCCATAGGCGTGCTGCCAGCCCAACGAACCGTAGAGGTTAACGTTCTTCGGTAGCTCGGTCACACCGCGCACCCCGAGGGTGGAATAGAAGGTGTTCATCGTTTCGTTACGTACGCTCAGCGCGGCGGCACCGCCGTCTTCCCGGAAGCTGTCGGTATGCAGTCGGACGTACGATAAATTGACGAACGGCTCAATATTCATATCAGGCTGGCCGAAACGGTAGCCCGCTTCGGTGAACGCCAGCAGCGAGTTGGCGTCGTAATCCGACTTCAGACGATCCGAGAAGCCGCTGAAATCAACAGTGCGCTCGCCTTCGATCTTGTGCCAGGTATAACCCAGCGCGCCGCGCAGGGAGAACGCATCCTGTTGACCCGCTGCATACAGGCCAAGATGGTAGTTGTCGGTATCCGTTGAGGAACGACGGCTATCGACGTCGTAATCACCGCGGCTGTAGCCGAAGTAGCCACCGACACGCACGTTATGATCCGCCAGCTTGCGATCTGCCCCCAGCAGGAAGCCGGTGGTATTGCCGTCCAGCTTGCCCACGTTACCGTCGCCGTTGTTTCGGCTCCATGAACTGAAGGTCTGACCCCAGACGCCGTTATTTTGCGGCTCCGGCTGCTGCACCAGCGACATCGCTAACGGTGGTATCGGCAGGCTGTCGTTATCAAACGCGCGCTGCATACGCTGGTTTAACACGTTAAACACCTGCGTGCTGCCCGCGATCAGGTTGGACTGCATTGACGGATAAACTTCACCGGACAGCTGGTTGAACGCTTCGCGCGCTTCCGGCGCGCTCAGCACCAGCAGCGAGTTGTACAGCGCCAGCGACGGGCCGCTTTGCGTCAGCGTGGAGAGCGCACCGGCGGTATTCCACTGGTTACTGCTTTTGGCCACGGTCTGGAAAATCCCGGGCTTGCCGCTGCCAGGATTTTCTCCTCCTGGGTTTTCACCGCCTGGATTCTCACCGCCCGGGTTTTCGCCACCGGGGTTTTCTCCTCCAGGATTCTCACCTCCCGGATTCTCGCCGCCGGTCTCTTTCTGGGCGATGGTCAGATCGACGGCATTGGGGCCCTGCTTGAGCGCTACGTCCAGGAAGGCAGATTTGGAGATCGCTCCGGCGAACTGACCGTCAATTCCCCCGTTCGAGGTTAAAATGCGATAGCTTTGGCCCGTTTTGTAGCTGGTTTGCGGGTCCAGCGCGGTGACCTGTACTTTAGCCTGGTCGCTGATGGTCGTTTTGCCCGATACCAGCAGCTGGTCGCTGCGACCATCTCCGGCAATATCAACATCATAGAAGGATTCGCCGATAAAGTTCAGATAGCGTTTCAGCGTCAGCGTACCGATATTGCCGTCACCGGGCGAGATATGCCCGCCGGACAGGATCTCGGTCTGGCCCAGCGTGCCGTTCCCCCCCAGCGTGCCGCCGGCTTTGATTGACGCGGCGCTGCTGTAGCCCAGCCCGTTGCTGACGTCGGATCCCGCCGTCGCGTTGAGGATCAGCGTTCCGCCGTTCTCGGCGCTAAGAGTCTGAATATCAAAAATATCGTCTTCTGGCTGGGTGTTGATATTGCTGGCAATAATGACTTTGCCACCGCGCGCGGTCACGTTCGCCTGCAGGGCTGAAAGATCGCCGTTTAGCGTTGTCTGCCCGGAGGTATTGATCACCTCACCTTCACCGCTCATCGTGTTGCTGAAGACGTAATTTCCGTCGGTATGGTTGAAGTAGACATAGCTGCCGAACAGCCCGCCACGCAGGCTGATTGCCGTATTCGCATCGAGAGTACCCGCGCCGCCCGCTGTGCCAAGCGTTGGCTCAGTTAAACCCGTGCCGGTGTCCATATTGCCGCGGCTGCCGATGATGAGCGCACCCCGGTTCGAACCGGAACCCGACGTCCCCACGATCAGCGTATTGCTACCAGCGGAAAATGAACCGCCGTCAATCACAGACAGCACGCCATTGCCATAATCGCCCACGCTCACGCTGCTGCCGCTGGTAAAGCGCGAGTCTTTGCCCGCAATAACCAGCTCGGCGGTTTTACCCGCCCCGGAGACGCCCGCCACCTGCACGCCGCCAACGTTAACCGTTCCGCCGTTCAGCACGTCCAGATCGCCATAAAGCGTCAATGTACGGCCAACATTCCACTGTGAGCCGCTCCCCGTGACGGTGGCTTTCGGGCTCAGCGTGTCGGTTTCACCCGGCCCGGTACCGTTGCCGATGCGCGCATCGTAGGCGGTGCTGAGCGCCGCGCCGTCTTCAATCGCCAGCGTGGAGCGTGCCCCCAGATCGGTGCCTACGCTGAGAAAATTACTGGTCACGCGAGAACCCGCACCCGTGGCGATAAGGTGGCTGTCGTAGCCGCGGGTGGTGCCGACAACGATCTCCTTCGCGCTCGCCAGCGCGCCCTCTTCGACACGCAGGGTGCCGAGGCCAAGATTAAGGTCACCGCGCAGGACGTATTGATCGTTCACCGCGTTAAGCTCAGCGTTTGGCCCACGAACCGTGACCACGCTTTCATAAATTTGGCCGTCGAACAGTCGACCGATATTGATGTTATAGGCGGTGATTTTGCCATTATCGATCAGCAGGTTTCCGCGTTGATTACGTCCAACATAAACATCTCCGGTGTAACCCAGCGTTTCGGTAATACGCGCGTCGCCATCAAAAATTGCATCGGCTGCACGTGCGAAATCGGCAGGTGAAAGCAGTAACAGCGGCGCGGAAAATAGAGCGAGGTAAAGTCTGGAAAGCGGCGTCTTAACCGCTAAAGCATGCGATGTAGAGTTATTCACGGGCTATCTCCGTACTCATTAGCGTGATGTCTGGAAAATCGTTTTTATGAAAACTCAGATACGTCAGAAAATATAAAAGGCGTTATTTATGTACGCCTTTTGATTTGAAGTTAATTATTTATGAGTGACGACAGGGGTACAGGTTGGCGCGCTGAGTGTCGGTGCGGATCCTAAAATCCCCGGCATCATCATTGATGAGCAATCGAAAATACGCCCTTTTTCCGTCGTGGCGCGATAAGACAGCTTTTGTCCACCCAGTGCGTCCGGCTGGGCGCCATTAACATTGGTCACGGTTATTTCATCTGATGAGCCCAGCCCCAGCATTTTAGCGGTCTCCGCCTGCAGGAGTGGAATAGCCTGATCGGTTTTCAGCGTGGAACAACCGGTTAGCATCAACGTAACGGTTAAAAAGACGAGAGGTTTTTTCATAAATTATCCTTGATATCCAATCAGTTAATTTTACTGATTGTATTTATGTTTTCATTTACTCAAATCAGCGAATAATATATTTCCCTTTCCTAATCGAAAAAACCCTCCTAAAGTAGGGTGGGTAGATAATAATTCATCTGTACTCTCAGATATGCGAAGGTTAAAGGAGGACCCTTTGGGACAGAATTATGCGTTGGTCGTTGATGACCATCCATTGGTAGCTAGCGGTATCGCCAATTATCTGATTACACATTGCCAATTTAAGCAGGCGTATGTGGTGACGAATGAAGACGATTGCTACCGTCAAATTAGGGATAATGGCCCACCACGTTTGCTGGTAATCGATTTTTGGCTCTCGTCCGGAACGGCGTTGAAATTACTCAAAGAAGTGAAACACCTTTACCCACAGATACGACTCCTGGTGGTCAGCGGGGATGACAATAATGATCTCTGGCGGAAAGTTCATGCCGCCGGGGGGCACGGTTTTGTATTGAAAAGCGAACCGCCTGAAATGTTCTCACAGGCCGTTTTCGCACTCACTAATAATTTGACCTGGTTCCCTGATGGAAGCGAACTTTCCGTTCAGTCGAATAATGACAAGTTAAGTAAATTTAACTTAACGCCGCGGCAAATAGATGTATTAAATATGATTATGCGTGGCCTGCCAAATAAAAGAATCGCCGCGCAGCTTTCAATTTCTGAGCCCACGGTCAAAGAACACATCAGCAATATATTGAAAAAGATAGGTGTTAACAGCAGGGTAGAGGCCATCACGCTTCTGCATGGCAAGCAGGAACCGTCGGAATGAGGTTTTTCCAGAGCTTACAGAACGAGGGTATCTCTCCTCCGGCGCAGATCCGTTTGCTAAACAACACCTTTCTGCGGCTGGTGTTTAGCTTTAGCGCGGTGCCCTTTGTCGGGATCCCTTTCGCCATCTGGATTTATATGCTTGGGGATGACCTCGGCCCAACGATTACCTGGATAATCATTTATCTGCTATGTGCAGTGGCGATACGAATATTGCATCGACGCTATCAGCGCGAAGCGAAAGACAATATTGAAAAGGACGTGCTGCGTCGCTGGCTTCCGCGTATTAATAATATCGCCTTTGTCCACGGGCTGGGCATTTCATCACTCTATTTAATTACCCCGCAGACGCAGAACTTTGACTTTTTCCTGCTCCTTAATATCAGCATCGCCGCTATCGTCGCCGCCAATGCGACGCATCTGACGCCGGTCATCAGCACTTTTACGCGCTTTTTCTTCGCCTCCTGGGGGGTGCTGAACCTCGGCATTATCTGGCGGCTGGATGAGTTAATGTTCATCGTGCTCATGCTGAATCTGCTTTACGGCTTCGCGATTTACCGCCATGCATTAACTTCACACGCTTTCTTTATACAGCAAGCGCTTCTTGAGGAAAAAAGCTCGCGCCTGGCGGAACAGTTTCGTCAGGCCAAAGAGGACGCGGAGCAGGCTCTGCTGGATAAAAATCAGTTTCTGACAACCGCCAGCCACGATCTGCGCCAGCCCGTGCACGCCATGGGTTTTCTGATCGAAGCCATTCTCCACCGAAACCGGGACGATAGCCTGACGCCGCAACTCCTTGACCTGCAGCAGAGCGTTCGTTCGGTACATTTAATGCTCAACTCTCTGCTCGATCTCAGCAAAATTGAATCCGGGAATGTCCTTTCTGCCCCGACCAAAGTGGATATCGGCGCTCTGCTTGACTCGGTGATCACGCTGTTTCGCGAAGAGGCCAACAGCCGTGCCCTGCGGCTGTCTACCCGTCGACCCAAACGCCGCATCTACGTGACAGGCGATCCGCTGCTGGTGCGACAATCCCTGATTAACCTGATTCAAAACGCCCTTCGCTACACGCTACAGGGGGGCGTACTGGTCGCCATCCGACCACGCGGTGAGGAGTGTATGGTAGAGGTGTGGGATACGGGTGTCGGTATCGCCGATGACGAGAAAGGTAAAATCTTCTCACCTTACTATCGCCCTGAGCTGGCATGGAAGATTGACAGCGCCGGACACGGGCTGGGACTGGCCGTAGTGGCCCGTTGTGCCAAGCTGATGAAGGTGAAGTACGGGATGCAATCCATTGAAGGTAAAGGCTCACGCTTCTGGATGCGCTTCACTCAATATGCTGGCGAAGACATCACGCTGGACACCGCACCCGCCTGTGATAGCACCGCCACGCCGGTACGCTATGCACCGCTGCACGGTTCCTGCCTGGTCGTCGATGACGACCCGCTGGTGACGTCTGCCTGGGAGAGCCTGATGAGCGTATGGGGAATCAACGTGCGCTGCGCGGCCTCCGCTGAAGAAGCGTTCGCCATAATCGACGAGGGCTTTAAGCCGTTCGCCGTGCTGTGCGACCAGCGCCTGCGATCCGGTGAAAGCGGCTTCGACGTTCTTAAAGCGCTTTTTGAACGTCTGCCGGATATGAGCGGCGCGATAGTCAGCGGCGAATTTAATTCACCAGTTCTGCTGGAGGCAGAGCAGGAGGGGTACCTGGTGCTGCGTAAGCCTCTGGAGCCAGCTAAATTGTATGCGCTGCTGACGCAGTGGTCGGGATGTCGTGGATAAAAGGACGTGAAGAAGTCTTGTTTTTGGCGGGCTTAGAATGCAAAAACGGACCTCCGTGGAGGTCCGTTAATATGAATTTGGTGCCCGGACTCGGAATCGAACCAAGGACACGGGGATTTTCAATCCCCTGCTCTACCGACTGAGCTATCCGGGCAACGGGGCGCATTAAACCCGATCTGCCCCCTGCCGTCAACGAAAAATGTTGTTTTCGTTACAGACTGCGCAATCTCTCACCATTTCGCCGTACTCTTAAGCGAAAAAGTGCGTCCAGAGCGCGGAGAGCGGCATGGCGAGCAGCAACGCGGGCAGCATGTTCACCACGGCAAACATCTTGATCCCGCAGATACGCAACCCTGTCGCCAGCAGCAGCAGGCCGCCAACCGCGGTGAAGTCCGCCATCATCGCAGGCGTAGTCAGGGGCAGGATCAGCGTGGCGCAGGTGGCAAGCGCCAGCTGGATCAGCAGCATCGGCACGCAAATCGCGGCAACGGCAATGCCGAGCGTGGTGGCAAAAATAGTGGCCGTAAAGAAATCAAGAAACGCCTTCGCAATCAATATGCTTGGGTCACCCGTCATCCCTTCCTGCATGGAACCGAAAATCCCGGTGCCGCTGGCGCAAAACAGAATAATTATCGCGACATAGTTTTGAATAAACGACTCGTGGGTGCCGTGTTTCGCCTTGCCGGGGCGGGTAATCAGGTTTTTGGCTTTGCCTACCGCATTATTGATGCCTTTTTCCAGGTAGCAAAATTCACCAATGAGCGCGCCGAGCAGGGTCGCGAGCACCATGACGGGCAGGTTGGCGCATTTGATCACCAAAAGGATGCCGATGCCTAACGAGGCCAGGCCAAATATGGAGGGCATCGAGGTGCGAATACGTTCCGGCAACCGCTGGCTTAACACTGCGCCGAGTACGCTGCCTAACAATACGGCACCGGCGTTGATAAAGGGTCCAATTACCACCGTTAACTCCTGTTACTTAATCATTGGTATTGCATGATTATGACACGACAACGCTGCATGACGCTTAGCTTTGCAAGGCTAAGTGCATACTGATTCCTTCTTGCGCCTAAAAATAAAAGGTGACATTATTGCGCGAATTTTCTCCTCCCTGTCTCACCGCCCGGTGAGGGTAACTGCGCCTATGAAAACCATGAAAATTGCCGTCAGCCGCGAGCTGGTCTCTACTGTGTCTACTCACCGGGAAATGGTGACGCTGGATAACACTGATTTTACCGATGTGGCGGCAGTGGTCATTACGGTCGCTGAAAGCTGTAGCGGCATCCTAGCGCTGCTGAAACGTACGGGCTTTCAGCTTCCGGTATTTATGTTCTCGCAGGAGCCGACGAATGTTCCTGAAGGTGTCACTGCTGTAATAGCAGGAAAAGCGCAGGAGTTCCTGGAACTGGAGGCTGCCGCCTGCCGTTACGAAGAGGATCTGCTGCCGCCTTTCTTCGACACCCTGAGCCAGTATGTTGCGATGGGCAACAGCACTTTTGCTTGCCCCGGGCATCAGCACGGCGCGTTTTTCAAAAAGCATCCCGCCGGGCGGCAGTTTTATGACTTCTTCGGTGAGAACGTGTTTCGCGCCGATATGTGCAACGCCGACGTAAAGCTGGGTGATTTGCTGATCCACGAAGGGTCCGCCAAGCATGCGCAAAAGTTCGCGGCAAAAGTCTTTAATGCCGATAAAACCTACTTCGTGCTGAACGGCACGTCAGCAGCGAATAAGGTTGTCACCAACGCGCTGCTGACCCGCGGCGATCTGGTGCTGTTCGACCGTAACAACCATAAATCGAATCATCACGGTGCGCTGATTCAGGCAGGGGCCACGCCGGTCTACCTTGAAGCGGCACGTAACCCATTTGGTTTTATCGGCGGTATTGACGAGCACTGTTTCGACGATGCGTATCTGCGAAATCAGATCCGTGACGTTGCCCCGGACAAGGCCGATGCGCCTCGCCCGTTCCGTCTGGCCATCATTCAACTGGGCACCTACGACGGGACGATCTACAACGCCCGTCAGGTGATCGATAAGATCGGCCACCTTTGCGACTACATCCTCTTTGACTCTGCCTGGGTAGGTTACGAACAATTTATCCCGATGATGGCGGAAACGTCCCCGCTGTTGCTGGAACTGAACGAGAACGATCCGGGGATTTTCGTGACCCAGTCGGTGCATAAGCAGCAGGCCGGGTTCTCACAAACGTCGCAGATCCATAAAAAGGATAACCACATTCGCGGTCAGGCACGTTTCTGCCCGCACAAGCGGCTGAACAATGCCTTTATGCTGCACGCCTCAACCAGCCCGTTTTATCCGCTGTTCGCGGCGCTGGACGTGAACGCCAAGATCCACGAAGGTGAAAGCGGACGCAGGCTGTGGGCGGAGTGCGTCGAGCTGGGCATTGAAGCGCGCAAGGCGATTGTCGCCAACTGCCATATGATTAAACCCTTTATCCCACCGGTGGTGGCGGGGCGTCCGTGGCAGGATCATGCGACACACATCATCGCCAGCGAGCGTCGCTTCTTCAGCTTCGAGCCAGGCGCGAACTGGCACGGTTTTGAGGGCTACGCCCGTGACCAGTATTTTGTTGACCCGTGCAAGCTGCTGCTGACCACGCCGGGTATCGATGCGGAAACCGGTAACTACACCGCGTTTGGTATCCCGGCGACGATTCTGGCGCACTACCTGCGTGAGAACGGCATCGTGCCGGAGAAGTGCGATCTCAACTCAATCCTGTTCCTGCTGACCCCTGCCGAAAGCAGCGAGAAGCTGGCGCAGCTGGTGGCGATGCTGGGACAGTTTGAACAGCACATTGAAGACGATACGCCGCTGGCCGACGTTCTGCCGACCATCTACCAGAAATATCCCGTGCGCTACCGTGATTACACGATCCGCCAGCTGTGCCAGGAGATGCACGATCTCTACGTCAGCTTTAACGTGAAAGATCTGCAAAAGGCGATGTTCCGCCGGGAAAGCTTCCCCGACGTCGTGGTGAACCCTCAGGATGCCAACCAGGAGTACATTCGCGGGAACGTGGAGCTGGTGCGTATTCGTGATGCCGGAGGACGCATTGCCGCTGAGGGCGCGCTGCCGTATCCGCCAGGGGTGCTGTGCGTGGTGCCGGGTGAAGTCTGGGGCGGGGCGGTACAGCGCTATTTTCTGGCGCTGGAGGAGGGCATCAATATGCTGCCGGGCTTCTCGCCGGAGCTGCAGGGTGTGTACAGCGAGAAGGATGCCGACGGGATTAAGCGGCTGTATGGGTATGTATTGAGATAGTGCGGGCTGTTGCCCTCACCCTAACCCTCTCCCACAGGGAGAGGGAACTTTTCTTCAAACCGCACTACGTTTATACATCCTCCTCGGATGCCCAATCTTCCCGTACAGCATCTCTACGCTGAGAAACCCCGCCTCCACGCAGTGTTCCAGATAGCGCCGGGTGGTGGTTTTACTCAAACCGGTTTCGCTCACCACTTCATCCACGGAAAAGCAGTGCGTTGCTTTGGCATTAAAAAGTGTTTGTACCAGTGCCAGCGTATTCTCTTCAATGCCTTTGCTGCCGTTGTCCTGACGGTAATTTTTTGCCTGCAACTGATAGAGTGAATCCACGTTCTGCTGGTCGACAATCTTCCAGACCCGCTGCTGCTCGGCAAACTGCACAAAGCGCTCCAGCGACTGGCTGAGCCGCTTCCACGACACCGGTTTGAGGATGTAGTCAAACGCGCCGTTGCGGATGGCCTGGCTGCAGGTGTCCATGTCACTGGCGGCAGTGATGAAAATCACTGAGCAGTTGGCGCGGGCCAGCATTGGGTTACTGATAAGCGTGATGCCCTTGCCGTCCGGCAGGTAGTTATCCAGCAACATCAGCTGAGGCTGCTTGCTCTCAAGCTGCGTCTGCGCGTCAGCCAGTGAAGAGGCAATCCCGACCAGCCTCAAACGCGGATGTTTACCGATCAGCTCCGCATGCAATTGCGCCAGTTCGTTCTCGTCTTCAACAATCAGTACGTCGATAAGTTCATGTTGCATAATCATTATCTTCCAGTTCTTGTGCGGGACGCCGGGCAGCTCCCGTGGCGGGAATAAACAGTGAGAAAATGGCACCGCGCGGCGTGTTATCCGCAACTTCGATGGCGCCGCCCGCCTGCGTGACGTAGCTTTCAATCAGATACAGGCCAATACCGTGATCGCCGCGCGTTTTGGTGGTAATGCCGCGTTCAAATATTTGTTCACGGATCTCCGGTTTGATGCCAATACCCTGGTCGGCGACTTCGATGATGAGTTCCTGCTCGCTCAGTTTTATCAGCACTTCAACCGGCGCATGCGGAAGCGGTGCGCGCTGCGTCGCTTCAATCGCGTTATCCAGCAAGTTCCCGATAATCGAGATGAGTTCCGATTCAAGCAGCGGCAGAAAGGATTTATCCATCCGGCAGGCGGGGTCGAAACTCAGCTCCACGCCTTTCTCCCGCGCACGCGCGGCTTTGCCTAACAGCAGGCCACAAAGCGTCGGAGAGCTAAAGCGTGAAGAGATAAAGTCCAGCAGCTCCTGCGCGTGCTCTGACTGCGCCTGAATATAGCCAATCGCCTCTTCATAGCGGCCCATGTGCAGCAGGCCGGAAAGGGTGGTCATCCGGTTGAGCTGCTCGTGGCGCATGATGCGCAGGTTATCAACGTAGCGTTTAACCTGGCTGAGCTGGGCGCTGAGCGTGTCGATCTCATTGCGATCGCGGAAGGTGATCACCCAGCCCTGCAGCGAGTTTTCCAGCATGATCCTTACCCGGCTGGCAATGACCGTAAGATCGTTAAACCGGCAGATTTCATCATGGGTGTCTTTCGCCAGCATGGTATGCGTATTGAAGAACGGAACAGGATCGATCACCTGGCTAATCAGTTGTCCGCGCAGCTCGCGGGCGGGCTGGCTTAAGCCTAATAACTTGCGTGCCGCCTGGTTGATCACTTCGATGCGCAGATCGTCATCGATAGCGATGACCCCTTCATAGATGGATTCCATCATCGCCTTCTGCTGGCGTACCAGCAGGCCAATTTCGCGTGGCTCCAGCGAGAAGATCTGCTTCTTAATACTGCGGGTGAAAAACCAGGAGAAGATAAACAGGGCGATCAGCAGCAGCACGGCGGCAATCAGAATGTTAACCACTTTATTGACGGTAATGGTATCCAGATAGCTGGTGAGATAGCCCACCGAGACAATCCCCACGACGTGCCCCGCATCGTTAAAAATCGGCGCTTTACTGCGAAGTGAAATACCTAAGCCGCCCTTGCGGATAGTGGTCGTGCTTTTACCCTGCAGAACCTCGTCGTTATCGCCGCCGACCAGCGTTTTTCCCACCCGGTCAGCAAACACCGAGTGAAACAGATGCAGCCCTTTATTATCGCCAATCACAATAAAACTGGCGTCGCTGTGGGCCGCTATTTTCTGCATAAAGTCGCTGATGCCGTTGATATCTTTCTGTTCGACTTCTTTTCGCAAAGTAGGAATAAGCGCAATTTCTTCGGCCTGTATTTTTGCACGTGCGCTCATTTCCTGATAAAGCTGTCTTCCAACGTCGACGTAATAATATCCACCCAGTAGCGCAAACAGTACCGAGAAAAAAGCGACCAGCGAAATAAACAGCTTGATCTGAAATGACACTTTCATAACTATCACGCCGGGTATCAACAAGGCAGGCTAATATATCATCTTTTCTCGTGGTGACGCCTGCTTTGCAGAAAACTTGTGATCCCTTGCACAGCAGCGCCTGTAAAAGATTTATCCGAAACGCCAGGCGTCTTAAGGCTAAATTAATAAATGTTATTTATTTGTTCATTTAAGAAAAGAAACCATAAAAACCACGGAAATAAATAAGGTGTAAATCACATTAAATAAAAGAAACCATTAAAACCATAGCTGCCATTAAAACTTCGCTTTTAATATGCCATTCCTCACATAAAGTAAGCCTTTGTGACTCTAAGCTGAACGCACAAAATAACCAAGGGGCTTATTATGAGCACAACTGACGATTCTTTCTCTGTTACCCACGACCCGATTGAAATTCAGCGACCTTCGCTCAAAGAGCGCTGGTGGCATATTATGGATACCTGGAAAATCGGGATTATTCCTCTGCCGCTGTTCGTTCTGGCGGGCGCGCTGATTGCCATTGATTGCCTGGGTGGGAAACTGCCGAGCGATATCGTGGTGATGGTGGCCACGCTGGCCTTCTTCGGCTTTGCCTGCGGCGAGTTTGGCAAACGCCTGCCGATTGTCGGCAAGCTCGGCGCGGCGGCGATTTGCGCCACCTTTATCCCTTCCGCGCTGGTCTATTACGGCCTGCTGCCGGACGTGGTGGTCGAGTCCACCACCAAGTTCTACAAATCCACCAACATTCTCTATCTCTATATCTGCTGCATTATCGTCGGCAGCATCATGAGCATGAACCGCACGGTGCTGATTCAGGGCTTCCTGCGCATCTTCTTCCCGATGCTGTGCGGCGAAATCGTCGGCATGCTGGTGGGGATGGGCGTTGGCCTGGCGCTGGGTCTGGAGCCGTTCCAGATCTTCTTCTTTATCATTCTGCCGATTATGGCGGGCGGCGTCGGGGAAGGGGCAATTCCGCTTTCCATCGGCTATGCCACCCTGCTGCACATGGACCAGGGCGTGGCGCTCGGCCGCGTGCTGCCGATGGTGATGCTCGGCGGTCTGACGGCAATCATTATCTCCGGCTGCCTGAACCAGCTCGGTAAACGCTACCCGCACCTGACCGGTGAAGGCCAGCTGATGCCGAACCGCGCGAATGCCGATGCTACTGTCTCTCAGCCTGCGTTTTCCGGCAAAGCGGACGTCACCACTATCGCCTCCGGCGCGCTGCTGGCGGTGCTGCTCTATATGCTGGGCATGCTGGGACACAAGCTGATTGGTCTGCCTGCCCCAGTCGGCATGCTGTTTATGGCGGTGCTGGTGAAGCTCTGCAACGGTGCCTCTCCGCGCCTGCTGGAAGGCTCGCAGGTGGTGTACAAATTCTTCCAGACCTCCGTGACCTACCCCATCCTCTTTGCCGTCGGCGTGGCCATCACCCCGTGGCATGAACTGGTGGCGGCGTTCACCGTCAGCAACCTGCTGGTGATCGTCAGCACCGTTTCCGCACTGGTGGCGACCGGCTTCTTCGTCGGCAAAAAGATTGGCATGCACCCGATTGATGTCGCCATCGTCTCCTGCTGCCAGAGCGGCCAGGGCGGTACCGGCGACGTGGCAATCCTGACCGCAGGCAACCGCATGAGCCTGATGCCGTTCGCCCAGATTGCTACCCGTATCGGCGGGGCGATTAACGTCTCCATCTCACTGCTGATTCTGGGCAACTTCCTCGTTTAAGTTTTCAGGAAAGAACAATGAAACTCGCAAGCTTTTTATACCAGGGAAAACGCAGCTACGGCATCGTCCAGGCCGACGGCGTGATTGATTTAGGCCGCCGTCTCGGCGACCGCTACGGCGACCTCAAGGCGCTGCTACAGGGCAACGGGCTGGCGCAGGCCACCCGCTATCTGAACGACGCCGTGGACGTGCCGCTGAGCGCCATCACCTTCTTACCGGTGATCGTGCAGCCGGAAAAAATCCTCTGCGTGGGCATGAACTACGCCGACAAACGCAAGGAATTTGACCAGCATAACCCGGCCCCGACGCTGTTTGTCCGCTTTCCGGATTCCCAGACCGGCCACAACGAGCCGGTGCTGAAGCCGCGCCACTCCAGCGAATTTGACTATGAAGGCGAGCTGGCGGTGATCATCGGCAAAGGCGGGGAGAACATCAGCCGCGACGACGCCCTGCGCCATGTGGCGGGCTACAGCTGCTACATGGACGGCTCCGCCCGCGACTGGCAGCACACCTGGTTTACCGCCGGTAAAAACTGGCGTCAGACCGGCGCGTTTGGCCCGTGGATGGCGACAGCGGACGAAATCCCGGATCCGCATCAGCTGGCAATCCGCACCTGGCTGAACGGCCGTATGGTGCAGGAAGACAACACCAGCAGCATGATCCACAAGGTTGCGGAGCTGATCGAGTACATCAGCACCTTTACCCGCCTCAGTCCGGGCGACGTGATCATCACCGGATCCCCGGGCGGGGTGGGTAAAAAGCGTAACCCGCCGCTGTTTATGAAAGAGGGCGATCGCATTGAGGTGGAGATCGAGCATATCGGTCACCTGAGCAACGTGATTATGGAAGCGCCGGCCGTTGGGCTTGCGGCGGCACACTGAGTAAGGCGGCATGAACAGTCAACCCATCGATTTTCGCCACACCCTCGTGGCGAAGCATCCGGAACGCTTAAGCCAGATCCGTTACCTGCTGGCAGACAGCGGCCTTGGCCTGGACAACGACATCACGCTGTTTGTCGAAGCCTGGTCCGGCTCTCAGCTGGTGGGTTGCGCAGGGCTTGCTGCCAACGTCATCAAATGCGTGGCGGTCAACGAGCAGCTTCGCGGCGAGAACCTCAGCGCGCGGCTGCTGGCAGAGGTGGAAAATGCGGCGCTGGAGCGCGGCCATTTTCACCTCTTCCTCTGCACCCGTCCGTGCAACCGGGAGCGCTTTGCCCGCAGCGGCTTCTGGCCGATTGCCCAGAGCGGAAACAACGCGGTGCTGATGGAGAACACCCCGCAGGGGATTGAACGCTACTGCCGTTCCCTGCGCGCGAAGCGCAATTGCGGGGAGAATATTGGCGCGATAGTGATGAACGCCAATCCGTTCACCCTCGGCCACCGCCATCTGGTGGAACAGGCGGCGACGCGGTGCGATGCCCTGCATCTGTTCGTGGTGCGTGAAGACGCCTCGTTCTTCCCGTTCAACGCGCGTCTCGAGATGGTGCGCGCGGGCGTGGCGCATCTGCCGAACGTGGTAGTGCATGAAGGCTCGCAGTACATCATCTCTCGCGCCACCTTCCCGGCCTACTTCCTGAAGGAGACCGGCAGGGTGCAGCAGGCGTGGAGCGAGATCGACGTGCTGATCTTCCGGGACTTTATTGCCCCGGCGCTCGGCATCACGCACCGCTTTATCGGCTCGGAGCCGTTTTGCGATATCACCCGCCAGTACAACCAGACGCTGCACGACCTGCTGGCCTCGCATATCGACGTGGTGGAAATGCCGCGCATCAAGGCCACCGGCAACGCCATTTCGGCCTCGGAAGTGCGCCGCTTACTGAAGACACAGCAGTTTTCCCGGATCCGGGAGATTGTCCCGGACTCCACCTTCGCGCATCTCGAAACGCATTACCGTGCGAGTGCCGAAGTCGCTTAACTACCAGGAATTTATCATGAAAATTGTAAGGGAGGCGCTGGCCGGAACGCAGGAGTCCAGCGACCTGATGGTGAAAATCGCTCCCGCTCACGGCGAGCTGGAGATTGTCATCCACAGTGAAGTGATTAAGCAGTTTGGCGAGCAGATCCGCCAGGTGGTCAACGACACATTGCGCGCCATGAACGTGCACCAGGGATTAATCATTATTGAAGACAAAGGGGCGCTGGACTGTGTGATCCGCGCCCGCCTGCAGAGCGCACTGATGCGTGCCGCCGATGAACAGGCCATCAACTGGGGGGCGCTAAAATGAGCAAACTCCGCCGCAGCATGCTGTTCCTGCCGGGCGCCAACGCCGCCATGCTCTCCACCGCCTTTATCTACCGTCCTGACTCCATCATGTTCGACCTTGAGGACGCCGTCGCCCTGCGCGAGAAAGACACCGCGCGCATGCTGGTGTTCCACGCGCTGCAGCACCCGATGTATCAGGATATCGAAACCGTGGTGCGCATTAACCCGCTCAGTACGCCGTTTGGCCTGCTGGATCTGGAAGCCGCCGTGCGGGCGGGCGTGGACGTGATCCGCCTGCCAAAAACCGACACCCCGGACGATATCTACGAGCTGGAAGGTCATCTCGAGCGTATCGAGCAGGCGTGCGGCCGCAAGGTCGGCTCCACCCGCGTGATGGCGGCGATTGAATCGGCCATTGGCGTCATCAACGCTGTGGCGATTGCCCGCAGCTCTCCGCGCCTCATCGGGATTGCGCTGGCCGCCTTTGACTACGTGATGGACATGCAGACCGAGCGCGGCGACGGCACCGAGCTGTTCTACGCCCGCTGCGCCGTGCTGCACGCCGCCCGCGCGGCGGGCATCGACGCCTTCGACGTGGTGTGGTCAGACGTTAACGACGAGGCCGGATTCCTGCGCGAGGTCGATCTGATCCGCAAGATGGGCTTCAACGGCAAATCGCTGATTAACCCGCGCCAGATTGACCTGCTGCACAACGCCTACGCCCCGACTCAGGAAGAGGTGGATCACGCCAAAAGGGTGATTGAGGCGGCAGAAGAGGGCGAGCGTAACGGCCTTGGCGTAGTGTCGCTCAACGGCAAAATGGTGGATGCACCGATTATTAACCACGCGCAGGTGGTGCTGGAGCGCGCGGCGGCCTCCGGCGTGCGTCGGTAAGGATGAGATGATGAATCAGACAGAACTTCTTCACGTGAATTTTCCCCATCTGCGGGACCTGAAGCCCTTTGATACCGCCCACAGCGCCACGCCGTGGCTGGCGGACAGCGACGCGAAACACAGCCGCAAGCTCTGCGCCTCTGTTGAAGAGGCGGTGATGCGAAGCGGCCTGCAGGACGGGATGACCATCTCCTTCCACCATGCGTTTCGCGAAGGCGACCGGGTGATCAACACCGTCGTGGCGCTGCTGGCGCGGATGGGTTTCAAAAACCTGACGCTGGCCTCCAGCTCGCTGATGACCTGCAACGACGCGCTGATCGAACATATCGAAAGCGGCGTTATCACCCGGATTTACACCTCGGGGATGCGCGGCAGGCTGGCAGACGCCATCTCCCACGGGCTGATGGACGAGCCGGTGCAAATTCACTCCCACGGCGGGCGCGTGAAGCTGCTCCAGGACGGCGAGCTGAATATCGACGTGGCGTTTCTCGGCGTGCCGTGCAGCGATGAGTTTGGCAACGCCAACGGGACGCACGGTAAATCCTGCTGCGGCTCGCTGGGCTACGCCATGGTGGACGCGCACTTTGCCCGCAAGGTGGTGCTGCTGACGGAAGAACTGGTGCCGTTCCCCAATATGCCCGCCAGCCTGGTGCAGGACCAGGTGGACTACATCGTGCAGGTTGAGAGCGTGGGCGACCCGGCGAAAATCAGCGTCGGCGCGGCGCGCGTCACCAGCAACCCGCGCGAGCTGATGATTGCCCGCTATGCGGCGGACGTGATTGAACACTCCGGCTACTTCAAATCGGGCTTCTCGATGCAGACCGGTTCCGGCGCGGCGGCGACCGCCTGTACGCGCTTTATGGAAGAGAAGATGGAGCGCAGCGGCGTGAAGGCCCGCTTTGCGCTCGGCGGCATCACCGGCAGCCTGGTGGATTTGCACGAGAAGGGGCTGATCGAAAAGCTGCTCGACACCCAGTGCTTTGACGGCCAGGCGGCGGCTTCGCTGGCGAGCAACCCGAACCACGTGGAGATCTCCACCAACGTCTACGCTAACCCCGGCAGTAAGGCGGCAAGCTGCGACCAGCTCGACGTGGTGATCCTCAGCGCGCTGGAAATCGACGTCGATTTCAACGTCAACGTGATCACCGGCTCCGATGGGGTGATGCGCGGCGCCTCCGGCGGACACTGCGACGTGGCCGCCGCGGCGAACCTGACCATCCTGGTCGCGCCGCTACTGCGCAGCCGTATTCCAACGGTCGTGAAGCGCGTCACCACGCGCCTCACGCCGGGCGAAAGCATTGACGTGCTGGTCACCGACCACGGCATTGCGGTCAATCCGGCGCGCCCGGAGATCCGCGAGCGGCTGCTGGAAGCCGGGCTCAACGTTGTGGATATCAGCGCGCTTTACGAGCGGGCGATTTCCCTGACGGGCGTACCGAAACCGATTGAATTTACCGACAAAATCGTCGGGGTGATCCGCTACCGCGACGGCAGCGTGATCGACATCGTACGACAGGTGAAGGAGTAAGTATGATTTCAGCGACACCCGTGCGGGCGGGTGTCAGCCTGGACGAACTGCTGGCGGCGAAAGAGCGCCGCGCAGCGCGCCAGGCTGACATGCTTGAGCACTATCAACAACCGGTGATTTCCCTCACGCTGGTCACGCCGGGAGAAATCAAAGACAGCCTGCGCTATCGCAACTGCATGGGCGTGGCGTTGCAGATGTGCGACCAACTGCTGTGGGAGAACCGCTGGCAGGTGCTGGACCGCCAGGTGCTGTGGCTCCCGACAGGGCCAGAAGCCCTGTGGTGCGTGGCCCATCCAGCGGCGGAAATCAAAGCGCACTGTGCGGATCTGGAGCAGACGCACCCGCTCGGCAGGCTGTGGGATCTGGACGTGATCTGCCCTCAGCACGGCCACGTCGGGCGTCAGTCGCTGGGGACGAATCTCAGACGCTGCCTGATCTGCGACGAGCCCGCTCACGCCTGTTCCCGTTCGCGAAAGCATCCCGTTGAGCAGGTGGTTTCCCGCGTGGAGAAGACGATCGATGACTGGTTTGCTCGCGACTAAACCGCGCCCGGTTGACGTGCCCGCGCTTGCCGAAGCGGCGCTGTGGCAGGAGCTGGAGCTGACGCCCAAGCCGGGGCTGGTGGACAAGCTCAATAACGGTTCTCATCGCGACATGGACCACGCGCTGTTCGTCCGCAGCATTGCGGCGATTACGCCGTGGTTTTCGCGCTTTGCCGAGCTCGGTCGCGTGCATGCAGATAAACCCGCTGACGCACAGCTTCGGATCCTCCGCCCGATGGGGATGGCCTGCGAGCAGGCGATGTACGCCGCAACGAATGGAGTGAACACCCACAAAGGCGGGATTTTTGCCCTGGGTTTACTGTGCTTCGCCGCCGGGCGTGTGAAAAATATCTCCGCAGACAGCCTCTGTTGTGAGGTGAGTAACATCTGCAGCGGGCTGGTATCGCGTGAGTTGGCCGCACGCAGCGGACAGGCGACGGCGGGCGAGCGGCAGTTTCAGCAGTACGGATTTACCGGCGCGCGCGGCGAGGCGGAGAGCGGCTTCGCGACGGTGCGTAAGGCTTTGGATTCGTGGAACGGACAGTCGCTTCATGGCCTGCTGTTGCGCCTGATGGCGGTTAATCAGGACAGCAATCTGGTGTCGCGCGGCGGCATGGAAGGGTTGCGCTACGTTCAGGGCTACGCGCGGGAATTACTGGCTAACGGCTGGGATCGCGAGGCGTTGCTTAGAATGGATAAGGTATTGATTGAACGCAATCTGAGCCCGGGCGGCAGTGCGGATTTGCTGTCGGTGGGGTGGGTGCTCTCTGCAATAAAATAGCCGGGTGGCGGCTTCGCCTTACCCGGCCTACGGTCTGGTTTTGTAGGCCCGGTAAGCGCAGCGCCACCGGGCACAACAATCAATGCGCGATCGGCTGCGCACCGTGTGGTTCACGCACGTGCTTGTACTTGAACAGCGCGATAAACGCGAAGAACAGCACCAGCGAGTACGCGGCGAAGATCAGCCACACGGGCTGCCAGTCGGTGATGCCGTTGGTGGTGTACATCTCAACCACTTTACCGCTCACCACGCCACCCAGAATACAGCCGAAGCCGTTGGTCATCATCAGGAACATGCCCTGCGCGCTGGCGCGGATTTCAGGCTTCACCTCTTTTTCCACAAACACCGAACCGGAGATGTTGAAGAAGTCGAAGGCGCAGCCGTAAACGATCATCGACAGCACCAGCAGCACGGTACCGAACGCGCTTGGGTCACCGTAGGCGAACAGGCCGAAGCGCAGCATCCATGCAGCGATACTGATCAGCATCACGTTTTTGATGCCGTAGCGGCTCAGGAAGAACGGGATGGTCAGGATGAACAGCGTCTCAGAGATCTGAGAGATGGACATCATCACCGACGCGTGCTCGACGATAAAGCTTCCGGCAAACAGCGGGTTGTTATCGAAGCTGTGCAGGAAGGTGTTGCCGAACATGTTAGTGATCTGCAGCTCTGCGCCCAGCAGCATGGAGAAGATAAAGAAGATCGCCATGCGTCTGTTTTTAAACAGCGCGAACGCGTCCAGGCCGAGCATAGCGCTCCAGCTCTGGTTTTTCTGCTGGTTTGATACCGGAATGTGCGGCAGCGTCAGGGTAAACACGGCCAGCACCACGGAGAGCACCGCGCCGATATAGAGCTGCATATGGCTCAGCTCAAAGCCCGCGAAGCTCACGCCCCACATCGCCATGATAAAGCCGATGGTGCCCCAGATACGGATTGGCGGGAAGTCGGTCACGATATCCATGCCCGCAGACTTGATGCGGTGGTAGGAGATGGTGTTGATCAGGCCAAGCGTTGGCATATAGGCCAGCGAGTTAAGCAGGATCACCATGAACATCGCCCCCGGCGTGGTCACCTGGGCTGCCATAAACAGCGTCCCCGCGCCTACCAGATGGCAAAGCATGTACAGCCATTTCGCACTTAACCATTTATCCGCCACGATACCGAGCAGCGTTGGCATGAAGACAGCCGCGATACCCAGCGAACTGTATACGGCACCGATAGACGCACCGTCGAACTTGAGCGTCACAAACATATAGGAGCCGAGTGTGGTCAGCCAGCTACCCCACAGGCAGAACTGCAGAAACGACAAAATTTTAAGCTGCAGCTTAAGGTTCATGTTACTTTCCTCACAAGTGAGCGGGAGATATGTTGTTTTGGGAACATTCAGGGTTGTTATTTGATGCAATTCTATCAGTTGGCAACGATATGTTTTGTTACCTCCCGCAAAAAAATGCAATCCACATTAATTTGCAGTTTGGATTGTGATGCAAATAACATTTTCGTATGGGTGGGGTTGGATGAGTGCGGCCTGATGCCCTCACCCTGACCCTCTCCCACGGGGAGAGGGAAAGCAGAACACCTTCTCCTTGCAGGAGAAGGTGTGTTGATCACCGGCGACGATAGTTCTTCTGCGCCGTATTCACCTTATACAGATAGCGGCGGGATTCCGCAGACGGGTGGCGGGTGGTGAGGGTTGAGTAGACATCCCCCGGCGCCATGCTGTTGATGATGTTCGCGGCCTGCACCTTATCGCTGGAGAAGACGCGCAGCACGCTGCCCGCACCGCCATTATAGGCCGTGATCACCGCATAGCGGCGCGACGTTGGGTTATCAATTCCGCCCAGGTACACATTATTCAGCATCGCCAGATAGGCGGTGCCGGTATCGATGTTGCTCTGCGGATCGAACAGATAGCTGCGGCTCGGCGTGCCGGATTTACCCTGCGAGCGGAACACGTCTTTACCGGCGCTGTGCTGCACAACCTGCATCAGCCCCAGCGCGTCGGAGCGGCTTACCGCGTACGGGTTGAATGAAGATTCGGTCTGCATAATCGCCAGGATCAGCGACTCATCCACGCCGTACTTACGTGACGCCTGACGCACCATCCCAATGTACTTATGCGCACGCTTGTCGAGGTGGTTCGGCACCAGGTTGATGGTGATGCTGTAGATGATCTTCAGGCCGTTCGAGCGGCTTTTCAGGCGCGTTTGCAGCAGATAATCCGCGAAGTTCGTGGCGCGGCCTTCCCAACGGATCGGCTGACCGGTCTGATCGACGACCTGGCCGTACAGGAACGGCTCTTTGGAAATGGTAATGTCGTCTGCGTCGGAGTAGAGATCGATAGAGCCCGGATCGTCACCCATCAGCAGGGTTTTGATAATCGCCTGACGCAGGCGCGCAGCAGGTTCAGTGCCTGCAATGGTTTCAACCGTGATCGTACCGTCATCAAAGTTGATGTGGCTTCGGGTCTGATAGGCGTCGGTGTACTTAACGTAGTCCTTAGGTCCGGCGATAAGAACTTCGTTAAATCCCCATATGTTTTCGATGTTGTGGGCAAACTGCCCCATCAAAATGTCAAAACCGTTGGTGTCCTTAACCCAGGCTTCGTTGTAATCATCGCCTTTTTTGGAAGAACAAGAGACAAGCAACGGCGCAATAAGAGCTAGCGCTAAAAGTTTTTTCATCATTCCGGGAGTGCGTGTTGTGTTTGCTTTAACGGCGGGGTTTCCCCCGCTCGCTGTTATTTTTCCGGCGGCGTATAGCCTTCGATGTGCACGTCTTTGCCTTCGAACAGGAAGCTCACCATCTCCTGCTCCAGCAGCTTCCGGTGTTCCGGGTTCATCATGCTGAGTTTTTTCTCGTTGATCAGCATGGTCTGCTTTTTCTGCCACTGTCCCCAGGCTTCTTTGGAGATTTCATTGTAGATGCGTTTACCCAGGTCGCCCGGATAAAGCTGGAAGTCCTGGCCTTCAGCGTCACGCTGCAGGAAAGTACAAAAAATCGTTCTGGCCATACTCATTCCTCTTTTTCTTGCCGATGCTAAACCATTGCACCGGCACGTAATTGTTGTAACAGGCGCTCCACGGGAGCCGCCAGCCCGACTGAAGGCGGTTGCGCTAAGTTATACCAGAGAGCGGTGCCTTCATCCATGCACGAGGTGAATGAGGACACTGGAAGCCACATGGGCACAATATCCAGATGGAAATGGCTGAAGGTGTGGCGAAACGCCGTCTGCTGCGTCAGGTTATCGGCGGCTATTCCGCGCTGTTTAAGCCATTCCCGCAGCAAATCTTCATTTTCAAACTGTGGGAAGCAGTATAGACCGCCCCACAGACCGCTCGGCGGACGCTGGGCAAGGAACACCTCATCGCCGTGTTGCATCAGCAGCATATAGCCGGTGCGCTCCGGCAGCGTCTGTTTGGGTTTCTTACCGGGATACTGCGCCCACGAATGGTTGGCATACGCCACGCAGAGATTATTCACCGGGCAGAGTTCGCATTTTGGTTTTGAGCGCGTGCAGACCATCGCGCCCAGATCCATCATCGCCTGGTTAAAACGCTCCACCCCTTTCGCCGGGGTGACCGCTTCGCTGATCTCCCAAAGGCGTTTTTCTACGTCTTTCTTACCCGGCCAGCCGTCGACGGCATAGCAGCGTGCCAGCACGCGCTTCACGTTGCCGTCGAGGATCGGGAAATGCTTGCCTAATGAAAGGGAAAGAATCGCGCCTGCGGTGGAGCGCCCGACGCCGGGGAGATCGGCCACCTCGTCAAAGGTTTCCGGGAATTTACCGTTATGGCGCGTCGCGACCTGCTGCGCGGCCTTGTGAAGATTACGCGCGCGGGCGTAATAGCCCAGGCCTGTCCACAGGTGCAGCACTTCGTCTAATGGCGCGTTTGCCAGATCGGTGACCGTCGGGAAGCGCGCCATAAAACGCTCGAAGTAAGGAATGACCGTGGCGACCTGCGTTTGTTGCAACATCACCTCGGAGAGCCATACTTTATAAGGCGTTTTTTCAATTTGCCAGGGCAGGGTTTTACGCCCGTATTTGTCGTACCAGTCCAGCACCTGGGCTGAAAATTGAGAGGCTTGCATGGTCATCGATTCACATAATCAGGGACGCAGATTGCAGCACAGCGTCAATCTGCTGTAAACCGGATCTTTCCCATGCTTGCATAGAAGCCTTAACTTTGGATAATGCCCGTTTCCCGAACACTCTCACAAGCAGACAACTCTTTTATGAAAAACGACGTCATTTCACCGGAATTTGATGAAAACGGTCGCCCGCTGCGCCGTATTCGCAGCTTTGTCCGCCGTCAGGGCCGCCTGACAAAAGGGCAGCAACACGCGCTGGACAACTACTGGCCGGTGATGGGCGTTGAGTTCACTGAACAGCCTGTCGACTTCGCCGACCTGTTTGGCCGAGAAGCGCCTGTGACGCTGGAGATCGGTTTTGGTATGGGCACCTCGCTGGTGACCATGGCGAAAGCGCGACCGGAGCAGAACTTCCTCGGTATCGAAGTGCACTCGCCGGGCGTCGGTGCATGCCTGGCAACGGCCCACGAAGAGGGCGTTGAGAACCTGCGCGTCATGTGTCACGACGCGGTGGAAGTGCTGCACAAAATGATTCCTGACAATTCTTTGAACATGGTTCAGCTCTTTTTCCCTGACCCGTGGCACAAAGCACGTCATAATAAACGCCGTATCGTTCAGGCACCGTTTGCCGAGCTGCTGAAAAGTAAGTTAAAACTGGGCGGCGTCTTCCACATGGCGACCGACTGGGAACCTTATGCGGAACATATGCTGGAAGTGATGTCGTCGCTGGATGGCTATAAAAACCAGTCTGAAAGCAACGACTATGTACCGCGCCCGGATTCACGTCCGGTGACAAAATTTGAACAGCGTGGCCATCGTCTTGGTCACGGTGTATGGGACTTAATGTTCGAGAGGGTGAAATAATGGCAAAGAATCGTAGCCGTCGTCTGCGTAAAAAGATGCACATCGAAGAATTCCAGGAAGTGGGCTTCTCTGTTGCCTGGCGTTTCCCGGAAGGCACCAGCGTTGAGCAGATCGATCAGGACGTTGACGCGTTCATCAATGATGTGATCGAGCCAAACAAGCTGGCCTTCGACGGTAGCGGCTATCTGGCGTGGGAAGGTCTGATCTGCACCCAGGAAGTCGGTAAATGCACCGAAGAACATCAGGCGCTGGTACGCAAATGGCTTGAAGACCACAAACTGGAAGATGTCCGCATCAGCGAACTTTTCGACGTTTGGTGGGACTAATAAAGCAAGTACAGGGCCAGCATTAGCTGGCCCATTTTGTCTGAGGGAGTGTTAAAGATGCGCAAAACGTTGCTGGCGGTTGCTTTACTGGCAATCGGATCCACCGCCCATGCGGAGTATAAATGTAGCGTCACCCCGCGTGACGATGTGGTGTTAAACCCGCAAACCGTGCAGGTCAAAGGCGAGAACGGCAATCTGGTGATTACGCCGGATGGTAACGTGACGTTTAACGGCAAACCGCAAAACCTGACTGCCGCCCAGCGCGAGCAGGCGAAGGATTACCAGGCCGAACTGCGTACCGCACTGCCGTGGATTAACGACGGCGCGCTGACGCGCGTTGAGAAAAGCCGCGTGGCGCTGGATAAGATCATCACCAAAGAGGTGGGTGAGAGCAGCAATATGCGCACCCGTCTGACCAAGCTGGACAAGCAGCTTAAAGAACAGATGAACCGGATTATCGAGAATCGTACCGATGGTCTGACGTTCCACTACAAGGCGATTGATCAGGTCCGTGCTGACGGGCAGCAGCTGGTGAATCAGGCGATGGGCGGCATCCTGCAGGACAGCATCAACGAGATGGGGGCGAAAGCCGTGCTGAAAGGCGGCGGTAACCCGCTGCAGGGCGTGCTGGGTAGCCTTGGCGGCTTGCAGACCTCGATTCAGAACGAGTGGAAAAACCAGGAAGATGATTTCCAGCAGTTTGGCAAAGACGTGTGTAAACGCGTGGTGTCGCTGGAAGATAGCCGGAAGGCGCTGGTGGGGACGCTGAAGTAAGATTTGTGCGCGCTGGGCCCTCACCCCTCACCCCAGGGGAGAGGGCGTTAGAGTTCCCTCTCCCTGTGGGAGAGGGTTAGGGTGAGGGCATCAGGCATTGCAGTCGTTGAAGAATGATATTTAACACTTCATCTTCGTTAACGCGAAATTCATTATTCCAGAACCGTACGACTTCCCATCCGTTCGTATTCAAAAACGCGGTACGACGTGAATCATAGTTCTCCTCATCCTGATGTTGCCCCCGTCCAGCTCAACGATCAGTTTCGCCTTAAAGCAGGCAAAATCGACGATATACGTGCCAATCGGCATCTGGCGGCGAAACTTATACCCATAGAAGCGACGGCCTCTGAGCAAATACCAGAGGCGTATTTCTTCGGGCGTCATTTGTTTGCGGAGTTGTTTTGATTTGTCCATTCCCACACTCTGCCAGCCTTTCCCTCAGCCGGCAGAACGGGATGCAAAATCCTGAATCAGCCTTCAGGAATCTTCGGTGAGGAACAGCTCAAGAAGGGAGTTTAAGAACAATTTGCCGTGCTCGGTGATCTGCCAGAACGCATCACACTCGGTCAGGTACCCCTGCGCCAGCGCCTCGTCGATCTGCGGGCGAATCACCGATTCCGGCAGCCCGGTGTACAGCGCAAACTCCGCGCGCGGCGCGGCTTCCAGCAGACGGAAGCGGTTCATGAAGAACTCAAACGGCTTATCCGCCGCCTCGACGTCGTGCTGACGCTCCAGATAGCGGCCTTCCATATATCCACGCGGGTGACGGGTCTTAGCGGTGCGCAGTATGCGCCCGTCCGGGAAGGTCACCTTGCCGTGCGCGCCGCAGCCAATCCCCAGATAGTCGCCAAAGCGCCAGTAGTTCAGATTGTGCTGACACTGATAGCCCGGCTTCGCGTAGGCGGAGGTTTCATACTGCTGATAGCCCGCAGCGGTCAGAAGCCTGTGGCCCTGCTCGAAGATATCCCACAGCGCGTCGTCATCCGGCAGCACCGGCGGGCGCGAGCCAAACAGGGTGTTTGGCTCGATGGTGAGCTGATACCACGACAGGTGCGGCGGGTTCAGTTCGATCGCCTGGCGCAGGTCGTCCAGCGCCTCTTCCAGCGACTGATCCGGCAGGCCGTGCATTAAATCCAGGTTAAAGCTACGAAGATTAAGCCCGGTCGCCAGGTTCGCTGCGCGCTTCGCCTCTTCCGGGCCGTGAATGCGGCCCAGACGTTTCAGTTTCGGCTCGCTAAAACTCTGCACGCCGATGGAGATGCGGTTCACCCCCGCACGCTGATAGTCGACAAAACGGTCGGCCTCAACGGTGCCGGGGTTGGCTTCCATCGTAATTTCAGCATCCGCTGCCAGGTTCAGACGCGCGCGCACGCCGTCCAGCAGCGTTTGCATTGCCGGGCCTGAAAGCAGGCTCGGCGTACCGCCACCAATGAAAATGGTTTTAACTTCACGTCCCTGTGCGTAAGCGACATCGGCGTCCAGGTCGGCCAGCAGATGCGCAACGTAGTCATCATGCGGCACTTCACCCTTCAGCGCGTGCGAGTTGAAATCGCAGTACGGGCATTTCTGCACGCACCACGGGATGTGAATATAAAGACTCAGTGGTGGCAAATTAGCCATTACGTAACGCTTCCAGTAACAGTTTCAGTGCGCGTCCACGATGGGAAATCGCGCTTTTTTCTTCGCGGGTCAGTTCCGCGGCGGTTTTGCCCTCGGTCGGGACAAAGAAGATCGGGTCGTAGCCAAAGCCGCCGTTGCCCGCAGCTTCACGGGTAATCACGCCTGGCCAGCTGCCGTGGCAGACGATAGGCGTCGGGTCTTCCGCATGACGCATATAAACCAGTACGCAGTGGAACTGCGCGGTGCGCTGTTCGTCCGGTACGTCCTTCAGGGCGACAAGCAGCTTTTCCAGATTTTGCTGGTCGGTGGCGTCCACGCCGTAATAGCGTGCAGAGTAAATCCCCGGCGCACCGCCCAGGAAGTCCACGGCCAGGCCGGAGTCATCGGCGATCGCGGGCAGGCCGGTGACCTGTGCGGCGTGGCGCGCTTTCAGGATCGCGTTTTCGATAAACGTCAGGCCCGTCTCTTCGGCGGACTCGACGCCAAGCTCGGTCTGGGCGACCACGTCCAGCCCAAAATCATTTAATAGCGAGGCCAGCTCGCGCACTTTACCGGCGTTACCGGTCGCGAGAACAACTTTCTGCATGGTTTAGTCCTGTTCTGTCAGAGCCGCGACTTCCGTCGGGATTGCTTGCGGATTGAAGATTTTTACCTGTTTATGCCGCCCAAGTTCACCTTTTTCAATGATGACCTGGCTTTTGGCGACGCGAAACTGTTTTGCCAGATATTTGGTCAGATGCGCGTTCGCCTGGCCGTCAACCGGCGGGGCGGTGATGGCGACTTTCAACTCGTCGCCATGCAGCCCAACAATACTGTCACGGCTGGCTTTCGGCTGAATATACAACCGCAAAACCAGCCCGTCAGCGCAGGTGCTTACGGCACTCATAGCGCCATCCACAGCCCCGGCAGCAGCATGTTGCCCGTGGACTGTAACAGCTCAGCGATACCCATGTTGACCACATAAAGCAGCAGTACCAGGATCATCGGCGAGAAATCAATACCGCCCATCGAAGGCAGCAGGTTGCGAATAGGGCGCAGCAGCGGTTCGGCCAGTTGGATCAGCGCATATTCAACCGGACTACGGCCCTGGCTTACCCAGCTCATTATCGCCATTACCAGCAGCACCCAGAAGATCAGCAACCCGACGGTTTTGACCAGAATCAGGACCGCAGCAATCCAGATAATCGGCTGGAAGGTGATGACCATAAACAGCACGATCGCTTTGATAACGCTCAGAATAAACGCCACCAGCAGAGACGAACTGTCGATGGGACCCATCGCCGGAATAATACGGCGCAGCGGCCCGACAACAGGTTGCGTGATTTTCACGACAAACTGGGAAAACGGATTGTAAAAATCACAGCGGGCCCACTGCATCCAGACGCGCAGTAAAAGCGCCATCGTATACAGCTCAAGCACCGTTGAGAGCAGGAAAGTCAACGTCTTCATGGCGTTCCTCAGGTTTCCTTATTATTTTGAGTAGTCGCGCGCACCGAAAATTGCCGTGCCGATGCGCACCATAGTGCTGCCTGCCGCGATAGCGGCTTCCATATCATCCGACATGCCCAGTGAAAGCGTGTCTACCGTTTCATAGCGCGCTTTAAGCGCCTCAAATGCTACAGCCATTTGCTGTGCCACGGCAAACTGCCTTTCATAACTTGACTCAGGCGCCGGAATTGCCATCAGCCCGCGCAGGGTTAAACGCGGCAGGGCGGCGACTTCTTCTGCCAGTGCATCCAGCTCACTCAGCGCAATGCCGGACTTGCTGTTTTCATCACTGATGTTGATTTGAATCAGCACGTTAAGCGCGGGCATCTCTGCGGGCCGCTGGTCGTTCAGACGGGTAGCAATGCGCAGTCGGTCAACGGTATGGCACCAGTCGAAATGCTCTGCCACCAGACGGCTTTTGTTCGACTGCAGCGGGCCGATAAAGTGCCACTGCAGATCCGCATTCCCCTGCTCCTGGAAGGCGCGAATTTTATCCACGCCTTCCTGCACGTAGTTTTCGCCAAACGCCCGGTGGCCTGCCGCTATCGCTTCTGCGATGGCGCTCGCAGGCTTCGTTTTGCTGACTGCAAGCAGGGTAATTTCTTCTGAAGCACGGCCGCAACGCGTTGCAGCGGCTGAGATTTTGTCCCGGACCTGTGCCAGGTTATGCGCAATGTCGTTCATTTTCCGAGGAGTAGTCTATGGATGTGGAAGAAATTGTGGCCCTTAGTGTAAAGCATAACGTCTCCGATCTACACCTGTGCAGTGATTCACCGCCGCGCTGGCGCAGATTAGGCCGCCTTGAACCGGCCCCGTTTCCGGCCCCCGACGTTGAGGCACTATTAAAAACCTGGCTCAACGATGAACAGCAGGGCGCGTGGTGGGCAAATGGACAGGTAGACTTTGCCGTCACGCTCACAGGCAATCAGCGTCTTCGCGGCAGTGCGTTTACGCATATGAAGGGAGTGTCGATCGCCTTGCGACTGTTGCCGCTCGCGTGCCCGCAGCTTTCTGCACTGGGTGTGCCCAGAGCTATCCCGGAACTGCTCTCCAGCGAAAGCGGGTTGATTCTGGTGACGGGTGCGACCGGTAGCGGAAAATCCACGACGCTCGCGGCGATGGTGGATTTTCTCAACCATCACACTGACGGCCATATTCTGACGCTCGAAGATCCGGTGGAGTTTATGTACCAGAGTGAACGCTGCCTGATACAGCAGAGGGAGATGGGTCAGCACAGTCTCTCCTTTGCCGAGGCGCTGCGCAGTGCGCTGCGCGAAGATCCGGACGTTATTCTGTTGGGAGAGCTGCGCGACAGCGAAACCATCCGCCTTGCGCTGACGGCGGCCGAAACCGGGCACCTGGTGCTGGCAACGCTGCATACACGCGGCGCTTCGCAGGCGATTGAACGGCTGGTGGATACCTTCCCGGCGCAGGAGAAAGATCCGGTGCGTAACCAGCTGGCAGGTAGCCTTCGCGCTGTACTGGCGCAAAAACTGCTCCAGGACGTACAGGGCGGGCGCGTGGCGCTTTATGAACTGCTGGTGAACACCTCGGCGGCGGCGAATCTCATCCGCGAAGGGAAGACGTGGCAATTACCCGGCATCATACAAACCGGTCAGCAGGCGGGAATGCAGAACTTTGAGCAGAGTCTCGCGGAAAGGCGGGCGCAGGGGCGGCTGTAGGCCCCGGCGCTCAGTAACCTTGTTCGAAATAGCTTTCGAGAATGATGACGGCAGAGGCGGAGTCGACGCTGCCTTTGTTCAGCGCCCGGAAACCACCGTGCTCAAACAGGCCTGCGCGCGCTTCGACGGTACTCAGACGTTCATCGTGGAGCTTTACCGACACGCCAAAGCGGCCATGAATTTTGTTGGCGAACTTACGCGCGCGGGCGGTGAGCGGCTGTTCGGTGCCGTCCATGTTCAGCGGCAAGCCCACAATCACGTCGTCCGGCTGCCACTCTTTGAGCAGGCGCTCGATGAGGTTCCAGTCCGGCGTGCCGTCGTTGGCCTTGAGTGCCGTCAACGGGCGCGCCGTGCCTGTGATGCGCTGACCAACGGCGACGCCGATGCTCTTCGTTCCGAAATCGAAGGCCAGAAGCGTTCCGCTCATTACGCGTGCCCCGCTACGCCTGGCATGGTCAGAATATCGATGCCAATCAGTTTCGCCGCGTCACGCCAGCGATCGGCGATAGGCGTTTTAAACAGGATGTTCATATCGGCAGGTGCGGTCAGCCACGCGTTATCCAGTATCTCTTGTTCAAGCTGGCCTTTCTCCCACGAGGAGTAGCCCAGCGCGACAAGCACTTCGGAAGGTTGCTCGGCAGTGCCCAGCGTTTCAAGCACGTCGCGAGAGGTCGTGACAACGGTGTTGTCGGAGATACGAATACTGGAAGAGAAGACCGGCGGCGTATGCAGGATAAAACCACGATCTTCCGCGAGCGGGCCACCCAGCATCACCGGTTTATCGAGACGGATCTCCGGGAGACGCGCTTCAGCGGTGATTTTCAGCTTGTCCAGAATTCCTTCAACCTGCAGGTTTTCCAGCGGCTTGTTGATGATAATCCCCATCGCACCGTCTTCGTTGTATTCGCAAATATAAACCACGGCGCGGCGGAAAATCGGATCCTGGAGAGCAGGCATGGCAATAAGAAAGTGATGCTGTAAATTCATTGTCAGAGGTACTGTTTCCTGGTTTAAAAAGCGACAGCGCCCAGTATGGGGATAAACCTGGGCGCTGTCACAGATTATTTCTGTAAACGTTTTTCGATAGCGTCCATCAGCATTCCGGTGATCGAGATCGGGAACTCCGCTTCGATTTCACGGATGCAGGTCGGGCTGGTGACGTTCACTTCGGTCAGGCGATCGCCGATGATATCCAGCCCAACGAAGATCAGGCCTTTGGCCTTCAGCGTCGGCCCGACGCGGCGGGCAATTTCCCAGTCGCTTTCGGTCAGCGGACGGGGTTCACCACGGCCACCAGCGGCCAGATTACCGCGGGTTTCGCCACCCTGAGGAATACGCGCCAGACAGTAAGGTACAGGTTCGCCATCTACGACCAGCACGCGCTTATCGCCGTCTTTGATCGCCGGAATGTAGTTCTGCGCCATGCAGTAACGCGTGCCCAGCTCGGTGAGGGTTTCGGCAATCACGCCAATGTTCGGGTCGCCCTCTTTCACGCGGAAAATCGACGCGCCGCCCATGCCGTCCAGCGGTTTCATGATGATATCGCCGTGCTTCTGCCAGAACGCTTTCAGTTGCGCCTTGCTGCGGGTCACCAGCGTTTCCGGCGTCAGGTCAGAGAACCAGGCGGTGTAGAGTTTCTCGTTGCAGTCGCGCAGGCTTTGCGGCTTGTTGACAATCAGCGTCCCTTTCTCTTCTGCACGCTCAAGAATGTAGGTGCTGTAGATGTATTCGGTGTCGAACGGCGGATCTTTGCGCATCAGGATCACGTTGAGGTCGGCCAGGGCAATGTCCTGCTCGGTACCGAACTCATACCATTTGTCGTAGTTCTGCTCGACGTTAACGATGCGGGTACGTGCGCGCGCTTCACCGTTGATCAGGTAAAGATCGTTCATCTCCATATAGTGGAGTTCATACCCGCGACGCTGCGCTTCCAGCAGCATGGCGAAGCTGGAATCTTTCTTGATGTTAATGTTTGCGATGGGGTCCATCACGATGCCGAGCTTGATCATGTTCTTCTCCGTTATTACTTCAACCCAGATCGCCAAACCGTACCTGTAGCGCGGTAATGGCCGTGAGTGCCGTTGTCTCAGTGCGCAGAACGCGAGGTCCCAACAGAATATCAGTAAACTGGTAACGTGCCGTCATCGCAATTTCGTCCGCCGACAGGCCGCCTTCGGGGCCAATCAGCAGGCGTACGCGCTCGACGGGCAATGGCAGCGTATTGATGCTGGCGCTGGCGCGCGGATGAAGATTGAGCTTCAGCCCGCTGTCCTCTTCTGCACACCAGTCTTCCAGGTCCATCGCCGGGCGGATCTCCGGGATACGGTTGCGGCCACTCTGTTCGCACGCCGCAATAGCAATTTTCTGCCACTGCTGGATCTTTTTGTTCAGACGTTCCGCATCCAGTTTAACGCCACAGCGTTCAGAAAAAAGTGGCGTAATGAGGCTTACACCCAGTTCAATGGATTTCTGAATGGTGAATTCCATTTTCTCACCGCGCGACATTACCTGGCCCAGATGAATGTGCAGCGGCGATTCCCGGTCATCCACTTCGCCACGCAGCACGTTCACGTGCACGCTTTTTTTATCAGACCGCGTGATTTCCGCGTCGAAAACCTGGTTCGAGCCGTCGAACAACTGGATGGCCTGACCTGCACCCATGCGCAGCACGCGGCCCACGTGGTTGGCGGCGTCATCAGACAGGGCGATTTCGCGGCCTGCGGTAATCAGTTCAGGATGGTAAATGCGGGGAATGCGCATAGTCAGAAATTCCATGTGTCATGCGATATAAGCGAATTGCCGTAGTGTAGGTTAGCTCTTTTGCGCCTGGCAAGCCCGCTCGACGTAAGGGTTGTGATTCCCCTGGACGTTGGCGATGCGCTCGTCGCGCTGGCATTCCCACTCGGTTACCGGGTACTGCTTGTTCCAGGCATTGAACAGCTGCGTCTGCTGGCGTGAAAGGTTGAGGTCATAACGGTCACGCATATAGAAGTAGGTACGGGCGATGCTGCCGCGCGCGCGGGCAGGGGGCTCGGCGACTTTCTCTTTGAAATCCACCTTCATGCCGCACTGACCGTACTGGCCTTCGCCACCGTTCCACTGGCTGTACATAAAGTTGCCGCGGTCACCGTTCACTTCGCCAACCGCAGGCTGCAGGTTGTGCATATCGCTTTCCATCTGGCGATAAACCGGATCTTTGGAACAGTTTTTACGCCCGCCATCCTGCCAGCACTGGCGCTGGTGGCCAAACTGCCACGCCGGAACCACATGTTCCCATTCAATGCGGCTGGCGCGGTTTTCATTTTTACGCACCTTATAGCCGCAGGATTCGAGGTCAACGACGCCTTTTTTACCCTGCCAGTTAATTTTACAGCCGCAGTAGAAATCACCCGGAACATCAGCGTTCACCTTCACGCCAGCAGCTTTGGCCTGAGAGAAACTGTTGATACCGTCGGCCAGAGCATGGCCGGAGAGGGCCGTCGCCAGAAGGGCAACCGCGAGAGAAACATAACGGGACATCTTACACTCCGTGTCAAAACAAGCCCGAAACGTAACGAATGTTGTTCCCGTATGCAATCAGTCAGATCAGGAAAGTTCCTGAAAGTTCAGATAATTATTCGGCGACCAGTGGTTCGCCGCATTTTACGCAGCGGTAGGTTGCATCGCCGCGCACCACGCGGTTATGACGGCGGACGGTGAGCTGGTGCTGCTGGCACCGGCAGCGGTAGGGAAATGTATTGCGACGTACTGATTCCAGTTCGAACTGATGCGTGCGGCGAGCCGGAACGCCGAGCACGGCTTCCATCATCCACTTCCACTCTTTCCCGTGCGGCGCTACGCGGCCAAAGTGCTTCCACACCAGAAGATGCGCCAGCTCGTGCGGCACCACTTCCTCAATAAACGCCTGCTGGTTTTCCATCATCAGCACCGGGTTCAGGCGGATCTCATACGATTCCAGCCAGGCGGTGCCTGCTGCGGTTCCACGCTGCTGATAAACCAGCTTCGGTTCAGGATAGTTGCGGCCGAGCTTCAGGTTGGCCTGGGCGAGTTTTTCCCGCAGGCTGCGCATAACGGCTTGCTGAATGGCAATGGGGAGACGGGGAGCTTTCATAGGGGCAGAGCATAAAGCGCGAAGCGGGGAGGTGCAAGGGGCACCTCCCGCCAGAGAATTAGTCGTGTGCGCCGATTTCGCGCAGAGGACGACCTTTCATCAGGTTACGTTCAATGTGTTCCAGTGAAACGTGTTTGGTTTCTGGAACCAGCCAGATAGTCAGAACAATAAAGAACAGGTTCAGACCGGCGTAGACCCAGAAGGTGTTGGCATTGCCCAGGGTATTGAGCATAGTCAGGAACGTTGCGCCGACGATCATGTTGGCAATCCAGTTAGTCGCGGTGGAGCAGGTGATACCAAAATCACGCCCTTTCAGCGGCTGGATCTCAGAGCACAGCACCCAAATCAGCGGACCGGCGCTCATTGCAAACCCGACGATAAACATCAGCAGCATCGCCACCGCGAAGTACTGGGCGGTTGGAGAGTGAATGCCCACGTGCATCATGGTGCCCAGCACGCCCATGCCGACGGCCATCACCAGGAAGCCCAGCGTCAGGGTAGGCTTACGCCCCCAGCGGTCCACCAATCCGATGGCGATAAAGGTCGCCAGCACGTTGGTCAGGCCGACAATAACGGTGCCCCACATCTGCTCGGTCGTGTTGGTATAACCCGCCAGTTCGAAGATTTTTGGCGCGTAGTACATGATGACGTTCATCCCGGTGAACTGCTGCATCACCTGCAGAAGCACGCCGAGGAACACCGCGCGGCGGAAGTTGCTGTTCTCTTTAAACAGCGCCCAGCCGGACTGTTTCACCTTCAGGCTTTCGCGGATCTCTTCCAGCTCGTTTTTCGCCTCAGCGCTGGTATCGCGCAGGCGGAGCAGCACGCGTTCAGCATCAACGAAGCGGCGTTTTGCGGCAAACCAGCGCGGGCTGTCCGGCAGGAAGAAGACGCCAATCAGCAGCAGAATGGCCGGTATGATTATCACGCCGAGCATCCAGCGCCATGCGCCGCTGTAGCTAAACGCGGTATCGGAAAGGTAAGCACCCAGAATACCGATGGTGATCATCAGCTGGTACATGGAAATCATGCTGCCGCGGATTTTCTCCGGCGCGATTTCGGAAAGATACAGCGGTGCGGTATAGGAAGCGACACCGACAGCCAGGCCCAGCAAAACGCGGGAAAGAATGAGCACTTCAACGTTAGGGGCAGCGGCAGAGAAGAGTGAACCGGCAACGAACAGGATCGCGCCGATCATCAGGCTCTTTTTGCGCCCGAGCTTGAAGGAGAGCCAGCCGCTGCCAACGGCACCGACTGCCGCACCAAACATCATGGAGCTGACCACCCATTCCTGGGTATGCGCGGTAATCTGGAACTCGTCTGCGATGAAGGGAAGTGCGCCGGCAATCACGCCGATATCCAGGCCAAAAAGTAATCCTGCCAGGGCGGCGAGGAAGCAGACGAAGAATGTCATCGCCTTGTTGGACGTACGCCCTTGTTTATTATTGTCAGGCATTATGCCCTCCATTTGATTTATCAGTTTTGTCGATGTTAAGGGTAGGTGAGTGACCCGTAAAAATATGTGAGACAAATCACATTGGTGTAATCGGTTACACTAGCGTGCAACCGTAAAGATAATTAACGCTTTGAAAATATAGAGGTAAATCAGGTGATGTGCATCGCGTTTGTTTGAATTTCAGACTTAACTGAAATGAAATGTAACAGCAGAAGAAAGGCGATCAAGCAAAGAGATTATTCTGAAAGCGGGATATATTCGGCAGGGTGTAAGCGGTTTCAAATGGTGTGGCTTTGAGCCGCCACCCGACATAAAAAAGGCCAGCACAAAGGCTGGCCTGTTAAACCCTGTCAGTCGATTACTTCAGACCGGCAGCTTCACGCAGCAGGGCGGCTTTGTCGGTTTTTTCCCATGGGAAATGTTCGCGACCAAAGTGACCGTACGCAGCGGTTTCTTTATAGATTGGGTGCAGCAGATCCAGCATCTGAATCAGGCCGTATGGACGCAGGTCGAAGAACTCGCGCACCAGCAGGGTCAGCTGTTCTGAAGGCACTTTCTCAGTACCGAAAGTTTCCACCATGATGGAGGTCGGTTCAGCCACGCCGATTGCGTAGGAAACCTGAATCTCACAGCGGTCAGCCAGGCCAGCAGCAACGATGTTTTTCGCAACATAACGTGCAGCGTACGCGGCAGAACGGTCAACTTTAGACGGGTCTTTACCGGAGAATGCACCGCCGCCGTGACGCGCCATGCCGCCGTAGGTATCCACGATGATTTTACGGCCGGTCAGGCCGCAGTCGCCCATTGGGCCGCCGATAACAAAGCGTCCGGTTGGGTTGATGAAAAATTTGGTTGCAGAGCTCAGCCATTCGGTTGGCAGAACCGGCTTGATGATCTCTTCCATCACGGCTTCCTGCAGCGATTTCTGATCGATATCTTCAGAATGCTGAGTGGAGAGAACTACCGCATCAATGCCAACGATTTTACCGTCGTCATACTGGAAGGTGACCTGGCTTTTCGCATCCGGACGCAGCCATGGCAGGGTGCCGTTTTTACGCACTTCAGCCTGACGCTGTACCAGACGGTGTGCGTAGGTAACCGGCGCTGGCATCAGCACGTCGGTTTCGTTAGTTGCGTAGCCGAACATCAGGCCCTGGTCGCCCGCGCCCTGCTCCAGTGGATCGGCGCGGTCAACGCCCTGGTTGATGTCCGGGGACTGTTTGCCGATGGCGCTCAGTACCGCGCAAGAGTTGGCATCAAAGCCCATATCAGAATGTACATAGCCGATCTCACGCACCGTGTTACGGGTGATCTCTTCGATATCAACCCATGCGCTGGTGGTGATCTCACCGCCGACCAGAACCATGCCGGTTTTGACATAGGTTTCACACGCTACGCGCGCTTTAGGATCCTGGGCAAGGATCGCATCCAGCACCGCATCGGAGATTTGGTCAGCAATTTTATCAGGATGTCCTTCTGATACGGACTCGGACGTAAACAGGTGTTTTGCCATGTTTTATTTCACCTAAGAGGAATTTGGTTAGCTCGAACTGCTGTGTGGAATAGCCAAAGGAGAGTATTCTACCAAGGCCTGCAGGTTTTTGACACTGGCAGTCTGAGTGTTAATCAGTATAGATGGATTAACATCTGGACGTCCATTTTAGGTCACTTCTTCACCCGATTTCCAGTTTTTTTTGACTTACCTCTCACTGCGTTGAAAACAAAGCTGGAAATATTTCCTGACGGCACTGGCAACCCACGCATTTTTGTTTTGCATTTTCCCCACCTTCTCGGTATAAAACGCGGCACGCGGCTCATACAAAAAGCGCTCGATGACCTCATCGTGTCGCCACTTCCAGCCGGGTTAAGCAGTGAACATTTAGCTTTGGCTTGTGGTCCGTTTCAGCAGAGGCGGCCGTGGAGGTGATACGAGATAATGAACCATCGTTTTCCGCTAATTCAGCGCAGCCGTTCTGGCGCGCAGTTGATTCCCGCAACCCGCATTTCTAGTCTGCAAACCTGCCGATGTTATACCCATCTCGGCGCTTCTCAGGATCCCAGGGCCGGTTACGCTCTGTGACAACTGAACAAGGGCGCTCTTGTTAATACAAGAGTTTTCTCGTGGTTTCGCCGAACCTTGTCATACAGAGTTCGGATACGTGTTTTACAATGATATGAATAAGAAACCGGTCGCACGGTCTGGATTTCAGCATACTCTGCTGGGAAACGGAGCCGTTTATGGGTTGTTATCGCCGTATAACGCTGCGATAGTAGTCAACTGTTTTACACTTAATACAAAGAGTTGAGGTTCGCTATGTCTGACGACATGTCTTCTTTTTCGCCTTCGTCAGCGGGCGAACAGGGTGTACTACGTTCTATGCAGGAGGTTGCGATGAGCTCCCAGGAAGCCAGCAAGATGCTGCGCACTTACAATATTGCCTGGTGGGGTAATAACTACTACGACGTCAACGAACTGGGCCACATCAGCGTCTGCCCTGATCCGGACGTCCCTGAAGCGCGCGTCGATCTCGCCAAACTGGTGAAAGCCCGCGAAGCACAGGGCCAGCGTTTGCCTGCACTGTTCTGCTTCCCGCAGATCCTGCAACATCGCCTGCGTTCTATTAACGCCGCGTTCAAACGCGCGCGTGAATCCTACGGCTATAAAGGCGACTACTTCCTGGTTTACCCGATTAAGGTAAACCAGCACCGCCGCGTGATTGAATCCCTGATCCACTCCGGTGAACCGCTGGGTCTGGAAGCCGGTTCCAAAGCGGAACTGATGGCCGTTCTGGCGCACGCGGGCATGACCCGTTCGGTGATCGTCTGTAACGGCTATAAAGACCGTGAATACATTCGTCTGGCGCTGATTGGCGAGAAGATGGGCCACAAGGTCTATCTGGTTATCGAGAAGATGACTGAAATCGCTATCGTGCTGGAAGAGGCTGAGCGTCTGAACGTCATCCCACGCCTCGGCGTGCGTGCGCGTCTGGCGTCGCAGGGTTCCGGTAAATGGCAGTCCTCCGGCGGTGAAAAATCCAAGTTCGGCCTCGCGGCGAACCAGGTGCTGCAGCTGGTGGAAATTCTGCGCGAGCGCGGTCGTCTCGACAGCATTCAGCTGCTGCACTTCCACCTCGGCTCGCAGATGGCCAACATTCGCGACATCGCCACCGGCGTGCGTGAATCGGCGCGCTTCTACGTTGAGCTGCACAAGCTCGGCGTGAATATTCAGTGCTTCGACGTGGGCGGTGGCCTGGGCGTGGATTATGAAGGTACACGCTCGCAGTCCGACTGCTCCGTGAACTACGGCCTGAACGAATATGCCAACAATATTATCTGGGCGATTGGCGATGCCTGTGAAGAGAACGGCCTGCCGCACCCGACGGTGATCACCGAATCTGGCCGCGCGGTTACCGCGCACCATACGGTGCTGGTCTCTAACATCATCGGCGTTGAGCGTAGCGAAATCACCGAAGCGACGCCTCCGGCAGAAGATGCCCCGCGTTCCCTGCAAAGCATGTGGGAAACCTGGCAGGAGATGCACGAGCCGGGCACGCGCCGTTCCCTGCGCGAATGGCTGCACGACAGCCAGATGGACCTGCACGATATTCACGTGGGCTATTCCTCCGGCACCTTTAGCCTGCAGGAGCGCGCGTGGGCGGAGCAACTCTATCTGAACATGTGCCATGAAGTGCAGAAGCAACTCGACCCGAGCAACCGCGCGCACCGTCCGATTATCGACGAGCTGCAGGAACGTATGGCGGACAAAATGTACGTCAACTTCTCGCTGTTCCAGTCTATGCCGGATGCCTGGGGTATCGACCAGCTGTTCCCGGTTCTGCCGCTGGAAGGGCTGAACCACGCCCCGGAACGTCGTGCGGTGCTGCTGGACATCACCTGTGATTCCGATGGCGCTATCGACCACTACGTTGACGGCGACGGTATCGCAACGACGATGCCAATGCCGGAGTACGACCCGGAGAACCCACCGATGCTGGGCTTCTTTATGGTCGGCGCGTATCAGGAGATCCTCGGCAACATGCACAACCTGTTCGGTGATACCGAAGCGGTTGACGTGTTCGTCTTCCCTGACGGCAACGTGGAAGTCGAGCTGTCTGACGAAGGGGACACCGTAGCGGACATGCTCGAATACGTTCAGCTGGATCCGAAAAAACTGCTCACCCAGTTCCGCGACCAGGTGAAAAACACCGGTCTGGACGATGCGTTACAGCAGCAGTTCCTGGAAGAGTTTGAAGCGGGTCTGTACGGGTACACCTACCTGGAAGACGAGTAGGTTAACCTCCCTCTCCCTCAGGGAGAGGGGCGGGGTGAGGGCAGCAGGCTGCTGTGCCGCTGATGCCCGGTGGCGCTGCGCTTACCGGGCCTACGGTATGTAGGCCGGATAAGGCGGAGCCGTCATCCGGCAGAATGCTATACTCACTTGAACCCGTCTGCATTACCGGCGATAATTCGCCCCAATTAGCGATTTACGAATCAATCCCTTCCTCGTCGGGTTTAACGACGCGGAGGGGATTTTTTTTCATCTGTTTTTAATGTATCGACTTTAAAAGAGGTCAGGACATGAGCACTTTAGGTCATCAGTACGATAACTCTCTGGTATCTAACGCGTTTGGTTTTTTACGCCTTCCGATGAACTTCCAGCCGTACGACAGTGACGCTGACTGGGTGATCACCGGCGTACCGTTCGACATGGCAACGTCCGGTCGCGCGGGCGGTCGTCACGGCCCGGCAGCGATCCGTCAGGTTTCTACCAACCTGGCCTGGGAGCACAACCGCTTCCCGTGGAACTTCGATATGCGCGAGCGCCTGAACGTGGTGGACTGCGGTGACCTGGTGTACGCCTTCGGTGACGCGCGTGAGATGAGCGAAAAGCTGCAGGCCCACGCCGAGAAGCTGCTGGCTGCCGGTAAGCGCATGCTCTCCTTTGGCGGTGACCACTTCGTGACCCTGCCGCTGCTGCGCGCTCACGCCAAGCACTTCGGTAAAATGGCGCTGGTGCACTTCGATGCGCATACCGACACCTACGCGAACGGCTGCGAGTTCGACCACGGCACCATGTTCTTCACCGCGCCGAACGAAGGCCTGATCGACCCGAACCACTCGGTGCAGATCGGTATCCGCACCGAGTTCGACAAAGACAACGGCTTCACCGTGCTGGATGCGGGCCAGGTCAACGATCGCGGCGTGGACGATATTCTGGCGCAGGTTAAGCAGATCGTCGGCGATATGCCTGTGTACCTGACTTTCGATATCGACTGCCTGGATCCGGCGTTTGCGCCGGGCACCGGTACGCCTGTTATCGGCGGCCTGACCTCAGACCGCGCCATCAAGCTGGTGCGCGGCCTGAAGGATCTGAACATCGTCGGGATGGACGTGGTGGAAGTAGCACCGGCCTATGACCAGTCCGAGATCACCGCGCTGGCCGCGGCGACCCTGGCGCTGGAAATGCTCTACATCCAGGCGGCGAAAAAAGGCGAATAAGCCTTACGCGCTCATTGCTGCTGCGCGACGCATGCGCAGCAGCAGCATTCCTCCGGCGAGCAGGGTAATCACTTGTGAGACGACCAGCACCGAAAAGCCAGAGCTGACCGACCCCACCGATTTCATCACCATCCCCATCAGTAGCGGAATAAACGCCGCGCAGATATTGCCTATCCCATTAATAATGCCGTACGCGCTGCCCACGGCGTCTCGGGCGGCGTGATGCTGGATTACCGCAGGAATAGCCGCTCCCTGAAGTCCCCAGAACACGTTGGCAGACAGCATAAACAGCGCCAGCCATGCGGGTTGATGGCTGAGCATCAGTGCGACCACGGAGAGTGCCGTCAACGTACCGCCCACCACAAACAGTACCGGCGCCTGTTCCGGCCGCATTTTGTCGAGCAGTACGCCGCCCAGAAACTTTGACCCCAGGCTCAGCAGGAAGGGGATCGCCGCAAGCATGCCCGTCGCGTGCAGCGAGAAGTGGTGCTCGTCACGCAGCCATGCGGGCAGCCACGCGCTGCTGCCCCACAGATAGCTCAGCGTGGCGATTTCAACCAGCAGGATCCAGCCCAGCAGCGGCGTCTGCCAGGCCAGCGTGAAGGTGCGAACAAACCCCGGTTTTTTCATCTTCATCGGGCTGTGCGGCGCAGGCAGAAAACGCCAGATGAGCCCGCCGCCCAACACCAGATTCATCACCGCCAGCGCGTAAAACGACCCGGCCCAGCCTAGATGCGCCATCAGCCAGGTGACCAGCGGAAAGCCCACGGCCAGCCCGAGCGAGACGCCCAGCGCGGTGACGGCGTTGGGTTTGCCGATCGCTTCCGCGCTAAAGTTATCGCTGATAAAGCGCGTCTTCAGCGAAAAGAGCGGTCCTTCGGCAACACCCAAAATCACGCGGGCGATAAGCATGCTCATTAGCGAACCCAGCAGCGGAGAAATTGCGCAGACCGCGGCCCAAATCGCAATGCTGCTTAACAATCCCTGACGGTAATGGAGTTTGCTTTCGATAACCGGTGTTAATAATAAAGCCGAAAAACCATAACCCAGCAGAAAGCAGGTCATGAGCATTCCCTGCAACATTCTGTTTTCATTTAGCTGAAAATGTTCGGCAAATTCCGGGTTTAAAATCATTACCGAGATATTAACCCGGTCGACGTAGGAAATAATAATCAGTAATAACAATGCAATTGTACCTTGCCATCTTGCCGTCATCATGCCCGCCTTACGGTTTCATCTATTTATATTTTTATCAAAGTGATTGTCACGGTTCTAAAATGGTTCACTGGTGAAACTCATTGTTTATTAAGGGTAAATAAATTTTTCGTTTCACAGGTGAAACATCAAGGATGTGACGCTACTTTATTTTTAAGGAACAAAAAGAACAGAAGTCAATATCTTTTATTGAAAGATTGAGGGCATTAATAAATCGTATTTATCACGCCACAATAATGAAAATTTCATATCGCTGCATTTTTTCGTGATCCTTTGCACACTTAGTTAATTAATACCTGTTTGATTAACAAATTCGTCACATTGCCGCTTGACGAAACATTCATCGCTTTTATATTGACCGTATTAAATAAGAAACAGAGTTTCATATATGAAACAAAAGCCTGGAGGATCGTGATGAGCTGGATAGGCGTATGTGACGCAGAACAAGTACAGGAAGATTTCCCTTTTAGCGGCAACGTCGACGGTAAAGAGATCGGCGTTTACCTGATTGACGGTGAATATTACGCGCTGGAAGACGTATGTCCGCACGCTTATGCCCTGCTGAGCCAGGGATTTGTGGAGGACGGCAAAGTGGAATGTCCTCTGCATGAGGCGGTGTTTGACGTCAAAACTGGCCAGTGCCTGCACGGCCCCGGTGGTCGCAACCTGAACCGCTACCCGCTTCGGGTCTTTGAAAACCAAATTCAGATTACCTTCGTCGAGGAGACCGTGGCATGAGCGACATCCTGAACTACAACCCGGCGCTGCCGGAAAGCCGCCAGTTTACCCCGCCTGCAGAGGGCGGCAACGGTGCCATTCATAAGCCGGGTGATTACACCAACCTGATCTGGCAAACCCGCAGCCGCGAGCCGGAAAGCTGGGAGGTGAACCTGATTGCCACGCTGGAAGATCTCTTCGAACAGGGCGTTGAAACGCTACCGGAACTGGTGAACGGGCTGAACGCGGTGCGCATGCACGACCAGCAGGGTGAGCCGTGGCGCGAGGCCAGCTTCCAGGCATTCTTACAGGTTAACGGCTACTGAGGACAACGCGATGACGACGACCGTACAAAACTATCTCGATAAAGGCCTGCGCGGCCTCTGGTATCCGGTACTGGCAAGCTGGGAAGTGCAGTCTGCTCCTGTGGGCATCACCCGCCTGGGCGAGCAGATTGTGGTCTGGCGTAATAAAGACGGCCAGGTGCAGGCGCTGGAAGACCGCTGTCCGCACCGCGGCGCGCGCCTGTCGATGGGCTGGAACCTCGGCGACCGCATTGCCTGCTGGTATCACGGTGTGGAAGTGGCGGGCAACGGCGAAGTGAAGGATGTGCCCGCCGTGGACAAATGCCCGCTGGTCGGCCAGCAGTGCGTGCGCAGCTATAACGTGCAGGAGGCGCACGGCGCCATCTTCCTGTGGTTTGGCGTCACCGCTGACCAGCAGCCGGACGCGCTGACCTTCCCGGATGAACTTGCCGATACGGAGAACTTCAGCAACTTCCTCTGCACCGCCGCGTGGAAGTGCAACTACCAGTACGCGCTGGAAAATGTGATGGACCCGATGCACGGCACCTATCTGCATTCGTCCTCGCACTCAATGGCGGAAGGGGATCGCAAGGCCGACATGGTGCTCCAGCCGACCAAAACCGGCTTTATTTTCGAGAAAAAAGGGCAGAGCGGCGTCAACTTCGACTGGGTAGAGCTGGGCAACAGCGGCACCTGCTGGATGCGCCTCTCCATTCCTTACAAAAAGCGCTTCGGACCGGGCGGCCACTTCTTTATCGTCGGCATGGTGGTGCCGGAAGATAACGACAACTGCCGCGTCTTCTTCTGGCGCATCCGCCGCGTGCAGGGCTGGCAGCGCGACATGTGGCGCTTCATGTACCGCAACCGTCTGGAAAAACTGCACTGGGAAGTGCTGGAGCAGGACCGCGTGGTGCTGGAAAGCCTGGCCCCAAACGCCCGCGACCATGAATACCTGTACCAGCACGACGTCGGCCTTTCCCGCCTGCGCCGCATGATGCAAAAGGCCGCGAAAGAGCAGCTGGCGCTGCGCGAAGAACAGCAGGGAGCCGCCTGATGAACGGGCTGCTGAGCGGTAAGCGCATCGTGGTGACCGGCGCCGCGCGCGGGCTGGGCTATCACTTTGCCAAAGCCTGCGCGGAGCAGGGCGCCGCAGTGGTGATGTGCGACATCCTCGAAGGCGAGCTGGCTGAACGTGCGCACGGGCTGCGCGAGCAGGACTATGCGATCGAATCGCACGTTATCGATCTGGCCGATCCGCATTCCATTGAGCAGGCGTTTAGCGCCATTGGCGAGCAGGGGCAGATTGACGGCCTGGTGAACAACGCGGCGATGGCGACGGGCGTGGGCGGCAAAAACATGCTCGATTACGATCCTGACCTGTGGGACCGCGTGATGAGCGTGAACGTCAAAGGCACCTGGTTGGTGACGCGCGCCGCCGTGCCGCTGCTTCGCGAAGGGGCGGGCATTGTGAACGTGGCGTCCGACACCGCGCTATGGGGCGCGCCGCGCCTGATGGCCTACGTCGCCAGCAAGGGCGCGGTGATTGCCATGACCCGCTCAATGGCGCGCGAGCTTGGCGAAAAGCGCATTCGAATCAACGCCATCGCCCCGGGATTAACCCGCGTCGAGGCAACCGAGTATGTTCCGGCCGAGCGGCATCAGCTTTACGAAAACGGTCGCGCATTAACGGGGGCGCAGCAGCCGGAGGATGTCACCGGCAGCGTGGTCTGGTTGTTAAGCGATCTGTCGCGGTTCATCACCGGACAGCTGATCCCGGTCAACGGCGGTTTTGTCTTTAATTGAGGTAGGGCGATGATGGCAAACGATCGGGAAGTGAAGTATCTGGTGCCGGGGCTGGAGCGCGGTTTACAGCTGCTGTTGGCCTTTGGCGAGCAGCATCGCGAACTGACCTTTGCCGAGCTGCACCGGCTGGTGGATATGCCGAAGGCCACCGCCTACCGCGTGGTACAGACGCTGGAGTTCATGGGCTTTCTGGAGCGCAACGCGCGCACCAATACCTTCTCGCTGGGCATGAACGTGCTGCGCCTGGGCTTTGAGTACATCGCCTCGCTTGACGTGGCCCAGGTTGGCCAGCCGGTCATCGAGCAGCTGCGCGACGTGAGCCAGTGCAGCAGCCATCTGGCGATCCGCGACGGGCGCGACATTATCTACATCGCCCGCGTCAGCGCCGCCGGGTCGCGCATCAATCAGGTCAGCATTGGCACCCGTCTTCCGGTGCACTGCACCTCGCTGGGCCGCATGCTGCTGACCGATATTTCCCGCGCCGAGTTTGAACAGCTGTTTCCGCACGAGCGCCTGCCGGGCAACACGCCGGGGCAGCTTCACGATCGCGAAGCCCTGTGGCAGATGGTGCAGCAGGACAAAGCCCGCGGATACGTGATCGGCGAATCCTTCTTCCGCCACGGCATCTCCTCCATCGTCTACCCGGTGTATGACCGAAGCGGACGCGTGGCGGCGGTAGTCAGCATTCTGGTGCCGTCGGAGGAGATCCCGCAGACCGACCGCGAGCGCCTGCAAAACGAGGTTCGCCTCGCGGCGGATAAAATTTCTGGCTTCTTAGGATATCTGTCACAGGCCAGTTAAATCAGTGAGTTAACGTCAGGCGCTTGACCGCGTCGGGCATGTTTTACGCCCAATTTGGGCCAGATGAGGCAACGAACGATGAGTGTAACCGGAATTGAAAAGCTGGAATTTGGCGTGGAAGACCTGACGCACTGCGCCAAATTCATGCGTGATTTTGGCCTGACGGGCGATGCCAGCGGCCAGCGTTTTACCACCCTGAGCGGCGCACGCGTGGAGCTTAATCCCATCGACAGCCCCGACCTGCCGCCCGCGTTTGAAGCGGGCAACACCCTGCGCCGCATGACCTGGGCGGTTGCGAGTCAGTCAGATCTCAACGCGCTGCGCCCAAAGCTTGCGCAGCAGCCCGGCTTTCGCGAGGTGGGCGACGCGCTGGAGTGTATCGACCCGAACGGCATGACGCTGCGGGTGCAGGTCAGCCAGCAGACCGACGTGGAGCTGAACGTCGAGCCGATTAACCAGTGGGGCGACGCCCGCCGGATCGACACGCCCAGCCCGGTTTACGATCGCGCCCAACCCATCAACGTCGGGCATGTGGTGTTCTTCGTGGAGGAGCTGGCGGCGGTGGAAAAATTCTACCGCGAGGTGCTCGGCTTCCAGGTCTCTGACCGCTACATCAACCGCGCCGTGTTCCTGCGCTGCGGCGCGCGCGGCGGCCATCACAACCTGTTCCTGCTGCAGCTGCCGAACCGCAGGCGCGGGCTGAACCACGTGGCCTTCACCGTGCGCGACATCCACGAGGTGATCGGCGGCGGTATCGCGATGAATAAAAATGACTGGAGCACCTTTATCGGGCCGGGCCGCCATCCGGTGTCGTCGGCGTACTTCTGGTACGTCAACAGCCCGACCGGCGGCGCGTTTGAGTATTACACCAACGACGATTATCTGACCGAAAACTGGCAGCCGCGCGAGCTGGAGCACTCGCTGGTCTCCTTTACCGAATGGGCGGTGGAAGGTGGGATCGACCACGACACGCGCCGCCAGCAGAAAAAACCGGAGGCGGTATGACGTCGCGCATTGTCATTATCGGCGGCGGCCAGGCGGGCGGCTGGGCGGCGAAAACCCTGCGCGACGAGGGCTTCGACGGCGAGATTTGCGTGGTGGCGGAAGAAGAGTGGGATTTCTACGAGCGTCCGCCGCTGTCGAAAGCCTCTCTGCTGGAGCCGGACGCGTCGCTTCCGCGCCTGTTTTCCGACGAAGCGCAGCGGACGCTTAACCTGACCTGGCACCGTCCGCTGCGTGCGGAGCAGATCGACCGCGAGGCGAAAACGGTGCGTTTGAGTAACGGCAAACGCCTTAGTTACAACATCCTTTTAATTGCTACCGGAGGGCGGGCGCGCGTGCCGGGTGAGGTGTGGGCGGCGCATCCGCAGGTCTATACCCTGCGCCACTGGCAGGACGCGCAGCGCCTGAAAGGTCGGCTGGCTGAAAGCCAAACCCTGGCGATTATCGGCGGCGGCTGGATTGGCCTTGAGATTGCCGCGTCCGCTCGGAAAAGCGGCGTAGCGGTCACGCTGTTCGAGCAGCAGCCCGCGCTCTGCATGCGCTCGGTGAGCGGCGAGGTATCGCAGCGCTTAGCGGCCCTTCACCGCGAGCAGGGCGTGGATATCCGTACCGGCTGCGGCGCGCTGGAGCTGGAGGACGATAACGGCCTGCCGGTTATCCACTGCGACGGCCAGCGTGAAACCTTTGATGCGGTGGTGGTGGGGATCGGCGTCGATCTCAACCTGGAGCTGGCCCGCGACGCGGGGCTGAAAACCGGGTGCGGGATCGTCGTGGATGCCCAGGGGCGAACGTCGGATCCGTACATTTTTGCCGCCGGCGATGTGGCGCAGCATCATCACTACGGCCTGTGCATTCAGTCCTGGGCCTTCGCCCAGAACCAGGCGGTGGCGACGGCGAAAGCGATGCTCAACCCCGATGCGCCGGGCTACGACGACGCGCCGTGGCTGTGGTCGGATCAATACCAGCACAACATTCAGATCCTCGGCATTCCGCAGCCGGGCAGCAGAACAGTAGCGCGCGAAGATTCGCTGTTCTTCTCGCTGGACGAGAGCGGGCGGCTGACGCAGCTGGTGGCGTTCGACGACGCGCGCACCGTCAAGCTGGCGAAGCGCTGGATGGCAGCGGGGCGGGATTTATCGGATGTACCGCTCGACGACCCGACCTTTTCACTGATGTCACTGCGATAGCTAACCCGCACCCGTAGGGGGAGACATGACCACATTAGAGACCAACACCGCGCCCGTTGAGGCGAGCGGTGAGGGAACCCGTACGCCTGAAAAAGCGGTGCGCTGGGCCATCCCGCTGTCGCTGCTGGCCTGCGTGCTGCTGGCGTTCTTCGACAAAATCAGCATCGCGGCGCTGTTTTCCGACGGCCATTTCCAGCAGGCGATGGGCATCGATTTCGACACCACGCGCCTCGGCATTCTGATGAGCGCCTTTCTGCTCAGCTACGGCTTTTCGTCGGTGTTTTTAAGCGGGCTGGGCGACAAAATTGCGCCGCTGCGCCTGCTCACCGGAATGATGGCGGTGTGGTGCGTGCTGATGGTGGCGATGGGCTTCACCCATAATTACACGCTGATGATCGTCCTGCGCATTTTGCTGGGCGTGGCAGAAGGGCCGCTGTTCCCGCTGGCCTTCGCCATCGTGCGCCACAACTTCCCGCAGCATCTTCAGGCGCGCGCCACCATGCTCTGGCTGCTGGGCACGCCGGTGGGCGCGGCGATTGGCTTCCCGCTTTCCCTCTGGCTGCTGAACACCTTCGGCTGGCAAAGCACCTTCTTCGTGATGGCGATGCTCACCGTGCCGGTGCTGATCTTTGTGCGCATCGGCCTGCGCGGGATCCGTCTGGATACGAAGCCCGGCACCTCGCAGGCGTCTCAGGACGAGCGCCGCGCCGCGCGCCGCGAGCTGTTTGTCAGCCCGCACTTCTGGATCATCTGCATCTTTAATATCGCTTTCCTGACCTACCTGTGGGGCATCAACGGCTGGCTGCCGGGCTACCTGATTAAGGGCAAAGGCATTCACCTGGAGCACGCGGGCTGGCTGTCGTCGATGCCGTTCATCGCCATGCTGGCGGGCGAGGTCATTGGCGCGTGGCTGTCGGACCGGGTCGATAAGCGCGCGGCGGCCTGCTTTATCTCGATGGCGGGGGCTGCGATAGGCCTGGCGGCGGTGATGCACCTCGACACCCCGCTGACCATCATCGCGGCGATGAGCTTCAGCACCTTTATGTGGGGCACCGGCGCACCCAACATTTTCGCCCTGCTGGCGAAGGCCACCCATCCGCGGGTGAGCGCCACGGCGGGCGGCATTTTCAACGGGCTGGGAAACTTTGCGGGCGCGCTGTCGCCAGCGGTGATGGGGGCGTTAATCGCCTTCACCCACAGCATGGATTCCGGGCTGATTTTTCTGGCGGTGATGGCGGCGGTGGGCTGCGTCCTGTTACTGCCGCTGCTGAGACGTTACTGAGGAGAGTGTCATGACTGATTCAACCGTAACCAACACAACAGGCATCAAACCTGACCACCTGACGATGGAAGAGTGGGTCGAGTCGCGCATTGCGCGCTTCGAAGGCCGCAAGTACGACTGGAACGCGCTGAAGTTCCAGGCCGATTTTGACCCGAAGTACCGCCGGGCGCAGATGCGCTATATCGGCACCGGCGCAACGGGCGTCGCGAACGACACCAACACCGTGCAGGCGGATCATTTTACCTTCTCCACCATGGTGCTGCCGTCGAAGTGCGAAGGGCCGCTGCACCTGCACGACGACGTGGAAGAGGTGTTCTTCATGCTTAAAGGGCAGATCACGCTGATGATCCAGGACGGCGACAACTACACCGAAACCGTGCTGCGGGAGCGTGACCTGATCTCCGTTCCGCCGGGCATCTATCGCGGGCTGTTTAACCACGGCGAAGAAGAGGCGCTGATGTGCGTCATGTTGGGGACCAACAAGCCGGAAATCCCGACCTACCCCGCCGATCATCCGCTTTCCAAAGTGAAGCGGAACTAAGGGGGCATGATGACGGGTTTTCGTGAACAGGGAAGCGGCATCCCGCTGATGCTGCTGCACGGTATCAGCTCCGGCGCGGCCTCCTGGCACAAGCAGATGGCGCTGAACGGCTTTCGCGTGCTGGCGTGGGACATGCCCGGCTATGGCGAAAGCCCGATGCTGGCGGTTGAGCGTGCAAACGCGGGGGATTACGCCGACGCGCTGGCGGCGATGCTTGACCGCGCGGGCGTCTGGCAGGCGGTGCTGGTCGGCCATTCGCTCGGCGCACTGGTCGCCAGCGCCTTTGCGGCGAAGTTCCCGGATCGCGTCATCCATCTGGTGCTGGCGGACGCCGCGCAGGGCTACGGCAATGCCGCACCGGCGCAGCGCGAGCAGGTCTGGCGCAGCCGCGAACAGCAGATGGCATTGGGCGGTGAGATCCTCGCCCAGACCCGCGCCGCGAAACTGCTGCGCCCCGGCGCGCGAGAGGAAGATGTTGCCACCGTGGCGGCGGGCATGCGCACGCTGCGCCCGGAAGGCTACCTCGCGGCCGCGTGGATGCTGGTGCACGACGACATTCACGGCTGGCTTAAGCGCTTCCCGGGCAATTTTGAAGTCTGGTGCGGCGAGCAGGATGCCATCACCCAGCCGGAGCTGGTGCAGGGGCTGGCGCTGCGCTACGGCATGCCGTTTATCGCGATCCCGCAGGCCGGACACGCCAGCTATCTCGACAACGACGCGTTTTTTAACCAACAGCTTTTACGCATTAACGAAGAGGTGCGCGATGAATGCACACATTGACGGCCGCGTGGCGGTCGTTACCGGCGGTTCGTCCGGCATTGGCTTTGAAACGCTGCGCCTGCTGCTGGGCGAGGGGGCAAGGGTCGCCTTCTGCGGCCGCGATCCGGACCGGCTCGCCAGCGCCCACGCGGCGCTGCAAAACGAATACCCCAACGGGGAGATTTTCTCTTATCGCTGCGACGTGCTGAACGCCGACGAGATTCAGGCCTTCGCGGACGCGGTGCAGGCTCGCTTTGGCGGGGCGGATATGCTGATCAACAACGCCGGGCAGGGCTACGTGGCGCACTTCCACGACACCCCGCGTGAGGCGTGGCTGCACGAGGCCGAGCTGAAGCTGTTCGGGGTGATCAACCCGGTGCAGGCGTTTCAGCCTCTGCTGGAGCAGTCCGACATCGCCTCTATCACCTGCGTGAACTCCCTGCTGGCGCTGCAGCCGGAGGAGCACATGATCGCCACCTCCGCCGCCCGCGCCGCGCTGCTGAATATGACGCTCACGCTCTCAAAAGAGCTGGTGGGCAAAGGCATCCGCGTCAATTCCATTCTGCTCGGCATGGTGGAGTCCGGGCAGTGGCAGCGCCGCTTTGAGAACCGGGCGGACAAAAGCCAGAGCTGGCTGGAGTGGACGGCGGATATCGCGCGCAAGCGCGGCATTCCGATGGCGCGCCTCGGCAAGCCGCAGGAGCCCGCGCAGGCGCTGCTGTTTCTCGCCTCGCCGCTGGCCTCGTTTACCACCGGCGCCGCGCTGGACGTTTCCGGCGGCTTCTGCCGCCACCTGTAAGGACGCATCATGAAAAAGGTAATGTTAATTGGATTCGGTGCCATGGCGCAGGCGGTGATTGAGCGTCTGCCAGCGGGCGTCGTTATTGGCTGGATCGTGGCGCGAGAGTCTCATCACGCGGCGATCCGCGCGCAGCTTGGCGAGGATGTGGTGGCGCTGGCCTCCCCGATGGAGTGCGCGCATACGCCCGATCTGGTGCTGGAGTGCGCCAGCCAGCAGGCGGTGGCGCAGTATGGCGAAGCGATTTTAGGACGCGGCTGGCATCTGGCGGTGATCTCCACCGGTGCGCTGGCGGACAGCGCGCTGGAGCAGCGGCTGGTTGCGGCGGGAGGCAAACTGACGCTGCTCTCGGGTGCGGTTGCCGGTATCGACGGGCTGGCGGCGGCGAAAGAGGGCGGGCTTGAACGCGTGACCTATCAGTCGCGCAAAAGCCCGGCCAGCTGGCGTGGCAGCTACGCCGAGCAGCTTGTCGATCTCAGTTCTGTTTCTGAAGCAAAGGTCTTCTTCGAGGGCAGCGCCCGCGAGGCGGCGCGTTTGTTTCCTGCCAACGCTAACGTGGCGGCAACCGTGGCGCTCGGCGGTGTGGGGATGGATGAGACCCGCGTGCAGCTGATGGTCGACCCGTTAACGAAGCGCAATACCCACACGCTGCACGTGGAAGGATTGTTCGGCGAGTTCCATCTTGAGCTGAGCGGGCTGCCGCTGGCTTCTAATCCTAAAACCTCCACCCTGGCGGCACTGAGCGCGGTGCGCGCCTGCCGTGAACTGGCCCTGAGCTGAGGAGTGACAATGGACGATCTGAAGATTTTTATCGGCGGCCAGTGGCGACACGGCAGCGGCAACCCGATGCAGAGCCACTTCCCGGCTGACGGGTCAATTAACGCTACGCTGAATGCGGCAAGTCTCGACGATCTGCAGGAGGCGATTGAGGCCGGAGAGCGCGCCTGGCGCGATCCGGCGTGGCGCGGCTGCCTGCCGCACGTCCGGGCGAAGATCCTGCATAAGGTTGCCGATCTGATTGAGTCCCGCGTGGATGGACTGGCGCAGATGCAGAGCCGCGATAACGGCAAACCGCTGGCGGAAGCGCGCGGGCTGGTGATGAGCGCGGCGGGAACGGCGCGCTACTTTGCCGCCGCCTGCGAGTTGCTGGAGGGTGAGCTCCCAACGCCGCGCCAGCCGGATTTGCTGACGCTGAGCCGCTACGAGCCGCTCGGCGTGGTGGCCGCCATCACGCCGTGGAACTCGCCGATTGCCAGCGAGATGCAGAAGGTCGCGCCGGCCATTGCTGCCGGTAACGCGGTGATCCTCAAGCCCGCCGAAGCCACGCCGCTGATGGCGCTGGAGCTGGCGCGGATTTTCGAACAGGCCGGGTTGCCCGCCGGGCTGCTGAGCGTCCTGCCGGGCAAAGGCTCTGTGATTGGCGATGCGCTGGCGCGCCATCCTCGCGTGCGGAAAATTTCCTTTACCGGCGGCACCACCACGGGCCGTCATCTGGCGCACGTGGCGGCGGAAAAGCTGATCCCGGCCTCGCTGGAGCTGGGTGGAAAATCCCCGACCATCGTGCTGGAAGATGCAGACCTCGAACAGGCCGCGCGCGGGATCTGCTACGGCATTTTCAGCTCGGCGGGGCAGGCGTGCATTGCCGGATCGCGGCTGTTCATTCACGAGAGCATTTACGCGCCGCTGATGACGCGGCTGCTGGAGTTAACTCGCGGGCTGCGCGTCGGGCACCCGTTTACCGACGGCGTCCACGTGGGGCCGCTGATCAACGACGGGCATCGTCAGAGTGTGCAGGCGTACGTTGAGCTGGCGAAGCGCGAGGGCGGCCGCGTGCTGTGCGGCGGGGAGATCCCTGCCGATCCCAATCTTGCTAACGGCAGCTTTTTCCAGCCCACGATTATCGAGGGGCTGAGCAACAGCGCCCGCGTGTGTCAGGAGGAGATCTTCGGCCCGGTGCTGGTGGCGATGCCGTTTCGCGATGAAGCCACGCTTATTCGCGAGGCGAACGACTCGGTTTACGGCCTGGCGGCGGGAATTTGGACGCGCGATACCGGGCGTGCCCTGCGGTTAAGCGACCAGCTGGAAGCGGGCACCGTGTGGATCAATACCTACAAGGTTTTTGCCATTTCGACCCCGTTCGGGGGCTTTAAAGAGAGCGGCCTGGGCCGCGAAAAGGGCATTCAGGGGCTAAAAGCCTGGATGCAGCAAAAGAGCATTTATCTGGCGACGGGTAACAGCGTCAACCACTGGTGCGACTGAGAAAAGGGTGAGCAATGAGCGAAATGATAACCGTCGGCGACGCCATCGCCAGAACGCTGGAGCAGTATCAGGTTGAGGCCATTTACGGCGTCATCTCCATTCACAACCTGCCGATTGCTGACGCGGTGGGGCAGCGGGGCAACATCCGCTTCGTGCCCGCGCGCGGCGAGGCGGGATCCGTCACCATGGCCGACGCCCACGGGCGCTTTTCCGGCCTCGGCGTGGCGCTGACCAGCACCGGCGCGGGCGCGGGTAACGCCGTAGGTGCGCTGGTGGAAGCCATGAACGCCTGCACGCCGCTGCTGCATTTAACCGGGCAGGTAGAGAAAGCCTGGCTGGATGCCGACACCGGGTTTATCCACGAAACCCGCGACCAGTTGACCTTCCTGAAGGCCAGCTCAAAGCGGGCGTACCGCATCAGCAATGCTAACCAGGCGATGGCCATTCTGCACAAAGCCATTCAGGAGGCACAGACGCCGCCGTGCGGGCCGGTTTCTGTGGAAATCCCGATTGATATTCAGGGTGCGAAAATTCCGCTGTCGCTGGTGACGAAACCGGTGAAACCGGCTTCGGTTCCAGCCGTCGATCCCACGACGGTTGACGCACTGTGGACGCAGCTTAAGCTGGCAAAACAGCCGCTGCTGTGGCTGGGCGGCGGGGCGCTGGGAAGCGCTGACGCGGTGAAAAAACTGGCGGATGCGGGCGTGACGGTGATCTCCAGCACCCACGCGCGCGGCGTGTTGCCGGACAGCCATCGCGCCAGCCTGCGGGCGTTCCACAACTCGCCGTCGGTGGAAGCACTCATCGCGCAGTGCGATTTTACACTGGTCGCCGGTTCACGCCTGCGCAGCAACGAAACCCGTTCCTGGACGCTTGAGCTGCCGCATCCGCGCGTGCAGATTGATATCGACCCGGCGGCGGCAAGCCGTAACTATCTGATGGACAATATGCTGGTAGCCGACTGTTCCGCGTTGCTTGGCGCGCTTGCAGACAAAATTCAGGGCCGCGAGTGGGGCAACGCACAGTGGGATACGCAGGTGCAGCAGGCGGTTGAGCAAGCCGAGCAGGGGCTGCGCGAGCAGTGCGGCGCCTACGCGAAGCTCAACGACGCCATCGAGAAAGCGCTGCCGAAAGATGGCCTGCTGGTGCGCGATATCACCGTGTCTGGCAGCCTGTGGGGCAGCCGTCTGTTTCGCGCCAACGGACCTCTGATGAACATTCACTCTCTGGCCGGGGCAATTGGCATGGGGCTGCCGATGGCGATCGGCACTGCGATCGCCAACCCGCAGCGCAAGGTGGTGGGGCTGGTGGGCGACGGCGGCCTGAGCCTGAATTTAGGCGAACTGGCGACGCTGGCGCAGGAAAAAGCCAACGTGACGCTGCTGATCATGAACGACGGCGGTTACGGCGTGATGCGCGGTATTCAGGATAAGTATTTCGGTGGGCGGCAGTATTACAACGAGCTGCATACCCCGGACTTCACCCTGCTGGCACAGGCAATTGGCCTGCAGGCGTGGAGCGTTGAGCGGGCAGAAGATTTTGATGCGGTGATGACGGAGGCGCTGGCGATGCCGGGGCCGTCGGTGGTGGAAGTGCGAATGGGGCAGATTGGCGCGCTGAAGTTTGCCGGGCCGCCGCAGAAGACGCTTTACTAGCTGTACCCCAACCCTCTCCCACAGGGAGAGGGAGAAAACTGTAGGCCGGGTAAGGCGAAGCCGCCACCCGGCTTTTTTCATCAGAACACGTTAAACGGGTATTCCACGTAAGCGCGGATCTCATCCCCGCCCACGTTATAGTCGCTGGCGTTGCTGGAGACGCGCAGTACGGAGTAGCGCAGGCGCAGCGTCAGGTCTTTTGCCGGGCCATCCTGTACCTTGTACTGGATCTGGTTAAACCACTCGTGCTCTTTGCCGTTGCTGGTTTCAGACGTTTTAATGTTGTCGCCACGCACGTAAGCGGTGGTCCAGCTCAGGCCCGGCAGGCCGAGCCCGGCGAAGTCCAGACCGTAAGAGGCCTGCCATGAGCGCTCGTCTTCACCGTTGAAATCAGACCAGTAGGAGTTCGCCAGCCAGATGGTGTTGCCGCCGTCCCCCACGCCGCCCTGGTCGCGATAGCCGCCGTAGTTGTAGCCGGTGCTGCCGCTGCTCTGCTGGTACGCCACCTTGAAGGTATGAATATCCCAGATGTAGCTCGCCGCCAGGCTCCAGATGGTGTTGCTGCGGCCCGTGTCGAGGCTGTCCGCGTAGCGCTGATCTAGCCGCGAATTGTAGCCGTTGAAATCAAGCACCAGCTGCTGTCCGGTGCTGAACGGCTGTTTGAAGTTCATGCCCAGATACTGCTTATTCATTACCTCTTCATTATGAGAGGCGTACAGCGCGCCGCTGAACTGGTCGTTGAACTGGTAGCTTGCGCCGCCGAAGGTCAGGCTCTTCAGCCCGCTGTCGTGGCGGTCATCGCTTTTACGCTGCTCGTCGGTGAAGTAACCGGCGTTCACTTCCAGACCGTCGATCTCTTTCGAGGTCAGCAGGGTGCCGGTGTAGCTTTCAAACAGCAGGCGGGAGCTGTCGGATGTAATGATTGGCAGCTCAGGACGCTGGTTCCCGTAGCTCAGCACGGTATTGGAGATGCGCATTTTGGCCGTCGCGCCAAACTTTGCCAGATCGGATTTTGCCCGGCCGTCGTCTTCCTGCTTAAAGAAGTCGATGCCGCCCGCGCCGCTCTTGCCGCGGCCACCGTCCAGACGCACGCCATACTGGGCGATACCGTCTACGCCGAAGCCCACCAGCCCTTCGGTATAGCCGGATGCAAAGGTGGCAATGATGCCCTGGCCCCATTCGGCTTTATCCTGCTGACCCTGATGGTAATCGCGGCTGATATAGGCATTACGTAAAAACAGATCCAGATGGCTGTCGTCAATAAAACCCTGGCTGTCGGATTGCTGGCTTGCTGCGGCAGGTAATGCGGCGAATAAACTTAACGCAACGAATGATAATTCTTTTTTCACGGAGGGAACGTCTCTGTCTGGATATATTAATTTGAATGATTGCGTGGTTGATAATTACCGGAAATATTAACGATTGCAATAAATATGTGACCAGACGTTTCAGGGGCTAAATGCAGATGTGGCGGGGCTTGCTGGCGAGTTACCGATACGTGCTTTTAAATTGGCAATTCATGCGAAATAAAAGGGAGGCAAATATGCCTCCCGGTAAAATTATTTAATTCCGTCTGCGGCCATACGGTCGCGAATATGTTGTGCACGTTCTTCCGAGGCCGGGTGATCGTCAAACATGGAGCTTTGGCGACCCGCTTCCAGCTTGGCCAGTTTTTCGAAGCTGGTGGCTAAACCTGATGGATTAATCCCGCGTTTGCGCAACAGGTCGTAGGAGTAATCATCCGCTTCGGACTCCTGACGCTGGGAGAACTGGGAGTTAACCAGCTTTTCACCGACGTCGCCAAGCTGTGACTGCGACAGGCTGCCAACGATACCGCCCGCTGAGGCCGCCGCCGCACGAACGGCATTGGTACCCAGGGCAACCTGCATCCCTTTCTTCACGTGGCCGAGCGCAACGTGGCCCATTTCGTGGCCGATAACTGCTTCCACTTCGTTGTCGGTCATCATGTCCATCAGCCCGCTATAGACGCGAATACAGCCGTTCGCCATGGCGAAGGCGTTCACGTCTTTCGCCATGTAAACCTTGTAGTTCACCGGCTGGCCGTTGATGTTGTCGCCCAGCGCGGATGCAATCTTATTCAGACGCTGCGTGTAGGTACTGTTAGCCGGGGCAAGCGTGGCTTTTCCGTCCATATCCTTACACGCCTGATCGCTCAGCGTTTTTACCTGCGCGTCGCTCAGGGAATAGGCCTGAAAGGCTTCTGCGCCTGAGGTCATCAGACCGTTAGAATCCATATTCTGACAGCCGCTCAGCAGGAGCGTCGTACCCAGGGCCAGCACTATTGCACGCATTTTCATGAGATTGCTTCCGTACTCGTTAATCTGAATAAAATCCGAAAAGTGCACCGTCAGCGAAGCCGGTGTCGGGCTAAGTATAAGGAATATAGACAGGGGCGGGCGAGGAGATTGCGCAACATGCGAGCATGATCCAGAGATTTCTTAACGAGCAAAAGAATGCTCCATGTACATGACTTGCGGCTTGGGTTACATTGTTGGCACTTTTTTCCGGCGTAGCCCAAAACGCGCTGTCGTCAAGGGCATGGCCTTTAACAGTCCGATCTGGAGTTAAAATGTCCTCACGTAAAGAGCTTGCTAATGCTATTCGTGCGCTGAGCATGGATGCAGTACAGAAAGCCAAATCTGGCCACCCAGGGGCTCCTATGGGTATGGCTGATATCGCCGAAGTCCTGTGGCGTGACTTCCTGAACCACAACCCGCAGAACCCGTCATGGGCTGACCGCGACCGCTTCGTGCTGTCCAACGGCCACGGCTCTATGCTGATCTATAGCCTGCTGCACCTCACCGGCTACGATCTGCCAATCGAAGAGCTGAAAAACTTCCGTCAGCTGCACTCCAAAACGCCAGGTCACCCGGAAGTGGGTTACACCGCGGGCGTAGAAACCACCACCGGCCCGCTGGGTCAGGGTATTGCTAACGCAGTCGGTATGGCGATTGCGGAGAAGACGCTGGCGGCGCAGTTCAACCGTCCTGGTCACGACATCGTTGACCACTTCACCTACGCGTTCATGGGCGACGGCTGCATGATGGAAGGCATTTCTCACGAAGTGTGCTCCCTGGCAGGTACCCTTAAGCTGGGCAAACTGGTTGCGTTCTATGACGACAACGGTATCTCCATCGACGGTCACGTTGAAGGCTGGTTCACTGACGACACCGCAGCACGCTTCGAAGCCTACGGCTGGCACGTTGTGCGTGGCGTTGATGGCCACGATGCTGACTCGATTAAACGTGCAGTAGAAGAAGCGCGCGCTGTGACGGACAAACCGTCCCTGCTGATGTGCAAAACCATCATTGGCTTCGGTTCGCCGAACAAAGCGGGTACTCACGACTCCCACGGTGCACCGCTGGGTGATGCGGAAATCGCACTGACCCGTGAAGCACTGGGCTGGAAACACCCTGCATTCGAAATCCCATCTGAGATCTACGCTCAGTGGGATGCAAAAGAAGTGGGCCAGGCGAAAGAAGCGGCCTGGAACGAGAAGTTCGCTGCCTATGCGAAGGCCTTCCCTCAGGAAGCAGCTGAGTTCACCCGTCGCATGAAAGGCGACATGCCGTCTGACTTCGACGCGAAAGCGAACGAGTTCATTGCTAAGCTGCAGGCGAACCCGTCTAAAATCGCGAGCCGTAAAGCGTCTCAGAATGCGATCGAAGCCTTCGGTCCTCTGCTGCCAGAATTCCTCGGTGGCTCCGCTGACCTCGCGCCTTCTAACCTGACTATCTGGTCCGGTTCTAAAGCGATCAACGAAGACACTGCCGGTAACTACATCCATTACGGTGTACGTGAATTCGGTATGACCGCGATCGCCAACGGTATCTCCCTGCACGGTGGTTTCCTGCCGTACACCTCTACCTTCCTGATGTTCGTTGAATATGCACGTAACGCCGTGCGTATGGCCGCGCTGATGAAACAGCGTCAGGTGATGGTCTACACCCACGACTCCATCGGTCTGGGCGAAGATGGCCCAACTCACCAGCCGGTAGAGCAGGTGGCTTCCCTGCGCGTGACGCCGAACATGAGCACATGGCGTCCATGTGACCAGGTTGAATCCGCGGTGGCGTGGAAATACGGCGTTGAGCGTCAGGACGGTCCAACCGCGCTGATCCTCTCCCGTCAGAACCTGGCACAGCAGGAGCGTACGCCTGAGCAGCTGGCGAACATCGCTCGCGGTGGTTACGTGCTGAAAGATTGCGCGGGCCAGCCAGAGCTGATCTTCATCGCCACCGGTTCTGAAGTTGAACTGGCTGTTGCAGCCTGGGAGAAACTGACTGCCGAGGGCGTGAAAGCGCGCGTGGTTTCCATGCCGTCTACCGATGCGTTCGACAAGCAGGATGCTGCATACCGTGAATCTGTGCTGCCTAAAGCGGTTTCCGCTCGCGTCGCTGTGGAAGCGGGTATCGCTGACTACTGGTTCAAATACGTTGGCCTGAACGGCGCTATCGTCGGTATGACCACTTTCGGTGAATCTGCTCCGGCAGAGCTGCTGTTCGAAGAGTTCGGCTTCACCGTTGAGAACGTTGTCGCTAAGGCGAAAGAACTGCTGTAATTGTTTGTATGGTGCGGGCTGATGCCCTCACCCCGACCCTCTCCCACGGGGAGAGGGGGCAAACACTAAAAACGGTAACCTCTCGGTTACCGTTTTGCTTTTATCTCGTCGTTAATTATTCCATCAAAAATGTGATGCAAGTCATATAGCCCGCTTATTCATCTGGACAGAGATTCCTTTTATTCCCCAATTCGCTTATTCTTGCTGAAGCGTTTCAGTCGATTAAATGTTCGACAATTGACCAATCAATCGCAGTTTGTGACAGCAAGGATTCCCCTTCGGGCGTCGCTGGATTACTCTTTCAGCCACCTCAAACCCAGGGATAGCTTTGCAGGAGATCTATGACCGTACGCGTAGCGATTAATGGCTTCGGTCGCATCGGGCGCAACGTGGTTCGTGCTTTATATGAATCCGGGCGTCGTGCGGAAATAACCGTGGTAGCAATCAACGAACTGGCGGATGCTGCGGGCATGGCGCATTTGTTGAAATATGACACCAGCCACGGACGCTTTGCCTGGGATGTTCGCCAGGAAAGAGATCAGCTGTTTGTCGGCGACGATGCCATCCGCGTACTGCATGAGAGCAGCATCGCCGGGCTACCGTGGCGTGAACTGGGTGTGGATATCGTGCTTGACTGTACCGGCGTTTACGGCAGCCGCGAACATGGCGAAGCACATCTGGCCGCAGGCGCAAAAAAAGTCCTGTTTTCTCACCCCGGCAGTAACGACCTCGACGCGACCGTCGTGTTTGGCGTTAACCAGCATGAACTGCAGGCCGAACACCGCATTGTTTCCAACGCCTCCTGTACCACCAACTGCATTATTCCGGTCATCAAACTGTTAGACGATGCGTATGGCATTGAATCCGGCACCGTGACCACGATTCACTCCGCCATGCACGATCAGCAGGTTATCGACGCCTACCATCCGGATTTACGACGCACTCGCGCAGCGAGCCAGTCAATCATCCCGGTGGATACGAAACTGGCGGCAGGGATCACCCGAATTTTCCCGCAGTTTAACGACCGTTTCGAAGCGATTGCCGTGCGCGTTCCGACGATTAACGTGACCGCAATCGACCTCAGCGTGACGGTGAAAAAACCGGTAAAAGCCTGTGAAGTCAACCTGTTGCTGCAAAAAGCGGCACAGGGTGCATTTCATGGTATAGTTGACTATACGGAATTACCGTTGGTCTCAGTAGATTTTAACCACGACCCGCACAGCGCTATCGTCGATGGCACACAAACGCGCGTCAGTGGGGCACACCTTATCAAGACGCTGGTCTGGTGTGATAACGAATGGGGCTTTGCTAACCGAATGCTCGACACCACGTTAGCAATGGCCGCTCAAGGTTTCAGGTAAGACGCATCGTGCGTCTGCAAAACTTTAAGAATCAACGAGAGGATTCACCATGTCTGTAATTAAGATGACCGATCTGGATCTGGCTGGTAAACGCGTTTTCATCCGTGCCGATCTGAACGTACCGGTTAAAGATGGCAAAGTGACCAGCGACGCGCGTATCCGTGCATCTCTGCCAACCATCGAACTGGCTCTGAAGCAGGGCGCTAAAGTGATGGTCACTTCCCACCTGGGTCGTCCAACTGAAGGCGAGTACAACGAAGAGTTCTCTCTGCTGCCGGTTGTTAATTACCTGAAAGACAAACTGTCCAGCCCGGTTCGCCTGGTGAAAGATTACCTGGACGGCGTTGAAGTGGCTGCCGGTGAACTGGTTGTTCTGGAAAACGTTCGCTTCAACAAAGGCGAAAAGAAAGACGACGAAGCACTGTCTAAAAAATACGCTGCACTGTGTGACGTATTTGTCATGGATGCCTTCGGTACGGCTCACCGCGCGCAGGCGTCAACCCACGGTATCGGTAAATTCGCGGACGTAGCCTGTGCCGGTCCTCTGCTGGCTGACGAACTGGAAGCGCTGGGTAAAGCACTGAAAGAACCGGCTCGTCCAATGGTGGCTATTGTTGGTGGTTCTAAAGTTTCTACCAAACTGACCGTTCTGGATTCCCTGTCTAAAATCGCTGACCAGCTGATCGTTGGCGGTGGTATCGCGAACACCTTCGTTGCTGCTCAGGGCCACAACGTGGGTAAATCCCTGTACGAAGCAGACCTGGTTGACGAAGCCAAACGCCTGCTGACCACCTGTGACATCCCGGTTCCAACTGACGTTCGCGTAGCGACCGAGTTCTCCGAAACCGCAACCGCGACCCTGAAATCTGTAAATGACATCAAAGATGAAGAGCAGATTCTGGACCTGGGCGACGTTTCTGCACAGAAACTGGCTGAAATCCTGAAAAACGCAAAAACTATCCTGTGGAACGGTCCTGTTGGCGTGTTCGAATTCCCGAACTTCCGCAAAGGTACTGAGATCGTTGCTAACGCAATCGCAGATAGCGAAGCGTTCTCTATCGCAGGCGGTGGTGACACCCTGGCAGCAATCGACCTGTTCGGTATCGCTGACAAGATCTCCTACATCTCCACTGGTGGCGGCGCATTCCTCGAATTCGTGGAAGGCAAAGTACTGCCAGCAGTAGCAATGCTCGAAGAGCGCGCTAAGAAGTAAGCCATTCAAGGGCAGGGAAACCTGCCCAATTTTCAGCGCGCTTATAAGAGCACGCACCTTTTCTAACGGCCGAAGATACAGGACTAAGCAACATGTCTAAAATTTTTGATTTCGTAAAACCTGGCGTTATCACTGGTGATGACGTACAGAAAGTGTTCCAGGTAGCTAAAGAAAACAACTTCGCTCTGCCAGCAGTTAACTGCGTGGGTACCGACTCCATCAACGCCGTACTGGAAACTGCAGCCAAAGTTAAAGCTCCAGTTATCGTTCAGTTCTCTAACGGTGGCGCAGCGTTCATCGCAGGTAAAGGCGTGAAAACTGATGTTCCTCAGGGGGCTGCTATCCTGGGTGCTATCTCTGGTGCGCACCACGTACACCAGATGGCTGAACACTACGGTGTTCCAGTTATCCTGCACACTGACCACTGCGCGAAGAAACTGCTGCCGTGGATCGACGGTCTGCTGGACGCGGGTGAAAAACACTTCGCGGCAACCGGTAAGCCACTGTTCTCTTCTCACATGATTGACCTGTCTGAAGAGTCACTGCACGAAAACATCGAAATCTGCTCCAAATACCTGGCGCGTATGTCCAAAATGGACATGACCCTGGAAATCGAACTGGGTTGCACTGGTGGTGAAGAAGACGGCGTGGACAACAGCCACATGGACGCTTCTGCACTTTACACCCAGCCAGAAGACGTTGATTACGCTTACACCGAGCTGAGCAAAATCAGCCCACGCTTCACCATTGCAGCGTCCTTCGGTAACGTGCACGGCGTTTACAAACCAGGTAACGTGGTTCTGACCCCAACCATCCTGCGTGATTCTCAGGAATACGTTTCTAAGAAACACAACCTGCCGCACAACAGCCTGAACTTCGTCTTCCACGGCGGTTCCGGTTCTTCTGCTCAGGAAATCAAAGACTCCGTAAGCTACGGCGTAGTGAAAATGAACATCGATACCGACACCCAGTGGGCAACATGGGACGGTATCCTGCAGTACTACAAAACCAACGAAGCTTACCTGCAGGGTCAGCTGGGCAACCCGAAAGGCGAAGACCAGCCGAACAAGAAATACTACGATCCACGCGTATGGCTGCGCGCTGCGCAGACGTCCATGGTGACCCGTCTGGAGCAGGCATTCAAAGAACTGAACGCGATCGACGTTCTGTAATTTGAGCTGCTAACAGCATCAGAAGGCCCGCACATGCGGGCCTTTTTTTTCGCGTTTTCAACATGCTGCAACATCTGCTTTTGTGATCTGTTTGGCAATATTTGCGCTTTTTGTTTACCCTTTACTGACCTGCCTGTCTCCATGGGGGATGGATTTTGTGTTTTGGTTTAACAAAAGGAAGAATAAATGGAACAACTCGATGTTGTAGACAGCATCAATCACGCCGGTAACTGGCTGGTGCGCAACCAGGCACTGCTGCTGAGCTATGCCGTGAACATCGTCGCGGCGATTGCCATCATCATCGTCGGGATGATCGTGGCGCGTATCGTATCGAACGCGGTCAACCGCGTGATGCTGGCCCGTCACATTGACGCCACGGTGGCTGATTTCCTCTCCGCACTGGTGCGTTATGGCATCATCGCCTTTACGCTGATTGCGGCGCTGGGTCGCGTGGGCGTGCAGACGGCATCCGTCATCGCCGTGCTCGGTGCGGCTGGTCTGGCTATTGGTCTGGCACTGCAGGGCTCACTTTCAAACCTGGCGGCAGGCGTTCTGCTGGTCACCTTCCGTCCGTTCCGCTCGGGTGAATACGTTGACCTTGGCGGCATTGCCGGAACCGTACTGCAGGTGCAGATTTTCTCAACCACCCTGCGTACCGTCGATGGCCGTATCGTGGTGGTACCGAACGGGAAAATCATCGCGGGCAACATCATTAACTTCTCCCGTGAACCGGTACGTCGTAATGAGCTGATTATCAGCGTGGCCTATGACTCCGACATCGATCAGGTAAAATCGCTGATTAGCAATATCATTGCTTCAGACGATCGCATTCTGAAAGACAAAGAGCAGACGGTCCGCCTCAACGAACTGGGCGCTTCTTCTATTAACTTCGTGGTGCGTATCTGGAGCAAAAGCAGCGATCTGCAAAACGTCTACTGGGACGTGCTGGAGCGCATTAAGCGCGAGTTTGACGCCAACGGCATCAGCTTCCCGTACCCGCAGATGGACGTAAACGTCAAAAAAGTAAAAGAAGCCGAATAACATCTCCCGTAGGCCCGGTATGCGCTAGCGCCACCGGGCTTTTATTTTATTAGCCATGCTAATACCCAATTAATATTATCAATTTCCTCTAATGTCATTCTCACAGTATAGTCTGCTCCAAAGACAATTCTGCGAGATTTACGTCATGTTATCCTATTACTTTCAAGGCCTTGCACTAGGTGCGGCCATGATCCTGCCTCTCGGTCCCCAAAATGCGTTCGTGATGAACCAGGGCATCCGCCGCCAGTATCATCTGATGATCGCGTTGCTGTGTGCCGTCAGTGACTTGCTGCTGATTTGCGCCGGGATTTTTGGTGGCAGCGCGCTATTGATGCAGTCTCCATGGCTGCTGGCGCTGGTGACCTGGGGCGGCGTGGCGTTCCTGCTGTGGTACGGATTCGGTGCTTTGAAAACGGCGATGAGCAGCAACCTTGAGCTTGCGAGCGCCGAAGTGATGAAGCAGGGCCGCTGGAAAATTATCGTCACCATGCTGGCGGTGACCTGGCTCAACCCGCATGTTTATCTTGATACTTTCGTGGTGTTGGGTAGCCTGGGCGGACAACTGGACGTTGAGCCGAAGCGCTGGTTTGCGCTCGGTACGGTCAGCGCCTCCTTCCTCTGGTTCTTCGGCCTCGCCATTCTGGCGGCATGGTTGGCCCCGCGTTTGCGTACCGCTAAAGCTCAGCGCATCATCAATACGCTGGTCGGTCTGGTGATGTGGTTTATTGCTTTCCAGCTGGCAAAAGAGGGCATTCATAATGTACAGGGATTGTTCAACTAAGCGTTTGTCTTATGGACATCTGAACAAGACCCGCTAAGCTTGCTGGCATGCGCCCTGATGTTGGGGCACTCTTCGCAACATGGAGGAATGACAGTGAAGTTTAAAGTGATGGCCCTGGCGGCATTAGTGAGTTTAGGTGCGGTGTCGGTGCAGGCAAATGAATTGCCAAATGGCCCGCACATCGTCACTTCAGGCACCGCAAGCGTGGACGCGGTACCGGATGTTGCAACCCTGGCAATTGAAGTGAACGTGGCCGCGAAAGATGCCGCCTCCGCTAAAAAGCAGGCTGACGATCGTGTTGCGCAATATCTCTCTTTCCTCGAGCAGAATGGCGTAGGTAAAAAAGATATTAGTTCCGCTAACCTGCGTACCCAACCGGATTACGACTACCAGAACGGGAAAAGCATTCTTAAAGGCTACCGTGCAGTACGTACCGTCGAAGTGACCGTGCGTCAGCTTGATAAGCTGAACTCGCTGCTTGATGGCGCGTTAAAAGCGGGGCTGAATGAAATTCGTTCCGTCTCGCTGGGCGTTGCGCAACCGGAGAAATACAAAGACGAAGCGCGTAAAGCCGCGATTGATGATGCAATCCATCAGGCGGAGCAGCTGGCTTCTGGCTTTAAGAGCAAGCTCGGCCCGGTTTACAGCGTGCGTTACCACGTCTCTAACTACCAGCCAAGCCCGATGGTACGCATGATGAAGGCTGATGCAGCCCCGGTTTCTGCTCAGGAAACCTATGAGCAGCCAACCATTCAGTTCGACGATCAGGTGGATGTGGTGTTCCAGCTGGAGCCAACTCAAACTCAGCAAACTGAGGCGGCTAAGGCGCAGTAATTTGCCCTCACCCTAACCCTCTCCCACAGGGAGAGGGAATTCAAGCGATTAGTCCTGTCTCAACACCTTATGTCCGAACGCCAGCAGCGCGTCGGTGACGTTGCGCATCATACGGCTTTCCGGCGCAAAGCGGTGCCAGTAGAGCATCCGGCGCTGATACAGCCCCGGCGTCAGGTCAATCAGCTCACCGCTTTTCAACTCTCTCTCAATCTGCAGGTGCGGGATCATGCAGCAGGTGGTGCCCTGACGTGCAAGCTGCACAAAGGCTTCAGACGAGTTCACGATATGGCACGGCACGCTGCCCGGCGGGAGGTCGAAGTTTTGCTGCAGGAACGCCTGGTGCATATCATCCAGATGGTCGAACGCCACGGCAGGGGCTTTCAACAGCGCGGCGCGGGTGACGCCATTCGGGAAGTAGCGCTCGGCAAAGGCTTTTGAGCCAACAAACAGGTAGTCCAGCGCACCTAGCTGATCGACAAGACAGCTTGGCAGTGCCTGAGGCTGGATACTGACCGCGCCAACCACTTCACCACGACGCAGGCGCTCCTGTGTACGGGTTTCATCTTCTACCTGTAAATTCAGTCGAATAGGGGAATCGGCCAGGACTGGCGCAAGGGCAGGCAGCAGCCAGGTTGCCAGACTGTCAGCGTTCACCGCCAGCGACAGCAGTAGCGGCGTGGAACCCGTTTGTTCATCACCCAGCCACTCATCTTCCAGCAGTTCAACCTGACGCAGCAGCGCGAGGAGCTTTTGCCCTTGCTCCGTTGGACGCGGCGGAACGGTACGCACCAGCAGGGGTTGCCCGAACATGTTTTCAAGCTGTTTGATACGCTGTGATACGGCGGACTGGGTAATGCACAACTTCTGCGCCGCGCGCTCAAAACCGCGTTCACGAATAACCGCATCAAGTGCCTGTAGTGTTCTGTAGTCCGGACGTTTCATTGCTCTGGCTTACTCCTTAATTTTGCTTAATCTGCACTATGACACAATTTTCCCTTCGTGGCAGACGAAATCCATCCGACGTGTTCTATAATGCGCCCTGAGTTTTCACACCACAGGCAAAACGATCATGACGCAGGATGAACTGAAAAAAGCAGTAGGATGGGCCGCTCTCCAGTACGTACAGCCGGGTACCATTGTCGGTGTTGGTACGGGGTCAACGGCGGCACACTTTATCGATGCCCTGGGCACGATGAAGGGGCAGATCGAGGGCGCGGTTTCCAGCTCCGATGCTTCCACGGAAAAGCTGAAAAGCCTCGGCATTACCGTTTTCGATCTCAACGAAGTGGATCGTCTGGGCATTTACGTTGATGGCGCGGATGAGATCAACGGCCATATGCAGATGATCAAGGGCGGTGGCGCGGCGCTGACGCGTGAAAAGATCATCGCTTCTGTAGCGGACAAGTTCATCTGTATCGCGGACGCCTCCAAGCAGGTCGACATCCTGGGTAATTTCCCGCTGCCGGTCGAAGTGATCCCGATGGCCCGGAGCGCGGTTGCCCGTCAACTGGTGAAGCTGGGCGGTCGTCCGGAATATCGTCAGGGCGTAGTCACCGATAACGGTAACGTGATCCTCGACGTTCACGGTCTGGAAATCCTCGACGCAGTCGCACTGGAAAATGCCATCAACACTATTCCAGGCGTAGTGACCGTAGGGTTATTTGCCAACCGTGGCGCGGATGTGGCGCTGATCGGCACGGCTGACGGCGTGAAAACCATCGTAAAATGATCTGACGGGGGGAGTCCTCCCCCCGCTAAAAAATTTTTGAAAGCTAAATTCGGTGACTTGTATCACGTTTTTGAACCTCTTTTGCCGATCCTGCCGCGTTTGTAAATTTCCATAGCATTTTCCTCTGACATTTTGCCCTGGATGACTTTTCTTCAGAGTGCCGACGCAAACGTTCATATTGCTGCAATAGTTTTTTTTGATATGTTGGCTACAGCGGATTCATATCCAGCACAACATCAGTTCAGACAAAAACAGGGTCGGGTAAATGGCAAAGGTATCACTGGAGAAAGACAAGATTAAATTCCTGCTGGTCGAGGGCGTGCATCAAAAAGCAATCGATAGCCTTCGTGCGGCAGGTTACACCAACATCGAATTTCACAAAGGCGCGCTCGATACCGAAGAGCTGAAAGCGTCCATCCGTGATGCCCACTTCATTGGCCTGCGATCCCGTACTCATCTGACTGAAGACGTTATTGCCGCGGCGGAAAAGCTGGTGGCTATCGGCTGCTTCTGCATCGGTACCAACCAGGTTGACCTGAATGCTGCCGCCAAACGCGGTATTCCCGTGTTTAACGCCCCGTTCTCCAACACCCGTTCCGTGGCGGAGCTGGTGATTGGCGAACTGCTGCTGCTGCTCCGCGGTATTCCTGAAGCGAACGCCAAGGCGCACCGCGGCGTGTGGAACAAACTGGCGTCCGGCTCTTTCGAAGCGCGTGGTAAAAAGCTGGGGATTATCGGCTACGGCCACATTGGTACGCAGCTCGGTATTCTGGCGGAATCCCTGGGTATGCACGTGTTCTTCTACGATATCGAAAGCAAGCTGCCGCTGGGCAATGCGACCCAGGTTCAACATCTGTCTGACCTGCTGAACATGAGCGACGTGGTAAGCCTGCACGTGCCGGAAAATGCCTCCACCAAGAACATGATGGGCGCGGAAGAGCTGGCGCTGATGAAACCGGGCTCACTGCTGATCAACGCCGCGCGCGGCACGGTTGTTGATATCCCGGCACTGGCGGATGCGCTGAAGCGTAAGCATCTGGCGGGCGCGGCCATCGACGTGTTCCCGACGGAGCCCGCCACCAACAGCGATCCGTTCACCTCTCCGCTGTGCGAGTTCGACAACGTGATTCTGACGCCACATATCGGCGGTTCGACTCAGGAAGCGCAGGAGAATATCGGTCTGGAAGTAGCAGGTAAGCTGAGCAAATACTCCGACAACGGTTCTACGCTCTCTGCCGTGAACTTCCCGGAAGTGTCTCTGCCGCTGCACGGCGGTCGTCGTCTGCTGCACATCCACGAAAACCGTCCAGGCGTGCTGACCGCCATCAACCAGATCTTTGCCGAGCAGGGCGTTAACATTGCTGCGCAGTATCTGCAGACCAACTCGCAGATGGGCTATGTGGTTATTGATATCGAAGCGGATGACGATGTGGCCGAGAAAGCGCTGCAGAGCATGAAGACGATTCCGGGGACGATTCGCGCACGTCTGCTGTACTGATCGTGCGGTTTGTGGTGTCGGGTGGCGGCTGCGCCTTACCCGACCTACGTTGAGGTTTTGTAGGCCGGGTAAGGCGTAGCCGCCACCCGGCTTAATTCTACCAAAGCCACGTTTTACTGGGTGTTATCACCGCCGGCAGCGGCACATCCCATTTCTCCACCGGCAACGCCTCCACGCCCTGACAATCATGCGCGTAACCCACCGGCTGTAGCCCGTACTGCTGCCAGTTTTGCAGCGTCCTGTCATAAAAACCGCCGCCCATCCCTAAACGCTGGCCCTGTTCATCAAACGCCACCAGCGGCGCGATCAGCACGTCCAGCTCAGAGAGCGGCAGCACGTCGCGGACGTCGAGTTTCGGCTCGGTGATTTTCAGGCGGTTCACCACCAGCTCGCTGTGCGGGTGGTAGTGCAGAAACAGCAGATTACCGTCGCTGAACGGGTGCAGCACCGGCAGATACACCTTCTTCCCGGCGCGCCAGAGCTGTTCTATCAGCGGCTGGGTATCCAGCTCTCCGTCAAATGACAGAAACAGCGCAACGGTGTGCGCCATCACGACAGGGGGATACGCCATCATACGGGCGGCGGCCTGCTGGGCAAAATGCGCTTGCTGATCGGGGGTTAACGCACGGCGGCGCTGACGAATTAACTGACGGATGTCCTGGCGTGAAGCAGAAACTTCAGGGAATTGAGTCATGGTAGTCGGTAGAAGAAAAGAGAGGGAATCTCCGAGATGCCGCCGCAGGCTGTAACCCTTGAACCCTTGGTTCAAGGTGAATGTGTCGTCATAGTTTTAAGGCTTCTCGGACGGACCGAGCATGCTCACCAACCATGGAGCGCCACATTCTTGTGGTATGAAATATCGGCTCAGGGGACTGGCCCGCTTGCGAACATCTCAGAGAAATTTTGTCTTCACAGTTACTCTACCATAGTCAACTGAGAAGTGTTATTCAAACTTTGGTCCCGGTCTTTCGGGAGTGCGACCTTGATCAAGCAATGCCTGTTCTATGGTCTGCTGGAGCATTTTAATGCGTTGCTCCATGCTTGCCGCGTAGTCGCGGGTCTTCGCTTTTTCCTGAGTCAGTTCATAGCTGATGTTCAACGCGGCGATGAAAACCAGCTGCTCAGTATTTGTGACTCTAGTGCGTTCTTTTAGATCTTGCAACCGCTGATTCAAATCGTCCGCAGCCTGATTCAAAGCATCCCTTTGTTCAGGTGGACAATTCACTCGCAGTGAACGGCCAAAAATCTGGAGATCGACGGGTTGTGCAGACATGCCACCTTCCTGCTGATTGACTGCGCTGCCTTCGCTTACTGCCCCGGGGGCTGCGAAGGGGCGACACTATAGCTACCCTGATGTGAAGATACAAGCCCTTTTCTGGTATCACCAGGGTCCAAAGTGGTAGCATATCATGAATATCCCCCAATGATGACGAATGCGCATGTCTATACAGAACGAAATGCCTGGTTACAAGGATTTAAACCAGTTACTGAACCAGCAGGGAGTGGGTTTAACCCCTGCCGAAATGCACGGTCTGATCAGTGGCATGCTGTGCGGCGGAAACAGCGACAGCTCCTGGCAGCCGCTGATCCACGACCTCACGAACGAAGGACTGGCGTTTGGTCACGAACTGGCAGAAGCGCTGCGTAAAATGCACGCGACGACCAGCGATTCGCTGGAAGACGATGGCTTCCTTTTTCAGCTTTATCTGCCTGATGGGGACGACGTCAGCGTCTTCGATCGCGCGGATGCGCTCGCGGGTTGGGTAAACCATTATCTGCTGGGCCTGGGCGTGTCTCAGCCGAAGCTCGATAAAGTGACCGGCGAAGCGGGTGAAGCCATCGACGATCTGCGTAATATTGCACAGCTTGGCTACGATGAGGACGAAGACCAGGAAGAGCTGGAAATGTCCCTCGAAGAGATCATCGAATACGTGCGCGTGGCGGCGCTGCTGTGCCACGACACCTTTACGCGTTCACAGCCGACCGCGCCGGAAGTCCGCAAGCCAACCTTACATTAAGAAAAATAACGCACAGGAGGGTGTCATGGTTATCTCGAATCAAGAGTATTTGCGCCGTCGTCAGGCGCTGTTAGCCAGCATGCAGCCGGGAAGCGCTGCCCTGATTTTTGCCGCGCCCGAAGTGACGCGCAGTGCCGACAGCGAATACCCCTATCGCCAGAACAGCGATTTTTGGTACTTCACCGGGTTTAACGAGCCGGAAGCGGTACTGGTGCTGATCAAGAGCAATGACACCCACAACCACAGCGTGATTTTCAACCGCGTGCGCGATCTGACCGCTGAAATATGGTTTGGCCGCCGCTTAGGGCAAGAGGCCGCCCCGGCGAAGCTGGGCGTTGACCGCGCGCTGGCCTTTAGCGAAATCAACCAGCAGCTTTACCAACTGCTCAACGGTCTGGACGTGCTGTATCACGCCCAGGGCGAATATGCGTATGCGGATGAGATTGTCTTCACCGCGCTGGATAAGCTGCGTAAAGGTTCGCGGCAGAACCTGTCTGCTCCCGCCACGCTCACAGACTGGCGCCCGGTCGTGCATGAGATGCGCCTGTTTAAGTCTGAGGAAGAGCTCAACGTGCTGCGCCGCGCGGGCGAAATCAGCGCCCTGGCCCACACTCGCGCCATGGAGAAGTGCCGTCCCGGCATGTTCGAATACCAGCTTGAGGGCGAAATTCACCACGAATTTAACCGTCACGGCGCGCGCTTCCCGTCCTACAACACCATCGTTGGCGGCGGGGAAAACGGCTGCATTCTGCACTACACCGAAAACGAAAGTGCGCTGCGCGACGGCGATCTGGTGCTGATTGACGCCGGGTGTGAGTATTTGGGCTACGCAGGCGACATCACCCGAACCTTCCCGGTGAACGGTAAATTCTCGCCTGCTCAGCGCGAAATTTACGACATCGTGCTCGAATCCCTGGAAACGGCGCTCAGGTTATATCGTCCGGGTACCTCCATTCAGGATGTCACCGGTGAAGTGGTGCGGATCATGATTACGGGTCTGGTGAAACTCGGCATTCTGAAGGGCGACGTCGACATGCTGATTACCGAGAATGCCCACCGTCCGTACTTTATGCACGGCCTGAGCCACTGGCTAGGTCTGGATGTTCATGACGTGGGCGCATACGGTCCTGAACGTTCACGCGTGCTGGAGCCAGGCATGGTGTTAACCGTTGAGCCGGGTCTGTACATTGCGCCGGATGCTGACGTGCCGGAACAATACCGCGGGATCGGCATTCGCATCGAAGACGACATCGTGATCACCGAAAACGGCAATGAAAACCTGACCGCAACCGTCGTGAAGAACGCCGATGATATTGAGGCGCTGATGGCAGCGGCACGCGCATGAGCGTGATCATCGTGGGCGGTGGGATGACCGGCGCCACGCTGGCGTTAGCCATTTCGCATTTGACGAAGGGCCAGCTCCCGGTACATCTGGTTGAAGCCGTTGCGCCGCAGGCAAAGAATCATCCGGGTTTTGATTCCCGCGCCATTGCCCTGGCGCAGGGTACCTGCCAGCAGCTCTCCCGCATTGGCATCTGGCAGGCGATCGCTGATTGCGCCACGGCAATTAACACCGTGCACGTGAGCGATCGCGGGCATGCCGGTTTTGTGACGCTGGATGCCCATGATTACCGTATCGACGCGCTGGGTCAGGTTGTTGAACTCCACGACGTTGGCCTGCGTCTGTTCCGTCTGTTACAGGATGCGCCTGGCGTCACGCTACACTGTCCGGCGCGCGTCGCCAGTTTTAGCCGCAGCGAAGACGCGGTGAGCGTAGCGCTCGATAATGGCACCGTTCTCGACGGTCAGCTTCTGGTGGCGGCGGACGGCTCGCGTTCGGCGCTCGGCACGCAGTGCGGCGTAGAGTGGCGGCAGCAGCCTTACGGGCAGGTCGCGGTCATTGCGAACGTCGCGACCGCAGCAGAGCACAACGGCCGGGCGTTTGAGCGCTTCACGCAGCACGGCCCGCTGGCGATGCTGCCGATGTCGGACGGGCGCTGTTCGCTTGTCTGGTGTCATCCGCAGGAAAAAGCTGAAGAGGTTCGGGCCTGGTCCGACGAACGTTTTTGTACCGAGCTGCAGAAAGCCTTCGGCTGGCGACTCGGGCGTATTACCCATGCGGGGAGACGTGCAGTCTATCCGCTGTCGTTAACCACCGCATCGCAGTCTGTATCTCACCGCGTGGCGCTGGTCGGCAACGCTGCGCAGACATTACATCCGATTGCCGGACAAGGATTTAACCTTGGGCTGCGTGATGTCATGAGCCTGGCGGAATCGCTGGCGATGGCATGGGGCGAGCAAAAAGATTGTGGCGCTTATTCGGTACTTAGCCATTACCAGAAGCGACGCCAGGCCGATAAAGAGGCGACAATCGGCGTTACCGATGGTTTAGTTCATCTGTTTGCCAATCGCTGGGCACCGCTGGTTGCGGGTCGCAACCTCGGGCTGATGGCGATGGAACTGTTCATTCCGGCACGTGACGTGCTGGCGCAGCGGACCCTGGGTTGGGTCGCGCGTTAAGGAGTTATCACCGTGCAAAATGTTGATGTCGCCATTGTTGGCGGCGGTATGGTCGGGCTGGCGCTGGCCTGCGGTTTACAGGGCAGCGGCCTTCGCGTGGCCGTGCTGGAGCAAAAAGCGCCGCAGCCCGTCGCGCAGGATGCCCCGCCGGAACTCCGCGTCTCGGCGATCAATGCCGCCAGCGAGAAATTGCTGACGCACCTTGGCGTCTGGGCAGATATTGTGGCGCAGCGCGCCAGCTGCTATCACGGCATGGAAGTGTGGGATAAAGACAGCTTTGGTCATATAGCCTTTGACGATGAAAGCATGGGCTATAGCCATCTGGGTCACATCATCGAAAACGCGGTGATCCACCACGCGCTGTGGCAGAAAGCGCAGCAGTGCAGCGACGTGACGCTGGTTGCGCCCGCGCAGATCCAGCAGGTGGCATGGGGTGAAAACGAGGCGTTTATCACCCTACAAAGCGGCGACATGCTGACCGCGCGTCTGGTGGTCGGTGCCGACGGTGCGAACTCCTGGCTGCGCAACAAAGCCGATATCCCGCTGACCTTCTGGGATTACCGCCATCATGCGATGGTGGCAACGATCCGCACCGAAGAGCCGCACGGCGGCGTGGCGCGGCAGATTTTCCACAACGACGGCATTCTGGCGTTCCTGCCGCTGAGCGATCCGCACCTGTGCTCTATCGTCTGGTCACTGGTGCCGGAAAAAGCGCAGCTGATGCAGGAGGCGACGCCGGATGCCTTTAACCAGGCGCTGTGCATGGCGTTTGATAACCGCCTTGGCTTGTGCACGCTTGAAAGCGAGCGTCAGGTGTTCCCGTTAACCGGCCGCTACGCGCGTCAGTTTGCGGCGCACCGTCTGGCGCTGGTGGGCGATGCGGCCCATACCATTCATCCGCTGGCCGGGCAGGGCGTTAATCTTGGCTTTATGGACGCGGCGGAGCTGGTAGAAGAACTGCGTCGCCTGCATCGCGAAGGGAAAGATATCGGTCAGCATCTCTACCTGCGTCGCTATGAGCGCAGCCGCAAGCACAGCGCGGCGATGATGCTGGCGGGGATGCAGGGCTTCCGCGAGCTGTTTGCCGGGGCGAATCCGGCGAAAAAACTGCTGCGCGATATCGGTCTTAAACTGGCCGATACGCTTCCTGGCGTCAAACCTCAACTTCTCCGTCAGGCGATGGGTCTTAACGATCTCCCTGACTGGCTGCGCTAACTTAGATCCACGTCACACTTTATTTTCCCGGCCGCTGCGCCGGGGAAATTCCCTCGTTTGAAATAATCTAATTCCACCTCATTTTTCGCATTAGATTAACTAATGTCGCGTTTTTTCCGGTGCGGAAATTCGGCCCGTTTTTCCGCACGAAATATCACCATGTGCTAAATCTTGTTAGATCATTGTTAATTTTGTGCGGGGTTAATCGCATTTTTCCAGTGAATAACTCTGTAGGCTTTTCAGCGTTTTTTGGTCATAAGCTAATGTGATGGCCCGTTTTACCTTATGGTTAACCGCCGGTTTCGGTGGTAAGTTCAGGTAAAAGAGAACGTTTGCGTCGGCATTCGGGAACGAGGCCGATACCGGGTTTCACGGTGAATTTTTCAACGAGGACAAGATGGCTCAACAGACTCCTTTGTACGAACAACACGTGTTATGCGGCGCCCGCATGGTGGACTTCCACGGCTGGATGATGCCGCTGCACTACGGCTCGCAGATTGATGAGCACCACGCGGTGCGCACCGATGCCGGTATGTTCGACGTGTCACACATGACGATTGTCGATCTGCGCGGTAGCCGCACCCGGGAGTTCTTGCGTTATCTGCTGGCAAACGACGTCGCTAAACTGAAGACGCCGGGCAAAGCGCTCTACACCGGCATGCTGAATGCCTCGGGCGGCGTGATTGATGACCTTATCGTCTATTACTTCACTGAAGATTTCTTCCGCCTCGTTGTAAACTCCGCCACCCGCGAAAAAGACCTCTCCTGGATCACCCAACACGCCGAACCTTATGCCATCGATATCACCGTCCGTGACGATCTGTCGCTGATCGCCGTGCAGGGTCCTAACGCGCAGGCGAAAGCCGCGTCTCTGTTTACCGACGAGCAGCGCAAAGCAACCGAAGGCATGAAGCCGTTCTTCGGCGTGCAGGCGGGCGATCTGTTTATCGCCACCACCGGCTACACCGGTGAAGCGGGCTACGAAATTGCGATGCCAAACGAGAAGGCCGCTGATTTCTGGCGCGCGCTGGTGGAAGCGGGCGTGAAGCCTGCGGGTCTGGGCGCGCGCGATACGCTGCGTCTGGAAGCGGGGATGAACCTCTACGGTCAGGAGATGGACGAAAGCGTTTCTCCGCTGGCCGCCAATATGGGCTGGACCATCGCGTGGGAACCGGCTGACCGCGACTTTATTGGCCGTGAAGCGCTGGAGATGCAGCGCGAGAAGGGCACTGAACAGCTGGTTGGTCTGGTGATGACGGAAAAAGGCGTGCTGCGCGGCGAACTGCCGGTGCGCTTCACCGATGCCGACGGCAATCATCGCGAAGGCGTGATCACCAGCGGTACCTTCTCCCCGACGCTGGGCTACAGTATTGCACTGGCACGCGTGCCGGCGGGCATTGGCGAAACGGCGGTAGTGCAAATCCGCAACCGCGAAATGCCGGTCAACGTGACCAAACCGATTTTTGTTCGCGCCGGTAAGCCGGTCGCCTAATCATTTTTATCAGGAGAACTTCAATGAGCAATGTGCCAGCAGAACTGAAATACAGCAAAGAACACGAGTGGCTGCGCAAAGAGGCGGACGGCACTTACACCGTAGGGATCACCGAGCATGCGCAAGAGCTGCTGGGCGACATGGTGTTTGTTGACCTGCCTGATGTGGGCACGACCGTTAGCGCGGGCGACGACTGCGCCGTAGCGGAGTCCGTAAAAGCGGCTTCTGACATCTACGCTCCTGTGAGCGGTGAAATCGTTGCCGTTAACGACGCGCTGAGCGATTCGCCAGAGCTGGTGAACAGCGAGCCGTATGAAGGCGGCTGGATCTTCAAGATCAAAGCCAGCGACGAATCTCAGGTTGCCGCGCTGCTGGATGCGACCGCGTACGAAGCACTGTTAGAAGACGAGTAATTGTTTATCCCCCTCTCCCTCCGGGAGAGGGCAGGGGTGAGGGTGCCAGTCTTCCCCTCACCCTAACCCTCTCCCGGAGGGAGAGGGAACTTAAATTCACTGCACGTTTCAGGAACCATCGCTCATGACACAGACTTTAAGCCAGCTTGAAAACCGTGGCGCCTTCATTGAACGTCACATTGGGCCGGATGCTCAGCAACAGCAGGAGATGCTGAAGACAGTTGGCGCGGATTCATTAAACGCACTGATCGGCCAGATTGTGCCAAAAGACATCCAGCTTGCCACGCCGCCTCAGGTGGGGGAAGCCACCACGGAATTCGCCGCGCTGGCGGAGCTGAAGGCTATCGCAGGCCTGAACAAGCGCTATAAGTCTTACATTGGCATGGGCTACACCAACGTGCAGCTGCCGCCGGTTATCCTGCGCAACATGCTGGAAAACCCGGGCTGGTACACCGCTTACACCCCTTATCAGCCAGAAGTCTCTCAGGGCCGTCTGGAAGCGCTGCTGAACTTCCAGCAGGTGACGCTGGATCTGACCGGCATGGATATCGCCTCCGCTTCTCTGCTGGATGAAGCGACCGCCGCTGCCGAAGCAATGGCGATGGCAAAACGCGTCAGCAAGCTGAAAAACGCTAACCGATTCTTCGTGGCGGCGGACGTGCATCCGCAGACGCTGGACGTGGTACGCACCCGTGCGGAAACCTTCGGCTTTGACGTGATCGTCGACGACGCCGACAAAGTGCTGGATCACCAGGACGTCTTCGGCGTGCTGCTGCAGCAGGTAGGTACGACGGGTGAAGTTCACGACTACGGCGCGCTGATTGCCGAGCTGAAGTCCCGCAAAGTGGTTGTCAGCGTTGCCGCCGATTTTATGGCCCTGGTGCTGCTGACGGCGCCGGGCAAACAGGGCGCGGATATTGTCTTCGGTTCTGCGCAACGCTTCGGCGTGCCGATGGGCTACGGCGGCCCGCATGCGGCGTTCTTCGGCGCGAAAGATGAATTCAAACGCTCCATGCCTGGCCGTATTATCGGCGTCTCAAAAGATGCTGCCGGTAACACCGCGCTGCGCATGGCGATGCAGACCCGCGAGCAGCATATCCGCCGCGAGAAAGCGAACTCTAACATCTGTACCTCCCAGGTGCTGCTGGCCAACATCGCCAGCCTGTACGCCGTGTTCCACGGCCCGGCTGGCCTGAAGCGTATTGCCAGCCGCATTCATCGCCTGGCCGATATTCTGGCCTGCGGTCTGCAGCAGAAAGGCCTTAAGCTGCGCCACGCTCACTACTTCGACACCCTGTGCGTGGACGTGGCGGACAAAGCGGCCGTGCTGGCGCGCGCGGATGCAGCAAAGATCAACCTGCGCAGCGACATTCACAACGCCGTCGGCATTACGCTGGATGAAAGCACCACCCGTGACGATATCCTGAACCTGTTTAGCGTGTTGCTGGGTGACGCGCACGGTCTGGACGTTGATACGCTGGACAAAGACGTGGCGCTCGACAGCCGCTCCATTCAGGAAAGCATGCTGCGTAATGATGCGATCCTGACGCACCCGGTCTTTAATCGCTACCACAGCGAAACCGAGATGATGCGCTATATGCACTCTCTGGAGCGCAAGGATCTGGCGCTGAACCAGGCGATGATCCCGTTGGGATCTTGCACCATGAAGCTGAACGCCGCGGCAGAGATGATCCCTATCACCTGGCCGGAGTTTTCCGAGCTGCACCCGTTCTGCCCGCCAGAGCAGGCGGAAGGTTATCACATGATGATCAACCAGCTTTCCGACTGGCTGGTGAAGCTGACCGGTTATGACGCGCTCTGCATGCAGCCTAACTCCGGCGCGCAGGGCGAGTACGCGGGCCTGCTGGCGATCCGTCACTATCACGAAAGCCGCAGCGAAGGTCACCGCGATATCTGCCTTATCCCTAGTTCCGCGCACGGTACCAACCCGGCCTCTGCCCAGATGGCGGGCATGGAAGTGGTGGTGGTGGCGTGCGATAAGAACGGCAACATCGATCTGGCCGACCTGCGTGCGAAAGCCGAGCAGGCGGGTGACAAGCTCTCCTGCATCATGGTGACCTACCCGTCCACTCACGGCGTGTACGAAGAGACCATCCGTGAAGTGTGCGAAGTGGTGCACCAGTTCGGCGGTCAGGTTTACCTCGACGGCGCGAACATGAACGCGCAGGTGGGCATCACCTCTCCGGGCTTTATCGGTGCGGACGTGTCGCACCTGAACCTGCACAAAACCTTCTGCATCCCGCACGGCGGCGGCGGCCCGGGCATGGGCCCAATCGGTGTGAAAGCGCATCTGGCACCGTTTGTGCCAGGCCACAGCGTAGTGCAGATTGAAGGCATGCTGACCCGTCAGGGCGCGGTCTCAGCGGCACCGTTCGGCAGCGCCTCTATTCTGCCAATCAGCTGGATGTATATCCGCATGATGGGTGCGGAAGGACTGAAGCAGGCGAGCCAGGTGGCGATCCTCAACGCCAACTATATTGCGACTCGCCTGAAGTCCGCCTTCCCGGTGCTTTACACCGGCCGCGACGGTCGCGTGGCGCACGAGTGCATCCTCGATATTCGTCCGCTGAAAGAGCAGACCGGCATTAGCGAACTGGATATCGCCAAGCGTCTGATCGACTACGGCTTCCACGCGCCAACCATGTCGTTCCCGGTGGCGGGTACGCTGATGGTTGAGCCAACGGAGTCCGAGAGCAAAGCCGAGCTGGACCGCTTTATCGACGCGATGCTGGCGATCCGCATGGAGATCGACCGCGTGCAGGACGGTGAGTGGACGCTGGAAGATAACCCGCTGGTCAACGCACCGCACACCCAGCACGAGATGGTCGCAGAGTGGAACCACGGTTATTCCCGCGAGCTGGCGGTCTTCCCGGCAGGCGTGGCAAACAAATACTGGCCGACCGTGAAGCGTCTCGATGACGTCTACGGCGACCGTAACCTGTTCTGCTCCTGCGTGCCGATGAGCGAATACCAGTAATAATGCTGATGTAGTAACGTAGGCCGGGTAAGGCGAAGCCGCCACCCGGCTTTTTTATTGGGAGAAGCGAATGGCAATTGCACTCGTCACCGGCGCGAGCCGGGGTATCGGTAAAGCCACTGCGCTGCAGCTGGCACGCGAAGGCTACACCGTGGCGGTGAATTTTCACCATAACATCAAGGCCGCGACGGACGTGATCAATCAGATTGTTGAGGCAGGCGGTAAAGCGTTTGCCGTGCGCGCGGATATCAGTGATGAAGCGCAGGTTATGGCGATGTTTGACAGTATCGATCGTGAAGGCGAGCCGCTAACGGCGCTGGTGAACAACGCGGGTATTCTGTTCGAGCAGTCGACCATCGAAAGCCTCTCAGCCGAGCGCATTAACCGCGTGCTGGCCACCAACGTCACGGGTTATTTTCTCTGCTGTCGCGAGGCGGTAAAGCGTATGTCGCACAAACATGGTGGTAAAGGAGGCGCGATAGTGAACGTCTCTTCCGCCGCCTCCCGTCTGGGCGCACCGGGGGAATATGTGGATTACGCCGCCTCCAAAGGGGCGGTGGACTCGCTGACGACGGGATTATCGCTGGAGGTGGCAGCACAGGGCATTCGCGTCAACTGCGTACGCCCCGGGCTGATCTATACCGATATCCACGCCTCCGGCGGCGAGCCGGGGCGCGTGGATCGGGTGAAATCCATGCTGCCCATGCAGCGCGGCGGCCAGCCGGAGGAAGTCGCTCAGGCCATTACCTGGCTGCTGAGCGACAAAGCCTCCTACGTGACCGGCAGCTTCCTGGAGCTGGCGGGCGGAAAGTAACAACTACGACGCCAGCCACAGCCGCAGCCGCATGCCCCAGCTGCTGGTCCAGCCGGTGGTGATCGACTTCACCTCTCCGTGAGAGATCACCACCAGCGTGGGCGTGACCTGCACGTCCCACTGGCGAGACAGGCTTCCGCTGGCGTCGTTGACCGTCGGCAGCGTCATTTTCTTCTTCGCCAGCCATCTCTCCAGCGTGGCGTTATCACCGGAGCGCAGCGCAACCGACATCACGTTGCCGCCCTCTGCAGCAAGTGACGATACGGATGGCGTGGTGTAGCGGCATACGCCACACCAGGTAGCCCAGACGTACACCAGCAGAGGACGTTCCTCACTCATGGCGATAAGGTCGACGGGCTTACCGTCGAGCGTTTGCAGCGCGGCTGAGGCGAAATTCTGCGGCAGCTCGGGCTGGCGGAAATAATCTACCGCCAGGCTCACGGCAACGCCGATCAGCAGCCACATTGCGAGTTCGCGCACCTGGCGCGGGAGCTTACTGGCCACGGGCTTGCGTCAGCTGTTCTTTCACCAGCGCCTCCAGATCCTCATAAGGAATGGCTCCCGCGACCATCTGGTCGCCAATGATGGTCGCCGGGGTGCCCTGAATATTCAGCACCTGCGACAGGATCAGGTTCATTTTCAGAGAGTCCATGGTTTTATCCTCTGTCTTAATGCTGTCCGTCCCGGTCTTTGTCTGAGCCGTCGCGATGCTGGCATCGTCGTGATACCCTTTTTTCATCATCAACCGCTGGTGCAGCGCCCAGAATTTCTCAGGCTGTTGCTGCCACACCGAAAGCGCCGCTTTTGCCGCATTCACCGAGCTTTGGCCCTTGAACGGTAACAGCTTAACGATGAGCTGCACGTCCGGGTTGTCATGCACGATTTTCTCAAGCTTAGGGTCGAACTGCTTGCAGTAAGGGCAGTTGTAGTCAGTGAAAGAGACAATAATCAGCTTTGGCGCTTTTGCGCCGGTACGCGGACTATTGGGGTCGTTGAACAGCAGTTTAGCCAGCTGGTCACTGGACGCGTCATCTGACGGCGCGGCAACGCTGAACGTGGATAAAGACAGCAGAAGCAAGGCAATAAAGGCTCTCATGTTATTTTCCTTTCGCATCGGACAGGGTGGTAAGCACCGCGTCGCGGCTTAATAACGCAGGCAGCACGTGGCCCTGCGGTAATCCCGGTCCGTAAATCTGGTTAAACGGCACGGCGGCGCTGCCGCGCGTGGTTAAGAACTGACTAATGCTGGCGGAAGGGCGGCTCCAGTCTCCGCGCAGGGCGACAATATCCGGTGCGGAAAGCGCATCCTGCACGTCGTCGCGCAGCAGCACGTTGTATTTATTGGCTTTACAGGTCACGCACCAGTCGGCGGTCACGTCAACAAACACCCGCTTGTTGTCAGCCAGCGCGCGGGCAATCGCCTCTTCACTCAGCGGCTGCCAGTTCACCCGATCGCGACGGCCGTGCTCCCCGCCGGGGGCGGTTATAAACGCCGCTGCGGCGGCAACGACCAGGGCAAAGGCACCGGCACACAGCGCGGTTTGCCAGCGGTAGCGCCAGGCAGTAACCAGCAGCAGGATAAGGCTCAGCGTCACACCCAGCGTGATAACGGGCAGCGTGCCGATATGCACCACCAGCAGGCTCAGCAGCCACAGGGACGAGCCGAGCATCATCAATCCCAATATCACTCGCACCACGTTCATCCAGCGCCCTGGACGCGGCAGCCTCTGTGCCAGCCCCGGCCAGGCCGCCACCAGCAGCCAGGGAAGGCTCATGCCGACACCCATCGCAAAGAAGATGCCCCACAGCAGCGGGAGCGGTGCCGCCAGCGCAACCGACACGGCAGTACCCAGGAACGGCGCGGTGCAGGGCGTTGCCAGCAGGGTGGCAAACGCGCCTTGCCAGAAATGGCCCGCGAGCCCGTTGCCGCCGCGCGTGGCGAGGAAGGTGCTGGCAGAGGAGGGGAGGCGGATCTCAAACAATCCCAGCAGGCTGGCGCTGAACAGCACCATCACCAGCGCCATCGCAGCGATAAACCACGGGTTCTGGAACTGGATCCCCCAGCCGAGCGCCTGATTACCTAAACGCAGCACCGTCATCATTAGCGCCAGCGCAAGGAACGAAATGACGATCCCGCCTACCGAGGCAAGAAACTGCCTGCGTATCTGGCCGCGCGCCTGACGTTCGGTTTGCATCAGCGTGCCGAGCTTCATGGCCAGAACGGGCAGCACGCAGGGCATGACGTTGAGGATCAGGCCGCCAGCCAGCGCCATCAGCAGCACCCAGCCTAACGAGAACGCTGGCGTGAGGGTACCTTTACCGATATCCAGACTGGACGCCTGCGCCTGGCCGCTATCCGCGAGAACGACTGACAGCGTTTTGCCGCTGATGTCAGGAGCCGCGTCGCCCCAGCTGTCCGTCACCGGGATGGTGGCGACAAGCGACCCGCTGCGCACGGAAAAGGTTGGCTTGCCGAAATCAACATCGTCCATGCTGTCGATAAACAGCGAGGGCTGCTGCCAGCCTGCGTCACGTTGTGCCGTTACGGTCAGCTTCCCGGAGGTGTAGCTGGCGCTAATCGCTGACGTCAATCCGCTACTGAGCGGTAGCGTGCCCATCGCCCGACGGTAATCGTAATCAAAGTCGCCGCCCGCGCTGGTCGTCAGATCCAGTGAGAAGGGGTAGTCGGTGAGAATACAGACGTTGCTGCAGGTAGACAGCGTCAGCACGCCGCTCAGGGTTTTTGGCGACTCGCCACGCACCGTAATGGGAAAACTCACGTCGCCGTGATAACCCTGCGTGGTGATGCCAGCAACGTCGAAACGCTCGGGCGTAGGCCAGCGCCAGGTGGCATCAACCGGTTGATGCCAGAGAATGGCAGGGGCAACGCCCCCTTCTCCCGGCGAGCGCCAGTAGGTTTTCCACCCTTTTTCAAGGGCAACATCCAGCAGCAGGCGGGTATCGCCATTATTGTCAGGCTGCGCGCGCAGCCTGACGCTGGCGTGCTGATTATCGGCGGCACGTAGCCAGCCGCTGTCGGCGGCCTGGCTGAGGGGCAGCCATAGCCAAAGCAGGCAGACCAGCAGTCGCCTGAATACAGTAAACATAAATTTTCTCCGTAAATGATGAATTAACCTGATGTGTCAGGCGAATGCTCATTCACGGAATACGCAGAGTCTTAGATGTACCCGTAATCGGGGCGGGGAGATAACGCGGGGAGGCCACAGCCGCTCGCGGCGTGGCGGATTAGCGGCCAGTAGCGCAAGAAGCAGGGTGACGGCAAAGAGAGCACCTTCAAACAGTATTGGCGGAACGGCCATCAGCGATTTCGCGCTGAGTTCACAGGGCGTCACCGGTGCGTCGATGCTCTCCTGCCCCTGCTGGACAGGCTGGCTTGCGGCGGTGACGTTCATGACAAGCGCGTGCATCCCGGCCATCCGCTGGGCGGTGCATATCAGCACCACCAGACAGGCCAGGGCAACAAGCAGGATAGCGTTGCGTTGTCGTTTGATCATCTTTGCCTCAAATATTCACGAGGCTTATCTTATAGGGCGCAGGTTTTTTGGCAACGCTTAAGCTGTAAAGAAGTGTCTGGGAGATAAGAGGTTTGCCCTCTCCTCTGCGAGGAGAGGGCGATGTATTACAGCGTTTCGCCGTTGCTGGCGATAACAGTTTTGTACCAGTCAAAGCTCTTCTTACGGGAACGGGACATGTCGCCGGTGCCGTCGTCGTGCTTGTTCACGTAGATAAAGCCATAGCGCTTGCTGTACTGACCGGTGGTGAAGGAGACGCAGTCGATACAGCCCCACGGGGTGTAGCCCATCAGATCCACGCCGTCGTACGTCACGGCCTTCATCATCTCTTTCACGTGGGCGCGCAGGTAGTCGATGCGGTAGTCATCGTTGATGCTGCCGTCTTCTTCCACTTTGTCGTAGGCGCCGAAACCATTCTCCACGATAAACAGCGGCTTCTGATAGCGCTCGTACAGTTCGCACAGCGCATAGCGCAGGCCCACCGGGTCAATCTGCCAGCCCCAGTCGGAGGCTTTGACGTGCGGATTCGGCACGCTGCCTTCGAAGCCGGAAATCGCATCGCCGGTGCCGCCTTCCGCTTTGACCGCGTTGGTCATGTAATAGCTGAAGCCCAGGTAGTCGCACGTTCCTTCACGCAGGATCTGTTCGTCCCCCGCTTCCATGTTGATGGAGAAACCGCGGCGCTCCCACTCGTTCAGCACGTAGGACGGGTAGTAACCGCGCAGCTGGACGTCGGTAAAGACGTAGCGCTCGCGCATGGATTCCTGGGCGAACATCACGTCTTCTGGTTTGCAGGAGAACGGGTAGAGGGCCACCATCGCCAGCATGCAGCCGACTTTCATCTCCGGGTTAATACGACGCGCAGCTTTCACCGCCAGCGCGCTGGCCACAAACTGGTGGTGCAGCACCTGGTACATGGTCTCTTCCGGATTGTCGTGTTCGGTATAGACCACGCCGGAGCAGCAGTAGCCGAACAGCGGCGCGCGCCAGTTACGCTGGTTGTTGATTTCGTTGAAGGTCATCCAGTATTTGACCTTATTTTTGTAGCGCTCAAACACGACTTCAGAGAAGCGCACAAAGAAATCGACCACTTTGCGGTTGGTCCAGCCGCCGTACTCCTGCACCAGGTGCAGCGGCATTTCGAAGTGGGAGAGGGTGATGACCGGCTCGATGTTGTACTTCAGCAGCTCGTCGAACATGTCGTCGTAGAACTTTAGCCCTTCTTCGTTTGGCTGCGTTTCATCACCTTTCGGGAAGATGCGTGTCCAGGCGATGGAGGTGCGGAAGCACTTGAAGCCCATTTCGGCAAACAGCTTGATGTCTTCTTTGTAGTGGCCGTGGAAATCTACCGCATCGTGGTTTGGGTAGTATTTACCCGGCACCACCTCCTGAGTGATTTCACGCGGGACGCCGTGGGCGCCGCCGGTCAGGACGTCGCAAATGCTTGGCCCTTTGCCGCCTTTATTCCAGCCGCCTTCAACCTGGTGAGCCGCCACCGCGCCGCCCCATAAAAAATCTTTCGGTAAGGTCAGTTTTTTCATCTTTGCTATTTCTCAATTCAGGACTTATTGAAATCGAGTCTAGCAAAGCGAAATTAAATGTCACGATATAACAATTTGTGCTCAATGTGATTTGTTACATCAAAAAAACAGGGTGTTTTATTCTGCTAATTTCTTCGCCAGCTTACGCCCAAGCGATTCCAGAATATAGATGACGGGAATTTGGGTGGTAATATCGTACACGCCTGCAATACGCGTTTGAGGCACATGCCAGGAGAGGTTAAAGTCCGCCAGCTTTGCCAGGCGTGAGTGTTCGTGACTGGTGATAGAGAGCACCTTGCAATGGTGCAGACTGAACTGGCTGGCAAAGCGCAGGATCTCCTCGGTTTCACCCGAGACGGAGAGCACGATAGCCAGCGCATTTTTTGCCATATCATTGGTGACGGGAAAATAAGGATCGTCGATATGGTTGCTGAATTTTCCGATATTTGAAAAAAAGCGCGCGCCATATTTTGCCAGTGAACCGGATGTGCCCGCTCCGACAAATATAATGCGTTCTGAAGATAAAATAATATCTACAGCGTCATCTAATAACGCATCAAACTCTTCATTGTTGACGCTTTTAAAGAAGCTAATAATTTCACTGGCACCAAAATTGGCCTGCTGCGGCTCATTTTGCTCTAAATAGAGCTTAAAGCGCACGCGAAATTCAGAGTAGCCGTCGCAGTTCAGCTTGCGGCAAAAGCGCAGGATAGTGGTGGTGGAGACGCCAGCCGCGTCCGCCAGTTCGCGGATGGTCATGTACATCACTTTGTCACGGTTCTTAATGACGTAGTTGTAGACCATCATCTCAAGATTGTTGAGACTGGCAACGGCGGAATGGGTGAACATACTCACGGCAGCAAAACTCTCATTCAGACAGCATTTTCTCATCATAACATGCCGGCAGACGGCATAACTCAATTTTATACCCTTGATTCTTAATGATTAATTTTAAATGTGAACAAATGTTAGGTGAGTTATTGTTGTATACATATGATTTATATTGATATTTTTATAGTTGAAATTATTTTAGCTAACAGGTGTTCACTGGAATCATTCTCAGTTAGCATAGTCAGGCGATGAATAATCATCTTTTGTTTTCCCGGAGTTAAGTATGGTAAGCAGACCATTAATCGCACAGGGATATTCGCTGGCTGAGGAAGTAGCCAACAGCATAAGCCACGGCATAGGCCTGGTTTTTGGGATTGTCGGTTTAGTATTACTGCTGGTGCAGGCGGTGGACACCAACGCCAGCGCGATGGCTATTACCAGCTACAGCTTGTATGGCGGGAGTATGATCCTGCTCTTCCTGGCCTCGACGCTGTATCACGCTATTCCCCATCAACGGGCTAAGATCTGGCTCAAAAAATTTGACCACTGCGCTATCTATCTTCTTATCGCAGGCACCTACACGCCGTTTTTGCTGGTGGGATTGAACTCGCCGCTGTCGCGTGGCCTGATGATTGTCATCTGGAGCCTGGCGCTGCTGGGGATCTTGTTTAAGCTGACCATCGCACACCGTTTTAAGGTGCTGTCGCTGGTGACCTATCTGACGATGGGCTGGCTGTCGCTGATTGTGGTATATCAACTGGCGATTAAGCTGGCGGTTGGGGGCGTAACGCTTCTGGCAGTGGGCGGTGTGGTCTACTCGCTGGGCGTGATTTTCTACGTCTGCAAGCGCATTCCGTATAACCACGCTATCTGGCACGGCTTCGTGCTGGGCGGCAGCGTGTGTCACTTTTTGGCGATTTATTTGTATGTGGGGCAGGTGTAGTTTGTTGTCGGGTGGCGGCTTCGCCTTACCCGACCTACGGGATCAGTAGGCCCGGTAAGCGCAGCGCCACCGGGCGATACAGCATCACTCATCCAGTGAATACGGCAGCGGTTCAATGCTCAACGTATTGGCATCATCGCGCACGCGGAATACGCTGTCGGCTTCCATATCGTTATTCATGACGACCTGCACCAGCAGACGACCATCATCCAGCTGAACGGCGGCGAGTACCGTGCCGGTACGGCGCCAGTTTTCACCCATTTTCAACTCGAGATCTTCACCTGCTTCCGGAACGCGGCTGGCGCGGCCCGCCAGTGTCCACAGGGCGCGTTTGTTGGCACCGCGGAATTTTGCACGTGCCACCATCTCCTGGCCGGTGTAACAGCCTTTCTTAAAGCTGATGCCACCCAACGCCTGGATGTTTGTCGCCTGCGGAATAAACTGTGCGCTGTTCACCGCGTCAATGACGGGCAAACCCGCTTCAATGTTCAGCGCCAGCCACTGTTGGCTGTTATTCAACTGCGCTTCACCGCGCAGGGCGTCGGTCACGCGTTCAGCGGTAGCAGCATCCGTCACCAGCAGGAAACGCTCGGCAGGATGCTCAAACCACAAAATAGAGGTCTCACCTTCGCTGACCACCTGTTTTTCCGCATCCGGCAGTTCGCTGAAGAGATTTTTGAGCGCTGCACGCGCCTGGAAACCTGCCACACCCAGCAAAACATGCTCGTCGTCCGGCGCGATGGTGACTTTGGAAAACACCGCATATTTTTTCAGTTCGGTCAGCTGGGCATCACGCAGGCTGCGGCGTTCAATTAAGGCAAACCCATCCTGGCGGCGGAACAGGCGTAGATTGCTCCACATTTTTCCTTTTGGATCGCAGTGCGCTGCCAGCAGGTGCTGGTGTTCAGTCAGCTGCGCAACGTCTGCCGTCACCTGCCCCTGCAGGTATTTTTCGGCGTCGGCACCGGTAAGCGTCGCCAGCGCCCAGTCATCAAGAGTCATCAGCGTCAGCGGCAGACGCGCAGAGGCGGCGGGCTGGCGAGGAGTAAATGGAGTAAATGCCATAGTGATATCCTGAATTGCTTAACGCTTTGATAATGCCTAATGGTAAAAGAGACTACAGCCATTGCAAGCGCTTTCAGCACGCCATTCGTGCCATCGTGCGGTTATGCGTAGCGTCACGCAAAATAATGTAATTCACTGTCTTTAGAGTGGTTATTCTGGAATCCGGCTCGGCGATTGCAATATTCCAGTAAAGAAACGGCCAAAAACACGTTACACTAGCAACTGTTCCCGGAAAGAAATAATGAATACCTAACGGGATACCGACTGTGCCAAACGTAATGCAGGAAACAGAACATGGATATTAACAACAAGGCCCGTATTCACTGGGCGTGCCGTCGCGGCATGCGCGAACTTGATATCTCCATCATGCCGTTCTTTGAATATGAGTATGACAGCTTAAGCGATGACGATAAGCGTCTGTTTGTTCGCCTTCTTGAGTCAGACGATCCGGATTTATTCAACTGGCTGATGAATCACGGCAAACCCGCCGACACCGAGTTGCAACGGATGGTGCAATTAATTCAAACACGGAATCGGGAACGTGGTCCTGTGGCAATCTGATCTTCGCGTCTCATGGCGCTCGCAGTGGATGTCATTACTGCTCCACGGCCTGGTTGCGGCCTTTGTTTTACTGATGCCGTGGCCGCTAAGCTATACGCCTCTGTGGTTATTGCTGCTGTCGTTTGTGGTTTTTGATAGCGTGCGCAGCCAGCGCCGGATCAACGCCCGTCAGGGCGAAATCAAACTGCTGATGGATTCCCGTCTGCGCTGGCAGGGGAAAGAGTGGGAGATCGTCGGTACACCGTGGATGCTTAGCGTTGGCATGATGCTGAGACTGCGCCAGCCTGAAGGTGGTCGTCGCCAGCACCTGTGGCTGGCTGCCGACAGTATGGATGCTGCGGAGTGGCGAGATCTGCGCCGGATGATGTTGCAACAACCGACGCAGGACTAAGTTCGCGTTAGCTGAACTTCTCGGCCATTTCACCCAGTATCTGCTCGCACCAGTTTTCCAGGCGTTCGTCGCTGAGGTCGTACTGGTTGGTTTCATCCAGGGCAAGCCCGACAAACAGCTGACCCTCCGCGATAATCGGTTTTTTGCTGGTGAACTCATAGCCTTCTGTTGGCCAGTAGCCGATAAACGTCGCGCCTTTCGGTGCCAGTTTATCGTGCAGCATGCCGAGCGCATCCAGGAACCACTCGCCATAGCCTAGCTGGTCGCCCATGCCGTACATCGCAATGATTTTGCCGTCGAGGTTGAGCGAATCGAGCTGATCCCAGATGGCTTCCCAGTCTTCCTGTATCTCGCCAAAGTCCCAGGTCGGGATGCCGAGGATCAGCACGTCGTACTGTTCCATCAGCGCGACGGCGTCATCTTTCAGGTTATGCAACGTCACCAGCTCCGGGCCGATGATGTCGCGAATTTTTTCCGCTGCCATTTCGGTATAGCAGGTACTGGAACCATAGAAAAGACCAATATTCATCGCGTAACGTTCTCAATTCTTACTCTGACTTTGCGCGTAGTGTACCAGAAACCGATGGCAATCAGGCATAATGCCCGGATTGCAGAATCAAAGAGGTTGATGTGGAAAAGGATCTCGCACTCATCGAACAGTTTCTCGACGCGCTGTGGCTGGAGAAAAACCTGGCCGAAAACACGCTCAGTGCCTATCGGCGCGATCTCACCATGCTGGTGGAATGGCTGGCACACCGGGAACTGACGCTTGAGAGTGTCCAACGCGATGACCTGCAGGCGCTGCTGGGTGAGCGGATGGACGGTGGCTACAAGGCCACCAGCTCCGCACGCCTGCTTAGCGCAATGCGTCGTCTGTTCCAGCATCTCTACCGTGAGAAGATCCGGGCGGACGATCCCAGTGCGCTGCTGGCATCGCCTAAACTTCCGCAGCGGCTGCCGAAAGATCTCAGCGAAGCGCAAGTTGAGAGATTATTACAATCACCCGCTGTTGACCTGCCGCTGGAGTTACGCGATAAAGCGATGCTTGAACTATTGTATGCTACCGGTTTGCGCGTTTCGGAACTGGTTGGCCTGACGATGAGCGATATCAGCCTGCGTCAGGGTGTGGTTCGCGTGATAGGTAAAGGGAACAAAGAACGGCTCGTCCCGCTGGGTGAAGAGGCGGTGTACTGGCTGGAGACGTATCTGGAGCACGGCAGACCGTGGCTTCTGAATGGCGTTTCTATCGATGTGCTGTTCCCCAGCCAGCGCGCGCAGCAGATGACGCGACAAACCTTCTGGCATCGCATCAAGCATTACGCCACACTGGCAGGCATTGACAGTGAAAAGCTGTCGCCGCACGTTTTGCGTCATGCCTTTGCGACGCATCTGCTAAACCACGGCGCTGATTTGCGCGTGGTGCAGATGCTGTTGGGACACAGCGATCTCTCAACAACGCAGATTTATACCCATGTCGCGACGGAACGCCTGCGGCAGCTACATCAACAGCACCACCCACGCGCGTGAGTGCCGACGAATTGTTACAGGATTAAATATGAAAAAGTCTTTTGCGCTGTTCACCCTGCTGGCAGCCTCATTTACCGGTTTTGCTCATGCTGACGACGCCGCCATCAAACAGTCTCTGACGAAACTGGGTGTCACCAGCAGCGACATTCAGCCCGCGCCCGTTGCGGGCATGAAAACCGTCTTAACCAACAGCGGTGTGCTGTACGTGACCGAAGACGGAAAGCACATCATTCAGGGGCCGATGTATGACGTGAGCGGTGCGCAACCGGTCAACGTGACCAACCAGCTGCTGATGAAAAACCTGAATGCGCTTGAAAAAGAGATGATCGTTTATAAAGCGGCGCAGGAAAAACACGTGATTACCGTCTTCACCGATATCACCTGCGGCTACTGCCACAAGCTGCATGAAGAGATGAAAGACTACAACGCGCTGGGTATTACCGTGCGTTACCTGGCCTTCCCGCGCGCAGGCGTGCAGAGCCAGCCAGAGCAGGACATGAAGGCTATCTGGTGTGCAAAAGACCGCAACAAGGCCTTTGATGATGCCATGAACGGCAATGGCGTTAAGCCTGCTTCCTGCGACATTGATATCGCAAATCATTATGCGCTGGGCGTACAGTTTGGCGTGACCGGTACCCCAGCCATCGTGCTGAGCAACGGCTACGTGGTGCCGGGCTATCAGGGACCAAAAGAGATGAAAGAGTTCCTCGACGCGCACCAGAAACAGACTGCGGGTAAATAATCCGCGTGAAAGCTCCGATAAAACTGCGCCGCCGCGAAGCGGCTGACACGGCTGATTTACCTGACGATCTTTCGCCGCTGCTGAAGCGGCTCTATGCCAGCCGCGGCGTGCGAACGGCGGACGATCTTGAGCGTAGCGTCAAAGGTATGCTGCCCTGGCAGCAGCTAAGCGGCGTCGAAAAGGCCACTGAAATGCTCTACAACGCGTTCCAGGAAGGGACGCGGATTGTGGTGGTGGGCGATTTCGATGCTGACGGCGCAACCAGTACCGCACTGAGCGTGCTCAGCCTGCGCGCGCTGGGCTGCGATAACGTCACCTATCTGGTGCCAAACCGCTTTGAAGACGGTTACGGTCTTAGCCCGGAAGTGGTCGATCAGGCTCACGCGCGCGGTGCGCAGATGATCCTGACCGTGGATAACGGGATCTCCTCCCATGCGGGTGTCGATCATGCGCATGCGCTGGGGATCCCGGTGCTGGTTACCGATCACCACCTGCCGGGGGAAACCCTGCCTGCCGCCGAAGCCATCATTAACCCCAACCTGCGCGACTGCGATTTCCCGTCGAAATCCCTGGCCGGTGTCGGCGTGGCGTTTTATTTGATGCTGGCGCTGCGAACGCTGCTGCGCGATAAGGGCTGGTTTGAGTCGCGCGGGATTGCCGTGCCGAACCTGGCCGAATATCTCGACCTGGTGGCGCTGGGTACCGTGGCGGACGTAGTGCCTCTTGATACCAACAACCGTATTTTGACCTGGCAGGGCTTAAGCCGCATCCGGGCGGGCAAGTGCCGTCCGGGGATTAAGGCGCTGCTGGAAATTTCAAACCGCGATCCGATCAAGCTGGCGGCAAGCGATCTCGGCTTTGCCCTCGGGCCGCGTCTTAATGCCGCCGGAAGGCTGGACGATATGTCCGTCGGCGTCGCGCTGCTGCTGTGCGACAACATCGGCGAGGCGCGCGTGCTGGCGAACGAGCTGGACGCCCTGAACCAGACCCGTAAAGAGATCGAGCAGGGGATGCAGGCCGAAGCGCTGACCCTGTGTGAAAAGCTGGAGCGCAGCGGCGATACGCTGCCGGGCGGCCTGGCGATGTACCATCCCGAGTGGCATCAGGGCGTGGTCGGTATCCTGGCGTCGCGCATCAAAGAGCGCTTCCACCGCCCGGTGATTGCGTTTGCCCCTGCGGGCGACGGCACGCTGAAAGGCTCCGGTCGTTCGATTCAGGGGCTGCACATGCGCGATGCGCTGGAGCGCCTGGATACGCTTTACCCGGGTCTGATGATCAAGTTTGGCGGTCACGCGATGGCGGCAGGCCTGTCGCTGGAAGAGGCCAAGTTCGACGAGTTTCAGCGGCTGTTTGGCGAGCTGGTGACAGACTGGATTGACCCTGCGCTGTTACAGGGCGAAGTGGTCTCCGACGGCGAACTTTCACCGGCTGAAATGACCATGGAGGTGGCCCAGATGCTGCGTGACGCGGGGCCGTGGGGGCAGATGTTCCCGGAACCGCTGTTCGATGGCCGTTTCCGCCTGCTGCAACAGCGAATTGTTGGCGAACGTCACCTCAAAGTGATGGTCGAGCCAGCCGGTGGCGGCCCGCTGCTGGACGGCATCGCCTTCAACGTTGACACCTCCATTTGGCCGGACAACGGCGTGCGGGAGGTTGAGCTGGCCTATAAGCTTGATATCAACGAGTTTCGTGGCAACCGCTCCCTTCAGATCATCATCGACAATATCTGGCCAATTTAGCGTCAGTAAAGCTACAAAAAAGGGCGTGGATTCGGTACAATCCCGCTCTTATCACCGCATTTTGACAAGCCCATAAAAGAAAACAGACCATGTTTGAAATTAATCCGGTAAAAAACCGCATTCAGGACCTCACGGAGCGCTCTGACGTTCTTAGGGGGTATCTTTGACTACGATGCCAAGAAAGAGCGTCTTGAAGAAGTAAACGCCGAGCTGGAACAGCCGGACGTCTGGAACGAACCTGAACGCGCGCAGGCGCTGGGTAAAGAGCGTTCCTCTCTCGAAGCGATTGTCGATACCCTGGACCAAATGTCTCAGGGGCTGGAAGATGTCTCTGGTCTGTTGGAACTGGCTGTAGAAGCCGACGACGAAGAAACCTTTAACGAAGCCGTGGCAGAACTCGACGTTCTGGAAGAGAAGCTGGCACAACTCGAATTCCGTCGTATGTTCTCCGGCGAATACGACAGCGCCGACTGCTATCTCGATATTCAGGCCGGTTCTGGCGGTACAGAAGCGCAGGACTGGGCGAGCATGCTGGCGCGTATGTATTTGCGTTGGGCAGAAGCGCGCGGTTTCAAAACCGAAATTATCGAAGAATCTGAAGGTGAAGTCGCGGGTCTGAAATCCATCACCATTAAGATTATTGGTGATTACGCCTACGGCTGGCTGCGTACTGAAACCGGCGTTCATCGCCTGGTACGTAAGAGCCCGTTCGACTCTGGCGGACGCCGTCATACCTCCTTCAGCTCCGCGTTTGTTTACCCGGAAGTGAAAGACGATATCGATATCGAAATCAACCCGGCCGATCTGCGTATTGACGTTTACCGCGCATCCGGTGCGGGTGGTCAGCACGTTAACCGTACGGAATCGGCGGTGCGTATTACCCACATTCCAACCAACACGGTTACGCAGTGCCAGAATGACCGTTCCCAGCATAAGAACAAAGACCAGGCCATGAAGCAGATGAAAGCGAAGCTTTATGAACTGGAAATGCAGAAGAAAAATGCTGAGAAACAGGCGATGGAAGACAACAAGTCCGACATCGGCTGGGGCAGCCAGATCCGTTCTTACGTCCTTGATGACTCCCGCATCAAAGACCTGCGTACCGGGGTTGAAACCCGTAACACGCAGGCGGTGCTGGACGGCAGCCTGGATCAATTTATCGAAGCAAGTTTGAAAGCAGGGTTATGAGGAACCAACATGTCTGAACAACAAGCACAGGGCGCTGACGCGGTAGTCGATCTTAACAACGAACTGAAAACCCGCCGCGAGAAGCTGGCAGCGCTGCGTGAGCAGGGCGTGCCGTTCCCGAACGATTTTCGTCGTGACCACACCTCAGACCAACTGCACGCAGACTTCGACGGTAAAGAGAACGAAGAGCTGGAAGCGCTGAACATCGAAGTGTCTGTGGCTGGCCGTATGATGACCCGTCGTATCATGGGTAAAGCGTCCTTCGTGACGCTGCAGGACGTTGGCGGCCGTATTCAGCTTTACGTTTCCCGTGATGACCTGCCGGAAGGCATCTACAACGAGCAGTTCAAGAAGTGGGACCTGGGCGATATCCTGGGCGCGAAAGGTAAGCTGTTCAAAACCAAGACCGGTGAACTCTCTATCCACTGCACCGAGCTTCGTCTGCTGACCAAAGCCCTGCGTCCGCTGCCGGACAAATTCCATGGCCTGCAGGATCAGGAAGCGCGCTACCGTCAGCGTTATCTGGACCTCATCTCTAACGATGAATCCCGCAAGACCTTCAAAATTCGCTCTCAGATCATGGCCGGTATCCGCCAGTTCATGGTCAACCGCGATTTTATGGAAGTAGAAACCCCAATGATGCAGGTGATCCCTGGCGGTGCGTCTGCGCGTCCGTTCATCACCCATCACAACGCCCTGGACCTGGACATGTACCTGCGTATTGCGCCGGAACTGTACCTGAAGCGTCTGGTGGTCGGTGGCTTCGACCGCGTGTTTGAAATCAACCGTAACTTCCGTAACGAAGGCATCTCCGTGCGCCATAACCCAGAGTTCACCATGATGGAACTCTATATGGCGTATGCGGATTACAAAGATCTGATCGAGCTGACCGAATCCCTGTTCCGTACTCTGGCGCAAGACATTCTGGGCACCACCGAAGTGCCTTACGGTGAAGAAGTCTTCGACTTCGGCAAACCGTTCGTCAAGCTGACCATGCGCGAAGCGATCAAGAAATACCGTCCGGAAACCGAGATGGCCGATCTGGATAACTTCGACTCAGCGAAAGCCATCGCGGAAAGCATCGGTATCAAGGTTGAGAAGAGCTGGGGTCTGGGCCGTATCGTGACCGAGATCTTCGAAGAAGTGGCCGAAGCGCACCTTATTCAGCCGACCTTCATCACCGAATACCCGGCGGAAGTCTCTCCGCTGGCGCGTCGTAATGACGTGAACCCGGAAATCACCGATCGCTTCGAATTCTTCATCGGTGGCCGCGAAATCGGCAACGGCTTCAGCGAGCTGAACGATGCAGAAGATCAGGCGCAGCGTTTCCAGGACCAGGTCGATGCGAAAGCGGCAGGCGACGACGAAGCGATGTTCTTCGACGAAGACTACGTGACCGCGCTGGAGCACGGCCTGCCGCCAACGGCGGGTCTGGGGATTGGTATCGACCGTATGGTGATGCTGTTCACCAACAGCCACACCATCCGTGACGTGATCCTGTTCCCGGCGATGCGCCCGGTGAAATAAGACGTTAAGATGTAAAAAAAGCCCCGAAAGGGGCTTTTTTATTGCGCCGCGAAGGCTTTGAGTTTATCGCGGGCGGTTGCCGCTTCCATGATCATCCACGGGCTAAAGGCCCAGGGCGTCGCGTCCAGCGCGCGGAATAATGTGTCCAGCTCAACCCACCGATAGTCCATCACTTCATCTTCGTTTATCGTCACGTCATTGGTGATGCGGGCAGCGAATACCGGGCAAATTTCATTTTCCACGATCCCGGACGGGTCGGCTTCCCGATAGCGAAACTCAGGGGCGACGGCGGTGATATCGGCCAGTTCTGCGCCCACTTCAAAGCGGCAGCGGCGGATTATTGCCTGTACCATCTCTTCACCTGACTGAGGATGGCCGCAGACCGAGTTGGTCCAGACGCCAGGCCAGGCTTTTTTGCTTAAGGCGCGTCGGGTAATCAGACATTCGCCGCGGGCATTAAAAAGCCAGCAAGAGAAGGCCAGATGCAGCGGGGTATGCGAGGTGTGCGCGGCATATTTTTCCTGAGTGCCAATCACCTTTCCCTGGTCATTTACCAAAATAACGTGTTCTTGAATACTCATTGATGCTCCAGTGCCAGAATGCCGAGTGGTTCAGCACCATCAGCCGGATCATTATACGGCATTCTTATACGAACGGTTTGGCACCTGGAGCGGAAAAGGGCATGACCCCTGTTCGTTTTGGCTGCTATCATAGTGCGCCATTTACGCTGACCGAGGATCTGTTTTGTTTGCAGGAAGCCTGACGAGAAACCCCATCACTGCTGTTGTTTGCCTGACGCTGACGCTACTTCTGGCGGGATGCTCGGGAAGCAAATCGTCGGATATGGGCAGCTATTCCGGTGCGGTCTATACCGTTAAGCGCGGGGATACCCTGTATCGCATTTCACGTGCAACGGGAACCAGCGTCAAGGATCTCGCGCGTCTGAATAACATCTCTCCCCCCTATACCATTGAGGTGGGGCAGAAACTGAAGGTCAATGGCGGCTCCTCTTCAGCCAAAAAAACCTCCTCAAAAGGCAAAACGGCCAAAGTGACGCCGTCTTATCAGGTGCCGAAGTCGTCCTGGCCACCGGTCGGGCAGCGCTGCTGGGTTTGGCCCGCCAGCGGTAAAGTTGTGATGCCTTATTCACTTTCTGAGGGCGGTAACAAAGGCATTGATATTGCTGCTGCGCGCGGCACGCCGGTCTATGCCTCCGGCGCCGGGAAGGTGGTCTACGTCGGCAACCAGCTGCGTGGATACGGGAATTTGATCATGATTAAGCACGGCGAAGATTACATCACCGCTTATGCGCATAACGACACGATGCTGGTCAATAACGGACAAAACGTGAAGGCGGGGCAGAAGATAGCCACCATGGGCAATACCGGGACGGACTCGGTGAAGCTGCATTTCCAGATCCGCTATAAGGCGACGGCTATCGATCCGCAGCGTTACCTCCCGGCGCAGGGCAGCAAACCGAAGTGCTAGGTGGTTATTTAATCGCCACTTGGTGATGCTGACACTTGTATGAAAAAGCGTAAGGTCTATAATGCCTTACGCACCTCAAAGCGGGCGTAGTTCAATGGTAGAACGAGAGCTTCCCAAGCTCTATACGAGGGTTCGATTCCCTTCGCCCGCTCCAGTCCCTGCTTCATCATCCGGTCCATCAAGCACGACAATCTCTTTTTTATTGATCGACAGCTTACGCTGCGCCGACAGCGTATCGAATGCGCGAGACAGGGTTGATTCAGAAATGCCGAGCAGCTGCGCCAGCTCTTTTTTGCTGAGCGGCAGTTCAAGAATGTTATGCTCGAAGCCATACTCCCTGTTGATATCCACCATAAGTTGGATAAATCCACGCACTTTTTGTACGCCGTCACGATTCACCAGCACGCTGATAAACTGCTGTTTTTCCCTCGCGGAGCGGGAGAGGATAGCAATGATAAAATGGGTGAAGCTGCTGGTTATCTGGCTCAGGTGATAGAAATGGGTATTTTGTAACTCACAAATTTCTGCCTCGGTGGCCGCCTGCACGCTGTACTGATAATGCTCGCTAAAGAGCTCCTCTGCCCCGATAACCTGACCGGGGAAGACAATTCCCTGAAGCGTTTGCTGAGCATCATAAATCTTCGCCACCCCACTCCTGAGCGCATACAATGCTTTTACTGTCGTTCCGTGCTGGTAGACAAATTCATTTTTAGCAATACGTTTTTTACGCGCGAAATCTTTAATAAACATGGGTTCCTGATGGTCGAAAAGATACGACTGGCATACCTCAGCAAACCCACACTTTGCACAGCTGACACAATTATTCTTCTTCATAACATCGGGTTCTTACTAAAACGTCAGGACTGTATAACGCAATTCATCAACGGTGAAAGTGAATTTCCAATCGTAATAAAGTTATTATCATGCTTGTGCAGGTACATAGAATATTCGCCGGTAAGAAATAATATCTTAATGGCAAGAGGCGAGATGGCTGCCGGGACATTGTCATGCGCCATGGGTTCGTGCGAAATGATTTTTATTCTGTAGGCGTTATTTTTAATATTGACATAGTTAAACTTTACATAGCGCGAGAACGTGTAGTTTTGTCCCTGATAGGAAACGTCACCGGATAAATTAAATTGTCCGGTTTTGTTCTTTGAAAATTCAAAGAATATGTTTCCTTTGAAATTGAATGCCTTTTCATTTGTGTTATCGGTATAGGTAAAATTGGCAAAGCACCGATCGTCGATATACGCCGAGGTGCGGTTAACCATTCCCCAGATAAGCGCACCTGTCAGGATCAGGACAGTCGCAGAAAGCGTTAGCGCAATCTTCATTTCATTTTCCAGTTAAAGGCGTAGTGATTTTCACAGTACGCTAGCGTTTCGTTTTCAGGATCTAAAGGACAAAAAGAGTAAAAAATGCGTCCGCTGCTGCCATAGAACACGCTGGGCTGAACGTTTACCGTTAACAGTGCTAAATGGTTTGCACATTTTTCTGCAAGCTGCGGCTGTGCCGACAGCAATACCTCATGTAACCGCTGCCGTTCATCGGCAGAAAGATGTTCATAGGTGGTGAGGGTACATTTTTCGAGCTTGCCTATCTCATTGACTCTGGAATAGCGTTCATTGGCTTTTGGCTGACTCCAGACCCATAAATTGGCCGCAATCAGCGCCAAAATAAGAAGCGCTGGGATGCTGTATTTAAGCGGCAACGACGGTATTTTCTTCTTTGCCGCAACGTTATCATTCCCGGGCGCTGGTGCACAGGGCTCATCCAGAAGCTGTACGTCAATATCGGCGGAAAAGTAAAACCCGACTTTTGGGACAACGATGATCGACTCTTCAATATCGGTCAGTGAGGTTAACGTCTTGCGTAAAATACTAATATATTGGTTGAGCGAAGAGCTAGACCCGGTATGCCCTGCGGATTCCCAAACGTGTTCCAGCAGATATTGACGCTCAAGCACTGTGCCCGGCGAAGCAATAAGCAGCGACAGAATACGGTTGGCCGTATTCGTCAGTTTTTGAGCCTCAAGGCGCTCTGCCCCGGGAAGAGTGAATTCCCCGCTCTCTGTATCGTAAATAACTTTGCTGGCAATCAAATATTTCATTAGCTGTTCTTTGGGCGTTAACACATCGCGACAAGCGCTTTTACACTGCCAATATTATGGTCCAGCAATGTTACGATGTCCCTGTCCAGTCTGTAATTTCTTGCTTCTTCGTGGAGTATAGCCATCGCCTTAGCGCTCTCCATCCCTTGTCTGTAGGGACGGTTTTCCGTCATGGCAGTAAACACATCCGCCACCGCAAGGATGCGAGACGGAATATCAAGTGAGGCGGCGCCTAACCTGAACGGATATCCACTGCCATCCAGCCGCTCGTGATGGTTGGCGGCCCAACGGATAATATCCCCCAGTTCAGAGATAGGATGCAGCATCACCAGCGTTTTGTAGCTGTGCTGCTTCATCGTGGCGTACTCAAAGGATTCGAGTTTGCCATGCTTTTCCAGGATATGGAGCGGCGTAAAGAGCTTGCCGATATCATGCAGATAGCCTGCAATACAGATCTTTTCTTGCATATCGACATCATAACCGTAGAGTTCAGCCAGGCGGGCCGCAACATGCGCTACGCTGGCGCTATGGGTGCGGGTGAAGCTGCTGTACTTATCGACGATTTTTGAGATGAGCTGGCACACTTCGAGAAAATCATGATGGTCGAGCATGTGGTCGTGCAGCGGGCTGATGGCGTTCAACACCTGGGAAAGCGAAGGATTGCCGAGGCGAAACCAAAAGCCATCCTGACGGGTAGATTCTCGCAGCGCCTGCTCCAGAGGGGCGGGCCACTGAATGGGGTGGGCAAAGAAATCCGAAATGACCCTTTCGCGTCGGGTAATAAAATCCCCGTCAATCCCGCGTAAATAGAGCTCAAAGGTATCCGCCATATTAACCAAATGATGTACCACAGGAAGATCGTCCGAGCCCGAGGAAGACCATGCGGTATGATGGTTCTCAAGGATCGGCGTGACGGGTTGCAGGAAACGGATCCCCGCCGTCATTGAACCCGCCAGCTGTTCGTGCCCATCAAGAAACCCTTCGCTGCCGGGAGAAAGGTGTTCACGGTCTTTACTCAGCGTACCAATGTCGTGCAGCATGCCAGCCAGAAAAGCGTTGCCGATCCCGGTTTTATCCAGCCCAATGCGCTGGCTTAAATACCAGGTGATGATGGCCGTGCGTTGTAAATGATTAACCAGATCGGCAGAGACCGGATGAATAATGTTATGTAATAAGTTAAGCACGGTTTGAACAGATATTTTCATGGCGTTTAATTGGCAGAGGTCTTAAAAAAGAAAGTCATTATCTACGTAAGTGAATTAGTCATAGCCGAACATGATTTGTGCGGTTGCGACCACCGTGCCGGTCGATAAGGCCGAGGCGTCATACACTCTGTAGTAAGCATGCAGAAGAATGTATTGCGTATCCTGAATGTCATCGTCCTTAACAATATCAAGGATCTGAGTGGCATTTCCCATGCTTGTGCTGCTGGAGAGTTTGACCTCTTCGAAATCCCCCATAAAAGATCGACTACGAATAGCAATACCGACCCCGCCCGCGGTTGTTTCATCATTTACCATCGTTTGCGAACTGCCGTCCGTAGTGATCACATCATTACTGGAAAGCCAGGCCTTAATATTCCGCGTAGATGTTTTTACGCCGGCAAGGTTTCCGCATTTGATGGGAATGGTGAAATCCGCCCCATTCGTTCTGCCGTACGTTTTAAGTTCTTTCAGCGGCGCAGGCGGAAGTTTTACCGTCATGTCACGCGTCATATTGCAGGTGGTTTCTTTCGGCTCGAATTGAATGGTCATTTTCTCGTACGCGAGGAAATAATCGGTATCCCAGCTTTTGCGCGCGGTATCTGACATCATGTTATTCCATGCCCTGGTCGCATACGTTTTAGAGGAGAGCAGGGGCGAGTCGGATCCCGAGCCGGTACCACTCATCACGGCAGGAATGACGCTCAGCGCACCGCTGGTGGTGGTTTTGGTATAGGTCGACACCCCAACAGGCGCGGATGAAAGTAACTCTGCTCGCAAGGTATATTGCGTCTGGTAGGAGAGCGAGTGTATCCCCACAATACCGCTCACAGTGACTTTACTGCTGCCGGTTATTTCAGAGGTCACTTTAATCCAGTAACTGTTTTCACCATCAGCACTGTTAAAATTCAAATACACCGGGTTGTTATTAAACCCAGTGAAATAGTAGAGGTGATCCTGAAATACTCCCCCAATACCCACGTTGCCATAGGTACAGGTCATACTCCCCGACCAGCTGGTGGTATATGTCTTTTCAACCACCGTCGAGGTGATAAATGCAGACGATAAATTAAGCGATTTATCCGCTTCCGCCACGCTTTTAAATATAATGCCGCTATTACGGCAGGTATCCCCCGTCACGCCTCGGGCCTGTGGTGCCGCCTGGGCTGAAAAGCCAGGGATCGTTATCAGGCTGAATACGGCAAAGATGAAAAATAAAGATTTGCTCATGATCGATTTCATACTCGTGGTCGGTTACCGGCAGATATTGACGGCATGCTCTGTCGGCTGCGTAATAACACAGGATTTTTTGATTTTGCCTTTACTGGTATTAATGCGAATTGCCTCTGGCTGTGCGTCAGACTTCACAAATATTTGGCTCCCCTGGGCGACGTAACCCAGTTCCTGATGATGGCTATCTGAAACCAATGCGCCGAAGGGGAGTTGATTGCCCTCGCTGTCCAGCACGTCGAAGGTATAAACCTTGCGCGTATCGGTCTTGTACTTCAGGTACGTTATGCTGCCTTCGTAAGGGGCAATATTAAGTAAATTCCCCTGTAAATCGACGTCGCTGCTTTTTGAACCATCCTGTTCCAGATGGAAGTTATTCAGCCGGTAAGGCGTTGCGCTGGCGATAAGGGCAATACCGTTGCGATTCGTGCGCGTAGAGGTATCCCCATTAACCACGGCGTTTTCGACGCCAAGGGCCTCGAGAATGACAAAGTTTCGGCCATTGTTTGGTGAGGTGATGACCCCACCGCGCCACGCGAGAATATTGCCGCTTGCGCCGAGGCTGGCCTGACGATACTCGCGCGAAAGCGTCATCCCGCTGTTCAGGCTGGTGACGCTGTTTTTCCAGTTGGTATAAAGATCGGCGGAGCGGGAATTACCCTCACTGTCATGCGCCAGCATAAGGCTGTAATCGACATCCTGGGCGCTGCCGCTCATGCTTATATCTGATGAAGCGTATTTCCCCTGCTGAACCGTCGCATGCGAAGCAACGCTTCCCGGACTGCCGAAGAGTGACATCGGAACATTGACGGAGAAATAAAGATTATTTTCCGTCTTCCCACGGGTGCGCAGCGACGTAACAACATCACCTTCGTAATCTGTTTCATAGTTGTAGTACGACTGAGTGACTTCAGAGCGGCGCAGTGATACCGCATAATTCACGCTGTTATACGCGTTGCTCCAGGTCAGATTATACTGGCGGCTGGTCTTTTGGCCGCGCCAGTAATCGCGCCAGTACGCCGTCAGGGAAAGTCGACCAAACCCATCGCCCAGCGGCTGGTTGAGGTTGGCGCTAAACGCCTGCTTGCTGTTGATGGTTGACGTGCCGGTGCCGCCATAATCCTGAATATTAGACTTCGCCAACACATAATCGTTGAACGATGCGTAATCCTGCGTGCGATAGTAATACGATGCCAGCGTCAGGTTAGTTTGCGTCGGGAAGGATTTACTCCATGAGAGCGCGTATTTTTCTCCCCGGCGTCGATTATCGCCCGGCAAGCGATACTGCGCTTGTTCAAGCGACGCTGATAGCGATCCCGCATAGGGAACAGAAAGAGCACCGCCGAGCAGAAAGGAGAAATAGTCCGCGCTCCAGATGCTCCCGGCGGTGGCCGTCACATAGTTATTAATACCGCGAGAGTAGCTGAACTGCGCAAACTGGCTGTGGTCATTGATGCCGCGCATGTCCACCTCACCGACGTTAAACTGGTAGTCGCTGGTACCGGGACGCAGCATGTCCGGGATAGACGAAAAGGGAACCGCAAAGCGCTCTATCGTTCCGCCGCTGTTCTTTACCTCAACAGAGAGATCCCCACGCGAGCCGGTGGGCATTAAATCGCGGATCGCAAAGGGCCCGGCAGGGACGGTAATCTGATGAATGATATGTCCATCCTGGTAAACGCTGACCACGGCCGAACTGGTGGCAATTCCGCTGATGACCGGCATATACACCCGTTCGCTGTCCGGCAGCATCTGACGGCTTTTATTCAGCGTCAGGCCGCGAAAACGAATCGTGTCAAAATAATCGGACGTGGTGTAGGTACGCCCCACGCGCATTAATGCCTCAATACCGACAATCGGTTTTTCAAGATAGCGTGTGGTGTTAATCCAATACCCTTTACCCATATTGCTGTAGCGCATCCACGTCGAGTTATCGAGGAGATGCCAGCCAGACATATTCAAGCCGCTGTTTAGCGATAAATAGATATTATCGCTGTTGGTATACCCTTCACGCAGGCCATAAAAGTTGTAATAGTTGAGGTTGTAGTTGGTAAATACCCCATTAATCCCCTGGTCCCATTTTTGTGGGGCCACCCAGTTCTGTTTTTCGGTCACCACAAAGGCCTGGGGGACTTCCAAATCCAGACGCAATTCTCCTGGCGTCAGCGTGCTTTTTCCGCCGTGTAGCAAGGTACTGATGTCGATTTGCCCGTTTGATTTATTCGCGACGAGATCGTCGAGATCGCGAATACCCAGTAGTGGCACATCATCTTTCGGAACAAGCACCGTCCCTTTACCGTCATTGGCAATCGTCATGTCGAATTTCCCGCGCCAGGCGTTATTCACATATACGTCGAGATCGTACGCGCCCGGTGTCATGACCAGTTTTGAATTGCTCCAGTCCATATCGGCTGAATTACCGACCAGCAGGCTGCTATTAAATGTCTCACCGCTCGCCCCAAAGGAACATAAGGCGAGGCTGACGGAGTGAACCAACAGGCTTTTACGAAACAGGGATCTGTTCTTCATCAGAATTGAACCAGGCATAGCCATAAAAATAATCAGTGAAGGGTGCTGAATCTTTTGGCGCCGTAATCATCAAGCCATGTAATACGATACTGAGAACCGGCCTGGATTTTGTTGGAAACCAGCGCGCAACCGTAAGGCGGAATAAAAGCGGTATCGCTCAGCAAATTATCGTCTCGATTCTGCTTTAATTTTCCGCCCTGCCAGGTCACAACCTGTGGAATGGTTAAATAGTAAGGGGAACTGTTTTTGAGACAGGTTTGACTTCCTGAGGTGGAAATAGTGACCTTTTCGACAATTTTACTGTCCAGTTCCTGCAACGAGGCGGGGCGATAAAACAGCTTAATGCGATTGCGAATCGCCACCTGGAGATAATTATCGTTGCTGCCTTCCGGCGTTGGCGGAACATCCAGCACGTTTAACCAAAATACGCTTTCTCTGTCTGAGGGCAGAGAGGCGGTATTGGTCGCGGCGATTTTTAGCGTTTGACCACTGTGGCCATCCATTTTGACGACCGGCGGCATGACGGAAAAGGGAACTTTAATCTTTTCCGGGGCAGCTGAAGCGTCACCTTGATCAAGCCAGGACTGTACCAGGTGAGTTTTATCGCTCTCATTCACTAATTGCACGGTAACGAATTTTGCTTCGCTGGAATAAATCACGCGCGTCTGGTTTATTACCACGCTGGCCTGAGCCGCGTGTGAAGCGAACGCAACGAAGAGAAAGAAAATATGTTTTTTCATGGTCATTAAAAACCGGGGATTGCTCCCCGGTTGGGCTATTAATCGTAGCTAAAGGAGTAAGTTGCGTCGGTAACGACTTTACCGGTCGTCACGGCAGAACCGCCGAAGTTGTAGTAATTCGCGTGCATGGTCAGCGTAACGCCGTCGGTACCGGAAACATCATCAGAAGTCAGACCGGTGTTGAACGCGGTGTCGAACGGAACGGCGGTGGTGCCATCCTTGGTCAGGGTAATACCGACCCCTTCAGCGCCGCTTTCGCTGTAGTTCTTCAGGTATTTACCGTCATCAGACAGGTTGCTGCTTGAGAAAGTGATTTTCAGCGTTTTGGTTGCGGTGTCGGCGGCAGTGCAATTTTTCAGACTCATGGTGAAGTCTTTATTATTGGCGCTGACAACGCCGGTACTGGTACCCATATCGGTCAGTGAAATAGGCGCCAGGTTCACCGTAAAATCGGAACCATTGTTGGTGGTCACGTCACAGGTTGTATCGGATACAGAACCATTGAAGGTGATTGTGCCACCCGCAACGCCGGTGCTTTCCGCTGCCATTGCCGCGCCCGAAAACATCATAGCGACTGCGATAACTGTTTTATTGAACATGCTTTTATTTCCCGTTTTCATCATCATTTTTGTCTCCCAGGCGGTTGAGCGCTGTGTTGCAGAACAACGTACCGCACCCCTTGCCTTTGGTTGGAATATAAGACCATTCTTGGTTGTTTTGGTAAACGTAAATATCGTTTAAATGATTTTTTTAAACCTAAATATCCAGATTTAAGTTTATGTATAGATTTATATGCTGCTTGGTTGTGTTGGCGCAGTGGCAGGGAGAGAGGAATGGCTATTTAAAATTATCGTCAAAATCGTCATTTGACGGAATTTACGCGTGCGATGGAGGGATAATTGAACATGTCGTTAAATAATTTAGTGCTTAATATCAATATTTTTAACATTGGGTATACATTCATTGCCGTGCGCGCGTGGGTAAAGTGGGTAGAAAAAAACGCGAATTGCGGACATGGCATCCAAATTCACATGCTCACTTTCTGCTACAGGCGTGCGGGAATATTTAAAATTAAACACCCTTTCTTTTTACCCTTGTTGTTTCTGTTGATATACCTGTCGGCAAATTCGTTATTCACCAGGCTGACAGATGAAAACACGACTCCTTCTGTGCTCGGGCTTATTGGCAACATCCTGCGCCCATGCTAGTGCCCTCTATTTTTATGAAGCAGGCACCGAAGATACCGCACTTGCTGGCGCAGGGCAGGCAGCGCGCGCGCAGGATGCTTCAACAATAATGACCAACCCGGCAGGCATGACGCGATTACCCGATCGTATTATCACCGGTGGGTTACAGGTGATGGACGGCTCCATCGACTACCAGCTGAATAACGATGCGCAGAGAAGCCCCGGCGATGTGATGAAAACCGTTCCCAATGCCAGCGCCTTTTATAGCCAGAAAATGACCGACGATCTTTATGCCGGTATTGGGCTTTACGGCAATTATGGCCTGGGGATCGATTACGGTAACTGGGCGGGCGACCGGCTGATCAAAAAGAGCACCATGGTAGCCATGACGCTCAGTCCGTCCGTGGCGTATAAACTTAACGATCGCCTCTCAATAGGGGCTTCCGCCAACGTTAACTACGGCTATTTTTCATTGACCCGCAATGTGAATGACGACGACCACCAGCAGCATGACCATGACTGGGCGATGAGCTATCGCCTGGGGCTGTTGATGCAGCTGACCGAACAGACGCGAGCCGGTATTACCTGGAACAGCAAGACGGACTATCACTACAGTATCGACGGCAAAGCACGCTTAGCGAGTGGCGCATACGAGCTCCCGGTGACGGCACAGGTCAGTGCGCCGCAGCAAATTATGCTCAGCGTTGTGCGCGATGTTAACCAGCAATGGTCGGTGATGGGCGATCTCGGTTGGCAGGACTGGAGCCAGTTCGGTGCGCCACAAATCACGGTGAGCGGGGAGACGCTTAACAACGTCAGCCGCATGAAAGATACCTGGCATGGTGCGCTCGGCGTGCAGTATCGCCCAACAGAACAGTGGCGGTTGAATGCCGGTGTCGCCTTTGATAGCTCGCCGTACCACAGCCAGAGTGATGTGGCGATGACGTTACCGACCGGCGACGAATGGCGGTTCGGTACAGGCGCGCAGTATCAGATCACGCCAGCCAGCAATATTGGTGTTGCCGTCGAGTATCTTCACATGCAGTCATCGCATGTGAAATCACCGTCTGTCTTTGCGGGAAGCTATGATAACCCCCATCTTTGGTTTGCCAGCGTAAACTATAGCTATCAGTTTTAATTCGGTAACTGTTTAAATTATAGGGTCTATACTGGCAGTTACCCGATGTTATAAGGTTGTGCCATGCATATTTTACCGCCCGTTCGTCCTGAACAATCGATTGAACGACTGACCGCGATCCTTGAGCCGATAGCGGAGAAAATGAAAGTTGTGCCGCGCAAGCGCGTGACGTGGAAACATAAAGGTCGGCAGCAAATGTATCTCTTTTTAGAGGGCGGATTGTCCCTGCTGCGCGCGTCCGACGGCCTGCTGCTGGTCACGGTTTACGAACCCCATCTCTTCGGTATTGCAGAAATGATCCAGCCAACGCAGGGGCATATGTTGCGAGTGGAAACCGAGTCGACAATTTTACGTGTGGATGCCGAACGTGCGGCGGAACTGTTCCGCCAGCAGGGGGTATGGGAAGAGGTGGCCGCACTTCTCTCCTATCATACAGCCTATTTAATTTATCGGGATGCCCAGGTCCTGCAGCAACGGACTTATTCCGTTATTCGCAACCATCTTCAGGAGATGATCTTATTACCTGAGGAAGCACGAATGCGCACGACGATCCTCGAATATATCCAGGACCGTACGCTGTTGTCGCGCAGCAGTATTCTCAACGTATTATCGGCCCTGAAGCAAGGTGAATATATCTCGTTTAAAAGAGGTGGGTATCTCCTTGAAATCAGAAATTTACCGGAGTCGTTTTAATATCAGTTTAAAATTAAACTAAAAACGAATTAACGACCTTCTCGTTTTTGTTTACTGTTTGCTCACCGAAATTAATTTTGACGAAGCAAACAGGATACGTATGAAAAAGACATTGGTAGCTTTAATTCTGGTAAATGCATGTACCGCCACGACCGCTTTTGCCGCCGCAGACGCAGGCACCTGGTATAGTGGGGCGAAATTTGGCTGGTCACATTATTTTGACACCAATACAGGCTCTAAAGCACTCGAGAGTAATAACAGCGCTAACCATTTTGATATCGACCACGATAATGTCGGCGGCGGTGTCTATACGGGTTACCAAATTATGCCATGGCTTGCGGTTGAAGGCGGTTATGATTATCTGGGCAATATGCAGATAAAAGGCCAGCATAGCGCGGGTGGACAAATGAAAGCCCAGGGCCTGCAGATGTCTTTAAAAGCCAGCTATGCCGTGACGAACAATTGGGATATCTATGGCCGTGCGGGTGCGATGGGCTACCGTGCTGAATCTGATGTGAGTGGTCACAATCGTTTTGAGACCGGTGTTCGCCCGCTTGCGGCAGTCGGTACGGAATACGCATTCAATAAAAACTGGGCTGGCCGCGTGGAGTACCAGTGGGTCAGCAACGTGGGTAATGCCAACCAGATTGGCGTCAGCAGCGATATTAGCTCCGTTACGGCGGGGTTGACCTACCGCTTTGGTCAACACGATTAGTCCCTGTGTTCTTTTCGATGATAAAAAAGCCCGGCTACCCTGTAGCCGGGCTTTTTATCGTTTAACCCGTTATTAAGGGTTTCAGGACGAGATTGATATTTCTCAGGCCAGCTTCATTTTTATCTTTCAGGTATTGCTGGTTCACCATATCTAACTGTTCCAGCCTGGTGAGGGAGGCGTAGACGGATTGGACGGGACTGTCTTCTTTAAAGATATCTTTTGCCGAGGCATTCTGAAGATACTGTGATTTGAGGCTGCGTGTTAATGAATCAATTTGCTTTTTATTCTGCTGGTAGAGCGACGCAATATGTGACGTTTGTACTGCGGGTAGTTTCTCGCCAGGTAAAATTAAAGGAACCTGCATGTGGTTAATCTGTTCGACTTTATCGGGTGGAGCAGAGCGACAGGCGGTTAAGGTGCTCAGGCTAAATATAACGATAAAAAATGGCGTTATCTTCATTGGTTATCCTGGAGTGAATAAATGGAGTGAACATTATCCTGCCAGGCAATGACGACAACAGATTAAGTTTGTTTATTTTTAAACGTTATTTGAGTGGGGAAAGAAATAATTGGCTGGTAACCTTATTTCCTAAACACATATCCGAACGTAATTATGACGTGTAGGGGATTTATGAAACTGAAAATTCTTGTTAACGCAATGACCGTTGCCGGTCTGTTATCCACCTCGCTGGTGGCCGCTCCTGCCATGGCGCAGTCAACGGCAAAAGAAGCTACCACCCATACCAAAGCAAATAATGATGCGCTGTATGGCCAGCTGCCATTTTTTGATAAAACCGATTTCAGCAACGCCCATAAAGGCTTTATTGCTCCGCTGCCAAAGGATGTTATTAAGGGTGAAAAGGGCAATGTTATCTGGAACCCGCAGCAATACGCTTTTATCAAAGAAGGGCAAAAAGCACCGGATACGGTAAACCCAAGCCTGTGGCGTCAGGCGCAGCTGATTAACATCAGCGGCCTGTTCGAAGTGACGGACGGCGTTTACCAGATCCGTAACCTCGACCTGTCAAACATGACCATCATGGAAGGCAAAGAGGGGATCACGGTTATCGATCCGCTGGTCTCTGCCGAAACCGCTAAAGTGGGGATGGATCTCTATTATAAAAACCGCGGTAAACGTCCGGTGGTGGCGGTGATTTATACCCATAGCCACGTTGACCACTATGGCGGCGTGCGCGGCGTGGTTGACGAAGCCGATGTGAAATCGGGCAAAGTGAAAGTCTATGCCCCGGCCGGCTTTATGAAAGAAGCGGTCTCCGAAAATATCATGGCCGGGAATGCGATGAGCCGCCGCGCCAGTTACATGTACGGCAACCTGCTGAAGCCGGACGCAAAAGGCCAGGTTGGCGCGGGTCTCGGGACGACCACGTCTGCCGGGACGGTGACGCTGATCGAGCCGACTCATTACATCACCGAAGATGGTCAGAAAGAGGTTATCGACGGTCTGACGTATGACTTTATGATGGCGCCGGGGTCAGAAGCGCCGTCTGAAATGCTGTGGTACGTTGAAGAGAAGAAGATGATTGAGGCGGCGGAAGATGTGACCCACACGCTGCATAACACCTACTCATTACGCGGAGCGAAGATCCGCGACCCGCTGGCCTGGTCGAAATACATCAACAGCGCCATTGAGCGTTGGGGTGATAAGGCTGAAATCATCATGGCGCAGCACCACTGGCCGACGTGGGGCAACGACAACGTGGTGAAGCTGATGAAAAGCCAGCGCGATATGTACCGGTATATCAATGACCAGACGCTGAGACTGGCGAACAAAGGGCTGACGCGTGATGAAATCGCGGCCAATTTTGCGCTGCCGGACGGGTTAGCCAAATCCTGGTCGGGCCGCGGCTATTACGGCTCGGTAAGCCATGACGTGAAAGCGACCTATGTGTTTTACCTCGGCTGGTTCAACGGTAATCCGGCAACGCTCGACGAACTCCCGCCCGTCGATGCCGCGAAAAAATATGTTCACTATATGGGCGGTGCCAGCGCCATCCTTGAAAAAGCCCAAGCCGATTATGCGCAGGGTAACTACCGCTGGGTCGCGCAGGTGGTAAGCAAGGTTGTGTTTGCCGATCCATCAAACAAAGCGGCGCGTAATCTGGAAGCGGATGCGCTCGAACAGCTGGGGTATCAGGCGGAGTCGGGCCCGTGGCGTAACTTCTATCTGACCGGCGCGCAGGAACTTCGTAACGGCGTACAGAAATTGCCGACGCCGAATACCGCCAGCCCGGATACGGTTCGCGCCATGTCCCCTGAGATGTTCTTTGACTTCCTCGGGGTGCACATCAATGGCATGAGAGCGGCGAATGCAAAAGCGGTGTTCAACGTTGACCTGGGTAAAGATGGCGGTCAGTACAAGCTGGAGCTTGAGAACGGCGTGCTGAATCACAGCGCGAATACGGTCGCAAAAGCGGCGGATGCCTCAATCACACTCAGCCGCGATACGCTGAACAAAATCATCCTCAAGGAGACCACGCTGAAACAGGCGCAGGAGAAGGGGGATGTGACGGTGACAGGCAATCAGGCGAAGCTTGATGAGCTGCTGAGCTATATGGATAGCTTTGATTTCTGGTTCAACATCGTCACTCCGTAGACGCAAAAAAGGCTGCTCACGCAGCCTTTTTATTTTTAGATAGTCCCGTCGCCCCCGTCCGAGCACCACACTTGCCCGGAGGTAAACGAACATTCGTCAGAGGCTAACGTCACGTACAGCGGCGCGATTTCAACGGGCTGGCCCGGACGTCCCAGCGGGGAACTCTCGCCAAAGTGTTTCACTTTCTCCATCGGCTGCCCGCCGCTCGACTGAAGAACCGTCCAGTAAGGCCCCGGCGCAACGGCGTTGACGCGAATCCCTTTAGGTCCCAGCTGTTTCGCTAAGGCCTTGGTAAATACCGCCAGGCAGGCTTTCGTCTGCGCGTAATCGAGCAGCACGGCGCTCGGCTGTACCGCCTGCACGGAGGAGGTATTGATGATCGACGCAGGCGCTTTCAGGTGACGCAGCGCCGCTTTGGTGATCCAGAAGGGCGCGTAAACGTTGGTTTTGAAGGTGGCGTCAAAATCTTCGGTGGTGAGTTCTTCCAGCGTCTCGCGATACTGCTGGCGACCGGCGTTATTGACCAGAATATCCAGCCCGCCAAGTTTTGCTACCGCCTCTTCCACCAGGTTCTGGCAAAAGGTCTCGTCACGCACGTCGCCGGGAAGCGCGACGGCTTTCCGTCCCTCGGCTTCGATCAGCGCAATCACCTCAGCGGCGTCCTGCTCCTCTTCGGGCAGATAGTTAATGGCGACGTCGGCACCTTCGCGGGCATAGGCAATCGCCACGGCGCGACCAATACCCGAATCACCGCCGGTGATCAGGGCCTTCTTACCGGCCAGTCGGCCATGCCCTTTATAGCTCTTTTCCCCGTGATCGGGCACGGGTTGCATCTCGGACGCCAGACCCGGCGGCGTTTGCGGCTGCTCAGGGAACGGCGGTTTTGGGAAAGCGTTGGTACGTTGTGTGGTATCACTCATTGCTGACTCCTTACAGGCCAAGGGGTGAGATTTGATGGATAGTGACAGCGTTAACGCTTCGCTGAATTTATTTCTGCAGATGATCGACGCGTACGACAGGAGGTGATGATTTCTTATCCAGTGAGCCGTTAATACTGATCATCTGATCGGGTTTGACGGTTCTGTCGTCAAACACCGCTTTAGGGATAATGACGTCTATTTTTCCCGTTTTATCCTGGAAAACATATTTGTCGCCGCTTCCGTCAATCAGGTTTCCGCGCAGTGAGATGGTTGCGCCGTCATGCATTCCTTTTGCCTGAGTAATGGTCATAATCCGCGCGTCATCAGTGCCTCGATAACCGTCGTCCAGCGCATGAGGCGGGGGTGGCGCTTCGCCTTTTTGTAACCCGCCGTTATTATCTGCCCAGGCGGCGGGAACCAGTAATATTAATAAGGCTGAAATGACTGATAATTTCATCCGATATCCTTCATTTTGGCTGTCTTGACTTATTAAGTATTGTTGCTATTCCTTTATGTGGCAAATGTGATAAGTCCTAAAAGCATTTGCTTATAGAAATCATAAATTTCGACAAATAAGCGAAGCGGTGATAGCGACGATGAATCGTAAAAATGAAAAGCTGCCCGGGATAAATGAAAGTTATCGTTTACTGACGTTCGAGTATGCATTTCGGCAGATCGGTTTTATCCTGTTGCTGGCTATTATTATCGCGGCGATTGCCGGTCTGTTTTCGAGCGGGGCGGTCAGTGATACTGAAAAAATGAATTCGGCAAAAACGCTCACTCTCAACTATGAGCGTTTTGGACGCCGGGAAACAGAGTTTCCGCTGCAGATCGCCTTCCCGGTAAAAACCCAGGGGGAATACGTCATCAGCATGGCGAGCGAGAGCGGTGATGTCTATGAGCCGGGCAGCATCTGGCCGCAGCCTGACAGCATGTACAGCCGGGGAGATACGCTGTTTTTCGTCTATAACAACCTAAAATATAATGAAAAATTCACCGTCAGACTATTTCTGACGCCGTCGAAGGCGGGGAAGTGGGCAAATGCAATTCGTGTAAACAACGAGCCAGAAATTCGCTTCTGGCAGTTCATTTACCCTTAGGAGGCGAATATGGATATGGTCTTTCGAGCCCTGGCCATTTATCTTTTTCTGGTCGTGGTATTCAAAGTGGCTGGACGGCGCGCGCTGCTGCAAATGACCAGTTTCGACCTGATCCTGTTGCTCATAATCAGTGAAGCAACGCAACAGGCGCTGTTGGGACAAGATTTTTCGGTCACCGGTGCGATGATTACGATCACCACGCTGGTGGTGGTAGACATTATATTTGGCTTAATGAAAAAGTATTTTTCTCCCGTTGAAAATATTCTGGATGGCACGCCGGTTATATTAGTGGAAAACGGCATTCCACTCATGGATAAGCTTAAAAAAGTGGATGTTTCTTGCGATGATATTCTGGTTTCAGCGCGTCAAAATAACGGCGTGACGGAGTTGAAGGAAATCAAATACGCTATTCTGGAAAGGAATGGTCATATTTCCATCATTCCTTTTGAAAATTAAGAGGCACCGCTATGCATAATCTGGAGCATGATAAAAATGAAACCGTCGGAGAGTTAACGAAAAAGCTGGCGACAAAACTCACGGATTTAGAGCTGCGTTTGACCACGGCGGAATCCTGCACGGGCGGCAATCTGGCGGTTGCGCTCTGCGCCGAGGAGAACACGGCAGAATTCTATGATGTCGGGATGGTGGTGTTCAGCGATGAGGCAAAAGAGAGGATCCTGGGCGTTCGTCATGAAACCCTCACGCGCTTCACCGCCGTCAGTGAACAAACGGTCACCGAAATGGCAGCGAAAATTCGCGACATTGCGCAGGCCGATATCAGTATCGCTATCAGCGGATATGCGGGCCCGGAAGGTGGGGATGACGGTACGGCAGCCGGAACCGTCTGCTTCGCCTGGAATTTAGGCGAGCGTACGGAAACGAGCACCGTGCACTTTTCCGGTGAATGTCAGGATGTGGTGGAAAAAGCGGTCCGTTATGCCTTATCTGAACTGATCGAGAAGCTATCAGGCTTGAAATAAAGGCGGAGGTTGTATGGCTGTAATTGTCATTACCGGCGGGACGGCGGGCGTGGGGAAAGCGACGGCGCTGCACTTTGCGAAAGCGGGTTACGATGTGGGTATTATTGCCCGCGAGGACGAGAGCCTGTACTCCACGCAAGAGGAGCTACGTCGTTTTGGCGTCAATGCGTATGCCGTGCAGGCCGACGTGGCGGAAAGCCAGGCCGTCGTCGATGCCGCCAACGATATTGAGTACCGCCTGGGTGCAATCGATGTGTGGGTTAATAACGCGATGGGGGCCGTGCTGGCACCGTTTCGCACGATGACGCCCGATGAATTTCGCCGCGTTACGGAGGTCACCTATCTGGGCTACGTGAACGGCACCCGCGCCGCGCTGGAACTGATGGTCCCTCGCGATCGCGGGGTAATTATTCAGGTCGGGTCTGCGCTGGCCTACCGTTCTATCCCCCTTCAGTCTGCCTACTGTGGCGCAAAGGCCGCGATACGCGGATTCACCGACGCCGTGCGTACCGAACTGATGCACGAAAACAGCCGGGTTCAGCTTTCAATGGTGCAAATGCCGGGTCTCAATACGCCGCAGTTTGACTGGGCGAGAAACAAATTTGCCTGGGCGATGCGCCCCGTTCCGCCCGTCTTTCAGCCCGAAGTGGCGGCCAGCGCCATTTTTAAGGTCGCGCAGAAACCGGTACGTGAACTCTGGGTGGGCAGCAGTACCGTTCAGTCGATTGTCGGGCAGTTTCTCTTCCCCGGTTTTCTTGACAGGCTGATGGTAAAAAAAGCGTGGGAAGGGCAGATGACCGATAAGCTGAACGCCGAAGATCGCCGGGACTATCTGGATCAACCGGTCAACGATCTGCACAAAATCCATGGACGCTTTTCTGCCGAAGCGAAGGATCGTGCCACGACCGTCTCCTCCGGCATGCCGGGGAAAGTGTTGCTCGGTTCGCTCGCGGTCGCGGGGCTGGTCATGGCTCGCCTGCTGTCGACCCGGAAAAAATAGTCAGCGCAGCGCGGTGCGGTTGGTCCAGAACCAGCGGTAGCCGTATCCGCCGATATTGAGCTCCACCGTTTTACCGGGCAGTAGCGCATCCTCGTACCGTTTGTCGGCCAGACAGGCGGTCCAGGTGGCGTGGCGGATCCCTTTCGCGGTGAACTGAACCGCCTTGTCGCTGAAGTTCACGAAGGTCAGAATGCTGCGCTCGTCGGTTTCATAATAGAGCCCCAGGACTGCATCGTTGTCGATGTTGATGAGTCGAAACGGCGCAATACCAATTTCCGGGAACTCTGAACGCGTATTGGCAATATCAATGATGCGATGCAGAAGCGAGTTGCGGTGCAGAAGGGAATCCGCCACGTTGATTTTTTGATAGCGGAAAGGACCGCTACCGATGACAGGGGCGATAAAGGTGTCGGGGTCGGCATCCGAAAAACCACCGCCCTGCGAGCCCGCCCACTGCATGGGGGTGCGGACGGCGTAACGCTCTTCCAGCTCCAGATCGTCACCCATGCCGATTTCATCCCCGTAGCGCATCACCGGTACGCCCGGCAGAGAGAACAGCACCGCGTGACAGAACGCCAGCCGTTTTTGATTGCCATTCAGCATCGGCGCCAGGCGGCGGCGAATGCCGCGCTGATACACGTTCATGTCGTCATCCGGGGCAAAGGTATCAAGAACGGTCTGCTTCTCTTTTTTGCCGATCCCCTCCAGATCCAGCTCGTCATGATTGCGCAGCCAGTTGGCGAAACAGCAGGGATCCGGCGGCACGATCATTTTCTTCACCGCCTTGCGCAGCGGGCGGGCGCTTTTCTCGGCCAGGCTGACGTAAAAATACTTGTTGAGCCAGAAGTTCAGCACCAGATTCAGGCGATCGTTATCACCAAAGTAGTCTTTATATTCCTCGACCTCGACGTCTACTTCCCCGAGCAGGATCGCATCCGGGTTGTGTTGCTCAATCAGCTGACGCATATGTTCGAGGATCCACAGCCCCTTTTTCTCATCCCCACGCCCGGCCTGCTTTGTCAGATGAGATGCCGCATCCAGGCGAAAGCCCGACACGCCGAGCTTGAGCCAGAAGAGGATGATGTTGTCGATCTCTTTGAGCACCGCAGGCGAGGCCAGATTCAGATCCGGCTCATGGCGATAGAACATATGCCGGTAGTATTGTCCGGCTTCATCGTCCCATGACCAGATGCTTTTCTCCACGCCGGGAAACATGGGCGGCGTGTCGTCATCGTCGTTATCGGACCACAGGTAATAATCACGAAAGGGGGACTGCGGGTTGCGGCGCGCCTGTTGAAACCAGGGATGCGCGTCCGAGGTGTGCTGGATCAGCAGCTCGATAATTACCTGCATGCCCAGCTCGCGAGCCTGCTCGATAAACGCGATGATATCCTTCAATTTTCCGAAACGCGGGTCGACCTGCAGGTGGTCGCTTACGTCGTAGCCTTCATCCAGAAACGGCGTCAGATAAAACGGGGTGATCCAGATAACCGTTGCCCCCATCCGGCGGATATAGCGCAGCTTGGCCCCAATTCCGGCGATGTCCCCGCAGCCATCGCCGTTCAGGTCGTAAAACAGGGCGGTATCAATCTGATAAGATAAATAATGGCTCGTGTATGCCAGCCTGCCATAGCGCACCTCAGTGATAGCCTTCCGTATCAGACACTTTGCCCCGGAAGACGTAGTAGCTCCAGGCGGTGTACACCAGAATCACCGGAATAATCAGCAGCGTCCCGACCAGCATAAATAGCTGGCTGGCAGGCGGCGCGGCGGCCTCCCACAGGGTAATACGCGGCGGAATGATATGCGGCCACAGGCTGATGCCCAGCCCGCTAAAGCCGAGAAAGATCAACCCGAGCGTCAGCAGGAACGGGCGGGCATGGCTGTTCGGATTGCGGGTCAGTCGCCAGATCCACAGGCTAAAAACCGCCACCAGCAGGGGGACCGGCAGGAACCAGAAGAAATTCGGCAGGGTGAACCAGCGGTCGGCCACGTACTGCCAGCCAAGGGGCGTCCAGATGCTGACCACCGCGATAACCCCAACCAGCGCCAGCAGCACGTGGCGGGTCAACTCGCGCATGCGGGTTTGCAGCGCGCCCTCGCTTTTCATGATGAGCCAGGTCGTCGCCAGCAGGGTATAAGCGACGATCAGCCCCAGCCCGCAGAACAGGTTGAACGGCGTCAGCCAGTCCAGCGATGAGCCGACAAAGCGTCGTCCTTCCACATCGAAACCGTTGATCATCGCCCCGACGACGATCCCCTGACTGAACGTGGCGAGCAAGGATCCGCCCGCAAAGGAGTAGTCCCAGAATTTGCGGTGCGACGGCGTCGCCTTGAAGCGAAATTCGAACGCCACGCCGCGAAAGATCAGGCCAATCAGCATGGCGGTAAGCGGAATGGTCAGCGCATCAATGATCACCGCATAGGCCAGGGGAAACGCACCAAACAGCCCAGCACCGCCCAGCACCAGCCAGGTTTCATTTCCGTCCCAGACCGGGGCCACGCTGTTTACCATCACGTCGCGTTCTTTGGCATCACCCACAAAGGTGAAGAGCATCCCAATTCCGAGATCGAAGCCGTCCATGATGATGTACATCAGCGTGGCGAAGACGATGATTGCAAACCAGATAACCGAGATATCAACGCCCATCAGCTTCTCTCCTCTTCAGGAACAGATTCAGCGGCAGACAGCGGACGGGCAGGGGTGCCCGAAGTGTTAGAGGTTAGGGTGCCAACAGGCTGCGGCCCTTTCTTAATTAGCCGAACGAGATAGACATAGCCCACGCCAAAGACCGAACAGTAGACCACGATAAAGGCCAGCAGGCTGATGCTCATCTGCAGCGTGCTGTGCAGCGATACGGCGTCGATGGTGCGCAGGTAGCCGTAGACTACCCACGGCTGGCGGCCCACTTCGGTGGTCACCCAGCCGGCCAGCAGTGCGAGGAGCCCGGCGGGCCCCATGCAGAGGGCAAACCAGTGGAACGGACGCGAGTGGTATAGCCGGTGCCGATAGCGCAGCCAGACGCTGAGCGCGCCGAGCGCAATCATCAGCAGCCCCATCCCGACCATAACGCGGAACGACCAGAAGACAATCAGGGAGTTAGGGCGATCTTCTTTCGGGAAGTCCTTCAGGGCGGGAACCTGTTTATCCAGGCTGTGGGTCAGGATCAGGCTGCCGAGCGCGGGGATCTCCAGCCCGTATTTGGTGCGCTCTTCCTCCATGTCCGGCACGCCAAACAGCAGCAGCGGCGTCGCTTCGCCCGGCGGGTTCTCCCAGTGCCCTTCGATGGCGGCAATCTTGGCGGGCTGGTGCTCCAGCGTGTTCAGGCCGTGCATATCGCCGACCACCGCCTGGATGGGGGCGACCAGCAGCGCCATCCACATCGCCATTGAGAACATTTTACGCACGGCGGGCGTGTCGTTGCCGCGCAGCAGATGCCACGCCCCCGATGCGCCCACAAACAGCGCGCTGCTCAGGAAGGCGGCGATAGACATGTGGATCAGCCGATACGGGAAGGAGGGGTTAAAGATTATTGCCAGCCAGTCCTCAGGGATCACCTGGCCGTTCTGAATACTGAAGCCCTGCGGAGTGTGCATCCAGCTGTTGGAGGCGAGGATCCAGAAGGTGGACATCAGGGTACCCAGCGCCACCATGCAGGTCGCGAAGAAGTGCAGGCCAGGGCCGACCTTGTTCCAGCCGAACAGCATCACGCCCAAAAAACCGGCTTCAAGGAAGAAGGCGGTGAGCACCTCATAGGTGAGTAGCGGGCCGGTGATACTGCCTGCGAACTGGGAAAAACCGCTCCAGTTAGTCCCGAACTGGTAAGCCATCACCAGCCCGGACACCACGCCCATGCCAAAGTTGACGGCAAAAATCTTTAGCCAAAAATGGTACAGCGAACGCCAGACGTCGTTTTTGGTGCGCAGCCACATGCCTTCAAGTACTACCAGATAGCTGGCAAGCCCGATGGTGATGGCGGGAAAAAGGATGTGAAACGAGACGGTAAAGGCGAATTGTATTCTGGCCAGATGAAACGCATCGAGTTCGAACATGGGCCGTACCTCTGGAACGGAGGGCTAACGAGAATTGCCAGGCAGCGTCAGGCTACCTGGCAAAACCGATTACGGTTTTTTCTTCCCTGCGCCAAGCTCGGCGCCGGTTAGCGGGTCGGCGTTTGGATCGGACTTCGTGCGTGCAGACATAGCTTTGACCAGCGTGGCCTGCTCGGTCGTAAGCGTTACGCTTGCACTGCCGTCTCCTCCGTCAACCGCTGGCTGGGGAGATTCCACGTAGTCGAAATGCTTATCGCTGTTCCAGCTTCCGCGAACTTCTCCACCTTCAGACATATTGTAGTACTTGTTGGTGTACTCCTCGATTGGCGGCAATTTTCCGGGCGGAAAATTATTGCGGATGGATTGCAGCGCCTTTTCAAAGGAGAGCTGGTGCGCCGCCTCACGCGTCATCAGAAACGCCAGCGCATCCTTAACCCCCGGATCGTCCGTCACGTTGATCAGTCGTTCATAAATGATCTTAGCTCTGGCTTCCGCCGCCACGTTTGAGCGCAGGTCGGCGGTGGGTTCGCCGATGGTGTCAATGTAGGCTGCAGTCCACGGCACGCCCGCCGAGTTGGTCAGCGGCGTACCACCGCCGTATAGCAGCGACGTGATGTGACTGTCGTTGCCGTTTTCGGTCATTGACCGATACAGTTCCGCTTCACTTTCAACCCCTTCCGCCAGTTCGCCTTTGGCCCCTTTGTTAAGCATACCGACCAGGGTGCCGATAATTTCGAGGTGGCTCAGCTCCTCGGTCGCGATATCCATCAGCATATCTTTGCGGCCAGGATCGTCATCGCTCAGCCCCTGAGTGAAGTAACGACAGGCGGCGGCAAGTTCGCCCTGCGGCCCGCCAAACTGTTCCAGTAACAGATTGGCCAGGCCCGGATTGGGTTCGGCCACGCGAACCGTATACTGCAGCTGTTTTACGTGTCGGAACATAGACTCTCCCTCTCCAGTTATTTTTTCGCTTCAACGCCGTCCGCGTCTGAGCGCAGCAGGAACTGTTCCGTCGTTTGCGGAATATGGCGAATCAGCCAGTCGGCCATTTCGCGCTCTTCCGCCAGGATGGTCTCAATGGCGGGTATCGAGGCGGTATCACCCGCTTTTTTGGCGGCTGCCAGCAGGGAGGTATAACAGGCAATTTCAAACTGCTCGAAAACGTAGCCGCTGATTGAGCCTTTTACGATCTCATCAGAGGGGAACATGCCGCCAATGGACTGTCCCAGGGCCGCCATTTTGCTCATTGAATCTTTTAAAACCGAACGTGAAATATCATTGCGGTCGAGTATTTCTTCCAGCAATGTAATTTGGCGTTTTGTCTCATTAATATGTTGTTCGATACGAGCACGTAAGTCGGGGTAATTTTCAATACGGCTGGCCATGGATTCCAGCATCGATTCGGCTTGCTTTTCCATCGCATGGGCATCGCGCAGCCAATCATGGTAGTGTTCTACATGATTCATAATAAACTCCTGTGAGTTATTTGTTTTAATTAAATGCTGATGCTCATTTATTTCCGGGGTTAACCTTTTTGGGCTTTTTGATTAATATTACCAACGGCCAGGTCGGTTAATTTAAGATCGGTTTCTTTCTCTTCTTCCAGTGTTTCGGCGAGAAGTTTAACGGCTTTTTTATAGCCAAGCTGTTCTGCTAATGTCGCCAGGGTACCGTAGCTCGCTATTTCATAATGCTCGACTTTTTGCGCAGCAGCGATTAATGCCGCATCGCGCACTTCATTTTTCTCTGTGCTCTCAATGACTTCATTTGCTTCTTCAATCAGGCCTTCCATTGCCACGCATTTCATGCGCTTTAATTTAATGCCGGATTCCTGCTCAATAATTTGGTCTATACGCTCAATTTGTCCCTGCGTCTCTTCAAGGTGTGCCGTAAACGCGGCGCTGAGCTGTTCGCTTGATGCTGCGCGGGAAAGTTTGCTTAGCGCACGAGTCAGCTGCTTCTCAGCGCTGTAGGTATCCGACAGGAGGTGAATAAAGACGTCTTCGATACTTTTCATGTTCATATTTATGTTCCCGTTAAATAAGTAAAGGGTACTGCGAGCCACCAGGCCCGCAGCATGCTCTCGGTTATTTATAAGAGACTTAAATAAGATCAGGAATTATCAGATTTACGGCCTCCGCCGTGACTGTTCTGTCCCCCTTTCTTACCTGCTTCAGACGCGCGTTGCGGATCGTTTTTGAAATTACCACCGCTGTGCTGGCCGCCTTTACGTCCAGCTTCAGATGCTTTATCACGGTCTTCAGCGAAATTACCGGAACCACCACGATGTTCTGCCATATATCAACCCTCTTGTTGCGTTTATGTCAGGAGATACGATTTTTTAATTCGTATCATTTGTCGTTCAGGAATTAACATTAGTCGTTCTGCTGGAAGAGTCAAATTACAGTTTCGCTTTATTTTGGTGTGAGGTGGTTACCGCTGCGAAATATACCGCTTCGTTATTTTACAGGTCTGTGCCTATAAATGGTTACGATATCCGTTGCTTACAGGTTCGATTCTTCGGTGCCTGCCGCCAGGTGCAGGTTTTTTTATCGTAAACCCGCCGCGGAAATGAATTACATGAGTTTACAAATTGCGTGAAAGAGAATGAAACGGCAACGTGCGCAATGAGAATAGTCTCAAGGTGATAAATATATGGAGGTAATAATTTGGGGGTAGGTGTGTGCGTTATTTATAAATAAAAGTGGTCATGAGTGAAAGCGCCACTGAAATAAATTTTCACCCTTATTCTTGCAGGCCCATTGCTGGCTTTTTGATATCGATAGACAGAAAACTTCGTAGTGCACGATGTGGCGAAATGGCAAGGTGAGCGCATTGTCATAAGCTGGAAAAAAACGATGAGCACAGCGCAAAATCTCTCCTTACCTGTTATTGAACTCTCCCGGTTGCAGGGCGATCCTCAACAGCGTAAAGCCTTTCTTGAAGACCTGGGGAAAGCAGCCCGCGATGTGGGGTTCTTTTACCTGACCGGGCACGGTATTTCTCAGGCGTTGCTGGACGATGTGCAGCGCGTCTCGCGTGAATTTTTTGCCCTGCCGGAGCAGGAAAAGCTGAAGGTCAGGATGGCCAATTCACCGCATTTTCGCGGCTATAACCGCGCGGGTTCGGAAATTACCCGCAGCCAGCCGGACTACCGCGAGCAATTTGATATTGGCGCTGAACGCTCTGCCATCGAAAGGAGCACTGGCCCGGTATGGCAACGCATGCAGGGACCCAATCAGTGGCCCGAAGCGCTGCCGGAAATGCGTGATGTGATCACTCTCTGGCAGCAGAAAATGACCGACGTGGCGCTTGAACTTCTGCGGGCTTTTGCCGAAGCGCTGTCCCTGCCGAGAAACGCCTTCGATGACCTTTACGGCGAATATCCCAACGAGCACATCAAGCTGATCCGCTATCCGGGGCGCAGTGAAAATGAATCCCGCCAGGGCGTTGGCGCGCATAAGGATTCGGGTTTCCTGACGTTGTTATTGCAGGACGAGCAGGGCGGTTTGCAGGTTGAGGTCTCGCCGAATGAATGGGTGGACGCGGTGCCGCTGCCTGGCGCATTCGTGGTTAATATCGGCGAACTGCTCGAACTGGCAACCAATGGCTATCTGCGCGCTACCGTACACCGCGTCGTCTCCCCGCAGGCTGGCCGGGAGCGCCTGTCATACGCTTTCTTCCTCGGCGCACAGCTGAATGCAGTCGTGCCGGTCTTTCAACTGCCCGACTCCCTCGCGCGGTTGGCACACGGACCAACCAGCGATCCGCTCAACCCCCTGTTACGCGAAGTGGGCTGGAATTATTTAAAAGGCCGACTGCGTTCTCATCCTGATGTGGCAAACCGTTTTTACGCGGATCACCTCAACAGCGAACCACAGTTTTAATAAACAATAAGAGATAAGACGATGATGAAATCTGCATTCTTTACGCTGGCTGGGCTCGCTTTACTGGTTTCACAAACGCTGCACGCCGCACCGTTACGTATCGCCGCCGATCCTATTCCCCATGCGGAAATCCTGGAGTATGTGAAAAAAATCGATCCTAAACTCGATCTGAAAATTATCGAGATGAGCAGCGGCGGGATTAACCCGAATGAGTTACTGGCTTCCGGAGAGGTGGATGCCAACTATTTCCAGCATCTGCCGTACCTGAAAGATCAGGAGAAGGCGCTGGGAAAAACCTTCAGCGTGGCTGCTGAAGTTCATATTGAACCCCTGGGTATCTATTCCCGTAAGGTGAAATCACTGGATGAATTACCGGAAGGGGCAAGCATTGCCGTGCCGAATAACGCCACTAACCTCAGCCGTTCATTGTGGCTGTTGCAGAGCAAAGGCGTGCTGAAACTGAAGGCCAGCGGCGACGCGGCCTCTACGCTGGTAACGCCTGCTGACATCAGCGACAACCCGAAGAAAATCAAGATTGTGGAGATTGAATCGCCGCAAATCCCGCGTGCGTTAGACGATGTGGACGCTGCGGTGATCAACGGCAACTATGCCCTTGAGGCGGGGCTGGTTCCGGCGAAAGACGCTTTAGGGCTGGAATCCGCCAGCAACAATCCTTATGCCAACCTGCTGGTCACCACGCCTGAATTGCTGAAGGACCCGCGTATTGCCGAACTCGCGAAAGACTTAACCTCCCCGAAGGTGGCAGCCTTTATCCGCGAGAAATACAACGGCTCGGTGATCCCCATTACGGCGCCACAGCATGATTAAACTCGAGCACATCAGTAAACAGTATCCCGGCGCAACCGCGCCGGCCTTGACGGACATTTCGCTGTCGATAGAAGAAGGAACGATCTTTGGCATTCTCGGGCGCAGCGGGGCGGGGAAAAGCACCCTGCTGCGCTGTCTGAATCGCCTTGAACAGCCGACGTCGGGTCGCGTACTCATCGATGGCCAGGATATCGCCACGCTGGGCGTGGCGCAGCTTCGCCAGCAGCGTCAGCAGATGGGCATGATCTTCCAGCACTTCAATCTGCTGCACTCGCGTACCGTCAACGACAATATCGATCTGCCGCTGGAGATTGCCGGTGTCCCGCGCCCGTTGCGTCAGCAGCGGGTTGCCGCCCTGCTCGAACTGGTGGGGCTGGGAAATTTTGGTCACGCGTGGCCCTCGCAGCTCTCAGGTGGTCAGAAGCAGCGGGTGGGCATTGCCCGTGCGCTGGCGGTACAGCCTCGCTACCTGCTGTGCGATGAAGCGACCAGCGCGCTCGACCCGGAAACGACTCGCGCTATTCTCGATCTGCTGGCTGATATTCAACAGCAGCTCAATATCACCATTGTGCTAATCACCCACGAAATGACGGTCGTGAAGCAGATCTGCCATGCAGCGGCCCTGCTGGAGCAGGGGGCGCTCATTGAGAGCGGGTCGCTTTCGCAAATTATGTCGCGTCGGGAAGGGCGGCTGCGTCAAATGCTGCTGCAGGATGGCGAAACCGATCGTGCTTTCCTGGCAAAATATGAGTCAGAGACGGGGGCGAGATGCGTAGCGTGAACTGGGATCGCTTTCAGGACTTAATGATTAACGCCACCCTGGAAACCCTCTACATGGTGGCGCTGGCGACGCTCTTTACGGTAGCCATTGGATTACCCGTTGGCGTGCTGCTGTTTATCACGCGTAAAGACGGTGTGTTACCCAACCGGGCGGTGGCTGTCGTGCTCAATAGCCTCGTCAATATTGGGCGAGCCTTGCCCTTTGTTATTTTGCTCATTGCCCTTATCCCGGTCACCCGGTGGATTGTCGGCACCACGCTTGGCAGCACCGCCGCCGTGGTACCCATTACGCTTGGCGCCTTTCCCTTTTTTGCTCGCATTGTTGAAAGCGCGCTGGATGAGGTGGATAGGGGACGCATAGAAGCGGTGGAGTCGATGGGGGGCAGCCACTGGCATATTGTCAGCCGGGTTCTCTTGCCCGAAGCACTGCCCGCGCTGGTGGCGGGAATTACGCTGACCATTGTGATGTTGATCGGTTTTTCCGCCATGGCGGGCGTTGTCGGCGGCGGCGGGCTGGGAGACCTGGCCATTCGCTATGGCTATCAACGCTTCGATAACACCCTGATTGCTGGCACGGTCATCGTGTTACTGCTGCTGGTGCAGACTATCCAGAAACTCGGCGACAGACTGGTACGATCGCTCGCTTACCGACGCTAACCGCCTCCCGCTTTCCTGTGCTATAACCCATTCACCAACATAATAACAACAGAGGCTATGTCGTGGATAAAGAGCTACTGGAAGCGGGATACCGGGCCTACACCGGTGAGAAGATCGACGTCTACTTCAATACCGGGATCTGCAAACATTCAGGAAACTGCGTGCGCGGCAGCGCAAAGCTGTTCAACCTGAAACGTAAACCGTGGATCGTGCCGGATGAGGTGGACGTTGAGACCGTCATACGCGTGATTGATACCTGCCCGAGCGGCGCGCTGAAGTATCGCCAAAAATAAGCGAGGAACCATGGATATTCTGGAAGGCCATAACAAATTTTACGTGAATGATGCAGACGGGAACCAGGTAGCGGAGATTGTCTTTGTTCCGACCGGTGAACACCTGAGCATTATTGAACATACCGACGTGGACGAAAGCCTGAAAGGGCAGGGCGTGGGTAAGCAGCTGGTGGCGAAAGTGGTGGAGAAGATGCGCGGTGAAAACCGTAAAATTATCCCGCTGTGCCCGTTTGCCAAACATGAATTTGATAATACGCGGGAATATGACGATATTCGGGCGTGAGAGAGGTGCCCGGCATTGCGCCGGGCACCGCGGGCTTATCCTACAAACATCACCGACACGCACAGCACGCCGACGATCAGCGTCAGCAGGTTGCCGATGGAACGATACGTCTTCAACGACGGGATCAGGTACGTCGACAGCGTCGGCATAATAAACAGGATCATCGCGATAAGCGGGCCGCTAATGGCATAAATCATCGAAATGGCGTTCGGATTGATGCAGCAGACCGCGAAGGTGATCAACGACACGCCAAGAATTGAAATCGCGCGGTTAAAGGCGCGGCTCTTTTTGACCCCCACCTGATTCAGCGACGATTTGACAATTTCCGTCGCCCCTTCAATCACCCCGAAATAGGTGCCGAGGAACGATTTCGACATCGCGATAATGGCCACAATAATCCCGGAAATGCCCAACCATGCAGGCGATGAGGGCATCATCGACAGCGCTGACAGGATCGTGACCCCTTGCTCTTTCGCCGACACAATGTACGACGGCGGGATAGAGAGCAGGCAGCTAAACACGAAGAACAGCACGCTCAGGCAGATAATCAGATACGCCACCTTCATGATTTTCTTGCATTTACCCATAGCCTCATCACCGAACTTCTCACGACGGTCAACCGCGAACGTCGAGATAATCGGGGTATGGCTAAAGGCGAAAACCATCACCGGGATCGAGATCCACACCTGATGCAACGTATGCCGATCGAACGCCATCTGGCTGGTGAGCAGCGAGGGCTGCCAGCTTCCCGTCAGGTACAGCGAGACAAACAGAAAATAGGCAATCAGCGGAAACACCAGGAATCCCATCACTTTGATGGTGATGTGCCGTCCCATCAGGAAGATCAGATTCAGTACCAGCACCACGCCAAAACTGACCAGCACGCGAACGGCGGTGTCCACGGTCATCTGTTTTGCCAGCTGCTCGGTTAACGAGTTGGTGATAGCCACGGCATAAATCTGCACCACCACAAAAAAGGCGATGAAATAGAGCGTGGTGATCAGATTCCCAATCTTTCTGCCGTAGTAGTGGGAAACGGCACCGGTGATCCCCTCATTACCTTTTGTCTTCGACGACAGAATAAACTGCGCCAGCGCTCTGTGCGGCCAGTAGGTTAATGGGTAGGCCACGAGGGCGGTAATAAACAGGACAATGGCGCCTGCGGAGCCCAGCTGAATGGGCAAGAACAGCGTTCCTGCGCCCACGGCCGTGCCATAGAGAGCGAAACTCCAGAGAGTCTCATCTTTTGACCAAATTTTCGACATTAGAGCAACGTTTCAACTATCAAACCATCAGAATGGCGTGCAATTTACCATAATTATGCGTGGAGAGCGCAGTTGCTTCGAAGGAGTTTGGCCGGAACGGGCGTCCGGCCAGAGGGCGTTTAGCCAGCCAGGGCGCGTCGTTGCTGGCGACGCTTAAGGAATTTTTCGCGCAGGGTATCGTACGCCCAGTTATAGAACATGGTGTACGGCAGGAAGAACAGGAAGAAACCTATTTCCAGCGTGAATGCCTGAAGCAACGTCACGCCGAGAACGGCGGCGACGATGGACACGCCAATCACAATAAACCCGCATTCGAACCCCAGGGCGTGCAGGGCGCGCACTTTCGCCGTGCGTTTGACCCGCTGAACGGGCCAGAAACGGTCGAAGCCAAAGTTATAGATAATGTTCCACAGCATCGCCGTGGTCGCCAGGATAATGGTTAACCCACCCATTTCCACCACGGAGCGCTGCATGAGCCAGGCTGCGGTTGGGGCGAGGATCGCCGTGGCAATCCCTTCAAAGCAGACGGCATGGAAGATCCGCTCCGGCAGTTTACGGTGGAGTGCATCTTGATGTTGCATAGTGACCTCATTAATTCGCCAGGATGGGCGTCGATGTAGCCTATTTTTATCGCTAAATCTGATATATTAAAGATAGTATCCATCGATAAAGTAGATAGTTCATGCGCTATTCCCCTGAAGCCCTCACCGCGTTTGTCGAGACCGTTGCCGCAGGTTCCTTTTCCGCCGCCGCCCGCCGCCTGCGTAAAAGCCAGTCCACAATCAGCACGTCCATAGCCAACCTGGAAGCCGATCTCGGGTTTGATCTCTTTGACCGCTCGGCGCGCCAGCCGGTGTTAACCGTCCAGGGCGAGCAGGTGCTGGGCTATGTGCAGTCGATCCTGGCCGCCAGCGCGCGGCTGGACGAACTGGCGGTGTCGTTAACCGCGCAGACCGAGGCGCGGCTGACGTTTGTGCTCTCCGATACGCTCAACCCGGACGTGCTTGAAAACCTGATGAAACAGTTCGACCAGCGTTTTCCACATACGGAATTCGAATGTCTGATTGGCGAAGAAGAGGATGTCATCGATCTGCTGCAGAAGGAGAGGGCGCAAATTGGCCTGACGGAAGCGCGCGGCAGTTATCCTACCGATATCGGCGTGACCCGGCTTCCCCTGCAGACCCGGATGGCGATTTACGTCAGCGCGGAACACCCCCTTGCCGGGCAACACGAAACCAAGGCTGATGAGCTACAGGGCTGGCGCGAGCTGCGCCTGAGCACCTATCTCGAACGCGAAGCCACCCTTGCCCGGGGGCCAGTCTGGTCAGCACCGAATTACCTGTTACTCTTGAGTATGGCGGTTCAGGGATTTGGCTGGTGTGTACTGCCCTGTGCGCTGGTCGATGAATTTGCGGCGGCGAAATCGCTGGTGCAACTTAATGTCCCCGGCTGGCCACGCGCGATTGGTGTCGATCTGCTCTGGAACAAACGATCTCCCCCTGGCGTCGCCGGAAGCTGGCTGCGACAGTATTTGCAGGACGCGCGCTGATCCTTGTGATTTAACTCACTAATTTTAAACAATCGCGATAATTGTTGATAACAATACTCTACTATCGTCAGGTCATTTAACACTGAGGTCGTGATGAAAGATGTCGTTATAGTGGGTGCGTTGCGTACAGCTATCGGCTGTTTTCAGGGGGCATTAGCGCGCCACTCGGCTGTCGATCTGGGTAGCGTGGTGGTGAAAGCGCTGGTGGAACGCAGCGGGATTGCCGCCCATGAAGTCGATGAGGTGATCCTCGGCCAGGTGCTGACCGCCGGAGCCGGGCAAAACCCTGCCCGACAGGCGGCACTGAAAGGCGGGCTGCCCAACACGGTTTCCGCCATTACCATCAACGATGTCTGTGGTTCCGGTTTAAAAGCGCTGCATCTCGCCACGCAGGCCATTCAGTGCGGCGAGGCGGATGTGGTGATTGCCGGTGGGCAGGAGAACATGAGTCGCGCGCCACACGTTCTGACCGACAGCCGTACCGGCGCGCAGCTTGGAAACAGCCAGTTGCTCGACAGCCTGGTGCATGACGGCCTGTGGGATGCGTTCAACGATTATCATATGGGCGTCACGGCGGAAAACCTGGCGCGTGAATATGGCATCAGCCGCGAGCTTCAGGACGCCTACGCGCTCAGCTCGCAGCAAAAAGCCCGCGCCGCAATTGATTCCGGACGGTTTCGTGATGAGATCGTCCCGGTCAGCACCCAGCGTCAGAACGGTGAAGCCGTGATGGTGGATACCGACGAGCAGCCGCGCACCGATGCCAGCGCAGAAGGGCTGGCGAAGCTTAACCCGGCATTTGAAACGTTGGGGTCGGTGACCGCAGGGAATGCCTCTTCCATTAACGATGGCGCTGCGGCCGTGATGATGATGAGCGAAAGCAAAGCGCAGGAGCTGGATCTTCCCGTGCTCGCACGTATTAAAGCCTTTGCCAGCGTGGGTGTGGATCCGGCGTTGATGGGGATCGCCCCCGTCTATGCGACGCGCCGTTGTCTGGAGCGTGCAGGCTGGCAGCTTAGCGACGTGGATCTGATTGAAGTCAACGAAGCCTTTGCCGCGCAGGCGATCTCGGTGGGCAAAATGCTGGAGTGGGATCCGCTGCGGGTCAACGTCAACGGTGGCGCTATCGCGCTGGGGCACCCTATCGGCGCGTCCGGCTGCCGTATACTGGTCTCCTTAGTGCATGAAATGAAAAAGCGTAACGCCCGTAAAGGCATTGCCACGCTCTGTATTGGCGGTGGGCAAGGGGTGGCGCTGGCGATTGAGCGGTGATCCTTTCCTTTCAAAAAGCAAACCTCCCCTCGGGAGGTTTTTTTTTACACATAGCGTGATGTTTTTACGATTGTCAGTTCAATCTCAATGCAGAGTGGAATAATTACTCGCTGTATTATTATCCCCGCTAACGTCTTACTGTGATCTCTCCCCTGAAATTTAAGGTTAATAATCCTCTTTTGTTGACTGACATCACGTCCATCTTTGCCAAAAAAAATGAAACAAATAATTACGATCCTGATCACTAAAATAACGTTTATTAAAAAATAAACTGCAGTTCCATAAAAACGAAACGCTATTTTATTTGAGGGTTTTTTCATGTTTAACAAATCTCTGGTCCTTGCCTCTCTTATTGGTGCGTCTTTTGCGGCTCAGGCGGTTACCGTCGATCTGCGCCATGAATATATTGATAACGGCGCGAACGCAGACCGCGTTGCGGTCTCGCATCGCTTTGCTAACGGCTTCGGCTTCTCTGTTGAAGCGAAATGGAAATCCGGTGGCGACAAGGCCGACCAGCCGTTTGCCGATGTTGTGGGTAACGGTCATGAAGACCAAATTAGCTGGCGCTGGAAAGCAACCGACAATATTGCGCTGACGCCTGCATTTACCATTGAGAGTAATGACAGCCGTACCATTTATAAACCGAACCTGCACCTGCAATACAGCTTCGATAATGGTTTTTACGTGGCGGCACGTTACCGTTACGAATATACCCGTTATCCGTCCAGCTCAAATAAAGACGATGACAAAGTTAACCGTGGCGATGCCTGGGTGGGTTGGGTCATGGGGGACTGGCGTACCGAGCTGAATTACGTTTATGCGAAAAGTACCGAGGGTATGATTCGTAATAATAATAAAGATTATTCTAACGAATATAACGCCAAGCTAGCCTATAAATGGGATCAAAACTGGGCGCCGTATGTTGAGGTGGGCAACGTGGGCGTAAAAGACACCGACGAGCGCCAGACCCGTTTCCGTTTAGGCGTGGCGTATTCCTTCTAAAGTCCAACTTATTCTCTAAAAACTGCCGGGTGGCGCTAGCGCTTGCCCGGCCTGGTCATTCCCTCCAGTCAGGCAGCCACCTACCAAAAAAAAGCCCTCCGAAACGGAGGGCAAGGCCAGTTACAGAAACACTAACTCAAATCAGGCATGCAACATTTCAGGTTGCTCGGGGAGTTTCGCGATATAGAGCGCTGGTTTGCCGTCTTTATCGGAACTGTACAGCACCGCTTTATCATCCGGAGTAAAGGATGGATGCGGGTGGGTGACCTGGCGGCTGTTTGCCACCGTCGCCCAGGAGGTGTCGTGACGCGCGATGCGGAAATAAGCTTTTTTCGCGACGTCGAAGGCATACAGGTACGGGTCGTTATCGATGGTGTAGCCCCCGGTGTCCTTGACGTCGACCGGCGTGCCTGAACCGTCGCCCACCAGCAGCGTGCCGTCAAAATTACTCATCAGATGCGAGCAGGCGGGCATCTGCATCACTGCCTCGTTAACGCCGGTTTCCGGGTCAAAACGGGAGATGGTGCGACCCTGCTGACCCTTCAGATACGAGACGTACACCAGCGCAGATCCGTTCGGCACCCAGAATTCATGCGTGCAGCTTTCGCCTTCTGCATGCGTTTTCACCTTACGCACGTTGCTGCCGTCTTCGTTAACCAGCCACATACGCGCGTCGACCAGGTCGTGCGGGCCTTCGTGGCAGAAGGCCACCGTGTTGTCGTCGAACGGACGATAAATAGGATGGCCCAGCCAGTTCTTCTCTTCATGGATAGTGGCGCTTGCGCCCGTTTTCAGATCCACGCGCAGCAGGCGGCAGTGCGGCCCCTTGTGGAAGAAATCGTGGAAAATCTTCCAGTCGTTCAGCGGCGTCCAGTCGCTTTTGGCGATCTCAATACCCACCAGTTTGGTGCAGTCGCTGTTGGCAACCCAGGTGCCGTAACCGACCCAGTCGTCAGAGACGCGATACACTTCGCGTTCTTCCAGCGTCTGCAAATCCACTTCCAGCAGGGTACGATCGTTCTTCACATAGTAGAAGGCGCTGTCATCCGGCGAAAGGAACCCACCAAACGTGTTATCCCCCGCGCCTTCCGTCAGCTGCACCGCTTCAGCCTTTTTCAGATCCAGCAAATAGTAGTTCCAGTGACCGTCGAACGCCCCTGCAAACAGCAGATGGCTGCCGTCGTTGAAGAAGCACTTCTGGTAAAAGTAGTTGCGATGACAGGTGACTTCCGGGGGGGTCAGGCGGGTGACTTCCACGCCTGTATCCGGATCGCGGCTGACCTCGTAGTTCAGCTTGACCCGCATACCTTTAGCCATAATGCACTCCTTTGGATGAGGTTGAGTTAAAAACTGGGTGTTAAATTATCAAAACGTTGTTTCATTGTGTGTGACTGGTGGCGCAATTCGTAAGAATCATCGGGATAGATAAGGATGTTCTGACATTATCGTGATCGAAACATCATTTTCGGTATTAAGATGCAGAAAAAGTGAAACGTTGTTTTGAATGCAATTGAAAAGCCAAATCTCAGCGGATACTATGTGCTCATCAAGAAAACGGAACGTCGTTTCGTTAATCATCTTTGCCCTTGGGCACGATCATTTCTGGAGGTCAACGTGGACATCAGACAAAGCATCCACAGTGCGCATGCTAAGGCGCTGGATACGCAGGGACTGCGTAATGAGTTTTTGGTGGAACAGGTATTTGAAGCCGACAAGTACACCATGGTCTACAGCCACATCGACCGCATCATTGTGGGCGGGATTATGCCCGTGGCGAAAACCGTCTCCGTGGGTGGAGAAGTGGGTAAACAGCTGGGCGTGAGCTATTTCCTTGAGCGTCGTGAACTGGGCGTGATCAACATCGGCGGGCCGGGCACCGTTACCGTCGACGGCCAGTGCTATGAGATTGGCCATCGCGACGCGCTGTACGTCGGAAAAGGGGCGAAAGAGGTGGTCTTTGCCAGCATTGACGGCGGTAAGCCAGCGAAGTTCTACTACAACTGCGCCCCGGCGCATACCACCTACCCAACCAAAAAAGTGACGCCAGCGGACGTCGCGCCGGTCACGCTGGGCGATAACCTCACCAGCAACCGCCGCACCATCAACAAATACTTCGTTCCGGACGTGCTGGAAACCTGCCAGCTCAGCATGGGGCTGACCGAGCTCGCGCCGGGCAACCTGTGGAACACCATGCCGTGCCATACCCACGAGCGCCGCATGGAAGTCTATTTCTACTTCAACATGGATGAAGACGCCTGCGTATTCCACATGATGGGACAGCCTCAGGAAACCCGCCATATCGTGATGCACAACGAGCAGGCGGTAATTTCGCCAAGCTGGTCCATTCACTCAGGCGTGGGGACGAAAGCCTATACCTTCATCTGGGGAATGGTCGGTGAAAACCAGGTCTTTGATGACATGGACCATGTCGCTGTTAAGGATCTGCGCTAGTCGCAGGCAGTGAAGCATAAACCTGCCTGTTGGTGACAGGCGCTGAACGATTAAGGAACAAACATGATTCTGGATGCATTTTCTCTGCAGGGTAAAGTGGCTGTGGTTTCCGGTTGTGACACCGGGCTGGGTCAGGGTATGGCGCTAGGTCTGGCGGAAGCGGGCTGCGACATTGTCGGTATCAACATTGTTGAGCCTACCGAAACCATCGAGCGCGTCACCGCGCTGGGCCGCCGATTCCTGAGCCTGACCGCCGACCTGCGAAAAATCGACGCGATCCCTGAACTGCTGGATCGCGCGGTGGCGGAATTCGGTCATATCGATATCCTGGTGAACAACGCGGGTCTGATCCGTCGTGAAGACGCGATCAACTTCAGCGAGCGCGACTGGGACGACGTCATGAACCTGAACATTAAGAGCGTGTTCTTTATGTCTCAGGCAGCGGCGAAGCACTTTATCGCCCAGGGCAAAGGCGGCAAGATCATCAACATTGCCTCTATGCTCTCCTTCCAGGGCGGTATCCGCGTGCCGTCTTATACCGCGTCGAAAAGTGCGGTGATGGGCGTTACCCGTCTGCTGGCCAACGAGTGGGCGCAGCATAACATCAACGTTAACGCGATTGCGCCAGGCTACATGGCTACCAATAACACCCAGCAGCTGCGTGCGGATGAAGAGCGCAGCGCGGCAATCCTGGAGCGTATCCCTGCGGGACGTTGGGGTCTGCCGAGCGATCTGATGGGGCCGATTGTGTTCCTGGCATCCCCGGCTTCTGACTATATCAACGGCTACACCGTGGCCGTTGACGGCGGCTGGCTGGCGCGTTAATTCCGCCTGCATGACGAACCTCTGCCCCCGGGTGGAGGTTTTTTTTGGCTAAAAATTGCCATTATCCATATGGCATAAGATGAAAAATCCATACTGAAAATTCATAAATGATGCGCATCACAGTTTTATTGCTTAAATATTAGGTGATTAATAAAAAACGGTGCTATTTCAGCATTAGTTGAAATTGTAATGTCCATCACAGAACGCTATGCCATAGCGAAATAATCCATATCTTCACGAATTCCCGCCTGACACTTTTCTTCACTATCTCGTAATTTCACTTAACGAATTTTGCTGTTGAGGCAGGAAAAATATGACATCTATAAATGACTCTACCCTGATGCCCGCCGCGTTGCGCGATACCCGACGCATGAATCAGTTCGTCTCTATTGCGGCAGCCGTGGCCGGTTTGCTGTTTGGTCTGGATATCGGCGTCATTGCCGGGGCCCTACCGTTTATTACCGATCACTTTACGCTGAGTAACCGCCTGCAGGAGTGGGTGGTGAGCAGCATGATGCTCGGCGCGGCTATCGGGGCGCTGTTTAACGGCTGGCTCTCGTTCCGCCTCGGGCGCAAATACAGTCTGATGGTCGGGGCGATCCTGTTCGTCGCGGGGTCGATTGGCTCGGCGTTTGCCACGAACGTGGAGGTGCTGCTGCTCTCCCGCGTGCTGCTGGGCGTGGCGGTGGGGATTGCGTCTTATACCGCGCCGCTGTACCTCTCCGAAATGGCGAGCGAGAACGTGCGCGGGAAGATGATCAGCATGTACCAGCTGATGGTGACGCTCGGCATCGTGCTGGCGTTCCTGTCCGATACGTACTTCAGCTACAGCGGCAACTGGCGCGCGATGCTGGGCGTACTGGCGCTGCCTGCGCTGCTGCTGATCGTGCTGGTGATTTTCCTGCCGAACAGCCCGCGCTGGCTGGCGCAAAAAGGGCGTCACGTGGAGGCCGAAGAGGTGCTGCGTATGCTGCGCGACACCTCGGAAAAAGCGCGTGAAGAGCTGAATGAAATTCGCGAAAGCCTGAAGCTGAAGCAAGGCGGCTGGGCTCTGTTTAAGGTCAATCGCAACGTGCGTCGTGCGGTGTTCCTCGGCATGCTGCTCCAGGCGATGCAGCAGTTCACCGGGATGAACATCATCATGTATTACGCGCCGCGCATTTTCAAAATGGCCGGGTTCACGACCACCGAACAGCAGATGATTGCCACGCTGGTGGTGGGGCTGACCTTTATGTTCGCGACCTTTATTGCGGTATTCACCGTGGATAAAGCCGGACGTAAACCGGCGCTGAAGATTGGCTTTAGCGTTATGGCCCTCGGTACGCTGATCCTCGGCTACTGCCTGATGCAGTTTGATAACGGCACGGCCTCAAGCGGGCTGTCCTGGCTCTCCGTCGGCATGACCATGATGTGCATCGCCGGTTATGCGATGAGCGCCGCACCAGTGGTGTGGATCCTGTGCTCTGAAATTCAGCCGCTGAAGTGCCGTGACTTTGGTATCACCTGTTCCACCACCACCAACTGGGTGTCAAACATGATCATCGGCGCGACCTTCCTGACGCTGCTGGATGCGATTGGCGCAGCGGGAACCTTCTGGCTCTATACGGTGCTGAACGTGGCGTTTATCGGTGTCACCTTCTGGCTGATCCCTGAAACCAAAGGCGTGACGCTGGAGCATATTGAACGCAAGCTGATGGCGGGGGAGAAATTGCGGAACATCGGCATCTAATTATAGCGACTCTCGGGGGAGCCACGGGCTGGCGACCCGAACCGTCTCACGATGGCTGTCACCGTTGATAATATGCAGGGCGCTCAGGCGCCCGATTTCATAATGAGGTAACTGCACCGTTGAGAGGGGCGGTAAGAACAAATCGCCAATCCCCACCATGTTATCGTACCCCACCACGGCCACATCCTGCGGAATGCGCAACCCATGTCCCAGCAGCGTTTGATAAACCATAAACGCAATGCGGTCGTTGCCGCAAATCACGGAGTCGAACAGCGGCGTTTGCTGCTGAATATGCGCCAGAACGCGTGCCGGAATATCGCGATAGTGCTCATCGCCATATTCCATATAGCAGTGAACCAGGGTATTTGGGTCGATTCCCGCTTCCCGACAGGCGCGCTCCAGTCCCTGGCGACGGCGAAGGGTAGCCAGATGGTTAGCTGGCAGATGCAGGCAAAGGGGGCGGCGGTAGCCCGCAGCCAGCAGAGCCTGAACCGCAGAGAACTGGCCCTGCTCGTCATCGGGTATGTAGCTGGCCACCGGATCGTGCAAACTTTCGCAGTTTGCCAGCACGCAGGGAAGGGTTAGCAGCTTGGACGGGAGCGGCACCTTGCGCAGCCCCATGGTTGTGTAGATGATCCCGTCCGGGCGATGAGAGAGCAGAAGGTCTACCATGGTCTCCGGGCTATCGTCGGTAAACATGTTAACCACAAAGCTGTTCCAGCCGTGCGCCCGCGCGGTTTCTTCAATCGACAGCGTGATGTCTACCGAAAAGGGCGTGGTCACCGTATCCAGCGCCAGCACCCCGATGGTGTTCGGCATGGCGTGAGCCCCGCGAATTTTTTTCGCTGACAGGTCGGGCACGTAATGGGTCTGTTCAATAGCGGCCTGAACCCGGGCCAGCGTCTCCGGTTTTAGCCTTTCCGGGCTGTTTAGCGCGCGGGATACCGTCATCAGTGACACATTGGCCAGCTTTGCCACATCCTTAAGCGATGCCATGTTGATTACTCCGCCCTTGCTAAGCTGCTGATGTAAAAGATCGTTCGATATTCTATCTTACGCGTGGCGCGCGCGCAGGTCAGAAATAGTTGATCGCGATCGCACTCCATTAATGTTAACGTTAACTTTTGTGATTAACATCATGAATCTCAGCAAAATGACATGAGTTAACCCATTTGTTAACGTTACCATTTTCGACATTCCTCCACGATGAGAATGTCATGATGAAGAAACATCACTCTCACAGCTATCCGTTACTCAGTGCGTTACTGTTTTTCTTTTTTGTCTGCTGGTCCTCCTCCGGATCGCTGCTCTCTATCTGGCTGCACCAGGAGGTAGGGCTCAAGCCGGGGGATACCGGCGTTATCTACGCGGTGCTCTCCGTCTCCGCGCTGTTTGCACAGGTCTGCTACGGTTTTATTCAGGACAAGCTCGGCCTGCGTAAAAATCTACTCTGGTACATCACCGTACTGCTGATCCTCTCTGGCCCGGCCTTTTTACTGTTTGGCTATCTGCTGAAGATTAACGTGTTGCTTGGCAGCATTTTCGGTGGGATTTACATCGGCTTGACCTTTAACGGCGGTATCGGTGTTTTAGAGTCCTATACCGAGCGTGTGGCACGACAGAGCCAGTTTGAATTTGGCAAGGCGCGGATGTGGGGCTCGCTGGGCTGGGCAGTCGCGACGTTCTTTGCCGGTTTACTCTTCAACATCAACCCAAAACTCAACTTTGCGGTGGCCAGTTGCTCAGGGCTGGTATTTTTCATTTTGCTGGCGCGGCTGCGGGTTTTCTCCGCCTCGCAGGCGATGGAAGAAGCGGTGGCGGGCGGTAAGGTGACGCTGGAAGATGCGCTGCGCCTGCTCACCCTACCGCGCTTTTGGGCGCTCGTGTTCTTCGTGATCGGCACCTGCATTTACGGCGTTTACGACCAGCAGTTTCCGGTTTACTTCTCTTCTCAGTTCCCGACCCTCCAGGAAGGGAACGCCATGTATGGCTATCTGAACTCATTCCAGGTTTTCCTTGAGGCGGCTGGCATGTTTTGCGCGCCATGGCTGGTTAACCGCATCGGCGCGAAAAACGGCCTCATCTTCGCCGGAATGGTGATGGCGAGCCGCATGGTCGCCTCCGGGCTGGTGGAAGGCCCGCTGCTTATCTCTATCACCAAGCTGCTGCACGCGCTAGAGTTGCCGGTTCTGCTGGTGGCCATCTTCAAATACAACAGCCTTAACTTCGATAAACGACTTTCATCCACGCTGTATCTGGTGGGCTTTGCGTGCACCAGTTCGGTCATCGCCACGGTACTTTCGCCGCTGGCAGGCTATAGCTACGAGAAGTACGGCTTCGCCCAGTCCTATCTGATTATGGGGCTGCTGGTGTTTAGTACCACCTTTATCTCCATTTTCTTGCTGCGCTCCTCGCGGTCGTCCTCAGACCCGCTGGTCTCGCAACCCTCCGCTATCTGAATCAAAAAGAGTGAAGACTATGATGTACACCATTTCTAACGCAGAACAGGAACTCCAGGCTAAACGCGAGGCGCTGAACCTGCGCTGGTATCCGCGCTACCACCTGGCCGCTCGTGCGGGCTGGATGAATGACCCGAATGGGCTGGTTTGGTTCGATGGCTGGTACCACGCGTTTTACCAGCATCACCCGTATTCAACCGAATGGGGACCAATGCACTGGGGGCATGCACGCAGTAAAGATCTGGTGCACTGGGAACATTTGCCGGTGGCGCTGGCCCCGGAAGGCCCAGAGGACAAAGACGGTTGCTTCTCCGGTTCGGCGGTGGTCGATGGCGATACGCTGGCGCTGATTTACACCGGGCATAAATTTCATGGCGATCCCAGTGATGAGGCCAACCTTTATCAGGTCCAGTGCCTGGCGACCAGTCGCGACGGTATGCGCTTTGAACGTCAGGGTATTGTGGTGGACACACCGGCAGGGATACATCATTTCCGCGATCCGAAAGTGTGGCGTGAAGGGGATGACTGGTACATGATCGTTGGCGCTCGCGACGGTGATACCGGGCAGGTGCGGCTATATCGATCGGCCGATCTCCGCCAGTGGCAGGACGCGGGTGTGCTTGATGAAGCGGAAAAAGAGATGGGCTATATGTGGGAGTGCCCGGATTTTTTCACCCTCAACGGCAAGCGCGTTCTGATGTTCTCTCCCCAGGGACTGGAGGCAAACGGCTACCAGAACCGCAATCTTTTTCAGAGCGGGTATCTGCTCGGCGAATGGCAGCCAGGGCAGGCGTTTGCCCGCGAGGGCGACTTTGTTGAAATGGATCACGGTCACGACTTTTATGCGCCGCAAAGTTTCCTGACGCCAGATGGCCGACGCATTGTCATTGGCTGGCTGGACATGTGGGAATCGCCATTGCCGGAGCAACGGGACGGGTGGGCGGGCATGCTTTCACTGCCGCGCGAGCTGAGTCTGAGTGCGGATAACCGCCTGCAAATGCGTCCAGCCAAAGAGGTCGAGGGGATGCGCGGTGCCTGGTTCCCGTGGCCGATCGCCACCGTTAAAAACCAGCAAAGCGTTATGATGGAAAACGGCGAGGCGCTGGAGGTTATCCTTCACTGGGACTGCGCAAACAGCAGTGCAGAACAGTATGGACTCCGTTTCGGTAATGGCCTGCGCGTGTATGTTGATGCGCAGATGCAGCGACTGGTGCTGGAGCGTCATTATCCGCAGTATGGACTGTGCGGCGTGCGCAGCGTGCCATTAACCGCCGGGAAGGCGCTGACGCTACGGCTGTTCTTCGATAGTTCGTCAGTGGAGGTTTTTGTTAACGACGGTGAGGCTTGCCTGAGCAGCCGTATTTATCCGGATGCCGACCATCGGGATTTAGCGTTATTCGCCTGGAGCGGTTTGGCCGTTTTAACCGAGGCTGGTGCCTGGCAACTTGAGTAATCTCTAATACCGCTGTGCCTTTCTGGATCGCGGAAAGGCACAGTTTGCCGCCCTGCTAAGCGCAGGACGGGCAGGGAGGAGACTATTACCGCATCGCGCGTTTCAAAATACGCTCTGCCTGACGCTGGAAATCAGCCGCTGTCTCTTCCACGGTTTTCTGACCGTAATCGATATACTGCAGCGACGTCCCGAACTGAGCCACAATCTGCGGGTCGTCAAAGTAAGGCGACACGGTAAGCTTCGCTGGCAGCGACTGCGCCAGGCGCAGGCCCGCAACGGACGGGTCGTTCTCCTTGATGGTGCCGTCTTCGGTCAGGAACTGCACCGCTGCTTTGCTCAGCGGAACGCCGCGCTCCAGACCCAGCGTATCCACTCCCTCTTTGCTGTTCAGCAGGAAGTTAATCAGCTTCGCCGCCGCTTCCGGGTTTTTGGTGGATTTACCAATCGACAGCATCTGCGCCGGTTTGAAGAACAGTCCCGCATCGGTGGCACCCGGCAGCATAGGGTAGCTGCCCAGTTCCAGCTTCGCCGGTGGCTTCAGGTTGTCGGAATACTTGTTGATGGTCGAGTTCCACATGTAAGTGCCGCCCCATTCGCCCTGGATCCACGGCTTCATCTCATACATGTTGCTCTTACCAAACGACGCGTAGTATTTGGTATCCGGCATCACGTGGCTATCCACCAGCTTTTTGTAGGTCTGGAAGAACTCCACCCACTGCTCTTTGGAGTAGCTGAATTTTTTGGTTTTCTCGTCCACCGCAGGGATGTTGTACTTCTGGATCATGTACGAGTTCAGCAGCGCCAGCGTGTCCTGATGCTCCAGCACGACAGGGTAGTACTGCTTGCCGAGCTTGCTCTCGAACGTCTTGCCCGCCGCCATCAGCTCGTCCCAGGTTTTCGGGTATTCAACGCCTGCTTTTTTCCAGGTCTCGTCGTTGAAGTAGAACACGCGCGCGGTCACGGAAATCGGAATGCCATTCAGCTTGCCGTTAACGGTGGTGGACTGCAGCTCTTTCGGATCGAACTGCGTTAAGTCGATGACGTCCTTCATCTTATTCAGATCGTAAAAGCCGTCGCCGGTTTTGGAGAAGATCGGCAGCCAGTTCCAGTTGGTCTGCATCACGTCCGGCTCGGTACCGCCCGCAATCTGGGTGGTCAGACGGGAGAGGTGACCGTCCCAGCCGGTGTATTCAGCCTTCACGTTGATGTCCGGGTTCTGCTTGTGGAACGCCTCCAGGGCTTTCAGGGTGACCTGGTGACGACCGTTGCCGCCCCACCAGGACATACGTAAATCAACATCTTGCGCCATCGATGGCAAAGCGGTAAGGCCCAGAGTCGCGGAGATTGCTGCGCTTAAAAGCACTTTTTTCATTTTTATCACTCCATCAGAGAGAGAGGTTCTGTTCAGTTTTTGCGTCAAAAATATGACACTTGTTCATATCAAACGTGAAATACACCTTACGGTGAAGTCCCTTATCAATCATTGGCTTAGCTTCATCGGAAGGAATTCGGGCGGTCAGTTCGTAGTCCGCGACTTTCAGATATACAAAGAATTCGTGGCCCATGTTCTCGACGCGCACCATCTCGCCGCTGCAGCCGCCGTCATGGAACGGCTCGTCAGAGAGGGACACGAACTCCGGGCGCACGCCGTAGAAGACCTCCTGACCGGCGTAAGCGGAAACCTTCTCCTGCTTTTCCGCGTTCAGCGGCATGGTTTCATTGCCGATGGCGATGTGCAGCTTCCCTGCTTTTTCCACCAGCAGGCTTTTACGAATGTTCATTTCAGGCGCGCCGATAAAGCCCGCCACGAACATGTTCTTCGGCTTGTGGTAGAGGTTATCCGGCGTATCCACCTGCATGATATGGCCGAGCTTCATCACGCAGATGCGGTCGCCCATGGTCATGGCTTCGGTCTGGTCGTGGGTGACGTAGACGGTGGTGGCCGGTTTGCCGGAGGCTTTCAGCTGCTTGTGCAGGTCAGAAATACGAATTCGCATCGAAGCGCGCAGTTTGGCATCGAGGTTGGACAAAGGTTCGTCAAACAGGAACACGTCCGGCTTTTTCACAATCGCGCGACCTACCGCCACGCGCTGCGCCTGGCCGCCGGAAAGCTGGCGCGGCAGGCGGTCGAGCAGCTCTTCCAGCTCCAGGATTTTCGCGGCTTCGTTCACCTGAGACTCAATCTGATCTTTCGGCAGCTTGCTCAGCTTCAGGCCGAAGGCCAGGTTCTCGCGCACCGTCATGTGCGGATAGAGCGCGTAGTTCTGGAACACCATCGCAATCCCGCGCTCCTTTGGCGCGAGGTTGTTCACAATCTTATTGCCAATACGCACTTCGCCGCCGCTGATGGTTTCCAGTCCGGCCAGCATGCGCAGGGTAGTGGATTTGGCGCAGCCGGACGGCCCGACAATCACCATAAACTCCCCTTCGGAGATGGAAAGGTCGATAGCATGTACCGCTTTGAAGCCGTTGGAGTAGACCTTTTCCAGTTTGTTGAAGATTACTTCAGCCATGATATTTCCCTCTTAACCTTTAATTCCGCTGCTGGTGACGCCCTGTACGAAGTAGCGCTGTGCCAGGAAGAAGACAATGATGGATGGCAGAATGGAGATGCTCGCCATTGCCAGAATTTCGTTCCACGGCGCACCTTCGGTGACGTCGATGGACATTTTCAGCGCCAGTGCAATCGGGTATTTATCCACGCTGTAGACGTAAATCAGCGGCCCAATAAAGTCGTTCATCGACCACATGAACTGGAACAGGGCGACGGAGATAATGGCCGGTTTCAGGATTGGTACCACCACGTACCACAGCACCTGGAAGGAGTTACAGCCGTCAATTTGCGCCGCTTCCTCCATGTCACGCGGCACGCCGCGCAGGAACTGGATCAGCATAAAGACGAAGAACCCCTGCGTGGCGAAGGCCAGCGGCAGGTACAGCGGCATATAGCTGTTAAGCATGCCCATTTCACGGAACATCAGGTACTGCGGGATCAGCAGCACGGTGCTGGGCAGCAGCATGGTGGTGATGAGCGTGGCGAACCAGAATTTCTTCCACGGGATCTCGAAGCGGGCAAAACCGTACGCCACGATGGTGGACGAGATAATGGTCAGGATCACTTTCGGGATCACATACTTAAAGGTGTTGAGCATGTAATGGCCGAAGTTGTATTCGGTCCCGGTTTTCCAGCCGTTCACAAAGCCGTCCCAGGTGGCATGGGCAGGCCACAGGCTCAGGGTGGTGAAAATCTCGTGGTTCGGTTTGAACGAGGCCGAGAACATCCACACCAGCGGGTAGAGCATCAGCAGGCCGACAATCAGCAGGATCGCGTAGCGAATGCTGGCGTTGATTTTCTCTCTGCGCAGCGTACGGGCGACTTCGCGCTCTGCAACGCTTCTTGCCGTGGAGAGTTCCTGAATATCAGCCATTTTTGCCTCCTTTATCGGCGGAGTAGAACACCCAGTATTTCGACGACTTAAAGGCGATACCGGCAAAGACGGCCACCACCAGGAACAGGATCCACGCCAGCGCCGCCCCGTAGCCCATATCGAAGTATTTGAACGCGGTGTCGTAGATGTAGAGCGAGAACAGGTAGGTCGAGTAGGTTGGTCCGCCGCCGGTAATCACGTACGGTCCGGTAAATTCCTGGAACGCCTGGGTGGTCTGCATGATGAAGTTGAAGAAGATCACCGGCGTAATCAGCGGCACCGTCACTTTTGTGAACATTTGCCATTTGGATGCACCGTCGATCATCGCCGCTTCATATTGCGACTGCGGAACGTTTTGCAGCGCTGCCAGGAAGATGACCATCGCAGAGCCGAACTGCCAGACGCGCAGCAGGGTAACGGACATCAGCGCCAGCGACGGCTCGCCGAGCCAGTTCACCGGGTCGAAACCAAACACGCCGATAAAGCTGTTCAGCAGACCATCAATGGCAAATAGCGCGCGCCACAGAACGGCAATAGCCACGGAGCTGCCGAGGATGGACGGAATATAGTAGGCCGTACGGAAGAAGCCGATGCCGCGTAATTTAAAGTTCAGAACAAACGCAATCCCTAATGCGAACGCGAGCTTTAACGGGATGGTTAAAAATACGTAAGCAAAGGTCACGCCCATGGATGTCCAGAAGAGCGTGTCTTCGGTAAACATGTAGCGATAGTTCTCAATGCCGTTAAACACCGGCGGACTCATTAAATCGTAATCCGTAAAACTGAGGAAAAACGATGAAACAAAGGGGAAGGCGGTAAAGAGTATCAACCCGATGATGTAGGGAGATATCCACGCTAACCCCAGCAGCTTGTTTTCATTCATACATACCTACCTGGCGATCAATGGTTAAAACGGAATCTGGTTTGTTACAACTTTCTCGCGCTTGCCCTGCTCAGCATGAGAGGAAATATGTCATGTGATGTGTTGGTCGTTGCTTTTTACATTATGTTTTATAAGGCTTTTATTGGCGTTGCCTTAATGCATCATGGTTAAGTTTCAAAACTTACGAACCGGTGTTCTTGAATACTAAAACAACGTTTTATTTTATATTATTGCTATTTATTTCTGCGTCATTCGCTTAATGATGGAAATGTGATCGGCGTCGAAACGCTGTTTCAATAAGGTGATGAGGGTGGCATTTTTGCGCTATTTCACACAATCGCACCCGACAGTCAGGAAAGGAGGGGGAAGAAACCGAATGATTAATAAGAACAATACCGCTTAGAAACTTCCTACTAAATCTGATAGTCGGTCTACAGATAGATCAATCTGGCGTTCAGATTATTCTTACTTTCTTGTATCATCCGACCACTGCAACCAATCAGGCAGAAATTTACTGCACTCCAAAAAGAAGAACGGTTATGTCAGCGATGGATTTCAAGAAAAACACGGACCTCGATTTTCCCCGTTACGCCACTCCGGCGGTAAGCACCAAAGAGATAGATCTTCTCGGATTGTTAGACGTACTTTTGGCGGCCAAAAAACGTATTGTTACGATCGTCCTGGCGTTTGCCGTGGTAGGGGTGGCTATTGCGTTTTTAATCCCGCAAAAATGGACCAGTAAAGCCGTGATCACACCGGCCGAGCAGACGCAGTGGAACACGCTGCGCCAGATGATGGTGACGCTGCAGGTGCTGGATGTCGACGCGAAGGTGAGCCATGGAGACGTGTTTAACCTGTTCATCAAAAAGTTTCAGTCGCAGTCGCTGCTCGAAGAGTACATGAAAACCTCCCCGTACGTGATGTCTCAGCTGGAAGGCACCGAGGTAGACCCGCTGGAGCTGCATCGCGCGGTGGTGAATATTGCTGAAAAAATGAAAGCGGTAGATAACACGCAGGCAAAAGACGCAGACAAAGCGCCGTATACCTCATGGACGCTGAGCTTTACCGCCCCGACGGCGGGAGACGCGCAGACGGTTCTGGAAGGTTACATCAACTATATTTCCCGCATTGTTGAGCAGGAGACGATGGAAAATATCCGTAACCAGATCACGCTGAAAACGAAAGTCGTTCAGCAGCAGCTGGAGCTGGATCGCGTGCGTCTGACCAATATCCACAACACCAACCTGCAGCGCCTCAACTATTCGCTGGAAGTGGCGAACGCGGCAGGCATTAAGAAACCGGTTTATAGCAACGGACAGGCGGTAAAAGACGATCCTGACTACTCCGTGGCGCTGGGTGCTGACGGTATTGCGCAAAAGCTGCAGATTGAAAAGAATCTGAAGGACGTGGCCGAGCTGAACGCGGATTTCCAGAACCGGGAATTCTATCTGGCTCAGCTGCAAAAACTGTCCGTGGAAGACGTGAAGCTTGAGCCCTTCAGGTATCAGCTTTCACCGTCACTGCCGGTGAAAAAAGACGGTCCGGGCAAAGCCCTGATTGTGCTGCTGGCAGGGATTCTGGGCGGCCTGTTTGCCTGCGGCAGCGTGCTGCTGCGTGAGGCAATGCTCTCGCGCAATCCGCTGCCAGAACCGATAACGGCTGTAACGCCAGCAACAGAGTAACGACGATATAAAAAAGGCGCTGATTCAGCGCCTTTTTTTATTTCAGGAAATCGTCGCGCACCGGCGTAAAGGTATCCAGAAGGGTGCCGGGCTTCAGGCAAACGCAGCCGTGCATCACGTGCGGCGCTTTATAGAGCGTATCGCCCGCCGTCACGATCTGCTTTTCTTCACCTATCGTAAACTCGAACTCCCCGGAGAGCACATAGGTAAGCTGTTCATGCGGGTGATTGTGCATCGGGCCAATCGCACCCTGCTCAAAATTGACCTCCACCGCCATCATCTTTCCATCGTGCGCCAGAATACGCCGCGTCACGCCATTGCCCAGATCCTCAAGCGTGGTCTCTTTGTGGAAAATAAACATCTCTCCGCTCCGTTATGTAATGAAACAATGTTTCATTTAACTTATCTCACCCTGCGATAAAAAGAAATGACGCGACAAAGAAGTGGAAAGAGGATCACAAGTTTGCTTCACTGGGAGAAACACATTAGGAGGGATGCATGAAAACGATCGGCCTGTTGGGTGGGATGAGCTGGGAATCGACCATCCCCTATTACCGCCTGATTAATGAAGGGGTGAAACAGCGTCTGGGTGGCCTGCACTCCGCGAGCCTGCTGCTGCACAGCGTCGATTTCCATGAAATCGAAGCCTGCCAGTCGAGCGGCGAGTGGGATAAAGCCGGGGAGATCCTGGCGCTGGCGGCGCTGGGGCTGGAGCGTGCGGGGGCGGAAGGCATTTTGCTCTGTACCAACACCATGCATAAAGTGGCGTCTCATATCGAAGACCGCAGTTCGCTGCCGTTCCTGCATATCGCGGATGCGACCGGGCGCGCGATTCGTGCATCCGGGATGTCGCGCGTGGCGCTGCTGGGCACACGCTATACGATGGAGCAGGATTTTTATCGCGGCCGTCTGAGCAGCGAGTTAGGGATTGAAAGCCTGATCCCGGACGAGGCTGACCGCGCGCGCATCAATCAGATCATCTTCGACGAGCTATGTCTCGGCACCTTCAGCGAAACGTCCCGCGCGTACTACCTCAGCGTCATCGAGAGGCTCGCGCAGCAGGGAGCGGAAGGGGTGATCTTCGGCTGCACGGAAATCGGTTTGCTGGTGCCGGCCGAGCGCAGCGCCATTCCGGTGTTCGACACCGCGGCCATTCACGCCGCCGATGCCGTCGAGTTTATGCTGTCATAGGGCGTTTTGTAGGTCAGGTAAGCGAAGCGCCACCTGACGCGCGTGCTCGGTCAAATGCCCGGTGAAAGCGTCCACCAGCGCCGAAGCCGGACGATGCAGGGGGCGAATAAGGCTCACGGTGAAGGGAACGGACACGCTAAACCTGCGGATGACGATCCCGCTTCCGGCATAGTCCAGCGCCGTGAGGGGATTGACGACCGCTACGCCCACGCCCGCGCGCACCATGGCGCATATTGACGCCGCGCTGTGCGTTTCTACTACCATCCGCCGTTTCACCTGATGTTCGGCAAACAGCGAATCCAGCAGCTGACGGTAGCTGTCGGTCTGGGACAGGCTGATGTAGTTTTCCCCGTGAAAATCTGCAGGCGTCAGCACGGCCTTACCGGCGAGCCGATGCCCGGCGGGCAAGACGCAAACTTCATCCAGCGAGAGCAACTCCGTGCGCTCTGTGCCTGCGGGTGTGGCGAGCGTTTCCGTCAGGCCCAAATCGTGGCGCTGGGCGGAAAGCCACTCTTCAAGCAGCGGTGACTCCTGCGGAACAATGGTGAGATTGACCTCAGGATAGCGGGCCAGAAACGGCTGCAGCAGCGTCGGCAGAAACGACTGGGAAAAGACGGGCAGGCAGACGATGGAAAGCTCACCCTGGCGAAACTCCCGCAAACTCTCCGCCGCGCTGACGATCCTGTCCAGCCCGTACCACGAGCGCTGGACTTCTTCGAACAAACGTAATCCTTGCACCGTCGGGTGAAGCCTGCCGCGCGCGCGTTCAAACAGCTTAAGCCCCAGCACCTTTTCAAAACGCGCCAGCTCACGGCTGACCGTTGGCTGCGAGGTATGCAGCATCTGTGCGGCTTCCGTGAGATTACCGGCGGTCATCACGGCGTGAAAAATCTCGATGTGGCGTAGGTTAACGGCGGGCATAGGGCACCTGAAAGCGGGTGAGGGTTCCATATCATTTTTGCATAGAGTCGGGATAAAACGATATTTTTTATTCCCTTCATTTTGTGGCGTAATCATAAAAAAATGATTCATGCCCCGGAGATAACCATGCCACGCCCGCTGAACCAGACTGATACTGATTTGAACGCCGATAACCTGCTGCGCCTGCCTGCCGAATTCGGCTGCCCGGTGTGGGTCTACGACGCGCAGATCGTTCGCGAGAAGATCGCCGCGCTGCATCAGTTCGACGTGGTGCGTTTTGCCCAGAAAGCCTGCTCGAATATTCATATTCTGCGCCTGATGCGCGAGCAGGGGGTAAAGGTTGACTCCGTTTCTCTGGGCGAAATTGAGCGCGCGTTGGCGGCCGGGTTTGATCCGAAAGCCGACGGTGACGCAATCGTCTTTACTGCCGACGTGATCGACGACGCTACGCTTGCGCGCGTGCATGAGCTGCAGATCCCGGTCAACGCGGGCTCTGTGGATATGCTGGAACAGCTGGGTCAGGTGTCTCCCGGCCACCGCGTCTGGCTGCGCGTGAACCCGGGCTTTGGCCACGGTCATAGTCAAAAAACCAATACCGGCGGCGAAAACAGCAAGCATGGCATCTGGTTTGCCGATATGCCCGCCGCGCTTGAGGTATTGCAGCGTTATAACCTGAAGCTGGTGGGGATTCATATGCACATCGGGTCAGGCGTGGATTATGGTCACCTTGAGCAGGTGTGCGGTGCGATGGTGCGCCAGGTGCTCGACTTCGGGCAGGATCTGGAGGCGATCTCCGCAGGCGGCGGGTTGTCCATTCCTTACCGTGAAGGGGAAGAGGCGATCGATACCGATCACTATTACGGACTGTGGAGTGCGGCGCGCGACAAAATTGCTGCCCATCTGGGCCATCCGGTAAAACTGGAGATCGAACCGGGGCGTTTCCTGGTGGCTGAGGCTGGCGTGCTGGTGGCACAGGTGCGTAGCGTGAAAGAGATGGGAAGCCGTCACTTTGTGCTGATTGATGCAGGCTTTAACGATCTGATGCGTCCGTCTATGTACGGCAGCTATCACCACATCACGGCGCTCGCTGCGGACGGTAGCGATCTGATTAACGCGCCGCGCGTAGAAACCGTCGTGGCGGGCCCGCTGTGCGAATCCGGCGACGTTTTTACCCAGCAGGAGGGCGGCAAAGTGGAAACGCGCGCGCTGCCAGAAGTGAAGCCGGGTGATTATCTGGTGCTGCACGACACCGGGGCGTACGGCGCGTCAATGTCCTCAAACTACAACAGCCGCCCGCTGCTGCCGGAAGTGCTGTTTGATAACGGCGTGGCGCGACTGATTCGCCGCCGCCAGACCATTCAGGAACTGCTGGCGTTAGAACTCGTCTGAGTAAAATACGGCCCCGTTGTCACCGAGTCGCGCAACACCAGCGTGCCGGTAAACGGCGGGATCGCTTCGACCGGCTGGTTTTTTGCCAGCCGGATCGCCTGATCGATCGCCGTGACGATCATGTTGTCAATCGGCAGATACACCGATGAGAGCGCTGGCTCCAGCCATTTTGCACTCGGCGCATCGTCAAACCCAAACAGCGAAATATCCTGCGGGATCTTCAGCCCGGCCTGGTGTAATGCTTTGGACGCGCCGAGCGCCATATCATCGTTACAGGCAAACAGCGCGCTGAACGGTACCTTTTCCTCAATCAACGCTTTGCACAGCTCATATCCCCGCGTCATTCCCGCATCGCCGTATTTAATCCGCCGCTCGTCCAGCCGAATACCGTGCTTTTCCAGCGCCTTGCGGTAGCCCATCAGACGCGCTTTTCCGGTTGGGGTGTGGATAGGAACGGTGATGCAGGCGATCTCCCTGTGGCCCTGGCTTATCAGGTAATCCACCGCTTTGAATGCCGCATCCTGTTGTTCGAAGAAGACGCAGCGATCCGCCGCCTGGCTGACCTCCCGGTTGATCACCACCAGCGGGGTCTGCACCCTGTTCATCAGCTTGATGATCGCCTTTTCACTCATGTAGCGGGTGTACAGCACGATGGCATCGCACTGACGATCCGCCAGCATCTGTACAGCCTGCTCTTCCTGCTCCGGCGCGTCGTGACCGTCGGTCACGATCAGCTGTTTACCGTGCGTTTCTGTTTGTCGGGAGGCCTGCTGCAGCAGGCGGCCGAAGTAAAATCCGTCGAAGGTGGAGACCACCAGACCAATGCTGTTGCTGGTCTGGTTGGCGAGCGAACGCGCGAGAAAGTTTGGGCGATAGCCCAGTTCTTCCATCGCCGCGAACACCTGCTGACGCGTACTCTCTTTAACCTGACCCGTGCCGTTCAGCACGCGCGAGACGGTGGCCTTTGACACGCCCGCACGCAGTGAGACATCCAGCATTGTTGCCATTCGAAATTCCTGCTTCCACGTAATGGCATGCAGTTTAACACAGACCATCCGTCGCATAAGCGACGCGGGAAGGGCAAAACGCCCACCAGGATCACGCTTTTCAGTCACGATCCATCAGGTCAGGACAAACGGCTGTAAGTGGTATGCCAAATCAGTCATAAATCATAATCTGGAATACCGGATGTCGCGTTGAGAGCTTAATCACAGAACAAATCGGGGCGTGAAGCTATTTTTGGTATGCCAATAGTATCCGGCTGTACACCTTATTCAATAAAAGCCCTTTTACTGAGGTATTACCCTATGGCATTACAGGAAAAACTGATCGACGCTCTGGGCAGTTTTGCCACCAAATTCAACAGCTATCGCTATATCATGGCGATCAAGTCTGCCTTTATTACCTTAATGCCGGTCATCATCGTTGGGGCATTTTCTGTTCTTATTTCCAACATGGTGCTGGATCCGAAAAATGGCCTGGCGAGCTTTGAGTCTTTGTCATTTCTCGCTGCGCTAAAACCGATTACCAGTGCGCTCAATTACGCCACGCTGAACTTCCTCAATATCGGCGCGGTGTTCCTGATCGGTATTGAGCTGGGGCGCATTAACGGCATTAAATCGCTGTTCCCCGGCCTGCTGGCGGTAATTTGCTTTATCTGCGTCACGCCGACTACCGTAGAGATGCTGGTGGACGGCGAAATGCACGTGGTGAAAGACGTGCTGCTGCGCCAGTTTTCCGATACCCGCAGCCTGTTCCTCGGCATGTTTATCGCCATTCTGTCGGTTGAGATTTACTGCTGGCTGGAGAACCGCAAGGGGCTGAAAATCAGAATGCCAGACACCGTGCCGCCTAACGTGGCGGCGTCGTTCTCCGCGCTGATCCCGGCCATTATCACTACCACCGCCATTGCCACCTTTGGCTTTGTGTTCCACCAGCTTACCGGCATGTACCTCTACGACGCGGTTTATCAGGTGGTGCAGCAGCCGCTTGAGCGCGTGGTGCAAAGCCTGCCGGGCATTCTGCTGCTGATGTTTGTCGCCCAGCTGTTCTGGGTGATCGGCATTCACGGCAACCAGATGATCAAGCCGATCCGCGAGCCGCTGCTGCTGGGGGCGATAACCGTCAACATGAGCGCGTTCGAGCAGGGCAAAGAGGTGCCAAACATCATCACCATGCCGTTCTGGGATGTGTATATGAGCATTGGCGGCTCAGGGCTCACTATCGGCCTGCTGATCGCGGTGATGATTGCCACCAAACGCAAAGAGATGAAGGAGATCGCCAAGCTCTCCATCGGTCCTGGCCTGTTCAACATCAACGAGCCGGTGATTTTCGGTATGCCAATCATGCTCAACCCGATCCTTGCCATTCCGTTCATCATTACCCCGCTGGTGACGGGCTCCATCGGTTATTTTGCGACGGTGACCGGTTTTGCCGGCAAAGCCGTGGTGATGGTGCCGTGGACCACGCCGCCGCTGATTAACGCATGGCTCTCTACCGCAGGCTCGATGGGGGCGGTGATCACCCAGCTTATCTGCATTGTGACGGCGGTGATTATCTATCTGCCGTTTGTGAAAATTGCCTCACGCCGTGCGGAGCAGGCCGCGTTGAAGCAAGCCACCGATAACGTATGAGGACGTGATGAGCACAAAACATATTACGGTACCGCAGGATTTCATTCTGGGCGCAGCGGCATCAGCCTGGCAAACCGAGGGCTGGAGCGGTAAAAAACCGGGTCAGGATTCGTGGATCGATCTCTGGTACAAGAACGATCGTCACGTCTGGCATAACGGCTACGGCCCGGCGGTGGCGACCGATTTTATCAACCGCTTTCGCGAGGACGTGGCCCTGATGAAGCAGGCGGGGCTGACGCACTACCGCACCTCCATCAACTGGTCGCGTTTTTTGACCGACTATGAAAACGCGACGGTGGACGAAGAGTACGCCGCGTACTACGACGCGCTGTTCGATGAGATGCATCGTCAGGGCATCGAACCGATGATCTGCCTGGAGCATTACGAGCTCCCTGGCGCGCTGCTTGAAAAATACGGCGGCTGGGCGTCGAAGCATGTGGTTGAGCTGTTTGTCCGCTACGCGGAAAAGGTGTTTGACCGTTACCACGGCAAAGTCACCCGCTGGTTTAGCTTCAACGAGCCGATCGTGGTGCAGACCCGCGTTTACCTGGACGCGCTGCGCTGGCCGTACGAGCAGAACACGGGTACGTGGATGCAGTGGAATCACCACAAGGTGCTGGCGACGGCGAAGGTCGTGAAGCTATTCCGGGAAAAGGGATATGACGGCTCCGTCGGCTGTATTCTCAACCCGGAAGTGACCTACCCGCGTTCCCGCGCGCCACACGACGTGCGGGCGGCGGAGATCTACGATCTGTTTTATAACCGCGTGTTCCTCGACCCGCTGGTGCACGGCCGCTACCCGCAGGAACTCGTTACTCTGCTTGAGCAGCATCAGGTTGATTGGGACTACACGGCGGATGAGCTGGCGCTGATTGCCGACAACACCGTGGACGAGCTGGGCATCAACCTCTATTACCCGCACCGGGTGAAAGCGCCTTCCCGCGCCTGGCACCCGGAGACGCCGTTCCACCCGGCGTACTACTACGAGCCGTTCGAGCTGCCGGGGCGGCGGATGAACAGATCCCGCGGCTGGGAGATTTATCCGCGCATTATCTATGACATGGCGATGCGGATTAAAAAGGAGTACCGCAATATCGACTGGTTCGTGGCGGAGAGCGGTATGGGGGTTGAAAACGAAGCCCAGTTCCGCAATCGTGACGGCGTTATCGACGATACGTACCGCATCGATTTTATCAGCGAGCACCTCTACTATGCGCTGCTGGCGCGTGAAGAAGGGGCAAACTGCCACGGCTATATGCTCTGGGCCTTTACCGATAACGTCTCGCCGATGAACGCCTTCAAAAACCGCTATGGGTTAATTGAAATCGACCTCGAAAACAACCGCGCCCGCCGCGCGAAAACATCGGCCTCCTGGTTTCGTCAGCTGCGCGATGAGCGCGTGCTGACGCTCAGTGTTGACGATGAATGGAACCAGGCATTCTGATAAAATAGCGCACAAACTGGCCGGGAGGACGCCCGGCCTGCGCTTAACTGAAAAACACAGGTGAAAACGTGGATAAGGCTGTCATCCTGCCGGAAAAAAAACAGTACCAGGAAATTGGCGAGGATTTACGGGCGCAAATTATCCAGGGGCATTATCCCGTTGGGTCGCGCCTGCCGCCGGAGCGCAACATTGCCGAGACCTACGGCGTAAGCCGTACTATCGTGCGTGAGGCGCTACTGATGCTGGAGCTACAGGGCACGGTGGATATTCGTCAGGGGTCCGGCGTCTACGTGATGCGTATTCCTGAAGAACATGAAAACGAGGAAGAACGCTTCCTCAATAGCGACGTTGGCCCGTTTGAGATTTTACAGGCGCGCCAGCTCCTCGAAAGCAACATCGCCGCCTTTGCCGCCAAAATGGCAACGCGCGCGGATATCGACAACCTGCGCCGCATCATCGAGCAGGAGCAGCGGGCCATTGCCGCGGACGATCGCAGCCAGGACAACAACAAGATGTTCCACCTGGTACTGGCGGGGGCGACGCAAAACCAGATGCTGCTGGCGACCGTCGAGAGCATCTGGCATCACATGGACAGCAGCCCGCTGTGGCAGCAGTTTAACGTCCACATCGCCAGCCGCGCGTATCGCCTTAAATGGCTGGGCGACCGGCAGACCATCCTTGCAGCCCTGCGCCGTCGCGACGTCATGGGCGCGTGGCAGGCCATGTTCCAGCATCTGGAAAACGTGAAAAAGAGTTTGCTGGAGCTGTCGGATGAAGATGCGCCGGATTTCGACGGCTATCTGTTTGAATCTGTTCCCCTGTTCCAGGGGAAACTGGTATGACGATCCTGCCGCTGTACGCCGCGCCGCAGTTTGCGGAGCAGGCGATCGACTGGATTTGGCGGGCCTTCGGTGACGGCCTGCCGCGTGAATTTTTCCAGAGCGTTATCGATCACAGCCAGACACCCGGCGCGCTGCCGCTGACGTTTATTGCCGTTGAGGATGAACGGCTTCTGGGCACCGTCGGATTATGGCGCTGCGATCTCATCACGCGTCAGGATCTTTATCCCTGGCTGGCGGCGCTGTACGTGGATGAGGCGGCGCGAGGAAAGGGACTCGCGGGGAAGCTTCAGGAGCATGTTATTGCGTATGCCGCGCAGGCCGGGTACACCGAGCTACATCTGTGGTCTGCCTGCCGCGACTTCTACGAACGCTACGGCTGGCAGTACATTGGCGATGGGCTGGAATACCCGAATACGCAGGTTCACCTCTACCGTTATTCGCTCTGTGCTTCTGCAAGAGACGCAACGGAATGACGGCGCACCAGCGTCGGGCTGAACAAATGCGTAATATCCGGTGGCTGGCGCTGTTCAGCCAGCGCTAACGCCAGCTCGGCGGCTTGCGTCGCCATGGTGATAATGGGGTAACGCACTGTCGTCAGGCGCGGGCGCACGTAGCGAGACACCAGCACATCATCGAAGCCAATCAGCGAAATTTCTGCCGGAACCTCAATGCCGTTGTCATTTAACACGCCCATTGCCCCTGCGGCCATCGAGTCGTTATAGCTGGCCACCGCCGTGAAATTTCGTCCGCGACCTAACAGCTCCGTCATGGCCTGCTCGCCACCGCTTTCATCGGGTTCACCATACGCCACCAGCCGGTCGTTACACGGCAAACCGTTTTCACGTAGCGCGTCGTAATACCCCTGCAAACGATCTTCCGCGTCGGAAATAGGGTGGTTTGAGCACAGGTAGCCAATTCGGGTATGACCTTGCTGAATCAGGTGTCGCGTGGCAAGCCAGGCGCCGTAGCGGTCATCCAGCGCCACGCAGCGCTTTTCGAAGCCGGGAATGATGCGGTTGATGATCACCATACCGGGCATTTGCTTCATCAAATGAATGAGTTCGACATCGGGGATCATTTTCGCGTGAACCACCAGGGCGGCACAGCGGTGACGAATCAGCTGTTCAATGGCCTGGCGCTCTTTGAGTTCATTATGATAGCCGTTGCCGATCAGCAGAAAATTACCCGTCTGGTAAGAAACCTGCTCAACTGCTTTTACCATCGCCCCGAAAAACGGATCGGAAACATCGCCCACGACCAGACCGATGGTTTCGGTAGATTGCTGCGCAAGGGCGCGCGCATTGGCGTTGGGGTGATAATTCAGGTTTTCCATGGCGTCCTGCACGGCCTGGCGTGATGCGTCACTGGCTTTAGGAGAGTTATTAATCACGCGGGAGACGGTCGCGACGGAAACACCAGCCAGACGAGCCACATCCTTAATTGTCGCCATTTATTACCTTCTTATTAGGGGTAAGCGTTTACACACTAACTAGTGTTACGGAAAAGCGGCACGCATTCAAGGGGAGCGGGGTAACACCCTCGCCAAACGTGACGCAGAACACCCCAGGTCGTGTAATCGTTACACGGGCAGACATGTCAAAATAATGTTAATCCGAACCTTTAGTTACACTTTTCCTCAGGCTGTTGCGATTGTCCGGTAGCGGGGACAATGTCGAGGTTGATAGAGTCGAGATCCCAGAGGTATTGATAGGTGGAATCAACTCCGGTTGATTAACACGATTTACACCAACCTGCGTTTATACGCAGGTTTTTTTTGCCTGTAAGTTCAACCTGTAACAGCAAAAGAGAATATACACACCTGGTTGCACTTAGGCTCATTCCCTTGCGTTTTCTCACTGGCGAAGCGCCGGGTGAACGGCCACAATCAAGATCCCAGAGGTATTGATTGGTGAGAATTCTTAGTACGGTTTCGTACTCATCTCTTGCACCAACCTGCGCGGATGCGCAGGTTTTTTTTCGCCTCCGTTTTTGCTGTCGCTCCCTCCCCACTTCTCGTGTAATCTGCCACCATTTACTATCAACCCTTCATTCTGGCTGGCAAAGGGAGTTGAAATGCTTTTTGGGTTCTTCCGCACACTGTTCCGTATTCTCTTCCGTCTCCGCGTCACGGGCGATGCGCAGGCACTTTATGGCGAACGTGTTCTTATCACGCCGAACCACGTTTCTTTTCTTGATGGCATATTGCTGGCGCTGTTTTTACCCGTGCGGCCAGTCTTTGCGGTCTACAGCTCCATCAGCCAAAAATGGTACATGCGCTGGCTGGCGCCGCTGATTGATTTTGTCCCGCTCGACCCAACAAAACCGATGATGATCAAACATCTGGTGCGTCTGGTTGAGCAGGGGCGTCCGGTGGTCATTTTTCCCGAGGGGAGAATTTCCGTGACCGGTTCGCTGATGAAAATTTATGACGGGGCCGGTTTTGTCGCGGCGAAGTCACAGGCCACCGTGGTGCCGCTGCGCATTGATGGAGCAGAACTGACCTATTTCAGCCGCCTGAAGGGGTTAGTGAAGCAGCGCATGTTCCCCAAGATTACCCTGCATATTCTGCCGCCCACAACGCTCCCTATGCCGGAAGCGCCGCGCGCGCGCGATCGTCGTAAAATCGCCGGTGAAATGCTCCATCAGATAATGATGGAAGCGCGCATGGCCGTCCGTCCGCGCGAGACGTTGTACGAATCTCTGCTGTCGGCGCAGTACCGCTACGGCGCGAAGAAAAACTGCATTGAAGACATCAACTTCACCCCGGACACCTATCGCAAACTGCTGACCAAAACCCTGTTCGTGGGCCGTATTCTTGAGAAGTACAGCAAGCGGGGCGAAAAAATTGGCCTGATGCTGCCTAACGCCGGGATCAGCGCGGCGGTGATTTTTGGTGCCGTTTCTCGCGGGCGTATTCCGGCGATGATGAACTACACGGCGGGTGTGAAAGGGCTTACCAGCGCCATCACTGCTGCCCAGATTAATACCGTCTTTACTTCCCGTCAGTTCCTGGAAAAAGGCAAGCTCTGGCACCTGCCGGAGCAGCTTACCCAGGTACGCTGGGTCTTCCTGGAAGATCTGAGAGCGGACGTCACGACGCTCGACAAGCTGTGGATTTTTGCTCACCTGCTCGCGCCTCGCCTGGCGCAGGTCAAACAGCAGCCGGAAGATGATGCGATTATCCTTTTCACCTCCGGCTCTGAGGGCAACCCGAAAGGCGTCGTCCACAGCCACAAAAGCATTCTGGCGAACGTTGAGCAGATCAAAACGATTGCCGACTTTACCGCTAACGATCGCTTTATGTCCGCGCTGCCGCTGTTCCACTCTTTCGGCCTGACCGTCGGTCTCTTTACGCCGCTGCTCACCGGTGCCGAAGTATTCCTCTACCCAAGCCCGCTGCACTACCGCATTGTGCCGGAGCTGGTTTATGACCGTAATTGTACCGTGCTGTTCGGCACGTCAACGTTCCTTGGCAACTATGCGCGCTTCGCCAATCCGTATGATTTCTTCCGCGTGCGCTACGTGGTTGCCGGTGCGGAAAAACTGCAGGACAGCACGCGGCAGATTTGGCAGGACAAGTTTGGCCTGCGCATTCTGGAAGGCTACGGCGTCACGGAGTGCGCGCCGGTGGTCTCTATCAACGTGCCGATGGCGGCGAAACCGGGGACGGTTGGCCGCATTCTTCCGGGGATGGATGCGCGCCTGCTGGCGGTACCGGGGATTGAAGAGGGGGGGCGCCTGCAGCTGAAAGGACCCAACGTGATGAACGGCTATCTTCGCGTAGAAAACCCAGGCGTGCTCGAAGCGCCAACGGCGGAAAACGTCAACGGGGAGGTTGAGACCGGCTGGTACGACACGGGTGATATTGTACGCTTCGACGAGCAGGGCTTCGTGCAGATCCAGGGACGTGCAAAACGCTTCGCTAAAATTGCGGGCGAAATGGTCTCCCTTGAAATGGTGGAGATGCTGGCAACAGCGGTCTCCGCTGACAAACTGCACGCCACGGTTGTGAAGAGCGATGCGAATAAAGGTGAGGCGCTGGTGCTCTTCACCACGGACAGTGAGCTTAAGCGTGACGCGTTGCTTAAGCATGCGCGCGAGCATGGTATCCCTGAACTGGCCGTGCCGCGTGATATTCGCTACCTCAAACAGCTTCCGGTGCTGGGCAGCGGTAAGCCCGATTTCGTGACCCTCAAGGGCATGGTGGAAGAGGCGGAACAGCAAAATGCATGAGTCAGCACAGGCTAACAACTCACTCCGGTCGAAGGGCATGATGGCGGTTATCGCCGCGCAGTTTCTCTCTGCGTTCGGTGATAACGCGCTGTTGTTTGCCACGCTGGCGTTGCTCAAGGCCGAGTTTTACCCCGACTGGAGCCAGCCTATCCTCCAGATGGTGTTTGTGGGTGCTTACATTATTTTCGCGCCGTTTGTTGGGCAGGTGGCGGACAGCTTCCCTAAAGGTCGGGTGATGATGTTCGCCAACGGCCTGAAGCTGTTGGGTGCGGCAAGTATCTGCTTTGGTATCAACCCGTTTATCGGCTATACGCTGGTAGGCATTGGCGCGGCATCTTACTCTCCGGCGAAGTATGGCATCCTGGGCGAGCTGACGACGGGCGATAAGCTGGTTAAAGCCAATGGTCTGATGGAGTCCTCTACCATCGCGGCGATTTTGCTCGGGTCCGTGGCGGGCGGTGTACTGGCGGACTGGCATGTGCTGGCGGCTCTGGGCGTTTGTGCGGTGGTGTACGGCGGGGCGGTTGTCGCGAACCTGTTTATTCCCAGACTGCCGGTGGCGCGTCCGGGTCAGTCCTGGCGTTTCGGGCCGATGACCGGCAGCTTCTTTAACGCCTGCCGCGTACTGTGGCGCAACGGTGAAACGCGTTTCTCATTGATGGGAACCAGCATGTTCTGGGGGGCGGGCGTCACGCTACGTTTCCTGCTGGTGCTGTGGGTACCGATGGCGCTGGGGATCACCGACAACGCAACGCCAACCTACCTGAATGCAATGGTCGCCGTTGGGATTGTCGTCGGGGCAGGGGCGGCGGCGAAACTGGTCACGCTTGAGACCGTTGCGCGCTGTATGCCTGCAGGGATTTTAATCGGTGTCGGCGTGCTGTTCTTCTCGCTTCAGCATGCGTTGTTGCCAGCGTACGTGCTGCTTATCCTGATTGGTATACTGGGTGGTTTCTTTGTGGTGCCGCTGAATGCGCTTTTGCAGGAGCGCGGAAAGCAGACCGTGGGGGCCGGAAATGCCATTGCCGTGCAAAACCTTGGCGAAAACGTAGCGATGCTGCTGATGCTGGGCCTTTATTCGCTGGCGGTCAAAGTGGGTGTGCCGGTGGTGGCCATTGGCGTCGGGTTTGGCGCGCTGTTTGCGCTGGCGATTACGGGATTATGGATCTGGCAGCGTCGGCGTTGATAAGTGCGGCCTGATGCCCTCACCCCGGCCCTCTCCCACAGGGAGAGGGGGCAAACCCTAAAAACGGCAACGTGTGTTGCCGTTTTGCTTTTATTACGGTGCAGGATAAGTATAAACCTGATGCACCGCTTCAATCTCCGCTAACACCTCTTCACTCAGGTTCAGATTGAAACTCTCAATATTGGTTTTCAACTGTTCCATAGTGGTTGCGCCCAGCAGGGTGCTGGCAACAAACGGCTGACGTCGCACGAAGGCTAGCGCCATATGCGCAGGGTCAAGACCGTGACGCTTCGCGATATCCACATAGGCCGCAACGGCTTTCTGCGTTTGCTCACCGCTGTAGCGGGTAAAGCGGCTGAAGAGCGTGTTACGCGCCCCGGCAGGCTTCGCGCCGTTCAGGTATTTGCCCGTCAGCGTGCCGAAGCCGAGACAGGAATAGGCCAGCAGCTCCACCTCTTCATACTGTGTCACTTCCGCCAGACCAACCTCATAGCTGCGGTTAAGCAGGCTGTACGGGTTCTGGATGGTGACGATGCGCGGGAGATCGTGTTTATCGGCAAGGTGCAGATAACGCATCACGCCAAATGCCGTTTCGTTAGACACGCCGATGTAGCGGATTTTCCCCGCGCGCTGGCACTCGGTCAGCGCTTCCAGTGTTTCCAGCAGCGTAACGGCGGGCGCGCTCTCGTTCCAGCTGTAGCCGAGCTTGCCAAAGCAGTTAGTCGGACGCTGCGGCCAGTGTACCTGGTAGAGGTCGAGATAGTCGGTTTGCAGACGCTTCAGGCTGGCATCCAGCGCGGCGCGAATATTCTTACGATCGAGGATCTGGTTTGGGCGGATCCCGGCATCGTTATTACGAGAGGGGCCGCTGACTTTTGAGGCGATAACGAGCTTTTCGCGATTGCCGCGTTTTGCCAGCCAGTTTCCCACATAAGTTTCAGTCAGCCCCTGCGTTTCCGGACGGGGAGGAACAGGGTACATCTCTGCGACGTCAATCAGGTTAATACCCTGGCTGACGGCGTAATCGAGTTGTGCATGGGCATCGGCTTCGCTGTTTTGTTCACCAAATGTCATCGTGCCCAACCCCAGTTGGCTTATCTCCAGAGCGCTATGGGGGATACGGTGATAATGCATAGCCGGCTTCCTTCATTAAACATACGGACGCGTCAGGAACTTCCCGACAAAGGAATATAAACATGGCAGAGGGGAAGCAAAAGGGGAAGGGAAAAATCAAAAAGGCCAGCAAGCGACTGACCTTTAACGGGTTTAGCGCTCGATAATTTGCGAGACTTCGTCGCGGTTAATCTGCATTTTATTCCCTGCCGGGTCGCGGTAACTCACCAGCCCGGTATCGTCGTCGACTTCGGGTTTACCATCGGTCAGGATCATCCGACCATCTTTTGTAGACATAACATAATCACTGCTACAGCCTGATACCGCAAACGCCAACCCGACTGCAGAAATTAACACTGCCCATTTTTTCATCGTTATCGTCCTCACCTGGCTTGTATTAAATCATAGTGTAGTAATAACCTGATATGACGAAAGCAGGAAGTAGTAAAATCTTAAAAACCAGGTGATTATGTTTGATAGCTCGCAAAATTCGTTAAAAACCTACGTTTTTAGTAAAAAATGGCGTGCGAGCAGCGTGCCAGTGAAATTCTTTTTGAGATAAAAGCCGCGAGGCAACGTCAGGATCGGCTCGCCATGAGCGCCGATCGCTTCGGTAAGGGCCTTGCTGTTGGCCGCCTTTGGACGCAGCTGCAACACCTCACCATGACGGGCGGTGATGCGCTCAACCTGCCCAAGGACGATCATGTCCATTAGCTCTTCCCAGTCCAGACGCAACTGCTGCTCTTCGTCTTCATCAGGGCTCCAGAGCAGCGGCGCGCCCACCCGCCGTTCGGCTAGCGGGATCTGCCGTTCACCTTCCACCGGAACCCACAGTACGCGTTTCAGTTTATGACGTACGTGGCTGGTTTCCCAGGTTACGCCGGTATTGCCGGTCAACGGCGCCACGCAGACAAACGTGGTTTCCAGCGGTCTTCCCTGCCTGTCGATGGGGATCGTTTTTAACTCCACGCCCAGTGCGGCGAAATCTTGTTCAGGCTTACTGCCCGCGCTGGCACCTAACCACAGTTCCAGCAGCATGCCGATCCAGCCCTTGTCTCTTTTCAGATCGTCAGGGATCGGTAGGCCCGCCATTGCCGCCAGATCGCCAAGCGAATAGCCTGCCAGGCGCTGCGCCTGAGTCAGCAACTCGGTTTCGCTGGAGGGGGGAGTAAGCAAGGGAGCAAGCGGAAGCATGACGGTAACCTTCTGATTAAAAAATAAACTAAGAAATTATCCCTTGTGGATAGAGTCTACCGTTTTCTGTACGAATAATCCATGTATATGATTTATAGGTTTTTTTACTACTGGAAAATTATTATGGCCGCGGCTAAAAACAGGTTGTTCAAATCTGGTCACTGACAATAAACAGGATCTTACACCCTGTTATCCACAGAAAAGTGGGATAACTGGGAATAACCCACACTACTGTTTCGATTTACAGCCTTGACGTGCGACGAAAATCGAATTTTCAGACAAATTGTGCCTAACTTATTGGCACAATCTGTGGATAAAACCGACGCTGTTCGATCTTTCATCAGTACAACGATCGCTGATGTGATGATCGTCACGTTATCAGTCCTGGCATCAATAATTAAAGGTATAACATAATGAAATATAGTATTTTTTATAATGAGCGGTGTCAGCGGCTCTAAACGACGATTCAGGTTGTTCATCGGTAATTCCATACTTCTTCACAACTATATCCACAGAAAAGGTGAATAAAATTGCCCTTACGGTCCCTCATCTGTTTATAACTCCCCACATATTTGTGAGTTATTCAAATGTTATTAGGTTGCAAGCCTGTAAGAGAGTGGTTTACCGCCTCCCTGTAGTGTGAAACAATCATTCATATATAAGGTTTAGTTTGGGGTAGTCCGGTGATTGATGACGATGGCTACCGCCCGAACGTAGGAATAGTAATTTGTAATCGTCTGGGTCAGGTCATGTGGGCCCGTCGATATGGTCAGCACTCCTGGCAATTCCCGCAAGGCGGGATCAATCCAGGAGAGTCCCCAGAACAAGCGATGTACCGGGAGCTGTTTGAAGAGGTCGGTTTAAGCCGAAAAGATGTTCGCATCCTGGCTTCGACCCGCAACTGGTTGCGTTACAAGTTACCGAAACGTTTGGTGCGTTGGGACACAAAGCCGGTTTGTATCGGCCAGAAACAGAAGTGGTTTCTTCTGCAGTTGGTGGGCAACGATTCAGATATCAATATGCAAACCAGCAGTACGCCGGAGTTTGATGGCTGGCGTTGGGTGAGCTATTGGTATCCTGTTCGTCAGGTCGTGTCATTTAAGCGCGATGTTTACCGTAGGGTGATGAAAGAGTTCGCAAGTGTTGTCATGCAGCTTCAGGAGATCCCGCCTAAGCCGCAAAGCGCACCTGCCTGGCGACGTAAAAGAGGTTAAGCTACGCAAATCATGCTCACCCGCTTGCGCGAAATAGTCGAGAAGGTCGCCAGTGCGCCTCGCCTGAACGAGGCGCTGAATATTCTGGTGACTGATATCTGTCTGGCGATGGAAACCGAAGTTTGTTCGGTGTATCTGGCCGACCATGACCGGCGTTGCTATTACCTGATGGCGACTCGTGGTTTGAAAAAACCACGAGGCCGCACCGTTACGCTCGCTTTTGATGAAGGTATTGTTGGGCTGGTTGGTCGTCTGGCCGAACCCATTAACCTTGCTGATGCGCAAAAACACCCTAGCTTCAAATATATTCCTTCCGTAAAAGAAGAGCGCTTCCGCGCCTTCCTGGGCGTGCCGATTATCCAGCGTCGTCAGCTGCTTGGCGTTCTCGTTGTTCAGCAGCGGGAACTGCGCCAGTACGATGAAAGCGAAGAGTCATTCCTTGTGACGCTCGCCACGCAGATGGCCGCCATCCTCTCTCAGTCTCAGCTTGCTGCCCTGTTTGGCCAGTATCGTCACACGCGCATACGTGCGCTCCCGGCGTCACCGGGTGTGGCAATTGCCGAAGGCTGGATGGACGCCACGTTGCCGCTGATGGAGCAGGTTTACGAGGCCTCGACGCTTGATGAAGCGCTCGAGCGCGAGCGTCTTACCGCTGCACTGGAAGAAGCTTCCAACGAATTTCGCCGCTACAGCAAACGCTTTGCTGCGGGTGCGCAAAAAGAGACGGCGGCGATCTTTGACCTCTATTCGCACCTGCTTTCTGATGCGCGTCTGCGCCGTGAGCTTTTCGCGGAAGTGGATAAAGGTTCGGTGGCCGAATGGGCCGTTAAAAAAGTCATTGAAAAATTTGCCGAGCAGTTTGCGGCACTGACCGATGGTTATTTGAAGGAGCGTGCCGGGGATTTACGCGCGCTGGGGCAGCGTTTGCTGTTCCATCTTGATGACACCATTCAGGGCGCGAATGCCTGGCCAAAACGGTTTGTGCTGGTAGCAGATGAACTTTCAGCGACGACGCTGGCAGAGCTACCGCAAGACAGGCTCGCTGGGGTCGTGGTGCGCGATGGTGCCGCCAACTCTCATGCTGCCATCATGGTGCGCGCGCTCGGTATTCCAACCGTCATGGGGGCCGATATCCAGCCCTCGGTGCTCCACCGCCGCACGCTGGTGGTGGATGGCTATCGCGGTGAACTGCTGGTCGATCCTGAGCCCGTACTGCTGCAGGAATACCAGCGTCTCATTAGTGAAGAGAATGAATTAAGCAAGCTGGCAGAAGATGACGTCAACCTGCCCGCGCAGCTCAAAAGCGGTGAGCGGATCAAAGTCATGCTCAACGCCGGGTTAAGCCCCGAGCACGAAGAGAAGCTCGGCAGCCGCATCGACGGTATCGGCTTATACCGCACTGAAATCCCGTTCATGCTGCAAAGCGGCTTCCCGTCAGAAGAGGAGCAGGTGGCGCAGTATCAAGGGATGCTGCAGATGTTTAACGACAAACCGGTCACGCTGCGCACGCTGGACGTCGGGGCAGATAAACAACTGCCGTACATGCCAATCAGTGAAGAAAACCCATGTCTGGGTTGGCGCGGGATCCGCATCACGCTCGACCAACCGGAGATCTTCCTGATCCAGGTTCGTGCCATGCTGCGTGCAAATGCGGCAACGGGCAACCTCAGCATTTTATTGCCGATGGTCACCAGCATTGACGAGATCGACGAAGCAAAACGCTTGATCGAACGTGCGGGCCGCGAAGTGGAAGAGATGATCGGCTATGCGATCCCTAAACCACGTATTGGCGTGATGCTCGAAGTGCCGTCGATGGTCTTTATGCTGCCGCAGCTGGCAAACCGCGTTGATTTTATCTCCGTCGGGACCAACGATTTAACGCAGTACATACTGGCCGTTGATCGAAATAACACGCGCGTCGCGAGTATCTATGACAGCCTGCATCCGGCAATGCTCCGGGCTCTCGCCATGATTGCCCGTGAAGCGGAGCAGCACGGTCTTGATTTGCGTCTGTGTGGTGAAATGGCGGGCGATTCGATGTGCGTTGCCATCCTGATTGGCCTGGGCTTCCGTCACCTGTCCATGAACGGCCGTTCTGTCGCGCGCGTGAAGTATCTGTTACGTCATATTGAAATAGAAGATGCCCGCGAGTTGGCGGAACGCAGTCTGGACGCACAGATGGCAGCCGAAGTACGGCACCAGGTTGCGGCGTTTATGGAACGACGCGGCATGGGTGGCCTAATCCGCGGCGGCCGCTGAAGCCTTTCCTCCTCTCCCCGTGGGAGAGGGCTGGGGTGAGGGCATCAGGCCGCACAATACCCTATACACATCTTTTACATCTCAGGCGCATCCTCCATGCCTGCCTTATGCTATGATTCGCACCTTTGGAGCCTCTGCGACACGCAGAAGCGCATTTCTACCGCTGTCCACTTTCAGCGGAATAACAACATCTTGTGGTGACAGATGAACAGTGGTTATCTGCATTTTCCGGAATTTGATCCGGTTATTTTCTCAGTAGGACCTGTCGCGCTGCACTGGTACGGTTTGATGTACCTGGTGGGCTTCATTTTTGCGATGTGGCTTGCAGGACGTCGCGCGGGTCGTCCCGGCAGTGGCTGGACGAAGAACGAAGTTGAGAACCTGCTGTATGCTGGCTTCCTCGGGGTATTCCTGGGCGGGCGTATTGGCTATGTCCTGTTCTATAACTTCCCGGTATTCCTCAACGATCCGCTCTATCTGTTCCGCGTCTGGGATGGGGGAATGTCCTTCCACGGTGGCCTGATTGGTGTGATCCTGGTGATGGTGATCTTCGCCAAACGCACCAAACGCAACTTCTTCCAGGTGGCTGATTTTATTGCTCCACTGATCCCATTCGGGCTGGGAGCGGGGCGTCTGGGTAACTTTATCAACGGCGAACTGTGGGGCCGTGTTGACCCGAGCGTGCCGTATACGATGCTCTTCCCGGGCTCTCGTGCAGAGGATATCGCGCTGCTGCCATCGCATCCGGAGTGGCAATCCATTTTCGATACCTACGGTGTTCTGCCGCGCCATATGTCCCAGCTTTATGAGCTGGCGCTGGAAGGTGTGGTGCTGTTTATCATCCTGAACCTCTTCATCCGCAAGCCGCGTCCTATGGGGGCTGTCTCCGGTCTGTTCCTGATCGGCTACGGTGCGTTCCGCATCATCGTTGAATTCTTCCGTCAGCCGGATGCACAGTTCACCGGCGAGTGGGTGCAGTACATCAGCATGGGGCAGATCCTCTCCATTCCGATGATTGTCGCGGGTGCCATTATGATGATTTGGGCGTATCGTCGTCGTCCACAGCAACAAATTTCCTGAGGAACCATGAAACAGTATCTTGAATTGATGAAAAAAGTGCTCGATGAGGGCACGCCGAAAAATGACCGCACCGGTACCGGTACGCTCTCCATTTTTGGCCACCAGATGCGCTTTAATCTGCAAGAAGGCTTCCCTCTGGTGACGACGAAGCGCTGCCATCTGCGCTCGATCATTCATGAACTGCTCTGGTTCCTGCAAGGCGATACCAACGTTGCCTATCTGCATGAAAACAACGTCTCTATCTGGGACGAATGGGCAGATGAAAACGGCAACCTGGGCCCGGTTTACGGTAAGCAGTGGCGTGCATGGCCAACGCCTGACGGTCGCCATATTGACCAGATCACCACCGTGATGAACCAGCTGAAAAACGACCCGGATTCGCGCCGAATCATCGTTTCCGCCTGGAATGTGGGTGAACTGGACAAAATGGCGCTGGCACCCTGCCATGCGTTCTTCCAGTTCTATGTGGCGGATGGCAAGCTCTCCTGCCAGCTTTATCAGCGTTCTTGCGACGTGTTCCTCGGTCTGCCGTTTAACATCGCCAGCTATGCGCTGTTAGTTCACATGATGGCGCAGCAGTGCGATCTCGACGTGGGCGATTTCGTCTGGACGGGTGGGGATACCCATCTCTACAGCAACCACATGGAGCAGACGCATCTCCAGCTTACTCGCGAACCGCGTACGCTGCCGAAGCTGATTATCAAACGTAAACCAGACTCGATCTTCGATTACCGCTTTGATGATTTTGAGATTGAGGGTTACGACCCGCATCCCGGCATCAAAGCGCCCGTCGCTATCTGATACGGCAGATACTCACACAACCGGTGCTTTTTAGCGCCGGTTTTTTTTCGTTCTCGATTTGTTTTACGAGCCGTTTTCCAGAGACGCTGCAACGTCCTGCAACAGTCGACATTCACTGGATGACGGCTCGTAAAAACCTGATTTGCCCCTCGCTGCTTTTCCCGTATTTCGCCACACTCCCGGCATGAAAAAAGAGAACGGCTTTACGCTTATCGAAACCCTGGTGGCCATTTCGCTGGTCGTGATCCTGAGCGCAACGGGTTTATACGGCTGGGACAGTTGGCAACGACAGCAGCGGCTCTGGCAAACCGCCGTACAGATACGCGACTACCTGGTGTTTCTTCGCAATGATGCGAATCGGCACAATCGTGACCACCTCATTACGCTTCAGCGGGATGAGGCTGGCATCTGTCTGTTGAGTTCTGTCGTACAAGGCTGTGTGAAGGAGAGTGCCTTTGTGCTGATTCCACTTTGGGCTGACGTCACCATAAGTGAGTTAACACCCTCATTAGGGTTCTATGGATTAAGAGATACAGCGTGGGCGGGGCGGATACGTGTGAACAGCCGTGCAGGAGAATGGCTGATTATTGTCTCAAATGGAGGGCGCATCAGGATGTGCAATGCTTCAGAGGGAGGGGGATGTCAATGAACCAGCACGGTTTCTCACTTACAGAGGTCTTGATTGCCACGGCTATCAGCAGCCTTTTGCTCATAAGCGCATCGCGTTTTTTACCGGGTTTACAGCGGGCGGTATTACTGCAGTCCGGTCAGCGGGAGGTGGAAGAAGAGGTCTGGCAAAGGCTTTTTGCCCTCGGCAAACAGCTGCAGAGAGCGGGATATTGCGCGGGTAACTGTCCAGGGCAAGGCCTGGTGACGGCAAGGCAGGGGAGCTGCGTCATTGTGCAGTGGGATGCAAACAGTAACGGCATCTGGGATGCCTCTGCAGCAGAAAACGACAGCACAGGGTTTCGTCTTGAGTCTGGTGCGCTAGAAACGCTGCGTGGGGCGACATCCTGTGAAGGAAAAGGATGGGAAAAACTCACTGACCCGAACAGGCTGGTGATCCAGCACTTTAGGGTCGATAAGGTTGAACACGCCGGTTTCGCGGCTGAGTTGAATATCGAGCTGGCCGCCATTCGTCAGGGTGAAAAGGGTGAGCCCTTCCAGGCTATTTATGGCGTCACGGGGTATAACTTGTGAACCGTCAGCGCGGGATGTCTTCGCTGGCGCTGGTACTGCTTTTACTGGTGTTAGGCACGCTGATCCTCACGGGACTTAATCAGCAACTGACTACATTTAGCGCACTCGTTGGCGGCGAGAGCCGTTCACTCCAGCAGCAGGCATCTGCGCAATCAGCCCTTGAGTGGGGGCGCGTTCAGGATTGGCTGGTCTCCCCTGGGGTGCAATGCAAAAAGGCGTCGACGTGGCGAGCATGCATGCGGCGGCTGAGCGAGTCGCGTGTTTTGCTCATCGCCGGAAACAATGACCTTTTGCTCTGGCGTGCAGGAGAGGTAATCGACGGGAAGATTCATTTTTTGCCCCACGGCTGGAGTGATTTTTGTCCACTTAAGGAGAAGGCGCTATGCCAGTTGCCGTAAACAGAGAAAAAGGATTTAGCCTGGTTGAGGTTCTGCTGGCGATGATGCTGCTGGTGATAATCGTCACGGCACTGTCGGGTTATCATCGGGCACTGGCGGCGCGATTTACCCTGTATAACCAGTATCGTCAGCTTTGGCATCATGCCTGGAATCAGGCTCAGCTCTCAACCCCCATTCTCCCCGAAGGCTGGCAGGCCAGTCGGGGGCAGACAACGAACGCCAGATGTGTCAGCATCACGGTTACACTTATTTCTCCTCTGGGGCGGCGCGGCGCGATGACGCGTCTGCATTGCCCGGTTAGCCAGTAGTCGGGAGCGTCTATGTTAAGGGTCTACCACTCAAATCGTCTGGATGTGCTGGAAGCACTGATGGAATTTATCGTTGAGCGCGAGCGGCTTGACGATCCTTTTGAGCCTGAAATGGTGCTGGTGCAGAGCACCGGTATGGCGCAGTGGCTGCAAATGTCGCTTTCCCGGAAATTTGGCATAGCGGCAAACATTGATTTCCCGCTGCCCGCGAGTTTTATCTGGGAGATGTTTGTGCGCGTACTGCCCGACATCCCTGAACAGAGCGCCTTCAACAAGCAGAGCATGAGCTGGAAGCTGATGTCCCTGCTGCCCGATATGCTGTCAGGCGATGCGTTCGCCATGCTGCGCCACTACCTTAATGACGATACCGATAAGCGCAAGCTGTTCCAACTGGCATCGCGCACGGCCGATCTCTACGACCAGTATTTAGTGTACCGGCCTGAATGGCTGACAGCCTGGGAAGCGGGTGAACGGGTGGAGGGCTTGCCGGAAGCACAAGTCTGGCAGGCACCGTTATGGAAAGCACTGGTGGAACATACTGAGGCGCTCGGTCAACCAAAGTGGCACCGTGCAAACCTTTACCAACGGTTTATCTCGATACTCGAAAATGCGTCGGAGCGACCGGCTCGTCTGCCGTCACGCGTGTTTATCTGCGGTATTTCGGCTTTGCCGCCGGTCTATCTGGATGCGCTAAAAGCGCTGGGTAAACACATTGATATCCATATTTTGTTCACGAATCCCTGCCGCCACTACTGGGGTGATATCCAGGATGCGCGCTGGCTTTCACGGCTGGTCACGCGGCAGCGTCGACGTCTCTTTGAAGACCGCTCCGTGCCCTTGTTCAAGGATAGCTCGACAGCTGCGCAGCTTTTCGATGAAGAGGGCATTCAGAACCTGCCGAATCCGTTGCTGGCCTCATGGGGCAAGCTGGGACGTGACTACATTCACATGCTTTCTGACATTACGTCATCTGGCGAGGGGGACGTGGACGCCTTTGTCGAAATCGAATCTGACAGCCTGCTGCACAACATTCAGTTAGATATTCTGGATCTGGAAAACCGGGCCGTTATGGGCGTGACGGAAGAAGAGTTTGAACGCAGCGGCAGGAAACGGAAGCTGGATCCTGACGATCGGAGTATTACCCTTCACGTTTGCCATAGCCCACAGCGTGAGGTGGAAATCCTGCACGATCGCTTGCTGGCAATGCTACAGGACGATCCTGAGCTCACGCCGCGCGACATTGTGGTGATGGTGGCAGACATCGACAGCTATAGCCCCTTTATTCAGGCCGTTTTTGGCAGCGCGACGGGGGAGCGATACCTTCCTTACGCCATTTCTGACCGTCGGGCACGTCAGTCCCATCCGGCCTTGCAGGCATTTATCTCCCTGCTGTCGCTGCCGGACAGCCGGTTTATCTCTGAAGATGTGCTGGCGCTGCTGGATGTCCCTGTTCTGGCTGCCCGTTTCAACATTAATGAAGAGGGGCTACGCTATCTTCGCCAGTGGGTAAACGAATCCGGCGTTCGCTGGGGTATTGATGACGACAACGTGCAGGAGTTTGAACTCCCACCAACGGGGCAGCACACCTGGCAGTTTGGCCTGACGCGAATGCTGCTCGGGTACGCAATGGAGAGCAGCCAGGGTGAATGGAATGACGTTCTGCCATACGACGAGTCCACCGGGTTAATCGCGGAGCTGGTCGGGCATTTAGCCTCGTTGCTGATGCAGCTCAACCGCTGGCGACGGGAGCTGATGCAGCCGCGCCCGCTGGACGCCTGGCTGCCGGTGTGCCGGGAAATGCTCACGGATTTCTTCCTGCCGGACAGTGAAACCGAAGCGGCGATGGCGCTCATTGAAAAGCAGTGGCAGGCCATCGTGGATGAGGGCGTGAATTCGCACTATCAAGAGGCGGTGCCTTTGTCGCTTCTGCGTGATGAGTTGACCCTGCGTCTCGATCAGGAGCGTATTAGCCAGCGTTTCCTGGCAGGGCCGGTCAATATTTGTACCCTGATGCCGATGCGATCCATCCCGTTCAAAGTGGTGTGTCTGCTCGGGATGAATGACGGCATTTATCCTCGGGCACTACCGCCGTTAGGCTTTGACTTGATGAGTCCTAAACCGAAGCGGGGCGACCGCAGCCGCCGTGATGACGACCGTTATCTATTCCTGGAAGCGCTTATTTCAGCGCAGAGCAAGCTGTATATCAGTTACATCGGCCGGTCGATTCAGGACAACAGTGAACGTTTCCCGTCGGTTCTTGTGCAGGAGCTGGTGGACTATATCGGGCAGAGCCACTATTTGCCGGGAGACGAAGCGCGTAATTGTGATGAGAGCGAGCAGCGGGTGAAGGCCCACATCACCTTCTGTCACAGCCGTATGCCTTTCGATCCGGTGAACTATGTCGCCAATGAACACCAGAGTTATGCGCGCGAGTGGCTTCCGGCTGCGAAGAAAGAAGGGATGGCGCATACCAATTTCATTCAGGAACTGGATGAACTCCCCCTGGAAACGTTGACCTTCGAACAGCTTCAGCGTTTTTGGGCACACCCGGTGCGCGCGTTCTTCCAGCAGCGTTTGCAGGTCAACTTCCGTTCTGAAGAGAGTGAAATTCCTGATGCCGAACCCTTTATTCTGGATGGGTTGGAGCGCTACAAGCTGAATCTCCAGCTCCTGAATGCCCTGGTCGAACAGGAAGATGCTGCCACTCTATTTCGCCGCTACCGTGCCGCGGGTCAGTTGCCTTACGGTGCATTCGGGGAGATTGTCTGGGAGGCGCAGTGTCAGGAAATGAAGGCACTTGCTGAACGCGTTATTGAGTGCAGACAACCCGGTAAAAGCATCGAAATCGACCTTGACTGTAACGGTGTCCATTTGACCGGCTGGCTGACGCAGGTTCAGCCGGACGGACTGCTGCGCTGGCGGCCCTCGATCCTCAGCGTTTCACAGGGTTTGCAACTCTGGCTCGAACATCTTGTCTACAGTGCTGGCGGCAATATGGGTGAAAGCCGAATTTTCGTGCGCAAAGAGGGCGAATGGCGTTTTCCGCCGATGGAGGCTGAGCAGGCTTTGTGTTATTTGTCGCTTTACATCGACGGTTACCGCCGGGGAATGAATAAACCTCTGCTCCTGTTGCCCGAAAGCGGTGGCGCGTGGATAAAAGCCTGTTATGACGCGCAGAATGATGCCATGTTAACGGATGATGCTTCACTGCAGAAAGCGCGGAATAAGTTTGTGCAGGCCTACGAAGGTAACATGATGGTGCGTGGCGAAGGGGAAGATGTCTGGTATCAACGTTTGTGGCGAACGCTTGAGCCAGAATACTTCGACATGATCACTGAAGAGGCACAGCACTACCTGTTACCGTTGTTCAAATTTAATCAGTCCTGAGCGCTGTATAAAAATTGCGCAGTATGAGGTGTTCATTTATGATGCACTTCTTATCACGGACTGATGTACCCAATAAAAAGATGTTGGCGTGCCAGCACGCAATGTATTAATGATGTAGCCGTGATAAAGAGGTAGCACCTTGTTTAAAGCGTTTGTTTTGTTTTTCGCCCTCTGGGTACCCGTCACTCAGGCAGACTCCGGTTGGCAACCCGTTCAGGAAACTATTCGTAAAAGCGAAAAAGATACCCGCCAATATCAGGCTATTCGTCTTGATAACGGCATGACCGTACTGCTGGTTTCCGATCCGCAGGCGGTGAAATCCCTTTCGGCATTAGTGGTGCCGGTTGGATCGCTGGAAGATCCTGAGGCTCATCCTGGGCTTGCACACTATCTGGAACATATGACCCTGATGGGGTCAAAAAAATACCCGCAGCCAGATAGCCTGTCCGAATTTCTGAAAATGCATGGCGGCAGCCACAATGCTAGCACGGCACCGTACCGCACGGCTTTTTATCTTGAAGTCGAAAATGATGCGCTGGAAGGCGCAGTCGATCGCCTTGCAGATTCCATCGCCGCCCCCTTGCTGGATAAAAAGTATGCCGATCGTGAACGCAATGCGGTGAATGCCGAGCTGACCATGGCCCGCACGCGAGACGGTATGCGCATGGCCCAGGTCAGCGCTGAAACCATCAACCCTGCGCACCCGGGGTCGCGTTTCTCCGGCGGTAACCTGGAGACGTTAAGCGACAAACCGAACAGCCCGGTGCTTGATGCCCTGCACGCGTTCCGCGATAAATACTACTCCGCCAACCTGATGAAAGCGGTCATCTACAGCAATAAACCGTTGCCAGAACTGGCAGGCATGGCGGCTAAAACGTTTGGCCGGGTGCCGAATAAAAATATCGACCGGCCGCAGATAGACGTCCCGGTGGTCACGGACGCGCAAAAAGGGATCGTTATCCACTACGTGCCGGCGCTGCCGCGCAAAGTGCTGCGCGTGGAATTCCGCATCGATAACAACACCGCACAGTTTCGCAGTAAAACCGATGAGCTCGTGACCTACCTGATAGGGAACCGTAGCCCGGGTACGCTTTCTGACTGGCTGCAAAAACAGGGGCTGGTGGAAGGTATTCGTGCCGATTCCGATCCGGTTGTGAACGGCAATAGCGGCGTGCTGGCGATCTCCGCCACCCTGACCGACAAAGGGCTGGCAAACCGTGATGAAGTGGTAGCAGCGATTTTCAGCTACCTCTCTTTACTGCGCGAGAAAGGCGTCGATAAGCGCTACTTTGATGAACTCGCCCACGTGCTGGATCTCGATTTCCGGTACCCGTCCATTACCCGCGACATGGATTACGTTGAGTGGCTGGCGGACACCATGATCCGCGTGCCGGTGGAACACACCCTTGATGCGGTCAATATTGCCGACCGGTATGACGCCGAGGCGGTAAAAGCCCGCCTGGCGATGATGACGCCGGAGAATGCCCGCATCTGGTACATTAGCCCGAACGAACCGCATAACAAGACGGCATATTTTGTCGATGCCCCCTATCAGGTGGATAAAATAAGCGCGCAGACCTTCGCCGACTGGCAGAAGAAGGCCGGAGAGATTGCGTTAAAGCTGCCGGAGCTGAACCCTTATATTCCGGATGACTTCTCGCTGACCAAAACGACTAAAGATTACCCTCATCCGGCGCTTATCATTGATGAGCCGACGCTGCGCGTGGTGTATACCCCCAGCCGCTATTTCGCAAGCGAGCCAAAAGCCGATGTCAGCGTGGTGCTGCGTAACCCGAAAGCGATGAATAGCGCTAAAAATCAGGTGATGTTCGCGCTCAATGACTATCTCGCCGGGATTGCGCTCGATCAGCTTAGCAACCAGGCGGCCGTGGGCGGCATCAGTTTCTCCACCAACGCCAACAACGGTTTGATGCTCAATGCAAACGGCTATACCCAGCGTTTGCCTCAGCTGTTCCAGGCACTGCTGGAAGGGTATTTCAGCTACACGCCGACGGAAGAGCAGCTTGAGCAGGCCAAATCGTGGTATGCGCAGATGATGGATTCTGCGGAGAAGGGCAAAGCTTACGATCTGGCGCTTATGCCAGCGCAAATGCTTTCGCAAGTTCCTTATTTCCAGCGAGAAGACCGCCGCGCGCTGTTGCCTTCGATCACCTTAAAAGACGTGCTGGCTTACCGTGACGGGCTGAAAACCAACACGCGTCCGGAGTTCCTGATCGTCGGCAACATGAGTGAGGATCAGGCCAAAACGCTGGCGCAAAATGTCCGTACACAGTTGGGTTCAAAAGGTGACGAGTGGTGTCGCAATCAGGACGTGCTGGTTGAGAAAAAGCAGAATGTGATTTTCGAAAAAGCGGGTAGCAGCACCGATTCCGCGCTGGCCGCCGTGTTTGTTCCGACCGGGTATGATGAGTTTGCCAGCTCTGCGCAGAGTGCTGTTCTCGGACAAATCATCCAGCCATGGTTCTACAACCAGTTGCGTACCGAAGAGCAGCTTGGCTATGCGGTCTTCGCCTTTTCCATGAACGTGGGCCGTCAGTGGGGTCTTGGCTTCCTGCTGCAAAGCAGTGATAAACAGCCTGCCTACCTCTGGCAGCGCTATCAGGCTTTCTTCCCGCAGGCGGAAGCAAAACTGCGCGCCATGAAGCCAGACGAGTTTGCCCAGATCCAGCAGGCGGTTATCGCGCAGGTGATGCAGGCACCGCAAACGCTGGGTGAGGAAGCTTCTCAACTGAGCAAAGATTTTGATCGGGGTAATCTGAAGTTTGATTCGCGTGATAAAGTAGTGGCCGAAATAAAACAGCTGACGCCTCAGAAGGTTGCCGACTTCTTCCATCAGGCGGTGATTAAACCGCAGGGGATCGCCATTCTGTCTCAGGTTTCCGGCAGCCAAAATGGCAAAACGGATTACGTAAACCCGAAAGGCTGGAAAATCTGGAAGAGCGTCACTGCGCTGCAGCAATCAATGCCCTGGAGTAAGAAAGAATGACCGATACCGCTGAGTCCCTTGATCCCTTACGTTTACCTCTACAGGGTGAACGATTGATTGAAGCCTCAGCGGGAACGGGAAAAACCTACACTATCGCCGCGCTCTATCTGCGTCTGCTCTTAGGGCTTGGCGGTACTGCCGCTTTTCCACGTCCGTTAAGCGTGGAGGAGCTGCTGGTGGTGACCTTCACCGAAGCAGCTACCGCCGAGCTGCGTGGCCGTATCCGTGCCAATATTCACGAGCTGCGCATCGCTTGCCTGCGACAGAGCACCGATAACCCGCTTTACGCCAGTCTTCTGGAAGAGATTGCCGACAAGCAGCAGGCCGCACAATGGCTGCTTCTGGCCGAGCGGCAGATGGATGAAGCGTCCGTCTTCACCATTCACGGTTTTTGCCAGCGCATGCTGAGCCTGAATGCGTTTGAGTCCGGCATGCTGTTTGAACAGCAGCTCATTGAAGACGAGTCTGAGCTTCGCTATCAGGCCTGTGCAGATTTCTGGCGTCGCCACTGCTACCCCCTGCAGCGTGACATCGCCGAAGCGGTGCATGCGTTGTGGAAAGGCCCTGAAGAGCTTTTGCGTGCTATCGATCGCTATCTCCAGGGAGAAGCGCCCGTCATCAAATCACCGCCGCCAGCGGACGAAACGCTCGCATCACGCCATGAAAAGATCGTCACGCAAATTGCGACCTTGAAGCAAAAGTGGAATGCGTCCGTCGGTGAAATTGCCTCGATCCTCGAAAACTCCGGTATTGACAGGAAAAAATTTAACCGCGGCAATCAGGGCAAATGGATCGACAAGATCAGCACCTGGGCACAGGAAGAGACGCGAGGCTATCAGCTTCCGGATGCTCTGGAAAAGTTCTCCCAGCGTTTTTTGACCGAGCGGACGAAAGCCGATGGCATCGTGCCAGAGCATCCTCTTTTTGTTGCCATCGAGAGTCTACTGGCTGAGCCGTTAACGCTTAACGACTTAATGATTACCCGCGCCATGACGGAAATCCGTGAAGCCGTGGCGCGTGAAAAACGCCGTCGGGGTGAGCTGGGCTTTGACGATATGCTAAGCCGTCTGGACGCCGCGCTGTGCAGTGAAAATGGCGAAGCGCTCGCTGCGGCAATCCGCACGCGTTTTCCGGTGGCGATGATCGATGAGTTTCAGGATACGGACCCCCAGCAGTACCGTATTTTCCGCCGTATCTGGCGTCAGCAGCCCGACACCGCGCTGCTGTTGATCGGTGACCCGAAGCAGGCGATTTACGCCTTCCGTGGTGCCGACATTTTTACCTACATGAAGGCCCGTAGCGAAGTTGCAGCCCATTACACCTTAGAGACTAACTGGCGATCCGCTCCGGGTATGGTGGAAAGCGTCAACACGCTCTTTAAGCAGATGGACGCGGCGTTTATGTTCCGTGAAATTCCTTTCCTGCCGGTCAAGTTTGCTGAAAAAAATGCCTCGTTGCGCTTTGAGTTCAATGGCGTGATTCAGCCAGCCATGAACCTTTGGCTACTCGATGGTGAAGGCTGTGGCGTTGGGGATTATCAAAGTGCGATGGCGCAGCACTGCGCCGCACAGATCCGCGACTGGCTGAGTGCCGGAGCGCATGGTGAAGCCGTGTTATGGCGAGGGGAGCAGGCGAACCCCGTCAAGGCATCCGATATTACGGTGCTGGTGCGCAGTCGCCATGAGGCGGCGCTGGTCCGCGATGCGCTGACCTTGCTCAACATCCCGTCCGTCTATCTCTCGAATCGCGACAGCGTCTTTGAAACTCTGGAAGCTCAGGAGATACTATGGCTGCTGCAGGCCGTGTTGGCCCCCGAGCGTGAAAGCACGCTTCGCAGCGCCCTGGCCAGCGCAATAATGGGGTTGAATGCCCGTGATATTGACGCGCTAAACAACGACGAGGAAGCCTGGGATAATGTCGTTGAAGAGTTTGCCCACTACCGTGAACGCTGGCAAAAACGCGGCGTAATGGCCATGCTGCGCGAGCTGATGGCGAAGCGTCAGATTGCGGAGAATATGCTCGCCACGGCAGGCGGCGAGCGCCGCCTGACCGATATTCTGCATATCAGCGAGCTGTTGCAGGAAGCGGGAACGCAGCTCGAAAGCGAGCATGCGCTGGTGCGCTGGCTGTCACAGCAGATTGCCGATCCGAACAGCAATTCATCCAGTCAGCAGATGCGCCTCGAAAGCGATAAGCATCTGGTGCAGATCGTCACCATTCACAAGTCGAAAGGTCTTGAGTATCCGCTGGTCTGGCTCCCGTTTATCGCCAACTATCGCGTGCAGGACCAGGCCTTCTACCATGACCGTGAATCATTTGAAGCCGTGCTCGATCTCAGTAAAGCGGAATCCAGCGTTGAGCTGGCGGAGGCTGAACGTCTGGCAGAGGATTTACGCCTGCTCTACGTGGCGCTGACCCGCTCGATCTGGCACTGCAGTCTGGGTATTGCGCCGCTGTTCCGTCGCCGTGGTGAGAAGTCAGGAGAGACCGATTTCCACTTAAGCGCGCTGGGACGTCTTATTCAGCTCGGAGAGCCAAAAGATGCGGCTGGCCTGCGCCAGTGCATCGAGGCGCTGTGTGGTGACCATATTGCTCTGCATATTCCCTCATCGCCGGATAACAGCCGCTGGCAGATGCCGGAGCAGCCTGTTGCCGATCTGAATGCCCGGCAAATCCAGCGAACTCTCGCTGACGACTGGCGCGTAACCAGTTACTCCGGTTTACAGCAGCATGGGCAGAGTATTGCGCTGGATCTGATGCCGAAGCTTGATGTGGATGCCGCCGGAGTGGGAGACGTACTCCCTGAGTCTGCCCTGACCCCGCATCAGTTCCCACGCGGCGCGTCACCCGGCACCTTTTTACACAGCCTGTTTGAAGAACTGGATTTCACCCAGCCGGTTTCTACGGAGTGGGTGCTGAAAATGCTCCAGAGCGGCGGCTTTGACGAGAAATGGCAGCCCGTCCTCACCGACTGGGTCACTGCGATTTTACAGGCACCGCTCACGCAGCAGGGGATTTCGCTCAGCCAGTTGACCGCTAAAGACAAACAGGTGGAAATGGAGTTTTATCTTCCTATCGCCAGCCCGCTTAAAGCCGATGCGCTTGATGCGTTGCTCCGTGAGTACGATCCGCTTTCCGCTGGCTGCCCGCCCTTGAATTTCCGCCAGGTACAGGGGATGTTAAAAGGTTTTATCGACCTGGTTTTCCGCCACGAAGGGCGTTACTACCTGCTGGATTACAAATCGAACTGGCTGGGGGACAGCAGCGACGCCTACACGCAAGACGCGATGGCATCAGCCATGCAGCAGCATCGCTACGATTTGCAGTATCAGCTTTATACGCTGGCTCTGCATCGCTATCTGCGCCACCGCATTGCCGATTACCGTTATGAAGATCATTTCGGCGGCGTTATTTATCTCTTCCTGCGCGGGGTGGACGCTACGGATCCCAACTCCGGCATTTTCAGCACACGCCCGGACGCGGCATTGATAGAAAAGATGGATGAGTTGTTTGCCACAACCACGGAGGAGATGGCATGACGATGCAGGAACTATTGCTGGAAGCCGTGGAACAACGCGTGCTGCGCCCCCTTGACGTTCAGTTCGCCATGATGGTGGCGGGCGAGGAGCCGGAGGTGATGCTCGCTGCCGCTCTCCTCAGCAAAGACGCGGGAGAAGGGCACGTTTGCCTGCCGCTTTCGCGTCTGGTGCCAGATGAACAAATGCCTGCGGCATTGCAGTCCTGTTTCGTTCTGCTGGGGAAATCGGTGGACTGGCAGGCTGTATTACTCCGCTCTCCCGCCGTCAGCGGGGCCGAAACGCAAACGCCGATGATCCTGACCGGCGAGCGTTTATACCTTAACCGCCTGTGGCGCAACGAGCTGACGGTGGCGCGCTTTTTCAGCGAAACGAATGCCCCGCTTCCGTGTGATGAAGCGCAGCTTCGACAAACGCTGGATGGCCTGTTTAGCTCGGGTGAGGCCATCGACTGGCAAAAAGTGGCGGCGGCCGTGGCCTTAACGCGGCGGATTTCGGTGATTTCTGGCGGCCCGGGCACGGGGAAAACCACTACGGTGGCAAAACTCCTCGCGGCGCTGATTCAGCTATCTGGCGAGCAGAAATGCCGTATCCGGCTGGCCGCACCTACCGGTAAAGCCGCGGCTCGACTCACGGAGTCGTTGGGTGGGGCGCTGCAAAAACTGCCGCTAACCGAGGCGCAGCTTGCACTTTTCCCCAATGAGGCCAGCACCTTACACCGTCTGCTTGGCGCACAGCCGGGCAGCCAGCGGCTGCGATATCATGCCGGCAACCCGCTGCATCTGGACGTGCTGGTGGTGGATGAAGCCTCAATGATCGACCTGACGATGATGTCGCGGCTGATTGATGCGCTGCCGCCTCACGCGCGGGTTATTTTCCTTGGCGATCGCGATCAGCTTGCCTCTGTAGAAGCCGGGGCGGTGCTGGGGGACATTTGCACCTACGCCAGTTTTGGCTATACCGCTGCGCGTGCTCAGGAGCTGGTACGCCTGACCGGCTGCGGGCTCGAACCCAATAACTCCCCGGTAGCGGGGGCGCTGCGCGACAGCCTGTGCCTGCTGCAAAAAAGTTACCGTTTCGGCAGCGACTCCGGCATCGGCCAGTTGGCTGCTGCGGTAAACCGCGGCGATCGGCACAGCACGCGCGGGGTGTTTGACGGCACCTTTACCGACATCGAGAAAAAATCGCTGCAAAGCAGTGAAGAGTATCAGGCGATGCTGGATGACGCGCTGGAGGGATATCAGTACTTCCTGACCTGTGTACAACAGCAGAATACGCCGGAGCAGGTCATTGCCGCGTTCGGTGAATATCAGCTCCTGTGTGCGCTGAGGGAGGGGCCGTTTGGCGTCAGTGGGCTAAACGACAGGCTGGAACAGCTACTGGCGCAGAAGCGTAAAATCAACCGTTTGCCGCATTCGCGCTGGTATGAGGGGCGACCGGTAATGATCTCCCGTAATGACAGCGCGCTGGGCTTGTTTAACGGGGATATCGGAATTGCGCTCGATCGCGGTCAGGGGCTGCGCGTCTGGTTCATGATGCCGGAGGGAAGCGTGAAGTCCGTACAGCCAAGCCGTCTGCCCGAGCATGATACGGCGTGGGCGATGACGGTACACAAATCCCAGGGCTCTGAGTTTAATCATGCGGCGCTGATCCTGCCTACGCAGCTGTCACCCGTCATCACCCGAGAGCTGATTTACACCGCCATTACCCGCGCGCGCCAGCGGCTGTCGCTCTATACCGATGAACGCGTTCTGGTACAGGCCATTGCCGCGCGAACGGAACGTCGAAGCGGCTTAAGTGCGATATTCGAGACCCTCTAAGTAAAACGCCCTCACCGGACGGTGAGGGCGCTGTATTATCCCAGGTCAGCCATCAGCACTTTTGAACGACGCTGATAGTTGTACATCTCTTTCTTACTTTCCGGCAGTGAATCAATGTCGACCGGCGTAAAGCCGCGTTCCTGGAACCAGTGAATGCTGCGGGTCGTCAGAACAAACAGCTTGCTGAGCCCAATCTGCCGCGCCTGAGCTGCCACACGCTCCAGCAGCATCTCGCCGCGGGAAGAGCTGCGGTAGTCAGGATGCACGGCAACGCAGGCCATTTCGCCGATCTTCTCCTCCGGGAACGGATAGAGCGCGGCACAGGCGATGGTCAGGTTATCGCGCTGGATGATGGTGAATTTGTCGATCTCCATCTCCAGCTGCTCGCGTGAGCGGCGAACCAGAATTCCCTGCTGTTCCAGCGGACGGATCAGTTCCAGAATGCCGCCAATATCGTTGATGGTCGCGCGGCGGATCTGCTCGGCGCTCTCCATCACAATCTGCGTACCGATACCGTCGCGGGAGAACAGCTCTTGCAGCAGCGCACCGTCTTCCTGATAGCTGATCAGGTGGCTACGGCGCACGCCGCTGCGGCAGGCTTTCACTGCTCCGCGCAGAAAGCGCACGGTGCCGGAGTGGTAATCTCCCGCTTCTTCGAGCGCTTCAACGCGCGCCTGCGCTTCGTTGGGGAATAGTTCAGGCACAATCATCCCTTCATCGTTTTCGACACCTTGCGAGGAACAAAACCCAATCATTTTTTCCGCTTTCAGCTTGATAGCAAGCTGGGTGGCAATCTCTTCAGACGTCAGGTTAAAACTTTCGCCCGTTACAGAAACCGCGACCGGACCCATCAGCACGATGGCACCGCTGTCCAGCTGGCGGTGAATAGCCTCTTCATCGATACGACGAATACGACCGCTGTGGCAATAATCCACGCCGTCGTCCACGCCAAGCGGCTGAGCGATGATGAAGTTGCCGCTCACGACGTTAATATGCGCGCCCTGCAGCGGCGTATTGTTCAGGCTCATCGACAGGCGGGCGGTAATGTCCAGCTGCAGCAGACCCGCAGCCTGTTTCACCAGTTCAAGCGTTTTCGCATCCGTCACGCGGGTATGTTTGTGATAAATAGGCTCATGCTGATGAGAGGCCAGATTGGCATCGATCTGCGGGCGTGCGCCATACACAACAACCAGGCGGATGCCGAGGCTGTGCAGAAGACCTATATCATTGACGATACTGGAAAAATTTTCATGCTCAATGGCTTCGCCGCCGAGCATGATGACGAACGTTTTCCCCCGATGGGCGTTGATATAGGGAACAGAATGACGGAATCCCTGGACCAGTTCGGTTCTACGTTCCTTCACCATGGCACAACCCTTAATGAATGTTTATTCGTAATTTCTGTATTTTTATTCGATTATGGCCGCGTGTGCAAGCCTAAATTTTCCGCGACACACAGAAAAGAATAAGTAATCCGTGCGTTAACGTATGATTGTTTACCCTTTTATAGATGACAGTTTATGCGTCATTCGTTAAAGTTTTCGGTCAATCTGGACATTTTGTATATCAGTTCGTTTTCTTGCTCGGGAGAAGCATGTCGGGATCCAATTCAGCAATAAGCCGCCGCCGTTTGTTAAAAGGGGCCGGGGCAATGTGGTTGCTTAGCGTCAGTCAGGTCGGTCTTGCTGCCACAAGCCAGGTGGTGGCGGTGCGCGTCTGGCCGTCGTCGACCTATACGCGCGTGACGGTCGAATCCAATCGCGTGCTGAAATATAAGCAATTTGCCCTCAGCAATCCTGAACGTGTGGTCGTGGATCTCGAAGGTGTAAACCTCAATTCCGTGCTTAAGGGGATGGCGGCGCAGATCCGCGGTGACGATCCTTTTATCAAGTCAGCGCGCGTTGGCCAGTTTGATCCGCAGACGGTTCGTATGGTGTTTGAACTGAAGCAGAACGTGAAACCGCAGTTGTTTGCGCTTGCGCCGGTAGCAACGTTTAAAGAGCGTCTGGTGATGGATCTTTATCCTGCCAACGCAACGGACATCCAGGATCCGCTTCTGGCGCTTCTGGAGGATTACAACAAAGGCGATCTCGAACGTCAGGTTCCGCCCGCGCAAAGCGGCCCACAGCCGGGTAAAGCAGGGCGCGATCGTCCTATTGTGATCATGCTCGATCCCGGCCACGGCGGGGAAGACTCCGGTGCCGTCGGGAAATATCACACCCGTGAAAAAGATGTGGTGCTGCAGATCGCCCGTCGCCTGAAGGCATTGATTGATAAAGAAGGCAATATGCGCGCCTACATGACGCGTAATGAGGATGTCTTTATTCCGCTAAAAGTTCGCGTGGCAAAAGCGCAGAAGCAGCGCGCGGATCTGTTCGTCTCCATCCATGCGGATGCCTTTACCAGTCGCCAACCGAGTGGTTCATCGGTTTTTGCACTCTCGACCAAAGGGGCGACCAGTACTGCGGCAAGATACCTGGCGGATACGCAGAACGCCTCGGACTTAATTGGTGGCGTGGGCAAGAGCGGCGACCGCTACGTCGATCACACCATGTTCGATATGGTGCAATCATTAACCATCACCGACAGCCTGAAATTTGGCAAAGCGGTGCTGGGCAAGCTGGGCAATATCAATAAGCTGCATAAAAACAGCGTCGAGCAGGCCGGGTTTGCGGTACTGAAAGCGCCGGATATTCCGTCCATCCTGGTCGAAACCGCGTTTATCAGTAACGTGGAAGAGGAGCGCAAGCTGAAGACCGCTAAGTTCCAGCAGGAAGTGGCGGAGTCGATTCTGGCAGGGATACGGGCGTATTTCTCAGACGGGGCGACGCTGGCGCGACGTGGTTAGCGCTGTAAGCCGGGTTATCGCCCGGCAGTTTCACAAACTGCAGATACAAAAAAACACCCTTAAGGGTGTTTATTGTTTTTAGACGTGTTGGTTGCGGGGGCCGGATTTGAACCGACGACCTTCGGGTTATGAGCCCGACGAGCTACCAGGCTGCTCCACCCCGCGTCCGTCTTTCTACAGTCGTAGAAACTTACTTCTTCAAATTTGATTGGTTGCGGGGGCCGGATTTGAACCGACGACCTTCGGGTTATGAGCCCGACGAGCTACCAGGCTGCTCCACCCCGCGTCCGTCTTTTTGCTTCGTATTTCAAACCACATCTGCGTTGACTTTCCTCGTTCACCTCAGTCACTTACTTGAGTAAGTTCCTAAGGATTCACTGCGTCGTCGCCTTGCTGTGATTCGAACTACTTCGCAAAAATTTCTACTGTCGTAGAAGATACTTCATCAAATTTTAATTGGTTGCGGGGGCCGGATTTGAACCGACGACCTTCGGGTTATGAGCCCGACGAGCTACCAGGCTGCTCCACCCCGCGTCCGTGGATGCGCACTATACTCGGATAGGTTTGTGATGCAACCCCTTTTTCACATAAATCATGATTTTGTATGTAAATTGAACGACATGGCTTGGTTTGGACTATTTTTTGCGCAAAATTTGCCAAAGGGCATGTGATTGCATTTCATTAGCCCTGGCGGTTTGTTATCTTCATCACGCGGATAAGGGCAACTTAAAGACGAGATATAATGAAAGGACGTTGGGCGAAGTATCTGATGACGGGCGCAATGGTAGCGATTCTTGCGGCCTGTTCTTCCAAACCGACCGATCGCGGTCAACAATATAAAGACGGGAAGTTATCCCAGCCTTTCTCTTTAGTTAATCAGCCTGATGCGGTCGGCGCACCGATCAATGCCGGAGATTTCTCCGAACAGGTCTACCAGATCCGCAATGCGTCACCGCGTCTGTATGGCTCACAGAATAATGTCTATAGCGCGGTACAGGACTGGCTGCGTGCGGGCGGTGATACGCGCAATATGCGCCAGTTTGGTATTGATGCCTGGCAGATGGAAGGGGCGGATAATTACGGCAACGTTCAGTTCACCGGGTATTACACGCCAGTGATTCAGGCGAGACACACCCGCCAGGGCGAGTTCCAGTATCCTATCTACCGTATGCCACCAAAGCGCGGCCGCTTGCCGTCTCGTGCTGAGATCTACTCCGGTGCGCTGAGCGAAAATTACATCCTGGCCTACAGCAACTCGCTGATGGATAACTTCATCATGGATGTTCAGGGCAGCGGGTACATTGATTTCGGTGATGGTTCGCCACTTAACTTCTTCAGCTATTCCGGTAAAAACGGTCATGCCTATCGCAGCATCGGTAAGGTGCTGATCGACCGTGGCGAAGTAAAGAAAGAAGATATGTCGATGCAGGCGATCCGCGAGTGGGGCGAAAAACACAGCGAAGCCGAAGTGCGTGAGCTGCTGGAGCAGAACCCGTCGTTCGTCTTCTTCAAACCGCAAAACTTCGCGCCGGTGAAAGGGGCGAGTGCGGTACCGTTGATTGGTCGCGCATCGGTCGCCTCGGATCGGTCGATTATTCCTGCGGGCACCACGCTGCTTGCTGAGGTTCCTCTGCTGGACAACAACGGCAAATTTAACGGCAAGTATGAGTTACGCCTGATGGTGGCGCTGGACGTCGGCGGCGCAATCAAAGGCCAGCACTTCGACATCTATCAGGGTATTGGCCCTGACGCAGGCCATCGTGCGGGCTGGTATAACCACTACGGACGCGTATGGGTGCTGAAGGCGGCACCGGGTGTCGGAAACGTATTCAGCGGCTGATTGTGGTATTCTGAGCGCAATACGGATTACTGTTCAGGGTGAGGAAAACCTCACCCTTTTTACATCTGAGGTTTTATGTCTGTGGTAATCAGCGACGCCTGGCGCCAGCGTTTTGGCGGTACGGCACGTTTATATGGTGAAAAAGCCCTCCAGCTGTTTGCGGATGCGCATGTCTGCGTCGTGGGCATTGGTGGTGTAGGGTCGTGGGCGGCAGAAGCGCTGGCGAGAACCGGTATTGGCGCAATCACGCTGATTGACATGGATGACGTTTGCGTGACCAACACCAACCGTCAAATTCACGCCCTGCGTGATAACGTCGGCCTGGCGAAGTCTGAGGTGATGGCGGAGCGTATTCGTCTCATCAACCCCGAGTGCCGCGTGACGGTGATCGACGACTTTGTGACGGCAGATAACGTCGCGGAGTACATGAGCAAAGGCTACAGCTATGTGATTGACGCCATCGACAGCGTGCGGCCAAAAGCGGCGCTGATCGCATACTGCCGTCGCTACAAGGTGCCGCTGGTCACGACGGGCGGGGCGGGCGGTCAAATCGATCCGACGCAGATCCAGGTGGCCGATCTGGCGAAAACGATCCAGGATCCGCTGGCCGCGAAGCTTCGCGAACGCCTGAAAAGCGACTTCAACGTGGTGAAGAACAGCAAAGGCAAGCTGGGTGTTGACTGTGTGTTCTCAACTGAAGCGCTGGTTTATCCCCAGGCAGATGGGTCTGTCTGTGCGATGAAGAGTACGGCGGAAGGGCCAAAACGAATGGATTGCGCCTCCGGCTTTGGTGCGGCCACCATGGTGACCGCCTCCTTTGGCTTTGTGGCGGTCTCTCACGCCCTGAAGAAGATGATGGCGAAGGCGGAACGTCAGGCCTGAGCCTGACGCGCTGCGTCCTGTACCGCGTCGCTGAGCGCGATCAACCCCTGACCGCGCGAGGCGCTGAGCTGCGCGCGCAGCCCAAGCTCATCAAACAACGCCAGCGGCGAATGTGCCAGCAATTCCGCCGCGTTTTTCCCTTCCACTGCGGTTAACAGCACCGCCAGCAGCCCTCTGACGATACGGCCTTCGCTGTCGCCAAAGAAGTGCAGTTTCTCGCCGGAGAGGCTATACCCCAGCCAGACGCGGTTTTCACAGCCTGCAATCTCTTTCGCCTGCGCTTTGAGATCGTCTGAAAGCGCAGGAAGCTGTTTACCCAGCAGGATCAACTGACGATATTTATCTTCCCACTGTGTAAGCGGGGCGAAGGTCTGTTTTAAGGTCTCTTCTGTGATGACCGTGCCGAACGGATGCCCGGCTAAAGCAGCGCTAGTCATTAATCCACCAGTAATTCAAGGGCGCGGTCAACGGCGGCAACCAGCGCGTCAACATCGCTTTGTGTGTTGTAAGGCGCGAAGGAAGCTCGTAGCGTACCGCTAACGCCAAGCGCCGTCAGCAGCGGCTGGGCGCAGTGCTGTCCGGCGCGCAGGGCGATGCCATATTCCGCCAGCAGTGTGACCATATCACTGTGATGCACGCCTGCAAAATCAAAGGCGAGCAGGCTGGAATCCTGCACGCGGAACGAGCGGAAACCGGGGCGTTTTTTAAGCTCTTCTTCTGCAAGCGTAGCCAGACCCCGGCTCCAGCTTTCAGCCTGAGCCACGTCCGTTTCTTCCAGCCACTCAAGCGCCGCGCTTAAGCCAATCACGCCCGCCACGTTCGGCGTACCGGCTTCCAGACGGTAAGGCACCTCCTGGGTTTTAAAGCCGTCGAAGGTGACTTCGGCGATCATCTTTCCGCCGCCGAGCCACGGCGTCATCTGCGCCAGCAGTTCAGGCTTGCCGTACAAGGCCCCGATGCCGGTTGGCCCGTACAACTTGTGTCCTGAAAAGGCATAGAAATCAATATCCAGCGTTTGCACATCCGCCGGAAAATGCACCACGCCCTGCGCACCGTCGACCATCACCACCATATTGCTGGCATGGGCGATCGCAATGGCTTTAGCCAGATCTGGACAGCCACCGGTAACGTTAGACATCTGCCCCAGCGCCAGAATCCGGCTGCGGGGGGTGGTAAGCTCTGGTAAACGCGCCACGTCCGGTAGTAAATCCGCACCCAGCGGGAGCTTCACAATGCGCGCGCCCGTTTGCTCTGCCACCATCAGCCACGGCACCAGGTTGGCATGATGTTCAGCCTCGCTGACGATGATTTCATCGCCCGGTTGAAGCCGAGGACGTGCGTAGCACTGGGCCACCATATTGATGGACTCGGTGGTGCCGCGCGTCCAGACAATATTTTTCCCGCTTTCGGCATTAATCAGCCGTGCGACCCGATCGCGAGCGGCCTCATAGCGCGCAGTAAGATGCTGCGCTTCAGCATACTGGCTGCGATGCACATTGCCGGCACTCAGGCTGTAGAATTGCTGCGTTGCTTCAATGACCGCCTGAGGCTTCAGGGCCGTGGCAGCGCTATCAAGGTAAATACCGGCATCGGCCAGCGCCGGAAACTGTGCGCGAAAGTGCGCAGGACTGAAAGCGTTCATGGAATTCCTCGTGTCGATAAAGAGATCGTCGCGCAATTTCATCGGCAGGGCAAGGAGGTTGGTATCTATAAGATTTGTCTGCATATCCTGGCGACCTCGGAAAAGCAGGTTATGCTAAATAGTGTTAGGTGGATGTTTTAGCCTGTTATAAATCGAGGTTTGAATAGCATTAATTGCTAAAGGAGAATAATCATGAAAAAGACAGCCGCAATCATCTCAGCCTGTGTGTTTACTTTTGCCCTGAGCGCCTGTTCCGGTAATAACTACGTGATGCATACCAACGATGGTCGATCTATCGTTTCCGAAGGGAAACCGTCTACCGATAATGATACTGGGATGATTTCGTACAAAGATGCAAACGGGAACAAACAGCAAATCAATCGCAGTGATGTGAAAGAGATGAAAGAAATCGAGCATTAACAGCGAGATAAGCGAAAAAAAAGCACCGCAAGTTGGCGGTGCTACATTAATCACTATGGACAGACAGGGTAAATGTACAGGAAGTGAAAAATTGGTAGCGTTGCTACCGTGGTCTGAATCGCAGACCAATTGCAAACACAACAACACAACATCACAACCGTAAGCCAAAAGCCCTTCAGAACACGCATTCCAAAAAACTTTTCGTTCCGGCTCAGGAAGTGCCGCCACTATAGGTATTTGCTGGTAGTTCCTCAACGGACAAATTATAATGGCTCAGATAAAAAAAACTAATAGGTTAAACGTTGTTTCCTATATGTTAAATCTTGTTAACATCTAAGCCAGATAACCATGTCGAAGCGATTGCCACCTCTTAATGCATTACGTGTTTTTGATGCAGCAGCACGTCACCTGAGTTTCACCCGCGCAGCAGATGAGCTTTTTGTGACTCAGGCCGCAGTAAGTCATCAAATCAAGTCCCTGGAGGATTTTCTGGGGCTTAAGCTGTTCCGTCGACGCAACCGTTCCTTGCTTCTGACTGAAGAAGGCCAGAGCTATTTTCAGGATATTAAAGAGATTTTTTCCCAACTGACGGAAGCCACGCGGAAACTGCAGGCCAGGAGTGCCAAAGGCGCGCTGACGGTCAGTTTATTGCCCAGTTTTGCCATTCAGTGGCTGGTGCCAAGACTCTCAAGCTTTAACTCAGCTTATCCGGGAATCGACGTCCGAATCCAGGCCGTGGATCGTCAGGAAGATAAACTGGCTGACGATGTGGATGTCGCTATTTTTTATGGCCGCGGCAACTGGCCGGGCTTGCGTGTTGAAAAATTATACGCAGAATATCTGCTGCCTGTTTGTTCGCCGCTGCTGCTGACAGGCGACAAGGCGCTGAAAACGCCCGCTGATTTGGCGCAACATACGCTTTTGCATGATGCTTCTCGCCGTGACTGGCAAACTTATACCCGCCAATTAGGTCTTAACCATATAAATGTGCAGCAGGGACCCATTTTTAGCCACAGCGCGATGGTGTTACAGGCTGCTATTCACGGGCAGGGCGTCGCGTTGGCGAACAACGTGATGGCACAGTCCGAAATTGAGGCTGGCCGTCTGGTCTGCCCGTTTAATGATGTTCTGGTCAGCAAGAATGCGTTTTATCTGGTTTGTCATGACAGTCAGGCAGAACTGGGTAAAATAGCCGCCTTCCGACAGTGGATCCTGTCTAAAGCGGCAAACGAGCAAGAAAAATTCCGCTTCAGGTATGAACAATAACTTTTGTGTGCTGTGCACGCATCACTTTAGGACTGAAACATGACCAGCCGATTCATGCTGATTTTTGCCGCGGTGAGTGGCTTTATTTTTGTGTCACTGGGTGCTTTTGGCGCGCATGTGTTAAGCAAAACTTTAGGGGTGGTAGAGATGGGCTGGATCCAGACCGGCCTTGAATATCAGGCGTTTCACACCCTGGCAATCTTTGGGCTGGCGGTGGCAATGCAGCGCCGCATCAGCATTTGGTTTTACTGGAGTAGCGTGTTTATGGCGCTGGGTACCGTGCTGTTCAGCGGTAGCCTGTACTGCCTTGCGCTCTCTCATTTGCGCCTGTGGGCGTTTGTTACTCCTGTCGGCGGCGTCAGCTTCCTGGCGGGATGGGTATTAATGTTTATCGGAGCTATCCGTCTGAAACGCAAGGGCGTTGTTCATGAATAAGGTTGTTTTATATTGTCGCCCGGGGTTTGAGAAAGAGTGCGCCGCGGAAATTACGGATAAAGCCGCGAAGCGCGAAGTCTTCGGTTTTGCTCGCGTAAAAGAGAACGCGGGTTATGTGATATTCGAATGTTATCAGCCTGAAGACGCCGACAAGCTGGCACGTGAGCTGCCGTTTAGCTCGCTGATCTTCGCGCGTCAGATGTTTGTCGCGGGCGAGCTGCTGAAAGATCTGCCGCCGGAAGACCGCATCACGCCGATTGTCGGCATGCTGCAGGGCGTGGTGGAGAAGGGAGGCGATCTGCGCGTTGAGGTTGCCGATACCAACGAAAGCAAAGAGCTGATGAAGTTCTGCCGCAAATTTACCGTGCCGCTGCGTGCGGCGCTGCGTGACGCGGGCGTGCTGACGAACTACGAAACACCGAAGCGTCCGGTGGTGCATATCTTCTTTATTGCCCCTGGCTGCTGCTATACCGGCTATTCCTATACCACCAACAACTCGCCCTTCTTTATGGGCATCCCGCGTTTGCGCTTCCCGTCCGATGCGCCGAGCCGTTCCACGCTCAAGCTGGAAGAGGCGTTCCACGTTTTTATCCCGGCGGATGAGTGGGATGAGCGTCTGGCAAACGGCATGTACGCCGTCGACCTTGGCGCGTGCCCGGGCGGCTGGACCTATCAACTGGTGAAACGCAATATGTGGGTTTCGTCTGTCGATAACGGCCCAATGGCGCAAAGCCTGATGGATACCGGACAGGTCACCTGGCTGCGTGAAGACGGTTTCCGCTACCGTCCAACCCGCAACAACATCTCCTGGATGGTGTGTGATATGGTTGAGAAACCGGCGAAAGTGGCCGCGCTGATGGCCTCCTGGCTGGTGAACGGCTGGTGTCGTGAGACCATTTTCAACCTTAAGCTGCCGATGAAAAAGCGCTACGAGGAAGTCTCTCAGAATCTGGCGTACATTCAGGAGCAGATGGATGAACACGGTATTAACGTGGAGATTCAGGCGCGTCAGCTGTATCACGACCGTGAAGAGGTGACGGTGCATATTCGTCGCTGGTGGGCTGCGGTCGGCGGACGTCGCGACGAGCGATAGTCCCCTCACCCTAACCCTCTCCCCACTGGGGAGAGGGAACTAGCTGCGTTCTAATCGCAACTGCTGTAAATTCCCGTCCAGCTGTAAATCCGTCTGTAGCGTTGCGATTTCCCGGCAGATAAACGCCATCTCTTTATGCGCCTCCAGCTTCTTGCGCCACTTTTCCGGTACCTCATCCAGACGGGCGTAAATCCCTTCCAGACTTTGAAAATCCGTTAGCAGCTGCGCGGCGCTTTTCGGCCCAATACCGGCAACACCCGGAACCTTAGAGCTGCTGATGCCTGCCAGCCCCCAGTAATCCGGCAATTGCTCAGGCGAGACGCCGAACTCACCGGCAATAAACGGTGCGTCCAGCCAGCGTTTTTGAAAATAGTCGCGAATGCGGACAGTCGGCGAGAGCAGCTGACAGTAGCCTTTGTCAGTTGAAACGATAGTGGCCTGATGCCCGGCGCTCGCTACCTTTACAGCCAGGGTGGCCGCGAGATCGTCGGCTTCATTTCCGTGTGCGCCCCAGCAGGGGACGCCGCGCTGTTCAAATGCCGCGCGTATCATGGGTAACTCTGCATGAAGATCGTCCGGCATCGGTGCGCGTCCGGCTTTGTAGTCGGGCAGACGCTGGTGTCGCCAGCCCGTGTTGCGGGCTTCGTCATCAAATACCGCGACCGCGTGGGTGGGTTCACTGTGGCGGATAAGCTGTTCCAGCGCGTGCAGGCAAGTGTCCTTACAGGGCGTGCCCTGTACCGCATGGATACGGCGAATCAGGTTGAGTGCATCGACGATAAGTAAATGAACGGCCACAGATAATCTCCCTTCTATCTAATGCGTGAAGGGTAACACTGTCAGCAGCATGAAACTATGAATGGTGGGGAAAACAGGAAGAAGCCTCGCAAAACGAGGCTTCCTGAGAGACTTAATCGCAGGTCACGATCTTCATCGCCAGGCCACCGCGTGAGGTCTCGCGGTATTTGGCGTTCATATCTTTACCCGTTTCGTACATGGTTTCGATAACTTTATCGAGACAGACGCGCGGTTCGCTGGTGCGGCGCAGCGCCATACGTGCCGCGTTCACCGCCTTCACGGAGGCAATCGCATTACGTTCGATGCACGGTACCTGCACCTGTCCGGCGACCGGGTCGCAGGTCAGCCCCAGGTTATGCTCCATGCCGATTTCAGCCGCAATGCACACCTGCGCCGGGCTTGCGCCCAGCAGTTCAGCCAGACCCGCCGCCGCCATGGAGCAGGCTACGCCGACTTCACCCTGACAGCCCACTTCCGCACCGGAAATGGAGGCGTTCATTTTATACAGTGAGCCAATTGCGCTGGTGACCAGCATATAGCGCGCCAGTGAGTTTGCGTTCACTTCGCGGATAAACTTGTCGTAGTACGCCAGCACCGCCGGAACGATACCGCATGCACCGTTGGTTGGTGCGGTAACAACCCGGCCGCCCGCGGCGTTCTCTTCGTTTACCGCCAGCGCGAACATGTTGATCCAGTCCACCACCGCCATCGGGTCAGTCGTGGTTTTGTCGGTGCTCACCAGCATACGGCGCAGCGCTGCCGCACGGCGCGGTACGCGCAGTTTACCCGGTAGGACGCCTTCCGTGGTGATCCCGCGCTCGATACCGCCGCGCATCACGTCCCAGACGTTTGCAAAGTGCTGTTCCAGCTCTTCTTTGCTGTGCAGCGCCAGTTCGTTTTTCATCATCAGGCCGGAAAGGGAGAGGCCTGTCTCCTGGCAGTGACGCTGCAAATCCGCCGCGTTTTTGTACGGATAAGGCACGTCAACAGCGGAAGTGTTGGTTTGACCAAAGTGGTCTTCGTCGACAATAAAACCGCCGCCGATAGAGTAATACGTCTGGCTGTATACCGCTTTGTCGCCCGCCAGCGCGGTAATGCGCATGCCGTTTTCATGCAGCGACAGGTTGTCCGCATGGAAATTCATGCAGTGGTCAACCGGGAATTCAACCTCATGCTCGCCGTTTGCCAGTAGCAGGCGACCGTGGGTGTTTACGTCCTGGATGAAGCCAGGGATCGCGTCAATATCAACGATATCCGGCAGGTTACCCGCCAGGCCCATGATAATGGCGATATCGGTATGGTGGCCTTTACCGGTCAGGGAAAGGGAACCGTATACATCGACGACCACGCGGGTGATGTCGTGCAAGATGCCGCGTGCAATCAAGTCATCCGTGAATTGTTTACCGGCTTTCATTGGTCCGACGGTGTGAGAGCTGGAAGGACCAATACCGATTTTGAAAATATCGAATACGCTAATCATGATGCGTCCATTGCTATCAGTCAGAGGGGAGGAGTGCGCCGCCCGAGGACGGCGCTGGAGATATTAGCTGAACAGCGAGTAGAAAATGGCGGAGATGGCAATCAGGCCCATAATCACAACGAATACGTTGCTGATATGGCCGCTGTATTTACGCATCGCAGGGACTTTCTGAATCGCGTACATCGGCATAAGGAACAGAATCATCGCGATAACCGGGCCGCCCAGGGTTTCAATCATGCCCAGGATGCTTGGGTTCAGGGTCGCTACCGCCCAGGTGGTGAGCAGCATGAACAGTGCAGTGATTTTGTTCAGCTTGTTGATTTCAATGCTCTTGCCTTTACCGCGCAGAGATTTAATCACCATACCGTTGAAGCCTTCACGCGCGCCCAGGTAGTGGCCCAGGAAGGATTTGGTGATAGCGATAATCGCGATGATTGGCGCCATCCAGGCAATGACCGGTGCGTTAAAGTGGTTCGCCAGGTAAGACAGAATAGAGATGTTCTGCTCTTTCGCTGCCGCCAGATCCACCGGGGAGAGGCTCAGTACGCAGCTGAAGACGAAGAACATCACGGTCAGTACCATCATCACATGAGCGCGAGCCAGGATGCTGGAGCACTTCTTCTCTGCGCCATTGCCGTATTCTTCGCGCTTCGCTACTGCGAAGGAGGAGATGATTGGCGAGTGGTTGAAGGAGAACACCATGACCGGAATGGCCAGCCACAGGGTCATCAGCAGGCCGTTACCGGTTGCGGATGCGCTGCTCAGGGACAGGGTTTCCAGCGCGGCACCGTTCCACTGTGGGATCAGGTAGCAGGCCAGTACCATCAGAGCAATAACGAACGGGAAGACCAGTACGCTCATTGCTTTCACAATCATCTGCTCACCGAAGCGCACGATGGTCATCATGCCGACGATCAGGATCAGAGAGAGAATGGCGCGCGGTGGCGGCGTCATCTGCAGCTGGTGCGTCATGAAGCTTTCAACGGTGTTAGTGATCGCCACGCTGTAAACCAGCAGAATTGGGTAAATCGCGAAGAAGTAGAGCAGGGTAATCAGTTTACCTGCGCCGACGCCAAAGTGCTCTTCAACCACTTCAGTGATGTCTTCGCCCGGGTTTTTACCGGACAGCACGAAGCGGGTCAGGCCGCGGTGTGCAAAGAAGGTCATCGGGAAAGCGATGATAGCCATGATGATCAGCGGGATCAGACCGCCGACGCCTGCGTTGATAGGAAGGAACAGTACACCAGCGCCGATTGCTGTGCCGTAAAGGCCAAGCATCCACATGGTATCCGTTTTGCGCCAACCACTTCGGGAATCAATCGAAGCAACGGTGCTGGTTTGAGTGGTTTCCATCTGTATCTCCTGGAGGAAGCAAATTGTCAGGTTTTTAGTCAAATCCGATGAAAAAGTGCCTGACGGTAATATGAAATTCGTTCAGTGACGGTTTTTTAATAATTTTCACCCGTAACTATTGGCGGGCGGAAAGATACATTTTCGTTATGAATCCTTCAGTGATCCTGATCCCAATTGCAATAATCCACTCTCTATGTGGGCATGTTTAGACCATTTATCTGTCAAAAAAACGTCAAAGAGAATTTACGGGCGCGAAGGCTACCATTAACGACATGTAGCTTGAAAGGCTGGCCCGCGAGTTAGGAGGGTTACGCTGTAAAGAAATAGGTTTTTAGGATTTTCTGGCAGGTAATTTAGATTAAGGCTGATATTTTACGGTTCCGAAAACGAGGTAATCGTTTGCGTATGGGGGAAAGATATAAATAACATAAATGATGTCTATGAATTGCATCAGCAATAAAAAAGCCGGACCCTGATGGACAGGATCCGGCTTTAAAAGCGCAGGTTTAAATCTTATTTGATGATTTCGTAGCAAGGAATATAGGCCGAGCCCGGCAGCTTCATGCGGTGCTGTGCGACAAAGCCCTGCAGCATGTCATCCATGCGACGCATCATCTCCGGGTCACCGTGGATCTTATACGGACCAAATTCTTCAATGGCGCGGATCCCCACCTCTTTCACGTTACCCGCCACAATGCCGGAGAAGGCGCGGCGCAGATCGGCGGCCAGCACTTCCACTGGCTGATCGGGATAGAGCTTCAGGTTCGCCATATTTTCATGCGAAGGTTCAAACGGGATCTGCAGATCCGGCGCGATGCGGATTGACCAGTTAAAGCTGTAAGCATCCCCGGTATCACGACGGTTCTCTTTCACCAGCGGCATTGCTTTCTTCATCTGGCGAGCCACTTCTGCGGCATCGTCAATGATGATGCGATAGTGACGACGCGCGGCTTCACCCAACGTGTGCACGATAAATTCGTCCAGCACGCGGAAGTAGTCTGCGCTCTCTTTCGGCCCGGTCAGGATCAGCGGCAGAACCTGATCTTTGTTGGCCGGGTTCATCAGAATACCCAGCAGATAAAGCAGCTCTTCCGCCGTGCCCACGCCGCCCGGGAAGATGATAATGCCGTGGGCGATACGGACAAACGCCTCAAGACGTTTCTCGATATCCGGCATGATAATCAGTTCGTTAACCAGCGGGTTAGGCGGCTCAGCCGCGATGATGGACGGCTCGGTCATACCGATAAAACGTCCTTCTTTATAGCGCTGCTGCGCGTGTCCCACTGCGGCACCTTTCATTGGCGCTTCCATCGCGCCCGGACCACAGCCGGTACAGATATTCAGTTCGCGCAGGCCAAGCTGGGTGCCCACCCGACGCGCATACAGGTATTCGGTCTCGTTAATGGAGTGACCGCCCCAGCAGACGACCATGTTCGGTGCTTCGCCCACGTGCAGGGCACGGGCGTTACGCAGAATCGAGAACACCAGGTTGGTGATATGGACCGAGCTTTCCAGGTCGAGATGCTGGAAACGGCCAGCGTTGTGGATCTGCCCGTTCACGAACAGAATGTCGCGCAGCACGGCAAACAGGTTGGCCTGCAGAGAGCGAATAATACGCCCGTCGACAAAGGCGTCTTCCGGCGGGTTGATGACTTCAAGCTTCACGCCACGCTCGCGGCGTAGCACGTTGATGTCAAAGCTTTCGAAGCGAGACAGCAGTTCTTTACTGTTGTCGGTCAGGCTTCCGGAGTTCAGTACGGCAAGTGAACAGTTACGAAACAGTTGATAGAGATCGCTACTGGCCGTGCGTTTAAGCATGTCCACTTCCAGCTGCGACAACATATCCATTGAGCCAAGCGGGCTAATATGTGTAATCAAGTGAGCTCCTTACGGGACGATTATCGTCTTTCCCTGTTGATTACAATAGCCCTGGCGCGTGACGTTTCACAACCTAAAGCGCGGAAGATACCGCGCATATTGTGAAAATATTTATATTATTGACGCACCAGACGGCCCGTTGCAGGCACAAAATCGGTGTTGGTACGCCACGGGTTGATGTCCAGTCCACCACGGCGGGTGTAGCGCGCATAAACGCTCAGCTTTTCTGGCTGGCAGAAACGCATAATGTCGTTAAAGATGCGCTCCACGCACTGCTCGTGGAATTCGTTGTGATGGCGGAACGACACCAGGTAGCACAGCAATTTTTCCCGGTCGATTTTCGGCCCGCGATACTGGATCTGCACCGAGCCCCAGTCTGGCTGGTGGGTGATCAGACAGTTGGACTTCAGCAGATGGCTCACCAGCGTCTCTTCAACCACCTTTCCGCTTGCCGCGTTTTCGAGGTAGTCGGTACTGAACTCATAGCTTTCAACTTCAATGTCCTGATCGTCAATGCAGGCACCGTTAAAGTGGGCGATAGGCTGCCCTTCCAGCTCATTCAGGCGATACAGCGATACGGCAACGTTTCCTTGTGCACAGGCGCGTAAATCCCGCTCCAGCGTAGCCTGGACGTCTTCCCAGCTGTTGAATGTTGTCTGGTTAAAACTGTTGAGATAAAGCTTGAAGCTTTTGGACTCGACAAGGTTAACGCTGGCGTAATCCAGCTCCACATGGCCGACGGCCACCTGCGGCAGCCCGCGCGCGTTAAGCCAGGAGAGTTCGTACAGCGTCCAGATGTCGCCGCCGACAAACGGCAGTGCGTCCGCGTGTAACCCAAGCGGGTCGCGGTTCAGGCTGCGGGGCACGCCCTGCAGCAGGCTTGCATCGTAGGTGTCGCGGTAATCGGTCGATTTACCCAGCGTTAAGCCGGTTAACGCCTGATGATTTTCGTAAGACATGTTTCATAGCCACTTTACAGGTACACTTATGGCCTGAGTTTATCCTGTCTTACAAGAAGAGAGAAATCGGTGGATATCGAAACTGCAAATGCCCTAACGACCTTCACGACCCGCTATTGCGATGCATGGCATGAAAAACAGGGGACGTGGCCGCAAAGCGCTGATTTATATGGCGTACCCTCGCCGTGCATTATCTCTTCGCTCGACGATTACGTTATCTGGCAGCCGAAACCCTTTGCAGGCGAGCAAAATGTAAATGCGGTTGAACGGGCAATGGACATTGTGGTACAACCAGCGGTTCACGCGTTTTATACCGCGCAGTTTGCAGGGGATATGCCTGCGCGTTTTGCCGATATTACGCTGACGCTGTTGCAGACCTGGAGCGAAGACGATCTGCAGCGTGTACAGGAAAACCTGATTGGTCACCTGGTCACGCAAAAGCGCCTTAAGCTTTCTCCGACGCTCTTTATTGCCACGCTGGACAGCGAACTGGATGTTATCTCCGTCTGCAACCTGTCCGGTGAAGTGGTTAAAGAGACGATCGGTACCCGCAATCGCGAGACTCTCGCCCCCTCTCTTGCGGATTTCCTCACCCAACTTGAGCCACTTCTGTAATCCATGATGCTACGGCGCGTGTGAGAGATCTCTTACAAGGTTTGTGAGAGATCGCTGGATCATTCAGTATTACCTCATTTAATTAAGATTAATATTACGCTGTTTTTCAATGGATTACTTGTTTATCGCATCGTTTTTAGGGATTTCTGACGTCTTACAGCGCTCATGGGGTGGGTTGTAAGACGAAGCGGAATAGCGGATTCTATCTCCGTCGACAGGAAGCCGACACGAGAAACGAACATCAGGATGATGGCGTTTCTTACTCAGGACTCGTCAGGATGGCGCTGCAGGAAGGCTTCAGGATGAAGCAAAGTGGATCGCGCAGGATGCGTAAAGGACACCTCCAGGAAGGAGAACGAGAGCCGGTCAGGATGGTCGGTGGGTCAGGACGGCCAGGACGTTTCAGGATGAAACAATCACGTCAGGATGATGTGAGCAGGATGCGAAAGGTAGACGGATGACCAGGCCTTCGGGCTTCAGGAAAAGTTGTCACGGATGAGCAGGGAGCACGAATTGTAGCTGGAATGCTGCGGAACGAACCGGGAGCACTGTTTTTACAGTGCTCCCTTTTTTTATTTCTGCGTTCTGCAATGCTATGCTGCGCGCCGTTCAGTTTTTCAGTTGAGGTGACTATGACGCAACACGATAGCGTTCGTGCCCAGTTGCACGCCATCGAAGCACTCTTGCGCCAACATCAGCTGTGGCAGGAGATCGCGCCGCAGCCAGAAGCATTCGCAAGTACCCAGCCATTCTGCCTGGATAAGCTGGCTCCCTTTGAGTGGCTGCAATGGGTATTAATTCCGCGCATGCACGCTCTGCTGGACGGTGGTCATCCGCTGCCGCAGGCATTTGCCGTCTCTCCCTATTATGAAATGGCGCTGGAAGCGACCCATCCCGCCCGCGAGGTTATGCTGGTTGAGTTAGAACGCCTGGATGCGCTCTTTGCCGGTGACGATGCATGACGCTTGAGATCCTCTATCAGGATGAGTGGCTGGTGGCAGTCAACAAGCCGTCAGGCTGGCTGGTGCACCGCAGCTGGCTCGATCGCGATGAAAAAGTGGTGGTGATGCAGACCGTTCGCGACCAGATTGGTCAGCATGTATTTACCGTCCATCGTCTGGACCGTCCAACCTCCGGCGTACTGCTGATGGGGCTTTCCAGCGAGGCGGGACGTCTGCTTTCGCAGCAGTTTGAACAGCATCAGATGCAAAAGCGCTACCATGCGATTGTGCGCGGCTGGCTGACGGAAGCCGCCACGCTCGATTATCCGCTGGTGGAGGAACTGGATAAAATCGCCGATAAATTTGCCCGTGATGATAAAGGTCCGCAGCCAGCGGTGACGGATTATCGTGGCATGGCGACGACCGAAATGCCGGTGGCGACCAGTAAGTTTCCGACCACACGCTACAGCCTGGTTGAGCTTTTGCCTAAAACCGGGCGCAAGCACCAGCTTCGCCGCCACCTTGCGCATCTGCGCCACCCGATTATTGGCGACAGCAAGCACGGTGATTTGCGCCAGAACCGCAGCGCGGCCGAGCATTTTGGCTGCCATCGCCTGATGCTGCACGCAAGCGAGCTGAGCCTGACACACCCGTTCACTGGCGAACCGCTGACTATCCGCGCGGGGCTGGACGACGTCTGGATGCAGGCGCTGTCACAATTTGGCTGGCTGGGGCAACTCCCCGAAAATGAAAGGGTTGAGTTTGTATCAGGCAACGTTCAGGATGAACAGCAAGCGCAATAATTAAGGGAGCAAAGCATGGCTGAAGTAGGCATTTTTGTCGGCACAATGTACGGCAACTCGCTGCTGGTAGCGGAAGAAGCTGAGGCAATACTCGCCAGCCAGGGCCATAAAGCCACGGTCTATGAAGACCCGGAACTGGCAGACTGGGAAAAGTATCAAGATAAATACATTCTGGTGGTGACCTCCACGACCGGGCAGGGCGATCTGCCGGACAGCATCGTGCCGCTGTTCCAGGGCATTAAAGACCGGCTTGGCTATCAGCCGAACGTGCACTACGGCATCATTGCCCTGGGCGACAGCTCTTACGCCAACTTCTGTGGCGGCGGTAAACAGTTCGATGCCCTTTTGCAGGAGCAGAGCGCCCAGCGCGTCGGCGAGATGCTGCTGATTGACGCAGGCGAACACCCGGAGCCAGAAAGCGAATCAAACCCGTGGGTTGAGCACTGGGCAACGCTGCTTAACTAGTTTTGTAGTTTGTTGGCCGGGTCAGGTGAAGCCGCCACCCGGCAACAAAGCCGCCCGAAAACCTCAATTCCGTGAACCATCTTCCACTGCTTTGGGCTTATGCCCCAAACCACGTCTCACTCCCCCTTCAATGTTGTGTCGATGCACGGTGAGGAAGAGCGCCACTCCTTCATATACTTTTCCCGTCAGTTACCCAATAAGGCAGCGCTTCACCATAAAACGGCCTTCAGCCGTACCAAAACTGCCGAACACTTATCTCTCATTCTGATTACCCTACAGGTGCTGTACAGAATGAACCAGGCGAAAGCTATGATTCAGGAGTGCAACTATGAGTTCATTAAGCCAGGCGGCGAGCAGCGCAGAGAAGCGCACTAACGCTCGCTACTGGATAGTGGTGATGCTGTTTATCGTCACATCCTTCAACTACGGTGACCGCGCCACGCTGTCGATTGCTGGTTCTGAGATGGCAAAAGATATCGGACTTGATCCGGTCGGCATGGGTTACGTTTTCTCGGCGTTTTCATGGGCCTATGTCATCGGCCAAATTCCTGGCGGCTGGCTGCTTGACCGCTTTGGCTCAAAACGGGTCTATTTCTGGTCCATCTTTATCTGGTCGATGTTTACCCTGCTGCAGGGGTTCGTCGATATCTTCAGCGGCTTCGGCATTATCGTTGCGCTCTTCACGCTGCGCTTCCTGGTTGGCTTAGCGGAAGCGCCTTCCTTCCCGGGGAACAGCCGCATTGTCGCAGCCTGGTTCCCGGCACAGGAGAGGGGAACCGCGGTCGCGATTTTCAACTCCGCACAATACTTCGCCACGGTGATCTTCGCGCCAATCATGGGCTGGCTGACGCATGAGGTGGGCTGGTCACACGTATTCTTCTTCATGGGTGGGCTTGGGATCGTCATCAGCTTTATCTGGCTGAAAGTGATCCATGAACCCAATCAACACCCGGGCGTGAACAAGAAGGAGCTGGAGTACATCGCAGAGGGCGGGGCGCTGATCAACATGGATCAGAAATCCGCAAAAGCAAAAGTCCCGTTCAGCCAGAAATGGGCGCAGATCAAACAGCTCGTTGGCTCGCGCATGATGATCGGTATCTATCTGGGCCAGTACTGCATCAACGCCTTAACCTACTTCTTCATCACCTGGTTCCCGGTTTACCTGGTACAGGCGCGCGGTATGTCGATTCTGAAAGCGGGGTTTGTTGCCTCGATCCCGGCCATCTGCGGCTTCGTGGGCGGCGTGCTCGGCGGGGTGATTTCCGACTGGCTGATGCGCCGCACCGGCTCTCTCAATATCGCGCGTAAAACGCCTATCGTGCTCGGGATGCTGCTCTCCATGACCATGGTGTTCTGTAACTACGTGAGCGCTGAGTGGATGATTATCGGCTTTATGGCGATGGCCTTCTTCGGCAAAGGCATTGGCGCGCTGGGCTGGGCGGTGATGGCGGATACGGCACCGAAGGAGATCAGCGGCCTGAGCGGCGGTCTGTTCAATATGTTCGGCAATATTTCGGGGATTGTTACGCCAATCGCTATCGGCTACATCGTCGGCACCACCGGCTCCTTTAACGGTGCGCTGATTTACGTAGGGGTGCATGCGCTGGTGGCGGTGCTGAGTTACCTGGTGCTGGTCGGCGATATCAAACGCGTCGAACTTAAACCTGTAGGGGAGCGTGGATGATGACAACGCAATCAAGCCCTGTCGTCACTGAGATGAAGGTCATCCCGGTGGCCGGACAGGACAGCATGCTGCTCAATATTGGCGGCGCGCATAACGCCTGGTTTACCCGCAATATCGTGGTACTGACCGACAGCGCGGGGAATACCGGCGTTGGCGAAGCGCCGGGCGGAGAGGTGATTTACCAGACGCTGGTTGATGCCATTCCACAGGTGGTGGGCCAGGAAGTGGCCCGTCTGAATAAAGTGGTTCAAGGGGTGCATAAGGGTAACCAGTCTGCTGACTTTGATACCTTCGGAAAAGGTGCCTGGACGTTTGAACTGCGCGTCAACGCTGTTGCCGCGCTGGAAGCCGCTCTGCTCGATTTGCTCGGTCAGGCGCTGAATGTCCCGGTCTGCGAACTGCTGGGCCCAGGCAAACAGCGCGATGCGGTAACGGTGCTGGGCTACCTGTTCTACGTAGGCGACCGTAATAAAACCGATCTGCCTTATCTGGACCGTTCGCCGGGCAACCATGAGTGGTATCACCTGCGCCATCAGGAGGCGCTGACCGGCGAGGCGGTGGTGCGTCTGGCGGAAGCCGCGCAGGACCGCTACGGCTTTAAGGATTTCAAACTGAAAGGCGGCGTGCTGCCCGGCGAGCAGGAAATTGAAACTGCCCGCGCGCTGAAAAAGCGTTTCCCCGATGCGCGGATCACCGTGGATCCGAACGGTGCATGGTTACTGGATGAAGCCATCTCGCTGTGTAAAGGTCTGGGCGATGTACTGACCTACGCGGAAGATCCGTGCGGTGCCGAACAGGGTTTCTCTGGTCGGGAAGTGATGGCCGAGTTTCGCCGTGCCACCGGGCTGCCGGTCGCCACTAACATGATCGCCACCAACTGGCGTGAAATGGGCCATGCGGTCATGCTCAATTCAGTGGATATTCCGCTGGCTGACCCGCACTTCTGGACGCTGTCCGGTGCGGTGCGCGTGGCGCAGCTGTGCGACGACTGGGGGCTGACCTGGGGCTGTCACTCCAACAACCATTTCGACATTTCGCTGGCGATGTTTACCCACGTTGGCGCGGCGGCGCCGGGTAACCCGACCGCCATCGACACCCACTGGATTTGGCAGGAGGGGGAAGCCCGACTGACGAAAAATCCGCTGGAGATCAAAAACGGCAGCATTGCCGTACCGGATGCGCCGGGGCTGGGCGTGGAGCTTGACTGGGATCAGATCCACAAAGCGCACGAGGCGTATAAGAGGTTACCAGGCGGCGCGCGTAACGACGCGGGCCCGATGCAGTACCTGATCCCCGGCTGGACATTTGACCGTAAGCGCCCTGTTTTTGGACGTCACTGATAAAAGGATTGAACCATGAGCACATTTTCTACCCCTGTAGTCACTTCCATGCAGATCGTTCCGGTTGCGGGCCATGACAGCATGCTGATGAATTTGAGCGGCGCGCATGCACCGTTCTTTACCCGCAATATCGTGATTATCAAAGACAATTCCGGCCATACGGGCGTGGGCGAAATTCCGGGCGGGGAAAAGATCCGCAAAACGCTGGAGGACGCCATTCCGCTGGTGGTGGGGAAAACCCTCGGCGAATACAAAAATGTTCTCAATAGCGTGCGCAGCACCTTTGCGGACCGCGATGCGGGTGGGCGCGGGCTGCAAACCTTCGACCTGCGTACGACTATCCACGTGGTCACCGGTATTGAGGCGGCAATGCTGGATCTGCTTGGTCAGCATCTTGGCGTGAACGTTGCGTCCCTGCTGGGCGAGGGGCAGCAGCGCACCGAAGTGGAAATGCTGGGCTATCTGTTCTTTGTCGGCAACCGCAAGCTGACGCCGCTGCCGTACCAGAGCCAGCCGGATGAGCACTGCGACTGGTACCGCGTTCGCCACGATGAAGCGATGACTCCTGACGCGGTGGTGCGTCTGGCCGAAGCCGCTTACGAAAAATATGGCTTCAACGACTTCAAACTGAAGGGCGGCGTACTGGCAGGGGAAGAAGAGGCGGAGGCCATTACCGCGCTGGCAAAACGTTTCCCGCAGGCGCGCGTCACGCTGGATCCGAACGGCGCATGGTCGCTTGATGAAGCGATTAAAATTGGTAAGCAGCTTAAAGGCGTTCTGGCCTACGCGGAAGATCCGTGTGGGGCCGAGCAGGGCTTCTCCGGGCGTGAGGTGATGGCCGAGTTTCGCCGCGCCACCGGTTTGCCAACGGCAACCAATATGATCGCCACCGACTGGCGCCAGATGGGGCATACCTTATCCCTTCAGTCCGTCGATATTCCTCTGGCGGACCCGCATTTCTGGACGATGCAGGGTTCAGTTCGCGTGGCGCAGATGTGCCACGAGTTCGGCCTGACCTGGGGCTCGCACTCCAACAATCACTTCGACGTGTCGCTGGCAATGTTCACTCACGTTGCCGCTGCCGCGCCGGGCGCGATCACCGCCATAGATACCCACTGGATCTGGCAGGAGGGCAATCAGCGGCTTACTAAGCAGCCGTTTGAAATCAAAGGCGGCATGGTGCAGGTGCCAACCACGCCGGGTCTGGGCGTTGAGCTGGATATGGACCAGGTGATGAAAGCCCACGAACTGTACCTGAAACACGGTCTGGGTGCGCGCGACGATGCGATAGCCATGCAGTATTTGATCCCGGACTGGACATTCGACAATAAACGTCCGTGCATGGTACGATAAACGCATTGGGACCGCTCCCATGAGCGGTCGTTTACGTGGTGTATGCTTAACGTAATGACTATGCGTAAGGATGGCTTATGAAAATTGTTATCGCACCGGACTCGTATAAGGAAAGTTTGAGTGCTCTTGAGGTAGCGACAGCGATAGAACGCGGCTTTCGCGAGATTTTTCCCTCGGCTAACTACGTAAAATTACCGGTTGCCGATGGGGGCGAAGGCACCGTTGAGGCGATGGTTGCGGCCACTCAGGGGCGAATCATTCATGTCCCGGTGACAGGTCCGCTGGGGGAGCCTGTCGAAGGGTTCTACGGGTTATCCGGTGACGATCAAAGTGCGTTTATAGAAATGGCGGCGGCGAGCGGTCTGGAGCTTGTGCCACCTTCGCAGCGCAACCCGCTGAAAACGACCTCGTGGGGAACCGGCGAGCTCATCCGTCACGCGCTGGACGCGGGCGTTAAGCATATCATTATCGGCATTGGCGGCAGTGCCACCAACGACGGCGGCGCGGGCATGGTCCAGGCGCTGGGCGCGAAATTGCTGGATGCCGCTCAGAAGCCTGTCGGACTCGGGGGCGGCGAACTTTCCACGCTGGCACATATTGACCTTACCGGTCTTGATAAACGGCTGAAAGCGTGCCGGATTGAGGTTGCCTGCGATGTCACCAACCCGTTAACCGGGGAGGAGGGAGCCACTGCGGTGTTTGGCCCGCAGAAAGGGGCGACGCCAGAGATGATTGTCAATCTGGACAACGCGCTTGCCCATTATGCGCAGGTTATCGCCCGCGATCTGGATATCGACGTTCTGAACCTGTCCGGCGGCGGTGCGGCGGGCGGGATGGGGGCCGCGTTATACGCCTTTTGCGGCGCTCAGTTGCGTCAGGGGATTGAGATCGTCACCGATGCCTTGCATCTCGCGGATCAGGTCGCCGATGCTGATTTAGTGATCACCGGCGAAGGCCGCATCGACAGTCAGACTATCCACGGTAAAGTGCCCGTTGGCGTGGCGAAAGTCGCAAAACGCTTTAACAAACCGGTTATCGGGATTGCGGGCAGCCTGACGGCGGATGTCGGTGTGGTGCATGAGCACGGTATCGACGCCGTGTTTAGCGTGATTTACACCATTTGTTCACTGGAGGATGCGCTGGAAAATGCCAGCGAGAATGTCAGGATGGCCGCAAGGAATATCGCAGCGGCGCTGAAAGTGGGGCAGGGAATGTAGTTCTCCCTCTCCTTATGGGCTGAAGGTTCCCCACAAAATAATGCCTGCACGGACGACCCCCTCTCCCTTGAGGGAGAGGGCTGGGGTGAGGGCATCAGGCCGCACCCGCAATTGTAGGCCCAGTAAGCGTAGCGCCACCGGGGTTTTATATCAGCTCCCTAACACCTTCATCGCTTCCCGCGTCACGTTATCCATTTCATCCAGCAGCTCCAGAAACTCGGGTTCAAGCTCGGATTCTGGCGTACCGGCGCGTAACTGTTGCTCCAGCAACTGACAAAGGTTCTTCAACCGCGGCACCCCGCTGTAGCCGCAGCTGCCGTGCAGCTTGTGGATGGCTTCCAGCAGTTCTTCGGGGTTTTCTCCCACCAGCTGTTCTTCAACTTTATTACGGATTTCCGGCAGGAAGGCGACCAGCATTTGCAACATGTCGCGGGCTAAATCGGTTTTCCCTGCCGCCTGGCGCAGCGCCAGCGACCAGTCGAAGGTGGCATTCTGGTTGACGCTAATCTCCGGTGATTCTGTTGCAACAGTGTACGTCCCGCCAATATGCCCTGGTTTGTAGCGCACCAGCAGGCTATGCAATTTCTCTTCGTCGATAGGCTTGGCCAGATAATCATTCATCCCGGCGCTCAGCAATTTTTCTTTCTGTCCGGCCATGGCGTGCGCGGTCACCGCAATAACCGGCGTTTGCTGCTGATGCGGGAGCTGGCGGATAAGCTCACAGGCGCGAATACCGTCCATACCCGGCATCTGAATATCCATCAGAATCAAATCGAACTGCATCTGTTTAGCCTGTTCCACTGCCTGCGCACCGCTGGTACACAGTTCCACATGCTGAACCTGATCCTCCAGCAGCACGCCAATCAGCTTCAGGTTTGCCGGGTTATCGTCCACCGCCATCACGCTCATCGGCAGCTTTTGCTCGTCGCTGACGAGCGGCAGCGCGTGCTGGCTCAGACGACAGTATTCGGTGAGTGCAGGCAGCAGGCGTGTGGCCGTGAGCGGTTTGAGCAGGCAGGCGGCGGCCCCGTCGTTTTTCAGCTCTTCGGCGTTAATTTGTGCATGGCAAGGCAGGGCCAGCAGCAGGTAGTCAGTCATTGATGCCGCTTTCGCCAGGCGCTCCTGCTGCATGGTCAGTTCGCCCGTAAAGGTGACCGGGATCCCCATCAGCAGGATATCGTAGTGCTCAACGGCAAGCGCAGAGAAGGTCGGGCTGTAGACAACCTCCAGCGGCGTGGTGCTTAACACGTCCAGCGTGCACTGTGCCGCTGCGGCATTTGGCTCAACGTAGGCCAGACGCATCCCTTTCAGGCAGTCGGTCACTGGCCCATCGGTCATGACGTTCGGGTTGAGATCGAGATTGATATGGAACCAGAAGGTCGAACCCCGGTTAGGCTGGCTGTGGAAGGAGATATCGCCGCCCATCTCTTTTACCAGTTTTTGGGTGATCACCAGCCCCAGGCCGGTCCCCCCGTGGCGGCGGGAAATACTGGCATCCGCCTGACGGAATGCCTGGAACAGACGCGACTGATCGCGCTCCGGTATGCCGATACCGGTATCGCGGATCTGCACCTCAATCTGTACCTTGTTATTACTGAGCGCCCGTTTTTCGACAAGAATGTCGATATTGCCGCTCTCGGTAAACTTGATCGCGTTACCCACCAGATTGGTGATGACCTGCTGCAGACGTAGCGGGTCACCAATGACGTTATCCGGCACGTCGTTTTTGATATTGAGCGTCAGCTCCAGTCCCTTATCGTGTGACGAATGCGCAAGCAGCGTCACTACTTCATCCAGCGTGCCTCGCAGCGGGAACGGAATACTCTCGAGGATCAGCTTGCCCGCCTCCAGCTTCGAGAAGTCCAGCACGTCGTTAATGATCGCCAGCAAGTTGTTGGCCGAACGTTCGATAGTATGCAGGTGGTCGCGCTGGGTGGGGTTAAGCTCGCTTTTTAGCGTCAGACGGGTAAAGCCGATTACGCCGTTCAGCGGGGTTCTCAGCTCGTGTGACATATTGGCAAGGAATTCGGATTTAATGCGCGCGGCTTCCTGGGCGCGTTTTTTCGCCAGATCCAGCTCGACGTTCTGAATCTCCATTTGCTCCAGCGTTTCGCGCAGGTCGGAAGTGGCCTGGTCAACGTTGTGCTGCATCTCTTCATGATACGCCGCCAGCGACATCGCCATTGAATTGATGCCGTTTTTCAGCATATCCAGCTCGCCCAACATAAACCCTTCCACGCGGCTGTCGAGCTGGCCGCGACGGATACGGTCAACGGTGTTGACCATGTTTCGAATCGGCCCCGTCACATCACGCATCAGTCGCCAGCCGAAAATCAGCGCAATGCCGATACAGAAGAGCATCATCACGCCGGAGATAAATATTTCTTTGTACTGCTGCAGCCGGACTGACTTGAGATCCAACTCCAGCGCCACATATCCCAGCATGTTGTTGCTGGATTTGGCTTCAGACTGAGCGGATTCATCTGGAGAATAGCTTTCGGAGATGATTGGCGTGCGCAGGATCATAATATCCCCTCGCCGCAATACGGTGAGATGGCGCGGGAACGGCGTGCCGTCAGGAATTTTCAGGGACGTCGGGTCAAGGTGAAAATTCGAGGTAACAAACAGACGGTTGTTTTCATCATAAACGGAGATAGCCCGCACGATGTCCGAATGACGACGATGCAGGACGCTAATTAACTGACCAATGGATTCCCGGTTTTGCAGGTTCATCCCGTACTCGCTGGAGACCGCCAGCGGTTCGATAATGCTGGCTCCGGCGTCTTCCAGCTGTCGCTGCAAATCGTTGTAGCGATGCACCACAAAGAAGATACTCAGCAGCAAACCGATCAATACGGTGGGGGCGAGGATCAAAATCATCATGCGTGCACGCAGGCTGTAGTTGGTCATGGCGTTCCGTTATGGGACAATTAGGACAATTATGTTTATATGTGAGAAAAATCTCAGCGATGGCGCAATTCTACTCTGCAAAGCGACGCGTGACGACGCGTCAGATCATAACTGTTGAAGCAACGGACCTCGATCCCTTTGGTCAGGGGGTGGCGCGGCACAACGGTAAGACACTGTTTATAACAGGTTTGCTGCCATCAGAACGAGCAGAAATTACGCTGACGGAAGATAAACGCCAGTACGCGCGCGGCCAGGTAAAGCGCCGACTGAGCGATAGCCCGGAACGCGAAGTGCCTCGCTGCCCCCATTTTGGCGTCTGCGGGGGCTGCCAGCAACAGCATGCCAGCGTAGTTTTACAGCAAAAAAGTAAAAGCAGCGCGCTGGCGCGTCAGCTTAAGCACGAGGTTAACGAGATTATCGCCGGGCAGCCCTGGGGCTACCGTCGGCGCGCGCGCTTGAGCCTCAGTTATCAGCCAAAAATCGAGCGGCTGGAGATGGGATTTCGTAAAGCCAGCGCCAGCGATATCGTGGATATAAAGCAGTGCCCTGTTTTGGTGCCCCAACTTGAGGCATTGCTCCCTGATGTGCACCAGTGTTTGTCCGGGCTCGAAGGTGTTCGCCATCTCGGACACGTGGAACTGGTTCTGGCTAACAACGGCCCGCTGATGGTGCTGCGCCATACTGCGCCGCTGTCCGAAAAAGATCGCGAAAAACTGGAACGCTTTTCGCATTCCCACAAGCTTGCGCTTTTCCTGGCACCACAAAGCGAGATACTTGAGCAGGTTACGGGAGAGGCTCCCTGGTATGCGTCAAACGGGCTACGCTTAACGTTCAGCCCACGGGATTTCATCCAGGTCAATGACGGCGTGAATCAGCAGATGATTGAAAAAGCGCTGGACTGGCTCGATATCCAGCCGACCGACCGGGTGCTCGATCTCTTCTGCGGTATGGGTAATTTCACGCTGCCCCTGGCGCAGAAAGCGGCAAACGTGGTGGGTGTGGAAGGCGTTGAGGCGCTGGTCGCCAAAGGACAGGAAAACGCCCTACAGAATGGCTTGCAAAATGTGACATTTTTTCATCAAAACCTTGAGGAAGATGTGACTCAACAGCCGTGGGCAAAACAGGGCTTTGATAAAATTTTGCTCGACCCGGCACGCGCCGGTGCTCCGGGCGTAATGGCACATATTATTAAACTCGCGCCGAAGCGTGTGGTCTATGTTTCCTGTAACCCGGCGACGCTTGCCCGGGACAGCGAGGCATTAATCAGTGCGGGTTACCAGATTCAGCGTCTGGCAATGCTGGACATGTTCCCGCACACTGGACATCTGGAATCGATGGCGTTGTTTGAGCACATCTAATTTGTTTGGCTTGTCGACTTCGACAGGCCCTGGTCCCTAAAGGAGAGGACGATGGTTGCGGTAAGAAGTGCACATCTTAATAAAGCTGGTGAGTTTGACCCTCAAAAATGGATCGCAAGTCTGGGGATTTCCAGCCAGCAGTCGTGTGAACGCTTAACCGAAACCTGGACCTATTGTCTGCGCACCACGCAGGGACATCCTGACGCCGAGCTGCTGTTGTGGCGCGGCATCGAAATGGTCGAAATTCTCTCCATGCTGAACATGGATATCGAAACGCTGCAGGCCGCGCTTCTGTTTCCGCTCGCCGATGCTGACGTGGTCAGCGAAGACGTGCTGCGTGACAGCGTCGGAACCTCCGTCGTCGCGCTGATCCACGGCGTGCGCGATATGGCGGCCATCCGCCAGCTTAAAGCTGCCCATACCGATTCCGTCTCCTCAGAACAGGTTGATAACGTCCGGCGAATGCTGCTGGCCATGGTGGATGACTTCCGCTGCGTGGTCATCAAGCTTGCCGAACGTATTGCGCACCTGCGCGAAGTGAAGGATGCGCCGGAAGACGAGCGCGTCCTTGCCGCCAAGGAGTGTACAAATATCTATGCGCCGCTGGCGAACCGCTTAGGTATCGGTCAGCTGAAATGGGAGCTTGAAGATTACTGCTTCCGCTATCTGCACCCTGCGGAATACAAGCGCATTGCCAAACTTCTGCATGAACGCCGTATCGATCGTGAACACTACATCGACGAGTTTGTCAGCGGGCTGCGTCAGTCAATGAAAGAAGAGAACGTGCGCGCCGAAGTCTACGGTCGACCTAAGCACATCTACAGCATCTGGCGCAAAATGCAGAAGAAACACCTCGCCTTTGACGAGCTGTTTGACGTGCGCGCCGTGCGTATTGTGGCGGAGCGTTTGCAGGACTGCTACGCCGCGCTGGGGATAGTACATACTCACTTCCGCCACCTGCCGGACGAGTTCGACGACTATGTGGCGAACCCGAAACCGAACGGCTACCAGTCTATTCATACCGTGGTGCTTGGCCCTGGCGGCAAAACGGTTGAGATCCAGATCCGGACCAAACAGATGCACGAGGACGCCGAGCTGGGCGTGGCCGCGCACTGGAAATACAAAGAGGGTACATCCGGCGGCGCGCGTTCTGGCCACGAAGACCGCATCGCCTGGCTGCGTAAGCTGATTGCGTGGCAGGAAGAGATGGCTGATTCCGGCGAAATGCTCGATGAAGTGCGCAGCCAGGTCTTTGACGACCGGGTCTACGTCTTTACCCCGAAAGGGGACGTTGTCGACCTACCTGCGGGCTCCACGCCGCTCGACTTCGCCTACCACATCCACAGCGATGTGGGGCACCGCTGCATCGGGGCGAAAATCGGCGGACGAATCGTGCCATTCACCTATCAGCTGCAGATGGGTGACCAGATTGAGATCATCACCCAGAAGCAGCCCAACCCGAGCCGCGACTGGCTGAACCCGAACCTGGGCTATGTCACCACCAGCCGCGGGCGCTCCAAGATCCACGCCTGGTTCCGCAAGCAGGATCGCGATAAAAACATCCTTGCCGGTCGCCAGATCCTCGATGACGAACTGGAGCATGTGGGGATCAGTCTGAAAGAGGCGGAGAAATTCCTGCTGCCACGCTACAACTTCAACGAGCTTGACGAACTGTTAGCGGCCATTGGCGGCGGAGATATCCGTCTGAATCAGATGGTGAACTTCCTGCAGGCGCAGTTCAACAAGCCAAGTGCGGCGGAGCAGGATGCGGCGGCGCTGAAGCAGCTGCAGCAGAAAACCCATGCGCCGCAGCAGCGCAGCAAAGATAACGGCCGGGTGGTCGTGGAAGGCGTGGGCAATCTGATGCACCACATTGCCCGCTGCTGCCAGCCTATTCCAGGTGACGATATCGTCGGCTTTATCACTCAGGGGCGCGGGATTTCGATCCACCGTTCAGACTGTGACCAGCTTGCAGAGCTGCAGTCACATGCGCCGGAGCGCATCGTCGAAGCGGTCTGGGGCGAAAGCTACTCTGCAGGCTACTCGCTGGTGGTGCGCGTCACCGCCAATGACCGCAGCGGCCTGCTGCGCGACATCACGACCATTCTCGCCAACGAGAAGGTTAACGTGCTGGGCGTTGCCAGCCGCAGCGATACTCGCGAGCAGCTTGCCACCATCGATATGACCATTGAAATCTACAACCTGCAGGTGCTGGGCCGCGTGCTCGGCAAACTGAACCAGGTGCCGGATGTGATAGACGCGCGTCGTCTGCACGGCGGTTAACTGCACTTTCTTTTGTAGGCCGGGTAAGGCTTTGCCGCCACCCGGCTTGTTTTTTAATGGAACAGATTATGACTCAAATCGACCGCCTGCTCGGCATCATGAAACGCCTGCGCGACCCGGAAAACGGCTGCCCGTGGGACAAGGAGCAGACTTTCGCGACCATCGCCCCGTACACCCTCGAAGAAACTTATGAAGTGCTGGACGCCATTTCACGCGAGGATTTTGACGACCTGCGAGGCGAGCTGGGCGACCTGTTATTCCAGGTGGTGTTCTATGCGCAGATGGCGCAGGAAGAAGGGCGCTTTAACTTTGACGACATCTGCGCTGCCATCAGCGACAAGCTGGAGCGCCGCCATCCGCATATTTTTGGCGATGCCACCGCAGGCAACAGCGCGGAAGTGCTGGCTCGCTGGGAGCAGATAAAAAGCGCCGAGCGCGCCGAAAAATCCCAGCACTCGGCGCTGGATGATATTCCGCTAAGTCTGCCCGCGCTGATGCGCGCGCATAAAATCCAGAAACGCTGCTCCGCCGTGGGTTTTGACTGGGACTCCCTGGGGCCGGTGCTGGATAAAGTGCATGAAGAGATCGACGAAGTGATGCATGAAGCGCAGCAGGCGGTTGTGGATGAAGCAAAGCTGGAAGAGGAGATGGGCGACCTGCTTTTCGCGACCGTCAATCTTTCGCGCCATTTGGGTGTAAAAGCGGAAACCGCCCTGCAAAAAGCCAACATTAAGTTCGAGCGACGCTTTCGCGAAGTTGAGCGGATTGTGGCCTCGCGCGGCCTGGAAATGACCGGAATCGACCTCGAAGCCATGGAAGAAGTCTGGCAGGAAGTAAAACGCCAGGAACATGATCTCTAACGAGATTTTGCGACCAAGCGCAATTTGTGTGATTTTTTAAATGACAAGCGCTTGATTTGCGTCAAAAACATTTACCCAAAAGGGGCTATTTTCTCACTCCTTATGTTTGTCATGGCCTGGAATGGAGACGGAGAATGAAAGTTTGTGGCGCTCGCCGTGTTCGGGTATACTACTTTCCCGTCCTGGTTATTCCATCGTTTCACCCTAACTTCTCAGGTTCAGCATGACAACGAACTATATTTTTGTGACCGGCGGGGTCGTATCCTCTCTGGGTAAAGGCATTGCCGCAGCCTCCCTCGCAGCCATTCTTGAAGCCCGTGGCCTCAATGTGACCATGATGAAACTGGATCCGTACATCAACGTCGATCCGGGCACCATGAGCCCAATCCAACACGGGGAAGTGTTCGTTACTGAAGACGGCGCTGAAACCGATCTGGATCTTGGCCACTACGAGCGTTTCATCCGCACCAAAATGACCCGTCGTAACAATTTCACGACTGGCCGCATCTACTCAGACGTTCTGCGTAAAGAGCGCCGCGGTGACTACCTGGGGGCAACTGTTCAGGTTATCCCGCACATCACTAACGCAATCAAAGAACGCATCGTTGCGGGCGGCGAAGGCCACGACGTGGTGCTGGTCGAAATCGGCGGAACCGTAGGTGATATCGAATCCCTGCCATTCCTTGAAGCGATTCGTCAGCTGGCTGTCGATATTGGTCGTGAGCACGCGCTGTTCATGCACCTGACCCTGGTGCCGTACATGGCCGCCGCAGGTGAAGTGAAAACCAAGCCGACTCAGCACTCAGTAAAAGAGCTGCTCTCCATCGGTATTCAGCCAGACATCCTGGTTTGCCGCTCCGATCGCGCAGTTCCAGCGAACGAACGTGCGAAAATTGCATTGTTCTGTAACGTGCCTGAAAAAGCCGTTATTTCAATGAAAGACGTCGATTCCATTTATAAAATCCCGGGCCTGTTGAAATCACAGGGCCTGGACGATTATATTTGTAAACGATTCAGCTTGAACTGTCCGGAAGCTAACCTGTCTGAATGGGAACAGGTTATTTACGAAGAAGCCAATCCGGCTGGTGAAGTGACTATCGGTATGGTCGGCAAGTACATTGAACTGCCGGACGCCTATAAGTCAGTCATCGAAGCGCTGAAACACGGTGGTCTGAAGAACCGCGTCTCCGTGAACATCAAGCTGATTGATTCGCAGGATGTTGAAACGCGTGGCGTCGAAATTCTGAAAGATCTGGATGCGATTCTCATTCCGGGCGGCTTCGGCTACCGTGGTGTAGAAGGCAAGATCGCCACCGCGCGCTATGCGCGTGAAAACAATATTCCATACCTCGGCATCTGCCTGGGTATGCAGGTTGCGCTGATCGAATTTGCGCGCAACGTAGCGGGAATGGAAAACGCGAACTCTACGGAATTTGTGCCAGACTGTAAGTACCCTGTAGTGGCGCTTATCACTGAATGGCGCGACGAAGAAGGTAACGTCGAAGTCCGTACCGAGAAGAGCGATCTGGGTGGCACTATGCGTCTTGGCGCACAGGCCTGCCAGCTGTCCGACGATAGCGTGGTTCGCAAGCTGTATGGCGAGCCAACCATCACCGAGCGCCATCGTCACCGCTATGAAGTCAACAACATGTTGTTGAAACCGATTGAAGCTGCGGGTCTGCGTGTTGCGGGCCGTTCCGGGGATGATCAGTTAGTCGAGATCATCGAGGTGCCTAACCATCCATGGTTCGTTGCCTGCCAATTCCACCCGGAATTTACTTCTACGCCGCGTGACGGGCATCCGCTGTTTGCAGGCTTCGTGAAGGCCGCCAGCGACTACCAGAAGCGTCAGGCGAAGTAAAAAAAGTTAGAACGGCAACGCGTACCTCTGGTACGCGTTGTTTGTCTGGAGTTTTAGTTTAACTTGTACTGAGGAAAATCTAATGTCCAAAATCGTTAAAGTCATCGGTCGTGAAATCATCGACTCCCGTGGTAACCCGACCGTTGAAGCCGAAGTTCACCTGGAAGGTGGTTTCGTTGGTATGGCTGCTGCTCCATCAGGTGCTTCTACTGGTTCCCGCGAAGCGCTGGAACTGCGCGATGGTGACAAATCCCGCTTCCTGGGCAAAGGCGTACTGAAAGCGGTTGGCGCTGTAAACGGTCCTATTGCTCAGGCAATCCTTGGCAAAGACGCCAAAGACCAGGCTGGCATCGACAAGATCATGATCGATCTGGACGGTACTGAAAACAAATCTAACTTCGGTGCGAACGCAATCCTGGCTGTTTCCCTGGCTAACGCCAAAGCAGCAGCAGCAGCGAAAGGCCAGCCACTGTTCGAGCACATCGCTGAACTGAACGGCACCCCAGGCAAATACTCCATGCCTGTACCAATGATGAACATCATCAACGGTGGTGAGCACGCAGACAACAACGTTGATATTCAGGAATTCATGATTCAGCCAGTTGGCGCGAAATCCCTGAAAGAAGCAGTACGTATGGGTTCTGAAGTGTTCCACAACCTGGCTAAAGTTCTGAAAGCTAAAGGTATGAACACTGCTGTTGGTGACGAAGGTGGCTATGCGCCAAACCTGGGTTCTAACGCAGAAGCTCTGGCTGTAATCGCTGAAGCAGTTAAAGCAGCAGGCTACGAGCTGGGCAAAGACATCACCCTGGCGATGGACTGTGCAGCATCTGAATTCTACAAAGACGGTAAATACGTTCTGGCTGGCGAAGGCAACAAAGCATTCACCTCCGAAGAGTTCACTCACTTCCTGGAAGACCTGACCAAACAGTACCCAATCGTGTCTATCGAAGACGGTCTGGACGAGTCTGACTGGGCTGGCTTCGCATACCAGACCAAAGTACTGGGCGACAAAATCCAGCTGGTTGGTGACGATCTGTTCGTAACCAACACCAAGATCCTGAAAGAAGGCATCGAGAAAGGCATCGTTAACTCCATCCTGATCAAATTCAACCAGATCGGTTCTCTGACCGAAACTCTGGCTGCGATCAAAATGGCGAAAGACGCTGGCTACACCGCTGTTATCTCTCACCGTTCTGGCGAAACTGAAGACGCTACCATTGCCGACCTGGCTGTGGGTACCGCTGCAGGCCAGATCAAAACCGGTTCTATGAGCCGTTCTGACCGTGTTGCTAAATACAACCAGCTGATTCGTATCGAAGAAGCGCTGGGCGAAAAAGCACCATACAACGGTCTGAAAGAGATCAAAGGCCAGGCATAATTGCTTAAGCCTTAAAATGAAAATGCCAGTCGAATGACTGGCATTTTTTTTGGCTATTTAAAATCAACCGCCATTTGCTCCGGAATGGTCAACCCCTGGGTGGTTTGCACGCAGCGGGCGATGTAATCCGTAAACCGGGGTGGCTTCGGCATCCCCATGCTCAGCAGCTTATCGTTGCTGAAGCGCACGTTAAGCGTGGCAAACGCACCGTATAAACGCATGGCTTTCAGCATCAGACGTTCGTTGCACGGGCCAAAAATATGTTTCAACTCGCGGCGCATTCTGACCAGCGTTTCGTAGCTGACCTGCGCATATTTATCCCCGACGGGAGCTTTCTCCAGCGCCTGCGCCATTGCCCGATCGATATCCGCAAAGCGAACGCTGTTCTCTTCTCCCGCAGAAATGTGCACCACTTCCCCCGGACGAGCGTTGCTGTTGAGCAGCATTAACATCGCGTCGGCGCAATAATCCACCGGAACAACGTCGATCCGGTCTTCCATTGAGCACATAAACTTCTGCAGCATCAGGCCCATGCTAAAGACCCAGAAAATGCTGCTCGACGGCGTGCAGCCATGACGGGTATGGCCGACAACGATGGACGGACGGGCGATGAGCAGCGGCAGGTTCGGACACTCCTGGCGCATCAGCTGTTCGATGGTTGACTTCGAAAACGTGTATTCCACCAGGTGTTCAGCATTCTCTCTGAATTCCGCGCTTTCAGCGACCAGTGAATCCTGCTCCGGCGTGCATGACATTGTGGTACCGACGTGGAGGAAACGCTGCAGTCCTGTGACCTGCTCCATACGGCGCGCCAGCGCGAGCGTACCTTCAACGTTGACCTTCCAGATCAGCGGGTTATTACCAAATGAGGCGACAGCCGCACAGTTAATGACATGCGTGACGCGATCCAGACGGGGATCGTTCAGAAAAGCTTCAGGCTGGCTGAGGTCGCCAGTCAGGATATTATCCACATTCAGGGAGGCCAGTTTGTCCTCAGGCACGTTGAACTTGCGCATATTCTCCAGCACGCGCTCCAGCCCGCTCTGCGGATCGCCAGCACGTGCAAGCAAAAGGAGTTCTTCGGATTGATCGTTGGTCAGGATTTTTTCAAGAACTGCACCACCCAGAAATCCGGTCACGCCTGTAATTAATAACATCTTCATTAATACCGTTTCATTATGATTGATGAGGCGGATTGTAGGCGCGCAAAAGTAAACGGCATTTAAATAATAAATCGCCGAAACCGACAGTATCTTAAGCTTATTTTAAGGAAAGGGAATCGGGTGGTTATATTCGACATTAGTGGAAGGGTAAAAATTCACTCTATTAAAATTTAATTTTTAACCTGTTGAATTTAATGTTTTTTGTAGAGGGTTTCTTGAATGGAAAACGTGATTAAAAATGTAAGAAATATAATAATTTGTTACACCAAACATTTACCAAATAAATGATTTAAACATCACTTAACTAAAAGCAGACGGCATAAATCGCAGGCTGTTTTATTTAGCCTGCGAAGGGTTTTTTAGAGTAACAGGGGAAGCGTGGCGCTGGCTGTTTGTTGGCTAACGTCACCGTAATGACCATCCAGCGCAATCATGGACGTGGTCAGCAGCTCGACCAGCAGCATCACCCCAACCTTAGCATTGAGTGCGCCTGCGCTAAGGGGACCCTCTGGTTTGGCGGCAACCAGCTGCATGTCGCTCAGAGACGCCAGCGGGCTGCGGGGTGTGTTGCTGAGTGCCAGAACCTTAACGCCGCGCTTGCGGGCAAGTTTCACCACGTGGAGTAAATCCCGCGTTGAACCCGAACTGGAGATGGCCACAACCAGCGTCTCTTTCGAAAGCGTTGTCGCATTCATGGCCGCGCGGTGCATATCGCTAAACAGCTGTGCAGGTTTGCCCAGCCGCAACAGCTTGTAATGCAGATACTCCCCGAGGATCGCGCTGGCCGCGACGCCATAAATCTGCACGGATTGGGCCTGATGCAGTGCCAGCGCCGCCTTTTCAAGCAGCGTGCGGTCGAGGAGTCTGGCGGTATCCTGCAAAGCCTGCACCGACTCATCCACGACGTTATCAATCTCATCCCCCGCCTGACGCACGGGCTGGCCCTGCTGTATATCCAGCGCAAGCGCCATTTTAAATTCGTTATAGCCCTTGCAGCCCAGCGTCCGGCAAAGGCGCGTGACGCTGGCCTCGCTGGTGTGGCTCTCGCGCGCCAGTTCAGTGATCGTCAGGTAGAGCACCCGGGCAGGATCGCTGAGGACAAACTCGCCGAGTTTTTGTTGCGTTGGGCTATACCCGGAAGCCTCCTGGCGGAGCTTCAGCAGCAGATTTTCATGGTCCGACATGCCACGTCCTTAATGTGTTTCGCTGCGACTAGTGTGGCGGAAAGGAGGGGAAAGATGCCAGTCATTTTGAAAAAGTATGATCGGCTTCCTGCTTTTTGATGATAATTTTCACTACATGATATTTATATGGTAAAAATTTTCATCGTTTAATGGGGAGATGAAAAAAATGATGCAAATGTTCAGTGGCGCTTCTTCGGGAGGATGGTTTGAAAAAGCGCAGCGCTTTGGTAAGTCCTTTATGTTGCCCATCGCCGTGTTGCCCGCGGCGGGTCTGCTGCTGGGGATAGGCGGTGCGTTATCGAATCCCAATACGCTGGCGGCTTATCCGTTTTTAGATGTGGGCTGGCTTCAGGCCATTTTCACTATCATGAGCAGCGCCGGTTCAATTGTGTTTGCGAACCTCTCGGTGCTGTTTGCGGTTGGGGTTGCCGTCGGGTTGGCAAAAAACGATAAGGGCACGGCTGGGCTGGCGGCGCTACTCGCGTTTCTGGTGATGAATGCCACCATCAACGCGCTGCTGATCCTCACCGGCAAACTGGCGCACGAGAACCCGGGCGCTGTGGGGCAGGGCATGACGCTGGGGATTCAGACGCTGGAAACCGGCGTGTTTGGCGGCGTGGTGATTGGTCTGGTGACCTGCACGCTCCATCATCGGTTTAATAAAATTGCGCTTCCGCAGTTCCTCGGGTTCTTTGGCGGCTCGCGCTTTGTCCCCATTATCAGCTCCCTGGCGGCGATACTCGTCGGGGCCGCAATGACCGTGGTCTGGCCGCATTTCCAGAAACTGATTTTTGGTCTCGGCGGGCTGGTGGATGCCACCGGCTATCTGGGTACCCTGCTGTACGGCTTTATTCTACGCATGCTGGGTCCGTTTGGTTTGCACCACATTTTCTATCTGCCGTTCTGGACCACCGCGCTCGGCGGCAGTGAGATTGTCAACGGTCACCTGGTTGAGGGCACACAGCGGATCTTCTTCGCCCAGCTGGCCGATCCTGCCACGCGTCAGTTTTACGAAGGCACGTCACGTTTCATGTCCGGGCGCTTTATTACGATGATGTTTGGCCTGCTCGGGGCGTGTCTGGCGATGTACCACACGGCAAAACCGGAGAACAAAAAGCGCGTTGCCGGGCTGCTGCTCTCTGCGGCGTTAACCTCGTTCCTGACCGGGATTACCGAGCCCATCGAGTTCTCCTTCCTGTTTATTGCGCCGGTACTCTACGTCATTCATGCGCTGTTTGACGGGCTGGCGTTCATGCTCGCACACATGCTGCATATCACCATCGGGCAAACCTTCTCCGGCGGGTTTATCGACTTCGTGCTGTTCGGCATTTTGCAGGGGGAGGCCAAAACTAACTGGATGTTCGTTCCGCTGGTCGGTGTGCCGTGGTTCTTCCTTTACTACTTCACCTTCCGTTACCTGATTAACCGCTTCGATTTCGCCACGCCGGGCCGTGAAAAGGAGGCGGTGGCTGACGAGGTGACCCTCCCGCAAAGCGAACGCGCGGCGGCGGTGATCGCCGGATTAGGCGGAAAAGAGAATCTGGAAGAGGTGGACTGCTGCGCTACGCGTCTTCGCGTCACGGTGAAGGACGGTAGCAAAGTGAATGACGCAGCGCTGAAAGCCACCGGTGCGCGCGGCGTTATCGTGCGCGGTAACGGTGTTCAGGTCATTTATGGCCCGCACGTCACGATTATCAAAAACGAAGTGGAAGAGATCTTATCGTAATGAAAACTGTACTGGATAACCTGAAGGGAAAACTGGTCGTCTCCTGTCAGGCGCTTGAGAATGAACCGCTGCATAGCCCGTTTATTATGTCGCGGATGGCGCTGGCGGCGGCGCAGGGCGGGGCCGCCGCCATTCGTGCCAATAGCGTGGTAGATATTGAGGCCATTAAGCAGCAGGTATCTTTGCCTGTTATCGGCATCATCAAACGGGATTACCCGGAAAGCGAGGTGTTTATCACCGCCACGATGAAAGAGGTGGATGAGCTGATGAGCGTCTCGCCGGAAATCATAGCGCTTGATGCAACGGCGCGGGAGCGTCCCGGTGGGGAATCCCTGGAAACGCTGGTCACGCGCATCCGCTCACGGTATCCCGCGGTACTGCTGATGGCGGATATCGCCACCGTGGGCGAGGCCGTGACGGCGCAGGCGCTTGGCTTTGACTGCGTCGGCACCACGCTTTATGGCTATACGGCGGAAACGGCGGGGCATTCGCTTCCTGAGAATGACTGCGCGTTCCTGAAGGCCGTGCTGGCTGCCGTGACGGTTCCCGTGGTTGCCGAAGGCAACGTGGATACCCCCGAGCGTGCGGCGAGGTGTCTGGCGCTGGGCGCGCATACGGTCGTCGTCGGCGGCGCGATCACCCGTCCACAGCAAATTACCGAGCGTTTTATGGCGGCGATTGGCGCGCAAAGCACCGATGGAGCATGACCATCCGGCGGGGATCTGCGATACTTATCGTTTATCCCCTTTACTGAGATGACTATGCAGTACCCGATTAACGAGATGTTCCAGACCCTGCAAGGCGAGGGTTACTTTACCGGCGTTCCCGCTATTTTCATTCGTTTACAGGGATGCCCGGTTGGCTGTGCCTGGTGTGATACCAAACATACGTGGGATAAGCTCGCAGATCGGGAAGTGTCGCTGTTTAGCATACTGGCGAAAACCAAAGAGAGCGATAAATGGGGCGCGGGCAGTCCAGAAGATCTGCTGGCCATTATTGGTCGTCAGGGCTGGACGGCGCGCCACGTGGTGATCACCGGCGGTGAACCCTGCATCCACGATCTGACGCCGCTGACCGAGCTGCTCGAAAAGAACGGCTACAGCTGCCAGATTGAAACCAGCGGCACCCATGAAGTGCGCTGCTCACATACGACCTGGGTGACGGTATCGCCAAAAGTGAATATGCGCGGCGGGTATGACGTTCTCTCTCAGGCACTTGAGCGTGCTGATGAGATCAAGCACCCTGTCGGACGCGTGCGTGATATCGAAGCGCTGGATGAACTGCTGGCAACGTTTGCGGATGAAAAGCAGCGCGTCATTGCGCTACAGCCGATCAGCCAGAAAGACGACGCGACGCGCCTGTGCATTGAAACCTGTATTGCGCGTAACTGGCGCCTGTCGATGCAGACGCACAAGTACCTGAATATTGCATAAAAAAAAGCCCGGTTGCGCTAGCGCTAACCGGGCCTACGGTTCGAGGCTCTTGTAGGCCGGGCAAGCGTTAGCGCCACCCGGCAAGCATCACTCCCCGCGATACACGCAGCCTGCCGTGCAGGTCTCTTTGATCATCACCGCGCTCAGCAGTGGCACCAGCGGCTTCATCTGATCCCAAATCCATTTTGCCAGCACTTCGCTGGTCGGGTTTTCAAGACCAGGAATATCATTCAGATAGTAGTGATCCAGACGATCGTAGGTCGGCTTAAACGCGGCCTTCAGCTCGGCAAAATCCATGATCCAACCGGTATGCGGATCGACTTCACCGGTGATCTCAAGACGCACCATAAACGAGTGCCCGTGCAGGCGGCCACATTTATGCCCTTCAGGGACATGCGGAAGGTGGTGGGCGGCTTCGAAGGTGAAATCTTTAAACAGTGTGGTGGACATGATCGCTCTCAGTAATGCGGAAAAAACCGCCGCATAGTACCGGAAAGCACAATTTTTAGCATTAACTAAAACGGCTCAATAGGTACTGAACCGCGACATGCCCTTTTTTTGTTGATTTTCGTATTACATTTCAATAGGTTAATTAATCGCTTTTACTGTTAAGAACGATAAGTAAAACAGGTTAGTCCATTTGGTTATTTATTATTTCCATCCCTTCTTTAATTGTTATTATCCTCGCCGTTAACCTTATCTTCAGTTTGGATTTATTCGCTTAAAGTCCGCTTGGCTACTGGAACATAACGACGCATGACAACACAGGCCCCACCTTCAAATTTGCTTCCCCTGAACCCGGAGCAACTGGCGCGCCTTCAGGCTGCCACCTCTGATTTTTCTCCCACTCAGCTTGCCTGGGTCTCCGGTTATTTCTGGGGAATGCTCAATCAGCAGCCTGGCGCTGTGGCGGGTGCGCCGGCAACGGCCGTTGAAATTCCTGCCATTACGCTCATTTCCGCCTCGCAAACGGGTAACGCCCGCCGCGTGGCCGAAGCGCTGCGTGATGACCTGCTTGCCGCTAAACTGAACGTGAACCTGGTCAACGCCGGGGATTATAAATTTAAACAAATCGCGTCAGAAAAACTGCTGGTGGTTGTGGCCTCAACGCAGGGCGAAGGTGAACCCGCTGAAGAAGCGGTGGCGCTGCACAAGTTCCTGTTCTCGAAAAAAGCGCCGAAGCTGGATGGCACGGCTTTTGCCGTGTTCGGCCTTGGCGATACTTCCTATGAATTCTTCTGCCAGTCCGGTAAAGACTTCGACAGCAAGCTGGCGGAGCTGGGCGCGGAGCGCCTGCTGGACCGCGTTGACGCGGATGTCGAGTACCAGAACGCCGCCGCGGAATGGCGTGCCCGCATTGTTGAGGTGCTGAAAGCCCGCGTGCCGAAAGAGACGTCGGCGCAGGCCGCTTTCACCGCGACGGGGGCCGTCAACGACATTCACACCAGCCCGTACACCAAAGAGGCACCGCTGACGGCAAGCCTGTCGGTGAACCAGAAAATTACCGGCCGCGACTCGGAAAAAGACGTGCGCCATATCGAGATCGATCTCGGCGATTCTGGCCTGCGCTATCAGCCGGGCGATGCGCTGGGCGTCTGGTATCAGAACGATCCGGCGCTGGTGAAAGAGCTGGTTGAGCTGCTGTGGCTGAAGGGTGACGAGCCCGTCACCGTTGACGGTAAAACCCAGCCGCTTTCAGACGCCCTGCAGTGGCATTTCGAGCTGACGGTGAACACCCCGAATATCGTCGAAAATTATGCCACTTTAACGCGCAGCGAATCCTTGCTGCCGCTGGTGGGCGACAAAGCGAAACTGCAGCATTACGCCGCGACGACGCCAATTGTCGATATGGTGCGTTTCTCTCCGGCTCAGCTGGATGCCGATGCGCTGATCGGCCTGCTGCGTCCGCTGACCCCGCGCCTGTACTCCATCGCCTCTTCGCAGGCCGAAGTGGAGAGCGAAGTGCATGTTACCGTCGGCGTGGTGCGCTACGACATCGAAGGCCGCGCCCGCGCGGGTGGGGCATCAAGTTTCCTGGCGGACCGCGTGGAAGAAGAGGGCGAAGTGCGCGTCTTCATTGAGCACAATGACAACTTCCGCCTGCCTGCGAACCCGGAAACGCCGGTCATCATGATTGGCCCGGGCACCGGCATTGCGCCGTTCCGCGCCTTTATGCAGCAGCGCGCGGCAGATGAAGCGCCGGGTAAAAACTGGCTATTCTTCGGCAACCCGCACTTTACCGAAGATTTCCTCTACCAGGTTGAATGGCAGCGCTATGTTAAAGAAGGCGTACTAACCCGCATCGATCTGGCCTGGTCCCGCGACCAGAAAGAAAAAGTATACGTACAAGACAAACTGCGCGAACAGGGCGCAGAGCTGTGGCGCTGGATCAATGACGGTGCCCACATTTATGTCTGCGGCGACGCCAATCGCATGGCGAAGGACGTTGAGCAGGCACTGCTGGAAGTGATTGCCGAATTCGGCGGTATGGATGCCGAAACGGCGGATGAATTTTTAAGTGAGCTGCGCGTAGAGCGCCGTTATCAGCGAGATGTCTACTAATGAGCGAAAAACATCCCGGCCCACTGGTGGTCGAAGGCAAACTGACTGATGCCGAGCGCATGAAGGTAGAGAGCAACTACCTGCGCGGTACCATTGCCGAAGATTTGAATGACGGTCTGACCGGCGGTTTCAAAGGCGACAACTTCCTGCTGATCCGCTTCCACGGTATGTATCAGCAGGACGACCGCGACATCCGCGCCGAGCGTGCTGAACAGAAGCTGGAGCCGCGTCACGCGATGCTGCTGCGCTGCCGTTTGCCGGGCGGGGTGATCACCACCAAACAGTGGCAGGCCATCGACAAGTTCGCGGGTGAAAACACGATTTACGGCAGCATCCGCCTGACCAACCGTCAGACCTTCCAGTTCCACGGCATTCTGAAGAAGAACGTAAAGCCGGTGCACCAGATGCTACACTCGGTCGGGCTGGACGCGCTGGCAACCGCCAACGACATGAACCGTAACGTGCTTTGCACCTCGAACCCGTATGAGTCCGAGCTGCACGCCGAAGCGTATGAGTGGGCGAAGAAGATCTCTGAGCACCTGCTGCCGCGCACGCGCGCCTACGCAGAGATTTGGCTCGATCAGGAAAAAGTCGCGACCACGGACGAAGAACCGATCCTTGGCCAGACCTATCTGCCGCGTAAGTTTAAAACTACTGTCGTGATCCCGCCGCAGAACGATATCGACCTGCACGCCAACGACATGAACTTCGTGGCAATTGCCGAAAACGGCAAGCTGATTGGCTTTAACCTGCTGGTGGGCGGCGGCCTGTCCATTGAGCACGGTAACAAGAAAACCTATGCCCGCACCGCGAGCGAGTTCGGCTTCCTGCCGCTGGAGCACACGCTGGCCGTGGCGGAAGCGGTAGTGACTACTCAGCGCGACTGGGGTAACCGTACCGACCGTAAAAACGCGAAAACCAAATACACCCTGGAGCGCGTGGGCGTAGAGACGTTCAAAGAGGAAGTGGAGCGTCGCGCAGGCATCAAGTTTGAGCCGATCCGCCCTTACGAATTCACCGGTCGCGGCGATCGCATTGGCTGGGTGAAAGGTATCGACAATAAATGGCACCTGACGCTGTTTATTGAAAACGGTCGTATTCTGGATTATCCGGGCCGCCCGTTGAAAACCGGTCTGCTGGAAATTGCTAAGATCCATAAAGGTGAGTTCCGCATTACCGCCAACCAGAATCTCATCATTGCCGGCGTGCCGGAGAGCCAGAAGGCTAAAATCGAGAAGCTGGCGCGCGATCATGGGTTGATGAATGCGGTTAAACCGCAGCGTGAAAACTCGATGGCCTGCGTGTCGTTCCCGACCTGCCCGCTGGCGATGGCCGAAGCGGAACGTTTCCTGCCATCATTTACTGACAAGGTAGAAGCGATTCTGGAAAAACACGGTATTCCGGACGAGCATATCGTGATGCGCGTCACCGGCTGCCCGAACGGCTGCGGTCGTGCAATGCTGGCCGAGCTGGGACTGGTTGGCAAAGCGCCGGGTCGTTACAACGTGCACCTTGGCGGCAATCGTATGGGGACGCGCATTCCGCGTATGTACCGTGAAAATATTACGGAACCGGAAATTCTCGATTCCATTGACGAGCTTGTCGGGCGCTGGGCGAAAGAGCGCGAAGCGGGTGAAGGCTTCGGCGACTTTACGGTGCGTGCGGGCATCATTCGCCCGGTGCTCGATCCCGCACGGGATTTCTGGGAGTAACCACGAGAGGTAATTATGTCCGTACTCGATCTAAACGCCCTTAATGACCTGCCAAAAGTCGAACGCATTCTGGCGCTGGCAGAAACCAACGCTCAACTGGAAAAGCTGGACGCCGAAGGGCGCGTGGCGTGGGCGCTGGAAAACCTGCCGGGAGACTATGTGCTGTCGTCGAGCTTTGGTATTCAGGCGGCGGTCAGCCTGCATCTGGTGAATCAGATCAGCCCGGACATTCCGGTGATCCTCACCGATACCGGCTACCTGTTCCCGGAAACCTACCAGTTTATCGATGAGCTCACGGACAAGCTCAAGCTGAACCTGAAAGTCTACCGCGCGACGGAAAGTGCGGCCTGGCAGGAGGCACGCTACGGCAAGCTGTGGGAGCAGGGCGTTGAGGGCATTGAGAAATACAATGAGATCAACAAAGTCGAGCCGATGAACCGCGCGCTGAAAGAGCTGAAGGCTCAGACCTGGTTTGCGGGTCTGCGCCGCGAGCAGTCGGGAAGCCGCGCTACGCTACCGGTGCTGGCGGTTCAACGCGGCGTGTTCAAAGTGCTGCCGATCATCGACTGGGATAACCGCACCGTGTACCAGTACCTGCAAAAACACGGGCTGAAGTACCATCCGCTGTGGGACCAGGGCTATTTGTCGGTGGGGGATACCCACACCACGCGTAAATGGGAACCAGGAATGGCGGAAGAAGAGACGCGATTCTTTGGGCTGAAGCGCGAGTGCGGGCTGCACGAAGGGTAAATCCCATTTCCTCCCTCTCCCTGTGGGTGTACGGTCCGGGGACATGGTAGACAGGTGTTCGGGGACATGGTGAACACTTTTTAACATCCTTTACCCATGGTGATCGACTTTTTCTTCAGGTCGATCACCCCCACTTTCGTGCTGTACCACCACACCTCGTAGCTGCCGTCTTCCTGCGTCTCCTTCAGCCCGACCCGTTCTCCCCTGAACGCCTTGCCTGCGCTCAGACTTACCCCTTTCACGCTCAGCTTTCCGCTGATATCCACTTTCCTGACCATCACGCCCTCGTCGTATTCCGGGGGCGTGGTGTTGCCGCTGTATTGTCGTGCAGACGGCTTATACCGCGAGCCCGGTACCGCCATATCCAGCGCCTCATGCGGGCGTTCAAGGTTGTACACCGTCCGCCAGTGGTCGAAGGCGCGCTGCAGTTCACCCTCGCTCGCGAACCACTTGCCCTGCAGCACTTCCGCCTTCAGGCTGCGGTGAAAACGCTCCAGCTTGCCCTGCGTCTGCGGATGATAAGGCCGGGAATGCCCCACCCGGATACCGTGGCGCATCAGCCACAGCTCCAGCGCCGTCCAGGTGCCGGTGGTGTCTCCCCACGGTGAGCCGTTGTCCATCGTCATCCGGTCCGGCAGGCCGTAACGTTCAAACACGCTGACCAGTTGCTGCTGCACGGTCTCGCGCCGTTCATCGGTACAGTGCGCCAGGCACAGGGAAAAACGGGAATGGTCGTCCAGGAGGGTGAGCGGATGGCAGCGGCCACCGCCAAAGGGAAAGTGGCCCTTAAAGTCCATCTGCCAGAGGCGGTTCGGCGCGTCGTGTTCGAAGCGTCCCGTGGCGGGAATGCCCGGTGAAGTGCCCGGCAGCAGGCCGTGACGGGCCATCAGGTTATGGACGGTGCTGAAGGCGGGCATGGTGTGCCCCTGGTCTTCGAGCCAGCGCTTTATCTTGCGTGCGCCCCAGCGTTGATGGCGGTCATGGGCCATACGCAGCAGGGCAGTGATGTCGTCAGATGAGCGGTTCGGGGAATGGTGCGGTATGCGCGGGCGGTCCTGAAGGCCGGCAGCCCCTTCCTCCGCCCAGCGGCGAAGCCACTTGTAGCCGGTGGCCGGTGAAATGCCGAAGCGACGGCAGAGGGAACGGATGTTCGCCCCGTCCTGCGAGGCGAACAAAACAAACTCGGTACGTAATGACATGGTATCTCTCGCATCCCAGGGCATAAGCGACTCCATAAACGGGTTCTTATGCCTTAGTTGTAAGTGTCTACCATGTCCCCGAACAAGTGTTCACTATGTCCCCGGACCGTACAGTGGGAGAGGGGTGGGGTGAGGGCATCAGGCCTCGATATACTTAAAAACCTCAGGCTTTCCCGGCTTTCGCCAGCTCCTTCACCAGCGGCAGCATCACCTTCACCACATCACGGCTGCGGTGCTCAATTCGCTGAGGCAGCGCGCGGTCAATGTGCTGCTGATTGTCCAGCATCACGTTATGCCAGCTTGTCCCCTCCGGGAACGCTTTCGTTTTCGCCCGCTGTTGATACCCATCTTTCTTGCCCAGACCCCAGTTCGTCGCCTCAACGTACAACACCGGAATGCCCGCTTTATCAAACACTTCGCCGTCGTTACAACAGCCCGTTCCTTTCGGATAATCCGGGTTGCCGCCGGGATTGGTGGTGGCATACACACCGTGGCTACGAGCGATGGCTAATGCCCGGTCGCGCGTTAATTTACGCACGCTGCTGGGGGTGCTCTGCCCACTATTAAAATAGAGCTTATCGCCGACGATCAAATTATCGAGATTGATCACCAGCAGCGTATTTTTTTTCTCCTCATTGCTCATGCGTTTAAGGAGATTCTCAGCGCCAAGCTTTCCTTCTTCTTCTCCGCTGGTGGCAATAAAGCGAATCCCGTATTTCGTTGGGATATTTTTCATTCGCTCGGCCAGTTCAAGCATGACGCCCAGACCCGCCGCGTTGTCGTCCAACCCCTGCAACGTCAAACCGCCGAGGTTATTGTCGGTGTCGGCGTCGCTCATCGGGGCGAAGGTATCGAGATGCGCCATGATGATGATCTGCTCAGCCGCTTTCCCTTCGTGTGCGGCAATGACCGTACTGCCCGTCACGTTGTGCCAGTTTTTTGTTTTATTACGTGAGGTATAGATGTAGCGGCTGTGAAACGAGCGGATATCGCTCTGGTAGCCCATATCGGCAAACTGCTGACGAATATAGTCTGCGGAGAGCATCTCGGCCGGTGTGCCGGTCATGCGTCCAGGGAAGACCGTGGCAATATGCCGCGCCTGCATATTGGCGATTTCACCATAAGGTTGGTTTTTTGCCTGAACCGGAAGGATGAAGCAAACGCCGAGCGCCAGGGCAGCAATACGGTGGCGCGTTGCGGAAAACATAGTGAGTCCTTAAAAACAGAGCAAATTTTTAACCCGCTTAGTATGAAACTGTGATCGTGCATACACAATTTGAATTGCTCTTAAATGCCCGAAATTTCGCGTGTTAAGCACTTTTTGATATTTGCTTTTCCAGGGCGTTATTCCATTGAGTAACTACTCATTCCAATTCGTAATTTCATTCGGTCTAAGTCGCCCCCTATAGTCCCACTATTCCTGTTGTTAGTGAGTTGTTGCCTGTGGACTATCTGCCCTTATTTGCCGCAATTAAAGAGAGACCGGTGCTGGTTGTTGGTACGGGTGACATTGCCGATCGCAAAATCGCGTTCCTGCAACGGGCAGGCGCGCAGGTACGGGTAGTCGAAGAGGCGGATTTCGAGGAGTCGCAAATCGACAGCGTGGTGCTGGTGATTGCGGCCACCGAAAATCGTGAACTCAATCGTCGAATTTCTGACGCGGCGCAAGCCCGTTACCGCCTGGTGAACGTGGTGGACGACCAGCCTTTGTGCTCGTTTATCTTCCCGTCGATTGTTGACCGCTCGCCGCTGCTGGTGGCGATCTCCTCCGGCGGCACCGCGCCGGTGCTGGCGCGCGTGTTGCGGGAAAAAATCGAAGCGCTGCTGCCGACCAGCCTCGGACGCATGGCGGAAAAAGCCAGCTTCTGGCGTAACCACCTGAAAACCCGCCTGACCAGCGTGGCGGAACGTCGTCGCTTCTGGGAGCGCGTGTTTCGCGGCCGCTTTGCCAGCCTGATGCATACCGGTAATGAGACGGCGGCGCAGAAAATCCTCGAGGACGAACTGGATAACCCCGGCAGCACGAGCGGGGAGATCATTCTTGTGGGGGCTGGGCCGGGTGATGCCGGTCTGCTGACGCTGCGTGGCCTGCAGGTGCTGCAGGACGCGGACGTGGTGTTCTACGACCATCTGGTCACCGACGGCGTGCGCGAGCTGATCCGTCGCGACGCGGAGCAAATCTGCGTCGGCAAACGGGCTGGCGAGCACTCGGTGCCGCAGCACGACACTAACCAGATGCTGGTTGACGCCGCCAAAGCGGGTAAAACCGTGGTGCGCCTTAAAGGGGGCGATCCGTTTATTTTCGGTCGCGGCGGCGAAGAGCTGCAGGCGGCAGCCGAAGCGGGCGTACCGTTCCAGGTGGTACCCGGCATCACGGCGGCCTCTGCGGTGACGGCCTACGCCGGTATCCCGCTAACCCATCGCGATTACGCCCAGAGCGTGACCTTTGTGACCGGACACTACAAGGCCGACAGCACGCCGTTTGACTGGTCGCAACTCGCCCAGAGCCGCCAGACGCTGGCGATCTACATGGGCACGATGAAAGCGGCAGACATCAGCGAACAACTTATTCAGCACGGTCGCGAGGCGACGACGCCCGTTGCCGTGATTTCTCGCGGCACGCGCGTCGATCAGCACGTTGCGACGGGCACCCTGGAACATCTTGCAACCCTGGCGAAAGACGCCCCGATGCCCGCCCTGATCGTGGTGGGGGAAGTGGTGCAGTTGCACAGCACGCTAGCCTGGTTTCAGAACACAACCGATACAGAAGGCTTTGGTTCTTCTGTCGTAAATTTGGCTTAAGGAACGGTTATGGACCAAAAACGTCTTACACACCTGCGGCAGCTTGAAGCGGAGAGTATCCATATTATCCGCGAAGTGGCCGCCGAGTTTTCTAACCCGGTGATGATGTACTCCATCGGTAAAGATTCCAGCGTCATGCTGCATCTGGCGCGTAAAGCGTTTTATCCGGGTACGCTGCCGTTCCCGCTGCTGCACGTGGATACCGGCTGGAAATTCCGCGAAATGTACGAGTTCCGCGACCGTACCGCGAAAGCCTACGGCTGCGAGCTGCTGGTGCATAAAAACCCGGAAGGGGTGGCGATGGGCATTAACCCGTTCGTGCACGGTAGCGCCAAACATACCGACATCATGAAAACCGAAGGGCTGAAGCAGGCGCTGAACAAATACGGTTTTGACGCGGCCTTCGGCGGCGCGCGCCGCGACGAGGAGAAGTCCCGCGCCAAAGAGCGTATCTACTCCTTCCGCGACCGCTTCCACCGCTGGGACCCAAAAAACCAGCGCCCGGAGCTGTGGCACAACTATAACGGTCAGATCAACAAAGGCGAAAGTATTCGCGTCTTCCCGCTCTCCAACTGGACCGAGCTGGATATCTGGCAGTACATCTACCTGGAAAACATCGAAATCGTTCCGCTGTATCTGGCCGCTGAGCGCCCGGTGCTGGAGCGCGACGGCATGCTGATGATGATCGACGACGATCGCATCGACCTGCAGCCGGGCGAGGTAATCAAACAACAGATGGTGCGTTTCCGTACCCTCGGCTGCTGGCCGCTGACCGGCGCGGTGGAATCCAGCGCGCAGACGCTGCCGGAGATCATCGAAGAGATGCTGGTGTCCACCACCAGCGAGCGACAGGGGCGCGTGATTGACCGCGACCAGGCAGGCTCCATGGAGCTGAAGAAACGTCAGGGTTATTTCTAAGGAGCCGCCATGAATACCACTATTGCTCAACAAATTGCCAACGAAGGCGGCGTGGAAGCGTATCTGCACGCGCAACAACATAAAAGCCTGCTGCGTTTTCTGACCTGCGGCAGCGTGGATGACGGGAAAAGTACCCTGATTGGCCGCCTGCTGCACGATACGCGCCAGATTTACGAAGATCAGCTCTCTTCCCTGCATAACGACAGTAAGCGTCACGGCACCCAGGGTGAAAAACTCGACCTGGCCCTGCTGGTGGACGGCCTGCAGGCAGAGCGCGAGCAGGGCATCACCATTGACGTGGCCTACCGCTACTTCTCCACCGAGAAGCGCAAATTTATTATTGCCGACACCCCGGGGCACGAGCAGTACACCCGTAACATGGCGACCGGAGCGTCTACCTGCGACCTGGCGATCCTGCTGATGGACGCGCGTAAAGGCGTGCTGGATCAGACCCGTCGTCACAGCTTTATCTCGACGCTGCTGGGGATCAAACACCTGGTGGTGGCGGTCAACAAGATGGATCTGGTGAACTTCAGCGAAGAGAAGTTCGAGGAGATCCGCCAGAGCTACCTGACCTTTGCCGAACAGCTGCCGGGCAACCTGGATATTCGCTTTGTACCGCTTTCGGCGCTGGAAGGGGATAACGTCGCCTCCCAGAGCACAAACATGCCGTGGTACAGCGGCCCGACGCTGCTGGAAGTGCTGGAAACCGTTGAAATTCAGCGCGTGGTCGACACCCAGCCGATGCGCTTCCCGGTACAGTACGTGAACCGTCCTAACCTCGATTTCCGCGGCTTCTCCGGCACCCTCGCGTCAGGCTTCGTGAAGGTTGGCCAGCGCGTTAAGGTGCTGCCATCCGGCGTGGAATCCACCATCGCCCGCATTGTCACCTTCGACGGTGACCTGCAGGAAGCGGGCGCCGGTGAAGCAGTAACGCTGGTGCTGAAAGACGAAATTGATATCAGCCGGGGCGATCTGCTGGTGGATGCCCACGAAACGCTGGCGGCAGTGCAGGGCGCGTCCGTGGATGTGGTGTGGATGGCCGAACAGCCGCTGACCGCAGGCCAAAGCTATGACATCAAAATTGCCGGTAAGAAAACCCGCGCCCGCGTGGACGGTATTCAGTTCCAGGTGGATATCAACAACCTGACCCATCGTGACGTCACCGAACTGCCGCTGAACGGCATTGGTCTGGTCGATCTGACCTTCGACGAACCGCTGGTGCTGGATCCGTATCAGCAGAATCCGGTTACGGGAGGGCTGATCTTTATCGACAGGCTGACCAACGTGACCGTCGGGGCCGGTATGGTGCGCGAGCCTAAAGAACAGGCTGCCGTGGCGTCTGAATTCAGCGCCTTCGAGCTGGAACTGAACGCGCTGGTGCGCAAGCACTTCCCGCACTGGGGCGCACGCGATCTACTGGGAGGCAAGTAATGGCCGCCCATGATGAGAACGTCGTCTGGCATCCTCATCCGGTCACCGTCGCCCAGCGCGAACAACTCCACGGCCATCGTGGCGTTGTACTGTGGTTTACCGGGCTGTCCGGCTCGGGTAAATCGACGGTGGCGGGCGCGCTGGAAGAGGCGTTGCATCAGCAGGGCGTAAGCACGTACCTGTTGGACGGCGACAACGTGCGTCACGGCCTGTGCAGCGATTTGGGGTTTAGCGACGATGACCGCAAAGAGAACATCCGCCGGGTGGGCGAAGTCGCCAGCCTGATGGCGGATGCCGGGCTGGTGGTGCTGACCGCGTTTATCTCACCGCACCGCGCCGAGCGCCAGATGGTGCGCGAACGCGTGGGTCAGGATCGCTTTATCGAGGTGTTTGTCGATACGCCGCTGGAGATTTGCGAAGCGCGCGACCCGAAAGGGCTGTACAAAAAAGCCCGTGCCGGAGAACTGCGTAACTTCACCGGCATTGACGCGGTCTACGAAGCGCCTGAATCGCCAGAGATTCACCTGGAAGGTCAACAATTGGTAACAAATTTAGTAAGCCAATTATTAGACCTGCTCAGACGGGACGATATTATCAGATCCTGAGACGGTATCGTTCGGGAGCTGTCTTCCCGAACGATGAGTCATGGTCACAGGATCAGCTATGCGCAACAGTGAAAACTACATTATCACCACCGGGTCGGAGCCGTTAACGACCGACGACGAGACGACCTGGTCCTTCCCTGGGGCCATTGTCGGCTTTATCTCGTGGTTACTGGCGCTGGGCATCCCGTTTCTCATTTACGGCGGTAACACGCTGTTCTTCTTCCTCTATACCTGGCCTTTCTTCCTGGCGCTGATGCCTGTGGCGGTCGTGGTGGGTATTGCGCTGCACTCCCTCTTCAATGGCCGACTCCTGTATAGTACGGTTATCACGATTGTGACCGTTGTGGTGATGTTTGGCCTGCTGTTTTTATGGCTGATGGGCTAACTTGCGACATAATTAAAACCCCGGAGTAGAGTCGAACGGAAAGTTATGGGATGATGATGCCGTTTTTTCAGGGGGCAGGATGGGTAAACTAACGCTGCTGTTGCTGTCTTTGCTGGTCTGGCTGCAATATTCGTTGTGGTTCGGTAAGAACGGACTGCACGACTATAGCCGGGTAAGCGATGACGTCGCGGCTCAGCAGGCAACAAACGCCAAACTCAAGGCGCGAAACGATCAACTCTTTGCTGAAATTGATGACCTCAATGGCGGGCAAGAGGCGATTGAGGAACGCGCACGCAATGAACTCAGTATGACTAAGCCGGGCGAAACTTTTTATCGTCTGGTTCCGGATGCGTCTAAACGCAATCAGGGCTCAGCACAAAACAATCGATAATCAGGCCCAGGATTACGACATGGCAGCAACTTTTTCGGACGTCTGTGCCGTGGTGCCGGCCGCAGGTTTTGGCCGGCGCATGCAGACAGAATGTCCCAAGCAGTACCTTTCAATTGGCGATAAAACGATCCTTGAGCACGCCGTGGCGGCGCTGCTGGCGCACCCGAGGGTGACGCACGTGGTCATCGCCATCAGCCCAGGCGATGCGCGCTTCGCGCAGCTCCCGCTGGCAAACCACCCACAGATTACCGTCGTTGACGGTGGCGCCGAGCGCGCCGATTCCGTGCTGGCGGGCATTCAGGCTGCCGGAAACGCCTCGTGGGTACTGGTACATGACGCGGCGCGTCCGTGTCTGCATCAGGACGATCTTGCGCGTCTGCTGGCCCTGAGCGAAACAAGCAAGGTCGGCGGGATTCTGGCTGCCCCCGTGCGTGACACCATGAAACGCGCCGAGCCGGGCAAACAGGCTATCGCCCATACCGTTGAGCGCGTTGATTTATGGCATGCGCTGACGCCACAATTTTTCCCCCGCGAACTGCTCCACGACTGCCTGACGCGTGCGCTTGAAGACGGTGCGACCATCACGGACGAAGCCTCAGCGCTGGAGTATTGCGGTTTTCACCCTGAGCTTGTTGAAGGGCGCGCTGATAATATAAAAGTGACGCGCCCGGAAGATTTGCAGCTCGCGGAATTTTATCTTACCCGTTCGACCCATCAGGAGAAGGCATAATGCGAATTGGACACGGTTTTGATGTACACGCCTTTGGCGGAGAAGGCCCAATTATCATTGGCGGCGTGCGTATTCCTTACGAAAAAGGACTGCTGGCGCATTCTGATGGCGACGTGGCGCTGCATGCGCTAACCGACGCACTGCTGGGCGCTGCCGCGCTGGGGGATATCGGCAAGCTGTTCCCGGACACCGACCCGGCATTTAAAGGGGCAGACAGCCGCGAACTGCTGCGCGAAGCGTGGCGCCGCATTCAGGCGAAAGGCTACACCCTGGGTAACGTCGATGTGACCATCATCGCTCAGGCACCTAAAATGCTGCCGCACATTCCGCAGATGCGTGTGTTTATCGCGGAAGATCTGGGCTGCCATATGGACGACGTCAACGTCAAAGCGACCACCACCGAGAAGCTGGGCTTCACGGGCCGTGGCGAAGGCATTGCCTGTGAAGCCGTGGCGCTGCTGGTGAAGGCGAGCAAATGACAGACTTTGACAACCTGACATACCTGCACGGTAAACCGCAGGGGAACGGGGTGCTGAAAGCCAGCCCGGAAGATTTCCTCGTGGTGGAAGATCTGGGCTTTGAGCCGGATGGCGAAGGCGAGCACATTCTGGTGCGCATTCTGAAAAACGGCTGCAACACACGGTTTGTGGCCGATGCGCTGGCAAAATTCCTGAAAATTCATGCCCGCGAAGTGAGCTTTGCCGGACAGAAAGATAAACATGCGGTCACTGAACAGTGGATCTGCGCGCGCGTGCCGGGCAATACGATGCCGGATTTAAGCCAGTTTGAGCTTGAAGGCTGTAAAGTGCTGGAGTACGCCCGTCACAAGCGCAAACTGCGTCTGGGCGCGTTGAAAGGCAACGCCTTTACGCTGGTGCTGCGTGAAGTGACTGACCGCGAAGACGTTGAAAAACGCCTACAGGCGATAAACGAACGCGGCGTACCGAACTACTTTGGCGCACAGCGTTTTGGTATCGGTGGCAGCAACCTGCAGGGCGCATTGCGCTGGGCGCAAAGCGATGCGCCGGTACGCGACAGGAATAAACGCAGTTTTTGGTTGTCTGCGGCCCGCAGTGCGTTGTTTAATCAGATTGTGAGCGAACGTCTGAAAAAATCGGACGCTAATCAAGTTGTTGTCGGCGATGCGCTACAATTAGCGGGACGCGGAAGCTGGTTTGTGGCAACGGTCGATGAAATGGCCGATGTCCAGTCTCGTGTGGACGCCAAAGCGCTGATGATTACTGCCGCGATGCCCGGAACGGGCGACTGGGGCACGCAGGGCGACGCGCTTGCTGCCGAGCAGTCAGCCGTCGCGGACGCGCCAGAATTACAATCACTGCTGGTGCGGGAAAAAGTCGAAGCAGCACGCCGCGCGATGTTGCTCTACCCGCAGCAGTTAAGCTGGAACTGGTGGGATGACGTGACCGTTGAGTTACGCTTCTGGCTACCTGCAGGTAGCTTTGCCACCAGTGTTGTCAGGGAACTTATCAACACCTCGGGTGATTATGCGAATATTGCTGAGTAACGATGACGGGATCCACGCGCCAGGTATACAGACCCTGGCGAAACACCTTCGCGAATTTGCGGATGTGCAGGTTGTGGCTCCCGATCGTAACCGCAGTGGAGCGTCTAACTCACTGACGCTGGAGTCGTCGCTTCGCACCTTTACCTTTGAAAATGGCGATATCGCCGTACAGATGGGCACGCCGACCGACTGCGTGTTCCTCGGCGTGAATGCGCTGATGCGCCCGCGCCCGGACATTGTGGTGTCAGGTATCAACGCCGGACCCAATCTCGGCGATGACGTGATCTACTCCGGTACCGTGGCGGCAGCGATGGAAGGACGTCATCTGGGCTTCCCGGCGCTGGCGGTTTCGCTTAACGGCCATACGCATTACGACACGGCAGCGTCGGTCACCTGTGCGATTCTTCGCGCGCTGGGGCGCGAACCCCTGCGTACCGGCCGTATCCTGAATATCAACGTACCCGACCTCCCGCTCAATGAGATCAAGGGGATCCGCGTGACGCGCTGTGGCAGCCGTCATCCTGCTGACCAGGTTATTCCGCAGCAGGATCCGCGCGGCAATACCCTCTACTGGATTGGGCCTCCGGGCGAAAAATGCGATGCCGGTCCAGATACGGACTTCGCTGCTGTAGATGAAGGGTATGTTTCCGTTACGCCACTGCACGTAGATTTAACCGCGTATAGCGCGCATGATGTGGTGTCGGACTGGTTAGATCGGGTCGGGGTGAACGTGCAATGGTAAGCAAACGTGTACAAACTCTTCTGGAACAACTTCGCGCTCAAGGGATCACCAACGAGCATGTGCTGGATGCGCTTGCCCAGGTTCCGCGCGAGAAGTTTGTAGACGAGGCGTTTGAGCACAAAGCGTGGGAAAACGTGGCGCTGCCTATTGGGCAAGGCCAGACTATTTCTCAGCCCTACATGGTGGCGCGCATGACGGAACTGCTGGAGCTAACGCCGGAGTCTCGCGTGCTGGAGATTGGCACCGGGTCGGGGTATCAAACCGCGATCCTCGCGCATCTTGTTCGCCATGTTTGTTCCGTCGAACGCATCAAAGGTTTACAGTGGCAGGCGCGTCGTCGCCTGAAACAACTTGATTTACATAATGTTTCAACACGTCACGGTGATGGATGGCAGGGTTGGCAGGCTCGCGCCCCGTTTGATGCCATTATCGTCACGGCCGCACCGCTGGAGATCCCGGCAGCACTCTTGTCGCAGCTGGATGAAGGCGGCATTCTCGTCTTGCCCGTGGGCGATGAACACCAGCTTCTGAAGCGTGTTCGTCGGCGTGGCGGCGAGTTTATTATCGATACCGTAGAAGCCGTACGCTTTGTGCCTCTGGTTAAGGGAGAGCTGGCCTGAGACTCGGATTTATCCAGGGTTATTAAGGCAAATTCAGCGTATTGTGTGGCGCAAAAGGTTCGTGCCATCACGGTTATTTTTAAGTCACTGGTAGTTAACACATTCCTGGGGGATAAATGAGCGCGGGAAGCCCAAAATTCACCATCAGCCGTGTTGCGGCATTATCACTGGTTTCGCTCTGGCTGGCAGGCTGTACAAGTTCGAATAACGCACCTGCGCCTGTAAGCTCCGTCGGCGGGAACAGCGGCTCGGGTAACACGTCCAGCGGAATGTTGATCACTCCTCCGCCGAAAATGGGCACCTCTACGGCGCAGCAAACTCCGCAGAACCAGCCGGTTCAGCGTCCAACCACGCAGCCAACACAGATTCAGCCAGTTGAACAACCTGTTCAGACGGAAAATGGCCGCATAGTATACAACCGCAAGTATGGGAACATTCCGAAAGGGAGCTATACCGGTGGCAGCACCTACACCGTGAAGCGCGGCGACACGCTGTTCTATATTGCCTGGATCACCGGGAACGATTTCCGTGACCTGGCACAACGCAATAACGTGCAGGCCCCGTACGGACTGGAAGTCGGCCAAACGCTCCAGGTGGGCAACGCGACGGGTACGCCACTCACGCCGGGGAACACAGTTTCTGCGGCGGATGTGACAGCGCAAAATAACAGCGTTATGCCTGCACAAAAATCCACCACGGTGGTTGCTTCACAACCTGTAATTACGTATTCTGAGGATTCAGGTGATCAGAGTGCTAACAAAATGTTGCCGAATAATAAAGGGACTGCGACTGCTGTCACAGCACCGGTTACGGCACCTGTGGTTAGCTCTACTGAACCGACTGCCAGCAGTACTTCCACCAGTTCGCCTATCTCTGCATGGCGCTGGCCGACTGACGGCAAGGTTATCGAAAACTTCTCTTCCTCCGAGGGAGGAAATAAAGGGATCGATATCGCAGGGAGTAAGGGACAGGCTATCATCGCGACCTCAGACGGACGCGTTGTCTATGCCGGTAACGCTCTGCGCGGTTACGGTAATCTTATTATCATCAAACATAACGATGATTACCTGAGTGCCTACGCCCATAACGACACAATGCTGGTCCGGGAACAACAAGAAGTTAAGGCGGGGCAAAAAATCGCTACCATGGGTAGCACCGGAACCAGTTCTACACGCTTGCATTTTGAAATTCGTTACAAGGGGAAATCCGTAAACCCGCTGCAGTATTTGCCGCAGCGATAATTTGACGGGGCATGCCAGCCAGGGTGTCTCGTTCAGGGATCACGGGTAGGAGCCACCTTATGAGTCAGAATACGCTGAAAGTTCATGATTTAAATGAAGATGCGGAATTTGATGAGAACGGAGCAGAGGCTTTTGACGAAAAAGCCTTAGTAGAAGAGGAACCCAGTGATAACGATTTGGCTGAAGAAGAGCTGTTATCGCAGGGCGCCACACAGCGTGTACTGGACGCGACTCAGCTTTACCTTGGGGAGATTGGTTACTCCCCACTGTTAACGGCCGAAGAAGAAGTCTATTTCGCACGTCGTGCTTTGCGTGGTGATGTTGCCTCGCGCCGTCGCATGATTGAAAGTAACCTGCGACTGGTCGTGAAAATTGCTCGCCGTTACGGCAATCGTGGTCTGGCTCTGCTGGACCTGATTGAAGAGGGCAACTTAGGTCTCATCCGCGCAGTTGAGAAATTTGACCCGGAACGCGGGTTCCGCTTCTCAACCTACGCGACCTGGTGGATTCGTCAGACCATCGAACGGGCAATTATGAACCAAACCCGTACGATTCGACTGCCGATCCACATCGTCAAAGAGCTGAACGTCTATCTGCGTACCGCGCGTGAGTTGTCCCATAAACTGGACCACGAACCGAGCGCGGAAGAGATTGCCGAACAGCTTGATAAACCGGTTGATGACGTAAGCCGTATGCTGCGTCTCAACGAGCGCATTACCTCGGTTGACACCCCGCTGGGTGGCGACTCCGAAAAAGCGCTGCTGGACATCCTGGCCGACGAAAAAGACAACGGCCCGGAAGACACCACGCAGGACGATGACATGAAACAGAGCATCGTCAAATGGCTGTTCGAACTGAACGCCAAACAGCGTGAAGTGCTGGCACGTCGTTTCGGTTTACTGGGGTATGAAGCTGCGACACTGGAAGACGTCGGCCGCGAAATTGGCCTGACCCGCGAACGTGTTCGTCAGATTCAGGTTGAAGGTCTGCGTCGCCTGCGTGAAATCCTGCAGGGGCAAGGTCTGAATATCGAAGCGCTGTTCCGCGAATAAGCAACCTTTCGTCAAAAAATGGCTCGTCGTAAGACGGGCCATTTTTCTTTGGTGCTACGGCTGTGCCGTTTCGTGCAGCAGACGCCACGTAATTCTGTCGCCTTCCTGATTCAGCACCGCCGTCGACCAACGCACGTTTACCGGCATATCGGGGCGGGTTTGTGTCTCGCGATAGTGAAGTACTGCGCCGTTATCCCAGGCTTCTATCGTGGCGAGTTCATCAATGACGATTTTCAGGCCGGGCCGGCTTCCACGCTGGGTGTCGAGAAAATGGGCAAGGGCGTGATAGTCAAGATGTGCGCCGCCTGGTGGTATCATCAGAAAATCCGGTCGAAAGCGGGTGAGCAAGGTTTCAGCCTCACCTTCACCTTTGCCTAACCAGTTTTCAAGCGCAATGTGGAGGTCGATAATGTCGTGTTCAAAAAGCGTCATGAATTCTCCTGTCGCAGCTGGCTGAGCACCTGCATCGTGTTAAGACGAAAAACGTACAATACAGGCACTAAAGTGATGCCTGCGGCAAAAATAAACATCCCGTGCCAGGCGACGAGCGGCGCAAGATAAACCTGCGCAATGCTCAGCGCCTGCGCCAGTAGCAGGGTTCCCGCAAAAAAGCTTAGCTGACGATTAAGATTCCACAGGGCGCTGGCGTCAGGCATATCGTCCCTGGCTGTCGTCAGAAACGCGCTGCTCTGCGCCGTGCTGCTGCAAAGACTGCCTCCGGCCCCCATCAACACAAAGGCCGCGACAGATAACAGCGCTGGCGATGCCGAACTGACGTTCAGTAAAAGCAGAATGCCCGTCGCCTGCAAAAGGCACCCGATAACCACCAGAGGCCGGGGGCCGACGCGGTTAAAATAGCGTCCTGTTACCATAATGGCCATAAACGATGCCGCGGACCATGGCAGCATAAGCATGCCCGTTGCGGCGGGCGTCATGCTGGCTTCGCTCTGAAGATAATACATTCCCGTTACGTTTACCCCGATAAAGATGCCGGGCACGCACACGTAGACAAGCATGGAAAAACGCAAAAGTGGATCGGTCAGCAAGGAGAGGTTTAATAGCCTGGCTGTTTTCTTCGGCGGCATTTCAGCGTTAAGCCATACGCAGGCTAAAACAAAGGTGACGATGGCGACGGGCAACGTAGCAAAAAAGATCCAGCGCCAGCTTAGCGTCTGCACCAGCAGTCCCCCGATAGCAGGAGAGCAGGCAGGGGCAAGCAACGCGACCAGCATCACCGCCGAGGAGAGTCTGGCGCGTTCGTGAGGCTTAAACTGTTGCCAGGTTAGCGCCTGTCCCACCGGGATCAGCAAGCCACCGCCAATCCCTTGCAGTGCACGCCAGGCAATCAGGCTTTCCAGTGAGGAAGACAATCCCGCAGCAGCGGAGGCCGCGCTAAAGAGAGCCAGAGAGAGGAGGATGACGCGCTTTGGCCCGATACGTCGCGTCAGCGCGCTGCCGAAAGGGATCGTTAGCGTCAGACCGGCAATGTACCCGTTACTGACCCAGGCAAGCGCTGAGGGAGTGGTGTTGAACGCGCGCGCCATGGCCGGAAAGGCGACGCTGGCAATAAACATATTTATCAAATCAAGGAAAAAGCCGAGCAGATAGACAACGGCGACTTTGCTGCGATACGTCATGGTGGATCCTCCGGTGAGGTGGCGTATCGTATCGGCCCGCGAGCTACGGATAAACGCGACAAACAGCGATATACTGTCAAAATATTTTTGACAGTGATAAAGGTTAACGATGTTTACTCTACAGCGTACGGCGATGTTTATCGCAGTCGCGGAGGCGGGCAGCTTCACCGCCGCGGCAGAGGCAATGGGGCTGACAAAAGCCGTGGTGAGTTTCAACATTCGCCAGCTTGAAGACGAGCTGGGCGTTACGCTGCTGCTGCGGTCAACCCGCCGTCTGACGTTAACCGAGGCGGGCGCGCTTTTTCATCAGCGAAGCGTCGCGCTTCTGAAGGAGGCAGAACAGCTGCAGGACGATGTCCGCGCGAATCATGCGGGACTCTCCGGAGAATTGCGGATAACCACCACGCCCGAGTACGGCTCGCAGGTTGTGGTGCCTTTGCTGGCGGAATTTAGTCAGCAGCACCCGGAACTTCGCGTGCGCCACGTTTCGTCCTCTTTGCATGCCGACCTTATCTCTGAGCGCTTTGACGTCGCCATCCGACTGGGAACGCTCGCCGATTCACGCTACCACGCCGCGATGATTACCTCTTTCGCCATATTGCCGGTGGCAGCGCCGGAATGGCTGGCTAACCATCCGGTAGAGACCCTTGAACAGCTGGCGAAAGCCGACTGGATCATTCACGAGCGTTTGCCCTCTCCACTGCGCTGGCAGGTGAAAGCGAGCAGCGGAGAGCTTGTCTCGTTTGAAATCACGAAAGCCCCGCGTCTGTATGCTGACAGTGCTCAGGCGCTGATGGCTTTCGCACGTGCCGGAGGCGGCGTGGCGTTACTGCCTGAATGGCTGGTGCGAAATGCGCTGGATGCAGGGCAACTGGCGTCGGTATTACCCGGCTACACCTTTGCACAGCAGGGCATCTATGCGGTTTATCCCGATGCCCAACACGTGCCCGCGAAAGTCCGAAAGTTTATCGATTTTATGCGTGCGAGGGTGAATTAGTCGTGCATCATCTTTTTGATCAGCGCAGAAAATTGCTCGCGTTCGGTCTTGCTCAGGCGTCCTAAAAACGCCTCATCCACGTCATTGCCGACCGGTTTACAGCCTGCAAGCAGGGCTTCACCTTCTGGCGTCAGGAAGACAAACCGGCGGCGCTTATCTGCGGGATCGTGCTCGCGTTTTACCAGCCCACGCGCCTCCATGCGGCTGAGCATCTCTGCCAGCGTCGCTTTCGTGCTGACGGCCACTTCGGTCAATGCCACCTGTTCGATACCCGGATGTTCGGCAATTGAGCGCAGAACCGCATATTGCGGCTTGGTCAGCTCCGGCAAAGCATGCTGCCATTGCGCAGTATGTTGTTGAAAAAGCTGGCGCAACAGGTGGAACGCTTCTTGTCTTAGTTCCATGAACACTCCGACGAAAAAAATCACTCTCTATGATAGCCGCTAACGCCCTGGATTATAACGCGGGAGTTTTTAGCATTTAGTGTGATCGTATGCGAACGATCTTGTCATGAACAGGTTCCAGGAGTAGGTTACTCAATATGTTCGTATACGAACAAAATGATTGAGGTACTGAATGAGATTGATAGTAGGAATGACGGGAGCAACGGGCGCGCCGCTGGGTGTGGCTTTATTGCAGGCACTGCGAGAGATGCCGGAGGTGGAAACCCATCTGGTGATGTCGAAGTGGGCAAAAACCACCATTGAGCTGGAAACGCCTTACACCGCGCAGGACGTCACCGCACTGGCTGACGTTGTTCACAGCCCGGCTGACCAGGCCGCCACCATCTCCTCCGGCTCGTTTCGCACCGACGGCATGATCGTCATTCCCTGCAGCATGAAAACGCTGGCGGGCATCCGCGCGGGCTACGCCGAAGGGCTGGTGGGGCGTGCGGCGGATGTGGTGCTGAAAGAGGGGCGAAAGCTGGTGCTGGTCCCGCGTGAAACGCCGCTCAGCACCATTCATCTGGAGAACATGCTTGCACTTTCCCGCATGGGCGTGGCGATGGTGCCGCCCATGCCTGCGTATTACAACCACCCGCAAACCGCCGATGACATTACCCAGCATATCGTGACCCGCGTGCTCGACCAGTTCGGTCTGGAGCATAAAAAGGCGCGCCGCTGGAACGGCTTGCGTGAGGCGAAACATTTTTCACAGGAGAATAACGATGGCATTTGATGATTTGAGAAGCTTCCTGCAGGCGCTCGATGAGCAAGGGCAACTGCTGAAAATTGAGGAAGAGGTGAACGCCGAGCCGGATCTGGCGGCGGCAGCCAACGCGACCGGCCGCATTGGCGACGGCGCGCCCGCGCTGTGGTTCGACAATATTCGCGGCTTTACCGATGCCCGCGTGGTGATGAACACCATCGGCTCCTGGCAAAACCACGCCATTTCGATGGGGCTGCCTGCGAACACCCCGGTAAAAAAACAGATCGACGAGTTTATTCGCCGTTGGGATAAATTCCCCGTTACGCCAGAGCGTCGCGCTAACCCCGCCTGGGCGCAGAATACGGTGGATGGTGAAGAGATCAACCTGTTCGACATTCTGCCGCTATTTCGCCTGAACGACGGTGACGGCGGTTTTTATCTCGATAAAGCGTGCGTCGTCTCGCGCGATCCGCTCGACCCGGACCACTTCGGCAAGCAGAACGTCGGCATCTACCGCATGGAAGTGAAGGGCAAGCGCAAGCTCGGCCTGCAGCCGGTTCCGATGCACGATATCGCTCTGCATCTGCATAAAGCGGAAGAGCGCGGTGAAGATCTGCCGATTGCGATTACCCTCGGCAACGATCCGATCATCACGCTGATGGGCGCGACGCCGCTGAAATACGATCAGTCCGAGTATGAAATGGCCGGCGCACTGCGTGAAAGCCCGTACCCGATTGCCACCGCGCCGCTGACCGGCTTCGACGTGCCCTGGGGTTCTGAAGTTATCCTTGAAGGGGTCATCGAAGGCCGCAAGCGTGAAATCGAAGGGCCGTTCGGCGAGTTTACCGGGCACTATTCCGGTGGACGTAACATGACGGTTGTACGTATCGACAAAGTCTCTTACCGCACCAAACCGATTTTTGAGTCGCTCTACCTCGGCATGCCGTGGACCGAGATTGATTATCTGATGGGCCCGGCAACCTGCGTACCGCTTTACCAGCAGCTAAAAGCAGAATTCCCGGAAGTGCAGGCGGTGAACGCGATGTACACCCACGGCCTGCTGGCGATTATCTCCACCAAAAAACGTTACGGTGGTTTTGCCCGCGCGGTCGGTTTACGTGCTATGACCACGCCGCACGGTCTGGGCTACGTGAAGATGGTAATCATGGTGGATGAAGATGTCGATCCGTTCAACCTCCCGCAGGTGATGTGGGCGCTGTCGTCGAAAGTGAACCCGGCAGGGGATCTGGTACAGCTGCCGAACATGTCGGTCCTTGAACTTGACCCTGGTTCCAGCCCGGCGGGCATTACCGACAAGCTGATTATTGATGCCACCACGCCAGTTGCACCGGACACCCGTGGCCACTACAGCCAGCCGGTACAGGATCTGCCTGAAACCAAAGCCTGGGCTGAAAAATTGACCGCGATGCTGGCAGCACGCCAATAAGGAGGAAAAGATGATTTGTCCACGTTGTGCCGATGAGCATATTGAAGTGATGGCGACGTCACCGGTGAAAGGGGTCTGGACCGTTTACCAGTGCCAGCATTGTTTGTATACCTGGCGCGATACCGAACCGCTGCGCCGTACCAGCCGCGAGCACTACCCTGAAGCGTTTCGCATGACGCAGAAGGATATTGACGAGGCACCGCAGGTGCCGACGATCCCACCGTTGCTGTAAAAAAAAGCCCGGTGGCGCTGCGCTTACCGGGCCTACGGGTTTTGTAGGTCGGGTAAGGCGAAGCCGCCACCCGACAAAACAGACCGCAGAGAACTAAACCAGACTCTTCAGCCGATAAATCCACTCCAGCGCCTGACGCGGCGTCAGTGAATCCGGGTCGAGATTCTCCAGCGCTTCCACGGCTGGCGACGTCTCTTCCGCAGGCACCAGCAGCGACATCTGCGTACCATCTATCTGCGTCGCCGCCGCGTTCGGCGACAGGCTTTCCAGTTCGCGCAGTTTCTGACGCGCGCGCTTGATCACCTCTTTCGGTACACCTGCCAGCGCCGCTACGGCCAGCCCATAGCTCTTGCTTGCCGCGCCATCCTGCACCGTGTGCATAAAGGCGATGGTGTCGCCGTGCTCCAGTGCATCAAGATGCACGTTCGCCACTCCTTCCATTTTCTCCGGCAACTGCGTCAGTTCGAAGTAATGGGTCGCAAACAGCGTCATAGCCTTGATTTTATTCGCGAGGCTTTCCGCGCAGGCCCACGCTAGGGACAAACCATCATAGGTTGATGTTCCGCGCCCGACTTCGTCCATCAGCACCAGGCTGTGCTCGGTGGCGTTATGCAGAATGTTAGCCGTTTCGGTCATCTCGACCATGAAGGTTGAACGACCGCTCGCCAGATCGTCCGCAGCCCCGACGCGGGTAAAGATGCGGTCGATTGGGCCAATCTCCACGTTTTGCGCCGGGACGTAGCTGCCGATATACGCGAGCAGCGCAATCAGCGCCGTCTGACGCATATAGGTACTCTTACCGCCCATGTTCGGTCCGGTAATGATCAGCATGCGTCTCTGCGGCGACAGGCTGAGCGGGTTAGCGATGAACGGTTCGTTCAGTACGCGCTCCACCACCGGATGACGCCCTTCCGTAATGCGAATGCCGGGCTTGTCGGTAAAGGTCGGGCAGGTATAGTTCAGCGTTTCAGCGCGTTCAGCAAGGTTGACCAGCACGTCCAGTTCGGCCAACGCGGCGGCGCTTAGCTGCAGATCGGCCAGGTGCGGCATCAGCATGTCGAACAGCTCGTCATACAGCTGCTTTTCCAGCGCCAGCGCTTTTCCTTTCGAGGTGAGGACTTTGTCCTCGTACTCTTTCAGCTCGGGAATAATGTAGCGCTCAGCGTTTTTCAGCGTCTGGCGGCGCACGTAGTGAATCGGCGCCAGGTGACTCTGCCCGCGGCTGATCTGAATGTAGTAGCCGTGGACCGCGTTATAGCCCACTTTCAGGGTATCAAGACCCAGACGCTCGCGTTCACGGCTCTCCAGCTTATCAAGGTAGTCCGTTGCGCCGTCTGCCAGCGCGCGCCACTCGTCCAGCTCTTCGTTATATCCGGGGGCAATCACGCCGCCATCGCGTACCAGTACCGGAGGCGCATCGATGATGGCGCGCTCAAGCAGTTCGCGAAGCTCGGTGAATTCGCCCATCGTTTCGCGCAATTTTTGCACCGGTGCGCTGTCGACGTTGCCCAACTGAGCGCGCAGTTCCGGCAGTTGCTGGAAGGCATGGCGCATACGTGCGAGGTCGCGCGGGCGTGCCGTACGCAGAGCCAGGCGGGCGAGGATACGCTCCAGATCGCCTACCTGACGCAGTACCGGCTGTAATTCGGTGTAACTGTCCTGCAATGCGGCGATGGTTTGCTGGCGGCCGATAAGCGTATTGGTGTCGCGAATCGGCATATGCAGCCAGCGCTTAAGCATGCGGCTGCCCATCGGCGTAACGGTACTGTCGAGGACGGAAGCCAGGGTATTTTCAACGCCGCCTGCCAGATTCTGGGTTATCTCCAGGTTACGGCGCGTGGCGGCGTCCATGATGATGCTGTCCTGCTGACGCTCCATGGTGATAGAGCGGATATGCGGCAGGGCAGTACGCTGGGTATCTTTTACATATTGCAGCAGACAGCCTGCCGCACACAGTCCGCGCGGGGCGTTTTCCACGCCAAAGCCAATCAGGTCGCGCGTGCCAAACTGCAGATTGAGCTGCTGGCGCGCAGTATCAATTTCGAATTCCCACAGCGGACGACGACGCAGACCACGACGACCTTCAATCAGCGCCATTTCAGCGAAATCTTCGGCGTAGAGCAGCTCTGCCGGGTTAGTACGCTGCAATTCGGCAGCCATCGTCTCACGGTCAGCCGGTTCACTCAGGCGAAAACGCCCGGAGCTGATATCCAGCGTCGCATAGCCAAATCCTTTACTATCCTGCCAGAGTGCGGCCAGCAGGTTATCCTGGCGTTCTTGCAGCAGCGCTTCGTCGCTGATGGTGCCGGGCGTGACGATGCGCACGACTTTGCGCTCAACCGGGCCTTTTGACGTGGCGGGATCGCCAATCTGCTCGCAAATGGCGACGGATTCTCCCTGATTCACCAGTTTCGCCAGATAGTTTTCCACCGCATGATGCGGGATACCGGCCATAGGGATGGGCTCACCTGCCGATGCGCCGCGTTTGGTCAGGGAGATGTCGAGCAACTGCGACGCACGTTTAGCATCGTCATAAAAGAGCTCGTAAAAGTCGCCCATACGGTAAAACAGCAGAATTTCCGGATGCTGTGCTTTCAGCTTCAGGTACTGCTGCATCATGGGGGTATGTGCGTCGAAATTCTCTAGTGTACTCATTAGCGTATCGTGTCCATTTTATTAACTTTCAATGAGTTGGCTTTTGTTTTTATTGTCAGGTGTCTTCCTGTCTCATTGGAACTCATGAAATCCTGAGCGTCTTATCATGCAATGTTTGGTGACCATGATAACGGAGTCTGTAGAGCAGGAAAACAGAAGGAGAAGGCTCTTTCGACTAAAGTGCGTACCGGATTCCATCTATGCGAAAACGGGGCTTTTTGCACGTACCTTCCGCATAAGAGCACTCGTTATATTATTCATTCAGGAACGCATTCTTTCGCTCACTTATACCGTAACTTCTTGCTTTGACAAGAAATAGCCGCAGCGTATAATTATCATTCATATCAATAGTTTCCCGATTCTGTTTGCTGTCGAGCGAGTAGCGTATGTTTTGGATAATTAACGATAATATTAAATTTTGTCCTGACAAAAACGTCCTTGTCTCGTTGAATAAACCTGAATTAAGCGTAATTCTGACAACGCCAGCAAGTCGTTGTCTCGCGCTTTTACTGGAATCCTCGCCAGAGGTGGTGAACCAGAAAGAATTCTTCGATAAAGTGTGGGGCGAGGACGGGATGATCGTCCCGGCAAATACGCTTTATCAGAATATCTCTATTATCCGGCGCGGTTTGCGTTCGGCTGGAGAAACGAGCGACACGCTGGTTGCGACGGTGCCGAGAAAAGGTTTCCAGATTCATAAAAGCGTAAAGGTCACCCGCGTTGAAACGGATGGGGTGGATACAGAAGAACCAGCAGAGGTTTCGTTGCCCGAAGCGCCTCTGACGGTGCCTGTCGAACAACCGGCGGTGAATACGTCTCAGGTGCTGGTCGAAAAAAAATCGCCGCGTAAATTACGTCGCCTGTTTTTTCCTGTGCTCTTAATGATTATCTCCTTTGCACTGGGCTATTTCATGCTGCATCACATCTTCCGAGATAATCCGGATAAAGATTTTTTCCAGAATTACACCATTAACCGAACCGAAAACGGTTGCCACTATTTCTCGCAAAGTGATGATATTAAAAGTATTGGTAATTTCTCGCGCTTTATTAAAATTATCATGAAAACCGGGCTTGATTGTAAAAAGTATCCGTGGATTTATTTCTCTTCTTCCAGCAATGCGCCTGCCCTGTCCGTGCTCGCCTGCAGAAAGCCTTATGAAGCAGAACCCAATGCAGAATGCACGGCATTGTATTTCAGGGGGTATATGCAATGAAGAAACGCACGATAGTGTTATTGTGCCTGATGTTTTTTGCCGCGGGCGCGCTGATTTCCTGGCTGTATCATTTACGTCTGGAAAAACGGGAAAACACAGAGGCCTGCTCAGCGTCAATCGTGGTTTATCACGAGGATGCCCGCGCTCACATTACGCTCGACTTCATGTACACGATGAAGACGCAAACCGGCATCGTTGCGGTAAGCGGCACGTATTATAAGAACGATAAAGTGATAGGGGTTATCCGCAGGGATGTCTCCTACGTCTGGACGGAAAATAAGGACTCCTTCCACTTTACGTCGCTCAATATCCTTCATGTGAACGATGATGAATCACTACCCAATGACGTTATCAGCGATGTTCTGCCCGACTTCTTTGTTTACCCCAATAAAAAATTAAATTATTCAATTACAAAACAAGGACCTAAGGGGTTTATGTTCTCCGTGGGTAAGCGCCCAATATTCTTCTGCGCGCGCTGACTGGCCGGGAATAGGTGATGTCGCCGCCTGCACGGCGGCATGGTCATTTCCCGTCTTCTTCCACCAGCTCAATGATGATTTTCCCCTGTTCGACGCCCACTCTGACCCGCGAATGGGTTGTAAAGCCCGCTTTCTCTAGCCAATCACCTTTCAGGCTCAGGGCAGCATGCATGCTATAGCGGCGCGGGATCTTGGTTTTACGATCTTCATGGCGCTTTCTAAAATAGCCGACTTTTAAATGACGGTACGTTTTTGTAGCGGTAATCGCTTGCATAGGCACTCCTCTTGGCTGGCTAACAGGGGAACGTATTGGCTGTATAAAATACCAGTAACCCTGGCCTCGCGCTGGCTTAAAAGCGGAAGGCGTCTTCAGAAAGCGGAATGCAACGACTGAAAATCACTGCGTAAAGGAGTATCATGAATGCAATTTATGAGAGGGTGATCTCCCATGTCCGGTAAACGCATCGCAAGAGAAAAAGTGACGATCGCCAAAATGATCGCTTTATATGAGAAAAAATGTCCTCAGGCTTCAACAGAGGAGGGGCATTATCAGGCGCTTAAGGCCTATGCCGATAAGCGTCTCGATAAATGTGCGTTTGGGGAAGAAAAGCCGGCCTGTAAACAGTGTCCCATTCACTGCTACCAGCCCGCGAAGCGAGAAGAGATGAAGCAGGTTATGCGCTGGGCGGGGCCGAGAATGCTGTGGCGTCATCCGATTCTGACTCTTCGTCATCTGATTGACGATCGTCGTCCAGTACCGGCGTTGCCGCAAAAGTATCGTCCGAAAACGTAACGTATTTATTACCGAAGCGGTCGACAGATAATATTCAAGGCGACAGCGCTGCAGAGTGGGAAAATGGCCAGCAGCAGCCAGGGATAAACGGCCTCCAGCGAAGGCACCAGCGCGCGATCCAGCAGGCTGCCAAACAGCAGGTTTCCTGCCAGTACCGCAACGCCCCCGGCGGTTGAGAGTGCGCCATAGTGGGCCCCAAGCGTCGATTCCTCGGCGAAGCGGGGGATGAGATCTTTTGCCGACGGCACCAGCAGCATCTGCCCCAGCGTTAACAGCGTGACCATGCTCGCAGAGGGCAACAGCCGCAGCCAGCCTTCCGGCGGCTCCTTTGCAGCAAACAGCGCCACGCTGGCAAAGGCCGCAGAGAGCAGCAAAAAGCCCACGGGCAAAATTCTGACCGCGCCGATCCGCCTTGCAACACGCGCAAGGGGGAGCTGAAACGCGACGATCAGCACCGAGGCCAGCATAAACAGTGGGCCCAGATCTTTCTCGCTGCCTCCGGAACGCTGGATCTCCACCGGTAGCGCCAGGTAAAGCTGGTTATAGCTCAACAGCCACGAGCTGTAGGCGATGATAAAGGCGACGAATCGCGTCTGGCGAAATGTTGTCCACCAGGGCTGAATAGCGAGCGGACGCTGGCTATGGCGGGCAGCCGGCAGGCAGAAGTAGAGCACCGCGAGCGCGACAACAAACACGCCGGCGCCTGCCAGCGCAACCTGACGAAAGCCAAGCCCCGTCAGCAGGGCACCCGCAATCGGGCCCAGCACCGCGCCCAGTTCCCCGCAAACGGCAAAGAGCGCAAACCACTCTGCGCGGCTCCGTTTACCTTTTGCCTCACTTTGCGTTCCCGCTTTCGCCAGCAGCGCTTCAATGGAGGGCGAGAAGAGCGCGCCGCCGATGCCGGTCAGACACGCCCCGAGAATAATAGGCCACAGCGATTGCCCGAAGGCCAGCAGCAGATAACCCGCTACGCGGATGACGCAGCCGCTCAGGATAACGATTTTCGCGCCGTAGCGGTCCGACAGCGCGCCGCCAACGATAAACATCCCCTGCTGCGAAAACGTGCGCAGACCAAGCACCAGCCCGATCAGCCCGCCGGAAAGCAGCAGGTCATCGCGCAGGAATATCGCCAGGAAGGGCACAACGGCATAGAAGCCAATGTTGAAAACAAATTGGCTGCCCAGCAGAACGGGCGGCCAGAGGGTGGCGGCAGGGCGCAATGGCATGCTGTTTACTCGGCTCTACACAATAAAGTGAATGTGCTTTTTACCATGATACGGCGAGATCTCAATTTTGGTTTTCACTCTGAAAACGTCCCATAGCAGCTCCTCCGACAGGATCGCCTGCGGGGTGCCGGTTGCGACGATCTGCCCTTTTTGCATAACGATCAGCGAATCGCAGAACATCGAGGCGTGGTTAAGATCGTGGATGGCGACGATGCTGGTCACCGGCAGCTCGCTGATGAGATGCATCAGCTGCATCTGATGGTGAATGTCCAGGTGGTTGGTGGGTTCATCGAGCAGGATTTCTGTTGGCGTTTGCGCCAGCGCGCGGGCGATATGCACCCGCTGCCGTTCCCCGCCGGACAGGCTCATCCAGCCCTGCTCGCTGCGGTCCAGCATATCGACACGCTGCAAGGCGGCAGTGACGGTTTCGTCATCCTGCGCGCTCCAGTTCGAAAAAGGGGAGTGGTGCGGAATGCGCCCGAGCTTCACCACGTCGCGCACGCGCATGTTGGCATCGGTCATACCGTGCTGCTCAACGAACGCCACGCGGCGCGCCAGCTGCTTTTTGGCGATGCGGGAGATGTCCTGACCGTCCAGGGTAACGCTGCCGCTGTCCGGGCGACGCAGGCCTGCCAGAATGCGCAATAGCGACGATTTTCCGCAGCCGTTAGGGCCGAGCAGTCCTACCGTTTCGCCGCGTGAAACCTTCAGCGAGACGCCGTTGACGATGACCTTTTTGCCTACCTTCCAGGTAATATTTTCAGCGCAGATACTCATCACTTATTCCTTGAACGGTAGATAATTACGGCAAAGAACGGCACGCCCACCAGCGCGGTGACTACGCCGACGGGCAGGCTCTGTGGGGCAATCAGCATGCGCGAGGCGATATCGGCCAGCACCATCAGGATCGCGCCCGCCAGCGCGCTGGCAATCAGCAGCGTGCGGTGCAGCGGCCCGAACAGGAAGCGCATGACGTGAGGCACCACCAGACCCACAAAGCCGATTGAGCCCGCCATGCTGACGATGGTCGCGGTAATCAGTGCGGTGGTGGTGAACAAGGCAAGACGCACCCAGGGTACGGCAATGCCTAAAGAGGCGGCGGCATCGTCACCGAAGGTGAACGCATCCAGCGCCCGGGAATAGTAAAGACAGACGGCCAGGCCCGCCAGCACGACCACCAGCGCCAGCTGGAATTCCGGCCAGCGTACGCCGCTGAAGCTGCCCAGCAGCCAGAACATCACGTCGCGCGCCTGCTGCGCGCTGGCGGAGGTGCTGATGGTATAGGCGGTAATGGCGTTGAACAGCTGTGAGGCGGCAACGCCCGCCAGAATAGTGCGTTCATTGCCGCCGCGCGCGCCGTTCGTCAGGAAGGCGACAAACGCAAAGGCGGCAAACGCCCCGGCAAACGCGCCCGCAGAGAGCGACACCGCGCCGGTGCCAATCCCTAATACGACGACCGACACCGCACCGGTTGACGCACCCGCGGACACGCCGAGCACGTAAGGTTCCGCCAGCGCGTTCTTCAGCAGGCTTTGCAGCACGGCGCCGCAGATGGCTAACCCCGCGCCGCAGCAGGCCGCCACCAGCGCGCGGCTCAGGCGAAAGTCCCAGATCACGCTCTCATAGATGCGGTTGAGCGGAACGTCGGTCAGCCCCAGCTTATTGCCAATAGCGTAAAAGACGTTGGACAGCGGAATCGACAGTTCTCCGACGCTGACGCCGAGGGCGATCACTAGCAACAGCAGGACCACGGCAAGCAGAGCAGAGGTGGTCAGGAACAGGCCCTGTCGGGCCTGAAGTACGGCTGCCGTCATCAGTTCAGCCCCAGCTTTCTGAGCTGCTCGCCCACCTGTTCAGCGCCGTAAATCGTGCGGATTGTCGGGTTCATAGCCTGGCCGTCCATCACCACGATATGGCCTTTCTTCACCGCGTCCAGCTGGCTGACGGTGGGATCGCTTTTCAGGAATTTGATTTTCTCTTGCGCGTTATCCAGCGCCCAGCGGTTACGATCCAGGCTGGAGACAACAATCACGTCCGGGTTCGCGGCGATAATGCTTTCCCAGCCGACGGTTGGCCATTCGGTCTCTGCGGTAATGGCGTTATGGCCGCCCAGCACGTTAGCAATAAAACCGGAGGCGCTGTTTTTCCCGCCGACATAGGCATCCGCCGAAGGCGAGGCGCTTGAGAACCAGAAGACAAACGAAAGATCTTTTTTGTTTTTACCAAATTCCTGACGCAGGTCGGCCTCGCGTTTTTTGAAATCGGCAATGACGGCCTGGCCGCGCGCTTCAACGTTGAAAATCTTCGCGAAATCTTCAATCTCTTTATAAAGGTACGTCATATCCCACAGCGTCTGGCGGCTGCCGTACATATCGCCTGCGGCCTTTTTGGTGGCGCACATGCCTGGTGATAAATAGCTGTTCACGCCGACGGTGGCCAGATCTTCACGTTTTGCGACCTTACTTTCCGGCCCGAGCAGCAGAGGAAGCTGGGCTGGAACAAAATCGGGATTTTGCGAAAGGATGGATTCCAGCGTCGGGATTTCTACCGTCAGGGTTTTGATTTTTGCATTCTTTTCAGCCAGCTGCGGCAGCACTTTGGTCGGCCAGAAGGCGCTGGCCTTCACCTTATCTTCCAGGCCCAGCAGGAGCAAAATTTCGACGGTGTTCTGACCCAGGGCCACGACGCGTTCCGGCGCTTTGGTGAACGTCTCTTTATAGCCACAGTTTTCAATCGTCAGGGGATATGTGGTTGCCAGAGCAGAACCGACCGACGCAATCGCCAGGCCTAACGCGCAGATGACCTTTTTCATTAAACGCTACCCTTCGTTAATATTATTGTTGTTGCAAATGAAACTCATTATTAAGGCGGAATTTTATACAGAGGAAACGATTTGGTGTCAATGAGGGACAATTGCGCAGGGTAACGAAAGGCGGTATCAGAAAACACCGCCGGAATGCGGACTTAAACCAGGCTCTCTTTATCAATCCCAAGCCGCTTCATGCGCGACAGCAGGGTAGTGCGTTTTAACCCCAGGCGCTGGGCGGCACCTTTAGGCCCGGCCACCACGCCGTTGGTCTCTTTCAGCACGCGCATAATCAGCTGATACTCATCTTCGCCGTTCTGCGCCACTTCTGCCGCAACGAGGGTTTCGTCCGGCAAGGAGATTTCGGGTAGAGAAAGCTGCAGCACGTTCCCGCGCGTCAGCAGCACCGCGCGCTCGATAACGTTTTCCAGTTCGCGCACGTTACCCGGCCACTCCATTGACGAGAGGGTGCGTAACGTCTCGGCTGGGATGCTGTCGATATTTCTCCCCATCCGCCGCGCAATCTTTGCGGTAAACGCTTTGACCAGCAGCGGGATATCTTCCGGGCGTTCACGCAGCGGCGGCAGGCAGATCGGGAAGACGTTCAGGCGGTAATAGAGATCGCTTCGAAATTCGCGGTCGGCGACCATTTTTTTCAGGTCACGGTTGGTGGCGGCAATTAGCCGCACGTCGGTTTGAATCAGCTTGTTGCTGCCAAGCCGCTCAAACTCTTGCTCCTGCAGGACGCGCAACAGCTTCGGCTGCAGCTCCAGCGGCATATCGCCCACTTCATCGAGGAACAGCGAGCTTTTGTCCGCCAGCTCAAAACGGCCGAGCCGCTGGCTGCTGGCCCCGGTAAAGGCCCCGCGTTCGTGGCCGAACAGATCGCTTTCCAGCAGTCCCGCAGGCATCGCGGCGCAGTTCATCTTCACCATCCGGCGGCTGTTGCGGTTGCTCAGGTTATGGATAGCGCGGGCAATCAGCTCTTTACCCGTACCGGTTTCGCCGAGGATCAGCACTGTGCTGTCGCTCTGCGCCACCATCTCAACCTGCTTGAGCACGCTGTACATGGCGTCGCTGCGCCCGATGATTTCGCCAAACTCGCTGTCCACATTGTTGAGCTGTTCGGTCAGGGCGAGGTTTTCGTCCACCAGCCGCTCTTTCAGGCGGTGGATCTCCTGGTAGGCGAGGGCGTTATCCAGCGCGATGGAGATACGCTCGGCAATCTGGCGCAGCAGCTTCAGGTTGGCGGTGGTGAATACGCCTTCCTCACACTGCGCCAGCTTCAGCACGCCCAGCATGGTGTTGCCGGACATCAGCGGCAGCAGGCACAGGGTCTGAATTTTGTTGCCCCAGGTGTTGAACAGCATTCGCTCGTAAGGGGCCACCGGATCCTGTTCGTTCAGGTTGAGCAGCAGGATCTCTTTGCTTTTAAACACCCGCTCGGAGAGCGTACCGGCCTCATCGACCTCGCTCTGCTCGTGTGCCGGATTGGCCTCATCAAGATAGTGGGTGGAGTAGATGTTCAGCTTGCCCTTGCGATGGCCGCGAAGCGCAATGCTGATGGCATCGATTTTGAAATAGTGGTGGATCTCTTTCGAGACTTCGCTGACCAGCTCATCCATGTCGAGGCGCGACAGCACGGCGTTAGTGATGGCGACCAGAATGCGGAAGTTGTCGCGCTCGCGGCTCAGCAGGTCGTAATCTACGTTGTTGGTGACGCGGCTCTGGATCTGCTCAGCCACCACGGCCACTATCTGGGTAAAGGTGTGCAGGCGCTCGTATTCCGCCTCGCTCCAGGGCTGGTCGGTCGTGCGGATAAACTCGCAGCCGCCAAAAATCTGGCCCTCTGCCGCCAGCGGCAACATGCAGTAATGCCCGAAAGGCTGATAGAGATTGCTCTCCGCCAGCCTTGGCCACGCCATCCTGAACTCCGCAAAATTGCAGTGCAGCACTTCAGGCCGGGAGAGTATACGGCGCACCGGGCCATGCGCGAGGTACGTTTCGTCCTCATACTCAAACACTTTGCCGTTATCACGCGTTGAGTAGTAGCTCGCGCGATGCGTTCCGCTATGCCACAGCACAATCGCGGCGCTGTCCGCCAGCGCAGATTGCCTGACCAGCCGGGTCAGGGCATCGCTCAGCGCGCCGAGATCGGGCTGCTGTAAAAGTGTGCGCGTGATGTCAAACAGGCCTTGCTGTCCAAGATCGCTCATCGGTGTATACGGCATATTGCTTTCCAATAGAAACTGGCAAAAAAAGAGATTCAGTGCTGACCGCTTATGGCGCGGTTCTAGCAAATTCGGGGTAAGGGTTCCGCGTGCGGCAGATCCAGCGTGCGTTTAACGCCATACAGCCCGGCCAGGCGCACCCCTTTGCGCTCAACCACTTCGCCAATGATAGCGGCGTTTTTTCCTGAGGGATGGGCGCGAAGCTGTTCCAGCACCGCTTCTGCAGCGGTACGTTCCACGCCGATCACCAGTTTACCTTCGTTAGCAAAGTTAAGCGGATCAAGTCCCAGCAGTTCGCACAGTCCGCGCACGGCAGGCTTGACGGGCAGATCGCGCTCGGTCAGCTCAATGCCGCATCCGCAGCTTGCCGCAAACTCGTGTACGACGGCATTCACGCCGCCTCGGGTGGCGTCCCGCAGGGCTTTTACGCCCGGAAGGGTACGCAGGGTTTGAATCAGCGGTGTGAGTACCGCGCAGTCGCTGCGCAGTTCGCCGTCCAGACCTAAGCCTTCGCGCAGGTTAAGAATGGTTGCCCCGTGGCAGCCCAGCGTTCCGGTCACGATCAGCACGTCGCCTGCACCAAGCTGCTGCGCGCCCCAGTGAATGTCGGCCGGTATTGCCCCCATTCCTGCAGTATTGATGAAAAGTTTATCCGCCGCGCCGCGCTGGACCACTTTGGTATCACCGGTGACGATAGCAATGCCCGCTTCGCGTGCGGTCTGCGCCATGCTGCTGACCACCGCGTTAAGCGTTGCCATCGGTAAACCCTCTTCGAGAATAAACCCGCAGGAGAGGTAGCGCGGAACCGCGCCGCTGACGGCGATATCATTGGCCGTACCGCAAATGGCGAGCTTGCCGATATCACCGCCGGGAAAGAACAGCGGGTCGATGACGTAGCTGTCGGTCGAAAACGCCAGTCTGTCACCGTGGGCGGTAAGCGTTGACAGGTCAATGCGCGCCTGGTCTTCCTGCTCGGCCAGCCAGGGGTTGTTGAATGCTTCCATAAACAGCTGATTAATGAGCTGCTGCATCGCCTGACCACCGCTGCCGTGCGCCATTTCAACCGTGTTCATGCTTCACACTCCTGATTGCGGAACTGATACCACGCGGCGCAGGCTCCCTCGGAGGAGACCATCAGCGCGCCAAACGCGGTTTGCGGGTTACAGGTGTTGCCATATAACGGGCAATGATGAGGTTTGCATTTGCCGGTGAGTACCTCACCGCAGCGCGCGCGCGGATCGTCACACACCTGCTGCGGCTGCGGGCGAAAATGCGCCTCTGCGTCGAAGGATTGATACGCGGGCGTCAGGCGCACGCCGGATTCGGCAATCACCCCCAGACCGCGCCATTCGCTGTCGCCCTCAACGCTAAACACGTCGGCTATCGCCTGCTGCGCTCGTTCATTACCCGCATCGGGCACCACGCGGCGATACTGATTTTCCACCGCGCTCAGGGCCGCTATTTTCTGCTCAACCAGCATGGTTACGCCTTGCAGTAGATCAAGCGGTTCGAAACCAGCCACCACTAACGGACGATTGTACTGTTCAGCGATAAAACCATAGGCGTCTGTGCCAATCACCATGCTGACGTGGCCCGGTGCCAGAAAGGCGTCAATGCCGTTTTCCGGCTCCTCCAGCAGGCTGCGCAGCGTGGGTATGAGCGTGATGTGCTGGCAGAAAAAGAAAAAGTTCTCGACGCTGCGCGCTTTAGCCTGCTGCAGCGTGATGGCGGTGGCGGGCATGGTGGTTTCAAACCCCAGGCCAAAAAACACGACCTTGCGTGCGGGGTTATCCGCTGCCAGCGTCAGGGCATCCATCGGCGAATAGACGATCCGGATGTCGGCCCCGCGCGCTTTCGCCTGCAGCAGCGAGCCATTTTTCCCCGGCACGCGCATCGCGTCGCCAAAGGTGCAGAAAATGACGTCGGGCTGGCTGGCAATGTCGATGCAGCTGTCGATACGCCCCATCGGTAAAACGCAGACCGGGCAGCCGGGGCCGTGGATAAACTCGATGTTTTCCGGCAGCAGCTGGTCGAGGCCAAATTTGAAGATGGCGTGCGTGTGTCCGCCGCACACCTCCATGATCCGCAGCGGTCTTTCTTTGGTGTAGTCCAGCAGCGCCGCGCGCGTTTTCAGGTGCCTGATAAGCTGCATCACCTGTTCCGGTGCGCGGTATTCATCAACGTAACGCATGTGCTATCGCTCCTCGCCGTACAGAAGCGCGCCCACGTCAGGCTCCACGTCGAACATGTTTTGCAGGGCGTCGAGCGTGTCGCGGGCTTCCGCTTCGTTAATCACGCTCATGGCAAACCCAACGTGGACCAGCACCCACTGGCCGAGACGCGATGCGCCCGTTTCATCGCTGCTGCCCACCAGCGTGAGATCGACATCGCGCAGGATACCGCAGACTTCAACTTTGGCCTGGTTACCGTCGATGGTGTGAATTTGTCCGGGGACGCCTATGCACATCGTTCGCTCTCCAGCCAGTTCAGCCATGCATCCATCCCGTCGCCGCGCGTGGCGGAGACCAGCAGGATCGTAATGTCCGGGTTCACTTCCCGGGCGCAGGACAGGCATTTATCCACGTCGAAATTCAGGTACGGCAGCAGATCAACTTTGTTCAGCAGCATGATGGAGGCGGCGGCAAACATATGTGGGTACTTCAGCGGTTTGTCTTCCCCTTCGGTGACGGAGAGCACCGCGACTTTATGCCGTTCGCCAAGGTCAAAGCTCGCCGGACAGACCAGGTTGCCGACGTTTTCAATGAACAGGATGCCGTTATCCGCCAGCGGCAGACGCGGCGTGGCGTCTGCAATCATCTGCGCATCCAGATGGCAGCCTTTGCCGGTGTTGACCTGAATCGCCGGCGTGCCGGTTTCGCGAATGCGCGCCGCGTCGTTAACGGTTTGCTGGTCGCCTTCAATGACGGCGCAGGAAACGCGTTCGTTCAGGCGTTTGAGGGTTTCGGTCAGCAGCGTGGTTTTGCCGGAGCCGGGGCTGGACACCAGGTTCAGCACCAGCTGTTGACGGGCGGCAAAGCGGGCGCGGTTGCGGGCGGCGAGCCGGTTATTTTTGTCCAGTACGTTGATCTCCACGTCCAGCATCTGGCGCTGGCTCATACCCGGCGCGTGGGTACCCGCTTCGCCGTGGCCGTAGTGCAGATCCCCCGCAGGGGATTGCTGCGGCGCAAAGGTGATACCCGTCAGCGTCGCCGCAGGACGCGGGGCCGGTGAAAAGGGCGCGGAGCGAAACGCGGAATGAGGACGGTGTTCATCCCCTTCGATATACAGGTTGCCTTCGGCGCAACCGCAGGTGCTACACATACATTACTCCTTCTCAATTTCGAGGCGTTGGATCTGCATACCGTCATCCGCCACGATCCGCAGCCCGGTATTCTGGCACTGCGGGCAGCGCTGAACCTTTGATGACAGCAGGGTCACGTACTGCTGACACTGCTCGCACCAGCACTCCGCCTGCTGCTCTTCAATATGAAGCTCGCAGCCTTCTGCCAGCGTGCCGCGACACACCAGTTCAAAACAGAAGGTCAGGGCGCTGGTCTCGACGCAGGAAAACGCCCCGATCTTCAGCCAGACGCCGGTGACGCGCTTCGCGTGGTTTTGCACTGCCTGCTGTTCGATAAGCTCCAGGGCCCGCTGGCAGAGGGTGATTTCGTGCATGACGCCTCCTCAATGAATTGCGCCATTGAATGCAATAACGGTGCCAGCTTGATTTTTGTTAGGGCGTGACGGTGTCAACACTGTCGAAATGACACGTCGACACCGCGCGGTTGACAGTGCGATAAGAGTTAAAGGTCATATATATCATAAGGTTAAAAATTGGCATGGAATCTGCTTAACAGCCGCTATCTCCATTAACCGGATACCTTTTATGACTATTTGGGAAATCAGCGAAAAAGCGGATTACATCGCGCAGCGCCATCAGCAGCTCCAGGATCAGTGGCACCTCTACTGCAACTCTCTGGTTCAGGGGATCACCCTGTCAAAAGCCCGTTTGCACCATGCGATGAGCTGCGCGGCGCAGGGCGATATGCGCTTTGTCCTTTTTGGCCACTTCACGGTCTTTGTCACCCTGGCGGACAGCTTTAACAGCCACACCATTGAGTACTTTGTTGAGAACAAAGAGGGTGAAAAACAATGTATTGCGCAAGCGCAGTTGATGGCTGACGGCATGGTCGATGGCTACGTCAGCAACCGCGATCGCCAGCAGGTGCTCGAGCACTATCTGGAGAAAATCGCGCCGGTTTATAACGGGCTTTATACCGCGGTTGAGCACGACCTGCCGGTCGATCTGAAGCAGCTGACGGCGGGAAATGCCTCCGCAAACGTTGCCTGATAACCAAGTGTCGAAAGTGTCGATAAGACAGTTTTTCTTCGTCAAAAATGACCATCACCTGAGGATTGCCCGGTGAACCGTTTTGTAATTGCTGACTCGACGGTCTGTATTGGCTGTCGAACCTGTGAGGCGGCGTGTTCGGAAACCCACCGCCTGCACGGGCTGCAGTCCATGCCGCGTCTGCGCGTCATGCGTAATGAAAAAGAGTCTGCTCCGCAGCTCTGCCACCACTGTGAAGATGCCCCGTGCGCGGGTGTATGCCCAGTGAATGCCATCACCCGCGTTGATGGCGCTGTCCAGCTCAACGAAAGCCTGTGCGTAAGCTGCAAACTGTGCGGCATTGCCTGCCCGTTCGGTGCCATTGAATTTTCCGGCAGCCGCCCGCTGCATATTCCGGCAAACGCAAATACCCCGAAAGCGCCGCCCGCGCCACCCGCACCGGCGAAGGTGAGCACGCTATTGGACTGGGTGCCCGGCATCCGCGCCGTCGCGGTGAAATGCGATCTGTGCAGCTTTGACGAACAGGGCCCGGCCTGCGTGCGCACCTGCCCGACCAGAGCATTGATTCTGGTCAACATTCGCGACATCGCCCGCACCAGCAAGCGCAAGCGCGAGCTGACCATCAACAGCGATTTTGGCGATCTTTCGCTTTTGCAGGCGCTTAACGAGGGGGCGAAATGAACGCGATATTCATGATTAACAGCGCCGTGGCGTGCTTCACTGCCGCCGCCGTGCTGGCGCTGGTGTTCTCTTTCCATAAAACCCTGAGCGGCGGGATCGCCGGTATCGGCGGGGCGGTCGGTAGCGTGATGACGCTCGCTGCGGGCGGTGTCGTTCTGATCGGCGGGCAATCTGTTGAAACACTCATGCCGCTGATTCGTCATACCGTGGCTATTACTCCGCTGAATGCCATCTGGCTGGTGACCTTTGGCCTGTGCGGACTGTTTATCAGCCTGTTCAATATCGACTGGCACCGCCATGCGCACGCCAAAGCCAACGGCCTGCTGGTTAACCTGCTGATGGCAACGGCGGTCTGTACCGTTATCGCCAGCAACCTCGGCGCGCTGGTGGTGATGGCGGAGATCATGGCGCTGTGCGGCGTGTTCCTGACGGGCTGCAGCGCCTCCGGCAAGCTGTGGTTTGCGCTGGGACGCCTCGGCACGCTGCTGCTGGCGCTGGCCTGCTGGCGGGTGTGGCAACGCTTCGGCAAGCTGGACTTCGCTGCGCTCAACGGGCATCCGCTGGGGAATGACGTCTGGCTGCTCGGCACTGTGGGCTTTGGCCTGCTCGCCGGAATCATCCCGCTGCACGGCTGGGTGCCGCAGGCGCATGCAAATGCCTCTGCACCTGCCGCTGCATTGTTTTCCACCGTCGTCATGAAGGTAGGACTGTTTGGTATTCTGAGCATCACGCTGGCTGGCGGCCAACCGCCGCTGTGGTGGGGCGTCGTGCTGCTGATTGCCGGTATGATCACCGCGTTCGTCGGCGGGCTGTACGCGCTGATGGAGCACAACATCCAGCGCCTGCTGGCGTACCACACGCTGGAAAACATCGGCATCATCCTGCTCGGAATGGGCGCGGGCGTGACCGGGCTGGCGCTCAATCATCCTGCGCTGATCGCGGCCGGGTTTATCGGCGGTCTTTATCACCTCGTCAACCACAGCCTGTTTAAAAGCACCCTGTTCCTCGGCGCGGGAAGCGTCTGGTTCCGCACCGGCCATCGGGATATTGAAAAGCTGGGCGGGATTGGCAAAAAGATGCCGGTGATTTCACTGGCGATGCTGGTCGGGCTGATGGCAATGGCCGCGCTGCCGCCGCTGAACGGCTTTGCCGGGGAGTGGGTGATCTATCAGTCCTTCTTCGCGCTCGGCCAGAGCGATGTCTTTATTGCACGCCTGCTCGGCCCGCTGCTGGCGGTCGGGCTGGCGATTACCGGGGCGCTGGCGGTGACGTGTATGGCGAAAGTCTACGGCGTGACCTTCCTCGGCGCGCCGCGCACCCGCGAAGCGGAAAACGCCTGCTGCGCACCGATGCTGATGGGCGTGAGCGTGGTCGCGCTGGCGCTGTGCTGCATCGCGGGCGGGGTCGCCGCCCCGTGGCTGCTGCCGCTGCTGGGTAACGCTATTCCACTGCCGCTCGCGACGGCGCATACCGTCGTATCCCAGCCGATGATGGCGCTGTTGCTGATTGCCGCACCGCTGCTGCCGTTCGTGCTGATGCTGTTCTTCAGGCGCGACCGCCTTGCCTCCCGCTCTCGCGGGGCGGCGTGGGCCTGCGGCTACGAACACGAACAGTCGATGGTTATCACCGCCCACGGTTTCGCCATGCCGGTGAAGGAGAACTTCGCCGTCGTGCTGAAGCTGCGCCACTGGCTGAATCCGAAGGGTTGGGTGCCGGGCTGGCAGAGTGCCGCCGCGCCCGTGTTGTTCCGTCGTCTGGCGCTGATCGAACTGGCGGTGCTGGTGATCATTGTGATTTCACGAGGAGCCTGACATGAGTTTGTTACTGGCCATTCTTCAGGCGCTGGTCCTGTTCGCCGCTGCGCCGCTGCTGTCGGGCATCACGCGCGTGGCACGCGCCCGAATGCATAACCGTCGCGGGCCCGGGGTGCTCCAGGAGTATCGCGATCTCTTCAAACTGCTTTCTCGTCAGAGCGTGGCTCCGGATGCCGCAGGCTGGGTCTTCCGCCTGACGCCGTTCGTGATGGTGGGCGTGATGCTGACCATCGCCACCGCGCTGCCGGTGGTCACGGTGGCGTCGCCGCTGCCCGTGCTTGGCGATCTGATTACGCTTATCTACCTCTTCGCCATCGCCCGCTTCTTCTTTGCGATTGCGGGCCTGGACACCGGGAGCCCATTTACCGGCATCGGTGCCAGCCGCGAGGCGATGCTGGGCGTGCTGGTTGAGCCGATCCTGCTGCTGGGGCTGTGGGTCGCCGCGCAGGTCGCGGGTTCAACCCATATCAGTTTTATCACCGATACCGTTTATCACTGGCCTGTGGCGCGCTCGATCCCGCTGGTGCTGGCGCTCTGCGCCTGCGCGTTCGCCACCTTTATCGAGATGGGCAAACTGCCGTTCGATCTGGCGGAAGCCGAGCAGGAGCTGCAGGAAGGGCCGCTTACCGAGTACAGCGGCTACGGCTTTGCGGTGCTGAAGTGGGGCATCAGCCTCAAACAGCTGGTGGTACTGCAGATGTTTGTCGGCGTCTTCTTCCCGTGGGGGCAGATGCCGCACTTCTCCTCAGGCGGTCTGGTGCTGGCCGTGTTGGTTGCCGCCCTTAAGCTGCTGGTCGGCGTGCTGGTAATTGCCCTGTTTGAAAACAGCATGGCGCGTCTGCGCTTTGTGGAAACGTCACGCATCACCTGGGCCGGTTTTGGTTTTGCATTTTTAGCGTTCGTCTCCTTGCTGGTGGCGTGATTAAAGAGAGTTTTTATGTCTGAAGAAAAGAAAGGTCAGCAGTATCTCGCCGCGTTGCATCAGGCTTTCCCCGGCGTGGTGCTGGAGGAGTCCTGGCAAACCAAAGACCAGATAACCGTCACCATTAAGGTGAACTACCTGCCGGAAGTGGTGGAGTTCCTCTATTACCAGCAGGGCGGCTGGCTGTCGGTGCTGTTCGGTAACGACGAGCGCCAGCTGTGCGGCAACTATGCGGTGTACTACGTGATGTCGATGGAGCAGGGCGAAAAGTGCTGGCTCACCGTGCGCGTCGAAGTTGACCCAAATAAGCCGGAATATCCGTCCGTCACGCCGCGCGTGCCTGCCGCCGTCTGGGGCGAACGCGAGGTGCGCGACATGTACGGCCTGGTGCCGGTCGGCCTGCCGGACGAGCGCCGCCTGGTGCTGCCGGACGACTGGCCGGATGAACTCTACCCGCTGCGCAAAGACAGCATGGACTACCGCCAGCGCCCGGCGCCGACCACCGACAGCGAAACCTACGAGTTCATCAACGAGCTGGGCAGCAAGAAAAACAACGTGGTGCCGATTGGCCCGCTGCACGTCACCTCCGACGAACCGGGCCACTTCCGCCTGTTCGTCGACGGTGAGAATATCATCGACGCCGACTACCGCCTGTTCTACGTCCATCGCGGCATGGAAAAGCTGGCGGAAACCCGAATGGGCTACAACGAAGTGACGTTCCTCTCTGACCGCGTGTGCGGCATCTGCGGCTTCGCCCACAGCACCGCCTACACCACCTCGGTGGAAAACGGCATGGGGATCGTGGTGCCCGAACGCGCGCAGATGATCCGCGCCATTCTGCTGGAGGTTGAGCGCCTGCACTCGCACCTGCTGAACCTTGGCCTGGCCTGCCACTTCGTCGGTTTTGACTCCGGGTTTATGCAGTTCTTCCGCGTGCGCGAGGCGTCGATGAAGATGGCGGAGATCCTCACCGGGGCGCGTAAAACCTACGGTCTGAACCTGATTGGCGGGATCCGCCGCGACCTGCTGAAGGACGACATGATCCAGACCCGCCTGCTGGCGCAGCAGATGCGCCGCGACGTGCAGGAGCTGGTGGACATGCTGCTCAGCACGCCAAACATCGAGCAGCGCACCGTCGGCATCGGCCGCCTTGACCCGGAAATCGCCCGCGACTTCAGCAACGTCGGCCCGATGGTGCGTGCCAGCGGCCACGCCCGCGATACCCGCGCCGATCACCCGTTTGTCGGCTACGGCCTGCTGCCGATGACCGTGCACAGCGAGCAGGGCTGCGACGTCATCTCCCGCCTGAAGGTGCGCATCAACGAGGTGTTCACCGCGCTGAATATGATCGACTTCGGCCTCGATAACCTACCGGGCGGCCCGCTGATGGTGGAGGGCTTTACCTACATCCCGAACCGCTTTGCCCTCGGCTTTGCCGAAGCGCCGCGCGGGGACGACATTCACTGGAGCATGACCGGCGACAACCAGAAGCTCTACCGCTGGCGCTGCCGCGCGGCCACCTACGCCAACTGGCCAACCCTGCGCTACATGCTGCGCGGCAATACGGTCTCCGATGCGCCGCTGATCATCGGCAGCCTCGACCCGTGCTACTCCTGCACCGACCGCATGACCGTCGTGGACGTGCGCAAGAAGAAAAGCCAGGTGGTGCCGTACAAAGAGCTTGAGCGCTACAGCATTGAGCGTAAAAACTCGCCGCTGAAATAAGGACTCGCCATGTTTACCTTTATCAAAAAAGTGATCAAAACCGGCACGCAGACCAGCAGCTATCCGCTGGAGCCGATGCCGGTGGATAAAAACTTTCGCGGCAAGCCGGAGCACAATCCGCAGCAGTGCATCGGCTGCGCGGCCTGCGTCAACGCCTGCCCGTCGAATGCCCTGACGGTGGAAACGGATCTCAAAACCGGCGAGTTGGCCTGGCAGTTTAACCTCGGGCGCTGCATCTTCTGCGGCCGCTGCGAGGAGGTCTGCCCGACGGTGGCCATTCGCCTGTCTCAGGAGTTCGAGCTGGCGGTGTGGAAGAAAGAAGACTTCCTGCAGCAGTCGCGCTTTGCGCTGTGCAACTGCCGCGTCTGTAGACGCCCGTTCGCCGTGCAGAAAGAGATCGACTACGCCATCGCGCTGTTGCAGCACAACGGCGATGCCCGCGCGGAGCATCACCGTGAAAGCTTTGAAACCTGCCCGGAGTGCAAGCGTCAGAAGTGCCTGCTGCCGTCCGACCGCATTGATATCACCCGCCATATGAGAGAGGCCAGCTGATGGACAATTTACTCGGCCCGCGCGACGCAAACGGCATTCCGGTGCCGATGACGGTGGACGAATCCATCGCCAGCATGAAGGCGTCGCTGCTGAAAAAAATCAAACGCTCGGCCTACGTCTACCGCGTGGACTGCGGCGGCTGCAACGGCTGCGAGATTGAGATCTTCGCCACCCTGTCACCGCTGTTTGACGCCGAGCGCTTCGGCATCAAAGTGGTGCCGTCCCCGCGACATGCGGACATCCTGCTGTTTACCGGGGCCGTCACCCGCGCCATGCGCTCCCCCGCGCTGCGCGCCTGGCAGTCTGCGCCGGACCCGAAAATCTGCATCTCGTACGGGGCCTGCGGCAACAGCGGCGGCATCTTCCACGACCTTTACTGCGTCTGGGGCGGCACCGACAAAATCGTGCCGGTGGACGTCTACATTCCCGGCTGCCCGCCAACGCCCGCCGCGACGCTGTACGGCTTTGCCATGGCGCTCGGCCTGCTGGAGCAAAAAATCCACGCCCGCGAGCCGGGCGAGCTGGACAACCAACCTGCGGCCATCCTGCACCCGGACATGGTGCAGCCGCTGCGGGTGAAAGTGGACCGCACGGCGCGCAGGCTGGCTGGCTACCGTTACGGGCGTCAGATTGCCGATGATTATCTGCGCCTTCTGAGCCAGGGCGACCATCAGGTGGCGCGCTGGCTGGAGGCGGAAAACGATCCGCGTCTCAATGAGATCGTGGCGAACCTGAACAGCATTGTGGATGAGGCGCGTATCCGATGAGTGAAACGGTGGTGTTCAGCCAGCTGAGCCGTAAGTTTATTGATGAGAACGATGCCACCCCGGATGCGGCGCAGCAGGTGGTCTATTACAGCCTGGCGATTGGGCACCACCTCGGGGTGATCGACTGCCTGGAGGCGGCGTTAAGCTGCCCGTGGCCCGAGTACCTGGCGTGGATCGCCACGCTGGAGGAGGGCAGCACGGCGCGGCGCAAAATGGAGGGCGTGCCGAAGTACGGCGAGATCGTTATCGACGCCAATCACATAGCGATGCTCGCCAACGCCTTTGACGCGGCGCTGAGCAGGCAAACCCCCGAGCAGCAGGCGTGGAGCAAAACGCTGCTCGGCATGCTGCACGATATTCATCAGGAGAGCGCCATCTACCTGATGGTGAGGAGATTACGTGACTGACGTTTTACTGTGCGTGGGCAACAGCATGATGGGCGACGACGGCGCGGGTCCGCTGCTGGCAGAGATGTGCGCCGCGAACCCGCAGGGCGGCTGGGTGGTTATCGACGGCGGCAGCGCGCCGGAAAACGACGTGGTCGCCATTCGCGAGCTGCACCCGGAGAGACTGCTGATTGTCGATGCCACCGATATGGGGCTTAACCCCGGCGAGATCCGTCTGATTGACCCGGACGACATCGCCGAGATGTTTATGATGACGACGCACAATATGCCGCTGAACTACCTGGTCGATCAGATTAAAGACGACGTGGGCGAGGTGCTGTTTTTGGGCATTCAGCCGGACATCGTCGGGTTTTATTACCCGATGACGCCGCCGGTGAAAGAGGCGGTGGACGTGGTCTATTCACGGCTTGCCGGGTGGGTTGGGGACGGGGATTTCTCCCGGCTCTGAGCAGTGCCGGGTGGCGGCTTCGCCTTACCCGGCCTACCAAACCCATCTCCCTCTCCCTGTGGGAGAGGGCTGGGGTGAGGGCAACAGGCTACTCCAGATCCGCCCCGTTACTCGCAATCACCTTCTTATACCATCCGAACGATTTCTTGCGCTTGCGGTCCAGCGTGCCGTTTCCGGCGTCGTCGCGGTCAACGTAGACAAACCCGTAGCGCTTGCTCATCTCGCCCGTTGAGGCGGCCACCAGGTCGATGCAGCCCCAGGTGGTGTAGCCCATCAGCGGCACGCCGTCCTCAATCGCGTCGCCCATCGCGCGGATATGCTCGCGCAGGTAGCTGATGCGGTAGTCGTCGTTAATCTCGCCATTCGCATCGATCTCGTCCTTCGCTCCGAGTCCGTTTTCCACCAGGAACAGCGGCTTCTGGTAGCGGTCGTACATCATGTTCATGGTGATGCGCAGGCCGAGCGGGTCAATGCCCCAGCCCCATTCGCTCACCTGAATATGCGGGTTACGCAGGGACTTCACGATGTTCGCCGCGCTGGTATTGCCCGCGTTCATGTCCGCCGACGCGCAGCGCGAGGCGTAATAGCTGAACGAAACAAAATCAACGGTGTTTTTTAGCAGGTCGTCGTCGCCCGGGTCTTTCACAATTACCACGCCTTTTTCGCGGAACACGCGGGCGGAGTAGGCCGGGTAGCTGCCGCGCGCCTGCACGTCGATAAAGAACAGGTTCTCGCGGTCTTTCTCCAGCGCCATCCACACATCTTCTGGCTTGCAGGAGTACGGGTAGAAATTGCCGCCCGCCAGCATGCAGCCGACCTGGTTTTCCGGGTTCACCTCGTGGGCGATTTTGGTCGCCAGCGCGCTCGCCACCAGTTCGTGGTGCGCGGCCTGGTACTTCACCTGGTCCTCGTTTTCACCTTCCTCAAACACCAGCCCCGCGCCGGAGAACGGGCTGTGCAGCATGATGTTGATTTCGTTGAAGGTCAGCCAGTATTTCACCAGCCCGTTAAATTCTTCAAAGCAGGTGCGGGCGTAGCGGGCGAAGAAATCGACCATCTTGCGGTTGCGCCAGGAGCCGTACTCCGTCACCAGGTGCATCGGCACGTCGAAGTGGCACAAGGTCACCAGCGGCTCAATGTTGTACTTTTTGCACTCCTCGAATACCGCGCGGTAGAAGGCAATACCCTCTTTGTTCGGCAGGGGCTCGTCGCCGTTCGGGTAGAGGCGGCTCCAGGCAATCGAGGTGCGGAACACCGTAAAGCCCATCTCCGCCATCAGGGCGATGTCCTCTTTATAGCGATGGTAAAAATCAATCGCCTCGTGGCTCGGGTAGAACTCGTCATCACGCAGCGAGAAACGCTTTTCCTTACCGACCTTCACCGCCAGGCGATTCGCGCCGTGCGGGATCATATCGACCGTGGTTAGCCCTTTGCCGCCTTCACGGTAAGCACCTTCACTCTGGTTGGCGGCAAGCGCGCCGCCCCATAAAAATCCTTGTGGAAAAACAGACATTCTTACCTCGCTTTCAATTTATGCTTCTGCTGCTTTGTTCTGAACCGGTGCGGTCTGCAGGGCGCGCGCTTTTTCAGCCTCGTCTTCGACCGGGATATCCTCAAAGCCGAGTATCAGAGTCAGAACAAACGACAGCACCACTGCCAGCCCCATCACGCCAAACACCCATACGATGGTCATCGGGTTGGCCGGGTCGAAGAACTGCACGCTGGTGAACAGCCCCGGTGCCGCCATCGAATGGCTGGCAAGACCAGCCATGCCCGCCACCGCGCCGCAGATAAAGCCGCTGATCAGGCTCGCAATCAGCGGACGTTTCAGACGCACCGCCACGCCGTACAGCGCCGGTTCAGAGATCCCCGCCATGATGGCGGAGGCCGCCGCCGCTAGCGCAGTCTGGCGCAGCTCCGGGTTTTTCGTTTTCCACGCCACCGCCAGCGACGAGCCGCCGAGCGACAGGTTGGCGCCGATTTCCGACGGCATCACCATCCCTTCCTTGCCCGTCTCGGCAATGGTCTGAATGATGGTCGGCGTAAACACGCGGTGCATCCCGGTCATCACCAGCAGCGGCCACAACGCGCCCATAATGGCGACGGAGAGCCAGCCCAGATAGCCGTGAATGGTGTAGACCAGTGCAGAGATGGCGCTACCGATCCAGATGCCCAGCGGGCCAATCAACACGATGGCGAGCGGGGCGGCAATCAGCACGATCAGCATCGGCTTGAGGAAGTTTTTGGTGACCGCCGGGGTAATGCGATCCACCCAGCGCTCTATGTATGACAGGCACCAGGTCATGACCAGAGCCGGGATGACGGTGTAGGTGTATTTCACCGCCGTCACCGGGATAAAGGCGAACTCAACGTGCTCGCCCTGCGCGGCTTTCGCCATCAGCTCGATAAAGCTCGGGTGCACCAGCACGCCCGCAATGGCAATCGCCAGCGACATGTTAGTTTTGAACTTCACCGCCGCCGAGGCTGCCACCATCAGCGGCAGGAAGAAGAACGCGCCGTCGCCAATGACCGTCAGGATGGTCAGCGTGGGATCGCCCTTGCCCAGCACGCCGGTCATCTCGAGGATCATTGCCAGCAGCTTGACCATCGAGCCGCCAATGATCGCCGGGATCAGCGGGGACATGGTACCGATCAGCGCGTCGAGGATCCCGGCGCCGATGCGGCGTAATGTCAGTTTCTGCGGGCCTTCAGGTACGGCAGGCTGCAGGCTGCCTGGCAGCAGGCTCACCACTTCGCGGTACGCCTGAGAAACGGTGTTGCCAATAATGACCTGACACTGGTTGTCATTGCGTACCACGCCGAGCACGCCGCTGATGCTTTTCAGGCGCGCGGCATCGGTAAGGCTTTCGTCTTTCAGGACGAAGCGCAGACGCGTCATACAGTGGGTGACGGCGACAATGTTCTCTTTGCCGCCCAGCGCGCTGACAACGTCGTTCGCCAGCGCGGCGTAATTTTTGGCCATCGGATGTGATCCTGTTATCGTTGTGAGAAATGTAGGAAACCGGTTTCACATAATCATCATGAGTTTCTTTGAATGAAACAAGATCTCTTTTTGTACATTTTTCACATTCGTGATGACGATCACCTATCGTCAGTCAAAGCGTGATTTCGCCGCTGCGACAATTTTTTTGCAGTGCAGTACACTGCGCTCATCAGTTTCAAACGGAATAACAACATGACCACGATGCTGGAAGTGGCGAAGCGGGCAGGCGTTTCGAAAGCGACGGTCTCCCGGGTGCTGTCGGGAAATGGCTACGTCAGCCAGGAGACCAAAGACCGGGTGTTTCAGGCCATTGAAGAGAGCGGCTATCGCCCGAATTTGCTGGCGCGCAACCTGGCGACCAGGCGTACCCAGACGCTGGGGCTGGTGGTGACGAACACCCTTTACCACGGCGTCTACTTTAGCGAACTGCTGTTCCACGCCGCGCGCATGACGGAAGAAAAAGGGCGGCAGCTGATCCTCGCGGACGGTAAGCACAGCGCCGACGAGGAGCGCGAGGCAATTCAATATCTGCTCGACATGCGCTGCGACGCGGTGATCATCTACCCGCGTTTCCTGAGCGTCGAGGAGATGGACGAGATCGTCGAAAAGTGCGAGCAGCCGATTATGGTGCTCAACCGACGACTGCGGAAAAACAGCAGCCACAGCGTCTGGTCCGATCATAACGCCTCCTGCCAGGATGCGGTGTCGAAGCTGATTGCGAAAGGCCACCGGGATATTGCGTTTATCACCGGCTCACTCGATTCCCCGACCGGCGTTGAGCGTCTTTCCGGTTACCGGGCAGCACTGATGCAGCACGGCATTCCACTGCGCCAGGAGCTGATTGCGCAGGGGAAATGGAACCCGGCCAGCGGTGCGGCGGCAGTGGCGGAGCTGTTATCCCGGGGCGAACGCTTTACGGCGCTGGTGGCGAGTAATGACGATATGGCGATTGGTGCCATGAAGCAGCTGCACGACAGCGGTGTCGCCACGCCGGACGCGGTGTCGGTGATTGGTTTTGACGATGTGGCCATCGCGCCGTACATGGTGCCGTCGCTCTCCAGCGTGCGCATTCCGGTGACGGAGATGATCAAGGAGACCATCAGCCGCCTGATCTTCATGCTTGACGGCGGTGAGTTCAAATACCAGCAAACCTTCTCCGGTGAGCTTATCCTGCGCGACTCCGTGATCGACGGTCCGCATCGGTGACGTCGACAGCTGTTATCGTCATAAGTGACGATGACAGCACCACGCTCATTTTTAAAATCATTAAAAATCATAGTGTTAATAATTGGCACGGTTTATGAATATCTCCGCGCATAACTGTAATGCTGGAGAAGCAGATGAACCGTTTTATTATGGCCGATGCCAGTAAGTGCATAGGTTGCCGTACCTGTGAAGTGGCGTGCGTGGTTTCCCATCAGGCGGAGCAGGACTGCGCGTCACTGACTCCTGACACGTTCCTGCCGCGCATCCACGTCATTAAAGGCGTGAATATTTCTACCGCCGCCATCTGTCGCCAGTGCGAAGACGCGCCGTGCGCGAACGTCTGTCCGAACGGGGCGATTAAACGCGAGAAAGGCTTTGTGCACGTGATGCAGGAGCGCTGCATTGGCTGCAAAACCTGCGTGGTCGCCTGCCCGTACGGCGCGATGGAGGTGGTTGTCCGTCCGGTCGTGCGCAACAGCGGTCTGGGGCTGAGCGTGCGGGCGGAGAAAGCCGAAGCCAACAAATGTGACCTGTGCTACCACCGCGATTCAGGCCCGGCCTGCATGGAGGCCTGCCCGACGCACGCGCTGGTCTGCGTGGATCGCGACAAGCTTGAGCAGATGAGCGCCGAAAAGCGCCGTCGTGCGGCGTTCGATACGTCAGCATCACTGCTGTTCTGATCCGCCATGAGCAGTAACGGCGTACAGCTGCGCGTGCGCGGCAAGGTGCAGGGCGTGGGGTTTCGGCCCTTCGTCTGGCAGCTTGCGCATCAGCTTCAGCTAACGGGCGATGTCTGCAACGACGGAGAGGGCGTGCTGGTGCGCCTCGCGGGTAATGGGGGGGCCTTTACCGCGAGGCTGCATCAGGACTGCCCACCGCTGGCACGCATTGACCACGTTGAAACGCAGCCGTTCACCTGGACGAACCTGCCGGACGCGTTTGTTATCCGTCACAGTGCGGGCGGCGCGATGGACACCCAGATTGTGCCGGATGCCGCCACCTGTCCGGCGTGTCTGGCTGAAATGCGCGACCCTGGCGAGCGCCGTTATCGCTATCCGTTTATCAACTGCACCCACTGCGGGCCGCGGTTTACCATTATTCGCGCCATGCCCTATGACCGTCCGGCCACGTCGATGGCCGCATTTTCCCTGTGCGCACCCTGTGAGACGGAGTACCGCAATCCTGTCGACCGACGTTTTCACGCCCAGCCGGTGGCGTGCCCGGACTGCGGGCCAGCGCTGGAATGGCGTGCGGGCGACGTTGTTGCCACCCGCGAAGCGGCACTGCGTGCGGCGGTGGCGACGCTCAAGGACGGCGGCATAGTCGCGGTTAAAGGGCTGGGCGGTTTTCACCTCGTCTGCGACGCGCTCAACCCGCAGGCGATACTGACATTGCGGTCACGCAAGCAGCGTCCGTCGAAGCCGCTGGCGGTGATGATCCCGCAGGCGGAAAAGCTGCCTGAGTCGATTCAGACGCTGCTGCGCTCACCCGCTGCACCTGTCGTGCTCACGCCAAAAGCCTGGCTGCCGGTGTTCCCCGAGGCAATCGCGCCGGGTCTGGATAGCGTGGGCATCATGCTTCCCGCAAACCCGCTGCAACATTTGCTGATGATGGACTGCCAGCGCCCGCTGGTGATGACCTCCGGCAACCTCAGCGGCAGGCCGCCTGCCATCAGTAATCAACAGGCGCTGGATGAACTGGGCAACATGGCGGACGGCTTCCTGATGCACAATCGCGATATTCTTCAGCGGATGGACGATTCGGTGATGGATCGGGACGGTGCGATGTTGCGCCGGGCGCGCGGTTTTGTACCAGATGCCATCACGTTGCCTGCGGGTTTCGAGAATATCCCCGCCATGTTATGCACCGGTGCGGAGATGAAAAACACCTTCTGCCTGGTGCGTGGCAACCAGGCGGTGCTGAGCCAGCATTTTGGCGATCTCGGCGACGAGGGTGTCGAAGCGCAGTGGCGCTGCGCGCTCTCGACGATGCAGGACATCTACGCCTTCCAGCCGGAGCGTGTGGTGTGCGACGCCCATCCGGGCTATCACACGCAACAATGGGCGCAAGCGCAGGCGCTGCCGGTCGAAACCGTACTGCACCATCACGCCCACGCGGCGGCGTGCCTGGCGGAAAACGGCTGGCCGCGTGAGGGCGGAGACGTTATCGCCCTCACGCTGGACGGGATCGGCATGGGCGAGAACGGTGCGCTGTGGGGCGGGGAGTGCCTGCGGGTGAACTATCTCGCGTGCGAGCATCTGGGCGGGCTGCCTGCCGTTGCGCTGCCGGGCGGCGATCTGGCGGCGCGGCAGCCGTGGCGCAATTTACTCGCCCACTGTCTGGCATTTGTCCCTGAGTGGCAGCAGTATCCGGAAACGCGCGCGGTGCAGCGCAAGAACTGGCCGCTGCTGGCGACGGCGATCGGGCGCGGCATCAACGCGCCGCAGGCCTCGTCATGTGGTCGCCTGTTTGATGCGGTCGCCTGCGCGCTCGGTATCGACGCGCAGTCCTGGGAGGGGGAAGCCGCCTGCAGGCTGGAAGCGCTGGCCTCGCAGTGCGCGGGTGTCGACCATCCGGTGACGCTATCTGTCGACAACCTCGCGCTTTTCTGGCGGCAGTGGCTAGCCTGGCAGGCTGAGCCCAGCGCGCGCGCCTGGGCGTTTCACGACACGCTGGCAAAAGGGTTGGCAGAACTCGCCGCGTTCCATGCCCGACGCTTATCGTTGTCGACAATCTGCCTCAGCGGCGGCGTGGTGCACAATCGTCTGCTGCGCGCGCGCCTGCGTCATTATCTTTCTGACTTTACGCTTCTTTTTCCTTCGCACCTGCCCGCAGGTGACGGAGCGATCTCCTTCGGGCAGGCGGTGGTCGCCGCCGCCCGGTCATGTTCACAAAGGACTTAAAATGTTACGACTCTTACGCAATGAACCTCGCGCCGCGCTTCTGCTGCTGGCTCTGGTAATGGCAAACCTGCTGGCCTGGGGATGGGCATGGCACGCCTTTAGCGGCAGCACGGCGCTGATGGCCGCCAGTCTGCTGGCATGGTGCTACGGGCTGCGTCACGCGGTGGACGCCGACCACATCGCGGCCATTGATACCGTGACGCGTAAGATGATGCAGCAGGGTAAACGCCCGTCCGGCGTGGGGGCGTGGTTCTCGCTGGGGCACTCCACCATCGTTGTGCTGGCCTCGATTGCCATCGCCGCTACCGCGACGGCGTTTCAGAAAAACATGGAATGGTTCCACGAAACTGGCAGCCTGATTGGCACGGCGGTGTCGGCGACCTTCCTGCTGGCGATGGCGCTGGTGAACATGGTGATCCTGCGCGGCGTCTGGCGCAGTTTTCAGGCGCTGAAACACGGCAGGGCAGTGCAGGGCGACATCACGCTGCCTGCCCAGGGCGGCGTTATGAACTGGCTGTTCGGCAAAACCTTCCGCCTGGTGAATAAAAGCTGGCAGATGTACCTGGTTGGTTTCCTGTTTGGCCTCGGCTTTGACACGGCCACCGAGATTGGCGTGCTGGGGATCTCTGCTGCCAGCGCCTCCAGCGGGATGTCGGTGTGGTCAATCATGATCTTCCCGGCGCTCTTCGCCAGCGGCATGGCGCTGGTGGATACCCTCGACAACCTGCTGATGGTCGGTGCCTACGGCTGGGCGTTTAACAAGCCGCAGCGCAAGCTCTACTACAACATGACCATCACCGGCACCTCCGTGGTGGTGGCGCTGTTTATCGGCGGGCTGGAAGCGCTGGGCCTGCTGATGGACAAATTCGCCCTCAGCGGCGGCGTCTGGGATCTGATTGGTGCGGTAAACGATAATCTGGGTAACGCCGGGTTTGTGGTGGTCGGGCTGTTCGTTGCCTGCTGGCTGATCTCCATGGTCAACTACCGCTGGCGCGGCTACGACGCGCTGGTCGTGCGTTCCTGAACCGGCGGCAGCCAGGCGCGGGTAAAATCAAGCCAGCCGCTGGCGGTCAGCACAATGTCCTGCACGTTTTCGAGGGTGTTAAGACGATAGCGGTAGTGGAACAGCGGCGTGCAGGCGCCGCTTTCCAGCAGGTGCTGAAAGAAAGCGGGCAGGTGTGATTTTAGCGTCTCCTCGCTTTCGCAGTATGTCATCAGTGTCTGCTTTTCTTTTTGCCAGGCGGTCTGCCCCAGCGCGGCGGCCCACGCGGGCTCTTCAGTAAACCACTCTGCCAGCGCAAATACCGGTACTTCACCCGCCAGATAATCCCCCAGCAAGATATCTCCCTGCGCCAGCGCGTCGGGCGCATGCCACGCCTCGCGGTCTTTCCGCTGGATGTTAACGTCACAGCCGCGCTTTTTCAGGCGCGTTTGCAGCATGCTGGCCAGATCGCACAGCCCCGGCGTGTCGTAACAGATCAGAGAAAGGGCCGCGGGGAGCGCCACGTCGGGGGCATCCGCAAACGCGGGCGTTGTGATGCCGGGCAGGATCTCCGTGCGGGTATCGACATCCTCCCGGCGGAGGTGCTGCTGGTTAATGTGCTGAATCTCCTGACGCAGCCACGCGGCCAGCGGCTGCGGCAGCCCGGCGTTCAGCATCAGCCAGGCAAACCCGCCGCTGGTGGAGGTGACGGCCTCCCGGGCATTGTCGCCTTTACCCACGGTGATCCACGCGGTTTTTTCCGCCTCGCTGCGGGTGCGCCAGAACTCAATCGCGTGCAGCAGCGGGTGCGCGGCAAAGTACCAGGGCTGACGCTCAAGGCGCAGGTAATGCGAGTGGTGATGGGCAATCGCAAAAGGGCCCGCGCCGATATCAGGCTGCTGCGGGTGCGGCAGACGACAGGCGTGATGCGCGAGACGATGCGCCAGCATGGCATCGGGCACGTTCAGCGCAATCTCCAGACACCAGGGGGCGACAAGCGACACCGTTTGAACGTGCGCGAGCCCCGCGCTGCGTGCCGGATCGTCCAACACCTGCTGCATCGCGCTGAGAATATCTTCGTCGCTGATGGCCTGACCGTTATGCCAGTGCGCGCCGCTGCGCAGGTAAAAGCGCCAGCGAAGCGTGTCTTCGGAGGCATCCCAGTGATGGGCTAAATCTGCTACCGGCTGCGCGTTACCGGGTGCATAGCGTGTCAGGCCGGCGTGAACCGCGCAGATAATATGCTGTTCGGCGCGGCGACGCTGAAGGGCAGGATGCAGCGAGGTCAGCGGGCGATACCACGGAATGCGCAGCGTCGGCTGGTGCTTAAGCCATTTGCCGCCTAAAAACGGGGTGATGATGTGGTGCAGGCTGGCCGGATCGCCGTCGGCCAGCTGCAGCGCGCTCTGGTAATCGCCTTTTTCCAGACAGGCGTGCATCAGCGGCGCGCTCAGTTCGCTGGTGGTTGTCAGGCAGTGCAGGGTGGCACGGTGCCCGCGCCCCGGCTGCGCGTTCCAGCTTAGCCAGCCGCTTTGAGCGAGCTGGCGCAGCAGGGTGCGCGCATGACGTTCGCTGCACAGCGCAACCTCCGCGACTTCCGCGATAGTCGTGGACGCTGGCGCTGCACCGTAGTGCTGATAAAGCCGTTGATACTGACGGATTTTCTGAAGCTGGCGCATAGCGGCATACCTGTGAAAAAGGGATGCTGAGAGTGTAGGATTTTTTTGCGGAAGAAAAAGTGCTGGTATACGTAAAGTGTTCCGGTTTTGCCCGGCAATTACCGCTCAGGCTCACTGACCGGCATCATCAGCTCGCGCAGACGCTCAATGCGCGCCTCCGGGCTCAAATAAAGCCAGCGAAATAAAATGTGCTCAGCATGCTTCGCTTCTTTGAAATAACGAGAAAGATATTTGAGTTCGGTATTAAAAGTCGCCATGATTTGTCTCCGGCTGATTAATTAATTATCAGACTAGTCCAGCGGCGAATAATAAAACAGGGTGATGTTTTTCACCTGTTCCGCATTTAAGTATTAATGGGAATAATAAATAAGGGATTGATAGCGATGATATACCTGCTTTGCATTTATTTGATGAATAGAATGCGTAAAAAAAAGCCCCGGGACATCGGGGCGGTGGATAATTAAATCCAAAGGTTAAGTAAGCGTGGTCGTGCTGTAGGCCGGGTAAGCGAAGCGCCACCCGGCAAAAAGAGGGTCAGGCAGGTAACAGTTTCAGCAGAGCGAAAGCCTCCTTCATTCGGTCTTCACTGACGACAAAAGCGCGTAGTTGCCCCTCATTATCGGCACCGCGCGCGACCATTCCCTGCGGTTCGAGGGTAATTTGCCAGTTCAGATCCTGACGCTGCGTTTCACCGGCAAGGTGCAGCGGTAATTCCGGCGTTTTGACTTTAATCAGCATGGCGGGTAATTTCAGCGGCGCGCTGCCGCCGAGCAGGTTTTTCGCCAGATACATCGCGCTTAATTGAATTGGCTGTAAAAAAGGCAGCACCTGACCGTTAATTTCAGCGCAGTCGCCCAGGGCGTAAATATCAGGCTGCGTGGTTTGCAGATAGCTATTTACCTTCACACCACGGCCTGTTTCTGCCCCTGCACGATGCGCCAGCGAGGTTTCCGGGCGCAGGCCCGTCGCCGCAATAACCACGTCCACCTCAACGCTGCGGCTGCGGTCGAGCGTGGCACGAATGCCGCCTTCGGTTTTGCTCAGGCTGTGCAGCTGCGATTTCAACAGCAGATGCACGCCCATGTCGGTCAGGCGATGCTGTAAGCGACTGCTTACTTCTGCGGGCATCAGCGCCGAAAGAATGCTCGCCGCGTGGTCAACCAGGGTGACGGATTTGCCCGCCCGGCAGAAATCCATCGCCAGCTCGGTGCCGATCAGCCCGCCGCCGACAATCATTACCCGCTGAGCGTCGCGAAGCCCCGTTTCGCTGGCCTGGTACTCCTGCTGGCTGTTGAGCGTGATCATCAGCTCGCGGCCTTCAATCGGCGGCACAAACGCAGAGGCACCCGTGGCCAGCACCAGCTTGTCGTACTGCCAGGTTTTCTCTTTCGCTTTCACTACGCGGGCATCGGCGTCGATATCGGTGACCCAGGTGTACGGGAACAGACGCAGGTTAAACTGCTCTGCGAACTCCCCCGCCGTCTGGCGGGTGAGGTCTTCGGCGCGCTGATTCTGGCTAATGACGTGGCTTAAATCAGGCTTGTTGTACTCGTCCATGCTGTCGGCGGCAATCACCGTCAGCGGCACGCTGGCATCCTGCTTGCGGATGTTTTTCACCAGCTGGCGGGCGGCAAAGCCCGAGCCGATGATGACGATACCGTTGCTCATTTTGCCTCCGTACCCAGTTCGTCAAAGACGTCCTTACCGAGTGAACATTCCGGGCAGAGGAAGTTGTCCGGCACGTCTCGCCACGGCGTGCCCGGGGCAACATCCTGCAGCGGTTCGCCCAGTTCAGGATCGTAAATCCACTGGCAGACGCTGCACTGCATGCGCGGGCCGAGATCGGCGGCTGCCGCGGCGGCACAGGCGCAGGCTTCCTGCTGTTCGGTTGGTTTTGCCGTCACTTCCGGCAGCGGAGCGAGCGCCCACTGACGGGCAATGTCGCGGCCATGTTGGCGACAGATCTCCAGGGCGTCGATATCCGGACGCCATTTCGCCTTCAGGCTCAGGGACATTTCGAAACCGGCATCCTGCAGACGCGTAGACAGACGGTCTACAGCGCCGCCGCTCCAGCCGTGGGAGCCAAAGGCGCTGGCGCGCTTGTTGCGAAAACGCAGGCCGGTCATCTCTTCCACAAGGCCGGCAATTTTCGGCATCATTACGTTGTTCATGGTGGAGGTGCCCACCAGCACGCCCTTAGAGCGGAACACGTTGGTCAACACCTCGTTCTTATCGCTGCGCGCCACGTTGAAGATTTTCACCGCCACGTTCGGGTCCACTTCGTTGATGCCCTGGGCAATGGCGTCCGCCATCATGCGGGTGTTGTTGGACATGGTGTCGTAGAAGATCGTGATGCGGTCTTCCTGATAGTCCGCCGCCCACTTCAGGTACAGCTCGACGATCTGGGTCGGGTTCTCACGCCACACCACGCCGTGGGAGGTGGCAATCATGTCCACCGGCAGGTTAAAGCCGAGGATTTCGGTAATTTTTGGCGTTACCAGGCGGCTGAACGGCGTCAGGATGTTGGCGTAGTAGCGTTGGCACTGCTCGAACAGCTCGGTCTGGTCCACTTCGTCGTTGAACAGGCGCTCGTCGCAGTAGTGCTGGCCGAAGGCGTCGTTGCTGAACAGCACCGCGTCGCCGGTCATGTAGGTCATCATGCTGTCCGGCCAGTGCAGCATCGGGGTTTCCACGAAGATCAGCTGTTTGCCGTTGCCGATATCCAGCGCGTCGCCGGTTTTCACGGTATGGAAGTTCCACTCCGGATGGTGGTGGTGGCCGTTGATCGAGTCGATGGCGTTGGTGGTGCAGTAGATCGGCGTGTTCGGAATGTAAGACATCAGCTCGGTCAGCGCGCCGGCGTGATCTTCTTCCGCATGATTGATGATGATGTAGTCGATGGCGTCCAGGTCGATTTCACTGCGCAGGTTCTGCACGAACTCGCGGCTGAACTTGTGATCGACGGTATCGATCAGCACGTTTTTTCCTTCGCGGATGAGATAGCTGTTGTAGCTGCTGCCGCGCAGCGTTTTGTATTCCGTCCCGTGGAAATCGCGCACTTCCCAGTCACGTTGACCGACCCAATGAATGTTATTTTTAACAAGAATAGACATAGCAACCTCTACGTAATACAGCATTTTCAAATAAGATGGTTTGCCTATATCAAGTTGCGTGCCAACTTTTAATATATTGATTTTGTTTGATAAAAATTCTTATGATCCGTAATGGGTAGTCATTATGACTATTAAAATCAGTGTCAATATGACAACATACATTGTCAAAATGACAGCGAGGTCACTATGAGCTTTTCCGTCGACGTGCTGGCGAAGATCGCCATTGAGCTGCAAACCGGTATCGGCCATCAGGACCGCTTTCAGCGGCTGATCTCCACGCTGCGCCACGTGCTGGCGTGTGACGCCTCGGCGCTGCTGCGCTATGAAGGGCGGCAGTTTATTCCGCTGGCTATCGACGGGCTGGCGAAGGACGTGCTCGGACGGCGTTTTACCCTTGAAGGCCATCCGCGTCTGGAAACTATCGCCCGCGCGGGGGACGTGGTGCGCTTCCCGGCGGACAGCGACTTGCCCGATCCGTACGACGGGCTTATTCCCGGACAGGAGAGCCTGAAGGTGCACGCCTGTATCGGCCTGCCGCTGTTTGCCGGACAAAATCTGATCGGAGCACTGACCCTCGACGGCCTGTCGCCGGACCAGTTCGACACCTTTAGCGACGAAGAGCTGCGCCTGATTGCCGCCCTGGCCGCTGGGGCGCTGAACAATGCCCTACTGATTGAACAGCTGGAGAGCCAGAACATTCTTCCCGGCAGCCCGGCGGCGTTTGAACAGGTAACGCACACGGAGATGATCGGTCTTTCTCCGGGTATGGCGCAGCTCAAAAAAGAGATTGAGATTGTTGCCGCCTCAGATTTAAACGTGCTGATCTTCGGGGAAACCGGCACCGGTAAGGAGCTGGTGGCGAAGTCTATTCACGAAGCCTCGCCGCGCGCGGTGAACCCGCTGGTGTACCTCAACTGCGCCGCGCTGCCGGAAAGCGTGGCGGAAAGCGAGCTGTTTGGTCACGTCAAAGGGGCGTTTACCGGGGCCATTAGCAACCGCAGCGGCAAGTTCGAAATGGCCGATAACGGCACGCTGTTTCTGGATGAAATTGGCGAGCTTTCCCTGTCGCTGCAGGCCAAGCTGCTGCGCGTCCTGCAGTACGGCGACATCCAGCGCGTGGGGGATGATCGCAGTCACAGAGTGGACGTGCGCGTGCTGGCCGCCACCAACCGCGACCTGCGTGAAGAGGTACTGGCCGGGAACTTCCGCGCTGACCTGTTCCATCGCCTGAGCGTGTTCCCGCTTACGGTGCCGCCGCTGCGCGAGCGCGGGGACGACGTGGTGCTGCTGGCGGGCTTTTTCTGCGAGCAGTGCCGTCTCAGGATGGGGCTTTCCCGCGTGGTGCTGAGCCCGGGGGCGAGGTCGCATCTGCTGAGTTACGGCTGGCCAGGCAACGTGCGCGAGCTGGAGCATGCGATCCACCGCGCGGTGGTGCTGGCGCGGGCGACGCGCTCGGGTGACGAGGTAGTGATCCACGCGCGGCATTTTGCGCTTCAGGATGAAACCGCACCGGCTGTTGCCCAGGCGGCACCAGAGATAGCGAATGAAAATCTGCGTGAAGCCACGGAGGCGTTTCAGCGTCAGATGATTACCCGCGCGCTGGAGCAGAATAACCGCAGCTGGGCGGCGTGCGCGCGGGCGCTGGAGATGGACGTCGCCAACCTGCACAGGCTGGCGAAGCGTCTGGGACTGAAGGGTTAGATAATTCCGGCCTGATAAAAATCCTGCAGGTTGATAGCTCCGCACAGCCTGCCGGCATCATCCACCACCGGCGCGGCGGTGATTTTGCGCTTCATCAGCACCTCTTTGGCTTCAATGGCGCGGCTCTCGGCGTTGAGCGTCAGTCCGCCTTTGGTCATGGCGTCCGACACTTTTGTTTCCAGCCTGCCGCCGCCTACCAGCCAGCGGCGCAGGTCGCCGTCGGTAAACACGCCCTTGACGTTCCCGTTGTCATCGCAGACCGCAACCAGCCCCAGACCAGTGCGGCTGAGCTCCAGCATCGCGTCCATGACGCTGGTATCGAGTTTGACCTGCGGAATGGCATCGTCGGTGCGCATCAGGTGGTGAACCTTGTTGAGCAGGCGTGCGCCGAGCGCACCTGCCGGATGCGAACGGGCGAAATCTTCTTCGTTAAAGCCGCGCGCCTGCATCACCGCCATGGCCAGCGCGTCGCCCATCATCAGGGTGTTAACGGTGCTGGAGGTCGGGGCGAGGTGCATCGGACAGGCTTCACGCTCAACGGAAATATCCAGCGTCGCTTTGGCGGCCAGCGCCAGCGGCGAGCGGGATTTTCCGGTCATCGCCAGCAGGGCGACCGATTTTTCCTGCAGACGTGGAATAATCAGGTCCAGCTCTTTGGCCGAACCGGAGTAGGAGATAAACAGCATCACGTCGCGGCTTTCAATCATCCCGAGATCGCCATGCAGCGCTTCTGCCGGATGCACAAAGAACGCCGGGGTGCCGGTGCTGGCGAGCGTCGCGGCAATCTTTTTGCCGATATGGCCAGATTTACCGATGCCCGCCACGATCACTTTGCCTTCGCAGTGGATAATGGTGTTGGCGGCGCGGACAAAATCCTCGCCCAGACGTTCCGGCAGGCGGCTGGCTTCCTGCAGTTCCAGCATCAGCGTCTGGCGGCCCGTTTCTAACAGAAAATCACTCATCTCTTTCTCCGGTTACGATCACGTCGATTCCTTTCTCTTCCAGCGCTTTCTTGAACGCCGGGTCGATACCCGCGTCGGTAATCAGCTTATCAACGCTTTCAAGGCTACAGACAATGTTGGGGCTTTTGCGGCCAAACTTCGACGAGTCTGCCATCAAGATCACTTCCCGCGCGGCATTGCACATCGCTTTACTGACGCTGAACACCTCGTTGAACGTCGTAACGCCCGCGTTCAGGTCGATGCCGTCGGTGCCCATAAAGAGTTTATCAAAGCTGAAGTGGTCGAAGGCATTCTCCGCCAGTTGGCCGTGAAACGACGCCGATTTTTTGCGGAAGGTGCCGCCGGGCATCAGAATGGTCTGCTCGCTGTCGAACTCCGACAGGGCGTTGACGATGTGCAGGCTGTTGGTCATCACCGTGATGTTGTTAAAGCGGCTGAGCAGCGGGATCATCTGCAGGACGGTACTGCCTGCATCCAGAATGATGGAATCACCGTCCTGGATAAATTTTACGGCAGCTTCGGCAATGAGCGCTTTCTGGTGGGTATTGATCAGCGTTTTGTGATCGATAGGCGGGTCCGCTTCGTCCTTATTGAGCACCACGCCGCCGTAGGTTCGAATGACGGCGCCAGAGTTTTCGAGCAATACCAGGTCCTTGCGTATTGTCGTGCCGGTGGTGTCAAAGTAGTGGGCCAGATCCTCTACCGAACATTTTCCCTGCTTTTGCAGATGTTCGAGAATGGCCGCCTGCCGCTGACGAGGTTTCATAGGCGCTTCGTTCCTTAGGTTGCGAAATGATAATTTCGCAAGTCTATAGCTTTCACAACGAAATTATCCATGTTTCAGATTAAGCGCTAATGATAGTGCATTCTGACAGAGTGGATCATGGGGAAAGATCACATCAGGCCGTAATTCCTGCAGCGAAATGCCATTGATTGCCTGGATTTTCACCGGCCGGGCGAAGACGGTCATGCCGCGCATGATGAGCGAATCGCAGACGTTATTGTTTTCGTCCAGCGCAACGGCGACGACCACGCGCGGTTTGAAGCGTCCGCCGGAACGTCCGACGCCCACTCGACCTTTCTGACACAGGGCATCAAACGCGCGGTTAAACTGGTGGATCTGCCAGCCGCCAAACGCCATCTGGCACAGCCAGGCGAGGGCGGCGACGGTGATGAGTGCGGTTACCATATTGACTCCTTGTTTTGTTCCCTCTCCCGGTGGGAGAGGGTTAGGGTGAGGGCATCAGGCTGCTCGATCAGAACATGACCTGCCCACCGGTCACGTTGATCGACTGCCCGGTGCAGTACGAGGCTTTGGGGCTGGCGTAAAACAGCAGCATGTTCAGCACGTCCTGATAATCGCACCCGCGCTTCAGCGGCACTTTATCGATGTAGTACTGCTCCACTTCCTCAGCCTTGATACCGAGCTTGGTGGCATACTGCGGCAGCAGGGACTGGAACATCGGCGATTTCAGCAGGTTGCCCAGCATCAGCGAGTGAACGGTAATGCCATACTCAGCCAGATCCAGCGCCAGAGACTGCGTCAGCCCCACGCCGCCAAACTTCGCCGCGCTGTAGCCGGAGTTGTGCTTGCTGCCTACCTTCCCTGATTTTGAGTTGATCTGAATGATGCGCCCCTGAATGCCGTCGCGGATCATCAGACGGGAAAACTCGCGGGCGCAGAGGAAATAGCCCACCAGGTTTACCTGCAGCGAGCGGTCAAAATCCCCCAGCGCGAAATCGCTGATAAAGGCCGCTTTCGCAATCCCCGCGCTGTAGACCAGCAGATCGGTACGTCCAAAAATCTCGTCCACGCCGCGGGCTAGCGCCATTACGCTTTGCTCGCTGGTGGCGTCGGCACCAAACCCGTACGCCATCCCTTCGCCAAACTCGGTGTTGATGGTATCCGCTACGCGGGCGGCTTTTTCACTCTGAATGTCCACTACCGCCACGCGGTAACCTTCTGCGGCAAGCCCACGGCAGAGGAACTCGCCTAAGGTTTGTCCTCCACCAATGACAACGGCAACCTGACTCATGTGTATCTCCTTAATTACGCAACAAATTTTAACGTGCAGCCTGGGGTGACAGCCTGCGGAACCGGGCCCGCGACGTGAACCGTGCCGGGATACTCTGCCTGCGGCTGGCCGTCGAAACGCAGGGTGATGTGGCCCAGCTCGCGCAGGTTTTGCTCGGCCACGTCGCCAACGGCGGTGACGGCATAGCGCGCTTCGCCCAGCTCCAGCTGGCTTCCTGCCTTCAGCTCACCGTTCAGCTCGCCGTGGCAGTGGATAAAACAAAACTCTTCGATATCTGCCGGGGCGCCTTCGCGGAAGGTGATCAGCATCTGGTCGTTCAGCGCGTCGGCTGCGCTCTGGCCGATGCGGGTAATGGTGGTCTGGTAAATCACGGTCATCGCAGGAACCTCTTATTGATAAATAAAGCCGGAGACAAACCAGGCAATCAGCACCGTCGGCGCGCCCGTCAGGAAGCGGCTCACCAGCACGGACGGCACGCCTACGCGCACGGTGTCCTGGCGCGCTTCGGCCAGCGACAGCCCAACGGGGATAAAGTCGCACGCTGCCTGGGCGTTAATGGCAAACAGGGCGGGCAGGGCGAGGTGCGGAGGGATGTTCCCCAGACCAATCTGCACGCCAATCAGCACGCCGATGACCTGGGCAATCACCGCGCCCGGGCCGAGGAACGGCGACAGCAGCGGGAAGGAGCAGATCAGCGCCAGCGTGACCAGCCCGAGCGGGTGGCTGGCGAGCGGGGCGAGGCCGTGGGCAATCCAGTCGCCCAGGCCGGACGCCATGATGATGCCGATCAGCGCCGAGACGAACGCCATAAAGGGCAGGATGGTTTTCAGTACCGTGTCGATGGTGTCGCGCCCGGACTGGAACAGCACCGCCACAGCGGAACCCATGCCCATCCCGACCTTCGCCAGCAGGCCGTCGCTCTGCTCGGTGATTTTCTTGCTGGTGTCGTACTCGCGCGGGGCCGCTTTTTGCGGTGCAGGCGTCCCATTCACCAGCGTGATGTTGTCCTCTTTCACGCCTGAGACGTAAATGTCCTCAAGGATGTACTGCGCCAGCGGGCCGGATTTTCCGGTGGAGTGAATATTCACCGTCGGAATTCGGCGCTTCGGATAGATACCGCAGCGCAGCGTGCCGCCGCAGTCGATCACCGCCACACCGATTTCCGCCTCCGGCGGTTCGCCTTCCTTAAAGCCGTCGACCGCTTCCCAGCCGGTCAGCTCGCGCAGCCTGTCAACGATCGCCGGGCGCGTGCCCGCGGTGATGTAAACGATCTTTTTGCCTTCGGTGGCGTCGAACTCCAGCGGGCCGCCCCAGCCGCCCGTGCCTTTCTCAATGCGGATCCGGTTCATGCTGTGGCTCCTGAAAGATGGACTTTCTGTTCAAGCTGGATGCCCATTTTTTTCTCAAAAATGGCGGTGGTGAGGTCCGTCACCCAGCCGCGGAAGAAGTTGGTGACCAGGCCGACCAGCAGATAGCTCACCGCCAGCGGGCCGAGCGGCAGGCCAAGGGTGGTGAGACCGCTGGCGATCCCGAGATAGACAAACAGCTCTCCGGGGTTAATGTGCGGGAACAGGCCGTTCATGGAGTGGCAACTGTAGGAGGCGGCGGCGTAATAGCTCGGCTTGTACTTTTCCGGCATGAAGCGGCCGAGGCTTAAGGTCATCGGGTTACAGAACACGAAGGTGCCGATGAACGGTAATACCAGATAGCGGGACAGCGGATTCCCGGCACAGCGCTGGGCGAAGCGTTCAATGCGCTGCTGGCCGATAAAGTTGATCAACGCGTTCATGATCACCAGCAGGCTGATCAGCAGGGGCAGGATCCCGGTCACCATACCGGTGAACACTTCTCCGCCTTTCTGAAACAGCCCGATGAACCACTCGGCGCCGTGGGTGATGGTTTCTATCATTCTTCTCTCCTGTGGGGCTTTTTTGTTTTTGTCTGACAGGCTAATAATAATCACTTTGAAAGGTTTTAAAGTGTTAGTTAGATCTCACAATGAAAGAAAAATAGATTATTTTGAAAGTTTATTGATGAGGTCAATGGTTTTCGGTGGAAAAAAACGCGGATTTGCGTTGGGGGAGTGCGTACCGCTTCCTTGAGGTGTTGCGGATGCTTTACCATACTGGGTTCTTATCGAACCCGTTAAATGGATGTCTCATGTTCAAGCGTCGTTATGCAGCGCTGTTGCCTGCGCTTATTCTGCTGTCTGCCTGTAGTAGCAAACCTAAGACCGAAGCCGTTCAGCAAACGGCGGGTGCGCCTTCCGGAGGATTCCTGCTGGAGCCGCAGCATAATATGATGCAGATGGGCGGCGACTTCGCCAATAACCCGGCGGCCGAACAGTTCATCGATAAAATGGTGAGCAAACACGGCTTTGACAGACAGCAGCTGCACGAAATTTTGTCGCAGGCCAAGCGTCTGGATTACGTGCTGCGCCTGATGGACCGCCAGGCACCGACGGCACAGGTGCCGACCGGGCCAAACGGCGCGTGGCTGCGCTATCGCAAACAGTTTATTACCCCGGACAACGTGCAAAACGGCGTGGTGTTCTGGAATCAGTATGAAGATGCGCTCAACCGCGCGTGGCAGGTGTACGGCGTACCGCCTGAAATCATCGTCGGGATTATCGGCGTGGAAACCCGCTGGGGTCGCGTGATGGGTAAAACCCGCATCCTGGACGCGCTGGCGACGCTCTCCTTTAACTACCCGCGTCGCGCGGAGTACTTCTCTTCCGAGCTGGAAACCTTCCTGCTGATGGCGCGCAGCGAACAGGACGACCCGCTGGATCTGAAAGGGTCGTTTGCCGGTGCGATGGGCTACGGTCAGTTTATGCCGTCTTCCTATAAGCAATATGCTGTCGACTTTAACGGTGATGGTCACATCAACCTGTGGGATCCGGTGGATGCCATCGGCAGCGTGGCGAACTACTTCAAAGCGCACGGCTGGACGCCGGGTGGGCAAGTTGCGGTGCAGGCAAACGGCGAGGCGTTTGGTCTGGAAAACGGCTTCAAAACTAAATACAGCGTTGCACAGCTGACGGCGGCAGGCTTAACGCCAACGCAGCCGCTGGGCAATGTCGAGCAGGTGAGCCTGCTGCGTCTGGACGTGGGAACCGGGTATCAGTACTGGTACGGCATGCCGAACTTCTACACCATTACCCGTTATAACCACAGTACCCACTACGCAATGGCGGTGTGGCAGCTGGGGCTGGCGGTGTCTCAGGCTCGCGTCCCGGCGGCGTCACCGTTTAGTCAGTAAGTCATTCTGACGGGTAGGCCGGGTAAGGCAACGTCGCCACCCGGCATGGCTGCATGCACGGTGCGGCCTGATGCCCTCACCCTGACCCTCTCCCATGTACGGTCCGGGGACATAGTGAACACTTGTTCGGGGACATGGTAGACACTTACAACTAAGGCATAAGAACCCGTTTATGGAGTCGCTTATGCCCTGGGATGCGAGAGATACCATGTCATTACGTACCGAGTTTGTTTTGTTCGCCTCGCAGGACGGGGCGAACATCCGTTCCCTCTGCCGTCGCTTCGGCATTTCACCGGCCACCGGCTACAAGTGGCTTCGCCGCTGGGCGGAGGAAGGGGCTGCCGGCCTTCAGGACCGCCCGCGCATACCGCACCATTCCCCGAACCGCTCATCTGACGACATCACTGCCCTGCTGCGTATGGCCCATGACCGCCATCAACGCTGGGGCGCACGCAAGATAAAGCGCTGGCTCGAAGACCAGGGGCACACCATGCCCGCCTTCAGCACCGTCCATAACCTGATGGCCCGTCACGGCCTGCTGCCGGGCACTTCACCGGGCATTCCCGCCACGGGACGCTTCGAACACGACGCGCCGAACCGCCTCTGGCAGATGGACTTTAAGGGCCACTTTCCCTTTGGCGGTGGCCGCTGCCATCCGCTCACCCTCCTGGACGACCATTCCCGTTTTTCCCTGTGCCTGGCGCACTGTACCGATGAACGGCGCGAGACCGTGCAGCAGCAACTGGTCAGCGTGTTTGAACGTTACGGCCTGCCGGACCGGATGACGATGGACAACGGCTCACCGTGGGGAGACACCACCGGCACCTGGACGGCGCTGGAGCTGTGGCTGATGCGCCACGGTATCCGGGTGGGGCATTCCCGGCCTTATCATCCGCAGACGCAGGGCAAGCTGGAGCGTTTTCACCGCAGCCTGAAGGCGGAAGTGCTGCAGGGCAAGTGGTTCGCGAGCGAGGGTGAACTGCAGCGCGCCTTCGACCACTGGCGGACGGTGTACAACCTTGAACGCCCGCATGAGGCGCTGGATATGGCGGTACCGGGCTCGCGGTATAAGCCGTCTGCACGACAATACAGCGGCAACACCACGCCCCCGGAATACGACGAGGGCGTGATGGTCAGGAAAGTGGATATCAGCGGAAAGCTGAGCGTGAAAGGGGTAAGTCTGAGCGCAGGCAAGGCGTTCAGGGGAGAACGGGTCGGGCTGAAGGAGACGCAGGAAGACGGCAGCTACGAGGTGTGGTGGTACAGCACGAAAGTGGGGGTGATCGACCTGAAGAAAAAGTCGATCACCATGGGTAAAGGATGTTAAAAAGTGTTCACCATGTCCCCGAACACCTGTCTACCATGTCCCCGGACCGTACACCCACGGGAGAGGGGAATTTTGCAGAAACATTTCGCCACACTCCCTTTTCAAACCCGCCATTTACATCTTAACCGCCTTTCATTATTGTTATGTTATAACATTTAATTTGGTGTCAAAATGTCAACGTCCCTTTTTTCTCTGTCTGCTCTGGTTCGGCTGTTGCTGGCGCTGGTGCTTGTTGTCTTTATCGGGCTGGCCGTGCGCTGGGCGGTGGCATTGCCATGATCGTGATGAACGAACTGGTCGCGGGCTATGACCGCCAGCCCGTTACGCATCCTCTTTCGGGGGGGATCGAACGGGGGAGCATGACCGCCATTATCGGCGCTAACGGCTGCGGGAAATCGACGCTGCTGAAAACGCTGGCGGGGTTTATTCCTCCAGTCAGCGGCGGCTTCCGCTGGCAGGTTAAGCGCCCGGTAATCGGCTGGCTGGCACAGCGTCACGCGCTGGAGGCACAGTTTCCGCTGACCGTACAGGACGTGGTAAGCATGGGCTGCTGGCCGCGCATATCGCTTTTTACCGGTTTTCGTCGCGAGACGCGGTTGCGGATTGCCAGCACGCTTGAGCGCGTCGGGCTGGGATCCATGGCGTTATCCACCATCGATGAACTCTCCGGTGGCCAGTTTCAGCGCATGCTGTTTGCCCGCGTACTGGTGCAGCAGGCGCCGCTGGTGATGCTGGATGAGCCCTTTACCGGGGTCGATGAAGCCACCTGCAACGTGCTGATGGACCTGATGCTGGAGATGTATATGCAGGGGCAAACGCTGCTCGCGGTTTTACACGACAGCGAGCGCGTGTCGCGCCACTTCCCGCAAACCTTACGGCTGGATGCTGACGTTCCCCAGTGGAAAACCGAACGGGTGAGGGTGGCATGATCTGGCATACATTTTTCCAGCCGTTTATCGAATACGGGTTTATGCGCCGCGCGCTGGTGGTTTGCCTGGCGCTCTCCGTCAGCACCACCGCGCTCGGCGTGTTTCTTCAACTGCGTCGGATGAGCCTGATGGGGGATGCGCTTTCTCACGCCATTTTGCCGGGTGTCGCCGTGGGGTATTTGCTCAGCGGAATGTCGCTGCTGGCGATGAGTATTGGCGGTTTTATCGCGGGAATTACCGTGGCGCTGGTGGCCGGTCTGGTCAGCCGCCGCACGCCGCTCAAAGAAGATGCCAGCTTTGCCGGTTTCTATCTTGGGTCGCTGGCGCTGGGCGTCACGCTGGTCTCGCTGCGCGGCTCGAACGTCGATCTACTGCATCTGCTGTTTGGCTCCATTCTTGCGGTGGACAACGACGCCGCGCTGTTCGTCACCGGCGTATGCATCGTCACGCTTATCACGCTGGCGATTTTCTATCGCGGGCTGGTGACAGAGGCCTTTGATACCGCCTGGCTGCAGGTGAATGCTCGCGGGTTACCTGGCTTATTGCATGGACTGTTTCTGGCGCTGCTGGTGCTTAATCTGGTGGCCGGATTTCAGGTGCTTGGCACGCTGATGGCCGTCGGGCTGATGATGCTCCCCGCGGTGGCAGCACGCTGCTGGGTACGCACGTTACCCGGGTTGTTATTGATGGCGGGCATCAGCGGTATTTTCTGTGCGTGGCTCGGGCTCAGCCTTTCCTGGGCGGTGAGTTTGCCTGCGGGGCCATCCATCGTGCTCACCGCCAGCGCGCTGTTCTTTATCTCTGTTTTATTTGGTACGCGCAGCAGGCTGGCTGGCAGCCTGCGGGCGCTTTTTTAACGCAAGGGGAAATGATGAAACGTACAGGGTTAGCTGTGGCGCTCGCGCTGGGGATGATGTCGCACGGTGTGATGGCGAAAACGCTCAACGTGGTGACCAGTTTTTCAATATTGGGTGACATGACTCAGGAAGTGGGAGGAGACCACGTGAAAGTGACGACGCTGGTAGGGCCGGACGGCGACCCGCATACCTTCGAACCGTCACCGAAAGACAGCGCGGCGCTGAATAAGGCCGATGTGGTTGTGGTCAACGGCCTGGGGCTGGAGGGCTGGCTTGACCGGCTGGTGAAGGCCTCAGGATTTAAAGGCCAACTGGTGGTGGCATCGACCGGGGTGAAAACCCACACGCTTGAGGAAGAGGGCAAAACCGTGACCGATCCGCACGCATGGAACAGCGCGGCGAACGGGGCGCTGTATGCACAAAATATTCTGGACGGGCTGGTGAAAGCTGACCCGGAAGATAAAGCTGCGCTGGAAGCTTCCGGAAAACCCTATATCGCACAGCTTAACCAGCTGGACAGCTGGGCCAAAACGCGTTTTAGCGCGATCCCGAAGGATAAGCGCAAGGTGCTGACCAGCCATGATGCGTTCGGCTATTTCAGCCGCGCCTACGGCGTAACGTTTATGGCCCCGCAGGGGCTGTCGTCAGAGAGCGAGGCCAGTGCGGCGCAGGTGGCTGAGATCATTAATCAGATTAAAGCCGACGGCGTAAAAACCTGGTTTATGGAAAACCAGCTTGACCCGCGACTGGTGAAACAGATTGCCAGCGCCACGGGTGCGCAGCCGGGCGGCGAACTCTACCCGGAAGCACTGTCGTCAAAAGGCGGCGTAGCAGACACCTACGTTAAGGCGTTTCGTCACAATGTCGATACGATTGCGAACAGCATGAAATAACATGCCCAGAGCCGGTGCGCCTGCATCGGCTTTTTTCTGAAGCTCCCTCGTAAAACCGCAAGCGCATCCCCATATCTAACGAGAAAGTGCTATCTTGTGCTGCACGTTTTTCCGAAGCCTGGAGCGAGAATGACTGACCATGAATTGATGCAGCTTAGCGAAGTGGTAGGGTTGGCGCTTAAACAGCGTGGTGCGACCCTCACAACGGCAGAGTCCTGTACTGGCGGTTGGGTTGCCAAAGTGATTACCGACATTGCCGGGAGTTCCGCCTGGTTTGAACGCGGTTTTGTGACCTACAGTAACGAAGCTAAAGCACAGATGATTGGCGTGCGTGAATCGACGCTCGAACAGCATGGCGCGGTGAGCGAACCGGTGGTGATTGAGATGGCCATTGGCGCGCTGAAAGAGGCGCGGGCAGATTACGCGATTTCCATAAGCGGCATCGCAGGCCCGGACGGCGGCAGCGACGTGAAGCCTGTCGGCACCGTCTGGTTTGGTTTTGCCACCGCCAAAGGCGAGGGGATCACCCGCCGGGAGTGCTTCAGCGGCGACCGCGAAAGCGTACGTCGGCAGGCAACGGAATACGCATTGAAAACGCTCTGGCAACAATTTCTACAAAATACTTGATACTGTATGACCATACAGTATAATTGCACCAACAGAACAGAAATCCACGGTGAAGCGCAGTCGCTTCTCCCGGCATGACAGGAGTAATAATGGCTATCGACGAGAACAAACAGAAAGCGTTGGCGGCAGCACTGGGCCAGATCGAAAAGCAATTCGGTAAAGGCTCCATCATGCGCCTGGGTGAAGACCGTTCCATGGACGTGGAAACTATCTCCACCGGTTCGCTTTCTCTGGATATCGCATTGGGCGCTGGCGGTTTGCCGATGGGCCGTATCGTAGAAATCTACGGACCGGAATCCTCGGGTAAAACCACCCTGACCCTGCAGGTTGTTGCAGCGGCGCAGCGCGAAGGTAAAACCTGTGCGTTTATCGATGCTGAGCACGCGCTGGACCCTGTCTATGCCCGTAAACTGGGTGTTGATATCGACAACCTGCTGTGTTCCCAGCCGGATACCGGCGAGCAGGCACTGGAAATTTGTGACGCGCTGGCGCGTTCTGGTGCGGTTGACGTGATCATCGTCGACTCCGTTGCGGCACTGACGCCAAAAGCGGAAATCGAAGGTGAAATCGGTGACTCTCACATGGGCCTCGCGGCACGTATGATGAGCCAGGCGATGCGTAAGCTGGCCGGTAACCTGAAGCAGTCCAACACGCTGCTGATCTTCATCAACCAGATCCGTATGAAAATTGGTGTGATGTTCGGTAACCCGGAAACCACTACCGGTGGTAACGCCCTGAAATTCTACGCCTCTGTCCGTCTGGATATCCGCCGTATCGGCGCGGTGAAAGAGGGCGAGAACGTGGTCGGTAGCGAAACCCGCGTGAAGGTTGTGAAGAACAAAATCGCCGCGCCGTTTAAACAGGCTGAGTTCCAGATCCTCTACGGCGAAGGCATCAACTTCCTCGGCGAGCTGGTTGACCTGGGCGTGAAAGAAAAGCTGATTGAAAAAGCGGGCGCATGGTACAGCTACAACGGTGACAAGATTGGTCAGGGTAAAGCGAATGCTATCTCCTGGCTGAAAGAGAACCCGGCTGCAGCGAAAGAGATTGAGAAGAAGGTGCGTGAGCTTCTGCTGAATAACCAGGACTCCAAACCTGATTTCGTGGTGGACGCCGCGGATGCTGAAGAAACCAACGAAGACTTTTAAGTCTCTCGTGTAAAGATGAAGGGCTGCTGATGCGGCCCTTTTTGCATTTCTGAATCTGCAGGTTTTTTATGAGTGAATCCACATCACGACGACCCGCCTACGCGCGCTTGCTGGACCGCGCGGTGCGCATCCTTGCCGTGCGTGACCACAGCGAACAAGAGCTACGGCGAAAACTGTCTGCACCCGTGATGAGCAAAAACGGACCGGAAGACATTGATGCCACAGCAGAAGATTACGACCGCGTGATCGCCTGGTGCTATGAGCATCACTATCTTGACGACGAGCGCTTTGCTTCCCGCTTTCTCGCCAGCCGTGGTCGCAAAGGATACGGGCCCGCGCGCATTCGGCAGGAGTTGAACCAGAAAGGGGTTGCCCGTGAATCGATTGAAAAAGCGATGCGCGAATGCGATACCGACTGGTGCGAATTGGCAAAAGAACAGGCGATTCGGAAATACGGCGAACCGCTGCCGCGTGAATTTTCAGAAAAAGTCAAAATCCAACGCTTTTTGCTCTACCGCGGCTTTCTGATGGAAGATATTCAGGATATCTGGCGTAATTTTGCCGATTGAACGCATGCGGGATTTTACTTCCCACCCAAGAAAACTTATCTTATTCCCACTTTTTCCAGTAGCTGGTCTGTCCAACGGTTTACCGATACAGACCTGCTGCGACATTTCGTTAGCTTGATTTCAGGATAATTATGAGCAAGAGCACCGCTGAGATCCGTCAGGCGTTTCTCGACTTTTTCCATAGTAAGGGACACCAGGTTGTTGCCAGCAGCTCCCTGGTACCGAACAATGATCCGACTCTGCTGTTTACCAACGCCGGGATGAACCAGTTCAAGGATGTTTTCCTTGGTCTCGACAAGCGTAATTATTCCCGCGCCACAACCTCACAGCGTTGCGTGCGTGCGGGCGGTAAACACAACGACCTGGAAAACGTCGGTTACACCGCGCGTCACCATACTTTCTTCGAAATGCTGGGTAACTTCAGCTTCGGCGACTACTTCAAACACGATGCTATCCAGTACGCATGGGAACTGCTGACCGGTGAAAACTGGTTCAACCTGCCGAAAGAGCGTCTGTGGGTTACCGTTTACGAAACCGATGACGAAGCGTTCGAAATCTGGGAAAAAGAAGTCGGTATCCCGCGCGAACGTATTATTCGCATCGGCGATAATAAAGGCGCACCTTATGCGTCTGACAACTTCTGGCAGATGGGTGATACCGGTCCTTGCGGTCCGTGCACCGAGATCTTCTACGATCACGGCGACCACATCTGGGGCGGCCCTCCGGGAAGCGCTGAAGAAGATGGCGACCGCTACATTGAGATCTGGAACATCGTCTTCATGCAGTTCAACCGTCAGGCTGACGGTACCATGGAGCCGCTGCCGAAGCCGTCCGTTGATACCGGTATGGGTCTGGAACGTATTGCCGCAGTGCTGCAGCACGTTAACTCCAACTATGACATCGACCTGTTCAGCACGCTGATCAAGTCCGTCGCAGAAGTGACCGGTGCGACCGACCTCAGCAACAAATCGCTGCGCGTTATCGCAGACCACATTCGTTCCTGCGCATTCCTGATTGCCGATGGCGTTATCCCGTCGAATGAAAACCGTGGCTACGTGCTGCGTCGTATCATTCGTCGTGCCATCCGTCACGGCAACATGCTGGGCGCGAAGGACACCTTCTTCTATAAACTCGTTGGGCCACTGATTGGCGTGATGGGTGCTGCCGGTGATGAGCTGAAACGCCAGCAGGCGCAGGTCGAACAGGTACTGAAAACCGAAGAAGAGCAGTTTGCGCGTACGCTTGAGCGCGGTCTGGCGCTGCTGGACGAAGAGCTGGCGAAGCTTAAAGGCGACACGCTGGATGGCGAAACCGCTTTCCGCCTGTACGACACCTACGGCTTCCCGGTTGACCTGACGGCAGACGTCTGCCGCGAGCGCAACATCAAAGTTGACGAAGCGGGCTTCGAAGCCGCGATGGAAGAACAGCGTCGTCGTGCGCGTGAATCCAGTGGTTTCGGCGCAGACTATAACGCGATGATCCGCGTTGATGGCGCATCAGAATTCAAAGGCTATGAAGCATTGGAACTGACCGGCAAAGTGACCGCCCTGTTTGTTGACGGTAAAGCCGTGGACAGCATCAGCGCGGGTCAGGATGCGGTTGTCATTCTGGACAAAACGCCGTTCTACGCGGAATCCGGCGGCCAGGTTGGCGATAAGGGCGAGCTGAAAGGCAGCGGCTTTAGCTTCAGCGTCAGCGACACCCAGAAATACGGTCAGGCGATTGGTCATCAGGGCAAACTGGTTTCCGGTTCTCTGAAAGTGGGCGAGGGCGTACAGGCTAACGTTGATGAAGCACGCCGCGCGCGCATTCGTCTGAACCACTCTGCAACCCACCTGATGCACGCTGCCCTGCGCGACGTGCTGGGTACCCACGTTGCACAGAAAGGTTCTCTGGTTAACGACAAAGTGCTGCGTTTCGACTTCTCGCATTTTGAAGCGATGAAACCGTCTGAAATCCGCGCAGTGGAAGATCTGGTGAACGCGCAGATCCGTCGTAACCTGCCAATCGAGACTCACATCATGGAGCTCGAGGACGCGAAGAAAAAAGGTGCGATGGCGCTGTTTGGCGAGAAATATGACGACCGCGTTCGCGTGCTGAGCATGGGCGACTTCTCTACCGAGCTGTGTGGCGGTACGCACGCATCGCGCACCGGTGACATCGGCCTGTTCCGCATTGTTTCCGAATCAGGTACGGCGGCAGGTGTGCGTCGTATTGAAGCGGTGACCGGTGAAGGCGCAATCGCCAGCCTGCATGCGCAGAGCGATCAGCTGCACGACATCGCGCAGCTGCTGAAAGGCGATAGCCAGAACCTGGGCGAGAAAGTGCGCGTTGCGCTGGATCGCACGCGTCAGCTGGAAAAAGAGCTGCAGCAGCTGAAAGAGCAGGCTGCGGCGCAGGAGAGTGCAAACCTCTCCAGCAAGGCTGTAGACATTAAGGGCGTCAAACTGCTGGTCAGCGATCTGGCGGGCGTTGAGCCTAAGATGCTGCGCACTATGGTCGACGATCTCAAGAACCAGCTTGGTTCTACCGTTATCGTGCTGGCGACAGTGGCAGAAGGTAAGGTTTCTCTGATTGCGGGCGTCTCTAAGGATGTGACCGACCGCGTCAAAGCAGGGGAACTGATTGGTATGGTCGCCCAGCAGGTGGGTGGCAAAGGTGGCGGTCGTCCGGACATGGCGCAAGCCGGTGGTACGGATGCGGCGGCACTTCCTGCGGCATTGGCCAGCGTTGAAAGCTGGGTAAGCGCGAAACTGTAATAACTACAAAGCACAAGCAGACGCCATAGCGGTAACGTTATGGCGTCTTGTTCACTGCGCTATCGATAACGATAAAGTCAGGTTGAGTTTGTGTATATCGGCTAAACTTACGTTTAACAGAATGTGATGCCGTGACTGCTTACACTTTACGTGTTTGTCATCGCTTACTTTTTGGCGTTATATGATGGATAATGCCGGGATACAAGAGACCCGACTCTTTTAATCTTTCAAGGAGCAAAGAATGCTGATTCTGACTCGTCGAGTTGGTGAGACCCTCATGATTGGGGATGAGGTCACCGTGACAGTTTTAGGGGTAAAGGGTAACCAGGTACGTATTGGTGTTAACGCTCCTAAAGAAGTATCTGTCCACCGTGAAGAGATCTACCAGCGTATCCAGGCTGAAAAATCCCAGCAGTCCAGTTACTGATATTGTCGCGTCTCGCTGTCGGGCGAGACGCAACCCTCCTGCCATTTTTCCTGCATAAAGTTACCGTTCTATTTCAATCGCTCTGTTTTTAACCACTCCCTCACTCTTATCTCGTCCTGACTGCGTGTTTCTCACAAGAGTTTTCTGTGAAGATGTCTGCAAAATCCGCTTATAAAACACCCTCTTTGCGGCTTTTACATGCGAATTGCGTGCGATTTGTGCAAACGATAAAAGGTTGTGGAAAATTGTTTGACTTATAAGTCCCAGAAAGTAATATATGCGCCACGCAGCGACGAGAAGCTCTTAACGAGTTACTCGAAGCACTCGAAAGAGGCGTTGTGTGGTGAGGTGGCCGAGAGGCTGAAGGCGCTCCCCTGCTAAGGGAGTATGCGGTCAAAAGCTGCATCCGGGGTTCGAATCCCCGCCTCACCGCCATTTTGCATCCGTAGCTCAGCTGGATAGAGTACTCGGCTACGAACCGAGCGGTCGGAGGTTCGAATCCTCCCGGATGCACCATCTATTACTTCATATTGCTTTAGAAGTGATATGAATATCGAGCAGTACAGTAGTAAATCCCGATGCATCCGTAGCTCAGCTGGATAGAGTACTCGGCTACGAACCGAGCGGTCGGAGGTTCGAATCCTCCCGGATGCACCATTTACTATTTCTGAAAGCAGTTCCCTGATGCATCCGTAGCTCAGCTGGATAGAGTACTCGGCTACGAACCGAGCGGTCGGAGGTTCGAATCCTCCCGGATGCACCATTTACTGTTTCTAAAAGCATTTCCCGATGCATCCGTAGCTCAGCTGGATAGAGTACTCGGCTACGAACCGAGCGGTCGGAGGTTCGAATCCTCCCGGATGCACCATCTCTTCTGTTATTCCCTTCGATGTTTAGTTCTTAATCACTCTCGTAGTTATCACTTCGCAATCAGCGACAAAAACCACCATTTACGATAAAGTAATGCTTTGTTAATCGGTTAGCGAGAGCACGATGTACGCACAGTATGACGGTTTGATCTTCGATATGGATGGCACTCTCCTGGATACCGAACCTACGCATCGTAAAGCCTGGACTGACGTTCTGGGCCGCTACGGTATGCGTTTCGACCTTCAGGCGATGATTGCCCTCAACGGATCCCCCACCTGGCGTATTGCGCAGGCCGTGATTGAACTGAATCAGGCCGATCTCGACCCGTACCAGCTCGCGCGCGAAAAAACCGATGCGGTCAAAGCCATGCTTTTAGATACCGTACGCCCTCTGCCGCTGATTGACGTGGTAAAAGAGTGGCACGGGCGTCGCCCGATGTCGGTAGGAACAGGCAGCGAAAGTGCGATTGCTGAAGCATTACTCAACCATCTTGGCCTTCGCCACTATTTTTCTGCCGTGGTTGCCGCCGATCATGTTAAACATCACAAGCCCGCACCGGACACCTTCCTGCTCTGTGCAGAGTTAATGGGCGTCCCGGCGGCAAAATGCGTTGTGTTTGAAGATGCCGATTTCGGTATCCAGGCCGCGCGTGATGCCGGAATGGACGCGGTGGATGTGCGCTTACTGTGAGTGACGCGCTGTCACTCGCCTCATTATTCGCCAGCAGTTTTTTAAGCGCCACGCTGTTACCGGGAAATTCGGAAGTGGTACTGGTGGCGATGCTGTTGTCCGGCGTGAGTCAGCCCTGGTTGCTCGTATTAATAGCAACAATGGGTAATAGCCTTGGGGGGCTGACTAACGTTATTCTTGGGCGTTTCTTTCCGCTGCGCGAAAAGTTGCGCTGGCAGGAAAAGGCAGTCGGCTGGCTAAAACGCTATGGCGCTGCCACGCTGTTATTAAGCTGGATGCCTGTAATAGGCGATTTACTGTGTCTGCTGGCGGGATGGATGCGCATCTCCTGGGGACCGGTGCTCTTTTTTTTGTGCCTTGGCAAGGCGTTGCGCTATGTTCTCGTGGCGTGGGCAACACTACAGGGTATGACGTGGTGGCACTAATTGGTGGAATGAATACGCGACCTTCAATCGTCAACCATTACAATTATGCTGAGTAACATTACTTTGACAGGCGGGAGGTCAATTTGATCCCGGACGTATCTCAGGCGCTGGCCTGGCTGGAAAACCACCCTCAGGCTCTGAAGGGTATTCAGCGTGGTCTTGAGCGTGAAACGCTGCGCGTTAACGCGGACGGTAGCTTAGCGACGACGGGTCACCCGAAGGCGTTAGGCTCGGCGCTGACACATAAATGGATCACAACCGATTTTGCTGAGGCGCTGCTGGAATTCATCACGCCGGTGGAAGGTGATGTTGATCATATGCTTTCCATTTTGCGTGACATTCATCGCTTTACTGCCCGTAACATGGGCGATGAGCGCATGTGGCCGCTCAGCATGCCGTGCTATATCGAGCAGGGGCAGGAGATTGAGCTGGCACAATACGGCACGTCCAATATCGGTCAACTGAAGACGCTGTATCGCGAAGGGTTGAAAAACCGCTACGGCGCGTTAATGCAGACGATTTCAGGCGTGCATTACAACTTCTCACTGCCAATGGCGTTCTGGCAGGCAAAATGCGGCGAAACCGATAAAGACGCGATCTCAGCGGGCTACTTCCGCCTGATCCGCAACTACTATCGTTTTGGCTGGATCATTCCGTATCTGTTTGGTGCTTCTCCGGCGATCTGTTCTTCCTTCCTGCAGGGAAAACCGACCACGCTGCCGTTCGAGAAGACCGAATGCGGAATGTATTACCTGCCGTACGCGACCTCTCTGCGCCTGAGCGACCTTGGCTATACCAATAAATCGCAAAGCAATCTCGGTATTACGTTTAACGATTTGCACGAGTATGTGGCAGGATTGAAGCGGGCGATCAAAACCCCGTCGGAAGAGTACGAGAAAATCGGCCTCGAAAAAGACGGCAAGCTCCTGCAAATCAACAGTAATGTGCTGCAGATTGAAAACGAGCTGTATGCGCCGATTCGTCCAAAACGTGTTACCCGCAGCGGTGAAACGCCGTCGGACGCGCTGCAGCGCGGCGGGATTGAATACATTGAAGTACGCTCGCTGGATATCAACCCGTTCTCGCCGATTGGCGTCGACGAGCAGCAGGTTCGCTTCCTCGATCTGTTTATGGTCTGGTGCGTGCTGGCGGATGCGCCGGAAATGAGTTCAGACGAACTGCTTTGTACCCGCACCAACTGGAATCGCGTGATTCTGGAAGGGCGCAAGCCTGGCCTGACGTTAGGCATCGGCTGTGAAACGGCACAGTTCCCGCTCGCTAAGGTGGGTAAAGATCTGTTCCACGACCTGAAGCGCGTGGCACAGACGATGGACAGCGTATACGGTGGTGAAGCGTATCAGGCCGTTTGCGACCAGCTGGTTGAAAGCTTTGATAATCCTGAACTGACGTTCTCAGCACGCATTCTGCGTTCTATGATTGATCAGGGCATTGGCGGCACGGGGCGTTCACTCTCAGCGGAGTACCGTGAGATGCTGATGCAGGAGCCGTTAGAAGTGCTGAGCGAAGCGGATTTTGTGGCGGAACGCGATGCGTCCGTCGTGCGTCAGAAAGAGGTTGAAGCGGCGGATACCGAGTCGTTTGAGGCGTTTCTGGCGAAGCAGGCTTGAGCTGAAAAAGAAAAAGGCCACATCGCTGTGGCCAAAATATACATCTCTGAATTCAGGGATGATGATAACAAATGCGCGTCTTTCATATACTCAGACGCGCATTCTGTAGAAGAGTTCAGTTTATTTTAAAAAAAATCACTATCGGAGGTGACGTATGCCGTTATTAGATAGCTTTACTGTCGACCATACCCGTATGGAAGCACCTGCAGTCCGCGTGGCGAAGACCATGCACACCCCGCACGGCGACACGATCACCGTTTTCGATCTGCGTTTCTGCGTGCCAAATAAAGAAGTGATGCCAGAGAAAGGTATTCACACGCTGGAGCACCTGTTCGCCGGTTTCATGCGCGACCACCTGAACGGCAACGGCGTTGAGATCATCGATATCTCTCCGATGGGCTGCCGTACCGGTTTCTACATGAGCCTGATTGGTGTGCCTGACGAGACGCGCGTTGCAGATGCGTGGAAAGCGGCGATGGAAGACGTGCTGAAGGTGAAAGAGCAGAACCAGATCCCTGAGCTGAACGTTTACCAGTGCGGGACTTACCAGATGCACTCTCTGGAAGAAGCGCAGGAAATCGCGCGCCACATCATCGAGCGTGACGTTCGCGTGAACAGCAACGACGAGCTGGCCCTGCCAAAAGAAAAACTGCAGGAACTGCACATCTAGTGCACCTTTTCCCTCTCCCTCAGGGAGAGGGTAGGGTGAGGGTGGTTTAACCCCATGACCACAACCTCTACTTTCTCCTTTACCCATCGCCCCCTCGTTCCGTTTGCCCATGATTACGTTCACGGCGACAGCGAGCCGTGGCACCAGCACGACTGCGCTCAGCTGTTGCACAGCCTGACTGGCGTGGTGCGGGTCGATACCGCATCCGGCTGCTGGGTGGTGCCGCCCGGTCGCGGCGTCTGGCTCCCTGCGGGGACACAGCACTCTCTTCGAATCACCGGCAATGTCGCAGCCCGCACGCTGTTTATCGATCCGCTGGCGCGCGCCGATCTCCCGGCCACCTGCCAGATCGTGCAGATCTCACCGCTGTTGCGCGAGCTGATCCTCGTCTCCCTTGCTTTACCTGAATCGTACTCACCCGGCAGCCGCGATGAACGGATCTATGAGCTGATCCTCGATGAAATCCGCATGATGCCGGCATTGCCGTTTTATCTGCCGGAGCCAGAAAGTGAAGCATTACGTCATCTGTGTCTGCAAATCCGGCAAAACGCAGGGGAAAGCTGGAGCAGCGCGCAGGCCGCGAGCCTGGTAGGAATGAGTGAGCGTACCCTGAACCGCCATTTTCAGCAGCAAACGGGATTAAGCTACGGTGAGTGGGTAAGAAGGGCGCGCCTGCTGGAAGCCTTAGTGCGGCTGGCGCAGGGCCAGCCGGTGCTGCGTGTGGCGCTGGATCTGGGTTACGGCAGTCACAGCGCCTTTACGGCGATGTTTCGCCGGGTGATGGGAACTTCACCCAGCGATTACTTTAAGAACGACTGACGGAGTTGAACAGCGCCTGAAGCGACGCGCGCGCCACGTCGCTGTCAATGCCCACGCCCCAGCGGCTGCTGCCGTCCTGGAACAGGCAGCGGATGTAGGCCACCGAGCGGCTGTCGCTGCGTTCGCCTAACGTATGCTCGTGGTAATCCTTAATCACGAATGGGGCGTTGACCCAGCGGCTTAAGCCCTGAGCGGCGGCAGAAAGCAGACCGTTACCCTGACCCTCAAGCTGGCGCGTTCCGCCCTGCGTATAGATGCTTGCCGTTAAGTGCAGCTGGCCATCCTGCTGGCTGTCGCTGCGGTAGGATTGCAGTGCATACTGCGGTGTCGCTATCAGGCCGTAGCGGGTGCGGAACAGCTGCCACAGCGCATTCTGCGTCATCTCTTTCCCGTGGCGATCGGTTTCCTGCTGCACGTGCTGGCTGAAATCCTGCTGCAGGGCGCGGGGTAATTTCAGGCCATGGTTCTGTTCGATGAGCCACGCGCTGCCGCTTTTGCCCGACTGGCTGTTCACGCGGATCACCGCTTCATAGGTACAGCCGATATCCTGCGGATCGACGGGCAGATAGGGCATCTCCCAGCGCTCGCCAGGCTGACGGGCATCAAAACCTTTTTTGATCGCGTCCTGGTGCGAGCCTGAGAAGGCGGTATACGCCAGCCGCCCCGCCCACGGATGGCGCGGGTGCACAGGCAGCTGGTTACAGGCTTCCACCACTTCCACCACCCGGTTCATATCGCTAAAGTCCAGATTCGGGCTAACGCCCTGGCTGTAAAGATTCATCGCCAGCGTCACCAGGCAGACGTTGCCCGTGCGCTCACCGTTGCCAAACAGGCAGCCCTCCACGCGATCTGCGCCTGCCATCATGGCCAGCTCCGCGCTGGCGACGCCGGTGCCGCGGTCGTTATGCGGATGCACGCTGATGCAGACATCGCGGCGGCGGCTGAAGTGGCGGCAGAAATACTCGATCTGATCGGCGTAGACGTTAGGCGTGCTCACTTCGACGGTAGCGGGTAAATTAATCACCATTGGCCGCACATCGCACGGCTGCCAGATCTCCGCCACCGCTTCACAAATCTCCAGCGCAAACTCCGGTTCGGTAAAGCAGAAGGTCTCCGGGGAGTACTCGTACTGCCAGCGGGTATCCGGGTTCTCTTCACACAGCTGACGAATAAGGCGCGTGGCGCGCGTTGCCAGCTCGACGACTTGCGCTTTCTCCATGCCGAACACCAGGCGGCGGAACAGCGGGGCGGTGGCGTTATACAGATGGACGGTGGCCTGTTTCGCACCGCGCAGGGATTCAAAAGTGCGACGGATGAGATCTTCCCGCGCCTGGGTTAACACCTGAATCGTGACGTCATCCGGAATGCGGTTTTCTTCAATCAGCTGACGCACAAAATTGAAGTCGGTCTGGGAGGCGGACGGGAAGGCCACCTCAATCTCTTTGAATCCGCAGCCCAGCAGCAGGTTCCAGAACTGCAGCTTGCGTGCGCTGTCCATCGGCTCGGCAAGCGCCTGGTTGCCGTCGCGTAAGTCGGTTGAGAGCCAGCGCGGCGCGCGGGTGATGCGTTGCTCCGGCCAGCGGCGGTCAGGCAGGGAAAGCGTGGGATAAGGTTGGTACTTGTCGGCGGGTGTGTTCAGCATGATGCGCTCCTGTTGTCTTTTCACTATCGTGAATCGATTTCAGGCGCGCTGCTTTATCGAAACTGACAATTGCTGTCGCGTACTGGACAGCCGGGGCGGTTGCCCGGTGGCGCTACGCTTACCGGGCCTACGAATGATGGCCCGGTTATCGTAGGCCGGGTAAGGCGTAGCCGCCACCCGGCATCCTGCGCACAGGACTAGTGCGCACCGCCGCCGCCGCTACCGGCGCCAAACGGGGGTTTAGCAAACCACACCAGCCCCAGCAGGACGATAAAGATCCCCGCCGATATCCAGAAAATCTCGTTTGCCGAGATAATCAGCCCCTGGTTGGTGATCTGCTGAGCAATCCAGCCGGACGCCTGTTGCTCCGTCATCCCCATTCCCTCCAGCTGGCTATACATCTGCTGAGCATTCGGGTTGAACGGGTTCACTGCTTCGGTCAACTGCGCATGGTGCAATGATTCCCGGTTGGTCCACAGCGTCGTGGTGATCGACGTCCCGATGGAGCCCGCCAGCGTTCGGGTAAAGTTCGACAGGCTCGATGCCGCCGCCATGCGCTCAGGCGGTAAGCCGGAAAGCGTAATGGTGGTCAGTGGCATAAAGAAGCACGCCACGGCAAAGCCCTGAATAAACTGCGGCCACGCGGACGCGCCAAAGTCCATTCCCGGTTCGAACGTATACGCGCGCCAGTAGAAGCAGACGGCGTACATGATGAAGCTGAACGTGACCAGCCTGCGCATGTCGAGCTTATGGGCGAAACGACCAATAATCGGCGACAGCAGAACCGGTATTAACCCCACAGGCGCAGAGGCCAGCCCCGCCCAGGTCGCAGTATAGCCATATACCTCCTGCAATAGCTGCGGTAGCAGAACGATCGCGCCGAAGTAGAGCATATAGGCGAGGCTGATACACAGACAGCCGATGGTGAAGTTTCGCGACTTAAACAGCGACAGGTCAACTATCGGGTTGTCGTCCGTCAGTTCCCACACAATCAGGAAGCTGATAGCGACCACGGCAACGACCGTGAGGACGATGATTTCCGACGAGGCAAACCAGTCCAGCTCTTTACCCCGGTCGAGCATGATCTGCAGGCTACCAATGCCGACGACCAGCAACGCCAGCCCCACGCCATCAATTCGCCGCTGCTCGGTACGCGTTTCGCGACCGCGCAGAGACTGCAGGGTCATCAACACGACCAGCGCACCAATCGGTACGTTGATAAAGAAGATCCAGCCCCAGTGGTAGTTATCGCTGATGTAGCCACCGAGAATCGGTCCGCAAATCGGCGCGACAATTACGGTCATTGACCACAGCGCCAGCGCAATGGAGCGTTTGGCGGGCGGGTAGTTGTTCAGCAGTAAACTCTGCGACAGCGGAATCAACGGCCCTGCCACAATCCCCTGAATGACGCGGAAGAAAATCAGCATCGTCAGGCTGTTGGACATGCCGCACGCCCAGGAGGCGAGAACGAACAATACCGTTGACCACAGGAACAGCTTCACTTCACCGACGCGCTTCGCCAGCCAGCCGGTAATCGGAATGGAGATGGCGTTTGCCACCCCGAACGAGGTAATGACCCAGGTTCCCTGGCTCAGCGATGAGCCAAGGTTCCCGGCGATAGTCGGGATCGCCACGTTTGCGATGGTGGAGTCCAGCACCTGCATGAATGTCGCCAGAGACAGCGCAATGGTCATAATAACCAGCTGCGCGCCTTCCAGCGGTTTTTGCGGCTTTTGCTGTTGCATAACGCTCACCTTCGGATTAACCGGCGTTTGCCTTCACGATGTCATCGATCAGCTTGTTGACCGGATCGAGGCTAATTTCACGGGCGTTACTTTCATAAGCCGGGCTGCTGCGCACCTGGCTTGCGAGGATCTGACCGTCGCGGTTGGCGGTATCGACCGTCACCAGCGTGGAAAGACCGATACGCAGCGGGTGATCCGCCAGCTGTTTGGCATCCAGCTCGATACGCACCGGCAGACGCTGCACCACTTTGATCCAGTTACCGGTGGCGTTCTGCGCAGGCAGCAGGGAGAAGGCGCTGCCGGTCCCCATGTCCAGACCGACCACTTTACCGGTGTACTTCACGTCATCGCCATAGATGTCGCTGATAACGGTCGCGGTCTGGCCGATACGCATATGCGCAAGCTGCGTCTCTTTGAAGTTCGCATCCACCCACAGATTGTTCGCAGGAACGACCGCCATCAGCGGCGTGGTTGGGCTAATTTGTGCCCCTGGCTGGACGGAACGACGGGAGACGTAGCCGGTCATCGGGCTGACGATTTTGGTACGCTGCAGGGCAAGCCATGCGTTACGCACTTCGGTCGCCGCCTGCTTAACGGCTGGCTGGTTTTCCAGACTGGTGCCCAGCACCATCGCCTGGTTGGCGTTGTACTGTTGGATCGCCACGTCCAGCTGAGCTTGCGCGCTGGCAACGGCGTCGCGGGCGTGCTGCAGCTCTTCACGGCCAATCAGGTTGGCGGTGCCGAGAGGAACACGACGATTGAGGTCGCTCTGCGCCTGCGCCAGTGCGGTTTTCTGCACGTCGATGCTGGCCTGAAGCTGTTTGCTGTTGATCATCAGCTGGCGAGTTTGACGGACGCTGGAGGCCAGCTCTGTCTGTGCTTTTTCGAATGCCTGTTGGGCGTCGGTCGGATCGAGCGTGACCAGCACATCCCCTTTTTGCACAAAGTCGGTATTGTCAGCCCAGACTTTCGTCACGCTGCCCGACACCTGCGCCATAATTTGAACCTGGTTCCCTGCCACGTATGCATCATCAGTCTCTTCAGCATGACGCAATACTAAAAACCAATAGATCCCATATGCCACGGCAATAATAATAAAGAGCAAGGTCAACAGAAGAAGGGCGCTCTTACGTTTGCCTTTCTTGTTGGCCGGTTGCTGCGGGTTGGTATTCTCCGCATTTGCGCTCATTGTTGTTCTCCACGATCTTCTTATTTTCACATCGGCTGAGCCGACCTGTTGTCAGAAAGGCCAGCAGTGTGACGTGCTGGCCTGTCAGTTTTCTTTTTTAAATCAGGATATTCGAGCGTGTCGTCGCGTTAGCGCAGCGCCTCAAGAATGGCGCCGTCTTCATCCATCTGGTCCAGACGGGTGAGCAGTTTGCGAGTGATGTGCTCAAGCTGGTCGCGCTCGGCGGTGCTGAGGACAGACCAGAGTTTGTGCAGGCAATTGTGCTGAGGTGGCAGCACCTCACGCAGGAATTCGTGACCTTTATCGGTCAGTTGCAGATGCAGACAGCGGCGGTCGTTGTCGCTTTCACGGCGCTCAATCCAGCCGCGTTTTTCCAGTTCATCAGCGATACGGGTTGCATTGGTGCGGGATGAACCCAGCGCGCAGCTCAGCTCAGACGGCTGAATGCTGTGGTTTTCCTGAGACTGCAGCGTAATTAACGCCATAAACAACGTCTCGTTAATCCCTTGAGCTTTCAGCATTTTATTACGATTTTCCAGCAACTTACCCTGCATGTGCATGCACAGGCGAGTCAGCAGGATTTCCTGATAAGGGAAGTCCTCATGACGACTGGCGCGGAATTTAAGCATTTGTTCAATGGGCGTAAACGAACTATCCATTTTGGGCATAACCTCATTAATTACAGCCGATATAGTAACGACAGTGACAAATAATGTAAATGAATTATTTGTGCGGTTATATCCGCCAAACGTATGTCACCATCAGAAAGCGCCGGGTAAGTCCGTGACCCGGTGAGCACAGAAAGCGTAGGGTATGAACCCGTTGAAGAGGGGAGGTGAGGATGAGGGTCTGAGCTATTCATGCGTATACTAAATATGTCACCCACATTAAAATTTCTGGAATAAATAATTGCGTTAACATTAACAGATGCAGGCCCCCTTTACACCCCAGGAGGCCTAAAGCAGTGTAAATCTTAGTGAATTGCTTCCTGGCGGTGATAGCCACGCCACCAGACCAGCAGATTCAGCACCGCCATGATGGCGCCGATGGCGCACACGCCTGTCCAGCCCGCATGCTGCCATGCGGAAGCAGAAATCAACGAACCTGCAGCACCACCGATAAAGTAGCTGGTCATGTACCCGGCCGTGAGGCGGTTTCGCGCTTCTGGCTTCACGCGGTAAATGACGGTCTGGTTGGTGATATGCACGCCCTGGACGGTCAGGTCGAGCACCAGAATACCGACGATCAGCGCCAGCACGGAGACGTGCCCATACCAGATAGCCGCCCAGGAGAGCAGAAGTAAAACCAGCCCGGCAGTCGTGGTCATGTGCGATTTGCCTTTGTCAGCCAGCCCACCCGCCGGTCGTGCACCCAGCGCGCCTGCCGCACCGGCCAGACCAAACAGACCAATCACCCCTTCGGAATAGTTAAACGGCGGTGCGGCCAGCAGAAAGGCCATCGACGTCCAGAGAATGCTGAAGTTGGCGAAGGTGAAACACCCCAGCAGAGCGCGGGTGCGTAGCAGTTTATCCTGCGTGAACAGGCTGAACACGGAGGCCAGAAGCTGAGGGTAGTTAAGATGGTTCTCTTGCTTCACTTTCGGCAGCCCGCGCCACAGCGCCAGTGCCATCACTACCATCAACACGCTCGCCACCCAGTAAACGGTGCGCCAGCCGCCGAGGCTAGCCAGCAGCCCGGCGACGGTTCGCGCCAGTAAAATCCCCAGCAGCAGGCCGCTCATGATGGTGCCTACCACTTTGCCACGCTTTTCCGGTGAAGCGAGCGTTGCCGCCAGCGGCACCAGAATTTGCGCCACCACGGAAAACAGTCCCGTCAGGGCGGTACCGATAATCATCATCGTCAGCGACTGGCTGCTGGCGGTGATCAACATCCCACCGGCCGCCAGTAGGGTCATGGAGACGATCAGCATCCGGCGTTCAAACATATCGCCGAGCGGCACCAGGAACAGCAGTCCGGCGGCATAGCCAAGCTGGGCGGCAGTGACGATAAAGCCTGCGGAGCTGGCTGAGAGATTGAACGCGCGGGCGATGGTGTCGAGAAGAGGCTGCGCGTAGTAGTTGCTGGCGACTGCCAGACCCGTTGCCACGGACATTAAAAGGATGAGTGCGGGGCTAAGCCCCTGAGTTGTTTTTGTCATTAGTTTCAGGAATCGTTAGTTGAGTGATTATATTTCCGGAAACCATAATAACCAATGATGGTGAATGTTGGGGGATTGTTATGTGTGTGTTTGTGCGGTTTAACCCCTCACCCTAACCCTCTCCCGAAGGGAGAGGGAACGCTAACACCCTCTCCCTTCGGGAGAGGGCTGAGGTGAGGGAAAATGTTTTACTTCTGCGCGTCAAGCGCCTCTTTCACCCAGCCGTCAAACTGCTGCTGGTGGGCTTTGATCCAACCGTCCACGTGGCCTTTCACATCCGCTTCTGACGATTTACCCGCATGCATCATGGCGTTCTGGGCATTGATGTCCGCCAGCGGCAGCTTCATCACCGAGAACAGCTTCGCCGCCGCCGGGTTTTTCTCTGCCCAGGCTTTGTTGGCTACGATATGCATGGTGTTCACCGGGAAGCCGTAGTTCATGCCGTTCGGCAGCCTGGTGTCGATATCTTTCTGCTCGCCCGGCAGGGAGGAGAACGGCACCTGCAGCCACACCACGTCTTTACCTGGCTTCAGCACGTCGCTCACCCAGTACGGCGTCCAGGTGTAGTAGATCACCGGTTTACCCTCTTTGAAGCGGGCAATGGTGTCTGCCATCATCGCGGAGTAGTTGCCGTGGCTCACGTCGACGGTTTTCGCCAGATCGAAGGCTTTGTTCTGGTGGTTAATCACCGCTTCACAGCCCCAGCCCGGCGAGCAGCCCATCATGTCGGCTTTACCGTCACCGTTGGTGTCGAACAGTTTGGCGATCTTCGGATCTTTCAGCTGTTCAATATTGGTGATGTGGTACTGATCGGCGGTTTTCTTGTCGATAAGGTACCCTTGCGCTGCGCCCGTCACGAAGGTGCCTTCGCGGTAGAACTTCTTGTCGCCACCGGCGGCGGCATACATGTCGTCGTGCAGCGGCTGCCAGTTCACCGCGGTAAAGGTGGCGTCACCGGAGGCAATCGAGGTGTAGCCCACGTTGTAATCCACTTCACTCGGCGTGTTGACCGTGTAGCCCAGCTTCTCCAGCGCGCGGCTGACGATCTGCGTCTGGAAGCTCTCTTCCGAAATGGTGCTCTGCACCGGCTGTACGGTAATGCCTTTGCCAGGCAGCTCAGCCGCAAACGTGCTGGTGGAGACAAGGGTGGCAAACGCTGTGGCAAAAAGAACGTTATGTCGCATCGTTGTTCCTTATTTTGACTTCGTGAAAGGGCGGGTGAGTAACCCGACGGGGCCGGTGGTGTACCAGCGACGGTTGCCGCGACTACGTGAATCACGACCGACGGCCTGAGTCAGGCGGTCAAGAATAATAGCGAGGATCACAATGCCGACGCCGCCGACGGTAGCCAGACCCATGTCGAGACGGCCAATACCGCGCAGCACCATCTGGCCCAGTCCGCCAACGGCGATCATCGAGGCGATCACCACCATCGACAGGGCCAGCATCAGCGTCTGGTTAACGCCTGCCATGATGGTCGGCATCGCCAGCGGAAGCTGAACTTTGAACAGCATCTGACGCGGGCTGGCGCCGAAGGAACGTGAGGCTTCGATCAGATCCGCTGGCACCTGGTTAATCCCCAGAATGGTCAGACGGATAATCGGCGGCAGGGCGAAGATAATGGTCACCACCACCCCCGGCACGTTGCCGATGCCGAACAGCATCACGATCGGCACCAGATAGACGAACGCCGGCGTGGTCTGCATCGCATCCAGCAGCGGACGAATAATCTTCGCGGCCCGCGGGCTGCGCGCCAGCCAGATTCCCATCGGTAAGCCGATGACAACGCAGAAGAGCAGGGCGGTCAGCACCAGTGCCAGGGTGATCATCGCCTGCGACCACGCGCCAATTGCGCCAATGGCAATTAGCGAGATCAGCGTGGCGACCCCCATGCCCGCGCTACCGAACTGCCAGGCGATCAGGGAGAACAGGATAATCGCCACCGGTGCTGGCATGCCCAGCATCAGCTGCTGGAAGCCGTTCAGGATGTAATCCACCGGGACGCGGATCCCCTGGAAGACCGGACGGAAGTGGGTGACCACCCAGTCGATCCCCTCCGTAACCCAGCTGTCCAGCGGGATCAGCGTTTTGTGGAACGGATCCATAATGTTGAAGTGTTCTGGCGCAGGCGCGGGCGCGCTGTTCAGCCAGTCTGCCGCACCGCCGCCATCGGTCGGCGCTGGCGTGGAACCCCACGCGTCGGCAGATTGCGCAGCGCTGTCTGCTGCTTCAGTGGTACCCCACGGGTTAGATTGATCAGCCATTGTTTGCCCCCTCGCGATCTAAAGCCTGCAGCAGCATCCGTTTTGAGATGATGCCGACGTACTGTTGTTCCTCACCAACGACCGGTACGGCGCATGGCGCCTGACCCACGTGAGAGAGCAACTCGCTGAGCGGCGTTTCTGCGTCCACGGCGAGCGGAGCGTCAATTAACGCCGCATCGATCCCCTGGTTCTCAGTGAGAGCCGTTTTCAGGGAGTCGATGGAGACAACGCCGACAAATTTATTGCCGCGTTCAACCAGATAACCGTATTCACGGTCTTCATCCTGCAGCAGCTTCAGCGCCGAGCGCGGGCCGAAGCCTGGCGTTTTACGGATAATACCGTTCGGAGTTCGACGGGCAATATCTTTGGCGCTAAACACCTGGCTAATATCCACGCCGCGGAAGAAGGTGCGGACATAATCATTCGCCGGATTATTGAGAATTTCATCCGGTGTTCCCACCTGCACGACTTCACCGTTTTGCATAATGGCAATACGGTCGCCAATACGCATGGCTTCATCGAGGTCGTGGGAAATAAAGACAATGGTACGTTGATGTTTAGCCTGTAATTTTACCAGCTCATCCTGCATCTCGGTGCGAATTAACGGATCGAGCGCCGAGAAGGCTTCATCCATTAATAATATGTCTGGATTAATGGCTAACGCGCGGGCTAATCCTACACGCTGACGCATACCGCCGGAAAGTTCATCCGGATACGCGTGGGCATAATTTTCCAGCCCAACCTGACGCAGTGCATCAAGGGCTTTTTCCTGCCGTTCCTGAGCGGGCGTACCGGCTAATTCCATGCCGAAGGCGGCATTATCCAGAACCGTCAAATGCGGCATCAGCGCGAATGACTGAAACACCATCGCAATCTTCTTTCTGCGCACCTCGCGAAGCTCTGCGTCTGATATTCTGGCGATATCCACGCCGTCAATCAGCACCTGCCCGCGGGTGGGTTCAATCAGGCGATTGAGAAGGCGAACCATAGTGGATTTACCCGAACCGGATAACCCCATGATGACAAAAATCTCGCCTTCTTCAATGGCCAGACTGGCGTTTTTCACGCCAAGCGATAGCCCGGTTTTTTCCAGAATTTGCTCTTTCGAAAGGCCTTTCTCAATATATTTGAATGCGCGCTGCGGATGCTCGCCAAATACTTTATAAAGATTTTTCACTTCTAATTTAATTGCCATGCAATAGAGAGTGTCCTGTTATTAGTTTATGTCGATATGATTACCATGGTAAATTGTTAACGGGCATAACCCTAACATACTGAGAATCTGAGACAACCCTGAGGTGGCCTGAAGTCGGAATTTTGAGGCAAGCGAAATGGCTGAATTTCCCATGAGTAAAGGGCTGAGGGCTTTTTGAATTTTTCTGAATTTTTTGCTGCTGCATCGGGAAATTTCGCCTGAATCGGTATGATTCAGGCGAATATGACGGGGAAATTACAGTGTAGTGCCTGGTGAAATATTGGTATGGAAATAATGAGATTTATATTTAATTAATGAACGTTAATTCATACATTAAAAATCCCAGTCTTCATCTTCCGTCTCCACCGCTTTGCCCATCACGTAAGACGAGCCAGACCCGGAGAAGAAGTCGTGGTTTTCGTCGGCGTTAGGCGACAGCGCTGCCAGAATCGCCGGGTTCACCTCCGCCATTTCTGGCGGGAACAGCGCCTCGTAGCCCAGGTTCATCAGCGCCTTGTTGGCGTTGTAGCAGAGGAACGCCTTCACGTCGTCCTCCCAGCCCGTTCCGGCGTACAGCTCTTCGGTATAGCTCAGCTCGTTGTCGTACAGATCCATCAGCAAATCGAGGGCAAAACCTTTGAGTTCCTCGCGTTTCTCCGGACTGACTTTCTCCAGCCCTTTCTGATACTTATAGCCGATATAATACCCGTGCACCGCTTCATCACGAATGATGAGGCGGATCAGGTCGGCGGTGTTGGTGAGCTTGCCCCGGCTCGACCAGTACATCGGCAGCCAGAAGCCGGAATAGAAGAGGAAGGATTCCAGGAACACGCTGGCGATCTTCTTCTTCAGCGGCTCGTCGGCGCGGTAATACTCCAGCACCAGCTCCGCCTTGCGCTGTAACGACTCGCTCTCTTCGCTCCAGGTATAGGCCGCGTCCACGTCTTTGGTCTGACACAGCGTGGAGAAAATCGAGCTGTAGGAGCGGGCATGCACCGCTTCCATAAAGCTGATGTTCGACATCACCGCCTCTTCATGCGGCGTCAGCGCGTCGCTCATCAGCGCTGGCGCACCGACGGTATTCTGAATGGTGTCCAGCAGCGTCAGGCCGGTAAAGACGCGGATCGTCAGCTGCTGCTCGGCGTGGCTCAGCGTTTGCCAGGCCGGAATATCGTTCGAAAGCGGCACCTTTTCCGGCAGCCAGAAGTTGCTGGTCAGGCGGTTCCACACCTCCAGGTCTTTATCGTCCTGGATTTTGTTCCAGTTAACGGCACTCACGCGTGACAGTTTCATCCTTTCTCCTTACAGCGCGCAGGACACGCAGCCTTCGATTTCGGTGCCTTCCAGCGCAAGCTGGCGCAGGCGAATGTAGTAGAGCGTTTTGATGCCTTTCTTCCAGGCGTAGATCTGCGCCCTGTTGATATCCCGCGTGGTGGCGGTGTCCGGGAAGAACAGCGTCAGCGACAGCCCCTGATCCACATGCTTCGTCGCCTCGGCGTAGGTATCGATGATTTTTTCCGGGCCGATCTCATACGCATCCTGATAGAGCGCCAGGTTCTCGTTGGTCATAAACGGGGCAGGGTAGTAAACGCGCCCGGTTTTGCCTTCCTTACGAATTTCAATTTTCGACACGATGGGGTGAATGCTCGACGTGGCGTGGTTGATGTAGGAAATCGATCCGGTTGGCGGCACCGCCTGCAGGTTCTGGTTATAAATGCCGTAGCGCATCACGTCGACACGCAGCTGCTGCCACATCTCGCGCGTCGGCAGGGTAATACCCGCGCGGGCAAAAAGTTCGCGCACTTTTTCGGTTTTCGGCTGCCAGTCGCCTTCAAGGTACTGGCTGAAATACTCTCCGCTCGCGTAGCGCGACTGCTCAAAGCCCGCGAAGCGCTGGTTGCGCTCGCGCGCCAGCATCATCGAGGTGTGCAGCGCGTGCCAGGTGACGGTGTAGAAATAGAGGTTGGTGAAATCCAGGCCCTCCGGACTGCCGTAGGCGATGCCCTCCCGCGCCAGATACCCGTGCAGGTTCATCTGCCCCAGCCCGATGGCGTGGGACGCGGCGTTGCCCGCTTCAATAGACGGCACGCTGCGGATGTGGCTCATGTCGGACACCGCCGTCAGCCCGCGAATGGCGGTCTCCACCGTGCGGCCAAAGTCTGGGGAATCCATGGTGTGGGCAATATTCAGCGAGCCGAGGTTGCAGGAGATATCTTTTCCGATGTCCGCGTAGTCCAGGTTTTCGTCGTAGGTGGAGGCGCTGTTGACCTGCAAAATCTCCGAGCACAGGTTGCTCATGTTGATGCGCCCGGCAATCGGGTTCGCGCGGTTCACCGTGTCCTCGTACATGATGTAGGGATAGCCGGACTCAAACTGGATCTCCGCCAGCGTCTGGAAGAAATCGCGGGCGTTGATGTACTTTTTACGGATGCGATCGTCGGCCACCAGCTCGTCGTAGAGGTCGTTTATTGCCACGTCGCCAAAGGCTTTGCCGTAAATACGCTCAATGTCATAGGGCGAGAAGAGCGCCATCTCGGCATTCTCTTTGGCGAGTTGGAAGGTGATGTCCGGGATCGTCACGCCGAGCGACAGGGTTTTGATGCGGATTTTTTCGTCGGCGTTTTCGCGCTTGGTATCCAGAAAGCGCAGAATATCCGGGTGGTGTGCATGCAGATAAACCGCCCCCGCGCCCTGACGCGCGCCAAGCTGGTTGGCATAGGAGAAGGCATCTTCCAGCATCTTCATTACCGGAATCACGCCCGAGGACTGGTTTTCGATGCGCTTGATCGGCGCGCCCGCTTCGCGCAGGTTCGAGAGCAGAAACGCCACCCCGCCGCCGCGTTTAGAGAGCTGCAGCGCCGAGTTCACCGCACGGCCAATCGACTCCATATTGTCTTCGATGCGCAGCAGGAAACAGGAGACCAGCTCGCCGCGCTGGGCCTTGCCGCAGTTGAGGAAGGTCGGCGTGGCGGGCTGGAAGCGGCCGGAGAGGATCTCCTCCATCAAGCGTTCAGCCTGCGCTTCATCCCCTTGCGCCAGGGTTAACGCCACCATCACGGTGCGATCTTCAAAGCTCTCTAAGTAGCGTTTGCCGTCAAAGGTCTTCAGGGTATAGCTGGTGTAGTACTTCCACGCGCCAAGAAACGTCTGGAAACGAAAACCGCGGGCATGCGCGCGTTCAAACAGCTTCACCACAAAGGTGCGGTCGTAGCGGGTCAGCACGCGTTCTTCGTAGTAGCCTTCTTTAACCAGATAGTCGAGACGCTCATGCTGGCTGCCAAACGTCACCGTGTTAGGCCGAACGTGGGCGGCAAAAAAGGCATCCACCGCATCATGGTCTTTACCAAACTGGATGCGCCCCTCGCGGTCATAGAGGTTGAGCATCGCATTTAATGCGTGGTAATCAGGCGTTGCCTGCATTACGCGTTCTGCGGTTGTCGTTGCCAAAATTCGTTCACTCCTTTACGCACGTTTTCTACGTCTTGCTGTGTCCCCATCAGTTCAAAGCGATAGAGATACGGCACGCCGCATTTTTGAGAGATGACATCCCCGGCGCGGCCAAAGGCATCGCCGAAATTGCGATTTCCCGCCGCAATAACCCCGCGGATCAGCGCCCGGTTATGGGGATCGTTGAGAAAGCGGATCACCTGACGGGGAACCGCCCCCGCCGTACCCCCGCCGCCATAGCTGGGCACCACCAGTATGAAAGGTTCGTCTACCTGAATTCGCTCCCGCTCGTTAAGCGGGATGCGGGTCGCAGGCATCCCGAGACGCTCGATAAAGCGGAGCGTGTTTTCCGAGCTGCTGGAGAAGAATACCAGCCCACTCATGCACGGGCGGCCTGAGCGGCGAGGCGGTTGATCATGTCCGGGCGGAAGCCAGACCAGCTGGTCTCCCCGGCGACGACCACTGGAAGCTGCCGGAAACCTTGCGCGCGCAGGGTATCGGCGGCATCGGGCACCAGGTCGATATTCACCATCTCAAACGCCACGCCGCGGCTCTCCATTGCACGTTTGGTTGCGTGGCACTGAACACAATCGTTACGAGTGTAAATAATAATGCTCATGATTCGTATTTCCATTTAGAATAAGAAAACGGCGCGATTGAACGCGTCAGGTTGTGTCTCTGTTGCTAAAGGAATACTAGATGTAGTTGTGATAATTATCAACCATACAAGATATGGGAAATTCAGATTGATAATGCCCGGGTGATGAGCACAGCGGGGCAGGGCGTGCTGTACGGGTTTTACAGGCGTTCGGACAAAGAAAAGCCCCGGCGCCTGAGGCAACCGGGGCTGATAAGTCGTGTTTACTTACGCAGGCTGAGCAGGGCACCAACAAAAATACCGACGGCGGCAACCGTACCCAGTGCACAAAGCGGTTTTTCACGGACGAAGGTATTGGCACAGTTCACCGCGTCGCAGGCCGCCTGCGTAGCGCGAGAACGACCGTGCATCCGGGCACGGGTTTCACGCAACAGAGACTGAGCCTTACGTTTTGCGGCATCTGCTTCATCCTTCGCGTCACTTCCCCAGGACTTCAGCACTTCCTCTAGCGTGTCCGCTAATTGGCTGACATCATTACGAATATCCTGCGCATCATCATTAATATCGTTTCGGTTCGGTCTGTTAAACATAGGATCCTCCATAATTTTGCGTTCCCGTTTAGTCTAGTTCAGAAATTTAATATCTGAAGCGAGTCACGGCTTATTGAACAGTTTATGGAATATTCTGAAAGCCCTGCTAATGCTGAATACTGTAAGGTTGCCGGGCAGGAAAAGATAACGAGGAAGAGATATGTATTTACGACCCGATGAGGTGGCGCGCGTTCTTGAAAAAGAGGGATTCACCATGGATGAGGTGACATCTAAAGCGTATGGATATCGCCGTGGCGAGAATTATGTTTACGTAAACCGTGAAGCGAGAATGGGGCGCACCGCTCTCATTATTCACCCGACCCTGAAAGACAGAAGTTTGTCCTTTGCTGAGCCTGCCTCGGATATTAAAACCTGCGATCATTATCAGCAATTTCCGCTCTATTTAGGCGGTGAGACGCATGAGCATTATGGTATTCCGCACGGTTTCAGTTCACGGATGGCGCTGGAGCGTTTTCTGAAGGGACTGTTTGGCGACATTCAGTAAGTCTGCGACTGGCATGAGCCAGTCGCCCCACCTCATGCTTTTGCCTGGCTGTACTGGCTGACTTTAAACAGACGGCGGCAGTAGTCGAGAAAGTAGCCGTAGACCGCACCCATTAACATCGAAACCACGATATTTGAACTGACCGCCGCCGCGATTTGATGCCAGTCTGCGCCTACGGTCAGCAGAATAGCCACATAAACCGGTGACTGGAATGTGACATACGCCAGCACGTCGGCCAGATTTTTAACCCAACCTGCCGGGCTAATGCGACGGGCAAAGCGCATAATCGCATCGCGATATAATCCGTAAGGCCAGGCAATAACGATGTTGACCGGGATGGCCACCAGACGAGATGAAAGTGACTGCTCAAAGGTCATTCCGGAGAGGAAAATTTCAATCAGCATGTTGACGACGGAGCAGTAGACTACCATCGCGAAGGTATCCGCTACCGCATGGCGCAGGCGTGATTGCGGTGAGAACATGTCTGAACTCCTTGAGAAGCACAAAAGGTGATGTTTTATCGGTAAGCCTTAGTGATTTAGATTGGTTTGTTTGACGCGTATAGCGTATCTCTCTGGCTTTGAACTAACAACTAGTGATAAATTTTTATTTGCTGGCGTTTTTTCCACAATATGCTCTAAATTTGTCTGTTTTTTGCTCGCTTCGTTATTTTCTCTCCTTGATGTATTTTTGTGTTTATAAATCAATTGGTTATGCTGGATCCTTTCAGAGGCCGTAACCGCGTCTCTGAGAACCGCGTGATATTCTACAATTTGGCTCAAAGGTAACCGTATATATTGATGCGGCAATTAATTCCCGGGACGCATGCGGTTCTCTCGGCTGATATATAAATTATTTATTTTAAAATATTTACAAAATTGTCCTGTCGCACTGATGGGTAGATATTGTGTTTAAAATGAATTATTCTGTCGGCTGATTTCCGGTTTACTCCAAAGAAAAGGTTTTTAATTATTATGTCTTTGACGTTACAGAATCTTAATAATATCCGTACGCTGCGTGCAATGGCACGTGAATTATCCGTCAACATTCTTGAAGAAATGCTGGAGAAGGTCAGGATCGTTGTTGAAGAAAAACAACACGAGCAGTCGGAATTCGAGCAGCAACGTGCAGAGCAGCAGGATAAAATTAATGCGTTGCTGGAACGGATGAAAGCCGACGGTATTTCACCTTCCGATCTGCTCGGTACTGAACGCGTGCAGGCGGGCAAACCGGCGAAAAAACGCAAAGTGCGTGAAGCGAAATATCGCTTTATCGATGTGAATGGCGAAGAGAAAACGTGGACCGGCCAGGGCCGTACGCCAAAGGCGATTGCCAATGCGCTGGCAAACGGTAAAACACTGGATGATTTTCTGATTTAAGTCTTGAGCCGGGCGGACGTATCCGCCCGGTTTTACAATCAGCAGACGCCAAAATCACCCGCTTCGGTATATAACGTCACCTCTGCGGCTTTCAGGGTAAATGTCTCGCCCTGTTCATTGCTGGCCTGCACGACCACAATGCTGTCGTCCTTCACGTCGAGCACTTTCAGTTTTGGACCGCCCTGACGCGGCTGCACATAATCACCAACAGAAAACATAGTACCTCCTCTCATTTAGCGATCTTCACCTTAGCCCACGTCGTGCAAAGGGTACAGCATTAACCGGTCTGGTACTGCTTACGAGGTACGACGGTTCCACGGCATGATCTTCAGCAGCCGCGCCATGCCGCAAAAACCGGTCAGACCGGCAAACAGCAGGCCCGCCCCCACAAAACCACTCAGCAGGAAAAAGCCGCCTGAGAGCGTGTAGCCCAGCACCACGCCGAGCAGGATCAGCAGCCCCGCTGCAATTTGTACCTGCCGCATCAGGGGCAGAGGCTGTGATTTATCTTCGACGGTTAGCAGCCCGGCCTGTTTCCAGCCCTGAATGCCACCTTCAATGATGTATGCCTGCGCGGGAGAGGCCGCCTGTACCAGACGCGCGGCGTTGTTCGACGTTCTCGCACCGGACTGACAGTGGAAAATCACCGTTTCTCCTGCCTGAGCCTGAAGTGCGCCGGGTAAGGAATCCAGCGGGACGGAGTGGGCGAGGGCAATATGCTCGCGGGCATATTCATCGGTATCGCGAATATCAATCAGTTTAGCGCCCTCAGCAATATGCGCAGTTGCCTGCTGTGGCGTAATCAGAGGAAGAGGCATGGCGGCTCCTTACGGGCAATAGAGGTGTTTGAGGGTGCTGATAATCTGGTATACAGCGTCATTCTTAATGGCGTAGAGAATGCGTTGGGCATCCCGCGTACTGCCGATCAGGCCTTCCTCGCGCATGCGCGCAAGATGTTGGGACGTGGCGGACGCGCTCAGCCCTGTCGCGCGCGCCAGATCGCCCGCGCTGGTATTCGGTGAGCCGCAAAGTGTGCAGAGGATCAGCAGCCTGTGCGGGTTGCTCATCGCTTTCATTAATGCTGCGGCCTGCTCAGCGCTGGCCTGTAGCTGTTCAAGTTCAGTCATTTTGTTTTAGCGTTTCCTTAATTAAGTAAATGCTAAAGTAAAAGTGCGCGTTAAGCCAGTGTCAAAATCGTAAAAGAGGGTAAAAGAACGGCGGGGCAATGGCACAGCCGGGTAAACTGGCTACGCTTAGAGAGTGTTCTCTTTTTATTCAATTAGTTAGCTTGCACGGAGTCATTATGGGTTTTTGGCGCGTTGTTTTTACGATTATTCTCCCGCCGTTAGGGGTGCTGCTTGGTAAAGGATTTGGCTGGGCATTTATTCTGAATATCCTGCTGACCATTCTGGGCTACTTCCCCGGCCTTATCCACGCGTTCTGGGTGCAAACCAAAAGCTAAGCACGCCAGAGTAAATCGCTGTAGATCCCGGTCAGCACACCTTCTGGACCAAACTGCTGTTTGATCCAGCGCGTCACCTGACCGGTCGCGGCATGCTGCGTGGCGAGCAGCATGCGCGAATCCTGGCGCGGGTTGTTAATGCGTCGCGTCGCCAGGAGTCCATCCTCCACCGCCTCTCTCGCCATGTATTCCGGCAAAAAGCCAATCCCTTCCCCCAGGATCTGACACTGGCATTTGGTGTTGAAATCCGGCACTAAAATCGCCTCCTGCCCGTGCAGCAGCCAGCCAACCTTTTTGTTAATGGTATGCGCGGTATCTTCCACCATGATGTTCGGATACAGGCGCAGCTGACTCTCCGCTATCGGTTCGGGAACAAAGGCGAGCGGATGTTCCGGCGCGATGGCAAACACCCAGCGAATAGCGCCAATTTCGGTGTAATCAATCCCGCCGCCGTCGAGCAGCGTGTCCGGTGCGCCAATCGCGATATTGGCCTGGTTGTTGATAATAGAATCCCAGACGCCGTTGTAGACCTCGGTAGTGACGGTGATCTGACAGGTCGGAAACTGTTTTTTCAGCACCTGCAGCAGCCTGGCGGTGTGGCGCGGCGTATACAACAGCTGATTAATACAGATGCGCACCCGCGCCTCAATGCCCTGCGAAATGGTATCAATCCCGCGCTTGATGGCGTGGAAGTCGTTTAGCAGGTCGGTGGCCTTGCGGTAAAAGTAAAAGCCGGACTCGGTCAGCTCGATGCTGCGCGTGTTGCGCACAAACAGCACTACGTCCAGCCCGGTCTCCATGCGCTTAATGGTGTAACTGATGGCGGAGGTCGTCACGCCCAGTTCGGCGGCGGCTTTGCTGAAGCTGCCAAAGCGCGCCGCGGTGGTGAAGGCCAGCAGGTTCTCTTCGGTAAAGATGGAATTCATATCTCACTCCCGTCAGCCATCAGTTTTGAACATATTTTAACAACGATGTTACAACGCATTTGAAGCCGGTCACAGTTCTGACTATTTGCTGCAGGCCGCACTCGGTAAGGCTTCGTCAGGCATAAGCATAATGCAGCTTCGCGCGCTAAAACGCGGTTAAACATAAGAAAAAGGTTGCACAGACGCACGTTTTAACCGGTTTATTGAATTTAGCTCAACAATGAATTGACTGTCGATGAATCATTTTTAAGCGGATTCTTTTATGACCAGGCTGTTGCTATTCTCAGGTCAACAGAAATAAAAAACATCGGAGTCTGAATATGTCTGAAACTGAACTCGTTACTGAATTTCTGCTGGCGGCAGAAGAGGGCAATAGCGATGCGCTAAAAGCCTGTCTGGAGAAAGGCGTGGATATTAACGCCACCAACCGTCAGAAAAGAACCGCGGTTATTATTGCCAGCCTGAAAAAGCATTATTCCTGCGTGGAGCTATTAATTGCCGCCGGTGCGGATATTGATAAACAGGACCAGACCTGCTTTAACCCCTTCCTGATTAGCTGCCTGACCAACGATATTACCCTGCTGCGCCTTGTGCTTCCGGCAAACCCGGATCTTGACCGCCTGACGCGCTTTGGCGGCGTGGGCATTACCCCTGCCAGTGAAAAAGGGCACGTGGAGATCGTGCGCGAGCTGCTGGAAAAAACGGATATCAACGTCAACCACACCAATTTTGTCGGCTGGACGCCGCTGCTGGAAGCGATCGTGCTTAACGACGGCGGCGCGAAGCAGCAGGAGATCGTCAAGCTGCTGCTGGATCACGGCGCGAACCCGCACATGACCGACAAATACGGCAAAACCCCGCTTGAGCTGGCGCGGGAAAAAGGCTTCGATGCGATAGCCGAGCTGCTGCTGGCGGCAGGCGCATAACGCATTCGGCCAGCCTTTTCCGGCTGGCCGTTAATTCAAAAGTATTTTTAACCGACGTGCATTTTGCACGACGGCGGCCCCCTTTTATCCGCTTTCAGGAGAAAATAATGCCAACGAAAATCGTGATTAAAAAGAATACCTATTTTGACTCCGTATCATTAATGTCCGTTTCCACCAAAGCCAATAAATTGCCGGGCGTCGAGCAGGCGTTTGTGGCCATGGCAACGGAAATGAACAAAGGCGTATTAAAAAACCTCGGGCTATTAACGCAGGAATTAGCGGAAGCCAAAAACGGCGACCTGATGATCGTGATTAAAGGCGACGCGGCGAATGATGAAACGCTGGCCGCTATTGAAGCGCTGTTCACGCGTAAAGAGAGCGCAGGCTCTCATGAAGCGCGCTACGCCACGATTGCCAGCGCCAAAACCCATCGCCCGGACGCAAACCTTGCGGTGATTTCCGTCAACGGTACTTTCGCCGCCCGCGAAGCGCGCCAGGCGCTGGAAAACGATCTTAACGTAATGCTCTTTTCCGATAACGTGTCGCTCGACGACGAGCTGGCGCTGAAGCAGCTCGCGCACCAGAAAGGGCTGCTGATGATGGGGCCGGACTGCGGCACCGCCATCATCAACGGCGCGGGACTGTGCTTTGCTAACGCTGTGCGCCGCGGCTCGGTTGGCATCGTCGGCGCTTCCGGCACCGGCAGTCAGGAGCTGAGCGTGCGCATTCACGAATTCGGCGGCGGCGTGTCGCAGCTGATTGGCACCGGCGGGCGCGATCTCAGCGAGAAAATTGGCGGTCTGATGATGCTCGACGCCATCGACATGCTTGAAGCCGACGAGGGCACCCAGGTTATCGCGCTGATCTCCAAACCAGCGGCTCCTGCAGTGGCGGAAAAAGTGCTGGCCCGCGCCAGAGCCTGCCGCAAGCCGGTGGTCGTCTGCTTCCTCGGCCGCAGCGAACCGCCCGCCGATGAAGACGGCCTGCAGTTTGCCCGCGGCACCAAAGAGGCGGCTCTGAAGGCAGTCCTGCTTACCGGCATCAAAAAAGAGTCCCTGGACCTGCATCCGCTCAACTGGCCTTTGATTGAAGAGGTGCGCGCCCGCCTGACCCCGCAGCAGAAGTACATTCGCGGCCTGTTCTGCGGCGGCACCCTGTGCGACGAGGCGATGTTTGCGGCGCTTGCGAAATTCGACGACGTCTACAGCAACATTCAGCCTGATCCGGCCAGGCGCCTGAGTGACATCAGCGTCAGTAAAGCCCACACCTTCCTCGACTTTGGCGACGACGACTTCACCAACGGCAAGCCGCATCCGATGATCGACCCGACCAACCGCATCAGCCGCCTGCTGCAGGAGGCGCGCGATCCTGAAGTGGGCGTCATCGTAATGGACTTCGTGCTGGGCTTCGGCGCGCATGAGGATCCGGTGGGGGTGATGCTTGATGCCATTAAGGAGGCGCAGGCCATCGCGAAGGCGGATAACCGTCCACTGGAAATTCTCGGCTACGTGCTCGGTACTGACCAGGATCCGCAGTCCCTGGCGCAGCAGTGCCAGCTGCTGACCGACGCTGGCGTTATCTGGGCCAGCAGCAGTACCAACACCGGATTACTGGCACGCGAATTTGTCTGCAAAGGGGAGAAAGCATAATGACGACCTTATTCAACCAGCCGCTGAACGTCATTAACGTCGGCATTGCGATGTTCAGCGATGACCTCAAAAAACAGCACGTTCCCGTCACCCAGCTCGACTGGACGCCGCCGGGGCAGGGCAATATGCAGGTCGTTGAGGCGCTCGACCAGCTGGCCGAAAAACCGCTGGCGGAGAAAATCGCCACCGCCAACAAGCTTGCGCTTGAGCGCATTATTCAGTCCCATCCGGTGCTGGTGGGCTATGACCAGGCCATTAACGTTGTGCCGGGCATGACCCGCACCACCATTCTGCACGCCGGTCCGCCCGTCTCCTGGGAAAACATGTGCGGGGCAATGAAGGGGGCGGTCACCGGGGCGCTGGTGTTTGAAGGGCTGGCGAAAGATCTGGACGATGCGGCAAGGCTCGCCGCCTCCGGAGATATTACGTTCTCGCCGTGCCACGAGCATGACTGCGTGGGCTCGATGGCGGGCGTCACCTCCGCGTCGATGTTTATGCACATCGTTGAAAACAAAACCTACGGCAACCGCGCGTTCACCAACCTCAGCGAGCAGATGGCGAAGATCCTGCGCATGGGGGCCAACGACCAGAGCGTCATTGACCGCCTGATCTGGATGCGCGACGTGCTCGGCCCGATGCTGCGCGACGCGATGAAGATTATCGGCGAAATCGACCTGCGCCTGATGCTGGCGCAGGCGCTGCACATGGGCGACGAGTGCCACAACCGCAACAACGCGGGCACCACGCTGCTGATCCAGGCGCTGACGCCGGGGCTGATCCAGGCGGGCTATCCGGTGGAGCAGCAGCGCGAGGTATTCGAGTTTGTCGCCAGCAGCGACTACTTCTCCGGCCCGACGTGGATGGCGATGTGTAAGGCCGCGCTGGACGCCGCTCACGGCATTGAGTACAGCACCGTCGTCACCACCATGGCGCGCAACGGCTACGAGTTCGGCCTGCGCATTTCCGGCCTGCCGGGGCAGTGGTTCACCGGCCCGGCGCAGCAGGTGATCGGTCCCATGTTCGCGGGCTATAAGCCGGAAGACTCCGGGCTGGATATCGGCGACAGCGCCATCACCGAAACCTACGGCATTGGCGGCTTTGCGATGGCGACGGCCCCGGCGATTGTCGCGCTGGTGGGCGGGACGGTGGACGAAGCCATCGACTTCTCCCGTCAGATGCGCGAAATCACCCTCGGCGAAAACCCGAACGTTACCATTCCGCTGCTCTCGTTTATGGGCATCCCAACCGCCATCGACATTACCAAAGTCGCGGGCAGCGGCATTCTGCCGGTCATTAACACCGCCATTGCCCATAAAGACGCGGGCATCGGCATGATTGGGGCGGGCATCGTTCACCCGCCGTTTAGCTGTTTTGAAAAGGCGCTGTTGACCTTCCGCGATCGCTACTTTTTATAAGGCAAGCATCCATGAAAAACATGAAACTGGAGTGGAAAAGAGGTGACTGGGCGGCGTATTTCGGGTTGATGACCAACAACCTGACCAATTTGCTGACCATGATGGGGCTGCTCATTTTTGTCGTCGGCATCCCGAAGGAGATTGTTTATGGGCGCATCGCGCCAGCCTTCGGGCTGGCGGTGCTGGTCGCAAGTATTTGCTACGCCTGGTTCGGCATGCAAATGGCGCGCGCCACCGGGCGAACGGATGTCACCGCGCTGCCGTCCGGCCCCAGCGCGCCGTCAATTTTTACCGTGACCTTCCTGGTGCTGATGCCGGTGTATCAGCAAACGGGCGATGCGGAGTTCGCCATTCAGATTGGCCTGGTGTGGTGCTTTGTTGAGGCGATGATCCTGGCGGGCGGTTCGTTCCTGGGTGAGACCATTCGCAAGATGATCCCGCGCACCGTGCTGCTGTCGTGCCTCTCCGGTTTGGGCCTGCTGCTGCTGGCGATGAATCCGATGCTGCAGGCGTTCGAAGCGCCGACCGTGTCGTTTATCGTGCTGCTGCTGATCTTTATTAACTGGTTCGGTAAAAAGCCCATTTTCGCCAAAATCCCGACCGGTCTGCTGTTGCTGGTTGCAGGAACGGCGCTAGCGTGGCTCTCGGGTCTGCAAAGCCCGGAAGCGATTAAAGCGTCCATGTCCTCCTTCGGCTTTAACCCGCCGCAGGTGCACGTCGAAGGCTTCCTGCAGGGCCTGCCGCACGCGCTGCCGTATCTTGCCTCTGCCGTACCGCTGGGGCTGGCGAACTACATCTTTGACCTGGAAAACATCGAAAGCGCCCACGCGGCGGGGGATGAATACCCGACCCGCAAGGTGATGCTGGCGAACGGTCTGGCGTCGATGCTCGGCTGCCTGATGGGGAACCCGTTCCCGGTCACGGTCTACGTCGGTCATCCCGGCTGGAAAGCGATGGGGGCCAGCATCGGCTACACGCTGGCCTCGGGCGTGACCATGTTCATCGTGCCGCTGTTCGGGCTAGGGGCGTTTATGCTCGCCATCATACCGATGACCGCCATCGTGCCGATTCTGGTGTTTATCGGCGTCGTGACGGCCAACCAGGTGGTGAGGGAAACGCCCAAAGTGGAGGTGCCCGTCATCTTCATCTGCCTGTTCCCGTGGATCGCCAACTGGGCGCTGACCATGATGAACAGCGTGATGAGCGCCGCAGGCACCAGCGCGGGGAAAATCGGCACCGACGTGCTGCACAGCAAAGGGATCTACTACGAAGGGCTGATGCATCTCGGCAACGGCGCACCGCTCGCCAGCATGCTGTGGGGCTGTATCGCCATCTTCGCCATCATCAACAAACCGCTGCGCGGGGCTGTCGCCGCGGCGGGCGGGGCGCTGCTGGCGCTGTTTGGGGTGATCCATGCCCCGGTGGTGGGATTTGCCGAAGGCAGTTCGCTGATGTTCGTCACCGCGTATCTCATGATGGGCGGCATGTTTGTGGTGAAGCATGTGCTGGATATCTCTGTTAATCCCCCTCTCCCTGTGGGAGAGGGCCGGGGTGAGGGCACCAGAACGCACCTTCTAAAGGAAACAAAATGAAAGAGCTTATGGTCGTCGCCATTGGCGGCAACAGCATTATCAAAGACAACGCCAGCCAGTCGGTTGAACATCAGGCGCAGGCGGTAAAAGCGGTGGCAGAGTCGGTGCTGGAGATGCTGGCATCTGACTATGACATTGTGCTCACGCACGGCAATGGCCCCCAGGTGGGGCTGGATCTGCGCCGTGCTGAAATCGCCCACGAGCGGGAAGGGCTGCCGCTGACCCCGCTGGCAAACTGCGTGGCTGACACCCAGGGCGGTATCGGCTACCTGATCCAGCAGGCGCTAAACAACCGCCTGGCCGCGCGCGGAGAGCAAAAAGCGGTCACGGTCGTCACGCAGGTAGAGGTGGATAAAAACGATCCCGGCTTTACGCACCCGACGAAACCGATCGGCGCCTTCTTCAGCGAGGCGCAGCGCGATGAACTACAAATCGCCCACCCGGACTGGCATTTTGTTGAGGACTCCGGTCGGGGCTACCGTCGCGTGGTGGCTTCACCCCAGCCGCTGCGCATCGTTGAGGCCGACGCCATCAAAACGCTGACGCAAAAAGGCTTTGTGGTGATTGGCGCGGGCGGCGGCGGTATTCCGGTGGTGCGCACTGAGCAGGGCGATTACCAGAGCGTTGACGCGGTGATTGATAAAGATCTCTCCACCGCGCTTCTGGCGCGCGAGATCCGCGCCGACGTACTGGTAATCACCACTGGGGTCGAAAAGGTGTGCGTCAACTTCGGCAAGCCAAACCAGCAGGCGCTGGACGCGGTGAGCGTGGCGCAGATGACGCGTTACAAAGACGAGGGCCATTTCCCGGCGGGCAGCATGCTGCCCAAAATCGTCGCCTCGCTGGAATTTTTAAAACACGGCGGCAGGCGGGTGATCATCACCTCGCCGGACTGTCTGCCCGCGGCGCTGCGCGGGGAAACCGGTACCCATATTGTTAATGAAGGAAGATAAGATGAGTGAATACAAAAGCCGCCGCGAATTCATCAGCCAGAGTGGCAAAATGGTCACCGCCTGCGCGCTGTTTGGCGCGACCGGATCCGTCGCGTATGCTGCAGACTCAGCAAAGCCAACCTGCGAGACCGGCAAACCGATGAACATCACCGCTAAGCATTACTATCTGGACAACGTGCTGCTCGAAGCCGGGTTTAACGTTGACGGCAGCGTGGCGACAAGCACCCGCACCGAGCTGAAAACGCTGGAAATCAAAGACGGCAAGATCGTCGCCCTGCGCGACAATAAAAGCCATGCCGACGCCACGCTGCCGCACTATGACGCGGGCGGCAAGCTGATGCTTCCGGCGATGCGCGACATGCACATCCATCTGGATAAAACCTTTTATGGCGGCCCGTGGCGCTCGCTGAACCGTCCGGCGGGTACCACGATTCAGGACATGATCCGCCTGGAACAAAAAATGCTGCCGGAGCTGCAGCCCTACACCCAGGAGCGCGCGGAAAAGCTGATCGACCTGATCCAGTCGAAAGGCTCGACCATCGCCCGCAGCCACTGCAATATTGAGCCGGTTTCCGGCCTGAAAAACCTGGAAAATCTGCAGGCGGTGCTGGCGCGCCGCAAAGCGGGGTTTGACTGTGAAATCGTCGCTTTCCCGCAGCACGGGCTGCTGCTGTCAAACTCAGAAAAACTGATGCGCGAGGCGATGCAGGCCGGGGCGCACTACGTGGGCGGCCTGGACCCGACTAACGTTGACGGTGCGATGGAGAAATCTCTCGATCTGATGTTCCAGATCGCGCTGGACTACGACAAAGGGGTGGATATTCACCTGCACGAAACCAGCCCGGCGGGCGTGGCGGCGGTGAACTACATGGTCGAAACCGTGGAGAAAACGCCGGAGCTGAAGGGCAAACTGACCATCAGCCACGCCTTCGCGCTGGCGACGCTCAACGAGCAGCAGGTGGATGAGATCGCCACCCGCATGGCGGCGCAGCAAGTGACCATCGCCTCCACCGTGCCGATTGGCACCCTGCATATGCCGCTGAAGCAGCTGCGTGAGAAGGGCGTGTTCGTGATGACGGGGACCGACAGCGTGATCGACCACTGGTCGCCCTACGGTCTGGGGGACATGCTGGAAAAAGCGAATCTTTATGCGCAGCTCTACATCCGCCCGAACGAGCAGACGCTCTCCCGCGCGCTCGGTATCGCCACCGGCGACGTGCTGCCGCTGAACGACAAAGGCGAGCGCGTGTGGCCGAAAGCGCAGGACGACGCCAGCTTTGTGCTGGTGGATGCCTCCTGTTCCGCCGAAGCGGTGGCGCGCATTTCACCTCGTACCGCGACGTTCCACAAGGGCAACCTTGTCTGGGGTGTCGTAGGCTAAAAGCGAGCCGGGTGGCGGCTTCGCCTTACCCGGCCTACGGTTCGGAGATTTTGTAGGTCGGGTAAGGCGAAGCCGCCACCCGACAATGCAGTATACTGCTATGCACATTCTTAAAGAGGGATCTGCCATGGCACAAAACATCTACGACAACCCTGCATTTTTCGAAGGCTACGCCCAGCTTCCGCGCTCGGTTCAGGGGCTCGACGGCGCGCCGGAGTGGCCCGCGCTTAATGCCATGCTGCCAGATTTAACCGGCAAATCGGTTGTCGATCTCGGCTGCGGCTACGGCTGGTTTTGCCGCGCGGCGCGTGAGCTGGGCGCTGATGACGTCACGGGCGTTGATATCTCCGAAAAGATGCTCGCCCGCGCTGGGGAGCTTACCGTTGACCCACAGATTCACTATCAGCGTAGCGACCTGGAATCACTCGAGCTCAACGAGAACAGCCTCGATCTGGTCTATAGCTCGCTGGCGCTGCACTACCTGCCGGAGCTGGATACCCTGTTTGCGAAGGTTCAGCGTGCGCTTAAGCCCGGCGGCAGCCTGGTCTTTTCCATGGAGCACCCCATTTACACCTGCGCCACCCGTCAAGGCTGGCTGACCGACGACAGTGGCGAGCGGTTCTGGGGCGTGAACCATTATCAGGAAGAAGGCAAGCGCGTCAGCAACTGGCTGGCGGACGGCGTTATCAAGTATCACCGCACGCTGGGCACCACGCTTAACGCGCTGATCGGGGCCGGGTTAACGATAAGCGAGGTCAACGAGTGGGGGCCAACGCAGGCGCAGATTGACGCATGGCCCGCGCTGGCCGAAGAGGCAGAGCGCCCGATGCTGGTGCTGATCGCCGCCCGTAAGGCTCAGTAACCCACCTTATACACGCGTCCGCTCTGCACGCCTTCCACGCTGCGGCGGTAGGCCTGCGCCACGGTCGCGGCGGGAACGCTCTCAAAGCCCGGGAAGAAGCCGTCGTACGCTTCGACGGATTCGGTGAGTACCGTCGGGCTAATCAGGTTGATGCGGATCCCGCGCGGCAGTTCGCAGGCTGCAGCGCGCACAAACCCTTCCAGCGCCGCATTTACCGTGGTGGCATTCACGCCCTGCGCAATCGGCTCGTGCGCCACAATCCCGCTTATCAGCGTAATCGATCCGCCTTCGTTCAGGTAGTGCTGGCCGGTCAGCGCCAGGCGCACCTGCCCCAAAAGCTTATCCTGCAATCCCCGATTGAAATCGCTGTCCTTCATGGTCGCGAGGGGGCCAAAGTAAAGGCTGCCGCTGGCGGAGACTATCGCGTCCACCGGACCTATTTTCTCAAACAGCGCCTGGACGCTCGCCTGCAAGGTGATATCCACCTGATAGTCGCCCTGCGTGCGACCCACGCGGATGACTTCGTGACGACGACTCAGCGCTTCCGTTACTGCACGACCGACTGTACCGCTGGCACCAATAATGACGATTTTCATAGCAGACTCCTTATGTTGTGAGACTTCATTCTTTAATAAATAAAAAGTCAGATAAACTGGGCTAACGTTAGAAGATTGCTAACCAGAGGTTCGGAATATGGATAAGCTTCGCGGTATGGAGACGTTTATTGCGGTGGTGGAAAGCGGTAGCTTTACGGGTGCTGCATCACGTCTGGAGATGTCGGCGGTGATGGTGGGGAAGTATATTGCCCTGCTGGAAACCCAGCTCGGCACGCGACTGCTGGAGCGCAACACGCGCCGTCAAAGCCTGACCGACGCCGGGCGCGTCTATTTCGAGGAGGCGAAGCGGGTGCTGGAGCAGGTCTCCATTGCTGAAAATGCAGTCGAGCGGCTGCGTGCTGCGCCTGCCGGAACGTTGCGCGTCACGGCACCGACGTCGTTTGGTGGCTGTGTGATTGCACCGCTCACCGCCACCTATTTACAGCGGTATCCGGAGGTGCGTGTGGAGCTGGATCTCACCAACCGAATGGTCGATCTGGTGGATGAAGGGGTCGATCTGGCCATTCGCATTGGCGACATTCAAAACGACGATCTGGTAGCGAAGTACCTCTGCCCCTACCGGATGGTGATCTGCGCCGCGCCGGACTATTTAGCGCGCTACGGCACGCCACAGACGCCTGCCGATCTGGTGAATCATCTGTGTCTATCGCACACGGTGTGGACCGCGCGTAACGAGTGGCGGCTACCGGGCATGGAAGGAGAAGTGCGCTGGAAGCGGGATGCGATCTTAAGATGCAACGATGGCTATGGATTACGCATGGCGGCGCGGGCAGGTGCAGGATTACTGCTGCAACCGGAGGTGCTGGTGGCGGAAGAGCTGGCAAGCGGCAGGCTGGTGCGGGTGCTGGAGCAGTACACGCCCGCGCCGAGGCCGGTGCATTTATTGTGGCGTCAGGATTTACGTCAACTGCCTAAGCTTACGGAATTTATCGCCCATATTCTGCTAAGATTGGGCACAATATAAAAAAAGAAGGTAATCAAAGAATGTCTGCAAACAAACTCGCCAGCAGCGCGCAGGGCCTGCAATCCTCTGCCATCCGTGAATTATTAAAACATAGCAAAATGGCAGGGGTGATTTCGCTGGGCGGTGGTATTCCTAATCCCGATCTGTTCGATCACGAAGGGCTTAAAATTGCTGCCGATTCCGTCTTATCACAGCATTTTGGCGAGGCGTTCCAGTACGGCCTGACGGAGGGCGTCCCGGGGCTGCGCGAGGAAATTAAACGCATCTGCGAGGGGCGCGGTATCGCCTGTAAGGCCGATGATGTCGTTATTACTTCCGGCTCGCAGCAATCACTTGACGTGTTGGCGCGTGCGTTAATCAACCCGGGTGACACCGTTGTCGTTGAGCGTCCAACCTATCTCGCCGCACTGCAGGTCTTCGGCCTGGCGCAGGCCAACTTTGAATCCGTCGGCACCGACGGCGATGGTATGAAGGTGGATGAGCTTGAAGCGCTGGTGGCAAAGAAAGCCATCAAAGCGGTCTATATCGTTCCAACCTTTGGTAACCCCGGCGGCGTGACGCTTTCCGAAGCGCGCCGTAAACAGCTGGTGGAATTATCAAAACGTTATGATTTCGTGATTATCGAAGACGACCCGTACAGCGAAATTAATTACACCGACGAAGTGTTCCGCCCGTTGATTGCTCACGCCAAAGATATCGGCAATGAAGAGAACGTGGTGTACACCTCCACCTTCTCTAAAATCCTCGCACCGGGAACCCGCGTGGGCTGGGTGCTGGTCCCCGAGTGGCTGAAACGTGCGGTGGTTAATCTGAAGCAAACCACCGATCTGCACACCAGTACGCTGTCACAGCTGATGACCTATGAGTACCTGAAAACCGGTCGTCTGGCGGGGCAGATTAAGATGATCCGCGAAGCCTATCGCCAGAAATACCAGACGTTTGCCACTGAGCTGGAGGCCGAGCTGGGCGATGTGATGTCGTTCCACAAGCCGAAGGGCGGCATGTTCCTGTGGGCGAAAATGAACAACGGCATGAACACCACGCGCTGGCTGGAGAAGACGTTAAGCAACGGCGTGGTGTTTGTACCAGGTGAGTTCTTCTACTGCAATGAACCGGACCATACGACGCTGCGTATGTCGTTTGTGACGCCAACGGATGAGCAGTTGAAAGAAGCGGTTCGACGTTTGAAAATCTCGCTGTAAAAGACCTGCGCATAATGGCGCTCCTGCCGTTATGCGCAAGCCTTTCTTACAGCAGCCCTTTCTGGGCAAATGTCATACGAGTGGCTTCATTCAGATCCAAATCTTGTAAGGACGCCGGGCGAACCCAGGCAATTTCCTGAAACTCTTCGTTGAAGGTCACCTCACGGTTGGCGCTGATGCAGTCGAAGATCAGGTAAATCATATAAATTTCTTCCGTGGTGCCGTCGGCGTAGGTTTTCACCCGAGTGTCATCACGAAATGTCCAGGGTTTTACCTCGGTAATCTCCAGCGCGTCGCCAAGTTCCTCGCGGATTTCCCGGCGCAGCGCCTGTTCCATCGTTTCACCCGGCTCCATCCCTCCACCGGACAGCGCCCACTGGCCGGGAAATACGCCGCGATCGTCGGCCATTTTGCACAGCAGATAGGCCCCGTCGTTCTGAATGATGGGGCAGACAATAGTACGTTGGCGCATGGTTTCTTCCTGAAAATGAGTTTGAGCTACTTTAGCAGATTGGGGGGTGATGGTTATGTTAGAGGTGTTCGATTCTCGCTCCTTGGTTTTCTGCATTTTGTTATGCCCTCACCCCGGCCCTCTCCCACAGGGAGAGGGAGAAAATCATAGCGAATTTTTACTCCATGCGGATGTAGGCCGGGTAAGGCGGAGCCGCCACCCGGCGATTGACTACCGCTCCCTCAGCGCCTCTTTCGCCCGGTTAAACGGCTTGATCATATAATCCAGCACCGTTTTCTCTCCGGTCTTAATGTCCACCGTCGCAATCATCCCCGGCACAATCGAGAAGTGCCTGCCCGCCTTATTCACCAGGTAATCCTGGTTGGTGCGGATAAATACCCGGTAATAGAACACTTCCGGCTTAGCTTCGTCCTGGATGGTATCCGGTGAAATGGTCTCCACCACGCCATGCAGCCCGCCATAAATCGCGTAATCGTAGGCGGTGATTTTGACCAGCGCTTCCTGATTAGGGTGGATAAAGGCGATATCGCGCGGCGACAGGCGGGTTTCAATCAGCAGGTGATCGTCCACCGGCACGATCTCCATCAGCTCGCCGTTCGGCGGGATCACGCCGCCGATGGTGGTCACTTTGATGTTTTTCACAATGCCGCGCACCGGGGATTTCACCGTCAGACGCGTCACCGAATCTTCACGCCCTTTGAGAATGGCGGAAACCATATCCACCTCCGCGTTGGCTTTGGAGAGCGCCTCGCGCGCCTGGACGTAATACTGCGAGCGCACGTCGGTCAGCTTGAGTTCCAGATCGCTTTTCTGCCGCTGCAGACGCAGCACTTCCACGTGGCTGGCGGCACCGGTTTTGACCAGCCGCTGGGTGATCGCCAGCTCTTTATTGGCGAGATCTAATGCCGAGCGCAGCTCGCGCTGGGTATCTTCAAGCTGTGCGCGACGTGAGTTATAAAGGCGCGTTTCGGCCCCGATCAGATCCGTCCATTTCGCCAGCGAAGGCGGGAATTTCAGCGGCAGATCGTTCACTTCGGCATACAACCGGACGCTGGAGGCGAGCGATGCCCGGTAGCGTGCCGCGCTTTCGCCGACGTTCGATTCCGACCGCGTCGGATCGAGCCGCGCCAGTACCTGCCCAGCCTGAACCTGATCCCCTTCGTGCACGTTCAGTTCCGTCAGGATCCCGCCGTCGAGCGACTGTAAAACCTGCTCGCGCGAGCTGGGGATCACTTTGCCGGTTCCGGTGGAAACTTCATCCAGAATGCCGTACCACGCCCAGACGCCAAGCACCACAAACAGCAGCAGGGAGAACACAACAATCCGCCGCGCGCCGGTGTAGCCGCTTTCGGAGTCGAGGGCGTTATCCAGATCGTCCATTGCGGCAACATCACGCTGACTGATTTTCATTTTTCCACTCCCGTCCGGTTGCTGCCTGCTGTTGCTGCATGCGGTTGTTACTCAGGGCCTGCGCTTTTGGCGCATCCATCACCAGCATCCCTTCTTTCAACACCACCACGCGCTCAACAAGCTCCAGCACGGGCACGCGGTGGGTGGCGACAACCAGCGTGCGGTTGCCGAGCCAGGCGTTGAGGCGCTGGATAAATTCCCGCTCGGTATGCTCGTCAAGCGACGCCGTGGGTTCGTCCATCAGCACGATATTCGGATCGCGCAGAAGCATGCGCGCCAGCAGAATGGACTGCCGCTGCCCGCCGGACAGCCCCACGCCATTTTCCATAATCGGGTAGTCCAACCCCTTCGGCAGCTTCTGCACAAAGCTCGCCGCGCCGCACATCTCCAGCACTTCAAAAATCTCTTCATCGGTGGCGCGCGGCATACCCAGCGTGATGTTCTCGCGCAGGGTGCCGTAAAACAGCCGCGCGTTCTGGGTCATAAAGCCGACGTTACGCCGCACGTCCGCCACGTCGAGATGGGGCAGGCTGAAGTTGTCGAGCCGCAGCTCGCCGCCCGCCAGATCCATCCCGCCCGCCATCGCCTGCAGCAGGGTTGACTTGCCCGCGCCGTTGCGCCCGAGGATCGCCACTTTCTCGCCAGGTTTGATCTCCAGACGGTTAATGCGCAGCGCCATGCGCGGATCCTCCGGGTGATAGCGGAACTGCGCCTGCTCGAAGAGGTAATGGCCGCGCAGCACGTCCTGGCGGATCGGTGTCTCTTCGCGCTGGTTTTCGGTGGGAAGCTGCATAATGCTGTCCAGCCCCTCTTTGGCGGCCTTCACCTGTTGCCAGCGGGCCAGCACGCCGCACAGCGTCGCCATCGGAGCGATCATGCGGGAGGCCAGCATCGAGGCGGCGACCACCGAGCCAGTGGTCAGGGTGCCGTCGATCACCATCGGCGCGCCGACCACGATGACGCCTGCGTAGACCAGACTTTGAATGGTCATCCCCCAGTTGATCAGGTTCTGCGTCAGCTCGCGGGTGCGCAGGCCAGATTCCGCGGTGATCTGGATATAGCTGTTCCACTGCTGCAAAAAGCGGTTTTCCGCCTGCATCAATTTGATGTCCTCCAGCCCCTGCACGCTCTCCACCAGCACCGCGTTGCGCAGGGTGGATTCGTGTGCCGACTGCTTCGCCAGCTCCGCCAGCCGCTTTTGCAGCAGCAGGCCGGGCAATACCATGATCACCGCCGCGACCGGGGCGATCCACGCCAGCTGCGGCGCGATGATCGCCAGCACCACCACAAACAGGAGGAAGAAAGGCAGGTCAACAATTGTGGAAATGGTAGAGGAGGTGACCATTTCGCGGATCTGCTCCAGCTCGCGCAGCTGGGAAATGAAGCTGCCGGTGGAGCGGGGGATGGCGCTGTTGCGCAGTCGTAGCGCATGGCCAAAGACGCGATCCGACACGCGCAGATCCGAGCGCTTGCCCAGCAGATCCATAATGTGCCCGCGCGCCACGCGCAGCACAAAACCAAACAGCGTGGCGATCAGCACCCCGATAGTCAGAACGTACAGCGTCGGGTAGGACTGGGCCGGGATCACCCGGTCGTAGACCTGCATGGAAAACACGATCCCCGAAAGCGACAGCACGTTGATAAACAGCGCGGCGAGCATGACCCAGCTATAGGGGCGCAGATCGCGCATCACCAGCCGGTAGAGCCAGTCCGGGCGATATTTAGAGATATAGGCATCCACCCGGCTGTCCTTCAGGGCGGCCAGGGGACGCAGGGCGATCACATGGCGGATGGCCGGGAGCATGGCTGTCATCGACAGGCGGTTGGTGTGCGTGTTGCCGTCGAAAAAGCTGACCTCAAGCGTGTCCTCGCCGTCGAAATGTTCAATGACGCCGATTTTCCCCTCGCTCAGCTCCACCACGACGGGCAAACGCCAGCTATTGATGGACTGCCGATCTGCCGTCAGCAGCTCAAATGACAGTCCGGCCTCGCGCGCAAGCTGGGTGAGGGCAGGCACCATCGGTTTACCTTTCAGCCACGGCGCACCCGCCATCAGCGCGCCGGGTGAACAGGCTACGCGATAACGCGTTGCCACGTAGCCAAACGCCTGTGCCCACTGTTCCAGCGCATCATCCGTCATGTTTTCACCCTGCGGGATATCGCGTTGCTTCATGGCTGGATCTCCACGGTCTGGATGGTACGGTTATCAAGATCGAACGCGTGGCGTAAGCGCCCGGTGTTGTACAGGCAGTTGAGCTGAAGCTGATGCAGCTGTCCGGCGGTTTGCTGCTGAGTGAAACGCGCCTGATAAACCTCCTGTTCGGCGTTTAACACGTCGAGCAACGGACGCGAGCCGAGGTTGAGATACTGCTGTTGATACAGCTCGCGGGTGCGGGCGCTGAGCGCTTCCTGACGCCCCTGAATTTGCAGCGTGGCCATCAGGCTCATTACCTGGCTGCGCGCTTCGAGCAGTTTTTGCCGCACGTCGAGGCGGGTGCGCTGAATGGTGGACTGCGCCGACTCGACCGCATGTCCGGCCGCATTGCGTCGGGCGGTCAGGCCGCCCCCCTGATAGAGCGGCATCTGCACTTTGACCCAGGCGGAGTATTGGGTGCGATCCCGCGTTTCGTTGCCCGCATAGCGGTCGTTAAGGTAGTGGCGCACTTCCGGCTCAAGCGAAATGGTCGGCGTCATCTGCGCGTTGGCATTGTCAAGGTTGGCCTGCGCGACGTTGGCCTGCGCCCAGGCCGCTAACACGGCGGGCACCAGACGATCGTCCGGCTCGGCGATGTCGCAGCTGCGGGCCAGGCTCTGGGGAAAGTCGTTGCTGACGACGTTCAGGCTGTCCCAGCCCAGAAAACTCATCAGCGTGGCGCGGGCGCTGTCGAGGCTGGCCTGGTACTGCATCAGCTGGGCGCGCGCGCCTTCGATACGGGCATCGGTCTGCACCACGTCAGAGAGAGAGGTGGCCCCTTCGTCATTGCGCAGCTTCGTCAGCTTTCCGATAGAGGAGAGGGCATCAAGCTGCTCTTTGGCGGTGTCTACCATCTGCTGCAAGGTCTGAACCTGCACCATGGCGATGGCGGTATCGTGGGCGATGGTGTCAATGCTGACGAGCACGTTAGCCTGCTGCTGGGCGACGCCCGCGCTTTCGGCGCGCACCTGGCTCGCCACTTTGCCGAAGTCGTAGAGCATTTGCGAGAGGGAGAGCACCAGCGATGGCGTGAAGCCGTTGTCGTCACCGTCGTGGGTATAGCCGTTCTCCATTCCGGCATTGATTTGCGGATAGTATTTCGATTTGGCGACGTCCACGTTTTCGCTCTGCTGGTAGAGTTTACCTACCGCTTCGCTGATGGCCGGGTGCCAGGTGACGGCACGGTTTACGGCTTCGCTCAGCTGCAGCGTGCCGGGCGCGGCTTTCGTGGCCACCGGGGCCACGCGGCCGTTCAAAGAGGGGAGTTCCTGCGTTTCGCTGAGTTGTTCGGCATTGATCGTTGCCGCCGGGTTGGCAGCTAGAGCGGGCACAGATATCAGGCAGCACGAGAGCCACCAGTAAGGCATCTTCTTTCCCATGTCTTGTCCCTAATAAAATGGTACAGCTTTATTGTTGTGCCCGGGCGCTGTGCGCCCGGGTCAGGTGGTTCTGTTGCTATCAGGTAATGATGTGCTGCTGGTTAACAAGCTCGTCGTAGGTGGTCTGAACGTTATCCAACGTAACGAGTGCAGATTTAGTGTAGGCGGCCCCCGTACCGTCACGGTCGATGGAGATCACAGTATTGCCACCGCTTTGTGAAACAGTGAGATAGTTACCCAGCGTCGACGCGCTGCCGTTCCAGCCCACCAGCAGATCGCCAATGTCGATCTTGTCTCCCTGCGCCAGTGAGAAGTTGGTCCAGTGGTCGCCCGCGCTGTTCCCCGCCGTTGCGTTGCCTGCCGTGCTGTTCAGCACCTGGTAAATCAGCGTATCGCCGTAAGCCGTACCGGTGATGACGTCGTTGTGTTCAGAGCTGATGAACTGCGGCGCCATATTGATGGTCAGCGAGGCGGTATCCGTTTTACCGGTCGCGTCGGTCAGGGTGTAGTTAAAGACCTCCTTCGAGGTGATGGTTGAGAGCGATACCCCGGCGTTGAGGCTGTAGGTGTAATGACCGTCTGCCGCAATCGCCAGCGTGCCGTAATGGCCCACAATGTTCACCGCAGTGCTGCCGGTGTAAGGATCCAGGGTGGTGGTCACGCCGTTGTAGCCTGTGATGCTCAGGCGAGTATCCACCGAGTGCAGTTGATCCATTGCCCCGGCGGAGTCGGTGCCGTCAAAGATGTTGCCGTTGACGGTGTGACCGCTGGTAGAGTCGAACTGGGTCAGGGAGTAGGCGGTGCCGCTGACGCTTGGGGTAATGGTGATATTCCCCGCAGCCAGTGGACCCATTTTGCCGGTATAGCTGAGCGTATAGGTACCTGCATCCAGATCCAGTCCCGTCAGGTTGATGGTGGCTGTGCCGCCCAGCAGCAGCCCGCCGTTGAATGAACCACTTCTTACGGTGGTCGCGCCATTGGTTATCGTCCAGTCCACCGTCAACCCGCCCAGAGAAAGGAGCGATGCGACGTTAAAGGTCAAGACCACGTTGTGCAGGGCCGTATTCGGATCCACCACGAAGGTACCGTTTCCGCTACCCTGGGTTGATGCCAACAGCGCGGCGTTCCAGCTCGCCGTCCCTACGGTTGTATCCGAGTAGGCCGTCGTATGGTGTACCGAGGTCACGTCCATCGCGGTGCTGACATCGTTCACCGCATCCATCGCCCGCGCGGTTGGGGTGATGTTGAGCGAGGCCGTATCTTTGGCACCGTTCGGCGCGGTAATGGTGTAGACGAAGGTATCCGGCGTGCTGATGTGGTCAGCGCCAACGCCGCTCTTCAGGGTGTAGGTGTACTGACCGGACGCGTTAATGGAGAGCGTGCCGTATTCCCCCACGATGGTGGTGAGGCCGCTGCTGTTTACCGCCACGCCGTTTACTTCCGTCACCAGCGTGCCGGATGGCGCGACGTCATCCGCCAGCACATCCCCGGTGGTGCTGGTACCGACGCTTGCCACGCTATAGACGTGGTCTTCCAGCACGTTCAGCGTGTAGGCCGTCAGCGCGGTGATCCCCGCCGCCGTGTTCAGGAGGAAGAGGTACTCCCCAGACGGCAGATTCAGCGTCAGCGTGGATGAGGTGCCGCCCAGCAGCGGCGCGCGCAGCCAGCCCGGCTGAACGCGCATCTGCTCGAAGGTTTGGGTCGCGTCGTTGAACTTATAGATGTACAGGTCAAACACCGAGGCCAGCGCTACGCCCCCCACGGAGGCCTGAATGGTCATGGTGCGGGTGGTGCCTTCCTCCACGCTGTAGATGATCGGATTGCTCAAATCATCCAGCAGATTCAGGCCCAGGGTATTACCGAGGTTAATCCCGACCACGGTAAAGCCGCCCTGCGACGAGGTGCCGTTGTTAATGGCGCTCACGGTGGTGTCAAAGGTCAGCGATGCGGTGTCATCCACGGCCACGATGCCGCTGGTGGCCGTGCCTGTTCCCAGCGACAGCACCAGGTTCGCCGAGGCGCTGGTTCCGTTGTGGGAGATGGTGTAGGTGAAGTTCTCCGTACGGCCAATCACCGAGGCGCTGGTATTCGTCAGGGTATAGGTGTAGCTGCCGTCGCGGTTGATGGTCAGCGTACCGTACTGCCCCTGAATTGCCGTGCCGTCGGCGGTAACGCTGGTGGTTACCCCCAGCGCGTTAGTGACGGCGGTAACCGTGGTGCCCGCCGGGGCGTTATCGCTACCGGTAGTCGGGTCAACGTCGAGGATGACGTTGCCGCCCAGGCTGGTTTCGCCGGTGACGGTGCCTGCGCTGGTCTCTTTCACGCCCACATCAATGCTGGTGTAAGAGCCCGTCGCCAGCAGGTTGGTGTTGTAGCTCAGGACGCGATACTGACCGTTGGCCAGGCCGTTCAGGTTCAGCGAAACGCCGGTCGCCCCGAGCGTGAGCAGATCGGCAAACTGCGGCTGGCCGGTATCCACCACCGTTGTCCAGGTGTTGTTGACGCTGTCGAACCGCTGCACCACCAGTTCAAGGGTATTGAGCAGCGACAGCACCGCACCCGTGGCGTTGGCGTTGACGGTGATGTCCGCGCTGCCGCCGCTGCCCACCGTAAAGCCGACCTGCGCGGTGTCATTGCCGAGCAGCGTCAGCGCGTTACCCAGCGCGCCCACCAGCAGGAAGCCATAATCGCTGTACTGCGAGTTGGTGACCGTTGCGGTTGTGGTGAGGTCCAACTCTTCAACGTTGCTACTGGCCGACAGCGGCACGACCGGGGCGAGGGCCGATCCTGGCAGCGAAACGTTACCTGCGGCATCGGTCGCGGTGACCTGCAGCGTCTGACCTTCGGTCTGTTTATTGAGGAAGGTATAGCTGTAGGTACCGTTGCTGCCTGCCGTTGTGGTCACCGTGCTGCCATCTGCCAGACGGATGGTGACGGTGCTGCCCGCTTCGGCGTTACCCGTCAGGACGCTACCGTCGGCGTTAAAGCTGCCGGTTGGCGTGTTTGGCGCGGTGAGGTCGACAATCACCGTCGTGGCGGAAGAGAACGGACCGGTTCCCGAGCCGTTACTCGCGGTGGCAGTAAACGCATGGGAGCCTTCGCTCATCGCCGGAGTGGTGAAGGTCCAGTTGCCTGATCCGTCGGCGACAACGCTGCCCATTGCGACGCCATTATTGTAGAGCGTGACGGTAGCGTTAGGCTGCGCCGTTCCGCTCAGGGTTGGCGTGGTGTCATCGGTCGTTTTACCGTTGGTCAGATTACCGGTGACCGTACCGACGTTGTCGGTAATAGTGGCGATTACCGGCGCGTTCGGCAGCGTCGTGAACGGCGCAGTAACCGATGCGCTCACACCGGCGTTTCCGGCTTTGTCGGTGGCGTAGACCACCAGCGACTCTCCTCCCGTCTGCGCGGGGGAGATCGTGGCGTTAAAGTTGCCGCTACCGTCCGCTACCGCCGTACCGAGGACCGTACCGGTGCTGGTGGTGATGGTAACCGTGCTGCCCGCTTCGGCGGTACCGGTGACGTGCGTCCCGTTGGTGATCACCGCCAGGCCGGAAGGAACCGCTGGCGGCGTCAGGTCAACGGTGATGGTGGTGACCGACGATGGCGCGCTGGTGTTGCCTGCGGCATCGGTCGCCGTGGCGGTGAAGTTATGTTGCCCCTCCGCCAGCGTGGTGCTGGTTTGCGGTAGCGTCCAGTTCCCGTTGGCATCCGCCGTCACGGAACCCACGAGCGTCGTACCGTCATAGATGCGAACGGTGGCGTTGGCTTCCGCGGTGCCGTTGAGCGTAGGGCGCGTGTCGTTGGTCGGGTTGCTGCCCGTCACCGGACCGGTGACGGTGCCCACGTCATCGACAACAGAGCTGATAACCGGCGCGGTTGGCGCGGTTGCGTCAACGTTAATCACATACCCTGGGGTTTGCGCACTGGCGTTACCTACCGAATCGGTCGCCGAGAAGGTCAGGCTGTGCGAGCCGTCGCCCAGCGCCGGAGAAGGGGTAAAGCTCCAGTTTCCGCCGGTCGCAACGACGCTGCCTATCTGCACGCCGTTATCGAAGATTTTCACCGTCGAGCCCGCTTCTGCCGTGCCCGTGAGCGTCGGCTGCGCATCGTTGGTTAAGCCACCGTTGGCGATTGGCGTGGCAGCGTTACCGACGTCATCCGTGATGCTTGTCAGCACCGGCAGCGCTGGCGGCGTGGTGTCGATGGTCAGCGTGAAGGTGGCTGATGACGCGCTGGTATTGCCCGCCGCATCGGTGGCTTGTGCCGTAAAGCTGTGCGGGCCAGTCGCCAGCGTCGTGTTGAGCAAGATACTCCAGTTGCCGCTGGCGTCTGCAGTGCCCGTGCCGACAAGCGTTGTGCCTTCATAGATGTTCACCGTAGCAAACGGCTCGCTGGTGCCCACAAGACGCGGTACGGTGTCGTCGGTGCTTTGCCCTGAGCCAAGCGCGCCCGTCACCGTGCCGACATCATCGATAGCCTGCGAGATAACCGGCGCGTTCGGTGGAGTGGTATCGACAATCAGCGTAAAGGCCGGTGAAGCCGGGCTGACGTTGCCTGCCGCGTCGGTTGCCGTGGCGGTCCAGGTATGGCTGCCGCTGCTGAGTGGGTTAGCAGGTGTGAAGCTCCATACGCCACTACCGTTGGCCTGAACGGTTCCGACCTGCTGACCATTTTCATAAAGGGTGATAGTGGCGTTGGCCGCTGCGGTTCCGTTCAGCGTTGGCGTGGTGTCGTCGGTACTTTGCCCCGAGGTGAGTGGGTTGAGAACGGTACCCTGGTTATCCGTTGCTGGCGTAAAGACCGGTGCCAGCGGTGCAACGGTATCCACCGTCAGGTTAAACGCTGGCGAGGTGGCGCCGGTGTTACCCGCCGTATCGGTGGCGTTGAAGGTGATGGCGTGCAGCCCTTCACCAAGCGCCGTGCCCGGGGTAAAGGTCCAGTTCCCCTGAGCGTTCACCACGGCGGTGCCAATTTCAGTGCCATCCACAATCACGTGAACCGTCGCACCGACTTCGCCCGTGCCGTTGAAGGTTGGGCGCGCATCGTTGGTGCTGTTGCCGGTGAGGAGCGTCCCGGTGACCGGCCCGACATCGTCAATGACAGTCGTTACAACCGGCGCGTCAGGGCCTGCGGTATCCACGGTGAAGGCGAATACCGGAGAGTTAGCCGAGACGTTGCCTACGGCATCCGTGGCGTTGACGCGAATGTTATAGTTGCCATCGCCAAGCGCAGTGCCAGGCGTAAAGGTCCAGTTGCCGTTGCTGTCTACCGTGGTGGTACCAATCTCCACCCCATTATTCAGAATGTGGATTGTACTGCCCAGCGCACCGGTCCCGCTCAGCGTCGGCGTATTGTCGTTGGTGACCTGGCCGGCGGTCAGGTTACCGGTCACGCCGCCCGCCACGTTGTCGTTAACCGTATCGAGCGTCGGCACCGTTGGCGCCGTCAGGTCGATGTCAACGCTCCAGGCGTTGGAGGTCTGGCTCACGTTGCCCTGCGGATCGGTGGCTTTGACGGTGAAGGAGTGAGAGCCTTCCACGAGGGCGGTTTCAGGCGTAAAGGTCCATGCGCCGGTGACGCTGTCTGCTGCCACGATACCGATCTGCGTTGTGCCATCATAAATAACGACGACACTGCCCGCTTCCGCCGTCCCGGTCAGGGTTGGCGTGGCGTCGTTGGTTGGCGCACCGTTAGGCACTACGGTCGCGGCATTCCCCGCGTCGTCGGTCACGCTGGTGATCACCGGCGTCGTGGAGACGGTGTCAACGGTGATGGTGATGCCCGTAGAGATTCCGCTCGCGTTGCCCGCCGGATCGGTGGCCCGGACCGTCAGGGTATGATCGCCATCAGCCAGCGCTGGCGGGGTGTAGGTCCATGTGCCCGTTGAGCCGACGACCACGCTGCCTAACGGAGTACCGTTATTGTAAATGGTAATCGTATCACCCACGTTCCCCACGCCGTTCAGTGTTGGGCGGTTATCGTTGGTGGTCTGGCCGTCGCTCAATGGCCCAATGCCCGGACCGACGTCATCAATGATGGAGCCGATAGCCGGTGTGTCGGGTGCGGTCAGGTCAATGGTGACGGTTGCGGCAGGAGAGCGTCCGCTGGTTTCGCCGCTAACAATATCCGTCGCGGTGACTTCAAAGGTATGTGGACCTGCTGTCAACGGGAAGAGCGGGGTGTAACTCCAGTTGCCGCTTCCATCCGCAACCACGGTTGGCGGCACTGCCAGTACGCCATCCTGATAAATCGTGATGACGGCGTTAGGTTCTGCTGTCCCGGTCAGCGTAGGCGAGGTGTCATCAGAGGTTTTGTCTTTCACATTGCCCGTGACCGGTCCAACGTTATCGGTAATAGCCGTAATGACCGGTACGTCCGGAAGGTCCAGCGGCGAGTCGGTGACGACAAAGCTTGCACCTGGGCTGGTGTTCCCCGCTGCATCCGTGGCGGTCACCTTCAGCGTGGTGGCATCCAGCTGTGCCGGGCTGAGCGCAATGGAGAAATTGCCACCGGTGGCAACGCCGGTGCCGAGGACAGTCGTACCGTCTGCGGCATACACGGTGATGGTGGCTCCCGCTTCAGCGGTCCCGGTAAGCGGGGTGCCTTGCTGAGTAAGGGCGAGGTTGGCTGGGTCTGCCGGAATACCCGTATCGACGGTTACCGCCAGGTTCGGAGAGCTACCCGAAATATTGCCTGCGGGATCGCGGGATGAGACCGAGAAGGTGTGCGGGCCATCAGGTAAGGTGCTGTCGGCGGTCCACGTCCAGATACCGTTTTGAGGAACCGTTACGGTAATGGTTGATGGCGTCCCATCCACTGAAACGATGATTGTTGAGCCCGGCTCGCCGGTACCGCTGAGAGCCGGGGTGCCGTCGCGCGTATAGAGGGTACCGTTTGTCAGCTGGCTATCAGAAACCGCGTCGATAGCTGGCGTCGCGGGAGCCTGCGTATCGATCGTCACGGTAAAGACCGGGCCTGGCGCACTGACGTTACCTGCGCTATCCACTGCCGCAACGGTAATATTCAGCGGGCCGTCTGTTTGGGCCGTCGGAAGCGTGTATGTCCATTGGCCATTGACGATATCCACGCGCGCCAGTTCAACACCGTTGTTGTAAATGATCGCCGTTTCACCGTCAGGACCGGTTCCGCCGATCGTTGGGGTGTTATCCGTCGTAGAACCACCGTTTTGTGCACCACCGATGGCCGAGATCGCCGGTGTATCGGGCGCGATCGTGTCTACCGTAATGGTGATGCCGGTTGACGGATCTGATTCGTTGCCCGCCTCATCGGTGGCCGTGGCGGTATATTCATGCGTGCCTTCCCCAATGTTGCTATCAGGGCGCCAGCTCCAGTTGCCGTTTCCGTCTACCGTCACCGTGCCTACGGCTGTCGTCGTTGTGCCGCCATCGCGGCTGTCATAGATGGTGATCACATCGTTTGGCGTACCTGTTCCGCTCAATACCGGGCGCGGATCGTTGGTGGTTTCGCCGTCGGCTACGGGGCCGGTGATCTGGCTCACGCTGTCGGTCACGACCGGCACCGTTGGGGCCAGAGGGGCTTCAGTATCAATGGTGATCGTCACCGGGGTGGACGGGGCGCTTTCGTTGCCTGCGCCATCCTGATTGGTGACCGTCAGGGAGAGATCGTAGGTCCCGTTACCCAGCGGTGGGTTCGGCGTCCAGGTCCAGTTACCGTCACCGTCCACCAGAGATTCGCCGATTTTGGTCGTGCCATCATAAATATTCACCACGTCACCCGGGTTGCCCGTTCCACTCAGGGTTGGCGTGGTATCGCGGGTCGTTTCACCCGGGTTCAGTGCGGTACCCGGCGTGCTGCCGTCCGGGTTTACGGTGATATCCGGTATCGCCGGTGTATCAGGCGCGATGGTATCAATGGTGAGCACGAACGGAGGCGAAATCGTCGTATTACCGGCATCATCCGTGGCGTGCACCGTCAGGGAGTGTGGGCCGTTGGTTAACGGGGTGGTTGGCGTGAAGGTCCATGTTCCCCCCGTTACAGTCGCCGTGCCGAGCAGGGTATTACCGTCATAAAGCGTGATGATGGTGTCCGCCGGTGCCGTCCCCTGCAGCTGAGGCTGGGTGTCGTCCGTCGTATCACCGTCCTGAAGCGGGTTCTGCACCGGACCCACGTTATCCAGCGCTGTCTCAATAGTGGCCGCCACCGGTGGCGTAACGTCGACCGTCAGCGTAAAGCCGCCGGATGACGGGCTGGTGTTACCCGCCGCGTCGGTGGTGACGGCGGTCAGGGTATGCGGCCCCTCGCTCAACGGCGTTGTGGGCGTGAAGGTCCACGCACCGTTGCTGTCGACCAGCGCGGTACCAATGGCGTTGCCATCAAGACGAATGGTGACCGTTGAACCCGGCTCGGCGGTGCCGTTGAGCGTCGGGGTGGCGTCGTTTGTCGTTTCACCGGTATCGAGCGGGCCGGTGCGTCCAGGGGCATCATCCACGACCTGCGTAATGACCGGTGCGACCGGCGCAGTGCCATCAACGGTGATGCTCCAGGGATTTGAGGATCCGCTCGGGTTACCTGCTCCATCGACTGCCGTTGCCGTCAGGACGTAACCGCCATCAGGCAGCGGTGCGGTTGGGGTAATGCTCCATTCGCCGGACGCCGGAACGGTCACGGTACCGATGACGGTGCTGCCGCTGGTAACGGTAATGGTTGTACCGGGTTCACCCGTCCCGTTGATGGTAGGCGTCCGGTCGTTAGTGAGGCCATTCTGGGCGACAGGACCCGTGGTGGCCTGCACATCATCCACCACGGAAATAATCACCGGCGTTTGCGCAGGCGTGATGTCCGGCGCAACGGTAGGGGTTGTTGGCCCCGTGTTGCCTGCGGCGTCGGTGGCATCTGCGGTCAAACTTTCGCCGTTGGCTTTTGGCGGCGTGAGCGTGACGCTGAAGCTACCGTCATCATTGGCTTTGCCTTGACCCACCGTGACGTTACCTTCACGAATAGTCACCGTACTGCCCGGTTCAGCGGTGCCCGTGACCGTTGTGCCGTCACCGGACACGACGACGTTATCCGGCGCGAGAGGTGGCGTCGAATCAGGTGCAGTGGCCGTAGCCGGCAGGCTAACGTTACCGCTGTCATCGGTTGCGATAACTGTCAGCACTTCGCCGTTTGTCTGGGCCGGGCTGATTGGCGTGCTAAAGGTCCCGTCCCCATTGGCTGTCGTTTCGCCGATGACTGTGCCATCCGGGGCTTTAATGGTGACGGTACTGCCCGGTTCTGCCGTCCCGCTGACGCTTTGACCATCGTCGGACACCACGAGGTTGCCGGGCAGGGCTGGCGGGGTGGTATCGGCCGCGGTAGCGATCGCTGGCGTGCTCTGGTTACCTGCAGCGTCAGACGCCACCACGGAGATCAGCTGGCCGTTGGTTTGCGCAGGGGTAAGCGGGGCAACAAAGTTACCGTTGCCGTCCGTGGTCGTACGGCCAATGACGTCTCCGTCGCTGTTGGTGATCACAATGCTGCTGTTGGGCTCGGCGGTGCCGGTAATCTGCGTGCCAGCCGGGTTCAGAGAAATGACGGGTTGATCCGGCGGTGTGGTGTCAACGATGAAATTAATCGGCTGAGACAGGCCGCTCTGGTTGCCTGCCGCATCGGTTTCACGCACCGTAATCGAGTGCGCGCCTTCTGCAAGAGGTGATGTCGGGGTCAGGCTCCATGTGCCGTTAGGCTGCACCGTGGCAGTCCCTACGAGCGCGCCGTTATCGTAAACGGTAATGGTGCTGCCAGGTTCACCTCTGCCCGTCAGACGCGGCTGTGAGGCATCCGTAAACTGTCCTGCGCTGATGGCACCTTTGAGGCCTCCGGTATCATCATTAACCACGAATGCAGACGGCGTAGACGGGGCAGTGAGATCCACGGTAAGGGTAAACGCCGGGGAGGCTGGGCCGATGTTGCCTGCGACGTCGGTGGCACGCACGGTCAGCTGATGGCTGCCTTCGCTGAGGTTCACGGAGGGCGTAAACGTCCAGCTTCCGTTAGCGGCTACCACGGCGGTACCGATCGCGATGGTGCCGTCATAAATGGTGACGGTCGAGCTTGCTTCTGCGGTACCGGTGAGCTGTGGCCGCGGATCGTTGGTACTGCTGCCATTGCCCAGCGTACCGGTAATGGGGGCGACATCATCAACAACGCTGATGACGATTGGCGCCGTCGGGGCGACGGTATCGACGATAAAGGTCACGGCGGTCGATGGCGCGCTGGTGTTGCCCGCCGCATCGGTTGCCGTGGTCGTGATGGTGTGGCTTCCGTTGGCGAGATTGCCTGCTGGGGTAAAGCTCCAGTTGCCGTTAGCATCCACTTTGGTGGTGCCGATCTGGGTGCCGTTATCGTAAATGGTGAGGGTGGTTCCGGCTTCGCCAATGCCGCTGAGGGTAGGGCGGGCGTCGTCAGTGCGCTGGCCATTGTCCAGCGGGCCCGTTTCCGTGCCGACATTATCGTTTACGATGAGAAGGTTTGGCGCATCTGGCGCGGTGGAGTCTGGAGCGGTGACCTGACCAGGCTGGCTGGTGTTGCCCGCGGTGTCCGTCGCGGTGGCGGTAAGCTGCTCGCCGTTGGTCAGCGGTTTACCCAGTTCAATTGTGAATGTGCCATCGCTGCCTGCTTTCCCGGTGCCGACCACGTTGCCGTCGGCATCTTTTAACGTGACGGTGCTGCCCGGTTCAGCGCGACCCGTGACGGTGGTGCCGTCATCCGATACCTGCAGATTGGTGGGCGCATCCGGTGCGGTGGTATCGGGCGCGGTGACGTGCCCGGCCTGGCTGGTATTACCGGATGAATCCGTCGCGGTAGCGGTGATCACCTCGCCGTTGGTCAGGGGCTTATCCAGCACGATGGTAAATTTGCCATCATTGCCCGTTTTTCCGGTGCCGACCACGTTACCGTCGGCATCTTTTAGCGTGACGGTGCTGCCCGGCTCCGCGGTACCCGTGACGGTTTTGCCATCGTCGGAGAACTGTAAGTTGGTTGGCGCGGTTGGCGCCGTGGTATCGGGATCCGTCGGCGTGCCCGGATTGCCGGGGTTGCTGTTGTCATCATCGTCACCGCCACCTCCTCCGCCGGTGCCCGCCGCGATGGCAATCCCACCCGCTACCGCAAGACCACCCAGCACCCATGGCCAGACGGCGGCACCGCCTGCATCACTCCCTGACGCGGCAAGTAATACGTCCGTGGAGGCGATTGATTCGTATGTGGCGGCCCCGGTAGGGTCTTCAATCCACCACAGCGCGCCGTCACTCTCTTCCAGGACCAGCTGGCTCACGCCCTGGGCATCCGTGACGTAGAAGTTTTTTAGTGTGATCACCTCGCCGGAGTGCAGCGTCACCACCAGATCGTTACCGCTACGGGCGAAATGAGAAATATCGGTTCGCTCTACGTGTAGCTCCACGATAGAGGAATGGCTCAGCGTAACCTGGGTGCCCTCTGTGGTGGTTTCCACGCCAGTAAGTTTCGATATAACAGAGATTTGGCTCATTTAGTCATTACTCCAGACGAGTTGTCGTGAACGGCGTGCAAGATGAGCCATCTGTTTATGAAGGGAAAAGCGCGCCCCCGGCGGAGTCACTGCAATTAAGCAGTACTCACCGTATTTTTTTTAGAGCGAACGATGCCCGCCAGGATATAGAGTGGCAACATCAGAGCGAATCTATTTATTTGATGGAAAATATTGCGTATTCTTTTTTTTGTGCTCTAGATAACCCTGTAATTAATAGAGGAATTAATCCGAAACGGTATGAAAATGATATAGTCAGAAAAGTCTCGATATGCAAATTAAGCTGCTGTAAATACAGGTGGATATTGTGAAGTTGGCATTAATATATTGATGTTAATTATCGATGCAAATAATTAACGCTCTGTTTTTGAAGGTTTTTTATTAAGGCCTGACATCTTTTTGAACGTTTCTTAAGAAGTAAATTAATGCGGCAGAAAGAAAGTTACCCTTTATTTTAAATTATATTATTTATGGTTACTTAATTCGTGTTTAAGTTAGGGTAACATTTTTGATGTAAGATATATTATGTTTTTTAAGTAATAAAATATATTCTGATGCGCAGACAAATTTCTGCTAATTAGAGAGCGCTAAACGTCGTTGAGAGAAGGGCAAATACATTCGGTTGATAGCAACACCGATCTTTTTCTGCACGCCACGCGGGTATCTTGCGTCTTTGTTCGGAGAGACAAAAAAAAAGGCCGCTAACGCGGCCTCTTTGGGGATTACTCAGTGACTTTCTTTTCTAACTCACTGGCACCCTGTTTGGTTTTATTCCAGCCTTTCTCAGCACCTTCTTTGGTGGCATCCCACCCCTTTTCGGTGCCTTCTTTGGTTTTATGCCAGACTTTCTGGGAGTCTTCGCTGACCTTGCTGCCAAAGCTTTCGCTTTTACCTTCTGCGGCATGCTCGTTTTTCAGCTTCAGTTCTTCACCTTTGTTCTGCTCTTCGTGCAGTTTTTGCTTCGCGTCGTTGGCGTTTGCTTTCGCCGCGGCGACAGTGTCGTCAGTTGCATGTGTGGTCGCAGCAAAAACGGGGGAAGCCAGCAGAATGGCAGATAATGCGATAATTGTTTTTTTCATAATATCCTCATTTAACGTTATCGGTTATGAGCGTGATTCAGCATGTCACAGACGAAGCGAAGCGGCTTTAGGAAAAAACTGTAAAAAGGGAGATGCCATGACGGGGCTATTATTTCCGGGGCAGCAGAAATAATCATGGATGCCGCTCACCTGGCGTGAGACGGCATTTTATTAGTCACGGTGATTAAATATTTTCCAAATCGATACCGCGCGTGTTGGGGCCAAAAATACCAATGGTCAGCATCACAATCAGCATACTTATTACAATGAAGGCAATAACCGCCGTCGAGCCGCTATATTGCAAGATAAGACCGATAATTATACTGCTGAATACGGTGGATAAACGGCTAAAGGAATAACAAAAGCCGACCGCGCGAGCCCGAATACGGGTGGGGAAAATCTCAGACTGATAGGAGTGGTAGCTGTAGGTCAGCCAGGCATTGGACCAGGTAATAAAGAAGCCGCAGGCAATCAACAGCAGCGGGTTGCTTTGAAGCGCGAACAGCGAACCAAAGATGACCGTGGTCAGACAGGACAAGACGATTTGCCATTTATTTTCCATCCGATCGGCATAGCGGCTACAGATGAGCGCGCCGAGAGGATAGGCCAGCGTGATGAAAAAGGCATACAGCAGGCTGTGCGTGACCGATGTCCCGTTGCCGGACAGCAGGGCAGGGAGCCAGTTTCCGAAGCCAAAAAAGCCGATCGCCTGAAAGATATTCATCACCACCAGCATGACAACCCGGCCACGGTAGCGCGGGGACCAGATGTCTTTAAATCTGCCCTTGATGGAAGGCTGGTCGCTGTGCTGCCCGGCACGGAGAGGGAAATCAGCCTGCTCGTCGGCACCGCAGCGTTTTTCCATCTCATGCATGACGTTTCTCACCTCCAGATAGCGCTTTTGCTGCAGCAGCCAGCGTGCCGATTCCGGCAGCCCCTTACGTACAAGCCAGATGACGATGGACGCCAGCGCGCCGGCAATCACCACGAACCGCCATCCGCTCAGGCCAAACCACGTCTGCGGGACCAGCCACCACGACATCAGCGCCACGGCAGGAACGGAGAGAAACTGAATGAAAAAGGCGAAAGCAAATGCGCGGGTGCGAAGGTGAGCGGGTACCCACTCTGTCAGATAGGTATCAATGGTCACCAGTTCAACGCCGAGCCCGATCCCCACCATAAAACGGAAAAAGATCACCCATTCCGCCTGATGCTGAAACGCCATGACGAGGGAAAACAGCCCGTACCAGAGCAGGGCATACATAAAGGTCGCGCGTCGGCCAATGCGGTCAGCATAGGGGCTCAGCAGGCTGGCACCGATAAAGAGCCCCAGAAAGGTCGCGGAAGCAAATGCGGCCTGGTCGGCCATACCGAACACACCCTGCTGCCCGGTATGAAAGATCCCATCAGCAATGAGCCCGGCGCTGATATAACCAGTTTGAAACAGATCGTAAAGCTCAAAAAAACCGCCAAGAGACAGCAAGGCGATGAATCGCCAAAGCCCGGCGGAAGCCGGTAAGGCATCGATCCTTGCCGCAAGATCGTCCTCGCGGATGGGGTTTTGTGCCCCCCACTGTGTTTCTGAAACTATGCATTCACTCACTGTTAACCCTCTAGTAACATTCACCCTGAGTCGTTATGCTAGTGGGAAATTAGCGGATTTAAATATTTAATTCGTATTCAGAAGCAATAAATAAAGCATAAAAAACCAGATATTTTTCTTTTAGTGCGTGGATATTCACCTGCCGGCTTCTCTCATTTTTCGACGAAAATATATCCTTGCGTCGATGAGAAAAAATATCAACACGCCCTCTTTGCGTTAATAAAAAACGCACAAAGAGCGGCACGCTGGAAATTTTTCACTTGACGCTAGTAAGGACTTTTGCGACTAATTGTCGGGTGACGTTTGCTGATCGGGTGCAGATTGTAGAATGGAAAAAATCGAGAATTTAATTCCGATGGTGGTTTTCGCGCGTGTCGTCGAAACCCTGAGCTTCACCGAGGCCGCACTCTCTTTGGGAATGTCGAAGTCGTCAGTTAGCCGGGATATTTCAACGCTGGAAAAACGTATTGGTGCAATGCTGCTTAAGCGTACCACCCGGAAAATAGAGATTACGGAGCTGGGGTTGAGCTACTATCAGCACTGTTTCAAAATATTGAATGAGCTGCGTTCTGCAGAACGGTTTATACGTGATTATTATGAGGAGCCGGCGGGGACAATAAAAATACTGGCCCCGGTGACGTTCGGAAAAGAGTATGTTGTGCCAGCTTTAAATGCTTACTTAGAACGAAATATTATGGCCAACGTCGATCTCGATTTATCCGATAAAGCGGTGGATATCAAAGAGAGCCCGTACGATCTGTCCATCATCGTGGCTCAGGACACGCCAACGCATGAGCATACCAAATTTTTATGCTCCATCCAGTGGGGGCTGTATGCCACCCCTGACTTTATCTCCCGGATGCGTCCTGTCCAGACCCCGAGCGATCTCCCCGCCCATAACTACATCCTGTTCCGTGGTGTGGCTCGTACGGTTTCGCTGCCGTTCAGAAAAGAGAAACAGAAGGTCAATATTGACGTCCATAGCCGCTTCAGGAGTAATAACAGCGTGGCGCTGATCAGCATGGCACTTTCCGGTCTGGGCATTGCCTACTTGCCCAATTACATTGCGCGAGAAAGTCTCGCCACCGGAAAACTGGTCCGGCTTTTACCCGGCTGGCAGATGGATGAATATAAAGTCTGGCTGCTGTCAAAAAATAAAAATACGATGACGTCAGGCATTAAGCGTTTTAGCGACGAACTTCAGCAGCTTATCACCGGAGCTGAGGTCAAAGCAGGCTACTGATATCCAGCTCACCATGACGAAGGATCGAGACGTTGTCATCCAGCAAAGAGATATGCGTGGTGGCGGTACGGCTGGGATTTTTGCAGTTGGACGGGACGACCAGATCGACGCGGTCTCCCATGTCTTCCCGGGCGAGCGTAAAACTCACAAGATCGCCCTCAGCCTGCGGATATCCTGCCGGGATGACCGCCAAAGGCCTGCCTAACCGGCTGATGATGGTTCGCATCTGACTGTTTTTCACGCAGACGACCGGAAGAATATCGCCTGCGCCGGGAAGAAAACCGGCTAGCTGTTTCTTTCGCAGGCTGATTTTCAGGGTGCCGGGCCAGCAGGCCCGGCTGAGCATTTCAATTTTGCTTCTTTGCCACGGGCTGACATCCACCCATTCCCATATATCAGCCAGTTCGCAGAAGCAAAACGTCATCTCTCTCGTACCGGGCGATCTTTTTAACAGCGTCAATTTTTCCATGGCGTCCGGGCTGTCAGGATCGGCCGCCAGTGCAAAATGGGTATCGGTAGGGATCAGTATGATCCCGCTATTACGCAATACGGTAATGGCCTTGTCTATAAATGACATAATTATCGACATCCCTATGACGTGGTTAAACCCGAAATATTAATAATAATCGCCGTGGCGATAGTCCCAGGTATTAAACTGGGCTGACATGAAGTTAATAATTTTATTGACGTCGAGACCTTTGCGAATTAATACCGGGCAAGGGGTCACTTTTCGGGCACTACCCTGTTCAGGAACCAGTTTCCCTTCACTGTCTACCATTGACACCATGACGCCTTGTTCATAGCGACTCTCCTGGGTTTCATCAGGCTGAATAGATTTAACGTACTCGTTGGCGCAAATAATTACGTCTGCACGCGCTTCGATGCGTTCCCCAATGAACTCCACCATACCGCGGTTGCCTTTGCCTGACGGATTCGCCGAGCTGGCAAAAGAGAATTTTTGATGTTTTTCCCACAGCTCTTTGGCAATCATTTCACCGGGTTTGCCAAATTTAATCACGAAGCAGCTGGTTTTTCTGCCGTCCATCATCAGATCTTTCAGGCCGTTATCAGGCAATCTGGCGATGGCATCTTCTCGCCACGGCAAAATACAGCCCAGTAATACGTCTGCATCCCAGTGTGCCTGATAAAATGCCTCAATTTCCGGGTTCATTTCCGCCAGCGATTTCAGCTGTTCCATACTGCCGCACAATACCACGCCGGGTTTATTACGGTTTCGCTGTTTCGCTTCGAATTTTCTCTCAAGCCCCTCTTTATCCGAGGTCATAATGATATAACCCACTTTCGTAGGGCAAACAATCATTCCGCCTTCCGCCGATAATACGTTAATCGCTTCCGGCTGAACCTGACCATTCCACGCGACTTTCTTATTCATCATTCATTCTCCCTGCACCACACTGGTGTCATAAATTTAGGCCAAGGATGTCGTGTAATAAGAGGCTTCGCAATCGGCAGAGAAATTTTCACCGCATTGTTTCAGTGTTGGAACAATATCGCGTTATTCCTGGGCAATTCGCCGGGTTGGCGAATTCTGTTACCGGTTTTGCTTTCAATCGGTTACCAATAGAACAACCCACCGGTAAATGCCAACAATCAAGCAGAGGTTAACGCTATGAAATTATCTATTGCAGGTTTATACGACTATGGTTTTCTTACTAAAGCGAACGAATATCATAATTTTGGCGGAAATGGCGATAATGTCTCTCCCGCCTTGTCCTGGGAACATGTCCCGCAGGGGACCAAAAGTTTTGCCGTCACCGCTTACGATCCTGATGCGCCAACGGGCAGCGGTTTCTGGCACTGGGTGGCCTATAACATTCCTGCCAGCCTGACCGCACTTGCGGCGGGAGCGGGAAACCCGGCGAACACACCCGACATCACACATGCACAATCAGATTTTGGCGCGCCTGGCTACGGCGGTTGCTGCCCGCCTGAAGGCGATATTCCGCACCGCTACATCTTCACCCTGCACGCCCTGAGCTGTGATGATCTGGGCGTGACGCCGGATCTGCCCAACGCGGTGATACGTTTCCTCATCAACATGCATACCCTTGAGAAAGCCAGCATCGTCACGCTGTATAAGCGTTAATGAGGCGTGTGTGATTAACCGAATCAGAGCGGTTTTCGCCCGGCATAGCCTCCTCAAATGGGGCGTGGCGGGTGGCGTGCTGGCGGCCATTGTTCTGCTGTTTTTCGCGGGAATGGGGGTCTCCAGCAAGGAGGCCTTTATCAATGGCCGGATATCCACGGTGCTCTCCCCGCTGCCGGGACAGCTCGTGCTGGCGAAGAACATCGCGCCGGGCCAGGCGGTCCAGGCCCGACAGTCCCTGGGCAATGTGGTGACCACACAGGCAAACGATCAGATCCCTGGCCTGGTGGCCCAGCGCAGCGCGCTGGAGATCCAGCTTGCTGAGCTCGACAAGCACATTTCGGGGATCGATCAGCGACTGCAGGTTTATCAGCAGCAGCGACAGCAATACCTCGCCGAGAGCAGGATGCAGCAGCAGTTAGGTGAGAAACAATCGGCTGCCACGTTTGTGCAACTGAAGGAGGAGCTGAGCGCGATTACGGCGCAGACCGCATTCTCCCGACAGCAGCTTCAGCGCTATAAAAACCTCTACCAGCAGCGTTTTATCAGCCGCATGGAGTATGAAGAGCGTAAGAACAACACGCAGGTGCTACAGGCCAGCCAGGAGGCGAAAGCGGCCGAGCTGCGTCAGCGTTTACTGGACGTGAATGCCGCAAAATCCGGCCTTCAGCTGACAGGGCCAAGAACGCTGGATGCGCCACAGCAAAATCAGCGCGATATGTCGCTCACGATCGAGAATATGCAGCAGGAGAGGCTGCAGCTAATTGCCCGCAGGCAGGCGACGACGCAAAGCATTCAGGAAGTTGCCGCGCTCCTTCACTCTCGTCAGCAGGCGACGCTCAGCAGCAGCACGGACGGCGTGATCTGGGACGTCACCGAGGAGAATGGCGCAAGCGTTCAGAACGGCTCGCCGATTGTGCGCATTCTGGATTGCCGCACCCGCTGGGTTGAGGCGTTTTTTGATGAGTCTGATGCCGATCGTCTGCGTCCGGGGATGGCCGTCACGGTTCGCCTGAGCACCTCGTCAGCCATGCGCTGGAAAGGAACAATAAGAACCCTCCGCGCGGGGAGTGGACGTGTGGCGGTAGGGGAAAGGGACGTTCAGCCCCCACCTGAAATCGCGCGGCGCCAGTTGCCCGTGAAAGTCCTGACTGCACATATCGATATCGACTGGAAAGACGTGCCGGATCCCGCCAGTTTCTGTCTCGCGGGCCGTAGCGTAACCGTCAACATTTAAACAGGAAAAGAGATGCAGCATATACACAATACGGTCGCCGCCCTCAAGCGCGGTGAGGTGGTTCTGGTTCCCACGGATACCAATTACGCCCTGGCGGCAGACCCGTGGAATATTGACGCCTGCCAGAAAATTTACGATCTCAAAAAACGCGAACGACAGAAACCGCTGACGCTTTTTGTCGCGGAACCGGCACAGGCGTGGGAGTACATCGCTGTTGATAAGCTTCAGCACCGCGCTGCGCTCGACAAGCTGATTGGTGCCATGCCCGGCGCGCTGAATGTGGTGGTTCCGGCATCGGATAAAGTACCGCAGAACCCGTATCTGAAGCCTGAATCTGTTTCTCTGGTGTGCAACCATCAGAGCGTGTTGCGAGAGGTCATTGCGCTGTTTGGCCGCCCGCTGGGGATGAGTTCAGCCAATCTCTCCGGTGTGGAGTCTGACTGCCTGATTGACATTGATGCCGCCCGCCAGACGTTTGGCGACCGTGTGGGTTATATTCTGCCCGCAGCCCAGCGCCCTGTGACAACGGTCTCGAGCACCATCGTCTCGCTGCTGGAGGAGGAGATTAACATCCTTCGTGCGGGAGATATGGACATTATGGCGATGCTGTCGTCATGACGACGCGCCGGTTACATCCCGGATCTGGCAACCATGGCCTGTTCCTGGCCTACCGTATTATTTCCCGTTGCTATTTCCATCTTCCCGTCCTGTTACTCTATTTCTGGACGATAGATATGGGGATGTACCGGATTATCTTCCTGCTGGCGCTGTATGGATTAACCAGTACTTTCAGCAGCGGCATACCCGGCTGGCTGCTGCGCTTCTCGTCTCCCAGACAGACGGTGATTGCAGGCGAACTGTTGAAGGCGCTGGGAATGGCGCTGATGCTGTGGAGTACCCGGCAAAGTGAGGTCAATCTTACTCTGCTGGTGGCGTCGCAGCTGCTTGGCGGCGCGGGGTTTACCATCGCGCTAACCACGGATGCGGCCCTGCTGCGCCAGCTCACCGCAGGCGATCAGCACCGGTTTATGCAGATCCAGACCACGTCGCAAAGCGGGATGTTTATTGCCACGCTGGTGGCAGGCTCGCTGGGGAGCATTCTGTTTGACTATAATCCCCAGTGGCCGTTTATCGCCGCCATTCTGGTGAGCGTTATCTCCTCCGGATGCGTATTGCTGATTCGCGTGCAGGAGTCAGAGCATGAACCTGCGCGGCCTGTTGAGCGGGTCTCTTTTTCGCCCAGAGGGGATCAGCTCTTCTGGATGCTGTTCTATTCCATCTCAAGAGCGTTTACGCTGGCGCCTTTCATCGGCTTTATTCCGTTCTACTTTATTATGGTGAACGTCGACCCTCTGCTTTTTGGCGCCGTGCTGAGCTGCTTCACGCTCTCGTCCTGGGGGGCAATCAAAATAGCCGGACCTTTCATCGCCCGGTTTGGGGTAACGGCGTTGCTGGCGACGACCAGCCTTTTCATGACGGCGGCGCTGGGCCTTTTTGCCAGCAATGAATGGCTTGCAGCGAAAGGCATGGACTATTTTATCTCCGGGCTGCTGGCGCTGGTGCTGCTGGGGTTTGGCTCAGGGACGATTCGGCCCGTCACGCTTGCTAACCTCGATCTCTCTGCCAATACCCCGGATGAACGCATGCGCGTGTTTGCACGCATGGAGCGTGATTTCGGGCTGGCCAATGCATTTTTACTGGCCGTCGGGGCGTGGCTGCTGGTGAGCAGGGACTTTACCACGCTGATGCTGATCTTCTGTCTGATCTATATTTCGGTGGTATGCATATCTGCTCTTCTTTACTTAAAGAATCTGTGCTGCGGGGACCACAGTTCCACCTGAGGAACAATTCACACGCAAAATGAAACTAACCTGACTAATAACGGATTCCCGTTGAAAGACCCTCCTCTGTACGGTGTAATTTCCTCATCAGATAATGAGGAGAAAAAAATGAATATTCACGAGACTGATGATTATGCGTCGGTAAATATCAATCAGGGGATGACGTTAACCGAAAAAATTATCGCCAAATCCAGTAACAGAACGCATGTTTCACCGGGTGAAGTTCTTTTCGTGAATGTTGATGTATTGATGTCACACGACCCCTGCACGCCTGGCGTCGCCAGCGTATTTAAAAAAGAGTTTGGTGAAGAAGCAAAAGTCTGGGACCCGGATCGTTTTATTATGATCCCTGACCACTTTGTTTATTCCGCAGACCCACAGGCGAATCAAAATATTCGGGTGATGCGGGAATTCGCAAACGCGCAAAATATTACGCATTTTTATGATGTGGGTACCCCAGACTATAAAGGTGTGTGCCATATCGGTCTGGCGGAAGGGGGACATACCCGGCCGGGAGAGGTGCTGTTGGGGACCGATTCTCACACTGTGACCGCTGGCGCCTTTGGCACTTTCGCCATTGGCGTGGGGATCACTGACGGGGCGTATGCCCTGGGTACGGGGGAGATCCCGCTGATGGTTCCCGCCACCATAAAAGTGAATTACTACGGAAAGAAAGCGAAAAGCGTCCAGGCGAAAGATTTAATTCTGGTGTTGATGAAAGAACTGGGTGTGGAAGGGGCGACCTATAATGCCATCGAATTTACCGGAAACGTCATCGACGAATTATCGGTCGAAGAGCGGATGACGATGTGCAATATGGTCGTGGAGTGCGGGGCTAAAAACGGCATTATGGTGCCAAATCAGGCCACGCTGGATTATCTGGCGACCAGAACCCGCATCCCGTATACCGTGATGACGCCTGATGAAGATGCTCAATACGTTCGCACGATTGATATTGACGTCTCGGGATTAACCAGCGTTATTGCACGGCCACACTCGCCGGATAATGTGGTGGCGGTAGCGCAGCTGGAAAACATTGCTATTTCACAAGCCTATATTGGCTCCTGCACGGGCGGTAAAACGGATGATTTTATTGCTGCTGCAGAAATACTCTGGCAGCGCAAGGTGACCATTCCAACCTATGCCGTCCCTGCAACCAAAGAGGTATTTCATAATCTGATCACCACCCAGGTGAAGGGCCGTTCCGTATACGAAATTCTGACCCGTGCTGGCGTCAAATTATCGTCTGAACCCGGCTGCGCGGCCTGCTGCGGCGGACCCGCGGATACCTTTGGCAGAGTCAGGGATCCGATAAGCGTGATTTCAACCACCAACCGTAATTTTGTGGGACGAATGGGAAATAAGGGCGCGATGATTTATCTGGCCTCACCTTATGCTGTGGCTGCCGCAGCAGTGTCCGGTTTTATTACTAATCCAGAGCGGTACTTAACTAATGACTATTAATAACGTAATGCGCGGTACGGTTTATGTGTTAGGCGACAATATCGATACCGACCAGATATTAACGGCAGAATATTTGAAAATTAACCCGGCCTCTGCCGAGGGGCGTGAGGAGCTGGCAACGCTTGCCATGTGCGGGCTGCCGGAAGGGGCGCTGCCGTTTATCAATCCGCAGACTCAGCGTGCCGGTTATGACTTTATTGTGGCCGGGAAAAATTTTGGCTGTGGCTCTTCGCGCGAGCATGCGGTAGTGGCACTGGGAGCATCTGGCGTGAAGGCCGTTGTCGCGCAGTCATTCGCCCGTATTTTTTTCCGCAACTGTGTATCCACGGGGCAAATCATGCCCGTCACGCTGAATGAAGGCTGCGATATCCGTGCGCTGAAAACGGGGGATACCATTGAAATCGATTTAGACGCTCATCAGATCGCTACTGCTGATGGGATTCTGAAAACCGCTCCGGTAGGGGAACTTGCGAACATTGTCGCCGCGGGTGGCTTGTTCGCTTACGCAAGGCAAACAGGAAAGATTTAATCCATTACAACCATAAGACTCAAAACAAGACGCCTTACTTTCTCAGGGTGCAGCGTCTGTTTTGAGCGTACATAAGGCAATCAAACTATGATCACCCAGCTAGAGTTTAACGATCTTCAAAAAGATGAGCTATCAAAACTTATCAGCCGCGTCACCATCAGCCCTTATACGGACTACAAACTTTTCAAGCAGTCCATCACCGAACTCATTGAAAATGGTTTGGTTCCTACTTTTTTTGTACAGGCCTGCGAGCGCGTCAGGCAAGAACGCAAGGATCAGGGGATTAACGCGCATTTATTAAAAAACGTTCCACTCGACACCATCATTCCTGAATTTGATCAGACCAATCCCGTTAACGATAAGTACGCCAAAAAGCTGACCTTTGTTGGAGAGGCGCTGCTGGAGTTGTTCGCTCAGCTCACCGACTCCCCGTTACTGGCCTACCGCACGCGCAACAACGGTGATTTTTTCCATGATGTTTATGCCGACAAAAAATACAGCAACACACAAACGCAAAAAACGGACGGCGAACTTTACTACCACAACGATCGTACCGCTCACCCCGTGCGCGCTGATTTTCTCAGCTTATTAGGCATGCGTTGCAGCGAAGAAAACCTGATTTTTACCGGCTACCTGGACGGTAAAGCGATTCTGGATAACCTGAAAGCTGAATCCCAGGAGTGGTTACGAAAGCCGCTTTTTATTACCCCTTTTGATGAATACTCTCGCGATTCGAACGCCAGCCAGATTGATTCTGAACTGCATCCGATCCTGGAAAATATTCATACTTTCCGCTACTACGACACACGAACGACTTATTCTCCGGACGCACCAGCAGAGGCGATCAAAGCATTGATTGACCTTAAGGTGTCGATCACCAAAGCGGCAAAAGGCCGCGTCGCGATTAACAAAGGTGACCTGTTCTCTTTCGCCAATCAGGACTCTTTGCATAACCGGGAAATCATCCAGGTGCGAGATCCTTATTCCGCGGAAAAACGCTGGCTGCTGAAAACCTACAGCTTCCGCAACCCTGAGGTGATGAATATGTATCACAACTACTTCGATGCCGAGCTGCCGGGGTTTGTGGTCGCCGAGTAAGGTTGACCTGACGGGTATATAAATACCGCATGCCTGAGGTGTGCGGTTTTTTTGTCTGTGCGAGAAGACCTGTGCTATTAACATCCTTTAGTTATCATCTCGCTTTCTAACTTATTACACCTTTATCCAACTCAGCGGATAGCCTGTTAAGTTCCTTGCTGATGTGTTTACGCCGTTGTTTTAACAGTACCCGGGCCGGAATGATGCGCTCGATAATTGTCGGCTTTCTTTTCAAATACGCTGTGACAAGCCGTTTGATGTCTTCCTCTGACCAACCGTCCATCACCGGCGTTGGGTTGTAAAGCAGATTAGCCTGTAGAGCAGGGGCCACTTCCTCATCCACAATTCTGAAGATCTCTTCTCGGTTTAATCGGGATTTCATCAGTACTTTGCCATGCTGAAAGCCTAAACCCGACCCTAAAGGTTTCGGTCTGGTTCGCCCCGGGTTCAGACGACGTTTGCTAAAAAAATGGTCGTCTGAATTTCGGTTGTGACGTTCTTGCTGACTGCTTAGATTCATTTTCAATCTATCGAGAGGATATGGATATGAACTTTGCAGAACTCCACAACCGGCATGAGCCGCTTCTTATCGCTAATGTCTGGGATGCCGCCAGTGCTGTCGCAGCGCAAGAAGCAGGTTATCAGGCATTGGGAACGTCCAGCGCAGCAATCGCGTCCACACTGGGATATGAAGACGGGCAGGGAATGCCATTTGATGCGTTATTTTATATGGTCACCCGTATCCAGGCTGTCAGCAAACTGCCATTGAGCATTGACATGGAAGCAGGGTATGGTGATTCAGCCGAAGAGATAACAGCTAATCTCAGGCGCCTTGCTCAGACAGGCGTAGCAGGCGTTAACCTCGAAGACAGCAGAGTCATAAACGGGGTGCGTCAGATTGACGATGCCTCTGTGTTTTCCCGCAATCTGAAAGCAGTAAGCGATGCGCTAAGAAGCGAAAATCATAGCCTGTTTCTGAACATCCGGACTGACACTTACCTGCTCGGGCATGTAGATGCGTTGCGGGAGACGATATTACGGGGTCAAAGCTATAAAGCTGCAGGTGCTGACGGCCTTTTTGTTCCCTGTCTGACGTCAGAGAAACACATCAACCTCATTGCAGAGGCAACGAGTCTTCCTCTTAATGTCATGTGTATGCCTGAGCTTCCGTCGTTCGACAGGCTGAAGATGGCCGGAGTAAGCCGCATTTCCATGGGTAATTTTGTGCATTCGGCCATGCAGTCAACGCTGACTGATATCATGCTTACGATCCGATCTCGTCAGACGTTTGAAGGACTTTTTGGTGATGAAAATAACCGATAAGAATTTATGTGATATCTGGTATCAGGCATTACTGGAACGTGCTTCAGAATATACTGGCGTGTTTTTTGTCGGCGTCAAAACCACTGGCGTGTTCTGCATTTCGGTATGTAGGGCGCGAAAGCCCAAACGTGAAAATGTCGAATTTTATAAAGATGCCAAATCTGCCCTTGCGGCCGGTTTTCGACCCTGTAAGGTCTGCAGACCCGCTGAGAATGCGCACAGCGCGCCATTATTTGTTGAACAGGCGCTTGAGCTTGTCAGGCGCGATATTAAATCCCGTGTTGCAGACGCGGAGCTTCGCCAGCATGGAATCAGTCCGGAGCGGGTAAGACGCTGGTTCCTGCAACATCACGGCATCACTTTTCAGGCTTTCCAACGAATGCAGCGGGTGAACGTTGCCCTGCAGGAGCTGAAAAGCGGACGAACGGCGACTGACGTTGCGCTGGACAACGGCTATGAATCCCTGAGCGGGTTTGGTTATACCTACAAGCGACTTACTGGTGCAGCGCCGACTCAGGCAACCCAGGTGATTGTCATTCACCGTTTTACCACGACGCTTGGGCCGATGTTTGTCTGTGCGACAGAGCGGGGAGTTTGTCTACTGGAGTTTACCGATCGCCGGATGTTAGAAACAGAATTTCGCGATATTCAGCGTTTATTTAACGCCAAAATCGTCACCGGAGAAAACAGCCATACCCGGCAGACAGTAAAGGAAATCAGCGAGTATTTTGCCGGAACGCGCCGACAGTTTGATCTCTCAGTAGATGCCCCAGGGAGTGATTTTCAACAATCCGTCTGGCGCGAGCTGCGGGCAGTTCCCTATGGACAGACCTCACACTATCAGGCCATTTCACTACGGATGAATAAGCCAAATGCTGTGCGCGCCGTCGCTGCTGCTAATGGTGCAAACCGGATTGCGATTGTGATCCCCTGTCACAGGATAATTGGAAAAGATGGCGCGATGACAGGTTATGGCGGCGGTATTTCTCGAAAAGAATGGCTCATTGAGCATGAGAGAAATAATGTTTAATGGTGTGATGCTCCAGTATGATCGGGAAAACTTATGGACTTCGCGGGACAAATTGAGGGCACAAAAAAGCCCGCAGGGCTTGCGCCATGCGGGCTTTCAGGACTTCATCGGATGACTCTGGTAATCACCGATGGAGAATTTTGGTGCTGGCGGGAGTTGAACCCGCGTCCGAAATTTCTACATACCATTTTAATTGTGGTAAAAACAATTATTTATCTTTTAAAACAAGGTGTTGGTGTTATATGGTATGTGTACGTTTTATATGTTTTTAGTCTTTTGCCGCCAATTCGCCGCCAATAGGTTTGTTAGATAATTTTCCATACTCAAGTAGACCGTCAATCGAACTCTCTAACTTAAAAAAATCCGTCAAAGGATAAAAATTAAGTAAATCCTCATCAAAGTTTTTGATCCCAAAGAGTAATTCCTTTTTTTTGAGTAACATTTCAGCTTCATCTTTCTCCTTTGAAGATGTTCTTCCAAGATTATAATCTAGAGTTTTTAAAACCTGCCAAGAAACGGGGAGCGTTAACTTGAACATAGAAGATAAACTTGGGCAAAAATCATTCTGGGTAATTTGCTTATATGTCGTTTTAGGTGGAAGAACAACATTAATGGCTTTGCTATTGTGATTTGTTTTTACGATCTTTGTTGAGCGATATGCAATGCCTACAATATTTGATCTGTTTCTGGTACTAATCCATTGCATTAATAAATTTGGTATAATGTATTCTTGAGTAAATGAGGCATCTTGCTCACTTTTTACGTAGCTACATGCAATGAATAATGGATATAAGGTTAGGTAAGCTAAAAGGGTGTCGATATCAGGGATTGAACTAATTCGTTTGTTATCATATGAAGATAGGTCTATTTTGTAGAAAAGCACTTCAGGAGCAAAATTTAGTACCTTAGCTTCATTATCATTGGACTCGAATGATGAAATGTATAATTTATCAAAATCCGGTTTATTCATTTCTTGCCAGCAAATATATAAAGATGTTCCAAGATATAAACATGGTAACCCCGCCACGGAGTATCGTTGCGCACTAACTAGATGTCTTAATTTAAATGGTATATGGAACATATCCTCTCTTCTTGACAATGGTTTGTCTGATTTCCTAACTCTGAAGAGCGGTTTTTTGCCATTAGATATATCAGTTAATGGTATACATATTTGATGAATGTATCTTTGTGTTGATTTATCTTGAAAAATCTTATCGAAAGTATCATAAGCTTTCTTTATATCTCCCATGAGAAAATATTGCATGGTATTGCATAACCCAAGGGAAATATTACCAACTTTATTTAATCGTCTAGATAGCTTAAAGCTTAGCGCGCTCTTTTCACTATTTATAAAATCCTCTAAAAATTGATAATATACATCACATAAATTTGTAAAATCATCAATAATATTGTCTTTTACTTTGAAAGGTGGCAGTAATTTTGCGTCTAGTTTTTGCAACAAAAAAAACGCTTCCATATCAGGCCTTGGCGTCATATCCATTATTCATCTCTTGGCAACATAGTTAATGGGTTTTTAGTAACAGCATCTTCAAGGTGTTCTGGTGCGAAATGTGCGTAAATCATTGTCATTTTGATATCGGCATGGCCTAGGATTTCTTTAAGGATGAGTATGTTTCCACCATTCATCATAAAGTGGCTGGCGAATGTATGTCTCAGGACGTGGGTACACTGCCCCTCGGGAAGAACAATCCCGGCTCGTTTTACTGCGCGCTCAAAGGCTTTTCTGCAAGGTGTGAATAACTTCCCTCTGTTCTTAGGAAGTTCGTCATACAGATCCTGAGATATCGGTACAGTACGGTTTTTCTTGCCTTTCGTTTTGGTATAAGTAATCCGATATTTTGATAACTGATGGCCCTGAAGGTTTTCGGCTTCACTCCATCGCGCACCGGTGGCAAGGCATATCTTTGCGATCATCAATAGGCTAGGGCTTTGAGAATCAGCGCAGGCATTCAGCAAGCGTTTAATTTCGTCCGAAGCTAGGAACGCCAGTTCCCCCTCAGCGATTTTGAATGTTGGTAGTCCGGAGAGTGGGTTAGGCGGTGACCAGTGGCCCAACTTTTTTAATGTGCCAAAAACAGATGATAGGTTGCGCTGCTCAAGATTTACCGTACGGGGCTTAACAGGCGACAATAGCGCGCCGTCTTCGTTACGCACTTCCCCTTTTAATCGTGCTTCACGATATTTCGTAAAGTCACCGGCGGTTAACTCTGAAGCGACAGGATCGCCTAGCCCATTGCAGATAATGTTCAGTTTCGCCATCAGGCGTTTGGGGTCTGCAAGCGTCTGGCCGTAGAGGGAATGCCATTGGTCAATCAGTTCAGACAAACGCCGCCGATCTTCCTTTTCACCCAGCCATGGCTTTTTGTTCACTTCTTCCATGGTGAAGTTCTCGAATGCTACAGCCTCGCCTTTCGTTGTAAATTGCTTACGCACGCGCTTGCCGTCACGTCCGTTAGGGTAGCACTCGCACAACCATTTTCCATTCGGCTGCTTTCTGATCGTCATATCAAAGACTCTTAATGATTTTCAATACGCGGCCAACTACCTCGATATCATCTAGGCTGCATTCAAACGAAGAGTCATCTTGATGCACAACTAATCTGTTTCCCGGAAGACGAGTTAACTTAACAATGCTTTTTATCCCGTCGATATCGACCAACCACATCCCATTCACTGGTGGTGCCTGGGTACGGTCAACTAAATATGAATCGCCAGCGGTATTTACTAGAAGCAGCTCGCGTGAGTCAGATGGAAGCAGGCTGCTATCAATGATGGCCTTCCCGGCTTCAACCAGCGAACCTCCCATGAGATTAACCTTGTCGATCTCAGGCGATACAAGTTCAGAAAGAGGTTTTACCTTGCCAGAGTTCACGAAATTGATACTTTTTTTATCATCAATTTTTGTTCCGGGTTCACCTTGACCTGTGGTAAGCCAGAGTAAAGAAACGCCCGTTTCAAGAGCACATTGGATTACCCATTCTGCAGGGAAACTGTCTCTTAAGTATCTGTTAGCCATAGTGCTTTTAGATGCGCCTAGGTGATCGCATAGCTGCTGCCTGGACTTAAAATCATAGGCAGCCATTAACCTATGGATAGCCTCTCTACCCCCTGTATTCTCGCCAGCTTTCACCTGTATCATTTCTTAATCCTATTGACGTATCAAATATTGGATCGTAGTATCTCAATTGTTCAAGTATTGAATCGCATAAAACAAGATAAAACGACATAAACCAAACCTTAACTGAGAGATACTGCACTATGAGCACCGATATTTCAATTCGTGTACCAAAAGAGATGGCGACACCTGCAGAGTTCGCGGAATGGGAAGGTATCTCCCGCGGTTCTGTTTACCAGAAAATTCATCATGGGCAGCTCGCTAAATACATGGTGAAGAAGGATAAAAACAAGGGGCGCGTTAGTCTGCGCTATCTGATGTACAAAACCGATCAGGTTCGTGAGTCCCTTGGTCATTCCAACTTCCGCGTTGTTGTTGGTCAGTAAGTTCAATTATGAGAACTTTCGAAGAGGCTCACATGTTTGATTATAAGATTTCCAAACATCCGCACTTTGATGAAGCCTGCCGCGCTTTCGCACTGCGTCACAATATAGCGAAGCTGGCCGACCGTGCAGGCATGAATGTCCAGACGCTGCGCAACAAACTGAACCCGGAGCAACCACATCAACTAACGGCGCCGGAAATTTGGATGCTGACTGATATCACTGAGGACTCCACGCTGGTTGATGGGTTTCTGGCTCAAATCCATTGCCTGCCATGTGTGCCGCTGAACGAAGTAGCCAGCGAGAAAATGCCTCATTACGTTCTGAATGCTACAGCAGAGATCGGTCGCGTTGCAGCAAGCGCTGTTTCTGGCGAACACCAGACAACAACGGAACGCCGCCAGGTTATAGAAAGCATCAATTCTGTTACTCGTTTGATGGCACTTACAGCTGTTTCCCTACACGCGCGCCTTCAGTACAACCCGGCAATGGCAAGTGCTGTTGATACAGTGACGGGCCTCAGCGCGTCTTTTGGTCTGATATGAGGTGCTCATGCTTAATAAAGAACCCTCATTCGCATCACTTTTGGTTAAACAAAGCCAGGGTATGCACTGCGGCCATGGCTGGATTATCGGGAAAGATGGCAAGCGCTGGCACCCGTCCCGCTCTCAAGAAGAACTACTGGCAGGGCTGACCACTACCAAACAGGTGAAACCATGGCTATTGAAGGCACTTCTGCGACTGTTCCACTAAGCCCGGGTCAACGGCTTGAAGGTCTGAACCGTATAGCTGAATTAAGGGCGAGTGTGTTTGGTCTGAATATTGAGCCAGAGCTTGAAAGGTTCATTAAAGATATGCGTGACCGTCGCGATATAAACCATAAGCAAAATGAGCGCGCACTGGCAGCCATATTCTTTATGGCAAAAATTCCGGCAGAACGTCACGGCGTCAATATTAGTGATCTGACTACTGACGAAAAGCGGGAATTGGTTAAAGCAATGAACCATTTTCGTGCAGTGGTGAGCTTATTTCCCAAACGGCTAACCATGCCGAATTAACCCACAACAGAAATTAATGGCGTAAACCCGCCGGGCATTCTTTTGCCCAAATTCAGGAGAGAGAACAATGCAGAAAGAATTACGAAAAATGTTTGTAGCCGAAACCGATTCGCTTATGACGGTGATCGATATTGCCAAACGTGAGGAGCGCAAAGGCCGCGCGCTCGCAGTTTCAATCCGCCTTGAGGCACTGGCAACCCACATCACCAACAAAGGGTTAAACGGTGTTGAAGCGGCTGAACTACTGCGCTGCGAAGCAACCCGCTACGAAAACGAATCTCAGGAGCTGCACTAATGGCTGACTCTATGGACCTCGTACAACAGCGCGTTGAAGAAGAACGCCAGCGCCACATCCACACTGCCCGCAACAGAGCGCCGGGCGTTTCCCGTGTGCTTTGCATCGAATGCGATGCGCCGATCCCTCCAGCTCGCCGCCGCGCTATTCCGGGCGTGCAATGCTGTGTGACCTGTCAGGAAATCGCAGAGCTTAAAGGCAAGCACTACAACGGAGGTGTTGTATGAGCACTATCCTGAAATGGGCGGGAAACAAAACCGCCATCATGTCCGAACTCAAAAAGCACCTCCCTGATGGCCCTCGACTGGTTGAACCTTTCGCAGGTTCCTGCGCTGTGATGATGGCAACAGACTATCCTCATTATCTTGTCGCGGATATTAACGCTGACCTTATTAATTTGTATAAGAAAGCGGCCTACCATCCTGAGGAATTAATACAGGTTGCATGGGTATTATTCAGCGAGGATAACAGTGCTGAAAAGTATTATGAAAATCGTCTGCGTTTTAACGAAGATACATCCCTGACCACGCTGGAGCGTGCCGCATTATTCCTGTATTTAAATCGCCATTGTTATCGTGGGTTGTGTCGTTATAACCAACGCGGGAAATTTAATGTTCCCTACGGTAATTATAAAAATCCATATTTCCCTCATGCAGAAATCCTGACCTTTGCTGAAAAGGCAGTGCGTGCAACATTCATCTGCGCCAGCTATGACGAAACGCTGGCAATGCTGACGGCGGGTGATGTTGTTTACTGCGATCCCCCTTATGACGGTACTTTTAGCGGTTATCACACTGCCGGGTTCTCTGATGATGACCAGTATGAGTTGGCATCTATTCTGGTGCGCCGGTCATCAGAGGGGCACCCGATCGTCGTGTCAAATAGCGACACCCGCCTGATTCGTTCGTTTTATCGAAAATTCACCCTTCACCGCATCAGCACAAAACGCAGCATTGGCGTTGCCGCGGGCGAAGGGAAAAAAGCTGACGAGCTCATTGCGGTGCTTAAACCAAAGATGTGCGTAAGCGTCGATCCAGGTGGCCCTGATTGCTCTGTTGTATGGAAGGTGCCTGCGTGAAAGGGGCGCAGCTCGGGGCCCATCATTTTCACGGGACGCCTGTTTGGGGGAGTGCCGGTGATGTTCATCGCATTGCGGTGAGCGGAGCCGGTGCTTTCGTTTCATATGTGCGCCCGGACCAGATTGCAGCATCTCTCAATTTTGCCGCCGCAGTGGGTATTGATAACGGAGCATTTTCAGCATGGATGCGGAGCCTGGTTATTAACTGGTGCGAATTCTATGAGTGGCTGCTTGGCTATTACCACCATCCTAAAGTGGCTTTTTTCGTGATCCCTGACGTTGTGGAGGGGGGAGAAAGTGATAACGATGCACTGATTCGTCAGGTTCCTCGCATGTTTCGGGATAAGGCGGCTCCTGTCTGGCACCTGCACGAATCTATAGATCGTCTGGTTGAGCTTTGCCGCGAATGGCCCCGGGTTTGTTTTGGGTCATCTGGAGAATATGCGGTTATCAGGACAGAGCGCTGGCATCGTCGTATGCAGGAGGCTTTCGAAACTATTTACTGCAAATATACCTTTCAAACCAGAGTTTATGGCCTGCGTATGCTGGATGGGCGTGTGATGGGTAATTATCCACTCGCCACCGCTGACAGCACGAATCTGGCCTGCAATGTTCCTAAATTCAACTCTAAATATCCTGAACTAACCAGGGCTATCCGAGAGGCTGAGTATTCACGCGGTCTTAGCGAAAAAGAGCTCAAAGCCGTAATTTTGAAAAACCGTTGCGCCATTCTTAAAGGCGCTATCGAGGCAGTGCGGCCGCCCTCTATCTCTGAATGGTCCTCAAAAGGGTTGCAGCCTTTCCAGCTTGAACTGGAGATCGCATGAGCAATTACCGCTATTCCTGGAATGCTGAAAAGAAAGCGGTTAACCCTTATCTGGATACAGATAAGCGTGCCACTTCATCCGTGCTTTCAAACCTGATTACTCTCTATGCTGCGGATAACGAGCAGGAACAGCTGCGCCGCGAAGCCCTGAGTAATGAGGTCTGGGATCGCTATTTCTTCAATGAATCCCGTGATCCTGTTCAGCGGGAAATGGAGCAGGACCAGCTGCTAAGCCGCGCCAAAATGGCCCGCGAACAGCAGCAATTCAATCCCGATCTGGTCATCGTTGCTGACGTGAGCGCCCAGCCGGCGCATATCAGTAAGCCGCTTCTTGAACGGATTAAATATTTCGAGGGCCTGGGCAAACCGAAGGCACATTCCCGCTATCTGCGTGAAACCATCAGGCCGTGCCTGGAACGCCTCGAGCGCGTGCGTACCAGCCAGATTTCTACGTCATTCCGTTTTATGGCGAGCCACGACGGGCTGGGGGGCTTGCTGGTCCTGCCCGAAATGAATCAGGAGCAGGTTAAGCGGTTGTCAACCCTGGTGGCGGCACACATGAGTATGTGTCTGGATGCTGCCTGCGGTGAGCTGTTTATGGATGAAAACGTTACGCCGGAAGAGATCCGCCGGTCATGGGAAAGGGTGGCCGCTGAGGCTATGCGCCTTGATGTTATCCCGCCTGCTTTCGAGCAGCTACGCCGTAAAAAGCACCGCCGTAAGCCGGTTCCATACGAGCTTATTCCGGGCTCGCTTGCCCGTATGCTTTGCGCGGACTGGTGGTATCGCAAGCTGTGGCAAATGCGGTGTGAATGGCGGGAAGAACAGTTGCGCGCTGTCTGCCTGGTTAACAAAAAAGCGTCCCCGTATGTCAGCTATGAAGCTGTGATCCACAAACGCGAACAGCATCGCAAATCACTGGAGTTTTTCCGCTCGCATGAGTTGGTTAACGCCGAAGGTGACACGCTGGATATGGAAGAAGTGGTAAACGCCAGCAGCAGCAATCCGGCGCACCGGCGCAACGAAATGATGGCCTGCGTTAAGGGGCTGGAGCTGATCGCAGAAATGCGTGGTGAATGCGCCGTGTTCTATACCATCACCTGCCCGTCACGCTTTCACGCAACGCTCAATAACGGCAGGCCGAACCCGAAATGGAGCAGTGCCACGGTCCGCCAGAGCAGCGATTACCTGGTGAATATGTTTGCCGCCTTCCGTAAGGCTTTGCACAAAGCCGGGCTGCGCTGGTATGGCGTTCGCGTTGCTGAGCCACACCATGACGGCACCGTGCACTGGCACCTGCTTTGCTTCATGCGCAAAAAGGACCGAAAATCCATCACCGCGCTGCTGCGTAAATTCGCCATTCGTGAGGACCGGGAGGAGCTGGGCACCAATACCGGGCCGCGATTCAAGTCTGAGCTTATTAACCCGCGCAAGGGGACACCGACCAGCTATATCGCCAAATACATCAGTAAAAACATTGACGGGCACGGACTGGCGCAGGAAATCAGTAAAGAAACGGGCAGATCGCTGCGCGATAACGCTGAGAATGTAAACGCCTGGGCTTCGCTGCACCGTGTACAGCAATTCCGCTTCTTTGGTATTCCTGGCCGCCAGGCATACCGTGAGCTGCGCCTGCTGGCCGGTCAGGCTGCTAGGGCGCAGGGTGACAAGAAGGCAGGCGCGCCGGTACTGGAAAACCCGCGTCTGGATGCTGTATTGGCCGCAGCGGATGCTGGTTGTTTTGCCACCTACATCATGAAACAGGGCGGCGTCCTGGTTCCCCGTAAACATCACCTTGTCAGAACTGCCTATGAGCTTAACGACGAACCGAGCACCTACGGCGATCACGGTGTTCGTATTTATGGCATCTGGTCCCCGATCATTGAGGGCCGGATCTGCACTCATGCAGTGAAGTGGAAAATGGTTCGTAAAGCCGTTGACCTTCAGGAGGCGACAGCCGACCAGGGCGCTTGCGCCCCTTGGACTCGTGGCAATAACTGTCCCCCTGTTGAAAATTTGAACCAGACAGGGGGTGAAGTACCGGATATTACTTCCATGGAAGAAAAGGCGCTGCAGGATTACCTGCATGGAATGGGAAAAAAGGAGAGGCGGGAGTTGGTTGCCCGGCTCAGGCTGGTAAAACCGCAACGGAAGAAGGCTTACAAGCAGGATATTTCTGAGCAGCAACGCGTGCAGCTGGAGTATGAACTGCACTCCAGAGGGTTCGATGGCAGTGAGTATGAAGTGAATTTACTCCTACGCGGCGGCAGCCTTCCGTCAGGTGGCGGGTTGCGCATCTTCTATCAGAACGGGCGACTGCGTGAGGATGATAAATGGCGAAAGTGTTACTAACATCCCGAAAATATTTCATTTTATGGCCCTTACCTGAGCTTTCTTACTGAAGTTCAAAAAGCATTTTACATTTAGAAATTGATATTATACTGTATATATAAACAGTGTATATACATACAGTTATGTTGTTTAAGTGGCCGTAATAGGAGGGAAAATGCAGGATTATCTTTCGGAGTCATTGAAACTTCAGCGCATTGATTTTTTCATTAAGTTAGTAGCGGCAAGCGAGTGCAGTGACGAAGAAAAACGTTTAGCGATCCAGTGGGTATCTGAATTGACTGATGAGTTAATGATGAAAATTCATGCTTATGAGTGAAACTGACTGATGTAGGTCAAGATATATTGCATATAAAATAATCTATTGATTTTTATGATTTTACTGTGCTCATCACATTTTTGTGAAAAGCAAAAATGTAATTTGGTTACAAAGGCAACGATTTTTTTCGCAGCATGGTTTTTTATGGTTGCCTTCATTATCAACTTACACAAGGTGCTCTGGAAATGGCATTACAAAAAAGTGATTGGAAACATGAGGACAATAAACATTATCGGGGACATCTCGATCGTATTTATGTTTCAACCACAGAAGAATGGGAGGTTGGCTATTTTGTTGACAAATATCTTAAAGACCACAACAGCACAACCAGTGATAAAAACAGAGATGTAATAATGCAGAATATAGCTGCGTATCCTGGTAAGAAGCCAATTCTACGGACCGAGCTTACGAAATTCTTAGATGGAAAGATTACCTTTACTGCTGCAAAGTAACAGTAAGAAGGATGCATGGCTATGCTGCATGAATCCGCATGATCGTTTAATGATCGCAAATGACCCGGCCCACCAGTATTGGTGGGCCTTTACTTAGTGCATGCAGGCGCATGAAAACTGTTACACAAAGCGGCCAGGCGTGGCGGGGCTACGAGTGCGCGCTCGGCTAAGATATAGTGCTATTCGGAAGAATGGTGTATGGTAGTGTTTTAGTTTAACTTTTGTCTTAATAAGAACTATACTTATAGGTTGTGAAATGAACCCAAAACTTAATGAGCTAAAAGATAAGTTAGATAATTTGCATACAGCACTCGAAGGTTTAAGTTTTCAGCGTGACGATTTAATTGATCTAGGTGCTTATACATTTCCATTTTTGCATTCAGCAGACTTAGTTTATTTCCCCAAAATGCTTTCTGAAAAGATATCTCGAATGGGGAAGTATGAACCATCGGAAGACGACGTGAATGTAATTGATTCGCTCATCTACGACTTGGAAAGGGCACAGCCAAACATAGAGCATATTGCCCATAGTAATTCTTCAGTTTCTCAAACAGCAATTTATTCATATCTGTTGTCTATGCTGTATATCAGCAATGAAGTCAATGAGTTATTCTCATTTGCTGCTCTTAAAGATAAGGATTTATTACCGAAGAAAATAATATCAAGGCTGGAGTTGTACAATTCCGGATTAGCTACAATTGAGGAGAAAAGCGGCAGCATTGAAGGGAAAATAAAAACTATAAATGAAGCTTATGATGCAGCTGAAAATCTACCAACCACTTTAAAAATGCTTCGCGACACTAACCAAGAGATCGCACTTTTAAAGGGGACATCCTCTTCGGATTACTCTGAAATTGAAAAAAAATTAAAGTTTGCTCAAGATGGAGCTAAAGAGATCGAGGAGCTTAAAGATACTGCAGCGAAGTTAAGTCAGGATGCAATATCAGAAGTTAAGGAGTATTTAGGTAAACTTAAAGATGAAGCTCAAACATACATTGACAAATGTGAGGAAGCCTTTAGAACTACTACTTCAAAAGGCTTGGCTGGAGCGTTTCAAGATAAGGCGGAAAAACTTAACTTGAGTATACGCTATTGGGTCGGTGGCTTGATTGCAGCTTTAGTTGCAGGTGCTGGCGTAGGATATTTACGACTTAATGCGCTTGAAACTTATTTATCTAATCCGGATTCCTCAGGTGTTAAATTAGCTATCCAACTTATTTTATCTTTCTTAAGTGTCGGTGCGCCACTTTGGTTTGCATGGCTATCAACTAAGCAAATTGGCCAGCGCTTTAGACTTGCTGAAGATTATGAATTCAAAGCTTCTGTTTCGAAAGCTTATGAGGGTTATCGTAGAGAGGCTGTTCAGCTTGATTCGGATTTCTCGCAGCGATTATTTGGAAATGCGTTGTCACGCCTCGAAGAGCCGCCTTTAAGATTTGTGGAAGAAAAAACACATTCGTCACCGATTATGGAAATATTATCATCAGATAATTTTAAGAAAATCGTAGATGATGGAGGTGATAAAATGGATGCAATTCTTGAAAAAGCAGGCCTAGTTAAAAGGAAAAATGTGGTAAAAGACGAGGTTGTTAAACCTGCAGAAAATACAGCGGAAGATTGAAGTGTAATAAAAGGGGCTTCAGCCCCTTTTATTAATCTAAGTTATAATCCGTAAAGGCAATTATTTCTGCATTCAGCCAATTATTAATCTCTAAAATCCTTTTTTGTAAAGGCATTAATTCATTCCTGACAAATACTTTACTGGCCTTTTCCACATCCCCAAATCCGCCAACATTGTTGGGCATAATCCCCATCATCTGTGGTGGAACGCGGTGTGCCGCCATCATGTCATCTCGGCTCACGTTCTTGATATTCAGAAATTCATCCTTCGCCGCAACCTCTGAAAGCGGAATAATCTGAATCCCGTCCTTTTTACCGTTGGGGGAGTACATAAACAGATTACGAAAATTGCCAGGGCCTTTGGCACTTTTCATTGCGTTGCGGATATTGTTTACGTCATCCTGATTCTGCGCGGCATCGGTCATATACATGATAAAGCCTGCATGACTACCGTTAATGTAATACTTGCGTCGGAACAGAGTGGCGGACTCATTCAGTAGGGCCGAAGGGATGGCAGACAAATATTCCGGCAACCCGTAAATCTCTTGATTTAAATCCGGCTCCATCAGATGGAAGATGCTTCCTCTGGTGAACTCATATGGCCGCGTAGTCATGCCGTGCTGCACAAACCAGTAGGTATCCAGATCCACGCCGCGTCGGGTGTACTTCGCCAGCGACGGTTCCAGCGACAGGATGCCGCCGAGGCGGTTGGTGCGCTTCTCCAGATAGGCATTACCAAACACCAGATAGTCTTGTACGAAGCGGCTAAACGCCTGCTGGCTCAGCAGCGGATGCGGAATAAAGGTGCTGGTCAGAATGTTGCGCTTCACCGCGATTGGTGAGCTGTGATGCACGGCGGCTCGGTAGGTGCGGGCCAGCCCGTCAAAACTCACCGGCGGTTCATACCAGCGGTCCATCTGCACGCACTCCACATAATCCAGCAGTTCCCGGCGGTCCAGTACCGGGATCGGGTCGCCAAAGCTAAATGCTTCTGCAGATACGCCGCTGCTCTTTTGAACGCTCTGTTTAGCTGCAGCGCGGTTTTTATTCCTCTTACCCATCAAAAAATCTCCACAATATTGCTGGTATTGGCGGCTTCGCCCTGCAGCGGTTCGTTAAATAGTGCGTGCATCGTTGCCCAGGCCAGGTCTGCATGGCTGGCTTCTTCGCTCCGGCTTGCTTCGTAGGTGGGGCGGTTACCGCTGGCGGTAGTGGCGCGGCGGATTGCCATGAAAGACTGAGCAATGTCGGTGTGCCCGGCGTCAAACTCCAGGCGCCGGTGGCTGATAATGTCGTATGCCTTTAGCACCAGGGCGTTTTTGACGTTGGGGTTGTAAACAAACTCCCGGACCGCCGGGAAGAACGCTTTCACGTTCTCATAGACGCCGTGGCCAACGCCGGTCGAGTCGATGCCGATATAGGTCACGTTGTACTGCTGGGTCAGCTTTTTAATGGCGTCAGCCTGGGCGCGGAAGTCCATCCCGCGCCACTGGTGCCGCTCCAGAATGCGGAACTTGCCGCCCGGCGCCGTGGGCGGTGCCACCACCACGCATCCGGCGCTGTCGCCGTTCTGTGTACCTTTCGCTGGGTCATAGCCGATCCAGACTTCACGCCAGCCAAACGGGCGCAGCGCCAGGGCCTGAAAGTCGGACCAGACTTCCCAGCTGTCCACCATGCACGCCTGCAACTCGCTCAGAGGGAACACTGACGCCAGATCGTCAATGAATTCGCACATCAGCAGGTTCTGGTATTCGTCCGGGCTGTACTCCATGCGCAGCTGGTTCAGGTCGAACAGGTTACAGCCGCCGCGCACCGCATCCTCCACGGTGACGATCTGGCGGTACTGACCGTCCGGGCAAAGCAGGCCCGGTGCCAGATTGCGGTGGGTCAGGTCAATATCCACCTTGTCCGCTTTGGCCCGGCCCCGGTTGAACAGCGCACCGGACCAGAATGGATAGGCGCTGTGGGTTAGGCTGGACGGGGTTGAAAAGTAGGTCTGCCGCCATTTTTTATGGATGGCCATACCGGAGGCCACCTTGCGCAGCTCCTGGAATTTCGGAATCCAGAAATATTCATCCAGGTACAGGTTGCCGTGATAGCTCTGCGCCGTGCGGGCGTTGGTGCCGAGGAAGTACAGGCACGCGCTGTTGCTGAGCGTCATCGGATCGCCTTTCAGCTCTACATCCACTTCTTTTGCAAAGTCGATGATGTACTGCTTGAAAACATGCGCCTGTGCCTTGCTGGCTGAGAGAAAAATCTGGTTGCGGCCGGTGGTGATGGCGTCAATCAGCGCCTCCCGGGCAAAAAAGAAGGTCGCTCCGATCTGGCGCGATTTGAGCAGATTGCGGATACGGTGGCGGTTGCCTGCCTCGTACCAGTGGCGCTGGTAGGCGAACATCGAGCCGTGGAAAACCTCCTGCAGCTTCTCGATCTGTTCGTCGGTGAAAACATTCTTTTCGGGCTGGCGGCGCGGGCCTTTGTTGCGGTTGGCAACCTTCGGATTTAAATCAGCCTCATTGCCGCCATCGTTAAATTTACTGATCCGGGCGTGGCGCTCTGACTGGCGCGCCAGCAGGTCAATTTCCTTGAAGTCTTTCCCTTCTTTCTGCTCCTTCATAATGAGCTGGCAGTAGCGCGAGGCGGTGGTGAGCTGCATCTGATCCAGCGGCCCATACTCGCCCCACTTGTCGCGTTTCTTCCAGCTGTGAACGGTTGCAACTTTCTCGCCCAGCATTTCTGCAATGCGGGCTATGCGGTATCCCTGAAAGTACAGCAGCATGGCCTGCCGACGGGGATCGAGGTCTGCGGGGGTCATTGTCGTCTTCATGGCCCAAACATACGGCCTTGCCCGGCGGCTTTCCCCGGCTGCGGTTTGTGTGGCTGACCGTACAAGCGCCGCGCGTTGTTTCACTCTCCCCATCACCGCAAACATAAGGCTCCAGTAAGTTTTTTCTAACGGAGCACGGCTCATGACAGTGAAAGCAAAGCGTTTCCGCATCGGGGTGGAAGGTGCCACCACCGACGGGCGCGAAATCCAGCGCGAATGGCTGGTACAAATGGCTGCCAGCTACAACCCTGCGGTGTATACGGCGCAAATTAACCTTGAGCACATTAAAGGCTATTCGCCGGATGGCACGTTTAAGCGTTATGGGCATGTCACCGGCTTAACCGCCGAAGAAATCACGGAAGGGCCATTAAAAGGGAAAATGGCGCTGTACGCCGAAATTAACCCGTCGCCTGACCTGATTAGTCTGATTAAGCAGTGGCAAAAGCAATTCACCTCTATGGAAGTCAGCCCGAAATTTGCTGACACCGGTAAGGCCTACCTTGTCGGCCTGGCTGCCACTGACGATCCGGCGAGCCTGGGCACCGAGATGCTGGCTTTCAGTGCCACCGCCAAACAGAACCCGCTGGCTAACCGCAAGCTAAGCCCTGAAAACCTATTTACCGCCGCTGAAGAAACGCTGATTGAACTGGAAGAAACCCAGGACGAAAAGCCGTCCCTCTTTGCCCGCGTATCCGCGCTGTTTACCAAAAAAGAGCAGACCGACGATGCGCGTTTTTCAGACGTGCACAAAGCCGTTGAGCTGGTCGCCACCGAGCAGCAGAACCTGAGCGAGCGCACTGATAAATTTCTGTCAGACCAGGATGCGCGCATTTCTGAGCTTGAATCCTCGCTGCAGGAGCAGCAGGCCGCCTTTGCCGAGCTTCAGCAGCAGCTGAGCCGTGAAGACAGCCGTAAAGATTACCGCCAGCGCGCACCGGGCGGTGACGCACCGGCAGGCACCCTGACCAATTGCTGATGGAGCATAAAACCTGATGAAAAAGAATACCCGCTTTGCCTTTAACGCCTACCTGCAGCAGCTGGCGCGCCTGAACAATGTGGAAGTGGAAGAGCTTTCCAGCAAGTTCACCGTGGACCCGTCCGTGCAGCAGACGCTGGAAGACCAGATCCAGCAGTCCGCCGCTTTCCTGACGCTGATTAACATCACGCCGGTTGCGGAACAGTCCGGCCAGTTGCTTGGCCTGGGCGTTGGCTCCACCATTGCCGGAACCACCGACACCACCACCAAAGAGCGCGAACCTACCGATCCGATGCTGATGGAGGACGTGGAATATAAATGCGAACAGACCAACTTTGACACGGTGCTGACCTACGCAAAGCTGGACCTGTGGGCGAAATTCCAGGACTTCCAGGTGCGTATCCGTAACGCCATCATAAAGCGTCAGGCGCTGGACCGCATCATGATCGGCTTTAACGGTGTGAAGCGTGCTAAAACCTCTAACCGCGCTGAAAACCCACTGCTGCAGGACGTGAATAAGGGCTGGCTGCAGAAAATCCGCGAAGACGCGCCGGACCACGTTATGGGCAGTACCACCCAGGACGGCACCACCACGGCAGGCGCGGTGAAGGTGGGCAAGGGCGGCGACTATGTCAACCTGGACGCCGTGGTGATGGATGCGGTTAACGAGCTGATCGACGTGGTTTACCAGGATGATGACGAGCTGGTTGTTATCTGCGGCCGCGAGCTGCTGTCTGACAAGTATTTCCCGCTGGTTAACAAAGAGCAGGAAAACAGCGAGAAAATTGCCGCCGATCTGATTATCAGCCAGAAACGCATGGGCGGCCTGCAGGCGGTGCGTGCGCCGTTCTTCCCGGCCAATGCCCTGCTGATCACCCGTCTGGATAACCTGTCCATCTACTGGCAGGAGGACACCCGCCGCCGTTCTGTTATCGACAACCCGAAACGTGACCGGATTGAAAACTTCGAATCCGTCAACGAAGCGTATGTGATTGAAGATTATCGCTGCGCGGCCCTGGTCGAAAACATCACTATCGGTGACTTCAGCGAGCCAGCTGCGGTGCAGTCTGCGCCTGTGGAAGAACCCGCCGAAACAGAAACTGAGGAGTAACGCATGAGCCTGAGTCCCGCACGGCAGCACCGCCTGCGCATTCAGGCCGAACAGGCCGCCCGGGAGGGCGGCAGTGTTCGCCATGCGTCCGGCTATGACCTGATGCTGCTGCAGCTGGCAGAAGACCGCCGCCGCCTTAAGGGTATCCAGTCCACCGTGAAAAAGGCGGCAATCAAGGTGGAGCTTCTGCCGAAGTATGCCGCCTGGGCGGAAGGCGTGCTGGCTGCCGGAGGTGCGCAGCAGGATGACGTGCTGATGTACGTGATGCTGTGGCGTATCGACGCCGGTGATTATGCCGGTGCGCTGGAAATCGGGCGTCATGCGCTGCGCCATGGCTGGGTGATGCCGCTGGGCAACCGTAACGTGCAGACCGTTCTGGCGGAAGAAATGGCGGATGCCGCACAAAGCGCGCTGCTGGCCGCAACCGGTTTTGATGCCGATCTGCTCCTGCAGACGCTGGACCTGACTACCGATCTGGATATGCCGGACCAGTCCCGTGCACGCCTGCACAAAGCCATCGGCGCGGTACTGACCGATAGCAACCCGGCTTCTGCCCTTAATCACCTTACCCATGCGCTGCAGCTCGATCCCCGCTGCGGCGTGAAAAAAGAAAAGCAGCAGCTGGAGCGCAGATTGCGCAGTGACAGCCGCTAACGAATCGTGCCAACGCGCGGGGCGGCACGGGGTGGCGACAGGCTTTATGCCGCGTCAAAACCCCGTCCACCGCCCAACTATTTGGGAGTGCCAGAAATATGCAATTCGTTTCGCCGGAACAGGCCGGGGAAAGTACCCAGGACGTTATTAAAAACACCAGTTTCTGGCCTGATATCAGGGTTTCAGAGTTCCGCCGCGATATGCGCATGGATGGGAGTGTCACCGATCCACGCCTGCGTCTGGCGTTGCTGACAGCGATTGCTGAAGTTAACGCCGATCTCTATGAGTTCCGCGAGAAACAACGGGCGCAGGGGTATGCGAGCCTGGCCGACGTCCCTGCTGATGTGATCGACGGCGAAAGCCAGCGGCTCATGCTGTATCGCCGTGCGGTGTTTTGCTGGGCAAAAGCAAACCTGGTTGAGCGCTATCGCGATTTTGACGCAACCGGCGACGGAAGCAAGAAAGCCGAAGATATCGAAACAACCTTAGGCGAGCTGTGGCGCGATGTGCGCTGGGCAGAGTCCCGCCTGCGCGATATGCCGCATATGACGGTGGAGCTGATTTGATGAAAGTGCGTGCGCATCAGTATGACACGGTGGACGCACTCTGTTGGCGCCATTACGGGCGCACGCAGGGAGTCACTGAACAGGTGCTGCAGGCGAATCCGGGGCTGGCTGAATATGGCCCCTTTTTACCGCACGGGCTGCAGGTGGAGCTGCCGGACATTACGGCGTCAACCACTGCGCAGACTGTCCAGTTATGGGACTGAACTATGACGCTTGAACGAATCAGCGCCTTTATCACTTACTGCGTTGCCCTGCTTCTGGCATGGCTCGGCGATTTGTCTCTTAAAGATGTATCGACCATTACCGGTCTTGCACTGGGGATTATTACTGCAGCTTTGACCTGTTATTTACGCTGGAAAGCCTACCAGCTGCTGCGGGACGGCAGAATATCGAGGGGGGAATATGAGTCCTTCAATCGTTAAGCGTTGCCTGGTCGGCGCGGTGCTGGCGATTGCCGCCACGCTGCCGGGCTTTCAGTCGCTTCATACCTCCGTCGAGGGGCTGAAGCTGATTGCTGATTTCGAAGGGTGCCGCCTGCAGCCATACCAGTGCAGCGCCGGGGTCTGGACTGACGGGATCGGCAATACGTCCGGGGTAGTGCCGGGCAAAACCATAACGGAGCGACAGGCCGCGCAGGGGCTGATTAATAACGTGTTGCTGACGGAAAAAAGGATTGAAGCATGCCTGCAGGTTAAGCCACCTCAGAATGTTTACGATGCCCTGATCAGTATCGGCTTTAATGTCGGAACGGGGGCAATCTGCCGGTCAACAATGGTTTCTTACATCAATCGCCAGCAATGGTGGCAGGCGTGCAACCAACTCCCCCGCTGGGTTTATGTAAATGGTCAACGGAATAAAGGGCTGGAAAACCGGCGCGCCCGTGAGCTTGCCTGGTGTCTTAAAGGGGCAGGGGCATGAAGCGCGCGCTGGCGGTGATCCTGGCTCTGGTGCTGGCACTGCTGGGCTGGCAGTCATGGCGGCTCAACAATGCCGGTCACACCATCGGGACGCAGGCTGAGGCGCTTAAAAAGAACAAGCAGGAGCTGACGAAGAAAAACAGCCAGCTCATCAGCCTGTTCATTCTTACCGAAACCAACAGCCGGGCGCAGACGCAACTTTATGCTGCAGCGGAGGAGACTTCCGCGCTGTTGCGGAGTCGCCAGCGCCGGATCGAGGAGCTAAAACGTGAAAACGAGGATTTACGCCGCTGGGCTGACACTCCTTTGCCTGCTGACATTATCCGGCTGCGGGACCGCCCGCCCCTCGCCGGAGGTGCAGCTTACCGTGAGTGGTTGTCCAAAAGTGACGCAGTGCCGCCTGGACAGGTCAGCGCCGCGCAGTAATGGGGATCTGAATCAGGTGCTGGATGAGACTGAGGCCGCCTGGGCGGCATGTGCCGACAAAGTGGACACGATCATTGCGTGTCAGGAGCGAGACAGTGAACAAGCCGCAGTCCTTACGCAACGCCCTGAATAAATCGGTGGCGTATGTCCGTGACAACCCGGACAAACTGCACCTTTTTATTGATAACGGTTCGCTGGTCGCAACCGGCGCCCGTTCAATGTCATGGGAATATCGCTACACCCTGAACGTGGTGATTGAAGATTTTAGCGGCAACCAGAATTTAGTGATGGCACCCGTGCTGCTCTGGTTAATGACCAATCAACCGGACGCTATCAACAACCCGGAGCTGCACGAAAAACTTTTTACCTTTGACGTCGATATCCTGAGCAACGATCTGTGTGATCTCAGCCTCAATCTGCAGCTCACGGAGCGCGTGATTGTCAGCACAGACGGCACCGTATCGAGCGTAGAAGCGGTGCCGGAACCCGACGTACCCGAAGAAATGTGGACGGTGAAACGTGGATGACCTGCAGAGGGTGGATGACTGGCTGGCGGCCCTGCTGGCGAATCTGGAACCGGCATCCCGCAACCGTATGATGCGACAACTGGCGCAGGAGCTGCGCCGGTCGCAACAGCAAAACATCAGGCTGCAGCGCAATCCAGACGGAACCGCCTTTGAGGCGCGCCGGGTGACGGCCAGAAGTAAAAAGGGGCGCATCAAGCGCCAGATGTTCGCCAAATTGCGCACCACTAAATACCTGAAAACCACAGCCACTGCGGACTCTGCCAGCGTGCAGTTTGATGGGAAAGTCCAGCGCATCGCCCGTGTTCACCATTATGGTCTGCGTGATCGCGTCAGCCGAAAAGGGCCGGAGGTCCGTTACGCAGAACGCCGCCTGCTGGGTGTTAACGATGAGGTGGAGACGCTGACACGCGATATTTTGCTGCTCTGGCTGGCTGGTTAGTTTTTATTTTTGTTTGAACGGGCCAAATCTATTAACTCATAAATTAGTTTTTCTTGAGGGAGGTTGGGCGTTTTTTCAAAGTTTATATTATGACTTCTAAGGGTTTGAATTAGGTCTTTGAACTCAGAAGTGGAACCTTTGGAAAGTAAAAAAGAAATTGTTTGATTTTCATAATCATTAGTCATTTGCATATTGTATTTTATGAAAATAATTAAGAGTCTAAGTGTGTAACCGATAAACATAATTGCAGTGAAGAATATGAGGTACGGCGCAGCAACAGCAATTGCTTCCTTAATAGTACTTTCAGCAGGTTTGTTGCTAACTGTTGGGGTAATATCGCTGCGTTTTACTCCTAACTTGTTATCCGTTATTTCTTGATTAAGGTCACTTAACGATTTGACCGCGGAATTAGTTTTTTCAATGATTGTAATCAAGTCTTGAAGACTTCCTGATTTCTTTTCTTGATTGTGATAATACAAAAAGGTGGAGAAAAATGAAGCCACCATAAATAACGAAAGAAGAATGATGGAGTAGGTTGCAATTTTTGATTTTTTAGTTCTGGATTCTAGAGCGAATAATACTTTTTTGTATTCGTCAGGTTCTAAATTCATGATCTCTACTCGTTCGTTTAATTAAGCTTTGTGCCATTTATAGCACAAGTCCGCAATCTATCGAAGCTGCCTATGTGTTGACAGTATAACGACATGAACGCACAACTTACAGAAATCATGCGCCTTATCACCAACCTGATCCGCACCGGCACCGTAACCGAAGTGGACCGAGAAAACTGGCTGTGCCGGGTGAAAGTGGGCGAGCTTGAAACCAACTGGATTAACTGGCTGACACTGCGCGCAGGTGGTGCCCGTACATGGTGGTGCCCGTCGCCGGATGAGCAGGTGGTGGTGCTGAGTATGGGCGGCAATCTGGAAACTGCTTTTGCCTTACCTGCGATCTATTCCAACCAGTTCGCGCCGCCGTCGGACTCCGTGGACGGATGCGTAACGGAATACCCGGACGGTGGCTGGTTTGAATATGAACCAGCGACCGGCCGCTGGCATGTGCGGGGCATCAAATCCATGGTGATCGAGGCTGCAGATAACATAACCCTGAAAACGGGGGAATTTGTGGTGGAAGCAAGTAACACGCGCATAAACAGCGAAGTGGTGATCAATGGTGGCGTCACCCAGGGCGGCGGCGCCATGAGTTCTAACGGGATCGTAGTCGATAAACACGGTCATACCGGCGTTAAGTCCGGCGGTGATACATCGGGAGGTCCGGTATGACGCTGTATATCGGCATGAGTCAGGGCAACGGCAGGGCCATTACCGACATGGACCACCTGCGCCAGTCGGTCCGGGATATTCTGCTGACCCCGCAGGGGAGCCGCATTGCCCGGAGGGAATACGGCTCGCTTCTGTCTGAACTGATAGACCAGCCGCAGAACCCGGCGCTGCGCCTGCAGGTTATGTCTGCGGTCTATGTGGCTCTGAGTCGCTGGGAGCCACGGCTTACCCTGGATTCCATCACCATAAACAGCAGTTTTGATGGTTCGATGGTGGTTGAGCTTACAGGGCAGCGTGATAACGGCGCGCCGGTTTCACTTTCGGTATCAACAGGAGCAGACAATGGCAGTCATTGACCTTTCCCAGCTGCCCGCCCCGCAGATAGTGGATGTGCCGGAGTTTGAAACGCTGCTAAACGAACGGAAAGCCGCGTTTGTAGCCCTTTATCCGGCAGACGAGCAGGACGCGGTAAGGCGCACGCTTGAGCTGGAGTCTGAACCCGTGACCAAGCTCCTGCAGGAAAATGCGTATCGTGAAATCCTCCTGCGTCAGCGCATTAACGAGGCGGCGCAGGCGGTCATGGTGGCTTATTCCATGGGGAGTGATCTCGATCAGCTGGCCGGTAACTGCAACGTAAAACGTCTGACGGTTATACCTGCAGATAACGACGCGGTACCGCCGGTTGCTGCCGTGATGGAAAGTGATGAGGCTCTGCGTCAGCGTGTTCCTGCAGCTTTTGAAGGGCTGTCAGTTGCAGGCCCAACGGGAGCTTACGAGTTTCACGCTAAAAGCGCTGACGGGCGAGTGGCTGACGCCAGCGCAACCAGCCCGGCCCCGGCGGAGGTGGTGCTTACCGTGCTGAGCCGTGAGGGAGACGGGACGGCAGCGGCGGACCTGCTGGCTGTGGTTGAACAGGCGCTTAACAGTGAGAACGTGCGGCCGGTTGCTGACCGTCTGACGGTGCGCAGCGCTGAAATTATTCCCTACAGCGTGGATGCGACGATCTTTCTTTACCCGGGGCCAGAAGCTGAGCCGGTGATGGAGGCGGCAAAAGCCAGCCTGCAGAAATATATCGCCAGCCAGACGAGGCTGGGGCGTGATATTCGCCGCAGTGCAATTTATGCCGCGCTGCATGTTGAAGGTGTGCAGCGTGTTGAGCTGGCCTCGCCGCTCGCTGATGTGGTGCTGGATAAGACACAAGCCGCTTCATGTACGGAATGGAGCGTAACCAACGGGGGAACGGATGAATAGTCTGCTTCCTCCTGGCTCCTCGCCGCTTGAGCGCCGTCTCGCTCAGACCTGCGGCGGAATTTCCGATCTGCAGGTGCCGCTGCGGGATTTATGGAACCCGGCAACATGCCCGGTCAAGTTTCTGCCGTATCTGGCGTGGGCTTTTTCGGTTGATCGCTGGGACGAAGGATGGGCGGAGAGCGTGAAGCGCCGCGTGGTGCAGGATGCGTTCTATATCCATCAGCACAAGGGCACAACCAGCGCTGTGCGGCGTGTGGTGGAGCCGTTCGGCTTTCTGATCCGCATCATTGAATGGTGGCAGACCGGCGATGCGCCGGGCACGTTTCGCCTGGATATTGGGGTGCAGGACCAGGGCATAACAGAGGAAACCTATCTGGAGCTGGAGCGCCTGATTGGTGACGCCAAACCCTGCAGTCGGCATCTGATCGGCATGTCCATAAACCTACAGACGAGCGGACCATATTTTGTTGGGGCTGCCACTTACACCGGCGAAGAAATCACTATTTACCCATATATCAACGAAACCATCATTTCCGGTGGCACTGCCTACGAGGGCGGCGCCGTCCATGTAATTGACACAATGAGAGTGAACCCATGAGCGCAAAATTTTATACCCTGCTGACGGATATCGGCGCGGCGAAACTGGCAAATGCCGCCGCGCTCGGTGTTCCGCTGAAAATTACACAGATGGCAGTGGGTGATGGCGGCGGCGTGCTGCCAACGCCAAATGCACAACAGACAAAGCTGGTCGGTGAAAAACGCCGTGCAGCTCTGAATATGCTGTATATCGATCCACAGAACAGCAGCCAGGTGATCGCTGAGCAGGTGATACCCGAAACTGAGGGCGGTTGGTGGATTCGTGAGGTTGGTCTGTTTGATGAAACCGGCGCGCTGATTGCTGTCGGTAACTGCCCGGAGAGCTACAAGCCGCAGCTGGTAGAGGGCAGCGGCCGCACGCAGACAGTGCGCATGGTGTTAATTACCAGCAGCACCGATAATGTTACGCTGAAAATTGATCCTTCCGTGGTGCTCGCTACCCGTAAATACGTGGATGATAAGGTGCTGGAGCTTAAGGTGTATGTGGATGAGCTGATGGCGGCACATCTTGCGGCTGCTGATCCGCATTCGCAATATGCACCAAAAGTCAGCCCTACGTTTACCGGCACCCCAAAAGCCCCGACGGCGACGGTTGGTAACAATTCCACTCAGCTTGCCAATACTGCTTTTGTGCAGGCCGCTATTGCAGGGCTTGTTGGTTCCTCACCTGCAGCGCTTGATACATTGAACGAACTGGCGGCGGCGTTAGGTAACGATCCTAACTTTGCGGCCACTATGACTAATGCCCTGGCGAACAAGCAGCCACTGGATAATACGCTGACAGCCTTGTCGGGAAAATCTATTGCGGCCATTCTCGAATACCTCGGTTTAGGAACAGCTAAGTTTGTAACGAGCCGAGGCCGGAACGCAAACGGTACATGGGTGATATGGTCTGATGGTGCCATTGAGATGATGGGATATGGAGTAACCATAGATAATGGCTTAGCCACAGTTAATTACCCGATAGAGTTACCTGACCTGTCACGTTATATCAGCATCGCTGAACGCCTTGCCGGGGATTCTGGTGCTTCGGTCAATTCTTCCCATACATCTATGGTCATTGACTCATTAACGACAAAAGCTGGCTTCAAAGCCCGTTGCACAATGTCCGCAACGGGTAACCCATCAAGTAACGGTTTTTCCTGGAGAGTTTATTATGCGCCTGTTTAATCCGATAACGTTAACCGAAGTTATTCCGGGCTTTCATGACATCACTGATGCAATTGAATTGCCGGATGATAACTGGTTTTTCAAAACAACTGAGATACCGAAAGGAAAAATGCTCGCCGCCAATGAGAACGGCGAGCCAGTTTTGATTGATGTTACTGTAATGGAGAAATAGGCCAGTCTATATTAGGCGCAGTACAGGTATCGACTTCATCCAGCGCATCGAGATAATCCAGCCACAAATTGTACTGTGCCAGTTCGTCATCTTTCAGGCGTCCAATCGCCGCTTTTCCGGGCCATTGCTTACTGTTTATGTAGTCATTGGCCTGTTCAATACGTGATTGTTTTTCCGCCTCAGCAATGGACACAAGCTCATCATGAGTTGGTGGTGGAATATCGCCCCAGGCTGGCCGGTTATCTTTCCCGCAGATCCTGACTTTACCTTCCGGGGCTGAGCCTGTGAAAATTGAAAAAATCTCGTCTGTTACATTTAAACCATCGTCAGGCCAGCTATGAGCCTTTTTGTATGTCTCCTCAAGATCTGCATCATAAAAAAGATTCAGGGAGGGGCTATAAATATAATTGCTCATAATTAATACCCGAAAACAAAATAAGTGGATGACTGTAGGCGTGTTGGCACATGCGGATAAGGTGCGTTAGACACGTCACGAAAAATAGCCGTGAACCCAGATACAGACCTTGTGCTGAAAGAAACACTAAACCCCCCATTTTCGGTATCTAAAGGCCCAAAAGCCCCACCTATAATCGAGGAAGGAAAGACAATTGGAAAAATTGCGCTACCTGTTGTGCCTGATCCACCATTCGATACGGACCCCCATTGGATGATAAATGTTCTTTCTGTCGTATTATTAAGAAATGGAATTTTCAGATATCCGCTACCGGATAAAAGCCCCGTGATACCATTTCGCTTAGAGGCTGTTCCTAAACCGAGGTTTATAAGAGAAGTAATGCTGACCATCCGTGCAAATCTCCCACTAATGATAGTGGGAGATTATATTGATATTAAAGCGAGCCAAAGAATCTTACATCATTATTTAAGTCGTTTTTTGATGCCCATTCTGTAATATCTTCCAAAAGAACATCAAGATATTCTTTTTCAGATAATTTTTCAGGGGGGAAACAATCGTGACTCTCTCCAGTAAGCAAATCATGCAGCAAATCTTGTACATTAGATTTTAATGTTTCATTGGTTTGGATTTTAATGAAGGCATTGAATGGTTTATCTTTGCTCTCTTCATCGCCACCAAGGAATCTTTCAAAATCAGGGATGCTAATTCGATGTCTTACAGTAAGGCCATTTCCTCTAGCCTCTTGGATAGCATCTCGGATTTTTTTATTCTCGGTCCACATTCCATTATTATGGCCGTTCCTTTTGAATGGGGAGTCACAATCATGAACTATGCTGAAGTTTATTTTAAAATGGTTCATGACTTTAATTATTGGAAGGAGTATGGATTTTCCTCTTGCTCGTATAATTGTGATTTTATCTAGTAGTTCATTATTTTCTTTAACAATGGCGGCTAAGAAAGCGGCATGCTCAGTGTCACCTTCCACTAGAATAGGGAATGAGCCAAAGAAAATTTCTGAGAAACTGGGATCTATAAGTTGTAGCGCTTGTAATCTCTGTTTTTCATCTGCTTCAAAATCAACATTATCTGAACGGTAGGTTTTAACGAGAATGTCTTTGTTATCTTGATAACTTCTATCAAGTCTAACTATTGTGGTGTGATCTTCAAATGGATTTATAAAATAAGGTGAGTGAGTTGTCATGATGACTTGCCAGTCAGGATTCTCCGCCAAGTTATATAGATGACGCTGTGCTGCTTTGGCTGCGAGAGGGTGCAGTGCATTTTCAGGTTCATCAATTAATAAAAGATAACCAGGTAATGCTGGATCTTCTTTGTCCTGAGGAATGCTCCCCCCATCGTCAAAATGTTTGACCAATGCTGATATTTCCTCAATTCTTAAACCAATCTCTTGAAGCCTGTCTGACTTAGTACCCTTTTTTTTAGTCTCTTTGTCTAAGGCTTCTTTCTCATCAATCAGTCCCTTACGGTAGCCTCTACGAATTTCCGACTCTCTCTCCAGCTGGTTATGAACTTGAAGCATTGCCCAGAAGAGCGCTCTTCTCGCTCCAGTACCTTGTTGAGATAGAGAAGTTTCAAGCTCGCCATCTTTAACAATTAAACCTGAACCACTTTTAATGATTTTATCTGGTTCAATAGACATTGGTCCTGACATTATATTTAAAGAGACGCTTAATTCAGGGAATACGCTCTTAAAACCATCAGTTACTTTTTGTGATATTTCGTTAAAGCTTTGTTTGTGATGAGAGCTAGTATTATCAATGTGCTCAGTTATAGCTTTTATTGCCTTGGTCAGTTTTGATTCTGCATCCTGTTTTTCTAAGTTTAATTTTTCAATTAAAGGCTGTAAAGCTAAGGCAAGTAACGTTTTCTCGGTTGATTCTGCATCCTCTAAAGAACCAATCCTGATTGCTTTTGGTAAGCGAGAGTTGAATACGTTATCTAACCCACCTGCTTTTTTATCTTCTGACCAATCTCCTTTACCATCTTCCCCACCCTTTGGATGCCATGTAGTCCTGATAACTTTATAGTCTGGAGCAGCCCACTGCCAGCGACTACGTACAATTTTCAGTTCCCCATCAATTATTTTCCATTCGTTTGAAATATTTCCTATGTTATCGGGTATATGAATATCCAGAACAATCTCGGAAGGTGAGGTTTCTTTTGCTCGAAGATATCTATCTTGAGAAGGGATGAACTTTATATCTCCCCTAGCAAGCTCATAAGCACGAAGAATAGTGGTTTTTCCAGAGTTATTTTTACCCACAAGGCAGACTACTTTATCTAATGCAACTGTGACAGGGTTCTCACCTATGCATCCTATGTTTTTAACTGTCATGCTAAGAAGTTTAGAGCGATTTGCTGTGTTCATAAATATCCTTATGTTTCACTGTTATAAGGAATTCATAATATCTACTGTTAAGTGTTTTCTTCCAGCATATATTTTAGATATTGTCATTTAGCTACTAAAATTGTGATCGGTGAATCAGAACACTTGGAGGTAGACTTTCGTATATACACGAGAACTCTTATCTCTGCTGGTCATAATGCTGTGGGCTTTAAAAATGAACGTGCCTGATAAAATGATGGCATTATTGCTCGCTTTTATGGGCGATCAATCATGCAAGTAGGCTATGTGAGGGTGTCAACAAATGACCAGAACACTGCATTACAGCGAAATGCACTGGAGTGCGCAGGATGTGAGCTGATTTTTGAGGATAAAATCAGCGGTAAAACCTCAGAACGGCCAGGGCTAAAGAAGGCACTGCGCAATCTTTCAGAAGGTGACACTCTGGTTGTTTGGAAGCTGGACAGGCTTGGTAGGAGCATGCGGCATCTCGTTACCCTGATTGAAGAGTTGCGCAGTCGGGACGTTAATTTTCGCAGCCTGACGGACAGCATTGATACGTCAACCGCGATGGGGCGTTTCTTTTTCCACGTTATGGGCGCCCTCGCCGAAATGGAACGTGAGTTAATTGTGGAGCGTACCCGTGCCGGGCTGGCGGCAGCGAGGAAACAAGGGCGTGTCGGTGGCAGGCGACCAAAACTGACAGAGCAGCAATGGGGACAGGTCGGGCGACTTCTTGATGCAGGGGAAAGCAGAAAACGCGTTGCACTAATTTTTGATGTGGGTATATCCACACTGTACCGAAAATTTCCTGCTGCATTGTGTGAATCACAGGACAAATCCGCGTAGCTGTCTGCACGGCCCATTCAATTCACCATAGGGCGAAACCTAAACACCGGAGGGTTCGCCGTATGGCTCAGGATTATCACCACGGTGTGCGCGTCGTTGAGGTCAACGATGGCACCCGCCCCATTTCAACAGTAAGCACGGCAATTGTCGGTATGGTCTGTACCGGCGATGATGCTGATGCGTCCATGTTTCCCCTCAATAAGCCGGTCCTGCTGACCGATGTGCTGACCGCCAGCGGTAAAGCGGGCGAATCTGGCACGCTGGCCCGTTCGCTGGATGCCATTGCCGACCAGGCTAAACCAGTCACCGTCGTTGTGCGCGTGGCGCAGGGCGAAACCGAAGCGGAAACAACCTCCAACATTATCGGCGGCGTGACAGCTGACGGTAAAAAAACGGGCATGAAAGCGCTGTTATCTGCGCAGTCCCAGCTCGGCGTTAAGCCGCGCATTCTTGGCGTGCCGGGGCACGACACGCAGGCAGTTGCCACTGAGCTGCTGAGCGTGGCGCAGAGTCTGCGCGGGTTCGCCTATCTGTCAGCCTACGGCTGCAAAACGGTAGAGGAGGCCATTGCCTACCGCGCTAATTTCAGCCAGCGCGAGGGAATGCTGATCTGGCCTGATTTCATCAGTTTTGACACCGTGCTGAATGGTAACGCAACGGCTTACGCCTCAGCCCGTGCGCTTGGTCTGCGTGCCAAAATTGACGAGCAGACCGGTTGGCATAAATCCCTGTCCAACGTGGGCGTGAACGGCGTCACCGGCATTTCTGCGGATGTGTTCTGGGATTTGCAGGACCCGGCAACCGATGCGGGGCTGCTGAACCAGAACGATGTCACCACGCTGATCCGCAAAGACGGTTTCCGCTTCTGGGGCTCCCGCTGCCTCAGTGACGATCCTCTGTTTGCCTTTGAAAACTACACCCGAACTGCGCAGGTACTGGCTGACACCATCACCGAAGCGCACATGTGGGCGGTTGATGGCGTGCTTAACCCGTCGCTGGCCCGCGACATTATCGAAGGTATTCGCGCCAAACTGCGCAACCTGAAAACGCAGGGCTATATCATCGGCGCCGACTGCTGGCTGGATGAGTCCGTAAACGATAAAGATTCCCTGAAAGCCGGGAAGCTCACTATCGATTACGACTATACGCCGGTACCACCTCTGGAAAACCTGATGCTGCGCCAGCGCATCACCGATCAGTATCTGCTGGATTTCTCCAGCCAGGTCAGCGCGTAAGGGGACAATATGGCTTTACCACGCAAGTTAAAACACCTGAACCTGTTTAACGACGGGAATAACTATCAGGGGATCGTTGAGTCTCTGACCCTGCCAAAATTCGGCCGCAAGTTTGAAAAGTATCGCGGCGGGGGTATGCCCGGTTCGGCTGATGTTGATCTGGGGCTGGATGATGGCGCGCTGGATACGGAATTTTCAATCGGTGGCACCGAACTGCTGTTATTCAAGCAGATGGGTAAAGCCACCGTTGACGGCATCCAGCTGCGTTTCACCGGCTCCATTCAGCGTGACGATACCGGGGAAGTGCAGGCCGTTGAGCTGGTTGTGCGCGGGCGACATAAAGAAGTCGATTCCGGCGAATGGAAAACCGGCGAGAGCAACACCACAAAAGTCAGCAGCACTAATAGCTACGCGAAGCTGACCATTAACGGCGAGGTGCTCTATGAGGTTGATGTGATCAACATGATTGAAATCGTTGATGGCGTGGACCTGATGGAAGAACACCGCAACGCCCTGGGCCTCTGATCTACTTTAAAGGCGCGGGCAGCCGCGCCAGTACCTTATTAACAGGAAATGACAATGAGCGAACAACTGACTGAAAAAACCGTACAGCTGGACACCCCAATCAAACGCGGTAAAACCGAAATTGCCGAAATTGTGCTGCGCAAGCCGCAGTCCGGCGCGCTGCGTGGCACCCGTCTGCAGGCGATCATGGATATGGACGTCGGCGCGATGATGACGATTATTCCCCGCATCTCCACGCCCGCGCTGACCGCTCAGGAAATGGCTGAAATGGACCCCGCCGATCTCACCGCGCTGTCGGTTGAGGTGGTCACTTTTTTGTTGAAGAAATCGGTGCTTGCCGGTTTGCCGACAGCCTGACGGTAGAAGACCTGGTGGCTGATATCGCCACCATTTTTCACTGGCCGCCGTCCGTCACTGACGTTATGCCGCTGACCGAAGTGCTGGAGTGGCGGCATAAAGCGATTCAGAGAAGCGGGGCCAGCGATGAGTGATACTAACCTGCGTTTGCAGGTAATTCTAAATGCGGTTGATAAGCTCACCCGCCCATTCCGATCAGCGCAGGCCAGCTCTAAAGAGCTGGCTACCGCCATTCAGCAAAGCCGCGCAAGATTAAAAGAACTGGACGCCCAGGCGGGCCGTATTGACGGTTTCCGCAAGGCAAGCGCGCAGCTCGCCGTTACCGGCAACAGTCTTAAAGCCGCACGCGAAGAAGCGGCGAAACTTGCCACGCAGTTCTCGGCCACTAACCGCCCGACGGCGGCGCAGGCTCGTCTGCTTGAGCAGGCAAAAAACCGCGTTAACGAGCTGCAGAGCAAATACAACGGCCTGCGTCAGTCGGTGCAGCGTCAGCGTCTTGCGCTCAATGAGGCCGGGCTGGACACCAAAAAGCTGAGCAGTGCGCAACGGGAGCTGCGACAGAATGCCGACGAAACCCGGCAGGCGCTGGACCGACAGCAGAAATCCCTTAAGCGCCTGGGCGAGCAGCAGGCCCGTATGAACGCCGTACGCGATCAGTATTCGCGGCGACTTGAGGTGCGGGATCGCATCGCGGGCGCCGGAGCAACGACTACTGCCGCCGGGCTGGCGATGGGCGCGCCGGTGATGGCAGCCGTTAAAAGCTATGCCAGCATGGAAGATGCAATGAAAGGCGTTGCAAAGCAGGTTAACGGGCTGCGGGACGACAACGGCAATCGCACAAAACAGTTTTACGATATGCAGGATGCCATCAAGGCCGCCAGTGAACAGCTGCCGATGGAGAATGGCGCTATTGACTATGCCGCGCTGGTTGAAGGTGGCGCCCGCATGGGCGTGACAAACCAGAACGATTCTTACGAAGACCAGAAGCGTGACCTGCTGGCCTTTGCATCCACTGCAGCAAAGGCCGCAACGGCATTCGAGCTGCCCGCTGATGAGCTGGCGGAGGGGCTGGGGAAAATCGCGCAGCTGTATAAAATGCCGACCCGAAATATTGAACAGCTTGGCGATGCCCTGAACTACCTGGACGATAACGCCATGTCTAAGGGCGGCGATATCATCAATGTGCTGCAGCGCATGGGCGGCGTGGCTGACCGGCTTGATTTCCGCAAGGCGGCCGCGCTGGGTTCCACCTTCCTGTCTCTGGGCGCCGCGCCTGAAATTGCCGCCAGCGCATCAAATGCGATGGTGCGCGAACTGTCTATTGCGACCATGCAGAGCAAGCGGTTCATGGAAGGTATGGATCTGCTGAAACTCAATCCAGAAGAGATTGAAAAGCAGATGACAAAGGACGCAATGGGGACCATTCAGCGCGTGCTGGAGAAGGTCAACAGGCTGCCGCAGGATAAACGCCTGTCCGCCATGACGATGATATTTGGCAAGGAGTTTGGCGATGATGCGGCGAAGCTTGCAAACAACCTGCCGGAGCTGCAGCGACAGCTGAAACTCACCTCAGGCACTGAGGCTAACGGCTCCATGCAGAAAGAATCCGATATCAATAAGGATTCACTTTCCGCGCAGTGGTTACTTGTGAAAACTGGCGCGCAGAACGCTTTCAGTAGCCTGGGTGAAACCCTGCGCCAGCCGCTGATGGATATCATGGGGTACGTCAAAAACGTTACCGGGGCACTGCGTCGATGGGTTGAGGCTAACCCGCAGCTGGCGGGCACACTGATGAAAGTGGCGGCAGCCACAGCAGCGATCACCGTTGTGCTCGGCACGCTGGCGGTGGCCGTGGCTGCCGTGCTGGGGCCGCTGGCGGTGATCCGTTTTGGCCTGTCCGTGCTGGGTGTAAAAACACTCCCCTCCGTTATGTCTGCAGTGACCCGCACCGGCGGCGCGCTGTCCTGGCTGGCAAATGCGCCGCTTTCCCTGTTGCGCCGTGGCCTGGCGGCATCCGGCAGCAGCGCCGGATTGCTGGCGTCTCCCCTTAACTCCCTGCGCCGTTCTGCCGGGCTGGCTGGCAATGCGCTGAAAGCGCTGGCCGGGGCGCCGCTTGCTGTCCTTCGCGGCGGAATGTCTGGTATTCGCAACATTATCGGCATGGTAATGAATCCGCTGGCCGCGTTGCGCGGGGGATTATCCGCAGCCGGTGGCGTGCTGCGTTTTCTGGCGTCCGGCCCTCTGGCCCTCCTTCGCGTTGCGCTGTACGGGATTTCTGGGTTGCTGGGCGCCCTGCTTAGTCCGATAGGGCTCGTTGTGGCGGCGCTGGCTGGCGTGGCGCTGGTTGTCTGGAAATACTGGCAGCCGATAAGCGCGTTTTTAGGCGGAGTGGTTGAAGGATTCAAAGCTGCAGCTGCGCCTGTCAGTGCGGCGTTTGAGCCACTGCAGCCTGTTTTCCAGTGGATAGGTGACAAGGTCCAGGCATTGTGGGGCTGGTTTACTGATCTGCTGACGCCGGTTAAATCCACCTCTGCAGAACTGCAAAGCGCGGCGTCGATGGGACGGCAGTTTGGGGAGGCGCTGGCGGCAGGGCTGAACATGGTCATGTACCCGCTGGATTCGCTTAAATCGGGCGTGTCCTGGCTGCTTGAAAAACTCGGCATCGTCAGCAAGGAGGCGGCCAAAGCGAAGCTTCCTGAGCAGGTCACGCGGCAGCAGCCAGCCACGGTAAACACAGACGGTAAAGTGGTGCTGCCGCCTGGCGGATTCCCGCCGATGGGTTTTGCTGGCATGTACGACAGCGGCGGTACCATTCCACGCGGCCAGTTCGGCATCGTGGGTGAGAATGGCCCTGAGATTGTTAACGGGCCCGCCAATGTCACCGGCAGGAAACGGACTGCTGATCTGGCGAGGGTGGCGGCAACGCTCAATCCTTCCCGGACGGAACCGGCCAGCGCTAAACAACGTCCTGAACGCGGGATAGTTCTGCCGCCTGATAGTGTGAACGGTCCGGCAAATATTCCGGTAATCAATCGCACTACTGAACTGGTGAAACTGGCGGCAACGGTAAGCCCCGTTCGTGATGTAACAGCCAGCCCGGAGCAACGGCCTGAAAGCAGGTTAATACTGTCTCCTGAGATTGTTAACGCCCCGGTAAAACTTCCTGGTCGGGATCGTGCTGCGGAGCTGGCTGATATCGCTGCTGCCGTCATGCCAGCACCGGCCATTATGGAAATCACGGATAACAGGGCTGACCCGATGGCTATGCGCCAGAAGGTGTTCGCTTCCGTGGTCGCTGGCGTAATGGGCCTGGCAGCTGCCCCGGCAGAAGCCGCACCACTTCATCCGTACAGTGTGCCTGTCAGGACGCAACCGGCGCCGTCGCTGAAGGAAGAGAGACAGCCGCAGGTAATTAAGTACGAGATAAGCGCGCCAATTCATATTGTCGCGCAGCCAGGGCAAAGCGCGCAGGATATCGCCCGCGAGGTGGCCCGGCAGCTTGATGAGCGTGAGCGCAGGGCCAGGGCAAAAACACGCAGTAATTTCAGTGATCGAGGGGGTTACGAATAATGATGATGGTGCTGGGGTTGTACGTATTCATGCTGCGAACAGTGCCCTATCAGGAGCTGCAGTATCAGCGCAGCTGGCGGCACGCAGCCAACAGCCGGGTTAACCGGCGCCCGTCAACGCAGTTTCTTGGACCGGATAACGATACGCTTACTCTGTCCGGTGTCCTGCTGCCGGAGATTACCGGCGGCAGGTTGTCTTTGCTGGCGCTGGAGCAGATGGCGGAGCTGGGAAAAGCCTGGCCTCTGATTGAGGGGAGCGGGACGATTTACGGCATGTTTGTGATCGAGAGTCTGAGCCAGACAAAAACAGAATTTTTTGAGAGCGGTATGCCCCGGCGCATCGAATTTTCGCTGAGCCTGAAACGGGTGGATGAGTCGCTGTCTGATATGTTCGGCAGCCTCAGCGACCAGCTCAGTAATTTGCAGGAATCTGCCACCTCTGCGATAGGCAATATGAAAAATACGGTTGGAGGGTTACTGCAGTGAATTTCAGCTCTGATCTCCTGAACCTGAACAGCAAAACTCCCGGTTTCAGTATCATCATTGAAGGTAAAGATGTGACTACCGTGCTGGATGCGCGCCTGATGAGTCTGACGCTGACGGATAACCGAGGCTTTGAAGCGGACCAGCTTGATCTGGAACTGGACGACTCGGACGGGTTAATCGTTCTGCCGCGTCGGGGGGCCATTATTCAGTTTGCGCTGGGGTGGAAAGGTCAGCCGCTTTTTCCGAAAGGGGCGTTTACTGTCGATGAGATTGAGCACAGCGGCGCGCCTGACCGTCTCACAATCCGCGCGCGTAGTGCAGATTTCCGTGAAACCCTGAATACGCGGCGTGAAAAGTCCTGGCACCAGACAACGGTGGGCGAAGTTGTGAAGGAAATCGCGGGCAGGCATAAATTAAAGATGGCGCTGGGAAAGGACCTGTTGGACAAGCCTGTCGATCATCTTGACCAGACTAATGAAAGCGACGCCAGCTTTTTGATGAAGCTGGCGCGGCAGTATGGGGCGATAGCCTCAGTTAAGGACGGAAATCTGTTGTTTATCCGCCAGGGGCAGGGCAGAACGGCAAGCGGTAAGCCGCTGCCGGTTATCACCATCACCCGCCAGGCCGGTGACGGTCATCGTTTTACCCTGGCTGATCGCGATGCCTATACGGGGGTAATTGCCAGTTGGCTCCATACCCGTGAGCCAAAGAAAAAAGAGACAGCAAAGGTTAAGCGCCGTCGAAAGAAAACCACCGCGGCAAAGGAGCCGGAAGCAAAACAGGGAGATTACCTAGTTGGGACGGATGAAAACGTGCTGGTACTCAACAGAACTTATGCAAACCGCAGCAATGCAGAGCGAGCGGCAAAGATGCAGTGGGAGCGCCTGCAGCGCGGGGTTGCAACATTCTCCCTGCAGCTCGCAGAGGGAAGGGCTGATCTGTATACCGAAATGCCGGTGAAGGTGAGCGGCTTTAAACAGCCCATTGATGATGCCGAATGGACCATTACCACGCTGACGCATAGTGTCAGTGCAGATAATGGTTTTACTACGGCTCTGGAGCTTGAAGTTAAGATTGGTGATCTCTAAATGGAGTGATGGGTTCTCAAAATTGAATAATGATGTATCATTATTGTTATTTTGGCAAAAATGGTGGGATAACCGGAATGATGAATTGTCCAGAGTGCGGCCAGGCAGCCCATACAAGAAGCAGTTTTCAGGTATCAGCAACAACCAAAGAGCGTTACAACCAGTGCCAAAATATCAACTGCGGTTGTACTTTTGTCACGCATGAAACATTTGTTAGGCATATCATTAAGCCTAATGTGATTTCTTCTGCGCCCCCACATCCGGGAAAAGATGGGCAAGGGCACATGAATTTTTAAAAAGAACCCGCTTTGAAAGCGGGTTTTTTTGTCGCCAGTCCAAAAGCCTGTCGCCATTTTGCCGCCATTGGAATAGAAAAAGGGGCTACGTTTTCACGTAACCCCTTGTTTTATTTGGTGGAGCTGGCGGGAGTTGAACCCGCGTCCGAAATTTCTACATCCTCGGTACTACATGCTTAGTTTGTCTTTACATTCGCACGCCAGCTGCGGACAGACACGCCACTAACGAACTAGCCTGATTAGTTTTAACGCTTCAACCCCAGGCAGGGCTTCCACGCGATCTCTTTTGGGTTTGACCTCTCTTTGATCCCCGTCTTAAGAGCGGAAGCTAGGGAGAGAGGGCTCTTAGCAGGTTATTAAGCTGCTAAAGCGTAGTTTTCGTCGTTTGCGACTATTTTTTTGCGGCTTTTTACGAGGCAAACCGCCCCTCGGCATGCACCTTGGGTTTCGCAAATCCCGTCGAATCCAGAATCAGCCCCAATAGTGTTGAACTGAGTATACCAGATTTCACTTCCTGGATACCAGCCCGAAACGCTAACTTATTGAATAGTACAATAAGTGTGCAGAATCAACGTCCTGCGTTTTTCATGATGCGCGCTTTATCCAACTGCCATTCGCGCTCTTTCAGGTCAGTACGTTTATCGTGCTGTTTTTTACCTTTCGCCACGCCGATTTTCACTTTGCACCAGGCATTTTTCCAGTACATAGAGAGCGCAACAACGGTAAAGCCTTCACGGTTGATGCGCCCGTAAAGAGATTCAAGCTCACGCTTGTTCAGCAGCAGTTTACGCGTGCGCGTTGGGTCGCATACGTAGTGTGAAGAGGCGACGGTCAGCGGTGTAAAGTTCGCACCGAACAGGAAAGCTTCGCCGTCTTTCAGGATCACGTAACTGTCGCCAATGTTTGCTTTACCCGCGCGCAGCGATTTTACTTCCCAGCCCTGCAGCGCAAGGCCTGCTTCGAATTCTTCTTCAATGAAATACTCGTGGCGAGCACGCTTGTTTTGCGCAATGGTCGCCGATCCTGGTTTATGTGCTTTTTTCTTCGTCATAAGTGTCGTAAAGCCGTCGGTAATCTGATTTCAAAAAGTCACCTCATTGCGTCCCGTGAGGTCTAACGCGCTATATTAGCACGAGATGAGGCTTAGCGTTTTTTTAACAGGTGATAAATGTTATTATTTGTCCGTTGTGTGACCATGGAAAATGCTATGCCTCAGATTAGCCGTACTGCGCTCGTGCCTTACAGCGCGGAACAAATGTATCAGTTAGTGAACGACGTTCAGTCTTATCCTGAATTCATCCCCGGGTGTACCGGGAGTCGTGTTCTGGAGTCCGGCCCAACGCAGATGACGGCGGCGGTGGATGTCTCCAAAGCGGGGATCAGCAAGACGTTCACCACCCGCAATACGCTGACCGATAATCAGAGTATTTTGATGCATCTGGTGGATGGTCCGTTTAAGACCCTGATGGGCGGCTGGAAGTTTACGCCGCTGAGCGCAGATGCCTGTCGTATCGAATTCCAGCTGGATTTCGAGTTTACCAACAAGCTTATTGAGCTGGCGTTTGGCCGCATCTTCAAAGAGCTGGCATCTAACATGGTTCAGGCGTTCACGACCCGCGCCAAAGAGGTTTACAGTGTCGCATAAGATTGCGGTGGAAGTGGTGTATGCGCTGCCGGAAAAGCAGTATCTGCAGCGCGTGACGCTGGAAGAGGGGGCCACCGTCGAGGCGGCTATTCGCGCTTCCGGCATCCTTGAGCTTCGCAGCGATATCGACCTGGCGAAGAATAAGGTCGGGATTTACAGCCGTCCGGTGAAACTTGGCGACGTATTGAAAGAGGGCGACCGGGTTGAGATTTATCGCCCGCTGATTGCTGACCCGAAAGAACTGCGTCGTCAGCGTGCGGAGAAAGCGGGTAAGTAGCGCTTTCTTTCCCCTCACCCTGACTCTCTCCCCAAAGGGGCGAGGGAATCAACCGAAAACAAAAAAGGTGCTCATTGAGCACCTTTTTGCATTTCTGACGACCTGATCACTTGGTCAGGGCAGGCTTGTTGTCGATGTTGGTTAAGACACCGGCGCTGCTGAAGGTCAACGTCAGGGTCTGCTGGGTCACGTCTTCGTGGCCTGGCTGCTGACGGAATACATAGAACCATGTATTTGTACCGAACGGATCGGACATCATCGGGGTTCCCAGTGCATAAGCGACCTGCTGTTGTGTCATCCCCACACGGATTTTGGACACATCGTTAGGGGTAAGGTAGTTCCCCTGGTTGATGTCAGGACGGTAAACCACTTTCTCCAGAGTGGAACAGCCTGCGGTCAACATCAGAAGAACCGCTGCGGCAGCGGTCAGCATTTTACAACGCATAGTGATTTGATTCCTTTTCGGGCCCGAGCAGAACGCGGCTCATATGTAATATGCCGATGATAATAGACCTTGCCCCACTTTGAAACCGGTCTGGCGGCGTTTTTGTTGTTCTCTATGACTCTGAGATCCCGAAAAAGTTTATGCCGCCAGCAGTTCTTTCGCATTCGCGAGCGTATTGCGGGTGACTTCGCTACCACCGAGCAGGCGCGCCAGCTCCTGCAGACGCGCGCGTTTATCCAGCGGTTTCATGTGCGTTTCGGTCATTTCACCATCCGTCTCTTTGCTGACGATAAAGTGATGATGACCACAGCCAGCCACCTGTGGAAGATGGGTGACACACATCACCTGAGTCGATTCGCCCAACTGGCGCAACAGTTTGCCTACAACGGCCGCTGTCGGACCACTGATCCCTACATCCACTTCATCGAAAATCAGCGCCGGGGTTTCCATTTTACGCGCGGTAATCACCTGAATCGCCAGTGCAATACGCGACAGTTCGCCGCCGGAGGCGACCTTAGAGATGGCCTGCAAAGGCTGACCTGGGTTCGTGGTGACGCGGAATTCTGTGCGATCCGCGCCTTCCGCAGTCAGGTGGCTCTCTTCGAAGCGAACATCAATACTGAACACGCCGTGCGGCATCGCCAGGGTGTGCATGCTGTCGGTGATGTGCTGGCTTAACTCCTGCGCATAGTGCTGACGGATATCGTGCAGCTGTTTCGCCGTTGCCAGCGCCTGCTGATGGTGCAGGTTTACCGCCAGAGACAACGTTTCCAGTGAATCAGCCTGATCGTCGAGCTGGTGTTGTTCATCAAGGAGAGACTGATAAAAGGCTGGCAACTCCTCCGGCGTGACGTGGTGCTTACGCGCCAGTGAAATCTGACGGGATATACGCTGCTCAAGCTCAAACAAACGGTTCGGGTCGAGATCCAGACGTTCACAGTAGTGGCGCAGTTCGTCACCCGCTTCGGAGATCTGAATGGCCGCTTCTTCCAGCATATCCAGGACGCCAGAGAGTTTACTGTCCATCCCGACCAGTTCGGTAACCAGTTGACGGACGTTATACAACTGGCTCTGTAGATTTACGTCTTCGCCATCTGCCAGCATGTTGAGCGCATTTTGGCTGGTTGAAAGTAAATGACCGCTGTTAGCCAGACGTTTGTACTCTTCGTCGATTTGCTCAAACTCTCCCGCCTGCGGGTTGAATTCATTCAGCTCTTTAAGCTGATACGCCAGCAGTTCCGCACGGGCTGCTCGCTCCTGACTTTGCTGCTGATGTTGAGCGAGTTCACGGCAGCTCTGATGCCACTGGCGATAGTGTTCCGCCATAAGCTGAGTAAGCGCGTGCTCACCTGCGTAGCCATCAAGAAGGGCCTTCTGCTGCTCGGGTTTAATCAACTGTTGATGCGCGTGCTGACCGTGGATCTGAATAAGCAACTGGCCAAGCTCGCGAAGCTGGGAAAGGGGGACCGCTGTACCGTTGATAAAACCGCGGGAACGACCGTCGCTGCTGATGACGCGGCGGAGTAAACACTCACGTCCGTCTTCGAGCTGGTTCGCTTCCAGCCAGCGCAGGGCTGCAGGGGTGTCTTTCAGGGAAAAACGGGCGCACAGGTCGGCACGGGTTGCCCCCCGGCGCACCATATCGCCCTCTGCGCGGCCGCCAAGGCACAAGCCGAGGGCATCAATGGCAATAGATTTACCCGCACCGGTTTCACCGGTGATTGCCGTCATGCCGCTGTGGAAGTCGATCTCAAGCTCACGAACAATGGCAAAGTTGCTGATGGTCAGTTGTGCCAGCATAATTGTTTTCCTGTATGAAAAACCATAACTGTGTTTTCATACAGTATAAACTGGTTTTTTATACAGTAAAGTGCTGGATGCAAAATCAGAATAATTTTTTTGACCAGCCGAGTTTTGAACTCAATGTATTGAAATAGCTGTAATCTTTCGGATGAATCAGATTCAGATGGTAATCACATCGACGAATAAGGACATCTTCACCTTCCTGGATCGGCAGCGCTATCTGGCTGTCGCAGCTGATCTCCAGGTCATTACGGCGGTGTGAGAACCGCAGGCGTATCGTGCTGTCGCCGTTGATGACCAGCGGGCGGGCGGAGAGCGTGTGCGGGAACATCGGCACCAGGGTAATGGCATCCAGTGATGGCGTCAGGATTGGGCCACCAGCGGAAAGCGAGTAGGCGGTAGAGCCTGTAGGCGTTGAGATAATCAGCCCGTCAGAGCGCTGCGAAAAGGCAAAGATTTCGTCGATATACACTTCGAACTCAATCATGTGCGCCACTTTACCGGGGTGGAGAACCACCTCGTTGATCGCGGTGCTGATGCGCTTCTGGCAGTCCTGCTGACACACCTGCGCTTCCAGTAAAAAACGTTTTTCGCTGATGTAGTGCCCTTCCAGCACGTCAGCCAACTGTTGCTGGGCGTTATCCGGGTCGAGATCGGTTAAAAAACCGAGATTGCCACGGTTGATGCCGATGACCTTAATATCATAACGCGCCAGCGTGCGGGCTGCGCCAAGCATGTTGCCGTCGCCGCCCACCACCACGGCGAGATCCGCCTGCTGACCAATTTCTGCCAGCGTGCCGGTTTTAACGCCCTTCAGCTGCAGCTCCTGAGCAATCTGCTGTTCGACCATCACTTCATAGCCTTTGCCACACAGCCAGCGATACAACATTTCATGTGTCGTCAATGCGGTAGGGTGACGCGGATGCCCGACGATCCCAATACACCTGAAATGATTATTCATTTTCTGGAGGTCCTTGTGCCTGATGAATGATGACAATCTGTCTTGTTCCCTTGAATCCCGGAAACTGATCCCCATAATAAGCGAAGTTAGCGAGATGAATGCAGAAAAACGCGGAGAAATTCATGAGTAGTAAAGAACAGAAAACGCCTGAGGGGCAAGCCCCTGAAGAAATTATCACGGAACAGCACGATGAAGTTGAGGCTGTAGAGCCAGAAGCGTCTGCTGAGCAGGTGGACCCGCGCGATGAAAAAATTGCCAACCTGGAAGCCCAGCTGGTAGAAGCGCAAAATCGCGAACGCGATGGCGTGCTGCGTATCAAAGCGGAAATGGAAAACCTGCGTCGTCGTACCGAGCTGGACGTTGAGAAAGCGCACAAATTTGCGCTGGAAAAATTCGTCAATGAACTGCTGCCGGTCATCGATAGCCTGGATCGTGCACTGGAAGTGGCAGACAAAGCGAATCCGGATAACGCGGCAATGATCGAAGGTATCGAGCTGACGTTGAAGTCGATGCTGGACGTGGTGCGTAAGTTTGGCGTGGAAGTGATTGCCGATACCAATGTACCGCTGGATCCGAACGTACACCAGGCGATCGCCATGGTGGAATCTGAAGAGATTGAAGCCGGTAAGGTGTTGGGTGTGATGCAGAAAGGTTATACCCTGAACGGCCGTACCATTCGCGCGGCAATGGTGACCGTGGCGAAAGCGAAAGCGTAATGTGCTGCCTGTAGTGCCGGGTGGCGGCGTTCGCCTTACCCGGCCTACATTTTATTCGGCAATACTTTCGCGTAGAGGCTTAACGGGCAGGACTTTCACCTGCTTAATCATATTGTCCTGCACGTCCAGGATATCAATATCATACTGTTCAATACGCACACGCGTTCCTGCTGCCGGTATCTCTTCCAGCGCTTCCAGAATCATTCCATTTACGGTGCGCGCTTCATCTTCCGGTAAATGCCAGTTGAAAGCTTTATTAAGTTCACGAATGTTCGCACTGCCGTCGATCAGCACCGAGCCGTCATTTTGCGGGGTGACTTCTTCGGCAAGGGAAGGCGACATGGATGTGGTAAAGTCACCGACAATCTCTTCCAGAATATCTTCGACCGTCACTAATCCCTGAATATCGCCGTACTCATCAACCACCAGACCGACTTTCTTCTTGTTACGCTGGAACTTCACCAGCTGTATGTTGAGCGGTGTCCCTTCTGGCACGTAGTAAATTTCATCTGCGGCGCGCAGCATCACCTCTTTAGTGAACTCTTTTTTCTCGGTCATCAGACGATATGCCTCACGCACGCGCAGCATACTGATGGCGTCATCCAGAGAATCGCGATACAGCACGATGCGCCCGTGTGGTGAGTGCGTCAGCTGTCGGACGATGGCTTTCCAGTCGTCGTTGATATCAATCCCAACGATCTCGTTACGCGGCACCATGATGTCGTCTACGCTGACTTTTTCCAGATCCAGTACCGACAACAGCATGTCCTGGTTGCGACGGGAGATCTGCGAGCGGGATTCATTCACGATGGTGCGCAACTCGTCTTTGCTGAGCGCGCTGCTGATGGTGACGTCTGCTTTGATGCCAACCATGCGCATCAGCAGGCGTGTCACCATATTCAGCAGCCAGACCAGCGGCATCATCAGGATCAACAGCGGTGCCAGCAGGAAGCTGCTCGGGTAGGCAACCTTCTCCGGGTAAAGCGCGGCAATGGTTTTGGGCAGTACTTCAGCAAACACCAGCACGACAAACGTCAGTACCCCGGTGGCAATCGCGACGCCAGCGTTGCCATACAGGCGCATCCCGACGATGGTGCCCAGTGCCGAGGCGAGAATGTTGACGAGGTTGTTACCGATAAGCACAAGGCTAATCAGGCGATCCGGTTTACGCAGCAGCTTTTCGACACGACGGGCGGCACGGTTACCCTGTTTGGCGCGATGGCGTAACCGGTAGCGGTTGAGCGTCATCATGCCGGTTTCCGAGCCTGAGAAATAGGCGGAGATGACCACCATGATGATCAGGGTGACGATCAGCGTGGTGGTGGAGATGTGTTCCAGGGGGAACTCCTTTGTTACTTAGCCAGCAAATTGCTGTATGAAGCGACTTCCAAAATAGGCAAGGGTAAGAATACCCGCGCCCGCGACGTTGAACCAGACTACGCGACGACCGCGCCAGCCTTCGTGATAATGGCCCCACAACAGGACAATATAGACAAACCACGCGATGATGGAGAGCACCGCTTTATCGATATTCTCCACGCTGAACAGGTTCTTCATGTAAAACAGACCGGTGCAGAGCGTGAGCGTCAGCAGCACCACGCCGACCTGGGTGATGTGGAACATCTTACGCTCAATGACCATCAGCGGCGGCATTTCGTGATTGAAGGCCAGCTTTTTGTTCTTCAACTGGTAATCAATCCAGGCGAGCTGCATGGCGTAAAGCGCCGCAATAATCAGCGTCGCGTAGGCAAACAGCGACAGGCCGATATGCACCAGCATCCCCGGCGTCGCTTCCAGATGGGTAATGAACTCATTGGGCATAAACGTGGCCAATGCCAGATTGATCAGCGCGAAGGCATAAACAATCGGCAGCAGAAGCCAGCCGCGGTTTTTGGACGCAACAATGGTCATCACCGTACAAATCATCAGGCTGACCAGTGAGCCGACATTCAATACGCTCAGGTTTTGCACGCTGCCGTCGCCAGGAATAATGCGAGATTCCAGTGCAAAAGCATGGCTTATCAGTGCTATTACCGCCGAAAGAACAGCCATGCGCCGCCAGCCGCTGTTTTTTTGCAGCAGGCCGGGAATGATCAGCGCGAGGCTGACAGAGTAGGCAACAAGGGCGATCAGTGCGAAAACAGGCATATAGGCGTCGACAGTTGTCTTAATAAGAAAGATAAGCAGTATAACGTTACGTGACGCGTGCTCCAACCGTTGCATAACAACAAAGCTGCCTTCATGTTATACTCCGGCAAAATTCTGTGTATGTGTCGCTTACGCGACCCAACGTTTCTACCCCAGGCGAGAGACAATGTTTGATAATTTAACCGATCGTTTGTCGCGCACGCTGCGCAACATCAGCGGCCGCGGACGCCTCACCGAAGAGAATATCAAGGAAACGCTGCGCGAAGTGCGCATGGCGCTGCTCGAAGCAGACGTTGCGTTACCGGTCGTGCGTGATTTTATCAACCGCGTAAAAGAAAAAGCGGTTGGACATGAAGTTAACAAGAGCCTGACTCCGGGTCAGGAGTTCGTCAAAATCGTACGTAACGAGCTGGTTTCGGCGATGGGCGAAGAGAATCAGGTGCTTAACCTGGCCGCTCAGCCTCCGGCCGTGGTGCTGATGGCGGGCCTGCAGGGTGCGGGTAAAACGACCAGCGTTGGTAAGCTGGGTAAATTCCTGCGCGAAAAGCACAAGAAAAAAGTGCTGGTGGTGTCTGCAGACGTCTATCGCCCGGCGGCGATCAAACAGCTGGAAACGCTGGCAGAGCAGGTTGGCGTGGATTTCTTCCCGTCAGACGTGGCGCAGAAGCCTGTCGACATCGTTAACGCGGCGCTGAAAGAAGCGAAGCTGAAATTCTACGACGTGCTGCTGGTGGATACCGCCGGTCGTCTGCACGTCGACGAAGCGATGATGGACGAGATCAAGCAGGTGCATGCCTCTATCAACCCGGTAGAGACCCTGTTTGTTGTTGACGCCATGACCGGTCAGGATGCGGCGAATACCGCGAAAGCGTTTAACGAAGCGCTGCCGTTAACCGGCGTGGTGCTGACCAAAGTGGACGGCGACGCCCGCGGCGGTGCGGCGCTCTCCATTCGTCATATCACTGGTAAGCCAATCAAGTTCCTCGGCGTCGGTGAGAAAACCGAAGCGCTGGAGCCGTTCCATCCGGACCGCATTGCTTCCCGAATTCTCGGCATGGGCGACGTGCTGTCGCTGATCGAAGATATCGAGAGCAAGGTTGACCGCGCGCAGGCCGAGAAGCTGGCCAGCAAGCTGAAAAAAGGTGACGGTTTCGATCTCACCGACTTCCTTGAGCAGCTGCGTCAGATGAAAAACATGGGCGGCATGGCCAGCCTGATGGGCAAACTGCCGGGCATGGGCCAGATCCCTGACAACGTAAAATCCCAGATGGATGACAAAGTGCTGGTGCGTATGGAGGCGATCATCAACTCGATGACGCTGAAAGAGCGTGCGAAGCCAGAAATCATCAAAGGTTCCCGTAAACGCCGTATCGCGGCCGGTTGCGGCATGCAGGTGCAGGACGTAAACCGCCTTCTGAAACAGTTCGACGACATGCAGCGCATGATGAAGAAAATGAAGAAAGGCGGCATGGCGAAGATGATGCGCGGCATGAAAGGCATGATGCCACCCGGTTTTCCAGGGCGTTAATCGCTTTTGAGATTGCTTTTTGCCCGAAAATGAGTAAAATTTTCGGGCTTTTAATATGACACCCGGGCTCCGTTCCTCGATGGGGCCCGGTTGTTTTATTCACACAAGAGGATGTTATGGTTACTATTCGTTTAGCTCGTCACGGCGCTAAAAAGCGTCCGTTCTACCAGGTTGTTGTGACTGACAGCCGTAATGCACGCAACGGTCGCTTCATCGAGCGCGTTGGTTTCTTCAACCCACTGGCCGCTGGCGCAGAAGAAGAAACTCGTCTGGATCTGGATCGTATCGCTCACTGGGTTGGCCAGGGCGCTACTGTTTCCGATCGCGTTGCTACGCTGATCAAAGCAGCAAACAAAGCAGCTTAATCTGTCACGGTGGTCATGATGAGCAATAAAGCACCTGTTGAACCGATCGTATTGGGAAAAATGGGTTCTTGCTACGGTATCCGTGGTTGGCTCAGAGTGTTTTCCTCCACTGAAGACGCTGATAGCATTTTTAATTACCAGCCTTGGTTTATCCAGAAAGGCGGTAAGTGGGAAGAGGTCGAGCTGGAAAGCTGGCGTCACCACAATCAGGACATCATCATCAAGCTGAAAGGCGTTGACGATCGTGATGCCGCGAATGCCCTGACTAATTGTGAAATTGTCGTGGATTCGTCGCAGTTGCCACAGCTGGAAGAGGGTGACTACTACTGGAAAGACCTTATGGGTTGCCAGGTAGTCACTACCGAAGGCTACAGCCTGGGGAAAGTCATCGATATGATGGAAACCGGGTCAAATGACGTTCTCGTCATTAAGGCAAACCTGAAAGATGCATTTGGCATCAAGGAGCGGTTGGTTCCGTTCCTCGATGGACAGGTTATCAAGAAAGTCGATCTCACTACTCAAACCATTGAAGTAGATTGGGATCCTGGTTTTTAAATTCTCCGGATAAACGGTAAAAGACGGCGCTATGTGGATTGGCATAATTAGCCTGTTTCCTGAAATGTTCCGCGCGATTACCGATTACGGGGTAACTGGCCGGGCAGTAAAGAATGGCCTGCTGAGCATCCAGAGCTGGAGTCCTCGTGACTTCACTCATGACCGGCACCGTACCGTGGACGATCGTCCTTACGGCGGCGGACCGGGGATGTTAATGATGGTGCAACCCTTACGGGACGCCATTCACACAGCAAAAGCCGCGGCAGGTGAAGGCGCAAAGGTGATTTATCTGTCACCTCAGGGACGCAAGCTTGATCAAGCGGGCGTGAGCGAACTGGCGACGAATCAAAAGCTGATTCTGGTCTGTGGTCGCTACGAAGGGATAGATGAGCGCGTAATTCAAACCGAGATTGACGAAGAATGGTCTATCGGCGATTACGTTCTCAGCGGTGGTGAGTTACCCGCAATGACGCTGATTGACTCCGTCGCCCGGTTTATTCCGGGGGTACTGGGCCATGAAGCTTCGGCAACGGAAGATTCCTTTGCCGATGGATTGCTGGACTGTCCACACTATACTCGTCCTGAAGTGTTAGAAGGGATGGACGTCCCGGCAGTGTTACTGTCTGGAAACCATGCCGAGATACGTCGCTGGCGTTTGAAGCAGTCGCTGGGCCGAACCTGGCTTAGAAGACCTGAACTTCTGGAAAACCTGGCTCTGACTGAAGAGCAAGCAAAGCTGCTGGCCGAGTTCAAAACTGAACACGCGCACCAGCAGCATGAACATGATGGGAATGCGTAATACGCTCCCGAATATCAGTTTACCCAGGATAAGAGATTAAATTATGAGCAACATTATTAAGCAACTTGAACAAGAGCAGATGAAGCAGGACGTACCTTCCTTCCGTCCAGGTGACACCGTGGAAGTGAAAGTATGGGTTGTTGAAGGTTCCAAAAAACGTCTGCAGGCATTCGAGGGCGTGGTTATCGCTATTCGTAACCGCGGTCTGCACTCTGCATTCACTGTTCGTAAAATTTCCAACGGCGAAGGCGTTGAGCGTGTCTTCCAGACTCACTCTCCGGTAGTTGACAGCATTGCTGTTAAACGTCGTGGTGCTGTACGTAAAGCTAAACTGTACTACCTGCGTGAGCGTACTGGTAAGTCTGCTCGTATTAAAGAGCGTCTGAACTAAGATTCGCTTAAGCGACATCCTGTTAGAAAGGGCTGGCCGAAAGGCTGGCCCTTTTTTTTGTAATCGCATCTCACGCATTAACTCTTTCGACATAAATCATTTACAATGCTTGCCTCTTCACCGGAGGGTAAGTGGATAACGTACTGCATCAGCATAATGGGAAACGCGCAGCGGCATTGGCCGCGCTGTTTGCGATCCTGCTGATCGTGGTCGCGCCGCTTATCTCTGTCTCGCTGCAAAAAGATCCCATGAGCTCCATGCCGGGCATGCATCATGATATGAGCATGATGTCGGTGGATGACCATCACGGCGATATGCAGCATTCCATACCTGTTGACCATGCGGAGGCCTGCGGCTACTGCGTGCTATTAGCGCATGTACCTGGCGTGATGCTGGCGCTGATCGTCCTGCTAAGCGCGGTGCTGCAAAGGCTGCGCGTTAAGCCGCCGCGCCAGGCGGTCAGCCACTGGCACTTTTTCCCCTGGCTTTACCCTGATACCCGCGCGCCGCCGCGGCAGTCTGCTTTTTCCCTTTAAAAATAAATCGATAACTTACTGCCTTAAAAAGGAAAAGTATGACTACCTGCACTCCGCGCGCGGCATGGGGAAACCTGCTGCGTCGCCTTCATTTCTACGTCGGGCTGTTTGTCGGCCCGTTTATCTTCTTCGCCGCGCTGACCGGTACGCTGTATGTGGCAACCCCGCAGCTGGAGAATGCGCTCTACCGGCACGCGCTCCACACGAATTCCGTGGGCGAGTTGCAGCCGCTGGCGGAACAAATTGCCGTGGCGGAAAAAACCATTGGAACAGATCTGCGTTTGCACGCCGTCCGTCCGGGGCTGGCTGAAGGTGAAACCACCCGCGTGATGTTTGCTGACCCGTCGCTTGGTCCGTCGGAACATCGGGCTATCTTTGTCGATCCGATTAGCCTGGCGGTGCTGGGGGATATGACGGTATACGGCACCAGCGGGATTTTACCGCTGCGTCAGACCATTGATTACCTGCATACGTCGTTGATGCTGGGCGATGTTGGGCGGCTCTACAGCGAGCTGGCGGCCTCGTGGATGTGGGTCGCTGCGCTCGGCGGCATTGCGCTGTGGTTTTATACCCGACCCAAACGGCGCATTAACAACCCCTTTCAGAACCGACGTCGAGTGCATGTGGCGTTAGGCTGGACGCTGCTGGGCGGAATGTTGTTATTCTCAGCAACCGGCCTGACCTGGTCCCAGTGGGCGGGGGGGAACGTTGATAAGCTGCGTGCTGAGATGAACTGGCTGACGCCGCAGGTCAATACAATGCTCTTCGGTACGCCCATGGTCATGGACGAACACGCCGAACATCGCGGCCATCATGGGGGAATGATCGTGCCGGAGATGGCGATGGATCTGACGCAGTTTGATGGGGTGCTGAGTGCTGCGCGAAAGGCAGGAATTGATGCTAACAAGCTTGAGATCCGCCCCGCCAGTACATCCGATCGAGCCTGGACGGTAACGGAAATCGATCGCAGCTGGCCAACGCAGGTTGATGCCGTTGCGGTTGATCCCAATACGATGCAGGTCATGGACAGAACCCGCTTTGAAGATTTCCCGTTAATGGCAAAACTGACCCGCTGGGGCGTGGATTTCCATATGGGGATCTTATTCGGGCTGGTGAATCAGCTGCTGCTCGTTGCGTTCGGACTCGCCCTTTGCGTGCTCATTATCTGGGGATACCGAATGTGGTGGATGCGTCGTCCGGCGAGGTCAGCTGCGAACCCGGTGCAGACGCTTTGTCAGAGCTGGCTGGCGCTGTCATTCTGGGGGAGGGTGGTCACGATAGTGGTTAGTGCTCTGCTGGGACTGGCGTTGCCGGTGATGGGCGTTAGTCTGGCCTTGTTTATCTTTGTCGACTGGCTACGCTGGCGAGCGGCGTCAGGCGTGTCGCTCGCCGGCTCCTCCGTTAAATAACCTTATGGCGTGCTGATGACTACCGCGACCCGGCGGTTTTCAGCGCGCCCTTGCGAGGTGCTGTTGCTGGCAACGGGATATTTTTTGCCTAATCCCCGCGTGGTGAGGTTACTGCGTGGGATATTCGCACCCTTTGCCCAGGTGTCTGCAACGGCATTGGCACGTTTTAACGAGAGCGCTTCGTTATAGCTATCCTCACCATAATTATCCGTGTGGCCGTCCATCCGGGCGTGGTTCAGGCCGGTTGCCGCCAGACGCGAGGCCATGGTCTGGATCTGTGTTTCGCTCTCCGGGCGCAGTCTTGCATCATTTTTATCAAATAAGATTCTATCCGACAGCCCCAGGGACCAGTCGCCATTCAGTTCGTTAAAGCCGTAAGACTTCATCGCCGCAACTTGTTCTGGTGTAAATTTACCTGGCGGTGTCTGGCAGCTTGCCAGGGCCAGCGATCCGAGTAACAAGGGCGCGATATATCGCTTTAACATAGTACATTCCTTTCTAAGTTATTGTTTTTGTACGCTGATTCTTGACCAGGTACATATTGCGGTCGGCTTGCTCCAGTAATGCTTCCACGGAGGCATTTTCCCACGCCAGAGCGAAGCCAATGCTGAGTGACAATGATGCAGTTTGCCCGTTATGCAGATCAAACGGACGGATAAACTGCTGAGAAAGCGCAGCACAAAGATGTTGAACTTCACGCTCAGAATGGACGCCGTACAGCACCATAGCGAACTCGTCGCCGCCGAGGCGGTATGACTGATGACGTTTATCACCAAACTCAACCATCCTGCTGGCGACTTCTATCAGCACGCCGTCACCTGCCGCATGTCCCCAGGTATCGTTGATAAACTTGAAGTTATCCCCATCGAGGAAAAGCAGGGCCGAGTTTGCCTTTGCCGATGAATCGTTCATCAGTGCCGCAATGCTATTACGAAACGCAGCGCGGTTAGCCAGCCCGGTTAAGGGGTCGTGCATGGCAGTACGGAGTAACTGGGCATTCCTGGCCTGGAGCTTTAGCTGCCACTCTTCCATCTCATCCAGCAGGCTGTTGAAGTCTTCGCCAAACTGGTGGAATTCTTCAATACGGCCTTCCGTCACCCGACGGGAGAAATTACGGTTGGCGCGCACGTCATGGACGACGTCGGTAATATTCTGCATCTCCGTAACCATGCCGTGATGCAGGGAACGTGTAATGGTGAGCGCAACGGCAGAAGCTAACAGAATGCAGCCGGTCAGGACAGCAAACGACAGCCAGATAAAGTGGCTGATAAGGCTGTCTCGTGCGGTAAGTCGAATTTCGCCAATCACCGTGCCGTTATGCACGATCGGTTGTGCAACAGGGACAGGAAACAGCCAGCGACTGACCAGCGCACCCAGGGTGTCGGTGTTATCTTCCGGATCCCATGACCAGTAAGCGAAACGTTTTTGGTGGGCATTGAGAACTTCCGCCACGGCAAATTGCCCTTGTTTCCCAAGGGCTGCAAGTGTTTCATTGGCAGCGAGTGAATCATTGAAAACCAATGAGGCTTCAAGGCTGTGACTCATGGTTGAGCCGGTGAGTTCGAGATTCTTTTGCGCGTATTGCTTTAATGTCACCACGGAAGCGAAGCACAGCAATAACCATATAAATGTCATTGTAATGATGACGCTTATCATGCTGATCCGGCGCAACGTTCTTTTAAACGTCGGACGCGGAGTAGAGGCGAAATCCTTATTCATGCTTTTTATTCCGTGCAAGCATTAATACATCTGGATTGACGCGCACGCCACTGCGCGTCAATGCATCCAGATTGACGGAAAATCTGACCTGGTTCTGTTCTGTTATCAGGCAAAATGCACTGCCAATAACACATTCAGGATTTTGCTCTGAGATTAATAGCAACGCTCGGCCCTGATATTGACTAATTAATTCAAGTTGTTTTGCAGGCGATTCAGCCCCGAAATAAATAGCATCGCACGTCGCGGAGAGTGCTTCCTGATCGTTACGTACAATGACAGGAGTATAAGGTAACTGGCTTTGCGCATCTTCACTGCTGAGTACTTGCGTATAGTGAGATGAAGCATAAATACAGAGCTTAGGCTGCCCTGAGAGTGAAGGCCATCGGGTATAGCTCACAATACCGGAAACAATCGAACGTACCGATTTATCGGTATCTGTGAACGGAGCTGCCGTCGCTGAACCTGCCGTAAAGAACAGCATTATCACCAGAGTGAATCGGAACAAAGAGATCAAGAATAAATTTCTCACCAGATTCCGCCACACTGCTCTGGAAATAGTTGTCCTTAAGAGTTGTTGGCAGAATACCATTGTTTATCAACGCCGTCATTATGTCAGAAAAATCGCAGGCCAGACTTAAGCTAAATCCTACAATTGCTTATATTTGGACATTAAAAGCCAGACTCAATTAAGTCTGCTGGTACTCATACTTTCATCCATCCCTTTTTGCCATGACTCATGCAGCTTTGCTGCATTTTCGGCAGTATCACAACTGGCAGGAAAAGATTTACCTGCTAATCCCCATGCGTGAATAAAACCCTCTTCACACACTTTCTTCTGACCGTCAGTATAACCCCGGAGATATTCACTCCGATCGACATGGGGGTCGTTAAAACTATCGGCCAGGGTTTGATTATCTTTAACCGGCAGGCCATTCATGGCGTCTTCTTTACCTGCATCAAACCAACTCGGGCTGGTCCAGTCAGGCTGGAAGGTGTAAGGATTGATCTGGCAACCTGATAAGAACAGAGACAACAGCGTGAGAGCAATTGAACGCATAGCCATTCTCCTTTTTCTTCAGCATAGCCTGGCTAATGAAAGTCCGTCTGTAATTTAAAGTTTACGTTTTTATCGGCTGATTTTTGCAATAAATTGGCTTGTGTAAACTAATGTGTACGTATTTTGGATTGAAATGTTTACTTTTTATGGTATGGTGGTTTCACCTCTTTGAGGAAAACAACTATCGCAAACGAGCTTGACAGGATCGCCATCATGCAAAAAGACGCGCTGAATAACGTACATATCACTGACGAACAGGTTTTAATCACTCCGGATCAGCTTAAAGCGGAATTTCCGCTGAGCATTGCGCAGGAAGCTCAAATCGAGCACTCGCGCCAGACCATTTCTGACATCATCGCTGGCCGCGACCCGCGCCTGCTGGTGGTTTGCGGTCCTTGCTCCATTCACGATCCTGAAACCGCCATTGAGTACGCTCGTCGATTTAAAGCATTAGCGGAGGAGGTCAGCGATAGCCTCTATCTCGTGATGCGCGTCTATTTTGAGAAGCCACGTACTACCGTGGGCTGGAAAGGGTTGATTAACGATCCGCACATGGATGGCTCGTTTGATGTGGAAGCAGGACTGAAAATTGCGCGTCGCCTGCTGGTGGAACTGGTGAGCATGGGGCTGCCGCTGGCTACCGAAGCGCTGGATCCGAACAGCCCGCAGTACCTGGGCGATCTCTTCAGCTGGTCTGCGATTGGTGCGCGTACCACGGAATCACAAACCCACCGCGAGATGGCGTCTGGCCTGTCGATGCCGGTCGGTTTTAAAAACGGTACCGATGGCAGTCTGGCGACGGCGATTAACGCGATGCGCGCTGCCGCAATGCCGCACCGTTTTGTCGGTATCAACCAGGCGGGCCAGGTGTGCCTGCTGCAAACGCAGGGCAACCCCGATGGCCATGTGATCCTGCGCGGCGGTAAAGCACCAAACTACAGCCCGGCTGATGTCGCGCAGTGTGAAAAAGAGATGGAACAGGCAGGACTGCGCCCGGCGCTGATGGTAGATTGCAGTCATGGTAATTCGAATAAAGATTACCGTCGCCAGCCTGCGGTTGCGGAATCGGTGATCGCACAGATTAAAGATGGCAACCGTTCCATTATCGGCCTGATGATTGAGAGCAACATTCATGAAGGCAATCAGTCATCGGAACAACCGCGTAGCGCAATGAAGCATGGCGTCTCCGTTACGGATGCCTGCATCAGCTGGGAAACCACCGATGCGCTGCTGCGTGAGATCCACAAAGATTTGAACGGCCAGCTGGCGACGCGTCTGGCTTAAGAGGGTAGTTATGGTTGCTGAATTGACCGCATTACGCGATCAAATTGATGAAGTGGATAAGGCGCTGCTGGACCTGCTGGCGCGCCGCATGGCGCTGGTTGCTGAAGTCGGTGAGGTCAAAAGCAAATACGGCCTGCCGATTTACGTCCCGGAACGCGAAGCCTCTATGCTCGCCTCCCGCCGTAAAGAGGCTCAGGCGCTGGGCGTTTCTCCGGATTTAATTGAAGATGTCCTGCGCCGCGTGATGCGCGAATCTTACTCCAGTGAAAATGACAAAGGCTTCAAAACCCTTTGTCCTTCGCTGCGCCCGGTAGTGATTGTCGGCGGCGGCGGTCAGATGGGCCGTCTGTTTGAAAAAATGCTGACGCTTTCTGGCTACCAGGTACGCATTCTGGAAAAAGAAGACTGGGAGCATGCCCCGGAACTCATGAAAGATGCCGGAATGGTTATTGTCAGCGTCCCGATCCACGTGACGGAGCAGATCATCGGGAAGCTTCCTCCTTTACCGGATGATTGCATTCTGGTGGATCTGGCTTCCGTCAAAAATGGTCCGCTGCAGGCGATGCTGGCTGCGCATACGGGCCCGGTACTGGGTCTGCACCCGATGTTTGGCCCGGACAGTGGCAGTCTGGCGAAGCAGGTAGTCGTCTACTGTGATGGGCGTCAGCCGGAAGCATACCAGTGGTTCCTGGAACAAATTCAGGTGTGGGGGGCGCGACTGCACCGCATTAGCGCAGTTGAGCACGACCAGAACATGGCCTTCATTCAGGCGCTGCGCCACTTTGCAACCTTTGCCTATGGTCTGCATCTGGCGGAAGAGAACGTGCAGCTTGAACAACTGCTGGCGCTCTCTTCACCTATCTATCGTCTGGAACTGGCGATGGTCGGGCGCCTGTTTGCTCAGGATCCACAGCTTTACGCGGACATTATTATGTCCTCCGAAAACAACCTGGCGCTGATCAAGCGCTACTATCAGCGCTTTGGCGAAGCTATTACGCTGCTGGAGCACGGAGACAAGCAGGCGTTTATCGACAGCTTCCGTAAGGTAGAGCACTGGTTCGGCGATTACGCCACGCGTTTCCAGAGCGAAAGCCGCACGCTGTTGCGTCAGGCAAATGACAGTCGCCAGTAATGCGATGATGTATATACTGAAAGCCAGCATTGCTGGCTTTTTTCATTTTGGGGACCTGTCATGGCTGAACCGCAGCTGCTGTTGAATTACACCGGACATTTGCCAGAGTGCCCGACGTGGAGTGCGGAAGAGAATGCACTCTACTGGGCGGATATTCTGGAAGGGGAGATCCATCGTTATCATCTGCCCACGGCAGAACACACCGTGCTCTCTTTTCACGAAGAGGTGGGCTGTTTCGCGCTGCGCGAGCGTGGCGGGTTTATTGTGGCGATGCGTACGGGGATCTGGCTGACCGATAAACACGGTCTGCTCCGGCGCAAGGTGTGCGATAACCCGTCCAACCCGCAGCTTGCTCGTTTTAACGACGGGGGTACCGACCATCTGGGACGGTTCTATGCAGGCACCTTCTGGGGGCCGGGAGATTATAACGGTGCCATGCTGATGCGTATCGATAACGACCTGACGCCGAAAGTGATCCAGTGTGATATTCACGGGCATAACGGCTTAGCGTTTAGTCCGGACAAGCAGTGGATGTTTACCTCAGACACGCCAAACGGCGTGATCTACCGTACGCCGCTTGATGAGCAGGGCGAACCCGGCAAGCGCGAGGCGTTTCGCCGGTTTAACGAGGGGGAAGGCATACCCGACGGTGCGGCTATGGATGAAGAAGGCTGCTACTGGAGCGCGCTGTTTGACGGCTGGCGTATTGCCCGTTTTTCACCGCAAGGGGAGCAACTTGAAGAATACCGCATGCCGGTACGTTGCCCGACGATGGTCTGTTTTGGCGGTGATGACATGAAAACGCTGTTTATTACCACCACGCGGGAAAATATGGATGCGGAAGAGGTGGCGAAATACCCCCTCTCCGGTGCCATCTTCACCCTGCCCGTCAGCGTGGCAGGGATGAAGAAAAGTCGATTTATTGAACATTAAGCCGGGTCAACCGGGACCACGTTCTCGCTCGGATAGCAGCCCAGCACTTTCATGGAGCGCGTGATTTCGCCGAGTTCGCGCAGGGCTTTCTGCATGGATGCAGATTCCAGGTTGGCCTGGATATCGAGGTAGAACATCTCTTCCCACGGATTACCGTGGATCGGACGTGATTCCAGCTTTGTCATGATCAGATTGTGATTACGCAGTACCAACAGCGCTTCAACCAGTGCGCCTGCCTGCTGGCCGGTAGCCATAAGCAGGGTCGTTTTTGCCGGAACCTGATCCGAGACATCAATCGCTTTACGCGCCAGCACCACGAAACGGGTGATGTTTTGCGTCTGGTTTGCCAGATTGCGTTCAAGCACCTGCAGGCCATACAGCGCGCCACCCGCTTCGCTGCCGAGCGCGGCGACGGTTGGAGAGTTAGCCTGCGCCACTTTTTCCATCGCCGCCGAGGTGCTTTCAGTGTACTCAATTTTCCAGTTCGGATAGCGGTTAAGGAACTGGCTGCACTGTTGGAACGGTTGAGGATGGCTGTAAACCGTTTCGATCTTACTCAGGTCGGTTGAGCCGGAGACCAGCACGCAGTGGTCGATTGGGATTGTCAGCTCGCCAACCAGCGACAGGCTGGTGTGCTGGAGCAGATCGTAGACATCATTAATGGCGCCGGAACTGGTGTTCTCAATAGGCACCACGGCGTAGTCCGCCTGGCCGGTTTCTACCTGATTGAAAATATCAGCAAATTTCGCACAGCCGCTCTCAATGAACTCTTCGAAATGGCGGGCAGCGTACTGGCGCGCAGCCAGGTGGGAGTAGGAGCCTTTTGGACCGAGGAACGCGACGCGTGCAGAGTGCGGGTTGGTTTTGTTCAGATGCTGCTGGAGCAATGCTTGCTGGGTCAGAACGGAATCTTCGATGATGAGCTGGAACAAACGGGTGATGTAGTGGGCATCAAGATGATGCGCTTTGCCGAGCTGAATCAACCGTTCCAGTAAATCGCGCTCGCGGTCGATATCGCGCACGGGGCGGTGAGAGTCCAGCTTGGCTTTACCCACCTCGACGGCGAGGGCGCGGCGTTCGGCCAACAGCGCCAGTAATTTCTCGTCCAGCGCGCTGATTTTTACGCGCAGATCCAGTAACGGGTTTTCCGGTGTCATAGTGTTGCCTGTCTCGTTTTATCGTTATCAATAAAAAAGGCCTCCCGCTGTGGGAGGCCTTGTTGTTCGTCTTCGCATTCTTTATCACACGACGAAACGCCTCCCAGTCAGGGGAAGGTAAAAAAGAATGCGAAGAAGAACGGCGTAAGTTTCATAAAGTCATCCTGAAATTGATACCGTTAAAGTACCCGTACTGTTTTCACCCTGTCAATAAAAAACGCGCCCGAAGGCGCGTTGGCGGTACACTCAATTTAAAGGATTACTCTTCTTCAACTTCTTCCGCGAAGCTGGCGTCTTTCACCGATGTTGTGGCGCGACGGGCTTCACCTTTGTGTTGCACTTTATTGAGCTGCCGTTCCAGCTTGTTGATCAAATCGTTAATAGCGGTGTACATATCCTCGTGTTTTGCGCTGGCGACCAGATGGCCGTTTGGAGTATTGATAGTTGCGTCAGCGATGAAACCCTGCGGTTCCTTGGACAGAATGATATGTGGGTTAATCAAATGTGTTTGCCATTTATCCAGTTTGGCGAGACGGTCTGCGACGTGCTGGCGAATTGCCGGAGTAATTTCCATTTGTTTACTGGTAATGTTCATTGTCATAAATTTTACCTCTTGTCTTTCCGTCTTGGTGATTCCAGCATACCCGACCTAATGTCAAAATGTGTGATTTAGATCACGTTATTTTGTCACTTTTTGTCAGGGAATCTTTTTTGTGAGGCAGGGCAGGAAGAGGTGAGATTTACCTTGTCGAAGATAAAAATTGGGGCCATAGTTGACTGGATGTGTTGAGGCTAAAGCGCTTCAGCGGGTGACAGAAATGAATAAAAAAATCGGCAGCCCTGAGGCTGCCGATTTGCATTGACGCTTCTGTCAGGTGTTGCTGCTGTTCGCGGCGATGATTTTCGCGACCTTTTCAGCCTGCGAAGTCATCTGCATCTGACGATAGGCATTTTCCATCAGCTTCAGGCCATCGCGCGTTGCCTGAGTGTCCGGGTAGTCACGCAGCATACCTTCAACACGGTTAACCACAGCAACCCAAGCGCCACGGCGGGTGTAGTACTCAGCCACGGAGTATTCATATTTCGCCAGACGATCTTTCAGGAACACCAGACGCTTGGTGGCATCGGTAATGTACTGACTGTTCGGGTAGCCGCGCACCAGCTTGGAGAAGTCATTGAAGGCATCACGTGCGTGCTGCGGGTCACGGTCAGAACGATCCACGCCGAAGAAGCCCTGCAGTGCACTGTCATCCAACGCCATGTTGGTCAGTCCGCGCATATACATGACATAATCGATGTTAGGATGAGTTGGGTTCAGACGCATGAAGCGATCGATGGTGGCCTGAGCCAGCGGAAGATCGGCATTTTTATAGTACGCGTAGATAAGATCTAACTGTACCTGCTGTGAATAGGGACCAAATGGATAGCGATTATCCAACGCTTCCAGTTGCGTTATCGCCTGTTTCCAGTTACCGTCCTGCAACTTTTGTTGTGCAGTCGCATAGATTTCATTCGGCGGATTGTCAGGGACCTGTTCATTTGAACCGGAGCAGCCCACCAAAGCCAGGCTCAACGTGGCCGCTGCCACCAGATATTTCATGCGCGTCATGACGTTTTGACTTTCCTCAAATGTTTGTCCGGGAGAAACTCTGTTCCTGCTCCCGATTAAGACCAGCTACAATAGCACACTATATTAAACGGCAAAGCCGTAAAACCCAACGTTAAACGAAGAAGCAGTTTATGGCACAACGAGTAGAACTCACCGCAACAGTCTCCGAAAATCAGCTCGGTCAACGCTTAGATCAGGCTTTGGCCGAATTGTTCCCTGATTATTCGCGTTCACGCATAAAAGAATGGATCCTTGACCAGCGCGTGATGGTAAACGGCAAGATCTGGGACAAACCAAAAGAGAAAGTGTTAGGTGGGGAAGCTGTCGCCATCAATGCTGAAATCGAAGAGGAAATCCGCTTCGAGCCGCAGGATATCCCACTGGACATCGTCTATGAAGATGATGACATTCTGGTGATCAACAAGCCGCGCGACCTGGTTGTTCATCCGGGCGCGGGGAATCCTGACGGTACGGTACTTAACGCACTTCTCCATTATTATCCGCCAATCGTTGATGTACCGCGCGCCGGTATTGTGCACCGTCTGGATAAAGACACCACGGGTCTGATGGTAGTGGCAAAGACCGTTCCTGCCCAGACCCGTCTGGTGGAATCCCTGCAGCTGCGCGAAATCACCCGTGAGTATGAAGCAGTAGCCATTGGTCATATGACCTCTGGCGGCACGGTTGAAGAGCCTATCAGTCGCCACCCTACCAAACGTACCCATATGTCGGTGCACCCGATGGGTAAACCAGCGGTGACGCACTACCGCATCATGGAACATTTCCGCATACATACGCGCCTGCGTCTGCGTCTGGAAACCGGCCGTACTCACCAGATCCGCGTGCATATGGCGCACATTACCCATCCGCTGGTGGGGGATCAGGTCTACGGTGGTCGTCCACGTCCGCCAAAAGGCGCGTCTGATGAGTTCATTTCTGTACTGCGTAAGTTTGACCGTCAGGCACTGCACGCAACCATGCTGCGTCTTTACCACCCGATTACGGGGATTCAGATGGAATGGCATGCGCCGATCCCACAGGATATGGTGGAACTTATCGACGCCATGCGCGCTGACTTTGAAGAACATAAGGATCACGTGGACTGGTTATGACCAAACTGATTGTTCCAGAGTGGCCGCTGCCCGAAGGCGTGGCTGCCTGCAGTTCGACCCGAATCGGCGGTGTGAGCCAGGGTGCGTGGGAGTCGTTGAACCTCGGCGCGCACTGTGGTGACAACCTGGAACACGTTGAAGAAAACCGTAAACGTCTGTTTGCTGCGGGCAAGTTACCGTCTAAACCTGTCTGGCTTGAGCAGGTTCACGGCAAGGATGTGTTGACGCTATCGGGGGAACCCTATGCGTCTAAACGTGCCGATGCCTCCTACAGCAACACGCCAGGAACGGTGTGCGCCGTGATGACCGCTGACTGCCTGCCGGTTCTGTTCTGTAACCGTGCGGGCACTGAAGTCGCGGCAGCTCATGCGGGCTGGCGTGGTCTGTGTGAAGGTGTGCTGGAAGAGACTGTCGCCTGCTTTAACGATGAGCCAGACAATATCATCGCCTGGCTCGGCCCGGCCATTGGTCCTCGCGCATTTGAAGTGGGACCAGAGGTCCGCGAAGCCTTTATGGAAAAAGATCCGCAAGCAGTGGAAGCCTTCCTGCCTTCAGGAGGTAAATATCTGGCCGATATCTACACGCTCGCTCGTCAGCGCCTGAATAACGTGGGCGTAACGCAGATCTTCGGCGGCGATCGCTGTACCTTCACCGAAAAGGGTGATTTTTTCTCTTATCGCCGCGACAAGACGACGGGTCGTATGGCAAGTTTCATTTGGCTGATATAACCTAAAGAATCAAGACGATCCGGTACGTGCCGTTTTCTTTTCACATAATTCAGGTCATTAACCTTGAATAATTGAGGGATGACCTCATTTAATCTCCAGTAGCAAATTTGACCTGTAATGGGAGGAGTTATGCGTCTGGATCGTCTTACTAATAAATTCCAGCTTGCTCTCGCCGATGCCCAGTCTCTCGCACTGGGGCACGACAACCAATTTATCGAACCTCTTCATTTAATGAGCGCCTTGCTGAATCAGGAAGGGGGATCGGTACGTCCTTTATTAACGTCCGCTGGCATTAATGCTGGCCAGTTACGCACCGCTATCGATCAGGCGCTGAGCCGTTTACCGCAGGTAGAAGGTACCGGTGGTGACGTTCAACCGTCTCAGGATCTGGTGCGCGTGCTGAACCTTTGCGACAAGCTGGCGCAAAAACGTGGTGACAACTTTATATCGTCAGAGCTTTTTGTTCTGGCGGCGCTTGAATCACGCGGTACCTTAACCGACCTGCTGAAATCTGCTGGTGCAACCACCGCCAATGTGACTCAGGCGATTGAGAAAATGCGCGGAGGTGAAAGCGTGAACGATCAGGGAGCCGAAGACCAACGTCAGGCTTTGAAGAAATTTACGGTCGATCTGACCGAGCGTGCTGAACAGGGCAAACTTGACCCGGTGATCGGCCGTGACGAAGAAATTCGCCGTACTATCCAGGTACTGCAACGTCGTACCAAGAACAACCCGGTGCTGATTGGTGAACCTGGTGTTGGTAAAACCGCCATTGTTGAAGGGCTGGCGCAGCGTATTGTCAACGGCGAAGTGCCGGAGGGCCTGAAAGGCCGCCGCGTGCTGGCGCTGGATATGGGCGCGCTGGTGGCCGGTGCGAAATACCGTGGCGAGTTTGAAGAGCGTCTTAAAGGCGTGCTTAACGACCTGGCGAAACAGGAAGGCAACGTCATTCTGTTTATCGACGAGTTGCACACCATGGTCGGTGCAGGTAAAGCCGACGGCGCAATGGATGCCGGGAACATGCTGAAACCTGCGCTGGCGCGTGGTGAACTTCACTGCGTTGGTGCAACTACTCTGGATGAGTACCGTCAGTACATTGAGAAAGATGCTGCTCTTGAACGTCGTTTCCAGAAAGTGTTTGTTGCTGAGCCAAGCGTTGAAGATACCATCGCGATCCTGCGTGGCCTGAAAGAGCGCTATGAGCTGCACCACCATGTGCAGATTACGGACCCGGCAATCGTGGCCGCAGCGACGCTTTCGCATCGTTATATTGCTGACCGTCAGTTGCCGGACAAAGCGATTGACCTGATCGACGAAGCGGCATCGAGCATTCGTATGCAGATTGACTCGAAACCGGAAGAGCTGGACCGTCTTGACCGCCGTATTATTCAGCTCAAGCTGGAACAGCAGGCGTTGAAGAAAGAGTCTGATGAAGCCAGTAAGAAACGCCTGGATATGCTGAACGAAGAGCTGGACGATAAAGAACGTCAGTACTCTGAGTTAGAAGAAGAGTGGAAAGCGGAGAAAGCGTCCCTTTCTGGCACCCAGACGATCAAAGCAGAGCTGGAACAGGCAAAAATTGCCATTGAGCAGGCGCGTCGCGTCGGTGACCTGGCGCGTATGTCTGAACTACAGTACGGCAAAATCCCTGAGCTGGAGAAACAGCTTGAGATTGCGACGCAGTCCGAAGGCAAAACGATGCGCTTGTTACGTAATAAAGTGACGGATGCAGAAATTGCTGAAGTGCTGGCGCGCTGGACCGGTATTCCAGTGGCACGCATGCTGGAAGGCGAGCGTGAGAAACTGCTGCGCATGGAGCAGGATCTCCACAATCGCGTGATTGGGCAAAACGAGGCGGTTGAGGCTGTTTCCAACGCTATTCGTCGTAGCCGTGCAGGGCTTTCCGATCCTAATCGTCCAATCGGTTCGTTCCTGTTCCTGGGGCCAACCGGTGTCGGTAAAACCGAGCTGTGTAAAGCGCTGGCTAACTTTATGTTCGACAGCGACGACGCGATGGTGCGTATCGACATGTCCGAGTTTATGGAGAAACACTCCGTCTCGCGTCTGGTCGGTGCGCCTCCGGGATATGTCGGCTATGAAGAAGGGGGCTATCTGACAGAAGCGGTCCGTCGCCGCCCTTACTCCGTCATCCTGCTGGATGAAGTGGAAAAAGCACACCCAGATGTGTTCAACATTCTGCTGCAGGTGCTGGATGATGGTCGACTGACCGACGGGCAGGGGAGAACGGTCGATTTCCGTAATACGGTAGTGATTATGACGTCGAACCTGGGTTCCGATTTGATTCAGGAACGCTTCGGTGAGCTGGATTACGGCCATATGAAGGATCTGGTACTCGGTGTGGTCAGCCATAGCTTCCGTCCGGAGTTCATCAACCGTATTGATGAAGTCGTGGTCTTCCATCCTCTGGGTGAGAAACACATCGCGTCGATTGCGCAGATCCAGCTGCAGCGTCTGTATAAACGTCTGGAAGAGCGTGGATATGAAATCCACATCTCGGACGAGGCGCTGAAGCTGCTGAGCGAGAATGGTTACGACCCGGTGTACGGGGCTCGTCCATTGAAACGAGCTATCCAGCAGCAGATCGAAAACCCGCTGGCGCAGCAGATCCTTTCCGGGGAGCTGATTCCTGGCAAAGTTATCCGTCTCGAAGCCAACGACGATCGCATTGTGGCAGTGCAGTAAATCACAAAACGCAAAAACGAGCCGCTTGCGGCTCGTTTTTGTTTAAAAACCAGGCGAAAATTGAGGTTCTGGAGGTGCTTTGCCTGGAAAGTGAGCAGTCAGTAAATAATTTTCACTTTATCCTTGCAGCTTCGGAATTACTCCCTATAATGCGCCTCCACTGACACGGAACAACGGCACACACGCCGCCGGGTCAGCAGAGAAAAGCGAAAATAAACGCTTGACTCTGAAGCGGGAAAGCGTAATATGCACACCCCGCGCCGCTGCGAAAAGCGAAGCGGCACTGCTCTTTAACAATTTATCAGACAATCTGTGTGGGCACTCAAAGTGACATGGATTCTTAATGTCTTCGGACAATAAATGAATACCAAGTCTCTGAGTGAACATACGTAATTCATTACGAAGTTTAATTCACGAGCATCAAACTTAAATTGAAGAGTTTGATCATGGCTCAGATTGAACGCTGGCGGCAGGCCTAACACATGCAAGTCGAGCGGTAACACAGGGAGCTTGCTCCCGGGTGACGAGCGGCGGACGGGTGAGTAATGTCTGGGAAACTGCCTGATGGAGGGGGATAACTACTGGAAACGGTAGCTAATACCGCATAATGTCGCAAGACCAAAGAGGGGGACCTTCGGGCCTCTTGCCATCAGATGTGCCCAGATGGGATTAGCTAGTAGGTGGGGTAACGGCTCACCTAGGCGACGATCCCTAGCTGGTCTGAGAGGATGACCAGCCACACTGGAACTGAGACACGGTCCAGACTCCTACGGGAGGCAGCAGTGGGGAATATTGCACAATGGGCGCAAGCCTGATGCAGCCATGCCGCGTGTATGAAGAAGGCCTTCGGGTTGTAAAGTACTTTCAGCGGGGAGGAAGGTGTTGAGGTTAATAACCTCAGCAATTGACGTTACCCGCAGAAGAAGCACCGGCTAACTCCGTGCCAGCAGCCGCGGTAATACGGAGGGTGCAAGCGTTAATCGGAATTACTGGGCGTAAAGCGCACGCAGGCGGTCTGTCAAGTCGGATGTGAAATCCCCGGGCTCAACCTGGGAACTGCATTCGAAACTGGCAGGCTAGAGTCTTGTAGAGGGGGGTAGAATTCCAGGTGTAGCGGTGAAATGCGTAGAGATCTGGAGGAATACCGGTGGCGAAGGCGGCCCCCTGGACAAAGACTGACGCTCAGGTGCGAAAGCGTGGGGAGCAAACAGGATTAGATACCCTGGTAGTCCACGCCGTAAACGATGTCGACTTGGAGGTTGTGCCCTTGAGGCGTGGCTTCCGGAGCTAACGCGTTAAGTCGACCGCCTGGGGAGTACGGCCGCAAGGTTAAAACTCAAATGAATTGACGGGGGCCCGCACAAGCGGTGGAGCATGTGGTTTAATTCGATGCAACGCGAAGAACCTTACCTACTCTTGACATCCAGAGAACTTTCCAGAGATGGATTGGTGCCTTCGGGAACTCTGAGACAGGTGCTGCATGGCTGTCGTCAGCTCGTGTTGTGAAATGTTGGGTTAAGTCCCGCAACGAGCGCAACCCTTATCCTTTGTTGCCAGCGGTCCGGCCGGGAACTCAAAGGAGACTGCCAGTGATAAACTGGAGGAAGGTGGGGATGACGTCAAGTCATCATGGCCCTTACGAGTAGGGCTACACACGTGCTACAATGGCGCATACAAAGAGAAGCGACCTCGCGAGAGCAAGCGGACCTCATAAAGTGCGTCGTAGTCCGGATTGGAGTCTGCAACTCGACTCCATGAAGTCGGAATCGCTAGTAATCGTAGATCAGAATGCTACGGTGAATACGTTCCCGGGCCTTGTACACACCGCCCGTCACACCATGGGAGTGGGTTGCAAAAGAAGTAGGTAGCTTAACCTTCGGGAGGGCGCTTACCACTTTGTGATTCATGACTGGGGTGAAGTCGTAACAAGGTAACCGTAGGGGAACCTGCGGTTGGATCACCTCCTTACCTTAAAGAACCTGCCTTTGTAGTGTCCACACAGATTGTCTGATGAAAAGTAAATAGCAAGGCGTCTTGCGATTGAGACTTCAGTGTCCCCTTCGTCTAGAGGCCCAGGACACCGCCCTTTCACGGCGGTAACAGGGGTTCGAATCCCCTAGGGGACGCCACTTGCTGGTTCGTGAGTGAAAGTCACCTGCCTTAATATCTCAAAACTCATCTTCGGGTGACGTTTGAGATATTTGCTCTTTAAAAATCTGGATCAAGCTGAAAATTGAAACGACACACATGTTATGTGTGTTCGAGTCTCTCAAATTTTCGCAAGTCGATGATGAATCGAAAGAAACATCTTCGGGTTGTGAGGTTAAGCGACTAAGCGTACACGGTGGATGCCCTGGCAGTCAGAGGCGATGAAGGACGTGCTAATCTGCGAAAAGCGCCGGCGAGGTGATATGAACCTTTGACCCGGCGATGTCCGAATGGGGAAACCCAGTGTGTTCCGACACACTATCGTTAACTGAATACATAGGTTAACGAGGCGAACCGGGGGAACTGAAACATCTAAGTACCCCGAGGAAAAGAAATCAACCGAGATTCCCCCAGTAGCGGCGAGCGAACGGGGAGCAGCCCAGAGTCTGAATCAGCTTGTGTGTTAGTGGAAGCGTCTGGAAAGTCGCACGGTACAGGGTGATAGTCCCGTACACGAAAGCACACTTGCTGTGAACTCGAAGAGTAGGGCGGGACACGTGGTATCCTGTCTGAATATGGGGGGACCATCCTCCAAGGCTAAATACTCCTGACTGACCGATAGTGAACCAGTACCGTGAGGGAAAGGCGAAAAGAACCCCGGCGAGGGGAGTGAAAAAGAACCTGAAACCGTGTACGTACAAGCAGTGGGAGCCTCTTTTATGGGGTGACTGCGTACCTTTTGTATAATGGGTCAGCGACTTATATTCTGTAGCAAGGTTAACCGTATAGGGGAGCCGAAGGGAAACCGAGTCTTAACTGGGCGTTAAGTTGCAGGGTATAGACCCGAAACCCGGTGATCTAGCCATGGGCAGGTTGAAGGTTGGGTAACACTAACTGGAGGACCGAACCGACTAATGTTGAAAAATTAGCGGATGACTTGTGGCTGGGGGTGAAAGGCCAATCAAACCGGGAGATAGCTGGTTCTCCCCGAAAGCTATTTAGGTAGCGCCTCGTGAATTCATCTTCGGGGGTAGAGCACTGTTTCGGCTAGGGGGCCATCCCGGCTTACCAACCCGATGCAAACTACGAATACCGAAGAATGTTATCACGGGAGACACACGGCGGGTGCTAACGTCCGTCGTGAAGAGGGAAACAACCCAGACCGCCAGCTAAGGTCCCAAAGTCATGGTTAAGTGGGAAACGATGTGGGAAGGCACAGACAGCCAGGATGTTGGCTTAGAAGCAGCCATCATTTAAAGAAAGCGTAATAGCTCACTGGTCGAGTCGGCCTGCGCGGAAGATGTAACGGGGCTAAACCATGCACCGAAGCTGCGGCAGCGACGCGTATGCGTTGTTGGGTAGGGGAGCGTTCTGTAAGCCGTTGAAGGTGGCCTGTGAGGGTTGCTGGAGGTATCAGAAGTGCGAATGCTGACATAAGTAACGATAATGCGGGTGAAAAGCCCGCACGCCGGAAGACCAAGGGTTCCTGTCCAACGTTAATCGGGGCAGGGTGAGTCGACCCCTAAGGCGAGGCCGAAAGGCGTAGTCGATGGGAAACAGGTTAATATTCCTGTACTTGGTGTTACTGCGAAGGGGGGACGGAGAAGGCTATGTTAGCCGGGCGACGGTTGTCCCGGTTTAAGCATGTAGGCGGAGAGTTTAGGTAAATCCGGACTCTTTTTAACGCTGAGGTGTGATGACGAGGCACTACGGTGCTGAAGTAACAAATGCCCTGCTTCCAGGAAAAGCCTCTAAGCATCAGGTAACATCAAATCGTACCCCAAACCGACACAGGTGGTCAGGTAGAGAATACCAAGGCGCTTGAGAGAACTCGGGTGAAGGAACTAGGCAAAATGGTGCCGTAACTTCGGGAGAAGGCACGCTGATATGTAGGTGAAGCCCCTGCGGGTGGAGCTGAAATCAGTCGAAGATACCAGCTGGCTGCAACTGTTTATTAAAAACACAGCACTGTGCAAACACGAAAGTGGACGTATACGGTGTGACGCCTGCCCGGTGCCGGAAGGTTAATTGATGGGGTTAGCGGCAACGCGAAGCTCTTGATCGAAGCCCCGGTAAACGGCGGCCGTAACTATAACGGTCCTAAGGTAGCGAAATTCCTTGTCGGGTAAGTTCCGACCTGCACGAATGGCGTAATGATGGCCAGGCTGTCTCCACCCGAGACTCAGTGAAATTGAACTCGCTGTGAAGATGCAGTGTACCCGCGGCAAGACGGAAAGACCCCGTGAACCTTTACTATAGCTTGACACTGAACACTGGTCCTTGATGTGTAGGATAGGTGGGAGGCTTTGAAGCGTGGACGCCAGTCTGCGTGGAGCCGACCTTGAAATACCACCCTTTAATGGCTGGTGTTCTAACGTAGACCCGTTACCCGGGTTGCGGACAGTGTCTGGTGGGTAGTTTGACTGGGGCGGTCTCCTCCCAAAGAGTAACGGAGGAGCACGAAGGTTAGCTAATCCTGGTCGGACATCAGGAGGTTAGTGCAATGGCATAAGCTAGCTTGACTGCGAGAGTGACGGCTCGAGCAGGTGCGAAAGCAGGTCATAGTGATCCGGTGGTTCTGAATGGAAGGGCCATCGCTCAACGGATAAAAGGTACTCCGGGGATAACAGGCTGATACCGCCCAAGAGTTCATATCGACGGCGGTGTTTGGCACCTCGATGTCGGCTCATCACATCCTGGGGCTGAAGTAGGTCCCAAGGGTATGGCTGTTCGCCATTTAAAGTGGTACGCGAGCTGGGTTTAGAACGTCGTGAGACAGTTCGGTCCCTATCTGCCGTGGGCGCTGGAGAATTGAGGGGGGCTGCTCCTAGTACGAGAGGACCGGAGTGGACGCATCACTGGTGTTCGGGTTGTCATGCCAATGGCATTGCCCGGTAGCTAAATGCGGAAGAGATAAGTGCTGAAAGCATCTAAGCACGAAACTTGCCCCGAGATGAGTTCTCCCTGACCCTTTAAGGGTCCTGAAGGAACGTTGAAGACTACGACGTTGATAGGTCGGGTGTGTAAGCGCAGCGATGCGTTGAGCTAACCGATACTAATGAACCGTGAGGCTTAACCTTACAACGCCGAAGGTGTTTTGGCGAAGAGACACGATATTTTCAGCTTTGATACAGATTAACAGAATTTGCCTGGCGGCTTTAGCGCGGTGGTCCCACCTGACCCCATGCCGAACTCAGAAGTGAAACGCCGTAGCGCCGATGGTAGTGTGGGGTCTCCCCATGTGAGAGTAGGGAACTGCCAGGCATCAATTAGAAGAACCCCGTACCGTAAGGTGCGGGGTTTTTTGCTTTTGGATTTTCTCTTAATTAGCCTTTCTCCTAATCGCTTATCCTGCTAATGGAATGTGTGATCTTCATCGCAATGTCTGTTATAACAAAATTATAACATTTCATTTACGAGGCGATCGAGTCTTTCTGGACTCAACACGCCGCTGTTTATGGCTGGAGCATAATCACAATGACAGAAAGCATTGCATCAAACGGGACGCTGGCTAACAGTGATACCCGCAGAAGGGTATGGGCAATCGTCAGTGCCTCTTCAGGGAATCTTGTTGAATGGTTCGACTTTTACGTCTACTCATTCTGTTCACTCTATTTCGCACATATCTTCTTTCCTTCGGGAAACACCACAACGCAGTTGCTACAAACGGCAGGGGTATTCGCTGCAGGATTCTTAATGCGGCCAATCGGTGGCTGGCTGTTCGGTCGCATTGCGGATCGTCGTGGTCGTAAGGCATCCATGCTGATCTCGGTTTGTATGATGTGCTTTGGCTCGCTGGTGATCGCCTGTTTGCCAGGGTATGAAACGATTGGTACATGGGCACCGGCGCTACTTTTGCTGGCTCGCTTATTCCAGGGGCTATCAGTCGGGGGCGAATACGGTACCAGCGCGACTTACATGAGTGAGATTGCACTGGAAGGCCGTAAAGGTTTTTACGCCTCATTCCAGTACGTCACGCTAATTGGTGGTCAACTGTTGGCCATCCTTGTCGTGGTGATCCTGCAGCAGATTTTGACGGATGAACAGCTTCACACCTGGGGATGGCGGATTCCTTTCGCCATGGGCGCTGTACTGGCTATCGTCGCACTTTGGCTGCGTCGTCAGTTAGATGAGACCTCTCAGAAGGAAGTCAGAACGCTGAAGGAGGCAGGAACATTCAAAGGGTTATGGCGCAACCGCAAGGCTTTCCTGATGGTACTGGGCTTTACTGCGGGCGGCTCTCTCAGTTTTTACACTTTCACCACTTATATGCAGAAGTATCTGGTGAACACTACAGGTATGCATGCGAATGTCGCCAGCGTTGTCATGACGGTGGCTTTATTTGTTTTTATGCTCATACAACCGCTCATCGGAGCGCTCTCGGATAAGATGGGTCGACGTACGTCGATGCTCATTTTTGGCGGATTATCTGCATTATGTACCGTTCCCATTTTGACTGCGCTTCAGCATGTTTCCTCACCGTATGCGGCATTTGCGCTGGTGATGGTGGCAATGGTGATCGTTAGTTTCTATACCTCGATCAGCGGCATACTCAAGGCGGAAATGTTCCCGGCTCAGGTTCGTGCGCTGGGGGTTGGGCTTTCGTATGCAGTGGCGAATGCGATTTTTGGCGGGTCTGCGGAATACGTTGCCCTGTCGCTAAAATCATGGGGCAGTGAAACAACGTTTTTCTGGTATGTCACGGTGATGGGGGCTCTGGCTTTCATCGTGTCCCTGATGCTGCACCGCAAGGGTAAAGGTATTCGGCTTTAATAATGCGCCATCTGCCATACGGCATAGCCGGTCGTTGCGCCGGCGACATCCCAGGCAAAATCTTTCCAGCTCCAGCCGCTCCCTGCGGGGCGGCTGTCCCAAAGCTCTTTTGATGCTCCAAGGCTTACTGAGAACATCAGGCCGATTGCCGCACTCCGATCCCTGCTGTATCCCTGATGTTGCGCATACTCATTACCGGCAGCGGACAACATGGCAGAAGCGATAAAGTGTTGGGCTTTATCCTGACCCGACCAGCTATCGTTAGCCATGTGGCTACATCCTGTCAGGCACAAGAGGGCGAATAAGAGGGGGATGCGCATTAACGAACTCCATAAAAAAGCCCTGCTAATGACAGGGCCTGAACATTACAGAATACGGCTGATAAGGCGGTCTATCCGGATCCGACGTAAACGACGAATAAGTTTACGGACCTTCACAGGATAATCGGCAATGCTTTGCAGATCGCGGTAATGGCGAACGACAGTAGTATGAGTACGAATCAATTCCAGCTCGCGCTCGCGTTTCGCGGCTAATTCATGCTGCGGATCGTGGATCAAAATGGCATTTTCCAGATCCAGGCGCCAGGCGCGTGGATTCAGGTTATTGCCTGTTAGCAGCATCCACTCATCGTCGACCCACATACCTTTAAGGTGATAGCTGTTGTCTTCCTCTTTCCAGAGACGCACAACCAGTTGGTCGGTATTCACATAGTACTGCAAACGGCTCAGGAATCGACGCAGGTTGATCTCATAGAGATAAGGTAACGCGCCGATAATCTTGAACGGCTGATCTTCCGGAATGAAGAAGTCGTTTGCCGTTTTATCCCCGACAATGATTTCCACTTTTTTACCATCACGCAGCAGCTGGATAATATTGCGAACCAGCACCGCGGGAAGGTTAAAGTACGGCGTGCAGATGGTCAGTTTCTGTTCCGCACACGGCATTAAATGGAAAATGGTCTTGTTCAGCAGGCTCGATTTGCCTAAACCAACGAGTGGCGTAACGGAAAGCTCTTCGTTATTGGCATCGCCCTGAAAATGATACACCGCATCGCGCAGCTCCTGACGGAAAGTGCGAACATCGTTTTTGATTTCGGGGCTTTTAGGTCGATGGGGATCGTCGAGACGGTTCACGCCACGGCCATGGACCAGGTGTCTGTCAACCCAGTTAAACATGATATCCGCCATCTGCGCATTGCGAATCAGATGGTAGCGGTCATAGCGATATTTATCGAGCTGATGGAGATAAACGTCATTCAGACTCGCGCCACTGTAGAGGACGCTATCATCAATAATGAAGCCTTTGAAATGCAGAACGCCGAGTGCTTCACGGGTATTGACCGGTACGCCATAAACCGGCACATCGACGCCAGGGTTCTCCTGCGCCGTACGGCAATACCAGTCAGCATTCGTGTTAGATGCCGCCGCACCAATGCGGCCGCGCTGTGCACGGTGCCAGTCGACCAGAACGCGAACATCCAGCTCCGGACGTTGACGCTTAGCTTCATAGAGCGCGTTCAGGATCGCGCGCCCGCCTTCATCTTGTTCAAGATACAGCGCCACAATACAAATACGTCGCGTAGCGCTGGCGATCTTTTCCAGGATCGTCTCCCGAAAATGAGCGGGAGCGTAAAAGAACTCTACATCATCAACTGACTGAGAAATCTTCGGTAGTTGAGCAAGGTGTTGTTGATGTTTATTACGCTTGAATTTTGACAACATCACAGTGCGTTTCTTCTCTGTTCATTGAAGGGTTGTCTGTAGCATGCAAACAACATAAGCGGACAATGATACCCCAGTGCTATCAAAAGTGGGTAACATTTCCAGTAGGTTACTCTTGTTTATCTGCTGATGTCAGGGGGAGGGACAAGGCCACAATCCCTTCGTCCAGCTGAATATCCACGTCAAAACCCAGTTTGCGCGCCAGAGTGACCATACCGCGATTGTTGGGCATAGTAATGCCATTCAGGCGGAGCAATCCGTGATCTCGCGTATAACTGATGAGTTTTTCCAGCAGTCGTCTCCCCAGGCCCAGGCCTTTCAAATCAGAGCGTACCAGCACGGCAAACTCCGCATCGATATTATCCGGATCCGAAATAGCACGCGTCACGCCAAGGATCTCATCACTCTGCCCGGAACGCCGTACGGCCACAAACGCCATTTCTCGATCGTAGTCGATCTGCGTCATATTGGCTAAATCATCATGAGTGAATTCATTGATCTCGCTAAAGTAGCGGTAGTAAAGATCTTCTTTGGTCACCTGAGAGATGAACGTGCGTAGCTGCGGCTCATCTTCCGGCAGAATAGGGCGGAAGAGCGCGCGTTCGCCGTTTTTCATCTCCACCCATTCTTCGAGGTGTAAAGGATAAGGGCGGATCGCCAGACGGCTCTCTCTGTCTCCTGTGAATGGCGCAATATCCAGCGTGACATCCAGCGCGATAAACTCATTGCCGGAGGCGAGCAGCGGGTGAATATCCAACCGCTGAATCTCGGCACAATCCACAATCAGGTTAGAGACCTGCACCAGGAACTGGCTTAATCCGGCAATATCAAGCGGGCGCAGGGCACTCCGGCCACGGATTTTTTTGCTCTTTATCGCCTGTATTATCAGATAGCGCGCCAGATTCATATTCAATGGCGGTAATGCCACCACCGCCTGCTCTTCAGGTCGCCAGTCAACGCCGCCTTCACCCAGCATAATCAGCGGCCCAAAGACCGGATCGTGCTCAACCACCACGCGTAGCTCCTGGGCACCTGCTCGGTTAGCCATGCTTTGCACGAGAAGGCCGTGGATCCTGGCCTGCGGCCAGGCCATTTTGACGCGGTCGAAAATGGCATCTGCAGCTTGCTGCACTTCCGCTGCCGTGCGTAAGTACAACATTACGCCCTGAACATCCGACTTATGTGGGATATCCGGAGAGCGAAGCTTCAGGGCAACCGGGTAGCCAATTTGCTCAGCAATATGGACGGCTTCCGCGCTGTCGCTGGCGATCCATGTCGGCAGCGTTTGCATGCCGTAACTGCCGAGAACGGGCTGTACCTCATGCGTGTCGAGCGAGGTCGCCCCCTCTTCGATAGCCTGCTGCAGCAGTCGGTGAACGTCGACGGCATTCGCAGTCAGGTTACCTGGTAAAGCCGGGGTTTCACGCAGTTGCTTTTGGTTACGACGGTATTCCACCATATGCATAAATGCGGTGATAGTGCCTTCTGGTGTGCGATACGTCGGTAACCCGGCTTCACTGAACAGCCGTCGTGCCTCCTGAGAGGAAAATTCACCGCACCAGTTGGTGAGCACGGTAACGTATTTGCCGCGCGGATGATTACGCACAGCGTCAATGAGCGTCCGAGCGCTTTCAGTACCAGGCGCAACCGCACTGGGCGAGTGGATGATCATGAGCGCGTCGAAATCCTGGCTGTCCAGCAAAATTGAAATAGCCTTTATATAGCGCTCGCTGCTGGCATCATCGCGTAAATCCAGCGGGTTGCCTGGTGCGACGCTGACGGGTAATGCCTCACGTAGGTGTTGAAGCGTCTCTTCGCCGAGCGTAGCCAGCTTGCCGTTGCGTAGCCAGAGCTCATCCAGTGCCAGCGCTGCAGGTGCCGCCCCATTGCTGACAATCATTAGCTTTTCGCCGCGTAACGGACGCATATGGCTCAGCGTCTCAACGGCGGAAAAAAGCTCGTGGGTATCCTGCACCCGAAGTAAACCGGCACGCTGGATCGCGGCATCCCACGCGGGATCCATACCTGAATGCGAATTCAGCAGACGCTGCGCCGCCGGGCTACGCCCACTTTTGATGACCAGGATCGGTTTATTGCGCGATGCGCTACGCGAAGCTGACACAAAACGACGGGCATCGCTTAAGTGCTCAAGGTAGAGAAGAATCGCGCTGGTTTTACTGTCTCTGGCCAGAAAATCCAGCAGTTCATCTACGTCGATATCGAGGCTATCACCCAGAGCGATGAAGTAGGAGAATCCCATCTCACGTTGCTGCGCCCAGTCGAGAATGGTGTTCGATACGGCTGCCGACTGCGAGATAAAGGCCAGTTTTCCTTTGCGGATAGGCACCGGGGAGAAGCTGGCGTTCAGTCCTTGCCATGGTGCGAGCAGTCCCAGACTGTTTGGCCCCAGAATACGCATCTGAAAGCGACCGGCACAGGCCAGGAGTTCTGGCTGCTGTTCAGGAGGTGAGGAGAGGATAATGCAGGTTTTGCACCCTTTTTGGCCAAGTGACTCCAGTAAGTCCAGATTCCGTTTCGCATGCGTACAGATGATGGCGAGGTCGGGAACGAAGGGCAGGCTCTGAATATCTGGCCACGCAAGCACGCCCTGAACGGCCTTATAAGCAGGGGTGACGGGCATAACAGGGCCATTAAATCCGCCAGCCAGCAGGTTACGCATCATCAGGTAACCCGCACGATCCGGTTTCATGGAGGCGCCAATAACGGCAATGGATTTAGGTCGTAGTAGCGCTTCTAACCCTCGCTGGCTCATGCAACTCTCCTGTGAATGCAAGCGGCCTGATGATTTTAAACGCTTTCTGCCTCGGCTGCTGTGACGCTGCCCTTATGAACGGTTTTTCCTGCCAGGTAACGCTCGCGGAAACAGGAAAAATGGCTGCCTAACGCGCTGGCGGCCAGGGTATCTCCGGCCAGATCCAGAAGCGCAATTGCCACTTCCGCCGTACAATATTGCCCGTCAGCATGGGCTTCACGCAGGCGATAGGCCGAGACGCGAGACAAATCGACCGAAATCACCGGTAAAGCATCCAGATAGGGGCTTTTGCGGAACATTTTTCGCGCTTCGGTCCAGGTGCCGTCCAGCATAATAAACAGCGGCGGTTTACCGGATGGCGGCGCAGAAAGAACCTGGCGCTGTTCTCCCGCGTAGGACGCCGGGAAAACCACCATTGGCTGATAGCCGGGGTGTGTGACTAAATCGAGCAGTGCCTGAGGGGGTTCTGTACGAGACCATTGAAACGCGGCGGTATTCGGTAAAATATCGGCGATAAGACGCCCCGTATTGCTGGGCTTCATCGGCTCGGTATCGAACATGACGAGACAAAAACGGCTTTCCGCCGTACTTGGGGTAAGCGTCTCGCAGAGGCAAACCTTCAGCGGCAGCAGGCAGCGCTGACAGCGGCGGATACGGTTGCCACGGGCAAGGAACGGGCGCGTGGCGCGCGCAAGGCGTTCGGCGCGTAATTGGAGAACAGCGTTATCAGTCATGGGCGAAATGCTGGAAAAACCCTATTTTCGCAGAGGTGAGAACGGGGCACAAGATATGCCCCGTGATTGTTACAGCGACTCGTTTAACCAGCTTTCAAACGGTGCCTTCGGAACTGCGCCGTTGAGCATGTCGATCACTTCACCATTTTTGAAAATCATAATGGTCGGGATGCTGCGAATACGAAAACGTGCGCTCAGTTCGCGCTCGGCTTCGGTGTTCACCTTAACGAAACGCATTTTTCCACTACGCTCTTCGGCCACGTCTTCGAAGATCGGCGCAAAGCTGCGGCAGGGGCCACACCACGGTGCCCAGAAATCGACCACCACAGGAAGATCGTCCTTGAGGAGTTTGTCCAGCGTAGCACCCGTCGCGTTAATGACATCGCCATCAAACAATTCATGGCCACAACGTCCGCATTTCGCACCATCTTCCATCCGATCGTCCGGAATGCGATTAAGAGCCTGACAGTTGGCACATACGGTATTCATAACTAACCTCTGATAGAGCCGTGGGACAGCGGCAGAACGCCGATAATGTTTCTAATATGTTACATATTATCAATGAGCCTGTTTGAAACAACAATGCGTTTTATTCAATGAGAACAATAGTCACAGGCTTTTGTACGAAATTATGGCTATGCGTTGGCACATCGGGTAATCTGCGCGCTTCGCGCAGCGCTGGTGGAGAAAAGCATGAACGACGAAATGAAAAACAAAAGCGGCAAGGTCAAAGTGATGTATGTCCGCAGTGATGATGACTCTGATAAACGCACCCAAAATCCGCGTACCGGAAAAGGTGGCGGGCGTCCGGCGTCTTCTCGTGCAGACGGTGGCCGTCGCCCCGCCCGCGATGACAAAAATACCCGTGGTGATGACCGCAAACGTGACGATCGCAAACGCGATGACCGTCCGCGTTCCGACCGCCCACGTAATGACCGTCCACGCGACGATCGTCCGCGTGATGACTTCTCACGCGATAACGCCTCACCGTGGCGCACCGTTTCTCGCGCTCCTGGCGATGAGACGCCAGAAAAAGCCGATCACGGCGGTATCAGCGGTAAGAGCTTTATCGACCCGGAAGTGCTGCGCCGTCAGCGTGCGGAAGAGACCCGCGTATATGGCGAGAATGCCTGTCAGGCCCTGTTCCAGAGCCGTCCTGAGTGTATCGTCCGCGCCTGGTTTATCCAGAGCGTGACTCCGCGCTTCAAAGAAGCGCTGCGCTGGATGGCCGCGAACCGCAAAGCCTACCACGTTGTGGATGATGCCGAGCTGACCAAAGCGTCCGGTACCGAACACCACGGCGGCGTTTGCTTCCTGATCAAAAAACGTAACGGCACCACCGTGCAGCAGTGGGTCAGCCAGGCGGATGCCGATGACTGCGTGCTGGCGCTGGAAGATGTGGGCAACCCGCACAACCTGGGTGCGATGATGCGTAGCTGCGCGCACTTTGGCGTGAAAGGCGTACTGTTGCAGGATGCCGCGTTGCTGGAATCCGGTGCCGCGATCCGTACTGCGGAAGGCGGAGCCGAGCACGTACAGCCGATCACCGGCGACAGCGTTCTGGATGCCCTTGAGCAGTTCCGTAAAGCGGGCTATTCCATCGTGACCACCTCGAGCCACGCCGGTACGCCGCTGTTTAAAGCGACGTTGCCACGTAAGATGGTGTTGGTGTTAGGTCAGGAACGCGATGGTCTGTCTGATGCGGCGCTCTCCAGTGCGGATCTGAGCGTCTCTATTGACGGGACAGGCAATGTGGAAAGTCTGAACGTTTCCGTTGCAACCGGCGTGCTGCTGGCTGAATGGTGGCGTCAGAATAAGGCATAAGCCTCTTATGTGCCGGGCCTGACCCGGCACATTCAAATCCTACTCGCTCTCTGCCGGTAACACAGGCATCCAGTCAATTGGCGTTTCGCCACGTTTTGCCAGCCATTCATTCGCCAGAACAAAATGATTACTGCCAAAGAAACCGCGATGAGCAGACAGCGGTGACGGGTGCGGTGCTTTCAACACGTGATGACGTTGACGGTCAATAATCGCCCCTTTCTTCTGCGCGTGAGAACCCCAGAGTAAAAACACCACTCCTTCGCGATGCTCGTTGATCAGGCTGATGACTTTATCGGTAAAGGTCTCCCATCCAAGGCTGGCGTGCGAGTGCGCCTGGCCCGCGCGCACGGTCAGGACGGTATTCAGTAGCAGCACACCTTGATGCGCCCAGCTTTCCAGGTAGCCGTGGTTTGGCCGGGTAAACCCGGGCACGGTTCCCTCAAGCTCTTTATACATGTTGAGCAGAGAAGGGGGGATAGCCACGCCCGGACGTACGGAAAACGCCAGCCCATGCGCTTGCCCTGGGCCGTGATAGGGATCCTGACCCAAAATAACCACTTTTACATCGCTCAGTTCGGTATAGCGAAAGGCGTTGAACACATCTTTCTGCGGCGGGTAAATCGTCTGTCCGGACTGGCGCTCAGCAGCAACGGTGCTGAGTGTATTGATAAAATAAGGCTGCTGCTTTTCTTCTGCCAGCACGTCATGCCAGGTTAAAGGTGTCGTCATCTCGCTCTCCTGCGAATCTCAATCTGTGACTAGCTTACCTGTTTAACCCCGGTGAGCAAAATTACACGCTGAAATGTGCGCTAAGTGGCTAAATTTATTTTGAAAAGATGCAGGGTAAGTTGAATTGGTAAAGCTGCGAAATTGATCTAAAACAATAAATTCAAACCACACTCTTTATGTGGTTGGTGTTTTTGTTGATTTAAATCAATAAATCACTGAGGTGTGAATGATATATATACACACAAGAAACAATGGTTTTACCAATTGGCCGCAAGAGGCCGACATCAGTTAATGTAGCCTAGGGAGGCAACACATGATTACAGGTATCCAGATTACTAAAGCTGCAAATGACGATCTGCTCAACTCTTTCTGGCTGCTGGACAGCGAGAAAAACGAAGCGCGCTGTGTCGTAGCGAAAGCGGGTTTTGCAGAAGACGAAATCGTGCCAGTGAGCAAACTGGGCGAAATCGAATACCGTGAAATCCCAATGGAAGTGAAACCAGAAGTGCGCGTTGAAGGTGGTCAGCACCTGAACGTTAACGTGCTGCGTCGCGAAACGCTGATGGATGCCGTTGAGCACCCTGAAAAATACCCACAGCTGACCATTCGTGTGTCTGGCTATGCGGTACGCTTCAACTCACTGACTCCAGAACAGCAGCGCGACGTTATTGCCCGTACCTTTACTGAAAGCCTGTAAGGGTTTCAGCCACGGGGGTGGAATAAAAAAGCCGGGAAATTTCCCGGCTTTTTTTACTCTTCAGTTTTCGTTTCTGGCGCGGCAGCGCTTGGCTTGCGACGTTTACCAATATTTTTGGTGTCGCGGTGGCGTTGCTTAACGCGCGGCTTCTCTTTTTCTTTCTCTTTTCTCTCCGCACGTTTCGCGAGCGCTTTTTTAGACGGCTTGCCCGTCATTTTTTCGCTCGGTGCACGGGTGGTCGGGCGAAGCTCATCAATGACGCGCGCTTTCAGCGGCTCATCAACATAGCGGCCAATCTTCTGCAGCAGCAGGTAGTCATGCGCTTCAACCAGTGAAATCGCAATACCTTTGCGGCCCGCGCGGCCGGTACGGCCAATACGGTGCAGATAGGTATCTCCGCTGCGCGGCATATCGAAGTTAATGACGTGGCTCACGTCAGGGATGTCGATCCCGCGTGCGGCAACGTCAGTCGCAACCAGAACGTTCACGCGACCGTCGGTCAGACGCTTAATGCCTTCAGTTCGCTTGATCTGCGCCATCTCGCCTTCAAGATAGCAGTTGTTGATCCCGGCGTTACGCAGCATTTCCGCCAGCTCGTGCACGCGCTCGCGCTTGCGCACAAACACGATTGTGCGCAGAGCATCTTCCTGCTTCAGCAGGTGTTTCAGCAATTCGACCTTGTGCTCAAGGTTATCCGCGCGGTAGTACCACTGGTGGATCTTCTTACGCTCACGGGTGGACGGCGTCGCCGAGACTTCTGCTGGATCTTCCAGCAGACGCTCTGCGAAGTCTTTGATCGCTTCCCCTTCGAGAGTGGCAGAGAACAGCATTGTCTGGTTACGCCAGCGCGTTTCACCCGCAATGTGTTCAATATCCTGCGCGAAGCCCATGTCCAGCATGCGGTCGGCTTCATCCAGGATCAGCGTTTCAACCGCACGGCAGTCGAAGTTCTCTTCTTTGATGTACTGCAGCAGGCGGCCGGTCGTCGCAACGACGATGTCCTGGTTTTCGCTGAACACTTCGGCGTGGTTCATGTACGCAACGCCGCCGGTGATGGTGGCGATATCAAGATGAGTATTTGCCGCGAGTTCACGCGCGTGATCGGCAACCTGCATTGCCAGTTCGCGCGTAGGCGTCAGAATTAAAATACGCGGTGGGCCTGATTTTTTACGTGGGAAATCGAGCAGGTGCTGCAAGACAGGCAGCAAGTAGGCTGCTGTTTTCCCCGTGCCGGTTGGCGCAGAACCGAGCACATCGCGGCCCTCAAGCGCAGGCGGAATGGCCGCGGCCTGAATGGCGGTCGGGCGTGTAAAGCCTTTGCTCTCAAGTGCATTGAGCAGGCTTTCATCGAGTTCAAGTTCGGAAAAAGTCGTTACAGTCATGTTCTACCTCTGTGTGGGGCGCTGATTATAGACGTTACGGCTGTAATCTTCATCTGTTTGTATGGATATCGCTTTTCGACCACTTCGCTTTCCCCTATGCTACTCCAGTTTCACTTAGAAGGTTGCCCTGACATGTCTCAACTCAAAGCGCAGCTGCGCCGCGATGGTTTTACGTTTAAGCAGTTTTTTGTGGCGCACGATCGCTGTGCGATGAAAGTCGGTACAGACGGTATTTTACTGGGTGCCTGGGCACCTGTCGCAGGTGTTAAGCGTATTCTTGATATCGGTACGGGCAGCGGGCTGGTGGCGTTGATGCTGGCGCAGCGCACGGAAGAACATGTCACCATTGATGCCGTCGAACTGGATGCGCAGGCCGCAGAGCAGGCGAGTGAAAATGCTGCAGAATCCCCCTGGGCGCCGCGCCTTTCCGTTGAGTGTGCGGATATTCTTGCCTGGGCGCCTGAGCAAACTTCACGTTACGATCTCATTGTCAGTAACCCTCCTTACTACGAACCCGGCGTGGAGTGCGGTACGCCCGAGCGCGAACGAGCTCGTTATACCGGTTCACTCGATCATAAGGCGCTGTTAACCAGTGCTGCTGAGCTGATCTCCGAAGAGGGTTTTTTCTGCGTGGTACTGCCAGAAAGTACCGGCAATAACTTTATTGAGATTGCCCGGGAGATTGGCTGGAATCTGCGTTTACGCACCGACATTTCGGACACTGAAGGGCGGTTGCCGCATCGTGTATTGCTGGCACTCTCACCGAAAGAAGGGGAGTGTTTCAATGACAGAATGGTCATCCGTGGGCCAGACCAGCGTTACTCCGAAGATTACACTGCTCTGACCCAGGCGTTCTATCTGTTTATGTGAGTGTAAGGAGACAAGACCGACGGGCCGGACGCTTCCAGCTGATCGGGATAGTCCAGGGTGTAATGTAGCCCGCGACTCTCTTTACGCATCATTGCGCAGCGAACGATAAGCTCCGCAACCTGTACCAGGTTGCGGAGTTCCAGCAGGTTATTGGAGACGCGGAAATTGGCGTAATACTCATCAATCTCCTGCTGTAGCATCGTGATGCGGCGCAGGGCGCGTTCAAGACGTTTTGTCGTCCGTACAATCCCAACGTAGTCCCACATAAACAGCCGCAGTTCGTGCCAGTTATGCTGGATAACAACCAGTTCGTCCGGATTTTCTACACGACTTTCATCCCAGGCTGGCAAATGCTCTGTTTCACGTGCATACGGCATACGGCTGGTAATATCCTCTGCTGCAGACCATCCGTATACCAGACACTCCAGCAGCGAGTTTGAGGCCATGCGGTTCGCGCCGTGCAGGCCGGTATAACTCACTTCTCCAATGGCATACAGGCCGTCCACGTCGGTGCGACCGTGATCGTCAACCATCACGCCACCACAGGTATAGTGGGCTGCGGGTACAATGGGCACCGGATCGCGGGTCAAATCGATCCCCAGGCCCAGCAGTTTTTCATAAATCATCGGGAAGTGCTGACGAATGAACTCAGCTGGCTTATGGCTGATATCCAGATACATGCAATCCACGCCAAGACGTTTCATTTCATGGTCGATTGCGCGAGCGACAATATCGCGCGGAGCCAGTTCGCCCCTGGCATCAAAGTCAGGCATAAAGCGGGAGCCGTCGGGACGCTTCAGGTAAGCGCCTTCTCCGCGCAGGGCTTCCGTCAGCAGGAAATTACGCGCCTGAGGATGGAACAGGGCTGTTGGATGGAACTGATTAAACTCAAGGTTCGCCACGCGACAACCGGCACGCCAGGCCATGGCTATACCGTCCCCGGAGGCAATGTCCGGGTTAGTCGTGTACTGATACACCTTAGAAGCACCGCCTGTCGCCAGGACGACCGCTTTTGCCCGGCAGGTTTCCACCTTCTCTTTATTACGATTCCACACCCAGGCGCCGACGACGCGTCGCGTGCCCGGTAGACCAATTTTATCGGAGATAATCAGGTCAACCGCATTGCTACGCTCAAGGACGCGAATATTAGGATGGCTAAGCGCTTTACTGACCAGTGTGGTTTCAACCGCTTTTCCGGTCGCGTCTGCCGCATGAAGGATCCGACGATGGCTATGTCCGCCTTCACGGGTCAGGTGGTAGCTCTCTTCACCGTTAGGCTGGACGTGGGTATCAAACAGCACCCCCTGATCGATAAGCCACTGTACGCAATGTCGGGCGTTGCTGGCGACAAACTCTGCGGCATGTTCATCCACAATCCCCGCCCCGGCAATGAGGGTGTCTTCAACGTGTGAGGCAATGCTGTCCGTTTCATCAAACACGGCCGCAATCCCACCTTGCGCATAGAAAGTTGAACCCTCGCTCATCGGGCCCTTACTCAAGACGATCACGTTCTGGTGCTCAGCAAGGCGCAGCGCAAGGGAGAGACCAGCAGCACCGCTGCCGATGATCAGTACATCACAATGAAGTTCTGGCGTTGTGTTCATGATGTTTGTTTAATTTACTAAACAGTGTTTGGCCAGAATAGCACCTGGCTGAGACGTTTCGCACGTTTTTTTTGTATGTTGTTATGGTGACTAAACGTAAAGTCAGAGCTAAACAAGAGGTAAATGAACGAAAATATTTTGCGAAGCAGATCGTTAGCTTCAGATTTTGTGGTGAAATAAAGCCGGTGTTGCGTTACTCTTCTGACGATAAAGTTGATGATTCTTGTCAGAAAGTGGGTGCGTATCGTGATCAGACTTATAATGAGAGAAAATGATCGGTCTGCGGCGCGATGAACAAAAACAAAAGCGTGACGGAACTTATTGAAGAATAGACGCTCTAAGCCAGTGCTTGCTCAAAGTACAATGCTGTTAGAGTGGCGTTTCGATAGCGCGTGGAATTTAGGTTTGGGGAGACATTACCTCGGATGAGCGAGCAGTTAACGGACCAGGTCCTGGTTGAACGGGTCCAAAAGGGAGATCAGAAAGCCTTTAACCTACTGGTGGTTCGCTACCAGCATAAGGTGGCGAGTCTGGTTTCTCGCTATGTCCCCTCGGGAGACGTTCCCGATGTGGTACAAGAGTCTTTTATTAAGGCCTATCGTGCGCTGGATTCATTCCGGGGAGATAGTGCTTTTTATACCTGGCTGTATCGCATTGCCGTGAATACAGCAAAAAATTATCTGGTCGCTCAGGGCCGTCGTCCGCCTTCTAGTGATGTGGACGCAATCGACGCCGAAAACTTCGAAAGTGGCGGCGCGTTGAAAGAAATTTCGAACCCTGAGAACTTAATGTTGTCAGAAGAACTGAGACAAATCGTTTTTCGCACGATCGAGTCGCTCCCGGAAGATTTACGCATGGCAATTACGTTACGGGAGTTGGATGGCCTAAGCTATGAAGAGATAGCGGCCATCATGGATTGTCCGGTCGGCACGGTTCGTTCACGAATTTTCCGTGCGCGAGAAGCAATTGATAATAAAGTTCAACCGCTTATCAGGCGTTGACGATAGCGGGATACTGGAAAAGGTATTAGGCATGCAGAAAGAACAACTTTCCGCTTTAATGGATGGTGAAACGCTGGATAGTGGGCTGCTCAATGAGCTGTCTCATTCTCCCGAAATGCAAGAGACCTGGGAGAGCTATCATCTCATCCGTGACACCCTGCGTGGTGATACCGGCGAGGTTCTCCATTTCGATATCTCGGCTCGCGTCATGGCGGCCATCGAGAACGAGCCAGTACATCAGACCACTCCGCTGATTCCTGAAGCTCAGCCCGCGCCTCACCAGTGGCAGAAAATGCCGTTCTGGCAAAAGGTGCGTCCGTGGGCCAGCCAGCTTACCCAAATGGGTGTGGCTGCTTGCGTATCGCTTGCAGTTATCGTTGGCGTCCAGCACTATAACACTCAGTCTGAAGCCAATCAGCAGCCTGAAGCGCCAGTGTTTAATACACTGCCGATGATGGGCAAAGCCAGCCCGGTTAGCCTGGGCGTACCGGCAGATGCTTCCGCAAGCGGCGGTCAGCAACAGCAGGTACAAGAGCAGCGCCGTCGCATCAATGCGATGTTGCAGGATTATGAGTTGCAGCGTCGTCTGCACTCCGAACAGCTTCAGTTTGAGCAGGCACAAACCCAGCAGGCTGCTGTGCAAGTGCCCGGAAACCAAACTTTAGGAACGCAATCGCAGTAATGAAGCAACTTTGGTTCGCCATGTCTCTGATGACAGGTAGCCTGTTCTTCTCTGCCAACGCCTCGGCTGATGTTTCATCCGGGGCGTTGTTGCAGCAAATGAATCTGGCCAGCCAGTCACTCAATTACGAGTTGGCATTTATCAGCATTAATAAGCAGGGCGTCGAATCGTTACGCTATCGCCATGCCCGTCTTGATAACCAGCCGCTCGCCCAGCTTTTACAGATGGATGGCCCACGTCGGGAAGTGGTTCAGCGTGGCAATGAAATCAGCTACTTTGAACCTGGCCTGGAACCTTTCACTCTGAATGGCGACTATATCGTTGATTCCTTGCCATCGCTTATCTATACCGATTTCAAGCGTCTTGCGCCTTTCTACGATTTTATCGCGGTCGGCAAAACCCGCATCGCCGACAGACTCTGCGAGGTTATCCGCGTTGTTGCCAGAGACGGTACGCGTTACAGCTACATCGTCTGGATTGATGCAGAAACCAAGCTGCCAATGCGCGTTGACCTGCTCGACCGTGACGGTGAAACGCTGGAACAGTTCCGCGTCATCTCCTTCAGCGTGAATAATCAGGTGGGCAATAGCATGCAGAATCTGGCCAAAGCCAGCCTGCCGCCGCTGCTTTCTGTTCCTGCCGGTGATTCTGTGAACTTCAACTGGGTTCCTTCCTGGATCCCGCAAGGATTTAGTGAAGTCTCCAGTAGCCGTCGCCAGTTACCGACCATTGAAACGCCGGTCGAATCGCGTCTTTATTCAGATGGGTTGTTCAGCTTCTCGGTGAACATCAACCGTGCAACGGCAAACAGTTCAGAACAAATGCTTCGTACCGGGCGCCGTACGGTGAGTACCACGGTACGTGATAACGCCGAGATCACCATCGTCGGGGAATTGCCACCGCAAACGGCGAAGCGCATTTCCGACAGCATTAAATTCAGGGCTGCGCAATGATTAAAGAGTGGGCTACGGTCGTATCGTGGCAGGATGGCGTTGCGCTGGTGAGCTGTGATGTAAAAGCATCATGCAACAGCTGCGCGTCCAGAGCGGGTTGCGGCAGCCGCGTGCTCAACAAGCTGGGGCCGCAGACGTCGCATACGATCGCCGTCCCGAGCGAACAGCCGCTGGTTGCAGGGCAGAAGGTGGAACTGGGCATCGCAGAAGGCAGTCTGTTGACCTCCGCGATGCTGGTTTATCTCTCCCCACTGGTTGGTTTGTTTGTTATGGGCGGTATTTTCCAGACGTTGTTTGGCACCGATGTGGCTGCCATGTGTGGTGCTGCACTGGGTGGCGTAGGTGGATTTTGGCTTGCCAAAGGCCTGTCGCCAAAGCTCGCTGCACGGGAAGAGTGGCAACCCGTTATCCTCAATGTTGCACTCGCGCCTGACCAGCTTCGTGTCGAAACGCTCTCTTCTGAAGCCCGGTGATCCACCGGGCTTTATCATTATTTACATCTCAAAAAAGAAAACGCCGTTTCTTCGCGCTATGCTTGGCTCTAAGTGCATTTCCAGGTTGCGGGGATGTAGTGTAGAATGCTGCGTTTTCGCACTGAAAAACGTCAGGCTAAGAACAGCGGCCTCCAGGAATTCGTAAGGCATAATTATTTAACTATATGAAGAACATACGTAACTTTTCGATCATTGCTCACATTGACCACGGTAAGTCGACGCTGTCTGACCGTATTATCCAGATTTGCGGTGGCCTGTCTGATCGTGAAATGGCAGCCCAGGTACTGGACTCCATGGACCTGGAACGCGAACGCGGTATCACCATTAAAGCGCAGAGCGTGACGCTCGACTATAAAGCGACCGACGGTGAAACCTACCAACTGAACTTTATCGACACCCCTGGCCACGTTGACTTCTCCTATGAAGTTTCACGCTCGCTGGCGGCCTGTGAAGGCGCGCTGCTGGTGGTCGATGCCGGGCAGGGCGTAGAAGCCCAGACCCTGGCGAACTGCTACACCGCGATGGAAATGGATCTCGAGGTCGTGCCGGTTCTGAACAAAATTGACCTTCCTGCCGCCGATCCTGAGCGCGTCGCGGAAGAGATTGAAGACATCGTCGGCATTGATGCGACCGACGCGGTACGCTGCTCGGCGAAAACCGGCGTCGGTGTTCCCGATGTGCTGGAACGTCTGGTGCGTGATATTCCGCCACCGGAAGGTGACCCGGAAGCGCCGCTGCAGGCGCTGATCATCGACTCCTGGTTCGATAACTACCTTGGCGTTGTTTCGCTGGTACGTATCAAAAACGGCACCATGCGTAAAGGCGACAAAATTAAGGTCATGAGTACCGGCCAGGTCTACAACGCTGACCGTCTGGGTATCTTCACGCCAAAACAGGTTGACCGTACCGAGCTGAAATGCGGCGAGGTAGGCTGGCTGGTCTGCGCTATTAAAGACATCCTCGGTGCTCCGGTGGGCGATACGCTGACGCTGGCGCGTAACCCGGCGGACAAAGCGCTGCCAGGCTTCAAAAAGGTGAAACCGCAGGTTTACGCGGGCCTGTTCCCGGTCAGCTCTGACGACTACGAAAACTTCCGTGATGCGCTTGGTAAGCTGAGCCTGAACGATGCTTCCCTGTTCTACGAACCAGAAAGTTCAACGGCGCTGGGCTTCGGTTTCCGCTGTGGCTTCCTCGGCCTGCTGCACATGGAGATCATTCAGGAACGTCTGGAGCGTGAATACGATCTGGATCTGATCACCACCGCGCCGACCGTAGTGTATGAAGTGGAAACCACCTCGAAAGAAGTGATCTACGTCGATAGCCCGTCCAAGCTGCCGCCGCTGAACAATATTCACGAGCTGCGTGAGCCTATTGCTGAGTGTCACATGCTGTTGCCGCAGGAGTTCCTGGGCAACGTCATCACGCTGTGTATTGAGAAGCGTGGCGTGCAGACCAACATGGTTTACCACGGTAACCAGGTGGCGCTGACCTACGAAATCCCGATGGCGGAAGTGGTCCTCGACTTCTTCGACCGTCTGAAGTCGACCTCCCGTGGCTATGCGTCACTGGATTACAACTTCAAGCGCTTCCAGGCCTCTAACATGGTGCGTGTGGACGTGCTGATCAACAGCGAGCGCGTCGATGCGCTGGCGCTGATCACCCACAACGACAACGCGCCATACCGTGGTCGTGAACTGGTTGAGAAGATGAAAGAGCTGATCCCGCGTCAGCAATTTGACATCGCGATTCAGGCGGCCATTGGTAACCATATCATCGCCCGTTCTACCGTTAAACAGCTGCGTAAAAACGTCCTGGCGAAATGCTACGGCGGTGACGTCAGCCGTAAGAAAAAGCTGCTGCAGAAGCAGAAAGACGGTAAGAAGCGTATGAAACAGGTCGGTAACGTTGAGCTGCCGCAGGAAGCATTCCTTGCCATTCTTCATGTTGGTAAAGACGGCAAATAACCCTTAAGGAGTTGGCATGGCGAACATGTTTGCCCTGATCCTGGTCATCGCTACCCTGGTGACAGGTCTGCTGTGGTGTCTGGATAAGTTTATCTTCGCCCCAAAACGCCGTGAACGTCAGGCTGCCGCGCAGGCAGCCACTGGCGATGGGCTTGATGCGAAAACCCTGAAGAAAGTCGGCCCGAAACCGGGCTGGCTGGAAACGGGAGCCTCGGTATTTCCGGTGCTGGCCATTGTGCTGGTGGTGCGTTCGTTCATTTACGAGCCGTTCCAGATCCCATCAGGTTCCATGATGCCAACACTGCTGATTGGCGATTTTATTCTGGTTGAGAAGTTTGCCTACGGCATTAAAGATCCGATCTACCAGAAAACGCTGATCGAAACCGGTCATCCGAAACGTGGCGATATCGTGGTGTTTAAATACCCGGAAGATCCGCGACTGGACTACATCAAGCGAGCGGTGGGTCTGCCGGGTGATAAAGTCACCTACGATCCGACCACGAAGGAAGTCACCGTTCAGCCGGGCTGCAGTTCCGGTACCGCATGTGAAAACGCGCTGGCCATCACCTACTCAAACGTTGAGCCAAGTGATTTTGTGCAGACCTTTGCCCGTCGTAACGGCGGTGAAGCGACCAGTGGTTTCTTCCAGGTACCGAAAGGCGAGACCAAAGAGAACGGCATCCGCCTGGTTGAGCGTAAAGAGACGCTGGGTGATGTCACCCATCGTATCCTGACGGTTCCAATCGCGCAGGATCAAGTGGGTATGTATTACCAGCAGCCGGGTCAGCAGCTTGCCAGTTGGATCGTACCGCCAGGTCATTACTTCATGATGGGCGATAACCGCGATAACTCTGCCGATAGCCGCTACTGGGGCTTTGTGCCGGAAGCGAATCTGGTGGGTAAAGCGACGGCGATCTGGATGAGTTTTGAGAAGCAGGAAGGCGAATGGCCGACCGGGGTACGCCTGAATCGTATTGGCGGGATCCATTAATTCTCACGAAAAGAGCACGTAGCCGCATTATTTCGCGGCTACGTGAATTATTTCCACGATAAATCTCTTCGAACTAACGACATCCCTTGTCGTTGTGTATAGAATATTCCCCCGAAGTTTAAGGTTGGCCCTGCAAGGGAGCCACGGCACACGAAACCGCGTTGGTTTTCTCAGGTCGGTTTCGTGTGCTGCATTTTTGACGCATTCATTTATTGGTATCGCATGAACCCCATCGTAATTAATCGGCTTCAACGGAAGCTGGGCTACACTTTTCATCATCAGGAGTTGTTGCAACAGGCATTAACCCACCGCAGTGCCAGCAGCAAACATAATGAGCGCCTCGAGTTTTTAGGTGACTCTATTTTAAGTTTCGTGATTGCGAATGCGCTTTATCATCGTTTCCCGCGTGTGGACGAGGGTGATATGAGCCGCATGCGTGCCACGCTGGTTCGGGGTAATACCCTTGCGGAAATCGCGCGTGAATTTGAACTGGGCGAATGTCTGCGTCTTGGACCGGGTGAACTGAAAAGCGGCGGCTTTCGTCGTGAATCTATTCTTGCCGATACGGTCGAAGCATTAATTGGTGGTGTGTTCCTGGACAGCGATATCCAGACCGTAGAAAAGCTGATCCTGAACTGGTATCAGAGCCGTCTGGACGAAATCAGTCCTGGCGATAAACAAAAAGATCCGAAAACGCGTCTGCAGGAATATTTGCAGGGTCGTCATCTGCCGCTACCATCCTATCTGGTGGTGCAGGTTCGTGGCGAAGCACACGATCAGGAATTTACCATCCATTGCCAGGTCAGTGGCCTGAGTGAACCGGTGGTGGGCACAGGTTCAAGCCGTCGTAAGGCTGAACAGGCTGCCGCCGAACAGGCGTTAAAAATGCTGGAGCTGGAATGAGCGAAGAAAAAACCTATTGCGGATTTATTGCCATCGTCGGACGTCCGAACGTTGGTAAATCCACCCTGCTGAATAATCTGCTTGGGCAGAAGATTTCCATCACCTCGCGTAAGGCGCAGACCACGCGTCACCGCATCGTCGGCATCCATACTGAAGGCGCGTATCAGGCGATCTACGTCGATACCCCGGGCCTGCACATGGAAGAGAAGCGTGCCATCAACCGTCTGATGAACAAGGCGGCGAGCAGCTCGATTGGCGACGTAGAGCTGGTGATTTTCGTTGTTGAAGGCACCCGCTGGACGCCGGACGACGAGATGGTGCTGAACAAGCTGCGTGACGGCAAAACGCCGGTCATTCTCGCGGTTAACAAAGTTGATAACGTGCAGGAAAAGGCCGACCTGCTGCCGCATCTGCAGTGGCTCGGAAGTCAGATGAACTTCCTCGACATCGTTCCGCTGTCTGCTGAGACCGGTCTGAACGTTGATACCATCGCGGGCATCGTGCGTAAGCATCTGCCGGAAGCGATTCATCACTTCCCGGAAGACTACATCACCGATCGCTCTCAGCGCTTTATGGCGTCTGAAATCATCCGTGAAAAGCTGATGCGTTTCCTGGGCGCTGAACTGCCGTACTCTGTGACGGTGGAGATCGAGCGTTTCCAGACCAACGAGCGCGGCGGCTACGACATCAACGGCCTGATCCTCGTTGAGCGCGAAGGGCAGAAGAAGATGGTGATCGGCAATAAAGGCGCCAAGATAAAAACCATCGGTATCGAAGCCCGTAAGGACATGATGGAGATGTTCGAAGCGCCGGTTCACCTCGAACTGTGGGTGAAAGTGAAATCTGGCTGGGCCGATGATGAGCGTGCTCTGCGCAGCCTCGGTTACGGCGAAGACCAGTAACGCAAGACGACGAGTATAATGGAAGGTTGGCAGCGTGCCTTCGTTCTCCATAGTCGTCCCTGGAGCGAAACCAGCCTTATGCTGGACGTCTTCACGGAAGAGTCGGGCCGCGTGCGCCTTGTTGCGAAAGGCGCACGTTCCAAACGTTCTAACCTGAAAGGTGCCTTACAGCCTTTCACACCGCTGCTGGTTCGCTTTGGCGGGCGTGGGGAAGTCAAAACCCTGCGCAGTGCCGAAGCCGTCTCTCTGGCGCTTCCTCTTTCTGGCATCACGCTCTACAGCGGTCTGTATGTCAACGAACTCATTTCTCGCGTCCTTGAACATGAGACTCGCTTCTCGGAACTTTTCTTCGATTATCTGCACTGTATCCAGGCACTTGCTGGCGCAACCGGCACACCCGAGCCTGCGCTGCGCCGCTTCGAACTGGCGCTGCTGGGCCATCTTGGGTACGGCGTAGATTTTCTGCACTGTGCGGGGAGCGGGGACGAGGTAGAAGACACTATGACCTACCGCTACCGCGAAGAAAAAGGCTTTATCGCCAGTATCGTGATCGACAACAGTACCTTTACCGGGCGCCAGCTCCGGGCGCTGTATGAGCGCGAGTTCCCCGATCAGGACACCCTGCGCGCAGCAAAACGCTTTACCCGGATTGCCCTTAAGCCGTATCTTGGCGGCAAGCCCTTAAAGAGCCGCGAATTATTCAGGCAGTTTGTGCCGAAACGTTAACGTTTTACCCCTCACCCCAGCCCTCTCCCGGCAGGAGAGGGGGGAAGAGAAATGAACCAAAATACCGAGGATTGTCATGGCTGAATTACTGTTAGGCGTCAACATTGATCATATCGCCACGCTGCGTAATGCGCGCGGTACGGCGTATCCCGATCCGGTTCAGGCGGCGTTTATTGCTGAACAGGCTGGCGCTGACGGCATTACCGTTCACCTGCGTGAAGACCGCCGCCATATTACTGACCGCGACGTGCGCATTCTGCGCCAGACGCTGGACACCCGTATGAATCTGGAGATGGCGGTCACTGAAGAGATGCTCGCCGTTGCCTGCGAGACCCAACCGCATTTCTGCTGCCTGGTACCGGAAAAGCGTCAGGAAGTGACCACCGAAGGCGGTCTGGATGTAGCCGGGCAGTTCGACAAAATGCGCGATGCCTGCAAACGCCTGGCTGATGCCGGTATCATGGTTTCGCTGTTTATCGACGCTGATTTCACCCAGATTAAAGCGGCGGCCGACGTGGGTGCACCGTATATCGAAATTCACACCGGCTGCTATGCCGATGCCAAAAACGACGCCGAGCAGGCGAAAGAGCTGGAGCGTATCGCTAAAGCGGCCACGTACGCTTCAAGCCTGGGTCTGAAAGTTAACGCCGGCCACGGCCTGACCTACCACAATGTAAAAGCCATTGCCGCGCTGCCGGAAATGCACGAGCTGAACATCGGCCACGCCATTATTGGCCGTGCGGTGATGAGTGGCCTGAAAGAGGCGGTCTCAGAGATGAAACGCCTGATGCTGGAAGCGCGTCAGTAATGGCCATTCTGGGCTTAGGCACCGATATCGTTGAAATAGCCCGCATTGAAGCGGTGATCGCCCGGAGTGGCGATCGCCTCGCAAGACGCGTGCTGAGCGATAACGAGTGGGCCATCTGGGAAGCGCATCAGCAGCCGGTGCGTTTTCTGGCGAAGCGCTTTGCGGTTAAAGAGGCGGCAGCTAAAGCCTTCGGGACAGGCATTCGTAATGGCCTGGCGTTTAACCAGTTTGAAGTGTTTAACGATGAGCTGGGTAAGCCACGCCTGCGCTTATGGGGCGAGGCGCAAAAGCTGGCTGAGAAGCTGGGCGTGAATCACATGCACGTGACGCTCGCCGATGAACGCCACTACGCCTGCGCAACGGTGATCATTGAAAGCTAGAGTTTGTCTGCATGATGCATCAGGACAAACTTATCCCATAACTGTTCTTCGTTCTCGACGTGGGCCGGATCCTTCAGGATAGTATTCGGGATCGGGCACACTTTCTGACAGGTCGGCGTTTCATAGTGGCCGATGCATTCCGTGCAGCGGTCGCTGTTAATCTCATAAATGCTGTCGCCCATCGAAATGGCCTGGTTAGGGCATTCGGGCTCGCACATATCGCAATTAATGCATTTTTTGGTAATTAACAGCGCCATCAGGAAATTCTCAGAAACAACACAAACTGGGCGGGCATTATACGCGTCAAACCAGTTTCTTTACCAGTTCTTCGCTGTGACGAATGCGCTCGGGCGCGCGCTCAAGATCCTGCTGCACCAGCGCCATAAACAGCAGATCCGTCAGCATCATTTGAGCACTGGTGGACGAAATAGCCGCGCTGCGCGTGGCCTGCTCCTCGGCAATGGTATATAAACAGCGCGTTGCCCGCTGCTGGAGCGCGTTTGGCGTAAAACCCGTGATCGCCAGAATTTTACCGCCGACGCGCAGCGCTTCATCGGTCGCCATATTGATCTCTCGACGTTCACCGGAATAAGAGATCGCCAGCAGCAAATCGTCAGGATCCATTGCCTGGACGGTGGCGAGCAGGGCGTGCATGTCCTGCTCCACTATCGCGTTGTAACCGATCTTCGTCAGCTTCCAGCCAAAGTTACGCGCCACTAGCCCGGATGCACCTATCCCGGTCAGAATAATGCGCCGTGCCGCGCGCAGCATCGCCACGCTTTCCAGCAGCTTCTCTTCGGTATTCACATCCAGCGTCGCATGCATGGCCGCCACGTTCTCTTTGATCAGCTTTTCGCCCACCAGACGCATCGGGTCATCGCCCCGGATCTGATTATGCACCGGCATCGACTGCGGATTGGGGTTACTCACCAGCGCTTCGCTGATCGCAAGCTTGAGGGCCGGAAAGCCCTTAAACCCAATCTTCTGGGCAAACTTCACCACGCTGGACTGGCTCACACCGGCCTCACTCGCCAGCTGCTGCGAGCTCAGATGGCGCGCGTGGTCGGGTTGAGAAAGTAGAAAATCCGCCAGCTTCTTGTCGCTTTGGGCAAAGCCTGCATAACGCTGGCGAATGCGAATTAAACAGTTCATACGGTCTCCTGGCGAAAATGTGATTATCTGCTCAAATACGAATTTTGCTCGCCTGAATGAATTTTATATTCCACAATAGTGTGATTATTATGAATTAAAAATTCTTGAGGTACAAAAAATGAATCTTGGCTCACTGGTTTCTGAAACGCGTAACCCGCAAACCATGGATCTTGACGCACTCTCCACGCTGGAGCTGGTTAACCGCTTTAATCAACAGGATACGCTGGTCGCGCAGGCAGTGAAAGAGACATTACCTGAGGTGGCGAAAGCGGTGGATGCGGCCGCAACTGCGCTAAAGGCCGGTGGACGCATTATTTACATGGGCGCGGGCACCAGCGGACGTTTGGGGGTTCTGGATGCCTCCGAATGTCCGCCAACCTTTGGCGTTCCGCACGGCCTGGTGATCGGGCTGATTGCCGGTGGCCCAGGCGCGCTGCTGAAAGCTGTTGAAGGGGCGGAAGACAACAAACAGCTCGGTGAAGATGATCTCAAAGCGCTGAACCTGACCGCGCAGGATCTGGTGGTTGGGCTGGCGGCATCCGGGCGCACGCCGTACGTCATTGGCGGCCTGGAATACGCCAACCAGACAGGCTGCACGACGGTTGCCATCTCCTGCAACCCCGGCTCGCCGATTGCCCAGGTGGCCGCTATCGCCATCTCTCCGGTTGTTGGGCCGGAAGCGCTGACCGGCTCCACGCGCCTGAAATCCGGGACCGCGCAAAAGCTGGTGCTCAATATGATCTCCACCGGCGCGATGGTGAAGTTCGGCAAGGTTTATCAGAACCTGATGGTCGATATGCAGGCCACCAACGTCAAGCTGGTGGACAGAGCCTGCCGTATGGTGATGGAGGCGACAGGCGCAGGCCGTGAAGAGGCGGAAGCGGTCCTGAAACAAACCGATCACGATGTTAAACCGGCCATTCTGATGATCTTAAGCGGGCTGGACGCCACGGCAGCGAGAGCCAAACTCGATGCGCATAACGGGTTCTTACGGGCTGCATTAGAAAACTAACAGAGGCGTGTATGGAAAAGACAGCAGCGCTCGCCAGCGGCATCCTGCAGGGGATCGGCGGAGAAAAGAATATCCAGCGTCTGGAAAACTGCATGACGCGCGTGCGCGTCGAGGTGCATAACGACGACGATCTTGATCTACCGGGCCTGAAGCAACTCCCCGGCGTAAGTGGATACGTCAAACAGGGACAGCAGCACCAGCTCATTGTCGGGCCGGGGAAAGCGGCGCAGGTTGTTGATGCCATGCGCGCGCTGATGGTTGGCGGTGAGGCGACGGCCTCATTTGACGATGCCGAAAGCACCAAAGCGCAGGCAAAAGCCAAATACAAGGCGCCGATGAGCGATGCGCTGCGACAGCTGGCAAACGTCTTTATCCCGCTGATCCCGGCGTTTATTGCTTCGGGCCTGATCACCGGGATTATCAATATCCTCAAGCGGCCGGATATCGTCGGGGATTTTGCCACGCAGTATCCAAACCTGCTGGGGATCCTCGGGATCTTCGGCAGCGCAGTTTTCGCCATCATGAACATTCTGGTCGGGGTGAATACCGCGAAGGTGTTTGGCGGATCGCTGGCCATGGGCGGGGTAATGGCGGGCATCTTGTCCAGCCCGCAGCTGGCGCAGATCACGCTGTTTGGTGAGGCGCTCCAGCCGGGGCGCGGTGGGGTGATTGCCGTGCTGCTGGTGGTCATCCTGATGTGCTGGATTGAGAAAAGGCTGCGCGCGATCCTGCCTGGCTCGATTGAGCTTATCCTCAACCCGCTGCTGACCACATTAATTACCGGTAGCGTAGCGATTGTGGTCCTTCAGCCGCTAGGTGGCTGGATCTCTGACGCCATCGCCCACGGTGCGTCTCTGGCTATCGACCGTGGTGGCCTGCTTGTGGGCGCGGTGCTCTCTGGTACTTTCCTGCCGCTGGTGCTGACCGGCCTGCACCAGGGGCTGGTGCCGATCCACGTCGAGCTGGTGCAGGCGCACGGCTATAACGCGCTGCTGCCTATCCTGTCGATGGCGGGCGTGGGGCAGGTCGGCGCGGCGATTGCCGTACTGATGAAAACCCGCAACGCGCGACTGAAAAAAGTGATTAAAGGCGCGCTCCCGGTCGGACTGCTCGGCATCGGCGAGCCGCTGATTTTCGGCGTTACGCTGCCGCTGGGGAAACCTTTCCTCGCAGCCTGTCTGGGCGGCGCGGTGGGCGGGGCGCTCATTAGCTACTGGAAAGTGGCGACGGTGATCACCTTTGGACTTTCCGGTTTACCGCTGGCATTAACCGTCGTGACCGGAAAAGTGATGCTCTATCTGTTAGGCTATTTAGTAGCGGTAATCGCCGGGTTCCTGTTTACCTGGCTGTTAGGATTCAACGACCCAGAGGAGTAAGGTTTGGCAAATCACGTGCGTCGCGTTGTCTTTTTCGACCTGGATGGAACGCTGCACCAGCAGGATATGTTTGGCACCTTTATGCGCTATCTGCTGCGGCGTCAGCCTCTGAATGCGCTGCTCGTCTTACCGCTCTTACCCGTGATTGGCATCGCGCTGCTGGTGAAAGGCCGTGCAGCGCGCTGGCCGATGAGCCTGCTGCTCTGGGGATGCACCTTTGGTCACAGCGAAGCACGCCTTAAACAGCTCGAACAGGATTTTGCGTACTGGTTTCGCGGCCATGTCGCCGCGTTTCCCGTGGTGCAGGCGCGTCTCACCAGCTACCTCGACGCGAACGATGCCGACATCTGGCTGATTACCGGCTCCCCGCAGACGCTGGTGGAGCAGGTCTATTTTGATACGCCATGGCTGCCGCGCGTAAATCTTATCGCCACGCAAATTTCCCGCGCTTACGGCGGCTGGGTGCTGACCATGCGCTGCCTGGGGCACGAGAAAGTGGTTCAACTGGAGAAGCGTATCGGCACGCCGCTGCGCCTGTACAGCGGCTACAGCGACAGCAAACAGGACAACCCGCTGCTCTATTTTTGCCAGCACCGCTGGCGCGTCACGCCATCAGGTAAACTTCAGCAACTCGAATAGTCTTCTCTAAAACGGGCGTGTATAATGCCGCCCGCTTTTCGACTGGAGTATCAACCGTTGTCCAACCCTGAACACAATCATGAATACTGGATGCGCCACGCGCTAACGCTGGCTCAACGTGCCTGGGATGAGGGCGAAGTGCCCGTGGGCGCGGTGCTGGTTCATCATAATCAGGTGATTGGCGAAGGGTGGAACCGCCCCATTGGCCGCCACGATCCTACCGCGCACGCCGAAATTATGGCGCTTCGTCAGGGCGGGCTGGTACTGCAAAACTATCGTCTGCTCGATACGACTCTGTACGTCACCCTTGAACCCTGCGTTATGTGTTCCGGCGCGATGGTGCACAGTCGTATCGGTACGCTGGTGTTTGGTGCGCGGGATGAAAAAACAGGCGCGGCCGGTTCGCTAATGGACGTGCTAGGCCATCCGGGGATGAACCACCAGGTGCAGACTATCGGTGGGGTACTTGCACCAGAGTGTTCGGGTCTGCTGAGTGACTTCTTTCGAATGCGCCGGCAGCAGAAAAAGCAACAAAAGGCAGAATTGAAGCAGGTGGACGATTAAGTTCGTCCGGTGCGACCACCGGGTAGCTCTGAGCCAGCTGTTTAGCTTCTGCCGCTTCTTTCTCTTTCTCCAGCAGATACCCCACCAGGCTTATCTGATACTTACGAATATTTTCCACGTAAGCGTAGGCTTCATGCCCGCGCGCATACCCGTAGGTCAGCTTGTTGTACCACGGTTTCTGGCTCAGCAGCGGCAGACGCTGTTTTACATCAGACCAGCTGTCCGGGTTACCTTTGGTTTTTGCCGTCAGCGCGCGCGCGTCCAGCATGTGCGCATAACCCATGTTGTAGGCGGCCAGTGCAAACCAAATCCGCTCTTCTTCCGGCACGGTCTCCGGTACTTTGGCCATCATATCCTGTAAATACTGTGCGCCGCCGCTGATGCTTTGCTCCGCATCGGTACGGTCATTGACGCCCAGACTCAGCGCGGTATTTTTCGTCAGCATCATGAGACCACGCACGCCGGTCGGAGAGGTAGCCTGAGTATCCCAGTGGGATTCCTGATACGAAATCGCCGCCAGCAGCTTCCAGTCAATCTCCTGGGCGTATTTTTCGAACAACGGCTGCAGGTCCGGCAGGACGCTATCAACTGCGCGCAAGAAGCTGCGGGTGTCGACGTAATCGAAGTCATCACCATGGCCGAGGTATTTTTCTTCCAGGCGCGCCAGCGTACCGTCTTCATTGATGGCGTTATAGAAATCGAGCATGGCCGCAGAGAGGGTCTGATCGTTATCCAGTTGGGTAAACCAGGTCACCGGCTGTTCGTCAGTCACATCCAGCGCCACGGCGATTTCAGGGTGCACGCGCTGGAACAGGCTGATGGCCACCGAATCGGCAATGGTGTAGGGCAGCTTTTTGTCTTTAACCTGATCGAGCAGTTCTGTCGTGCCCAGTTTTGGGTCAATCGTCCAGCTCAGGTCAGGATACTTTTTCTCTTTGAGCGCGCGCAGGTCGTCAATCACGACATGGCCGGGGGCAATCGTCAGCTGTTGCTCGTTAATGGTGGCGAGCGAGCGCGGGCGCACGCTTCCCACGCGGTAAACCAGCTGCTGGGAGACAGAGTAGTAGGTCGGGCCTGGCTGGTAGTTCTTGCTGCGCTCGCTGTTGTACACCAGCCCGGCTGCAAGGATATCGGCATCGTCGTTATCCAGGTCATCGAACAATTGGCTGATGTTCTGACGCACGGTAATTTTGAGCTTAACACCCAGATAGTCGGCAAACTGCTGGGCCAGTTCATAATCCAGACCAATGGTTTTGCCGTTGATGTCGCCGTAAATCAGCGGAGAGGAGAGGGTACTGACGCGCAATTCCCCCCGCTCCTGAATGGCGGCGATACGGTTTTCGGCTTTACCGAACCAGGGGATAGAAGGCCAGAGGGCCACTGCCAGCAGCAACGTAACAATGCCGATGAGCAGATAATTAATCTTTAATTTTTTCAATTAGTTAATTCTCTGCGACGCCGGTTGCCTCAGTATGCTGTAGCCATGTTAAGAATAAGGTTTGCCATTGAATGAGCGGCATTTTGCGCAAAGTTACGCCACTTGGCAACAAATTAGAGAGACAGGTCACACCTATTGTTAAACCGCTGTGCAAATTTTATTTCGACGCAAACGGTTTCGTCGGCGCTCAGGATTCTCTATAATGACGCCCGTTTTCCCCCCTTGCGCACACTGTAAGCGCCCCGGCGCTTCGAAGACGAGAGACTTATGATGGAAATTCTGCGTGGTTCGCCTGCACTGTCTGCCTTCCGTATTACCAAACTGCTGGCACGTTTTCAGGCGGCCGACCTTCCGGTAAGCAATATTTACGCTGAGTATGTCCATTTTGCTGACCTGAATGCCCCCCTGAATGCAGAGGAGCGCGTACAGCTGGAACGCCTGCTCAAGTATGGTCCAAGCCTGAGCAGCCATACGCCAACCGGCAAACTGATCCTTGCGACGCCGCGTCCGGGCACCATCTCCCCCTGGTCTTCCAAAGCCACCGACATCGCCCACAACTGTGGTCTGAGCCAGATTAACCGTCTGGAACGCGGCGTGGCGTACTATGTTGAAGCCTCCACCCTGAGTGACGCGCAGTGGCAGGCGGTTGCGGCTGAGCTGCACGACCGCATGATGGAGAGCGTATTTGCCTCTCTCGACGACGCGCAGAAGCTGTTCTCACACCATCAGCCTGCGCCGGTACAGAGCGTAGACCTGCTGGGGCAGGGCCGTCAGGCGCTGATTGACGCCAACCTGCGTCTCGGCCTGGCGCTGGCAGAAGACGAAATTGATTACCTGCAGGACGCGTTCGTTAAGCTCAACCGCAACCCGAACGACATCGAACTCTACATGTTCGCGCAGGCCAACTCTGAGCACTGCCGACATAAGATTTTCAACGCCGACTGGATTATTGACGGCGAACAGCAGCCGAAGTCGCTGTTCAAAATGATCAAAAACACCATGGAACAAACCCCTGACCACGTGCTGTCTGCCTATAAAGACAACGCCGCGGTGATGGAAGGTTCCGAGGTGGGCCGCTTCTTCGCCGATCGCGAAGCAGGGCGCTATGACTTCCATCAGGAGCCCGCGCATATCCTGATGAAAGTGGAAACCCACAACCACCCGACGGCGATCTCCCCGTGGCCGGGTGCGGCGACGGGCTCCGGCGGTGAAATCCGTGACGAAGGTGCGACTGGTCGTGGCGCTAAACCCAAAGCGGGTCTGGTCGGTTTCTCCGTCTCCAACCTGCGTATCCCGGGCTTTGAACAGCCGTGGGAAGAAGATTTCGGCAAGCCAGAGCGCATTGTCACCGCGCTGGATATCATGACCGACGGCCCGCTGGGCGGCGCGGCGTTTAACAACGAGTTTGGTCGTCCGGCGCTGAACGGTTACTTCCGTACCTATGAAGAGAAAGTGGACAGCCACAACGGCGAAGAGCTGCGCGGTTACCACAAACCGATCATGCTGGCGGGCGGGATCGGTAACATCCGTGCCGATCACGTGCAGAAAGGCGAAATCGTTGTCGGCGCGAAGCTGATTGTACTCGGTGGTCCGGCGATGAACATCGGTCTGGGCGGCGGGGCAGCGTCTTCTATGGCTTCCGGTCAGTCTGATGCGGACCTCGATTTTGCTTCCGTGCAGCGTGACAACCCGGAAATGGAGCGTCGCTGCCAGGAAGTGATCGACCGCTGCTGGCAACTGGGCGACGCCAACCCGATTCTGTTCATCCACGACGTAGGTGCGGGCGGTCTGTCCAACGCCATGCCGGAACTGGTGAGCGACGGTGGCCGCGGTGGCCGTTTTAACCTGCGCGATATCCTGAGCGATGAGCCGGGCATGAGCCCACTGGAAATCTGGTGTAACGAATCCCAGGAGCGCTACGTGCTGGCGGTTGCCGCGGATCAGCTGCCGCTGTTTGACGAGCTGTGCCGCCGCGAGCGTGCGCCGTATGCGGTCATAGGTGAAGCGACCGAGGAGCAGCACCTTTCCTTAAGCGACACCCACTTTGACAACCAGCCGATCGATCTGCCGCTGGACGTCCTGCTCGGTAAAACGCCGAAGATGACCCGCGACGTGACAACCCGCAAAGCGGCGGGCAAAGCGCTGGATCGCCAGGGCATCACCGTGGCAGAAGCGGTTAACCGCGTGCTGCACCTGCCTGCCGTGGCGGAGAAAACGTTCCTGGTGACCATCGGCGACCGTACCGTGACCGGTATGGTATCGCGCGACCAGATGGTTGGCCCGTGGCAGATCCCGGTGGCAAACTGCGCGGTGACTACCGCGAGCCTCGACAGCTACTACGGCGAAGCGATGGCCCTGGGCGAACGCACCCCGGTGGCGCTGCTGGACTTCGCCGCCTCCGCCCGTCTGGCGGTCGGTGAAGCGCTGACCAACATCGCCGCGACGCAGATCGGCGACATCAAACGTATCAAACTCTCTGCAAACTGGATGGCCGCAGCCGGTCACCCTGGCGAAGATGCTGGCCTGTATGAAGCCGTAAAAGCGGTGGGCGAGGAGCTGTGTCCTGCCCTCGGCCTGACCATTCCGGTGGGTAAAGACTCTATGTCGATGAAAACCCGCTGGCAGGAAGGCAGCGAGCAACGCGAGATGACCTCTCCGCTGTCGCTGGTGATCACCGCGTTTGCGCGCGTGGAAGACGTGCGCCACACCGTTACGCCGCAGCTTGCGACCGAAGACAACGCCCTGCTGCTGATTGACCTGGGTAAAGGCCACAACGCGCTGGGTGCCACCGCGCTGGCACAGGTTTACCGCCAGCTCGGCGACAAGCCAGCCGATGTGCGCGACGTCGCGCAGTTGAAAGGTTTCTACGACGCCATCCAGGCGCTGGTGGCGGAGCGTAAGCTGCTGGCCTATCACGACCGTTCCGATGGCGGCCTGCTGGTGACGCTGGCAGAGATGGCCTTCACTGGCCACTGCGGCGTTGAAGCGAACATTGCAACGCTTGGCGAAGACCGTCTGGCGGCGCTTTTCAATGAAGAGCTGGGTGCGGTGATTCAGGTACGCGCCGCAGATCGCGACGCGGTTGAAGCGATTCTGGCGAAGCACGGTCTGGCAGACTGCGTGCACTATCTGGGCAAAGCCGTTCAGGGTGACCGCTTCGTCATTGAAGCAGACGGACACGCGGTGTTCAGCGAAAGCCGCACCACGCTGCGCATGTGGTGGGCAGAAACCACCTGGCAGATGCAGCGCCTGCGTGATAACCCGGAATGTGCCGATCAGGAGCATAACGCGAAAGCGAATGACCAGGATCCAGGCCTGAACGTGAAGCTCTCCTTTGATATCAACGAAGATATCGCTGCACCGTACATTGCGACAGGCGCGCGTCCAAAGGTAGCCGTGCTGCGCGAACAGGGTGTTAACTCCCACGTTGAGATGGCAGCTGCCTTCCACCGTGCGGGCTTTGACGCCATCGACGTCCACATGAGCGACCTGCTGGCCGGGCGTACCGGTCTGGAAGATTTCCAGGCGCTGGTGGCGTGCGGCGGTTTCTCCTACGGCGACGTGCTGGGCGCGGGCGAAGGTTGGGCGAAGTCCATCCTGTTCAACAGCCGCGTGCGTGACGAGTTCGAAACCTTCTTCCATCGTCCGCAGACCCTGGCGCTGGGCGTGTGTAACGGCTGCCAGATGATGTCTAACCTGCGCGAACTGATCCCGGGCAGCGAAGCCTGGCCGCGCTTTGTGCGTAACCAGTCTGACCGCTTCGAAGCGCGCTTCAGCCTGGTGGAAGTGACCCAAAGCCCGTCTCTGTTGCTGCAGGGAATGGTGGGTTCACAGATGCCAATCGCCGTTTCCCACGGTGAAGGTCAGGTAGAAGTGCGTGATGCTGCCCATCTGGCTCAGCTGGAGAGCAAAGGTCTGGTGGCGCTGCGCTTTGTCGATAACTTCGGCAAGGTGACAGAAACCTACCCGGCTAACCCGAACGGCTCTGCCAACGGTATTACGGCAGTCACCAGTGAAAGCGGTCGTGCGACCATCATGATGCCGCACCCGGAGCGCGTGTTCCGCACCGTGAGCAACTCCTGGCACCCGGAAAACTGGGGCGAGGACAGCCCGTGGATGCGTATTTTCCGCAACGCGCGTAAGCAGCTGGGATAAGTTTTAGCACCCTGACCCTTGTAGGCCCGGTAAGCGTAAGCGCTACCGGGCTTTTTTATGCGTGTCGCAAAATTGCGACAATCCCGCTCCGTCGATGTCTCCAAAAGGTGACACTTAACTTGTTGATTTATATTGGTAGAAAAATCGTGGTCTAAAGGTGTTGTTAAATAGCGACACTTAGCCTGGAAATCATTCTGCCAACAAGTAATAGTTTGGATGTATAAAATTCTTTAAATTCATCATGTTAATTTATTGTTTTGCAAACTGGCACGGCTGTTGCATAATATTAATCAGTGGCTCATTCACCTTATTATGTCAGCCCCTTCGGGACGCGCTACATAAACTTAGAATGACGCACAAAAAGGTGCCTGCCGTCCAACTACTGATCATAGCGATGCTTTATCAGGACAGGGCGAAACGTCGAGTTAGGCACCGCCTCATTCCACAACAAAGCCGGGTTTTTACCCGGCTTTGTTGTATCTGAAGGGCAGACTCAGTTACGCTCTGCGTAAACCCCCATTAAGAGAGTAATGCGTTGAAACGCTGGTCTGTTTTCCCTCGCTCCCTGCGACAGCTCGTCATGATGGCATTCCTGCTGATCCTGCTCCCTTTACTGATACTGGCGTGGCAGGCCTGGCAAAGTCTCAATGCGCTAAGCGCACAGGCGGCATTGACGAATCGCACGACGCTAATTGATGCAAGGCGAAGCGAAGCAATGACTAACGCCGCGCTGGAGATGGAGCGTAGCTATCGCCAGTATTGCGTGCTGGACGATCGCACCCTGGAGCGGGTTTACCAGAATCAACGTAAACGCTACAGCGAAATGCTGGATGCCCACGCGGGCGTGCTGCCGGACGACAAACTCTACCAGGCATTACGTCAGGACCTGAACGATCTGGCTCAGCTACAGTGTAAAAATAGCGGCCCGGATGCCGCCGCCGCCGCGCGGCTGGAAGCTTTTGCTAATGCCAATACGGATATGGTCCAGTCTACACGCACGGTGATCTTCTCTCGCGGGCAGCAGCTGCAGCAGGAAATCGCCGAGCGCGGTCAATTCTTCGGCTGGCAGGCGCTGGTCCTGTTCCTGGTCAGTCTTGCTCTGGTTCTGCTGTTCACCCGCATGATTATCGGTCCGGTGAAGGGCATACAGCGGATGATTAACCGTCTGGGTGAGGGGAAGTCTCTCGGTGATACGGTTGTTTTCACCGGGCCGCGCGAGCTGCGTTCAGTGGGTCAGCGGATCATCTGGCTTTCCGAACGCCTGGCGTGGCTGGAAACGCAGCGTCATCAGTTCCTCCGTCACATTTCCCACGAACTCAAAACGCCTCTCGCCAGCATGCGAGAAGGCACCGAGCTGCTGGCGGACGAAGTGGCTGGCCCGCTGACCTCTGAGCAAAAAGAGATTGTCGAGATCCTCGATGACAGCAGCCGGAATCTGCAAAAGCTGATTGAGCAACTGCTGGACTACAACCGTAAGCTGGCGGACGGGGCAGTGGTACTGGAAAATGTGGAGATTGCACCGATAGTGGATATGGTGATCTCCGCCCATAGCCTGCCAGCAAGAGCTAAAATGATGCATACCCAGGTCGATCTTAGCGAGCCCGCTTGTCTTGCAGAGCCCATGCTGTTTATGAGCGTTCTGGATAATCTTTATTCCAATGCGGTGCACTATGGTACTGAATCCGGTAACATTTATATCCGAAGCTACAGGGCGGGTTCCCGGGTGTTTATCGATGTAGCGAATACGGGCACCCCGATTCCGGATGAAGAAAAAACGATGATTTTTGAACCCTTTTTCCAGGGCAGTCATCAGCGAAAAGGTGCGGTAAAAGGAAGTGGTCTGGGCCTCAGTATTGCCCGCGACGGCATACGACGCATGCACGGCGAACTTAATATCGTCAGTGATGAACGGTCGGATGTGTGCTTTCGTATCGAACTGCCTCTTAAGCCGGAAAATCAATAAAATGAATCTAAGTCTGGTGAGTATGTCACACGTTTTTTTCCGCGCCGCACGCGCGATGTTTTCCCGCAATACCGTACGTCTAAGTCTGCCGTGTTTACTGCTGGCGGGGTGTGTGACCCATGCCCCGAAGAGCGCAATCAGTGAAAAGCCGGCAGAAAAATGGCCTGAAAATCAGCTGGCGGATTTCCTGACCACCCCCTGCGAGGGCATCTGGCACTTATCAGGACATGAAGTTGATACCAACCCGCTGTTTTGGCTACGTGGCATCGATTGTGCGCAGCGTCTGGAACCCGTAGAGGCACGTGCGCAAGCCACGATGTGGGGCGACAACGCATGGCAGGCGACCTTTAAACGTGCCATTCTGCTTGGCGATGCCAAAATCACGCCCGTCGAGCGCCGCACGAATATCACGCGTCTGGACGCGTTCAGCGCCAACATTCCTGCGCAGGTGCGGCCGATATATCAACTCTGGCGGGACGGCCAGGCATTACAGCTTCAGCTGTCTGAAGAGCGTTCCCGCTACAGCAAATTACAGCAGTCAACGGACGGCGAGCTTGATACGCTTCGCCAGCAGCAGAATTATCTGCGCACCCAGCTTGAGACCACCACGCGCAAGCTTGAAAATCTGACCGATATTGAAAGGCAACTGTCGACGCGTAAACCCGCAGGCAGCTATTTGCCAGATTCGTCGAAAGGAAATTCTGCCGCATCGCCAGACGGTGACGCGCAGAAAGAAGAGGATGTGAAGCCATGACAAGCCGTAAACCTGCCCATCTCTTACTGGTCGATGACGATCCTGGGCTGTTAAAGCTGCTGGGAATGCGCCTGGTCAGTGAAGGCTACAGCGTTGTGACGGCGGAAAGCGGGCAGGAGGGGCTGAAAGTGCTCAGCCGCGAGAAGATTGATCTGGTGATCAGCGATCTGCGGATGGACGAAATGGATGGCCTGCAGCTTTTTGCAGAGATTCAAAAGCAGCAGCCTGGCATGCCGGTTATCATCTTGACCGCCCACGGCTCGATCCCGGATGCGGTCGCGGCAACCCAGCAAGGGGTGTTCAGCTTCCTCACTAAACCGGTGGACAAGGACGCGCTTTATAAAGCCATCGACAGCGCGCTGGAGCATGCCGCGCCTTCTGGTGATGATGCCTGGCGCGAGTCCATCGTGACGCGAAGCCCCGTCATGCTGCGTCTGCTTGAGCAGGCGCGAATGGTGGCGCAATCTGACGTCAGCGTTTTGATTAACGGCCAGAGCGGTACCGGGAAAGAGATCCTGGCGCAGGCGATCCACAACGCCAGCCCGCGCGCTAAAAATGCCTTTATCGCCATTAACTGCGGCGCGCTGCCGGAACAGCTTCTTGAATCCGAACTCTTTGGTCACGCGCGCGGCGCCTTCACCGGCGCGGTGAGCAGCCGGGAAGGGTTGTTCCAGGCGGCGGAAGGCGGCACGCTGTTCCTCGACGAGATTGGCGATATGCCTGCGCCGTTGCAGGTGAAACTGCTGCGCGTGTTGCAGGAGAGAAAGGTGCGTCCGCTCGGCAGCAACCGCGATATAGACATCAACGTGCGTATTATTTCCGCCACCCACCGGGATCTGCCAAAAGTGATGGCGCGAAATGAGTTTCGTGAAGATCTCTACTACCGCCTGAACGTGGTGAACCTGAAAATTCCTGCGCTGGCCGAGCGTGCGGAAGATATCCCACTGCTGGCAAACCATCTGCTGCGCCAGTCCGCGGATCGCCATAAACCCTTCGTGCGCGCGTTTTCCACTGATGCAATGAAAAGGCTAATGACCGCCGGGTGGCCTGGCAACGTGCGCCAGTTGGTCAACGTGATTGAGCAGTGCGTGGCGCTGACGTCGTCGCCCGTTATCAGCGACGCGCTGGTGGAGCAGGCGCTGGAAGGAGAAAACACGGCGTTGCCGACCTTTGCCGAAGCGCGTAACCAGTTCGAACTGAACTACCTGCGCAAACTGCTGCAGATTACGAAGGGTAACGTAACCCACGCGGCGCGCATGGCCGGACGCAACCGCACCGAGTTCTACAAGCTGCTGTCGCGCCACGAGCTGGAAGCAAACGATTTTAAAGAGTAATGCCGTATGGTACTGTGAGCAATCGATTACGAGGCAGCTTACAGGCATGAGTTTAAGGACCCACCATGAAAAAGATTGATGCGATTATTAAACCTTTCAAACTGGATGATGTACGTGAAGCGCTGGCGGAAGTTGGCATCACCGGGATGACAGTAACGGAAGTGAAAGGTTTTGGTCGTCAGAAGGGCCACACCGAGCTTTACCGTGGCGCGGAGTACATGGTCGACTTTCTGCCGAAAGTAAAAATTGAAATCGTGGTCAGCGACGATATCGTGGATACCTGTGTGGATACCATCATTCGTACCGCGCAGACGGGCAAAATTGGCGACGGGAAAATCTTCGTCTTTGACGTGGCGCGCGTGATCCGTATCCGTACCGGTGAAGAAGACGACGCTGCGATTTAACAGCGCCAACGGTTTTGTAGGCCGGGTAAGGAGCAGCCGCCACCCGGCGAAAAAAAGCCCCTCGAACGAGGGGCTTTTTCATTACAGCACTTTATGCGGCCCGAAGCATTCGTAATGAATGTTGTCCTTGTCCACACCCAGGTCTACCAGCTGCTTCGCGGCATACTGCATAAACGCCACCGGCCCACAGACGTAAAACTGCATGTCCGGTGCGCTAAACGCCCCTTCATGCTGGCTTAAATTCATCAGACCTTCGCTGTCGAAGCGTGAGGCCTGGCGGTCTGCGTCCGTCGGCAGGCGATACCAGGTATGCGCGGTGAAGCGCGGCAGGGACGCCCCGAGCGTTTTCACTTCATCCGCAAAGGCGTGAACGTCGCCGTTCTCTGCGGCGTGGAACCAGTTTACCTGCGCGTCGTGGTTTGCATTTGCCAGCGTATCGAGCATCGCCAGCATTGGCGTTTGACCGACACCCGCAGAGATCAGCGTTACTGGCGTATTGCCGTCAACGGCCATAAAGAAATCACCCGCAGGCGCGGCCAGATGAACCACATCGCCCACGCTGGCTTCGTTGTGCAGCCAGGTTGAGACCTGACCTCCATCTTCGCGTTTCACCGCAATGCGGTAGCCTTTGCCGTTTGGCTTGCGGGTGAGGGAATACTGGCGAATTTCCTGATGCGGGAAACCTTCAGGCTTCAGCCACACGCCCAGATACTGGCCCGGTTGATATTCGGCCACAGGTTTACCGTCCACCGGCTCAAATTCAAAGCTGGTAATCAATGCACTGCGTGGGGTTTTCTCGACGATGCGGAACGCGCGCGTGCCTTCCCAGCCGCCGTTCTTGCTGGCGTTTTCGCTGTAGATTTGCGCTTCACGGTTGATAAACACGTTTGCCAGCACGCCGTAGGCTTTACCCCACGCGTCCAGCACTTCCTGGCCCGGGCTGAACATTTCGTCCAGCGTGGCCAGCAGGTGGCCGCCAACGATGTTGTACTGCTCAGGCTGGATCTGGAAGCTGGTATGTTTCTGCGCAATCTTTTCTACCGCAGGCAGCAATGCCGCCAGGTTTTCGATATTGCTGGCGTAGGCTGCGATGGCGTTAAACAACGCTTCACGCTGGTCGCCATTGCGCTGGTTGCTCATGTTGAAAATTTCTTTGAGCTCCGGATTGTGCGAGAACATGCGATCGTAGAAATGCGCGGTGAGTTTAGGGCCGGTTTCCACCAGCAGGGGAATGGTGGACTTAACGGTAGCGATGGTTTGAGCGTCGAGCATGAGCGCGTCCTTCTGATGTTATATTTAATGATGTATTTTAAATGCATCTTATAAAAAATAACCCTGCGTTGTAAATGGTTCTTTGCAAGATGAAAAATATGCATCACAAACCTGAAAAGAAATCCGTTGAAAATGATGAGGGCTTTATTCCTCAAACCCTTGCGCGGCGTGGAGGTAAACGTTTGCGTAAAATCGTTTGTCAAGACCTGTTATCGCAGAACTATTCAGTTATACTGTTGCCCGTCGTCCAACAGGACTGCCTTTTCAGGCCAAAATTTACTTGTTAGCTGAGTCAGGAGATGCGGATGTTAAAGCGTGAAATGAACATTGCCGATTATGATGCCGAACTGTGGCAGGCTATGGAGCAGGAAAAAGTACGTCAGGAAGAGCACATCGAACTGATCGCCTCCGAAAACTACACCAGCCCGCGCGTGATGCAGGCGCAGGGTTCTCAGCTGACCAACAAATACGCTGAAGGTTATCCGGGCAAGCGCTACTACGGCGGTTGCGAGTACGTTGATATCGTTGAGCAGCTGGCGATTGACCGTGCGAAAGAACTCTTTGGCGCAGACTACGCGAACGTGCAGCCGCACTCAGGCTCTCAGGCTAACTTCGCTGTCTACACCGCGCTGCTGCAGCCGGGCGATACCGTTCTGGGTATGAACCTGGCGCAGGGCGGCCACCTGACTCACGGCTCCCCGGTTAACTTCTCCGGCAAACTGTACAACATCATCCCTTACGGTATTGATGAGTCCGGTAAAATTGACTACGAAGACATGGCTAAGCAGGCCAAAGAGCATAAACCGAAGATGATCATCGGTGGCTTCTCTGCTTACTCCGGTATCGTTGACTGGGCAAAAATGCGTGAAATCGCAGACAGCATCGGTGCTTACCTGTTCGTTGATATGGCGCACGTTGCGGGTCTGATCGCGGCAGGCGTTTACCCGAACCCGGTTCCACACGCTCACGTTGTGACCACCACCACCCACAAAACCCTGGCGGGTCCACGCGGTGGCCTGATCCTGGCGAAAGGCGGTGACGAAGAGCTGTATAAGAAACTGAACTCCGCCGTGTTCCCAAGCGCGCAGGGCGGCCCGCTGATGCACGTTATCGCCGCAAAAGCGGTAGCGCTGAAAGAAGCGATGGAGCCAGAGTTCAAAGTTTATCAGCAGCAGGTTGCCAAAAACGCCAAAGCGATGGTGGAAGTGTTCCTGAGCCGTGGCTACAAAGTGGTGTCTGGCGGTACTGAAAACCACCTGTTCCTGCTGGATCTGGTTGATAAGAACCTGACCGGTAAAGAAGCTGACGCAGCCCTGGGCCGCGCCAACATCACCGTGAACAAAAACAGCGTGCCAAACGATCCGAAGAGCCCGTTCGTGACCTCCGGTATCCGTATCGGGTCTCCGGCCGTGACTCGCCGCGGCTTCAAAGAAGCGGAAGTGAAAGAGCTGGCGGGCTGGATGTGTGACGTTCTGGACAACATCAATGACGAAGCGGTTATCGAGCGCGTCAAAGGTAAAGTTCTGGATATCTGCGCACGCTTCCCGGTATACGCATAATCCCTCTGCTTTGCAGAAATAAAAAAGGCCGCGCTTGCGGCCTTTTTTTATGGGCTAACGTCGGTCAAGAGATATGGCCCCCGGTCCCACAATCGCCAGCAAAATAAATGCGCCAGCAATACTCACATTCTTATAGAAGTTAATCATGTTCGGCACAACCGCATCACCGGTCATATCCCAGTAATGGTGGCCTATCACCGCCGTTCCCAGCGTATAAAAGACAAAGAGCACCGCGATGGGGCGGGTGAAAAAGCCCAGCACGATCAGAATTGCTGCGGGGACTTCCATCACCACCGCAATAATCGCGGCCAGCATAGGCATGGGGGCGCCGAGCGACGTCATATACTGAACGGTGCCGCTAAACCCTGTGAGTTTGGGATAGCCAAAAATAATAAACAGGACAACGATAGCAATACGGGCAATCAAAAGCAGGAAAGAACGTGAGGAGCCGAAATCGAAATAACGTAAGCTGTTCATGGCAAACGACCTCTTCAGGCGATGTTCTTTAAACGTAATACAATTTTGCCGCTCTCGCCATACGCCGACCGGCTGTCCATGATGTTAATTTATCGTTAATTTATAGCGCGCTAACGACTTGCTAAAGTGCAGGATAAACGCCAGACTATCGCCTCCATTTCGGGAGGGATTCATGGTCTTGCATTCCACGCGCTGGCTGGCGCTCAGCTACTTCACCTACTTCTTTAGCTACGGTATTTTTCTGCCTTTCTGGAGCGTCTGGCTCAAGGGAATCGGCCTCACCCCTGAGTCCATCGGCGTTCTGCTTGGCGCAGGACTGGTGGCGCGTTTCCTGGGCAGTCTGCTGATTGCGCCGCGCGTCAGCGATCCCTCCTTACTGATCAAGGCCGTGCGCATACTTGCGCTGCTCACTCTGGTCTTTGTCGCCTGCTTCTGGGTGAGTCAGCAGTTTGCCTGGCTGATGGTGGTGATGGTTGGCTTCAACCTGTTCTTCTCACCGCTGGTACCGCTGACGGATGCCCTGGCGAACACCTGGCAAAAGCAGATCACCATGGACTATGGCCGCGTGCGTCTCTGGGGATCGATTGCGTTCGTGATCGGCTCGGCGCTGGTGGGTAAGCTGGTCAGCCTGTACGACTATCACGCCATCCTTGCGTTACTGAGTGTGGGTATTGCCTCCATGCTGCTGGGGATGTTGTTGCGTCCGTCGGTAATGCCGCAGGGCGAAAGCCGTCACCAGGAGAGCGCTGGCTGGCCGGCCTGGCGGAGCCTGGTGGCACAAAGCTGGCGTTTTCTGGCGTGCGTTTGCCTCCTTCAGGGGGCGCATGCGGCGTACTATGGGTTCAGTGCCATCTACTGGCAGGGGGCGGGCTACTCTGCTTCTGCGGTAGGCTACCTGTGGTCGCTCGGCGTCGTGGCGGAAGTGATCATCTTTGCGCTCAGTAAAAAACTGTTCCGTCGCTTCGGCGCGCGCGATTTGCTGCTGCTTTCTGCCGTGTGCGGCGTGGCACGCTGGGGGATTATGGGCTGGACGACCGAACTGCCGTGGCTGATTCTGGCGCAAATTCTGCACTGCGGTACCTTTACCGTGTGCCACCTGGCGGCGATGCGCTACATCTCTGCGCGAGAGGGTGGGGATGTGATTCGACTGCAGGCGGTCTACTCTGCGGTGGCAATGGGCGGCAGCATAGCCGTGATGACGGTCTTTGCAGGCTTCCTGTATCAGCACCTTGGGCACGGCGTATTCTGGGTGATGGCGCTCGTTGCACTACCCGCAATGCTCGTTCGCCCCAAAGTGACGGCACGGGCGTAACTAGGATTCCAGCATCGCGCGAATATGTTCTTGCTGCTGCGCGTTCAATGTCTCAACGGCATGGATCAGCGGCGGCGAGAACAACGGCAGGGCGGTTGGGTAAGGGGTGATCACCAGCGCAGCTTCACGGGGCGCACCTTCCTTCTGAAACGCGTGCAGGGTCAGATAACGAATATTGAGCGGCAACAGCGTCAGCTCGCGCAGCTGCTGCTCAATCAACGCTTCACATGCTTTATCTTCCCCGGTCAGTAACACCACCTGTTTTTCATGCAGATCGGTCTCCTGCATCAGCCAGGCACCAAAAATCACCGCCACCAGGCTCATCTCTTCATCGGAGAAACGCAGCCCGAACTCCGCTTCCAGCTCAAACAGCGCCTCTTTGGTGGTGCGTAACAGCCGCGGATAAAGCCGATGAATCTCTTCCGGCAGGCTGTTATCGATGCCGATTTCAAACAGTGAGCGATCTAACGCCTGAGCAAGATGGATATAAAGCTGATCGGTCAGCCCCTGTTCATCGCTAAAATTCATCCCGGTTTGGGCCCGAAAGCGCGCGATCATCCGCACTATGGTGCGGCGCAGGCGTTGATCCTGCTGATGTCTGTCAAGCACCGGATCGGGGGTGCGCAGCATCATAAACAGCAGCGCGAGGAACAGCTGTTCATCGCTGTGCGTTCCCTGCGGAACGCGCCGTTTCCAGTGGCGCACGATTTCCTGTGCGGTGAAATATTCCCCTCTCGATTGCGTCCAGCTGCGCTGAACGTGGGAAAACTGCGGCGTATTGCCCAGATGATGCTGGATCAGACAGTATTGCAAAAACAGCTGTAAAAACTGTACGTCGCGGCAGTCAAACGGACGCTGAAGCTTTCGCGAACAGAAGTTGATCAATGCTCGCAGGTTGGTGTCATCATAGAGTGGACGAGCGATGCCCTGTTGTTTAAGTGCGGTTTTAAGCGCGGGAGTAAACTGGTGAGAGACGAACTGCGGGCAAAGCCGAAGTGCCCTGCGCAGCCAGTGCAGCAGGCATAAACGCTGATTCAGGACCGAACCTTCAATTCGGTAGCTGCCGTCGAGGTGCGTGACGATATCAAGCCGATGATAGCGCTGGATTTCATCGCGCGTCTCGGCTATATCTTGCCGTGCCATTGCGTCGTCCACGCCATTGGCAGCGATTATGCTCTGTGCGGTGACGGCAGCATCGGGCAGGTAAAGCATCAAAAGCACCTGGCAGCGGCGCTGCGAACTGGAAAGCACAGATGGAATTTCAAGCGTCGTCATCATCTGTCGGGTATCCAGTGTGAATGTTTGATAAGAATAGCTAAAGGATGAGCGCTGAAAAGCGCGCCGGCAGGCCTTTCATTCAGGATTGCTGGGGAACATCACAGAATTTTTGACGTGAGGAATTGATGCAAATAGTTAAACAAAGCGCGATGGCGTTATTTTTGGCGGTTATCACCTTTGCCGTCAGCGCACATCCTCACAGTTTTATCAGCCTGAAAACCGAGCTTGTGACGGACGGCACGCAGCTCAGCGGCCTGAAAATGCGCTGGACGATGGATGAAATCACCTCGGCGGATCTGCTCTATGATGCGGGAAACGCAAAGCCTGGCGATGAGATCTGGAAAAAGCTGGCGGCAGAAGTGATGGCCAACGTGCTCGGTCAGCACTATTTCACCGAGTTCTGGCATAACGGACAAAAGGTCAAATTTCTTAACCGGCCCACGGAATACGGTATGACGCGAGACGGGCATCAGGCGGTGCTGACATTTATTCTCCCGCTGGCACACCCTCAGCCGCTGGCAGGGCAAAAGTATCGTTTCTCCACCTTTGACCCCACCTACTATGTCGATATGAGCTACGCCGAGGACAGCGACGTGCAGCTTCCGGCATCGCTACAAAAGAAATGTAAGCTTACCGTCCACACGCCAAAGCCCAGCGAAGAGACGCTGAACTTTGCGGTCTCTCTCGACAAAGAAGATGCGCCACCGGAGGACATGGAACTGGGTAAACAATTTGCGCAGGAGGTGACGTTACAATGTCAGTGATCTCCTCTTCGCACCAAAAACCGCGCCGCTGGCTTCATCTCTGGCCGCTGGCGCTTTTTCTCCTGCTCGCCGTTTGCTGTTCGCTCTGGCTGTGGCAGGCCTGGCCGCAGGTGATGATGAAAAGCATCATCTGGCAGCGTGAAGTCAATCAACAGATGAGCGGGCTGCTGAAGGCGGTGGCGGAGAACCCGACAAAAGCGGGCGGTTCCCTGCTGGCGTTTAGCTTTATCTATGGTGTTCTGCACGCGCTGGGGCCGGGGCACGGCAAAATCGTCATCACCACCTGGCTTGCTACCCATCCCTCGAAGTTGAGATCGAGCATTGGCCTGACGCTGGCCTCCTCGCTGCTGCAGGGCGGCGTGGCGATTGCGCTCGTCGTGATAGTCCTTTCACTCTTACAGCTGCCTGCCCGTCAGCTACACATGAGCAGCTTCTGGCTTGAAAAAGGGAGCTATGCGCTGGTGGGCGTGCTGGGGCTGATCCTCTGCTGGCGGGCGCTCAAAAAGCTGCGCGTGCTGCTGCAAAAGCCGAAATTCAAGACCTTTACGCCGCACCATGTTCATGATGAAAACTGCGGATGCGGGCATCAGCATCTGCCCACGCAGGAACAATTACAGAACGGCGACGACTGGCGCGCGCGGCTGATGATTGTTCTCTCGATGGGTATGCGCCCGTGCTCGGGGGCGATCATGGTGCTGCTGTTCAGTAAGGTAATCGGCGTGTTTGGCTGGGGAATGCTGTCCGCGCTGGCGATGGCGGCAGGAACGTCTCTCACCATTTCGTCTTTAGCGCTGCTGGTACACAGCTTTCGTCAGTTGGCGGTTAAACTCAGCGGCAATAAAACGCCGGTGCTGTGGCGACAGGTAGGGTGGACTACGCTCGCGCTGGCGGGCGGGGTGATTCTGCTGGTGGCGGCGGTGACGATGTGGATGAGTGCGGTGCCGGTGGGGAGGGGATTGCGGCCGTTTTAGTTGGGATCCCCTCTCCCTGTGGGAGAGGGAATTTTCGGCATTAGCGCTTCAGCGCATCGCTCAGTTCTTCACGCATATTTGCCAGCATGGCTTTAACAACGCGTGGGTTACCTGCAACGATGTTGCCGGTGGTCATGTAGTTGTGGCCGCCGGTGAAATCGCAAACAATCGCGCCTGCTTCACGTGCGATCAGCTCTCCCGCCGCAAAGTCCCACGGCTTCAGTGACAGCTCGAAGTAACCGTCAACGCGGCCGGTCGCAACGTAGGCCAGATCCAGCGCTGCAGAACCGGTGCGACGGAAATCTGCGCATTCGGTGAACAGTTTGCCCAGGATATTCATATAGGTCGTCGCGTGCTGTTTCGCTTTGAACGGGAAACCGGTCGCCAGAATGGTGCCGTCCAGATCGCGTGCATTGCTGCAGCGCAGGCGGTAGCCGTTCAGCTGAGCGCCCTGACCGCGGGTAGCGGTGAACAGTTCGTTACGCATTGGATCGTAAACAACGGCGACTTCAGTACGGCCTTTAATGCGTACTGCGATAGACACAGAGAAGTGTGGCAGGCGTTTGACGAAGTTGGTGGTGCCATCCAGTGGATCGATAACCCATTGAACATCCTGATCGGTACCTTCATGTTCACCGCTTTCTTCGGTGATGATGGTGTGCTGTGGGTAAGATTTGCGGATCGTTTCGATAATAATCGCTTCTGCGGCTTTATCGACGTTAGTCACGAAATCATTGCTGCCTTTCTGGCTGGTTTCTACGGAGTCTGGGGTTTCGTAGTGTTTGGCAATTACATTACCCGCCTTGCGCGCTGCGCGCACGGCGATGGTCAGCATCGGATGCATCGGTCTCTCTCACTGGATGTTAAAGAACAGGAAAATCGGCGCAGAGTATAGCAGCGGGATCGGATTATGTCTCCCGTTTATGATAATATGCCCGAATATTCTTCAGACACAGAATCCAGACATCTAAAATTATGCTGCAAAACATTCGAATCGTGCTGGTCGAAACATCGCACACCGGCAACATGGGCTCCGTTGCCCGCGCTATGAAAACCATGGGCTTAACGAACCTGTGGTTGGTTAACCCGCTGGTAAAACCAGACTCGCAGGCCATCGCCCTGGCGGCCGGTGCCAGCGACGTGATCGGCAACGCCCAGATCGTCGATACCCTTGATGAAGCCCTGGCCGGTTGCAGCCTCGTTGTCGGCACAAGCGCGCGCTCCCGCACGCTGCCGTGGCCGATGCTGGACCCGCGCGAATGCGGCCTGAAAAGTGTCTCAGAAGCGGAACAGGCCCCGGTTGCGCTGGTGTTTGGCCGTGAGCGCGTTGGCCTGACCAACGACGAACTGCAAAAGTGCCACTATCACGTCGCCATCGCGGCGAACCCGGAATACAGCTCGCTGAACCTGGCGATGGCGGTGCAGGTTATCGCCTATGAAGTGCGTATGGCGTGGCTGGCGACGCAGGAAAAAGAGCGTACCGAGCCTCAGGAAGAGAGCGCCTACCCGCTGGTGGACGACCTTGAGCGCTTCTACGGTCACCTGGAGCAGACGCTGCTCTCAACCGGCTTTATCCGCGAAGGTCACCCGGGACAGGTGATGAACAAGCTGCGCCGTATGTTCACCCGCGCGCGTCCGGAAAGCCAGGAGCTGAACATCCTGCGCGGGATCCTGGCATCGATTGAGCAGAAGAATAAAGAGTAGTGTTGATTTCCCCCTCTCCCCGTGGGAGAGGGCTGGGGTGAGGGCATCAGGCCGCACCTATATTATGAAGGCACAGAACGTTAAATACCTGACTAAAACAGTCAAGTAAATAGTTGACCATTTTAGTCAGGAATGTCAGACTTGGCCCTGCTATGCAATACCCCCATTTTACAATAAAAAACCCCGGGCAGGGGCGAGTTTGAGGTTAAGTAAGACATGAGACTGACATCTAAAGGGCGTTATGCCGTGACCGCGATGCTGGACGTTGCGCTCAACTCCGAAGCGGGCCCGGTTCCGTTGGCTGATATTTCTGAACGACAGGGGATCTCCCTCTCTTATCTGGAACAGCTGTTCTCCAGACTGCGTAAAAATGGACTGGTTTCCAGCGTTCGTGGCCCAGGCGGCGGCTATCTGCTGGGTAAAGACGCGGGCAGTATTGCAGTTGGCGAAGTGATCAGTGCGGTTGACGAATCCGTTGACGCGACCCGTTGCCAGGGTAAAGGCGGCTGCCAGGGCGGCGATAAGTGCCTGACCCACGCGCTGTGGCGCGATCTGAGCGACCGTCTGACCGGCTTCCTGAACAACATCACCCTGGGTGAACTGGTGAATAACCAGGAAGTTCTGGACGTATCGGGTCGTCAGCAAAGCCATGAATCACAACGCAGCACCCGCGCGCAAGACGCTATCGACGTCAAACTGCGCGCGTAATAAAAAGATAAGTATTTCAGAATCAGGCCGGGGCGGTCACGCCCCGTGTACTCGGTCGTACATCCAGCCGGTTGCCTGATTCCTTGCATTGAAGCGATGTACGGAGTTTAAAGAGCAATGAAATTACCGATTTATCTCGACTACTCCGCAACCACGCCGGTGGACCCGCGTGTTGCCGAGAAAATGATGCAGTGTCTGACCCTGGACGGAAACTTTGGTAACCCAGCTTCCCGTTCACACCGTTTTGGCTGGCATGCTGAAGAGGCGGTTGATATCGCCCGTAATCAGATTGCTGACCTGGTCGGTGCCGACCCGCGTGAAATTGTTTTCACCTCCGGTGCGACCGAATCCGACAACCTGGCGATCAAAGGTGCAGCCAACTTTTATCAGAAAAAAGGCAAGCACATCATCACCAGCAAAACCGAACACAAAGCCGTGCTGGACACCTGCCGTCAGCTGGAGCGTGAAGGGTTCGACGTGACTTACCTGGCGCCGCAGAGCAACGGGATCATCGACCTGAAAGAGCTCGAAGCGGCCATGCGTGATGACACCATTCTGGTTTCCATCATGCACGTTAACAACGAAATCGGCGTCGTTCAGGACATCGCGACCATCGGTGAAATGTGCCGCGCGCGCGGTATCATCTACCACGTAGACGCGACCCAGAGCGTGGGCAAACTGCCTATCGACCTGAGCCAGCTGAAAGTGGATCTGATGTCCTTCTCCGGTCACAAAATCTATGGCCCGAAAGGGATCGGCGCGCTGTACGTTCGTCGTAAGCCACGTATCCGCATCGAAGCACAGATGCACGGCGGCGGTCATGAGCGCGGCATGCGTTCCGGTACGCTGCCTGTTCACCAGATCGTGGGCATGGGCGAAGCGTACCGCATCGCGAAAGAAGAGATGGAAACCGAGATGGCGCGCCTGCGCACGCTGCGTAACCGTCTGTGGGACGGCGTGAAGGATATGGAAGAAGTGTATCTGAACGGCGATCTCGAGCAGGGCGCACCGAACATCCTCAACGTCAGCTTCAACTATGTTGAAGGCGAATCGCTGATCATGGCGCTGAAAGACCTGGCCGTTTCTTCCGGTTCTGCCTGTACGTCTGCAAGCCTTGAGCCATCCTACGTGCTGCGCGCGCTGGGCATGACTGACGAGCTGGCACACAGCTCTATCCGTTTCTCTTTAGGTCGTTTCACTACCGAAGAAGAGATTGACTACACCATCAAGCTGGTTCGCAACTCCATCGGCCGTCTGCGCGACCTTTCTCCACTGTGGGAAATGTTCAAGCAGGGCGTGGATCTGAACAGCATTGAATGGTCACATCACTAATCGGTACATAAGGAGAATTCAATCATGGCATACAGCGAAAAAGTCATCGATCATTACGAGAACCCGCGCAACGTTGGCTCATTTGACAACAGCGACGAATCTGTCGGTAGCGGTATGGTTGGCGCACCGGCGTGTGGCGACGTGATGAAGTTGCAGATTAAAGTCAACAATGAAGGTATCATTGAAGACGCGCGCTTCAAGACCTACGGCTGCGGTTCTGCTATCGCGTCCAGCTCCCTGGTGACCGAATGGGTGAAGGGCAAGTCTCTGGACGAAGCACAGGCAATCAAGAACACCGATATTGCTGAAGAACTCGAACTGCCACCGGTGAAAATTCACTGTTCAATTCTGGCAGAAGACGCGATCAAAGCCGCCATTGCGGACTATAAAAGCAAACGTGAAGCAAAATAATTGAGGTTTGAGTATGTCGATTACCCTTAGCGACAGCGCTGCCGCGCGAGTAAGCTCTTTTCTGGCGAACCGTGGTAAAGGCTTTGGCCTGCGACTGGGCGTACGTACCTCCGGCTGTTCTGGTATGGCTTACGTACTGGAGTTTGTTGATGAACCGGCGTCTGACGACACCGTGTTTGAAGACAAGGGCGTGAAGGTGGTGGTCGATGGCAAAAGCCTGCAATTCCTCAACGGCACTCAGCTGGACTTCGTTAAAGAAGGCCTGAACGAAGGGTTCAAATTCACGAACCCTAACGTCAAAGACGAGTGTGGTTGCGGCGAAAGCTTCCACGTTTAACCGCGCGTCATCCGAAACCCCACCGTGGCTTACCTGCTACGCGTGGGGTTTGTTCTAACAGGCTACCCCTGAGATTGTTATGGATTACTTCACTCTCTTCGGACTACCCGCTCAATACCCGATTGATCTGCAGGCGCTGACGATCCGTTTTCAGGATCTGCAGCGTCAGTACCACCCGGATAAATTCGCGAGCGGTACTCAGTCAGAGCAATTGGCTGCGGTCTCCCAATCTGCGACCATCAACCAGGCCTGGCAGACGCTGCGCCATCCGCTGAGCCGTGCCGAATACCTGCTTTCGCTCCACGGCTTTGATCTCGCGAGCGAGCAGCACACCGTGCGCGATACCGCATTTCTGATGGAACAGCTGGAGCTTCGCGAAGAACTGGATGAGATTGAACAGGCCAAAGACGAAGCGCGTCTGGAAAGCTTCATTACTCGCGTGAAGGGTATGTTCGATACCCGCCATCAGCAGATGGTGGAGCAACTGAACAACGAGACCTGGGACGTGGCGGCAGACACTGTGCGCAAACTCCGTTTTCTCGATAAACTGCGAAGCAGTGCTGAACAACTCGAAGAAAAGCTGCTCGATTTTTAATTTCGGAAGCAATTATGGCCTTATTACAAATTAGTGAGCCCGGCTTAAGTGCCGCACCGCACCAGCGTCGTCTGGCGGTGGGTATTGATCTGGGCACCACCAATTCCCTCGTGGCGACCGTGCGCAGCGGCCAGGCGGAAACGCTGGCTGACGAGCAGGGCCGCCATCTGCTGCCTTCCGTGGTCCACTACCAGCAGCAGGGTCACGCGGTTGGCTATGACGCCCGCGCCAACGCCGCGCGCGATCCGGCCAACACCATCAGCTCTGTAAAGCGCATGATGGGCCGCTCGCTGACCGATATCCAGACCCGCTATCCGCATCTCCCTTACCAGCTCCAGGCCAGTGAAAACGGCCTGCCGATGATTGCAACCGCGGCCGGTCTGCTGAACCCGATCCGCGTGTCCGCTGACATCCTCAAAGCGCTGGCGGCGCGTGCGACCGCAACGCTCGGCGGCGATCTGGACGGCGTAGTCATTACCGTTCCGGCCTATTTTGACGACGCACAGCGTCAGGGCACCAAAGACGCCGCGCGTCTGGCTGGCCTGCACGTGCTGCGACTGCTGAACGAACCGACGGCGGCGGCGATTGCCTATGGCCTCGATTCCGGTCAGGAAGGGGTGATTGCGGTTTACGATCTCGGCGGCGGTACCTTTGATATCTCGATCCTGCGCTTAAGCCGCGGGGTGTTTGAAGTGCTGGCGACTGGCGGGGATTCCGCGCTGGGCGGCGATGATTTCGACCATCTGCTGGCGGATTACATTCGCGAGCAGGCGGGCATCAGCGATCGCAGCGATGCGCGCGTACAGCGTGAACTACTGGATGCAGCTATCGACGCCAAAATCGCCCTGAGCGATGCGCAGACGGTATCTGTTAACGTTGCGGGCTGGCAGGGGGACATCACCCGCGACCAGTTCAGCGATCTGATTGCCCCGCTGGTGAAACGCACCCTGCTGGCCTGCCGTCGCGCATTGAAGGATGCAGGCGTTGAGGCGAACGAGGTGCTGGAAGTGGTCATGGTGGGCGGTTCTACGCGCGTGCCGCTGGTGCGCGAGCGCGTGGGCGAATTCTTTGGCCGCACGCCGCTGACCTCCATCGACCCGGACAAAGTGGTTGCCGTGGGGGCCGCAATCCAGGCCGATATTCTGGTCGGCAACAAGCCGGACAGTGAAATGCTTCTGCTGGACGTCATCCCGCTGTCGCTGGGGTTAGAAACCATGGGCGGCCTGGTGGAGAAAGTGATCCCGCGTAATACCACCATCCCGGTGGCGCGCGCGCAGGAGTTTACCACCTTCAAAGACGGCCAGACCGCGATGTCCATCCACGTGATGCAGGGCGAACGTGAGCTGGTGCAGGACTGTCGTTCACTGGCGCGCTTTGCGCTGCGCGGCATCCCGGCACTGCCTGCGGGCGGGGCGCATATTCGCGTCACTTTCCAGGTGGATGCGGACGGCCTGCTGAGCGTGACGGCGATGGAAAAATCCACCGGCGTGGAATCGTCCATCCAGGTGAAGCCGTCCTACGGCCTGACCGATGGCGAAATCGCCTCCATGATTCAGGACTCAATGAGCTACGCCGAGCAGGATGTGAAGGCGCGTATGCTGGCTGAACAAAAAGTTGAAGCCGCACGCGTGCTGGAAAGCCTTAACGGCGCGCTCGCTGCCGATGCCGCGCTGTTAAGCGCCGCTGAGCGTCAGGTGATTGACGATGCTGCCGCGCGCTTGAGCGCAGTGGCCGAAGGCAATGACGCTGACGCAATAGAAGAAGCCATTAAAAACGTTGATAAACAAACCCAGGACTTTGCTGCTCGCCGCATGGACAAATCTGTCCGCGTCGCGCTGAAAGGCCAGTCCGTGGACGAGGTTTAATATGCCAAAGATTGTAATTTTGCCTCATGCGGACCTCTGTCCGGATGGCGCTGTTCTGGAAGCGAAGACCGGTGAAACCATTCTCGATGTTGCCCTGCGTGCAGGTATCGAAGTGGAACACGCCTGTGAAAAATCCTGTGCCTGCACCACCTGCCACTGCATCGTGCGTGAAGGTTTCGACTCGCTCGTCGAGAGCACCGAAGACGAAGACGACATGCTGGATAAAGCATGGGGTCTGGAGCCAGACAGCCGCCTGAGCTGCCAGGCCGCGGTGACCGATGAAGATCTGGTCGTGGAATTCCCACGCTACACCATCAACCACGCACGCGAGCATTGATATGGGACTGAAGTGGACAGACAGCCGTGAAATCGGCGAAGCGCTCTACGACGCGAACCCGGATCTCGATCCGAAGACCGTACGATTCACCGACATGCACCAGTGGATCTGCGATTTAGAGGATTTCGACGATGATCCAAACGCATCCAATGAAAAAATTCTGGAGGCGATTCTGTTAGTCTGGTTAGATGAAGCAGAATAAAAAACATAACGGGCTGCCTTCAGGCGGCCCGTTTGCTAGTTGCTAATAAGGAAAAATAAAATGACCGAAGCGATGACGATTACGCTCTCGAATCAGCCTGCTGACGCGCGCTGGGGCGAGAAAGCCACCTACAGCATTAACAACGACGGCATTACCCTGCACCTGACGGGCAACGATGATTTGGGCCTGATCCAGCGCGCCGCGCGTAAAATTGACGGCCTGGGGATTAAACACGTCTCTCTGGAAGGCGAAGGCTGGGACACCGACCGCAGCTGGGCATTCTGGGCAGGCTACAAAGGCCCGAAAGGCACCCGCAAAATCGAGTGGGCTAACCTTGATGAAGCCGGTCAGAAAGAGCTGGAAAGCCGCCTGAACATTATCGACTGGGTGCGCGACACCATTAACGCACCGGCGGAAGAGTTAGGTCCTGAGCAGCTGGCGCAGCGCGCGGTTGACCTGCTGTGCGGCGTGGCCGGTGACAAAATGTCCTACCGCATCACCAAAGGTGAAGATCTGCGCGAGCAGAACTATATGGGTATCCACACCGTGGGCCGTGGTTCTGAACGTCCTCCTGTATTGCTGGCGCTGGATTACAACCCAACCGGCGATAAAGAAGCGCCAGTCTTTGCCTGCCTGGTCGGTAAAGGCATCACCTTCGACACCGGCGGCTACAGCCTGAAGCAGAGCGCGTTCATGGACTCCATGAAGTCCGACATGGGCGGCGCGGCGACCATTACCGGCGCGCTGGCATTCGCTATCACCCGTGGCCTGAACAAGCGCGTGAAGCTGTACCTGTGCTGCGCGGACAACATGGTCAGCGGTAACGCCTTCAAGCTGGGCGACATCATTCGCTACCGCAACGGCAAAAACGTTGAGGTGATGAACACCGACGCCGAAGGCCGCCTGGTGCTGGCCGATGGCCTGATCGACGCTTCTGCGCAGAAGCCAGAGCTGATTATCGACATGGCGACCCTGACCGGCGCGGCAAAAACCGCCTTGGGCAACGACTACCATGCGCTGTTCAGCTTTGACGACAAGCTGGCCGCGCGCCTGCTGGCAAGCGCTGCCGCAGAGAACGAGCCGTTCTGGCGCCTGCCGCTGGCTGAGTTCCACCGCAGCCAGCTGCCGTCCAACTTTGCCGAGCTGAACAACACCGCGAGCGCGGCGTACCCGGCGGGTGCAAGCACCGCAGCAGGCTTCCTGTCCCACTTCGTTGAGAACTACCACGAGGGCTGGCTGCACATTGACTGCTCCGCGACGTACCGTAAAGCGGCGGTTGAGCAGTGGTCTGCGGGCGCGACCGGTCTGGGCGTGCGTACCGTGGCGAACCTGCTGACGGCTGAGTAACCGTTATTGCCCTCACCCTAACCCTCTCCCACGGGGAGAGGGGATGGTTTGCTCCCTCTCCCTTGAGGGAGAGGGCTGGGGTGAGGGGGAAATGCATCATCTGGAATTGTTATGTCAGAAACCAAAAACGAATTAGAAACCCTGCTGGAGCAGGCGGCGACCGAGCCCGCCCATCGTCCGGCATTTTTCCGCACGCTGCTGGAATCCACCGTCTGGGTGCCGGGCACCGCGGCGGAAGGTGAGCAGGTCGTAGAAGACAGCGCGCTGGATCTGCTGCACTGGGAAAAAGACGACGGCACCTCGGTGATCCCGTTCTTTACCTCGCTGGAAGCGCTGCAGAAAGCCGTTGAAGACGAACAGGCGTTCGTGGTGATGCCTGTACGTACCCTGTTTGAAATGACGCTGGGCCAGACGCTGTTCCTTAACGCGAAGCTGCCGACCGGTAAAGAGTTCACGCCGCGTGAAATCAGCCACCTGATGGGCGAAGAGGGTAACCCGCTCAGCACTCAGGAAGTGCTGGAAGGGGGCGAAACGCTGCTGCTGTCTGAAGTGGCTGAACCGCCCGCGCAGATGATTGACTCTCTGACCACGCTGTTCAAAACGCTCAAGCCCGTCAGGCGCGCGTTCCTCTGCTCTATTAAAGAGCGCGCGGACGAACATCCGGTACTGCTGATTGGTATTGAGGCGGACGGCGATATCGAGGATATCATTCAGGCGGCGGGAAGCGTGGCGACCGACACGCTGCCGGGCGATGAGCCGATCGATATCTGCCAGGTTAAGAACGGTGAGAAGGGCATCAGCCACTTTATTACCGAGCACATCATCCCGTTCTACGAGCGTCGCTGGGGCGGCTTCCTGCGCGATCTCAAAACTAACCGCATCATCTGATTACGGCGGGGTGAATATCACCCCGTTGCTTCCAGCAGCAGTAAATCCATCAGCAGCACCAGATTTGACTCAAACGACGTCACCCCCGCGGCTTCGGCGGCGTAGTGTACCGCTTCGTCATACAGGGCAAAGTGCACGTCCGCCATCCCCGCCAGCGTATTGGCCGAGGCGCGGGTAAAGGCAACGATTGTCATGCCGACGTTTTTGGCAATCCGCGCTTTATCCAGCACCTGCTCCGTTTCGCCGCTGCGCGAGACGGCAATAAAAACCTGATAGCGTGCGGCATTGCTGAGAAAAATATTTCGGCTGTCTCCCGGCCCGGAGATAAACGCCGTTTTGCCCAGAACCTGCAGCTTCTTGGTCAGGTACTCCGCAAACAGATAAGAAAAACCGGCGCCGTAGAGAAAGAAGCTCTCTTTCTGGCGCAGCAGGTCGGCAAACTGCTGGCGCTTCTCCTGCGTGACCCACCGGAAGGTGTGCTGATAGTTGGCGATAAACTGATTAAACAGCGCCGGGAGTTCTGGAAGGGAGGGCGCCTGAGCGGCAATATGCGGCGTGTCGGAAAGCAACTGCTTGCAGTGCCAGATAAACTCGCTAAATCCGCTGAACCCCAGCTTTTGGCACAGCCGCATGATGGTGGCGGTCGAAACAAACGTCGCCTGCGCCAGCTCGCGTACCGTGATGTTGCCCACCAGCAGCGGATGCTCCGTGAGGTGGGCGAGGACGCGATACTCCGCGCGGGTCAGCGATGCCCCGCGTGTTAACAGCGTGGCCAGGCGGTTATCCATTATTTCGCGGGTTCGACAGGCAGATCGTCTCGCGCACCCCATTCGCTCCAGGCGCCGTCGTAAAGCGTGACGTCGTTCGCGCCGAGCGTGGCGAGTGCCAGGATCACTACGCAGGCCGTTACGCCGGAGCCACAGCTGGCAATAATCGGACGATGTAAATCCACGCCTGCACGGTCAAAAATGGCGCGCAGCTCGTCGGTGGTTTTCAGCTCGCCCTCAAATACCAGATCGCCCCACGGCACGTTCAGCGCACCCGGAATATGTCCGCGCTTCAGCCCCGGACGCGGTTCATCCGCTTCGGCATTGAAGCGCGGAGCAGGACGGGCATCGACGATTTGCGCGGTTTTTTCATGGCTCACGACCAGCACGTCGGTCAGGCGTTTCACCACGTGTGCGTCGAACGTGGCATCGAATTCGCCTTCCGGCAGCGTCACGTCGCCCTGCTGAAGCGGCAGCTCGTCGCGCTTCCAGCCCGCAAGCCCGCCCGCCAGAATCGACACTTTTTCCACGCCGAAGTTTTTCAGCATCCACCACGCCCGCGGGGCGGAGAAGAGGTTACCTTCGTCATAAACAACGAGGTGTTTGTCTTTGCTGACGCCCAGTTCGCGCATCGCCACGGAAAACGCTTCCGGGCGCGGCAGCATATGCGGCAGAGGAGAGGTGTGATCGGAGAGGGCTTCGATATCAAAAAATACCGCGCCAGGCAGATGTCCGGCACGGTATTCACCGGGCACGTCGCGATGCTCTTGCCCTGGCGGGGCCATACGCGCATCAATAATTTGAACTTCCGGATCGTCGCCGTGCTCAATCAGCCAGTCGGCGGCGACGAAATATGAGGTGGACATGGGTTGCCTCCATTCTTTTCCGTAAAAAAGGATTGTCGGTGTTTTTTCTGACACCGACAAGCAAACCACGTTCAACTCGCGAGCAAGCCCCTATTTTTTCACCTTTTCGCCGTCCTGCCAGGCTTTTTGCAGCGCAGGCCAGTAGTCGCGGTTGGCCTCGATCATCTCATCCAGAATCACTTTCGCATGCTCCATGGTCGGCACGGTGCGGTTAAGGGTGAACGCCTGCAGCGCTTTCTCATAGCTGCCCTCGATGGTCGCCTCCACCAGCAGCTGTTCCGAGGCGAGCTGCTGTTGCAAAAGGGTCTGATGGAACAGCGGCACCTGACCGATGCGAATCGGTTCCGGGCCTTCGGAGGTGATATACGCGGGCACTTCCACCACGGCATCGTAAGGCAGGTTGGTAATCGCACCGCGGTTTTCCACCATCACCAGATGGCGGCTCCGCAGGTTAAAGGCCAGCGAGCAGGCGACGTCAACGATAAATTCACCGTGGACGCCCACGTGGAAGGCATCCGGCAGGATCCCGGTACGCTTATATTCTTCGGCTGCGGCGAACAGTTTTTTCTCGCGCCCGTCCATCACTTCATTGGCGCGGGTATAGTCCGGGTTCTGATGCTCCACAATCTGGTTTGGCATCAGGTAGTACTGCAGATACGGGTTCGGCAGATACTCCGGGAAGTTGTCCATGATCGGCTTAATGTTGCGCCAGGTTTTTACCCACGACGGATCCGAGTGCTGCGGGTCGGTTTTGGCCGCATCTTCCGTCAGCAGGCCAAACTTCGCGATATGTTTGCGCAGCTCCGGCAGCTTGTCTTCGCCGTCCACCAGCACACGGGTAAACCAGCCGAAGTGGTTCAGACCGAAGTAGTCGACCTCCAGCTTGCGACGATCGACCCCCAGAATCGCCCCCATGTTACGCATGGCAGCCACCGGCATATCGCAGATGTTCAGCACGCGCGCGTTCGGGCGCAGGCGGCGCACGCCTTCCGCGACGATCGCCGCCGGGTTGGAGTAGTTCACGATCCAGGCTTTCTCGTGCGCGTAGCGATCGACCAGATCGATAAGCTCCACCATCGGCAGGATCGTGCGCAGTCCGTACGCCAGACCCCCGGGGCCGCACGTTTCCTGGCCGACCACGCCGCGACGCAGCGGGATCTTTTCATCCTGCTCGCGCATCTTGTACTGGCCGACGCGCATCTGGGCGAAGACGAAATGTGCGCCGCTGAAAGCCACTTCCGGGTCACTGGTGACGGTAAATTTGATACTCTGGCTGTGGTCGCGAATGACCTTCTCTACGACGGGCGCAATGGTGTTCTGACGCGCCTCGTCGATGTCGTAAAGGCGAATTTCGGCCAGCGGGAAATCCTGCAGGCGCACCATCAGGCTTTTCACAATACCCGGCGTGTAGGTGCTACCGCCGCCGGCAATCGACAGGATAAATGGGGGTGTAAACATCTTTAGCTCCTCTCAGAGAAACGTCTCAACGGCTTCTCGCATTTTTTTGACGTGCAGCCCGTAGACCACCTGAACGTTGTTACCTTGTTTGATAATCCCCTTCGCGCCAGTCGCCTTCAGGCGCGGCTCGTCGATGATGGCGACATCCTTCACCGTGACGCGCAAGCGGGTGTAGCAGTTATCTACCACTTCAATGTTTTCCCGGCCGCCCAGCCCCACCACGATGGACTCGCCCAGCCCGTCGTTATTGCCTTTGGCCTGGTACTCTTGCTTGCTGTAGAGGCGCGTCTCCTTATCGTCATCCTCACGGCCCGGCGTCTTCATGTTGAAGCGCAGGATCAGGAAGCGGAACACTACAAAGTAGAGGGCGAACATGATCAGCCCAACCAGGAGGTACATCGGCCAGTTGGACTTCTCCGTGCCGAGCGGCAGGTTGTAAAGGATGAAGTCGATAATCCCATTGGCGCCGATGGCGTGAACGCCCAGCAGCGAGAACAGCATCATGCCGATGCCGGTCAGCACCGCGTGCACCACGAAGAGCAGCGGGGCGACAAACAGGAAGGAGAACTCAATCGGCTCGGTCACGCCGACCAGCAGCGAAGTCAGCGCCGCCGGGATCAAAATGGCTTTCGCAATGGCTTTACGCTCCGGCTTCGCGGTCATGTACATCGCCAGCGCGGCGGCAGGCAGGCCGAACATTTTGCTGATGCCGCGCGCATCCCACACCACCGTGCTGCTGAGCTGCTTCACGTCCGGGCAGGCCATCTCGGCGAAGTAGATATTGCGCGCGCCCTGATAGGTTGCGCCGCATACCTCCTGCGTGCCGCCCAGCTCGGTATAGAGGAACGGCGTATAAACCAGATGGTGCAGGCCGGTGGGGACCAGAATGCGTTCCAGGAAACCGTAGATTGCCACGCCAAACGGCCCGGAGCCTTTAATGGCCAGCGCCAGGGCGCTAATGCCGTGCTGGGCAAACGGCCACAATTCACTCATCACCACGCCGAGCAGCATGGAGACGGGGAGCATGACGATAGCGACAAAACAGTGGCCGGAGTAAATCGCCATCGCGCCGTTAAACTGTACGCCGGAGTATTTGTTGTACAGATAGCCGGAGAGCGCGCCGGTCAGGATCCCGGCGAACACGCCCATCTCCAGCACCTGCACGCCCAGCACCATGGTCTGTCCGGCCGCTTTCATCTGCTCGGCAGGCGCAAGCGCGCCCTGTAGCTGCAGCGTGACGTTCATTGCGTTGATGAACACCACAAAGGTCACCAGCCCAATCAGCGCGGCATAGCCTTTATCACGTGTCGCCAGACCAATCGGGATACCGACGGCAAACACCAGTGCCAGGTTAACCAGTACCGATACGGCAGATTTCGCGATGAGTTGGCCGATATTCTGAATCAGAGGATGGCCAAGAAACGGCAGGTACTCGGCAAGATTGCCGTTACCCAGTACGTTACCAAAGGCGATAAAAAGACCGACAATCGGTAAGATAAGTACCGGTCCGTACAATGATTTTCCGAAATTTTGTAGGGCGTTCACGGCTCGTTTCATGGCTTTCTCTCTTATTGAACCGCGCACTCGGGGTGCGTCATGGTCATAAAACTAGCAGTCTTCAGGCACGCTTATCCAGCTATCTTCTTGTTTTAAAAACAAATGACGTGAAAGGTAACATGTGACGTTATGTGCTGTGATCGCGGTTCCATCACGGCGTAGCGGCGTGATGCGATTCTGCGAGGCGCTTTCAAGATTCTAAAATTGGACTTTTTGAATTAATGAAACTTGCGGATAATACTTATCCGGACGACGACCAACAGGCTCCATGGGCCAGGGACAAAGGATGAAACCGTTTCGCTTAGCCGCGCTCTCTCTTGCGCTGCTTACCACGTTTACGCTTGTCGGCTGTGATAACAGCGACGATAAATCTCAGGCTGCGGCTCCCGCGGCATCCACCGCATCAACACCGAAAGCCGCGGAAAAGCCCAATGCAGAAACGCTGGCTAAACTCGCCGCCCAGAGTCAGGGAAAAGCGCTGACGTTGCTGGATACCTCTGAAGTTCAGCTCGACGGTGCCGCCACGCTGGTGCTGACCTTTTCTGTTCCGCTGAATCCCGATCAGGATTTCGCGAAAACAGTGCATGTCGTGGATAAGAAAAGCGGCAAGGTTGACGGGGCGTGGGAACTTGCGCCTAACCTGAAAGAGCTTCGACTGCGCCATCTTGAGCCTAACCGCAGCCTGGTCGTCACCGTTGAACGCGACCTGCAGGCGCTGAATAAAGCGACCTTTGGCATCGATTATGAAAAAGCCTTAACCACCCGGGATGTCGAACCGACGGTCGGTTTTGCCAGCCGCGGCTCACTGCTGCCGGGTAAAGTGGTGGAAGGCCTGCCGGTGATGGCGCTCAACGTTAACAACGTGGACGTGAACTTCTACCGCGTGAAGCCGGAGTCGTTGGCTTCCTTTGTCAGCCAGTGGGAATACCGCAATTCTCTGACCAACTGGGAATCCGATAACCTGCTGAAGATGGCGGAACTGGTTTACACTGGTCGATTCGACCTTAATCCGGCGCGCAATACGCGCGAAAAATTGCTGTTGCCCCTGAAGGATATTAAACCACTCCAGCAGTCTGGCGTTTATATCGCGGTCATGAACCAGGCAGGGCACTACAACTACAGCAACGCCGCAACGCTCTTTACCCTGAGCGATATCGGCTTGTCCGCTCACCGCTATCACAACCGCCTGGACATCTTCACTCAGAGCCTGGAAAACGGTGCGGCGCAGTCCGGCGTGACCGTTACGCTGCTGAATGACAAAGGCCAGACGCTTGCCGAGGCGAACAGCGATGCCGACGGTCATGCGAAGCTTGAAACCGACAAAGAAGCCGCGTTGATCCTGGCCAGTAAAGACGGCCAGACCACGCTGCTCGATCTCAAACTGCCTGCGCTCGACCTGGCGGAGTTCGATATCGCCGGTAGCCCTGGCTACAGCAAGCAGTTCTTTATGTTTGGCCCGCGCGATCTCTACCGTCCTGGGGAAACTGTGATCCTTAATGGCCTGCTGCGCGACAGCGACGGAAAACCGCTTCCCGATCAGCCTGTGAAGCTTGACGTGCTGCGTCCGGATGGACAGGTCGCGCGTACGATTGTCGTCAAGCCAGAAAACGGACTCTATCGTTTTAACTATCCGCTGGACAGCGGGGCGCAGACCGGTATGTGGCATATTCGCGCTAACACCGGCGACAACCTGCAGCGACTGTGGGACTTCAACGTTGAAGATTTTATGCCGGAGCGTATGGCGCTCAACCTGACCGGGCAAAAAGCCCCGGTATCACAGCAGGATAATGTCGACTTTAACGTGGTGGGGTACTACCTGTACGGCGCGCCAGCTAATGGCAATTCGCTGCAGGGCCAGTTGTACCTGCGTCCGCTGCGTGAGGCGGTGGCTACGTTGCCGGGCTTCCAGTTTGGCGATATCGCCGAGGAAAACCTGAGCCGCAGCCTGGACGAGGTACAGCTTACGCTCGACGAGCAGGGGCGTGGACAGGTCAGCACCGAAAGCCAGTGGAAAGAGGTACACTCTCCGCTGCAGCTGATCCTGCAGGCCAGCCTGCTGGAATCCGGCGGCCGTCCGGTAACGCGTCGTGCTGAACAGGCTATCTGGCCTGCGGCTGAACTTCCGGGGATTCGTCCGCAGTTCGCCAGCAAGGCCGTTTACGACTACCGCACCGACACCACCGTCAACCAGCCGATTGTGGATGAAAACGGCAACGCCAGCTTCGACATCGTTTATGCCGATGCCAGCGGTACGAAAAAAGCGGTTTCCGGGTTACAGGTTCGCCTGATCCGCGAACGCCGGGACTACTACTGGAACTGGTCGGAGAGTGATGGCTGGCAATCCCAGTTTGATCAGAAAGACCTGGTCGAAGGTGAGCAGGAGTTGACGCTCAAGGCCGATGAGACGGGTAAAGTCACTTTCCCGGTGGAGTGGGGCTCATACCGTCTGGAAGTTAAAGCGCCTGATGAAATGGTCAGCAGCGTGCGTTTCTGGGCAGGGTATAGCTGGCAGGATAACAGCGACGGCACCGGTGCGGCACGCCCTGATCGCGTGACGCTAAAATTGGATAAGCCAGCCTACCAGCCAGGCGATACCATCAACCTGCACATTGCAGCACCGGCTGCGGGCAAAGGCTATGCGATGATCGAGTCCAGCGAAGGACCGCTGTGGTGGAAAGAGATCGACGTACCGGCAAACGGGCTGGATCTCTCCATTCCGGTAGATAAAGCCTGGAAACGTCACGATCTCTACCTCAGCACGCTGGTGGTTCGTCCTGGCGATAAATCCAAATCCGCCACGCCGAAACGCGCGGTTGGTCTGCTGCATCTGCCGATGGGTGACGAAAATCGCCGTCTGAATATTGCTCTGGATACTCCGCAGAAAATGCGTCCGAACCAGACGCTTTCTGTGAAAGTGAAAGCCAGCGTGAAAGAGGGGGCTGTGCCGCAGAAAGTGAACGTCCTGGTCTCGGCGGTGGATAGCGGCGTGTTGAACATCACCGATTACGTTACGCCCGATCCGTGGCAGGCTTTCTTCGGCCAGAAGCGCTACGGCGCGGATATCTACGATATCTACGGCCAGGTCATTGAAGGGCAGGGACGTATGGCCGCGCTGCGCTTCGGTGGCGATGGAGATGAACTCAAGCGCGGCGGCAAACCGCCGGTGAACCACGTCACCATTATTGCCCAGCAGGCACAGCCGGTCACGCTGGATGCCAACGGGGAGGGCACTGTTACGCTGCCGATTGGGGACTTCAACGGTGAGCTGCGCCTGATGGCGCAAGCCTGGACGGAAGACGATTTCGGCAGCAGTGAAAGTAAGGTGGTTGTCGCCGCGCCGGTGATTACCGAGCTGAACACGCCACGCTTCCTGGCAAACGGCGATACCTCACGGCTGACGCTGGATCTGACTAACCTGACCGACCAGCCGCAAACGCTGAACGTGGCCTTAACCACAATGGGTAAAGTGTCGCTGGAAGGCTCGCAGCCGCAGCCGGTTCAACTGCCTCCGGGGGCGCGCAGTACGATGTTTATTCCGGTGCGTGCGCTGGAGGGCTATGGTGACGGTGAAGTGACGGCTCAGGTGACCGGTCTGCAGCTTCCGGGGGAAACTTTCGCACCGCAGCAGAAGAGCTGGAAAATCGGCGTGCGTCCTGCATTCCCGGCGCAGACGGTAAACACTGGCGCGATGTTGAACCCAGGTGAGTCCTGGATTGCACCGGCGCAACATAGCAACGGTTTCTCGCCTGCCACGCTGCAGGGGCAACTGCTGCTGAGCGGCAAACCGCCATTGAACCTGGCGCGCTACATTCGCGAACTTCAGGCCTACCCGTACGGATGCCTGGAACAAACCACCAGTGGCCTGTTCCCGTCGCTCTACACCAACGCGGCACAGCTGTCGGCGCTTGGCATTAAGGGGGATACGGACGATAAACGCCGTGCAGCGATCGATATTGGTATCTCCCGTCTGCTGCAAATGCAGCGTGACGACGGTGGTTTCGCCCTGTGGGATAAAAATGGTCCGGAAGAGTACTGGCTGACGGCCTACGTGACCGACTTCCTGGTGCGTGCGGGCGAGCAGGGTTACAGCGTACCTGCCGATGCAGTGAATAACGCCAATAGCCGCCTGCTGCGCTATCTGCAGGATCCGGGCATGATGTCCATTCGCTATAGCGACGATACGCAGGCCAGCAAATTCGCCGTGCAGGCCTATGCTTCGCTGGTACTGGCGCGTCAGCAAAAAGCACCGCTCGGCGCGCTGCGCGAAATCTGGGATCGCCACGGCCAGGCGGCATCCGGGCTGCCGTTGATGCAGCTGGGCATGGCGCTCAAATTGATGGGCGACGCCCCACGCAGCCAGCAGGCGCTGGATCTGGCGCTCAAAACACCGCGCAACGACAGCAAAAACTGGATGGCCGATTACGGCAGCCAGCTGCGTGATAACGCGCTGATGCTCTCCCTGCTGGAAGAGTACAAATTGCTGCCGGAAGCACAAAATGCTCTGCTCAATACCTTATCTGAAGAAGCGTTCAGCCAGCGCTGGCTGTCAACGCAGGAGAGCAATGCGCTGTTCCTGGCAGGTCGTTCGCTGCAAACCTTGTCTGGTGCGTGGCAGGCAACGACCAGTCTTTCAGAACAAGCGCTGAGCGGCGATAAATCGCAGGTGCAAAACGTCAACGGTGACCAGCTTGGCGCGCTGCAGGTGACTAACACCGGTACAGCGCCGCTGTGGGTGCGCCTCGACAGCACCGGTTACCCGGAATATGCGCCTCAGCCAACGTCTAACGTGCTGCAGGTTGAACGCCATATCCTGGCAACCGACGGCAGCAGCAAGTCACTCTCTTCACTGAAGAGCGGTGAGCTGGTGCTGGTGTGGCTGGAAGTGAAGGCCAGCCAGAACGTGCCGGATGCGCTGGTGGTCGATCTGCTCCCGGCAGGTCTGGAGCTGGAAAACCAAAACCTGGCGAACAGCAGTGCCAGCCTGCAGGACAGCGGCAGTGAGGTCCAGAACCTGCTCAGCCAGATGCAGCAGGCGGATATTCAGCATATGGAATTCCGCGATGACCGCTTTGTGGCTGCCGTGCCGGTAAATGAAGGTCAGCCGGTCACGCTGGTCTATCTGGCGCGTGCCGTGACGCCGGGTACCTACCAGGTGCCGGTGCCGATGGTGGAGTCTATGTACGTTCCGCAGTGGCGGGCAACGGGTGCGGCCAGCGGCCCGCTGATTGTTGTTCCGTAATATGCAGATAGCTCGTCTGACACGCTCCCGCTGGCTTTGGCTGGCGGGAGCGCTTCTCGTTTTATGGGGGCTGATTATCGCCGCCGACCGCCTGTGGCCGTTGCCTCTGAAAGAGGTTAACCCCGCCCGGGTGGTGGTGGATGAGAAGGGCACGCCGCTGTGGCGCTTTGCGGACAGCGACGGGATCTGGCGCTACCCGGTTACGATTGAAGAGGTGTCTCCCCGTTATCTTGAGGCGCTGATCCAGTACGAAGATCGCTGGTTCTGGGATCATCCTGGCGTAAACCCGCTCTCTGTCCTGCGTGCCGCCTGGCAGGATCTCAGTTCTGGCAAAGTCGTCTCTGGCGGCAGTACGCTCACCATGCAGGTAGCACGCCTGCTGGATCCGCATCCGCGCACCTTTGGCGGTAAAATTCGTCAGCTCTGGCGGGCGATGCAGCTGGAGTGGCATCTTTCCAAGCGCGACATTCTCACGCTCTATCTCAACCGCGCTCCCTTTGGCGGTACGCTGCAGGGCGTAGGGGCTGCAAGCTGGACCTATCTAGGAAAACCACCATCGCAGCTCAGCTATTCCGAAGCGGCGCTGCTGGCGGTGCTGCCGCAGGCACCGAGTCGATTACGTCCGGACCGCTGGCCTGAACGGGCTGAAGCGGCGCGAAATAAAGTGCTCGACCGTATGGTCACGCAGGGCGTCTGGTCTGCGAAGCAGGTCAAGGAATCGCGGGAAGAATCGGTATGGCTGGCGCCCCGACAGATGCCGCAGTTGGCACCGCTCTTTGCACGCATGATGCTCGGCAAAAGCCGCGACACTAAAATTGTCACCACGCTGGATGCCGGACTACAGCGGCAGCTGGAAGAGCTGGCGATGAACTGGAAGTCCCGACTTCCTGCGCGAAGCTCGCTGGCGATGATCGTCGTGGATCATACGGACATGAAGGTGCGCGGCTGGGTCGGATCGGTGGATATTAACGATGACAGTCGTTTCAGCCATGTGGATATGGTCAATGCGATCCGATCCCCGGGATCGGTGTTAAAGCCCTTTATCTACGGTATGGCGCTGGACGATGGCCTGATACATCCCGCCTCTCTGCTCCAGGACGTTCCCAGAAAAACCGGTGATTATCGGCCAGGGAATTTTGACAGTGGGTTTCACGGACCGGTCAGCATGAGTGAAGCGCTGGTGCGCTCCCTCAACCTGCCCGCAGTACAGGTGCTGGAAGCCTACGGGCCAAAACGTTTTGCCGGGATGCTCAGTAACGCGGGGTTGCCGCTGATCCTGCCCGCGGGGGCGCAGCCGAATCTCTCCCTGATCCTCGGCGGTGCAGGCGCGCGGCTGTCTGATATCGCCGCGGCCTACAGCGCCTTTGCCCGACACGGTAAAGCGGGAAGGCTGCGGTTACAGCCGGGCGATCCGCTAACTGAACGTCCGCTGTTGTCACAAGGTTCGGCGTGGATCATTCGCCGTATTCTGGCGAACGAGGCGCAGCCGCTGCCGGATAATGCGTTACCGCAAATCGCGCCGCTGGCGTGGAAAACCGGCACCAGCTACGGCTACCGTGATGCCTGGGCTATCGGCCTGAATGCCCGTTACGTGATAGGCATATGGACCGGACGACCGGACGGTACGCCGGTGGCGGGACAGTTTGGTTTTGCCAGCGCGGTTCCGCTATTAAACCAGGTGAATAACCTGCTTCAGTCACGCTCAACGGTAGACGAAGCCCGTCTGCCGCGTGACCCTCGCCCGACAAGCGTGGGGCGCGGGGTGATCTGCTGGCCGGGCGGTCAGTCGCTGCCAGAAGGCAGTGAAAACTGCCGACGCCGTCTGTCGACCTGGCTGCTGGAAGGGAGTGAACCGCCCACGCTGCTCCTGCCCGAACAGGAAGGCATACGCGGCATTCGCTTCCCGGTCTGGCTGGATAAAACGGGTAAACGTGTAGCGGCAGATTGCCCTGATGCAACTGAAAAAGTCCTGGATGTCTGGCCGCTGCCGCTGGAGCCGTGGCTGCCAGCAACCGAGCGTCGCGCGGTACGGGTCCCTCCTTCATCAATCATCTGTCCTCCGCTGTCGCAGGACGCACCAGCGCCACTCATCCTGACAGGCGTGCGCGAAGGGGCCGTCATTAAACGCCTGCCGGGCGAATCCCGCGTTTCGCTGCCGCTTCAGGCGACCGGCAACAGCGGTGAGCGCTGGTGGTTTTTGAACGGTGAACCGCTGAGTGTGAAGGGAAGAGTTTACACATTACAGCTTGATAAATCGGGCGATTATCAGTTACTCGTTATGGATGAGACCGGGCAGGTCGCGACGGTGAATTTTACGTTGCAGTGATCTGAAAACAGCTTTCAGATGTGAGCTGTTGCTAAAACTCGTCTTATTTTAAAAAAATGTTACCTGAATCCATAGGCAATGGCGCTATTGCTCATTATAATCCGCGCCACACCATACTCAGGTATGCAAAACAACAGAACATTGACAGAGGTTATCATGGCTATTGAACGTACTTTTTCCATCATCAAGCCAAACGCGGTGGCAAAAAACGTTATTGGCAGCATCTTCGCTCGCTTTGAATCAGCAGGGTTTAAGATCGTTGGCACCAAAATGCTGCACCTGACCGTTGAGCAGGCTCGCGGTTTCTACGCTGAGCACGAAGGTCGCCCATTCTTTGACGGCCTGGTAGAGTTCATGACCTCCGGCCCAATCGTGGTATCCGTACTGGAAGGCGAAAACGCAGTTCAGCGTCACCGCGATCTGCTGGGTGCAACCAACCCGGACAACGCGCTGGCGGGTACGCTGCGCGCTGATTACGCAGACAGCTTCACCGAGAACGGCACCCACGGTTCTGATTCCGTTGAATCTGCCGCGCGTGAAATCGCATTCTTCTTCGCAGAAGGCGAAGTGTGCGCTCGCACTCGTTAATATTTTCGTAAATGCCGCGTGCAAACGTGGCATCCCTGCGTCAGACTTTGTACAATGCAACGCCCCGGACGAGCAGACTGCTTTCCGGGGCGTTTCTTTTCAACCCTCCATGGGCCATAACGTGTAACAACGAGGCCGGATAAAATTATGTCTGAATTAGTGAATACCTCCGAAGTCGCCATTCCTGCGGTTCCAAATAAAAATGGAAAAATCAACCTGCTGGATCTGAACCGTCAGCAGATGCGCGAGTTCTTCAAAGATATGGGTGAGAAGCCGTTTCGTGCCGACCAGGTGATGAAATGGATGTACCACTACTGCAGCGACAACTTTGATGACATGACAGACATCAACAAGGTCCTGCGCAACAAGCTCAAAGAAGTGGCTGAAATCCGCGCACCGGAAGTGGTGGAAGAGCAGCGCTCGTCTGATGGCACCATCAAATGGGCGATTGCCGTCGGCGATCAGCGCGTTGAGACTGTCTATATTCCGGAAGATGACCGCGCCACGCTGTGCGTCTCTTCTCAGGTAGGATGTGCGCTGGAGTGCAAATTCTGCTCTACCGCGCAGCAAGGCTTTAACCGTAACCTGCGCGTGTCTGAAATTATCGGCCAGGTGTGGCGTGCGGCAAAAATCGTGGGTGCAGCGAAAGTGACCGGTACCCGCCCAATCACCAACGTGGTGATGATGGGGATGGGTGAGCCGCTGCTGAACCTGACCAACGTGGTTCCGGCGATGGAAATCATGCTCGACGACTTCGGTTTTGGTCTGTCCAAGCGCCGCGTTACGCTGTCTACTTCAGGCGTTGTGCCTGCACTGGACAAGCTGGGCGATATGATTGACGTTGCGCTGGCGATCTCCCTGCACGCGCCAAACGATGCGATCCGTGACGAAATTGTGCCGATCAACAAAAAGTACAATATCGAAACCTTCCTGGCTGGCGTGCGCCGCTACCTGGAGAAATCCAATGCCAACCAGGGCCGCGTCACCATCGAGTACGTGATGCTTGATCACGTCAACGACGGTACCGAGCATGCACATGAGCTGGCAGAATTGCTGAAAGATACGCCGTGCAAGATTAACCTGATCCCATGGAACCCGTTCCCGGGCGCGCCTTATGGCCGTAGCTCGAACAGCCGTATCGATCGTTTCTCGAAAGTGCTGATGGAGTACGGATTCACCACCATCGTGCGTAAAACGCGTGGTGATGATATCGATGCCGCATGCGGACAGCTGGCGGGTGATGTGATTGACCGTACCAAACGTACGCTGCGTAAACGCATGCAGGGTGAGACAATCGCGGTCAAAGCTGTTTGATTATTATGCAGTCACGGCGCATGATCTGCGCCGTGAAGCATAATCTTACTGAATAATCAGTCAGATTCGTGATGTTTGATTAATAATTACGGTGCGTTTCATATGACTTTCGGGCAGTATGTAACGACGTAACAACAGTTTAGCCAGGCGGGCAGAGCTGCACTGTCATCTACCGGCTGACAGTCTTATACTGTCTGTTCAAGGTTAACTGACCAGAAGTTTCGCGGTGCGGGTGGCATTGTGACTCACCGGCACCTGAACCCTTATTTTTCACGTACCAGTAGTTGTAGCGAATGAATACTGAAGCCACTCACGACCAAAATGAAGCACTCTCCACTGGCGTTCGTCTTCGCAACGCCCGTGAACAACTCGGACTCAGCCAGCAAGCCGTTGCAGAACGCTTGTGCCTGAAGGTTTCCACGGTTCGCGATATTGAAGAAGATAAGGCGCCTGCCGATCTGGCTTCAACATTTTTGCGCGGCTATATCCGCTCTTACGCAAAACTGGTGCATATCCCCGAAGAAGAATTACTGCCAATGATGGAGAAGCAGGCACCGGTCCGTGCAGCAAAAGTTGCGCCGATGCAGACCTTCTCTCTGGGTAAACGCCGTAAAAAACGTGACGGCTGGCTGATGAGCTTTACCTGGCTGGTGCTGTTTGTGGTGATTGGCCTGACGGGCGCATGGTGGTGGCAAAACCACAAAGCGCAGCAGGAAGAGATCACTACGATGGCCGATCAGTCTTCTGCCGAGCTTAATCAATCCGGTAATGACAACGCACAGAGCGTGCCGTTGAACACGGACAGCGCGGCACCGTCCAGCGAGCCGCAAACAGCTGCGACCGATGCCGCTCAGGCTCCGGCCACCACCCCTGACGCTGCACCAGCCACGCAGGCGCAGGATCAGAACGCGGTTGTTTCTCCTTCACAGGCCAATGTGGATACCGCCCCTGCGGCGACGGCGCCAGCGGATAATACTGCTGCGGCACCCCTGCCTACCGACCCGGCAGCCACTGCGACACCAGCAGTCGATCCTAACGCGCTGGTGATGAACTTCACCGCGGACTGCTGGCTGGAAGTGACTGATGCCACAGGCAAAAAGCTGTTCAGCGGCCTGCAGCGTAAAGATGGCACGTTAAACCTAACGGGTCAGGCACCTTACAAACTTAAAATCGGCGCTCCGGCAGCGGTACAGATCCAGTATCAAGGAAAACCTGTCGACCTGAGCCGCTTTATCAGAACTAACCAGGTTGCGCGTCTTACCGTTAATGCCGAACAATCAGCAGCACAGTAACAGACGGGCAACGCGGGAGATTTTTCATGCATAACCAGGCTCCGATTCAACGTAGAAAATCGAAACGGATTTACGTTGGGAATGTGCCAATCGGGGACGGGGCACCCATCGCCGTCCAGTCGATGACCAATACGCGCACCACGGATGTGGAAGCAACGGTCAATCAGATCAAAGCATTAGAACGCGTAGGCGCGGACATTGTTCGTGTCTCCGTCCCGACGATGGATGCCGCCGAAGCGTTCAAACTCATCAAGCAGCAGGTCAGCGTTCCGCTGGTGGCTGATATTCACTTCGACTACCGCATCGCACTGAAAGTCGCTGAATATGGCGTCGACTGCCTGCGTATTAACCCAGGTAACATCGGTAACGAAGAGCGTATCCGCATGGTAGTGGACTGCGCCCGCGATAAAAATATTCCTATCCGTATCGGTGTGAATGCCGGTTCCCTGGAAAAAGACCTGCAGGAAAAATACGGTGAGCCAACGCCGCAGGCGCTGCTCGAATCCGCTATGCGTCACGTCGATCATCTGGATCGTCTTAACTTCGATCAGTTCAAAGTTAGCGTGAAAGCGTCCGACGTGTTCCTTGCGGTAGAGTCTTATCGCCTGCTGGCAAAGCAGATTGATCAGCCTCTGCACCTCGGGATCACCGAAGCGGGCGGCCTGCGCAGCGGTTCTGTGAAGTCTGCGATCGGTCTGGGCCTGCTGCTCTCTGAAGGGATCGGCGATACGCTGCGCGTCTCGCTGGCGGCCGATCCGGTGGAAGAGATCAAAGTCGGTTTCGATATCCTGAAGTCACTGCGCATCCGCGCCCGTGGGATCAACTTCATTGCCTGCCCAACCTGCTCACGTCAGGAGTTCGACGTGATTGGTACGGTGAATGCGCTGGAGCAGCGCCTGGAAGACATCATTACCCCGATGGACGTCTCCATCATCGGCTGCGTGGTGAATGGTCCGGGTGAAGCGCTGGTGTCAACACTGGGCGTGACTGGCGGTAACAAGAAAAGTGGTCTCTATGAAGATGGCGTTCGTAAAGATCGTCTGGATAATAGTGACATGATCGACCAGCTCGAAGCACGCATTCGTGCCAAAGCCGCAATGATGGACGAGACGCAGCGCATCAACGTTCAGCAGGTTGAAAAATAACGTGATGGGAAGCGTGCCGCTTCCCATGTATGATTGAACCCATTCTTTGGGTTTTTTTTGTATATAGAAAGAGAATAAACGTGGCAAAAAACATTCAAGCCATCCGCGGCATGAACGATTATCTGCCTGGCGAAACCGCCATCTGGCAGCGCATTGAAGGCACACTGAAACAGGTGCTCGGCAGCTACGGTTACAGCGAAATCCGTTTGCCGATTGTAGAGCAGACCCCGTTATTCAAACGCGCGATTGGTGAAGTCACCGACGTGGTTGAAAAAGAGATGTATACCTTTGAGGACCGCAACGGCGACAGTCTGACCCTGCGTCCGGAAGGTACGGCGGGCTGCGTACGCGCCGGCATCGAACATGGTCTTCTGTACAATCAGGAGCAGCGCCTGTGGTATATCGGCCCGATGTTCCGCCACGAACGTCCGCAGAAAGGTCGTTATCGCCAGTTTAATCAGCTGGGTGTGGAAGTCTTTGGTCTGCAGGGCCCGGACATTGACGCCGAACTGATTATGCTGACCGCCCGCTGGTGGCGCGCCCTCGGTATCGCCGATCACGTTTCCCTTGAGCTGAACTCTATCGGTTCTCTGGAAGCTCGCGCTAACTACCGCGATGCGCTGGTGGCGTTCCTGGAACAGCATAAAGAAAAGCTGGACGAAGACTGCAAACGTCGCATGTACAGCAATCCGCTGCGCGTTCTGGATTCCAAAAACGCAGACGTTCAGGCACTGCTGAACGATGCGCCTGCGCTGGGTGACTACCTGGATGAAGAATCTCGCGAACACTTCGCGGGCCTGTGCAAGCTGCTTGAAGCGGCAGGCATTGCCTATACCGTGAACCAGCGCCTGGTGCGCGGTCTGGACTACTATAACCGCACCGTGTTTGAGTGGGTAACGACCAGCCTTGGTTCGCAGGGCACCGTATGTGCGGGCGGCCGTTATGATGGGCTGGTTGAGCAGCTGGGTGGCCGTGCGGCGCCTGCTGTTGGCTTCGCAATGGGTCTTGAGCGACTTGTTTTGCTGGTTCAGGCAGTTAATCCGGAATTTAAAGCAGATTCCGTTGTCGATATATACCTGGTGGCCTCAGGTGCGGATACGCAGTCTGCGGCGATGCAGCTTGCCGAACGCGTGCGCGATGCGCTGCCGGGCGTTAAGCTGATGACCAACCATGGCGGCGGCAACTTCAAAAAACAGTTTGCTCGTGCCGATAAGTGGGGCGCAAGTATTGCACTGGTACTGGGCGAGTCCGAAGTGGCTAACGGCGAAGTGGTAGTGAAAGACCTGCGCTCTGGTGAGCAAACAACGGTAACGCAGGACGGCGTTGCGGCGCACTTGCGCACTCTATTGGGCTAAGGAGAAAGACTGCGTGGAAATGTACGAGAACGAACACGACCAGGTCGACGCGATTAAACGCTTCTTTGCTGAAAACGGCAAAGCATTGGTTGTTGGGGTTATTTTGGGTGTAGGTGCGCTGGTAGGCTGGCGCTACTGGAACAACCATCAGGCTGATGCCGCTCGCGGTTCGTCTTTGAGCTACGAAAATACCGTTAGCGCCATTCGTGCCGACCAGCCGCAAACGCTGACGGCAGCGGAGAAATTTGCGGCTGACAACAAAAACACCTACGGCGCGCTGGCCGCGCTGGAAGTGGCTCAGCAGTACGTTGATAAAAACGAACTGGATAAAGCCGCTGCACAACTGTCACAGGGTCTTGCTGCTGCAAGCGATGAAAACCTGAAAGCAGTGATCAACCTGCGTCTGGCACGTATCCAGGTTCAGCAGAAAAAAGTCGATGACGCGCTGAAAACGCTCGATACCATCAAAGGCGACGGTTTTGCTGCCATCGTTGCTGATTTGCGCGGTGAAGCACTGCTGAGCAAAGGTGACAAAGCGGGCGCGCGTAAAGCGTGGCAAGCTGGCGTAGATAGCAAAGCTTCACCTGCGCTGAGCGAAATGATGCAGATGAAAATAAATAATTTGTCCGTCTGAGAGGGACCCGATGCAATTGCGTAAATTACTTCTGCCAGGACTGCTTTCTGTTACGTTATTGAGTGGTTGTTCACTGTTCAGTGGCGAAGAAGATGTTGTAAAAATGTCCCCGCTGCCAACGGTTGAAAACCAGTTTACCCCATCCACCGCGTGGGACGTCTCCGTGGGCAGTGGGATTGGCGATTTCTACTCCAACCTGCATCCTGCGTATGCGGACAGCGTTGTCTATGCCGCTGACCGCAAAGGTACCGTGAAAGCGGTGAACGCCGATGACGGGAAAGAAGTATGGTCCGTTAACCTGGCGGAAAAGGACGGTTGGTTCTCCCGTAAACCTGCGCTGCTTTCCGGCGGCCTGACCGTCTCTGGCGGTCACGTTTACGTGGGAAGCGAAAAAGCGCAGGTTTATGCGCTGAACACCAGTGACGGTTCTGTTGCATGGCAAACGACTGTTGCCGGTGAGTCTCTGTCTCGTCCTGTGGTGAGTGATGGTCTGGTGCTGATCCATACCAGCAACGGCCAGCTGCAGGCGCTGAACGAAGCGGACGGCCTGGTGAAATGGACCGTTAACCTGGATATGCCAGCGCTGTCTCTGCGTGGAGAATCCGCCCCGGCAACGGCTTTCGGTGCTGCGATTGTTGGCGGTGATAACGGTCGTGTGAGCGCGGTACTGATGCAGCAGGGCCAGATGATTTGGCAGCAGCGTATCTCCCAGGCGACCGGTTCAACAGAAATCGACCGTCTGAGCGACGTGGACACCACCCCGGTCATTGTTGACGGTGTTGTTTATACGCTGGCGTATAACGGCAACCTGACCGCGCTGGATCTGCGCAGCGGCCAGATCATGTGGAAACGTGAACTGGGCTCCGTGAATGACTTCATCGTTGACGGTAACCGCATCTATATGGTTGACCAGAACGATCGCCTGCTGGCGCTGAGCACTGAAGGCGGCGTAACGCTGTGGACGCAGAGCGATCTGCTGCACCGCCTGCTGACTGCGCCAGCCCTGTATAACGGCAGCCTGGTGGTCGGTGACAGCGAAGGGTATATGCACTGGATCGATCCAGAAAACGGCCGCTTTGTTGCACAGCAAAAAGTTGACGGTTCTGGTTTCCTGACCGATCCGGTAGTCGCTGACGGTAAACTGCTGATTCAGGCAAAAGACGGCACGCTGTACGCGATCACGCGTTAATTACCCGGCGGTTGTAGTATACTAAACGGCTCCTGTTCACTCAGGAGCCGTTTTGACATTTTTAAAAACGCCGCAAAAGCGACGTTTATTTGAATTTTATGAGGCTTCAAACATGGTACCTGTGGTCGCGCTTGTCGGGCGCCCTAACGTTGGAAAATCCACTCTTTTTAACCGTTTAACACGCACCCGTGATGCGCTGGTTGCGGATTTCCCGGGGCTGACGCGTGACCGTAAGTACGGTCGTGCAGAAGTGGAAGGACGCGAGTTCATCTGTATCGATACCGGCGGTATCGACGGCACAGAAGACGGCGTTGAAACCCGCATGGCGGAACAGTCTCTGCTGGCGATTGAAGAAGCAGACGTGGTGCTGTTTATGGTGGATGCTCGCGCTGGCCTGATGCCTGCAGACTCCGCTATTGCCAAACACCTGCGTTCACGCGAAAAGCCGACTTTCCTGGTGGCGAACAAAACTGACGGTATCGATGCCGATCAGGCCGTCGCGGATTTCTGGTCTCTGGGCCTGGGTGAAATCTACCCGATTGCGGCATCGCATGGCCGTGGCGTCACCAGCCTGCTGGAAACCGTGCTGCTGCCGTGGGTTGACGAAGTGAACCCGCCGGAAGAAGTGGACGAAGACGCTGAGTATTGGGCGCAGTTCGAAGAGAGTGAAGAGGGCGAAGAAGAGCCTGAAGACACTTTCAACCCGCAGGACCTGCCGATCAAGCTGGCCATCGTCGGTCGTCCAAACGTAGGTAAGTCTACGCTTACTAACCGTATTCTGGGTGAAGAGCGCGTCGTCGTTTACGACATGCCGGGCACCACACGTGACAGTATCTACATCCCGATGCAGCGCGATGAACGTGAGTTTGTCCTCATTGACACCGCGGGCGTGCGTAAGCGTGGGAAAATCACCGACGTGGTGGAAAAATTCTCCGTTATCAAAACGCTGCAGGCGATTGAAGACGCCAACGTGGTGCTGCTGGTCATCGACGCGCGTGAAGGTATCTCCGATCAGGATCTCTCTCTGCTCGGCTTTATCCTCAATAGTGGGCGCTCACTGGTGATCGTGGTCAACAAGTGGGATGGCCTGAGCAACGAAGTGCGCGAGCAGGTGAAAGAGACCCTCGACTTCCGTTTGGGCTTTATCGACTTTGCGCGCGTGCACTTTATTTCTGCGCTGCACGGTAGCGGCGTGGGTAATCTGTTCGAGTCCGTGCGTGAAGCCTACGACAGCTCAACCCGTCGTCAGAGCACCGCGATGCTGACGCGCATCATGAATATGGCAGCAGAAGACCATCAGCCGCCGCTGGTGCGCGGTCGTCGCGTGAAGCTGAAATATGCTCACGCCGGTGGTTATAACCCGCCAATCGTGGTGATCCACGGCAACCAGGTGAAAGACCTGCCAGATTCCTACAAACGCTATCTGATGAACTACTTCCGCAAATCGCTGGATGTGATGGGTACGCCTATCCGTATCCAGTTCAAGGAAGGGGAAAACCCGTTCGCCAACAAGCGTAATACCCTGACGCCAAACCAGATGCGTAAGCGTAAGCGTTTGATTAAGCACATTAAGAAAAGCAAATAATCTTTGCCGATCTCCTGAAAACCCGCGTATATCGCGGGTTTTTTTTTGCTCAATCATACCGACGGTTTTCTCTGTGTGAAGTCAATCACTATTCATTCCCAACCATCTTTAAATCCAGAAAAGTAGACAATCATCGAATTTTCGTCTTAAAGTCCTGGGTCCGGTACTAGACAAAACTAGCGACTGGTTATCAAATGGTTAACTAATTTTTCGCCACATGTAAAAAATCGGTCGGATACGTAACTGACCGGCGTACATGCTGGTGTTTACAAGCACGACACATACCTTTCGGGAGAATTATGCAATCCTCTGTTAATCCAAAAGAGAGCCGAACGTTCTTCGGCCATCCGTATCCACTCGGTTCACTGTTCTTCACCGAGATGTGGGAACGTTTCTCGTTTTACGGCATTCGCCCGCTACTGATCCTGTTTATGGCTGCAACCGTTTATGACGGCGGCATGGGGCTGGCACGTGAAAACGCCTCGGCGATTGTCGGTATCTTTGCCGGTACCATGTACCTGGCCGCGCTGCCGGGCGGCTGGCTGGCCGATAACTGGCTCGGTCAGCAGAGAGCCGTCTGGTACGGTTCGATCCTGATTGCGCTCGGTCACCTGTCGATTGCGCTCTCTGCAATCATGGGCGACAACCTGTTCTTTATCGGCCTGATGTTCATTGTGCTCGGTTCTGGCCTGTTCAAGACCTGTATTTCGGTGATGGTCGGCACCCTGTATAAAAAAGGCGATGCGCGTCGTGACGGCGGTTTCTCGCTGTTCTATATGGGCATCAACATGGGCTCGTTTATCGCACCGCTGATTTCCGGCTGGCTGATTAAAACTCACGGCTGGCACTGGGGCTTTGGTATTGGCGGTATCGGGATGCTGGTGGCGCTGATTATCTTCCGCGTGTTTGCCGTTCCGGCAATGAAACGCTATGACAGCGAAGTCGGTCTCGACTCCACTTGGAACAGCCCGGTGGTGAAGCGCAACGGCGTGGGCGCATGGCTGCTGGCGCTGGCCGTCGGCGTGGCAGTTATCGTGACGCTGATTGCTCAGGGCGTGATTGTGATTAACCCGGTGGCTGTTGCCAGCGTGCTGGTCTACGTGATTGCAGCGTCCGTTGCGTTGTACTTTATCTACCTGTTCCTTTTCGCGGGTCTGAATCGCAAAGAGCGCGCCAGGCTGCTGGTCTGCTTTATCCTGCTGGTCTCCGCCGCGTTCTTCTGGTCTGCGTTTGAGCAAAAGCCAACGTCGTTCAACTTGTTTGCCAACGACTACACTAACCGCATGATCGGTGATTTTGAAATTCCGGCGGTGTGGTTCCAGTCGATCAACGCCCTGTTTATTATCCTGCTAGCCCCGGTGTTCAGCTGGGCATGGCCAAAGCTCGCGAGCATGAACATTCGCCCGAGCAGCATCACCAAGTTTGTTATTGGTATTCTGTGCGCGGCGGCAGGCTTTGGCCTGATGATGCTGGCGGCACAGAACGTGCTGAGCAACGGTGGGGCGGGCGTGTCGCCGTTCTGGCTGGTGGGCAGCATTCTGATGCTCACCCTTGGCGAGCTGTGCCTGAGCCCGATTGGTCTGGCGACCATGACGCTGCTTGCGCCGGAAAGAATGCGCGGCCAGATGATGGGGCTGTGGTTCTGCGCCAGTGCGCTGGGTAACCTGGCTGCAGGCCTGATTGGCGGCCACGTGAAGGCCGACCAGTTGGATATGCTGCCGGATCTCTTTGCGCGCTGCTCCGTCGCGCTGCTGATTTGTGCCGCGGTACTGATCGTCCTCATTGTTCCGGTGCGCCGCATGCTGGAAAATGCGCAGACTAAACCGGCAGCTAACGCCTCTTAAACTTCGATCTTGCCGGGGCGGCGTTATGCCCCGGCAATTCACTCAACGAGGTAAGAGCATGCTGTTAGGGTTTGTTGGTCTTGGCGCAGTCGTTGAAACAGCTTACCTGCCCGCGATACGAAAACTTTTTGATATTCCCCCTCACTGTTTAGGCTTTGATATCCAGCCCGTAAAACAGCCGGAGGGTGTAACGCGCTGCTTCACGCTGTCTGAACTTCTCTCCCAGCCGCTTGATACCCTGTTTATTACCACGTCGTCGCTGCACCATCTTGAGGTGCTTGAACACGCTCTCGCCTCATCGGTTTCCCGCATCGTGGTTGAAAAACCGATTGTCGCCACGCTTCCCCAAACAGAAAAACTCAACGCGCTGCTGGCGAGCCCCGACGCCGCCTCCCGCGTGCTGGCGCTCGATCACTGGATGGCGCGCATCGAAACGGTGAAGCGGTCGCTGGTTGGCAATGTCTCTGACATCATCAAAATCGACGGTTTTTTGCAGGAGCCGAGCGGATATAACGCTGCAGGGGAGCCCATCGCGCTTAACTTTGCCACTGGCGAGCCGGACGCGCGTACGCTTCGCCACCCTGATGGCGTGATTCTGGATATCGGTACGCACGTGCTGGCGATGCTGCGCGAAACGGTGCGCTATCTGGGCGGGAATGATGAGATGACGTTGCAGGTGGTCACGGCTAAAGACCGCCTGGGGCGCGATATCGCGAAAGGCGACCTGACCACGGCGGAAGGCGAAGCGCATCTTCAGGGGAAAATCAGCGGCGTGCCGGTGGATATCTGGCTTAACAAATACGCTGGACCCGCGGGCGGGCAAAAAGGCTTACGGCTCTGGTTGCGCGACGGGCGGACCATCAGTTACGACCGGCACGGCGCAGAAGATGTGCTTAAGCTGATAAATGGCGACACGCGTCAACGCTGGAACATTCCCGGCACGATCTACGAGCACTGTCTTGCAGAGCATATTCTGGGCGCCAACAGCCTGTTTGAACGGGATCCGCACGAGGTGAGCCGCACGACGCGCCGCAGGATCGAGGAAGTGACGCTGCTGCTGGCGTTACAGCAGCAGCTGCGTGGCCCGCACTGACCGCGACGTGGTAAAATTATCGCAGACCTCAACGCTTTGAAGGAGTCACCATGACGATTACCTGCCCGGATTGCCAGGCACCGCTTGAGCCTCAGAATGGGGTGGCGCACTGCGAAAGCTGTAATAAGGATATTGCGCTTGAAGCCCGCTGCCCGGAGTGTCATCAGCCACTCCAGGTATTAAAAGCCTGCGGCGCGGTGGACTATTTCTGCCAGAACGGCCACGGTCTGATCTCTAAAAAACGCGTGGAGTTTGTTCGGGCCGAAGGTTAATCGCACACGCAGCCTTCGCCTTTCTGCCACAGCTCGACCAGCGACTCGGGCGCTTCCTGCTCGGGCACCAGCACGATGATATCGGCGTAGTGCGCCTGATTTTGCCCGGTCCAGATAATCTGGATGCGGAAATAGCGCTGGTCGCCGCTGCCGGGTGAAGAGGCTTGCCCTGGCGGCTGGCCGCGCGGAAAGGCCTGTTCAAGGATGCTCACCAGGCGCTGGCGCTGGGCCTCATTGAGCGAGGAGAGCGCGATGGTGCGCTGCCCGCTCAGCTTGGGAATAAAAGCGACGCCGCCTTCCCGGGCCAGCTCAACCACGGCGTCATCCGTCAGTTCCGGAACCTGCATTTACAACACTCCCACCTGTTCCCAGGCTTGTTTAATGGCCGCCCCAACGTCGCCGCCGGAGCGTTTTTCTCCGTGCGCGATCGTCAGTTTTGCGAAGGCCTCAAAATCCGCATCCTGCGCCAGATTGCGATCGCAAACCGTGTCGTACCAGGCATATCCCGCTTTTTCCCAGGCGTAGCCGCCGATCGCCGTCGAAGCCAGATAAAATGCCCGGTTGGGGATGCCGGAGTTCAGGTGCACGCCGCCGTTATCCTCGCGCGTTTTAATGAAATCTTTCATGTGCGCAGGCTGCGGGTCTTTCCCGAGCAGAGGATCGTCATAGGCGGTGCCGGGTTCAGACATTGAGCGCAGCCCTTTGCCGTTGATCCCTTTCGCCAGCAGCCCTTCGCCAATCAGCCAGTCAGCGTTATCAGCGGTTTGCTTCAGATGGTACTGTTTGACCAGCGAGCCAAACACGTCCGACAGAGACTCGTTCAGCGCGCCCGACTGTTCAAAATAGATAAGCCCGGCTTCGGTCTCGGTCACACCGTGGCTCAGCTCGTGCGCCACCACGTCGATGGCGATGGTAAAGCGGTTAAATATTTCCCCGTCCCCGTCGCCGAATACCATCTGCTGACCGTTCCAGAAGGCGTTCTGATATTCCCGGCCGTAATGTACGGTGCCGGTCAAAATAAGCCCTTTATTATCGAGCGAATCACGCTGATATTCTTTCCAGAAGAAATCATGAGTAATACCCAAATAATCGTAGGCTTCGTCCACCGCCACATCGCCGTTTGAAGGCTGGCCTTCGTAACGCACCTGCGTACCCGGCAGCTCCTGGGTCTGCTTCGCGTCGTAAATATCGCGCTCCAGCTGTCCAGCTTTATTCACGTGCGGCGCGGCGGGTTTTCCCGGCATGTGGGCCATCAGCGTCTGGACGTGGGTTAAGGTCTGGCGGGCATAGCGCTGCTGCGGCTCGGAACCGCTTTCGATAATACGACGAAGGATATAGGGGGGAATTACGCTGTGAAGATGGGGCATGCTGCTCTCCTTATTAAAAAAGGGAATAGCAGCAGTATAGTAAGTAACCGGCGAAGAATTATCCGGTTTTACGCTGACGCGTCTTTTTCACCGGATTAATTGATTTCACTTCGCTTTCTACCCAGCCGTCGGAAAGACGCGTCGTCAGCACATCACCGGTATTCACCTGTTTGGTTTGCTTCAGCACTTTGCCGTCCGTCGCCGTCGTCACGCTATAGCCGCGCGCCAGCGTGGAGAGCGGGCTGACGGCTTCAAGATGGGTCACCGCATTGCCAAAACGTTCGCGGGTGGTGCTCAGGCGCGCCCGAACAGTCTCCGCAAGACGATACTCCAGCTGCTGGATCCGCGTTTGCGCGCGATAAATTTTCGGCTGCGGGTTCTGCTGGTTCAGGCGCTGCGTCACGCGCTGCTGGCGCGATACCGCGCGCTTAAGCTGGCTATCCAGCGCGAAGTTCATGCGCTGGCGCAGACGCTCCAGCACGGTCTGCTGACGCGCCAGACGCAGCTGCGGGTGCTGCTGCTGAAGACGATGATGAAGCTGCGTAAAGCGGCGAGTACGGTTGGCAAGGAAGTAGTCCATTGCCATCTCAAGGCGCTGCTGGCCGTTCTGAATCTGACGCAAAAGTTCCAGCTGGTTGCGGCTGACCACTTCCGCCGCCGCGGACGGCGTAGGCGCGCGCAAATCCGCGACAAAATCCGCAATCGTGACGTCCGTTTCGTGGCCGACGGCGCTCACTACGGGGATAAGGCTTGCAAAGATTGCCCGCACCACGCGCTCGTCGTTAAAGCTCCACAGATCTTCCAGCGAACCGCCGCCTCGCCCGACAATTAACACGTCGCACTCCCGGCGCGCGTTCGCCAGCTCAATGGCGCGCACTATCTGGCCTGGCGCATCGTCACCCTGAACGGCGGTCGGGTAGATGATGACGGGCAGGGAAGGGTCGCGACGCTTCAGCACGTGCAAAATATCGTGCAGCGCTGCACCGGTTTTCGAAGTAATGACCCCAACACAGTGGGCAGGTGAGGGCAGCGGTTTTTTGAACTGCTGGTCGAACAAACCTTCCTCAGAGAGTTTGGCTTTAAGCTGTTCGTACTTCTGCTGCAGCAGACCTTCGCCCGCAGGCTGCATGCTCTCGACGATAATCTGATAATCACCGCGCGGTTCATACAGTGTGATATTGGCGCGAACCAGAACCTGCTGGCCGTGCTGAGGGCGGAACGTCACGCGGCGGTTGCTGTTGCGGAACATCGCGCAGCGCACCTGGGCGGTGTCGTCTTTTAAGGTAAAGTACCAGTGTCCGGAGGAGGGCTGCGTGAAGTTAGAGATCTCACCGCTGATCCAGACCTGCCCCATTTCCTGCTCAAGCAGCAAACGCACCGTCTGATTAAGGCGGCTGACAGTATAAATTGAGGGGGATTGAGAGGATAACATGTGAGCGGGATCAAATTCTAAATCAGCAAGTTATTCAGTCGATAGTAACCTGCTGAGGGGCGATCGCAAGCATTTTTTTCAAAAAAGTGTAGATGCAATCGGTTACGCTCTGTATAATGCCACGGCAATATTTAACCACCCAGGTCAGAGATATTGCCCATGCTACGTATCGCTAAAGAAGCACTGACGTTTGACGACGTCCTCCTCGTTCCCGCTCATTCCACCGTTCTGCCGAATACTGCCGATCTCAGCACGCAGTTGACGAAAACCATTCGCCTGAACATTCCTATGCTCTCTGCGGCAATGGACACCGTGACTGAAGCGCGCCTGGCTATCGCCCTGGCACAGGAAGGTGGCATTGGCTTTATTCACAAAAACATGTCAATCGAACGTCAGGCGGAAGAAGTTCGCCGCGTGAAGAAACATGAATCCGGCATCGTGTCTGACCCACAGACCGTTCTGCCAACCACCACCCTGCACGAAGTGAAGGCCCTGACCGAACGTAACGGCTTCGCCGGTTACCCGGTTGTGACCGAAGAGAACGAGCTGGTCGGTATCATCACCGGTCGTGACGTGCGTTTCGTGACTGACCTGAACCAGCCTGTTAGCGTGTACATGACGCCGAAAGAGCGTCTGGTTACCGTTCGCGAAGGTGAAACTCGCGACGTGGTGCTGGCAAAAATGCACGAAAAACGCGTTGAAAAAGCGCTGGTTGTCGACAGCAGCTTCCACCTGCGCGGCATGATCACCGTTAAAGATTTCCAGAAAGCAGAACGTAAGCCTAACGCCTGTAAAGACGAGCATGGCCGTCTGCGCGTCGGCGCTGCGGTTGGCGCAGGTGCCGGTAACGAAGAGCGCGTTGACGCGCTGGTTGCTGCGGGCGTTGACGTTCTGCTGATTGACTCCTCTCATGGCCACTCTGAAGGCGTGCTGCAACGTATTCGTGATACCCGTGCCAAATACCCTGACCTGCAGATCATCGGCGGTAACGTGGCAACTGGCGCAGGCGCTCGCGCGCTGGCTGACGCTGGCTGCAGCGCGGTGAAAGTGGGTATCGGCCCTGGTTCCATCTGTACTACGCGTATCGTGACCGGCGTGGGTGTTCCGCAGATCACCGCCGTGTCTGACGCGGTTGAAGCGCTGGAAGGCACCGGTATTCCGGTTATCGCTGACGGCGGTATCCGCTTCTCTGGCGACATCGCTAAAGCGATCGCCGCGGGCGCCGCTGCCGTGATGGTCGGCTCCATGCTGGCCGGTACCGAAGAATCCCCGGGCGAAATCGAACTCTTCCAGGGTCGTTCTTACAAATCTTACCGCGGCATGGGCTCCCTGGGCGCGATGTCCAAAGGTTCTTCTGACCGTTACTTCCAGACCGATAACGCCGCTGACAAACTGGTGCCGGAAGGTATCGAAGGTCGCGTTGCCTATAAAGGCCGTCTGAAAGAGATCATTCACCAGCAGATGGGCGGCCTGCGCTCCTGTATGGGGCTGACAGGCTGTGGTACCATTGACCTGCTGCGTACCAAAGCGGAATTCGTACGCATCAGCGGTGCGGGTATCCAGGAGAGCCACGTTCACGACGTGACGATCACCAAAGAGTCCCCGAACTACCGTCTGGGCTCCTGATAAGTTTCCGCGCCCGGCTTCTGCCGGGCGCTCTGTTTTTGTTTCACTTGCCTCGGAATTAGCGTCAATGACGGAAAACATTCATAAACATCGCATTCTCATCCTGGACTTCGGTTCTCAGTACACTCAGCTGGTGGCGCGTCGCGTACGTGAACTGGGCGTTTACTGTGAGCTGTGGGCATGGGATGTCACGGAAGCACAGATTCGCGAATTCAATCCAAGCGGCATCATCCTGTCCGGCGGCCCGGAAAGCACTACCGAAGAGAACAGCCCGCGCGCGCCGCAGTACGTGTTCGAAGCTGGCGTGCCGGTATTCGGCGTCTGCTACGGTATGCAGACCATGGCAATGCAGCTGGGCGGCCACGTAGAAGGCTCTAACGAGCGCGAGTTTGGCTACGCACAGGTAGAAGTTGTCACCGACAGCGCGCTGGTGCGCGGTATCGAAGACTCCCTGACCGCAGACGGCAAACCGCTGCTGGACGTGTGGATGAGCCACGGTGACAAAGTTACCGCCATTCCGTCTGACTTCGTGACCGTTGCCAGCACCGAAAGCTGCCCGTTCGCGATCATGGCGAACGAAGAAAAACGCTTCTACGGCGTGCAGTTCCACCCGGAAGTGACCCACACCCGTCAGGGTATGCGCATGCTGGAGCGCTTCGTGCGTGACATCTGCCAGTGTGAAGCCTTGTGGACCCCGGCAAAAATCATCGACGACGCCGTTGAGCGTATCCGCCAGCAGGTTGGCGATGACAAAGTGATCCTCGGCCTTTCCGGCGGCGTGGACTCCTCCGTAACTGCAATGCTGCTGCACCGCGCCATCGGTAAAAACCTGACCTGCGTTTTCGTGGACAACGGTCTGCTGCGTCTGAACGAAGCCCAGCAGGTTATGGACATGTTCGGCGACCACTTTGGTCTGAATATCGTTCACGTGGAAGGCGAAAAACGCTTCCTGGACGCGCTGAAAGGCGAGAACGATCCAGAGGCCAAGCGTAAAATCATCGGCCGCGTGTTCGTAGAAGTGTTCGACGAAGAAGCGCTGAAGCTGGAAGATGTGAAGTGGCTGGCGCAGGGCACCATCTACCCTGACGTGATCGAGTCTGCGGCCTCCGCAACTGGTAAAGCACACGTCATCAAATCTCACCACAACGTGGGCGGCCTGCCGAAAGAGATGAAGATGGGTCTGGTTGAACCGCTGCGCGAGCTGTTCAAAGACGAAGTGCGTAAGATCGGTCTGGAACTGGGTCTGCCGTACGACATGCTCTACCGTCACCCGTTCCCGGGTCCGGGTCTGGGCGTGCGCGTGCTGGGCGAAGTGAAGAAAGAGTACTGCGACCTGCTGCGTCGCGCGGACGCTATCTTCATCGAAGAGCTGCACAAAGCTGACCTGTACAATAAAGTGAGCCAGGCGTTCACCGTGTTCCTGCCGGTTCGCTCTGTAGGCGTGATGGGCGATGGCCGTAAATACGACTGGGTTGTTTCCCTGCGTGCGGTGGAAACCATCGACTTCATGACCGCGCACTGGGCGCACCTGCCGTATGACTTCCTGGGCCGCGTGTCTAACCGCATCATCAACGAAGTGAACGGTATTTCCCGCGTGGTGTATGACATCAGCGGTAAGCCACCGGCTACGATTGAGTGGGAATAATCTCCCTCTGAATTAATACCCAAACCCTCTGCCTGTGCAGGGGGTTTTTTATTTCCTTATTTCCCTTCACCCAACCTATACGCCAGCGCCACCACCAGCGACTGCACCAGGCACAGCGTTGCCGACTGAGACCGGAACGCATCCACCTGCGCCTCTTTCACCACAAAGCAAAGATCGCTAAACGTCGCCAGCGGGCTTATCTGACTGTCTGTAATCACAATCTGCCGTGCGCCGACGCTGGCGGCGGTTTCGCTGACCATCACCGTCTCTTCCGCGTATGGCGAGAAGCTGATCGACACCACAATGTCCCGCGCCTTAATGCGGCTGATCTGCTCGCGCAGCATGCCGCCCATGCCGTCGAGCAGGATAGGGCGGCACTCGAGGTGGCTCAGGGCATAGGTGAGGTAGGCTGCGACGCTAAAGGAGCGGCGCAGTCCGGCGATGTAGATGGTGTCGGCGTCGGCCAGCAGCTGTACCGCGCGCTCCAGCATCTCCGGTTCGGCGCGGGCGGCCAGCTGCTGTAGCGCCTGCGCGTTCGAGCGGGCGAACTCCTGCAGGATATCGAGCGGCGTTTCCGGTACGGCCTCGCTCTCCATCTCGCGGAACAGCCGGGCGCGGTCGCTGTAGCTGGCGGTCTCTTCTACCAGGTTCATGCGAAAAAGCTGTTTCATTTCGTTGAAGCCGGTGAAGTCAAAGGCGTTGGCAAAGCGGATCAGCGTCGAGGGCGGCACGTCGGCGCGCTCGGCAATGACGGCAACCGTATCAAAGGCCACGCTGTTGGTGTTATCCAGCACGTAGCGGGAGACCTGCTGCAGCCTCTTGCTCAGGCTATCGTAGCGATCGCGGATTTGCTGCTGCAGTTCGTTCAGGCTGGTTGCTGTCGTCATCTTATCCCCCAAATACAGTCTTATGATTCTAAACGCAAAACCGCGTCTTTTAAATGTCGGCCATCCATCTGGCAGCAAAAATGAAACAGAAACTTCAGTCATTTCCTCGCCCGAAATTCCTTAATAGCGCACGCTGCGTCAGTGTTGTTGCCTGTTAACATAAAAATCCATCCTTGATCACAATAATCACCATTTATTTTATTTCAACTTAAAATGGAATATTTGTTTCATATATAGTGTTCTGTACACAGTGTTCAGTCACAGTCACGTATCAACAGCGAGAGGTTAAGGATGGAGACGGTAGCGAATTTTATTCACGGCGAATGTGTCACCGGTTCAGGCCAGCGCGTTCAGGCGATCTTCAACCCGGCCACCGGCGAGCAGATCCGCCAGGTGGTGATGAGTACGGCGCAGGAAACCGAACAGACCATTGCCGCCGCGCAGCAGGCGTTTCCTGCGTGGGCGCGCCATGCTCCGCTTAAGCGCGCGCGCGTGATGTTCCGCTTCAAGGCACTGCTGGAAGAGAACATGGAGCGCCTGGCCCGCATCATCAGCGAAGAGCACGGCAAAGTCTTCTCCGACGCGGTGGGCGAACTGACCCGCGGCCTGGAGGTGGTGGAATTTGCCTGCGGCATCCCGCATCTGCAAAAGGGCGAACACTCGGCGAACGTCGGTACCGGCGTCGACAGCCACTCGCTGATGCAGCCGCTTGGGGTCTGCGTCGGGATCACGCCGTTTAACTTCCCGGCGATGGTGCCGATGTGGATGTTCCCGATTGCGCTGGCTACCGGCAACACCTTCGTGCTGAAACCGTCGGAAAAAGATCCTTCTCTGGCGCTCGCGCTGGCGCAGCTGCTGAAAGAGGCTGGACTGCCGGACGGCGTGTTCAACGTGGTGCAGGGCGATAAGGAGTCCGTTGACGTGCTCCTGACCGACCCGCGCGTGCAGGCGGTGAGCTTTGTCGGCTCAACGCCGATTGCGGAATACATTTACCAGACCGCGTCCGCCCACGGTAAGCGCTGTCAGGCGCTGGGCGGCGCGAAAAACCACTGCATTCTCATGCCGGACGCCGATATGGAGATGGCGACCAACGCCATCATGGGCGCGGCCTACGGCGCGGCGGGGGAACGCTGCATGGCGCTTTCGGTGGTGCTGGCGGTGGGCGATAACACCGCCGATGACCTCTGCGCCCGGCTGGAAAAACAGATTGCCGCGCTGCGCGTCGGGCCGGGTCTGGACCAGTCGCCGGAAAACGAAATGGGGCCACTCATCTCCTCAGTGCACCGCAGCAAGGTGCTGGGCTACATCGACAGCGGGGAAGCGCAGGGAGCGAAACTTCGCGTGGACGGTCGCGGCTTCAGCGTGAAGGGCCACGAGCAGGGCTACTTCGTCGGGCCGACGCTGTTCGATAACGTCACCCCGGAGATGACCATCTATAAAGAAGAAATTTTCGGCCCGGTGCTTTCTGTGGTGCGCGTAGCAGATTACGCCAGCGCGGTGGATCTGATTAACCGCCATGAATATGGTAATGGCTCGGCGATCTTCACCCGCGACGGCGGCTGCGCGCGCCGCTTCTGTGAAGAAGTGCAGGCGGGTATGGTGGGGGTCAACGTGCCGATCCCGGTGCCGATGGCATTCCACAGCTTCGGCGGCTGGAAGCGTTCTATCTTTGGCGCGCTCAACGTCCACGGCAACGACGGCGTGCGCTTCTACACCCGAATGAAAACCATCACCGCGCGCTGGCCGGAAATGCAGCAGGAGACAGGCGCCGCGTTCTCCATGCCGACGCTGGGCTGACAGGAGGTTTTATGCAAACCGAACGTATGACCATGGCCCAGGCGCTGGTCCGGTTCCTGAATCAACAGTACGTCAGCGTGGATGGCAACGAAACGCCCTTCGTGGAGGGCGTCGCCACCATCTTTGGACACGGCAACGTGCTTGGTATCGGCCAGGCGCTGGAGCAGGACCCGGGCCATCTGCAGGTGATGCAGGGCTGCAACGAGCAGGGCATCGCCCATATGGCGACGGGATTCGCCAAACAGCACCGGCGTCAGCGTATTTTTGCCGTCACTTCCTCCGTCGGGCCGGGGGCCGCCAATATGGTGACCGCCGCGGCCACCGCCACGGCGAACCGCATCCCGCTGCTGCTGTTGCCGGGCGATATCTACGCCAGCCGCCAGCCGGACCCGGTACTGCAGCAGATCGAGCAGTATCACGACCTCAGCATCAGCACCAACGACTGCTTCCGCCCGGTCTCCCGCTACTGGGACCGTATCAATCGGCCGGAGCAGCTGATGAGCGCCATGCTAAGCGCGATGCGAACGCTTACTGACCCCGCCAATACCGGAGCGGTGACCATCTGCCTGCCGCAGGACGTGCAGGGTGAGGCCTGGGACTATCCGCTGAGCTTCTTCGCGCGTCGCGTGCACCACATCGAACGCCGTCCGCCTGACCCGCAGCGTCTGGCGCAGGCGCGGGCGCTAATCGCCCGCAAGCGTCGTCCGCTGGTGGTGTGCGGCGGCGGCGTGCGCTATTCCGGCGCGCATGAGGCGTTTCGCGAATTTGTCGAGACGCTGCGGCTGCCGTTTGCCGAAACCCAGGCCGGAAAGGGGGCGCTGGTAAGTGACCACCCACTTAACCTGGGCGGCGTAGGGGTGACGGGGGGAATGGCCGCCAACCAGCTCGCGCCACAGGCGGATTTAGTGATTGGCATCGGCACGCGCCTGACCGACTTTACCACAGGTTCGAAGGCGCTCTTTTCCCACCCGGACGTCGAATTTCTGCTGCTGAACGTGGCCGAGTTTGACGCCCTGAAGCTGGACGCGACCGCGCTGATTGCCGATGCCCAAATCGGGATCCAGGCATTAACCCACTTGCTCAAGGAGTATCGCAGCGGCTGGGGAGAGGCGATCGCCGAGGCGAAGTCCGCCTGGCGCGACGAGTGCCGTCGCCTGTGGGATCGCCAGTGGCGTCCTGACGACGCGCCGGAAGTGGCGGGGCACCTGGATGCGCAGCTGGTGGAGTACGGCGAGGCGCTCAACACCCGCCTGACCCAGACGCGGGTACTGGGGCTGATCAACCAGAATATTGAAGATAAAGCCATCGTGGTGGGCGCGGCCGGTTCGCTGCCGGGCGATTTACAGCGCCTCTGGCAGGTCAAAACGCCGGACAGCTATCACCTGGAATACGGCTACTCCTGCATGGGCTACGAGATTGCGGCGGCCATCGGCGCGAAGCTCGCCAGGCCAGAGCAGCCGGTGTACGCCATGGTGGGGGACGGCTCCTACATGATGTTGCACTCCGAACTGCAAACCGCCGTTCAGGAGGGGATTAAGGTCACCGTTCTGCTGTTTGATAACGCCAGCTTCGGCTGCATTAACAACCTGCAGATGGGGCACGGCATGGGCAGCTTTGGCACGGAAAATCGTCGGCGCAACCCGGAAACCGGGCGGCTTGACGGGCCGCTGGTGAAGGTCGACTTTGCGCAAAACGCGGAAAGTTACGGCTGTCGCGCATGGCGAGTGAACGATGAGCAAAGCCTGCTGGCGGCGCTGGAGGCGTCACGCGCGCATCCGGGCCCGACGCTGCTGGACATCAAGGTGCTACCGAAGACTATGACCCACGATTACGCCTCCTGGTGGCGAACCGGTGATGCGCAGGTGGCAGAGTCGTCTGCCGTGCGTGAGGCCGCTGAGCAAACGCAGGCGCAGGTGAAAAAAGCCCGGCAGTATTAAGTTTTCCTGCCGTAACGAAATTTTCATTTCATTTTTCTTTTTCCCCTCACCCTAACCCTCTCCCACTGGGAGAGGGGATAGTTCAGTGCGGTTTTTCCTCCCTCCCCCTGAGGGAGAGGTCCGGGGTGAGGGGAAGATGTCCTCCCTCCCATGTTGTGAGATTGATAACAAAATTTATCTCATTCATCTCAAAAGTGTTAACCCGCACTCAAAAACATAATTTTCACTATTTATAAAAATGAAATAAATGTTTTATTTATAGGGTCGTTAGTTCACAGCATTCACCAACACCGGGAGCCGTTATGTTTAACATTGCTTTACTGGGCGCTGGCCGAATTGGCCAGGTACATGCAGCTAACATCGCCAGCCACGGTGCGACCACGCTCTGGTCCGTGGTTGACCCGAATCAGGAATTTGCCACCCGTCTCGCCGCGCAGTATCAGGCCCGCCAGCAGAGCCTGGATGAGGCGATGACCGACCCTAACGTTCATGCCGTGCTAATCGCCTCTGCGACCGATACCCACGCGGATCTGATTGAAATGGCCGCCCGCCACGGCAAAGCCATCTTCTGCGAAAAGCCGGTACACCTCGACCTTGCCCGCGTGCGCGACTGCCTGAAAGTGGTCAAAGAGTACGACGTGCCGCTGTTCATCGGCTTTAACCGCCGCTTTGACCCGCAGTTCCGCCGCGTGAAAACCGATGCCCAGGCTGGGCGCATCGGCAAACCGGAATCGCTGCTGATCATCTCCCGCGACCCGTCTCCGCCGCCTGCTGAGTACGTGAGCGTTTCCGGCGGCATGTTCCGCGATATGACCATTCATGACTTTGACATGGCGCGCTTCATCATGGGTGAAGAGCCGGTGTCGGTGTATGCCCAGGGCAGTAATCTGGTGGATCCGGCGATTGGCGAGGCGGGGGATATCGATACCGCGTTTATCGTTCTGAAATACGCCTCCGGCGCGATGGCGACCATCGTTAACAGCCGCCGTTCATCTTACGGCTACGACCAGCGCCTGGAGCTGCACGGCTCCGAAGGGCTGCTGTGCGCGGGCAACATTCTTGAAAACCAGGTGCAGCACTACGGCAAACAGGGCTGCACCAGCGCGCTGCCGGAACACTTCTTCCTGCAGCGCTACAAATCCGCTTACGCCGCGGAATGGGAACACTTTGTTGCGGTCCTGCGCGGCGAAGCGGTGCCTGACTGCAGCGGCGATGATGGTGAACGTGCGCTGTACCTTGCGGATAAAGCGCTGGAGTCACTGCGTAGCCAGCGCGAGATCGTCCTCTAAACACAACAACCCTACACAGAGAGACATAATAATGAAAAAACTGATCGTAGCCGCCCTCATCGCCATGACGTCCGGGGCCGCCCTCGCCGAAAACGAGCAAATTGTTTTCAGTACGCCAAACCTGGCCATGCCGTTTGAAGTTCACATGCAGCGCACGGCGGTGAAAGCCGCAAAAGAGATGGGCGTGAAGCTTCAGGTGCTGGACGGGCAGGGCAGCTCACCGAAGCAGGTGGCTGACCTGGAAAACGCCATTACCCGCGGGGCGCAGGGCTTTATCGTCTCCCCAAACGACGTGAACGCGGTCTCCAGCGCGGTGGATGAAATTCAGGATGCGAAGCTGCCGATCGTCACCCTTGACCGCTCCGTCGACAGCCAGAAGAAAGTGCCGCACTTCGGTGCCAACAACTACAAGGGTGGCCAGGCGATTGGCGACTTCGTCAAAACCAAATTCCCCAACGGCGCGGACATCATTCTCCTCACCGGCCAGCCGGGCTCTTCCTCCAATATTGAACGCACCAAAGGGATCCGCGACAGCCTGAAGGCGGGCGGGGATAAGTACAAGATCGTCGCCGATCAGACCGGGAACTGGATGCGTTCTGAAGGAATGCGCATTGTTGAAAGCGTGCTGCCTTCGCTGCCGAAACGCCCGCAGGTGATCCTCTCCGCCAACGACGATATGGCGCTGGGCGCGATTGAAGCACTGCAGAGCCAGGGCGTGAAGCCGGGCGAAATTCTGGTCACCGGCTTTGATGCGGTACCGGAAGCGCTGGCCCGCGTGCGCGACGGCTGGCTGGCGGTAACGGCGGATCAGCGCCCGGGCTTTGCGGTGCAGACCGCGATGAGCCAGCTGGTGGCCAACGTGCGTGAGAAGAAAGCCATCACCGGGGCCGATTACCCGCCGACGCTGATCACCAAAGAGAACCTGCAGCAGGCTGAGCGTATCGGTGAGGCCGGTAACTAATATGTCCCGAGCCGCCTTTGGCGGCTCATCATGAGGAGGAGCAGACTGATGTCGCAACCCTTACTGAAAGTGACCGACCTGGCAAAAAGCTTTTCCGGCGTCTGGGCGCTGAGCAGCGCGCAGCTGACCGTCGGCAGCGGAGAAATTCACGCCCTGCTGGGGGAAAACGGGGCGGGGAAATCCACGCTGCTGAAGGCGCTCGCGGGCGCGCAGCCGCAAACGCGCGGGGATATCTGGTTCAACGGCGAAACGCTGCCGGTGGACGACTCCCCGGTGGAGCGCCAGAACAAGGGCATTATTACCATCTATCAGGAATTCAACCTGCTGCCCAACATGACCGTTGCGGAAAACATGTTTCTCGGGCGCGAGCCGCGCAAGCGTAACCTGATCGTCGACGAAAAGGCGGTCAACCAGGAGGCGCAGGTCATTCTCGATTACCTGCAGCTGAACGTCGCGCCGACCACGCCTGTCGCCCGCCTGAGCGTCGCCCAGCAGCAGATGGTGGAGATCGCCCGGGCGCTGACCCTCAACGCCCGGTTAATCATTATGGACGAACCGTCCGCCGCGCTGAGCGACAGCGAGGTGGAAAGCCTGCACCGCGTGGTGCGGGAGCTTAAAAACCGCGGCGTGAGCATTATTTACGTTACCCACCGTCTGCATGAAGTTTTCCAGCTCTGCGATCGCTTCACCGTTTTCCAGGACGGCCGTTTCACCGGCACCGGCGCGGTGGCGGAGACCAACGTAGAACAGCTGATCCGCCTGATGGTCGGACGCGACGTGGCCTTTAACCGTCGTCCCGCCAGCGAAACCCATCATGAAGACAAACCCGTCCGTCTGGCGGTGAAGGGACTGAGCCGCGAAAAGCCGCCGCTGGATCCGCACGGCATCGCCCTGCACGACATCAGCTTCCACGTCCACGCCGGGGAGGTGCTGGGCATTGCCGGGCTGGTGGGCGCGGGACGTACCGAAGTGGCCCGCTGCCTGTTTGGCGCTGATGCGTTTACCTCGGGGAGCTTTGAGCTGGACGGCGTGCCGTACCAGCCGCGCGACCCGCTGTATGCCCTCGACCACGGTGTGGCGCTGGTGCCGGAAGATCGTAAAAAAGAGGGGGCGGTGCTGGGGCTGTCGATTCGCGACAACCTGTCGCTCTCCTGTCTCTCCTCGCTGCTGCAGTGGCGCTGGTTTGTGAACACCCGCAAAGAGGACGATCTGATTGAGTCCTACCGCCAGGCGCTGCAGATCAAAATGGTCAACAGCGCGCAGGAGGTGCGCAAGCTCTCCGGCGGCAACCAGCAAAAAGTGATCCTCGCGCGCTGCATGGCGCTCAATCCACGGGTGCTGATCGTCGATGAGCCGACGCGCGGCATCGACGTGGGGACCAAATCGGAAGTGCACCAGGTGCTGTTTGACATGGCGAAAAAGGGCGTGGCGGTGATCGTGATCTCCTCCGATCTGCCTGAAGTGATGGCGGTGTCTGACCGGATCATCACCCTCAGCGAAGGCCGGGTGACCGGCGTGATCCACGGTGACGACGCTAACGAAGAACGGCTGATGACGATGATGGCCATCAACCACAACGCCCTGAACGCGGCATAACGGAGTTTCTCATGACGCAGATGATTTCTAAAACGCAGGCCCCGGTCAAACGCGCCGGACGCATCGATCCCATCGCCTTCTTCGAGCGCTTCGGGGTGCTGATTTTCATGATCCTGCTGCTGATCTTCTTCCAGTCGCAGAACAGCAACTTTTTCTCTGAACGCAATATTTTCAACATCCTGACCGAAGTGTCTATCTACGGGATCATGGCCGTGGGGATGACCTTTGTCATTCTGACCGCCGGGATCGACCTCTCCGTGGGCTCCATTCTGGCGGTGTGCGCCATGACCGCGGCGTACGTGATCAAAGGCGACAACTTTACCACCGTCGACCCGAACGCCTGGGGCGGCATGAGTTGGCTGATTGGGCTGGGGATTTGTCTGGCCATGGGCACGGCGATTGGCTTCCTGCACGGTCTGGGCGTCACCCGCCTGCGTCTGCCGCCGTTTATCGTCACCCTCGGTGGGATGACCATCTGGCGCGGCCTGACGCTGGTGATTAACGACGGTGCGCCGATTGCCGGTTTCGACCCTGGCTACCGTTGGTGGGGACGCGGGGAGCTGCTCGGCATCTCTATTCCGATCTGGATCTTCGCCATCGTCGCCGTCGGCGGCTATCTGGCGCTGCATAAAACCCGCTGGGGCCGCTTCGTCTACGCCATCGGCGGCAACCCTGAAGCGGCGCGCCTGGCGGGGGTCAACGTCAAGCGCGTGCTGGTCAGCGTCTACGTGTTGATTGGCTGTCTGGCGGGGCTGGCGGGCTTCATTCTGAGCGCGCGTCTGGGGAGCGCCGAGGCGGTCGCCGGGATCTCCTTTGAGCTGCGCGTCATCGCCTCGGTGGTGATTGGCGGCACCTCGCTGATGGGCGGCTACGGGCGCATCGGCGGCACCATTATCGGCTCCATCATCATGGGCATTCTGATTAACGGCCTGGTGCTGATGAACGTCTCGGCCTACTACCAGCAAATTATCACCGGATTAATTATCGTTCTGGCGGTGGCATTCGATACCTATGCCAAAAGCCGTCGCGGCGCACTGTGAGGATCACGATGAAAGAGGTTCGTATTGGATTGATTGGTACCGGGTATATCGGCAAGGCGCACGCTATCGCCTATGCCCAGGCCCCGACGGTGTTCAACCTGCGCGGCAAGCTGGTGCGCGAGATGGTAGCCGAGGTAAACCCGACGCTGGCGGCAGAGCGTGCGCAGGCGTTTGGCTTTAACCGCTCAACCGGAGACTGGCGGGCGCTGGTGGCCGACCCGGCCATTGACGTGGTGGATATTTGTTCACCTAACCACCTGCATAAAGAGATGGCGCTGGAGGCTATTCGCCACGGCAAGCACGTGTACTCGGAGAAGCCGCTGGCGCTGAATGCCCACGACGCGCGCGAGATGGTCGACGCCGCGAAGCGGGCCGGGGTGAAAACCCTGGTGGGGTTCAACTACATGAAGAACCCGACGGCGCAGCTGGCGAAGGAGATTATCGCCCGCGGCGAGATTGGCGAGGTGATCCACTTCTACGGCACCCACAACGAAGACTACATGGCCGACCCGCTATCGCCCATTCACTGGCACTGCTTTAAAGAGACCGCCGGGCTGGGGGCGCTGGGCGACCTCGCGGCGCATATCGTCAATATGGCCCAGTACCTGGTGGGGGAGATTGAGCAGGTCTGCGGCGACCTGAAGATCGTGGTCCCGGAACGCCCGGCCAAGGCCGGATCGTCGGAGATGATTGCCGTCGAAAACGAGGATCAGGCCCACGCGATAGTGCGTTTTGCGGGCGGGGCGCAGGGCGTTATTGAAACCTCCCGCGTCGCCTGCGGCCGCAAGATGGGGCTGTCGTACGTCATTACCGGAACGAAAGGCGCCATCAGCTTCACCCAGGAGCGCATGGCCGAGCTGAAGCTCTATCTGCATGACGATCCGGTGAACCGTCAGGGGTTCCGCACGCTGCTCGTCGGTCCGGCGCACCCGGACTACGCCGTGTTCTGCATGGGCGCCGGCCACGGGATTGGCTTTAACGATCAAAAAACGGTGGAGGTGCGCGACCTGGTGGACGGGATTGCCGCCGACGCGCCGATGTGGCCGGACTTCGAAGAGGGCTGGAAGGTGTCGCGCGTGCTGGACGCGATTGCACTCTCGCACCGGGAAGGCCGCTGGCTGAACGTGAACGACATTGTCTGATGAGGTATCAACGTGGAAAAGCAGTTTGATGTGATATGCATGGGCCGCGTGGCGGTAGACCTCTACAGTCAGCAAATTGGCGCCCGACTGGAGGATGCATCGAGCTTCGCCAAATATCTCGGCGGCTCGTCCGGCAACGTGGCGTACGGCACCGCGCGTCAGGGTTTACGTTCGTCGATGCTGGCGCGCGTCGGCGATGAACATATGGGCCGCTTCCTGCGGGAAGAGCTCAACCAGGTGGGCTGCGATACCAGTCATCTGATTACCGATAAACAACGCCTCACGGCGCTGGTGCTACTCGGCATTAAAGACCGGGACACCTTTCCTCTGATTTTTTATCGCGATAACTGCGCGGATATGGCGATTACCGCCAGCGATGTCGACGAAAGTTACATTGCCTCCGCACGTTGTCTTGCCATCACCGGGACGCATCTTTCTCATCCGCAGACCCGCGAGGCGGTGCTGACGGCGCTGGGCTATGCCCGCCGCCACGGCGTGCGCACGGTGCTGGACATCGATTATCGTCCGGTGCTGTGGGGGCTGACCGCCTTAGGCGACGGCGAAACGCGCTTTATCGCCGCCGATAAGGTCACCCGCGAGCTGCAGGAGGTGCTGCACCTCTTCGACGTCATTGTCGGCACCGAAGAGGAGTTCCACATTGCGGGTGGCAGCACGGATACCCTGCAGGCGCTGGGGCAGGTGCGCGCCGTCAGTGACGCAGCGCTGGTTTGCAAACGCGGTGCGCTCGGCTGTTCGGTCTATACCGACGCCATTCCGCCCCGGCTGGACGATGGCCTGACGGTGACCGGCGTGCGCGTGGAGGTGCTGAACGTCCTCGGCGCGGGGGACGCGTTTATGTCTGGCCTGCTGCGCGGCTACCTGAACGATGAGGGCTGGGAGCAGGCGTGCCGCTACGCCAACGCCTGCGGCGCGCTGGTGGTGTCGCGCCACGGCTGCGCCCCGGCGATGCCGAGCAAAATCGAGCTGGATGATTATCTCTCTCGTGCCGCGAATGTGCCGCGCCCGGATCTTGACCCGCATCTTAACCATCTCCACCGCGTCACCACCCGCCGCCGCGAGTGGCCGGAGCTGTGCGTGATGGCCTTCGACCACCGCAGCCAGCTTGAGGATATGGCGATGCAGTGCGGCGCGTCGCTTAAGCGCATTCCGGCGCTGAAGCAGCTGATCCTGCAGGCCAGCCGCGAGGCGGCGAGCCGCGCCGGGCTGGAAGGCAAAGCCGGTCTGCTGTGCGACGGCACCTTCGGTCAGGACGCGCTGAACACGATCACCGGGGAAGGGTGGTGGATTGGTCGCCCCATCGAGCTGCCGGGCTCGCGGCCGCTGGAGATGGAGCATGGCAACATCGGCACCCAGCTTATCAGCTGGCCGCAGGAGCACGTGGTGAAGTGCCTGGTCTTCTTCCACCCGGAAGATGCCCACGGTCTGCGCCTGGAGCAGGAGCAGAAAATTGCCGAGGTGTACCACGCCTGCTGCCAGTCCGGGCACGAGCTGCTGCTGGAGGTGATCCTGCCCGCCAGCATGCCGCGCAGCGACGAGCTCTACCTGCGCGCCATCTCCCGCTTCTACAACCTCGGCATTTACCCGGACTGGTGGAAGCTGCCGCCGCTCTCCGCCGACGGCTGGACGGCGCTGAGCGAGATTGTCGAACGCCGGGACCCGCACTGCCGCGGGGTGGTGATCCTCGGCCTGGACGCTCCGGCGGAACAGTTGCGCGCCGACTTTAAAGCCGCAGCGGGGCAGACGCTGGTGAAAGGCTTCGCCGTAGGGCGCACGCTGTTTGGCGATGCCTCCCGCGCGTGGCTGAAACACGATATTGACGATGCGCAGCTGGTGGCACGCATCCGGGACAACTACCTGCAGCTTATCGCCTGGTGGCGCGAGCGCGGACACGCATAATGGAGACGACAATGAGTGTGCAATTAGGCATTAACCCGCTGACGTGGACGAACGACGATCTGCCTTCACTCGGCGCGGAGACGTCGCTGGAGACCTGTCTGAGCGAAGGAAAAGAGGCCGGTTTCGCCGGTTTCGAACTGGGTAACAAATTCCCGCGCGAAGCACGCCTGCTCGGCCCGATTTTGCAGCGTCACGACCTGCAGCTGGTCTCCGGCTGGTACTCCGGCCGCCTGCTGGAGCGCAGCGTGGAGGAGGAGATCGCCGCCGTGCAGTCGCACCTGACGCTGCTGCGCGAGCTGGGGGCGAAGGTGCTGGTCTTTGCGGAAGTGAGCGGCTGCATTCACGGCGAGCAGCAGACCCCGGTGCATCTGCGCCCGCGCTTCCCGCAGGCGCGCTGGAAGGAGTACGGCGAGAGGCTCACCGAATTTGCCCGCTATACGCAGCAGCAGGGCGTGCAGATTGCCTACCATCACCATATGGGCACGGTGATTGAGTCCGCCGACGACGTGGATAACCTGATGATCCATACCGGGGAGGAGGTTGGATTGCTGTTGGATACCGGCCATCTGACCTTTGCCGGGGCCGATCCGCTGGCGGTGGCGCAGCGCTGGGCGTCGCGCATCAACCACGTCCACTGCAAAGACGTGCGTGCCGACGTGCTGGCGGACGTGAAAAATCGCAAAACCAGCTTCCTCGATGCGGTGCTGAGCGGCGTGTTTACCGTGCCGGGCGATGGCAGCGTCGATTACCCGCCGATTATGCGGCTGCTGAAGGCGCAGGACTATCACGGCTGGCTGGTGGTGGAGGCCGAGCAGGATCCGGCGATTGCTCATCCGCTGACCTACGCCCGTCTGGGGTACAGCAACCTGAGCCGCCTGGCCCGCGATGCCGGACTGATTTGAGGAGGGGACATGTCACGTCTGTTATCACGCTGGCAACAGCCGAACGGTGAGGGGCGGACCCAGTCCGTCACGCCGGAGCGCGCCGGCTGGGGATATGTTGGCTTTGAGGCATATGAGCTGCAGGAGGGGCAGCAGCTGACGCTGCCCGCCGTCAGCGAAGAGCGCTGCCTGGTGCTGGTCGCCGGACGCGCCTCCATCAGCACGCCTTCCGCGCAGTTTAACGACATCGGCGAGCGGATGAGCCCGTTCGAGCGCATCAAGCCGTGGGCGGTTTACGTCACCCCGCAGGAGACGGTCCAGGTGAAGGCGCTGACGAAGCTGGAGCTGGCGGTCTGCGCCGCCCCCGGCAAAGGCACGTACCCTACGCGGCTGATTGCCCCGCAGGATATCGACGGTGAGGCGCGCGGCAAGGGCAACAACCAGCGCTACGTGCACAACATTCTGCCGGAAGACAAACCCGCCGACAGCCTGCTGGTGGTGGAGGTGTGGACCAGTGAAGGCTGCACCAGCTCGTATCCGAGCCATAAGCACGACACGGATAATCCGCCGCAGGAGACCTACCTGGAGGAGACCTACTACCATCGCCTCAACCCGGAGCAGGGGTTCTGCATGCAGCGCGTTTACACCGATGACCGAACGCTGGATGAGTGTATGGCGGTCTACAACCGCGATGTGGTCATGGTGCCGAAGGGCTACCATCCGGTGGCGACGATGGCCGGGTATGACAGCTATTACCTCAACGTAATGGCCGGGCCGGTGCGCAAATGGATGTTCACCTGGGAGGAGGACCACGCGTGGATTAATCGCGATTATCCCGCGGAGAGTGGGGGCTAGCACGGGTTAGCCACCAGAATACCAGCGCCAGCAGGCTGACCGAGGCGCCAAGCAGGCAGACGCCCGGCCAGCCGGCAAAGGCATACGTCATCGTCGTGCCGAGCGCGCCGAGCCCGCTGCCGACGGCATAAAACAGCATGTAAAGCCCGACCAGCCGGCTGTGTGCCTCGGGGCGGGAGCGAAAAATCATGCTCTGGTTGGTGACGTGCAGCGCCTGTCCCCCCAAATCGAGCAGTATGATGCCGATAACCAGGATCCCGAGTGAACGGTCCATCAGCGACAAGGGCCACCATGCTAACAGCAGAATCACCAGCGCCGCCGCGCTGGTGCGTTGTGCATATCCCCGATCGGCCCAGCGTCCTGCCCGACCTGCCGCCAGCGCCCCCACCGCGCCTGCCAGTCCAAACGCGCCAATTACGGTATGCGAGAAGCTGAAGGGCGGGGCGCTCAGCGGCAGCACCAGCGCGCTCCAGAAGATATTGAACGACGCAAACATCAGCAGCGCCAGCACGCCGCGTATTTGCAGCACTTTTTCCTGTCGCAACAGCGTCAGCATCGAGCCAATCAGGAGCGGGTAGCTCATCGTGGCCGGGACGGCTGGCAGGATGGGGAGCCTCCACCACAGTGGTAACGCAGTAATGAGCATCAGCGCGGCGGCACACAGATAAACCCCGCGCCAGCCCGCGATATCGCTGATGCCGCCAGCAAAGACGCGCGCGAGCAGTAGACCCATGAACACGCCGCCCTGTGCCGCGCCGACAACGCGGCCTTGTTCATGCGGCGACGCGGCGCTGGCAGCATAGGCGATCAGCCCCTGCGTCATTGCCGTACCCAGCATGCCGGTCGCAAGCATACCGGCCAGCAGCGCTGAGGTGGTTTGCGCCAGGCCGACCGAGGCCAGGGCGACCACCAGAGCAACAAGCTGGAGTGCCATCAGGCGTCGGCGATCCACTTTATCGCCCAGGGGAACGACAAACAGCAGGGCCAGCGCGCAGCCAATCTGCGTGGTGGTGACCACTCCGCCGACAGTCGCAGGGCTGATGCCGAAGTCTCCGGCCAGCGCGTTAAGCAGGGGCTGCGCATAATAGACGTTTGCCACGCTTAAGCCGCTGGCGGTGGCAAACAGCCAGACCACGCTGCGGGGCATGTCGGCTGAAAGTGGGGCTGATGTCAGTGACATGTTTAACATTCCTCGCCTGAGTTAACCTGGTTTTAAAATGAAACTGGTTGAATGCTAGGCTATGTAGTTTTAAAATGCAACTAGTTGTGGGTTGGCCTTTGCGAGGAAAAGACGAGATGTCCCAAAAAATGGTTAAAGAGGACTATTGTCCCGTTGCCCGCAGCGTTGAGGCGATCGGGGAGCGCTGGTCGCTGCTTATTGTGCGTAATGCGTTTGACGGCATGACGCGCTTCGGGGATTTTCAGCGAAGCCTAGGGGTAGCGCGCAACATCCTTTCTGATCGGCTGCGCAAGCTGGTAGATGCGGACATCCTGACGTTACAGGGGGCATCAGACGGTACGGCGTATCAGGAATATGTCCTGACCGATAAAGGTGAGAGTCTTTTCCCCGTGGTCGTGGCGCTGCGTCAGTGGGGAGAACAGCATCTGTTTGCGCAGGGCGAGCGCCACTCACTGCTGGTCGACAGGCGAACGGGCAAGCCGGTTCCCTTTATGGCGCCAGCAGCGCAGGACGGCACTGCGCTGCTGCCTGGGGATACGGAAGTGCAGAAAGTCGAATGAGCCGCCGCGGTCGTTAATGGTTCCTGACCGCCTGCTCAATCGTCCGGGCAACGATCTGCGGCTGGCTCACCATCGACACGTGGCTCGCCGCCACCTCGGTGGTTTTCGCGTGGATAGTCTTCGCCATCGCGCGTTCAAGCGCCGGGTTAATCATCCGGTCATTCTGACTCACCACATACCAGCTCGGTTTGTTGTGCCACGCGGCGTGAGTCACTTTTTCTGCGAAAGCTTCGCCCTTTATTGGCCCCTGCGTGGCCGCAATGGTCTGTTGTTCACCCGGTTTCACGTCAGGCGCGAAATCCTTCCTGACGGCGTCCGTTGGCAGATATAAATAGCCGTCCGACGTTTTGGTAATGTCCGCGCTGCCCGGCGGCGCGGGGAAGCTTCCTGCCAGATCCGCCGTCGACTGCCCGGAATCCGGCGCAAATGCCGCCACGTAAACCAGCGATTTTACCCGCGCATCGTTGCCCGCCTCGCTAATCACGGTGCCGCCCCAGGAGTGGCCTACCAGCACCACATCCCCCTGGGCGCGGGCGATGGCACGCCGGGTGGCGGCTATGTCATCTTTTAGCGACGTGAGCGGCAGCTGCACGGCAATGACCTCTGCGTGCTGTTTCTGCAACAGGGTAATCACCTTATTCCAGCTACTGCCGTCGGCAAACGCGCCGTGCACCAGCACAACGCTGGTTTTACTCTCCGCAAAGGCGCTGGTGGACAGCGCCAGCAGGCCTGCCGTCAATACAGTCAGTGCTTTCATTCTGGGGCTCCTTAAAAATGGTGGACCGCCGCGTGGGGCGGGACGGTGAATTCAATGGTTTTGTGGTCGAGAGGCTTATGCGTCGGGTCGGCCAGAATAATCGTCACCTTGTGTTTGCCGGCGGGCAGCCCCACCAGGATCACCGGCTCTCCGCTGGCGTCAGCCCAGTGCCACGGCGCGCCGTCCACCACCACGTGAATGTGCCCGATGCGCGGGGTGACCTTGAGCGCTTCGGGGCCGAATACCGGCTCGATGCGCAGGTTTTCGGCCCGGTACTGAATAAACACCGCGCCTTTGCTTAGCGGCCCGGCAAGGGGCGGATCGACGATCAGTTTTGCGGGCGGTTGCGGCTGTGCCAGCGGGGCAACGGCGGCAGGGCCGTTAACGTCCGCGGCGCTCAGGTTGTCCAGCGGTGTGGCCCGGGCATGTGCTACAGATGCCAGGGCAAGCAGGGGGAATATTGCATAGCGACGAATCATCAGGTTCTCTCCTCATCGGTTCTGAATGGCGACAGGGAAAGAAAACCATTTTTATGTATCGGCGATATTTGCCGGAGGCGGCGTTTTGTACCCGTTTGTCAGCGTGGTGCTCTGGATACAGTGCGATACACTTTGCCTGCCGGGACGGCGCACAATCGCTATCGCCAGCCCGGCAATCACCAGCGTCAGCCACGTTGATACCCACATTGCTCCCGCGATCCCCAGCGTTTTATTCAGCCACGCATAGGCAAACGGTGAGGCTGCCGCCATCAGCTGGCCGGGGATAAGCAGCATGCCGGTACGGCGGGCATAGCTTTCGGTGCTAAACAGTTCCAGCGGCAGCGTGGCTTTCACAATGGTGACCAACCCGTTGATGGCACCGTAACCCAGCACAAACCCGGCTGCGCACCAGACAAACTGGGAACTGCTTAGTCCAACCACAAAGCAGAGCGGCATGGCGAGCGCGGTGAAAAGCGTGAGTTTGAAGGGGGTTAAGCGGGCACCCGCCAGCACTTCCAGCGAGCGGGCAGCCGTCTGGCCGATCCCCCACAGCATGCCGATTGCGACCGGCAGGCCGAAGTGGATGATAAACTCCGGCAGATGGGTAGAGGTACCGTTAGAGACAAAGGTGATAAGGGCAATGAAGGCGGCATAAAGCCAGCCGTTACGTCGTTCATTGCTCTGAAGCGGCGCGGTAGTTTTCGCGGTTACCGTCAACCGCTGGTGGGGAAGCGAGAGAATCAGCGTCGCGCTCAGCAGGCCGAAGAGAGCATAGACGTGTAGCGCTTCCTGCCAGCTCATCACCTGAAGCAGACCATCGCCCAGCGGCCAGAAGACGGCGGAGGCCAGCCCGCCCGCCAGCGTGACGCGTGAGATTGTTCTTCGCGCCTGCTGTCCGTAGAGATTCACCAGTGCGGCGAATAGCGCATCGTACAGCGACAGGCGCATCCCTATACCGGTGACCAGCCATGCGCAATACCAGCCAGACAGCGTCTGGGTATAGGCCATACCCGCGCAGCTAACGGCAATCAGCAGCGTGCCGCTCATGACCACCTTCTGACCGCCAAAGCGCGCCAGCAGGTGGGCGACAAACGGCGAAACCGCCGCCATCACCAGCATCGCCAGCGTCAGGCCAAGGTAAATCTGCGGTGACGACCAGCCCCGGTCGGCTGAAATCGCCAGCGCTAAAGTGCCGGGCATATAAAACGAGATCCCCCAGTTGATGAGTTGATTACACCCGGCAGCGAGGGCAAGGTGGCGAGGCAGGGTAGGTGTTTCCATTGTCTTTCATTCCGTTATGCAGTTGTCCAGAGCATAGCGAGCGCGGTATTGTGCTGGCAGGTCAGCAACCTTATGCGCGGTATAAGAGAAACTTTGAATGACGACGCTTAATCTGGGCTATCTCGCCACGTTCCGTCTGGTGATCTAGCGCGGCAGCTTTTCAGCGGCGGCGGATGTGCTGGGCATTTCCCAGCCTGCCGTCAGTCTGCAAATACGCCAGCTGGAGCAGTTTCTACAAACGCGTCTGGTGGAGCGTACCGGGCGGGGGATTAAAGCAACGGCTGCCGGGCAGGCATTGCTGGTACACGGTGAGCGCATTGAACAGGCAGTCGATGAAACCCTTCGTTCCGTTAGCGCGTTCAATCACGACGTCAGCGGCACCATTACGCTTGGCACGGGCGCGACCGCCTGTATTCATCTTCTGCCGCCATTGCTGCAGCAACTGCGCAGTGACTATCCGCTTTTACGCGTAGGCGTGACGACGGGCAATACGCTCGATATTGTTCGCGCTATTGAAGAAAACCGACTCGATATGGGACTGGTGACGCTGCCCGTCAGCGGGAGGGCGCTGGACGTGATGCCGGTGATGGACGAAGAATTCGTGTTTATCGCGTCGCAGGCGCAGCAGGCGATGTTTACAGACTTAAGGCCTGATGCACTCCATACGCAACCGCTGATTGCCTTTGAGTCGGGCAGCGGAACCCGGGCGTTGATTGACGGCTGGTTTGAGGCAAGTGGCTTAACGATTGCACCGGCTATGCAACTCGGCAGCATTGAGGCTATCAAACGGATGGTGCGTTCGGGGCTTGGCTACAGCATCGTGCCGAAAATGGCGGTGGAGCAGAAGGCAGACCGTGAAGGATTATGCGTCAGTTCTCTCTCGCCCTTACTGCAACGGCAGCTGGCTGTGGTGATGCGTCAGGATAAGATCCTAAGCAAAGGAATTTCAGGCATTATTCGGATCCTGCAACAGCATCCGGAACGCTAGCGTTCGGGCGTTTCGACGGTCAGGCTGGTTTGCTGCGACTGGATTTTGTCCTGGTGGTGATACCAGGCGCCGATGGAGGAGTAAACAAAGCGGCCAAAGAAAAACAGGAAGCTGATGAGCAGTATGATGCGGGTCATCCGGGTGTTAAATCGGTGTCGTTTGTGCATACGCGTGGCCTGACTCACTGTGTTTTTCCTGGGTATACCCTTCCGGGCGATGCGGATATTAAGGCACAGCGGGAAGAAAGGGTCAATTCTGCGATGTGTAAATAACCGTCAATGTTTACATTAATTCCTGTTATTAAAAATAATATATCTATTTATCGTATTGATAAGTTCATGAAAAAGAGTCTCAAAAAAACCTAATAAAGGTTTATTTGAATAAATTTGTTTGATTTATGTCAACGGTTTCCCTGCGCCGATAATTAAAATCCCTCCTCCACTGCGTCCGTGCCGTACTTTGCCGGACGACGAGTATGTCAGGTTGGATGCCTGTCTTCTTATACCCTCTGGAGCGAAAGGGTTTTAAACGGGCATCTATGAAAATTCTCCCTATCCTGAAAAAAAATAAAGATCGCTGGTGGGCTCTGCCGTTTATATTACCCATCGCGCTGTTGCCTGTTCTCAGTGTGGTAAATACCTTCGCGCAACTGGGCGACGGTATTGTGACGCTCTACTATCTGCCTCTCTTTTTCCTGCTTTCACTGATGATGTTTTTTGGTCTGGAAGCCCTTCCCGGGATCGTGTTAGCGCTGTTTTTCCGTTACTACGCGTCTGTTGGGATGTTTGAAACGGTCGCCGGGATTTTCCATTTTATCATCCCTTTAGTGCTCAGCTGGGGCGGTTACCGCGTGTTTGCCCCACGACGCAATATGACGGCCTATGGGGATATACGGCTGATGGCGCAGCGCATTTTCTGGCAGGTTTTCTGCCCGGCAACACTGTTTTTGCTGCTGTTTCAGTTTGCGGTTTATCTTGGCATCTATGAGAGCCGTCAGAGTCTTGCGGGATTAAATCCCCTTAACATTCGAACGCTCATTAACTATCAGGCGCTGCTGGTCAGCGGACTGACCGGCGTTCCGCTGAGCTATCTGCTCATTCGCCTGATACGCCATCCTCGCTACATTAACGGGCTTATGTCCCAAATCCGCGCCCAGGTAGACAAAAAAGTGACGGCCGTTGAGCTGGTGATTTGGGCTATGGCACTGGTTGGGCTGCTTTCGCTGCTGCTGCAGCCGATGAATGAAAACAGCTCAATTTTCAGCACCAACTATACCTTATCGCTACTGATGCCCGTGATGCTCTGGGGAGCAATGCGTTTTGGCTATAAGCTGATGTCGATAATCTGGACGCCGGTGCTGCTGGTGTCGATTCACTTTTTCTACCGCTACATTCCGCTGCACCAGGCCTATGACATTCAGCTGGCCATCACCTCATCCAGCTATCTGGTTTTTTCGTTTGTGGTGATTTATATGTCAATGCTGGCGACACGCCAGCGTGCCGTGAATACGCGATCCCGCAGGCTGGCGCTGCTCGACCCGGTGGTGCACATGCCCAACCTGCGCGCGTTGTCGCGCGAGCTGGCTAAAAACCCCTGGTCGGCGCTGTGCTTGCTGCGCATCCCGGAACTGGAAGTGCTGGGGCGCAACTACGGTGTGCTGCTGCGCATTCAGTACAAGCAGCAACTGGCGCACTGGATTAATGGCACGCTTCAGCACAATGAGCGGGTCTATCATCTGACCGGGTGCGACCTGGCGGTGAGACTCAACGCCGAGTCGCATCAGCAGCGTATTGATACTCTGGATGAACATATCAAGCAGTTCCGCTTTCTCTGGGACGGCATGCCCTTGCAGCCTCAGGTGGGCGTCAGCTACTGCTATGTCCGCTCTCCGGTTAACCATCTTTATCTGGTTCTGGGGGAATTGGGCGTTGTCGCCGATCTGTCGCTCTCGACCAACCACCCTGAGAATCTCCAGCAGCGTGGTGCCGTACATTTACAGCGCAGCCTGAAAGATAAAGTCGCGATGATGAGCCGCCTGCAAAGTGCGCTCGATAAAAACGCGTTCACTCTGATGGTTCAGCCCGTTCGCGGCCTGCGCGGCGATTGCTATCATGAAGTGCTGCTCAGGATGCCAGACGAGAACGGGGAATTAATTTCTCCCGATCGGTTCCTGCCCGTCGCGCAGGAGTTTGGGCTGTCATCACGCGTCGACCTGTGGGTACTGGAACATACGCTACGCTTCCTGGCGGAGCATCGTGACAGGCTGCCCGCTCAACGCTTTGCCATTAATCTGGCCCCTCCAACCGTGTGCAGGGCGCAGTTTCCGCTCGAGGTGAGCCGCCTGCTGACACAATACGCCGTGGAGGCGTGGCAACTGATCGTTGAAGTGACAGAGTGCAGCACTTTCGGCAGCGCGCAGCAGGCGGAACAGACCCTCAGACAGCTGCAAAAAATGGGGGTGCGCATTGCAATTGATGATTTTGGTACCGGCTACGCGAGCTATGCGCGGCTGAAAAGCGTGGACGCCGACATTCTCAAAATCGACGGCAGCTTCATTCGCAACATCGTCAACAACAGTCTGGATTATCAGATAGTGGCGTCGATTTGCCATCTGGCGCGAATGAAGAATATGCTGGTGGTGGCGGAGTATGTGGAAACTGAAGAGATACGTAGCGCGGTGCACGCGCTAGGTATCGATTATGTACAGGGCTATCTGATCGGCAAGCCGGTAGCACTTGAATCCTTGCCTGAAGAAGAGGCGTCTCAGGCAGACGCCTGAGACATTACGCCGCGACGTCGGCGCTCTCTTCTTCAATTTTGAGCAGCCAGCCGGTGACCGCTTCCCAGTATTGCTGCTCTTTTTCCAGATCCAGCAGTACCAGCGCGTTCTGGCTAAACCAGTCGTGCGGGAAGCTCAGCGTCCAGTGGTGGTCGTCTGTTTTCAGTTTTAACGTTGGGGGCGTCGTCGTCGCCTGACGCTGGTTATTCAGCAGTACGCCCAGCCGCAGCAGCTGAATAAGCGGCAGGAACTGCTTTTTCTTGAACAGCGTGAAGCGCGGCAGATCGTCGAGCTTGATGGCTTTACGGTGGTAGCGAACCAGGGTGGCCATCATGGTCTGCTGCTCCTGGTTGAAGCCGGGCAGATCGCTGTTTTGCAGAATATAGGCCGAATGGCGATGCATCCCGCTGTGATTGATGTTCAGCCCCACTTCGTGCAGCATCGCGGCCCATTTCAGCAGGGCGGCAAGCTGCGGATGCGCCAGCTTCGGATTCTGCTCCTGCCACTGATCGTAAATCTGCTCCGTGGTTTCCAGTACGCGCTTCGCCTGCTCGCGGTCGATGTTGTACTGGTTCGCCAGGCTCTGCGCGGTGCGGCTGCGAATGTCCTGATGGCGGAAGCGGCCCTCCATCTCGTACAGCACGCCCTCACGCAGCGCGCCGTCAGAAAGACGCAGCTCCTTAATCGCCAGCGCATCAAACACGCCGCACAGGATCGCCAGCCCCGGTACGAAGACCGATTTCCGCTCATCGGACAGGCCCGGCAGGCTCAGGGCGTCGAAGCTTTTATGCTTCAGCACTTCTTCGGTGAGCAGAACCAGACGCTCAGGGGTAATAATTCCGTCTTTTTCACCCATTGCGAGCAGCACTTCATGGGCGGCTTTAATCGAGCCGGATGCACCCAGCGCCACGTTCCAGCCCTGAATGCGATACTGCCACGCCAGGTTTTCCAGCTTCTGGATGGCGGCCATGCGCGCGCGCTGGAAGTTTTCGCGGGTTATGGTGCCGCCCGGGAAATACATCTGCGCGAAGCTGACGCAGCCCATGCGGCGGCTTTCCACCAGACGCGGCTCGAAGTCTTCACCAATCACCAGCTCCGTTGAGCCGCCGCCGATGTCGATCACCAGCTTGCGGCCTTTCTCCGGCTGCGTATGCTCCACGCCCATAAAAATCAGACGCGCTTCTTCGTTACCGGAAATAATCTCAATCGGGTAGGGGATAACCTTCTCTGCGCGCTTGAGAAACTCCGGCGCATTCAGCGCCTGACGCAGCGTATGCGTTCCCACGATGCAAACGCTGGAGGGGGAAAAACCCTGCAGGCGTTCCGCAAACAGCGACAGGCAGTTTAAGCCGCGCTCCATCGCCTCTTCGCTGAGCATGCTGCGCGCGTCCAGGCCATCGGCCAGATGCACGCGCTGCTTCAGACGACCGATGATCTGTAACGCACCATCTACCTCACGGGCGATGACCATGTGGAAACTGTTTGAACCAAGATCGACCGCGGCGAACTCCTGCGGTCGTGGCGTATTATCATTTATCGGCATAGGTTAATCGGGTTGCTCGAGTGATTTGATGTAATCGTAAATCGCCAGCTGCGACCGCACTTTTCGGCGATTGCCGCGCGGTACGTAGCGATTACTGAGTTCTTTGTCGATATAACGTGCTTTCACCGTATCGCTAAACAAAATCTCGATAATATCGAGGATCTGCTGTTTCAGGCGCGGGTCCAACAGCGGAGCCGCGACTTCAATTCTGTAATCAATATTGCGCGTCATCCAGTCTGCAGAAGAAAGATAAACCCGCTTGTCGCCTGCATTATCGAAAATGTAGATCCGGTCATGTTCCAGATAGCGGTCAACGATGCTGATCACGCGAATATTGTCGCTGATGCCTTCCAGTTCCGGGATCAACGAACACATACCGCGAATCAACAGATTAACCGGAACGCCGGAGCTGGATGCCGCATACAGCCTGTCCACCAGTCCTTTATCAACGAGGTTGTTGAGCTTCAGCGTGATGCCCGACGACAGGCCGTTCTGCGCGTTGGCGATCTCTTTGTCGATCATATCGTACAGCAGGCGGCGCGAGTTCTGCGGTGACACCAGCAGGTAGTCGAAGTTGACCGGACGATACGGGTTCTCGATAAAGTTGAATACCCGACGCACTTCGTTGGTGATGCGCGCATCGGCGGTTAAGAGCGAGTAGTCGGTATAAATACGCGCGGTTTTCTCGTTAAAGTTCCCGGTACCGATGTGGGCGTAACGCACCACGTCGTCACCCTCTTTACGGGAGATCAGGAACAGCTTGGCGTGAATTTTCAGCCCCGGCGCGGAGAAGATAACGTGCACGCCCGCTTCCGTCAGACGACGCGCCCAGTGGATGTTCGCCTCTTCGTCAAATCGTGCCTGCAGCTCGACCACGACCGTCACTTTCTTGCCGTTGTGCGCCGCGTGGATCATCGCGTCGATGATGCGGGAATCTTTTGCTACGCGGTAAATGTTGATTTTGATCGCCAGCACGTTCGGGTCGAACGACGCCTGACGCAGCAGTTCCAGCACGTGTTCAAAGGTGTGGTACGGATAGTAAAGCAGGACATCGCGCTCGCGGATGGCGTCGAATCCGTTACGGAATTTATCGAACCAAAGATGGCGCAGGCGCGGCAGTGGTTTGTTCACCAGATTGGCTTTGCCGACGTTCGGGAAGCCAATAAAGTCTTTAAAGTTGTGGTAGCGCCCGCCGGGAATGATCGAGTCGTAGCGGGAGATGGTCAGCTTCTCGCGCAGCATTTCGACCATCGCGTCTGGCATATCGCGCTGATAGACGAAGCGGACCGGCTCGGCCGTCAGACGTTGCTTGAGGCTCGAGGACATCAGCTCCATCAGGCTGGCTTCCATCTCGTGCACCAGGTCATATTCGGCGTCGCGGGTCATCTTCATCGAATAGGCATTTAACGCATCGTAATCGAAGAAGCCTTTAAAGATATCGTCCAGGCAGTAGCGCAGAATGTTATCCAGCAGGATCATCGGCTTGCGACGGCGCGGGGTTTCCGGCGGCAGGTTCACAAAGCGCGGAACCTTATCGGACGGGATCTCCAGCAGCGCGTAGCTGATATTCTCACCGCGAATAATTTCGACCGCCAGATAGGTGTAATCGTCCTTCAGGAACTGGACCAGATCGGTTTCGCGGTTAATCAGAATAGGGGTGATGTGCTGGCGCAGATAGTGTTTAAAGTAGTGGCGCAGCCAGGTCTGTTGGTTGGCGGAGAGCTGGCGTTCGTTAATCAGAAAGATTTGGTTGCGGGCCATTTCCAGCAGCAGCTCGTTGTAGAGGCCATCAAATTCCTGATCGGCTTTCATGACGCGAGACTGGATTTTTCCAAGCAGATGGCGCGAGTGGGAATTTAACCCCTGCTCTTCGCTGATGATGATCCGCCGCTTCAGTTCGGCAAAGCGAACCTTGTAGAACTCATCCAGGTTGTTGGAATAAATGCCCAAAAAACGCATACGCTCGATCAGCGGGTTACTTTTGTCTGCCGCTTCCTGGAGTACACGCTCGTTGAATGCTAACCAGCTTAGCTCTTTCTCGATATATAACTTTTCCTGACCCATTACAGCTCACACTCCAGTTCAATCACAGGACGTGGTAAATCCGTCTCGTCCTTATTATGGCGAGCATTTCCACGATATGTCCAACAGTGCCAGAAAAGTATGACAGTTATTTTTTTTGTTGGGGAATTTAGAGGGTTGGAGAAGGGAATATCGGGTAATGCAATGTACAGGTCGGGTAAGCGCAGCAGCGCCACCCGACATAACAAACTACTCTTCGGCCGCATAACCCTGGGGGGGTAACTTCACGCCGTCCAGCCAGGCTGCGCCGTCGCGCATCTCCAGACGCCCCTCAACAAACCAGCTTACCACCAGCGGGTAAATGGCGTGTTCCTGGGTCTGTACGCGTTCGGTTACGTCGTCTTCGTTGTCGCCGTCAAAGACCGGCACTTTGGCCTGCAGGATCACCGGGCCGCCGTCCAGTTCGTCGGTCACGAAATGGACAGAGGTGCCGTGCTCCTCGTCGCCGTTTTCCAGCACCTGACGATGGGTGTGCAGGCCGGGATATTTCGGCAGAAGAGAAGGGTGAATATTCAGCAGACGTCCGGCGAAGTGTTCGACAAATGCCGGGCTCAGGATACGCATGTAACCCGCCAGCACCACCACGTCCGGCGCGTAGGCATCGATCTCCTGCACCAGCTCGCGGTCAAAGGCTTCACGCCCGGCGAACTGGCTGGCTTCCAGCGCGTGCGCAGGAATGTTCGCTTCCCGCGCGCGCTCAAGGCCGAATGCGTCGGCCTTGTTGCTGAAGACTGCCCGAATGGTGCCATTGATTTTCTTCTGTTTGCAGGCGTCTATGATTGCCTGCAAATTGCTTCCGTTGCCGGAAATGAGCACCACGATGTTTTTCATTCAATGACCACACGCTGTTCGGAATCGGAAGCTTTGATCGTACCGATTTTCCACGCGTTTTCACCTTTTTCAGTCAGCAGATTAACGGCTTTATCCGCTTCGCTTGCCGGCAGGGCGATAATCATACCCACGCCGCAGTTAAAGGTGCGGTACATTTCGTGAGAGCTCACGTTGCCTGCGGTCTGCAGCCAGTTGAAGACGGCTGGCCACTGCCATGAGGATTCGTCGATCACCGCCTGGGTGTTATCCGGCAGAACGCGCGGGATGTTTTCCCAGAAGCCGCCGCCGGTCAGGTGAGCAATGGCGTGAACGTCGACGCTCCCGATCAGTTCCAACACGTTTTTCACATAGATGCGGGTCGGTGCCAGCAGGTGGTCAGCCAGCGGTTTACCGTCCAGCTCGGTGGTCAGCGGGTCGCAGCCGCTCACTTCGAGGATTTTACGTACCAGGGAATAACCGTTTGAGTGCGGACCGCTGGAGGCCAGCGCGATCAGCACATCGCCGTCGGCCACTTTGCTGCCGTCGATAATTTCTGATTTTTCTACTACGCCGACGCAGAAGCCTGCGACGTCATAATCTTCACCGTGGTACATGCCCGGCATTTCCGCGGTTTCGCCGCCGACCAGCGCACAGCCGGACTGCAGGCAGCCTTCGGCGATACCGCTAATCACGCTGGCTGCGGTGTCCACATCCAGTTTGCCGGTCGCGTAGTAATCTAGGAAGAACAGCGGCTCTGCGCCCTGTACCACCAGATCGTTCACGCACATCGCGACCAGATCGATACCGATCGTGTCGTGACGTTTTAAATCCATCGCCAGGCGCAGTTTGGTGCCTACACCGTCAGTTCCCGAGACCAGAACAGGTTCACGATATTTTTGCGGCAGTGCGCACAGCGCGCCGAAGCCACCCAGGCCACCCATCACTTCCGGGCGGCGGGTTTTCTTCACCACACCTTTGATTCGGTCAACCAGCGCATTACCTGCGTCAATATCAACACCGGCATCTTTGTAGCTGAGAGAAGTTTTGTTGGTCACGGCTTAAATCCCCACGCGATTGCATAGCTAGTAAGAAAAATCGGCGCAATTCTAACAGTCCAGGCAAACGTTTGCGAGCCTATTCTCGGCGAGAGGATCTTTTTTTCTGCTGCGGCTCTGATGGTATGCAAACTTGATACCGTTCACGAAAATGAAACCGGTTTCGGCGATCTACTTGCAAGCGGTTTACTGAATGAACATCATGAACTGAAACCGGTTTCAGTTTCATTCAGGAGGGATGAAGTCATGAACATCGCCGCATTTGATATTGGTGGCACCGCATTAAAAATGGGTATCGTGACAGCGCAGGGAGAGTTGCTGCGCAGAGATAAGGCCGTCATTAAGAACAGCGACGGTGAGGCCATCCTTTCGCAGATGCTGAGCTGGGTGGCGGCGCATCCCGGGCTTGAAGGGATCGCCGTCAGCGCGCCGGGGTATGTGAATCCGCATACCGGGTTTATCGACATGGGCGGGGCGATTCGCCGCTTCGACCAGTTCGCAATGAAAGCCTGGCTTGAGGCGCAGACGGGGTTACCGGTCACTGTCGAGAATGACGCCAACTGCGTGCTGCTCGCGGAACGCTGGCAGGGCAAGGGGAAGGATATCGACAACTTTCTGGTGTTGACCATCGGCACCGGGGTCGGCGGGGCGATTTTCTGCAACGGCAGGCTGGTTCACGGGGCGCGTTTCCGCGCCGGGGAATTCGGCTACATGCTCACGGAAAGGGCGGACTCACGCCGCGTTGCCCGCCACTCCATGAATGAAAACTGCACCTTACGCACCCTTCGCAAGCGTTACGCCGATTTTAACGGGCTGGCGCTTGATGACGTCACCGGCGAAGCCATTTTTGACGGTTATGACGCAGGTGACGCCGCGTGCCGCCGCCTGGTGGATGATTTTCTCAATGGCATTGCGACAGGCCTCTACAACCTGGCGAATGTTTTCGATCCGCAGACCATTTTCATTGGCGGCGGAATTGCGGAGCGGCCCGGGTTTATGGCTTTGCTTCGTACCCATCTCACGTGGTTTGGCATCGCGGATATCGCCGACGTTGTCAGCCACGGCAACCGCGCTGGCTTAATTGGCGCGGTTCACCATTTCAGACAGCAGTATCCGTCAGTAATCCGCAACATCGAATGAGGGAAAGAGTATGTCAGGATTTAAAGCAGGTTTTCTGTGGGGTGGGGCCGTAGCGGCACATCAGCTCGAAGGCGGCTGGAAAGAGGGCGGCAAAGGGGTGAGTGTCGCCGACGTCATGACCGCAGGCGCGCACGGCGTGCCGCGTGAAATCACTAACGGCGTGCTGTCGGGGAAAAATTACCCTAACCACGAAGCCATCGATTTCTACCATCGCTATAAAGAAGACATCAAACTCTTTGCTGAGATGGGCTTCAAATGTTTCCGTACCTCTATTGCCTGGACGCGTATCTTCCCGAAAGGCGACGAGCTTGAGCCTAACGAGGCAGGCCTGAAATTCTATGACGATCTGTTCGACGAATGTCTGAAATACGGCATCGAACCGGTTATTACGCTTTCCCACTTCGAGATGCCATTCCACCTGGTCACCGAATACGGCGGCTGGCGTAACCGAAAGCTGATCGACTTCTTCGTGCGCTTCGCAAAAGTGGTGTTCCAGCGCTACCAGCATAAGGTGAAGTACTGGATGACCTTTAACGAGATCAACAACCAGGCTAACTTCCACGAAGACTTTGCGCCGTTCACCAACTCCGGACTGAAGTATGAGCCGGGTGAAGACCGTGAGCCGGTGATGTTCCAGGCCGCGCACTATGAGCTGGTGGCCAGCGCCCTGGCGGTGAAGGCGGGACGCGAGATTAACCCGGCGCTGCAGATCGGCTGCATGATTGCCATGTGTCCTATTTATCCGCTGACCTGCGCGCCGGACGACATGATGATGGCGATGAACGCCATGCACCGCCGCTACTGGTTCACCGACGTGCACGTGCGCGGCAGGTACCCGCAGCACCTGCTCAACTACTTCGAGCGTCGCGGCTTCGCGTTGGATATTACCGAAGAAGATAAAGCGGCGCTGACGCAGGGCTGCGTGGACTACATCGGGTTCAGCTACTACATGTCCTTCGCCACCAAGGCGACGGCGGATAACCCGCAGCTGGACTACGACGAGAGCAAAAGCCTGGTTTCTAACCCGTACGTGCAGAAATCCGACTGGGGCTGGCAGATTGACCCGGTGGGGCTGCGCTACTCCCTGAACTGGTTCTGGGATCACTATCAGCTGCCGCTGTTTATCGTTGAAAACGGCTTTGGCGCGATCGACGTGCAGGAGAGCGACGGCACCGTGAACGATCAGTACCGTATTGATTACCTCGCCGCGCATATCAGCGAGATGAAAAAAGCGGTGGTGGAAGACGGCGTGGATCTGATGGGCTACACCCCGTGGGGCTGCATCGACCTGGTGTCTGCCGGAACGGGCGAAATGAAAAAACGCTACGGCTTTATCTTTGTCGATAAAGATAACGAAGGGAACGGCACGCTGAACCGCAGTAAGAAAAAGTCGTTCGACTGGTATAAGCAGGTGATTGCGAGCAACGGCGAGCAGCTATAATTGCCCGGTGGCGCTGCGCTTACCGGGCCTACGGGACGTGTAGGCCGGGTAAGCGTTAGCGCCACCCGGCAGAACCCCGCACCCAAGCCGGAGTTTCGCCTCCGGTTTTTTTGTCTCTAAATCACTTTGCTTGATATACGTCAAGCAAGATGGGTATGGCGCAATCCGAAAAAAGCGGTATAATCCCGCGATTTTTTTGCGGATGCCACCTCAGAGGAGAAAGAGAATGAAGATTGTGGAAGTGAAACACCCACTCGTTAAACACAAGTTGGGCCTGATGCGTGAGCATGACATCAGCACGAAGCGTTTTCGCGAACTGGCTTCTGAAGTGGGCAGCCTGCTGACCTACGAAGCGACCTCCGATCTGGAAACGGAAAAAGTGACCATCGAAGGCTGGAACGGCCCGGTACAGGTTGAGCAGATCAAAGGTAAGAAAATTACCGTGGTGCCAATCCTGCGTGCTGGTCTCGGCATGATGGAAGGCGTGCTTGAGCACGTGCCAAGCGCGCGTATCAGCGTGGTGGGGATCTACCGTAACGAAGAAACCCTTGAGCCGGTTCCTTACTTCCAGAAGCTGGTGTCTAACATTGACGAGCGTATGGCGCTGGTGGTTGACCCAATGCTGGCAACCGGCGGTTCTATGATCGCCACCATCGACCTGCTGAAAAATGCGGGCTGTAACAGCATTAAGGTGCTGGTGCTGGTCGCGGCGCCGGAAGGGATCGCGGCGCTGGAGAAAGCGCACCCGGACGTTGAGCTGTATACCGCCTCTGTCGATCAGGGACTGAATGAGCACGGGTACATCATCCCGGGCCTCGGCGATGCCGGCGATAAGATCTTTGGTACGAAATAATCGAATAACGATAAATAAGCCGACTTTGATAGTCGGCTTTTTTTTGAATAAAACACCAACAATACTACACAGAGGAAAACACTATGACGCGCCGTGCTATCGGGGTGAGTGAAAGACCGCCGCTTTTACAGACTATCCCGCTTAGTTTGCAGCACCTGTTTGCCATGTTTGGCGCAACCGTGCTGGTGCCAATCCTGTTCCACATTAACCCGGCTACCGTTCTGCTGTTCAACGGCGTTGGGACGCTGCTGTACCTCTTTATCTGTAAAGGCAAAATCCCGGCGTATCTGGGGTCGAGCTTTGCCTTTATTTCGCCGGTGCTATTGTTGCTGCCGCTGGGTTATGAGGTCGCGCTCGGCGGCTTTATCATGTGTGGCGTGCTCTTCTGCCTGGTCTCCTTCATCGTGAAGAAAGCGGGTACCGGCTGGCTGGACGTGATGTTCCCGCCTGCGGCGATGGGTGCAATCGTTGCCGTCATCGGCCTGGAGCTGGCGGGCGTTGCGGCGAACATGGCCGGTCTGCTGCCTGCTGACGGCCAGTCACCGGATTCCAAAACCATTATCATCTCGCTGGTGACGCTGGGCGTGACGGTGTTTGGCTCCGTGCTGTTCCGCGGTTTCATGGCGATTATCCCGATCCTGATCGGCGTGCTGGCGGGCTATGCGCTCTCCTTCGCAATGGGCGTAGTGGATACGACCCCGATTGCTCAGGCGCACTGGTTCGCGCTGCCAACCTTCTACACTCCGCGCTTTGAGTGGTTCGCTATCTTCACCATTCTGCCAGCCGCGCTGGTGGTGATTGCGGAGCACGTCGGCCACCTGGTGGTGACGGCGAATATCGTTAAGCGCGATTTAATCCGCGATCCGGGCCTGCACCGCTCCATGTTTGCGAACGGCTTCTCGACCATTATCTCCGGTTTCTTCGGCTCCACGCCAAACACCACCTACGGTGAGAACATTGGCGTGATGGCGATTACCCGGGTCTACAGTACCTGGGTTATAGGCGGGGCGGCAATCATCGCCATTCTGCTCTCCTGCGTCGGGAAGCTGGCGGCAGCGATTCAGATCATTCCGGTGCCGGTGATGGGCGGCGTTTCTCTGCTGCTGTACGGGGTGATCGGTGCTTCCGGTATTCGCGTGCTGATTGAATCCAAAGTGGATTACAGCAAGGCGCAGAACCTGATCCTGACCTCCGTTATCCTGATTATCGGCGTGAGCGGCGCGAAGGTGCACATTGGTGCGGCCGAGCTGAAAGGCATGGCGCTGGCGACCATTGTGGGTGTAGGCCTGAGCCTGATCTTTAAGCTGATTTCCGTTCTGCGTCCTGAAGAAGAAATTCTGGATGCGGACGACAGCGAAAAAGCACCCCATTGATCGAAAAGTCGGGCGAGGGATCGCCCGGTTCTCTCCTTGCTGGTTCCGTGTTAAACTCCGTTCCGATTTTATGTAAGATCTGGTTGAGGTACTTCTGAACGGACCGGCACAGCTCTCTCTGCCACTTTATCTCCCTGACGACGAAACTTTCGCGAGTTTCTGGCCGGGTGATAACCCCTCTTTACTGGCTGCACTGCAAAACGTGCTGCGCCAGGATCACAGCGGATACATCTATATCTGGTCACGCGAAGGCGCGGGGCGCAGCCACCTGCTGCATGCCGCCTGCGCGGAGCTTTCAGCGCGCGGTGATGCGGTAGGCTATGTGCCGCTGGATAAACGTACCTGGTTCGTGCCTGAGGTGCTTGAGGGAATGGAACACCTCTCGCTGGTCTGCATCGATAATATCGAATGCGTGGCGGGTGATGAGCCGTGGGAAATGGCGATCTTTAACCTTTACAACCGCATTCTGGAATCGGGTAAAACCCGGCTGCTGATCACCGGCGATCGTCCACCGCGTCAGCTGAATCTGGGGCTACCGGACCTGGCCTCTCGTCTGGACTGGGGGCAAATCTATAAGCTCCAGCCGCTGTCGGATGAAGATAAGCTGCAGGCGCTTCAGCTGCGCGCTAAGCAGCGAGGATTTGAGCTGCCGGAAGACGTGGGGCGCTTCCTGCTTAAACGGCTTGATCGCGAAATGCGCACGCTGTTTGACACGCTCGATCAGCTCGATCGCGCCTCTATTACCGCCCAGCGCAAGCTGACCATTCCGTTTGTGAAAGATATTCTCAAGCTTTGAGTTTTTTGCCGGGTGGCGGCTGCGCCTTACCCGGCCTACGAAATTCTGCCAGATCCTGTAGGCCCGGTAAGGCGTAGCCGCCACCGGGCTAGATATCTCCCATCAGATGCTCCATCAGCAGCGGAATCGGTCTTCCCGACGCCACGCTCCGTCCGTTTTCTCGCCACAGCGCCGTACCGCTGATGTCCAGATGGGCCCAAGGAATGGTCGGCGGGCAGAAGTGATGCAGCAGCCACGCCGCCGAGGCGCTGATCGCCGCATTGTTGGTCGGCGTGTTGCACAGATCGGCAATGGCGCTGTCGGTCTGTTTTTTCAGCCGGGCGTCCAGCGGCAGGGACCACACTTCGTCGCCACTCCGCTTACCCGCTAGCGTCAGCGCCGCGCGCAGCGGTTCATCCTGCGTCATTAATCCGCTCAATTCATAGCCCAGCGCTTTGACGACGGCGCCGGTTAAGGTCGCCATATCAATGATATAGCGCGCCTGCGGATGGCGCTGGCTGGCCCAGGCGATGGCGTCCGCCAGCACCAGTCGGCCTTCGGCATCGGTGTTGTTGATTTCCACCGTGGTGCCGTTGCAGGCGGTCGCCACCGTGCCGGGCTGCATGGCGTCCGGCCCGATGGCATTTTCCGCCAGCGCCAGCACGCCCATGATGCGTACGGGCATCGCCAGCTCGGCAACGGCCAGCATCAGCCCCAGCACGTTGGCCGCACCGCACATGTCGTATTTCATGGTGTACATGCCCGCGCCGTCCTTCAGCCACAGGCCGCCGGTATCAAAGGTGATGCCTTTGCCGACATAGCAGCGCACCGGGCCGTCAGAAACGCCGTCATAGTGGATAACCAGCAGACGCGGCGGACAGGTTGCGCCTTTGCCGACGGCGTGCAGCAGCCCCAGACCTTGCTCAACGATTTGCTTTTCATCCAGCGCGTCACACCGCAGGGCAGGGAAGGCGGCACACAGTTTTTGCGCCTCTTTCACCACAAACTGCGGCGTGCAGCGATCCGACGGCGTATCGGCCAGACGTCGCGCCGCGACCATGCCGTGGGCGATGGCCTGCTGCCGGCGGAAAATAACCGCCAGTCGGTCCTGCTGTTCGGGTAAGCAGAGCGCGGTGATATGTTCAAGACGGACCTTGTCACTGGTTTTCTTCAACTGCAAATCACTCAGCCTGTGCGCCTGGTTAAACAGAAAGCGCAGCACCTGCGCAAGCACCACATCGTCGATATTAGTCACGTCCAGTATCAGCTCGGGGCTGACGGGCGAGGCCAGCAGCGGGCGCAGCGCCGTCAGTAAACCTTCGGTCAGGCTGTCCTGCCAGAGCGCATCCGGTAGCAGGGTGATTCGGGCAAACGGGGCACAGCCAAAGCGGGTATCTGCGATGCTGTCTGACTCGCGCATTTCTGCGACAAGTGCATTTTGCGGCAGAAGGTGACTGCCCGCGCGGGCAATCAAGTGGCTCTGCGGCTTTGCGTCAGAAAGCGCGCTGATAAACTGATACGTAATCATCATAACTCCTCAATCGGCGCGCGGATCCGCGCGGCGTAGGCCTGCATCCACTCCTCGTCCACGGCGTGAAAGTGCGTCTTTTCCCGCAGGCGCTCGGTACGATAAACGGTGAGAGGCTGGCGGGCCGTTGCGACCACGAACGAGAAGGTTTTGATGTTGGTTGCCGCGCCGAACTCGCCCCTGTTATTCATGCATACCACGGAGAGATCGCCCACGCGGCCGAAGCGCGACATCAGCTTGTCCTCCAGTTCGAACACCACGGAATCTGCCGCCTGCTGCGGCGTCACACCCTGCGCCATCCTGCGGACGATTTCGTAGCTGGTGCAGCCTTTCATCAGATCTTCACCGACGCCCGTGGCGGTGGCGGCGCCGGTATCGCTGTCGCAGTAGAAGCCGGAGCCAATAATGGGCGAATCACCAATGCGGCCGCGCTTTTTCATAAACAGGCCGCTTGTGGAGGTGGCGACGCTCATCGAGCCCTGCTTATCGAGGCCGATAATGCCGACGGTGTCATGGCCGTCGTAGGGGCTTAAGCCTTTATCCAGCGTCTCGCGGCAGCGTTTGCGGTAGTGCTGCATGGCGCGGTCAGTGAGCATGGTTTTATCGGCAAAGCCCTGGCTCAGCGCCCATTCCCGCGCGCCCTGGCCGACCAGCAGGCTGTTGTAGCGCTGGCGGCTGAGCGCGTGCGCCACGCGCACCGGGTTGGCGATATCCACCAGATTGCCCACGGCGCCAAAGGCCAGCGTGTCGCCGTCCATATAGGCGGCGTCCAGCTCCACCTCGCCGTTTTCGGTGGGTAGTCCGCCGTAGCCGACGGATTTATAAAACGGAAAGTCCTCGACGGCGGCGACGGCATCCACCACCGCCGGCGCGACAGGTTTGCCAGCAGCCAGCGCAGATGCAGACTCCGTGACGCCTTCAAGCGCCATTCGCCAGGTTGCGATAATTCCCCACATGCTTTACTCCTGTTTTGCAAGGGTGGTGTCAGTTTGCGTAACGCTGGCCATTTCCGCCGCGCGGTACTGTTTATCCAGGATACGCATGAAAGGCAGGTACAGCATGGCGCCAATCAGCAGGTTGAGAAGCTGCATGATGCTGCCGCTCAGGTGCCCGGTGACGATAAAGCCGCTGATCACCGGCGGCAGCGTCCAGGGAATAAACACCCCGGTGGTGACGGCGACGGCACCCATTTTCATCGCCGCATACTGAACGGTAACCAGCACCAGCGGCACCAGGTTGAACGGGATAAGCATGATCGGGTTCATGATCACCGGCAGGCCAAACAGAATCGGTTCGTTGATGTTGAACACCGACGCGCCCGCGCCGAGTCGCGCGACTTCGCGCATGTTTTTACTGCGGGCGAAAATCAGCATCGCAATCACCAGCGACAGCGTGGCCCCCGCACCGCCCATCCAGATCATGTCAAAAAACTGTTCGGTGATAATGTGCGGTGGCGTTGTGCCTGCCTGAATCGCCGCGATGTTGTCGGTCTGGTTCTCCATCCACAGCGGACGAATAATGCCGTTAATCATCGAGCCGGAGTTAATGCCAACGGACCACAGAATGGTGATGCTGAATACCGTCATCAGCGCGCCAAAGTATGAGGTGCCATAGTGGCGCACTGGCGTGGCAACCACGTCGTAAATAAACTGGTGGATGGTGCTGTAGTGGGTGTTTTCAAAGACGATGCGGATACCCAGCACCAGAATCATCACCAGCAGAGCCGGGATCAGCGCGGCGAACGACTCCTGCACCGCCGGAGGTACGCCGTCCGGCATGTTGATCACCAGTTTTTTGCGCTTGAGCCAGCAGAACAGCTCCGTCCACAGCAGGGAACCAATCATCGCCACGAACAGCCCTTTGCTACCAATCCACTCCACCGGAATGACGGTAATACCGCCGTTTTCCGCCACCTTAATAAACGGCGTGAGGATCAGAAAGGCGACCAGCGAAAGAATGCCGCAGGAGATGCGATCTTCCCCGTAGTGCTCCGCCAGGCGGAACGCCACCAGGAAGCTGATGAACAGCGACATGGTGGAGAACACCGCGTTGAACGGGATTTCAATAATGGCGCTCCAGCTCTCACCAAAGGCCTGAGACATAAACTGCTGATAGGTTTGATTCGGGAAAGAGGAGATTACCAGCAGAATAGAACCGACGATGATGAAGGGCATGAATGACACGTAGGCGCCGCGAATGGCCCCGAGATGACGCTGCTGGGCCGTTTTGGCCGCCAGCGGCATCAGTTTTGCTTCAAGAAATCCCAGAACATTGTTCATTGTGAACTCCGTACAAGATTGAGTGGCGTTGTTTATGTTATGTCTGTGGATTATCAGTGAAGCGAGGCGAGCGAAAGGTGAAATCGGTCACAAAGCGTTCGCTGGTGTTATATAAATCTCATATGATTAGTTAATGGAATTATCGGGATGGAAATTAAACTGCACGCTAATGCCACCACCACGCCGCGCATCCGTCGCTATCTTCAGCAGTCAGATAAAAGCGACAGAGAGCTGGCCGTTGAGCTTGGGATCTCGGTCACGACCGTCAGGCGCTGGCGTAACCGCGAGCAGGTTTCGGATAACCAGACGACACCGAAAGTGATACACAAAGCGATGAGACAAGAGCAGGTCGTACTGGTGAATGCCCTGCGTGACGTCTCGGGCGCGCCGTTAGATGAATTGCTGCAGATGGTCAACGGTGTGCTGGGGATCCCCGTTTCCCGGGCGACATTGAATCGCTATCTCAAACCGGCCTCTGCGAAACAAAAAGGGGCGCCGTTGCAGGGGAAAAAGGCGCTGAAGGCAGGCATTATGCCGCACGCGCTGACGCTGCATCATCTGCCTTTGTCGCTTCACATGGACGATGGCGGGGAGCAACACCTGCTCTGGGCGCGTGAACCGGTGAGCGGCTGGTGCTATGCCCGGCTTTATGCGGGACTCTCGCCTCAGCTCTTTAACACCTGGACGCAGGCGCTGCTTGATACCTGTCCGGCTGATATACAATCTATTGAGACTTTTGGCTTTGAGGTGACGCTAACGGCTCAGAACGTGGCTGTGAAAACGCATCCACATAAAAACAATGCGCTTCAGGTGGCGGTGCCGCTACGCGATATTATTCCACGCGTGAATGATGAACCCGCAGGCGCGGTGCTGATCGCGCTGTGTGAGTTTTATAACCGGGGAAAAACGCAGAAAAAGCTGGGGGAAAGTACGCCGCAGGCCTTTCTGGAAGCGCTGCGGCATAAGGGCTAGAGGATCTCGAGCACGTCTTCCGGTGGACGTCCAATGCGCGCCTTGCCGTTCGCCACCACAATCGGGCGTTCAATCAGCTTTGGATTCTCAACCATTGCCTGCACCAGCTGGTCCTCTGACAAACGTGAGTCGTCCAGATTGAGGGACTTATACAGATCTTCTTTCTGGCGCATCAGCTCCCTGGCGCTGCCCATTCCCAGCATGTGCAGCAGCTGATGAAGGGTTTGTGCATCCGGCGGCGTTTCGAGATACAGCACCACCTCTGGTTCAACACCGTTAGATTTCAACAGGCTGAGAGTATCCCGGCTCTTGGAGCAGCGAGGGTTATGGTAGATTTTTACCGCGTCTGTCATGTTTTTTCTTCCTTATTACATCTTTTCGTACGGCTTGAAGCGCTGCTGCAGAGCACGCAGCTGATCGATGCGTGCATCGTAGCGGGCCTGCTGCAGGCTGCCGAGTTTGACCTGCGAGCTGGCGCTGCTCAGCATAGAAATGGCTTGATCGAGACGACCGACCAGCGCAAAGCCTTCGGCACGTGCCGCCAGCTCCTGATCGCGGTTACCGAGCTGGGCTTCAACCTGCGCGAGCAGATCCCAACCGTTTTGATCGTCTTTATTGTTAAAGGTGTAGCGGTTCAGAATGGTCGCCGCTTCGGCAGGCTGACCGCCCTGTAAGTAAGCGTTCGCCAGGTTAAGCTGCAGCACCGGGTTGGTGCGAACGTCTTTTGCCCCTTTCAGGCGGTTGATGGCGTCGGTGGCTTTTTTCTGTCCCAGATCGATATCGGTTGAGAGGTCGAGATACCACGGGTTGTTTGGCTCGGCGGCTAGCAGCGGCTGCAACGCTTTACGCGCCTCGTCATATTTACTGGCCTCCATCGCCTGCAGCGCCTGACCATATTGAGCCGCGTTTTTCTCCCGCACGTTGCCTTTGGAGAGCGCGTCCAGCAGATCGCTGGTGAGCTGGTTACGCCCGGAATTGTACATCCCCAGGGTTCTCACCTTTGCCATGTAGAAATCTTGTGAGGACTGCACGACAACCGGACGCATTTGGTTAGCTCGGTTACGGGCGTCCGACAGTCGGCTTTCAGGTAACGGGTGCGTCAGCAGGATTTCCGGTGGGCGTGAGGAGTAACGCGCCTGATCGAGCAGTTTTTCAAGGAAGCTCGGCATAGCCTGCGGGTCAAAGCCTGAACGCTGCAGCACCTGAATCCCGATGCGGTCCGCTTCCTGTTCGTTTTGCTGGGTAAAGCTGATCATCCCCTGGCGGGTGCCCGCCAGCGTCCCGGTCAGTGCCGCCATCCCGGCCTGCGGGCTGGCCATCGCCAGTAGAATAGAGCCCAGCGCACCAACCCAGGTCAGCGGGGCGTTACGTTTCTGGTCTTCCATCGCACGCGCCAGATGACGCTGGGTAACGTGCGAAATTTCGTGCGCCATGACGGATGCCAGCTGGCTTTCGTTATCGGAATAGCGGAACAACGCCGAATGCAGCACCACGTTGCCGCCAAAAAAGGCGAAGGCGTTGATTTCGTCGTTATTAATTAAATAGAAGTGGAAAGGGGTTTTTACCGAGTCGGCGTGCGCGACCAGCCGCATGCCCAGACCATTGATGTACTGCACCAACAGTGGGTCATTGATCAGCGGCGCGCTGCCGCGCAGCTGGCGAACGTAGTAATCACCCATCTGCATCTCCTGACCGATGGAGAGCGTGCTTCCTGCTGTGGTACCCATGTCCGGCAACGAGTCGGCCGAATCAGCGAAGGCGGGTGCAGCCTGACCGACAGTCAGTGCGGCGATAAGTGTCGCAACCAGTGTTTTTCTCAACTGCCTGAACATAACCACTGTCCTGTATTTTGGATGTGTCAATTTGACCGATGAACCGGCATATCGTTCATCTCCACTGACCTGCGAGTGTAGCCGTGTTGCGACATGAAGAAAATCCCATTCATCAGGCTTTTGCGAATCGTTACAGTGATACAAAAAGCGAAAGTCTTTTTTGTGACAGTTAGATACAATTCAGCTTCTCACTCCCGCCATTCGATTCAGGGAAGGGTTGTATGCTCGAAATGTTAATGCAGTGGTATCGGCGTCGGTTTAGCGACCCGGAAGCCATTGCTTTGCTGGTTATTCTGGTTGCCGGGTTCGGTATTCTGTTCTTCTTTAGCGGCCTGCTTGCGCCGCTGCTGGTGGCGATTGTGCTGGCGTATTTGCTGGAGTGGCCAACGGCGCGTCTGGAAAATATCGGCTGTTCCCGCCGCTGGGCGACCAGCATCGTGCTGGTACTGTTTGTCGGCATATTGTTACTGATGGCATTTGTGGTCATGCCGGTTGCCTGGCAGCAGGGGATCTACCTGATCCGTGATATGCCCGGCATGTTGAATAAGCTCTCTGATTTCGCCGCCACGCTGCCGCGTCGTTATCCCGCGCTGATGGATGCCGGGATTATTGACGCGATGGCCGAAAACATGCGCGCCCGCATCATGACGATGGGCGACTCGGTGGTGAAATACTCTCTGGCCTCGCTGGTCGGCCTGCTGACGCTGGCGGTTTACCTTGTGCTCGTGCCGTTAATGGTCTTCTTCCTGGTAAAAGATAAAGAACAGATGCTGAACGCCGTCAGGCGCATACTGCCGCGTAACCGTGGTCTGGCAGGGCAGGTCTGGCAGGAGATGAATCAGCAAATCACCAACTACATTCGCGGCAAGGTGCTGGAGATGATTGTGGTGGGTGTCGCGACCTGGATTGGCTTCCTGATTTTTGGCCTGAACTACTCGCTGCTGCTGGCGGTGCTGGTGGGGCTGTCGGTGCTGATCCCGTATATCGGTGCCTTCGTGGTGACCATCCCGGTGGTGGGCGTCGCGCTGTTCCAGTTTGGTCTGGGTACGGAGTTCTGGAGCTGCTTCGCGGTGTACCTGATTATTCAGGGACTGGACGGTAACCTGCTGGTGCCGGTGCTGTTCTCGGAAGCGGTAAACCTGCATCCACTGGTGATTATTCTGTCAGTGGTGATTTTCGGCGGGCTGTGGGGATTCTGGGGCGTGTTCTTTGCCATTCCGCTGGCGACGCTGATTAAAGCCGTGGTCCACGCGTGGCCGGATGTGCCGGCGGTTGAAGAGAAGTAGTTTTTGTGCGGCCTGATGCCCTCACCCCGGCCCTCTCCCACGGGGAGAGGGGGAAAACACTAAAAACGGCAACCAGGTTGCCGTTTTGCATTTATCTTGTAGGTCGGGTAAGGCGAAGCCGCCACCCGACACTCACTTTCAGGCACTTTGTTTCAGCCAGTTCAACACCACGTCGTGGTGGTTGCTGGTTTTGAAGTCGTCAAACACATGCTCAACTTTACCGTCAGCGTCAATCAGGAAGCTGATGCGGTGAATACCGTCGTAGGTTTTACCCATAAACGTTTTCTCACCCCAGACGCCGAACTGCTCGCAAACCTGGTGGTCTTCATCGGAAAGTAGCGTGAAGTTCAGGATCTCTTTTTCCGCAAATCGTGACAGCTTTTCTGGCTTGTCAGTGCTGATGCCCAACACTTCTACACCGACTTTTTTCAACTCATCCATGTTGTCGCGCAAGCCGCAGGCCTGTACGGTACAGCCCGGCGTCATGGCTTTCGGGTAGAAATAGACCAGAACACGCTGTCCCTGGAAGTCGGTCAAATTTACTTGCTCGCCGTCTTGATCCGGCAAGCTAAATTTCGGTGCGATGTCACCGGCTTTCAGTGGATTCATTACTCAACTCCATCCTGTTCGTGCTGCGAATAATTTACGACGCTTATACTGCCCTGCGCGTTTAATTCTGTACAGAGGGCTTTGAACGCTTGCTCGATATTTGACGCATCCTGTGATGCAGGGCTGTGCGCGGTAATTTGAATAAACAGCACCGGAAGAGCATGGTCATCGCTTGGCTGCGTACGGGAAACCAGTTCGGCAATGTTCATCTGATGGCTGTCAAAAAGCGCCGTAAAACGCTCAATCAAATGCGGTGAATCAGGCACTTCAACCTGTACCCAGACGGTGGAAGGCAGTGCCGGACGCGGACGCGCGGTGGTGCGCTTCATCACTATCAGCAAATCCAGCTCGGCACCCTTCAGCGGCAGGGTTGATTCAATCAACGTAATGGCGTTCCATGTGCCGGAAAGCAGCATAATAAACGTGAACTCATCGCCAAGCATAGCGAGACGGCTGTCTTCGATATTACAGCCGCAGCTGCTTACGTGGCGGGTGATGGTGTTCACGATACCCGGCCTGTCAGCACCCAGCGCAGTGATAACCAGGTAATGTTGTGATGAGGTTGTCAAACCTGTTCTTCCTTTGCTTGGTTAAGTCTTCCTAAGGAAAGCATAAAAAAAACATGCATACAACCGCCTGAGCGCCTCAGGTCGCTTGCTTTTATTACAGTTCCAAACGTAACATTGAGGCTCTTGTTCGCACAGAGGATGGCTCATGTTCACGGGAAGTATTGTCGCGCTTGTTACACCGATGGATGAAAAAGGTAATGTCTGCCGGTCAAGCATGAAGAAGCTCATTGATTACCATGTCGCCAATGGAACCTCGGCGATCGTTTCGGTAGGGACTACCGGTGAATCTGCCACGCTGAGCCACGAAGAGCACGGCGATGTGGTTATGCTGACCCTGGAGCTGGCTGACGGACGTATCCCGGTCATCGCAGGAACAGGGGCTAACGCAACCGCAGAAGCTATCAGCCTGACTCAACGTTTTAACGACAGCGGCATTGTTGGCTGTCTGACCGTCACGCCTTACTACAACCGTCCAACTCAGGAAGGTTTGTTCCAGCATTTCAAAGCCATCGCAGAACATACTGACTTGCCACAAATTCTGTATAATGTGCCGTCCCGTACCGGTTGCGATATGCTGCCGGAAACCGTTGGCCGTCTCTCGAAAGTAAAAAATATTATCGGGATTAAAGAGGCGACAGGGAACTTAAGCCGCGTTCATCAGATCAAAGAGCTGGTTTCAGATGACTTTATCCTGTTGAGCGGCGACGATGCGACCGCGCTGGACTTTATGCAGCTCGGTGGTCATGGCGTGATCTCCGTAACGGCTAACGTTGCGGCCCGCGATATGGCGGAAATGTGCAAACTGGCTGCGGCCGGTCATTTTGATGAAGCTCGCGTGATTAATCAGCGTCTGATGCCATTGCACAATAAATTATTTGTCGAACCCAATCCGATCCCAGTGAAATGGGCGTGTAAGGAATTGGGACTTGTAGCATCCGACACGCTGCGTCTGCCAATGACACCGATTACCGACCACGGTCGTGAAATTGTCGCTGGCGCGCTGAAGCATGCCGGTTTGCTGTAAAGTTTAGGGAGATTTGATGGCTTATTCAGTACAGAAGTCGCGCCTGGCGAAGGTTGCGAGTGTTTCGCTTGTTATGCTGCTCGCTGCCTGTAGTTCGGACTCGCGCTACAAGCGCCAGGTGAGCGGTGATGAATCCTATCTGGATGCGGCGCCGCTTGCTGAACTTCATGCACCGGCTGGTATGATCCTGCCGATTCAAAACGGCGATTATAATATCCCCGTCACTAACGGCAGTGGTCTTGTCGGTAAAGCGCTTGATATTCGTCCACCTGCTCAACCTCTGGCGCTGGTGAGCGGCGCGCGTACCCAGTTTACCGGTGATACGGCATCCCTGATGGTTGAAAACAGCCGCAACAGCACGCTGTGGCCGCAGGTTGTCAGCGTTATCCAGTCTAAGAACTACACGATTGATAAACGCGATGATGCCAGCCAGACGTTAACCACGGACTGGATCGAGTGGAACCGCCTGGATGAAGATCAGCAGTACCGTGGTCGTTATCAAGTCTCCGTTAAACCGCAGGGTTATCAGCAGGCGGTTACCGTTAAGCTGTTAAACCTGGAGCAGGCGGGTAAACCGGTTGCTGATGCTGCATCTATGCAGCGTTACAGCACCGAAATGCTGAACGTCATTGCAGCGGGTCTGGATAAGAACGCGACTGACGCCGCTAACGCAGCGCAGAACCGCAGTGGTTCTTCCTTCGACGTGCAGAGCGCGGCGGATGATACCGGTCTGCCAATGCTGGTGGTGCGTGCACCGTTTAACCAGACCTGGCAGCGTCTGCCAGCGACGCTGGAAAAAGTGGGCATGAAAGTGACCGACAGTACGCGTTCAACCGGTAGCATGACGGCAACCTACAAGCCGCTGTCTGACAGCGCATGGCAGGAACTGGGCGCGAAAGATCCTCAGCTTGCCTCCGGTGACTACAAAATTCAGGTAGGTGACCTCGATAACCGCAGTAGCCTGCAGTTTATCGATCCGAAAGGTCACACGCTGACCCAGTCGCAGAATGATGCGCTGGTCGCCGTCTTCCAGGCGGCATTCAGCAAATAAATACAAGGGCTGGTGAATCCAGCCCTTTTTATTTTCGTGCCACGCAAACGTGTGCGTGGCATAATATCCCCAGTTTTGAACACAAATCATCACACCAGGAGTAATGAAGATGCAGAAGCAAGCTGAGTTGTATCGTGGCAAAGCGAAGACCGTATACAGCACGGAAAACCCGGATCTGTTGGTGCTCGAGTTCCGCAATGATACGTCAGCAGGGGATGGCGCACGCATTGAACAGTTCGATCGTAAAGGCATGGTGAACAACAAGTTCAACCACTTCATTATGAGCAAACTGGCCGAAGCGGGTATCCCGACCCAGATGGAAGCGTTATTGTCCGATACGGAATGTCTGGTGAAAAAACTGGACATGGTTCCGGTTGAGTGCGTCATTCGTAACCGTGCCGCTGGCTCCCTGGTGAAGCGTCTCGGCATTGAAGAAGGTATCGAACTGAACCCACCGCTGTTTGACCTGTTCCTGAAAAACGACGCCATGCACGACCCGATGGTCAACGAATCTTACTGCGAAACCTTCGGCTGGGTGAGCAAAGAGAATCTGGCGCGTATGCAGGAGCTGACCTACAAAGCGAACGACGTGCTGAAAAAACTGTTTGATGACGCAGGGCTGATCCTCGTCGACTTCAAGCTGGAGTTCGGTCTGTTCAAAGGCGAAGTGGTGCTGGGCGATGAGTTCTCCCCGGACGGCAGCCGCCTGTGGGATAAAGAAACCCTGGATAAAATGGACAAAGACCGTTTCCGTCAGAGCCTGGGTGGCCTGATTGAAGCGTACGAAGCGGTTGCTCACCGTTTAGGCGTTAAGCTCGACTAATCTCCTCAATTGCCAAAGGATATTCATATCCTTTGGCGTCTTACCCTTGTTTACTATGGTAATCTTGTCATTAACCGCCTACGATCATAGCTATTATTAATGGAATAGTTCGAGGTGGTTATGCGCTGGCAAGGGCGTCGTGAAAGTGACAATGTAGAAGACAGGCGCAGCAGTGGTGGTGGCGGCCCTTCAATGGGCGGTCCCGGCTTCCGGTTGCCCAGTGGAAAGGGCGGTATCATCCTGCTGATTGTGGTGCTGGTCGCGGGGTATTACGGTGTGGATCTTACCGGTTTGATGACCGGGGAGCCGCTCCAGCAACAGCAGTACTCTCAGCGCTCCATCAGTCCGAACGAGGATGAAGCGGCCAAATTTACCTCCGTTATTCTCGCGACCACAGAAGAAACCTGGGGCCAGCAGTTCGAGAAAATGGGGCGTACCTATCAGCAGCCGAAGCTGGTGATGTACCGCGGTGCGACGCGCACCGGATGCGGTACCGGACAGTCCGTAATGGGGCCTTTCTACTGCCCGGCAGACAGCACTGTTTATATCGATCTCTCATTTTACGATGACATGAAAAGCAAACTGGGTGCCGACGGCGATTTTGCCCAGGGCTATGTGATCGCGCATGAGGTCGGCCACCACGTGCAAAAATTGCTCGGCATCGAGCCTAAAGTGCGTCAGCTTCAGCAGAATGCGTCTCAGGCTGAAGTGAACCGTCTTTCTGTCAAAATGGAGTTGCAGGCGGACTGCTTCGCGGGCGTCTGGGGCCACAGCATGAAGCAGCAGGGTGTGCTGGAAACGGGCGATCTTGAAGAGGCGCTGAACGCCGCGCAGGCCATCGGCGATGACCGTCTCCAGCAGCAAAGCCAGGGGAGAGTGGTGCCAGACAGTTTCACTCACGGTACATCGGAGCAGCGTTACAGCTGGTTTAAACGCGGCTTCGACAGCGGTGACCCTGCGCAATGTAATACCTTCGGCAAAGCGATGTAATGTTGCCGTTTGAACATCTGATTAGCCAGCTCAGGCGTAAAGGTCATCGTCGTTTGGTTGTACTCAGCGGCGATGCGCATTGGACATTGACGCAGGCGGTGGCCCTGCGCGATGCCCAGCCCGGAGACTGGCTGTGGCTGGATGAACACCCGTCGAAAGCTATCAGCGGGCTGCTGGGGCGTGAGTTTCAGCACGCGGTTTTTGATGCTCGCGCGGGGTTCGACGTCTCGGCCTTTGCTGCCCTCAGCGGGACGCTGCTCGCCGGGAGTCTGCTGGTGCTGCTGGTTCCGCCTTTCTCCGTCTGGGCGGAAACACCGGACAGCGACTCCGTTCGCTGGAGCGACAGCGCCGAGCCTATCGCCACGCCGCATTTTGTGCACCATTTCCAGCGCACCATCGCCGCTGACCCTGACACCATCCTGTGGTGTCAAAACCAACCGCTAGCGCTTCCTCCGTTTCCTGATACCCCTGACTGGCAGCCAGCCAGCGGCGACCCGCAGCGTGAGCAGGCTGACATCCTGTGCACACTCCTGGCCATGAATACTGGCGTCGTGGCGGTCACGGCACCTCGTGGACGCGGAAAGTCAGCGCTTGCAGGAATGTTGCTAAAGCGTATTCAGGGCACTGCGGTAGTGACTGCACCGGCGAAAGGGGCAACGGATGTCCTCGCCCGTTTTGCGGGAGAGCATTTTCACTTTATGGCGCCGGATGCGCTGCTCGCCTCGACGCTGCAGGCCGACTGGCTGATTGTCGATGAGGCGGCCGCCATTCCGGGACCGCTTCTTGAAAAGCTGGTTGAGCGTTTCCCCCGCGCTCTGTTGACCACCACGGTTCAGGGTTATGAAGGAACCGGCCGGGGTTTTCTGCTGAAGTTTTGCGCCCGATTCAGCGGGTTGCAGTCTTTCACCTTATCAACGCCGGTTCGCTGGGCAGCCGGGTGCCCCCTCGAGCGTGTGGTGTCTGACATTCTGCTGTTTGACGATGCGCTCATCGACCAGAAACCGGAAGGTGACGTACGTTTAACGTCGCTTGAGCCGCAGATGTGGGAAAGCAATCCGGCGCGTGTGGCGGGCGTTTATGAGCTGTTATGTGCCGCGCATTACCGCACGTCCCCGCTTGATTTACGCCGGATGATGGATGCGCCGGGACAGCATTTTACCGTTGCTGAAACCGACTCAACCCTCGCCGGTGCTCTCTGGCTGGTGGAGGAGGGCGGCTTATCCCCAGAGCTTAGTCGCGCGGTGTGGGCGGGATTTCGTCGGCCGCGTGGGAATCTGGTGGCGCAGTCTCTGGCTGCCCACGGCGGCTCGCCTCTGGCGGCTACGCTTAAGGGCCGACGGATCACGCGTATTGCCGTTCATCCCCATCGTCAACGGGAAGGTATTGGTCGTCGGCTTATCCGTAGCGCCAGCGGGGAGGATTATCTCTCCGTGAGTTTTGGCTATACCGACGAGCTGTGGCGCTTCTGGCAGCAGTGCGGCTTTGTGCTGGTGCGGATAGGCAGCCACCGCGAAGCGAGCAGCGGCTGCTTCACAGCGATGGCGTTGCTTCCGCTCAGCGAGGCGGGGCATCAGCTGTGCGCGCAGGCACATCAGCGTCTGCGGCGTGACGCACGGGTCCTCTCGGCCTGGAATGGCGAAAAGATCCCGGTATCAGACGGCTGGGAAGCTACCCTTAATGATGACGACTGGCAGGAGCTGGCGGGGTTTGCCTTTGCGCATCGGGCGTTCTCGACCTCCGTTGCCGCGTTAACCCGCTTGCTGTTAAACGTGGACATGCCGCTCCCGCTTTTGCGCAGTAAATTGGCGGGGGAAACGGATAACGCCGGGCGAAAATCCTTGCTGGCGAACCTGCGCAAAGAAACAGCACAAGCGCTTGAAAGTCTTGATGAAACACGCTGTCAGAAGTTGAAAGGCGACATTTTGCAATGGCAATTTTTTCAATGACTTCATCAGTAAAGTGGCATGGTCATTACCCCACAGAGGCGTAGAATCCTGCTCATCACTTAAGGAGATCGCCATGAAACACGACCATTTTGTTGTTCAAAGCCCTGAAAAACCGGCTAAACAGTTACTGCTGCTGTTTCATGGCGTTGGCGATAACGCCGTCAATATGGGGCAGATTGGCAGCTGGTTTGCGCCGGTTTTCCCGGATGCGCTGATTGTCAGCATCGGCGGCGTAGAGCCTTGCGGCCCTGAAGGTCGCCAGTGGTTTTCGGTGCAGGGTGTAACGGAAGAGAACCGTCAGGCGCGCATCGATGCCATCATGCCGACCTTCATCGATACCGTACGCTACTGGCAGCAGCAGAGCGGCGTGGGTGCTGACGCAACGGCGCTGATTGGTTTTTCACAGGGGTCAATTATGTCGCTGGAGAGTGTGAAAGCACAGCCGGGGCTGGTATCCCGCGTGATTGCCTTTAGCGGTCGTTTCGCCACTCTGCCCGGCAGCGTGACGACGCAGACTACCATTCATCTGATCCACGGTGGTGAAGATCGGGTGATTGAGCTTTCGCATGCGGTTGCCGCGCAGGAATCGCTTATCCGCGCTGGCGGGGACGTCACGCTGGATATCGTTGACGATCTGGGGCACGCGATTGACGACCGCAGCATGCAGTTTGCGCTCGATCGTTTGCGTTATACCGTGCCGAAGCACTACTTCGACGAAGCGCTCAGCGGCGGTAAGCCGAATGATGATGATATTGTAGAGTTTATGTGAGGTTTCCCCCTCTCCCAGGGAGAGGGGAAACAGATCGATTACTTCTTCTGGTCCTTTTTCGGCCAGTCGTCTTCATCGTCCCACTTGTCGTTAAAATCACGATGTGGCGGAAGATCCGGTTTGTTGGCGAGGAACTTCTTATGGTCAACGCGCTTCAGATCTTTAATCACGTTCAGCAGCACGCCTACCAGAAACACCAACACCAGAATCCACCAGTACTTTGAAAGCCAGTCCATTCGCTAATCCTCTAAGCAGTCGTCAGGCGACGAGCTGCTCCATAATACGTTGATACATACGGGCCAGCAGTTGTAAATCAGCCGCATTAACGCATTCATTGATTTTGTGAATGGTCGCGTTTACTGGACCCAGTTCGACAACCTGTGCACCCATACGGGCGATAAAGCGTCCGTCAGAGGTGCCGCCAGTCGTCAGCAGCTGTGGCTTAATTTCATTATAGTGTGCGATGGCGTTCACTACCGCATCTACCAGCTTTCCACGCTGCGTCAGGAACGGTTGGCCGGACACCCACCACTCCACGGTATAGCGCAGCTGGTGTTTTTCCAGCAGTGCGATCACGCGGGCTTTGATCATCTCGTCGGTCAGTTCCGTGCTGAAGCGGAAGTTGAACTGAACAAAGCAATCGCCAGGGATGACGTTGTTGCTGCCGGTTCCAGCCTTGACGTTGGCAATCTGCATGCTGGTTGGCGGGAAGAATTCGTTGCCTTTGTCCCACTCTATCTCCACCAGTTCGTTCAGCATCGGCGCGGCACGGTGCACCGGGTTGTCGGCCAGGTGAGGATAGGCCACGTGCCCCTGCACACCGTGAATGGTCAGATTACAGGTCATGGACCCGCGACGACCGTTTTTCACGACATCGCCCACCACTTCGGTGCTGGATGGCTCGCCCACCAGGCAGTAGTCCAGACGTTCGTTACGCGCCATCAGCGCGTCAACGACTTTCACGGTACCGTTATGCGCGCTGGCTTCTTCGTCGGAGGTGATCAAAAACGCGAGACGATTTTTATGATTAGGATGCTGGGCAACGAAACGCTCTGCGGCCACGACCATGGCCGCCAGTGAGCCTTTCATGTCTGCCGCACCGCGGCCAAACAGCATACCGTCGCGGATAGTGGGTTCGAACGGGGGATTGATCCAGCGGTCTGCATCACCCGCGGGAACCACATCCGTATGCCCGGCAAACGCCAACGTTTCCCCCTGGCCGCGCCAGGCCCAGAAGTTCTGCGTATCGCCAAAATCCATGCGCTCAACGGTAAAACCGATAGCACGCAGACGCTCAATCATTAATGCCTGACAACCTGCATCGTCCGGGCTAAGGGAAGGACGGCGGATAAGCTGCTGAGTCAGCTCAATGACCGGGCATGACATAGACTACACCTCAACGAAAAAAGTCAGAATAAAGGGTTTCACTGAAACCCAGCAGCATAGGCTGACCTGGCTTGCAGAGCAATGGGCGTTTGATAATTGCTGGCATTTCAAGCATCAGTTCTGCCGCGCTGTCCGCATCGGTGATACCGGCGCGGACGGATTCATCCAGTTTACGCCAGGTGGTGCCCCGGGTATTGAGCAGCGCTTCCCAGCCCAGTTCACCGATCGCGGTATGCAGAAATTCTGCATCCAGACCGTCAGCACGGTAATCGTGAAAGCGGTACTCTACGTTGTTTGCTTCAAGCCAGCGGCGGGCTTTTTTGATAGTGTCGCAATTTTTAATGCCGTACATCACAACCATAGTGAATCCTTTTGTTCTTATGCAGAAAGAATGTTCAATAAATTCGAAGATATATCCTTAAGTGGAATATAACACATTCAGGAATTCTCTTGATTTACAATTCTCCTTAATTCACCTCACACCTGTAAGCTGAATATTCTTTCATCATTTAAGCATAAATGTCTATCAGGTTTAAATCTCTAATAAAGTCAGTGGTTAAATATCTAATCATCTGCTCGTAGGGTTATTTCAAAATATTGCTGGCGGTCACACAAAATTTAAGGGCGTGCGTTCATATTTATCATAAATCCACCGGGGATAGCGGGGTATAATCACTGCAATTGGTTAAATAGTCTTCACAATGATGATACGTTTCCGTAGAATGCGCATAATAATAAGAGAGGTTGTTATGATTGAACGTGAACTGGGGAACTGGAAAGATTTTATCGAAGGCATGCTTCGTAAATGACATTCAGTAAGAATTGCAAGCGCACTTAAATAAGTAAAATAACCATAGTGTGAATGAATCACACAATAAAAAGGCGGCTACGAAAGCCGCCTTTTTTATTTCATTGGTTACTCAGGCTTTTCCTTCAGCGGGAAGCGACGTCGCACCAGCACAAAGAACAGCGGCACGAAATAAATAGCCAGAATCGTGGCTGAAATCATCCCTCCCATCACCCCGGTACCGACCGCATGCTGGCTGCTGGAACCGGCACCCGAACTGGTCGCCATCGGCAGTACCCCGAAGACAAACGCCAGAGAGGTCATCAGAATCGGGCGTAAACGCTGGCGGCAAGCGTACAGCGTTGCGGCTAGCAGGTCCTGGCCCTTCGCATTCATCTCATTGGCAAATTCCACGATCAGAATGGCGTTTTTGGCCGACAGGCCAATCACGGTCAGCAGCCCCACCTGGAAGTAAACATCGTTCTCGAGGCCGCGCATCCAGGTTGCCAGCAGCGCACCGATGACGCCTAACGGCACCACCAGCATCACCGAGAACGGTACTGACCAGCTCTCATACAGTGCGGCAAGGCAGAGGAAAACCACCAGCAGCGACAGGGCGTACAGCGCAGGGGCCTGTGCACCGGAGAGCCGCTCCTGATACGACATCGCCGTCCACTCCAGGCCAAACCCGGTTGGCAACTGCTGCACCAGTTTTTCCATAATATCCATCGCGGTACCGGTACTGATGCCCGGCGCGGCTTCACCTACGATCTCCAGCGCCGAGTAGCCGTTATAGCGTTCCAGGCGCGGTGAGCCGGTTTCCCAACGCGACGTGGCGAAGGCGGAGAACGGCACCATGCCCCCTGCGTTATTACGCACATACCAGCGGTTAATATCGTCCGGCAGCATACGGTATTTGGCGGCAGACTGAACGTAGACCTTTTTCACGCGGCCGCGATCCATAAAGTCGTTGACGTAGCTTGAGCCCCAGGCCGTTTGCAGCGTGTCGTTGATGTCATCAATGGATACGCCGAGCGCCTGTGCTTTACGCTGGTCGATATCGACCTGGAGCTGCGGGCTGTCATCCAGACCGTTGTGACGTACGCGGGTCAGCTGTGGATCCTTGCTGGCCAGATCGAGCAATTTATCGCGCGCAGCCATTAACGCGTCATGTCCGGCTCCCGCGTGATCCTGCAGTTCCATATCAAACCCGGCGGAACTCCCCAGACCGCTGATGGCCGGAGGGCTGCTGGCAAATACGCGCGCTTCTTTGATATGGCTGAAGGCTTTCGTCGCGCGTTCAATAATGGCAAACGAGGAGCCTGTGTCGCTGTCGCGCTGATCCCAGTCTTTCAGGCGCACGAACATGCGTGCGACGTTCTGCCCGTTCCCGCCCGGGCCTGAGCCGACGGTGGAGAAGACGGAAACAACGTTATCTTTCTCTTTGGTGTGGAAATAGTTTTCAACCTTCTGCACCACCTTCAACGTTTGTTGCTGCGTAGAACCGCTTGGCAGCTGAACGGAGGTGATAAACATGCCGCGATCCTCCAGCGGCAGGAAGGAGGTTGGCAGACGCAGGAACAGGAACACCATTCCGCCTAACAGCAGGACATAAATCGCCATCCAGCGCACGCTGCGATGCAGGATCTTACCCACGCCCGCCTCATAGCGCGCCGCGTTGCGGTTGAACATGCGGTTAAACCAGCCGAAAAAGCCTTTTTGCCCGTGATGCTCGCCTTTATGTAACGGCTTGAGGAGGGTGGCGCAGAGGGCAGGGGTGAGGATCATCGCCACCAGCACCGAGAGTACCATCGCGGAGACAATCGTGATGGAAAACTGGCGGTAAATCGCACCGGTGGTGCCGCCAAAGAACGCCATCGGGATAAACACCGCTGAGAGCACCATCGCAATACCGACCAGCGCGCCCTGAATTTGCCCCATCGATTTTCGCGTGGCTTCGCGCGGCGAGAGTCCTTCTTCGCTCATGATGCGTTCGACGTTTTCCACCACCACGATGGCGTCATCCACCAGCAGGCCAATCGCCAGCACCATAGCGAACATGGTTAAGGTATTGATACTGTAACCAAAGGCATACAGCACGGCGAAGGTGCCGAGCAGCACCACCGGAACGGCAATGGTGGGAATCAGCGTGGCGCGGAAGTTTTGCAGGAACAGGTACATGACCAGGAACACCAGCCCGATCGCTTCCAGCAGGGTTTTCACCACGTCTTCAATGGAGGCTTTAACGAAGGAAGTGGTCTCGTAGGCGACTTTGTATTCCAGCCCGTGCGGGAAATAGTGCGACAGTTCGTCCAGTCGATCTAATACCAGCTGCGCGGTAGCCATTTCGTTGGCACCGGAAGCCAGTTTGACCCCTAAGCCGGATGCCTGGTTGCCGTTAAAGCGGCTCAGGTAGTCATACTTTTCCGCGCCCATTTCCACGGTCGCGACATCGCCCAGTCGCACTTCAGAGCCGTCCTGATTGACCCGCAGGGTGATATTACGGAACTGATCGGGCGTCTGGAGCAGGGACTGAGAGTTAATGGTCGCGTTCAGCGCCTGGTTATCGACAGAGGGTGTACCGCCCAGCTGACCGACAGCGATCTGAGCGTTCTGCGATTCGATGGCGTCAGTCACGTCTTTGGCCGTCATCTGCACGCTGTTCAGCTTGTTGGGATCCAGCCAGATGCGCATGGAATACTGCGAGCCGTAGGCGTCGATATCACCCACGCCGTTAATACGGCTGAGCGGATCCTGGATATTACTCGCCACGTAGTCAGCGATATCCTGCTTATCCATCGAACCATCGGTGGAGACAAACGCGATGGTTAAAATATTGGTGTCACCTGTTTTACGTACGGTCACGCCCTGGTTCTGCACCGCCTGCGGTAGCTTACGCAGGGCAGACTGCAGCTGGTTTTGCACCTGCTGCACCGCTTCGTCCGGGTCGGTTCCCGCCGTAAAACTCAGTGTCACCGTAGCCTGACCGGTGGCGCTGCTCTGTGAGGACATGTACATCAGGTTATCGAGACCCGTCATGTTCTGCTCGATCACCTGGGTGACGGTATTTTCCAGCGTCTGTGCTGATGCGCCAGGATAGTTTGCCGTGACGCGCACATTTGGCGGCGCCAGATCGGGGTATTGCTCAACAGGAAGTGAAGTAATGGCCAGAACACCCGTCAGACATAACAGAATGGCAAGTACCCAGGCAAAAATGGGGCGATCGATGAAGAAATTCGCCATGAAAGTGTGACCTCGTTTTGCTGCACGTCATTATTGTTTATTGCCCGCATAACTTTAGCGGTTAGGCCCAGGTCAAACGTGGAGAAATAAAGGAGATAATGTAAATTATCATGCGCTTTTCCCTGCGCGCTCCCCTTTACCGTTATTTACCCGCCAGCGATGCGGGTGTACGGAAAGTGACGGTGACCTCCGTTCCGCCGTTTTTCGGCTGTGAAAAGCGCAGCGTTCCGCCGAGCCGTTCCGCACGTTCGCGCATGATGTTCAGCCCGTAATGGCCCGGCGGTTCGTTCGCCTCGCCAATGCCAATACCGTTATCGCGTACAGCCACGCTGTGCGTACCGTCAGCGGCGGTAATGCAGCTGACGACGATCTCGCTTGCGTCGGCATGTTTGATGGCGTTCAGCACCGCTTCCCGCACAATCTGCAGCAAATGCACCTGTTTTTGTGCATCCAGGGCCAGGGATGAGAGTCGACAATCGAGAACCAGCTTCGCCTTCGTCTGGGTTTGCAATCCCTCGAGAGACTCCTGCAGCGCGGCGGGCAGGTTTGCGTGGTTGAGCGTCAGGCGGAAGGTGGTGAGCAGTTCACGCAGCTGGTGCCAGGCGTTGTTAAGCTCGCGCGAGAAGTCCGTGATGATGGTCTGCGCCTGGGCATTCTCATCCGGGACGGCGCGTTTGAGCAGGGCAAGCTGAATGCGCAGATAGGACAACACCTGCGCCAGGGAATCATGCAGTTCGCGGGCGATGGTGGCGCGCTCTTCCATCAGCAGCAGCTGTTGATAGTGTTTTTGCGCCTGGTTGAAGTAAAGCCCGCGCCCCAGCATCGTTGCCACGCTCTTCATCAGCGGGAGTGACACGCCCCCGGTCTCGCTCTGCCAGCGCAGCTCGCCATACAGGGTGTCCTGCATCAGAACAGGCAAACTGTGCAGTTCCGCGCCTTCGGCTTCGCTGCCTTCGAACAGTTGCCAGTCGTCACTGGTCCGCAGCGCCAGATAATTTATCTGCGTGTATTCATGCACGATCTGCAAAATATGCCTGAAACAATGGCTGTCTATCTGTCCGGTATTCAGCGCCTGAGAACATTTGAACAGCATTTCGAGCTGCTGGTGCGCCTCATTCAGGTGCTGCGTCTTTTCCGCCACGGATTGCTCCAGCGAGCGATAAAGCGAATGCAGTTCCGCTGACATATGGTTAAACGCGCGGGAAAGCTGGCCCAGCTCGTTGGGCAGGGCGGTATCCGGTGCGGGCGTATCAAATTGTCCCTGTTCGATACGCTCGCTGGCCGCGACCAGATTGTTCAGCGGCAGTACCACCTGACGGCGGATCCGCCGCAGCGTCGCCAGCGCCAGCAGCAGAATGCTCAGTCCACCCGCCAGCGACATCAGGATCACCAGCTGAATTTTATGTTCGGTGTAGTGCTGAAGCGCCAGCACAAAGGCATCAATACGGCCGACGAAATCCTCAATGTGGGCCTGATACCATGCGGTGTCGCCGCTGGCGATGCGCTGGCTCATCTCCTGCCAGGCAAGATGCAGCTGGTGGTAGCGCTGTTTAACATCGTCCGGCACATACCAGCGGTTCAACGTCTGCAGCGCAGGGGCGCTCAGCGTCTGCTGCCAGGCTTCACGGTGTTCCATCAGTGATGGGCTGGCGCGCTGCATCTCGTAGCCCAGGCGGTAGCTCTGCATACGCAGCGAACCCGCAATGTTAATCGCCTCAGCGTCTCGCTGGCTGCTGGCGAGTGTCATCAGCGCGATGGCGCTGGTCATAACGGATAACACAATCATCGAAAAGAAAGCCCGAGCCAGGCTTCCGGAAACAGGGCGTTTAACGGTCACAAATCAGCTTCCTGAATAAATTGATCTGCCACAGGTTCACTGGAGATAGTTCGGCTTTCTGGGCATTTGAACATTGCCTGAACACGTCACCGTGGCTAAATACAGTACATATAGAAAGAATAAGGTTATTGAACCAAAAACAGGTGTCGTTATGAATCGTTTTATTATGGCCAACAGTCAGCAATGCATAGGGTGTCGTGCCTGTGAGGTCGCGTGTGTGATGGCGCACAACGATGATCAACATGTTCTGAGTGAGCGCCATTTTCAACCCCGTATTACGGTCCTCAAATCAGAGGGGAAGAACAGTCCCGTTACCTGCCACCACTGCGAAAATGCCCCTTGCGCGCATAGCTGTCCGAACGGGGCTATCAGCAAGCACAGCGACAGCGTACAGGTGAATCAACACAAATGCATTGGTTGCAAAGCCTGCGTGGTAGCCTGCCCGTTCGGCACGATGGACATCATCGTTACGCCGCTGGATAACGCGAGCGTGAAGGCGTCGGCGCACAAATGCGATCTCTGCCTGGCGCGGTCTCAGGGGCCTGCCTGTATTGAAAACTGCCCGGCTGACGTGCTCACGCTTGCAACACCCGCCGTGCTGGATAACCTGTCGAAAGCGCGGCGCACGCGCACCGCGCGACGGGAAGCGCAGCCGTGGCACGGCGAGGCGGTGCAAGAGGTTCAGCCGCAAACCAAACTACAGCAGTTGCACAATACTCCTCCACGGGGCGAGCCTGACAAGCTGCCGGCGCAAGAACGCGCCTGCCATTTCAACGAAATCTATCTGCCGTTTCGGGCTGAACAGGCCAGACGTGAGGCGTCCCGCTGCCTGACCTGCGGGGAGCACAGCATCTGCGAGTGGACCTGCCCGTTGCACAACCACATTCCGCAGTGGATTGCGCGCGTCAACGCGGGGGATATCACTGGTGCGGCAGAACTCTCCCATCAAACCAACTGCTTACCGGAAATTACTGGCCGCGTTTGCCCGCAGGACCGCTTATGCGAAGGTGCCTGCACGCTGCGCGATGAGTCTGGTTCCGTGACCATTGGTAATATCGAGCGCTACATCTCAGACCAGGCGCTGGCGATGGGCTGGACGCCGGACATGAGCGACGTCCTCCCGGTGGACAAGCGGGTGGCCATTATTGGCGCAGGCCCGGCAGGGCTGGCGTGCGCCGACGTGCTGGTGCGCAGCGGCGTGAGCGTGACGGTGTATGACCGCCATCCGGAAATCGGCGGACTGCTGACGTTTGGCATTCCCGCCTTCAAGCTGGATAAATCCCTGCTCGCGCGGCGCAGAGAGATATTTACCGCGATGGGGATCCGGTTTGAACTCAACTGCGAAGTGGGACGCGATGTCTCTCTGACGCAGCTGCAGCGTGATTATGATGCCCTGTTTATTGGCGTTGGAACCTACCGCTCCATGAAGGCCGGTATCCCTCATGAAGATGCGCCGGGTGTCTATGACGCGCTGCCGTTCCTGGTGGCGAACACCCGCCATGTGATGGGGCTAGAGTCGAGCGCCTCTGAGCCGTTTATCGACACGCAGGGGCTGAATGTGGTGGTACTCGGCGGAGGGGATACGGCGATGGATTGCGTGCGAACCGCGCTGCGACAGGGGGCCGCCAAAGTGACCTGTGCCTATCGCCGGGACGAGGCCAACATGCCGGGGTCGAAAAAAGAGGTGAAGAACGCGAAAGAGGAGGGGGCGGCGTTTGAATTTAACGTCCAGCCCGTCGAGCTGACGCTTGCTTCGGACGGGAAGGTCAACGGTATCCGGATGCTGCGCACCGAACTGGGCGAACCGGATGCGCAGGGGCGTCGGCGTCCCGTTCCGGTTGCAGGCAGTGAGTTCGTCCTGCCTGCCGATGCGGTGATCATGGCGTTTGGCTTTAACCCGCACGCGATGCCCTGGCTGCAGGCCCAGGGCGTGGAAACGGATGACTGGGGGCGCATCATTGCCTCTGTCGAAGGGCGCTATCGTTACCAGACCAGCAACCCGCAAATTTTTGCCGGAGGTGACGCTGTGCGCGGTGCCGATTTAGTGGTCACTGCGATGGCTGAGGGGCGCCATGCGGCGCAGGGTATTCTCGACTGGCTTGAGATAACAGCGCCAACGGCGCACTAAATCCGACCGGCGACAAAGCGCGCTCCACGGCGTAGTATAACGGCACTCATTATGTCGTGGAGCCCGTATGACCCTCAAAATTGACGTTATTAAAGACAAAATCCTGTCCGAAAATTACTTTGTCCTGCGTAACATCACCTATGATTTAACGCGTAAGAATGGTGAAGTGATCCGCCACAAGCGCGAGGTCTACGACCGTGGCAATGGCGCAACCATTTTGCTCTACAACCGTGAAAAACAGACCGTGGTATTGATTCGCCAGTTTCGGGTGGCGACATGGGTGAATGGCAATCCTGACGGACGACTAATTGAAACCTGCGCAGGCCTGCTTGACGATGATGAGCCTGAGGTTTGTATCCGCAAAGAGGCCGTTGAAGAAACGGGCTTTGAAGTGGGTGAGGTGAAAAAGGTGTTCGAACTGTTCATGTCGCCAGGCGGCGTGACGGAAATCGTCCACTTCTTCATTGCGGAATACAACGATGCGCAGCGCACTCACCGGGGCGGTGGCGTTGAGGACGAGGATATTGAGGTGCTGGAAATGCCGTTTTCTCAGGCACTGGCAATGGTGAGAAGCGGAGAGATCAGGGACGGTAAAGCCGTAATATTGTTGCAGTACCTACAAACGACCGGGATCATGAGCCCCTCTTTCGAACGGTGATAGATTACATTTCAGATAAATCTATCCGATAAATCCGATTGAGCAAGCCCGGTTCGGACACGAAGATACTGCCCAGTTTGACGTTTTCGTTTCCGGGATTGTGCCATCCATGCGCTACTGCGTTTTTATTCTCTTCCTGTTTTGCGTGCTACCCGCGCCATTGGTGTGGGCTGCTCCCGCCCAGCAGTCCTTCTCTGACTGGCAGGTCACCTGCAATAACCAGAATTTTTGCGTTGCGCGAAATACCGGTGAACATCGCGGTCTGGTCATGACGCTCAGCCGCAGCGCGGGCGCGAAAACGGACGCCACGCTGCGGATCGATCTTGGTGGGCTTTCTGACCCCGCCGTGAAAGAGCCTGATATCGCGCCGCGACTGCTGCTGGATGACGTACCGCTTAAGCTTTCGCCTCAGCACTGGCAATTAACGCCCTGGCATCTGAAGACTGACGATGCCGCCACCATCACCGCTTTTTTGAAAAACATTCAGGAAGGGCACGCCCTGACGTTGCAGGGTGGTAAGCAGGTTATCTCACTGGATGGCCTGAAAGCGGCGCTGCTGTTTATCGATGCCCAGCAAAAACGCGTCGGCAGCAAAACAGCCTGGATAAAAAAAGGGAACAGTCCGCCGCTGAGCGTGCCGCCCGCACCCGCATTAAAAGAGGTGGCGGTCGTCAACCCGACACCGACGCCGCTGACCCATGAAGAGTTGAACGACCTGCTGGATTATGGCACCTGGCGGATGAATAACAGTCAATGCTCGCTTGATCCGAACCGCCGTGAAGTCCGCGTTACCGCGTTAACCGATGACAAAGCGCTGCTGATCGTCAGCTGCGAAGCCGGGGCGTATAACACCGTCGATTTGGCATGGCAGGTTTCGCGCAAAAAGCCGTTTTCTGCCCGTAGCATCAGGTTGCGTCTGCCATTTACCCCTTCAAGCAACAGCAGTGAGATGGAGCTGATGAATGCCAGCTTCGATGAGAAAACGCGTGAGCTGACCACGCTGGCGTTAGGGCGGGGCATTGGGGACTGCGGGATCCAGACGCGCTGGCGTTTTGACGGCCAGCGCTTCCGGCTGGTCCGCTATGCGGAAGAGCCCAGCTGTGATAACTGGAACGGGCCAGATGCGTGGCCCACGCTGTGGATTACGCGGTAGCTTTTTGCCGGGTGGCGGCTTCGCCTTACCCGGCCTACGAATCCTGCGGTATGTGACAATGTGCCGGGTGGCGGCTGCACCTTACCCGGCCGACGATACTTCGAACCGTAGGCCCGGTAAGCGTAGCGCTACCGGGCACGCAGGCCGCACTAGATCACGCTCAGCGCCTTCTCCACCACGTTCTCAACGGTAAAGCCGAAGTACGGGAACAGCTTATCGGCAGGGGCGGACTCACCGTAACCTCGCATGCCGACAATCGCCCCCTTAAGCCCGACATACTTGTACCAGTAGTCGGCAATACCGGCCTCCACCGCCACGCGCGCCGCGACGCTGGACGGCAGGACCGATTCCCGGTACGCCTCATCCTGTGCATCAAAAATATCCGTTGAGGGCAGGGACACCACACGCACCGCGTGGCCTTCGGCGGTCAGTTTTTCCGCCGCTTTCACCGTGATTTCCACCTCGGAACCGGTGGCAATCAGGATCACGTCCGGCTTGCCGCCGCTGTCTTTCAGGATGTAGCCGCCGCGGGCGATGTTTTTCACCTGCTCCGGGGTACGCTCAATCTGCGCCAGGTTCTGGCGCGAAAGAATTAAAGCCGTTGGGCCATTGTGGCGTTCCACCGCCAGCTTCCAGCCCACCGCCGCTTCGACCTGGTCGCACGGGCGCCAGGTGCTGAAGTTCGGCGTCAGGCGCAGGCTCGCCAGCTGTTCAACCGCCTGGTGCGTGGGCCCATCTTCCCCCAGCCCGATGGAGTCGTGGGTATATACCATGATTTGCCGCGCCTTCATCAGCGCCGCCATGCGCGCCGCGTTACGGGCGTACTCGACGAACATCAGGAAGGTGGCCGTGTAGGGCACAAAGCCGCCGTGATGGGCAATGCCGTTGGCAATGGCCGTCATCCCGAACTCGCGCACGCCGTAGTGGATGTAGTTCCCGGCAATGTCCTCTTTCAACGATTTTGAGCCGGACCAGATGGTCAGGTTACTCGGCGCCAGATCCGCCGAGCCGCCCAGCAGTTCAGGCAGGATCGGGCCAATCGCATTCAGGGTGTTTTGCGACGCCTTACGGGTGGCAATTTTCGCCGGGTTGGACTGCAGGTTTTCAATCAGCGCCTGGGTTTTATCGTCCCAGTCTTCCGGCAGGCCGCCGCTCATGCGGCGTGAAAACTCGGCCGCCAGCTCCGGATGCGCTTTTTTGTAGGCGGCAAATTTTTCGTTCCAGGCGTGCTGGGCTTTCTCACCGTCTTCGCGGGCATCCCAGGCTCTGTAGATCTCTTTCGGGATCTCAAACGGCGGGTATTTCCAGCCCAGCTTCTGCCGGGTCAGCGCCACTTCTTCGTCACCCAGCGCCGCGCCGTGCGCCTCCTCTTTGCCCGCCTTGTTCGGCGAGCCGAAACCGATGACCGTGCGGCAGATAATCAGGGACGGTTTGTCCTTCACGCTCTGCGCTTCCTGAATCGCTTTTTTCACGGCTTCAGGATCGTGACCGTCAATCTCATGCACCACGTGCCAGTGGTAGGCTTCGAAGCGTTTTGCCGTGTCGTCGGTAAACCAGCCTTCGGTTTCCCCGTCAATGGAGATGCCGTTGTGATCGTAAAACCCGATCAGCTTGCCGAGTCCCAGCGTGCCCGCCAGCGAGCAGACCTCGTGCGAGATCCCCTCCATCAGGCAGCCGTCACCCATAAACACGTAGGTGTAGTGGTCGACAATCTCGTGGTCCGGCTGGTTAAACTGCGCCGCCAGCGTGCGTTCGGCAATTGCCAGCCCGACCGCATTGGCTAACCCCTGACCGAGCGGCCCGGTTGTCGTTTCCACGCCCGGCGTATAGCCGATCTCCGGGTGGCCCGGCGTTTTGGAGTGCAGCTGGCGGAAGTTTTTTAGCTCCTCAAGCGGCAGGTCGTAGCCGGAAAGATGCAGCAGGCTGTAGAGCAGCATCGATGCGTGACCGTTGGAAAGAATAAAACGGTCGCGATCGTACCAGGTGGGGTCATTAGGGTTGTGCTTCAGGAAGTCGTTCCACAACACTTCGGCAATATCGGCCATGCCCATCGGTGCGCCGGGATGGCCGGAATTGGCTTTCTGCACGGCATCCATGCTGAGGGCGCGAATGGCATTGGCGAGCTCTTTACGGGACATAGTTCACTCCGTGGCAAGGTTAAAGTTTGGCGGCAAGAAGATCTTCGAGTTTGCGCTGGTCGACGGCGAACTGGCGGATACCATCCGCGAGCTTTTCGACGGCCATTGCGTCCTGATTGTGCTCCCAGCGGAACTCCGCTTCGGTCATGGCTTTCGGTTTTGGCAAAACGGTGGAGGTCGGCACCAGCTTGCGGATCACCGTCTCTTCTTTGTCCTGAAGCTCCTGGAGCAGGTTAGGGGAGATGGTCAGACGGTCGCAGCCTGCCAGGGCGAGGATCTGCTCGGTACGGCGGAAGCTGGCCCCCATCACGATGGTTTCGTAGCGGTGCTGTTTGTAGTAGTCGTAGATATTACGGACCGATTTCACGCCCGGATCCTCATCCACCACGTACGGGTCCATCGGCTGTTTTGCCTGATACCAGTCGTAGATGCGCCCGACAAACGGCGAGACGAGGAACACGCCCGCTTCGGCACAGGCGCGCGCCTGGGCAAAGGAGAACAGCAGCGTCAGGTTGCAGTGAATGCCCTCTTTTTCCAGCACCTCCGCGGCGCGAATGCCTTCCCACGTCGACGCGAGCTTAATCAGAATGCGTGATTTATCGATCCCCTGCTCCTGGTAGAGTTCCACCAGGCGGCGGGCTTTGTTAATGCTTTTTTCTTTATCAAACGAGAGGCGGGCGTCCACTTCGGTCGACACGCGCCCCGGAATGCTTTTCAGAATTTCTGCACCAAAATTAACCGCCAGCTTGTCGCTGGCTTCGGCGACCTGCTGCTCCTGCGTCTTCCCGCGCTGCTTACCGTAGGCAATGGCGTCATCAATCAGATGACTAAAATGGGCAAGCCCTGCCGCTTTGAGCAGCAGCGAAGGGTTGGTGGTCGCATCTTCAGGCTGATAGTGGCGAATTGACTCGATATCGCCGCTGTCTGCCACTACGGTGGTGAATTGTTTGATGCCGTCTAGCTGGTTCATAAATCATTACTCCTTGGAAATAAAAGAGTTAGATGAGTGCGTTAGTTCACACTTCTGAGAAAATCATGATGGACTTAACAAAAAAGCATAGCAGACGGGGGAGGCATTGCTTTTGAGACGGGTAACATGGCTGTTATAAATTGATAACAATTTTTAATGTGTGATGGTGAGAGTTTGGCAGCCTTCAAAGTTTATGCGCTGTCCTGCGGCGATACTATCTGACCGATACGTAAAAGGAATAACAAGATGGACGATCAGTTAAAACAGAGTGCCCTCGATTTTCACGAGTTTCCTGTCCCGGGCAAAATCCAGGTTTCCCCTACCAAGCCGCTGGCGACCCAGCGCGATCTGGCGCTGGCCTATTCGCCAGGCGTCGCTGCGCCGTGTCTGGAAATCGAAAAAGACCCGCTGGCAGCCTACAAATACACCGCGCGCGGCAACCTTGTCGCCGTTATTTCTAACGGTACGGCGGTGCTGGGGCTGGGCAACATTGGCGCGCTGGCCGGTAAACCGGTGATGGAAGGGAAGGGCGTTCTGTTCAAGAAATTCGCCGGTATCGACGTGTTTGATATCGAGGTGGACGAACTCGATCCCGATAAATTCATCAACGTGGTGGCTGCGCTGGAGCCCACCTTCGGCGGGATCAACCTGGAAGACATCAAAGCGCCGGAATGTTTCTATATCGAGCAGAAGCTGCGCGAGCGTATGAACATTCCCGTGTTCCATGATGACCAGCACGGGACCGCGATTATCAGTACCGCCGCGATTCTGAACGGCCTGCGCGTGGTCGAGAAAAATCTCTCCGACGTGCGCATGGTAGTCTCCGGCGCGGGCGCGGCGGCGATTGCCTGTATGAACCTGCTGGTGGCGCTGGGCATGCAGAAACACAACATTGTGGTCTGTGACTCTAAGGGCGTTATTTACAAAGACCGCGAGCCGAACATGGCGGAAACCAAGGCGGCGTACGCGGTGGAAGACGACGGCAAACGCACGCTTGAGGACGTCATTGACGGCGCGGATATCTTCCTCGGCTGTTCCGGCCCGAAAGTGCTGACTCAGGAGATGGTGAAGAAGATGGCGCGCGCGCCAATGATCCTGGCCCTGGCGAACCCTGAGCCGGAAATCCTGCCGCCGCTGGCGAAAGCGGTGCGTGAAGATGCCATTATCTGTACAGGTCGCTCGGACTATCCGAACCAGGTGAATAACGTGCTCTGCTTCCCGTTCATCTTCCGCGGCGCGCTGGACGTGGGCGCAACGGCGATCAACGAAGAGATGAAGCTTGCCGCCGTTCACGCCATCGCGGAGCTGGCGCACGCCGAGCAGAGCGAAGTGGTCGCGTCTGCATACGGCGATCAGGATCTGAGCTTTGGCCCGGACTACATCATTCCAAAACCGTTCGACCCGCGTCTGATTGTCAAAATTGCGCCAGCCGTTGCCAAAGCGGCGATGGACTCCGGCGTGGCGACGCGACCGATTCAGGATTTCGACGCTTACGTCGATAAGCTCACCGAGTTCGTCTACAAAACTAACCTGTTCATGAAGCCGATCTTCTCCCAGGCGCGTGCCGACGCGAAGCGTGTGGTGCTGGCGGAAGGGGAAGAGGCGCGCGTGCTGCACGCCACCCAGGAGCTGATCACCTTAGGGCTGGCGAAGCCGATCCTGATTGGTCGTCCGAGCGTCATCGAGATGCGCATTCAAAAGCTCGGCCTGCAGATTAAGCCGGGCGTCGACTTCGAGATCGTTAACAACGAATCCGATCCGCGCTTCAAAGAGTACTGGAGCGAATACTACGCGATCATGAAGCGCCGTGGGATCACCCAGGAGCAGGCGCAGAAAGCGGTCATCAGCAACACCACGGTGATCGGCGCGATCATGGTGCATCGCGGCGAGGCGGATGCGCTGATCTGCGGCACCATTGGCGATTACCACGAGCATTTTAGCGTGGTGCAGGAGATCTTCGGCTATCGCGACGGCGTCCATACCGCCGGGGCGATGAACGCGCTGCTGCTGCCAAGCGGCAACACCTTTATTGCTGACACCTACGTTAACGACGATCCGACCCCAGACGAGCTGGCGGAGATCACCGTGATGGCCGCCGAGACCGTGCGCCGCTTTGGTATCGAGCCGAAGGTGGCGCTGCTGTCGCACTCGAACTTTGGTTCGTCTAAATCCGCGGCGGCCTGCAAAATGCGTCAGACGCTGGAGCTGGTGCGCGAGCGTGCGCCGGAGCTGATGATTGACGGGGAAATGCACGGCGATGCCGCGCTGGTGGAGAGCATTCGTAACGAACGCATGCCGGACAGCCCGCTGAAGGGATCGGCCAACATACTGATTATGCCAAACGTGGAAGCGGCGCGTATCAGCTATAATCTGCTGCGCGTCTCCAGCTCTGAAGGGGTGACCGTAGGACCGGTACTGATGGGCGTGGCGAAACCGGTGCATGTGTTAACGCCGATTGCCTCAGTGCGCCGTATCGTGAATATGGTGGCGCTGGCGGTGGTTGAGGCGCAGACGCAGCCGCTGTAATTTTTACCCTCACCCTAACCCTCTCCCAAAGGGAGAGGGAATTTATACTCCCTCTCCCTTTGGGAGAGGGCAGGGGTGAGGGGTAAGGGTTACACCCAATCCCGAACCTTAATAAACTCCCTCAAGGCAGCCTCCGGGCTGCCTTCTTTTGGCTCGTAGCTGTATTCCCAGCGCACCAGCGGCGGCATCGACATCAGAATCGACTCCGTGCGCCCGCCGGTCTGCAGGCCGAACAGCGTCCCGCGATCCCACACCAGGTTGAACTCCACGTAGCGCCCGCGGCGGTAAAGCTGGAACTCACGCTCGCGCACGCCGTAGTCGGTGTTTTTACGGCGTTCGACGATGGGCAGATACGCGTCGGTATAGCCTTCGCCTACCGCGCGCATAAAGCTGAACGCGGTATCAAAATCCGGCGTGTTGAGATCGTCAAAGAACAGCCCGCCGATGCCGCGCTGCTCGTCGCGGTGCTTCAGGTAAAAGTAGTCATCACACCACTTTTTAAATTTCGGGTAGACGTCTTCGCCAAACGGCAGACAGAGATCGCGCGCGGTAGTGTGCCAGTGCACGGCATCCTCTTCGAAGCCGTAGTAGGGCGTTAAATCGAAACCGCCGCCAAACCACCAGACCGGATCGGCCCCCGGTTTTTCCGCAATGAAAAAGCGCACGTTAGCGTGGCTGGTCGGCACAAACGGGTTGTGCGGGTGCACCACCAGCGAGACGCCCATCGCCTCGAAGCTGCGGCCCGCCAGCTCAGGGCGATGCGCCGTCGCAGACGCGGGCATCGCGTCGCCGTGAACGTGGGAAAAATTGACGCCCGCCTGTTCGAAGATGCCGCCGTTACGCAGCACCCGGCTGCGCCCGCCGCCGCCCGCTTCGCGCTGCCAGCTATCTTCCTGAAATTCACCGCCGTCTGCGGCGGCCAGTTTCCGGCAAATATCATCCTGCAGCTGCAGCAGGAATGTTTTGACCAGCTGTGCATTGGGTTTCATCAACGTTTCCTGGAGTGCGCTTTTTGGTTATCGAACCAGTTGAAGTAGCTGATAATGCCGGAGGCGATGGCGTTGGCGATCTTCTGGCGGAACGCCGTGGTGCCGAGCAGCCGCTCTTCTTCCGGGTTGGTAATAAAGGAGGTTTCCACCAGCACCGACGGAATCGACGGCGATTTCAGCACCACAAACGCCGCCTGCTCGGTGCCTTTACTGTGCAGACGATGCACCGGCTTAATCTTCTTCAGGATATGCGAGCCGAGCGTCAGGCTGTTTTTGATGGTGTCCGTCTGCACGAGGTCGAACAGCACCTGCTGCAACAGATGGTCTTTATCGGTGGCTTTCTTTCCGGCGACCTCATCCGCCCGGTTTTCGCGGTCGGAGAGGTATTTTGCCATGGCGCTACTGGCACCACGGTTGGAAAGCGCAAACACCGATGCGCCTGCTGCCGAAGGGTTGGTAAAGCCGTCTGCGTGGATCGACATAAACAGATCCGCGCCGTGCTGGTGGGCGATCTCCACGCGGTCGTACAGCGGAATGAAGGTGTCCCCGGAGCGAGTCAGGCGGGCGTCAATGCCGTTGCTGCGTAAAATCGATCGCACATTTTTTGCAATCGCCAGCACGACGTGTTTTTCTTTCGACCCGTTTTTGCCGATGGCGCCGGTATCGATGCCGCCGTGGCCCGGATCGAGCATCACCAGACGCTTCGCGCCCGGCTTTTTGGTTTTCGGTTTACTGTGCCCGTTGGTGGTTTTAAGCGTGCTCTCGTCTTTTGCCTGAGCCTGCTTAGCGATGCCCGTTAACGTTAAGGCCGCCAGCCCCGCTTTGAGAACCTGACGACGCGATGTGAGTGCTTTTAATGGTTTGAATGTGCTCATGCGGCCTGAATAGTAAAAATTGCGATCCTGGTGTTATATCGTATCGTGATTACCGTTACGACAGTCCTTATTGATAATTGTTTTACTTTTCATTTCAATACGTGACAAAGTGACATTATGCCAAATTTTGGCGAGATTTTCCCCGGTTATTGGCTAAACGCAGGGTTCACGCCATAATCACTGTTTTTAAACCCAAAAAGGCGGTTAATACCATGGAGATACGTGTTTTTCGCCAGGAAGATTTCGAAGAGGTGATTACCCTTTGGGAGCGCTGCGATCTGCTGCGTCCGTGGAACGACCCGGAAATGGACATCGAACGTAAGGTGAATCACGACGTCAGTTTGTTTCTGGTCGCGGAAGTGAACGGTGAGGTTGTCGGTACGGTGATGGGCGGTTACGACGGCCACCGCGGTTCGGCCTATTATCTTGGCGTGCATCCGGAATACCGGGCGCGCGGCATTGCCAATGCGCTGCTCAATCGCCTGGAAAAGAAACTCATCGCCCGCGGCTGTCCGAAAATTCAGATTATGGTGCGAGAAGATAACGACGTGGTGCTGGGCATGTATGAGCGTCTGGGCTACGAGCATGCTGACGTGCTGACTCTGGGCAAGCGTTTGATCGAAGATGAAGAGTACTGAGATCCATCCGGCTGACTATAACGCGCAGGGCCGTGTCAGGCTGCCTTTTCTGTTCTGGTGCGTTCTGCTGTTACAGGCCCGCACCTGGGTGCTGTTTGTAATGGCCGGAGCGTCGCGCGGGCAGGGCGACACGCTGCTGAATCTCTTCTATCCCGATCACGATGCATTCTGGATCGGATTACTGCCGGGCATTCCGGCCGTACTGGCGTTTTTGGTCAGCGGACGGCGGCATCTGATCCCTCGCTTTTGGGGCGCGCTTCGCTGGCTGCTGATCCTTGCCCAAATTGCGCTGCTCTTCTGGCAGCCGGTACTCTGGTGGTACGGTGAGCCGCTCACGGGCATCGGTATTGCGCTGGTCGTTGCCGATATCGTGGCGCTGCTGTGGCTGCTGACCAATCCTCGCCTTCACGCCTGTTTTAGGCATCAGGATGATTAATTCGGCACTTTTTGCCGAAGTCGCACTCCAACAAGCGTTGATTTAATTAGAAAGGACGTTTCAATGAAATCGCTGCGTTTACTTTTATGCGCTCTTCCGCTGGCGTTGACCGGCTGTTCGACGCTCTCCTCTATTAACTGGTCTTCTGCGTATCCGTGGAACTGGTTTGGTTCTTCCACCGAAGTGACCGAGCAGGGCGTAGGAAAAATTACCGCGTCAACCGCGCTGGATCAGGATGCCATTCAGGATGCCCTGAGCAGTGATTATCGCCTGCGCAGCGGCATGAAAACCGAAAATGGCAATATCGTGCGTTACTTCGAAGCGCTGAAGGGTGACACGCTGGCGCTGGTGATTAATGGTGATAAAGGCACGGTAAACCGTATCGCGGTGATGGATGAAGACATTCCAACCGCAACCGGTGTGAAAGTGGGGACCCCGTTTAGCGATCTCTATAAACAGGCGTTCGGCAACTGCACCAGCGTGCCGTCTGACGACAAGGTTGCGGTGGAATGTAAGGCTGAAGGCAGCCAGCACATCAGCTACCTGTTCACCGGAGAGTGGAGCGGTCCGGAGGGGTTAATGCCATCTGACGACACGCTGAAAAACTGGAAAGTGAGCAAAATACTCTGGAAGCAGTAATTTGCGCCTGAACAAACCGTCTTGCTGAAATCCGGGTATAATAGCCGCCATCAATGCCACGCTGACGTGGCATCTTTATTTCAGGAGGAGCGATGTCTCAGGTTCAGAGTGGCATTTTGCCAGAACATTGCCGCGCGGCGATTTGGATTGAAGCCAATGTTAAAGGGGACGTGGATGCCCTGCGTGCGGCCAGTAAAGTGTTCGTTGATAAACTGGCGACCTTCCAGGCTAAATTCCCGGAAGCCCACCTCGGTGCCGTTGTCGCCTTTGGCAATAACGTCTGGCGTCAGCTGAGCGGTGGCGAAGGGGCGGAAGAGTTAAAAGACTTTATCCCTTACGGCAAAGGCCTTGCACCTGCCACGCAGTACGACGTGCTGATCCACATTCTTTCCCTGCGTCACGACGTGAACTTCTCCGTAGCCCAGGCCGCTGTTGAGGCCTTTGGCGACAGCATCGAGGTGCAGGAAGAGGTTCACGGCTTCCGCTGGGTGGAGGAGCGCGATCTGAGCGGCTTCGTTGACGGCACCGAAAACCCGGCAGGCGAAGAGACGCGTCGCGACGTGGCGGTGATCAAAGACGGTGTGGACGCGGGCGGCAGCTACGTGTTCGTGCAGCGCTGGGAGCACAACCTCAAGCAGCTTAACCGCATGAGCGTGCACGACCAGGAGATGATGATTGGCCGAACCAAAGAAGCCAACGAAGAGATCGACGGCGATGACCGTCCCGTTACCTCTCACCTGACCCGCGTTGACCTCAAAGAAGACGGAAAAGGGCTGAAGATTGTCCGCCAGAGCCTGCCGTACGGTACGGCCAGCGGCACGCACGGCCTTTACTTCTGCGCCTACTGCGCGCGCCTGTACAACATTGAACAGCAGCTGCTGAGCATGTTTGGCGATACCGACGGCAAGCGCGACGCCATGCTGCGCTTCACCAAACCGGTGACCGGCGGCTACTACTTTGCGCCGTCCGTTGAGCGCCTGCTGGCGCTGTAATGAGCTTTCTCCCTCTCCCACAGGGAGAGGGCTGGGGTGAGGGCATCAGGCCGCACCCCTTATTCCCTTTTCTGCTTCTAAATCACCAAACGGTATATAAAACCGTTACTCCTTTCGACCTCGTTATAAATATTATGACTATAAGATAGTCATCACATTTATAAGGGTGCGCAATGGCCGTTACTGTACTAAAAAAAGGATCGCTGGCACTGGCAGGTTTACTGCTGGTGGCGCAGGCGCAGGCAACCGAGCTGCTTAACAGTTCGTATGATGTCTCCCGCGAGCTGTTTGCCGCCCTTAACCCACCGTTTGAACAGCAGTGGGCAAAAGACAATAACGGCGATAAGCTGACCATCAAGCAGTCCCATGCCGGTTCATCCAAACAGGCGCTGGCCATCCTGCAGGGACTGAAGGCCGATGTGGTGACCTATAACCAGGTGACGGACGTGCAGATCCTGCACGACAAAGGCAAGCTGCTCCCGGCGGACTGGCAGAGCCGTCTGGCAAACAACAGCTCGCCGTTCTATTCCACCATGGGCTTCCTGGTGCGCAAGGGCAACCCGAAGAACATCCACGACTGGAACGACCTGGTGCGTTCCGACGTAAAACTGATTTTCCCGAACCCAAAAACCTCCGGCAACGCGCGTTATACCTATCTGGCGGCATGGGGCGCGGCGGATAAAGCTGACGGTAACGATAAAGCGAAGACCGAGCAGTTCATGACCCAGTTCCTGAAAAACGTCGAAGTGTTTGATACCGGCGGCCGCGGCGCGACCACAACCTTCGCGGAGCGTGGTCTTGGCGATGTCCTGATCAGCTTCGAGTCCGAAGTAAACAATATCCGTAAACAGTACGAAGCGCAGGGCTTCGAAGTGGTTATCCCGAAAACTAACATTCTGGCCGAGTTCCCGGTGGCCTGGGTGGATAAAAACGTGCAGGCAAACGGTACCGAGAAAGCGGCAAAAGCCTATCTCAACTACCTGTACAGCCCGCAGGCGCAGACCATCATTACCGATTACTACTACCGCGTGAATAACCCGGACGTGATGAACAAGCTGAAAGATAAATTCCCGCAGACCGATTTGTTCCGCGTGGAAGACCATTTCGGCTCATGGCCTGAAGTGATGAAAACGCATTTTGTCAGCGGCGGTGAGTTAGATAAATTGCTGGCGGCGGGGCGTAAGTAATGTTTGCAGTATCGACAAAACGCGTGCTGCCGGGCTTTACCTTAAGCCTCGGAACCAGCCTGCTGTACGTCTGCCTGATTTTGTTGTTACCGCTCAGCGCGCTGGTGGTGCAGCTCTCTGATATGAGCTGGGCCCAGTACTGGGACGTGATCACCAACCCGCAGGTGGTGGCAGCCTATAAGGTGACGCTACTGTCGGCGTTTGTGGCGTCGATTTTTAACGGCCTGTTCGGCCTGCTGATGGCGTGGATCTTAACCCGCTACCGTTTTCCGGGCCGCACGCTGCTTGATGCGTTGATGGATCTGCCGTTTGCACTGCCGACGGCGGTGGCGGGCTTAACGCTGGCGTCGCTGTTCTCGGTGAATGGTTTTTACGGCGAGTGGCTGGCGAAGTTTGATATTAAAGTGACCTATACCTGGCTCGGTATCGCCGTAGCGATGGCTTTCACCAGCATTCCGTTTGTGGTGCGAACCGTACAGCCGGTACTGGAAGATTTAGGCCCGGAATATGAAGAAGCCGCGGAAACGCTGGGAGCGACGCGCTGGCAGAGTTTCCGCAAGGTTGTGCTGCCAGAGCTTTCTCCGGCGCTGCTGGCGGGCGTGGCGCTCTCCTTCACCCGCAGCCTCGGCGAGTTTGGTGCGGTGATCTTCATCGCCGGGAACATCGCGTGGAAAACGGAAGTGACCTCGCTGATGATTTTTGTGCGTTTGCAGGAGTTTGATTATCCGGCTGCGAGCGCGATTGCTTCGGTGATCCTCGCCGCGTCGCTGCTGCTGCTGTACTCGATTAACACTCTGCAAAGTCGCTTTGGTCGACGTGTGGTAGGTCACTGATGGCGGAAGTTACTCAATTGAAGCGTTACGATGCGCCCCGCATCAACTGGGCAAAATGGTTTCTGATTGGGACGGGCGTGCTGGTATCCGCACTTATTCTCGTTGTGCCAACGGTCTATATCTTTGTCCAGGCATTCAGTAAAGGGATTATGCCCGCGCTGGAAAATCTGGCGGACCCGGATATGCTGCACGCCATCTGGCTGACCGTGTTGATTGCGCTGATCACGGTACCGGTCAACCTGGTATTCGGTACGCTGCTGGCCTGGCTGGTGACGCGCTTCAACTTCCCGGGACGTCAGATGCTGTTGACCCTGTTGGATATTCCGTTTGCCGTGTCGCCAGTTGTTGCCGGTCTGGTTTACCTGCTCTTTTACGGCTCTAACGGCCCGCTGGGCAGCTGGCTGGATGAGCATAACCTGCAGATTATGTTCGCCTGGCCGGGCATGGTGCTGGTGACTATCTTTGTGACCTGTCCGTTTGTGGTGCGTGAACTGGTGCCGGTGATGCTAAGCCAGGGGAGCAATGAAGACGAAGCCGCGGTACTGCTGGGCGCTTCCGGCTGGCAGATGTTCCGCCGCGTGACGCTGCCGAACATCCGCTGGGCGCTGCTCTACGGCGTGGTGCTGACCAACGCACGCGCGATTGGGGAGTTCGGGGCTGTTTCTGTTGTATCCGGTTCCATCCGCGGTGAAACGCTGTCGTTGCCGTTACAGATTGAGCTGCTGCAGCAGGACTACAACACCATCGGCTCCTTTACTGCCGCAGCGTTGCTAACGCTGATGGCGATTTTGACCCTGTTTTTGAAGAGTGTGGTGCAGTGGCGTTTAGAGAATCAGGAAAAACGTCTGCATCAGGAGGGAAATCATGAGCATTGAGATTGCCAATATTAAGAAGTCTTTTGGTCGCACCCAGGTGCTGAATGATATCTCGCTGGATATCCCTTCCGGACAAATGGTCGCGCTGCTGGGGCCGTCAGGTTCCGGTAAAACCACGCTGCTGCGTATTATCGCCGGGCTTGAGCATCAGACCAGCGGACATATCCGCTTTCACGGCACCGACGTGAGCCGCCTGCATGCCCGCGATCGTAAAGTAGGCTTTGTGTTCCAGCATTACGCGCTGTTCCGCCATATGACGGTGTTCGACAACATCGCGTTTGGTCTGACGGTGCTGCCGCGTCGCGAGCGTCCAAATGCGGCAGCTATCAAAGCGAAAGTGACCAAACTGCTGGAGATGGTACAGCTTGCGCATCTGGCAGACCGTTTCCCTGCCCAGCTGTCCGGCGGGCAGAAACAGCGCGTGGCGCTGGCGCGCGCGTTAGCCGTTGAGCCGCAAATCCTGCTGCTGGATGAACCCTTCGGCGCGCTGGACGCACAGGTGCGTAAAGAACTGCGCCGCTGGCTGCGTCAGCTCCATGAAGAGTTGAAGTTTACCAGTGTCTTTGTGACCCACGATCAGGAAGAAGCGATGGAAGTCGCGGACCGTGTCGTGGTCATGAGCCAGGGCAATATTGAGCAGGTTGACGAGCCGGAGCAGCTCTGGCGTGAACCGGCAACCCGTTTTGTCCTGGAGTTTATGGGCGAAGTGAACCGTCTACAGGGGACCATTCGCGGCGGTCAGTTCCACGTCGGCGCGCACCGCTGGCCGCTGGGCTATACCTCCGCGCATCAGGGGCCGGTCGATCTGTTCCTGCGTCCGTGGGAAGTGGACGTCAGCCGTCGCACCAGCCTGGATTCACCGCTGCCGGTGCAGGTGCTGGAAGCTAGCCCTAAAGGTCACTACACCCAATTGGTGGTACAGCCGCTGGGCTGGTATACCGAGCCGCTGACCGTGGTGATGCGCGACGAAGAGCCGCCGCACCGGGGTGAGCGTCTGTTTGTTGGGCTGCAGCATGCGCGTATTTATCACGGGAAGGAGCGCATCGAGACGCGCGAGGATATTGCTCTGGCAGAGACAGCCTGATAGGTTAGGATTACGTAGTTTTGCCGGGTGGCGCTGCGCTTACCCGGCCTACAATATGACGTCTGTAGGCCCGGTAAGCGAAGCGCCACCGGGCTTTTTATTGGACAGTGATCATGAATACATTAGAACACACCATCGGCAACACCCCTTTGGTCAAACTTCAGCGCATGGGGCCTGACAACGGCAGCGAAATCTGGGTCAAACTCGAAGGCAATAACCCGGCGGGGTCGGTGAAAGACCGTGCCGCACTGTCGATGATTGTTCAGGCCGAAAAACGCGGTGAAATCAAGCCGGGCGACGTGCTGATCGAGGCCACCAGCGGCAACACTGGTATCGCGCTGGCGATGATCGCCGCGCTGAAAGGCTACCGCATGAAGCTGCTGATGCCGGACAACATGAGCCAGGAGCGCCGCGCCGCGATGCGTGCCTACGGGGCCAAGCTGATTCTGGTGACCAAAGAGCAGGGTATGGAAGGCGCACGCGACTTAGCGTTAGAAATGGCCGAGCGCGGTGAAGGTAAACTGCTCGATCAGTTCAACAATCCGGACAATCCCTACGCGCACTACACCACCACCGGCCCGGAAATCTGGCAACAAACCGACGGGCGCATCACCCACTTTGTCTCCAGCATGGGGACCACCGGCACTATTACCGGGGTGTCGCGTTTCCTGCGCGAGCAGGAGAAAGCCGTCACCATTGTTGGCCTGCAGCCGGAAGAGGGGAGCAGCATCCCGGGGATTCGCCGCTGGCCGGCGGAATACATGCCGGGCATCTTTAATGCGCAGCTTGTGGATCAGGTGCTGGATCTTCACCAGCGCGAGGCGGAAAATACCATGCGTGAGCTGGCCGTGCGCGAAGGCATCTTCTGCGGCGTCAGCTCGGGCGGCGCGGTAGCGGGGGCGATTCGGGTGGCAAAGGCAAACCCGGGTGCCGTAGTGGTGGCAATTATTTGCGATCGCGGCGATCGTTACCTCTCTACCGGCGTCTTTGGTGAAGAGAGTTATTCGCAGGGGGCGGGGATTTAAGCGTCATGGAGATGATTCTATTCCGGGATAAAACCCGGGCGCAGCAAACCGATATTGTTGCGGTGCAGTCGCAGGTGGTATACGGCAGCGTGGGCAACAGTATCGCTGTGCCAAATATTCGTACCCATCGGCTGAACGTGACTGCCGTGCCGACGGTGCTGTTCAGCAACACGCCGCACTACGACACTTTCTACGGTGGGGTGATCCCCGACGAGTGGTTTAGCGGCTATCTTAAGGCCCTGAACGAGCGCGAGATCCTGCGCGAGCTTAAGGCGGTCACCACTGGCTATATGGGCAGTGCCAGCCAGATAAAACTGTTGGCCCAGTGGCTCAAGACCATCAAAGTGCAGCATCCCGATCTGCTGGTGCTGGTCGACCCGGTTATCGGCGATATCGACAGCGGGATGTACGTGAAACCGGATATCCCTGAAGCCTATCGCGAGCATCTGCTGCCGCTGGCGCAGGGGATTACGCCGAACGTCTTTGAGCTGGAAGTGTTAAGCGGCAAACCGTGCCGTACTCCTGAAAGCGCGATTGCCGCCGCACAGGGGTTGCTCTCAGATACGTTGAAATGGGTTGCGATCACCAGTGCGCCGGTGGCCGATGACCCGGAAAATATCCACGTGGTGCTGGTGAGTAAAGAAAGCGTGACCGTGAGCGCGCACCCTCGTGTCGAAACCGATCTGAAAGGGACGGGCGATCTGTTCTGTTCGGAGCTGGTCAGCGGAATTGTCGAAGGCAAAACCATTGCTGAGGCGATTCGCAAAGCAGGGGATCGGGTGACGGACGTGATGGTTTATACCCAGTCGAAAGGTTACGACGAGCTTATTCTCCCCGCATAAACAAAAATGGCGCCCGAAGGCGCCATTTCTTTGTGCGGCAAGAATTACTTCTTGATGCGGATAACCGGGGTTTCGCCCACGGTCACGCTGCCGGACAGTTTGATCAGTTCTTTGATTTCGTCCATGTTGGAGATAACAACCGGAGTCAGGGTAGACTTCGCTTTTTCTTCCAGCAGTGGCAGATCGAATTCAATCACCGGGTCGCCAACTTTAACGCGCTGGCCTTCTTCTGCGATACGCTTGAAGCCTTCGCCTTTCAGTTCAACGGTGTCGATACCGAAGTGAACGAACAGTTCGATACCGCTATCAGATTCGATAGAGAACGCATGGTTGGTTTCAAAAATTTTACCGATGGTGCCGTCAACTGGAGCAACCATTTTGTTGCCAGTTGGTTTGATAGCAATGCCATCACCAACGATTTTCTCAGCAAACACTACATCCGGCACGTCTTCGATGTTGACGATCTCGCCGGAGAGCGGAGCAACAATCTCAATAGTTCCGGAGTCTTTCTTATCATCAGAAACCAGAGATTTCAGTTTATCGAACAAACCCATGATCTTCTCCTAAGCAGTAAATTGGGCCGCATCTCGTGGATTAGCAGATTGTTTTTTCTTCAATGAACTTGTTAACCAGCGTCATTAACTCGTCCGTTGTCGGTTGAGCAAGAGCCTGCTCTGCTAACACCTTCGCATCTTCGAAGTTCGTGTTACGGATAATCTTCTTAATGCGCGGGATGGAAATGGCGCTCATAGAGAATTCGTCCAGACCCATACCCAGCAACAGAAGTGTAGCACGTTCGTCGCCTGCAAGCTCACCACACATGCCAGTCCATTTACCTTCTGCATGAGAAGCATCAATTACTTGCTTAATAAGCGTCAGTACGGACGGTGACATTGGCTGGTAGAGATGTGAAATCATATCATTACCACGGTCAACTGCCAGGGTGTACTGCGTTAAATCATTGGTGCCGATACTAAAGAAATCAACTTCTTTGGCTAAATGACGCGCAATTGTTGCGGCTGCTGGTGTTTCCACCATCACACCCACTTCGATTGACTCGTCAAACGCTTTACCTTCGTCGCGCAGTTCCTGTTTGTAGATTTCGATCTCTTTCTTCAGTGCACGCACTTCTTCAACAGAGATGATCATCGGGAACATGATACGCAGTTTACCGAAAGCGGATGCACGCAGAATCGCGCGAACCTGGTCACGCAGGATCTCTTTACGATCCATGGCGATACGCACTGCGCGCCAGCCCAGGAACGGGTTCTCTTCTTTCGGGAAGTTCATGTACGGCAGCTCTTTGTCGCCACCGATGTCCATGGTACGGACGATAACCGCCTGAGAGCCACAGGCTTCAGCCACGGCTTTGTACGCAGCGAACTGTTCTTCTTCAGTTGGCAGCGCGTCACGGTCCATGAACAGGAATTCAGTACGATACAGACCTACACCTTCCGCACCGTTGCGCTCAGCGCCTTCAACGTCGCGTACGGTACCGATGTTCGCGCACACTTCTACCTGATGGCCGTCCAGCGTAATGGCTGGCAGGTCTTTCAGTTTAGCGAGTTCCGCTTTCTCGGTTGCAACCTGCTCCTGAACGGCGCGCAGCTGCTCGATCTCTTCGTTAGTTGGGTTGACGTAAACCTGGTTGTTTACGGCATCCAGAATCAGATAGTCGTCGTTTTTCACCTGAGCAGTGACGCTACCGGTACCCACGATGGCAGGCAGTTCCAGAGAACGCGCCATGATAGAGGTGTGGGAGGTACGGCCACCTGCATCAGTGATGAAACCCAGCACCTTGTTCAGGTTCAGCTGTGCGGTTTCGGACGGGGTCAGGTCGGCGGCAACCAGGATCACTTCATCCTGAATCGCGCTCAGATCGATAATGGCCAGACCCAGGATGTTGCGCAGCAGGCGCTTACCGATGTCACGTACGTCAGCCGCACGTTCTTTCAGGTATTCATCATCCAGTTCTTCCAGGGCAGTTGCCTGACCTTCGATAACTTCATGCGCAGCCGCGTCGGCCGTCATGCCTTTATCTTTAATCAGGGCTATGATTTCCTGCTCCAGCTCCTCATCTTCGAGCAGCATGATGTGCCCTTCGAAGATGGCTTCTTTTTCTTCACCGAAAGTTTCGCCAGCTTTAGTTTTGATCGCTTCCAGTTGCGCAGATGCCTTGGCACGACCGCTCAGAAAACGTTCAACTTCCTGATCAACCTTGTCGGCAGAAATTTTTTTCCGGTCAATGACGATTTCGTCTTCTTTCAGCAGCAGTGCTTTGCCGAAAGCGATACCCGGGGATGCTAAAATGCCTGAAATCATAACCCTACCTTACTTGTGACTGATATTGAAAAGAACCCGTTAACTTACTCGAGCTCAGCCATCAGTTTAACCAGATGCTCAACTGCTTTCTGCTCGTCTTCACCTTCCGCAGAGATGGTGACAACGGTGCCCTGAGTCAGGCCCAGAGTCTGCAGTTTGAACAGGCTTTTTGCGCTAGCGCTTTTGCCGTTGGAAGTTACAGTGATTTCAGAAGTGAAGCCTTTCGCTTCTTTAACAAACTGAGCAGCAGGGCGGGTGTGCAGACCGTTCGGAGCGGTAATGGTAACTTCTTGCTGGAACATTGTATTTCCCCAACTTATAGGTTTAGTGTTGTGGAACTAAAGTCTAGCCTGGCGGCTTAACTTTAGCCTGTATTGTTAGCGCTGACGTTTCAAGCGTCATTAAACATTATGCAGCGAAAGCAAGACTTGAACCAAATCATAAAATCGATTCAGCAAGGCTATTTCGTTCACTGATTAATTTCACGCTTCAAAATAATTGCTGGTTTAAATACCAGACACAACGGGGTGAAGCAATGCCAGGAGGGGTAAAACTTTGAAGCAGGCCACAAAAAAGCACCTGGAAAGGTGCTTTTTTACGCGTTTTTAACATGCTGGCATCACTGTTGCAGTTCTTTCTCAGTGAAGAGATCGGCAAACAGTGCAGTGCTCAAGTAACGCTCACCCGAAGAAGGAAGGATAACCACAATATTCTTATTGGTAAAGGTCTCATCTTCCTGAAGTTTGAGTGCGGCCGCAACGGCAGCACCGGAAGAGATCCCCGCCAGAATGCCTTCTTCATCCATCAAACGACGTGCGGTTGAGATCGCTTCTTCGTTGGTAATGGTCACGACTTTATCAATCAACTTCAGATCCAGGTTGCCTGGAATGAAGCCTGCGCCGATACCCTGAATTTTATGCGGGCCTGGTTTCAGCTCTTCACCTGCCAGAGCCTGAGTGATAACCGGTGAGTCAGTTGGTTCAACGGCAACGGTAATCAGGTCTTTTTTACCTTTCGTGCCTTTAATATAGCGGGACACGCCGGTTAGCGTACCGCCGGTACCGACGCCGGAGATAAACACGTCAACCTGACCGTCCGTATCTTCCCAGATTTCCGGACCGGTCGTTTTCTCGTGGATTTCCGGGTTAGCCGGGTTGCTGAACTGCTGCAGCAGCAGATATTTTGCCGGATCGCTGGCCACAATCTCTTCGGCCTTCTGAATGGCACCTTTCATGCCTTTCGCGCCTTCAGTCAGAACCAGGTTTGCGCCCAGCGCTTTCAGCAGCTTGCGACGTTCAATACTCATGGTTTCAGGCATGGTGAGCGTCAGCTTGTAGCCACGCGCCGCAGCCACATAGGCCAGAGCGATACCGGTGTTGCCGCTGGTCGGCTCAACCAACTCTACGCCGGGTTTCAGCACACCACGTTTTTCCGCATCCCAAATCATGTTTGCACCAATGCGGCATTTAACGCTGAAGCTTGGGTTACGTGATTCGACCTTCGCCAGAATGCGTCCATTACCGATACGGTTCAGTCGAACCAGGGGCGTGTGACCGATAGTCAGCGAGTTGTCTTCATAAATCTTACTCATGGCCTGTCCTTAACTGTATGAAATTGGGATACCGACCCAGCATACCTGTTGAACAGGTAGGGGGAAGTAAGGAATTCGCATATCTATATACTGCAAGGAAATAATGGGGATCAGTATGGAATAAGGGGCGGCATAAGCCACCCCTGCTTTACACATTTTTGCATTATTTCCATAACGCGTGCTTAGCACGGTAGCAGTCCACCCACATTGCCGTCGCGCCGCAAACGGCGACGGGCATGATGAACAGATTCAGGAACGGGATCATGGTGAACAGGCTGGTCAGCGCGCCAAACTGCATATTGGTCACTTTCCGCGTGCGCAGGGCGGTGCGCATCTCTTTAAACGGCACCTTATGGTTATCGAACGGGTAGTCGCAGTACTGAATAGCCAGCATCCAGGCGCTGAACAGGAACCACAGCACGGGCGCTACCGTCTGGCCGATACCGGGCACGAAATACAGAATAAGCAACACAATCGCGCGGGGCAGGTACCAGGCAAATTTCTGCCATTCGCGTTTCATGATGCGCGGGAGGTCTTTCATGATCCCCACTACGCCCGTATCCGGCGGTGTCGCACCGGTGAGCCGTGCTTCGAGTTGTTCTGCCAGCAGGCCGTTAAACGGTGCGGCTATCCAGTTCGCAATTGTCGAGAAGAAATAGCCAAACACCAGCAGCACGGAGATCACCGCCACCGGCCAGAGAAGGTAGTTAAGCCACTGCAGCCAGTCCGGCACGTAACTCATCAGCGACGGGATCCAGCTCTCGAGCTTTGTGAACAGCCACCAGAACGCGCCGCCCATCAGCACAATGTTGATGAGCAGGGGCAATATGACGAAGCGGCGAATACCCGGTAGAGAGACCAGTTTCCAGCCCTGAGAAAAATACCAGACGCCGCTGCGCGAGGATGAAGAAGATGTTGAAACCATAACCAGGCTGTACTCCTTTTTACACAACCAGTGGAATTGCCCGCCTATATTATCCAGTTACGGACCAATGACCAGTTCGGAAATGTTCGAAAAAACAGCAAAAAGCACGTTTTAGCGCATCTTTATGCTGTGAATGCTCTGCATACACTTGCACTTGAGTTAAACGGCAAATACTCTTAGTGAGTAAATGTTTGCCGTGGTGGCAAGGTGTTAGAACAACAGAGAATATAATGATGCAGGATTTGCGTCTGATATTAATCATTGTTGGCGCGATCGCCATAATCGCTTTACTGGTACATGGTTTCTGGACCAGCCGTAAAGAGCGTTCTTCTATGTTTCGCGATCGCCCACTGAAGCGCATGAAGTCCAGTCGTGATGACGATGATGTTGAAGACGACATCGACGGTAGCGACGACGACGGCGTGGGTGAAGTTCGAGTTCATCGGGTCAATACTGCGCCCGGCGCAGGACATGGGGAGCAAGAAGCGCCTCGTCCATCGCAGCACCAGTATCAACCGCCGTATGCTTCCGCACAGCCGCGCCAGTCAGCGCCGCAGCCTGTGGAAGAGCCGGTGCGTCAGCCGCCGCAACAGCCGGTTCATCAGCAGCCCGCAGCGCCGCAACCTGTGCCTCAACAGCCTGTGCAACAACCTGTACAGCAGCCAGTGCAGCCGATTCAGCAACCGCAGCAGCAGCCTGTCCACGTGCAGCCTGCGCCTCAGCCAGCTCCCGCGCCACACGTTGAGCCAGAGCCCGTTGTAGAGCCGGAGCCGGTTGTCGAAAAACCGCAGCGCAAAGAAGCGGTAATCATCATGAACGTTGGCGCCCATCATGGTAGCCACCTTAATGGTGACGTGCTGCTCAACAGCATTGAGCAGGCAGGTTTCAAATTTGGCGACATGAATATTTTCCATCGTCACCTGAGCCCTGACGGGAGCGGCCCGGCGCTGTTCAGTCTGGCAAATATGGTCAACCCAGGTACCTTTGACCCGGAAATGACCGGTGATTTCGTGACGCCGGGTGTGACGATCTTTATGCAGGTTCCGTCCTACGGTGACGAGCTGCAAAACTTCAAGCTGATGCTGCAGTCCGCTCAGCACATTGCCGACGAAGTGGGTGGTGTGGTGCTCGACGATCAGCGTCGAATGATGACCCCGCAGAAATTGCGCGAGTATCAGGACCGCATCCGCGAAGTTAAGGAAGCCAACGCGTAATCGTCGCGTTTACTTCAACTCCTCCTCAACCCCCGCCTGTCGGGGGTTTTTTCTCATTGATGGTGTGATATGGACTCAATCGAACAACAACTCACTGAACTGCGAACCACGCTTCGCCATCATGAATACCTCTATCATGTTATGGACGCGCCGGAAGTTCCGGATGCGGAGTATGACCGCCTGATGCGCGAGCTGCGCGAGCTGGAGGCGCAGCATCCGGAACTGATTACGCCGGACTCTCCGACGCAGCGCGTCGGAGCGGAACCGCTGGGTGCTTTCAGTCAGGTACGCCACGAAGTCCCGATGCTGTCCCTGGATAACGTCTTTGATGAAGAGAGTTTCCTGGCGTTTAACAAGCGCGTCCAGGATCGTCTGAAAAGCAGTGATTCGCTGAGCTGGTGCTGCGAGCTGAAGCTGGACGGTCTGGCGGTCAGCATTCTTTATGAAAACGGCGTGCTGGTGCGTGCCGCGACGCGTGGTGACGGTACGACGGGCGAAGACATCACCACCAATGTGCGTACCATCCGTGCGATCCCGCTCAAGCTGCACGGCGAGAATATTCCTGCGCGTCTGGAAGTGCGCGGTGAAGTGTTCCTGCCTCAGGCGGGCTTTGAGAAAATAAACGAAGAGGCACGCCGCACCGGCGGGAAGGTGTTTGCTAACCCACGTAATGCTGCGGCAGGCTCTCTGCGCCAGCTTGACCCGCGTATCACCGCGAAGCGACCGCTTACTTTCTTCTGCTACGGTGTCGGTATTCTTGAGGGCGGCGAGCTGCCGGATACGCACCTCGGACGCCTGCTGCAGTTTAAGGCGTGGGGTCTGCCGGTCAGTAACCGCGTTCAGCTCTGCGACTCTCCGGAGGAGGTCCTGGCGTTCTACCACAAAGTGGAAGAGGATCGCCCAACGCTCGGCTTTGATATTGATGGCGTTGTCATCAAGGTCAATTCACTGGCGCTGCAGGAACAGCTGGGCTTTGTGGCGCGCGCGCCGCGCTGGGCGGTGGCGTTTAAATTTCCTGCTCAGGAGCAGATGACCTTCGTTCGTGACGTAGAGTTCCAGGTCGGCCGTACGGGGGCAATTACTCCCGTTGCGCGTCTGGAGCCGGTACATGTTGCTGGTGTGCTGGTGAGTAACGCCACGCTGCATAACGCCGATGAAATCGAACGCCTGGGCCTGCGCATTGGGGACAAAGTGGTGATCCGCCGCGCGGGCGATGTGATCCCGCAGGTGGTTAACGTCGTGGAGTCAGAACGCCCTGCCGAAACGCGCGAGATCGTCTTCCCGACCCACTGCCCGGTGTGCGGCTCGGACGTTGAGCGTGTGGAAGGTGAAGCGGTGGCGCGCTGTACGGGCGGCTTAATTTGTGGCGCGCAGCGTAAAGAGTCACTGAAGCACTTCGTCTCTCGTCGGGCGATGGACGTCGACGGCATGGGCGATAAAATTATCGATCAGCTGGTTGAGAAAGAGTACGTCCACACGCCAGCGGATCTGTTCAAACTGACCGCGGGTAAACTGACCGGCCTGGATCGCATGGGGCCGAAGTCAGCGCAGAATGTCGTTAACGCGCTGGAAGCGGCGAAAGAGACCACTTTCGCCCGCTTCCTGTACGCGCTGGGCATTCGTGAAGTCGGCGAAGCGACAGCGGCAGGGCTGGCGGCGTACTTTGGTACGCTGGAGGCGCTGGAAAAGGCAAGTATCGACGAGCTGCAAAAAGTACCGGATGTCGGCATTGTGGTCGCCACGCACGTCTTTAACTTCTTTGCTGAAGAGAGCAACCGTGAGGTCATCGGCAAACTGCTGGAAGAGGGCATCAAATGGCCCGCGCCGGTAGTGGTCAATGCAGAAGAGATCGACAGTCCGTTTGCCGGTAAAACCGTGGTGCTGACCGGCAGCCTGAGCCAGCTTTCCCGCGACGACGCTAAAGCGCGTCTGATGGCGCAGGGGGCCAAAGTGGCAGGCAGCGTATCGAAGAAAACCGACCTGGTGATCGCCGGGGAAGCGGCCGGTTCGAAGCTGGCGAAAGCCCAGGAGCTTGGCATTGACGTTATCGACGAAGCCGAAATGATGCGCCTGTTAGGAGAGTAACGTGGAGAAAGAGCAGCTCGTTGAGATCGCCAATACGGAGATGCCGTTCGGTAAATACAAGGGCCGCAGGCTGATCGATTTGCCGGAAGAGTATCTGCTGTGGTTTGCCCGTAAGGATGAATTCCCGGCCGGGCGACTGGGTGAGCTGATGGCTATCACGTTACTGATTAAAACCGAGGGGCTGACCCAGCTGGTTCAGCCCCTGAAACGTCCTTAAGCCTTAGCGGCGCGGGTCTCTTCCTGCGCCAGCTTTTCGGTCTGGCGTTTGTAACGACGCGCCAGCACCGCACAGACCATCAGCTGGATTTGGTGGAAAATCATCAGCGGCAGCACCATCATCCCAATCACCGAGGTCGGGAACAGAATGTTCGCCATCGGGATGCCGTTCGCCAGGCTCTTTTTCGAGCCGCAGAAGACAATCGTGATTTCATCCGCTTTATTAAAGCCGCATTTGCGCGCCACAAACACATTCACCGCAATCACTATCGCCAGCAGGATAATGCTGACGACCACGATAAACAGCAGTGAACCTGCGCCAACCTTATGCCAGATGCCATTTACCACCGCTTCACTGAAGGCGGAGTAAACCACCAGCAGAATCGACGTCTGGTCGGTTTTTGAAATCCATTTTTTATGCTTCGCCACAAACGCGCCGGTCCACGGTCGGGAAAGATGCCCAAGCACAAACGGCAGCAGCAACTGCAGACAAATTCTTCCGACCTGCTCCAGGTTGCCCTCTGCACCGTGCATGTTCATCAGCAGGCCCACCAGCAGCGGCGAGACGAAAATCCCTAACAGACTGGAGGCAGATGCTGAACAAACTGCCGCCGCCACGTTGCCGCCTGCCAGCGAGGTAAAGGCGATGGCAGACTGCACGGTCGCGGGGAGAATGCACAGATACAGGAATCCGGTATACAGGGCTGGATCGACATTCACCGGAGCCCACCAGGCAAACAGTACGCCCAGCACAGGGAAGAGGATAAAGGTACTGCACATCACCCACAGATGCAGTCGCCAGTGTCCGCCGCCTGCAATGATGGCCTCGCGGGAGAGTTTGGCGCCATGCATAAAGAACAGCAGGGCGATGGCCGCCGTGGTCAGCCCTTCAAAGAAGGGGACGAAACCGCCGCGAGCCGGGAAAAACGAGGCCAATAAAACGGTCACCACCAGGGTAAGCGTGAACGGATCAAGGATACGAAAAAGTTTCATAATCACTCCTGAAAGCAGATGTCGCTATTGTGCTTTCTTCCGTTTGAGAAATAAAATTGATTTATTGCATCCATTCATGAATTAAACAGATGAATTATTCATTACGTCAGCTTCGTGTTTTTGTCACCGTGGCGCAGGCCCGCAGTTTTAGCCGGGCGGGGGAGATGATCGGCCTGAGCCAGTCGGCTGTCAGCCATAGCGTTAAGGAGCTGGAAACGCAGACGGGAGTGAAACTGCTTGACCGAACGACGCGTGAGGTGGTGCTTACCGAAGCGGGGCAGCAGCTGGCGACGCGTCTGGAGAGGGTGCTGGACGAACTGAACAGCACGCTCAGGGATGTGGGGCGACTCGGACAACAGCTTTCCGGCACGGTGAGGGTGGCGGCGAGTCAGACCATTTCTGCGCATCTTATTCCTCAGTGTATTGCCGAAAGTAATCATCGCTATCCGGATATTGATTTTGTTTTGCATGACAGGCCGCAGCAGTGGGTGCTGGAGAGTATCCGTCAGGGGGATGTGGATTTCGGCATTGTTATTGACCCTGGTGCGGTAAGCGACCTGGAATGTGAAGCGGTGCTCTCAGAACCCTTTTTGTTGCTTTGTCGCGATGATGACGCGCTGGCATCGCTGCCGCACGTGACATGGCAGGCGTTGCAAGGGGCAAATCTGGTGCTACAGGATTATGCTTCAGGAAGCCGCCCGTTGATTGATGCCGCGCTTGTCGCTCAAGGTGTGAAGGCAACCATTGTGCAGGAGATAGGGCACCCGGCCACGCTGTTCCCCATGGTCGAAGCCGGGATTGGGATAAGCGTACTACCGGCGCTTGCGCTGCCGTTGCCGCAGGGAAGTCGCTTAACGGTGAGGCGTTTTACGCCCTGCGTTCAACGCCAGCTGATGCTGGTTCGACGTAAAAACCGTTCTCTCTCAGGGGCGGCTCACGCCTGCTGGGACGTGGTGCGCATGCAGGCTCAGCGCTTAATGGAAGCCCGCACGCGCGATCCCCTGTTTAACGATCAGATATAGATATCAATCTTGTGCTCAGCGGAAGGGTTGTTGACGCCTTCCGCCACTGACTGACTGTTTTCCTGTTTTGGCATCTCTTCTTCTGCCTGCTGGCGCTGCAATTGCGCCAGCTGTGCCTGCAGCATAGTCAACTGAGATTCGAGTAACTCCTGCTGCTTTTGTTTTTCTTCTGTTGTTGCATCACTCAGTGCCACTTCTTTGAGTTGCTGAGTGGCTTTTGTTATCTGTTTCATCAGCCGATTGATCTGGGAGGCAATGTCATTGCTACCAGAACTGTTATCAGCACTGCCGATTTCCATCGCCGACAGAGAAACTGCATTGAGGGTTGTCATAATGAGATCCTTTTCGCCATAAAACAGAGGTATCGGCAAGGAAAGGATTAGCTTGAGCAAAACTGCCATATCTGGCAGGTTCGAATTGATTAAATCGCAGATAGCAAAAAAGCGCCTTTAGGGCGCTTTTTTACATTGGTGGGTCGTGCAGGATTCGAACCTGCGACCAATTGATTAAAAGTCAACTGCTCTACCAACTGAGCTAACGACCCGAAATGGTGGGCGATGACGGGCTCGAACCGCCGACCCCCTCCGTGTAAAGGAGATGCTCTACCAACTGAGCTAATCGCCCATTTCGGAACTGCTGCGATAAGGTGAGAATGGTGGGCGATGACGGGCTCGAACCGCCGACCCCCTCCGTGTAAAGGAGATGCTCTACCAACTGAGCTAATCGCCCAATCTCAATTCTTATCTACACTGCGAGCCTACTTAAAGTAGATGGTGGGTGATGACGGGCTCGAACCGCCGACCCCCTCCGTGTAAAGGAGATGCTCTACCAACTGAGCTAATCACCCCCGCTGTGTGGAGTCGCATTATAGGGAGAGTTGAAAATGAGTCAACGCATTTTCTAAAGTTTTTATTCGTTCGTCGTAAAATTAGACAAAACGATCGCGAAACGGGCGATGGCGCATGATTTCTAAACAAAAACAGTAAACTCAGGCCCGATTCAGGGAACAACATTGAGGAATCGCCGCACAGTGATAGAATATTGCCCATAGTTTTTTCCCCAGGATTTGCCGATTGCCGGCATCTTTATAACGTAAGGCCATTTCATGAAAATCAAAACTCGCTTCGCGCCGAGCCCGACAGGCTATCTGCACGTCGGTGGTGCACGTACCGCTCTTTATTCCTGGCTTTTTGCACGCCACAACAAAGGTGAGTTCGTGCTGCGTATAGAAGACACCGATCTTGAGCGCTCCACGCCGGAAGCAATCGAAGCCATTATGGATGGTATGAACTGGCTGAATCTGGAATGGGATGAAGGCCCGTATTTCCAGACCAAACGTTTTGACCGCTATAACGCTGTCATTGATGAAATGCTGGTCGCGGGCACGGCGTATAAGTGCTACTGCTCCAAAGAGCGTCTGGATGCCTTGCGTGAAGAGCAGATGGCGAACGGTGACAAGCCGCGTTATGACGGTCGTTGCCGCCACGACCATAGCGAGCATGCGGCTGATGAGCCTTGCGTGGTGCGTTTTGCTAACCCGCAAGAGGGTTCTGTCATCTTTGATGACCAGATCCGTGGCCCGATTGAATTCAGCAACCAGGAGCTGGACGATCTGATCATTCGCCGTACCGACGGCTCACCAACCTACAACTTCTGTGTGGTGGTAGACGACTGGGATATGGAGATCACCCACGTTGTTCGTGGTGAAGACCATATCAACAACACGCCACGTCAAATCAACATCCTGAAGGCGCTGAATGCGCCCGTGCCGGTGTATGCACACGTGTCCATGATCAACGGTGACGACGGTAAAAAACTGTCTAAACGTCATGGTGCCGTAAGCGTGATGCAGTATCGCGACGACGGTTATCTGCCGGAAGCACTGCTGAACTATCTGGTGCGTCTGGGCTGGGCCCACGGTGACCAGGAGATCTTCAGTCGCGAAGAGATGATCGAACTGTTCTCTCTGAACTCTGTGAGCAAATCAGCGAGCGCATTCAATACCGATAAGCTGCTGTGGCTGAACCATCATTACATCAATACCATGCAGCCAGAATATGTCGCGACGTATCTGCAGTGGCACATTGAGCAGGCGAATATCGATACCCGTACCGGTCCTGAACTGGCCGAACTGGTGAAACTGCTCGGTGAGCGTTGCAAAACGCTGAAAGAGATCGCCGAAAGCTGCCGTTACTTCTACGAAGAATTCGAAGAGTTTGATGCTGACGCGGCGAAGAAACACCTGCGTCCGGTTGCCCGCCAGCCGCTGGAAGTGGTGCGTGACAAAATCGCCGCAATCACGGAATGGACCGCGGAGAATGTGCATCACGCGATTCAGGCAACCGCAGATGAGCTTGAGGTCGGTATGGGCAAAGTGGGGATGCCGCTGCGCGTCGCCGTGACCGGTGCAGGACAGTCTCCAGCGCTGGACGTTACCGTGCATGCTATTGGTAAGTCTCGTAGCGTGGCGCGTATCAATAAGGCACTGGGTTTTATTGCTGAGCGTGAATGCCAGCAGTAATCAATCGCCAGTGAATCAAACGGCAGGGGAACCTGCCGTTTTTTTTGTCTGCTATTCAGCAATACCGAGACGTGAAAGAAATCCTTTTACGCCTTCGCGCTTCAGCAATACGAGAAGACGTTCCTGTTCAACCTGCGTCATGTTCTCCAGCGAGTCGATGATTTGTGGGAGCAGGGTAGACGATGACGGTATCCCATAAAGAGAGGGCGTTTCGGCCACCTGGTAAATCGCCTGCCGGTGACGGATGGCAGGAAGGCTAATAATATGTTCCTTCACTCGCGCATCGACATGGATCAGTCTTGCTCTTCCACCTTTTACGCCGTTAACACCCTCCGTCTTCCATCCCTTCTGGCGTATCCAGCGGTTAACGGTTTGCCTGGCGACGCCCAGACAGTCAGCCAGTTCATCCGTGGTCATTTTGCTGCGTAATCTTTTCATATTAGTTCTGATCGCGAATCCCTAAACGTTGCAACAATCCGGTAATCCCTTCCCGCAGTAACAGCGATGTCAGCTGCTTTTGCTCATCCGGCGTCATTTCATTTGCCAGTGTCAGAAGTAAAGTATGAAGTGAACCCTCGTAGCCAGCGCTGTCTGGCATTTCAGGCGTCTCAGACGCCCTGCGGGCACTGCGGATAAACTCCCGTACCTTTTCATTCACATGCACCAGACGCGCCTTACCACCCTGAACGCCTGGTTTTGGCGATGTAATCCAACCTTCTTTACGTACCCATTTATTGATGGTCTGACGGCTATAGCCAGTGAGCACGGCTAACTCTTCTGGCGTCATTCGTTCCTTGATCATGCAATTTCCTGAGTGTTCGTAGGGTTAATTAGTGGTTCATCTTATAGCACCGTTTTACGCGAAAACGTGACAGGCTTAACTCCTGACTGCGAGCAAGCTCGCAAAGTGATTCATTTGCATGATTTTTCAGCGATTGAAAGGTGGGGACTGATTTTGCCGTTGACACTCAGCGGCGGAATTCATATTATGCCGCCCGTCAACATGACAGCTTTACGACGGGGCTATAGCTCAGCTGGGAGAGCGCCTGCATGGCATGCAGGAGGTCAGCGGTTCGATCCCGCTTAGCTCCACCAAACTCTGAACCCAACAGAGTGCGGTAAGTAAAGTAACATGTGGGGCTATAGCTCAGCTGGGAGAGCGCTTGCATGGCATGCAAGAGGTCAGCGGTTCGATCCCGCTTAGCTCCACCAAAATTTGAACCCTCGTCGCAAGACGGGGGTTTTTTTATGCCTTTGTAAAATATTTATACTGCTTTTGTTGCGATAAAACGCTTTTTCTATACCTCACCTCAATTCAAATCAATAAACGAGTCTATAAATAGACTTGAACTTGATTCGAGCAATTAATAAACCTATTATCCATCCGGTCAATGATATGATGGTAAAATAGATTCCCTGACTGAATGAATAGAAAAACTTACAATAACGTAAAAATATTTATGATTGCCCTCGCGCTATGCCTGATTGCGGTGCCATTTTCCCGTTATATCTCCCCGCGCGCTATTGTTAACGGGCATGACGTCTATTTAGCATGGCTACCCTTAAGCGTTATGCTGGCCGTTATTTTGTTGTTTGGCCGCCGGGCAATTATTCCCGTTCTGTTAGGTTTTACTATTACTAATATATTTGTTGTTGATTTAGCACCGCTACAATATGCAGTTTTGCTGTTTTGTCAGACTTTTTCAGTTTTCGCTGCGTGTGGCATTATCCGTCTTGTGCTGGGCAGGCGCTGGCGCCACAGCGTGCCTAATAAATACATCGGGATCCGTATTTTCTGGCTGGGTTTTATGGTGCCGATAGGTATCAAAATATCAATGTATCTGGCAGGCTATTTATTCGATTTCCCGGTAACAATCTCCACTTACTTCGGTGAAGGCACCCTTATTTACAGCGTTGTGGATATTCAAAGCCTGATCTGCGCGGCGTTGATTTTCACCATGATGTTCTATTATCCATTAAGAATGATTATTAATCCTCGCTACGCCAGAACCTTCTGGCTGCGGAGCGTGAAACCGGTGTTTTTTCACAAGAAATCATTGTTTATATTTGTCTGGCTAATGCTTCTGATCGCCCTCATGGCAATTTTATGTGCACCGCTAGAGTCACCTATAATTGCAGGATATCTTGTGCCCATTATTTTTATTCTTTTTACGTTGGGCATCAGCTGTTTAAGTTATGCGCTTATGTCATTGCTCTGGGCGGCATCCGCACTCCTGCTACTGACCTACAACGACAACTTTTTGAACGGGGTGGAGTCGGGTCACTCGCTCTCCTTTATCCTGTCTGTACTCATCTCTTTCGCCATCTGTTTGCTTTATATGTCGCGGATTTACCGGCGAAGCGAATGGATGAAGAAGGGCTGGCAGGACAGGGCGTTAACCGATCCGTTGACCGGTTTGCCTAACATTCGCGCGCTGGATGACTTTCTCCTGATCCACCCTGACGCCAAGGTGTGTTGTCTGCGAATGGATAATCTGGAGTTTCTTAGCCGCCACTACGGCATTCTGATGCGGGTTCACTGCAAGCGGATGATTACCGCGTCGCTCCAGCCCTTACTGCAAAAAGATGAGCAGCTTTTCCAGTTGCCCGGCAGTGAGCTGGTGTTGGTATTGCTGGGGCCGGGAACGTCAGAGCGCCTGCAACATATGGTCGACCAACTGAATAGCCGCAAGATTTACTGGAACAACACTGGGCTGGATATAGAGTTTGGGGCGTCCTGGGGTGAGGTTGAAGATGGTGAGAACCTGCACCATACGCTTGGGCAGCTTAGCTGGTTGGCGGAGCAGTCATGTGCTGCGCATAACGTGCTTGCTCTGACGAACAGCATTGAGGACGTCTCCGGGCAAACCACCGACAGGGTGCTGATGTTAGGGCGTATTAAACGTGCGCTTGATGCTGACGGGCTCCAGCTGTATGCCCAGTCGATTCAGAATGCCGAGGGGAAAGGATATTACGAAATCCTCTCGCGCCTGGAGAGCGAGGGAGAGATGATCACCCCCGATCGCTTTATTCCGCTGATTGCCCAGTTTAACCTGAGCCATCGCTTTGATCTGAATGTGGTTGAGAAGTTACTGGTCTGGCTGCGGGATAATCCCGCCACACATGCTGGCACCCGTTTCTCCGTCAATTTGATGCCGATGACCTTGATGCAAAAAGAGGTCGCCACGGAGATTATCGCGCTCTTCGCTCGCTATACCGTCCCGCCCCAGGCTGTGGTCATCGAGATTACCGAAGAACAGGCTTTCTCCAATTCGGGCAGTAGCATTAACAATATCCAGCAGCTGAGGGATCATGGGTTCCGTATTGCTATTGACGACTTTGGAACAGGCTATGCCAACTTTGAGCGTCTGAAGCGCCTGCAGGCCGACATCATCAAGATTGATGGTTGTTTCGTAAAAGATATTTGCAGCGACAACATGGATGCGATGATTGTGCAGTCGATATGTAATCTGGCGAAAACAAAATCGCTCTGCGTGGTTGCGGAATATGTGGAAACCCCGGCGCAGCGGGATATGTTGCTGCACCTTGGTGTCGATTATCTGCAGGGCTACCTGTTAGGTAAACCCAGACCGCTTGCCGAATTACGGGCGTAAAAAAACCGGGAGCTTTCATACTCCCGGTTTTTTTTCACTCTGCGAGTTAGAGTACCAGCGCTGCGATAGAGGCAGACAGTACGCTCACCAGCGTAGAACCGTACACCAGCTTCAGGCCGAAGCGAGAAACCACGTTACCCTGCTCTTCGTTCAGGCCTTTAATCGCACCGGCGATAATACCGATGGAAGAGAAGTTTGCGAAGGAAACCAGGAACACGGACAGAATGCCTTCCGCACGTGGAGAGAGCGTGCTGGCAATTTTCTGCAGATCCATCATTGCCACGAACTCGTTAGAAACCAGTTTGGTTGCCATGATGCTGCCAACCTGCAGTGCTTCATGAGCCGGAACACCCATCACCCATGCGATTGGATAGAAGATGTAGCCCAGGATGCCCTGGAAGGAGATACCGAGCACCGCTGCGAACAGGGCGTTCAGGGCGGCGATCAGCGCGATAAAACCAATCAGCATAGCGGCAACAATAATGGCGACCTTGAAGCCTGCCAGAATGTATTCACCCAGCATTTCGAAGAAGCTCTGCCCTTCATGCAGGTTTGACATCTGGATGTTCTCTTCGCTGGCATCAACACGGTAAGGGTTGATCAGCGACAGCACAATAAAGGTGCTGAACATGTTCAGGACCAGCGCCGCCACCACGTATTTTGGCTCCAGCATGGTCATGTATGCGCCCACGATAGACATGGATACGGTAGACATTGCGGTTGCCGCCATGGTGTACATGCGGTTGCGGGACATTTTGCCCAGAATATCTTTGTACGCGATGAAGTTCTCAGACTGACCGAGGATCAGTGAGCTCACGGCGTTAAAGGATTCCAGTTTGCCCATGCCGTTCACTTTGGACAGCAGGAAGCCAATCGCGCGGATAACCACCGGCAGAACGCGGATGTGTTGCAGAATACCAATCAGTGCAGAGATGAAGACGATAGGGCACAGCACCTTCAGGAAGAAGAAGGCCAGACCTTGATCGTTCATGCTGCCAAAGACGAAGTTAGTCCCTTCGTTAGCAAACCCGAGCAGTTTTTCGAACATCTCGGAGAAGCCTTTCACGAAGCCGAGGCCCACGTTTGAGTTCAGGAAGAACCACGCAAGTAATACTTCAATGACCAGCAGTTGGACAACATAGCGAATACGAATATTTTTGCGGTCTGTGCTGACCAGCAATGCGAGTGCAGTAACGACAACGAGTGCCAGGACAAAATGAAGGACGCGGTCCATATTTGCTCCAAATATGAGGCAGGTTTAATTTTCGTGCACATTCTATGTAACAAGCGAAAAGAAAACGAGATCAAGAACACACTATAGTTACATCCTGTGACGAGTCTCAAAAATAGTGATCAACAATACATTTTTGTTATGTTAGGTAAATGAGTGAAAAGTTAAGTTTGTGTGCTAGGCTTCACAAAAGTGTGCGCTAACTCTGTTCCATTTAGAGCACCCGCATCTCACCTGCCCATCTATCGTCAAAAGCTATCAGAGAAATCATTACAAACCTTACAAATGATCTTGATAATCATTCTCATTTTGATAGCATTAAACATAGCAAAGGCTATATTTCAGAGGCAGAAATGACAAACAGTCGCGTAGAGGGTAGCAGTGGCAGAGCAGCGCGCAAGTTGCGGTTCGCATTAATGGGACCTGCGTTCATTGCTGCCATTGGCTATATCGATCCGGGTAATTTTGCGACCAACATTCAGGCCGGAGCCAGCTTCGGCTACACATTGCTGTGGGTGGTCGTCTGGGCTAACCTGATGGCCATGCTGATCCAGATGCTCTCAGCGAAGCTCGGTATTGCCACGAGCAAAAACCTGGCAGAGCAGATCCGCGACCATTACCCGCGTCCGGCGGTTTGGCTGTACTGGGTCCAGGCTGAAATTATCGCCATGGCAACCGACCTTGCCGAATTCATAGGGGCTGCGATTGGATTTAAACTAATCCTCGGCGTGTCATTGTTGCAGGGGGCAGTGCTGACCGGGATTGCGACTTTCCTTATTCTGATGCTGCAGCGCCGAGGACAGAAGCCGCTGGAAAAAGTCATCGGTGGTCTGCTGCTGTTTGTTGCTGCAGCCTATATTGTGGAGCTGATCTTCTCCCAGCCGAATCTGGTGCAGCTGAGTAAAGGGATGGTGATCCCAAGTCTGCCCACCTCCGAAGCGGTATTCCTGGCTGCTGGCGTCCTCGGGGCGACCATTATGCCGCATGTGATTTATCTGCACTCCTCCCTGACACAACATCTGCACGGTGGCACCCGTAAGGAACGCTATTCCGCGACAAAATGGGATGTCGCGTTTGCCATGACGATTGCCGGTTTTGTGAATCTGGCGATGATGGCGACCGCTGCTGCCGCTTTCCACTTTAATGGTCACACGGGGATTGCCGATCTCGATCAGGCTTATCTGACGCTGGAACCGTTACTGAGCCATGCCGCAGCAACGATATTTGGGCTGAGCCTGGTGGCTGCTGGCCTCTCTTCCACGGTGGTAGGTACGCTGGCGGGACAAGTGGTGATGCAGGGATTCGTGCGTTTTCATATTCCGCTGTGGGTGCGTCGCGCCGTCACCATGCTGCCGTCGTTTATTGTAATTCTGATGGGGCTGGATCCTACCCGCATTTTGGTAATGAGCCAGGTCCTGCTGAGTTTTGGTATTGCCCTTGCGCTGGTGCCATTGTTGATTTTTACCAGCGATAAAACACTGATGGGCGATCTCGTGAACTCGACGCTGGTGAAAAGGACCGGGTGGGCGATTGTAGTCGTGGTGGTGGCGCTGAATCTGTGGTTGTTAGTCGGAACTGCGCTGGGTCTTTAAAACAAAAAAAGGAGCCAAAAGGCTCCTTTTTACGTTAGTGACGATGGCCGTGACCACCGTGACCATGTTTACCACCGTGTCCACCCCAGCCGCCACGACGGTCATCGCGATCGTTCCAGCCTTCACGATAGCCACGCTCATAGGCGTTGTTTTTATACCAGCCGCGATGCCGACCATTATCATGCTTGCGCCAGCGGTCGCCACGCCATTCATAATGACGGTTCCAGTAATCACGGTCGCGCCAGTAGCCACCGTCCCAGTATCTGCCGTAGTCATCACGATCGCCAATTTGTAATTTTACTGATGGCAACAGGGTGATCTCGCCAGCATTGGCGACCAGCGGGGCAGAAGCCATTAATACCGCTGCTAAAATCAGTGACCTGAACATACTCTTCTCCTTCACGATCGGGGCCTTGTGGGCCTGTTAACGCAATATTACGAGTTGGTAAAGCCTCGTTTCATCGCCTCAACTCCGAATTCACAGATAAGAGCACTTTTTGCTAAAGTCGGCTTTAATTTGTTCAGGCCAGAATATCTTCGATCCGCGTCAATTCATCTTCCGAGAAATGGCGATTGTCCAGCATACCCACCGCGTCATCGATTTGCGCGGTTTTACTGGCCCCAATCAGTACAGAAGTCACAGTATCGTGGCGTAAAATCCAGGCCAGAGCCATCTGCGACAGCTTCTGACCGCGGCTTTCGGCAAGGGCGTTTAACTTGCGCACTTTTTCCAGCTTTTCTTCGGTGAGCTGATTCGGGTTCAGGAACTTGCTGCCGCTGGCCGCACGGGAGTCCGCTGGAATGCCGTTCAGATAACGGTTGGTTAATTGACCACCCGCGAGAGGAGAGAAGGGTATACACCCAACCCCTGTCTGCTGCAGTACATCCAGCAAACCCGCTTCAGGGGCCCGCTCAAACATCGAATATTTAGGCTGGTGGATAAGACAAGGCGTACCGAGGTCGTGAAGGATTTCAATTGCCTGGCGCGCCAGTTCCGCAGGATAGTTGGATAACCCGACGTACAGTGCCTTGCCCTGTCGCACCAGATGGTCGAGCGCTTTCATTGTTTCCTGAAGCGGTGTTTCCGGGTCCGGGCGGTGATGATAGAAGATGTCGACATACTCCAGCCCCATGCGTTTCAGGCTCTGATCCAGACTCGAGACCAGATATTTACGCGAGCCCCAGTCGCCGTAGGGACCGTCCCACATGGTATATCCTGCTTTCGTCGAGATAATTAACTCATCGCGCCAGGGGAGAAAATCTTCCAGCAAAATGCGCCCGAAATTACGTTCGGCTGAACCGGGAGGAGGACCATAGTTGTTGGCAAGGTCGAAATGCGTAATCCCCAAATCGAACGCGCGCTGTAATAGTTGACGGCTGTTTTCGATGAGCGTGGCATCGCCAAAGTTATGCCAAAGCCCAAGCGAGATGGCGGGCAATTTCAACCCGCTTTGTCCGCAGCGGCGATACTGCATTGTCTGATAACGATTTTTATCCGGCTGATAACGCATGATCGTGACCTCTGACGCTGATAAGTAAAACGTGTGTATACGGTTACACTAACGCGAAAAAAGAGAGAATAGCGCAGCATTTTTTGTAAAGCATTCTTTCCAACTCCTTCTTACTGCCTTTTCTGGACAGCCATCACGCTTATTTAATACTCAAGGTGAGAACAACATTAGAAGGATACCTGTTTATGCGTACCCCATACTGCGTCGCCGATTACCTGCTGGACCGTCTGACTGATTGTGGAACCGATCATCTGTTTGGCGTGCCGGGCGACTATAACCTGCAGTTTCTCGACCATGTAATAGACAGCCCGGATATCTGTTGGGTGGGTTGTGCCAACGAGCTTAACGCGTCATATGCCGCAGACGGCTATGCCCGATGTAAGGGCTTTGCCGCGCTGTTAACCACATTCGGCGTCGGAGAGCTAAGCGCCATGAACGGGGTGGCGGGTAGCTTTGCCGAACACGTTCCCGTGTTGCATATTGTGGGGGCGCCGGGAATGGCGGCGCAGCAAAAAGGCGAGTTATTGCACCATACCTTAGGTGACGGTGAGTTCCGTCATTTTTACCATATGAGCGAACCCATCACCGTCGCGCAGGCGATCCTGACCGAACAAAATGCCTGCTACGAAATTGACCGCGTGCTGACCACCATGCTGCGCGAACGCCGTCCTGGCTATTTGATGTTGCCTGCGGATGTGGCGAAAAAAGCCGCGACACCACCTGTAAGCGCTCTCACCGTTAAGCCTGTTCACGCGGATAATGCCTGTCTCAAAGCGTTTCGTGATGCCGCCCGGAGTCGCCTGGCCATGAGCAAACGGACCGCGCTGCTGGCCGATTTTCTGGTGCTCCGCCATGGGCTAAAACCTGCGCTGCAGAAATGGGTGAAAGAGGTGCCGATGGCACACGCCACCATGTTGATGGGGAAAGGGATATTTGATGAGCGTCAGGCGGGTTTTTACGGCACTTACAGTGGTTCAGCGAGCGCGGAGCCGGTCAAAGAGGCGATTGAAAGAGCTGACACAGTGCTGTGCATTGGTACGCGGTTTACCGATACCCTGACCGCCGGGTTCACTCACCAGCTCACTCCTGCTCAGACCATCGAAGTGCAACCTCATGCTTCCCGCGTGGGCGACGTCTGGTTTACGGGCATTCCCATGCTGCAGGCGATTGAGACGCTGGCAGAGTTATGCAAACAACATGTGCGTGAAAGCCCTGCACCCTCGACACACAGTGGTTTTTCCTGGCCTGCAGAGGGCGCTTCACTCACGCAGGAGAACTTCTGGAGCACGCTGCAAACCTTCATTCGCCCCGGCGACATTATTCTTGCCGATCAGGGTACCTCGGCGTTTGGCGCGATCGATCTTCGCTTACCTGCGGACGTTAATTTTATCGTTCAGCCGCTCTGGGGGTCGATTGGCTACACGCTGGCGGCGGCCTTTGGCGCGCAGACGGCATGCCCGGACCGGCGCGTGATTGTCCTGACCGGGGATGGTGCCGCACAGCTGACGATTCAGGAAATGGGCTCAATGCTGCGCGATAAGCAGCACCCGATTATCCTGGTGCTCAACAATGAAGGGTACACGGTTGAGAGGGCCATACACGGACCTGAACAGCGGTACAACGATATCGCCCTGTGGAACTGGACGCAGATCCCGCAGGCACTGAGCCTGGATCCTCAGGCCGAATGCTGGCGGGTCAGTGAAGTCGATCAACTGGCGGACGTGCTGGAAAAAGTGGCGCACCATGAGCGGCTTTCGCTCATTGAGGTCATGCTGCCCAAAGCGGATATTCCCCCGCTGTTGGGCGCGATAACCAAAGCGCTGGAGGCGCGAAATAGCGCCTGATCACTTATCGTTTCGCCAGGCCATCATCATCGGTTTGCCCGCCAGCAGGAGCCAGGCGGGCAACATCACGATACAGAGCAGAGGGAAGAGGGTAGAGTCAGGCACCACCACGGCGGCCATAAAAAGGCTCAGCCATGCATCCCGCGTCACTACCAGTACCAGCCCGAGAATTGAGCACGAAACGGTTATCGCAGCCGGTACGGCGTCCACATGCTCGTGCAACATCAGTCCCAACGCTACCCCGACAAACACTGCCGGGAAGATGCGTCCGCCACGAAAACCGCACGCGGCGGCCACGACCAGCGCCGCCAGCTTTATCACCGCAAACAGCAGATAATCCGACACGCTAAACACCTGACTGAATGCCAGCTGCTGCATTTCGTCCAGGCCTTTAAACAGCGTCACTTTTCCGCCGATAGCGCCCAGAATGCCGAGAAGCAGCCCCCCGACGCCCAGAATCAGCACCGGATGTTTGAGCTTATGCATCAGCCGATGCAGGCGCGGAAGACACCATACTGCGACCATGCCCAGCGCAATGGCGATGGCGACCACAATTGCGCCGCTGAAAATGTCCGCGACCTGCATCTGGCCATAGTGGGGGAGAGGGAGAGAGAAGTGGGGATGGAAAAACAGGCTGGTGGTCAACGCACCGGCAGCGGCGGCCATCAGCGGCGCAAAGAGTTTGTCCCAGAGCGGGACGTCATTATTACCGCTCAGCGTCTGGGAGAAGATCAGCGCGGCGGCGACGGGTGTGCCGAACAGCGCGCCGATGGTGCCTGCAGAGGCCAGGATCGTCCAGTCCAGCGCGTTGACGCGCGGTAAAATGCGCGAACCCAGGAAAACCGCCAGCGCGATATTGACCGCCATGATCGGATGTTCAGGCCCCAGGCTGACGCCGCCCGCCAGACCCACGATCAGCGCAACGATCAGTCCCGGCAGCGCTGCCGGGCTGACGGGCGCGCCGATCAACGGTTCCTGCGCGGGATCGGGCCCGGCATGGTCCGGACTGAAACGAATCACCAAACCCACCGCAATACCGGTGAGCGTCAGCATGACGATAATCCATACAGGAGAATCAGGGCTGAAGCCAATATTGGCAGGCAGGGCGGTCCATAACATCGCTTGCAGTACCGACGCGACTTTCATCACGACGATGAGCACCAGGCTTGAAGCAACGCCAATAACGAGCGCCGGTATTGCTAATAACAGCATGGTTCTGGCTCGCGGGTGGAGCATGATGATTTCCTTGTACAAAACGGTATAACGTTACTTTGCACAATCAGCTTTATGGCAATAGTGCAAAAGGTGCTGAAACGGTAAAGTTATTCTGTGACGAAGATCGATAATCCTGGGGCATTCACTTTCTGGTCGTTGTTGTTATCACGCCTTGAATTTACAGTGTTCCAAAGATTTATTCTGACTTTAGCGGAGCAGTAGAAGAATGACAAAGTATGCTTTGGTAGGTGATGTGGGCGGCACGAACGCGCGCCTTGCACTCTGCGATGTAAATAGCGGTGACATTTCCCAGGCGAAAACCTATTCAGGGCTGGATTATCCAAGTCTGGAAGCCGTGGTTCGCGTATATCTTGAAGAGCATAAGGTCAGCGTCGAAGACGGCTGTATCGCTATTGCGTGCCCGATTACCGGTGACTGGGTGGCTATGACCAACCACACCTGGGCCTTCTCCATTGCCGAAATGAAAAAAAACCTCGGCTTTGCGCATCTTGAAATCATCAATGACTTCACGGCGGTGTCGATGGCGATCCCGATGCTGAAGCCGGAACACCTGATCCAGTTTGGCGGCACGGCGCCGGTCGAAGGCAAGCCGATTGCGGTTTACGGCGCGGGAACCGGGCTGGGCGTCTCTCACCTTGTCCACGTCGATAAGCGCTGGGTCAGTCTGCCGGGCGAAGGCGGCCACGTGGATTTCGCACCGAACAGTGAAGAAGAGGGCATTATCCTCGAAGAGTTACGTGCTGAAATCGGCCACGTTTCTGCCGAACGCGTGCTGTCGGGCCCAGGGCTGGTCAATTTGTACCGTGCGATTGTGAAATCTGATGGTCGTCTGCCTGAAAATCTGCAGCCTAAAGACGTGACCGAGCGCGCCCTGGCGGACAGCTGCATCGATTGCCGTCGTGCCTTGTCCCTGTTTTGCGTGATTATGGGGCGCTTCGGCGGCAACCTGGCGCTGACGCTGGGCACGTTTGGTGGGGTCTATATTGCGGGCGGTATCATGCCGCGCTTCCTCGAGTTCTTTAAAGCCTCTGGTTTCCGCGGCGGGTTTGAAGATAAAGGGCGCTTCAGAAGCTACGTGCAGGACATCCCTGTTTACCTGATTGTGCATGATAATCCTGGGCTGCTGGGCTCGGGTGCGCATTTGCGTCAGGTTCTGGGACAAATTCTCTGATGGTCATTCCCCTCTCCAGCGGGAGAGGGGAACGCTCACAGGTGCATCAGCTGGCGAAACTCTTTTACCTTGCTGCGGCTCACCGGCACCTGGAAGTCGAGATCCTTCAGACGCAAAATATACGTGTTGTTAAACCAGGGTTCGATCTCGCGGATCTTGTTCAAATTGACGCAAAACGAACGGTGGCAGCGGAAGAAGTGCGCCGCAGGTAGCTTGCTGCAAAACTCGGTGATGTTCATCGCCATCACGTACGATTCACGTCGCGTATAGACAAACGTCATCTTTTCATGTGCTTCGGCGTAATAAATATCGTCGATAGGCGTGACGATGATCCTTTCATCCTTCACCAGATTAATGGTGTCATTCTCCCGGATAGCAGGGCTTGCGGTCGCAGGCGCGGCTTGCTGTTTCCATGCCGCTTCCAGCTTTTGCAGCATGCTGATAATACGCGACTCCTGATAAGGCTTGAGGATGTAGTCAAACGCTTCCAGCTCGAAGGCCTCCACGGCGTGCTCTTTCCACGCGGTAACAAAGACAATAAAGGGCTTGTGGGCAAACTGATTAATATTTTGCGCCAGCAGCACGCCATCCAGCGACGGAATATTAATATCGAGAAAAATGGCATCGACCCGGTTGTGCTGGAGGAACTTCAGCACGTCCAGGCCATCTTCGAATGTGCCTACAATCTCCATCTGGCTGTGCGTTTTGATGAGCCAGCTCAGCTCCTGTTGAGCCAGAACCTCATCTTCCACAATGATGACTTTCATCTGTAACTCCGGCCTATGGCATCAGGGATATTGGTGCATGAACGGGGGTGCGTTCATTCGGCACGTAAAACGCGATTTCTGTGCCCGGCTCCAGGCGATGAATGTGCAGCCCGTCGCCGTACAGCAGTTTGACCCGATGGTGGACATTCAAAAGGCCAATCTTATTGCCCGGCATTTCGTTGGATTCCAAGCGTTCAATTACCTTTGGGTCGATACCGTGGCCGGTATCGCGCACCGCAATGCGCACGCGATTCCCGCTCTCGGTCACGCTAATGGTCACGACGCCTTTGCCTTTGCACGGCTGAATTCCGTGGACAATGGCGTTTTCCACCAGCGGCTGGATCAGCAGGCTTGGGATCACGCAGTTGACCTCTTCATCAATATCGTAAATGACGGTGAGCTTATCGCCAAAGCGGGCCTGCTCGATCGCGATGTAATCTTTGATTTGATAAAGCTCTTTTTTGATGTCGATCTGCTCGTCATCTTTCAATTCAATGTTGTAGCGCAGATAGCGTGACAGGTTGAAAATCAGCTGGCGGGCGGTGTCCGGATTAAGGCGAATGGAGGAGGAGATGGCGTTCAGCGCGTTAAACAGGAAATGAGGATTAATTTTACTTTGCAGCGCGCGTAGCTCTGCCTTATTTGCCATTTCGCGCAGCTGCTCCGCGCGCGAGACTTCCAACTGAGTTGAGATGATTTGCGACAGACCAATCGCCATTTCCTGCAATGAGGAGGTGATCTGGTGCGCATGGCAGTAGTAAATCTTCAGCGTGCCCGTGACGACCCCTTTCTCCCACAATGGGATCACCAGCATGGAATGTATTTCGGGCGTCCTGTGGGCTTCATCATTGTTTTTAATGATGATTTTACCGTAGTTGATCGCCTGTCGGGTGGTTGGGCTGATGGTGTCGTCGTTGTCACGATAGTTGTGCTCCCCGACGCCCACGTAGGCCAGCACGTGGTCGATATTGGTGATGGCGACGGCATCGGCGTGAATATCGCGACGGATGATATCGCAGACCTGGCGTAAAGACTCAACGTTAACGTGGCGGAACAGCGGCAGCGTTTTGTTGGCAATATCGAGTGCCAGCTTGGCCTGACGTGCGGCGCTGGCCTCTTTTTCCCCTTCCACACTCTGCACCAGCAGGACAATAAAGCCTATGCAGACGCTGCCGAGGATCATCGGAATACCGATTTTCGAAACAATATCCAGCCCAAGAGCGGTCGTGGGTGCCCACACCACAACCAAAATCATGGTCAAGGTTTCACACACCATGCCCGCGATGATCCCGGCGCGCCAGTGCTGCTTTTTGGGGAATTTGCGGTTAATCCAGCCGGACAGGATCCCGGCGATAATGCTGGTAATAAAGCACGGAATAGCCGTCACGCCGCCGATATCAATCAAATAGCGGTGTGTGCCGGCAATCAATCCGGTGATCACCCCAACCCAGGGGCCAAACAGTATCCCGCCTGACATCACGGCGATAATGCGCACGTTGACCAGCGACCCTTCGACAGGCACTCCGGACCAGGTGCTGAAAAGGGCAAACATCGAAAAGATGGCGGTTACGGCCAGCAGCTCTTTTGGCGAGTGCGCTGACTTGTGCAGAAGCTCGCGGAACAGGCGAATGCGAATGAGGAAAAACAGACAAATCAGCATTAGCGCTGCGCGATCAAATACCGCCAGCAGCATATCGAATATTTCGTGCACAAGTGAACCTGGAGAATCGGGAAAGAACCATGATAAAAAACCTGGCGCGTATTGACCAGCTATCCGTCAGGTTTATCAAATGAGGAAAAACCACAGTCTGCAAAGGGGATTGTTCGGAAAGTTCTTCAGTCCGGCTGAATTTTTCTGAACGAAGCGCAGCGAGGTAATCGTTATGATAACACCATGTTAAATAACGGGTATTAAAAAACCATTTTACGTCATCAGCCTTCCGCTTTTAGCGACAGCAGGGTTCCTGTTTTAACGCGATATCTTTTTTTTACTTTCCCTCTCGACAGCATGTTTTTTTTCAGGTTATTTTCTAAGCACGCCACATCGGTGGCAGCGTCGCTCGGACGGTCCGGGCGCTAACGTTAATCTGAGGAATCTATGGCTGAATTCAGTCCTGAACGCCGTTTCACGCGTATCGATCGTCTCCCCCCTTATGTTTTCAATATCACTGCTGAGCTGAAGATGGCTGCGCGTCGGCGCGGCGAAGATATCATCGATTTCAGCATGGGTAACCCTGACGGCCCAACGCCGCCGCATATTGTTGAGAAACTCTGTACGGTTGCCCAGCGCCCGGATACGCATGGTTACTCAACGTCTCGCGGTATTCCTCGATTACGTCGTGCCATTTCCCGCTGGTACCAGGATCGCTACCAGGTGGACATCGATCCTGAAAGTGAAGCCATTGTCACCATTGGCTCGAAAGAAGGGCTGGCACACCTGATGCTGGCGACGCTGGATCACGGTGATACCGTGCTGGTGCCAAACCCCAGCTATCCGATCCATATCTACGGTGCGGTGATTGCTGGCGCGCAGGTTCGCTCTGTGCCGCTGGTGGAAGGCGTAGACTTCTTTAACGAACTGGAACGCGCGATTCGTGAAAGCTACCCGAAACCAAAGATGATGATCCTCGGTTTCCCGTCGAACCCAACGGCCCAGTGCGTTGAGCTCGAATTCTTCGAGAAAGTGGTCGCCCTGGCAAAACGTTACGACGTGCTGGTGGTTCACGATCTCGCCTATGCGGATATTGTCTACGACGGTTGGAAGGCGCCTTCAATTATGCAGGTGCCGGGCGCACGCGATGTGGCGGTCGAGTTCTTCACGCTGTCGAAAAGTTACAACATGGCGGGTTGGCGCATTGGCTTTATGGTGGGTAACAAGACGCTGGTAAATGCGCTGGCGCGTATTAAGAGTTACCACGACTACGGCACATTTACGCCGCTACAGGTTGCTGCAATTGCTGCGCTTGAAGGCGATCAGCAGTGTGTACAGGATATTGCTGCCCAGTATAAGCGGCGTCGCGATGTGCTGGTGAAAGGCCTGCATGAAGCGGGCTGGATGGTGGAAATGCCGAAGGCGTCCATGTACGTCTGGGCTAAAATTCCTGAGCCCTATGCGGCAATGGGTTCGCTGGAGTTTGCCAAGAAGCTCCTGCAGGATGCGAAGGTGTGCGTCTCGCCGGGCATCGGGTTTGGCGATTATGGCGATACCCACGTGCGGTTTGCGTTGATTGAAAACAGCGACCGCATTCGTCAGGCGGTCAGGGGGATTAAAAGCATGTTCCGGGCTGACGGGTTTCTCTCATCAAAAAATGTGGCTGAACAGCCCGAAACCTGACGACACAAAAAAACAGGCGCCTTGAGCGCCTGTTTTTTTGACTGCATGTTCTTTGCTAGATCATCAGGGCAAAGGTTCCGGCCCAGACTAAAACAATCACCGAAATGCCCATAAAGAAATATTTCACGTTTCATCACTCCGCGTATCTTGTGGTACGCATTCAAAAACAGAGTCCACCTGATTATAGAGAGTTGAAATCGGGCTAAAACGGAAATCGGAATTATCCCGCTACGCCTCAGACTCCACCTCAGAATTCTGCGCTTCCCATTGTCAGACGGCGCTAATGTACGCCTAAAAATGGGGGGTGACAAGTGGGATTTTTCTAAATACTTTCCGATACTTACGAGTGTCGTGGAACGGCGACAGTTTGATTTCAGTACGCAATAAATTCCCGTTGAGCGACGCAGAAAAAAGACGGTTACTCAGGGTAATTACAGGTGATTGAAAAGGTTAGTTTCTTAGCGAAACTAACCTTCTGGAAGGCTTAGATATAGAGAGAGGCTTCGCCCAGCGGACGGGTTTTGAAGCGGCGGTGCATCCACAAATACTGCTCAGGTGCACGCATGATCTCGAACTCGATAACCTTGTTGATAAAGGTCGCGGCTTCACACTCATTTTCCGGGTAGTTCGCCATTTCCGGGGAGATGTGCAAGCGATAACCCGATTTATCCGCTTTTCTGACCATCGTTACGGTCAGCATAGCGGCACCAGAAAGGCGTGAAATCACAAAGGTGCCATTGGTCGTAGCAACGTCTTTAACGGCGAAGAAAGGCGCGAAGCTGCTGCCTTTACGGCCATAATCCTGATCGGGTGCAAACCAGACGGCCTCACCTTTTTTCAGCGCACCGACCATGCCGCGCAGATTGTTACGGCTGATCATCGCCTTGTTTGAGCGCATACGGCCGCGAGTCTGAACCCACTCCATCAGCGCGCTGTTGTGCGGACGGTAGGTTGCCATCATCGGCTGGCAAAGCCCCATCACGCGACCGCCGAGCTCGAGGGACATAAAGTGAACCCCGACGACCATCACGCCCCGATTCTGCGCCTGGGCGCGCTTCAGGTTATCCAGACCTTCTACATCAAACCATTTACGCACGCGTTCATCAGGCCAGAACCAGGCCATACCGGTTTCCAGCAATGCCATGCCGATAGATTTAAAGTTTTCAGCGATCAGCTTTTCGCGCTGCTGCGCATTGTAGTGCGGGAAGCAAAGCTCGAGATTTTTACGCGCAATAGATTCGCGACGTTTCAGGAAATAGCGCGATGCGCTGCCGAGTCTTGAACCCAGAAAGCGGATCACCGGGTATGGAAGCTGAACCAGCAACCAAAGTACGCCAAGACCAAACCATGTAAACCAGTAACGCGGGTGCAGAAATGAGCGTTTAAATTTGGATTGAGACAAAATAGAGAACCTATGTAAAGCCTGTTAAAGTAGCGCACGCTGGCACTACCGCATGCCATTTAGACCGTAGGACAAGGTCATGGTTTCAGGCTTTACCGATCTTTACGGCGTTGCCTGGCCATAGCTGACGTTGGGTGGGCAGAGTAATGTAGCACCCTTATACGGTATGTGCTATAACTCGTTTTTGATTAAAAAAGCGGCAATTGCGGAGGCGGTTGATTTTGCTATTGTTATTAACAGTAACAAGTGACTCTGAAGGCGCTGACGATGGAAACTTATCTGCAAACGGTGAAAGGCGAATGGGTTCAACTGATCACTGAAACCGATCCGCACATTCACGATGTTACTGCCCAGCTTGCTACCGATCACGCATCTGTTCTGATTGCAGAGTTCTATCGCGTCGTTTTGGCCGATCCCAACATCGCTGAGTTTTTGACCACAGAACAGGTGGAACGACAGTTGCAGGAAGCGCTGCGTCGCTGGCTGGTTGATGTTCTCTCCTGTCAGGTAGATCAGGTTGAGGAGCAGATACGGGCCCAGCAGCGTGCCGCCGATGTCCATGCCCGTATTGGTATTTCGGTCGATCTGGTCGAAATGGGCTTCCGGGTACTGAAAAAACTACTGTTACCTATCATTAACGCCACCTCCCATCCTTCTGACGTGAAGCTTAGCGTTTATCACTACGCCATTAACAGCATCGATCTGGCGATGGAGGTGATGTCGCGCGCGTATGTCTTTAGCGAGAACAATGCGGCGAAAGAGGATGAAAACTACCGGATTTTCTCGCTGATGGAGAATGCGGAAGAAGAGAAGGAGCGTCAGACCGCTGCGCTGCTGACCTGGGAAATGACGCTGCTCTATAAGGTGATGTTAGATTCCAGCATAGGCAACAGCCGACCGCTCGGGCAATCAGATTTTGGGCTGTGGTTTAGTCATAAAGGACGTCACTATTTCAGCGGTATTGCCGAAGCAGGGCATATCTCCCGGCTCATTCAGGAGTTTGACGATGCGTTTAATGAGGTCCGCCAGGCTGAGGACGCGCTTCGTGACAGGTCACGGCAGGTCAAATTTTTGCGGCAGGTGCGTAACACCCTCTCGCAAATCGTTACTCTGCTGCGTGAGCTGTTTGATGAGGTTTCCCGCCATGAGGTGGGAATGGACGTGCTCACCCGACTGCTGAACCGTCGCTTCCTGCCGACCATTTTTAAACGTGAAATCACCCATGCCACCCGCGCCGGTACGCCGCTGTCGGCGCTACTGATCGATGTTGATAAATTCAAGCAAATCAATGATACCTGGGGCCACAATACGGGTGATGAAATCCTGCGAAAAGTGGCGGGTGCGTTTTATGACAACGTTCGCACCTGCGACTACGTATTTCGCTACGGTGGTGATGAGTTTTTAATTGTGCTGACGGAAATCACCGAAGCTGACGCCCTGCGTATCGCAGAACGGATCCGCAAGCGTGTAGAAAAAATTAAGGTTAGCTCCCCGACCGGCGAGGCGATCTCGCTTTCCCTTTCAATCGGGGCGGCGATGTTCAATGGACATCCTGACTATGAACGTCTGATACAGGCAGCGGATGAAGCGCTGTATGGTGCAAAACGACGCGGACGGAACTGTGTGGAGTTGTGGAAAATGCAGTGATTTTATGAAGTCAGGAAGAACGAAAGTGTCCCCTGCAGGAATCGAACCTGCAACTAGCCCTTAGGAGGGGCTCGTTATATCCATTTAACTAAGGGGACGAGGCGGCACGAGTATAGCGTTATTTACACTTTGCGTTAAGCGCATTGCCGCCTGACTGCTCAAAGAGTCACCATTCAGGTCGATTTTTTTGCCGATTTTTCATTATCTTCCTGTGCCTTGAGCTCGGCCTTACGCTTGTTCGACATATCATTGCGGATTTGCGCGTGGCTCAACAACGCGAAGATAAAGGTCCCGCCGCAAATATTGCCCGCCAGCGTCGGCAGGGCGAACGGCCAGAAGAAATCGCTCCAGTGTAGCGTGCCATTAAAGACCAGATAGAGAATTTCAACGGTACCCACCACGATGTGCGTGGTATCGGCGAGCGCAATCAGCCAGGTCATCAGGATGATCACCACAATTTTTGCGCTGCCTGCCGAGGGGAACATCCACACCATGGTGGCGATGATCCAGCCGGAGATAATCGCATTCGAGAACATCTCTAAGGGCGTGTTTTTCATCACATCCATGCCAATTTTTACAAACGCATCCCGGGTGGGCTCATCAAATATCGGCATATACTCAAAGGCCCAGGCTGCGATGCCTGTACCAATGATATTCCCAAGCAATACCACGCTCCAGAGCCGCATCAGCAAGCCGAAATTGCCCAGGGTAGGGTTTTGCATCACGGGCAGCACGGCAGTGACGGTGTTTTCAGTAAAGAGCTGCTGGCGCGCCATGATGACAATGATAAAGCCGAAGGTGTAGCCAAGATTCTCCAGTAAAAAGCCACCCGGCACGCCCTCCAGCTGGACATGAAATATGCCTTTGGCCAGCAGTGACGCACCCATCGAGAGACCCGCAGCAATCGCCGACCAGAACAGGGCCATGGCATCGCGTTCCATCTCCTTTTCACCATCCTGGCGTATATGTTCGTGGATCGCCATCGCACGGGAGGGCAGGCGATCTTCGTCAATTTCTATCTTCTCGCCACGCTCTTTTTCCTCACTCTCAATTTCTACGTCCTCATTGCTCTCGCCAATTTTTTCTTCGCCCACTTCTTTCATAACCGCTCCTGGAGGATGAACTTTCTTTAAAGCGTAGCGGCTTTTATCGTGATGCCTGTGGGGATGCTCTTAAATTGGTGGCAATGACAACAAAGGTGATACATCTCTTTCAAAGACATTATAAAATTGCCAGCGAAACGAATTCCTAAAGCCAGGCTATGCTGAGATCAGAGTGACGGTGGTTACTGCCCGTAATTGTGCTCATAGACATCGGGAAACGTGCTGTTACAATCACTTGCACGTTTTCATACGGAGCGACAGATGCTCCGTTACGGATGGCAATCAACGATAGCCATACTGAACAGGGAGATAATTATGAAACTTCGGCTGTCGGCGCTTGCGCTGGGCGCGACGATGCTTGTGGGCTGCGCCAGCTCCGGGGAGCAAACGGGACGCTCCGATCCTCTTGAAGGATTTAACCGCTCGATGTACAGCTTCAACTATAACGTGCTGGATCCGTATGTGGTCCGCCCGGTAGCGGTGGCATGGCGCGATTATGTTCCACAACCTGCGCGTAATGGATTAAGCAATTTCACCAGTAACCTGGAAGAGCCTGCGGTGATGGTGAACTATTTCCTGCAAGGTGACCCGTATCAGGGGATGGTGCACTTTACGCGCTTCTTCCTGAACTCCCTGCTGGGTATGGGCGGCTTCATTGATGTCGCTGGCATGGCAAACACAAAACTGCAGCGTGAACAGCCGCACCGTTTCGGCAGCACGCTGGGGCATTACGGCGTAGGTTATGGTCCGTATGTGCATCTGCCGTTCTATGGCAGTTTCACCGTGCGTGATGATGGCGGCGATATGGTGGATACGCTGTATCCTGTGCTGTCATGGCTGACCTGGCCGCTGTCGATTGGTAAGTGGACGGTGGAAGGGATCGAAACGCGCGCGCAACTGCTGGACTCTGACGGTCTGCTGCGCCAGTCTTCCGATCCGTATATCATGGTGCGTGAGGCGTACTTCCAGAACCATGACTTCATCGCCAATGGCGGCAAGCTGAAGCCGGAAGATAATCCGAACGCGAAAGCCATCGAGAATGAACTAAAAGATATCGATTCGGAATAAATAAAAAAGGTGAGCGATGCTCACCTTTTTTGATCCCTGCGCGATTAGAACGCGTAGTTGAAGTTGGTACCGAACAGCCAGGCTTTACCTTCAGAGGTGAACTCGTAAGGGCCTTCCTGGAACGTCACTTTCTGACCGTGCATATAAGAAACGCCAGCGTCGACTGACGCATTCTCGTTGAATGCATAGGTTGCACCAGCACTCAGCCAGAAGCGGTCCTGATCCGGGATGGAGATGGAGCGCTTATCAGCCGGAACCGGGCTATCATCAAACGCTATACCGGTACGGAACGTCCAGTTGTCGTCCATATAGTAGGTTGTACCCAGCGCAATACGGTATGCGTCGTGGAAACTTTCGTCCTTATAGAACAGCGTCTGACCATTGGTGCCGGTCGCTTTCAACTCTTCGAACTGACTCCAGCTGGTGTATGCCAGGCTATAGTGAATAGCCCACTGTGGTGCGACGCGGTTGTAACCGGAGACTTCCCACATTTCTGGCAGATGCAGTGACAGTGAACCTGGTACGGTCTGGTTTGACGTGCCCCACGGGATGGTGGTGCCTGCACCCGGAACCATGCCGTTTACAGGGCTCAGGATGCCGCTTTTGTAATCGCCATCGAAATCAATTTTCACTTCTGAGCGATAGGTCAGACCCCAGCGGTTATTTTTGTCCAGCTCATACAGAATACCCGCGTTCCAGCCGTAGCCCCACTCATCGCCCTTCAGGCTGGCGATCTTGTTGCTGTTTTTCGGCAGAGCGGCAGTTTGTTCACCGGTATAGCGCTCAATTTTGGCATCAGCGTAGACGGCATCAAAGCCCAGGCCGAAGCTCCAGTTGTCATTGAGACGATACGCGCCGCTCAGGTTCAGGTTGAGGGTAGTTAAATCGGTTTTGCCCCCATATTCGCCTGCCGGGTAATTGTTATTGAACTCGGTTGCCAGACCATAGTTAGAGGTGACTGACGCACCCCAACCAAATTGTTCATTAATCGGCGCAACGAAGTGCAGGTTAGGTACCCACGCTGTCGGCGCGATGTTATCCGCTTTCAGGCTCGCGCCGGTGAAAGGCGATTTGCCGGAAATATTGACATCAGGATCGATGTAAACCGCACCAGCAGAGAAGGTCGGGCGATCGAACATCATGATAAGCGCAGGGTTACGACTTGCGTTACCTGCGTCATCAGCAATAGCGCCTTCCCCGGAATATGCACGGCCAAGGCCAGAGGAAGAAAATTCGTTTAACTGGAAGCCCGCTGACCAGGCGGACGTTGAGACGATTGCCACTGCGACTGCCAGCGCAGTCTTTTTGAACAGGGTTTTCTGGCTCATGACCATAACCTCATTGAGTTATTTTTATTCAATAATTGTTACATACCGTAACAGGAGCGCGAAGTGTAGGGTCTGAGGTATGACATACAAATCAGACCAGTGGCGTGAGTATAGGTCTGACCAGCTAATATGTTGCAAGTTTGTTTATTAATATTTTCAAACATGTTTCTTGAAACGAGATCTGGTTGGCAAAATTGTGACCAGCGAGACTCACCCGAAAGGGTGAATTTTGTTTTAGATCATTTTTTAGTGTGATATTGCTCACTTATCCGATTTTGCGTCATTAACGGCTGGAGAGAGCCAGCGGCGGGGCGTAAAATATCAGCATCGTGTTTATCTCGCGCTTTGCGCGAATACAGAGGAAATTGAGCTATGAGTAAATGCAGTGCTGATGAAACCCCGGTTTGCTGCTGTATGGATGTTGGCACCATCATGGACAACACCGATTGCACCGCGTCTTACAGCCGTGTATTCACTAGCCGTGCCGAAGCGGAAGAAACCCTGGTCGCGCTGAGTCAACGTGCGCGTGAAGTCGAATCCGATCCGTGCGAAATCAAGTCGACCTTTACCGAAGTGGAAGGTGGCGTGAAGCTGGACATCGATTTTGTTTTTGCGTGTGAAGCTGAAACGCTGATTTTCCAGCTGGGGCTGCGTTAATTCCAGCGGTCTGGTGCCCTCACCCCAACCCTCTCCCACGGGAGAGGGCGCAAACATCAAAAACGGTAACCTCAGGGTTACCGTTTTGCTTTTACCTCGGGGCATTTTCTTTTTCTTCTCTGTGTTTTAGCTCGCATTTTTATGCTTCCCCGATTGGCTGAATGTAAAAAAATGGTTAAGACTGTTATCAGGTCAGACCACTTTATATTTGTGTAAAGTTTTTTACAGGGGAATGTTATGAGTCAGGCATTACCGCTTATCACCCGACAAGGTGATCGCATTGCCATTGTTAGCGGGTTGCGCACGCCGTTTGCGCGTCAGGCAACCGCCTTTCATGGTATACCGGCCGTCGATCTGGGAAAAATGGTCGTAGGCGAGATGCTGGCTCGCAGCGAAATTCCGCCTGAGGTCATCGAACAGCTGGTCTTCGGCCAGGTCGTGCAGATGCCTGAAGCCCCCAACATTGCACGTGAAATTGTTCTCGGCACGGGAATGAATGTGCACACCGATGCCTACAGCGTCAGTCGCGCCTGCGCGACCAGCTTTCAGGCGGTGGCTAACGTGGCCGAAAGCCTGATGGCGGGGACTATTCGCGCGGGTATCGCGGGCGGGGCGGACTCCTCTTCAGTGCTGCCGATTGGGGTCAGCAAAAAACTGGCACGTATCCTCGTGGATGCTAACAAGGCCCGCACTACTGGCCAGAAACTTAAACTCTTCTCGCGTTTACGCCTGCGCGATCTGATGCCTGTTCCGCCCGCGGTGGCTGAATATTCAACCGGTCTGCGCATGGGCGATACCGCTGAGCAGATGGCGAAGACCTACGGCATCACCCGCGAACAGCAGGATGCCCTGGCGCATCGTTCGCACCAGCTCGCTGCGAAGGCCTGGTCGGAAGGCAAACTTGTCGACGAGGTGATGACGGCTTACATCCCGCCTTTCCGCGAACCTCTGGTGGAAGATAACAATATCCGTGGCACTTCGACGCTGGCGGATTACGCAAAACTGCGCCCGGCGTTTGACCGTAAACATGGCACCGTTACGGCGGCCAACAGTACGCCTCTGACGGACGGTGCTGCGGCCGTGATCCTGATGACCGAATCCCGTGCGAAGGAGCTTGGCATCACCCCGCTGGGTTATTTGCGAAGCTATGCGTTTACGGCGATTGATGTCTGGCAGGACATGTTGTTAGGTCCAGCCTGGTCCACGCCGCTGGCGCTGGAGCGCGCGGGGCTGACGCTGGCTGACTTAACCCTGATCGATATGCACGAAGCCTTTGCCGCACAAACCCTGGCAAACATCCAGCTGCTGGCAAGCGAGCGCTTCGCGCGCGATGTACTGGGCCGTGCCCACGCGACCGGCGAAGTGGATCAGAGTAAGTTTAACGTGCTTGGCGGATCCATCGCCTACGGCCATCCGTTTGCGGCAACGGGCGCGCGTATGATTACCCAAACGTTACATGAACTTCGTCGCCGCGGCGGTGGGTTTGGTCTCGTTACCGCCTGCGCGGCAGGCGGTCTTGGCGCAGCAATGGTTCTGGAGGCTGAATAATGGACATGCCATCTGCATTCAATCTGACGGTTCGCCTCGATAACGTGGCCGTTATCACTATTGATGTGCCTGATGAAAAGATGAATACCCTGAAGGCCGAATTTGGCGTTCAGGTGCGTGCGATGCTAAAGCAGCTTCGCGAAAACAAAGCCATTCGCGGTCTGGTGTTTATCTCGGCCAAGCCGGATAACTTTATTGCCGGGGCAGATATCAACATGATTGCCCGCGCGCAAAGCGCTCAGGAAGCCGAAGAGCTGTCGCGTCAGGGGCAGCAGGTGATGGCTGAGATCCACGCCCTGTCGTTCCCGGTGATTGCTGCCATTCACGGCGCTTGTCTGGGCGGCGGTTTAGAGCTGGCGCTGGCCTGCCATAGCCGCATTTGTACCGATGATGCAAAAACGGTGTTAGGCCTGCCGGAAGTGCAGTTAGGCCTGTTACCTGGCTCGGGTGGAACGCAGCGTTTACCGCGTCTGGTGGGGGTGAGTACCGCGCTGGAGATGATCTTAACCGGCAAGCAGCTGCGCGCCCGTCAGGCGCTGAAAGTGGGACTGGTCGATGAAGTGGTTCCCCACTCGATTTTGCTGGAGGCCGCCGTTGAGCTGGCCCTGAAAGGGCGTCAGGCAAAACGTCCTCTTCCTGTGCGTGAGCGCGTGCTGGCAGGGCCACTGGGGCGCGCGCTCCTGTTCAACATGGTAAGCAAAAAGACCGAGCAAAAAACCAAAGGCAACTACCCGGCGGCGAAGCGCATTCTTGAAGTAATTGAAACCGGCTTGTCGCAGGGTAGCAGCAGCGGTTATGCCGCCGAGGCAAAAGCCTTTGGTGAACTGGCGATGACGCCGCAGTCTCAGGCGCTGCGCAGCATCTTCTTTGCCAGCACTGACGTCAAAAAAGATCCGGGAAGCGAAGCTGAGCCTGCGCCGCTGCGCGCCGTTGGCGTGCTGGGGGGCGGGCTGATGGGCGGTGGAATTGCGTTTGTCACTGCCAGTAAAGGCAAATTGCCGGTGCGTATCAAAGACATTAATCCTAAGGGAATCAACCACGCGCTTCAGTACAGCTGGCAGAACCTTGATCAGAAGGTTAAACGCCGCCATATCAAAGCAAGCGAGCGCGATAAAACACTCGCGATGATCACTGGCACCACGGACTACCGCGGTTTTGCACATCGCGATCTGGTGATAGAAGCCGTGTTTGAAGATCTGGCGCTCAAGCAGCAAATGGTGGCAGACGTTGAACAGCATTGCGCCCCGCATACCATCTTTGCTTCAAACACCTCGTCATTGCCGATTGGCCACATCGCGGCGAAAGCCGCACGACCGGAGCAGGTGATTGGTCTGCACTTCTTTAGCCCGGTTGAAAAAATGCCGCTGGTGGAGGTTATTCCACACGCGACCACCAGTCCGCAAACCGTTGCCACGGTGGTCAAGCTCGCGAAAAAGCAGGGCAAAACGCCGATTGTCGTGGCGGATAAAGCAGGCTTCTACGTCAATCGTATTCTGGCTCCCTACATTAATGAAGCAATGCGGTTGCTGACGGAAGGGGAGAAGATTGAGCACGTCGATGAGGCGCTGGTGAAGTTTGGTTTCCCTGTCGGCCCAATCCAACTTTTGGATGAGGTAGGAATAGATACCGGCACTAAAATTATACCTGTACTGGAGGCTGCTTACGGAGACCGTTTTAGCCCCCCTGCAAACATTGTTTCTGCAATTTTGAAGGACGATCGCAAAGGCAGAAAAAATGAACGCGGTTTCTATCTTTACGGGGCAAAAGGGCGTAAAAGCAAGAAACAGGTCGACCCTGCGGTTTATGGGCTTATTTCTGTTACCGGTCAGGGAAAACTGTCGTCAGCGCAGTGTGCTGAGCGTTGTGTGATGATGATGCTCAACGAAGCGGCGCGCTGTTTCGGCGAACAGGTGATCAGAAGCGCACGCGATGGTGACATCGGTGCCGTATTTGGTATTGGTTTCCCGCCGTTCCTTGGCGGCCCGTTCCGGTATATGGACACCCTCGGGGCGGGTGAAGTGGTTGCAATTCTGCAACGTCTGGCTTCGCAATATGGTCCACGGTTTACACCCTGTGACGAATTATTGCAGATGGCGGAACGGGGCCAGACATTTTGGCCTGCAAGGGAAACTGTCCTCGTAAGCTGAGGTCAAAGAAGGGTAAATCCTTCGGTGAAGAGACCTGTTTTGGCGAATTTGTAAACAGAGATTGACTATACTTACGCCATTGAGGTAAAAAACAGCGTTTCATTCACCGAATGGATCAGGCACAATGCCCGGCCATCGGGTTTTCTACCTCCCAGCTTTAATCGCGGGTAGTCAACGCCGGTGATTCTGGTTAACAAAAGCGGTGCAATATGCAAGTTTTTATCATGCGTCACGGCGACGCGGCACTCGATGCCGCCAGTGACTCAGTACGTCCTTTGACAGTCTGTGGCTGCGACGAATCCCGTCAAATGGCTACCTGGCTTAAAGGTCAAAAAGTGGACATTGAACGCGTTCTGGTGAGTCCGTTCCTGCGTGCAGAACAGACGCTGGATGTGGTAGGGGAGTGTATGAACCTGCCTTCCAGTGTGGATGTTCTCCCTGAACTCACGCCGTGTGGCGATGTGGGTCTTGTGAGTGCCTATCTTCAGGCGCTGTGCAATGAAGGTGTCGCTTCCGCACTGGTCATTTCCCACCTGCCGCTGGTCGGCTATCTGGTATCTGAGCTGTGCCCTGGCGAAACGCCGCCGATGTTCACGACCTCCGCCATTGCCAACGTCACCCTGGACGAAACCGGCAAAGGCGTCTTTAACTGGCAAATGAGTCCGTGCAACCTGAAGATGGCAAAAGCGATCTGACGTGACGTGCGATATGGCGGGGCGCAATGTGCTTCCCGCCATCCTGTCAGGGCAACTCTGGCGGCTGCCATTCCTCGACTTCAATCAACACCAGCAATGCGGCATCTCCGCCGTACTCTTTGGGTGCCTGATGAAACGCCATCACGTGTGGATGCTGAGCCAGCCACAGCGGTGTCTGTTTCTTGAGAATATGTTTGCCGTGACCGTGCATCACGCAGGCGCAAAAAACGTGTTCGCGACGACATGCCGCAATCAACGCCCCCAGCTCCTGTTTCGCCTGCATCTGGGTTAACCCGTGCAGATCGAGAAACAGCTCCGGTGAATAGTCCCCACGTCGTAGCTTTTTCAGCTCAAAATGGCTGACGTCTTCACGTACGTACTTCACAGCCCCCTGCGTGTTGAGCAGCGGCTGAAATTCATCTGAAAAATAGTGACTGTTATCGGCCTGCTCCTGGAGCAGTCGCTTGACCGGCACTTCGCTGATTTTTTTGCGCTGAGGACGATGAACGATGGTGTCCTGCGTGATTTTACGCGTCCCGGTCATCAGCTGTCGGAAGAGTGTCTGATCCTCCTCGCTGAGCGATGTTTTCTTTTTCATTTGGCATTCTCATCTCGTATTTCCGATAGTGTACCCGACTAAACGCATTTTTTAACCTCAAGCGGTACGCGTCATTGCTGATTTATCGCCGTCTTCATGGCAAACTAGCCGCCGAAAATTATGCGAGCATGCCCTGGAGGAAAGAGTGGATAAAATTTTTGTCGATGAAGCAGTAAACGAGCTGCATACCATACAGGACATGTTGCGCTGGTCGGTTAGCCGCTTCAGCGCCGCCAACATCTGGTACGGTCACGGTACCGATAACCCGTGGGATGAGGCCGTTCAGCTGGTGCTGCCGTCCCTCTACCTGCCGCTGGATATTCCGGAAGACATGCGTACCGCGCGCCTGACCTCCAGCGAGAAGCACCGCATCGTTGAGCGCGTGATCCGCCGCGTGAACGAGCGTATCCCGGTAGCCTACCTGACCAATAAAGCCTGGTTCTGCGGCCACGAGTTCTATGTTGATGAACGCGTGCTGGTGCCGCGCTCGCCGATTGGTGAGCTGATCAACAACCACTTTGACGGACTGATTAACCATCAGCCGCAGCACATTCTGGATATGTGTACCGGCAGCGGCTGCATTGCGATTGCCTGTGCCTATGCCTTCCCGGAAGCGGAAGTGGACGCGGTCGATATTTCCACCGACGCGCTGGCCGTAACCGAGCACAACATTGAAGAGCACGGCCTGATCCATCACGTAACGCCAATTCGCTCCGATCTGTTCCGCGATCTGCCGACGCTGCAGTACGATCTGATCGTCACCAATCCGCCGTACGTCGATGCAGAAGACATGTCCGATCTGCCAAACGAATATCGCCATGAGCCGGAGCTGGGCCTGGCATCAGGCTCTGACGGCCTGAAGCTGACCCGCCGCATTCTGGCCTGCGCGCCGGATTACCTGACCGACGACGGCGTTCTGATTTGTGAAGTGGGCAACAGCATGGTACATCTGATAGAGCAGTACCCGGATGTGCCGTTCACCTGGCTCGAGTTTGACAACGGCGGTGACGGCGTCTTTATGCTGACCAAAGCGCAGCTGCTCGACGCGCGCGAACACTTCAGCATCTATAAAGATTAATCCAGCGGGCTTCGGCCCGTTTCACAACGCTCAAACACAAACAACAACATCGGAGCCGTGATGGCAGGAAACAGTATTGGACAGGTATTCCGCGTGACCACCTTTGGGGAGTCGCACGGGTTGGCACTCGGTTGTATTGTCGACGGCGTACCGCCGGGCATCGAACTGACCGAAGCAGATTTACAGCACGACCTCGACCGTCGACGTCCGGGCACCTCTCGCTACACCACGCAGCGTCGCGAGCCGGACCAGGTCAAAATTCTTTCCGGCGTCTTTGAAGGGCGCACCACCGGGACCAGCATTGGCCTTCTGATCGAAAATACCGATCAACGCTCCCAGGACTACGGCGCCATCAAAGACGTTTTCCGTCCGGGCCACGCCGACTACACCTACGAACAAAAGTACGGCTTCCGTGACTATCGCGGTGGTGGACGTTCTTCCGCGCGTGAAACCGCGATGCGCGTGGCGGCAGGGGCGATTGCCAAGAAATACCTGCAGCAGAAATTTGGCATCGTTATCCGCGGCTGCCTGACCCAGATGGGCGACATTCCACTGGCGATCAAAGACTGGGAGCAGGTCGAGCAAAACCCATTTTTTTGCGCGGATGCCGACAAGCTAGAGGCGCTCGACGAACTGATGCGCGGCCTTAAAAAAGAGGGCGACTCCATCGGTGCGAAAGTCACCGTGGTGGCTGACGGCGTTCCGGCTGGCTGGGGCGAGCCGGTATTTGACCGTCTCGACGCTGACATCGCCCACGCGCTGATGAGTATCAACGCGGTGAAGGGCGTCGAGATTGGCGACGGTTTTGACGTGGTTCAACTTCGCGGTAGCCAGAACCGCGACGAAATCACGAAAGCGGGCTTCCAGAGCAACCATGCGGGCGGCATTCTGGGCGGTATCAGCAGCGGGCAGCAGATTGTTGCCAACATCGCACTGAAGCCGACTTCCAGCATTACCGTGCCGGGCCACACGATTAACCGCTCTGGTGAAGAAGTTGAGATGATCACCAAAGGACGTCACGATCCGTGCGTGGGGATCCGCGCGGTGCCGATCGCAGAAGCGATGCTGGCGATCGTGTTGATGGATCACTTCCTGCGCCAGCGCGCGCAGAATGCGGATGTGACGACCACCATTCCACGCTGGTAAACATGAAAAAAACCGCAATTGCTCTGCTGGCGCTGCTCGCCAGTGGAGCCTCTCTGGCCGCCACGCCGTGGCAAAAAATCACCCATCCGGTGGCGGGGAGTGCGCAGTCCATCGGGGCCTTCTCTAACGGCTGCATCGTGGGTGCGCAGGAACTTCCGCTTCAGTCGGACACCTATCAGGTGATGCGTACCGATCAGCGCCGCTATTTCGGCCATCCGGATCTGGTGCTGTTTATACAGCGCCTTGGTAATCAGGTGCATAACCTGGGGCTGGGCACGATGCTGATCGGCGATATGGGGATGCCTGCCGGGGGCCGCTTCAACGGCGGTCACGCCAGCCACCAGACCGGACTGGATGTCGATATCTTCTTACAGCTGCCGAAAACGCGCTGGACGTCTTCGCAGCTGCTGAAACCGCAGGCGCTGGATTTGGTCGCGAGCGACGGTAAGCGCGTAGTGCCGTCCCTGTGGACGCAGGATGTCTCCAGCATGATCAAGCTGGCGGCAGAAGATAACGACGTCACGCGGATTTTCGTTAACCCGGCCATCAAGCAACAGCTCTGTCTGGATGCCGGAACGGATCGCGACTGGCTGCGCAAAGTGCGTCCGTGGTTCCAGCACCGTGCACATATGCACGTTCGTCTGCGCTGCCCGGCGAACAGTCTGGAATGTGAAGATCAGCCGCTTCCACCGCCTGGCGATGGCTGTGGTTATGAACTGCAAAGCTGGTTTGAACCGGCGAAGCCTGGAACCTCTAAGCCTGAGAAGAAGACACCGCCTCCGTTGCCGCCTTCCTGCCAGGCGCTACTGGATGAGCATGTACTTTAATGGATAATTTCGTCGATCTGTTTATGGTGTCACCGCTGCTGCTGGCGGTGCTCTTTTTTGTTGCGATGCTCGCCGGGTTTATCGATGCGCTGGCGGGTGGGGGCGGTTTGCTGACGGTTCCGGCGCTGCTGGCAGCGGGCATGAGCCCGGCTCAGGCGCTGGCTACTAACAAGCTGCAGGCCTGCGGTGGGTCGCTCTCGGCGTCACTCTATTTTATCCGCCGCAAGGTGGTGAGCCTGGCCGATCAGAAGCTCAATATTCTGATGACCTTTATTGGCTCGACGTCGGGCGCGCTGCTGGTTCAGCACGTGCAGTCCGATATTTTGCGTCAGATCCTGCCGATTCTGGTTATCTGCATTGGCCTGTACTTTTTGCTGATGCCGAAGCTCGGTGAAGAGGACCGCCAGCGTCGCCTGCACGGCCTGCCGTTCGCGCTGGTTGCCGGGGGCTGTGTGGGTTTTTATGACGGTTTCTTCGGCCCGGGCGCAGGCTCGTTTTACGCGCTGGCGTTCGTGACGCTGGCCGGGTTCAACCTCGCCAAATCCACTGCCCATGCCAAAGTGCTCAACGCGACCTCAAATGTCGGCGGCCTGCTGCTGTTTATCATTGGCGGCAAGGTTATCTGGGCAACCGGCTTTGTAATGATGGTGGGCCAATTTTTAGGCGCGCGCGTGGGCTCGCGTCTGGTATTGAGCAAGGGGCAAAAGCTGATCCGTCCGATGATTGTTGTGGTCTCTGCGGTGATGAGTGCCAAACTTCTTTATGACAGCCATGGACAGGAGATCCTCACCTGGTTGGGGATGCACTAATGAACAGTACGCATAAATACGAGCAGCTGATTGAGATTTTCGACGGCTGTTTTGCTGACGATTTTAATACCCGTCTGATTAAAGGCGACGACGAACCGATCTATCTTCCTGCTGATGCAGAGGTTCCGTATAACCGCATCGTGTTCGCACACGGATTTTACGCCAGCGGTTTGCACGAGATTTCGCACTGGTGCATCGCGGGGAAAGCACGTCGCGAGCTGGTGGACTTCGGTTACTGGTATTGCCCGGACGGGCGTGACGCCGCAACTCAGGGCCAGTTTGAAGATGTTGAAGTCAAACCCCAGGCGCTGGAGTGGCTGTTCTGCGTGGCGGCGGGCTTCCCGTTCAACGTGAGCTGCGACAACCTGGAAGGCGACTTCGAGCCGGATCGTATCGTCTTCCAGCGCCGCGTTCACAAGCAGGTGATGGAATATCTTGAGAAGGGCATCCCGGAACGTCCGGCGCGCCTGATCGAGGCTTTACAGAATTATTACCACACGCCGGAGATCACGGCGGAATGCTTCCCTTGGCCGGAAGATCTTTAACAGAGGAAAGAAGATGATCGCAGAATTTGAATCACGCATTCTGGCGTTAATTGATGACATGGTGGAACACGCCAGTGATGATGAGCTGTTCGCCAGCGGTTATCTGCGTGGTCACCTGACGCTTGCCGTAGCCGAGCTGGAGGCTGGTGACGATCACTCTGCCGACGCAGTTCACGAAGAAGTGACTCGCAGCCTTGAAAAAGCCATTCAGGCCGGGGAGCTCTCTCCGCGCGACCAGTCTCTGGTGCTGGGCATGTGGGACAATTTGTTCCAGCAGGCGAAAGCGAAGTAAGTGGTTCACCACCCTCTCCCTGTGGGAGAGGGTCGGGGTGAGGGCACCAGACCGCACCCTACTTAACCTTCTTCCCCTTCAGCAGTTTCCGTACCCACAGTCGATTTGGGTTGAGTCCCGCAAGCGTAATTCTGTCCAGCGGAATCGGCTCATTGCTCATCTGCGCGGCTAACACCTCTGCCAGCAGCGGCGCAGAGCACAATCCCCTTGAGCCCAGCCCGCCGAGCATAAACAGCTCCGGATACACCGGTGCGCTTACCGCCGTGTCCCGGTTATCAGCCAGATCCTGATAGGCCGCAAGCGTTGCCTCATAGTCCGGCACGCTCCCCGCCATCGGCAGATGGTCACGCGTGGCGCAGCGTACGCCGCAGCGGGCTTCACCTTCGCTGACGTCAACCTCTTTCGCCCACGCCGCATCCGGGAAACAATCAATCAGACGCTGGCGGTTCTGCTGCTGGTCCGCGTCGCTGCAGCGCATTTCCGTTTTGCCACGATGATAGCTCGCCCCGATGCAGTGATGGCCGTTAGACGGATTTTGCGGCGTCAGATAGCCGTCATAGCACAGCACCTGACGCAACTTGCTCAGTTCGGGCGCGGTTGGGATATGGCTTACCTGGCCGCCGACCGGATAAACCGGCAATGTTTCTGTCTGAATAAACTGGCTGATGTTATGTCCGTTTGCCAGCACTACGCTTGCGTGCTGCGCCGCTTTGCCATCAGCAAAACGCAGATTCCAGCGTTCTGTCCGGCTAAGCGATTCAACCTTGTGGGCATAGTGCACCGTCAGCCCGCGAGACTGGGCCAGGGTCATCGCCGCCGCCGTCAGGTCGGCCGGGCACAGCCAGCCGCCGAGCGGATACTGTATACCGTCACAGCTCGTGTCGACGCCCGTGGTTTCAGCAACTTGCTGCGCAGTGACCGCACGGGCGATCGCCTCCGGCAGACCCAGCGACAGCATTTGCGCGATTTTTTGCTGGCTCTTCTCATCCCAGCCGAGCTGCGTCACGCCGCACCAGTCGTGGTCAAAATCAACAGGCAGAAGATCGTACAGACGACGAGCAAACGTAAATGCCGCCGGGAAAAACTGGAACAGCGCCGGGTCGTGCGCGCTCAGCAGAGGATAAAGCGCGCCCTGACGGTTGCCTGAGGCACCCGTCGCCGGTGCCTCATCGGCGCAGTAGAGCGTGACCTGCCAGCCACGGTGGAGAAGCGCGAGCGAGAGCAGGGCGCTGGCAATGCCGCCGCCAATGAGTGCTACCTCGCGTGTTGTACTGGCGCGACGGGAAAACCACGGTGCCTGAGCGGGGACATTCAACGTCTGTTCCATCGTCCCGACCAGCATGTCGCGCTTGCGGCCAAACCCCTTGGTTTTACGCATGGTAAAGCCCGCTTCCTGCAGCCCGCGGCGGACAAAACCTGCCGAGGTGAAGGTAGCGAGCGTTGCGCCCGGGCGGGCCAGACGCGCCATTGCGCAAAACAGATGCTGACTCCACATATCCGGGTTTTTGGCAGGGGCAAAACCGTCCAGGAACCAGGCATCCACTTTCTGATTCATCGAATCATCGAGCCGATCGGTAAGTTCGTTAATGTCGCCCAGCCATAAATCCAGGGTAACGCGTCCGCCGTCCAGAATCAGACGATGGCAGCCACCCACGGCCGGTGGCCATTGCGCCTGAAGCTGCTCTGCCCAGGTTGCCAGCTCCGGCCAGTGCTGATGTGCGAGCTGTAAATCGTGCAAAGTGAGCGGGAATTTTTCAAAACTGACGAAATGTAATCTTTGGAGCGTAGCCTCTGGATGTGCAGCGTGAAACCGATCAAACGCCTGCCAGAGGGTCAGAAAATTGAGGCCGGTACCGAATCCGCTTTCCGCCACCACGAACAGGCTGCGCGGATGCGCGGGGAATCGGTCGCCGAGCTGGTTTCCATCGAGAAAAACATAACGTGTCTCTTCAAGTCCGTTATCATTAGAAAAATAGACGTCATCAAAATCTCGGGAAACAGGTGTACCCTCAGCGTTGAATTCGAGGTTGGCGGGTTGTATAGCGTTTTGTTTCACGTAAGTTACTCGTCCGACAGGCAGTGGCACGATCTTAACGATGTGAGCCCATCGGTGCAAATTTCCTCAGAAATTGTCTGATCGGACTTGTTCGGCGTACAAGTGTACGCTATTGTGCGACTCGAAACTTACTATAGTGCGACTTACAGAGGTATTGAATGAAACGTGCAGTGATTACTGGCCTGGGCATCGTTTCCAGCATCGGTAATAACCAGCAGGAAGTCCTGGCATCTCTGCGTGAAGGACGCTCCGGGATCACTTTCTCTGAAGAGTTTAAAGATTCGGGAATGCGTAGCCACGTATGGGGTAACGTCAAACTGGACACCACCGGTTTGATCGACCGTAAAGTGGTTCGTTTCATGAACGATGCCTCTATTTACGCCTATCTTTCCATGCAGGAAGCGATCGCTGACGCTGGCCTGAGCGAAGACGTTTATCAGAACAACCCGCGCGTGGGTCTGATTGCCGGTTCCGGCGGTTCGTCTAAAGCGCAGGTATTCGGTGCGGACGCCATGCGTAGCCCGCGCGGCCTGAAAGCGGTAGGTCCATACGTTGTGACCAAAGCCATGGGTTCAGCTGTTTCTGCCTGCCTGGCGACACCGTTCAAAATTCACGGTGTGAACTACTCCATCAGCTCCGCCTGTGCGACTTCCGCGCACTGTATCGGTAACGCGGTTGAGCAAATCCAGCTGGGCAAACAGGACATCGTGTTTGCTGGCGGCGGCGAAGAGCTGGGCTGGGAAATGGCCTGTGAGTTCGACGCAATGGGCGCACTGTCCACCAAATACAACGAGACGCCAGATAAAGCGTCCCGTACCTATGACGCACACCGCGACGGTTTCGTTATCGCGGGCGGCGGCGGTATGGTTGTGGTTGAAGAGCTGGAACACGCTCTGGCTCGCGGCGCTCACATCTACGCTGAGATCGTGGGTTACGGCGCAACGTCCGACGGTGCTGACATGGTTGCTCCATCCGGCGAAGGCGCAGTGCGCTGCATGAAGATGGCGATGCACGGCGTTGATACCCCAATCGACTACCTGAACTCCCACGGTACCTCTACTCCAGTAGGCGACGTGAAAGAACTGGGTGCGATCCGCGAAGTCTTCGCGGATAAGAGCCCGGCGATCTCTGCAACCAAAGCCATGACCGGTCACTCTCTGGGTGCGGCTGGCGTGCAGGAAGCGATCTACTCTCTGCTGATGCTCGAGCACGGCTTTATCGCGCCAAGCATCAACGTGGAAGAGCTGGATGAGCAGGCTGCTGGTCTGAACATCGTAACCAAACCAATGGATGCGACGCTGACGACCGTTATGTCTAACAGCTTCGGTTTCGGCGGCACCAACGCCACGCTGGTAATGCGTAAGCTGAAAGCATAAGCGTTTGAATGTATAGTAGAAGGGAGCCTGATGGCTCCCTTTTTTTATGCCTGAATTCGGAGTTATGCATGACGGCCGCTACATCAGATATAAACGCCACGTCCGGGAACACCTCGCTGTTCCGTATCGCTTTTGCGGTATTTCTTACCTACATGACCGTCGGCCTGCCGCTGCCGGTGATCCCGCTGTTTGTTCACCAGGAGTTGGGCTATGGCAATACCCTGGTTGGCATCGCCGTGGGTATTCAGTTTTTAGCGACGGTGTTAACGCGTGGCTACGCCGGACGCCTGGCGGATCAGCACGGTGCAAAACGGTCAGCTTTGCAGGGCATGTTTGCCTGCGGTCTGGCGGGCGGCGCATGGCTGCTGGCCGCGCTCCTGCCGGTAGACGCCGTGTATAAATTTGCGCTGCTGGTGGTGGGGCGTTTAATCCTGGGATTCGGTGAAAGTCAGCTGCTGACCGGGACCCTGACCTGGGGGATGGGATTGGTTGGCCCTGCGCGTTCGGGCAAGGTCATGTCCTGGAACGGGATGGCCATCTACGGTGCCCTGGCAGCAGGTGCTCCGCTGGGTCTGCTGATCCACAGCCACTTTGGTTTTGCGGCACTGGCGGGTACCACCATGGTGTTGCCGCTGCTGGCGTGGGCATTTAATGGTTCGGTGCGAAAAGTCCCGGCCCATAAAGGCGAACGCCCATCCCTGTGGAGCGTGGTCGGTCAAATCTGGCAACCGGGTCTCGGCCTGGCGCTACAGGGCGTTGGCTTCGCGGTGATTGGTACCTTCGTCTCCCTGTACTTTATGAGCCGTGGCTGGGCAATGGCGGGCTTTACGCTCACCGCGTTTGGCGGCGCGTTCGTACTGATGCGCGTGCTTTTTGGCTGGATGCCAGATCGCTTAGGCGGCGTGAAGGTGGCGGTGGCCTCGCTGGTCATTGAGACCATTGGTCTGCTGCTGCTCTGGCAGGCGCCCAATGCCTACGTTGCGCTGCTGGGGGCGGCGCTGACCGGTTGCGGTTGCTCGCTGATCTTCCCGGCGCTGGGCGTTGAGGTGGTGAAACGCGTGGCCCCGCAGGTTCGCGGCACGGCGCTCGGTGGGTATGCCGCGTTTCAGGATATCTCCTACGGGGTTACTGCGCCGCTGGCGGGGCTGGTGGCGACATCCTTTGGCTATCCGTCCGTATTTCTTGCCGGGGCCGTTTCAGCGGTGGTGGGGATCGTGGTGACGCTGGTGGCGTTTCGCAGGACTTGAGCTGTTGTTGCCGGGTAGCGGCTCTGCCTTACCCGGCCTACGGTTCGAGCCGTTGTAGGCCCGGTAAGCGGAGCGCCACCGGGCAAAAAGGTCAGGCAACCAGCCAGAAAATCGCCAGCACAATCAGCAACGCAATGAACATCAGCCCCGGACGGGCGGACAGCGTTTTGAAGGTTTCCACGACGGGCGCAAACAGCGGGCTGTAAATTGGCTGAATGTTCCGTGCTTCAGGAATGCCGCCTTCGCGCTCGGCGCGACGAATAAAGATCTGATTCAATATATCCTGCACCTGCGCGGTGGTCAGCACTGTTTGCGGCGTGGCCTGCCAGGTCTGCTGGGTATAATCCCGCACCGCCTCAAACTCGTGCGGTTCGAGCGGCTGCTTAAGTGCTGCCTGAACCGTGTGCAGGGTCGGGGTAGTTTGCGTGCTGAGCGTCTGGCGCGCCTGCAGCCAGGTGACCAGATGCGTAAACTGTCTGGCCGGGATCAACTCGCCGCTTTTCACGTCGGACAGCTCCAGCATGGATTGCCAGATGAGCTTTGTCGACTCGCCGGTGGCGGCGGCCAGTTTGGTCACCATCTGATTAAGCGTGTTGTGCTCAGCAGGCAGCAGCGGGCGTTCGGTCGCCGGGCGCAGCTGAGGCTGCGGAATCGACAGCTGATTGGTTTGCAGCAGCGTCAGCACCGTTTTGAGCTGATCGGGCGTGAGCTGGCTCAGGGCAGTCTGGCCATACTGTTGGCGAATAAAATCACTGACCGCCTGGCGATTGTTCCCCTGGCCCAGGAGCTCGGTCAACTGCGACACAATCTGTCGAGTGGTGTGATTTTGTTGCGCGGCGTTGATTCGCTGGTTCAGGTTCTGCTCGGCGGCAGGGAAATGGCGCGACTGCAGCGGTACGTCGTTCTTCACGCCCAGGTCATGCTTCACCCCGGCCCAGACTTCCGCGTTTTGTTGCGACGTCAGCGCAATCAGGCGCGTGATCAGTCGCTCCAGCACGGTGCGCTGTTGCGTGGAGAGCGGCTGTTCGCCTGCGACACTCGGCGGCGTTAAGGGGCCTTCACCCGGAGGGCGCGGCGGCGTACCTGAAATAGGCTGCATCGTCGGAATCCTTAAAGTCAAAACTCAGCGTTAACCCGGCTGACATATATGCCTGGCGGCGAGATTATGGCACACTTGGCAGGTTTTCTTCCTCTCAAACAGGTACTCAGACGTGAAAATCCTCGTTGATGAAAATATGCCTTACGCCCGCGAGCTGTTTAGCCGCCTTGGCGATGTTAAGGCTGTCCCTGGTCGCCCGATTCCGGTGAACGAACTGGATGATGCCGATGCCCTGATGGTGCGCTCGGTGACCAAAGTAAATGAGACGTTGCTCTCCGGCAAAACGGTGAAATTTGTCGGCACCGCAACGGCTGGGACCGATCATGTGGATGACAAGTGGCTTAAGCAGGCGGGGATCGGTTTTTCCGCCGCGCCGGGCTGTAACGCCATTGCCGTTGTGGAATACGTTTTCTCCTCGCTGCTTATGCTGGCCGAGCGCGATGGTTTTGCGCTGAAAGACCGCACCGTGGGGATTGTCGGCGTGGGCAACGTGGGCGGTCGCCTGCAAAAGCGTTTTGAAGCATTAGGGATCCGCACCCTGCTGTGCGACCCGCCGCGCAAAGATAACGGCGATGAAGGCGACTTCCGCTCGCTGGATGAGCTGGTTGAACAGTGTGATGTGATCACCTTCCACACGCCGCTGTTTAAAGAGGGGCCGTATAAGTCTCTTCATCTGGCCGATGAAACGCTGATCCGCCGTCTGAAGGCTGGCACTATTCTGATAAATGCCTGCCGTGGCCCGGTCGTGGACAACGCCGCGCTGCTGACATGTCTGAACGAAGGACAAAACCTCAGCGTGGTGCTGGACGTCTGGGAACCCGAGCCGGAACTCAACGTTGAGCTACTCAACAAGGTGGACGTGGGCACCGCGCATATCGCTGGCTATACGCTTGAAGGCAAAGCGCGCGGCACGACGCAGGTGTTTGAAGCCTACAGCGCCTTTATCGGTCATCCGCAGCAGGTAGCGCTGGATACCTTACTCCCAGCGCCAGAATTTGGTCGCATCACTCTGCACGGCCCGCTCGATCAGGCAACGCTGAAAAGGCTGGTGCATTTGGTGTATGATGTGCGCCGCGATGACGCGCTGCTGCGTAAATCAGCGGGTTTGCCGGGTGAGTTTGATAAGCTGCGCAAAAACTATGTTGAGCGCCGTGAATGGTCTTCCCTGTATGTGATGTGCGACGATGCGTCGGCGGCGACGCTGCTGCATAAACTCGGGTTTAACGCCGTTCATCACCCGGCACGTTAATGTCTTCTTAATGCTCCCTGTCGGAAACTCCGACAGGGACGCTTTTTTATTTCTGGAGTAAACCACCATGTCTGAAGGCTGGAACATTGCCATTTTAGGTGCCACGGGTGCCGTGGGCGAAGCCCTGCTCGAAACCCTTGCTGAGCGTCAGTTCCCGGTGGGCGACATCTATGCGCTGGCGCGTACCGACAGCGCAGGTGAGCATCTGCGTTTTAACGGTAAATCCGTCATGGTCCAGGACGCGGCTGCGTTTGACTGGACGCAGGCGCAGCTGGCGTTTTTCGCCGCGGGCGCTGAAGCGACTGCTGCGTACGTTGAAGAGGCGACCAACGCAGGCTGCCTGGTGATCGACCTGAGCGGCCTGTTCTCAATGGAGCCGGATGTGCCGCTGGTGGTGCCGGACGTGAACCCGTTCGTGCTGGCTGACTACCGCAACCGCAACGTCATCGCGGTACCGAACAGCCTGACCAGTCAGCTGCTGACTGCGCTGAAACCGCTGATCGACGACGGCGGCCTGTCTCGTATTAATGTGACCAGCCTGCTGTCGGCCTCCGCTAACGGTAAAAAAGCGGTCGATGCGCTGGCCGGACAGAGCGCCAAGCTGCTGAACGGTATTCCGATTGATGAAGATGATTATTTTGGTCGCCAGCTGGCATTCAACATGCTGCCACTGCTGCCGGATCGTGAAGGTTCCGTGCGCGAAGAGCGTCGTATCGTCGATGAAGTGCGTAAAATTCTGCAGGATGAAGGACTGATGATCTCCGCCAACGTTGTGCAGTCGCCTGTCTTCTACGGCCACGCGCAGATGGTTGGCTTTGAAGCCCTGCGCCCGCTGGCGGCGGAAGAAGCGCGCGATGCGTTTGGCCGCGGTGAAGATATCGTCCTTTCCGAAGAGAGCGAATTCCCGACCCAGGTGGGCGATGCCACCGGTAGCGCGCATCTTTCCGTTGGCTGCGTGCGCAACGATTACGGCATGCCGGAGCAGGTTCAGTTCTGGTCCGTTGCCGATAACGTACGCTTTGGCGGCGCGCTGATGGCAGTTAAAATCGCCGAGAAGCTGGTGCAGGAGTACCTGTACTGATGTCAGAAGTGGAACAAAAGCCGGTCCATAGAATTGCCCTCGGCATTGAGTACGATGGCAGTAAATATTATGGCTGGCAGCGTCAGAACGAAGTGCGCAGCGTTCAGGAAAAGCTGGAGAAAGCGCTTTCTCAGGTAGCGAATGAGCCGATTAACGTCCTATGCGCAGGCCGAACCGACGCCGGTGTTCACGGCACAGGGCAGGTGGTGCACTTTGAAACCACCGCCGTGCGCAAGGATGCTGCCTGGACGCTGGGTGTAAATGCGAATTTACCTGGTGACATTGCCGTGCGTTGGGTGAAAGCTGTGCCGGATGATTTTCATGCGCGTTTCAGCGCCACTGCGCGCCGTTACCGCTACGTCATCTACAACCAGCGTCTGCGTCCGGCAGTGTTAAGCCAGGGCGTGACGCATTTTTATGAGCCGCTTGATGCAGAACGTATGCAGCGTGCGGCGCAGTGTCTGATTGGAGAAAATGACTTTACGTCGTTTCGTGCGGTGCAGTGTCAGTCCCGTACGCCGTGGCGTAACGTCATGCACATTAACGTCAGTCGTTATGGCGCGTATGTGGTGGTCGATATCAAAGCCAATGCCTTTGTACATCATATGGTGCGGAATATTGTTGGCAGCCTGATGGAAGTGGGTGCCGGACACCAGCCGGAGAGCTGGATTGCAGAACTGCTGGCAGCGAAGGACAGAACGCTTGCGGCAGCAACGGCGAAAGCGGAAGGGCTGTATCTGGTCTCGGTGGATTATCCGGATCGGTTTGACCTGCCAAAACCGCCAATGGGCCCGCTGTTTCTAGCGGACTAAACAAAGGTGCAATTAAGGCTTAGACAATATGGACGTAATACGTTTTCTGATTGATTTCATTCTGCATATTGATGTTCACCTGGCGGAACTGGTCGCGCAGTATGGCATCTGGGTATATGCCATTCTGTTCCTGATCTTGTTCTGTGAAACGGGTCTGGTGGTGACACCGTTCCTGCCCGGAGATTCGCTGCTGTTTGTGGCCGGTGCGTTGTCCGCTCTGCCGACCAATGACCTGAATGTCCATCTAATGGTTGTGCTGATGATCATCGCCGCCATTGTGGGAGACGCGGTCAATTACACCATCGGGCGCGTGTTTGGAGAACGGTTATTCAGTAATCCGGATTCCAAAATTTTCCGCCGCAGCTATTTAGATAAAACGCATGCCTTCTACGAGCGTCACGGCGGCAAAACCATTATTCTTGCCCGTTTTGTCCCCATCGTTCGTACCTTTGCACCGTTTGTGGCAGGAATGGGGCATATGTCCTATCGTCATTTTGCGATGTATAACGTTGTCGGTGCGCTGCTGTGGGTACTGCTCTTTACTTACGCAGGCTACCTGTTTGGCGATCTGCCAGTGGTTCAGGAAAACCTTAAGTTGCTGATTGTAGCGATTATTGTGCTTTCCGTACTGCCGGGTGTTATCGAAATCATCCGTCACAAACGGGCGGCAGCTAAACAAGCGAAGTAAATGCACGCTGGCGGTTCGACCACTTTTTTATCCAAAGTTTCGGGCTGTTATGTTTTAATGTGCAACATTCATGGTCTGTTGGAGGCAAAAATGGCATTATTCGCCTCTTATAGCAAAACTGGCATACGACCAGGTTCAGGCAGAAAGGTTATCAATGAGCTGGATTGAACGAATTAAAAGCAACATTACCCCAACGCGTAAAGCGAGCATTCCTGAAGGGGTATGGACGAAGTGTGATAGCTGCGGCCAGGTTCTGTATCGTGCAGAACTGGAACGCAATCTTGAAGTGTGTCCAAAATGTGACCACCACATGCGTATGTCGGCGCGCAACCGCCTGCATAGCCTGCTGGACGAAGGCTCTCTGGTAGAGCTGGGCAGCGAACTTGAGCCAAAAGACGTGCTGAAGTTCCGCGATTCCAAAAAATACAAAGATCGTCTGGCCTCTGCACAGAAAGAGACCGGCGAGAAAGACGCGCTGATCGTTATGAAAGGCACCCTGCATGAGATGCCGGTTGTTGCCGCGGCGTTTGAGTTCTCCTTTATGGGCGGCTCAATGGGCTCCGTGGTTGGTGCGCGCTTCGTGCGTGCCGTTGAGCAGGCGCTGGAAGACAACTGCCCGCTGATCTGCTTCTCCGCTTCAGGTGGCGCACGTATGCAGGAAGCGCTGATGTCCCTGATGCAGATGGCGAAAACCTCTGCAGCGCTGGCGAAAATGCAGGAGCGCGGTCTGCCGTACATTTCTGTACTGACCGACCCAACCATGGGCGGCGTCTCTGCAAGCTTCGCGATGCTGGGCGATCTGAACATCGCTGAGCCAAAAGCGCTGATTGGCTTTGCCGGTCCTCGCGTTATCGAACAAACCGTACGTGAAAAACTGCCGCCGGGCTTCCAGCGCAGTGAGTTCCTCATCGAGAAAGGCGCTATCGACATGATCGTTCGCCGCCCGGAAATGCGCCTGAAACTGGCAAGCGTCCTGGCGAAGCTGATGAATCTGCCCGCGCCGAACCCGGATGAGCCACGCGAAGGCGTGATCGTACCGGATCAGGAACCCGAGGCCTGATAACTGAAAAGGGCAGGGCCGGTTGGCGCTGCCCTTTTGCTTTCTAATCTGTTAATGACAACCGGGCATTATGGAAAATAAAAGCATTCCCCAAGCCACGTCGCCCCTGGCCGCGTGGCTTTCTTATCTGGAAAACCTGCACAGTAAAACCATCGATATGGGGCTTGAACGCGTAAGCCAGGTCGCTGCGCGTCTTGATGTGCTCAAACCGGCTCCGTTCGTGTTCACCGTCGCGGGCACCAACGGGAAAGGCACGACCTGCCGCACGCTGGAATCTGTCCTGATGGCGGCGGGTTACAAGGTAGGCGTTTACAGCTCTCCACATCTGGTGCGCTACACCGAGCGGGTGCGCGTGCAGAACCGTGAACTGTCGGAATCTGCCCATACGGCGTCATTCGCGGAAATTGAAGCTGCACGCGGTGAGATCTCATTAACCTATTTCGAATACGGTACGCTTTCAGCGCTGTGGCTGTTCAAACAGGCGCAGCTTGACGTGGTGATTCTGGAAGTCGGGCTCGGTGGTCGTCTTGACGCCACCAATATGGTGGATGCGGATGTCGCCGTCGTCACCAGCATTGCGCTGGATCATACCGACTGGCTGGGGCCAGACCGTGAAAGCATTGGCCGTGAAAAGGCCGGTATCTTCCGGGCGAATAAGCCCGCCGTAGTCGGCGAGCCGGACATGCCGCATACCATCGCCGACGTGGCGAATGAGAAGGGCGCTCATTTAATGCGCCGCGACGTGGACTGGCACTATGAGGTTCAGGACAACGGCTGGCGCTTTAGCGATGCGCAGGATGCGCTGGACGACCTGCCGCTGCCGCAGGTACCGCAGCCGAACGCCGCCACCGCACTGGCGGCACTGCGTGCCAGTGGATTGACGGTGAGCGAGCAGGCGATCCGCGACGGTATCCAGAACGCGATCCTGCCGGGGCGTTTCCAGATTGTCAGCGAGTCGCCGCGTCTTATTCTGGACGTGGCCCACAACCCGCACGCGGCGGCGTATCTGGCAGGACGTCTCAAATCGTTACCAAAAACCGGGCGCGTGCTGGCGGTTATCGGTATGCTTCATGATAAAGATATCGGCGGGACGCTGGCCTGCATGGAGAGTGTGGTCGATAGCTGGTATTGTGCTCCTCTGGAGGGGCCGCGTGGCGCGACGGCTGAGCAGTTGATGGAACATCTCGGCACAGGCGCAATCTATAGTAGCGTGGCTCAGGCCTGGCATGCTGCGATGGCGGATGCTAAACCAGAAGATACCGTGCTGGTGTGTGGTTCATTCCACACGGTGGCACATGTCATGGAAGTGATGGACGCGGGGAGAACCGGTGGCGAGTAAGTTTCAGAACCGTTTAACAGGAACCATTGTGCTGGTCGCGCTCGGAGTGATTATTCTTCCGGGACTGCTCGACGGGCAGAAAAAGCATTATCAGGACGAATTTGCGGCCATTCCGCTGGTGCCGAAACCGGGCGATCGCGATGAGCCAGACATGCTGCCCGCCGCGACGCAGGCGCTACCTGCTCAGCCGCCAGAGGGCGCGGCAGAAGAGGTGCGCGCAGGCGATGCTGCCGCACCATCGCTCGATCCTTCTCGCCTGGCTGCGAATAACAATATCGAAATCGATCCGGTGCCGGTAGAACAGCCTAAGGCTGTTGAAAAACCGAAGCCTGTCGAGAAACCGCAGCCGAAGCCGCAGCGGGATAAAGCGGCAGAGCAGCTGGCTGCAGCGTCAGAAACCCCACCACCGGCGAAACAGGACGCGGCACCGACGGGTAAAGCCTACGTTGTTCAGCTTGGCGCATTGAAAAACGCCGATAAAGTCAACGAGGTGGTGAGTAAACTGCGCGGTGCGGGATACCGTGTTTACACTTCACCTTCCACGCCGGTGCAGGGTAAAATTACCCGTATCCTGGTGGGGCCTGAAGCGTCGAAAGATAAGCTGAAAGGGTCGCTGGGTGAGCTGAAGCAGATCTCCGGGCTGAGCGGTGTGGTGATGAACTACAGCGCGAACTGACACGATCTTGCCCCTCACCCTAACCCTCTCCCCAAAGGGGGGGAGGGGATAGACTCCTCCCTCTCCCTTGAGGGAGAGGGCCGGGGTGAGGGGGAACAGACGTCCACAGAGGCGTCAAAAGGCCCATGGCGTTGAACATTTTTTCAGCGCCTTTTTTATTTACGCGCGGGAAGGAAATCCCTACGCAAACGTTTTCTTTTTCTGTTAGAATTCGCCCCGAACTGGATGACAGGGCGTTAAATCGTGGGACACATATGGTCTGGATTGATTACGCCATCATTGCGGTGATTGGTTTTTCCTGTCTGGTTAGCCTGATCCGTGGCTTTGTTCGTGAAGCGTTATCGCTGGTGACATGGGGTTGTGCTTTCTTTGTTGCCAGTCATTACTACACTTACCTGTCTGTCTGGTTCACGGGCTTTGAAGATGAACTGGTCCGAAACGGAATCGCCATCGCGGTGCTGTTTATCGCGACGCTGATTGTTGGCGCTATCGTCAATTACGTGATAGGTCAGCTGGTCGAGAAAACCGGTCTGTCAGGAACGGACAGGGTGCTCGGGATCTGTTTCGGTGCGTTGCGAGGCGTGCTGATTGTGGCCGCGATACTGTTCTTCCTGGATACCTTCACCGGGTTCTCCAAAAGCGAAGACTGGCAGAAATCGCAGCTCATTCCAGAGTTCAGCTTCATCATCAGATGGTTCTTTGACTATCTGCAAAGCTCGTCGAGTTTTTTGCCCAGGGCATAAACCCTGAGATGTGGCTTAACGAGGAAAAGACGAATGTGCGGTATTGTCGGTATCGCCGGTTTCATGCCGGTAAACCAGTCGATTTATGACGCGTTAACGGTGCTTCAGCACCGTGGGCAGGATGCTGCGGGTATCATCACCATTGATGCAAACAACTGCTTCCGTTTACGCAAGGCGAATGGCCTGGTAAACGATGTGTTTGAAGCCCGCCATATGCAGCGTCTGCAAGGTAATATGGGGATCGGTCACGTTCGTTATCCTACTGCTGGCAGTTCCAGCGCCTCTGAGGCACAGCCTTTCTACGTCAACTCACCGTATGGCATCACCCTTGCTCATAACGGCAACCTGACCAACGCGCACGAGCTGCGTAAAAAGCTGTTCGAAGAGAAACGTCGCCACATTAACACCACCTCTGATTCTGAAATCCTGCTCAATGTGTTCGCCAGCGAGCTGGATAACTTCCGTCACTACCCGCTGGAAGCAGACAACATCTTTGCTGCCATTGCCGCAACAAATCGTCAGATCCGCGGCGCGTATGCCTGCGTGGCGATGATTATCGGTCACGGCATGGTCGCCTTCCGCGATCCAAACGGCATTCGTCCTCTGGTGCTTGGCAAACGTGAGCTCGGCGATGGTCGTACGGAGTATATGGTCGCCTCTGAAAGCGTGGCGCTGGACACGCTGGGCTTTGAATTCCTGCGTGACGTTGCGCCCGGTGAAGCGGTCTACATCACTGAGAAGGGCCAGCTGTTTACCCGCCAGTGTGCTGACAATCCGGTCAGCAACCCGTGCTTGTTCGAATACGTTTACTTCGCCCGTCCGGATTCCTTCATCGACAAGATTTCCGTCTACAGCGCGCGCGTGAACATGGGTACGAAGCTCGGCGAGAAGATTGCCCGCGAGTGGGACGATCTCGATATCGACGTCGTGATCCCTATCCCGGAAACCTCCTGTGATATCGCGCTGGAAATCGCGCGTATTCTGGATAAGCCTTACCGTCAGGGCTTCGTGAAGAACCGCTACGTTGGCCGCACCTTTATCATGCCGGGCCAGCATCTGCGCCGTAAGTCTGTACGTCGTAAGCTGAACGCCAACCGCGCCGAGTTCCGCGACAAGAATGTACTGCTGGTGGATGATTCCATCGTTCGCGGTACGACGTCTGAGCAGATTATCGAAATGGCACGCGAAGCCGGTGCGAAGAAAGTGTACCTGGCGTCTGCGGCGCCAGAAATTCGCTTCCCGAACGTGTACGGCATCGACATGCCAACCGCGACGGAGCTGATCGCTCACGGTCGTGAAGTGGACGAAATTCGCCAGATCATCGGTGCTGACGGTCTGATTTTCCAGGATCTGAACGATCTGATCGACGCGGTGCGTGCTGAGAACCCGGACATTCAGCAGTTCGAATGCTCAGTGTTTAACGGCGTGTACGTGACCAAAGACGTTGACCAGCAGTATCTCGACTACCTGGATTCCCTGCGTAACGACGATGCGAAAGCCGTCCAGCTGCAGAACGATCTTGAAAGCTTAGAGATGCACAACGAAGGTTGATGCTTCTGCAGGTGAGGGCAGACGCCCTCACTTGCAACTCCCCGCAAAATCCTGCACAGTCTGCCCTGAATCAGTAAGGGCAAAAATCATGAAACGACTCATTATTGGGATCAGCGGTGCCAGCGGCGCGATTTACGGCGTACGTCTGTTGCAGGTGCTGCGTGACGTTGCGGATGTGGAAACCCATCTGGTGATGAGCCAGGCGGCGCGCCAGACCCTCTCCCTTGAAACCGACCTTTCCCTGCGTGACGTTCAGGCGCTGGCGGATGTCGTCCACGATGCCCGCGATATCGCAGCCAGTATCTCTTCAGGCTCGTTTAAAACGGCGGGTATGGTTATCCTGCCCTGTTCAATAAAAACGCTCTCCGGCATTGTGAACAGCTATACCGATACCCTGGTGACGCGTGCGGCGGATGTGGTGCTGAAAGAGCGTCGTCCTCTGGTACTCTGCGTGCGGGAAACACCGCTGCATCTGGGGCATCTACGCTTAATGACGCAGGCGGCTGAACTGGGGGCTGTCATCATGCCACCGGTCCCCGCGTTCTACCATCGCCCGCAAACGCTGGATGACATCATCAACCAGACCGTTAACCGCGTGCTGGATCAGTTTGATATAGACCTGCCGGAAGACCTCTTCACCCGCTGGCAGGGTGCCTGAATTTGTGCACAAACAAGGTGCATGAAAAGACAAGTTGCCCTGTTTCAGGGCAATTATGCAACGGCGATCATATCCTCGACATTTAATTCGTTTTTTCCCTTCTTCCCTCTCCGGTTCGTTCGGCAGACCTGCTATCTTTCACCACTAAGGCAATATCGCAACGTTTTATTAACATATTTAACGTCGAATTTTTGACCAGACGGGAATGTGGCATAAGACCTGCAAGAGAAGCCTGCAACACAACACACTACACAATACATAATAAAATCACGGTACTTGAGGGTAAATGTATGAAGAAGACGGTTCTGGCTCTGTCTTTGCTCGTGGGGTTAAGTGCAGCAGCAGGTAGCTATGCAGCACTGCCACAGACGGTTCGTATCGGTACAGACGCAACCTACGCGCCATTCTCTTCCAAGGATGCGAAAGGCGATTTCGTGGGGTTTGATATCGATCTGGGAAATGAAATGTGCAAACGCATTGCGGTGAAATGCACATGGGTGGGCAGCGACTTTGACGCATTGATCCCGTCGCTGAAAGCCAAAAAAATCGACGCCATTATCTCTTCTCTCTCCATCACCGAAAAACGTCAGCAGGAGATCGCCTTCTCTGACAAGCTCTACGCTGCGGATTCTCGTCTGATTGCCGCCAAAGGCTCCCCGATTCAACCAACCATCGACTCGCTGAAAGGCAAGCATGTCGGCGTGCTTCAGGGATCGACGCAGGAAGGTTTTGCTAATGCCAACTGGCGTGAGAAGGGCGTAGATGTGGTGGCTTACCAGAACCAGGATCTGATTTACTCTGACCTGGCAGCAGGCCGTCTGGATGCCGCATTCCAGGATGAAGTCGCCGCGAGCGAAGGCTTCCTGAAGCAGCCAGCCGGTAAAGAGTACGCCTTTGCGGGCCCGTCCGTGAAAGACAAAAAATACTTTGGTGACGGCACCGGTATCGGCCTGCGTAAGGACGATACCGAGCTGAAAGCCGCCTTTGACAAAGCCTTCGCTGAGCTGCGTAAAGACGGTACCTATGACAAACTGGCGAAGAAATACTTCGACTTCAACGTCTACGGTGACTGACGCATAACGGTGATGCACTGACCTGGTGCGTCGCTGGTGTGGGTGATCCGATATGGTGCAGCGTGTGCACCATATTGGGTCGTCGTGTGCATACTTACGCATTTATAATGCAAAAAATCCCGCCTTAAAGGCATTATTCTTTGCCTGACAGCGTGGATTAATGGCACATTAACCGCACCCCGTCGTCGTAAAAAACCGTATGAAGACAGTTTGTTGAGGATAGATATGAAAAAACTCGTGTTGTCACTCTCTCTGGTACTGGCCTTTTCCAGCGCCACCGCGGCATTCGCCGCCGTTCCGCAAAAAATTCGTATTGGTACTGACCCTACCTATGCCCCCTTTGAATCGAAGAATGCGAAGGGTGAACTGGTGGGTTTTGACATCGATCTGGCCAATGAGCTGTGCAAACGTATTAAAGCGCAATGTACCTACGTTGAGAACCCGCTGGATGCCCTGATCCCATCGCTGAAAGCGAAAAAAATCGACGTCATCATGTCCTCTCTTTCCATCACTGAAAAACGCCAGCAGGAGATTGCCTTCACCGACAAACTCTACGCAGCGGATTCTCGTCTGGTGGTGGCTAAGTCTTCAGACATTCAGCCTACCCTTGAGTCGCTGAAGGGCAAACGCGTCGGCGTGCTGCAGGGCACCACGCAGGAAACCTACGGCAACGAACACTGGGCGCCGAAGGGGATCGAAATCGTCTCTTATCAGGGCCAGGAAAATATCTACGCAGACCTGACGGCAGGCCGAATTGATGCGGCATTCCAGGATGAAGTCGCGGCAAGCGAAGGCTTCCTGAAAACGCCGGTGGGTAAAGATTACAAATTTGGCGGCCCGTCCATTAAGGACGTGAAGCTGTTTGGTGTGGGCACCGGTATGGGCCTGCGCAAAGAAGACAACGAGCTGCGTGAAGCGCTGAACAAAGCCTTCGCCGAAATGCGTGCTGATGGCACCTATGACAAGCTGGCGAAAAAGTACTTTGATTTTAATGTTTACGGCGGCTAATCGCCCCGTCAAATAACGTGCGGCCCCTCCCACTCAGGGAGGGGAAAAGACACGGTTCCACCACTCACGACACGACAGGGCACGCGGTATGCTGTACGGATTTTCTGGCGTTATTTTACAAGGCGCGCTTGTCACCCTTGAGCTGGCTATCAGCTCCGTGGTACTGGCGGTGCTGATAGGTCTGGCGGGCGCAGGGGCAAAGCTGTCGGCGAATAAACCCCTGGCGCTCATATTCGAAGGCTATACCACGCTTATTCGCGGCGTACCCGATCTGGTGCTGATGCTGCTGATCTTTTACGGTCTGCAGATCGCGCTGAACGGCATTACCGACGCCGTCGGCATGGAACAGATCGATATCGACCCGATGGTAGCCGGTATTATTACCCTCGGCTTTATCTACGGTGCTTACTTCACGGAAACCTTCCGTGGCGCTTACATGGCCGTCCCGAGAGGGCACATTGAAGCGGCAACCGCATTTGGTTTTACCTCCTCACAAACGTTTCGCCGGATCATGTTCCCGGCCATGATGCGCTATGCGCTTCCGGGCATCGGAAACAACTGGCAGGTTATCCTCAAAGCGACAGCGCTGGTCTCGCTGCTTGGTCTGGAAGACGTCGTCAAAGCGACTCAGCTGGCGGGCAAGAGTACCTGGGAGCCCTTCTACTTTGCGGTAGTCTGTGGCGTGATTTATCTGGTGTTTACGACGGTCTCCAATGGTGTGCTGCTTCTGCTCGAGCGTCGCTACTCCGTGGGTGTGAAGAGGGCTGACCTGTGATTGAGATTATTCAGGAATACTGGAAATCCCTGCTGTGGACGGATGGCTACCGCTTTACCGGCGTGGCGATTACGCTCTGGCTGCTGATTTCTTCCGTGGTGATGGGCGGTATTCTGGCGGTGTTTCTCGCCATTGGCCGCGTGTCGAACAACAAATTTATCCAGTTCCCGATCTGGCTGTTCACCTATGTGTTTCGCGGTACGCCCCTGTACGTGCAACTGCTGGTGTTCTATTCGGGAATGTACACGCTGGAGATCGTGAAAGGCACAGAGATGCTCAATGCGTTCTTCCGCAGCGGTCTGAACTGTACGGTGCTGGCGTTGACGCTCAATACCTGCGCCTATACCACTGAGATCTTTGCAGGGGCGATCCGCTCTGTCCCTTACGGTGAAATCGAAGCGGCGCGTGCGTACGGCTTTTCCTCAGTGAAGCTTTACCGCTGCATCATTCTGCCGTCGGCGCTGCGCATTGCGCTGCCTGCGTACAGCAACGAAGTGATTCTGATGCTGCACTCCACCGCGCTGGCCTTTACCGCGACGGTGCCGGACCTGCTCAAAATCGCGCGCGATATTAACTCCGCGACCTATCAGCCGTTTACTGCGTTTGGCATTGCGGCCGTGCTCTATTTAATTATCTCTTATGTTCTGATTAGCCTGTTCCGTAAGGCTGAAAAACGCTGGTTGCAGCATATAAAACCTTCGACGCACTGAGAAAGATGATGGCTGAGAACAAATTAAACGTTATTGATTTGCACAAACGCTACGGCGAACATGAAGTGCTGAAAGGGGTGTCGCTGCAGGCTAACGCAGGCGATGTGATCAGTATTATCGGCTCATCCGGTTCGGGTAAAAGTACCTTCCTGCGCTGCATTAACTTCCTCGAAAAGCCGAGCGAAGGCTCGATCGTGGTGAGCGGACAGAATATCAATCTGGTGCGCGATAAAGACGGCCAGCTGAAGGTGGCAGATAAGCATCAGTTGCGCCTGCTGCGTACGCGCCTGACGATGGTGTTCCAGCACTTCAACCTCTGGAGCCACATGACGGTGCTGGAGAACGTGATGGAAGCTCCGGTTCAGGTACTGGGTCTGAGCAAGCAGGAAGCCCGCGAACGCGCGGTGAAATACCTTGCGAAAGTGGGTATCGACGAGCGCCAGCAGATGAAGTACCCGGTGCATCTCTCCGGCGGTCAGCAGCAGCGTGTCTCCATCGCCCGCGCGCTGGCGATGGAGCCAGAAGTGCTGCTGTTCGACGAACCGACCTCCGCGCTGGACCCGGAACTCGTTGGCGAAGTGCTGCGCATCATGCAGAAGCTGGCTGAAGAGGGCAAAACGATGGTGGTGGTGACGCACGAGATGGGCTTTGCCCGTAACGTCTCCAACCACGTTATTTTCCTGCATCAGGGGAAAATTGAAGAGCAGGGGCATCCGGACGAGGTGTTAGCGAACCCGCAAAGCCCGCGTTTGCAGCAGTTCCTGAAGGGATCGTTGAAGTAGGTTTTGCCCTTCTCCCCTCTCCCAGTGGGAGACCGCAGTACCGCCAAATCGCCCGGTGGCGCTTCGCTTACCGGGCCTACGGGCTGGGTGTTCTCCCTCTCCCTGTGGGAGAGGGCCGGGGTGAGGGCATCAAACCGCAGCACACTCCAGCCGATACACCCAGTCGTCATACCGTACGCCGTCAATCTCATACGCCTTTTCCAGCACCAGCGTACGCACAAACCCCGCTTTCTCTAGCACCCGCACAGATCCGCCGTTGTCCGCCAGCACGTACGCGTTAATCGCTTTTACGCTGGTCTGGCTAAACGCATAGTCACATACCGCGCGCAGCGCCTCGCTGGCGATGCCTTTTCCCTGCGCGGCAGGCACAACCGTGTAGCCGATATCCGCCTCTTCACGGTTCTCAGGGCTGATTTGCAGGCCGATATCGCCCAGCGGCGTATCGTCATCCTGAAAACGAATAACGAAAACATACTCCGCCATCAGGCGTGCGGCAAACACGCGTCGGGTCTCTTTTTCGGGTGCAATAGCGGCCATATAGCGCATGACGTCGCGGTTTTCGCGCAGCGAGCGGAAGAACGCCCAGTCAGAGGGTTCGAAAGGAGTCAGGTGAAGCCGGGGAGTGGTGATGGTTGCCATTGTTACGCCATTTCATCGGAACATGGCGTATCACTGTAACATATTCAGCGCACCACATCCCCCAGCGCCTCTTCTAAATCATACCAGCGGAAGGCAAACCCGGCCGCTTCCAGACGTTTTGGCAGCGCGCGCTGCCCGCCCAGCACCAGCACCGATGATTCTCCCATCAACAGCCGGATCGCCGTCGCAGGCACGCGTAAAATCGCCGGACGATGCAGGGCATGCCCCAGCGCGTGGGCAAACTGTTCATTACGCACCGGATAGGGCGCAACCATGTTAAACGGCCCGCGCAGATCGTTATCCAGCAGCCAGATAATGCCGTTCACCATATCGTCGATGTGGATCCACGCCAGATACTGACGCCCGTTGCCAATTGGCCCGCCGAGCCCCAGCTTGAAGGGAGGAAGCATTTTACCCAGAATGCCGCCTTTCGGCGCAAGTACCACGCCGGTACGCAGCAGGCAGACGCGGGTACGATCGCTCTGCGCCGCGCAGGCGATACGCTCCCACTGGGCGCAGAGTTTATGGGTAAATTCATTATGCGGCGGCTCCTCTTCGGTCACCACCACTTCGCCGAGATCGCCGTAATAGCCCGTCGCAGAGCCTGAAATGAGCACCGATGGCGGCGTATGGCTGTTGCGAATCAGCTCGACCAGCTTCTCGGTGATAGTCCAGCGGCTGCTGCACAACCGCTGCTTCTGCTCTTCGGTCCAGCGCTTGTCGGCAATGGGTTCACCCGCGAGGTTGATGACGGCGTCAAAGCCGTCCAGATTCTGCTGCTCAGCCAGACCTTTCCAGATGTCGACACCTGCCCCCAGCACCTGACGTGCTTTCTCCGGGCTGCGCGTCACCACGGTAATCTCGTGATGCAGCGCGTGCAGACGGGGAATGAGATGACGGCCAATCAGGCCCGTACCGCCGGTCAGCAGAATCTTCATACAACCTCCAGGTTTATGCCTGGCGTCGCCAGCTTAACGTCATGGAAACGGAGTCGGCGTAACGCAGGGCGTGAAGTTTATCGATCTCGACTTCAGCATAAGTGACCCAGTGATGTTCGCGTGCGATGTCGAGCACATCCTGAGTTAATTTTTCCAGCAAAGAGAAGCGGTTGTTCTCCACGTACTGGATAATGTTTTTGGTGATTGTGCGATAGTTCAGCGCGTCATTGATATCTTCGCTGGCCCGCGCTTTGTCTGCGGGGTAGTGAATAACCACATTGATGACAATATCCTGCCGGTTGGCAATCTCTTCCTCTTTGATACCGATGAACGTCCGTAAGCGTAAATTTTTTATACGTATAATCGCGTCATGCTGTGACATTGCAGGTCTTCTCCGTGTCAGTATTTGCTGCCCATAATACATGAGAGCGCGTCATGCACCCAACGGGGCAGTGGTCTAAATCTGCTGGATTATTTGCATGGCGCGCTCGGTCGCAGGGCGGGTCCGAATCCGTTCAAACCAGTTATTCACGGCAGGGTATGTCGCCAGGTCAATTCGGTGTTTTTCATGGGTGTTGATCCACGGCCAGCAGGCGATGTCGGCAATGCTGTAATGATCGCCGCCAAGCCACGGCGTTTTCTCCAGCCGACGATTTAGCACGCCATATAACCGCTGGGTTTCAACCTGATAACGTTCTATAGCATAAGGAATGGGCTGCGGGGCGTAGGCGGTAAAGTGATGATTTTGCCCGAGCATCGGCCCGAGACCGCTCGACTGCCAGAAAAGCCATTGCAGGGTGTGGTGACGCTCACGCAGTTCACCGCTAAGCAGCTTGCCGGATTTCTCCGCCAGATAGAGCAAAATCTCCCCGGATTCAAACAGACTTAACGGTCTGCCGCCGTCGGCAGGAAGATTATCAATAATGGCCGGAATTTTATTGTTGGGCGATATCGCCAGAAAGACCGGCCTGAACTGATCGCCTTTGCTGATATCCACGCGAATGATCCGGTACTCCAGTTCGGCTTCTTCCAGAAAAAGGGTGATTTTATGGCCGTTTGGGGTAGGGGCATAGTAAAGGTCGATCATTCTCAACTCCTGTTAGTGTGAAAAGTGATGCCATAAAAATCAGTATAGGTGCCTGTTGTAAATCGTGAGTTTTCATCAAGTGACAGCGAGCCAAAGAGATTATATGTTGAGTGAAAACCGTTCAGCCAATGAGGAAGTTATGAACCAGCCTGCGATAACGTTGTGGTCCGATGCCTGTTATTTTTCACCCTATGTGATGAGCGTTTACGTCGCTCTGGCGGAAAAAGGATTGTCTTTCACCCTGAAGACCATCGATCTGGACAGTGGCGAACACCTGAAACCGCAGTGGCAGGGTTACGACCTGACCCGACGCGTGCCGGTGCTGGAGATTGACGGTTTTGCATTGAGCGAATCCTCGGCGATCGATGAATACCTTGAAGATCGCTTTGCGCCGCCGGAGTGGGAGCGCATTTATCCTCACGATCTGCAAAAGCGCGCCCGTGCACGGCAGATCCAGGCGTGGTTGCGCAGCGATCTGGTACCGATCCGCGTTGAACGTTCCACTGACGTGGTTTTCGCCGCCGTGAAAAAGCCCGCGTTGAGCGCGGAGGGCAGCGCCAGTGCGCAAAAGCTGATTGAGACCGCGTCTGCGTTGCTGGCGCACGGTAACCCGAATCTCTTCGGCGAGTGGTGCATTGCGGATACCGATCTGGCGCTGATGCTGAACCGTCTGATCCTTAATGGCGACGAGGTTCCTCAACTGCTGGTGGATTATGCTGCATTCCAGTGGCAGCGCGCTTCCGTACAGCGCTATGTGGCACTCTCCGCTAAGCGCGCGGGCTGATAAGCCCTGGTGCTTCAGGTATGATAGGGGCAGTCTGTTTTCCTGAGGAGTGACTGATGAAACTGATGTTTGCGTCGGATATCCATGGATCGCTGCCCGCTACCGAGCGCGTTCTTTCTCTGTTTGCCGAAAGCGGGGCACAGTGGCTGGTGGTGCTGGGCGATGTGTTAAACCATGGCCCGCGAAATGCGTTGCCGGAAGGTTATGCACCCGCGCAGGTGGCGGAAAAACTGAATGAGCATGCCTCGCATATTATCGCGGTGCGCGGTAACTGCGACAGTGAAGTTGACCAGATGCTGCTGCATTTTCCCATCACCGCGCCCTGGCAGCAGGTCCTGCTGGAAAAGAGCCGTCTTTTTTTGACTCACGGTCATCTTTTTAGCCCGGATAACCTTCCTGCACTCGCTGCTGGCGATGTCCTGGTTTATGGTCATACTCATATTCCGGTAGCGGAAAAACGCGGTGAGATTTATCACTTTAACCCCGGTTCGGTCAGCATTCCGAAAGGCGGTTATCCGGCAAGCTATGGCATGCTGGACGGAAATACCCTGAGCGTTATCGCACTTAATGATCAGCAAGTTATTGCGCAGATAGCGATTAATCCGTAAGTTACACCTCAACTGCAAACGCGCCGAAAGAGCGCTTAGACGAGAAGGTTTCCCGATGGTGGAGCAGAATCATTTGGCAAGTACTGAGTGGGTTGACATTGTCAGCGAAGAGAACGAAGTGATCGCGCAGGCCAGCCGCGAACAAATGCGCGCGGAGCGTCTGCGTCACCGTGCAACATACATCGTTGTGCATGACGGCATGGGCAAGATTCTGGTCCAGCGCCGCACGGACACCAAAGATTTTCTCCCCGGTATGCTGGATGCCACGGCGGGCGGCGTTGTGCAGGCAGATGAAGTGCTGCTGGATTCCGCGCGTCGCGAAGCAGAAGAAGAGTTAGGTATCGCCGGTGTGCCGTTTGCCGAGCACGGCCAGTTCTATTTCGAGGACGAAAACTGTCGCGTCTGGGGCGGGCTGTTTAGCTGTGTCTCTCACGGGCCTTTCGCCCTGCAGGAAGAGGAAGTGAGCGAAGTCTGCTGGATGACGCCGGAAGAGATCACCGCGCGTTGCGACGAGTTCACCCCGGACTCCTTAAAAGCACTGGCGCTGTGGATGACCCGCAACGCCAAAAACGAATCCGCTAAGCCAGAAAGCAAAGCGGAAAAAGAGGAAGAGGCTGAGTAAGCCTTAACAGCTTTCCCGCAGACAGAGGCTGGACGCGATAGGTTTATGGTCGCGCCAGTCTCCATCATTCAGACGTTCCAGCAACGCTTTCCCGGCCTCAATTCCAATCTTACGATGCGGTACCGCCATGGTCGTCAGCGGCGGCTGACAGACGCGGCTCACGTCGCTATCGCCAAAGCCTACCACTGCTAGATCGTCCGGCACTTTAATGCGTCGACGCTGGCATTCGTAGAGTGCCCCGCAGGCCAGTTCGTCCGAGACGCACACCAGCGCATCCAGCTCCGGCCAGGCCAGCAGGAATTCCGGCAACTGTGCCGCGCCCGTGGAGAAATTTGGCGGCATGGCGGCGTTAATCACTCTGTTCGGCGACAAATGGTGGCGAAGCATGGCTTTGTACCAGCCCTGCAAATGCTGCTGGAAAATCCACTGCTCCTGGTTTGCGCACAACAGGCCGATATTTTGATAGCCGCGCTGAATCACCATCTCCGTCAGTTCGTACATGGCGGCGACGTTATCAATGCCGATATTCATATCAATCGGATCGGCGCGCATCGCCCCCATTTCCATCACCGGAATGGAGGCATTTTTCAGCCAGTGGCGCACGGTATCCGTGTGCTCGACGCTGAGCAAAATGGCGGCGGCGATATTTGACGCCAGCAGCGTTTCCAGTAATTTCTCTTCTTGCTCAAGACGATGCTGGGACTCTGCCAGCATGATCTGATATCCGGCGGGTTGCAGCACCTGCTGTAGACCGGCGAACATCTCTGAGCAACCGGCTTCGGAGAGGTTAGGAACAACCATTGCGATCGTCCATGAAGAGGCTGACGCCAGCGCGCTGGCCGCAAGATTAGGCATGTAGCCCAGCTCCTGCACCGCAGCGTCTATTTTTTCTCGCAGTTTATCGGAAACCTGTTCGGGCGTGCGGAGCGCACGGGACACGGTCATAGTGCCCACACCGGCAAGCAGTGCGACATCGGCCAGCGTCACCTTACCGGTACTGCGTCGTTTTCGGGTTAGAGACATACACCTTCCTGCTAACAGGGCGCGACTACTTTCATCCTTCGCTTCACGTGAAAGGCAGTATACGCCTTAAATCCCTTTTTTTGCTGTGATTTAGCACCGTGATTGCAATTTGATAGCGCTATCACATTTCTGCATGTTAACTATTGGTAGCGCTATCTTTGTGATCCTGATCGCAGTCATTCGTTGAGGTGTTGAATAAAGTTTGCTCATCTTTAGCGTTGTAGCCGGAGGGCAAAGTGCTCAAAAAATGGATATATGATACAACCATCACGCTGCATGAGAGCGTAGAGGACTGGCCGCAGGCGCTGGAGCTGTGCGCGAAGCCGCTGCTGGATTTGCAGGTGATTTCGCCGGAATACATCACGGCTATCATCGAGCAGCATCATACTTTGGGTCCTTATTACGTGCTGGCACCAGGGCTGGCGATGCCGCATGCGCGGCCGGAAGAAGGGGCGAAAGGACTCGGCCTGTCATTATTAAAACTGAAAAAAGGCGTCTCTTTCGGTGCCGGTGAGTTTGACCCCGTCGACGTGATAGTCATGCTGGCGGCACCGGACAAACATAGCCATATCGAAATGATCTCGGCGCTAGCAGAATTATTTTCCAGCGATGAGGATATGGCTGAATTACATCAGGCGAATACGCGGGAGGAGATAAAAACCATTATTGACCGCTTCTGATTTAATTCTTTAATCCGATTATTCACAACATTACGCGTCAGCGTGGTGGGGCGTACTCTACTCAAAATAAGGGAACAACAATGAAAATCATGGCTATTTGCGGGTCCGGCCTTGGCAGCAGTTTTATGGTCGAAATGAATATCAAAAAGGTACTTAAAAAGCTGGAAATTGAGGCAGAGGTTGAACACTCCGATCTCTCGTCTGCCACGCCTGGCGCAGCCGACCTGTTCGTGATGGCAAAGGACATCGCGGCCAGTGCCAGCGTGCCGGAAAGCCAGCTGGTGGTGATCAACAACATCATCGACATCAACGAACTTGAAGCGCAGCTGCGTGCCTGGTTCGAAAGACAATAACCCTGATTAGGCGAGGTGGATATGTTTATCCTTGAAACGCTGAATTTCATTGTTGATATTTTAAAAGTCCCTTCGGTGCTGGTGGGATTAATTGCCTTAATCGGTCTGGTTGCGCAGAAAAAAGCGTTTTCGGACGTGGTGAAAGGAACAATTAAAACTATTCTCGGCTTTATTGTGCTGGGCGGCGGCGCCACGGTGCTGGTGGGGTCGTTAAATCCTTTGGGCGGAATGTTTGAGCACGCCTTTACTATTCAGGGCATTATTCCAAACAATGAAGCGATTGTGTCGATTGCGCTGGAAAAATACGGTGCCTCGACCGCGCTGATTATGGCCTTTGGGATGGTGGCGAATATTATCGTCGCGCGCTTTACCCGCCTGAAATATATCTTCCTGACAGGTCACCACACTTTTTACATGGCGTGCATGATTGGCGTGATCCTGACGGTGGCGGGCTTTGAGGGCGTGGGGCTGGTCTTTACCGGCTCGCTGATCCTCGGCCTGATCATGGCCTTCTTCCCGGCGATTGCGCAGCGCTACATGAAGCGCATAACCGGCAACGATGAGATTGCCTTCGGCCACTTCGGCACGCTGGGCTACGTGCTGTCCGGCTGGATTGGCAGCAAGGTCGGTAAGGGCTCCCGCTCAACGGAAGAGATGAACCTGCCGAAGAACCTGAGCTTCCTGCGCGACAGTTCGATCTCCATCTCCCTGACCATGATGATTATCTACCTCATCCTGGCGGTGAGCGCCGGACGTGAGTACGTAGAGGCGACCTTCAGCGGTGGCCAGAACTACCTGGTCTACGCCATCATCATGGCCATCACCTTCGCGGCGGGCGTGTTCATCATCCTGCAGGGCGTACGCCTGATACTGGCGGAAATCGTCCCGGCCTTTACCGGCTTCTCGGAAAAACTGGTGCCCAACGCGCGCCCCGCGCTGGACTGCCCGGTGGTGTATCCGTATGCGCCAAACGCGGTGCTGATTGGCTTCCTGTTCAGCTTCCTCGGCGGGATTGTGGGGTTGTTCATCTGCGGCCAGTTCAGCTGGGTGTTGATCCTCCCGGGCGTGGTACCGCACTTCTTCACCGGCGCAACGGCGGGCGTGTTCGGTAATGCTACCGGCGGACGTCGCGGGGCAATGATTGGTGCCTTTGCTAACGGCCTGCTGATCACCTTCCTGCCGGTTCTGCTACTGCCGGTGCTGGGCGCAATTGGTTTTGCCAACACCACCTTCTCGGACGCTGATTTCGGTGCGGTCGGGATTGTGCTCGGCAACCTGGCGCGCTTCCTGTCGCCGCTTGCTATTACCGGGCTGGTTGTGGCGTTGTTCGCGCTGCTGGTGGCGTACAACGTCTTCGCGAAAAACAAACCTGCGGGCGGTAACGCGCAGGAAAACACCGGAGCCAAATCATGAATGAGAAAGAGATAACCGAACTCGCGCGTCAGATCCGTCTTGAGACGTTGAAATCCCTGACGCAACTGGGCTTTGGCCACTACGGCGGCAGTATGTCGGTGGTTGAAACCCTGGCCGTGCTGTACGGCGCGGTGATGAAAATCGACCCGGCGGATCCTGACTGGCCAGAGCGAGACTATTTTGTCTTGTCGAAAGGACACGCGGGCCCGGCGCTCTACAGCACGCTGGCGATCAAGGGCTACTTCCCCGCTGAAGAGCTGAGCACGCTCAACCAAAACGGCACGCGGCTGCCAAGCCACCCGGACCGCCTGAAAACGCGCGGCGTGGATGCCACCACCGGCTCGCTGGGACAGGGTATTTCCATTGCGGGCGGTATGGCGCTGTCGCACAAGCTGGCAGGGCGACCGAATCGGGTGTTTTGCATCGTCGGTGACGGCGAGCTGAACGAGGGACAATGCTGGGAAGCCTTCCAGTTTATCGCCCATCATCGGCTGAACAACCTGACGGTGTTCGTGGACTGGAACAAGCAGCAGCTCGACGGCGAGCTGGACGAGATCATCAGCGCGTTCGACCTGGAGGGGAAATTCCGCGCCTTTGGCTTTGACGTGGCGACGGTGAAGGGCGACGACATTCCGGGTCTGCTGGCGGTAACGTCGCGTGTCCCCGAGGCCGAAGCGCGTCCATTAGTTGTCATCCTCGACAGCATCAAAGGGCAGGGGGTGCCGTATCTGGAGCAGCTCAGCAACTCGCACCACCTGCGATTGACCGCGGAGAGCAAAGCGGCCCTCAACGAGACGATTCGCCAACTGGAGGCTTCACATGATTAAGGTTGCACCGGCAGGAGAGAAAGACGCCGTTGAGATGCGTAAGGTCTACGCGGGCTTTGTGGCAAAGCAGATTGAGGCAGGAAGTGAGATTATCGCCCTGGAAGCGGATCTGATGAGCTCGATGGCGATGGACGGCGTGGCGCGCGATTATCCGCAGCACGTGATTAACTGCGGGATTATGGAGGCCAACGTCATCGGCACTGCGGCGGGGCTGTCGCTTACCGGACGTAAGCCGTTCGTACACACCTTTACCGCGTTTGCCAGCCGCCGCTGCTTCGATCAGCTGTTTATGTCCCTGGACTACCAGCGTAACAACGTGAAGGTGATTGCGTCGGACGCGGGCGTGACGGCCTGCCACAACGGCGGGACACATATGTCATTTGAGGATATGGGCATCGTACGCGGCCTGGCGCACTCGGTGGTGCTGGAGGTGACCGACGCGGTGATGTTCGAGGACGTGCTGCGCCAGCTTATCGACCTCGAAGGCTTCTACTGGGTGCGGACCATTCGTAAACAGGCGCCGAGCGTCTACGCCCCGGGCTCAACCTTCACCATTGGCAAAGGCAACGTGCTGCGAGAGGGGAGTGATATTACGTTGATCGCCAATGGCATCATGGTGGCGGAAGCGCTGGAGGCGGCTCGCCAGCTTGAGCAGGAGGGCGTAAGCGCGGCGGTTATCGACATGTTTACCCTGAAGCCCATCGACCGGATGCTGGTGAAAAACTACGCCGAGAAAACCGGGCGCATCGTCACTTGTGAAAACCACAGCATTCACAACGGGCTGGGATCGGCGGTGGCGGAAGTGCTGGTGGAAACCTGTCCGGTACCGATGCGGCGGGTGGGCATCAAGGAGCGTTACGGCCAGGTAGGTACGCAGGATTTCCTGCAGAAGGAGTATGGCCTGACGGCACATGACATTGTGTCGGCGGCGAGAGAGTTGCTGTAAATAAAAAAGGCGACCAGATGAGTGGTCGCCTTTCTTGCCGGATGACGCTTCGCTTATCCGGCCTACAAAACCGTAGGCCCGGTAAGCGCTAGCGCCACCGGGCTTTTAGCTTACTGCTGCTGCGAAGACTGGATCGCGGTCAGAGCGATGGTGTAGACGATATCGTCAACCAGCGCGCCACGGGACAGGTCGTTCACAGGTTTGCGCATGCCCTGCAGCATTGGCCCGATGGAGATCAGGTCTGCAGAACGCTGTACCGCTTTGTAGGTGGTGTTACCGGTGTTCAGATCCGGGAAGATGAACACGGTAGCGCGACCTGCAACCGGCGAGTTCGGCGCTTTGGATTTCGCAACGTCAGCCATTACCGCAGCATCGTACTGCAGCGGACCGTCGATCATCAGGTCAGGACGTTTTTCCTGCGCCAGACGGGTCGCTTCACGCACTTTCTCTACGTCGCTACCTGCACCAGAGGTACCGGTGGAGTAGGAGAGCATCGCAACGCGCGGTTCGATACCGAAGGCAATCGCAGAGTCCGCGGACTGGATAGCGATTTCCGCCAGCTGTTCTGCAGTTGGATCCGGGTTGATCGCGCAGTCGCCGTAAACGTAAACCTGTTCAGGCAGCAGCATGAAGAATACGGAAGAAACCAGAGAGCTGCCCGGTGCAGTTTTGATCAGCTGCAGCGGTGGACGGATGGTGTTCGCCGTGGTGTGAACCGCACCGGAAACCAGACCGTCAACTTCGTCCTGCTCCAGCATCAGCGTGCCCAGCACCACGTTGTCTTCCAGCTGTTCGCGCGCAACGGCTTCGGTCATGCCTTTGCTCTTACGCAGCTCAACCAGACGGGCTACGTAGCTTTCGCGAACCACTTCTGGGTCAACGATTTCGATGCCAGCGCCCAGCTCAACGCCCTGAGACGCCGCCACGCGGGTGATCTCATCCGGGTTACCCAGCAGCACACAGGTCGCGATGCCGCGCTCTGCACAGATAGCAGCGGCTTTAACGGTACGTGGTTCGTCGCCTTCTGGCAGAACAACGCGTTTGCCCGCTTTACGCGCCAGCTCGGTCAGCTGGTAACGGAATGCTGGAGGAGACAGACGGCGGCTGCGCTCGGAGGTCGCCGTCAGGGATTCGATCCAGTCTGCGTTGATGTAGCCCGCAACGTATTCCTGAACTTTCTCGATACGCTCGTGGTCATCAACCGGTACTTCCAGGTTGAAGCTCTGCAGGCTCAGGGAGGTCTGCCAGGTGTTGGTGTTCACCATGAAGACCGGCAGGCCGGTGGCGAACGCGCGTTCGCACAGCTTGCTGACACGTGGGTCCATCTCGTAGGCACCGGTCAGCAGGATCGCACCGATTTCCACGCCGTTCATCGCGGCCAGGCACGCTGCAACCAGCACGTCCGGACGGTCTGCGGAGGTCACCAGCAGGGAACCTGCGCGGAAGTGCTCAAGCATGTGCGGAATGCTGCGCGCACAGAAGGTCACAGACTTCACGCGGCGGGTGTTGATGTCGCCTTCGTTAACCACGGTGGCGTTCAGGTGGCGCGCCATATCGATTGCACGGGTGGCAATCAGATCGAAGCTCCATGGCACCGAGCCCAGTACTGGCAGCGGGCTGGATCCCTGCAGCTTAGCCGGATCAATTTTGATGACTTTCGCTTTAGAAGAGTCGTCGAAGATCTCGGACAGGTCAGGGCGAGTACGGCCCTGTTCATCCACTGGCGCATTCAGTTTGTTCACGATCACGCCGGTGATGTTGGTGTTTTTCGCGCCGCCGAAGCTGCTGCGCGTCAGTTCGATACGCTCGTTCAGCTGCTCTGGGGTGTCAGTGCCCTGAGACATCACGAAAACGATCTCTGCGTTCAGGGTTTTCGCGATTTCAAAGTTCAGAGACTGGGCAAACTGGTGTTTGCGCGTCGGGACCAGACCTTCAACCAGCACCACTTCCGCGTCTTGCGCGTTAGCGTGGTAGTTGGCGATGATCTCTTCCATCAGCACGTCTTTCTGGTTGCTTGACAGCAGAGATTCAACGTGGCTCATCTTCAGCGGTTCAGCCGCTGGCAGATTGGAGTTCTTGCGAACGATGGTGGTGGTCTGGTCTGGCGCATCGCCACCGGCACGCGGCTGGGCGATTGGCTTAAAGACGCTCAGACGAACGCCTTTGCGTTCCATAGCACGGATCACGCCAAGGCTGACGCTGGTCAGGCCGACGCTGGTTCCGGTAGGGATCAGCATAATAGTACGGGACACGGTTTATCCTCTTTCGTTACCGCCGCGATTGGGCGGGTTACAAAACAGCACCGCCAGCATTGCTGGCGGTGTGGAATCAGGCAGTCAGACGGTTCGCGTCTTGCGCGATGACCAGCTCTTCGTTAGTTGGAATAACGATAGCAGGGCGGGTACCTTCTTTGTTGATGAAGCCAGACTTGCCGAAGCGGGCAGCCAGGTTACGCTCGTGATCAACCTCGAAGCCCAGAACGCCCAGTTTGCCCAGGGACAGTTCACGAACCATTGCCGCGTTCTCACCAATACCACCGGTGAAGATTACCGCGTCCAAACGGCCTTCCATCAGTGCAGTGTAAGAACCGATGTACTTCGCCAGACGGTGGCAGTAAACGTCCATTGCACGTTTAGCGTCTGCTTTCTCTGCGTAGTTGTCTTCAACGTAACGGCAGTCGCTGGTCACTTCGGTCAGACCCAGCAGGCCAGACTCTTTGGTCAGCATTTTGTTGATGTCGTCAACGCTCATGCCCAGGGTGTCGTGCAGGTGGAAGATGATCGCCGGGTCGATGTCGCCGGAACGGGTACCCATCACCAGACCTTCCAGCGGGGTCAGACCCATAGAGGTATCAACACATTTACCGTTGCGGATAGCAGAAACAGAACCACCGTTGCCCAGGTGACAGGTGATAATGTTGACTTCTTCAACCGGCTTGTTCAGAACTTTTGCGGCTTCCTGAGTCACATAGAAGTGGCTGGTGCCGTGTGCGCCGTAACGACGAACGCCATGCTCTTTGTACAGGCTGTACGGCAGGGCATACAGGTAAGACTCTTCCGGCATGGTCTGATGGAACGCGGTGTCAAACACGGCCACGTTTTTGTCTTTCAGATTCGGGAAGGATTTCAGCGCTTCAGCGATACCGATCAGGTGAGCCGGGTTGTGCAGCGGCGCGAAGGACGCAGAGTCCTTGATGCCCTGAATCACAGATTCGTCGATCACGACGGAGCTGGTGTATTTTTCGCCGCCGTGGACGATACGGTGACCAATCGCAGTCAGCTGAGCAGACAGTTCTGGTTTTTGTGCCAGAATAGTGTTAACGATAAAGTTCAGCGCTTCACTGTGAGCGGCGCCTGCACCTAAAGCCGCTTCTTGTTTGCTGCCGTCCATCTTCCACTTGATACGTGCTTCAGGCAGATGGAAACATTCGGCCAAACCAGAGAGGTACTCGTCACCGTTGAGCGCATCGATGATGGCGAATTTCAGTGAGGAGCTACCGCAGTTCAGAACCAGTACTAACTTACTCGACATGGAAGTACCTATTATTGATACGTGGCTAAAAAAACGTCAGTGAGTCTAAAAGCGTAACGCATGATGACCCAGACATTTATGATTAACATCATGCCAGGCGAACATTCCGGCATGATGAAAGAAATACCTATGATTTTATGCCATTTTGAACATTTTTCAGTCAATGGCATAATATGCGATAATTTGACGAGTTAACGGTTCTCGTCTACGGCCTTATCAGGCTGGCACAGGATACCCGATACGGGGTAGCGATGACAAAATATTTTGAACGTTGTCATAGCCTGTTGTGGTTTTGCACAAAAATTTTAATTTTTATATGTGAAGTTGAGGTACAGCCATGTCGACACCCGAAAACCCATCCGTGAATTTCTTTAGTCTGTTTCGTCGGGGGCAGCATTACGCGAAGACGTGGCCACTGGAAAAGCGCCTCGCGCCGATGTTTATAGAGAATCGCACTATCCGCGCCACGCGCTTTGCGATTCGCTTTATGCCCCCTGTTGCCATCTTTACCCTGTGCTGGCAAATTGCCCTCGGCGGCCAGCTTGGACCCGCCGTCGCCACCGCGCTCTTTGCGCTGAGCCTGCCGATGCAGGGGCTATGGTGGCTGGGGAAACGCTCAATTACGCCGCTGCCGCCTACAATTTTACACTGGTTTTATGAAGTCCGTGGAAAACTTGAGGAAGCCGGACAGGCGTTGGCACCGGTCGAAGGCAAGCCTGATTACCAGGCGCTGGCTGACACGCTCAAGCGCGCTTTTAAGCAACTTGATAAAACATTCCTTGATGACTTGTGATTGATCATCGAAACGACTAATAAAAGAAGGCACAGTAACAAACAGTTACCGTGTCTTTTTTTTAAAGTGCAATGCGCTACAGGAGTCGAAAGATGGAAATGACCCATGCCCAACGTCTGATTTTGTCTAACCAGTACAAGATGATGACTATGCTTGATCCCGATAACGCAGAACGCTACAGCCGCTTGCAAACTATCGTCGAACGCGGGTTTGGTTTACAGATGCGCGAACTGGATCGCGAGTTTGGCGAACTGAAAGAAGAGACCTGCCGCATCGTGATCGACATCATGGAGATGTATCATGCGCTGCATGTGTCCTGGACGAATCTCAAAGATCGCCAGTCCATTGACGAGCGCCGCGTAACCTTCTTAGGCTTTGATGCCGCAACGGAAGCGCGCTACCTGAGCTACGTTCGCTTTATGGTGAACACCGAAGGGCGCTATACCCATTTTGATGCGGGTACTCACGGCTTTAACGCGCAAACCCCAATGTGGGAAAAATACCAGCGCATGCTGGGCGTATGGCATTCCTGCCCGCGCCAGTACCATTTAAGCAGCAACGAAATTCAACAAATCATTAATGCATGACGGAGGTACGTGTGCAGTGTAAAGGTTTTCTGTTTGATCTGGACGGTACGCTGGTGGATTCGCTGCCGGTAGTGGAGCGTTCATGGTGCCATTGGGCCGACAGGCACGGCATCGACCATCAGGACGTACTGAATTTCATCCATGGCAAACAGGCCATTACCTCCTTGCGACACTTCTTAGCGGGACGTACTGAGGAAGAGATTCAGGCAGAGTTCAAATACCTCGAGAACATTGAGGCTACCGATACGGAAGGCATCACCGCGCTGCCGGGCGCGCGCGAGCTGCTTGAACATCTGAACGAAGCACATATTCCGTGGGCCATTGTGACCTCCGGCTCCATTCCCGTAGCCCATGCTCGCCATAAGGCGGCGGGTTTACCGAAGCCAGAGGTGTTCATTACTGCAGAGCGCGTCAAGCGCGGCAAGCCAGAGCCGGATGCGTTCTTGCTTGGGGCAGAGCTGCTGGGCCTTGCACCGGCGGACTGCGTGGTGGTGGAAGATGCAACGGCCGGCGTGCTGGCCGGGCTTAACGCAGGGAGCCACGTGATCGCCGTTAACGTCCCGGCGGACTCTCCACGATTGAGTGAGGCGGATTTTGTGCTGAATACACTGACCGCGATTAACGTCACGAAGGGACCCGGCGGAGTTGTAACCGTCTCGCTAAAAATGTAATCCCATGATATAGCCCCACATTGTTGGGGCTTTTTTATGGCAGAATTCTTTATCTTCCACTGACAAGGATAGGTTGTGAACGGTGAACTGATTTGGGTCCTGAGCCTGCTGTTAATCGCCATCATTCTTTTCGCTACAGGCAAGGTGCGCATGGATGCCGTCGCCCTGTTTGTCATCGTCGCGTTTGTGCTGAGCGGCACGCTCACGCTACCCGAGGCATTCTCCGGGTTTAGCGACCCCAACGTTATTCTTATCGCCGCCCTGTTTATCATTGGGGACGGGCTGGTGCGCACCGGCGTAGCGACCATCATGGGAACGTGGCTGGTGAAGGTGGCGGGCAGCAGTGAAACCAAAATGCTGATCTACCTGATGGTGACGGTTGCCGGACTGGGGGCGTTTATGAGCTCAACGGGCGTGGTCGCCATCTTTATTCCGGTGGTGCTGAGCGTCTCCATGAGGATGCAAATCTCACCTTCGCGCCTGATGATGCCCCTGAGCTTTGCCGGTTTGATCAGCGGCATGATGACGCTGGTGGCGACGCCGCCAAACCTGGTCGTCAACAGTGAACTGATCCGCGAAGGATTCCAGGGCTTCAGTTTTTTCAGCGTTACCCCGATTGGGCTGGTCGTTCTGGTGATGGGCGTGGTCTACATGCTGCTGACCCGTTTTGCCCTGAAAGGTGAAAATCAGGATAAAAGCAAAGAGGGCTGGAAGCGACGCACCTTTCGCGATTTGATTAAAGAGTACCGTCTCACCGGGCGTGCACGACGTCTGGCTATTCGCCCCGGCTCACCGATGATTGGCCAGCGGCTGGACGATCTTAAGCTCCGTGAACGATACGGTGCGAACGTCATCGGCGTGGAGCGCTGGCGTCGTTTCCGCCGGGTGATTGTCAACGTTAACGGGGTGTCGGAATTCCGCGCGCGGGACGTTCTGCTGATTGATATGTCCACCGCAGAGGTAGACCTGCGTGAGTTTTGCAGCGAACAGTTGCTGGAGCCGATGGTGCTGCGCGGCGAGTATTTCTCCGACCAGGCGCTGGATGTCGGAATGGCCGAAGTATCGCTGATCCCGGAATCGGAGCTGTTGGGGAAAACCGTGCGCGAAGTCGGCTTCCGCACCCGCTATGGTTTGAACGTCGTGGGACTAAAGCGCGATGGCGTGGCGATGGAAGGCGCAGTGGTGGATGAGCCGATCCTGCTGGGTGACATCTTTCTCGTCGTCGGTAACTGGAAGCTGATTAGCCAACTCGGGCAAAAAGGGCGTGATTTTGTGGTGCTCAATATGCCGGTTGAAGAGAGCGATGCGTCCCCGGCGCACAGCCAGGCACCTCACGCGATTTTCTGTCTGGTGCTGATGGTCGCACTCATGCTGACCGATGAAATCCCCAATCCGGTCGCGGCCATCATCGCCTGCCTGCTGATGGGGAAATTCCGCTGCATTGACGCCGAAAGCGCGTATAAAGCCATTCACTGGCCGAGCATTATTCTGATTGTCGGGATGATGCCCTTTGCGCTGGCGTTGCAAAAAACCGGCGGGGTGGATTTGATCGTTAAGGGCTTAATGGACGTTGGCGGCGGGTATGGGCCGTACATGATGATGGTCTGTCTGTTTATCATGTGCGCCTCCATCGGCCTGTTTATTTCCAATACCGCGACGGCGGTACTGATGGCGCCTATTGCACTGGCGATGGCGAAATCCATGGGCGTGTCGCCGTATCCGTTCGCGATGATGGTGGCGATGGCGGCCTCCGCGGCATTTATGACACCGGTATCTTCACCAGTGAATACGCTGGTGCTGGGGCCCGGGAATTATAGATTCAGCGATTTCGTTAAGATTGGCGTGCCGTTCACCGTGCTGGTAATGGTGGTGTGCGTGGTGTTAATTCCGGTTTTATTCCCGTTTTAGCGTGAGCGCAGAAACGTAGGCCGGGTAAGGCGAAGCCGCCACCCGGCGAAAAAAATTACAACGGTGAATCCTGGCTAATCTCATCCAGCGACAGATGGAAGCTCGGCACAAACACCTGCATAAAATAATCCATCTCTTCGCTGCGGCGGGACTCCAGCGTTTTTTCCAGACGCGTTTTCGCCAGTAAAAACTCGTTATTCCCTGCAGACAGCTCTTCCAGACATTTCAGGTAGGCACACAGCGCGTCGGCCTGCTTCACCAGCGACTTTTCATCTTCCGTGTACTGATGTTCATCGATAAGCGGCTCAAAGATATCGCGTAATTCATCCGGCACCATATCGATCAGCTTCTGCTGAGCAATCTTCTCAATTGCCTTGTATTCCTGCGCAATCTGCGAGTTGAAATATTTCACTGGCGTTGGCAGATCGCCGGTCAGCACTTCCGAGGCATCATGGTACATCGCCAGCAGGGCAATACGTTCAGCGTTGACCTGCCCGTTAAATTTGCGGTTCTTTATGGCGGCCAGCGCGTGAGCGACCATCGCAACCTGCAGGCTGTGCTCTGAAACATTTTCCGTGCGGACGTTGCGCATCAGCGGCCAGCGGTTGATCAGCTTCAGGCGGGAGAGGTGGGCAAAGAAATGACTCTGACTCATAGGTTACCTTTTGTCTTTACTGCGACATGCGTTCATTGTGCGGGGAGGGGAGGCAAGATGCAAATTTGCGGATTTTGTAGGCCGGGCAAGCGCAGCGCCACCCGGCAGAAAGGCAACGTTACTGATGGTATCCAGAGAGGAAGCGCCCGAAGCGGCTGATGGCCATTTCGAGGTCATCTTCGCGCGGCAGGGTCACAATGCGCACGTGATCCGGCCACGGCCAGTTAAACGCCGTACCCTGAACCAGCAGCACTTTTTCCTGCAGCAGGAAGTCGAGCACCATCTTCTGGTCGTCGTGAATATTGAAGCGCTTCGCGTCAATTTTCGGGAACATATAGAGCGCGCCGTTAGGTTTCACGCAGGAGACGCCCGGGATATCGTTGATCAGCTCCCACGCGCGGTTACGCTGTTCATACAAGCGACCACCGGGAACGATGAACTCGCTAATGCTCTGATAACCGCCGAGCGCCGTCTGGATCGCGTGCTGTGCAGGAACGTTGGCACATAAACGCATCGACGCCAGCATTTCCAGCCCTTCAATGTAGCCTTTGGCGTGCTTTTTCGGACCGTTTAAAACCATCCAGCCCTGACGGAAACCGGCTACGCGGTAGGTTTTAGACAGGCCGTTAAAGGTGACGGTCAGCAGATCCGGGGCCAGCGCGGCGATCGAGTGGTGCTGTGCCGCGTCGTACAGGATTTTGTCGTAGATTTCGTCGGCAAAAATGATCAGGTTGTGCTGGCGGGCGAGCTCGACGATCTCCATCAGCAGTTCTTTCGAATAGACCGCACCCGTCGGGTTGTTCGGGTTAATGATCACGATGCCACGCGTGCGAGGCGTAATTTTCGCGCGAATATCATCAAGGTCCGGGAACCAGTCAGAGGACTCGTCACAGAGATAATGAACGGCTTTACCGCTCGACAGCGACACGGCCGCCGTCCACAGCGGGTAGTCCGGCGCAGGTACCAGCATTTCGTCGCCGCTGTTCAGCAGCGCCTGCATCGCCTGCACAATCAGTTCAGAGACGCCGTTGCCGATATAGATATCTTCAACGGTTACGTCACGCATACCGCGCGCCTGATAGTGCTGCATGATGGCTTTACGCGCGGAATAGAGTCCTTTTGAATCGCAGTAGCCTTGTGCAGTAGGAAGGTTGCGGATCACATCAACCAGAATTTCATCCGGCGCTTCAAAACCAAATGGCGCAGGGTTACCAATGTTGAGTTTCAGAACCTTATTGCCTTCCTCTTCAAGGCGTTTGGCCTCTTTCAGAACCGGGCCGCGGATGTCGTAACAGACGTTATCTAGTTTGCTGGATTTTTCGATAGGGGACATGAACCTTTAACCTTTTCGCTAGTATTGCCACTCCCTGCCGTGGAAGTCTGCACGGAACAATGTACTCCCCCCTCGCTTCGTTTTGAAGGGTGTACAGGAGAAGATTTTGTACAATGCGTCAATTCCTGTGGAATCTATTTCACTGCTTGCAGTGAGTTCTGTTGTGCTAAAGTAATGTGATAAGTATGTTCTGAAGTTTATTGTGCTGTTTATTTTGAGTTGTATTTCATATTATGCTGATAAAAATAAAAAACATGCCCAATACGCAGTAAGAAGTTCCCCTAAGTGACTTTTCGTAAAATCAGATGCTTCGAGACAGACTGTTGGAATAGTATGCTTAGGCTAAAAGTTACTCATGTGAAATTAATGTTAAGTGTTATTAATGAATGGTCTTAATCTAAATTAAAATTTATTTATTATTAACCAACAAAATGCAACTTTAGTTAATTTTAATAAAATTAGTTGAGAGGCTTAACAGTCCCTCTTAATCCTTAATATTGCAATAAGACTTATAAATAAAGTGGATTTGGGTTAAGATGTCTTTCAGGAAAGCAGGCGCCAGAGCCCTATGTTTTGTATATCTGGATCCGCTTTTCTAAATTAATTGATTGTTATTGTTGGATTTATCTCTGGCTGGTGTGTGCCGAACACATCCTGCTACGTTAACCGCGCTGCGATAAAGATGGCCGTAAAGGTGTCATACCTTTAATGTAATTTACAGAAACCTGCGAACATCTAAATATTCTGAACGTTTAAGAGAATAAAAATAACGTCATGAAACGTGCTTTCTGACTGTTGATATACAGCAGCACAATAACTATCTGTCAGGCAGTCTGCCGGGCCGGGATGCGAGGGAAACCTTCAGAGGGAATTGCTTAACTGTTACACACAGCTTCAACCCGGGCAGCTCCGCACGAGCAACCTGAAAGTGAATAGATATGATAAATGCAAATCGTCCGATAATGAATCTCGACCTCGATCTGCTGAGAACGTTTGTTGCGGTCGCCGATCTCAACACTTTTGCAGCAGCTGCTGCCGCAGTTTGCCGAACCCAGTCTGCCGTTAGCCAGCAAATGCAGCGGCTGGAGCAACTGGTCGGTAAAGAGCTTTTTGCACGTCATGGACGTAATAAGCTCTTAACGGAACACGGTATCCAGCTACTGGGTTATGCCAGGAAAATACTTCGCTTTAATGATGAAGCATGTATGTCTTTAATGTTTAGCAACCTCCAGGGGGTGTTAACATTAGGCGCATCTGATGAGTCAGCGGATACGATATTGCCGTTTCTTCTCAATCGTATCAGTTCGGTTTATCCGAAGCTTGCGCTGGATGTTAGCGTAAAGCGTAATGCTTTTATGATTGAGATGCTCAAAGAGAATGAAGTGGATCTGGTGGTCACGACGCATCGTCCTGGGCAATTTGATTGTCTGACGCTGCGGACTTCTCCAACGCATTGGTATTGCGCGGCTGAATATGTACTGCAACAAGGTGAGCCCATTCCATTGGTCTTACTGGATGATCCAAGTCCGTTCCGGGATATGGTGCTGTCGGCGCTCAATGAGGCCAACATTCCGTGGCGTTTGGCCTATGTGGCCTCAACGCTACCCGCTGTTCGAGCTGCCGTGAAAGCGGGGCTCGGCGTAACAGCGCGTCCGGTGGAAATGATGAGTCCGGATCTCCGCGTGTTGGGTAAAAGTGATGGTCTTCCTGCGTTGCCGGATACGGAGTATCTGTTATGCCACAACGCAACCAGCAATAACGAGCTGGCAAAAGTCGTGTTTGAGGCGATGGAAAACTACCATAATCCCTGGCAATACGAGCATGTTACTCCGGAAGGGGGGGATGACTCCCTGATCGTTGAAGGGGACTTTGAGTGATCAAACACTCAAAATTCTCGTAACAAATTGTAAGTGTAAAAAAGAGCCACTCGCGCGATTTTCGCGTGAAGTGGTTTTTTTTTGGTAAAAATACCCTTTCCGAATACAGGGTTAGATCATGTAAGCTTTAAATATCAGTGAGATAGATTGTTTTGGTTAAATCGTGTTCGTTTTCCGTTCTACCTTGCCGCTTCCCCATTCAATGTTAAAAAAACAGGAAATATGTTGCCGGTTTCTTGATTGAATTAACAAAAGCGTGTCTCAGATCAAGAAAATACTCCTATTTGGGGGGAGGAATCCTTGGCAAATCCTGTCAAAATAGGAGGGTTATTTTTTTTACTTCCAAAACGGACACGATTCAACAACATGCATTTGACGTAAAGTCAGGTACCCACCAGGGTTAAAAGGGCATGAAATGTTAATGAGAATCGCTTGATGTCATTTAATGTGAAGAAACCTTTGTTAAAGTTGACAAAAGGTTATAGAAAGGAGTAAAAAACCCCATCATTTTGCTGTCTATGTCTCATTTCTGACAGTTAGTGTAAGGTTATTTGTTCCTCCCCATGAATCGATGTGATGCCCATCTGCCAGCAAGAGCAGTGTCGTCGGTATCACTTTTGATGAGTAAGCAATGAGTATGTCAACATCCACAGAAGTCATCGCTCATCACTGGGCATTCGCAATCTTTCTTATTGTAGCCATTGGCCTGTGCTGCCTGATGTTAGTCGGCGGCTGGTTCCTGGGCGGTCGCGCCCGCGCAAGGCACAAAAACACACCTTTCGAATCAGGTATTGATTCCGTAGGTACCGCTCGCTTACGCCTGTCTGCCAAGTTCTACCTGGTAGCCATGTTCTTCGTCATCTTCGACGTGGAAGCGCTTTACCTTTTCGCATGGTCGACCTCCATTCGCGAAAGTGGTTGGGTGGGCTTTGTCGAGGCCGCAATTTTCATTTTAGTGTTACTGGCCGGTCTGGTTTATCTGGTGCGTATTGGCGCGCTGGACTGGACGCCTGCGCGTTCACGCCGTGAACAGATCAACCCGGAAAACAGTATCTCTAATCGTCAGCAGTAACAGCGAGGCAATAAGATGGATTATACGCTCACCCGCATAGATCCTAACGGTGAGAATGACCGTTACCCCCTGCAAAAACAGGAGATCGTAACCGACCCCCTGGAGCAAGAAGTCAATAAAAGCGTGTACATGGGCAAGCTCGAACATGCCATGCACGATATGGTCAACTGGGGTCGTAAGAACTCCATCTGGCCTTACAACTTTGGCCTTTCTTGCTGCTACGTTGAAATGGTGACGTCATTCACTGCGGTGCATGACGTTGCGCGTTTTGGGGCAGAGGTACTGCGTGCTTCCCCACGTCAGGCTGACCTGATGGTGGTGGCCGGTACGTGCTTTACCAAGATGGCCCCGGTTATTCAGCGTCTTTATGACCAGATGCTGGAGCCAAAATGGGTTATCTCCATGGGCGCATGTGCAAACTCTGGCGGTATGTACGACATTTATTCCGTCGTGCAGGGCGTAGATAAGTTTATCCCGGTGGATGTCTACATTCCGGGCTGCCCGCCGCGTCCGGAAGCTTACATGCAGGCGCTGATGCTGCTGCAGGAGTCTATCGGTAAAGAACGTCGCCCACTGTCGTGGGTTGTTGGCGATCAGGGTGTGTATCGCGCGAACATGCAGTCCGAGCGCGAGCGTAAACGTGGTGAACGTATTGCCGTCACCAACCTGCGTACGCCTGACGAAATTTAATTTGCGCCTGTGGGCCTGGAGAACACCTTCGCATATCACTACTCAAATAGCGCGAAGCCAGGCTTAACAGTCACCACGGACCATTTGCAATGGTGAACAATATGACCGACTTAACCGCGCAAGAAGCCGCCTGGCAGACACGGGATCATCTCGATGACCCAGTCGTTGGCGAACTGCGCAACCGTTTTGGGCCGGATGCCTTTACTGTTCAGGCCACCCGCACCGGGGTACCCGTTGTTTGGGTGAAGCGTGAACAATTACTGGAAGTGGTCGATTTCCTCAAGAAATTGCCGAAACCTTACGTCATGCTGTTTGACTTACACGGCATGGATGAACGTCTGCGTACTCACCGCCAGGGTCTCCCTGCTGCGGATTTTTCCGTTTTCTACCACCTGATCTCAATAGACCGTAATACGGATATCATGCTCAAGGTGGCATTGTCTGAAAACGACATGCATCTGCCGACGATTACCAAACTTTTCCCGAACGCGAACTGGTACGAGCGTGAAACCTGGGAAATGTTCGGCATGACCTTTGACGGCCACCCGCACCTGACGCGCATCATGATGCCGCAGACCTGGACCGGCCACCCGCTGCGTAAAGACTACCCGGCACGTGCAACCGAATTCGACCCGTTTGAGCTGACCAAAGCCAAGCAGGATCTGGAGATGGAAGCGCTGACCTTCAAGCCGGAAGACTGGGGCATGAAGCGCGGTACCGAAAACGAGGACTTCATGTTCCTCAACCTCGGTCCAAACCACCCGTCTGCGCACGGTGCATTCCGTATTATTCTTCAGCTTGACGGCGAAGAGATTGTCGACTGCGTGCCTGATATCGGCTACCACCACCGTGGTGCTGAAAAGATGGGCGAGCGTCAGTCCTGGCACAGCTACATTCCGTATACCGACCGTATCGAGTACCTCGGCGGCTGCGTTAACGAAATGCCATACGTGCTGGCCGTTGAGAAACTGGCGGGTATCACCACGCCGGATCGCGTTAACGTGATTCGCGTCATGCTGTCAGAACTGTTCCGTATCAACAGCCACCTGCTGTACATCTCCACGTTCATTCAGGACGTCGGCGCGATGACCCCGGTATTCTTCGCCTTTACCGACCGTCAGAAAATCTACGATCTGGTGGAAGCGATTACCGGTTTCCGTATGCATCCGGCCTGGTTCCGCATCGGCGGTGTGGCACACGATCTGCCGCGCGGCTGGGACCGTCTGCTGCGTGAATTCCTCGACTGGATGCCAAAACGTCTGGCGTCTTATGAGAAAGCCGCGCTGCGTAACACCATTCTGAAAGGTCGTTCTCAGGGCGTTGCTGCCTACGGCGCGAAAGAAGCGCTGGAGTGGGGGACGACAGGTGCAGGTCTGCGTGCGACCGGTATTGATTTCGACGTGCGTAAAGCCCGTCCTTACTCTGGCTACGAGAACTTCGACTTTGAAGTCCCGGTGGGCGGCGGTGTTTCCGACTGCTACACCCGCGTGATGCTGAAAGTGGAAGAGCTGCGCCAGAGTCTGCGCATCCTTGAGCAGTGCCTCAACAACATGCCGGAAGGCCCGTTCAAGGCGGATCACCCGCTGACGACGCCGCCGCCGAAAGAGCGCACGCTGCAACATATCGAAACCCTGATCACCCACTTCCTGCAGGTTTCCTGGGGTCCGGTCATGCCGGCGCAAGAATCCTTCCAGATGATTGAAGCGACCAAGGGTATCAACAGTTACTACCTGACCAGCGACGGCAGCACTATGAGCTACCGTACCCGCGTGCGTACGCCAAGCTTCGCGCACCTGCAGCAGATCCCGGCCGCCATTCGCGGCAGTCTGGTCTCCGACCTGATTGTGTATCTGGGTAGTATCGATTTTGTTATGTCAGATGTGGACCGCTAATTATGCACGAGAATCAACAACCACAGACCGAGGCTTTTGAGCTGAGTGAAGCAGAACGTGCCGCTATTGAGCACGAGATGCACCACTACGAAGACCCGCGTGCGGCGTCCATTGAAGCGCTGAAAATCGTACAGAAACAGCGTGGCTGGGTGCCGGATGGGGCGATCTACGAGATCGCAAAAGTGCTGGGTATTCCGGCAAGTGACGTAGAAGGCGTAGCCACGTTCTACAGCCAGATCTTCCGTCAGCCGGTTGGCCGCCATGTGATCCGCTACTGTGACAGCGTTGTCTGCCACATCACCGGTTATCAGGGCATTCAGGCTGCGATTGAGAAGAAGCTCAATATCAAGCCGGGCCAGACCACGTTCGATGGACGCTTTACTCTGCTGCCGACCTGCTGCCTGGGTAACTGCGACAAGGGGCCGACCATGATGATTGATGAGGACACTCACAGCCATCTGACGCCGGAAGCGATTCCTGACCTGCTGGAGCAGTACAAATGAAAACTGTAATTCGTACTGCTGAGACGCATCCGCTGACCTGGCGTCTGCGCGATGATAAACAGCCGGTATGGCTTGAAGAATACGAAAGCAAAAACGGCTATGCCGGTGCGCGTAAAGCCCTTGGCGGCATGGCGCCGGACGACATCGTTAACGCGGTAAAAGATTCTGGCCTGAAAGGGCGTGGCGGTGCGGGCTTCTCCACCGGTCTGAAGTGGAGCCTGATGCCGAAAGACGAATCCATGAACATCCGTTACCTGCTGTGTAACGCCGATGAAATGGAGCCGGGCACCTATAAAGACCGCCTGCTGATGGAGCAGCTGCCGCACCTGCTGGTGGAAGGCATGCTGATCTCCGCGTTTGCGCTGAAAGCGTACCGTGGCTACATCTTCCTGCGCGGTGAGTACATCGAAGCGGCAGAAAACCTGCGTCGCGCGATTGCCGAAGCCACCGAAGCGGGCCTGCTTGGCAAAAACATCCTGGGCACCGGGTTTGACTTCGAACTGTTCGTGCACACCGGTGCCGGGCGTTATATCTGCGGTGAAGAAACCGCGCTGATTAACTCCCTGGAAGGTCGCCGTGCGAACCCGCGCTCTAAGCCACCGTTCCCGGCAAGCTCCGGCGTATGGGGTAAACCGACCTGCGTAAACAACGTCGAAACCCTGTGTAACGTTCCGGCTATCCTCGCCAACGGCGTGGAGTGGTATCAGGGCATCTCCTCAAGTAAAGATGCCGGTACCAAGCTGATGGGCTTCTCTGGTCGCGTTAAAAATCCTGGCGTCTGGGAACTGCCGTTCGGTACCACCGCACGCGAAATTCTTGAAGACTACGCGGGCGGCATGCGCGATGGCCTGAAATTCAAAGCCTGGCAGCCGGGTGGGGCAGGGACTGACTTCCTGACCGAAGCCCACCTCGATCTGCCGATGGAATTCGAAAGCATTGGTAAAGCAGGCAGCCGTCTGGGTACGGCGCTGGCGATGGCCGTCGACCACGAGATCGGCATGGTCTCGCTGGTGCGTAACCTGGAAGAGTTCTTCGCCCGCGAGTCCTGCGGCTGGTGTACACCGTGCCGTGACGGACTGCCGTGGAGCGTGAAGATCCTGCGTGCAATCGAACGTGGCGAAGGCCAGCCTGGCGATATCGAGACACTTGAGCAACTGTGTCGATTCTTAGGCCCAGGCAAAACCTTCTGTGCCCACGCACCGGGTGCCGTCGAGCCGCTGCAGAGCGCGATTAAATATTTCCGCGACGAATTCGAAGCAGGCATCAAGCAGCCGTTCAGCAATACCCATTCAATCAATGGGATTCAGCCGAACCTGCTGAAAGCGCGCTGGTAAAAACAGAATTTTGATTAACGCTCGGTTTCGACCGAGACAACTGGAAGCATGCTAATGGCTACGATTCATGTAGACGGCAAAGAATACGAAGTCAACGGGGCGGACAACCTGCTGGAAGCTTGTCTGTCTCTTGGCCTCGATATTCCGTACTTTTGCTGGCATCCGGCGCTGGGCAGCGTCGGTGCTTGCCGCCAGTGTGCGGTGAAGCAATATCAAAACGCGGAAGACACGCGTGGTCGCCTGGTGATGTCCTGTATGACGCCAGCCACCGAAGGCACCTTTATTTCGATTGATGACGAAGAAGCCAAACAGTTCCGCGAAAGTGTGGTGGAATGGTTGATGACCAACCACCCGCACGACTGTCCGGTTTGTGAAGAGGGCGGTAACTGCCATCTTCAGGATATGACCGTCATGACCGGTCACAGCTTCCGTCGCTATCGCTTTACCAAGCGTACCCACCGTAATCAGGATCTGGGGCCGTTCATCTCTCACGAAATGAACCGCTGCATCGCCTGCTACCGCTGCGTGCGTTACTACAAAGACTACGCAGACGGTCAGGATCTGGGCGTGTATGGCGCACATGACAACGTCTACTTCGGTCGTCCGGAAGACGGTACGCTTGAAAGCGAATTCTCCGGTAACCTGGTAGAAATCTGCCCGACCGGCGTATTCACGGATAAAACCCACTCCGAGCGTTACAACCGTAAATGGGACATGCAGTTTGCGCCAAGCATCTGTCAGCAGTGTTCCCTCGGCTGTAACACCAGCCCGGGTGAGCGTTACGGCGAACTGCGCCGTATCGAAAACCGTTACAACGGTACCGTTAACCACTACTTCCTCTGCGACCGCGGTCGTTTCGGCTATGGCTATGTCAACCTGAAAGACCGTCCGCGTCAGCCGGTTCAGCGCCGTGGCGACGACTTCATTACCCTGAACGCTGAACAGGCGATGCAGGGCGCGGCAGATATTCTGCGCCAGTCGAAGAAAGTGATCGGTATCGGCTCCCCGCGCGCCAGTATCGAAAGCAACTTCGCGTTGCGCGAGCTGGTTGGGGCGGAAAACTTCTATACCGGTATCGCTCAGGGCGAGCAGGAACGTCTTCAGCTGGTACTGAAAGTGCTGCGTGAAGGCGGTGTCCACACCCCTGCGCTGCGCGAAATTGAATCTTATGATGCGGTTCTGGTGCTGGGTGAAGACCTGACGCAGACCGGCGCACGCGCGGCTCTGGCGGTTCGTCAGGCGGTGAAGGGGAAAGCACGTGAAATGGCAGCGGCGCAGAAAGTGGCCGACTGGCAGATTGCGGCAATCCTGAACATCGGTCAGCGCGCGAAGCATCCTCTGTTTGTGACCAACGTTGACAATACCCGTCTGGACGATATCGCGGCGTGGACCTACTGCGCACCGGTTGAAGATCAGGCGCGTCTTGGCTTTGCGATTGCCCACGCGCTGGACAGCAACTCTCCGGCCGTTGAGCTGGATCGCGACCTGCAGAACAAGGTCGACGTGATTGTTCAGGCCCTGGCCGGTGCGAAAAAACCGCTGATTATTTCCGGGACCAACGCCGGTAGCGCCGAGATCATTCAGGCGGCAGCCAACGTTGCCAAAGCCCTGAAAGGCCGCGGAGCGAACGTCGGTGTGACCATGATTGCCCGTGCGGTGAACAGCATCGGTCTGGGTATGATTGGCGGCGGCTCGCTGGAAGCAGCGTTAAGCGAACTGGAATCCGGCTCTGCTGACGCCGTTGTTGTGCTGGAAAACGATCTGCATCGCCATGCCTCTGCTGCTCGCGTTGACGCCGCGCTCTCCAAAGCGCCGTTGGTGATGGTGATTGACCATCAGCGCACGGCGATTATGGATAAAGCGCACCTGGTGCTCTCTGCGGCAAGCTTCGCAGAAAGCGATGGTACCGTTATCAACAACGAAGGCCGCGCACAGCGTTTCTTCCAGGTTTATGACCCGGCGTACTACGACAGCAACACCGTGATGCTGGAAAGCTGGCGCTGGCTGCACTCCCTGCACAGCACCGTGCAGAGCCGTGAAGTGGACTGGACGCAGCTCGACCACGTTATCGACGCGGTCGTCGAAAAACTGCCTCAGCTGGCAGGCATTAAAGATGCCGCGCCTGAAGCAAGCTTCCGCATTCGCGGCCAGAAACTGGCGCGTGAACCGCACCGTTACAGCGGTCGTACCGCAATGCGCGCCAATATCAGCGTGCACGAACCGCGCCAGCCGCAGGATAAAGACACGATGTTCGCCTTCTCAATGGAAGGGAACAACCAGCCGTCTGCGCCGCGTTCGCAAATCCCATTCGCATGGGCGCCAGGCTGGAACTCCCCGCAGGCATGGAACAAGTTCCAGGCTGAAGTGGGTGGCTCCCTGCGCCACGGCGATCCGGGCGTGCGTCTGATTGAAGCCTCCGAAACCGGTCTGGACTTCTTCACCACCGTACCGGCGAGCTTCCAGGCCCAGGATGGCAACTGGCGTATCGCGCCGTACTACCATCTGTTCGGTAGCGACGAGCTGTCCCAGCGTTCACCGGTCTTCCAGACCCGCATGCCGCAGCCGTACATCAAGCTCAACCCGGCGGATGCCGCGAAGCTTGGCGTTAACGCGGACGCAAACATTGCCTTTAGCTATGACGGCCAGACAATCAGCCTGCCGCTGATTATCTCTGAGGGTCTGACAGCAGGGCAGGTGGGTCTGCCAATGGGTATGCCTGGCATCGCGCCGGTACTGGCGGGTGCGCGTCTTGATAACCTGCAGGAGGCAAAAGCATGAGTTGGTTAACGCCGGATCTTATCGACATCCTGCTGAGTATTCTGAAAGCGGTTGTGATTCTGCTGGTGGTGGTCACCTGCGGCGCGTTCATGAGCTTTGGTGAACGTCGTCTGCTCGGTCTGTTCCAGAACCGTTACGGACCGAACCGCGTGGGCTGGGGTGGTTCACTCCAGCTTGTGGCGGACATGATCAAGATGTTCTTTAAAGAGGACTGGATCCCGCGCTTCTCGGACCGCGTGATCTTTACTCTGGCACCGATGATCGCCTTCACTTCGCTGCTGCTGGCGTTTGCTATCGTTCCGGTCAGCCCGACCTGGGTGGTCGCTGACCTGAACATCGGCATTCTGTTCTTCCTGATGATGGCAGGTCTCGCGGTTTACGCGGTGCTGTTCGCAGGCTGGTCCAGTAACAACAAATACTCGCTGCTGGGTGCGATGCGTGCTTCCGCGCAGACGCTGAGCTACGAAGTGTTCCTGGGTCTTTCCCTGATGGGCGTGGTGGCGCAGGCCGGTTCATTTAACATGACCGACATCGTCAACAACCAGGCTGACATCTGGAACGTTATCCCGCAGTTCTTTGGGTTTATTACCTTTGCTATCGCGGGCGTGGCGGTGTGTCACCGTCACCCGTTTGACCAGCCAGAAGCCGAACAGGAACTGGCCGACGGTTACCACATTGAATATTCCGGTATGAAATTCGGTCTGTTCTTCGTGGGCGAGTACATCGGTATCGTCACCATTTCCGCGTTGATGGTAACGCTGTTCTTTGGTGGCTGGCATGGCCCGTTCTTACCGCCGTTCATCTGGTTCGCGTTGAAAACCGCGTTCTTTATGATGATGTTCATTTTGATTCGTGCGTCCTTACCGCGTCCGCGTTATGACCAGGTAATGTCCTTCGGCTGGAAAGTGTGCCTGCCGCTGACGCTCGTCAACTTGTTGGTAACGGCGGCTGTCATTCTCTGGCAGCAGCCATAAGGGGCTTTAGACCATGACCTTAAAAGAATTATTAGTAGGTTTCGGCACCCAGGTACGCAGTATCTGGATGATCGGCCTGCACGCGTTTGCCAAACGCGAAACCCGGATGTACCCGGAAGAGCCGGTATATCTGCCGCCGCGCTACCGTGGCCGTATCGTGCTGACGCGCGATCCGGACGGTTCCGAGCGCTGCGTTGCCTGTAACCTGTGTGCGGTAGCGTGCCCGGTAGGCTGTATCTCTCTGCAAAAAGCCGAGACGGTAGATGGCCGCTGGTACCCTGAGTTCTTCCGCATCAACTTCTCACGCTGCATCTTCTGCGGTCTGTGTGAAGAAGCGTGCCCAACCACGGCGATTCAGCTGACTCCAGACTTCGAACTGGGTGAGTACAAGCGTCAGGACCTGGTGTACGAGAAAGAGGATCTGCTGATTTCCGGTCCGGGCAAATACCCGGAATATAACTTCTACCGGATGGCGGGTATGGCAATCGACGGCAAAGATAAGGGCGAAGCAGAGAACGAAGCTAAGCCTATCGACGTCAAGAGCCTGTTACCGTAAGGAGAGGGCAATGGAATTCGCTTTTTATATCTGTGGCCTTATCGCCATCCTGGCTACGCTGCGAGTGATCACGCACACCAATCCGGTGCATGCGCTGCTGTACTTAATCATTTCGCTGCTGGCCATTTCCGGGGTGTTCTTTGCGCTGGGCGCGCACTTCGCCGGTGCGCTGGAAATCATCGTCTACGCCGGTGCCATCATGGTGCTGTTCGTGTTCGTGGTGATGATGCTGAACCTGGGCGGCTCTGAAATTGAGCAGGAACGTCAGTGGTTAAAACCGCAGGTGTGGATTGGTCCGGCAATTCTGTCGGCCATCATGCTGGTGGTGATTGTTTACGCCATTTTGGGCGTGAACGATCAGGGCATCGACGGTACGCCAATCAGCGCTAAGACAGTGGGTATTGCTCTGTTTGGCCCTTATGTTCTGGCGGTTGAACTGGCGTCAATGCTGCTGCTGGCAGGTCTGGTTGTTGCCTTCCACGTCGGCCGTGAAGAGCGTGTGGGCGAGGTGCTGAGCAACCGCACTGATGACCGCGCGAAAAGAAAAACGGAGGAGCGCGCATGATCCCCTTAACACATGGACTGATCCTCGCTGCGATTTTGTTCGTTCTGGGCTTAACCGGTCTGGTTATCCGCCGCAATCTGCTGTTTATGCTGATTGGTCTGGAAATCATGATTAACGCCTCGGCGCTGGCCTTCGTGGTCGCCGGGAGCTACTGGGGCCAGGCCGACGGTCAGGTGATGTACATTCTCGCCATCAGCCTTGCGGCTGCCGAAGCGAGTATTGGCCTGGCGCTGTTGCTGCAGCTCCATCGTCGCCGCCAGAACCTGAACATCGATTCAGTAAGTGAGTTGCGTGGATGAACATGCTTGCCTTAACCATTATTTTTCCGCTGATTGGCTTCGTGCTGCTGGCGTTTTCTCGCGGCCGCTGGTCTGAGAATCTGTCTGCGACCGTGGGTATCGGCTCAATCGGTCTGGCTGCGCTGGTTACAGCGTATGCGGGTATCGACTTCTTTAACAACGGACGTCAGCCTTTCAGCGTGCCGCTGTGGACGTGGATGTCGGTCGGTGATTTCAACATCGGTTTCAACCTGGTGCTGGATGGTCTGTCTCTGACCATGCTCTCCGTTGTCACCGGCGTGGGCTTCCTGATCCACATGTTCGCCTCCTGGTATATGCGCGGTGAAGAGGGCTACTCCCGCTTCTTCGCCTACACCAACCTGTTTATCGCCAGCATGGTTGTTCTGGTGCTGGCCGATAACCTGCTGCTGATGTACCTGGGCTGGGAAGGCGTGGGTCTGTGTTCTTACCTGCTGATCGGTTTCTACTACACCGATCCGAAGAATGGCGCAGCGGCCATGAAAGCGTTCGTCGTGACCCGCGTGGGTGACGTGTTCCTCGCTTTCGCGCTGTTCATTCTCTATAACGAACTGGGCACGCTGAACTTCCGCGAAATGGTGGAACTGGCGCCGGCGCACTTCGAAGCAGGCAACAACATGCTGTGGTGGGCAACGCTGATGCTGCTGGGTGGCGCTGTGGGTAAATCCGCGCAGCTGCCGCTGCAGACATGGCTGGCCGACGCGATGGCGGGTCCAACGCCTGTCTCCGCGCTGATCCACGCCGCGACCATGGTAACCGCGGGTGTTTACCTGATTGCGCGTACCCATGGCCTGTTCCTGATGACCCCGGAAATTCTGCATCTGGTGGGTATCGTCGGTGCGGTCACGCTGGTGCTGGCAGGCTTTGCCGCACTGGTGCAGACCGACATCAAACGCGTTCTCGCGTACTCCACCATGAGCCAGATTGGTTACATGTTCCTGGCGCTGGGCGTTCAGGCGTGGGACGCCGCCATTTTCCACCTGATGACGCACGCGTTCTTTAAAGCGCTGCTGTTCCTTTCATCCGGTTCGGTGATCCTGGCCTGCCACCACGAGCAGAATATCTTCAAGATGGGCGGACTGCGTAAGTCTATCCCGCTGGTGTATGTCTGCTTCCTGGTGGGCGGCGCGGCGCTGGCGGCACTGCCGCTGATCACCGCGGGCTTCTTCAGTAAGGACGAAATCCTTGCGGGTGCCATGGCGAATGGTCATATCAATCTGATGGTTGCGGGTCTGGTCGGTGCGTTCATGACCTCCCTGTATACCTTCCGTATGATTTTCATCGTATTCCACGGTAAAGAACAAATTCACGCTCACGCAGGGAAGGGGATCACCCATCACCTGCCGCTGATTGTGCTGCTGGTACTCTCCACCTTCGTTGGCGCGATGATTGTGCCACCGCTGCAGGGCGTACTCCCGGCGACAACCGAGCTTGAGCACGGTCGCGTTCTGACGCTTGAAATCACCTCCGGCGTGGTTGCTATCGCGGGCATCCTGATTGCTGCATGGCTGTGGCTGGGTAAACGTACGCTGGTAACTGCCGTTGCCAACAGTGCGCCGGGCCGTCTGCTGGGCACCTGGTGGTACAACGCGTGGGGCTTCGACTGGCTGTACGACATGATCTTCGTTAAGCCGTTCCTGGGCATCGCGTGGCTGGTAAAACGCGACCCGCTGAACAGCCTGATGAATATCCCGGCGATCCTCTCCCGCTTTGCAGGTAAAGGCCTGCTGTACAGTGAGAACGGTTATCTGCGCTGGTATGTGGCATCCATGAGCATCGGTGCGGTTGTCGTGCTGGCGCTGCTGATGGTGTTGCGTTGATCGTTAAGTGAATTTTATTCGAATTCGTTGAAAATCAGGCCCCTGCTGGGGGCCTTAAAAAGGAATGTAAATCGCCATGTTACTACCCTGGCTAATATTAATTCCCTTCATCGGCGGCTTCCTGTGCTGGCAGACTGAACGCTTTGGCGTGAAGATGCCGCGCTGGATCGCGCTGATCACCATGGGATTAACGCTCGCACTTGGCCTGCAACTCTGGTTGCAGGGTGGCTACTCTCTGACCCAGTCTGCGGGCATTCCGCAGTGGCAGTCTGAGTTTATCCTGCCGTGGATCCCGCGTTTCGGCATTACGATCCACCTCGCGATTGACGGTTTGTCGCTACTGATGGTGGTACTGACCGGCCTGCTCGGCGTTCTGGCGGTACTTTGCTCCTGGCGAGAAATCGAAAAATACCAGGGCTTCTTCCACCTGAACCTGATGTGGATCCTGGGCGGCGTGATCGGCGTGTTCCTTGCCATCGACATGTTCCTGTTCTTCTTCTTCTGGGAGATGATGCTGGTGCCGATGTATTTCCTGATCGCGCTGTGGGGGCATAAGGCGTCCGACGGTAAAACGCGTATCACGGCGGCAACCAAGTTCTTCATCTATACCCAGGCGAGCGGTCTGGTGATGCTGATTGCCATCCTGGCGCTGGTGTTCGTGCATTACAATGCGACCGGTGTTTGGACCTTCAACTATGAAGAGCTGCTGAAGACCCCGATGTCTCACGGCGTGGAATACCTGCTGATGCTGGGCTTCTTCATCGCCTTCGCGGTGAAAATGCCGGTGGTTCCGCTGCACGGCTGGCTGCCAGACGCGCACTCTCAGGCACCGACGGCGGGTTCCGTTGACCTGGCGGGCATCTTGCTTAAAACGGCGGCCTACGGTCTGCTGCGTTTCGCACTGCCGCTGTTCCCGAATGCCTCCGCTGAATTCGCACCCATTGCCATGTGGCTCGGCGTGATCGGTATCTTCTACGGCGCGTGGATGGCCTTCACGCAGTACGACATCAAGCGTCTGATTGCCTACACCTCCGTTTCCCACATGGGCTTCGTGCTGATTGCGATCTACACCGGCAGCCAGCTGGCGTACCAGGGCGCGGTCATTCAGATGATTGCGCACGGCCTGTCCGCCGCGGGTCTCTTCATCCTGTGCGGTCAGCTGTACGAACGTCTGCATACTCGCGACATGCGTATGATGGGCGGCCTGTGGGGCAAAATGAAATGGCTGCCAGCGCTCTCCATGTTCTTCGCGGTTGCCACCCTGGGTATGCCGGGCACCGGTAACTTCGTCGGCGAATTTATGATTCTGTTCGGCAGCTTCAAAGTGGTTCCGATGATTACCGTCATCTCCACCTTTGGTCTGGTGTTCGCTTCCGTGTACTCGCTGGCGATGCTGCACCGCGCTTACTTCGGTAAAGCGAAGAGCGAAATTGCTGCACAAGAACTGCCGGGGATGTCGCTGCGTGAGCTGTTCATCATCCTGCTGCTGGTCGTACTGCTGGTGCTGTTGGGCTTCTATCCGCAGCCGATTCTGGATACCTCGCATAGCGCGATGGGCAACATCCAGCAGTGGTTTGTTAATTCTGCTTCTACTACAAGGCCGTAATTCGCCATGACAATAACTCCACAACAACTGATCGCGCTGCTACCGCTGCTGATCGTCGGATTGACGGTGGTGGTTGTGATGCTCTCCATTGCGTGGCGACGCAATCACTTCCTGAATGCGACCCTGTCCGTTTTGGGTCTGAACGCTGCGTTAGTCTCCCTCTGGTTTGTTGGCCAGGCGGGCGCGATGGATGTCACGCCGCTGATGCGCGTTGACGGTTACGCCATGCTGTACACCGGTCTGGTTCTGCTGGCAAGCCTGGCAACCTGCACCTTTGCGTACCCGTGGCTTGAAGGCTACAACGACAACAAAGAAGAGTTTTACCTGCTGGTACTGATTGCCGCACTGGGCGGCATTCTGCTGGCGAACGCGAACCACCTGGCCGCGCTGTTCCTCGGTATTGAGCTGATCTCACTCCCGCTGTTCGGCCTGATTGGTTACGCCTTCCGCCAGAAACGCTCTCTGGAAGCGGCGATCAAGTACACCATCTTGTCCGCTGCTGCCTCGTCGTTCCTGCTGTTCGGTATCGCGCTGCTGTACGCACAGACGGGTAATCTCTCCTTCCTGGCCATCGGCAAGAGCCTCGGCGACGGCATGCTGCACGAGCCGCTGCTGCTGGCGGGTCTGGGCATGATGATTGTTGGCCTCGGCTTCAAGCTCTCTCTGGTGCCGTTCCACCTGTGGACGCCAGATGTATACCAGGGCGCACCGGCTCCGGTGTCGACCTTCCTGGCGACAGCGAGCAAAATCGCTATCTTCGGTGTGGTGATGCGTCTGTTCCTGTACGCACCGGTAGGTGACAGCGAAGCGGTTCGCGTGGTGCTGGGCATTATCGCGTTCGTCTCAATCATCTTCGGTAACCTGATGGCGCTGAGCCAGACCAACATCAAGCGTCTGCTGGGCTACTCGTCTATCTCACACCTGGGTTACCTGCTGGTGGCGCTGATTGCGCTGCAGAGCGGCGAGATGTCGATGGAAGCCGTGGGCGTGTATCTGGCGGGTTACCTGTTCAGCAGTCTCGGCGCGTTCGGCGTGGTGAGCCTGATGTCCAGCCCGTACCGTGGTCCGGATGCGGATTCACTGTTCTCCTACCGTGGTCTGTTCTGGCACCGTCCGATTCTGTCTGCTGTGATGACCGTAATGATGCTCTCGCTGGCGGGTATCCCGATGACGCTGGGCTTTATCGGTAAGTTCTACGTGCTGGCAGTCGGTGTTCATGCGGGTCTGTGGTGGCTGACGGCGGGTGTCGTTATCGGCTCCGCGATCGGCCTTTACTACTACCTGCGCGTGGCCGTGAGCCTGTACCTGAGCGCGCCTCAGCAGCTTAACCGCGATGCACCGACCAACTGGCAGTACAGCGCCGGTGGTATCGTGGTGCTTATCTCTGCGCTGCTGGTGCTGATCTTCGGTATCTATCCGCAGCCGCTGATTGATATCGTGCAGCGAGCGATGCCGTTAATGTAAAAGCAAAAAACCCGCCTCGGCGGGTTTTTTTATGGTCTTCGCCCTCTCCCTGTGGGAGAGGGTTGGGGTGAGGGCACCAGCCCGCACCAGACTTAAGCCAGCTGCTTCCGGCTAATCAACGGCCCGTCAATCTTCTTCATCGAGCGGTCCAGCACTTCCTCAATCACTGACGATAGCTCGTTCAGCTCAAACTTCGCCACATACCCGTCGGCCTTCACCTTGCGAATATGGTCTTCGTTGGCGTTGCCGGACAGAGACGAGTGGATCACCACCGGAATATCCTTCAGGAACGGATCGGTTTTGATTTTGCGCGTCAGCGTAAAGCCATCCATCTCCGGCATTTCGAGGTCGGTCAGCACCAGTGCAATTTTATCGGTGATGGGAACCCCTTCAGCCTGCGCCTGTGCCGCCAGTACGCCAATTTTCTCCCATGCGTCTTTACCGGTAATGTGCAGTTGCGCGGGGATTTCCATCGCCTGCAGGCCTTTCTCCAGCATCGAGCGCGCCACTTTGGAATCTTCCGCAACAATCGCGACCGAGCCCGGCTTGATATTGAATTTGGTGGTTTTCAGATTGGTCGCGTGCAGATCGTGGTTAGCCGGGGTGATGTCGTACAGGATCTGCTCAACGTCCAGCACCATCGCCAGATCGTTGGTATCGGTCTTCTCGTCCAGACAGGCGATGCTGGTGATATAGCGCCCGCTGACGGCGGTTTCGGCCGCGTGAACCTGTTTCCAGTCGAGACGCATGATGTTCTCAACGGACTCCACGGCAAACGCCTGCACGCTGCGGGCGTATTCGGTGATCAGCAGAATGTTCAGTCCGGTCGTCGGCTTGCATCCGGCCACGGCGGCCAGGTCAATCACCGGGATCACCTGGTCGCGAATGTTCACCATCCCCATAAGCGGAGACTTCATGCCTGCGGGTTTGGTGAACGCCGGCATCGGCACGATTTCGCGCAGCTTGAACACGTTAATGCCAAACAGCTCGGACTTATTTTCGTTCAGAGAGGTGCCAAGACGGAACAGCAACAGTTCAAAACGGTTCGACAGGGTCAGATTCGCCCTGTCATCAATATCTTTCTGGAAATTATCCATTCTACCCTCAAGAGAAATGCTGACCTTTTAATCGTTATCGGCATCCTGAGGGAAAAATGAAGGACTAAACGCTGACCTGAGTGAAATCTTCCGCCAGCTCACACGCCGGGAACAGGTGACGGCACTCTGCCAGCAGGCTTGCACATCCCCGCGCGTCGTAGCGCGAGCTAACGTGAGTGACGATCAATCTCCCGACGCCCGCGTCACGGGCAAGCTGCGCCGCCTGACGCGTCGAGCTATGGCCCCGGCTGTTGGCTTTCTCTTCCATCGCCGTTTCAAGCGTCGCTTCATGCACCATCACATCCACGCCCTGTGCAAGCAGATGGGCGGAAGGGCACGGCGCGGTATCGCCAAAGATCGCCAGCTTTTTTCCCGGCTGCGGCGTCGCGAGGTAGTCCTGACCGTTCACCACGCGCCCGTCTTCCAGCGTGACGGTCTCTCCCTGCTTAAGACGCTGGAACAGCGGGCCGGGCTTTATGCCGTCAGCGATGAGAGCCGCGGCGTCGAGCGCGCCGGGTTTGTCGTGCTCTTCAATGCGATAGCCGTAACACTCAACCGGATGATTAAGCGGCTGGGCAGTGACGGTATACGCGCCATCGTCGAAGACCAGGCCTTCGGCGATCTCCACCACCTCGAGCGGATAATCCGTCCACGAGCCGCTCAGGCGCAGCGTCGTTTCAACAAATTCCCGAATACCCGCCGGCCCGTAAATCGTCAGCGGGTTGGCATTACCGGCCATCGAGCGGCTGCAGAGCAGGCCGGGCAGGCCGAAAAGGTGGTCACCGTGCAGATGGGTAATAAAAATTTTATCCAGTTTGCCCGGATGATAAGCGGTACGCAGCAGCTGGTGCTGCGTGCCTTCACCGCAGTCAAACAGCCACAGACCGCCGCGGGTGGGGTGATGACGATCCAGCAGGATCGCCGTCACGTTTCGTGAGCGGGTTGGCACGCCAGCGGACGTACCCAGAAAAATCAGTTCCATAATGCAATCAGCCCTTTGCCGAACGGGGAGGGGTTTAGTATAACGTGATGAACCCCAGTAAGGAGACAGACATGATCCAGTGGCAAGATTTACACCATAGCGAACTCACCGTTCATTCACTGTATGCCCTGTTGAAGCTGCGTTGCGAAGTCTTTGTTGTTGAGCAAACCTGCCCGTATCAGGACATCGATGGCGATGACCTCGTCGGCGAGAACCGTCATATCCTCGGCTGGCGCGAAAACGAGCTGGTGGCGTATGCGAGGATTCTGAAAAGCGACGACGATTTCGAGCCGGTGGTGATTGGCCGCGTCATCATCAGCGATAAAGCGCGCGGTGAAAAACTGGGCTATCAGCTGATGGAGAAAACCCTGGCATCGTGCGAAAAACAGTGGCCAGACAAGGCGTTATACCTCGGCGCGCAGGCGCATCTTCAATCCTTTTACGGGCACTTTGGCTTTGCGCCAGTGACGGATGTGTATGACGAAGATGGCATTCCGCATATCGGCATGGCGAGGGAAACGAAGCAGGCGTAATGGCGAGTCGTTGGCTATAGTTAGCGGACTGGTGTAACAACATGGAGAAAAATATGTCATTTCAATCCTGGGATACCCGTATCGACGACGACCTGGCCTTGCTGAGCGAGACGCTGGAAGAGGTGTTACGTTCGTCCGGCGACCCTGCCGATCAGAAATATATTGAGCTTAAAGCGCGTGCCGAAAAAGCACTGCATGAAGTGAAAAACCGCGTCAGCCATGCGTCTGATAATTACTACTACCGCGCGAAAAAAGCGGTTTATCGTGCCGATGATTACGTGCATGAAAAACCGTGGCAAGGCATTGGCGCCGGTGCTGCCGTCGGGCTGGTACTGGGGCTGCTCTTGGCCCGTCGTTAACAACGTTTTAAACGGTTAACCACTCCCTATACGTGGGTACTGATATTTCTTATGGTACCCCGTATAATACGAGGTTTTAACAGGGAGAGGTTCGCGTGCATTCGATATTCCTCGCGCTGGAGCAACTGCGCACACGGCTGGCGCAAGCGTTACCCGCAACACCCGGTTTACGTCATTTCGACGTCTCTTTCCCGTTAAACGACGCATTCGATCCCCTGGCCTGGCTGGGTGCCCAGCAATGCTATCCCCAATTTTACTGGCAGCAGCGTAGCGGCGATGAAGAGCTGGCCGCGCTGGGTGCCGTTATCCATTTTTCTTCTCTCGCGTTGGCCTCGCAGTTTTTGCATACGCAGCATGCAGCCAGTGACACCCGCATTTGCGGCCTGAACGCCTTTTCCCCGGAAAAGGGCAGCCTGTTTTTACCGCGCCTGCTCTGGCGACGTTCAGGTGGCGTTGCCACCCTGCGCCTGCAGCTGTGGAGTGAGTGTTCCCTTCAGGAAGATGCACAGGTGGCACAGCGTTTTTTAGGCAGTCTTCAGGACGCCAAACCGATCCGCCCGCTGTCCGTTCAGGTGGAACGCGAAACGCACCAGCCGCAAAAACCGGAATGGCTGCGCCTTATACGGCAGGCAACGGAGACTATCGCGCACGGTGAGTTTGAAAAAGTGGTCCTCGCCCGCGCCACCGATCTGCAATGCCATCAGCCGGTAAATGCCGTTGCCCTGATGGCAGCCAGCCGCGCGCTCAACCTGAACTGCTACCACTTCTGCATGGTTTTCGATGCCAGCAACGCGTTTCTGGGCTCTACGCCCGAGCGTCTGTGGCGTCGGCGCGGCACGTTGCTGCGCACCGAAGCGCTGGCAGGCACTGTCGCCAGCCACGCGGATGACGCTCATGCCCGGCGTCTGGGCGACTGGCTGATGAAAGACGATAAAAATCAGCGTGAGAATATGCTGGTTGTAGAGGACATCTGCGAGCGCTTGCAGCATCACACCCAAACGCTGGAGGTGCTGCCCGCGCAGGTCGTGCGGTTGCGGAAGGTGCAGCATCTGCGGCGCTGCATCTGGACCGAGCTCAAACACGCTGACGATGAACAGTGTCTGCATGTTCTGCAGCCGACTGCGGCGGTGGCCGGGCTACCGCGCCAGGCGGCGCGTGCGTTTATCCAGAACGTGGAACCTTTTGACCGCGAGTGGTATGCCGGATCGGCCGGCTATTTATCGCCTGAGCAAAGTGAATTCTGCGTGGCGCTGCGCTCTGCACGCGTCCACGGCGCGGCGCTGCGGCTCTACGCCGGGGCGGGGATCGTCAGCGGGTCTGACCCGGAACAGGAGTGGCAGGAGATAGAAAACAAAGCCGCCGGGCTGCGTTCTCTGCTCCTTAGGGATTAATACTGATTCGCGCATTCCCGATTCATATCAAAATTCCAAATTTTTCTATTATTTATACTGTGTCGCATTCTTGATACCGGACAAACTCATGTCAGTAAGTTCTTTTAACCGACGCTGGGCGACGGTGATCCTCGAAGCCCTGACCCGCCATGGCGTCAGGCACGTGTGTATTGCACCGGGCTCCCGCTCCACGCCGCTGACGCTGGCGGCGGCTGAAAACCGGGCCTTTATTCACCACACCCATTTTGACGAGCGCGGTCTGGGTCATCTGGCGTTAGGGCTGGCGAAAGCCAGCAACGCCCCCGTCGCGGTGATTGTCACCTCCGGAACCGCGGTAGCGAACCTCTATCCGGCGCTCATCGAAGCCGGGTTAACCGGTGAAAAATTGATCCTGCTGACGGCCGATCGTCCCCCTGAACTTATCGACTGCGGTGCCAATCAGGCGATTCGCCAGCCGGGTATTTTCGCATCTCATCCTTCCCAGACGGTCTCGTTGCCGCGTCCAACTCAGGATATTCCGGCAAGCTGGCTGGTTTCGACCCTTGACCACGCGATGGGCTCGCTGCGCAGCGGTGCGCTGCATATCAACTGCCCGTTTGCCGAGCCGCTCTACGGTGAACTGAATGACACCGGTTTGGCCTGGCAGCAGCAGCTCGGTGACTGGTGGGAGAGCGAAAAACCCTGGCTGCGCGAGCAGACGCACCTGGAAAGCGCGAAACAGCGCGACTGGTTCTTCTGGCGACAGAAGCGCGGTGTGGTGATTGCCGGTCGCATGAGCGCGGCTGAAGGCAAGCTGGTCGCCGAATGGGCGCAAACTCTCGGCTGGCCGTTGATTGGCGACGTGCTTTCCCAGACCGGTCAGCCGCTGCCGTGCGCCGATCTCTGGCTGGGTAATGCCAAAGCGGTCACCGAACTGGCGCAGGCGCAGATTGTGGTCCAGATCGGCTCCAGCCTCACCGGGAAGCGTCTGTTGCAGTGGCAGGCTACCTGCACACCGGAAGAGTACTGGCTGGTGGATCCGCGGGAGGGGCGGCTCGACCCGGCGCACCATCGCGGTCGTCGTCTGGTGAGCGAGATTGATAGCTGGCTGGAACTGCATCCGGCAGAAAAGCGTAAACCCTGGGCGGTGGCGATCCCGGAACTCTCGCGCCAGGCGTGGGAGCTCACCAGTGCGCAGTGCGAAGGTTTTGGTGAAGCCGAGCTTGCGCACCGTATTCGCCACTATCTGCCCGAGCAGGGGCAGCTGTTTGTCGGCAACAGCCTGGTAGTCCGCCTCATTGATGCCTTCTCTAAGCTGCCCGCAGGCTATCCGGTTTACAGCAACCGCGGAGCCAGCGGCATCGACGGGCTTATTTCCACGGCGGCAGGCGTGCAGCGCGCCAGTGCGAAATCGACGCTGGCGATTGTGGGCGACCTCTCTGCACTGTATGACCTCAACGCGCTGGCGCTGCTGCGTCAGGTCTCCGCGCCCTTTGTGCTGATTGTGGTGAACAACAACGGCGGGCAGATTTTCTCCCTGCTGCCGACGCCGCAGAGCGAGCGCGAACGCTTCTACCTGATGCCGCAAAACGTGCAGTTCGAGCATGCCGCCGCCATGTTCAGCCTCAAGTATCATCGTCCTGAAAACTGGGAACAGCTGGATACGGCGTTAAGCAGCGCCTGGCGGCAGCCGGGCACCACGCTTATTGAGCTGGTGGTGAACGATGCTGACGGCGCGCAGAAGCTGCAAAATCTGCTGGCGCAGGTGAGCCACCTGTGACCCTGGCTGGCGTGCAGCATAACGGTAAGCCGGGTTACCCCTGGCTGGTCTTTCTGCACGGGTTTTCCGGCGATTGCCGCGAGTGGCAGGCTGTCGGGGAGTCATTGCGCGAATATCCCCGGCTGTATCTCGACCTGCCGGGACACGGCGAATCTGCCGGTTTCAGCGTCGCCGGGTTTAACGATCTCAGCAATTTGCTTGCCAGCACCTTACTTAGTTACAACATACTTAACTACTGGCTGGTGGGATACTCTCTCGGCGGCCGCATTGCGATGTTTCAGGCTTGCCAGCAGCCAAAGGGCTTATGCGGCATTGTCGTTGAAGGCGGTCATCCTGGGCTGCAGGATGCGGGCTCGCGAGAGGCGCGGCTGGCGTCCGATCGCCGCTGGGCGACGCGTTTTCGTGCTGAACCGCTCCCTGACGTCTTTGCCGACTGGTATCAGCAGCCGGTGTTTGACTCTCTTACGGATGCGCAGCGCGGCGAACTGATTGCCCTGCGTAGCCGGAACAGCGGTGTGAATCTGGCAGCAATGCTTGAAGCCACCTCGCTGGCCGTGCAGCCCGACCTGCGTTCTGCGCTGAGCGCGTGCAACGCCCCTTTTTATTATCTCTATGGTGAACGCGACGAGAAGTTTTCGGCCATCGCCGCCGAACTGAACGCCGAACGCCAGGTTATTCCTCACGCCGGACACAACGCCCACCGGGAAAACCCCGGCGCGGTCGCCGCGAGTCTGGCTCAGATACTGCGTATTCGAACAAAGGACACTCTATGATCTATCCTGATGAACACATGCTCTACGCCCCGGTTGAATGGCAGGACTGCTCCGAAGGCTACACCGACATTCGTTACCACAAGTCCACCGACGGCATCGCCAAAATCACCATCAATCGTCCGCAGGTACGCAACGCGTTCCGTCCGCTGACCGTGAAAGAGATGATTCAGGCGCTGGCCGACGCGCGCTATGACGACAACATCGGCGTGATTGTCCTGACCGGTGAAGGTGACAAAGCGTTCTGCTCCGGCGGCGATCAGAAAGTGCGTGGCGACTACGGCGGATACCAGGATGATGCGGGTACGCACCACCTGAACGTCCTCGATTTCCAGCGCCAGATCCGTACCTGTCCAAAACCGGTTGTCGCGATGGTGGCGGGTTACTCCATCGGCGGCGGCCACGTGCTGCACATGATGTGCGACCTGACCATTGCCGCTGAAAATGCCATCTTCGGCCAGACTGGCCCGAAAGTCGGCTCCTTCGACGGCGGCTGGGGTGCGTCCTACATGGCACGCATCGTTGGGCAGAAAAAAGCGCGTGAAATCTGGTTCCTGTGCCGTCAGTACAACGCGCAGGAAGCGCTGGATATGGGCCTGGTGAATACCTTGGTGCCAATTGCCGATCTTGAAAAAGAGACCGTGCGCTGGTGCCGCGAAATGCTGCAAAACAGCCCAATGGCGCTGCGCTGTCTGAAGGCGGCCCTCAACGCCGACTGTGACGGACAGGCGGGTCTGCAGGAACTGGCGGGTAACGCCACCATGCTTTTCTACATGACCGAAGAGGGTCAGGAAGGACGCAACGCGTTTAACGAAAAGCGCCAGCCGGACTTCAGCAAATACAAACGGAACCCGTAATGCGTCGCGCTCAGGTTTACCGCTGGCAGATACCGATGGACGCGGGCGTGGTGCTGCGCGAGCGGCGGTTAAAAACCCGTGACGGACTCTTAGTGCATCTCCGGCAGGGCGAGCGGGAAGGCTGGGGCGAGATTTCACCTCTGCCGGGCTTTAGCCTGGAGTCGCTGGATGACGCGCAGGCGGCGCTGCTGGCCTGGGCGCGCGCGTGGCGTGAAGGCGCTAATCCGGCCCTGCCGGACCTGCCTTCCGCTGCATTCGGCATCAGCTGTGCGCTGGCGGAGCTTGACGGGAGCTTGCCTCAGGAAGCCAACTACCGCGCGGCGCCGCTCTGTACCGGCGATCCGGACGAACTGTTCGCGCTGCTCTCCGCCATGCCCGGCGAGAAAGTGGCGAAAATCAAAGTTGGCCTGTACGAAGCGGTGCGCGACGGGATGGTCGCCAACCTGCTGCTGGAAGCAATCCCGGACCTGCGCCTGCGGCTGGATGCCAACCGCGCCTGGACGCCGCTTAAGGCGCAGCAGTTCGCGAAGTACGTCAACCCGGCCTACCGCAACCGCATCGCGTTTCTGGAAGAACCGTGCAAAACGCGGGATGACTCCCGCGCCTTTGCCCGTGAAACGGGCATCGCGATTGCCTGGGATGAAAGCCTGCGCGAAGCCGATTTTGAATTTGTCGCCGAGCCGGGCGTGAGTGCGGTGGTCATTAAGCCGACGCTGACCGGCAGCCTGGACAAGGTGCGTGAGCAGGTCGCGGCTGCGCACGCCCTGGGGCTGACGGCGGTGATCAGTTCATCCATTGAGTCCAGCCTCGGGCTGACGCAGCTGGCGCGCATTGCGGCCTGGCTCACACCGCAGACCATCCCTGGCCTCGACACGTTAAGCTTGATGCAAACGCAGCTTATTCGTCAGTGGCCGGACAGCATACTGCCGTGCCTCGACGTTGAGGCGCTGGAGCCGCTGCTATGAGTTTTACCGACTGGCCTTGGCGGCACTGGCGCACGCAGCGTGCGGAAAAACCCGCGCTGCGCCTGGACGACGATGTTCTCACCTGGCAACAGCTTTGTGCGCGCATCGATAGCCTTGCCGCCGGGTTCCATCGTCAGGGCGTGCAGGAGGGTGACGGCGTGATGCTGCTCGCCCATAACCACCCGCAAACGCTGCTGGCGTGGCTTGCGCTGCTGCAGTGCGGTGCGCGCATTCTGCCGGTCAATCCCCAGCTTCCGCGCCCCTTGCTGGACGTCCTGCTCCCGCAGATGACGCTGCGCCATGCGCTGGTGCTGGACGGCGCGTTTGACGGGCTCTCTGCCCTTAGCCTGTCAGAACTCGCAGGGGAATATGCGGCCGCGTGGCAGCCGGATCGCCTGGCTTCCATGACGTTAACCTCTGGCTCGACGGGGTTGCCAAAAGCGGCGGTTCACACCTGCGCGGCGCATCTTGCGAGCGCGCAAGGCGTGCTGGCGCTGATGCCTTACGGCGGGGACGACGACTGGCTGCTGTCGTTGCCGCTGTTTCACGTTTCTGGTCAGGGGATTCTGTGGCGCTGGCTGCTGGCGGGCGGGCGCTTGACCGTGCGCAAGAAGCAGCCGCTGGAGCAGGCGCTGGAGGGCTGCACGCACGCGTCGCTGGTGCCGACCCAGCTGTGGCGTTTGTTTCATACTCAACACCACGTTGCGCTGAAAGCCGTTCTGCTCGGCGGAGCGGCAATTCCCGTTGAACTGACCGAGAAGGCGCGGGAGCAGGGCATTCGCACCTTCTGCGGTTACGGCCTGACGGAGTTCGCCTCTACCGTTTGCGCGAAAGCGGCGGACGGCGAGCCGGATGTGGGAACCGCCCTGCCGGGTCGGGAAGTGGAGCTGGTCGAGGGGGAAATCTGGATCAAAGCGCAAAGCATGGCGGCGGGCTACTGGCGAGACGGTGCGCTTCTTCCGCTCACTAACGCGCAGGGCTGGTTTGCCACCCGCGATCGCGGGGAATGGCGCAACGGTCGTCTGACGATTTTAGGTCGTATGGACAACCTCTTTTTCAGCGGAGGAGAGGGGATCCAACCCGAATCGCTGGAGCGCGTTATCGCCACGCATCCGCAGATAAGCCAGGTGTTTATCGTCCCGCTGGACGACGCCGAGTTCGGACAGCGTCCTGTGGCGGTGGTGGAGTGCGAGCCGGGAACGGATATCGCGCAATTCCCTGACTGGATCCAGGGCAGGCTGGCGCGTTTTGAACAGCCGGTACACTGGCTGGTGCTGCCCGCAGAGCTAAAAAATGGCGGGATAAAAATCTCCCGCCAGGCGTTAAAACAGTGGGTCAATGCCCTGCTGAGGGGCTAATCAGCCGACGTCCGGCTCGGGCTTGCGCTGGCGTCGACGCAGCAGGCGTAGGATCGGCGGCACCACAATCACCATGATCGCCATGGCCAGCAGGATCTTCGTTACGCTGCTCTCCCACAGTATCGACATATTGCCGTTGCTAATGGAGAGGGCGCGGCGCAGGTTCTGCTCCAGCATCTCACCCAGCACAAAGCCTAAAATCAGCGGCGACATCGGGAAGTGCATCTTGCGTAAGATGTATCCTAGCACGCCAAGCAGTACCATCAGCACCAGGTCGAAGGTGGTGCTGTGCACCGCGTACACCCCAACCGCAGAGACCGCCGCAATGGCGGGCACCAGGAACCACAGGGGAATGGTCAGCATGCGGGTAAACAGACCGATCAGCGGGATGTTCATCACCAGCAGCATCACGTTGGCGATCAGCAGTGCCGCAATCAGCCCCCACACGATGTCCGGCTGCTCGGTGAACATCGCCGGACCCGGGGTGATGTTATAGAGCGTCAGCGCGCCCATCATCACCGCCGTGGTGCCGGAGCCCGGCACGCCGAGCGTCAGCATCGGGATAAACGAGCCGCAGGCCGAGGCGTTATTGGCCGCCTCTGGCGCCGCCACGCCGCGTATATCGCCCTTACCGAAGCTGTCGCTGTTGCCGCTCAGCTTTTTCTCGGTCATGTAGGTGATAGCGCTGGCGATGGTCGCCCCCGCGCCGGGCAGGATGCCGACGAAGAAACCAATCACCGACGAACGCAGGGTAGCACCCACACACTGCGCCCCCTCTTTGGCATTAAAGAGCATGCGGCCGGTTTTGCGCACCAGCGTCTGCCCGCTGCTGGTATGTTCCAGCATCAGTAAGATTTCTGAGACAGAGAACAGGCCAATCACGACGACGATAAACTGCACGCCGTCGGACAGGTGAACACTGTCGAAGGTAAAGCGATAAACCCCGGTGTTGGCATCCACACCGACGGTGGCTAACCCTAAGCCAATCAGCGCAGACAAAAACGATTTGAGCGGGTTTTGCGCCATCATGCTGCCGAGGCAGGCGATAGCGAACACCATCAGTGCAAAATATTCCGCCGGGCCAAACGCCAGCGACCACTGGGCCAGCGCAGGGGCGAACAGAATGATACCTCCAATGGCAATCAGCGAACCGAAGAACGAGCTGACGGCAGAAATGGAGAGCGCCACGCCGCCGCGTCCCTGTTGCGCCATGGGATAACCGTCGAGCGCGGTCATAATGGCGGCGGCATCGCCGGGCACGTTCAGGAGTATGGAGGAGATGCGTCCGCCGTACTCGCAGCCGATATACACCGTCGCCAGTAAGATCAGGGCGGATTCAGCCGGCAGGTGCAGGGCAAAGGCGAGCGGCAAAAGTATCGCCACGCCGTTAATCGGACCAAGACCGGGCAGCAGGCCGACGATCGTGCCCACGAAGCAGCCGATCAGGGCGATCACCAGGTTTTCCGGGGTCATCGCTACCGCGAACCCCTGCGAGAGGTAAATCCAGGTATCCATAGCGTGCTCCGTTAGTTAAACCATGCGCCAAGGGGTAAGGTCACGTCCAGCAGGCGGTCGAAGGCGTACCAGAGCAAAATGCCCAGTACCGCACCCGAGAGCCCCGCTGTGGGCAGCGTGGCGTTAAACAACATGCCGATCACCATCGTCAGGATAGCGGTGGCAATCGGGAAGCCGAGCCACTCAAAGCCCCACGCGTACATCAGCAACACAATTACCATTACCAGCAGACGTTGCAGAATGCGCCTGGGCGGCCACTCCACGGTGTCAGGATGGCGCAACAGCATTGCTACGGAGCAGAGCAGCATCAGGCCGACGATACCCATCGGAAAGGGGCGTGGCCCCACCGGTTCATAACTGTATTCGCTGTGGATCTGCCAGGCGACGAACAACCCGCCAATGCAGAGCAGCAGCCATATCCCGGCAAAAATACGATCGCTCATAGCGCCTCCGTTTACTTCGCCAGACCGAAGGCTTTCGCCTGTTCGCGGTAGTCATTCACCTGTTTTTTGACATACTCGTCCAGCTGCTTACCGTTGAGGTTGAACTCAAACAGGCCGCGCAGATCGCGCTGCTTTTTGAACTCATCGGTTTGCTGGAGTTTGGCGAAGGCATCCACCCACCACTGGTATTCGGCGTCGGTCACTTTCGGCCCAACGAAGAAGCCGCGAATAATCGGCCAGACCAGGTTGTAGCCTTGCTCTTTGGCGGTAGGGACGTTCGCCAGCTGGCCCGGCAGACGGTTTTCCGAGAAGACCGCCAGCACGCGGATTTTATCCCCGCTCAGGTAAGGCACCATTTCACTGAGGTCGCCGGAGACGGCCTGCACGTGATTACCCATCAGCGCCGTGACCGGCTCGCCGCCGCCTTCAAAGGCGACGTAGCGCATCTTGTGCGGGTCCACTTTTGCCTGCTGCGCCAGCAGGGCGGCTTTCATCCAGTCCTGGCTTCCGATCGACGCACCGGCGCCAATCACCACGCTGTTCGGGTCTTTTTCCATCGCAGTCAGCAGGTCTTTCAGCGATTTCCACGGGGAATCAGCGCGAACGGCGATCATGCCGTAATCCGTTCCAACGGTCGCGAGCCAGCGCACGTCATCCACGCCGTAGCGGCCAAATTTGCCCTGCGAGAGGTTCAGCAGCGAGCCGCCGGAGAAGGCCACCACGGTACCCGCTTCGGCGGGACGCTGCGCCACAATGGCGTTGTAAGCCACCGCACCCACGCCGCCCGGCATGTAGGTGACGCGCATCGGTTTTTCGATAGCCTTTGTCTCCAGCAGGCTGACCTGAATCAGCTTGCAGGTCAGGTCAAAGCCGCCGCCCGGTTTGGCCGGGGCGATACATTCGGTGCGGGACGGGACATCCTGCGCCTGGACGACAGAGGCACTCAACATCAATACGCTTGCAGCAAGGGTCGAAAGTAATTGTTTTTTCATCGTTTATCCTCACGCCGGAGAACCGGGAGTACGGGTACGGGGCTTTTTTTCTGATTATGTGAACCACCTTGTAGCGGTTCCGTTGCGTGATTGTTAAAACATTAACCTTTCATTTCCCTTTCACTGCGACACGAACTTTACAGGATGTGATATGCGTCTCTTACTGGCGGAAGATAATCGTGAGCTGGCTCACTGGCTGGAGAAAGCGCTGGTGCAGGGAGGCTTTGCCGTGGACTGCGTTAACGACGGGCGGGCAGCCGACCATCTGTTGCAGGGTGAAAACTATGCCGTCGCTATTCTGGACATCGGTATGCCCGGATTCGACGGCCTTGAGGTCGTCCATCGTTTGAGAAAGCGCGGGCAGACGCTCCCGGTGCTGTTTCTCACCGCCCGCAGCAACGTGGCGGACAGGGTGAAAGGACTGAACGCCGGGGCGGATGATTATCTGCCGAAGCCGTTTGAGCTGGAAGAACTTGATGCGCGGCTGCGCGCGCTGCTGCGCAGAAGTGAAGGGCGAACCCAGGAGCGTCAGCTTTTGGGCGAGCTGGAATACGACGATGACGGTTTTTTTCTGCTGCACGATGAACCGCTCTCCCTGACGCCGCGCGAGCTTTCCCTGCTGAAGGTGCTGATGCACCGCCGGACCCGGCCCGTTTCCCGCCAGCAGCTGTTCGATCAGGTGTTTAGCCTGAACGACGACGTGAGCCCGGAGAGCATCGATCTCTATATTCACCGCTTGCGCAAGAAACTGAGCGGCAGCGGGGTGAAGATTACCACCCTGCGCGGGCTGGGTTACGTGCTGGAGTGTGGCGATGAAGTGGGCTAAACCGCAGTCCCTTTATCTGCAACTTCTGCTGTTTCTGGGGTTACCGCTGCTGCTGTTATGGGGATTATCAGCGTTTAATAGCTACGTCAGCGCCCTGCAAGCGGCGACGCAGGCTTACGACCGCACGCTGTTATCGTCGGCGCGTACGGTCTCTGAGCGGCTTGAAGTGCATAACGGCAAGCTGCAGGTGAATGTGCCCTGGGTGGTGCTCGACAGCTTTGAGCTCAACATGAATGACAGGCTGTATTACAAGGTGGTAGACCCCGCCGGGCGGGTGATTTCTGGCTACGACGACCTGCCGAAGATGCCCCCTTCAACCTCGCGCACTACGCTCTACCCGGCGCTGGCCTGGTTTTATCACACCGAGTATCGCGGGCAGGCGATTCGCGTGGCGAAGCTGCTTCAGCCCATCAACGAAGATAACGTCGTCGGGATGGCGGAGATCTATGTTGCTGAAACGCTGCAGTCCCGTCGCTATCTTGCCAGCCAGTTGCTTTTTTCGTCCTGGGTATCTCAGGGGCTGCTGGTCCTGCTGACGCTGATCTTAACCGCCTGGCTGTTGCGTCGCGTGCTGCGCCCGATGCGCCAGCTGTCCTCGCTCATGGTGCGTCGCGAGCCGGGGCTGCTGTCTCCGCTGCCCGAGCTGCTGCCCTGGTCAGAAACGCGCCTGCTGATTGTGGCCTTCAACCGCTATATTGACCGACTGCGTGGAGTGCTGTCGCGGCAGGAACGCTTTAATGCCGATGCCTCTCACCAGCTTAAAACCCCGCTGGCGGTGCTGAAAACGCAGGTCTCCGTGGCCCTGACGCGGGACGATCCGGCGCTGTGGCAGGAGAGTTTACGGGCGATGAATGTGACGCTGGATAACACCATTGTGCTGACTGAACGCCTGCTTCAGCTTTCGGCGGTGAAGCGAAAAGAGCAGGGGGAGCGCCAGTTTACCCCGGTGGATCTGGTGCAGGTCGTGCAGAATTGTTGCTTTTCACGGCTGGCGCAGGCGCGCAGCAAAGCGATTGACCTGGGGTACGACGGTGAGCTGCAGCCGACGATTATCGAAGGCGATGAGGTTTTGCTCGGCGAGCTTTGCGCAAACCTGCTGGAGAACGCCATCAAATACACGCCGGAGCACGGGATCGTAACGGTTTACCTGCGCGTGGATAACGGCGCGGTTGACCTGAGCGTGGAAGACAGCGGGCCGGGGATTGCGGAAAATCTGATCCCGCAGGCGATGCTGCCGTTTCGCCGTCTGGATAACGTCGGTGACGCGGCAGGGTCTGGCATCGGGCTGGCGCTGGCGAGCGATATTGCCCGGCTGCACTGCAGCCATCTTCAACTTTCCCGCAGTGAACACTTAGGCGGGCTGAGTGTGAAAATGCGTTTTCTGCTGATGGGATAAAGGCAGATATTATCAAATCGTTACAAACTAATTGTCTGACGCACGCAGAGTGCTTGATCCCGCAGTGAGGCAGGTTAAAATCTCGCGGTTTTGGGACTTAATATCTATAAATTGTGCGGGATCACGACAATGAAAAAAGTGGCATTAATGGGCTTAGGCCTGATGGTTATCTCTTCGGCGGCTAACGCCATCAGCTTCAACGGCTCGGCGGGTGAGGATTATACCCATCTGGGCTTTGGTCTTGGCACGGATAGCGCCGGTCTGGCAATGACCGGCGGCTGGACGCATAACGATGACGACGGCGATGCGGCAAGCCTTGGGCTCGGCTTCAACGTTCCTCTTGGTCCATTCCTGGCGACCGTTGGCGGCAAAGGGATCTACACCAACCCGAACGACGGCGACGAAGGCTACGCGGCGGCGGTCGGCGGCGGCCTGCAGTGGAAAATTGGCGACAGCTTCGGCCTGTTCGGCGAGTACTACTACTCTCCGGATTCGCTCTCCAGCGGTATCGAAAGCTACGAAGAAGCCAATGCCGGTGCGCGCTGGACTATCATGCGTCCGATCACTATCGAAGCGGGTTATCGCTATCTGAACCTGGCGGGTAAAGACGGCAACCGCGACAACGCGCTGGCTGATGGCCCTTACGTGGGCGTAAGCGCAGGCTTCTAATCTCTTCGGCGCGGCGTCCTGTCGCGCCAGTTTCTCTCTGCTCCCCCCATTCAATTGCGCTATAGTGTTTCGACCATATAAGCGGGAGAACACAATGATTAACGTGGAGATGTTATCCACCGGCGACGAAGTGCTGCATGGGCAAATTATTGACACCAATGCCGCCTGGCTTGCCGATTTATTCTTTGAGCAAGGATTACCGTTAACGCGCCGCAACACCGTGGGCGACAATCTTGAGTCACTGGTGAACGTTCTTCGCGAGCGCAGCGAGCACTGCGACGTGTTGATTGTGAACGGTGGACTCGGCCCCACCAGCGACGATCTCAGCGCGCTGGCTGCCGCCACCGCGAAAGGCGAGGGGCTGGTATTGCACGAGGCGTGGCTGACGCAGATGGAACGCTTCTTCTCCGATCGTGGTCGCGTGATGGCACCCAGCAACCGCAAGCAGGCTGAAATACCCGCCAGCGCAGAGCTGGTCGATAACCCGGTCGGTACCGCCTGCGGGTTTGCCGTACAGCTCAACCGCTGCCTGATGTTCTTCACCCCCGGCGTGCCTTCTGAATTTAAAGTGATGGTCGAGCAGCAAATCCTGCCGCGCCTGCGGGCGCGCTTTACGCTGCCAGAGCCGCCGCTGTGTCTGCGCCTGACCACCTTTGGCCGCTCGGAAAGCGATCTGGCTCAGAGCCTGGATCATCTCCAGCTGCCGCCGGGCGTCTCGATGGGCTATCGCTCGTCGATGCCCATTATCGAACTCAAGCTGACCGGCCCGGCGACGGAAAAAGCCGCCATGCTGGCGCTGTGGCCTGAAGTGCAGCGCGTCGCGGGCGAAAGCCTGATCTTTGAAGGCACGGAAGGGCTGCCCGCACAGATTGCCCAGAGTCTTCAATCCCGTCAGCTGAGCGTCACCCTCAGCGAACAGTTCACCGGCGGCCTGCTGGCGCTGCAGCTTTCCCGCGTGAATGCGCCGCTGCTCGCCAGTGAAGTGGTGCCGTTCCAGCAGGAGACGCTGGCGCAGACCGCGCGCTGGGCGTCAGAGCGCAGGGTGAAACACTTTGCCGGTCTGGCGATGTTTGTGGGTGGGCTGGATGAGGAACATCTCAATTTTGCGCTGGCAACGCCGGAAGGCACGCATGCGCTGCGGGTGAAAATGAGTATAACGCGCCACAGCCTGGCGGTGCGTCAGGAGGTCTGCGCGATGATGGCGCTGAACATGCTGCGCCGCTGGCTGAACGGTAAAGAAGTCGCCAGCGAGCACGGCTGGATTAACGTCGTGGAGTCGCTGTTCATCGAATGATGCGTTTGCCGGGGCCTCTCGCCCCGGCAATGCTTACCCCAGCGCTTTCGCCAGCAGGGTAATGGGATGTTCGCAGCGTTTACTGGTGGACATCTCAATCTGCCACTTGCAGGTTTCGCAGTCCGTTACCACGATATCCGCGCCGCTCTCTTCAATCTGGCGGAACAGCGGAGCGCCAATCGCCTGTGACGTTTCGTAGTTTTCACGCTTAAAGCCGTAGGTGCCCGCAATCCCGCAGCAGCGTGAGTCCAGCACCGTCAGCTCCAGCCCCGGTATAAGCCGCAGCAGCTCCAGCGTATAGAGCGACCAGCCCATTTTCTCCATGTGACACGGCGTGTGATAGACCACCTTCAGCGGTAATGCCTTCAGCGGCAGCGTCTGTCCGCCGTCCAGCTTGCGCCACAGGAAGCGCGTCGCCAGCTCAATATGCTCGCGCAGTCCGGTATTATCGACATCCAGCAGGTGCGGATACTCATCGCGCAGCGTAAAGGTACAGGTGGACGAGGTGGCCAGGACCGGGATCCCCTTGTCGACGATGGCCTCGCGCAGCGACGAGACGTTACTTTTCGCCTGCTTACGCGCTTTATCGGTAAATCCGTTGGCAATCAGCGGGACGCCGCAGCACTTCTCCTTGCTAAGGAGCTGTACGCCGGTACCCATGGCGTTCAGCACTTTCAGCAGATCTTTACCCAGCTGCGGGTGGTTGTAATTCACATAGCAGCCATGGAAAAAGGCCACCTGGTCGGCGTACTGGGCCTGTTCCGCCGCGACGGACTTGTACCAGCGGCGGAAGGTGCCGTGAGAATATTTCGGCAGGCTGCGGTGATGGTCGATTTTAAGCGTGGCATCCAGCAGCTGACGCACCGACTTGAGTGAGGTCGCGGCATTCACCAGCGGGGCAAAGGGCGTCGAGACGCTGCCCATCAGATCGGTATGGCTCAGGATCGCATCGCGCAGTGTGGGTTTCTGCGTGCTGTAGCGCGCGCGGGCACGCTGGATGATATCGCCGATTTTAACATCCGACGGGCAGGCTACTTCGCAGCGTTTGCAGTTGATGCAGTATTTCAGCGCCTCGTCGTACAGCTTGCCGTCCTTCAGGCGAAGACGCTCGCCGTCCGGCCCGGCCTGCTTCGGACCGGGGTAGCGCGGGTTCACGCCGCTGACCGGGCAGACGGTGGTGCAAACCGTGCATTTGATGCAGCTTTCGAAACGGGTGTCGTTCATTGTGCAACCTCCGTGCGCTGAATAATCTGCTCTGCAACGTGGAGCGCCGTGACGGCGCAAACCCCGCCGCCGCAGCCCTGTGCGATGGGATCGTATCCGCCCAGTACGGAGCCGATGGCGAAGAGATTGCCGATCGATTTACCGGAAAGCTGCGGGTGCAGATGCGTATCGGCGATGACGCCGAACTGCTGCCAGGGCTGCGGCGTGAAGAAATCACTCTGATACCAGTCCGCGCGGGAAGCGCTCTGCCGGACATCCAGCCCAATAATGGCTTCCCGAATGCCGTTGCGTGTGCTCAGCAGCCCGTTGCTGAAGAAACTGCCGCTTGCCAGTACCGCGTAGCGCGCGCGGAGCGGAATATCATCATGGTTCCGCGTCCAGATTTCGCTCACCGCGCCGTCGGTCAGGGTGATTTTTTTTACCTCATCACCCGCCATCCACACGCCGCCCTGCGCAACAAACTGGCGCTGAAGCTGGGTGTGCAGACGAATGCCCGGCACGGAAGGGGGAAGCGTAGGCAGCAGGCCGAGCGAGCAGGGCAGACGATCGGACAGCCAGCGCCAGAGTCGGTTGTCGTTTAAACCAAAGCAGGCGGGCATCAACAGGGCATCGCAGGTTTCGCCGAGTGGCCTGAGCGCGTCATACAGCAGCGGCCATTTGTCCTCGTTATCCAGAAAACGGGCGATATTCACCGCGCGAAACTCGCTCGGGCTATCGCGCAGGACATCCAGTTCAGGCAGTTCTATCTCTGCCGTCTCGGCGTTAACGCCCTGGCGGCAAAGTGACGCCGCCGCGAGATGGGGCTGAAAATCCAGAAAGCCGCTAATACCCACCACCCGCACGCGCGCGGCGTGAATGGGGGCGACGGGCACCTCTTCCGGGCTGAGCCACGCGGAGCGCAGGGTGCCGAGCGGCGTGACGCGCTGGTGATTTTGCCTGGCGCTTCCCTTCAGACGCGCGCCACAGTCCGCCAGCAGCGCTTCGGTTTCCAGGGCAAAACGGTCAACGTTGTGCGCGCCAATCAGGTGATACGGGTGCTCCGGCGGCAGCGTATCGCGGTACGCTTCATCCACCAGATCCAGCGATCCCGATGAGAAGTGCAGGGCGCTCTGGCCGCGGGTGATAATGGCGCAGCGCAGCCCCTGCTTCGTGAGTTTGATGCCGCAGAGCAAGCCTGCCAGCCCGCCGCCGACAATCACGGTATCAAATTTCATCGTGTTGCTCCTTCTCAAGACCGCAAAGTCCCTGGTAGACCCAGCGGGTAAATTCGCTTTCGCGCAGGGCGTCCCCCCAGGCGACAGGTTGAATGCCTTTCCAGCGCTCGTTTAAAAACGCGCTGAGCTGATCGAGCGACTGGGTGGCGGTGGTGGTGTGAAAACGCTGCAGCAGCCCGGCGGCACGACAGGCGCACAGCTCGCCCTGGCAGGTGCCCATGCCCACGCGGGTGCGGCGGCGGAGGTCGAGCAGGCTATTGACCGTCAGGCTCTCCACCGCGTACTGCACCTCACCGGCGGTGACGGCTTCGCACTCGCACACCAGGCTGCGGCTCAGCCGTCCTTCACCGAGCCACTGTGGCGTTCTGTCGCCGTGGCGGTAAATCGCGGATCCGCGCAGCGGCGCGGGCAGGGAGATAATTTTTTGCAGGGTTTTTTCGGTGGACTGCCGCGAGCCGGGCAGCGGCTGGTCTGCCGTCATGCAGGCTTCGGTATTCCCCAGCTTGCGGCAGACGGCATCGGTCGCCCACTCGGCCATCAGGCGGTAGGTCATCAGCTTGCCGCCTGTGATGGTGATAAATCCGTCCATGCCGTCGCGCCCGGCGTGATCGAGCAGCACGATGCCCCGGCTGACGTTGCGTCCGCTCGGGTCGTTGTCGCTGGCGACCAGCGGACGCACGCCCGCGTAGGCGCGCAGAATACGCGTCTGCGCCATTACCGGGGCCAGTTTTTCCCCTTCCCGCAGCAGAATGTCGACCTCTTCGGCGGTCACGCGGTTGTAGTCAATTTCGCTGTAGTCGACGTGGGTTGAGGTGGTACCGATTAACGAAATGGTGTCACCCGGGACGAGGATATCGGCGTCGGACGGTTTGCGGCAGCGGTTGATCACGTGGTTATTGATGCGGTGGTCGAGGATCAGCAGCGATCCTTTCGCCGGGAACATGCGCACCGACAGGTCGGCGTATTCCGCAATGCGCTGCCCCCAGATCCCCGCTGCGTTGACCACTACGGCGGCATACAGCTCGCTGTGTTCGTTGTACTGCGTGTCAAGGAGCCGTACGCCGCAGATGCGATGACCTTCGCGGATAAGCCCGGTCACTTCGTGCCCGGTCAGAATGCGGGCGCCATGCTCGCGGGCGTCCAGCATATTGGCGGCCGTCAGGCGGAAGGGGTCGACGGTGCCGTCAGGCACCTTAACAGCACCGATAAGCGCCGGGTTAACCGATGGTTCCAGCCGCCTCGCCAGCGCCGGATCCATGGCCTCCGCCTGAATGCCCGCCGCGGTGCAGGCGGTAATAAAGGTCTTCTGAAAGGCGAGGTCATCTTCGGGCAGGGTAATAAAGAGGCCGTCAGTCGGCTCAATGCAGTGGCGGGCGATACGCTTGAGGATTTGGTTTTCAGCAATACATTCGCGCGCGGATTCACAGTCGGTCACCGCATACCGCGCGCCGCTGTGCAGCAGGCCGTGGTTACGCCCGGTTGCGCCTGTGGCAATGTCATGACGCTCCAGAAGCGTTACGCTGAGGCCGCGCAGGGCGCAGTCGCGTGCGATCCCGGCGCCGGTTGCACCACCACCAATGATTATCACATCGCTATAACGAGGATCGTGAATGGTCATTGTTTACCCTCTATGTTCGTTTTTTTATCATTTAGCCATATCAATCGTGTGGTTTGTTTGATTTCGAACATAAACGCGCGAAATTCGAAAGTGAAACGTGATTTCATGCGCTTTTTTGCGCATTCCGTCATATTTCTGTAACAATCTGTGCGTTGATTCACAGTAACAATCACCGTGATTTCTTAACATCCCCGCCTCTGGAAGTCAGGTGCGAGCCACCTGCCCATTTAATTCAAGGCCACGGAGGCTGTCATGCTCAGTATCTTCAAACCCGCGCCGCATCGTGCGCGTCTGCCAGAGGCAGAAATTGATCCGCTTTACCGCCGTCTGCGTTGGCAAATCTTCCTGGGGATCTTCTTCGGGTACGCGGCGTACTACCTTGTGCGTAAAAACTTTGCGCTCGCCATGCCGTATCTGGTGGAGCAGGGCTTCTCCCGCGGCGATCTGGGGTTCGCGCTGTCGGGGATTTCCATCGCCTACGGTTTTTCCAAATTCATCATGGGCTCGGTGTCGGATCGCTCGAATCCGCGCGTGTTCCTGCCTGCCGGTCTGATCCTGGCGGCCGCGGTGATGTTGTTCATGGGCTTCGTGCCGTGGGCGACGTCCAGTATTGCGATTATGTTCGTGCTGCTGTTCCTCTGCGGCTGGTTCCAGGGAATGGGGTGGCCGCCGTGCGGACGTACCATGGTGCACTGGTGGTCGCAGAAAGAGCGCGGCGGCATCGTGTCGGTGTGGAACTGTGCCCATAACGTCGGCGGTGGGCTTCCGCCTCTGCTGTTCCTGCTCGGTATGGCCTGGTTCAACGACTGGAAAGCCGCGCTGTATATGCCCGCCTTTGGCGCCATCGTCGTGGCAATTATTGCTTTCGCGCTGATGCGCGACACGCCGCAGTCCTGCGGCCTGCCGCCGATTGAAGAGTACAAAAACGACTATCCGGATGATTACAGCAAGGAGCACGAAGAAGAGCTGACCGCAAAACAGATCTTCATGAAGTACGTGCTGCCCAACAAGCTGCTGTGGTACATCGCGGTTGCCAACGTGTTCGTTTACCTGCTGCGCTACGGCATCCTCGACTGGTCGCCAACCTACCTGAAAGAGGTGAAGCACTTCGCGCTGGATAAATCCTCCTGGGCCTATTTCCTGTATGAATATGCCGGGATCCCTGGCACGCTGCTTTGCGGCTGGATGTCAGACAAAGTGTTCAAGGGCAACCGCGGGGCGACGGGCGTGTTCTTTATGACCCTGGTGACCATTGCCACCGTCGTTTATTGGCTCAACCCGCCGGGCAACCCGTCAGTAGATATGGCCTGCATGATCGTTATCGGTTTCCTGATTTACGGTCCGGTGATGCTGATTGGCCTGCATGCCCTGGAGCTGGCCCCGAAAAAAGCGGCAGGCACGGCGGCGGGCTTTACCGGTCTGTTCGGCTATCTCGGCGGTTCGGTCGCGGCGAGCGCCATTGTGGGCTACACCGTTGACTTCTTCGGCTGGGACGGCGGTTTTATGGTGATGATTGGCGGTAGCGTGCTGGCTGTACTGCTGTTGATTGTCGTCATGATCGGTGAAAAACGTCACCACGCGGAAGTGCTGGCGCGTCGTCAATAAGGAGCAATGCGATGAAATTAACCCAACTTGCAACCGGCCTGCTGCTGGCTGGTTTAATGACCGGCTCCGCGCTGGCTGCTGATAAGATTGTGATTGCCCACCGCGGTGCCAGCGGCTATCTGCCGGAGCATACGCTCCCGGCGAAAGCGATGGCCTATGCGCAAGGCGCGGATTATCTTGAGCAGGATCTGGTGATGACCAAGGATGACCAGCTGGTTGTCCTGCATGACCATTATCTTGACCGCGTAACGGACGTGGCGGAGCGTTTCCCGGACCGCGCGCGAAAAGATGGGCGCTACTACGCCATCGACTTCACGCTGGCGGAGATCCGCTCGCTGAAGTTTACCGAAGGCTTCGAGATTGAAAACGGCAAGAAGGTGCAGGTCTATCCGGGACGTTTCCCGATGGGCAAGTCCGACTTCCGCATCCATACCTTCCAGGAGGAGATTGAGTTTGTTCAGGGGCTGAACCACTCCACCGGTAAAAACATCGGTATCTACCCGGAGATCAAAGCGCCGTGGTTCCACCATCAGGAAGGGAAAGACATTGCCGCGAAGACGCTGGAGGTGCTGAAACAGTACGGCTATACCAGCAAGAAGGACAAAGTTTACCTGCAGTGTTTTGACGCCGCCGAGCTGAAGCGCATCAAAACCGAGCTGGAGCCGAAGATGGGGATGGATCTCAATCTGGTACAGCTGATTGCCTATACCGACTGGAATGAAACCCAGGAGAAGCAGCCGGACGGGAAGTGGGTGAACTACAACTACGACTGGATGTTTAAGCCGGGCGCGATGAAGCTGATTGCCCAGTACGCCGATGGTATCGGGCCGGATTACCACATGCTGGTGGCGGAAGGCTCCACGTCGGGCCACGTGAAGCTGACGGCGATGGTGAAAGAGGCACATGCCAGCAAGATGCTGGTGCATCCGTACACGGTGCGTGCAGACCAGCTGCCGGAGTATGCCACGGACGTGAATCAGCTTTATGAGGTGTTGTATAAGCAGGCAGGCGTGGACGGACTGTTTACGGATTTCCCGGATAAAGCGGTCGAATTCATTCACCGGAAGTAGGTTTTGTAGGTCGGGTAAGGCGAAGCCGCCACCCGACAATCAGGCTCTGCGGCCTGATGCCCTCACCCTAACCCTCTCCCACAGGGAGAGGGAAACAGGGCAATCACATCTCGATCTCAATATCGCCTTTTGCCCTGCAGCAGCAGGGCAAAATTTCTCCTTCACTGATAAAGGCCAGCGGTTCGGTCAGCCAGTCCACCTGGCCTGCGACCAGACGGCAGCGGCACGAGCCGCAATAGCCTTCACGACACTGGTACTCTACCTCCACCTGATGCGCTTCTAGCGCCACCAGCAGTGAAGGGTGCTCTTCCTGGCACATCACTTCGGTGCCCGAAAGGCTCAGCGTTACGCGCGTCATCAGAGCTGGAAGTCGCTCAGGTCGTCGGTGTTGACTTCAGAATCAATCTGACCGACCAGATAAGAACTTACTTCCACTTCCTGCGGCGCCACCTGCACGTTATCGGACACCAGCCAGGTGTTGATCCACGGGATTGGGTTGGAGCGCGTCTGGAACGGCAGGTCGAGACCGACCGCCTGCATGCGGATGTTGGTGATGTACTCAACGTACTGGCATAGGATGTCTTTGTTCAGGCCAATCATGGAGCCGTCGCGGAACAGGTAGTCTGCCCACTCTTTTTCCTGCTGGGCCGCCAGCACGAACAGATCGTAGCATTCCTGCTTGCACTCTTCGGCAATCGCAGCCATTTCCGGGTCGTCCGCGCCGCTGCGCAGCAGGTTCAGCATGTGCTGAGTCCCGGTCAGGTGCAGGGCTTCGTCACGGGCGATCAGGCGGATGATTTTGGCGTTGCCTTCCATCAGCTTGCGCTCGGCAAAGGCGAAGGAGCAGGCGAAGCTCACGTAGAAGCGGATCGCTTCCAGCGCGTTAACGCTCATCAGGCACAGGTACAGCTGCTTTTTCAGCGCGCGCAAGTTCACGGTAATGGTTTTGCCGTTCACGTTATGCGTGCCTTCGCCCAGCAGATGCCAGTAGCTGGTCATCTCGATCAGCTCGTCGTAGTAGTGCGCAATGCCTTCCGCGCGCTTCTGGATCTGCTCGTTGGTGACGATATCGTCAAACACCACCGCCGGATCGTTCACGATGTTGCGGATGATGTGGGTGTAAGAGCGGGAGTGGATCGTCTCGGAGAACGCCCAGGTTTCTACCCAGGTTTCCAGCTCAGGAATTGAGATCAGCGGCAGCAGCGCCACGTTCGGGCTACGACCCTGAATGGAGTCCAGCAGCGTCTGGTACTTAAGGTTGCTGAGGAAGATATGTTTTTCGTGATCCGGCAACGCCTGGAAATCGATACGGTCGCGGGAAACGTCCACTTCTTCCGGGCGCCAGAAGAAGGAGAGTTGCTTTTCAATCAGCTTTTCGAAGATGTCATATTTTTGCTGATCGTAGCGTGCCACGTTGACCGGCTGGCCGAAGAACATCGGCTCTTTGAGCTGGTCGTTTTTCGTCTGTGAAAAGGTGGTATATGCCATGAATGTGTCCTGTGGTGGTATTTCCCTCACCCTGGCCCTCTCCCACAGGGAGAGGGGGAAAGAGTTCCCTCTCCCTGTGGGAGAGGGTTAGGGTGAGGGGATTTATTAGATCTTACATGCGCCGCTTTCGCAGCCATCGTCCTGAATTGACGGCACCATGTCGTCCTGCGCGTCTTCCGCACCGTCACGGGTGTTGTGATAGTACAGGGTTTTCACGCCAAACTTATACGCGGTCAGCAGGTCTTTCAGCAGTTGCTGCATCGGAACCTTGCCGGACGGAAAGCGCGTCGGGTCATAGTTGGTATTGGCAGAGATCGACTGGTCGATAAACTTCTGCATGATACCCACCAGCTGCAGGTAGCCGTCGTTGTTAGGCATTTCCCACAGCAGCTCGTAGTTGTTACCCAGCGTCTCGTAATCCGGTACGACCTGACGCAGCACGCCGTCTTTCGAGGCTTTAATGCTGACGTGGCCGCGCGGCGGCTCAATGCCGTTGGTGGCGTTGGAGATCTGCGAAGAGGTCTCGGACGGCATCAGGGCAGAGAGCGTGGAGTTACGCAGGCCGTGGGTCTTGATGGACTCGCGCAGGCCTTCCCAGTCGAGGTGCAGCGGCTCGCTAACAATCGCGTCCAGGTCTTTCTTGTAGGTGTCGATTGGCAGAATGCCTTTCGCGTAGGTGGTTTCGTTGAACCACGGGCACGCGCCTTGCTCTTTCGCCAACTCGTTAGATGCTTTCATCAGGTAGTACTGAATGGCTTCAAACGTCTGGTGCGTCAGGTTGTTGGCGCTGCCGTCAGAGTAACGCTTGCCGTTTTTCGCCAGCCAGTAGGCGAAGTTGATCACGCCGATACCCAGAGTACGACGGCCCATTGCACCGCGTTTAGCGGCCGGGATTGGGTAATCCTGGTAATCCAGCAGGGCGTCGAGGGCACGTACGGCCAGCACGGCCAGCTCTTCCAGCTCGTCCAGGCTCTTAATCGCACCCAGGTTGAACGCGGACAGCGTACACAGCGCGATTTCACCGTTTTCGTCGTTCACGTCTTCCAGCGGTTTGGTCGGCAGGGCGATCTCCAGGCACAGGTTAGACTGGCGCACTGGTGCAACAACCGGGTCAAACGGGCTGTGGGTGTTGCAGTGGTCCACGTTCTGGATGTAGATACGGCCGGTAGAAGCACGTTCCTGCATCATCAGGGAGAACAGGTCTACCGCCTTCACGCGCTGTTTGCGGATGCTGTCGTCTTTTTCGTATTTGGTGTACAGACGCTCGAACTCGTCCTGATCGGCGAAGAAGGCGTCATACAGGCCCGGGACGTCGGACGGGCTGAACAGGGTGATGTCTTCGCCCTTCAGCAGACGGGTGTACATCAGCTTGTTGATCTGCACGCCGTAGTCCATGTGACGCACGCGGTTGCCTTCCACGCCGCGGTTGTTTTTCAGAACCAGCAGGCTTTCCACTTCCAGGTGCCACATTGGGTAGAACAGGGTCGCTGCACCGCCGCGCACGCCGCCCTGAGAGCAGGATTTCACTGCCGTCTGGAAGTGCTTATAGAACGGAATACAGCCGGTGTGGAACGCTTCACCGCCGCGAATCGGGCTGCCCAGCGCACGGATGCGACCGGCGTTGATACCGATACCGGCGCGCTGGGAAACGTATTTCACGATGGCGCTGGAGGTGGCGTTGATGGAATCCAGGCTGTCACCACACTCAATCAGTACGCAGGAGCTGAACTGACGGGTTGGGGTACGCACGCCAGACATGATTGGCGTCGGCAGAGAAATCTTGAACGTCGATACCGCATCGTAGAAACGCTTCACGTATTCCAGACGGGTGTCGCGCGGGTAGTTAGAGAACAGGCAGGCAGCCACCAGAATATAGAGGAACTGGGCGCTTTCGTAGATCTCACCGGTTACGCGGTTCTGAACCAGGTATTTGCCTTCGAGCTGCTTCACCGCCGCATAGGAGAAGTTCATGTCGCGCCAGTGATCGATAAACCCGTTCATCTGCTCGAACTCTTCTTCCGTATAGTCTTCCAGCAGATGCGTGTCGTATTTGCCCAGCTCAACCATTTTCACCACGTGATCGTACAGCTTAGGCGGCTCAAACTGACCGTAGGCTTTTTTACGCAGGTGGAAAATCGCCAGACGTGCAGCGAGGTACTGATAATCCGGTGCTTCACGGGAGATCAGATCCGCCGCTGCCTTGATGATGGTTTCATGGATATCAGACGTTTTGATGCCGTCGTAGAACTGGATGTGGGAACGCAGTTCAACCTGGGAGATAGATACGTTGTTCAGTCCTTCTGCTGCCCAGTCGAGAACTCGATGGATTTTGTCCAGATTGATACGCTCGGTGGTACCGTCGCGCTTTGTCACCAGCAGACTCTGATTCATGTGGGGTTTACCTGTCCGTGAAATAAAAAAATATCCCCCGCTTATCCACAGATCCGTCTTGTGACTAACTCTGTGGATAAATACTACATATAGGGGGTTTGCGATAAGAAAAACGCTATATGGTGAGTATTCTAGTATCGAATCTTTTCAGCACAAGGGTTGATTTTGACGTTAAATTGAGGTTGTGAAAGGGTAAAAAAGGCTAAGTCCTCGTACCGTAAGGCCTGGAAGACATGTCAATAATTAAGAAAAAAAATTCAAAATTTGATCGAGTGCTGATTTCTTCAACGGGAGGTCAGAATTGCGCAACATGATGTCGCGCAATCTTTATAAGAATAACGAATGACGTTAGTCGTTTTTGGCGGTGGTATGCAACATATAGTTAACATCTACGCCCGGTGCGAGCTTGAATTTATCGGCCAGCGGATTGTAGTGCAGGCCGGTGATGTGCTGCTCTTTGAGCCACGTCTGGTCAACCCAGCTTAACAGCTCCGCAGGCTTGATGAATTTCTTCACGTCGTGCGTCCCTTTCGGCACCATGCGCAGCACATATTCTGCGCCAACAACGGCCATCAGCCAGGCTTTGCCGTTGCGATTGATGGTTGAGAAGAAGACCTGACCGCCCGGTTTCACCAGTTTTGCACAGGCATGCACTACGGACTGCGGGTCGGGAACGTGCTCCAGCATCTCCATGCAGGTCACCACATCGTACTGGTGGGCATGTTTTGCCGCGTGCTCTTCCACGGTTTCCTGCACGTAATCCACCTGAATGCCGGACTCCAGCGCGTGAAGGCGGGCGACCTGCAGCGGTTCAAAGCCCATATCCAGGCCGGTAACGGTGGCCCCTTCGCGCGCCATGCTTTCAGCCAGGATGCCGCCGCCGCAGCCGACGTCGAGCACTTTCTTACCGAACAGACCGCCGGAACGCTCCGCGATATAGCCCAGACGCAGCGGGTTAATGCGATGCAGAGGTTTGAACTCACCTTCGAGATCCCACCAGCGGGACGCCACCGCTTCAAATTTGGCAATCTCTTCGTGGTCAACGTTGTGAGCCACCGGGGATTTTTCGGCATTCATGGGCGCTTTTACTCCTTATTTAGCAAGACAAAGGAGTATATCAGCCCGCGCGGGTGAATAAAGCTTATTGGTTTACCTCAATCACCGCGGCTGTGTTATAATTTGCGACCTTTGAATCCGGGATACAGTAGAGGGATAGCGGTTAGATGAGCGACCTTGCGAGAGAAATTACACCGGTTAACATCGAGGAAGAGCTGAAGAGCTCCTATCTGGACTATGCGATGTCGGTCATTGTTGGCCGTGCGCTGCCGGACGTCCGCGATGGCCTTAAGCCGGTACACCGTCGCGTACTATACGCCATGAACGTATTGGGCAATGACTGGAATAAAGCCTATAAAAAATCTGCCCGCGTCGTGGGTGACGTCATCGGTAAATATCACCCGCATGGTGATACCGCCGTTTATGACACCATCGTCCGTATGGCGCAGCCATTCTCCTTGCGCTACATGCTGGTAGATGGTCAGGGTAACTTTGGTTCTGTTGACGGCGACTCCGCAGCGGCGATGCGTTATACGGAAATCCGTATGTCGAAAATCGCCCACGAGCTGATGGCCGACCTGGAAAAAGAGACCGTTGATTTCGTCGATAACTACGACGGCACTGAGCGCATTCCTGATGTTATGCCAACCAAGATCCCGAACCTGTTAGTGAACGGTTCGTCCGGTATCGCGGTCGGTATGGCTACCAACATTCCGCCACACAACATCACCGAAGTGATCAACGGCTGCCTGGCCTATATCGACGATGAAGAGATCAGCATTGAAGGGCTGATGGAACACATCCCGGGCCCGGACTTCCCGACGGCGGCGATCATCAACGGTCGTCGTGGTATTGAAGAAGCCTACCGCACCGGTCGTGGCAAGATTTACATCCGTGCCCGCGCCGAAGTGGAAGCGGATGCCAAAACGGGTCGTGAAACCATTATTGTTCACGAGATCCCGTATCAGGTGAACAAAGCGCGCCTGATTGAAAAAATCGCCGAGCTGGTAAAAGAAAAACGTGTTGAAGGTATCAGCGCGCTGCGTGACGAGTCTGACAAAGACGGTATGCGCATCGTGATTGAGATCAAACGTGACGCGGTGGGTGAGGTTGTGCTGAACAACCTGTACTCCCAGACTCAGCTCCAGGTTTCCTTCGGTATCAACATGGTTGCACTGCACCATGGTCAGCCGAAGATCATGAACCTGAAAGAGATCCTGAGCGCGTTCGTGCGTCACCGCCGTGAAGTGGTGACCCGACGTACTATTTTCGAGCTGCGTAAAGCGCGCGACCGTGCCCACATCCTTGAAGCGCTGGCCGTTGCCCTGGCAAACATTGACCCGATCATTGAGTTGATTCGCCGTGCGCCGACGCCAGCAGAAGCTAAAGCAGCCCTGATCGCGCGTCCGTGGGAGCTGGGTAACGTAGCCGCCATGCTCGAACGTGCGGGCGACGACGCTGCGCGTCCTGAGTGGCTGGAGCCTGAATTCGGCGTGCGCGACGGTCAGTACTATCTGACCGAGCAGCAGGCACAGGCGATTCTGGATCTGCGCTTGCAGAAACTGACCGGCCTTGAGCATGAAAAACTGCTCGACGAATACAAAGAGTTGCTGGAACAGATTGCTGAGCTGCTGCATATCCTGGGTAGCGCAGACCGCCTGATGGAAGTGATCCGCGAAGAGCTGGAGCTGGTCCGCGATCAGTTCGGCGATGCGCGTCGCACCGAAATCACCGCAAACAGCTCTGATATCAACATTGAAGATCTGATCAACCGCGAAGACGTGGTGGTCACCCTGTCTCACCAGGGCTATGTGAAGTATCAGCCGCTGACCGACTACGAAGCACAGCGTCGTGGCGGTAAAGGGAAATCTGCGGCACGTATTAAAGAAGAAGACTTTATTGACCGTCTGCTGGTGGCGAACACCCATGACACGATCCTCTGCTTCTCAAGCCGTGGTCGTCTCTACTGGATGAAAGTCTATCAGCTGCCGGAAGCAAGCCGTGGCGCGCGTGGCCGTCCAATCGTCAACCTGCTGCCGCTGGAAGCGAATGAACGTATCACCGCTATCCTGCCGGTACGCGAGTACGAAGAGGGCGTGAACGTCTTTATGGCGACTGCGAGCGGTACTGTGAAGAAAACCGCGCTGACCGAATTCAGCCGTCCGCGTTCGGCCGGTATTATCGCCGTGAACCTGAACGAAGGCGACGAACTGATCGGTGTGGATCTGACCTCCGGTTCCGATGAAGTGATGCTGTTCTCCGCCGCCGGTAAAGTGGTGCGTTTCAAAGAGAACGCGGTCCGCGCAATGGGCCGTACGGCAACAGGCGTTCGTGGGATCAAACTGGCGGGTGAAGACTCCGTTGTTTCCCTGATCGTTCCACGCGGCGAAGGGGCTATCCTGACCGTCACGCAGAACGGCTACGGTAAACGTACGGCGGAAAGCGAATATCCGACTAAGTCCCGTGGTACGCAGGGCGTTATCTCTATCAAAGTGACCGAGCGCAACGGTTCCGTTGTCGGCGCGGTGCAGGTGGACGACGCCGACCAGATCATGATGATCACCGATGCCGGTACGCTGGTGCGTACTCGCGTATCTGAGATCAGCGTGGTGGGTCGTAACACCCAGGGCGTGATCCTCATCCGTACAGCGGAAGATGAAAACGTGGTGGGTCTGCAGCGCGTTGCTGAGCCTGTGGATGACGAAGAACTCGACTCCATCGATGGTACGGTAGCGGAAGGCGATGATGAAATCGCGCCGGAAGCGGACACCGACGAAGATGCAGCGGATGACGCTGACGAGTAATGTCTCCTGACGCAAAAAGGGCCGGTTTCCGGCCCTTTTCTTTTGCACAAGCAGACAAGTGAACGTTGCGACAAGCCGCGTTTACCGCTACCTTAACCACATTCTTTTTGACCCCGATGGCGGAGCCTCGCCCCTTTGAAATACCTCGTCTCCTTTCGTACCACGCTGAAAGTCTCTCGCTATCTGTTCCGGGCGCTGGCGCTACTGCTTTGGTTGCTGGTGGCTCTGTTCTCGGTGTTTTTCATCGTTAATGCGCTACACCAGAAAGAAGCGGAGATCCGCCAGGAGTTTAATCTCAGCTCCGATCAGGCCCAGCGCTACATTCAGCGCACCTCTGACGTCATGAAGGAGCTGAAGTACATTGCCGAGAATCGCCTGACGGCGGAAAACGGTATTCTTGCCATTCGTGGGCGCAATGATAAAACCGAAGTGCCCGACTTTGAGCCCCTGTTCCCGGACTCTGACTGCTCCGCAATGGGCAGCACCTGGCGCGGCTCGCTGGAATCGCTGGCGTGGTTTATGCGCTACTGGCGTGACAACTTCTCCGCGGCCTATGACCTGAACCGCGTCTATCTTATTGGCAGCGAAAATCTCTGCATGGCCGATTTTGGCCTGCGCGACATGCCTGTAGAGCGCGATGACGCGCTGAAAAGCCTGCATGAGCGTATTGTGAAATACCGCAATGCGCCGCAGGACGAGCGCGGGAATAACATCTTCTGGATTAGCCAGGGCCCGCGCACGGGCGTGGGCTATTTCTATGCCCTGACGCCGGTGTATCTGGGCAACCGCCTGCAGGCGCTGCTGGGCATTGAACAAACCATCCGCATGGAAAACTTCTTCACGCCGGGAAGCCTGCCGATGGGGGTGACCATTCTCGATGAAAACGGTCATTCCCTGATCTCCCTTGCCGGGCCGGATAACCGTTTGAACGTTGATCCGCACTGGATGCAGGAGCGGTCATGGTTTGGCTACACCTCCGGTTTCCGCGAACTGGTGTTGAAGAAAAGTCTGCCGCCTTCGTCGCTCAGCATTGTCTATTCGGTGCCGGTGGATATGGTGCTCGAACGCATTCGCATCCTGATCCTCAACGCCATTTTGCTGAATATCGCGGTGGGCGTGGCGCTGTTTATGCTGGCGCGCATGTATGAGCGCCGGATATTTATTCCGGCAGAGGCAGACGCCCAGCGTCTCGAAGAGCATGAGCAGTTTAACCGTAAGATTGTCGCCTCTGCGCCGGTGGGGATCTGTATCCTGCGCACCCAGGACGGCACCAATATCCTCAGTAACGAGCTGGCGCATAACTACCTGAACATGCTGACGCATGAGGACAGGCAGCGGCTGACGCAGATTATCTGCGGGCAGCAGGTTAACTTTGTGGACGTGCTGACCAGCACCCACACCAACCTGCAAATCAGCTTCGTGCATTCGCGCTATCGTAATGAAAACGTAGCCATTTGCGTGCTGGTGGATGTCTCCGCGCGCGTGAAAATGGAAGAGTCGCTTCAGGAGATGGCGCAGGCGGCCGAGCAGGCCAGCCAGTCGAAATCAATGTTCCTTGCTACCGTCAGCCACGAGCTGCGCACGCCGCTTTACGGGATCATCGGTAACCTCGATCTGCTGCAGACGAAAGAGCTGCCGAAAGGGGTTGATCGCCTGGTCACGGCGATGAACAACTCTTCAAGCCTGTTGTTGAAAATCATCAGCGATATTCTCGATTTTTCAAAAATTGAGTCAGAGCAGCTGAAAATCGAGCCGCGCGAGTTTTCCCCACGCGAGGTCATGAACCATATTAGCGCCAACTACCTGCCGCTGGTGGTGCGTAAACAGCTGGGACTGTACTGCTTTATCGAACCTGACGTGCCGCTGACGCTGCACGGCGATCCGATGCGCCTGCAGCAGGTCATATCCAACCTGCTGAGCAATGCCATCAAATTCACCGATATTGGCTGTATTGTGCTCCACGTGTGCCGCGTAGGGGACTATCTGACTATCCGTGTGCGTGATACGGGCGTGGGCATCCCGGCGAAGGAGGTGGTCCGTCTGTTCGACCCGTTCTTCCAGGTCGGGACGGGCGTGCAGCGCAACTTCCAGGGCACCGGGCTGGGGCTGGCGATTTGTGAAAAGCTCATCAGCATGATGGACGGGGATATCTCGGTCGATACCGAACCGGGCATGGGAAGCCAGTTCACCATCCGTATTCCGCTCTACTCGGCGCAGTATCCGGCTAAAACGACGGTCGATGGGCTGAGCGACAAGCGCTGCTGGTTGGCTGTGCATAATGCTTCGCTCAATGATTATCTGACGGCGCTGCTTAACCACAGTGGCGTACGGGTATGCCGATATGAAGGGCAGACTCCGGACGTGGACGATATGCTGATCGCTGACGACATGCCGGAACAGGCGTGGCCGGGAAGAGGGGTGATCATGTTCTGCCGTCGTCATATTGGTATTCCGCTGGAGCGCGCGCCGGGGGAATGGGTGCACAGCGTGGCGACCCCGCATGAGCTGTTAGGGCTACTGGCGCGCATTTACAGCGTACAGCTTGAAGACAGCGATGGCGCAACGGCACTGCCGTCACCGGATGCGCTGGCGTCAGTGAATGACGATATGATGATTCTGGTGGTGGACGACCATCCGATTAACCGCCGCCTGCTGGCCGACCAGCTTGGCTCGCTCGGATATCAGTGTAAAACCGCCAACGACGGCGTCGATGCGCTGAACGTGCTGAGTAAAAACCATATTGATATCGTGCTGAGCGACGTGAATATGCCAAACATGGACGGCTACCGTCTGACGCAGCGTATTCGCCAGCTTGGCCTGACGCTGCCGGTCGTTGGCGTGACGGCTAACGCCCTGGCGGAAGAGAAGCAGCGCTGCCTGGAGTCTGGCATGGACAGCTGCCTGTCGAAACCGGTGACGCTGGACGTGCTGAAACAGACATTGTCGATTTATGCGGATCGCGTGAGAAAAACCAGAATATAAAAAAGGCCCGCGAGGGCCTTTTACGTTTTTCACCCTCTCCCTGTGGGAGAGGGGCGGGGTGAGGGCATCAGGCCGCTCACCTGCCCGGGATCAATCCTTATCCGTTGCGCTCAGCGTCACGGAGGAGAGATAGTTGAGCAGCGCAATATCATTGTCCACACCCAGCTTCATCATTGCTGATTTCTTCTGGCTGCTGATGGTTTTAATACTGCGGTTCAGCTTCTTGGCAATCTCGGTTACCAAGAAACCTTCTGCGAAGAGACGCAGAACTTCGCTCTCTTTTGGAGACAGGCGCTTGTCGCCATAGCCACCCGCGCTGATTTTCTCCAGCAGGCGGGAGACGCTTTCAGGAGTGAATTTCTTGCCTTTCTGCAGCGCTGCCAGCGCTTTTGGCAGGTCGGTTGGTGCACCTTGCTTCAGCACAATCCCTTCGATATCCAGATCCAACACTGCGCTCAGGATCGCCGGGTTGTTGTTCATGGTCAGAACGATGATCGAGATGTCCGGGAAGTGACGTTTAATGTATTTGATGAGCGTGATCCCATCACCGTATTTGTCTCCAGGCATGGACAGATCGGTAATGAGCACGTGTGCATCAAGTTTAGGAAGGTTATTGATCAGTGCTGTAGAGTCTTCAAATTCACCGACTACATTCACCCACTCGATCTGTTCAAGTGATTTGCGAATACCGAACAGTACAATCGGATGGTCATCGGCAATAATTACGTTCATATTGTTCATGTATAAGGCTACCTTGCTACAGCAAGCTCTTGACATAGGTGTCAATGTCGCTGATGTATTTTTCAATGCCAGAGGCATCTTTCTCACGAATTAGATGTTCCAGCGTTTCACATAACTGCTTGCCGGGAACCAGATTAAGCATGGCAAACACCCCTTTAAGCCGGTGTGCTGTCTGTGCCAGCGCTGCAAAATCATTCGCAGCGGACTCAGTATACAACCGCTTAACATCATCTGGTACTGTATCAACAAAGAGTGAATAGTATCCGCTGGCGTGGAGCTCGGCATTTTCATTGCCGCCTAACGGTGATTCCGCTATCTCTTCCTGCGCCAGTTGCTCTTCTATAAGTTGTAGTACAGCTTCCTGCATCGCATTGCTTATATTAAAGTTGACGCGCAGCTGGCCTGGGCCGATTTTTCGCACGCCTGACTCATCATCGCTTAAAAGCAAGCCTGTGGCAGTAAGATTAGACGGATTATCAGTTAAAAATAGATCAAATTCTTGACTCGCAAGCCTTTCGTCCGGCGTGATGCAGGCCGCACCCCAATTTTCTAACTGGCGAACCACGATATTGCGGATCTCGTTTGAGGTCACATCGACCATCACCACCACATCATCCAGCAGACGTTCTTCATCTTCTTCCTGTGGATTCGCCGCCATTTTGACATGCAGCGAGTAGCGTGTGCCGAGGGATTCACGCGCCTTAATATTCAGGTGACCGCCCAGTTTACGTGCCAGCTGATCGCACAGCCAGAAGGTGAGGGCGTTCGCTTTGCCGTAGTGGTCACTCTGGGTATCGTTCAGGAACGGGAAGTGCAGATTATCAATTTCACTTACGGTGACGCCTTCACCCGTGTCCAGAATACGGAACGTCAGGCGATCCTCCGTCGATTCGTCAGTGCTGACTTCGAGAGTGATCTTGCCGATCTGGGTGGTGGTGACCGAATACTGGATCAGCATCAGCAGGATCCGACGCAGCGCTTCGCGATCGCCATGGCGCTCGTCATTTGCCGGGAGGTGGTTGTTGATCAGCAGCTGCAGCCCTTTGCGCTTAATGACCGGGAGCACCTCCGGAACCACTTCATCGATCAGATCCTGGATAGAAAAGAGCGTTGGGGTGCCTTTCCAGATGTCATTTTCCAACATGTTTGCGAGCTGAATTTCGTCCACCATACGCACCAGCGACTCGGCCTGGCTCGTCAACTGCTGGCCTTCTGGCGTGTTCAGACCCGCAGCCTGAGCAGCTAGCGTTTTTAGCGGTTGTTTGAACGCATCACCGATATTTTGCATAAACGCCGTGCGGCCATGCTGGTTTTTCTCGTAAAGCCGCTGCGCCTGCTTGAGCTTTTTGTTGACCAGCACTTCACGGTCCTGATCGCGAATAACAAAGATTTGCGTACGGGATGCAACCTGGCTGCTGAACTGACGGATCTCATACAGTTCGTTATTAATGGTCGCCTGAATTACCCCCTGGTGCTGGTCCGCCATCGCCGTGATGTTCTGCAGGTTGAGGTGGGGCAGAAGGTGATCGGCAATCTTGTTGCTCATCACGGTGCGGTTGGCTTCCTGATCGTGAACAAGCACCCCGAGCGGCAGGACCGAAATAATCTCTTCATTCAGGGCGCGCAATACGCGAAGTTCATTACTGGTGCCCGCAGAGACAGCAGAGGCGTCACTCTGACGTCCCGGCTGGAAGCGGAACGTGCTGTAGCCAAACAGCGCCAGCGCCAGCAAACCGATGTTCAGCAGCAGCGGCAGCAGGATGTTTTGCAATGTATCAAGCAGCAAGGTGCCAAACGGCACCTGCCACACCAGACGCATGCCGGTTGAATTTAACGATGACGCAATTTCGATTTTTGAGCCGTTAAATGAAATAGAGACACTCTCTGTCCCTTCTTTATCCGGCGGGTTGCGCAGGTTTTGCGTGCTGTTGTCAGGCTCCAGGCGGAAGCTGTCCAGCGGCATGTCCGGGGGGATCAGGTCATTGATCGGCAGATCGAACGCCACCACGGTTGCGAGGTGTCCCGGCTGGTTAAACGTCGTGCGCAGCGTAAAGTAATGTCCATTTTGCCAGGCCAGACGGCGCAAAGAGGAGAAACTCTCGCGCTCATCCAGGGCGTTGGCTTGCTGCAACATTTCTGCGCGGCGTGAATCCACAATGCTCCCTACCGTCGTCTCTTTAAATCCGGATGAGAGGTCTTTGAGCGGCAGGGTGGAGATCAGGATCATGCTGTTGTCCTGACCGTTCAGGTAGTACATCGACCAGGGCACGGTCTCTGCGCCCCAGAGAGTATCAAGATAGGTTGAAATGCGCTGCGTCATCTCAAGCGTCGCGCTGTCATGCGAACCGAAAATCAGGGCTTCTGTCTTACGCTGAGGTTTTTCCAGGTAATACACATCCTGCTTAAGGCGTGTCTCCTGTAATCCTTCCCCGGTGGTGGTTGCGGGCGCGGCGGCAATGTTGTCGTAGATCTGCCAGGTCGCATAGCGCCATGTGTCGATCCGTTTGTGTACCGCATGAGTGATATCAACGATCTGGTAACTCTTGTCCTTCAGCCAGGCATTGACCGCACTTTGAACCATGACCCCCATCGTGACCAACAGCACAACGATCAATAGAAGAAAGAAACGGGTGATGCTCCCAGGAAGGAGGGAGAATTTGCTCAGGGCGGTAGTTTCAGTCTGACTCATTGATATCTTTAACCCGTGATGGCCGTGCTTTAAGGGGATACGGCAGTATAAAGGGTAAAACCTGAATTTCCAGCGTCATGGTCTGAGAATGACGGACTTTTTCCACGAAGAATGTCGGCAGTGCTCGGTGCGTGAAATATGTACAAATGACGGCGGGGTGTATAAATATAAATCGACATCTTTCCGGGAATAGCACGAATAAACAAGAAATTGAGTTTTGTAGAAATGATGCGGGTCTGCGAAGGGTCAGGGGGCGATTTAGTTAATAGTCGTTACGATTTCGGAGCGGTAGCACAAGAAAAATATAGTTGCGTAAAGAAAGGTAAAAAAAAACCGAACGCTCGGCATTCGGTTCAATTAGGGATAAACAGACATTCAAAACTGAATGACGGTAATAAATAAAGTTAATGATGATAGCGAGAGCTATTTTAGTGATATTGGCTTGTTTTGTTTTATCATTCAGTGCTGTCATGATTTTTTATCTAATTAGCTGATTTTAAGTCAATTTTTTTTCATTTTGATTATTGGTGCTATATTTTTAACCCCTGCGTGCTTTGTAAAAGTTCCTTGATGTTTACAAATTGAAACATCTTGATAGATAAATGAAACATCTTAAAAGTTTTCGTATCATATTCTCGTTGGATTATTCTGTATTTTTGAGGAGAATGAAGTTGCCGACTGGTTAAGAGGGTTAATCAGTAAGCAGTGGTAATAATAAGGCATATAACAGAGGGTTAATAAAATGAAAGTTAAAGTACTGTCCCTCCTGGTACCAGCACTGCTGGTAGCAGGCGCAGCAAATGCGGCTGAAATTTATAACAAAGACGGCAACAAATTAGATCTGTACGGTAAAGTTGATGGTCTGCACTATTTCTCTGATGACGACAGCGTTGACGGCGACCAGACCTACATGCGTCTTGGCTTCAAGGGCGAAACGCAGGTTAATGACCAACTGACCGGTTACGGCCAGTGGGAATACCAGATTCAGGGTAACTCCGGCGAAAACGAAAACAACTCCTGGACGCGTGTGGCGTTCGCGGGTCTGAAATTTGCCGACGCGGGTTCTTTCGATTACGGTCGTAACTACGGTGTTGTTTACGATGTCACCTCCTGGACTGACGTACTGCCAGAATTCGGCGGCGACACCTACGGTTCTGACAACTTCATGCAGCAGCGTGGTAATGGCTTCGCGACCTACCGTAACCAGGACTTCTTCGGTCTGGTTGATGGCCTGAACTTCGCGCTGCAGTATCAGGGTAAAAACGGTAGCGTCAGTGGTGAAGACCAGACCAACAACGGTCGTTCTGCACTCCGTCAGAACGGTGATGGCTACGGTGGTTCTATCACTTACGATCTGGGCGAAGGCTTCGGTATCGGTACTGCTCTCACCAGCTCTAAACGTACCAACTCCCAGAACGACATGGGCTTCGGTACCGGCGATCGTGCTGACACCTACACCGGTGGTCTGAAATACGACGCGAACAACCTCTACCTGGCTGCACAGTACACCCAGACCTACAATGCGACCCGCGCGGGCGATCTGGGCTGGGCTAACAAAGCGCAGAACTTCGAAGTGGTTGCACAGTACCAGTTCGACTTCGGTCTGCGTCCATCCGTGGCTTACCTGCAGTCTAAAGGTAAGGATCTGGAAAACGGCTACGGCGACCAGGATATCCTGAAATATGTTGACGTGGGCGCGACTTACTACTTCAACAAAAACATGTCCACCTATGTTGATTACAAAATCAACCTGCTGGACGAGAACGACTTCACTCGTAGCGCTGGCATCAGCACTGACGATGTCGTCGCGCTGGGTCTGGTTTACCAGTTCTAATCGCTTCATTGCGTAACTAAGGGGCCTTCTGGCCCCTTTTTTTGGGTCTTACAACGGGACCATTTTGGTGTACTCTTGCCGCCCTGGCATGAGGATAATAATGAATGGATATGACTTTTTTACGCGCCAGCGTTCTGGCTATGCTTTTTTTCCTGACAGCGTGTGACGCGCCTGCACCCTCAGCACAAACTGACGCGCCAGCGGCGACGGTGCTGGAAGGAAAAACGATGGGCACCTTCTGGCGCGTGAGCGTCATGCATCTCGACACGGCGCGGGCTGACGAACTTCGCGGCAAAATTCAGTCCCAGCTCGACGCTGACGACCAGCTGCTTTCAACCTATAAAAACGACTCAGCGCTCATGCGTTTTAACCTCTCAACCAGCACCTCTCTGTGGCCGGTGAGTGAAGCCATGGCCGATATTGTGACGGAGTCAATGCGCGTGGGGTATAAAACCAACGGCGCGATGGACGTGACCGTCGGCCCGCTGGTGAATCTGTGGGGGTTTGGCCCCAACAAGCAGCCGGTGACCACGCCTGACCAGGCGGCGATTGATGACGCCCGCGCGCGCACCGGGCTGCAACACCTGACGGTCATTAACCAGTACGGTCAACAATATCTGCAAAAAGACATTCCCGATCTCTTTGTCGATCTCTCAACGGTAGGCGAGGGGTATGCGGCAGATCATCTTGCGGCGCTGATGGAGCGTGAAGGCATTTCCCGCTATCTGGTCTCGGTGGGCGGTGCGCTCGTCAGCCGGGGGATGAACGCCAGTGGCAAACCGTGGCGGGTGGCCATTCAAAAACCGACCGATCGGCAAAACGCGGTGCAGGCGATTGTGGATATCAACGGCCACGGGATCAGCACCTCGGGAAGCTATCGAAACTATTATGAGCTCGACGGCAAACGCATTTCGCATGTCATCGATCCGCAGACCGGCCGTCCGATTACCCATAATCTTGTTTCCGTTACGGTGATCGCGCCGACGGCACTGGAAGCGGACGCCTGGGATACCGGCCTGATGGTACTCGGCCCGGAAAAGGCCAAAGAGGTGGCGCGGCAGGAACAGCTCGCGGTCTATATGATCACCAAAGAGGGCGACGGGTTCAAAACCTGGAGCTCGCCGCAGTTTACGGGTTTCCTGGTGAGCGAAAAAAATTAAAAAGCAAGGTTGCGGGTTTTTGTTCGGTGGCACTCGGGCAAGGTAGGATTATGCTTGTAAGAGGAGCTGATGATGAAAAACGTAACCTTTACTACCGATGAAGATCGCTGGCAAGCCGTGCTTGGCCGCGATCCTCGCGCCGATAATCAGTTTGTCTTTGCGGTTCAGACGACGGGGATTTATTGCCGTCCGTCCTGTCGTGCCCGCCACGCGCTGCGTAAAAATGTCCGCTTCTATCCTGATGCTCAGCACGCTGTTCAGGACGGCTTTCGCCCCTGCAAACGTTGTATGCCGGACAAGCTCAACCCACATCAGCAGACGCTGGCGAAAGTTGAACAGGCCTGCCGCCTGCTGGAGCAGGATCCGGCGTTAACGCTGGAGGCGTTGGCGCAGAAGGTCGCCAGCAGTCCTTTCCATTTCCACCGTCTGTTTAAATCCGTGACCGGCATGACGCCTAAAGCCTGGCAGCAGGCCGCGCGGGAACATCGTCTGCGCAGCGCGCTGGCGCAGGGGGATAAAATTACCGACGCTGTACTGGCGGCAGGGTTTCCCGATAGCAGCAGTTATTACCGGAAAGCCGATGAGGCGCTGGGGATGACGGCGAAGCAGTACCGCAGCGGGGATGTCGCGGTTCGTTACGCCATCAGCGACTGTTCCCTGGGGCGTTGTCTGGTTGGCGAAAGCGAGCGCGGGATCTGCGCAATCCTGCTGGGTGACGACGATGCGACTTTAGAAGGGGAGCTATTGACGCTGTTTCCCCGCGCGGAGCGAGAAGTGCTTGAAGGTCCGTTCGCGCAGCGCATCCAGCAGGTGATGAGCAGTATTGACAGCCGCTCGGTGCCGCTGGCGCTTCCGCTGGATATCCGCGGAACGGCTTTTCAGCAGCAGGTCTGGCAGGCCCTTCGCAACATTCCCTGTGGTGAAACGGCAAGCTACCAACAGGTGGCAAAGGCGATGGGTAAACCCAATGCCGTACGCGCCGTGGCAGGTGCCTGCGCCGCAAACAAACTGGCGATCGTCATTCCCTGCCATCGCGTAGTGCGAAACGACGGGGCGCTTTCGGGTTATCGTTGGGGGACGGCACGAAAAGCGATATTGCTTAAACGTGAGGCGAGTCGCCGGGAGGAATAATGCTCGATCTTTTTGCCGATGCGGAGCCCTGGCAGGAGCCGCTCGCGCCGGGGGCGGTGATCCTGCGCCGCTTTGCGCTTTCCCGCGCAGCGGCGTTACTGACAGGCATTGATGAGGTGGCGGCCGTCTCGCCATTTCGCCATATGGTGACGCCGGGCGGGTATACCATGTCAGTGGCGATGACCAACTGCGGTCAACTCGGCTGGGCGACCAACGAACGCGGCTATCTGTATGCGCCCAATGATCCCACCACCGGCAAGCCGTGGCCGCCGATGCCGGATGCGTTTCAGCGACTCTGCCACGAGGCTGCGGTTGCCGCCGGGTATGCCGATTTTCAGCCGGATGCCTGTCTGATCAACCGCTATGCCGTCGGGGCAAAACTGTCGCTGCATCAGGATAAGGATGAGCCGGATCTGCGCGCGCCAATCGTTTCGGTCTCTCTGGGTCTGCCCGCTGTCTTTCAGTTTGGTGGATTACGTCGTAACGATCCGCTTAAGCGTCTGATGCTGGAGCACGGTGATGTGGTGGTCTGGGGCGGCGAGTCGAGGCTCTTTTATCACGGCATTCAACCGCTTAAACCTGGTGTTCACCCGCAAACGGGGGCGTTTCGCTTTAACCTGACGTTCCGTCAGGCGGCTTATGGCGAATAAAAATAAGAATTATTCTTGATGTAAACGCAAGGCAGTTTACACTGCGGGCTGATTTTCTTGTCCGGATTGCTCTGCATGCAACTACTTCTTCTTGTCTGGCGTCAGTATCGCTGGCCTTTTATTGCGGTGATGGCGTTAAGCCTTGCCAGCGCCGCGCTGGGTATCGGCCTGATCGCCTTTATCAACGTCCGTTTGATTGAAATGGTCGACTCCTCGCTGGCCGTTCTGCCGGAATTTCTGGGTTTATTGCTGCTGCTGATGGCGGTCACGCTGGGTTCACAGCTGGCCCTGACCGCGCTCGGCCACCACTTCGTTTTCCGTCTGCGCAGCGAATTTATCAAGCGGATCCTCGACACGCAGGTTGAGCGCGTGGAGCAGCTCGGCAGTGCCTCCCTGCTTGCAGGGCTGACCAGCGACGTGCGCGCCATTACCATCGCCTTTGTGCGTCTGCCTGAGCTGGTGCAAGGTATCATTTTGACCTTCGGTTCGGCGGCCTACCTTGCCTGGCTCTCCACTAAAATGCTGGCGGTTACCGCGCTGTGGATTGTCATCACCATATGGGGCGGGTTCCTGCTGGTGTCGCGCGTCTACAAACACATGGCGGTACTTCGCGAAACCGAAGATAAACTTTACAACGATTACCAGACGGTGCTGGAAGGGCGCAAAGAGCTGACCCTGAACCGCGAGCGCGCTGAGCATATTTTCAATAATCTCTATATCCCGGACGCGCGCGAATACCGGCATCACATCATTCGCGCCGATACCTTCCACCTGAGCGCGGTGAACTGGTCGAACATCATGATGCTGGGTGCCATTGGCCTGGTGTTCTGGATGGCGAACAGTCTGGGCTGGGCGGACACCAACGTGGCGGCAACCTACTCGCTGACGCTGCTGTTTTTGCGCACGCCACTGCTCTCGGCCGTCGGTGCGTTGCCCACCTTGCTGAGTGCGCAGGTGGCGTTTAACAAGCTTAAGAAGTTCGATCTCGCGCCGTTTAAGGCTGAATTCCCGCGCCCGCAGGCTTTCCCGAACTGGCAGACGCTGGAGCTTCGTAACGTCACGTTCCGCTATCAGGATAACGCCTTCTCCGTGGGGCCGGTTAACCTGACGATTCACCGTGGCGAGCTGCTGTTCCTGATTGGCGGCAACGGCAGCGGTAAATCCACGCTGGCAATGTTGCTGACCGGGCTTTATCAACCGCAGTCGGGCGAGATTTTGCTGGACGGTAAGGCGCTGAGCGCAGAGAAACCGGAGGATTACCGTAAGCTTTTCTCGGCGGTATTTACCGACGTCTGGCTGTTTGATCGGCTGCTGGGGCCGGAAGGCCAGCAGGCCAATCCGGCGCTGGTGGAGAAGTGGCTTGGGCATCTGCAGATGTCGCACAAGCTTGAGCTTCAGGACGGCAAGATCCTGAACCTTAAGCTCTCGAAAGGGCAGAAAAAGCGCGTGGCGCTGCTGCTGGCCCTGGCGGAAGAGCGTGACATCATCCTGCTGGATGAATGGGCGGCCGATCAGGACCCGCATTTCCGCCGCGAGTTTTATCAGGTGCTGCTGCCGCTGATGCAGGATATGGGCAAAACCATTTTCGCCATCAGCCACGACGATCATTACTTCATTCACGCCGACCGTCTGCTGGAGATGCGCGACGGCACGCTGAGCGAGCTGACCGGTGAAGAACGCGATGCAGCATCGCGTGACGCGGTGGCGCGCACGGCCTGATGCCCTCACCCTAACCCTCTCCCACAGGGAGAGGGGATAGATCGTGGCCGTAGTGGCGATTTTTTCTCCATCCCGCCCCGTTGTTTATTCTTATTTACATATCCCCGCGCTATGCTTAATGCCAACTCATTTAATGGATTTATGATTGATGTCGGTATTAAAGAAAAACAGCGCCAGACAGCGTGACCAGGAGCGTGCGCGACTTATCTGGCTTCTCACGACCGATAAAGCGGTTACTTCTGCGTTATTAGGTAAACTGACCCTGGCTGAGCAATATGATGTCGGCACCTTAGCCGACGATATTGCTGAGGTAGGTGCGCTGGTTGCTCATTTACCCCCACCGGATCTGGCGGATACTCTCGAAGCGCTTCCCTCGGAAGAACGTCACGCCCTGTGGCGGCTGGTGCAGGATCACGAGCGCGGACAGGTGCTGCTTGAGGCGTCGGAAAACGTCTGGGACGACCTGATCGATGAGATGAGCGACCGCGATATCCTGGATGCCCTGCAAACGCTGGATATCGACGAGCAGATTTACCTCGTTCAGCACCTGCCGCGAAACCTGACCGGTCGCCTGCTGGCGTCACTGCCTGCGGAGGAGCGGGCGCGCGTGCGTCAGGTGATGCACTACGAGAAAAACAGCGTCGGCGCGATCATGGAGTTCGGCGTCATCATGGTGCGTCCTGACGTCACGCTCGGTACGGTGCAGCGCTATTTACGACGTCTGGGCAACATGCCGGACAACACCGATAAACTGTTCGTTACCTCCCGGGACAAAACTCTGCTCGGCGAGCTGGAGCTGAAAACCATCCTGCTGAACAGTACCCAGCGGCGGGTGAGCGAGGTGATGGAAACCGAGCCGATGGTCTTCTCCCCGGAAGACGATGCGGAAAAAGCGGCACGAACCTTCGAACGTGACGACCTTGTGAGCGCGGCGGTAGTGGATTCCGTCGGCAAGCTGATGGGGCGTCTGACCATCGATGAAATCATTGACGTGGTTTATGAAGAGACCGATAACGACTTACGTGCTCTCGGTGGGATCAGCGCGGAAGATGACGTCCATGCGTCCGTGGGCAAAGCGGTCAAAACCCGCTGGGCGTGGCTGGCCATTAACCTCTGTACCGCGTTTATCGCCTCCCGGGTGATTGATGGCTTTGAGCACACCATTTCACAGCTGGTGGCGCTCGCCTCGCTGATGCCGATCGTCGCAGGGATTGGTGGTAACACAGGAAACCAGACGATCACCATGATCGTTCGCGCCCTGGCGCTGGAAAATATTCAGCCGGGTAACTTTTCGTGGCTCATTTTTAGAGAGATGGGCGTCGCGCTTATTAACGGCCTGGTGTGGGGCGGGATTATGGGCGGCATCACCTGGTGGTTGTACGATGATATGGCGCTGGGCGGTGTGATGATGCTGGCGATGGTGCTGAACCTGCTGGTGGCGTCGATAATGGGCGTGATTATCCCGCTGACGATGACCAAACTGGGGCGCGACCCCGCGGTGGGGTCGAGCGTGATGATTACCGCCATCACCGATACCGGTGGTTTCTTTATTTTTCTTGGGCTGGCGACGATTTTTCTTCTGTAGCCCGACGTTTAATGCGGGCGGGAAGCAGTGCCATGACGATAATCCCGCCCAGCACGCCAATCGCCAGATTACCGGTTGATACCGTGGCGGCAACGGTGACCAGCATGACCACCGTTTCCGCTATCGGGGCATTTTTTACCGTTGCAGGCTGAAGGCTATGCCAGCTGAAGGTTTTAACGGCGACAATCGCCATGATCCCCGCGAGCACCGCCATCGGGATTTTGGCCATCACTTCGCTGAGCGCCGTCACCAGGATCAGCAGCACGATGCCCGCCGCAAGCGTTGAAATACGGCTTCGGCCCTTGCCCATCTCCACGTTGACGATGGTTTGTCCGATCATCGCGCAGCCCGCAATGCCGCCATAAAAACCAGACAGAATATTGCCGACGCCTAATCCAATGCTTTCGCGGCGTTTACTTGACGGCGTTGCGGTCAGCTCATCCACCAGCTTTGCCGTCAGCAGGGATTCCAGCAGGCCGACAAATGCGATGCTCAACGCGCACGGCCAGATAATGCTCAGCGTCTGCACATTGAGCGGAACCAACAGCTCGGTAAGCCCCGGCAAACCGCCGCTCATGGAGCCTTCATCGCCCACGGTCGGCAGGATTTGGCCGGTTGAAACGGTGAACAAGGTTAACAGCACAATCGCAATCAGCGGGGAAGGGATGCTTTTGATATAGCGCGGCACCCACAGCACGATCAGCAGCGTCAGCACGAACAGGCCCACAATCAGCGGGCTTCGGCTCCAGAAATGCGGCACCTGTGCGAAGAAGATCAAAATGCCCAGGGCGTTAACAAACCCGGTCATGACCGACTGGGGAATAAAGCGCATCAGTCTTGCCATGCCCAGTACGCCAAACAGAATCTGAATCACGCCAGCCATCAGCACGGCGGGAAGAATGTACTGTACGCCATGCTGATGCACCATTGGGCCAATGACCAGCGCCACGGAACCGGCCGCGGCCGTGACCATCGCCGGACGACCACCGAGTACAGACAGGGCAAGACACAACACCACGGAGGCGATCAGGCTGACCTTCGGGTCAACGCCCGCCACCACGGAAAATGAGATGACCTCGGGGATCAGCGCCAGAGCGGTGATCACGCCCGCCAGCATTTCACGCGTCAGCAGCTTAGGGGAACGCAGCACGTTGGCTACGCGGTCTTCGGGGGATACAGCTGAATGAGGTAAGGACATAACAGTTCGCTGGTTAGGGCAGGCTTCCGTGCGCGCGATCACAAAGTGCAGCATAGTATCCACAAAATTCAGTGATTGCCAGTTGCCAGCGTAATCCCCTACAAACAATCCATCATTAAATTTCACAATTACAATAATTTCGTAACCTTTAAACAATATTTAAAAGTTGTTACCGTGCCCCCGCAGCTTTTTTCACCTGCAATTTCCACGCATCAAGCACTTTTACACTAAGGCATAAATTATGAAAAAAATGACTGCCATGCTCTTTTCTCTGGCCGTGGGGCTTAACACCGTCTCAATGGCGGCGAAAGCAGACGCACCAAAAGAGCAGGAAACGGACGTCCTATTAATTGGTGGCGGTATCATGAGCGCCACGCTGGGAACTTATCTGCACGAACTGCAGCCGGACTGGTCCATGACCATGGTTGAACGCCTCGATGGCGTGGCGCAGGAGAGCTCTAACGGCTGGAACAACGCCGGTACCGGACACTCGGCACTCATGGAACTGAACTATACGCCGCAGAAAAAGGACGGTTCCATTAGTATCGAGAAGGCGGTAGAGATCAACGAAGCGTTCCAGATCTCACGCCAGTTCTGGTCACACCAGGTCAACAGCGGCGTGATGCACGATCCGCACTCCTTCATTAACACCGTACCGCACATGAGCTTTGTGTGGGGCGACCAGAACGTCAACTTCCTGCGCGCGCGCTATGCCGCTCTGCAGCAGAGCACCTTGTTCCGCGGGATGAAATACTCTGAAGATCATGCCCAGATCAAAGAGTGGGCACCGCTGGTGATGGAAGGTCGTGACCCGAATCAGAAAGTGGCAGCGACCCGTACCGAAATTGGTACTGACGTCAACTACGGTGAAATTACCCGTCAGCTGGTCGCGTCTCTGAAGAAAAAAGAGAACTTCAATCTGCAGCTCAGCACCGAAGTGCGCGGTTTTAAGCGCAACGCGGACAACAGCTGGAGCGTGACCGTTGCCGATCTGAAAAACAATGAAGCCGAACACGTGATCAAGGCGAAATTTGTCTTCATCGGTGCCGGCGGTGCGGCGCTGAAGCTGCTGCAGGAGTCCGGTATTCCTGAAGCTGACGACTATGCGGGCTTCCCGGTCGGCGGCCAGTTCCTGGTCTCTGAAAACCCGGAAGTGGTGAACCGTCATCTGGCGAAAGTGTACGGTCAGGCTTCCGTGGGCGCGCCACCGATGTCCGTTCCGCACATCGACACCCGTATGCTTGATGGTAAACGCGTCGTACTGTTCGGGCCGTTCGCGACGTTCTCCACCAAGTTCCTGAAAAATGGCTCCCTGTGGGATCTGCTCAGCGCAACCACCACCTCTAACGTGAAGCCAATGATGGACGTGGGGCTGGATAACTTCGATCTGGTGAAATACCTGATTAGCCAGGTGATGCTCTCTGATGACGATCGTTTCGAGGCGCTGAAAGAGTACTACCCGCAGGCGAAGAAAGAAGACTGGCGTTTATGGCAGGCGGGTCAGCGCGTACAAATCATCAAGCGCGATCCTAAAGAAGGCGGCGTGCTGCGTCTGGGTACCGAAGTGGTGAGCGATAAAGATGGCACCATTGCCGCGCTGCTGGGGGCGTCACCGGGTGCGTCTACCGCTGCGCCAATCATGCTGCACCTGATGGAAAAAGTGTTTAAAGATAAAGTCGCCAGCCCGGAATGGCAGGCGAAGCTGAAAACCATTATTCCATCATACGGTACGAAGCTGAACGGTAACGTGGATGCGACGGAGCAGGAGCTGGAGTACACCAGCCGTGTACTGCAGCTGCAGTACGTGAAGCCGCAGGCTGCGGATGCTGCGCCAAAAGCGGAGCTGAAGCCTCAGGCGGAAAACAAACCGGTTGCGGATATCGCGCTGTAAGATAAAAGCAAAACGGTAACATCTGTTACCGTTTTTAGTGTTTTCTCGCTCTCCCGGTGGGAGAGGGGTGGGGTGAGGGCACCAGAACGCACCCTTTCCGGGTCGGGTAAGGCGAAGCCGCCACCCGACTTATTTTTAACGTACTACCGCTTGTCCGACAGTTTCATCTGCCTTCCACACGCGATACTTCACTTCCACGTTTTCAGGCGTATAGACCACGATCGGCAACTTGCTGTTATAGCGCAGCAGGCTGTTATCACCCAGATACGCGGTGACAAATTTCTTCTCTTTTTTGCCGTCCGGGCACGCCATCATGGTGGAAACCGGCGACGTCACTTTGTCGAAGACATAGTAGTCGTAACCCCAGCCTTCCAGGGTTTTGCTTTCCAGCTGACCGCCCAGACGGTGCTGGTTGCAGTCCACTTCCAGCGTCTTGCCAATTAACAGCTCTACTTTAAAGTTCGCTTCTTCCTGCTGCGCCGGTAACTGAATTACCTGACGTTTCATCCCTTTTTCCGCTTGCGGATACGGTGCGACTTTTTCAAGCGGCTGTTCACTTTGCGTGTTACTGGCGAAAGCCCCGGTGCTGACACAGGCGGCGATAAGAGCGATAGCAAATTTAGGTGCGTTTTTCACAGTCATTCCTTTCAGTCAAAACGATCCTGCCGAGATTAACATAACCACCATGAATGATTGGAGTGATTTACTTATATTTTCATTGGGTGCAGTGTAATAAACTGCATTTTTGCATTAAAAATGGTTTTTAATGCTGGTATGGAGTCGGTGGGGAGATCGTGTTATTTTAAGCCTCAGATAATGTTATTCATCTGTAAAGGGAAGAGAGATGGTTCGCGCAAAACTGAAAACACCTGAAGGCCGTAAATTCCTGCTGGCGCTGCTGGTTGTGTTTATGATTGCTGCTGCATGCGTTGGACGGGCAACCATTGTTGGCGTCATTGAACAGTACAACATTCCCCTCTCTGCATGGACGACCAGCATGTACGTTCTGCAATCGGCGATGATCTTTGTTTACAGCCTGGTGTTCACCGTTCTGCTTGCCATTCCGCTGGGCATTTTCTTCCTGGGCGGACGCGATAAGCACTGATCGTTTATCGGCGAGAATCAAGCCAGCCTCCCGGGCTGGCTTTTTTTATGCCTGATGATATTTATTCGCATTTCCAGGATATTCTGTGTCGAACGAGATTGTTCTACAGAAAGCAGGAGATGCTCAATGTTATCCCGGTTTGCAACGCTCAGCCGGATCCCGAAAGGAGTCTGGGTTGTAGGTGGCGTTAGCATGTTGATGGATATCTCGTCTGAGATCATTCACAGCCTGCTGCCGTTGTTTATGGTCACAACGCTCGGTGCCAGCGTGATTTTCATCGGTCTTATTGAAGGTTTGGCAGAAGCCACGGCGCTGTTTATTAAAGTCTTTTCCGGTGCAATCAGCGACTACCTCGGCAAGCGAAAAGGGCTGGCGGTGTTGGGCTACGGGCTGGGCGCGCTGAGCAAACCGCTGTTCGCCATCGCCTCGTCGTCCGGCATGATTCTGGGGGCACGACTCATCGACCGGGTGGGGAAGGGCATCCGCGGCGCACCGCGGGACGCGCTGGTCGCTGACGTGACGCCGCCCGAACTGCGCGGTGCGGCGTTCGGTCTGCGCCAGTCTATGGATACCATCGGTGCATTTCTTGGCCCCTTGCTGGCCGTCGGGTTAATGCTGCTGTGGAACGACGATTTTCGCACCATATTCTGGATCGCTGTGATCCCCGGCGTGCTCGCCGTAGCGTTACTTTTCTTCGGACTTCGTGAACCGAAAACCCCTGTCGAACATAAGCGAACCAATCCGATTAAAAAAGAGAACCTGAAGCGGCTGGGCAAAGGCTGCTGGTGGGTCATTGGACTGGGGGCCGTCTTCACTCTGGCTCGCTTTAGTGAAGCGTTTCTGGTGCTTCGCGCGCAGCAGTCGGGCGTCCCGCTGGCGTTGATCCCACTGGTGATGGTGGCTATGAACCTGCTCTATTTCCTTTCAGCCTATCCTTTTGGCAAGCTCTCAGACTCAATGAGCCACACCCGGCTGCTGCAGTGGGGGTTGGTGGTATTGATAGGTGCCGACGTTGTGCTGGCGCTGAGTTCCCACTGGGGCGGGATTCTTTTAGGCGTCGCGCTGTGGGGCTTGCACATGGGGATGACGCAGGGACTGTTGCCGGCAATGATTGCGAAAACTGCACCAGCGGATTTACGCGGCACCGCCTACGGCATTTTCAGCATGGTCAGTGGCGTTGGCTTGCTTATTGCCAGCGTGGGGGCAGGAGTGATCTGGGAAGCGGCAGGCGCAGAATATACGTTTTATGCCGGGGCGGTGATTTGCCTGGCTACGCTGGTTTACTTGCGTAAAACGCCGGACGCGCTGCAATAAAAAAACCAGCCGTAAAAGGCTGGTTTTAAAAGTTTTGGTCGGCACGAGAGGATTTGAACCTCCGACCCCCGACACCCCATGACGGTGCGCTACCAGGCTGCGCTACGTGCCGACGCATGAAAAGAATACTACTCGATTCCTTTTTGAATGCAAGGGGAAGAACGCGCTAACTGGTTTATTATTAATCAGTTAGCGATAAACCGTTTCTCGTCCGTCAGGACCTGCAACAGCAGGCTGAGCTGTGGTTTTTGGTCCTTCAGCTTCTCGCCCTTCAGGTTATAGGTCTGATAACTCCCGTTACTGTTCAGTACCAGCGTCAGCTCAGGCGTCGTGACCGCCAGCGTATTGCCACCTGCGGCAGTCACCCAGTTGTGACGACGAGTGGCGCTAAAGAGATCTTGCCCCTGAGAGTACTCGTTAGCCGGCGTGCTGACGTGCAACAAGCGCTGCATCAATGTGGTCATCACATCTTTATGATCGGTAAGCAGATTGATGCGCTGCGCAGGGGTACCCGGCCAGTGAACGATCAGTGGCACATGCAGGTTCGGACGTGACCAGGCCATGCTCTCCATATCGTCGCCCAGCGGCACGCCATGGCCCGCAGTGATAATCACTACCGTATTGTCCAGCTTGCCCGAGTCGTTCAGGGCGGTCAGCACGCGCGCAATTTGTGCATCAACATCACCTGCCGCACGAGTGTAACGACGGGTGAAGCCTTTCTGATTGCTGTCATCCGTAGTGCCGTTAAACGCAACCCAGGAGAACCAGCGGTTATCTTCCTGAGCGTAGCGCTGCAGCCAGTTAATCCACTGGTTTGCCGTCTGGGTGTCAGACTGGCTCTGCGCGGCAGGCAGGGAGAAATCAGAGAGCAGAGCCTGACGGTACAGCGAACTGTTGAAGCCATCGGACGCGAACAGCCCCAGCTGATAACCTTGCTGGTTAAGCCCGGTAATCAATGCTGCTGGCGTGCGTGAAGACAGTACGCCATCCATGTAGCTCGGCGATATCCCATAGAACAGGCCGAAAATACCCGCGTCGGTTGAGTTGCCCGAGCTCATATGCTGCGTAAAGGTGATGTTCTTATCCGCGAACGCCGCCAGTGCGGGCATCAGCTTCTCGTAGCGCGAATAGTTTAGACCATCAACGGTGATCAGCAGAACGTTTTGCCCGCGGCCCATGTCGCGATAGCGCAAATCGCTCAGCGGATACTGCACGCTGACCGCTTCCGGATTACCTTGCTCGACCAGGCGGCGCTGATACTCCTGCGCATCCAGCAGACCGTGTTTCTCAAGGAAACGACGTGCCGTCATCGGATACGAGAGCGGCAGGTTGGCGCGCTGCATAGTGATAGGACGATAGAAGTTCGCATCCGCCCAGATATACATGAGGTGCGAACTGATGAATGAGATGAAAAAGAGCGCGGCAACGGGCTTCGCGTAATGGCGCCGCCGGGTGAGGCTTCGCAGCTTCTGCCAGCTCCAGGTGGCAAACAGCATCTCAATCAGAAGAATAATGGGCACGCTGATAAACATCAGCTGCCAGTCACGTGCGGTCTCGTTCTGATCGGGGTTAATGACCAGCTCCCAGACAATAGGGTTGAGATGCAGATGGAAACGGGTAAAGACTTCGCTGTCGATCAGCAAAAGCGTCATGCCCGCGGTCGCAAGGATGGCGGACAAGAACCGCATCAGACGCTGCGACATGACGATAAACGTCAGAGGGAACAGGATGAGCAAATAGGTGGCGAAGACCAGAAAGCTAAAGTGACCGACCAGGCTTATCCACGAGTAAACACGTCCGATAAGCGTGGTGGGCCAGTCCGCCACAAACAGATAACGGCAGCCGAGAACCATCGCCAACAGAATGTTGAACAGGGCGAACCAGTGCCCCCAGCTGACCATCTGGGAGACTTTTTCACGGTAGCGCTGACGATTCGTCACCATAAACTGTTGTTCGTTTCCCTTAGTGTGCCTGGTCGTCGCTAACCGAGGACTGCAGTGCCTGGGCGAAAGATTTGGCGATCGCCTGACGTTGAGCCGGAGCAACGCTGGTGTTGATAAGGTTGGTAACCATATTTCCCAAAACCATCAGGGAGAGATCGGTTGGCGTTTTATGTTTTTCCAGTACGTTGACAAGCTCACTGAGCAGTTGTTCAACGTGTTCGTCACTGTAGCGGGAATGTTGTGGCATAAATCAAAATCAGTTTGTTGAGAGAAGGGCGACATATTACCGTAGCAACAGCTTTTTTTCCCCTTTTTTATCTTCTGTTGCACACATACGCTGGTGGTGGTTGAATACCGCCCGGTCTAAAAGGAGAGTTTATCATGAGTCTGGAAATCAACCAGATTGCCTTGCACCAGCTTATCAAGCGTGATGAGCAAACCCTTGAAGTGGTGCTGCGCGATTCGTTACTTGAACCCACGGCGACCGTTGTGGAAATGATGGCGGAGTTGCACCGCGTCTACAGTGCTAAAAATAAAGCCTATGGTTTGTTCAGCGAAGAGAGCGAACTGGCGGATAGCCTGCGTCTTCAGCGTCAGGGCGAAGAAGATTTCCTGGCATTCAGCCGTGCCGCAACCGGGCGTCTGCGTGACGAGCTGGCAAAATATCCGTTCGCCGATGGCGGTATCGTCCTGTTCTGCCATTACCGTTACCTGGCGGTGGAATACCTGCTGGTGACCGTGCTGAACAACTTAAGCAGCATGCGCGTGAATGAGCAGCTGGACATCAGCTCGACGCACTATCTGGATATCAACCATGCGGATATCGTGGCGCGTATTGATTTGACCGAGTGGGAAACCAATCCGGAATCGACCCGCTATCTGACTTTCCTGAAAGGGCGCGTGGGGCGCAAAGTCGCCGATTTCTTTATGGACTTCCTCGGTGCCAGCGAAGGTCTGAACGCCAAAGCGCAGAACAAAGGTCTGCTGCAGGCGGTTGATGATTTTACGGCGGAAGCGCAGCTCGATAAATCAGAGCGTCAGACCGTGCGTCAGCAGGTTTACAGTTACTGCAACGAGCAGCTGCAGGCAGGCGAAGAGATTGAGCTGGAATCCCTGTCAAAAGAGCTGGCAGGTGTGAGTGAAGTCAGCTTCCAGGAATTTACGGCTGAAAAAGGCTATGAACTGGAAGAGAGTTTCCCGGCGGACCGCAGTACGCTGCGTCAGCTCACCAAATTTGCCGGTAGCGGCGGTGGATTAACCATCAACTTTGACGCCATGCTGTTGGGGGAACGCATCTTCTGGGATCCGGCCACCGACACGCTGACCATCAAAGGCACGCCGCCGAACCTGCGCGATCAGCTGCAGCGTCGCACCTCTGGCGGTAAATAGCAGCCATAAAAAAACCCCGCAGAAGCGGGGTTTTTATTCGACGAGTTTGCGATTACGCGCGAACGAAGTCGATGTGAGACAGTTTTGGCTTGAACGGGTGACGCTGTACAGCCTGAACCTTCACTTTTTCTTCTTTACCGCCAACAACGATGGTCAGAACTTCGCTGTAGAATTCAGCTTTGGTCTGCAGGTTCCATACTTTGTCGTGGTCCAGTTCGATTGCAACTGGAGCAGCTTCGCCACCGTAAACGATAGCTGGGAACTTGTTGGCGTTACGCAGGCGGCGGCTCGCACCCTTACCCTGCACGTTACGTACTTCTGCTTCGATAGTGAACATTGATTTCTCTCTGTATTTTAAACCCTACTACAGGCGACCCAGCAGCAGGTGAGTGTTCTGCCTCACGGATGTGAAGCGGGCGGCATTTTATACTCAAATGCCCCTCACATCAACGAAAAGTCCCGTTAACCGCGCAATTCATTTGCCCGGCGGAAGCGTCCTTCGTAGTCGAAGACCTTCTCACGCACCTGCCAGAACTGGCCTTTCTTGCGGGCGACAACAAAATCCGGGTGGCGCAGCAGCGCCTGCTGATGAACGATATCGGCAACGGTTATCCAGCGCAGGGGCAACCCCGGCGTGCGGGTGTGCGGACGGATAAAGAGCTGCTCGAAAGCCGTTCTCTGCGCCGGTGTATGCACCCGGAAACGCTCGCTGACGTCTGCGCCATCCTCATCGTAGTAGGTGATTTTCAGCCACTCGCCTTTTTCATCCGCACCGGGCTGCAGGGCCATGCCGGAACAACGCAGCACCAGGGCATCTTTCAGCTTCAGCGCAGCCTTAAGCATGTCATCAGGGTCGACCAGGATCGTGTCACACTCCCGGCAGCGACGGGCGGCAATATCGTTTTCGGCATTGCACTGCGGACAGTTTTTAAAGCGGAAACGAAAATCGCACTGCTCGCGATGGCCTTCATCGTCTTCAAACCAGCCCTGACAGCGGCGGCCAAAGTGTTCGATCAGCGTACCGTCAGCGGTGGTTTTTCCCCAAAAGGTATTGGCAAACCCGCAGGCGGGACAAAAAACCTGGACCGGCACGTTGTCACTTTTGCCTTTCGGTGTGCCGACCTCAGGGGAGTACAGATCGTGCGGATTCCCGGCGTAATCCAGAATCAGGCAGTCGGTTTTGCCCGGCGAGAGGCGCAGGCCGCGGCCCACAATCTGCTGATAGAGACTCACCGATTCGGTCGGGCGTAAAATAGCAATCAGGTCAACGTGCGGCGCATCAAACCCGGTGGTTAACACCGACACGTTGACCAGATAGCGAAACCGCTGCGCTTTGAAGGCCTCGATCAGGCTGTCGCGCTCCGGACCGGGCGTTTCGCCGGTGATCAGCGCCGCGTCGTCAGCGGGCAGCAACCCGGTAATTTCTCGGGCATGCTCAACGGTGGCCGCAAAGATCATTACCCCTTTGCGCGTCTGCGCAAACTCTTCAATCTGGCTGATGATGTGCGGGGTAATGCGCTTTTGTTTTTTCAGCTCCTGGTTAAGATCCGCTTCGCTGAACAACCCGTTGCTTTGCGCCTGCAGGCGGCTGAAGTCGTACTGCACCACCGGCATATCCAGCCGCTCCGGCGGCGTCAGATAGCCATGTTTAATCATGTAGCGCAGCGGAAGCTCATAAATGCAGTCGCTGAACAGGGCTTTCGCATCCCCGCGCACCATGCCGTGATAATGGAAGTGATAAATCCAGCCTTTCCCCAGACGAAACGGCGTGGCCGTCAGGCCGAGAAGGCGAATGTGAGGGTTCACTTCCTTCAGATGCGTCAGGATTTGCTGATACTGGCTGTCGTCGTCATCGCTGATGCGGTGGCACTCGTCGACAATCAGCAGTGAAAACTCGCTGCGAAAAAGATCCAGGTTACGGGCAACCGACTGCACGCTGCCAAACACCACTTTGCCGTGACTCTCTTTGCGCTTCAGCCCGGCGGCGAAAATATCGGCTTCAAGTCCAAGCGCACAATACTTGGCATGGTTTTGCGCCACCAGCTCTTTAACGTGCGCCAGCACCAGCACGCGCCCGCGTGCCAGACGCGCCAGCTCGGCGATGACAAGGCTTTTGCCTGCACCTGTCGGGAGCACGATGGCTGCCGGTTCCCGATGTTTACGGAACCAGGCGAGGGTGGCGTCGACGGCTTCTTGCTGATAGGGGCGAAGTGTAAAAGTCATAGGGTCTCGGTTTCGTTATTCCGCACATATACCCGTCATACTTCAAGTTGCCTGTGCGTTGGCTGCACTCGTTCACCCCGGTCACTTACTTATGTAAGCTCCCGGGGATTCACTCCTTTGCCGCCTTCATGCAACTCGAATTATTTAGGGTATAGATAGTATGCCACGAAACTTTTTCCCTTGAGTGGCGCAACCAGACCATTATACTGAACCGTTCTTGACTGCTTCTTTTTCGGGCGCGTTGTCCGACTTCCAGCACCATTAAGGCTAAAAAGATTTCATGCGACTTGATAAGTTTATCGCTCAGCAACTCGGCGTAAGCCGCGCTATTGCCGGGCGCGAAATTCGCGCCAGCCGCGTTACCGTGGATGGCGACATTGTGAAAGACACCGCTTTCAAACTCCAGCCTGAACATCAGGTGGAGTATGACGGCAATCCGCTGACCCAGCAGCACGGTCCGCGCTATTTCATGCTCAACAAACCGGAAGGCTACGTCTGTTCAACGGACGATCCGGATCACCCGACGGTGCTCTATTTCCTCGATGAGCCAGTGGCGCACAAGCTGCATGCCGCGGGTCGTCTGGATATCGATACTACCGGTCTGGTGCTGATGACCGATGACGGTCAGTGGTCTCACCGCATCACCTCTCCGCGCCATCACTGCGAGAAAACCTATCTGGTCACGCTGGAGTCGCCGGTATCGGATGACACGGCAGAGCAATTCACCAAAGGCGTTCAGCTGCATAATGAAAAAGATCTGACCAAACCGGCGGTGCTTGAAGTCATCACCCCGACGGAAGTGCGTCTGACCATCAGCGAAGGTCGCTATCACCAGGTGAAACGGATGTTCGCCGCAGTGGGCAACCACGTTGTGGGCCTGCATCGTGAACGTATTGGTGCGATTGAGCTTGACCCGGAACTCGAGCCGGGCGAATACCGCCCGTTAACGGAAGAAGAGATCGCCAGCGTCGGTCTGCCTTCACGCTAAATTTCAGGAGAACTCTGTGACCACCAGGCCACACTCGTCTTTCAAGATCGTTTTCATCCTTGGCCTGCTGGCGATGCTGATGCCGCTCTCCATCGATATGTATCTGCCCGCGTTGCCGGTGATTTCCGCGCAGTTTGGCGTACCGGCGGGCAGCGCGCAGATGACGCTCAGTACCTATATTCTCGGTTTTGCTATCGGTCAGCTTCTGTATGGGCCGATGGCGGATAGCCTTGGGCGCAAGCCTGTTATCCTGGGCGGAACGCTGGTCTTTGCGGGCGCAGCCGTTGCCTGTGCGCTGGCGCAGAGTATCGATCAGCTGATTATCATGCGCTTTTTCCACGGTCTGGCCGCCGCCGCCGCGAGCGTGGTGATCAACGCCCTGATGCGCGATGTCTACCCGAAAGAAGAGTTCTCCCGCATGATGTCGTTCGTCATGCTGGTTACCACTATTGCGCCGCTGGTGGCCCCGATGGTCGGTGGTGCCGTGCTGGTGTGGTTCAGCTGGCACGCCATATTCTGGATCCTGGCGCTTGCCGCGCTGCTGGCCTCGGCGATGATTTTCTTCTTTATTGATGAAACGCTGCCCGTTGAGCGTCGGCAGAAGTTCCACATTCGTACCACAATGGGGAATTTCGCCTCGCTGTTTCGCCATAAGCGCGTGCTGAGCTACATGCTGGCGAGCGGCTTCAGCTTTGCCGGGATGTTCTCCTTCCTGAGCGCCGGGCCGTTTGTTTATATCGAACTGAACCACGTTTCGCCGCAGCACTTTGGCTACTACTTTGCGCTGAACATCGTGTTTCTGTTTGTTATGACCATCATCAACAGCCGCTTTGTACGGCGGGTAGGGGCGATCAATATGTTCCGCGCCGGGCTGTGGATCCAGTTCGTTATGGCTATCTGGATGGTGGTGAGCGCGTTCCTGGGGATTGGCTTCTGGGCGCTGGTGGTGGGCGTGGCGGCGTTTGTCGGCTGCGTGTCGATGATCTCTTCCAACGCGATGGCGGTTATCCTTGATGAATTCCCGCATATGGCAGGCACGGCGTCGTCACTGGCGGGGACGTTCCGCTTTGGGATTGGCGCTGTCGTTGGGGCGCTGCTCTCGATGGCCACGTTTAACACCGCATGGCCGATGTTGTGGGCAATCGCTTTCTGCGCAACCAGCTCCATTCTCTTCTATCTTTATGCCAGTCGGCCGCGTAAAGCCGCTCACTAAAGCACACTGAAGGCCCGATTCGGGCCTTTTTGTTGATGCATATCAACCAAAGCGCTGTTCGTTTACCCTGTGTTTGTTTCTTTTATGTAAAATATATTTATGTAAAAAGTCACATCATTGTATTTAAAAAGGTTGAGTTAGATCGCAGAAACGGGTACATATAGCGCCCACGCGAGCCTGCAATGCCTATAAAAACCGCTAAATAGTGCAGGTTTGCAATCATGTGATACTATAAATGTAAATAAATTGTGAAGTAATTTTTTGCTTCCGGGGAACGAACGTGAATACATTACAACTCTCCATTGTCCATCGCTTGCCCCAGAGCTATCGCTGGTCGGCGGGTTTTGCAGGTTCGAAAGTTGAACCGATTCCGCAAAGCGGCGCAGGGTGCGAGAATTGTCTGGTTGCGCTCAAACTGCTGAGTCCGAGCGACGAAAATGCATGGCCGGTCATGGAGCGCCTCAGTCAGGCGCTGACGGATATCGAAGTGGATAGCTCCGTGCTGGAATGCGAAGGCGAGCCTTGCCTGTTTGTGAACAGCCAGGATGAATTCGCTGCCACCTGCCGTCTGAAAAACTTCGGCGTGGCGATTGCCGAGCCTTTCTCTGGTCAATATCCTTTCTGAGCGCTAGTCTGCTGACAGTAGCTGGCGCGTGTAGCTCTGCGTTGGCGCAGTGAATACGCGCTGGCACTCTCCCTGTTCGACGACTTCTCCCTGCCGCAACACAATCACCTGATGGCACAACGCCCGCACCACCTGTAAATCGTGGCTGATGAAGATATAGGCCAGCCGATGCTTCTCCTGTAACCCTTTTAACAGCGTCAGGATCTGCGCCTGTACGGTTCTGTCCAGTGAAGAGGTGGGTTCATCAAGAATGATCAACTCAGGTTTCAGGATCAGCGCGCGGGCAATCGCGATGCGCTGGCGCTGACCGCCGGAAAATTCCGCAGGATAGCGGTGGCGCGTGGCGGGATCTAATCCCACTTCAGCCATGACAAGCATCACCTCTTCTTCACGTTGCTGAGCGCTCAGCGTGGGACGATGAACGCGTAAACCCTCTTCAACAATCTGCAAAATACTCAGTCTTGGGTTAAGCGAGGAGTTGGGATCCTGAAAAACAACCTGCATGCGTGGACGCACGGGCAACATCTGGCGACGGTTCCGGGTGTGGAGCGGCATGCCGTCAAAGAGGATCTCACCCTGCGAGGCGATTAAGCGCAGCAGCGCCAGACCGGTGGTGCTCTTGCCAGAACCCGACTCACCAACCAGCCCCAGCGATTCACCGGGACGCAGAGAGAAACGGATATCTTTCAGAACCGGGTTCCGATCGATAACGCGCCGTAAAATGCCTTTACGAACGGGAAATGAAACGCCCAGTCCCTCAACGCGCAGCAGCGGCTCGCTGTCGGCATCCAGGGGAACGGGATCGCCAGAGGGTTCGCTGTTGAGCAGGCGCTGCGTATAGGGGTGTTGAGGTGCCGTCAGCAGCGAGGCTGCCATATTTTGCTCAACACATCGTCCGTTTTGCATCACCGCCACGCTGTCAGCCAGTTTTCTTACGATGCTCAGGTTGTGCGTAATAAACAGCAGGCTCATGTTCAGTTCGTCACGCAGTTCCCGCAGCAGCGTCAATATCTGCGCCTGAACCGTCACGTCCAGTGCCGTCGTCGGTTCATCGGCGATCAGCAGTTCAGGACGCGTCAGCAACGCCATGGCGATCATCACGCGCTGACGTTCTCCGCCGGAGAGTTGGTGCGGAAAATCGGTCAGCCGTTTGGCGGCATTGCGAATGCCCGTGCGCTCAAGGCAATCGAGAATTTCACCCCGCGCCGCCTCTTTGCGCATGCCCCGGTGGAGTGACAGCACTTCGTAGAGCTGTTTTTCCAGCGTATGCAGCGGGTTGAGCGAGACCATCGGCTCCTGAAAAATCATGGCAATCTTATTGCCGCGGATCCCGCGCAGGGTTTGCTCATCCGCATGCAGCAGCGAATTGCCATGGAACAGAATGTCACCCTGCGGATAGCTGACCGGCGGGGAAGGGAGCAGACGCAGGATGGAGAGGGCCGAGACGCTCTTACCGGAACCCGATTCCCCCACCAGCGCCAGCGTTTCGCCGCGCTGGATCTGCAGTGACAGGTCATTCACCACCGTGCGGGTCTCGCCCTGCTTCGAAAAGGCAATAGACAGGTTTTCAATGCTCAGAAGAGGTTGCGTCATCTATACCGCCTTGTCGGGATCAAAGGCATCGCGCACGGCTTCGCCAATAAAGATCAGCAGCGAAAGCAGCACGGCCACTGAGAGAAACGCAGTGATGCCAAGCCACGGCGCCTGAAGATTGTTCTTGCCTTGCAGCAACAGTTCGCCGAGCGATGGCGAGCCGAGCGGCAGCCCAAAACCAAGGAAATCAAGCGAGGTGAGGGTGGTGATGGAACTGCACAAAATAAAGGGCAGAAAGGTCAGGGTTGCGACCACGGCGTTGGGGAGCATATGGCGGAAAATAATCGCCCGATCGCTGACCCCCAGCGCCTGTGCGGCACGGATATAGTCAAAGTTCCGCGTGCGCAGAAATTCCGCCCGCACTACGCCCACCAGCGCCATCCAGCCAAACAGGACGGTGATCCCCAGCAGCCACCAGAAGCCAGGTTGCACTACGCTGGACAGCAGGATGATCAGAAACAGCGTTGGCATTCCCGACCAGACTTCAATGATGCGTTGCCCCCAGAGATCGAGCTTTCCGCCGTAATAGCCCTGAACGGCACCCGCGACGACACCCATCACGCTGGAAAAGAGCGTCAGCATCAGCCCGAAAAGCAGAGAGATCCGCGTGCCGTAGAGAATGCGCGCCAGCACGTCACCGCCGTTCGCGTCGGTTCCCAGCCAGTTCTGCGCGGAGGGAGGCGAAGGGAAGGGGGTTGAGGTAGCAAAGTTTATGCTGTTTGCGCCAAAGCGAATGGGGGCCCAGAGCGCCCAGCCGTGCCTGTCGATTTGATCGCGAAGCCACGGATCCTGATATTCAGCCGGGGTCGCAAACGGGCCACCAAAATCACTCTCGCTGTAGTTGTTCAACACAGGCACATACCAGCGGTCGTTAAAATGCACCAGCAGCGGCTTATCGTTCGCAATCAGCTCGGCGCACATGCTTAAGATAAACAGCACGGCGAAGATCCATAGCGACCAGTAGCCGCGGCGGTTGTGGCGAAAGCGTGCCCAGCGGGCCTGGTTGACGGGGCTTAAACGCGGCATCAGCGGCCCTCAAAATCGATTCGGGGATCGACCAGCGTATAGCTGATATCACTGATAATATTCAGCAGCAGGCCAATCAGGGTGAAAATATAGAGTGTGCCAAACATGACCGGGTAATCGCGCGAGACGGTGGCCTCATAGCCCAGCAGTCCCAGACCGTTTAGGGAGAACATCACCTCTATCAGCAGCGAGCCGGTAAAAAACATACTGATGAAGGTGGCCGGGAATCCGGCAATCACCAGCAGCATCGCGTTGCGGAAAACATGCTTCCACATGATCTGTTTTTCACCCACGCCCTTTGCGCGCGCGGTGACAACATACTGTTTACGGATTTCATCAAGGAAGGCGTTTTTGGTCAGCATCGTCAGCGCCGCAAAACCGCCAATGACCGTCGCGAGGACCGGCAGCGTGATGTGCCAGAAATAATCGGTGATTTTTTGATACCACGGCAGAGTGCTGAAATCAGCTGACACCAATCCCCGGAGCGGGAAAATATCGAAATAACTCCCCCCGGCGAAAAAGACGATAAGCAGAACCGCAAACAGAAACGCCGGAATCGCATAGCCGATGATGATGAAGGTGCTACTCCAGATATCAAAGCGGCTGCCATTGTAGACCGCTTTTCGAATGCCCAACGGAATGGAGACCAGATAGATAATCAACGTTCCCCACAGACCAAGGGTGACGGAAACCGGCAGGCTTTGCTTAATTAACGTCAGCACGGATGCGCTGCGAAACAGGCTATCGCCAAAATCAAAGCGGACGTAATCCCAGAGCATCTTGAAATAACGCTCATGCAGCGGTTTATCAAAGCCGTAGCGATGGGTGATCTCGGCGATCACCTCTGGATCCAACCCGCGCCCGCCGCGGTAGTGGCTTTCGCTGATATTACCCACGCCGGTCCTTGCGTGACTCGCGCCCATCCCTTCACCGCCGCCGCCGGGCATTCCCCCGCTGTGGCCAAATTCCACGGCGGCGATAGCCTGATCCACCGGTCCGCCAGGGGCAATCTGGACGATGAAAAAGTTAATCGTGATGATGGCCCACAGCGTCGGGATAACCAGCAGCAAGCGGCGGATCAGATAAGCACCCATTGTTATTCCTTAACGCCGCTCTGCGGGCAGTTTGGCGGCTTTGTTCACGTCATACCACCAGGTATCGAAACCCAGCGTATAGACAGGGCGTACAGAGGGCAGCGAGAATTTGTCCCAACGGGCAAGGCGATCTTCGCCCATGTACCACATTGGCAGCATGTAGTAGTTCCAGGTTAACACCCTGTCGAGCGCGCGGCCAAGCGGAAGCAATTTTTCTTTTTCGCCCTGCGCGGCCACAATTTTCTCAATCAGCGAGTCGATCGCCGGGCTCTTAACGCCGGGGGCATTGTAGGAGGAGTTGATGTAGCTGGAGGCCCACGAAATTTGCAAATCGCCGCTGGGCCACGGCTGCGCGGCCCACAGGCTCTGCATCATATCGTAATCCCGGCTGCGCTTGCGGTTGGTGAGCTGAGCGATATCCACCTGGCGGATATTCAGAGTAATCCCCAGCCGGGCGAGATTCTGCTTAAACGGCAGTACCCACTGGTCATTTGCCCCTGAAGCGAGCAGGAGCTCGAAACTCAGCGGTTTGCCCGTTTGCACGTTCACCCGTTTTTGATTTTTCAGGTGCCATCCCGCCTCATCCAGCAGCGCGCTGGCTTTCAGAAGGTTGTCACGGTCAAAACCCTTACCGTCGGATTTAGGCGGTTCAAACACGCTCGTAAAGACCTCTGGCGGGAGTTCCGCCTTCAGCGGAGCCAGCAAGACCAGCTCATCGGCATCAGGATAGTCGCGAGCGGCATATTCAGTGTTCTGGAAATAGCTGTTAGCGCGGCTGTAGGCGCCGTAAAACAGCGCCTTGTTCATCCACTCGAAATCGAACGCCAGGGTAATCGCCTCGCGCACCCGACGGTCGCTGAATACCGGGCGCTGGATGTTAAACGCCAGCCAGCGGGTATCCTGGGCCGATTCATTTTTATGCTCGTCTTTAACGATGTAACCGTTGGCAAAGTTTTTCCCGATATAGCGCGTAGCCCAGTTTTTGGCACTGCTCTCCACGCGCAAATCAAACGCACCCGCTTTGAACGCCTCAAACGCCACGTTATCGTCAAGGTAATAATCATAGCGAAGGGTGTCAAAGTTCCAGCGACCACGGTTTACCGGAAGATTTGCAGCCCAGTAATCTTTGACCCGGGAATAGACCACATACTGCCCCATTCGCCAGTCGGTAATGCGATACGGGCCACCCGCCAGCGGCGGCGTGGAGAGCGGGTCGCTCAGCTTGTGGTTTTTCCAGAAGGACTCAGGCATGACGGGCAAGGAGAACAGGCTCAGCATATTCTCTTTGTTTGGTTCGCTTAGTTCGATACGCACGGTGAGCGGGGCGATAGCTTTCACGGTGGTGCCTTTGTACACCAGACGGAACTGCGGGACCCCTTCGGTCATAAACTTGTGAAACGTGAAGGCCACGTCGCGGGCGCTTACCGGCGTGCCATCGTGAAAACGCGCCTGCGGGTTGAGTGAAATTTCGGCCCACGCGAAGTTATCCGCGTAACGTACGTTTTCCGCCACCAGCGGGTAGTAGCTGCCCGGCTCATCGTCTGACGTCACAAACAGCGTGTCATAGAGGGACTCCGTACGCGCCGCCGCCACGCCGCGCAGGGCAAAGCGGTTAAAGTTATCGAAGGTGCCCGTGGCCGAGAGCGTCACGTTTCCGCCTTTAGGCGCGGCGGGGTTGACGTAATCGTAGTGGGTAAAATTAACCGCGTATTTAGGTTCGCCAATCACCGCGAATGCCGTGCTCTCTTTGATGGTCTGCGCCTGGCTGGACAGGCTCACCACCGCCATTAACATCACTACGACGCGCATAAACATCTCGTGGCGGATCCTTCGTTCACATTAAAACTGAATAATAAGTGACGTCGCCGCCATTGTGAAATTATTCACCGGACATCATATTGGGTTGCCATGTGCGAAACTGCGCCAGCGGCATAGGGCGGCTGATCCAGTATCCCTGCAGGAAGTTAACGCCATGCTCGCGCAGCCAGGCCGCCTGCTCGGGCGTTTCCACCCCTTCGGCGACGGTGGACATGTTCAGTCGCCTTGCGAGGGTCAATACGGCATCAAGTACGGGCGATGTAACGGTTTCGGTTCCAATGGCATTGACAAAACCCCGGTCGATTTTGATGTAGTCCATTGTGAAATGCTCGAGATAAATCAGGGCGCTGTGGCCGGTCCCGAAATCATCAATCGCGATTTCAAAGCCTTCATTGTGCAGCCATTCAAAAAGCTGGTTGGCCTCGCGCTGATTAATCATGTCGCGCTCGGTGATTTCCAGTACCGTCTGGAAATGATCGGGCGGCAGCGAGGCGTTGAAGCGTTGCATATCTTCTTTAAAACTCTCCGCATGCAAATGCCCAGGCGCAATGTTTATCCCCAGCTTGGCTCCCGCAGGCAACACGCTTTGTAATACCGGTGCGTCACGAATAATGAGATCAAAAAGATGCAGCGTCAGAGGAACAATCAGCTTTTGCGCTTCAGCAAAGTTAATAAACGCATCCGGTGGGATTTCGCCCATCGTCGGGTGCTTCCAGCGCATCAGCACTTCCACACCGCGCATTTTCAGCTCTTTAGCATCGACCACGGGCTGATACACCACATAGAACTGATTGTGCTTAATCGCGCTTAAAATTTCCTTACCTGGATTCAGACGTATGGTCAGGATATAAAAATTGAGCGTTCCGGCGGCTATGCCGCACACCAGCCCGAAGAAGAGGGCGAAGAGGATTTCCTCGCTGGTCCAGGCTTCGGCATAGATCTTGATGGTCAGAGGAATGTCTTTCAGCGTGGCGGTGCGGGCGGCGTGTTCATGGAGATTTTCCGCCTTAACCAGCGTGCTGGACATTGTCGACAACGCGTTGTCGCCAATGATGATGGCAATACCCGCGAACTCGTCCTGACGCGCAGCATAGAGCAGGTACGGTGTCAGATTGAGATTCACCGAGGTAAAGACGCCGCCGTCCTTAACCAACGGATTACGGTACCAGATGGCAATGGCCGGTTTATTCGGCAGCATGGGCGTGCCGGACAGCAGGGCAATATCGATCGGTTTGTTGATGTGCAGCTCGGGTATAAGCGCTTCCATAGGGGAATTCATCGACCCTGTGGCGGAAGAGCAGAACGCTATTTTGTCTCTGACCAGCAGGAAGGCGCGCACATTAATACTGAAGGCAGCGCGTGAAGTCAGTTCAGCGTTAACCTCATGGCAATTGTTCAGCGTAAGCGGCTGGAGGAGATCGATAGACTCTTTTAGCTCTCCGAAGTAGCTCTCCATGTAGATGCTCACATCTTCAATCAGGGTATCGAATCTGACTTCCCGCTTGTGGTAACTCCAGAAAAACTGCAATGAGCCCAGGAGCAGGGCGACAAAGAGCCCTGTGACAATACTGAGAAACAGTATCTTGCGATGACTGGAAAAGTAGCGGGTGAACATAGAGATCGTGATTCCTGAGTAGCCGCTGAATGTATTCAGTGTAACGGGCAAAAAAAAACACCGCCGAAGCAGTGCTTTTTTTTATTATATCGCCAGCCAAGGGATAACCAACGATACAATCATCATATTAACTGCGGGTCAATACACGGCGCGCTTCGTTGTAGCGCTTCTTCCAGTATGGTTCATTCATGCTGGAAATGGTCACACCGCTGCTGGTGGAAGCATGAACGAACTGGTCGTTGCCAATGTAGATGCCAACATGTCGACCCGTAGAACCCGCACGGAACAGAACTAAATCACCGGTACGCAGTTTGGAACGCGAAATCGACTTGCCCGTCTCCTGCTGTTCATAGGTTGAACGCGGAAGATCTAACCCAAATTGTTCGCGGAAGGTTCGTTGTACGAAACTGGAACAATCAATGCCTTTTTTCGTGCTGCCGCCAAGACGATAACGCACGCCTTTCCAGTCAGCATACTGGTCCATAATACGGGACTTCACGTCCAGATTACGCACCATATTCTCAAATTCATCCTGAGAGGCTTGCAGTGACGAGGAATCTTCTGTTCCCACAACACGCGTCTCAGGATGCATATTCTTAGCGGTGTTCGATGTACTACATGCCGAAAGCAGAACCGCTACTGCTATCGCCGGGATCCCCCGCATGAAATATCTCAAAATCGGTTGAGATTTGACCATTTTGTTTATTTTCCCTTGAAGTCCTTAACGATAAATATCGTTATAAAAATGCCAAACGTGACGAGACTAATTAGCTGTTCACATTGAGACAATTCTTTCTGGTCAGATTTGTGGCGCAGTGCACAAATTTATTCACCATGATAATAATTATCTCAGTGGGGCAAAACGAGTTCGAGATTAACCGATTGCAAGGGGCATTGCGAGCAAAAAAGTCCGATTTTTTATAAGAAATTGTGATACCGAGAGTAAAAAAACGTAAATGCCCCAAAAAGCCGTCAGAAGCGGCTCCAGCTCAGGCAATTGCTTCATTTTCAACATGAATGAGATGACAAGAATATGACGGCGCGGGGCAATTTAAGAGAGGGGACTATCAGGGAACGAAATGATCCCCGATAGTTTGCGTTAATTACGATGGGTTATTTGTTTAGAACTTGTTACTTATCGCCAGGCAGGTAACGATTAAAATTGGCTATTAATCGATCGCTTAACGGCGTCATCAGCACCCATGGCAAACCAATCAGCACCGCAGAGAGCGAACCCACAACAATATCTGTCAGCCAGTGAGCGCCGATCATGACGCGTGGGAAAGCAAACACGACCACAATTACCAGCGCCGTCGCAAAGGCTTTTTTGCCAAAATAGCGCAACATGAATGCTGAAAAAATAAGCAGCATCATACCGTGATCGCCGGGGAAACTGTCCTTAGACGCATCTTTAGTCGGGATATGCAGTAATTCGCTGACGCGGTGAATATCCGGGAAATAGAGCGAAGGACTTGCGCGTTTTACCGGCATCAAATGTTGCGCCAGCTGGTTAATCACAACCGCAGTCAGCAGCATGACCAGGCCTGTGATCACAATGCGGCGACGTCCTGTTTTATCTTCTTTCAGCCAGAAAGAGAGCATCAGGCAGCCCATGGCCAGCAGTGAACAGCCGTCGAAGGCGCGATTGTTGGTAATCGCGACCAGCCACAGGAAGGTTTCACTCTTCACCAGCGCCTGGTTGAAGAAGTGGAAAATACCGGAATCCAGCGGGAACCAGAAACCATGGTTCACCGGCAGATACCAGGATAAAAAGAGTGCCAGACCGGCAGCATTCAGCAGCAGTATTAAGGGAAATCGAGTCGTCATAACGTTCAGCATCGTTTGAAATCTGGGGCAACGTTAGCCGTCGAAACTTAAACGAAGCTTCAACAGGTTGGTCTGCAGCGTGTTCCAGTCGGCGTTAACCGCACTAATTAACTCTATCCGGCTGTCCGGGGGGGCAACATTTTGCGTTTCGATAAAGAAATCTGCGCCCTGGCGATTGATGCGTACCAGCCCGTCCGGGGTTCGCATAATGCCTTTGACGCGATCTACCGGAGCAAGTCTGGCCCATTCCAGAATCCCGATGGTGTCGAAAACCGTATCGGCATCGAAGATCCATCCGCAAGCCTGGTAGCCCTGACCGCTGTTGAGATTACGACGCCAGCGCTGATGTTCCGGCAGGCTCAGGGCCGCCAGACCCTGCTTCACCGCGTGGCTATGCGCATGTTCCGCGCTGACGGGCAGTTCCGCCAGGTTCAGACGGGGGAGATCGAGCAGGGCATTGTCAATTTTGCCCTGAGTGGTGTGAACCCGTTGACGATCGCCGCCGAAATGTTGCCACCAGGCATCAAACGCGGCCTGGCTTTCAGCCGTTGCACGATCCTCTTTATTCGCCACGATGATATCTGCCGCGGCGAGCTGATCGCGGAAGTTTTCATTGGCCACGGCCTTCTCGTCCAGAAGCAGGCGCGGATCCAGAAGACACAGCGTGGCGCGCAGGTCGATCCACGGCTCGTAAACCGGGGCGGTCAGCAAATCGAGGATCTGCTTAGGGTGGCCCAGCCCGGTCGGCTCTATCAGCAGACGGTCCGGTTTACCCTGGCGCAGCAGCGTGTTCAGCCCGACCTGCATGGGTAATCCATTCACGCAACACATACAGCCGCCCGGGATCTCTTTGATCATTGCCCCGCTGTCAGACAGCAATGCGCCATCGATGCCCACTTCGCCAAATTCGTTGACCAGTACGGCCCACTTTTCTGCCGGGTCTTTATTCGCGAGCAGGTGCAAAATTGAGGTGGTTTTTCCGCTGCCGAGAAAACCGGTGATGAGGTTGGTTTTGGTCACATGCGCTCCCATGACTTACTGTGATGCTATAACAATTAACCATCATCCTGGCGAAAAAAAAGCGTCATGAGAAGGGGGAAGGGCGAACGGAGAGGTTTTCCGTTCGCCTTAAGGGCAAGAATGGTTAAATATTTAACGTTTCAATAACAGCCTGACGCGCACCGTAGCGGGTCAGGCGCTGATATGCTTCGTTTACCGCATTTACAAAGACGCTGTTATGAGGCAGATCCTGTCCAAAGACTTCGCTCAGCGTCAGCAGGGCGTTCACGCGCTCCGCTTCACTGCTGGCCTTGACGATTGACTGGATTTTATCACTAAGCGGGTCGCGAACATCAATCGCGTCTCCGCGCTCATCCGTGCCGCTGACGTAGCGGATCCAGCCTGCAACCCCCAGCGCCAGCAGCGGCCACGCGCTTTTACGTTCGAGATGGACACGGATCCCATCCAGCATGCGCTGAGGCAGCTTCTGGCTGCCGTCCATCGCGATTTGCCAGGTTCGATGCTGCAATGCGGGATTCGCAAAACGGTCGATCAGGCTGTCGGCATAGGCCGTGAGATCCACGTCTGTGATGCGCAATGTGGGAGCCTGCTCGTTCAGCATTACGCGGCGGGCGGCTTCGCGGAAGCTCGCGTCCTCCATGCATTCATTTATATGCGCGTATCCGGCGAGGTATCCCAGATAAGCCAGAAAAGAGTGGCTACCGTTGAGCATCCGCAACTTCATTTGTTCCCACGGTAGAACATCCTTCACCATCTGCACGCCTGCAGCTTCCCACTCAGGGCGTCCGGCGACAAAGTTATCTTCGACCACCCACTGAATAAACGGCTCGCAGCTGATGGCGCAGGGATCTTCAACGCCAAGTTCCTGCGTGATTTCCGCAAGCGAGGTCTCCGTTGCGGCGGGGACAATTCTGTCGACCATCGTGCCCGGGAAACTCACGTGAGCATCAATCCACCCGGCCAGCTCAGCGGAACGTTTTTGCGCCATCCCGAGCACGGCGTTTTTTACGACGTGGCCGTTGTCCGGGATATTGTCGCAGGAGAGAACGGTAAACGGCGGCAGGCCGCGTTCGCGACGGCGGTGAAGGGCTTCGACCAGGATCCCCGGCGCGGAATGCGGCTCGGTCGGGTTTTCCAGATCGTGCAGAATGCGGGTATTGTGCATATCCAGCTTGCCGGTCGCCGGATCGATGCAATAGCCTTTTTCCGTGATGGTGAGGGAGACAATCGCAACCTGCGGTTCGCAAAATTTCTCAATAATGGCCGCCAGCGAATCGAGTTTGGCATTCAGACATTCATGTACCGCGCCGACAACAATAGCCTGGTTCCCCTCCGCACCTTTCTCCAGCACGGTAAAGAGATGATCCTGCGCGCGCAGCTGGCTCATCAGCACATCACCGCTGAAGAGGCTAATTTCACAAATACCCCAGTCGCCTCCTTTCTCATTCAGCACCCGGTTTGTTAACAACGCCTGATGCGCGCGGTGAAATGCGCCGAAGCCGAAATGGACAATGCGCGAGCGTAATTGCTGGCGATCGTAGCGAGGCTGCTGCACGCGGGCAGGAAGCGAGGTGGAAGCAATTGTCTTCATGAAATACACACCTGATTAACCATTAATTAACAATGGCAGTGTAAAGTTATATGACAGCAAATTGAATTGGTAAGCCGTAAATATCCCCGTTCTGTGAGTTTGATCAATCAATGTGTGGCGCTGTATTGACCCTTCGCGGTAAACATGTATGGTAGTCGTCATTGCAGTAAACCATATTGGTATAACAACTTGAGAGGGTGAGGCAATGGAACAAACCTGGCGTTGGTACGGGCCGAACGATCCGGTTTCTCTTGATGATGTGCGTCAGGCTGGCGCGACAGGCGTTGTCACGGCACTGCATCATATTCCTAACGGGCAAGTGTGGCCGGTTGAGGAAATTCAAAAGCGTCAGGCGTTGCTGGCGGAGAAGGGGTTAACCTGGTCAGTCGTGGAAAGTATTCCGGTCCACGAGGATATCAAAACCCATTCGGGTGAATACCAGACCTGGATTGCCAACTATCAGCAGAGTATCCGAAATCTGGCGGCCTGCGGCATTGATACGGTCTGCTATAACTTTATGCCTATCCTGGACTGGACGCGTACCGATCTTGAATACCAGATGGCGGATGGTTCAAAAGCGCTGCGTTTCGACCAGATCGCGTTTGCGGCGTTTGAACTGCACATTCTGAAGCGTCCGGGTGCTGAAGCGGATTACACCGCAGAAGAGCAGCAGCAGGCGCTCGCGTGGTTCCACGCAGCAAGTGAAGCGGATATTGAAAAGCTGACCCGCAACATCATTGCCGGGCTGCCGGGTGCTGAAGAAGGCTACACGCTGGACCAGTTCCGCGCGCGTCTGGCGGAATACGGTGATATCGATAAAAACCAGCTGCGCGAAAACATGGCGTACTTCCTGCGCGCGATAGTACCGGTGGCAGAAGAGTCCGGCGTGCGTCTTGCTGTTCACCCGGACGATCCTCCGCGTCCTATCCTCGGCCTGCCGCGTATTGTGTCGACGATTGAAGATATGCAGTGGCTGAAAGAGACGGTAGACAGTATCTATAACGGCTTTACGATGTGTACCGGTTCTTACGGCGTGCGTGCGGATAACGACCTGGTACGGATGATTGAAACCTTTGGCGATCGTATTCACTTCACGCATTTGCGTGCAACCTGCCGCGAAGAGAACCCAAAAACCTTCCACGAAGCCGCGCACCTGAACGGTGACGTGAATATGGTGGCGGTGGTGGATGCCATTCTGGCGGAAGAAGTGCGCCGTAAGCACGCGGGCGATGTGCGTCCTATTCCATTCCGTCCGGATCACGGACACCAGATGCTGGACGATCTGCGTAAGAAAACCAACCCAGGCTATTCGGCGATTGGTCGCCTGAAAGGGATGGCAGAAGTGCGCGGCGTTGAGCTGGCGCTGAAGATGACGAAGTATCCGGAGCTTCTGTAAGCGCTATTGCCCGATGGCGACGGGCTTACCGGGTCTACAATAAAAAACCGGCCTGAGAGCCGGTTTTTGTGTTTTTGTTGGTCGGGTAAGGCGAAGCCGCCACCCGACAAATGCCGCAATCAGTCAGCGCGACCCATATAGCGTTTTTCTTCGATATGGATGCGGATCTTCTCGCCAGCAGACAGGTATTCTGGCACCTGCACAACCAGACCGGTGGTCAGGGTAGCCGGTTTGTTACGCGCACTGGCCGACGCGCCTTTGATACCCGGTGCGGTTTCCACGATTTCCAGATCCACGGTCTGAGGCAGTTCCAGCGCCAGCAGCACGCCGTCCCAGGTCAGCACCTGCATATCCGGCATACCGCCTTCAGGGATAAACAGCAGCTCTTCTTCGATCTGATCTTTAGTGAAGATGTACGGGGTGTAATCTTCTTTGTCCATGAACACGTATTCGTTGCCGTCGATGTAGGAGAAATCAACATAGCGACGGGTCAGGGTCACGGTATCGACGATATCGTCACCTTTAAAGCGTTCTTCTACTTTCAGGCCGGTACGCACATCGGCGAAACGCATTTTATACAGCGTCGCTGCACCACGGGCGCTAGGTGCCTGAATATCGATATCTTTCACAATCAGCAGTTTGCCGTTGTAATTCAGTACCATACCTTTCTTAATTTCGTTCGCTCTTGGCATTGCAGTAATCCTGTTTACGGGAGGTAAAAAATATCGCGCCAAATTACTCGCGCGCGGCCTTTCAGGCAAGCGGAATTCGTGGCTTTTGCTATCAATACAAAAAAGGTGTTACTGTGCGCCCGATGCCCGACTGCGCGGGTGTTCATCACTGACTGAGAGCATTTATGGATTGTCGTTCAGACTGTGGCGCGTGCTGTACTGCACCGTCCATTTCAAGCCCCATTCCAGGAATGCCGGAGGGCAAGCCTGCCAATACCCGCTGCGTTCAGCTTTCTGACGCTAATCTCTGTATGATCTTTGGGTCGCCCCTGCGCCCAAAGGTGTGCTCCGGGCTTCAGCCTTCCGCGGACATGTGCGGCAATACGCGAGCGCAGGCGATGACGTACCTGCTTGAGCTGGAAGCGCTCACCGCGCCCTAAACGTCTTTGATCCGCGTCAGACAGGTTATCGTCAGGACGCATATTACCAGGGCAATCCAGAATACCGTGTGGTAGTTCCAGATCTCCGCCACGACACCGGCCATCGAGCCCGCAATAATCCAGCCCACGCGGGTGGTATTAGTATAAAGGGTGGTGGCAGAGCCTGCCTGACCCGGCATTAAATCCTGGAAGTAGAGCATGCCAATCCCGGCGAGAATGCCGATATAGATGGCGTTCAGCAGCTGTAAAGCCAGCAGCAGCGCGGGCGTATGCACCGTCAGCATCCCGACATAGAACAGCAGCCCGGCGACCGCCGCGATGCGCATCAAAAAACGTTTCCCAAAGCGCTTTGCGTAATAGCCAGCAATCAGCATGGTCGGGATCTCAAGGCCAGCGGCCGTCCCCATCATGATGCCCGCCAGCTTCTCCGGCAGGTGCAGTTCATCAATAATAAACAGCGGCATGTTGATGATATAAAGGCTGTTGGTGCCCCACATCAGCGTACAGATGATGAAGAGGAGCAAGGCATCGCGGCGGTTACGACGCGGTGCTTCCAGCGCGCCTGTCGCCAGTTTCGGCTCTTTACGCATTGAGGGCAGGAAGAACCACACCATTGTGCCGCACACGACAAAGGCCACCGCCGCACTCAGGTACATCACCGTAAAGCCAAAGCCCATCGCCAGCGCATAAGCCAGTGGTGGACCAATGACCCATGCCAGCGACACCTGGGCACGCAGGATTGAGCTGAACATCACCGCCTCGCGTCCGGTCTGGTCAGCATGCTCACGGGCAAGGGCAAACATCTGCGGGTTGGCGGTAGAGCCAAAACTGCTCAGAAATACCCCAATAAAAAGCAAAATGAAATAGTTACGGTTCCAGGCAAACAGCACGCAGGCGAATACCCCCAGCAGGCAACAAAAGACAATCAGGCTTTTGCGATCGCCCTTTCTGTCGGAACGTCCTGCCAGAAACTGGCTGACCAGGATGCCGATGATGGCGCTGCCGGTAAAGAAGAAGCCGACCATCGCCGGACGGACGTGGACTTCATTGGTCAGAAATAAACTCAGCGTGGGCGTTTGTAAGGCCCCGGCGATCCCGGTAAGGAAAGCAACGATCAAAAACGCCGTTGACGTCAAATCAAGGGGCTTTGGTGAGGCGGCAGCGGGGGTGTTATGCATGTTTTCGTATCAGGATCAGCGTGGGTCAGAAAGACGCGGAGTTTACGCCGCCAGTCATGAAATAAACAGAGGGTGCGGTCACTTTTGCTACAAAAAATCAAAATGGCATTTCAATTTGAAAACGGTTGCTGAACTTAGCTGAAACTGACGTGCTGAACGTCAGCACTATTCAGCTGAAGAAAGGAGAAATGTGCTGTAACTCTAAATTCTGAACAGCCAAATGTAACTTTCCTTGCAACGCTTTGCAGAAAGAGCAAGACTTTTTGAAACGTTTCAGCGCTATCTTGTTTTAACTGACGGAGCAGGTTAGCGCATTTTTTCTCATTAAGGCTGAAACGATTCAACTTCAGCAGGAGAGGAGAACCATGTTCCAGTTATCTGTTCAGGATATTCACCCGGGCGCACAGGCCGGGACGAAAGAAGAGGCTATTCGCCAGGTTGCCGCTGCCCTCGTGCAGGCAGGTAACGTGGCAGAGGGTTACGTTAACGGCATGCTGGCCCGCGAGCAGCAGACTTCAACGTTCCTCGGCAATGGCATCGCTATTCCACACGGCACCACCGACACCCGCGACCAGGTGCTGAAAACGGGCGTGCAGGTTTATCAGTTCCCGCAGGGCGTGCTCTGGGGTGACGGTCAGGTGGCTTATGTGGCTATCGGTATCGCCGCCAGCAGCGACGAACACCTGGGCCTGCTGCGCCAGCTGACGCACGTGCTGAGCGATGACTCGGTGGCGGAACAGCTGAAGTCTGTGACCACGGCTGAAGAGCTGCGCGCCTTGCTGATGGGTGAAAAACAGAGCGAAGCGCTGAAACTGGATAATGAAACCCTGACGCTGGATGTTGCAGCCTCTGACCTGGTGACCCTGCAAGCGTTGAACGCGGGTCGCCTGAAGGAGGCCGGTGCGGCCGATGCGACATTCGTTACGCGCGCTATCAATGATAAGCCGCTGAATCTGGGCCAGGGCGTCTGGCTGAACGACAGTGCTGAAGGCAACCTGCGCAGCGCAGTTGCTGTCAGCCGCGCCGCTACTGCGTTTGACGTAGATGGCGAGCGCGCCGCGATGCTGGTCACCGTGGCAATGGTCGATGACCAGCCGGTTGCGGTACTGAAGCGCCTGAGCGATCTGCTGCTGAACAACAATGCTGAAAAACTGCTGAACGCTGATGCAGCCACCGTGCTTGCGCTGCTGACCAGCGACGATGCGCTGACCGAGGACGTGCTGAACGCAGAGTTCGTGGTGCGTAATGAACACGGCCTGCACGCTCGTCCGGGCACCATGCTGGTGAACACCATTAAACAATTTGAAAGCGAGATTACCGTGACCAACCTGGATGGCTCAGGCAAACCGGCGAATGGCCGTAGCCTGATGAAAGTTGTCGCGCTGGGCGTGAAGAAAGGCCACCGTCTGCGCTTCACCGCACAGGGTGCCGATGCTGAACAGGCACTGAAAGCGATTGGCGATGCCATCGCGGCAGGTCTGGGGGAGGGCGCATAATGAGCAGACGTGTTGCGACTATTACGCTGAACCCGGCTTACGACCTGGTGGGCTTTTGCCCGGAAATTGAACGCGGCGAAGTGAACCTCGTGCGTACCACAGGCCTGCATGCGGCGGGTAAAGGGATTAACGTCGCGAAGGTGCTGAAAGACCTCGGTATCGACGTCACCGTCGGCGGCTTCCTCGGAAAAGATAACCAGGACGGTTTCCAGCAGCTGTTCAGCGAGCTGGGCATTGCCAACCGTTTCCAGGTCGTTCAGGGCCGTACCCGCATCAACGTTAAGCTGACGGAGAAAGACGGCGAAGTCACCGATCTCAACTTCTCTGGCTTCGAAGTGACGCCTGCTGACTGGGAACGCTTTGTCACCGACTCCCTGACCTGGCTTGGCCAGTTCGACATGGTGTGCGTCAGCGGCAGCCTGCCGTCCGGCGTGAGCCCGGAAGCCTTCACCGACTGGATGACGCGCCTGCGCAGCCAGTGCCCGTGCATTATTTTTGACAGCAGCCGCGATGCGCTGGTGGCGGGTCTTAAAGCCTCTCCGTGGCTGGTGAAACCAAATCGTCGCGAACTGGAGATCTGGGCAGGCCGTAAGCTGCCAGAATTAAAGGATGTGATTGAAGCTGCCCATGCGCTGCGCGAGCAGGGTATCGCTCACGTGGTGATTTCGCTGGGTGCAGAAGGGGCGTTGTGGGTTAACGCTTCAGGTGAATGGATTGCCAAACCGCCGTCAATGGAAGTCGTGAGTACCGTTGGTGCGGGGGATTCCATGGTTGGTGGGCTGATCTACGGTCTGCTGATGCGTGAATCAAGTGAACATACGTTACGTCTTGCCACCGCCGTTGCTGCCCTGGCCGTGAGCCAGAGCAATGTCGGTATTACCGATCGTACCCAGTTAGCCGCGATGATGGCGCGCGTTGACTTAAAACCTTTTAACTAACAGCAGGAGAGGAATAATGAAAACGCTGCTGATCATTGACTCCGGTCTCGGACAGGCTCGCGCCTACATGGCGAAGACCCTGCTGGGCGCGGCGGCACAAAAAGCACACCTGGACATCATTGATAACCCAGGCGATGCCGAACTGGCGATTGTCCTGGGCGATAAAATCCCCGCAGACAGCGCGCTGAACGGCAAAAAAGTGTGGCTGGGCGATATTAATCGCGCGGTGGCACATCCTGAGCTGTTCCTGAGCGAAGCGAAAGGTCACGCCACTGTGTACAGTGCGCCTGTGGCGGCGGCCCCGGCTGCGGCTTCCGGTCCGAAACGCGTTGTCGCGGTTACGGCCTGTCCGACAGGCGTGGCGCACACCTTTATGGCGGCTGAAGCCATTGAAACCGAAGCGAAAAAACGCGGCTGGTGGGTGAAAGTTGAAACGCGCGGCTCGGTTGGCGCGGGCAATGCGATTACCCCTGAAGAAGTGGCGGAAGCCGATCTGGTGATCGTGGCGGCGGATATCGAAGTGGATCTGGCGAAATTTGCCGGTAAGCCAATGTACCGCACCTCTACCGGTCTGGCGCTGAAAAAGACCGCTCAGGAATTTGATAAGGCGCTGGTGGAAGCCAGGCCGTATCAGGCGACCGGTGCAGCGAAAACCCCGACCGAAGGGAAAAAAGAGTCTGCTGGCGCATATCGCCACCTGCTGACCGGCGTGTCCTACATGCTGCCGATGGTGGTGGCTGGCGGTCTGTGTATCGCGCTCTCCTTCGCATTTGGTATTACCGCGTTTAAAGAAGAAGGCACGCTGGCGGCTGCGTTAATGCAGATCGGCGGCGGCTCCGCGTTCGCATTGATGGTACCGGTACTGGCAGGCTTTATCGCCTTCTCCATTGCTGACCGTCCGGGTCTGACGCCGGGTCTTATCGGCGGTATGCTGGCGGTGAGCACCGGTTCTGGCTTTATCGGCGGTATCATTGCCGGTTTCCTGGCGGGTTACGTCGCGAAGCTGATTAGCGCTAAGCTGAAGCTGCCACAGAGTATGGAAGCGCTGAAGCCGATCCTGATTATCCCGCTGATCTCCAGCCTGGTGGTCGGTCTGGCGATGATTTACCTGATTGGTAAGCCGGTTGCGGGCATTCTGGCGGGTCTGACCCACTGGCTGCAAACCATGGGCACCGCTAACGCGGTTCTGCTGGGCGCAATCCTCGGCGGTATGATGTGTACCGACATGGGGGGCCCGGTGAACAAAGCGGCGTACGCCTTTGGCGTTGGCCTGCTGAGTACCCAGACCTACGCGCCGATGGCGGCGATCATGGCGGCAGGTATGGTGCCACCGCTGGCGCTCGGTCTGGCAACGATCATTGCCCGTCGTAAGTTCGATAAAGCACAGCAGGAAGGCGGCAAAGCGGCGCTGGTTCTGGGCCTCTGCTTCATTACCGAAGGCGCGATTCCGTTCGCAGCACGTGACCCAATGCGCGTTCTGCCATGCTGTATCGTCGGTGGTGCGGTAACGGGTGCAATCTCTATGGCGATTGGCGCTAAGCTGATGGCACCACACGGCGGTCTGTTCGTGCTGCTGATCCCAGGCGCAATCACTCCGGTACTGGGCTATCTGCTGGCGATTATTGCCGGTACGCTGGTGGCGGGGCTGTCTTATGCGGTGCTGAAGCGTCCGGAAGCGGAAGTTGTGGCAAAAGCAGCGTAATAAAAGGTGTCGGGTGGCGGCTTCGCCTTACCCGACCTACAAAAAAAGCCGGGTGCGTAAGCAGCCCGGCTTTTTTTATGCCGCCTGTTCAGCGGTTTGCTGCGCTTTGAGCCAGGCGATTTCTTCCGCCCAGATATCCGGGTTAATGGTTTCGAGCACCATCGGAATACCGTCGAAGCGGGCGTCCTGCATGATAAAGCGGAACGCATCATGGCCGATGTTGCCTTCGCCCAGGCTGTGGTGTCGGTCAACGCGGCTGCCGAACGCACTTTTTGCATCGTTCAGGTGCATGCCGCGCAGGTACTGAAAGCCCACGATGCGCTCGAACTCTTCGAAGGTGTTTTTCGTTGCCTCGGTGGTGCGCAGGTCATACCCGGCCGCAAACGCGTGGCAGGTATCAATGCACACGCCCACGCGGGATTTGTCTTCCACGCCGTCAATAATCGCCGCCAGATGTTCGAACTTAAAGCCGAGGTTGCTGCCCTGACCGGCGGTATTTTCAATCACCGCGGTGACGCCTTTGGTCTTGTCCAGCGTCATGTTGATGGACTCGGCAATGCGCGCCAGACAGGCATCTTCGTCAATCTGCATCAGATGGCTACCAGGATGGAAGTTCAGCAGCGTCAGCCCCAGCTGTTCGCAGCGCTGCACTTCATCAAGAAACGCCTCGCGTGATTTATCCAGCGCTTCCTGAACCGGGTGCCCGAGGTTAATCAGGTAGCTGTCGTGGGGAAGGATTTGGCCAGGCCCGTAGTGGTATTTCTCACAGGCGGCTTTGAAATCATCAATCACTTCAGCGGTAAGCGCTGCGGCGCGCCACTGGCGCTGGTTTTTGGTGAACAGGGCGAAAGCGGTTGCCTCGATTTCGGCGGCGCGAATGGCGGCATTCGCAAGGCCACCGGCGGCGCTAACGTGCGCTCCAACGTATTTCATAAAGGGACTCCTGTTAACCCGAAATGCTTATGATAGCGGGTTAACAGGAGAAGGATGTAGTGGTTTATGCCATCAGGCTGTGCACGGCGAGGTTAATCGCGCCACCGCCGACAATCAGCCAGATGAAGAGCACCAGCGCCATCAGCAGCGGTTTCGCACCGGCTTTTTTCAGTGCGCTGACGTGAGTGGTCACACCCAGCGCCGCCATCGCCATCGCCAGCAGCACGGTGTCCAGCGTCACCAGCATATCCACTACCGCTTTTGGCAGCAGGTGGAAGGAGTTAAAGATTGCCACCACGATGAACAGGATAGCAAACCACGGAATGGTGATTTTGCTCTTCTCGCTGCCGCCAGCCGGAGCCAGCTGTTTAACCCGCGCGGCCAGGAAAATCAGGAACGGGGCCAGCATCATCACGCGCAGCATTTTGGCAATCACCGCCGCGTTTTCGGCTTCCGGGTTAATGGCGTGTCCTGCTGCGACTACCTGAGCCACTTCGTGCATGGTCGAACCAATATAGATGCCGTAGGTTTCCGGGCTAAACCAGTGGGCGACCAGGGGATACATCGCCGGGTAGAGGAAGATCGCCAGCGTACCGAAGATCACCACCGTCGCCACCGCCACGGTTACCTTGCTGGCTTCGGCTTTAACGACGGGTTCTGTTGCCAGCACCGCCGCTGCCCCACAGATACTGCTCCCGGCACCGATCAACCAGCTGGTGTGCTTGTCCAGCCCAAAGACTTTCTGGCCGATAAAGCAGGCCAGTAAAAAGGTGCTGGTCAGGGTCAGGGCGTCAATGGCAATCCCGCTCACACCCACATCCGCAATCTGCGAAAAGGTGAGGCGAAAGCCGTAAAGAATGATCCCGAGACGCAGCAGATGCTGCTTGGCGAAAATTACACCGCCGTCGCAGGATTTCCAGATGCGCGGGTATAGGGTATTCCCGACCACCATGCCGAGCAAAATGGCCAGCGTTAGGGCGCTGAAACCTGCGCCCGCAACAGCGGGAATGCTGCCGCCCCATAATGCTGCGCCGGTTATCACGGCGCTGAGCGCAAGACCCGGCACGAAGTGCCACACTGTACGATGATGTTGTAAGGTGAGTTCTGACATAACCTTCTCCTTTGTCTGGCTTAAAGGTTACGGCGCACTGGCTTAAAAATAAAATTGATTATATATTTATAATTAATCTATATAAGTGGTAAACAACCATGCACATTACATTGCGTCAACTGGAAGTCTTCGCTGAAGTGCTGAAGAGTGGATCGACGACCCAGGCCTCGCAGATGCTGGCGCTCTCGCAGTCTGCGGTCAGTGCGGCGCTAACCGATCTCGAAGGGCAGCTGGGCGTGCAGCTGTTCGACAGGGTAGGGAAGCGGCTGGTGGTCAACGAACATGGCCGTCTGCTTTACCCGCGCGCGTTGGCATTGCTGGAACAGGCCATCGAAATTGAACAGCTGTTCCGCGAAGACAACGGCGCGATCCGCGTGTTTGCCAGCAGCACCATTGGTAACTACATCCTGCCGGAGGTGATTGCCCGCTACCGCCGTGATTTCCCGACGCTGCCGCTGGAGATGAGCGTGGGCAATAGCCAGGACGTGATTAACGCGGTGATCGATTTCCGCGTCGATATCGGCCTGATTGAAGGGCCGTGCCACAACGTGGATATCATTGCCGAACCCTGGCTGGAAGATGAACTGGTGGTGTTTGCCTCCCCGGCCTCTTCTTTATTACAGGGCGAGGTGACGCTGGAACGTCTGGCGCAGGCGCAGTGGATCCTGCGCGAGCAGGGTTCTGGCACGCGTGAAATCGTCGATTACCTGCTGCTCTCCCATCTGCCGCAGTTCCAGCTGGGGATGGAGCTGGGCAACTCAGAGGCCATTAAGCACGCGGTGCGTCATGGACTGGGCATCAGCTGCCTTTCGCGGCGCGTGATCGCTGAACAGCTTGAGGTCGGATCGCTGGTCGAAATTCCCATTCCTCTGCCGAAGCTGGTGCGCACGCTGTGGTGCATTCACCATCGCCAGAAACACCTTTCCAGCGCTCTGCAGCGTTTTCTGCGCTATTGCGAGATGTGAAATCGCCCCTCACCCTAACCCTCTCCCCAAAGGGGAGAGGGAAAAATTATGCTTTACTTATAATCCTGGCCGAGTCATGAAGCTCTCTTATAACTGGGTATTTCTGCCGGAAGGAACGGAGATCGTCTGCTACAATCGCGCCTCATTTAATAAATGGACAGCATTTTCACATGGTTTCAGAAACTAAAACCACAGAAGCGCCCGCGCTACGTCGCGAACTTAAGGCGCGTCACCTGACGATGATCGCTATCGGCGGTTCAATCGGTACAGGTCTTTTCGTTGCCTCTGGCGCAACGATTTCGGCAGCAGGCCCGGGTGGGGCACTCTTCTCTTATATCCTGATTGGCCTGATGGTCTACTTCCTGATGACCAGTCTGGGTGAACTGGCGGCTTACATGCCGGTGTCCGGCTCGTTTTCAACCTACGGGCAAAAATACGTTGAAGAAGGTTTCGGCTTCGCGCTGGGCTGGAACTACTGGTACAACTGGGCGGTCACTATCGCCGTTGACCTGGTCGCCGCGCAGCTGGTGATGAACTGGTGGTTCCCGGATACGCCGGGCTGGATCTGGAGCGCCCTGTTCCTGGCCGTCATCTTCCTGCTGAACTACATCTCCGTGCGCGGTTTCGGCGAAGCAGAATACTGGTTCTCTTTAATTAAAGTGGCTACCGTCATCATCTTTATCGTTGTCGGCGTGGCGATGATCGTGGGTATTTTTAAAGGCGCTCAGCCTGCCGGATGGAGTAACTGGACGATAGGCGATGCGCCGTTTGCCGGGGGCTTCTCGGCAATGATTGGCGTGGCGATGATTGTCGGCTTCTCCTTCCAGGGAACCGAGCTTATCGGTATTGCGGCCGGTGAGTCTGAAAACCCGGAGAAGAACATTCCGCGCGCGGTGCGTCAGGTGTTCTGGCGTATTCTGCTGTTCTATGTGTTCGCTATTCTGATTATCAGCCTGATTATTCCGTATACCGACCCGAGCCTGCTGCGTAACGATGTCAAAGACATCAGCGTCAGCCCGTTCACGCTGGTCTTCCAGCACGCGGGTCTGCTCTCGGCGGCGGCGGTGATGAACGCGGTGATCCTGACGGCGGTGCTGTCTGCGGGTAACTCCGGCATGTATGCATCCACTCGTATGCTGTACACCCTGGCCTGCGACGGTAAAGCCCCGCGTATTTTTTCCAAACTGTCACGTGGCGGCGTACCGCGTAATGCGCTGTATGCAACTACGGTGATTGCCGGTCTGTGCTTCCTGACCTCTATGTTTGGCAACCAGACGGTCTACCTGTGGCTGCTGAATACCTCCGGGATGACGGGCTTTATCGCCTGGCTGGGGATTGCCATCAGCCACTACCGCTTCCGTCGCGGCTATGTGATGCAGGGCCATGACCTGAATAACCTGCCGTACCGCTCGGGATTCTTCCCGCTGGGGCCGATTTTCGCCTTCATTCTGTGCCTGATTATTACCCTGGGGCAGAACTATGAAGCCTTCCTTGCGGATTCCATTGACTGGGGCGCTGTCACGGCCACCTACATCGGTATTCCGCTGTTCCTGATCATCTGGTTTGGCTACAAACTGACGAAAGGAACCCACTTCGTTCGCTACAGTGAAATGGATTTCCCGGAACGATTTAAACAATAACCGCAGTTCCTCTCTTTTAGCCCGCTCACCTGAGCGGGCTTTTTTATCTCCACAGTATGCAGAACGGATATAATTTTTAACAATTGAATTGATAATGGTTATCGTTTGCTTTATCGTTACGGGATAATAAGCAGCACACCGACCTGCCGAAGATGCGGGCGGCCCCTCAGGCGTTGTGAGCAATAATTTGTTGATTTAGTTGTATTTACCTCATGGAGATATGGAATGTTTAGGTTGAATCCCTTCGTCAGGGGAGGACTTTGTGCGTCCGCAATGTCCCTGGCACTGCCTGTCATCGCTGCGGAATCTGGCGACACACTGGTTGTAACGGCCTCCGCGACCGAGCAAAACCTGAAAGACGCACCGGCGAGCATTAGCGTCATTACTCAGGAAGACTTAAAGCGTAAGCCCGTTCAGAACCTGAAAGATGTGTTACAGGATGTGCCTGGCGTGCAGCTCACAAACGAAGGGGACAACCGCAAAGGGGTCAGCATTCGCGGTCTGGACAGCAGCTACACACTGATTCTGGTCGACGGCAAACGCGTTAGCTCCCGCAATGCGGTATTCCGCCACAACGATTTTGACCTGAACTGGGTGCCTGTCGACGCTATCGAGCGGATCGAAGTGGTGCGCGGCCCGATGTCCTCCCTCTACGGTTCCGATGCGCTGGGTGGCGTGGTCAACATCATCACCAAAAAAATCGGTCAGAAATGGACCGGAACCCTGAGCGCGGATTCAACCATTCAGGAACACCGCGACCGCGGTGACACCAACAACGGTCAGTTCTACACTAGCGGTCCGCTGGTGGACGGCGTGCTGGGGCTTAAAGCCTACGGCAGCGTGTCTAAACGTGAAAAAGACGATCAGCAACGCTCCTCTACTTCTGCGAACGGTGAAACGCCGCGTATCGAAGGCTTCACCAGCCGCGATGCCAACGTCGAATTCGCCTGGACGCCGACGGAAAATCATGACTTTACCGCGGGATACGGCTTCGACCGCCAGGATCGCGACTCTGACTCCCTCGACAAAAACCGCCTTGAGCGCCAGAACTACTCCCTGAGCCACAACGGCCGCTGGGGCTTGGGCAACAGTGAACTGAAGGTGTACGGCGAGAAGGTCGACAACAAAAACCCGGGCAACAGCAGTCCGATTACCTCCGAGAGTAACGCGGTTGACGGGAAATACGTCCTGCCGCTGGGCGAAATCAATCAGTTGCTGACCTTCGGCGGCGAGTGGCGTCACGATAAGCTGAAGGATCCGGTCAACCTGACAGGGAGTACCAGCAGCACGACCTCGGCAAGCCAGTACGCGCTGTTCCTTGAAGATGAATGGCGTATCTTCGAGCCGCTGGCGCTGACCACCGGCATCCGTATGGATGACCATGAAACCTACGGCGACCACTGGAGCCCGCGTGCCTATCTGGTCTACAACGCGACCGACACCGTCACGGTGAAAGGGGGCTGGGCCACCGCGTTTAAAGCGCCATCGCTGCTGCAGCTCAGCCCGGACTGGATCACCGGTTCCTGCCGCGGCGCCTGCGAGATTGTCGGTAACCCGGATCTGAAGCCAGAAACCAGCGAAAGCTTCGAGCTTGGACTCTACTACAGCGGGGAAGAGGGCTGGCTAGAAGGCGTGCAGGCCAGCATCACCACCTTCCAGAACGACGTGGACGACCGCATCAGCATCAGCCGTACGGCTAACGTGAACCAGGCGCAAAGCTACCCGAACTATGTTGGGCTGAACGCCGACGGCGAACCCATTTTCCGCTATTACAACGTCAACAAGGCGCGTATCCGTGGGGTGGAAACCGAGCTGAAATTCCCGATTGCGGAAGACTGGAAAGTCACGCTGAACTACACCTACAACGATGGTCGTGATATCAGCAATGGCGGCAACAAGCCGCTCTCCGAACTGCCGTTCCACACCGCCAACGGAACCGTTGACTGGAAGGCAACTCAGGACTGGTCGTTCTATGTGCAGGGTAACTATAAAGGCGAGAAACGCGCGCTTACCAGCGGTGAACCGACGCCGGGCGGCTACGTTATCTGGAACACCGGTGCGGCATGGCAGGCAACGAAAGCCGTTAAGCTGCGCGCAGGCGTGCAGAACCTGCTGGATAAAGACCTGAGCCGTGACGATTACAGCTATACGGAAGATGGTCGTCGCTACTTTGTAGGCGTGGATTATACGTTCTGATGTAACCTTTATGCCCGGTGGCGCTTCGCTTACCGGGCCTACAAAAACCACGAACGTAGGCCGGGTAAGGCGAAGCCGCCACCCGGCAATCGCACGCACTTATGCGAACAAGTGCTCCGCATGGAAGCGGAGATGATCTTCAATAAAAGACCCGATGAAGTAATAGCTGTGGTCATACCCCGGCTGAATGCGCAGCGTCAGCGGCCAGTCTTTCTGGCGAGCCGCTTCAGCCAGCACCGCAGGCTGTAGCTGTCCTGCGAGGAACTGATCCGCATCACCCTGATCGATAAGCGTTGGTATCGCATCCTCTGTCTGACTTGCCAGCATCAGCGCGCAGCTGTCCCATTCCTGCCAGGTTTCTGCATTATCGCCCAGATAGTGGGTAAAGGCTTTTTGCCCCCAGGGTACCTGCGTTGGGTTCACAATCGGCGCAAACGCCGACACGCTGGTGTATTTCCCAGGGTTTTTCAGCGCCATGATAAGCGCACCGTGACCCCCCATTGAGTGCCCGCTGATGGCGCAACGGTCATTCACAGCAAACTCCGCCTGAATCAGCGCAGGCAGCTCGTCACGAATGTAGTCATACATGCGGTAGTGGCTCGCCCATGGCTGCTCGGTCGCGTTGAGATAAAATCCGGCGCCTTTGCCTAAATCGTATCCGGCATCGTCGGCGACCTCATCCCCACGCGGGCTGGTGTCTGGCATCACCAGCGCAATGCCAAGCTCTGCCGCAATACGCTGCGCACCCGCTTTGGTGGTGAAGTTTTCGTCGTTGCAGGTCAGGCCAGAAAGCCAGAACAGAACCGGCGGTTTTTCCGTCGGCGGCAGGAAAATGCTGAACGTCATCGCACAGTTCAGTACGGTGGAGTCGTGCCGCCAGCGCTGCTGTCGACCTTCAAAACAACGGTGCTCTTCGAGCAGTTCCATGCAAGGCTCCTTAATGATGATACGTATTCATAAAATCCATAATACAGAGTTTTCATTGACCTGTGAGTAACTTTCACTTTCCCCTTACGCTCAGATACTGCATCATAAATTTACTTTTCTTTAACAACTGGAGCGGTCATGGCGCTGCGTATCGCGCTCAGCGGATTTGTGGTTTTGGTGGTGGCAATGGGGATCGGGCGCTTTGCCTTTACGCCTCAGGTACCGCTGATGATTGCCGCCGGGCAACTCACGCTAACCAGTGCGGGTCTGGTGGCGGCGATGAACTATCTGGGCTATCTGGTCGGGGCGTGGGATGCCATGCGCGCCCATCGCTTTGTGGAAACACGCCTCTGGTTGGGCATCACTGGCGCGGTTGCGCTGACGCTGCTCTCGGCTGCGGCGGATAACGCCATGGTTCATGGTTTACTGCGCTTCGTGATTGGCTGCATGAGCGGCTGGTCTATGGTACTGATAGCCGCCTGGACCAACGAACGGCTGGGTCAGTTGGGTAAACCGGGGCTAAGCGCCGCTGTCTTTGCCGGGCCGGGCGCAGGCATTGCCCTGAGCGGGCTGCTCGCGGTCTATATTCAGGCGAAGGCGCTCTCTGCCGGGGCGGCATGGCAGATTTACGGCGTGCTGGCACTGGTGCTGATTGCACTGGTAGCACGCTACCTGCCAAGATCCGGGCAACTCCATCGGCCTGGAACCGCACCGGAGCCGCTGGTGCTGACGGCGGATTTAAAGCGCCTGGTCTGGAGCTACAGCCTCGCGGGGTTTGGCTATATCCTCCCGGCGACCTTCCTGTCGCAAATGGCGGCGGTGCGTTTTCCTGGCAGCCTGTTTGCCCAGTTTGTCTGGCCGATTTTCGGTTTCGCTGCCGTCATCGGCATCGTGTTCAGCATCCTACTGCGTCATACATCCACGGCTAACCGCAGGCTGGCGATTGTTCTGTGGTTACAGGGTGCAGGCGTGCTGGCCGCCTGGCTGCTGCCGGGCATTGGCGGTTTGCTGACGGGCGGTCTGCTGGTCGGCGGCGGGTTCTTATGTGCCGTGCAGCTTTCTCTGCTCTACGGTCGCGAGCTGGCACCGAACCACACGCGCTATATGGCGGGACTGCTCACCACCGGCTATGCCATCGGCCAGCTGATTGGCCCTGTGACGTCCGCGCTCTCCACCTGGTTAACGCATCGGCTGGAGCCTGCGCTGGGGCTGGCGGGCATCGCGCTGTTCATCGGCGGGGCACTGGTCTGGAACCGTCAGGCTGAAAGGCAGCAGCAATTGCAATAATTATCGTCGTGAATACTGGATTATGTGCGCCGCCTCACGCACAATGAGCGCACACTTTTGCCACAACGAGGGCAAAAGACGCCACACCTGCAGGAGAAAAGAATGTCATCACTCAGTAAAGAAGCTGCTCTGGTCCATGAAGCCCTGGTTGCGCGCGGTCTTGAAACGCCACTGCGTCCCCCGGTTCAGGAACTGGATAATGAAACCCGTAAACGTCTGATTTCCGGGCATATGACCGAGATCATGCAACTGCTGAATCTCGATCTGAGCGATGACAGCCTGATGGAGACGCCTCAGCGCATCGCGAAAATGTACGTAGACGAGATCTTCTCTGGCCTTGATTACGCCAATTTCCCGAAAATCACCGTCATTGAAAACAAAATGAAGGTCGATGAGATGGTGACGGTGCGCGATATCACGCTCACCAGTACCTGCGAGCACCACTTCGTGACCATCGATGGCAAAGCGACCGTGGCGTATATTCCAAAAGATACGGTAATTGGCCTGTCCAAAATCAACCGTATCGTGCGATTCTTCTCCCAGCGTCCGCAGGTGCAGGAGCGTCTGACGCAGCAGATCCTGACCGCGCTGCAAACGCTGTTGGGCACCAGTAACGTGGCGGTCTCTATCGACGCTGTGCACTATTGCGTGAAAGCGCGTGGCGTGCGTGATGCGACCAGCGCAACCACAACCACGTCGCTGGGCGGTCTGTTTAAATCGAGCCAGAACACCCGCCAGGAGTTCCTGCGCGCCGTGCGTCACCACAATTAATCAGACAGGGCAGGGACCATGGAGCGAAACGTCACGCTCGATTTTGTTCGCGGCGTCGCCATTCTCGGTATCCTGCTGCTCAATATTAGCGCCTTCGGTTTGCCGAAGGCCGCTTATCTCAATCCCGCCTGGTACGGCGATATCACCCGAAGCGATGCCTGGACATGGGCGATCCTCGATCTCTTTGCGCAGGTTAAATTCCTGACGCTGTTTGCGCTGCTGTTTGGCGCAGGGTTGCAGCTTCTGCTCAAACGCGGCACGCGCTGGATCCAGTCTCGTTTAACGCTGCTGGCGATCCTCGGTTTTATTCACGGTTTGTTTTTCTGGGATGGCGACATTCTGCTCGCCTACGGGTTAGTTGGGCTCATCTGCTGGCGTCTTATCCGCGATGCGCCCAGCGTAAAAAGCCTGTTCAACACCGGCGTGATGCTCTATGTCATGGGGCTTTGCGTATTGTTTCTGCTGGGCGTTATCTCTGGCGATTCAACAAACCGCTCGTGGATCCCCGACGCGGCCAACCTGCAGTATGAGCAGTTCTGGAAGCTGAAAGGGGGGGCTGAGGCGATCGGTAATCGTGCCGATATGCTCGGTGATAATCTCCTTGCGCTGGGCGCGCAGTACGGCTGGCAGCTGGCAGGGATGATGCTGATGGGGGCATCCCTGATGCGCACCGGCTGGCTGAAGGGCGAATTCAGCCTGCGCCACTATCGCCGCACGGGCGCGGGTCTGGTCCTGCTCGGCGTGCTGATTAATCTCCCGGCGGTGATAATGCAGTGGCATCTTCACTGGGATTACCGCTGGTGCGCCTTCCTGCTTCAGGTGCCACGTGAGCTTAGCGCCCCGTTCCAGACCATTGGCTACGCGGCGCTGATCTACGGCTTCTGGCCGCAGCTTTCCCGCCTGTGGATTGTCAGCGCCGTGGCCTGCGTTGGCCGCATGGCGTTAAGCAATTACATCCTGCAAACGCTGATCTGCACCACGCTGTTCTACCGATTTGGCCTGTTTATGAAATTCGACCGACTCACGCTGCTGGCGTTTGTTATTCCGGTCTGGATGGTTAACCTGGCGTTTTCCGTTATCTGGCTGCGTTATTTCCGCCAGGGACCGCTGGAGTGGGTCTGGCGAAAATTAACCGCACATGCTTCGGGTGTATCATTGCGTAATACATCCGGATAACGATCTGGATCACAATCATTAACAAAACGGATGTAAGCGTTTTCATCTGTGTGAGCTTCTTCACGTAGTCCCCTCTTTCTCGCTGCCAAAATAGCCTCCTTGCTAAACACAGGGGGTGTCTGTGAGTTGCTGCAATCCTATGAAGGATGGTGAACATGATCACCATTCGTGACGTCGCCCGCCTGGCGGGCGTTTCCGTGGCTACCGTCTCTCGCGTGCTGAACAACAGCGCGCTGGTCAGCCCTGAAACCCGTGAAACCGTAATGAAAGCCGTGACCCAGCTTGGGTACCGGCCAAATGCCAACGCGCAGGCGCTGGCGACGCAGGTGAGCGATACCATTGGCGTCGTGGTGATGGATGTGTCCGATGCCTTCTTTGGCGCGCTGGTTAAAGCGGTGGACGTTGTCGCCCAGCAGCACCAGAAATACGTGCTGATTGGCAACAGCTATCACGAGGCGGAAAAAGAGCGTCATGCCATTGAGGTGCTGATACGCCAGCGTTGCAATGCCCTGATTGTGCATTCAAAAGCGTTAAGCGACGAAGAGCTGGCCGGGTTTATGGAGCAGATCCCCGGGATGGTGTTAATCAACCGGATTGTGCCAGGCTACGCGCACCGCTGCGTTGGGCTGGATAACGTCAGCGGCGCGATGATGGCGACGCGGATGCTCATCAGCAACGGCCATCAGCGTATCGGGTATCTTGCTTCCAGCCACCAGATTGAAGACGACGGAATGCGTCGGGAAGGGTGGCAGAATGCGTTGAAAGAGCACGGCATTGTCCCGCTTGAAAGCTGGGTAGGAACCGGTACGCCGGATATGCAGGGTGGGGAAGCCGCAATGGTCGAGCTGCTGGGCCGTAATCTGCAACTTTCCGCCGTGTTTGCCTATAACGACAGCATGGCGGCGGGGGCGCTGACTGCGCTGAAAGACAACGGAATTGCGGTGCCACAGCATTTGTCGCTGATTGGCTTCGATGATATCCCGATTGCCCGTTACACCGACCCACAGTTAACCACCGTGCGTTACCCCATTGCCTCGATGGCAAAACTGGCGACAGAACTGGCGTTACAGGGTGCCGCAGGCCTGCTGGATCCGGATGCAACACACTGTTTCATGCCAACTTTAGTCAGGCGGCATTCTGTCTCTATTCGGCAAACTGTGGCTCCGATCACTAACTAATTATGTGGCGTGATGTAACCGTTTTCAATCTGTGAGTAAATTCACAGTATCTTAACAAGCCGCTGACTATGATGTCAGCGTTTTAGAGGCTGAAACGCTATGTAACGGTGATTAATCATTTTCACCATAGCCAGCGAGCCGAAAACAACGAATAAAACGCATTTCTGGAGCGTTACCGAACACGGAAGATAGAAATTTTATAAGTGAACTTCGGCGATCAGTAACGTTTTATTAACACCTGCCCGCCGACCGTTATTCACAAGAACTACCCTGCATAAAAAAAAACCGGAGATACCATGAATAAGAAGGTGTTGACTCTGTCTGCTGTAATGGCAAGCATGCTTTTTGGTGCAGCAGCGCACGCTGCGGATACCCGTATTGGCGTGACCATCTATAAATACGACGACAACTTCATGTCCGTTGTGCGTAAAGCAATTGAGAAAGATGCGAAAGCAGCGCCAGACGTTCAGCTGCTGATGAACGACTCCCAGAACGACCAGTCCAAACAGAACGACCAGATCGACGTTCTGCTGGCGAAAGGCGTGAAAGCCCTGGCGATCAACCTGGTTGACCCGGCTGCAGCAGGTACGGTTATTGAGAAAGCGCGCGGCCAGAACGTGCCAATCGTCTTCTTCAACAAAGAACCTTCCCGTAAGGCGCTGGATAGCTACGACAAAGCGTTTTACGTCGGTACTGACTCCAAAGAGTCCGGCATTATTCAGGGCGATCTGATCGCGAAACACTGGGCGGCGAACCCGAACTGGGACCTGAACAAAGACGGTCAAATTCAGTTCGTTCTGCTGAAAGGCGAACCAGGCCACCCGGATGCTGAAGCCCGTACCACCTACGTTATCAAAGAGCTGAACGACAAGGGCCTGAAAACCCAGCAGCTGGCGTTAGATACCGCCATGTGGGATACCGCTCAGGCGAAAGATAAGATGGATGCGTGGCTGTCTGGCCCGAACGCCAACAAAATCGAAGTCGTGATCGCGAACAACGATGCGATGGCGATGGGTGCCGTTGAAGCCCTGAAAGCACACAACAAATCCTCCATTCCTGTGTTCGGCGTAGATGCGCTGCCAGAAGCGCTGGCGCTGGTTAAATCCGGTGCGATGGCCGGTACCGTTCTGAACGATGCCAACAACCAGGCGAAAGCCACCTTCGACCTGGCGAAAAACCTGGCCGACGGTAAAGGTGCTGCTGACGGCACGACCTGGAAAATTGAAAACAAAATCGTTCGCGTGCCATACGTGGGCGTAGACCAGTCCAACCTGGCTGAGTTTATCGGTAAATAAGATCTTTGTTTTGTCTTCACTGGGCGCAATTCGTTGCGCCCTTTTATAACGCGATATGCGAGGCCAACAAGGTATAATTATGGTCAGCACAACTACTCAGTCGTCCGGTGAATACTTGTTGGAAATGACCGGTGTTAACAAGTCTTTCCCCGGAGTTAAGGCACTCGATAATGTTAATTTAAAAGTGCGTCCTCACTCTATTCATGCCTTGATGGGGGAGAACGGTGCGGGTAAATCAACATTATTAAAATGTCTTTTTGGGATCTATCAAAAAGATTCTGGCAGCATTCTTTTTCAGGGGAAAGAGATCGATTTCCATTCAGCGAAAGAAGCACTGGAAAACGGTATCTCGATGGTTCACCAGGAATTAAACCTGGTACTGCAACGCTCGGTAATGGATAACATGTGGTTGGGACGTTACCCAACCAAAGGTGTGTTTGTCGATCAGGATAAAATGTATCGCGACACCAAAGCGATTTTCGATGAGCTGGATATTGATATCGATCCGCGCGCCCGCGTAGGAACATTATCCGTTTCTCAGATGCAGATGATCGAAATTGCCAAAGCGTTCTCCTATGACGCGAAGATCGTCATCATGGATGAACCCACGTCGTCATTAACGGAAAAAGAGGTTAATCACCTTTTTACCATTATTCGCAAACTGAAAGATCGCGGCTGCGGCATTGTCTATATCTCGCATAAAATGGAAGAGATCTTCCAGCTGTGCGATGAAATTACCATCCTACGCGACGGCCAGTGGATTGCCACTCAGCCGCTGGAAGGGCTGGACATGGACAAGATCATCGCCATGATGGTCGGCCGTTCCCTGAACCAGCGCTTCCCGGACAAAGAAAACAAGCCGGGCGAAGTGATTCTGGAAGTGCGCAATCTCACCTCGCTGCGCCAGCCGTCCATTCGCGATATCTCGTTCGACCTGCACAAAGGTGAAATTCTGGGCATTGCCGGACTGGTAGGGGCCAAACGTACCGATATCGTGGAAACCCTGTTTGGTATCCGGGAAAAATCGGGTGGCACCATTACGCTGCACGGTAAAAAAATTAACAACCATAACGCCAACGAAGCCATTAATAACGGTTTCGCGCTGGTGACGGAAGAGCGTCGCTCGACCGGTATTTATGCCTATCTCGATATTAACTTTAACTCGTTAATTTCGAACATTCGCAACTATAAAAGTAAAATCGGTCTGCTGGATAATTCCCGCATGAAGAGCGATACCCAATGGGTAATTGACTCCATGCGCGTCAAAACGCCAGGGCACCGTACGCAAATTGGTTCGCTTTCGGGTGGGAACCAGCAAAAAGTCATTATTGGCCGCTGGTTATTGACCCAGCCCGAAATTCTGATGCTGGATGAACCGACCCGCGGTATTGATGTGGGTGCAAAATTTGAAATTTATCAGCTGATTGCTGAGCTGGCGAAAAAGAATAAAGGGATCATTATTATTTCTTCCGAAATGCCGGAACTGTTAGGGATCACAGACCGTATTCTGGTTATGAGCAATGGTCTCGTTGCCGGTATTGTTGACACCAAAACGACAACGCAAAACGAAATTTTGCGTCTTGCGTCTTTGCACCTTTAAGATCAGGGGCTCCTCATGAGTGCGTTAAATAAGAAAAGTTTTCTCACTTATCTGAAAGAAGGCGGTATTTACGTTGTTCTTTTAGTATTACTGGCCATTATTATCTTCCAGGACCCTACGTTCTTAAGCCTGCTGAACTTGAGTAACATTCTGACTCAGTCCTCCGTGCGTATCATCATCGCGCTGGGCGTGGCGGGGTTGATTGTTACCCAGGGGACTGACCTGTCAGCAGGACGTCAGGTAGGGCTGGCGGCGGTTATTGCGGCAACTCTGCTGCAGTCGATGGAAAACGCCAACAAGGTGTTCCCGGAAATGGCCACCATGCCGATTTTCGTGGTGATCCTGATTGTCTGCGCCATCGGTGCGGTGATCGGCCTGATCAACGGCATCATCATTGCTTACCTGAACGTGACGCCATTTATCACCACGCTGGGTACGATGATCATCGTTTACGGTATCAACTCCCTGTACTACGACTTCGTGGGCGCGTCGCCAATCTCGGGCTTTGACAGCGGCTTCTCGACCTTTACGCAAGGATTTATCGCGCTAGGCAGCTTCCGCCTGTCCTATATCACCTTCTATGCGCTGATTGCCGTGGCCTTCGTTTGGGTGCTGTGGAACAAAACCCGCTTTGGTAAAAACATTTTCGCCATCGGCGGTAACCCGGAAGCGGCGAAAGTCTCCGGCGTTAACGTTGCCCTGAACCTGCTGATGATTTATGCGCTGTCTGGTGTGTTCTACGCCTTCGGCGGGATGCTGGAAGCGGGCCGTATCGGCTCTGCCACCAACAACCTTGGCTTCATGTACGAGCTGGATGCGATTGCGGCCTGCGTGGTGGGTGGCGTCTCCTTCAGCGGCGGCGTGGGTACCGTGCTCGGCGTGGTCACCGGTGTGATTATCTTTACCGTCATCAACTACGGTCTGACCTACATCGGTGTGAACCCGTACTGGCAGTACATCATCAAAGGCGCCATCATCATCTTCGCGGTTGCGCTGGACTCACTGAAATACGCACGTAAGAAATAATGGCATCTCGCATTATCCGGCCCGCTCATTGAGCGGGCTTTTTTTTACGCTAGCGTGGATTCCTGTCCGGTGACTATGCTCTCGAACCAGTCAAGTTCAGAAAGCTTGCAGGCTATCCACTGTTCTGAAAAGGCTTCGCCTAAGCTGTCGGTGAGATACTGGCAGCGGGAAAACGCCTCGATTGCCTGCTGCTGGAACAGTGGAAGTTCTGGCTCATCACGCTGCGGTTCCGGTAAATCATCCTCATCGACATTTTCCAGACCGTACAACATGCCTGTCAGGATGGTTGCCGCAACGAGATACGGGTTGGCATCAGCGCCCGCCAGACGATACTCAATACGACGGTTGCTCTCATCAGAGCAGGGGATACGCAGCGCGGCAGTGCGGGTGTTATAACCCCATGAATGGAATAATGGCTCTGTGAGGTTTTTACGAAGGCGCCGGAAAGCGTTAACGCCGGGGGCCAGAATGGCGATGGAGGCGGGCATCAGCGCCAGCTGACCTGCGATGCATAAGCGCATCATGCTATTGAGTTCATCAGCCGGTGAGGCAAATACGTTATCACCGTGAGTATCATTCAGGCTGAAATGAAAATGCAGCCCGCTGCCGGACAAGTGGCTGAACGGCTTGGCCATAAAGTTAGCCTGAAGGCCGTGCTTTTCAGCGACAAACCGCGTTAACCGACGCAGTGCCAGGATATTGTCACAGACCTCCACGACCCGATGGCTGTGCTTCAGGTTTAACTCGAACTGACCTGATTCAGCCTCTGCCACAATTCCGGTCAGGGGAATATGCTGCTGGTGTGCCAGCTGTTCCAGCTCGTCAAACAGCGCAGCGTGAGCTGACGACGTATCCATGTGAAAGCAGCCCTGATTCTGCAGCTCCTGAGTGCCAGGCCCCGTCAGGTAGAACTCAATTTCCGGCGCAATAACCGGATACAGCCCGTGCTGATGAAAACGCGCCAGAACGTTCTGCAATATGACGCGTGGCTCAAGGGGGCAAGGTTGCCCGTCGATGTCCTTCATCGTCAGGAGGATCTGTGCGGTATGCAGCGGATCGTGCGAAGAGGGGCGGAGGGAACCGGCAACCGGCATGCAAAGTCGGTCTGGCTCATCGTCACGTGACGCGGCGACTTTCCCTTTTTGATCCATCGAATAGACCGAGAGAGGAAAATAACAGCCTTTCTCCAGACTTAGCATGCTGTCTACGGAAAGTCGCTTACCGCGCATAATGCCGTTGCTATCGTTGAGGCAGACATCGATGTGTTTGGTTTGCGGGTAACGCTCGAGATAATCCGCCACTTCCACCGACAGGCTCTGCTTCAGGGTGGCAAGCTTCTCCTCAAGATAGAGGCCGGAATTGAGCGCGGTCGGTAGCGCCAGGCCCGGGAAAGTAAAGTACGGGCGGATACTTTTCAGGAAAAACGCGTTCATTATCGAGTTCATAGTCAGTCTTCAATGAAGCCGTAGCGGCAGTGAACTCAGCGTAAAAGGTTAGGCGTAAAGAGGGGATAAAAAGCGCGGCACCCGGCGTAAAGAAACTATAAACGGAAGCTATTTTTTCTCTTTTTTCTGCAGATCGAGCAGCTGTTCTGGCGTCACCGCCGGGTAACCCTGCGCATCTTCCGGCACTTCGTGCATCGCCGGGATCGGCACCAGCGGGCCTAAAAAGCGCGGTTCACGTTTGAAGATGTAGAGATCGGCTAATGCGCCAAAGCGGGCACCGAACTCGCGCACGCGCACGCTCAGCATATCTTTTGGCGACGGCACGGCGTAGCACTGCGCCTGGATACCCATATGCAGCGCAATAAACAGCGCGCGCTCGCAGTGGAAGCGCTGGGTGATGATGATGAAATCGTTAGTGTCGAACACCTTGCGGGTGCGCACGATGGAGTCCAGGGTGCGGAACCCGGCGTAGTCGAGCACGATATCGGCAGGATCGACGCCTGCGGCAATCAGGTCCTTACGCATCGTCACCGGTTCGTTGTAGCTTTGCAGGGCGTTATCGCCGCTCAGCAGCAGGTAATTCACCTTGCCGCTGTTATAGGCGTTCAGCGCACCCTGTATGCGGTAGCGGTAATACTGGTTGATCACGCCGGTGCGGTAATACTTGGCGGTGCCGAGCACCACGCCAACCTGACGGTAGGGAAGATCCTGGAGGTCGTCAAAAATGTAGGGGGCGGTTTTCCAGCTCATCCAGCGGTCGAGACCGAGCACGATCAACAGCAGTATGCCGACCAGGACAGACAGGCTGTAAAAAACGCGCTTTAACATGGAGATGGCTCGTTCGTGGATGAAAGTTCACTCAGGCTACTGTACCCGCCTGGTTAGCGCAAGAAACGGTGAATCAACTGAGGGCTTTTTCAGCAAACTGGCGGACATTTCTGCCCGCCGGAAGGTTCAGGCAAGCAGCACGCGGTCGATTGTGGTGCAGCCCAGCGCTTTCAGCGTCGCGGCGGTGGCGTCCCACTGAATCAGCGGCGCATCGGCTTTTTCTGCCAGAATGGCGCGCTGAATGTCCGGATAGTCGTAGCCGTTCAGGCTCAGCAGGTTAAGTGCGCCCTGCAGCGGAGGCAGCGTAGGGTTAAACGCGGCGTTCTCCGCATAGCTGCCGGTAAAGATGCGGCCATCACGGCACTGTAGCGCCACGCCGCTTGGCGATTGACTGTATGGCGTATGGCTCTTGTTCGCCGCACGAATGGCCGCTTCGCTCAGGTCATCGCCGGACAGGGCGAAACCGTGATCCTGCTCGTCCATCAGCAGCGTTTTAATCTCGAGATCTTTCGGACCGAAGGCGTCCGGCAGGTAATCCCCCAGCGTATGCGGCGCGCGGCCCGGCAGGTTAATGCGCAACTGCAGCCCGCTGTTCAGCTCGTTCATAAACTGACGGCAGTGACCGCAAGGGGTGTAGTTAACGGTGATGGCGCTCAACGCTTTTTCACCGCGCATCCAGGCGTGGCTGATGGCGCTTTGCTCGGCGTGAACGGTCTGCTGCATGGTCGCACCGAGGAACTCCATGTTTCCGCCGAAGTACCAGGTTCCGCTTACGCCGCGTGCAATGGCGCCGACGTTGAAGTGGGAAAGGTCGGCACGCGCGCAGGCAGCAGCCAGGGGCAGCAGTGCGAAAGCCAGCGCGTCTTCATCCAGTCCCGTTGCCTGTTTCAGCGTCGTGACCTGCTCCGCCGTCAGCTGGGCGGGGAAATGCGCATCCGCCAGAACCGGAGCCAGGGCTGATTGCAAATTCTCTGCAAGCTGGGCGAAAGCAGCTTGAAAACGTGGGTGCATGGCGTTTGCCTCATAAAGGTTAATGGATCGGTAGTGTACGGAGCCGTTGGGGCTTTATATGTGATCCACTTCTCATTATGTATGCAACTTATGAAAACAAAATGAAAATTGCGCGACGCATCGCAAATTTTAGCCCATCACCGCCAGAATAATCGGGAAGACAAAGGGTGCAATCAGGGAGGTGATAATCCCGCAGATCACCAGCGCCAGCGAGCTAAACGCCCCTTCCTGATAGTCCACTTCGGCGCAGCGCGCGGTGCCCAGGGCGTGAGATGCAGTCCCCATCGCCAGACCACGTGCAGCTTTGGTGCGGATCTTCATCAGATTCAGCAGGGTATGGCCAAACACCGCGCCCAGGATCCCGACGAAAATCACGCACATCGCACTGATAGCCGGAATGCCACCGATGCTGCCGCCCACGGCCATCGCAATCGGTGTGGTGACGGACTTCGGCAGAATAGAGGCGGCAATCTGCGGAGAGGCGCCCATTAACAGGGCCACCGAGGTGCCGGTGATCATCGCCACCAGGCTACCGATAAAGCAGATGGTGATGATGGACTTCCATCGGGCGCGGATCTGGTGCAGCTGTTCATATAAAGGAAATGCCAGCGCGACAACGGCAGGCTGCAGCAGATCGTTTAAAATTTTGCTCCCTGCGAAGTAGCGTTCGTAGGGAATGCCGGTGAGCAGCAGGAACGGAATAATCACCACCATCGCCACCAGCAGCGGGTTGAGCAAAGGCATTTTGAAGCGTACGGCAAGTTTTCGTGCAGCGAAGAACACCGCCAGGGTTAACGGCAGCGACCACCAGATATTGGCCATCATTTTTTTGTTTTCTCCCCGACCACTTTACGTTCGCCATGCACGATGTGCGAACTCCAGCTCACCACCAGGAATACCACCAGCGTACTGACCGCACAGGAGACGACAATCGGGCCGAACTGCGCTTTGAGCACGTCGTAATATTGCATGACACCTACGCCGATGGGCACGAAAAGCAGCGCCATGTAGCGGATAAGGACGAAGCAGCCAGGATTGACCCACTTCGCGGGCAGCACCTGTAACGCCAGCAGCACAAACAGGATCAGCATCCCGATAATGCTGCCGGGAATGACGATCGGCAGCAGCGAGGCGATGAAAATCCCGGCGTACAGGCAGGCGTAAATCAGGACGAATGCGCGCAGATACTGCCAGATTGTATTCAGTGATTTGCTCATGGTGAAAGTCCTTGATGAAACGCATTCATCATACAATTAAACCCAGAAATGTGCCACGGATCACATCATGAAATTTGAGCATACCAGACATTCCAGAATGGAACGCCGTGCTTTCCTCAACCATACAGAGCAGATACTATAGCGCGTCTTTTTTCACAGGTACTGCTATGCGTGTTTTACTGGCCCCTATGGAAGGCGTGCTCGACTCCCTCGTGCGCGAGCTTCTGACCGAGGTGAACGATTACGATCTCTGCGTGACGGAGTTTTTGCGCGTGGTCGATATGTTGTTGCCGGTAAAATCCTTCTATCGTCTGTGCCCCGAGCTGCACAACCAGAGCCGGACGACCTCCGGTACGCTGGTGCGTATTCAGCTGCTGGGGCAGTACCCAGAATGGCTGGCGGAGAACGCCGCCCGTGCGGTTGAGCTGGGCTCTTATGGCGTCGATCTCAACTGCGGCTGTCCGTCGAAGATGGTGAACGGCAGCGGGGGCGGGGCGACGTTGCTGAAAGATCCTGAACTCATTTATCGCGGCGCGAAGGCGATGCGTGAGGCCGTGCCGTCGCATCTGCCGGTGACGGTAAAGGTGCGCCTGGGCTGGGACAGCGACGCGCGGCAGTTTGAAATTGCCGATGCGGTGCAGCAGGCCGGTGCCACCGAGCTGGTGGTGCACGGGCGTACTAAAGAGGACGGCTACAAAGCGGACCGCATTAACTGGCAGGCGATTGGCGAGATCCGCAAACGCCTCAGCATTCCGGTTATCGCCAACGGCGAAATCTGGGACTACGAAAGTGCGCAGGCGTGCATGAAGGAGACGGGCTGTAATGCGGTGATGATAGGCCGCGGCGCGCTGAACGTGCCGAACCTCAGCCGGGTGGTGAAATATAATGAACCGCGTATGCCGTGGGCAGACGTGGTCACGCTGCTGCAAAAATACAGCCGTCTGGAAAAGCAGGGCGACACCGGTTTGTATCACGTTGCGCGTATTAAGCAGTGGCTCAGTTATTTGCGCAAGGAATATAGCGAAGCGTTAGGCTTATTTCAGGAGATCCGTACGCTACAGACCTCTGCGGATATTGCGCGCGTGATCCAGTCAAAATAATAAGCGTTAATTTGCTCACACTTTTTTAAAATATAAAACGATGCAGGTTTTCAAGGTGGCGCGACGGTGTTAAGGTGCCACTGTTTTCAACGCAGGATTGTTACTGGTTAACAGGCAAAACCTAAGCGTTTCACAGCATTCACCGCTGTGGAGCGCTTAGGTTTTTTTTTGCCTGTCATTCACGCAGGAGAACCATTTGGCCTAACGCTTTTTGCTGGAACGAATAATTAAAACACGACGGGAAATAGAAAAATTTCCTGCGAACGGTTACGCACTAATACTCAGCTACAGGTTGCTATTATGACAAATAAAAATAATCTCTATGCCCTCGCTTTATTGATGATATCGCCTTTAACAATGGCGCAGGAGTGGAATGGAACGGTATTAGGGTTCGAAGCCCCGCCGGAGCCTGTTCTGGGCGAAATGCTCGGCATACGTAAAATCCTTAACGATAACGGTTTTACCTATAACCTCGGATACCTGAATGAAATTGGCTGGAACGGTGGTGGCGGATATAACCACGACTCCCACGTGGCCTATATTGACCAGTTCGCGCTGACCTTCAACCAGGATCTGGAGCGCTGGACGGGCATCCCGGATGCGCGTATCGAGGGGAACATCGTCAACCGCAACCACAACGACGACCTTACCACCAAACGTGTGCAGGATCCGCGCGTGAACTTCAACGATTTGACCCAGGAAAGCTGGGGCGGGCAATCCATTACCCGTCTGGGCTGGCTGACGTTTGCCCGCAGCTTTGATGACCGACGCCTCACCTGGCGTATCGGCATGATGAACAAGGTGCAGACCTTCGACCAGATCATCCCGTGCGACTTTCAGCTGCTCTCCCAGTGCGGCGGGAAATCGGCCAACTCGCTGACCTGGAACAACTGGAACGTTCACACCTGGGGCACCACGCTGGAGTATAAGCTCACGCCAGCCGTCACCTTAAAAGGCGGCGTGATGGAGCAAAACCCGGACGCCTCCAGCCGCAGCCACGCATGGAGCTGGTCGACGAAGGGCAGCAAAGGGGTCTTGCTCCCGGTCGAAATCGAAGCGCGTCCGCTGATTAACGGTCTGCCGGGCGCCTATAACCTCGGCGTGGTGTTTACCAACGCGCCGCAAACCGATCTCTACCGCGGAAAATCCGGCGGGGCTGGGGCGAGCGATCCGGACGGTTACGAGAAGCATAACCGCACGTGGTTCATGTACGCCGGGCTTAACCAGCAGATCACGCAGCACAAGGACGATCCGAATCGCGGGTTAAGCACCTCGGTCAGCATGAGCCTTGCGGATCAGCGTAGCAATTACATGCATCAGGTGTATGCCGCCTCGCTGCGCTACCGCGGGCTGTTTGACGCCCGGCCGGAAGACTGGATTGGCTTCGGGCTAACCTGGATTGATATGAGCAGCCAGTACGCCCGCAACCAGCGCTATATGAACAGCCTGAGTGGCGTGTCGGACTATAACGATCCGGCGTATCACCCGGTGCCGGGCCACTCCCTGAACGGTGAGTTTTACTATCGCTTCCGTCCGGTGTCGTGGCTGGAGCTGCAGCCGGGCATTCAGTACTGGCACCATCCGGGCGGCGTATCCCGGACGCAGGATGCCTGGGTAACAGAGCTGAAAACCGTTGTGACGTTCTAGCAATGTCGATCTGCGTCACGTTTTTTACCCGTGATGCATTGAGGCTACGAATGAAACTGATAGAGTGCCAGAACTGGATTGTTACTGCTTCGGCAGGCAAAACCTGATTTTCTGGCTTCTGCTGGAGGTCAGGTTTTTTTGTTTCTGGGGTTCCGATGAAAATCGCCAAGATACTCAATAATAACGTGGTGGTTGTTCAGGATGAGCGCGGGCGTGAACAGGTGGTGATGGGCCGCGGGCTGGCCTTTCAGAGGCGCGTGGGTGACGCGCTGGATACCGCGCTGATTGAAAAGGTATTTGCGTTACAGAGCGATGAGCTGGTGCAGCGTCTCGGTGAGCTGCTGAGCCAGATCCCGCTGGAGGTGATGACCACCTGCGACCGCATCATTGGGCTGGCGGCGCAGCGGCTGGGGAAATTGCAGGAAAGTTTGTATATCACCCTGACCGATCACTGTTACTTCGCGATTGAGCGCCAGAAGAAAGGGCTGGCGATCAAAAACGTGCTGCTGTGGGACATTAAGCGCCTCTATCCGAAGGAGTTTGAGCTGGGGCAGGAGGCGAGGGCCATTATCGCCAAACGCCTGAACGTCGAGCTGGCTGAGGATGAAGCGGGGTTTATCGCGCTGCATCTGGTCACCGCGCAGCTGAACAGCGAAATGCCGGAAGTGATGCATGTGACAAGGGTGATGCAGGAGATCCTGCAGTTGGTGAAGTATCAGCTGCAGCTGGAGTACGACGAAGAGTCGCTCAGCTATCAGCGTTTTGTCACGCATCTGAAGTTTTTTGCCCAGCGGATGCTCACCCGCACCGTGGTGGACGATGACGATATCTCGCTGCATACCGCGGTAAAGGACAACTACGCGAAAGCATGGAAATGCGCCGAGAAAATCGCGCAGCACCTGAACAAAAGCTATCAGCGCGAGCTGACGACCGAAGAAATTATGTTCCTCGCCATTCATATTGAACGGGTGAGAAAAGAGGGGCGTTAAGCCTCAAATCTGGATTGTTACTGCATAACGCAGGCAAAACCTGAGCGCGGCCTTCGAATGGAGGACGTTCTCGGGTTTTTTTATTTTTATACTCAGTCAACAGGTGCCTGCGGGCATCGGATGTAAGGAAATCGAGATGGAATACCAGGCTTTAGCGACGGATATTCTCGGCCACGTTGGCGGAAAAGAGAACATTGTCAGCCTTGTCCACTGCGCGACCCGGCTTCGCTTTAAACTGAAAGATAACCAGAAAGCGGATGCCGAAGGGCTGAAGAAAAATCCGGGCGTGATTATGGTGGTCGAAAGCGGCGGCCAGTTCCAGGTGGTGATTGGCAACCACGTGCATGACGTCTGGCAGGCGGTGCGCAAAGAGGCCGGGCTCACTGACGATGCGCCAGCCGTGGAAGAGAAGGGCGACAAGGGCAACCTGCTGGGCCGCCTGATCGACATCGTCTCCGGAATTTTCACCCCGTTTATCGGCATTCTGGCAGCCTCCGGTATTCTGAAAGGGCTGCTGGCGCTGGCGGTTGTCTGCGGCTGGCTCACCCCTGAAAGCGGCACCTATAAAATCTGGTTCGCGGCCAGCGACGCGCTGTTCTTCTTCTTCCCGCTGGTGCTGGGCTATACCGCGGGCAAGAAATTCGGCGGCAACCCCTTTATTACCATGGTGATCGGTGGGGCGCTCACCCACCCGATGATGATTGCGGCGTTTAACGCCAGCCAGCAGCCAGGGGCGGTTTCCGAGGCGTTTCTCGGCATCCCCGTGACCTGGTTCAACTACAGCTCGTCGGTGATCCCCATCATTCTTGCCGCGTGGGTCAGCTGCTGGCTGGAAAAACAGAGCACCAGGCTGCTGCCATCCTCAATGAAAAACTTCTTCGCGCCGCTGATCTGCTTAGGCGTGACCGTGCCGCTGACCTTCCTGGTGATTGGCCCGCTGGCAACCTGGCTCAGCCAGCTGCTGGCCAACGGCTACCAGTGGATTTACGTCCTGGCACCGTGGCTGGCGGGCGCGGCGATGGGCGCGCTGTGGCAGGTCTGCGTCATCTTCGGCCTGCACTGGGGGCTGGTGCCGCTGATGATCAACAACCTGGCGGTGCTGGGGCATGATTCCATGCTGCCGATGCTGCTGCCTGCGGTGTTCGGCCAGGTCGGCGCGGCGCTGGGGATTTTCCTGCGCACTCGCGATGCGCGTCAGAAAATGCTGGCCGGGTCGTCCGTGACGGCGGGGATTTTCGGCATCACCGAACCGGCAGTCTATGGCGTTAATCTGCCGCTGCGCAGACCCTTTATTTTCGGCTGCGTGGCGGGGGCAATCGGCGGCGCGATTGTCGGCTTCAGCGACACCCACGTGTACTCCTTCGGCTTTGCCAACGTCTTTACCATCGCCCAGATGATCCCGCCGGGTGGGGTAGATGCCACGCTGTGGGGCGGCATTATCGGCACCGTGGTGGCGCTGGTGCTGAGCTGCGTCCTCACGCTGGTGGCGGGCATGCCAGCACGCTCAGCGCTCGAGGTGGTTGCGCCAGCGGGTGAAAACGATGTACTGGCACCGATGACCGGTACCGTGCTGGCGCTCGATCAGGTGCCCGATACCACCTTTGCCAGCGGCCTGCTGGGCAGCGGTGCTGCCATCATTCCCTCCGACAACAGGGTGGTTGCCCCGTTTGCGGGCGTTGTTGCCTCTCTTTTCCAGACCAAACACGCCATTGGCCTGCTCAGCGACAGCGGGATTGAAGTGTTAATCCACGTGGGAATCGACACCGTGAAGCTCGATGGTAAACCGTTTACCGCCCACGTGAAGGTGGGCGACAGGGTGCAGCCTGGCGACCTGATGCTGGAGTTTGATCGTCAGGCGATTATCGATGCCGGATACGACCTGGCGACGCCAATCATTATCAGTAACAGCGACGAGTATCGCGAGGTGGCGACCGTGGCGGCAACGTCCGTTAACGCCGGTGCACCGCTGCTCAGCGTAAGCCATCAATAACAGGAGAACGTGATGAAAACTTTCCCGGATGATTTTTTATGGGGCGGCGCGGTTGCCGCGAACCAGGTAGAAGGCGCCTGGCTGGAGGATGGCAAAGGGCTGTCCACCTCAGACGTCCAGCCGCAGGGGGTGTTTGGCCCGGTGGTGGAGCGCGTGGCGGGCGACAGCGGCATTAAGGATGTCGCCATCGACTTTTATCACCGCTACCCGGAAGACATCAAACTCTTTGCCGAAATGGGCTTTAGCTGCCTGCGCGTCTCCATTGCCTGGACGCGTATCTTCCCGAACGGGGACGAGCAGGCGCCAAACGAAGCGGGTCTGGCGTTTTACGACCGGCTGTTTGACGAGCTGGCTGCGCACGACATCACTCCGCTGGTTACGCTGTCGCACTATGAGATGCCGTGGGGGCTGGTGAAGCAGTACGGCGGCTGGGGCAGCCGTCAGACGATTACCTTCTTTGAGCGCTACGCCCGCACCGTGTTTGCGCGCTACAGGGAGAAGGTGAAACTGTGGCTGACCTTCAACGAAATCAATATGTCCCTGCATGCGCCGATGACCGGCGTGGGCCTGCCCGAAACCAGCAGCAAAGGGGAAGTGTATCAGGCGATCCACCATCAGCTGGTGGCCAGCGCGCTGGCGGTGAAAGCCTGCCACGAGATTATCCCGGATGCAAAAATTGGCAACATGCTGCTGGGCGGCCTGATGTACCCGCTGACCTGCAGGCCGGAAGACGTGCTGGAAGCGCTGCAGGAGAACCGCGCCTGGCAGTTCTTTGGCGACGTGCAGTGCCGCGGGGCGTACCCAGGCTATATGCTGCGCTTCTTCCGCGACAGCGGCATCCAGATTGATATCACCGACGCCGACCGTGAGGCGCTGAAATCCACCGTCGATTTTATCTCGTTCAGCTATTACATGACTGGCTGCGTGACAACCGATGAAGAGTTGAACAAGCAGGCGCGGGGCAACATCCTGAGCATGGTGCCAAACCCGCATCTGGCAAGCTCCGAGTGGGGCTGGCAGATTGACCCGGTGGGCCTGCGCACGCTGCTGAACGTACTCTGGGATCGCTATCAGAAGCCCTTGTTTATTGTAGAAAACGGCCTTGGCGCGAAGGACAAACCGGACGCCGACGGCGTGGTGCAGGACGACTACCGCATCAGCTACCTTAATGACCACCTGGTGCAGGTGCGTGAGGCCATTGACGACGGTGTCGAGGTGATGGGTTACACCAGCTGGGGGCCGATCGATCTGGTGAGCGCGTCCAAAGCGGAACTGTCCAAGCGCTACGGCTTTATTTACGTAGACCGCGACGACAGCGGTAAAGGCACCCTGGCCCGCAGCCGCAAAAAGAGTTTTTACTGGTATAAAGAGGTGATTGCCACGAAGGGGGCATCGCTGAAAGCCTGAAAGGAATAACGTCGCCCGGCGCAGTGCCGGGCAAATAGATCAGAAAATCATTTTGAATACGCCGGTAACCACTAACAGCCCTATCAAAAATATAATTAAAATAACCCACAGTAATATTTTCATTCCCTTCTCCTGCCCGTGTATGACACTGAATAAGTGTAGCAGTCAATTCATAATTGGTATGAATGTATTGAATTTATTCATTGTGATTGGGAATAAATTGCCGAATATGAAAATGTATGACAATTTGCGGTTTGCCACGCGTTACTAAAAAACAGAATGGCATCAAGCGTAATTTGCGCCTTTAATTTTTTGAGTTATGGCGTCATGAAACGTTCTCTTATTTTATCTCTGAGTACCCCTCTTGTCTTCATGCTGGCTGCCTGCGCGCCGGAACATGCCAGCGTATCGCCAATTAAAGCGCAAGCCACTGCGGCGTCGGTGAATACAAGGCTAAGCCGAACCCGCTGGCCGAAAAACGAATGGTGGAAAGACTATAACGATCCGCAGCTTAATTCGCTGATCGCGAAGGCGCTAAATGATGCGCCGGATATGCAAATCGCCCGACAGCGTATTACGCTCGCGGAAGCGCAGGCGAAAGCCACCATGGCGGCAGATGGCCCACAGATTGATTTTTCAGTCGATGCGGAACGGCAAAAAATGTCTGCGGAAGGGTTGATGGGGCCTTTCGCCATTACCGATCCGGCCGCGGGTACGACCGGGCCGTGGTACACCAACGGAACATTTGGCCTGACAGCGGGCTGGGATCTCGATTTGTGGGGCAAAAACCGCGCGCAGGTTGAAGCCCGCATCGGCAAGGTCAACGCCCAGAAAGCCGAGATGGAGCAGACGCGTCAGCTGTTGGCCAGCAGCGTCGCGCGGCTTTACTGGGAGTGGCAGACCCAGGCCGCGGTGGGGGAGGTTCTTGCAGAGATTAAACACGAGCAGGCAAATATCATCGGTGCCGACCGCGAGCTTTATCAGCACGGGATCACCTCCTCCGTAGAAGGTGTTGAAACCGATATCAATGCCAGCAAAACCGAAGAGCAGCTTGCCGGGGTAAAAGGCAAAATGAAAGCCGTTGAGGCACGTCTTCAGGCCCTGACCAATACCTCCTCGATGAAGCTGACTCGCCATGCTTTACCGACAGCGGAAGCGGCGTTGCCCGCCACGCTGGGATACGAACTGCTGGCTCGCCGCCCTGATCTGCAGGAGGCGCACTGGTACATTGAAGCTTCCCTGAGCGAAGTGGATGCCGCCAAAGCCGCCTTCTATCCCGACGTGAACCTGATGGCATTCCTGCAGCAGGATGCCCTGCATCTGAGCGATCTGTTCCGTTCCTCCGCCCAGCAAATGGGCGTCACCGCGGGGCTGACGCTGCCGATCTTCGACAGCGGCAGGCTGAATGCGAATCTGGATATCGCCCAGGCGCAGAACAACCTTTCGGTGGCGAACTACAACAAAGCGGTGGTCGATGCCGTTAACCAGGTGGCGCGCACGGCCAGTGAAGTTGAAACCCTGACCGCTAAAAACCAGCAACAGCAGCAGGTCGAGAAAGATGCTGCGCGCGTGGTGGCACTGGCACAGGCGCGCTTTAGCGCCGGGATTATTGCCGGTTCCCGCGTCAGCGAGGCTAAAATTCCGGCACTCAAGGAACATATCGCTACGCTAACCCTGAAAGGGCAGTACGTGGATGCCACGCTACAGCTGACGTCCGCGCTGGGTGGTGGCTATCATCACAGCTAAAAAGGGTGATTATCTATACTTACCTCTTTGCACATTTTCAGGAGGTGAATATGACCCGAGTAGCAATTGTGACGGCATCGGATTCCGGTATCGGTAAAACCACCGCGCTGATGCTGGCAGAGCGCGGCTTTGATGTCGGTGTCACATGGCATTCCGATGAAAGCGGCGCGCGGGAAACCTGTCGCGAGGTTGAGGCGAGGGGGCAACGTGCAGAGGCTATCCAGCTTGATCTGAGCACGTTGCCGGACGGTGCAAAGGCCATTGATACGCTGATTGCGCGTTTCGGTCGGCTTGATGTTCTGGTCAACAATGCCGGGGCGATGACCAAAGCGCCATTCCTTGAGATGCCGTTTGACGACTGGCGGAACATTTTCACCGTTGACGTGGACGGCGCGTTTCTCTGTTCGCAGATTGCCGCGCGGCAGATGGTGAAGCAGGGGGAAGGGGGGCGAATTGTGAACATCACCTCGGTGCATGAGCACACGCCGCTGCCTGACGCCAGCGCCTATACCGCGGCAAAACATGCGCTGGGTGGCTTAACCAAATCCATGGCGCTGGAGCTGGTTAAGCACAAGATTCTGGTGAACGCCGTTGCGCCCGGGGCGATTGCCACGCCGATGAACGACATGGATGATAGCGAAGTGAAAGAAGGCTCAATGCCGGAAATCCCGCTGGCAAGGCCGGGGCATACCAAAGAGATCGCCAGCCTGGTGGCGTGGCTGTGCGACAGCGATGCCAGCTACACGACGGGACAATCCTTTATCGTTGACGGCGGATTTATGCTGGCGAATCCGCAGTTTAAGCCGGAGGGGTAGTTTTCCCCCTCACCCTAACCCTCTCCCAAGGGGAGAGGGAACTAAAAACCTCCTCTGCCTGTGAGAGAGGGCAACAGACCGCACTAAGCTAATCCTCATCCCGCCTCTTCTCCCTGTGCCGCATCCACAGCCTGACCCCAATCACCGCCACAACCACCAGAATCAGCCACGCCCAGTGTTTAATATGCTGATCGAGATTATGCAGCCACGGTCCGATCACCTCTCCGCCCACGTAGCCGAGCGTGGTGAAGATCAGCGCCCAGGCAATCGCGCCTACAATATTGAGCGGCAGAAATATTTTGGGCGGTAGACGGCTGACACCGATCAGAATCGGCCCGATAATGCGAAAGCCGTACATAAAGCGGGTGCCAATGACGAACAGATAGGGATGACGCTGAATGAGGCGCTGAGCGCGGCGGATTTTCTTTTGATGCTTTGCGAAACGCTTAAGCAGCGTAGGCCCGAAGCGCAGCCCCAAAAAGTAGAGCAGCTGATCGCCAATCATCCCGCCCAGCGCGACCGCGGCGACGACCAGCGGGAATTTCAGCAATCCCTGATGCGCCGCAACGCCGCCTAACAGCGTGATGGTTTCGCCTTCTGCCACGCTACCGATGACCAGCGCGGCATATCCATATTGTTCAATGAGTCCGTTGATATCCATTACGTCTGAGTTATCTCCCTGTCCGAGCCTGCTTTAATCATATACCCCCAGAATCAACCGTGCGGCAATCAACGGAATTTTCCCGCTGTACATAAAATAATCTAAAGCCTGCATTATACTTAGAGTATCGCTGACGGGCCGACAACAAGGGGGCGCTATGAACCATGTCTGGGGACTCTTCTCCCATCCCGATCGTGAAATGCACGTGATCAGAAGCGAGAACGAAACGGTCGCGCATCATTACACGCACCATGTGCTGCTGATGGCAGCGGTGCCGGTAATCTGTGCGTTTATAGGCACAACACAAATCGGCTGGAACTTTGGTGATGGCACCGTGGTTCAGCTCTCCTGGTTTACCGGGCTGTATCTTGCCGTCATTTTTTACGGCCTGATGCTGGCGGGTGTGGCGGTGATGGGGCGCGTTATTCACTGGATGGCGCGAAACTACCCGCAGCGTCCGTCGCTGGCCCACTGTATGGTCTTTGCCGGATATGTCGCGACCCCGCTGTTCTTAAGCGGTATTGTTGCGCTCTATCCACTGGTCTGGCTGTGCGCGCTGATCGGTACTGTTGCCCTCTTTTACACCGGTTATCTGCTGTATGTAGGGGTGCCAACCTTCCTGAATATCAATAAAGAAGAGGGCCTGAGCTTCTCCAGCTCTACGCTTGCCATCGGGGTTCTGGTCCTGGAGGCGTTACTGGCTCTGACGGTTATTCTGTGGGGTTATGGATACCGTCTCTTTTAAGCTCACTGCATTGCTGGCGTAAATGCCAGCAATGCAGCATCTGTTCACGATTCTCCGCTGGCGACAACGCACGGTGACCGCTATGATGCCGATGCCAGCCTGCGTTTATCCGTTGACGCAGGCGGTGTACGTCATTACGTGCGTGAATAATTATCAGAAGTCTCACCATGCTGAAATTCCGAGTTTCATTACTGAGCCTGGCGCTGCTGCTGGGTGCGTCCGCTGCCGCGCCAGCCATCGCCAAAACGCCTGCGGTGACCTCCGCGGCGGCACAACCGCAAATTGCCTCCGGCAGCGCGATGATCGTCGATCTCAACACCAACAAAGTGATCTATGCCAGCCACCCGGATCTGGTGCGTCCGATCGCCTCCATTACCAAATTAATGACCGCGATGGTGGTGCTTGATGCACGACTGCCGCTGGATGAAAAACTGAAGGTCGATATCAGCCACACGCCGGAAATGAAAGGCGTCTACTCCCGTGTGCGTCTGAACAGTGAAATCAGCCGTAAGGATATGCTGCTGCTGGCGCTGATGTCCTCCGAAAACCGCGCGGCAGCGAGCCTGGCGCACCACTATCCGGGCGGCTATGATGCGTTTATTCGCGCGATGAATGCCAAAGCCAAATCGCTGGGGATGACCAACACCCGCTATGTGGAGCCGACCGGGCTGTCGATTCATAACGTCTCAACGGCGCGTGATCTGACGAAGATGCTGATTGCCAGCAAGCAGTACCCGCTGCTTGGCCAGCTCAGCACCACGCGTGAGGACATGGCGACGTTCTCTAACCCGTCCTACACGCTGCCATTCCGCAACACTAACCATCTGGTGTATCGCGAGAACTGGAATATCCAGTTAACCAAAACCGGGTTTACCAATGCGGCAGGCCACTGCCTGGTGATGCGCACCGTGTTTAACGGCAAGCCGGTTGCGCTGGTGGTGATGGATGCCTTCGGCAAATATACCCACTTCGCGGATGCCAGCCGCCTGCGTACCTGGATTGAGACCGGGAAAGTGCAGCCGGTTCCGGCCGCGGCGCTGACGTATAAAAAGCAGAAAGCGGAACAGATGGCGACGGCGCAGAACGATTAGATAAAAGCAAAACGGCAACCTGGTTGCCGTTTTTAGTGTTTGCACCCTCTCCCTGTGGGAGAGGGCCGGGGTGAGGGCACCAGACCGCACTGGGCCTACTCCGGCAGCGTCCAGTCACCGTCGTTGAGCGGGCGCTGCATTATCAACGTATCCCGCCAGTCGCCTTTCTTATACCCAACGCTTCGCAATTGACCCACGACATCAAAACCGTGCTTTTTATGTAAGCGCAGCGAGCCCGAGTTGTTATTCCCGTCACCCACAACGGCAATCATCTGCCGCCACGGGCCCTGCTCGCAGCGTGCGATCAGCGCGCTCAGCATCGTCGAGCCAAATCCACGGCCCGTGGTGCTGGCATCCACATAGATTGATTCTTCCAGCGTATAGCGATAAGCCTGTCGCGGACGATACGGTGTGGCATAGCAATAGCCGACGACGATACCGCGGTACAGCGCGACCAGCCACGGCAAACCGCTGTCGATGACGTTTTTCATACGCTTACGCATTTCGTCTACGGTGGGGGGAACTTCTTCGAAGGATGCGCGACCATGGAGTACATGCCATGCATAGATGGCCGAGATGGCATGCGCATCATCTGGCAGGGCATCACGCACCTCTAGTTCGGTTTCGGATAAAATATCTACAGCCGACATGATGTGCCCGCTCCTTATCGTAGAATGCCGGAGAAACGTCTCTCCGGCGACAGATCGCTACTCTAGTACGATTAAGGAGCGCTTAACAATCTCTCAAATATGGCTGTATGAATTAATCAGATGCTTGCGTTATGGGCTGCTCCGCATCTGTCTCTTCTTTCCAGTATTTCTTCCGCGTTGTCTTACCAATGCCGGGATTCATACTATTTGTAGGGTCATTCTCGCGATAAAACTGCTTAAGTGCGTCAGGCGCTTTATAAAGATGCCCGACGTTGTGTTCTGCAGGATATTGCGCGCCACGTTCATGTAACAGGGCGAGCATCTGCTCTTTAAGCGCGTGCGCGTCAACGCCTTTTTTAACGATGTAATCCTGATGGAAGACATAGCACATAAAGTGGCCGTAATAGAGCTTGTGCACCAGCTTGCTGTCGATCTCCGGCGGCAGGTGCTCAAACCATTCGGTATCGTTGCGTCGCAGGGCGATATCCAGCGCCAGAATATCTTCCACCTCTTCGGAATGCACCGCCTGATAACGGATGGCTGCGCCTGCGGCGGCGAAACGATGCAGGAAGGCTTTGCTGCCTTCTTCCGGCGTGCAGGCAAAGAAATCACCCTCAGCCGTCTTGAAGAACTCGGTCAGCCAGTTTTGTGCTTCAGCAATCCCGTCTCCGGCCATCTTCAGCAGCAGGTGGTGCTCATACTTATCGCGCCAGGTTTTCATTCGCTCCGGTAAGTGCGCCGGAAAAACGTTGCCCAGCTTCTGCATAAAGCGGTCGGTGAAGTGCGGTTTGAACAGCGACACTTTATCAAGCATCGCGTCGGTGCGGCCCTTCATGGTGAAGAAGAACGGCATTTTGTCGGTGCCGAGCTTGTCGATCATCAGGAAGGTGTCTTTCCCGTAGCGCTCGGCGATGTCGTATATATCCCGGTGCATATATTCGCCCGCGACCGGCAGGTGGGTAAATTCGCCCAGAATATGACGACGGATTTCGGTCAACACCTCGGGCTGATTGGTGCCGATGTAAAACACCTGCTGCTTTTTCTCTGCCGGGAAGGTATCAAGACGCACGGCAAAAACGGCGAGCTTGCCTGCGCAGCCGGAGGATTCAAACAGGCGGTCTGGGTCAGCGTTATAGCGCGCCGGGGTATCGGCGTCGATATCCCGCACGCGGGTGACGTAATCATGATCGTGCGCGTGGCGACCATCGTGCTGAACGTCTTCGTCCTTCACGCGGTCATCGTCAAGCTTGCTCAGGATCTGCTCCGGCGTCACGCCGAGATCGATACCCAGATGGTTCACCAGCGTCAGCTTGCCGTTTTCGTCGATACGGGCATACAGCGACATCTCGGTATACGCCGGGCCGCGCTGCACCAGCGAGCCGCCGGAGTTATTGCAGATCCCGCCGATCACCGACGCGCCAATACAGGAGGAGCCGATCACCGAGTGTGGCTCGCGTCCCAGCGGCTTAAGCGCTTTTTCCAGCGTGTAAAGCGTGGTGCCGGGGAAGGCCAGCACCTGTTCGCCTTTGTCCAGCAGGTGAAGTTTGTCGAGGCGCAGGGTGCTGATAATCACGATGTCACGATCGTAATCATTGCCGTTCGGCGTGGAGCCTTCGGTCAGGCCGGTATTGGCGGCCTGCATTAAAATAATCTTGTCGGCGGCGACGCAGGCGCTCAGCACGCGCCACAGCTCAAGCAGCGTGCCGGGGAAGACCACGGCCAGCGCGTCACCCTGGCCGGAACGGAAACCCTTGCGGTAGCGGGCGGTTTTAGCCGGGTCAGTAAGCAGGTGAGAGTGACCAACCAGGCGCGACAGTTCGTTAATAAAAGTATTGTTATCGTCAGTTCGAACAGAAGACATCTTCCACTCCTTGTGGTGGGGCAAATTTCTCGCTGTAAAGCATAGCGCGATTAACTGTTAAGCGGTCGAGTATTCACGAGAAAAATCAGAGAATAACCCTGCAAGGTTCAAAGGGTTTGTGGCACACTGCGCTTTTCGCACGGTATGGCCGAGATCGTCCGGCGGTTATTGATGAGAGAGTATAACGACATGAAATGGCTATGTTCTGTAGGTGTCGCCGTCAGCCTGGCGCTGCAACCTGCGCTCGCAGAGGATTTGTTTGGTAATCACCCGCTCACGCCTGAAGCCCGCGACGCGTTTGTCACGGAATTGCTCAAAAAGATGACGGTTGATGAGAAAATCGGTCAGCTGCGTCTTATCAGCGTCGGCCCGGATAACCCGAAAGAGGCCATCCGTGAGATGATTAAAGAGAGCCAGGTGGGGGCGATTTTTAACACCGTCACCCGTCAGGATATCCGTAAAATGCAGGATCAGGTGATGGAACTCAGCCGCCTGAAGATCCCTCTCTTCTTTGCCTATGACGTGCTGCACGGCCAGCGTACCGTCTTCCCGATTAGCCTCGGGTTAGCCTCCTCCTTTAACCTCGACGCGGTGAAAACCGTCGGGCGCGTGTCGGCGTATGAAGCGGCGGACGATGGCCTGAACATGACCTGGGCGCCGATGGTCGATGTCTCCCGCGATCCGCGCTGGGGCCGCGCGTCGGAAGGCTTTGGTGAAGATACCTATTTAACGGCCACAATGGGTAAAACCATGGTGGAAGCGATGCAGGGCAAAAGTCCGGCGGACCGCTACTCGGTGATGACCAGCGTGAAGCATTTTGCGGCCTACGGCGCGGTTGAAGGTGGTAAAGAGTACAACACCGTCGACATGAGCCCGCAGCGTCTGTTCAATGACTACATGCCGCCGTACAAGGCAGGGCTGGATGCGGGGAGCGGCGCGGTGATGGTGGCGCTGAACTCGCTGAACGGCACGCCAGCGACGTCCGATTCCTGGCTGCTGAAAGACGTGCTGCGCGACCAGTGGGGCTTTAAGGGCATTACCGTCTCTGACCACGGCGCGATTAAAGAGCTGATTAAACACGGCACGGCGTCCGATCCGGAAGATGCGGTGCGCGTGGCGCTCAAGTCCGGCATCAACATGAGCATGAGCGACGAGTACTACAGCAAATACCTGCCGGGGCTGGTGAAGAGCGGCAAGGTGACGATGGCGGAGCTGGACGATGCCACGCGCCACGTGCTGAACGTGAAATATGACATGGGGCTGTTTAACGATCCGTACAGCCATCTGGGACCGAAGGACTCTGACCCGGCTGACACCAATGCCGAAAGCCGTCTGCACCGCAAAGAGGCGCGTGAAGTCGCGCGTGAAAGCCTGGTGCTGCTGAAAAACCGCCTCGACACGCTGCCGCTGAAAAAATCCGGCACCATCGCCGTGGTCGGCCCGCTGGCCGACAGCAAGCGCGACGTGATGGGCAGCTGGTCTGCGGCTGGCGTGGCGGATCAGTCCGTCACCGTGCTGACCGGCATTAAAAATGCCGTCGGTGAAAACGCGAAAGTGGTGTACGCCAAAGGTGCAAACGTCACCGACGATAAAGACATCGTTACCTTCCTCAATCAGTACGAGGAAGCGGTGAAGGTGGATCCGCGCACGCCAAAAGAGATGATCGACGAAGCGGTTAACACCGCGAAGCAGTCTGAAGTTGTTGTCGCGGTCGTGGGTGAAGCGCAGGGGATGGCGCACGAAGCCTCCAGCCGTACCGATATCACCATTCCGCAGAGCCAGCGCGATCTGATCGCCGCCCTGAAGGCCACCGGCAAACCGCTGGTGCTGGTGCTGATGAACGGCCGTCCGCTGGCGCTGGTGAAAGAAGACCAGCAGGCTGATGCTATTCTGGAAACCTGGTTCGCCGGTACTGAAGGCGGTAACGCTATTGCTGACGTGCTGTTTGGCGATTACAACCCGTCGGGCAAGCTGCCGATGTCCTTCCCGCGCTCCGTCGGACAGATCCCGGTGTACTACAGCCACCTGAACACCGGTCGTCCGTATAACGCCGACAAGCCGAACAAGTACACCTCGCGCTACTTCGACGAAGCCAACGGCCCGCTGTATCCGTTTGGTTACGGTCTGAGCTACACCACCTTTAAGGTCTCTGACGTGAAAATGTCGGCGCCTACCATGAAGCGTGACGGCAAGGTCACCGCCAGCGTGGACGTGACCAACACCGGCAAGCGCGAAGGCGCGACGGTGATCCAGATGTACGTTCAGGATGTTACCGCGTCCATGAGCCGTCCGGTGAAGCAGCTGCGCGGTTTCGACAAGGTGTCACTCAAGCCTGGCGAAACCAAAACCGTAAGCTTCCCGATTGACGTCGATGCGCTGAAGTTCTGGAACCAGCAGATGAAATACGTTGTGGAACCCGGCAAGTTTAACGTATTCATCGGCGCGGATTCCGCCCGGGTGAATAAAGGCGAGTTCGAACTGCAGTAATCCTCCCTTCCTTCGCATCCCCCGCCTCACGGGGGATGCGTCTTACCTTATGCTAAAAAGGCATTTTGACGGTTAAACACGCCGTTTTAAGCTACGCTTTTCTCTCAAGCCTCTGAAAAAGGCGATAAAAAAATGAGGACAGCGGAATGACGATTAAAAAGGGGATGTTAGGCTCTGCGGTGTTACTGGCCGCGCTTAGCCTGCCGCTTCAGGCGGCTGAGCCTGTCAAAGTGGGATCAAAGATTGATACCGAAGGGGCGCTGCTCGGCAATATTATTTTGCAGGTGCTTGAGAGCCACGGGGTCAAAACGGTCAACAAAGTTCAGCTCGGTACAACGCCCGTCGTGCGCGGTGCTATTACCTCCGGCGAGCTGGATATCTACCCTGAATACACCGGAAACGGCGCATTCTTCTTCAAAGATGAGAACGATCCGGCATGGAAAAACGCCAGCGCCGGGTATGAAAAAGTCAAAAAACTGGACGCAGATCAGAACAAACTGGTCTGGTTGACGCCTGCGCCTGCGAACAATACCTGGACCATCGCGGTGCGTAAGGACGTGGCGGAGAAGGGCAAGCTGACCTCGCTCGCGGATCTCAGCCGCTACCTGAAAGAGAAGGGCGATTTCAAACTCGCTGCGTCGGCTGAATTTATCGAACGTCCTGACGCGCTGCCTGCGTTCGAAAAAGCCTACGACTTCAAGCTTGATCAGGCCCAGCTGCTCTCTCTGGCAGGCGGTGATACGGCAGTGACCATCAAAGCCGCGGCGCAGCAAACCTCCGGAGTAAATGCCGCGATGGCCTACGGCACCGACGGCCCGGTTGCGGCCCTTGGACTGCAAACCCTGACCGACCCGAAAGGCGTCCAGCCGATTTACGCCCCGACCCCGGTAGTGCGCGAAGCGGTGCTGAAAGCGTACCCGGATATTGCGGAATGGCTCAAACCGGTCTTTGAAAAACTGGATGAAAAAACGCTGCAGCAGCTGAACGCCAGCATTGCCGTTGAGGGACTGGATGCCAAAAAAGTGGCGGCGGACTTCCTGAAACAACAAGGGCTTGTGAAGTAACAGGATAAAGCTGTGCCAATACAATGTCATAACCGCGTGCTGCTGCTGTTGGCCTGTGTGGCCATCGCGGCGGTCGCGTTACCTTTTGTGAACGTCGCGCCTAACCGGCTGATGTCGGGTGAAGGGCGCGCACTCTGGCAGATTTGGTCGTTTTCGCCCGCGCTGCTGGCGGTGGCGCTGGGCGCGACCGTCGTCCTGTCGCTCTGGTCAGGTCGTGCCGCACACTGGCTGACGCTGCTCCTCTGTGAAGCCCTTTTTTTGGGGCTGTTCTGGATCGCAGGGCAGTCGGCGACGCTCATGATGTCTGCGGAAAGCCCGCTGGCGCGTACGTCCATCGGCAGCGGTTTGTGGCTGTGGATGGCGCTCTGCCTGCTGGCCTGTAGCGATGCCATTCGCCGCCTGACGCCAGCACCCGTCTGGCGTTGGCTGCTGAACGCGCAAATCTGGCTCATCCCTCTGGTCCTCCTGTTTAGCGGTGAGCTGAATAATCTCTCGTTGTTAAAAGAGTACGCCAATCGCCAGGAGGTGTTTGATGATGCGCTCTCGCAACATCTGACGATCCTCTTTGGCACGCTTTTCCCGGCGCTGCTTCTGGGCGTCCCGCTGGGCATCTTGTGCTATCGCCATCCGGCGCGACAGGGGAGCGTGTTCACCGTTCTCAACGTCATTCAGACGGTTCCCTCCGTGGCCCTGTTTGGATTGCTCATTGCTCCGCTGGCCGGTCTGGCGAGGTCATTTCCCGCGTTGGGGGACATCGGCATTGCCGGTACCGGACTCACGCCCGCGCTGATCGCGCTGGTGCTCTATGCGCTGCTGCCGCTGGTGCGCGGTGTGGTGGCGGGCTTAAGCCAGGTTGCGCCGGATGTGCTGGAAAGTGCCCATGCGATGGGAATGAGCGCGCGGCAGTGTTTCTGGAAAATACAGTTACCCCTTGCGCTTCCGCTGTTAATTCGCAGCTTGCGGGTAGTGACGGTGCAAACCGTGGGGATGGCGGTGATTGCTGCGCTCATTGGCGCGGGCGGTTTTGGTGCGCTGGTATTCCAGGGGCTGCTCAGCAGCGCGCTGGACCTGGTCTTATTGGGCGTGGTGCCCACTATCGCGCTGGCGGTTGTTTTGGATGCGTTATTTGCCCTGTGGCTCGCGCTGCTCGGGAGAAGAGCCAATGATTGAATTTCATGATGTCAGTAAAACCTTTGCCGGTCGTCCGGCGGCAAGCCACCTGAATCTGCATTTTGCCGAGGGGGCGTTTTCGGTATTGATCGGCACATCGGGGTCGGGAAAATCCACCACCCTGAAGATGATCAACCGGCTGGTTGAGCACGACAGCGGGATGATTCGCTTTGCCGGAGAAGAGATCCGCAGCCTGCCGGTACTGGAGTTGCGCCGTCGTATGGGCTATGCCATTCAGTCTATCGGGCTGTTCCCCCACTGGACCGTGGCGCAGAACATCGCCACCGTGCTGCAGCTGGAAAAATGGACGCGGGCGAAAACCCATGCGCGGGTGGATGAGCTGATGGCCCTGCTGGGATTAGAGCCGACACTGCGTGACCGCTACCCGCATCAGCTTTCCGGCGGACAGCAGCAGCGGGTTGGGGTCGCGCGCGCGCTGGCGGCCAATCCGCAGGTGTTGCTGATGGATGAACCTTTTGGCGCGCTGGATCCGGTCACACGCGGTGCGCTGCAGGCGGAGATGACCCGCATCCACCGCATTCTGGGGCGCACCATTATCCTTGTGACGCACGACATTGATGAGGCGCTGCGCCTGGCTGACCATCTGGTGCTGATGGACCACGGTGAGGTGGTACAGCAGGGCACGCCGCTTGCGCTGTTGAGCCAGCCGAAGAACGACTTTGTGCGCGAATTTTTTGGCCGCAGCGAGCTTGGCGTCAGGCTGCTCTCTTTGCGCACCGTTGGCGATTATATGCGCCGACAGGATGCGCCGCTAAGCGGGGAACCGTTACAGGAGCAGATGAGCCTGCGGGATGCGCTGTCTGCTTTCGTCGCCAGACAATGTGAGATCCTGCCGGTGACCAACAGCCAGGGAACAACCTGTGGTGCATTGCATTTTCGCGATCTGCTGGCCGGGGAGGTGACGCGTGAAGGTCATGCGTGATCCGCTGCTCTGGCTGGCGCTGCTCTTCGTCGGCCTGCTCTTTCTGATGCCGCACAGCGCGGCGCTGTTCGGTTCGCTCTTTCCTGGCCTGCCGCGACCGGTCTATCAACAGGAGAGTTTTATTAACCTTGCGCTGGCGCACGCCTGGCTGGTGACGATCTCAAGCGTCATTGCCATCGTCCTCGGCGTGGGGGCAGGGATCGCGGTGACAAGGCCATCGGGACGTGAGTTTCGTCCGCTGGTGGAGACGATTGCGGCGATCGGTCAGACGTTTCCGCCGGTGGCGGTGCTGGCGATTGCGGTACCGGTTATTGGCTTTGGGCAGCAGCCGGCGATTATTGCGCTGATTTTATACGGGGTATTGCCGATACTTCAGGGAACCCTGGCCGGTATTGCGGCGGTGCCCGCATCGGTGCTGAGCGTAGCAGAAGGGATGGGCATGAGCGCCTGGCAGCGGTTGCGCAAGGTTGAGCTCCCGCTCGCGGCACCGGTCATTATCGCCGGGATCCGCACGTCGGTGATTATCAACATCGGTACGGCGACTATCGCCTCGACGGTGGGGGCAAATACGCTGGGAACGCCGATTATTATCGGCTTAAGCGGATTTAATACGGCCTACATTATTCAGGGGGCGCTACTGGTTGCGCTGGCGGCGATTGTGGTCGATCGCCTTTTCGAGCGCCTGGCTCGGTATCTCAGCCGACACCGCCACGGACGATAAACGAGTAACCCGCCAGCATCACGCCGCCGATACCGCTTACGGCCATCAGGACAAAAAGGGTAATTACCGCCAGTTTAGTTGCCTTCATCATGTGCTCCTGTTGTTAACGGAACAATTATACGGTGAAGCGCAGCTGTTAATGAACCATTAAATGCCGTTATGGCTCATCCGGGCCCAGGGAATAAACCGGGTAACCATTCTCGCGCCATTCCGTCAGCAGCTGTTGCTGCGAGGCGGAGGGCACTTCGCCACACCAGACCAGCAGGGTCTGACCGTCAAAAAACTCGGGCCGCAGCTGGGCCAGCGAGTGCGCGAGCACATCCACGCGCCAGCCTTTTTGGGTGGCAATCCAGGCTTCCAGCCACAGACGCGTGGTGTCGTGCACGTTCCAGCCAACCACCAGCGCATCTTTTCCGGCCTTGTTCTTCGCCGAGGCAAGGCAGACGGCAATATAGTTGATCAGTACGCCGTCGAGCATGCTGAGCAGCGCCTGCAGGGTAGACTGTTGGCACTGAAGGCGTCGACGGAGCGGAATGAAAAGATGGGTGATCAGCGTTTGCGCGGGATAATCACGCCCTTGATCTTTTATCCACGCGCGCAGGCGCTGCAGGTTACCCGCCTGCAGGAGCCGCAGCAGTGCTTCCTGTTGCTCACGCCAGAGATGCTGGGTGTCCGGATCGTCATGGCTAAGCAAGGATTTCACTTTGCCGACCTGCACACCGTTGTCGATCCAGCTTTTTATCTCGCGGATCCGGTCGATATCGGCCTCGTTGAACAGACGATGCCCACCGTCCGTTCTCTGCGGTTTAAGTAATCCATACCGTCGCTGCCACGCCCGTAGGGTAACGGGATTGATATCACAAAGGAGTGCCACTTCACCTATTGTGTAAAGCGCCATATTCGCCCCCTGGCTTACGCGTCCCCAGCTTAACTGTAGACCCACTTTGCCGAACCAGGAAGGATTGATCGTTTTTTGAACAAATAATGCGAAGCATGCGCGATGTTCGGCAAAAGCTGTGATGACCGACACGATTTGCAGCTTTTTTGGCGCGCTTCAAAGAAAGTTTACCTGCATCAGTGTATGTTACGCGTTTTTAGAATGTGCGGTTTTTTGTATGTACGAGTTTAATCTGGTGCTGTTGTTGCTTCAGCAGATGTGTGTGTTTCTTGTCATCGCCTGGTTGATGAGTAAAACGCGCCTGTTCATTCCGCTGATGCAGGTCACCGTCCGTCTGCCGCACAAGCTGCTTTGCTATGTGACCTTCTCCATTTTCTGCATTATGGGGACCTACTTTGGTCTCCATATCGAAGATTCCATTGCCAATACGCGCGCCATCGGTGCGGTGATGGGCGGCCTGCTTGGCGGTCCCGTTGTCGGCGGCCTTGTGGGGCTTACCGGCGGTCTGCACCGCTATTCTATGGGCGGCATGACGGCGCTGAGCTGTATGATCTCCACGATCGTCGAAGGGCTACTGGGTGGCCTTGTCCACAGCTACATGATCAAACGCGGCCGTCCGGATAAGGTATTTAGCCCGCTTACCGCCGGTGCGATTACCTTCGTGGCAGAGATGGCGCAGATGGCGATTATCCTGCTGATTGCCCGTCCGTTTGACGATGCGCTGCACCTGGTGAGCAATATTGCAGCTCCGATGATGGTGACCAATACCGTGGGCGCGGCGCTGTTTATGCGTATTCTGCTCGACAAGCGCGCCATGTTTGAGAAATACACCTCGGCGTTTTCCGCGACGGCCCTGAAAGTTGCAGCCTCAACGGAGGGGATCCTGCGTCAGGGATTTAACGAAGAAAACAGCATGAAGGTGGCGCAGGTGCTCTACAAGGAGCTGGATATCGGTGCCGTCGCCATTACCGACCGCGAAAAGCTGCTGGCGTTTACCGGTACCGGAGACGACCACCATCTGCCGGGCAAACCGATCTCATCAACCTATACCCTGCGCGCCATTGAAACCGGTGAAGTGGTGTATGCGGACGGGAATGAGATCCCCTACCGCTGCTCGCTTCATCCGCAGTGCAAGCTTGGCTCGACGCTGGTGATCCCGCTTCGCGGTGAAAATCAGCGGGTGATGGGGACGATTAAGCTCTACGAAGCGAAAAACCGTCTGTTCAGCTCGATCAACCGCACGCTGGGGGAGGGGATTGCCCAGCTGCTTTCCGCGCAAATTCTGGCGGGGCAGTATGAACGGCAGAAAGCGCTGCTGACGCAGTCAGAGATCAAACTCCTGCACGCCCAGGTCAATCCGCATTTCCTGTTTAATGCGCTTAATACGCTGAAGGCGGTGATCCGCCGCGACAGCGATCAGGCCGCGCAGCTGGTGCAGTTTTTGTCGACCTTTTTCCGCAAGAACCTAAAACGGCCTTCCGAAATCGTGACCCTGGCCGACGAGATTGAACACGTTAACGCGTACCTGCAGATTGAACAGGCACGCTTCCAGTCTCGCCTGCAGGTGTCGCTCTCCGTCCCGGACGCGCTGGCGTACCAGCATCTTCCGGCTTTTACCCTTCAGCCTATTGTAGAAAATGCCATCAAACACGGTACATCGCAGTTGCTGGGCATCGGGGAGATCACCATTTCTGCTACCCAGTTTAACCACCATCTGGTGCTGGATATTGAGGATAACGCCGGACTCTACGTCCCTTCCGCATCGGGTGGGTTAGGGATGAGCCTGGTGGATAAACGCCTGCGTGCGCACTTCGGTGACGACTGTGGCATTACCGTCGCCTGTGAACCCGACCGATTTACCCGTATCACCTTACGACTGCCGCTGGAGGAAAACGCATGTTAAGAGTGCTGATTGTGGATGACGAGCCGCTGGCACGGGAAAACCTGCGCGTGCTATTGCAGGAGCAGAGTGATATCGAGGTAGTGGGTGAGTGCGCAAATGCCATTGAGGCCATCGGTGCGGTGCACAAACTGCGTCCGGACGTGCTGTTCCTCGACATTCAGATGCCGCGCATCAGCGGGCTGGAGATGGTCGGGATGCTTGATCCTGAGCACCGCCCCTATATCGTCTTTCTGACAGCGTTTGATGAATATGCCGTGAAGGCATTTGAAGAACATGCCTTTGATTATCTGCTGAAACCGATTGAAGAGAAGCGGCTGGATAAAACGCTCACTCGTTTACGCCAGGAGCGCACCGTGCAGGATATGACGCTGCTGCCGGAAAACCAGCAGCCGCTGAAGTTTATCCCCTGCACCGGGCACAGCCGCATTTATCTCCTGCAGATGGATGACGTGGCCTTTGTCAGCAGCCGTCTGAGCGGGGTATATGTCACCAGCGCGGAGGGAAATGAAGGCTTTACAGAGCTGACGCTTCGCACCCTGGAGAGCCGCACGCCGCTGATCCGCTGCCATCGTCAGTATCTGGTGAACATGGCGCACCTGAAGGAGATCCGCCTGGAAGATAACGGCCAGGCCGAACTGGTGCTGCGTGCCGGGCATACGGTGCCCGTCAGCCGTCGCTACCTGAAGAGTTTGAAAGAGGCGATTGGTCTGTAAAACTGGTACACTGCGCGCCATTGCATCATCGACAGTTAAAGGCACTCATGATTAGTAATGACATTCTTCGTAGCCTGCGCTACACCCTGAAAGCAAACAATAATGACATGGTGCGCATTCTTGCGTTGTCCGACATGGAAGCCACGTCTGCGGGTTTCGATACCTGGATGACTAAAGAAGACGAAGAGGGGTTTGTTCGCTGCCCCGACATCATTCTGTCGGGTTTCCTGAACGGCCTGATTTACGATAAGCGTGGCAAAGATCCGGCCGCGCCAGAACTGGCGCTGGAGCGTCGCGTGAACAACAACACGGTGCTGAAAAAGCTGCGCATCGCGTTCTCGCTGAAAACGGACGATATTGTCGCGATCATGACCGAGCAAAAATACCGCGTGTCGGTGCCGGAAGTGACCGCCATGATGCGCGCGCCGGACCATAAAAACTACCGCGAGTGCGGCGACCAGTTTTTGCGTAATTTCCTGCGCGGGCTGACCCACCGGGTGCATCACCCGAAACCATAAAAAAAGCCGGAGATTATCTCCGGCTTTTTTGTTATTTCACCTGCTGACCCGGCTTCGCGCCTTCGTCTGGGCTTAACAGGAAGATATCCTTCCCGCCAGGGCCTGCAGCCATCACCATCCCCTCGGAGATGCCGAAGCGCATTTTGCGCGGTGCCAGGTTCGCCACCATCACGGTCTGACGACCGATCAGCACCTGCGGGTCCGGATACGCAGAACGGATACCGGAGAAGACGTTGCGCTTCTCGCCGCCCAGATCCAGCGTCAGGCGCAGCAGCTTGTCAGAGCCTTCCACGAATTCCGCGTTTTCAATCAGCGCCACGCGCAGGTCGACTTTGGCGAAATCGTCAAAGGTAATGGTGTCCTGAATCGGATCGTCTGCCAGCGGGCCGGTGACCGGTGCCGCAGCAGCCTTCACTTCTTCTTTGGATGCTTCCACCAGGGCTTCAACCTGCTTCATCTCGATGCGGTTATACAGCGCGTTGAAGGTGTTCACCTTGTGGCCGAGCAGCGGCTGCGCCATTGCATCCCAGGTCAGTTCGGTGTTCAGGAACGCTTCAGCGCGGGTAGCCAGCTGTGGCAGAACCGGCTTCAGGTAGGTCATCAGCACGCGGAACAGGTTGATGCCCATGGAGCAGATAGCCTGCAGATCGGCATCGCGACCTTCCTGCTTAGCGACAACCCACGGGGCCTGCTCGTCGACATAGCGGTTCGCCAGGTCAGCCAGGGCCATGATTTCACGCACCGCTTTACCGAACTCGCGCGCTTCCCAGGCTTCGCCAATGGTCGCCGCTGCGTCAGTAAAGGTTTGGTACAGAGCTGGGTCAGCCAGTTCAGCCGCCATCACGCCGTCAAAACGCTTGGTGATAAAGCCCGCGTTACGGGACGCCAGGTTCACCACCTTGTTGACGATGTCCGCGTTCACGCGCTGTACGAAATCTTCCAGGTTCAGGTCGATATCGTCGATACGGGAAGAGAGCTTCGCGGTGTAGTAGTAGCGCAGGCTGTCCGCGTCGAAGTGGTTCAGCCAGGTGCTGGCCTTGATGAACGTACCGCGAGATTTGGACATCTTCGCACCGTTCACCGTCACGTAGCCGTGAACGAACAGGTTGGTTGGCTTGCGGAAGTTGCTGCCTTCCAGCATCGCTGGCCAGAACAGGCTGTGGAAATAAACGATGTCTTTACCGATGAAGTGGTACAGCTCGGCCGTGGAATCTTTCTTCCAGTATTCATCGAAGCTGACGGTGTCACCGCGCTTGTCACACAGGTTCTTGAAGGAGCCCATGTAGCCGATTGGCGCATCCAGCCAGACGTAGAAGTATTTACCCGGCGCGTTCGGGATTTCGAAGCCGAAGTACGGCGCATCGCGGGAGATATCCCACTGCTGCAGGCCGGATTCGAACCACTCCTGCATCTTGTTCGCGACCTGCTCCTGCAGCGCGCCGCTGCGGGTCCATGCCTGCAGCATTTCGCTGAAGGACGGCAGGTCAAAGAAGAAGTGCTCGGAGTCACGCATCACAGGCGTTGCACCGGATACCACGGATTTCGGCTCGATAAGCTCGGTCGGGCTGTAGGTCGCGCCGCACACTTCGCAGTTATCGCCGTACTGGTCCGGGGATTTACATTTCGGACAGGTGCCTTTGACGAAGCGGTCCGGCAGGAACATGCCTTTTTCCGGATCGTACAGCTGAGAAATAGTACGGTTTTTGATAAAACCGTTCTCTTTCAGACGGGTGTAGATCAGCTCCGACAGCTCGCGGTTTTCGTCGCTGTGCGTGGAGTGATAGTTGTCATAGCTGATGTCAAAGCCAGCAAAATCAGTTTGATGCTCCTGACTCATTTCGGCAATCATCTGCTCCGGGGAAATCCCCAGCTGCTGCGCTTTCAGCATGATCGGCGTGCCGTGAGCATCGTCCGCACAGATGAAGTTAACCTCGTGGCCGCGCATTCGCTGGTAACGGACCCAGACATCAGCCTGGATATGCTCCAGCATGTGGCCGAGGTGGATTGAGCCGTTGGCGTACGGCAGTGCGCACGTTACCAGAATTTTTTTCGCGACTTGAGTCATAGTAGGCATTACTTCTTTTAACTGTGAAAAGGGTTTTTGATATTACCAAAAGGGGCATTATTAAGTAAGCACAAACCACGGCCTTTCAGGTAAACTTGTTCATCTAAGGTCTTATTCACAAGAACAAAGGAGTCGGGATGAGTTCTCAATCCCAGGCCAAATCACCGGAAGCCTTACGAGCAATGGTCGCCGGGACGCTGGCTAACTTTCAGCATCCAACCCTGAAGCACAATCTTACGACGCTGAAAGCGTTACACCACGTTGCCTGGCTGGACGATACGCTGCACATTGAGCTGCAGATGCCGTTCGTCTGGACCAGCGCCTTCGACGCGCTGAAAGAGCAAACCAGCTCGGAGCTGCTGCGCATCACCGGTGCGAAGGCGATCGACTGGAAGCTGAGCCACAGTATCGCCACGCTGAAGCGCGTGAAAAACCAGCCTGGCGTGAACGGCGTAAAAAACATTATTGCCGTCAGCTCGGGCAAGGGTGGGGTGGGTAAATCCTCCACGGCTGTAAACCTGGCGCTCGCGCTGGCAGCGGAAGGGTCAAAAGTCGGTATTCTGGATGCGGACATTTATGGCCCGTCCATTCCAAACATGCTGGGCGCGGAAAATCAGCGTCCAACCTCGCCGGACGGCACTCACATGGCGCCAATCATGGCGCACGGTCTGGCAACCAACTCGATTGGTTATCTGGTCACCGACGATAACGCGATGGTCTGGCGCGGCCCGATGGCCAGCAAGGCGCTGATGCAGATGCTGCAGGAAACCATGTGGCCGGATCTGGATTATCTGGTGCTGGACATGCCGCCGGGCACGGGCGACATTCAGCTGACCCTGGCGCAGAACATTCCGGTAACCGGAGCGGTCGTCGTGACCACGCCGCAGGATATCGCGCTGATCGACGCCAAAAAGGGCATCGTGATGTTCGAGAAGGTGGAAGTACCGGTGCTGGGTATCGTTGAGAACATGAGCATGCATATCTGCAGCAACTGCGGACACCATGAGCCTATTTTCGGTACCGGTGGTGCGGAGAAGCTGGCGGCGCAGTATCACACTCAGCTGCTGGGGCAGATGCCGCTGCACATCACGCTGCGTGAAGATCTGGACAGCGGTAAACCAACCGTGGTGAGCCGTCCGGACAGCGAATTTGCGGATATGTATCGTCAGCTGGCGGGGCGCGTTGCGGCGCAGCTTTACTGGCAGGGCGAAGTCATTCCGAGCGAAATCGCGTTCCGCGCGGTGTAATTCCTCTGCGCTTCAGTGCCGGGTGGCGGCTTCGCCTTACCCGGCCTACGAAATTTGGGTTTGTAGGTCAGGTAAGCGAAGCGCCACCTGACTTTACCCAAGCCGATAATGCATCAGATAATACTCTCCGTCGGGAGAATCACCCGTCGCCTCGATGTGCCAGCCGTGTCGCTGGTAAAACGCAACAGCACGCCCATTCTTGACCAGACACTTAAGCGACCCCGTACTGGTAAACGTTTTCTGCACCTGTTCCAGCAACACATGCCCGACGCCCAGGCTCTGATACTGCGGGTCAACAAACAGGTTGTGCAGAAAATTATCGTTCGTCCAGACGGAGGCGAAGCCAAGTCGATGCCCGTCCTGCTCAGCCACCCAAACCTCTTCGTCCAGGATTGCGGCGTCAAAGTCCTCAAGCTGCCATTCCGCACCGTTCAACCATGGCCAGGCGTCGCGCCGGGCATGCAGGTAAATCGTGCGAAGGAAAGGACGATCGCTCTCCTGCCAGGCACGAACCAGGATCGTATTAGCGGTGATAGAAGATATCTCCGTTATAGGCCTTATGGATTTTTCCATCGGCATCGCCAATCAGCACGTAGTTCTCACCCATGTAGGTCCAGTGTGTTCCGGCATCCGGTGCTGGAAGGTTACGCAGCTGGTACTGTTTGATGGTGTACTCGGGCGTTTGATACTGCGCTGGCGCCGTGTCGCCAATCTTGAATTTTGTAAAGTCAGCGATGAACTCTTGTTCTTCATAGGCTTTGATGCCAGAAGGTGCTGCAGCCGTTTGCGGAGCAGAAAATGCGGAGCCCGCCAGAGACAGTAGTACACCCAGAAGCAGCAATTTACGCTTAGCCATTTTTTCTCCAGTGATATCGTTACAGATACATTTCGTCTGTGGGTTTTAGTATGCGCGGCAGACAGTCCATTTTAAGTATCAAAACATGGTGTGTTTGAAAAAAAATGTAACAAAACTGAACGGTTTTGTGTAGTCGCAACAAAGAAAGTACATAACGGCCGTGAATGATATTTGTGTTTTATATTTAATGTATTTATTAATTTATTAATTAATTCTGAAAACGCATGACTACTTCAAAATTGGACCGTTAAGCGAATGCTTTCCCACAGCAGAACATTTAATATCGGCCCCGGCACGACATGTTATGACTTCTGAACCCCGGCTCCATAGAGCGGGTCGCTTTAGACGATTCAGTATCTGGTTACTGCGTTGACAATACTCTTTATTAACACATTGTAATTCATTTAATTCAATGAATTATATGGTTATTTATATTAAATAAAATTGTCGTTCTTACGATAAGCACAATGATAAAAGATATGTTGATATAAATGAAAAACACAACGGTATTTTCCTTTTTATTTCTTGCAATAAGCCAGTTAACAGGCTGTGTATTTTTACCGGGCCAGGATTTATCCATGACCGGAAAAAATGTTATTGCAACAGAAGATAAAGATTATCAGCTTGATAAACACGTGGAAATTTATCCACTGACCCCAGTGTTGATTGAACAATTGCGCCCGCCCGTATCAAAATCTCAGGCAAATCCTAATCTTGATGAGCAGGTGAAAAACTGGGAATACCGAATCGGCACCGGTGACATCCTGACGGTAACCGTCTGGGATCATCCTGAGTTGACGACGCCAGCAGGGCAGTACCGTAGCGCAAGTGACGCGGGAAACTGGGTCAACGCGGACGGTACGCTCTTTTATCCCTACGTTGGGAAACTGTATGTGGCAGAAAAAACAGTTTCGGAGGTACGTGAAGAGATCACCGCGCGGCTGGATAAATTCATTGAGAGCCCCCAGGTGGATGTCAGCATCGCTTCTTTCCGTTCGCAAAAAACCTACGTGACGGGAGAAGTCGCGAAATCTGGCCAACAACCCATCACCAACATCCCCTTGACCGTGATGGATGCGGTCAATGCCGCTGGCGGTCTTTCAGCGGATGCCGACTGGCGCAATGTCGTTCTCACCCATAATGGCCAGGACTCTCGCCTTTCGCTGTATGCCCTGATGCAACTCGGCGATTTAACACAAAACAAACTGCTCTATCCTGGCGATATCCTGTTTGTACCGCGTAATGATGCCCTGAAAGTCTTTGTCATGGGCGAAGTGGTTAAGCAGAGCACACTGAAGATGGATCGCAGTGGGATGACGCTGGCGGAAGCGCTGGGCAATGCGGGCGGCCTGAACCAGAACATGGCTGATGCAACCGGCATTTTTGTCATTCGCTCGGTGCATCAAAAAAGCCAGACGGACATCATCGCGAAAATTTATCAGCTCAATGCGAAAGATGCGTCAGCGATGGTATTGGGCACTGAATTCCAGCTCGAGCCGTATGACATTGTCTACGTGACAACGGCACCGTTATCGCGCTGGAATCGCGTTATTACACAGCTTGTGCCGACCATCAGTGGCGTACATGACCTGACCGAAACGGTTCGTTACATCCGATCCTGGCCGCAATAATGTTCAACTCAATCTTAGTGGTTTGCACGGGTAATATTTGCCGCTCCCCGATGGGGGAGCGGCTGTTGCGTCAGCAATTACCCGGGAAACAGGTGACCTCAGCAGGTATTTTCGGTCTTGAGGGACATCCGGCAGATGCGGTTGCTCAGGATGTCGCCTGGCATCATGGTGTCTCGCTAGACGATCACGTGGGGCGCAAGCTGACGCGCAGCTTGCTGCAAAAATCCGATCTGATTCTGGTGATGGAGCCAGAACATCTCCGTTTTATTGCGGCTATGGCCCCGGAGAATCGTGGGAAATCACTGCTATTTGGACAATGGCTGGAGACAAAGGATATTCCCGATCCCTACCGCAAAAGCCGTGATGCTTTCGAATATGTTTTCGGGCAGTTGGGAAAAGCCAGTCAGGAATGGGCTCGTCGTTTGAGTCAAAAGGAATAAAGCAGGAATGCCATCTAATACTTCAGATACATATGGTGCAGCGGCACCGCAAAATAATGAAATTGATCTTCTGCAACTGCTTGCTGAGATATTCGATCATCGGGTGATGATCGTCCTGGTAACACTCCTGTTAACGGTGTGCGCGGGACTCTATGCGTTTTCTGTCACCCCTGTCTATCAGGCTGACGCGCTTGTGCAGATAGAAGCGAAGCAGGATAACTCATTGCTGAAAAGCATAAGACAGTTCGGCTCCGATCTTTCGCCAGACGTTGCACCGGAAATCTTGCTGATAAAATCGCGAATGATCCTCGGGAAGACCGTGGATGAACTGGGGCTGACGTACCGGGTTAAGCAGCGCGTTATCCCGATCGTGGGACATCTGTGGGCACATTTTCGCCCCAGCAAGCCAGGTCACCTGACCATCGCTGAACTTACCATCCCCAGACTGGATGGCAAACCGCAAGAGCTTGTGCTGACCGTGCTGGAGCAGGGACGGTATCACCTTGAGGGCGAAAGCTTCGAGGTTGTAGGTTATGTCGGGAAAACGCTGCTTAAAGATGGTGTCTCTCTTCTGGTGACATCGCTCAGCGCTGCGCCAGGGACGCAGTTCTCGCTCAAAACCATTACAAAGCTTGAAGCCATCAACGCGCTTCAGAAAGGGCTCACCGTTGCGGAATCAGCGAAACAGAGCGGAATGATCGCGTTAACGCTAACGGGCGAAGAACCTGGCAAGATTGCCGTGGTACTGAATACGATTGCAGAAAATTTCCTCAATCAGAATATTGAGCGTCAGGAAGCCCAGGATGCCCGCAGCCTGACCTTTTTACAGCATCAGTTACCGAAAATCAGTCACGATCTGGATCAGGCCGAAGCGCGACTGAATGTATACCGTGAGCAGCGCGATTCCGTCGATTTATCCCTGGAGGCGAAGTCCGTTCTCGATCAGGTTGTTAATGTGGAGAATCAGCTCAACGAGCTGACGTTCCGTGAAGCGGAGATCTCACAGCTTTTCAAAAAGGATCACCCAACCTATCGCGCATTACGCGAAAAGCGCCAAACCCTTGAGAAGCAGCGTGCCCGCCTGAACGATCGCGTATCAACCATGCCCTCCACACAGCAGGAAATTTTGCGTTTGAGCCGGGATGTTGAATCCGGGCGCGCCATTTACCTGCAGTTATTAACGCGCCAGCAAGAGCTCAATATCTCTCGCTCCAGCGCTATCGGAAACGTGCGGATCATTGACGCTGCGGTTACGCAACCTGAACCCATAAAACCACGAAAAGCACTCATTATCGTGCTTGGCATACTGTTGGGACTGATATTCTCCAGCGGCTTTGTATTAGTTCTTGCTGCCTTTAAACAGGGAATTACCTCGTCTGAGCAACTGGAAGCGCAGGGGATGCCGGTCCTGGCGACGCTGCCGCGCTCGGTATGGCTCTGGAAAAAAACGCACCTGCGCGGGAAGTATTTGTTTGCCTCCCACTGGAAACACAGGACGTCGAACGTTCCTTTCCTGCCTGTCGATCGGCCTACTGATATCTTTGTCGAGGCAATTCGTGGACTGCGAACCAGCCTGCACTTCACTTTAATGGATGCCACTAATCGGATTGTGATGATTTCCGGGCCGACACAAGACTGCGGAAAAACGCTGGTTAGCACATCGCTGGCGGCGGTAGCCGCCCAGGCTGGACAGCGTGTGCTGTTTATCGATGCGGATATGCGCATGGGATACGTGCATAATATCTTCGAGATCGACAATCATTGTGGGTTATCCAATGTGCTGGAAGGAACAGTGGAGTGGGCAGAGGCAATTCAACACGTTGAGAGCGCTGGAATAGAGGTATTGACTTGTGGCCCGCAGCCCTTGCGCCCATCAGAACTGCTCATGAGTGAACGCTTCCAGGCAATGATGGCATGGACTAACGAACATTATGACATTGTGATTGTGGACACTCCCCCAGTGCTTGCCGTTACGGATGCAGAGCTGGTAGCCCAATTAGCTTCGACAACCTTACTGGTTGCCCGCTTCGGTAAAACCAGCGCGAAAGAAATTGAGAAAAGCGTAAAACGTTTGCTGCAGACGGGCGTGCAGGTGAATGGCGCTATTCTTAATGATATCGTGAAGTCCGCCTCGCTCTATTATCACTCGGGGTACAGCCATTACGACTACGGCTATACCCCGAAGGAAAAGCGGCGTGAGGGTTAGTGCTTCACCAGCGTAGCGAAGTAGTAGACCAGGGGAATGGCAAGGATCCACAGACCAACGGGGATTTCGCGCCATTTCCCGGCAATCGCTTTGATCACGATGTAAAACAGCAAACCGCCAGCAATTCCTGTCCCGAAGCTGTTGGCAATCAGCGTTATCATGACCATCATCAGAACCGGCAGGCCGTCGGTGAAGTTCGCCAGATCAACCTTACGTAAGCCGCTAAACATATTCAGTCCAATGAGGATCAGCGCCGGTGCGGTGGCTTCTTTTGGGATCATCAGTGCAACAGGCGTAAACAGCAACATCAACAGGAACATCACTGCCGCAGCCAGTGCCGTCATGCCAGTTTTACCGCCCGCTTCAGCAGCAGCCGAAGATTCGATCAGCGCCGTCGCGGCTGGAATACCGACCCACGGACCTACCGCAGCGGCAATGGAGTCCACCATAAACGGACGGTTGATATGCGGCATGTTGCCTTCGTCATCCAGTAATCCCGCCTCACCACCGACAGCCAGAGTGGTGCCCATGGTGGAGAAAAATTCCGACGCAAAGAAGACAAACAGGAATGGCAGGAAGGCAATGTTCAGCGCCCCGAGCATATCAATGTGGCCGATAACCGGGGCCAGAGAATGCGGCATATCAATAAACTGACCAGGAAGCTTTGTCACGCCCAGCGGAATACCGACCAGAGTGGCGAACAGAATGGCCCACAGTATTGCCCCTGGAATGCGGCGCGCCTGTAACGCGATGGCCAGGAAGAGACCCGCTAACGCGACCAGCGCCGCCGGTGACAGGAAATCTCCCAGCATCAGGGCATTCGTTTTCGCGTTTGCCAACACCAGCCCGGCGTTACGAAAACCGAGCACGGCAACAAACAGGCCGATGGAGGCCGTCAACCCCAGCTTGATGGACTGCGGGACCGAACGGGTGACGACTTCACGCAGCCCAAAGCGGGTCAGCAGGAAGAATAAAATCCCTGACCAGCAGGCGATGCCGAGACCAATTTGCCAGCCAATACCTTCGCTGCCCGCAAGCGTGACGCCGACCAGGACCGAACCGCCAATACCGGGCCCGACGATAAAGGGCAGGTTGGCATAGAACGCCATCAGTAGCGTTCCGGCAACGAAGACCAGAATGGTGCCCGTCGTTGCCGCGCCTTTATCCATTCCTCCGACCGCCAGCAGCCCTGGGATCACCACCAGCAGGTAGGCGGCGGCGAGAAAACCGGTGATGCCAGCCAGGCACTCGGTGCGTACGGTGCTGCCACGCGCATGCAGTGCAAAACGGCGTTCGAGCCAGCTCCCTGGTGCTGGCGAATTAACGGTGTTGTCGGCCATTATCCGGCTCTCCTTCGGCATTATTGTGTGTTGTCCGGGGTTTCCCGGTAAGAAATTAACGGATCGACAATCTGGCGCGTGGTCCCATCGGTCAGTCCAAGATCGGTCAAATGCGGACCGGCGTTGCAGGCAAGACAGGTGCCCTCTATGGCTTTAAAGACCCGATACGGCGGTTCCCAGTCGGCAATCAAATTGCTACGCTCGCGCAGTTCCCTGAACTGGCGAGCCAGCTCATCAGGGGGCAGTTCCGAAAGCATCCCCGCAATCGGCATGGCGACGTGGGCGATGACGTCGCCATTCTGTACCAACGCCATCCCGCCGCCGCTCTGGATAAGCATGTTGGCTGCCAGCGCCATGTCGTGCGGATCGCGGCCCAGTACCACCAGATTGTGAGAGTCGTGAGAATAGCTGGTGGCAATGGCCCCACGCAGTTCACCCCAGCCTTCGAGCAGGGCCATTTGTGGTTTCGCCGCATGGCGGGCGTGGCGATGCTGAACCCAGATCAGGCTAAAGCCATCCGGGATCGCCACTACGCCGTGACGTACCTGCGCGTCAACTTCACCCCACTGCGTGAAGCGTGCGCCGCTGATATGGCGCAGGCGCGCCACGCCGTGTTTCGCGTTGTCGATTTTCATACGGAAATCATCGTCTGCGAGTGCAGACAGCCGCACGGTATCACGCGGGAGGGGCAATATCGTGTCAACGATGGGTTCAATCATTGCCCCGTCGCGCGCAATCAGCTTACCGGCGACATACACCTGACGAGCCGTCAGCTTTTCAAGCGAGTCAAACGCCACCAGATCCGCGCGACGCCCGGCGGCAATCAGCCCCAGATCGTTACGCTGCAGGCGAATGGCGGCGTTCAGCGTGGCGAAACGCAGCGCGTGCGTCGCCGGTAATCCGTGTTCAATCAGCAGGTTCAGCAGCGCAACGATCCCCCCTTTTTCCAACAGTATATCGGGCGGAACATCGTCGGTGCAGACCGTAATTTGTGAAGAAAGGTGGGGCAGGGATTTCAGGGCGCTTACGATATCGGGCAGCAGATAAGGATGCGAGCCGCGGATCTCCAGCGTCAGCCCGGCGCGCAGTTTTTCCAGCGCATCGTCTGCGGAGGTCAGCTCATGATCGGAGGTCACGCCTGCGGCCAGATAAGCCTGTAAATCCGCACCGTGAAGCCCGCGCGCGTGGCCTTCAATCAGCTTTCCGCTGTCCAGCCCGGCCTGCATAATTTCCAGCATGCGTTGGCTGCCGTTAAGCACGCCGTGCATATCCATCACTTCCGCCACGCCGCGCACTTCCGGCCAGCCGAGCAGGGTATTCATCTCTTCTCCGGCGAAGTCTGCGCCAGACATCTCCAGCCCCGGAGTCGATGGCACGCTTGATGGCGCAGCGACCATCACCTGCAGCGGCAGGTTACGGCTGGCCTCAATGGCAAAACGTACGCCTGCAATGCCCAGCACGTTCGCCAGCTCATGCGGATCCCAGAATACAGCGGTGGTGCCCTGTGCCAGCACAATCTCTGCATAACGAGCGGGAGGCAGGTGTGAACTCTCCAGATGCACATGCGTATCCATCAGTCCCGGAGAGAGATACCGGTTGTTCAGATCGTGCGTCTCACGCGCATCGCTGCGGCTGCCGCGCGGATGAACGCTGGCGATAAGGCCGCCCACGATGCCGACATCGGCGTCGCGGATCTCACCCGTGGCCATATCAACAATGCGGGTGTGTGTAAGCAGCAGGTCGAACGGCATTTCACCGCGTGCAGCCTGGACGGCACGGCGTCGGGTTTCGGCACTCATGTAATTAACGGTTCCAGCATGAAAATAATGGCGTTACTCTATGCACGCGGCAAACGTTTGCCCAGCTGATAAAATTTATCACCCGATAACCCCGGCTTATTCTGCGACGCGTGTAAACGATAATGACGATGGAACCCTGGCAGCGCTTGCCCGCGCTCTCACTGCGACAGCTACAGTATTTTGTCACTCTGGCGCAACTGCGTCATTTCACCGACACCGCCAGCAAGCTGGCGATCAGCCAGCCTGCGCTCAGCAGCGCATTGCGGCAAATCGAAACGGTGCTCGGCGGCAAGCTGGTAAACCGTACCGCCTCAGCGGTGACGCTGACGGAGCTGGGCAACGCAATCCTCCCGCACGCGCAGCGGGTGCTTAGCGTGGCTCAGCTTGCCTTTGACGATATGCAGCAGATTGTGCAGGCAGGCGGTGACGGCACGGTGCGCATTGGGCTGGTGCCATCCGTCAGCTCGCTCTTGTTCCCGCAGTTACCCCAAACGCTGGCGCAGGCTTTTCCGCGTCTTAAGGTAGAGTTTCACGATCAAACCAATGATGCGCTGGTGGCGCAGTTGCTGAAAGGGCAGATTGATTTTGGCATTGGCGCACTGGACAGTTCTGTGCCGGAACAACTGTCCGTCTTCCCGCTGCAGGAGGATCCATTTGTTGCGGTGATTCATTGTGACGATCCGCTGGCGGCGTCGGCGCATTTACCCTGGAAGCAGCTTGTTGGGCGAGATATCGCCGTGTTTTCAAAAGGTAACATCCAACGCCTGGTCGGCGCGCTCGCTGAAAGCCATCGTTTGTCGTTGCAGACACGTTATCAGGTGGATTATATCGAAACGCTGTACGGCCTGGTGCGTTCCCGACTGGCCGTGGCGATACTGCCGCAACTCTATACCACGCATCTTCAGGATCCGCAGCTTAAGGTGGTTCATCTTCAGCAACCGGCACTTGCCCGAACGGTGGCATTGATGCGTGCGCCACAGCCGTTACCGACGCTTATCGAATCGTGCTTTACGCTAATGGTTGAAACCTTGAGGACACACTGAGGGATAGGGCAGGGGAAAATACCCTCTCCCGAACGGGAGAGGGATAAGCATTACTTAGCCAGAACTTCCTGTGCGGTACGCTCAACCAGAGACAGCAGAACTTTTACGTCCTCCAGCGTCACGGTTGGGTTCAGCAGGGTCAGCTTCAGGCAGGTGATACCGTTATGCTCGGTCACGCCGACGTTAGCACGGCCAGATTCCAGCAGCGCATCACCAATCTTCTGGTTCAGCAGGGCGATGCCTGCATCATCCATCTGCGCCTGAGGACGGAAGCGGAACAGCACGCTCGCCAGCTGTGGCTGCATCACCAGCTCCAGAGCAGACTGCTCTTTCACGTAGCCCGCAACCTGCTGTGCCAGGGTCACACCGTGATCGATGATCGCCGCATATTGCTCCTGACCCAGCGCTTCCAGGCTCATCCACAGCTTCAGCGCGTCGAAACGACGGGTGGTCTGCAGAGATTTGGACACCAGGTTAGGCACGCCCGCTTCTTCGTCGAACTCAGAGTTCAGGTAAGCCGCCTGATAGCGCATCAGCTCATAGTGACGCGCTTCTTTCAGCAGGAACGCGCCGCAACTGATGGTCTGGAAGAACTGCTTGTGGAAGTCCAGGGTAATGGAATCCACCAGCTCAATGCCGTCCAGGTAGTGACGATACTGCTCGGACATCAGCAGCGCACCGCCCCAGGCCGCATCAACGTGTACCCAGATGTTCTGTTTCGCCGCCAGTTCTGCAATGGCACGCAGCGGGTCGATAGCACCGGCGTCGGTGGTACCTGCCGTCGCGACGATCGCCAGAATCTGCTCGCCGTTCTCGTTGCACTGCTCAATTTTCGCCGCCAGATCGGTCAGATCCATGCGGGAGAATTCGTCAGTTTTCACCTGCACCACGGACTGGTAGCCCAGACCCATCAGCGCCATGTTTTTCTGCACGGAGAAGTGGGCGTTCTCGGAGCACAGCACGCGAATTTTGCGCAGATCGCCTACCAGGCCATCCTGCTGAACAGAGTGACCCAGACGCGCGAAGAACGCATCGCGCGCCAGCATCAGGCCCATCAGGTTGCTCTGGGTGCCGCCGCTGGTGAACACACCTGCGTCGCCAGCCTGATAACCCACGCGGGTACGCAGCCACTCGATCAGTTTGATTTCGATAATGGTTGCGGACGGGCTTTGATCCCAGGAGTCCATACTCTGGTTAGTGGCGTTGATCAGCACTTCCGCCGCCTGGCTTACGACCAGGCTTGGGCAGTGCAGGTGCGCCACACACTGCGGGTGATGAACGGACAAACTGTCTTTCAGGAAGAACTCCACGGCGCGTTCAATCGCCGCTTCGTTGCCCAGCCCTTTCGGGTTGAAATCCAGCTTAATACGGTCGCGCAGTTCCGCGACCGTTTTGCCCTGGTACATCTCAGGCTGTTTCAGCCACTGCATCACAGCCTGAGTGCTTTGTTCAATCGCCTGCTGGTAAGCTTCAATGCTCTGCGCAGAGGAGAACAAAATTGGGTTTGAATCAGACATCGTAATCAACAACTCCGGTTACGCCGGGCGAACGCCCGCAGCAAGCAGTGCCTGCTCGAATTTATCCAGGAAGATTTTCAGCTCTTCATCGCTGATCAGCAGAGACGGCAGCAGACGCAGAACGATACCGTTACGACCGCCACGCTCCAGAATCAGACCGGCTTCGAAGCACTTCTTCTGAATCAGTGCAGACAGCTCGCCGTCGCCAGGGAAGCAACCCATGTGGTCAGCCGCTTCGTGTGGTTTAACGATCTCAATACCGATCATCATGCCCAGACCGCGAACGTGTCCGATAACCGGGTAGCGCTTCGCCATCTCTTTCAGCTGGCCTTTCAGCCATTCGCCCTGTGCAGCCACTTTGCCTGCGATGTTCTGGTCTTTCAGGATTTTCAGCGTCGTCAGACCGGTTGCCATCGCCAGCTGGTTGCCGCGGAAGGTACCGGTGTGGTGACCTGGTGCCCATGCATCGAACTGCTTTTTGATACCGAGCACGGCCAGCGGCAGACCGCCACCGACAGCTTTAGACATCACGATGATGTCTGGCTCAATGCCCGCGTGTTCGAAGGCGAAGAATTTACCGGTACGGGCAAAGCCAGCCTGAACTTCGTCGAGGATCAGCAGAATGCCGTGTTCCTGAGTCACTTTACGGATGCGCTGCAGCCACTCAGCCGGAGCCGGGTTCACGCCGCCTTCGCCCTGAACGGCTTCCAGGATCACCGCCGCAGGTTTACGCACGCCGCTTTCAACGTCGTTGATCAGGTTATCGAAGTAGTAGGTCAGCGCTTTCACGCCCGCTTCACCACCGATACCCAGCGGGCAACGGTACTCGTGCGGATAAGGCATGAACTGAACTTCTGGCATCATACCGTCAACCGCTTCTTTCGGAGACAGGTTGCCGGTCACGGACAGTGCGCCGTGGGTCATACCGTGGTAACCACCAGAGAAGCTGATGATACCGCTACGACCGGTCACTTTTTTCGCCAGCTTCAGCGCCGCTTCAACGGCGTCAGCACCGGATGGACCGGTGAACTGCAGGCAGTACTCTTTGCCCTGACCAGGCAGCAGAGAGAGCAGGTATTCAGAAAACGCGTCTTTCAGAGGCGTAGTCAGATCCAGGGTATGTAACGGCAAGCCGCTGGTAATGACATTTTGGATGCTTTTCAGCACATCAGGATGGTTATGGCCAAGCGCAAGGGTCCCTGCGCCTGCTAAACAGTCAAGGTATTCTTTATTATCTGCATCGGTGATCCACACGCCTTCTGCTTTAGTGATCGCTAAAGGCAGTTTGCGCGGATAACTCCTGACGTTAGATTCAAACTCGGCCTGACGGGCCAGATAGGTTTCGTTGCTTTTGTGGGCATCTACGGTGTCAATACGGACTTTATCCGTCATCATATCACTCCTACAACCGCCGCTTCGTTATGAGCCACGATTGAATAAAAAGTTAAAAAACAGATGGGGGCCTGAAAAAAACGCCGCCAATATAGAGCCTTTTGCCACGGGGCTCAATGGTTAATTTGTTTACTGTTTTGTGGCAGAGGGCACAGGGGGAGGGTTATCCCCGTTTCCAGAAAGAAAGTTGCACTTTATGCACAATAAAAACAGCCGCTTATGATGGGTTTGTCAGAACTGTAAAAGTAGAGAAAAGAGTGTGACAAATCGTGCTTTTCGCTGTGGAAAAAGGAGGCACATGGCCTCCTTGAGCACGTTATTTCTGCCTGACCTGCAAAATGCCGTGGTCACGACCCTTAGTTTTATTCCAGGAGGCATCGGCAATACCGTTCTCATCAAGGCTAAACGATATAACAACGTCATTACCGTGAATTTCATAGAACGCCGCATTCAGACGTTTGACGGTGGCCTTTTTGCCATTAATGGTCGCACTAAAAAAGCCGTTGGAAATCGTGGCATTAACGGTCGGTGACGAAAAGGTGGCCGCACGCATCGGATCGTGAACGGTCGTCGTTTGGTCGTGTTGCGCCGCGTTTTCCGCTTTCGTTTTAGTGATATCGCAAGAGCCATCGCCTTCGCTTATCTGGGTGCATCCGGAACGCTCCAGCTGTGCGCGATAGTGGGCGTTAATCGCATGTGCCGGGGTCGCAGCGATTGCGAACAACAGAGTCATCACTGTTAACTGTGCTTTCATTATAAAACCTTAGTGGTGGTGAGCATGTTTATGTGCATTTTCTGTCGCTCTTGCCGCATTCGCATAAGCGGCAGAGAGCGAAGCGTTATTAATGCCTTGCTGTCTTTGCTGTTCGGACAAATAGCAGGTGTCATAACTTACGCCTTTCGCCGTGCAGTTTGCGATGCGCTGATCGGGCGATACGCACCCCGCAAGTATAAATATACCCGCCACGGTAATAATTAATTTTTTCATTTTATACCTTATAAACTACACAGATAATAAGATAAATACATCACGCCTATCCAAATCCCGACGCCAATTAGCATCAGGTACAGCACGGCTGAGATGAATATATATCTGGACATGTTTTTTGCTATCATCGAAATTCTTACCAGAGACGAGCGGGTTATATATGTATCAGCGGTGTTTTATTCAAAAACCGATCCCGATACCCGCGCCCATAGCAAGATCGTTATTTGTCGAATCGCTAATACCAGCTTTGATCACTGTATGTTCACCGGCATGGAGAGAAGTGCCAACGCTGATAGCTTGCTCATTCTTAAATGACCCTACACCAGCAGAGAACATCATAGCCTGATCTTTTTCGACCTGTGGCATTGATGCAATCGCAACGGCAGAGGCTACTCCACCACGCGCTTCTTTCTTGTTGTCGTCAACTTCATCCTTCAGGTTTTTAAATTGAGCATTGCTTGAAGATTGTGCTTGTGCAAATACTTGTTGAGCAGCTTTCAGATCTTTAGCTTGTGCTGTAGTTTGTGTATTAAGTGACTTAACAAGATTGATAGTTTTAGTATCAACTTCTTTCTTAGTGATGGTGGTGGTAACGCCGTTAGCGCCGTTCTTACCACTCACACCATCTTTACCATTCAACCCATTCTTACCATCTTTCCCGTTAACGCCGATTTTCCCGTCTATGCCGTCTTTACCTGCTTTACCGTCAATACCATTTTTACCATCAACACCATCAACACCATCTTTACCAGCAACACCCGCTACACCTTGTGCGCCTGTATCACCTTTCAAGCCCTGTAAACCCTGTAAACCCTGTACACCTTGCGCACCTGTAGCCCCATCTTTACCATCAATACCATCTTTCGGGGTAGGCTGGTTTTCCAGTGCTGTAATGCGGGTAGAGTTAGCATTAGCTGTATCTTGTGCAATCTGTGCTTTATCAGCAAGAAGCTGTTTCGCGCCTTGCAGGTCATTATTAATCAGAATCACAGCATCTTTAGTATCATTCACATCTTTGTTAGTAGCTGTGATTTGATTTTGAAGCCCTTTATCAGTTTGATGCAGAGTAGGGAGATCAGTAAACACGATACCAGCTACATCATTAGATAAGCCGTCTGTTTTACCCTGTAAGTTAGTGATTGCAGTTTCTACCGTTTCACCTGTAGCCATTTCAACATCGCTAGCAGGGGTAGCAGCATAAGCAATATTCATTGAACCAGCAAAAAGAGCACCAAAAACAGCACCAAAAACAGCAACAGCAATCACTGATTTATTAAGGGGTTTCATTGTAAAGACTCGCAATATTCTATAGATAAAATAAACGATAGTGTTATTACCAACGTTTGGTCTGGCAGAGCAAAAAGAGTAAGTTCAAGTATGTCAAATTTTGTAAAGAAACATCTATTTGTTTTGTGTGACGATGGTGAACTATAGATAATTTGCGCTTAAAATTATTGATTTAGGTCAAGTAAAGCACCAATAGCTAAAGTGGTATGTTGCAGTAAGTCTTTAATTTCTATTTGTTTATCAGTGATTTAATTTTTATCCGGAAAAGGTTCTAGTTAAGTTTATGATTGGAATGGAATTTTATTTCACTTTTTTAGGGGTTTTATTTTACTGCTTAGGTAGTGGAGTTGTTTAATGATTTATTTCATTTGAAACGAATAGATTTTAAAGGTGAAAGTAAACATTAAAATGCGCGCTGATTAATCGCGGTGATTAAAATTTACGTTTTAGGAATAATCCATGAGAGAGAGGGATATAACCGGAAAGATAAAAGAGAATCGTTAACTTCTTATACGTATCAACTGTGTTGCTTCTTATCGTCGCTCTAACTAATACCTTTCGGTACTATTAGTCTTTGGTGTTCGCCCCTGCCGGGCGTGATTCAGCTATTCCAGATGCGGTAAATCGAAAAATCTTGCACCCTGCCTACGGCCCCGGTTACACTAAATACTCACAAACTATTGATTTGTAATTAATTGTTTTATAAGTATTTTGACTCGGGGTGCCCTTCTTTGTGAAGGCTGAGAAATACCCGTATTACCTGATCTGGATAATGCCAGCGTAGGGAAGTCAGATGCCTTCCCGGTCATCGCTTCTTCACGCAAGGCAGGAGCGAAACCATGCAGCCTGACCTGCTCGATTTACACGTTTTACATCAGTTCCGAACCCGTTCCCCGCTCACGCACTGTATGACCAACGATGTTGTACAGACCTTCACGGCCAACGTGTTGCTGGCTCTCGGTGCATCGCCAGCGATGGTGATTGAGGCCGAAGAGGCCGAGCAGTTTGCTGACATCGCCGATGCGCTGCTGATTAACGTTGGCACGCTGACCGCACCGCGCGCCCAGTCGATGCGTCGGGCGATTGAAAGCGCGGTGGCGGCGGGTAAGCCCTGGACGCTCGACCCGGTTGCCGTTGGCGCGCTCGCGTTCCGTACCCGTTTTTGCCATCAAATCCTCGCTCTGAAACCCGCCGCGATCCGCGGTAACGCCTCTGAAATCCTTGCCCTTGCCGGGATGAGCGCGGGCGGGCGCGGCGTTGATACCACCGACACTGCAGCAAGCGCGGTGCCTGCCGCGCAGGCTTTGGCGCGTCAGACGAATGCAATTGTCGTGGTCACGGGAGAAGTGGATTACATCACCGATGGACAGCGCACGCGCACGGTAACGGGCGGTGACCCGCTGATGACGCGCGTGGTGGGCACCGGTTGCGCGCTCTCGGCTGTCGTGGCGGCGAGCTGCTCGCTGCCGGGCGACCGGCTGGATAACGTCACGGCTGCCTGCGGATGGATGAAGCGAGCTGGCTCAATCGCTGTTGCGCAGTCTCGTGGCCCGGGCAGTTTTGCCAGCGCGTTCCTGGATGCGCTCTACACGCTGGAGGAGCAGGCATGAAGCGGATTAACGCACTGACCATTGCCGGTACCGATCCCAGCGGCGGCGCGGGTATCCAGGCTGACCTGAAAACCTTCTCCGCGCTTGGCGCATACGGCTGTTCCGTCATTACCGCGCTGGTGGCGCAAAACACGCGCGGCGTGCAGTCGGTCTACCGTATCGAGCCGGATTTTGTTGCCACGCAGCTGGATTCGGTGTTCAGCGACGTGCGCATTGATACCACCAAGATCGGCATGCTGGCCGAAACGGACATTGTGGAAGCGGTGGCCGAGCGGCTTAAGCGTTATCAGGTGCAAAACGTGGTGCTGGATACCGTCATGCTGGCGAAAAGTGGCGACCCGCTGCTCTCTGCCTCCGCCGTGGAGACGCTGCGCACAAAGCTGCTGCCGCAGGTGGCGCTGATCACGCCCAATCTGCCGGAAGCCGCCGCGCTGTTGGGTGCCCCGCACGCGCAAAACGAACGTGAAATGAAAGCGCAGGGGAACGCGCTACTGGCGATGGGCTGCGGCGCGGTGCTGATGAAGGGCGGTCATCTTGATGATGTCGAAAGCCCGGACTGGCTCTTTACCCGCGACGGCGAAATGCGTTTTACCGCGCCGCGCGTGCAGACTAAAAACACCCACGGCACGGGCTGCACGCTCTCAGCCGCGCTTGCTGCGCTGCGTCCACGGCATGACAGCTGGGCCGATACGGTGGGCGAAGCTAAAATCTGGCTCTCCGCGGCGCTGGCAAAAGCCGATACTCTGGAAGTGGGTCACGGTATTGGGCCGGTTCATCATTTTCATGCGTGGTGGTAACCCAGTATACTGGCAGGAAACACCACGCCTGAGAAAACAGAGATGGAACAAGCGCATACCCGGTTAATCGCTCAACTGAATGAACGGATCGCCGCGCCGGACAACACGCCGCTGTACCTGAAATTTGCCGAAACGGTAAAAAATGCGGTGCGAAGCGGCATGCTGGAGCACGGGAATATTTTGCCCGGCGAGCGCGATCTGAGCCAGTTAACCGGCGTGTCGCGCATTACCGTGCGTAAAGCGATGCAGGCGCTGGAGGAAGAGGGCGTGGTCACGCGCTCCCGTGGCTATGGCACGCAAATCAATAACATCTTCGAGTATTCGCTGAAAGAGGCGCGCGGGTTCTCTCAACAGGTGGTCCTGCGCGGTCAAAAACCCAATACGCTGTGGGTCAACAAGCGGGTGGTGAAGTGTCCCGAAGAGGTGGCGAACCATCTTTCAATTCCCCCCGAGAGCGAGGTTTTCCTGCTCAAGCGTATTCGCTACGTTGACGATGACGCCGTCTCGATTGAGGAGTCCTGGGTGCCGACGGGATTTATCCACGACCCTGATGCGATTGGCGTCTCGCTTTACGATTACTTCCGCAGTCAGAATATTTTCCCGCAGCGTACCCGTTCGCGCGTGAGCGCCCGTATGCCGGACAGTGAATTTCAGGCGCACATTAAGATGGACGAAAAAATACCGGTGCTGGTGATCAAGCAGGTTGCGCTTGACCAACAGCACCGGCCAATTGAGTACAGCATCAGCTACTGCCGCAGCGATCTATACGTCTTTGTGTGCGAGGAGTAATTCGTCGCGAGTCGGTGCGCAATCGCCGCCGCGATGGCTGACCACCCAGGACGCCACGGCATTCCCCAGCAGAACCGCATCTGCCAGCGACCATCCCGCCGCCAGCCCGGCAAGCGTGCCGCCCGCGTGGCTGTCGCCTGCGCCAATGGTATCCACAACCGTAGCCGGAAATGCCGAAACCACGCCCGAGACGTCACCGTCATACCACGCGGCACCGTCTTTATCATGGCGCACAATCAGCGCGGCACCGAAACGCTGCTGCCACTGCGTGCCGAGGGTTTCCACTTCAACACCCAGTCTTTCTGCGGCAAGCTCCGCCTCCTGGCGATTGAGCGACACAATTGGTCTGCAGGCCATAATCCGCGCCATCAGGGCGTCGGGGATATCCGCGATGCGGGGACCGAAATCGATAAATGCCGTCACGTGCTGCAACCCCTCCAGCCAGCGTGTCAGCAGCTCGCCGCACGGCGAGGCCAGCTGATAGCCGGATAAATAGACCAGGCTGTTTTGCGGAACGTGAAGCGCATCCAGCCAGCGCTGCTGCCACTGGTTCTCCACGCCGCTAAAGGACATAAAGGTGCGCTCGCCGTCTGGCTCCACCAGCGCCAGACACCAGCCGTTATCACCCGTATCGGCTTCCACCGCGCTGTGCAGATCCTGCTTCGCCATGGCGTTGCGAATAATATCCGCCCACACACCGTGGCCGACGGGCAGGGCATTTTGCGCCGCAATACCGAGCCGTTTCAGGGCGATGGCGATATTGAGCGCGCAGCCACCGATATTGACGCCCTGCTGTTTAAGCTCGATATCACACCCGCGCCAGGGCAGGGCGTAAGCGTCGGCGATGACGTCTATCACCGCCGCGCCCAGCACCGTCACCGGGCGCGTGGCGTGCAAGGTTTCAAGGCGCTGAGCCAAAGACGTCATATGCCCTCCCGTTGCTCCCGATAGTGCAGGAGTTTTTCGCAGTAGTGACCGAAATCGAGCTGGTTAACGGCGTCGAGTTCGGCCTTCAGCGTCGGGTCAATGGCCTGCACGCCGTGCAATGCGCCGCATATTGCTGTGGCCATTGCGCCAATGGTGTCGGTATCGCCGCCCAGGTTGGCGCATAAAATGGCGCAGCGGTTTGGGTCAGTTCCCGCCAGTTCGACCATCGCAATGGCCGCCGGAACGGATTCGAGGGTGCTGGTTCCGGCACCCACGAGCTGATACACCTGCTCGCTGGCGGACTCAATCCCGTTGGCTTCTCGTACGGTTTTCAGCGCGAGTTCAATACGCGCCGCGAGTGACGCGCTGAAGGTGGTGGTTTTCGCCTCCTGCGCAAAGCGGGCGATCCCCGGCAGGGCATCAACGATGTTCTGCCAGCTTTCGCCGTCGACGGCGCGGGAAATCGACCAGGCAATCACCACCGCACCGGCAATGGCGAGATCGGATTTATGGGTCGGGCTGGAGGCCAGCGCCACCTGCTCAACAAAATGCTCCAGACGCGTGGCCGGGAGCAGGCAGCCCAGCGGAGAGGCGCGCATCGCCGCCCCGTTGGTCACGCCGTTGTTTTCCAGTTCGCTCACCGGCTTGCCGTCGCGAATGGCGTTGAGGGCAATTTTCGAGGTGGGGCCGAGCACGTTCTTATTAAACGCGTCGAAATCCAGCGCCCAGCGAAGAATATGCTTGCCGATAACGTCCGCGTTAATCTGCCCGTCGCACTCGATAATCGCATCCGCCAGACAGAGCGCCATCGAGGTATCGTCGGTGAACTCGGCCTGGTTGAAATAGCAGGCCGCGTTATTCTCCGCCGGGCCGGGTAAGAAACGGTCGATCCAGCCGAAGTGCGCTTTGACGCGCTTTCTCGGCCACAGCTCCGACGGCATGCCCATCGCATCCCCTAACGCCTGCCCGTAAAGGGCACCGAGAACACGTTCTTGTTTCATTTAACTTCCCCTTGTGTCAGCGCGGTATCGCCATCAACCACCTCAATTGCGGTGATCTCTTTATCCGATTCGCGGAAAAACAGCATAAACAGCACGGCAATCACGGCAATCATGATTGCACCAAATGTCCACATTCCGGCCCAGTTGAAGGTCAGCCCATTCACCGGCTCTTTGTAAGCGAACATTTTTTCCATCATCACGCCGCCCAGGCGGTAACCCAGCAGGCTACCAAAGCCCTGACAGCACAGCGTGATCAAGCCCTGCGCCGCGGTGCGCATGTGCGCTGGCGCTTTTTTGTCCACGTAGATGTACGCGGTCACGTAATAGAAGTCGTAGCTTACGCCGTGCAACAAAATGCCGAGGAACAGCAGGGCGTAGGTGAAGTACTGTTCCGCACCGCCGTAAACAAAGAAGCCGTAGCGGATGGCAGCGGTAATAAGCCCCAGCAGCAAGACCTTCTTAATACCAAAGCGTTTGGTAAAGAACGGCAGCGCCAGCATAAAGAAAATTTCGGAGAACTGGCCCAGCGTCATCCAGCCGGTGGCGTTTTTCATGCCGACTTCGGTGAGATAGCCGTTGGCGAAAATGTAGTAGAAGGCCAGCGGCATGGCGAACAGGAACGAGCAGAAGAAGAACACCAGGAAGTTTCTGTCGCGCAGCAGGATCAGCGCGTCCAGCCCCAGCATCACCTTAAAGTCCAGCTTGCCGGTGCTCTTCGGCGGCGTATTCGGCAGGAACAGGGCAAAGACGCCGAGCAGGGCGGAGCTGGCTGCGGTCATCAGCAGCGGGATATTGGTATCGGAAATGTCGCTATAGCCCATCATCTGCGGCAGGAACCCGCACGCCAGGCCTGAGGCGATCCAGCCGATGGTGCCCATCACGCGGATGCGCGGAAAGTCTGCCTCGACGTCATCCACGTTGGCAAAGGCAATGCTGTTGGTCAGCGCGATGGTCGGCATATAGGTCAGGGAGTAGGCCAGCAGCAGCGGGAAGAAGGTGCTGAACTGGGTTTGCTGTGCGGCGAAGTACATCAGAATCGCACCGGCGAACATCAGCACCGCCAGCACTTTCTGGGCGGCGAAGAAGCGGTCCGTCAGCGAGCCGACCAGAATCGGTGAAAGGATTGCGGCAATGGCGGTGCAGGCGTAAGACCAGCCGATTTCCCCGGCGGTAAAACCGCTTTTGCTCAGCCACAGCCACAGCGGCACAAACCAGGCGCCCCAGATAAACCATTCAACAAACATCATGAATGACAGTTGGACTTTCGTTTTCATTTTTTAATCCTGCATGTCAGTGAGGGTACGCCTTTAACATACCACTTAATAATACCTTTTAAATACCTTTGAGGTGAATGTTTGATCAGTGTAACAAAATTGTTGTACATGAAACGAGCCAGCAGATTGTGCTTAAAAAAGTTGCAGACGGTGGAAAATCTGTTAAGTCGGTACCAGGCTTAGTCTGCCTGCAAAACGTGGGTTTGGATCACACGCTCCGACTCGACGTCGGACTTACGGGAGCATCACTATGACTGATATTGCGCAGTTGCTTGGCAAAGACGCCGACAGCCTCTTACAGCATCGTTGTATGACCATTCCAGCTGACCAGCTCTACCTGCCCGGGCACGACTACGTGGACCGCGTGATGGTGGACAACAACCGTCCGCCTGCCGTGCTGCGAAACATGCAGGCGCTCTATAACACCGGGCGACTGGGCGGCACCGGGTATCTCTCCATTCTGCCGGTAGACCAGGGCGTTGAGCACTCTGCGGGGGCATCCTTCGCGGCGAATCCGCTCTATTTCGATCCGAAGAACATTGTCGAACTGGCGATTGAAGCGGGCTGTAACTGCGTGGCATCGACCTACGGCGTGCTGGCCTCCGTCTCGCGTCGCTATGCCCACCGCATTCCGTTCCTCGTCAAACTGAACCATAACGAAACCCTGAGCTACCCAACGGAATATGACCAGACCCTGTACGCCAGCGTGGAGCAGGCATTCAATATGGGGGCGGTGGCAGTGGGAGCGACCATTTACTTTGGCTCTGAACAGTCTCGTCGTCAGATTGAAGAGATCTCTGCCGCCTTCGAGCGCGCGCACGAGTTGGGCATGGTGACGGTGCTATGGGCATACCTGCGAAACAACGCGTTCAAAAAAGACGGCGTGGACTACCACGTGTCAGCCGATCTGACCGGCCAGGCGAACCATCTGGCGGCGACCATCGGCGCGGATATCGTGAAGCAAAAAATGGCCGAAAATAACGGCGGCTATAAGGCGGTAAACTTCGGCTATACCGACGATCGCGTTTACAGCAAACTGACCAGCGATAACCCGATCGATCTCGTGCGCTACCAGCTGGCGAACTGCTATATGGGCCGCGCGGGGCTGATCAACTCCGGCGGGGCGGCAGGCGGTGATACTGACCTGTCAGACGCGGTGCGTACGGCGGTGATCAACAAACGCGCGGGCGGCATGGGGCTGATCCTGGGCCGTAAGGCATTTAAGAAAACCATGGCCGACGGCGTGAAGCTGATTAATGCGGTTCAGGACGTCTATCTGGACAGCAAGGTGACGATCGCTTAAGACATTATTTCTCCCTCTCCTTCCGGGAGAGGGCCGGGGTGAGGGCCTCAGGCCACTCAGCCGCTAATGCCGGGCGGCACGTTGTTTGCCCGGCCTACAGCCTGAATTAGCTTTCTATTTGAAATACTATTTCATTTCTCCAGAACTCCTCTCCCGATCCACCTCACACTTCCCCCTTCTTTTGTGAAAACTGTCACTCCTTCCCGTGCATATGCACAAAAAAAGGTCAGTGCTTAGCGGAATCTGTCTAAGGCAGCGGACGAATTTTGCGCTTAAAGTTAGTTTCGAAACGGCTTTTCAAAATTCGAATCGCGCTGAACCTCTGTCGTCTTAAGGACTGATAATGAAAATTGAATCTGTAAACGTCACCGTCTTCCAGTACCCGACGCGTCGGGTTTCCGACGCTGCCGGGCATTCGCATCCGGGGCCTGAGAGCATGGCTAAAATGGCGATGCTTTCTATTACGGCAGATGATGGCACCAAAGGGTATTCCTTCGCGCCGCCGGAAGTGGTGCGCCCCTTTGTGGTCAACACCTTCTTTCGCAAGGTGCTGGTCGGCCAGGACGCGTTCAACCGTGAGCGCATCTGGCAGGATCTGGCGCACTGGCAGCGCGGTAGCGCGCATCAGCTGACCGAGCGCGCGCTGGGCTTCGTCGAACAGGCGCTGTGGGATCTGATTGGCCGCAAGCTCAACATGCCGGTCTGGAAGCTGCTGGGCGGCTATCGCGACAAGGTCCCGGCCTACGGCAGCACCATGTGCGGTGACGATCTGCCGGGTGGCTTATCCACGCCGGAAGAGTACGCCAGCTTTGCCGAGACGCTGGTGTCGCGCGGGTACAAGGCCATCAAGCTGCATACCTGGATGCCGCCGGTCTCCTTTGCCCCCAACCCGAAGATGGACGTCAAAGCCTGCGCCGCCGTGCGTGAAGCGGTTGGCCCGGATATCGATCTCATGATCGACGGCTACCACTGGTACAGCCGCACCGAGGCGCTGTACATCGGCAAGGAGCTGGAAAAACTCAACTTCGCCTGGTTCGAAGAGCCGATGGAGGAGGAGAGCATGGCCTCCTACGCCTGGCTGGCGGAAAACCTGTCGATCCCGATTATCGGCCCGGAAAGCCTGGGCGGAAAACACCACAGCCGCGCGGACTGGATCAAAGCCGGGGCGTGCGACATCCTGCGCGCGGGCGCCAACGGCGTGGGCGGCATCTCTCCGACGCTGAAGGTGGCGAACCTGGCGGAAGCCTTCGGGATGGACTGCGAAGTACACGGCAACGGCGCGGCGAGCCTGGCGGTGATTGGCGCCATTAAAAACTGCCGTTGGTACGAGCGCGGCCTGCTGCACCCGTTCCTCGACTACGACAAACCGGCAGCGTACCTCAACAGCCTGGTCGACCCGATGGACGAGCACGGCATGGTCAGCCTGCCGAGCCGCCCAGGACTGGGCGAAGACATTAATTTTGCATATATCGAAGCCAATACCGTCAGCCACGACTGACAGATAAAAACGTACCCTACAGGCGATATATACATGAAACGATCTCCTTTAGCCGGGGCGTGCTTGCTCGCGCTCTCGCTGATGATGGGGAGCGGTGCGGCGGTCGCAAAAACGCCGCCCGACCAGCTCATCATCGGCATGAATATGAACAACCTCCTGACCCTCGACCCGGCGGCAATGACCGGTAACGAAGTGGTCTGCATTGTGGTCAATCTCTATGATTCGCTGGTGGAGCTGGATCCGAACGAACTCACCAACGTCAGGCCCGCGCTGGCAAAGTCATGGGATATTTCGCCGGACCGTCAAACCCTGACCTTCCATCTGCGCGATGACGTGAAGTTTCACTCCGGCAATCCGCTCACGGCGGAGGACGTGGTCTGGTCGATGCGCCGCCTGCTGCACCTCAACCTTGCGCAGGCGTCGGTGTGGAAATCCTACGGATTTTCAAAGAAAAACATCGATAGCCACATCAGCGCACCCGATGCGAACACGGTGCAGATTGTCCTGCCAAAGGCCAACGACCCGCAGCTGGTGATTTACTCCCTTGGCGCGCTCGGCAACCTCGGCGTGCTGGACAGCAAAACGGTGCAGCAGCATGCGGTCAACAACGACTGGGGCAACCGCTGGCTGACCACCAACGAAGCCGGTTCCGGCCCGTTTATGCTGGAGACCTGGCAGGCGAAGGACGTGCTGCGCATGCAGCGTAACCCGCACTACTGGCGCGACGCGCCGAAGATGAGCCGCGTGGTGCTGCGCCATTTCCAGGAGTCGCAAACCCTGCGTCTGATGATTGAAAAGGGTGACCTCGACATTGCCAACAATATGGCGGTGGCGGACATCAACGCCCTGCGTAAAGACCCCCAGCTCACCGTAGAAGCCGTGCAAAAAGGCACGGTCTACTACGTGGCGATGAGCATGAAGGAGGCCCATTTCGCTAACCCGAAGGTGCGCGAAGCGGTGCGCTACCTGATTGACTATCAGGGCATCAATAAAGCGCTCATGCCGGGCTACGGTGTGCTGCACCAGCGCCCCATCAAGGCGGGTATGCCATCAACGCTGCCGGACCCGGGCTATAAGCTCGATATCCCTCGTGCCAAAAAACTGCTGGCAGAGGCGGGTTATCCGGATGGATTTGATACGACCCTGAGGGTGCTGGCGGATCAGCCGTTCCTGAACATTGCCATTGCGGTGCAGTCAACGCTGATGCAGGCGGGGATTAACGCCAAAATCATCACCGGCACCGGGAACCAGATCTACGGCGCAATGCGCGAGCGCAGGTTCGACATGCTTGTCGGGCGCGGGGGCAGCGGGGTAGAGCCACATCCGCACTCCAGCCTGCGCGCGCTGGTCTATAACCCGGACAACAGTGACGAAGCCCGGCTGACCAATTTCCAGGGCTGGCGCACCAGTTTTTACGATAAGCCGCTCAACGAGATGATCGACAAGGCCCTGCTGGAGCGCGATCCGAAGAAACAGGTCGCCGACTACCAGCAGATCCAGGTGCGCTACGACGCGCTGATCCCGGCGATGATCCCCCTGTCGCAGATGGTGGATTCGGTGGTGGTGCGTAACGAGGTGAAGAACTTTCAGTCGCACCCGTCGGCCACGACCTTCCTGCGCGACGTCTACAAAACCGGAGGTGAAAAATGAGCGTGGCGATTTTCGCGCCCGGCTCCCGGGCCCGGCGCTTCTCAACGCGACTCACGCAGGTGCTGATAACGCTGTTCGGCCTGCTGCTGCTGACCTTTTTCATCGGCCGCGTGATGCCCGTCGACCCGGTGCTGGCGATTGTTGGCCCGGATGCCGACCACAGCACCTACCAGCAGGTCTATCACCAGCTGGGGTTCGATAAATCTCTGCTGACGCAGTTCGGCATTTACCTCAGTAACCTTCTGTACGGCGATCTGGGCAACGCGCTGCTGACGGGCAAACCGGTGACCGCCGATATCCTGCGCGTTTTCCCGGCGACGCTTGAGCTGGCGACGATGGCGATAATCGTCGGCGCGGGCTTAGGCATCCCGCTGGGGGTGCTTGCGGCGGCGCGTCGCAACAGCGTTTCCGACTACGTGGTGCGCATCATCAGCCTCGCGGGTTACTCCACGCCCATTTTCTGGGTCGGGATGATGGGGCTGCTGCTGTTTTACGCCTGGCTTGGCTGGGTGGGGGGCGCGGGACGTCTGGATCTCGGACTGGAGGGGGTAGTCCCACGCCGCACCGGACTGATGACGGTGGATGCGTTGCTGGCCGGGAACGGCGCGGTGTTCTGGAACGCCGTTAACCATCTGGTTTTACCGGCCTCGCTGCTCGGCTTCCACTCGCTGGCCTACATCAGCCGCATGACCCGCAGCTTTATGCTGGCGCAGCTGTCGCAGGAGTTCATCATCACCGCGCGAGTAAAAGGCTTAACCGAGCGTCAGGTGATCTGGAATCACGCGTTTCGCAATATCCTCGTACAGCTGCTGACGGTGGTGGCGCTGGCCTACGGCTCGCTGCTGGAAGGGGCGGTGCTGATTGAGACCGTCTTCTCCTGGCCGGGCTTCGGCTCGTACCTCACCGGCAGCCTGCTGCTCGGGGACATGAACGCGGTCATGGGCTGCGTGCTGCTGGTGGGGGTTATCTTCGTGATGCTCAACCTGCTCTCCGACATGCTGTATCAACTCTTTGACCCGAGGACGAAATCATGACCGTTTCTCTGGATACGCCGCTGGGGGCGGGGCCGTCCGAACGCCGCCAGCGTATCAAGCGTACGCTGGGCCGCGCCGCCGGTTTTGTCGGCAAGATGGCGCGCAACCCGCTCACCGCCATCGGCGGCGGGATTATCCTGCTGCTGCTGATTGTGGCGGCTTTTGCACCGCTGATCGCGCCATACAATCCGCTGGTACAGGACCTGAATAACGCGCTGGTCGCCCCGAACGCGCAGCACTGGTTTGGCACCGACGAGTTTGGCCGCGACATCTTCAGTCGCCTGGTGTACGGCTCGCGCATCACGCTCTATATCGTGCTGCTGGTCTCCGTGACCGTCGGCCCGCTGGGGCTGCTGCTGGGGGTGACCGCAGGTTATTTCGGCGGCAAGGTGGATGCCGTGCTGATGCGCGTGACCGATATCTTTATCTCCTTCCCGAGCCTGGTGCTGGCGCTGGCGTTTGTGGCGGCGCTGGGACCGGGGCTGGAGCACGTCGTCATTGCCATTACGCTTACCGCCTGGCCGCCGATAGCCCGTCTGGCGCGTGCCGAAACGCTCTCCCTGCGTCAGGCCGATTTTATCTCCGCCGTGCGTCTGCAGGGGGCGTCATCGGTGCGCGTGCTGTCGCGCCACATCGTGCCGCTGTGCCTGCCGTCGGTGATTATCCGTATCACCATGAACATGGCGGGGATCATTCTCACCGCTGCCGGATTGGGCTTTCTCGGCCTCGGCGCACAGCCGCCGGAGCCGGAGTGGGGGGCGATGATCTCCAGCGGTCGCACCTACATGATGGAGTGCTGGTGGGTAGTGACTATTCCGGGACTGGCGATCCTGATTAACAGCCTGGCGTTCAACTTCTTAGGAGATGGCCTACGTGACATCCTCGATCCTCGCAGCGAATAACCCCTTGCTCGACGTGCGCGATCTCCACGTCGATTTCATCAACGGCGGCGCGGTGACCCACGCGGTGCGCGGCGTCTCTTTCCAGCTCGGACGCGAAAAGCTGGCGATTGTCGGCGAGTCCGGCTCCGGCAAATCCACCGTCGGGCGGTCGCTGCTGCGCCTGCATCCGGCCAAAGCGCAAATCAGCGCTTCGCGGATGCAGTTTGGCGACGTCGATTTACACTCTGTCAGCGAGGCGCAGATGCGTGGCATTCGCGGCAAGCGTATCTCGATGATCATGCAGGACCCGAAGTACTCGCTTAACCCGGTGGTTTGCGTGGGCGATCAAATTGCCGAAGCCTGGCTGACCCATCATCCGGGGCGCAAGGCGGAAGCGAAAGCCAAAGTGCTGGAAATGCTTGACGTGGTGCGCATTCGCCAGCCCGGGCGGGTGTATCACCTCTATCCGCACGAGATTTCCGGCGGGCAGGGGCAGCGCATCATGATCGCCATGATGCTGATCACCGACCCGGAGCTGGTGATTGCCGACGAACCGACCTCGGCGCTGGACGTGTCGGTGCGTTTACAGGTGCTCGGCCTGCTCGACGACCTGGTGCAGTCCCGCGGGCTCGGGCTGATCTTTATCAGCCACGACATCAACCTGGTGCGCAGCTTCTGCGACCGGGTGCTGGTGATGTACGCCGGGCGCGTGGTGGAGTCGATTGCCGCGAAGGATCTGCACAACGCGAAGCATCCGTACACGCAGGGTTTAATCAGCGCGCTGCCTGAAATCAACCATCGCCGTCCGACGCTACCGGTATTACAGCGTCAGGACAGCTGGCTCACCGAGTAAGGAGCAGAGATGATCGAGATTAACCACCTCAACCTGGCGTTCGGCGAAGGCGAGAAGCGCAATCAGGTACTGGACGATGTGAATATCAGCGTGAAAGAGGGTGAGATTTATGGCCTGGTGGGGGAGTCCGGTTCGGGCAAAACCACGGTGCTGAAATGTCTGGCCGGGCTGTTTACCCACTGGGACGGTGAGCTGGCGATTGGCGGCAGGCCGTTGGAAAAGCGCATCAGCCGGGAACGGTGCCGTCGGGTGCAGATGGTGTTTCAGGACCCGTACGGCTCGCTGCATCCGCGCCACACTATCGGGGATATTCTGGAGGAGCCGCTGCAGATCCACGGCATAAAAGACCGCGACAGACGTATTCATACGTTGCTGGATAAGGTGGGGTTAAACCGGGCCTTTCGCGACCGTTATCCGCACCAGCTTTCCGGCGGCCAGCGCCAGCGGGTGGCGATTGCCAGAGCGCTGATTCTGGAGCCGCAGGTGCTGCTGCTGGATGAGCCGACCTCGGCGCTGGACGTCTCCGTGCAGGCAGAAATCCTCAACCTGCTGGCGGAGCTTCAGCGTGAGTCAAATTTGACCTACCTGATGGTAACGCACGATCTGGGCGTGATTGCCCACCTGTGCCAGAAGGTGGCGGTGATGCAGTACGGCAAAATCCTCGAAAGCCTGACCGTCGACGCGCTGGTGGCCGGACAGGCCAAAACCGACTATACGCGGATGCTGGTCAATGCCAGCCAGCAGTATTCCCGCGAGATGGCGCGAGAGGTGGCGGTGTATTAAGGGGGGCGGTCTGGTGCCCTCACCCCGGCCCTCTCCCACTGTACGGTCCGGGGACATGGTAGACAGGTGTTCGGGGACATGGTGAACACTTTTTAACATCCTTTACCCATGGTGATCGACTTTTTCTTCAGGTCGATCACCCCCACTTTCGTGCTGTACCACCACACCTCGTAGCTGCCGTCTTCCTGCGTCTCCTTCAGCCCGACCCGTTCTCCCCTGAACGCCTTGCCTGCGCTCAGACTTACCCCTTTCACGCTCAGCTTTCCGCTGATATCCACTTTCCTGACCATCACGCCCTCGTCGTATTCCGGGGGCGTGGTGTTGCCGCTGTATTGTCGTGCAGACGGCTTATACCGCGAGCCCGGTACCGCCATATCCAGCGCCTCATGCGGGCGTTCAAGGTTGTACACCGTCCGCCAGTGGTCGAAGGCGCGCTGCAGTTCACCCTCGCTCGCGAACCACTTGCCCTGCAGCACTTCCGCCTTCAGGCTGCGGTGAAAACGCTCCAGCTTGCCCTGCGTCTGCGGATGATAAGGCCGGGAATGCCCCACCCGGATACCGTGGCGCATCAGCCACAGCTCCAGCGCCGTCCAGGTGCCGGTGGTGTCTCCCCACGGTGAGCCGTTGTCCATCGTCATCCGGTCCGGCAGGCCGTAACGTTCAAACACGCTGACCAGTTGCTGCTGCACGGTCTCGCGCCGTTCATCGGTACAGTGCGCCAGGCACAGGGAAAAACGGGAATGGTCGTCCAGGAGGGTGAGCGGATGGCAGCGGCCACCGCCAAAGGGAAAGTGGCCCTTAAAGTCCATCTGCCAGAGGCGGTTCGGCGCGTCGTGTTCGAAGCGTCCCGTGGCGGGAATGCCCGGTGAAGTGCCCGGCAGCAGGCCGTGACGGGCCATCAGGTTATGGACGGTGCTGAAGGCGGGCATGGTGTGCCCCTGGTCTTCGAGCCAGCGCTTTATCTTGCGTGCGCCCCAGCGTTGATGGCGGTCATGGGCCATACGCAGCAGGGCAGTGATGTCGTCAGATGAGCGGTTCGGGGAATGGTGCGGTATGCGCGGGCGGTCCTGAAGGCCGGCGGCCCCTTCCTCCGCCCAGCGGCGAAGCCACTTGTAGCCGGTGGCCGGTGAAATGCCGAAGCGACGGCAGAGGGAACGGATGTTCGCCCCGTCCTGCGAGGCGAACAAAACAAACTCGGTACGTAATGACATGGTATCTCTCGCATCCCAGGGCATAAGCGACTCCATAAACGGGTTCTTATGCCTTAGTTGTAAGTGTCTACCATGTCCCCGAACAAGTGTTCACTATGTCCCCGGACCGTACACCCACAGGGAGAGGGAGAATGGCATCCCCGACAAAACCTCAGCGCAAAAGTGCGCAGTCCGGCGGCAAACGGCACTGCAGCGCACCGGGTAACACCTCAATGCGAAACTGCGTCCCGCTCAGCGGTTCTCCGTCGAGGTTAAAGGTCATCCCGTGTGGGGCATTCACTTCAAACCATGCCGATTTCCCGGCGATGATATTTGGACTCTCTTCCGGTTGCGTCAGCGTGGTGAACAGCGCAGGCAGCAGGCCGTCACCGGTGAAAATACGCAGCTGGAGCTGGCCGTCGTTGATCAACGCTTCCGGGCAAAGCTGTTGTCCGCCGCCCGCCTGACGCCCGTTGCCGATGCCAATCACCAGCGCGTCGCCCTGCCAGTGGAAGTTCTCACCGTGGATTTCACAGCGGTCGGGCTTCAGCGTGTCCATGCGCATCAGGCCGTGGATCAGGTATGACACGCCGCCCAGCGCCGCCTTTAGCTTTTCCGGCGTTTCGCTGGTAATGCGCGTACCGAAGCCGCCCGTTGCCATATTGATAAAGCAGGTTTTATCATTCACCTGCGCAATGTCTACGGCGGTCGCTTTACCCAGAATTGCCAGCTGTAGCGCTTTCCCGAAGTCTTCTGGGATCCCGGCACTGGTGGCAAAATCATTAGCCGTGCCAAGCGGCAAAATCCCCATCACCGGGCGGTCTGTCGTCGACAGGTCGATAAGCGCGGAGGCGATCTCATTGATGGTTCCATCTCCGCCGCCGGAAATAATGGTTTTGACGCCCAGTCGGATGCCTTCATCGATGTACCGTGCCGCGTCGCCTTTTTCAAACGTCACCCGCACGTGAATGCGCGCACCGTCTTCCCGTAATTCGGTAATGGCCTGGCGAAGCACATCGTTGCCCGCACTTTTGCCGTTGAGAATCAATAAACTGTCTGGATAGGTTGCCATCCGCGCTGCTCCCTTTTTTAGCGTTAGTTAGAGTGTATAGCAGAGAGGAAAAAAGCGGGTAAGAACAGGATGAAAGGGACAAAAAAGGCAAGAAAGCGCGTTACAATTCAGCGATGAGATTCATGTAATCACAGAAAAGCGATGATAAATAAAATTCTGGTAAGCGCATGTTTGATGGGCTTCAAAGTCCGTTATAACGGTAGTGAAAAATCCCGAATGAACGCGCAACTCGCACGTTGGCAACAGGAAGAACGTTTGGTTATCCACTGTCCAGAGCTTGCTGCCGGATTGCCTGTACCCCGTCCACCGGCAGAGATTATCTCTGCTGACGGTAAAGACGTGATGCATGGGCAAGCCAGGATAATCGAAAATACGGGGCTGGATGTGACTGAGCAATACCAGCTTGCAGCCTGGCTCGCGCTGCGTACCGCTCTGGAATCGGGCTGTAGCGCCGCGTTGTTAACTGACGGCAGCCCAACGTGCGGCAGCCAGGTTATTTATGACGGTTCTTTCAGCGGTATACGCAAGACGGGCATGGGGGTTGCGGCATCGCTGCTCGCAGAACATGGCATCGCGGTGTTTTCAGAGGAGCAAATCGCCGAACTTATCGCCTGGATTGAGGGAAGAGAAGGCAAAAAATAAGCCCACGTAAGGGAGATTACGCGGGCTAAGGAGGTGGTTCCTGGTACAGCTAGCATTTATGGGTTATGTTTTTCAGCGCTGGGGATAATACCCGTATTGAACGAAGCGGTATGTGATCCGATTCTAAGAATTATCCCGATATGAAAAAATCCCGCTGATTGACTATTTGCTGTGCGGATTACGGGTGTTTTCACCTTCAAAATTACGCATCAGCAGTGCGAACTCCAGCTCGACCTCTTCAGGAACCGGCAGCCAGACGACGTGTCCGTCGCCCGGCGCGACGTCAATCGCTTCACCCTTTTTGTTTTCCAGATGCTCCAGACGGAAGTTCATGTTGCCCTGCGGGGTCATGAGCTCCAGGCTGTCGCCTTTGGTGAATTTGTTTTTCACCGCCACGGCCGCCAGCGCGCCTTTGCGCTCGCCGGTGAAATCGCCGACAAACTGCTGGCGCTCAGAAATGGAGTAGCCGTGCTCGTAGTTCTGATAATCATCGTGGGTATGACGGCGCAGGAAGCCTTCGGTGTAGCCGCGATGCGCCAGACCTTCCAGCGTCTCCAGCAGGGTGGTATCGAAAGGTTTACCGGCAGCGGCATCGTCGATAGCCTTGCGGTACACCTGCGCGGTACGCGCGCAGTAGTAGTAGGACTTAGTGCGGCCTTCGATTTTCAGGGAGTGCACGCCCATCTGGGTCAGACGCTCGACGTGCGCGATGGCGCGCAGGTCTTTGGAGTTCATGATGTAGGTGCCGTGTTCGTCTTCAAAGGCGGTCATGTACTCGCCCGGACGCTTGGCTTCTTCAATCATAAACACACTGTCGGTTGGCGCGCCGACGCCCAGCGTTGGCTCAACGTTGGTCACCGGGATCGGCTCGTGCTTGTGTACGATGTTGCCGATGTCATCCTCTTTGCCTTCCTGGACGTTATATTCCCAGCGGCAGGCGTTGGTGCAAGTGCCCTGGTTCGGGTCGCGCTTGTTGATATAGCCAGACAGCAGGCAGCGGCCGGAGTAGGCCATGCACAGCGCACCGTGGACGAAAATCTCGATTTCCATATCCGGCACCTGGGTGCGGATCTCTTCGATCTCTTCGAGGGAAAGCTCGCGAGACAGAATGACGCGGGTTAGCCCCATCTGCTTCCAGAACTTCACCGTCGCCCAGTTGACGGCGTTGGCCTGCACAGAGAGGTGAATATCCATCTCCGGGAAGTGCTCCCGAACCAGCATGATTAAACCCGGGTCCGACATGATCAGCGCGTCCGGCCCCATCTCCACGACCGGCTTTAGATCGCGGATGAACGTTTTCAGCTTGGCGTTGTGCGGCGCGATGTTCACCACCACGTAGAATTTTTTGCCCAGGGCATGCGCTTCGTTGATGCCGAGCTGCAGGTTCTCGTGGTTGAATTCGTTGTTGCGCACGCGCAGCGAGTAGCGCGGCTGACCCGCGTATACCGCATCGGCACCATAGGCGAAAGCGTAACGCATATTTTGCAGCGTTCCCGCCGGGGAAAGGAGTTCCGGTTTAAACATGATTTTTCTCGTTCTGATGACAGGTCAGATCCGCGTGCACCTGGTGCAGCGGTAAGGGGAGATCCCACACTTTAAGGGCGGGCATTGTAGCGCTGTGGGGCAGGGAGGTAAAGCGCCGGGTCGCGTCACCGCGCTCCCGGCGTGCTTCGTGCTGTCAGGTGTTGTCTTTTACCGTCTGGGCAGACCCGTTGGTTTTGACCGAGACTATGCCCTTATCACGCGATTGTTCCGTTGCATAAAGCTGGCTGCTGCCAATCACCTGATGGTTGCCCGCCTTTAGATTGAAATGGAACTTCCCGTTCGAGGCCGTTTTCTTATCAAAGCGCTCGTCCAGGGGGCTGTTTGTGCGTACGGAAGCAATGCCGTTTTCAGCCGCGCTTTTGCTGGTATAAAGCTCGCTGGTGAGAATGATCTCACCGTTGCCAGCTTTCAGCACAAACCTGAACTGACCATCACTGCTTTTACTTAATTCGAACCAACCAGACATAGGTACTCCTTTATCGAAGGTAAAATTATCAGCACCAGTTATAAATAAGCGAACCGGTAAAAAGAGTATGGTTGATTCATGGATTGATTCCAGAAAAGAAAAACCCGCCAGAGGCGGGTTTCAGAGGGGATATGTTACACAATCCTGCAGGCATCCGCTTCCCAGCGATACCCCACGCCATACACCGCGCGAATGAACGACTGGTCGGCATCCAGCGCCTCCAGCTTGCGGCGCAGGTTTTTAATATGGCTGTCGATGGTGCGGTCGGTCACGACGCGGTAGTCGTCATACAGGTGGTTCAGCAGCTGTTCGCGGGAGAACACTTTTCCCGGCTCGTGGGAGAGGGTTTTCAGCAGGCGGAATTCCGCAGGCGTCAGGTCCAGCAGCTTGCTGCGCCAGCTTGCCTGGAAGCGGCTTTCGTCGACAATCAGCGGGCTTTCGGCGTCGAGCACCTGAAGCTCGCGCTGCGGCTTGCAGCGGCGCAGAATGGTTTTCACGCGGGCGACCACTTCACGCGGGCTGTAAGGTTTGCAGATATAATCGTCCGCGCCTATTTCAAGTCCCAGCAGGCGGTCGATTTCTTCTATTTTGGCGGTCACCATCACGATGGGCACGTCGGAGAAACGACGAATTTCGCGGCACAGGGTCAGGCCGTCAGTACCCGGCAGCATCAGGTCAAGCAGGATCAGGTCCGGCGGCGTCTGCCGTACGTAGGGCAACACCCGATCGCCATGGTTAATCAGCGACGGGGCATAGCTTGCCGCGCGTAAATAGTCGATCAGTAACTGCCCAAGCTTAGGCTCGTCTTCCACAATCAAAATGCGTGGCGTGTTTTCGTCAATCGGTAACTCGGTCATGCTTCTCTCGATAAATCCCGTTCCAGAGGTAACTCTACTGTAATGCTAACCCCGCCAAAAGGCGAATGGGCGGCGCGGAGGGTGCCGTTGTGGGCTTCGACGATGTTGACGCAAATCGCCAGCCCCAGCCCGGAGCCGCCGCTGGCGCGGTTACGCGATCCTTCAGTACGATAAAACCGCTCAAACAGTCTCTCCAGCTGCGCATCCTGCACGCCGGGGGCGGAATCCGCGAAGGTGAGGGCGAAGCGTCCGTTTTCCTGCCTGCCGGAAATATGCAGCCCGCCGCCGCTGTCGGTGTAGCGCAGGCTGTTTTCCAGCAGGTTGTTGAACAGCTGCATCAGTCTGTCTTTATCGCCAAACACCACCGCGCTGTCCGGCAGGGAGAGATCGATTTTCAGGTTGCGGCTGGCAAAGCGCTCGCGGAAGGCGCCGCTGATCACTTCCAGAATGTTAATCACGTCGACCGGCGCTTTCTGGTAGGCCAGCGCGCCTTCGTCGGACATGGAGAGCTGATGCAGGTCGTCCACCAGCTTGGTCAGCGTACCCACTTCCGCCTGCAGCGAGGCCACGGATTCGGGCGTAAACTGACGCACGCCGTCCTGAATCGCCTCCAGCTCGCCGCGCAGCACCGCCAGCGGGGTGCGCAGCTCGTGGGAAATATCGGCCATAAAGTCGCGGCGCATCTGCTGGTTCTTCTCCAGCGTGCTGGCGAGCTGGTTAAAGTCCTGCGCCAGCTTGCCCAGTTCGTCCTGGCTGCGGGTGTCGACGCGGGTGGTAAAGTCCCCGGCGGCCAGCCTGTGCGTGCCTTCCACCAGCCGTTTCACCGGGGCGAGCAGACCGCGCGCCAGCGGGAAGGTGGCGAGCGCGGCGAGCAGCGTCGACAGGGCGACAATCAGCCAGCTGGTCTGACGCTGCTGGCGGTCAAAGTTAATATCGGTATTGCGCGTCAGGCGTTCCACCGGCGAGGCGATCACCCAGCCCACCGTGGCGCCGTTAGCGGTGATGGCGCGCCGCGTGCCGTCCGGCGGTATCGGTGCGCGCGGCCCAACCAGCGTGCGCATGTCCTGGTCTATCACCCAAAACTGGGTGCGCCAGCCGTGTGGCGGCATGCCCGGGCCCGGGCGGTCGTCGTCATTATCGTGCTCCAGCGAGCGCAGGATCTGGAAGATAAATCGGTCATTATTGCGCAGGAACCGCCAGTTGCCGTGCTGCGTATACTGCTCGCCCAGCGCATCGCTTAACCCCTGAAGGCGCTGTTCGTTGCCGTGCTTGATGTAGTCAATAAACCCGCGCTCAAAGCTGACCCGCACCGCCCAGTGCATGGTGATCAGCAGGACGATACAGGTGGCAAAAATCGCCACAAAGAGTTTGCCGGTAATACCCGGACGCCAGAATTTCATGGTGCACTCCTTTTGCCGCGTCGGATCACGACGTTCTTTGTGGTGTCATTCGGGACTCTGGCGAAGATGACGGCGGGCAAGGCGATAATCACCGCCATGCTGAGATAGGTATATAAAAAGACCTGATGCGCAACGGGCGTGTCCACGCTGAGATGGTGCTGCCCGTACATGCCGAGCAGCAAGCCCGCAATGGTCACGCCGACGCTCATGGAAAGCTGCATGACCATCGACAGCAGGCTGTTGCCGCTGCTCGCCAGCTCGTCCGGCAGATCTTTCAGCGTCAGGGTGTTCATCGACGAGAAGCGCATGGAGTTGATGATCCCCTGGCAAAACAGCACCAGCGGCAGGACGTAATACCAGCCCATCAGCGCCACGGCCATAAACAACAGGCTTACCAGCGCCAGCCCCAGCGTGGCGGCGACCAGCACGTGGCGGTAGCCAAAGCGGTTCACCACCTGCACCACGATACGCTTCATCCCCATGCTGCCGAGCACCATCGGGATCATCATCAGGCCCGCGTGGAACGGCGAAAAACCCATGCCAATTTGCAGAAACACGGGCGTCATAAACGGCAGCATCCCGCTGCCAATACGCCCGGCAAAGCTGCCGAACAGACCAAGACGGTAGGTGGGGTTTTTAAACAAATTCAGGCTGAACAGCGCCTTGTCATTCTCGCGAGCATGCCACAGATACCACAGAATGGCGGTGATGCCGATAACGACCAGCATCCCCAGCGTCAGGGACGAAATACCCAGCCCCTTTTGCCCGTCGAGCGCCAGCGTGAGCGTGGCCATGCCCGCCGCCAGCAGGATAAAGCCGAAGAAATCAAAGCGCCGCGTCTGCATTTTGTAGTTCGGCATCAGCGTCAGAGTGGCGATGGCGCCGATGATGCCCACCGGCAGGTTGATTAAGAAAATCCAGTGCCAGGAGGCGTACTCCACCAGAATCCCACCCAGCGCCGGGCCCAGCAGCGGCCCCACCTGACCGGGTAACGTCACAAAGGTCATCGCCGCCATATACTGCTCGCGCGGCACAATCTTCATCACCGTTAGCCGCCCGACCGGCACCATCATCGCGCCACCGACGCCCTGCAGTACCCGCGCCATCACCAACTGGTCGAGGGTGTTGGCCTGGGCGCAAAACAGCGATCCGGTGGTAAACAGCACGATGGCGGTAAAAAAGATATTGCGCACGCCCACTTTGTCCGCCAGCCAGCCGCTGGCAGGCAGCATGACCGCTACCGTCAGCACGTAGGAGACAATCACCATATGCATGTGCAGCGGGCTCTCACCCAGGCTTTTCGCCATTGAGGGGAGGGCCGTATTAACGATGGTCGTATCCAGCGACTGCATAAAGAAGCCGAATGCGACTATCCACAGCTGCCAGCGAACGTTATTGGGGAGGTCGGTCATTTACTCGGTCACCGTGGTTCTCTTTTTACGTGAAAAGCGCAGCCGCAGGCGGTCAAAGAACAGATAGACAACCGGCGTGGTGTACAGCGTCAGCAGCTGGCTCATTACCAGCCCGCCGACAATGGTGATCCCCAGCGGCTGGCGCAGCTCAGAGCCGTCGCCGCCCGAAATCACCAGCGGCAGCGCGCCAAACAGCGCCGCCAGGGTGGTCATCATGATCGGACGAAAACGCAGCAGGCAGGCCTGGAAGATCGCCTCCTCCGGCGACAGGTTGCCGTTGCGCTGGGCGTCCAGCGCGAAGTCGACCATCATGATGGCGTTTTTCTTCACAATACCGATTAACAGCATAATCCCGATGAGCGCGATGAGGCTGAACGGCGCGCCGAACAGCTCCAGCGCCAGCAGTGCCCCCACGCCCGCCGATGGTAGCGTCGAGAGAATGGTCAGCGGGTGAACGTAGCTCTCATACAGAACGCCCAGCACAATATAAACCGTAGCAATCGCCGCCAGAATCAAAATCACCTGCGAGTTCATCGTCTCCTGGAACACCTGCGCCGTGCCGGCAAAGCTGCCGCGCACGGTGGACGGTACGCCAAGCTGCGTCATGGCGCGGTTGATAGCATCGCTGGCCTCTGAGAGCGACGAGCCGGTTGGCAGGTTAAACGAAATGGTCGAGGCCGCCGAAAGGCCCTGATGGTTAACCGACAGCGGCGCATTTGACGGCTGCCAGCTGGCGAAGTACGACAGCGGGATGGCCTTGCCGTCGCTGTTGATGACAAACATCTTGTCCAGCGCGCTGATGTCCTGGGTGTAGCGCGGGTCAACCTCCATCACCACCTTGTACTGATTCATCGGCTGATAGATGGTAGAAATCTCGCGCTGACCAAAAGCGTTGTTCAGCAGGCTGTTAGCCGCTGCCACGTCAATGCCCAGCCGCGACATGGTTTCGCGGTCGTAGGTGAGGGCCATCTCCGCGCCGTTGTCCTGCTGATCCGAGTTGACGTCCGCCAGCGCCGGCAGGGCGGCCAGCGCTTTACGGATCTTCGGCTCCCACTCGCGCAGGGCGGCTAAATCATCCGAGAGCAGAGTGTACTGATAGCTGGCGTTGGCCTGACGACCGCCGACGCGGATATCCTGAACGGCCATCAAAAACAGGTTCGCGCCCGGCTCTTTGGCGAGCTTCACGCGCAGGCGGTCAATCACCTGCTGCGCGGTAAGATTTCGCTCGTCGCGGGGCTTGAGGGTAATAAACATCATCCCGCTGTTGACGCGCGACCCGCCGGTAAAGCCGGTGACGTTATCTACCGCCGGGTCTTCACGAATGATCTTCATAAAGTCCTGCAGCTTGCCGCGCATTGCCTGGAACGAAATGCTCTGGTCGGCCTGAATACCGCCCATCAGCACCCCGGTATCCTGCTCCGGGAAGAAGGTTTTCGGGATGGTGATATACATCCAGACGTTCAGGCCAATGGTGGCGATAAGCACCAGCCCGACCAGCCGCGTATGGTTTAGCACCCACTTCAGCGAAGTACCATAGCCTTCCTGCATCGCCATCAGGACACGACCAAAGGCTTTACGGCGCGGCTGGGTGTGGGGCTTGCTGCGCTTGAGCATCCAGCCGCACATCATCGGCGTGAGCGTGAGCGAGATAACCAGTGAGATACCTATCGCCACGGAGAGCGTGACGGCAAACTCGCGCAGTAATCTGCCCGGCAGCCCGCCCATCAGCAGCAGCGGCAGGAACACCGCCACCAGCGACAGGCTCATGGAGAGCACGGTAAAACCGACCTCGCGCGTCCCTTGCAGCGCCGCCTGCAGCGGCTTCGCGCCCGCTTCCAGATGGCGGGAGATATTCTCCAGCACCACGATGGCGTCATCCACCACGAAGCCGGTGGCAATCGTCAGCGCCATCAGCGACAGGTTGTTAAGGCTAAAGCCGCACAGGTACATGGCGGCAAAGGTGCCAATCAGCGAGACCGGCACCGCCACCGCCGGGATCAGCGTCGCGCGGCCTGAGCGCAGGAACAGGAACACCACCAGGATCACCAGCGCCACGGAGATGATCAGCGTTTGCTCCACCTCTTCAAGCGAGGCGCGAATGGTCGGGGAGCGATCCTGCGCAATCTGCAGATCGATGGCCGCCGGAATGGTCTCCTGCAGCTCCGGCAAGCGCTCGCGGATGCTGTTGACCGTCTGGATGATGTTGGCTTCCGGCAGCTTGCGGATCATCAGCAGGATCGCCGGTTTGGCGTTGGTCATCCCGGCGTTACGCACGTCCTGCACCGAATCGGTGACGCTGGCAACGTCGCTTAAGCGCACCGCCGCGCCGTTGTTGTAGTGAATAATCAGCGGCTGGTATTCCGCGGCGGTTTTCAGCTCGTCATTGGTCTGGAGCTGCCAGCGGTGGCTACCGTCCTCAATCGCCCCCTGCGGTTTGCGCACGTTGGCATTGCTGATGGCGGAACGCACGTCGTCCAGCGACACGCCCTGATTAAACAGCGCCTGCGGGTTCAGCCCCACGCGCACGGCGGGCAGGGAGCTTCCGCCGACGTCAACGTCACCCACGCCGTCAATCTGGGCGATGGTCTGCGCCAGTTGCGTAGAGGCGAAGTCGTACAGTTGACCCTGCGAGTAGGTGTCCGAGGTGAGCGTCAGGATCATGATCGGCGCGTCGGACGGGTTGGCTTTACGATAGGTCGGTCGGCTCGGCATGCCGCTCGGGAGCAGGCTTTGTGCGGCGTTGATCGCCGCCTGCACGTCGCGGGCGGCACCGTTAATATCCCGGTCGAAGCTGAATTCCAGAATAATGCGCGTGCTGCCCAGCGAGCTGCTGGAGGTCATCTCGTTGACCCCTGCAATGCGCCCGAGCGAACGCTCCAGCGGCGTGGCGACCGACGAGGCCATGGTTTCCGGCGACGCGCCGGGCAGCGAGGCGCTGACCATGATCACCGGGAAATCCACCTGCGGCAGCGGGGCCACCGGCAGCAGCCGGAAGCCGAGCACACCGCACAGGGTGATGGCGACGGAGAGTAAAATTGTCGCCACCGGGCGGTAAATGAAGAGGGCGAAAAACTTCACTTACGCCTCCTCTTCACGTTTCGGGAAGCGGCTTTTCGCCCACAGCGCCAGGCGGTCAAACAGCAGGTAGATCACCGGCGTGGTAAAGAGCGTCAGCACCTGGCTGACCAGCAGACCGCCAACCATGCCGATCCCCAGCGGGCGGCGCAGCTCAGCACCGACGCCGGTGCTGAGCATCAGCGGCAGCGCGCCCAGCAGGGCGGCGAGGGTCGTCATCAGGATCGGACGAAAACGCAGCAGGCAGGCCTGGAAGATGGCATCGCGTGGCGACATTCCCTGCTCGCGCTCGGCGGCCAGGGCGAAGTCGATCATCATGATGGCGTTTTTCTTCACAATACCGATAAGCAGGATAATGCCGATGATGGCAATGACGTCCAGCTCGCTGCCCGCCAGCATCAGCGCCAGCAGCGCCCCCACGCCTGCGGTCGGCAGGGTAGAGAGGATGGTGATCGGGTGAATAAAGCTCTCATAAAGCACGCCGAGCACGATGTACATCGCGACCACCGCGGCGACAATCAGCCAGACGGTGTTGCCCAGCGCGGCCTGGAACGCCAGCGTGCTCCCCTGGAACTGGGTCTGAATATCGGACGGGAAGCTGAGTTCTTTTTCGGCGCTCAGAATGGACTCTACCGCTTCGCCCAGCGAGTATCCGTCCGGCACGTTAAAGGAAATGGTGGTGGACGGGAACTGATCCAGGTGGTTGATCGACAGCGGGGTATAGCGCTCCTCCACGCTGGCAATGGCGCTTAACGGCACGATACCGCCGTCTTTACTGGTCAGGCGCACCGAGTCCAGCGCGGCGAGGCCCGGCGTGTTATCCGTGTTGTGCTCCAGCACCACGCGATACTGGTTCGCCTGGGTGTAGATGGTGGAAATCAGGCGCTGACCAAAGGCGTTATACAGGGCGTTGTCCACGTCCGCCATGGTAATGCCCAGACGGCTGGCGGTGTCGCGGTTGACGTTCACGTACGCCGCCAGCCCTTTATCCTGCCAGTCGCTGCTGACGTCCGCGAGCTGCGGCAGCGCGTTCAGTTTTTCCACCAGCTGCGGCACCCAGGTGCTGAGGGCATCCAGCGTGGTCGCCTGTAGGGTGAACTGATACTGCGTGCGGCTGACCTGGGTATCAATGGTTAAATCCTGAATGGGCTGCAGGTAAAGCGCAATGCCTGGCACCCGCGCGACGGCGTTTTGCAGACGCTCAATGACGGCGTTAACGCGGTCGTCGCGGTCATCCAGGGGCTTGAGGTTGATCTGCAGGCGCGCGCTGTTGAGCGACGGATTGGTACCATCCACCCCCACGTAGGCGGTCAGGCTCTCCACCGCCGGGTCCTTCATAATGATTTCAGAGACCTGCTGCTGGCGCTGCGCCATATTGGCGAATGAGACCGACTGCGGGGCCTGAAGCGTACCCTGAATAATGCCGTTGTCCTGGATCGGGAAGAAGCCTTTCGGAATAAAAATCCACAGCATCACGCTGAGCGCCAGGGTACCCAGCGCCACGCCGAGCGTTGCCCACGGATGGTTCAGGACTTTCGCCAGCACGCGACCGTAAGCGGCAATAACGCACTCGAACATGCGCTCGGAGGCGCGTGAGAAGCGGTTTTGTTTGCGCAGCGACGCGTGGCTCAGCATGCGGGCGCACATCATCGGCGTCAGGGTCAGCGAGACCACGGCGGAGATCAAAATGGCGACCGCCAGCGTCACGGCAAACTCGCGGAACAGACGTCCGACGATATCGCCCATAAACAGCAGCGGGATCAGCACCGCAATCAGCGAGAAGGTCAGCGAGATAATGGTAAAGCCGATTTCGCCCGCGCCCTTCAGCGCGGCGGCTAAGGGCTTCTCACCTTTTTCGATATAGCGCGAAATGTTCTCGATAACGACGATGGCGTCATCCACCACGAACCCGGTGGCGATAGTGAGCGCCATCAGCGTCAGGTTGTTGATCGAAAAATCGAGGAACACCATCACCGCAAAGGTCCCGACCAGCGAGAGCGGCACGGCGACGGCGGGGATAATGGTTGCCGGGACGTTGCGCAGGAACAGATAGATGATCATGACGACCAGCGCAATCGCCAGCATTAGCTCAAACTGGGTGTCGGTAACCGACGCGCGAATGTTGGTGGTGCGGTCGGAAAGGACCTTCACGCTGACCGATTTCGGCAGGCTTTCGATCAGCTGCGGCAGCATGGTGCGAATGCTGTCGGCGGTGTCGATGATGTTCGCGCCAGGCTGGCGCTGCACGTTCATCACGATCGCCTGCTGCTTATTGGCCCACGCCCCCAGCCAGCTGTTTTCCGCCCCTTGCTCTACGGTCGCCACGTCGCCCAGACGGATCGGCGCACCGTTCTGGTAGGCCACAATGAGCTGACGGTATTCATCGGCAGACTGCATCTGGTCGTTGGCGGAAAGCGTCACGGCGCGGGTTGGGCCGTCCAGCGAGCCTTTCGCCGAGTTGACGTTAGCATTGCTGATGGCGGTGCGGATGGTTTCGCTGGTCAGGCCCAGCGCGGCAATGGCCTGCGCGTTCAGCTTCACGCGAACGGCCGGGCGCTGGCCGCCTGCCAGCGTAACGAGGCCCACACCCGAGACCTGCGAAATTTTCTGCGCCACGCGTGTTTCAACCATGTCTTCCACCTGCGTCATCGGCATGGCGGAGGAGGTGACGGCGAGCGTCATGATCGGCGGATCCGCCGGGTTCACCTTGCTGTAGACCGGCGGGTTAGGCAGGTCAGACGGCAGCAGGTTGGTGGCGGCGTTGATGGCGGCCTGTACCTCCTGCTCGGCGACGTCCAGCGAGAGCGTCAGCTGGAACTGCAGCGTCACGACGGATGCCCCACCGGAGCTTTGCGAGGACATCTGCTTCAGGCCAGACATCTGCCCAAACTGGCGCTCCAGCGGTGCGGTAATGGCGGACGTCACCACGTCCGGGCTCGCACCCGGATAGAGCGTTACCACCTGGATGGTGGGATAATCCACTTCCGGCAGCGCCGACACGGGCAAGAAGCGGTAGCCGATAATCCCGGCCAGCAGGATCGCCACCATCAACAGCGTGGTGGCGACAGGTCGCAAAATAAACAGGCGTGAAGGCCCACCTGTAGAGCCTGGTGGCATCACCTGCATCAGGCTTTCGCTCCCTGTTTCGCCGGTTCAACCACTTCCACTTTCGCACCTTCGGTCAGGCGGTCGATGCCGTCTGTCACCACGCGGTCGCCAGCGGAAAGCCCGGCGGCGATCACCACCGTCTGGCTGTCCTGAATCCCGGTTTTCACCAGATGTTTACTGACTTTATTGTCGCTGTTCAGTACCCAGACGAAGTTACCTTCGTTACCCATCTGCAGCGCAGCCGTTGGGATCACCACCGCGTTCTCTTCGGTCGCGACCAGCATTCGCGCATTGACGAACTGGTTCGGGAAGAGGGCATCGTCCTGGTTGTTAAAGCGCGCCTTCAGCTTGATGGTGCCGGTCGTTGTGTCGATCTGGTTATCCAGGCTGAGCAGAGTACCTTCGCTCAGCTTCTGCTTGTTGGTGCGGTCCCAGGCTTCCACGACCAGCCCCTTTCCGGCTTTTTGCGCCTGCACCACGGTGGCAATTTCGCTTTCCGGCAGGGTAAAGACCAAATCGATAGGGTGAGTCTGGGTGATGACTACGATGCCCGTGGTGTCGCCGCTGGAGATCTGGTTGCCGATATCGACCTGTTTCAGGCCCACGCGTCCGTCAATCGGCGCGGTAATGCGGCTCCAGTCCAGCTGCAGCTGTGCGCTGGCGACGGCGGCTTCGTCGGCTTTGAGGGTGCCCTGCGTTTCGCTGACCAGCGACTGCTGGGTGTCCAGCTCCTGACGTGACACGAGGTTGGTTTTCACCAGCTGCTGGTAGCGCGCTAAATCGCGGCGAGCGTTGGCGAGGGTAGCTTTGTCTTTCGCGAGCTGGCCCTGCGCCTGGGCGAGGGCAACCTTGAACTGGCTCGGGTCGATTTCCGCCAGTAAATCACCCGCTTTGACCTGCTGTCCTTCCTGGAAGTGAATGGCCTGAAGCTGGCCGTCGACGCGGCTGCGCACCGTCACGGTGTTGGCGGCAGTAATGGTCCCGAGGCCGGTAAGATAGCGAGGAACGGCCTTGTTCACCGCCGTTGCCGCCTGTACCGGTGCCAGCGCACCGCCGCGCATTCCGCGACGACCTCCGGCGGCTGGGCCCTGCGACGCGCTTGTGGCACCGGCGGGTGCCGGGGCGTTAGCGGATTGGCTGTGCCAGTACCAGGCGGCGGCAAGGACCACCACAATGATGCCAGCGGCGATTGCCCAGCGGGATTTGTTACTGCCTTTCATCGTTATACGTTCTCATCCTGAAACACTTCGGGGAATGATACTAGTTTAGTCAGCTAACACAGCGGAAAAATGGAGGAAATATGGAAGACTGTCAGGAATGGTCTGAGTGTGGCGATCTTTTTAGCCGGGTGGCGCTTTGCTTACCCGGCCTACGGTTCGAGGATTTTGTAGGCCGGGTAAGGCGAAGCCGCCACCCGGCACAGCAGCACTACCTAAACATCACCTGCGCCCAGCGGGCCAGACCGGCGGTAACGGAGCCAAAGTCATCGCCGCCTGCAATCGGAATGCCCGGCAGCTGTTCCGCCAGCGCTTTCTTGAGCAGCGGTGAACGGGCGCTACCGCCGGTCAGGTAGATAACGTCCGGCTTCTCTTTGCCGTTTTCCAGCGCCAGCTGCACCTGTTCCAGAATGCGCTGCAGCGGCTGAGCAAGTGCGGTTTCCAGCCCGTCCTGCGAAATTGCTGTAGCCAGATCGTCACTGATAAACGGCAGCGAGACCGCATGTTCTGCGCGGTCGGAAAGCGCAATTTTACTCTCTTCCGCAGTACGTACCACGCGGTAGCTCAGGCGCTGACGCCACACCTTATACAGCAGCGCGACCTTGTCGGCGTCCTGCGCGTCGCGCACCAGGTCGTTCAGGAAGCGGCCGTTCGCGGTGCTGTAAAAATCACTTTGCGCAGGCACGTCGTTAATGGCAATCGCGTTCCACCACGGCAGGATCGGCAGGGCGATGCCTTTTTCTGTTTGGCCGCCCATGCCGAGCAGCGGCATCAGGCTCTTGAATGCCAGCGCGATATCAAGATCGTTACCGCCTACGCGGCAGCCGCTGTGCCCCAGCAGGCTGTTTTCACGATCGCGACGGTTATGCCACTCTGGCCCCATCAGCAGCAGCGAGCAGTCCGTGGTACCCCCGCCGATATCCACGACTAATACGCGTTTTTCTTCCGTCAGCGTGGCTTCAAAATCCAGCCCGGCGGCAACGGGCTCGTACTGGAACACCACGTCGCGGAAGCCCGCGCGGTGCGCCGCACGCTCAAGGATCCCCTGCGCCTGCTGGTTGGCCTCGTCGCCGCCCAGCCCCTGGAAGTTAATCGGGCGACCAATCACCGCCTGGGTGATGGCATTCGGCACCTGGGTCTGCGCCTGATGACGGATGTGCAGCATCATAGCGCACACCAGATCTTCAAACATCGCCACCTGCTGCGGCTTCAGGCCGCTGGCACCCAGGAAGGATTTCGGTGATTTGACGAAGTAAACCTCTTCCGGATCTTCAATATAGTGACCGAGCGAGGAGAGGCCGAACTGCACGCTGGACGGCGTAACGTCGATATCTTCTTCACGGTTAAAGCTGACCGCACGGCGCAGCAGCGCCTGGGTTTCCGCTGCGGTAGCGGGAACCTGGTGATGGCGGAACAGCCATTCGCTGACCGCTTCGCGCGTTGGCGCGCAGAGCATTGACGGCAGCAGCGTGCTCTCTTTCTCCATTTTCAGGAGCTGCGGCTGTCCGTTTTGCATAATCGCAACCGAGCAGTTTGCCGTACCGTAGTCGAATCCAATAAACACGATAAATCCCCATGCCAGTGAGAAGGGGCGAGACTTTAACGAAATGTCTTCATGGCGACAACAGGAATATGAAAGCAAGGCGAAACAGGACCTTTCCGTTTATGCTGTGGAGAACTCAAAAGGAGAGACGATGTACACCCTGACCTGGCAACCCCCTTACGACTGGCAGTGGATGTTTAGCTTTCTTGGTGCGCGTGCGGTCACGGGCATTGAAACCGTCACGGGCGACTACTACGAGCGCAGTTTCGCCTGCGATGGCCATCGGGGTGTCTTTCGCGTGACGCCAGATACCGCGGCCCATACGCTGGTCGTGACGCTCAGTCCGGGACTTATCCCGGTTGCGCAGACCTGCCTTGAACGTATAGCGCGCCTGTTCGATCTCGCCTGTAACCCACAGCTCATCGCGGATACGCTGGGCGATCTCGGTGCCGCGCGGCCGGGCTTGCGTTTGCCAGGGGCAATGGATGCCTACGAACAGGGCGTTCGGGCCATTCTCGGACAGCTGGTGAGCGTGGCCATGGCGGCGAAACTGACGTCGCGCGTGGTGGCGCTGTGCGGCGAACCGGTGGCGGATTGTCCGGGCTATCTCTGTTTCCCCACGCCGGACGCGCTGGCGGCAGCGGATCCGATGGCGCTGAAAGCCTTAGGCATGCCGGTAAAGCGGGCGGAGTCGTTGATTCATCTGGCACAGTCGGCGCTCGACGGGACGTTTCCGCTTTCCCCGCCGGCGGATATTGAGGCCGGAATGAAGGCGCTACAGCAGCGGCCGGGAATTGGTCGCTGGACGGCAAACTATCTGGCCCTGCGCGGCTGGCAGGCGAAAGATGTCTTTCTGCCGGATGATTATCTGATTAAGCAGCGCTTCGCGGGCATGACGCCCGCGCAAATCCGTCGCTATGCCGAACGCTGGCAGCCGTGGCGCTCCTATGCGCTGTTACACATCTGGTATACCGACGGCTGGTCACCCTTAATTGATGGCGAAGTAACTGGTATTCAGCAGTAGCTCCAGCGGCTGCGCTTCAGCGATGGTATCGCCGTAAATGAAGTCGATACCAATGCCTGAAAGCGTATCCATGACGATCGGCTGATGACAGGGTCCCGCCAGGGTTTTCATCCCCAGACGCTGAGCGTGCCCCTGGATAATGGTCACCATCATTTCGTCCATCAAATTGCCGTGAACGTTGTTAACCACGTCGGTATCCAGCATCAGATAATCAGCCATGTTGGGGCTCAGGTGGTTAACGTCATTCATATCGCGTCCCACGTGGCTTAACACCACGCGGCAGCCCGCATGGCGGAGTTTTTGCAAATTACGCTGCGCGTTTTCATCCGGGTTGCGCACCACGTCAACCGGGATAACCAGATGCAGCAGACGGCCGGGCAGCGGGCTTTTCTCAAGCAAATCGAGCAGTTCATCCACCAGCGTGACGCTGGCTAATCCGGCTTCCGAGAGCGGCAGGGCAACGCCCATGCCTTTTGCGGCAACGGGTGCGGCAAAGGTACGGAAGAACTCGTTGAAGATCCGCCTGTCGAGGGCGTGCAGCAGTTCAGGCTCCGCCAGACCTGAGCGGAAGGCATGCTCTTCCTGCATTTCACCCTGGCTGGTCCACAGGCGGAGCGACAGCAGCCAGAAGCTGGCGCTTTCCGGAATGCGCGGGGAGGCGACGCTGCGGGCTATCATCATCAGATGATTGTCTTTGATCATATGCCACTGCTCGTCCAGTGACATCATGCTGCGGTTGCTGTGGATCCGCTCCTGCTGTGGCTCGTAGAGCGTTACCACACCACGTCCGCTGTTTTTTGAGGCATAACAGGCGATATCTGCCTGAGACATCACTTCCGCCGCCTGATGGTTGCTCTCATCAATCAGCGTGATACCCGCGCTGGCGCCGATCCGGTGCAGCCGTCCTTCCCACGTGAAGTGATAGTTATTGATGGTGTTAATCAGCCGTCCCGCGATATAGCGCGCGCTTTCGATATTGCAGTCCGGCAGCAGGAGGCCAAACTCATCCCCGCCCAGCCGCGCCAGAACATCGCTGGAGCGCAGCATGGTCAGCATGAGGGATGAGAGTTCCCGCAGAAGGGCGTCGCCCGCGGCATGACCTGCCGTATCGTTAACGGCTTTGAAGCGATCGAGATCGATAAACACCAGCGCATGACGCTGATGCGTCTCATGCACCGTTTGCAGCAGACGTTTGAGATGGTTCTCGAAACTGACGCGGTTTGCGAGTCGGGTTAGCGCATCATGGGAGGCGCTATAGCTCAGCTGGCGCAGCATTTTGCGCGACTCGGTCACGTCCTGAATCACCAGTACGGAGCCAATATTGTGCCCGTCCAGGGTACTTAATGGCGTGATGCTGTAGTGAATGTCGAAGCTCCCGCCGTTGCGGCAGTTGAGCACCACGTCCTGTTCGATATCGGACCGTGACATATCGCCGCTGTGGATGTTCTCCATCAACGGTCCATTTTCGCCAAAGGTAATGTGCAGCACGCGCAGAATCGGTTGCCCGATGGCCTCGGTTTGCGGCCAGCCGCTCATCTTCTCGGCGACCGGGTTCATAAAGGTAACGTTCATGTCGATGTCGGTACAGATCACCGCTTCGCCGATGGAGTCGAGCGTAATATGCAGACGTTCCTTTTCCTGGAACAGCGCTTCGTTAAGCTGCTTCACCTCGGTCATATCCATATTGATGCCGAGCAGGCGTTCCACCTCGCCCTGCTTGTTCAGCACCCGATTGGCCAGTGAACGAATGTGGCGAATGCCGTCCTTCACCCGAATGCGAAATTCCAGCTTAAACGGCAGCCTTGCGATTAATGAATCGCGCAGCACTTTTTCTGCATGCTCCCGGTCTTCTGGCACCATGGCGTCATGCCAGAGCTGCCAGGTCGGTTTGATGTGCGGCGGGATTTCGTAAAGCTCGAACATCCGCTTGTCCCAGCTAATAATATCCGGCTCCAGATCCCACTCCCAGATGCCAATCCCGCCCGCTTCGTTGGCGAGCGTAATGCGCTCCATCAGGCGTTTGTTGACCCACTCGGTTTGTTTCAGGTCGTTAATATCTTCAATCTGGGCGATGAAATAGAGCGGCGTGCCGTCAGCATGACGGACAACGGAGACGGCGAGCAGCGCCCAGACAACCTCGCCATTACGGGTGTAATAGCGTTTCTCCAGCGTGTAGGTATTAATTTCGCCGCTTACCAGTTGCTCAAGTTGCTCAAGGTCGGTGTTCAAATCCTCAGGCCAGGTCAACTGCTGGAAGGTGAGGGACTGAAGCTCCGTCTGACTATAGCCAAGGAAATTGCATAACGCTTTGTTGGCCTGCAGCCACTGGCCTTCGATCCCCACCAGCGCCATACCGATGGCGGAATACTCCATCGCATTACGAAAACGCTCTTCGCTTTCGGTGATGTGCTTGCGTTCGGCGCGAAACGCGTACATCACCATCGTCATGACGTTGGCGGGCAGCAGCATCATCAGGAAGGGGAGCCAGGGGGCGTTGAACGCAACGATAACATTCTGCGGCGTTATCGACGCCGGATTTCTTGCCATCATCAGGGAGACCATCATGATAGTGGCTAAAAATACCAGGTAGGCTTCCATCCGCGGCAGGCGAACGGCGCTCCACATCAGCAGAACGATGACGCAGGTGAAAGGCCACGGGAGCCAGGTGATCGCCGCCCAACAGAGCACCAGCGTTATCACCGTCGTCACCAGCGTTTCCAGCAGCAGTTTCGGGTTACGGTGACGCAGCAGGTAGTGTGGTTTAAACAGCAGTCCTAGTGGCACCAGCGCCAGCGCACCGATGGATTCCGACAACACCCAAATGAGGAAATTACGCAGGGGTTCAGTGTTCGGCACCAGTAAATAAACCAGTACCCCGCCCACAAGAGGCGGGATCAACGCACTGCCCACGGTCAGGCGGATCCAGTCGTTCAGGTTCTGCAGCGGGTTGTACCAGGGGAGCAGTTTGCGTAACAGTAACGCCCCAACGCACGCCTCGATAATATTCACAAAGGTATAGGCGAGGTTGAGGGATCCCCATGAGAACAGCATCCACGAGGCCAGAATATTGCCGAACGAACAGGCCAACGCAATGCCCGGCCACATTTTCCCGGCGTGGCGATAAAAGGCCACCATCATGATGGACGTCGGGAACCACAGCGGTGCCAGCAGCGTACCAAAGCGGGTCAGCTCGAGTGAAAATAGGGTAAAAATGAAGGTGACCAGGCCCAGGCAGACAAGTCGTAATAAAGGATGTGGGGTGGTAACCAAAACCCGTTGGTATTGTTTATTCATTACCGCTCTATCCAGGGACGCCATGCCGTCAGGAGCGAGGTCCGGGCGCGTGAAAGGATTAATTTCGTTTATGCTAGTACAAACAATTTACAAATCATATGCTGACTGCTCAGATTTTGACATCATAGACTTATTAAATAGTTACTCCGGGAAAAATTCCGGGTGAACGCCGAAAAAGCAGGCATTAAAATTTCACTCAGGGCGTAAAAAGAGACTTTTCAGGCAGTCTCGCATAACCTGCGCTTTCGACTGGTATCACGCCCGCGAAATCCCTATAATTGCCGCGTTTGACGCTCCGGCGTCGTCCTTCCTTAACATCCAGGTTAATCAGGTCGCTAAATTTATGACTGATAAGTCTCATCAGTGCGTCATCATAGGCATCGCCGGCGCATCGGCTTCAGGTAAGAGTCTAATTGCCAGTACGCTTTATCGCGAATTGCGTGAACAAGTCGGTGATGAGCACATCGGCGTCATTCCCGAAGACAGCTATTACAAAGACCAATCCCATCTTTCGATGGAAGAGCGCGTCAAAACCAACTACGACCACCCCAGTGCGATGGATCACAGCTTGTTGTTCCAGCATCTTCAGTCGCTTAAAAACGGTACGGCCATTGAACTGCCGGTCTACAGCTACGTAGAGCACACCCGCACGCAGGAAACGGTTCACATTGAACCGAAAAAAGTCATTATCCTTGAAGGCATCCTGCTGCTGACGGATGCGCGTCTGCGTGAATCGATGAATTTCTCCATTTTCGTCGATACGCCGCTGGATATCTGTCTGATGCGCCGCATCAAGCGCGACGTTAACGAACGCGGTCGTTCCATGGACTCCGTCATGGCGCAATACCAGAAAACCGTGCGTCCAATGTTCCTGCAATTTATCGAGCCATCTAAGCAATACGCCGATATTATCGTGCCTCGTGGCGGTAAAAACCGTATTGCTATTGATATCTTAAAAGCGAAAATCAGCCAGTTTTTTGAATAAGCCGCGCGAATTGTGTACCGTTCAGAGATAACCTGGTTTTGCCCTGTGACCCTACGGTTGCGGGGCACGATGCACGAAAGGAGAAAGTGCCATGCGTCTTTGTGACCGCGATATAGAAGCCTGGCTGGATGAAGGCCGCCTGTCTATCACCCCGCGTCCGCCGGTAGAGCGCATTAACGGTGTCACCGTTGACGTGCGCCTGGGGAATAAATTCCGCACCTTCAGCGGCCACACGGCACCGTTTATCGATCTCAGCGGGCCGAAAGATGAAGTCAGCGCCGCGCTCGATCGCGTGATGAGTGACGAAATCGTCCTTGATGAGGGCGAGGCGTTTTATTTGCATCCCGGTGAGCTGGCGCTGGCAGTGACCTTTGAGTCGGTGACGCTGCCTGCCGATCTGGTGGGCTGGCTGGATGGCCGCTCTTCGCTGGCGCGCCTGGGCCTGATGGTTCACGTTACCGCTCATCGTATCGATCCCGGCTGGTCTGGCCGCATCGTGCTGGAGTTCTTCAACGCCGGTAAATTGCCTCTGGCGCTGCGCCCGGGCATGATGATTGGCGCGTTGAGCTTTGAGCCGCTGACGGGCCCGGCAGATCGTCCTTACAACCGCCGTCAGGACGCGAAATATCGCGACCAGCAGGGTGCGGTTGCCAGTCGTATTGATAAAGACTGATTGTTCGTTCACTGAGGATGCCATGAGAAGAGTTCTGACAACGCTGATGATTTTGCTGGTGGTACTGGTGGCTGGCCTTTCTGCGTTGGTGCTGCTGGTTAACCCCAATGATTTCCGTGCTTATATGGTGCGGCAGGTCGAAGCACGCAGCGGGTATGAACTGAAGCTGGACGGGCCGCTGCGCTGGCACGTCTGGCCGCAACTCAGCATTCTCTCGGGTCGTATGTCGTTAACCGCGCCAGGGGCGTCTCAGCCGCTGGTGTCGGCAGACAATATGCGCCTTGATGTGGCTTTGATCCCGCTCTTCTCGCATCAGCTTCAGGTTGACCAGGTGATGCTGAAAGGGGCGGTGATCCAGCTGACTCCCCAAACTGAGGCTGTGCGTAAAGCGGATGCCCCCGTCGCGCCACGCGAAAATACCTTGCCGGATGAGCCGTCTGATACCGGCTGGTCGTTCGATATAGGTAACCTGAAAGTGGCCGACAGCGTGCTGGTCTTCCAGCATGAAGGTGACGAGCAGGTCACCGTGCGCAACATCAACCTCAAGATGGAGCAGGACGCCAACCATATCGCCACCGTGGAGTTCTCCGGGCGGGTCAACCGCGATCAGCGCGATTTGAACCTCTCCATGAACGCTAACGTGAACGCGTCGGACTATCCCCATCGTCTGACGGCGGATGTCCAGCAGCTGAACTGGCAGCTGACGGGTGCAGACCTGCCGACAGCAGGGATTACCGGTCAGGGTACGCTGCAGGCCGTCTGGCATGAAGAAAACAAGCAGCTGGAGCTAAACGCGCTCAACCTGCAGGCCAACGACAGTACCCTGAAAGGGCAGGCGAGCGTCTCGCTTGCTGAAAAACCGAAATGGGTTTTTGACCTGCAGTTCGACAAGCTGAACCTGGAAAACCTGCTGCCACCGCAGCCGAACGCTGCGGCTGACGGCGATGTCGCGCAGACAGGGCAAAGCCAGGCCGCGAAACCGCGTCCGGTGATCTCCTCAAATCTCGATCAGCCCAATTACAACGGTCTGCGCGGATTTACCGCCGACATACTGCTGAAAGCCAACAGCGTACGCTGGCGCGGTATTGATTTCACCGACGTCAGCAGCCAGATGTTCAACCATAATGGCCTGCTGGTGATCTCTGAACTCAGCGGCAAGATGGGCGCGGGGAACATGTCGCTGCCGGGCACGCTGGACGTGCGCAAAGACGTGGCCAGCGCCGAATTCCAGCCACACCTTGAAAACATTGAGATCGGGGCGATCCTCAAAGCCTTCAATTATCCGATTGACCTCACGGGGCAGCTGACGCTGGCGGGGGATTTCTCCGGCACGAAGATTGACGCGGAGGCATTTCGCCGCGACTGGCAGGGGCAGGCGCACGTTGAGCTGAAAGACACCCGAATGGAAGGCCTCAACTTCCAGCAGCTGGTGCAACAGGCGGTAGAGCGCAGCAGCAATGTCAAAGCGCAAGAAAACTACGATAGCGCAACGCGTCTCGATAACTTTACCAGTGAGCTGACCCTGGATAACGGAAAGCTGTCCCTGGACGAGATGCAGGGAACATCTTCTCTGCTGTCGTTGACGGGGGAGGGCAAGCTGGATTTAGTGAAAGAGACGGCGGATACGCGGTTTAACGTTCGTGTGCTTTCCGGATGGGAAGGCGAAGGCGAGCTTATCGATTTCCTGAAAGAGACGCCGATCCCGCTGAACGTTTACGGTAAATGGCAGGCGCTGAATTACAGCCTGCAGGTCGATCAGATATTGCGTAAGCATCTGCAGGACGAAGCAAAACGTCGGCTGAATAGCTGGGCGGACCGCAATAAAGATTCCCAAACCGGCAAGGACGTGAAGAAGCTGTTAGATAAGCTTTGATGTCAGTGGTGCCGGGTGGCGGCTACGCCTTACCCGGCAGCCAGTGCGGCCTGATGCCCTCACCCCAGCCCTCTCCCACGGGAGAGGGAGCAAACCCTAAAACGGCAGCCAGGTTGCCGTTTTTTTTACCTACACCTCAAAATCCATTTCTTCCTCATCCCGCAGTGGAATGAGCTGCACTTTCTGCACGCGATGGTTTTCAATTTGCAGCGTTTTCAGCAGATAGTCGCCTACCTGAACCTCTTCCCCCGGCTGCGGGATGCGCTGTAAATACTCCATCAGCAGACCTGCAATGGTGTGATACTCACGCTTCTCATCCAGCGGCAACGGCACAAACTGCACCAGGTCTTCCAGCGGCATATGGCCGTTAGCCGTCCACGTACCGTCTGCGTTTTTCTGAATGTCATGGCGCGCATCGATTTCATCCACCTCATTCGGCAGATTACCGGCGATGGTTTCCATAACATCGCTGAGCGTCACCAGCCCTTCCACAGAACCAAACTCATCAACGACAAACGCGAAGTGGGTCCGCGCGTTACGGAACTGCTCAAGCGCAGAGAGCAACGGCAGTCCTTCCGGGAACACCAGCGGCTGGCGTACCAGCACGCGCAGATTAAGCGGCTCGCCGTGCAGCTGCTGCTGTAGCAGGTCAATGACGTGCACCACGCCCAGCAGTTCCTCTTCCTCTTCACCGCCCGTCACTACGACCCGAGTGTGCTGGTTTTTATCCAGCAGGGCGCGGATTTGCTCTTCCGGCGCCGTCAAATCGATGTGCTCGATATCGTGACGCGAGGTCATGATGCTGCTGACGGAGCGCTGGTTCAGGTTGAGCACCCGCTCAATCATGCGTCGTTCCTGCGGATCGAAGATCTGCCCGTCGCTGTGATCGGCCAGCATCGCAGAGGATTCGGCATCCAGCTCGGCATCCTCTTTTCGCCCGCTCAGCAGGCGCATTACCGTATCGGCGGTGCGCTGGCGCAGCGTCTGATTTGCAGAGAGAAAACGGCGACGGTTAAAGATTGCCAGCTGATTTAGCGATTCGATCATGACCGAGAAGCCAATCGCCGCGTACAGGTAGCCTTTAGGAATGTGGAAACCAAATCCGTCGGCGACCAGGCTGAAACCAATCATCAGCAGGAAGCTCAGACACAGGATCACGATGGTCGGGTGGCTGTTCACAAACCGCGTGAGCGCTTTACTTGCCATTACCATCAGCGTGATGGCGATGATCACGGCGGCCATCATCACCGCGAGGTGATCGACCATGCCCACGGCGGTGATAACGGAGTCCAGGGAGAAAACCGCGTCGAGCACCACAATCTGCGCCACCACCGGCCAGAATTTCGCCCCGCGCCGCTGCGTGGGGCTATCGCTGTCTTTGCCTTCGAGCCGCTCATTGAGTTCAACCGTGGCTTTGAAAAGAAGGAACAACCCGCCAAAGAGCATGATCAGGTCACGCGCGCTGAAGCTCAGGCCGTAAAGCGTAAACAGCGGTGTGGTGAGGGTAACCAGCCAGGAGATTGAGGCCAGCAGCAGTAAACGCATCACCATCGCCAGCAGCAAACCCGTAACGCGCGCACGGTCGCGCTGCGCAGGGGGCAGCTTTTCGGCGAGGATGGCGATAAAGACCAGATTATCAATACCGAGCACTAATTCGATGACGACCAGCGTAACCAGCCCGGCCCAGATTGATGGATCGGCAATCCATTCCATAGTAATAGCAATACCTTCAGTTATATGAGCAATGTCACACTTCGATCATGGATAAAGCTGACCGAAATTGCAATGCCAGGCTGAGATTTCTCTTAATAGAAGAGAGGATAAAACGAGTGAAAAACTGAGCCGTGTAAATAAGGTAATGGAGAAGATTTAATTACACTGGGTCACATTTAGGATATATCGCAGTAAATGGTTTTAACGCATATTTTGTCAATATAAAGAAAATCCTAAAACCTCAAAACTTTGCTATTAATATTAATCTTAAAAACAGATATTAGGAGGGTTGTCTCCTTGCCTGCTATTAGGTTAGCTGCAACAATTCTCCCAGCATCAAATGTTAAATTTCTTTGTTGCTATTTTTGTTTCGTTCTTATGGTGTGGCAATTCATTGCCAACGGGCTATTTAACGTGGCTGAAATATTTCCATAAGACCTTGTTTGAGAGGGTGTCTATCCATAACACATTGTTTAGTCAGTGGATTGGTAACTGAAAGCCAAGGGCGGTAGCGTGCCTGAAAGCGTGTGAATCAGCCTCGATTATTCTGTCAATAGCCAATGGATGAATAAGCTTTTTTTAGGACTGATGCCAGTTATATTTCTAATTGCTTAACTGCATTCTGAATGCCAAAACGACCCGCGCTTATTTAAATTGCACAGGATAATTACTCTGCCAAAGTGATAAATAATCAATGATGAAATCCAAAATGAAATTGATGCCATTATTGGTGTCTGTGACCTTGATGAGTGGTTGCACGGTCTTTCCCGGCAGCAATATGTCAACTATGGGCAAGGATGTGATCAAACAGCAGGACGCCGATTTTGACCTCGACAAAATGGTGAATGTTTATCCATTGACCCCACGTCTGGTGGAACAATTACGCCCGCGTCCCAATGTTGCCCAGCCGAATATGTCGCTGGACCAGGAAATCGCCTCTTATCAGTACCGCGTAGGACCGGGTGACGTGATCAACGTGACCGTATGGGACCACCCGGAACTGACGACCCCAGCGGGCCAGTACCGCAGCTCAAGCGACACCGGTAACTGGGTTCAGTCTGATGGCACGATGTTCTATCCGTACATCGGCAAAGTGCATGTGGTTGGCAAGACGCTGGCCGAGATCCGTAGTGATATTACCGGCCGCTTAGCGCAGTACATCGCTGACCCGCAGGTGGACGTTAATATCGCCGCCTTCCGCTCGCAGAAAGCCTATATCTCCGGCCAGGTGAACAAATCCGGCCAGCAGGCCATCACTAACGTCCCGCTGACGGTTCTGGATGCCATCAACGCCGCAGGCGGCTTAACCGACGGCGCCGACTGGCGCAACGTTGTCCTGACCCACGAAGGCAAAGAGCAGCGCATTTCGCTGCAGGCGCTGATGCAGAATGGCGACCTGACGCAGAACCGATTGCTCTATCCGGGTGACATTCTGTATGTGCCACGCAACGACGATCTGAAAGTGTTCGTGATGGGTGAAGTGAAGAAACAGAGCACCCTCAAGATGGACTTCAGCGGTATGACCCTGACCGAAGCGCTGGGCAACGCGGAAGGCATCGACCTGACCTCGTCGAACGCCAGCGGTATCTTCGTTATCCGTCCGCTGAAAGGCGAGGGCACGAAAGGCAAGATTGCCAACATCTACCAGCTGGATATGTCTGACGCGACGTCGCTGGTGATGGCAACGGAGTTCCGCCTCCAGCCATACGATGTGGTCTACGTTACCACCGCGCCGGTTGCTCGCTGGAACCGCCTGATCAACCAGTTGCTGCCAACCATCAGTGGCGTTCGCTACATGACGGATACGGCGCGCGACATTCATACCTGGTAATCCGCGATGTTTAACAAAATTCTGGTGGTATGCGTGGGGAACATTTGCCGTTCCCCCACGGCTGAGCGGCTGCTGAAGCAGTACGAGCCAGCGTTAACGGTGGAGTCCGCAGGGCTTGGCGCGCTGGTTGGCAAAGGGGCCGACGAGCGGGCGACGAGCGTTGCGCAGGCTCATAACCTCTCCCTTGACGGGCATGTTGCCCGTCAGGTCTCAGGCCGGATGTGCCGGGAATATGACCTGATCCTCACGATGGAAAGACGCCACATTCACGCGCTGTGCGAGATCGCACCGGAGATGCGCGGCAAGGTGATGCTGTTTGGTCACTGGGATGGCGAGCGTGAAATCCCCGATCCGTATCGCAAGAGCCGTGAGGCATTTGAGGCGGTATACACCTTACTTGACCAGTCTGCCCGTCAGTGGGCGCAGGCACTGAAAGCTCAGCAGGGATAACAATGACAGAAAAAACAAAACCTTCTGCCGCCCCGACTTCGGGCAGTGATGAAATCGATATTGGTCGCCTGGTCGGCACCGTTGTTGAAGCGAAGTGGTGGGTGATAGGGATCACCGCCGTGTTTGCCGTGGCGGCGATCGTTTATACGCTGTTCGCGACGCCTATCTACAGCGCTGACGCGCTGGTGCAAATTGAACAGAACACCGGTAACTCGCTGGTACAGGATATCGGCTCTGCGCTGGCGAACAAACCGCCCGCATCTGACGCTGAAATTCAGCTGATCCAGTCGCGTCTGGTACTGGGCAAAACGGTGCACGACCTCGGGCTGGATATCTCCGTCACTAAAAACACCTTCCCGATATTCGGGGCGGGCTGGGATCGCCTGATGGGGCGCAGCAATGACACTGTCAAAGTGACGGACTTCGTGCTGCCAAAAGGGGCGGGCGATCAGACCTTTACCCTGACGGTGCTGGGTCCGAAGCACTACCAGCTGACCAGCGACGCGGGCCTTAGCGCGCGCGGTGAAGTGGGGCAGATGTTGACCAAAGACGGCGTCAGCATGATGGTGAGTGCAATCCACGCCCAGGAAGGCGGTGAGTTTACCGTCACCAAATTCTCCACGCTGGGGATGATCAATAACCTGCAAAACAACCTTACCGTCACCGAAAATGGGAAGGACACCGGCGTCCTGAGCATGACTTTCACCGGTGAAGATAAGGACAAAATCCGCGATATCCTGAACAGCATTACCCGCAACTACCTTGAGCAGAACGTCGAGCGTAAATCTGCGGAAGCCGCAAAAAGCCTCGCCTTCCTCGCCAAACAGCTGCCGGAAGTGCGCTCCCGTCTGGATGCCGCAGAGAACAAGCTGAATGCCTATCGTCAGGACAAAGACTCCGTTGACCTGCCGCTGGAAGCGAAATCCGTTCTTGATTCGATGGTGAACATTGATGCGCAGCTCAATGAACTGACCTTCAAAGAGGCGGAAATCTCCAAGCTCTACACCAAACGCCACCCGGCCTACCGCACGCTGCTGGAAAAACGCCAGACGCTGGAAGAAGAGAAGGCGAAGCTGAACAACCGCGTGACCGCCATGCCGAAGACGCAGCAGGAAATTGTGCGTCTGACCCGCGATGTGGAATCCGGTCAGCAGGTCTATATGCAATTGCTGAACAAACAGCAGGAGCTGAAGATCACCGAAGCCAGTACGGTGGGTGATGTGCGTATCGTCGACCCTGCCATCACCCAGCCCGGTGTGCTGAAGCCGAAGAAAGCGCTGATTATTCTCGGCAGCATTATTCTCGGCCTGATGCTCTCCATCGTGGGTGTGCTGCTGCGTTCGCTGTTCAACCGCGGTATCGAAAGTCCGCAGGTGCTGGAAGAGCACGGCATCAACGTGTACGCCAGCATCCCGCTTTCCGAATGGCAAAAATCGCGTGACAGCGTCAAAACCATCAAAGGGGTTAAGCGTTACAAACAGAGCCAGCTGCTGGCCGTGGGTAACCCGACTGACCTGGCGATTGAAGCAGTGCGCAGCCTGCGTACCAGCCTTCACTTCGCCATGATGCAGGCGAAAAACAACGTCCTGATGATGACCGGCGTTAGCCCGTCAATCGGTAAAACCTTCGTCTGTGCCAACCTGGCGGCGGTGGTAAGCCAGACCAACAAGCGTGTGCTGCTGATCGACTGCGATATGCGTAAGGGCTACACCCATGAGCTGCTGGGCACCAACAACGTTAACGGCCTGTCGGAAATTCTGCTCGGCAAAGGGGAGATTAGCGAGAGCGCGAAACCGACCTCTATCCCGAAATTTGACCTGATCCCGCGTGGTCAGGTGCCGCCGAACCCGTCCGAGCTGCTGATGAGCGAACGCTTCACCGAGCTGGTGGAGTGGGCGAGTAAGCATTACGACCTGGTGCTGATCGATACGCCGCCAATTCTGGCCGTGACCGATGCCGCCGTGGTGGGCCGTCATGCAGGCACCACGCTGATGGTGGCGCGCTACGCGGTGAACACGCTGAAGGAAGTCGAGACCAGCCTGAGCCGCTTCGAGCAGAACGGCATTGAGGTGAAAGGGGTGATCCTGAACTCCATCTTCCGCCGCGCGACCGGATACCAGGATTACGGGTATTACGAGTACGAATATAAATCTGACAGTAAATAAAAATCCCCCTCACCCTAACCCTCTCCTCTGAGGGAGAGCAGCTTTTCTCCCTCTCCCTCCGGGAGAGGGGCGGGGTGAGGGATAAGGGGAAGACCATGACCACACAACGCCCTTTAGTTTCAATCTATATGCCGACATGGAATCGTCAGCAGCTGGCGATCCGCGCAATCAAATCCGTCCTGCGACAGGATTACGATAACTGGGAGCTGATCATCGTCGATGACTGCTCTTCCTCGTATGAACAGCTGCAAAAGTTTGTGACTGACCTCAACGACCCGCGGGTGGTCTATACGCATAACGCCATTAACTCCGGCGCATGTGCGGTGCGTAATCAGGCGATTATGCAGGCGAAAGGGCAGTATCTGACCGGGATTGACGACGATGACGAATGGACGCCAAACCGTCTGTCCATCTTCCTCTCTCACAAAGCGCAGCTGGGGACGCACGCGTTCCTGTATGCCAACGACTACGTTTGCCAGGGTGAAGTGTACTCGCAGCCGGCCAGCCTGCCGCTGTACCCGAAATCACCGTACTCCCGCCGCCTGTTCTACAAGCGCAACATTATCGGTAATCAGGTCTTCACCTGGGCATGGCGCTTCAAAGAGTGCCTGTTCGATACCGAACTGAAGGCCGCGCAGGATTACGACATCTTCCTGCGAATGGTGGTGGAGTACGGCGAGCCGTGGAAAGTGGAAGAGGCCACGCAGATCCTGCACATCAACCATGGGGAGATGCAAATCACCTCGTCACCGAAGAAATTCTCGGGCTACTTCCACTTCTACCGCAAGCACAAGAACAAGTTTGACCGTGCCAGCCGGAAGTATCAGCTCTTTACCCTGTATCAGATCCGCAACAAGCGCATGAACTGGCGCACGCTGCTGACGCTGCTTTCCGTGCGTAACGGCAAGCGTCTGGCCGACGGGCTTCGGGGGAAATAATGTTTCTGGAAGATTGCCGCGCTAACAGCTGGAGCCTGCGCCCGTGCTGCATGGTTCTGGCGTACCGCATCGCGCACTTTTGCTCGGTGTGGCGTAAGAAAAACGTTTTAAACAATATCTGGGCGGCACCCGTGCTGGTGCTGTACCGCATCATTACTGAATGCTTTTTTGGCTATGAAATTCAGGCCGCTGCCACCATTGGCCGACGCTTCACCATCCACCATGGGTATGCCGTGGTGATCAATAAGTTCGTCGTCGCGGGGGATGATTTCACTATTCGCCACGCGGTCACCATCGGCAACCGTGGGCCAGAAAGCCTGGCCTGTCCGGTGATTGGCAATAACGTCGAGCTGGGCGCCAACGTGGTGATCATCGGTGACATCACGATCGGCAACAATGTCACGATTGGCGCAGGTAGCGTGGTGCTGGACAGCATTCCGGACAATGCGCTGGTGGTGGGAGAGAAAGCCCGCGTGAAGGTGATTAAATGAACATTCTGCAATTTAACGTACGCCTCGCAGAAGGCGGGGCGGCTGGCGTGGCGCTGGATCTGCACCAGCGCGCGCTGCAAAAAGGATTACAGTCGCGTTTTGTTTACGGCTACGGCAAAGGCGGCAAAAAAAGCGTTAGCCATGATAACTATCCTCAGGTGCTGAAGCAGACCCCGCGTCTGACCTCCATTGCCAACATTGCGCTGTTCCGCCTGTTTAACCGCGATCTGTTTGGCAACCTGAACAACCTTTACCGCACCGTGACGCGCACGACCGGTCCGGTTGTGCTGCATTTTCACGTTTTGCACAGCTACTGGCTGAATCTGGAAGAGGTGGTGGCGTTTTGTGAGAAGGTGAAAGCGCACAAGCCGGACACCCGATTCGTCTGGACGCTGCACGATCACTGGAGCGTGACCGGACGCTGCGCCTTTACCGACGGCTGCGAAGGCTGGAAAGATAACTGCCAGAAATGTCCGACGCTGAACAATTATCCGCCGGTGAAGGTGGATCGCGCACATCAGCTGGTTGAGGGCAAGCGTCAGCTGTTCCGCGACATGCTTTCGCTCGGCTGCACCTTTATTTCCCCAAGCCAGCACGTGGCGGATGCCTTCAACAGCCTGTACGGGGCAGGGCGCTGCAAGATCATCAACAACGGCATCGACGTAGCAACGGAAGAGATCCTGGCGGAACTGACGCCCGTAGCCGAAACACCGGGCAAACCGAAAATTGCCATTGTTGCGCATGACCTGCGCTACGACGGCAAAACCAACCAGCAGCTGGTGCGCGACATCATGGCGCTCGGCGACAAGGTTGAACTGCACACCTTCGGCAAGTTTTCCCCGTTTGAAGGGGCGAACGTGGTGAACCACGGATTTGAAACCGACAAGCGCAAGCTGATGAGCGCCCTGAACGGTATGGATGCGCTGGTGTTCAGCTCCCGCGTGGACAACTATCCGCTGATCCTCTGCGAAGCGCTCTCTATTGGCGTGCCTGTCATTGCCACCCACAGCGACGCCGCGCGCGAAGTACTGGAGAAATCCGGCGGAAAAACCTTCGCGGAGCAGGAGGTGCTGCCGCTGGTGCAACTGCCGAAGGCCGCTATTGCGCAGGCCGTTTTTGGCACTGACCTGGAATCGTTCCGCAACCGCAGCCGCAAGGCCTACAGTGGACAACAGATGCTGGAGGAGTATGTCTCGTTCTATCAGAATCTGTAGTTATCTGCTGCTGCCGCTGATCTACCTGCTGGTCAACGTCAAGATTGCCCAGCTGGGGGAGAGTTTCCCGATTACCATCGTCACCTTCTTGCCCGTTCTGCTTTTACTCTACGTTGAGAAAATCAGTCTCAAGAAGCTGATGATAGCGTTAGGGCTCGGGGTGGGTCTGACCGCGTTTAACTACATCTTTGGTCAGTCGCTGGATGCCAGCAAATACGTCACCTCAACCATGCTGTTTGTTTATATCGTTATCATTATTGGCATGGTGTGGAGTATTCGCTTTAAAACTATTTCGCCGCACAATTATAAGAAAATCCTTAGGTTCTTTTATATTGTCGTTGGGGTCATTGTTATGCTTGCCGCGATGGAAATGGCGCAAATTATTTTGACCGGCGGCAGCAGTTTGATGGAGATAATTTCGAAATATCTCATATACAGTAACAGCTATGTACTGAACTTCATTAAGTTTGGTGGTAAGCGTACTACTGCGCTCTATTTTGAACCGGCGTTTTTCGCTCTGGCGTTAATCTCAATTTGGCTCAGCATCAAACAGTTTGGTATCAAAACCCCCAAAACCGATGCTATGATTCTTGCAGGAATTGTTCTGTCTGGATCGTTCTCAGGGGTAATGACATTTATCCTGTTTTACCTCCTGGAGTGGGCATTCCAGTACCTGAACAAAGATGCGATTAAGAAAAAACTGCCGCTGGCGATTATCTCCCTGACGGTATTTATGGTTGGCGTGATATTTGCCTTCCCGTACATCTCAGAACGTCTGGGAGATTTGGGAACGGAAGGGTCTTCTTCCTATTATCGCATCATCGGGCCACTGGTGATGGTGGGTTATTCCTTAACCCATATTGATGGGGTAGTAAGATTCGGCTCACTTTACGAATATGTTGCATCATTCGGAATCTTTAACGGTGCGGATGTCGGTAAAACCATAGACAATGGTCTGTATCTGTTAATTATTTATTTTTCGTGGTTCGCCGTACTGTTGACGATCTGGTATCTGTTTAAAGTTTTTAAAATGATGATTAACGCGTTTGGTGATAACCAAAACTTTCGCGTGCAGCTTTATCTTTTTACGCCAGTGTCGTTGTTCTTTACGGGGTCAATATTTAGCCCGGAATATGCTTTCTTGATTGTCTGCCCGTTTATTTTGCGCAAAGCGCTCAATATTACGCGCGTATGACGAAATGAGGTGATTTATGTTTCTTAGCGTCATTACTGTCGCCTTTCGTAACTACGAAGGGGTGGTAAAAACCTGGCGCTCGCTGCGCAACCTGGCGCGCGATCCGAGCCTCACCTTTGAGTGGATCGTGGTTGATGGCGGTTCGAACGACGGTACGGCTGAGTTTCTGGAAAAACTCAACGGTGAGTTCAACTTACGTTACATCAGCGAGAAAGATAAAGGCATTTACGACGCGATGAATAAAGGCATCGCGATGGCGCAGGGACGTTACGCCATCTTCCTGAACTCTGGCGATGTGTTCCATGACGACGTGGCCCTGTTTGCCCGTCAGCTCGCCCGCCAGAAAGAGGACGCCTTGTATATTGGCGATGCCCTGCTCGATTTTGGTGACGGAAATAAAGTGCTGCGCAGCGCCAAGCCGGGCTGGTATATCTACCACAGCCTGCCGGCCAGCCATCAGGCCATTTTCTTTCCGGTCGAGGGCCTGAAAAAACAGCCTTACGATTTGCAGTATAAAGTGTCTTCAGATTATGCACTGACTGCCAGCCTGTACAAATCAGGTTATCCATTCCGTCGTATTAAAGGACTGGTATCTGAATTTTCCATGGGCGGTGTGTCAACTTCAAATAATCTGGAATTGTGCCAGGATGCAAAAAACGTGCAGCGTAAAATATTACGCGTGCCGGGGTTCTGGGCGGAATTGTCTTATTTTTTACGTCTGAAAACGACAGGTAAAGCGAAAGCCTTATATAACAAAGCCTGAAATATAAGGAAGCCTAATGCAGGAACTTAACGGATTCTCCGTGCCGAAAGGCTTTCGGGGCGGGAATGGTATTAAGGTGCAGTTGTGGTGGGCGGTTCAGGCGACATTATTTGCCTGGTCTCCGCAAATACTGTACCGCTGGCGAGCCTTTTTATTGCGTCTCTTTGGCGCAAAAATCGGAAAAAACGTAGTGATTCGCCCCTCGGTGAAAATTACCTATCCCTGGAAATTAACGCTTGGGGATTACGCCTGGGTAGGGGATGACGCGGTGTTATATACCCTGGGCGAGATTACGATTGGCGCAAATTCGGTGGTATCGCAGAAGTGTTATTTGTGCACCGGCAGCCATGATTTTATGAGTCAGCATTTTGATATTACCGCTTCGCCAATTGTGATTGGTGAAAAATGCTGGCTGGCAACAGATGTCTTTGTTGCACCTGGTGTTTCTGTTGGCGATGGCACGGTAGTCGGTGCCCGCAGCAGCGTTTTTAAATCGCTACCGGCAAATACAATTTGCCGTGGCAACCCCGCAGTGGTGATACGCGAACGCGTTGAAACTGAAAAACTTTGATAAGTACAGAGGAATATAAACATGTCTAAAGTCGCTCTCATCACCGGCGTTACCGGACAAGATGGTTCTTACCTGGCAGAACTGCTGCTGGAAAAAGGGTATGAAGTACACGGTATTAAACGTCGTGCCTCTTCGTTCAACACCGAGCGTGTTGACCATATCTACCAGGATCCTCACTCCGCGAACCCGAAATTCCATCTGCATTACGGCGATCTGACCGATTCCTCAAACCTGACCCGTATCCTGCAGGAAGTGCAGCCGGATGAAGTGTACAACCTGGGCGCGATGAGCCACGTTGCGGTCTCCTTCGAATCCCCGGAATACACCGCCGACGTTGACGCCATGGGCACCCTGCGTCTGCTGGAAGCCATTCGCTTCCTGGGCCTCGAGAAGAAAACCCGTTTCTACCAGGCGTCCACCTCCGAGCTGTACGGCCTGGTGCAGGAAATTCCACAGAAAGAGACCACGCCGTTCTACCCGCGCTCTCCGTATGCGGTCGCTAAACTGTACGCCTACTGGATCACCGTAAACTACCGTGAATCCTACGGCATGTACGCCTGTAACGGCATTCTGTTCAACCACGAATCCCCGCGTCGCGGCGAAACCTTCGTGACCCGTAAAATCACCCGCGCGATCGCCAACATCGCTCAGGGTCTGGAATCTTGCCTGCACCTCGGCAACATGGACTCCCTGCGTGACTGGGGCCATGCGAAAGACTACGTGAAAATGCAGTGGATGATGCTGCAGCAGGACAAACCAGAAGACTTCGTGATCGCGACCGGCGTGCAGTATTCCGTGCGTCAGTTCGTTGAAATGGCTGCCGCGCAGCTGGGCATCAAACTGCGCTTCGAAGGTACTGGCGTGGAAGAGAAGGGCATTGTGGTTTCCGTGACGGGTCACGACGCACCGGGCGTGAAGCCGGGCGACGTTATCGTTCAGGTTGACCCACGCTACTTCCGTCCTGCTGAAGTGGAAACCCTGCTGGGTGACCCAACCAAAGCGCACGAAACCCTGGGCTGGAAACCAGAGACCACTCTGCAGGAGATGGTTTCCGAGATGGTGGCCAAAGATCTTGAAGCAGCGAAAAAACACTCCCTGCTCAAGTCTCATGGCTACGAGGTTGCCATCGCGCTGGAGTCCTGAGAATGACAAAACAACGTATTTTTGTCGCCGGTCATCGCGGAATGGTGGGTTCCGCGATTGTTCGCCAGCTGGAGCAGCGCGGTGATGTAGAGGTGATTGTCCGCACCCGCGACGAGCTGAACCTGCTAGACAGCAAAGCGGTACAGGACTTCTTTGCCAACGAACGTATTGACCAGGTGTATCTGGCGGCGGCGAAAGTGGGCGGCATTGTTGCCAACAACACCTACCCGGCAGATTTCATCTACGAGAACATGATGATCGAGAGCAACATCATTCACGCGGCGCACCTGCACAACGTGAATAAGCTGCTGTTCCTCGGTTCATCCTGTATTTACCCAAAAATGGCGAAGCAGCCCATCGCGGAAAGCGAACTGCTGCAGGGCACGCTGGAAGCGACCAACGAGCCGTACGCGATTGCCAAAATTGCCGGGATCAAGCTGTGTGAGTCCTACAACCGTCAGTACAACCGCGACTATCGTTCGGTGATGCCGACCAACCTGTACGGACCGCACGACAACTTCCACCCGAGCAATTCGCACGTGATCCCGGCGCTGCTCCGCCGTTTCCACGAGGCGACCGCCGAGAACGCGCCGGACGTGGTGGTGTGGGGCAGCGGTACGCCAAAGCGCGAGTTCCTGCATGTGGACGACATGGCTGCGGCCAGCATTCACGTAATGGAGCTGGATCGCGAAGTGTGGCAGGAGAACACCGAGCCGATGCTGTCGCACATCAACGTCGGAACCGGCGTTGACTGCACCATCCGCGAGCTGGCGCAGACTATCGCGCAGGTGGTGGGCTACAAAGGCCGCGTGGTGTTTGACGCCACCAAGCCGGACGGCACGCCGCGCAAACTGCTGGACGTGACCCGCCTGCATCAGCTGGGCTGGTATCACGAGGTGTCACTGGAGCAGGGGCTGGCCAGCACCTACCAGTGGTTCCTGGAAAACCAGCACCGCTTCCGGGGGTAATGATGTTTTTAAGTCAGGAAGATTTTGCCACGGTAGTGCGTTCTACTCCGCTGATCTCAATCGATTTGATCGTGGAGAACGAACGCGGCGAGTTCTTGCTGGGGAAACGAACCAATCGTCCTGCACAGGGCTTTTGGTTCGTGCCCGGCGGGCGCGTGCAGAAGGATGAGACGCTGACCGATGCGTTTGAGCGTCTCACTCTGGCGGAGCTGGGCCTGCAGCTGCCGATGGCGGCAGGCCAGTTTTACGGGGTCTGGCAGCACTTCTATGACGATAACTTTTCAGGCACCGGGTTCTCCACGCACTACATCGTGCTGGGGTTCCGCCTGAAGGTGAGTGAGGCAGATCTGCATCTGCCTGATTCTCAGCATGACGACTACCGCTGGCAGACGCCAGAGGCGCTGCTGGCGAGCGATAACGTTCACGATAACAGTCGAGCGTACTTCCTCGCAGAACGTCAGTCCGGGGTGCCGGGTTTATGAAGATCCTTGTGTATGGCATTAACTATTCGCCGGAATTAACCGGCATCGGGAAATACACCGGCGAGATGGTCGAGTGGATGGCGAGCCAGGGACATGACGTGCGGGTCATTACCGCGCCGCCGTACTACCCGGAGTGGAAGGTGGGCGAGCGCTACTCAAGCTGGCGCTATCGCCGCGAAGAGGGTGCTGCGACTGTGTGGCGCTGCCCACTCTACGTGCCAAAACAGCCTTCGACGCTGAAACGTTTAATTCATCTGGGCAGCTTTGCCCTGAGCAGTTTTTTCCCGCTGATGGCGCAGCGTCGCTGGAAGCCGGATCGCATTATCGGCGTGGTGCCGACGCTGTTTTGCACGCCGGGCATGCGCCTGCTGGGCAAACTTTCTGGCGCGCGCACCCTGCTGCACATTCAGGATTATGAAGTGGACGCCATGCTCGGCCTGGGAATGGCGGGCAAGGGCAAGGGCGGCAAGGTGGCGAAGCTCGCCAGCGCCTTTGAGCGCAGCGGGCTGCACAACGTGGATTACGTCTCGACTATCTCGCGCTCGATGATGAACAAGGCGCAGGAGAAGGGCGTCCCGGCGGAGAGAGTCATTTTCTTCCCGAACTGGTCCGAAGTGGCCCGTTTCCGCGATGTGACAGAGCAAGATGCTCATGCGCTCCGCGCGCAGCTCGGATTGCCTGAAGATCAAAAAATCATTCTTTACTCGGGTAACATCGGCGAAAAGCAGGGGCTGGAGAGCGTCATTGAAGCGGCGCAGCAGCTTAGCGAACATCCGTGGACGTTTGTGATTGTCGGGCAGGGCGGTGGAAAAGCGCGGCTGGAAAAAATGACCCTCGAACGCGGCCTGACCAACGTGAAATTTTTCCCGCTTCAGTCTTACGAGGCGCTACCTGCCCTGCTGAAGATGGGCGACTGCCATCTGGTCGTGCAAAAGCGCGGCGCGGCGGACGCGGTGCTGCCGTCCAAGCTGACCAACATTCTGGCGGTGGGCGGCAACGCGGTGATTACGGCAGAAGCCGAAACAGAATTAGGCCAGCTGTGTAACAGCTATCCCGGCATTGCCGTTTGCGTGGAGCCAGAATCCGTTCCCGCGCTGGTAGCCGGTATTGAGCAGGCACTCGCCATGCCAAAAGAGAACACGGTGGCACGTGAATATGCCGAACGCACGCTCGAAAAAGAGAACGTGCTGAGCCAATTTATTGCAGATATACGGGGATAAATCATGAGTCAAACCACGTTGTATCCGGTTGTGATGGCAGGTGGCTCTGGTAGCCGGTTGTGGCCGCTGTCCCGCGTGCTCTATCCAAAACAGTTCCTCTGCCTGAAAGGGGACCTCACCATGCTGCAAACGACGGTCAACCGTCTGCACGGCGTGGAGTGTGAAAGTCCGGTCGTTATTTGTAACGAACAGCACCGTTTTATCGTTGCCGAGCAGCTGCGCCAGCTGAACAAACTCACAGAAAACATCATTCTGGAGCCTGCCGGTCGTAACACTGCCCCTGCGATCGCCCTGGCGGCGCTGGCGGCAAAACGCAGCAGCCCGAACTGCGACCCGCTGATGCTGGTACTGGCGGCTGACCACGTCATTCAGCAGGAAGAGGCGTTCCGCGACGCGGTCCGTGCGGCCATTCCTTACGCGGAAAGCGGCAAGCTGGTGACCTTCGGCATCGTGCCGGACCTGCCGGAAACCGGCTATGGCTACATCCGTCGCGGCAGCGTGACGCCGGGCGAAGGCGACAGCGTGGCGTTTGACGTGGCGCAGTTCGTCGAAAAACCGAATCTGGAAACCGCGCAGGCCTATGTGGCCAGCGGGGAATATTACTGGAACAGCGGCATGTTCCTGTTCCGCGCCGGACGCTACCTGGAAGAGCTGGAAAAATACCGTCCGGACATCCTGAGCGCCTGTGAGAAAGCGATGGCGGTGGTCGATCCTGACCTCGACTTTATTCGTGTGGATGAGCAATCTTTCCTCGCCTGCCCGGAGGAGTCCATTGACTACGCGGTCATGGAGCGCACGGCGGATGCCGTCGTGGTGCCGATGGACGCGGGCTGGAGCGATGTGGGGTCCTGGTCATCCCTGTGGGAGATCAGTGCGCATACCCCGGAGGGTAACGTCCATCACGGTGATGTGATTAGCCACAAAACGGAAAACAGCTATGTTTATGCCGAATCCGGCCTGGTCACCACGGTTGGGGTGAAGGATCTGGTGGTCGTGCAGACCAAAGATGCGGTGCTGATTGCCGACCGTAACGCCGTGCAGGACGTTAAAAAAGTGGTTGAACAAATCAAGGCCGATGGTCGTCACGAGCACCACATTCACCGCGAAGTCTACCGTCCGTGGGGCAAGTATGACTCCATCGACTCCGGCGACCGCTATCAGGTGAAGCGTATTACCGTGAAGCCGGGTGAAGGGCTGTCCGTACAGATGCACCACCATCGCGCCGAGCACTGGGTGGTGGTGGCGGGAACCGCAAAAGTCACCATCGACGGCGAAATCAAACTGCTGGGCGAAAACGAATCCATCTACATTCCGCTGGGGGCCACGCACTGTCTGGAGAACCCGGGGAAAATTCCGCTCGACTTAATTGAAGTGCGCTCCGGTTCGTATCTGGAGGAGGACGATATCGTTCGCTTCCAGGATCGTTACGGACGGGTGTAGCGCCTCTGCTTCCTGCCCGGTGGCGCTGCGCTAACCGGGCCTACGAATGAAAAAAAAGAATTTGGCCATTAATTGGTCAGGGCCAACTGTTGCCTGAAAAAGGGGTCATCATGGAAAAGTTAACCTGTTTTAAAGCCTACGATATTCGCGGCAAGCTGGGCGAAGAGCTGAATGAAGACATTGCGTGGCGTATTGGCCGCGCGTACGGCGAATATTTAAAGCCGCAAACTATCGTGCTGGGCGGCGACGTGCGCCTGACCAGCGAGTCCCTGAAGCTGGCCCTGGCGAAAGGGCTGCAGGATGCGGGCGTGGACGTGCTGGATATCGGCCTTTCCGGTACTGAAGAGATCTATTTTGCCACCTTCCACCTGGGCGTGGACGGCGGTATTGAAGTGACCGCCAGCCACAACCCGATGGACTACAACGGCATGAAGCTGGTGCGCAAGGGCGCGCGTCCGATCAGTGGCGATACCGGCCTGCGCGACGTACAGCGTCTCGCGGAAGCCAACGACTTCCCGCCGGTGAACGACGCGAAGCGCGGCAGCTACAAGCAGATCAATTTGCAAAAAGAGTACATCGATCACCTGCTGGGCTACATCAACGTGGCAAACCTGAAGCCGCTGAAGCTGGTCATCAACTCCGGTAACGGCGCGGCCGGTCCGGTGGTGGATGCCCTGGAAGCCCGCTTTAAGGCGCTGAACGTGCCGGTCACCTTCATCAAAGTGCATAACACCCCGGACGGCAATTTCCCGAACGGTATTCCTAACCCGCTGCTGCCAGAGTGCCGCGACGACACCCGTAACGCGGTGATTGAGCACGGTGCCGATATGGGTATCGCCTTTGACGGTGACTTCGATCGCTGCTTCCTGTTCGACGAGAAAGGGCAGTTCATCGAGGGCTACTACATCGTCGGCCTGCTGGCGGAAGCCTTCCTCGAGAAATACCCGGGGGCGAAGATCATTCACGATCCGCGCCTCTCCTGGAATACCGTCGATGTGGTGTCCGCGGCGGGCGGTACGCCGGTGATGTCCAAAACTGGCCACGCCTTTATCAAAGAGCGCATGCGTGAAGAAGACGCCATTTACGGCGGCGAGATGAGCGCTCACCACTACTTCCGTGATTTTGCCTACTGCGACAGCGGGATGATCCCGTGGCTGCTGGTGACCGAGCTGCTGTGCCTGAAAGGGCAGACCCTGGGCGAGCTGGTGCGTGATCGCATGGCGGCCTTCCCGGCGAGCGGTGAGATCAACAGCAAGCTGGCGCAGCCTGCCGAGGCGATTGCCCGCGTGGAACAGCACTTTGCCATCCACGCGCTGGAAATTGACCGTACCGACGGCATCAGCATGGCGTTCCCGCAGTGGCGCTTCAACCTGCGCTCGTCCAATACCGAGCCGGTGGTGCGTCTGAACGTGGAATCCCGTGCCGACACGGCGCTGATGGAAGCCCGAACGAAGGACATTCTGGCGCTGTTGAATCAGTAACAATTGCCCCTCACCCCAGCCCTCTCCCCACAGGGGAGAGGGTGTTCAAGTTCCCTCTCCCCTGTGGGGAGAGGGGTAGGGCGAGGGGTAAGGTTTTGAACTAAAGGAACAACGATGACGAATCTAAAAAAACGCGAACGAGCGAGAACGAATGCATCGTTAATCTCTATGGTGCAGCGTTTTTCTGATATCACCATCATGGTCGGCGGATTGTGGGCGGTGTGTCGGATTAGCGGGCAACCGTTCTTATATATGCATCTGCTGATGGCATTGATTGCGCTGGTCGTGTTTCAAATGATCGGCGGGATGACCGATTTTTACCGCTCGTGGCGTGGGGTGAAAATCACCACCGAGTTGATGTTGTTGCTGCAAAACTGGACCTTAAGCCTGATTTTCAGCGCCGGGCTGGTGGCATTCAGCCATGATTTTGATAACCGCCTCGTGACCTATCTCTGCTGGTACCTGTTGACCAGCGTGGGCATGGTGGTCTGCCGTTCGCTGATCCGCTTCGGTGCGGGCTGGCTGCGCAATCGGGGTTACAACAGACGCTATGTGGCCGTAGCAGGGGATTTGCCCGTCGGCCAGGTGCTGCTCGACAGCTTCCGCAAAGAGCCGTGGTTAGGTTTTGAAGTGGTGGGGATCTACCACGACGCGAAGCCGGGCGGCGTCCCGTCTGAGTGGGCTGGCAACTACGAGCAGCTTATCGACGACGCGAAAGCAGGGAAGATCCACAACGTCTATATCGCCATGCAGATGAAAGACGAATCCCGCATTAAGAAACTGATGCGCGAGCTGGCGGATACCACCTGCTCGGTGATCCTGATCCCGGATGTCTTTACCTTCAACATCCTCCATTCCCGCATTGAAGAAGTGAACGGCGTGCCGGTTGTGCCGCTGTACGATACGCCGCTGTCCGGTATTAACCGCGTGCTCAAGCGCGTGGAAGATATTGTTCTCTCTTCGCTGATCCTGCTGCTGATTTCGCCTGTGCTGTGTTGCATTGCGCTGGCAGTGAAAATCAGTTCACCCGGGCCGATTATCTTCCGCCAGACACGCTACGGCATGGACGGCAAGCCGATCATGGTGTGGAAATTTCGCTCCATGAAGGTGATGGAAAACGACAAGGTGGTGACCCAGGCGACGCAAAACGATCCGCGCGTGACCCGCGTGGGGAACTTCCTGCGCCGGACCTCGCTGGACGAGCTGCCGCAGTTCATTAACGTCTTCACCGGCGGCATGTCGATTGTTGGCCCGCGTCCTCACGCGGTAGCCCATAACGAGCAGTACCGTTCACTGATTGAAGGCTACATGCTGCGGCATAAGGTGAAGCCAGGCATCACCGGCTGGGCGCAGATCAACGGCTGGCGCGGCGAGACCGACACGCTGGAAAAAATGGAAAAACGTATTGAGTTCGATCTGGAGTACATCCGTGAGTGGAGCCTCTGGTTCGATATCAAGATTGTTTTTCTGACTATCTTCAAAGGTTTCGTGAACAAAGCGGCGTACTAAGATGAGCTTACGTGAAAAAACCATCAGCGGCGCCAAGTGGTCGGCCATGGCCACCATCGTCATCATCGGCCTTGGGCTGGTGCAGATGACGGTGCTGGCGCGCATTATCGATAACCACCAGTTCGGCCTGCTGACCGTCTCGCTGGTGATTATCGCGCTGGCCGATACGCTGTCTGACTTCGGTATCGCCAACTCGATTATCCAGCGCAAAGAGATCAGTCATCTGGAGCTGACCACGCTCTACTGGCTGAACGTCGGGCTGGGGATCTTCGTGTTCGTACTGGTGTTCCTGCTGAGCGACACCATCGCCCGCGTGCTGCACAACCCGGATCTGGCTCCGCTGATGCGTACGCTGTCGTTTGCCTTTGTGGTGATCCCACACGGGCAGCAGTTCCGCGCGCTGATGCAAAAAGAGCTGGAGTTCAACAAGATCGGCATGATTGAAACAAGTGCCGTGCTGGCGGGCTTTACCTTCACCGTGGTGAGCGCCCATTTCTGGCCGCTGGCGATGACCGCCATCCTCGGTTACCTGGTTAACTCTGCCGTGCGTACACTGCTGTTCGGCTACTTTGGCCGCAAGATTTACCGTCCGGGGCTGCATTTCTCTCTCGCTTCCGTCTCGTCCAACCTCCGCTTTGGCGCGTGGCTGACGGCGGACAGCATTATCAACTACGTCAATACCAACCTCTCGACGCTGGTGCTGGCGCGCATTCTGGGCGCGAGCGTGGCGGGGGGCTACAACCTGGCCTACAACGTCGCGGTTGTTCCTCCGATGAAGCTGAACCCGATTATCACCCGCGTGCTGTTCCCGGCGTTTGCCAAGATTCAGGACGACACCGAAAAGCTGCGCGTTAACTTCTACAAGCTGCTTTCCGTAGTGGGGATTATTAACTTCCCGGTGCTGCTGGGGCTGATGGTGGTCTCCAGCAACTTCGTGCCGCTGGTGTTTGGTGAGAAGTGGAACGGCATCATCCCGATCCTGCAGCTGCTGTGTGTGGTAGGGCTACTGCGATCCGTGGGAAATCCGATTGGTTCCCTGCTGATGGCAAAAGCGCGCGTGGATATCAGCTTTAAGTTCAACGTGTTTAAAACCTTCCTGTTTATTCCGGCAATCATCGTGGGTGGACACATGGCGGGCGCTATCGGCGTTACGCTCGGGTTCCTGCTGGTACAAATTATCAACACCGTGCTGAGCTACTTCGTGATGATCAAGCCGGTGCTGGGCTCCAGCTACCGTCAGTACATCCTGAGCCTGTGGCTGCCGTTTTATCTCTCCTTACCTACGCTTGCGGTCAGCTATGGCCTGGGCGTGGTGCTCAGCGGTCATCTGCCGCTGGCGGCGCTGCTGGCGGTACAGGTCGCCTCGGGCGCACTGGCGTTCGGCGTGATGATTGTGCTGTCGCGTAATGCGCTGGTGGTTGAGATGAAGCGCCAGCTTTGCCGTAACGAAAAAATGAAAACGCTGCTTCGCGCAGGCTAATTTTAAGAGGCCATTATGAAATTACTTATTCTTGGCAACCATACCTGCGGCAACCGTGGCGACAGCGCCATCCTGCGCGGTTTATTGGATGCAATTAACACCCTTGAGCCTGAGACAGAAGTGGATGTGATGAGCCGTTATCCGGTCAGCTCATCCTGGTTACTGAACCGCCCGGTGATGGGCGACCCGCTCTACAGCCAGATGAAACAGCACAACAACGCCGCGGGCGTGATGGGGCGCGTGAAGAAAGTCCTGCGCCGTCGCTACCAGCATCAGGTGCTGCTTTCCCGCGTGACCGACACCGGCAAGCTGCGCAATATCGCCATTGCCCAGGGCTTTACGGATTTTGTCCGTCTGCTCTCCGGCTATGACGCCATTATTCAGGTCGGCGGTTCGTTCTTTGTCGATCTCTACGGCGTGCCGCAGTTTGAGCATGCGCTCTGCACCTTTATGGCGAAAAAGCCGCTGTTTATGATCGGCCACAGCGTCGGGCCGTTCCAGGATCCGCAGTTTAACCAGCTGGCGAACTACGTGTTTGGTCATTGCGACGCGCTGATCCTGCGCGAGTCCGTTAGCCTGGACCTGATGAAGCGTAGCGAGATCGACACGTCAAAAGTTGAGCACGGCGTGGACACCGCCTGGCTGGTGGATCACCAGGTCGATAATTTCCAGCCGAGCTACGCGGTACAGCACTGGCTCGACGTGGCGGCGAAACAGAAAACCGTCGCCATCACCCTGCGCGAGCTCGCGCCATTTGATAAACGTCTTGGCACCACGCAGGCGGCGTATGAGAAAGCCTTCGCCGACGTGGTGAACCGCGTGCTGGACAGCGGCTACCAGGTGCTGGCGCTCTCCACCTGTACCGGTATCGACAGCTACAACAAAGATGACCGCATGGTGGCACTTAACCTGAGTCACCTGGTGAACGACCCGTCGCGCTACCACGTGGTGATGGACGAGCTGAACGACCTGGAGATGGGCAAACTGCTCTCCGCCTGTGACCTCACCGTTGGCACGCGCCTGCACTCGGCCATTATCTCCATGAACTTCGGCACGCCAGCGATTGCCATTAACTACGAGCACAAATCAGCGGGCATTATGCAGCAGCTTGGCATGCCGGAAATGGCGGTCGATATTCGTCATCTTCTCGACGGTTCGCTGGGTGCTATGGTCGGCGACACGCTGGGACAGCTGCCTGCGATTAACGAACGCCTGGCCGTGGCGGTGAAAGCCGAGCGCGAAAAAGGGATCGGCATGGTGAAATCGGTGCTCGACCGCGTCGGGGAGGGGAAATGAAGGTTGGTTTCTTCTTACTGAAATTTCCGCTGTCGTCTGAGACCTTTGTACTGAACCAAATCACCGCGTTTATCGATATGGGATATGACGTGGAGATTATCGCCCTGCAAAAGGGCGATACGCAAAACACCCATGCGGCGTACACCCAGTATGGGCTGGAAGCCAAAACCCGCTGGCTGCAGGATGAGCCGGGCGGGCGGCTGAACAAACTGCGCTACCGCGCCAGCCAGACGCTGCGCGGGCTGCACCGTCCCTCGACGTGGCGGGCGCTGAATGTGTCACGCTACGGGGCGGAATCCCGCAATCTGATCCTCTCCGCCATTTGCGGGCAAACGGCGCAGCCGTATCGTGCGGATGTGTTTATCGCCCACTTCGGCCCGGCGGGCGTGACCGCCGCGAAGCTCCGCGAGCTGGGGGTAATTGACGGCAAAATCGCGACCATTTTCCACGGTATCGATATCTCCAGCCGGGAAGTGCTGAACCACTATACCCCGGAGTATCAGCAGCTTTTCCGCCGCGGTGACATGATGCTGCCCATCAGCGAACTGTGGGCCGGTCGGCTGAAAAAGATGGGCTGCCCGAGCGAAAAAATTACCGTTTCGCGGATGGGCGTCGATATGGAGCGCTTCACCCAGCGCCCGGTGAAGGTGCCGGGGAAACCGCTGCAGATTATCTCGGTCGCGCGTTTAACCGAGAAGAAAGGGCTGCACGTCGCGATTGAAGCCTGCCGCCAGCTAAAAGCGCGTGGGGTGGATTTCCACTATCGCATTTTAGGTATCGGCCCCTGGGAGCGCCGACTGCGTACGCTGATCGAACAGTACCAGCTGGAAGGCTGCGTGGAGATGCCGGGCTTCAAGCCAAGCCATGAGGTAAAGGCGATGCTCGACGAGGCGGACGTTTTCCTGCTGCCCTCCGTGACCGGTGCGGACGGTGATATGGAAGGTATTCCGGTCGCGCTGATGGAGGCCATGGCCGTGGGGATTCCTGTTGTATCTACGCTGCACAGCGGGATCCCTGAACTGATCAGATCGGAGTATTCCGGCTGGCTGGTGCCTGAAAATAATGCTTTCGCCCTGGCCGATCGCTTAGCGGCCTTCAGCGACATCGACCAGCAAGAGCTGGTACCGGTGCTGCAAAATGCCCGACAAAAAGTCGAAACAGAATTTAACCAGCAGGTGATTAATCGCCAGTTAGCGAGCCTGCTGCAAACGCTGTAACGCCGAGGTTGTATGCTGAAAAAGATTACCCGACGCCATTTTGTCTCTTCCTTATCCGTCCTGGCGGCAATGCCGCTGCTGTCGCCGCGCGCCGCACGGGCAGCCACCGGGAGGACGGTCTCTGTGGAACAGTACAACAACAGCGACTGGATCGCCGCTTTTAAGCAGGCGTTCTCCGAGGCCGACACCGTTGTGGTACCCGCCGATCTCGTCTGCGATAACATCAATACCGGGATTTTTATCCCCGACGGTAAAACGCTCCTGATACGGGGTGGGCTCAAAGGCAACGGGCGCGGGCGCTTTGTGCTCCAGGAAGGCAGTAAAGTCATCGGTGAGGGAGAAGGGCGCACGCACAACATCACGCTGGATGTCCGCGGCTCCGATTGCGTCATCAAAGGTCTGGCGATGAGCGGCTTTGGCCCCGTCACGCAGATCTACATCGGCGGCAAAAAGCCGAGGGTGATGCGCAACCTCCTCATCGACAATATCAACGTGAGCCAGGCCAACTACGCCATTTTGCGACAGGGCTTCCATAATCAGGTGGACGGTGCGCGCATTACCAACAGTCGATTTAGCCACCTGCAGGGTGACGCGATTGAGTGGAACGTGGCGATCAACGACCGTAACATTCTGCTCTCTGACCATGTGATCGACAACATCAACTGTACCAACGGCAAAATCAACTGGGGGATTGGCATCGGGCTTGCGGGCAGTACCTACGACAATGACTACCCTGAAAAGCAAACCGTGAAGAACTTCGTGGTGGCCAATATAACGGGCAGCAACTGTCGTCAGTTAGTCCATGTCGAAAACGGTAAGCACTTTGTTATTCGCAATATTAAGGCTAAAAACATTACCCCCGACTTCAGCAAAAAAGCGGGAATAGATAACGCCACGGTAGCGATTTACGGCTGTGATAATTTCGTTATTGATAATGTCGACATGGTCAATAGTGCTGGAATGTTAATCGGTTACGGCGTAATTAAAGGCAACTACCTGTCGATACCGCAGAATTTTAAGCTCAACGATATTCGCCTGGATAATCGGCAACTTGCCTATAAGCTGCGCGGAATACAAATTTCATCCGGCAACGCGACCTCGTTTGTCGCCATCACTAACGTTGACATGCAGCGCGCGACGCTTGAACTGCACAACAAGCCTCAGCATCTTTTCTTGCGTAACATCAACGTGATGCAGGAATCGGCCGTGGGACCGGCGCTGAAAATCAAATTCGATTTGCGTAAGGACGTGCGGGGCAAGTTCATGGCCAAAGACGAAACGCTGCTGTCGCTGGCAAACATTGAGGCCGTCAATGAAAAGGGGCAAAGCTCGGTGGATATTGACCGGGTTGACCAGCATGTTGTGAATACGGAACGGCTGAATTTTGCGCTGCCGAGTAGATAATCATCCGCGGGTAATTTTTGCGACGATTCCTGGTTGGATAATGTGATCTATTCAGATTACAACTACTGTAATTTGTGGTGCCTGGGCGTAACATGAATCCAGAATTACAGCAAAACGTACTGGCGAAAACAGGTTTAAAAGCTATAATTCGTCAACCATTTTAAGGTGGAAGATATAATGATTAATTTGAAAGCAGTCATTCCGGTAGCGGGTCTGGGCATGCATATGCTGCCAGCCACCAAGGCAATTCCTAAAGAGATGCTGCCGATCGTCGACAAGCCGATGATTCAGTACATCGTCGACGAGATTGTTGCTGCAGGGATCAAAGAAATCGTTCTGGTCACGCACTCCTCGAAGAATGCGGTTGAAAACCACTTCGACACCTCTTACGAACTCGAAGCGTTGCTTGAGCAGCGCGTTAAGCGTCAGCTGTTGGCAGAAGTTCAATCTATCTGCCCGCCTGGCGTAACTATCATGAACGTGCGCCAGGCGCAGCCGCTGGGTCTGGGCCACTCGATTCTGTGCGCGCGTCCGGTCGTGGGTGATAACCCGTTCATCGTCGTTCTGCCGGATATCATCATTGATACCGCATCTGCGGATCCGCTGCGTTACAACCTGGCGGCGATGGTGGCGCGTTTCAACGAGACGGGCCGCAGCCAGGTGCTGGCGAAGCGCATGGATGGCGATCTCTCTGAGTACTCTGTCATTCAGACGAAAGAAGCGCTGGAGACGGAAGGGCAGGTGAGCCGCATTGTTGAGTTCATCGAAAAGCCGGATCAGCCTCAGACGCTTGACTCCGACCTGATGGCCGTTGGCCGCTATGTTCTTAACGCGGATATCTGGGCCGAGCTGGAAAAAACGGAGCCAGGCGCCTGGGACCGTATCCAGTTAACCGATGCGATTGCTGAACTGGCGAAAAAACAGTCCGTAGATGCCATGCTGATGACCGGCGACAGCTACGACTGCGGTAAGAAAATGGGGTATATGCAGGCGTTTGTGAACTACGGCCTGCGTAACCTGAAGGAAGGGGCGAAGTTCAGAAGCCGCATTGAGAAGCTGCTGGCTAACGACTGATTTTTCTCTTTCTGTTTGAAAAAGCGGCAGTTATCATTTGGTATGTGTAAACATAACCATAATGGTAACTGCCGCTTTTTGTTATTAATTCTAGTGATAACATGGAGTTATCTGATTCAAATGTGGACTGATTTGTAACGATTTGTGCTTGTTTCCGAGTCCATTTAGGACGACAATTAACGGCAGTTTTTTGCAGTTGTCCAGCGCCAGTAAGAGTTCGGTGTCGGACTTCAACAAATGGAACATTTAACCTTCGTTCAGTGCACTGGTAGCTGTTAAGCCAGGGGCGGTAGCGTGGGCAAAACCCTTACAGGTCTGGGTTACAATCTCTTCAATTGTAGCATTCAATAAGTTGTTATTTTCTGGTGAAAAACATGTTTGATAATAAAACGATTCTGGTAACTGGTGGCACGGGTTCTTTTGGTAATAAGTTCGTTCGCATGACCCTTGAAAAATATAATCCCAAAAAGATTATTATTTATTCTCGCGACGAGATGAAACAGTGGGAAATGGCGAAACATTTCAAAGATGAAAGCCGTATCCGCTTCTTCATTGGTGATGTGCGCGATAAAGATCGTCTGTACCGTGCGCTGGATGGTGTTGATTTCGTTGTGCATGCAGCAGCCACTAAAATCGTACCTACTGCTGAATACAACCCATTCGAATGTGTAAAAACCAACATTAATGGCGCGATGAATGTCATTGATGCATGTATTGATAAAGGTATTGAGCGCGTGGTTGCGTTGTCTACAGATAAAGCAAGTAGCCCGGCCAACCTTTACGGTGCGACAAAACTGGCTTCCGACAAATTATTTGTTGCCGGTAACTCCTATTCAGGCGCAACCAAAACCCGCTTCGCCGTCGTTCGTTATGGTAACGTAATGGGTTCCCGCGGTTCCGTTATTCCTTTCTTCCTGTCTATCAAAGACAAGGGCGAATTGCCAATCACAGATGATCGCATGACCCGCTTCATGATCACCCTGGAACAGGGCGTTGAACTGGTGTGGCACGCCTTTAATGATATGGAAGGCGGCGAGATCTACGTCAAGAAAATCCCTTCAATGAAAGTGACCGATGTCGCAACTGCCGTTGCGCCAGATGCAGCTCAGAAAGTGATTGGTATTCGTCCTGGTGAAAAACTGCATGAGCAGATGATCAGTGCTGAAGATGCTCATTACACCTATGAATACCCTGAACACTTCAAAATCCTGCCTGCAATCCACAACTGGTGCGATTCTCCAGAACGTATTAAGGATGGCAAGCGCGTTCCAGAAGGCTTCGTTTACGAGAGTGATAGCAATGCAGAATGGATGAGCATTGAAGAACTGCGTCAATGGATTGATGATAATCGCGAAAAAGTAGGCAATATCTAATGAAATTTATCCCCTATGGACGGCAGGATATCTCTGATGAAGATATCAATGCAGTAGTGGGCGTACTGAAGTCTGATTTCTTGACTCAGGGGCCATGTGTTCCACAGTTCGAGCAGGCCATCGCTGATTACGTTGGCGTTAAACACGCCGTTGCGGTAAACAGTGCGACGTCTGCGCTTCATATTGCATGCCTGGCACTGGGGCTAAAAAAAGGTGACTGGCTGTGGACATCGCCAAACACCTTCGTGGCTTCGGCAAACTGTGGGCTCTATTGCGATGCAAATGTAAGCTTCGTGGATATTGATCCGCAGACTTACAACATGAGCGTTGAAGCGCTGAAAACCAAACTCATTGCGGCGAAAGCAGAAGACAAGTTGCCTAAAATTGTTGTACCGGTGGCATTTGCTGGACAGTCTTGCGATATGGAAGCGATCCATCAGCTTTCGAAAGAGTATGGTTTTGCCATTATTGAAGATGCATCACATGCCATCGGCGGCAACTACCAGGGGGCCAAAATTGGTAACTCCCGTTTTGCTGATATTACCATTCTGAGCTTCCACCCGGTTAAGATCATCACCACGGCGGAAGGCGGTATGGCGCTGACGAACAATGATGCATTGGCTGAAAGCATGCAACTTTTCCGCAGCCATGGCATTACGCGTGACGGCGATAAAATGACCAAAGAATCTGAAGGTGGTTGGTACTACCAGCAGGTTGATCTTGGTTTGAACTACCGCATGACCGAACTGCAGGCAGCACTGGGGGTGACCCAGCTTAAGCGTATCGATGGATTTGTGGCGCGCCGTCATGAACTCGCAAAACGTTATCATACTGCATTTGATGGCATTCCCGTGTCGACACCTCTTCAAGCAGAAAGTGGCTACAGCGCATTACATCTTTACCCGTTAACGGTCAACGATCCTGCCATGCGCAAGCCATTATTCGATCACCTGCGTGAAAAAGGGATTGGTGTTAACGTGCACTACATTCCCGTTCACACTCAACCGTACTATGTGCAGCTAGGGCATAAAGCAGGGGATTACCCGGTCGCGGAGGATTACTACGCGCGTGCAATTAGCATTCCTATGTACTCCACGTTGACAGATGAAGAGCAGGATTACGTCATCCAGTGCATCCGGGAGTTCTTTTAAATGAATGTGGCAATCATTCCTGCGCGTGGTGGCAGTAAACGTATTCCACGCAAAAACATTAAAGAATTTTGTGGGAAACCAATGATTGCCTGGTCCATTGAAGCCGCTCAAAAGAGCGGCGTCTTTGATCGAATCATTGTTTCAACAGATGATGAAGAGATTGCTGAGGTTGCACGCCAATATGGTGCGGAAGTGCCGTTCATGAGGCCCGAAGAATTGTCGAATGACTTTGCGGGAACTATCCCTGTTATTCGCCATGCTACTGACTGGCTCATCAGTCACGATTGTGCGGTTGATTTCGTTTGCTGTATTTATGCTACAGCCCCTTTTATCCGCGCTGAAGATATTGTTCTGGGATTAGGGACTCTCCAGGAGCAGCTAGGCGATTATGCTTTCACTGTTTCTAGATTTCCTTATCCCATTCAACGAGCACTTAAAGTCAGCGATGAGCAACGTATAAGTATGTTTTCACCTGATATGTTCCATGTTCGTTCACAAGATCTTGAAGAATCGTGGCACGATGCCGGGCAATTTTATTGGGGGACATCCTCAGCCTGGTTAAACGAAAAGCCGATTTTTAGCGCAGATTCCTACTCGATTGAACTTCCGCGTGAACGTGTCCAGGATATTGATACTCCAGAAGACTGGCGCGTAGCAGAGTGGTTGTTTAAAGCCATGGAGTTTAAAAATGAACGTCTTTCTGCGGGCTGATTCATCGCTATCGATCGGTTCTGGTCATATTATCCGTTGTCTGAATCTTGCGAAAGTCTTAGAAAAAGCAGGAGCTCGTTGTTCATTTATATCAAAAGACCACGTTGGTAATATTCTGGATAAAATAAAACAGGAAGGTTTTCCTGTCGAAGTTATCACAGTTTCCGATAAATCAAGTGCCTACATCAGCGACGAAAAGTCATGGCTTAATGGAAGTCAGTGCGATGATGCTGAGAAATTTATCGATTCAATAGTAGAAAACTGTTCTGATCCAGATATCATCATTGTAGATCACTATTCTCTTGATTACGAATGGGAAGCGATTGTGAAAGGACGCTTTCCTGCTACACATTTAGTGGTGATCGATGATCTCTGCAACCGGCCGCATTGTTGTGATTTACTGATTGATCAAACCTATATGCGCAGCGCCAGTGAATATGCCCAATTCAATAAAAGAGAAGGTAAAGTCCTCGCTGGCGCAAAATATGCGTTGCTTAATCCTGAGTTTTCGAAATTAAGAAATCAATCAATTGCTCGTAAAACTACTATTACTGCACCGAAAAAACTATTATTAACAATGGGTGGGGTGGATGCACATAATGTTGCTGGAAAAATGCTCGTATTCCTTGAGCAGTCAAACTTTAAAAACATAGAAAAAATCACTGTTGTATTGGGTGCTGCCTGTCCACACCGTTCTGAAACTATCTCTCTTGCGAATAAATCTAAATATGACGTCGACGTTCTCGTTAATGTATCAAATATGGCAGAACTGATGCTGGAACACGATTTCGCAATCGGCGCTATGGGGGGAACAACGTGGGAACGATGTGCTATGGGATTACCTGCGGTAAACGTAGCCATTGCGGATAATCAAAAAACCATCGCAAATAATCTGTCTAACGTTGGTGCGATTGTTCTATATGCGGATAATTTTAATGCTGCGGAGCTGGGCGTGGCACTCAATCATTTGATCGCGCATTATCACGAGCAGCGCCTCCTTGCTATGAATATATGTGATGGACAGGGGCTTAACAGGGATATCCAGGAAATAATAATTATGTCAGCTAAAGATGGCACTAATGTGACTCTTCGCCAGGCAACATTCGACGATATCGATTTTGTGTATCAACTTCAGTGTGAGCCGCAAACGCGTAAGTATGCCCGTAATCCTGAAGTTCCTGTATACGAGACTCACGTCAAATGGATGAAACGTAAGTTAAATACCAAGAATTCATTCTTTTATATCATTGAAAATGAAGGGGCATGTGGTGTCATTCGATTAGACCCTGTTGAACATGCCTTCGCAAACTATGAAATATCTATTTTTCTGACATCTGCATGTCACGGTAAAGGCATTGCGAGTGCAGCTATCAAACGTGCCATAATGCTGCATAAGGGAATAACCATACTGGCAACGGTTTTACCTGCAAATCATACATCGCATCAATTATTTGAGCGTATTGGATTCTATAAATTATCATCCAGCGAATATATCAGCGAGAAAAAATAATGAACGAATTTATTACTATTGATGGTCGTAAAATTGGCAAAGATCATCCTCCTTATATTATTGCTGAGCTTTCGGCGAACCACAATGGCGACATCAACCGTGCATTTAAGATTATGGAAGAAGCGAAAGCTGCAGGTGCGGATGCCATAAAATTACAAACATACCGTGCAGATACCATCACCATTGATTGTGATACTGAAGATTTTCAGATTCATGGCGGCCTATGGGATGGGCAAACCCTTTTTAATTTATATAAAGGGGCGCAAATGCCATGGGAATGGCATAAACCTCTGTTTGATAAAGCTAAAGAACTTGGAATTACTATTTTTAGTAGTCCTTTCGATTATACAGCTGTAGATCTTCTGGAGGAACTCGGAGCTCCTGCCTATAAAATTGCTTCATTTGAAGCTATCGATCTGCCACTCATAAAATACGTTGCAAAAACAGGCAAGCCGATGATTATTTCAACGGGTATGGCTGATGAGCAGGAGATTCAAGAAGCTATTACGGCAGCACGTGACGGTGGTTGTAAGGAACTTGTCGTTCTACATTGCGTGAGTGGTTACCCAGCACCAGCCGAAGATTATAATCTGGCGACTATTCCAGATATGGCTGAGCGTTTTGGCGTCATTACTGGATTATCCGATCACACAATTGATAATACAACTGCAGTTGCTTCAGTTGTCCTTGGTGCTAACGTCATTGAAAAACATGTTACGTTGGATCGAAATGGTGGGGGGCCAGATGACAGTTTCTCGCTTGAACCAGCCGAGTTAATTGCCTTATGCCGAGATGCAAAAACAGCGTGGAAAGCGTTAGGCCGAGTAAATTATGAACGCAAAGAAAGCGAAAAAGGGAATGTTAAGTTCCGTCGTTCACTCTATATTGTTAAGGATGTCAAAAAAGGTGAAAAGCTAACGACTGAAAATGTCAAAAGCATTCGTCCTGGCTATGGGCTTGCGCCAAAAAATTATGACGATGTAATTGGTAAATTTTCTACCCGTGATCTCATTAAAGGCACTCCACTTCAGAAAGAACATTTTAATTGAAATATTAACCAAGGACGGTTAAGAGTTCTTAGGATGGTGTAATGTTATTGAAAATAAAAGCTCCAACATATCTATTTGATTTGTCTTTACGAATCGCTGCGCTTGGTGGTAAATTTTTGCTGATGATGGCTATTGCCAGATTCTTAACAGTCAAAGATGTTGGCGATTATGGGTTGTATGTTAGTATAATAGTCATCTCACTTTATTTTGTTGGACTGGATTTCTACATTTATTCAACCAGAGAGATGTTAGATCCAAAAGTTAAGAAAAAAACAGGTGAGATACTTTTTAATCAGTTTATTTTTTTTGGTTTTAGCTATTTACTACTTGCTGCAGTCTGGCCTGGATTATTGACTTTATCCGCAATCACTGGAGTCGGTGGATTGTTATTTGTTTTAACAATTACTGAACATCTTTCCCAGGAATGTTATCGTATACTAATTATTAAAGAAAAAATTACGCTTGCTAATTTTATATTATTTATTCGTTCAGGAATATGGTGCTATTTATGTGTGCCATTGCTGTATTTCCAATTTATAAAGTTAGAACAAATATTTTATTTATGGCTTGTCTTTTCTGCAATATCCGCAGTTATCGGTGTTATATTTATCGCAAAATTTGAATCGATGGCATTTTATGATTTTAAAATTGACATTCAATGGTTGAAACGAGGGATTAAAACATCATTTCTTTTTTTTCTAGGTACGATATGTCTTCGGGTAATAAACTACGTTGATAAAGTTATTGCTGTTCATTTTATTTCATCGCCCAATTTAGGGGTGTATGTCTTCTTTTTTGGAATAACGGCCGCCGTTCAGGCAATTATTGATGTTTTAGTCGTGACAAGATATTACCCTTCTCTAGTTAAAGCCGTTCAAGCTAATGATTTGGTGGAGGCAAAAAAAGCATTTCTAATATTCAAGCAGAAAATCTTCTTGTATAATTTTACCCTTTTTGCATTATCTATCCCAGCTACTTATCTAATAATTAAATTGACAGGTAAAGTTGAATATGCTGACCGCTTTTCATGGTACATTTTAATTATCATTGCAACATCTTTTTTAAATATGTCAATGCCATATCACTATGTGTTATATTCAAAGAAGAAAGATATATCCATCATTTGTATTAATGCAATGGCGTTGCTATTATTTGTAATAACTTCATTCGTCGGTATTAAGTTACTTCCTGATAGTGGTATGCTTGCAATATTAATAGGTTTGATTGGTTCTAATCTATTTATCCTGATGGCTAAATATAATATTTTTATTAAGGAGTTCAATGGTGAAGGGCGTCATCTTAATTAACAATGCAATTTTCTCTCCGGTATTTAAAAAAATAGCGATTGAATTAAAAAATAAAAATGTTGATGTTACCATTGTTACCGATAGTTATTTCTCTATAAGAAAATATAAGCTTCAAGAGGTTCAGTGTGAAATTATTTGCTTTGAAGAATATTCCAGGAAAGATAAAAACACTGAATTAATGACTCAATATGACAAGTGGAATATACATTCTGACTATGATCGTGATAACTATTATCACTCAGTCAAAACTAGCGAAAGTAATTTCTGGGGGGGCGTCTCTAAGGATTTATATTGTTTTTTTGAAAGTGTATTTAGCAAGCAAAAATTTGATTTTATTTTTTATGAAAACGTTTCAAATGGATTGGCATATACTGCAAATGAAGTTGCTAAAAAATTCGGCGTTCAGTATTTAGGCTTAACAGCGAGTCGTTTGCCTGGTAAGTCTTTATTTTCTTCTCTGGATGACAGTTTATCTCGAGAAATATTTAAGCTGACTGATACAATGCCTGAACTCAGTCAGGAAAAGAAAGCTGAATTAAGTGAATACATTGATAATATTCAATATATCCAACCTGATTATATGAAAAATAACGGCCTTTCTTCCGTTAATTTTATGAATAAAATTTTAAAGAAACGAGATTTTACTTTCATTACAGAAACTATCAGACAAACCATTGTCGGCAAAAATATTTTGTTTCAGGTGGGAAATCCTTTACTAAAAAGCTTCCACATGAATTTCAGAGAAGTGAAAAGATGGTTTTGTGTAAGGAAAATAAAGAATTTATTTAGCGAAGATCTTACCTCGCAACCCTTCTACCTATATCCATTACACTATCATCCAGAATCGTCAACGTCTATACTTGCAAAATTTTATGATGAATATAATCTTATTCGTAATTTAGCTTTTAGTCTCCCGCATGGCAAAACTTTGGTGGTAAAAGATCATATCTCTGCTACAGGGTATGAAGGGTTAGAGTTCTATAAAAAAATCATTAAACTGCCTAACGTTAAACTTGCAAACCCAAAACTGAATTCGAAAGAATTGATAAAAAAATCACTGGGCGTATTCACATTAACTAGTACGGTAGGCTATGAAGCTGTACTGATGAATAAGCCAGTTGCAGTTTTTGGTGATGTATTTTATATGGGGCACCCTCTTGTTCATCAATGCAAAGGGTACCATGATATTATTAATGCTGTTCAGCATATTGATCTGAACCAATCTGCGAATTACAGCGAATACAATATCAGGTTCGTCGGTGCTTATGATTCGCTTTGTTTCCCGCTAACAATAAATTATGCAAAATTCCCAGCTAATGAGTTTGCTGAAAAAGTTAGCTTACAAATAATGCACACATTAAAGGATTACTAAATGTTAATGTTGTGGTGCTGGATATGTTTGTTTATAGCAAGCTATATCCTCCATGGTTCAGAGATATTTAATCTGGTTATCGTGCTGGGTTATATAGTAGTTCTATTTTTCCTTTTAATGAAAAAAGAATCTTTTTTTATCATTAGCAGCTTCTTCTTGTGGTCGATCTTAACAACAGCCATAAGCGGTTTGATTCTTGAAACTGGTGTGGTTTTACCTGAACTTGGGGAAATGTCTACTCTAAATGGTGCAACTGCTATTAATCTTAGCTTAGCAGTAATAACCCTTTTGATTGCCTCGAATGTTTTTGTTTTCATGAATGATCGTATAATGGTTAATTTAAATACATCATTTTTTTTGAATGCAATTATAGAAAAGACATATCCAGTATTAGTGCTATTTGCCACCATTGTCGTGATATTTTTCTTCATCAAGTTCGGTAGACCAAGCGACTACGGACAGGACAGATTTTATTACTGGAACAACGTTGCTCCAGCTTGGGGCAATCTTGTGCGATTGTTTGTGGAACAGTCAGTATTTATTCTTGGTTGTATTTATGCAAGAACTAAGAGTAAAATTATTCTTGGAGTGTTTCTTCTTGGTTTAATCTCACAAATTCTTGTTGGGGAAAAATTCACGGGAATCTTCCAGATGCTTCTTTTCTTCAGCGTATGTTTTCTTATCGCATCTAACAAGACAATCAGCAAGAAATTGTTTTCATTTAAAAGTATATTGTTTTTCTCAATACTGGCCATTATTTTTATTATTTTGGTTTGGACTAGCTATTTCTCGCTTTCTGGAGATAGTTCGCTTGCATTTGAATCCCTTAAAACGCGTATTGCCGCGCAGAGCCAGCTTTGGTGGTCGTTGACAGAAAATGCGAGAAATACTGAAATTGATATATTGAATATTACTGGTAACTTTTTCGGTATTGGAGTTCAGCCTGAAAATACAGGTATGTTATATCTGATGGGGTTGGTAATGCCTCAGCAATTATTCAATGTTTACCAAGAGGCGGGAATTGCTTTGACGATGGCATTCCCTGCAAATATACTACTATTTTTTGGACCATTTTTTTCTCTTCTGGTATGTGCGATACTGGCCGTTTTCCTTGCACTGGCACTCTGGTTCACAGTATATACGCTAAGAAACAGAGATTATATCTTGTTATTTATAGCGATGAAGGTATTCAATATTGCTATTCAGTTCATATTAATGGGCAGAGTATATCTTTTGTTTGAATGGAAAATCATTCTTTTACTGTTGCCTTTGATATTTGCCTTGGTCGCACATACAAAAAACAGAGTTTATGGAACTAATGCCTGATATTTCTTTTATCATACCCGTCTATAATGTGTCTGCTTATCTTAGGGATTTTTTTTCGCCTTTCAAGCTTTGCACATTGTCTTGCGAAATAATTTTTATTAACGATGGCTCTACTGATTCGTCAGCTGAGATACTCAAACTTTTTGCCGAAGATGACCCGCGAGTAATTGTTTTAGATAAAGTAAATGGTGGCGTGTCAACTGCAAGGAATCACGGTATTTGTCATGCCTCCGGTAAGTTTATTTCATGTTTAGATCCGGATGATATACTTTCCCCAGCATTTTTTAAATATTTAGACTTTTCAATCAAAAACTTTCAAAATGTTGACACGATTATTTACCGTTATGAGAAATTTCATGATGGTGCAAGTGTCGAAGTATTAAATAATTATGACGTTAATTTTTCTTCGTTTGAATATGTTCCGAAAAAGACGCTTTATGCTCTGCACAACTACCCCTGGATAAGAATTGTGCGGCGAGAGATGTATAGCGATAATCTTTTTCCAGAAGGTATTATTTATGAGGATTCTGTAACGATTCCTTTGCTGAATGCCAGGGCTGTAAAAGTTCTAAGAATCAATGAAGTGCTCTATCATTACCGCATCAGAAAAGATTCGTTGACCAATTTTAATGTGCTAAGAAATATGGAGTTGGTAACTGCGCTCTCGCTTCTTGAGGACAGAGTCGAAGGATTTAATGAATATCGACCCAGTCTTTATGCTTGTGTTGCGCACTTATCGAGAAGTGCATTGATTACTTTATATAAAACATCTAAAGCAGATGGTTCTTCACTTACATTAAATAAAAATCAAGAAGTTATTTACGCAAAATTTAATCGATATTCACTTTCTACAATATTGCAATGTGATGCTAACCGTCCAGACAAAATTTGTTTTTCACTTTTAAAAATGAACAAGGTCGGTTTTTTCTGTTTCAAGATGCTATACAAGATTATTAGTAAATAAACAAGTGGATCGGCCAGTTTTTGTTGTGTCGAACCTGGTAGTGATTATATAAAGGTAATAAATGAAAGTATTTGTAGTGTCTCATAAGCCTTATGAATTCCCAATCACTCGGGAGTATGTGCCTCTTAAAGTTGGTATGTCGAGTGATGACATTTCTTCGAGTTACGAGCAGGATTGTGTAAGCGATAATATCGCTCACTTAAATCCGTCCTTCTGCGAACTCACCGCAGCCTACTGGATCTGGAAAAACGTTCAGGAAGAGGTTGTCGGCCTTGCACACTATCGTCGATACTTTGCCTCCTCCACGAGCAACCTGACGGTAAAGGGCAAACGTATTGCGTCTCCAGAAGAGATGGCGGATATGCTTAAAAGTGCTGATATTCTGGTTGCAAAGCCACGCAACTATCTCATCACCAGTATTAAAAGCCATTATATCCACGCTCACCATGAGTCCGACTATACTCAGTTACGTGACGAAATTGTTTTGCAGCAGCCTGATTATGTCGCCGATTTCGACCATGTCATGGGCGGAACCAAAATCAGTCTTTACAATATGTTCGTCTGTAAAAAATCCTTGATTGACGAGTATTTTGCCTGGCTCTTCCCGCTGCTGTTCGCGCTGGAACAAAAAATAGATTACCAAAATTATGATGCGTACCAAAAACGCGTATTTGGCTTTATGGCAGAAAGACTTTTCAACGTATGGCTTCATCATCAGCGCGATCGGTTGAGCATCAAATATATGCCGGTGGTGAATATTGATGGTGAGAACTTGGTTTTGAAAGGTATTGGATTATTAAAACGACATTTTTGGGGAACAAAATGACAGTCGCTATTGTTGGTGCAGGTATCTCTGGGGCCGTTATCGCCAGGCTGTTAGCTGAGCAAGGAATTTCATCCGTTGTTTTTGATAAGCGCTCGCATATCGCAGGTAACTGCCATTCTGAACGTGATCCGCAGACGAATGTAATGTTACATGTTTACGGCCCCCATATCTTCCATACGGATGATAAAGAGGTTTGGGATTTCGTAAATGATTATTCAGAATTTATGCCTTACACCAACCGTGTAAAGGCTGTCTACAAAGGCAACGTTTATCTGCTGCCTGTTAACCTGCACACCATTAACCAGTTCTTCAATAAAACGCTGCGTCCGGATGAAGCTAGAGCCTTCATCGAATCAAAAGCGGATAAATCTATTGTCGACCCGCAGAACTTCGAAGAACAGGCAATCAGTATGATTGGTCGGGAGCTTTATGAAGCGTTCTTCCGGGGTTATACGCGTAAGCAGTGGGGCGTTGAACCGACTGAATTGCCGGCAAGCATTCTGAAGCGCCTCCCATTGCGTTTTAACTACAATGATAACTACTTCAACCACAAGTATCAGGGCATGCCTAAAGAGGGCTATACTGATATGGTCTCAAAAATTCTCGACCATGAACTGATCGAGGTGAGAACAGACACTGAGTTTTCTGCGGATGAAAGCAATGCCTACCAGCACGTATTTTGGTCTGGTGCGCTTGATGGATACTTTAACTTTAGCGAAGGGCGTCTTGGTTATCGTACCCTGGATTTCGAAAAATTCTCTGCTGAAGGCGACTATCAAGGGACGGCAGTTATCAATTATTGTGAAGAAGACGTTCCTTACACCCGAATCACCGAGCATAAGCATTTTTCTCCGTGGGAATCTCACGAAAATACGACGTGCTACCGTGAGTTCAGTCGTTTCTGCACTGAAAACGACGTTCCCTATTATCCAATTCGTATGGTAAAGGAAAAAGAGTTACTCAACCGTTACCTAGATAAAGCTCAGGCGCTAAGCAATACCACGTTTGTTGGACGCCTTGGCACATATCGCTATCTGGATATGGACGTTACTATTCGCGAAGCCATTGACGTGGCCAAAAAATATCTCGAATGCCAAAGAAATCAGGAGCCAATGCCTGTATTTAATATTAATCCTCGTTAATCTCAGGTGTTGTCATGGATACGGATAATTTTTTGAATAAATATAACCCGTTGCTATGCAAGATTTTTCTGGCAGCCTCGGATTTTATTTTCTTTAACGTTTCACTAGCACTATCAATTGGTTGTGTCTACTGGATCTTTAACGATCTCTATCGTTTTATCCCCGATAATCAGCTTGAGATGCGTATCATTTCCCACATCATATTAAGTATAATTTGCGTGGGATGGTTCTGGGTTCGGTTGCGACATTATTCTTATCGAAAACCCTTTTGGTTTGAATTAAAGGAAATTATCCGGACTATCGTTATCTTTGCTGTTTTTGATTTGGCGCTTGTTGCTTTTTCAAAATGGCAGTTCTCGCGATATGTGTGGGTTTTTTGCTGGACCTTTGCGATAATCCTGCTTCCATTCTTTAGAGCCATGACGAAGCATCTTCTTAATCGTCTTGGTATCTGGAAGAAAAAAACCATCATCATGGGAAGCGGAAGCAATGCTGTTGAAGCTTACTTCGCGTTACAGAGCGAAGAAATGCTCGGTTTCGATGTTGTGGCCTTCTACGATGACGAGTCGACGGAATCGATGCTCCAGGGACTGCCTGTTTTGCGTGACCCCGAAATTCTTTGGCAAATGAAGAAAACAGGGGATATTCATTTCATTGTCGCCTTTGAAATGGAAAACAGCGATAAGACGCTTAACTGGTTGCGAGAGTTGTCTAAGAAAGACTGTCGTTCAGTTACCGTGATACCTTCTTTACGAGGATTACCACTGTATAACACCGATATGTCATTTATCTTCAGCCACGAAGTTATGCTTCTTCGAATCCATAATAATCTGGCGAAGAGGACCTCTCGTTTCCTGAAACGTACATTCGATATTGTTTGTTCGTCACTTATCATCCTGATTGCGTCACCTTTGCTTATTTATCTCTGGTATAAAGTGACACGTGATGGTGGCCCGGCAATCTATGGACATATGCGCGTCGGGCGACATGGTAAGCTTTTTCCATGCTATAAGTTCCGCTCTATGGTTCTGAATTCACAGGAAGTTTTGCAAAAGCTTCTTGATTCGGATCCGGCGGCCCGTGAAGAGTGGGAGCGTGATTTTAAGTTAAAAAATGACCCCAGGATCACTTCGGTTGGTCGGTTTATCCGGAAAACGAGCCTTGATGAACTGCCCCAGTTATTCAACGTGCTAAAAGGGCAAATGAGTCTGGTTGGGCCACGTCCTATTATTTCTGAAGAGCTGCCTCGATATGATGATAATGTCGATTACTATCTGATGGCGAAACCTGGCATGACAGGTTTATGGCAGGTGAGTGGCCGCAATGATGTCGATTACGATACGCGCGTCTACTTTGATTCCTGGTATGTAAAAAACTGGTCTCTCTGGAACGATATCGCAATTTTGTTCAAAACTGTCAAGGTCGTTCTTCATCGTGATGGTGCATATTAATGCACCAATTCGCGGGCTTTATGTGATTTAAGACCATTCTAAATAAGACATCTATTGCTACCTTCTGGACGCTAACCTGAGTTAACATGTTCTTCACTTTACCCGCCGGCTCCCTTACGGCGGGGTATCCACACCTGACAGGAGTATGTAATGTCCAAGCAACAGATCGGCGTTGTCGGTATGGCAGTGATGGGGCGCAACCTGGCGCTCAACATCGAAAGCCGTGGTTATACCGTCTCCGTTTTCAACCGCTCCCGTGAAAAAACCGAAGAAGTGATTACCGAGAACCCAGGCAAGAAACTGGTTCCTTTCTATACGGTTAAAGAGTTTGTTGAGTCTCTCGAAACGCCACGTCGTATCCTGTTAATGGTGAAAGCGGGCGCGGGTACCGATGCTGCTATCGATTCACTGAAACCGTATTTGGATAAAGGCGACATCATTATTGATGGCGGCAATACTTTCTACCATGACACTATCCGTCGTAACCGTGAATTGTCTGCGGAAGGCTTCAACTTCATCGGTACCGGTGTGTCCGGTGGTGAAGAGGGTGCCCTGAAAGGCCCATCTATCATGCCTGGCGGTCAGAAAGAAGCGTATGAGCTGGTCGCACCAATCCTGACTAAAATTGCAGCTGTTGCTGAAGACGGCGAGCCGTGCGTGACCTACATCGGTGCTGATGGTGCTGGCCACTACGTGAAGATGGTTCACAACGGTATCGAATACGGTGACATGCAGCTTATTGCAGAAGCGTACTCCCTGCTGAAAGGCGGCCTGAACCTCTCTAACGAAGAACTCGCCGAGACCTTCACCGAGTGGAACAAAGGCGAGCTGAACAGCTACCTGATCGACATCACCAAAGATATCTTCACTAAGAAAGATGAAGAAGGGAAATACCTGGTTGATGTGATTCTGGATGAAGCAGCGAACAAAGGCACCGGTAAATGGACTAGCCAGAGCTCGCTGGATCTAGGCGAGCCTCTGTCTCTGATCACTGAATCCGTATTTGCTCGCTACATTTCCTCTTTGAAAGAGCAGCGCGTTGCGGCATCCAAGGTGCTGTCTGGTCCGCAGTCCAAGCCAGCTGGTGATAAAACAGAATTCGTTGAGAAAGTTCGTCGTGCTCTATATCTGGGTAAAATCGTCTCTTATGCACAAGGCTTCTCTCAGCTGCGTGCTGCTTCAGACGAAAATAACTGGGATCTAAACTACGGCGAAATCGCGAAGATCTTCCGTGCTGGCTGCATCATTCGCGCCCAGTTCCTGCAGAAAATCACAGATGCCTACGCTGAAAATGCCGGCATCGCGAATCTGCTGCTGGCACCGTACTTCAAGAAAATCGCGGACGAATACCAGCAGGCGCTGCGTGACGTGGTTGCTTACGCAGTGCAGAACGGTATCCCTGTTCCGACCTTCTCCGCTGCGGTGGCGTACTATGACAGCTACCGTGCCGCCGTACTGCCAGCGAACCTGATTCAGGCACAGCGTGATTACTTTGGTGCGCATACGTATAAACGTACCGATAAAGAAGGTGTGTTCCACACCGAATGGCTGGATTAATCTGATTTAGTTTTGCCATATCATCAAGCCCGGTAGAGATACCGGGCTTTTTTATAACACCCAATCCACTTACTTTATAAACGGAATAGATTGCGTGAAAATTCTTGTTACTGGCGGTGCCGGTTTTATCGGTTCTGCAGTTATCCGACATATCATCAGCAATACTCGGGATAGCGTTGTTAACGTTGATAAATTGACCTATGCCGGTAATCTCGAATCCTTACGTGGGGTAAGCGATAGCGAACGCTATGTTTTTGAGCATGCTGACATATGCGACAAAGATGCCATGGAGCGGATTTTTGCTACTCATCAACCTGATGCAGTGATGCATCTGGCGGCAGAAAGCCATGTCGATCGTTCTATTTCCGGACCTGCTGCGTTTATTGAAACCAACATTGTCGGAACCTATGTTCTGCTTGAAGTAAGCCGCTCCTACTGGTTAAACAGGGATGATGAGGCAAGATCTGCGTTTCGTTTTCATCATATTTCTACCGATGAAGTTTATGGTGATTTACCTCATCCTGACGAGCATGATGAGAATACGTCCTTACCGCTTTTTACTGAAAAAACGGCCTATGCGCCAAGCAGTCCATATTCAGCTTCAAAAGCATCCAGCGATCACTTAGTTCGCGCATGGACCCGCACTTACGGGTTACCGGGGATTGTGACTAATTGCTCTAATAACTATGGACCTTACCATTTCCCGGAAAAACTTATCCCACTCATAATCCTGAATGCACTCGAAAATAAGGCATTGCCTGTCTATGGCAAGGGTGACCAGATTCGCGACTGGCTGTACGTTGAAGACCATGCGCGCGCGTTGTATACCGTTCTGACAAGAGGTAAAACGGGCGAAACATATAATATTGGCGGTTACAACGAGAAGAAAAATATTGAGGTTGTCCATTCCATCTGCGACCTGTTGGATGAAATGGTACCCAAAGCAACATCCTATCGGGACCAGATTACCTATGTTACCGATCGCCCTGGGCATGACCGTCGCTATGCAATTGATGCCCATAAAATCACGGCTGAACTGGGCTGGAAACCACAGGAAACGTTTGAGAGTGGCATTCGCAAGACCGTCGGGTGGTATTTGAACAACCCGCAGTGGGTCTCAAATGTTAAAAGTGGCGCCTATAAGAGCTGGATTGAGCAGAATTATGGGGAGCGTAAGTAATGATTAAGCGTAAAGGTATCATCTTAGCCGGAGGATCCGGCACTCGTCTTTATCCCGTAACGATGGCGGTAAGTAAGCAGTTGCTGCCGATTTACGATAAGCCGATGATCTATTACCCGCTTTCAACGCTGATGCTCGCAGGCATCCGGGACATCCTGATTATCAGTACTCCTCAGGATACGCCTCGTTTTAAACAGTTGCTTGGTGATGGCAGTCAGTGGGGGTTACGTCTGCAGTATAAAGTGCAGCCAAATCCTGATGGTCTTGCGCAGGCTTTCATCCTGGGTGAGGAATTTATCGGCGAGGACAATTGCGCGCTGGTATTAGGTGACAACATCTTTTATGGACATGATTTGCCAAGGCTTCTTGAAGGCGCGGCCGGTCAGGAAGAAGGGGCGACCGTATTCGCCTACCATGTCAGCGATCCGGAACGTTATGGTGTTGTCGAGTTTGACAAAGCCGGAACCGCAATCGGTCTTGAAGAGAAACCTCTCCAACCAAAAAGTAATTACGCGATCACAGGCCTCTATTTTTACGACAACGACGTGATCGAAATGGCTAAAAGTTTACGCCCGTCGGCGCGTGGTGAGCTGGAAATCACAGACATCAACCGCCTCTATATGCAGCAGGGGCGACTGTCCGTTGCAATGATGAGACGTGGCTATGCCTGGCTGGATACCGGTACACATCAGAGCATGATAGAGGCCAGCAACTTTATCGCAACTATTGAAGAGCGTCAGGGACTAAAAGTCTCCTGTCCTGAAGAGATCGCGTTTCGCAGAGGTTTTATCAGTTCAGAGCAACTTCTGTTGCTGGCTGAACCGTTGAAAAAGACGGGGTATGGTCAATACCTGCTCAATCTGACTAAGGGATTAGTCTGATTTGAACCGGCTTATCGTTTACCCTTTATTAGCTGTGATAAATGTTTAATAACCCCATCGCTGCTGGAGAATAGGTGTTTTGTATCGCGTTTTGTTGGTGTGTAATGCAGAGCAAAAGCCGGGTTAAGGCAATCCGGGTACCTTGACAGTGAATTGGCATTAGCGATAAAAAACCACCAGTTAACTATTGTGGTGGGATTTTGAATGTCACCAGAAACTCATACTGAAGAAGTCAAGTAAATGAAAATAACAATCTCCGGAACCGGTTATGTTGGTCTCTCAAACGGTATTCTGATCGCACAACACCATGAGGTGGTCGCGCTTGATATCATTCCGGCCAAAGTGGATATGCTTAATCAGAAGAAGTCTCCGATTATCGATAAAGAAATCCAGGACTATCTGTCAAACAAACCGTTAAATTTCCGTGCCACAACGGACAAAGAAGATGCTTACCGCGATGCGGATTATGTCATTATCGCGACCCCGACGGATTACGATCCGAAGACCAACTACTTCAACACCTCAACCGTGGAGGCGGTGATTAAAGACGTTATCGCCATCAATCCGAAAGCGGTGATGATCATTAAGTCGACCATTCCGGTAGGCTTCACCAAATCGATTAAAGAAGAGTTGGGTATTGATAATGTCTTCTTCTCGCCAGAGTTTCTGCGCGAGGGCAGGGCGTTGTACGATAACCTGCACCCATCCCGTATCGTGATCGGTGAGCGCTCTGAGCGTGCGGAACGTTTTGCCGCACTGCTGCAGGAAGGCGCTATCAAGAAAGATATTCCGGTACTGTTCACTGACTCCACCGAAGCCGAGGCGATCAAGCTCTTCGCCAATACCTATCTGGCAATGCGCGTGGCCTACTTCAACGAGCTGGATAGCTATGCAGAGAGTCTGGGCCTGAACACCCGCCAGATCATCGAAGGCGTGTGCCTCGACCCGCGTATCGGCAACCATTACAACAACCCGTCATTTGGCTACGGCGGTTACTGTCTGCCAAAAGATACCAAGCAGCTGCTGGCAAACTATCAGGCGGTGCCAAACAACCTGATTTCCGCGATTGTGGATGCCAACCGCACGCGTAAAGACTTCATCTCTGATTCTATCCTTGCGCGTCAGCCGAAAGTGGTGGGCGTCTATCGTCTGATCATGAAGAGCGGCTCTGATAACTTCCGCGCTTCTTCTATTCAGGGGATCATGAAGCGTATTAAGGCCAAAGGCGTGCAGGTCATTATCTATGAACCCGCGATGCAGGAAGACGAGTTCTTCCATTCTCGCGTGGTTCGCGATCTGGACGCTTTCAAGAAAGAAGCGGATGTGATTATCTCGAACCGCATGGCGGAAGAGCTGGCAGACGTGGCGGATAAGGTTTATACCCGCGATCTGTTTGGTAGCGACTAATCTCCCGTCTACCGCACATAAAAAACCCGGCTCATGCGCCGGGTTTTTTTGTATTAAACCTTATAGAAATTACGGTACCAGTCGACAAAGTTCTTCACTCCGTCTTTTACCGAGGTCTGCGGTTTAAAACCAATCACGTCATATAACGCCTTCGTATCGGCGCTTGTTTCCAGCACGTCACCGGGCTGGATGGGCATCATGTTTTTCTCTGCCACTTTACCTAACGCGTCTTCCAGCGCGGTAATATAATCCATCAGCTCGACAGGCGAGCTGTTGCCGATGTTGTAGACGCGATACGGTGCGGAGCTGGTCGCTGGCGAACCGGTCTCAACAGTCCAGTTCGCATCGGCCTGAGGGATCACATCCTGCAGGCGGATAATCGCTTCAGCGATGTCATCGATGTAGGTGAAGTCACGCTTCATCTTGCCGTAGTTGTAGACGTCAATGCTTTTGCCTTCGATCATCGCTTTGGTGAACTTGAATAGCGCCATATCCGGGCGTCCCCATGGACCGTACACCGTAAAGAAGCGAAGCCCGGTTGTCGGCAGGTTGTAGAGATGCGAGTAAGTGTGCGACATCAGCTCATTGGCTTTTTTGGTTGCCGCATAGAGTGACACCGGGTGGTCTACAGAGTCATCGGTAGAAAATGGCATCTTACGGTTAAGACCGTACACGGAGCTGGAAGAGGCATACAGCAGGTGCTGAACCTTATTATGACGGCAACCTTCCAGCACGTTAAGATGACCGACAAGGTTGGCATCTGCGTATGCGTGAGGGTTTTCCAGCGAGTAGCGAACGCCTGCCTGCGCGGCCAGATGGATCACACGGTCAAATTTCTCATTGGCGAAGAGTGCGGCCATGCCTTCACGATCGGCTAAATCCAGCTTTTGGAAGGTGAAATTATCGGAGTTGAGCAGATCCAGACGTGCCAGCTTTAGGTTCGGATCGTAATAGTCATTCAGATTATCAATACCGACGACCTGATGTCCTGCGTCCAGTAATCGCTTGCTGACATGTGAACCGATAAAACCTGCTGCGCCCGTAACCAAAAATTTCATATCTTTCCTCGTTAACGCTTCGTTCCTGTTGATGCTTGGGGCATCAGAATTTGTCTATGATAGCGCGTAGCGCATAAGTTACATAACCCATCTTTCCGATATAACTCATCGAATTCCTATAGAAAAATCCGCAGCAACAGATAAACTACGTAAACATATTTTTTTTGCCCTTTTCATCTGTTAGGGATTGTATGACACAAAACAACAATAGCCTGGTTACTCGCAGTACTGACCCGGAGCAAATTGATTTACTTGATTTAGTGCTGCAACTTTGGCGCGGAAAGTGGGTAATAGGGGCGTTTGTCGCTGTTTTTATCGTATTAGCAGGCGTTTACATCACGGTAGCAAAAGAGAAATGGACCTCATCTGCTATCATTGCCCAGCCCGATGCGGCTCAGATTGCCACTTACGCAAATGCACTGAATATCCTCTACGGTGGCGCAGCCCCTTCAATGTCGGATATCCAGAATCGTGCGATTGGCCGCTTCAACTCTTCGTTTTCAGCTTTAGCTCAGGCGCTGGAAAACCAGGAGATTTCAGAGAAGCTGACCATCGACACTACCGTTAAGGGTCAGGCATTACCATTAACCGTAACCTATCAGGGCGAATCTGCCGAAGCGGCTCAGAAGCAGCTTGCGCAGTACATCCAGCAGGTTGACGAGCAAACCGCAAAAGAGCTGACGCTTGACCTTCGAGACAATATCAAGCAGCAGATTACCACTCTGAACGACTCCCTGGAAAACCAGGAGAAAGTCTCTCAGGAGCAAAAAGATCTGCGAATCAAACAGATCACCGAGGCGCTTAAGAACGCCGAAGCGGCAAAAATTACTACGCCGCAGATTCAGCAAACGCAGGACGTGACCCAGGAAACGATGTTCCTTCTGGGTAGCGAAGCGCTGAAGTCGATGATTGATAACGAAGCTTCTCGTCCGTTGGTCTTCTCTGGTGCGTACTACCAGACCAAACAAAATTTGCTTGATATTCAAAATCTGAACGTAAATCCAGACACCGTTCACGTTTATCGTTACGTCATGAAACCGGATCTTCCTATCCGTCGCGATAGCCCCAAAAAAGCCATCACCCTGATTCTAGCCGTACTGCTGGGCGGGATTATCGGTTCTGGTGTAGTACTGGGCCGCAACGCGCTGCGTAACTACAAGCCAAAAGCCTGATTCGCAGACAAAAAAAGACCGGGTTTCCCCGGTCTTTTTTTTATTTATGGCGCTTACGTAAGTTCTCAATCACCGCCGTTAAATCCAGCTCCTGATCCTGCAGCAGCACCAGCAGGTGGTAGATCAAATCCGACGCCTCGTTAGTCAGCTCGTCCCGGTCATGCACTGTCGCCGCCAGCGCCGTCTCGACGCCTTCTTCGCCCACTTTCTGCGCTATGCGCTTGGTTCCGCTGGCGTACAGCTTCGCGGTATACGAACTTTCAGGGTCAGCCGTTTTACGTTCAGCCAGAAGCTGCTCAAGCTGGTAAAGGAACAGCCACTGGTGGCTCGCCTCACCAAAGCAGCTGCTGGTCCCTTTGTGGCACGTCGGCCCAATGGGGTTTGCCAGCACCAGCAAGGTATCGTTATCGCAGTCAGGGGTAATGCTGACCACGTTCAGGAAATGACCGGAGGTTTCGCCTTTGGTCCACAGGCGTTGTTTGGTGCGCGAGAAAAAGGTGACCTTACCGCTGTCGAGCGTTTTTGCCAGCGCGTCCTGGTTCATATACCCCAGCATCAGCACTTCACCTGAAACAGCATGCTGGACAACTACCGGTAATAATCCGTCAGTCTTTTCCCAGTCCAGCTGCGCCTGTTGTTGCTCTGTTAACATACCCTAATCTCCACGCCCTGTTCGGCCAGGTACGTTTTTAACTCACCAATATTGATAATTTGTTTATGGAACACGGACGCGGCCAGCGCGCCGTCAACGTTCGCATCGCGGAAGGCTTCAAGGAAGTGTTCCATGGTGCCCGCGCCGCCGGAGGCAATCAGCGGAACGTGGCACACGGCGCGCACTTTTTTCAGCTGCTCCAGGTCATAGCCGTTACGCACGCCGTCCTGGTTCATCATGTTCAGGACAATCTCGCCCGCGCCGCGCTTCTGCACTTCCTGCACCCAGTCCAGCGTCTCCCACTGGGTGACGCGGGTGCGGCTTTCGTCGCCCGTGTACTGGTTAACGTGGTACTTGCCGGTGGTATCGTCAAACCAGGTGTCGATACCGACCACAATACACTGCACGCCAAAGCGATCGGCCAGGCGGGTGATGAGTTCCGGATCGGCCAGCGCAGGAGAGTTGATGGAAATTTTATCCGCGCCAAACGAGAGAATTTTGGCCGCGTCGTCAGCGGATTTGATTCCGCCCGCCACGCAGAATGGGATGTCGATCACTTCTGCCACGCGTGCGACCCAGCTTTTGTCGACCACGCGTCCATCGCTGGAGGCGGTGATATCATAAAATACCAGCTCATCGGCACCTTCATCGGCATAGCGTTTCGCCAGCGGAACGATGTCGCCAATGATCTCGTGGTTGCGGAACTGCACGCCTTTCACCACCTGGCCGTCACGTACGTCCAGGCAAGGGATTATCCGTTTTGCCAGCATTGAATCGCCTCCGTCACCGTAAATTTGCCTTCCAGTAAGGCCCGTCCCACAATCACACCCTGCACACCGGTACCGCGCAGCGCGGCCACGTCGCCAATATCACCGATACCTCCAGAAGACTGGAATGCCACCTGCGGATAGCGCGCGCAGACCTCTTCGTACAGCGAAACGTTAGAGCCGGCCAGCGTGCCATCGCGGGAGATATCCGTGCACAGCACGTGCTTCAGGCCGACAGGAAGATAAATATCGACCAGCTCTTCCAGCGTTACGCCGGAGTTTTCCTGCCAGCCGCTAACGGCAACCTGCTTGTTACCCTGTTCATCAATGCGAACGTCCAGCGCCAGCACCAGCGCATCGGCGCCGAAGCGGCGGAACCAGCCCTTCACCGTATCAGGATCTTTCACGGCGGTAGAACCGACCACCACGCGCGCCACGCCCGCGTCCAGCAGGGCGGCAACATCGTCTTCCGTACGCACGCCGCCGCCAACCTGCACGGGGACATCCACGCCAGCAACCAGCTTTTTGAGCAGAGGGATTTGGCGTTTCGCCGGATCTTTCGCGCCGGTCAGGTCGACCAGGTGCAGCACCTCAGCGCCCTGCGCCGCATAGTCCTGCAGGCGCGGCAGCGGGTCGTTACCGTAGTCGCGCTGCTGGCCGTAATCGCCCTGGTGGAGACGAACAACCGTGCCGTCAATTAAATCTAAAGCGGGAATAATCATCACATCTCCAGGAAGTTTTTCAGCAGCTGTGCGCCCGCGGCACCAGAGCGTTCCGGGTGAAACTGCACACCGTAAAAATTATCTTTCTGTACCGCTGCGGTAAACGCCTCGCCGTAGTTGCATTGGGCAATGGTGTTCGCGTTCACCGGCATGGCGTAGCTGTGCACGAAGTAAAAGTACGCGCCGTCTTCGATGCCGCGAAACAGCCGGTCGCCCGCTTTGGCGTAAACGCGGTTCCAGCCCATGTGCGGCAGCGGTAAACCATGGTCGGTCATTTTCGGCACGTCTTCGTCAATAATGCCCAGCAGGTCGACGCCGTTGCTCTCTTCGCTGCGGCGGCCCAGGATCTGCATACCCAGGCAAATGCCGAGCACCGGTTGGGTACAGGCTTTGATCAGATCGACCAGCTCGCGTTCGCGAATCTGATCCATCGCCGCCTGCGCGGTGCCCACGCCGGGTAAAAAGAGTTTGTCGGCGCGCAGCACCACGTCCGGGTCACGGCTCACCACCGGCTCGTAGCCGTGGCGGGAAATCGCCGACTTCACAGAGTTCAGGTTGGCGCATCCGGTATCCAGAATCACCACGTTCATTACAACACTCCTTTCGACGAGGGAAGGGCGTCACCTTCAACGCGGATCGCCTGGCGCAGCGTACGGCCAAAGGCTTTAAACAGGCTCTCCACGCGGTGGTGATCGTTCTTGCCTTTGGTTTTCAGGTGCAGCGTCAGGCCCATAGTGTAGGTGAGCGAACGGAAGAAGTGCTCTACCATTTCGGTGCTGAGATCGCCCACGCGCTGGTAGGTGAAATCGGCTTTATATTCAAGGTGCGGGCGACCCGAGATGTCCATGGCGCAGCGTGCCAGGCACTCGTCCATCGGCAGGACGAAGCCGAAACGGTTGATGCCGCGTTTGTCACCGAGCGCCAGCTTCAGGGCTTCGCCCAGCGCCAGGCCGGTGTCTTCCACGGTGTGGTGATCGTCAATGTAAAGGTCGCCTTTTACCGTAATTTCCATGCGGAAACCGCCGTGGGTCGCAATCTGGTCCAGCATGTGGTCAAAGAATCCGACGCCGGTGTGGATCTTGCTGCCGCCTTCACGGTCCAGCCAGACCTTCACATCAATCTGCGTCTCTTTGGTGTTGCGCTCAACGTGTGAGTAACGGTCGCGTTTGGTCAGCTGTTCGCCAATCTTCGCCCAGTTGAGATCGCTGCTGCTGTAGCGCAGGCCCGCGATGCCCATGTTTTCGGCGAGGGTGATGTCGGTGGCGCGATCGCCAATCACATAGCTGTTGGCTTTATCGAGCGCTTCTTCCGCCAGATAACGCTCAACCAGCTTCACTTTCGGTTTACGGCAGTCGCACTCGTCGGCTGGCAGGTGTGGGCAAATCAGCACTTCATCAAACGCCACGCCCTGCGAGGTGAGGATCTGCATCATCAGGTTATGCGGGCCGTCGAAGTCGGCCTGCGGGAAGCTGTCCGTACCCAGCCCGTCCTGATTGGTGATCATCACCAGCTTAAAGCCAGCCTTCTGCAGTTTGAGCAGAACCGGGATTACGTCGGGTTCAAAAGCCAGCTTGTCGAAACGATCGACCTGAAAATCGGTAGGTGGCTCCGAAATGAGGGTGCCGTCACGATCGATAAAGAGATACTTCTGACTCATACTTTCTCCGCTTTCAGGGCGTCAATCACGCGCTGGCTCTCTGCACGGGTGCCGACGGTAATACGCAGGCAGCCGCTTAAGGATGGTTGTTTATTTTGGTCTCGTAAGATAATGCCTTGATCCCATAAAGATTTAAATACGGAGCTTGAAGCAGTAAAGCGCACCAGAATGTAGTTGGTTTCAGAGTCAAACACCTGCTCTACGCAGGGGATCGCTTTCAGGGCCGTCACCAGGTACTGACGCTCTTCCAGAATTTGCGCCACGCGTTCACGCATGGCGTTGATACCCTGCGGCGCCAGCGCCTGTGCGGCAATGTCGGCAACCGGCGTGGAGAGCGGGTAAGGCGCAATAACTTTCAGCAGCAGGTCGATGACCTCTTTATTGGCCAGCGTAAAGCCGCAGCGCAGACCGGCGAGGGCGAAAGCTTTCGACAGCGTACGCAGCACCACCAGGTGCGGGTACTCTTCAATCCAGCCTGCCAGCGTCGCCTGCGGGCAGAATTCAATATAGGCTTCATCCGCCACCACCAGCGCCTTGCCGCGGGTCATTTCCAGCAGGGTACGAATATCCTGCGGGTTGATAATCTGGCCGGTCGGGTTATTTGGGCTGCAGACGAAGACGACCTTCACGCCGTCGAGGTTGTCGGCGATGCCCTGCAGATCGAGCTGCCAGTCTTCCAGGGACAGCACGTTGCGGCACGCCACGCCGAAAGTTTCCGCGCTGACGCTGTACATGCCGTAGGTAGGCTGACAGTACATCACCGCATCTTTACCGGGCTCGCAGAATGCGCGGATCAGAAGTTCAATACCTTCATCCGCGCCGCGGCTGACCAGCACCTGCTCCGGCTTCACGCCCGCATACTGGGCGTAGTTTTCGATAACCGCTTTCGGCTGGCACTCCGGATAGCGGTTCAGCGTTTGCTGCGACAGCTCGAACTGCACCGCCGTCGGGAATTCATTGGCGTTCAGCCAGACATCGCCGTTACCGCCCAGGCGACGGGCAGACTGATACGGAGTCAGTCGTCGGACATTTTCGCGGGCTAATTCTTCAATGTTCATGCTTGCTCCTTCAGGGCGGCAACTCGCAGGGTCACGGCGTTTTTGTGGGCGGTCAGGCGCTCGGCGGCGGCCAGGGTTTCAATGGTGGAAGCCAGTGATGCAAATCCCTCGCGGGAGAGTTCCTGCACGGTCATCCGTTTCTGGAAATCCGCGAGGCCCAGGCTTGAGCAGGTGGAGGTGTAACCATATGTCGGCAGCACGTGGTTGGTGCCGGAGGCGTAATCGCCCGCGGACTCCGGTGACCAGTCGCCGAGGAACACCGAGCCCGCGCTGGTGATGCTGTCGACCAGATCGCGCGCGCTGCGGGTCTGAATGATCAGGTGCTCGGGACCGTACTGGTTAGAGATGGCAATACACTGGTCGAGATCGCGCGCCACAATCAGGCGGCTGGCGGACAACGCCTGGCGTGCGGTTTCGGCACGCGGCAGGTCCGCAAGCTGGCGCTCAACGGCTTCGCCTACGCGTTTCGCCATGTCGGCATCCGGCGTCAGCAGGATGACCTGCGAGTCCGGGCCGTGTTCCGCCTGAGATAACAGGTCGGAGGCTACGAAATCCGGCGTCGCGCCGCTGTCGGCAATCACCAGCACTTCAGACGGACCGGCTGGCATGTCAATTGCCGCGCCGTCCAGACGCTGGCTGACCTGGCGCTTGGCTTCTGTCACGTACGCATTGCCCGGGCCAAAAATCTTGTCAACCTTCGGGATGGACTCTGTGCCAAAGGCCAGCGCGGAAATTGCCTGCGCACCGCCCACGTTAAACACCTCCTGCACGCCGCACAGTTTCGCGGCGTAAAGGATCTCGTCGGCAATCGGCGGTGGCGAGCAGAGCACCACTTTCTGACACCCGGCGATACGCGCAGGGGTAGCCAGCATGAGTACGGTGGAAAACAGTGGGGCAGAGCCGCCAGGGATATAAAGGCCGACCGACGCAACCGGGCGCGTCACCTGCTGGCAGCGCACGCCGGGCAGGGTTTCCACATCAACAGTCTGTAATTTCTGCGCGGTGTGGAAGGTATCAATGTTTTTCACCGCGACGGCCATCGCCTGTTTGATGTCGTCACCAAGACGGCTTTCCGCTGCCGCGATTTCCTCTTCGGTGACCCTTAACGCGCCAACTTCGGTTTTATCAAACTTCGCGCTGTATTCACGCAGCGCGTCGTCGCCACGGGTTTTGACGTTGTTGAGGATCTCGGCCACGGTTCGGGTAATGCTTTCCGACGCGGAAATCGCCGGACGCATCAGCAGTTCGCGCTGTTGTGCGTCGCTACAGTTATTCCAGTCGATGATTGTGTTAAAGCTCATGGCCATTACTCCATCATCTTCTCAATTGGCAGCACCAGAATAGAGCTTGCGCCCAGCGCCTTCAGCTTTTCCATGGTTTCCCAGAACAGGGTTTCGCTGCTCACCATGTGCATCGCCACGCGCTGCTGATCGCCCGCCAGCGGCAGAATGGTTGGACGCTCCGCACCCGGCAGCAGGGCGATCACTTCGTCCAGGCGCTCGGTCGGCGCGTGCATCATGATGTATTTGGATTCACGCGCCTGAATCACGCCCTGAATACGGGTCAGCAGTTTGTCGATGAGCTGCTGCTTGGCATCGGCCATGTCGCCGTCGCGCTGAATCAGGCAGGCTTTGGAGCGATAGATAACCTCCACTTCGCGCAGACCGTTCGCTTCCAGCGTCGCGCCGGTAGAGACCAGGTCACAGATGGCGTCAGCCAGACCCGCACGGGGTGCCACTTCAACAGAGCCGTTCAGCAGGCAGGATTTAAACTGCACGCCTTTCTGGTCGAGGTATCGCTTTAACAGGTGAGGGTAAGAGGTGGCGATACGTTTGCCGTTCAGCGCAGCCGGGCCGTCCCACGCTTCATCGACCGGCGTAGCCAGCGACAGGCGGCAGCCGCCGAAGTCCAGACGACGCAGGGTGAAGTAACGCGGGTCTTCGCCCTGCGCGCGGCGGGTCAGCAGCTCTTCTTCCAGCACGTTTTCGCCGATGATGCCGAGATCAACGACGCCATCCATCACCAGGCCAGGAATATCGTCATCACGCACGCGCAGAATATCGATAGGCATATTTTCAGCCAGGGCAATCAGGCGCTGGGTGTGCAGGTTGATTTTAATCCCGCAGCGGGCCAGCAGTTCGCGTGAATCGTCACTCAAACGGCCTGATTTTTGAATAGCTATGCGTAAACGTGAGTTATCTAACATTCTTTATTCCTCGTTAACCTGTTTTAACCTGTCTGAATGCGGTCCAAAAAAAAAACCCCGGAAGATGATCTTCCGGGGGCTTTCTCTTGCGTTCGCGCACCACTGGAAGATCCAAACGTCTTCCAGCACACATCGCCTGAAAGACTAGTCAGGATGATGGTGGTGATGGTGGTTTTTAAATGGAACGCGTGTCATATAAATTCTCGTTGAATGCTTATGCATCTGATGTCTTTTAACCTAAACCACTTGCCCGGCAGATTGCAAGGGCTTTTTGTGATCATTAATTCATTTCATATTGATGCTATGAATTGTGTGTTCTGCCGGGCTGGCGTAGCCTTAATACAAGCATGTGTAAGCGGAGAGTTTTCATGAAAAAGGTCGCAATTGTCGGTTTAGGATGGTTAGGAATGCCGCTGGCGATGTCATTAGCCGCGAAAGGCTGGCAGGTGACCGGGAGCAAAACCACGTCGGATGGGGTAGAAGCCGCACGCATGTGTGGCATCGAGGGCGTTGAGCTGCGCCTTGAGCCTGAACTGGTTTGTGATGCTGACGATCTGGATGCGCTGATGGATGTCGATGCGCTGGTTATTACCTTACCCGCCCGTCGCAGCGGGCCGGGAGAGTCTTTTTATCTGCAGGCGATGCAGGAGATTGTCGACAGCGCGCTGGCGCATCACATCCCGCGCATCATTTTCACCAGTTCCACCTCAGTCTACGGTGACGTTGAGGGGACGGTGAAGGAAAACAGTGAACGTCAACCGGTAACCGCGAGTGGTCGCGTGCTGAAAGAACTGGAGGACTGGCTGCATAACCTGCCGGGCACTCAGGTAGATATCCTGCGTCTGGCCGGGCTGGTGGGGCCGGGCCGCCATCCAGGACGGTTCTTTGCCGGAAAATCGGCTCCGGATGGACAACATGGCGTCAATCTCGTCCATCTTGAGGATGTTATTGGGGCAATTGAGCTGCTATTACAGGCTCCGAAGGGTGGGCACATCTATAATATATGTGCACCCTCTCATCCATCGAGAAGTACCTTCTATCCGCTGATGGCTCGTCAATTGGGTCTGGCTCCGCCAGTCTTTGGCGATGCGAAAGGGGAAGGGAAAGGCAAAATTGTTGATGGCAATCGTATTTGTCATGAACTGGGATTTGAGTATCAGTATCCCGATCCGCTGGTGATGCCCATGGAATAATGCCATCAGCGGAGACGATCGCACACCGTAAGGGGGCGAAGATGAAACCGCTGCTGGATGTTCTTATTATTCTGGATGCGCTGGAAAAAGAGGGAAGCTTCGCCGCGGCGTCAGCGAAGCTTTATAAAACGCCTTCGGCGCTCAGCTATACCGTGCATAAACTTGAAAGCGATCTGAACATTGAGCTGCTTGATCGCTCCGGGCATCGCGCGCGTTTTACGCGAACCGGACAGATGCTGCTGGAAAAGGGGCGTGATGTTCTCCATACGGTTCGCGAACTGGAAAAGCAGGCCATAAAACTTCATCAGGGGTGGGAAAATGAACTGGTGATCGGCGTGGATGATACCTTTCCCTTTTCTCTCCTGACGCCGCTGATCGAAGCGTTTTATCAGCGCCACAGCGTGACCCGGTTAATCTTCATTAATGGTGTGCTCGGCGGCTCCTGGGATGCCCTGACGCGGGGCAGGGCGGATATCATCGTTGGGGCACTGCATGAGCCCCCCCAGTTGAGCGATTTTGGCTTTGCGCGACTGGGTATACTGGAGCAAATTTTTGCCGTCGCGCCCCATCATCCGCTGGCGAATGAACCGGAGCCCATTAACCGCCGTATTATTAAAAACTACCGTGCTATTGTGGTGGGCGACAGCTCCCGGCCTGAATGTGGCGTCTCTTCGCAACTGCTTGATGAGCAAGAGGCGATCACCGTGTTTGATTTTAAAACCAAGCTGGAACTGCAAATAAGCGGTCTGGGGTGCGGCTATTTGCCGCGCTATCTGGCGCAGCGCTTTATTGATAGCGGTGCGCTTGTTGAAAAACAGGTACTTGCTCAAAGCAGCAACGAATCGGTTTGGGTGGGCTGGAATGAACAAACTGCCGGGCTTGCCAGCGCATGGTGGCGGGACGAAATTTTAGCAAATAGTGCTATCGCTGCAGTTTACTCTCAGGGCAGTGTCGAGAAATCAGCCAGTTAGAAAAAAGAAAATTACCCGGTGCGTTGCAAACTATTGCCTTTTGTATCTGATGTGGGGCAAAATGCCGCCGCTGCAAACAAATGAATAATCGACGATATAAAAGGCGTCGGTTATTTTTTTTTGCATGTACGAAACGAAACTAAAAACCAAGAGGCCGGGCTTCGTACCGGATAGATATTTACTAAAATCCGACAGTTGTTGTCGCTGAGGAAGAAAGAAATGGGGCAATTTTTCGCTTACGTGGCGGTTATTACCGTAAAGGAGAATAACGATGTCGCATAACGCAACTCCAAACACCTCTCGCGTGGAATTACGTAAAACGCTTACGTTGATTCCGGTTGTTATGATGGGCCTTGCCTATATGCAACCGATGACGCTGTTCGATACATTCGGTATCGTATCAGGCCTTACTGACGGTCACGTTGCAACGGCGTACGCCTTTGCGCTGGTCGCCATTCTCTTTACAGCGCTGAGCTACGGAAAACTGGTTCGCCGTTTCCCGTCAGCAGGCTCTGCCTACACCTATGCTCAGAAATCCATTAGCCCGGCGGTTGGCTTTATGGTGGGCTGGTCATCTCTGCTGGACTACCTGTTCATGCCGATGATCAACATTCTGCTGGCAAAAATTTACTTCGAAGCGCTGGTACCTTCCGTACCGTCATGGATCTTCGTGGTGGCGCTGGTGGCCTTTATGACCATCTCTAACCTGCGCAGCATCAAGACCGTGGCTAACTTCAACACCCTGATTGTTATTCTGCAGATGGGTATCGTTGCGGTTATCGTGGGTTTGATCATTTACGGCGTGTCTCATGGTGAAGGCGCAGGTACGCTGGCCAGCACCCGTCCGTTCTGGTCTGAAGGCGCGCACGTTGTGCCGATGATCACCGGTGCGACCATCCTGTGCTTCTCGTTCCTGGGCTTCGACGGTATCTCTTCTCTGTCTGAAGAGACCAAAGACGCCGAGCGCGTGATCCCGAGAGCGATTTTCCTGACCGCGCTGATTGGCGGTATGATCTTTATCGGTGCTTCCTACTTCCTGCAGCTGTACTTTCCGGACATCTCTCGCTTTAAAGAGCCGGACGCATCACAGCCTGAAATCATGCTGTATGTTGCAGGGAAAACCTTCCAGTGGGGCGTGCTGATCTTCTCCAGCGTCACCGTACTGGCATCGGGTATGGCGGCACACGCAGGGGTTTCTCGCCTGATGTACGTAATGGGTCGTGACGGTGTGTTCCCAACCCGTTTCTTCGGCTACGTTCATCCGAAATGGCGTACCCCGGCGTGGAACGTACTGCTGGTTGGCGCAATTGCACTGATGGCCATTAAGTTTGACCTGGTGACTGCAACCGCGCTGATTAACTTTGGTGCGCTGGTGGCGTTTACCTTTGTTAACCTCTCGGTGATTTCTCAGTTCTGGATCCGCGAGAAGCGTAATAAAACGCTGAAGGACCACTTCAACTATCTGGTGCTGCCAATGTGTGGCGCGCTGACGGTGGGTGCGCTGTGGATTAACCTGGAAGAGAGCTCAATGGTTCTGGGTCTGATCTGGGGTGCTATCGGTCTGATCTATCTGGCTTGCGTAACCAAAAGCTTCCGTAACCCGGTACCTCAGTACGAAGACGTTGCGTAACATAATGTCGGGTGCCCGACCTGTACACCCGTAGGCCCGTGTAAGCGTAGCGCCACCGGGCGAAAAAAAAGCCGGAGACAATGTCTCCGGCTTTTTTGTACCCATGACTCAAACAATCTCTTGCGCGTACTGGAACAGGGATTTCAACAGCGCCTGTTTCTCAGAATTCCCTTCATACTGGCCGTAAAGCATTTCCAGCTCTTGCGCATAGCTGTTGAGAAATTCCGGTGTAAACACGTTACGTCGATGCTGCAGCCAGCGTTCCTGCTCCACTTCGTCCAGAGTCCCCGGATAGTTTCGCGCCCGGTAATTGAACATCAGCTTTTCAATGCGCTTATCTGCAAAGGTAATATCCAGCGCTGGTAAGTTACGCGGCTCGGTTTGCAGGACGATATTCATTGCCGCGCGATCGGCATCGCTGAAGAAGCCGTTATAAAGCTGTGCGTCGACGTTCTCAGACGGCACAAACGGCTCGGCTTCCGCAAAGATAGCGACCACTTTTTCCCGTACCTGCGGGTTGTCGCGCAGCACCTTCAGGTTATCCAGACAGTGCTGACGATTAATACCCAGCCTGTCAGCATCTTCCGGTCGCAGCGTATTGGCCTGCGCCAGCACCGGACATTTATTGATGTGAACCAGCTTCACCGGTACCGCAGGCAGATCGCCGAGCTCGTTTTTCGGCGTATAAAGCCGTTCACGCAGCGTATCGCTGTCCAGTTCCAGCAGCGGGGAGATCTCGCCCGCCAAATCCACCATGATAACGGCATTACGGTTGTCGGGATGCCATGCCAGCGGCGCAACCCAACTGGTATTGCCGCGCCACGCACCGAACATCCCGGAGATGTGTACCAGCGGCTTCATCTGCGGTACATCAATGAGCGTAGTCAGCTTCTGTTTGCTGCGGTGACTCAACAGATACTCAAACAGACGCGGCTGGGCGGTTTTCACCAGCTTTGCCATGGCAATGGTGGCATAGACGTCTGCCATCGCGTCGTGAGCATTGCTGTGCTCGATGCCGTTGGCGCGCGTCAGGTGTTCAAGCCTGAAACTCGGCAGGCCATCCTCGTTCTCCGGCCAGTTAATGCCCTCAGGACGCAGGGCATAACAGGCGCGCATAATATCGAGTAAATCCCAGCGCGAATTGCGGTTCTTCCAGCTCCAGGCATAGGGGTCGTAGAAGTTGCGGTAGAAGATATTGCGCGTCACTTCATCATCGAAACGGATGTTGTTGTAACCGACCACGCAGCTATGGGGAACGGTAAACAGATCGTGGATGCGGCGGGCAAACTCCGCTTCGCTCACGCCTTTTTCCCGTGCTTCCTGCGGTGTAATGCCCGTAACCATCACCGCGCCCGGCTGCGGCAGATAATCATCCGCAGGCCTGCAGTAAAAGACCTCTGGCTCGCCAATAATGTTGAATTCGTCGTCGGTACGGATGGCAGCAAACTGCGCCGGTCTGTCCAGCGCCGGGTGGGTGCCGAAGGTTTCGTAATCGTGAAATAGGAAGGTAGGTTGTTTATCTGTATCTGGCATTGTCTAGGTTTGTCCACAATAGTTAATTAACTGCCTGTTATTACTCGAAAAACAACCCTTAATTCACCTGAGTTTGTCCACGAACGCTAAATATGGTTGTTTACTGTGTTTTGATGTCCATGTGATATTGCGTGCCAGAAGTGTACCAAACTACGATTTCTGAGCGTACCAAATATTATTTATGGCTATCAGCTACACAAAACTGCGTATTATTCATGGTAAATCATACACGGGCCCACAAGAAATAGCTGATACCGATGGTCTTAGCGTGCGCATTTCACCGAAGGGGTCATCCAGTTCCAGTACCGTTATCGCTGGTTGGGTAAAGCCAATCGACTAGGCATTGGCAGTTACCGGTCCATCTCCGTTGAAAGATGCCAGGCAGATTACGGCTGAATTGCGAAACCCATATTTTTAAAGTGGTTATCCACGCACAAACTTTTAAGAGAAGGCTTAGATCTCCTTGACGGTCGCCCAGTGGTTCTACCACTACGTGTCTACAATTCTCCGATAAAAAACTAGGTAGTTTACCGATCAACGGTTATAAAGCGTATGCATGACGTATCCCCAAATCGCCCTGCATCTTCAATCACCGTTAAGCAATGTCACTGAAGAAGAAAAGGGTAATCCGCGCCGTGCCCGCCAAGTACTGAGCAAGCTCAGTTCTGCGATAAGCTGGTGCATGCGGCGTCAGGTGATAGATAGCTGCGCAATTATGAGCATCCAGCCAAGAGATTTCGGCCCCGGGCGGAGGACGGCGATCGGGTACCGTCGTATAACGAGCTTGCCCGGATATGGCTAGCTGTTGAAAGAAGCTGGGCCTCGACCTGATGACTGATCAGCTCCATCAGCATACCTGCGGATACCTTTTTTACTGTACTGGTTTTCTGCTTTCGCGAAGGCTTCAGCGTTTTTCGGCGTATCGGGTGTTCGCCAGACGACACCATCAATGGCGTTGAGTGTCAGGCCATTCCAGATTGAGTGCCGGGCTTCCTCGTGCCAATACTGCTGCGTGAGGTTAATCAGCTCACGGATGGCATCTTCACCTAGCGTTTTGCGGCGAACGATGACGGAGCAGCTGTAAATGGGCTGCTGGCGCGGTCCACGATATCGGTCAAATTGACGATATGAGAGAGCGGTTTATTGTTGGATATCGCCATGTTGATATCCAGCCAGACCATGGATTCAAGGGGAGGTTAACGTTCAAGCAAAGTTACCGTGTCGGTGAGAGCAAATGTCTGCTGGATAAGGTCGTGAGAAAGTAGATCGGCAAGAGTCTGGACCTTATCGGTAGCGGTAAGATTAATAATGCCGAGCGTTTGTGAAAGTTGCATTTAAAAAGGGTTTCATGTTGAACACAGAACCCTTTTTACAGCAGTCACTGGATCGGCCAACCGATCCTTAAACGATCCACATTGCCTGCCGGGCGCTTTATTTTACTTATTTTCGACATAACCCTTTCTAAGGTTTATGAAAGGTTTTTCTATGAGAGAAAACGTCATTACTGAAATGACAACAATTGAAGGGAGGATAATCAATGCCGTTACTATTGCTGGATTTACTCCAACGAATAAATACCCTAACGTTTTTTGAATAAATCTTCCAACAGGAATATGCATCAAATATATAGAGAAACTCAATGCTCCAAGATATGATAGTGATTTGTCCAATAAATACGGAATGTTAACCGGAAGCATAATGTAACTGTAGGCTACGAATGCCCATAACAAAGCCTCAATTGTAAGGCTGAAGTTAAATATTAAAAAGGAACTTTTTTGTGAAGCAGTGTACCATGATATTGCAATGATAGAAGCGATAAACATTGCTATGGCAGGCGCTAAATTGCGGTGCTTATCTTTATTAGCTATGTAGATATATCCACTAATAATTCCAATCAAGAACTGATCAAGTCTACCGACAAGTGACTTGTACAGTTCATGGTATGTAGAATCTCCATAAGAATTAATCACTATGAATTTAATGATAATCATCATTGCAAGCATATTGAAGGCATACTTTATCCCATGCCTGCCAATAAACAAGGCAATGAATGGGAATATTAAATAGAATTGAAATTCTACGGCAAGAGTCCACATGGGGACAAGAATAGGCTCTTTCCCCATCCATTCGCTTGCACTAAATCCAGTGTTAAACTGTAGAAGAATTAGCCTAATAATATCTCCTGCGCTAACAACAGGACCATGAATAGTAACCGCTATGAAAAAAACAAATATTACTAACGGGAATATCCTTAATATTCGGTTGGTTATGAACTGTTTATACTCGATATGCTTTTTACCAGCATCGCTTATAATGCAGAAGATAAACCCAGAAAGGACAAGGAATAAACTTACACCTGTCGCACCGGAGTTAATCCATCGATAAACAAATCCAGTTATAGTTGATGGGTCAGATGGCGTATTAGCTATGTCACCCCTAAAGTGCAAAAAAACAACCAGCACTGAGGCAATGAAGCGTAAATGGTCCAGTCGTGATAGATATCCGTAATTCTTAGTCTGCACGTTAAATTTTATCCTTTAGCCCGAAAAGCTTTCTAATCTTGTTGCGAAGCACAATCCTTTACTCTTGAGTGGCGATATCCTATCAAAGTCTTTTTGGCTAACATCAACTTTGACAGAATATTCGCAATATCCAAACACATCTTTCAGTGACCATCCTGTGTTGTAGATAATAAACTAATTTCTTTCATTAAGTTTGCAATCGATAACAAAAGACTTATCCCCCACGAGAACGTGATCCTGTCACGGTTAAGATAGATATAGTTATGCACTCTCATGAGAATACCTTACTGAAAATTAACCTTTTTAATTCAAAATCATGATAATAGTTGGACGAAAGTCTAGCATCTTCCACTTGATGAATGCCACCATACATTAATGCTATATATGTATACAGTTTGTTTATGAGGTGACCATGCCACGCACAGCAGACATACGTACCGCCTTTGGCGTGGTCATACAGCTAAATCCGAAGGATTATCGGTATCCAAGAACCGACATCTTCATAGCGAAGTTGCGAGAGAAAATTTGCCACTTCAGCTAGGACGATGCGAACTCATGGATTGAGCGTTATCAGTCAGACTTCGCTGACAAGGCTACTGACGACAGCGATAATCACTACTGGATCCTGCGCAACATGGGAAAGGTTTTCTGATGGGATTTCCTTCACCGGCAGCTGATTACACTGAACAGTGCATATCGCTTGATGAGCGAATCAAAAAACAGCGGGCGTGGCGCAAATTTGCGAGTCAGATCCAGCAAAAAATCTGAATTCTGTCACATTTTTTTGCAATTAAGGCAGGTAACGGCAGCAGAACTCCCGTAAAAAGGTCATCGATTTTTAATGACCTGAGGATATACCGTTGAAACGCCGTCTGTTTATTGCTGTTTCTTTACTTGCTTCGAGTATCACATCTGCGCTGGCTGCCGATCCGCTGGATTTCTCCCCGCAGCCACCGGCCATCCAGGCGGGGTCGTGGGTGCTGATGGATTACACTACTGGTCAGATATTAACGGCGGGCAACGAACATCAACAGCGTAATCCGGCAAGCCTGACCAAGCTGATGACGGGCTACGTCGTCGACCGCGCTATCGACAGCCATCGCATCAGCCCGGATGATATCGTCACGGTTGGGCGCGACGCGTGGGCGAAAGGTAACCCGGTCTTTGACGGATCGTCTCTGATGTTTCTGAAAGAGGGCGATCGCGTTTCCGTACGCGATCTTAGCCGGGGCCTGATTGTCGACTCCGGTAACGATGCCTGCGTGGCGCTGGCCGATCACGTCGCGGGCGGCCAGCCGCAGTTTGTGAAGATGATGAATGACTATGTGCAAAAGCTGAACCTGCGCGACACCCATTTCGAAACCGTTCACGGACTGGATGCACCTGGGCAGCACAGTTCCGCTTACGATCTGGCCGTTCTCTCCCGTGCGATCATTCACGGTGAGCCAGAGTTTTATCATATGTACAGCGAGAAGAGCCTGACCTGGAACGGGATCACCCAGCAGAACCGCAACGGCCTGCTGTGGGATAAAACCATGAACGTGGACGGTCTGAAAACGGGGCATACCTCCGGCGCGGGCTTTAACCTGATTGCCTCCGCGGTGGACGGGCAGCGTCGCTTGATCGCCGTGGTAATGGGCGCAGACAGCCCGAAGGGGCGTGAAGATCAGGCGCGCAAGCTGCTCCACTGGGGACAACAGAACTTTGATACGGTGCAGATCCTGCACAGCGGTAAAAAAGTGGGGACCGAGCGGATCTGGTACGGTGATAAAGAACAGGTAAACCTGGGAACCGATCAGGACTTCTGGCTGGCCTTGCCAAAAGCGGAAGTACCGAACATTAAGGCTAAATACGTACTGGATACAAAAGCGCTGGAAGCCCCAATTGCCGCCCATCAGCGGGTCGGTGAAATTCAGCTGTACGACCGCGATAAGCTGGTGGCGCACTGGCCGCTGGTCACGCTGGAACGCGTTGATAAAGGCGGTATTTTCTCCCGCCTGAGTGATTATCTGCAACACACCATCTAACCATTTTGAGCAGACTGGCAGGGTTGCGAGTCTGCTCACATAATAAACACTCCTCGTTTGCCGATAATATTCATTCTGCTTTATAGTGTATAAATATACAGTAATAAACGGAGGCAGCATGGACTACAGCATCAAGCAGCAACAGAAACGTAAAATCGCAGGTTTTCACCTTGTTGGGCCGTGGGAAAAAACCGTTAAGCAGGGCTTTGAACAACTGGTCATGTGGGTGGATGGGCGTCACATTCAGCCGCTGGAGTGGGTAGCGGTTTACTACGATAATCCTGATGAGGTCCCGGCAGAAAAACTGCGCTGTGACACTGCCGTCACGGTACCCGACGACTTTATCATTCCCGATAACAGTGAAGGGGTGATGATGACCGAAATTGTGGCCGGGGATTATGCGGTCGCGACGGCACGTGTTGAAAATTACGACTTTGCGACCCCGTGGTATCAGTTCTTTAATTCCCTCCTGCAGGACAATAAGTACCAGATTGCTCCAAAACCCTGCTTCGAACGCTATCTTAATGATGGTAATGCGGATGGCTACTGGGACATTGAGATGTTCGTCGCGGTAGAGCATAAAGCGGGTTAACCCTGTAAAAAGTGGGATTTTTAGCCGGGGGCGATCCACCCGGCTGAAAACACAGTACAATTGTGATTTGCCGTGTAGCTGGAGAGCGGGTGTGCGTCCCGACAAATCATTAACGCCGTTTGAAATTCGGTTGTACAAACATTACCGCGTGGTGCATGGGTGTCGCATCGCGCTGGCGTTCGTGTTGACGTTTGTACTGGTTCGCTTGCTGGATGTTCCGGAGGGGACGTGGCCGCTGATTACGCTGGTGGTCGTGATGGGGCCCATCTCCTTTTGGGGAAACGTTGTTCCGCGCGCGCTTGAGCGAATTGGTGGGACCGTATTAGGCTCCGCCCTTGGGCTAATCGCCCTGAAACTGGAGCTGATCTCCTTTCCTGTCATGCTGGCATGGTGCGGCGCCGCCATGTTCCTCTGCGGCTGGCTGGCGTTGGGCAAAAGACCGTATCAGGCGTTGCTGATTGGGATTACTCTCGCGGTGGTGGTCGGTGCGCCCGCCGGGGATATGACTACGGCGCTGTGGCGAAGCGGGGATGTGGTGCTCGGCTCGTTGCTGGCGATGCTGTTTACGGGGATCTGGCCGCAACGCGCCTTTCTGCACTGGCGCATCCAGATGGCGAATTACGTGACGGCATTTAACCGTGTCTATCAGGCCGGCTTTTCCCCGAATCTGGTTGAACGGCCACGGCTGGAAAAACACCTGCAGAAGATCCTCAATGATGTCGTCAAAATGCGCGGCCTGATCACGCCCGCCAGCAAAGAAACCCATATTCAGAAAGCGATTTTCGAAGCCATCCAGACGGTAAGCCGCAATCTGGTCTGCATGCTTGAGCTGCAGATCAACGCCCACTGGGCCTCGCGTCCCAGCCATCTGCTGATGCTTAATGCGCATACGCTCAAAGAGACCCAGCAGATGACGCAGCAAACCCTGTTGACCATCGCCCATGCGCTCTATGAAGGCAACCCGCAGCCGATACTGGCCAACAGCGAGCGACTGAATGAGATCGTCGCGGAGCTGAAGCAGCTAATCAATGAACGCCAGAGCGATAACGTGGCGGAAACGCCCATTCATGGCTACGTCTGGCTGAGTATGGAACTGGCGCGGCAGCTTGAGCTCTTATCGCATCTTATTTGCCGGGCGCTGCGCAAATAAAAGGCGTATGTGACGCCTGCTGCTTCGATTCAGCAGCAATTGGGGTTATGATAGATTTAAACGATATACTCATTGTCATTCGCAGCCGCTGTCTGTTACAACGGTTGCCTTAACGAATCCGAATCTCACATTATCAGGGGTGTAAAAATGGAAACTACCAAGCCTTCGTTCCAGGATGTTCTGGAATTCGTCCGCCTGTTCCGCCGCAAAAACAAACTGCAGCGTGAAATCCAGGACGTTGAGAAGAAGATCCGTGACAACCAGAAACGTGTTCTGCTGCTCGACAACCTGAGCGACTACATCAAGCCAGGCATGAGCGTTGAAGCTATTCAGGGCATCATCGCCAGCATGAAGAGCGATTACGAAGACCGTGTTGATGACTACATCATCAAAAATGCTGAGCTGTCCAAAGAGCGTCGCGACATCTCCAAGAAGCTGAAAGTGATGGGCGAAATCAAAAACGCTGAAGCAAAAAGCGAGTAATCGCTGCGAATTGTGAAAAAGGCTCTCTGGTGACAGAGAGCCTTTTTTATTACGCAGAGCGTGGCTGTAGCTGATAAATCCAGGCCTTAACCTGTTTACCCTCAAGGGTGGTCACTATGACCTCAACCCGATCGTAGCCGTCTTCAAACTCATCCAACATTTGCCAGTGTGCGGCAAGGTTATAAGAGATAAACAGATAGCCTTCGACGCGGGGGCCGTCCGGGTGGAGCACAATCCCCGGGAAATCCGCTGCAGCGCCCCAGCCGCGTTCGTAAAACGTGCCGGATACGAAGCCAGCGAGCCATTCACCGCCAATGTTTTCAAGAATATGCGCGTTAGAGTGACCGGGGCGTAGTGTGCCGTAAACAAACAGTGCGTCCATTTATCCTCACCGGAAAAGCAAAAAGCCCGCTCGAAAGCAGGCTTTTCTAAATGTGGCTCCTCTGACTGGACTCGAACCAGTGACATACGGATTAACAGTCCGCCGTTCTACCGACTGAACTACAGAGGAATCGTTGTGGAGGCTTATCTTAGCGGCGAAAAAAGTTTTGTCAAACCTGATCTTAGGGAAAATCGACTGACTGCTGATTCTGTCGTCAGTTTGTTGTAAATCCAAACATCTTTTTTATGGAAATACTTTGCAGGATAGCCATTTCTCCCCCATCATTTGAAATGGAGTTTCAACTTTTCTCGCTAAGGTCCATTTTGAACGTCACTGCCCCCTTACGCCAGGCGATCATGCGCACGCCCTGGTATGCAAAACGTAAAAGTTATCGTGTTCTGTTCTGGCGTGAAATCACCCCCCTTGCTGTGCCTATTTTCCTGGAGAATACCTGCGTACTGCTGATGGGCGTGCTAAGTACGTTCCTGGTCAGTTGGTTGGGCAAAGAGGCGATGGCAGGGGTAGGGCTGGCGGACAGCTTTAACATGGTGGTGATGTCTTTCTTTGCCGCCATCGATCTGGGTACAACGGTCGTCGTTGCCTTTAGTCTGGGGAAACTTGATCCGAAGCGTGCGCGCGAGGCGGCACGCCAGTCGCTGATGATCATGACCATCTTTTCGATCGTTCTGGCGGCGGTTATCCATTACTACGGCAAAGAGATTATTGATATTGTCGCGGGTGAGGCGACCAGTGAGGTAAAAGACCTTGCGCTGACATACCTGGAAATGACGGTGTTAAGCTATCCGGCGGCGGCTATTGCCCTGATTGGTAGCGGTGCGCTGCGCGGGGCGGGCAATACCAAAATTCCGCTGCTGATCAACGGCGGAATGAATATCCTGAACATTATCATCAGTAGCGTACTGATTTACGGGGTCTTTACCTGGGACGGTCTGGGGTTTGTTGGTGCTGGCCTTGGCCTGACTATTTCACGTTACATTGGCGCGGCAGCGATTATCGGCGTGCTGATGACGGGGATCACCCCATCGCTGCGCCTCACGCTGAAAAGCTATTTCAGGCCGTTTAACTTTGCCATTATCTGGGAAGTGATGGGCATCGGTATTCCGGCCAGCATTGAGTCGGTGCTGTTCAACGGCGGCAAGCTGCTCACGCAGATGTTTGTGGCCGGTATGGGAACGGATGTTATCGCCGGTAACTTTATCGCCTTCTCCATCGCCTCGCTGATTAACCTGCCGGGCAACGCCCTTGGTTCCGCCTCCACGATTATCACCGGCAAACGGCTCGGGAAAGGGCAGATAGGGCAGGCGGAGCGTCAGCTCCGGCATGTCTTCTGGCTATCGACCATTGGGCTGACAATGATCGCATGGGGAACCGCGCCTTTTGCCGGGTTGATGGCCTCGTTCTATACCCACGAAAACGATGTTAAAGAGGTGGTTAAGATCCTGATTTGGCTCAACGCCGCGTTTATGCCGATCTGGGCCGCGTCCTGGGTGTTGCCCGCTGGCTTAAAGGGCGCGCGTGATGCCCGGTTTGCCATGTGGGTATCCATGCTCGGGATGTGGGGGTGCCGCGTGGTGGCGGGTTATACGCTGGGGATTATGCTGGGAATGGGCGTTGTAGGGGTCTGGCTGGGTATGTTCCTGGACTGGGCTGTACGCGGTGCACTGTTCTACTGGCGCATGGTAAGTGGGCGTTGGTTATGGAAATATCCACGGAAGAATGCCTGACAAATGCGCGAAATGGAGAATAAATCGGCAAACGAACGGAAATCTGCATTCTGCCTTTGACATCATCGGGGAGCATCGATAATATGCGCCCCGTTCACACGATTCCTCTGTAGTTCAGTCGGTAGAACGGCGGACTGTTAATCCGTATGTCACTGGTTCGAGTCCAGTCAGAGGAGCCAAATTTGAAAAGCCTGCTTTTAAAGCAGGCTTTTTGCTTTTCTGCGCAAGGTAAATGCAAAACGGCAACCGAGTTGCCGTTTTTAGTGTGTGCACCCTCTCCCGTGGGAGAGGGCTGGGGTGAGGGCACCAGCCCGCACAATGCACTATCCGTTCATACGAATCGGGGCGGTCGCTTCTTCCAGCCACGGACGCGCATCGCTATCCACCAGCAGTGACAATGCCTCCCGTACCTGCTGATGATATTCATCCAGCCACTGCTTTTCCTGCTCGCTCAACAGATGCAATTCCACCTGGCTTAGGTCAATCGGGATCAGCGTCAGCGAGGCAAATTTGCAGAATCCCGGGCGGCTTTCCACAATCTCTACCTGATTTTCAATGCGAATGCCGTGGCTATCGCCCAGATAGTAGCCTGGTTCGATGGTCATGATATTCCCCGCCACCAGCGGCCACGGGTTGACCTTTTTGGCGATGCGATGTGGGTTTTCATGGATCAGCAGCTGATGCCCCACGCCGTGCCCGGTACCGTGATCGTAATCCAGCCCCATCTCCCACAGCGGACGACGGGCGAAGGCATCCAGCTGATGTCCCTGAGTCCCTGAAGGGAACTGCAGGGTAATGAGCGACAGGAAGCCTCTCAGCACGGCGGTATAGTGCAGGCGCTGCTGCGGATCGACTTTACCCCACGCCAGCGTGCGCGTGGCATCGGTGGTGCCGTTGTGGTACTGGCCACCGGAATCATTCAGATAAAAATGGTCATGTCCGATGGACTTGTTACTGGCTTCGCTTGAGTGGTAATGGCACATTGCCGCATTGCTCGACGACGCGGAAATGGTCGCAAAACTCTGCTCAATAAAACCGGGCTGTTGCCTGCGGAACGCCAGCTGTTGTGCCTGTACCTCCAGTTCGGTCAACGGTTTCCCTGCCGCCACGCGTCGTGGAACTTCCCGACTCAGCCAGGCAAGAAAATTAACCCACGCAGCACCGTCCTGATGATGGCATTCGCGATAGCCCGCCAGCTCCATCGGGTTTTTCGTGGCTTTCATCAGGGTGATGGGATCGGTCTGCCAGACGATCTCTCCCTGCGGCTCGATGGCAAAGCGCAGTGCAACAGGCGCAGAATCTGCATCGACCAGCACCCGTTTGCCCGCAGCCTGCTGCTGGCAGCGTTCAATAAACGCCCTCTGCGGGGCGAGAGTGAAAGCATCACGCACGGGAGCCGGCAACGCGGTGAGCTTCGCATCGTCAACAAACCACTCCACGCTACCATCACGGCTGAGCAGGGCGAAGGAGAGAGGAACCGGGCTAAAGGGGATATCTGATCCACGCACGTTCAGCAGCCAGGCGATATTGTCCGGCAGCGTCACGGCGAGGAAATCAGCATTGTGTTCTGCCAGCACGGCGGCAACATGCTGACGTTTTTCTGCGCTGCTTTCACCGCTGACCTCAACGGGCATTTCGCGGATAATCCCCGCAGGCGCCGCTGGGCGGTCAGTCCACAGCGTGTCAAACGGCGAGGCCTTCAGAGGCACCAGCTCGCACGGCGTGGCAGACAGCTGCTCAAACTCTGAATTTGTCATCAGCATCGCGTCAAAGCCAATGCGCGTCCCTGCCTCCACGTTTTTCGCCAGCCACTCAGCCAGCGGTTCGTTGTGAAGATGGTGGATCTCAATCTCGTCCATATTGACCTGAACGCGGGCCTGAACCTGATAACGTCCATCGACGAAGAGTAGCGCTTTGTCTTTCAGCACCAGAGCCAGACCGGCCGAGCCGTCAAAGCCCGTCAGCCAGGCCAGCTTTTCGTCGTACGGGGCGCAGTATTCGCTTTGCCAGGCATCCGCACGCGGAACGATCATTCCGTCGAGATGACTGGCTTCAAGCCAGTGGCGCAGGGCAGAGAGCGGTGATGTGGTGTGCATGGTTTTTCCTTGTTATTAGCGGAACGGCGGCTCGTTGAAGGTACGCAGCTTGCGTGAATGCAGCTTGTCGCCCTCCGCGCGAAGTAAATCAATCGCACGAATACCGATCTGCAGATGCTCAGAGATAGCCCCTTCGTAAAAACGGTTGGCCTGGCCCGGCAGCTTGATTTCGCCGTGCAGCGGCTTATCGGAGACGCACAGCAGCGTGCCGTAAGGGACGCGGAAGCGATATCCCTGCGCGGCAATGGTGGCGCTCTCCATATCAATCGCCACCGCGCGGCTCAGGTTGAAACGCAGCGCGGAGGCAGAGTAGCGCAGCTCCCAGTTGCGATCATCGGTAGTGACGACGGTGCCGGTACGCAGGCGCTGCTTAACCTCTTCACCCGGCATACCGCTGACCTCTTTGGTGGCGTCATAGAGCGCGCGCTGTACTTCGGCGATGCTTGGGATCGGGATGTCCGGCGGCAGTACCGCGTCCAGCACGTGGTCATCACGCAGATAGGCGTGGGCCAGCACGTAATCGCCAATCAACTGGCTTTCGCGCAGGCCGCCGCAGTGGCCAATCATCAGCCATACGTCCGGACGCAGGACCGCCAGATGGTCGCAGATGGTTTTGGCGTTTGACGGGCCCACGCCGATGTTGATCAGCGTAATGCCCTGTCCGTCGGCGGTGATCAGGTGCCACGCGGGCATCTGGTGTTTTTTCCACGCCAGGTCGGAGATAGCCTGCTCGGGCGCTTCGGTCTCCGCGGTGATCCAGATCCCGCCCGCGCAGGAAAGGGCGATGTAAGGGCTATCCGGATCGAGAATTTGGCTACAGCCCCAGCGGACAAACTCATCCACGTAGCGGGTGTAGTTGGTGAACAGCACAAACGGCTGAAAGTGCTCCGCAGGCGTGCCGGTGTAGTGACGCAGGCGCGCCAGGGAGAAGTCCACGCGGCGAGCATCAAAGTGCGACAGGGGAGAAAATTCAGCCGGGTGATAGATGCCGTCAGCCGTCTCATCGCCAATCTGGGAAAGCTCGGTGGTCGGGAAGTGGCGCGTCAGCCCCGCGCTCATGGAACGATCCAGCGTCAGCGCCGAGCCGTCTATCACGTACGGATAAGGGATTTCGTGCAGCGAAGGCTCCACAGAAATGTGCGCGCCGTAATCCTGATACAGCAGCGTCAGCTGTTCCTCAAGATAGGGGCGGAACAGCGCAGGGCGGGTGACGGTGGTGCTGTAACAGCCGGAGTGGGTAAAGCGCGCGTAGGCACGGGTTTTGGGATTACTGCTGGCACTGCCGTCCCAGGTAACAGAGAGCGACGGATAAACAAAAAGGCCCTGAGTTCTGGCCTTTTCATCGGGAAGTTTCCCTGATTCGATGTATTCACTGATGGCGCTGCGCAGCGCGTTGACGGACTGTTCATACAGCGCGTCGAGTTTTTCCAGCGCCTGAGCCGGGGTCAGGCTGGAGCCCTTATTATTCATCTCTGTCTCCTTGTTCCACAGGTGTGTGACTCTACCCGATAGTATGTCACACGCCCGTGAAACAAAAGTGAGATCAGGTGTGGCGCGGCTCTTTCATAAACAGCGCCGTGGCGGCAGAGAGCAGGCAACCCGCCAGCAAATAAATCGCCACGCTGTGCCAGTTTCCGCCAGAGAAAGTCACCAGCGCGGCGGCAATAAACGGCGTAAACCCGCCACCGACTACGCTTGCCACCTGATAGCCCACGCCCGCGCCGCTGTAGCGGTAGCTTGCGCCAAACAGCTCGGTGAACATCGGCTGCTGCACGCACACCACCATGTCGTGAGCGATGTTGGCGAGCATGATGGCGAAGAAGACAATCCAGAAGATCGACTGTGCCTCCAGCGCCATAAAGAACGGCCAGGCGCTGAGGGTGCCAATCAGCGCCCCGGTAATATAGACGCGACGGCGACCAAACCGGTCCGCCAGCCAGGCGAAGCAGGGGATAGTCAGGCAGCTTATCCCACCGACCAGCAGGCCGATATTGAGGAACAGCTCGCGGGGAAGTCCGAGGTTCTGCGTCGAGTAGTTCAGCGCAAACGCGGTGACGATATACATCGTCAGCAGTTCACAGAGGCGCAGGGCGATAATTTTCAGAAAAGCGCCAGGATGCTGAACCAGCGCTTCCATCACCGGCAGCCGTTTTTTAGCGACCGGTTTTTCCCGCTGCTGCTGTTCGAATTCCGCGGACTCTTCCATCCCGTTGCGGATCCACAGCGCGGCGATGACCAGCACAATGCTGAAGATGAACGGAATGCGCCAGCCCCAGCTCAGGAACTGCTCGTCGGTGGTGAGCTGGCTGATTAAGGAGACCAGCCCGGTGGAGAGCAGCAGGCCGACGCCATAACCCACCTGCACGCCGCTGCTGTAAAAGGCTTTCCTGTGCTTCGGCGCACTCTCGACGGACAGCAGCGCCGCGCCACCCCATTCACCGCCTACGGCGAAGCCCTGGATGGCGCGCAGGGTGACCAGCAGTACCGGCGCCCACCAGCCGATGGAGGCAAACGAGGGGAGAATACCGATAAGCGCAGTGGCGATCCCCATCATCCAGACGGTGAGCATCAGCATGCGCTTGCGGCCGAGGCGGTCGCCAAAGTGGCCGAAAATCACCCCGCCCAGCGGGCGAAACAGAAAGCCGACGCCGAAGGTGGCAAACGCCGCAAGCGTGCCCATCGCGGGGCTGACCTGGGGAAAGAATTCGCGGTTAAACACCAGGGCGGCAGTGATGCCGTAGAGCAGAAAATCATACCAGTCGACGACGGCACCCGCGAAGCTGCCTAAGGCTGCGCGGCGGGCACGGTTGAGCGAAGGTGTCTCCTCGTTGGGACGTTCGGAGATGAGGGTGGAGTCCATAGTTGTCCTGTCTGTACTGATTTTTAATTATTGGTATAAGAAAAGGTCACTCACATTGCGTCCGTCATATAAACGGAACCTATGAGACTACCGCGACAAAACGCCTGAGAAAACGTTTTTATCTTTCCGGAAGGCGCTGAATAAATAAATTTCATCTACCCCTGCCTTGAGATAAATCAGTCTGTTTGGCTCCGGTTAGTGCTGAATGGATTACAGTAATAGAAACCGCTGCGTGACTTAAGCTGAGGGAAAAACGATGCAACGCACCTTTTCGGCCATATGGATTGTCCTGTTTTTATTCGCTGCACCGCTTCATGCAGAGCAGAAAGTCTATGGAGAACAGCGGATTATCGGCTGGTGGAATACGCTGACGGAGGATATCTCCCGGACCTGGGAAGAGCCTCAACGTTACGATTTGTACCTGCCGTTCCTGAGCTGGCACGCTCGCTTTATGTACGACAAAGAAAAAACGGACAATTACAATGAAATGCCGTGGGGCGGCGGGTTGGGCGTTTCCCGCTATAACGAAGAGGGCAACTGGAGCGCGCTCTTTGCGATGATGTTCAAGGACTCCCACAACGAATGGCAGCCCGCGATGGGCTATGGCTGGGAGAAGGGCTGGTATCTGGATAATGCGAAGGATTTCCGCCTGGGGCTCGGTGCTGCAGCGGGCATCACGGCGCGAGATGATTTTGCCAACTACGTGCCGCTACCGTTCATCTTCCCGCTGTTTTCGGCCGGGTATAAGCGCGTTACCGTCCAGTTCACCTATATTCCAGGTACCTACAATAACGGCAACGTGCTCTTTGCCTGGCTGCGCTTAGGCTTTTAAAGGGTAATCACCTTTTTTGCCACGGCGTTAGACAATACCAGCATGGAGAAGAGAACAGAGGTGACGAACGTGAGCACAATCAGCGAAAGCTTTATGCCGAGGGAGGTCACCGGTATCAGCGCCGTCAGCAGGTGAAATACCGAGTAGTGCACAATATACACGCCGGTCATCGTTTTGCTGATGGCGGCCAGAACTGACTCTTTGAATTCGGCGTTGCGACGAAAGCGCACGCCGTTCGCCGCAATCACCAGCGCGATGATCAAAATGTAAATTTGAGAGCCGGTGAGAATAAAGGCATTTCTGTCCGCCTTGAACAGCGCGAAGAAGAAGTGGCGCTCGTAAAACCAGGTAAAGAGATAGATAAACGGGATGGCGACAACCGCCGCCCTGACGACATTTTTGCGGCTAATCCACTCGGCAATTTTCGGGTCGCAGAAGAGTTGCCCCGTCAGATAAAACAGCAGCCATGTCCACAGCCGATACTGTGGTGACAGGGAAAAGATGTGTTTTTCAGGATAAAGCGCCGAGAGCAGATCGTATCCGTAGGAAAAGAGCAGCAGGGCGGCAATCGCCCCGCAGAATAGCGCTCGCCGCTGGCTGAGCCACTCCACCGCCGGATGGAAGGTGTAAATCACGACAAAGGCGAACACGAACCAGGGCTGGATTAAATACCCGCGCTGATAGGGCTCCCACAGGTAGTAGATCGTTATCCAGAACAGAAAAACAATCACCAGACTTTTAATTTTACCCAGCTGCCAGCGGGTGCCGTGCCGGGATTGTCCGTCGAGATAGCCCGAAACCACAAAAAACAGCGGCGTGGCGATGGTCGAGATAAAAGTTAAAAACCCCAGGATCCAGTGATAGTCATAATCATAATGATCCCAGGTATTGTAAATGGTAAAGAAGGTCACCGCCGTCATACAGCCCAGCGTCTTGATAATGTTCAGCCCTGTCGCATTCATTGTTATTTGGCTTCGTCCTTACGATGGAAACACGCATAGATCACCGGGAGTACCAGCAGCGTCAGGATTGTAGCAAACCCCAGTCCAAACATAATCACAACGGCCATGCTCTGGAAGAAAACGTCCAGCAGTAGCGGAGCCAGGCCAAGAACTGTCGTAAACGCAGTGAGCAGGATAGGGCGCAGGCGCGAGGTGGCGGCGTACACGATCGCCTCGTGCTGATCCTTTTGCGTTTTCTGCTGTTCGATCTCTTCCACCAGCACGATGCCGTTGCGGATGAGCATTCCGCTCAGGCTCAGCAGGCCAATCAGCGCCATAAAGCCAAAGGGAATGCCGGTAATTAAAAATCCCGGCGTCACGCCGATCAGCGCCAGCGGTACGGTCAGCCAGATGGCGACGGCATTTTTTACCGAGCTGAACATTAGCACCGTAATGACAAACATCACCAGATACCCGAGAGGTAGCGTAGTGAACAACCCCTGCTGCGCTTCACTGGAGTTTTCCGCGTCGCCTCCCCACTCAATGCTGTAGCCGTGTGGAAGGGGAAGGGCATCTACCTGCGGCTTCACGCGGGCGAGGATATCGCCGGAGGTTTGCTGGCTTAGCGGGTCCGGGTCCGTCTGAACCGTCAGCACCCGCGAGCGATCGCGTCGAAGGATGAGCGGATCTTCCCACTCCAGCGAGAAGCGGCTGACGACGTTACTCAGCGGGATATACTGCTGCCGCGTCTGGCTCCACACCAGCACGTTGTTCAGGTGATTGGCGTCCAGCCGTTCGCTCTCAGGCGGGCGCACCACCACGGGCAGCAGGTCGCTGCCTTCCCGGTACAGCCCCGCCCGGCTGCCGGAGAAGTTCATCTCCAGCGCGTTGTCGACGTCCTGTTTATCTACGCCAAGCTCGCGGCCCAGGGCGGCAACGTACTGTGGGCGGATCACCTTGCTGCGGTTTTGCCAGTCGTTCCTGACGCTGCCCGTGGCCGGGTCGCGGGTGAGGATGTCGTCCACCTGGCTGGCAATCAGGCGCAGCCGGTCAGGATCGGGACCTTTAATGCGCACCTCAATGGCGCTGTCGCCGGAGGGGCCAAACATCACTCGCTTGGTGCTGGCGTTGACCTGCGGATAGTTTCGCGCGATGTACTCGTCCACGTGGCGCGTCAGGGCAGAGATGTTGCGCTGGTCGTCCATGCGCACCATGATCTGCGCATAGTTACTGTACTGCCGCTGTCCGCTGTAGGTCAGAATAAAGCGCATACTTCCCTGACCAATGGTCGAGACGGTGGTTTCTACGCCCGGCTGGCCGTTAATGGTTTTTTCGATATCGCCGGTCATTTTCTCGGTCCATTTAATATCGGTGCCGTAGGGTAGCCAGAGGTCGACAAAGAAAATCGGCGTATTAGACGACGGGAAAAAGTTTTGCCGTACGCCACCAAAACCCCAGACAGACGCTGCCAGCAGCGCAGCCATCACAATGAGCGTCGGTGCCTTATGGTGCAGCAGCGTGTTAAGCAGGCGCTGGTAGGCGCGGTAGAGTCGTTTATCGTAAGGATCTGACTCATCGGTTTTATCGGGGATGTTGTCGTTTTTAAACAACCACCACTTAATTAGCACCGGGGTGAGGGTGAGCGCCGAAAACCAGCTTAGCATCAGGGAAATCAGCAGCACCTGGAACAGGGATTTACAGTATTCTCCGGTGGAATCCTGCGACAGCCCGATAGGGGCAAACGCCAGGATGGCAATCACCGTCGCCCCCAGCAGCGGCAGGGCGGAGCGGCGGATGATGTAGTTCACGGCGGCCAGCAGAGGCGAGCCCTGCTGTCGGGCAATCAACACCCCTTCGACAATCACGATGGCGTTATCCACCAGCATGCTGAGGGCGATAATCAGCGCCCCGAGCGAGATGCGCTGCAGCTCAATGCCCCACAGATACATAATCAGCAGCGTGCCGAGCACGTTGAGCGCGAGAGAAAACGCAATGATGATCCCGCTGCGTACGCCCATAAAGATCAGCAGTACGCCGATGACAATTGCCAGCGCCATCAGGAAGTTAATAATAAAACCGTTAACAGAGTGGCCCACTTCGGCTGCCTGATCGTAAAACAGGTCTATCTGTATGCCTGCCGGTTTTTCCGCCGACATCTGGTTTAGCTTCGCCTCCAGCGCGTGGCCCACGTCGATCACGTTCACGCCGGGAATAAACGAGACGCCCATGGTGACGGCTTTTTTGCCGTTGGCATGGTAGAGACTGGCGGGCGATTCGTTTAGCCCGCGCGACAACGTGGCGATATCCCGCAGACGCGTCGCCGCCCCGGTGCCGGAAGGCGTGATGATGATATCCGCCAGTTCATCAAGATTCTCGAACTCACCGGTCGGGTGCAGGCGAATGGATTCGGTGCCGGAGGTGATTTCTCCTGCGCTGGAAACGACGTTAAGTCTGCTGAGCAGGACGGAAAGCTGGTTCAGCGTAATGCCGCGCGCGGCCATTTTGGTCAGGGAGATATCGATGTTGACCTGTTGGCTAATGGCCCCGCCGATGGCAACCTTCGCGACGCCGGGGATCAGAATCAACTCCCGGCGCAGCTGCTCCGCATATCTCACCAGTTCAGGATTACTGAATTCATCTCCGGAAATGGCGAAGAAGAAGCCGAACACATCGCCAAAATCGTCATTCACAAAGGGCGTGATGACGCCGGGCGGAAACTGACGCGAGGCATCGCCCACGCGGCGGCGAAGTTCATCCCAAATCTGCGGCAGTTCGTTCGAGTGATAGCGTGAAGCGATGTTAACAGTGATTTGCGACAGACCGTTTGACGAGATGGAGCTCACGTTGTCCAGATAAGGCAGCTGCTGCAGGGCATTCTCCAGCGGAAGCGTCACCTCTTCTTCAACCTGCTGAGCGGATGCGCCGGAATAGTGGGTGACCACCACGGCGGTTTTGATGGTAAAGGCGGGATCTTCCAGCCTGCCGATATTCAACAGGGCGAAAATACCGCCGATGCCCAGCAGCAGAATCGTTAGCCAGACGCGAACAGGGTTATTAATAAATTGACGAGAGATATCCATTACAGTCCCCGTTCACGCGTCCAGATACGCACCGGCTGGTTAGCGTGGAGCTCCCCAACGCCTGCGGCCACCACGCGCTCGCCCGCCTTAAGCCCGCTGGTGATTACCACGCCTTCGGTACTGACTTGCCCCACGCTGACCTTGCGGTCTTCAAGATGGAGGGTGTCACCTTCTCCCGTTACGACCCAGACGTGCGGCTCATTGCGCGGGCTGTTGTCCGGGTTAAAGACTGCCTCAACCGGTACGACGAGCGCCTGAGCACCCGCACCGGCCGGGAGGTTGGTTAAATTGATGGTCACCGTACCGCTTACGCCACCGACGGCGGGAAAATCATCGGGTCGCGGCATGGTGAGTATCACCTGCCAGGTCAGGGTATTGCTGTCGCTGCTGCCCGAATGCTCTTTGTAGACGGCGGTAAATTCCCGATCCGGAAGGGCGTTAATTTTCACCACGGGGCGATACTGCGCGTTGCGAATATCAAAGGTCTTAAACAGGTTTTCAGGAATGCTGAACACCACGTCCAGCAGATCGGTACGGGTTAACGTCGCGATGGGCTGACCGGCGGACACCACCTGATGGTTTCGCACGTGCACGCTGGCTGCCGTCCCGCTGAAGGGCGCAACGAGCGTCATCTGATTTAGCTCTTCCCGGGCAATCTGCAGCGCCGCATTCGCCGAATCGCGGTTCGCACGCTGCACGTCCATCTCGGCTTTTGAAATGGCCTGTCGTCCTGCCAGCGTCTGGAAGCGGTCGAACTGCCTCTGGGCCAGCGTCGCCGCCGTTTGTCTGTCGTTAACCCGCTGCTGGGCTTCACGGGCGTTCAGTCTGGCAAGCTGTTGCCCCTGTTTGATGGCAGCACCCTGGCGTACATCGAGCGCTTCAATTTGCCCTGCGCGCTTGAAGGAAAGGTCTGTGGCATCGCCCGATTCAATGCGGGCGGGGAAAACCCGCTGCTGGGCGTGGCCGGGAACCGTCACCTCCGCCACTTTTACCATTCTGGGCAGGGGGGAGGCTTGCTTCGGTTTCGGGTCGCACGCCGTGAGCGTTAACAAAACGAACGGTAAAAGAGAGAGGTAGCGGTTCACTGTATTCCCCTAATAAATAACTGTTTTATTTATTCCATAACCTGGACAGGGGGTGACACTATTCTGCCAGAACAGTGACGACCATATAGGTAAATAAACCAATCGCCGTACTGGCGATAATGGCGAGTGCAATAAACATACCCAGGCGGATCAGGCTTAAACCATACATACATTCCTCCATGAGCCGGGAGCGGTGGCTGACTATGAGCATAGTCGGCGAAAACATAAATGTTAAATAACCATTATCAGTGGGGAAGCGCTAAACCTGATATTCCTGTGCTACGTTTAATATTATTCATCTCTTTTTACCGTAACTGGCATTAAGGGCAACCCCCTGCATTTAATGCGTTTTTTTGCTTCATTCACTCTCGTGTTGGTTATAAAAAGGATGCTCGATATGTATAAAAACATTCTCGTTCCGGTGGATGTCTACGAGACAAGCCTGGCGGATAAAGCGTTGCAGCATGCACAGTTTCTGGCGCAAAGCGCATCGGGTGACATTCATTTTCTGCACGTCATGCCCAAGTTTTCAGCCGAACTGACGCGTGGTTTTATTTCAGATGCGCGCAAAATGGATGAATATATGATTAATAATTCGAAAGAAAAGCTGTCTGACCTGGTCAAAAAATTGAATCTGCCAGAAGCGCGTGTTCATCTCCATGTCCGTAGCGGGAATGTTCGTGATGAGGTTATAAAGCTGGCGGATGAACTGGCTGTCGGCGCGATTATTGTCGGCTCGCGAAATCCCAATATTCAAACCCATTTGTTAGGATCAGAGGCGGCAAGTATTGTTCGTTACGCACATGTTCCTGTTTTCGTTATTCGTTAATTACAGAGAAGCAAGGTGATTTCTGAATAGAACCTGAGGAAGGAACGATGAAAACAGGAAAACCTGAACGTCCGTATTATCAACAAACCGTTGACGAAACCCTGTCGAATATCCACTCCACCCTGGAAGGCCTTAGCGGCACTGAGGCATCAGCCCGACTTCAGCAGCACGGTGAGAATGCGTTACCGCAAAAAAAGGGCAAACCCGCCTGGCTGCGCTTCCTGGCGCATTTTAACGACGTTTTGATTTACGTTCTGCTGGTGGCCGCGTTGCTTAAGCTCTTTATGGGCCACTGGGTAGACATGTTTGTGATCCTTGGGGTTGCCATCATTAACGCGCTGATTGGCCATATCCAGGAGAGCAATGCTGAAAAATCGTTGCAGAGCATTCGCAATATGCTCTCCAGCGAAGCCGTGGTGGTACGGCAGGGGAATCATGAAACGATCCCCACCACGGCGCTGGTCCCGGGGGATATCGTGGTGATCCGTGCCGGGGATCGTATCCCTGCGGATCTGCGCGTGATTGAAGCGCACAACCTGCGCGTGGAGGAGGCCATCCTGACCGGCGAATCCACCGTTGTTGAGAAAAACAGCGATGCGTTAAGCGGGGAACTGCCTTTAGGTGACCGGTATAATCTGCTCTACTCAGGTACCACCGTTAGCTCCGGCGGCGGTAAAGGCGTGGTGGTAGCAACCGGGGGCGAGACCGAGCTGGGTCACATCAATCAGATGATGTCCGACATTGAAAAGCACCGCACGCCGCTGATGGTGCAGATGGATAAGCTCGGTAAGACTATCTTCATCACTATCCTGGTGATGATGGTGGCGCTGTTTGTCTTTAGTCTCCTGTTCCGGGATATGCCGGTTTCTGAACTGGTGCTGTCGCTTATCAGCCTCGCCGTTGCCGCCGTGCCGGAAGGCCTGCCGGCCATCATTTCCATCATCCTTTCGCTTGGCGTACAGGCCATGGCGCGTCGCAAGGCCATCATTCGCAAGCTGCCCACGGTGGAAACGCTGGGGGCGATGACGGTTATCTGCTCGGATAAAACCGGCACCCTGACGATGAATGAAATGACGGTCAAAGCGGTGATTACCGCTGACACGACCTATCGCGTGGAGGGCGACAGCTACGAGCCGGTGGGGAATATTCACCCCGTAGATGACCCAACGCCCGTCAGCGTGACGCAGGGTTCCCTGCTGGAACGCTACCTGCGCACCATTGACCTCTGTAATGACAGCCAGCTGATCAAAGACGAGCAGGGGCTGTGGAAAATCACCGGGGGCCCAACCGAGGGCGCGCTGAAGGTGCTGGCGGCGAAAATCCCGCTCCCACCGCTCGATACCGAAATGCGCAGTAAAATCCCGTTTGATTCGCAGTATAAATACATGTCCACGCTGTACCGGCTGGGCGATGAAGAGGTGATTTTAATCACTGGCGCGCCGGACGTCCTGTTCCGCCTCTGCCAGTACCAGCAGACGAATGACGGACTGCAGCCGTTCGATCAGCCTTACTGGGAAGGGAAGATTGAAGAGTATGCCCGGGAAGGGCTGCGCATGGTGGCGGCGGCCTGGAAACCTGCCCGCGAGGGGCAACGCGAGCTGGATCACCCGGACCTGCATGATGGCGTGATCCTGCTGGGTATTGCAGGAATGATGGATCCGCCGCGTCCGGAGGCCATTACCGCCATTGCCGACTGTCTGCAGGCCGGGATCCGCGTGAAAATGATTACCGGCGACCACCCGCAAACGGCAATGAGCATTGGGCAAATGTTGGGGATAGGTAACGCCGCAAGCGCTATCACCGGACGTGAGCTGGAGGCGATGGACGATCGTCAACTGAGCGACGCCGCCCAGCAGTACGATATTTTCGCCCGAACCAGCCCGGAGGATAAATTCCGCCTTGTGCAGGCTCTGCAAAGTAAACAGGAAGTCGTGGGCATGACCGGGGATGGCGTAAATGATGCCCCAGCGCTCAAGCGGGCGGATGTGGGTATCGCCATGGGGATTAAGGGGACGGAAGTCACCAAGGAAGCCGCCGACATGGTGTTAACGGATGACAACTTTGCCACCATTGCCCGCGCGGTGCACGAGGGACGTCGGGTTTACGATAACCTGAAAAAGACCATTCTGTTCGTTATCCCCAGCAACATCGCGCAGGCTCTGCTGATCATCATCGCGCTGCTGGCGGGGAACCTGATCCCGCTAACGCCGGTCCTGATCCTGTGGATGAACATGGCGACGTCGGCCACGCTGTCGTTTGGCCTGGCGTTTGAAGCGGGTGAGAAAAACATCATGAACCGGCCACCGCGCAAGGCGAATCTCCATGTGATGGACGGCTATGCCATCTGGCGCGTGGTGTTTGTCGGTCTGATGATTGCCATCAGCGCCTTCGTGCTGGAAGCCTGGCTACAGCCGCGCGGCTATTCGGCGGAATTTATCCGCACCGTGCTGCTGCAAACCTTGGTCACCGCGCAGTGGTTCTACATGCTCAACTGTCGCGTGAATGACGGCTTTTCGCTGAGCAAAGGCCTGCTGGCGAACAAAGGGATTTGGATCGTGAGCGGCGTACTGCTGGCGCTACAGCTTCTTATTATCTACGCACCCTTCATGCAGATGCTGTTTGGCACTGAAGCGCTGCCGTTCCGCTATTGGGTCATCACCTTGCTGATTGGTTTTGTGATGTTCCTTATTGTCGAGGCGGAGAAAGTGTTGACGCGCAGGTGGCGCAAAACTGAGGCGTGATAGCGTAAACTGAGAAAGCCTGCCTGAGCCCGGGCTTTCTCTTTTTATGAGCACAGGAAACTATGATTCGACTTATCTGGTTCGTCCTTACGCTGTGCGCCGCTGTTCCCGGTGCGTTTGCCGTCACCTATCCACTTCCGCCGGAAGGCAGTCGTCTGGTGGGAACCCCGATTATCATCACCGTTCCCGAAGGCAACACGCTGCCTCTGGAAGCCTTTGCCACGCAGTACGGGCAGGGGCTGAGCAACCTGCTTGAAGCAAACCCGGGCGTGGATCCTTTTTTGCCCAAATCCGGCACCCGTCTGGTAATACCTCAGCAGCTGATTTTGCCTGACACCGTCCGCGAGGGGATCATCGTAAATGCGGCGGAAATGCGCCTCTACTACTATCCGCCTGGCGGCAACACCGTAGAAGTGCTGCCCATCGGCATTGGTCAGGCCGGACGCGAAACGCCGCGTAACTGGGTGACGGCCGTTGAGCGTAAGCAGGAGGGGCCAACCTGGTCTCCGACGCCGAATACGCGCCGCGCCTATGCGGCAGAGGGGAAAACCCTGCCGGCGTTCGTGCCCGCCGGGCCGGATAACCCGATGGGGCTGTATGCGATTTATATCGGCAGGCTCTATGCCATTCACGGCACAAACTCGAATTTCGGCATCGGGCTGCGGGTGAGCCAGGGCTGCATTCGTCTGCGTAATAACGACATCAAATACCTTTTCGATAATGTTCCCGTAGGAACCCGCGTGCAGCTTATCGACAGGCCCGTTAAAACCACCACCGAGCCGGACGGCAGCCGCTGGGTTGAGGTTCATGAGCCATTATCACGTAACCGCGCGGAATTTGAGTCAACACGGAAAGTGCCTCTGCCCATTTCAGGCGCACAGCGGACGCAGCTGATAAACGAGGGGGCGGGAGCAGAACTGGAACGGCGGTCGGGGATGCCGGTTAAAATTGGCATGTGAGTTGATTTTCGCCGGGTGGCGGCTTCGCCTTACCCGGCCTACGATTCGAGGTTTTTGTAGGTCGGGTAAGGCGAAGCCGCCACCCGACAATTTCACCCGCCGCAGAAAAGCAAAAAGCCTGCTTTAAAAGCAGGCTTTTTAAATTTGGCTCCTCTGACTGGACTCGAACCAGTGACATACGGATTAACAGTCCGCCGTTCTACCGACTGAACTACAGAGGAATCGTGTGAACGGGGCGCATATTATCGACCTGCGTTCGCCTTGTCAAAGGATGGATCAATACCTTTTGATCGTTTGCTGACAAAATCAGCAAAGTGGCGCTTTTGCCAACGTAATGCACCGTCATGGTGCAAACATACCTCTAATGGGGCAGATCATAAACCGCTGTTTCAGTCATTAAACCCCCATCCATGATTAGCTTTCCTTATTTTCAGCCGCTTAGGAACAAATCAGACCTCTTCGCAAAACTGGCATTCATATTGCAAAACCAGTTCAACAACGACAGCCGGTTCCGGCACAGTTTTTTGAACAGGGGGCAAAATGAACTTAAGACGACTGAAATACTTCGTAAAAATCGTCGATATCGGCAGCCTGACTCAAGCGGCAGAAGTGCTGCATATCGCGCAGCCTGCGCTGAGCCAGCAGGTGGCTACGCTGGAAGGCGAGATGGACCAGCAATTACTGATCCGCACCAAGCGCGGCGTAACGCCAACAGAAGCAGGTAAAATTTTGTATACCCATGCCCGCACGATTCTGCGTCAGTGTGAACAGGCGCAGCTGGCGGTGAACAATGTCGGCCAGACCCTGAGCGGGCACGTTTCCATTGGTTTAGCGCCAGGAACCGCGGCATCGTCTATCACCATGCCACTGCTGCAGGCCGTTCGCGCTGAGCTGCCTGAAGTGCTGGTCTATCTGCACGAAAACAGCGGTTCCGTTCTGAATGACAAACTGCTCAACGGCCAGCTGGATATGGCCGTCCTTTACGATCGCTCTCCCGTCGCCGGGATCACCAGCCAGCCGCTGCTGAAAGAAGATCTTTATCTGGTCGGCACCCGCGACTGCCCGGGTCAGAGCGTTGATTTAACCGCCGTGGCCGAGATGAATCTCTTCCTGCCGCGCGATTACAGCGCGGTGCGCGTGCGCGTGGATGAAGCGTTCTCCCTGCGTCGCCTGACGGCCAAAATTATTGGCGAAATTGATTCTATTTCTACGCTGACCGCAGCAATTGCCAGCGGAATGGGAGTAACGGTCCTGCCGGAGTCCGCCGCCCGCTCGCTGTGCAGTGCGGCAAACGGCTGGATGGCGCGCATCACCACGCCTTCAATGAGCCTGCCGCTGTCGCTAAACATGTCCGCACGCGGATCGCTGTCGCCGCAGGCGCAGGCGGTAAAAGAGATTTTGATGTCGCTGGTCAGCAAGCCGTCGCTTGAGAACCGTGAACTCCAGCTCGTGAGTTGATATTCCATAAAAGCATAAGATGCTGGTTTTTATTATTTGTTCTGCAGCTCAGCTGACTCTAAGAATAGAGCTATGTCAGATGCGCCGGAGTGAATCGTGAATTTCCAGCAACTTAAAATTATCCGTGAGGCGGCCAGGCGGGACTACAACCTGACCGAAGTCGCTAACATGCTTTATACATCCCAGTCGGGCGTCAGCCGCCATATTCGCGAGCTGGAAGAGGAACTGGGAATAGAGATTTTTATCCGTCGTGGCAAGCGTCTGCTTGGGATGACGGAGCCGGGCAAGGCATTGCTGACCATCGCTGAGCGGATCCTCAACGAGGCCAGCAATGTGCGTCGTCTGGCGGATCTCTTCACCAATGACGCCTCGGGCGTGCTCACCATCGCCACTACCCACACGCAGGCGCGCTACAGCCTGCCGCCGGTGATTAAAGCCTTCCGCGAACTTTTCCCGGATGTCCGTCTGGAGCTTATTCAGGGCACGCCGCAGGAAATTGAAGTGCTGCTGCAAAACGGCGGGGCAGATATCGGCATCGCCAGCGAGCGTCTGAGCAACGATCCGCTGCTGGTGGCCTTCCCGTGGTTCCGCTGGTACCACAGTTTATTACTCCCGGTCGATCATCCGCTGAATCAGGTCTCTCCCCTGACGCTGGAAGACATTGCGAAATGGCCGCTGATCACTTACCGCCAGGGCATTACCGGACGCTCGCGCATTGATGAAGCCTTCAACCGCAAAGGGCTCACGCCGGACGTGGTGCTGAGCGCGCAGGACTCCGATGTGATCAAAACTTACGTCGAGCTGGGTCTGGGTATAGGCCTGGTGGCGGAACAGTCCAGCGGGGAACGCGAAGACGGGAACCTCGTGCGTCTTGATACGCGTCACCTGTTTGACGCCAATACCGTCTGGCTTGGGCTGAAGCGCGGACAGCTGCAGCGCAACTATGTCTGGCGCTTTATCGAGCTGTGCAACGCCGGGCTGTCGGTGGACGAGATTAAACGTCAGGTGATGGAGCCGGAAGAAGTGGCGATTGATTACCAGATCTAGCTGCTGGCTTGCCCGGTAGCGCTGCGTTGGCCGGGCTCGTCGCTCAGTTGAAAGGATAGTTTTTAGAGAGGGAATAGCGCGATGGGAAGAACCCTTGAGCAGCTTATAAAGAATGATGGACAACGTCGCTTGTTTCTCCGCCCGATCTGGCACCTGTAAAGTGTCTTTGTGTTCACCGGACAGATTTCGCCCCATTACAAAGGTACAATCATGACAACACGCGAAGCCGTTTTCCCCTTCGGACGGCAGGCGCTCTATGATCGTAATCGGTACTCACCTGCCATCAAATCTAACGGCTTCCCACGGGTCTTGATATGACAGAGGAAAATTAATGAAAGCAGCGGCTTATGACGTGGAAGGCGCTCCCGACGTCCTGCAATATATTGATGTCCCGGATCCGGTTGCAGGGCCTGATGACGTCCTGATTTCTGTCGAGGCAATCTCGATTGAAGGGGGAGATCTGATCAACCGGCGTTCAACTCCGCCACCTCTTCCTTCGTGGATCGTCGGCTACGCGGCCGCGGGCACAGTGGTTGCCGTCGGTTCGAAAGTCCGTCATCGCAGGGTTGGAGACAGAGTGACTGCGTTTAGCATGCAGGGATCGCATGCGGAACGCTGGGCTGTGCCTGCGGAACGAACCTGGCTTATACCGGATGGGGTGGATGCAGCAGACGCGGCGGTGGTACCGATTTCTTTTGGAACCGCGCATCATTGCCTTTTCACACGAGGCATGCTTCGGCACGGAGAAACCGTCCTGATTCAGGCGGCAGCAGGGGGCGTGGGGCTCGCGGCCGTTCAGCTTGCCTCACAAGCAGGCGCGACGGTTATCGCCGTGGCAAGCGGAACGCAGCGAAGAAGTCGGTTGCTTGAATTGGGTGCCGATTATGTCGTGGATCGTGTAGAGGACAACATCGTGGACAGTGTCCGAGAGTACACTCGTGGCGCCGGTGTTGACCTCGTCATCGATCCGGTAGGGACGACGTTACCTGTTTCGCTTTCCGCACTCGCTCCGCAAGGACGTCTCGTCTTCGTCGGTAATGCGGGCGGTGGCAGTCTGACTGTCGACTTGTGGCCGCCAATGCAGTCTAACCAGACCCTCATGGGGGTATTCATGGGGCCCCTTTTTGAAAGGCCCGGCGTTCGGACAAGCGTGGACGACATCTTGCAGGCTGTGGCAGAAGGGCGCATCAGGGTTGTCATTGACCGCGTCTTCCCCCTGGCTAACGCCGCCGCGGCCCATGAATACGCTGAGACAGCGAAACCGCTTGGCCGCATCGTTATGAAGCCGTGAGAGAGGGGGACCTCAACCTGGCCCCCACACAGCGCCGATCCGGAAGCCGCCTCGCATTTCGTCTATCCGATCCGCCATAATCCTTTGAACCGCAAAAACAGTTTTCTATTATCAGCCTTCTTGGTTACGCACTTCGTTCCCACCTGCACCGTCCTTCGATGGATAACGGCATTCTGCAAACTTCATTACGAAAAGGAAATCACCATGAATCTGATGAATAATTGCGCACCTCTCGCCATGAATGTTATATTAAAATATAATATTCGGAGGTGCACTATGTATACAACTCGCCTGAAAAAGGTTGGCGGATCCATTATGCTGGCGGTTCCTCCCGCCGTGCTGAAAACGCTGGAGCTGTCGACGGACAGCGAAGTCGGTATGACCATTAATAATGGGTGCCTGATTATTGAACCCCAGAAACGGCCTCATTATTCGCTTGAGGAGCTGCTGGCGCAGTGCGATCCGCACGCTGAAATGAGCGAAGAGGAGCGGGAATGGATTGATGCGCCTGCGGTAGGCAAGGAGATCCTGTAAATGGACAGAGGGGAAATCTGGCTTGTTTCACTGGATCCGATTGCTGGCCACGAGCAAAGTGGAAAACGTCCGGTACTCATCGTATCGAAGGCATCGTTTAACAAGCTGACCCGGCTACCTGTGGTGGTTCCCGTCACCAGCGGCGGAAACTTTGCTCGCACTGCAGGTTTCACCGTTTCACTGGAAGGGGCGGGGACAAAAACAACGGGCGTTATTCGCTGCGACCAGCCCAGAACCATTGATATGGCTGCCCGGAACGGAATGCGGCTGGAACGCATACCTGACGCCGTTGTAAATGAGGTGCTTGCCAGGCTGGATGCGATTCTGAATTAACATCAGAGACGCAGAAAAGCAAAAAGCCTGCTTTAAAAGCAGGCTTTTCAAATTTGGCTCCTCTGACTGGACTCGAACCAGTGACATACGGATTAACAGTCCGCCGTTCTACCGACTGAACTACAGAGGAATCGTGTGAACGGGGCGAATATTATCGACCTGCGTTCACCTTGTCAAAGGGGGAAAGTAAACTTTTCGTTCGTTTGCCGACAATTTCAGCAAATCGCTGATTTTATAGCAAATTCGCGTTGAAATTACACAGCAATATGCGCCGCCCGCAGGCGGCGCGCAGGATCAGAACAGTACGGAGTAGTTCAGACCAAAGGTACGTCCGCGACCTTTATAGGTATACAGGCCCGGTGCGCCGTAGGTTGGGCTATACAGCCCCGGCGCGCGCTGGCCCCAGGCGGTGGTGTAGTCTTTGTCCAGCAGGTTTTCCACGCTGAAGCTGACCTTGCCCACCGGCAGGGCGTAGCTGCCCAGGAAATCAATGGTGTTATAGCCATCGATCTTCTTACCGTCGGCGTCAGATACGTCAAAGGTCTGCGTGCTCTGCACGCGCAGCGCCCAGTCGCCCGGAGCCCAGTTAACCCATGCGCTTGCCTTCGACGGGCTGGCGCTGTCGACCGTCAGCTTCTCCCATTTTCCGTTTTCACGCGTCTCAGACTTAATGGCGTTAAAGTTCGCGCCGGTGCTCCAGTCGCTGTCGGTGAAGAAGTAGTCCACCTGGCCTTCGACCCCGTAAATACGACGTTTATCGTCTTCGAGGTTGATGGTCATGTCACTCTTGTTGATAGTGATGGTTTTATCGGAAAGCGAGTAGTACGCCGCGACCTGCGTGCGCAGGTTGTCGCCGGTGAAACGCCAGCCCAGCTCGTAGGCGTTGACCTTGATCCCGTCCAGAGTCGAGTCGTTCACGTTCACGCTGTTCAGCAGGCGATAGTGGCCGTCGACGAGTTGGTAGGTGCCAGAGCCGTAGTATTTCGCCAGGTCCGGAATTTCGAAGCCTTGCGAGAAGTTAAACCACAGCTGCTGCTGTTCGGTCAGGCGACCGAGTATCCCGGCGTTAAACAGGAAGTTGTTGTAATCCGTTTTCCCGCCCGGCACCGCGTCGGCGGAGGTGGCTTTCCCGTTAGCGATGGCCTGCTGCTGGGCGTAACCAACAAAGTCATCCACCTTGTTTTCAGTGTACTGGTAGCGCACGCCGCCGCTCAGGGTGATGGCATCAATGTCATAGCTGGCCTGCAGGAACGGAGCGAAGTTGGTAATGCTGTAACCCGGATAACGGCCCACGTTGTAGGCATTTTCCAGATCCATACCGCCGCTCGCCGCCGCTTTACTCAGATCGAAGAACTGCTGGTTGGCATCGAAGGTTTCATGGTCGGCATCGACACCCCAGGTGAGGGTCAAATCATCCACCGGCTTGCTGTTCAGCGTCAGCTTGCCGCCGTAAAAGTCGGTTTTCTGCTGGGATGCGCCAATGCTGGTTACCGCGCCTTTGCTCAGCGTCGGGAACGGGTAGTAGGTCAGGCTCTCATCGCGATAGTAAATCTGCGCGACCAGGTCCTGGCCCCAGAAATCGGTATTCGAGTACTGCAGGTTAATCAGGTGGCGCTCGGTACCGGGGATACGATCGGAGTTGAGGTTGTCTTTGTTGTAGGCTTTTGCATCGCCCGTCACCGCCGAGAAGTTCTCGCCGAGGAACAGACCGTGCTTCCCGTCGGACTCGCTCTTGTAGTACTGCGTGGTGAGCTGCAGCTGCTGATGATCGTCAATGTTAATGGTACCCGTGCCCATCACGTCAATACGGTCGGAATACTGCAGGCCGGTCTGGGTGTTATCGATAATCACCTCGTCGCCGTTGCCGTCATACCAGCCGCCGTAGCGCTGATACGACACCGACAGACGACCGGAGGCCTTATCGTTGCCGCCGCTGACGGCTGCCGACACGTTCTCATCATGATCGTTGTGGCTGTTAAACCCGCTCTTTGTCCCGGTCTGGAACTCCACTTCGGTATCCGGCTGGCCCTTTTTGGTGACGATGTTCACCAGGCCGCCGGTGCTGCCGCCGCCGTAGAGCGAGGTGGCACCGGAGATCACTTCGATACGATCGATATTGAACGGATCGATAGAGTCGAGCTGGCGGCTGTCGCTGCGTGACGAGTTCAGACGCACGCCGTCCACCATCACCATCATCGAACGACCGCGCAGGTTCATGCCGTAGTTGGTGCGCCCCTGGCTGCTGACGTCCATGCCCGGGATCAGCTGGGCCAGCACTTCTTTAATCTCTTTTCCGCCCTGAACCTGCTGCTCAATTTCAGCCCGTTCAATGACCCAGGTGGTCTGCGCCATTTCAGCCACGCTGCGGTGTGCGCGGCTGGCAGAGACCACGATATCTTCTTCCTTTTGTTCTTCCGCCCACGCAGAGGTAGAAAGCATTGCAAGCAAGCAAGGATTTAAAACCCAAAGATGAGAACGTTTCATTGTTATGTTGATCCTGAATGTGTGTGTCAGTACTCGGTCGTTTTTGCTAAAGATTTAAAAACCTGGCTACTTTCCGGGCTGGCGGTGCTGCGCCAGTGGATAACGCCAGGGGTGGTAGCCAGTTCAAAAGGCTCTTCATCGTGCGCGCGATTCAGAATTCGCGCCGCGCGCCAGGCCATCAGGCTGAGCTGGGGTTCGGCAATGCCGAGACGGTGCATCCCGGCGTTGACGGCAAACAGGCGGTTGCTCTGCGGGCCGTCCCATTCAAGGGTGAAATCGTTGTTAATGCAGAAGGCCTCATCCGTATCCCGATGGAGGCGGTGAGACAGCGGCGCGAGGAACGCAGGCTGCACGGCGCGGTAGCCAGTGGCAAAAATCACCACGTCGCTCTCCAGCTGTTCCTGACCGCCATCAAGATGATGCTGAAGGCTCAGGCGGTGTCCGTTTTCCTGGCGCGTGAGGGCCGTCACCGAGCGGGATGGCAGGAGGTGAGCCCAGGGTTTTTCACGCAGCACTTCAAAGCGGTGGTACATGGCGCGGTAAATCGCCAGCAGCGATTCCGTGGTAATACCGTCAGAGGTCATCTTCTGCTCGTGCAGCATCTGACGACGCGCCTCTTCACCGAGCGTGGAGAAGCTGTCCACGTACTCTGGCGTGAAGTATTCGTTGGCGAAGGCAGCTTCATCCAGCGCGTTGTAGTTGTTGCGGCGCGATACCCAGTTCAGGCTCCGCGGCTGGCCCCATTCACCGCGGAAGATGTTCAGGAACAGGTCGGCACCGCTCTGGCCACCGCCGATCACGGTGACGCGCTTGCCCGCGAGATCCGGCGTGCGCAGCATCATCTCGCTGGCGTGGAAGCAGGTATCGTCCTGCATCGTGACGCAGTCAGGCAGGTTGATCTGTTTGCCAATCCCCACGCAGACGTGGCGCGCCAGGAAGCTGTCCCGCTGGGTCACCACCTCAAACAGGCCGCTTGTCTCATCAAAGCTCACCTGCTGCACCTGCTGGCTGAATGACAGGTTGGAGAGGTTTTCCGCCGCCCAGCACAGGTAGTCCGCAAACTCCTCGCGGGAGACGGTGCGCTGCTCGGTGGTCAGAAAGCGGTAGAACTTTTTACGCTGCACCAGGTAGTTCAGGAAGCTGTGGCGGTTGGTGGGCTCCACGGCGCTGACCAGATCCTTCAGGAAGCTGGTCTGCATATGGCAGTCCGGCACCATCATCCCCGGGTGCCAGGAGAAGTGCGGCTTGCGCTCAAGGAACAGCGAGCTAAAACCGTCCAGCCCTTCCGCCAGAGCGGCGATGCTGAGGTTAAACGGGCCAATACCAATGCCGATGAAATCATAGGTTTTCATTGCGCTGACTCCCGGGAGGCCAGAAAAAGAGGGTTATCAAGATCGGTAACGTAGTTCGGCAGCATGCGGCTGCCTCCGTCGTGTTCGGAGAAGGTCAGTTTGACCGGGTTGAGGATCACGCGAATAATCTGCGGCTTAAACAGGTCGAACGTCGCGAAGCGCTCCGCAAGCTCCGGATGCGCGGCCATATAGCGATGTAACACCTGTGCCAGAATCTGGTAGAAACGGGTTTCGCTGACGCCGCATTGCAGGGTGAGGCGCGAGATAAAGCGCAGCACCGTCACAAAGTTGCCGGTTTGCAGGTCGTGAATGATGTAATCCGCGCTGAGGCGCGCCGTGACGACCTTCACCTGCTCCGGCAGGCTCTGCGCCTGCGGGAAGTCTTCATCCACCAGGCGCATATCGCCCTGGAAATCTTTCAGCAGGATGCGCTGCGGGACGTAGTCCTTCATCACCAGCGTCACGTTCTGGCCGTGGGCGATCAGCGCCACGCCGTAGCGGCAGAGCAGGTGGTAGAACGGGATCACCGTTGCTTCAAACAGCTTTTCCAGCCACGCGTCGGCGCTTAACCCGGAACGGTTGATCCACGCGTCGATCAGTGGACGCCCGGCGTTGTCGGTTTCCATCAGCGCCGCCATCAGCACCGCCTGTTCACCGTCCTCTAAATAACAGGATGGGTTCTCGCGCCAGATCACCCCCAGCATCTCCTGATAGCGGTAGGGCGCTTTCGGCAACGCGGCATAGCCCGGATGCGACAGATATCCGGCGGCGGGTTCGCCAAGCACCTGCGCGCCTGAGCGGGCAAGCGTAGCGTCGGTGGCAAACTGCTGCTGCAGCCAGCGCGAGGCCAGCGGCCCAGCGGCAATGTATTTGCCCGGAATGCCGCGATAGCAGGAGGTGTTGTAGATAGTCAGCGGAAGCTTGATGTCATACGGCGCGCGACGGCTGGCGTTGGTGAGGGTGCGCAGGGACTGCTGCGCCAGATACTCATCGCCAAATTCGCCCAGCTCGACCATCTCACCGCGCGCCAGCTGCGCCAGGAAATGAATGGCGATCTTCTGCTGCCACTGCCACGGGTGCAGCGGCACCGGCAGCCAGCTATCGTTCAGACCTAGCGCCTGCCAGCGGGCGTCAAAGCGGGCGCGCTCGGCGTTGTCCATGGCACTGGCCAGCAGAGCGCTGATATCGCAATCGGCGTCGCTGCTCCAGACCAGATGCTCCCGCTGAACGGCAACCCAGTGCAGACGAAAACGTCCGCGATACTCAGGCGCGTACTGACGCAGCGCGTCCAGCCCCCAGCCGCGGCGACCTTTGTTGAAAATAAACTTCGGGTGACCGCTCATCAGACACTGTAATTCGTCCGGGTCGAGGTGGATCAGCGCGTCCGCGTCAAGCGCTTCACGCGCCTGAAGCAGCTGCATATCGCCGCGCAGCGTGGCGTAGAGATCTTCCATGTGCTCTGCCGTTTGCGCGTCGCTCATCTCCAGCACCGTCGCGAGCTGCAGGAGTGCGCTTTCCGCTTCGACGGCTTCGCCGCTGGCGGTGGTCAGGCTGGCAGGATCGATATGCAGCCAGCCCCAGATCCCGCGCGCGGCGCGAAACTGCCAGGACTCGTTGCCCATGGTGATGCGCCAGACGTCCGACGAAACCGGCTCAGCGCGCAGGGTGCGTTCGTATTCCAGCTCGGCGAGGATCTTCGCCACCATTTCGCGGTTCACTTTTTGCCAGAGCGCGTTCACAGGCCCACCTCGCTGAAGAAGCGGTGACGTTGGCTCATGATGAGGCGCGAGCGCTTGTGCGGGAAGTCGAACTCTTTCATCGTGTCAAAACCGGCGGATGCCAGATGGCGGAACAGGCGCTGGTTGTCGAAGCGCGGCTCGGCGACAATGCGCGCGGTGCGCGGCTCATCGAGATATAAATAGTGGCTCAGGCCGCGCAGCCAGCTGCGGATGTACTGCGCGCCGCGCCAGTTTTCTTCACCCACCAGCATGTGCAGCCCGCGGTCAAACGGCTGCCAGCGGTAGTGACGGCCAATGCGGTCTTCCGCCGCCCAGTAGAGTTCAAAATAGCCGAACGGCTGGTCGTCGAAGCAGCCGATAACCGGGTAGCAGTAGGTCGAGTCAAGCTGACGACGCAGGTAGCTTTCCTGCTCGGCCTGCGGGCCCGCCATCTCCCAGAAGGCGTTCACGCGCGGGTTGTTCATCCATTGGGTAAATCGCTCGCCGTCCAGCGTCACGTCGGCCACGCGGAAGCTCAGGGTGCGCTTAATTTGCGGATCGTAACGGCGGTACACTTCGCCCTGTGGGCGGCGAGGACGCAGCGGGAAGTACAGCTGACGGCTCTCATCAAACTGCATCCCGCCGCTGGACTGCGGCTGTTCGCCTTTTAGCCACAGCGGCAGCTGCCAGAAGGTTTCACGCGCCAGATAATCCCCGCTTGCCAGACGAAACAGTGCCTGCGCCTGCGGTTCATCCTGCCAGGTTGCCCAGGGCAGGGTGATGCCGGTCAGCGTGGGTGCGGCAACAAACAGCTGATCCAGCGCCTCGGCCAGCCAGCCATCCGGGATCCCATTCAGACGCTCCAGCACCGCGCTGCCGTCAAGACCCAGCGTCAGCGGCAGGTTTTTTTCCGTGGCTGTGCAGCGAAAGCCGTAGCCGGAATGGACGATATTCGCAATGGCCATCACGCCTTCTCCTTGTAAAACGGGTTGCTAAAGTCGAAATAGATCACCGCCGGATCGACGATGGTGTTTTCATTGCGATCGTGCAGGTAGCAGAAGAAGTTGCCTTTGCAGTTCCAGGTCGGGCTGTCGAGCACGTAGTCGAGGCAGCGGGTCTGCTTCGCCGTGCGGCGCAGTTCCGTCAGCGCGTCGCGCACCCGGGACATCAGGCTCTCCTCGCTGTCAAAACCGGCGGCGGCGAGGGCGGCGGTAACGGCAAGGGTAGAGTTCAGCAGCAGGTAGTACGGGAAGTAGCGCAGCAGCTGGCTCTCACCGAAGCGGTTTTCCACCTCCGTTTCACCCGCCTCTTTCAGCCACGCGTCGGCCCCTTCGGTCCATGCACTGCCCTGGCAGTCGCGGTAGATAAGCCCGACGGGGAAATCCTGCTGCATTTCAACGAGGATATTCTGCTGGTGTGCCAGCAGGACAAGGCCGTAGTCCGCCTCGGCGCTGAACAGCGGGAGTAACACGCGGTCGCAATAGGCGTCGAGCCAGCAGCGGGCGGCCCGGTCGAGCGGTAATTCCAGACGCTGGCTCAGACGGCGCACCGCCGCGACCAGCAGGCTATCACCGCCGTCCGGCGCGGCCTGGGTCAGGCTCACCAGCACGTTGGTCTGGGTGTCTGGCGTATCGAACAGCAGATTGACGCGCAGGGCCATCAGGCTCTCTTCCTGAACGATGCCGTTTTCGTCACGCAGCCCCGCCCAGCCATCTTCCTGCATCACGCGCATGGTCGGGTAGCGTGCCTGTAAATCTTGCCAGCGTTCCGTTTTCGCCAGGCGCGCCAGGCGCATCCCGCGCTTAACTTCTTTCACCGAAAGCGTGCGCACGGAGTTGGTCAGGCGCACGCTGAGCGAGAACTTAATCATGTCGCTGTTGGTTTCGCTGTAGAGCGAGCGTGACGAGCTGGTGGGCAGCCACTGCGCGCCCGCTTCGCCCAGGTCCTGCAATGAACCTTTTTCCGCCAGACGCTGGCACCATGCCTGCTCCAGCAGGTAGTCGGCCTGCCACGGATGCATCGGCAGCAGCCAGCGGGTGTCGGTGAAGTGGCCGAGCAGCTCAGGTGCGCTCTGTGCGGCGAAGCGCAGCAGACGTTCGCGCAGGGAGACGTTCAGGCTATCGCCGGCAATAAGCGTGCTCTCAACGGCAAACCAGCGCAGCGGGAAGCGGGAGGCGAAATCAGGCAGATAGCGCCGCGCCTCGGTTTCACTGAACGGCTCGTGGGATTTTGGCGCAGGGTGAAACGCGTGGCCGACCAGCAGCGCCTGTTCCGCCTCGGCAAACGTCAGCGGTTTATCGCGCAAGGTTGCCCAGCTGTGGCGCAGATCGATCGCCTGCCAGGTATGCGCATGGCTTTCAAGGACGCGCTGTTTAAAGCGTGCCAGCGTTTCGCTATCCAGTGAGCCTTTTACAGAGGATTTTTCAAGAATCAAATCAACTAATTGCGTAAAGGTGACGGTGTCACCGCTATCGCTGTCGGCGTGGATCAGCGTTGCCGGAAAACGATACTGGTGATGCTGGGTAGGTGAAAAATAGCGTACGGGAACCCGAATAGCCTGGGTCTGGGAAAGCGGGATATGAATCTGCGATAACTCATCCGCAGCGGTAGCGGGGTGATAGCGCCAGTCCTTCGTTTCGCGCAGCAGCGCGTTCAAAAAACACTGGGCCGCAACGTCTGTACCGGCGGAGCGGGGCAGAGCACGCATAAAAGTACCTCATTCCATGACTGATAATAATTCTCGTTATGATATTCATTCTGTTTACAGTCGCAACTATTTTTGCAATATTTGTTTTCATAAACTTCATAATTTCCACATATTTATTGACACTATCTTCACAATTCTATGCACCCAACCTCTGAAACTTTGATGGACAACGTCACCCCGAAAGCGAACTGGCCCCTGGCGCTGTGCGCAGGTTTATTAGGTATCGGGCAAAATGGTTTGCTGGTCATGCTGCCGCAGTTGGTCAGCCTGACCGGACTCTCACTCTCCGTCTGGGCGGGGCTACTGATGTTTGGCTCAATGCTCTTTTTACCCGCCTCTCCCTGGTGGGGACGGCAGAGCGAGCGACACGGCTGCAAGGTGGTCATGATCGCCTCCCTCGGTGGCTATCTGGCCAGTTTCCTGGTGATGGCGCTGGTGGTCTGGGCGATGAGTAACGGTGTGTTGAATGCTTTGTGGGGGCTGGCGGGGCTTGTTCTCTCGCGCACGCTGTATGGCCTGACGGTCTCCGGGCTGGTGCCCGCTGCGCAGACGTGGGCCATTCAGCGCGCGGGTCTGGAGAAGAGAATGGCGGCGCTGGCGACCATTAGCTCGGGTCTCAGCTGCGGACGCCTGCTGGGGCCGCCGCTGGCGGCGCTGATGCTTAGCGTTAACCCGGTGGCGCCGCTCTGGCTAATGGCAATAGCGCCCTTCATCGCGCTGCTGCTGGTGCTGCGCGAAGCCGCCGATCCGCCGCTGCCGCCGGTGGCGCACCAGTCGACCCGGCTGAAGGTGTCGATGCTGCCGTTCCTGGGTCTGGCGCTGCTGCTGGCGGCGCTGGTGAGCCTGATGCAGCTTGGCCTGTCACCGCATCTGCATCCGTTGCTCCAGGGCGACCCGGTGCAAATCAGCCATCATGTTGCGATGCTGCTGAGCCTGGCCGCACTGGCCACGCTCGCCGCCCAGTTTCTGGTGGTCCGCCCGCAGCATTTCAGCCCGATGACGCTGCTCTGCCTGGCCGCGGTGCTGATGGTGACGGGGCTTGGGCTGATGTCTGTCGCGGATCTCGTGCTTTTCTACGCGGGAATTGTGATGACTTCGCTGGGTGCCGCGATGGCAACGCCGGGCTATCAACTGCTGCTGAACGACAGGCTGACGACAGGGAAAGGGGCGGGAGTTATCGCCACCAGCCATACGTTAGGATACGGGGTGAGTGCGATGCTGGTGCCTGTCGTCACCCGCTTTTATGGTGAGTCGTTTTTAATTGCTGCCGCATGGGGAATGGCGCTGCTGTTTTTGCTGGTGAGCATAGGGGTACGCTGCACAGCGCGCCCCCCTGCTGAAAAAGCTTAATGAACCTGGTGGGATGAATGACCGGCAGGGTCTTCGTTTTGCCGCAGACGCTGCAACGGATCCTGCTGGTAAAACTGGCAAAAACGCTGCCACAGCGCCGGGAAGCGCGGGGCAAAGAGTTCCGGTGCGCTAAAGAAATACTCTGACAGCACCGCAAAACACTCGGCAGGATCGGTCGCGGCATAGGCATCAATACTGGCCGCGCTTTCCCCCACCAGGTCTATCTCATCCTGGATGTTCTCCATCGCCGCATGCAGGTCGTGCTCCCATCCGGCAACTTCACGAAGCGGGATCAGCGGCACGCCGCTGGCGCGATCGCCGTTGCGGGTATCCAGCTTGTGCGCCACTTCATGAATAATCAGGTTGAAGCCTGAGGCATCAAACGAGTCCTGAATATCCAGCCAGTTAAGGATGATCGGCCCTTGCTGCCAGCTCTGACCGGACTGCACCACGCGCTGGTTGTGCACCAGCCCGATGTCATCTTCCCACTCGTCATCGACGATAAAGGGGGCCGGGTAGATCAGCACTTCGTGGAAGCCATCCAGCCACTCAATGCCGAGCTCCAGCACCGGCAGACAGAAAAGCAGGGCGATACGGGCATTTTTCAGCGGATCCAGCTCGAACCCCTGCAGCGGAACTAGGCGTTTTTGCTGCAAAAAACGATCCGCCATCTGAACCAGTTTCGATTGTTCATCCGGCTTAAGATTAGCCAGAACAGGGATCGCCAGCGCGTCATCCCACGGCAGCGCCATATCCCGGCCAGCCTCATTCGTTTTCCAGGGCCACTTAATCATCGCTTTGCTCGCAAACTCGTCACTTGAACAAAATGGGAAGTTGATGTGCTGTTAACATGCCAAAGAACCCGGCATGAAGGCAACATAAAATGGGAAGATGGTGGTGCTTCTCCGCTATTCAACCACTTATCCCGCATCGCTTCAACGACAGTAGTCACACTTGCTTAAGCAAAAATTTTAGTTATTCGTTCAATCGCCGAATGAAACATGAATAGCAAATCATGTTATCGAGACGGAGACCAAAGTGATGAATAAAAAAGCAGTTGTAACGTTAGCGATGCTCCTGGCATTGCCTTTTTCAGCCGATGCAGAAAGCGCGTTAATGGGGTGCGCGGCAAAACGGGATAACATTGAGCAACAAATCCGCTATGCAGAAACCCATGGAAATGATTATCGCGTAGAGGGATTAAAAAAAGCGCACGCGGAAGTGGTTGCCTCCTGTTCTGATGAGTCATTGAAAAAAGAACGTGAAGCTGACGTGCTTAAAAAGCAGCAGAAACTGATCGAACGCGAACAGGAGCTGGAAGAAGCAAATGCATCAGGACGCACTGATAAGATTGCGAAAAAACAGGCTAAGCTTGAGGAAGCCCGAGCGGAGTTGAAGGAAGCGGAAGCCGAATTAGCGAAATAAATCGGTTTACGCTGATGTTGTACGGCGTTAAACCAAAGGCCACTCGCGTGGCCTCTTCGCTATCCTGAGCACTATGCTGAATTTTTCATTACCCTGTTTGCCTGAGTTCTTCTATTTTTGCAAAACACCCTTTAAGTTTCGCATCCCGTGACCCCCCTGAAGAGGGAGAAACTGTTTGAGGCGTAATGTTATTCGTTGCCTTTTATCTTCCCGAGAGCGTCGATCAGCTGCGTTTTTTCCAGCGTTGATATCTGTTTATCGTTTAATAACCGGGCCAGCGTGCGGTCCTGCTCTTCACCAAATCCGCCTCCGGACATGATTTGACGGCTAATCAGGTTCAGGATGGTGCTATCCAGCTCAAGAATTTGTGCTCTTACCTCTGCCAGAGGGCGGGGCTGCCACGCGTTTTCAGGCTGCAAACGCCAGTGGTCAAGATAGCGATACTGGATGTTTTTACTGACGGCCATTTGTGTCTGGACAAACGCATCAATACTCTGCGGATCCAGCCTGACGTCGCGGGCAGCGTCTTGCGCTTTCAGAAGAACTTTTTTTTCTCTGGGAAGATCCTCAACGGGAAGGTGGTTTGCCGCCTTATAGCCTGCCACATCCTTCATCACCTCGAATCGCCTGTTTAATGCCTCTGCCAGCTCAGGAAGGGTTGCGGCGTTCACGGAGGCGGTCAGAGATGAACCACACATTAATATTGATGAAACCACAACGGCGAAATAGCGCACGGTTATTCTCCCGACAATATTGAGTTGGAGATCTATTATGGCAGCCTGTTTATGACAGGCAATCGATTATAGCGTTAATAAACGAGCGTATTTGTCAGCATTTCAGCGGTTCGGGTGGGAAATAAAAAATGCTGATAAATAAAGTCATTAATAGCGGAAATATCTTACAGGTTATCGCCAAATAAACAGAATGAACTTTTTGATAGCATAATAAAGAGCACTTTCTATCATACGCAATGAGCACCTGACATATCGCTCAATATTACTCTGGAAATAAAATGAAAAAGAATATTATTAAGCACAGCCTGTTAATTGCAGGTTTTAGTGCAACAGTCCCTTTTGCCTCTGCGTCTTATAACGGCTTCGATGCACGCAGTACTGCAATGGGCGGCACCGGCGTGGCGTCAGCACATTTTGCTGCGGCACCGTTAGTGAACCCGGCGTTGCTGGCGACCTCGCGCGCGCAGGACACTATCAGCCTGATTGCGCCCTCCATCGGTGCGCAGGTCAGCGATCCGGCAAACCTGATCGACGGTTTTGATGACGTCAAAACGGCTTGGGATACGCTGGAAAACGCCCTGGGCACGGGTACTGAAGCCGAGGCCGCAGGCAGGCTGGGCGATATTGTGTCGGGTCTCTCCGGGGAAAATGCTTATGCCAACGTCGGGCTGGCGATGGTGCTCGCCGTGCCGGATGATTCACTTCCCATTGCGTTATCAATGAATAGCTGGGCCAAAGGGAATGCGCGTGCGTTGGTCAGCCAGAGCGATCTGGAGTATCTGGAAGGGGTTGCCAACGGGACAATTATTCCCGTGAAAGACGATCTGGATAAATTAACCTCTCGCGCGGAAGGGATGGCGGCTCTGGTCACGGAATACGGCGTGTCGATTGCCCATCCGTTTACCGTGGGCGATATGCCGATGGGGGTGGGGATCACGCCGAAGATCCAGCGTATCGAAACCTGGAACTACAACGTTGCCATTAATAACTATGACAGCTCGGATCTGCGCGACGGTAACTGGCAGCAGCAAACCATGAGCGCTAACGTTGATGCCGGTTTCTTTGCGTCGCCGACGCCGGGTTGGATGATTGCACTCTCAGCACAGAACCTCATTGAAAACCGCGTCAAAACGCGCGAAGTCAACGGCTACCAGCCTGCATTTATTATTCGACCACAGGTCACTGCGGGTACCGCATGGCAAACGGAACAGGTCACGCTGAGCGCCGATATTGACCTGACCCCGGTTAGCCATTTTCAGTATATTGATAAAAATCAGTATGCGGCCTTTGGTGCCGAATGGCGCACGGCTGACTGGGTCCAGCTACGCGCGGGTTACCGCCTTGATATGCGTGGCAACGATCGCCGCGTCGTGACGGGCGGTGTGGGGCTTTCAGCTGGCGACGCTATGCAGTTTGACTTAACGGCCATTGCCGGGCGCGATCGCACCATTGGCGGTGCGGCACAGTTTACATTCTATTTCTGACCCTGATGTTGACCTCCCCTGCGCCGTAAATGGCGCAGGAAAAACCAGACTGTTTTAAATTTCAGCGATTACCTTTTCCACCGATAAGTTATTTGAAGGAATGTCCTTCTCATATTTTTACTTATCAAAAGGTTTTTGATGAAATCTCTATTCCAGCATTCCCTTCTCCGTCAGGCTATTCTGATCGCGACGTTTGGCACCACAGGCATGGCCTACGCCGAAACTCTTATTGATAAAGACACGCTAATTGATGACAGCTCACCCTTGAATGAAAAATACCGCGTTGAGAACGGTGCGACGTTAACGGCGAAAGAGGCGGTAACAGGGCAGATTGTTGTTTCTGCGGGTCACCTGGCCATGAACGGGGGAAGAATTAACGACTTGCTGAGCGTGGACGCTGGCAGCACGGCAAACATCACTGACGTAACTATTCAGAATGCATGGCTTTTAGGTGATGCGCAGTTTAACCATGTCGTCATTGAAAAGCAGCTTATTCAGTATCAGTCGAAACTTTCAGCCAAATCCCTCAGTGCTGAACAGTACTATGCTGCGGACGGCGAAAGCGTTGTTGAAAAGGGCTATTTCGATGATACCCATAATGAGGATTCGATATGGACAGGTGCAGTAGACTTCACCGCGATGAACGGCACGTTTATTGATAGCGTGATCAAAGGGATGAACGCTGGCGTCTATCTGTCGGGAAGTGGCGCGCTCAATCTGAACCGCACAAGCGTCTGGTCAGTTAAAGGCCCCGCCTTTAACGTTGAGACAGGCAATCATGATATTCGATTAGAAAACGGCAGCACGGCCAGCGCGCAAACCGGTGTGCTGCTGGTTGCCAACAATGGCAGTCACGTTGCGCTTTCCCTTAACGCCAGCTATGCAGAAGGGGATATCCGGGCAGAAGGCTCTTCCATTGTTGACGTCGCGCTTGCGAGAGGGAGCGTTCTGTCTGGCGGCATGAGCAACGTCAACAGCCTTTCGCTGGACAATACCTCCCTCTATGAAATGACGGCCAATTCCGATATCAGATCGCTCTCCATGGCGGGCGGAACGGTGAAGTTTGCCGCGGGGGAGGAATACGGTACGCTGACGCTCGGCACGCTCTCCGGCAGCGGCCATTTTGTGATGAATACCAATCTCCTCACGGGTGAAGCCGATCTTGTGGATATCACCGACATCGCCACCGGGAACCACACCCTGCACGTGGCCGCCACAGGTCGTGAAACGACCCGCAGCGATGCCCTGACGCTAGTGCGTACCGGCGGCGGTGATGCTGAGTTTGCCCTGAACGGCGGTCGCCTGGATGTCGGCGCCTGGCAGCAAACGCTTGTGCGTAACGGCAATAACTGGGAGCTGGTTCAGGCAGGAACCACGTCCGCCTCGACCGATGCGATGCTCTCCATGGCCTCCGCGCCGCAGTTTATCCACGAAAATGAACTTAACATCCTGAGTTCGCGTCTTGATGACACCCGCTCTGAACCGCAATCGGGGATGTGGGGCACCGCGCTGCACGGTCGAAGCGATGTTGACGGCGCGTGGGGATCGGCATATCGCCTCGAACAGAACGGCATGATGCTGGGCGGCGACAAGGTGACTTCCCTTGCGGCAGGCGATCTGACCACGGGCGCTTACCTGAGCCAGTCTACCGGCCAGGTGAAACATGCCCGCGGCGGCCAGAGCCGGGTCACCAGCTACGGCGGCGGTCTGTACGCCACGCTGAACTCGGCTAACGGCTGGTACACCCGCGGTTCAGCGCAGATTAACCATTTTGACAACAAGCTGAGCGCCCGCATGAGCGATGGCGGAACGGCGCGTGCCGAGTGGAACAGCTGGGGATATGGCCTGGGCGTGGAAGCGGGTCGTCATATTGCCGTGAATGATACCACGCAGTTGACACCGTTTGCGGGCCTGAACGGCTGGTTAACGCCTTCCGAGAGCGTCAAACTGAACAACGGGATGACGGCAGAAACGGGTGATGGACGTTCGCTGCAGGCGCAGGCGGGTCTGCGGGTGAGCACTCGTCTGGAGGCCGGTGAGATGCAGGTTATGCCTTACGCGGCGGCGGCGCTGAGCCAGGGGCTGGCGAAAAACGGCAGCACGCGAATCAACGAGACGTATGACTTCACCAACGACTTTACCGGTACGGGCGGGATGTTCACGGGCGGTTTCAGCGTGATGATTACGCCGTCAACCCAGGTCTGGCTGGATGCGAGCTATGCGAAGAGCGAGCACGTCGAGTCGCCGATCGTAGGGAATGTAGGCTTGCGCGTCGATTTCTAAGCGGTACAACGTGCTCTACCGGTTCGCCGCTAGAGCACGCTTTCAACGGTAGCGATAACTCACCGTCACCTGATTACTCAGCACCGTCAGCGGTGCGTCGAAACGTCCCCCCGCGACGGAATAATATTCGAAACGAAACGGCCCGCCTGCAGGCATCCCGGCAGGCAGCGGCCGTTCCCCGGCAACGCCGGGCAGCGTCAGGCAGCGCGCGGCGCTGCACAGGCGAATACGGAACCCAACGGGCGTCAGGCCGTGCGTTTTGATCTTCCAGTTCACCTGCGTTGCCACACTGCCTGCGGGAAGGGGAGAGGGGCTCTGCACCGGTTTGCTTTTCAGTACCACCTGTCCACGGGTCATCACGCCGCCGAAGCTGCTGCCGCTCCATGAACCGTCCGCCGCCATTGCCAGCGGCGAGACCAGAAGCAGCGCAAACGCTGCTCTCATCATCCTTTCCCCCCAATCAGATACGTCATCCGCACGTTGCGCTGGGTATTGATCTCCTGGCTGGACAGTACCGCCAGCTGCGGGAAGATGCGGCGCAGGTAGCGAGACAGCATCAGACGCAGGGCAGGGTTCACCAGCAGCACCGGCGGCGCGCCTAAGCCTTCCTGGTGCTGCAGCGCCTGTTCGGTCTGCTTCATCAGGTTTTCGGCAATGCCCGGTTCAATCGCGCTGCCGCTCTGGGTCGCCTGGATCAACAGCTGCTCCAGGGAGAGATCCAGGCCAATCAGCTGAATATCGTCCTCGCCCGGGAACCACTGCTGGGTAATTGCCCGGGAGAGACGCGCCCGCACACGGGTGGTCAGCTCATCGGCATCGCTCTGGGCGGTGGCAAACTCCGCCAGCGTGTCGATGATGGTGCGCATATCGCGGATCGGCACGCGCTCGGCCAGCAGGTTCTGCAGCACCTTGTGCAGCGTAGTCAGGCTAATCACCGCCGGAATTAAATCTTCAACCAGCTTAGGCGACTGTTTGGTAATCTGATCCAGCAGCTGCTGCGCTTCCTGGCGTCCAAACAGCTCCTCGGTATGGGTGGTAATCAGGTGGTTGAGGTGCGTTGCGACTACCGAACTCGGGTCAACCACCGTGTAGCCCAGCGTCTGCGCCAGCTCGCGGTGGACTTCGTCAATCCACAGGGCCGGCAGGCCAAAGGTGGGCTCGGTGCACGGCGTGCCGGGAACGTCGCCCTCGGCGCAGCCAGGGTTGATCGCCATCCAGCGATCCGGCTGAACTTCACCCGAACCAATGTTGACCCCTTTAAGCAGGATGCGATAGTGCGTCGGCGCCAGGTCCAGGTTGTCACGAATATGCACGGCAGGGGGGAGGAAGCCCATCTGCTGGGCAAACTTCTTGCGAATGCCGCGCACGCGGGTCAACAGCTGGCCCTGCTGCTCGTGATCCACCATCGGGATCAGACGGTAGCCCACTTCCAGACCGAGGGTATCTTCCATCTGTACATCAGACCAGGTGGCTTCGTTCACCTGCGCCACCTCAGTGTCCACCGCATCGGCATCTGCCGCTGTGCCCGCGGATTTTTTCGCTTCACCTTCGCGGCCGCGCAGCCACCAGGCGACGCCCAGCAGCGTGGCGGTAAACAGCAGAAAGACGAAGTTAGGCATGCCGGGGATCAGCCCCAGCAGGCCAATGACGCCCGCAGCCAGCACAATCACGCGCGGAGAGGTAAACAGCTGGCCCACCATCTGCTCGCCCACGTCCTGGTCGTTGGCGACGCGGGTTACCACCACGCCGGCCGCGGTGGAGATCACCAGACCGGGGATCTGCGCCACCAGACCATCACCGATGGTCAGCAGGGTATAGGTTTCACCGGCCACGCCTGCGGACATGTCGTGCTGCATCACGCCGATCACCAGACCGCCAATAATGTTGATGGCCATAATCAGCAGCCCGGCGATGGCGTCACCGCGCACAAACTTGCTTGCACCGTCCATCGAGCCGTAGAAATCCGCCTCCTGCGTCACCTCTTTACGGCGACGCTTGGCTTCCTCTTCGCCGATCAGCCCGGCGTTGAGATCGGCGTCAATCGCCATCTGCTTGCCCGGCATCCCGTCGAGGGAAAAACGCGCGCCCACTTCCGCAATACGTCCGGCACCCTTGGTGATCACCATAAAGTTAATGATGATCAGGATGATGAACACGATGATACCGATGGCGAAGTTCCCGCCCACCAGGAAGTGGCCGAAGGCTTCTACCACCTGGCCTGCCGCTTCCGATCCGGTGTGGCCGTTCATCAGGATCACGCGCGTGGAGGCGACGTTCAGCGCCAGACGCAGCAGGGTGGAGAACAGCAGCACCGTCGGAAACGCGGAAAACTCCAGCGTGTTCTGGGTAAACATGGCGACCAGCAGGATCATGATCGACAGCACGATGTTGAAGGTAAACAGCAGGTCCAGCACAAAGGTCGGCAGCGGCAGGATCATCATCGCGAGGATGGTCATGATCAGCACCGGTCCGGCCAGCACCTGCCACTGGGTTTCCTTCATGTTGGGTAAACGTAATCGGGTGGCGAGATTAGCCATCACTCTTTACTCTCTTGTGCAAAATCCATTCCCGCCGGAACGGGAAGATCTTTAGGGGTTAACGGGCGCAGGCCGTAGCCCTTACGCCAGCGCTTCAGGCCATAAACCCAGGCCAGCACTTCCGCCACCGCGCTGTACAGCTCGGCGGGAACCGGTGCGCCGGGGTCACAATGGCGATACAGGGCGCGCGCCAGCGGCGGCGCCTCAAGCATAGGGACCCGGTTCTCTTCGGCCAGTTCGCGGATGCGCAGGGCAATCAGCCCGCTACCGCTGGCGACCACCATCGGCGCGCCCATGGCACCTTCCTGATACTTCAGGGCGACCGAATAGTGGGTCGGGTTATTCACCACCACGTCGGCGGTGGGGACATCGCTCATCATTCGCTGCTGCGCCATCTGGCGCTGCAGCTGGCGAACCTTACTTTTGATCAGCGGGTCGCCTTCCTGATTTTTGAATTCGTCTTTGATTTCCTTCAGGCTCATGCGCAGCTTCTTGAAATTGCTCCAGAGCTGGTAAACCACGTCGAATGCCACCATCGGGATCAGCGATAAAATAATGACCAGCATGCAGCCCATCAGCAGGGCGCTGATATCGCCCAGTGCCATGCGCAGCGGTTCATACATCAGGCTGATAAATTTCCCTTTGTTGAACCACAAAAACAGCCCGCCGCCGATGCCTGCAAGGGTCACCTTCAGAATGCTCTTCACCATTTCCGACACCATCTGCGCGGAAAAAAGACGCTTGATGCCGCTGATCGGGTTGAGCTTTTTGACGTTAAATTTGAGAGCCTTGGCGCTCATATTCAGACCGCCAATCAGCGACGGCGTGGCGACGGCGGTCAAAAACAGCCCGCCGACAAACGGCAGCAGGGCCAGAAAGGCGATCCCCAGCAGCGATCCGGCGTGATGCAGCATCTGCTGCGGGTCGCGGACTAACAGTCGGTCAAACGTTAAGCCGTTGTGCAGCAGGTGCTGCAGCTGTTTTGCCAGCCAGCCGCCCGCCACCAGCAGCAACCCCCAGCCTGCCAGCAGCATCAGGACGCTCGTCAGCTCGCGCGATCGGGGAACCTGTCCCTCCTCGCGCGCTTTTTGCTTTCGGTGGGGGGTGGGGTCTTCTGTTTTTTCGCTGTCGTTTTGTTCTGACATAACATTCGCCCGGCGGGATTAGAAGCCGAGTGACTCCAGCAGATCGTCCACCTGCTCCTGAGACGCCACAATCCCCTCGGCACGGGTGTCGATCTGCGGTCCGTTCTTCAGATGGGCGTCACCGGCGGCGGCGCTGGCGTCGCGCTCGCTCATGTTTTCCACCAGCACGCTGATAAGCTCTTTCTCAACGGTCTCAATCACGTGCATCAGGCTTTGCAGCACCTGACCGGTGAGATCCTGGAAATCCTGCGCCATCATGATTTCGGTCAACTGGCGGTTGGTCTGCTGGGTCTTCTCCGGCACGTCGTGCAGGAAGGCGCGGGTCGCTTTGACCAGTTCGCGGGCCTCGTTCAGCGGCTGCGGGTTTTCAAACCAGGCGTCCCAGCGGGTGCTCAGGGCGGAGGCGTTCTCGCTCAGCCCTTCCTGCAGCGGGCGCGCCACTTCCACGCTGGTCAGCGCGCGATCGGCGGCCTGCGAGGTCTTGCCCACCACGTAGTTCAGGCGGTCGCGGGTGTTCGGAAAGGCGTCCGCGACCTCCATGATGGCCTGTTCCAGACCGAGGTTCGCCATGCTGTCGCGCAGCAGGCGGGTCAACTGTCCGATGCGAACAAAAATCTCTGTGGCGTTATCCGCCTGCATGTTTAACGGGGAGTTCATAAGGGTTACCCGAGTTTTTCAAAGATTTTGCCGAGCTTCTCTTCCAGCGTGGCGGCGGTAAACGGCTTAACGATGTAGCCATTGGCTCCCGCCTGAGCGGCCGCGATGATGTTCTCTTTCTTCGCTTCTGCGGTCACCATCAGGACTGGCAGTGTTGACATTGCCGCGTCGCTGCGGATGGTTTTCAGCAGCTCCAGCCCGTCGATATTGGGCATGTTCCAGTCGCTGACGACGAAATCGAATTTGTCAGCGCGCAGTCGGTTGAGCGCGTCCTGACCGTCTTCAGCCTCGTCAATGTGCTTGTAGCCCAGATCCTGCAGCAGGTTTCGTACGATGCGTCGCATGGTGGCAAAGTCGTCCACCACCAGAAAACGCAAATTTTTATCCGACATGGGGGGTATCTCCTGAACGTGAGTCGGTTTTGGATAATTTATGTTTATGAAAACTGTCCAGTAAGCACTGGCTGATATCGTCGAGGTCGACGATCTTCTTCGCTGCGCCCAGCGCAATTGCCTCACGCGGCATGCCGAAGACCACGCAGGTGGCTTCGCTCTGCGCGAGGGTAAACGCGCCGGTCTGGCGCAGGTGCAGCAGGCCGCGCGCGCCGTCAGCGCCCATGCCGGTCAGCAGGGCGGCGCTGGCGTGTTTGCTGGCCTGACGCGCCACGGAGTCAAACAGCACATCCACCGACGGACGGTGACGATTCACCGGCGGGGCATCGCTAAGCCGTACCCGGTAGCCGTTGTCCTGGCAGATGATCTCCATGTGGCGATCGCCCGGGGCAATCAGGGCAGTACCGGGCCGCACCGGTTCGCCATCCTGCGCCTCACGCACCGCAATCTGGCACAGCGAGTCGAGCCGCTGGGCGAAAGAGTGGGTGAAACCGGCAGGCATGTGCTGGGCGATCACAATCCCCGGCGTGCTGGCCGGCAGCGGCATCAGCACCCGGCGCAGCGCCTCCGTGCCGCCCGTAGACGCACCGATGGCGATGATGCTTTGCTGGCGCACAGGGATACCGGCGAGGATCGGTCGGGCGACGGCACTGTGCTGCGCCAGCGTCGCGCGCGCGGCGACGCGGATCTTCTCCACCACCAACTGGCTCCAGATGTCGATATTCTCCGCGCCGCGATGCTCCGGCTTGGGCAGAAAATCCACCGCACCGTGCTCAAGCGCGGTCAGGGTAGCTTTCGACCCACGGGTAGTCAGGGAAGAGACCATAATCACCGGCATCGGGCGCAGGCGCATCAGGCGGGAGAGAAACTCCAGCCCGTCCATCCGCGGCATGTCGATATCCAGCGTCAGCACGTCCGGATTGAGCTGTTTAATCATCTCGCGCGCGATAAACGCATCCGGCGCCGTGCCGACCATTTCCATATCAGGCTGCTGATTGACCACCGCGCTGAGCATGTTGCGCATCAGGGCGGAATCATCGACCGCCAGCACACGAATCGCCTTCACCGTGTGGCCTCCGTCAGTTCATACACCGACTGCCCCCGCAGGCGCAGCGGAATGTGTGCGTGGTTAAAATGTTCCGAATGGCCGACAAACAGCAGCCCGCCCGGCTTGAGCAGGCGCGCAAAACGCTGCAACAGACGCTGCTGCGTCGGCGCGTCAAAATAGATCATCACGTTGCGGCAGAAAATGGCGTCGAACGGCCCGGGTACGGACCATTTCTCATCCAGCAGATTAAGCTGCTGGTAGTGAATGGCCGACAGCAGTTCCCGCCGGGCCTTCACCCATTCGCTGTTGTCGCCCGCCCCGCGCAGAAAATAGTGGCGCTTTTGCACCAGCGTCAGCGCGTCCAGATCGCTCAGCCGGTACACACCCGCTTCCGCTTTTGCCAGCACCTCGGTGTCGATATCCGACGCCCAGATGCGCGGTCCGGCCACCGACGCACCCAACTGCTCGTTCAGCGTCATGGCGATAGAGCAGGGCTCTTCCCCCGTTGAGGCGGCGGTACACCAGACGCGGTAGCCGCTAGCGCGCTGGCGCGCATGTTCCGCGAGGATCGGGAAGTGATACGCCTCGCGGAAAAAGGAGGTCAGGTTAGTGGTCAGCGCGTTGATAAAGTTCTGCCATTCCGGGTGCTCAGAGTGCGACTCAAGAAGGGCGATATACTCGCTGAACGTGGCCAGTCCCAGCGTGCGCACGCGACGCGAGAGACGATTAAAAATCATCTCTCGCTTTTGCGCGTTGACGACAATGCCGGCACGCTTATAGATTAATTTCCCGACACGCTGTAATTCGCTGTCGGTCAGAGAAAGCGTATTCAGGGATAAGCGTGCAGACGTGCTGATAATTTCACTCATAGAATAGGAGTAGACCTTAAACCGGGGTATTCATTATTTCCTGATACGCGCCGATCATTTTATTTCGCGCCTGCATACCAAAGCTGAATGAAATAGACGATTTCTGCATCGCCAGCATTACGTCATTGAGGGCAACATCTTGACTTCCTGACATCCACTGCTGTGTTTTGCTCTTTGCCTCAACCTGGGTTTTATTTATTTCGTTAATGCTGTTAAGTAAAACGTCAGAAAAGGAGGGGGCGTCACCGCGCGGACTTTGCAGCCGGTTAGACGAACCACTGACCTGCTGCGCCTGGGTTTGTATTTGATCGAGTACGCCACGCATTAATGTCGCTGACATTTTTCAATTCCTGATTAATGAGATAAAAGCCACTGTTTATTGCACATCTTTTAAACGTCGACAGCTTAACACGCGAATAAAAACCTCAGAAAATCCAATAAGCCGACAGAACTTTGAGCTTATTTATCCTTAAAAAAAATGCCTTTCAGACGATAATGCCCGCCTGAAAAATTCTTATATTTTTGAAATCGTCGACACCACTCTCGCGAATTTCGTGAGCTGACGCGCATCGCTGATGCGTGCTATTTCATACAGGAATACGGCATGAGTGCCACACTAAATGAGTTAACCAACAATCCGGCAGAGCGAATGAAATCGATGCTCTCCTCCCTTCGCGGCAGCCCGAAGCTTTTGCTGGTGATTTGCGGCGCTGCCGCGCTTTCCGTCATCATTGCGTTGATGTTTTGGGCAAAGGAGCCGGATTACCGGGTGCTGTTCAGCAATATCAGTGATGAAGAAGGCGGCGCCATCGTGGCGCAGCTGTCTCAGCTCAATGTCCCTTACCGTATCGACACGCCGGGCGGCGTGATCATGGTGCCCGAATCGCAGGTGCATGAGGTGCGCATGAAGCTGGCCCAGCAGGGGCTGCCGAAGGGCGGCTCGGTGGGCTTTGAGCTGCTCGACCAGGAGAAATTTGGCGTCAGCCAGTTCACCGAGCAGGTGAACTACCAGCGCGCACTCGAAGGCGAGCTGGCGCGTACCATTGAGAATCTCGGTCCGATCCAGAGCGCGCGCGTGCATCTGGCCACGCCGAAGCCGTCGATGTTTGTCCGCGAACAGAAGAAACCGACCGCGTCGGTCACCGTTAACCTGCTGCAGGGCCGCACCCTGGACGACAGCCAGGTGGTGGCCATCACCCACCTTGTTTCCAGCGCGGTGACCGGGCTGGCAGCAGAGAGCGTGACCATTGTCGATCAGCGCGGCAACCTTCTTACTCAGAGCGGCATGCGCGGCCTGCAAACTGCGCACCTGAAATACACCAGTGAAATTGAAACCGACTATCAGCAGCGCATCCAGCGCATTCTGGCTCCGCTGGTGGGGGATGAAAACATCCGCGCCCAGGTGACCGCGCAGATGGATTTCACCGAGCAGGAGCAAACCCTGGAGCAGTACCAGCCGAACAGCGACCCGGAAAAAATGGCGATCCGCAGCCGTCAGGCGAGTCTGGCCGAGCAGGGGAATCGCCGTGGCGCGGGCGGCGTGCCGGGTGCGCTGAGCAACACGCCTCCGGCACCGGCCACCGCGCCCATCACCCAACCGCTGAATACGCCAGCGGACGATAAAAAAGAGAACTCCACCGGCAGCAGTGCCAGCCGTGAGCCTGCGCAGCCCTATAACAACCGCAGCGATGAAACCACCAACTTTGAGGTCGATCGTACCCTGACCCACACCAAATCCAACGCCGGTCGCATTCAGCGCCTGTCGGTGGCGGTGGTCATCAACCACCTGCCGCAGGGGGAAGAGGGCAAGCCGGGGCCGATTAGCGAGGCCGAACTCACCCGCATTAACGCGCTGGTGAAAGAGGCGATTGGCTACAACGCCGCGCGCGGCGACAGCGTCAACATCCTCAACTCCGCCTTTAACGGCGTAGTGGAAGAGCCGGTACCGCCGTTCTGGGAACAGGATCGTTTCTACGCGCTGTTAATGGCTATCGCCCGCTATCTGGTCATCGCCATTATCGCCTGGGTCATGTGGCGCAAGCTGGTGCAGCCCGCCTGGATCCGCCATCAGGAGACCACTCTCCGTCGACTGGAGATGGAGAAAGAGGCCCGCGAAGAACAAATGGCTGCGAAAAAACGTGCCGCGGAGAAAAACAACCGCGACCGTGCCCAGCAGCGGGTGGACACAGAACTCAATGGTCAACAGCTGCGTGAGCTGGCAGAGCAGGAGCCGCGCGTTATCGCCCTGGTGATCCGCCAGTGGATGAGTAAGGAGCCGAAATAATGAATGCCTCAGATAAAAGCGCCATCGTCATGCTGACGCTGGGAGATGTCCTGGCGGCGGAGGTGTTCAAACACCTCAACGCCCACGAGGTGAAGCAGATCAGTGCCTCGATGGTCAACATGGCGGGCTTTACTCACGACCAGATGTCCAGCGTGCTGGAAGAGTTCAAGAAAGACTCCAGCGAATACGCGGCGCTTAGCCTCAATACCAACGATTACCTGCGCAGCGTGCTGGTCAAGGCGCTGGGCGAAGAGCGCGCGTCCTCGCTGCTGGAAGATCTGCTGGATACCCATCAGGGCACCAACGGCATCGAAACGCTCAACTTTATGGAGCCGCAGGCGGTGTTCGATCTTATCCGCGAGGAGCATCCGCAGATCATCGCCACCATCCTTGTCCACCTTAAGCGTAACCAGGCGGCGGACGTGCTGGGCAAATTCGACGATCGCGAGCGTAACGACATCATGCTGCGTATCGCCACCTTCGGCGGCGTACAGCCAGCCGCGCTGCAGGAGCTGACGGAAGTGCTGAACAACCTGCTGCACGGTCAGAACCTCAAGCGCAGCAAGATGGGTGGCGTCCGTCCAGCGGCCGAGATCCTCAACCTGATGAAGTCTCACCAGGAAGAGTCGGCCATCGAGGCGGTGCGCGACTTCGACGGCGAGCTGGCGCAGAAGATCATCGACGAGATGTTCCTGTTCGAAAACCTGGTGGACGTGGAAGACCGCAGCATCCAGCGCCTGCTTCAGGAGATCGAGAGCGAGACGCTGATCGTCGCGCTGAAAGGGGCCGACGAGCCGCTGCGCATGAAGTTCTTCCGCAACATGTCCCGCCGTCAGGCCGAGCTGATGACCGACGATCTGGCCTCCCGTGGCCCGGTGCGTCTGTCGCAGGTCGAAGCCGAACAGAAGACCATCCTCAACGTGGTGCGTCGCCTGGCCGAGTCCGGCGAGATCCTGATTGGAGGCAGCGACGATGCCTACGTTTGATGAACACAACGCCTCGGGATGGCGTGCCTGGCAGCCTGAAAATCTGCTGGGCGAACCGCTGGAGACCCCGCTGCCGACGATGGATAACACCCAGTCTGAGGCACAGCTGAAGGCCGAACTGGCGCGTCTGCGCAAGCAGGCGGAACAGCAGGGGTTTGCCCAGGGGCAGCGAGAGGGTCAGGAAGAGGGCCGCAAGCAGGGCTATGAGGCGGGGCTTGCCGAGGGGCGAGAGGCCGGGTTTGCCCAGGGCGTTGAGCAGGCGCGCGTGGAGCAGCAGGCGCTGCTGCGCGAGGCCGAGCTGTGGGTCAGCAACTTTAAGCTGGCGCTGGAAAACCTCGAAGGGCTGATCCCGGCCCGTCTGGTGCAGCTCTCGCTGACGGCGGTGCAGCAGCTCTACGGCACGTCCCGCGTGGCGGACAACCATGCGCTCGTGACGCAAATCCGCAGCCTGATGCAGCAGGACACGCTGCTGCACGGCACCATCCAGCTGTATGTCAGCCCGGAGGCGTTTGACGCCGTGCAGGCGGCGCTCGGTGAGACGCTTGCCGCAATGGGCTGGGAGCTGCATCGCGACGCCAGCCTGGCCGCTGGCGGCTGCCGCGTCGTCTCCCCGGATGTGGAAGTGGACGCCAGCATGGAAACCCGCTGGCAGGCGCTTCGCCAGCTGGCGCGCGAGGAGCTCTCGCAATGAGCCAGCAGCTAAAAACGTGGCTATCGGCCCTTGATCGGGTGGAAGAGAAACTCACTCAGGTGCCCGATTTTCGCCAGTATGGGAAATTGACGCGCGCCACCGGGCTGGTGATGGAGGCCGTGGGGCTGAAGCTGCCGATTGGCGCGCTGTGCATCGTCGAGCGCCAGACGGAGCAGGGGATTGTCCCCGTTGAGAGCGAAGTGGTGGGTTTTAACGGCCAGACGCTGTTCCTGATGCCGCTGGAGCACGTCGACGGCATCCTGCCGGGGGCGCGCATTTACGCTCTGCAGGGCGACAGCCACGTCGGTAAACAATTACCCGTTGGCCCGCACCTGCTGGGCCGCGTGCTGGATGCGCAGGGCCGTCCGCTGGATGGCCGTCCCGCGCCGGGAAAACCGGCCGCGGGGCTCTTTACTCCGACGCTTAATCCGCTGCATCGCGACCCGATCAAAAACGTGCTCGACGTAGGCGTGCGCGCCATTAACGGCCTGCTGACGGTAGGGCGCGGGCAGCGTATGGGCCTGTTCGCCGGTTCCGGCGTCGGCAAAAGCGTGCTGCTCGGCATGATGGCTCGTTTTACCACGGCGGACGTCATCGTGGTGGGGCTGATCGGCGAGCGCGGCCGCGAGGTAAAAGATTTTATTGAGAATATCCTCGGCGAGCAGGGGCTGGCGCGGGCGGTAGTGGTTGCCGCCCCGGCTGACGTGTCGCCGATTTTACGCATGCAGGGGGCCGTTTACGCGACGCGCATCGCGGAAGATTTTCGCGAGCGCGGCCTCAACGTGCTGCTGATCATGGACTCCCTGACGCGCTACGCCATGGCCCAGCGTGAAGTGGCGCTGGCCATCGGTGAACCGCCCGCGACCAAAGGCTATCCGCCGTCGGTCTTTGCCCGCCTGCCTGCGCTGGTCGAGCGCACCGGTAACGGTGTGAAGGGGGGCGGCTCGATCACCGCGTTTTATACCGTGCTGACGGAAGGGGACGATCAGCAGGATCCGATTGCCGACGCCGCGCGTGCGATCCTCGACGGTCACATCGTGCTGTCGCGTCGTCTTGCCGAGGCGGGCCACTATCCGGCCATCGATATTGAAGCTTCGATCAGCCGCGCCATGACCGAGCTTATTCCGCATGCCCAGTACCGCAAGGTGCAGCGTTTTAAACAGCTGCTTTCCGCGTATCAGCGCAACCGCGATCTGGTCAGCGTGGGCGCATACGTCAAAGGCAGCGACGCGATGCTGGATCAGGCTATTGATAAATACCCGTCGCTGGAGGCGTTCCTCCACCAGGCGATCCACGAGCGCAGCGGCTATGACGACGCCGTGCGCGCCCTGTCCGGGCTTTTCCCCGACATCAAAGACTAATCCGGAGGCGCGATGAACGTGAAAAACCCGATGACGATGCTGCGCGACATGGCGCAGGAGACGCTCACGGAGACCACCCGCGCGCTGGGCGGGGCGCAGCAGCAGCTTCAGCAGGCGATGACCCAGCACGAGCAGCTCCAGCACTACGAGCAGGAGTACCAGCACTCTCTGCGTCAGGGGATGATGGGCGACGGCATGTCGGTGGCGGATCTGGTGAATCACCAGTCGTTTATTTTGTCGCTGAAGCAGGTGGTGAAGCAGCAGGAAGGCCACGTTAACGCCTGCGAAAAGGCGGTCGACAAGGTGAAACAGACCTGGGTGCACAACAAGCAGCGCCTGAACGCGTTTGAAACCCTGATTGAACGTCGGGCGACGGCGCAGGCCCTGGTTCAGAGCCGACATGAACAAAAGCTGATGGATGAATTTGCCCAGCGAGCCGGACAAAAGAGAGAGAGGCTATGAATATTGATATTACCGCCCTGTTACTGGGTGGCGGAGCGCAGGGTAAGCCGAAGGCCGGGTTGCACTCAGACGAAGGCTTCAGCCTGGCGCTGGACGGCAAGCTGGCGGAACTGATGCAGCTTTTCCCGGGACTCGATCCGCAGGCGCTGGCAGCGCTGCCGGAAGCCGCACTGGCAGGGGCGGGGTTGCCCGCGGAGTTACTGCCTGAACAGCTGACCGACGATGCGCCGGAAACCGATGCTGAAGGACTGCTGCTCGCGTCGCCACCGGGGCTGGCAGAGGCCCTGAAAGGGGTTGCACTCACTGAAGGCGAGGGTGAAGAAAGCCCGCAGTGGCAGCTGCAGCAGCTGGTGACCCGCAGCGTCACTGGGGCTGAGCCGGTTAAGCCTGCGAACGGCGGGGGAAACGCCAACATTCCCGCGTCAGAAAAGACGGTTTCTCGGCTGATGGCCGCCGCCGATAACACGCCTGCGGCAAACGCCGCGTCGCAGACGGCACAGCCCGCCCCGGTGAGCAGCGAGGCGATGGTCACGGCAGAGATGCCTGCGGCTACATCGGTGAGCGCCGTGGCGCTGCCTGCCGCCGTGCGCACCAGCGTAGCCCATGCGCCGCAGCAGGTTGTCACCGTCAACCATCCGCCGGAAACGCCGGAGTGGAAGCAGTCGGTCAGCCAGCATATCGCTATTTTTAGCCGCAACGGGCTGCACAGCGCGGAGATCCGCCTGCACCCGGAAGAGCTGGGGTCGCTGCAGATCTCCCTGCGCGTGCAGCAGGATCAGGCGCAGATCCATATCGTCAGCGAGCACGCCCACATTCGCCACGCCATGGAGCAGGCCATGCCGCAGCTGCGTGCCGCGATGGCGGAATCCGGTATTCAGCTCGGCCAGGCCAACGTGAGTGCGGAAGGGCAGCAGTTTGCCTCCGGTGAGCAGGGCCAAAACGCATCGGGTGATGAGCACGCCGCGCAGGAGGGGGAAGCGCCGTTGGTCGAAGAAGAAAGTGTTCCCACATTATTAACAACGACCCCCGGAAATATATACGGCATTAACACCTTTGCCTGAAGTGGCGAATTAGCTTCAGGAATGAAATTTTATCGCCTGATTATCAGGATGATGATCTGGACTACAATGTCCGCCATATTGACCCGAGGGTGATTAACAGCCCTCGCTTATTTATCAGGTATACGTTCAATGAGTAATAAAAATAAAAAGGTCGCCAGCGGCGGAGGGTCTCGCTCGCTTCTGATGACGTTCATGTTTTTGACTGCCGTTGTGGCGTGCGGATTTTCTGGCTATCTGTTCTGGGAAATGAAATTCACCCAACCGGCGCAAGCGGTCGTGGCAGGTGAGGCGATCACCGTGCCTGCACCCGCACAGGTCGAGCCGCTGTACGCCTCAATGAATACGTTTACCGTGAGCCTGAAGCCGACGCCGAATGAATCGGATCGGGTGTTGTATCTGGGCCTGTCGATTCGGGTGGCAGAACAGAGATCGCTGGCCGTGCTGGAAAAATATTTACCGGAATATCGCAGCCGCTTATTTATGTTGTTAACCCATCAGACCTATGAAGATTTAGCCACCGATGAAGGTAAGCGCCGCCTGATAAGTAATATTCAGAGCGAGCTGGATAAACCGCTGGCATTTAACCAGTCCATTCGCGTCACTGACGTCCTTATTAACGAATTTATTCTGCGGTAATTATTATGGCTGACAGCTTTTTATCTCAGGATGAGATCGACCGGTTGCTTAACGCGGATGCTGAAAGCAGCAGCGAACATCATAAAAACGGCGCAGACGCAGGGGTTAAACCGTACGACCCGCACACCCAGCGTCGGGTGATCCGCGAGCGTCTGCACTCGCTGGAAATCATTAACGAACGCTTTGCCCGTCAGTTCCGCATGGGGCTGTTTAACCTGCTGCGCCGTAGCCCGGATATTACGGCAGGGAACATTAAGATCCAGCCGTATCACGAGTTTGCCCGCAACCTGCCGGTGCCGACAAACCTGAACCTGCTGCACCTTAACCCGCTGCGCGGCACCTCGCTGATGGCGTTCTCGCCGGGGCTGGTGTTTATGGCCGTGGATAACCTGTTTGGCGGCGACGGTCGTTTTCCGACAAAGGCCGACGGGCGCGAGTTTACGCCCACCGAACAGCGCGTGATCCACCGCATGCTGTCGATGGCGCGCGAGGCGTACGAATTTGCCTGGAGCTCGATCTACAAAATCAAAACGGAGTACATCCGCTCCGAAATCCAGGTGAAGTTCACCAATATCACCTCGTCGCCAAACGACGTGGTGGTCACCACGCCGTTTTCAGTGGAGATCGGTTCGCACCGCGGGGAGTTCAATATCTGTATTCCCTTCAGCACCATTGAGCCGCTGCGCGAGCTGCTGAGTAACCCGCCGATGGACAACTCCCGGCACGAGGACTCCCACTGGCGCGGCCTGCTGGCAAGCCAGATGCGGGAAACCGAGCTGGAGCTGACGGCACGCTTCGCGGATATCGGCACCCGGCTTTCCAGCGTCATGCAGATGAAAAAAGGCGACATTATCGCCCTGGACAAGCAGGAATTTATCGAGGCCAGCGTCGGTGGTGTACCGGTCTTCACGGCCCGCTACGGTGCCGTCAACAATCAATATGCCCTGAAGGTTGAGCAGATGATTCAGCCTTCACTACTTTCATTAAACAAGGAGTAATTTCCCCATGAGCGATATGAACACCTCATCGGGTTCTGACGATCAGTCCATTGATAATCTGTGGGGTGAGGCGATGACCGAACAGCACGCGGCGGGAATTACCGACTCAATGGCTGCACCGCAATTTTCTGACGAGATGAACCTGATCCTGGATATCCCGGTAAAAATGACCGTGGAGCTGGGACGCACCAAAATGACCATCAAAGAGCTGCTGCGCTTAAGCCAGGGCTCGGTGGTCTCGCTGGACGGTCTGGCGGGGGAACCGCTGGATATCCTGATCAACGGTTACCTGATTGCGCAGGGCGAAGTGGTGGTGGTGTCCGATAAATTCGGTATCCGCATTACGGATATCATCACCCCGTCTGAGCGCATGCACCGTCTGAGCCGCTGATGAACGCCACTGACTCCCTCCCGGCCACCGGCTCGGTGCTGATGACGGTCAGCGGCGCGCTGGCCCTGATTATCCTGCTGATGGTGGTGCTGGCCTGGGCCGTCCGCCGCAGCGGGCTGGCGCGTCGGCTGAACGACGCCCAGGGCAACATGACCCTGGTGGCGACCCAGTCGCTCGGGCCGCGAGAACGCCTGGTGCTGGTTGACGTGGGCGAGCAGCGTCTGGTGCTGGGCGTGACCGCCTCGCAGATCACCTGCCTCGCCACGCAGACGCGCCCGGAAAGCGCCACGCAGACCTCCGCGCCCGCGGCAACCTTTCCGCTGATGCTGGAAAAGCTGCGTCAGAAATACCGTCCCGGAGGTGAGCAGTGAAACGTCGTCTGCTGCTGGCGATCGGCCTGATGCTGCCCGCCGCCGGTGCGCTGGCGGCCAACGGTGACATCACCCTCGGCCAGCCTGCCGGGGAAGGCGGCTGGACGCTGCCGGTACAAACCCTGCTGCTGCTGAGCGGCTTTACCTTTATCCCCGCCGTGCTGCTGATGATGACCGGGTTTACCCGCATCATCATTGTGCTGGGGCTGATGCGAAACGCGCTGGGCACGCCTACCGCACCGCCGAACCAGGTGCTGGTGGGGCTGTCGCTGTTTTTGACCTTTTTCGTGATGTCTCCGGTGTTCAGCCAGATCTACGAAAAAGCCTGGCAGCCGCTGCAGGAAAATAAAATCACCATGGAGGTCGCCCTGGCAGAAGGGGTGAAGCCGCTGCGTGCGTTCATGCTTGACCAGACGCGCGAAAGCGATCTGGCGATGTTCGCCCGTATCGCAAAGACGCCGGATGTCGCCTCGCCGGCCGAGGTGCCGCTCAGTATTCTGGTGCCGGCGTTTATCACCAGCGAGCTGAAAACCGCGTTCCAGATTGGCTTCACCATCTTTATTCCGTTCCTGATTATCGATCTGGTGGTCGCCAGCATTCTGATGGCGCTGGGGATGATGATGGTCCCGCCGACCACCATTGCGCTGCCGTTCAAGCTGATGCTGTTTGTGCTGGTGGACGGCTGGCAACTGCTGGTGGGATCGCTGGCGCAGAGCTTTTACAGTTAGGAGAGACCCATGACCCCGGAAAGCGTTATGGTGATTGGCATGCAGGCGATTAAGGTGGGGCTGATGATATCCGCCCCGCTGCTGGTGGCCGCGCTGGTCACCGGTTTGATTATCAGTATTTTGCAGGCCGCCACCCAGGTCAACGAAATGACCATGACCTTCATCCCCAAAATCCTGATGATTGTCGGCGTCGCGGTGGCGCTCGGCCCGTGGATGATGAAAATCTTTATCGAATACACCCGCGCGGTGTTCGCCAGCATCCCCTACGTGATCGGCTGATGGCCTTCGGACTGCCTCTCGACCAGCTCTACGGGCTGGTCAGCCACTACTTTTTCATTATGGTGCGCATTGCCGCGCTGCTGCACGTTGCCCCTGTATTTGGCGAGAAGGCGATCAGTGCCCGCCTGCGGGCGTGTCTGGCGCTGCTGACGGCGATCCTGATCGGCGGCACGCTGCCCGATGCGCAGGTGGGGCTTTACTCCTGGGAAGGGGGCTGGGTGCTGGCCAAACAGGTGATTATCGGCGCGGCGATGGGGCTGACGCTACAGCTGCTGTTTGCCGCCGTGCGCATGGCCGGTGAGATCATCGGCATGCAGATGGGGCTGTCCTTTGCCACCTTCTTTGACCCGGGCGCGGGCAACAGCCCGGTGATCTCGCGCTTTCTCAACCTGCTGGTGACGCTGCTGTTCCTTGCCTTTAACGGCCATCTCTGGCTGCTGGCGCTGCTGGCGGACACCTTTCAGACGCTGCCGATAAACGCCATCCCGCTGCATGCGGGCGGGTTTCTGTATCTGGTCACCCATGCGGGGATGATATTCAGCCAGGGGCTGATGCTGGGGCTGCCCGTCATTGCGCTGCTGCTGTGCATCAACTTTATCCTCGGGCTGTTAAACCGCCTGACGCCGCAGCTCTCCATCTTCGTGATTGGCTTCCCGCTGACGCTCACCTTCGGCATGCTGGCACTGTTCCTGATTGCCGAAACGCTCGCTCCGTTCTTTGAGCGCCTGATGGCCACCGGTTTTGACCTGCTGGCCGGGATGATTCAGGCGCTGGTGTAACCCTCAGTTCATGCAGGCGATACGGGCGACGGTTTCTGTACCGGTGGCCAGCACTTTATCGTCCAGCAGATAAACGGTGCTGGTGCCCACTTCCCCCGGTTTGATTTGCGGGAAGACATAGTCGGTCACGTCCTGATCCGTGGTCTGGCCGCCGAGCTTGCGGTGCTGGCTGGTCACGGTCAGATGGATCCGCTTGCCCGACAGTTCCACATCGTACCGCACTTCACGGTTGACCGCTTTCGGCAGCCCGTCGCGCTTGCCGTCTTTAAAATGACTGATGCTGCCGATATAGGTGGTATGCCCGCTGAACAGGCCGTCACGGTATGAGCGGTAGATGCCGCGTGCCACTGTCGCGTTGTTGTCGTCCTCAATCACGTAGTAGGACGTAGGGGCGATACACTGCGAGGCGTACGCGGCGGTTTTAAACCCGTACAGCGCCATGCCGCCCAGCCCGGCGACCATCCCGCCCAGAAACAGCAGGGCAAGCGGGGATTTAATAAAGGCGAAAATAGAACGATTCGCAGTCATTCCCTGAATCCTTAAAGGGTTGTTGGCAGGCAATAAGCCCCTGGAACTGGCTCATCTTTTCGGAGCCGGTGGTGACGTACAGCACGGCGGCTGGTTTCTCGTTGGGACGACGGTCCAGCACGTGGCGGGTATAGGTTTGCAGCGTGGATTCAATCAGGGCATGTTGTGACTGCTTATCTTCCTGAACCATCACCTGCGTGCCGGGCGGCACGCCGGGGCCGTTCCAGCGCACAAAGTGGACCGGCTGGGGGCTAAAGTCGAACATCCCGCGCACCAGAAGTGCAATTACCAGCCCCACGAGCATGCCGCCCAAGGTGACAGACACCTTGGGCTTAAGCGTGTTGCGCTGGCGAGGCGAGCCGTGCGTGACGGTCGGTCCTGTCAATGGTGTATCGGCCTGAACGGAGGCGGGTATCGGCTCCGTCAATGCCGAGGGGGGCAGCTCGCTGGAGGTCTCGCGCACGAGGAGGCGATAGCCGCTGCGGGTGACGGCCATCAGCGTGATAGCGTCCTGCAGGTTCAGATCGCTAAACGCCCGGCGCAGCTTGGTAATCATGACCCGCACGCTGTTGTCGGTCACTTCAACCCCGGCGCTCCGCCAGCCGATATCCATTAATTGCTCCTGGGAGAGGACGTCGCCCTGCGCCTCCACCAGCGCGGCAAGGCACAGGCAGGCGCTGTGGGGGAGGGTGACGATAATATGCGTATCCGTACGTTCAAGCACGCGGGTGTGTAGATCTAACGTGACTAACGATCCAATCGCGATAGTGTTTTGCATAGTTAATTGATTCTTCTGGTGTAATGGGCATCGCTTCTGGCTACTGTAATTAATAGTAATGAATGCACGGTATTGCTAGCTGGAAGCCAGAGCGACATGCTTTTTATGTCTAACGTCGTATTTTTGCAACCACTATTAATAACGTCCCTGTTATAACTAAGGTTATTAATGGGCCTCTGTTGATAATGACACGCAATAATTTTTTCGAATTAATATAAATTAATGTAAAGAAAAGGATTAATTGTGTCGGTAAGGTCGTTCAGGTGGTTGCTATCGGAATAGCGGAATTTATACTGCATAAAACACATCTTATTGAATTTATTACACAGTCTTTATTAACAAGGAAGAATAATGATTTCTCTGAAACGTTTTTTGCAAACATCTGACACGGCGGCCACGTTCCCCATTTTACTCTGCCGTCTGGTGTTGGGATTATTTTTCTTCACCGCCGGATTCAACAAATTATTTGTTCCAGAAAACCAGCAGCTCATGCTGGACACCCTGACCGATGCGGGGATCCCTTTTCCGGCGATCATGGCGGTGGTCGTGTCCTTTCTGGAATGTTCGATGGGGCTACTGCTGACCCTTGGGCTGCTCAGCCGGTTATGTGCGCTTGTCCTGTTTATTATCAGCAGCGTGGCGCTGGTAACCATTGGTATCTATACCATTCCGCAAGGGCTGAACCTGTTGGCATGGCTGAGCTGGCTCTTTTATCTGCCCGAGACGCTCTATATGACGCTGTGCCTGCTTATCATCACCTGGGGTGGGACGCTTTGCAGTCTCGACGGCTGGCTGGTTAAGCGCTGGGATAACGTCCGTAAGATTGTTTTTGTTGAGGGTTAACAAGAATGCGCGGTTATCAACGGTTTGAAGAGCTTATTTCCTGACGGCTGCATAATAAAATAGCCCTGTAGAGGCAGCGTCGTGCTGCCATAAAAGAACAGGCGCTGATGTCATGGTTTTTATTGTCATACTGGTCGTAATATTCGTTACCTTACTTATTTTGCTGCAAACGGGCGTCATGCCGTGGTTTATCCGCACCGAAGGGCAGCGCCTGCGCACGCAGGTGGATGCCCTTGCCACCGAGCTTCGTGAGCAACTCGATCGCGTCGAGGCGCAGCAGCGCTCCATGACTGAAAGCGTGGTCACCCTGAAAAGCTTCGCGCTGGATAAAAGTGCCCCCGGCGATACCGATATTGCCGAAGAGACGGGCAATAGCCGACAGTTCTTCAATTCACTGGTCAAAGAGATTGGCGAGCGTCTGGGGGGGCGCGCCTGGATGGTCGACGATACCGGGCGCATCATTGGCGATGCCGCCGGTGCGCCGACGGTGCAATCTCTCAACGACGCCAGCCTGCCGATGGCGGTACCGCTGCGCGCGCTGCTGGCCCAGTCGGGGGAAGGGGTGCGGCATACCCGTTTTCGCAGCGCCAGCGGCGAGCACACGCTGGTGGTAACGCCGATCGCTGAGACGCCGTGGCTGCTGGCCATTGATGTTCCCACCCGCCGGATGGGCGAGCGCCCCGGCATCCTCCTGCACAAGCCGTGGCCGCTGGCGGCCCTGCTGCTGGTTTCCACCCTGACGCTGCTGCGCAGCCTGAACCTGCACCTGTCCCGCCTCAACGAAGAGCTGCCGTCGCAGCTAAAAACCGAGCAGGGCGTGCCGCTACCGCCGCTGATGCAGGAGATCGGCGAGCAGGTGAGCGTGATTGCGCGGGCAGCCAGTACGGTTGCGGAGGAAAACGAGCGTCTGCTGCGGGTACCTGAAGCCAACGGGAATCTCCTCGCCATGCTGAGCGAAAGCGCCGCGGGCGTGGTTCAGGGGATGAACGCCCTGCACGATGCCGCACAGCAGATCGCCAACAGCAGCGGCACGCTGGTGCAGCTGGCGAGCCGCGCCTACAGCTATTCGCTGCACAACGAAGAGAGCGTGTTTGCCGTGGAGTCGCGCAATCTGGCAAGCCGCTGCGCGCGCTCGTCAAAAGAACTTCGGGCGCTGATTGACGATGCCATGATGCAGGCGCAGAACGGCGCGCCGTCGGTTACGCAGAATAACAGCGTGTTGATTGAAGAAGTTTATACGGTGGCGAATACCTTAATGCAGCGCACAAGCCGCTAGCCTGGCGTCGTCTTTCTTGCCGGGTGGCGCTGCGCTTACCCAGCCTACCGATGTTGTAGGCCCGTGCAAGCGGAGCGCCGCCGGGCGAAACTCACAAGTCGCATGTTATCAGCAGCTTGAGCCCTCCCTGGTGGAGGGCTTTTTGTTAGGTGCTACCCTTAGTCAGGCAGCGTTAAGGAAGAGGAAGATGATGAAGAGTAAAGCAATTTACGGCCTGTGTGCGGCTCTTGCGTTGGGCGGTTGTGCCGAACGTGCCACCGAAAAAACCGCGGCTATTGAGCCGGACTTCTCCGTTATGAACCTGCAGTGCAGCGATGAGAGCGGCGAAAATCGTCTTGTCAGAATGTACTCAAAAACCGAAACGGTGATGTTCGACAGCACTACATACCATTTTGTTGAACCAACGGAGCCGAAGCACAATCCTTCGCAGATGATGTTCAGCAGTGCAGAGGGAACTCTTGAGTTCGACATGGGCAAACAGGGATATATCGCGTTAGCGCAGAAGAAGGGCGGGAAGTCGCAGGCCTTTACGTGCCAGAACGTGAAATAAAAAAGCCCTCCACCAGGGAGGGCAAACCGCGCGTGAGGCACGCGCGTAATGACAATGTAAGGTGGTTTTGTCCAGATTAACGCAGCAGGGACAGCACGTTCTGCGGAACCTGGTTGGCCTGGGCCAGTACGGAGACACCTGCCTGCTGCAGGATGTTCGCGCGGCTCATGGCGGACACTTCCACGGAGAAGTCAGCGTCCTGAATACGGGAGCGCGCTTCGGTGGTGTTGATGATATTGGTGTTCAGGTTCGCAATGATAGAGCTGAAGCGGTTCTGAACGGCACCCAGGTCGGCGCGGAAGTCAGCAACGGTGGTCAGGGCTTCATCCAGCTTGGCCAGAAGGCCATCGGCTGTCGAATCACCCGCTGCTTCACGGATGAATTCCATATCCGCAGGACGTGCAGGTGTTTGAGTAACGGCTTCTGCATTATCAAACGCGATTTTGCTGACTTTAACTTCACCTGTGGTCGCATCTTTACCGTAAGCATAGTATTCAGTAGCGCCGCCGTTATCCACGGAGAACATCTGGAGCTTCGAATCTGTCGCGGTAGCACCGGTGCCGAACATGCTTGCCGCAACAGCGTCAAGGTGAGTGTCAGCCAGCGTGAAAGTGCCACCTGTTTTAGTCAGTGTCTCTCCCACAGCCAGTGCTTTCGGATCTTTCAGCGCGGTTGGTCCTTTCAGCAGCATATCGACATCTGCTGGATCAGTAATTTCTTTTGCGGCTGTTGCCGGTGCAGCATCGAGTTTAGTCCATGCATTTGTCCCGTCTTTTGAGAATGTCATTTTGCTAACGTCCAGCTCAAACATTTTCTTCGCTGTTTTGTCGTAAGCAAATACCTTATCGTCCAGGGTATAGACCTCAACATCCGTATTATTTGCTGCACCAATGGTCGTTTTCAGGATGGCTGCATCGCCTGCGGCATACTTCCAATCCCCTTCTGCATGCCCAACATCAATCATTGTTGTGCCAGCAACAGCTTTCGTTGCTGCTTTGTCATACTGGCTACCTGCAGTACCCGCACCATTCATGGTAATCCCGATATCCTCGAAATCAGCCATAAATTTATCCAGACCCAGGGTTTCCATATCCAGCTTGCTGAGCTTGATATTGATAGTGTCTTCATCTTTATCACCGATCTGAATGGTGATCTCTTTTTCTTCAAACACTTTCACGCCGTTGAAGTTGGTGCTTTCCGCCACGCGGCCGATCTCTTCCAGGCGAGTACCGATCTCTTTCTTGATGGAGGCCAGGTCGCTGGCAGAGTTGGTTCCGTTTTTCGCCTGTACGGTCAGCTCGCGAATACGCTGCATGTTTTCAGTCACTTCTTCCAGCGCACCTTCGGTGGTCTGTGCCAGAGAAATACCGTCGTTGGCGTTACGCGCTGCCTGGGTCATCCCGCGGATGGACGCCGTGAAGCGGTTAGAAATTGCCAGGCCTGCCGCATCGTCTTTTGCGCTGTTGATACGCATACCGGAAGAGAGGCGCTGAATTGCGGTGCCCAGAGAGGTCTGGGATTTGTTCAGGTTGTTCTGCGCCATCAGGCTCAGCGCGTTGGTATTAATGACCTGTGCCATTGTTATATCCTTCTAAGTAATAACGAAATGTGAGATATGCGTTAATTGCTTCGCATACTGAATTCATCGGGGGAAATTAAAATGACTGAATTATTTTTTTTGATTTTTTGTCATTAACAGAAATGGCGACAGATTTGACGTTAATTATCTGAATGGTAAAAAGCAATTAACCAATAAACGTACATCTCTGTTATCCGCACGCCTGTGCGTTGTTCACGCCTGTATGAAAAATTAAACTTCCTTCTTTATTTCCCGATGGAAAAGTAACAGGTCATCCCTTTACAAGAGGAAACATCATTATGGTAGCAACCAATTTTTTAGGCATCGGGTCGAGCCTGCCGTTTGAAGATCTGCTGGCAAAGGAGCGTGCGGCCAGTTCAGTCAAGCTGAACCCTTATCTGCAAAAACAGAAAACCTATAACGGACAAATCTCCGCGTGGGGGACTATTTCCAGTGCCCTCAGCACCCTGAAGGATAATCTCGGCAAGCTGGAAGATGAGGGTTTTAACGGCGTTAGCGTCAGCGATAACAAAACCTTTAAGGCCACGGCAGGCAAAGGGGCGATCCCGAACAGCTACTCGATTGCCGTGGAGCAGCTGGCAAAAGCGCATCAGCTCGGGGTGACGCGAGATTCACGAGATAAGGATATAGGTAAGAGTGCCGCGACCGTCACCATCGAGATGGAAGGCGGCGACAAACCGCTGGTGGTGGAACTCAAGCCAGACGAAACCTCCCTCGATGATATTGCCAAAAGAATTAATGCGCAAAAGGGCGACGTTGCGGCTGAAGTTGTTACCGTTAAAGAGGGAGAGCACAAGCTCGTCCTGACCTCGAAAAAAACCGGTAAAGACGGTGAAATGACGGTAAAGGTGACGGGGGATGCCGAGGTCAAGAAGGCGCTTGAGGGGGCTGCCGACGTTACTGCTCCTCAGAATGCGGTGGTTTGGCTCAACGGTGACAAGGTAGAACGTAGCACTAACACCATTAAAGATTTGATTACCGACGTAACCCTTGAACTGCGCGAAGTGTCGGAAAAAGACCCTGATGCTGATGCATCCGCTCCGCACCCCTTCAAAACAGAATCCCTCACCATCACCGAAGACACCTCAAAGGTGAAATCGCTGATCGAGGAGTTCGTGAAGAACTACAACAGCTACCTCAGCACCGTCGCCAGCGTCACCAAATACACCGCCCCCGATCGCGACAAACTCGCAGAGGGTGAAATCCCGCTGCCTGACGAAAACAACGGCGCGCTGTTCAGCGACGGCTCCCTGCGCCGTCTGACCAGCCAGCTGAAGGCCACCGTAGTTGGGGAGTACCGTGATGCCGGGGATGTGATCACCTCCCTTGGCCGTCTCGGGATCACCGTTACCTTCGATGGCAAAACGGGTGAGGATCGCACCGGCACGCTCGGCACCCTGACCATCGACAGCAAAAAGCTCGATGCCGCCCTGAAGGACAACCCGAAGGAGGTCGAGGCGCTGTTCCTTGGCAAAGGGGGGAAAGAAGGGATTAAAGATCGCATGGAGGGCATTTTCAACACCTATCTGGGCGATAAGGACGCGATTCAGAAAAAAGAGGGCGTTATTGAAACCGCGCTGGAGTCCCTGCGTCAGCAGGAAAAGCGCGTTGGCAAACAGATCACGGCGGTGCAGAAACGTATCGATGAAGCCATGCTGCGTAGTGAAAAAGCGTATCAGCGCCTCGATAAGGCGATGAATGAAATGAACAACATGAGCACCCGGCTGCAGCAGACGCTGGCGGGGTTAGTTTAATTTTTAGCAATCCGGGCAGCCTGCTGCCCGGCAGGATTTGACGATGTACACCAAAACGGGCAATAACGCCTATACCACCGTTTCGCTGGACAGCCAGATCGCCGGTGCCACGCCGCACCAGCTGATCGTCCTGTTGTATGACGGGGCGATTAACGCCATGAAGCGGGCGGAAATCTACTTTCAGTCCGGGAATACCGCCCGCCGCGGGGAGATGATCTCCCGCGCCATCAATATTATCGACAACGGCCTGCGCGCCGGGCTGGATCACGAGAAGGGCGGGAAAATCGCTGAAGAGCTGGAGAGCCTGTACGAGTATATTTCGCGCACGCTGCTGGAGGCGAATCTCAACAAATCCGGCGACAAGCTGCCGCATCTGATCGCACTGATGACCGGGATGCTGGAAACCTGGCAGGCCATCGCGCCCCAGCACAAGCAGGTGAAACATGGATAAGAACGTGATGGCGCTGATTGAAGAGTTGCTCATCAGCAACGCGAAGCTGAGACAGCTTGCCGGGGCCGGCGAATGGGATGTGTTTCTTGACGAGTCCGTGGCGTACGCCATGGGAATGAGAACGCTGTGTGAAATCGATTTAACCCAGCTGGCACAGCACAATAAGGCGCGGGTAAGTGGCCAACTGGCGCAACTGCTGGAGAACGACGCCATTCTGACCCGCGCCATTCAGGGGCGTTTGACCACCATCAGCACTGAACTCTCCGCCATGCGCAAAACCAGTAGCGTGGCAAAAGCTTATACAGCGGTTTAAGTCCTTTCCCCCCCTCACCCTAACCTTCTCCCTCAAGGGAGAGGGGACTGTTCGGCGCGGTCTTTAATCGTGGCGCAGGTCGGCCTTTTCCCCTCTCCCCTATGGGGAGAGGGCCAGGGTGAGGGGTGTTTCTTTCCTTAAAAAAAACCCGCCAGAGGCGGGCAAAAGAGGACAACGCAGACAGGAACGGTTAGATGCTGATGTTATATTTTCGGCCAGTCGACATCACGCTGGACTCCCCCGCGGGGCCATACAGCGCGTTGGTGTTGCCAACATGGTCGATCACTTTCTGAATATGCTGGTTTTTCTTCATATGGCTTTGCAGAAGCGACTCGACCTGCAGATTCAGGGCCTTGGAGTGGCGCACTTTTTCGTGTACCTGTTGCCAGCTTGCAAAAAGCTTACCCAGCCCCGGGTAAGGGGCTTCTGTCCCGCACTGCTGCTCCTGCTGGCGGCGCATATCGTCGTAATACTGCAGCGTCGACAGGAGCTGGTTTTTATTATCTGCCAGTACCTGCAACGACACAGGGTTGATCTGCGAACGGTTGAGCTGATTCACTTCTTCAATCATGATCGCCTCCAGCTCATCCAGAGACGTTTTCATCTGCGCGAGTATCGGGTAAAGCTTGTCCATAGGGGTCCTGCTAGCCATTAAAACTGAAACATGTCCTGCACCATGGCCTGAGCGATTTTCTCAGGCTCGATGCGCAGGGTGCCTGCCGACAGTGCGGCGCGAAGTTCGGCGACGCGCGCGTGATCCACGTCGCGGCTGTCGTCGGTCTGGATCTTTTTGGTCAACGCGCTCAGGGTGACGTCGGTGTTGTCATGCTTTTCTACGCGTTTTGCCGCAACGTCGTGTTCCTGAGTCTGAGTACGTTGACGTACCTCGTGTGTTGGGGCGATTTTCGCTATCGGCGCGGTGGTCTGGTTGCTGTTAATGCTCATGGTTGTCCTCGCAGGTATTCCGTTTTTGTGACCTATAGTTCTTTCATCGGTGGTTCACAGAAAACCTAAAATTTATTGTTGCGAAAAAATAATCACCTGACCGTCGGCGTTCACTTTTCCGCTCACGGTGCGCCCACCGGCGGTTTTGACTTTCAGCGTGTCATCAATACCCGCGTTATTTAGCGCCTTGCCCTGGCTGCGAATTCGAAATCCGGAACCGGTGGTCACCAGGTCGACCGTCTGCCCTGCGCGCAGCCGCCACTGCTGACGCAGCTGGTTCACCAGAAGCGGTTTACCGGCGTCGATGGCGCGGGTCAGGCGCTGGCCGATAATCGCGTCGGCGTTAAAAATTAAGCCGCCGGGCTGGTTGTCCAGAATGCCGGTAACGGGCTCAATGTCGCTGCGCTGCACAATCGCCCCGCCGGGCAGGCTCTGGCTGGCAATCCACCAGGTGCCCTGGGCGCTGATGCGCACCGGCAAAAAGTGCCGACGTGCGCCGCACTGAGCCAGCACGGTGCGTTTGCCGGTCAGACGGCTGTCGCGTCCCACCAGGCTCAGCTCCGGGTTATCGCACACGGCGGCCAGTTGGGCCGGGGTAGCCAGTAACGTCGCGGTGCGCACAATTTCACCGCCGTTCTCTGGCTGCTGAATCAGTGCGTCCAGCTTGAGCATCAGGCGCTGCTTCGCCGTTTGCGTTGAGGGTACGCTGGCTGCGACGGACGCAGAGCAGAGCAAAACGGCAGCAGCCGCCGCGCTGAATAATCGGAGCTTCATCTTATTGCCTTTATATATAAAACGTGGCTAAATTATATACTCTTCACCAGAGGTTTAATTGCGACAAATAATGACATTCGTGTCGCCATTTACCTTCTTCAACTTTTTAACTCTCCCCTGATTATTTCTATTTCTCTAAATAGGCTTATTTCTGTCGGGTCTTCACAGTGTGATATTCCACCGTCGCTGACTACACTATCGCAGTTTAAATAACGCGAGACAGGAGTCCTGTTGTCATGAATAAACTTGATGATGCCTTTCGCTTTCAACAGCAGGCGTTAGGTTTGCTTTCGCGCCGTCAGGATATTCTGGCGTCGAATATTGCGAATGCCGATACGCCGGGCTATCAGGCGCGAGATATCGATTTTACTCAGCAGTTAAAAGCCGCCATGGATAATACCGCGATGGCGAAATCTCCCGTATCACTGTCATTAACGTCAAATAAGCATATTGAAGGCAAAGCGATGCCGTTTGATGACAGCCAACTGCTCTATCGCGTACCGGATCAGCCGAGCGCCGATGGTAATACCGTGGATATGGATCGTGAGCGCGTCAATTTTGCGGATAACGCCGTGAAATATCAGTCAGGACTGACGTTCCTGGGCGCGGATATTAAGAAAATGATGACTGTGCTCAGTCAGGGGTAATAAACGATGTCGCTTTTTAGCGTATTTGATATTTCGGGCTCGGCGATGGCGGCCCAGTCCCGCCGCCTCAACGTCAGCGCCAGCAATATGGCCAACGCCGACAGCGTGGCGGGGCCGGACGGCCAGCCGTACCGCGCCCGTCAGGTGGTGTTTCAGGTCGACAACTCGGTCGGTCAGGAGATTGGCGGCGTGCAGGTCAGCGACGTGGTGGAGAGCAGTGCGCCGGATCGTCTGGTCTATGAGCCGGGCAATCCGATGGCCGACGAACAGGGCTACGTGCGCATGCCCAACGTCAACGTGATGAACGAGATGGTGAACACCATTTCGGCCTCGCGCAGCTATCAGGCCAATGTGGAGGTGATGAACTCCGCCAAAAGCCTGATGCTGAAAACATTAACTCTTGGTCAGTAAGGACGCATATGGCGGTCTCTTCGATTAACAACAATGGCGGTACCGGCGGTACGGGCACGGGCAGCAGCGCGGCCGATCTGTCGAACCAGTTTATGACGCTGCTGGTCGCGCAGATGAAAAACCAGGATCCCACCAACCCGATGGACAACAACCAGCTCACCTCCCAGCTGGCGCAGTTCAACATGGCGGCGGGTGTCGAGAAGCTCAACACCTCCGTGGCGGGCGTTCAGGCAATGATGGTTCAGCTAGGCAGCATGAGCGCTTCTTCCTGGGTGGGGCGTAGCGTGCTGATTGAAGGGGAGGCGAAAGTCTCCTTCCGTGAACCGGGAATGGGTATTCACCAGGAAGGCGTGGTGCAACCGAGCAATTCAGACGATTTCCACTTCGCGATGGTCGGCGATGCGGAAACCGTTACGGTGACGTTAACGGATTCCGAAGGCAAAGCGTATACCGCAGAGCTGAAGAATGTGAAGTCGGGCATGAACACCTACAACCTCGACGACCTGGAGAACTTCAAGCCGGATCCGGGGCCACCGCGCGATCGCGAATACACCATCACTTTTGATGCCAGCAATCCTGAAGGCGAGAAGCCGGAAATCATTGGCCTGGTTCAGGATCAGGTGCAGGGCGTCACGATGGATCCGAGCGGGCCGATCCTGCATCTGCTGAAGAACGATCCTATCGGCATGAACAAAGTGTTTGTCATTCAAAAATAGTCACTACTTACTTCTGGAATGTAATTATGGGTTTTTCACAAGGTCTTAGCGGCCTGAGTGCTGCTGCAAAAGCGCTGGACGTGGTGGGTAACAATATCGCCAACTCCCAGACCGTGGGGTTTAAAGCAGGTTCCGTTGCGTTTGCCGATATCTTTGCCGGGTCGACGGGGATGGGGGTGCAGGTGGCGGGCGTCAGCCAGAATTTTGGCGACGGCGGGTTAATGAACGGCAGTTCTGCGCTGGATATGGGCATTTCACAACGCGGTTTTTTCCGCATGGTCGACGAGGCGGGCAGCGTGTTCTACGGCCGTAACGGTCAGTTTGAGCAGAACGAAAACGGCTTTATCGTCAACAAAACAAACGGCATGTTTTTAACCGGCTATCAGGCGACGGACGGGGTGATTAACCCCGGCGCTCAGGTTGGGCCGATCCGTATTCCGAAAGACGATATGCCGCCTGCGGCGTCGACTGCGGGGTCGTTGACAGGCAACCTGAAGTCTGGCTCAGAAAAAAAGGACTCCACAAAATTCGACGCGCTCAAGCCTGAAACATACAACTTTGTTAGCGAAGTGGAAACCTTCGACAGTCTCGGTAACCGGCACGCGGTTAAAGTGTTCTTTGTTAATGATGGCGACGGTAACTGGAAGGCTTTCGCCCAGGATTCGACTTCACCAGAGGGGGGAGATAAGACCAAATTTACCGCAATTGATCTGAGCTTTGATGAATACGGAAAGCTCAAAACCCCCGCCACTGGCGTCGTTAAAGGGGATGCTTACGGCGGGGCTGCTGCTCTGTCAGTGACGCTGGATTTGGGCGCGCTTACGCAGTTTTCAAGTGATTCGCAGGTCATGAAGGGCGAAATCGACGGCCAGGCACCGGGCACCTTCAACGGCTATGAAATAAGTGATACCGGCGAAGTGATTGCCATCTACAGCAACCAAAAGCGTCAGACCGTGGCGCAGGTGGTGCTGGCGGACTTTGCCAACGTGGGCGGTCTGGCCCAGCAGGGCAATAACCTGTGGGCGGAAACCGCGCAGTCAGGCCAGCCTTTCCTCGGCACCTCCGGCACCGGCAGCTTCGGGGAGATCACCGGCGGCATGCTGGAGTCCTCAAACGTGAACCTGGGCGACGAGATGGTCAACATGATTGTCTACCAGCGCAACTACCAGTCCAACTCACAAACCATCAAAACCCAGTCTGAAGTTCTGCAGACGCTGGTTAACCTGCGTTAAGGCTGAGTAATGGATCGCGCTATCTATACCGCCATGAGCGCCGCCAACGCGGCGCTTAACCGCCAGGCGGTCACCTCAAACAATCTGGCGAACAGCTCCACCGCGGGCTTTCGCGCTCAGCTGGCGGCCTTCCGTTCGGTCCCTATTGAAGGGGAAAGCCTGCGCACCCGCGCGCTGGTGGCGGAGACGACCCCGTTTCATGACACCACCATGGGGCCGATTACCCATACCGGCCGCAGCCTCGACGTGGCGCTGCCGCAGAACGGCTGGCTGGCGGTGGCGATGGATGACGGCAGCGAAGGCTATACCCGCAACGGCGCTATCGAGGTGGACCAGGACGGGGCGCTCAGCGTCAACGGCCGTCCGCTGATGGGCGACGGCGGGCCGCTGGAAGTGCCGCCGCAGTCGCATATCACCATCGGCAGCGACGGCACTGTCTCGGCGCTCGGCATGGGCGATGACCCGACGGCGCTGGTGCCGGTTGACCGCCTCAAGCTGGTCAACGCCGAGATGAACGGCATGGTTCACGGCGATGACGGGCTGTTTCGCACCGCAGGCGGCAACCCGCTGGCGCAGGACGAAACCCTGCGCCTGACGCCGGAGGCTATTGAAGGCAGCAACGTCAGCCCGGTGCAGGCCATGACGCAGATGATCGCCAACTCCCGCGGCTTTGACATGAACATGAAGGTGATCCGCACCGCCGACGAAAATGCCCAGAAGGCTAACCAGCTATTAAGCGTGAGCTAAGGCCGCGCAAGGAGTCACTATGATTCGTTCCTTATGGATCGCAAAAACCGGGCTGGAAGCACAGCAGCTCAATATGGACGTCATCTCCAACAACCTGGCGAACGTCAACACCAACGGCTTTAAGCGTCAGCGCGCCGTATTTCAGGATCTGCTCTATCAAAACATGCGCCAGCCTGGCGCGCAGTCGACCGAGCAGAACACTCTGCCGAGCGGCCTGCAGCTGGGTACCGGCGTGCGTCCGGTTTCCACTCAGCGTATTCACACCCAGGGGAACATGAACCCAACCGGGGATGAGTACGATGTTGCCATCGAAGGTGAAGGTTTCTTCCAGGTGCAGATGCCGGACGGCAGCACGGCCTACACCCGTGATGGTCATTTTGGCAAAAGCCCGGACGGGCAGCTGGTGAATGCCGAAGGCTATCCCATTCAGCCAGGTATCGTGATTCCGCAGGACGCGCAGAAGCTGACCATCGGTAATGACGGGATCGTCAGCGTGAAGATCCCAGGCCAGGCGGAAGAGCAGCAGATTGGCCAGCTGACGCTGACCACCTTTGTGAACAATGCCGGTCTCGAAAGCATCGGCGGTAACCTCTACAAAGAGACGCAGTCTTCCGGTGCGCCAAACGAGCTGAACCCGGGCATGGAGAGCGCGGGCACGCTGAAGCAGAGCTACGTGGAAATCTCCAACGTTAACGTGGCGGAAGAGCTGGTGACCATGATTCAGGTGCAGCGCGCCTACGAAATCAACAGTAAGGCGGTCTCGGCATCCGATCAGATGCTGCAGCGCCTTTCCCAGCTGTAATCCTCTCTGGCCGCTCGCGCGGCCAGACTTTTTATCGACACTGAAATGAAAATATTGTCTATGCAAATTCCGGCGGCCGCGCTGCTGGCAAGTACGCTGCTGCTTGGCGGCTGCGCGCACATTATGCAAAAGCCCCTTGTTGAAGGTCCGACAACGGCAACACCATTACCGATGGCACCGGCAGCGACCGGCGGCTCACTGTTTCAGGCAGGGCAGGGGATGAACTACGGCTATCAGCCGATGTTCGAAGACCGCCGCCCGCGTAACGTGGGCGATACGCTGACGATCCTGCTGCAGGAGAACGTGAGCGCCAGCAAAAGTTCCTCCGCCAGTGCCAACCGTAATGGATCGGCCGGGATGGGGCTGATTGCGGTACCGACCAAACTCAACAGCTGGCTAGGCGATGGCAAAGCGGATTTCGAAGCCGAAGGCAAAAACGATTTCGCAGGCAAGGGTGGCGCGGCGGCGCGTAACACCTTTACCGGCACCATCACCGTGACCGTGAAAGAGCTGTTGCCCAACGGCAACCTCGGCGTGGTGGGCGAGAAGCAAATTGCCATCAACCAGGGCACCGAATTCATCCGCTTCTCTGGGGTGGTGAACCCGCGCACCATCAGCGGCAGCAACACCGTGCCGTCCACCCAGGTGGCGGATGCGCGCATTGAGTACGTCGGCAACGGCTACATCAACGAAGCGCAGAACATGGGCTGGCTGCAACGCCTGTTCCTGAACCTCTCTCCTTTCTGATATGACCATGAAAAAAGAATCTATCCTGTTTTTTCTCAGCATCCTGCTCTACGGCATGATGCTGGCGGTGCCCAAAGGGGTACACGCGGAGCGTATTCGCGACCTGGCGACGGTGCAGGGGGTGCGTTCTAATTCCCTGATGGGCTACGGCCTGATTGTCGGCCTCGACGGGACCGGCGACCAGACCATGCAGGCGCCCTTCACCGGCCAGAGCCTGAACAACATGCTCTCGCAGCTGGGGATCACCGTCCCGGCGGGCACCAATATGCAGCTGAAAAACATCGCGGCGGTGATGGTCACCGCCGAACTGCCGCCGTTTGCCCGTCCGGGCGACAAGCTGGACATAGTGGTTTCCTCGGTGGGCAACGCCAAAAGCCTGCGCGGCGGCACGCTACTGATGACCCCGCTGAAAGGGGCGGATAACCAGATCTACGCCATCGCCCAGGGCAACATTTTGATCTCCGGCGCAGGCGCGCAGGCGGGCGGTAGCCGCGTGCAGGTCAACCAGCTTAACGGCGGGCGCATCAGCAATGGTGCGACCGTTGAGCGGGAAGTGCCGAACGATTTTAGCACCCAGAACATTGTGCGCCTGCAATTGAACGAGAGCGATTTCTCGCTGGCGCAGCAGGTCAGCGACGCCATTAACCAGCGCTACAGCGGCGGGGCGGCGTTGCCGGAAGATGCCCGCACCGTACGCCTCTTCGCGCCGCCGGACGGTCCGTCCCGCGTGCGCTTCCTCGCCAACATTCAGGATATTCCGGTGAAGGTGAACGTCCAGGACGCGAAGGTGATTGTGAACTCGCGTACTGGCTCGGTGGTGATGAACCGCCACGTGTCGCTCGATTCCTGCGCGGTGGCGCACGGCTCGCTGACGGTGGAGGTGATGCAGAACAACATCATCAGCCAGCCCGATACGCCGTTTGGCGGCGGGGAGACGGTGGTGGTGCCGCAGACCGATATCTCGGTGCGCGACAGCGGCGGTTCGCTGCAGCACGTGCGCAGCAGTACCGATCTGAACGCGGTGATCCGCGCTCTGAACAGCCTGGGCGCGACGCCAAACGAGCTGATGTCGGTTCTGCAGGCGATGAAAAACGCCGGCTGTCTGCGGGCAAAGCTGGAGGTGAACTGATGAACGCTTTCGACAAGCTCGATCAACCCGCCTTTGACGTCCGTTCGCTGGACACGCTGAAACGGGAGGCCGGGCGGCAAACGCCCGGCGCGCTGAAAGCGGCGGCGAAGCAGATGGAGGGCATCTTCGTGCAGATGATGATGAAGAGCATGCGTGATGCCACCTTTAAGGACGACATAATGAATAGTCAGTCGTCTGAGATGTACACCGCCATGCACGATCAGCAGGTCGCACAAAACATTGCCGGGAGTGGTCAGCTCGGCTTTGCCGATCTTATCGTCCGCCAGCTGGGTGGGGAGGTGAGTGACACACCGGTTGTGAGCGCGCCGGGACGCGACGTTATACGACCGGATCTCTCTTCGGCTCCCGCCACCGGCCCGCTGCGGCTGCCCGCGCCGGTCTCCTTCGCTCAACCCTCTGAAGGCGCACACCCGTTTATCGCCCGCCTGCTGCGCCCGGCCCAGGCGGCCGCGCAGCAAAGCGGTTTGCATCCGCATCTGATTCTGGCGCAGGCCGCGCTGGAGTCCGGCTGGGGCAAACGAGAAATCCCGGCGGCGGACGGTCGTCCGAGCCACAACCTGTTTGGCATTAAAGCGACCGGCGACTGGCGCGGCAAAACTACCGAGATCACCACCACGGAATACATCAACGGCGTGAAGCAGAAGGTGAAAGCCGCCTTCCGCGTCTATGACTCGTATGAACACGCGCTGGCGGATTACGCGAAGCTGCTGACTAAAAATCCGCGCTATCGCGGCGTGGTGCAGTCCGGCTCGCCAGAGCAGGGGGCGAAGGCGCTGCAGGCGGGCGGCTATGCGACCGATCCGGCCTACGCCAAAAAGCTCATCACCATTATTCAGAAGGTGAAAGGCGACATTCAGCAGGGCGTGAATGCCTATAAAAACGATCTCGATAAAATTTTTTAGTAATTCCTGTCATCACCGATGAAATAAGCAGAGCCATGAACTTTCCGGCCCGGACGCAAGCCCGGGCCAGCAAACAGGGAATATCCAGATCTTATGAATAACTTATTTAACCTTGCGAGAGGCGGTCTGAGCGTCGCGCAGTCGGCATTACGCGTAACGGGCGATAACCTGACCAACGGCATGTCTGGCACCTACAGCCGACGCAGCCTGATTATTGGCGAACTGGGCGGGATGTCTACCGGCCAGGGCTTTTTTGGCTATGGCGCCCGCGCCGGTGGCGTTGAGCGTCATTATGATGCTTTTGCCAATAACCAGATGCGCGGTTCGCTTTCACAGTACGCTTCACTCGCCGGGCGCATGGAGCAGCTAGCGGATATCGACAACATGCTGGCCGACGAGTCCGATAACGTCTCGGTCTCGCTGAACGACATGTTTAAGGCGATGGCGACGCTGAGCGGCGATCCGGCGGACGGTCCCGCGCGTGCGGCGGTTTACAACTCCCTCGGTACGCTGGCAAACCGGTTTAACGCCAGCGCCAAGCGCCTGACCGCCCTGGAAAAAAGCACCAATACGCACATTGAGCAGAGCGCTAAGGACATCAACAGCTATACCCAGCAGCTGGCGGAGCTGAACAAACAGCTGGAGCGCGCGCAGGGCAATGGCACCCCGCCTGCCGATCTGCTCGACCAGCGCGATGCGCTGCTGGAAAAGATGAGCGAGCATATCGGGGTCACCGTGACGGAAGACAAAATCTCCGGGCGTGTGGATGTGACCCTGTCTGACGGACGCCCGCTGGTGTCCGGCGACAGGGCCTATAAGCTGCAAACCTCACCGTCGGATAGTGACCCGAACAAAATCATCGTCTCCTACGTGGATGCGAACGGCAAAGCCTCGCCGCTGGACGAAAGCAGCATCACCAAAGGTCGTCTGGGCGGGTTGTTTAAATTCCGTAACGAAGACCTGACCGTTGCCCGCCAGGAGCTGGATCAGATCGCCTTTACGATGGCGAACCGCATGAACGAACAGAATGCGGACGGTTTTACGCCAGATGGCGCGAACGGTGGGGATCTCTTCTCACTGGCGGATATCAAAGCCTATGCCAATGCGAAAAACACCGGGACCGGCAAGCTTGAGGGGATAACCGTCACCGATTACAAAAATGTGAAATCGGAAAATTACACCCTCACCAGCGATGGAGCAGGGGGATGGACTGTCACGGGGGCTGATGGTCGCACAGTGCCTGTCGACACCGGTACGGCCGGGAAACTGAAGTTCGAGGGCGTGGAAATTGATATCTCAGGCGGTGGTTTTAACGCGGGCGACAGTTTCACCTTCAACCCGATGGCGGGCGCGGCCGAAGGGATGACCCGCAAAATCACCAGCGCGCAGGAGTTTGCGGCGGCGGGTGATAAAGACGGTGGTCCGGGCGACAACAAAAACCTGGAAGCGATGCTGAAAATCCAGGACGAGAAGCTGATCGGGAAAAACACCCTGACCGAAGCCTATGCCAGCCTGGTCGGGACCATCGGCGACAGCGCGCGCGGCGTGAGGTCGGCGCTGGCCAGTGCTGAAACCGACTTTCAGACCAAGTACGACACCAAGCAGGCTCTCTCCGGCGTCAATATGGACGAAGAGTACATCAACCTGGATATGTATAAGCAGTACTACAACGCCAACGCGCAGCTGCTGAAAACCGCTACCGATATGTTTGATGCCCTGCTGTCTATCCGATAAGGAACTGATGATGCGATTAAGTACGCTGTATATGTATAAAAATAGCGCCGAGACCATGACGAAGCGTATGAGTCAAAGCAATGATGTTTATTTGCGCATGTCGGCAGGCAAAACGCTGCTGAAAGCGTCGGACGACCCGGCGGCAGCGACCGACGCGGTGAAGCAGCAGGACGCGCTGGCAAAGCTGGAGTTGTACAGCAATGTGCGTTCCCGGGCGCGGGGTGCGCTGGAGCATCAGGACAACATCCTCAACGGCGTGGGGAATTTGTTAACGACTACGCTGAAGGAAAAAATCATTGCGGCCAAAAGCGATACCTACTCTGCGGAGGATCGCCGGGCGTTAGGGGAGGAGATCAACGGTATCCGCGCCAATCTTCTCGACTTAGCGAACAATCGCGACGCCAGCGGGAACTATATTTTCTCTGGATTTAAAACGGATACCCCCGCGTTTGATGAAGTGGGTAACTACCGTGGTGGTGAAGAGGTGCGCAGGCAAACCGTGGCTGACGGAACTGAAATGCAGGTCAGCCATCTGGGTAGGGAGGTCTTCGACGACATTTTCACGGTGTTGAATGACGCCGTGGCCGCGCTGACCGCCGACCCTGACGGCGCGGATTACGACGCGAACCTCAAAGCTGCTCTCAGCGCCGCAAGCCAGGCTGTGGATGACGGTATCAACCGTCTGGGCAAAGCCCAGGCCGAAATTGGTACTAACCTGCAGCAGCTTGATGCGCTGGATCTGTCCGGTGCGGTGCTGATCAACGACACCATTGTGAAAGTGCAGAACGCCATCGGTTCCGATACCAGCAAGCTGGTATCGCTGGTCTCTGAATCGCAGATGTCGGAGCTGGCCTTCAATGCGTCGATGTTCGTCTACAAAAAAATGCAGTCGATGAACCTTTTCAACATGTCATCCAATTAACCTTCCAGTGGCGCCGGCCCTGCGCGGTCGGTGAAAATCTATGCTAACGAAACTCAAAATTTACAGCGCAATCAGCCTGATTATTGGCCTGTTTGCGGTGATGCTGTTCGGCGTAACAGCCTATTCCGTCTACGACGCCGTCTCCAATAACCACAATTTCAAACGCATTGTGGTGGCGGCTGACAATAACGATCAGATGCGCGATGCGGCCTATAACATCAGTGCGGTAATGGCCAATACCAACGGGCTGATGCTGCAGGCGGCGCTGGGTAATCCGGTCTCTGAGAACGTCGCCAAACACACCCTGAACGTGGTGAAAATTGCGCGTAGCAATATGGATGCGTTTATGGCCTCACCGTTTAATACCCCGGAAGAGAGCCGTCTGGCGGGTGAAGTAAACGCGGCGTTCAACGAGGTGTATAAAGTCGCTAACGTGAAGCTAGGTTACCTGCACAACCCGGCGGGCTATACCGGCTCGCTGGAAAACGATATGGAGCTGCGCACCGCGCTGCGTAATAAGGTCGATCAGTATACGGATGCCAGCGCGCGCCTGAGCGAGAGCTACGTTCAGGCATCCGAGCGCGGCTACCAGATTATGATGGGCGTCGGGATCACTGTGCTGATCCTGGCCGTAGCGCTGCTGTTCGCCGTGCGCTTCTGGCTGCGCCATACCCTGGTGCGTCGTATGGAGACCACGGTAGAGATGTTGCGTCGCGTGGCGGCGGGCGATCTCAGTCAGGTGATTGAGAGCGGTAGCCAGAATGAAATCGGCAATATGCTGACCGAACTGGAGACCATGCGTACCTCTCTGACCGGCACCATCCTCGGGATCCGTGACAGCGTGCAGCGTATCCACACCAACGCCCAGGAAATTGCCCACGGCAATAACGATCTCTCTTCCCGCACCGAAGAGCAGGCGGCGGCGCTGCAGGAGACGGCGGCCAGCATGGAGCAGATCAAAACCACCGTGCGTCAGAACGCCGACAACGCCCACGCGGCGCGTGAACTGGCGGAAAGCGCCAGCACCAATGCCCATAACGGCGGGGAAGTGATGCAGAGTCTGGAGCAGATCATGGCGCAAATTACCACCAGCTCGCGCCAGATTGCCGACATCAACGGCGTGATCGATAGCATTGCCAATCAGACCAACATTCTGGCCCTGAACGCGGCGGTGGAAGCGGCACGCGCGGGCGAGCAGGGACGTGGCTTTGCGGTCGTTGCTGAAGAAGTGCGCAACCTGGCGAAACGCAGCGCCGATGCGGCCAAAGAGATCAACCAGCTGATCAACACCAGCGTGAGCAACATTGATATCGGTTCACGTCAGGTTGGACAGGCCAGCACCGTGATGCAGGAGATTGTGACCTCCGTTGCGCAGGTGACGCAGATCATGGGCGAAATCACCTCGGCCTCCGACGAGCAGAGCGCGGGCATCAACCAGATTTCGCAGGCCGTCAATGAGATGGATCTGGTGACCCAGCAGAATGCGGCGATGGTGGAAGAGGCGGCCATGGCGGCGGGCGAACTGGAAGCGCAGTCCGATGCGCTGGAAAAACTGGTGGCCCAGTTCAGGCTGAGCCACGAGAGCACCGTGGCGAACACAACCGTGCAGGCGAATAAGCCGCAGCGTCAAAAAGAGCCAGACCTGGCCCAGTGGGAAACCTTTTAATTACCGTCATTAATACGGCTATTTTATTAGATCGCCTGTTAATACAAGCGAAGTAGCAGAATGCGCATTTTTATAAAAGCTTATCGCACTATTTGAATGCGCCATTTCACCGGATAATTCTTAAAGAGAATAGCAGGTGGAATGCAATCGTGGATGGTATTTATACGGCCGAAGGGCTGGAAGATAAATCGGTAGTCTGGTCTAAATATCACTATCTGGTGCGGCAGGAAGCATTGCGTTTACATAAACGGCTTCCTGCCAGCGTCGAGCTGGATGATTTAATTCAGGCGGGCTCCATCGGTTTTTTAAGTGCAGTCGAAAGCTTTGATCCGAAAAAAGGGGTGGCGCTCACGGCGTGGATCACCCAGCGGGTAAAATGGGCATTATTAGACGAGCTGAGAGAAAATGACTGGGTTCCGCGTCGGGTACGAACCCATACGCGGGAAATCGTCGCGCTTATTCAGCAAATCGAGCAGGAGAAAGGGGGAGAGGCCACCGAAGCTGAAATTGCGGAGCGCATGGGGGTCTCGCTGCCGGAATTCCAGCAGATGCTGGCGGATAATAACTCCAGCCAAATGTATTCGATTGATGAACTCCAGGAGAATTACGCAGACAGCTGGGAAACGAGTGATGACGAAAATGAGCAGCTTAATCCACTGAATGATGCCATCAGGCAGAATTTGTTAGGGCGGCTGACGGAGTATATTCAGTTCATTCCCGAAAGAGAACAGGTACTGCTGCAGCTTTATTATCTCCAGGATTTGAATATGAAAGAAATTGGGCTGGTTCTGGGGGTCACGGAAACACGCGTAAGCCAGCTGCACAGCCTGGCCGTTAAAAGGTTAAGAAGTCGTATGGAGTCAGCGGGAAGATAATTACACAGTATTAACATTTATAATGTTAATACTGTGAGCAAGGCAGGATTAATGGTTAAAATCAAGGTTTAATAACGTTTAACAATGCTTTATTAACTCTTTAAATCAATGGTTTAACCTCAATCTGAGGATTTAGGGAAATTTCTGTCGCTTGTTCGGAAAATGCTGAGTGTTTATGATTTTGCCAGTTTTGTGATGCAGCCTCCTTTGGCATTGATATGACAGTGTCGCATTTACTGAGGAAGATTGACTTACCTCAGTGAATATCAATACCAAAAGACTCTCTGCATCAGTTCGGAAACGTTATCTATCTAAACTGACATGCCAGCGATTGGCTGAATAACATTGGGAGTTTTCACCTGTGTCCAATTTTGACGAGTATCTGCAAAATATTCACGATATTAACCTGTCCTATCTTCTGCTGGCTCAACAGCTGATCCGCCAGGATAAATTTGCGGCCGGTTTTCGCCTTGGATTATCTGAAGGAACCATTGATAACCTGAAAGAGCTTTCGCTGCCGCAATTAATGAAGCTGGCAACGACCAATCAGCTTATTTGTCGTCTGCGCGTTGACGATGAAGTGGTGATTGAAAATTTGACCAAGGATTCGCGTATTGAAGCGCTGCAGCAGATCCACACGGGTATTATTTTGTCAACGAATCTTCTGAACGCGCTGAGTGAAGAAGAGACTGTCGCGGCGCAGGAGGCATAATATGTGTGGTGAAAAGAGTTTGCTGCAGGAAATTGAAGAAGTGAATATCGCCATGGGGTTAATTTCACTCGGGGCGAGAATGCAGGTGCTGGAATCGGAAACGTCGCTGAGTCGCCGTCGTCTTCTGCGCTTATATAAAGAATTACGCGGCTGTCCGCCGCCGAAAGGCATGCTGCCCTTTTCTGAAGACTGGTTCATGTCGTGGGAGCAGAATATTCACTCGTCAATGTTCTACAACATTTATCTGTATTTAAAAAAGACCGAACAGGGGCGTTCCATTGAAATGCTGATGAAGACCTATCGCCTGTATCTGGAGCAGTGCAGCACCTGTTCCGATGAGAAGCCGGTGCTGGGTCTGACGCGTGCCTGGACATTATTACGTTTTATCGACTGCGGCATTATTTCGCGTAAAGCCTGCAGCGTCTGCGGCGGCGGTTTTATCGTCACCACGGAATTCATTAAAAACCCATTTACCTGCAGCTTGTGCAGTCCACCGTCGCGTGCGCTTAAAAAATCCCAGGTGAGCAACACCGGGCTTCTGGGCAAATTCGCCGCGCCGGAAATCCTGACGGCGTAATCCCTGACGAGCGGCTATGCGCAAGATGGCGTTTATATCCTAATCTGATGCCGGGAAAACCGGCATCGGTCATAGAGAGCAAAAGGAGAAAGTGTGTTAGTTATTGTTGGCTATCTTGTTGTCATACTGACCGTTTTTGGTGGTTTTATTCTGTCCGGCGGTAACCTGATGGCGCTGTTCCAGCCGCTGGAACTGCTGATTATCGGCGGTGCCGGGGTGGGGGCGTTTATCGTCGGCAACAACGTCAAATCCCTGAAGGCCACGGGGAAAGCGATGGTGAAAATCTTTGTTGGCAAACGCTACAACAAAGTTGTGTATATGGACCTGATGGCCCTGATGTTCCTGCTGCTCTCCCAGAGCCGCGTGCACGGGCTGATGTCGCTGGAAAAGGACATTGAAGACCCGCAGAACAGCGATATTTTCAGCGCCTATCCCCGCCTGATGAGCGACTCGATGCTCGCCAACTTTATCCTCGACTACTTCCGCCTGATGATTGGCGGCAGCATGAACTCTCATGAAATCGAAGCCCTGATGGACGAAGAGATCGAAACCTGCGAAGAGGAGCTGGAAGTGCCTGCTCACAGCCTGAACACCGTGGGCGACGCGTTTCCGGCGTTCGGTATTGTGGCGGCGGTGATGGGCGTCGTGAACGCGCTGGGCTCGGCGGATCGCCCGGCGGCGGAGCTGGGCATGCTGATTGGTCACGCGCTGGTGGGCACCTTCCTTGGGATCCTGATCGCCTATGGTTTCGTGTTACCGCTGGCGACGCTGCTGCGTCAGAAGAGTTCAGACCAGGTCAAAGTGTTGCAGTGCATCAAAGTGACGCTGCTTTCCAGCCTCAACGGCTATGCGCCGCAGATTGCGGTTGAGTTTGGCCGTAAAACCATCTTTACCAGTGAACGTCCGTCGTTTGAAGAGCTGGAAGAGCACGTGCGCGAAGTGAAATCCAACGCCACGCTGAAAACCAAATCGTCGGACGGCGCCGCATGAAGAACGTCACGCCTGTCATCATTTCACGCAAGCGCAAAAAGAAGAAACACGCGCACCACGGCGGGACGTGGAAGATTGCCTATGCCGACTTTATGACCGCAATGATGGCCTTCTTTCTGGTGATGTGGCTGCTGTCGCAGTCCACGGACATGGAAAGGGAGCTGATTGCCGACTACTTCCGCATGCCGCTGAAGCCGTCGATGGCGAACGGCGATAAAACCAGCCTGAGCGACAGCGTCATCCCCGGCGGCGGTGATGACATACTCAAGCGGCAGGGCGAAGTGTTTAAAGGACAGCTTAGCCAAATCGATAAGCACAAGCGTTTTGAAAGCCTGAAGCAGGCGAAAGAAAAGCTGCAGAAGATGATTGAAACCGATCCGCGGCTGAACAACTTCAAGTCAAATATTCTGCTGAACCTCACCAACGACGGGCTGCTGATCCAGATCACCGACTCGCAGGACCGTCCGATGTTCCGCGTGGGCAGTGAGCTGCCGGAATCCTACATGAACGGCATTTTGCAGGCGCTGGTGCCGCTGCTGCAGGAACTGCCCAACGCGCTGAGCCTGACGGGGCACACCGACTCGCTGCCGTATGCGGGTGGCGACGGCGGCTACAGCAACTGGGAACTCTCCGCCGGTCGCGCGAATGCAGCCCGCCGGGTGTTAGTCCGGGGCGGGCTTAACGATGAGCGCTTCTTACGCGTGATCGGCACCGCCAGCCGAATGCCGCTGGAAAACACCCCCCCGGAGAGCGCGGTCAACCGCCGCATCAGCATTCTGATCCTCAGCCGTTCGAAAGAGCAGGCGATCCGTCTGGAAGATACGCAGGCTCAGCGCGCAGACAGCGTGCTGAGCGATATCAATCTGCAAAACGTGCAGGGCTATACCGATGGACATGAATGATTTTTCGCAGATCTTTTTTACCGAGGCGCAAGAGCTGCTGGCTGAAATGGAACAGCATCTGCTGCAGCTGGACGTGGCGATGCCGGACCCGGAGCAGCTAAACGCCATCTTTCGTGCCGCGCACTCGCTGAAAGGGGGCGCGGCCACCTTTGGGTTTACCGCATTACAGGAGACGACCCACCTGCTGGAGAACCTCCTCGACCAGGCGCGGGCAGGGGAGAGAACGCTCAGTCGCTCAATCATCAATCTTTTTCTGGAATGTAAGGACATTATGCAAGCGCAGCTGGAAGCCTATCAGTCTTCGCAGGAGCCTGATGAAGCACGTTTTCGCTATATCTGTGAAGCACTGAGGGAGATAGCTCTTGAAGGTCAGCAGCCCTCGACGCCAGCGGAACCCGCGCCAACGCCTGCCAGTACGGCTCCGGAGACGGAAACCACGCTGGTAGTGACCCTGCGTAACGTCGAGGCGCGCGAGCAGGCGATGCTGCGCGACGAGCTGACCAATATGGGCGAGATGGCTGACGTTGAGGCGACGTCAGACAGCATGACCGTGACGCTGCGGACCACCGCTACGGCGGACGATATCACCGCCGTGCTCTGCTTTGTGCTCGACAGCAAGCAGATCGAGGTTCGTCCTGCGCAAGCCACACCGCCGGTACAAACGCCTGTCGCGCTGCCGGAGGCCGTTGTCAAAAAAACACCGCCCGCGCCGCGTGCGGGGAATCAGGAGTCGGGCAGCATTCGCGTGGCGGTGAGTAAAGTCGACCAGATCATTAACCAGGTCGGCGAGCTGATCATCACCCAGGCGATGCTTTCCCAGTTGTCGAAGACCCTCGACCCTGCCAGCTACGATCTGCTCTCCGGCTGCGTGGCGCAGATGGAGCGCAACACCCGCGAGCTGCAGGAGTCGGTGATGTCCATTCGCATGATGCCGATGGATTACGTCTTTAGCCGCTTCCCGCGGCTGGTGCACGACCTGGGCTCACGCCTGAATAAAGAGGTTGAGCTGACCCTTAAGGGCGGGTCAGCCGAGCTGGATAAGAGCCTGATCGAGCGCATTATCGATCCGCTGACCCACCTGGTGCGTAACAGCCTTGACCACGGCATTGAAGAGAAAGAGATGCGCGCCGCCAAAGGTAAACCGGTGACCGGGAACCTGACGCTTTCAGCCGAACACCACGGTGGCAATATCGTCATTGAGGTCAGCGACGATGGCGCAGGGCTGAACCGGGAGAAGATCCTCGCCAAAGCGCGCTCGCAGGGGATGACCATCAGCGACACCATGAGTGATGACGACGTATGGATGCTGATCTTCGCCGCCGGTTTCTCCACCGCCGAGAGCGTGACGGACGTCTCCGGGCGCGGCGTCGGCATGGACGTGGTGCGACGCAACATTCTGGCGATGGGCGGCCACGTGGACGTGCTCTCGACGCCGGGTGCCGGGACGACTATCCGCATTATCCTGCCGCTGACGCTGGCGATCCTTGACGGCATGCTGGTGAAGGTGGGGGACGAGATTTACGTTCTGCCGCTGGGTGCGGTGATGGAATCGCTGCGGCCCACCGACGACATGCTGTGCCGCTTTGTCGGCGAAGAGCGCCTGCTGCAGGTGCGCGGCGAGTATCTGCCGCTGGTGCAGCTGCGCCAGCGTCTATCGGTGGCGGGTGCGCCTGCCGACGACGGCATTGTGGTCATCGTGCAAAGCGCGGGCTGCCGCTATGCGCTGTGGGTCGATCAGCTTATCGGCCAGCAGCAGGTGGTGGTCAAAAACCTTGAACATAACTACCGCAAAGTTCCTGGCGTCTCTGCTGCCACCATCCTCGGAGATGGCAGCGTGGCGCTGATCCTTGATGTGGTTGAGCTTTCGACGCTCAACGCGCCACAGCCCCAGAGGGAGGGGGTAAACGCATGACTGTAGCAACCGCCAGTAAACCCGCCGCAACCGACGCCATCGCGCAGGAGTACCTGGTATTCCGCCTGGGCGACGAAGAGTACGGCATTGATATTCTCAAAGTGCAGGAGATCCGCGGCTGCGATCGCCTGACACGTATTCCGAACGCGCCGAATTTTATTACTGGCGTGACCAACCTGCGCGGCGTGATTGTGCCAATTGTCGATCTGCGTGTGCGCTTTGACCTGCCCGACCCGTCGCAGGACGACAAAACGGTGGTGATTGTGCTCAATCTGAATGACCGCGTGGTGGGTATTGTGGTTGACGGCGTGGCGGACGTGCTGTCGATTGACGTGGATAACATCAAGCCGACCCCGGACGTGGCCTCGGTGCTCTCTGGCCGTTACCTGCTTGGCCTGGGGGTGCTCGACAGCCGAATGATTATTTTGGTGAATATTGAGATGCTGCTGAGCCGCGAGGAGATGGCGCTGGTGGATGCGGCGACGGAGACATACATCGATTCTCACTGAGGTGCAGCGGGCTTTCCGGACACACATCAGCGGCAGAGGTTGCCGCTGATTCATAAGTCGCTATTATGAATGTCCGAGTTTCTAGAAAGCGCTAAGGATTGCCAGAAAGTATGCCCGTCAATTTCGACCTCAACGATCTTTACGCCTTCAGAGCCCTGGTGGAGTACGGTAATTTCCGTATTGCGGCAGAATCTATCTGCATTTCGCAGTCAGCCTTAAGCCGCCGCATCGAAAAGCTGGAGGCGGCAGTGGGGGCCAAACTGTTCGACAGAACCACCCGGCGCGTGATGCTGACGCTCTTCGGGCAAACCTTTGCCGAACGCTGTGGGGTGCTTCTGGAAAACGTGGAGTCGATGCTGGCCGATATCGACAAGGTGAGCGAGGAGCGTACCGGACTTATTACCGTCGCCACGGTGCCTTCGGCGGCCTGTCATTTTATGCCGGAGGTCATCCGCCAGTTCCACAGCCGCTATCCGCGGGTGCGCATCAAGCTTATCGACAGCAGCGCGGGCAACGTGATTGAGGCGGTGGCCAGCGGGCAGGCGGATTTTGGCATCTGTTTTGCGAGAAGCCTGCAGCCGGATATCACTTTCATTCCGCTGGTGGAGGATGTCTACGTCGCCGCGTGCCGTCGTGACCATCCGCTGGCGGGGCGTAAGAATCTGACCTGGCAGGCGTTTTATCAGCAGGATTACATCAGCCTGGATATCACCTCCGGAAACCGCAACCTGCTCGACCAGATGCTCGGCCACATTAAGCCCGAGCGTCCGGGGATCTGTGAAACGCGCCACGTCACCACGATGCTGGGGATGGTGGAGGCGGGGATTGGCATTGCGGCCGTCCCCGCGATGTCAATGCCGCACGCTGAACATTCGATTCTGACGCAGATCCCGCTGATCGAGCCCGAAGTCAAACGCACTGTCGGGCTGATTCGGCGCAGCGGGCGCATTCAGTCATGGATTGCCGCCGAGCTGGAAACGCTGATTACCGCGCGCTATCGCGCGGCGTAGTGACGGGGATCATCCCGGTAGCGGTAATGGTCTCCTGCGCACTGGCTGACGCGAGGTAATCCAGCAGCGCTTTCGCCTCTGAGGGGTTATCCGCGTGGGCCGTCACAGCGCCGGCAAAACGGGTAATGTATTGCAGATTATCCGGGAGTTTGCCGACAAAGGTTACGCCGGGCACGGGCAACAGCTCGCTGACCTGCTGGAAACCCACGGCGTATTTCCCTTTCGCCACCTCAGAGGCGACCGGGATCCGCTCAACCTTGTGCGCTTTTCCCTCTACCTGTGCTTCAATCCCCAGTTTTTTGAACAGCTCTGTTTGTACATACCGGCCGCTGGCGCTGTCGGAATAGGCGATGGCGCTGGCGTTAAGCAGGGTCTGGCGCAGGGCGCTATCGGTGGCGATATCCGGTACCGGCGAGCCGGCTTTGACCACCACGCCGACGGGTGAATCCGCCAGTTCAACGCGCGAGCCTTCTTTTACCATCCGGTCCTTCGCCAGATGCGCCAGCGCATCACCGACCATAATCACCACGTCTGCTTTTTCACCGCGCGCCAGCCGGTTGGGGATCGCCTGCGGCGTCTTTCCCATCGACGGCCCCGGGATCAGCACAATGCGGTCGCCCGTCTGGGCTTCATACTGAGGGGCGAGCTTCTCCAGCGCGGCCTTGAAGCCGCCTGAAATCATCACCGTGACGTCCTCTGCCAGCGCGCCTGCGCTGGTCGCCATCAACACCAGCCCGGCCAGTCCTGAGCGTAAAAATGTGTGCATGTTATCCTCTCTGTACTTGCAGATTCATCGCGCTGCGGCGATAGAGATAAAGTGTTGCCAGCAGTGCGCAAATCGCCGCGAAGCTCATCCAGTAGCCAGGAGAGGCTTTATCGCCGGTATACTCAATCAGGGCCGTTGAAATGACCGGCGTAAACCCGCCGAAGACGGCGGTAGCTAGGCTGTACGCCAGTGAGAAACCGGCGACACGCACTTCAACCGGCATGATCTCCGTCAGCGCCGGGATCATCGCGCCGTTATACAGGCCGTACAGGAAAGAGAGCCACAGCAGCACGCTCAGCATCATGGAGAAGCTTGGGGCCTGCGCCAGCAGCGTTAGCGCCGGGTAGCTAGTGGCGACCGCCAGCAGCGTCATGGCAATCAGTACCGGTTTGCGTCCGAAGCGGTCCGACAGCGCGCCGCCTACCGGCAGCCAGATAAAGTTAGAAACAGCCACCAGCAGCGTGACCAGCAGGCTGTCAGAGGCGCTCAGCATCAACACCTTTTTGCCGAAGGTCGGCGCGTAGACGGTGATCAGATAGAACGCAGTGGTGGTCATCGCCACCATCAGCATGCCTGCAACCACAACCGGCCAGTTCGCCAGCAGGGTAGTAAAGACCTGACGCATCGCCAGCGTGTGGCGGCGCGCGCGAAACTCTTCCGTCTCTTCAAGCTTACGGCGCAGGAAAAAGATAAACGGCACGATTAAGCAGCCAAACAGGAACGGAATGCGCCAGCCCCATTCGCGGATGGCGCTCTCTTCCATCAGCGCGTTCAGGGCAAAGCCCATTGCCGCCGCCACCATAATCGCCACCTGCTGGCTGCCGGACTGCCAACTGGTATAAAAGCCCTTGCGGCCAGGCGTGGCGATTTCCGCCAGATAGACCGACACCCCGCCAAGCTCCGCCCCGGCGGAAAAGCCCTGCAGCAAGCGCCCCATCAACACCAGCAGCGGCGCCCACAGGCCTATGCTCTCATAGGAGGGGATCAGCACGATCAGGAAGGTTCCCGCCGCCATAATCGACAGCGTGACGATCAGCCCTTTGCGGCGGCCAACTTTGTCGATATAAGCCCCGAGGACGATGGCGCCGACAGGGCGCATCAGGAAACCTGCGCCAAAGACGGCGAAGGTCATCATCAGCGAGGCAAATTCACTGCTCGCCGGGAAAAAGGTGTGCGCGATGTAGGTGGCATAAAACCCGAACAGGAAGAAGTCGAATTGCTCAAGGAAGTTGCCGGAGGTGACGCGAAGTATCGCGCCCGCTCTTGCACGAACGGTTGCAGGTGGGGTCGAGGAAATCATGATTGTCTCCAGTTTTATCGTGACGTTATGCTCGTCTGTTTCTGAAAACTGGCTCAATAAAGGGAATTTAATAAGCGCAAATCGCGCATGGACTGATGCGTGCTGTGCATCAATGACAGGGCGTTGACCAGGATTTACAGTTCCAACAATAACTTAACAATTCATTGATTTTTCATTCACCATATTCCACTAAGTGGCTGATATCGCTGTTTTGTGACATCGCGCAGAAGATGAAGCCAGGCAGGACTTGGCCGAGATGGATGGCTAACCCGTTATCAACGATTTAACCGCCTTCTTGCCGGGTGGCGCTGCGCTTACCCGACCTACAAAACCCGTAGGCCCGTGCAAGCGTAGCGCCGCCGAGCGAAACGCGCAGAGTGCTCGTGATCAACAACTCAGCCGCCTTCTACGAGCGGCAGTAATATCGATGAAGTGCACTATTCAGCGCAGCGCCTGAGCAATCGCGCTAAACATCAGCGACGCTTCCAGCGGCTGGGCGCTGAATGACGGTTCCGCCTGCGGCCAGGTTGACCACTGGACGATGACCAGGTTTTCCTTTTGATTCACCATAATCATCTGGCCAAAGATCCCCAGCGCCCAGAGTGAATCTTTCAGCGAATCCTGCACCGCGGGCTTAACCCCTGTGGCCGTGGCGGGCACTTCGTTATTCCACCACTGATAGCCGTATAACCCTTTCGGGTGCGCCTTCGACACCGATCCCGTTGCCTGCGTCCAGTCTGCGGACTGCTTCACCCAGCCCGCGGGCAGGATCGACTTCCCGTTCGGCAATGTGCCGTTATGAAGGATGAATTGACCAAAGCGGCCCCAGTCTTCCAGCGTGGCGTTAAAGCCGTGGGCGCCGACGTCGTGCTGCCCTTTACGGTAGGCATGCCATACGCCGTCGCTCGCCATACCGTAAGGCTGCCAGATGCTTTTCTCCAGATACGCCGCGAGCGTCATGCCGGTGGCGCGTTCAAGCACGTCCCCCAGCAGCCATGCGCCGCCCGAGGAGTAGGACCAGTTTTCGCCCGCGGGATGCTCGCGGTGTAACCCCTTCACCAGCGTTCGCACGCAGTCGTAGGTGCCCGGCTTCGCTTCACACTCGGTAAGCTGCGCGAAGTCTGATTTGGGGTTGGTGTAGTCTTCGTTCCACGCCACGCCGGAGGTATGGGTGATGAGCTGTTTCAGCGTTACGCCGTCCCAGGCGGTGCCTTTTAAATCCGGTTCATATTGGGTAATAAGATCGTCCAGGGAATGAATTTTCCCCTCCTTGAGCGCCACCCCCACCAGCGCGGAGACCACCGATTTTCCCACGGAACGCGAGGTCCATAGCGTGGAGTCGGTATTGCCTTCACCCAGATATTTATAGGCCACTTTTCCGTTCTTCAGCACCAGCATACCGCTGACGTTCTGGCGTTTCAGGTAATCCTGAAGGTTCCAGGTCTTGCCGTTAACCCGGTAGCGGGCATCGGTGAGCGGTTTGTCTGCCGCAAGCAGCGGCATAGCGTTGCCGTGGCGGAACACGTCTCCCGCATAGTTGCGGTAGTCATTACGAAAGCCCACGACGCGGTCGGTCTGGCTCCAGGTTAGCATAGCATGCGCATCCGGCAGTTTTGCATCATACGGGGCAGGACACGCCGTCAGTTCGCTGCCGTGACAGGCAGCCATGACGGCGGGGGAGAACAGGCTGCTGAAAACCAGACCGGCAAGCAGAGTAAGTTTTAAGGTTTTGTTTTTCATGTTGATCTCGTTTGGTCAGGGAGGGCTTCAGTTTACGAACACGCGGTCTATAATAAAAAACGCGTTATGGGGGAAAATCCCCCGTAAATTAATGGGAGTCAGGTGTGGCAACATTGATGTATTCGTTTGCCCAGCTGGAGGCGTTCACCGCCGTGGCTGAGCACGGCAGCCTGATGAAGGCGGCCAGCAAGCTCGGAAAAGATCGCACCACTCTGCGCGATCTGATCGATTTTCTGGAAGACGGTCTGGGCTATGCGCTGTTCGTACGCGAGGGGCGCCACCTGCAATTAACGCCGGAAGGGGAGCAGCTTCAGCGTCAGGCCCATCTGCTGATGCGGCAGGTGAGGGCCTTCGAGGCGTTTGCCAGAGCGGTGCCGGACAGCGCGATGCAGGACATTTCCCTCGTCTACGATCCGTTCACGCCAAGGCCTTTTTTGCAGGCGCTGCTGGCGAAAATGGCGACGCGCAACGTTCGTTTGAGTTTGACCTGTGCCTCGCGCGACGACGCGGAAGCGATGCTGGCGCGCGGTGCGGCCGATCTGGGCATCTGCCAGGCGCGCAATCGCAGCGTCGGTAACGAGATGGAGTGGCGGGCGCTCGGCGCCATTGATATGGATTTTTACGCCTCGAAAGTGCTATTCAGGGAGAATGCGTCGCCGGTATCGCTCCTCGACCTCTCCCTTGTGCCGCAGGTGATCATGCACCCTGCGTCTGACGAACCGGTCGCGCGTCGCCTGCAAATCTCTGGGCATACGATTTTTACCAACGAGCTGGAGATGCTGCGCGGCCTGCTGGAGAAAGGGTGTGGCTGGGGATTTTTGCCGACGCATCTTCAGGCGGCGCGATGGCAAAACGTAAAAAGGCTGCACACCGAAGTGGGCAGCCAGGGGATCGGTCAAACGATGGTGACGATCTGGAAACCGGGCAGCGACAAGCGCGGGTTAATTAATGAAACGCTGTCGCTGCTGCCGTCATTGTGGAAAGACTCAGCGCTGTGAACAGCCTTTGCACTGCGCGTTCTGGATCTGCTGGAAGAAATCGTTGCCTTTGTCATCTACCAGGATAAAGGCCGGGAAGTTCTCTACTTCAATTTTCCATATGGCTTCCATACCCAGCTCCGGATACGCCACGCACTCCAGGCTCTTGATGCTGTTTTGCGCCAGTACCGCTGCCGGGCCGCCGATGCTGCCGAGGTAGAAGCCGCCGTGTTTATGGCAGGCGTCGGTGACCTGCTGGCTGCGGTTACCTTTCGCCAGCATGATCATGCTCGCGCCGTGGGATTGCAGTAAGTCCACATAGGAGTCCATACGTCCCGCAGTGGTCGGGCCGAGTGAGCCAGACGCGTAACCTTCTGGCGTTTTGGCCGGACCTGCGTAGTAAATCGGGTGATCTTTAACGTACTGCGGCAGTTCTTCCCCGTTGTCGAGCAGCTCTTTCAGCTTCGCGTGGGCGATATCGCGCGCCACGATGATGGTGCCGTTCAGCGACAGGCGGGTGGAGACCGGGTGCGCGGAAAGCTGCGCCAGGATCTCATTCATCGGCTTGTCGAGATTGATGCTCACCACATCGCCTTCACCCTGTTGACGCAGGGACTCAGGAATATACTGGCCCGGATTGTGTTCCAGCTTCTCAATCCAGATCCCGTCGCGGTTGATTTTCGCTTTGATATTACGGTCAGCGGAGCAGGAGACGCCCATGCCGATTGGGCAGGAGGCACCGTGGCGCGGCAGGCGGATCACGCGAATGTCGTGGGCAAAGTATTTGCCGCCAAACTGCGCGCCCAGACCAAGGTTCTGCGCTTCCTGAAGCAATTCCTGTTCGAGCTGAACATCACGGAACGCCTGACCGTGTTCGTTGCCTTCGGTTGGCAGCGCATCGTAGTAGCGGGTGGAAGCCAGCTTCACGGTTTTCAGCGTGGCTTCCGCTGAGGTTCCGCCGATAACAAAGGCAATGTGGTACGGCGGGCAGGCTGCGGTGCCCAGGGTGCGCATCTTCTCAACCAGGTAGTTTTTCAGCTTCGCCGGGGTGATCAGCGCTTTGGTTTCCTGGTAGAGATAGGTTTTGTTGGCAGAACCGCCGCCTTTCGCCATGCACAGGAATTTATACTCGTCGCCGTCCACGCTGTAGAGGTCAATCTGCGCGGGCAGGTTGGTGCCGGTATTCACCTCTTTATACATATCCAGCGCCGCATTCTGCGAGTAGCGCAGGTTATCTTCAATGTAGGTGTTATAGACACCCTGGCTCAGGGCCGCTTCGTCACCGCCGCCGGTCCAGACGCGCTGGCCTTTTTTGCCCATGATGATCGCGGTGCCGGTATCCTGACAGGTTGGCAGCACGCCTTTTGCGGCAATTTCAGAGTTACGCAGGAACTGCAGGGCAACGTATTTGTCGTTCTGGCTGGCCTCCGGGTCGTTCAGGATCGCGGCAACCTGCTTCTGATGGGAAGGACGCAGCATAAACGCAGCATCGTGGAAGGCCTGCTGCGCCAGCAGGGTCAGGGCTTCAGGCTCCACTTTCAGGACTTCCTGACCGTCGAACTCGGCAACGGAAACGTGCTCTTTGGTCAGCAGATAGTATTCGGTGTCATCGTGCGCGAGAGGGAAGGGGTTTTGGTAGATAAACGGTTTGTTTGACATAGCGTATTGCTCCACAAAAATAAAACCGCCGGAGGAGAAGTCCGGCGGTCAGGAATCAGAACATCATGGACATCCACGGATAACCAATCAGCAGCAGGGCCGCCAGGAAGATGGCACCGAAGATGGTGCCGAGGCGCCAGTAGTCTTTGGTTGGCAGGTAGCCGCTACCGTAGTAAATCGGGCTTGGGCCAGTACCGTACGGGGTGATGATCCCCATCACGCCCAGCGAGGTCACCATCAGCAGAACGAACACTTCCATATTCATGCCCGGGATGGTGGAAGCGATGGTCAGCATCGCTGGCAGCAGCGCGGTAGTGTGCGCGGTGGTGCTGGCAAACAGGTAGTGCAGCAGGTAGAACGCCAGCAGCAGGACGATGGTGGCCACACCCGGCGAGATACCGCTCATTAACAGACCGCCTTCTTTACCCAGCCAGCTAATAAAGCCGGTGGAGGAGAGGCCATCTGCCAGGGCTACCAGCGTGGCGAACCAGACGAAGGTGTTCCATGCGGCTTTGTTACCGGTGATATCGTTCCACTCCAGTACGCCGGTCCACAGCATCAGACCGACGATAAGCAGGGCAGCCATTGCCGGTTCAATCCATGCGGCAGCGAAGATCCACATCAGCAGCGCACAGCATACGAACACCAGCAGCAGGATTTCGTTGCGGGACAGTTTGCCCAGTTTTTCGAGTTCACGGGTCGCCCACAGCGGTACTTCGTCGTTCACTTTTACTTCAGGTGGATAGAACCAGTAAGCCAGCAGCGGCATGGTCAGAATCAGCAGCACGCCCAGCGGCAGGAAGGCGATGAACCAGGTGCCCCAGGAGATGTTGATCCCGACAGTGCTTTTCACCAGCGCCAGCGCCAGCAGGTTAGGAGCCAGAGCAGAAAGGAACATCGAACTGGTGATACAGGCCGCGGTGATCGCCACCCACATCAGGTACGAACCAATCTTACGCGCGCTTGGGTCATTAGGTTTTGAACCGTACAGCGGCGGCAGGTTAGCGATGATTGGGTAGATAGTCCCGCCGCTGCGCGCGGTGTTGGACGGGGTAAACGGTGCCAGCAGCAGGTCCGCGAAGGTGATAGCGTAACCGAGCGTCAGGCTGCGACGGCCCAGGTACTTCACCAGAATCAGCGCCAGACGGCGGCCGAAGCGGGTTTTGTCATAGCCTGCGGCAAACATGAAGGCACCGAAGATCAGCCAGACGGTTGAGTTACCAAAACCGCTCACCGCCCACTTAAAGGAGGCACCTGCCAGCTTGAATTTCGGGTCAGCCAGCTGTTCCGGGCTGAAGAGTACCCACTGGCTGCAGAGGGCAATGGCGACCACACCGGTCAGACCGATCACCGCACCCGGCAGCGGTTCGAAGATCAAACCCACGATCACGCCAACAAAGATAGCGAAGTAGTGCCATGCGTAAGGCGGCAACCCTTCAGGAACGGGAACAAACAGCAGCAGTACGGCGACAACGATGGGCAGCGCCATCATAAGCAGTCGTTTTGCTTTTCCGTTTGATGCCTGATTCGCCACAGGAGGCGTTACAGCAGTTTTTGTATTCATAGTTTCACGTCTTAAGTTGTTAAGAATGCTTTTTATACTGAAATGACAAATTCGATTTCTTTAGTTTCTTTTTGCTTTATTTAGTTATTTAAGATGCGTTTTTGTCGTTTCTGGAATAATGGTTTAACGCATATTGGTGTGCGTTAAATTAAAAAATATGATGTTTATATATTGCGCCTTTGGATGCCATAACTATTGATCGCGATCAAAAAAACAGAATTGCCGTCTTATTTTTATTCTTTTTTTAATAACCACTCAGGCGTATGTGGGTATTATGCTTTTTTAAGATCAGATTTATCAATTTGATAACATGATAAAAATGGGGTTTAATGTAAGTTGTTGATATTATACAATTTATATTGTTATTGGCTCTATGGTAAGACCATTGCTATTTTAACGAATTTTAAATTATTGTGAACGGGTGAATTATTGTTGCTAACACCAATGTGTTATTAATGTTATTGAAGGGATTAAATAGTTTTTTAACTAACGTAATAACTTTAGAAACTAAAAAAATCATTATATTACTATCATGACATCGGCATAAAAACGCGAAATAAAACTGAGCCCGATAACGAATTCTTAATTTTTAAAGTTTGGAGTTTTTATTATGAGCACTAACGAACGTATTCTAAGCCCCTTCACATTACCGAATGGCACTGAACTGAAAAACCGTTTGTTAATGGCACCCATGACAACCTGCACGGGCTACTATGATGGCACGGTCACCAGCGAGCTGGTGGAGTACTATCGGGCGCGTTCTGGCAGCATCGGAACCATTATTGTCGAGTGCTGTTTTGTTGACGATCTCGGCCTTGCCTTCCCGGGCGCAATCGGCATCGATAATGACGAAAAGATCGCCGGGCTGGCGAAAATCGCGGAGGCGATAAAATCTAAAGGCTCTAAAGCCCTGCTGCAGATCTACCACGGCGGCCGCATGGTCGACCCAAAACTGATCGGTGGCCGTACGCCGGTTGGCCCAAGCGCCGTTGCCGCGCCGCGTGAAGGTGCCGCAACGCCGGTTGCCCTGACCGCTGCAGAAGTGGAAGGCATGATCGGTAAGTTTGGTGAAGCCGTGCGCCGCGCCATTCAGGCCGGTTTCGACGGTGTGGAGATCCACGGGGCAAACACCTATCTGATTCAGCAGTTCTATTCACCGAATTCAAACCAGCGCGACGACGAATGGGGCGGCAGCCGCGATAACCGCGCGAAATTCCCGCTGGCGGTTCTGGATATCACCCACAAAATGGTGCGCCAGTACGCGGACGACGCGTTCATTATTGGCTATCGCTTCTCGCCAGAAGAGATGGAAGTCCCCGGCATTCGCTTTGACGACACCATGTATCTGCTGGAAAAACTGGCGGCGCGCGGCGTGGACTATCTGCACTTCTCCGTCGGCGCGACCCTGCGTCCTTCCATTGTCGACACCCAGGACCCAACGCCGCTTATCGAAAAATACTGCGCGATGCGTTCTGACACGCTGGCGCAGGTTCCGGTCATGGGCGTGGGCGGCGTGGTGAATGCCGCTGACGTCAATGAAGCGCTGGACCATGGTTACGATCTGATTGCCGTTGGTCGTGCGACCATTGCGTACCCTGACTGGACCGACCGCATCGCGGCTGGCGAAAACCTTGAGCTGTTTATGGACAGCACCAAACGCGAAGAGCTGAGCATTCCTGAACCGCTGTGGCGCTTCTCGCTGGTGGAAGCGATGATCCGCGACATGAGCATGGGTGAATCTAAATTCAAACCAGGCACCTTCACTGAGAAAGTGCAGGACGACGCCAGCGAGCTGGTGATTAACGTCAGCCTCGAAACCGACCGGATTGCAGACATCGAGCTCGCGTCTGGCCCGAGTGAAGACGTTGAGTTTGTGACCAGCTTTGAAGAGATCCGTACCCGCATCCTGGACGCTAACACCCCGCACGTGGATGCCATCACTGGCGCAACCAGCCAGAGCGAAGCGGTGAAGAAAGCCGTATCCAAAGCGATGCTGAAATCCAGCAAAGCGCTGGCGGCAGAAGAGGGCGTTGACCCGAACGAAAGCAAATGTGTGGACGTGGTGGTGATCGGTAGCGGCGGCGCAGGTCTGGCGGCAGCGATTCAGGCTCACGACGAAGGCGCAAGCGTACTGATCGTCGAGAAAATGCCCACCATCGGCGGGAACACCATCAAAGCCTCTGCCGGGATGAACGCCGCTGAAACCCGCTTCCAGCGCGTGAAAGGCATTCAGGACAGCAAAGAGCTGTTCTACCAGGAAAGCCTGAAAGGCGGCGGTAACAAGAACAATCCGGAACTGCTGCGTCGCTTTGTGGAAAATGCGCCAGAAGCCATCGAATGGCTGGCAACGCGAGGCATTATGCTTAACGACATCACCACCACCGGTGGGATGAGCATCGACCGTACTCACCGTCCAAAAGACGGCTCTGCGGTTGGGGGTTACCTGATCAGCGGCCTGGTGCGTAACGTCAACAAACGCAACATCGACGTGATGCTGGATACCACCGTCAGCGACATTATCTTCGAGAACGGTGAAGTGACCGGCGTGCGCCTGACTACCGAAGAGAACGAAACGCTCACCGTAGCCACCAAAAGCGTGATCGTGGCGACGGGCGGCTTCAGCGCCAACAGCCAGATGGTGGTCAAATACCGTCCTGACCTGGAAGGATTCGTCACCACCAACCATAAAGGGGCAACGGGTGGCGGCATCGCACTGCTGGAACGTATCGGTGCAGGCACCGTGGATATGGGCGAAATTCAGATCCACCCAACCGTTGAGCAGAAAACGTCGTACCTGATTTCCGAATCTATCCGCGGCGGCGGGGCGATTCTGGTGAACCAGAAAGGGGAGCGCTTCTACAACGAAATGTCGACCCGCGATAAAGTCTCGGCGTCAATCATCGCCCTGCCGGAGAAATATGCCTACATCGTCTTTGATGAGCATGTCCGCACGAAAAATAAAGCGGCGGATGAGTACATCGCGAAAGGTTTCGTGACCAGCGCCAGCTCGCCAAAAGCCCTGGCTGAAGCGCTGGGCATGGATCACCACGCTTTCCTGGCGACCCTGGAACGTTACAACGGTTTCGTTGAAAAACAGCACGATGATGATTTTGGCCGTACCACCGCGCTGCGTGCGCCAATCAATGAAGGGCCGTTCTATGCCATTCAGATTGCGCCGGGCGTGCACCACACCATGGGCGGCGTGACCATCAACACCGAAACCTGCGTGCTGGACAGCAACCACAACGTGCTGCCAGGGGCGTTTGCGGCCGGTGAAGTGGTCGGCGGGATCCACGGCGGTAACCGTATCGGCGGTAACGCAGTGGCAGATATCATTATTTTTGGTACGCTTGCAGGACATCAGGCGGCTATGCGTTCGAAAAAGCAGTAAGACCCCTGTGTTGTATGCCGGATACACGCAGCGTTATCCGGCATTTTCCCCGGCGGCACGGTGCTTGCCGGGGCTACATCTGAGGACTCATGCTATGCCTGATGACCATCGCGTTTACAGTTATTCCGCCGTCCTGATGGGATCGCCCATCCTTCTCAAACTCTTTTCCCATGACGAAGCCCTCGCGTCCCGCGTATTTCGCCTGATCAAACAGTACGAAGACCTGCTTACCGTTAACCGTGCGCATTCGCAGGTGATGGATATCAACCATGCGGCCGGTCAGCATCCGGTTGCCGTCAGCCGTCCGGTGTTTGAGCTGATTCGCTGCGCGAAAGCGGCAAGCGTGCTTAAAGATAGCGCGTTTAACCTGGCCATCGGCCCGCTAGTGAAACGCTGGAAAATTGGCTTTCAGGGCGATAGCGTTCCGCCTGCCGATGAAATTACGGCACTGCTGGGCATAACCGATCCTACGGATGTGGTGCTGAATGAACCGAAGAGCAGCGTCTTTCTGATGAAAGCGGGAATGGAGATCGACCTGGGGGCCATTGCGAAAGGCTATATTGCCGACAGGGTGCGGGATTATCTGCACAAAGAGGGCGCCGGGCTGGGGCTGATCAACCTCGGTGGAAACATCCAGACGTTAGGCTCACCGGAAGGGGGCTGGAGCGTTGGGTTGAAAAAACCGTTCGCCGGTGATGCGCTGATTGGCGCCATGGCGGTAGAGAACCGATCCGTCGTGACCTCGGGAACATACGAGCGCTACTTCGAACAAAACGGCAGGCGCTATCACCATATTCTCGACCCGCGTACCGGGTATCCGCTGGACAACGAGCTGGACAGCGTCACCATCGTGTCGAAAGATTCCATCGACGGCGATATCTGGACCACGCTGATGTACGGCATGGGCGTTGAAAAGGGCTGCGCTGCGCTGCGCGCTCGTCCTGATATCGAAGCGATTTTTGTGACCAAAACAAAAGAAGTGGTGATCTCCTCGATGCACCACTTCCGCTTCACGCTGATGGATAACGACTATCGCGTTACTGACAATACTGTTTGAGTAACCCCGTTTGCTCCGGCTGCAGCCGATAGCGATACACCGGACGCCCGGTCGCGCCGTAGTGAATGCTGGTGAACAGAATGTTGATTTGCGCCAGCCAGATTAAATATTTACGGCAAGACACCCGCGAAATATTGACCGCGTTCGCCAGGTCATCGGTGGAAAACTCCATCTCCGGGTGCGCGTCGATCCACTGACAGATCGTGCGCAGCGTTTGCGGCGTTAACCCTTTCGGCAATTTCTTGCTGTCGGCGAGTTCCGGCGCCCCGCCGTGGATCAGCCTGTCCACGTCCGCCTGCTCATAATACTGGTGGGATCCCATCAGGCTGTGCTTTGCCTTCCAGCCGTTCAGCGCCTCTTCAAAACGCGGGAACTGGAACGGTTTGATCAGGTAATCCACAACCCCGTAATGCATGGAGGTCTGGATAGTGGTCGCATCGGACGCTGACGAGATCATAATCACATCAATCGGACGGCCTGACGCACGGATGATCGGCAGGAGATCGAGCCCGTTATCCTGCTGCATGTAGACATCCAGCAGCACCAGATCGACGGGCTGGTTCGGGTTATTGATAATGGCCTCGGCCTGGTTGAGCGTAGAGGCGACGCCGCAGCAGCTAAAGCCTTCAACACGGTTAACGTACAGACGGTTGAGGTCGGCTACCATGGCGTCATCATCGACAATTAATACATTTATCACGCGATATTCCTCTCGCTATCCCAGGGGATGTGAACAAAAAATTGGGTAAATACGCCAGGCTCAGATTCGACGGTGATATCGCCGCCCAGATTCTGGATTTGCTGACGCGCAAGGAACAGCCCAACGCCCCGGTTTTCACCTTTTGTTGAGAAGCCCTTCGTAAAAATAGCCTCCAGCTGAACCGGATCGATACCGGGGCCATCGTCGCTGACTTCGCAACTGAGCCAGCCATTTTGATAGTGTAACAGCAGAGTGATTTCGCCTTCCGGCTGGCCTTCCATTGCGTCCAGTGCGTTTTCAATTAAATTACCGAGCACGGTGACCAGCACCGCAACCTGCTCTTCATTGGCGGTATCCGGTATCTGGCACTCATCTGCCAGCGTGAGTGTGATGCCCACTTCTTTGGCACGGTGAATTTTACCCAGCAAAAAGCCTGCGATAACCGGTGATTTGACTTTGCTCTGGATGGTGCCAATGTCCGTTTGGTAATTATGCGCCGTCTGGAGGATGTACTCCTCCAGTTTGTCATAGCGCTTAATATTCAGCAGACCCAGGATCACGTGCAGTTTATTCATAAATTCATGGGTGTGGGCGCGCAGGGCATCGACGTAGTTGACCATCCCATCGATGCGCTGCATCAGCTGGCTGATTTCCGTTTTATCGCGGAAGGTGCTGATCGCCCCGATCACCCGATTCTGACTTTTAACGGGCACCATATTACAGAGCAACAACCGTCCGTTGCAGCTGATCTCCTGATCCTGACGCGCCACCCCGGTTTTCGACACGTCACGCAGGCTTGCCAGCAGCGGTTCGCTGGCGTTTTCGGTCTGTTTGCCCGACGGCAGAAGCAAAATCTCTCTGGCAGCGTGGTTAATCATCGTCACGCGGCCGTGAATGTCGACCGCCAGAACCCCTTCCCGGAGCGACTGCAGCATCGCCTGACGTTGTTCAAACAGCGCGGAGATCTCGTACGGCTCCAGCCCAAACAGGATGCGTTTGAGCACGCGGACCAGGCCCCAGATCGCCAGCGAGCTCATCAAGATGCTGAATAACACGGTCCAGAGGGCGTTAAGGCGCCCGCGGGTGATTTGCTCTTCAACTTTTTTGAGGGAGATGCCGACCACCACCACGCCGATCTGCTCTTGCTGCGCGTCATAGACGGGCGTAAAAACGCGCAGCGCTTCGGCGAGCGCGCCCCGGTTGACGGAGACATTCTCTTTACCTTCCAGCGCGGGTGTTAAATCGTCACCGATAAAATGCAGCCCCAGCAGCGCTTCGTTCGGGTGAGAGTAGCGGATCCCGCGCATGTCAGTGACCACGGTAAACAGCAGATCGTTACGTTTTGTCACCGCCTGGGCGAGGGGCTGAATAATATCCGCCTGGGGCGCCTGCATCAGGCCGCGTTTGACTTCAGGGCTGTCCGCAAGGGTGCGGGCAATGCCGAGCGCGGTGTCTTTGACATCATCGCGGGTCGCACGGGTGATTTGCACAGAATAGAGCGCAAAGACCAGCAGCAGCACGGAACCGATAATCGCGCACACCATCAACGTGACGAGGGTGTTCAGTTTCATAGGGCGCTTGCGCGTCAGGGGGAAGGGCTGCAAATCGCTCATCAACACTCCGCGATGATTATAAAGAGGTAATTATCGCTGATGACGCGCTTTTCTTAAAGCCATGTAAAAGCATGTGTTTGGTCCTCTTTTCGTGACCCTCCTCTCATGTGACCCATATAAAACACTTTATAGTGTGGGGGTACTCATAATAAGGAGGCTGTTTATGAGCATTATGCTTACCGGTTCGGTCAAGGAAAGACGGCACGCCAGCACGATGAATATCGATAGATTGTCCACGCTGGATATGCTGAACGTCATTCACCAGGATGATGCACAAATCTCTTCTGCTATTACCCCTTTCTTAACAACGATTGCGCGCGTGGTGGATAACGCTGCGGCGACGCTCAGTCATGGCGGGCGTCTGGTGCTCGTCGGTGCGGGGCCTTCAGGACGTATAGCAAGGCAGGCGGCTGATGAGTATGCGCCGGGTAAACATCCCGTTATCGCTATTACGACGGACGGTGAAGCGGCAAGCTACGAGCGCGGCGTCGCCGACCTGCAGGCGCTTAAGTTTGGCGAGCACGACATGATGCTGGCGGTGACCGTCAGCGGAAAAACGCCGTGGGTATGGGGGGCCATGCGACATGCATGGTCGCTGGGTTCACCGGTAGCGGTGATGACAGGTGATGCGCAAAGCGAGGCGGCACAGTTAGCGAGTATGGTGATTGCGCCTGAGCTGGGGCCTGACGTGGTGGCGGGATATGCCAATGCCAAAGCGGGGATCGCGCAAAAAATGATCCTGAATATGGTGACCACAGGGCTGGCGGTGAGGTCCGGGCGCGTCTACAGCAACCTGCGCGTGGATCTGGAGGCAACCAGCACCAAATGGTCTGAACGGCAAATCGCGATAGTGATGGAAGCGGGCGGATGCACCCGGACTGAAGCGAAGGCCGCGCTGGAGAGCTGTAACCACAACTGCAAAACGGCGGTGTTGATGGTGCTGACAGGGCTGGATGCCTGGAAGGCGCATGAACTGCTGGCGCAGAATAACGGGTTTATTCGCGTGGCGCTGCAGGAAGCACCATAACATTTCACCGCTGCATAAAAAAAGCCCGCGAATGCGGGCTTGAGTATTTCTGGGGATTAGAACTGGTAGGTCATGCCTACGCCAACGATGTCGTCGGTCGCGATGCCGTTGTCGTTGTAGAACGCGTCATCTTCGTCCAGCAGGTTGATTTTGTAATCAACGTAGGTAGAGAAGTTTTTATTGAAGGTATAGGTCATGCCAAGGTCGATGTAGTTAACCAGATCCTGGTCGACATAATCGTAGCCATTGCCTGGGTGATAGTCGTTGCCGCCCAGATCGACGCCCTTAGAGTATACCCATGCCAGGGAAGGACGCAGGCCGAAGTCGAACTGATACTGTGCTACGGCTTCAAAGTTCTGAGTTTTGTTGGCGATGCCGTCGCTGCCGTAAGGCGTCATGTTACGGGTTTCGGCATACATCATCGCCAGGTAAATATCGTTAGCATCGTATTTCGCGCCGATGGTCCAGGCTTCCGCACGTTCGCCGCCAGCATATTTGCTGAAGCGATTGTAACTGCCTGCGCCGTAAGCAACCTGCTCGTTGGTGCGGTCAGAAGAAGAGTACGCAGCACCCAGGCTCAGGCCAAAGTCGAAGTCATAGGAGGTTGACATACCAAAGCCGTCGCCGTTCTGGAAACGTACGTTTTCATGGCCGTTTTTGGTGCCTTCCTGATCTTCATTTGCGTTGCTGCCTTCATTATTGCCCTGATACTGCAGCGCAAAATTCAGACCGTCAACCAGACCGAAGAAACCTGAATTACGGTAGGTTGCCAGACCGTTAGCACGGCCATTCATGAAGTTATCGGTCCAGGTGTAAGAATCACCGCCGAATACTGGCAGCATATCGGTCCAGGCTTCAACGTCATACACGACGCCGTAATTACGGCCGTAATCAAATGAACCGAATTCAGCGTATTTCAGGCCAGCGTAAGCCAGACGGTTAAATGATTTATCACCAGCGCCTTCGGTATCGTTAGCGTAGGTTTTATATTCCCACTGGCCATAACCCGTCAGGTCGTTGGTAATCTGTGATTCGCCTTTGAAACCAATCTGCACATAGGTTTCATCGCCGTCGTCGCCAGCGTTATCTGAGAAGGTATGACGAGCATCGACTTTACCGTACAGGTCGACTTTGTTGCCGTCTTTGTTGTACATCTCAGCTGCATTTGCTGCGCCAGCCATTAATAATACGGGTACAAGAATTGCCAGAACTTTTCTTTTCATTATATATTCCCTTTAAAGATAATTTATATGAATATATGTAATCACCCTCCGTAATTACGTGCTTGATACTATTCTATGGTTAGATAATTTGGTTCAAAAATAAATGTAATTAAATTAGTAAAAATATTGCAATATATTTCTATTAGTCTCTTTATTTTTCATGTGAATTAATTGATTGAAAATATAGTGGGTAATTATTATTAAGTATTTCGTGTGTCTATTTTTTAATTGATTAAATTTGGCTATGTTATAATTCACGCTTAATTTTGGTAACAGGGAAGAAAGATGGAACTCACTCAGTGGCAACAGCGCTTCGAATCCTGGCTTGATCAACATCACGCTACCGACGACGCTGCGCATGATATTTCACACTTTCGTCGCGTCTGGATGACGGCGCAGAAAATCATGCCTCATCACCACGCTGACCCGCTGGTGGTGATGACGGCCTGCTACTTTCACGACATTGTCAGCCTGCCGAAAAATCATCCCGAACGCAGCCAGTCCTCACGGCTGGCGGCGAGTAAAACGCGTGATATTTTGCAGCGCGATTTCCCGGATTTTCCGCCAGAAAGGTATGCCGCGGTGGAACACGCCATTGAAGCGCACAGCTTCAGCGCCGGGATTGCGCCACAAAGTCCCGAGGCAAAAATAGTCCAGGATGCCGACCGGCTGGAAGCCTTAGGCGCTATCGGTCTGGCACGCGTTTTTGCCGTATCCGGTGCGCTGGGTGTCGCACTGTTTGATGCGAGCGATCCGTTTGCGGATTCCCGTGATGTAGACGACAAAGCCTTCGCCCTCGATCACTTCCAGACCAAGCTGCTGCGCCTGCCTGAGACGATGCAAACCGAAGTGGGGCGTGAGCTGGCCCGACATAACGCCGATTTTCTGATCCAGTTTATGGCGAAACTGAGCGCTGAACTGCAGGGCGACTGCCTGGGGCTGGATGGCCAGGTATTGAGCCGCTTCCGTCGGAGTGTGAGCCGGTAAACTGTGGTAATCTGTCTCCAGTCTTTATTGCCCGGTTAAGAGAATGCAAGAAATACGATCAGTGATTGAGCCCGCGCCAGCGCAGGCTGAGAAATCAACGGCAGCCGTGCAGGCATTACTGCGGCAGCTGCTGGACATCTATGATGTTAAAACCCTTGCCAACCAGCTGGTGGCCCATGGCGAGAGTCACTGGAGCCCGGCAATACTCAAAAGACTGCTGATAAGCGACAGGGCAGGGCACCGCATGAGCGACGGCGAGTTCCGTTACCTGCAAAATTTGCTGCCGCGTCCTCCCGCCGCGCATCCAGACTATACGTTCCGCTTTATCGATCTGTTCGCCGGTATTGGCGGCATCCGCCACGGTTTTGAAGCCATTGGCGGGCAGTGCGTGTTTACCAGCGAGTGGAATAAACACGCGGTGCGTACCTATAAGGCCAACTGGTATTGCGACCCTGATGAACACCATTTTAACGCTGACATCCGCGATGTGACCCTGAGCCATAAAAGCGGCGTCAGCGACGAAGAGGCCGCAGCGCATATTCGGCAAACCGTGCCTGAGCACGACGTGCTGCTGGCGGGCTTCCCGTGCCAGCCTTTTTCGCTCGCCGGGGTGTCGAAAAAAAATGCCCTGGGACGCGCCCACGGGTTTGCCTGTGATACGCAGGGCACGCTGTTTTTTGACGTGGTCCGCATTATCGATGCCCGCCGACCGGCCATATTTGTGCTGGAAAACGTTAAAAACTTAAAAAGCCATGATGGCGGGAAAACCTTCCGCATCATTATGCAAACGCTGGATGAACTGGGCTACGACGTGGCCGATGCGCAGGACATGGGCGCAGACGATCCGAAAATCATCGACGGTAAATATTTTCTGCCGCAGCATCGCGAACGTATCGTGCTGGTAGGTTTCCGCCGGGACCTCAATCTTAAAGGCGACTTCACCCTGCGGGATATCCCGTCGCTGTATCCGGCGCGCCGACCGAGCGTGGCCGAGCTGCTGGAGCCCGCCGTTGACGCCAAATTTATCCTGACGCCGGTACTGTGGAAATACCTCTACCGCTATGCCAAAAAGCACCAGGCCAAAGGCAATGGGTTCGGTTTTGGCATGGTGAACCCAACAAATCCAGACAGCGTGACCCGCACCTTGTCGGCGCGTTATTACAAAGATGGCGCAGAGATCCTCATCGACAGAGGCTGGGATAAAGCGCTGGGCGAAAAAGACTTTGACGATCCGCAGAATCAGCGCCATCGCCCACGTCGCTTAACCCCGCGTGAGTGTGCGCGGCTGATGGGGTTTGAGTCGCCGCAGGGCTACAGTTTCCGTATTCCGGTGTCAGACACCCAGGCTTACCGTCAGTTTGGTAACTCGGTGGTCGTGCCCGCGTTTGCGGCGGTGGCGAAACTGCTGGCCTCACGCATTAAACAGGCTGTGGCGCTGCGTCAGAGCGAGGCCGTCAATGACGGACGTACACAATAAAGCGACGCGCAGTAAAAACATGCGTGCCATCGGCACGCGTGATACCGCCATCGAAAAACGGCTGGCGGAATTACTGACGCAGGCCGGTTTTGATTTTCGCGTCCAGGATGCCGCGCTCGCCGGGCGTCCCGATTTCATCCTCGACGCGTATCAGTGCATTATCTTTACCCACGGCTGTTTCTGGCACCATCACAACTGCTACCTGTTCAAGGCTCCCGCAACGCGAACCGATTTCTGGCTGGAGAAGATAGGTAAGAATGTAGAGCGGGATAAACGCGATATTGCGACGCTGCTTTCTCAGGGCTGGCGGGTATTAGTCGTGTGGGAGTGCGCCCTGCGCGGCAGGCTAAAACTGAGCGATCTGGACCTGACAGAGCGGCTGGAAGAGTGGATCTGCGGCGGCGCGGAGGCCGCGCAGATCGATACGCAGGGGATTAAGGTTTCTCCACCTCGCACGGCGTGACGACCGGTTTCGCAGGCAGCAAATATTTGCCCAATGTTACCAGCACCACCGCAAAAACAATCACACCCAGCGCCAGCCATTCAACCGTCGATAACACTTCTCCCGCAAAACCGGTACCGAGCAGGACGGCGACCACCGGGTTCACGTAGGCGTAGCTGGTGGCGACGGCCGGGGAGACATTGCGGATCAGGAACATATAGGCGTTAATGGCAATAATGGAGCCAAAGAGCGCAAGATACCCCACGGCCAGGAAGCCAGACAGGTCCGGCATCGTTGTCAGCTTCTCACCCATCAGCGTCGAGGCAATCAGCAGTACGATACCCGCCGCGAGCATCTCAATCGCGCCTGCCATCATGCCGGAAGGCAGTTCAATCCGCGAACCGTAGACGGAGCCAAACGCCCAGCTCATGGAGCCGACCATGATCAGCAGCGCACCCCATGGGTTTCCGCTCAGATTGCCACCGCTGTTGAGCAGGATGATCCCCGCAAGCCCTATGCCGATCCCCAGCCATTCCAGCTTGCGGGTGCGGATACCGAACAGGCGGCTAAAGCAGAGGGTAAACAGCGGGACGGTGGCGACCACCACGGCGGCGATCCCGGACGGTACATTCTGGTGCTCCGCCACGGTCACGGCACCATTCCCAACGGCCAGCAACAGAAAGCCAATCAGTGCCGCGTTGAGCAGCGGGCGGAGTGGGGGAAGCTTGTGGCCGCGCAGCAGCAAAAACGTAATCAACAATACGCCCGCAGAGAAGAAGCGGATCCCTGCCATCATCAACGGGGGCCAGCTTTCCACACCGATTCGAATGACAAAATAGGTGGATCCCCAGATGATATACAGCGAAAAAAGTGCTCCAATGAGCGGTAATAGTTGCCGGAAACGCATAGTCCCTCACGTCGAAATAAAAAGTTCGCTCATAGTAAACGCCAAAACTATCGGTCTGGCGAGTGCTTTAATTGTGGTGTGGATGTGAATTTTTTGTTGACGTCAGGTGCCTGTTTCCGGGTGTCCGGTTTTGTTCCATACTATTCACTTAATTAGCAAAAAAAGAAGGATAGAGATTTTGGCAGGAAGTAGCTTATTAACATTACTGGACGACATTGCCACCTTGCTGGATGACATTTCGGTCATGGGAAAACTGGCGGCCAAAAAGACCGCCGGTGTATTGGGGGATGATTTATCGCTGAACGCGCAGCAGGTTACCGGCGTAAAGGCTAACCGGGAGTTGCCGGTGGTTTGGAGCGTGGCGAAGGGGTCCTTTATCAATAAGGTGATCCTCGTTCCGCTCGCGTTGTTGATCAGCGCCTTTATCCCCTGGGCCATCACGCCACTGCTGATGATTGGCGGCGCGTTTTTGTGCTTCGAGGGGGTCGAGAAAGTCCTGCACTCTTTTGCCTCACGTAAGGAGAGCGACACGCCAGAGGTGCGCCAGCAGCGACTGGAAGCCCTGGCCGCTCAGGATCCTTTGGCGTTCGAACGTGATAAGGTGAAAGGGGCAGTCCGCACTGACTTTATTCTCTCGGCCGAAATCGTGGCGATTACGCTGGGGATTGTGTCAGAAGCACCGCTGGTCAATCAGGTTATGGTGCTTTCCGGCATTGCGATTCTGGTGACCGTGGGCGTTTACGGCCTGGTGGGGCTTATCGTCAAGCTGGATGATATTGGCTACTGGCTGGAGGAGAAATCGAGCTCGGTAGCACGCGGTATCGGTAAAAGCCTGCTGACGCTGGCCCCCTGGCTGATGAAAAGTTTGTCGGTCGTGGGTACGCTGGCCATGTTCCTCGTCGGCGGCGGGATTGTCGTGCACGGTATTGCGCCGCTGCACCATGCGATTGAGCATTTTGCCTCGGCGCAGGGGGCGGTTGTCGCCGCTATTTTGCCGACGCTGTTGAATCTGGTGCTGGGCTTTATCATTGGCGCTATCGTGGTCGCTGCCGTAAAAGCAGTCGAAAAAATGCGTGGAGCCTCGCACTAATTGCTACCCGAACAGGGATGCAAAAAGGCCATTCCTCGTCTAAATTGAAAAAGTTTCACCCTGATACAGGAGGCGGGTATGGTCTTTTTGGTCAGTGATGAAGTTAAGCCGAAGAACGGTGGTCCGCGTATGATTGTCACAGGTTATTCCAGTGGTATGGTGGAGTGCCGGTGGCATGATGGTTATGGCATCAAGCGGGAAGCGTTTCGTGAAGACGAGCTTCAGCCGGGGGACGGACGGCAACATCGCGAGAAGGCTTAATCACTCTAACGCCCGGTTCGCCGGGCGTTTTTATGTGACATTCAGGGAGTGTGTGTGCAGCGCGATACCTATGTTGTAAAACGATCTCTTCAGCAATGGCTGCATCAGCGTAGCAATCCCGGCCTGATTGTTAATCTCTGTTTTATTATTGTCCTGGTCTTTTCCACGCTCCTCACCTGGCGTGAAGTGGTGGTACTGGAAGATGCCTATATCTCCAGCCAGCGTAACCATCTGGAAACGGTCGCAAATGGCCTGGACAGGCAGTTGCAGTACAACGTCGATAAACTGCTTTTCTTCCGTCACAGCATGCGCGATGCGCTGCAAACACCGCTGGCATTCGGTGTGCTGCACAATGCGGTGACGCGTTTTAATACCCTGCGGAACACCACAAACTGGCAAATCGCGGTGGACGAAAATCGCACGTTACCCATCAACGGGGTGTCCGATGCGTTTGTTGAAAAAACCACGCTGCTCAACCGTGATAACGATCGCCTGGCAAACGAACTCTCTGCGGCCCTCGAAGTCGGGTACCTCCTGCGTCTGGCGTCATCGCACAGCAGTAATGTAGAGCGGGTGCTGTATGTTTCCCGCGCAGGGTTCTTTATCGCAACTGATACGCCTGCACAACCGAGAGATATTTCTCCCCGCTATTATCAGCTGGTCACGCAGCCCTGGTTTTCACAGCAGTCTGAGCGTGAAAACCGCGCACGTGCCGTTCGCTGGTTTATTTCGCCTCCGTCGTCTTTTATCGGGAACAAGCGGCTTATTACCGCCAGCGTGCCGATCTATTACGACCATTTCTGGTATGGCGTGGTGGCGATGGATATCAGCGTTGATACGATGAAACAGCTGCTGGTGGAGGCCATGGACAACCATACAGAAGGTGAATACCAGCTTTACGACACGCGCCTCAATATGATTGCGACCTCAGAATCACCCGAAAGTACGGTTAACCACTTCGATGCAAGCGAGCTGGCGCAGATAGCTCACGCTATCGAGTCCGACACGGAGGGGGGGATTCGTCTGGGTAGCCGCTTTATCAGTTGGGAACGGCTCGATCATTTTGAGGGCGTTGTCCTGCGCGTGCATACGCTACATGAAGGGGTTCGCGGGGACTTCGGCAGCATCAGTATTGTGCTGGCGCTACTCTGGGCGCTTTTCACCGCCATGCTGCTGATCTCCTGGCTCGTGATCCGGCGCATGGTCAGCAATATGTATACGCTTCAACACTCGCTTCAGTGGCAGGCCTGGCACGATCCGCTGACCCGCCTGAATAATCGCGGGGCGCTGTTTGAACGGGCGAATTCCCTTGCAAAGCAATGCCAGCAGCAGTCCCTGCCGTTGTCTGTCATCCAGATCGATCTGGACCATTTCAAGGGTATCAATGACCGGTTCGGGCATCAGGCAGGGGATAAAGTGTTGTCGCACGCCGGAGGATTGATTGCGAGTGCGTTGCGCGCCAATGACGTGGGCGGCCGTGTGGGTGGCGAGGAGTTCTGTGTCGTGCTCCCTGGCCTGACGCTTGAGGAAGCGGCAAATGTTGCTGAGCGGATCCGCGCACGGATCGACAGCAAAGAGATTCTGGTTAAGAAGAGCGTCACTCTGCGCATCAGTGCCTCACTGGGCGTCAGCAGCGCGCAGGAGACGGGTAACTATAATTTTGAGCAACTGCAGTCAATTGCCGATGCGCGGTTGTATGAGGCAAAGCAGGGGGGACGCAACTGCGTCGTCTGGCGCGATCACACCAAGAAGTGATCGAGCCCTTCGCGCCAGCCCTCGGGACCGGGACGCTGCGTGTGATAAACCCGTTCCGGGCTATCGTTCTGCAGCGAAATGCCCTGGCGGTTAATGCCTTTGACCACCACCGCAAAATCGACGCTGTCTAACAGCGGGGCGTCGTTGGGACCATCGCCCAGCCCAAGGGATGTCCACGCAACAGGCTCCTGCAGACAATACTGTTCAGTCAGCCATTTTACCGCCACATCCTTGCCGCAGCGCGCGTCCAGGACGTGCCAGAATCTCGCCCCCTGTACAAACTGCAGGCCATGCGGTTCCAGCGCCTCTTCAAAGCGCGTCATTTGCGCATCGCTGTCGCGCCAGATTAACGTCAGGGACGCTTCATGCCTGCGCGCAAGCAGCGAACGGGAAGGCGTCAGTCCCGTCCATTCACTGATTACCCGTTCATTCACGTCATCAAAGGTGGTGAATTTAACGTGCGTTTGCAGTCTGATCTGCTCGATGATGTGACGAATCGTAGGGTGAGACATCCCCGTGATGCGCCGGGCAGGGGGATCCCAGCGAACATCAGGCTGAATGACCGCCCCGTTTTCCGCAATGAATGGCAGACCTTCCAGGCCTAACTCCTGCTGGATGTCGAGCATCTCAGCCGCCGTCTTGCTACTGCAAAGGATAACGGGGACCTGTTTATCCTGTAGCCGCTCCAGCCATGCGGCGGCAGGCTGCCAGTCATAGGTATGAATATCCAGCAGTGTCCCATCCAGATCGGTGAAAATCAGCAGTGGATTCTGAAGCGAAGGCATAACGGCTCCTGATGGCTGACGCGCGCTTATCTAAGATTATTCCTAAAAAATGACAGTGCCGGGAGAGCGGTTTGACGGAATCGTTCCTGCGTAACCCACACGCGGCGCATGTTGCTGCTCATAACTAAAATTCACATGTATAAAATATTATATTCGCCAGGAGAATATATGCTTGTCAGACAAATCCGTTGGGGATAGTGTTGTTTCTACATCAGATTTCCTGGTGTAACGAATTTTCAAGTGCTTCTTGCATAAGCAAGTTTGATCCCGGCCATCCCCATGACCGGGATTTTTTTCATCTTACCGATTCGCTTCAGACACGCTGAAGTCATGAATATCAAGCTCGAAGGCTTCGGCCAGCTCGCGGTAAGTGTGATAGTCCCTTCCGTTCACAATCACTTTGTCTGACTCATCGTCTGAGCGGCGAACTTCGGACTCACTGATCTCATTGATAGCGGCCAGCAGGGCATCGACATCCACCTCCACCTCACGCTTGATGGTGTCGCTGTACTCTTTATCGGTCTTCATTACGGGGTCCTCATGCAACCGTGTCCATCCATAAGTATAGACCGCACACAAAAACACCATTCGCGCCGGGGGTCGGTGCCAGTTAATGCGTTTTGTTCTACACTGGCTCAAAACCACAGGAGGAATGTATGAAGGTCAACGATCGGGTAACCGTTAAAACGGACGGTGGACCGCGCCGCCCGGGTGTGGTGCTGGCAATAGAAGAGTTTAGCGAAGGTGTAATGTACCTGGTTTCTCTGGAAGACTACCCGCTCGGTATCTGGTTCTTTAATGAACTGGGACATGAGGATGGTATTTTTGTGGAAGCAGCGGAATAGCGTGGTGTCGGGCGGCGTTCCCGTCCCCGGCCCATGCGGCTGAAAATGCAAAAATCTCTGGCCAGGCCAGAGATCGCAGGTAGGGTACAGAAGGTCTTGCGCGGATCAGCGCATATTAACGAAAATTCCGTTTGTGACATTATCGGTCAGGCGAACGACGTGGTAGATCACTTGCTTATTATGCGTTTTAATTTTCCTTTTAATATTTCCTTTGTGTGACGAAACCGTTTTTGCCTTGATATTCATCTGGTCCGAGATCTGAATTGTCCCTTGTCCAGCCATCCACATTCTGAGCATACTTGATTCAGTTCTGCTTAATGATAGGGTGGGTAAGTTAACCGCTCCTACATTCTTAACTTCTTTATTCAAATAATCACCCAAAATGTCATCCAGCGACTCGGGTTTAATCGATTTAGAACTGATCAATAAATTTTTACGGACCAACAAGTATTCGTCGAAATGAATATTGGCGATCGCCATAAAAACAATAAACAACGTTTTAGGATGCTGATTAATGATTTGCTTAATGTGCTGACTGTTGGCTGGATCGTGAATGAAACAGTCCTCATTAATAAACACCACGCCGGGCTTGTGTGCTTCACAAGCGGCTTCGAGTTCGTCAACGGTGTGTGCATCGTTGATGTCTCTCTTTCTTACCCCTCTGCTTGCCAGATACCCGGTTAACCCTAGCCGGGTGTAGCTGCATAAATCCATAATGATCGTTGACATGGCATACCCTCACTCAATGCGTAACGATAATTCACCATCTGCCTGAGAGCTCATAAACAGCCATACGGGATGGAAAAAACCAAATAAAACCTGTGAGCATGACAAAGACTTTCAGGCGAACTCACTATCCCGTAAAGTTACTTATAATTTGCCAGGAATCTTCTTAAAGTAAAGTAAATATTAAGTATTGTGAGATGGTTAGAAACATTTAAACCGCGTCAGATATATCCTGGAAGATGTTTTTCGCGTTTTATTTTAGGAATATCCTCAGAAAGACAATATGGAGTGTGAGGACTATTATTTGCGAGGCAGTTCGCTGACAATATCCGCTAACAGGTTGAATATCTCGCTGAATAAATGTTCACAGAAGGGGGCGATAAGTGGCATTAGCAATGACATTAATAAAAGACCGACCGTCAACGTCACGGGAAAACCAATGACAAACACGGAAAGCTGCGGCGCCATTCTGTTCAGCAGGCCTAATGCCAGGTTAACGGTCAGCAACAGGGTGATGATCGGCAGCGCCAGCATCAGCCCGTTGAGAAAAATCAGCCCGGCGGCACGCACCAGCGCCAGAAACGCGTTGCTGTTAACCGGATTTTCGCCAATCGGCAGCGTGTGGAAGGTGTCCACCAGCATTGAGATAAGCCATAAGTGGCCGTTAAACGACAGGAACAGCAGCATCGCCAGCAGATCGATGATACGCGCCAGCACCGGCATGTTGAGGTGGCTGCCGGGGTCGACGAAGGTGGCGAAGGATAACCCCATTTGCAGGCCGATCAGCTCACCCGCAGTACGCACTGCCGCAAAGGCGAGCTGCATGGTAAACCCAACGGCGACGCCGATCATCACCTGCTGAAGCGCCACCCATACGGCGTTAGCGGAAAATACAGGGATATCAACCGGCGGCAGGGACGGGGCGACAATAATCGTGATGACGATCCCCAGCCCCACTTTGATGCGCTTGGGTATCGATTTCTCGCTGAGAATAGGGGCGGTTGAGATGAGCGCCATAATGCGCAGCATCGGCCAGAAGTAGACGCCCAGCCACTGGACGTATTGATCGCTGGTGAAGTGCAGCATCGTGATATCAGCCGATGATGTACGGCAGATTGGTGAACAGGTTGCGCATATAGTCCAGCAGCAGGTTCAGCATCCACGGCCCGGCGACGATAATCGCCACGAACACGGCAATGATTTTCGGGATAAACGACAGCGTCATTTCGTTAATCTGCGTGGCGGCCTGCAGGATACTGATGATCAGACCGGTCACGAGGGCAACAAGCAGCAGCGGGGCGGCAACGGCAATCGCGACTTTCATCGCTTCCGTGCCCATCATCATGACCGATTCTGGCGTCATTGCGCGCTCCTCAACTGTAGAAACTCTGCGCCAGCGAACTGACCAGCAGCTGCCAGCCATCGACCAGCACAAAGAGCATGATCTTAAAGGGCAGAGCGATGGTCGCAGGCGGTACCATCATCATCCCGAGCGCCATCAGGACGCTGGCGATCACCAGGTCGATAATCAGGAACGGAATGAAAATAGTGAAGCCAATCTGGAACGCGGTTTTTAGCTCGCTGGTGACATAGGCTGGCAGCAAAATGCGCATCGGCACCGCTTCCGGTCCCTGAAGCTCGCCGGTGTTGGAGAGGCGGGCAAAGAGGGCTAAATCTGCTTCACGCGTCTGGCGCAGCATAAATTCACGCAGCGGCTGCGCGCCTTTCTCCAGCGCAACTTCCATCGAGATTTTATCTTCGCTAAACGGCTGGTAGGCGTCGGTGTAAATCTTGTCGATCACCGGCGACATAATGAAAAAAGTCAAAAACAGGGCCAGACCCAGCAGCACCTGGTTGGGCGGCGCGGAAGGCGTTCCCAGGGCGTTTCGCAGCAGGCCAAAAACAATGATGATGCGGGTAAAGCTGGTCATCATCAGCAGAATGGCCGGAATAAAGGTCAGCGAGGTGATGAACACCAGCGTCTGAACCGAAAGCGACCAGCTTTGACCGCCTCCGGCAAGCGGGGTCGAGACCAGACCGGGCAGTTGCGCATAGACCGCGGGAGCAAACAGGCCAACACCCGCAAGCGTAAGGGATAACAAACGGCGCATCAGGATCTCCCGGAACGCTTAAGCAAACTCTTCATAACGGACTGGAAATCCGCTGGGGCTTCTGCGCGCTCGTCACCCGTGACAGGGGCGGGCGGCAGTTTATGTAATACATTGATGTTTGAGGCGGTGATCCCCAGTACCAGACGCGCATCTTCCACGTCGACGATGACCACGCGCTCGCGTGGCCCCAGCGTGGTACTGGCGCTGACTTTCAGGCCGCGCGTTCCGGCGGTTTTACCCGCCAGACCAAAACGCTTTGCCAGCCAGGCCGCAATAAGAATGAAGGCAATAATACCGAACAGGGCACCGCTCACCTGGAGCAGCGGCGAGCCAGGTACCGCGGAGGGTTGGGACATTGTTGCCTGGGTTTTCATGCTTAACGGCTCAGACGACGCATACGTTCGGATGGCGTAATGATGTCGGTGATGCGCACGCCGTACTTATCAGCAACCACCACCACTTCACCCTGAGCAATCAGATAACCGTTGATCAGAATATCCAGCGGTTCACCGGCCAGGCCGTCAAGGGCGACCACGGAACCCTGCGTCAGGCGCAGCAGCTCTTTTATGGTCATGCGGGTGCGGCCCAGCTCAACCGTCAGCTTAACCGGGATATCCATGATCAGGTCGATATCCTGCAGCGTGCCGCTGACGTCGCCGCCGCCCAGCTGCTGGAATACCGCGTCCGCCGCGCTTTTCGTCGGGGTCGTCTTTTGCTCGTTTAACGCGTCAGCCCACAGATCGTCCAGTGCTCCGCTGTTCTCATCGGACGGATTGTTCATGTCACTCATTTGGGCTGTTCCTCATTCAGCGAATTCAATATCGGGTTGATCAAGTGCTCAACGCGTAACGCATACTGGCCGTTAATTGTGCCGTACTGACTGGTCAGCACGGGGACACCATCCACATGGGCAATAATGCGGTCGGGTTTTTCTATCGGCAAAACGTCGCCGGGTTGTAATTTCAGGATCTGAGATAACCGCAGCGGAATATCGGCAAAGCTCGCTACCAGCTCCAGCTGCGAATGCTGAACCTGGCGAACCAGGTTTTCACGCCAGTTCTGATCTTCGTGGCGCGAGTTCTCCAGCGGCGGGTTCACCAGCAGCTCGCGCAGCGGTTCAATCATGCTGAACGGCAGGCAGATGTTGAACTCACCGGTCAGGTTGCCGATTTCAACGTGGAACGGCGTGTTAACGACGATATCGTTCGGCGAGGTGGTGATATTGGTGAACTTCACCTGCATCTCGGAACGGACGTACTCCACTTCCAGCGGGTTAATCGCCTTCCACGCGTCGCTGTAAGACTCCAGCGCCAGCTTCAGCATGCGGTTAATGACGCGCTGTTCGGTGTGGGTGAACTCACGACCTTCTACTTTGGTCGGGAAACGCCCGTCGCCGCCGAACAGGTTATCCACCGCAATGAACACCAGGCTTGGCGAAAACACCACCAGACCAGTGCCGCGCAGCGGCTTCAGATGGATCAGGTTAAGGTTGGTTGGCACCGGCAGGTTGCGGGCAAACTCATGATACGGCTGAATGCGGATCGCGCCGACGGTGATATCCGGGCTACGACGCAGCAGGTTAAACAGCCCCATACGGAACTGACGCGCAAAACGTTCGTTGATGATCTCCAGCGCCTGCAGACGTTCACGTACCACGCGACGCTGGGTATTCGGATCATAGGGGCGAATATTGTCGTCGCCGCTCAGTCCCGGTTGCGGATCATCACTCTTATCGCTGTCGCCGTTGAGCAGCGCATCGATTTCTGCCTGAGAAAGAATACTGTCGCCCATGTCGTTACCGCAGAATGAAGGCTGTATACAGAACGTCAGTGACTTCCTGCTTCGGTTGGCCGTTTACCAGCGGGGTCGACAGCGTCTGTTTGATGGCGTCGACCAGTTTTTGCTTACCGTCATCGGTAGCGAGCGTCGAAGCGTCCTGACGAGAGAAAAGCAGCAGCAGACGGCTACGCACTTCAGGAAGATAATCGTTCAGACGAGAACGGGTAGCTTCGTCTTTCAGGCGCAGCGTAATGCCAACATAAAGCACACGATCCGCATCACCCAGGTTGACGGTGAAGGTGTCCAGCGGGAAGAACACGGGAGCCGGAGGCGGTGGCGCTTCAGCTTTGGCAGCAGCGGCAGTCGGTTCCTGCTGCATACGCCAGTAACTATAGCCCGCGGTAGCGCAGGCGGCGAGCGTGATCAACACCAGCAGCGGGATCCAGATGGAGCGCTTACTTTTTTTGGTGATAGCGGAGTCAGTCATCTGATACGAGCTTCCTGTTTCGGTACAGCTTAATAGGGTGATTATCCCGTGTCCGCCTTATCTCAAAGCGTGGAAAAGACGGGAATAATCACGCTACCTCTGGCGTTTAGGCGAAGATATCCACTGCGCCATTTCCCCGCGCGGCGGATTGCAGGGCGGCAGGGGTCGGCAATAACTCATCACTCTCTTCATTGAACGCGCCGTGCTGGCCCGAGCGGGAAGCCTGCTGTTGCTGCTGTGATGAGGATTGCTGCTGTCCGGCGAAGCTCTCGCTGCTGACGCTGCTCTGCGAAAGCTGAATGCCGCTTTCCGCCAGAGAGGTGCGTAAGACAGGCAGAGCAGCCTCCAGCGCCGCGCGCACGTGGCTGTGCGGAGACACCATCTGCAGCTGCGCCTGGTTATCATCCAGTTTAAGCGAGATTTGCACCTGGCCCAGGTCTTCCGGGTGCAGACGCAGCTCAGCGGTCTGCTGGCCTTGCTTCGTGAACAGCGTGATGTGCTGACTCAGCGTCTGCTGCCATTCGCTGGTGCCGAGCGGCTGGCTCAATACCGGCGCGGTGGCAATGGTTGCAGCAGGCTGTGAGGTCGCGTGGCTGCTGAGGATCGGTGCCATGGTTGCGGTGGGCGAGGTTGACGACGCGCTGCTCGCGATGTCCTGTTTCTCAGCCGCCGCCGCGACCGCAGGCGTCACGGGTACGCTGGCTGGCAGGGCTGCGTCAGCCGTTTGTGCCACAGGCTGAGACGCCGCCTGAGGCGGGTTATTCTCTTTTCCCGGCAGCGCGTTTTTCAGCGTTTGCGGAAGCGCGGAGGTGAGGGACGTCTGAGCGGTAACGCCGTCGACGTGGGTTGCCTGCGTCGTTACCGGTGTTGCCGTCTGCTGGTGCGGCAGCATCGCCATCAGCGCGCTAAGCCCCGCGAGTTCGTCTTCGCTTAGGTCAGTTTTGCTGTCATCTATTGCGGACGCGTGCGTCAGCGTCTTTAACGCATCACCGTGGGTCGTCGGCATCAGCCCGGACACCAGCGTTTGCAGCGCAGTGGTCTTCGCCGCGTCATCGTCGGCGGTCAGCGTCTCCTGGCGTGAGAGCAGGTCGGCAATTTTCGCCTGCAGGGTGGTCTCGCCTGCGTCCTGTTGCGCTTCCCTGGACAGCTTGCTGCCAGCGGCTTTCAAATCAGCCAGGGTCAGCGGCGCATCTTTGCCCTGACCGGACGCATCGGTCAACGCGCCCGCCAGCAGAGAAAGAAAGTCTTGCGCACCCTCGGCGCCTTTCCCCGTTTGCGTGCCGCCTGACAGGTCGCTGTCGGTCATTAGCAGTTGTTGCAGTGTGATCATTCCGGTTTCCTCATTGATGCGCGCTGGGCAAACTCATCCATTTTTTTCTGATCCAGGCGGTTTTCCGCCAGGGTTGACGCCGCGACCTGTCGGTCCTGTAGCGTTTGCCAGGCCTGCAGCCGCTGTTTTTTCTCGCGCCAGAAGTTGAGCGCGGTATCCACTTTTTCGGTCCACTGGTTAAGCTGCAGGCGGTGTTGCTCAATCGCCTTTTCCAGCGTCTGGATAAACTGCTGATAGTTGATCCAGCGCTGGCTGCCAATGCCCTGCGTCATATCGGTATTCAGGTTGGTGCGATATTCATGCTGATAGTCGATTAACATCTTCAACTGCTCTTCAGCCTGCTGGCACCCGCGTCGCATTGCGCCAAGCTGCAGTGCGGCATCATCAACTTCTTTTTCAGCCAGATCTTTTAGCGTTGATAACGCGCTGTTTTGCGCCATGACCTTCGCCCTCCACCTGTGTTACACCTGCGGGAAAATCAGATCCAGAGCCTGGATTGAGTCTTCCCAGTCGGCGCGTTCAAAAATACCTTGTTGCAAAAACGCCTCCAGCTGCGGCCAGAGCGCAATCGCTTTGTCGAGCATCGGGTCGCTGCCTTTGGCATACGCCCCAACGCTCACCAGATCGCGGTTGCGCTGGAAGCTGGAGAGCAGTTGTTTGAAGTTACGCACGCGGGCGTAGTGCTTCTCGGTTATCAGCGCCGTCATTGCGCGGCTGATGGATGCTTCAATATCAATCGCCGGGTAATGCCCCGCTTCGGCCAGACGTCGCGACAGCACAATGTGACCGTCGAGGATCGCACGCGCGGAGTCGGCAATCGGATCCTGCTGGTCATCGCCCTCGGTCAGCACCGTATAGAATGCGGTGATCGAGCCGCCGCCGCTGATGCCGTTCCCCGCGCGTTCGACCAGCGCCGGGAGCTTGGCGAATACCGAAGGCGGATACCCTTTGGTGGCCGGAGGCTCACCGATGGCGAGCGCGATTTCACGCTGCGCCATTGCGTAACGGGTCAGGGAGTCCATGATCAGCAGGACGTGCTGGCCGCGGTCGCGAAAATCTTCGGCGATGCGGGTCGCGTAGGCGGCACCCTGCATACGCAGCAAGGGGGACACATCCGCCGGGGCGGCAATAACCACCGAGCGGGCGCGGCCTTCCGCACCCAGAATGTTTTCGATGAAGTCTTTAACTTCGCGTCCACGCTCGCCAATCAGCCCCACGACGATCACATCGGCCTGGGTATAGCGTGCCATCATGCCGAGCAGGACGGATTTCCCCACGCCGGACCCGGCGAACAGGCCCATACGCTGTCCACGTCCCACGGTCAGCAGGGCGTTAATCGGGCGCACGCCGGTATCCAGCACGTGCTCGATCGGGGTACGCTGCAGCGGGTTGAACGGCTGGGTGATCAGCGCCCCGGTTTCGGTGGTGTCCGGCGAGGGCAGGCCGTCGAGCGGCTTGCCGCTGCCGTCCAGCACGCGCCCAAGGAGCGCTGGCCCAAGCGGTAACTGCTTGCCGCTTTGCAGACCGTCGCCTGAACTGTTTTTCGCGTAGACGCGCGCGCCGGGCAGAATGCCTTCAACTTCTTCGAGCGGCATCAGGAACAGGCGCTGGCCGTTAAATCCGACCACCTCACTTTCGACCTCACGCATTTCCAGTCCGTCCTGACGCTCAATAACGCAGGTGGCACCCAGCGGAAGCTGCAGGCCCGTCGCTTCCAGCACCAGGCCGGTGGCGCGGGTCAGACGGCCATAACGACGAACAGATGGCAGTTGTGCCATCTTCGTTTCAAAGTTATCGAGCGTGTTGAGCCAGCGGGTAAGGCGTGCGGTCATTAGACAACTCCCGGTGCTGCCAGGCGGCACAGTTCTTGCCAGCGGGTGGCGACGCTGGCATCCAGATCGCCCTCATCCGCCGAGACTTTGCACCCGCCGTGGTGTAACGAGGGATCGCCCCGCAGTCGCCAGCCGTGCAGGCTGAGCGTCGCGCCAAGACTCTCTTCCACGCGCTGGAGATCGTCCGGGTGAACGCGCAGCTGCGGTTTGCCGCTGAACAGCGGCTCCTGCTGCAGCAGACCCTGAATCTGTTTAATCAGCGCCGAGTTATCGACGGTTGGCGTCTGGCCAATCACCTGACGCGCGGCTTCCAGCGCCATCTGCATCAGGCGCGACGCAATAACGCTGTCGAGCGCGTCCAGCGTATGCTGGAATTCGCTCACCAGCTGCTGCATACGGGCATTGAGGGGCGCCTGCTGCTGACGCGCCTGTTCGATGCCTTGCTCCAGCCCTTTTGCCAGCCCTTCCTGATAACCCTGCTCCTGACCTTTCTGCCGTCCTTCGTGCAGACCGGCGTTGAAGCCCTGTTCGTGCGCCTGCATTTGCATCTGCGCCAGCATCTGCGCACGCTGCTCTTCTTCGCTCAGCTCGGGCACCGCGGCATCGATATCGCCCTCATCGGACGGGAGTGCGGCGGGGATAAACTCGGAGAGGGGAGGCGCCAGATCGTCGGGTGTCCAGCGCGTCCACGGCAGCTCATTAGACATAGGTGTCGTCTCCGCTGCCAATCACCATCTCGCCGGTTTCGGCCAGTCGACGAACGATAAGCAGGATCGCTTTCTGTTCGTTTTCCACCTGAGACAGACGCACCGGACCACGGTTGGCCAGGTCGTCGCGCAGGATATCGGCTGCACGCTGGGACATGTTGCGCAGGAACTTCTCGCGCAGCGGCTGCTCGGCACCTTTGAGGGCGATAAGCAGCGATTCGGAGTCCACTTCCTGAAGCAGGCGCTGGATGCTGCGATCGTCCACTTCGACCAGGTTTTCGAACAGGAACATCTCGTCGATAATTTTCTGCGCCAGCTCGCCGTCGAACTCGCGCACCGCGGTGATGACCGCTTCTTCCTGCTGCGTTTTCATCAGGTTGATGATCTCGGCCGCCGTTCTCACGCCGCCCATTTTGCTGCGCTTGAGGTTCTGGCCATCGAGCAGGTTGTTCAACACTTCGGTCAGCTCCGCCAGCGCGGCTGGCTGGACACCGCCAAACGTGGCGATACGCAGCATCACATCGTGACGCAGACGCTCGTCGAACAGCGCCAGAATATCGGCTGCCTGGCCCCGTTTGAGGTGAACCAGAATGGTCGCGATAATCTGCGGGTGCTCGTCGCGAATAAGATCGGCGGCACTCTGCGGCTCCATAAAGTTGAGCGTTTCGATACCGCTGGCGGTATCGCGGGTTTCCAGAATATCTTCCAGCAGGCTGGCGGCGCGCTCTTCGCCCAGCGCCTTGACCAGCACGGAGCGCAGGTATTCGTTGGCGTTGACGTTGAGCGCGGCAAACTGTTCGGCTTCCTGCTCAAATTCCGCCAGCACTTCGGTGAGCTGCTTGTTGGAGATCTGACGCACGTTGGCCATGGCCGCAGAGAGGATTTGCACCTCTCTTTGCGAGAGGTGTTTGAACACCTCTGCCGCGCGGTCTTCGCCAATGGTCATCAGCAGGATGACGCTTTTATCGGTACCTGTAAGCGTATTACTCATGTTCGTTACCCATCCAACCGCGGATGACCAGCGCGACGACGCGCGGATCGTTATCTGACATTTCGCGAATGCGCTGGCTCATCACCTCAGCGCCCATGCGCTGGTTAGCACGGCGCTGCTGCATCTGCTCGTCTTTGCTGAGGTGGACTTCAACCGCTTCTTCCACGTCCTGGCGATTATTCTTCTGTTCCAGAGCGGCTTTCTCGGCTTCAGCACGGCGCTGGAGCTGAGGACGTACGCCCTTACGCCACAGCAGCCAGGCAACAATCAGCACCAGTAACCAGCGGCCTGCGGACATCAGTTGATCGATAAACGACTGCTGTTGCCAGAACGGCAGTTCGCCACCGCTTTCATCAACCGAGTTGAACGGTGAGTTCACCACGTTCAGCGTATCGCCACGTTTTTCGGAGTAGCCCATCGCTTCACGGGTCAGATCTTCAATCTGCTTCATCTGCTCGGCCGTCAGCGGCAGAGGCTTGCCGTCCGGCAGGGTTTTGTAGTTCACCACCACGGCAACAGACAGACGCTGAATATCCCCCACGTTCAGTTTGGTGTGGCGGATAGTACGGTCCACTTCGTAGTTCGTGGTTTCGTTACGGCTGTTGGTACGCGGTCCCGCGTTATTGGCCGTTGAGGTTGTCTGCTGGGCATTCTGCTGGTTGGCCGGAGGCGTTGAAATCGGTGCCGCGTTAGCCGGAGCAGGCTGGTTAGACAGCGCGCCCGGCACGCCGCCAGGGTAGGGGCCGCCCACCTGCTCGTTCGAGTTAATCTGACGAGAACGCATCACCGCCTGAGACGGATCGCCGTTCGGGCTGTATTGCTCTTCCGTTTGTTCTTTATTCGCAAAATCGATCTGCGCGGTAACCTGAGCATGCACGTTGCTGTTACCGACGACCGGGCCCAGGATCGCTTCGATACGGCGCTGAAGACGACCTTCCACATCGGCCGCGTACTTCAGCTGCGCGTCGTTCAGATCGCGACCGGCGCTGTTGTTTTGCGTCAGCAGATGACCACCCTGATCTACCAGCGTCACGTTGCCCGGCGGTAAGCCTGCAACCGCGCTGGAGACCAGATGCGTGACCGCGCTGATTTGCCCTTCGTCCAGCGCGCGGCCAGGCTCAAGGTTGACGGTTACGGAGGCAGAAGGGGATTTCTGTTCACGAACAAATAAAGAGGGTTTAGGCATGGCAAGGTGCACACGCGCACTCTTCACCGGGCCTAAGGTTTCAATGGTACGGGCCAGTTCACCTTCCAGCGCGCGCTGGTAGTTCACCTGCTCGCTGAACTGGCTGATACCGAATTTTTCCTGATCCAGCAGTTCGAAACCGACCGCGCCGCCTTTCGGCAGACCCTGCTGCGCCAGGCGCAGGCGAAGCTCGTGCACCTTGTCCGCTGGCACTTCAAGCGCGCCGCCGTTATCGGCAAAGCGATAAGGGATGTTCATCTGGGTAAGCTGGGTGACGATGGCACCGCCATCCTGATCGGAAAGGTTACTGTAAAGCGTGCGGTAATCAGGGCTTTTCGCCCACAGGACCATCGCAACAAGGATCGCAATGGCGGCAGCGCCTGCCACGATCAACGGGATTTTAGGGTTCGCGCGAAGGCGGTTCATCCACTCGAGTGATTTATTCTGTGGCGCTGTCGATGCTGTTGCACTCATTGCGCACCTCTTAAATCCTGGTGGTTTACGTTATTCGTGTAGAGAAACAAAACTGACTCCCGGGTCGGCAAACACGACAAAAGTTCCATATTGATGGCCCTGCCATTATTTGATGATTCGTGATTTTCTATGCGTCAAATAACCTGGTTTTTTAACGCTATTTACCGCCATTATCTGATTGACAAGCTGTTAGTCTTGACCGCGTAAAAATCCATCCAGGGGAAAGTCATGGCTATACAGGGCATTGAAGGGGTAATCAGTCAGCTGCAGGCAACGGCAATGACGGCTCGTAATCAGAACGTGATGGACGAACCTTCAACCATCAGCTTTGCGGGGCAACTGCACGCCGCGCTTGACCGTATCAGCGACAAGCAGAACGCCGCCCGGACGCAGGCGGAAAAATTTACGCTCGGTGAGCCGGGCGTGGCGCTTAATGATGTGATGGCCGATCTGCAAAAAGCGTCGGTGTCTCTGCAGATGGGCCTCCAGGTGCGAAATAAGCTGGTATCGGCCTATCAGGACGTCATGTCGATGCAGGTATAAAACCTGCCGATCTTACGCTGGCACCCATACCGCTTTAATGCCACAATATTTTTTTCTTCCCACGCAGGAAAGATGATGAAAAAAATAGCAATTGTGGGTGCGCTTCTGGCGTTAACCGGCTGTGTTCAGGTTGATAATTATCAGGAAGTCATCAAGCACCCTGTGCCGTCGCATCTGGCAGGGTACTGGCAGTCAAAAGGGCCGCAAAGCAAGATGGTGAGCCCGGAGGCGATTGCCACGCTGGTGGTGACGGAAGAGGGCGATACGCTGGATTGCCGTCAATGGCAGCGCGTGGTGGCGGTGCCGGGCAAGATTATGCTGCGTTCGGATGATTACTATAACGTGACCCGCAAGCTGGATATCTATCCGCTGGAGCGTGATGGCGCAACGCTTGAGTATGATGGTATGGAGCTGCAAAAAGTGGATCGTCCAACGGTAGAGTGTGCGAATTACCTGAGCAAAAATCCGCTGGAGAGTAAACTACCGTAACGGTAAAAACAAAACGGCAAACTTGTTGCCGTTTTTAGTGTTTGCACCCTCTCCCCGTGGGTGTACGGTCCGGGGACATGGTAGACAGGTGTTCGGGGACATGGTGAACACTTTTTAACATCCTTTACCCATGGTGATCGACTTTTTCTTCAGGTCGATCACCCCCACTTTCGTGCTGTACCACCACACCTCGTAGCTGCCGTCTTCCTGCGTCTCCTTCAGCCCGACCCGTTCTCCCCTGAACGCCTTGCCTGCGCTCAGACTTACCCCTTTCACGCTCAGCTTTCCGCTGATATCCACTTTCCTGACCATCACGCCCTCGTCGTATTCCGGGGGCGTGGTGTTGCCGCTGTATTGTCGTGCAGACGGCTTATACCGCGAGCCCGGTACCGCCATATCCAGCGCCTCATGCGGGCGTTCAAGGTTGTACACCGTCCGCCAGTGGTCGAAGGCGCGCTGCAGTTCACCCTCGCTCGCGAACCACTTGCCCTGCAGCACTTCCGCCTTCAGGCTGCGGTGAAAACGCTCCAGCTTGCCCTGCGTCTGCGGATGATAAGGCCGGGAATGCCCCACCCGGATACCGTGGCGCATCAGCCACAGCTCCAGCGCCGTCCAGGTGCCGGTGGTGTCTCCCCACGGTGAGCCGTTGTCCATCGTCATCCGGTCCGGCAGGCCGTAACGTTCAAACACGCTGACCAGTTGCTGCTGCACGGTCTCGCGCCGTTCATCGGTACAGTGCGCCAGGCACAGGGAAAAACGGGAATGGTCGTCCAGGAGGGTGAGCGGATGGCAGCGGCCACCGCCAAAGGGAAAGTGGCCCTTAAAGTCCATCTGCCAGAGGCGGTTCGGCGCGTCGTGTTCGAAGCGTCCCGTGGCGGGAATGCCCGGTGAAGTGCCCGGCAGCAGGCCGTGACGGGCCATCAGGTTATGGACGGTGCTGAAGGCGGGCATGGTGTGCCCCTGGTCTTCGAGCCAGCGCTTTATCTTGCGTGCGCCCCAGCGTTGATGGCGGTCATGGGCCATACGCAGCAGGGCAGTGATGTCGTCAGATGAGCGGTTCGGGGAATGGTGCGGTATGCGCGGGCGGTCCTGAAGGCCGGCAGCCCCTTCCTCCGCCCAGCGGCGAAGCCACTTGTAGCCGGTGGCCGGTGAAATGCCGAAGCGACGGCAGAGGGAACGGATGTTCGCCCCGTCCTGCGAGGCGAACAAAACAAACTCGGTACGTAATGACATGGTATCTCTCGCATCCCAGGGCATAAGCGACTCCATAAACGGGTTCTTATGCCTTAGTTGTAAGTGTCTACCATGTCCCCGAACAAGTGTTCACTATGTCCCCGGACCGTACAGTGGGAGAGGGTCGGGGTGAGGGCATCAGGCCGCACGCTTCCCGTTTCTACAGCACATCCTCTATGACCCACACGCTGACGCTTCCCCCGTTACAGAAGAACGTCCCTTCACCATCCGCAGCTGTGGTCACGGTTTCCTCGCGATTGCCCAGAAAATCACGCCAGGTTTTATTGCCGTAATTCTCGCCCAGACAAATCACTTTTTCCCCGTCATCGCCATTGGAAAGGACCACCACGCAGCCCGGCGCGTCGTCGGTCCCGCTGCGGCTGAACGCGATACAGTTAGGATGATCAAAAAATAGCGTCTGAATGCCGTGGGCAAAACGCTGGCGGGCGAGGATCAGCTCATGCAGTTGTTCAATCACGGGCATATCAATATGGTACGTGTTACCGTCTCCGCCCGTATCGTCGTAGCTGGCACCGAAGAGGTCCGGATAGAACACGCTCGGCACGCCGTTTTCGCGCAGCAGAATTAACGCATAGGCGAGCGGTTTAAACCAGGCTTCCACCGGGGCTTCCAGCGCCTGCAGGGGTTGGGTGTCGTGGTTGGCAACCAGCGTGACCGCATGGAACGGATCGGCTTCCACCAGCGTGCCGGTGAAGATCTGGCTCATGTCGTAGTCGCGCCCCTGACGCGACGCCTCGTGGAACTTCATCTGCAGCGGCGCATCGAACAGCATGGTTTTGCCCTCGACCTGATTAATGTAGTTCTGCAGTTTATCCACCTCGTGCGACCAGTATTCCGCGACAACAAACAGCGGTTGCGGCGCTACCTCCTGCACGTGCTCAATCCACTCCTTGTAAAACCAAGCCGGAATATGTTTTACGGCATCCAGTCGAAAACCGTCACACTGCGTTTGCTCCATCACCCAGCGCGCCCAGTATTTGATCTCCTCGGTCACGGCATGATTGCGAAAATCGATGTTCTCGCCCATCAGGTAGTCGAAATTGCCCATCTCGTCGTCGACCTGATCGTTCCAGCCTTCGCCGGTGTAGTCGTTGACGATTTTGAAGATATTATCTTCATCGGGGTTTTCAATGTGGTCGATGCCGCTGAAGCATTTGTAATCCCAGATAAACTGCGAATATTTCCCCGCGCGGGCAGGGAAGGTATAGCGCGTCCAGGCCTCACACTCGATGATTTCATCGTCGATTTGCGTACGGTCTTGTTCATTGACGCGCTGCACGCGGATCGGCTCTTTCTCGTCCGCCCCCATTTTGTGGTTGACCACCACATCCAACAGCACGGCGATTTGGTTGCTTTTGAGCGCGTCGATGGCCTCTAGCAGCTGTGCTTTGTCGCCGTATTTGGTGGCGACGCCGCCTTTTTGATCGAATTCACCGAGATCGAACAGATCGTAAGAGTCGTAGCCCACCGAATATCCTCCCGATGCGCCTTTGTACGCCGGAGGTAGCCACACCATGTTAATGCCGATTTCGTTGAGGTTGGGGGCTAAAGCCGTAACTTCTCGCCACAATTCACCGCCAGCGGGGTAATACCAGTGAAAGCATTGCAGTAAGGTTGGATTGCGCATGCACCGTCTCCATGAGGTCGCGAAACTCAAGTATGGAGTACGTTTTGCAGAAATGCCTGGCGAACGAAGCGGGAAACGTTCGTTCGCCAGCTACATGGCTAATTGAGATCGCTACTACTTTGCGGGACCAGGACATGACCGCCCTGGTTGCTGTAGGTGGAAAGAACGGTTTTCTGAATGGAGGATTGCCCCACCATTTTCGCCAGTTCATTCATTCTGGACTGCAGCAATGTTTTCACCTGGCTTTCATTGTCGAGGATCACGCGCAGAGTCGGTCGAAGTTGCTCCTGCATTTGTGCAGAGGGTTCCGCTTCCTGCGTAAGACGAGCCAGCGAGTGCACCGCATTGACATAATCGGTTTCACAAGTAATGAGATCATCCCATAAACCCTGGCGAGCCAGTCGCAACATCAACTGGCTCTGCTCAAGGAGTTGCTGATAAAGGGTATAGAGTTGCGGTGCATTACTCATTAGACGGCGTCCTGCATCAGTTGTGGCGTACCCGCAACCTCCTTCCACCCGTAAGCGATATTGCGCAGCAATGTTTCCACCTCTTCGATGGCGCTGGCGTCGTTATTCACGTTGGCGTGCAGGAGGCGACGTACCATATAGGCATAAAGGGCAATCAGGTTTTGCGTAAGCTCATCACCGTTATTGTCCACCAGGCCAACCTTCAGCCCGTTTTCAATAATGTTGATGGCTTTCGAGAGTGCTAACCCCTTTGCCGGAATATTACCGTCTTGCAGGAACAGACGCGCGCGAACCAGCGCGCTGAGGGCTCCATCAAATAGCATGATAACCAGCTGTTGCTGGCTGGCGCTCATCACCGCGCTTTCAACCTCTATTTTTGCGTAGGCTTGCGTGCCTTTTGCGCCGTACATGTTATCCCCCTCGGGTTCGTTTAGCGTTTACTACTTGCTGCTGGACGTATTTTCAAACTGCTGCGTCAGGTAGCTGCTGGTGTTGTTCAGCGAAGTCATCAGTACGTCCAGCTGGGTAAACTGGGCTTTGTACTGTGCCACGCGCGCGTCAATACGCTCGCTCACGGCGTTGTATTGATCGGTAAGCTTGTTCAGCGTTTTGCTGACGCCATCTTTTGCCGCCTGGATAATCCCTTTGCTGGAGAGCCAGTCAGTCAGTTGGGTGGCCATCGTGGTGGTGATGCCGGTGGTTTTACCGTCACCCACAACCAGATCTTTAACGGCAGTCGGGTTGTCCGTCAGCGCTTTTTTCATCTTATCGCTATCCAGCTCCAGTTTTCCTGAGCTTGGGTCAGTGGTAATGCCCAGTGACGACAGCGTTTTATACGTGGTACCGCCCACGGTATTGCTCAGCATGGTTTTCAGCTGGGTCTGGATCGTACGCAGCGTGCTGTCACCCAGCAGGGCGCCGTTGCTGGAATCCTGTGCATCTGTGCCTGCATCCACCGCCGTATATTTGGTTAAGGTTGCAAAGCTGTCCTGCAGGGTGTTGTAAGCATCCACCCAGGCTTTCATTGCCGTTTCGGCTTTAGACGTATCTTTGGTGATCGTCAGCGTCTGGTTACCGGTGGTGACGTCATTCAGGTTCAGGGTGATATCTTCCAGCGCATCGCTGATGGTGTTGCTGCTGTTTTCGATATCAACGTTGTTGACCTTCAGCTTGGCGTTCTGCGCGGTAACGCTTTCCGTCATGCCGTTGCTGGCGTCGGTGCTGGTGCCGTTGTAACCCATAAAGGATTGCAGGGCGCTGTCGCCACTCACGCTGATGCTGACCGCGTTATCTGCACCGGTTTCGGTAGAGGTAATAGACAGACGATACTGGCCATTACCGACGTTAATAATACTGGCGGTCACGCCCGCATCCGCTTTGTTGATGGCATCACGAATGCCGGTCAGCGAGGAGTTTGCCGCGCTGATATCAACCGTCACCGGATCTTTACCGTTGCCCGCGGTAAAGGTAATTTTGCTGTCCGCGGTGGCAATGGCAGTTTTGGTATCCGCCTGGGTATTTTTAGTGGTCAGCGTCTGCGCCTGCGCCAGCTGAGAGACGCTAATGGTGTATTTACCCGCAATGGCGCTGCCCGTCGTGGTCGCGCTGAATGCCGTGGTACTGCTCGCCGTGCTGGTGGCCGTAAACAGGTCAGCTTTATTCAGCGCGGTGTTGGCGGTCTGAAACGCTTCCAGCGAACTCTTCAACGTGCCGTAAGCGCTAAGCTTGGCGGTATAGGATGTCTGCTGTTTGGAAATCGGCGTCAGCTGCGCTTTTTCGGCCGTGGTGAGACTATCCAGAATGTCTGCTAACTTAAGACCCGAACCAATCCCCAATGATGAAATACTTGCCATATTTATTCCTTAATCTATCGACACGTAGAACGAATAGTGGGGTTATCGGCCTTTATGCGTGAAAGTTTACGGTTAATTTCTTTTTTTTAATGGCGGGAATAACGGTAATAGAGAAGAGTATTTCCGTGGCTAAAAAAATTATCGAGATCCTGAAAAAAAATCTAAAGGTTGTTTTGGACCAGACGATAACACCTTTGACGGCGATGAAGCCGAAGGGTGGAAACCCAAATCTAACCAAACAGATTTGATGAACAACAGGAATCGAAATCATGGCACAAGTCATTAATACCAACAGCCTCTCGCTGATCACTCAGAACAACATCAACAAGAACCAGTCTGCTCTGTCTTCTTCTATTGAGCGTCTGTCTTCCGGTCTGCGTATCAACAGCGCTAAAGATGATGCTGCGGGCCAGGCTATCGCTAACCGCTTCACGTCTAACATCAAAGGTCTGACTCAGGCTGCACGTAACGCTAACGACGGTATCTCTCTGGCACAGACCACTGAAGGCGCGCTGTCTGAAATCAACAACAACCTGCAGCGTGTTCGTGAACTGACCGTTCAGGCAACGACCGGTACTAACTCTGATTCTGACCTGACGTCAATCCAGGACGAAATCAAATCCCGTCTGTCTGAAATCGACCGCGTATCCGGTCAGACTCAGTTCAACGGCGTGAACGTACTGGCTAAAAACGGTTCTATGGCGATTCAGGTTGGTGCAAACGACGGCCAGACTATCTCCATCGACCTGCAGCAGATCGACTCTTCTACTCTGGGTCTGAACGGCTTCTCCGTTTCTAACAACGCACTGAAACTGAGCGATTCTATCACTCAGGTTGGCGCGAGCGGTGCTCTGAAAGATGTTGACCTGAGCGCGGTTGCTACTACTCTGGGCGTGGACGCGAAGAGCCTGACTCTGCACAACGTGCAGACTCCAGCTGGCGCATCTACTACCAGCTACGTGGTTTCTTCTGGTTCTGACAACTACGCTGTGTCTGTTGACGATGCAACTGGCAGCGTGAAAGTGAACACCGCTGACATCACCTATACCGATGCTAACGGTGGTACCGGTACTCTGACTGGTGTTGCAGTTAAAGTTGGCGCAGACGCTGCTGGCGCTGCTGCAGGTTACGCTGAAGTTCAGGGTAAAAACTACTCCCTGACTGCTGCTGCTATCGCTGATGGCGGCGCGGGCGGTACCCTGAACAACGCACAGACTGTTACCCTGAACGCTGCGGGCGAGTTCAAAGGCGTGTCTACTGCAGATCCACTGGCTCTGCTGGACAAAGCTATCGCGTCTGTTGATAAATTCCGTTCTTCACTGGGTGCGGTACAGAACCGTCTGAGCTCTGCTGTAACCAACCTGAACAACACCACCACCAACCTGTCTGAAGCGCAGTCCCGTATTCAGGACGCTGACTATGCGACCGAAGTGTCAAATATGTCTAAAGCGCAGATCATCCAGCAGGCCGGTAACTCCGTGCTGTCCAAAGCTAACCAGGTTCCTCAGCAGGTTCTGTCTCTGCTGCAGGGCTAATCGCCTGATAATGCTTAAACCCCGCTTCGGCGGGGTTTTTATTTAGCGCTATTTGCATAACCCCCCAAATAACCCCTCATTTCACCCACTATTCACCCAATTGAAACCCCTGCAGAATCGGATAATCATGCCGATAACTCAATTAACGCAGGGCTGTTTATCGTGAATTCACTCTATACCGCTGATGGTGTAATGGATAAACACTCGCTGTGGCAGCGTTATGTTCCGCTGGTGCGTCACGAAGCATTGCGCCTCCAGGTGCGTTTGCCGGCGAGCGTGGAACTGGACGATCTGCTACAGGCGGGCGGTATCGGGTTATTGAATGCAGTTGACCGATACGACGCTCTGCAAGGAACGGCATTTACGACTTACGCAGTTCAGCGTATTCGTGGGGCGATGCTGGACGAGCTGCGCAGCCGAGACTGGGTGCCGCGCAGTGTTCGCCGCAACGCGCGCGAAGTGGCGCATGCGATGGGGCAGCTGGAACAGGAACTGGGACGCAACGCGACGGAAACCGAAGTGGCTGAGCGTCTTGGGATCGCTGTTGAAGAGTATCGTCAGATGTTGCTCGATACCAATAATAGCCAACTCTTCTCTTACGATGAGTGGCGCGAAGAGCATGGCGATAGCATCGAGCTGGTGACGGATGAGCATCAGCAAGAAAACCCGTTACACCATTTAATGGAAGGGAATTTACGCCAGCGCGTGATGGAAGCGATTGAAGCTTTACCAGAGCGCGAACAGCTGGTGTTGACCCTCTATTACCAGGAAGAGCTCAATCTCAAGGAGATTGGCGCGGTACTGGAGGTGGGGGAGTCTCGGGTTAGCCAGCTGCACAGCCAGGCCATCAAGCGCTTACGCACGAAACTGGGTAAGTTATAGGTGATTGATTCACCTCGGAAATGCCGCACAACGTATTGACAACCAGGAGTTATCATGACGGTGCAGCAATCTAAAAGACGGCCTTTAAGCCGCTACCTGAAAGACTTTAAACACAGCCAGACGCATTGCGCCCACTGTAATAAATTACTCGACCGTATCACGCTGGTTCGTCGTGGCGAAATCGTGAACAAAATCGCGATATCCCGCCTCGACACGTTAATGGATGAGGCCGCCTGGCTCGAAGAGCAAAAAGAGTGGGTGGCGCTTTGCCGTTTCTGTGGCGATCTCCACTGCAAAGAGCAAAGCGACTTCTTCGATATTATCGGCTTCAAGCAATTCCTGTTTGAACAAACGGAGATGAGCCATGGCACCGTTCGTGAATATGTGGTTCGCCTGCGTCGTCTTGGGCAACATCTGACCGTCAACAATATTTCTCGCGACCTGCTGAAAACCGGTTATCTGGATGAAAATCTGGAGCCGTGGCTGCCTGCGACCAGCACCAACAACTACCGGATTGCGCTGCGCAAGTATGCGCAATACAAGGTACAGATGCCGGGTGTCGTGAAGCAGAAAGCCCACGCCGGAACAACTTCTGATATATATTAAAAAAGAATAAGATGTAGCGCAGTCGCCTTTGACGTTGCAGGCGATTTCTCTACACTACGTAAAAATTCCACTATATCGGGGTATTTATGAAATTTGCACTTCTGGGTCGTCAGGCGCTGATGGGTGTTATGGCCGTTGCGCTGGTTGCGGGCATGAGCGTGAAAACGTTCGCCGCGGAAAACCTGCTGAATAAAGTAAAAGAGCGTGGCACGCTGCTGGTGGGGCTGGAAGGAACCTATCCTCCGTTCAGCTACCAGGGCGACGACGGTAAACTGACCGGTTTCGAAGTGGAATTTGCGGAAGAACTGGCGAAGCACCTTGGCGTGAAAGCGTCCCTGAAACCGACCAAATGGGACGGTATGCTGGCGTCGCTGGATTCAAAACGTATTGATGTGGTGATCAACCAGGTGACCATTTCTGACGAGCGTAAGAAGAAGTATGACTTCTCCACGCCGTACACCGTGTCCGGTATTCAGGCGCTGGTGAAGAAAGGTAACGAAGGCGGGATTAAAACGGCTGCGGACCTGAAAGGGAAGAAAGTCGGCGTCGGTCTGGGTACCAACTACGAAGAGTGGCTGCGCCAGAACGTGCAGGGCGTGGACATCCGTACCTATGATGATGACCCGACCAAATACCAGGATCTGCGCGTGGGCCGTATCGACGCCATTCTGGTTGACCGCCTGGCCGCGCTGGATCTGGTGAAGAAAACCAACAATACCCTGGCCGTTGCGGGTGATGCGTTCTCTCGTCAGGAAGCCGGTATCGCCATTCGTAAAGGTAACGAAGACCTGGTGAAAGCGATCGATTCCGCGATTGCTGACATGCAGAAAGACGGTAGCCTGAAAGCGCTTTCTGAGAAATGGTTCGGCGCTGACGTCACCAAATAAGTCTTTGACCCATAAAAAAAGGCGCTTTTAAAAGCGCCTTTTTTATTTCTTACGCGTCTGCGTGCATAATGAAAAATATCATATGAATTAGCGTTACCGGAGGAACCATGTCACTGCAGAATTTAACGCGCTTTCCCCGCCTGGAGTTTATCGGCGCGCCCACGCCGCTGGAGTATTTACCCCGATTTTCTGATTATTTAGGACGCGACATTTTCGTCAAGCGCGATGACGTGACGCCGATGGCGATGGGCGGCAATAAGCTGCGCAAGCTGGAGTTTCTGGCGGCAGACGCGCTGCGCGAAGGGGCGGACACGCTGATCACCGCAGGGGCGATTCAGTCTAATCACGTGCGCCAGACGGCGGCGGTGGCGGCAAAACTTGGCCTGCACTGCGTTGCGCTGCTGGAAAACCCTATTGGAACGCACGCAGAAAACTATCTCACGAACGGTAACCGTCTCCTGTTGGATCTGTTTAACGTGCAGGTCGAGATGGTCGACGCCCTGACCGACCCGACCGCGCAGCTCGACGAACTGGCCACGCGTCTGGAAGCGCAGGGTTTTCGTCCATACGTTATTCCTGTCGGCGGGTCGAACGCGCTGGGCGCATTGGGCTATGTAGAAAGCGCGCTGGAAATTGCTCAGCAATGCGAGGGCGCGGTGAATCTCTCTTCTGTCGTTGTCGCCTCCGGTAGCGCCGGAACCCATGCCGGGCTGGCGGTGGGGCTGGAGCAACTGCTGCCGGATGTCGAGCTGATTGGCGTGACGGTCTCCCGCAGCGTTGCGGATCAGAAGCCGAAAGTGGTTACTTTACAGCAGGCGGTGGCAGAACAACTGGAGCTGAAAGCCAGGGCTGACATTCTGCTCTGGGATGACTATTTTGCGCCGGGCTACGGCACGCCAAATGAAGAGGGGATGGAAGCGGTGAAATTGCTGGCACGCCTCGAAGGCATTCTGCTCGATCCGGTCTATACCGGTAAGGCGATGGCGGGGCTGATAGACGGCATTGCACAGAAGCGCTTTAAGGATGAAGGACCGATTTTGTTTGTTCACACTGGCGGGGCGCCTGCGCTGTTTGCCTATCATCCTCATGTCTAAAAATCAGGTCGAAAAATAATAATGCACGAAAGTATTCAGCTGGTTATTGATTCACTGCCGTTCCTGCTTAAGGGGGCGGTGTTTACGCTTCAGCTCAGTATCGGAGGGATGTTCTTCGGCCTGGTGCTTGGGTTTGTTCTGGCGTTAATGCGCATGTCGCCCGTCTTGCCGGTACGCTGGCTGGCGCGTTTTTACATCTCTGTATTCCGCGGCACGCCCCTTATCGCCCAGCTCTTTATGATCTACTACGGTTTGCCGCAGTTCGGTATTGAGCTTGATCCCATCCCGGCGGCGATGATCGGTCTGTCGTTAAATACCGCTGCCTACACTTCCGAAACCCTGCGTGCGGCAATCTCCTCCATTGATAAAGGGCAGTGGGAGGCGGCAGCCAGTATCGGGATGACGCCGTGGCAAACCCTGCGTCGGGCGATATTGCCCCAGGCCGCGCGCGTAGCGTTACCGCCGTTGAGCAACAGCTTTATCAGCCTGGTAAAAGATACGTCGCTGGCGGCCACCATTCAGGTGCCGGAGCTTTTCCGACAGGCGCAGCTGATCACCTCGCGGACGCTGGAAGTGTTCACGATGTATCTGGCGGCCTCGCTGATTTACTGGGTGATGGCGACGGTGCTTTCCGCCCTGCAGAACTATTTTGAAAACCAGCTTAACCGCCAGGAGCGTGATCCGAAATGAGTGCAATCGACGTTAAAAACCTGGTGAAAAAATTCCACGGACAAACCGTGCTCCACGGTATCGATCTGGAAGTGGAGCAGGGCGAAGTGGTGGCGATCATCGGGCCGAGTGGCTCGGGGAAAACCACGCTGCTGCGCAGTATTAATCTCCTTGAACAGCCTGAAGGCGGAACGATCCGCGTAGGGGATATTACGATTGATACCGGGAAATCCATTAGCCAGCAGAAAGGCTTAATTCGCCGTCTACGTCAGCATGTCGGTTTTGTTTTCCAGAACTTCAACCTTTTCCCGCACCGTACGGTGCTGGAAAATATTATTGAAGGGCCGGTCATCGTGAAGGGGGAGCCAAAAGGAGAGGCCACCACCCGCGCACGCGAGCTGCTGGCGAAGGTTGGGCTGGCAGGTAAAGAAACCAGCTACCCGCGCCGTCTTTCGGGTGGACAGCAGCAGCGTGTGGCCATTGCGCGCGCGCTGGCGATGCGTCCGGATGTGATCCTATTCGATGAGCCCACCTCCGCGCTCGATCCCGAGCTGGTAGGGGAGGTGCTTAACACCATTCGCCAACTGGCGCAGGAAAAACGGACAATGGTGATTGTGACTCACGAAATGAGCTTTGCGCGTGATGTTGCAGACCGGGCTATTTTTATGGATCAGGGCCGCATTGTTGAGCAAGGGCCAGCGAAAAGCTTGTTTGCGAACCCGCAACAGCCCCGGACCCGCCAGTTCCTCGAAAAATTCCTCATGCAGTAGCATTTTTGCCGTAATTTGCTCCAGATTCTTCTTCTGGGGCAAATTATTCGCCTCTAAACGCGTGTTCGTAGTTTTTTTATTCCACCCGTGTTCAGATTAACCGTATTAAATCTAAAGATTCAGGTGCGTTGGACGATATTTTGTATAAATAAATAAGGTTTATGTGTTAGGTTATATTCACCATAATAATGATTATCTTTATCAGAGGCTTCATTCGGTAAGTATGAGGGATTCAGACTTTTTCAACTGGCGACGGGATTGCTTCCTCCGGTTTCAGGAAATGTCCTGTGCCGATGAGGTATATCAAGAACTTCAGCGACAAACGCAGGCACTCGAATTTGATTATTTCTCACTTTGCGTTCGTCATCCTGTCCCCTTTACGCGCCCCCGGATTTCGGTCCAAACCAGTTATCCGCAGGAATGGATGGCGCAATATAAGTCAGAGAATTTTTTCGCCATCGATCCGGTGCTGAAACCAGAGAATTTCATTCAGGGGCATTTACCCTGGACGGATGAATTATTCGCTGATGCTCAGGCACTGTGGGACGGCGCGCGGGATCACGGTTTGCGTACGGGAATTACACAGTGTTTGATGCTGCCTAATCACGCGCTCGGTTTCCTGTCTGTATCACGTACTAGCGCACAGGCGGATAAGTTAAGCGGCGAAGAAATAGAGTTGCGCCTGCAAATGCTGGTTCAAATGGCCTTAACGTCTCTGTTGCGTTTTGAACATGAGATGGTCATGCCGCCTGAAATGAAATTCAGCAAGCGTGAGCGGGAAATTCTGAAGTGGACTGCGGAAGGAAAGACGTCTGCAGAAATAGCGATTATTCTCTCGATATCTGAGAATACGGTTAATTTCCATCAAAAGAATATGCAGAAGAAATTTAACGCGCCAAACAAGACGCAGATTGCCTGTTATGCAGCGGCGACAGGACTGATCTGAAGAGACAACACGTTCTGCGTGACAGACGAGATAACGGCTGAATGCACCGCATCCAGCCGTTTTTTTTACTGACGGTAAGCTTGTTTAATCTGCTTAACGGTGTTGGCGAATACGGCTGATTCAGCCTGGTCTTCCATCTGCGCGATTTGTTTTTCCATCTTAAGGATCACACGGCCCGCATCAGCCTGACCCATTGCCTGTAACATGAGCGTCAGCAGCGCTTTCAGACAGTTTACTTCCTGTGCCAGTTCTTGGTTATTTTCCGCAGTGGCGAAATCAGGTGAGCTCATTTATTTTCCTCAATATAAAACAGCGCTCGAGCGCGACGATGAAAGTCAAGGCCGCGGAGTATACCACAAGCCGTGACAAAAAAAGCAGTGGTTGTTTTTCGTACTTTTCCGCATTTTGTTTATTTACGTAAACAATACCCACAGGTAATGTCTCCTCTGCGATATTCACAATTATTGTCATCGCCGGTTCGTTTGCCGTTAATTGTTGTTACAAAAAGTTTAGAACTGTTTTTAAGCCGATGTAGCGTGCCTGTTTTTTGTAACTTTTTGAATACAGATGCTTAAAAATAGACGCAAAAGCCCATACCGCATGGGTTTTCTTTCCACTTGCTGTACAGGCTAATTTCCAAAAACGAGAGCGTAATCGTATAGCACGTTTTTTAACGTTTTAATCTTGCGAGGAAAACCGTTAATATAAACGCAATAAGTAGTCAGTAGCGTTATCCCTATTCTGGAGACATTTCCTTTGATCAACGTCCTTCTTGTTGATGACCACGAACTGGTGCGCGCAGGGATACGACGCATTCTTGAAGATATAAAGGGTATTAAAGTTGCCGGTGAGGCCTGCTGTGGTGAAGATGCCGTGAAATGGTGTCGCTCAAACTCGGCCGACGTGGTGTTGATGGATATGAACATGCCCGGCATTGGTGGGCTTGAAGCAACACGTAAAATCGCCCGTACCTTTGTTGATACCAAAGTCATCATGCTGACCGTACATACCGAAAACCCGCTGCCCGCGAAAGTTATGCAGGCGGGGGCCGCCGGGTATCTGAGTAAAGGCGCCGCACCACAGGAAGTTGTGAATGCGATTCGCTCCGTGTTTGCCGGGCAGCGCTACATCGCCTCAGACATTGCACAACAGATGGCATTGAGCCAGATTGAACCTGAAAAAACGGAATCGCCGTTTGCCAGTTTGTCTGAGCGCGAGTTGCAGATTATGCTGATGATCACCAAAGGTCAGAAAGTGAATGAGATCTCTGAACAACTGAATCTCAGCCCGAAAACGGTGAACAGCTACCGCTATCGGATGTTCAGTAAACTGAACATTCACGGTGATGTCGAGCTGACTCACCTGGCCATTCGTCATGGTCTGTGTAATGCGGAGTCGTTAATAAGTCAGTGAATGAAGCGTTCGATTCAAAAGCATTTCTAAAAACCGTCACCAGCCAGCCAGGCGTGTATCGCATGTATGACGCTGGCGGTACGGTTATCTATGTGGGTAAGGCGAAAGATCTCAAAAAACGCCTTTCCAGCTATTTCCGCAGCAATCTTGCCTCCCGCAAAACCGAAGCGCTGGTCGCACTCATTCAGAATATTGATGTCACCGTCACCCACACCGAGACGGAAGCGCTGCTGCTTGAACATAACTACATCAAACTGTATCAGCCCCGCTACAACGTGTTGCTGCGTGATGATAAATCCTATCCCTTTATTTTCCTGAGCGGGGATACCCATCCGCGTCTGGCGATGCACAGGGGCGCGAAGCATGCGAAGGGTGAATATTTCGGCCCGTTCCCGAACGGTTATGCCGTGCGAGAAACGCTGGCGCTGCTGCAAAAAATCTTCCCGATCCGCCAGTGTGAAAACAGCGTTTACCGTAACCGCTCGCGTCCGTGCCTGCAGTACCAGATTGGTCGCTGTCTGGGGCCGTGCGTAGCGGGTCTGGTCAGCGAAGAAGAGTATGCCCAGCAGGTGGACTATGTTCGCCTGTTCCTCGCGGGGAAAGACGATCAGGTTCTCACCCAGCTTATCGCGCGGATGGAGAAAGCCAGCGCGGCGCTGGAGTTTGAAGAGGCTGCGCGCATTCGTGACCAAATTCAGGCCGTACGCCGCGTTACCGAAAAGCAGTTTGTGTCCAATACCGGTGACGATCTGGACGTGATTGGCGTGGCCTTTGACAACGGGCTGGCCTGCGTTCACGTTCTGTTCATTCGCCAGGGTAAAGTGCTCGGCAGCCGCAGCTACTTCCCGAAAGTACCGGGCGGCACGGAGCTGGGTGAAGTGGTCGAGACATTTGTTGGACAGTTCTATCTTCAGGGTAGTCAGATGCGCACGTTACCCTCCGAGATCCTGCTTGATTTCAATCTCGACGATAAAACCCTGCTGGCGGATTCCCTCTCTGAACTGGCCGGGCGTCGGGTGAACGTCCAGACGAAACCGCGCGGTGACCGCGCACGCTATTTGAAGCTGGCACGCACCAACGCGGCGACGGCGCTGACGACCAAACTGTCCCAGCAGTCGACGGTCAGCCAGCGTTTAACCGCACTTGCTACGCTTCTGAAGCTGCCGGAAGTGAAACGTATGGAGTGTTTTGACATCAGCCATACGATGGGGGAGCAGACCGTAGCCTCCTGCGTAGTGTTTGATGCCAACGGTCCGCTGCGGGCGGAGTATCGCCGCTATAACATTACCGGGATCACGCCGGGGGATGATTACGCCGCGATGAACCAGGTGCTGCGTCGACGTTATGGTAAAGCCATCGAAGAGAGCAAGATCCCGGACGTGATCCTTATCGACGGCGGAAAAGGGCAGCTCGGGCAGGCGAAGGCGGTGTTTGAATCACTCGAGGTCGAGTGGGATAAAAACCATCCGCTGCTGTTGGGCGTGGCGAAAGGGGCGGATCGTAAAGCGGGTCTGGAAACGCTTTTCTTTGAGCCGGAAGGTGAGGGCTTTAACCTGCCGCCGGATTCGCCCGCGCTGCATGTGATCCAGCATATCCGCGACGAATCGCACGATCACGCGATCAGTGGCCACCGTAAAAAACGGGCGAAGGTCAAAAACACCAGCACGCTGGAGACCATCGAAGGCGTTGGACCAAAACGTCGTCAAATGCTGCTGAAGTATATGGGCGGATTGCAAGGATTACTCAATGCCAGCATGGAGGAAATTGCAAAAGTGCCGGGTATTTCGCAAGGGCTGGCAGAAAAGATCTACTACTCGTTGAAACATTGAGGGCTCTGTAGCAACATAGAGCTAAATTTTACTGACAACAGACAGTTACCGTCATTATGCGATTTAATATCCCTACGTTGCTCACTCTTTTTCGCGTCGTGCTTATCCCGTTCTTTGTACTGGCGTTTTACCTGCCGGTCGTCTGGGCGCCTTTTGCCTGCGCACTTATTTTCCTGGTCGCTGCGGTAACCGACTGGTTCGACGGTTATCTGGCGCGTCGCTGGAATCAAAGCACTCGCTTTGGCGCGTTCCTCGACCCGGTGGCCGATAAAGTCATGGTGGCGATCGCGATGGTGCTGGTGGCTGAACATTACCACACCTGGTGGGTCACGCTGCCCGCGGCAACGATGATTGGCCGCGAAATTATCATCTCTGCGCTGCGGGAGTGGATGGCGGAGTTGGGTAAACGCAGCAGCGTGGCGGTATCCTGGATTGGTAAGGTCAAAACAACGGCGCAGATGGCGGCGCTGGTCTGGATGCTGTGGCGTCCAAACGCCTGGGTTGAGTGGGCGGGAATTGGTCTTCTGTGGGTTGCCGCGGTACTGACGCTGTGGTCAATGCTGCAGTATTTGAACGCGGCGCGCGGAGATTTGCTTGAACAGTGATCGTTTCGACGTAATTTTCAGCAAACGATCCGGGGATGCAAAAAATAACGTTGACTCAAAACGACATATCAGTAGAATGCAACGCATCGAACGGCGGCACAGCTAGCCGGACGATAATGAAATCAAGTGGTTAGAAACAACTTGATGACATGCGGGAATAGCTCAGTTGGTAGAGCACGACCTTGCCAAGGTCGGGGTCGCGAGTTCGAGTCTCGTTTCCCGCTCCAGATTAAAGACATGCGCAACAGCGGGTGTCAGTTTAAAAAGTTTTACGGCGCGTTAGCAAAGCGGTTATGTAGCGGATTGCAAATCCGTCTAGTCCGGTTCGACTCCGGAACGCGCCTCCACTTTCTTCCCTGGCCGGATGGTGGAATCGGTAGACACAAGGGATTTAAAATCCCTCGGCGTTCGCGCTGTGTGGGTTCAAGTCCCACTCCGGCTACCATGGGAAAGCAAAGAATAATCAAAGCAATAAGCAGTGTCGTGAAACCGCCCATTAAGGCGGTTTTTTTATTACATCTGCATGCCTTCAGAATATCAATTGTTTGATTTCTTTCACTTAAAAAAGAAAAGCCTCCAGGTTTTTGATCTGAGGCTTCTCACATTTCGATCTTACAATCGTTATCGAGTAGAGTCTGCAACAGCGTTTTTACCCATTCGTTTCGACCGTTTTTGACGCAATAGCGCAACTATCCAGATGATAAAAGTAGTGGTTAAGATCGCAACTGTGAATAAAACCAACGTGTAGTAATCAAGAAAGTCTTCCTCCATGACATAGCCATACTTTTCTACATACCATCCATAAATCTCCAAATCGGGCATAAAGTAGCAAAACACAGAATATAATATGAAGAGGGTAGTAAGTTCTGCATACCAGATAAGTACCTGTGACAGAGGTTTCATCAATATACCTGTATTGTGCCAAACGCCCTCAACTGGGCTGTAACCATGACTGGTGGCGATTTAATGAGCGCCCTCCAGAGGATCATGTAGTCGGATAACGAAACTATAGAAATACATCCATCGCTGTTTCCGTTATGGCCTGCAGGGTGCAGACGAAATGCTCCACGCTCGACCTTACCAATAAACGAACTGTCATCAATTCGTTCATCTTCGCGAAAAAGGGCAAACCACAGATTGCGATCTGAACCACTTTCTACCGTTTTATACAAATCGTTAAGTCTTGTATTCCATCCTCCCCGCGAGCGCGTGACGATGTAGTACTTCCCCGGCGGAAGAGGCCCCCTTTTTGGGATTGCTATTGAGTCTGGATTGTTCCTGTGCTTCCCTTTATTGCCTGAGTAGGCAGCAAAGAAACCCACCCCAGGACAACTTAACGAAGAGAGTTGTCCGTTATTGATATGAAAATAGCAACGAATCATCTTTCTGCCCACGAATCAGAAAATAGTATGTTACCGTCGCAGTGTTTCCAGGTGATGCGTTCATAACGCAAAGATATGCTTTCAAGATGGTTGTGCTTTTCAGTCGCAGGATCTTTCACATCGTGCATAACGGGGCACACAGAAACCACTTTTACCCCTTCAAGATACATATTGAAGTATTCAACTTCCTGCCCAGCGTCGTTGATCCTGTACCACTTAAATTCCGCTGATTGTAACGTCTGCCCTTGCGCCACCGCTTTATAGAGATAAGGACTTGATGAATCGAATTCTTTTTCAAAGTGTAATGCGGAGTGAACTCGCGTACCTGTAATTTTTCCGGTTGCGCTATCAGTAGGAAGGTGTAAGCCATGTCCAAATCCAAGAACCTCAATACTACCTTCGCGGTACTGAACATCAACAGACCCTTTGATGTCTGTACCTCCGTCATCTTTAAGCCAAAGATATGCGGGTATAGCCATTCTGAAAGCTCCTTTTCAGTGAGTTTGACGTGATCGTCAGAGACTAATAAATCAACAAACTCAGGCCTTCTCAAGGCATTGCGTGCTATATCTTACGTGAATAAGATATTGTTATTTATATGAAAATATTTTAACGGTATTCTTGTATCAAATCACACCCCACCCAGATACGCCTTCCTCACCTCCGGATCCCCCAGCAGCTCCTCGCCGCTGCCGCTCAGCCGGATCTGTCCGTTAACCATCACATACCCGCGATCAGACAGCTTCAACGCGTGGTGCGCATTCTGCTCAACCAGAAAAATGGTCATGCCGTTGCGTGCCAGCTCGCGCAGCGTCTGGAAAATCTGTTTTACCGCGATAGGGGCCAATCCCAGGCTGGGTTCATCCAGCAGCAGTAGCTTAGGGCGGCTCATTAAGGCCCGCGCAATCGCCAGCATCTGCTGTTCTCCGCCGGACATGGTCATTGCCCGCTGTTTACGCCGCTCCTTGAGGCGGGGGAAAAGGTCGAACATGCTTTGCATATCTTCAGATGCAAACTGGTTTCCAATCGGGATGGTGCCCATCAGCAGGTTCTCTTCCACCGTCATATCCGGGAAGATACGCCGTCCTTCGGGCGCCTGGGCGATACCGCCGGACGCGACGTAGTGGGTGGATTTATGGCTGATATCCTCTCCGCAAAACAGGATCTGTCCACTACGGACCCGGGGTTGACCAAAGATAGACATCAATAATGTCGACTTTCCTGCACCGTTAGCGCCAATCAACGCCACGGTTTCGCCTTTGTTAACCTCAAGGGAAACCTGTTTCAGCGCCTGGATCACGCCGTAGAAAACGTCCACCTCCCGAAATTCCAGCATCGTCTCGTTCACAGGTTAACCTCGCTTTCGTCGGTGCCCAGGTAGGCGGCGATCACTTTTTCATCGTGCTGGATCTGCTCGGGTTTCCCCCGCGCAATGACATCTCCGTGGTCGAGCACAATAATGTCGTCCGAAATCTCCATGACCATTCCCATATCATGCTCAATCAGTAATACCGTGATGTCGTGGTGGTCGCGCAGAAAACGGATAATGCAACTTAACTTGTGCGTTTCCACCGGGTTCAGGCCTGCGGCAGGTTCATCAAGGCAGATCATCTCCGGACCCGTACACATTGCCCGGGCGATTTCGAGGCGTCGCTGTTGACCGTAAGACATTTCGCCCGCGAGGCGATTGGCGCAGTCCACCAGGTCCACCACTTCCAGCCAGTAAAATGCACGATCGAGAGCATCACTTTCCGCCCGACGATAGGCGGGGGTGTTGAGCACACCGGCGAGGAGATTGCGATTTACACGCATATGCTGTGCAACCAGCAGGTTTTCGACGACCGACATCTCGCGAAACAGGCGGATATTCTGGAATGTGCGCGCAAGACCCGCGCGGTTTACCAGGTGTGTTCCACCGAACATTTTGTAGAAAAGACGCGACCCTAACCGGGCTGGGTTAATCCAGTCACCGGGCTGGAATTTTTGACCGAGAACCTGAATCACATTGGTGGTTTTACTGCGGGTGTTGAATAAGATATTTCCGCCGGACGCCCTGTAGAAGCCCGTCAGGCAGTTAAACACGGTTGTTTTCCCCGCGCCGTTAGGCCCGATGAGGGCGGTAATCGACCCGCGTTGTACATCAAGGTTGACGTCATTTAACGCTTTAATCCCGCCAAAGTGCATCATCAGGTGCTCAACGTGTAATATGGTTCCGTTCATGGCGCGACCCCCTTACGCACGGCATAGCCGCTGCGGTTAATGCGGATCAAACCGCGCGGACGCCAGATCATCATGACCACCATCAACACGCCAAACAGCAGGACGCGATACTCCGCAAAACTGCGCAGCAGTTCCGGCGTGACGGTCAGGACAAAGGCGGCCAGCACAACGCCCAGCGTTGAACCCATCCCGCCCAGCACCACGATGGCCAGAATCAGTGCGGATTCAAAAAAGGTAAAGGAGGTGGGATTAACAAACCCCTGATAGGTGGCGAAGAAAACCCCCGCAATCCCGGCCGTTGATGCGCCCAGCGTAAAAGCAGAAAGCTTCACAAGCACGTGATTAAGACCCATTGAGCGGCAGGCAATTTCATCTTCTCGTAATGCCTCCCACGCCCGTCCAATCGGCATTCGCGTCAGGCGGTGCTTGATGTAGAGCACCATCAACACCACCAAAAACAGCACGGCGTAAATAAAGATAAACTTCATGTTTGGGTTATAGGTCAGATGGAAAAACTCGTGGAAGGGGACGCCGCCTTCTTTGGCGCGTCGGCCAAACTCCAGACCAAAAAAGGTGGGGGCAGGGGCTGAAACGCCATTTGGGCCGCCAGTGAAGGTCAGCCAGTTATTGAGCACCAGGCGGATAATCTCGCCAAACCCGAGCGTCACGATTGCCAGATAATCGCCATGCATGCGAAGCACCGGGAAGCCAAGCAGCACACCGGCGGCGGCGGCCATCAGCGCTGCCAGCGGCAGCATGCTCCAGAACCCTAACCCCAGATACTGATACCCCAGCGCGAGGCCATACGCGCCAATCGCGTAAAAGGCGACATACCCCAGATCCAACAGCCCCGCAAGGCCGACCACAATATTCAGCCCGAGGCCGAGCAGAACATAGATCAGCCCCAGAATGGCAACGGTCAGCACGTATTTGGTCGCCACAAACGGAAAGCAGATCGCAAGCGTAATAACCAGCGGAATAATCCAACGCATGCGGCTCTTGTATCCGGGAGGGCGGACATACACCCCTGCGCTGTCCGCTTCAAACCTCGCCTGGAAACGCGCACCGGGGGCGGTCTGCAGGAAGATGCTCAGCAAAAAACGGCCCAGCATGACGATGGCAATCATCCACGCCAGCCGTTGTCCGGCAAAGTTAAAGCTGTAACCGTCGAGAACTACGCCAGCGATAGGGCCAAAGATAATCAAGGCAACTAGCCCGGAAAATACGGAATCCAGAATGCAGCGTTTAAGGGAGAAACCGGCAGATGTCATCGTCTTCACCCTCACACCTTCGCCACGACAGGGCGGCCCAGCAGACCCTGAGGACTGAAAATCAGGATCAATACCAGCAGCCCAAACGAGAACACGTCTTTATAATCCGAGTTCACCATCCCGGAGAATTGCGCTTCCGCCACTCCCAGAATCAACCCGCCGAGCATGGCGCCCGGCAGAGAGCCGATGCCGCCCAGCACCGCCGCCGTAAAGGCTTTTATACCGATGACAAAGCCCACGTAGAAATCAAAGGTGCCATAGTTCATGGTAATCAATACCCCCGCCAGCCCGGCCATCGCCGCGCCGATCACAAAGACCAGCGAAATGATCCTGTCGGTATTGATCCCCAGAATGGAGGCCATTTTGCGATCCTGCTGCACCGCACGACACATCCGCCCCAGCCGGGTATGGCTGATTATCCACGTGAGCAGCAGCATGCCCGCGAACGAGGCGATCAGAATAAAGATTTTGGTGTAGGTGATTTGGACGAAACCTTCTCCCAGATGTACGCGAAGTACGCCGTCCAGCATGGTTGGCACGCCTTGCTGGCGGGGCCCCTGGCTCAGCTGGGCGTAGTTTTGCAAAATCAGCGACATCCCGATGGCGGAGATCAGCGGTGCCAGTCGGGTGGAGTTTCGCAGGGGTTTATAGGCGATGCGTTCGATAGTCCAGCCATACACGCCCGTCACCACGATGGTGAACGCCAGCGTGCCCAGAATCAGCAGGGGAAACGACTCAAGACCGAAGAATGACAGCAGGGCCAGCCCGATGGCGCAGAGATAGGCCGAGATCATATACACTTCGCCATGGGCGAAGTTGATCATGCCAATGATGCCGTACACCATGGTGTAACCGATGGCGATTAAGCCGTAGACGGAGCCCAGCGTTAATCCGTTGATTAACTGTTGCAGGAAGAATGTACTCATCATCGCGCGCTCTTTTTATAGGCCGCACGACGCGTGCAGCCCGATGTGTATTCCGCGTCGGCAGGCGAACCTGCCGACGTTGAGCGTGACTCCGTCCCGTTACTGCACTTCCTTATATTTTCCCTTGTCGTCCCACTGATAAACCACGTAGTCAGACACTTTCAGATCGCCTTTGCTGTCCCAGGCTTTTTTGCCCATCACCGTGTCGACGGCGTTCGCTTTCAGCCACTCGCTGGCTTTGGCAGAGTCTTTGCCTCCGGTGGCCTTGAAGGCGGCGGCAATGGCCTGGACGGAGGCATAGGAGTAAAGGGTATAGCCTTCTGGTTCGAATTTACCGGCGCGGAATTTCTCAATCACCGCTTTACCATCCGGGATCAGTCGCGGATCTTTACCAAAGGTCATGTAGATACCGTTGGTGTACTGCGGGCCACCCGCGGCGGTGACCATCTCTTCATTGACGATACAGTCCCCTGAGAAGAATTTCGCCTGTACGCCCTGTTCACGCATCTGGCGCACCAGCGGGCCCGCTTCAGGGTGGCAGCCCCCGAAGAACACCACGTCCGGTTTTTGCGCGCCAATTTTCGTTACCAGCGCGTTAAAGTCTTTTTCCCCACGTGATAAGCCTTCATACATCACATCCTTCACGCCGCGTTTGGCAAGCGCCGCTTTGGTGGCGTCCGCCAACCCCTGACCGTAGGTGTCTTTATCGTGAATGATCACTACACGTTTGGCCTTCAGCTTATCGATGATGAAGTCGCTGGCGACTTGCCCCTGCTGATCGTCCCGGCCGCACATGCGGAACATATCGCTCATTCCGCGCTCGGTAATGAGGGGGTTAGTCGAACCGGGGGTGATGGCAATAATGCCCGCATCGCTATACACCTCGGAGGCGGGCATGGTGGAAGAGGAGCAGAAATGGCCGACAACCGCATTGACTTTGTCCTGGTCGACTAAACGGTTGGCGACGGCAACAGCCTGTTTAGGCTCGCAGGCATCATCTCCCTGAACCAGCTTAATTTTCTCACCGTTGATCCCTCCCGCGGCGTTAATGTCTTCTGCGGCCTGCGTTGCGCCATGCCAGTACTGATCGCCATAGGTGGCATTTGGGCCTGTAAACGGCCCGGCCACGCCAATCACAATATCGGCCTGGGCGGAAAATGCCGTCACCAGACAACCGGCTAACACAAGAGAAAGGGGACTTCTGATAAATTTCAGCGACATTATTGTGTTCCTTAGCAAAGAGGTTTTTGCACCACGGCGTCAACCCAAACGCCCTACGGCGCAGCCAATCTATAAATAAGATCGAGAACAACATGCACTAAACGAACAAAATCCAGGCCACATCCTGCTTAATACGGCGAGGTTTCCATGCGCAATTTGCGCGCAGAACATTAAGCAAAATCGTTGCCAGAATGGTTAACCCATTGACCGGGTTGCGACATAGTTGAGTATAGAGCGCCGATTTACGCTGCCTCGCGGGACGCACTGAAATTACAGCGGAGATCACATCTCGTTAACAACAAAGCCCATAAGTTGTGCAAGGGTCACGATTTGCACGTTTTTGCAGCAATAAAGACCTCAACTTCAGCCAGGAAAGGCGTACGATATGTGTTAGGATCTTTTCCTTTTTTTATCAGGAGTGTCAGCAATGACTGAAGGCCCATTAAATGAAAGCGAAATGGAGTGGCTGGAAGAGACGTTAATGTCTTACGGTCATGACGATGCGTCCGTGATTGACGTGTCCGAACTGGACGGCATGCTTACCGCAGTGCTTTCCGGCCCAAGGGTGGTTGAACCCGATGCCTGGCTGGTAGCGGTTTGGGGCGGCGAGAAGTACATTCCGCGCTGGAAAAACGATCGTGAAATGAACCGTTTTATCGATCTCTGCTTTAAGCATATGAACGACATTGCTGAGCGCCTGAGCGAGTATCCGGATCAGTTCGAGCCCATGTTTGGTTTTAACGACGTTGATGGCCAAAGCTACACCGTGGTTGAAGAGTGGTGCTATGGCTACATGCGCGGCGTGGCGCTGACCGACTGGTCGTCACTGCCTGACGAACTGAAAGCCGATCTGGATGTGATTGCGCTGCACGGGACGGAAGAGGGCAGCGAAAAGCTGGATGAACTGACCGAAGAGGAGTATACCGCCAGCATCGAGAGCATCCAGCCCGCGGCGCTGCGTTTATACAACTACTGGGTTGCTAACCCGCAGCAGCAGGAAACACAAAAACCGATTATTAACGGCACGAAGGTCGGGCGTAACGATCCTTGTCCGTGCGGCAGCGGGAAGAAGTTCAAGAGCTGTTGTTTGCATTAATAAAGAAAGGGGCTAATCGTAGCCCCTTTTTTATTACCCCACTTCCGGCAGCATTCCCGCTGCTATGAGGAACTGCACCAGAATAATCACCACGCCACAGGCAAACACGATGCACAGTAGCGGTTTACCCCCCGCCACGCGATAACCTTGCTGAGGATGCTGCTGACGGCTCTTCCATGCCAGCAGGGAAGGCAACAGCAGCGCGAGGACGGATAACGCCACACCCGCATAGCCAAGCGCCATCACAAAGCCACGCGGGTAAAACAGCGCAAAGGCCAGTGGCGGCAGGAAGGTAATTGCACCCGTTTGCAACCGTCCGGCAACGGTATTGCGGCGCTGGAACAGATCGGCCTGATAATCAAACAGGCCGAGCGCCACGCCCAAAAACGACGTCGCCAGCGCCAGGTCAGCGAACAAATGTACCGCCAGCTCGACGTGTGGAGAGGTCACCACCTCACGCAGCGCCATCAGGAAACCATTCAGGCCGGAATGCGCAGCCATTAAACCGATAAAGGTTGAGGAGTCAATGCTGCCCAGCGTGACCAGCTGCCAGAAGATGTAGGCGACCAGCGGAATCGCGCTGCCGATGATAAAGATGCGGCGTAGCTTGCGGGTATCGCCATTCATATAGCTGACGATACTCGGCACGCTGCCGTGAAAACCGAACGAGGTGAAAATCACCGGGATCGCGGAAAGCGCCAGCCCTTTTTCCAGCGGCAGCGTCAGCAGGTTAATCTTGTGAACGTGCGGCGCAAGCAGAACCAGCATCACAACCAGGAAAATAATCTTGGCGCTGAACAGAAAGCGGTTAAACAGATCGACAAGCGATGTGCCAATACACACCACGCCGCCGCCGATGAGCGCGAAGAAGACCGCGCCTGTGCCGGGCGTAATGTGTGTACCAAACCCGTCATTGACGCTGGACGCGATCAGCTCTCCGGCTCCGCTAATGTAGGCAGCCGTCAGGGCGTACATCAGGAACATCATGCTAAAGCCTGTAACCCACTGGCCATAACGTCCCAGGTAGCGTGCAGCCAGCGAACCTAAACCCGTGTCTGCAGGGACGTGCTGATAAACCTCCAGTAACAGCAGAGCGGTGTAACACATCAACGCCCAGAGTGTGGCGAGAAACAATAACGTTACGCCAAATCCGACGCCTGCGGCCGCCAACGGCATGGCTAGCATTCCTGCGCCAATCGTCGTTCCTGCGACGATGAAAATACTTCCCAGAGCTCTGTTTTTCACGCTTTCCTCTACAACGATTCTTAATCGCGACCTAATCTGCGGCGCAGAGTAAGGGAAAAGCGTGAACTCGTCAAATCACCGTTACAACCCGTGTAATTTTAAGTTTACGCTTTGGCGAGGGGCAAACATCTGTTGAACGGTGAGGCGAAGGGGAGAGGTAATAAGTAGAGGGGGTATTAAAACGGTGCTGAGGGTTCAGCACCGTGTGGGAATTAATTCTGCGTATCGAGTGTCGCCAGTTCTTTATCAATAAAGTAAAGACCTTCACCTGATTTACCGGCCAGAGACAATTTATCCAGCACAGATTTAAACAGTTTTTCTTCTTCGTGTTGCTCAGCAACGTACCATTGCAGGAAATTAAAGGTCGGATAATCCTGGCTGGTCATTGCAGCATGAACCAGTTCATTAATTTTCTGGGTGATCAGCTGTTCGTGCTCGTATGTGGCGCGGAACAGTTCATCAAGAGAACCGTATTCAGCAACCGGAGAGGCGACCGTATCAATGCGCGGCAGGCTGCCCGTATCCGTCAGATAATCAAAGAGACGCTGCATGTGCGTCATCTCTTCCTGTGCGTGACGACGCAGAAACGCGGCGGCACCTTCAAAGCTGTGATAGCTGCACCAGGCGCTCATCTGCTGGTAAAGAAGGGATGAATAAAGCTCAAGGTTCATTTGAGCATTGAGCTTGTCGATCATTTCAGTTTTCAGCATGGTGGCGCTCCGGTTTATTATTTCTGGTTCACAATGAGCGACACTATAATTTGTTATTTAATTATTTGCAAAACGTAAAATAAATATTTGTTTATTTAAAAATACGAATGGGAATAACACGCATTGGCACGTTTTATATTTATTAATGAGAATTGTTTGTGTTCTTAATTAAAAAGACTGCCAGCTCTGCTGGCAGACGACATTAATACCATGGATTCGTGACGTTAGGATTCACGGCGTAGCCCATGCATTTATACTGAATGGTCACGCTCTCGTTCAGGCACAGCGATCCGCTAATCAGGGTACAGGTTTTGACAGGCTGACCATAGGCGGAGGCGGTGGCATATCCCATGCCCTGACAGGCTTTCACTGCGGTGCCGTTATTCACATACGCATCGGAATGGGCGTTTTGCAGCATGGCCTGGCCGTAGTCGAGGCGGACAACTCCGTTGGGGGCGTCAAGGTGACTGACCTCCGCCTGACGGTTAACGTTGCATCCCGCGAGAAGCAGGATCGTTCCGGCGATGAATACTCTTTTCATGGTTCACTCTGCGTGAAGAGGGAAATACGCTATTTTAGCTTCAACGGTTCCAGTCAATGCCTCGAATAGCCCGAGGATCAACCCTTTCTCTTCGCAACGAACAGCATCAGGTCACGAAACTGTGAGCGCAATTGCGTTTTTTAAAACGCATTTTCACTTAATTTGAAAGAGTGTTTGTTTGATAGTAAGGTTAAGGGGATAAGGTATTCACCGCGGGCTTGTCCGCCACACATTCAGGAGAGACACGATGAAAATTGCGCTGATGATGGAAAACAGCCAGGCAGCTAAAAATCCCATCATCCTTAATGAGCTAAAAGCCGTTGCCGATGAAAAAGGCTTCCCGGTGTATAACGTCGGGATGAGCGACGAGAACGACCACCATCTTACCTATATCCATCTGGGCATTATGGCGAGCATTCTGCTGAATTCCAGAGCCGTGGATTTTGTCGTGACCGGCTGCGGTACCGGCCAGGGGGCGCTGATGTCGCTGAATATCCATCCGGGCGTGATTTGCGGCTATTGCATCGATCCTGCTGACGCCTTCCTGTTTGCGCAGATCAACAACGGTAACGCGCTGTCCCTGCCATTTGCCAAAGGCTTTGGCTGGGGCGCTGAATTGAACGTGCGCTTTATCTTTGAGAAAGCCTTCACGGGCCGTAACGGCGAGGGGTATCCGCCAGAGCGTAAAGAGCCTCAGGTGCGTAACGCGGGGATCCTGAATCAGGTGAAAGCGGCGGTGGTAAAAGAAAATTACCTTGATACCCTGCGCGCAATCGATCCTGAACTGGTGAAAACCGCCGTATCCGGTCACCGCTTCCAGCAGTGTTTCTTTGAAAACTGCCAGGATAAAGAAATCGAAGCCTTCGTTCGGGGGATTGTTGGCTAACAGCATGTGATGACATCCATAACTTTCCTGGCGTATCAAAATTTTTTATAAAATTTTACTGGAATTTATATGGGCGTAACTCGTGGATTTTGCGGCTTTTTTCGTAACATTGTTGTAGCACTGGTGGATTTATTGGTGTGATGTTCGTCACAAAATGATTGATTTTTGTGATGGTGGTCATATTATAAGCGCATTGACAATAACACCTGCATAACACGTTACTGGAGCAACATAATGAAACTGCGCAAAATCCTGAAAAGCATGTGGGCTAACTACTGCACGACTTTCAAAGACGTCCCACCGGGTGCGATGTTCTGATAAAAAAACCTGCTTCGGCAGGTTTTTTTATGCCTGCGGGCGACGAGAAAGAGATGAAAGGGCGCGCGGTTTGCTACTATGGCGGCCTTTAACTAAGGAGAAACCCCATGTCACAAAACCTGAGCGCCGATCAGGAACTGGTCTCTGACGTCGTTGCCTGTCAGCTGGTTATTAAGCAAATCCTTGATGTGATTGACGTTATCGCGCCTGTCGAAGTGCGTGAAAAAATGTCGACCCAGCTGAAAAACATCGATTTTACCAGCCATCCGGCGGCAGCCGATCCGGTTACGCTTCGCGCCATTCAGAAAGCCATCGCACTGATTGAGCTGCGATTCACCCCGCAGGGCGAGTCTCACTAAGCCGTGAAACGGGCGACCCTGTCAGTCGCCCGAGATACTGTCAGAAGAAGGTCTGGACCAGCAGGTAGCTCGCCGCACAGGCGCAGCTCACGCCGATCAGCCCCGGCAGGATGAAGCTGTGGTTGATGATAAATTTGCCGATGCGGGTGGTGCCTGAACGGTCAAAGCCGATGCAGGCCAGATCGCTGGGGTAGGTCGGTAAGACAAAGTAGCCGTAGGAGGCCGGGAAGAAGGCGATCAGCATTTTCGGATCGATGCCCAGCATTAACCCCATCGGCGCAACCGCAGTTAACGCCGCCGCCTGGCTGTTCACCAGTTTAGAAACCAGAAACAGTACAATGGCATAGGTCCACGGGTGGCTTTTCACGACCCCTTCCAGCGCCATTTTCAGTTCATCCAGATGCGCCTGGAAAAAGGTATCGCTCATCCACGCCACGCCAAACACCGAGAAGATCGCAACCATTCCCGCTTTAAACACTGCACCGTTCGAGATAGCAGAGGCATTCACCTTGCAGGCCATTAGCATGACAGCACCGGCAATCAGCATCATCATCTGAATGACCAGGTTCATCGAAAGCGCCGCCATTTTGCCTTTTACCTCAAAAGCAGGGCGCAATTCAGGCAGGGCACCGAGCAGCACCACGATGGCAATCCCGGTGAAGAAGATCCAGGTGGACCAGTAGGCCTGTTTCGGGAAGCGCTGATTCATGAGCGTTTCCGTGCTGCCATAGATAAATTCCCGCTGTTTCGGATCTTTCAGCTTTTCCTGAAACTCTACGTCATCCGCTAAATCTTTGCCGCGACGTAAACTCCACAGGGCCGCAATCGCCACCCCAAACAGCGAGGCAGGGACGGATACGGCGAGGATCTCCAGGATCCCCCACGCGTGACCCATTCCGTGCTGTGCGCCGAGAATCGACACCAGCGACACAACCGCGACCGATACAGGCGAGGCGGTGATGGCCATTTGCGAAGCCACGGAGGCTACCGCCATGGGGCGTTCCGGGCGGATCCCTTTTTTCAGCGCAATATCGGCAATGATGGGGAACATGGTGTAAACCACGTGGCCCGTGCCGCACAGAAAGGTCAGCATCCAGGTGGTGAAGGGGGCGAGGAGCGTGATGTGCTGCGGATGTTTGCGCAACAGACGCTCGGCGAACTGCATCATCACGTTCAGACCACCGGCAGTCTGCAGGGTGGCCGCACAGCCAATCACCGCGAGAATGGTCAGCATCACGTCAACCGGCGGTTTGCCGGGTTGAAGCCCAAAAATGAAGCTCAGAATAAACAGGCCAATACCGCTTATTAGCCCCAGTCCCATCCCGCCGAAGCGGGTCCCGACCAGCAGACAGGCAATAACAACTATAAACTCAATGGTGATCATGATGCTCCCTCGTCAAACATTATGTAATTAAATAAATCATTACACGATGTAGGGTTATTCATTGGGAGCAAGATCTGATTTGTTAAATCTCAGACAAAGCAGGAGGTTGTGGGAGGAACCTGCCCCGGTCAGGAGCAGGTCAGTCGCGCTCAGTGGCGCTGAACGGTGACAATGTCGAGCAGATGACGGTCAGTCTGCTCCGGGCATAAACCGGCATGCTTCGCATTGCGGAGTTCGTCCGCAAGCGTTTTGAGCAGCGTACCGTCCTGCTGCTGCTCTTTGTCCATATCGCGCAGGAATTTCAGGGTAATGCTGTCGTGCTGCGCTTTGGCTTCATCAGCCAGTTTGCTGAGTGTGCTGCAGCGCTGTTCATACTCTTCAAGCGTTTTCTGGAACAATTCTTCCAGCGAAGAGTAGTTATCGTCGATCGTGTCCAGGGCCTTTACGATAGGGTTCGCCCCTACAGCTTTCAGAAAGTTAAAGACGCGCATCATATGCGTGACGTTACTTTGCGCCTGAGTACGAAAGAACGTGGCTGAACCATTAAGACTGTTTTCGGAGCACCACGCGCTCAAATGCAGGTGCAAATTGGAGGCGTAGAACTCCAGGTTCATTTGGGCATTCAGTTTTTGCATCATCGTTTGGGTAGTCATACTCATATCCTTATTGACTGTGGGACGTGATGTCCGCAGCTAAACCTGACCCGGCAGGTACATAAAATCACATGGCAGAAGGCAATTCTGCATTGACGGAAGTTGACCGAATATTCACATCCTGTGTTCGATATAAATAAGCATACCCTTGTCTCTGGATTAAGAAAACTCTTAATCCGCCCGTATTTACCATAGATTACAAATTTTAATATAGTACAGAATCTCAAACAGATAGATATAAATTAATACATCACTAAGTGATTGATTTTAAGGTATATTAATATATTTATTGCTCTGGATGTACAGCGTTAAGTAGTCTGGTAACAGAATATTCTGCGAATAGAACAAATATGCATGATTAATTCAAAATATATTCTATGGGCGCAAAGTTGCGCTAAATCAATTTTTGCAAAAATGACGGTAATGTGATCTCCATGCAGGATTGTTCCTGATGACTCTGTGAAAATGAAACAGTGTTTTAATGTATTCCATTCACTGAGGTTAACATGGCCAACGTTGCGGTGCTGCTGGCACCTGGTTTTGAGGAAGCAGAAGCAATTATTACGATTGATATTCTGCGTCGGTTGAATATCGAGGTGGAAACCCTGGCTTGCGCAGAATCTCGGGCGGTAATGAGCTACCATAACATCCCGATGGTGGCAGACTGTACGTTATCCGAACGTCTGAACACGCTTTACGATGCGGTGGTGTTACCCGGAGGGCCGCAGGGAAGCGTCAATCTGGCCGCTAGCCGGGAGGTCATCCGTTTTGTGTCCACAAATGATGAAAATGGAAAATTGATTTGTCCCCTCTGTTCTGCCGCAGCGCGCGTGCTGGGCGGTAACGGGTTACTTAAAGGACGCCGTTACGTCTGCTCGGGAGATTTATGGGAAACCGTAACGGACGGTGAATACGTGGATGCACCGGTCGTTGAGGATAAAAACCTGATCAGCGGTAAAGGTCTGGGCCACGCGTTTGACTTTGCGCTGACCCTTTCTGCTCGCCTGTTGGGTGACGAAGCGCCTGTTCGCGATCACGCGGATCACATCTATTACGCCTGGTAATCTCCCTGCCGGACGTGATGGCGTCCGGCTGTCAGGGACTTCTTGGCTAATCTTATGGATTATTCTGCTTAACCCCATTTTAATTGTCTGACAATTCCTGCCGTTTTTATGTCATTTTCCGCTGAATTTATGTACGCAATTACTGTAATTCTGCGGTGTGATGCCGCTCTCTTATGGATGATTAATTTCCCGCTAAAACTATCACCAGCACTAACGCTTATGACGAGGTAAGCGCTAATGTCTTGTTTTAAGTCCGATTAAATAAGAAGCACGCAAATATTCCCTACAGAAAAGATTGCTAAAGCTGGAGTTTACCATGCACAAATTTACTAAAGCGCTGGCGGCCATCGGCCTGGCTGCCGTTATGTCACAATCCGCTATCGCTGAAAATTTAAAACTCGGTTTTTTGGTTAAACAACCTGAAGAACCCTGGTTCCAGACCGAGTGGAAATTCGCCGATAAAGCCGGAAAAGATTTAGGTTTTGAAGTGATTAAAATCGCCGTGCCGGACGGTGAAAAAACCCTGAACGCCATCGACAGCCTTGCGGCCAGCGGTGCGAAAGGGTTTGTTATCTGTACCCCTGATCCGAAACTGGGTTCAGCGATTGCCGCCAAAGCACGTGGCTATGACATGAAGGTCATTGCGGTTGATGACCAGTTCGTGAACGCCAAAGGTAAGCCGATGGACAGCGTCCCGCTGGTGATGATGGCGGCGACCAAAATCGGCGAACGTCAGGGCCAGGAACTCTATAAAGAGATGCAAAAACGGGGCTGGGATGTAAAAGAAACCGGCGTGATGGCGATTACCGCTGACGAGCTGGACACGGCGCGTCGTCGTACTACCGGTTCCATGGACGCCCTGAAAGCGGCCGGTTTCCCGGAAAAGCAGATCTACAAAGTTCCAACCAAGTCTAACGACATCCCGGGCGCGTTCGACGCGGCTAACTCTATGCTGGTCCAGCATCCGGAAGTCAAACACTGGCTGGTGGTCGGCATGAACGACAACACCGTGCTGGGCGGAGTGCGCGCAACCGAAGGCCAGGGCTTCAAGGCGCCTGACGTGATCGGCATCGGCATCAACGGCGTGGACGCGGTCAGCGAACTGTCCAAAGCGCAGGCGACCGGCTTCTATGGCTCGCTGCTGCCAAGCCCGGATGTTCACGGCTACAAATCCAGCGAAATGCTCTACAACTGGGTGACCAAAGGGGCTGAACCGCCGAAATTCACCGAAGTGACCGACGTGGTGCTGATCACCCGCGACAACTTCAAAGAGGAGCTGGCGAAAAAAGGACTGGGCGGTAAGTAATACGCTGTGATTGTGCCCCTCATTCACCTGAGGGGCCAGACGTACACACTACAGGAATCACGGAGTCGTTATGCAACAGTCTGATCCCTATCTCTCTTTTCGCGGCATCGGGAAAACGTTCCCCGGTGTTAACGCGCTGACCGATATCAGCTTCGACTGCCATGCCGGTCAGGTCCACGCGCTGATGGGGGAGAACGGCGCGGGAAAATCCACGCTGTTGAAAATTCTCAGCGGTAACTACACCCCCACAACCGGCACGCTGGCGATACGCGGCGAAGAGGTGGCGTTTGCCGATACGACGGCGGCTCTCAATGCCGGGGTCGCCATCATCTATCAGGAACTGCACCTCATTCCTGAAATGACCGTGGCAGAGAACATCTATTTAGGTCAGCTTCCGCACAAAAGCGGCGTGGTAAATCGTTCGCTACTCAATTACGAAGCGGGGCTACAGCTTAAACACCTTGGGCTGGATGTTGATCCGCAAACGCCCCTGAAATATCTCTCCATCGGCCAGTGGCAGATGGTTGAAATTGCCAAGGCGCTGGCGCGTAACGCCAAGATTATCGCCTTTGATGAACCGACCAGTTCGCTCTCCGCCCGTGAAATTGAAAATCTGTTCCGCGTGATCCGCGAGCTGCGCAAAGAAGGGCGCATCATTCTGTACGTTTCGCACCGTATGGAGGAGATCTTTGCCCTAAGCGATGCCATCACCGTGTTTAAGGACGGTCGCTACGTGCGGACGTTCACGGACATGGCACAGGTTAACCATGACCAGCTGGTTCAGGCGATGGTCGGACGCGAACTGGGCGATATTTACCACTGGCAGCCGCGCGAGTACGGCCCGGAGCGCCTGCGTCTGGATAACGTTAAAGCGCCCGGCGTGCGCACGCCGATTTCTCTTTCGGTGCGCAGCGGTGAAATCGTCGGCCTGTTTGGCCTTGTCGGGGCAGGGCGCAGCGAACTGATGAAAGGGTTGTTTGGCGGCACGCGGATCACACAGGGGCAGGTCTCGATAGACGGTCAAAGAATCGATATCCAGAAGCCCGCTCACGCGATCAATGCGGGCATGATGCTCTGCCCGGAAGATCGCAAAGCGGAGGGGATCATTCCGGTCCACTCGGTGCGCGACAACATCAATATCTCTGCCAGACGCAAATACATCCGCGCGGGGTGCCTGATCAATGACGGCTGGGAAGCGAGCAACGCCGACCATCATATCCGCTCGCTGAACATCAAAACGCCGGGTGCGGAACAGCTGATCATGAATCTCTCCGGCGGTAATCAGCAAAAAGCGATTCTTGGCCGCTGGCTGTCGGAAGATATGAAGGTCATTTTGCTGGATGAGCCGACGCGCGGTATCGACGTGGGGGCAAAACACGAAATCTATAACGTGATTTATGAACTGGCAAAACGCGGCGTGGCGGTGCTGTTCGCCTCCAGCGATCTGCCTGAGGTGCTTGGCGTTGCCGACCGCATCGTCGTGATGCGTGAAGGGGAAATTGCCGGTGAGTTGCTGCATGAACAGGCGAATGAACAACAGGCGTTGAGTCTCGCCATGCCTAAAGTTAGCCAGGCTGTCGCCTGAGTAAGGAGTCAATGATGTCCTCTGTAACTACATCCGGAGCGCCGAAGTCGGCTTTCAGTTTTGGCCGCATCTGGGACCAGTACGGTATGCTGGTGGTCTTTGCCGCGCTGTTCCTCGCCTGCGCGATTTTTGTGCCGAACTTTGCCACCTTCATTAATATGAAGGGGCTGGGGCTGGCAATCTCCATGTCCGGAATGGTGGCCTGCGGCATGCTGTTCTGCCTGGCGTCGGGCGATTTTGACCTGTCGGTGGCCTCGGTCATTGCCTGTGCAGGCGTGACCACGGCAGTCGTCATCAATATGACCGAGAGCCTGTGGATTGGCGTCTTTGCTGGGTTGATGCTCGGTGTGCTGAGCGGCCTGGTGAACGGGTTTGTGATTGCCCGCCTGAAGATTAACGCCCTGATCACGACGCTTGCGACCATGCAAATTGTGCGCGGTCTGGCCTATATCATCTCCGACGGGAAAGCCGTGGGGATCGAAGACGAGCGCTTCTTTACCCTGGGCTATGCCAACTGGCTGGGTTTGCCCGCGCCAATCTGGCTGACGGTCGCCTGCCTGATCCTGTTTGGCTTCCTGCTTAACCGCACCACCTTTGGCCGTAACACGCTGGCGATTGGCGGGAATGAAGAGGCGGCGCGCCTGGCGGGGGTTCCGGTGGTGCGCACCAAGATCATTATCTTTGTGCTCTCCGGGCTGGTCTCCGCAGCAGCAGGGATCATTCTGGCGTCGCGCATGACCAGCGGCCAGCCGATGACCTCCATTGGATATGAGCTAATCGTCATCTCAGCCTGCGTTTTAGGGGGCGTTTCCCTGAAAGGCGGCATCGGAAAAATCTCATATGTGGTGGCCGGTATCCTGATTTTGGGGACGGTGGAGAACGCCATGAACCTGTTGAATATTTCGCCATTCTCGCAGTACGTGGTGCGTGGTCTGATCCTGCTCGCAGCCGTGATTTTCGACCGTTACAAGCAAAAAGCGAAGCGTACAGTTTAACGCCTTTCCGCGCTTTTTATTGCTCAACTAATAACCATAGTTGACCCCTTAACCGCCCCGCCAGTTTTACTGTCGGGGCGGTTGTCAAATGGCGAGCGCCGTCACACTGTCTATACTTACATGGCTGTTTACTCACTGTAAGGAGGAAAAGGGTGGCTGACTTGTTAACCGCACCGCCTGTACTGCCCGGAAAATTTGCTTTCTTTTTTGACCTCGACGGAACACTCGCCGGGATAAAGCCGCATCCAGATGAGGTCGTCGTACCGGATACGGTGTTAGAGAATTTACAGCAGCTCTCGCGGATGAACGAGGGAGCACTGGCATTGATTTCAGGGCGCTCAATGGCCGAGCTGGACGTGCTCGCCAGTCCATATCACTTTCCGCTGGCCGGTGTACACGGAGCGGAGCGCCGCGATATCCATGATCAACAGCATATTGTCTCACTCCCCGATGCCTTAATTCAGTCGCTGCATACTCATCTCTCTTCTGCTCTGGAGGCGCTGCCGGGTACCGAGCTGGAAGCCAAAGGTATGGCCTTTGCTCTGCACTATCGTCAGGCACCGCATCATGAAGCGGCAGTCTTTGCCATCGCCCGCGGCGTGGCCGATGCGCACCCGGAGCTCGCGTTACAGCCGGGGAAGTGCGTCATTGAGATTAAACCTGAAGGGATCAACAAAGGCGCTGCTATTGCGGCGTTTATGGCCGAGCCGCCTTTTCAGGGGCGTAAGCCGGTATTTTTGGGGGATGACCTGACCGATGAGGCCGGGTTTATGGTGGTAAATAAGGCCGGCGGGATGTCTGTCAAAGTCGGGCCTGGAGAAACGTGTGCCGGATGGCGGCTGGAAAGCGTCGCCAGCGTCTGGCAGTGGATATCTGACGTCGCTAACCAGCAACAACAACAAATAGCGCAACACAACGGGAGAAATCTATATGGGTCGCTTAATCGTCGTCTCTAATCGCATTGCACCGCCGGATGATAAAAAAGCCAGCGCGGGTGGCCTGGCGGTGGGGGTATTAGGTGCCCTAAAAGCCGCCGGAGGACTCTGGTTTGGCTGGAGTGGGGAAATCAGTAACGAAGACAAGCCGCTTAAGAAAGTCTCGCGCGGCAACATTACGTGGGCCTCTTTCGCCCTGAACGAACAGGACTATAACGAATATTATTCCGAGTTCTCTAATGCCGTACTGTGGCCTGCCTTCCACTACCGCCTGGATCTGGTCAAATTCCAGCGGGAGTCTTATGAAGGCTATATGCGCGTCAATGCTCTGCTGGCCGATAAACTGCTGCTATTAATTAAAGAAGACGATATTTTGTGGATCCACGATTATCATCTTCTGCCCTTTGCCAGAGAGTTGAGAAGACGCGGCGTCAACAACCGTATCGGCTTCTTCCTGCATATTCCCTTCCCGACGCCGGAGATCTTCACGGCGCTTCCGCAGCACGACGAGATCCTGGAAGCACTGTCCGATTACGATCTCTTGGGTTTCCAGACTGAAAATGACAGGCTGGCTTTCCTCGACAGCGTGTCGGGTAAAACGCGGCTGGTTACGCATGGCGGAAAATCGCACGCGGCCTGGGGTAAAACCTTCCATACGGAGGTTTATCCTATCGGCATCGAGCCGGAAGAGATTGCTGAACAAGCGTCTGGCCCGTTGCCGCCAAAACTGGCGCAGCTGAAAAATGAGCTTAAAAACGTTAAGAATATCTTTTCAGTAGAGCGCCTCGATTACTCCAAAGGATTACCGGAGCGCTTCCTGGCGTATGAGACGTTACTGGAGAAATATCCGCAGCATCACGGCAAAATTCGCTATACGCAGATAGCGCCGACGTCGCGCGGCGAGGTGCAGGCTTATCAGGATATTCGTCACCAGCTGGAGACCGAAGCAGGGCGCATCAATGGCCGCTACGGACAGCTGGGCTGGACACCCCTTTTCTATCTGAATCAACACTTTGAGCGCAAGATCCTGATGAAGGTCTTCCGCTATGCGGACGTCGGGCTGGTGACGCCCCTGCGTGACGGGATGAATCTGGTGGCAAAGGAGTATGTCGCAGCACAAGATCCTGCGGACCCTGGGGTACTGGTGCTGTCTCAATTTGCCGGTGCGGCGAATGAGCTTACTTCAGCACTTATCGTTAACCCTTACGATCGCGATGACGTCGCGAATGCCCTCCACCGCGCGTTAACCATGCCGCTGGCGGAGCGTATATCTCGCCATGCAGAGATGATGGAGACCATCCGTAAAAATGACATTAACCACTGGCAGGCTCGATTTATAGACGATCTGCGTGAAATTGAACCGCAGAGCCATGAGGGACAGCTGCAAAAAAAGATCGCGACTTTCCCTAAACTGGCGTGATATTCCTCGGGGGCTTTATGAGCCCCCAAGAGGGACTAACAACACATCCACCTGGCTTGAGGCGACAATCGATTTCGCCGAACATGCCGCGCGCGAAAAAAAGCTTTGGTTATGATTACCGCAGATCACTAAATCAATATTCTGTTTTTGGCACAAGCTAAGAATATGTTCGTTTAATTCCCCGGTGGCAATAATGGTCTGGTGAACCGGATATTGCGCCTTTTCTACCAGTTCTCGCAGAAACTGCTGTGTTTCTTCCTGCAAAACCTCACGAATATCCTCCAGCATGGGGGCCGCCAGTTGATTGTACATTTCGGGTTCGGCTGTCAGTGTGATCAGGCTGATGCGAGCATTGGTGGGTCTGGCGATAGAAACGGCACGGGCGACGAGTTGATGGCTTTCCGGCGAAACCGCAACAGAAACAAGAAGATGGGTGTAACTCATCACGCACTCCTTTGATGTCTGAACAACAAGTTTTCTTCAGCTTTACCGCGATTTCAAGACTTCCGCAAGGGGGGAATAGGGCATTAGTGTGAAGCTTATCATAATTATTCATTAATTATTCTTATAAGAAGAATAATTGCAAAGTGTGTCTAAATGAAAAAAATTAACAACTTAACGTAAATCACACTTTTTTTAGTCAGTCGCGTTAAATCGTTTTAACCTGTTATAAACACAATTTGAATGATCACGCAGTGAAATGAATTTTATGCGCTTTTCTCATAACTATATGTTTTTACTAAGTAATGGAACTGTGACTGCCAGATGTACGCGATGTGAATGATTGGCGTAGTCAATATAAGCAGAAAAAGCAATTGCTATGCCGTATCTGTTCATACGCATGCATGAGTATTCGCTCTTCAAGAATATAAAACAGTCTCGTTTGGTTAAGTTTTGACCAAATTACAAGTCATACTGATGGATTTATGGAGAATATTCACTTAAATTGTGTGACGTAGATCACATTTTTTTTAAATTTGAGGATGGCTGCATTGTATGTGTCAAAACTGACGAGTAGAGTTTGCGTCGAATTAGGAAAAATCTTAGTTATTTGTAAGAAATGATAAAACGATATGAGGCGCAGCTGCGTTTCAGCTGTTGTACGTTTTGTTGAATACAAACCTAAATTCAACTATGCATTTAGCCTTTTCTTTTTTATACCGGGTGATTTCCCGGCGACATCACGGGGTGCGGTCTTTCCGCATAAAAATAATAGTTGGTTATTCGGGATGGGAACAATGCATACATCCGAGTTGCTAAAACATATCTATGACATCAATTTGTCATATTTACTGCTCGCGCAGCGTTTGATTAGTCAGGACAAAGCGTCCGCGATGTTTCGTCTGGGTATTAACGAAGAGATGGCAACCATGTTGGGTGGATTAACACTCCCGCAAATGGTCAAGCTGGCAGAAACGAATCAACTCGTTTGCCAGTTCCGCTTTGATAATCCGCAGACAATCACGCGTCTTACCCAGGAATCCCGCGTTGACGATCTTCAACAGGTCCATACCGGTATTCTTCTCTCCACACGATTGCTCAGCGAAATCAGCCAGCCTGATGACGTTGCCCGTAAGAAAAGGGCATAAAAATGAGCGAGAAAAGCATTGTTCAGGAAGCGCGTGATATACAGCTGGCAATGGAGCTGATTACGCTGGGTGCTCGTTTACAAATGCTGGAAAGCGAGACTCAGCTGAGCCGTGGTCGTCTCATCAAACTGTATAAAGAATTACGTGGTAGTCCACCGCCTAAAGGAATGCTGCCGTTCTCAACGGACTGGTTTATGACCTGGGAACAGAATATCCATGCATCGATGTTCTGTAACGCCTGGCAGTACCTTCTGAAAACCGGTTTGTGTAGCGGCGTCGATGCCGTGATCAAAGCGTATAAACTTTACCTTGAACAATGCCCTCAGCAGGAAGATGGACCCCTGCTGGCACTGACCCGCGCATGGACGCTGGTGCGTTTTGTTGAAAGCGGAATGCTTGAACTGTCTCGCTGCAACTGCTGCGATGGCAATTTTATTACCCATGCTCATCAGCCTGCTGGCAGCTTCGCCTGTAGTTTATGCCAGCCTCCATCCCGCGCCGTAAAAAGACGTAAACTTTCCCGGGATGCTGCCGATATTATTCCACAACTGCTGGATGAACAGATCGAACAAGCTGTTTAACCCGAACGTGTGGGCAAGATTCCAGCAGCGGTAAGCAATTACCGCTGCTTTTTTTTACCCCGCATTCCGGTAACGCTGTCGAAATGAACGTCCTGCCTTAGTCACTAGCGGAAGGATGATGTCGTGCTTATCTTATTAGGTTACCTGGTAGTTCTCGGTACAGTTTTCGGCGGTTACATGATGACCGGCGGGCACCTTGGAGCACTCTATCAACCGGCTGAACTTATTATCATCGGCGGCGCAGGGGTAGGGGCTTTTATCGTTGGTAACAACGGTAAATCGATCAAGGGCACGCTGAAAGCGATTCCGTTGCTGTTCCGTCGCTCGAAATACACCAAAAGCATGTATATGGATCTGCTGGCGCTGCTCTATCGCCTGATGGCGAAGTCACGTCAGCAGGGCATGTTCTCGCTGGAGCGTGACATCGAAAACCCGAAAGAGAGCGAAATCTTCGCCAGCTATCCACGTATCCTGGCTGACGCGATGATGCTGGATTTTATCGTCGATTACCTGCGCCTCATCATTAGCGGCAACATGAACACCTTCGAAATTGAAGCGCTGATGGACGAAGAGATCGAAACCCACGAAAGCGAATCTGAAGTGCCAGCCAACAGCCTGGCGCTGGTGGGCGACTCGCTTCCGGCGTTTGGTATCGTTGCGGCGGTGATGGGGGTGGTTCACGCGCTGGCCTCGGCGGATCGTCCGGCGGCAGAGCTAGGTGCGCTGATTGCCCACGCGATGGTCGGGACTTTCCTCGGTATCTTGCTGGCGTACGGTTTTATCTCTCCGCTGGCGAGCGTTCTGCGTCAAAAGAGCGCGGAAACCACCAAAATGATGCAGTGCGTGAAGATCACGCTGCTCTCCAACCTCAACGGTTACGCACCACCGATCGCCGTCGAATTTGGCCGTAAAACGCTGTACTCCAGCGAGCGTCCTTCGTTTATCGAGCTTGAAGAACACGTGCGTGCGGTGAAAAACCCAAACCAACAGACGACAACTGAGGACGCATGAAAAACCAGTCCCATCCGATCGTCATCGTAAAAAAGCGCAAGCATAAGGGGCACGGACACGGTTCCCACGGCTCGTGGAAAATTGCTTACGCCGACTTTATGACTGCCATGATGGCGTTCTTTCTGGTGATGTGGCTGATCTCCATCTCCAGCCCGAAAGAGCTGATCCAGATTGCGGAATATTTCAGAACGCCGCTGGCAACGGCGGTGACCGGTGGGCCGCGCATTTCGAACAGCGAGAGCCCCATTCCTGGCGGTGGCGACGATTACACCCAGCAGAAGGGTGAAGTGAAAAAAGAGCCAAACATCGACGATCTGAAAAGACGAATGGAACAGGCGCGCCTGAAGAAACTGCGTGGCGATCTTGATCAGCTGATTGAAGCGGACCCGAAACTGCGCGCGCTGCGCCCGCACCTGAAGATCGATCTGGTGCAGGAAGGTCTGCGCATCCAGATTATCGACAGCCAGAACCGCCCAATGTTTAAAACCGGCAGTGCGGACGTTGAGCCGTACATGCGCGATATTTTACGCGCCATTGCCCCGGTCCTGAACGGCATTCCTAACCGAATCAGCCTGTCAGGCCACACGGATGATTTCCCGTACGCCAGCGGTGAGAAGGGATACAGCAACTGGGAGCTTTCTGCCGATCGTGCCAACGCCTCGCGTCGCGAGCTGGTGGCGGGTGGGCTTGATGATGGCAAGGTTCTGCGCGTGGTCGGCATGGCAGCAACCATGCGCGTCACCGACCGCGGGCCGGACGACGCCATCAACCGTCGTATCAGTCTTTTAGTGCTGAACCAGCAGGCGGAGCAGGCCATCCTGCATGAAAACGCCGAAAGTCAGAATGAGTCACTGGACGATTTAAAACAGCCTGGGGCCGTTCCTTCGGCTGCCGTTCCAACATCGCCACCAGCCAATCCGAGGTGATAGCGTGAGCATGGATATTAGCGATTTTTACCAGACATTTTTTGATGAAGCCGATGAACTGTTGGCCGATATGGAGCAACACCTGCTGGACCTGGTGCCTGAAGCACCGGATTCAGAGCAGCTCAATGCCATTTTCCGTGCAGCGCATTCTATTAAAGGTGGTGCAGGGACCTTTGGATTTACCATTTTGCAGGAAACGACCCATTTAATGGAAAACCTGCTGGATGAAGCACGACGCGGTGAGATGCAGCTCAATACCGACATTATCAACCTGTTTTTGGAAACCAAAGATATTATGCAGGAACAGCTCGACGCCTATAAAAGTTCGGCAGAGCCTGATGCCGCCAGCTTTGAATACATCTGCAACGCGCTGCGCCAGCTGGCGCTGGAAGCAAAAGGTGACGTGGTCGCTGCCGTACCGGCGGCGAAGCTGAGCGTTGTTGATGCCATGGCCGCACAGGACGCGGCGCCCGTTGCCGACCGCCCGGCGAAACTGCGCGTGGTGTTATCCCGTCTTAAAGAGAGCGAAGTCAACCTTCTCGAAGAAGAACTGGGCAACCTGGCGACATTGAGCAACGTGGTGAAAGGCAAAGACAGCCTTGCCGCGACGCTGGATGACGGTATCAGTCAGGACGATATTGTGGCGGTGCTGTGCTTTGTTATCGAAGCCGACCAAATTGCCTTTGAAACTGAAACCGCGGCAGTCGATGCCCCTGTCGCAGTGGAAGAGGTCGCACAAGCGGCTGCGCCTGCCGTCGTACCGGCCACGCCTACATTAAAAGCCGTGCCGAAAGATACGGCTGCACCTGTCCGCGGTGAAAAACCGGCCGCGCGCTCCAGCGAATCCACCAGCATCCGCGTGGCGGTTGAGAAGGTTGATCAGCTGATTAACCTCGTCGGTGAGCTGGTGATCACCCAGTCGATGCTGGCACAACGTTCTAACGAACTGGACCCGGTAACCCACGGCGATCTCATCACCAGCATGGGTCAGTTACAACGTAACGCCCGCGATCTGCAGGAATCGGTGATGTCCATCCGTATGATGCCGATGGAATATGTTTTCAGCCGCTTCCCGCGCCTGGTGCGCGACCTGGCCAGCAAGCTCAATAAGCAGATTGAACTGACGCTGATGGGCAGCTCCACCGAGCTGGACAAAAGCCTGATTGAACGCATCATTGACCCGTTAACGCACCTGGTGCGTAACAGCCTGGACCACGGCATTGAGCTGCCGGAAAACCGCGTGGCGGCGGGGAAATCCCCTGTCGGAAACCTGATTCTTTCCGCGGAACATCAGGGCGGGAACATCTGCATCGAAGTGACCGATGACGGCGCAGGCCTGAACCGCGAGCGTATTCTCGCGAAGGCGATTTCGCAGGGTATGGCGGTTAACGAAAACATGACCGACGAAGAAGTGGGCATGCTGATCTTCGCGCCGGGCTTCTCAACCGCCGAGCAGGTGACCGACGTGTCCGGGCGCGGCGTGGGCATGGACGTGGTGAAACGTAACATCCAGGAGATGGGCGGCCACGTTGAGATCCAGTCTAAACAGGGTTCCGGCACCACCATTCGCATCCTGCTGCCGTTGACGCTGGCGATCCTTGACGGCATGTCAGTCAAAGTGGCGGACGAAGTCTTCATTCTGCCGCTGAACGCAGTGATGGAATCCCTGCAGCCACGTGAGGAAGATCTGCATCCGCTGGCGGGCGGCGAGCGCGTGCTGGAAGTGCGCGGCGAGTATCTCCCGCTGGTTGAACTGTGGAAAGTGTTCGAAGTGGACGGCGCGAAAACCGAAGCCACGCAGGGCATCGTGGTGATCCTGCAAAGTGCCGGTCGCCGCTACGCGCTGCTGGTCGATCAGTTGATTGGTCAGCACCAGGTGGTGGTGAAGAACCTCGAAAGCAACTACCGCAAAGTGCCGGGGATTTCTGCTGCGACCATTCTGGGCGATGGCAGCGTGGCGCTGATCGTCGATGTGTCGGCGCTTCAGGGATTAAATCGTGAACAACGTGTGGCGTACACAGCCGCCTGATTAAGTAGAAGGTAAAAACATGACCGGTATGAGTAATGTAACGAAGCTGGCGGGCGAGCCATCAGGGCAGGAATTCCTGGTATTCACTTTGGGCGATGAGGAGTACGGCATCGATATCCTGAAAGTGCAGGAAATTCGTGGTTACGATCAGGTTACCCGCATCGCTAACACGCCTGCGTTTATCAAAGGTGTGACCAACCTGCGCGGCGTGATCGTGCCTATCGTCGATCTGCGTGTGAAGTTCAGCCAGGGCGACGTGGAGTATAACGACAACACCGTGGTGATCGTCCTCAACCTGGGACAGCGCGTGGTGGGTATCGTGGTGGATGGCGTATCTGACGTGCTCTCCCTGACCTCTGATCAAATCCGTCCTGCGCCGGAATTTGCGGTCACGCTGTCGACCGAATACCTCACCGGCCTGGGCGCGCTCGGCGAGCGTATGCTGATTCTGGTGAACATTGAGAAGCTGCTGAACAGCGACGAGATGGCGCTGCTGGATATCGCCGCGAGTCATGTAGCATAAAACAAAGCCGGGTGGCGCTGACGCTTACCCGGCCTACGTGTTCGAGCCATTTGTAGGCCGGGTAAGGCGAAGCCGCCACCCGGCTTTTTTACTTACGCTTCCTGCTTCACCAGATCTGCTTCCGCTTCCCGCGCACCTTCATTCTGTGACAGCATCGCCGTCGCAATACCATTCCCCAGCACGTTAATCGCCGAACGGCCCATATCCAGGAAGTGGTCGATGCCCATCAGCAGCAGAATCCCGGCCACCGGAATATTAAAGCTTGGGATCGTTGCCGCCAGCACCACCAGCGACGAGCGCGGTACGCCCGCAATGCCTTTTGACGCCAGCATCAGAGTCAGCATCAGAACCGTCACTTCCGAGAAGCTCAGGTGAATGTTGTATGCCTGGGCGATAAACATCGAGGCGAAAGAGCAGTACACCATCGAGCCCACCAGGTTAAAGGAGTAACCAATCGGCAGGACGAAAGAGGCAATACTGCGCGAGCAGCCAAAACGCTCCAGCTGTTCCAGCGTTTTAGGGTAGGCGGCTTCAGAGCTGCTGGTGGTAAAGGCCACCAGGACCGGATCTTTCAGCATGCTGACCAGGCGAAACACCTCTTTTTTCAGCACCATGTAACCCACAGCCAGCAGCACCATGCAGGTCAGCAGGATCGCCACATAGTAGCCACCGATAAAGGAGGCGTAGTTCAGCAGAATGCCCAGACCCTGCGTGGCGATGACGGAGGAGATCGCCGCGAAAATGGCCAGCGGCGCAACGTACATCACGTAACCCGTGACCTTCAGCATGATATGGGAAACCACATCCAGCGCGGCCACCAGCGGCGCGTTGAATTTCTGCCCCAGCGATGCGCCAGCAATGCCGAAGAACATTGAGAACACCACAATCTGCAGGATCTCATTGTTCGACATCGCCCCTGCGATACTGGTCGGAATGGTGTGCGACAGGAAGGCTTTCAGCGTCATGCCGCTGACGGCCAGGCCGGTATCCACAGCTTCTGTCGGCACCGTCAGGTTCAGACCGCTTCCCGGATGCTCGAGGGTGACGATAAACAGCCCCACCAGAATAGAGAGCACGGATGAGCTGATAAACCACACCATCGCTTTGCCGCCTACGCGGCCAATGGTGGAGGTTTCGCCCAGCTTCATAATGCCAACGGTCAGCGTGCTGAAGACCAGGGGCGCAATCACCATTTTGATCAGACGGAGGAAAATATCGGTCAGAAGGGTAATATTATCCGACCAGGCTTTGATGGCATCCGCAGATGCATATTCATGAATTGCTGCCCCTGAAAGAATACCCGCCAGCATGAATATCACGATGAAGAGTGTGAGTTTGTTTGCACTTGCCACGAAAAAAGACCCTCTATGCGCTTCAGATGTAGCCCGCGTCGATACATATAAATTTTTTATTACGAAACGGGCAATTATTCGGCCCATAAATTGACGCAAAGCGTAGGGGGATACAACTCCTTTTTAAGTTTTATTAAATTTGTTGTGAATGCGCTGACGATATATTGTGATTAAGATCACACTTTAATGGATATATTCTCTTCTGATAAAACAAAATCTCCGCCTGAAAAAATTTAACTCTCTGTTATTTATAAAAAAACGGAGTCAATAAGACATATGGCTTATGTGTAATGGGGAAGGTGGTCGAAGCGATATCCGTAAACTAAATTCTCAATAACCCCTCTCAGAGGAACCTTAAGCGGGGCTAACATCTTGAACAGCAAAAATAAAATGTGGCAAGGGAACGGCGACGTCTTCTGGAGAGTGGTAAATGAAAAGAAAACGCCTTTTGATCTGCGCAGGCTCGTTACTGGCTGCGACAATGGCCCCTCAGGCTTTGGCCGTGACCAGCAGCGGCACCATCGGCGCGACGCTGACGCTGACAAACGGGTGTCTGATAAACGGATCGCCCGCGCAAAGTGGCATTAACTTCGGTACGCTCGATTTCGGGACCCATCCTGCCACGTTTTCTACCCTGACCACGCAGCTCTCCGGTGCCAGCGGCGGAAACACCTTCACCATTCAGTGCACGACCGCCAGCTATACGGTGGCGATCGTCGGCAACACCAACTCCACCGCCCCCGGCACCGTTGTCGGCACGCCAGGCACCCCTGCGCGCTATCTGGTTAACACCTCCAATACGGCACAGGGCGTGGCTTACAGCCTGTACAGCGACAGCGGGTTTAATACCGTGATTGCCAATAACGCCGCGTTGCCGATCGCCTCTACGGCCGGAGGGGTAGACAGTTACACCCTCTACGGGCGTATTACCGGCGGCGGCAACAGCGTGACGGTCGTACCGGGGACCTACACCGACACGATTAACGTCAGCGTCACCTACTAGTCCTCTACCGCCATGAAGGCAACATTGACAAGTCTGCGCAAACGCGCAGAGGGACGCGTGCACCCTTTTTTCACGCTGATGGTTGTATTGCTCATGATGCCGACGGCGGATGCGGTGACGTCTCAGTCCTTTAAGGTCAGCGCCACGATTGTACCCGGATGTGCGGTGGCTACCGGTAGCGGCGGGCTTTTCGGCACGCTGGACTTTGGTAGTCATAACGGCGTCGAGAGCGCGCCGGTCAGCACCAGCTTTGTGCCAAACGGGGCGTTGTCCATCGCCTGTACGCCGGGCGTGGCGCTGAGCATGAGCATTAACGGCGGTCAAAATTATTCATCCGTTCGTCGGATGAAACGGTCCGGTGGAACAGAACTGGTGCCGTACCGGCTCTACAGCAGCAGCTCGCTGGCCGCCAACAGCGAAATTGGCGTCAACCAGGCGATACCGGTGACCTATGCCAACAGCAATAACATCGCGCTGCCGCTTTTCGGCGTGGCGCTACTGACCGGGTTTAGCCCGGCAGGAACCTATACCGATCAGCTCACCGTGACCTTGTCATGGTAATAAAGGGAGAGTATTGATGAAGCCATTTTTCAGACCTGTTTGTCTGGCGGGCGCGTTGAGCATGACGGTGGCAACCGGGCAGGTGCAGGCGGCCGCCACTATCCTGCTGTGGCCGATCGACCCGTGGCTGGCTGCGGACGCCAACGCCACGGAGCTGTGGATCCAGAACCAGGGAAACAGTGCCACGACGATGCAGGTCCGCATCGTGCGCTGGAAACAGGAGGATGGACACGAGCGCTATACTGCGCAGCAGGATGTGGTCGCCAGCCCGCCCATCGTCACGATTGGTACCGGCAGCAAGCAGCTCATTCGCCTTATCAAACAGGCTTCAGTACCCGCAGGTATCGAACAGGCTTACCGCATCATCGTGGATGAAATTCCCCAGCCGGATGCAAAAGCTGAACCCGCCATTGGCCTCAAATTGCAGATGCGCTACTCCATCCCTCTGTTTGTGTATGGCCAGGGGGTTCCGACTATAAAAGAGGGCGCGCACCACGCGCTGGCGGAGACCCAAAATCTGAGCTGGCGGGTGACGCAGGCGGGTGGACAGCCTGTGCTGGAGGTTCGAAACCGGGGTGATGTTCATGTCAGGCTGAGCCAGGTGGCGCTGGAGCAGGGAGGGCAGAAACGCACGGTAGCGGAGGGATTACTGGGTTACGTCCTCCCGGGCAGTACCCGCAGTTGGCCAGTACCCGCTGGCGTTCGTCAGCCAGAGCGGATGAGCGCGCAGATTAATGCCAGGGAAGCACAATGGCAGTCGACGCCCGTAAACTGAAGCCAGCGATGATGATACTGCTTTGCGTCAGTTCCGCGACCCTGGCCGAACCCGGCGACGACAGTTTGCCGCCGCCTCCTCAGGCACAGGCGATAAATGATGAAGCGGTCTTCCAGCTCGCCCTCGTGCTCAACCACTACGATACCGGTCTGGTTGTGCCGGTGACGCAGCGTAAAGGCGCTTTCTTTATCTCCAGCGCCGACCTGCTGCGCGCGGGACTGCCCCCGGCGCATGTTCCTGCCGGAGAGGTGAATCTCTCCTCGCTTGATCGGGTTCGGGTGGCGTACGACAGCGCCGCGCAGCGCCTGCTGCTGACCGTTCCCCGCGACTGGGTGACGGCCCGCGTGACCCCTTTCAACGCGCAAACGGCGCAGGCCAAACCGCACTACGGGCGCGGGGCGCTGCTGAATTACGATCTCTACACCAACCACACGGAACATATCGGCGGTCAGGCGTCGCTCTGGCATGAGTTTCGCTACTTCAACGAGAACGGCTCATTTTCCTCCACCGGCTACGCCCGGGAAAACTTCACCGGTAACGACGGCCAGCAGGAAGGGTATGTTCGCTATGACACGACCCTGCTGTTCACGAATGAAGATGACGCGATGAGCTGGAGCGTCGGGGATGTGATCAGCGATGCCCTGAGCTGGAGCTCCAGCGTGCGGATGGGCGGGGTAAGCGTCGGGCGGGATTTCTCCCTGCGTCCCGATCTGGTGACATGGCCGCTGCCCGAGTTCGCGGGGGAAGCCGCAGTACCCACCTCGGTCGATCTCTTTATCAACGGCTATCGTTCCGGTTCAACCCAGCTTCAGCCTGGTCCTTTCACCCTGACTAATCTGCCCTATATCAACGGTGCCGGGGATGCGGTGCTGGTCACGACGGATGCGCTGGGCCGACAGGTGAGCACCACGCTCCCGTTCTACGTCACCAGCGACTTGCTTAAACAAGGGCTGAGCGACGGTGCCGTGACTCTGGGCAGCCTGCGGCGTAATTACGGTATCAAGAATTTTGACTACGGTTCGGCAGCAGGCAGCGGCTCGTATCGCTACGGGATGACAGACTGGCTGACGCTGGAGGGGCACGCGGAAGGGGCGCAGGAGCTGGCGCTGGGCGGGGCGGGGACGGTGATAAAACTCGGCCAGTTTGGCGTGGTGAATACCTCTTACTCGCAAAGTCGCATGCGCGGTGACGAGGGCGGGCAAATCAACTGGGGTTACCAGTACAGCACCAGCGAGTTTAGCGTCGCCACCCAGCACTCGCGTCGCGACCGCGGCTTTGGCAACCTCGCCCTTTACGACCAGCCGACGGTCTATGACGAAAACGATAAACCCATCGCCAGCTTCAGCCGCAATACGGACCAGTATTCTCTCACCTTCAATCTGGGACAGTACGGCAACATCGGCGCGGCCTGGATCGGCGTGGAGAGTTTTGACGGTCAAAAAACCGAGCTGCTTAATCTCTCCTGGAGCCGCAACCTGTGGGGCGCGAGCAGTATTTACCTCGCCGGCAGCCGGGATCAGCAGCGCGGAGACTGGACCGTTGCGCTGTCGCTGCAGGTGCCGCTCGGTGAGCGCGACAGCGCTGCCGTCACCGTTGAAAACACCCCGGACGCAGGCAGTACCCAGCGCATTAACTACAACCACGCCATGCCTTCTGACGGTGGGTTCAGCTGGAATATGGCCTGGGCCAACCAGTCAAGAGCCAGTGATTATCAACAGGGAACGCTGGGCTGGCGCAATAACAATATCGAGCTGCAGGGCGGCGGCTATGGCGAAAGGGACACCATGACCTGGTGGGGCGAGGCGATGGGATCCGTTGTGCTTATGGACGGCGAGCTGTTTGCAGCGAACAAAATCAACGATGCGTTTGTGGTGATCAGTACCGACGGCCACCCGGACGTGCCCGTCAGCTATGAAAACCAGCCCGTCGGTAAAACCAATAATAACGGTTACCTGCTGGTGAGCGGGGTGTCGGCGTATTACCCGGCAAGCTACCGGATTGATACCCTTAATCTGCCCGCGGATACCCGCCTGAAAGAGACGGAGCGCCGGATCGCCATTCGCCGTCACAGCGGCTATCTGGTCGATTTCCCGATGGAGCAGGAGCGTGTGGCCAGCGTTATTCTGCATGATGCGCACGGGCAGGCGTTGCCCGTGGGAAGCCAGGTCCGACGCGTCTCGCGCAGCAACGCGGTGGTGGGGTATGACGGCATCGCCTGGCTGGAAAATCTCAGCGATGTGAATCCGCTCGAGGTGATCGCACCAGACGGAAAACGCTGCAAGGCCACGCTGACCGTGGGAGCTAATCCGGAGCACAAGCTGCAAACCTACGGTCCACTGGTGTGCCGGGAGGGGCCATGACGCGCCTGCTGCTGTGGATGCTGCTGCTGTTTTCCGGCGGCGGCTGGGCGGCGTGCACCGTCAGTACGGTCAATGCATCGTTTGGCAGCGTCACCTCGTTCGCGCTCAGCGGAAACGGGGAGGTGGAAACCACCGGCAGGCTGGTGGTGGCGTGTGACGCCGTGCTCAACGTCCTGACCAGCGACTCGGTGACGCTGAACTTCACCTCGGCCTCGGTTTCGGGTAACAGCCGCGCCACCATGAAGCGCACGGATAATGCGGCTATTACGGACGTGATCCCCACCCGGCTGTGCGGATTATCCGGGTGCGCGAGCAGCAGCGAGGTACAGATAAGCAAAGCGTATACCTGGAGCGGCAACACATTGCTGGGATTGCTCGGGTCAAAGCAGTACAACATTCCGCTCTATTTCCGCACCGTCGCCGGACAAAACGTTACCGCAGGCCCTTATCAGGTGCTGTTGACTTTCAGCATCAACTACAACGTCTGTGCCTTAGGTATTGGAAGCCTTTGTACGTCCCCCCAGACGGGAACCGCAACGACCACCATTCTGCTTAACATGACCGTCACCAACGACTGCAGCGCCATGACCACGCCGGACGTGAACTTCAACAGCGCACCGCTGGTACAAAGTTTCCCTACCGTCTCGCAGGCCATTGCCGTCACCTGCACCAAAGGCAGCACCTACACTATCGGCATTAATAATGGTGCCAACGCCCTCAATAATGTCCGTCGGATGGTCAGCGGCAGCAACACCATGAGCTATGACATTTATAAAGAAGCCACGACCAACCGCTGGGGCAGCAGCGGCAGCGAGCGCTGGACCAGCGCGACATCGTCGCAGGTCAGCACCGACGGTTTACTGCGTACCTATAACTACACCGCAAAAGTCCTGACCAGCCAGGCCACGCCTCCCGCCGGAACCTACACCGATACGCTGATTGTCGACGTGGCGTTTTAACCCCGCGCTTTTCCCTTTCGCAAATGTAAAGTTCCTGTGGCCTGTGCCGATAACACCGTTAATAAATCTATGAGAAGGTGTTGTATGTTGAACCGTATCCGCGTTGTCACAATGCTCATGATGGTGCTGGTCATTTTCGCACTTCTTCAGCTTATTTCCGGTAGCCTCTTTTTTTCGTCGTTAAAACAGAACCAGGACAGCTTCGTGGCCTCGAACGATCTGCGGCTGCAGCAGAGTGAACTGACCACGACGTGGGATCTGATGCTGCAAACGCGTATCAACCTGAGCCGTTCGTCCGCGCGCATGATGATGGATCCCAACAATCAGCAGAGCAGCGCGAAAACGGACCTGTTGAAAAACGCGCGTGCGACGCTTGCCGACGCGGCAAAACATTACGACGCCTTCAAAAAGATTGCCCCGCAGCCTGCGATGGAGCAGGCGAGCGCCAATATTGATGAGAAATACAACGCCTACTTTGCCGGGCTGACGGAGCTTATCCAGTTCCTGGAGAGCGGCAACATGGATGCCTATTTCGCTCAGCCGACGCAGGGGATGCAAAACGCACTCGGTGCGGCGCTGGGTGAATATGCCAAAGCCAGCAGCGACTTGTACCACTCCGCATTTACTGAAAGCCAGAATGACTACCGTTTCGCTAAATGGCAGATGGCCGTGCTGGCGCTGGCGCTGGTCATCGTGCTGGTGGCCGTCTGGTACGGCATTCGTCACATCCTTCTCAACCCGCTGGGCCGCGTGATTGCGCATATCCGCGACATCGCCTCAGGCGATCTGACCAAAACGCTGACCGTGTCCGGGCGCAACGAGATCACCGAACTGGCAAACAGCGTTGACCATATGCAGCGCTCGCTGGTGGAGACCGTCACCAACGTGCGTAACGGATCCGAGGCAATCTATACCGGCACCAGCGAAATTGCGATGGGGAATAACGACCTCTCTTCCCGTACGGAACAGCAGGCGTCTGCTCTGGAAGAGACCGCAGCCAGCATGGAAGAACTGACGGCCACCGTGAAGCAGAACGCCGATAACGCCCGTCAGGCGTCTCAGCTGGCAGAAAGCGCCTCTGAGACGGCGCAGCGCGGCGGTCGCGTGGTGGATGGCGTGGTGAAAACCATGCACGAAATCGCCGACAGCTCGAAGAAAATCGCCGACATCATCAGCGTCATCGACGGCATTGCCTTCCAGACCAACATTCTGGCGCTGAACGCCGCCGTTGAGGCAGCTCGTGCCGGTGAGCAGGGCCGCGGTTTTGCGGTGGTGGCCGGGGAAGTGCGTAACCTCGCCAGCCGCAGCGCCAATGCGGCGAAAGAGATCAAAGCCCTGATTGAAGATTCCGTCTCCCGCGTGGATACCGGCTCCGTGCTGGTCGAAAGCGCAGGGGAGACCATGAATGACATCGTGAATGCCGTTACCCGCGTAACGGACATCATGGGTGAAATCGCCTCTGCGTCTGATGAGCAGAGTCGTGGTATCGACCAGGTCGCCCTGGCGGTATCGGAAATGGATCGCGTGACACAACAAAACGCCGCGCTGGTGCAGGAGTCCGCTGCTGCGGCCGCTGCGCTGGAAGACCAGGCGAGCCGTCTGAAGATGGCCGTCTCAGCGTTTCGTCTCGCTTCACTCGCAGCAAAAACGGTCGATTCACATACGATGTATCGTGCGCCCGCCGCCGCAACGGCAGCAACACCTGCGCGTACCGCGACGACCGGACAAGAAGAAAACTGGGAAACATTTTGACTGACAATTAAACCGCGGCTGCTTGCCGCTTGATGGGAGCGTGGATGTTAAATCGTATTCGTATCTCGACCACACTGTTTTTGATTCTGATCCTTTGCGGTGTGTTGCAGGTTGGCAGTAACGGGTTGTCTTTTTGGGCGTTTCGCGATGGTTATCAGAATTTGCAGGAAGTCGAGACGAGTAATCAGCAGCGCTCCTCGCTGGCACAAACCCGTGCCGTGCTGTTGCAGGCAAGTACTGCGCTGAACAAGGCGGGAACCTTGACCGCGTTGAGCTATCCGCCGGATGACATCAAGGCGCTGATGGCGACCGCGCGCGACAGCCTGAAGCAGGCTGACGCACAGTTTAAAGCCTTCACGGCGCAGGCCACCGACAGCGAGAAAGAGAAAGCGCTGAAAGCGGCCATGAAAAAGAATTTTGAACAGTGGTACAGCGATCTGGACCACCAGGCGACCTGGCTTGAAAACAACCAGCTTTCGGATTTCATGACCGCGCCGGTACAGGCGTCTCAGGCGGCGTTTGACGGCAGCTTTAACGCGTGGCAGCAGGATATTAACCAGTCTGTTCAGCGTGCCGGTGAAGCGAGCCGTACCAGCTATCACATGTCGGGCGTCATCTTTGCCGTGGTCGTGATTCTGGCGGGGTTGCTGACCGGCGGCGCGTTGTTCTGGGCACGCAAGATGATTGTGCAACCGCTGGCGATTATCAGCAGCCACTTCGACAGCATTGCAAAAGGCAACCTTGCGCGTCCGGTGGCGGTGTACGGGAAGAACGAAATTTCGGCCATCTTTGCCAGCCTGAAGGCGATGCAGGGATCGCTGCGGGAAACGGTGAGCGACGTGCGGCAGGGCAGTTATGCCATGCACACCGGGATCTCAGAGATTGCAGCAGGCAATAACGATCTCTCATCCCGCACCGAACAGCAGGCGGCCTCGCTGGCGCAGACGGCGGCCAGTATGGAACAGCTGACCGCGACGGTAAGTCAGAACGCCGACAACGCGCGTCAGGCGTCGGATCTGTCAAAACAGGCGGCGATGACGGCGAAACGAGGGGGCGACCAGGCCTCTCACGTGGCCAGCACCATGCAGGATATCGCCGCCAGTTCGCAGAAAATTGGCGACATCATCAGCGTGATTGACGGTATCGCGTTCCAGACCAATATTCTGGCGCTCAACGCCGCCGTTGAAGCGGCGCGTGCGGGCGAGCAGGGGCGCGGGTTTGCGGTCGTTGCGGGCGAAGTGCGCAACCTGGCGAGCCGCAGCGCCAACGCGGCGAAAGAGATTAAAGGGCTGATAGAAGAGTCGGTCTCCCGTGTGCAGCAGGGTTCTGCCCTGGTCGATACGGCGGCGAAAACCATGACCGAGATTGTCACTTCCGTCACCCGGGTTAACGACATCATGGGTGAAATCGCCTCGGCGTCGGATGAGCAGCGCCGTGGGATCGAGCAGGTGGCCCAGGCCGTCAGCCAGATGGATCAGGTCACGCAGCAGAACGCGTCGTTAGTGGAAGAGGCGGCAGCCGCGACCGATCAGCTGGCAAACCAGGCCGACCATCTCACCGGGCTGGTCGCGGTGTTTAATGTCAAAGAGCACGTTGAAGCAGTAACAGAAGTCGGGCGGTCGCAGGCCGTGCCAGTTGTATCCTGAATGTGATTAAGAAGGCGCTATGACATCACCCACGCCCTCAGGGCAAACGTCATTATTGTTACAGATGACACAGCGCCTCGCGCTGTCCGACGCGCATTTTCGTCGGATATGTCAGTTAATCTACCAGCGTGCGGGGATCGTGCTTGCGGATCATAAGCGAGACATGGTCTACAACCGGCTGGTGCGGCGCTTGCGCACGCTTGGGCTGGATGATTTTGGTCGCTATTTGAGCATGCTTGAAGCGAACCAGAACAGCGCCGAATGGCAGGCTTTTATTAACTCATTAACCACCAACCTGACGGCGTTTTTCCGTGAAGCTCACCACTTCCCGGTGCTGGCGGACCACGCGCGTCGACGCAGCGGCGAGTATCGCGTCTGGAGTGCGGCTGCCTCGACGGGTGAAGAGCCGTACTCGCTGGCGATCACCCTTGCAGACACGTTGGGCATGGCGCCCGGACGCTGGAAAGTCTACGCCAGCGATATCGACACCGAGGTGCTGGAGAAGGCGCGTAACGGTGTTTATCGCCAGGACGAACTGAAAACGCTGTCGCCTCAGCAGCTGCAGCGTTACTTCATGCGCGGCACTGGCCCGCATGAAGGCCTGGTACGCGTACGCCAGGAGCTGGCGAACTGCGTCGAATTCGCGCCCGTTAACCTGCTCGATAAGCAGTACAACGTGCCGGGTCCATTCGACGCCATTTTTTGCCGTAACGTCATGATCTATTTTGATAAAACGACGCAGCAGGACATTTTGCGTCGCTTTGTTCCGTTGCTCAAGCCTGACGGTTTACTGTTTGCCGGGCACTCGGAAAACTTCAGCAACCTCGTGCGTGAGTTTAGCCTGCGTGGGCAAACGGTATATGCGCTGAGTAAGGAAAAAGCATGAGTAAAATCAGGGTATTGTCTGTCGATGATTCGGCGCTGATGCGCCAGATCATGACTGAAATCATCAATAGCCACAGCGATATGGAGATGGTGGCGACCGCCCCCGATCCTCTGGTAGCGCGGGATTTAATTAAAAAATATAACCCCGACGTACTGACGCTGGATGTCGAAATGCCGCGCATGGATGGCATCGATTTCCTTGAAAAATTAATGCGCCTGCGCCCGATGCCGGTGGTGATGGTCTCCTCCCTGACCGGGAAAGGCTCGGAAATCACCCTGCGCGCGCTCGAGCTGGGGGCGGTGGACTTTGTCACCAAGCCTCAGCTCGGCATCCGCGAAGGGATGCTGGCCTACAGCGAGATGATTGCTGAGAAGATCCGCACCGCGTCCCGGGCGAAGCTTGCGGCGCACAAACCAATGTCGGCACCGGCAACACTGAAGGCCGGTCCGTTACTCAGCTCGGAAAAACTGCTGGTGATTGGGGCGTCAACCGGAGGAACAGAGGCAATTCGTCATGTACTCCAGCCATTGCCGCTATCAAGTCCGGGTATTCTCATTACGCAGCATATGCCGCCGGGATTTACCCGCTCGTTCGCTGAACGCCTGAACAAACTGTGTCAGATCAGCGTGAAAGAGGCGGAAGACGGCGAGCGCGTGCTTCCGGGACACGCGTACATCGCGCCGGGCGATAAGCATATGGAGCTGTCGCGCAGCGGCGCGAACTATCAAATCAAAATTCATGACGGACCGCCGGTTAACCGGCACCGTCCGTCGGTGGATGTGCTGTTTCATTCGGTGGCGAAACATGCGGGGCGCAACGCCGTGGGGGTGATCCTGACGGGGATGGGCAACGACGGTGCCGCCGGAATGCTTGCGATGCACCAGGCTGGCGCCTGGACGATTGCGCAGAATGAAGCAAGTTGTGTGGTGTTCGGCATGCCGCGCGAGGCCATCAATATGGGTGGCGTGAGCGAAGTGGTCGATCTTAGCCAGGTAAGCCAGCAGATGCTGGCGAAAATCAGTGCCGGACAGGCAATACGTATTTAAAGAGGAGTGTAGTTTTATGGCGGACAAAGAGCTCAGATTTTTGGTTGTGGATGACTTTTCCACCATGCGTCGCATCGTGCGTAACCTGCTGAAAGAGCTGGGCTTCAACAACGTTGAAGAAGCAGAAGACGGCGTTGATGCGCTGAACAAACTGCAGGCGGGTGGCTTTGGTTTTGTGATTTCCGACTGGAACATGCCGAACATGGATGGTCTGGAACTGTTGAAAACCATTCGTGCCGATGCCGGTATGGCGTCACTGCCGGTGCTGATGGTGACCGCAGAAGCGAAAAAAGAGAACATCATTGCAGCAGCCCAGGCGGGCGCAAGCGGCTATGTGGTGAAGCCATTCACTGCAGCAACCCTGGAAGAGAAGCTCGGCAAGATCTTCGAGAAACTCGGCATGTGAGGTGATGGATATGTTGCAACCTGCTATGAAACCCGTTGAAGAACATTCACCGAGCGACATTATCGCCCGCATTGGTAGCCTGACGCGCATGCTGCGCGACAGCCTGCGTGAACTGGGACTGGATCAGGCTATCGCCGAAGCAGCAGAAGCGATTCCTGATGCGCGTGACCGTCTGGACTACGTTGTGCAGATGACCGCGCAGGCCGCTGAACGTGCGCTGAACAGCGTTGAAGCGTCACAGCCGCACCAGGACGCGATGGAGAAGGGTGCGAAAGCGCTGACCCAGCGCTGGGATGAGTGGTTTGAAAACCCTATCGAGCTGGCTGACGCGCGCGAGTTGGTGACCGATACCCGCCAGTTCCTGGGCGATGTGCCGGGCCACACCAGTTTCACCAACGCACAGCTGCTGGACATCATGATGGCGCAGGATTTCCAGGACCTCACCGGTCAGGTTATCAAGCGTATGATGGATGTGATTCAGGAGATTGAACGTCAGCTGCTGATGGTGCTGCTGGAGAACATCCCGGAACCGGCTGCCCGTCCGAAACGCGAGAACGAAAGCCTGCTCAATGGCCCACAGCTCGACGCCACCAAAGCGGGCGTTGTGGCAAGCCAGGACCAGGTGGACGACCTGCTGGACAGCCTCGGCTTCTAAGCGTGTCTGCCGCCTCAGGTTGTTAACGCGGCCCGAGGCGGCAAAATCAAGAATCTCCGAAAAGAGCCCGAATAAACGGGCTTTTCCCGCCATTGGATTTTCTCTGTACTGGCATGATACCCGTGACGTAATGGGCTGAGCATGCACTGTGGCAGAAGAGAACGACGACAAAACGGAAGCCCCCACACCCCACCGACTTGAAAAAGCGCGTGAGGAAGGGCAGATCCCCCGATCCCGAGAACTGACATCCCTGCTGATCCTTATCGTAGGCGTGTGCATTATCTGGCTGGGTGGGGAGTCGCTCGCCCGTAAACTGGCGGGGATGCTCTCTTCTGGGTTACGTTTTGACCACAGCATGGTCAACGATCCCAATCTCATTCTGGGTCAAATCATTATTCTGATTAAAGGCGCAATGATCGCCTTACTGCCGCTGATTACCGGCGTGGTGTTGGTGGCGATAGTGTCGCCGATCATGCTGGGTGGTCTGGTGTTCAGTGGCAAATCACTGCAGCCCAAGTTTTCTAAACTCAACCCGTTTCCCGGTATAGCACGTATGTTTTCGGCCCAGACCGGGGCTGAGCTGGTTAAAGCCATCCTCAAATCGACCCTGATGGGCAGCGCTGCCGGGTTTTATCTGTGGCATAACTGGCCTGATATGATGCGCCTGATCAGCGAATCGCCGCTCAGCGCCATGCGCAACGCCATGAACCTCATCGGGTTTTGCTCGCTGCTGGTGGTCCTGAGCATCATCCCGATGGTGGGCTTCGACGTCATCTTCCAGCTCTATAGCCACTTCAAGAAGCTGCGCATGTCGCGTCAGGATATTCGTGACGAATATAAGCAGATGGAAGGTGACCCGCACGTGAAAGGGCGTATCCGCCAGATGCAGCGTGCGGCTGCTCGTCGACGCATGATGGAAGACGTGCCTAAAGCCGATGTGATCGTCACCAACCCGACCCACTATTCCGTTGCGCTGCAGTATGACGAAAACAAAATGAGTGCGCCAAAAGTGGTGGCAAAGGGGGCCGGGCTTATCGCACTGCGTATCCGTGAAATCGCGACGGAGAATCGTGTCCCCATTCTTGAAGCGCCACCGCTGGCGCGTGCCTTATACCGCCATGCGGAAATTGGGCAGCAGATCCCAGGACAACTTTATGCCGCCGTGGCGGAAGTGCTGGCCTGGGTATGGCAATTAAAACGCTGGCGTCTGGCTGGCGGTCAACGACCTGTGAAACCTGAAAACCTTCCGGTGCCTGACGCGCTGGATTTTTTGAACGAGAAGGACACTGATGGCTAATCTGGTGGCAATGTTGCGCCTGCCCGGCAACCTGAAATCGACCCAATGGCAGATCCTTGCCGGGCCGATTCTGATCCTGCTAATTCTGTCGATGATGGTACTGCCGCTCCCGGCATTCATTCTCGATCTGCTTTTCACATTCAACATTGCGTTGTCCATCATGGTGCTGCTGGTGGCGATGTTCACCCAGCGCACCCTGGAATTTGCGGCGTTCCCGACCATTCTGCTGTTTACCACGCTCCTGCGACTGGCGCTGAACGTGGCGTCTACCCGTATCATTCTGATGGAAGGCCATACCGGCGCGGCGGCGGCGGGTAAAGTGGTTGAGGCCTTTGGCCACTTCCTCGTGGGCGGTAACTTTGCCATCGGTATCGTGGTGTTTGTCATCCTCGTGATCATCAACTTTATGGTTATCACCAAAGGTGCGGGGCGTATCGCGGAAGTCGGCGCGCGCTTTGTGCTGGACGGGATGCCGGGCAAGCAGATGGCGATCGACGCCGACCTGAACGCCGGGCTTATCGCAGAAGATGAAGCGAAGAAGCGCCGCGCGGAGGTGACGCAGGAAGCGGACTTCTACGGTTCGATGGACGGTGCGAGTAAGTTTGTGCGCGGTGATGCCATCGCGGGCATCCTGATCATGGTCATCAACGTGGTCGGGGGGTTGCTGGTCGGCGTCCTTCAGCACGGGATGGACATGGGCCACGCGGCGGAAAGCTATACGCTGCTGACCATCGGTGACGGTCTGGTCGCCCAGATCCCGGCGCTGGTTATCTCGACCGCAGCAGGCGTTATCGTCACCCGCGTGAGTACCGATCAGGACGTGGGTGAGCAGATGGTGGGGCAGCTGTTCAGCAACCCTCGCGTGATGCTGCTGTCGGCGGCGGTGTTGGGCCTGCTCGGCATGGTGCCGGGGATGCCAAACCTGGTGTTCCTGCTGTTCACCGCGGGCCTGCTGGGCCTGGCCTGGTGGATGCGCGGACGTGAAATGAAACCGGCGGCAGAGCCCGCGCCGGTGAAAATGCCGGAAAATACCCAGGCCGTGGAGGCCACCTGGAACGACGTGCAGCTGGAAGATTCTCTGGGGATGGAAGTGGGCTATCGCCTGATCCCGATGGTGGACTTCCAGCAGGATGGCGAACTGCTGGGGCGTATCCGCAGCATCCGTAAAAAATTCGCCCAGGATATGGGCTTCCTGCCGCCGGTGGTTCACATTCGCGACAATATGGATCTGCCGCCCGCGCGCTACCGCATTCTGATGAAAGGTGTTGAAATTGGCAGCGGTGATGCCTATCCGGGCCGCTGGCTGGCGATTAACCCCGGCACCGCCGCGGGTACGCTGCCGGGCGAGCAAACCATCGATCCGGCCTTTGGCCTGGCGGCTATCTGGATTGAAAGCGCCCTGAAAGAGCAGGCGCAGATTCAGGGCTATACCGTTGTTGAAGCCAGTACCGTGGTGGCGACCCACCTCAACCATCTGATTGGGCAGTTCTCCGCCGAGCTGTTTGGGCGTCAGGAAGCGCAGCAGCTGCTTGACCGCGTAACGCAGGAGATGCCGAAGCTGACGGAAGATCTGGTTCCGGGCGTGCTGACGTTGACCACGCTGCACAAGGTGCTGCAAAACCTGCTTGATGAGAAGGTGCCGATCCGCGATATGCGCACCATCCTGGAAACACTGGCCGAGCACGCGCCGCTGCAAAGCGATCCGCACGAGCTGACGGCGGTGGTACGCGTGGCGCTGGGCCGTGCGATCACCCAGCAGTGGTTCCCTGGCACCGGAGAAGTGCAGGTGATTGGCCTCGATACGCCGCTTGAGCGTCTGCTGCTGCAGGCGTTGCAGGGTGGTGGTGGCCTTGAGCCGGGTCTGGCCGACCGCTTGCTGGCGCAGACGCAGGAGGCGCTGGCGCGTCAGGAGATGCTGGGTGCGCCGCCGGTTCTGCTGGTGAATCATGCACTGAGGCCGCTGCTTTCACGCTTCCTGCGTCGTAGCCTGAACCAGCTGGTGGTGCTGTCGAATATGGAGCTGTCGGACAATCGCCACATTCGCATGACGGCGACCATTGGAGGAAAATAATGCGAAAGTGGCTATGGGTACTCTTTTTCCCGCTGGCGGCGCAGGCCGCAGGTGAGGGAACATGGCAGGCCAGCAGCATGGGCGTCACGCTAAGCCATCGCGGGGTGGCAATGTCTTCGCGTCCGCTGTCGTCGCCGGAACCGGCTTCTGGCCTCATGACGCTGGTGGTCTGGAACTATACGCTGATTGGCCCAACGCCCGCCGGGCTGCGGGTGCGTCTCTGCTCTCAGACGCGCTGTACCGAAATAGACGGTGAAAGCGGAACGACCCAGGCGTTCAACGGTGTGCCCGCCGTCGAGCCTTTACGCTTTATCTGGGAGGTACCGGGTGGCGGTCGCCTGATCCCGGCGCTGAAGGTTCAGAGCAATTCCGTCATCGTCAACTACCGTTAACTGCCTGCCTTTTCGCCAGCCTTCAGGCAAATCTGATGGCTGGCTCGCAAAATTGACCTCACCTTTTGATGCAATAGAAACGCTGTTTTATAAATCAGTGACACGCGTGACGACACTCTTTGCATTTTTGCCATTCCCCCCTGTGCGATGGCAGAAACAGAAAGGTATCAACAAGTCGATACTTTTACTGTAGCCGTGTAAAAACTCCCGGACGAGGTTTGCTTACAGGGAGTCTCCCAAAACTGATTAGGGTTGACGGCAATGAAAACACGTAAAATTGGACTCGCAAATTATCTTGCTTACGGGTCAGGCGATTTCCTCGGCGCGGGTACCACTGCGCTGACGGCGGCCTGGCTTTTGTATTTTTATACCACCTTCTGTGGACTCACACCGATTGAAGCGACGTTCATCTTTGCCGCCGCAAGGGTGCTGGATGCCGTTGTCAGCCCGCTGATGGGCTTTTTGACCGATAACTTTGGTACGACCTGGCTCGGCAAGCGCTTTGGGCGCCGTAAGTTCTTTATTCTGCTGGGTATTCCGTGCGTGTTCAGCTACTCGCTAATGTGGGTAGGGGACATGAGCTTCTGGTACTACCTGCTGACCTATCTGGTGTTTGATATTGTCTACACGATGATTCTGGTGCCGTACGAAACGCTGGTACCGGAAATGACCGATGACTTTAAACAGAAAACCAAGTTCTCCGGGGCGCGTATCTCTATGGCGCAGATGTCCGCCATTCTGGCCTCCTTCCTGCCGGGGATCCTGCTGACCCATTTCGGGAAAGACAACGCGGTTTCCTTCTTCTACGCAAGCCTGGTTTTCTCCGTGCTTTGCGCGCTGATGCTGACCTTCGTTTGGTTCTTTACCTGGGAGCGCCCGCGTGAGGAGTGGTCTGAAGCGGCGCTGCGTGCCGAAGAGGAGAAGAAGAAGCTGACGCTGGGCCAGAGCCTGAACCGTCTGTTCGTGGAGTTAAGCTCGACGTTGCGTATCAAGATTTTCCGCCAGCATCTGGGTATGTACCTCGGTGGATACATCGCGCAGGACGTCTTTAACGCGGTGTTCACTTACTACGTGGTGTTCGTACTGATGCAGGAAGCCTCTATGGCGTCCAACCTGCTGGGCACGATGGCCATCTTCCAGTTCCTGGCCGTAATCGGGATGATCCCGCTGTGCATTCGCTTCGGGCCTGCGCCGTCTTACCGTATGGTGGTGGTGCTGTTTGGTCTGGCATCAATTTCTTACGCCGTGCTCTACTACGCGGGTCTGAGCGACGTTTACTCTCTGCTGTTGCTGATCTCTGCGGTGGCGGGCCTCGGTCGCGGCGGTATCAACTACGTCCCGTGGAACACCTACACCTACATTGCCGACGTGGATGAAGTGATCACCGGCCAGCGCCGCGAGGGGATCTTCGCGGGCATCATGACCCTGACCCGTAAGGCGTCACAGGCCGGTGCGGTGATGCTGGTGGGCATCGTGATGCAGATGTCCGGCTTTGTCAGCGGTCAGAAAGTGCAGCCTGCGGAAGTGAGCCACACGATTCCGATGATCCTGAGCGTGGGCACCATTCTGGTGCTGTTCTGCGGCTTCCTCGTTTCCCTGCGCTTCAAGCTCAATTTGCAGACCCACAGCACGCTGCGCGAAGAGACCGCCAAAATGCGCGAGTCCGGTCGGGCGATGCCAGAAGCCGCTACGCCGCAGGCCCGCGAGACAGTGGAAATGCTGGCCGGCATACCTTACGAGTCACTGTGGGGCAACAACAACATTGGTTATCTGAATCGTAATAAACCGGCGGCACCTTCGCTGAAGGATCGCGCGGTACTGAATTCGACATACAACAGAGGTTAAGATGATGAAAGTTTGGCCTGTCAAACATAGCCCGTTACTGCGTCAACCCGAGCGCTTTATCGCCCGGGACGAGCTGAAGTCGCTGATTCAAAAGGTGACGCATAACCTGGTCAATATCCACGACAAAACGGGGCAATTTTTGCTGCGGCTGGACGACGGGCGCGTAATCGACACCAAAGGCTGGGCCGGATGGGAATGGACGCACGGCGTCGGCCTGTATGGGATCTGGCAGTACTACTGCCAGACCGGCGACGACGTTATGCGCGAGATTATCGACGGCTGGTTTGCCGACCGTTTTGCGGAAGGCGCAACCACCAAAAACGTGAATACCATGTCGCCGTTCCTGACGCTGGCCTATCGCTACGAAGAGACGAAAAACCCGGCCTGGCTGCCGTGGCTGGAAAGCTGGGCGGAATGGGCGATGAATGAGATGCCGCGCACCGAACACGGTGGCATGCAGCACATCACCCTCGCGGAAGAGAACCATCAGCAGATGTGGGACGACACGCTGATGATGACGGTCCTGCCGCTGGCGAAAATCGGCAAGCTGCTCAATAAGCCGGAGTACGTTGAAGAGGCGGTCTATCAGTTCTTGCTGCACGTGCAAAACCTGATGGATCGGGAGACCGGCCTGTGGTTCCACGGCTGGAGCTACGACGGCAACCATAACTTCGCCAATGCCCGCTGGGCGCGTGGCAACAGTTGGCTCACTATTGTGATCCCGGACTTCCTCGAGCTGGTGGATCTGCCGGAAAACAACGCCGTGCGCCGCTATCTGGTGCAGGTGCTGAACGCGCAGGTTGCGGCGCTGGCGAAATGTCAGGACGAGAGTGGGCTGTGGCATACGCTGCTCGACGATCCGAATTCGTATCTTGAAGCATCGGCTACCGCCGGGTTTGCCTACGGCATTCTGAAGGCGGTGCGCAAGCGCTACGTTGGCGCGGAGTATGCCGAAGTGGCAGAAAAAGCGATTCGCGGTATCGTGAAAAATATCTCGCCGGAAGGGGAACTGCTGCAAACGTCGTTCGGTACGGGGATGGGAAGCGATCTTGAGTTTTATCGCCAGATCCCGCTGACGTCGATGCCATACGGGCAGGCGATGGCGATACTGTGTCTGACTGAGTATTTGCGGAAATACTTCTGAACCTGTGGATATCCCCGGTGGCGCTGCGCTTACCGGGGCTACAAAACAAAACCCGGCTTGCGCCGGGTTTTGTTTTTACATACGTTCTACGGTTTCGATACCCAGGGTATCCAGACCCAGCTTCAGGGTCTTCGCCGTCAGCTGCGCCAGCTTCAGGCGGCTGTTGCGAACCGCTTCGCTTTCTGCCGACAGGATAGGGCAGTGCTCGTAGAAGCCGGAGAACAGACCTGCCAGATCGTACAGGTAAGCACACATCACGTGCGGCGTACCGTCACGCGCCACAACCGTCAGCGTCTCTTCAAACTGCAGCAGACGCGCTGCCAGCTGCGCTTCGCGATCTTCAGTAATATTCACCGTGGCGTTCGCCAGCACGCTTTCGTCGATATTGGCTTTACGGAATACGGAGAGCACGCGGGTGTAGGCATACTGCATATAGGGTGCAGTGTTGCCTTCGAATGCCAGCATGTTATCCCAGTCGAAGATATAGTCGGTGGTACGGTTCTTGGACAGATCCGCGTATTTCACCGCGCCGATACCGACAGCGTTAGCCAGTTTTTCCAGCTCGTCGGCAGGCATGTCCGGGTTCTTCTCCGCGACCAGGCGACGGGCGCGTTCCAGCGCTTCGTCCAGCAGGTCGGAGAGCTTAACGGTGCCGCCCGCGCGGGTTTTGAACGGCTTACCGTCTTTACCCAGCATCATGCCGAACATGTGGTGTTCCAGCGGTACGGAATCCGGCACGTAACCGGCTTTACGCACGATGGTCCATGCCTGCATCAGGTGCTGGTGCTGGCGGGAGTCGATGTAGTACAGCACGCGGTCTGCATGCAGGGTTTCGTAACGGTATTTCGCACAGGCGATATCGGTGGTGGTGTAGAGATAGCCGCCATCCTTTTTCTGGATGATGACCCCCATCGGTTCGCCTTCCTTGTTTTTGTACTCATCAAGGAATACCACCGTTGCACCTTCGCTCTCTACCGCCAGACCTTTAGCTTTCAGGTCTGCCACAATGCCAGGCAGCATTGGGTTGTAGAGGCTTTCACCCATCACGTCGTCGCGGGTCAGGGTGACGTTCAGGCGGTTATAGGTCAGCTGGTTCTGGGACATGGTGATGTCAACCAGCTTGCGCCACATCTCGAGGAAGTAGGTGTCGCCGCCCTGCAGTTTTACTACGTAGCTGCGCGCGCGCTCGGCAAAGGCCTCGTCTTCGTCGTAGTGTTTTTTGGCTTCACGGTAGAACCCTTCCAGGTCCGCCAGCGCCATCTCGCCTGCGTTTTCCTGCTGCTGTTTTTCCAGGTAAGCAATCAGCATACCGAACTGGGTTCCCCAGTCGCCCACGTGGTTCGCGCGGATCACTTTATGGCCGAGGAATTCATTGGTACGCACGGAGGCGTCGCCGATAATGGTGGAGCGCAGGTGGCCGACGTGCATCTCTTTCGCCACGTTTGGCGCGGAGTAGTCGATCACGATGGTCTGCGCCTTCGGCTGGGAAACGCCCAGACGGTCTGATTTCAGCGCCGCGTCAACGTGGCTTGCCAGGAACGCAGGCTCCAGGAAGATGTTGATAAAGCCCGGACCGGCGATTTCAGTCTTACTGGCAATCCCGGTGAGATCCAGATGCGTCAGTACCTGCTCAGCGAGCTGTCGCGGCGGCATGCCCAGTTTTTTAGCCACTGCCATCACGCCATTAGCCTGATAGTCGCCAAACTGTACTTTTGCTGACTGACGAACCTGCGGTTCGCAATCCGCAGGCGCACCTGCGGCAATCAGTGCCTGACTGACTTTTTCTGAGAGAAGAGCCTGAATATTCACCTGGATACCTTACGTTTTTGGTGCGGGGGAACAACGACCCGCGCCCGTTAAAGAATTTAGGGCGGGAGTATACTGCAAATGCCCTCTGGCGTCAGCATTGCGGGGGCTGAAGATAGTACAGAATCCAGGCTAAGAAGGTGTGCATAATCATGCAGTCGTAAAAACCCCTATTCTGCGGTTGGTCGAAAGAGGGGAACAGAGTAAATTAGCGGCTTTGCGACATGATAAGAGACTGACGTATGGCGAACTGGCAAACCATTGACGAACTGCATGATATTTCCGCAGATTTACCGCGCTTCACTCAGGCGTTCACAGAACTTGCCACCCGCCTGGGTCTGGATATCGCACCGCTTGAGGCCGATCACATCTCTTTACGCTGTCATCAGAATGCGACAGCCGAGCGCTGGCGTCGCGGTTTCGAGCAGTGCGGTGAACTGCTTTCTGAGAATATCATTAACGGTCGCCCAATCTGCCTGTTCAAACTGCATGAACCGGTGCGTGTCGCGCAATGGCAATTCACCGTTGTTGAACTGCCGTGGCCGGGCGAAAAACGCTATCCGCATGAAGGCTGGGAGCACATCGAAATTGTATTGCCGGGCGAGCCTGAAACGCTGAATGCGCGCGCGCTGGCGCTGTTATCGGACGCGGGCTTAAGCCAGCCGGGTATCTATGTGAAAACGAGTTCACCAAAAGGTGAGCGCGAGCGTTTACCCAATCCGACGCTTGCCGTTACTGACGGACAGGTCACGGTGAAGTTTCATCCGTGGACGATCGAACAGATCGTTGCCAGTGAAGCGTAAGAGTTGTGAGTTCAGGCCAGGACCGAAAAGGGATGGCGTGACATGATGGTTCGTTGAGTGGAAATTAAGGAGGATTAAATGGCGCTGCTGGAGATTTGTTGTTACAGCGTGGAGTGTGCCGTGACCGCGCAGGAGCAGGGTGCAGACCGCATTGAACTGTGCGCGGCACCGAAAGAGGGCGGGCTGACGCCCTCCTGCGGGGTGTTGAAGTCTGCCCGTCAGGCCGTCACGATCCCCGTTCACCCGATTATTCGTCCGCGCGGCGGTGATTTTTGTTACACGGCGGGCGAGTTCAGTGCCATGCTTGATGATATCGCGCTCGTTCGGGAACTGGGGTTCCCGGGGCTGGTTACCGGTCTGCTGGATGAAGACGGCAATATTGATATACCGCGCATGCGTCAGGTCATGAGCGCCGCGCAGGGGCTGGCCGTCACTTTTCATCGTGCATTTGATATGTGTAAAGATCCGCTTCAGGCCTTTGAAACGCTTGGAGAACTTGGCGTGGCGCGCATTTTGACATCGGGTCAGCAGTCGTCAGCTGAAAAAGGACTGCAATTAATTACGGAACTAAAAGCACATTCCGGTGTTCCAATAATCATGGCGGGCGCAGGAGTACGCGCCAGCAATCTGGAACTGTTTTTAGACGCAGGGGTAGAAGAGCTTCATAGCTCTGCCGGGAAATGGATACCGTCACCCATGCGTTATCGCAATACAAGGTTGTCTATGTCGACGGATGCTGAAGCGGATGAGTACTCACGCTACGGTGTAGATGGAGAGTCGGTTGCGGTAATGAAATCGTTGATTGAACGTCATCACGTGTAGCAACGTACCGATTTTTACCGCGCATCATGTCGCCCAATATGATGCTTGCTTGTACCAGGCCCCTGCAATTTCAACAGGGGCCTTTTTTTCTCCTTCATATTTCAAGCTGCAGCTGCGTTGGCCGCCTCGCTCACCCCGGTCACTTACTGATGTAAGCTCCCGGGGATTCGCTGCGTTGCCGCCTTGCTGCAACTTGAACTATTTCGGAGAAAACGTGCTACGAGTAGGTCGGGTAAGGCGTAGCCGCCACCCGGCTAAAAGGCTACGGCTTGGTCGCAATCAACACTGCACGCATCGGGGCCGGGTAGCCTTCAATGGTTTTGCTGTGGTCGGCTGGGTCGAGGAACTGCTCCAGCGATTCGGTGATCATCCAGTCGGTGCGGCGCTGTTCTTCGAGAGAGGTCACGCTGACATCCGCAATCCGCACATCCACAAACCCGCATTTTTCCAGCCAGTTCTTCAGCGCCAGCGCGGAAGGGATGAAATAGACGTTGCGCATCTGCGCGTAGCGATCGCCCGGCACCAGAACGGCATGTTCATCACCGTCAATCACCAGCGTTTCCAGCACCAGTTCGCCGCCGCTGACCAGCTGATCTTTCAGTTGCCAGAGATGTTCAAGCGGGGAACGACGGTGGTACAGCACGCCCATGGAGAAGACGGTATCAAAGGCTTTCAGGGCAGGGAGTTGCTCAATGCCCAGCGGCAGCAGGTGCGCGCGCTGGTCGTTGCCCAGCAGTTTACGCACCGCTTCGAACTGGCACAGGAACAGCTGCATCGGGTCGATACCGACGGCCAGATGGGCACCTGCGCCGATCATGCGCCACATGTGGTAACCGCTGCCGCAGCCCACGTCCAGAATGGTGCGCCCGCTCAGGTCTGAAAGATGTGGCAGAACGCGATCCCATTTCCAGTCTGAGCGCCATTCGGTATTAATGTCCACACCGTACAGCGAGAACGGCCCTTTGCGCCACGGCATCAGGTTACGCATCAGGGTCTCGATGCGGTTTATCTGCCCGGCAGGGAGCGGCTCTTGACTTTCCGCCGTCACGCTGTGCAGCAGATCCAGACGGTGCGGCGTCAGTTCCGGCAGAAACTCCACCGCGTTAGACCACTGCTTAAGCAGCCCATGCTGCTGATCGCGCTGCCAGGTGGCGATTTGCGCAGGCAGGGTTTCCAGCCAGTGGGAGAGGTGATTTTTTGCAATCAGCTGATAGAAGTTGCCGAACTCAATCATGCTGCATCCTCAGCTTTCAGCGCCACCAGAGAGCCAAAGTTAAAGCACTGGAACCACAGTTCACTGTGCTCAAATCCCGCTTTGCGCAGGCGCGCCTTGTGGGTTTCTACGGAGTCCGTCAGCATCACATTTTCGAGCATGCTGCGCTTCTGGCTGATCTCCAGCTCGCTGTAGCCGTTCGCACGCTTGAAATCGTGGTGCATGTTGAACAGCAGTTCGCCTACGTTAGCGTCTTCAAAGCTAAACTTCTCTGAGAGCACCAGCGCGCCGCCGGGGTTCAGACCTTTATAAATTTTGTCCAGCAGCAGCTGGCGGTCTTCAGGCACCAGGAACTGCAGGGTAAAATTCAGTACCACCATCGACGCGTTTTTGATCTCGATATCACGAATATCGCCTTCCACCACCTCGACAGGGGTGGGTGCTTTATAGGCGTCAATGTGGCGTCGACAGCGTTCGACCATGGCCGGAGAGTTATCGACGGCAATGATTTTGCAGTCATCCTGACGTACATTACGACGGATCGACAGCGTTGCCGCGCCGAGCGAACAGCCCAGATCATAGACCTGCGTGCCGGGTTGAACGAAACGTTCAGCCAGCATGCCGATCATAGAAATAATATTGGAGTAACCGGGAACAGAGCGCTGGATCATATCCGGGAAGACTTCGGCTACCCGTTCATCAAAGGTCCAGTCGCCCAGGCTGGCGATAGGCGCGGAAAAAAGCGTGTCGCGATCTGACATAACGTAAAAATCCGGGAAAAATAAAGGGGCGTATTGTGCGCTAACGGAAGGAGAAAACCAACTCCCACGGCATATACCAAAGGTTAGCCAGCACCATCAGCACAAGCGAACACCAGGTCGCGCTCATGCCGGAACGACGCCAGCGAAATACGCGGTGGTGGTAGCCATAATAATGCATTAACCGACCCGCAATCAGGAGCAGGCCGCAGACGTGCACCATCCAGGTTTCTGCCCCGTTCATTTCCATAAACAGCAGCAGGATCAGCGCGACGGGAATGTATTCAACCGCGTTACCGTGAATGCGAATGGCGCTCTGCAGTTCGGAAAAACCACCGTCACCGTAGGAGACGCGGTATTGCATTCGCAGGCGCACAACATCAAATGAAAACTTAATCAGCAGTAATGCACCTAACACCGCATACAGCGCGCTGACCATACAAACTCCCTGTTATTTGGCAGATGGCACCTCTCTATGATAAGTGCCTTCCTCAAAAAAGAGAAGATTGTTGTGGAATAGAAGGGGCGCTGCCGACGGACGGTACCGCGGCCTGCAAGGCCTGCCAGAGAGCATCGACCAGTTCGGGAGCCTGGGCAATGTCGGGGGTGTGCAGGAAAAGATAGGGCGTGGTCGTTTGCTCCCATTTCGCTAACGTTTGCAGCCAGACGGCGAACATATCCTGATTTTGCTGCATGTTATCGCTGCCGATGAACCTGACCATTGGATTTTGCGCGGTCACGATGGCGTGCACCGGAACTTTTGGCTTCTTGCGCTGGGCATCCACAATAGCCTCATTATGAGGAATTGCGCTGTGTACCGGGCGGCTATCGAGGATCACCCGGTTAATGGAACGTTCAAGAAGACCGCGATTGAGCGTGCGTTCGGCCTCACCTTTCGCAAAGAAGTCCTGGTGTCGGACTTCTACGCCGTAGGTGAATTCGCGGGGCAGAACATCCAGGAACTGCCACAGCGCGGGCAAATCGCGTGGGCCAAAGGTTGCGGGAAGCTGGAGCCAGTATTGGCCGATTCGGTTGGCCAGCGGGGACATGCGCGTAAAGAACTCTTCGGTTAAGTCACCGCAGTTACGCAGCGCGGCGTTGTGGGAGATAGTCGCCGGAAATTTAAAGCAGAAGCGAAACGCGTCCGTGGTTTGTTCCCGCCAGCGCTCAACAATCTCTGCTTTGGGGAGCGCGTACAGCGTGGTATTACCCTCGACACAGTTGAAGTGTCGGGCATACTCTTCAAGGCTGGTGATGCCCAGACGCACCCATTTCGGGTGCGACCACTGGGGCAGGCCCACGTATATCATAAGGCGCTTAAAATCTCGCTTGTGCTACGTACGCGACCGATGCGCGGGAAGATGTGGGTCATGCTGCCCTGATGCTGCTCCGCAGATGCCGCGCTGCAGGCATCTTCGGCGATCACCAGATTAAAGCCCAGCTCCCAGGCGTTGCGGGCCGTTGACTCCACGCCGATGTTGGTGGAGATCCCGCACAGGATAATGGTGTCGATCCCGCGACGGCGCAGCTGCAGCTCCAGATCGGTGCCGTAGAACGCGCCCCACTGGCGTTTGGTGACTTCGATATCGCTGTCGCGTTTGCCGAGCGAGAGAGGATATGTCCACCAGTTGTCCGGCAATGCGTGCGCGGCAGCCTGTGCGTCAACCGGCTGTTTCAACGCTTCGGCGAAATCCACTGACCAGCCGACGCGCACCATGATAACAGGCGCACCGCTGGCACGGCATTTTTCCGCGAGACGGGCCGCACGGCTGACCACATCGTCAGCGGTATGTGGGCCACCGGCAAAGGGGAGGATCCCTTCCTGTAAATCAATCACCACAAGTGCAGTTTTGGTGGCATCAAGTGTCAACATAGTAACTCCAGTTAAATGAATAGCTTTGGCTACACCTTACGACGTGATGACCTGTTATCGGTCGGATAATTTTGTTAATTTTTGTGAGAATACGCAATAAGAGTGCAGCAAACGAGCGTCAGGCCGCGCTTCTCTCTTATCGTCCGGCGGAATTTCCAGTATAATAGCCGCCTTTTTTCATCCAGTTGTGACATACAGAAAGCTGCGACATCGTGGCCTGCAAGACAGGCGACAATCAGCCTGCGGCTAATTAAGGGATATCTCATGCGTACAGAATATTGCGGGCAGCTGCGTCAGTCCCACGTCGGGCAGCAGGTTACCCTGTGTGGTTGGGTCAACCGTCGTCGTGATCTTGGTAGCCTTATCTTCATCGATATGCGCGACCGCGAAGGTATCGTTCAGGTGTTCTTCGATCCGGATCGTGCAGAGGCGTTGAAGCTGGCTTCTGAACTGCGTAATGAGTTCTGCATTCAGGTCACCGGCACCGTGCGTGCGCGTGACGAAAAAAACGTTAACGCAGACATGGCGACCGGTGCGATTGAAGTCCTGGCGTCTGATCTCGTTATCATCAACCGTGCTGAAGCGCTGCCGCTGGACTCAAACCACGTCAACACTGAAGAAGCGCGTCTTAAGTATCGTTACCTGGATCTGCGTCGCCCGGAGATGGCTCAGCGCCTGAAAACCCGTGCGAAAATCACCAGCCTGGTGCGTCGTTTTATGGATGACCACGGTTTCCTCGATATCGAAACCCCGATGCTGACCAAAGCCACGCCGGAAGGCGCGCGCGATTATCTGGTTCCGTCCCGCGTTCATAAAGGCAAATTCTACGCGCTGCCACAGTCTCCTCAGCTGTTCAAACAGCTGCTGATGATGTCCGGCTTCGACCGTTACTATCAGATCGTCAAATGCTTCCGCGACGAAGACCTGCGCGCTGACCGCCAGCCAGAATTTACCCAGATCGACGTCGAAACGTCCTTCATGACCGCCGAGCAGGTGCGTGAAGTGATGGAAGCGCTGGTGCGCGGCCTGTGGAACGACGTGAAAGGCGTTGAGCTGGGTGACTTCCCAATCATGACCTTCGCCGAAGCCGAGCGTCGTTACGGTTCTGATAAACCAGACCTGCGTAACCCGATGGAGCTGGTGGACGTGGCAGACCTGGTGAAAGCCGTTGAGTTTGCGGTATTTGCTGGCCCGGCTAACGATCCGAAAGGTCGCGTCGCGGCCCTGCGCGTTCCGGGCGGTGCGGCCCTGAGCCGTAAGCAGATCGACGACTACGGTAACTTCATTAAGATCTACGGTGCGAAAGGTCTGGCCTATATTAAAGTGACCGAACGTGCAAAAGGTCTGGAAGGTATCACCAGCCCGGTAGCGAAATTCCTGAACGCAGACATCGTGGAAGCGATCCTTGAGCGCACAGGCGCACAGGACGGTGACATGATCTTCTTCGGCGCAGACAATAAGAAAGTCGTGGCGGATGCGATGGGCGCGCTGCGTCTGAAGCTCGGCAAAGACCTGAGCCTGACCGACGAAAACAAATGGGCGCCGCTCTGGGTTATCGACTTCCCAATGTTTGAAGACGACGGTGAAGGCGGTCTGACCGCAATGCACCACCCGTTCACCTCGCCAAAAGACATGAGTGCGGCAGAGCTGAAAGCGGCGCCGGAAGACGCGGTCGCGAACGCTTACGATATGGTTATCAACGGCTACGAAGTGGGCGGCGGTTCCGTGCGTATTCACAGCGGCGAAATGCAGCAGACCGTGTTTGGCATTCTCGGCATTAACGAGCAAGAGCAGCGCGAGAAATTCGGCTTCCTGCTGGACGCCCTGAAATACGGCACGCCTCCACACGCGGGTCTGGCATTTGGTCTTGACCGTCTGACCATGCTGCTGACCGGCACCGATAACATCCGTGATGTTATTGCCTTCCCGAAAACCACTGCTGCCGCGTGTCTGATGACCGAAGCGCCAAGCTTTGCCAACCCGGCCTCTCTGGCTGAGCTGGGCATTGAAGTGGTGAAGAAGGAAGAGAAAAACTGATATGGCATATAAGCTTCCCGTTTCTGTCCTGGTGGTCATTTATGCAGAAGACACGAAGCGGGTGCTGATGTTGCAGCGGCGCGACGATCCTGATTTCTGGCAGTCGGTTACCGGCAGTCTGGAAGAGGGGGAGACCGCACCGCAGGCCGCCGCGCGTGAAGTAAAGGAAGAGGTCGCTATTGATGTTGCTCACGAGCAACTGACCCTGAAGGACTGTCAGCGCACGGTGGAGTTTGAAATTTTTAGCCATTTACGTCATCGCTATGCGCCGGGTATCGAACGCAATACGGAATCGTGGTTCTGTCTTGCGCTTCCCCACGAACGGGAGATCGTGTTCACTGAACACCTGACCTACCGCTGGGTGAATGCGGCGGATGCCGCCGCACTCACCAAGTCGTGGAGCAACCGGCAGGCGATTGAAGAATTTGTAATTAACGCTGCCTGAAAAGGCGCGCTCTTTGAGGATATTTTTATGGCAGGTCATAGTAAGTGGGCCAACACCAAACACCGCAAAGCGGCACAGGATGCCAAGCGCGGTAAGATCTTTACCAAAATCATTCGCGAGCTGGTGACTGCAGCGCGTCTGGGCGGCGGCGATGCGGGTTCTAACCCACGCCTGCGTGCGGCGATCGATAAAGCGCTGTCAAACAACATGACGCGTGACACCCTGAACCGTGCAATCGCACGTGGCGTGGGCGGTGATGAAGACGCGAACATGGAAACCATCATTTATGAAGGTTACGGTCCTGGCGGTACAGCGGTAATGGTTGAATGTCTGTCTGACAACCGTAACCGTACCGTAGCGGAAGTGCGTCATGCGTTCACCAAAACCGGTGGTAACCTGGGCACTGACGGTTCCGTAGCATACCTGTTCAGCAAAAAAGGCGTCATCTCCTTCGAGAAAGGCGACGAAGATGTGATCATGGAAGCGGCGCTGGAAGCCGGTGCAGAAGACGTGGTGACCTTTGACGACGGTGCTATCGACGTCTACACCGCGTGGGAAGAGATGGGTGCGGTGCGCGACGCGCTGGAAGCGGCTGGCCTGAAAGCGGACAACGCTGAAGTCTCCATGATCCCGTCCACCAAAGCGGATATGGATGCAGAGACTGCGCCAAAACTGCTGCGTCTTATCGACATGCTCGAAGACTGCGACGACGTGCAGGAAGTGTATCACAACGGTGAAATCTCTGATGAGGTTGCAGCGACTCTCTAATGAGAGCGTATAAATCCGTTACAGGAGACGCGTGATGTCGATTATTCTCGGGATTGACCCAGGCTCACGCGTCACCGGTTATGGCGTTATCCGTCAGGTTGGACGCCAGCTAACCTACCTGGGCAGTGGCTGTATTCGCACCAAAGTCGACGATTTGCCGTCGCGTCTGAAGCTCATTTATGCGGGCGTGTCGGAGATCATCACCCAGTTTCAGCCCGATTATTTCGCCATTGAGCAGGTCTTTATGGCGAAAAACGCTGATTCGGCGCTAAAGCTCGGTCAGGCACGCGGCGTTGCCATCGTCGCTGCCGTGAACCAGGATTTGCCGGTATTCGAATATGCGGCAAGACAGGTTAAGCAGACGGTGGTGGGCATCGGTAGCGCGGAGAAAAGCCAGGTGCAGCATATGGTGCGTACCTTGCTGAAGCTTCCCGCGAACCCGCAGGCCGACGCCGCCGATGCGCTGGCGATTGCGATTACCCACTGTCATGTCAGCCAGAACGCGATGCAGATGAGCGAGTCGCGGCTTAATCTGGCACGAGGCAGGTTACGATAATAAGAAATCAGGCTGGATAAACATCCAGCCTTTTTTTATTATGTCGCCAGTCAACATTTTTCCAGAACGCAGGAGCGTCACGTGATAGGCAGACTCAGAGGCATCATTATTGAAAAACAACCCCCGTTAGTGCTGCTGGAAGTGGGGGGCGTGGGCTATGAAGTCCATATGCCGATGACCTGCTTCTACGAGCTGCCGGACGCGGGCAAAGAGGCGATTGTCTTTACCCAGTTCGTGGTGCGTGAAGATGCCCAGCTGCTGTACGGCTTCAATAACAAGCAGGAACGCACCCTGTTCCGCGAGCTGATTAAAACCAACGGCGTCGGGCCGAAGCTGGCGCTGGCGATTTTATCCGGCATGTCCGCTCCACAGTTTGTGAATGCCGTTGAGCGCGAAGATCCTGCTGCGTTGATTAAACTGCCGGGTATCGGCAAGAAAACCGCCGAGCGTCTGATTGTCGAAATGAAAGACCGCTTTAAAGGTCTGCACGGCGATCTGTTTACCCCGGCGGCTGACCTGGTGCTGACGTCCCCGGGCGCGCCTGCGTCGGATGACGATGCGGAACAGGAAGCGGTTGCTGCGCTGGTGGCGCTGGGCTATAAACCTCAGGAGGCCAGCCGTATGGTGAGTAAAATTGCCAAACCGGATGCCAGCAGTGAAACCCTGATTCGTGAAGCGCTGCGCGCTGCATTGTGAGGTAAAGGATGATTGAAGCAGACCGCCTGGTATCGGCAGGCACAATTCAGGCAGATGACGTGGTGGATCGCGCGATCCGCCCAAAACTGCTTGATGAGTATATCGGCCAGCCGCAGGTTCGTTCCCAGATGGAGATCTTCATCCAGGCGGCAAAACTTCGCGGCGATGCGCTCGATCACCTGCTGATTTTTGGCCCTCCGGGTTTGGGGAAAACGACCCTGGCGAATATCGTAGCCAATGAAATGGGCGTGAATCTGCGCACCACCTCCGGTCCGGTGCTGGAGAAAGCGGGCGATCTGGCGGCAATGCTCACCAACCTTGAGCCGCACGACGTGCTGTTTATTGATGAAATCCACCGCCTGTCGCCGGTGGTGGAGGAAGTGCTCTATCCGGCGATGGAAGACTACCAGCTGGATATCATGATCGGCGAAGGTCCGGCCGCGCGCTCCATTAAAATCGATCTGCCACCGTTTACCCTGATTGGCGCCACGACGCGCGCCGGGTCGTTAACTTCTCCGCTGCGCGACCGTTTCGGTATCGTGCAGCGCCTGGAGTTTTACCAGGTGCCCGATCTCCAGCATATTGTTGGCCGTAGCGCCCGCTATATGGGTCTGGAGATGAGCGAAGAGGGCGCGTTTGAAGTGGCGAAGCGTTCCCGCGGTACGCCGCGTATCGCAAACCGCTTGCTGCGCCGCGTGCGTGACTTTGCCGAAGTAAAGCATGATGGCACGATTTCGGCAGAGATCGCCGCCCAGGCGCTGGATATGCTGAACGTCGATGCGGAAGGCTTCGATTACATGGACCGTAAGCTACTGCTGGCGGTACTGGATAAGTTCTTTGGCGGCCCGGTCGGGCTGGATAACCTGGCGGCGGCAATCGGAGAAGAGCGAGAGACGATTGAGGATGTGCTGGAGCCGTATCTGATCCAGCAGGGCTTCCTGCAGCGTACGCCGCGTGGACGTATGGCAACGGTGCGGGCGTGGAATCATTTCGGCATTACGCCACCGGCGATGCCGTAATGCATTGTTCCCTCTCCCGGTGGGAGAGGGCCAGGGTGAGGGCATCAGCGCCCTCCATGTTAATTTGCGGTTTTTTTCATCATACTGAAGATAAATAATGCCGCCGCACACAGCACCACTGACGGCCCCGCTGGCGTGTCATAGAACGCCGAGAAGGTTAGCCCTCCCGTTACCGCAATCATCCCGATAATGACGGCCACACCGGCCATCTGCTCAGGCGTACGGGCGAAACGACGCGCGGTTGCCGCAGGGATGATCAGCAGTGACGTGATAATCAGCGCACCGACGAACTTCATCGCCACGCCGATGGTTAATGCCGTCACCAGCATCAGCAGCAGCTTCACGCGCTGCAGCTTCACACCGTCGACAAACGCCAGGTCCGGGCTGACGGTCATCGCCAGCAAATTACGCCACTGCCAGAGCAGAATAGCGAGCACCACCACCACGCCGATGGCGATAGAGATGAGGTCTTCCGGCGTCACGGCCAGCAGGTCGCCAAACAGGTATGCCATCAGGTCAACGCGGATATTCGACATCAGACTGACGACCACCAGACCGAGAGAGAGGGCGCTATGCGCCATAATGCCAAGCAACGTGTCTATCGCAAGATGAGGGCGTTTCTCCAGCCAGACCAGACCGGCCGCCAGCAGCAGCGTCACCACAATCACCGCGTAGAAGGGATTCACGTCCAGTAGCAGGCCAAAAGCCACCCCTAACAGAGAAGCATGGGCCAGCGTATCGCCGAAATAGGACATTCTGCGCCACACCACAAACGAGCCCAGCGGGCCCGCGGCGCAGGCAAGCATAATCCCGGCCAGCCAGCCGGGCAGTAACAGTTCAATCATGAGTGTCCGTTTCCCCGGCGCAGGACAATTCGTCCCTGTAAATCATGGCGGTGGTTATGATGATGGCGGTAAATCCCCAGCTGTTCTGCACCACGCGGGCCGAACATTGAGATGAACTCCGGGTGCATCGAGACCACTTCCGGCGTGCCGGAGCAGCAGATGTGATGATTCAGACAGAGCACTTCGTCAGTTTTCGCCATCACCAGATGCAGATCGTGAGAAACCATCAACACTGCGCAATCAAGCTCACGACGAAGCTGGTCGATCAAATCATAAAGCGCAACCTGACCGTTCACGTCCACGCCCTGGGTGGGTTCATCCAGCACCAGCAGCTGCGGGCTGCTCAGCAGTGCACGGGCAAGCAACACGCGCTGGGTTTCACCGCCAGAAAGCTTTTGTAACGGGGCGTCGACAAGATGACCTGCCTGCACGCGTTTCAGTGCGGGGAGGATATCGGCCTTACGGGTACCCGGGCGTAGACGCAGAAAGCGACTGACCGTCAGCGGCAGCGTGGCGTCCAGGTGTAATTTTTGCGGTACATAGCCGATGCGCAGTTTATCTTCACGTTTGATAACACCTTCATCGGGGGCTACCAAACCCAGTACCACGCGCACGAGCGTAGATTTGCCTGCGCCATTAGGGCCAAGCAGCGTCAGAATTTTGCCGGGTTTTAGATCCAGTGACACGTCAGAAAGGACGCGGCGCTGACCGAATGATACCGACACATTTTCAAGAGAAACCAAAGTCGTCATGTCAATTTAAGCTTGCAGAAGTCAACGAATGTTATAATATCACATTCCACGCATTCATTACGATGATTAGTCGCATTATGTTACATAAAAATACGCTTCTTTTCGCAGCATTATCCGCTGCGCTTTGGGGGACAACAGCACAAGATGTTAACGCCGCCGTTGTCGCTTCGCTTAAACCGCTTGGATTTATTGCCGCCGCCATTGCTGATGGGGTGACTGAGACCGAGGTTCTGCTCCCGGATGGTGCATCCGAGCATGATTATGCTCTGCGTCCGTCTGATGTAAAACGCTTACAAAACGCGGACTTAGTTGTCTGGATTGGACCAGAAATGGAAGCGTTCATGCAGAAGTCGGCGAAACAGGTACCCGATGCAAAACAGGTCACTATTGCCGAACTTTCTGGCGTAACGCCGCTGCTCATGAAAGGGGCAGATGACGAGGGTGACGAACACGACCACGATCATGCTCACGACGAAAAAGGTGACGAGCATCACCATCACGGCGAGTACAATATGCATCTCTGGCTCTCCCCAGAGATAGCGCGGCTCTCGGCGGTTGCAATCCATGACAAATTAGTGGAACTTATGCCGCAAAGTCGAGTCAAACTCGACGCCAACCTGAAAGCGTTTGAAGCTCAATTAGCTGCAACCGACAAGCAGGTGGGTACCGAGCTCGCACCGCTAAAAGGAAAAGGGTATTTCGTTTTTCATGACGCCTATGGCTATTACGAAAAACACTACGGCCTGACCCCACTGGGGCACTTTACCGTTAACCCTGAAATTCAGCCTGGTGCGCAGCGTTTACATGAGATCAGAACACAGTTGGTTGAGCAAAAAGCGACGTGCGTTTTTGCTGAGCCACAGTTCAGGCCAGCGGTCGTTGAAGCCGTGGCCAGGGGAACATCCGTGCGCATGGGAACCCTTGACCCGCTAGGTACGAACATCCAGTTGAGCAAAGCGAGCTATTCGCAGTTCCTCAGCCAACTGGGGAATCAGTATGCGAGCTGCCTGAAAGGAGATTAACGAGGAAGTGAATACGTGCAACAGATAGCCCGCTCTGTCGCCCTGGCATTTAACAATCTGCCTCGACCCCACCGCGTTATGCTGGGGTCGCTTACAGTTCTCACCTTAGCGGTCGCCGTCTGGCGGCCCTATGTTTACCACCCGAGTTCTGCCCCTATCATTAAAACCATCGAGCTTGAGAAAAGTGAGATCCGTTCGCTGTTGCCTGAGGCCAGTGAACCTATCGACCAGGCTGCTCAGGAAGATGAAGCTATCCCGCAGGATGAACTGGACGATAAAATCTCCAATGAGGCGGGTATTCATGAATATGTCGTGTCGACCGGTGATACGCTGAGCAGCGTGCTCAACCAGTACGGTATCGACATGGGGAATATCAGCCAGCTCGCGGCCTCCGACAAAGACCTGCGTAATCTGAAAATTGGTCAACAGCTCTCCTGGACCTTAACCGCAGATGGCGATTTACAACGTCTGACCTGGGAGATGTCCCGCCGTGAAACCCGCACCTACGATCGCACTGCAAACGGTTTCAAAATGACCAGCGAAATGCAGCAGGGCGACTGGGTTAACAGCGTGATGAAGGGTACCGTCGGGGCGAGCTTTGTTTCCAGCGCGCGCGATGCCGGGCTTACCAGCGCTGAAATCAGCTCGGTGATCAAAGCCATGCAGTGGCAGATGGATTTCCGCAAACTGAAAAAAGGCGACGAATTCTCCGTGCTGATGTCCCGCGAAATGCTAGACGGTAAGCGCGAGCAGAGCCAGCTGGTGGGCGTTCGTTTACGCTCTGATGGCAAAGATTATTACGCGATCCGTGCCGAAGACGGTAAGTTCTACGACCGTAGCGGTACGGGGCTTGCGAAGGGCTTCCTGCGCTTCCCAACGGCTAAGCAGTTCCGTGTCTCCTCAAACTTCAACCCGCGCCGTCTTAACCCTGTCACCGGACGCGTTGCGCCGCACCGTGGTGTAGACTTCGCGATGCCACAAGGTACGCCAGTGCTGTCGGTTGGCGATGGCGAAGTAGTCATGGCAAAACGCAGCGGTGCGGCAGGGTATTACGTGGCTATCCGTCACGGTCGTACTTACACCACGCGCTATATGCACCTGCGTAAGCTGCTGGTTAAACCTGGCCAGAAAGTGAAGCGTGGCGACCGCATTGCGCTCTCGGGTAACACCGGACGTTCAACCGGCCCGCATCTCCACTATGAAGTGTGGATAAACCAGCAGGCCGTGAATCCGCTGACGGCGAAATTGCCGCGTACCGAAGGTCTGACGGGTAAAGATCGTACCGATTACCTGGCACAGGTCAAAGAGGTGATGCCACAGCTGCGCTTTGATTAAGCCCTCTGTTTGTTAATGAAGCCGGCGTCTGTATGCGCCGGCTTTTTCTTTTGTACGCAAGCGACTGCCTCGCTACACTATCTGAATATATTTTTGCGTCACCAGACCCTGGAACCAGCATGGAAACCAAAAAAAACAATATTGAATACATTCCTGAGTTTGAAAAATCTTTTCGCCATCCGCGCAACTGGGGCGCCTGGCTTGGGGTTTATGCCTTTGCTGGCATAGCGATGCTGCCTGCTTCGGTGCGCGATCCCGTTCTGGGTAAAATTGGCCGTCTGGCCGGGCGTTTAGGCAAGAGCGCCCGCCGCCGCGCGCAGATCAACCTTTACTACTGTTTTCCTGAAAAAAGCGAGGCCGAGCGCGAAGCCATCATCGATGAGATGTACACCACCGCGCCGCAGGCAATGGCGATGATGGCCGAACTGGCGCTGAAAGGGCCGGAGAAGATCGTCGACCGCGTTGACTGGAAAGGGCTGGAAATCATCGACGAAATGCGTCGCAACGACGAAAAGGTTATTTTCCTCGTGCCTCACGGCTGGGGCGTTGATATTCCGGCGATGCTGATGGCGTCTCAGGGCCAGAAAATGGCGGCGATGTTCCATAACCAGGGTAACAAGATCTATGATTTTGTCTGGAACACAGTGCGCCGTCGTTTTGGCGGACGTTTGCACGCGCGAAACGATGGCATCAAGCCGTTTATTCAGTCTGTTCGTCAGGGCTACTGGGGATACTATCTGCCGGATCAGGACCACGGCCCGGAGCACAGCGAGTTTGTCGATTTCTTTGCAACGTACAAAGCCACGCTGCCTGCGATTGGTCGCCTGATGAAGGTTTGCCGTGCTCGCGTGATCCCGCTGTTCCCGGTCTATGATGGTAAAACGCATCGCCTGAGCATTGAGGTGCGGCCGCCGATGGATGACCTGCTGACCGCAGACGATCACACCATCGCGCGGCGTATGAATGAAGAGGTGGAAATTCTGGTGGGGCCGCATGCCGAACAGTACACGTGGATACTGAAGCTGCTGAAGACGCGTAAGCCGGGTGAAACAGAGCCGTACAAGCGCAAAGAGCTTTTCCCGAGGAAATAAAAAAATCTTCCCCCTCAACCTATCCCTCTCCCCTTAGGGGAGAGGGGAGCGGATCTTACTCTACGGTCAGTACGCGAGTGGTATTGGTTGAGCCGATGGTGCTCATCACATCACCCTGCGTCACGATGACGATATCACCGGACACCAGGTAGCCTTTGTCGCGCAGCAGGTTGACGGCATCGTGCGCGGCAGCGACGCCATCATTGGTGCTGTCGAAGTGAACCGGGGTCACGCCGCGGTACAGCGCCGTCAGGTTCAGCGTACGCTCGTGACGGGACATGGCGAAGATCGGCAGGCCGGAGCTGATACGCGAGGTCATCAGCGCGGTGCGGCCAGATTCGGTCATGGTGATGATGGCTGTCACCCCTTTCAGGTGGTTGGCTGCGTACATCGCAGACATCGCAATCGCTTCTTCCACGTTGTCGAACTGAATGTCCAGACGGTGTTTAGAGACGTTAATGCTTGGGATCTTCTCTGCACCCAGGCACACGCGCGCCATGGCGGCCACGGTTTCTGCCGGATACTGGCCCGCAGCGGTTTCCGCAGACAGCATTACCGCATCGGTACCGTCCAGCACGGCGTTAGCCACGTCCATCACTTCCGCACGAGTTGGCATTGGGTTAGTGATCATGGATTCCATCATCTGGGTGGCGGTGATCACCGCGCGGTTCAGCTGGCGCGCGCGACGGATCAGTGCTTTCTGGATGCCGACCAGTTCCGGGTCGCCAATTTCTACACCCAGATCGCCACGGGCAACCATCACCACGTCAGACGCCAGAATCACGTCGTCCATCGCGTCCTGATCGCACACTGCTTCAGCACGCTCTACTTTGGCAACGATCTTCGCGTCGCAGCCTGTATCACGCGCCAGACGACGGGCATAGTTCAGGTCTTCGCCGCAGCGCGGGAAGGAGACGGCCAGATAATCAACGCCAATTTGCGCCGCAGTCACGATATCCGCTTTGTCTTTGTCGGTCAGCGCTTCTGCAGACAGGCCGCCGCCGAGTTTGTTGATACCTTTATTGTTCGAGAGCGGGCCACCGACGGTCACTTCGGTGAACACTTTCATGCCCTGAACTTCGAGGACTTTCAGCTGTACGCGTCCGTCATCGAGCAGCAGGATGTCGCCAGGCACAACGTCAGCAGGCAGACCTTTATAGTCGATACCCACTTTCTCTTTGTCGCCTTCGCCTTTGCTCAGGTTGGCATCCAGCAGGAATTTATCGCCGATATTGAGGAAGACTTTGCCTTCTTTAAAGGTCGATACGCGGATTTTTGGACCCTGGAGGTCACCGAGGATGGCAACATGGCGGCCAAGTTTAGCCGCGATTTCACGCACTTTATCGGCACGTAATTTATGGTCTTCTGGCGTACCGTGAGAGAAGTTCATACGCACCACGTTGGCACCCGCGGCGATAATCTTTTCGAGATTATTATCGCGATCGGTAGCCGGGCCTAATGTAGTTACGATCTTGGTTCTGCGAAGCCTTCTGGACATGTAATACTCCGTTGACTGAAACAACTTTGGTGTTGCGTGAACATTAAATCGGCCTTCATCTGCCGCAAGGCAGCAAAGAGGGGACCGAATGCCGTAAGTCGTACATCTTAGTTATTAGGGAACATCGCTCTTTATAAGCAATTCTTTATCAAAACGCGATTCCTTGAGCGCTTCCTTGACACGCTTCAAGTTATCTCTGAATTTTGCACCCCTGCGCAAGGTAAAACCGGTCGCCAGCACGTCAATCACCGTTAGCTGCGCCAGACGTGACACCATAGGCATATACATGTCGGTATCTTCCGGCACGTCCAGAGTGATGGCGAGCGTTGCTTCCCGCGCCAGCGGCGTGCCTGCGGTCGTCAGGGCAATCACCATGGCATCGTTTTCACGTGCCAGTTGAGCCAGCTCAACCTGACTCTTGGTGCGCCCGGTGTGCGAGATCAGTACCACGACATCATCTTCGCTACAATTCATACAGCTCATGCGTTGCAGCACAATGTCATCGGTATAAATTACCGGTACGTTAAAGCGGAAGAACTTGTTCATGGCATCATGCGCCACGGCAGCCGACGAGCCAAGACCGAAGAAGGCAATGCGTTTGGCCTGCGTCAGTAAATCGACCGCGCGATTGACCGAGCCCATGTCCAGCGACTGACGTACGTGGTCCAGCGTCGCCATGGCGGATTCAAATATTTTCGCTGTGTATGCATCAACGCTGTCGTCTTCATCAACATTGCGATTAACATACGGGGTGCCGTTTGCCAGACTTTGCGCAAGATGCAGTTTAAAATCAGGAAAGCCGCGCGTTTCCAGGCTGCGGCAGAATCGATTAACCGTCGGTTCGCTGACGCCCGACTCCTGCGCCAGAGCGGCGATGCTTGAATGAATCGCCTGAGCGGGAGAGGCAAGAATAACTTCGGCCACTTTTCGCTCGGATTTGCTAAGGTGTTCCAGTTGAAACTGGATTTTTTCCAGCATGTTCATTGTTAACAGGGCGCTCGTGGGGGTGGAAACGATTTCATTAATAGATGAAATCGAGATTCGATTTAGCCGATATTACCCCTGTGTTTTACTAAAGGGTAACAGTCGACAAGAAATGTTGTTGTTTTTTTTCATTACTTGATCGATGTCGGATTTTGCTGGGACCCTGTTGCGCAAAGAATCGACGTTTGTTGCGTCATTGCGCCATCGCTAACGTCTGAAGGGCGGAAAATCGCGGTATCGCACGCGACGTTAAGCGCTAATGGTTTCAGGAATGACGTAAAAGCAGTACAGTGCATTGTAATAAAATTACAACGATACCTGGCAGAAGCACCAGGTGATCTAACTGAGGAGAATGACATGGCGGTAACGCAAACAGCCCAGGCATGTGACCTGGTCATTTTCGGCGCGAAAGGCGATTTAGCACGCCGAAAATTGCTGCCTTCCCTGTATCAACTGGAGAAAGCGGGTCAAATTCATCCGGATACCCGTATCCTGGGTGTTGGGCGCGCCGACTGGGACAAGGACGCTTATACAAAAGTGGTGCGCGAAGCGCTCGAAACTTTCATGAAAGAGAAAATTGATGAAAGTTTGTGGGATACGCTGAGCGGACGCCTTGATTTCTGCAATCTGGACGTAAACGACGTAAGCGCCTTTACCCGTCTGGGCGAGATGCTGGATCAAAAAAATCGCGTCACCATTAACTATTTTGCGATGCCGCCAAGCACCTTCGGCGCGATCTGCAAAGGTCTGGGCGAAGCGAAGCTGAACGCTAAACCGGCACGCGTCGTGATGGAAAAACCGCTGGGTACCTCGCTGGCAACGTCGCGGGAAATCAACGACCAGGTGGGCGAGTTCTTTGAAGAGTGCCAGGTCTACCGTATCGACCACTATCTCGGAAAAGAGACGGTACTGAACCTGCTGGCGCTGCGTTTTGCGAACTCCCTGTTTGTGAATAACTGGGACAACCGCACCATCGACCACGTGGAAATCACCGTGGCGGAAGAGGTGGGGATTGAAGGTCGCTGGGGGTACTTTGACCAGGCCGGTCAGATGCGCGACATGATCCAGAACCACCTGCTGCAAATTCTGTGCATGATTGCCATGTCTCCACCGTCTGACCTGACGGCCGACAGCATTCGTGACGCCAAAGTGAAAGTGCTGAAATCACTGCGCCGCATCGACCGCTCCAACGTGCGTGAGAAGACCGTCCGCGGCCAGTACACCGCCGGGTTTGCTCAGGGTAAAAAAGTGCCTGGCTATCTGGAAGAAGAGGGCGCGAACAAGTCCAGCAACACCGAGACCTTCGTGGCGATCCGCGTGGATATCGACGACTGGCGCTGGGCGGGGGTTCCGTTCTACCTGCGTACCGGGAAACGTCTGCCTGCTAAATGTTCCGAAGTGGTGGTTTACTTCAAAAACCCAGAGCTGAACCTGTTCAAAGAGTCCTGGCAGGAGCTGCCGCAGAACAAACTGACCATCCGTCTGCAGCCGGACGAGGGAGTGGATATCCAGATCCTGAACAAAGTGCCGGGTCTGGATCACAAACATAACCTGCAGACCACCAAGCTGGATCTGAGCTACTCCGAAACCTTCAACCAGACGCACCTGGCTGATGCTTACGAGCGTCTGCTGCTGGAAACCATGCGCGGTATCCAGGCGCTGTTCGTGCGTCGCGACGAAGTGGAAGAGGCGTGGAAATGGGTCGACTCCATTACCGAAGCCTGGGCAGCCGATCAGGATGCGCCAAAACCGTATCAGGCAGGAACATGGGGACCGGTCGCATCGGTTGCGATGATCACGCGTGACGGTCGCTCCTGGAACGAGTTTGAGTAACGGTCACCTCTAGCCCAAAGGTGTTATTTTACCGGTAACATGATCTAACACAGCTAGTGGCACATTTTTTAAAGTTTTAAGCTCCGCGTGGATTCACCCGCGGAGCTTTTTTTATTACACTGCCGGAAGCGATTTTGCCCTTGAGCTCCGGACAGCAAGCGTTTCAGCGTTGTTAACAACTGCCAGCGACTTTGTAAACTCCCGAGCCCAGACAAATAAATTAGAGGAGCTTTTATGAATCCGACATTGTTACGCGTAACACAACGCATCATTGAACGCTCGAAAGAGACCCGTTCCGCCTACCTCGCCCGTATTGAACAAGCAAAGAGTGAGACCGTCCACCGTTCGCAGCTGGCCTGCGGTAACCTCGCGCACGGTTTCGCCGCCTGCCAGCCGGGTGATAAAGATTCGCTGAAAAGCATGCTGCGTAACAATATCGCCATCATCACCTCCTACAACGATATGCTCTCCGCACACCAGCCGTATGAGGTCTATCCCACTATCATTCGTAACGCGCTGCACAGCGTAAATGCCGTGGGTCAGGTGGCAGGCGGTGTACCCGCTATGTGCGACGGCGTGACGCAGGGACAGGACGGGATGGAGCTGTCGCTGCTGAGCCGCGAAGTGATTGCGATGTCTGCGGCGGTGGGCCTGTCTCACAATATGTTCGATGGCGCGCTCTATCTCGGCGTATGCGACAAGATCGTCCCTGGCCTGGTGATGGCGGCGCTGTCATTTGGTCATCTGCCCGCGATTTTCGTGCCGTCCGGCCCGATGGCGAGCGGTCTGCCAAATAAAGAAAAAGTGCGTATCCGCCAGCTCTATGCGGAAGGCAAAGCCGATCGTCAGGCGCTGCTGGAAGCGGAAGCCGCCTCCTACCATGCGCCGGGCACCTGTACCTTCTACGGTACGGCCAACACCAACCAGATGGTGGTGGAGTTCATGGGGATGCAGCTTCCTGGCTCGTCCTTTATCCAGCCGGATGCGCCGCTGCGCAAGGCGTTGACTGAAGCCGCGGCGCGTCAGGTGACGCGTCTGACCGGGAACGGCAACGACTGGATGCCAATGGGCAAAATGGTTGATGAGAAAGTCATCGTCAACGGGATTGTTGCGCTGCTGGCAACCGGTGGTTCAACCAACCACACCATGCACCTGGTCGCGATGGCGCGCGCGGCGGGCATCCTGATCAACTGGGATGACTTCTCCGACATCTCCTCCGTGGTGCCGCTGATGGCGCGCCTGTACCCGAATGGTCCGGCAGACATCAACCACTTCCAGGCGGCGGGCGGCGTTCCTGTTCTGATGCGCGAGCTGCTGAAAGGCGGTCTGCTGCATGAAGACGTGAACACGGTGGCGGGCTATGGCCTGCAGCGTTATACCCTCGAGCCATGGCTGAACAACGGCGAGCTGGACTGGCGCGAAGGGGCGAGCGACTCTCTCGATCCTCAGGTAATCGCGACCTTCGAACAGCCGTTCTCGCGTCACGGTGGCACCAAAGTGCTGAGCGGTAACCTCGGTCGTGCAGTCATGAAGACCTCTGCCGTCCCGGAAGAGAACCAGATTATCGAAGCGCCTGCGGTGGTGTTCGAAAGCCAGCACGACGTGCTGCCTGCCTTTGACGCGGGCCTGCTTGATAAAGACTGCGTGGTGGTGGTGCGTCATCAGGGGCCAAAAGCCAACGGGATGCCAGAATTACATAAACTTATGCCACCACTTGGTGTATTATTGGACCGCCGTTTCAAAATCGCGCTGGTGACCGATGGACGTCTCTCTGGCGCATCGGGTAAAGTGCCTTCTGCCATCCATGTGACCCCGGAAGCCTACGACGGTGGTTTGCTGGCGAAAGTGCGTGACGGTGACATGATCCGCGTGAACGGCCAGACAGGTGAGTTAACCCTGCTGGTCGATGAGGCAGAGCTGGCAGCACGTCAGCCTCATATTCCTGACCTGAGCGCGTCGCGCGTGGGTACCGGACGCGAAATGTTTGGCGCGCTGCGCGAGAAGCTGTCCGGCGCAGAGCAGGGCGCAACCTGTATTACGTTTTAAGACGACGTGTTTTTAACGATCTGGCGAGAGAAAACTCTGATGAAAAACTGGAAAACAAGTGCAGAAGCAATCCTGACCACTGGCCCTGTCGTGCCGGTCATCGTGGTGAACAAACTGGAGCACGCTGTCCCAATGGCGAAAGCGCTGGTTGCGGGCGGCGTTCGCGTCCTGGAAGTGACCCTGCGCACCGCGTGTGCGATGGACGCTATCCGCGCTATTGCCAAAGAAGTGCCGGATGCCATCATCGGTGCGGGTACCGTTCTGAATGCGCAGCAGCTGGCTGAAGTGACCGAAGCCGGTGCTCAGTTCGCGATCAGCCCGGGACTGACTGAGCCTCTGCTGAAAGCGGCAACCGAAGGTTCTATTCCTCTGATCCCTGGTATCAGTACCGTGTCTGAACTGATGCTGGGCATGGATTACGGTCTGAAAGAGTTTAAATTCTTCCCGGCTGAAGCCAACGGCGGCACCAAAGCGCTACAGGCGATTGCGGGTCCATTCTCTCAGGTGCGTTTCTGCCCGACCGGCGGTATCTCTCCTGCCAACTACCGTGACTACCTGGCGCTGAAAAGCGTACTGTGTATCGGCGGTTCATGGCTGGTGCCAGCGGATGCGCTGGAAGCCGGCGACTGGGATCGCATCACCAAACTGGCTCGCGAAGCGGTTGAAGGTGCGAAACAGTAAGTTAATCGCAGCATGAAAAACGGGCCTTTTGGCCCGTTTTTTTATCCCTCTACCTTGACGTTCGCAGCGGCCGCTTTCGCTCTCGCCACGGCGTCGTCCACGTTATCCCCGGTGGCTAACGCTACGCCCAAACGACGGGTTCCGTCGATTTCCGGCTTACCGAACAAACGGATCTGCAATCCTGCACCTACCGCTCCGTCGACGTTATCAAACGTCACGTTCCGGCTGGTCAACTCGGGCAGGATCACTGCCGATGCCGCAGGACCGTACTGGCGAATGCCGCCAACAGGCAGGCCGAGGAAAGCGCGCACGTGCAGAGCGAACTCGGAGAGATCCTGCGAAATAAGCGTCACCATGCCGGTATCATGCGGGCGAGGGGAGACTTCGCTAAAAATCACCTCGTCGCCGCAAACAAACAGCTCTACGCCGAAGAGACCATAGCCGCCGAGCGCCAGGACGGCCCTGCGGGCGATCTCCTGCGCGCGCTCCAGCGCCAGAGCGCTCATCTGCTGCGGCTGCCAGGATTCACGGTAATCGCCGTCTTCCTGACGGTGGCCAATCGGGTCGCAGAAATGGACGCCATCCACGGCGCTAACGGTGAGCAGAGTGATTTCGAAATCAAACTTCACGACGCCTTCAACGATCACGCGACCGGCTCCGGCACGACCGCCCTGCTGGGCATAATCCCACGCGTTATCCAGCGCGCTGCTGTCACGAATAAAGCTCTGGCCTTTACCGGAGGAGCTCATCACCGGCTTAATGATGCACGGGTAGCCAATCTCCTCTACGGCCTGCAGGAATGCGGCTTTATCGCCAGCAAAACGGTAGCTCGACGTGGGCAACTCCAGCTCTTCTGCGGCCAGGCGGCGAATGCCCTCGCGGTTCATGGTGAGCTTCGCGGCGTTGGCACAGGGCACCACGCGCTGGCCTTCCTGTTCAAGAGCAATGAGCGTGTCGGTGGCAATGGCTTCAATTTCCGGCACGACAAAATGGGGTTTCTCACGCGTAATCAGCTCGCGAAGGGCATCGCCATCCAGCATGTTAATGACATAAGAACGATGGGCAACGTGCATCGCGGGGGCATCGGCATAACGGTCTACGGCAATGACTTCAATGCCCAAACGCTGGCATTCAATAGCGACCTCTTTACCCAGTTCACCCGAGCCCAAAAGCATCACACGCGTCGCCGCAGGTCGCAGCGCGGTTCCTAAACGAGTCATAAAAATCCCCCTGAAAAAGTTGCGGGCAGTATAAACGAAAACGTTTGCGTCTGTCTTGCTCACGGGCGTTTCATCACGTAAGAATTTGCGCTTCTTTAGTGCAGGCAGACATTTCCTGACACCCACTCGCTTAGGCTGTGAGCATATGCACCGTTAAGTGAGGGAAATTATGTCAGGCTGGTTAAATCAACTGCAATCCATGCTGGGTCAGAAAGGCGTGTCGTCGGGTGAGCAAGGGCTCAGCAAGCTCCTGGTGCCGGGCGCGTTGGGAGGACTGGCGGGGCTGCTGGTCGCCAATAAGTCATCGCGTAAGCTGCTGGCAAAATATGGCACTGGCGCGCTCCTCGCGGGGGGCGGAGCCATTGCGGGTACCGTCCTGTGGAACAAATACAAGGACAAAGTGCGCACCGCGCATCAGGGTGAGCCGCAATACGGCGAGCATGTCACACCGCTGGATCTCCGAACAGAGCGGCTCATTCTGGCGCTGGTGTTTGCGGCCAAAAGCGACGGGCATATTGATAGCAAAGAGCGTGCGGCGATAGAGCAGCAGATGCGTGAGGCCGGTGTGGAAGAGCAGGGGAGAGCGCTGGTTGCACAGGCCATCGAACAGCCTCTCGATCCCCAGCGTCTGGCGCAAAGCGTGAAGAACGAAGAAGAGGCGCTGGAACTCTATTTTCTGAGCTGCGCGGCTATCGATGTCGATCACTTTATGGAGCGCAGCTACCTGAATGCGCTCGGCGATGCGCTGAAGATCCCTCAGGATGTTCGTGAGGGTATTGAGCAGGATATTCAGCAGCAAAAACAGACGTTACAGGCCGGGTAATCATCTGATGTGGTCATGTTTCGCTTGCATCATGCGCGTGTTTTGCCAACCTTATAGGGTGTAAAACTCAAAAGAATCATGACATGCCACCGAAAGCCCGACGCACTCCTTATGCGATCACCACGCATGGTGATACGCGCATAGACCACTATTACTGGCTGCGGGATGACTCGCGTTCCCAGCCAGACGTGCTCGACTATCTGCACCAGGAAAACGACTATGGCCGCAAGGTCATGTCCAGCCAGCAGGCGCTACAGGATCAGCTGCTGAACGAAATGGTGCAGCGTATTCCCCAGCGCGATGTATCTGCCCCCTGGACCAAAAACGGTTATCGCTACCGTCATATCTATGAGCCCGGCAATGAATACCCCATCTATCAGCGCCAGTCGGTGCTATGTGCCGAATGGGACGAATGGGAAATCCTGCTGGACGCCAACCAGCGTGCCGCTCACAGTGAATTCTATACGCTGGGCGGTATGTCGGTGTCGCCAGATAACGCCATTATGGCGCTCGCAGAAGACTACCTTTCTCGCCGACAGTACGGCCTGCGCTTCCGCAATCTCGAGTCCGGGAACTGGTATCCGGAAATGCTGGAGAATATCTCCCCGGATTTTGTCTGGGCGAATGATTCTGAAACGGTCTACTACGTCAAAAAGCATGCGTCCACGCTGCTGCCTTATCAGGTCTGGCGGCACACCGTAGGGACGGATTCTGCCGATGATGAACTGGTGTACGAAGAGAAAGACGAGACGTTTTACGTCAGCCTGCACAAAACCTCATCGCGTCACTATGTGATTATTTATCTGGCCAGCGCCACCACCTCGGAAGTCCTGCTCCTGGATGCCGAACTGCCTGATGCGCAGCCGCTCTGCTTCCTGCCGCGCCGAAAAGATCATGAGTACAGTCTTGACCATTTTCAGCACAGTTTTTACCTGCGATCGAATCGCGAGGGCAAAAACTTCGGCCTCTACAAAACCAAAGTGCGAGATGAGCGCAAGTGGGAGGTGCTGATCCCCTCGCGGGAGCAGGTGATGCTGGAAGGCTTTACGCTCTTTACCGACTGGCTGGTGGTGGAAGAGCGTCAGCGGGGGTTGACCAGTATCCGCCAAATCAACAGGAAAACGCGGGAAGTTGTGGGAATTGCCTTCGACGATCCGGCCTATGTCACGTGGATTGGCTTCAACCCTGAACCGGAATCGTCGCGCCTGCGTTATGGCTACTCTTCAATGACGACGCCGGACACCCTGTTTGAACTGGACATGGACACCGGGCAGCGCCAGGTGATTAAACAGGCTGAGGTAAAAGGATTTGAGTCGGATAACTACCGCAGCGAACACCTGTGGGTGACCGCCCGCGATGGCGTTGAGGTGCCGGTCTCCCTGGTGTATCACAAGGCGCATTTTAACAAGGGCAAAAACCCTCTTCTGGTTTACGGCTACGGCTCCTACGGCTCCAGTATGGATGCGGATTTCAGCGGTAGCCGTTTGAGCCTTCTCGACCGCGGCTTTGTCTATGCTATTGCCCACGTGCGCGGTGGCGGTGAACTGGGCCAGCACTGGTATGAAGAGGGGAAATTCCTGAAGAAGAAAAACACCTTCAACGACTATCTCGACGTCTGTGATGCCCTCATCGAACAAGGCTATGGCGACCCGACGCTCTGCTTTGGGATGGGGGGAAGCGCGGGCGGCATGCTGATGGGGGCCGTGATTAATCAACGCCCTGAGCGCTTTAAGGGCATCATCGCGCAGGTTCCGTTTGTCGATGTGGTGACCACCATGCTGGATGAGTCCATCCCGTTAACCACGGGAGAATTTGAAGAGTGGGGGAATCCTCAGGACGAAATCTATTATCGCTACATGAAAGAGTACAGCCCCTACGATAACGTGGAGGCGAAAGCGTATCCGCATCTGCTGGTCACCACCGGCCTGCATGATTCACAGGTGCAATACTGGGAACCTGCAAAATGGGTGGCGAAACTACGTGAACTGAAAACCGACGATAATCTGCTGCTGCTCTGTACCGACATGGACTCCGGACACGGGGGTAAATCAGGGCGATTTAAATCCTATGAAGGCGTCGCGCTGGAGTACGCGTTCCTGATTGGCCTGGCGCAGGATACGCTGCCAGGCCGCGCAGAACGTTAGGCGTCGCCCAGATAGTGCTTCAGCGTCAGGCGAAGCTCCGGGCTCATTCTGTCGAGGTTGTTATACAGCCAGCGCAGATAACCCGGATCTTTATCCGCCACTTCCGACACCGGTTTGCCGCGATATTTCCCAAAGGTAAAGGTGGTCAGTAACGCAGGGCGTCCGGTGATGGTTGCCATATCATCCGGCGTCCAGCCAGAGATATTCATAATATCAATCAGCAACGCGGCGGTGATATAGCAGTCATAGAGGGCGCGGTGATGGTGCAGCCCCTCCGGCGTCCTGACGCTGAGCTTGCGGGATTTATACAGCGCCATATTGCTGTATTTAATCCCCGGCCACAGTCGACGAGCCAGCTTCATGGTGCAAATCCATTCGCCCGGCATTTCCGGAAGAACGCGACGATCAAAGCTGGCGTTATGTGCGACATACCACGGGCTGCCGTAATAATGCGGTATGATCTCTTCAATCCATGGCTTGTCCGCCACCATCGACTCCGTAATGCGATGGATTGCCATCGCCTGCGGACTTATCGGACGGTCGGGACGCACCAGGTGGCTCATCGGGTTGACTATCTTTCCGTCAACCACATCGACTGAAGCCACTTCTACTATTCCGCCCTGCAGATCGCAGGTTTCGGTATCGATGACGCGCAGCATTGATCGCTCCTGACCCTAAAACGCTTAGCCTAAAGGAATGATATCGCCTTGCCAACCCTGTCTGCCAAGAGATCCGGTTAAGAGCAGTTCGCCTTTGTCGGCGCGAACGATCAGCTGACCTTTTTCATCCCATAATGCACTGCCGCTGCGGGCGTTGGCCATCAATACCGCAATGGCATACTTATGCGCGAAGCGCTGCAATGTGCTGATGGACTGCCGCCAGCGGTTATCGCCCACCGCCTGGCAACTGGTGAATAACGTGGCTTGCGGATCGAGGTTAGGGGTGTCTGACTGGGTATCGATAATGGTGAGCTGTTTATCCCCCGGGATCAGGCTTGCCCCGCTTCCCTGAGGATAACGGAGGACAGTATCGAGATGGGGCGTGAAGAGGGCGAGTCCTTTCTGACGCCGGCCCTGATGAACGAGCGTCAGCCCTGCAATAACCGTTAGATTGTGTGACTGCGCGGCGTGAAGGAGTGGGGCAAGCTGCAGATCGTCGGGCGGCGCGGGCAGGTCAGCCTCGCCGGGGCCTGTTAATGAGAGTTCAGGAAACACCAGCAACTGACACTGCTGTCGCGCCGCTTCGTCAATGAAACGGAGGTGGTGTTTTACATGGCTATCCACACTGGAGTGCTGTGCGGCATATTGAGCTGCTGCAATATTCCATCGAGACATCGTGACTTCCTTATACACTGAGTCGCCGGGATTTAAGAATACACCTAATTTTATAAGGGTTTTCTTATCCTGCCATAATCCGCGTAAGGAAGTGTAATGCGTCGTTAAGCTTATTTAACTTTAGGTTCGTACGGCAGTCGCGAGAGATTAACCGAGGCCAGGCGATGCGCAATCAGGCGTTCTCGAAACCAGTCGCGCAGGTGCGCGGGTTGTTCACGCTCGACAACTTCAGCCACGATGGGCATGTTGTAGCGTTCTTTAAATGCCACGCCAGCGGCAGCGAGATCGACATTGACTTTGTCCATCTCGTCCTGAGGAAGGGCAGCCAGATTAATGTTCATTACCTTCTCCTTTTTATGCGGCGGCAACGTTACCGCGATTGGATGACGATGACAAGCGAAGGGAGGATGATCCTCGACTCGTTTATTATACAGCGTTATTCTTTACCTTACAGGCATAACAAAAAGGAATGATTGTGATGGATTTCTCCTCTTCCCGCGCGGTGCGCGCGCTCACTTTATTGATCGCGTCGGCAGTGACGCCCGCCGTTCTGGCCCATGCGCATCTCAAACAGCAATCCCCGGCGGCCAATACTCAGGTAGCGGCCCCGCAGACCCTTACGCTGAACTTCTCCGAAGGTATTGAACCGGCATTTAGCGGCGTTGTGGTGACCGACGCGCAACAGCAGGTGATGAAAACCGGTACCGCTAAGCGGGATGAAAAAGACAACGCCCGGCTGGTTGTGCCACTGGAACAACCGCTGGCGGTGGGCACCTATCAGGTGGACTGGCATGTGGTCTCGGTTGATGGCCACAAAACCAAAGGCAGCTATCACTTTAGCGTGAAGTAATATGCTGGCGCTGGTCTATGTGGCGTTACGCTTCATCCATTTCGGCGCGTTGATGCTGATTTTTGGCAATGCACTCTACAGCGTCTGGTTTGCGCCGTCGTCACTGCAACGCCTTATGCTGAGGCGCTTTCAGGCGCAGCAGAAAATGGCCGCGTTAATCAGCCTCGTGACCGCACTCCTGATGTTTGCGGTGCAGGGCGGAATGATGGGCAACGGCTGGCCCGATGTGCTGAGTACGGATATCTGGCGGAGCGTGCTGGGGACGCAGTTTGGCGGCGTCTGGCTGTGGCAAATCATTCTGGCCATCATCACCGCCGGTGCCGCGTGGCTGGCACCCCTAAAAGGTTCGCGACTGTTGCTGCTTGCGATGGGGCAGTTTGTCCTGCTGGCGGGCGTCGGGCATGCGGCAATGGACGACGGGGCACCGGGGGCACTGCACCGCCTTAATCATGCGATCCATCTCCTCTGCGCGGCAACCTGGCTTGGCGGATTGTTACCGCTGCTGTTTTGCATGCGTCTCTCGAGCGGACGCTGGCAGACAGCGGCGGTCTATACCATGATGCGTTTTTCCCGCGTGGGGCACTATGCCGTGGCTGGCGTGATATTCACGGGTATCATTAACGCGCTGTTTATTACCGGCATCAATGTGCCCTGGCAGGCGGGCTACGTAAAAATGTTGTTGTTCAAATGTGCGCTGGTGGCGTTGATGGTGGTAATTGCGCTGGCGAATCGGTATTTTCTGGTGCCACGCTTTCGTCCGAATGCCGGGTGGGAGCAAACCCTTTTTATCAGGATGACACAGGCAGAAGTGGTGCTGGGCGCGTTGGTACTGGCCACGGTCAGTCTGTTTGCGACCTGGGAACCCTTTTGACAAGGTTTAAAGACATATGAAAAAGACACTACTTTCTCTTTTACTGCTGGCCTGCACTGGCAGTGCGCTGGCAGCGCCGCAGGTGATCACCGTCAGCCGTTTTGAGGTGGGTAAGGAAAAATGGGCCTTCAATCGTGAAGAGGTGATGCTGACTTGCCGTCCTGGCCACGCCCTGTACGCGATCAACCCAAGCACGCTGGTGCAATACCCGTTAAACGATACCGCAGAGCAGCAGGTTGCCAGCGGTAAGAGTAACGGACAACCGATTAGCGTTATCCTGATTGACGATCCCGCTAAACCTGGCCAGAAGATGAGCCTGGCACCGTTTATCGAGCGCGCGGATAAACTCTGCTAACACCAATGTTTCCAATAAAAAACCGCAGATGCTAGCGAAAGCACTGCGGTTTTTTACGTTTAATGATGCTCCGACGCTTTTTTTCAGGCCACTTTAACCGTGGACTGGAAAACCTGGCGTCGTCATCTATTCTTAAAAGGCAAGGCGACTTAGCCTGCATTAATGCCAACTTTTAGCGCACGGCTCTCTCCCAAGAGCCATTTCCCTGGACCGAATACAGGAATCGTATTCGGTCTCTTTTTATCTGCATGAAAGTAAACGATAAAATCCTGCTATCGACCTCTGCAGCGAGCACATTTCCTGTGAGCCTGGTTCAAACATACCACAACACGGCAGGCCAAAGTCCAGCCCTTTTTGACTGTTTTGTTAAATTCTTGTGCATAGTTGGCGAAAGCCCTCAGTAGTCTGGAAGCGAGAACTCATCGATCCCGCGATATCATCCAGCAGCTCGAAGCGGCGACGATATTCAGCCCGCTTTTTACTGGCGATCTCTTCCAGTGATTTACGTTCCACCTGCAGGGGGAGTTGCCAGCAGAAAGGTGAAAGTTTACGGCCGTTAAGCGTTTCCCAGAATTCGTCGTAGCTGGCGTGGAAATGTTGACCTTTGCTCAGGCGATAGCGCAACGCACGGAACACGTGTCCCTCATCGCTGACGGCGAAAATGGCGTGAACATTCGCCTGTGCGGCCAGCTGGAAAATCACTTCCATCAGGACGCGCTTAGGGAACAGGCCGTGGCAGGCTCGGGTGGCCTGCTTGATCGCCTCCCGCGATACGTTGCGGCGCGGTCCCTGAAGTCCGCCAATGACCAGCACTGGCCGACCGTGGCTGCGCGCGACGCAAAACGTCAGGCTGGCGAGCAAGGTGTTATTGCTGTCATGGAGCCACAGCGTACTCTCGCCTTCACGCTCGGCTTTGCCGGCGGAGGAAGCATTGACGGTATAGATCACGTCGTTTTTTGCCTGAAATTGCACAATGCACTGCTCGTGCGGGCTCGTCAGGGCGTGGCCAAGATCGCTGTTCTTCAGGCTATCGATCCAGTGATAGTGACTGACAACAGCGTCGGCGCGATCGCCAGGACGCAGGCCGCGCATCAGGTACTGGCGGTGGGTTTTACTCGGTAACGTGATTTGCGATGCCAGCAGCCTGTCAAAATCATCGCGTCCTGATAGCGCGTCCAGCATGCGATGGGTGGAAGCGCGGAATAACAGTGAGCGCAGAAGAAATTTCAGCCGGTAGTCACGCTTCTGCCAGATTGGGCCCGGAACGCGTTTTCCTTTCACCAACTCGGAGATGATATTTGTGCGACAGGGATACAGCACATCGTTTTGCAGGTGTATGTTAGACACGTAAAGACCTCTCATTCTATTTCGCTCTATTTTAGAGGGGCGGGTATAAGGGCTTAATAGCCCGGCGATCTTTATTTCCGTTTGGTTGAAGGTTTGTTTGGGTTGGTAAAAACGATGTCGGGACAGGATATTTTCTGCTGCAGCTATACTCTTTAAAGGAGGCGTTATGTATCAGAAAATTGAGGGTAAAAACTGGCGCCACGTCTGGGTCGTCAGCGATATACATGGCTGCTATCAATGGCTTATGGACGCACTGAAGCGTCGACATTTCAATCCTTACGAGGATCTTTTGATTTCCGTTGGCGATATTATCGATCGCGGCCCCGATTGCGTGAAATGTTTACAGCTTATGGACGAAAAATGGTTTCGGGCGGTGCGAGGCAATCATGAACAAATGGCGCTGGATGCAATAGAAAATAATGATTATGCGCTTTGGATGTCAAATGGCGGCATATGGTTTTCAGCGCTCGAAGACAAACGGAACGCTCTGAGGCTACTCAACGCGTGTCGGGACTTACCGCATATTATTGAAATAACCTGCGCAAACGGTCTGAATGTTATTGCTCATGCGGATTATCCGGCAGCGGAGTATGTCTGGAATAAACCGGTCAGCGCGCAGCGGGTGCTGTGGGATCGCGACCGTTTAATGGGGTTTATGGTAGGGAAAGGGCAGGGGATCCAGGGGGCGGATCATTTCTGGTTCGGTCATACGCCACTGGATAAACGCTATGACTTTAACAATCTGCACTATATCGACACCGGTGCGGTGTTCGATGGCTTCCTTACGCTGGTTCAGCTGCAGTAATAAATAACCCGCCTTCGGGCGGGTTCACTTTAGGTCAGGCAAGACGCAAGACCCAGGCATCGGTGTTACGGTCGTAATGCTCGCGGTAAAGGACTGAGTGTTCTCCATCAAGGATCGCCGGGACGCTGGTGTCGGCATCCCAGGCATCCAGTTGCATGCACAAATCCGGGTCGGATTTGCAGGGAATACTTAACGTTCGATCGCCTTGTGCTTCGCCGCGCAATTCTGCGTCGTCGATTTCAAAAGCGCCAATACGCACGCTGGTTTTCGTCATAGTGCTCTCCGGGTTCGTTGCAAAAATCTGGTATGACCAGTACGGGCATCCATTTTTTAGCCTAGACAAGGAGAGCAAAATCGCCAGTAAAAAAATGCGCTTTTTTAGTCGGTGCGAGTGTTACCCGTAAACAAGCGACCATCACGAACCAGCTCGCGCGGATAATTATTTTTCAGCCGTGATCCGATCTTTTTCGCCAGCCCCAGCGGGAACCCCTGATAGGTGACAATGACCTCATCCTGGGACGGGGTGCTTTCAGGGTAAACATCACGGCCGCGATACCACTCTTCGGCTTCCTGATGCGTCAACTCAAAGGTGTTGTCGCTACCCGCCAGCGCAATAACCGCCTCGTGCTGCCAGCGGTACCCCTTGTTGTGTACTTCCGCCAGGCGGATACCGATACGGGAAAAGCGGACTTTACCGATAAGCGGCTCAATGTGTGCCGGGAACAGCCATATCTCTTTATCACGTATCCAGAGATGCAAACTCTCGTCCCAGACCAGCCCAACCCTGTTGGCGGCGGCTTCAAGCTGCGCGGCATCGCGACCTTTAAGCGGCGCAAACGGGAAATTGCCGACTTTGAATTTTGGTATTGGCAGGGGAGCCACCGCCTGCGTTTTACGCAGACGTGCGACAAAGAACCCTTCACAGTCGTAAATTTGTGGGAATACGTGGAGGAAACCATCGGGCGTGGCCGCCTCATGTGCCGTGGGGAATAAGTCATTAAGGGGCAAGAACTCGACAGCATCCGGGTATTGCGCTTTCAACCACAAACAAACCTCTTCGTTCTCATCGCGGTTTAAGGTGCACGTTGAGTAGACCAGCGTGCCGCCGGGACGCAACGCGTGAAACGCACTCTCAATCAGCTCGCGCTGCGTGGCAGCGATATCCAGGTTGCTTTCCACCGACCAGTTTTTAAGTGCATCAGGATCTTTGCGCACCACGCCCTCGCCGGAGCAGGGCGCATCCAACAGAATGGCATCGAATGCCTCCGGCAAGGCGGCACCGAATACGCGACCGTCAAAATGCGTCAGGGCCACGTTATGGATACCGCAGCGGCTGATATTGGCGTGGAGCACCTTCACTCGGCTGGCGGAAAACTCGTTGGCGAGAATCGCCCCGCGGTTGCCCATGCGTGCGGCAATCTGCGTGGTTTTTGAGCCGGGTGCGGCGGCGACATCCATCACGCGTTCGGGCGCGTTACCCTCAGCGAACAGGGCGGCAACCGGCAGCATCGAACTCGCTTCCTGAATATAAAACAGTCCGCTCAGATGTTCAGCGGTGCTGCCCAGCGGTAAAGCGTCCTCGTCGTCGCGCTCGATCCAGAAACCTTCTTCACACCATGGCACCGGCGTAAGTTGCCAGCCATACGGCGACACCAGCGTCAGAAAATCGGTCACGCTGATTTTGAGCGTATTGATGCGGATGCTACGACGCAACGGGCGCTGGCACGCGGCGATAAAATCATCGAAGGAAAGATGAGAAGGAAGCGCCTCGCGCATCTGCGCCAGGAATTGTTCAGGAAGAAATACGGAGTTTTGAGCCACGGGCACACCACAGGGAAACATTCAGGCGCGCAGTGTAACATAAAGGCTCCGGCGCGTTGACACCGGAGCCTTTCAGATTAACGCGGCAGGGCGGTTCCCCATTCGCGCCACTCTTTGGGTTCACTTTCAAGGAGCAGGAAGTGTTTACCCGGCTGGGCTTTCGGTGCCAGCGGTGTACCCGGTGGCGTTGCGAAGGCGATACCGCCGCGTATGAACTGGTTAAAGGTACCGGTTTTCACCACGCCGCCCGTCAGGCCAAAGTCCAGTGAATATCCGGAGGCCAGCCAGAATACGGAGTTGTTGCGTACCAGGTGCTGGTAACGATCGCTAATGCGCAGCGCGACCATCACGCGGTCCGAAAGGGTACCCAGCGTCAGGCCCGTCACGGTGCCGACTTCAATACCGCGGAACAGCACCGGTGTACCGATGGACAGTCCACCGGCTTCCGGGACTTCGACCACAATGCTCAGGCCATCAAGGTAGCGCGAGTCGGTAATCGTCGCTTCCTGCAGTTCAAAGTCACGACGGGCTTTCCCTCGACCGGCTTCAACGTTGATGTAGGGCTGCAAAATCGTGTCGAGATGCTCAACGCCTGCGGCAGAAATCTGCGGCGTGACCACGGAGAAACGTGAGCCCGCACGGGCGAAGGTCTGCACATACTCCGGATAGAGCACGGCGGTAGCCTGCACTTCATTGCGCGATGTGATCAGCGTTAGCTTCTGGATCTGCCCGATATCAATGCCCAGATAGCGAATAGGCATTCCCTCAGCCAGTTTCCCCGCATCGAAGGCATGGAGGGTAATCTGTCCGCCTACGGCACGCGCCGCGGTCTCAGACGGGAAGAGGATACGCTTATCCCCCTTGCGCATATCGCCACCCGCACCGGGCAGATTATCGAAGCTAATCGCACCGCGCAGTGCGCGGGAAAGAGGAGAGGCCTGCACGGTTAATCCGCTGCCGTTAAGCTGGACCTTCGCACCGCCTTCCGCCCAGAACACACTATTTGCGGTGAGTAGCTTGCGGTATTCCGGCTTGATATGCAGTTCGATATCAAAGGCGTCCGCGCGCGGACGTACGGTGATCACTTCCCCGACCTCAAACTTGCGATACAGCACAACCGAACCGGCCTGCACGTCTGGCAGCGTCTCGGCGCTCAGCGTCAGCGTGGTGGTCGGCAGATCGCTCAGGCTGTTTTCTATCGCCTTGTCCAGATTGGCATACAGTGGATAACTCTCCCGCACGGGGCCTTTATTGCCCGGCAGAATGCGGATCCCGCCGTTGACCCATTCGCTGGCGCTGGCGCCGAGGAACTCAACGCCGTCCAGACCGACCTTCACATCGACGCGGCTGTTCACTACAAACTTACTGTCACCATGCACCAAATCGCTGTACTGCGGATCGATAGCGGCCGAGAAGGTGACCCCTTTTTCCGACAGGGTGCGCTCCAGCACCTGGCCCACCTGCACGCCATGTAAGATCAGCGGCTGACCGGCTTCAATGCCGTAACTTTCCGGGGCGTTAAGCGTGACGGTCACAACGCCGGGTTTTTGCAGCAGCGCTTTGTCCGCCGGGGCAATAACAAAACTGTTGCTGGGCTGCCCCTCTCCGGGGATAAGTTCAAAGGTAGCGCCCGTGAGCAGGCTGCTGATGCTGGCATCACTCAGCGACAGCTTGGGACTGCGCATCTCAATACGCGTTTTCTCTCGCAGGAGATCGACCACGCTCGGATCAACGGTCATCTCACCGGTTACCGAACCGCCGGGATTGAGCGTCATTTTCGTCAGCTGTCCGACCTCAAGCCCTTGATACATTAGCGGAGTCGAACCGGCTTTCAGCCCTTTGGCGTCGGGCAGGGCAAGTTTCACGATCACACCGCGCTGGCTGTGGGCCAGATCGGCGTACAGTCCAAAGGTATCATCGGCTTTGGCAGGGCTGGACCCTTCCGGGGAATCGAAGGCAATAGCGCCATTCACCAGCGCCGCCAGGCTTTCCAGCTTCACTTTTGCACCGCTCAGGCTGACGTCCGCATCCACGCCGGACACATTCCAGAAGCGGCTGCCTTTTTTCACCAGGTTAGTGAAGCGGCGATCGATCAACACGTCAATGGTCACACCCTGTTTGTTCGGGTTGATGGCGTAATCGTAAACGCGACCCACCGGAATTTTGCGGAAGTAAACCAGCGAACCGCTGTTCAGTGAACCCAGGTCAGGTGCCTGCAGGTGGATCATCAGGTCGCCGTTATTGAGTCGGTACTTCGGCTGCGTATCGAGCGCCACAAAGTGATCCTGCGGCTCGCCTTTACCCGGCATCATGCCGATATAGTTACCGCCAACCAGGGCATCCAGCCCCGACACACCGGCGAGAGAGGCTTTCGGCGTCACCAGCCAGAACTGCGTTTCGCTGCGCAGAGCATCCTGCATGTCAGATTTGATACTGACTCGCACCTGAATTTTGTTCAGCCCTTTTCCCAGCGTGATGTCCTGGACAGTACCGACTTCCACGCCCTGGAAGCGAACAGGGGTGCGCCCGGCGACGATACCGTCGGCGGTCTGGAAGTCAATGGTGACAGTACTTCCGCGATCTTCATAGCTCGTCCAGATAAGCCAGCCCGCGATCATCAGGGCGATGACGGGCAGCAACCAGAATGGCGAAATGCGGCGTTTTGTTTTAATTCTCGCTTCAGTCGGCGAAGCGGGCGTTTCCTGACTCATGTGCATCCCAAAGTAAGCGGCTATCCAGCCATTCCACAGCAAGAATAGTCAATATCACCGCAGAGCCGAAATAAAAAGCTGCGGGTCCCATTGTAAAAGCAAGCAGCTGATCGCGATTGATGAGCGACATCATCAACGAAATCACGAACAGATCCAACATCGACCAGCGACCAATCCAGGTAACAAACCGCAGAAGCAGGATGCGTGTGCGCAGGCCCTGTTCGCATTTAAAATGGATGCTGATAAGTAACGTAAACATCACCACCACTTTGGTGAACGGCACCAGGATACTGGCGATGAACACAATGGCCGCCACGCCCACGTTGCTGTGGGCGAGGGAGATAATCCCTGAAAGGATGGTGTCTTCCTGGCGCGCGCCATTCACGTAAATGATTGAAATCGGCAGCATGTTAGCCGGGATCAGGAATACCATGGAAGCAATCAACGCTGCCCAGCATTTTTGCAGACTGTTGTTGCGCCTCAGCCTTAGCGGAATATGGCATCGCGGGCAGCGTCCCCGTTTATCCGGCAAGCCGGTATAGTGGCAACCTAAACAGACGCGCAGGTTTTCATCCGGACGCATGGCCGGACGCTGGGGATAAAAACGCTCCCAAAGCTGCTCCACGTTCAGATGGATCAGCGTCAGAATACTGAGCAATACCAGGCAGATGAAAGCGAACAGCCCAACGCCGGGCTGCAAAAATGCGTAGTCCTGCACTTTAATTGACGCCACACCGACCCCGACCAGGTAGATGTCCAGCATGACCCACTCTTTCAGCTTATCGAGCATCAGCAACACGGGGCGGAGATTCATCCCAAGAATATTACCAAGCCACAAATAGGCGATGGCGGCGACCAGAACCAGTGGCGCACCGACGGTACAAAACAGCACCATGGCGGCGGTCAGGGGATCGCCCTGGCGCGTCATCTGCCAGATCCCTTGCAGCACGTTGGCATCAATACGCACGCCGAGCAGATAAAGTTTCAGCAGCGGCTCGCTCCAGGCAAAGGGCATAAGCAAGAGCATTGTCACGGCCATGGCTGCCAGACGGGTCAACGACCAGTCCCGCCCGTCGCGGATTTTGGCGTCACAGCAGGGACAAAACGCACTTTGGTGCGATTTCATCTTCGGCAACATAAAAAGCGTATCGCACTGCGGGCAACGCTGATAATGTGCACGAGGCAGGGCCTCACTTACCGTATGGATAGTGATCTTCTTTGTCGGCGTAATTTTGGTTGTTTTTAAGGCCATCAGCTGCGCACAAAAGTGTATTGTTGAAAGTTATATTAACTCATGAATTGATTCATCTTGAGCATGAGCGCATTTAATGCTTATTTTAATAGGCTATGCGGTAATTTTGTTAGACAACTAAGTGATTGAAGAATGAGCAAAACAGAATTCTACGCGGATCTCAACCGCGATTTTAAGGCATTGATGGCAGGTGAAACCAGCTTCTTAGCCACTCTGGCAAATACAAGTGCATTATTGTTTGAACGGTTGACCGAGGTTAACTGGGCCGGTTTTTACCTTCTGGAAGGTGAAACACTGGTACTGGGGCCTTTCCAGGGAAAACTGGCCTGTGTGCGTATTCCGGTCGGACGCGGCGTATGCGGTACCGCGGTGGCCACCAACCAGGTTCAGCGCGTGGAGGATGTTCACGCTTTCGACGGCCACATTGCCTGTGATGCGGCAAGTAATTCTGAAATCGTACTGCCGCTGGTAGTAAAAAATCAGATTATTGGCGTTCTGGACATCGACAGTACGGCTTTCAGTCGCTTTACGTCTGAAGACGAGCAGGGCCTGCGTGAGCTGGCGGCGAATCTCGAAAACGTTCTGGCAGCAACCGATTATCAAAAATTCTTTGCGAGCGTCGCAGGATAATCAACGGATAACGTAGCAATTACTGATAGCGTCATTATAATGTCGCCTGTTCATGCCTGCGCGAGTTGGCAACGTCCGTTGTAATCAGGAAATTTCATGGAAAATCAACCTAAGTTGAATAGCAGTAAAGAAGTTATCGCATTTCTGGCCGAGCGTTTTCCTCAGTGCTTCAGCGCTGAAGGTGAGGCTCGTCCTCTGAAAGTCGGTATCTTTCAGGATCTGGTCGCGCGCGTTGAAGGTGAGATGAATCTCAGCAAAACGCAGCTTCGCTCTGCCTTACGTCTTTATACGTCTAGCTGGCGTTACCTGTACGGTATCAAACCGGGTGCAACCCGTGTTGATCTCGACGGCAACCCTTGCGGCGAACTGGATGAGCAGCACGTTGAACATGCGCGCAAGCAGCTGGAAGAAGCCAAAGCACGCGTTCAGGCACAGCGTGCCGAACAGCAAGCGAAAAAACGCGAAGCCGCTGCGGCAAATGGTCAGGAAGATGCGCCTCGTCGCGAGCGTAAACCGCGTCCTGCACCGCGTCGTAATGAGAATAGCGATCGCAAACCGCGTGCAGACAAGCCAGCAGCTAAAGCCCCACGCGCGCCTCGTGAAGAGCAGCGCCATACCCCAGTTTCTGACATTAACGCACTGAGCGTCGGTCAGGCTCTTAAGGTCAAAGCGGGTAACAATGCGATGGACGCCACCGTACTGGAAATCACCAAAGACGGCGTTCGTGTACAGCTGACTTCTGGTATGTCAATGATAGTACGCGCAGAACACTTGTTGTTCTGAAACGGAGGCCAAGCCTGGCATGAACACTTTTTTTAAGCTCACCGCGCTGGCGGGCCTGTTTGCTATAACAGGTCACGCCTTCGCTGTGGACGATATTACGCGTGTTGATCAAATTCCGGTATTGAAGGAAGAGACGCAGCACGCGACGGTGAGTGAGCGCGTGACGTCGCGCTTTACTCGTTCGCACTATCGTCAGTTCGATCTCGATCAGGCCTTTTCGGCCAAAATCTTCGACCGTTATCTGAACTTGCTGGATTACAGCCATAACGTATTGCTGGCCAGCGACGTCGAACAGTTCGCTAAACGTAAATCCGACGTGGGTGACGAACTGCGCTCCGGTAAGCTGGATCTGTTCTACGATCTGTATAATTTATCGCAAAAGCGTCGTTTCGAACGTTATCAATACGCGCTGAAAGTGCTGGAACGTCCAATGGACTTTACCGGCAACGACACCTTTAATCTGGATCGCAGCAAAGCGCCATGGCCGAAAGACGAAGCCGAGCTGAATGCGCTGTGGGACGGAAAAGTTAAATATGACGAACTGAGCCTCAAGCTCACCGGCAAAGACGAGAAAGAAATTCGTGAGACCTTAAACCGTCGCTACAAATTTGCCATCCGACGCCTGGCGCAGACCAACAGTGAGGATGTTTTCTCACTGGCAATGACGGCGTTCGCCCACGAAATTGACCCGCATACCAACTATCTCTCTCCGCGAAATACCGAGCAGTTTAATACTGAAATGAGCCTGTCTCTGGAAGGTATTGGCGCAGTGTTGCAGATGGACGATGACTACACCCTGATCAACTCCATGGTGGCAGGTGGCCCTGCCTCTAAAAGCAAAGCGATTAGCGTAGGCGATCGCATTGTCGGCGTTGGTCAAACCGGACAGAACATGGTCGATGTGATCGGCTGGCGTCTGGACGATGTGGTTGCGCTGATCAAAGGGCCGAAAGGTAGCAAAGTTCGCCTGGAAATTCTGCCTGCAGGGAAAGGGACGAAAACCCGTATCGTCACCCTGACACGCGAACGCATTCGTCTTGAAGACCGTGCCGTCAAAATGTCGGTGAAAACCGTCGGTAAAGAGAAAGTCGGTGTTCTGGATATCCCTGGCTTCTACGTTGGTCTGACCGACGACGTGAAAGTGCAGCTGCAGAAGCTGGAAAAACAGAACGTCAGCAGCGTGATCATCGATCTGCGCAGCAACGGCGGTGGGGCGCTGACCGAAGCGGTTTCCCTGTCGGGTCTGTTTATTCCGTCTGGCCCGGTTGTTCAGGTTCGTGATAACAACGGTAAAGTGCGTGAAGATGCCGATACCGATGGTGTGGTCTACTACAAAGGCCCGCTGGTGGTGTTAGTCGATCGCTTCAGTGCGTCTGCTTCTGAGATCTTTGCCGCGGCAATGCAGGACTATGGCCGTGCGCTTATCGTCGGTGAGCCGACCTTTGGTAAAGGCACCGTTCAGCAGTACCGCTCTCTGAACCGTATTTACGATCAGATGCTGCGCCCGGAATGGCCTGCGCTGGGCTCCGTTCAGTACACCATTCAAAAGTTTTACCGCGTGAACGGTGGCAGTACGCAACGTAAAGGCGTGACGCCGGATATCATGATGCCAACGGGCACCGAAGAGACCGAAACGGGCGAGAAGTTTGAAGATAACGCGTTGCCGTGGGATAGCATCAATGCTGCGACGTTCGTGAAATCTGGCGACATGACTCAGTTTGGTCCTGCGTTGTTGAAAGACCATAACGAACGCATCGTGAAAGATCCTGAATTCCAGTACATCCTGAAGGACATTGCGCGTTTCAATGCCCTGAAGGCGAAACGGAACATTGTTTCTCTCAATTACGCTCAGCGTGAAAAAGAGAACAATGAGGATGACGCAACGCGTCTGGCGCGTATCAACGATCGCTTCAAACGTGAAGGTAAGCCTCTGCTCAAAAAACTGGACGATCTGCCAAAAGATTACCAGGAGCCGGATCCGTATCTGGACGAGACGGTGCATATCGCCCTCGACCTGGCGAATCTGCAAAAAGAGAAACCCGCAGTGCAACCGGCACCTGCAAAATAATCCCTCAACAGGCACAAGACATTGTGCCTGTTTTTTTTAGTTCTGCTTCCTCTCGTCAAGCTGCTCTTCAATTGTGTAAAGTTGTGTCTTTCTGGTGACTTACACCCCTCGAATCCTTGAAAATAGCCACAATACCCATACGATGTGGGTAATCGCATAGTGCGTTTTGTTAAACAGAGGTTAAAAGAAAATTATGATGCGAATCGCGCTCTTCCTGCTCACCAACCTGGCGGTTATGGTGGTATTCGGGCTGGTGCTAAGCCTGACAGGAATTCAGTCGAGCAGCGTTCAGGGTCTGTTGATTATGGCGCTGCTGTTTGGTTTTGGTGGCTCATTCATCTCACTGCTGATGTCGAAGTGGATGGCGCTGAAATCAGTCGGTGGAGAAGTTATCGAGCAGCCACGCAACGATATGGAACAGTGGCTGATGAACACGGTGGCTCAGCAGTCAAAGCAGGCAGGCATCGCGATGCCTCAGGTTGCAATTTACCATGCGCCGGACATTAACGCCTTCGCAACGGGGGCTCGTCGTGATGCGTCTCTGGTTGCCGTCAGCACCGGTCTGCTGCAGAACATGAGCCGTGACGAAGCCGAAGCGGTTATCGCTCACGAAATCAGCCATATCGCGAACGGTGATATGGTGACCATGACCCTGATTCAGGGCGTGGTGAACACCTTCGTGATCTTCATCTCTCGTATCCTGGCGCAAATCGCGGCAGGCTTTATGGGGGGCAACCGCGACGAAGGTGAAGAGAGCAACGGAAACCCGCTGATCTATTTCGCTGTTTCGATGGTACTTGAGCTGGTGTTCGGTATTCTGGCAAGCATCATTACCATGTGGTTCTCACGTCACCGTGAATTCCACGCGGATGCAGGCTCTGCAAAACTGGTAGGGCGTGAGAAGATGATTGCTGCGCTGCAGCGTCTGAAGACCAGCTACGAGCCGCAGGAAGCGAACAGCATGATGGCCTTCTGCATTAACGGTAAATCGAAATCGCTCAGTGAGCTGTTTATGTCTCATCCGCCGCTCGATAAACGTATTGAAGCGCTGCGCAGTGGCGAATACCTGAAGTAACGCGAAGACACCGAAAAAGCCGGGCTGGAGAGTACTCTGCCCGGCTTTTTTTATGCCTTCACGCCGGGCTGGGTGACCCGAAGTCCGCTGATTATGGCCGCGAGGGTAGCAAGGAAGCCTGCGGTCAGGAGCGCAACGTGGTTACCATTCTGCCCGGCAAGGTTAAACATCAGCGCAACCAGTGCAGCACCGGTACTTTGACCCAGCAGACGCGCCGTGCCGAGCATGCCGCTGGCTCCTCCGCTGCGATGGCGCGGTGCGGAAGTGATAATGGTGTGGTTGTTCGGCGACTGGAACAGACCAAAACCCGCACCGCACAGGATCATGCGCCAGATGATATCCAGATCCGTAGGCGATGAGGGAAGCAGAGCCAGGGCAAACAAGCCGGTTGCCATCACCGCCAGCCCGATTGCACCCAGCAGTCCGGCATGCACGCGTTCGATCAAATACCCGGCGAGCGGCGCCATCACCATCGTCGCCAGCGGCCATGGCGTTAACAGCAGCCCGGTTTCAACCTCAGAACGACCGACCACACTCTGCAGGAAGAAGGGCAGGGAAACCAGCGCCAGCATCTGGGCACAGAACGAGCAGATTGAGGTGCAAATAGACAGTGAAAAAAGGGGAATACGCAGCAGGTCTACCGGCAACAAGGGTACCGGCAGTGCAAGCTGGCGACGCACAAAGAAGAAGCCTACAACCAGCAGAGCGGCAAGTTCTGCGCCGGTAAGCGCTAACGACTGACCCTGGGCAAACCCGCTCAGAGCAGTGATGAGCAGGCCAAAGGTCAGGGCATTCATTACCGCACTGGGCAGATCAAAGCGGGGCATGGTGCTTTTCGGGCCATTACCAGGGAGATAGCGCAGGGCAAAGACGATCGCGACGATGCCGAGCGGCACGTTGATGGCGAAAAGCCATTGCCAGGAGGCGACAGAAAGAATGGCCGCCGCAATAGTCGGTCCGGCGGCAGAAGAGACCGCGACAATAAATGAGTTGATCCCCATACCGCGCCCTAAATGGCGCTGAGGGTAGATTAAGCGGATCAGCGCGGTGTTGACGCTCATCAGCGCCGCGCCGCCAAAACCCTGGGCAATACGGGCTATCGTCAGGGTGTGCAGCGAATCTGAAAGAGCGCAGAAAAGTGACGTCAGGGTAAAAACCACCAGCCCGCACTGATAAACCCGGCGATAGCCGAACATGTCGCCCAGAAAAGAGAATGAGAGCAGCGAAACCACAATGGCTATCTGATAAGCGTTGACGATCCAGATAGAACTGGCGGGGGAAGCCTGCAGATCGCTGGCAATCGTTGGCAGGGCAACGTTAGCAATGGCACCGTCGAGAACGGCCATGGAAATACCGATGATAATCGTCGCAATAGCGCCGTAACGCTGGGGCAAAGGCAGACCATCGGAAAGGATTTTTTGCATTTTGGGTGAATAGCTCGGTAGGAAATTATTCTCAGGGTAACTATTTTAGCACCGTTAATTCCGTTTTATGTCGCAGATTTGTAACGAAGTAAACGAGGATTGATTGCAGCTAGCATGACGGGAATTTATAATAAAAACCGGTTCTGATTTTTATAAAACACTCTCCATGAGGTGATAAATGGCAATTGCAGATTTGGATAAGCAGCCAGATTCTGTTTCTTCCGTGCTGAAGGTGTTTGGCATCTTACAGGCGCTCGGAGAAGAGCGTGAAATTGGTATTACAGAGTTGTCGCAGCGTGTGATGATGTCGAAAAGCACCGTTTATCGCTTTTTGCAAACCATGAAGTCACTGGGCTATGTTGCGCAGGAAGGCGAATCTGAAAAATACTCGCTGACGCTGAAACTGTTCGAACTGGGTGCCCGTGCCCTGCAAAACGTTGATCTGATCCGCAGTGCGGATATTCAGATGCGCGAACTTTCTCGTCTGACAAAAGAAACGGTCCATCTTGGCGCACTGGATGAGGACAGCATTGTTTACATCCATAAAATTGATTCCATGTATAACCTGCGCATGTATTCGCGCATTGGTCGCCGGAACCCGCTCTACAGTACCGCCATTGGTAAAGTACTGCTGGCATGGCGCGACCGTGAAGAGGTGGAGCAGATCCTCTCTGGCGTGGAATACAAACGCAGCACGGAGCGTACCATCACCACCACCGATGAGCTATTAGCGGTGTTGGATAAAGTGCGTGAGCAGGGTTACGGTGAAGATAACGAAGAACAGGAAGAAGGGCTGCGCTGCATTGGCGTTCCTGTGTTCGACCGCTTCGGTGTTGTTATTGCTGGCCTGAGTATCTCCTTCCCGACGCTGCGCTTCTCCGAAGAACGCCTGCATGAGTACGTGGCTATTCTTCATACTGCCGCGCGTAAAATCTCTGAGCAGATGGGCTATAACGATTATCCGTTTTAACCCCGGCAGGGATAAAAAAAACGCCGCATTTGCGGCGTTTTTCATGGATGCGGTTCAGCGATATTTAGCCGTTATCAATTACTACGGACGATTTACGCAGGACGGGGCAGTTGGTCAAACCGATGATCCCACTGTCCGAGTGGATGTACTGCGCAGTACTCATGCCCTGGGCTGTCAGATATTTACACTTGATACCTAAACCTGCGGCGTTTTCGGTGCTCCCCACAAGCACACCATATCCGGTTAACAGAAGGCCAGTCCAGAGAACGGCCAGTGCAATAATAGTTCGAATGATTAAATGCATCATTGCCTCTTTATCGTTGTTGTCATGCATTTAGCCTAACCTGTTTACTCAGTGAAACAAGTGCACGATTCCGAAAAGAGTTTGATGAGGGTACAGTTAGACGCTGTTTAAGATAGCCGTGATAACCTGGCTGCCTCGGGTCATAAAACGGAGAGTGGAGTGAAAAAAATACGCTGGGTAATTCTGGTTATCGTGTTGGTGGCATGTGTGGTGCTGTGGACACAGACTATCAACGTGATGTGCGATCAGGATGTACAGTTTTTTAGCGGCGTTTGCGCAATCAACAAGTTTATTCCGTGGTAAGACGCATTTTTTCCTAAGGTCATTTCCTTCCTTCGCGCCAGTGGTAAAATGGGCGTTTTTATTGAGGTGGTGAAATGGGTGAGTTAATGAATTCAGGGCTGCTAAATCTGGCATCCCTGATGGTCTCGTTGGTTATTCTGGTCGCTGGACTGGTCATTTGGTTTTTCGTCAACCGTGCCAGCTCGCGCACGAACGAGCAAATCGAGTTGCTTGAAGCGCTGCTCGATCAGCAAAAGCGCCAAAATGCGCTGCTGCGCCGTCTGTGCGAAGCTAACGAACCAGAAGAGAAAGAAGCCCCTAAAGAAGCGGTCGTTGCAGACAAAGAAGACGAAGACGACTTTATCCGTCTGGTGGCCGAACGATAACCTGTTGCTCGCGGGAGGTGGCCGTGGTCTGGAAAAATCCCTGGTATGACCCCTCCCTGATCCATCACACGCCGAATGGCTTTCGCAATACTGCACCTGTAGGACATCAGCCCGGCGATGTTGAGCGCTGGCGAAAGGCGCGGAAAGCGGCAGGTTTACCTAAACCGCCTGCGCTGGGGTATGACGATTTCATACGTCAGTGGTGGCAACCTGTTGAGCTGAAACAGCCACAAGGCGACGGGGTCTGGTGGCTTGAACACGCGAGTCTGCTGGTGCAGATGGATGGCAATACCATTCTTACCGACCCCGTCTTTTCGCGACGCGCTTCTCCGCTTCCTTTTGCAGGACCGGTGCGCAAAACACCTCCTGCACTGTCTGTTGAACAACTTGTGCAGCTTGATGCAGTGGTTATCTCGCATAATCACTACGATCATCTCGACGATGCAACCATTCGCCGTATCCTGAAACGTTTTCCAGACGTAATGCTGTTTGTTCCCTTAGGTCTGGCAGACTGGTTTCGCCGTCGCGGAGCCAGGCACATCGTACAACTCGACTGGTGGCAGAGCATAACCTGGCAGGGAATTACCCTGACAGCCGTTCCGGCGCAGCACTGGAGTATGCGTACCCCCTGGAATCGGAATCGTTCATTATGGTGTGGTTGGGTCTTTGAGGGGCGAAAGCACCGCTTTTGGTTCAGCGGTGATACGGGCTATTCGCCGGAGCTGTTAACGATACCCGAACGTCTGGGTAAAATTGACGCCGCTGCGTTGCCGATTGGCGCGTATGCACCAGAATGGTTCATGGCGGTCCATCATATGGACCCGCAATCTGCCGTGGCGTTATGGCAGCAGCTCGGCCAACCCCTGGCCTTTCCCATCCATTGGGGCGTGTTTGAACTGGCAGATGAATCCCTTGATGAACCCGTCCATGCGTTAACTCAGGCACTGAATAATGTAGCACCGGTTAATAATTCCTTCAGGATACTGAAAATTGGCGAATATTTATCCTTTTAAACAATGCGCGCAATAGTTGCATATATTTTGTATTTATAGCCCTTCAGGATTGTTTTATTTTTATCGAAACGTTTTGCTTGCCTTGTTTTGAGGCAGAGTCATAAAAATTTCATTATTTTGGTGCATCATATTCTTTATTGACTGGTGATTTTTAATGCAGTGTCAGTATGTTTATTAACACCAAATATGCATTGTCCATTACCGACGCGTTGGAATGATTTGAGCATAAGTTTTCACAAAATGTTCTAACTCAATCAATGTTCTAAAGAAAGTTGTTCCTCTATCTGGACGGCAAGAAATGTATGGTCTATGGTAAAAAAGTCTTAGATAACAGCGCTTGCGGTAATAGTGCAGTGGCGGTGTAAAGAACACACATTGTCCATGATCGTTGCGCATAAGTGTGCAGATCATACCAGGGCAGTGTTTGAATTTGTGCGGCGGATCGAGACACGTTTAAAAATGGCTTGCCATATTAATCGTTGTGTGTGATAACACGTTTTGGGTCAAACGAGGTACAGTTCTGTTTATGTGTGGCATTTTCAGTAAAGAAGTCCTGAGTAAACACGTTGTCGTTGAATACCGCTTCTCTGCCGAACCTTATATTAGTGCCTCATGCAGTAATGTCTCAGTTTTATCTCAGTCAAGCCTGCGGGCTAAGAAAACACTCTAAGGAATTTTGCAAATGGCAAAGATTAAAGGTCAAGTTAAGTGGTTCAACGAGTCTAAAGGTTTTGGTTTCATTACTCCTGCTGACGGCAGCAAAGATGTGTTCGTACACTTCTCTGCAATCCAGGGTAATGGCTTCAAAACTCTGGCTGAAGGCCAGAACGTTGAGTTCGAAATTCAGGATGGCCAGAAAGGCCCAGCTGCAGTTAACGTAACTGCTATCTGATCGAACCACTGCTGACTGAAGTGCCTGGCGCTTCAATCTCAGATATAAAGCCTCGCGTATCGCGGGGCTTTTTTATTCTGTTATCTTTCAAAATATTACCATTCCTCTTCTTGTTAGTAACTTGTTGCAAAGCTACGAGGTTATTAGCATTGTTTCCTCTCCTTCAGAACGGTTTTTCCCGTTAAATCAGGGCGTTGATCAACAGCCCTGAGGCTCAGGTGAAAAAGAAAACCATAATGACCACCGGAAACTTTACGCCGGCGCGTTTTGCTCTGCTTTGTTTTGCTATTTTTTGCAGTCTGGCTTTTTTGCTGGGGCGGGTGGCCTGGCTGCAAATCGTTAAACCTGACAATCTGGTTAAGCAGGAGGACATGCGCTCGCTGCGTGAGGTCGCCATTGATGCTCCGCGCGGAATGATCGTGGATCGCGAGGGAAGGCCGTTGGCGGTGAGTGTGCCTGTCCGGGCGGTATGGGCCGATCCTAAAACGGTACTGGCAAAAGGTGGCGTAGGGTTTGATGACCGCTGGCAGGCGCTGGCCAATGCGCTGCATCTCTCTCTGAGCACGCTGTCGTCGCGAATAAACAGCAATCCGCAGGGACGGTTTATTTACCTGGCCCGTCAGGTCGATCCTTCACAGGCGCAGTGGATAGACAAACTCAACCTGCCGGGCATTAATTTACGCGATGAATCCCGCCGCTTTTACCCTGCGGGACATGTGGCGGCCAATCTTATTGGCTTTACCAATATCGATGGACAAGGAATTGAAGGTGTTGAGAAAAGTTTCAATACCCAGTTGATGGGCAAGCCTGGCGTCCGACAGGTGAGGGAAGACCGCTATGGGCACGTGGTTGAAAATCTGACGGAAGTGGCACCTGTGCCTGCCCATAACATTCAGCTGAGTATTGATGAGCGCCTGCAAACTATCACCGAAGATGCGCTCGATAATGCGGTAGCGTGGAATAAAGCCGAGTCGGGGGCGTCGGTATTAATCAATATCCAGACGGGCGAAATTCTTGCGATGGCAAGCTATCCGGATTTTAACCCTAATAATCGCGAAGGGGCGACGTTAAACGATTTCCGTAATCGTGCGATAAGCGATACCTTCGAACCGGGTTCGACCGTCAAACCGCTGGTGCTGATGACGGCGCTGCAGCAGGGGCTGGTACAGCCGGACAGCGTGATTGACACCCACCCGTACATGCTTGACGGGCACCGTATCCGCGATGTGGGTTACTACCCGGAACTGACGATGACCGGCATTTTGCAAAAATCGAGCGATACGGGCGTGTCACGCCTCTCTCTTGCGATGCCGGTCCAGCATCTTATTGATACCTACCGAAACTTTGGTTTCGGCACAAACACTGGCCTTGGCTTAACGGGGGAAAGTGCGGGGCTATTACCACAGCGTAAATTCTGGAGCCAGCTCGACAGGGCGACGTTTGCATTCGGCTATGGCCTGATGGTGACGCCGCTTCAACTGGCGCATGTTTACGCCACTATCGGTAGCTTTGGTCTTGAGCGTCCACTTTCTATTACCCGCATTGATCCTCCCGTTATAGGGCGCCGGGTGATGTCAGAGGCGATTGCGCATGAAGTCGAACATATGATGGAAAGCGTTGCGCTGCCGGGTGGCGGCGGTGTTAAGGCCGCAGTACGTGATTATCGCGTGGCGGTGAAAACCGGGACGGCGAAGAAGATTGATGACAGCGGGAAATATGTCGATAAATATGTCGCCTATACCGCTGGCGTTGCGCCTGCCAGCGATCCGCGCTTTGCGCTGGTGGTGGTCATCAACGATCCTCAAAACGGCGCCTACTACGGCGGTGCCGTCTCCGCGCCGGTGTTCAGCGAAATTATGGGCAACGTGCTGCGTCTGGAGAATGTGAGACCGGATGGTCTACCGGCGGATTCTGACCACCTTATCGTCATGCGTTAACCCTGGCGTTTATAACACGGGCGAATAGCGGTACACTTCGCCCTTTGGTTTATGCCCCCGGAGTTGTCATGTCCTTCAGTTGTCCCCTTTGCCATGCGCATCTGCTGCGCTCAAAGAAAAGCTTTACCTGTCCGCAGGGACATCAGTTTGATATGGCCAGGGAAGGGTACGTGAATCTTCTCCCTGTGCAGCACAAGCGCTCCCGCGACCCGGGTGACAGTGCAGAGATGATGCAGGCGCGCCGTGCGTTTCTGGATGCAGGACATTACCAGCCGCTTCGGGACACCGTTGCGCAGGTTCTGGCGCATCGCCTGCCTGATAATGCTACCGCTGTGCTGGATATCGGCTGTGGCGAAGGCTACTACACGGCAACGTTTGCAGAGATTGCCCGCGAGAAGGGCGCAGAGACTTTTGGTCTGGACGTGGCAAAAGTGGCAATTCGCGCGGCGGCAAAACGCTATTCAGCCGTAACGTTTTGTGTGGCATCCAGCCACAGGCTGCCGTTTGACGACGCCAGCATGGACGCCATTATCCGCATTTATGCGCCCTGCAAAGCGGAAGAACTGGCGCGCGTAGTGAAACCGGGTGGCTGGGTGATCACCGTCACGCCAGGACCACGGCACCTGATGGAATTGAAAGGGCTGATTTACGACGAAGTGCGTTTGCACGCGCCTCACTCTGAACAGCTGCCGGGTTTTATACTGCAACAGGAACACACTGTGACGTATGAAATGGAGCTCAAAGGGGAGGAGGCAGTAGCGTTGCTGCAGATGACGCCGTTCGCGTGGCGGGCAAAACCAGAAGTGTGGGAAACGTTATCAAAGCAGACCGTTTTTCGCTGCCAGACTGATTTCAGTATCCACATCTGGCAGCGTGAGGTTTAACCGGCGAAATGCGCCCAGAGGATTTGAGCGCCAATACCGATTAACACGATACCGCCTAAAATTTCGGCTCGCTTGCCCAGCAGCGGGCCGATAAACCGACCCACCATCATTCCCAGCGTTGACATAATCAACGTAGCGCAGCCGATGGCCAGTGCAGTTGCAATAATATTGACCTGCAGGAATGCCAGACCGACACCGACCGCCATAGCATCGAGGCTGGTGGCAATCGCCGTGGTGACCAGCAGCCAGAAGCCGTGGCGATGCTGTGGCTCATCATCCTCATCGCTGTTACCGCGAAAACCTTCGATGACCATTCTCCCCCCCAGGAACACCAGCAGGACGAATGCAATCCAGTGGTTCCACTCCAGCACGAACTGGCTGGCGAGCATCCCCAGACCCCAGCCAATAAGCGGCGTTAGCGTTTCGATAGCACCAAAAATCAGGCCGGTACGCAGGGCTTCTGAGAATTTAGGTTTGTGGAGCGTGGCGCCTTTTCCGATGGAAGCAGCAAATGCGTCCATGGACATGCCAAAAGCAAGGAGGATCGTAGCGGAGATGTTCATAACAGCGTCCAGACCGGGGATATCCATATGACACATCACTGCCCCCAGTAAACAGCAGTTGATGTATCTATGGTCTCGCCTGATCGCAACACACCTGAAATGTGCTGAAAGCGATCCGTACGCGCCACGTTTTTCAACGAGTATGTTGACACGTACATTTCCTGAGAACAGGAAATCGGCTACTCCCCAACGACGGGCGCAACCTTAACATATTTTGAGAATATAAAACAACAACGAAGCAGGCTTAATTTAGCTGCTTTTCTGATAACGATTTTCATTTAGATTTATGCGTGAAAATATCGTTAATAAATATAAGTTAAGAAGAGGGGGGATATAGCAACGGCTATATTGTCTGCACGCGAATATCGTACTTTATAGCCGATGCTATAATAATAAGCTATTGAGTTTTAAGGAGTAATCTGGAGATCTTTTCAAGGTCATCAATATTCTTGACCCGAATCAGCAGACGACGCTGCTCTAATTGCATTACTAACACACCGTCTTCGGATAAATTCATCTCTTTAATGCGGTTATATTCTATCCAGACATTGGCGAAGAAGAATCCGTGTTTTTTAAAAATGATTTTTGGCGAGCGGATCCAGAACAGGTAAATCGCCATTAATGCCAGCGCACATAATAACCATGTGGTTAATAGTGCACCGTTGCTGGTCACGTTGTTGTAGATCAGAATGACGATCAGGCCCGCGAAGATGAATCCATCAACGCGCCCGCGTCGCAGAAGGGGAAGGGAAAGCAGCGTCTCGCCGTGGCGGCGGGGCATGATGAACTCGTCATAGATCGCATAAGCCATAAGGGCAACAATAAACAAAACCAGTACGATGTCCGTGACAGTCATTCATCCTCCAGATAAAAAGACCGGGGGCAAGCCCCCGGCGTATAGCATTTAAACTTACAGGCCCAGCAGACCGACAGCGTAGCCCGCGATACCGATGACGAAGAAGCCAACGATGATCCACAGCGGGTTCACTTTCTTACGCAGCAGCCACATACAGGCGAAGGTCAGCAGCAGCGGCACCAGGCCCGGCATCAGCTGGTCCAGAATCGTCTGCACGGTAGTCACACGCGTCTGACCATCCTGCCCGGTGATGGTCGATACCACCAGCGGGATGTTTACGTGCGTCCACTTGTTAACCAGTGCCCCCATCACAAACAGGCCGAGGATTGACGCCCCCTCGGTCAGTTTCTGCAGGAAGCCGCCGCCCATGTCCTTAACGATGTCTACCCCTTTACGGTAGCCGTAAGCCACGCCGTAGTAACGGGTCAGCAGGCGTACTGCGTTGAAGAGGATGAAGAACAGCAGTGGGCCAAGCAGGCTGCCGCTCATCGCGATACCGGCACCCAGTGCCGCGAAGACCGGACGAACGGTGCCCCAGAAGATCGGGTCACCGACACCGGCCAGCGGGCCCATCAGGCCGACTTTGATACCGTTGATGGCACCATCGTCAATCTCTGCGCCGTTCGCACGCTGCTCTTCCATCGCCAGCGTTACGCCCAGTACAGGGGCCGCAACGTAAGGATGGGTGTTGAAGAATTCCAGGTGACGCTTAATCGCCTGACGACGTGCTTCGTTGTTTTCCGGATACAGGCGTTTGATTGCCGGTACCATGGAGAAGCAGAAGCCCAGCGCCTGCATACGTTCGAAGTTCCATGAACCCTGGAACAGGTTAGAACGAATGAACACGCCACGAATATCACCCGGAGTGAGTTTTTTCTCAGTGGTAGTTTTTGTCATATCAACCATTTCGCTCACCTGCTAGTCCAGTTCGTTATCGAGATCGTTGTTACCAGCAGCCTGCGCTGGGGCACCCGCGACGCGGTTATATTTCGGGCTGAGCTGGATGTAGAGAATCGCCATCACCGCACCAATCACACCCAGAGCTACCAGGTTGAAGTTGGTGAAGGCGGCGGTCACGAAGCCGAGGTAGAAGAACGGCATCAGGTAGCCTGCGCGCATCATGTTGATGACCATCGCGTAACCGACAACCACGATCATGCCGCCTGCGATGTTCAGACCGCCGGTGACCACTTCTGGAATGGCGTTCAGCATGCTCTGGACTTCACTCGTACCGACAGAGATCGCCACGATAACCGCCGGGATCGCAATACGCATCGCCTGCAGGAACAGGGACGACACGTGGATCCAGGATAGCGCCGTCAGGTTGCCGTTTTCGGCCGCCTTATCCGCCGCGTGCTGGAAGGCAACGGTGATGGTACGCACGATGATGGTCAGAACCTGGCCTGCTGCAGCCAGTGGGATCGCCAGGGCGATACCGGCACCAATACTTTGATGACCGGCAATAACCAGAACGGTTGAGATAATCGACGCCAGCGCGGCATCGGGCGCAACCGCTGCACCGATGTTCATCCAGCCGAGGGCGATCATTTCCAGGGTACCACCGATGATGATACCGGTTTTCATATCACCGAGAACGGCACCGATCAACGTACAGGCCACCAGCGGACGGTGGAACTGAAATTCATCAAGTACGGATTCCATACCCGCAATACATGCGACGACGAACACCAGCACAATCTGAAGAGTGGTAATCTCCATTGTACTTCTCCTATTGCATAAGCTTTATGTGAAAAACCGGCGCGGGCTTATTTCCCAACTTTGCCGATCAAATCCATCATTTTCAGTTTCTGATCCGTGGAAACCTTACGGGCTTCCAGCTCAATACCGCGTGCATTCAGCTTGTTGAATGCCTCAATATCTTTTTCATCAACCGAAATCGCGTTGTTGACCTGCGTTTTGCCCTGACGGAAAGCCATACCACCAATGTTAACGGAGGTGATTTTCACGCCGCCTTCAACAATGCGCTCGACGTCTGTTGGGTTAGTGAACAGAAGCATCACGCGTTCGCCCGCATATTTCGGGTTGTTGTAGACGCGGATCATCTTGGCCACATCCACCACGTGCGCGGTAACGCCAGGAGGGGCAACCTGAGTCAGAAGGGTTTTACGTACGGTATCCGCAGCCACTTCGTCACTGACGACGATGATGCGGCGAACGTTGGTCTCTTTGGTCCAGCGTGTCGCCACCTGGCCGTGGATTAAGCGGTCATCAATACGCGCAAGCCCGATGACCATATAATCGTTCGGGCCCATCGGTTTCGCTGGGGCTGCAGCTTTCGGTGCCGCCGCGACCGGGGCGGGTTTTTCAACCGGTTGCGCTTTCAGCGCCTTAACGCCTTCACGCCCGGTTTCCACCGCCAGGGCCACCAGCTCATCGAAGCTCGGGTTGTCGTCGCGCGCCATGAAGGTTTCCACCAGCATCGGGATATTCACCCCGGCGACAACTTCATAGTGCTCTTTATCGACGACAATGCGGCTGGCAGCATTAAACGGGCTGCCGCCCCACGTATCGACGAGAAACAGCACGCCTTTGCTGGTATCCAGCTTCGCGAGTTGAGCGTTATACTTCTCTATCAGCGTCTCGGCGTTTTCACCGGGAACGAAATCGATCCAGCCGACGTTTTCCTGCTCGCCCAACAGCATCTCTGCCGTCTTGAGTAGCTGCTCAGCAGCCCAACCATGTGTGCCTATGACAATAGCAATGGTCACTTGCTACCTCCTTTTATTATCATTAATACGCCTGTCGGGCAGACGTACTGAGAATCGTATTGGCGAACCGAATCGATTCAGATAAGGGTTAGAGTTAAATTAACTAAGACTTCCGCGAATTATTTTAGACAGTGAAAAAATAATTTATGTGATGAAGATCCGTAATTTAGCTTTCCCGATCGAGAAAATTCTCAACACAAATTTAGTCTTATTGCGTTTTTGCAAAAGAACGTAAATCTTTGCGTAAAACCTGTTATCTCTGATATGTTTAGCCTCCGTTTAATTGTTCAGGAGTACAGGGCTACAGCCCGCTATATGGACCGTCACCGACGTCAGTCATCTACCAGGCCATTCCGCGCCTTTTTCGCCGGCGATCCTCGCCAGAACTCGTCTCTGTTTGCCTCTGTTTTGCCCACATTGAGTGGGGCACCGTTTTGTCATTCCTTTAGCAGGAGCTTGTCATGGAATTCTTAATGGACCCGTCAATCTGGGTAGGATTGCTCACGCTGGTCGTACTGGAGATCGTTCTCGGTATTGATAACCTGGTGTTCATCGCCATCCTTGCTGACAAACTGCCGCCAAAACAGCGTGATAAAGCACGTCTGATTGGTCTGTCGTTGGCCTTGATCATGCGACTGGGCTTGCTGTCCGTCATCTCGTGGATGGTCACGCTGACCAAGCCACTGTTCTCCGTGATGGATTACACCTTCTCCGGCCGTGACTTGATCATGCTGATCGGGGGGATATTCCTGCTCTTCAAAGCGACGACAGAGCTACACGAACGGCTTGAAAACCGGCAGCATGATGATGGTCATGGTAAGGGCTATGCCAGCTTCTGGGTCGTGGTACTGCAAATTGTCGTGCTTGACGCGGTCTTCTCGCTGGATGCGGTTATTACCGCAGTCGGTATGGTGAACCACCTGCCGGTGATGATGGCGGCTGTCGTCATTGCGATGGCGGTGATGCTGCTGGCGTCGAAACCGCTGACGCGTTTTGTGAACCAGCACCCAACGGTTGTCGTGCTGTGTCTGAGCTTCCTGCTGATGATTGGTCTCAGCCTGGTGGCAGAAGGCTTTGGCTTCCATATTCCGAAAGGTTACCTGTACGCCGCGATTGGTTTCTCAATCATCATTGAGCTGTTTAACCAGATTGCGCGCCGCAACTTCATTAAGCAGCAGTCAAACCAGCCGCTGCGCGCCCGTACCGCTGACGCGATTCTGCGCCTGATGGGCGGTCGTCGCCAGGTGAGCGTGCAGTCTGATAGCGAGAGCCGTAACCCGGTTCCGGTCCCTGAAGGGGCGTTTGTTGAAGAAGAGCGCTACATGATCAACGGCGTGCTCTCCCTGGCCTCCCGTTCCTTGCGTGGGATAATGACCCCGCGCGGTGAAATCAGCTGGGTGGATGCCAACCTGAGCGTTGACGAGATTCGTCAGCAGCTCCTCTCTTCACCGCACAGTCTGTTCCCGGTGTGCCGTGGCGAACTGGATGAAATCATCGGCGTGGTCCGTGCCAAAGAGATGCTGGTGGCGCTGGAAGAGGGCGTCAACGTGGAAGCCATTGCGGCCTCGTCGCCTGCGATTGTCGTTCCGGAAACGCTGGATCCTATCAATCTGCTGGGCGTGCTGCGTCGCGCACGCGGTAGCTTCGTTATCGTCACCAACGAATTTGGCGTGGTTCAGGGTCTTGTCACGCCGCTGGACGTACTGGAAGCGATTGCGGGGGAATTCCCGGATGCGGACGAAACGCCGGAAATCGTTGCGGACGGCGAAGGTTGGTTGGTCAAAGGTACTACTGATCTGCACGCGCTCTCGCACACGCTGGGGCTGGAAAATGTCATTAACGATGAAGAAGACATTGCCACCGTGGCAGGGCTTGTGATTTCGGTTAACGGTCAGATCCCGCGTATCGGCGATGTGATTGAACTGCCGCCGTTGCATATCACCATTGTCGAAGCCAACGACTATCGCGTTGATATGGTGCGTATTGTTAAAGAGCAATCTGCACACGACGAAGAAGAGTAAACTTTTTTAGCGTAACGGCATTAAGGGCACGATGTGTCCATTGTGATGCGCTGGCGGGGGAGTACTTCCCGCCAGCCATTTCGGAAACTCCCGCAGCGGCATTGGCCGCGCAAAGAAATATCCCTGCAGAATATGCACCCCGTGGCGACGCAAATACCGCGACTGCTCCTTGGTTTCTACCCCTTCCGCCACCAGTTCAATATTCAGCCGCTGGCCCAGCGCAATAATGATATCCGTCACCGTTGAGTTTACGGCATCGGTCCCGATGGCGGTGGTAAAGGATTTATCAATTTTCAGCACGTCAGGATGGAGCTTTTCGAGCCAGGAGAGTGAACTGTTGCCGGTGCCAAAATCATCAATGGCGAGCTTAACGCCTTTTCGATGCAGCTCGCGCACTATGCGGTAATCCACGTCCCTCAGGGCATCGCGCTCCGTAAGCTCAACCACCAGCTGCTGGGCCGGGTTTGCACTGAACCACGATTGATTCAGATCCTGCAGCAGGGCGGCGTGGCGGAAGTGGCTTGCGGCCACGTTAATACCGATATGAAAATCGGACGTGGCCGGGAAATAGCCTATCTGACGTACCGTTTCGGTGATGACATAGCGGGTGAGCGGAATAATCAGGTTGTGTTCTTCTGCAAGAGGAATAAATACGTCCGGCGAGATCCACCCCTGACGAGGGTTATTCCAGCGCAGCAGGATCTCAACGCCGACGCAATCCTGGGTGCGGGCATTGACCAGAGGTTGGCAAAACAGCTCAAATTCCCGCGCCGCAAGCCCCATGTTTATTTCCCATGTAAAGCTCATTCGACGCGCGGTGGCCAGCCAGGCAATGTAGCCCAGCAGTAAGCTCAACATTAGTGCCAGCGGTAATTGTGTCGGCAGATTTTTGAGTGCTATTGAGCCTGGACCCGGCCCGCTCACGGTAATACTGAAGGGGTAGCGCGTTGATGCCAGCGACAGAAGCACATCGCCATCATCAAAGGTCAGGGTATCCGTAACCTGCTGACCGTAGCGCAGGTAATGATTACCGACGGATAAACCCACATCGGTAATCAGTGGTCGCTGCGGTTCAAGGATCATTCTGGTGAGAAGGTCGATATTGACAACTTCCATCACCCCGTCCTCGCCGTCACCTGAGGCCGGATACCACTGAATGAGGATCGGGCTGCCCTTCAGCAACCACTGGTCGGTCGACAATACCAGCCGGGGTTCTTGCGCGGGAAAAATCGGCAGGAACGTGCTTGCAGGCACGCTGCGTGAACCGAAAATACTCGAGCAGTAGAGAAGTCCATCTTTAATCAGGGCAATCGAGCGGACGGTCTGCAGAATGGCCGCCTGCTTGCGTAATACCAGTTGGGCCTGGCTGCAGGGCTGTCCAACCTGGGCCTGTAGTACATCGCGTCGATTTTCCAGTGAAAGCAGCACTTTTTCGAGGGAGTGTACCGTATGGTCAGCAAAATTCTGGATGCGCTCCTGATTGACGTTACGCTGCGAAATAAACCGAATGCCCAACGTCAGGATGAGCGTAAGGAGCGCAACCGTGACACAGACGATAACGCGTTTTCGGCGATAATCTTTAATGATCGCTTGTGCTTTTTGCATGAACGGTCGCTCTGTAAGCCACCAGCCCCAAAAGCCGGACGCAACAGAGAAAGTGTAGTGGGGATTACATAATGAGACGAGGCGTGACGTTAAAATTCGCCCATCCGTTGCAGATGGGCGAAGGAAAGTATTAGTCGCACTGAACCTTAATGGCCAGGCCGCCTCGTGAGGTTTCACGGTATTTGGCGTTCATGTCCTTGCCGGTTTCGTACATGGTTTCGATCACTTTATCCAGTGAAACGCGAGGTTCGCTGGTACGACGCATCGCCATACGGGAGGCGTTGATCGCTTTCACCGACGCAATGGCGTTACGCTCGATGCACGGCACCTGCACCTGGCCTGCCACTGGGTCACAGGTCAGCCCCAGGTTATGCTCCATGCCGATTTCAGCCGCCACGCACACCTGCTCAGGGCTTGCACCCAGCAGTTCCGCGAGGCCAGCCGCCGCCATGGAGCAGGCTACGCCCACTTCACCCTGACAGCCCACTTCCGCGCCAGAAATTGAGGCGTTCATCTTGTACAGCGCACCGATCGCACCCGCCGCCAGGAAGTAACGGATGTAGATATCCGCCGTCACCGGTTCGATAAAGTGGTCATAGTAGGCCAGTACCGCTGGCACAATGCCGCATGCACCGTTGGTTGGCGCCGTCACGACGCGGCCACCGGCGGCGTTCTCTTCGTTCACGGCCAGGGCAAACATGTTCACCCAGTCGACTACGTTCATCGGATCGTTAGAGAACTTGTCCGTCGTCACCAGCATACGGCGCAGCGCGGAGGCACGGCGCGGCACGCGAAGTGGACCCGGCAATACGCCTTCGGTATTCATCCCGCGATCGATACAGGCACGCATGGTTTGCCAGACGTTTGCAAAATAGTCTTCAATCTCTTTCTTGCTGTGCAGCGCCAGTTCGTTCTGCATCACCATGCCGGAAAGCGACAGGCCAGTCTCTTTGCAGTAGCCCAACATCTCGGTAGCAGATTTGAACGGGTAGGGCACGTTAACGTCGCCTACGCTGTCTTTGCCAAAATGTTCTTCATCAACGATAAAACCGCCGCCGATGGAGTAGTATGTTTTGCTGTAGATCTCTTTTTCGCCGTTCCACGCATGGATGGTCATGCCGTTTTCATGCAGCGGCAGGTTGTCGCTGCGAAAACGCATGCCGTCATCCTGTGGGAAATCCACTTCGTGCTGGCCGTTAGCCAACAGCAGGCGACCGCGCGCTTCCACGTCGCGGATAAATGCCGGAATGGCATCAATATCAACGGTGTCCGGCATATTACCTGCCAGACCCATAATAATGGCGATATCGGTGTGGTGGCCTTTACCCGTTAATGACAGCGAACCGTAGACGTCTACGGCAACACGGGTAACGCTTTCCAGTAATCCTTTTTCGACCAGATCATCGACGAACTGTTTACCGGCCTTCATCGGCCCTACAGTGTGGGAAGAAGATGGACCAATCCCCACTTTGAACATGTCGAATATACTAATCACTTTTACACTCCTGACAGGGTTACCGGGGTTCCAGTAACGATGTTATAACTGCGCATAGTGTAAGAGGGAACACCAACCTCGGCTTAACTATTCACATGAATTAAACTAATGGTTAACGATGGTTTTGCTAATAGCGCGACAGCGATCGCAAACCTGCCAGAAAAGGGTGGAATGTAAAGTATAGTCAAGGTTTCAGGCCGATCTGCAACGCCAGCTCACGAATGATGCCCGCCGTCATGCCCCAGACAAAATAATGCTGATACCAGGACAACCACACCCGATGCTCATGTCCACGACGCTGAATATCCAGCGGGTGATAACGGCTCAGTCGGAGGGCTTCTTCCAGCGGCATTTCAAACACCGCAGAGACTTCATCGACGCTGGCGTGATACTGAAGATCGGGGGGAATAATGCCCACCACCGGGGTCACCTGGAAGCCGGTGACGCTGTCGACAGGGGGTAATACGCCAACGATCTCGACGGCTTCTGGTGGAATCGCGACCTCTTCCTGTGCTTCCCGCAGCGCGGCGGCAATCAGCGACGCATCGGTGCTATCCACTGCGCCGCCCGGAAAGGCGACCTGACCGGCATGTTTACGCATATGCGGCGATCGCTGGGTGAGCAGCAGGCCCGGCTGTTCGCGCCGCACCACCGGGATCAGCACCGCCGCCTGACGTTGATTCAGCGCTTCACGGTTCACCGCAGGTCGCAAAAGCTGAAAGCGCGACAAAAAATCATCCAGCGTCAGGTTCTCTTTTTCCACCCGTCAGGTCTCCAGCTGTTGAAGGATACGGTTAACTTTATCAAAGGTTTCCTGATATTCCGCATCGACCTGGCTGTCGGCCACAATACCGCCCCCTGCGGAACAATACAGATTCCCGTCGCAGGCGGTTAGCGTGCGGATAGTGATACTGGTATCCATGGTCCCGCAAAGGCTCACATAGCCGATGCTGCCGCACCAGGCGTTGCGGCGGTGCGGCTCCAGTTCATCGATAATTTCCATCGCCCGCACTTTGGGGGCGCCGGTGATGGAGCCTCCCGGAAACGCGGCGCGGAGCAGATCGCAGGCTGTGCGCGAGGCGGGCAGCTGTGCGGTGACGGTGCTGACAAGGTGATGCACCGCCGGGAAAGGCTCGACGACGAACAGTTCGGGCACGCGGACGCTGCCCGGCACCGCGACCCGGCCGATATCGTTACGCATCAGGTCGACGATCATCAGGTTTTCCGCGCGGTCTTTCGGGGAGGCGGCGAGTTTTTCCGCCTGCTTGCGGTCGGCCTCGGGATCGGCAAGACGCGGCAAAGTGCCTTTAATCGGACGGGTTTGAATCGTGCCCTCGGCCAGATGAATAAAACGCTCGGGCGACAGGCTGAGGACCGCTCCCTGTTCCAGACGCACAAACGCGCTGAAGGGTGCCTTATTGCTGGCATTAAGACGGGTAAATGCCTGCCACTCATCTCCCCGGTATGTCGCCTGGAAACGTTGGGCGAGGTTGACCTGGTAGCAGTCACCGCTGTGCAGATACGCCTGAACGCGCGCGAATTTTTCGGCATACTCCGCTGCATTCATATTTGAACGCCAGTCGGAGGTCAGCGTGAACGGCCCTGCAGGTGCAGGCTGTTGCGCCTCAAGCCACACCAGACGCGCCTGCACGTCACGATGGCTTAGCAGGGAAACCGTTTTTTTCTGGTGATCAACAATTAATGCCCAGTCGTAAAGCCCCACCGCCATATCGGGCAGCGGAATATCATCCTGAGCAAGATCAGGCAGCGTTTCGAAACGGCGACCCAGATCGTAACCAAACAGGCCCAGCGCGCCCCCCTGAAAAGGCAGGTCCGGGTTCGGTGTGGCAGATAAGCCCAGCGCGTTAATGGCTTGCTGAAGCTGCACCAGCGGATCGTCCGTTAACGGCAGGTCATCGGTTGTCAGCGTCTTGACCGGGTCGGCCACGACAATATCAAACCGGCTGTAGGGGTGATCCGCATGGCCGGAGTGCAGCAGCATCGCAAACGGAAGGTGGCTCAGGCGAGCAAACCAGAACTCAGCGGCATCAGCACGCCAGGGCAGGGTAATAACAGTGGGGAAGCGCATGTTCATGTATGGCATACTACCGGGCAGCGTGAAATAATTAGCGCGAATAATTTAGCAGGAGTTGACGATGTTTGCAGGTTTACCTTCTCTGAGCCATGAACAGCAGCAGAAAGCGGTTGAACGTATCCAGGAACTGATGTCCCAGGGGATGAGCAGCGGACAGGCGATTACCGTTGTCGCTCAGGAGATTCGCGCCAGTCATTCCGGCGAGCGGATCGTGGCGCGATTCGAAGATGAAGATGAAGATCAAGAAGAGTAATCGTGCTTACACCGCCGCGATAATCTTGATCTCGACCTTGTACTCCGGTTTCATCAGCGTGGCCTGTACGGTGCAGCGTACAGGCGCGTGACCCGCCACCACCCACGCATCCCAGGCTTTGTTCATCGCTGCGAAATCGTCCTTGTTTGCCAGGAAAATCGTAGCATCCAGAATGCGTGATTTGTCGCTGCCCTGTTTTTCCAGCACCGCGTCAATCTGCGCCAGGGTGTTCGCCGTCTGCTCGAACGCATCCGCGTCCAGGTTAGCCGGTACGCCGGTGTAGTAGAGCGTCTGGTTATGGATCACCACATCAGACCAGCGGGCTTCGGCATCAATGCGCACAATCGTCATAAACGTTTCCTCGTTATTTTGCGTATTCAGGCGGCAAGACTGCCATATTGTGCATCTGTCGTCACTATTTGGGGTGGCACATGAAAGGATGGGCTGACATAATCCCTGTGCAAAAATACAGTGAGAGAGCACCGTGGCAGACGATTTTTCCCCTGAAGGTCAATTAGCGCAGGCTATCCCCGGCTTCAAACCCCGTGAACCTCAGCGTCAGATGGCGCACGCCGTTGCGCACGCTATCGATAAGGCTCAGCCGCTGGTGGTCGAAGCCGGAACCGGCACGGGTAAAACCTATGCTTACCTTGCTCCGGCGCTGCGCGCGAAGAAGAAGGTGATTATTTCCACCGGATCGAAGGCGCTGCAGGATCAGCTCTACAGCCGCGATTTGCCCACGGTGGCGAAAGCGCTGAAATACAAAGGGCGTCTGGCTCTGCTGAAAGGGCGTTCTAACTACCTTTGCCTTGAGCGTCTTGAGCAGCAGGCGCTGGCGGGTGGCGATCTGCCGGTACAGACGCTGAGCGACGTCATTATCCTTCGCTCATGGGCGAACCAGACCGAAGAGGGGGACATCAGCACCTGCGCGAGCGTGCCGGAAGACTCTCCTGCCTGGCCGCTGGTGACCAGCACCAACGATAACTGCCTCGGCAGCGACTGCCCGCTGTATAAAGACTGCTTTGTGGTTAAAGCCCGCAAAACTGCCATGGACGCCGACGTCGTGGTGGTAAACCATCACCTGTTTCTCGCGGATATGGTGGTCAAAGACAGCGGTTTCGGCGAGCTGATCCCCGAGGCTGACGTGATGATCTTCGATGAAGCGCACCAGCTCCCGGATATCGCCAGCCAGTATTTCGGCCAGTCGCTCTCGAGCCGCCAGCTTCAGGACCTGGCGAAAGATTTCACCATCGCCTATCGCACCGAATTAAAAGATACCCAGCAGTTGCAGAAGTGCGCCGACCGCCTGGCGCAGAGCGCGCAGGATTTCCGCTTACAGCTTGGCGAGCCGGGCTATCGCGGTAACCTGCGCGAACTGCTGGCGGACAAAAATATCCAGCGCGCGCTGCTGCTGCTCGATGATGCCCTGGAACTCTGCTACGACGTGGCGAAACTCTCGCTTGGACGCTCCGCGCTGTTAGATGCAGCGTTTGAACGCGCAACACTGTATCGCGGGCGGCTCAAACGGCTGAAAGAGATTAACCAGCCGGGCTTCAGCTACTGGTATGAGTGCACCTCACGGCATTTCACGCTGGCGCTCACGCCGCTGACGGTGGCGGATAAATTTAAAGAGGTGATGGCGCAAAAACCGGGAAGCTGGATCTTCACCTCGGCAACCCTGTCGGTGAATGACGATCTGCATCACTTCACGGAACGTCTTGGCATTGAGGCGGCGGAATCGCTGCTCCTGCCCAGCCCGTTCGATTACGAAAAACAGGCGCTGCTCTGCGTTCCCCGTAATCTGCCGCTGCCGAACCAGCCGGGCGCGGCGCGACATCTGGCGGCGATGTTAAAACCGATGATTGAGGCCAACAACGGCCGCTGCTTTATGCTCTGCACCTCTCACGCCATGATGCGCGACCTCGCCGAGCAGTTCCGCGCTACCATGACGCTGCCGGTTCTGCTGCAGGGCGAAACCAGTAAAGGCCAGCTGTTACAGCAGTTTGTTTCCGCCGGTAATGCCCTGCTGGTGGCGACCAGCAGCTTCTGGGAAGGGGTCGACGTGCGCGGCGATACCCTCTCGCTGGTCATCATCGACAAACTGCCGTTTACTTCCCCGGACGATCCGCTGCTGAAGGCGCGGATGGAAGATTGCCGTCTGCGCGGAGGCGATCCGTTTGACGAGGTCCAGCTGCCGGACGCGGTGATTACCCTCAAGCAAGGGGTAGGGCGTTTGATCCGTGACGTCACCGATCGCGGCGTGCTGGTGATCTGTGATAACCGACTGGTGATGCGCCCTTACGGCGCCACCTTCCTCGCCAGCCTGCCGCCCGCGCCGCGGACGCGGGACATAAAACGCGCGGTGCGTTTCCTGGCAAACCCAACGGCGGAGTAATTCGCCCCGGAATGTGCTAAGATGCGCGCCATTTTGTGACTGACCCTTGCGAGAGCGCGACGACTGATGCGAATTCTGGCTATTGATACCGCGACAGAGGCTTGCTCTGTCGCTCTGTTGAACGACGGTGCTGTTTCTGCTCATTTCGAAGAGTGCCCACGGGAACACACCCAACGTATTCTGCCCCTGGTAAAAGCCATGTTAACCCAGGGCAACACCTCCTTAACCGACCTCGACGCGCTGGCCTTTGGCCGTGGCCCTGGCAGCTTTACGGGCGTACGTATCGGGATTGGCATTGCGCAGGGGCTGGCGCTGGGCGCTGAATTGCCGATGATCGGCGTCTCTACCCTCGCCACCATGGCGCAGGGTGCCTGGCGTATGACTGGCGCAACCCGCGTGCTGGCGGCCATTGATGCCCGCATGGGCGAAGTTTACTGGGCTGAATATACTCGTGATGAAAACGGCGTCTGGCACGGTGAAGAGACGGAAGCGGTGTTGACGCCTGAAGCCGTCACCGAACGCCTGAAGCAGCTCTCAGGCGAGTGGGCGACGGTAGGGACGGGCTGGCCGGCATGGCCGGAAATGGGGAACGACACCGGCGTAACGCTGGTTGACGGCAATATGCTTCTGCCTGCCGCCGAAGATATGCTTCCCCTTGCCTGTCAGCTGTTCGCGAAAGGAAAAACCGTCGCCGTTGAACAGGCTGAGCCGGTTTATTTACGAAACACCGTTGCGTGGAAGAAACTTCCAGGCCGCGAGTGAATCTCAGTAACAGGAACTGAGAAAAAGGAGTCGCATCATGGCGGTTCAAACTAAAGTTGTTCGCCTTTTAATGGCAGGCGTTGTTGCCACAGCACTGAGCGGTTGTGTAACCGTTCCTGATGCGATTAAGGGCAGTAGCCCAACGCCACAGCAGGATCTGGTGCGCGTTATGAATGCGCCTGAGCTGTATGTTGGCCAGGAATCGCGCTTCGGCGGCAAGGTGATCGAGGTCTTTAACCAGCAGGGTAAAACCCGTCTGGAAATTGCGACGGTACCGCTGGACAGCGGTGCTCGCCCCGTACTGGGGGAGGCCTCGCGCGGGCGCATTTATGCAGACATCAGCGGTTTCCTTGACCCGGTCGATTTCCGTGGGCAACTGGTGACCGTTGTTGGGCCGATTACCGGTTCGGTGCAGGGCAAAATCGGCAGCACGCCGTATAAATTTATGACTATGCAGGTGACGGGCTACAAACGCTGGCGTATTGCCCAGCAGGTCGTCATGCCGCCGCAGCCGATCGATCCGTGGATGTGGGGTCCTCATCCTTACCGTTATGGTTACCCCGGCTGGGGCTGGTATAACCCGGGCCCGGCGCAGGTTCAAACGATCGTAACTGAGTAACTAACTGTTATTATTAGGAAAGAGACAGCGGCTCAGCCGCTGTCTCTGTTTTTTTACGGATAAAATGAAAAAAAAGAGTGACGCGCTTCGCAACCTGCAATCTGAACAATTAATAAACTGGTACGCTGAGTTAATATAATGTTAACAAACTGTTTATTATCGGGGCTGTGATGACGACGAATACTCATTTCAGAGGTGATGCATTGAAAAAGGTTTGGCTTAACCGGTATCCCGCAGATGTGCCTGCGGAGATCAATCCTGACCGTTATCAATCCCTGGTTGAATTATTTGAACACTCGGTGCGGCGTTACGCTGACCAGCCTGCGTTTGTGAACATGGGCGAAGTGATGACCTTCCGTAAGCTGGAAGAGCGTAGCCGGGCGTTTGCGGCCTATTTACAGGAAGGGCTGGGACTGCAAAAAGGGGACCGCGTCGCGCTGATGATGCCAAACCTGCTGCAATACCCGGTAGCGCTGTTCGGCATCCTGCGAGCCGGGATGATTGTCGTCAACGTGAACCCGCTATATACCCCGCGTGAACTTGAGCATCAGCTGAACGACAGCGGCGCGGTCGCAATTGTCATTGTCTCGAACTTTGCCCACACGCTGGAAAAAGTGGTCGACAGAACCCAGGTAAAACACGTCATTCTGACGCGCATGGGCGATCAGCTTTCCACGGCCAAAGGCACGCTGGTTAACTTTGTCGTTAAATACGTGAAGCGGCTGGTACCAAAATATCACCTGCCGGACGCCATTTCCTTCCGCCGTGCGCTGCACGCGGGCTACCGTATGCAATACGTCAAGCCAGAAGTGGTATCAGAAGATCTCGCCTTCCTGCAGTACACCGGTGGCACCACCGGCGTGGCGAAAGGCGCGATGTTGACGCACCGGAACATGCTGGCGAACCTTGAACAGGTGAACGCCACTTACGGGCCTCTGCTGCATCCGGGCAAAGAGGTGGTGATCACCGCGCTTCCGCTGTATCACATCTTTGCGCTGACCATGAACTGCCTGCTGTTTATTGAGCTGGGTGGTCAGAACATCCTCATCACCAACCCGCGCGATATCCCGGGCCTGGTGAAAGAGCTGGCGAAATATCCGTTCACCGCCATGACGGGGGTGAATACTCTGTTTAATGCGCTGCTCAATAATAAAGAGTTCCAGCAGCTGGATTTCTCCACGCTGCACCTCTCAGCAGGCGGCGGGATGCCCGTTCAGCAGGCGGTCGCTGAGCGCTGGGTAAAGCTGACCGGTCAGTATCTGCTGGAAGGCTATGGTCTGACGGAGTGCGCGCCGCTGGTGAGCGTGAACCCGCACGACATTGACTACCACAGCGGCAGCATTGGCCTGCCTGTTCCATCGACCGAAGCAAAGCTGGTGGATGATGAGGATAACGAAGTGCCTCATGGTGAGCCAGGCGAGCTGTGCGTAAGAGGGCCGCAGGTGATGCTGGGCTACTGGCAACGTCCGGATGCTACGGACGAGATCATCAAAGACGGCTGGCTGCATACCGGCGATATTGCCGTGATGGACGACGAAGGTTTCCTGCGCATTGTCGATCGTAAGAAAGACATGATCCTGGTCTCCGGCTTTAACGTCTATCCGAACGAAATCGAAGATGTGGTCATGCAGCACAGCGGCGTGCTCGAAGTGGCGGCTGTGGGCGTCCCTTCCGGCAGCAGCGGTGAAGCGGTGAAGATATTTGTGGTCAAGAAAGATCCTTCGCTGAATGAGGAAGAGCTGATAACCTTCTGCCGTCGTCAGTTAACGGGCTACAAGGTGCCGAAGCTGGTGGAATTCCGCGATGAACTGCCAAAATCCAACGTCGGGAAGATATTACGACGAGAATTACGTGACGAAGCCCGTGCCAAAGTAGACAATAAGGCCTGAGCTTCACGTTAATCGCCCAGACGCCGGTTAAGCCGGCGTTTTTTATGGGCGCAAACAAAAGAGAAAATGATTTGAATTACCAGATGATCACGACCAACGACGAGCTGGCTTCGCTGTGCGAAGTGACGCGCGACTATCCCGCCATCGCCCTGGATACCGAGTTTGTCCGTACGAGAACCTATTATCCGCAGCTGGGCCTGATTCAGATGTACGACGGCAAACATGTCTCGCTGATTGACCCGCTCGGTATTACCGACTGGGCACCGATGCGCGATCTGCTGCTGGATACGGCCGTGACCAAATTCCTGCATGCGGGCAGTGAAGATCTGGAAGTGTTTATGAATACCTTTGGCATCATGCCGCAGCCGCTCATTGATACGCAGATCCTCGCGGCGTTCAGCGGGCGTCCGCTCTCATGGGGCTTTGCTGCCATGGTTGAGGAATACACCGGCCTGACGCTGGACAAAAGCGAATCCCGTACCGACTGGCTGGCGCGCCCGCTGACCGAGCGTCAGCTGGAATATGCGGCGGCAGACGTCTTCTACCTGCTGCCGATTGCCGGACAGCTGATGAAGGAGGCAGAAGCCTCCGGCTGGCTGTCTGCTGCGCTGGATGAGTGCCGGATGACCCAGCAGCGTCGTCAGGAAGTGGTTGACCCGAAAGAGGCCTGGCGCGATATCACAAACGCCTGGCAGCTTCGCACGCGTCAGCTGGCGTGCCTGCAGCTGTTAGCAGACTGGCGTTTGCGCAAAGCGCGCGAGCGCGATCTGGCCGTGAACTTTGTGGTGCGTGAAGAGCATCTGTGGGCGGTCGCGCGCTACATGCCTGGCAGCATGGGTGAACTGGACAGCATTGGGCTTTCGGGTAGCGAGATTCGTTTCCACGGCAAAACCCTGCTCGCGCTGGTGGCGCAGGCACAGCAAACGGCGGATGAAGACCTGCCGGAACCGCTGCTGAATTTGATGGATATGCCGGGCTATCGTAAAGCGTTTAAAGATATCAAGGCGCTGGTGCAGGACGTCGCAACGGAAAGCAAGCTGAGCGCGGAGCTCCTGGCATCACGTCGTCAGATTAATCAGTTGCTGAACTGGCACTGGAAGCTGAAGCCGCAGAATGGGCTGCCGGAGCTGATGGCGGGCTGGCGCGGGGAATTGATGGCCGATCGCCTGAATACGCTGCTGGAAGGTTACCCGCGATAAAAATATGCCGGGCGATACACCCGGCATATTCCCCCGGTGGCGCTGCGCTTACCGGGGCTACGAAATCACAAACCTACGGACGCGACTCTTCCGCTTCCGGGAGCGTAACGTTCAGCTCCAGAATCGAAATATCCCCGTCTTTTTGCTCCAGCTGTACGGTGACCATCTCCGGGTCAATCTGCACGTACTTACAGATCACTTCCAGGATGTCCTTGCGCAGCTGCGGCAGGTAGTGAGGCTCGGCGTCGCTACGACGACGCTCCGCAACGATAATTTGCAGACGTTCTTTTGCGATGTTGGCGGTGCTTTTTTTCCGCGAGAGAAAAAAGTCCAGTAATGCCATAACTTATCCTCCGAACAGGCGTTTGAGGAAACCTTTCTTCTCTTCTTCAATGAAGCGGAAAGGACGTTCTTCTCCCAGCAGACGGTCAACGGTATCGGCGTAAGCTTTACCTGCATCTGCCATCGTATCCAGAATCACTGGCTCACCCTGGTTAGAGGCGCGTAACACGGACTGATCTTCCGGGATAACGCCAACCAGTTTGATGCGCAGGATCTCCAGCACGTCTTCCATGCTCAGCATGTCACCTTTGTTCACGCGGCCCGGGTTGTAACGGGTCAGCAGCAGGTGCTCTTTGATCGGTTCCTGACCATTTTCCGCACGGCGGGATTTAGAGGCGAGGATACCGAGAATTCGGTCTGAGTCACGCACGGACGAGACTTCAGGGTTCGTGGTGATGATGGCTTCATCCGCGAAATAGAGCGCCATCAGCGCACCGGTTTCGATACCGGCAGGGGAGTCACAGACGACGAAGTCGAACTCCATCTTTTTCAGATCGTCGAGCACCTTTTCCACGCCTTCGCGGGTCAGCGCGTCTTTATCACGGGTCTGAGACGCCGGAAGAATGTAGAGGTTTTCGGTGCGCTTGTCTTTAATCAGCGCCTGGTTAAGCGTGGCATCGCCCTGGATGACGTTTACGAAGTCATACACGACGCGACGCTCACAACCCATGATCAGGTCCAGGTTACGCAGGCCGATATCGAAATCGATAACGACGGTTTTCTTTCCCTTCTGGGCCAAACCAGTAGCGATGGCCGCGCTGGAGGTGGTCTTGCCAACGCCTCCTTTACCCGAAGTAACAACAATAATGCGTGCCATAGAAATTCCTTGTTAAAAAGGGATCAATTCAACGGTTGAACGGTCAACGCGTCGTCTGCCAGCAGCAGACGAGCCGCTTTGCCATAAAATTCGGCTGGGATCTTGTCGCTCAGCCAATATTCACCTGCGATGGACACCAGTTCCGCCGTCAGGTGACTACAAAATATTTGTGCTTCCCGATCGCCACTTGCGCCCGCGAGCGCACGCCCACGCATCATACCGTAGACGTGAATATTGCCATCCGCAATCAGTTCAGCGCCAGCACTGACGTGGCTTGTAACAATTAGATCACAGTTTGGCGCATAAATTCGCTGACCGGAACGAACCGGCACATCAATCAATCGCGTTTTTGTGACAGGTGTAACGTTTTGAACCGGAGGAGGGGGCGTCTGCACTGCCGCTGGGGCCGAACGAGGGGCTTTTTCTTTGCCTTCGGTCAAAAGCGGTAGCCCAGCCCGGTCAATCTCGGCTTTCAGTTCAGCATCTTTACAGCCGCTAATGCCGACAATACGCAGCCCGGTGGATGAAACCGCCTGCTGGAGAAGTTTCCAGTTAACCGGGGCATCCAGACCGCTCACATTGACGACAACGGGGGCATGTTTCAGAAAGGCGGGTGCCTGCGCGATTTTATCTTCTAACGCCTGACGAATAACCTCGGGTTTTGCATCATGCAAATGAACCACTGATAAGGTGAAGCTACTGCCTTTAAGCTCGATGGGCGTGTTTGACATCCTGGCCTTACTCAATTTGCTATTAACCGCAACAACTCGCTGCGATATTCCGAAGAGTATCAGGCATGTTATAGTCAGGAGTATATTGAGGCAAGCAACCACCCATTAATTCAGAGTAAAAACATGTTTTGTGTGATCTATAGAAGTACAAGCCGTGACCAGACCTATCTTTATGTCGAAAAGAAAGACGATTTTTCGCGCGTGCCTGAAGAATTAATGAAAAACTTTGGCCGCCCTCAGCTGGCGATGCTGCTGCCGCTTGACGGGCGTAAGACGCTGGTGAATGCCGATCTGGAAAAAGTGAAATTGGCATTAACCGAGCAAGGCTATTATTTACAGCTTCCGCCACCACCCGAGAATTTATTAAAACAGCATCTTGAGGTGAACGGAAAGAAATAAACCCGGACGCTTCCGGGAACAACACATCAACCGTTTAGGGGTCGACCATGTATCAACATCATAACTGGCAAGGTGCATTACTGGATTATCCCGTCAGCAAAGTCGTCTGCGTGGGCAGCAACTACGCAAAACACATTCAGGAAATGGGCAGCGCGACGCCAGAAGAGCCGGTACTGTTTATTAAGCCCGAAACCGCACTCTGCGATATTCGCCAGCCGCTGGCGTTACCGCAAGGGTTGGGTTCTGTCCACCACGAAGTGGAGCTGGCAGTGCTGATTGGCGCCACGCTGCGCCAGGCTTCTGAAGAGCATGTGCAGAAAGCGATTGCCGGTTACGGTGTCGCCCTGGATCTCACCCTGCGTGATGTGCAGGGCAAGATGAAGAAAGCGGGGCAACCGTGGGAAAAAGCCAAAGGCTTTGATAATTCCTGCCCCATTTCGGGTTTTGTTCCGGTGAGCGAGTTTACTGATGACCCGCAGGACACCCCGCTCAGCCTGAAGGTGAACGGCGAGGTTCGCCAGCAGGGCACTACGGCCGACATGATCCACAAGATCGTCCCGCTGATTGCCTACATGAGCCGCTTCTTCACCCTGAAACCGGGTGATGTGATCCTGACCGGTACGCCAGAGGGCGTCGGCCCGCTCAACGGTGGCGATGAGCTTGAGGTCAGTTTCAACGGCCTGTCGCTGAAAACACGCGTGCTGTAAAAACACCTTGCCGCCCGAAATGGGCGGCAAAACTTGCATCAACGTGCCAGACTCGTTATAAGGTGCGCTTTCTTTTGACGTGTGGACATCCTGATGAACGACATCCCTTTCTGGCAAAGTAAAACGCTCGACGAAATGACCGACGCGGAGTGGGAGTCGTTGTGCGACGGCTGCGGACAGTGCTGCCTGCACAAGCTGATGGATGAGGACTCCGACGAGATCTATTTCACCAACGTCGCCTGCAAGCAGCTGAACATCAAAACCTGCCAGTGCCGCAACTACGAACGTCGCTTCGAGTACGAGCCGGACTGCATCAAATTAACCCGTGAAAATTTGCCGACCTTTGAGTGGTTACCGCACACCTGCGCGTATCGCCTGCTGGCGGAAGGAAAAGATCTGCCGAAATGGCATCCGCTGCTAACCGGCTCTAAAGCGGCTATGCACGGCGAACGCATTTCCGTGCGCCATATTGCGGTGAAAGAGTCTGAAGTGCGGGACTGGGAAGACCACATCATGAATCACCCTAATCGGTGATAATAAAAAACCCGCCGAGGCGGGTTTTTTATTATGGTTGTGCGGCCTGATGCCCTCACCCCAACCCTCTCCCACGGGAGAGGGCGCAAACATTAAAAACGGCAACCGAAGTTGCCGTTTTGCTTTTACCTTCCGAACAAATCGCGTTTCTTCGGCTTAAACGGCTGGGCAATCAGCACCAGCAGGGCCACAACGAAGTAGGCCACAAAAATACCCACCAGCCACTGCGGCATCTCCAGCGTCAGGAATTCCCACTGACGCACAGAACAGTCGCCGGACGCCACAAACACCTGCGGCAGCCACTTATCCAGCGGCAGCCAGCTCGGGAAGCGGGCGGCAAAATCACAGGTCATAAACGGTGACGGATGCAGCTGCATCATGGTGTGTTCCCAGGAGAGTTCAATTCCCTTCCAGGCACTGTACAGCCAGATAGCGATACCGGCATAGCGTAACGGTGATTTCGGGGCAATCGCGCCCACCAGACCCGCGCCCATAATGCCGAATAATGCGCAACGTTCGTAGATACACAGCACGCAGGGCTTCAACCCCATCACATGCTGGAACCACAACGCGACCATTTCCAGCGCAAAGGCGGTCAGGGCCATTAACAACCACGCTCCGCGACCGCGAGAGCACTGGTTTAAAAATCTCAACATAATCATTTCCCTGGAGCATGCTTAGAAAGCGCAGTGTAAACGAATTCGTTTTCCGCGCCACCTGTACCTGACGAAATAAAACGTAATTGGATGTTTATCATGCGAAAAGGCAAACGGGCAGCGAACTGCCCGATTTACACATCTTAATGCGCGGCAAGTATACCCGCTTGTATCAGCCAGTGCGTATAAGGAATGAGGGTAATTTTGACGCAAAGCAAACCCACAATCGTCAGTACCAGCGTATAGGGCAGGGCCATCCAGACCATTCTTCCATAAGAAAGTCGTATGAGTGGCGCAAGCGCTGAGGTCAGCAGGAACAGGAATGCGGCCTGGCCGTTAGGTGTCGCTACGGAAGGCAGGTTGGTGCCGGTGTTGATCGCCACCGCCAGCAGTTCAAACTGCTGAGCGCTGATAACGCCTTGCTCCATGGCTGCTTTCGCTTCGTTGATATACACCGTGCCGACAAAAACGTTATCGGAAATGGAGGAGAGCAAACCGTTAAACAGGTAAAACAGCGAAAGCTGGGCGTCGGGCGCGGCCTGTAATACAAAGGCAATAATCGGCGCAAACAGGTGCTGATCGATAATCACCGCCACTACCGCAAAGAATACCGCCAGCAGCGCGGTAAACGGCAGGGCTTCGGTAAAGGCTTTGCCGATAGCGTGCTCGTCGGTCACGCCGCTAAAGGTGGTGGCGAGAATAATAACCGACAGGCCAATTAACCCCACCTCAGCAAGATGGAAAGCCAGCGCAGCGATAAGCCAGACGCCAATGATGCCTTGTGCGATCAGGCGTAGCGTATCCTGGCGTGTGCGCTGACGGCGACTTTGCACGTCAAATGTATGCAGCTCCTGTCGCACCGTCTCAGGCAGCTTCGCGCCGTAGCCAAAGACGCTGAATTTCTCGACAAGAATACAGGTGACGACGCCGCAGATGAGCACCGGAACGCTCACTGGCGCCATGCGCAGGAAGAATTCGCCGAAATGCCAGCCCGCCGCTTTGGCGATGATCAGGTTTTGCGGTTCCCCCACCATCGTCATCACGCCGCCCAGCGCTGTACCCACACCCGCATGCATCATCAGGCTACGCAGGAACGCGCGGAACTGCTCCAGCACCTCACGGTTATGCGCGTCGACATGGCTATCATCCTGCAAATCCTCACCGGGTCGAGAAGACGCGACGCGATGATAAATGCCGTAAAAGCCGACGGCCACGCTAATCACGACGGCCACCACCGTCAGGGCATCAAGGAAGGCCGACAGAAACGCTGCCGCGAGACAAAACGCCACCGACAGGATCGTTTTTGAGGGAATGCTCAGCAGCAGCCGGGTAAAAATAAACAGCAGTAGCTGCTTCATAAAGTAGATGCCAGCCACCATAAACATCAGCAGCAGAAGCACCTCAAGATTGGATGCCAGCTCCTGTTTAACATGCTCCGCGCTGGTCATACCAATCACCACCGCTTCAAATGCCAGCAGGCCGCCGGGAAGGAGTGGGTAGCATTTCAGCGCCATCGCCAGGGTGAAGATAAATTCCGCCACCAGCAGCCATCCGGCAACAAACGGATTGACATAAAACAGGATGGGGTTAACGACCAGGAATACCAGAAGTATGAGTTTGTACCAGTCAGGTGACTGGCCTAAAAAATTGCGCCACAGCGCGCGGCCAAATGAAATTTCCACGACAGACGTCCTTCCCCGTCAAATAAGGCAAAACATCAGTATACGCAAAAATGGGGGCGTAGAGGGGCATTAGGTCAAATTGTAAATTTCACAAAAATGAAACGGCGATCCCTCTTTTCTCTCTTTGCTGCGCTATCTGCCTCTGCGAGCCTCTGGTATGATGAGTCCAATTTGCTAAAGCTGTGTAATGGAAATCTCACTATGGTCATTAAGGCGCAGAGCCCGGCGGGTTTCGCGGAAGAGTACATCATTGAAAGCATCTGGAATAATCGTTTCCCTGCGGGATCAATTCTACCTGCTGAACGCGAACTCTCTGAACTGATTGGCGTCACCCGTACTACGCTGCGTGAAGTTCTGCAGCGTCTGGCACGTGATGGCTGGTTGACGATTCAGCACGGCAAGCCAACGAAAGTAAACAACTTCTGGGAAACGTCCGGGCTGAACATTCTTGAAACGCTGGCGCGTCTCGACCACGAAAGTGTGCCGCAGCTGATCGACAATCTGCTCTCCGTGCGTACCAACATCGCGACTATCTTTATCCGTACCGCGTTCCGTCAGCATCCTGAAGATGCGCTTGCGGTGCTGGCCAGCGCGAACGAGGTCGAAGACCACGCTGACGCTTTCGCCACGCTTGACTATAACGTCTTCCGCGGACTGGCCTTTGCCTCCGGTAACCCGATTTACGGCCTGATCCTGAACGGGATGAAAGGGCTCTATACCCGTATCGGTCGCCACTACTTTGCTAACCCTGAAGCCCGCAGCCTGGCGCTGGGTTTCTACCATAAGCTGAGCAAGCTCTGTACCGAAGGGCTGCACGATCAGGTTTATGAGACGGTGCGTCGCTATGGGCATGATTCCGGTGAAATCTGGCACCGCATGCAGAAAACGCTTCCGGGCGATTTAGCGATTCAGACCCGCTAAAAGAAAAAACCTCTCGTACGAGAGGTTTTTTTTCGCCCGGTGGCGCTTCGCTTACCGGGCCTACAAAACCCGTAGGCCGGGTAAGGCGTAGCCGCCACCCGGCAAACTACAGCGTATTTAACCGCGCCGGGCACCGCTCCAGCAGCTCCACGCTGCCGTCTTCATTCTGCTGTTCAAGCAACACGTCAAAGCCCCACAGCCGATGCACGTGCTTCAGCACCTCTTTACGCCCTTTATCCAGCGGCGCGCGGTTGTGCGGTATATAGCGCAGCGTCAGGGAGCGGTCACCGCGTAAATCCACATTCCATACCTGGATGTTCGGCTCAAGGTTGCTCAGGTTGTACTGGGAAGAGAGGCGAGAGCGGATCTCGCGGTATCCCTCTTCGTTATGGATCGCCGAAATTTCCAGGTAGTTGTTACGGTCATCATCCAGCACGGTGAAGAAACGGAAATCTCGCATGATCTTCGGCGACATAAACTGGCTGATAAAGCTCTCATCCTTAAAGTCACGCATCGCGAAATGCAGCGTTTCCAGCCAGTCAGAACCGGCGATGTCCGGGAACCAGTATTTGTCTTCCTCCGTCGGCGACTGGCAGATGCGCTTGATGTCCTGGAACATTGCAAAGCCAAGGGCATACGGGTTGATGCCGCTGTACCACGGGCTGTTATAAGCAGGCTGGAACACCACGTTGGTGTGGCTGTGCAGAAACTCCATCATAAAGCGTTCGGAGACTTTCCCTTCGTCATACAGGTGGTTAAGGATGGTGTAGTGCCAGAAGGTCGCCCAGCCTTCGTTCATCACCTGCGTCTGTTTCTGCGGGTAGAAATACTGGCTCACCTTACGCACAATGCGCAGGATCTCGCGCTGCCATGGCTCCAGCAGCGGGGCGTTCTTCTCCATAAAGTAGAGCAGGTTTTCCTGCGGCTCAGACGGATAACGACGCGCTTCGGCGACCGTTTTCTCCTCCTCACGCTTCGGCAGGGTACGCCACAGCATATTCACCTGGCTTTGCAGATACTCCTCACGGCTTTTCTGCCGGGCCTTCTCCTCCTGTAAGGAGATTTTTTGCGGACGCTTGTAGCGGTCAACGCCGTAGTTCATCAGCGCGTGGCAGGAATCGAGCAGTTTTTCCACTTCATCCACACCGTAGCGCTCTTCGCATTCGGTAATGTATTTACGGGCGAAAATCAGGTAATCGACAATCGAGCTGGCATCCGTCCAGCTGCGGAAAAGATAGTTGTTCTTGAAGAAAGAGTTGTGCCCGTAGCAGGCGTGCGCCATCACCAGCGCCTGCATGGTAATGGTGTTCTCTTCCATCAGATAGGCAATACACGGATTGGAGTTAATGACGATCTCATACGCCAGTCCCTGTTGACCGTGTTTATACAGCCGCTCCGTTTCAATAAATTTCTTACCAAACGACCAGTGCGGATAGTTGATCGGCATCCCGACGCTGGAGTAGGCATCCATCATCTGTTCGGACGTAATGACTTCAATTTGATGGGGATAGGTATCCAGGCGATACAGTTTTGCTACCCGGTCAATCTCAGCCAGATAGACATCAAGCAGCTCGAAGGTCCAGTCGGGTCCATCGCTCAGACGTGTGTTGTCCTTGGATATGGAATCAATAGTAGCCATTAGCGCGCCCTCGTTGTTGGGAGCTCTCTCTGTCTGGAGAGCCTCCTTTCAAGCATAGATCAACGCGTTAAAAAGCGTGCTGAAGCAGAAATTTTTTCTTTGCGATTTCGCGTTTTTGATACGGCAAAAAAAGCGGGTCTCGCAGAGTTTTATGCTGGCTAAAAATAACGCGCAGCAGGAGATCCCAAATTAGCACTATCCCCTGATACAGGGGTATGTGTGAGGTAAGTCACCATAAAAAAGTCGTATGTTGAATAATATTTTCAACTAGGTTATCAATCTGTAATTAGAAGATTGTTCTTTTGCACATAATGGAGTGGCTATGCGTGTTGTCATACTGGGAAGTGGTGTCGTTGGCGTAACCAGCGCCTGGTATTTAAGTCAGGCGGGGCATGAGGTTACCGTTATCGATCGTGAATCTGGCCCGGCGCTTGAAACCAGTGCGGCGAACGCCGGACAAATCTCTCCGGGTTATGCGGCGCCGTGGGCAGCACCCGGCGTGCCGTTAAAGGCGATTAAGTGGATGTTCCAGCGTCACGCGCCGCTGGCGATCAGTCTCGACGGCACGCAGTTCCAGCTGAAGTGGATGTGGCAGATGCTTCGCAACTGTGACACCCGCCACTACATGGAAAATAAAGGACGCATGGTGCGTCTGGCGGAGTACAGTCGTGATTGCCTGAAAGCCTTACGCGCCTCGACGGGCATTGAGTACGAAGGCCGTCAGGGCGGTACGCTGCAGCTGTTCCGCACTGAGCAACAGTATGAAAACGCCACCCGCGATATCGCCGTTCTGGAAGATGCGGGCGTACCCTATCAGCTGCTGGAAGCCAGCCAGCTGGGACAGGTGGAGCCTGCGCTGGCGGAAGTGGCGCATAAACTGACGGGCGGCCTGCGCCTGCCGAATGACGAAACCGGCGACTGCCAGCTCTTTACGCAACGTCTGGCGCAAATGTGCGAGCAGGCAGGGGTGAAATTCCGCTTTAATACCTCTGTCGACAAGCTGCTGTCGGAAGGGGAAAAAATTTACGGCGTGAAGTGTGGAGAAGAGGTGATCAAAGCCGATGCCTACGTGATGGCGTTTGGTTCGTACTCCACTGCCATGCTGAAAGGTATCCTCGATATTCCGGTCTACCCGCTGAAAGGCTACTCGCTGACCATTCCGGTGAAAGAAGAGAGCGGCGCGCCCGTGTCGACCATTCTGGACGAAACCTACAAAATCGCCATCACCCGCTTCGACAACCGCATTCGCGTAGGCGGCATGGCGGAGATCGTGGGCTTCAACACCGAACTGCTACAACCGCGTCGTGAAACCCTGGAGATGGTGGTGGGCGATCTCTTCCCGCGCGGAGGCTTTGTCGAACAGGCGACCTTCTGGACCGGTCTGCGCCCCATGACGCCGGACGGCACGCCGATTGTCGGCCGCACGCCGTATAAAAACCTGTGGACCAATACCGGGCACGGCACGCTCGGCTGGACGATGGCCTGCGGCTCGGGTCAGCTGCTGAGCGACCTGATATCTGGCCGCACGCCAGCAATTCCGTTTGACGATTTAAGTGCCGCACGTTATCAATCAGGGTTTACCCCCTCGCGTCCGCAGCACCTGCACGGCGCACATAACTAAGGAGTCGTCATGTCCCGTCCCATTCTGGCTCAGCTGGATTTGCAGGCCCTGAAGGATAACCTGCAAATTGTTCGCCGTGCTGCGCCGGGTACACGCGTCTGGTCGGTAGTCAAGGCAAATGCCTACGGCCACGGTATTGACCGCATCTGGAGCGCCCTTAGCGCAACCGACGGTTTTGCGTTACTCAATCTGGAAGAGGCGATTCTGCTGCGCGAGCGCGGCTGGAAAGGGCCAATCTTGCTGCTGGAAGGCTTTTTCCACGCCGACGATCTGCCGCTGCTGGACAAATACCGTCTGACCACCAGCGTTCACAGCAACTGGCAGATTAAGGCGATTCAGGATGCGAAGCTCCACGCGCCGCTGGATATCTATCTCAAGGTGAACAGCGGCATGAACCGCCTGGGCTTCCAGCCTGAGCGGGTCCATACGGTCTGGCAGCAGCTGCGTGCCCTGAAAAATGTCGGTGAAATGACGCTGATGGCGCATTTTGCTGATGCTGAAAAGCCGGACGGCATTGCCGATGCCATGGTCCGCATTGAGCAGGCGGCAGAAGGGCTGGATTGCCCACGTTCGCTGTCGAACTCGGCGGCAACGCTTTGGCACCCTGAAGCCCACTACAACTGGGTGCGCCCGGGGATCGTTCTGTACGGCGCGTCTCCCTCAGGCCAGTGGCACGATATCGCCAACAGCGGCCTGAAGCCGGTCATGACCCTGCGCAGTGAAATCATTGGCGTGCAAACGCTGAAGACGGGTGACACGGTAGGCTATGGCAGCCGCTACCGTGCGGCGGGCGAGCAGCGCATCGGGATTGTCGCGGGCGGTTATGCGGACGGTTATCCGCGTCTGGCGCCAACCGGCACGCCCGTGTGGGTCGATGGTGTTCGTACGGGCACGGTAGGGACCATTTCAATGGATATGATGGCGATAGATTTAACCCCTTGTCCGCAGGCGGGCATCGGATCGCCGGTCGAGCTGTGGGGTAATGAGGTTAAAATCGATGATGTGGCTTCGGCTGCGGGCACGGTCGGCTATGAATTGATGTGCGCGCTGGCACCGAGAGTGCCGGTTGTGACGGTGTAACGAATGTTTGTGTCGGGTGGCGGCTTCGCCTTACCCGACCAACAAAACCCTCGAACGTAGGCCGGGTAAGCGTAAGCGCCACCCGGCAAAAAACACTACTCCACGTCCTCTTCCCTCGGTCTCACGCCGACTTTGCGCACCGCGTTATCCTCTTTCTCGGCGACCGTCCAGATCATCCCGGCAAATTCCACCTGGTCACCCACGACGGGCGCGGCGCCCAGCAGCTGCTGAATGATTTCCCCGAGCGTTTGCTGCTTGTCGCGATGCTCAAGCCCCTCATCCAGCCCGTAAATCAGCGCCACATCGGCAAACTTAGCGCTGGCTTCGAGAATAAAATCGCCGAAGAACCGCTGGTCCAGCGCGACAGGAGGCGACTGGCTGAACAGTTTGCCCAGCGCGGGCAGGTCGCGCTCGCGGCCGATGACGCACAGAATATCGCCTTCGCGCAGGCGGGTGCTGCCGGTAGGGTGCAGCAGGGCATTATCGCGGAACAAGGCGGCAATGCGCGTTTCGGCGGGCATATGCAGATCGCGCAGTGAGGCCCCCACGCACCATTTGTCGGCGCTGAGCTGGTAAACAAACTGCTCCCACGGGTTTTCCGGGTGAATATCCAGCCCCACGCGGGAGACCGGCCAGCCAACGGGCGGCACCACCACTTTGGCCTTTTTCGCCGCCCACCCGAGCGACGTCCCCTGGAACAGCAGCGAGATCAGCACCACGAAGAACGCCACGTTAAAGAACAGCCGCGCGTTGTCCAGACCGGCCATCATCGGGAACACCGCAAGGATAATCGGCACCGCGCCGCGCAGGCCCACCCAACTGATGAATACCCGTTCGCGCAGGTTGAAGCCGCGAAACGGCAGCAGACCCGCGAACACCGAGAGGGGACGGGCGAAGAAGATCATCCACGCAGAAAGCAGCAGCGCCGGAACGGCGATCGGCAGCAGGTCGGATGGCGTGACCAGAAGGCCCAGCACCAGGAACATGCCGATTTGCGCCAGCCACGCCAGGCCGTCGAAGTTCTGCAAAATGGCATGTCGGTTACGGATCGGCCGGTTGCCCATCAGGAAACCGCAGAGGTAGACGGCGAGAATGCCGCTGCCGTCCAGCGCGGTGGTGACGGCAAAAATCAGAATCCCGCCGCTCAGCGCCAGCAGGGGGTAAAGCCCCGCGGGCAGCGAAATGCGGTTGATCATCTGCTGTAACAGGTATCCCCCCGCCAGGCCGATAACAATCCCCAGCCCAAACTGCTGCAGGATATGCCAGGCGAACATCCAGCTTAATCCGGTTTCGTGCTGCTGAATCATCTCAATCAGCGTGATGGTGAGAAATACCGCCATCGGATCGTTACTGCCGGACTCAATCTCAAGCGTTGAGCCGACGCGCTCGTTTAGCCCTTTACCGCCAAGCAGGGAAAATACCGCAGCGGCGTCGGTTGAACCGACAATCGCGCCGATCAGCAAACCTTCCATGAGATTGAGATGGAAAAGCCACGCGGCCATCATTCCGGTGAGGCCGGAGGTAATCAACACGCCGACCGTCGCGAGCGACAGCGCAGGCCCTAAGGCGACGCGGAAAGAGCTCGCCTGGGTGCGCATCCCGCCGTCCAGCAGGATCACCGCCAGCGCGAGGTTACTGACCATGTAAGCGAAAGGGTAATTATCGAATGGGATACCGCCGATGCCATCAATGCCAGCCAACATGCCGATGGCAAGGAAAATAACAAGAATAGGTATGCCGAGACGTGATGAAAATGAACTCAATAAAATACTGCTGGTTACAAGCACAGAACCCAGAATGAAAAGGCTGATTATTGCTGCGGCATCCAATGTTGTCGTACTCCCACCTCAATGTTAACGCTGTTATTAAAACCCTAACATATTAACGACAGGAACAGCGTTTTATTGAGGCGGTTTAAGCGCTTTTTTATACCTTTAAGACCGGATGGCCGCTGAGAGTGAGTCGACTGCCTGAATTATTATGCGTCAGCGTCGCCTGAGCGCCCAGCGGCAGGGTAACGGTCTGCTGCTCATGGCCAAAATCCAGTCCCGTAATCACCGGAATGTCCAGCCGCGAACGGATGAAATCAACCATCGTCTCAAGGGAGTAGCCTGCATCATAGTCATTCGGTGCCGATCCGCTAAAGCTGCCGAGCACGATGGCGGACTGTCGCCCGAGAATGCCCGCATGGTAAAGCTGGAGCAGCATGCGCTCGACGCGGAACGGGTGCTCGTTGATATCTTCCAGCACCAGGATGCCATCCTCAATCTGGGGCAGCCACGGCGTGCCAATCAGCGACACCAGCATCGCCAGGTTTCCACCCCAGAGCTGGCCCTCACATTCCCAGTGCGGCCCATTTCCCTGCCACTCAACGCTGTAGGTCGAATTTTGCAGCGCGCGCCAGAAATGTTCCTGGGTGAACGCATCCAGCTCCGGCGCGCCGAAGTTACCGGCCAGCATCGGGCCGCTGAAGGTAATGACGTTGTGCAGTGCCAGCAGGCCGAGCTGGATCGCCGTGAAATCGCTGTGTCCACATATCAGCAGAGGATCCTGCTGCTGGCGTTTTGCCAGGCCTTGCCAGTCGATACTCTCCAGCAATCGGCTCGCGCCATACCCGCCGCGCACCGCAAGCACAATCTGGTTAGCGCCCTTCAGGTTCACCAGGTTGTTGATATCATTCAGTCTCTGCGCCTCCGTTCCGGCAAAACGCTGCAGGCGGCGGGGGATAATAGTCTGATTTTCTACCCGATGACCAGATTCCAGTAAGCGCTGAACGCCCCGCTGTGCCGCGTCCTGGTTGATGCAGTAACCCGACGGCGCGATGAGATGAAACTGAGACATGGCAATTCCTTGCTGAATGAGAAACTAATTGTCTATATCATGCCGCTTATACGCCGCCTGCTTCAAGAGGCGGCGCACTGCGATGACCGGCTATAAGGATAGATGACGTGAAATTGAGATGGTTTGCTTTTTTGATTGTGTTGCTTGCTGGCTGTAGTTCAAAACATGATTATCAAAATCCGCCCTGGAACCCGGAAGTGCCGGTGAAACGGGCCATGCAGTGGATGCCGATCAGCGAACAAGCCGGGAAGGCCTGGGGCGTGAGCCCGCGACTGGTCACGGCGATCATTGCCGTGGAATCCGGCGGCAACCCAGCGCTCGTCAGTAAATCCAACGCGGTGGGGCTGATGCAGCTTAAAGCATCAACGGCAGGCAAAGAGGTCTACCGCTATATGGGCTGGCGCGGTCAACCGTCGACCAGCGAGCTGAAAAACCCGGAACGCAACATCTCGATGGGAACAGCTTACCTGAGCATTCTGGAACACGGCGTGCTGAAGGGTATTGAAGATCCTGAAGTGATGCAGTACGCGCTGGTGGTCTCTTACGTGAACGGTGCCGGTGCGCTGCTCAGAACCTTCTCGTCCGACCGTAAAGAGGCGATTGAAGAGATAAACGACATGGACAAAGACGAGTTCTTTGAACATGTAGTGAAGAACCACCCGTCACCGCAGGCACCTCGGTATATCTGGAAAGTACAGAAAGCGATGGACGCCATGTAACGCCGTTGTCGGGCGGCCTCGCTGCCCGACGCCCCTCACAAGACTTTATTGGCCCGTTCCCGCGCCTCTCGCTCCAGAGAGAAGATGATGCGCTGAAGCTCGCGCTCTGCACCCGGCCCCACGTTGAGAAAGCGAAAGCTCAGACGGGGCGTGGAAATGGTCTCGTTCTTGCTGTCCACCACTTTACGCTCGCTGATGGCAATCAGCTGCGCATCGAAATAAAACCGTCCCCAGCCGCCCATATCCAGCTCAATCTGCGTGAATCGCATGCCTTCAACCAGCCCGTCAGGTTTTGGTGTATCCATCAGCGCGCCCATGCCGCCCAACGACAGGTCAAAAAGGCGGAAGCGGATCTCTTTTTTATCCGGCATTTTTGCCCGACAAAAATAAGCAGGTTGGAGCGGGGCGCTGATGCGGAAATATTCCCGACGCTGGACAAACCAGAGGTTATCAGGCAGCGGCGTGGTAAAAGCAGGCAGCCCCAGATATTCGCTCAGCTCCAGTCGCGGCAGAATAAATTCCACCTTTGCGCCGTGGGTTTCAGCCATCACCGCGATTTTTTCCGCCCGCTGTGCGGCGCGGTTCTCATGCTCCTGGCTGCCCAGGTCGACGATCAGACGGTCGGACGACACGTCCAGGATCTTGCTGATAAACTGATTGTTTGACCAACGCATGCGTAGCGGCACTTCACCTTTTTGCAGGTCGCGTAATACCCCTAATACAGCCAGCGGATTTTGTTTCAGGAACTGCTCACTGTAATTACTCACGCCAGATTGCTCCTTGATATTTGACAGACTGTCTCTGCGTTATCGGCAATCTGAAATGAAACTTAATACAAACCGGTGATTTTTTTTACTGGCCGCCGTAATTTAAGTCGGTGAGATAAAAATCATTTTCGGGCGATGACCTATACTTAAGTCACCAGCGCGGAAGGTTTTCCGTGCATGCGTTAAACCTGCAAGAGGGCATCGCTATGGGTATCATCGCCTGGATTATCTTTGGTCTTATTGCCGGCGCTATCGCCAAATTGATCATGCCGGGAAATGATGGTGGCGGCTTTATTCTGACCTGTGTACTCGGTGTGGTCGGGGCGGTTGTCGGCGGCTGGCTGGCAACGATGTTTGGCTTTGGCGGCAGCATCAGCGGTTTCGATCTCCACAGTTTCCTGGTCGCGGTGGTCGGCGCGATCGTTGTACTGGGCATATTCCGGTTACTCCGACGGGCATAACATGTTCACAAGCGGCTCTCACCTGAGGGCCGTTTTTTTTATTCGCGTATTGATTTGCTAATCGAAATGATAATAATTGTCGTTCCTAGTATTATCTATAACAAAGACGACAATTATGAATACCTCACGTTTTGCGTTATGTGCGTTGGCAGGAGCCGTGGCGCTGGCATTGCAGGCACAGGCTTTCGCCGAAGAATCGACTATCGTAGTTACGGGCGCAGAGCAGGGCAGCGCGCTTCCTTCATGGACGAACAGTGCGACCAAATCGGCGGTGGCAGAAAGTAAAACGCCGCAGGTGATCAATACCCTTTCTGAGCAGGAGATAGAAAAGCGTCACGCGAACTCCGTGAATGAAATCCTGCGCTATGCCCCGGGCGTCTCGACCGAGGTGAGGGGCAGTACCTCGTACATGAGCGAATACAAAATCCGCGGGTTTACCGTTGACCAGGAATTCTATAACGGTCTGCAGCTGCCGTATAACGTCACCGGTAACACCAAAGCGCGCATCGATCCGCTGCTGATTGAGAGCGTTGATATTCTGAAAGGTCCCTCTTCAGTGCTGTACGGTGGCGGCTCGCCGGGGGGGCTGGTGAATATTCAAAGTAAGAAGCCGCAAAAAGCCTCCCGTACCGAGGTGGGTTTTAACACCGGCACCCGTAACCTGAAAGAGGGCTACCTCGATTCAACCGGGCAAATCGCTGACAGCGACTGGAACTACCGTCTGCTGGGGAAAGCGACGGAAAATGACGACCAGCCGCACACCACGCGCTACGAAAACTACCTCGTGGCACCGTCAGTGACCTGGCAGCCGGACAGCAAAACGCGCCTCACCATTGATGCGCTGGCGCAAAATACGCCTAGCCTGTCGCCGTCCGACCCGCTGCCGCTCGCCTATCTGCGCTCAAGCTACGCCGATCGCCGGGACTATGCCGGGGACGAGTGGAGTGGATTCAAACAGCGACAGTGGATGCTGGGCTACAGCTTTGAGCATGAGTTTGATAGCGGCTGGGGCTTTAATCAGAAAGCGCGCTACTTCGACGTGGATACCCATCAGCGCAGCGTCTATTCAACCGGGCCAGGGAGCGAGGTCTATCAACTCAATCGCTTTGCTTACACCACGGATGAAGATCTTCAGAGCTTCAACATCGACAACCAGGTCACCAAAACGGTTGCGCTGGGGGAATGGAAACATCATCTGCTGGCCGGGTTTGACTATCAGAAGCTGAACTCGCACTTCCACTACCGATACGCCTCCTCAACACCGGGTATTGATATGCGCAATCCTGACCACGCGCAAATCGATGAAGGCGCGCTGGGGCTGTATACCGCCCAGAAAAACCGTCTGAGCTATCAGCAGAACGGCTATTACCTGCAGGATCAGGTGGAGTTCGGCGGATTAAATCTGCTGGGCAGCCTGCGCTATGACGATTACCGCTCCGTGACCACGAATTACCTGCAAAACGGCGACAAAGCGTATGTTTCTCAGGATCGGGTCACCAAACGTCTGGGCGCGCTTTACGCCTTCGACAACGGGATTTCGCCGTTCATCAGCTATTCCGAAGGCTTTGCGCCGGTATCCCCACAGGGGACGCTTGTCGCCAAAGACGTCAAGCCAACCACCAGCAAGCAGGTTGAGGGTGGGGTGAAATACCTGCTGGCGGACTACGCCACCACCTTTACCGCATCGGTGTTTAACATTCGCCAGAAAAATGTCGTCACCTCCGATCCCGGCTTCCTCAACTACCGTCAGACCGGGGAAGTGGAATCCAAAGGGGCTGAGCTGTCGGCGGTCAGCCGTCCGACGGATAACCTGACGCTGATTGCGAACTACGCTTACACCCACGTCATCAATACGGAAGATGATAAATACCAGGGCAAGCGTCCAACCCAGGTGCCGGAGAATGCCTTTAACCTGTGGGGCGACTACACCTTCGACAGTACGCCGCTGAAAGGGTTGATGCTGGGGGCTGGCGCGCGCTATACCGGGCCGATGGAAATTTCACCGAGTAACGATGCGGGCAAACTTGGGGGCACCACGCAGTACGATCTGGCGGCCTCTTACCGCATGGGCGAAGTCCTGCCGTCTCTGGAAGGGCTGACGGTTAAAGCCAGCGCGCAGAACATCACCAATAAAGAGGCGCTGACCTGTTACGACGCAACCAACTGCTGGATTGGACGTGACCGGACGTTCCAGCTAGGGGCGAGTTACAGCTTCTGATGAGCTTTACCCCTCTGCCGGTGGGCTGAGGGTTCCCCACAAAATAATGGCTGCATGGATGACTCCCTCTCCCTTGAGGGAGAGGGCTGGGGTGAGGGGGGGCCGGGTAAGGCGTAGCCGCCACCCGGCAATACCCTTACTGCGCCGCGCTTTTCGCTGGCGCGGCGTCATCATTCGCCGCAGGCTGATTCTCCGGTACGCTGTCGCAGGGTTTCTCTTTCGGACAAACCAGGTCCAGCATCTTGAGCGTCACGCCGTTGCTCCAGCCAAATCCATCCTGCAACGGATATTCACCGCCGCCCCCGCCGGTGCCGGTAGACGAGACATCATACTTCTCCACCAGCTTCTTCTCGCGGTCGTAGGTGTGTTGAACGTTTTTCAGGAAGCGCCAGGTCACGTCCATCGCCACTTTTTCCTGGCCATAGTTCTGCAATCCTTCCGCTGCGACCCACTGCAGCGGTGCCCAGCCGTTTGGCGCATCCCACTGCTGGCCGCTGTTGATAGTGGTGGTCGTAATGCCGCCCGGCTTCAGCAGGCGTGAAGCGGTAGCTGCAGCCACTTTATCCGCGCGGTCCTGTGCCGCAGCCTTCACGTAAAGCGGGAACAGGGCGGCGGCGGTAAGCTGATTACGCACCTTTTTACTCTTAAGATCGTAATCCGCGTACCAGCCCTCTTTTTCATTCCACAGATGGCTCTCAATAGCTTTTTGCCGCGAGGCGGCCAGTGCTTCATATTTGCTCGCACCAGCGGAATCGCCATCCTCCTGGCTTGCCCGTGCCAGCAGCGTCTCCATCTTGAACATCAGGGCGTTCAGGTCCACTGGCACAATGCTGGTGGTGCGGATGGTGCCAAGCTTTTGCGGATCGTCCATCCAGCGGGAGCTAAAGTCCCACCCTGACGCGGCTGCCGAGCGCAGATCGCGGTAAATTTCCGTCGCCGGGCGGTTAGGGTTGTTTTTAGCGGTGTTTACATCATCGAGCCAGGATTCAGGACGCGGGGTATCGCGGTCATCCCAGTAGCGGTTAAGGATTGTCCCGTCATCCAGTTTCACCACGCGTTTGTTGGCCTGGCCCGGCTGCAGGCCATCGACGCCCACCATCCAGTAGGCATATTCTTTTTCCATCTGCGGACGGTATTTTTTCAACGCATCTTTATCATGCGTCGCCAGCAGTTCGACCATCAGGGAGAAGAACGGTGGCTGCGAACGGCTCAGGTAATAGCTGCGGTTGCCGTTAGGGATGTGGCCGAAGGTGTCAATTTCATAGGCGAAGTTGTCCACCATATCGCTGATTTTATCCCAGTGGCCGCTTTCGGCCAGGCCCAGCATGGTGAAATAGCTGTCCCAGTAATACACCTCGCGGAAACGTCCCCCGGGCACGACGTAGGATTTCGGCAAGGGCAGGAGTGAATCCCATTTACTGCTGGCTTTGTCCGTTGTGCGGGTCAGCACAGGCCACAGCCCATCAATGTGCTCACGAAGGCTTTGTCCGGCGGGGGGAACGTATTTTTCGCCTTCACCCGGAAGCGTGAAATTCACGTCAACGAAATGGCGTAAATCAAAGCCCGACTGCTTACGCTGCATGCGATAGTCGGCGAGGATGGTCAGCGGATCGCTTTTGGGGACCGCATCGGCAAAGGTTTTTTGATCGGGAAACAGTTTGGCACTCTGCACATCGCTGAAGAGGGGGCCGAGCAAAATATCGGGCGGGTTCGTTTGGCCAGATGCCATCTCTTCAGCGCTGGCCGCGGCGGTAACCGAGAGCAACGCACTGCCCAGAACAAGAGGTAAGAGGCGAGGGCGCAGCTTTTGAGGTGTTATCATAGGGTCTTCTCCTTATTTCGCTGAGCAGCGGTCACGCTGTCATCAATCTTCAGAAAACAGTAGACGAATATTCCGCGCTTCGCGTGTCGAACGTCGCATTTTGTACAAATCAAGACGATTTACCGTTGTGTTTAATGCCCTGCTGGTGTGGTGAAATATTGATATTGTGAATATTCAACGGTGCTGGGAAATTAATTGCGGCCCGTGACGCAGAATTTGCGTGGCGAATTTTCTGTTTTAATTACCACGATCACATAAAGCAAAAAACATAAGCTCCTGGTGAAAAAACATAATAGATAGCATTGATGCTCTCAGGCGACATTATCGCTACAGCAGAAACCGGTTTCATCAATAAGGAGTGAATCAATGTCAGTCGCGGAAAAAATACCGGTCAAAGAGAAAATAGGCTATAGCCTGGGAGATGCAGCAAGTCATATTGTATTTGACTCATCGGTTGCCATTCTGGCGTATTACTATACCGATATTTATGGCTTACCGCCGGCCATAATGGGCACCATGTTTCTTCTGGTGCGTTTATTAGATGCGATTACCGACCCGGTGATGGGGGCGATAGCCGATGCAACGTCGACGCGCTGGGGGCGCTTCCGTCCCTGGCTGCTGGCGATATGCGTTCCCTTTGCGGTCAGCTGCGTCCTGGTCTATTCCATTCCGAATTTTACCGAAACCGGAAAAATTTATTATGCCGTCGGGGCATATATATTTATGACCCTGATGTATACCGCCATAAATATTCCATATTGCTCTCTGGGCGCTGCGCTAACGTCAGATCCGCGTGAAAATCTCTCCTTGCAGTCCTGGCGCTTTGCCATCACGCCGATTGGCGGGGCGCTCGGCACGGCCCTTATTTTGCCCCTGGCGGATTACCTCTTCCCGGGCGACAGGGCGACCGGCATACAGGTGGCGATGGCGCTCTTTGGCGCGATCGGCTGTCTGATGTTCATCGTCTGTTTTGCCACCACAAAAGAGCGCGTGCAGCCCATCAAAGAGGAGAATCTCAACATCGCCCGTGACGTTAAAATTCTCTTCCGTAACGATCAGTGGCGCATTCTCTCTATCTATAACTTCATGATGCTGGTAGCGGTGGTGATCCGCGGCGGCGCGGTGGTCTATTACGTGAATACCGTGCTCAATAAAGGGGCTGACGTCATCTCGTACTTTATGCTGGGCGGGATGCTGGCCTCTATGTTTGGCTCCGTACTGGCTCAGCCGTTCGGTACCCGTTTTTGCAAGGTCAAACTCTCATTCTGGATCAATATTCTGAATGCGGCATTAGGCGTGGCCTGCTTCTGGCTGCCGCTGGAGTTCTGGGCCATTCCGTTGATTGCCCATGTCCTGATTCAGATTGTCCAGGGCGGCAATGGCGCGCTGCAGTGGTCCATGATTACCGACGCAAATAATTATGGTGAATGGAAAACCCAGCGCCGTATTACAGGTATGAATGTTGCGGCCAATATATTTGTGATTAAATTTGGTGTTGCGGTCGGCGGTGCCATTCTGGGTTGGGTTCTCGCCGGGTTTAATTACGAGTCAAACAGTACCGTACAATCGGCATCCGCCGTTCAGGGCGTCATTCTTCTGTTCACGCTGATCCCGTCACTGTTTTATTTACTCACCGCGTTCTCGATTAAGTTTTATAAATTAAACGAAAACGTCATGAATGGCGTAGTGAATGATTTAAATAAAGGCGAATTCGCTAATTCTTAATGGTTGATGTAGTAAGCCGATAATTCATATGAATTATCGGTGAGGTTCTTTGTGTCCGTCAGGAAATAATGATTAACTCACGAGGATGGAGTCGATGAAAGTAAAAACCCTTGCACTCATTGTCAGTGCGTTTTGTACTACCGGAGCAATGGCAGCAAAAGATACCCAACGTCTGGAAGATAAACTGGCGCAACTGGAGGCGCGCCTCGAAAAGGCGGAAACACGTGCGGCAAAGGCGGAAGCGCAAATTCAGGATCTCAAGCAACAGCAGCAAACCGTGGCGGCCACAAATCCGGTTGTGGTTGAATCCACGGAGCCTTCCACAGCGAAAACGGCACCCAAACTGACGTTATCCGGCTACGGGGATATTAAGTTCTACGGCGACGTTGAATTCAATATGGACGCGGCCAGCAAGAGCGGCAGTTTAACCTCCATGAAAACGTCAGCCAATAAAGACTGGGCGCCCGGCAGCCATGAACGCTGGGATATTAACGGTCGCCTGCTGCTGGGATTCGATGGATATAAGCGGATGGAGAACGGCAATTTCGCCGGTTTTTCGGTGCAGCCGCTGGCTGACCTGACGGGTAAAATGAACCTGGATGATGCGGTGTTCTTCTTCGGGACGGAAAACGACTGGAAGGTGAAAGTCGGTCGCTTTGAAGCCTACGACATGTTCCCGCTGAATCAGGACACCTTCGTCGAATATTCCGGCAACACGGCCAACGATCTGTATAGCGATGGCTACGGCTACATCTACATGATGAAAGAGGGGCGCGGTCGTAGCGACAGCGGCGGTAACTTCCTCATGAGTAAAACCCTGGGTAACTGGTATGTTGAGGTTAACACCCTGCTGGAAGATGGCAGCTCGCTGTTTGTTGACCAGCAGTATCACGGCGTAGACCTGGATAACGATAAAAACGTTGCCTACGTCCGTCCGGTCATTGCCTGGCAGGATGGCAACTTCTCGACGGCCATCGCGATGGAGAGCAACCTCGTCAACAACGCCTATGGCTACCGCGACGCATCAGGACAATGGATAGACCAATCTGACCGTACGGGCTATGGCTTCACCATGACCTGGAACGGGCAAAAAACGGATCCGGACGACGGCATTGTGGCGAACCTGAACACCGCCTACATGGATGCCACCGATGAGAAAGACTTCACCGCGGGTGTGAATGCCTTATGGCGTAATGTTGAACTGGGCTATATCTATGCACATAATCAGATCGACAATTTCAACACTGCAAACTTCGACGCTGACTGCGACGGCGACTGCTGGGTGACCGATCCCGGTGACTATGATATTCACACCATTCATGCTTCATACCTGTTCCCAAACGTGATGAAGATGAAGAATTTCAATATTTACCTGGGCGCGTATGCCTCATGGGTGGAAGCGCATCCGAATGACGGCGACGACCGAAATGACGATCGTTACGGCGGACGCGTGCGCTTCAAATATTACTTCTGATGCCAGACGCCGGTCAGACCTCGTCAAGGGTCTGGCTGGCTTCCCGCAGCGTGCCCGGCGCCTGGCCGATAATGCGCTTAAAGGCGCGGCTAAACGCCGCCAGCGACCCATACCCCAGACGCAGGGCGACCGTTTCGATGGGCTGATTTTCATGACGAATATACTGAATTGCCAGCCGCATTCGCAGTTCGCTGAGATATTTGGCTGGGGTCGTGCCCGTCGCGGCCAGAAAGCGCTCGGCAAACACGGAGCGGGAGGTGCCCGCTTCTTTGGCCAGATCCGCCACGCTCCAGTTCAGGCCGGGCTGCTGGTGCATGGCGTATATCGCTCTGCTGAGGCGGGGATCGCGAAGCACCTGCACCCAGCCCGTTGCTTTGCCGCATCCGGCTTCGACCCAGCCCCGCACGATTAAGGCCGCAACGACGTCTGCAAGACGCGCCAGGATACCCGCAAAGCCCACCTGACGGGTCATGGATTCTCGCTCCATGGCCGCCAGCAACGGGTGGATCTCGGGCCAGGTGGACATCAGCCTGCTCACCATCATCACTTCCGGCATGGCCTTGATCAGCGGCTGCATCCCGCCCAGTTCAAAATCCATGCAGCCGCTAAAGATAATCGTGTTCTCGCCGTCCGGGCAGGGCTCACAGGCAATCGCGCAGACCGAGCTGCAGATAGGCTCGCTTGGGAAGGCATTCACCGGGGTAAGAGGAGCCTGCGCGTCGGATAGCAGGGCATGGGAATTGCCGTTTGGGATGATGAGCGCGTCGCCACCGCTCAGCTCGAACGTTGCGCCACTCTCCATACGCAGCAGCGCGTTGCCGTGGCTGACAAAATGAAACTGCGCCTTACCGGGCGCCTGATGGAACGCCACACCAAATGGCGCGCTGGCTTCAATTCGCCGATATTTCACCCCAGAAAGGCGCATGCCGCGTAAAAGCTCGCTGATCAAATCGGGTGACTGAACGGTCATCGCACAACTCCGGACGAATAATCAATAAGTGGAGATTATATGTCATAGATCGTCCATGGGGAACACTCTATGCTTTTGCGATATTAGTCACATTTTGATAACGGGAGATCAACAGATGAGTTCATGTGTCGCGGCGAGCGAGGCGATAGCGCCTGCAAAACCCGCCTGGCGAGCGGTCTATTCACTGGGGCTGGGCGTATTTGGTTTGATCACGGCGGAGTTTCTGCCCGCCAGTTTGCTCACGCCAATGGCTGCCAGTCTCGGCGTAACCGAAGGGATGGCCGGGCAGGCCGTCACGGCAACGGCGCTGGTGGCGCTGGTCACCGGTTTGCTGATTACGCCAGCCACCAAAAGTATCGACCGCCGCTGGGTGTTGATGTTCTTTTCGGTGCTGCAAATCATCTCCAGCCTGCTGGTGGCCTTTGCGCCAACCCTGCACGTTTTGCTGATGGGGCGCTTGCTGCTGGGCGTTGCTATCGGGGGATTCTGGGCGATGTCGACCGCTACGGCGATGCGGCTGGTACCTGCCGATAAGGTGCCGAAAGCGCTGGCGGTGATTTTCTCCAGCGTGTCCATTGCAACGGTTGTCGCGGCGCCGCTGGGAAGTTATCTGGGCAGCCTGATTGGCTGGCGTAACGTCTTTGTTCTCTGCATAGTGCCGAGCGTGGCGGCTCTGCTGTGGCAGGTCTGGGTCCTGCCGTCGATGAAGCCGGAGAGCAGCGGCAGCCTGGGAACCCTGTTCCGGGTGCTGCGTCGTCCGGGGATGATCGGCGGGATGCTGGCAACCATTCTGATCTTCAGCGGCCATTTTGCTTTCTTTACCTATCTGCGCCCGTTCCTGGAGACCGTCGGTCAGGCAAGCGTAGAGACGATTTCACTGATCCTGCTTGGCTTTGGTATCGCTAACTTTGTCGGCACCTCCATTGCCGGACATCTGCTGGCACGAAATCTGCGCCTGACGCTGGCGCTGGTGCCGTTCGCCATGGGCGTACTGGCGCTGATGATGGTCGCATTTGGTCATCTGGCGATGCTGGACGGTTTACTGGTTGCGCTTTGGGGCTTTGCCTTTGGCCTGGTACCGGTGGGCTGGTCAACCTGGCTGGCAACCACCGTCCCTGATGAAGCCGAAAGTGCAGGCGGTTTGCTGGTGGCCTCTATTCAGCTGGCGATAAGCGCAGGCGCGGCGGGTGGCGGGGCGGTATTCGACCTCAACGGTGCCAGCGGCGTGTTTGCGGGCAGCGGTTTCCTGCTGGTTACGGCAATGGTGATTGTATTTATGGGTGTGAACGTAAAAGCGGATTAAGTGCTTTCCCTCTCCTGCGGGAGAGGGACCTAACGGGTGTCTATTGTTCTACGCTACCGCTCTTTCATTCCAGGTGTCTTTAAACATGATGTTCCCGTCGCAATATTTCCACTCAATCGATTCATAGCGGAGTTCGACTTCTTCCATATGAGCACTCGCGATACCTAGCGGGTGCAATAAAGGTGAGATCCTTGTTATCTTGACGTTTTCCAGAATGATGTTGAAGTATTCACGCTCGATCCCGGCGTCATTAATTTTATACATTTTAATTAATGCTGATTTGAACGTTTTACCTGTGCATACTGCACGGAAAAGATAGGGTGTGATGCGGTCTATTTCTTTTTCAAAAGTAATGGGGACATGAAGCCGCGTTCCCGTCAGTTTTCCCGTGTTGGAACAGGTAGGGATCCAGACAGAGTGGTTAAATGACTTGAGTTCGGTAGAACCCAATCTTGTAGGCATTAAACACTCGCCTAAAACGGGCGCATTATTTTCATCAGTAAGCCAAATGTGTGCTGGTGTAGACATATTTGTTATTTCCCTGTGTAAAAAAAAGCGATTGAAAAAACGACGAGTGCAATTACCCCAATGATTCGAATTGCTATGATATCATCATCAATAACAGATACTGTAATGATTGATAAAAGAAGAAAAATTATGACTACTCCGCAAGCGCGTAAATCTCTTAGTACATCATCTAAAATTAATTTTAACATGCTCTTAATGAAATTTAACATTATTTCATCATCTTGATTAAGGCTTCAGTGATATCTTCGTCTGAAGCAGAGTTAATATTGAAATAACCTGATTTCGTTATGACAGGTTCAATCAGGAAGTACATCATTTCAAGATGTTCCATGTATAGTGCATGATAAAAAAGCGGTCTGTTATTTTTTAACCTATTTGCACTATCAGCGGCACGCTGAACCAGACTATAGGTATTAAGGGCAAATAAAGCTATTGCACCTTTACCTGCTATTTTATTAATGAAAGCATTTTGTACGGCGGAATTCATTTTGTTACCATAACAGATGTATTTGGCCACTGCATAGAGTAAACCGATTTTCGATGTCTGTTTAATGGAGTAGGGCGTTGTAAAATGTATTGCTTTTTCAAGAATATTTTTTTTCCGATCTTCACTTTTGCCATTTAGCAATGTTTCTATATAAAGCCTTATCATTCTAAATATGATATCTCTGTGTGTCACTAGTTGATAAATACCATCAACAAATCGCTTGTCCTCTATGCTCAATCGTTTACAGACATCATGATAATTATCTGTAAAGCACGAAGTGTAATAAAGCAAGCGAGTCGTCGCATCGCCAAGATTATTTAAATATTCTATGGCACCATCCTTTACCCCTGCGACGGCGCGATCGAGCCTTAATGCCAGATCTTTATCGGAACCAATTCTTTCTATAACTTCCTTGCTGTAATACATAATATGCCCCTGTTGTGTGCAGGGTTTATCATGATCTACCGAATCGCCTAAGGACAGTGATCGTACTCGCATTTTTAAAAGTAAAATAAAGAATAACCACTAACCTATTGTCTACGTTAATCGGTTCTTTTATATAATTGATGTGATGAATTTGAAAGTTTTGAATAAACTTAAGATTATCTTTAAATATATATTCTGCGAGGATTGGGGATATATTACTGAAGGGTGACATAATGTGTAGGCCGGGTAAGCGCAAGCGCCACCCGGCATCAAGCTAAGGCTTACAGCCCTTTCTTATCCATCAGCACCGCCAGATCCACCAGGCGGTTTGAGAATCCCCACTCGTTGTCATACCACGCCAGAATTTTGACCATGTTGCCGCCAATCACCAGCGTCGACAGCCCGTCGATAATCGAGGAGCGCGGGTCACCCTGGTAATCGCTGGACACCAGCGGTTCATCGCTGTAGCCCAGAATCCCTTTCAGTGGTCCGCTAGCCGCAGCCTGACGGAACGCGTCATTCACCTCGTCGGCGGTCACGTTACGGCTCAGCGTTACCGTCAAATCCACAATTGACACCACCGGAACCGGGACGCGTAAAGAATACCCGGTCAGCTTACCGTCCAGAGAAGGGATCACTTTTCCCAACGCCTTCGCCGCGCCGCTGGAGTAAGGCACAATCGACAGGGCCGCCGCACGTGCACCGCGCAGATCTTTCTCCGGCTGGTCGTGCAGCGCCTGGCTGTTGGTATAAGCATGCGTGGTGTTCATCAGGCCGTGCTCAATACCAAACTGCTGATGCAGCACCTGCGCTGCCGGAGCCAGTCCGTTAGTGGTACAGCTCCCGTTACTCACGACAGCGTGCAGGGCCGGATCGTACAGCTCGTGGTTTACACCCATCACAATCGTCAGGTCATCGTTTTTGCCCGGTGCAGAGATGATGACGCGCTTAGCGCCACCGTGGGTGATATGCACCGCCGCCTTTTCGCGTTCGGTGAAGAAACCAGTGGCTTCAATCACCACGTCCACCCCGACCTCGCGCCACGGGATGTTTGCCGGATCGCGTTCGCTGAAGACGACGATCCGCTGTCCATCCACCTGTAACCCGCCGTCAGCCGCCTCAACGGGTGCCTGCAGCGTGCCGAGAAGGGAATCATATTTGAGCAGATGGGCGAGGGTCTGGCTGTCCGTCAGATCGTTAATGGCCACAATCTGAAGATCCGGGTTACCCAGCGCCGCGCGCAGGAAATTACGTCCGATACGGCCGAAACCGTTAATACCGACCTTAACCATGATGCACTCCTTATCTCTGTTGTCTGGAGTCACTGTAGGCGTCAGGCTGAATGGCGTAAATGACAAAAAAGGATCACATTACGCCATCTTGCGGCAGTGGAAGCGCTGGCGATATTCCGTTGGGGTGAGATGAAGCTGTTTCTCGAAAACACGACGCAGGTTGATGCTGGTGCCAAACCCGCTTTGCTCAGCAATCAGCTCCAGCGGATCGCTGGTTTGCTCAAGAAGCTGCCGGGCGGCGGCAAGACGTGCTTCCGTCACGTAGCGGGCCGGAGAGACCCCTGCATCCCGCGTGAATACGCGGGTGAAGTTACGGGGACTCATCGCCGCTCTTTCCGCCAGGCGCTCAACGCAGAGATCGGCGGTCAGGTTTTGCAGGATCCAGCTTTGCAGTTCGCTAATCGGCCCCTGGGTACCGGACTGCTGCAAATTATAACGGCTAAACTGCAGCTGCCCGCCCGGACGGCGTAGGTACATCACCATATCCTGCGCCACGTCGCGGGCGAGAGAGAAACCGTAATCGTCTTCAACCAGCGCCAGCGTCAGGTCGAAACCGGAACTGACCCCGCCGGAGGTCCAGATGGGCCCATCCTGAACGTAGATCGGGCCGCCTTCCACCCTGATGGCCGGATAAGCGGCCTGCATCGTCTCCAGCAGACGCCAGTGTGTGGTTGCCCGCCGTCCGTCAAGCAAACCGCTCTGCGCAAGCAGCATCGCGCCGCCGCAGATGGAGGCAATACGACGCGCATGGGGCGCAGCGAGATGCAGCCAGTCCACCACGGCGGTGCTCTCCAGTTCATTCATGCCGCGGCCGGTAATGATGATGGTATCGAGTGGTTCACGCGGGTCCAGTTCAGGCAGACGATAATCTGCAAGCAGGTTTAATCCGGATTGACCGTGGATCACCTGATGGGGCTGCGTGGTGGCGATGATGATGCGGTAACACGGGTGAGACAGACCTTCCGGGTGCAGTCGGTTGGCCTGCATCAGAATGTCGGCGATACCGGCGGCTTCAAACAGCATGCCGCCGTCGGGAACAATAATCAGGATCTTTTTCATGTCCTGAAAAGTAACTTTATTACAAAATAAGTCAACAGGTAGAGAGCGCATAAACGCCATTTCTGGCAAAGCAAAGCGATTTAAGTTCTTTGTTATTTCAGCCGTTTTCACGGATCGTCAGGACACAGAATGACAGGCGGAACGGCATCGGAAGGAATGAGTCACTATTTACACCCGCAACAGCGAGAACATATTCACCGGCTTGCCACGCGGTTTCTGTGGCGAAGCGAGCTTCCCACCTGGCTGTTAATTATCGCTATCTATACCGGCTGGTTTACCACCCTGACGTACTGGCAGACGCTCGGTTTACTGCCTGCCACGGTGCTGCTGATCTGGTTTACCGCGTGGTATATGTCGCTTCAGCATGAGCTGATCCACGGCCATCCGACACGTTTTCCCCGGTTAAATCAGCTTTTCGGTACGCTGCCGCTGGCGGTCTGGTATCCCTATGGCCTGTACCGCGACTCGCATCTGGCCCATCACCGCAACGATCATCTCACGGTACCGGTGGACGATCCGGAATCCTACTATTTTACCGAACAGACCTGGGCGCGTTTTACGCCCTGGCAGAAGCGCATTATTCATGTGCGTAATACTTTTCTGGGGCGGCTGTTACTGGCTCCGCTGCTGGATATCGTTCAGACGCTGGGAAGTGCCGTGGCGGCGTTTCGTCAGCTGCACCTGCGGGCGATGTTGATGTGGCTGATGCATGGCGTGCTGTTGGCGGGGTTGTTTGTCTGGATGCGCCATATTGATTTTTCACCTGTCTGGTTTGTGCTGGCGGTGAGCTATCCCGCGCTGGCGCTCACCAAAGTGCGCTCTTTCCTCGAGCACCGCGCTGCAGACGATCCTCTCGCGCGATCGGTAATCAACGAAGCCGGGATCTTCTGGCAGGTGTTGTTCCTGAATCTCAACTACCATTCAGTGCATCACGATCTGCCAGGCGTGCCCTGGTATGGTTTGAAGGCGCTCTACCAGCAAAACCGGGCGGTGTATCAGCAGCGGAATCACGGTTTTGTGGTCAAGGGATACGGCCAGTGGCTGCGACAGTTTTGGGATAAGGCCGTGGATGTCACGGTTCATCCGGGGATAAAGCGAGAAGAGCATGAGTAACCTGCTGGCGTTTCCGATGTATGCCGTCAATCGGGCTGATACCGACGCGCTGTGGCGAGCTGTGCACGCTTTGCTGCTGGCACGCGGTGTGCCGGTGGGCGATCTTGTGCCGGGCATCCCGGAAGAGAACTTACTGACGCACTGGCAGCAGCCTGGACTCATCCTGAGCCAGACCTGCGGTTATCCGCTGGTCACACAGTTGCCGGACGTGCAGGTCGTCGGCTGTTTTCATTATGCGGCGCCGGGCTGCGAAGGGATCGCTTACCGCAGCCTGCTGGTGGTGCGGGAAGAAGATAAACACCTGCGCGTTGACGATTTCCGTGGGCGGCGGGTGGTGTGTAATGCGCCGGATTCCCAGTCCGGCTACAACACGCTGCGAAGACGAGTGGCACCTGATACGGTCAATGACTATTTTTCGCGGGTAATTTTCAGCGGCAGCCATCGCCAGTCGCTGATTGATGTAAAAGGCGGGGTGGGGGATATTGCGGCCATCGACTGCGTAACCTGGGCTCTGCTGCAGCGCCATGAGCCGGAACGGCTTGCGGGGCTGGCGGTCATTGAGCGTACCCCTCTCACGCCAGGACTGCCGCTGATCACCTCGCAAAACACCTCGCCTGAAACCCTTAACGCTATTCGCGATGCGCTGTGCGAGCTGGTAAATGCGCCGGAATACCGGGGTGTTTGCGACGCGGTGCTCATCGGCGGTTTTAGCGTGGTGACGCGCCAGGCCTACGCTTCATTGACTGCGTGATAAATTTCCCGTGCATCGGTAAAACAGCGTAGCGCCAGCGAGGAGACGGGTTTCTGTCGGCGCATAATCAGGCCGACAGGCGCCTCAATATTCGCTTCGGCGATGGGGACAATCCTGAAATTGTTGTTCAGTGCCTCCAGCCCGTTGTTCAGCGGCATCACGGCACAGCACACGCCGCTCTGAACCGCCTGAATGATCTGGAACGTCGAGTCACTCTCGAAAACGGCCGTCGGATCCAGGCCTGCAGCGTTAAAGCTGGCCTCCATATGCGCCCGGTAGTGCATCCCTTTGGTCAGGAACCCCAGCGGAAATTCCGTCAGGTCGTGCCAGGTCAGCGTTGCCTGGCCGGGCTGGAAATGGCGAATGTCGTGCAGCAGGCCCATCTTCGTTTTTGGCAGTTGGATAATGTCAAACAGGCTGGTGTCGATGCTGTTGAGATAGCAAATTCCCAGCTCAAGCTGATTGCGGCTGACCCCGTCGGCAATCTGCGCAGAGGACATGGAATAGAGGCTGTAGGTCAGCTCCGGATATTTTTGCGTCAGCAGGCGAATAAAGATCATCGGATCCACGCTCGCCAGCGGTACCATCCCAAGCCGTAATTCACCCACCACCTGGCCTTTGCACAGCGCGGCTTCCGCCTGCAGCCCGTCGTGCGCGGCCAGCAGCGCGCGGGCCCACGCGAGGATGCGTTCACCCTCCGGCGTAAACCCTTCAAAGCGCTGCCCGCGTACAATCAGCACCAGCCCCAGCTCCTCTTCCAGGCTGCGGATGCGCATGGAGAGGGTCGGCTGGGTAACGTTGCACTGCGAGGCCGCTTTACCAAAGTGCCGGGTCTCGTCGAGTGCGATTAAGTATTTTAACTGTTTAATATCCATCGTTTTCTCTGCGCGAACGGCCTTACAGCATGCGGATCTCTTTTGAGCGCAGGGTGATGCGAACTGGAACGGATTTATAAGACGGCGTCCCGCTGTCCTTGTCGAGATAATCGAGTGGCACCAGCACGTTGGCCTCCGGGTAATAGGCCCCGACGGATCCCGGGGCGATGCTGTACGCCACCACGGTAATGTCCTCCAGGCGCTGAACGCTGCCGGGCAGGGCGGTTTCTATATCCACGCGGTCGCCATGTTCCAGCCCTGACTGTGCCATATCGTCTTCGTTCATAAATAGCACGTCGCGGCGGCCAAAGACCCCACGGTAGCGGTCGTCCAGGGCATAAATGGTCGTGTTGTACTGATCGTGGCTGCGCAGCGTAATTAGACGCAGCACATGCTCGCCTTCACCGCTGGCGTTCTCATGAACCCCCTCGAACACCGAGAACATTGCTTTGCCCGTCGCGGTCGGCCAGATACGCTGCGTTGGCGGCAGCGGCATGCGGAAGCCCCCGGGAACGCGGATCCGCGCGTTATAGTCCTCGAACCCAGGAATGGTCTGCTCAATCAGATCGCGGATACGGTCATAATCCTCAACCAGCGTCAGCCAGTCCACGCGGGTTTCAGGCAGTGTGGCTTTCGCCAGGCCCGCCACGATGGCGGGTTCCGAACGCAACAACGGCGAGGCGGGTTTCAGCTTGCCGGACGAGGCGTGCACCATCGACATGGAATCTTCAACGGTAATGGACTGACGGCCGGTGGCCTGAATATCCAGCTCGGTGCGGCCGAGACACGGGAAAATAAAGGTCTCTTTGCCCACCAGCAGATGGGTACGGTTCAGCTTGGTGCCAACGTGCACGCTCAAATCCAGGTTACCCATCGCCGGAAAGCCCCGTTCATGATCGGGCATCGCAACCGCAAAATTGCCGCCGAGGCAGATAAGTGCCTTCGCACGGCCGTCAATCATCGCCTGCGTGGCCTGCACCGCATCGTGTCCGTGGTGAGACGGCGGCTCAAAGCCGAATACATCCTTCAGACGGTTCAGGAAGGCCGGTGTGGGTTTCTCGCTAATCCCGACGGTCCGGTTTCCCTGCACGTTTGAGTGGCCGCGCAGAGGGCAGATACCCGCGCCGGGCTTACCGATGTTCCCGCGCAGCAGCAGCACGTCAGCGATCAGGCGGACGTTCGCCGTGCCTTTATTGTGCTGGGTAATTCCCATCCCGTAGGTAATGATGGTGGCATTTGATTTCGCATAGGCCTCGGCCACCTTCTTAAGCGCCGCATGGCTCAGGCCTGACTCGCGCTCAATGTCGTCCCAGCGGGTTTGCGCGATATCGGCGCTGAAGTCCTCAATGCCCTGAGTGTGTTCGGCAATAAAGGCGTGATCCAGCACGTCACCGCGTTCGGCCTCCATCTCCAGAAGGTGTTTAGCAATCCCTTTCAGCGCGGCGGCATCGCCCCCGGCTTTCACCTGGAAATAGGTCGAGGCGATATCCGTGGAGCTGTAGGTCGCCATTTCAATCACGCTCTGCGGGTCCGCAAAACGTTCGAGGGCGCGCTCGCGCAGCGGGTTAAAGACGATAATCGGCACGTTGCGACGTGCCAGCTCATGAAGGGTGCCCATCATTCGCGGATGGTTGGTGCCAGGGTTATGGCCGATGGAGATCACCAGTTCGGTCTTATCGAAGTCGTCCAGTGAGACGGTACCTTTCCCGATCCCGATAGATCGCGGCAAGCCGACGCTGGTGGCCTCGTGGCACATATTCGAGCAGTCAGGAAAGTTATTGGTGCCGTATTCGCGGGCAAAGAGCTGGAACAGGTATGCCGCTTCGTTAGAGGCGCGCCCGGAGGTGTAGAACTCGACCTGGTCCGGTTCGAGCCCACACAAGACTTCGCCGATACGTTGAAACGCCTCGTCCCAGTCGACAGGGCGGAAGGTATCGCTTGCCCGGTCATAGCGCAGGGGATGCGTCAGGCGACCGTAGCCTTCCAGCTCAAAGTCCGATTTTGCCAGCAGCGAAGCGACGCTGTTTTCCGCCAGAAACGCAGGGGTGACGCGTTTGCTGGTGGCTTCCCAGGTCACCGCCTTCGCGCCATTCTCGCAGAACTGGAACGTCGATTTATGTTCTTTATCAGGCCACGCGCAGCCCGGGCAGTCAAAACCGTCCGGCTGGTTGGTGCGCAGCAGCGTCGCGGGAGCGTCCAGTGTATCCATTTGGGTACGTACCGCGATGGCCGTCGCTTTTAACGCGCCCCAGCCTCCGGCGGGACCGTCATAGTGCCTGATACCGGGAACTGCGCGTCTTTTCGTGTTCATACCCACTCCTGATTTGTTCGGTCACACAACATCTGAACCCATAAAAGCACTGCAGAGGACAATAAGCGTAAGCAATGACGACCGTTTGGCTGCGCGCATGCGATAGAGAAAGTGACTGCTTCTTGAATTCTTTTTATTACAGTAGCTTATATGTTGTGATGCTTAAAGATTTAAAGAAATTATAACGAATTTTTATCATTTTAATAATAAATCTTATCTATCACCCGGTAGGTGAGATAGATGGCGGTGAACAGGTAAGGATGTAGCAACAGTAAAACTTCGAATGAAGTGCCTGAGCGGGAGAAATAGACAATGTTCGCAGCTGGCGGGTAATCGCGTGCATTTTTCGGTGGCGATAATGGCAGAAAGGTTAACTCAGGCTTAATGATTAATAGATATAATTTATGTCTTAAAGGGAAATTATCATAGCGTGAAATATTAAGTTATTTTGAGCCGTGAAATTAACGCCGGGCGGCATCAGTGAAATAGGCCCATTCTGAGCGTAAAGTACGTGCAATATTAAAGATACCCTGTTAATGCAACAAATAATTCATCGGCGATAGGTTCTTTTGACATCACCAATACGCGAACTCTACTAATTATGGTAGTGGCGATAATAGCGACATTGCGTTAATGAAAGTGGTTCTCTTTTGTGTTTTTGTTATGTAAAACAAAAGGTTGTATGGGTTTGAGATGAATAAATAAAAGGGGGTAGGCCATGTATAATTTTTTATTAAGATTAATCCTATAATCTATCGTCTGCTTCATTTACCAACAGTTACGTAACGGTAAATATTGAATTGATGCGAAGCTCATGTAAACTTGTTTACCGTTTGTCAAAATATGTCAGGAAGACGCTGGGCCTTATTCTGAAGGGCTCGTGCGGTAGCTATGCCTTTAAAATAGTAACGCCCCGAAAATATCCTGACTATTTTAACAATAGCACTTAAGTCAAACTTCATCTCCTTATCTCCATCATCGAAATATCGCTACGGAAAAGCATATGAAAATGCGCGTACTGTTTTCACTTCTGTTTGTAATGGCGGTGGCGGGCTGTAAAGCGCCGCAGAAACCTGTGATCACTGACGATACCATCGTGACCAGTCAGGTTAACGGCGTCACCTTAACTCACCGTCATGTTGTGTTGCCCCCGGCAGAGTTCACCCAGGTGAATGAGCCTTATCGCGCCATGTACCCCGCATCCCTGATGAGCCGTCCGGACTACGGCGGAAAAGTGATCCGCACGCTCGAGACCGGCAAAACCTACGTGGTGCTGGGTCAGGTTGAACACTTCTGGATGGCGCTTGCCGACGAAGGGAACGAACAGCTGATTGGTTACGTCCCAATGCGCGCCGTCATCAAGGCCGACCAGTACGAAGCCACCGTGCGTAAACAGGCGATCCGTCCAAAAGCGCGTAAGAAAGCAACCTGTGTTGACGTCGATGGCAACAGCAAAGCCTGCAAAGACAGCGCAAACGGCACCTGGATCCTGAACTAAACGGGTTTCAAGAGCGTATTTTTTATGAATACAAAAACGTTTCATCAGCTCGGGTTAGCATTTTTTGCGGTGATTTTCACCCTGTTGAGTGGTTGTACGTCGTCTTCACACAGCGACCCCTCCCGCTACAATCTGCAGTTTCAGGCTCACCCCCAAATCAATGATTCTGCGCCATTAAAGGTCAGAGTGCTGCTGCTGAAATCCGATGCGGATTTCATGTCCAGCGACTTCTATTCCCTGCAGAACAACGCGTCGGCCACGCTTGGCGCGAATCTGCTTAACAGCGATGTGTTCTTCCTGATGCCGGGCCAGCTTTCGAAAACCCTGAGTGGACAAAGCTCGCCCGAGGCACGCTATATCGGCGTGATGGCGGAATATCAGACGCTGGACGGGAAAAAATGGCGCGTCTCAATCCCATTGCCTGTTCCCGGCGAAAACCATTTCTACCAGTTCTGGAAATGGTCCGCAGATGAACTCATCGCCAACGTCTTCCTGGACGTGAACGGTATCCGGGTCATCAGCCAGTAACGCGCTTCATAACAGGAAACACATCATCATGACGAAAGCAGAAAAGGTCGTCTGGACCGAAGGCATGTTCCTGCGTCCACACCATTTTCAGCGGACAGAAAGTTACCTGCTGAACCACATTCGTGAATGGGGTGCGCTGCAGCGATCGTATCTGTGGGGCTTTCTCGACGTTGAGCTGGACGACGCGATGCTCCGCCAGGGCTGCATTGCACTGAGCTACTGCAGCGGGTTACTGCCTGACGGCACGTTTTTCCAGGTGCGCAACGGCCGCAACGGCCCGGTGCCGCTGAAGATCCCTGACAATCTCACCAATGAGAAGGTGGTGCTTGCGCTGCCGGTTCGCCGCGGCGAACGCGAAGAGGTGATTTTCAGTGAAGAGCAGGCCTCGCTGGCGCGTTACCTCGCATTTGAACAAGACGTCGAAGACGATAATGCCATGTCAGTGGGCGATGCCACGGTACAGTTTGGCCGCCTGCGTTTAACCCTGATGCTGGAAAAAGATCTCACGGCAGAGTGGACCGCTATCGGCGTGGCCTTTGTGAGCGAAAAACGCAACGACAACCACGTGCGGCTGGATAACAGCTACATTCCGCCGATGCTGAATGCCAACAACAGCCCGCAGATCTACAGCATGATTAACGATCTGCATGGGCTACTGGTCCAGCGCAGCCAGCAGATTGGCGGACGTCTGCGCCAGCCAGGCCGCTTTAATACCTCCGAACTAATTGAGTTCACGCTGCTTTCGCTGGTTAACCGTCATCTCGGTGAGATATCCCATTTAAAAACCCTGCCGCTGATCCACCCGGAAACGCTGTGGCGCAGCTGGCTGCCGTTTGCGACGGAACTTGCCACCTGGACCTCTCAACGCACAGCGGAGAGCGTGCTCCCGGTGTATGACCATGACGATCTGGCGGTCTGCTTCAGCAAGCTGATGCTGATGCTGCGTCAGGGGCTGTCGCTGGTGATGGAAGATCACGCCATCCAGCTGCCGCTCAACGAGCGTTCCCATGGTCTTAACATCGCTACCGTGCCGGAGACCAGCATGGTGCGCGAGTTCGGCTTCGTGCTGGCGGTGAAAGCCAATGTGCCGGGCGAACACCTGCAAACCCATTTCCCGGCCCAGATGAAGGTGGCACCGGTCTCGAAAATCCGCGATCTGGTTCAGCTGCAGCTGCCGGGCATTATGCTGCGCGCCATGCCGGTCGCCCCGCCGCAAATACCATGGCACGCGGGCTACAGCTATTTCGAGCTGGAGAAGGGCAGTGAGCTGTGGCACGAGATGGATAAGTCCGGTGCGTTCGCTCTGCATCTCGCAGGGGAGTTTCCGGGTCTCGATATGGAGTTTTGGGCCATCCGTAGCCCGACAGAATAATAAAGCGAGCACTAAATATGCAGGAACGACAGGATACCGGCAGTGATGCTGTGTTTACCGGAGCCAGTGGCAATAATCAGCTGGTGGCGGCTGCCAACCCGCTGCTCAACGCCATTCCACAAATCCGTCATTCGGTTTCTCATGACGATCAGGTGGCGTTGCGCCAGCGTCTGATCGACGAAATTCGCCGTTTCGAAGTGCGATGCCAGCAGGCAGGGTTGCCGTATGAAGTGATCGTCGGCGCCCGCTACTGTCTGTGTACGGCGCTGGATGAAGCCGCCGCGCTCACCCCCTGGGGCAGCAGCGGCGTCTGGTCCAGCAGTGGCCTTCTGGTCACGTTTCATAACGAAACCTGGGGCGGAGAAAAATTTTTCCAGCTGCTGGCGCGCCTGTCTCAGAACCCGCGTGAACATATCCTGCTGCTGGAGATGATCAACTACTGCCTGTTGCTCGGTTTCGAGGGCCGCTATCGGGTGCTGGATAATGGCCGCACCCAGCTGGAAACCATCAAACAGCGACTGTGGCAGATGATCCGCAGCGTGCGCGGCAGCTACGCGCCGCCGCTCTCGGTGCACCCTGAAGATCGTCCTGTACTGCGCAAGCTGTGGCGTCCGATGGTCCCACTCTGGGCCTGCGTGGCGCTGGTCGGGTTTATCGCCTGTCTGTTTTATATCGTGCTTAACTGGCGTCTGGGCGATAACACCAGCCCGGTGCTGGCGAAGATTTATCAGTCTCAGCTGCCGGAAACCTCCATTCAGCAGCCCGCTCGCCAGCTGCCTGCGGTACTGAACCTGCGCGGCTTCCTGAAGCCTGAAATCGATGCCGGTCTGGTGGCGGTGAAGGATGAAGCGGATCGCAGCGTGGTGATCCTGAAAGGAGACGGCCTGTTCGCCTCGGCCTCGACGGTGGTGCGTGACCGCTATGAGCCGGTCATCAACCGCATTGCGCAAGCGATGAATAACGTCAGCGGCAAAATTCTGGTGGTGGGCTACAGCGACAACGTGCCGATCCGCAGCGCGCGCTTTGCCTCCAACTATGAACTCTCTCTCGAACGCGCCCGGTCGGTGCAAAAACAGCTGCAGGGAAGCCTCTCGCAGCCTGAACGCGTGAAGGCGGAAGGGCGGGGCGAAATTAACCCGGTGGCACCAAACACTACGCCTGAAAACCGCGCCCGTAACCGCCGTGTGGAAATTACTCTGCTGGTGTCGCCTGAAAATACGCAGGCTGAGCTGAACGGATTGCCGCAAGGAAACTAAGGATGCTGACTACTCTTCTTTCCATACTGACCAATCGCATTCTGTGGAGCTTCCTCGGCGTAACGGCGCTCGCGGCGGTGATCTGGATGATTGGTCCGCTGTTGTCCATCGTGGATACACGCCCGCTCGAATCTGAACAGAACCGCGTTATCAGTATCGCGGTGGTATATCTGATCTGGGCCCAGAGCCACATTCTGCCTCGGCTGTATAACGCCTGGCTGAACCGCAAGCTGATGGACAAGCTCAACGAGAACACCACTAAAGCGGAGGCGGCCGATCCGCAGAAACGCCTGAATAACGAGGAGCAGATCCTTGCAGGTCGTTTCGACGAAGCCGCGCAGATGCTGAAAAAAGCCCACTTCAGTAAGGCGGGCCACAGCGCGCAGTGGACGCAGCGTTTCAGCACGCAGTATCTCTATCAGCTGCCGTGGTACGTTATCATCGGCGCGCCGGGCTCCGGGAAAACCACCGCGCTGGCCAACTCCGGGCTGCAGTTCCCGCTGGCGGATCGCTTCGGTAAAACCGCGCTGCGGGGCATCGGCGGCACGCGCAACTGCGACTGGTGGTTCACCAACGAGGCTGTCCTGCTGGATACCGCCGGACGTTACACCACGCAGGAGAGCGAACAGGTTCAGGACGCGGGGGAATGGCTGGAGTTCATCAACCTGCTGCGTAAATATCGTCGTCGCCAGCCGATCAACGGTGTGATCATCACCATCAGCATTTCCGACCTGCTCACGCAGTCCGCCGAGGCGTCCCGCCAGCAGGCGGTGAACCTGCGCCAGCGTCTTTCCGAGCTGCATGAGCAGCTGGGCATCCGCTTCCCGGTGTACGTGATGGTGACCAAGGCTGACCTGCTCAAGGGCTTCCGCGCCTGGTTTGCCGATTATGACAAAGCGCAGCGCGACCAGATCTGGGGCTTTACGCTGCCGTGGGAGCAGACCAAACACGCGGATTACGACCTGATGGGCAACTTCCAGCAGGAGTTTTCTCTCCTCCAGCAGCGCCTGGATGCCGGTCTGCCGGAGACCATGCTCAAGGAGCATGACGGAAAAACCCGCGCGGAAGCCTATCTCTTCCCGCAGGAGTTCGCTGCGCTGCGCCCGCTGCTGGCGGATTACCTGAGCACGGTCTTTGCCCGTTCAAACTTTGAAACCGAATTCTCGCCGCGCGGCATCTACTTTGCCAGCGGCACCCAGGAAGGCATGCCGTTTGACCGCGTGATGGGCGAGCTTAACCGTGCGCTCTCTCTGCCGGAAGGGGCCGAAAGCGATAACTGGGATTCCGTCAGCAAAGAAGCCCCCATCCCGGGCGCGAAAGGCCAGAGTTTCTTTATCAAGAATCTGCTGCAAAACGTCATTTTCCAGGAAGCGGGCATTGCCGGAGAAAACCGTTGGTGGGAGCTGCGCAACCGGGCGGTGATCTGGTCTGGTTACGCGGCGCTGCTGGCCCTGCTGGTGATTTTGGGCGGGCTGTGGCTGACCAGTTACGCCAAAAACAAGGCGTATCTGGAAGAGGTTGACGCCAAAGTGCCGGTGCTGGAACAGCAGAGTAAGGCGCTGCAAAATCAACCTCAGCGCGATCTCTTTGCGCTGCTGCCGCTGCTTAACGGGCTGGTGGACCTGCCGAAGAGCGACGCCTTTGACGTTAACGACCCGCCGGTCTCCCGCCGCATGGGGCTTTACCGTGGGGATGACGTCAGCGATGCGTCGCAGTCTCTGTATCAGAAAGCGCTGGATCAGATGTTGCTCCCCGCCGTGACGATGCACATCACCACCTGGCTGCGCAACGACAACGGCAGCGACGTGGAATACAGCTACGAAGCGTTAAAAGCCTATCAGATGCTCTATCAGCCGAAGCACTATGACGGCAAATTCCTGCACTCCTGGGTGATGCTCAACCTGCAGCGCAACCTGCCGCAGGACGTCACTCAGGCGCAGCTTCAGCAGCTTGAATGGCATCTGACCCAACTGCTGGAACCGAAAATTCAGGCTTCACCCTATGCGCTGGATGAATCTCTGGTCGCGCGGGAAAGGGCGCTCATCAACCAGCAGCCGCTCTCGACACGCGTATACGGTCGTCTGAAGCGTCTGCTGGAGCATGACGAAAACCTCAAGCCGGTCTCGCTTTCCGATCTTGGCGGCCCGCAGAGCGAACTGGTCTTTTCCCGCAAAAGCGGCAAGCCGGTCAGCGAAGGCGTGCCGGGTCTGTATACCCCGGACGGCTACTGGAAAAGCTTTAACGGCCAGATCGACAGCGTGACGACCGCACTGCATGAAGATGACGCCTGGGTATTAGGTGCCACCACGGCCCAGGAAGATAAACAGCAGATCGATAACGCGGTGCGCCAGCTTTACATGCGTGACTTTATCGCCAACTGGGATCGCTTTCTCGCCGACATTCAGCTCAACAGCAGTGCCGATCTCTCCCAGCGTATCAACACTGCGCGCCTGCTCTCCGGGGCAAACTCACCGCTGCGCCGTCTGGTGCTGAACCTGAGCCAGGTGCTGACGCTGTCGCGCAATGCGCCTGCGCCAGAAGATGCCGGGAAAGCGGAAGCGCAGAGCAACCGTGCTACCCGTACGCTGCAGGCGCTGTTCAGTAACAACGATGCGGCGCCAACGCAGGGTGCGGTAGCGGTACAGGCACCGGAGCAGCTGGTGACTGACCACTATGCGCCGATGATTGAGCTGGCGCAGCCGCTGGAGAAAGGCGGAAAGACCATTGTGTTTGACGATTTTCTCAAGCAGGTGGACGAGCTGTATCGCTACCTGACCGCCGTTCAGGATGCGGCCAACAGCGGGATGCCTGCGCCGGGCGGCGACGCAATTAGCCGTCTGCAGGCCAGCGCGGGCCGTCTGCCGGGCGGGCTGCAAACCATGTTCAGTAATATGGCCGTGGGTGCCAGCAGTGATACCCAGCGACGCGATCTGGAAAACGTGCGTAAGCGCATTAACGTGGAAGTGGGCGGTTTCTGCCGTCAGGCGATTGCCGGTCGCTACCCGCTGGTGCGCAGCGCCAGCACGGAAGTGACGCCTGACGATCTCGCCCGCATGTTTGCCCCCGGCACCGGGCTGATGGACACCTTTTTCCGCGATAACCTGACCAACAAAGTCGACACCACCCAGGCGAACTGGCGCTTTATGCCGGGGATCGACGGTAAAACCCTGCCGGGCAGCGAAGGGCTGCTGCGCCCGTTCCAGCAGGCACAGTCAATCCGCGATGCCTTCTTTGCCAACGGGGCGACAACGCCGTCCTATAAGGTCACGGTGCGCACCGTGCGGATGGATAACACCATTCTGAACCTGACGCTGGACGTTGACGGCCAGCTGTTGCGCTACAGCCACGGTCCTCAGGCGGTGCAGATTATGAACTGGCCGGGACCGGGCGGCACCAACCAGGTGCGTATGCAGCTCGGGCTGGCAAACGGCAGTACGGCATCTTTGGTGACTAACGGATCCTGGGCGCTGAACCGCTTTTTCGATAAAGCCCGGACCAGTCCTGGCGCGGGTAGCCTGAGCCGTCAGGCGACCTTCAACGTCGACGGTCATCAGGTCACGCTGGAGTTTGCGCCAAACAGCATTCGCAACCCGTTCCAGCTTCCCCGTTTCTCATGCCCATAACCGCAAGGACAGCCGTATGACGAATACCACTGCGATGAACCGCTACAGCTGGTATGGCAAATTACCCAGCGCCGGTGACTTTTTGCAGCGTCGCTTTCCTGACACCCTTCAGCGCCAGTGGTCACACTGGTTTCAGGTCGGCCTGCTGGCCTGGCAACAGGAAGAGCAGCGCAGCGGTGAGCGCCAATTTACGAAAGCCCCGGTGTGGAATTTTGTCGTTCCGCCCATGCTGGGCAGCCAGATGATCCAGATGGGCTGCCTGCTGCCGGGACGTGACAGCGTGGGTCGCCACTACCCGGTCTGCATTCAGCTGAGCTTTAGTCCCGCCGAATGGTCATCGCGTCTGCTCGGCCAGGCCGAAAGCTGGTACCAACAGCTTGGTCGTCTGGGCCTGCACGCGGTGCGCAACGGTTTTTCCGCCTCACAGCTTGACGAGATGTTGATGAGTATCCCGGCGCCGCAGCCCGTTGAGCCACAAAAGCGATCCGACATTCTGGACGTGATTGGCTATGACGATGACGGCCAAAGCACGCTGGGCTGGCCGCAGGCAGCAGAGTGTTTTGACCCGCTGCGTCAGACCAGCTTCTGGTGGACGAACCGCTGCGACGGCTACCCGCTCTACACGCACGTCCACAGCGGCAACTTTACCGGGCAGCTCTTTACGCTGCTGTTCGATCCGGCAGGCGGCGCCCGACCGGGTCGTCACGGTCTTTATCCGCCTATGTTTGAATAAGCAGGGATCTCATGAATATCGAAGAATTTCTCGCGCCGATAAGCCACGACAAACCCTGTGGCGAAAACCTGGAGTACGACGCTGATTTCCAGATCATGAATCAGGCAAGTCAGGGGAAAGCGGAACAGCAGTTTGGCGACACCATTATTCCGGCAGAGCCCGCTGACTGGAACACGGTAGAAAAATTCGCTACCAGCCTGCTGACCCGCACCAAAGATCTTCGCGTCCTGCTGGCATTAACCCATGCCTGGACACGTCGCCGTGGACTCGCGGGCTATGCAGACGGGCTGTTGCTGGTGCAGGAAGCGCTGACCCGTTACTGGGAGCAACTCTACCCGCTGCTGGAAGAGTATGGCGAAACCGATCCGTTCTACCGCATCAACGCCCTCGCCGGGCTGAGCGATAAATCTGACCTCACCGTCGCGGTACGCAACGCCTCGCTGCTCCGCTCGAACGGGGATGAAATTTCGCTTCGGGACGCGCAGGCGCTGCTCGACGGCAGTAAAACGGAATGCCCTGACTATCCCGGCGGCCGCCCAAGGCTGATTGACGAGCTGGCGCGCGGCGACCAGCCCGGCACCGCAGCGGTCATTGTGATTAATGAACGGCTGCTGGCCATTCGCGATCTGCTCACCGGGTATCTGGGTGAAAGCGGCGTACCGGAGATGGAACAGCTGCTGAAAACTGTTGGGCTGGTCGCCAGCGCTTGTCAGGTGACGGACATCAGCAAGCTGCTGCCGAACCGTGAGGCGCAGGCTGAACCCCAGGTTGAGCAGCAATCGGCGGTAACGCAGCCCGTTCAGCAGGTCACCGACTGGCGCAGCGTGCAGGTCACCAGCCGCGCCGACGCCCAGCTGATGCTGGAAAAAGCGAAACAGTATTTTGCTCAGTACGAACCGAGCCATCCCGCACCGCTGATGATTGAGCGGGTGCAGCGGCTGTCTGAACTTAACTTTATGGACATTATTCGCGACCTGGCGCCAGACGGCGTTAACCAACTGGAAAACATCTTTGGACGCCGCGAATAACGCGTCCTGGCATTATGACGACAGGCATGGAGCCTGTCGTTTCACCTTCACCGCGCATCTTTGATGGAGAACATCATGGCAATGAGTAACAGTGGACAGAAATTCATCGCACGTAACCGTGCTCCCCGCGTCCAGATCGAGTACGACGTAGAGATCTACGGTGCAGAACGTAAAATTCAGCTGCCGTTTGTGATGGGCGTCATGGCCGATCTGGTCGGTAAACCGGTAGAAAACCTGCCTGCCGTCGATGAGCGTAAATTCCTTGAAATCGACATCGATAACTTTGATGAACGCATGAAGGCGCTGAAGCCGCGCGTGGCGTTTAACGTGGATAACACCCTGACGGGCGAAGGCAAACTGAACGTTGATCTGACCTTCGACAGCATGGACGACTTCCTGCCGGATGCGGTGGCCCGCAAGGTTGAGCCGCTGAACAAGCTGCTGGAAGCGCGTACCCAGCTTTCTAACCTGCTGACCTATATGGACGGCAAAAACGGTGCAGAAGAGCTGATCGCAAAAATTCTGCAGGATCCGACGCTGCTCAAATCTCTGAGCCAGTTGCCGAAAAATGACGAAAGCGCGAAAGGTAGCGAGGAATAATCGATGAGCAACCAGACTCAACAACACGAGCAGCAGGCGGGTCAGGCGTTCAGCCAGGATGAGTTCAGCGCGCTGCTGAACAAAGAGTTCCGCCCGAAAACCGATCAGGCGCGCTCCGCCGTAGAAAGCGCGGTTAAAACCCTGGCGCAGCAGGCGCTGGAAAACACCGTCACTTTCTCTAACGACACCTACCGCACCATTCAGAACCTGATTGCCGGTATCGACGAGCAGCTGTCGCAGCAGGTGAACCAGATCATTCACCACGACGAGTTTCAGAAGCTGGAGAGCGCCTGGCGCGGCCTGAGCTATCTGGTGAACAACACTGAAACTGACGAGATGCTGAAGATCCGCTTTATGAGCATCTCCAAGCAGGAGCTGGGACGCACCCTGAAGCGCTACAAGGGCGTGGGCTGGGACCAGAGCCCGATCTTCAAGAAGATCTACGAGCAGGAGTACGGTCAGTTCGGCGGCGAGCCGTTTGGCTGCATCGTCGGCGACTACTACTTCGACCACAGCCCGCAGGACGTTGAGCTGCTGGGTGAAATGGCGCGCATCGGCTCTGCGGCGCACTGTCCGTTTATCACCGGTACCGCACCGGGCGTGATGCAGATGGAATCCTGGCAAGAGCTGGCTAACCCGCGCGACCTGACCAAGATCTTCCAGAATACCGAATACGCGGCCTGGCGTTCACTGCGTGAATCCGAAGATGCCCGCTATCTGGGTCTGGTGATGCCGCGCTTCCTGTCGCGTCTGCCGTACGGCATTCGCACCAACCCGGTCGACAGCTTTGACTTTGAAGAGCAGACCGACGGCGCAAACCACAACAGCTACTCCTGGGCGAACGCCGCCTATGCGATGGCGGCCAACATCAACCGCTCCTTCAAGGAGTACGGCTGGTGCACCTCAATTCGCGGCGTGGAGTCCGGCGGGGCGGTGGAGAACCTGCCGTGCCACACCTTCCCGAGCGATGACGGCGGCGTGGACATGAAGTGCCCGACCGAGATCGCCATCAGCGATCGTCGTGAAGCCGAGCTGGCGAAAAACGGCTTTATGCCGCTGGTTCACCGCAAAAACTCCGACTTCGCCGCCTTCATCGGCGCGCAGTCGCTGCAAAAACCGGCCGAATACCACGACCCGGATGCCACCGCCAACGCGCGTCTGGCCTCTCGCCTGCCGTACCTGTTCGCCTGCTGCCGCTTTGCGCACTACCTGAAGTGCATCGTGCGCGACAAAATCGGCTCCTTCCGCGAGCGCGAAGAGATGGAGCGCTGGCTGAACGACTGGGTAATGAACTACGTGGACGGTGACCCGGCTAACTCCTCCCAGGAGACCAAGTCCCGTAAGCCGCTGGCGGCTGCGGAAGTGCAGGTGCAGGAAATCGAAGACAACCCGGGCTACTACGCCGCGAAGTTCTTCCTGCGTCCACACTACCAGCTGGAAGGTCTGACCGTTTCCCTGCGTCTGGTGTCTAAACTGCCGTCGCTGAAGACGAAAGACGCGTGATGACGATTGCCGGCTCGAAGGAGCCGGCCATTTGAACGTAAAGAGCTTAGCTAATTTCTGTCAGTGAATAAGGATATACGGTGAAACATATACTTTTGATCGCAACCAGTTTGCTGGCAGTTTCTACTCTGGCGAGCGCGGACGCTGGAAATTATAAATACCCTCAAGCTGAAGCATTGCCTCAGGATGACACCTCAAACTTCCAACGCGATCCGACGTTGTTAACGGGATACGATTTAAATTTGAGTGCAGATCGTTTCGCTAAAGCCTGGCTGTCGAAAACGAATGAACGTGAACGCATCAAGGCAAATATGTATCTACTCGGCGTAGTCGACGCGTCTGAGGGCACTGCATGGTGCAAGGGCAGGCCTTTTTTGCCAAATACTCTACATGAGTTTCTCTATTCTCGTTTTGCGAACTTATCGAAACAGCAAGGCGATGAACGCGCTTCAAAAATCATCATTGACGGAATGAAAGAATTACGCCCGTGCAAAAAGGAGAGTGACAAATGAAACCATTATACGAACAACTAAAACGTCAGCATTACTCTTCAAATCATACGCGCGCGGGTTTTGCCTCGGGTGAACAGGTCTTCTCAGAAATTGGCTATGATTATTCAACAATTATCAAGCAGCAACCGGCATACGAAAATACCTGTGCGGTAAGAATGAGTCTGGCATTGTTAAAATGTAATGTTGAATTCACAGGTCGTTTACCCATAAAGTCGGGTCCCTATAAAGGAAAAACAATCGAACCTGGCGCAAAATTACTTGCCGATCAACTTTATAAATCCCATGTATTTGGCAAGGCAGAAATATTTACCGATCGCGAGGCGGGTGCGCGCGCAATGTTGGGTCGAAAAGGTGTTGTTTTCTTCAATAAAATTGATGGGTATGGCGGTGGCCATATCGACCTTATCGAGCCTCTGAGTAATAATTCGTTTATATGTAACTCCGATTGCTTTCCGTACTGTCAGGAAATCTGGTTTTGGGAATTAAAATAATTTCATTGAGGTATCTAAAGACAGCATTTCTTTTGCTCACTTGCTTATGTTTTTCTGCTCGCGGTGATAACCCTCACGTAGATTTTTATCAGCAGCAAACATACCGGCAGGTGGTCAAAGATCTTGTCCTGGCGCGTTGCCTTGCGCAGGTAGCAGATAAGGGTAGTCAGTTCTCTGTCGACGCGGCCCGCAGTGCGAGTGCATTCATCGAATGGATACCGTTTGATGCTGAAAACGGTACTGACAAAGTCAACGCCATTATTGGAAAATATAAAAACAAAATTAACGGTTTCCACTCGGAGCGAAAGCCTGATGTAAAAGGCGTGACCTTAAATTGTTTACGTCTTTACCACAGTGACGAACTTAATAAACTGGTTCCGCAATTAATCGTCGGAAATCCTGACCGCACGTGGCTCCAGGATAACCCGCAATAGTAAAAGACTTCACATTCTTTCCGTTCATTCCGGGGGGATGTAAGACTGTCAAATGACACGGGTCATTTGATATGAGGCAGAGGTAAAATATGGACGGTTTTATTCAGCCCCATGCTTTCCTGTTTGCCATATAAGGGCTTTTTCGAAAGCAATATTGTTCATTCACGAAGAGTAGATATTATGGCTATTGATATGTTTCTGAAGGTCGAGGGTGTTACGGGCGAGTCTAAAGATTCTAACCACACCGGCTGGACTGATATTACCTCCTTCTCCTGGGGTGCATCCCAGCCGGGTAATATGAGCGTTGGCGGTGGCGGCGGTGCCGGTAAAGTTAACTTTAACGACCTGCACGTTAACGCGCTGATCGACAAATCCACTACAGCAGTCCTGAAACACTGCGCAAGCGGTAAGCACCTGACCAAAGTTGAACTGTCCGTCTGCAAAGCAGGTGGCCAGCAGGTTGAATACACCCGCATCACCCTGGAAGACGTCCTGGTGACCTCTGTTCAGTACACTGGTGCAGACAACGGCGACACCGTTGGCGTGACCTACGCATTCCAGGCTGCGAAAGTGAAACAGCAGTACTGGGAGCAGACCACTGCCGGTGGTAAAGGTGCTGAAAGCAGCGCTGGCTGGAACATCAAAGAGAACAAAGAAGCGTAATTGTTCATCCATGACCGGGGAACCTCCCCGGTCATGATGATTGATTCCGAATATGCTGCAAGTTAATGATGATTAGAGAGTTAAGCGTAATATCGATTGCATTAGCGTGTAGTGCTTGCATCTCACCTCCTGCACAGTATGAGAAAATTTCTGTCACGCTAGAAAACAATATCCCTTGTCTTGGTATCAGGCAGGATTCAAATTTTAATGGGCCTATATCAGTTTACGCACCATCTGTAATGAAACACGTTGGTAATCAATGGGAAAATATTAATTTCCATGTTCAACCTACAGCAATGCGTATCTTGAATTCAGAGGAATGTATTCGTCTGGATGAGGTTGACTGGCGCGAGGGTGAGTATGATGTTGTATTGAAGGTTGTCAATGAAAAAACTGCTATTCGATATGCAGCACGGTTTGTATTAAAGAAAGGTACGAATAGCGACTTACTTTTAATGATGAGTGAATGATATACTTTTCAAACGTCGGTTTTTTTCAAGAGAGCATCAGCGTTTGAGTATTTGTTTAATTACGAAATGATTAAATAATTCACCACCAAAAAACTCTGGGCACTGAGTGGGCGCTCTTTGTGGTGCAATGGGAATACCTACGATGGGTACTGGTGCCCTTGTGTGTGGAATTGTTGTAGGACTAGGCGCTACTTCAGCGGGAGCCTGGATGGGTACAAAAGGGGGGGCTGAATTGGGTGAAGGGATTAGCAACTTGATTTTTTCCGGGGACGAGTAAATGTACGAATCAATGCGCCTGATGCTGCTTTCTTTTGTATTTTTAGGTTTGTTTGTTTCTCTAGTTTTATATGTTTATTTTTATCGGAAACACTCTCAGGAACTTACAGAAGCATTTCACCTTCTGAGTAGTAAACAATACTTAGAAATAAATGATTACCTTTTTTATGAACAGCTTGGATTACCCGGATTTGCTCATCGCGTATTCTTAATGAGAAAAATAATTGCGTGCAAGCCGATAAAGTCAGGGAGCACAAGACAAATTTCTCCTGAAGCAGGAACATTAATACTGTCAACATACCGCTTCTCCTGGATTAATATGTTTCACAAAGTAACGATTTCTGTGGTGTGTTTAATGCTGTTGTTATTTGTGTTAGTTGCTACCGGGCGATAAAAAATGCCGTTCCAGATGATGCTCAATTTATTAAACTGTCCCTTGCATTAACCCCCAAACGCCGCCGTTCTCGCCCCGAGAGCGGCAGCGTTTGAGCGCTAATCATACCAGCAGGAATACGCCATGCGATTCACGATTATTTCTACGAAACCCGGTCATCAGCCGCCGCAGAGCAGCTGTGATTTTTACGCCCCGGGCGGCACCATTGGGCGCGGTACGGATAACAATCTGGTATTGCCGGACAATGACCGCACCATCTCGCGTCTGCAGGCTATTGTTCACGTTGATGCCAATGGCGAATGTCGCGTTACTAACCGTGGCAGCGTTACGCGCGTGGTATTGAACGATATTCCACTGGAACGCGGTCGTCAGGTCGAGCTGCAGGATGGAGACGTTCTGGGTATTGATGACTACCGCATTGAAGTGGCTGAAATTATTCACGACACGCAGCCGGTGAGCCGTATGGCGGCCAGCATGCAGCAGCAGGTTCGTCCAGCCGCGCCAGCACCAGCGTCGCAGCCGAAACCGGCGAATGCCGCAGCGCGCGGGAAGGGCGAGCCGACCGCCGTGCCAACGGAGATCTGGGATAGTCTGATGCAGGAGTTCTCCATCTCCGACAGCATCTCAAGCAACCGCACAAAACCTCAGCCTGCGGCATCACAGGATCCGTTCTCCCAGCCTGCTGCGCCGGAGCGTAACGCCGAAGACCCGCTGGCGATGTTCAACGACAGCGATCCGAAGCTTGAGCGTAAGAACGTTGACCCGGACACGCTGTTCAGCGATGAAGCATTGTTCAAAAAAGAGAGTATTTTTGACGACGTCACCCCGTCAACGCTGGTGCCGCCGGTTGAAACTAAGCCAGCCGAGCCTAAAGAAGAGGCGGCGGATGAACTCGATCCGCTGGCCCTGTTTGGCGGTAAAGCCAGCGCGCCAGCCGCGCGCAATGACGACCCGCTCGGGCTGATGGGCGGCGCGCCGTTAACCCATCCGGATGATATTATTAACGAGAAGCCTGCCCCAGTGCCGGAACCTGAGCAGGAAGAGGACGCGCTGGCCGATTCTCCGCTGTTCGCCCCTGAGCCGCAGGAGGCCCCGCGTGCTGTTGAAGAAGAGCCCGCGCGACCGGATTATGCAGGTTTCACCATGCCGACCCCGCAGGCCGTTGCGCGCAGTAGCGCTCAGGCACCGAAGGGCCGCCTGCGCATCGACCCGGTCAATAACGCTGCCTCCCCAACCGCCACGGCTAACAGCGGCGAGAAAGGCGACGTGTTGCAGGGCGAGCTGCTGGAGGCGCTGCTGGAAGGCATGGGCCTGAGCGAAATGCAGCCCGTCCCGCAGTTTGACCGTGAGAATATGCGTCAGCTGGGGCAGATCCTCGGCATGTTCTCTCAGGGCACCGTGGCGCTGCTTTCCTCGCGCTCCATCCTCAAGCGCGGCGTGAAAGCCGATATGACCATGGTGCTGGACGATGCCAACAACCCGTTCAAGCTGCTGCCGACCGGCAAAACCGTCCTGATCCAGATGTTCGGGACGCCGATGCCGGGCTTTATGCCGCCAACAAAATCCGTGCGCGACGCGCTGATCGATCTGCAGGCGCACCAGCTGGGCATGATCTCCGGTATTCGCGCCATTATCGCCGCAATGCTGCAGTCCTTTAACCCGGAACAGCTGGAAGAGCAGGCGAAGCAGAATGGCATGACCTCCCGTCTGGCGCTGCCGGGCAGCCGTAAAGCCGCCCTGTGGGACTACTTTGTTCGCAGCTATGGCGAGACGGCAGGCGAGATTGAGGATGACTTCCACACCCTGTTCGGCGAGGCCTTCCTTCATGCGTACGACATGGAGGTGAATCAGTACAAAGACTCACAGAGCGGATCGGAAGACAAATGAATATCGCAACGGCTTCTCTCTCCCGCCAGGGGACGCGCGCCAGCAACCAGGATCAGACGGGAGAAACCATAGGGGAACGTTCAGCCTGCTTTGTCGTCTGTGACGGCATCGCGGGTTTGCCGGGCGGTGAAGTGGCCGCTGAGCTGGCCCGCAACAGCATCATTTCCCGCTTTGATGGCGACAAACACCTGAATGCGCAGCATATTCGCGACTATGTGCAAACGGCGAACCGCACCATTCTCAGCGAACAGCAGGCGGTTCAGGATTACCGTCGAATGGGCACAACGCTGGTGAGCCTGTTCATTGATCGGGATTACCGTCTGGCCTACTGGGCGCACGCCGGAGACAGCCGCCTGTATCTGTTTCGCCGCGGCTGGCTGTGGCATGTCACCACCGACCACAGCCTGGTGCAGCAGATGAAGGATGCGGGGCATCAGACCGACGATCTCAACAGCAACCTGCTGTACCTCGCGCTGGGGATTGAAAACGGTGGGCCGGAAGCGAGCTACAGCGACGTGGTGCAGGTGGAAGACGGCGATGCCTTTTTACTCTGCACCGACGGGTTCTGGCACGGCGTCAGCGAAGAACAAATGAAGCAGTCGCTGCATATGGTCAATACGCCGCAGGAGTGGCTGACCTTAATGAACCAAATCATTCAAAAGAATGGCGAGCAGGAGGGGAATGCTCAGGACAACTATACGGCTCTGGCGGTATGGATGGGCGACCCTCAGGACACCACTTTGCTGCATACGCTCTCTGACGCAGCGCAATTTCTTCCCTGCGGAACTGATTAGACACACAAGGAACGATATGAAACTTTGGCTATCGGGTTTAGCACTTCTGGCGGTGACCTCCACCGCGCAGGCTGAGAATTTCCGCATCGTGCAGTCCCCTGCGCAGAAGCTGGATATCTGGATCGACAACATCAAAGACAACACGCCGCAGAGCTGGTGTAAGCCTGAAGTGGCGCTACGTATTGTGGCAAACGGCAAGAAAGACGTCTCCGTGCTGGAAAACTTTGTGCCGCGTCTTGGCTCACTGCTGGAACATCAGTGCAGCAAAGTGAATAAACTCAGCTGGACGCTTAACGATCCGGCGGGCGTCACGCTGGCTGAGGGTATCGCAGGGAAAGCGCAGGATTGGGCGCTGGTGGTGAAACAGCAACAGGCGGCTCCGGCCAGTACCGCCGCCAGCGGCGCGCTGCTGCCGCCGGATCAGAATGCTGAAGCCCGCACCGTGGCTGCTGACCGCACGCCGTGGCAGGAGTTTACCCTTCAGGACGGCTGCCATCTGCGTACATTCTGGGAAGGCGGTGCCTCCGCACCGGCACTGTTCATCCCGGACACCGACACCACCCGCTGCGGCAACGGCAGCTGGCTGAGCGGTCATACCGTTATCTCTCAGACCCGCAACGGCGAGCAGAAAGAGATGGCGGTGACCTACATTCACGGCTTCCCGGTCATGGGCCTGAACAAAAGCGCCGATCCTGAAAACGCCCTGATCACCTCCGTCAACAAAGAACGCATGGTGTTCAGCACGCAGAACAGCGATCAAAGCTGGATGATCCTGCCCTACGACAACGCCCTCAACGGCTGGAAAAGCAACGGCACCGTGGCGGTAGAGATCTCCCGCGAGATCGCCAGTGATGACGCCAAACTGCAGGCGCGCATTGCCGAAGTCAAACAGACCTGGGGCGCGTGGGTGACACCGGGTACTTCACTGAATATTGTCCTGATTGACACCCTGCGTCCTCAGCTGCGCGATCCGGCAGTGGGCGCATGGCGCGCGGCAAACTAAGGAGTGGCGATGAATACGCTCTATCAACACCTGGCGGGTGAGCCGCTCAGCGATGCGCTGCGTCGTCTGGAAGCCGATATCAAAGTCCGTCCGGCGGATGCCGATCTCCGCGCCGCGTTTGTGCAGTTTCTGATCCTCAGCGGCAACTGGACGCGCGCCCTGACCCAGCTGAAAAGCTGGGTGGCGCTGAAGCCCCAGGCGAAGCCTACCGTTACCCTGCTGGAGCAATCCATTCAGGGCGAGCTGCAGCGCGCGCAGGTGATGGCGGGACTGGCGCGTCCGGCCATGCCTGAAACCCAGTGGCCGTGGCTGACAACCCTGGCCGCGGCGCTGAGCGAGGAGGGGGAACGCGCCAGTGCGCTGCGTCTGGACGCCCTCGAGACGGCGCAGGCAAACCCTGGTCAGATCACCCTCGAAAATGATGAGACGCAGGCGTTTGGCTGGCTGATGGACGGCGATGCCCGCCTCGGCCCGGTGTGCGAAACCATCGTCAACGGCCGTTATTTCTGGCTGCCGTTTAGCGCTATCGCTGAGATCCGTTTTCAGGCGCCTGCCAGCGTCACCGATCTGGTCTGGCGTCACGCGTTGGTGCGCCTGACCGACGGTACGGAGCAGGTGTGTCAGATCCCGGCGCGCTATCCGTTTGCTGAAGACGCTTCGGATGCCGTCATGCTTGGGCGTACGACTGAATGGTTGCCTCTTGACGCTGACGGTACGCTGTACGAAGGACGGGGCCAGAAGGCGTGGCTGAGCGAACAAAGCGAATATCCGCTGCTTTCCCTGAACCTCGTGACGTTTGCGACGGATGGAGCCGATGAGTAATCCCGCTGGCGAAGGCGATCTGCTGCGCAGCGGCTGGCAGGCACGCAGCAAGCAGGAGAAGGTGGGGGCGCGCGACAAAATGCAGCCCTCGCTGCTGGATCGTCTCACCGATAACGACCCGGAAAAAAAACGCGAGTCGGCCAACAGCAATCTGATCACCCACGCCGCCCTGCGCCGCAATGTGCTGCGCGATCTGCAGTGGCTGTTTAACACCATCAACCACGATGCCTCCGGCGATTTGAGCGCCTTGCCGCACGTGAACCGCTCGGTGGTCAACTTCGGCGTCGCACCGCTGGCCGGGAAAAGAATGTCGGATATCGAATGGCACGATATTCAGCGCAAGCTCACCGAGGCCATCATCAATTTTGAACCGCGCATTTTACCGCAGGGGCTGCAGGTCCGCTGCGTGTCGGATACCTCCTCGCTGGATCTGCACAACGTGCTCTCCATCGAGATCAAAGGGCGTCTGTGGTGCGTGCCGTACCCGCTGGAGTTTCTGTTTCGTACCGATGTCGATCTGGAAAACGGCCATTTTGAACTGAAAGATGCGGGGTAATCATGGAAAGTAAACTGCTCGAATACTACAACCGTGAGCTGGCCTACCTGCGCGAAATGGGGGCCGAGTTTGCCGAGCGCTACCCAAAAGTCGCCGGACGGCTGGGCATGCGCGGCATCGAAGTGGCGGACCCCTATACAGAACGTCTGATGGAGGGCTTCGCCTTCCTGACCTCCCGCGTGCAGATGAAAATGGACGCGGAGTTTCCGCGCTTCTCCCAGCGTCTGCTGGAGATGATTGCGCCTAACTATCTCGCGCCCACGCCGTCGATGGCGATCGCGGAGATTGAGCCCGACAGCAGCCGGGGCGACCTGAGCAAGGGCTTCATTGTGCCGCGCGGTACCATGATGGACAGCCTGGCGCTGAAGAAGACCGGCGTGACCTGCAGCTATACCACGGCGCACGAGGTCAACCTGCTGCCGCTGAAAATCGACAAGGTCGAGCTGGGCGGCGTGCCCGCCGATCTACCGCTCGCGCAGCTGGGGCTGAGCCAGCGGGGGATCAACAGCGCCTTACGGATCCGCATCGCCTGCGACGGCCCGCAAAACCTCGGGCACCTGGATTTCGACCGTCTGGAATTCTTCCTCGGCGGTCCGGACATTGAAGCGCTGAAGCTGCTGGAGCTGGTGATGGAGCACCACGCCGGGATCGTCTGTCAGACGGTCAGCCCCCAGCCGCAGCGACAGCTGCTGGCGTCTGACGCGCTGCGCCAGGAAGGCTTTGAGCCTGACCAGGCGCTGCTTCCGGACGATCTGCGTAACTTTGACGGCTACCGCCTGCTGCAGGAGTATTTCGCGTTTCCGGCCCGCTTCCGCTTCATCAGCCTCAGCGGTCTGAGTAAGCTTATCGAACGTTGTGAAGGCGAAAAAGCCTTCGACATCTTCATTCTGCTGGATAAGTCGGATGAACAGCTGGAGCGCGTGGTCGATGCCAGCCATCTGGCACTGCACTGTACGCCTGTCATCAACCTGTTCCCTAAGGTCGCGGCGCGTCAGAAGCTGAACGAAGGCCAGCATGAATACCATCTGGTGGTGGATAACATCCGTCCGCTGGATTATGAAATTTACGCGGTCAAAAAAATCTATGGCAGCGCCGACGGCCAGCGTGATGACCAGACGTTTCGTCCATTCTGGAGCACCTGGAGCGGCGATGCGGGTAACTACGGGGCCTATTTTTCCCTGCGCCGCGAACAGCGCGTACTGTCCGAGCACGCTCTGCGCTACGGCACCCGTACCGGCTATATTGGCTCGGAGGTGTTTATCTCGCTGGTGGATGAACAGCACGCGCCGTGGCAGGAAAACCTGCGCTACATCTCTGCTGAGGTGCTCTGCACCAGCCGCGACCTGCCGCTGATGCTGCAGCAGGAGCTCGGGCAGTTCATTATGGCCGACTCCATGCCGGTGAAATCCCTCACCCTGCGTAAAGGCCCGACGCCGCCGCGCCCCGCGCTGGCCGAAGGGTTCAGCACCTGGCGGCTCATCAGCCAGCTGCAGATGAACTACCTCAGCCTGATGGACAGCGAAAATGAAGACGGCGCGGCCGCGCTGCGACAGCTGTTAGGGCTGTACGCCAACCTGGCAGAAACGCCCGTTGCGCGTCAGGTGGAAGGCGTTCGCCACTGCGTGCTGGAGCCGGTTCACCGCCGCGTGCCTGAACCCGGTCCGGTCGTTTTCGCCCGCGGGATCGGCATTACCCTGACTGTCGATGAGCGCGCCTTTTCCGGCGCCAGCCCGTGGCTTTTCGGCAGCGTAATGGAGCGTCTCTTTGCCCGTCTGGTGTCCATCAACAGCTTTACGGAGTTCACCCTGAAGAGTCAGCAGCGCGGCGAGATTGGCTACTGGGCACCGCGCATGGGTAAAAGGGCGCTGATATGAGTGACGCTGCCACTGCACCGCTGCGCGTGCATCGCCTGACCCGGCTGCCGGATACGTTCTGGAGCGGGGTCCGCGAGACGCCCTGGCGCTACGATCTGTTTCAGCTGCTAAGGCGCATTGATGCCCAGGGCGGCGAGCGCTACCCGCTGGGACGCGCGCCGCTGCCGAAATTTGAGCCGCTGCGCATCGGCCAGCAGCCGTCGATGAGTTTTGCGCCGTCGACTGTGGCCCAGGTACGTCAGCGGGAGGAAAGCGGGCTGCATGAGGTCTCTATCCTCAGCTTCGGCCTGTTTGGCCCGAACGGCCCGCTGCCGGTCCACATGACCGAATATGCCCGCGAGCGTATTTATCATCATCAGGACACCAGCCTCAGCGCGTTTGCCGATCTGTTCCACCACCGCCTTGCGCTGCTGTTTTACCGCGCCTGGGCGGATGCGCAACCGGCGGTCTCTCTGGATCGCACCGATAACAAGCGCTTTGAGGGCTACCTGGCGTCGCTGATTGGCATGGGGCAGCCGGGGCAGATGAACAAAGGCAGCCTGAGCTCGCATGCACGCTTTACCCACGCCGGACACCTGACCCGTCACGGGCGGGATCCGGAGGGGCTGGAGAAGATCCTGCGCAACTATTTTAAAGCGCCGGTCAAGCTGGTCAGCAACGTGCCGCAGTGGATGCCGCTTTCCACGCGCGAGCAGGCGCAGCTGGGAGCAGGACGCCGCATGCCGCGCATGGGTGAGTCCGCCTTTCTCGGCGTTGCGGTGCGCGACGTGCAGCATAAGTTTCGCATCGACATTGGCCCGCTGAGCGCGGAGGAGTACAACCGCTTTCTGCCGGGCGAAGCGTGGGTCACCGAGCTGCGCGACTGGGTGCGTCAGTACGCCGGGGTGGAGTTTGAATGGGAAACACGGGTGATCCTGCGTGAAGACGCGGTGCAGGGCACCACGCTCGGCAGCAATGGGCGATTAGGCTACAACACCTGGCTGGGCCGTCAGCCGCAGCCTGTCCCGCGTGGCGATCTGGTGTATCGCGCAGAGCGGTAATCCTTCCGTATACCGAATTATTGTTAATGGAAACTAACATGTCAGAAATTAGCCGTGCCGTGCTTTTCGGCAAACTGGATACGCTGTTATTTACCTCTCTGGAAAGCGCCACTGCGTTCTGCAAGCTGCGCGGCAACCCCTATGTTGAGCTGGTGCACTGGCTGCATCAGCTGATGCAGCAGCAGGATGGCGATCTGCAGCAGGTCATCCGCCACTTTGCCCTTGATGAACAGCAGCTGACGCGCGATATCGTTGCAGCGCTGGATGTCCTTCCGCGCGGGGCGAGTTCCGTTTCCGATCTCTCCGAACACATCGACAGCGCCGTGGAGCGCGCCTGGGTTTTCGGCTCGCTGAAGTTTGGCGTTAGCCGTATTCGCGGCGGCCATTTGCTGATCGGCATGCTTAAAACCTGGAATCTGGCTAACGTGCTGAAAAGCATCTCGTCACAGTTCACCCGCCTGAACGTTGAGGTGCTGATTGAGCAGTTCGACGCTATCTGCGCCAACAGCAAAGAGACGCAGCAGGCCGCCGCCGCCGCCGATGCACCGGCGGGTGCGGTACCGGCTGCGCAGGGGACGCTGGCCCAGTACGGCCAGGACCTGACCGCCCGCGCTCGCGAAGGGAAGATTGACCCGGTTGTCGGGCGCGACGAGGAGATCCGCCAGATGGTGGATATCCTGATGCGTCGCCGCCAGAACAACCCGCTGCTGACCGGGGAAGCCGGGGTCGGCAAAACGGCGGTGGTGGAAGGGCTGGCGCTGCGTATTGCCGACGGCGACGTCCCGGAGCCGCTGCAAAATATCCAGCTGTGGCTGCTGGATATCGGCATGCTGCAGGCAGGCGCAGGCATGAAAGGCGAGTTTGAAGCCCGTCTGCAGGCGCTCATTAATGAAGTCCAGTCCAGCGCCACGCCGATTATTCTGTTCATCGATGAGATCCACACCCTGATTGGCGCAGGCGGCCAGCAGGGGACCGGCGATGCGGCGAACCTGCTGAAGCCAGCGCTGGCGCGCGGTCAGCTGCGCACCATCGGGGCCACCACCTGGGCGGAATACAAAAAGTACATTGAGAAAGACCCGGCGCTGACCCGTCGTTTCCAGACGGTGCAGGTGCATGAACCGGACGAAGCGAAAGCCATTCTGATGCTGCGCAGCACCGTGTCGCCGCTGGAGACGCACCACCAGGTGCTGCTGCTCGACGAAGCGGTCAGCGCGGCGGTAAAGCTGTCGCATCGCTACATCCCGGCGCGTCAGCTGCCGGACAAAGCCGTTGCGCTGCTCGACACCGCCTGCGCCCGCGTCGCGGTCAGCCAGAGCGCGCCGCCCGCGCAGCTGGAAGACTGCCTGCGCCACCTTGCCGCGCTGGACGTGGAAATTGAGATCGCTGAGCGCGAAGCGCGCGTCGGTGCCGGTGACGCTGAGCGCGTAACGGCGTTACGCGCCGAACGCGACGCGTACGAAACAAAACGCGAAGCCCTGGCCCAACGCTGGGAAGAAGAGCGCAGCCTGGTGCAGGAGATTATTCGCCTGCGCGCGGCGCTGTTCGCGGCGGGCGATGAAGAAAGCGCCGAGCTGCGCAGCCAGCTGGCGGAACAGCAGCAGGCGCTCAACGCCTTACAGGGCGATGAGCCGCTGCTGTTTGCGGCTGTGGATGAAAATGTGGTGGCCGCGGTGGTCTCTGACTGGACCGGGATCCCGCTGGGCCGGATGGTGAAAAACGAGATCGACGCGGTGCTGAACCTTGCCGACACGCTGAACCAGCGCGTTATTGGCCAGCGTCACGGTCTGGATCTCATTGCCCGCCGCGTGAAAACCTCGCGGGCGAAGCTCGACGATCCCAACAAACCGGTGGGCGTCTTTATGCTGTGCGGCCCGTCCGGCGTCGGTAAAACCGAAACCGCGCTGGCGCTTGCGGAATCCCTCTACGGCGGCGAGCAGAACGTTATCACCATCAACATGAGTGAGTTCCAGGAAGCGCACACCGTTTCCACCTTAAAAGGTGCGCCTCCGGGGTACGTAGGGTATGGTGAAGGCGGGGTGTTGACCGAGGCCGTGCGCCGTCGCCCGTACAGCGTGGTGCTGCTGGACGAAATTGAAAAAGCACACCCGGACGTCCACGAGATCTTCTTCCAGGTCTTTGATAAAGGCTGGATGGAAGACGGCGAGGGGCGCCATATTGATTTCCGTAACACCATCATTATTCTGACGTCTAATGTCGGTACCGACCTGATTAGCGCGATGTGCGCCGATCCGGAGCTGATGCCGGAGCCTGACGCGTTAAGCGGCGCGCTGCGCCAGCCGCTGCTGGAGGTGTTCCCGCCGGCGCTGCTGGGCCGTCTGCTGGTGGTGCCGTACTATCCGCTCAGCGACGAGATGCTGGGGCTGATTGTTCGTCTGCAGCTCAAGCGCATTCAGCGCCGTCTGGAAGAGAATCACAGCATTATTTCTGAGTTTGACGACAGCGTGGTGGAACAGATTGTTCAGCGCTGTACCGAGGTGGAGTCCGGTGGCCGCATGGTGGATGCTATTCTGACCAACACCTTACTGCCTCAGATGAGCCAGATCTTACTTACCGCCAGCCGTAGCGACGAGCAGTACCGACGTCTGCACGTCACCTGCGAGCAGGGCGAGTTTCACTGTCAGTTTGCCGCGTAATAATCATCAAGAGAACTGTAAAAGATGACGGATAATGATAACAATCGGACTGTCCCAAACGCGCTCCCGGTCGGGTACCGCTTCAACGAGTTTGAAATCAAAGAGGTGATCGGCGGCGGCGGTTTTGGCATTGTCTATCGCGCGTGGGATCACCAGCTCGAACGCACTATCGCTATCAAAGAATTTATGCCTTCCTCGCTCGCCGTGCGCGGTGATGACATGACCCTCGTGCTGCGCAGCGAGCGCTTTGGCAAAGCATTTTCCGCCGGCCTGAACAGCTTTATTCAGGAAGCCCGTCTGCTGGCGCGCTTTAACCACCCGAACCTGCTGCACGTCCTGCGCTTCTGGGTGCAAAACGACACGGCCTACATGGGGACGCTGTTTTACAGCGGCACCACGCTTTCACGCCTGCGCGAACAAAAGCCGGAGCTGATCAACGAGGCGTGGATCCGCCGCACGCTGCCAATGCTGTTCGGTGCGATCAAAACCATTCACGACGAAGGCTATCTGCACCGCGATATCTCTCTGGATAATATTCAGATCCAGGATAACGGCCTGCCGGTGCTGCTCGATTTCGGCTCCGCGCGCCGCACCATCGGTAACCTTTCCGACGAAACGGAAACCATGCTGCGCCCGGGCTTTGCGCCGATTGAGCAGTACACCGACGACAACGAAAGCGAGCAGGGTCCGTGGACGGATATCTACGCCCTTGGTGCCGTGCTGCGGACTCTGATCGTTGGATCGCCGCCGCCGGTCAGCGTGGTGCGCTCTATCCAGGATACCTGCAAACCGCTGGTGGAAATCATGCCGCAGGGTTATTCCATCCCGCTGCTGCAGGCCATTGACCGCGCGCTGGCGCTGCACATGGAGGACCGTCCGCAGTCTATCGACGAGTTCGCTGCGCTGATTGAGATGCCGGTCGCCGGTATCAACGATGTGCTGACCGCCAAAAAAACCGGCACCATGCTGGTTCCGGTAGAGGAAGAGAAACCGGCTTCGGCGCTTGACTGGCGCCGCTACAAGATCCCGGGCATGGTTGCCGCTGGCGTGCTGGTGGGCATTGTAGCCGGAGCCATGCTGTTTAGCGGCGGCGGTCAGGATGCGCCCGAGCAGGCTGCACAGGCACCGGCAGAGACGCGTCCGGCTGAAACCGCCGCGAACACGCCAGACGTGAAGCCGGAAACGGAGAAGGTTAGCGAGCAGGCAGCGGAACAGGCTCCACCACCTGCCGCGAGCCCTGTTGCGCTGGTCTATATCCGTATCCAGGACGGCGAAACGCTGAAAGTGAACGGCGAGCCAAAAGCGCTGCGTCCGGCAACGAACGGTTATGCATCGCTCAAGCTGCCAGCCGGTGAGGCGAAGATTGAACTGCAGGGCAACGGGAGAACGCGTACCCAGACGCTGGATATTGCCAAGCCGGGTACCTGGCTGGTGAATCCGTAAGTCAGGCGGGGACAGGGAACAGGACGGAACGAATGTATAACATTAAGTTTGTCTATCTTTTCAGCGAGAACGTCTCGCCAGCGCTTTTTGCGAAAATTATCCGCCCGTCCGTCGCCGGGCAGTGGATTATGTCGGTTCCCGACAATTCGCTGCGCTCGCTGTTCACGCGCTACGATTTGCTGCGAACCATCACCGGTGCGAATCCCTATCAGTCCGGTCGCGATACGCGCAAGCTGATTGCGCAGGATCTTGATATGGGCAGAATCGTTGCGATTGACGAAAGTTTTCGCAGCTGGTCATCGGTAACGGAAATCTTTTACATCAATGCACAGGGGCGGCTGCAGGCCGCCTCGCTTACCGGGCTGAGCTGGTACCCGGTAAGCACTATCGTCGATCGTTACGAAACGATGGTGCGCACCTATGGTTCCCGCCCTGCGCCAACGGAGCTGCCAACGCAGGTGGTGAAATCCAAAGCGGCGCAGGTGCCTGACCAGCCGACGCCGGGCAAAGACGGTAAAACCTACGCGGCGCAGCTGCAGAATATGACCAAAGCCGAACGCTGGCAGGCCCGTAAGGACCTGATTGCGAAGGGCAGCAACAGTCTCTACCCGGATGCGCAGATCGCGGCTAAACGGCTAGCGGCGAATAACATTGCCGTGGAGAAAGCGAAGCTTGCGGAAAATGTTTATAAGACCGTAAACCCGCTGGAAACAACGCCGGGCGTGCCGGAGGGGTGGACGGATATTAGTAATGATGATGCGCTTCTGGGCAAGTTTGGCCTGAATAAATCGATGCTCTTCGATGATGACACCTCTCCCAATTTTCTTGCTCGCGTCTATCAGCCTAAACCGGATGTGTTTGGGAGTGATATGAATCCCACGGTGGTATTCCGGGGATCGAGGGAGCCGGGTTTTGCGTCGCTGTCTGATAATGTTACCTCGTTGCTCACTAAAGGGGAGCTGGCACCCGTTAAAAACGGTGCAGACTGGTCTAATAACTTCTCCCAGGGCATGGGAATGGCATCTGATTATTATAAAAAAGCCGTGAGTATTAGTAAGGAACTGGCAAGGTCAGGCCAGAATATTGATATTGCCGGACACTCGCTGGGAGGCGGGCTCGCGTCTGCAGCCTCAATGGGAAGTGGTAAAGCGGGATGGACATTTAATGCCGCAGGGCTTAACGCCGGAACGGTAGAAAAATATGGCGGTAAAATCCTGGGCAGCACGGAGAATATTCAGGCGTATCGGGTTAACGGAGAACTTCTGACGAAGATTCAGGAAGTTAATCTTTGGGAGGATCTGAAAACGGTGAAGGGGCATGTCCCGTCTTTAATTCTCAAAGAGGAAATTTCTGCGCTGAGCCCGAATGCTGCGGGTATCGCCCACGATCTTCCCGGTGGGACCGGAAGTGCGCTCGACCGGCATGGTATTGATCAGGCGATAAATTGCATTGAGCAGCAAAAGGATGAAGATATTTCGATAATCGGGAGTCGGTTGTGAAAAAACGGTTGATGGCTTTTGTAGCGTTATGTTTTTTAATCATGATTCAGGGGTGTAAGCAGGATATGGAACTCAATCCACAGGATTACTTCAACGGTCAGCAGCTTGAACTGGCGAGAGCGATTGAAGAAGGCAATGTCGACGTGGTGAAGACGCTTGCACCCGATAGCAACCTTAACCAGCCCGGAAAGGAGGATATGACGCTCCTTTTCTGGGCGCTTGGCAACGCAATTAATGATAAAAAAACATCTCCCCATTTGAAGGTCATCACTTTGCTTGTTGAGGCCGGTGCGGATCCGCTACAGCCTCGCCCACAAGGGAAAAGCAGCCCAGCAGAATTCGCTCTGAAAGGGGACAGTGCAGACTGGATTAACGCGATGCTGGACGGTGGCCTGTCACCCGATGTGAAAGATAAGGTTTTCCACGAGCCGATAATCTTCCAGTCGATTAAAGCGAAAAATACACAGACGCTGGAAGCGATGCTCGATCGCGGTGCTGACGTCAATGCAACCAATTCATTAGGCAAAACGCTGGTATTCGACGCGCTGGATAATCAGTCATACGATCATGTTTTATTGTTGCTCGATCGTGGAGCGGATCCGTCAATTAAGGCAAAAAATGGCTGGTCAATGAGCAACGCGCTTGCGGATGCACTGAGTGGGCTTGAAAAAGGCAGCGAGCACTACGAGAAATTAAACGAAATTAAAGAGAAGCTCATCCAGAAAGGTGGTAAATGGCCACCTGAGCCTGTTAGGTAATTATTAGCATCCATGAAAGCCAGAGATAAGGTTTTCATTTTCTGGGGATGCATGGATGCGCTGGCTGTCGTGCTTTACTGTGCTCAATCCGCGCGCCATGACAGGATCCCCTTTATTGCCGATATGCTCTCCTTTAGTACAGCAGTGAACACGCTTTCTGCTGGCGGATATAGCGCTCTACTTATCTTATTCTTTTGTCTCGATTTCGTATTGTTACTGTCATTTTTTGCCTCTGCATGGTGCTTTATTACCAGGAGGCCCTTCGCAAGCAAACTGGCGCTTTGTCAGGAAGTTTTGCGCCTAGTCTCCTTCCGGTGCTCTGTTGCACTTTTCCCCCTGTTTTTGGCTGTCGCGGGTGAAGCGAGCGTCTGGTTGAGCAGTGTTTTGTTTGGTGTGTCGGAGTGTCTCAAAATTTACTCGCTGTGGGTTTATAAATACGAAAAGGTGGCCTCTCCCGAATAATTAATTAAGGGATTCTCTTGTTGAGGTTTAAAGGCATATTGATGTGATGCGATCCTTCTTGCCGCCAATCTGGCGGATGATGCCGACAGCGTTGCGGCAACGGCAGGTCAACTGGCCGGTGCGTTATATGGCTATTCAGGTATTCCGCAGAAGTGGAAAGATAAACTGGTCCAACACGAACGTCTCGTCAGCATGGCAGGGGAGCTATTTCACAGTGCACCTGAGGATAACTTTCTTTAACGTTTCTGACGCATAAGAGCACCGGCGCATATCCAAAACCACTTTGTCAAAATTAGCTTTACGTTCAAACACGTTTTCAGCATAAACCATTACGGAATACAGATTATGCTTAACCGAATTACCGTTCAGCTCCCGGTCGAGGGGCTGCTCTTCTGGAAACTCTCCGGCCGCGAGGCGATGTCCGAGTCGTTCGCCCTGACGCTGACCCTGCTCGGCACGGATGCGCGCATCGACCGCAGCAAATTGCTCGGTCAGCCGGTCACAGTGACCATCCCGACGCAGAACCTGCTTACCTCCCGCTATATTAACGGCAAAGTCACGCGCGTGGCGGTGAGCGCCGTTGAGCTGACGGGCACCCGCTACGCGGTGTACCAGCTGACGGTGGAGCCGGACCTGTGGCCGATGAAGCGCGACCGCAACCTGCGTATCTTCCAGGGGCAGACGGTGCCGCAGATAGTGAAAACCCTGCTGAGTGAGCATCAGGTCAACGTGGAGGACAAGCTCACCGGCAGCTACCGCGTATGGGACTACTGCGTGCAGTATCAGGAGTCGAGCCTGGACTTCATCAGCCGTCTGATGGAGCTGGAGGGGATTGCCTATCACTTCAGCCACGAGGCCGACAAGCACATCCTGGTGCTCACCGACGCCGCCACCCAGCACCAGCCGTTCAGCGGCTACGAGGTGATTCCGTATCACCAGACACCGTCCGGCGGCAGTACCGACGAAGAGGGCATCGGCCAGTGGGCGCTCGAGGACAGCGTGACGCCGGGCATTTACAGCCTCGACGACTACGACTTCCGCAAGCCGAACGCGTGGCTGTTCCAGGCCCAACAGAACCCGGCATCGCCGAAACCGGGCAGCATTGACGTGTACGACTGGCCGGGCCGCTTTGTCGAGACCGGGCATGCGGAGTTCTACGCCCGCATTCGCCAGGAGCGCTGGCAGGTGGAGCACCAGCAGATTCAGGCCACCGCCACGGCGGCGGGCATTGCGCCGGGCCACATCTTCACGCTGACTAACGCGCCGTTCTTCAGCGATAACGGCCAGTATCTGGTGACGGCGGCCGGATACCACTTCGAGGAGAACCGCTACGCCAGCGGCGAGGGTGAAACCATTCACCGGACTGATTTCACAGTCATCCCGGCGTCGGTCTCTTATCGCCCGGCGCAGAGCACGGCGTGGCCGCGCACCTACGGCCCGCAGACGGCGAAGGTCGTGGGGCCGCAGGGGGAGAGCATCTGGACGGACAAATACGGTCGCGTGAAGGTGAAGTTCCACTGGGACCGTCTGGCGAAGGGCGATGACACCAGCTCCTGCTGGGTGCGCGTGTCGAGCGCGTGGGCCGGCCAGGGCTACGGCGGGGTGCAGATCCCGCGCGTGGGCGATGAGGTGGTGGTGGACTTTATCAACGGCGATCCTGACAGGCCGATTATCACCGGGCGCGTGTATAACGAAGCCAGCATGCCGCCGTGGGCGCTGCCAGCGGCAGCGACGCAGATGGGCTTTATGAGCCGCACTAAAGACGGTTCCGTCGACAATGCGAACGCCCTGCGCTTTGAGGATAAGGCGGGAGGCGAGCAGGTGTGGCTCCAGGCCGAACGCAATCTGGATATCAACGTCAAAAATGATGAATCCCATTCGACTGAAAAGAATCGAACCCAATATGTGGGAGAAGATGAAACCTTACGGGTTGTAAAAAATCAGAAAGCGGGCGTTAAAGGGGACGTCGTTTGCCTGACGGGTAACAGTCGCAGTGACAAAGTGGTTAACGATTATATACTTTCGGCGGGTAATACGCTGAGGCTGGAGTGCGGTGAAAGCGCCATTGAATTATCGAAAGATGGAAGCGTTAATATCATTGGCAATAACTTCAACTTTACTGCTAAGCAGAATGCGCAAATAAACACGCTTGGCGGTGAACTGCATTTGAATCCTGCTGGTGGAAGCAATGCTATCAATCCTCCTGGGGCATCCCACCAGACGGCAATCCAGCAGGAAGTGGATGGCTTTTTCGTTTTCAATGCCAATAAGTAAACTGAATTAGAATGATTAATATTTTTAGCTAGCGCGAAAGGAATTATCATGATCGATCTACATTCTGATTTCAATACGATATTGAAATATGTCGATAAATATCGTAATTACTTACCCGCTAGCGATCCCTCTACCCAGCAGAGGATGCAATATAATTATGATAATAAATCATTAGATTCATTCCTGAAGAGTTATACAGAAAAAACGTGGGATTCAACACCGTCTTGTCATATTCCATCTGAACATTCACGGGATCGTGCAATAGGTGCGCTTATTGGCCTTGCAGTAGGAGATGCTGTTGGTACTACGCTCGAGTTTTTACCTCGCGACGTTGCCCATGTGAATGATATGGAAGGTGGTGGGCCATTTCGACTTCACGCAGGTGAATGGACGGATGATACATCCATGGCATTATGTCTCGCTGAAACGCTTCTTGAAAAAGGTGATGCTGATACAACCTGCTTCCGGAGTAAACTTCTGGATTGGTATCAGCATGGTTATAATAGTTCTAATGGTGTCTGCTTTGATATAGGCAATGTGACACGTTATGCTTTGGAGCAATATACCAAGTTTGGGGCTGGCTGGAACGCTGATACTGCCCCCGAATCCGCAGGCAATGCTTCTATTATTAGACAGGCACCGGTTTCTATTTTTTTTAGAAATTCAATGAAAAAAGCATTCTACGAAGCTAAAAAACAGAGTATTGCAACACATGGTGCCGCTGAAGCAATAAATAGCGCACAGTATTTAAGTTATCTACTTGTGCTTATGATTAACGGTCACAATAAAGAGTTTACTTTTGCACCACACATCATGCCGCTGCAGCCGCGTGTCATGATCGTCAACGCCGGTGAGTATAAGCAAAAAACACGCGACCAGATACGTTCAAGTGGTTATGTTATCGACACACTTGAGGCTGCAATGTGGTCCGTATGGAATACTAATAATTTCCGTGATGCCATTCTACTGGCAGCCAATCTTGCCGATGATGCGGATAGCGTCGCGGCGACGGCGGGACAAATAGCAGGCGCGTTGTATGGTTATTCCGGTATTCCGCTGGAGTGGAGAAACAAACTTGTACAACACGAGCGTATCACCAAAATTGCAGGTGAATTATTTGACAGGGCTCCTGAGGGTACTTTCATACAATAACATATTGTTTCTTCACTCATTCTTATTTTTATTGCCCCTTCTGATTTTTGTCTGCTTATATGGATATATGGCGTAGCTAACGTAACCTCCTCTTCGAAAGAGAAGGGGATAGGAAAACTAAAATAAATAAGGAATGTTATGGTGCGCTGGTTTTTCTTTATTCTTTTTATGGTTTGGACGCTAGCACTTGTCTGGAATGGAAAGGATTTGTTTAATAAAAAACAGTGGATCCTGACAGGGGGGATGTTCGTTCTGTTGTTGCTGTCGACTGTGGTTATTGGATTTTTGTTGAAGTGGCTTGCTCAGTCAATGTTATTATTTTCACTTGCAACGGCCAAACAATATTCGATTATGCTTTCTATGTCTTTTCTGTGCGTATGGGGATTAAAGTTCACTGTCGTGCTGCTATGCACGATTTTTTCCGGGATTATGAAGGGGCACAAAAGGTATGGCGCGGAGAATTATGAAAAAATATCATCTGTGTCACGTGTTGTCTCTCCTGGCTTACTTATTGTTGCTAAAAGCTTAATTTCTCTGGGAGGTGTCCTTATGTTTTCAGGTTTATGGCTTAAGTAAGCACAATGATTGAGATTGTATAATGTGCATCAACATTTCTCCTTTTCATTTTGGAAAAGAGTGACCTCACGGTATTCATGTAAGACCACTCAAATAAAGCCACTGGGAAGGTGGTTTTATTTTTGTGGCAAGGGAAGTCAATCTTACAGCTACTCATTATCACATCAACAGCGTTTCCGCATTGCGTATTGACGATGAGTTAACTTTTGGCACTGAGATTAGCCCATAGTGGAATAACGATTATGCTCAACCGAATTACCGTTCAGCTCCCGGTCGAGGGGCTGCTCTTCTGGAAACTCTCTGGCCGCGAGGCGATGTCCGAGTCGTTCGCCCTGACGCTGACCCTGCTCGGCACGGATGCGCGCATCGACCGCAGCAAATTGCTCGGTCAGCCGGTCACGGTGACCATCCCGACGCAGAACCTGCTCACCTCCCGCTATATTAACGGCAAAGTCACGCGCGTGGCGGTGAGCGCCGTTGAGCTGACGGGCACCCGCTACGCGGTGTACCAGCTGACGGTGGAGCCGGACCTGTGGCCGATGAAGCGCGACCGCAACCTGCGTATCTTCCAGGGGCAGACGGTGCCGCAGATTGTGAAAACCCTGCTGGGCGAGCATCAGGTCAACGTGGAGGACAAGCTCACCGGCAGCTACCGCGTATGGGACTACTGCGTGCAGTATCAGGAGTCGAGCCTTGACTTCATCAGCCGTCTGATGGAGCTGGAGGGGATTGCCTATCACTTCAGCCACGAGGCTGATAAACACACCCTGGTGCTGACTGATGCCGCCACGCAGCATCAGCCGTTCAGCGGCTATGAGGTGATTCCGTACCACCAGACGCCGTCCGGCGGCAGTACCGACGAAGAGGGCATCGGCCAGTGGGCGCTGGAGGACAGCGTGACGCCGGGTATTTACAGCCTCGACGACTATGATTTCCGCAAGCCGAACGCGTGGTTGTTCCAGGCTCAGCAGAACCCGGCGTCGCCGAAGCCGGGCAGCATTGACGTCTACGACTGGCCGGGCCGCTTTGTCGAGACCGGGCATGCGGAGTTCTACGCTCGCATTCGCCAGGAGCGCTGGCAGGTGGAGCATCAGCAGATTCAGGCCACGGCCACGGCGGCGGGCATTGCGCCGGGCCACATCTTCACCCTGACTAACGCGCCGTTCTTCAGCGATAACGGCGAGTATCTGGTGACGGCGGCCGGATACCACTTCGAGGAGAACCGCTACGCCAGCGGCGAGGGTGAAACCATTCACCGCACCGATTTCACGGTCATCCCGGCGTCGGTGTCGTACCGCCCGGCGCAGAGCACGGCGTGGCCGCGCACCTACGGCCCGCAGACGGCGAAGGTCGTGGGGCCGCAGGGGGAGAGCATCTGGACGGACAAATACGGTCGCGTGAAGGTGAAGTTCCACTGGGACCGTCTGGCGAAGGGCGATGACACCAGCTCCTGCTGGGTGCGCGTGTCGAGCGCGTGGGCCGGCCAGGGCTACGGCGGGGTGCAAATTCCGCGCGTGGGCGATGAGGTGGTGGTGGACTTTATCAACGGCGATCCTGACAGGCCGATTATCACCGGGCGCGTGTATAACGAAGCCAGCATGCCGCCGTGGGCGCTGCCGGCAGCGGCGACGCAGATGGGCTTTATGAGCCGCACGAAAGACGGCTCGGTCGACAACGCCAACGCGCTGCGCTTTGAGGACAAGGCAGGTGCAGAGCAGGTGTGGATCCAGGCCGAGCGCAACATGGACACCAGCGTTAAGAATGATGAAACGCACAGCGTCGGTGGCGAGCGCAGCCATTACGTTAAGAAAAACGAGCTGCATCGCGTGGAGGCTAATCAGATCCAGGCGGTGAAAGGTGGAACCGAGATCCTGACGGGGAAAGGCAAGCTGGATGCGGCGGTGGAGCAGTACGTTATCGCTTCCGGAACAAAGCTGAGACTTGTCTCCGGCGAGAGCGCCATTGAGCTTAACGCGAACGGCAAAATTAGCCTGATCGGCAAAGAGTTTAACTTCTTTGTTGAAGGGGATGGTCATATCACGACGGGCGGAAAGCTGCACCTGAATACCTCAGGCACAAAACCGGGCACCACGGCGCCGGGCGCGGGGCATAAAGGGGATATTGATGCGGCGGTGCAGGCGAAATTCACGCCGCCGAAAGAATAACCGCTTTCTGTCTGCCACCACGTTGTCCATAACGGTCCTTAAAATTCTTCAGCATTCTTAGACGCGGATTCACCAATGAAATATACCCTCCAGGAAGGTTCGTTTTCCCTTTTCCCTGCGGCCTGGCAGGATAACAGCATGAATATTATTCGCGATGACGAAAGCGGGCTGTCCGTCGTGGTCAGCCGCGGCGTTATCCCGGATGGCAGCGATTATGAGAAAGAGTTCCACCGCCAGTGGGACGTGATGCGCCCTCAGATGGGCGAGGTCGTTCAGAGCGAGTTCCAGGGTGTGAAAGCCGGGCCTAACGGCAACATCAGCGGTCTGGAAGTTGAAACCAACTTTGACCATAACGGCCAGCGCCTGTGGCAAAAACAGCTGGCCGTGCAGACGCCGGGCAAACCGGTGTTGATGATTTTTACCCTCTCAGCGCTCAGAGCATTTACTGAAGAGGACGAGGTGCGCTGGAGCGCGCTTAAGCAGAGCCTGACGCTAAACGACAACCGGAATGTGTAAGGCATGAGCGACAACAACGCGGCCCGTAAGGGCGACGAGATTATTCACTCCAGCATTTTTGCTGACATCACCAGCATTGTGGCGGAAGGTGCCGCTTATGCGGTGATCGGTGCGGCGGTGGGTGCCGCAGCTACCGTGGCAGCGCCATTGCTGGGGGCAGGGGCGGCAGCCGCAGGCGTGGCGGCGATTGGCTCCAGTTGTCTGTTAAGTGGCATCATTGGCGGCGTGCTGGCAAACGTGGCGGGGATCACAGACGATATCAGCAACGCCGCCGAAGGGTTAGGCAACGCGCTTTTCCCGCCGTCGCCTGCGGGGAAAATCACAACGGGTTCGAATAACGTTCTGACGAATGCGATCCCCGCCGCACGCGCGGCCGGAACGCTGACGCCAGCAGATACCCCTTCACCTGAGCCGCAGTCTCCGGGCAGCTTTGCCGATTACGCGGGCATGCTGCTTTCCGCTGCCGGACAGTTTGGTAGCGAAATGTGGCAGCCGAGCGTGGCGTCTGCCGCCGCGGGCACCTCACCGCTGGAAGAAGACAAGGTGGCGTGTGAAAAGCACTCCGGACCGCAGTATCTGGCGGAAGGCTCGAAAAGCGTCTTCATCAACGGCCAGCCTGCGGTGCGTGCGAAAGATCGCACCACCTGCGAAGGGACCGTTTCCGATGACGTCTCCCCGAACGTGATTATCGGCGGCGACACGCTCACGGTTCGCGATATCAAAAGCGGCAAAACGCCGGGTCTGGCGCTGGGGATGATTGCGCTCTCCCTGCTCCGCGGCCGTCCGGGCAAGATTTTGAAAAACATGCCCTGCGCACTGGCGGCGGCGGGCGGCGGGATGCTGGCCGATATGGCCGTCAATGCCGTGTTTGGCTCCTCGCACCCGGTTCACGCCGCCACCGGCGTGAAGGTGCTGAATGACGATGACGAGCTTGATTTCTCGCTGCCGGGGCGCTTCCCGCTTCGCTGGCAGCGCAGCTACAACAGCCTGACCACCCGCGAAGGGCTGTTTGGCCTGGGCTGGGCTACCGCCTTTGACAGCTATCTGACGCTGGAAGAAAACAACGCCACCTGGTTCGACGAAACCGGACGCGAGCTGAGCTTTGAACTGCCCCCTGTTGACCGGGCGTTTTACAGCATCAGCGAAGGCATTATTATCCGCCGCAATGAGAGCGGCGACGTGGCGATTGCTGACGATGACGGCGCGGTGTGGCGTCTGTACAAACCGACCCGGGCGAACCCCTTAATCCTGCGTCTGGCCTCCCTGAGTGATGAATACGGCAACGCGCTGCTGACGGAGTGGGACGAGCACGGCAGGCTGGTTGGTCTTCACGATGAGCCGCGGGCGATAGACGTCACCCTGCGCTATGAGGACGAAAGATTCCCGCAGCGCGTGACCGCTGCCAGCCATTTCGACGGCAACCGTACCTGGCCGCTGATGCAGTGGGGCTACGATGCGCGCGGACAGCTGACAAGCGCGACGGATGCCTCTGGCGTCGTCACCCGCGAATACCGCTATAACGACCACGGCCTGATGGTCTGGCACCGGATGCCGGGCGGTCTGGAGAGCGAATACCGCTGGAAAAAATTTGATCACTGGCGCGTGGTGGAAAACCGCACCAGCACCGGCCACGGCTGCCGCTTTACCTATGATTTAGCCGCCGGGCTAACGACCGTCGAGCACTATGATGGTCAGACGCGTCAGCACTACTGGAATGCGCAGAGCCTGATCGTCCGCTTTGTAGACGAGCGCGGTGAAAACTGGCGTTACGAGTGGGATGACAACGAGCTTCTGACTCGCCGCATCGATCCGCTCGGGAACGCCGTTACCTTCGTTTACGACGAGATGGGCAACCGGGTGGAGGAGATCGATGCCGACGGCAATGCCCGCACTACCGCCTGGCTTGAGCACCGCGCGCTGCCGTCAGCCATCGTTGAAGCCGACGGCAGCGCTACCCGTTTCTGGTACGACGAACATCACGGCCTGAAGCGCGTGGTGGACCCGATGGGGCAGACGACGCTGCTGCGCCGGGACGAGTTTGGTCAGGTCGTTGAGGAGGTCGATGCCGCCGGCAACAGCCGCTACCAGGAGTACAACGAGGCGGGACAGCTGGTACGCGCGACGGACTGCTCTGGCCGCACGACCCGGTATCACTATCATCCGCTGGGCTGGCTGGTGACCGAGACTGGGGCTGACGGTGAAGAGACGAGCTACCGCTACGACGCTGCAGGGCGCCCGGTACAGCTCGATCGCCCGGAAGGCTGGACGGAGTCGCTCAAATGGAACGAATGCGGCCTGCCGGTGAAGCATGCTGGCGCTGATGGTAAAGAAAGTGAGTTTAGATACGATGAGGCCGGGCGCTTAACCGCCACGCGAAATTCTCAGGGTGAAGAGGTCCGTCGCCGCTGGGACAGCCGGGGGCGTCTGATTGCCCTTGAAAACGAAAACGGTGAAGCGTATCAGTTCCGCTGGGGTGCAGACTCGCTGCTGCTGGAAGAGGTAGGGCTCGATGGCGTGGCCTCACAGTATCGCTACGACGCCTGCGGGCGCACGATAGCGCGTACCTTTGCCGCCGGTCATCCAGAAGCCATTACCCACGCCTTTGCCTGGAGCGCGAGCGGCCAGTTGGTCGCCCGCACCACGCCGGAAGGCCAGACCCGCTACCACTACACCTCGTCAGGGCTGCTGAGCCGGATTGGGCTGCATCCTGCGCTTTCAGCAGACGCCTGGAGCACCGAGGCAGAGCAGGAGCTTGCCTTTGAATATGATGCGCTCGGTCGCGTCACGCGCGAAGCGGGCGAACACGGTGAGCTGGCGTGGGAGTACGACGCCCTAGGCAATCGCACCTCCGTTACGCTTCCGGATGGCCGCGAGTTAAAACAGTTCTACTACGGCAGCGGGCATCTGCTCAGCATTGCTCTCGATAAGCTGTCGGTATCCGACTTTACCCGTGACGAACTCCACCGGGAGACCAGCCGCACGCAGGGGCTGCTGACCACCCGCAGCGAATACGATCGTCTTGGGCGACTGCATCGCCGGGACGTCTTTACCGGCAATGCCCAGCGCCCGTCGCCGCGCCGGTGGTCCCGCCGCTGGGATTACGATTACCGCAATAACCTGGTGCGGGAAGAGCGGGACGATAACCCGTTCAGCTGGTACCGCTGGCAGTACGACAGCGCCGGGCGTCTGCTCGTTCAGGACGGTACGCTGCCCGGCCAGGAGCAGTGGCGCTGGGATGCTGCCGGTAACCCGCTCGAAGGCTCTGCTGAGAAGATCGCGCACAACCGCCTGACGCAGCTGAACGGCATTTGCTGGCGTTATGACATCCACGGCCGCACCGTGGAGAAAAATAATGGCCAGACGCGCTGGCACTACCGGTACGACGGCGAACATCGCCTGACGGAGGTTATCAGCCAGCCGCGGGACCGCAACAGGCCGCAGACGCAGGTCAGCTTCCGCTACGATCCGCTCGGGCGACGCATCAGCAAAACGCGCCAGCAGATGCTGGGCGGTCAGCCAGTCGGCAAGCCGGTCACTACCCGGTTTGTCTGGGAAGGGTTCCGCCTGCTGCAGGAAATGCACGGGGATGTGCCTCTGACCTACGTCTACAGCGATCAGGACAGCTACGACCCGCTGGCCCGTATCGATGGCGTTGATGCCCCGGAGATCTTCTGGTTCCACTGTCAGCCGAACGGAACGCCGGAGCGGATGACGGATATCGAAGGGCAGGTGCGCTGGGAAGGGGTCAACAGCGCCTGGGGCAAGCTGCTGCGGGAAAGCGAGACGCGGGCATCAGGATATTCCCAGAACCTGCGCATGCAGGGGCAATACCTGGACCGTGAGACAGGGCTGCACTACAATCTGTTCCGGTATTACGACCCGGACTGCGGACGGTTTACGCAGCAGGACCCGATAGGGCTGGCGGGGGGGATAAACCTTTACCAATATGCGCCGAATGCGCTGGGGTGGGTGGATCCGTGGGGGTTGAGTTGCCGTAAAAAATTTATGGGAAGAACCCCGGGAAAAAATAGTAAAACTGGACGTGAAGTAATCGCACGAATGCGAGGAGAAGGACGTATTCGTGGTACGGGCGATAGGATGCAATTTAAAAGCTCAACTGATGGTAAATGGTACCGTATTCAGGATGCGGACATGGCTCATTTAACAGATGCAGTTAAATACTGGAATCAGAAGGGTGGCTACTATGGTCCTAAATCTCGTGAGGTCAGAGCCTTTATGAGAGATTCCAGAAATTATGAGCTTGAATATTATGGTCACAATCGGTCTCAGGGAGCGCTGCTACCTGATAGATATAAAGATTCCGCTGATTTTATTGGCCCACAGGAAAAATCCCAATATTTCCAATGAAGGAGCATTGTTCCATGAAAGATCTTGAAGACCCAAAAATTGAATCCGAAATTAACTCCTTTGTTGAAAAAGGAAACGAGTTTCACGATGACAAAAAATACGCCGAGGCTTTAGAGCAATACCAAAAAGCATGGCAAGCTCTCCCTGAACCAAAGCTTGAATGGGAACTTGCCAACTGGATCTCTGCGTGCATGTACAGCGCATATTTTGATCTCGCCGATTACGATGAGGCGAAGAAATGGGGAGAGACGACGTTGCGCACACGTGGATCGGATATAGACACTGCACCATCAATCGACCTCGGCATGGTCTGTTACGAGTTGAATCAATTCGATGAAGCGTATAAATATTTCAACGATGCTTATAACTACGGCAAAGAGCGTGCGTTTCAGGATAGACCTAAAAAATACCTTGAGTTCTATCTGCGCAAGAGGGCGTAAAATCGGTAATTTATGAAAAAAATCCACGCCTTGGCGTGGATTTTTTTCATTCAAAACAAATCAGACGTTAAACAGGAAGTTCATTACGTCGCCATCTTTAACGATATAATCTTTCCCTTCCGCACGCATCTTGCCTGCTTCTTTCGCGCCTTGCTCACCCTTATAGGTGATGAAGTCTTCAAACGCGATGGTCTGCGCACGAATAAAGCCTTTCTCGAAGTCGGTATGGATTTTACCAGCCGCCTGAGGCGCAGTTGCACCCACAGGGATGGTCCACGCACGCACTTCCTTCACGCCAGCGGTGAAGTAGGTCTGCAGGTTCAGCAGCTCATAGCCTGCGCGGATCACGCGGTTCAGGCCCGGCTCTTCCAGACCCAGCTCGGCCATGAACTCTTCACGGTCGGCATCGTCCAGCTCGGCGATATCGGATTCAACGGCAGCGCACACGGCAACAACCACAGAACCTTCAGCCGCTGCGATTTCACGTACTTTGTCGAGGTACGGGTTGTTCTCGAAACCGTCTTCATTGACGTTGGCGATGTACATGGTTGGCTTCAGGGTCAGGAAGCTCAGGTATTTGATTGCCGCTTTGTCTTCTTCAGTCAGGTTTTTCAGCGCGCGCAGCATGCCGGCGTTTTCCAGCTGTGGCAGACATTTTTCCAGCGCAGCCAGTTCCGCTTTCGCGTCCTTGTCGCCGCCTTTGGCTTTCTTCTGCACGCGGTGAATAGCGCGTTCGCAGGTGTCGAGGTCAGAAAGCGCCAGCTCGGTGTTAATGACGTCGATGTCGTCAGCCGGATCCACTTTGTTGTTGACGTGGATAATGTTGTCGTTCTCGAAGCAGCGCACAACGTGACCGATCGCTTCGGTTTCACGGATGTTGGTCAGGAACTGGTTGCCCAGACCTTCACCTTTAGATGCGCCTTTTACCAGGCCCGCGATGTCCACGAACTCCATGGTGGTCGGCAGAATGCGCTGCGGCTTCACGATTTCCGCGAGCTGGTCCAGACGCGGATCCGGCATTGGCACAACGCCAGTGTTAGGTTCGATGGTACAGAACGGGAAGTTCGCCGCTTCGATACCCGCTTTGGTAAGCGCGTTAAACAGGGTGGATTTGCCCACGTTTGGCAGACCGACGATACCGCATTTGAATCCCATTTCTAAATCACCTTAATATCTTGATAATCAATCCGTTAACGATAACCGACTGATGAAAAGTAAATAACTACGCCTATTATACACGTAACCCGCATGACGCGCGGTAAAAATGCCTTACCTGGTGGATTATTGCGCTTTGAAAGCGTGCAAGCGGTTTGTCGCTTTGGTTAGCCCGTCTTTCAGCCAGATTTCGGTGCAGCGCGCCGCTTCGTCTACCGCTTCGTCAATCAGTTTCTGCTCAGAAACCGGGGGCTTACCGAGTACGAAACCGACAACTTTGTTTTTATCGCCCGGATGACCGATTCCGACGCGCAAACGGTGGAAATTCGGGTTATTTCCCAGCTTGCTGATGATGTCTTTAAGACCGTTGTGGCCGCCGTGCCCGCCGCCCAGTTTGAATTTTGCTATGCCAGGCGGGAGATCCAGCTCATCGTGAGCCACCAGAATTTCATCCGGATTAATGCGATAAAAGGTTGCCATTGCCGCCACGGCTTTACCGCTCAGGTTCATAAAGGTGGTGGGCACCAGTAAGCGAACATCCGCGCCAGCAAGGTTGATACGTGAGGTATAGCCAAAGAATTTAGGTTCTTCACGCAGGGGGACACGTAACCGCTCGGCCAGCAGATCGACGTACCATGCCCCGGCGTTGTGGCGAGTGGCCGCATATTCTGCGCCCGGGTTGGCGAGGCCGACAATCAGTTTAATCGTCACGATTCAATTCCTAATGGGTTCCAGATCTGGCGCGTAGTTTACTGTCTGGCGCGCCGCTTGACAAAATTCTGCGACCATCATAACGAAATGCGAATAATTTCCGGTTTGAACAATTAGAATTTCAAGCTGTTCAAAGCCTTATTTGTAAACTTTTGTTTGGGCGTTATCTGTAATTGTGATCATTCACGCAACTCATAAAAGGGGCGTTGTCTATACTTTACACACAAGGATTAGGGGCTTTTCCCCTGACAACCCAAAGTTCCGGAGGTGACACATGAAACGCAAAAACGCTTCGATACTCGGTAACGTGCTAATGGGGTTGGGGCTGTTCGTGATGGTAGCCGGGGTGGGTTATTCAATTTTAAACCAGTTACCACAGTTTGATCTCCCGCAATACTTCGCGCATGGCGCGATATTGAGCATCTTCATTGGTGCGGTATTATGGCTGGCGGGGGCTCGCGTGAGCGGCCATGAGGAAGTGTGTGACAAGTACTGGTGGGTGCGCCACTACGACAAACGCTGTCGTCGCGACCAGCATAAGCACAGCTAGTGCTACGATGAAGAACACCGAAACGGTTCCCTGGGGAGCCGTTTTTTTTGCATCAAGGGTTGACCCTCACGTAACGTAAGGCTCCAGAGTGGTGCCACTGGCAAAGAAAAGGAGCAGTTATGTTGATTCAGGTGGGTGAACTGGCGAAACGTGCCGGGATCACCGTACGAACATTGCATCACTATGAGCAAACAGGGCTGTTGCTGCCTTCTGCCAGAAGCGCGGCAGGTTACCGGCTTTACAACCTGGCGGATGTTCAGCGTCTGCACATGATCCAGGCGCTGGCAAAAGCGGGGCTGGAACTTGCTGAAATCAGGGATTTTCTGGAACAGGAGTCGCTGTCGTTAACGGAACTCCTCGATGCGCAAATCAGCCTGCTGGATAAACAGCTGCGCAGCATAAACACGCTGCGCGACAGGCTGATGGACTTACGCACCGGGCTTGCCGCCGATGAGACTCCCGATCTGGAATCCTGGCTACAGACTCTGGAGTTAATGAATATGTACGATCGCTGGTTTAGCAAAGAAGAGTTACAGCAGCTGCCGTTTGCGGTGCAGAAGGATGCGCTGGCGGCTATCTGGTCAGGGCTGGTTGCAGAGGCCAGCATGCTGCTGGAACAACACATACCCGTGACGGACGCCCGGGCGATGGACCTGGCGACGCGCTGGATGGAACGCCTGGAACTGGACACAGCGGGTAAGCCGGAGTTTCTCACCCGGCTGAACGAAATGCACAGCGTTGAGCCACAGATGCAGGCACAGACCGGCATTACGCCGGAGATGACCGATTACATTACGCGGGCGTTTGCCGAATCGAAACTTATTATCTGGGAGAAATATCTCTCTGCCGAAGAGATGGCTTTTACCCGGAAACACTACTTTGACCGCATGATGGAGTGGCCGCCGCTGGTGGCAAAAGTGCACCAGGCGCAGCGGGAAAATCTCGACCCCACCTCTGAAGAGGCGCAAAAGCTTGCCGAAAACTGGCTGGCGTTGTTCCAGTCGTACGCGGGTACGAACCCGGAGACCCAGCAAAAGTTTCGTGTGGCCATGCAGCAGGAGCCGCATCTGATGAAGGGAACATGGATGACGCCTGCCGTACTTGGGTGGCTCCAGCAGGCTATCGGGGTGATGATGCAGAGACGTTTCTCTGCATCAGGTGGCTCACAGGTCCGCTAGCGCGGCATCCCGGTTAGGGTAGAAGGAGAGTCGGCCAGGGATGGGCTGCACGCCCGCGCGCGCCATGGTGCGCAGGGGCTGGAACTCCAGGTTACTCACCCGCAGCTCACAGCCGTCCGGCAGACGTTTCACGAAGCGCTGGAAGGCATCCAGCCCGCCTGCATCCAGTACCGGTACGGCATCCCACTTCAGCACGACAACCCGTTTGCCCACGATGCGGGACTCCAGATCGCTGAACAGGCCTTCCGCCGCAGCGAAGAACAGCGGGCCAATCACGCGCAGCACCAGCACATCGTCAGGCACCTCCACGTTAACCGGGGAAAGGCGCGTCATCTGCGCGATGCGGCGCATAAACAGCAGGGAAGCCAGCACGATCCCGACGCTGATGGCGATAACCATATCGAACAGCACGGTCAGCGACATGCAGATTAGCATCACGATGATGTCGTCCTTCGGCGCGCGACGCAGCAGGTTCACCACCTTATGCGCCTCACTCATGTTCCACGCCACCATCAGCAGCAGCGCCGCCATTGCAGAGAGCGGGAGCCAGGAGAGCCACGGAGCAAGAATGAGCAGGGCGAGGATCACCAGCACGGAGTGGATAACCGCCGAAACGGGTGACGTTGCTCCCGCGCGCACGTTTGCAGCGGAACGGGCGATGGCTGCCGTTGCGGTAATACCGCCGAAGAACGGCGCGATGATATTCCCTAATCCCTGACCGACCAGCTCGCTGTTGGCTTTGTGTTTGGTGCCGGTCATACCGTCCAGTACGACGGCGCAGAGCAGGGACTCAATCGCCCCCAGCATCGCCATAGAAAATGCGGCGGGAAGCAAAGCTCGCAGCGAATCCCAGCTTAGGGTAAAGCTGGAGCCGGGCATGTCCCACGGCAGCACCAGCTGCGGCAACAGCTGCGGAATGCCGCTACCCTGTGAACCGTCCGCCAGAACATAGTGGAACTGCGAGCCGATGGTCGCGACATGACCACCGAACATATTGACGATAGCCATCACCGCGCAGCCCAGCAGCAGGGCGGGCAGATGGCCCGGGAGACGGATCCCCAGACGAGGCCAGACGATCAGCGTACCCAGCGTCACAATCCCAATGGCGGCGTCGCCCAGGTTGGCGGTCGGCAGCGCCATAAACAGCGCCCCCACTTTCTGTAAATAGTGCTCAGGAACATGAGTCATCTGCAGGCCGAGGAAATCCTTGATCTGCATGGTTCCGATGGTGATACCAATCCCCGAGGTGAATCCCAGCGTCACGGAAAGGGGGATGTACTCGATCAGCCGACCAAAGCGGGCCAGGCCAAACAGAATCAAAAAGACGCCGGACATCAGGGTGGCGACCAGCAGTCCTGCCAAACCAAACTGCTGCGAAACCGGGTAGAGGATCACCACAAAGGCGGCGGTCGGGCCGGAGACGCTGAAGCGCGAGCCGCCCGTAAGGGCGATGACGATCCCGGCAACGGCCGAGGTGTACAGACCGTACTGCGGCGCAACGCCGCTGCCAATCGCCAGCGCCATCGCCAGCGGGATGGCGATAATGCCGACGGTGATCCCGGCAATCAGGTCACGTACAAAGCGTGATGAGGTGTATTTCTCTTTCCAGCAGGCGTCGATGAGGGCGCGAAAGGGCAGAACATGTGAGGAGGTTACGTTTTTCACAATTATCTATCATCCGTATGCGCATCATCTGTCATATCAATGGCAGGTGAAGGAGGCATTAATCATACAAATAAAACCCAGAGACAAAAAAACCCGCCGCAGCGGGTTTATCGGCCGTGTTCGATTAGTGTTCGAACATTGCTGAGATGGATTCTTCGTTGCTGATACGACGAATCGCTTCGGCCAGCATCCCGGACAGGGTCAGGGTACGCACGTTTGGCAGTGCCTTGATCTCGTCGCTCAGAGGGATGGTATCGCATACCACCACTTCGTCAATGACGGAGTTGCGCAGGTTGTTTACCGCGTTACCGGAGAAGATCGGGTGGGTCGCGTAAGCGAACACGCGCTTGGCACCACGCTCTTTCAGCGCTTCAGCTGCTTTACACAGCGTACCGCCGGTATCGATCATGTCGTCAACCAGCACGCAGTCGCGGCCAGCAACGTCACCGATGATGTGCATCACCTGAGAAACGTTAGCGCGCGGACGGCGTTTGTCGATGATTGCCATGTCGGTATCGTTCAGCAGCTTAGCGATAGCACGGGCACGTACCACGCCGCCGATGTCCGGAGAAACCACGATTGGGTTGTCCAGGTTCAGCTGCAGCATGTCTTCCAGCAGGATTGGGCTGCCGAATACGTTATCAACCGGGACGTCGAAGAAGCCCTGGATCTGCTCTGCGTGCAGGTCAACGGTCAGTACGCGGTCAACGCCGACGCTGGACAGGAAGTCAGCGACAACTTTAGCGGTGATTGGCACACGTGCAGAACGGACGCGACGGTCCTGACGGGCATAGCCGAAGTAAGGGATTACAGCAGTGATACGGCCTGCTGAAGCGCGACGCAGGGCGTCGACCATAACAACCAATTCCATCAGGTTGTCGTTTGTTGGAGCACAGGTGGACTGGATGATGAAAATATCACCACCGCGTACATTTTCGTTAATTTGTACGCTGACTTCGCCGTCGCTAAAGCGACCTACGGCGGCGTCGCCGAGGGAAGTGTACAGGCGGTTGGCAATACGTTGTGCTAGTTCCGGGGTGGCGTTACCAGCAAAAAGCTTCATATCAGGCACGAGAAGAACCTCAGGCATGCGTCCAGTGGTGGATAGCGTTCGCCGCAAACTGTGCGGGCCAGGCAAATGCTATCCAGGCGGTGTATTAAAGAGCGCGATGCAACGTCTGGAACAGGGTGACGTTGTCACCGAAACTCAGTCTGCGCCAGTAAGGTCTGCTGTAGGGGGGAGGTGTTCATCCCGCGTGCTACAAAACCATGCAGCCAAACCGGCGCTTGCTCAAGCACCTGACGAGCGGCGGATTCGGTGTCAAATTCAGCAAAGACACAGGCCCCTGTACCCGTAAGGCGCGACGGCGCGTATTCTAACAGCCAGGAAAGCACCGCATCAACCTCGCGAAAACGTTTTCTTGCGATATCCTCGCAATCGTTGCTGAATTCACAATTTAATAACGTTTCTATTGACCGTTCCGGGGTATTTCTTTTCAGGTCAGGATCTTTAAAGATGACCGGCGTTGGTATGCTCACGCCAGGGAGGGCAACCAGATACCATTTTTCCGGCGGGTCGACTGGCGTGAGGATCTCGCCGACGCCCTCGGCAAAAGCCGCATGACCGCGAACAAACACCGGGACATCAGCCCCCAGCGTCAAGCCTAAGGCTGCCAGTTCGTCCTTTGACAGCCCGCAGCCCCAGAGATGATTCAGCGCAACCAGTACGGTCGCGGCGTTAGATGAGCCACCGCCCAACCCGCCGCCCATCGGCAGACGCTTCTCGATACGGATATCCGCACCGCTTCCTGAGGGCAGACGACCTGATTCCGCTGCGGCTTTCATCAGAAGGCGCGCGGCGCGCACGATCAGGTTGTCCTCGTGCGCCACGCCTTCAACGGGCGTCAGCAGACATATCTGTCCATCCTGGCGCAGCTCAATGGCGATCGTGTCGCCATAATCAATAAACTGAAACAGCGTCTGCAGGGTGTGATAACCGTCAGCACGCTGGCCGGTGATGTATAAAAACAGGTTCAGTTTTGCCGGAGAGGGCCAGTGGGTCATCATTTAACGATCCAGTTGTCCATTTTCAGCTTAATGCGCTGGCTGCCTTGCGTCAGCTCCATATTCGACGGCAACGACGGTTTACTCTTGCTGTCATAAGCGCTGTACACCACTTTCCACGTCTTGCCATTCTGAGTGTAGTTCACCTGGCTGAGACGGTATTGATCGTCAAGCTGGTAGTCGGTTGCCTCACCCGGCAGACCGAGGATCCACTGGCGCAGGCTGTTGAGCGGGATAGGCATCCCCGTCAGTTTGCCAATCATCTCTTCGGCGTCTGTCGCGGTGTAGTGCTGGCCTTTGTTATCGGTGATCTGCGCTTGGCCCGGTTTGGCGATAAGCTCCAGTTCGGTGCTGCCCAGCGGATTTAACAGCAGCAGGCGATAGTTGTCCTGACCCGTTTGTTGCCAGAAGAATCGTGCATAAACCTTTTGCTCGTCAGAGAGATAAGCGAAAGCGCCGCGGGTCTGGTACTGGCTCAAATTACGGACGTCCTGCTGGTGCTGACGCCACTGCGGTGAATCAGGGCTTTTGCCCGGGCCTTTTGGTTGGGTGACGGTACATGCGGTCAGAACCAGTGCCGCCAGCGGCAGCAGGCGAATCAGTCGGGTCATAATGAGGACAAATCCTTGAGATACGTTGCAGTTATAACTGTTAATGCTAGCGTCCCACAGTGCTACCGTCTACGTTCAAATTATCTCAAAGCGTTGTATCTACCCTAAATAATTCAAGCTGCATGAAGGCGGCAAGAGAGTGAATCCCCAGGAGCATAGATAACTATGCGATTGGGGTGAACGAGCGCAGCCAACGCGCATGCAGCTTGAAGTATGACGGGTATAAGCTATTACTCCGAAAGGGGGCAGTCCCTTTTATTGATCTCGCGCATCCTGTATGATGCGTTCTGCTAACCTTATTAACGCTGGTACTACTCCCGCTCAACATGACCCTATTAGCACTCGGCATCAACCACAAAACAGCCCCGGTTTCACTGCGAGAACGCGTGACGTTTTCGCCGGATACGCTCGACCTGGCGCTGGATAGCCTGCTTGCACAACCGATGGTGCAGGGTGGCGTGGTGCTCTCGACGTGCAACCGTACCGAGCTGTATCTCAGCGTGGAAGAGCAGGATAACCTGCACGAGGCGCTGATCCGCTGGTTATGCGACTACCACAACCTCAACGAAGAAGAACTGCGTAATAGCCTGTACTGGCATCAGGACAACGATGCGGTCAGCCATCTCATGCGCGTGGCCAGCGGGCTGGATTCGCTGGTACTGGGCGAGCCGCAAATTCTTGGGCAGGTGAAAAAGGCGTTTGCAGATTCGCAAAAAGGGCATCTGAAGGCCAGCGAGCTGGAGCGTATGTTCCAGAAGTCTTTCTCCGTGGCGAAGCGTGTGCGAACCGAAACCGACATTGGTGCCAGTGCGGTTTCTGTTGCTTTCGCGGCCTGTACCCTCGCTCGTCAAATCTTTGAATCCCTGTCGACCGTCACCGTGCTGCTGGTGGGCGCGGGCGAAACCATCGAACTTGTGGCGCGCCATCTGCGCGAGCATAAAGTGAAAAAGATGATTATCGCCAACCGCACCCGCGAGCGTGCGCAGGTGCTCGCGGACGAAGTGGGCGCAGAGGTCGTTGCGCTGAGCGACATCGATGAACGCCTGAAAGAGGCAGATATTATTATCAGTTCTACCGCCAGCCCGCTGCCGATTATCGGTAAAGGGATGGTGGAGCGTGCGCTGAAATCCCGCCGTAATCAGCCGATGCTGCTGGTAGATATTGCCGTCCCGCGTGATGTTGAACCCGAAGTGGGCAAACTGGCGAACGCCTATCTCTACAGCGTGGATGACCTGCAAAGCATCATTTCGCACAACCTTGCCCAGCGTAAAGCGGCAGCGGTGCAGGCGGAAACCATTGTTGAGCAGGAAACCAGCGAGTTTATGGCCTGGCTGCGCGCGCAAAGCGTCAGCGAGACCATCCGCGAGTACCGCGGGCAGGCTGAACAGGTGCGTGATGACCTGACAGCCAAAGCGTTAGCGGCCCTGGAACAGGGCGGTGACGCAAATGCAATCATGCAGGATCTGGCGTGGAAACTGACCAACCGCCTGATCCATGCACCAACCAAATCTCTTCAGCAGGCTGCCCGTGACGGGGATGATGAACGCCTGACTATTCTGCGCAACAGCCTCGGGCTGGAATAGCGCCCTACACCCATTTTCTATTACAAGGTGCACTTACGCCTATGAAGCCTTCTATCGTCGCTAAACTGGAAGCTCTGCATGAGCGCCATGAGGAAGTACAGGCGCTGCTCGGTGATGCCGGGACCATCGCAGACCAGGAACGTTTTCGCGCACTGTCGCGTGAATATGCGCAGTTGAGTGATGTGTCTAAATGCTTTACCGACTGGCGACAGGTTCAGGAAGATATTGAAACCGCGCAGATGATGCTCGACGATCCTGAAATGCGCGAGATGGCGCAGGAAGAGCTGCAGGACGCAAAAGCGCGTTCTGAAGAGATGGAACAACAGCTCCAGGTGCTTCTGCTGCCGAAAGATCCGGACGATGAGCGTAACGCGTTTGTGGAAGTGCGCGCCGGTACCGGCGGTGACGAAGCCGCGCTATTTGCTGGTGACTTGTTCCGTATGTACAGCCGTTACGCCGAAGCGCGTCGCTGGCGCGTAGAGATCATGAGTGCCAACGAAGGCGAACATGGTGGCTTTAAAGAAGTTATCGCCAAGATCAGCGGCGACGGCGTGTACGGTCGTCTTAAGTTTGAATCCGGCGGTCACCGCGTGCAGCGCGTGCCTGCGACAGAATCTCAGGGACGTATTCACACCTCAGCCTGTACGGTTGCGGTGATGCCGGAACTGCCGGAAGCCGAACTGCCGGACATCAATCCGGCGGATCTGCGAATTGATACGTTCCGCTCCTCCGGGGCGGGCGGTCAGCACGTTAACACCACCGACTCCGCGATCCGTATTACCCACCTGCCAACCGGTATTGTGGTGGAGTGTCAGGACGAACGTTCCCAGCACAAAAACAAAGCTAAAGCGTTGTCTGTACTGGGTGCACGTATCCGCGCCGCCGAAGTGGCGAAACGTCAGCAGGCGGAAGCCTCTACGCGTCGTAACCTGCTGGGCAGCGGCGATCGCAGCGATCGTAACCGCACCTATAACTTCCCGCAGGGCCGCGTGACCGACCACCGCATCAACCTGACGCTGTACCGTCTGGATGAAACAATGGAAGGTAAGCTCGATATGCTGATTGAGCCTATCGTGCAGGAATACCAGGCCGACCAGCTGGCGGCACTGTCCGAGCAGGAATAATGGATTTTCAGCGCTGGTTACGTGAGGCGGTCAGTGAGCTTTCAGAAAGCGAAAGCCCGAAACGCGACGCCGAAATATTGCTTGAGCATGTGACGGGTAAATCCCGCACGTACCTGCTGGCTTTTGGTGAGACGCTGCTGACCGCCGAGCAGGAAGCGCAGCTCGCCGCGCTGCTTGCCCGCCGTAAGACGGGCGAGCCGGTGGCGCACCTTGTCGGCGAACGTGAGTTCTGGTCGTTACCGCTGTACGTCTCGGCGGCAACGCTGATCCCACGTCCAGACACCGAGTGTCTGGTGGAGCAAGCGCTGGCGCGTTTACCCACAGCGGCCTGTAGCATTCTCGATCTCGGTACTGGCACAGGCGCTATTGCGCTCGCGCTCGCCACTGAGCGGCCCGATTGCACAGTAACGGCGGTGGATGTGATGCCAGACGCGGTGACGCTGGCGCAGCGTAACGTGGAACGTCTTGGGCTCGGCAACGTGACGGTACTGCAAAGTAGCTGGTTTACCGCGCTGGAGAATCGCTTATTTGCGCTGATTGTCAGCAACCCGCCTTACATCGACGAACATGACCCGCACCTTGCGCAGGGCGATGTTCGTTTCGAACCACTGACTGCGCTGGTCGCGGCCAATGAAGGCTTAGCCGATCTTGATCACATTGTGACAACGTCACGACAACATTTGCTTCCCGGTGGCTGGCTGCTGGTGGAACATGGCTGGACGCAAGGGAACGCGGTGCGCGCGCTGTTCACAAATGCGGGTTATCGCGCAGTGGCAACCTGCCGCGATTACGGCGGCAATGAACGTCTGACGCTGGGACAGTGGGTATGAATCACCGCTTTCTGCCATTAACTGATAAAGGCGCATGGCTGACTGAAAAGTGGTTTGGCGTTATCATCTACATCGTTTTGAGTTTTATCGCGTCTGGACGTCATTGTACGCGCAGTCGTTACTGGGGTAAGTCATGAGGTCCTTAGCCGATTTCGAATTTAACAAAGTGCCGCTGTGTGAAGGCATGATCCTGATTTCTGAAATGATTCGCGATGATTTTACGTCGCAGTACGTCCACGCGGAGCTGGAGAATCTGGTCAGCCTGGCACGGGAGGAGATCAGTCAGGCGCGTCCGCAGGACTGGCAATTAGAGAAGCTGCTAGAGCTTTTCTACGGCGAATGGGGTTTCTGCGACACGCGTGGCGTTTATCGCCTGTCAGACGCATTATGGCTGGACCAGGTCTTGAAGAATCGTCAGGGCAGCGCCGTCGCGCTGGGATCCATTTTGCTGTGGGTCGCCCATCGTCTGGATATTCCGCTGGTGCCGGTCATTTTCCCGACGCAGATGATACTGCGTGCGGAGTGGCTGGACGGCGAGATGTGGCTCATTAATCCCTTCAACGGTGACACGCTGGATGAGCACACGCTGGATGTGTGGCTGAAAGGCAATATCAGCCCGGTGGCCGAGCTCTTCAACGAAGATCTCGACGAGGCGGATAACGCCGAAGTGATCCGTAAGCTGCTGGACACGCTGAAGTCTGCGCTGATGGAAGAGCGTCAAATGGAGCTTGCGCTGCGTGCCAGCGAAGTGCTGCTGCAGTTCAACCCGGAAGATCCGTACGAAATTCGCGACCGCGGCCTGATTTATGCGCAGCTCGATTGCGAGCATGTGGCGCTAAGTGATTTGAATTATTTCGTCGAGCAATGTCCGGAAGACCCGATTAGCGAAATGATTCGTGCGCAGATCAACGCGATCTCGCACAAACAAATTACACTGCATTAATCTTAATTCCGATTCACACCTGAATAAGGCGATCCTATGAAACAAAAAGTGGTTAGCATTGGTGATATCAAGGTAGCAAACGACCTGCCGTTCGTGCTGTTTGGCGGCATGAACGTGCTGGAATCCCGCGATCTCGCCATGCGTATCTGCGAGCACTACGTGACCGTGACCCAGAAGCTGGGCATCCCGTACGTGTTTAAGGCCTCTTTTGATAAAGCCAACCGCTCCTCCATCAACTCTTACCGTGGCCCGGGCCTGGAAGAAGGGATGAAGATTTTCCAGGAGCTGAAGCAGACCTTTGGCGTGAAAGTGATCACCGACGTGCATGAAGCCTCTCAGGCGCAGCCTGTGGCTGACGTGGTAGACGTGATTCAGCTTCCGGCATTTCTGGCGCGTCAGACCGACCTGGTTGCGGCGATGGCGAAAACCGGTGCTGTTATCAACGTGAAGAAACCGCAGTTCGTGAGCCCTGGGCAGATGGGTAACATCGTCGATAAGTTCATTGAAGGTGGCAACGACAAGGTGATCCTGTGTGACCGTGGCGCAAACTTCGGTTACGACAACCTGGTAGTGGATATGCTGGGCTTTAGCGTGATGAAGAACGTCTCCGGCCAGTCTCCGGTGATTTTCGACGTGACGCACGCTCTGCAGTGCCGCGACCCGTTTGGCGCAGCCTCTGGTGGTCGTCGTGCCCAGGTTACCGAGCTGGCGCGTGCCGGTATGGCGACCGGACTGGCAGGCCTGTTCATTGAAGCGCACCCGGATCCGGCTAACGCGAAATGCGATGGTCCTTCCGCACTGCCGCTGGATAAGCTGGAGCCGTTCCTGAAACAGATTAAAGCGATTGACGATCTGGTGAAGAGCTTCGACGAGCTGGATACCAGCAACTAATAAAAAAACCCGCTTCGGCGGGTTTTTTTATATTTACACCCTCTCCCTGTGGGAGAGGGTTGGGGTGAGGGCATCAGGCCGCACCGGATCAATCTCACGCAAAAATCGTCATCAAATACGCAATAAACAACGCCATATGCGCCGCGCCGTTCAGCACGTTGGTTCGTCCGGTGGAGAACGAAATCTGGCACAGCAGCAACGAGGCCACCATCACAATCATCTCTGGCGCACCCAGCGCAAACTGCAGCTCGTTGCCCGTCATAAAGGCAATCAGCGTCACCACCGGAACGGTAAGTGAAATCGTCGCCAGTACGGAGCCGAAGAACAGGTTCATTGCGCGCTGCACCTGGTTATTCAACACCGCTTTCAGCGCGCCCAGCCCTTCAGGGGACAGAATTAGCAGCGCCACCAGGAAGCCCGTAAACGCCACCGGCGCGTTCAGCTCGGTTAACAGAGTTTCCAGCGGGTTGGCGTTCATCTTGGTGACGGCAATCACCGCAATCAGATGCACGATCAGCCAAACCGTATGCCACGCGCTGCTGTGGGCCGACGGCTTGCCGTGGTGCGGGTCATCATCGTCACCGTCATCTTCATGCTCGTACACAAACAGGCTCTGGTGCGTTTTGGTCTGAATCAACAGGAACACGCCGTACATGGCGGCGGAAATGAGTGCGACCAGCAGCGCCTGACCGGTAGAGAAATTTGCACCCGGAAGCGCCATCGGGAACACCAGCACGATAATAGCCAGCGGGAAGAGGGCAATCAGATACTGTTTAATGCCGAACAGGTTCATATACTGGGTCGCGAACTTACGGCCGCCCAGCAGCAGAGAGAAGCCCACCAGGCCGCCCGTCACAATCATAATGATCGAGTAGAGCGTGTCGCGCATCAGCGTCGGCGCGGCATCGCCGGTGGCCATGAGCGCGGAAATCAGGCTGACTTCGAGAATAACAACGGAAAGGCTGAGAATTAACGAGCCGTACGGCTCACCCAGACGGTGGGCTAATACGTCCGCGTGACGAACTACGCTAAAGGCGCTGGTTAAGATGCCGACCAGCGCAAGAATATTGATACCAACCACCACTGGCAGTGACTGACTGCTTCCCCAGAAGAGTAGCACAGCCAGTGCCAGAACCGGGAAAATGAGCGACGTCTCCTTGTGGCGGGTCTTAACCGCCTCGTGTGTTGTTGTCATGTGCTTCTCCATCAATGCAGGTGCTTGTAATTATAGATAGATTTTTGAGGGCATTAAACTAACAGATATCTGATAAATACCGTTGAATTTTTACTTAATTTTACGGTTTGAGGTTAATATTTATTATTACTGCCATAAATCGCAGTTATCAATAAAATAGTACTGTATTACAGTAAATTAGATTAATTGATTAAGCATAAATGAAATCAACCTGGCAGGCGCAGGCATCCTCAACCACACTTATCTCTTTAGCAAAAAGAGAGGTTTTCGATGCCATATAAAACGAAACGCGAGTTACCCGATAGCGTGCAGCACGTCCTCCCTGCCCACGCGCAGGATATCTACAAAGAAGCCTTTAACAGCGCCTGGGATCAATACAAAGATAAGGACGATCGCCGGGATGATGCCAGCCGTGAAGAGACGGCGCACAAGGTCGCCTGGGCCGCCGTAAAACATGAATACGAGAAAGGCGACGATGATAAATGGCACAAAAAGAAATAGCCGCAAAATAATAAGCTGCCTGCATTTTGACTTTTCAGGCGGTTCAACTTCCGTTGTATTGCAACTGGTCCGCTAATTGCTTATCGTTATTTCACTGCTGGCAAAATGACCAGCATAGAATGCCGGGAAGGCGAATTACAGATGTCGCAAGGAAGCATGCAGTGGCGGAGGTGTAATGTGTTAACGCGTGATTTCTTAATGAAGGCAGATTGTAAGACGGCATTTGGTGCTATTGAGGAATCGCTTCTCTGGTCAGCTGAACAACGGGCGGCGTCACTTGCTGCCACGCTTGCCTGCCGCCCGGATGATGGCCCGGTATGGATTTTTGGCTACGGTTCCCTGATGTGGAACCCAGCTCTCGAATTTGTCGAATCGGCAACGGGAACCTTGCCTGGCTGGCACCGCGCGTTTTGTCTGCGCCTGACGGCCGGACGCGGCAGCGCGTGCCAGCCGGGGCGCATGCTTGCACTGAAAGAGGGCGGGCGCACCACGGGTGTCGCTTACCGCCTGCCGGATGCCACGCTGGAGGAGGAGCTGACGCTGCTCTGGAAGCGCGAGATGATCACTGGCTGCTATATGCCGAGCTGGTGCAAGCTGGAACTGGATGACGGACGCACCGTCAATGCGCTGGTATTTATTATGGATCCGCGCCACCCGCTATATGAAGCGGATACCCGTACGCAGGTGATCGCGCCCTTGATTGCCGCGGCCAGCGGGCCGCTGGGGACCAACGCGCAATATCTGTTTTCACTCGATCAGGAACTGACGCGTCTGGGCATGCAGGACGAATGTTTGAATGAGCTGGTCATGAAGGTGAAAGCGCTGCTGGAAGGGAACCTGCTTAATAACCCGCTACGTCCGGGTTTTGCCTGAAAAAACGCCCGGCTAAACCGGGCGTTCGTTTTATGCGGCAACGTAGCTGACCGAATGCTCCAGTGACTGACTGTGGCTGTCAATCAGGACATCCCAGGTGCCGGTATAAGGCACGGTCAGCCACGCCTTGTCATCCTGCACCGTCAGAATATCCGCCTGCGATTGCTTCTGCGCTTTTGAACTCATGAGATGAATGCGGCAGCGTTCTGAGCAACGTACCACGACCGTATCCCCGCCAAACAGTTTCAAACTTGTCTTCACCAGTGCCATTTTTTACCCCGTCGATTTTGCCCATCCCGAGCGTGATATTGTTCACAATTTACTCATTGCATAACACCAAAGGGGAGGGGGAGGGATGATGATTTTGATCAAAAAATGGCATAACGTTTAAACAAAAATGACAAAATGCCTGAAAGCATTCAGCTGGCGCGTGTTTTACCCGGTTAACCCGCGCCAGAAGAAAATTAAATGCGGAAATGGCCGGCGGTTTCAGCAAGGTCGCCCGCCTGACTCTGCAGCGCGCTGGCCGCTGCGGCAGACTGCACCACCAGTTCGGCGTTCTGCTGCACCATTCTGTCCAGATGCGTTACCGCGTGGTTGATCTCGTGAATGCCTTTCATCTGCTCGCTGGTGGCAATCGAGATTTCACGCATAATCCCCGAGACGCTACCGATGCTGGAGCGGATCTCATCCATACTTTCTCCGGCCAGATGCACGTAGCGCGAACCCGTTGCCACGCTGTCGGTTGTAGAATCGATAAGGGATTTGATCTCTTTCGCCGCCTGAGCGCTGCGGCTGGCGAGGTTTCGCACTTCTCCAGCCACCACCGCGAAGCCGCGGCCTTGTTCGCCCGCGCGCGCCGCTTCGACCGAGGCGTTCAGCGCCAGAATGTTGGTCTGGAAGGCAATGCCGTCGATGACGCTGGTGATATCGCCAATCTTCGCCGAGGCCACCTCAATCGACTGCATGGTAGTGATAGCCTGAGAAACCACTTCACCCCCGCGCGACGCTGCAGCAGAGGCTTTGCTTGCCTGCTCGTTCGCTTCTGCCGCAGATTCATTTGACTGGGTGACGGAGGCGGTGATCTCTTCGACGGCGCTGGCGGTTTCGCGAAGGCTTGATGCCGCTTGCTCAGTGCGCCCGGAGAGATCCTGGTTACCGGCTGCGATTTCCTGCGCCGCATTTTTCACCGAGGCGCTGGCGTCGCGCAACTGGACCATCACGACCGAGAGCTTATCGCTAAACGCGTTGAACGCCTGGGCAATTTGCGCCACTTCGTCATCACCGCTGTCCGGCAGGCGCTGCGACAGGTCATTGGTGCCGTTAGCGATGTTATGCATGGCGTCGCGAATATCGGACAAACGCTTCAACAGGCGGGCTATCAGGAAATGAACAATCGCGCCGCTCAGCAAGGCGAGGATCACCAGCGACAGCGCAGAGGCTTTCAGCAGCGAGCGCATGCCGGAGGTAGCATCGTTGTTATCGAGCGCCACGGCCAGCATCCAGTGCGTGCCCGGCACGGCGGTTGCCACGAAGGTTTTTTCGCTGCCGTTGAACATCCCCTCAACCAGGCTACCGCTTTTCAGTGCCGCAAAATCGGTCCCTTTGATGGTTTCAGTGAATGGCTTGAGCGTGAGCGCCGGATCGCTGGCGGCAATCACCGTGCCATCGCTATCAAGGAGTAACCCGCTGCTGGCAGGCGTCGGGTGAATACCGCGTACGTTAGCCACCACGCTGTCCATCGCCACGTCGCCTGCCACAACCGCCTTCAGCGCACCGTTCTCCTTCACCGGCACCGCAAAGGTCACCACCAGTTTCCCGGTGCCCGCGTCCACGTACGGGGCGGTCACGACCGGGCCGTCAGTACTCACCACCTGCTGATACCAGGGACGGATCGTGGGGTCATAATCTGCCGGGACGCCCGCCGGGTCGGAGAACTTCGCCGTTTTGCTGGCGTAGCCGACATAGACGTTGGTGAAGCCACCCGCCTGCGCAAGCTGTTTGAATACCGGAACCGGATCGTCATTCAGCGCAACGGTCTGTGCGGAGGCTATCACCGTCATTTTGCTTTTAACCCAGTCTGCAATCGCCATGTTATGGCTGGCGCTGGTGCTGGTCAGAATATCGCGCTGCGACTGCAGGTTATCCTGGCGCGTAACCTGGAAATTAATGACGGTATTGAGAAGAAGGGCGACGATCAGGCAACCTGTCGTCGCGGCAATAATACGGGCACGAATGGATCTGAACATAAGTGAAATACCTGCTGTGTTGTTTCCATGCCTATCGGCAGCCGCGCAGGTAAACTTGATGCTGAAACCGCGTCCATAAGAAAATAATATTTTTACGGGTTTATTATTAAAAAGTTAATACTTTATCAGCGGTCAGGGTCCAGTCGGCCAGCTCAACCAGCGTCCCAATCTCGACGCCATCAATCAGCGGCAGTCCGGTGATACCGCGCCCGTCGGTGCAGGTCTTACAGAGTTTGACCGGCACATTTTGCGCGGTCAGGATCTCCAGCATCTGCTGGATGTTGTAGCCTTCGGCGGGTTTTTGTCCCTTCAGTCCTGCGGTGACGGCGTCCGACATCAAAAAAAGGCGCAGCTCAAGTGCGCTCTCTTTCTCGCGCAGCGCTATCGCCAGTCGCAGGCTGTTGAAAAGGGATTCGCTACCGTAGGCCGCACCGTTGGCGACGATCACAATCTTCTGCATGTTGACTCCTGTTGTTTGAAAGGCACGAATATTGCTTAACTCTCCGGGAGATTCGCTACCCGGGAGAGTAAGCATGACATTAATGGCGGGCAGTTCACCCGCGGCAACCGAGTGGTTCCAGCGCGCGACATTACTTCGCCGGGAGCAGCTCGGCAGGCTGGCTGCGTTGGGCGTGCTGGTCAACGGCATCAGCTGCCTTGTGCATATGCTCCAGTGCGAGCGCGGGGCATCCAACGTCTGGCTCTGCTCTCAGGGTAAGCTGTATGCCCCCGAATGCAAAGCCAGTCGCGGGCTGGTGGATGAAAACCTTACTGCGCTGCAGGCCATGCTGAAAGCACAATTCCCGGTCACGGGGAGCGGCGTTTGTGAGCGCATCGCCTGTGCGTTACTCAGCCTGGAAACACTGCCTTTGCTGCGTGACGGGATAGACAGCCAAAGCATAACGGCACCTCAGGCAATGGATCATTACTGCCGGATGCTTCGCCATCTGCTCAGTATCGTACCGCAACTCAATGACAGCATTGACGATCCGCAAATCGCGGGCCGTTTTGTCGCCCTTTATAGCCTGATGCAGGGCAAAGAGCTGGTGGGGCAAGAGCGGGCACTCGGGGCGATAGGCTTCACGCAGGGCTTTTTCACTGATGAAACCCGCCAGCGACTGGTAGACAGGATTGACGGGCAGCAGGCCTGTTTTGAGATCTTTTTATCCCACAGCCACGCTGAGGTGCAAAACACCTTTGCCCACAACTGCCAGCCCGATCGAGAAACAGAGCAACTCCGGCGCGTCGCCTGCACCCGTCAGCCCGCCGCTGACAATGGCAATACCGCGCTGAACTGGTTTGCCCTGCAAACCTCGCGTCTTGAACATCTGCGCACGCTTGAAGAAATGGTGATTGCCGATCTGATGGTGGCGGTGGATGACGCGATTCATGCGTCCGGTGAAGCCACGATGAGTGGCGAAGAGCATGACGATCCTCTTGCGCTTTACCCGGATAAACCCTTGCTGCTGCTGGTTCGCCAGCAGGCGCGAGAGATAGACCAGCTCTCCCGCCAACTGGCATCACTCCGCGATACGCTGGAGGAGCGTAAGACCATTGATAAAGCCAAAAGCGTGCTGATGACGCATCAAAGCATGAGTGAGGAACAGGCGTGGACGGCACTGCGCAAAATGGCGATGGACAAGAACCAGCGCATGGTCGATATCGCGCGCGCACTGCTCACAGTGAAGAATCTGTGGCAGCTAACACCAAAGGAGTAGTTGCACAATCAGTGGGCATTTAATGCCTGATTGAGGTGCGCTAACGCGACAGCTATCAGGTTAACGCCCCCGAAAGCAGGGCCTTAAAACCTGGCATTACCTTTGCATTATCTGTTTAACCATTTTCGACGATGCGCCAACGGCGGTGCATGCGTCTTCGGGATAAAGGCGTCCAGCGGTGCTCCGGCACGGCGGGCGCTTTTTTTTGGCTTTTTTTCAGGAGTGGTCATGGCGGATTTGTCGAGACGGCGGTTTTTGCAGGCCAGCATGCTGGCGAGTGGCGCAATGCTGTTACCGGGTGTCATGCAGGCCGCGTGGGCGGCAGGCTCGGATAAACCGGAGCAGGAAACGGTGCGCATCGGGTTTATCCCGCTGACCGACTGTGCCCCGGTGGTTATCGCGGCGCTGAAAGGGTTTGATAAAAAATACGGCATTACCATCGTGCCCACCAAAGAGGCGAGTTGGGCAGCGGTGCGCGACAAGCTGGTGGCGGGCGAGCTGGATGCCGCGCACATTCTCTACGGCCTGCTGTATGGGCTGGAACTGGGCATCGCCGGCAAGCCACAGCAGATGGCGAACCTGATGACCCTTAACCAGAACGGCCAGGCCATCACGCTCTCCAGCGATCTGGCGGAGAAGGGCGTTCACGATCTCGACGGGCTGAAAAAGCTGATTGGGCAGCAGGCGCCTGGTACCTACACCTTCGCGCACACCTTCCCGACCGGGACGCACGCCATGTGGCTCTACTACTGGCTGGCCAGTGCGGGCATTAACCCCTTCGACGATATCCGGACCGTGGTGGTGCCGCCGCCGCAGATGGTGATGAACATGCGCATTGGCAACATGGTGGGCTTTTGCGTCGGCGAGCCGTGGAACGCGCGGGCGATTAACGACCGCATCGGCTTTACCGCCGCCACGTCGCAGTCCATCTGGGCCGACCATCCTGAAAAAATCCTCGGCACTCGCCGCGACTGGGTGGAGAGGAATCCGCATACCGCCCGGGCGCTGGTGAGCGCCGTGATGGAGGCCGCGCGCTGGATCGACGCCTCCCCGGAAAACAAACGCGAGACCGCGCGGATCCTCTCCCGCCGCGCCTGGCTCAACTGCAAAGAGCAGTACCTCACCGGACGGATGCTGGGCGAGTACGACAACGGCCTGGGCCAGCGCTGGCAGGACGCGCACCCGATCCGCTTCTTCAACGAGGGAGCCGTCAGCTACCCGTATCTCTCTGACGGCATGTGGTTCCTGACCCAGTTCCGCCGCTGGGGCTTGCTCAAAGCCGCGCCGGACTACGCGGGCATTGCGCAACGGATCAACCAGACCGCAACCTGGCAGGATGCTGCCACCGCGGTGGGGGGCATTACCGCACCGGCATCACCACTACGCAACAGCACATTGATGGACGGCACCGTCTGGAACGGTACCGACCCGGAAGGATACGCCAACCGCTTCGCCATTCATCGTAAAGGGGCCTGATTATGCAGCATCTGCAAAAGACGACATCACAAGAGACACACGTGAGTGGGGAAGTCATCCCCCTGCCACCCGTGCAGGTTCGCCGTCGCACCCCGGCATTTGCGCGTCGGATTAACGACCTTCTCCAGCACATCATTCCGGCGTTGCTGGGCCTGGGATTGCTGGTGCTGCTGTGGCAGCTGGCGGCCATCAACAGCAAAGGCTTCCCGACACCGCTGAGCACTCTGGATTCGGCCATCACCCTGTTTGCCGACCCGTTCTACCGCGACGGGCCAAACGATATGGGCATCGGCTGGAACGTGCTGGCCTCTTTACAGCGCGTGGCGGTGGGGTTTGGTCTCGCGGCGTTAGCCGGTATTCCGCTCGGCTTTCTCATTGGCCGTTTCACCTTTTTCTCGCGCATGTTCAACCCGCTGATTGCGCTTCTGCGTCCGGTTAGCCCGCTGGCCTGGTTGCCTATTGGTTTATTGCTGTTCCAGAAAGCAGAGCCCGCGTCGAGCTGGACCATTTTTATCTGCTCCATCTGGCCGATGGTGATCAACACCGCCGAGGGCGTGCGCCGCATTCCGCAGGATTACCTCAACGTGGCCCGCGTGCTGCAGCTCTCCGAGTGGACGATCATGCGCCGCATCCTCTTCCCGGCCGTGCTGCCTGCGGTACTGACCGGGGTGCGTCTCTCCATCGGCATCGCCTGGCTGGTGATCGTCGCCGCCGAGATGCTGACCGGCGGGCTGGGCATTGGCTTCTGGATCTGGAACGAGTGGAACAACCTCAACGTCGAAAACATTCTCATCGCCATCGTCATCATTGGCGTGGTCGGGCTGCTGCTGGAGCAGGGGCTGATGCTGATCGCCCGTCGCTTTAGCTGGCAGGAAAAATAAGGAGCGAACATGAAACCATTAATTCAGGTCCAGGCCGTGAGCCAGCGTTTTTCAACCGCCAGCGGCGAGTTTCTGGCACTGCAAAACGTCTCTTTTGATATCCACGAGGGCGAAACCGTCAGTCTGATCGGTCACTCCGGCTGCGGCAAATCGACGCTGCTGAACCTCATCGCCGGGATTTCGCTGCCAACGGAAGGGGGGCTGATTTGTGACAACCGTGAAATCGCCGGGCCGGGGCCCGAGCGCGCGGTAGTGTTTCAGAACCACTCCCTGCTGCCGTGGCTGACCTGCTTCGACAACGTGGCGCTGGCGGTGGATCAGGTCTTCCGTCGCACCATGAGCAAGGCCGAGCGCAAAGAGTGGATTGAGCACAACCTGGACCGCGTGCAGATGGGGCACGCGCTGCACAAGCGCCCGGGGGAGATCTCAGGCGGCATGAAGCAGCGCGTCGGCATTGCCCGCGCGCTGGCGATGAAGCCGAAAGTGCTGCTGATGGATGAACCCTTCGGGGCGCTCGATGCGCTGACGCGCGCCCACCTGCAGGACTCGGTGATGCAGATCCAGCAGGCACTCAACACCACCATCGTGCTCATTACCCACGACGTGGACGAGGCGGTGCTGCTCTCCGATCGCGTGCTGATGATGACCAACGGCCCGGCGGCCACCGTGGGCGAAATCCTGCGCGTTGACCTGCCGCGCCCGCGCAACCGGGTGCAGCTGGCGGACGACAGTCGCTATCACCACATGCGCCAGCAGATCCTGCATTTCCTCTATGAAAAGCAGCCGAAAGCGGCGTAGTGAGGGGGCCTTGATGCGACTGGTCATTATCGGTAATGGCATGGCGGCCACGCGGCTGATTGCCTCGCTCACCGGGCGTGCTGCTGGTCATTTCGCTATCACCGTCATCGGTGACGAGCCGGAGCATGCCTATAACCGCATCCAGCTTTCGCTGGTGCTGGGCGGTGAAAAAGCGGCGGCGGGCATCTGCCTTCAGGATGATGAGTGGTACCAGGCGCGCGGCGTGACGGTGCTGCGGGGCGAAAAGGCGATTGCCGTGAACGTGGATACGCGGGAAGTGCAAACCACCGCCCGCACGCTGGACTGGGATGCGCTGGTGTTCGCCACCGGGTCAACGCCCTTTATTCCGCCCATCCCCGGCGACGATGCGCCACACGTATTCACGTTCCGTACTCTGGAGGATACCCGGGCCATTCAGGCCATCGCCGGTCCGGCGGTGGTGCTGGGGGGCGGCGTGCTCGGGGTTGAGACGGCGGCAGCGTTAGCGCGTTCTGGTGACGACGTCACTGTTGTTCATCGTGGTCCGTGGCTAATGGAGCAACAGCTGGACCAGCAGGCGGGCATGTTGCTGGAAGAGGCGCTGGCGGCGCGGGGCGTGCGCTGCGAGCTTTCCTCAGGCATCGCGGCAATTAACGGCAATAGCGTGTCGCTTCTCAATGGGCACAGCATCGCCGCCGCGCGCGTGGTGCTGGCGACCGGCGTGCAGCCGAACGTTGCGCTGGCGCACGCCAGCGGCATTCGCTGTGCGCGCGGCATCGTGGTGGATCACCAGATGCAGACCTCCGCACCGAACGTCTACGCCATTGGCGAGTGCTGCGAAATTGACGGCCTGACGTTTGGCCTGGTCGCCCCCTGCATGGTGCAGGCGGATATCCTCGCCGCGCGGCTGGCCGGGGACGTTACTGTGCCGTTTACCCTCACCGACAACGGCGTGCGTCTCAAGGTGACCGGCGTGGAGTTGTTCAGCCTCGGTCGCGCGGCAGAGCAGGAGGGCGATGTGGTCTGGAGCGCATGGGATCCGCTGACCCGTCACTATCGTCGTTTACTGATCCATCAGGGGGCGCTGGCAGGCGTGCTGCTGATGGGCGACTGCCGCAGTGCGGCAACATTTACCGATTTACTGGCAACGGCTGCGCCCGCACACGCGGACTGGCTGTTCGATCGTTTCACTACGCAACCGCAGGTTGCAGGACAGAACGCTATGACAAAACCTACTCTGGTGGTGGTTGGGCACGGTATGGTCGGCCATCATTTCCTCGAAGACTGCGTTAAACGCAATCTGCATCAGCAGTATCAGATCGTTGTCTTTGGCGAGGAGCGCTATGCCGCCTACGACCGCGTGCATCTGTCGGAATATTTTGGCGGGCGCAGCGCAGAATCGCTCTCACTGGTGGAAGGGGATTTCTTTGCCGACAGCGGCATTGAGCTGCGCCTGTCGCAGCAGATTGTCGCCATCGACCGCGACGCGCGCGTGGTGCGTACCGCCAGCGGGCATGAAACCCACTGGGACAAGCTGGTGCTGGCGACAGGCTCTTATCCGTTCGTCCCACCGGTTCCGGGCAACGATTTGCCGGGCTGCTTTGTTTATCGCACCCTCGACGATCTCGATAATATTGCCGCACATGCAAAGGGCTCGCGTCGCGGCGTGGTGATTGGCGGCGGCCTGCTGGGGCTGGAGGCGGCGAACGCCCTGAAGCAGCTCGGGCTGGAAACCCACGTGGTTGAGTTTGCACCCAATCTGATGGCGGTGCAGCTCGACAACGACGGCGCGGCGATGCTGCGCAGGAAAATCGAGGCGCTGGGCGTTGGCGTTCACACCAGTAGAGCGACGACGGAGATCGCCACCGCGGACGGCGGACTGGTGCTGCGCTTTGCCGATGGCGAACAGCTGGAAACGGACATGGTGGTCTTTTCTGCAGGTATTCGTCCGCAGGACGCGCTGGCGCGCAGTAGCGGGCTGGCTATCGGCGAACGCGGCGGGATCTGCATTGACGACGGCTGCCGGACCTCCGATCCGGACGTGCTGGCCATCGGCGAATGCGCCCTGTGGGAGGGGAAAATCTTCGGTCTGGTCGCGCCCGGTTATCAGATGGCGCGGGTGGCCGCCGCCGCGCTGGCGGGTGAGGATAAAACCTTCACCGGGGCGGATATGAGCACCAAACTCAAGCTGCTCGGCGTGGACGTGGCCTCGTTCGGCGACGCTCACGGGCGCACGCCGGGGGCGCTGAGCTACCAGTGGACGCACGGTCCGCAGCAAATCTACAAGAAAATCGTGGTCAGCCACGACGGCAAAACGCTGCTCGGCGGCGTGCTGGTGGGTGACGCCAGCGAATACGCCACGCTGGTGCAGATGATGCTCAACGGGATAGCCCTGCCAAAAGAGCCGGAAACGCTGATATTACCCGCGTCGACGGGCAGCACGCCAAAAGCCCTCGGCGTGGCGGCGCTGCCGGAAAGCGCGCAAATCTGTTCGTGCCATAACGTCAGCAAAGGCGATATCTGCCAGGCGGTGAGCGCGGGGGCAACGGATATCGGCGCCATCAAGCAGTGCACCAAAGCGGCGACCGGCTGCGGGGGCTGCAGCGCGCTGGTGAAGCAGGTGATGGAGTTCCAGTTGGCGGAGCAGGGCGTGGAGGTGAAAAAGGATATCTGCGAACACTTCCCCTACTCGCGCCAGGAGATTTACCACCTGGTGCGCGTTAACCATATTCGCACCTTTGACCAGCTGATTAGCCGCTACGGGCAGGGGCACGGATGTGAGATCTGCAAGCCGCTGGTGGGGTCGGTGCTTGCCTCCTGCTGGAACGAGTATCTGCTGAAACCGGCACATCTGCCGCTGCAGGATACCAACGACCGCTACTTCGCCAATATCCAGAAGGACGGGACTTATTCCATCGTGCCGCGCATGCCCGCCGGGGAAGTGACGGCAGACGGGCTGATCGCCATCGGCCAGATTGCGAAACGCTATGACCTTTACAGTAAAATTACCGGCGGGCAGCGTATCGACCTGTTTGGCGCCACCCTGGAACAGCTGCCGGAGATCTGGCAGGCGCTGGTGGAAGCTGGGTTTGAAACCGGACACGCCTATGGCAAATCCCTGCGCACGGTGAAATCCTGCGTCGGCTCGACCTGGTGCCGCTACGGCGTGCAGGACTCCACCCGTCTCGCGGTCAGACTGGAACACCGGTACAAGGGGCTGCGCGCCCCGCACAAGATCAAAATGGCGGTCTCCGGCTGCACCCGCGAGTGCGCGGAGGCGCAGAGCAAAGACGTGGGGGTGATTGCCACCGACAAGGGCTGGAACCTCTATCTGTGCGGCAACGGCGGGATGAAGCCGCGCCATGCGGACCTTTTTGCCAGCGATCTGGACGATGAAACGCTGATCCGCACCGTTGACCGTTTCCTGATGTTCTACATTCGCACGGCGGATCGCCTGCAGCGCACCAGTACCTGGATGGACAACCTGGAAGGCGGCCTCGACTATCTGCGCGAGGTGATCGTCAACGACAGCCTGGGTATCGCCCACGAGCTGGAGCAGGAGATGGCGCGAGTGGTAGAGACGTATCAGTGCGAATGGCAAACCACGCTCAGCGATCCCAATCGTCTGGCGCTGTTCCGCACCGCGGTGAACGCCGCGCCGTCGGATGAAAGCAAGCGCTGGCAGGAAATCTGCGGCATCGACGATATTCCCGAGCAGGCGGGCATTGGCGCGCGTCTTGGTCGCAAACCGATCGCGCTGTTCCGTTTCGGACAGCGAGTCTACGCCCTCGACGATATGGAGCCGGGCAGCAGCGCGAACGTGCTTTCACGCGGCATCCTCGGCGATGCGGCGGGCGAGCCGGTGGTGATTTCACCGCTCTACAAGCAGCGTATTCGCCTGCGCGATGGCTGCCAGGTGGATAACGGTGAACCTGCGGTACGCGCCTGGCCGGTGAAGATTGAAAACGGCAAGGTGTGGGTCGGGAACGACGCGATAGTGATGCGTGCGGAGGCCTCATGACGGAAACCCGGACAACGTGCCCCTACTGCGGGGTGGGCTGCGGCGTGGTCGCCAGCGTGGAAAGCGGAGCGGTAAGCGTTCGGGGGGACGAAACCCATCCTGCAAACTTTGGCCGCCTGTGCGTGAAGGGATCGGCCCTGGGGGAGACCACGGGGTTACAGGGGCGATTGCTGCGCCCCGTTGTTGACGGTGATGAGGTGGGCTGGCCGCAGGCGCTGGGGGCGGCAGGCGAGCGACTCCAGGAGATCATCGACAAATGGGGGCCGCAGGCCGTGGCGTTTTACGCCTCCGGCCAGCTATTAACCGAGGACTATTATGTTGCCAACAAGCTGATGAAAGGATTTATCGGCGCGGCAAACATTGATACCAACTCCCGGCTCTGCATGTCTTCGGCGGTGGTCGGCTACAAGCGCGCCTTCGGCGAAGACGTGGTGCCGTGCAGCTATGAGGATGTGGAAAACAGCGATCTGGTCATGCTGGTGGGATCCAACGCTGCATGGACCCATCCGGTGCTGTATCAGCGGCTGGTGCAGGCAAAGCACAGCAATCCGCAAATGAAGGTGGTGGTGATTGACCCGCGCAGCACCGCCACCTGCGATATCGCCGATCTGCATCTGGCGCTTGCGCCGGGGAGCGATGCCGGATTATTTGTCGGCCTGCTGAACCTGATTCAGGGAGCGGATGAGTGGCCCGTTGAGCGCGTGGCGGCATTTTGCGGTCTTTCGCCGCAGGATATTAGCACCTTTTACGACTGGTTTATGACGGCACCTCGCGCTATCACGCTCTACACCATGGGGATCAACCAGTCCACCCGCGGCAGCGACAACTGCAACGCTATCATCAACGTCCATCTTGCCAGCGGCAAATTCAATCGTCAGGGCTGCGGCCCGTTTTCGCTGACCGGACAGCCTAACGCAATGGGCGGGCGGGAAGTGGGCGGGCTGGCGAACCAGTTGGCGGCGCACATGAGCTTCGAGCCGGACGATCTCTCGCGGGTGGCGCGTTTCTGGGGAACCGAGCGGCTGGCGCAGACGCCAGGCCTGATGGCGGTGGAGCTGTTTGACGCTATCGCCCGCGGCGAGGTGAAGGCGGTGTGGATTATGGGGACCAACCCCGCCGTATCGCTGCCGGACAGCCACGCGGTGTGCCAGGCGCTGGCGGCCTGTCCGCTGGTGATCGTTTCTGAAGTGATGCAGGAGACGGACACCAGCCGGTTTGCCCATATTCGTCTTCCGGCGCAGGGCTGGGGCGAGAAAAACGGTACGGTAACCAACTCAGAGCGGCGCATTTCGCGCCAGCGCGCGTTTCTGCCCGCGCCGGGCGAGGCAAAGCCGGACTGGTGGATTATTGCCCAGGTCGCTAAAAGGCTGGGCTATGGCGAAGCCTTTGACTGGGAACATCCGCGGGATATTTTTTGTGAACATGCGGCGCTAACGGCGTTTGAAAATAACGGCGAGCGCGCGCTCAATCTGGATGAACTGGCGACGTTAAGCCGCGAGGAATGGGATGCGCTGGAGCCTTATCAATGGTGCGCCGGTCATTTTCCCCACAGACGGATTGTCCCGGTTATCCCATCGTTGCCCGCCGCGGGGATCAATAACCTGTACCCCCTGATGCTCAACACCGGCCGTATTCGCGACCAGTGGCATACCATGACCCGCACGGGATATGTCGCACGATTAATGCAGCATATCGCCGAGCCGTTGGTTGACATCTGCCGTTCAGACGCCGCGCGATATGGCGTGTGCGAGGGGCAGCTGGCGCGAATCGCTTCCCCGTGCGGGGTGATGGTTGCCCGGATCCATATTAACGATGCTCAGAAGGCGGGAGAGCTGTTTATCCCGATGCACTGGAATGCGCAATTTTCCCGTCAGGGGAAGGTCAATGCCCTGGTGGAAGGCCGCGTTGACCTGGTTTCAGGCCAGCCAGAGAGTAAACAAACCGCGGTCAGGATCCTACCCTGGCAGCCGGGCTGGCAGGGGGAACTTTACGCGCGTGACTTACCGGAACTGCCGTCCTTCGTGTACTGGTGGCGCAAAGCGACTCGTCTGACGCTGGCGGGTGATAAACCGTTCCTGCCATGGGTCATGGATTACGCCAGCGGCAGGGGCTGGCAGCTGCAGGTTGCGCAGACCGGCGAGCGTAGCAGCGTGCTCGCCTGGCATAACGGCGAGCTGATGCTCGCCTTCTGGGAAGGAACTGCGCGACCGGAGCTGGCGCACCCGGTTATTGAAGCGGCTTTTCAGTCTCCCCCCTTAACGCCTGCTGCACGTCATGCGCTCCTCAACGGGCAGGGCGTGGGGGAGGTGGTGGATCCGGGGCGCATTATCTGTAGTTGTTTCAGCGTCGGGGAAAACGCGATACGCGAGGCGATTGCCGGAGGGTGTGATTCCATTTCGGCGCTGGGGGCACGTTTGCGCTGCGGAACGAACTGCGGTTCGTGCGTGCCCGAGCTGAAAGCGCTGTTTGGATAGCGGTGTAAGGGCGACAATAATGTTCAGGATAATCCTGGAATTTCCGTTAAGCCTGCATTTCACTGCTTATCGCGTTAACATAGAAAGAATTGCCTTATAAACACAGGTCCTTATTTACGACGTTGATGGCCGTATCGTCCCGCATTCATTTGCTGTTTTTACTCTCCCTTCTTACGGCCGGAGCCGTTCACGGTGCGCCGAATTCCTTTATGCATCAGGCACAGAACCCCTTTGATAATAACGGGGATAGTTTGCCCGACCTCGGCATGGCGGCGCCAACGGGTGAAGGGGAGAAGCACCTGGCCGAAATGGCCAAGGCCTTTGGCGAAGCCAGTATGACCGACAACGGCCTGACGACAGGCGAGCAGGCGAAGCAGTTTGCTCTGGGTCAGGTACGGGATGTCGTGAGCGGGGAAGTGAACGAGCAGATTGAATCCTGGCTTTCCCCCTGGGGTAACGCCAGCGTAAATCTGCTGGTGGATGATGAGGGCAATTTCAATGGCAGCAGCGGAAGCTGGTTTATTCCCTGGAACGATAACAATCGTTACCTGAGCTGGAGCCAGCTGGGCCTGACGCAACAGACGGACGGTCTGGTGAGCAATGCCGGGATTGGCCAGCGATGGGTCGCCGGAGACTGGCTGCTGGGCTATAACACCTTTTACGATAACCTGCTTGAGGAAAACCTGCAGCGCGCCGGGCTGGGGGCAGAAGCGTGGGGGCGGAATCTACGCCTGTCGGCGAACTACTATCAGCCGTTCGCCAGCTGGCGCGACAGCGCGGATCTGCAGGAGCAGCGCATGGCGCGCGGGTATGACATCACTGCTAAAGCCTGGCTGCCGTGGTTCCATCATCTGAATACCAGCGTCAGTTTTGAACAGTATTTTGGCGATAACGTCGATCTGTTTAGCAGTGGAACCGGCTACCACAACCCGATGGCGGTCAATCTGGGACTCAACTATACCCCCGTTCCGCTGGTGACCCTGACGGCTGCCCATAAGCAGGGAGAGAGCGGCGTCAGCCAGAATAACCTCGGGCTTAAGCTCAACTATCGGTTTGGCGTGCCCCTGGTCAAACAGCTGTCCGCCAGCGAAGTGGCTGTGACGCGTTCGCTGCGCGGCAGTCGCTACGATTCGCCAGAGCGGGAGAACCTGCCGGTCATGGAGTTCCGCCAGCGCAAAACGCTGTCGGTCTATCTGGCAACGCCGCCGTGGGATCTGAAAGGGGGCGAAACCGTCATGCTGAAGCTGCAAATACGCAGCAAGCATGGTATTCGCCAGCTGCACTGGCAGGGGGATACGCAGGCGCTGAGCCTGACCGCACCGGCTGACAGTACCAGCAGCGACGGCTGGAGCGTCATTATGCCCGCATGGGATAACGCTGAGGGTGCAACTAACCAGTGGCGGTTGTCGGTGATCGCGGAAGATAAAGACGGGCAGCGCGTCTCTTCCAATGAGATCGCGCTAACGGTGGTTCAACCGCTGGTCGCATTGCCCAACGACGATCCACGGTGGAAGCTGCTGCCGGATGAATAAGTTAAAAAATCCGTTCCTGATGGACCCACACGGCGGCTTCGACGCGGGACTTTAACTTCATCTTCTTCAGCATGTGCTTCACGTGCACTTTTACCGTGCTTTCGGTGATGTCCAGACGGCGGGCGATCATTTTGTTCGGCAGGCCCTGGGCAATCAGCTTCAGAATATCGCGTTCGCGCGGGGTAAGCTGGCTCACGTCACGGTCTGAGGTTGCGCGGTTGGCCCGCAGGCTGGCGGCCAGTACCGGCGTTAAGGCTTCGCTCAGCACCATCTCTCCGGCAGCGGCCTGCTGCAGCGCCTTGAGCAGATCTTCCGGCTCCATATCTTTCAGCAGGTAGCCGTCCGCGCCGCGCTTCAGCGCCGTCACCACGTCTTCTTCATGATTTGACACGCTAAACACCACCACGCGGCCAGACAGGGATTTTTCGCGCAGTTTGTCCAGCGTCTCCAGGCCGTTCATGCCCGGCATGTTGAGATCGAGCAGGATCAAATCAGGATCGAGCGCTTCGGCAAGCTCAATACCCTGTTCGCCGTTGCTGGCTTCGCCAACGACGGTAATATCGGGCGCCATGCTGACCAGCTGTTTCACCCCGGTGCGCAGCATGGGATGGTCGTCGATCAACAGGATGGATGCCGGTTCCTGATTAGTCATGGTGTTCTCCTTGGACAGTTGTAAGCGGTTTTTCGGGAATAAAGGTGACGACCACTTCCGTGCCACCCGTGTCTCTCCGGCGAACCTGGCAATCACCGCGCAGGCTTTGCGCGCGGTCTCGCATGATAATTAAACCATAGTGGTTGGTTCTCTCGGCATTTTCCGGCACGCCGCAGCCGTCGTCCTGAATCGTCAGCTTCACCTGATTATTGTGCTGGCTGACGGTTACCGTTACCGCCGTCGCGCTGGCGTGTTTGAGCACGTTGCTCAGGGCTTCGCGAGCGATCTGCAGCAAATGAATCGCCTGATGGGAGGGGACAAAACGCGGCGGAAGCTGGTAGTCGAGCTTCACCGGGAACCCCAGCCGGGCGCTAAATTCGTGACAGCTGGACTCCAGCGCGGGGCGAAGGCCCGGCTCCGTCAGCTGCAGTCGGAAAGTGGTTAACAGCTCACGAAGCTGAACCCATGAAGTGTTCAGCTCGTTGCGGATCTGGCTCAGGAGCTGTTTATTGCTTTCCGGCATCTCCGCGTCCTGCATCTGCAGGCAGCTGACCTGCATCTTCATGCAGGAGAGCGATTGGGCGATGGAGTCATGCAGCTCCCGCGCAATGGTGGCGCGCTCTTCCATGACAATCAGCTGCTGCTGTTTTTCCTGATGCCTGTCCAGCGCCAGCGTGGCCGTGAGCTGTTCCACCAGGGTATCCACCAGCTGCTGCTGGTCGTGGCTCAAATGCCTTCCGGCGGGCAGGGTAGCCAGCAGAATGCCGTACTGGGTGTGGCTGTCCGTCAGACGCCACTTCAGCGTGGTGCCCGTCGTCGTTAGCGGTGGTAAACCCCGCGGGCAAAGGTGACAACCTTTATCATCACAGGACATGTCAGACTGACAGGTAAATTCCTGATGATTTTCTTCGTCTTCAACGTCGTAGACCCGCAGCTCCAGATCGTGCAGCAGCGTCAGGTTTTGCAGGCCGTTCAGCACCGGCGAGAGGCGCTCGCACAGCGGTACCTGCATGTGCAAACGGCGGTTGGCCTGCCACAGGAAAGAGAGAATTTCGTTTTTCTGTTCGAGTCCGGCGGTTTTTTCCTGAACCCGCTGTTCCAGTACCGCGTAGCTTTCAGACAGCTCTTCCGACATGGTGTTGAGCGCCTGGCCGAGCATCGCCATCTCGTTACGCCCGCTAATATGCGTGCGCTGGGTAAAATCTCTGTTCGTTACGGCGCGTGCCATTGCCAGCAGCTGTTTCCAGGGATTTAGCAGCCTTGCACGCAGCCAGACGATGGTGAAAATCAGCAGCAGGCCCATAAACAGCGCCATCACCCGGTGGATCATAACCACCCGATCAATGCGTAATTCGGTGGTTTGATCGAAAGAAGAGACCAGCGTATCAATGCGTGAGACGAAACCGGCAACGTCGCGCGCGACGGCATCGGGGCTGTTCGCCTGCTTTAAGCCGGGCTCCAGCTGCGTGTGCCAGTAGTCCTGAAGGGCCTTGAGCTGGGATTTCTGACCAGCGCGAATGGCGGCACTTTCCAGCTCGGGGCTGAAAGCCGTATGCTCCATATCGTCGATCAGCTTCTGTTCCTCCTGCGTTAAGGGCACCGAGGCCAGCAGACGATAACTCTGCATGCGTAGCGAGCCTGCCTCGTTAATGGCATGCGCATTACCCTGTACGCCCTGGACCAGCCAGCCGGAAATCGCCATGCCGGTTACACCGATCGCGGTGGACAGCATGACAATAAGCGCCAGTTGGTTAACCAGCGTCAGCGGGGATAGACATCTTTTTAACATGGTGTTGCCGGGCTCCTGACGTGACCTGACTGCAGGAATGGCGCTATTCTGGTGCATACCCTGGAGTATACCCATACCAATAAAGGATTACCTCTAAATTGCCAGAGGAGTAACGGTTAGGGGGAGGGAGTAGCCAGGATGGCTCAGCACCGTGAAAAACCACATCTTTTTTACCCCTTACTCCTACTCACTAAGAGTAATGACTTTTTTTTCGCCACAAAACCCCGCACTTTTCCTTTGATTTATATCAACTTACCGCCGCCCTAAAACCCTAATGTTTGCAGCATCATTCGAGAATCAGAGGTGTCTATGAGTCACTCATCCGCTCCCGACAGGGAAAATGGTGCCGTTATTACAGAATGGCGACCAGAGGATCCGGCGTTCTGGCAACAGCGCGGCCATCGTGTAGCAAGTCGTAATCTGTGGATTTCCGTTCCGTGCCTGCTGTTAGCGTTTTGCGTATGGATGTTGTTTAGTGCGGTGGCGGTAAACCTGCCAAAAGTCGGCTTTACGTTCACGACCGATCAGCTGTTTATGTTGACCGCGCTGCCGTCCCTGTCCGGTGCGTTGCTGCGTGTGCCTTACGCGTTTATGGTGCCGGTGTTTGGCGGACGCCGCTGGACGGCTTTCAGTACCGGCATCATGATCGTGCCGTGCGTGTGGCTCGGTTTTGCGGTGCAGGATACCTCCACGCCGTTTAGCGTGTTTGTGATCATCTCTCTGTTGTGCGGTTTTGCGGGCGCGAACTTTGCCTCCAGCATGGCGAACATCAGCTTCTTCTTCCCGAAAGCGAAGCAGGGTGGTGCGCTGGGCATTAACGGCGGTCTGGGGAACATGGGCGTGAGCGTGATGCAGCTGATTGCCCCGCTGGCGATTTCGGTTTCCATCTTTGCGGCCTTTGGCGGCGGCGGTGTGACCCAGCCGGATGGTTCTTCTCTGTTCCTGCAGAACGCGGCCTGGATTTGGGTACCGTTCCTGGTGGTCTTCACGCTGGCGGCCTGGTTCTTTATGAACGATTTGTCCGCGTCGAAGGCGTCCCTGAGCGAACAGTTACCGGTCCTGAAACGCGGTCACCTTTGGGTCATGGCGCTGTTGTATCTGGCAACGTTCGGCTCGTTTATCGGGTTCTCTGCGGGCTTCGCCATGCTGTCGAAAACCCAGTTCCCGGACGTGCAGATCCTGCAATTTGCCTTCTTTGGTCCATTTGTCGGCGCGCTGGCACGTTCTCTTGGCGGGATGATCTCCGACCGTCTGGGTGGGACGCGGGTGACGCTGGTGAACTTCATGGTGATGGCAATTTTCTGCGCGCTGCTGTTCCTGACGCTGCCAGCCAACGGGCAGGGCGGCAACTTTATTGCCTTCTTCGGCGTGTTTATGGTGCTGTTCCTGACGGCCGGGCTGGGAAGTGCATCCACGTTCCAGATGATCTCCGTCATCTTCCGTAAGCTGACCATGGATCGCGTTAAAGCGCAGGGCGGCACCGAAGAGCAGGCCATGCGTGAAGCGGCGACCGACACCGCTGCGGCGCTGGGCTTTATCTCTGCGATTGGCGCAATCGGTGGCTTCTTCATCCCGAAAGCGTTCGGTATCTCACTGGACCTGACCGGCTCCCCGGCAGGGGCCATGAAAGTATTCCTCGTCTTCTATATCGCCTGCGTTGTGATTACGTGGCTGGTATATGGCCGTAATACCAAGAAAAATAAGTAAGTGTGATTATCCGTTTGCGCGGCCTTCGGGCCGCGTTTTTTTTGTGTTGAAAATAGTTACAACATACTGATGGCCTTTAGACCGGCAGCCTGCGGGTAACACTGTGATCGCCATCGCTTTCCAGTGGGGTCTACTCCTTAATACCTGAGATGTTAAATTTAGCCCTGCTTTTTGTACGATGAATATAAAATATCTATATTAATCATGGTTATGCGAGATTTGTATTTATACCGCTTTGGTGGTATTTGATGTAATACCCACCTTCAGAGACCCCGCCCGCCTTGATCGTTATCAATTCTCCCCCGCTTTCAGAGCGTTACCTTCGCAGCAAATCAGCAATGTCGATTTAGAGAGCCACAGGCTCCACACAGGAGATACCCGATGAGCAAATTTTTAGACCGGTTTCGCTACTTCAAGCAGAAGGGCGAGACGTTTGCCGATGGGCACGGTCAGCTTCTGGAGACCAACCGCGACTGGGAAGACGGCTATCGCCAGCGCTGGCAGCATGACAAAGTGGTCCGTTCAACCCACGGCGTCAACTGCACGGGTTCGTGCAGCTGGAAGATTTTCGTCAAGAATGGTCTGGTGACCTGGGAAGTCCAGCAAACCGACTACCCGCGTACCCGTCCCGATCTGCCGAATCATGAACCGCGCGGCTGTCCGCGTGGCGCAAGCTACTCCTGGTATCTCTACAGCGCTAACCGCCTGAAATACCCTCTGATGCGTAAGCGCCTGATGAAAATGTGGCGTGAAGCGAAAGTCCAGCACAGCGATCCGGTTGATGCATGGGCATCCATCATTGAAGACTCCGACAAAGCGAAGAGCTTCAAGCAGGCTCGTGGTCGCGGTGGCTTTGTCCGTTCCTCCTGGAAAGAAGTGAACGAACTGATTGCGGCGTCTAACGTCTACACCGTCAAAACCTACGGCCCGGACCGCGTGGCGGGCTTCTCGCCAATCCCGGCGATGTCGATGGTCTCTTACGCGTCTGGCGCGCGCTATCTCTCCCTGATTGGCGGGACTTGTCTGAGCTTCTATGACTGGTACTGCGACCTGCCGCCTGCGTCCCCACAGACCTGGGGCGAGCAGACCGACGTGCCGGAATCTGCCGACTGGTATAACTCCAGCTACATTCTGGCCTGGGGCTCTAACGTTCCTCAGACCCGTACCCCGGATGCCCACTTCTTTACCGAAGTGCGTTACAAAGGCACCAAAACCGTTGCGATTACCCCTGACTATGCGGAAATCGCCAAGCTGTGCGACCTGTGGCTGGCACCTAAGCAGGGCACCGATGCGGCGATGGCGCTGGCGATGGGCCACGTCATGCTGCGCGAGTTCCACCTGGACAAGCCTAGCCAGTACTTCACCGACTACGTGCGTCGCTACACCGACATGCCGATGCTGGTGATGCTGGAAGAGCGCGACGGCTACTACGCTGCCGGTCGTATGCTGCGCGCCGCTGACCTGGTGGATTCACTTGGTCAGGAAAATAACCCGCAGTGGAAAACCGTTGCCTGTAATAGCAATGGCGAACTGATTGCGCCAAACGGCTCTATCGGTTTCCGCTGGGGCGAAAAGGGCAAATGGAACCTGGAGCAGCGTAACGGCACCACAGGCGAAGAGACCGAACTACGCCTGAGCATGCTGGGCAGCCAGGATGAGATCGCTGACGTCGGCTTCCCGTACTTCGGCGGCGACGGCACCGAGCATTTCAACCAGGTTGAACTGAATAACGTTCTGATGCACAAACTGCCGGTGAAGCGTCTTCAGCTCGCCGATGGTTCAACGGCGCTGGTCACCACCGTTTACGATCTCACTATGGCGAACTACGGCCTGGAGCGCGGTCTGAACGACGAAAACTGTGCAAGCAGCTACGATGACGTGAAAGCGTACACTCCGGCATGGGCGGAGCAGATCACCGGCGTGCCGCGCGCGCAGATCACCCGTATCGCGCGTGAGTTCGCGGAAAACGCCGACAAGACCCACGGTCGCTCCATGATCATCGTCGGTGCCGGTCTGAACCACTGGTATCACCTCGATATGAACTATCGCGGCCTGATTAACATGCTGATCTTCTGCGGCTGCGTCGGTCAGAGCGGCGGCGGCTGGGCGCACTACGTCGGCCAGGAAAAACTGCGTCCGCAGACCGGCTGGCAGCCGCTGGCGTTTGCCCTCGACTGGCAGCGTCCGGCTCGCCACATGAACAGCACTTCCTACTTCTATAACCACTCCAGCCAGTGGCGCTACGAGACGGTTACCGCAGAGGAACTGCTGTCGCCAATGGCGGATAAATCCCGCTACAGCGGCCACCTGATTGACTTCAACGTGCGTGCGGAACGTATGGGCTGGCTGCCGTCGGCTCCTCAGCTTGGCACCAACCCGCTGCGCATCGCGGAAGCGGCGAAGAAAGCGGGCATGACACCGGTGGACTACACCGTTAAGTCGCTGAAGGAAGGTTCGATTCGCTTTGCGGCGGAACAGCCGGAAAACGGTAAAAACCATCCGCGCAACCTGTTCATCTGGCGCTCAAACCTGCTGGGTTCTTCCGGTAAAGGTCACGAGTTCATGCTGAAGTATCTGCTTGGTACGGAACACGGTATTCAGGGCAAAGATCTCGGCAAGCAGGGCGGCGTGAAGCCTGAAGAAGTGGAATGGAAAGACAACGGCCTGGACGGCAAGCTGGATCTGGTCGTGACGCTGGATTTCCGTCTGTCGAGCACCTGTCTGTACTCCGATATCGTTCTACCTACTGCAACCTGGTATGAAAAAGACGACATGAATACCTCGGATATGCATCCGTTTATTCATCCGCTGTCTGCTGCCGTTGACCCGGCGTGGGAATCCAAAAGCGACTGGGAAATCTACAAAGGCATCGCCGAGAAATTCTCTGAAGTCTGCGTGGGGCACCTGGGCAAAGAAACCGACGTGGTGACGCTGCCCATTCAGCACGACTCCGCTGCCGAACTGGCGCAGCCGCTGGACGTGAAGGACTGGAAAAAAGGCGAGTGCGATCTGATCCCTGGCGTGACGGCGCCGCACATCATTCCGGTTGAACGTGACTACCCGGCGACCTACGAACGCTTTACCTCTATCGGCCCGCTGATGGAGAAAATCGGCAACGGCGGGAAAGGGATCGCCTGGAACACCCAGAGCGAAATGGACCTGCTGCGTAAGCTCAATTACACCAAATCAGACGGTCCGGCCAAAGGCCAGCCTTGGCTTAACACGGCGATTGATGCCGCAGAGATGATCCTGACCCTGGCACCGGAAACCAACGGCCAGGTCGCAGTAAAAGCCTGGGAAGCGCTGAGTGAAATCACCGGTCGCGACCACAAGCATCTGGCCCTGAACAAAGAAGACGAGAAAATCCGCTTCCGCGATATTCAGGCCCAGCCGCGCAAAATTATCTCCAGCCCGACCTGGTCTGGTCTGGAAGATGAACACGTCTCTTATAACGCGGGTTACACCAACGTTCACGAGCTGATCCCATGGCGTACCCTGACCGGTCGTCAGTCTCTGTATCAGGATCACCAGTGGATGCGTGACTTCGGCGAAAGCCTGCTGGTTTACCGTCCGCCAATCGACACCCGTTCGGTGAAAGCGGTAATGGGCGAGAAGTCCAACGGTAATCCGGAGAAAGCGCTGAACTTTCTGACGCCACACCAGAAGTGGGGGATCCACTCCACCTACAGCGACAACCTGCTGATGCTGACGCTGGGACGCGGCGGTCCGATTGTCTGGATGAGCGAAGCGGATGCCAAAGATCTGGGGATTGTGGATAACGACTGGATCGAAGTCTTCAACAGCAACGGTTCATTGACCGCTCGTGCAGTGGTTAGCCAGCGTGTTCCAGCAGGGATGACCATGATGTACCACGCGCAGGAACGTATCGTGAACATTCCTGGCTCAGAAATCACCGAGCAGCGCGGCGGTATTCATAACTCGGTCACCCGTATTACGCCGAAGCCGACCCATATGATTGGTGGCTATGCGCAGCTGGCCTACGGCTTTAACTACTACGGCACCGTAGGATCTAACCGCGATGAGTTCGTGGTGGTACGTAAGATGAAGAATATTAACTGGTTAGACGGCGAAGGTAATGACCAGGTACAGGAGAGCGTAAAATGAAAATTCGTTCACAAGTCGGCATGGTGCTGAATCTGGATAAATGCATCGGCTGTCATACCTGTTCAGTCACCTGTAAAAACGTCTGGACCAGCCGCGAAGGCACCGAGTACGCCTGGTTCAACAACGTGGAAACCAAGCCGGGCACCGGCTTCCCGACCAACTGGGAAGATCAGGAAAAATACAAGGGCGGCTGGATCCGCAAAATCAACGGCAAAATCCAGCCGCGCATGGGCAACCGCGCGATGCTGCTGGGAAAAATCTTCGCTAACCCGCATCTGCCGGGCATCGACGATTACTACGAGCCGTTCGATTTCGACTACCAGAACCTGCATAACGCCGCGGAAGGTAAACATCAGCCGATTGCTCGTCCTCGCTCGCTGATCACCGGTCAGCGTATGAACAAGATCGAGAAAGGCCCGAACTGGGAAGACGATCTGGGCGGTGAGTTCGAGAAGCTGTCGAAAGACAAAAACTTCGAGAACATGCAGAAGGCGATGTACGGCCAGTTCGAAAACACCTTCATGATGTACCTGCCGCGCCTGTGTGAGCACTGCCTTAACCCGGCGTGCGTGGCGACCTGCCCGAGCGGCGCCATCTACAAGCGTGAAGAAGACGGCATCGTGCTCATCGACCAGGACAAGTGCCGCGGCTGGCGCATGTGCATCACCGGCTGTCCGTATAAAAAAATCTACTTCAACTGGAAGAGCGGCAAGTCAGAGAAGTGCATCTTCTGCTATCCGCGCATTGAAGCCGGTATGCCGACCGTCTGTTCAGAAAGCTGCGTAGGCCGTATTCGTTACCTCGGCGTGCTGCTGTATGACGCGGACGCGATTGAAACGGCAGCAAGCACCGAGAACGAGAAAGATCTGTACCAGCGTCAGCTGGACGTGTTCCTCGATCCGAACGATCCGAAGGTGATCGAGCAGGCGCTGAAGGACGGCGTGCCGCAGAGCGTGATCGACGCGGCGCAGCAGTCCCCGGTGTACAAAATGGCGATGGACTGGAAGCTGGCGCTGCCGCTGCATCCGGAATACCGCACGCTGCCGATGGTCTGGTACGTGCCGCCGCTGTCGCCTATTCAGTCAGCCGCTGACGCGGGTGAACTGGGCGGCAACGGCATTCTGCCGGACGTGGAAAGCCTGCGCATTCCGGTGCAGTACCTGGCGAACCTGCTGACCGCAGGGGATACCCAGCCGGTCCTGCTGGCGCTGAAGCGTATGCTGGCGATGCGTCACTTCAAGCGTGCTGAGACCGTTGACGGCGTTACCGATACCCGTGCGCTGGAAGAGGTGGGTCTGACCGAAGCACAGGCTCAGGAGATGTACCGCTATCTGGCTATTGCGAACTACGAAGACCGTTTCGTCGTACCGAGCAGCCACCGCGAGCAGGCGCGCGACGCCTTCCCGGAGAAAAACGGATGTGGCTTTAGCTTCGGTGACGGTTGCCACGGCTCAGACACCAAATTCAACCTGTTCAACAGCCGCCGCATCGACGCCATGGATGTGACCAGCAAAACGGAGCCGCACCAATGATTGAACTCGTCATTGTTTCGCGTCTGCTCGAGTACCCGGATGCTGCGCTTGCGCAGCATCAGCAGGAACTCTTTGATGCACTCGCGTCATCTGAAAACCTGGATAAAGCGGATGCCCAGAAGCTGGGCGTTTTCCTCCGCGATCTGTTAGCGCGCGATCTCCTGGACGCGCAGGCGGACTACAGCCAGCTGTTTGACCGCGGGCGCGCGACGTCTCTGCTGCTGTTTGAACACGTCCACGGTGAATCCCGCGATCGTGGTCAGGCGATGGTCGACCTGATGTCCCAGTACGAGCAGCACGGCCTGCAGCTCGACAGCCGCGAACTGCCAGACCACCTCCCGCTGTACCTGGAATATCTGGCGCAGCTGCCAAAAGAAGAGGCGCTGGGCGGTTTACAGGACATCGCACCGATCCTGGCGCTGCTTGGCGCGCGTCTTCAGCAGCGCGAAAGTGCTTATGCGGTGCTCTTTGACCTGCTGGTGAAGCTGGCAAATGCCGCCGTTGATAGCGAAAAAGTAGCGGAAAAAATCGCGGACGAAGCGCGCGACGACACTCCGCAGGCGCTTGATGCGGTCTGGGAAGAAGAGCAGGTGACGTTCTTTGCTGACCAGAACTGCGGCGAGTCTGAAATCTCCGCTCACCAGCGTCGTTTTGCCGGGGCTGTTGCTCCGCAATATTTGAATATCTCTAACGGAGGACGGCAATAATGCACTTCCTGAATATGTTCTTCTTTGACATTTACCCGTACATCGCGGGCACCGTATTCCTGGTGGGAAGCTGGCTGCGTTATGACTATGGCCAGTATACCTGGCGGGCGGCCTCCAGCCAGATGCTGGACCGCAAGGGGATGAACCTCGCCTCTAACCTATTCCATATCGGGATCCTGGGGATTTTTGCCGGTCACTTCCTGGGCATGCTGACACCGCACTGGATGTACGAAGCCTGGCTGCCGATTGAAGTGAAGCAGAAAATGGCGATGTTTGCGGGCGGTGCCAGCGGCGTGATGTGTCTGGTCGGCGGTCTGCTGCTGCTGAAACGTCGTCTGTTCAGCCCGCGCGTGCGTGCCACCACGACCGCTGCGGACATCCTGATCCTCTCCCTGTTGATGGTGCAGTGTGCGCTGGGTCTGCTGACGATTCCGTTCTCAGCGCAGCATATGGACGGTAGCGAAATGATGAAGCTGGTCGGCTGGGCGCAGTCCGTGGTGACCTTCCATGGCGGCGCATCTGAGCATCTGGACGGCGTGGCCTTTATCTTCCGCGTGCACCTGGTGCTGGGGATGACGCTGTTTGTGCTGTTCCCGTTCTCTCGCCTGGTGCACATCTGGAGCGCGCCGGTTGAGTACCTGACGCGCAAATATCAGATTGTGCGCGCCCGTCGCTAATTTGCCGTTTTGATACCCACCCCGCATTCGCGGGGTTTTTTTTCGCCCCAGCCCAGGTTGTTGCCCGCAGCGGCAAACAAAATCAGCGCGCCGCCCGCAAGCTGCGTGAGGTTCAGCGAGTGTCCGAACACCAGGTTATCAACAACAATGGCGACCACCGGATAGATAAACGACAGCGAGCCGGTCACTGGAGTGGGGAGTTTCTGAATGGCGCTATACAGCAACTGGTACATGATGCCGGTGTGGACAATGCCCAGCGTCAGCAGTATCGTCCAGGGGAAATCGCCCGAAAGGGAAGGCATATGCGCCAGCGGAAGAAGCATCACCACCCCTGTCAGGACCTGAATAAAGGCGATATGCTGCGGTGCGATGGATTTCATTTTGCGGGCGATAATGGCAGTCAGCGCGTAAAAGAATGCTGCACCCAGCGCCAGCCCGATACCTGTGAGCCATTCACTGCCATGCGTGCCGCTGAGCTCGCTGGAAAGCAATATCACCACGCCGCCGAAGGCGAGGATCAACCAACCCCACTTCACCAGACTGACGCGTTCGCCTAAAAGCATCCCCATCATCACCAGCATAAACGGCTGGGTGTTATAGACCACGGTAGACAGGCCAATCGAGATCCGCTCATAGGCTGCAAACAGCAGCAGCCAGTTCACCACGAGCGCTACGCCGCCAAAAATGGCCAGCAGCAGCGTGGTGCGGGTGAGGGGACTGAAGGGCTTTCGACTTAACCGGACGAATATATAAAGCGTAACCGCGCCGATGACGCAGCGCCAGAATACCACTTCCGTTACCGGCAGACCGGAGAGTAAAACAAACGCGCCGATAGAGCCGGAAATTAACATCGCCAGGCTCAGCTGCCCGACGCCTTTTTGTAAATCACGCATCATCCACCTCCTGATTAATGACCCTATTGTCGAAAATCACTGTCGGGTTTTACAGGGCTGATATAAGGTGAAACAGGTTAATGACTTTTTAAAATTAGGTGAAAACGATGGAATGCCTGCTTGATGATATCGATCGGCAAATATTGGCTTGTCTGGTAGAGGACGCGCGCGCGTCGCTGAAGGTGCTGAGTGGTCGTGTGGGATTGACGTCACCCAGCACGGCAGAACGTCTGAAGAGGCTGGAAGAGCGCGGTGTGATTCAGGGTTATGGTGCGCGGGTGAACCTGGCGGCGCTGGGATACACCTTGCAGGCGCTGGTGCGCGTGCGCCCATTGCCGGGGTTATTGCATAAGGTGGATAAATACATTCAGGCCATGCCGGAGTGCATTGAGAGTGACAAAGTCACGGGTGAGGACTGTTTTGTGATCAGGCTGGTGGTACGGTCGATAGAACAGCTGGATGTATTGCTGGACGGCCTGGCAGAGCATGCCCAGTGTAATACGTCGATTGTGAAGAGCTCGCCGGTGAAGCGACGGTTGCCGCCGATGTAGCTGTCTGTTGCCGGGTGGCGGCTGCGCCTTACCCGGCCTACGAAGGTTGACTCGGTTCGATTTTGTTATGATTTTTGGAAGTGATGGTGGTGGGGGAAGGATTACTCGGCGCGTTGCGCCTCGCCCTTCGGGTCGTTGCCTGCGGCAACGCTTTCTCGCTACGCTCGAATCGAACCTTAGTCGAAGCTTCTCATCCTTCCCCGTCTAGGAAATGCATGATGCCTGGTGCGAACAGAAGATTTGGAGTCATTTGAAAGTGATGGTGGTGGGGGAAGGATTCGAACCTTCGAAGTCGATGACGGCAGATTTACAGTCTGCTCCCTTTGGCCGCTCGGGAACCCCACCAGGGGTAATTCAAATTTTGAGGTAATGCTGAGATATGGTGGTGGGGGAAGGATTCGAACCTTCGAAGTCGATGACGGCAGATTTACAGTCTGCTCCCTTTGGCCGCTCGGGAACCCCACCACGGGGTAATGCTTTTTACAGGCCTGCTTCCTGTTGGAAGCGGGGCGCATCATATCAAATGAGACGCCCCTGTAAAGCATTCCTTTAGGGAAATGACGCTGTTTGCCTGCTTTTTATCCGCAAAGGTGCAAAGCTAATCAATTCATTTTCCGAAAGATTAAAGAATGATGGTTCTGTTGCCGTAAACGAAGACGCGTTGGGCAAGCACCTGATACAACGCACGGCTTAAGACGTTTTTCTCAACGTCGCGCCCAGCGCGCATCATGTCTTCTGCGGTATAGGTGTGATCCACATGAATCACGTCCTGCATGATGATGGGACCTTCATCCAGGTTGTCATTCACATAGTGGGCCGTCGCACCGATGATCTTCACGCCGCGCTCGTACGCCTGGTGGTACGGGCGCGCGCCGATAAAGGCGGGAAGGAACGAGTGGTGAATGTTGATGATCTTATTCGGGAAACGCGATACGAAGGAGGGCGTTAATACGCGCATGTATTTCGCCAGCACCACGTAATCGGGATTATGCGCTTCAATCGCCTGCGCCATCAGATCGTCGTGCTCTTCACGGGTATGTCCTTCGTGGCTGACCAGTTCGAATGGAATATCAAAACGCTCGACCAGCGTACGCAGCGTCTCGTGGTTGCCGATAACAGCGGCAATTTCGACATCAAGTCCGCCGTAGTTGGCTTTCATCAGCAGGTCGCCCAGGCAGTGTGCCTCTTTGGTCACCAGGATCACAATGCGACGACGGCCAGCAGGCGTCAGTTCACGCACGGAACCTTCCGGCAGGGCGCTATCCAGATCGGCAAGCAGGGTGGTGTCGTTGAAAATACCTTCGAGCTCGGTGCGCATAAAGAAGCGACCGGTACGGTGGTCAACGAACTCGTTGTTCTGCACGATATTCAGTTCATGTTTGTAACAAATGTTGGTAATTCGTGCGATCAGTCCTTTTTGATCGGGACAGATGGTGCGCAGAACTTTACGTTGTAGTGATTGCATCGCCGGGAAATCCTGTTTATGTATTTGCGAAGTCTGGGTTGTCAGGCATTACTGCCCGCAACACTTTTTAAATTTTTTACCTGAACCGCAAGGGCAGGGATCGTTACGACCGAATTGAGGACGCGTTCCGTCAATATAATACCATTGCCCGCTTTCCTTTAAGAAACGGGAACGTTCAATAATGGCGCCGGGTTTGTGCTGTTCGGTAAAACGGGCAACAAAACTCACGAAACCCTCGTTTTCATCACGACCGGGGGCTGCATCAAAGACCGTGAGACCGAGCCAGTGGGTATTGGCGAAGCCCGCTTCAATGTCTTGCTGAAAATCAGCTGCATGGCAAGTGGGGTGCCAGGTCTTGACTAAATAATCTGCGTCTTTGATCACAAAAGCAGTATACCGCGAACGCATCAGATGTGACGGGTCTGGAGCAACCTGCTCGCCAGTAAGATATCGCTGGCAACATAGGCTATACTCCAGAGCGCTACCACAGGGGCAGAGTTGAGACACGATTCTCTTCCTGGAACAAAAAATAAGGGCGTTTAACGCTTAGGTAGCACTATGTTAACTGAGCTGTTGCGTTGACGCTATGTTGGGGATCCAGGGGAAGTAAAACAGGGCTAATGAGAAAAGTAAAAATTGGACTGGCGTTAGGCTCAGGTGCAGCCCGAGGCTGGTCGCATATTGGCGTTATCAACGCCTTGAAACAGATGGGTATTGACGTTGATATCGTTGCAGGCTGTTCGATTGGTTCGCTGGTCGGGTCAGCATATGCCTGCGGTAAACTACCGGAGCTTGAGAGATGGGTACGTTCCTTCAGCTACTGGGATGTGCTGCGCCTGATGGATCTCTCCTGGCAGCGTGGCGGCCTGCTGCGCGGCGAGCGCGTGTTTAATCAGTTCCGTCAGATTATGCCCCTTGATGACTTTACCCACTGTCAGTTGCCGTTTGGCGCGGTGGCCACGAACCTCAGTACAGGACGTGAGCTGTGGCTCACCGAAGGCGATCTTCATCTTGCTGTCCGTGCGTCCTGCAGCATGCCGGGATTAATGGCCCCTGTGCCACATAACGGCTACTGGCTGGTCGATGGCGGGGTAGTAAACCCGGTCCCTGTTTCCCTGACGCGTGCCATGGGTGCGGATATTGTGATTGCCGTGGACCTGCAACATGATGCCCACCTGATGCAGCAAGACCTCATGCCCGTTAATCTGCAAAGTGATGATACCGAAGGTGAGAAGCTCGCCTGGCATGCGCGTTTGCGCGGAAGAATTGGACGCCTGGCAGCTCGCCGAGCAGTAACGGCACCCACCGCCCTGGAAATCATGACCACCTCAATTCAGGTACTTGAGAATCGCCTGAAGCGAAACCGTATGGCTGGCGATCCTCCCGATATTCTGATTCAACCTTATTGTCCTCAAATCTCTACCCTTGATTTCCATAGAGCTGAGGCCGCGATTTCAGCGGGTGCCTTAGCCGTCGAAAAGAAAATAGATGAATTGTTGCCATTTGTGCGAACAGCACTTTAAGCATCTTTTATTTGATTACTTCAGCAAAATCTGACAGGCGATAGTCCCAATAGCATGCCACTATTGAGTAACTGTCAGCCAGGGGAGGAACCATGACGCAGCCATTGGTCGGAAAACACATTTTAATCGTTGAAGACGAGCCCGTTTTCCGCTCTTTGCTGGATTCGTGGTTATCCTCACTGGGTGCGGATACTTCTCTTGCCGAGGACGGCATCGACGCGCTGGAGAAAATGACGTCTATTGCCCCGGACTTGATGATCTGCGACATCGCGATGCCGCGAATGAATGGCCTGAAACTGGTTGAGCATCTTCGCAACGAAGGAAACCTAATGCCGGTGCTGGTGATCTCTGCGACGGAGAATATGGCGGATATCGCGAAAGCACTACGTCTGGGAGTACAGGATATTCTGCTCAAGCCCGTCAAGGATTTGAACCGTCTGCGTGAGACGGTGCTCGCTTGCCTTTATCCCAATATGTTCAATTCCCGCGTTGAAGAAGAAGAACGCCTGTTTCAGGACTGGGATGCGCTGGTCAGTAATCCGCTTGCCGCAGCCAAATTGTTACAAGAGCTTCAGCCGCCGGTACAACAAACGCTTTCCCATTGCCGGATAAATTATCGACAACTTGTGGCGGCGGACCAGCATGGTCTGGTGCTCGATATTGCGCCGTTATCCGATTCCGATCTTGCCTTTTATTGTCTGGACGTGACCCGGGCAGGAGACAATGGTGTTTTAGCCGCATTGTTACTTCGTGCGCTATTTAATGGATTATTGCAGGAGCAGTTATCCCATCAGGGACAGCGGCTTCCTGAGTTAGGCAGTTTGCTTAAACAAGTAAATCAGCTTTTCCGCCAGGCTAATTTGCCTGGGCAGTTTCCTCTTCTCGTCGGTTATTATCACAGCGGACTGAAAAATCTGATTCTTGTTTCTGCGGGTTTAAACGCTTCTCTGAATACTGGGGAGCATCATATTCAGGTGAGTAACGGCGTACCGCTGGGAACACTGGGGACGGCTTACCTCAATCAAATTAGCCATCGCTGTTCCTCCTGGCAGTGCCAAATTTGGGGTGCTGGCGGGCGGTTGCGCTTAATGTTGTCCACGGAATAAGCAGTTGAGTTTTATTCTTGAGATTGCTTTTCCAGTGTTTAGTTGGCGGTGCTACTATCGCTGCCAGATTCATGCGTATTTATCCTAATTGATCGGCAACGCGTTCTTTTCAGACCCGTACTAAAGGCTGAGGCTGATATACTCAACGCGTTATTTAATGCATAAAAGTTCAAAACTTGAACAGCTCAGGAGAATTTGAATGGCTGCCCTAAATTCGAAAGTCAGAAAGGCCGTCATCCCGGTAGCGGGATTGGGGACCAGGATGTTACCAGCAACGAAGGCAATCCCTAAAGAGATGCTGCCTTTAGTTGATAAGCCATTAATCCAGTACGTCGTAAATGAATGTATCGCGGCAGGGATTACTGAGATTGTGCTGGTTACGCATTCATCTAAAAACTCTATCGAAAACCATTTTGATACAAGTTTTGAACTTGAAGCGATGCTGGAAAAACGCGTTAAGCGCCAGCTGTTAGCGGAAGTTCAGTCTATTTGTCCTCCACACGTCACCATTATGCAGGTTCGTCAGGGGCTGGCGAAAGGTCTGGGTCATGCTGTGCTGTGTGCACACCCGGTTGTGGGTGATGAGCCGGTTGCTGTTATTCTGCCGGACGTTATTCTGGACGAATTTGAATCAGATCTGTCTCAGGATAACCTGGCTGAGATGATCAAGCGCTTCGACGAAACAGGCAGCAGCCAGATCATGGTTGAGCCTGTAGAAGACGTTACCGCCTATGGTGTTGTGGACTGCAAGGGCGTTAATCTGGAGCCTGGTGAAAGCGTTCCTATGGTTGGTGTCGTTGAGAAACCGAAAGCGGATGTCGCGCCATCTAATCTGGCGGTTGTGGGTCGTTACGTGCTGAGTGCTGAGATTTGGCCACTGCTGGCGAAAACGCCTCCGGGAGCGGGTGATGAAATCCAGCTGACCGATGGCATCGACATGCTGATCGAAAAAGAAACCGTAGAAGCTTACCATATGAAAGGTAAGAGCCATGATTGCGGTAATAAACTCGGTTATATGCAGGCATTCGTTGAATATGGTATTCGCCACAATACCCTGGGCGAAGAATTTAAAGCCTGGCTCAAAGAAAACGTGGGTATTAAGAAATAGTCTGATACTCAGTTGAACAAGACCGGTGAGGCGATGCCCACCGGTTTTTTTATGCCCATAACGAGGCTCAGTGGCCGCTTGAGAAGGATTGTAAAAGACATTAAATAGTCTGTGGCGACATATGACAGAGTGTAAAGGGTTGCTCAGCTGAATTTCGCATAAAAAAAATCCCGCATTAAGCGGGATTTTTGTAAATAGATTCGGATTAATCCTTGATCAGGAAGTCATCCAGTTGTTTACCCTGCTCATCCATTGCTTTCTTGATAACAGCTGGAGTACGTCCCTGGCCGGTCCAGGTTTTCTCTTCGCCGTTCTCATCAATGTAGCTATATTTAGCCGGACGAGCAGCGCGTTTTGCTTTGGTACCGGTTTTCGCTGCAGCCATGCTGTTCAGCAATTCGTTTGGATCGATACCATCTGCAATCAGCATTTCGCGATATTGCTGCAGTTTACGAGTGCGTTCTTCGATTTCAGCAGCAGCTGCGCTTTCTTCTTCACGACGCTCATTAACTACAACTTCTAATTTTTCCAGCATTTCTTCAAGCGTTTCAAGGGTACATTCTCTTGCCTGCGCACGAAGAGTACGGATGTTGTTCAGAATTTTAAGTGCTTCGCTCATTGTAGTAATCTCAAACTTATAATGGGGGGTGGTTTGTTGTCCTAATAATAGAGCGATAAATTGAGTTGTGCAATAGGTGGGAATGTAAGGAATTCAAAAAATACGAAATCGTCGGCGCTATTATTAATTACGCTAACTTAAATTTCACCGTTTGTCTGGTCTGATGATTTCACGTCAAACGGCAAAAACCAGCGGTATGCATGTTTGGTTTTGTGACATTTCCCTCAGGAATTATAGTTGCGGCGGATAAATATCAGCCTTTTGTATTACTTCAGGGACGCGCGGGTAAGACAAAAATAGTTAATAAATAGTGAATTTTAATGAGCGTAAATTCCAGTATAAAAAGAAGTGTTATGTTTGGCTGCATATGTGGCTTATTGGCAGCCCGATAAGCGTTTAATGTATGTTTTAACGCATTATTTTCTAAAAGTACCGAGGGTTAATCACGGGTTCAGCGGCATAGTCTGTGCGGTGTATCGCTGATGACGGGACAAAATATGGTACAATGATTCATCGGGAATATTACACATTGATTAGGGTTCTTCAGCCAATGGCACAACTTTATTTCTACTATTCGGCAATGAATGCAGGGAAATCGACGGCGTTACTGCAATCCTCATACAATTATCAGGAGCGGGGGATGCGCACTGTTGTATACACCGCTGAAATCGACGATCGCTTTGGTGCAGGGAAGGTAAGTTCAAGAATAGGACTTTCGTCGCCAGCAAGGCTCTATAACCCGCAAACGGATTTACTGGATGATATCCGCACTGAACACGCCGCTAAGCCCATCCATTGTGTTCTGGTAGATGAAAGCCAGTTCCTGACGCGTGAACAGGTTCATGCGCTTTCTGAAGTCGTTGACGAACTGGATATTCCCGTACTCTGTTATGGTCTACGCACCGATTTTCGCGGCGAGTTATTTGCTGGCAGCCAGTATTTGCTCGCATGGTCGGATAAGCTCGTTGAGCTGAAGACTATCTGTTTCTGCGGCCGTAAAGCCAGTATGGTGCTTCGTCTCGATCAATCGGGTAAACCCTACGCGGATGGCGAGCAGGTCGTTATAGGAGGCAACGAGCGCTATGTATCGGTCTGTCGCAAGCACTATAAAGAAGCACTTGTTGTAGGTTCACTGACGGCTATCCAGAGCGATAACCGGAAATAGGGCAGTGCAGATTTCTTTGCCGATCAGCAGGCATAAAAAAACCCGCCATTGGCGGGTTTTTTATTAGGCTGTCAATTAAGCGCTTTTCTTCGCTTTTTTGTCAGCTTTAACAACAGGCGCTTCAACTTTCACCGCGACAGTGTCATTTTCTTTGAACTCGCGACCGTAGTAGGTATCAAGCAGAATCTGTTTCAGCTCGGAGATCAGTGGGTAGCGCGGGTTAGCACCAGTACACTGGTCATCAAATGCGTCTTCAGACAGTTTATCTACGTGAGCGAGGAAGTCAGCTTCCTGAACGCCTGCTTCACGGATAGATTTAGGAATACCCAGCTCAGCTTTGATGCTGTCCAGCCATGCCAGCAGTTTCTCAATCTTAGCAGCAGTGCGGTCGCCCGGTGCGCTCAGACCCAGGTGGTCAGCGATTTCAGCGTAACGACGACGTGCTTGTGGACGGTCGTACTGGCTGAATGCAGTCTGCTTGGTTGGGTTGTCGTTCGCGTTATAACGGATAACGTTGCTGATCAACAGAGCGTTCGCCAGACCGTGTGGAATGTGGAACTGAGAACCCAGTTTGTGTGCCATTGAGTGACAAACACCCAGGAAGGCGTTCGCAAACGCGATACCAGCGATGGTTGCAGCACTGTGTACACGCTCACGCGCTACCGGGTTTTTAGACCCTTCGTTGTAAGACGCTGGCAGGTTCTCTTTCAGCAGTTTCAGCGCTTGCAGAGCCTGACCGTCAGAGAATTCAGACGCCAGTACAGACACATAGGCTTCCAGGGCGTGAGTCACGGCATCCAGACCACCGAAGGCACACAGTGATTTCGGCATATCCATCACCAGGTTGGCATCAACGATAGCCATATCTGGGGTCAGCGCGTAGTCAGCCAGTGGGTATTTCTGACCTGTTGCATCATCAGTTACAACCGCAAACGGCGTCACTTCTGAACCGGTACCGGAAGTGGTGGTGACAGCGATCATTTTCGCTTTCACACCCATTTTCGGGAACTTGTAGATACGTTTACGGATATCCATAAAGCGCAGCGCCAGCTCTTCGAAGTGGGTTTCCGGATGCTCGTACATGACCCACATGATTTTCGCGGCGTCCATTGGGGAACCGCCACCCAGTGCGATAATCACATCTGGTTTGAAGGAGTTTGCCAGTTCAGCACCTTTACGAACAACGCTCAGGGTTGGGTCAGCTTCAACTTCAAAGAAGACTTCAGTTTCAACGCCAGAGGCTTTCAGTACTGAGGTGATCTGATCTGCGTAGCCGTTGTTGAACAGGAAACGGTCAGTCACGATGAGCGCACGTTTGTGGCCATCAGTAATCACTTCATCCAGCGCGATTGGCAGAGAGCCACGGCGGAAGTAGATAGATTTCGGAAGTTTGTGCCACAACATGTTTTCAGCTCGCTTAGCAACGGTTTTCTTGTTGATCAGGTGTTTTGGACCAACGTTTTCAGAGATGGAGTTACCACCCCAGGAACCACAACCCAGAGTCAGGGAAGGTGCGAGTTTAAAGTTATACAGGTCACCGATACCACCCTGAGAAGCAGGGGTGTTGATCAGGATACGTGCAGTTTTCATCTTCTGACCGAAGTGAGCAACACGTTCTGGCTGGTTATCCTGGTCGGTGTACAGGCAAGAGGTGTGACCGATACCGCCCATGGCAACCAGTTTCTCTGCTTTCTCTACCGCGTCATCGAAATCTTTCGCACGGTACATTGCCAGAGTAGGGGACAGTTTTTCATGAGCGAACGGTTCGCTTTCATCGACAACTTTTACTTCACCAATCAGGATCTTGGTTGTTGCCGGAACGGTGAAGCCTGCCAGCTCAGCAATTTTATATGCGGGTTGACCTACGATAGCAGCGTTCAGTGCGCCATTTTTCAGGATGATGTCCTGAACGGCTTTCAGCTCTTTACCCTGCAGCAGGTAGCCGCCGTGGCTTGCGAAACGTTCACGAACGGCATCGTACACGGAATCAACAACCACAACAGACTGCTCGGACGCACAAATAACGCCGTTGTCGAAGGTTTTTGACATCAGTACAGACGCAACGGCACGTTTGATATCCGCCGTTTCGTCGATAACAACAGGGGTGTTACCTGCGCCTACGCCGATGGCTGGTTTACCGGAGCTGTATGCAGCTTTAACCATACCAGGACCACCGGTCGCCAGAATCAGGTTAATGTCCGGGTGATGCATCAGTGCATTGGACAGTTCAACAGACGGCTGATCAATCCAGCCAATCAAATCTTTTGGTGCGCCAGCGGCAATTGCAGCCTGCAGAACGATATCTGCTGCTTTGTTGGTCGCGTCTTTTGCACGTGGGTGCGGGGAGAAGATGATTGCGTTACGGGTCTTCAGACTGATCAGTGATTTGAAGATAGCAGTAGACGTTGGGTTAGTGGTTGGAACGATACCGCAAATGATGCCGATAGGTTCTGCAATAGTGATGGTACCGAAGGTGTCGTCTTCAGACAGCACGCCACAGGTTTTCTCATCTTTATAGGCGTTGTAGATATACTCTGAAGCAAAGTGGTTTTTGATCACTTTATCTTCAACGATACCCATACCGGATTCGGCAACGGCCATTTTAGCGAGAGGGATTCGAGCATCTGCAGCAGCCAGTGCGGCCGCGCGGAAGATTTTATCAACCTGTTCTTGGGTGAAATTGGCATATTCACGCTGGGCTTTTTTAACGCGCTCGACGAGTGCGTTCAGTTCAGCGATATTAGTAACAGCCATAATGCTCTCCTGATAATGTTTAAACTCTTTTAGTAAACCAGCGCTCGATACGTCACACAGTATAGACAGAGCCGATACCACTTGCGTAACACACAGTAAAACAAGGGCTTACTTCTCGTTCCAGCTCACTAATTTACTAAAAGAGCCTTACCTTAGCATCATACCTTTTTGATAGGTGATCTCCCTGGCGGCGTAATCAGATTACTCACTTCTGAGTACGGAAATCATGATCTGCATCAATTTTTCCCCAAGCTGATACCTTTCAGCAGCCTATTTCGGCAAGAATTTTCCACTGTTAAATAATTACGTAACTATTAGAAGTGACGCTATCATTGATTCTACAAATGTTTAACATCATGAAATGATAACGTTTTGGCACAGATTTCTGGTGAAGAATGCTGCAAAAAAGCGTATCTTCAGCGCGGTTTTATCATGACATATTTTCTGTCCCTGAACATGCTCATTAGCGGAGCTAAATGTGATTCAAACGCTCTTTGATTTTCCTACATATTTTAAGTTTTTTATTGGTTTGTTTGCACTGGTGAACCCAGTGGGGATTATCCCTGTCTTCATCAGTATGACCAGCTACCAGACAGCCGTTGCCAGAAACAAAACCAACCTGACGGCAAACTTATCGGTAGCCATTATTCTGCTGACGTCGCTTTACCTGGGCGATGCCATTCTACAGTTGTTCGGTATCTCTATTGATTCCTTCCGTATTGCGGGCGGGATTCTGGTTGTCACCATCGCCATGTCGATGATCAGCGGTAAGCTGGGTGAGGATAAACAGAACAAACAGGAGAAATCAGAAACAGCGGTTCGTGAAAGTATCGGTGTCGTTCCGTTGGCCTTGCCGCTGATGGCGGGTCCGGGGGCCATTAGCTCGACGATAGTGTGGGGGACGCGCTATCACAGTCTGATGCACCTGATCGGTTTTTCCGTGGCGATTGCGCTTTTCGCGCTCTGCTGTTGGGGCGTATTCCGCATGGCCCCCTGGCTGGTGCGGCTGTTAGGGCAAACAGGCATCAACGTTATTACCCGTATCATGGGTCTGCTGCTGATGGCGCTGGGTATTGAGTTTATCGTTACCGGCATTAAAAGCATTTTCCCTGGGTTATTGCATTAAAACTTCATATGAAAGGACGGAGCCAGGGGCTCCGTTTTTTTTACGTCATTATCAGCAAATCATATAAATAAAGTTGAAATGTGAACATGACATAATAAATTCTACTAATAATCCTCTTTTCTTGTATTTCAACAAGTTAATTCTTTCCTGCCCACCCGCCTGCACATAAATCCTTCGAATGCTCTGTTATTTTACTCACATGATAGTCTGGGGCTTGCTGAGTGATATCCGAAATGATATTAGTAATTTCAATGTTCCCCTAGAGGAATGTGCTAAATAATAACCAGTTGTTAAATTTTTGTGCAAAATCTGCCTGGGGCGACGCATTGAAGTGCGCGCAGAAAAGGTTTTTTACATCTTATTGAATATCCACCGATTTTTTGATAAATGCTGTCCGGTGAGACGATTGTCAGAGAAACGGCATCCTTCGTAAAAGAGAATTGCTTAACAAATTTGCAAAATGTATTGGCGGGCGTTTGCGCCATTTGATACTTTCCGGCCTTATATTTTGCAGAATTAAACAAGTAGATGAGAATTATTTTCATATAGTTTTCGTCTCAGAAATCCATAACACGTCGCAGACGGGGCGGCGTGTTGAGAATCGACGCAAGACGGCCATACGAGCGGTCAGTAATAAAAAAGTCGGTGATAGCAGAAGTAGAAAAAAGAACCTGGCAGCAGCATAAAAAAACTCCTGCGCTGTACAGGCCCCAACAGGGGATTACACAGCTGGCGAAGGCCAGTAATTATAATGAGTGGAGTACCAACACAATGACCATCATCACAAAAAAAAATCTGGTAGCGGCGGGGATTTTAACTGCGCTAATCGCGGGCAACGCAATGGCTGCGGATGTGCCTGCTGGGGTACAACTGGCGGAAAAACAGACGCTGGTGCGTAACAACGGTGCGGAAGTTCAGTCTCTGGACCCGCACAAAATTGAAGGGGTTCCTGAGTCGAACGTTAACCGCGATCTGTTCGAAGGTCTGCTGGTCACTGACGTAGACGGCCACCCGGCTCCGGGTGTGGCAGAGAAATGGGAAAACAAAGATTTCAAAGTCTGGACCTTCCATCTGCGTAAAGATGCTAAGTGGTCCGACGGCACTCCGGTCACCGCCGAAGATTTCGTGTATAGCTGGCAGCGCCTGGCGAATCCAAATACCGCCTCTCCGTATGCGAGCTATCTGCAGTATGGTCACATCGCCAATATTGATGACATTATCGCAGGCAAAAAACCTGTTACCGATCTGGGCGTAAAAGCCATTGATGCGAATACCTTTGAAGTGACGTTGAGCGAACCTGTTCCGTACTTCTATAAGCTGCTTGTTCACCCGTCCGTCTCCCCGGTACCAAAATCCGCCGTGGAGAAATTTGGTGAAAAATGGACGCAGCCAGCCAATATCGTGACCAACGGTGCTTATAAGCTGAAAGACTGGGTGGTCAACGAACGTATGGTTCTGGAGCGTAACCCGCAGTATTGGGACAATGCGAAAACCGTGATCAATCAGGTGACTTACCTGCCAATTTCTTCTGAAGTAACAGACGTTAACCGCTACCGCAGCGGCGAGATCGACATGACCTATAACAACATGCCGATTGAACTGTTCCAGAAACTGAAAAAAGAGATCCCGAAAGAAGTTCACGTCGATCCGTACCTGTGCACGTACTACTACGAAATTAACAACCAGAAAGCACCGTTCACAGACGTGCGCGTTCGTACCGCGCTGAAGCTGGCGCTGGATCGCGATATCATTGTTAACAAGGTGAAAAACCAGGGCGATCTGCCCGCTTACAGCTACACCCCGCCTTACACCGACGGTATGAAACTGGTTGAACCTGAGTGGTTCAAATGGTCCCAGGAAAAACGTAACGAAGAAGCCAAAAAACTGTTGGCTGAAGCAGGGTATACCGCTGATAAGCCTCTGACGTTTAACCTGCTGTACAACACGTCAGATCTGCATAAAAAACTGGCTATTGCCGTCGCGTCTATCTGGAAGAAAAACCTGGGTGCGAACGTCAAACTGGAAAACCAGGAGTGGAAAACCTTCCTCGATACCCGTCATCAGGGGACGTTCGACGTGGCACGTGCTGGCTGGTGTGCGGACTACAACGAACCGACATCCTTCCTGAACACGATGCTCAGTGACAGTTCGAATAACACTGCACACTATAAGAGCCCGGCTTTCGATAAGATTATCGGTGATACGCTGAAAGTGACTGACGATGCGCAACGCGCAGAGCTGTACGCGAAATCAGAAGAACAACTCGATAAAGACTCTGCAATTGTACCGGTTTACTACTACGTGAACGCCCGTCTGGTGAAACCGTGGGTAGGGGGTTATACCGGTAAAGACCCGTTGGATAATATCTCCGTTAAGAATCTTTATATTATCAAGCATTAATGGCAATGAGTGGGGCGAGGGTACTCGCCCCACGGTGTCTAACCAACGTCACATAATATAGGCACACGCCAGAAGGTACGGGCAATGTTGAAATTTATCCTACGTCGCTGTCTTGAAGCGATTCCAACGCTATTTATTCTCATCACGATTTCCTTCTTCATGATGCGTCTTGCACCGGGAAGCCCTTTTACCGGTGAACGTACGCTGCCGCCAGAAGTCATGGCCAACATTGAAGCGAAATACCATCTGAACGATCCTATCTCTACCCAGTACTTCAACTATCTGAAGCAACTGGCACACGGGGATTTTGGGCCGTCATTCAAATATAAAGACTACTCCGTTAACGACCTGGTGGCGTCAAGCTTCCCTGTATCGGCTAAATTGGGTGCTGCAGCATTCCTGCTCGCCGTCGTTCTCGGGGTTGCTGCGGGCGTTATCGCCGCCTTAAAACAAAATACCAAATGGGATTATGCCGTCATGGGGGTCGCAATGACCGGGGTGGTTATCCCAAGCTTCGTTGTCGCACCGTTGCTGGTCATGATATTTGCCATCACGCTGAAATGGCTGCCGGGCGGCGGGTGGAACGGTGGGGCGCTGCAGTTCATGATACTGCCAATGGTGGCGTTATCGTTGGCATACATCGCCAGTATCGCGCGTATCACGCGCGGGTCGATGATTGAGGTTCTGCACTCCAACTTTATCCGTACCGCGCGCGCGAAAGGCTTACCGATGCGCCGGATTATCTTACGGCATGCGCTGAAGCCTGCGCTGTTACCCGTCCTGTCTTACCTGGGGCCAGCTTTTGTCGGCATCATTACGGGGTCAATGGTTATCGAAACCATTTACGGACTGCCGGGCATTGGTCAGCTGTTTGTTAACGGTGCGCTTAACCGTGACTACTCGCTGGTGCTGAGCCTGACGATTTTGGTTGGTGCGCTGACCATTCTGTTTAACGCCATTGTCGATGTGCTGTATGCCGTTATCGACCCTAAAATCCGTTACTAACTGGAGCACGCCATGATGTTGAGTAAGAAAAACAGCGAGGCGCTGGAAAACTTCAGTGAAAAACTGGAAGTCGAAGGTCGTAGCCTCTGGCAGGATGCGCGTCGTCGCTTTATGCACAACCGTGCTGCCGTCGCGAGTCTGGTCGTACTGGTGATCATTGCCCTGTTTGTGACGCTGGCACCGATGCTGTCGCAATTCACCTATTTCGATACGGACTGGGGCATGATGTCCAGCGCGCCAGATATGGAGTCCGGGCACTATTTCGGTACCGATTCATCCGGTCGTGACCTGCTGGTGCGCGTGGCCATCGGTGGCCGCATTTCGTTGATGGTCGGTATTGCTGCCGCGCTGGTGGCGGTGATCCTCGGCACGCTCTACGGATCGCTTTCCGGTTATCTCGGCGGGAAAGTGGACTCCGTTATGATGCGTCTGCTGGAAATCCTCAACTCCTTCCCGTTCATGTTCTTCGTGATCCTGTTGGTGACTTTCTTTGGTCAGAACATCCTGTTGATTTTCGTGGCCATCGGGATGGTGTCCTGGCTCGATATGGCGCGTATCGTGCGTGGTCAAACGCTGAGCCTTAAGCGCAAAGAGTTTATCGAAGCGGCACAGGTGGGTGGGGTATCGACCAGAAATATCGTGGTTCGCCACATTGTGCCGAACGTTCTTGGCGTGGTGGTGGTGTATGCCTCACTGCTGGTGCCGAGCATGATCCTCTTTGAATCCTTCCTGAGCTTCCTGGGGCTGGGCACGCAAGAGCCGTTAAGCAGCTGGGGCGCGTTGCTGAGTGACGGTGCAAACTCGATGGAAGTTTCACCGTGGTTGCTGCTGTATCCGGCGGGCTTCCTGGTTGTCACCCTGTTTTGTTTCAACTTTATCGGCGATGGCCTGCGTGATGCCCTCGACCCGAAAGACCGTTAAGGAGCGCCGTCATGACGATTATTGAAACGGCCACTGCCCCAATGGCGCAACAGCAGAGCAATATGCTGCTGGATGTAAACGATCTCCGTGTCACCTTTAAAACGCCGGATGGTGATGTCACCGCCGTCAACGACCTTAATTTTAACCTGCGCGCCGGTGAAACGCTGGGGATCGTGGGGGAGTCTGGCTCCGGTAAATCTCAAACCGCATTTGCGCTGATGGGGCTGCTGGCGTCTAACGGCGTGATAGGTGGTTCTGCGAAATTCAACGGTCGTGAAATCCTCAACCTGCCGGAACACGAGCTGAATAAGCTTCGCGCCGAGCAGATTTCGATGATTTTCCAGGACCCAATGACCTCTTTAAACCCGTATATGCGCGTCGGCGAACAGCTGATGGAAGTGCTGATGCTGCACAAAGGTATGGGTAAAGCGGAAGCCTTTGAAGAGTCGGTAAAAATGCTGGATGCGGTAAAAATGCCGGAAGCGCGCAAGCGCATGCGCATGTTCCCGCACGAATTCTCTGGCGGTATGCGTCAGCGCGTGATGATTGCGATGGCGCTGCTTTGCCGGCCAAAACTGCTGATTGCTGATGAGCCGACCACTGCGCTGGATGTGACCGTTCAGGCACAGATCATGACCCTGTTGAACGAGCTTAAGCGGGAATTCAACACGGCAATTATCATGATCACCCATGACCTGGGCGTGGTTGCAGGTATCTGCGACAAAGTGCTGGTGATGTATGCCGGTCGTACCATGGAGTACGGTCAGGCGCGTGATGTCTTCTATCAGCCTGCACATCCGTATTCTATCGGCCTGCTGAATGCGGTACCGCGTCTGGATGCGGAAGGTGAATCCCTGCTGACGATCCCGGGTAACCCGCCAAACCTGCTGCGTTTGCCAAAAGGTTGTCCATTCCAGCCACGTTGTCCGCATGCGATGGAGATTTGTAATAGCGCTCCGCCGCTGGAAGAGTTTGCACCAGGCCGCCTGCGCGCCTGCTTTAAGTCGCATGAGGAGCTGGTATGAACGCATTAGATGAAAAAAGAAATGTGCTGCTCGAAATTGCCGATCTTAAAGTCCATTTCGATATCAAAGACGGCAAACAGTGGTTCTGGCAGCCGCCTAAAACCCTCAAAGCCGTTGATGGCGTAACGCTTCGCCTGTACGAGGGCGAAACGCTGGGCGTGGTGGGTGAGTCTGGCTGCGGGAAGTCCACTTTTGCCCGTGCCATTATCGGTCTGGTGAAAGCCACCGACGGCAAAGTGGCCTGGCTGGGCAAAGACCTGCTGGGGATGAAACCGGACGAGTGGCGCGACGTGCGTAGCGATATCCAGATGATTTTCCAGGATCCGCTGGCGTCACTGAACCCGCGTATGACCATCGGCGAAATTATTGCCGAGCCGCTGCGCACCTATCATCCGAAGATGTCGCGTCAGGAAGTGCGCGATCGTGTGAAAGCGATGATGATGAAAGTAGGCCTGCTGCCAAACCTCATCAACCGCTATCCGCACGAATTCTCCGGCGGCCAGTGTCAGCGTATTGGCATTGCGCGTGCGCTCATCCTGGAACCGAAGCTGATCATCTGTGATGAGCCGGTCTCCGCGCTGGACGTGTCCATTCAGGCACAGGTGGTTAACCTGCTGCAGAAGCTGCAGCGTGAGATGGGGCTCTCGCTGATCTTCATCGCTCACGATCTGGCCGTGGTGAAGCACATTTCAGACCGTGTTCTGGTGATGTATCTGGGGCACGCGGTGGAACTGGGCACCTATGACGAGGTGTACCACAACCCGCTGCATCCTTATACCAAAGCGCTGATGTCGGCAGTGCCGATCCCCGACCCGGATCTGGAAAAAAATAAAACTATTCAGCTGCTGGAAGGGGAATTGCCTTCGCCGATTAATCCGCCGTCCGGCTGCGTATTCCGCACGCGCTGTCCAATGGCCGGCCCGGAATGTGCAAAAACACGACCGGTGCTGGAGGGCAGTTTCCGACATGCGGTTTCCTGCCTTAAAGTAGACCCGTTATAATCGCAAGGGCTGACATGACGTCAGCCCTTATTTTTTTGCGAGGTTACTGTGTCGCGTTTATTCACGTCAGCCCGTCGGCGGCTTTATCATTTTTTATTCGATCCTGAAACGGTATCCGGGCGACGCTTCGAAGGTCTTTGCGGTTTATTTGCGCTGCTCAGCGTGGTTGTCATCTTTATTGAATCGGGTGCGGGGACGCAATACCACCTGACGTTTGACGAATGGCATATCTTTGTCTGGCTTGAGCTGGCGATTACCCTGGTCTTTACCGCCGAATATCTCCTCAGAGTGATAGCCTGGCCCAACCCGGCCAGATATGTTTTCAGCTTCTGGGGATTTATCGATTTAGCCACCATCCTGCCGCTCTATGTTATGTGGCTTTGGCCGGAGATCAGCCTGAGCTATGTCTTCGCCTGGCGAGCGATGCGCGTGATTCGGGTATTACGTATTCTGAAATTACTGCGTTTTATGCCGTCATTACGCGTGTTCTGGAGTGCGATCGTCAGTGCGCGGCATCAGCTTATTTTGTTCTACTCGTTTATTGCCATCGTCATGATTGTATTTGGCGCGCTGATGTATTTAATAGAAGGGCCCAAATATGGCTTTACGACGCTCAACGCGTCCGTCTACTGGGCCATTGTAACCGTTACAACCGTCGGCTACGGCGATATCACACCGCATACGCCGCTTGGGCGTATTGTGGCATCGGTCCTGATTTTGATTGGCTATTCGGTGATCGCGATCCCGACGGGACTGATTACCACCCACATGAGCAGTGCATTTCAGAACCGCAAGCAGCAGCGTAAATGTTCGAACTGCCATCAGGGTGAGCATGAACACAGCGCGCGATTCTGTAACCGCTGTGGTAGTGAATTACCGGATTAAATAAAAAAGGCTGCCATCGCAGCCTTTTTTATTATTCGCGCCAGAGAATATGGCACAGCTTGTGGTCTTTCTCGCGACACAGCAGAACGCGGGCGAAAATGTCGTTAATTTCACCGCCATCTTCATCGGCCAGCCCAATCACCACTTCAGCAAAGAAGTCCGGATTGAGATCAAAATCAACATGCTCAGCCCAGTCTTCTGAAGGGTCGAACAGCTCAGCACCGCCGCGTTCTTCAAACTGCAGATTAAAGAGGATCACATCTGCGGGATCGAGGTTATCAACCGCCAGTTCGAGAAAAATGTCATAGGCCTGCTCGAGCGTTTCGTCTTCGGTCAGGCGATTGTTCAGATCCATTTCCATGATGACTACCTGTTAAACATCGTTGGGCACGTTTTACAGCAACGGACTAAAGAAGTAAAACAGTCGTTCAGCAATTCTCTGCCAGAGAGGGCGTTTCACCCACAGCCTGGCATCCAGCAGGCGCGAGCGGGAGATATAATCATCCTGGACCGCCGCCAGATCGCCACCAAATCCGGCATCGTCAATCACGAGGGTGATTTCAAAGTTAAGCCACAGGCTGCGCATATCAAGGTTAACTGTGCCCACGAGGCTCAGCTCACCGTCCACCAGCACGCTCTTGGTATGCAACAGTCCGCCTTCAAACTGATAAATTTTCACCCCTGCGGCAAGGAGTTCGCTAAAGAATGCGCGGCTTGCCCAACCGACCAGCAGAGAATCGTTTTTGCGCGGCATAATAATACTGACGTCTACACCACGCTGCGCGGCTGTACAAATAGCGTGCAGCAGATCGTCGCTGGGGACGAAGTAAGGCGTTGTCATAATCAGATACTCACGCGCAGAATAGGTCGCCGTGAGTAATGCCTGGTGGATGAGGTCTTCCGGGAAACCCGGCCCGGAGGCAATGGTATGAATGGTATGTCCGCTGGCCTCTTCAAACGGCATAATATTGCCGTCCGGGGGCGGCGGTAAAATACGCTTACCGGTTTCTATTTCCCAGTCGCACGAGTAGACGATCCCCATTGAGGTGGCGACCGGGCCTTCCATTCGCGCCATCAGATCGATCCATTGACCGACACCGGAATCCTGCTTGAAGAAGCGCGGGTCGACCAGGTTCATACTGCCGGTGTAGGCAATATAGTTATCAATCAGAATCATTTTGCGGTGCTGGCGAAGATCCATGCGCCGCAGGAAAACACGCAGCAGATTAACCTTCAGCGCCTCAACAACTTCTATACCGGCATTGCGCATCATTCCCGCCCATGGGCTGCGGAAAAACGCGACGCTGCCAGCGGAATCCAGCATCAGGCGGCAGTGAATACCGCGACGAGCGGCGGCCATCAGTGATTCAGCAACCTGATCCGCCATGCCCCCCGGCTGCCAGATATAAAAAACCATCTCGATGTTATGACGCGCCAGCTGAATATCGCGGATCAGTGCCTGCATCACGTCGTCGGACGAAGTCATTAATTGCAGCTGATTCCCCTTAACGCCCGCGATGCCCTGGCGGCGTTCGCACAGCTTGAATAATGAAGAGGCGACGCTGCTGTTCTCTTCGGCAAAGATATGTTTGCAGGCTTTAAGATCGCTGAGCCATTTCGCCGTCGAGGGCCACATCGCGCGGGCGCGCTCGGCGCGTCGTTTACCCAGATGGAGCTCACCGAAAGAGAGATACGCGATAATGCCCACCAGAGGCAGAATGTAAATAATCAGAAGCCAGGCCATGGCAGAAGGTACGGCTCTGCGCTTCATCAGGATGCGTAACGTCACCCCCGCGATTAACAGCCAGTATCCCAGAATGACCAGCCAACTCACCACGGTGTAGAAGGTTGTCATAAGTAAAAAATCCTTTTGAAAGCGTATTGTTATGAGTGTACGCATCAGGATTCATCTGGCAAATAAAAACGGCAGATAAAAGCGCTGGTTTGCGACGGGGTTGAGCTTATAATGACGACTCTGTGAGTGAAAGAGTTGTCGATATGAAGCGCAGTAGAACAGAAGTAGGGCGCTGGCGTATGTTGCGACAGGTGAGTCGTCGTAAGGCTCGTTGGCTGGAAGCACAATCCCGCCGCAATATGCGTATCCACGCCATCAGAAAATGTGGACTAAACAGACACCGCAACGCGTTGCTGTTCGCCGTCCAGGATATCTGAGAACCATGAGGGCACCGTCAAGGTGCCCGCTGATTTTATAAGACTATCATTTTTCGCAGTCTCTTCCCGACCTCATTTCGCGATATACTCCTCTTGCCTAACCTCATGAATTTAAAAGGAACAAAGGATGAATGGAAAAGTGGTCGCGGTACTTATGGGGATCGCTGTACTCAGCGCTTGCAACAGTAACAAACCCTCACCTGAAAGACATGCCTATTATTTCGTCTCGCATCAATCCAATTTTACGGGCGGGAATTATACCTCCAGTATTTCGCAAAATTACCGTCTCAATGTGCCGCAGTTTCGTGAGCTGTATAAGCAGGGGAAAGATGACCGCGCCGCGGGTCAACCGCCGTCTTACGCTCAGCAGTATGCACAGGCTATTCGCGATCGGTTGAAGGAAGAGGCCAAAACGGAGCACGCCTTCACGGGGAATAGTGATAGCAAATGGACCTCGGAAATGGAGCCGAAGGATGCCATTTTATACGGCAACGAACTGGCAACGACTTATCTTGACGGCTATAACGGCGTACAATAACGCGACAGTTTTCGGGAATATCGTTTTTGCAGCGATATTCCCGTTGTTTTTCAGCAAAAGGAGGGAGAGGTGTTTGCGGAGTTTGGTGTACTGAATTTCTGGACGTACGTGGTCGGCGCATTTTTCATTGTGCTGGTACCCGGTCCGAATACGCTGTTTGTATTGAAAACGGGTATTGGTCACGGCGTCAAAAAAGGCTATCTCGCCGCGACCGGTGTGTTTATCGGCGATGCGGTTTTGATGTTTCTGGCATGGGCAGGGGTCGCGGCCTTAATCCAGACCACGCCGGTGCTGTTCAATATTGTCCGCTATCTGGGGGCGTTTTATCTGCTGTGGCTCGGCGGCAAAATGCTGTGGTCGGTTATGACTCGCCAGAATAACGCCCACGAAGGTGGAACCGAGCTTGCCAGCGCGATCATGAAACGCTCCCTGGTATTGAGCCTGACGAATCCTAAAGCGATTCTGTTTTACGTGTCATTCTTCGTACAGTTTATTGACGTGAATGCGCAAAACACAGGAACCTCTTTCCTGATCCTCGCCACCACGCTTGAGTTGATTAGCTTTATGTACATGAGCTTCCTGATCTTCTCTGGCGCGTTTGTCACCCGCTACCTGAAAACCAAAAAGAAACTGGCGAAGCTGGGGAATGGGCTGATAGGACTATTATTTGTCGGCTTTGCGGCGAGATTAGCGTCGCTACATTGACAGAAGAAAGGCTCCTGAGGGAGCCTTTTTAATGTCTGGCGTAGCTGGAAAGCCGCGCCAGACCAGATGAGGGTGTACATCATCGCGCAGGGTGAGGTCAACATTCCGCGTGATGTTCAGGCCGTCAGGGTCGCCCCTACCCCGAACGGTGGGAGCTCGACGCGCTAGAGCGTGGGGAAGCGGTGATTTATGTCGATACAAAATTCAAATATCCGGTCGCTGGTGAGTGGCCTGGAAATTCAACTCAAATGGAGTGGTCTTTGTGAAAGATTATTTAGTTCACATCGCTAATTAACGTAAGAGAAAATCACCGCAAATATAGCGATATCAGTGATACGAAAATTGAAGTGTTCACCCCAGTGAAAGGGCCGACAATTCCGCCGCCACGTCGATGATAGCAAACGCCGCAGGTGCTGAAACTCGCTTTCAGTGTAGGTGGTGTTGAACAACGAGCCCTGCAAGGCATTAGCTTCTGAGTCGATAAAATCAGAGTCAGGAAAAGTAGATTGAAGTAAAAACGTCCTTTATGATGACTCAAAGGTTAGCTCAAAAGGAAATCATGACAGTGAGCGTTGGATTAATTACAGACGAGCCAGGACGTTTCTACACCTTCCAGTCTACATTGCCAGCCGGTGAATATTTCGAATTTCGCCCGCGCAATCCTCCACTGAACTCAAAACCCATCGTTGATGACGAAAGCGGGATGTGTATTGGTTATTCCGTCGCTCAGGCTCCCGGTTTATGGCAGATTTATGATGCAGACGGCATGTTTGTCAGGCTGGAAGAAGCTCCATTAGAAGCCCCTCTGATTGACCCAACAGACCTCGCTTTAATTGCCTTTGGTGCATTTCGTCTCTTACGGGCAGGTAAGGCGTTACTGGAAAGTGGTGTCAAAGCCGCCGTAACTGTGAGACTCAGTGAGGCTACCATCAGTCTCTTGCGTGGCCGCCTTAAAATGGGCTTATCAGCTCGCGCGCTCAGGATGAGTGAGTCATCGGCAAAACACATGCTGACCCCAGGTCGTTATGTGCCTTTACAGATTCAGGAAAAGGCCATTCGTTATGGCATAAGAACGCCGGATCCTCTCAAAAAGCCAGGGCTTTTCCGTTACGAGGCTCGTATGTATAAGCTTGTGGAAGACAGGCAAAATAAAGGCACTTATATTTATAAGTCTTACCGTCTTGAGGTTTTGGTCAGGGAAGCTGACTGGACTATCATGCATTTTCAGTACATGCCATAAGGGGGGGATCATGATAGATATCACAAGCGGTGACAGACACCTTAAATTAACGCCTTATGAAAGGCTGACTGAGCCCGAAGAGCCTGCCTATAGCCGTATTATGGTTTGGGTCGAATTCTCACTCCCTGCCTTAAAAACAGAGTTTGCTTCAGAGTTTTTTGTCGGTCAGTTGGAGCAGTTCAGGAATGATGCACATGGTTTCCATCAGGCCTTAAAGACAGGGACGAAATTTAAGGATATTAATTTAACCTCGGCCTTCGAGCAGGTTATGCTTAAGCTTCATCAGGCACATTTTGCCGGGGCTATTGGCGTTAGTATGGTACTTAAGCCTGAAAACCATGCTGACAGTATTACCCTTAATGATTCCTTCGATATTGATGAAAGTTACTTCCCCGACCTGCTCTCTGGTCTCGACGACATCATTTCATGGCAAAACTGATGCTTGCATCAAGCCATAAGACCGGCACTCAGAGTGCCGGTCTTTTTATGCCATTTACTCGCGAAATTCTCTTTTTAAGCTCTGCATGCATCAGATGCATGAGTTTGCATCCGTTTTGCATTCCAATGTTTGCCAGCCAGCGCCAGCGCCAGCGCGGCTTCGGCTCCTAATGCGCCTGCAGTAAAAGCGCCCCGTTACCCGAGGCGAATGGTGTCTTTCGCTTTAAGCACCAATGCGGTTTTCATTTCCGGTGTGTAGCGGTCAACGGCTCTAAGCGCGTTATAGGCGAATAGGCGTGGATAATCAGCCGGGTGGTGCATTACCTCAACGGGAACGGCTACACGACGCGCTTAGAGCTTGAGGTTAAGGTTTCGGATGTGGAGTATGAAAGCGAAGAGATAACACATTAAAAGTTGATTATGTTTTTAATATATAAGGTTTTAATGGTTGAAATTGATACATCAATAACGCTCTGAGGTGCTCGCCATGTTTCACTGTCCTAAATGCCATTTAGCCGCCCACGCTCGCACAAGTCGCTATTTTTCCGATACAACAAAAGAGCGTTATCGCCAGTGCCAGAACATCAACTGCAGTTGCACCTTTGTGATTACCGAAACCCTTTCGCGTTTTATCGGTTCACCAGGTGAAGTTTTGCCAGCGCCGCCGCATCCTACCACGTCAGGTCAACATCAGATCCAATGGATGTGATCAACTAGAGGGCTCCGCAAATGCGGGGCTCTCTATTATTTAATACTATTGTAGTCTAATACGCTTGGCTCTAATGAATTTTTGAACTATCAAATACATAGATTGCATACAGACAGATATTAGAGGTCTGCTTGTATATTTGATTAGCTAATATCATCTTTTTCTCGTGTAATTGTAACAGTGATTTTACTGTCATCACGTTTCTCAAAGTCCTTAATGATGCCTGCATCACGGGAATATTCAAGGATGAGATATACGAGATCGTCATTATTGGCTGTGATAGTTGCTTGAGTACGTTTGATGAACACATTAGATAAATCAGTCTCATTAATCTTATGGCATATATCGGCAATGCTAGGTTTATTACGGTAGCCGCGGGAAATCATTCTGGCGAGAAGTATTGCATTAAGATTTAAATTATTACTTAATTTGATTGACAGTAATGATACAGAATTAGGTAAGTTAATTTTAGAAATATCCAAGTCAAGGTAATATTCAGAATATTGAAGGACTAACTGCGCCTTAATATCATCATTAAATAAGTCACTAAGCATTAAAGAATCAAGGGTTTTATCGAAGGAGGGTTTGTTTTTCCCTAGGTAAAAATCACTATTGGATAGAAAAATATCTTTATGTTGGCTGAACAATAGGACTAAATACTCAGTCAGTTTTTCGTCAGGCTCGATGTATATTGACTCTATAATTCGATATGATTCATTAGAAAGTAAAATCTTGCCAAGTTTAACAAGCCTACTGAAGTTACGAACACTCAGTTGATCGTCTATCTGTTCAATATTGATTTCAATGGAGGCTAGGAGAGTTTCATAAGTATTATCATCGAATAAATCATTGCAGATGATTTTTTTATATAATGGAACATAGTCTTCGACATCAATTGATGGTTTGCTAAGTTTTGCTAAATCCAAAGCATGATTTGTCAACCAATCATGCAAAATAGCCGCGTTACAGTCCATAGATATGTAATCCAATAGTGATGACCAGCTTGGAATGACGCGGTCATACTGATAGAAAAGGTCCTCAAAAGAAAGTAACTCATTACCATCATTAAATGTTGATTCGGATGTCAGTCCAGTGAGTTCGGAAAGAGTGAAATCCATGATTTTAACAATTTTCTCTTTTGATTCATCACTTAATTCATTTTTCGCGAGCATTTCTTTAATGAAATGACTGGGTTCATCGGCATAGATGAATACATTTTGGACAAAAGTATTGATATTAGCTGTATAATATTTAAATGGGGCGCTTAATTTATGCTGGGTTATAATACTCCATGGTCTTTTCTGAGCGTATTCAGGATTAATGGTTTCGTCAGAATGTACATAAGAGTATAGAACTACACCTACGTTTTCTTTAGTTATTTGATAGAGATTATTTTCAGCAATGAAACTTATAGCTGAAAATTCATTAGGTGTTTTTGGAGTGAATAATTCATTGTAACATACGTTAACTTTTAGGATGTTGGTAAGAAACGCAGGTAAATTATCATCTTTGATGTGGTGAATGATTTTACTACCTATGAAATGAAGATAGTTTCTGAATTCTTCTTTTTCTTCATATTTCTCTGGTGACGTGCAGGAAAGCACGGTGATTGATATGTTAGTATTATAAGGTGATTCTCTATTCGTTTTTAATGCTATTAGCATACGTTCCAGATAACCACTGATCTTTAATGCTCTGATAACAAAAGCTTCGAAAGTTGAGTAGGTAACAAACTTAATGCTAAGTATTTCAAAAGCATTGTAAATGTACTGATCTGATTTTCTAAAAAGCGATGCTACCATTCCCGTAAGATATCTGCTGTTTATATCAATGATGTGGGTTAATAATTGGTAGTGCAGTGCGCCATCGGAGTAAATTCTTTTTTGTTCTGCCAGTTCTAAAATAACCTTTTCAGCATCATCTATGTAAAAATCTTGATTGGATTTTTCAAATTCTAAACCCTGACCTATGGCTTTGATGAAGTCATTGTCGTTCACCGTCATTGATCCTTCATGAAAAATAGAACGATATGACATAAAATCTTGCATTAATAATCCACCAGAGAGCAGAACATACAAGGCATCTAATCCACCATATTGCATATCAGTCCGCAATATATGAAGTTGCTGCTTTGACACATAATCATGCATTTCCATCTCATCAAGATATTGCTTTGCAGTAACTTCAAATTTTTCACGACCACTGGACTTAATTAATTCATCAAGAGGTATGGCATTTCTGGATCTTATTGTGTTTTCTAAATCACGTATTTCGCGATTTACAAGCTGGAATGTTTTTGTTTTATCTTGACCAACTAATTTGACCCTATCATAGTAACTCGATAAAAGAATGTTCGTGGCCTCTGCTGTCAGAGAGGAAAACTGATCATTACCATATTGATTTGTATATCCAACATAAAGTGTTTTCTTTCCAGAGAATGTTTCTAGGAAGTATTCTTCATTTTTAACCAGTTCAGCACTTTCGCAAAGCGTAAATCGATTATTGTTGTTTTTATATGCAATGAAAACTTTTCCCCAGAGTAATTCTGGGATAAATTTTATAAGAATATCTTTTCGAATATCATAAGGCGTATTGGCAATATCCTCTTCAAGCTTCATGGATATTTCAAAAAGTTCTTCAAGTCTCTCATCAAGTGATTCAAAATATTCAGCGTGCAGCCTTTGAGTGCGATAATTATGGATGAACAGATAAAGCAATCCGGTTTTTTTATCAGCAAGGTAATAATCTAAAGTGTAAATGTTTTTATAAAAGACAAGTGCAAAAAGTTTTATGGTGTTTTTAGAGTTGTCAACTATTTTACTGAATGTGTTGAATTCATTTATTATATTAAGTAAGCTTCGCATATCGTTGATGTAGGGAGCAATGCTTTTTAGATGCTTATCGCTTGATTTATCAAGAGACGGGGTTTTGTTTTTGAGTAGCGTAAAAGCATTTCTGCTATCCATAAATGGTACGATAGGTAGGATAAAATCAAAGAATTTTGTTCTACCATCGGCATTCATGAACATATCGTCTCTAACAGCATAGATGAACCTAACTGGTTTTTTATTTGAAAGATTATTGTTGATAATCTTATTTATTTCACGGAGTTTAACGAAGATCTCTGGTGTTCCAAGTCGGTCAAGATCTTCAAATACAACGATTTTATATGGGCGGCGTGAAAAAAAATAAACAATTTCATCTAGGCAGTTGTTTAACAAAGATGAAGGCTCTTTATCGTTAAATTCCATACCTCCGCTAAGAAAGGCAATTTTACGTAGTTTGATTTTCTTATCAAATATACCAACTCGTGATGCAGTTTGTGTGAGGAAAAAAAGTGAAATGAATGCGAGTATAGTCAACGCTAGAACTCTTGCGATTGCATTTTCATGCAATATATTTGTCCATTCCTGAGGGAGTTTAAACCATTCTGAAACCCTCTAAAAAAATAGAATTCCCAGAAAAACGGTTGTGGGTATAGCAATTTTTATCAATGAAAAATATGTTTTCAGGGTATGAAATAAACTCCTATTTAATATTCTATCTATCTTTGAGTCTGGGAGTTTATCTCTATTTTCTTTATATAGAATTTGCTGCAAGATACTGAGTTCGACTTCCTGATTAGTAAGGGAAGTGTTTATGTCATTTTCCATCATATCGAACCCTGCCAAAGATACATTCATGTACTTTTCACTGCAGTGATATTTCATAAATGAGGATACAACCGTACTTTTTCCTGCGCCATAGTTACCCGTGATGGCAATATTTCTAACTTCTTTTTTGGACAATGCAAACTTTAATGCTCTGAAATACTCCTGCATATTCTCATTATTGATGCATTTAGGTGCCAAGGTATCGTAGGTGCTAGATGCATCTAATGATGGATTTCGGGATTGTGCCTTTATCAGCAGTGTTTCAATACTTTTACAAAGTTCTATTGCTTTACCTAACACGTCCATTTAATTACTCCGTAACACTGTAAGAGGAGGTGAGCTGTACCAATGTGGCCAGCCAATAGGGGTTATCCGTTTGGTACATCGTACCGCTTCTTTTGGGATTGTGCATGATTTCTGTCAGAGTTTGGCTGCGAGTATCTACCGATTTTAGCTGTAGATGAAAGACAGAGATTTGAGTGCAGATCGCTTATTGGTTTGACTTCATCGCGATGGGTTAAGGAACAAAGCAGAACTGACACAATGTTCAAACAATTTACCAAAGTGTAAACCGGCGTTGGCCGTTGCTTAAAGCTCTCCAGCCCTTTAAAAGTACAATAAACTAAAGCCCCAGAGTATGGGGCTTTAGTGATGATGTGGTCAATATGTGGACATGAACTGAAATAAATCCTTTTTTCAGTGTGTTGATGTGGTTATAAAAGCTCCTGAGGGATCCTTTTTAATATCGTTGACAATGCTCCGTCATTTAGTTGTATAGTACAACCAAATAACGGAGAGCACACATGCACAACGAACCCCCTGTAGTTAGCGACATTCGCGTTGCATCACGTCTGATGGTCAGAGAGCTGGGCTTTATGGCCTCCACGCTGGCCTCTACGCATTACTCGCCCTCGGCCGTTCACACCCTCGTGGAAATTGAGCTGCATAAGGAGATGACCGCAGGTCAACTGGTGCAGTTGTTGGGTCTGGAAAAATCCAGCGTCAGCCGGATGCTGTCGCGCCTTATTTCTGCAGGCGAACTGGAGGAGGGTGTTTCTGCGCAAGATGCCAGGGCCAAAAGTCTCCGGCTGACTGCAAAGGGGCGCAAGACCGTTGAGCAGATTAATGCCTACGGGAATGAACGGGTCATTTCAGCGATACAATCACTGGATCCCATACAGCAGGAAACCATCTCTCAGGGACTGTCGCTCTACGCCAACGCGCTGCTGGCCTGCCGGGAGAGCGGCGCTGAGCAACAGCCTACGGCACCGGTGATTGTCGCAGGCTACCGTCCCGGCATGATTGGCCGCATCGCGGAAATGCACGGCAGCTATTACGCACGCGAACATAACTTTGGCAGCTTCTTCGAAGCCAAAGTTGCTGCGGGGCTTGCTGAATTTAGCGGACGCCTCGAGAAGCCGTGCAACCAGGTTTGGCTGGCTGTGATGAACGGCAGAATTGTAGGATCTGTCGCCATTGACGGCGAAGATTTAGAGCTGGGTGAGGCGCATCTGCGCTGGTTTATTCTGGACGATGGCTGCCGGGGTCATGGGGTTGGCAAAAAACTGTTGAGCGAGGCCATGACGTTTTGCGACAGAGAGGGCTTTTCCGCCGTGCATCTCTGGACGTTCAATAAATTGACCGCTGCCCGACGCCTGTACGAATCCTTTGGCTTTACGCTAGCGAAAGAGTGGGAGGGCGATCAGTGGGGCAGTCGTATCATTGAACAGCAGTTCACCCGGTCCAAACAGGTTTAACGGCGCGATAAAAAAGGCTCCTTGCGGAGCCTTGAGGCATCAAAAGACTTTTTTGTACGGGCGCACCGTGACTTTTTCGTACACACCGGCAGCCACATACGGATCGGCGTCAGCCCAGGCGGTTGCCGCTTCCAGAGATTCAAACTCGGCAATGACCGTCGAGCCAGAAAAACCCGCGGCGCCAGGATCGTTGCTGTCTACCGCAGGCATAGGCCCCGCGGTCAATAAGCGGCCTTCATCCTGCAGCAGCTGTAGGCGTGCCAGGTGGGCAGGACGAACAGACTGGCGTTTTTCCAGGGATTCAGCGACATCTTCAGAGTAAATCACATAAAGCACGGCGAAGCTCCTTAACCATTAAAAGTGCCAGTTACGTTATGTGAAAGGGCAAATGACTGCAATGTAAAGATAAAAACAATGTTAAAACCCTGATCTAAATGCCCCTTTTTTCGCCGCTCTGGCGCTTTAATTGCGCTTAGACAAAGTGTCTTATTGAATATGATTGCTATTTGCATTTAAAATCAGGGTTCGGTTTTTTAACGTTGATGATTATGACTTCGATGACCCTTGATTTACCTCGCCGCTTTCCCTGGCCGACGCTGCTTTCTGTCGTGATTCACGGTGCCGTTGTGGCGGGTTTACTCTATACCTCGGTTCATCAGGTTATTGAAATGCCAGCGCCCGCGCAGCCAATTTCCGTGACCATGGTTTCGCCAGCGGATCTTGAGCCGCCGCAGGTTGCGCCTCCGCCGCCACAGCCGGTTGTGGAACCTGAACCTGAACCCGAGCCTGTCCCGGAACCTCCGAAGGAAGCGCCGGTGGTGATCCACAAACCGGAGCCTAAGCCGAAACCTAAGCCGAAGCCAAAACCGGTGAAGAAAGTCGAAGAGCGTCCGAAACGCGAAGTACGCCCGGTCGAGACGCGTCCAGCGCCGCCGGTAGAGAATACTGCGCCTTCGCGTCCGGTGATGAACAACACTGCAACGACCACGAAGCCGACCGTTACAGCGCCTGCGGGGCCAAGGGCGCTCAGCCGCAACCAGCCTACCTATCCGGCGCGTGCTCAGGCGCTCCGTATTGAAGGGCGCGTGCGGGTGAAGTTTGACGTGACCTCAGATGGCCGCGTTGATAATGTGCAAATCCTCTCTGCGCAGCCCTCAAATATGTTTGAGCGTGATGTAAAGGCAGCGATGCGTAAATGGCGCTATGAAGCCGGTAAGCCGGGCAGTGGATTGATAGTGAATATTGTTTTCCGCCTGAACGGCGGGGCGCAGATGGAATGAAAAAAGCCTCCGCAAGGAGGCTTTTTTGTCTGACAATCAGGTTTGAGGGAGCTGACGCGGTTTACCCGCGTTATCGACCGCCACATAAATAAACAGCGCTTCCGTGGCTTTGTAACGCTGTCCAATCGGTTCGGACGAGACCTTTTTCACCCATACTTCAATGTTGATGGAAATTGACGTGTTGCCGCGTTTCACGCAGCGCGCGTAACAGCACACCACATCCCCCACCGCGACCGGGCGCAGGAAGGTCATGCCGTCCACCCGGACAGTCACCACCCGCCCGTGCGCAATCTCTTTTGCTAAAATTGCCCCACCCATATCCATCTGCGACATTAGCCAGCCGCCGAAAATATCGCCATTGGCATTCGTGTCCGCGGGCATTGCCAGTGTGCGTAAAACCAGTTCGCCCTGAGGGGCGTCATTTGTTGTCATTGTTTTAAACTCGTAACTGAAGACTTCAGGCGGGATGCTACTATGATTTTTAACGGGAGAAAATAGCCCGGAACGCGCATGTTCCGGGCGTGAGGATCAGTGCTTGTCGTCCTGAGGCATGTGTCGATAGATATAGACACCGCTCAACAGCGTGAAGATAAGCGTCAACGCGGTCAGCCCAAAGACCTTAAAGTTGACCCAGATGTTCTGCGGTAGCCAGAAAGCAATGTAGATATTGGCGAGGCCGCAGAGAATAAAGAACACCGCCCAGGCGACATTCAGACGGGACCACACCTCTTGCGGCAGCGTAAGCTCTTTGCCCAGCATGCGCTGGATCAACGGCTTTTTCATTACCCACTGGCTGATCAGCAACGCACCTGCAAACAGCGCGTAAATCACCGTGACCTTCCATTTGATGAATTCATCATTGTGGAAGAACAACGTCAGGCCACCAAATACAGCCACCATAATGAAGGTGATCAGCGCCATTTTTTCAACTTTGCGGTAACGCACCCAGCTGTATATCAGCACGATAGCGGTAGCAATAATCAGCGCCGTCGTTCCGGCATAAATGTCGTACAGCTTGTAAAACGCAAAAAAGACGACCAGCGGTAAAAAATCAAGAAACTGCTTCATTCTACGATCCCAATTACTGACGAATTAACATATACAGGCGGAACAAGTAGACCAGCAGAACTGCTGATATCAGGTTGCTCAGCGTATTAGCAACGACCGCACCAACGTTCGGCGTTAACACGGCAAAATTCGGTGCAAATAATAACAGTAGCGTTTTGGCAAGGAGCCAGCCGATCACTGCCGGTGCCACCAGACGCATGTTCGCCCACGCCAGTCTGATGCTGCTGCGCATCGCAGTAAAGATACCCATCTTATCCTGCACAATCATTACCGGCGCGAAAGAGAGTACGATAGCCAGTAATACACCCGGCACCACGACCAGCATAATCCCCATTTGTACCAGCAGCGTGGTTAAAAAGATGACGATGAACAGCTTAGGGAGCACTGGCGCGCTGGCACCAATGGCGCGTAGGGCACTGACGCGATGACCCGCCGAAACGAGCTGAATCATCAGCAGCACGCCGCCCGCCAGAACAGCATTGCCGATCAAACCTGAAAATGTTGATGCCGCGGACGCCCGCAGCAGGATTTGCTGTTGCTCCGGCGTCATGTTTTGAACCAGTTCAAATAACCCCACGCTATCGGCAAGATGGTCGCCCTGGCTCAGGCTGGCAATCTGTTCTTCACTCGGTGAGAACGCATGACCAAGCACCACCGTGATAAAGGCGCATAGCAACGCGATCAGTAAAAAGGTAATGAACTGATTGCGGAAAAAATTTCCCGTGTCACGGTAGACGGACTTCGCCGTGATAGACATGCACTCTCCTTGAGTATTGCAGGTGTTAATTAGCCGGCAATTGTACACCGGATAAGAGTGCCGTGGCAGCATCAAGGCTTGTATGGAAAAGCATATCTTTGTAAAGCGGCAGTAATTTTTCGCTCATCACTAAAATTTGATGTAGAACCCACCTGGCGGGTTAAGTTTGATTATCAAAAATTAACCCAGATCAATGAATGTTAACTTACTGGTTTTAATGTGATCTGTGATAGATCACTTAATACTCTTTTGTGAGTATATTCTCATCCGCACTTAAAACCACAACGATGGAGCGGATATGAAAAAATTAGCGGTGGCAGCCCTTATCTTAAGCAGTCTCTCTGGTGGCGCGTATGCGCATGAAGCAGGCGAATTTTTTATTCGAGCCGGTTCGGCAACGGTACGCCCAACTGAAGGTTCCGATAGCGTACTGGGAATGGGCGGCTTTAACGTCAGCAATAATACCCAGTTAGGTTTGACCTTTACCTATATGGCGACAGAAAACATCGGCGTTGAGCTTTTGGCTGCAACGCCGTTCCGTCACCGCGTTGGCCTTGGGCCGACCGGCGATATCGCCACGGTGCACCATCTGCCGCCGACGTTGATGGCGCAGTGGTACTTTGGTGATGCCAGCAGCAAGGTGCGCCCGTACATTGGTGCGGGTGTGAACTACACCACCTTCTTTGATGAGAAATTTAACGATACCGGAAAAGAAGCTGGTCTGACTGACCTTAGCCTGAAAGACTCGTGGGGGATGGCAGGGCAGGTAGGTCTGGATTATCTGATTAACCGCGACTGGTTAATCAACGCCTCCGTCTGGTATATGGATATCGATACCGATGTGCGCTTCAAAGCGGGCGGTCAGCAGCAAAGCATCAGCACTCGCCTCGATCCGTGGGTATTTATGTTCTCTGCGGGTTATCGTTTCTAATTCCTGCTGTTCAATGCGCCCCGTCCGGGGCGCATATCATTTACTACTTCTGAATCAAATAACGAATCGTTGGGCCATCCTGCTGAATATCCAGCACGGTATAGCCGTGGTTTTTGGCATCCAGCGGAATGTTATTGATCGACTGCGGGCAATCGCTCACCACTTCCAGAATTTCACCTTTCTTAAGTTGAGGCAGTGCCTCAAGCGTGGCGACAGCCGGGTAAGGACAAGGTTCACCCACCATATCGAGGCGATAGTCAGGCACGATCTCTTTCATGCGGCATTCTCCTGCGCTGCAGTTTTGACGGTGGCACGACGGAAGAAGCGTTTCTCCTGTGCAATAACCAGTAAAAAGGCGAGCAGCAGCAGGGCATAGGTCACCATGAGCCCACCGAGTGGGCCAAAGGTGTTCAGCAGATTAACCTTGTCCCAGTTCGTCGCCAGTACGGGTGACACGTCATCCCAGTAGTAGGCCAGGAGGGTGGAGCCAATCACATTCCCGAGTCCCACCCACCAGTAATGCACCTGACCTTCGACGGCGCGATACATCCAGCCGGTCTCACAGCCGCCCGCCAGCACAATGCCAAAGCCAAACAGCAGCCCGCCGATGACCGCGTTAGGGCCAGCCCACATGATTTTCGGCTCGACGCCAAGCTGAACATAGCTGAAGATGCCGATCGCGCTCACGGCCATCCCGGCAATAATGGCTTTGGCCATCATGGTGCGTCCGGTGATCCACATGTCGCGAAACGCCGAGGTAAAGCAGATTTGCGCGCGCTCAATCAGCAAACCAAAGCCAACGCCGAACAGCATAGCCAGCCCCAGTTTTGGCTGATTCAGCGCAGTACACAGCGCCCAGGCGACCATGGCGAAAAAGACCAGCATACCCAGACGAAAACGGCGGCGGGCCTGAGTGGGTTTTTGCGTTAATGGCGATGCGGCGCTAACTTTGGTCATTTTTACCGGAATGCGGAAAAACGGCAGAAGCGTGAATTTTGCGCCAAAGTAAGAGCCAATTGCGGTTGCCACGGCAAAAAACCAGGCGTGCAGCGAAAACTGTGGGATCCCGGTGAAGAACGCCGCCAGATTACAGCCCATCGCCAGACGCGCGCCAAACCCTGCGATAATCCCACCGGCTACCGCCTGCAGGATGCGGATACGGCTTTTTGGCATGCGCAGCTTCACGTTGTTAGCCCACAACGCCGCCGCGAAGCAGCCGCCGAACATCCCGATAATCATCATCCCGTCAATGCGGGTGAGCGGGGTACCGTCCAGGTGAATGAGCTTAAAGTAGCCCCACTCTTCAGCGTGGATGCCAGCCAGTTGCAGCAGCTGTCCGCCCCAGCGAGTAAATTCCCCGGTAACGGCCCAGAAGGTGCCGGTAATGCCAAAATAATAAGTAGAGAGAATACCTGCCGCGATAACGGTCGGTACAGGTGACCAGAACTTAACCAGGTAAGCCTGTTTGAAATGTTGCCATGACATGTGTAAGCCTCTGAACTCAGAAGGTATAAACAGAAAGAAACCGAATCATACGCTTACGGCAGGGTTTGAAAAGTCATTCGCACCGAGAATATCGACGCGATCAATTTTGACGTAACTCGACAGGGGTAAAAGGGGAACCGTCTGGCAGTCGCGCCAGACGGGGAGTGCATCATGCTTTACGCGTTGCCGCTTTCATCTCGGTCACGAAGGTTTTGAGCTCGGCCAGCATCTGCTCTGGCTTATCAACGTTTTTCTCGATAATTTTTACGATGGCGGAACCGGAAATCGCCCCGGCGGCCTTCGCATCGATTGCGGCAGCAACCTGATCCGGGGATGAAATACCAAAGCCCTGCAACGGAGGCGCGGCATGGTATTCAGCAAGCTTCTCCACCAGATGATGCAGAGGCAACGCCGCTTTATTCTCGGCACCGGTGACGCCCGCGCGGGAGAGCAGGTAGGTATACCCGCGTCCGTAAGAAGCAATCTGGCGCAGCAGTTCGTCGTCTGCGTTCGGCGGGCAGATGAAAATCGGCGCAACGTTATGGCGCATTGCCGCCTGGCGGAATGGGGCAGACTCCTCAACCGGCACGTCTGCTACCAGCACGGAGTCGACGCCCACGCGCGCGCACTCGGCATAGAACTCATCAATACCGCGGTTAAAGACCAGGTTGGCGTACATCAGCAGGCCGATCGGAATGGTCGGGTGCTTCTGACGGATCGCCGCCAGCATCTCGAAACACTGGGTTGGCGTCACGCCGGAGGCAAATGCGCGCAGCGTCGCATTCTGGATGGTCGGGCCATCCGCCAGCGGGTCAGAGAATGGAATACCCAGCTCCAGCGCGTCGGCACCGGCTTCAATCAGGGTATCGATAATCTTCAGCGACTGCTCAGGACCAGGGTCGCCCAGGGTGACGAAGGGAACGAACGCGCCTTCCTGGCGGGACTTCAGCTCTGCAAATACGTTATCGTAGCGTTCCATCAGATTTCCCCTCGTGCTTTCAGAATATCGTGAACGGTGAAGATGTCTTTGTCACCGCGACCGGAAAGATTCACCACCAGCAGCTGTTCTTTTTCCGGGTTCTCTTTAATCATTTTCAGCGCATGCGCCAGGGCATGTGAAGACTCCAGCGCCGGGATGATCCCTTCGCTCCGGCACAATGTTTTAAAGGCTTCCAGCGCTTCGTCATCGGTAATGGAGACATAGTCCGCGCGGCCTGTGCTGTTCAGATACGCATGCTGTGGGCCAACGGACGGGAAGTCGAGGCCCGCAGAGATAGAATAAGACTCTTCAATCTGGCCCTCATCGGTTTGCATCATCGGGGATTTCATCCCGAAGTAGATCCCTACGCGACCATGCTTCAGCGGCGCGCCGTGCTCACCGGATTCAATCCCGTGACCAGCAGGCTCGACGCCAATCAGACCGACGCTGGTGTCGTCAATGAAATCAGCAAACATGCCGATGGCGTTAGACCCGCCGCCAACGCAGGCGATCACCGCATCCGGCAGGCGACCCTCTTTCTCAAGGATCTGCGCTTTGGTCTCTTCACCGATCATACGCTGGAATTCGCGTACGATAGTCGGGAACGGGTGCGGACCGGCGGCTGTGCCGAGCATGTAGTGCGCGGTGTCGTAGCTGCCAGACCAGTCGCGCAGCGCTTCGTTACAGGCATCTTTCAGCGTGGCGGAACCGCTGTGTACCGGGATCACTTCTGCCCCCATCAGGCGCATACGGAAGACGTTCGGAGACTGACGCTCAACATCTTTCGCCCCCATATAGATTCGGCATTTCAGGCCGAGCAGGGCGCTGGCAAGCGCAGAGGCCACGCCGTGCTGACCTGCGCCGGTTTCAGCGATGATTTCGGTTTTGCCCATACGCTTCGCGAGCAGCGCCTGGCCCAGCACCTGGTTAGTTTTATGCGCACCGCCGTGCAGCAGATCTTCACGCTTCAGATAAAGCGTGGTTTTGGTGCCTTCCGTCAGGTTGCGGCATTTGGTCAGCGCGGTCGGACGACCGGCGTAATTCTTCAGCAGGTCGGTAAATTCCGCCTGAAACGCCGGATCTTTCTGCGCGCTGACAAAGGCTTCTTCCAGCTGGCGCAGCGCGGGCATCAGGATTTGCGGGACGTACATCCCGCCGAACTCACCAAAATACGGGTTTAGTAATGTCGTCATCTTCTCTTCCTTAATATGCACGCAGAGTTTTAAAAACCGAGGCCAATTTGTTGGCATCTTTAATACCCGGTTGGGACTCTACGCCTGAATTGAAATCGAGGCCTGCGCAGCCGGTTTTGGCGGCTTCTACGCAGTTATCCGGGCTTAATCCGCCCGCCAGCAGGACGTTGTCCAGCTTTTCGCCACTCAGCAGTGACCAGTCAAAACGCTGGCCGGTGCCGCCCTGGCCGTTATCGAGCACGTATTTATTCACATGGTTCAGGTTACGTGCGGGCAGGGTCTCGCCGACGCTTTGCGCTTTCCAAATCTGAACCTGAGGCGCCAGCGCGGCGCGCAGGGCATCGATATACGCCTGATCTTCGCTGCCGTGAAGCTGCACCGCGCTCAGGGATAACGCCTCGGCTTTTGCCGCAACGTCTTCACTATCTGCATTGCGGAAAACGCCCACGTAACTGAGCGGAGCCGCTGAGATGACCTTGCGCGCCTGCTCTTCGTTGACCGCGCGAGGGGACGAATCGACAAAGATCAGCCCGCCATAAATCGCCCCGGCTTCGTACGCGGCCTGGGCATCCTGTTCGCGGGTTAAGCCGCAGACTTTGTTTTCACCCAGCAGCACGCGACGCACAGCCGCGTTGAGATCGTCATGCTCCATCATGGCGGAGCCAATCAGGAAACCGTTGGCGAAGTGGCTCAACTCGCGCACCTGGGCGTAGCTGTTAATGCCGGATTCGCTGATGACCGTGACGCCAGACCCGAGACGCGGTGCCAGCTCACGCGTGCGGTTCAGGTCAATGGACAGGTCGCGCAGATCGCGGTTGTTAATGCCGACCACTTTGGCTTCCAGCGCAATCGCGCGCTCAAGCTCTTCTTCGTTGCTCACTTCGGTCAGCACGCCCATGTTCAGGCTGTGCGCGACGGCGGAGAGCTGGCGATACTGCTCGTCGTCAAGCACCGAGAGCATCAGCAGGCAGGCATCGGCCTGGTAGAAACGCGCCAGCCAGATCTGATACGGATCGATAATAAAGTCTTTGCACAGGATCGGCTGCGGCGCGATGCCGCTGACGATCGGCAGAAAATCGAAGCTGCCCTGGAAATATTTTTCATCCGTCAGCACGGAGATGGCGGACGCATGATGCTTATAAATACCGGCAATACGCGCCGGGTCAAAATCGTCACGAATAACGCCTTTCGACGGGGACGCTTTTTTGCACTCTAGAATAAACGCGGTGCGCGCACCCTGCAGGGCATCATAGAAACGTCGTTGGCTTGGTATGACGTCATTCTGGAAGCTGGCAAGCGGCTGCTGTTGCTTGCGGGCTTCTACCCAGATGGCCTTATCGGCAACGATTTTCGCTAAAACGGTCTGCATTCTTTACCCTCTTGCCGCAAGTGCGGTAACGCGATCGTAAGCTGCACCGGAGCGCAGTACGTCCAGAACTTTTTGAACGTTGGCCTTCAGGTCTTCCTCACCGTGCAAACGCATCAGCATAGCGACGTTGGCAGCCACGGCGGCCTCGTGGGCAACCTCTCCTTTACCTTGTAATAAGCGCGTGAGAATGTCACGGTTTTCTTCCGGCGTACCGCCTGCCAGCGCTTCCTGGCGATACGGCGCTAAGCCGAAGTCAGCAGCCTCAAGCTGGTAACTCATAATTTCACCGTTGTTCAGTTCGGCAACCAGCGTCGGTGCATGCAGCGATACTTCATCCATACCGCCGCTGTGTACCACGGCGGCACGTTTGTAGCCCAGCACGCGCAGTGTCTCAGCAATCGGCAGAACCAGTTCCGGGCTATAAACGCCAATCAGCGCCAGCGGTGGATGGGCCGGGTTGATCAGCGGGCCGAGCACGTTAAACAGCGTGCGAGTTTTAAGCTGCTGTCGCACTGGCATCGCGTGGCGGAAACCGGTGTGATACTTCGGCGCAAACAGGAAGCAGACGCCCAGGTCATCCAGCGCTTCACGGGAACGCTCTGCTTTCATATCCAGGTTAATGCCAAACGCGGCGAGCAGGTCGGAAGAGCCTGACCGGCTGGAGACGCTGCGATTACCGTGCTTCGCCACTTTCAGCCCACACGCTGCGGCGACAAAGGCGCTGGCTGTAGAGATGTTGATGCTGTTGCTGCCGTCACCGCCGGTCCCAACGATATCGGCAAACTGATAGTCCGGGCGCGGGAACGGGGCGGCATTTTCCAGCAGGGCCGTGGCGGCACCGGCGATCTCCTGCGGGCTTTCGCCGCGCACTTTCATGCTCACCAGCGCAGCCGCCAGTTGTTCAGGCTTCAGCTCGCCGCGAACCACGGCGGAGAAGAGCTGGTGGCTCTCCTGCTGGCTCAGGGTCTGCGCCTGATACAGTTTTTCCAGAATCGGCTGCAGGGTGTTGGTCTGCTCCAGTTTCTGTAATGCCCAGTCGAGGGTCTGCTCCAGCAGGCGCGCGCCGTTGGAGGTCAGGATCGATTCCGGGTGGAACTGCATACCGCAGACGCGATCCGCATCATGACGTACCGCCATCACCATGCCTTCAAACGAGGCATTAATGGTCAGCCCCGCAGGAATATTGCTGCCCACCAGCGAGTGGTAGCGCGCAACCGGGAGCGGATTCGGCAGCCCGGCAAACATTGCCTGGCCGTCATGTTCAATACTGGAGGCTTTGCCGTGCAGGATCTCACCCGCCTGGCCAACGTAGCCGCCGTAGGCTTCAACAATCGCCTGATGTCCCAGACAGATGCCGACGATCGGCAGCTTGCCGCGCATACGGGTCAGCAGCTCCGGCATACAGCCCGCTTCGCTCGGTGCGCCTGGCCCCGGGGAGAGCATCAGCACCGGGTTTTGCATGGTTGCCAGACGGTCAATCAGGGTCTGCGCCGGTACGTGGTTGCGGTAGATAACGACGTTGTGACCATTCGCACGCAGCTGATCTGCCAGGTTATAGGTAAAAGAGTCGATATTATCGAGCAGCAGAATGTCAGCCATCAGAAAATCTCCTGTGCGTGGTGTGCAGTCGCAATGGCGCGAAGGACCGCACGCGCTTTACTGCGCGTTTCGTCAGCTTCAGACTGCGGAACAGAATCAAGAACAATCCCGGCACCCGCCTGGACGGTAGCAATACCGTCTTCAACATAAGCGGAGCGGATAACAATGCAGGTGTCGAGGTCACCGTGAGCCGTGAAGTAGCCCACCGCGCCGCCGTAGCTGCCGCGACGGCGTCCTTCGGCGGCGGCAATCAGCTGCATGGCGCGCACTTTTGGCGCACCGCTCAGGGTGCCCATGTTCATGCAGGCGCGGTAGGCGTGCAGAACGTCAAGGTCGTGGCGCAACTCACCCACCACGCGGGAGACCAGGTGCATCACGAACGAATAGCGGTCAACTTTGGTCAGATCCGCCACGTAGCGGCTGCCAGGGGTACAAATGCGAGCCAGATCGTTACGCGCAAGGTCAACCAGCATTAGGTGCTCTGACAACTCTTTATGGTCAGTCCGCATTTCGAGTTCGATACGGCTGTCCAAATCGCGATCCAGCGAGCCGTCGGCGCGGCGTCCACGTGGACGAGTACCGGCAATCGGGTAGATCTCAATCTGACGGCTGGTGGCGTCGTACTTCAGCGAGCTTTCCGGGGATGCGCCGAACAGCGTGAAATCATTGTCCTGCATGAAGAACATGTACGGGCTTGGATTGCTCTTTTTCAGCACGTCGTAGGCTGCGAGCGGCGACGGGCAGGGCAGTGAGAAGCGGCGTGAAGGCACCACCTGGAAAATTTCCCCGGCGCGAATCGCTTTTTGCATCTGGCGAACCACGGCGCCGTACTGATCGTCGGTCTGGTTAACGTCGCACGTCATTTTCTCCACCCGCTGCACCGGCAGCGCAGGTGGAGCTTCGCGCATCTGCTGTTCCAGTTGTGCGATACGGTGTTCGAGACGTTCTTTCTCCGCGCTGGATGGCGTGAACAGGCTGGCCTGAACGCGGGTGTACTTTTTCTGATGGTCGATCACCAGCAGGGTTTCAGCCAGATAGAAGCAGTAATCCGGGCAGCGGTTACCCTGTTCCGTTTCCGGCAAATCTTCGAAACCGGCAACCAGGTCGTAAGCAAACAGCCCGCCAAAGAACATCGCTTCGCGTTCCTCTGCCGGCACGGTGACAAGATTCTGCAGCAGGCGGAAGGCATCGAAAACGGAAAGAGAGCAGAGCCGCGCGTCTTCGTCCAGCAGCTGGCTGACCGCCGGGAAATGCAGAATGCGCATTTCCGGGTGGCGCTCGTTTTCTATGCCAGAAGGCAGTGCGGCGTCCAGCAGTGGCAGCAGCGATGCACCATTCTCTGATAACGCCTTGATAGTGACAGTGTCACCTAAAGCGGTAATGCGCAGCGCGCTGTCGACCAGCAGCAGGCTCTTGAGATCGTCTTTACTGTCGATATCCGCAGATTCCAGCAGTAGGGTAGCCGGACGCGCTCCGCAAACCTGATGAAACAGTGCGGTGGGGTTGTGACGATAGGCCGCCTCGCAGGTCAGCAGTTCGAGGTGTGGTTTGGCTGTTTGCATTATTTTGTTCTCATTTTCTGTTCAAAAAAAAGCCCGCTGGGTAGCGGGCTGGGTATCTGTTTGCATTTCGCAGACGTGTGACACTGCCCGAAGATCAGGAAGTGCGCCACCAACCGTGCAGAGTGAAATGTGCTGTCATTTTCAGATACCTTTCTCGTGTGAACTTGCGTACTAGTTAACTAGTTCGATGGCTGGTTGTCAACCCTTGATTTCAGAATTTCGCGTTAAGTCGGTATCATGGTGTTTTCGGATGTCTCCAACCTGTTATGGGAAGTGCTTTGAGCGATACCACCTACGCCATTATTTATGATTTACATAGCCATACTCAGGCCTCTGACGGCCTGCTGACACCCGAAGATCTGGTCCATCGCGCCGTTGAAATGCGCGTCGGTACGCTGGCGATAACCGATCACGATACGACAGATGCCATTCCGGCGGCGCGCGCTGAGATCGCCCGCAGCGGGCTGGCGCTGAACCTGATCGCCGGCGTTGAGATCTCGACCGTCTGGGAAAACCATGAAATTCATATTGTTGGCCTCAACATCGATATAGACCATCCGGCAATGTGTGCGTTTTTGCAAGAACAAAAAACACGCCGCAACCAGCGTGCAGAGATGATCGGTGAGCGTCTGGAAAAGGCGCATATTCCGGGCGCGCTGGAAGGGGCGCAAAAGCTGGCGAACGGCGGGGCCGTGACGCGCGGTCATTTCGCCCGTTTTCTGGTTGAGGCAGGTAAAGCAACGACCATGGCGGACGTCTTTAAACGGTATCTGGCGCGCGGGAAAACCGGATACGTTCCGCCACAGTGGTGTACAATAAAACAAGCTATTGATGTGATTCATCATTCTGGCGGTAAGGCCGTGCTGGCCCATCCGGGACGGTATAATCTTTCCGCTAAATGGCTGAAAAGACTGCTGGCACACTTTGCCGAATGCGGTGGCGAGGCAATGGAAGTTGCCCAGTGTCAGCAGGCACCCAATGAGCGTGCACAGCTTGCCACCTATGCTCGTCAGTTCAGCCTGCTTGGGTCACAGGGTTCTGATTTCCATCAGCCCTGCGCGTGGATCGAGCTGGGGCGCAAGCTCTGGTTGCCTGCTGGCGTTGATCCGGTCTGGCAGCTCTGGGAACAGCCGCAGCAAATTGAAGAGAGGGAAGTATGAGTCAGTTTTTCTATATCCATCCTGATAATCCGCAGCCACGTCTGATTAACCAGGCCGTGGAGATCGTCCGCAAAGGCGGCGTCATTGTCTACCCGACCGATTCGGGCTACGCGCTGGGCTGCAAAATTGAAGATAAAGGGGCGATGGAGCGTATTTGTCGTATTCGCCAGTTGCCGGACGGTCATAATTTTACCCTCATGTGCCGCGATCTCTCTGAGCTGTCGACCTACGCGTATGTTGATAACGTGGCATTTCGCCTGATTAAGAACAACACGCCGGGTAACTATACCTTCATTCTGAAGGGCACGAAGGAAGTACCGCGTCGTCTGCTGCAGGAAAAACGCAAAACCATCGGCATGCGCGTGCCATCGAATCCGATTGCGCAGGCGCTGCTGGAAACCCTCGGCGAACCGATGCTCTCCACCTCGCTGATGCTGCCGGGAAGTGAGTTTACCGAGTCCGACCCGGAAGAGATCAAAGATCGTCTGGAGAAGGTGGTTGAGCTGATTATTCACGGTGGCTATCTTGGCCAGCAGCCGACCACCGTGGTCGACTTAACCGAAGATGCGCCGGAAGTGATTCGTGAAGGCGTGGGTGATGTTAAGCCTTTCTTGTAAACCCAAGGAATAAGGGGGCACAACGCCCCCTTATTCTCAACGGCGAGTCAATGCCAGGCGTAGACCTAACCCTATAAATGTTACGCCAACAATGCGATCCAGCATTTTCTGCAATCTTCTATTCTGAGATACTGCACCGGCGGCGCTACCTGCAAGAACAGCAAAACCCATATCTGTCAAAAATGCTATCAGCGCGTAGACCATACCCAGAACCAGGAAAGAAGTGGTGTGATGTTCACCCCCTGGTGAAACAAACTGGGGGAAGAAGGAGATGAAGAATAAGAGCACCTTCGGATTGGTCAAGGTTGTAATAAAGCCTTTAGAAAGCAGATTCGTAAGAGTAGATTTTGTCTTCACGGGTTCAGCTTCATGGTGATTGACGGTTTGTTTTGCAAATGTTCCCAAAACCATTTTACTGCCGAGATATATCAGATAAGCCGCACCAAGATACTTAATGAAGGTGAACATCAGTGGAGAAGCTGTAATCAATGCAGTTAATCCCACTGCGCTTGCAACAGCATGGGTACAGCTACCTAAAGCCACGCCTGCAGCAGAGATGATCCCCGCTCGTCTTCCGTTAGCCACACTTTGACCTATCACGTAGGCCATGTCAGGCCCTGGGGTGATGGAAAGAAGAAAAACAGACAGGGCAAAAAGCCCAAAGTTTGTTATGTCCAGCATAGTCATCTCCGAAAACTCTACATTTAACACCTATGCTAACATTGAATTGTTATGCATTAAATAGTGCTTTTTATGCTGGCAGGAGTGTGCCAGCATCATTATAAGCACGCGTTTCATTTGTGATTGCCTCGCGGAGAATTCCATTTACATCTGGCGAAAAAGACTGGTTTGTTTCAGCACGACGTGGTTTCGACGGGTTAGCGTGTTTTAGCTATCAATGCCGGGACTCAGACGCATAAAACTTGTTGAATCTTTTAGTCTAAAGTTAGTGTAGTATGTGCGCCCACGAATCATTCTGTATGGCATATTGTTTGCCATGCTGTGCACCATGAAATGGTGATATATCAGTGAGTTAAGTTGTTTTTACGCTAACTCGTTGTTTTTGAAAGTACACCAGACGCCTGTGAAGGCGACACCTGAGGAAGCTCAATGAGCGAGAAGTTACAGAAAGTGCTGGCGCGTGCTGGCCACGGTTCGCGCCGTGAAATCGAAGCCATTATTGAAGCGGGTCGCGTGAGTGTGGACGGTAAAATCGCCACGCTGGGTGACCGCGTAGAAATCGTCCCGGGGCTGAAGATCCGCATCGACGGTCATCTTATCTCCGTGAAAGAGTCCGCCGAACAGATCTGCCGCGTGCTGGCTTACTACAAGCCGGAAGGCGAGCTGTGTACCCGCAACGACCCGGAAGGTCGCCCGACGGTGTTCGACCGTCTGCCTAAGCTGCGTGGCGCTCGCTGGATCGCCGTAGGCCGTCTGGACGTGAACACCTGCGGCCTGCTGCTGTTTACCACCGATGGTGAACTGGCAAACCGTCTGATGCACCCAAGCCGCGAAGTGGAACGTGAATACGCGGTGCGCGTCTTCGGCCAGGTTGACGAAAATAAACTGCGCGACCTGTCGCGTGGCGTTCAACTGGAAGACGGCCCCGCGGCGTTCAAAACCATCAAATTTACCGGTGGGGAAGGCATTAACCAGTGGTACAACGTGACCCTGACCGAAGGCCGTAACCGCGAGGTGCGTCGTCTCTGGGAAGCGGTAGGCGTCCAGGTGAGCCGTCTGATCCGTGTCCGTTACGGTGACATTCTGCTGCCTAAAGGACTGCCACGCGGTGGTTATACCGAACTCGATCTGACTCAAACCAACTACCTGCGCGAGCTGGTCGGCCTGACCCCGGAAACCACCTCTAAAGTGGCGGTTGAAAAAGATCGTCGTCGCATGAAGGCGAATCAGATCCGTCGCGCGGTGAAGCGTCACAGCCAGGTGAGCAGCAACCGCCGCTCTGGCAGCCGTAATAACAACGGTTAATCTAAAAGCCCGGTGAACGCACCGGGCTTTTTTCTTTAGTAATCAATCCCAATTTGCGCTTTGATACCTGCATCAAACGCATGCTTGACCGGACGCAGCTCGCTGACGGTATCTGCCAGCTCAATAATATCCCGATGACACCCGCGTCCCGTGATAATAACCGTCTGGTGCGCAGGGCGGTTCTTCAGTGCATCCAGCAGGGCGTTCAGCGGCAGATAGTCGTAGGCGACCATGTAGGTTATCTCATCCAGCAGAACCATATTCAGCGAGGGATCGGCCAGCATTCGCGTTGCATGCTCCCAGACGGCGAGGCATGCGGCTGTATCGGTTTCCCGGTTCTGCGTGTCCCAGGTAAATCCGGTGGCCATCACCTGAAATTCAACGCCGTGAGTCTCAAGTAAATTGCGCTCGCCATTGGGCCATTCGCCTTTGATAAACTGGATCACGCCCACTTTCTGCCCGTGTCCGACGGCGCGCGTCGCCGTGCCAAACGCGGCGGTGGTTTTCCCTTTACCGTTGCCGGTAAATACGATGAGGATCCCACGCTCGTCCTGGGCTGCGGCAACGCGTGCATCAACCTGTTCTTTCAGACGCTGCTGGCGCTGCTGATGGCGTTCATCACTCATTGCGAAATCCCCGGTTTGCGGTTGGGTTGGGCATCAAAAGTCATCCCGGTTTTACGGCGACTGTCATCACCCATCAGCCAGAGATAGAGCGGCATAATGTCTGCCGGCGTTTTCAGCTTTTGCGGATCTTCCGTCGGGAAAGCGCTGGCGCGCATTTTTGTCCGCGTTCCGCCAGGGTTAATGCAGTTTACGCGCAGATGACGGTTTTGATACTCCTCCGCCAGCACCTGCATCATGCCTTCGGTCGCAAATTTCGAGACGGCATAAGCCCCCCAGTTGGCGCGTCCCTCACGGCCTACGCTGGAAGAGGTGAAGACCAACGAACCAGACTCAGAATTGAGCAATAAAGGAAGCAACGCCTGGGTGAGGAAAAAGGTTCCATTAATGTTTACCTGCATTACCTGCTGCCAAATCTCAGGATCTTGTTCATCCATCGGGCGTACTTCGCCCAATAAGCCTGCGTTGTGCAACACGCCGTCCAGACGGGGATAATGAGTGCTGATACGCTGGGCAAGTTCCTGACAGCTAGCGGGCGTGCAGGTAAGTAAATCGAGGGTGTACCAGGAAGCAGCGATGCCGCCAGCAGATTCAATCTCCTGAGCGACTCTCCTGAGTTTTTCTTCATTACGACCCGTCAGGATGACGCTGGCACCATATTCAGCGTACGTCAGGGCGGCTTCACGACCAATGCCGTCGCTGGCACCTGTGACAAGTATGATCCGGTTCTGGAGCAGATTTTTTTGCGGTTGATAATGCACGGTGACTCCTCTGGCGCACTGGAGCTTGATGGCGCCTACTTTTATGACTTTTCGGCTTTATGCCCGAATTAGCCTAATAATTCAATCAGTCTACAGGACGCATTACTGTAAAATTAACAATTTGCAAATATTTAAACTCCAGACCGGGGATTCCTGAAGGCGGCTCGCAGAGGTAATGTCACGAGCGAGACGCATGGGCAGGGCTGTTGTACACTGCCGTGAAAGATTCGTGGTTAAATCAAGGTGGAACGCGTGGAATTACTTTCTCAATATGGGTTGTTTTTGGCCAAAATCGCGACGGTGGTGATTGCCATTGCGGTGGTTGCCGTTCTGATCGTCAACCTGACGCAGCGCAAGCGTCAGCGTGGGGAGTTACGCATCACCCGCCTGAGCGAGCAGTATAAAGAAATGCAGGAAGAGATGTCTCTGGCGCTGCTTGATAGCCATCAACAGAAACTCTGGCTTAAAGCGCAGAAGAAAAAGCATAAACAGGAAGCCAAAGCGGCTAAGGCAAAAGCGAAGCTTGCCGCGCCGCAGGATGAGGCAAAACCTCGCGTCTATGTGCTCGATTTTAAAGGCAGCATGGATGCGCATGAAGTCTCCTCCCTGCGGGAAGAAGTGACGGCGGTATTAGCGGTAGCGAAACCTCAGGATCAGGTGGTGGTCCGTCTTGAGAGTCCTGGCGGGGTGGTCCACGGTTACGGACTGGCGGCTTCGCAGCTGCAGCGCCTGCGTGAAAAACAGGTCCCGCTGACCGTAGCCGTGGACAAAGTGGCCGCAAGCGGGGGATATATGATGGCCTGCGTGGCGGACAAAATTGTCGCGGCGCCGTTCTCTATCATTGGCTCAATTGGCGTGGTCGCACAGATCCCGAACTTTAACCGATTCCTGAAAAATAAAGAGATTGATATCGAACTTCACACCGCGGGGCAGTATAAACGCACCCTGACGCTGCTGGGAGAGAACACGGAAGAAGGGCGTCAAAAATTCCGCGAAGACCTGAACGAAACCCACCACTTGTTTAAAGATTTTGTGCACCGTATGCGCCCCTCGCTTGATATTGAGCAGGTCGCAACCGGTGAACACTGGTACGGCACGCAGGCCCAGGAGAAAGGGCTGGTGGACGAGGTGGGGACCAGTGACGATCTGCTCCTGAACCTGATGGAAGGGCGCGAACTGGTTGGCGTGCGCTTCACCCAGCGTAAGCGTCTGCTGGACCGCTTTACCAATAGTGCCGCAGAAAGTGCAGATCGCTTGCTGCTACGCTGGCTACAGCGCGGTCAAAAACCGCTGCTGTAAACAAAAACGCGAGGCAGTTGCCTCGCGTTTTGCATTAATCGATCAGGTGATATTTCTCTGAGAGCGTATGCGCCAGGTATTTAAACATGTTGAATACCGCGGTGCTTTTCGGGGTGGGTAAACCCTGTTCATCAAGGAAATATTCACCGCTGAAAACAAGCACGCCGTTACGCTGTTCCACGCCAGTGGCCTCAATGCCCGCCAGGGTGTCTTCATGATCGCGAATGAGTTTATTTGCTTCAATAAGCAGAGACGCTCGGTCAATAGGTTGGGTCGTACTGTGCATAATCCACTCCTTAAACAATGACAGTAGTTTACGCCCGGGGCGCGCTGGGGGCAAATTTTCCCTGTAATCTGAGAGGGTAAGGCGAAGGGGTCTGGCTGGCATGATTTGCTTTTGCATGCTAATAAAGTTGCGTAACGAATTTTATCAGGTACAGTGTGCGCTTTCGTCATTCTGGCAACAGAATTGCTTGACATTCGACCGGGAATTCGTCACGAATTATATTGAGTGCGAGAAAAATACCCGATAAGTCAATGACCTGGATGTTATCTTTCTGACGTCCGGTAAGACAAAGGGGTTGATATCCCCTGGCGCAGTCGCAATATCAATGGCTCGTCGTCAGCGGAAGGGAAATCAACGTGCGGCGTATTCCTGGAAGAATTAAATTAGGTAAAGGTGAATATGGGTAAAGCTCTCGTCATCGTTGAGTCCCCGGCAAAAGCCAAAACGATCAATAAGTATCTGGGTAATGACTACGTGGTTAAGTCCAGCGTCGGTCATATCCGCGATTTGCCGACCAGTGGCTCAGCCAGCAAAAAGAGCGCAGACTCTACCTCCACCAAAGGGGCTAAAAAGCCTAAAAAGGATGAACGTAGCGCGCTTGTCAACCGCATGGGTGTTAACCCATGGCATAACTGGGATGCACAATATGAAGTGCTGCCAGGTAAAGAAAAAGTCGTTAACGAGCTGAAGCAGCTTGCTGAAAAAGCAGACCACATCTATCTCGCAACCGACCTTGACCGCGAAGGGGAAGCCATTGCCTGGCACCTGCGGGAAGTGATCGGGGGTGACGACAAACGCTACAGCCGTGTAGTGTTTAACGAAATTACTAAGAATGCGATTCGTCAGGCGTTTGAGAAGCCGGGCGAACTGAACATTGACCGTGTAAACGCGCAGCAGGCACGTCGCTTTATGGACCGTGTCGTGGGCTACATGGTTTCGCCACTGCTGTGGAAAAAAGTTGCGCGTGGTCTGTCCGCCGGTCGTGTGCAGTCCGTAGCCGTACGTCTTGTCGTCGAGCGCGAACGCGAAATTAAAGCCTTCGTGCCGGAAGAGTTCTGGGAAGTTGACGCCAATGTGACCACGCCGGGCGGTGACGCTCTGCCGCTGCAGGTCAGTCATCACAACGACAAACCTTTCCGTCCTGAAAACCGTGACCAGACTATGGCTGCGGTGGCGCTGCTGGAAAAAGCACGTTATCAGGTGCTGGATCGCGAAGATAAACCGACCAGCAGCAAGCCTGGTGCGCCGTTTATCACCTCAACGCTGCAGCAGGCGGCGAGCACGCGTCTGGGTTACGGCGTGAAGAAAACCATGATGATGGCGCAGCGCTTGTATGAAGCGGGTTACATCACTTACATGCGTACTGACTCCACCAACCTGAGCCAGGACGCTGTTAATATGGTTCGCGGCTATATCAGCGACAATTTCGGCAAAAAATACCTGCCGGAAAGTGCGAATCAGTACGCCAGCAAAGAGAATTCCCAGGAAGCGCACGAAGCAATTCGTCCTTCTGACGTCTCCGTCCTTGCGGAATCGTTAAAAGATATGGAAGCGGATGCGCAGAAGCTGTATCAGCTGATCTGGCGCCAGTTTGTCGCCTGTCAGATGACGCCTGCGAAATACGACTCCACAACGCTGACCGTCGGCGCGGGTGATTTCCGCCTGAAGGCGCGCGGTCGTATTCTGCGCTTCGATGGCTGGACCAAAGTGATGCCTGCGCTGCGTAAAGGCGATGAAGACAGAACGCTGCCTGCGGTTAATAAAGGTGACGAGTTGTCGCTTGTCGATCTGGTTCCGGCACAGCACTTCACCAAGCCGCCTGCACGTTTCAGTGAGGCCTCGCTGGTTAAAGAACTGGAAAAACGCGGGATCGGTCGTCCGTCGACCTATGCGTCGATCATTTCGACCATTCAGGATCGTGGCTACGTCCGCGTTGAAAACCGTCGCTTCTACGCTGAAAAAATGGGTGAGATTGTCACCGACCGTCTGGAAGCCAACTTCCGCGAGTTGATGAACTACGACTTCACCGCGCAGATGGAAGACAGCCTCGATGAGGTTGCCAGCCACAAGGCGGAGTGGAAGAAGGTTCTCGACAGCTTCTTCAGCGACTTTACCGACCAGCTTGAGAAAGCCGAGAAAGACCCTGAAGAGGGCGGCATGCTGCCTAACCAGATGGTCCTGACCAGCATTGACTGTCCAACCTGTGGCCGCAAGATGGGTATCCGTACCGCAACCACGGGCGTGTTCCTGGGCTGCTCCGGTTACGCGCTATCACCGAAAGAGCGCTGCAAAACCACTATCAACCTGGTACCTGAGAACGAAGTGCTCAACGTGCTGGAAGGTGACGATGCAGAAACCAACGCCCTGCGCGCCAAGCGTCGCTGTCAGAAATGCGGCACGGCGATGGACAGCTACCTGATCGATCCTAAACGTAAACTGCACGTCTGCGGTAATAACCCGACCTGCGACGGATATGAGATCGAAGAAGGTGAGTTCCGCATTAAGGGCTATGACGGCCCGATCGTTGAGTGCGAGAAGTGCGGTTCTGAAATGCACCTGAAAATGGGGCGCTTCGGTAAGTACATGGCGTGCACCAACGACGACTGTAAAAACACGCGTAAAATTCTGCGTAACGGTGAAGTGGCTCCTCCGAAGGAAGATCCGGTTCCGCTACCGGAGCTGCCGTGTGAGAAGTCAGATGCTTACTTTGTGCTGCGTGACGGTGCTGCTGGTGTGTTCCTGGCGGCCAACACCTTCCCGAAATCACGTGAAACGCGTGCGCCGCTGGTGGAAGAGCTGTATCGCTTCCGCGATCGCCTGCCGGAAAAACTGCGCTATCTGGCCGACGCGCCACAGCAGGATCCAGAAGGCAACAAGACCGTTGTGCGTTTTAGCCGTAAAACGAAGCAGCAGTATGTGGCTGCGGAGAAAGAGGGTAAAGCGACCGGCTGGTCGGCGTTCTTTGTTGACGGCAAGTGGGTTGAAGGTAAGAAATAATCTTCACTTACCGTAACTTACCTGTTAAAGGGCCGGACTTCCGGCCCTTTTTTATTACGTTGTTATTATTTTTTGTTACGTACTATACAGTCAGGCTATAAATGATATAGTGGTTATAGTTAACCCTTTTCTTATTATCAAATCGTCTTAAGCGATTGACCCGCGTGCGCTAAATCGGATGGTCTGGCATGAAATTACAGCAGCTTCGTTATATTGTTGAGGTGGTGAATCACAACCTTAATGTCTCTTCTACCGCTGAGGGGCTTTATACCTCGCAGCCAGGCATCAGCAAACAGGTTCGCATGCTGGAGGATGAGTTAGGCATCCAGATTTTCGCCCGTAGCGGTAAGCACCTCACACAGGTGACGCCAGCCGGGCAGGAAATTATTCGGATTGCGCGGGAAGTGCTTTCCAAAGTCGATGCGATTAAATCTGTGGCGGGGGAGCATACCTGGCCAGACAAAGGCTCGCTCTACATCGCAACCACCCACACGCAGGCGCGTTATGCGCTGCCAGGCGTCATTAAAGGCTTTATCGAGCGTTATCCCCGCGTCTCTTTGCATATGCACCAGGGCTCTCCGACGCAAATTGCTGAAGCGGTCTCCAAGGGCAATGCGGACTTTGCCATCGCGACGGAAGCTCTTCATCTTTATGACGATCTGGTGATGTTGCCGTGCTACCACTGGAACCGCTCCATTGTCGTGACGCCAGACCACCCGCTGGCGGGTAAAGGTTCTGTGACGATTGAAGAGCTGGCGCAATATCCGCTCGTGACATACACGTTCGGCTTTACCGGGCGTTCTGAGCTTGATACGGCATTCAACCGCGCGGGCTTAACGCCGCGTATCGTCTTTACCGCAACCGACGCCGATGTGATTAAAACCTATGTACGTCTGGGACTGGGGGTAGGGGTGATTGCCAGTATGGCGGTTGACCCGGTTTCCGACCCGGATCTGGTACGCCTTGATGCGCATGATGTTTTCAGCCACAGCACGACCAAGATTGGCTTCCGCCGCAGTACTTTCCTGCGCAGCTACATGTATGATTTTATTCAACGCTTCGCCCCGCATTTAACACGCGACGTGGTTGATACCGCCGTTGCATTGCGCTCAAACGAAGATATCGAAGAGATGTTTAAAGACATCAAACTTCCTGCCAAATAATCACTCCCGGTATCTTTCCCCTGCGGAGAGATACCGAAATAACCTCTCAAACCTAAATCAGAATTATCATCATCTGCACTTTAGTGCCATATAATGTCAGTATCCATTAAGACTGTGTGGTTTTAATGTCGCGAATTGGCGACAAAAGTAGAAAGTATTTTACGCCTACGCAAATATTTCTTTTCAATTATTTATTTCTGGTCAAAAGATTGAATATTCGCGGGAAGAGATACGTAAATTCACTGGCTTTTCGGCTAAAGTTTCTTTAGGATTTATCTCATCAGATGATTAATTGTACCAATTGTTTGGTCCTAAAATGATAAGCGATGTCGATTGTATGAGGTTAGCAATGCCTTCAGGAAGTGAAGAACCGCAAAGGGATCCTGCGCTCAAGCGTAAAGCCTGGCTGGCGGTCTTTCTCGTCTCTACCCTGTTTTGGGTGGTGGTTGCTCTCCTGGCCTGGAAATATTGGGGTTGAATATGGCAGTGACGGTACGTTCAGAAACGCTAAAACCAGTGTGTCAACACCGTGACAACGGGCACAAAGCTCGCAAAGCACCTGCGACTACAGTACCAGCGTCCTGGAAACTGACAGCACAGCAGCAAGCATTTATTGATGTGTTCGCGGAAGACGAACCCAAAAAACAATAATTTAGTTTTTTTGCGTAATGATGCAAATAGTCTGAATAAAGACTCTGTGCTTTTGTACTCTTTAATAAATACACATCAGCAATATAGACCTGAGGGCTGACCTCGGAATCTTTAATAATTAAAGCCTGGTGTCCCTATGATGAATAACATGACAACTCTCAAATACTGGTCATGGATCGGCGTTTTTTCCGTGTCGATTCTCTTCTGGTGTCAGCTTATCTGGCTGGCTATCCACTAAATGCTAAAACCTCGCTGCGGCGGGGTTTTTTGTTTTTATGCTTCACCAGAACCTTCCTGGATTTATCAATTTGGGTTGTTATCAAAACGTTACGACATCTTTGTGTTATCTTTAATTACGGCCCTGATGATTGTCAGGGTTTCCCTGTGATTAAGGAGGAGCTTATGTCGTTAACCCTACGCGAAGCCAGTAAGGATACGTTGCAGGCAGAAAATAAAACCTGGCATTACTATAGCTTGCCGCTGGCAGCCAACACGCTTGGAGACATTTCGCGGTTACCCAAGTCGTTGAAAGTTTTACTGGAAAACCTCCTGCGCTGGCAGGATGAAGAGTCTGTCACCGCCGAGGACATTCACGCTCTGGCAGGATGGCTCAAGGATGCCCATGCTGACAGAGAAATAGCCTATCGCCCGGCAAGGGTCCTGATGCAGGATTTCACCGGCGTACCTGCCGTCGTTGATTTAGCCGCCATGCGTGAAGCGGTAAAACGTCTGGGTGGCGATACGGCAAAAGTGAATCCACTTTCCCCCGTCGATCTGGTTATTGACCACTCGGTGACCGTTGACCATTTTGGCGATGATGATGCGTTTGGTGAGAACGTGCGTCTGGAGATGGAGCGTAATCATGAACGCTATGTTTTCCTGAAGTGGGGACAGCAGGCTTTCAGCCGCTTCAGCGTTGTTCCACCGGGCACCGGCATCTGTCACCAGGTGAACCTCGAATATCTTGGCAAAGCCGTCTGGAGCGAATTACAGGATAAGGAATGGGTCGCTTACCCGGATACGCTGGTTGGTACGGATTCCCATACCACCATGATCAACGGCCTGGGCGTTTTGGGCTGGGGTGTCGGCGGCATCGAAGCGGAAGCGGCGATGCTTGGGCAACCTGTCTCCATGCTCATTCCTGATGTCGTCGGTTTCAAACTAACAGGTAAGCTCTCAGAAGGGATTACCGCCACGGACCTGGTGCTGACGGTTACCCAGATGCTGCGTAAGCATGGCGTGGTTGGCAAGTTTGTTGAATTCTACGGCGACGGACTTGATTCACTGCCGCTGGCGGATCGCGCCACTATCGCCAATATGGCGCCGGAATATGGCGCAACCTGCGGCTTTTTCCCAATCGATAATGTCACGCTGGAATATATGCGTCTGAGTGGTCGCAGCGAAGAACAGGTGGCGTTGGTCGAGGCCTACACCAAAGCGCAGGGCATGTGGCGCAATCCCGGGGATGAACCGGTCTTTACCAGCACGCTGGCGCTGGATATGGGCGCGGTTGAAGCGAGTCTGGCGGGGCCAAAACGGCCTCAGGATCGCGTTGCCCTGAACGATGTGCCAAAGGCGTTTGCGGCCAGCAATGAGCTGGAAGTGAATACGGCACAAAAGGATCACCGTCCGGTCGACTATGTCATGAACGGGCATCAGTATCAGCTCCCTGATGGTGCTGTGGTCATCGCCGCAATTACATCCTGCACCAATACCTCCAACCCAAGCGTACTGATGGCCGCCGGGCTGCTGGCGAAAAAAGCGGTGGAGCTGGGCCTCAAGCCTCAGCCATGGGTGAAAGCCTCTCTCGCGCCGGGCTCCAAAGTGGTTTCCGATTATCTTGCGCAGGCCAGGTTGACCCCGTATCTGGATGAACTGGGTTTTAACCTGGTTGGCTATGGCTGTACCACCTGTATCGGTAACTCCGGTCCGCTACCGGAACCGATTGAAGTGGCGATCAAGCAGGGCGATTTGACCGTTGGCGCAGTGCTTTCGGGCAACCGAAACTTTGAAGGTCGTATTCATCCGCTGGTCAAAACCAACTGGCTGGCATCACCGCCGCTGGTCGTGGCTTACGCGCTGGCCGGGAATATGAACATCAACCTGGTTACCGATCCGATTGGTCACGATCGCAGAAACGAGCCGGTCTATCTGAAAGATATCTGGCCGTCGTCGCGAGAAATTGCCCGTGCGGTAGAAAAAGTGTCGACCGAAATGTTCCGCAAAGAGTATGCGGAGGTGTTTGAAGGCACGCCGGAATGGAAAGCCATCAACATCGTCGGCTCGGATACCTATGACTGGCAGGATGATTCAACCTATATCCGCCTGTCGCCATTCTTCGATGAAATGCTGGCAGAGCCTGCGCCGCTTCAGGATATCCACGGCGCGCGCATTCTCGCGATGCTGGGGGATTCTGTCACCACGGACCATATCTCACCGGCGGGAAGCATCAAAGCCGACAGCCCGGCTGGACGCTATCTGCAAAGCCGGGGTGTAGAACGCCGTGATTTTAACTCCTATGGTTCTCGCCGGGGCAACCATGAAGTGATGATGCGCGGGACGTTTGCCAACATTCGTATCCGTAATGAAATGGTGCCGGGTGTGGAAGGCGGCATGACGCGTCATCTGCCGGGAACGGAGGTCGTTTCCATTTATGATGCGGCCGTCAAATATCAACAGGAAGGCACGCCGCTGGCGGTCATTGCCGGGAAGGAGTACGGCTCTGGCTCAAGCCGCGACTGGGCAGCAAAAGGGCCGCGCCTGCTCGGGGTTCGGGTGGTCATCGCCGAATCGTTCGAACGTATTCACCGCTCGAATCTGATCGGGATGGGGATCCTGCCTCTCGAATTTCCACAGGGCGTCACCCGTAAAACGCTGGGCCTGACCGGGGAGGAGCAGATTGACATTAGCGGTCTGCAAAACCTGCAGCCGGGTAAAACGGTTCCGGTGAAGTTAACGCGGGCAGATGGGAAGATTGAGGTGCTGGAATGCCGTTGCCGCATCGATACGGCAACAGAGCTGACCTATTACCAGAACGATGGCATTTTGCACTATGTGATTCGTAAGATGCTGGATTGATGGAAAACGCCCGGCTTTACGGCCGGGCTTTCTGGATTACTCGCTGAGCAGATGGCCCATCTTCGCGGCTTTGGTGTCGAGGTAGTGCGCGTTTTTCGGGTTACGTCCCACAATCAGCGGCACGCGTTCGACGATGTTGATCCCCGCCTCGGTCAGGATTTCGACCTTTTTAGGATTATTGGTTAACAGACGCACTTCGTCCACGCCCAGCAGCTTGAACATATCTGCACACAGGGTGAAATCGCGTTCGTCAGCGGCAAAGCCCAACTGGTGGTTGGCTTCTACCGTGTCGTAACCCTGGTCCTGTAGCGCATAAGCGCGGATTTTATTCAGCAGACCAATATTACGCCCCTCCTGACGGTGATACAGCAGCACGCCACGGCCTTCTTCCGCAATGTGCGAGAGGGCGGCTTCGAGCTGGAAACCGCAGTCACAGCGCAAGCTGAACAGCGCATCGCCGGTCAAACACTCTGAATGTACGCGGGAAAGCACCGGCGTCTGCCCTGAAATGTCGCCATAGACCAGCGCGACGTGATCCTGCCCGGTTGCCAGTTCTTCAAAACCCACCATCAGGAAATCGCCCCATGGGGTTGGCAGTTTGGCTTCTGCCACACGTTTAAGCTGCATGTGATTCTCCAGAATCGGCTGACACGTTTCGTGCCGTCTGCCTGTTTGGCTTTCTCTATCTGTTCATTTTGCCACAAGCTCCTCAAGTTCGCCTAATCACCACCATGCTATACGCGCGTTAAACGCACGATCCGACATATCCACCACATGGATGAATTTCAGTTATGATTGTGGTGCTTAGCATAAAAGGAGAAGACATGCTTTCTATCGCCAGACGAACGGCAGCGGGTGCGGCCGTACTACTTGTGATGCCTTTGGTTGTATGGTGCTCCGGCTGGATGTGGCAGCCGGGCCAAAACGCCATGTGGCTGAAAACGTTATACTGGATAACGGAAACGGTGACGCAGCCGTGGGGGATCATCACGCATGTTCTTCTCTGCGCCTGGTTCCTGTGGTGCCTGCGTTTTCGTCTGCGCGCCGCGCTGGTGTTATTTGCTATCCTCGGCGGGGCCATTCTGGTGGGGCAGGGCGTAAAATCCTGGGTTAAGGATCGTGTACAGGAGCCGCGTCCTTTCGTCATCTGGATGGAAAAAACGCACCATGTGCCGGTAGATGAGTTCTACACTTTAAAACGTAAAGATCGCGGTGCGCTGGTAAAAGAGCAGCTTGCAGAACAAGAGGATATTCCGGCATTTTTGCGTAAACACTGGCAAAAAGAGACCGGTTTCGCATTTCCTTCCGGGCACACGATGTTTGCCGCAAGCTGGGCGTTACTCGGCGTCGGGTTATTGTGGCCGCGGCGCCGGACGGTCACTATTGCGATTCTGTTAGTCTGGGCAACCGGCGTGATGGGGAGCCGGTTACTGCTGGGGATGCACTGGCCGCGTGATTTAGTCGTGGCGACGCTGATTTCCTGGCTGCTGGTAACGTTAGCCACCTGGCTTGCCGAACGATTCTGTGGGCCGCTGACGCCGCCACCGGAAGAGAAGGAAGAAATCGCCGAGCGTGAGCAAAGCGGTGTCTGAAGGTTGATTTTCCGTATTTTGCCCATAAATCCATGACGGGCGCGCAACTTTTTCCGTTTCGCCCCCGTCACTAAAATGATAGTTTATAAGGCTGATTGCGGTGAGTTGAACAGACTTTATTCGCTTGAACCACATAACGGGAAGTCATGTGAAATATTTACTCATTTTCTTACTGGTGTTGGCGATTTTTGTTATTTCCGTCACCTTAGGTGCGCAAAACGATCAGCAGGTGACCTTTAACTATCTGCTTGCACAGGGCGAGTACCGGGTATCGAGCCTGCTCGCGGTCCTTTTCGCCGCCGGTTTTATCATCGGCTGGCTGGTGTGTGGTCTCTTCTGGCTTAAGGTTCGTGTTTCGCTTGTGCGCGCTGAACGTAAAATCAAACGCCTTGAACATCAAATTGCGCCCGCGACTGACATTCCGGAGAGTTCTGGTGTGCCGGTAGCCAAGGAATAATCGAATATGCTGGAGTTGTTGTTTCTGCTTTTGCCTGTAGCCGCAGCCTATGGCTGGTATATGGGCCGCAGAAGTGCGCAACAAACAAAACAGGATGAGGCCAACCGACTCTCCCGCGACTATGTTGCGGGGGTGAACTTCCTCCTGAGCAATCAACAGGATAAAGCGGTTGATCTGTTCCTTGATATGTTGAAAGAGGATACGGGCACCGTAGAAGCGCATCTCACCCTGGGCAACCTGTTCCGCTCGCGCGGTGAGGTTGATCGCGCTATTCGTATTCACCAGACGCTGATGGAAAGCGCGTCGTTAACCTACGATCAACGTTTGCTGGCCGTTCAACAGCTGGGACGTGATTACATGGCGGCGGGGCTGTACGATCGTGCCGAAGATATGTTCACCCAACTGGTTGATGAGACCGACTTCCGTATCAGTGCGCTCCAGCAGTTACTGCAGATTTACCAGGCGACCAGCGAATGGCAAAAAGCCATAGATACAGCCGAACGTCTGGTGAAGCTTGGCAAAGATAAGCAACGCGTAGAAATTGCTCACTTCTATTGCGAACTGGCGCTTCAGCAGATGGGCAACGACGACATGGATAAAGCCATGGCACTGCTGAAGAAAGGCGCCGCTGCGGATCGCAACAGCGCACGAATCTCCATCATGATGGGGCGCGTCTTTATGGCGAATGGCGACTACGCCAAAGCCGTTGAAAGCCTGTTGCGGGTTATCGACCAGGATAAAGAGTTGGTCAGTGAAACGCTGGAAATGCTGCAAACCTGCTATCAACAGCTCGACAAGCAGGATGAGTGGGTAGCATTCCTGCGTCGTTGCGTGGAAGAAAATACTGGCGCCACCGCTGAACTGATGCTCTCAGACGTTGTTGAGCAGTATGAGGGAAGCGACACCGCGCAGGTTTATATTACGCGTCAGCTGCAGCGCCATCCGACCATGCGGGTGTTCCATAAGCTGATGGATTACCACCTGAACGACGCAGAAGAAGGGCGTGCCAAAGAGAGCCTGATGGTGCTGCGCGATATGGTCGGCGAGCAGGTACGCAGTAAGCCGCGCTACCGCTGCCAGAAGTGCGGTTTTACTGCCTATACGCTGTACTGGCACTGTCCTTCGTGCCGTGCCTGGTCAACCATCAAGCCGATTCGTGGTCTTGACGGGCAGTAATTTTTTAAAACGCCCCATTTTAGTTACAACATACTGTTGGGTTTTTGTCACTGAGTCAGCACCGTGCAATTTTTCGGTCAGGCAGGAAAGGAAATCGATTCTGTCAATTTCCACCGCTGGCAGGTAGAATGCAGGCCGTTTATCTGTCCCGCGCCGCTGCGCGCCCATAGACGAAAAGGGCTGGTCATGACGTCTGTTACTTCCTCCGCTTCCCGCGTAATTACTGATTCTCCTGTTGTTGTTGCGCTTGATTATAATAACCGCGACACCGCGCTGGCCTTTGTTGATGGTATCGATCCCCGAGATTGCCGTCTGAAAGTTGGCAAAGAGATGTTTACGCTGTTTGGTCCGCAAATTGTCCGCGATCTTCAGCAGCGTGGGTTTGACGTTTTCCTGGACCTGAAATTCCATGATATTCCCAACACTACTGCGCATGCCGTCGCTGCTGCAGCCGAGCTTGGTGTGTGGATGGTCAACGTCCATGCATCGGGTGGGGCGCGTATGATGACCGCCGCGCGCGAGGCGCTGGTGCCCTTCGGCAAAGATGCACCGCTCCTGATTGCGGTCACCGTGCTGACCAGCATGGATGAATCTGACCTGCGCGATCTTGGCGTGACGTTGTCACCTGCTGAGCAAGCTGAACGTCTGGCTCGTCTGACGCAAAACTGCGGTCTCGATGGGGTAGTCTGTTCAGCCCAGGAGGCGGTGCGCTTCAAATCCGAACTGGGCCAACAATTTAAGCTTATCACGCCGGGTATTCGTCCCGCGGGCAGTGAGGTTGGCGATCAGCGCCGTATTATGACGCCAGAGCAAGCGTTGGCTGCAGGTGTGGATTATATGGTGATTGGCCGTCCCGTTACGCAATCTGCGGATCCGGCGCAGACGCTAAAAGCGATCAACGCGTCATTGAAAAAGGGTGCCTGATGAGCGATTCCAACAGCCGCCTGGTCTACTCCACCGGCACGGGGCGTATTGATGAGCCAAAAGAGAAAGCTGAACGTCCTAAAGGTGATGGCATCGTGCGCATCCAGCGTCAGACCAGTGGTCGCAAGGGTAAGGGGGTGTGCCTGATTACCGGGATCGATCTGGATGATGCGGAGCTGGCTAAACTGGCCGCAGAATTAAAAAAGAAATGCGGCTGCGGCGGTGCCGTGAAAGAGGGCGTGATCGAAATTCAGGGCGACAAACGCGATTTAATTAAAACGCTGCTCGAAGCCAAAGGAATGAAAGTTAAACTGGCGGGCGGCTAAATTAAAAGAGCCACGGCGTTAACCGTGGCTCTTTATACGTGTGTAAGTCAGACCTGAAAAATACTGAATATATTATTAGACCGGTGAGAGCCGTTATGGTGATTATTTGCCCACCTGGTGACCGATAATACCGCCGACAGCAGCACCACCTAATGTACCCAGCGTACTACCATCCGTTAATACCGCACCACCAAGAGCACCGGCACCCGCACCAATCGCGGTGTTACGGTCACGTTTAGACCAGTTAGAGCAGGCGCTCAGGGACATAGCTACTGTAATTGCCAGAACAGCGGCAGCGATTTTTTTGCTGGTAAAGGTCATAATACTTTCTCCTGAATTATCGATTCACGGAAAGAAGTGCGCTTTAAGTATAGACAATAGTCATACTTAAATTCTGTTTTCCGTGAAAGCTAGTCGCGCAGGTGTTACGTAATCACGCAAGTGATAGTCACTTCCTGTTATATCGCTAATAATAATTTTACCCCTTTAGCCCAGGTTAAACAGGTAAAAACTCTTAAAGCAGGCTTCGGAATCATCTCAGAGAGAGGGAGAGATTTGCGCCCGTTATTCAGGCGCAGAGGAGAGTCAGACAGATTTTCTCACAATATCGACGGTCAGACCGTCATGCTCAAGCTGCTGGCGATGTTCATCACTCAGTCGTTCATCGGTGATCACGCGGCTAAATCGATTTACCGGACCCATCGTATAGGGATGTACGGAACCGAATTTAGAACTGTCGGTAAGGACAATTGCTTCACACTCTTTTTCCAGCACGGCATTAACCACGTCAGAACGCATCATATCCCGGCCGGTGAACCCGGTGTCAGGTTGCCAGCCATCAATACCAATGAACGCTTTGCTGAAGTGAACCTGCTGGACATACTGGCGAGTGAGTGGACCCACCATGCTTTCACTTTTCTTCTGGTAAATACCGCCCAGCAGAATGACCTCACAGCGCGTCTCTTTCAGCAGATGCGCAATATAGCTGCTGACGGTAATAATGGTTACGTCTTTTTGATCGGCCAGGGTGCGTGCCAGTAGGGCATTACTGCTGCCATTCTCAATAAAGACCGTTTCACCATTGTTCACTAAGGACGCAGCAAATTCTGCCAGTTCTCGTTTGAGGGCGTAATTGTTCATCATGCGGGTTTCAACGTCTTCACTGTCTAGTGGGACGGCATAACCATGCGCACGACGCAGGTAGCTCTGTTTTTCCAGAAGGTTAAGATCCTGACGGATTGTGACTTCAGAAACGCCGGTCGTTTTAGCGAGATCGACCACGCTTACGCGCCCCTGATCGATGACCATCTGCAAAATGATTTGTTGTCGGGAATTCATAGCATCCATTTATAAAGCAAAACGAGGTCGGAAACGGTGGAGTCAAACTTCCCACGGGGCTTTTGGCTGGGCGCTTTCTGGCGCGGAATCGGAATCTTTGTGAGCCAGTAACTCTGATTTCAGGATCTCAAGATTACGGATCGCAGAGTGATAATCACCCGCTACCAAGATATCCAGCACCGTATCAATACGTCGTGCCACAGCCAGTGCATCAATGTCAGACATAATCTCACCCCAGGAGCGAAAAGTTAATATTTTCAATGATGCAGAAAATGGGAACAAAAGAGAAGGGAAAAAATGCAATAACTAAAGTACATAAATGAAAGTGATAATTTTATTCCCTCTCATGCAGCGGGGTTAATGGGTGGATTAGTCTAAAACTGCGCGCAAGGCGCTTTTTTTTAAGAGGAATTAGACTATGACCGTTATCAATCAAGCAACCTGCACACTGTTTACCGATACTGAACGTTTCACTCAGCTGGCGGGCTATTATGAGGCGGAGCGTCGCACTGTCTGGATGATGTTGCGGTCGCAACCGCGCCCTTGCTTCAACCACGTATTAATAGAGGAGATCATGAATCTTTCCTGGCTGGTTCGCCAGTCCGGTTTTACGGTCGATTTTTGGGTTACCGGATCGCTGGTAGCCGATATGTATAACGCCGGTGGGGACTTGCAGTTCTTCGTAGACTGTATTCAAAACGGGCGCCGGGAAGCATTACGTGCATATGCGCGTGCCTGTGTTGATTGCGTACACGCCGCATCACGGGGTTTTGATACCGGGGCAATTACGCTGGCGATGGTCGAAGGGAGCGCCTTAGGAGGCGGCTTCGAGGCTGCGCTGGCGCACCATTTTCTCCTGGCTCAGCGCGATGCCCGGTTAGGGTTCCCGGAGATCGCCTTTAATCTTTTCCCCGGGATGGGGGGCTATTCGCTCGTTGCACGCCGTTCAGGCATGAAGCTGGCAGAGGAGCTCATTTACAAAGGGGAATCCCATACGGCTGAGTGGTACGAACAGCACGGATTGGTGGATGTGCTGTTTGAACCGGGACAAAGCTATGTCACCGTCCGAACATTTATCGACACGCTGCAGCCGAAACTGAACGGCGTAAGGGCAATGCTGCGCGCCCGCACCCGCGTTTTGCAGCTGCCACGCAGTGAACTGATGGATATTACAGAAGACTGGGTCGATGCCGCGTTTTGCCTTGAACCGAAAGATATCGCTTATATGGAACGTCTGGTTATGCTGCAAAACCGCCATCAGGCGGCGGGGTTACGCCAGGCCAGTTAACGCATCTTTCGTGACTGATAGCGCTTTAGCCATCGCTCGAAAACGGCAGCGGGCATCGGCTTAGCAAACAGAAAACCTTGCCGTTCGTTGACGCCGTTCTTAGTCAGAAAGGCGTCTTCTTTTGCACTCTCCACGCCTTCCGCAATGACCTGCAGATTCAGTGCCTGAGCAACGGCCACAATCGCACGGACCAAAGACTGCGAAATGGATTGTTTATGGATATCCCGCACAAACGACTGATCGAGCTTGATGGCATCGATAGGAAAACGCGCCAGCTGTGACAGGGATGAATAGCCTGTACCGAAATCGTCCAGATGAATTTGCGCTCCAAGCTGGCTGAACTGCTGGATGACCGAAAGGGCCAGCTCTTCGTTTTCGATAAGACAGCTCTCGGTCAGTTCAACATCGATAGGGCAATATTCAAAATTCAGATCCTTCAGCGCCTGTTTCAGGTCACTGAATATGGTCTGGTCTGCCAGTTGACGCGCTGATACGTTGACCGCCACCCGCAGGTTAATGCCTTTATCGCGCCATTTAGCCACCTGACGCACCACGTCCAGCATAACCCAGCGACCGAGCGGCACAATCAAGCCGGACTCCTCAGCGTAAGAGATAAATTCCAGCGGAGGAATAAGTCCGCGCTCTGGCGATTGCCAGCGCACCAGCGCTTCCAGGCTTCTGACTTCACCGCGCCAGGTCATTTTCGGCTGATAGTGGATCAAGAGCTGGTCGTTATCCAGCGCTTTGCGCAGGTTGGTATCCAGCCAAAGATATTCGAACACGCGCTGGTTCATCTCTGGAGAGAACACGCAGAACTTGCCTCGCCCGTTCTCTTTCGCGGTATACATCGCGGTATCCGCGTTGCGAATGACGCTCTCGCGGTCGTTGCCATGCTGCGGGGCAAGGGCGATGCCCAGAGAGCAGCCGGTGTAAATTTCAATTAAGCCGATGCGGAAGGGTTGCCGTAACCGGCTCAAAATACGCGATGCCATGGCTTCCAGTGAGCCTTGCGAGGTATCGGTTGCCATCACAATAAACTCATCACCGCCGAGTCTCGCCAGCACCTGACCTTCATCCAGACAACTCAGAATGGCAAGGGCGACGGCCTGCAATAACTGGTCGCCAAACATGTGCCCATAGGCATCGTTAACCTTTTTAAAATTATCCAGGTCGAGATAGACCACGCCGACCTGAGTGTCTCCCCGGGTGGCGATGGCATCGGAAATCAGCTCGTGGATCGCGTTTCGGTTTGGCAGTCCGGTGATGGTATCCGTATTGGCCAGCACGCGCAGGCGTTCCTGAGCACGCCGCTCCTCCGTGATATCGGTACCGGAACAGATAAGATAAATTTCATTTTTACCGCTGCCGCTGTGAACAAATTTGTTTCTGAACAGAAACAATCGCTGCCCTTTGCGGGTCTTGACCCAGCGTTCAACTTCATAGGAACTGCCGTTACGAAAAAAACCGGCAATATTACGTCTTGAGGCAGCGGCTTCGCTGCGGGTCATAAACAGTTTGAAGACGTTTTGCCCGATCACCTCGTGTTCTTTCAGCCCGGTGTACTCTTCACTCAGGCGGTTAAAGCGCTGGATATTCCCGTTCTGGTCCAGGATAACGATAACTGAATTGGCTTCTGAGACAACCTGTTCGGCAAAAGAGAGACCCTGCGCCAGATCGCGCGCAACGGAAGGGGTATCGTGCCAGGCAGAGGCTGTACCGGCCCACTCGTTTCGGGTAATTTTGCGCCCGACCAGATGGACAGGAACATCTTCACCGTACAAAGAGAGGGTCATCGAGATACTGGAGGTGATGACGGTTAACTGGCGGATGAGCGCGGCCTGTTCATCATTCAGCGCGATCACTTGCGTCACATCGGCATTTTCACTGGTGGAGAGATGCAGAGCATTGCTGTCAGCGGTCAGTCGCCACCAGGGGCTGTGGGTTCCCATGTAACGAAACAGCAAATTCTGCTCCAAATCGTCCATTCTGTTTTCTCCCGCAGCTGCTCATTAGCGCACAAATCATTCATTTGTTGTCGACTTTCCGTTGTGATCCAGCGGCAAAACCGAAGTGAACTTATTGTTTTTTCCCTGATTTCTAATAATAAAACGAGTCAGGCAAAAAAGGATACTCAGCGTATAAAAATTCACGTAATCGAATATGAAGGGATTCTTTTAATGTAGATAATTATGGCGATTTTGGGCGGGAGGAGACTGAAAATAGTCAGTGATTTTGTGGTTTGTGATGAGAGAAGAGTTTGTCGACCCATCCATGAAGGAAAGGGTCGACAATTTAACAGCTTATCAGGCGACCGGGCGCGCAATAATGCTGCGCGTTTCCATGCGAACTTCAGCGATATTGACATCAATCACGTCAGTGACTTTGTAAACCGTTTCGCCTTTGATTTGCACGGTTCCGTTTTCCTGGCTACACACCAGTTCGTCGCGTACAGCATGCAGGAATGGCGCAGGAATGAAAGCAACGGCACCGTTGTCCACCAGACGTACGCGCATACCGCCGCGGCTGATATCAATGATTTCCGCCGGGAAGCGGGCATCCGTTCCAGCTTTATCATTCAGGAAGCGCGCGTACAGCCAGTCACCGACATCGCGTTCAGCCATACGGTTCAGGCGGCGGCGCTCGGCCATTTGCACGGTGGAATCATCCTGAGGACGCGCGACCGATTCCCCTTTGATAATCGCTTTCAGCAGGCGATGGTTTACCATGTCGCCGTACTTACGAATCGGAGAGGTCCAGGTGGCATAGGCTTCAAGCCCCAGACCGAAATGCGGGCCCGGTTCGATGCTGATTTCGGCAAAGGACTGGAAGCGGCGAATACGGCTGTCGAGGAAACCGGATGGTTGCGCATCGAGTTCGCGACGAAGTTTGCAGAAGCCTTGCAGCGTCAGCACTTCTTCAGGATCGACATGCACGTCATGCGTTTTCAGCAGGGCAGCCAGCGCCTCGGTGTTAGCCGGATCGAATCCGGTATGCACGTTATAGATGCCGAAGCCTAACTTGTCGCGCAATACGCGGGCGGCACAAATGTTGGCCGAAATCATGGCTTCTTCAACAATACGGTTAGCGATGCGGCGTGGTTCAGCAACGATATCCAGCACTTCGCCTTTTTCACCCAACACGAAACGGTAGTCCGGACGATCCTTAAAGACCAGCGCATGGGTTTTACGCCATTCACTGCGGTTCAGACACACGCGATGCAACAGTCGAATTTGCGCGGCAATGGCGTCGTTTTCAGGTTGCCAGGTGCCCGTGTTTTCCAGCCAGTCGGACACGTCGTCATAGGCCAGCTTGGCTTTGGACTCGATGGTCGCAGCAAAGAATTCGATATCGTCTTCAATCGTGCCGTCGGCGGCGATAGTCATGCGGCAGGCGAGTACCGGGCGCACTTCATTCGGGCGCAGCGAGCAGAGATCGTCAGAGAGTTCACGCGGCAGCATCGGGATATTGAAGCCCGGCAGGTAGTTGGTGAACGAACGCACTTTTGCCATATCGTCCAGTTTGCTGCCTTCGACAATCCAGGCGGTAGGATCGGCAATCGCGACGGTCAGATGCACTTTGCCATCCGCCGTCTCTTCTGCAAACAGCGCATCGTCCATGTCTTCGGTGCTGGCACTGTCGATGGTGACAAAGTCCAGACCGGTCAGGTCACGGCGTGACAGACCTTCGTCCTGCATTTCTGTCGCGACGCCGTCTGGTGCCTCTTTTTCAAGATTATGACGCGCCAGCGTTACCCACCACGGGACGAAGTGGTCGTCGCCGAAGGTGATAAATTGCGTCAGCTCAGCATAGAAACCACGGTCGCCTTTGAGAGGGTGGCGGCGCATTTCAGCAACGGCCCAGTCACCCTCTTTAAAATCATGCTCAACGCCACGCGCAGCACGGCACTGAATAGCATCTTTCAGCAGGGGATGGTCCGGCACGATGGAAAGACGGTCATCTTTTCTGTGTACCTTGCCCACGAAGCGAGTCAGGAAAGGTTCAATCAGTTCTTCTGGCTCGGCGGACTCGCGTTCCTTTTCCGTATGAATAACCGCTGTGACGCGATCGCCGTGCATCACTTTTTTCATCTGCGGAGGCGGGATGAAATAGCTCTTTTGCCCGTCAACTTCAAGGAAGCCAAAGCCCTTTTCCGTGGCTTTTACGACCCCTTCTGCACGCGGCGTCTGGGAATGCAGTTGCTGTTTAAGCTGCGCTAGCAGCGGGTTGTCCTGAAACATAATGTTCTATTTTCGTAGCCATTGAGCGGCTGACAGTTTTACGCGAATCTTACTGCTTCAGCAAGCGCTCTTTGGGTAAAAAGTATGGTTATTCCGCTTTGCCAAGCGCCACTCGCAGGCGGTCGAGCCAGCCAGTAAATGCACTTTGAGTAAGCAGATTGATGGCGCGGATATCAGGGATCCCAGCATCAATCAGCGGCGTGAATTGTGCCGCGCTAAAACGATCCGGTGAACGGGTCAGTAGCTCTACTGCCGCCGTAAGCGCCCCGTGCGTTTGTGGCTCGCTTTGACGGTGATTGATCAGAATCTCGCCCGTCAGGTTGAGTAGCGCAGGCTCGTGGCTCAGCACCGGCGTGAGCGCCTGAAGTTCCGGCTCTGCTTGCCAGCGTGAAAGCGACTCAAGCTGGAATGGGGTCGCGTAGCGCAGTTCGACGACGGGCAGTACAGGGGTCCAGACACGAATAGTCACCGGTAAGGAATGCGGCGGAATATGGTGTCCGGGCAACCAGCGTACAGGATGCCCCAGAAACGCCTGAAACACCGCCACAACACGCGCCTGAAAGCCAATAAAGCCGATAATCTGGTTGATCAGCACAATGTCATAGGTTGTCAGGCCCACTTCATCGAGCTGTAGCTGCGCTTTGTGGTCAATGACGTCTGGTGAGCTGGCAAGTTGGCGGGCATATTGCGTGATTTGTGCCAGGCGGCGATTGCTTTCGCGTGAGGAGTCAGGACCAGGGAGGGGGGCGAGCAGGGCAGCGTAGTGGTTACAAAGTCGCTGAACACCACACGCCTGAGCGACCGTCAACGCCGTGCTGAGTCTGTCGTACGCACTAAGCGTGTGCAGTCGGTTAACCTCAATATTGAGCGGGAACAGAAGGTGGCACAAGGCCCTGGCGGGAGCGAGCCAGCCATGGCAGGCGGTGACAATCTTTTCAGGGAGTTCTAAATCGAGCAAAAAACGATCGTCGACGTTAGCGGCTTCGGGCACCAAAGGCAGGACATCCGTTTGCGAGTGGTTGGACTGGGTTTCATGATACCAGTGGCCTTTGCCGGAAAAGCGGCGTTGTTCCATGGGCGTTCCTTGATCTCAAAATGGCGATCAATATCCTGGCGTAAGGCGGATGAGGGGAAAAATATTGTTAGGTGATAACAAATAACAGAAGGGAATAACGAAGAGCGCTGCAGGGGGAGAGAAACTCTCTTCCCGGACGGGAAGAGAGTCACGCGCTTATTTGATTTCCAGCTCGTTCATGGCAGCGATGTTGAAACCGCCGTCAACGTGAACCACTTCGCCGGAGATACCCGCAGAAAGGTCAGAGCACAGGAAAGCTGCAGAGTTACCCACATCTTCAATGGTCACAGTACGACGAATTGGGGTAACCGCTTCGCAGTGTGCCAGCATTTTACGGAAATCTTTAATACCGGAAGCGGCCAGGGTGCGGATAGGACCTGCAGAGATGGCGTTAACGCGCACGCCTTCAGGACCCATTGCATTCGCCATGTAGCGAACGTTGGCTTCCAGAGAGGCTTTAGCCAGACCCATCACGTTGTAGTTAGGGATAGCACGCTCTGCGCCCAGGTAGGACAGGGTCAGCAGGGCTGCGCCCGGGTTCAACATCGCGCGGCAGGATTTTGCCATCGCAACGAAGCTGTAGGAGCTGATGTCGTGAGCGATTTTGAAGCCATCACGGGTAACCGCGTTCACGTAGTCGCCGTCCAGCTGATCGCCAGGCGCGAAGCCGATGGAGTGAACGAAACCGTCGAATTTCTCCCACGTTTTAGCCAGTTCAGCAAACATGCCATCGATGCTTTCGTCTTGTGCAACGTCACATTCCAGAACAATGCTGGAACCCAGCTGCGCGGCAAACTCTTCAACACGGCCTTTCAGCTTGTCGTTCTGGTAGGTGAACGCCAGCTCAGCGCCTTCGCGATGCATTGCCTGTGCGATGCCGTATGCGATGGACAGTTTGCTGGCAACGCCAGTCACCAGAATGCGCTTACCGGAAAGAAAACCCATAGCTTTAATCCTTATATTCATTGTTGTGGCGATCGCCATCTTAGCGGGGCAATCGTCGTTAAAACGCGGCGATAATATCACGTGTCGCGTGCTTAGTTAATCCGACCACTCAGTTGACCCGTGCTTATCGATCTTTTCTCCACGCATCGGCGGTCAATGCTTCACCGAAATGCCCGGCGATGAGCCGTTTCGTCAAATCGTGCAGCGGGGAGGCCAGCACATCAGCCGTACTTCCTCGTTCGACAACTTCACCCTGGTGCATCACCATGACCTGGTCGCTGATGTGTTTCATCATGCCAAGATGCTGGGTCACGTAGATATAAGAGATACCCTGTTTTTCCTGTAATTCCAGCATCAGGTTAATTAACTGCGAACGCATCGACATATCCAGCGAGGCAAGGGCTTCATCGGCAATAATCACCTTAGGACGCAGAATCAACGCGCGTGCCAGCCCCAGACGTTGTTTCTGACCCGGTGCAAGCATGTGCGGGTAGTAGCTCACATGATCGGGAAGCAGTCCGACTAAACGCAGCGTCTCGACGATGCGTTTACGTCGGGCTTCAGGCTCCAGGTCGGTATTCAACCGCAGCGGGAAATCCAGGATCTGCGAAATTCGCTGGCGCGGATTGAGGGAAGTAGACGGATCCTGAAAGATCATGCGGATGCGCTGGCTGCGGAAAGAGTAGTCACCAAATTTTAGCGGGTGATCGTCAATCAGCACTTCGCCATCGGTTGGCTCAACCATACCCGCCAGCATTTTCGCCAGCGTGGATTTTCCGGAACCGTTCTCGCCAATGATCGCCAGCGTCTGTTTCTCGCGCAGCGTGAAGCTCAACGGCTTTACCGCCTCTACGGTCTGGCGGTGAAAGAGCCCTGTGCGGTAGCGAAAGGTCTTACTCAGGTTACGAACTTCCAGTAAGGTTTCGACCATTTCACTCTCTCTCCATGTTCAGCGGGAAATGACAGGCGTACAGATGGCTTTTCGCCCCAGTGAGACGCGGCGTCTCAATGCATTTACGCTGAGCGTAGGGACAACGTGGCCCCAGACGGCAGCCAATAGGCAACGACTCCAGCAGGGGAATGGCACCCGGCAAAGTATTCAGACGGCTTTTATGCGGCATCGCGCTACCGAAATCCGGTATCGCGCGGATCAGTGCCTGGGTGTATGGATGATGCGGTGTATTCACCAGATCTTCACTGACGGCAGTTTCGACCGTCTGACCGCAATACATCACGTCAATTTTATCCGCCCATTTGCTCAGCATCTGCAGGTCATGGCTGATCAGCAAAATGGTGGTGTTATTGTTCTGATTAAGACGCGTCAGCAGGCGGAAAATTTGCGCCTGCGTGGTGGGCTCCATCGCGTTTGTGGGTTCATCAGCAATCAGCAGGCGTGGCTGGTTTGCCAGCGCGATGGCAATCATCACTTTTTGACATTCGCCGTCGGTCAGTTCGTAAGGGAAGCTGCGCATCGCGTCTTTGTGATCTTTAATCCCGACACGGTGCAGTAGCTCAATGGCACGGCGCTTGCGCCAGCCAAAACGCTGCCACCAGCGTCCTTTATAGGTCCAGCCGGGGATGTTCTGCATCAGCTGTTTACCCACGCGCTCGGACGGGTCGAGACAGGATTGCGGCTCCTGGAAAATCATCGACACGTTATGACCCACCAGCTTGCGGCGTTCCCGAGGGGAGAGGCGCAGTAGGTCGATATCATCAAAGCGCATGCGGTCAGCGGTGACGCGCCAGTTGTCCTTCGCCACGCCGCAGATGGCTTTGGCGATCAAGCTCTTACCGGAGCCAGACTCTCCAACCAGCCCGCGGATTTCGCCTTCAGCAAGCGTGATGCTGATGCGGTCCACTGCCTTCACCCAGCCTTCACCGGTCTTGAATTCGATTGTCAGGTTGCGGATATCAAGTAACGGCATTATTCCACCCCCGCATTAATCGCACGGCGAATGCCGTCGCCCAGCAGGTTGACCAGCAGTACGCTCACCATAATGGCCGCCCCTGGCAGCATGACCGTCCACGGTGCGACATAGATAAGCTCCAGGGCATCACCGAGCATTGCACCCCATTCAGGGGAGGGCAGTTGCGCCCCCAGATCGAGGAAACCCAGCGCGGCGATGTCCAGGATAGCCATCGACAGGGCGCGGGTGATCTCTGTGACCAGTCCGGCAGCAATGTTCGGCAATACAGCAAACCACAAAATATTAAACGTTGTCGCGCCGTCCAGACGGGCCGCGACAACATACTCTTTTTCCAGTTCGTCATGCACCAGGCTGTATACCGAGCGAACCAGGCGCGGCAGGATCGCCAGCCAGACGGCAAACATCGCGTGTGACAGATGTGGTCCAGCGAACGCCACGACGATAATGGCAAGCAGCAAAGACGGAATAGAGAGCAGGGTATCCAGAATGTGGTTCAGCACCGCCGAACGCAACCCGTGAGTAGAGCCTGCAAAAATGCCCAGCGCCAGGCCGCAGATCGTGGCCGCCAGCGTAACCACAAACGCACCGCCCACCGTCGGGGCCGCGCCGCTCAGAAGGCGGCTTAACACGTCACGTCCAAGATCGTCAGTCCCGAGGAAGAAGGAGACTTCCCCATAGCGGGACCACGAAGGCGGCAAAAGTTGATAGCCAAGGAACTGCTGATCGATGCCATACGGTGCAAACCACGAACCCAACACGCACAGCAAGGCCAGGCCAGCACAGCCGTAAAGGCCGATCATAGCCGTGGTGTCACCATAGAATTTACGCCACACGGTACGTAGCGCACCGGGCGTGCGCTTTTCACTGTATACGCTATCGTAAGGCATACCATTCCTTATGCTTCAGAGGGTTGGCCATGGCACCCAAAATATCGGAAAGAACGTTCACAATAATCACCAGTGAGCCAATCACCATCACACCGGCGGAGATCGCTGCGTAATCCTGCTGGCGAATGGCGTTGATCATCCAGCGCCCCAGACCCGGCCAGCTAAAGACCATCTCCGTGATCATCGCCAGCGTGAGCATGGTAGAGAATTGTAATCCCAGGCGGGGAATAACCGGCGGAAGCGCATTGTGCAGCACATGGCGACGCAGAATAGTCAGACGCGACAGCCCGCGCGTGGCGGCCGCTTTGACGTAGTTTTGATCGAACACCTCAATGGTGCTGATGCGCATCAGGCGGATCACTTCGGTGGTAGGCGCAACGGCTAAAGTCAGAACCGGCAGCACCATATGACGCAGCGCACTCATGATCATCTCATCGCGCCAGACCGAATCCGAAAGCCATGCATCGATGATGGCAAACCCGCTCACCGTTTTAACCGTATAAAGCAGATCGAATCGCCCGGAAACCGGCAGCCAGCCCAGCGTCAGAGAGAAGAAGAGGGTGAGCAGCAGCGCCAGCCAAAATACCGGGATTGAGAAGCCAAGCAGGGCAATGGCGCTGATAAATTTATCCTGCCATTTATTGCGATAAATGCCGGCCAGCATCCCCACGGGAATGCCCACCATTAAAGCAAAGCCAAAAGCCAGTATGCACAGCTCCATGGTCGCCGGGAAAACCTCTTTCAACTGTTCTGAGATCAGCTGTCCGTTAATGCTGGAAACCCCGAAGTCCCAGTGCAGTACGCCGTTAAACCAGAACAGCCACGCATCCCACAGTGACGATCCCTGAAGCGGGGCGTGGGGCGTGAAATAGCTCAGGCTAAAGCCCACGAAGGTCAAAAAGAACAGCGTAACCAACAGCAACAGCAGACGGCGCAAGGTAAATATGATCATGGTTTCTTCACCTCTTGCTCTTTTTCACGAGTGACCCCTGCGAAGGAGGCGTTGCCAAACGGACTCAGTACCAGCCCTTTAATATCGTACCGATAGGCCTGCAAGCGCAGGGATGAGGCCAGCGGGAGCACCGGGAGTTCCCGAGCCAGAATATTCTGGGCTTCGTCGTAGGCTTCTATACGCGACGCAAGCTGTTGTGAGGCGAGCGCTTTTTGTAACACGGCATCAAATTCCCGATGACACCAGTGCGCGTAGTTGGTCTGCGAGTTAATCGCGGCGCAGCTGAGCAACGGGCGGAAGAAGCTGTCCGGGTCGTTACTGTCGGTAGACCAGCCCGCCAGCGTCAAATCATGGTTCATATCCATCAGGCGAGCCTCCTGGAAACGACCTTCGACAGGGACGATGATCACTTTAACGCCCACCTGCGCCATATCGGCCTGCAACAGTTCCGCTGTTTTCAGCGGGCTTGGGTTCCACGCCTGTGAACTGGTCGGCACCCAGAGTTGCAGCGTCAGGTTTTCCGCTCCCAGAGCCTTGAGCTGTTCGCGCGCTTTCGCCGGATTGTATTCAGTAATTTTAGCTTCGCCGTCGTAGGCCCAGGAGGCTCTCGGTAAAATAGAAGCAGCCGTTTCTGCGGTACCGTAGTAAATCGACTGCATCAGACGCTGGTTATTGATTGCTAACGCCAGCGCGTGGCGAACGGCAGGATTGTTCAGCGGCGGTTTGTCGGTGTTGAACGCCAGATAGGCAATGTTCATCCCCGGACGCAATGTCAGGCGCAGACGCGGATCGTCACGCAGAATGGTCAGCTGGCTGGCTGCTGGCCAGGCAAGCACATCGCACTCACCGGTTAACAGCTTCGAAAGACGTCCTGTACCGCCAGAGCCCAGATCGACAACCACCTGGGGCATCAGCGGCGTGCCGCGCCAGAAATGTTCGTGACGCTGCAGGCGAATAAACTGTCCGGCACGATACTCTGCCAGCTGGAACGGGCCCGTACCGACAGGCTGGCGGTCGAGCAGTTCCTGGCGATCTTTTTTCGTCAGCGTAGCCGCGTATTCTGCCGACATCACTGACGCATAGTGTGTTGCCAGATGCCAGAGGAAAGAGGCATCCGGGCGAACCAGCCGGAACTCTACCGTCCGGTTATCCAGCTTGCGCACGCTTTTGACGGTATCGGCAAACTGCAGACTGTCGAAATAGGGGAAGTTTCCGCCGTTAACGTTGTGCCACGGGTGATGACGGTCAAAGATGCGCTGGAAGGTAAACACCACGTCATCCGCGTTCAGTTTGCGGGTGGGCGTAAACCATGGCGTGCGCTGGAAGTCGACATCATCGCGGAGATGGAAACGGTAGGTTGCGCCGTTATCCAGCACTTCCCAGCTCTCAGCAAGCTCTGGCACCAGGCGGTAGGTATACGGATCAACATCAAGCAGACGATCGTACAGCTGTGCGGCCAGCGTATCGACAATCAGGCCGCTACCCGCTTTTTGCGGGTTAAAGGTATCAACTTGCCCGCTGACGCAATAGACAAATCCGCTATCGCGAATATCAGGGAGCGCAGATCGCTCAGGCGCAGCAACAGCCAGGTTGCTGAACAGACCGAGTGCCAACAAGGACGATAAAACCAGACGCATAATTTTTAAGGTTTTTAGGTTCGATCTGCAAAGTGTATCGCACTTACACCTGCTTCGTAAAAATGTCTGCAGATAAGTGCTGATAATGTCAGCGCATTTGATGCTTTTTGAGCAATGCCCTTAATTGATGGTAGGTCAGACCCAGTAAATCAGCCGCCTGTTTCTGGTTATATTTCGCCTGCTGGAGGCTCTGTTCCAGTAACTGCTGTTCCTGTTTATGCTGAAATTGACGCAAATCGAGCGGCAGAGACGGCACGTCAGTGTTATTGACAGGCACAACAGCGGGCTGAGCGTTGCGCTTAAACGGGTCGAGAATAATGTTGTCCAGTTCGGTTTCGCTGCTGCCGTGGCGATAAACCGAACGCTCTACCACGTTTTTCAGTTCTCGAATATTCCCCGGCCACGGGTAGCCGAGCAGGGTTTCTGTGGCGTAATCGCTGAAGCCGGGGAAAAGAGGCAGACCCAGCTCACGGCACATCTGGATGGCAAACTGCTCTGCCAGCAGCATGATGTCGCTGCGCCTTTCACGCAGCGGCGGCAGTTGTACGACGTCAAACGCCAGCCTGTCGAGCAGGTCTGCGCGAAATGTATCTTCCGCCACCATTTCCGGCAGATTGGCGTTGGTCGCGCAGACCAGACGCACGTTAACCTGTAGCGGCTGGCTTCCGCCGACGCGCTCCAGCTCGCCATATTCAATGACGCGCAGCAGCTTTTCCTGAACCAGCATTGGGGCTGTCGCCAGTTCATCGAGGAACAGTGTGCCGCCATCTGCACGCTCGAACCGCCCGGGATGGCGTTTTTGTGCACCGGTAAACGCCCCCGCTTCATGACCAAACAGTTCAGTATCGAGCAGATTCTCATTCAACGCCGCGCAGTTAAGGGAGATAAATGGCCCATCCCAGCGCCCGGATAAATAGTGGAGACGGTTGGCTATCAGTTCCTTACCCGTACCGCGCTCGCCGATAATGAGCACCGGTTTATTGAGAGGTGCCAGGCGCGAAACCTGTTCAAGAACTTCAAGAAAACTGTTCGCTTCACCCAGTAAGTTGTCTTTGTATCCGGTCATGATGAAATTAACCACTCCTTAGTGATATTCACCAGGTGAGGATAGTGCCATAATGTGCAAATATCAATCACATCTAATAATATCAATGAGATAAAAAGTTGGCATGGGATTTGTATTATCTCTGGAGCAGGGCATCGCCCGATAACAGAAATATGAGGATTTGATTATGGGTATTTTTTCTCGTTTTGCCGACATCGTGAACGCCAACATCAACTCACTGCTTGAGAAAGCGGAAGATCCGCAGAAGCTGGTGCGTCTGATGATTCAGGAAATGGAAGACACGCTGGTTGAAGTGCGTTCCACCTCCGCTCGTGCGCTGGCTGAGAAAAAGCAGCTCACGCGTCGCATTGAGCAGGCGACCACCCAGCTCAACGAATGGCAGGAAAAAGCCGAACTGGCGTTACGTAAAGATAAAGAAGACCTCGCTCGTGCCGCGCTGATTGAAAAACAGAAGTTGTCAGATGTTGTAACTGCGCTCGAACACGAAGTGACGCTGGTTGATGACACGCTCTCTCGTATGAAGAAAGAGATCGGCGAGCTTGAGAATAAACTCAGCGAAACCCGCGCTCGTCAACAAGCGTTGACGCTTCGCCACCAGGCGGCAAGCTCTTCCCGTGACGTTCGCCGTCAGCTGGACAGCGGTAAGCTGGACGAAGCGATGGCCCGTTTCGAATCTTTCGAACGCCGTATCGACCACATGGAAGCGGAAGCGGAAAGTCACAGTATCGGTAAGCAGAAAACGCTGGATCAGCAGTTTGCCGATTTGAAAGCCGACGACGAAATCAGCGAGCAGCTGGCGGCGTTGAAAGCCAAAATGAAGCAAGACAACCAGTAATAATTCGTGCGGCACCTGAGCGTGCCGCATCATAAAACAAGGAGTACACATGAGCGCGCTTTTTCTGGCAATTCCCCTGACCATTTTCGTGCTGTTCGTTCTGCCGATTTGGTTATGGCTGCACTACAGTAACCGCTCTTCGCGTGGAGAGCTTTCTCAGAGTGAGCAACAACGTCTTGTGCAGCTTACCGATCAGGCGAATAAGATGCGCGATCGCATTCAGGCGCTGGAAGCTATCCTGGATGCAGAACATCCGAACTGGAGGGAGCGTTAATGTCTGGACTGAACCTGAACAAAAAATTGTGGCGCATCCCGCAGCAGGGCATGGTACGCGGCGTTTGTGCTGGATTGGCCCATTATCTCGATGTACCGGTGAAACTGGTTCGTGTGGTGACGGTACTGTCGATTTTCTTTGGTCTGGCTTTTATTACTCTGGTGGCCTATATCGTGCTGTCGTTTGTACTCGACCCCATGCCTGACGGTGAACTGGCGGCGGAAGGCGCACCGACCAGCAGCGACCTGCTCAACGCCGTTGATGATCAACTGGCTGAAGGGGAGAAGCGGCTGCGGGAAATGGAACGCTATATCACCTCTGATACCTTTACGCTGAGAAGCCGTTTTCGTCAGCTTTAAGAGAGAACATTAATGAAACAAAACTGGCAACAGGCCGGTCAGAAGGTAAAACCCGGCCTGAAAATCGCAGGTAAACTGGTCCTGCTGACAGCGTTGCGTTACGGTCCGGCCGGTGTGGCGGGCTGGGCGATAAAATCTGTTGCCCGTAAACCGGTCAGAATGCTGCTTGCCGTGGCGCTGGAACCGATGCTGCAGAAACTGGCAAAACGCGTTTCACGTCGATACTTTTCCTGACCCTTCCTCATTGCGTTAGCCCTTTCTCACCCGAGAGAAGGGCTAGCGGCGTTTCTGCCTGGCACTCTGTCTTTTTATTCTTTCTTTGCTGTAGCTCACATTACTGCTCTGCGCTGCTTTGTCAGGGCGATTTTATGCTTCCTGGTCCGTTGACAGATATTTTTCATGGGAGTAGATTGCGATCCGTGGGACCGCTACCATGGAAAACAAAGTGAACGCAAAAATTAATAAACTCATTGATCTTATTTACGGGGAAACCTTTACTGATACACACCGCAAGGTGTTATTGGAAAAAATCGGTAATGCCGCTTCTCTTATTACGGAAAAACGTAAATCTGGCTGGGATGAAAAAGATGTCGTCCTCATTACCTATGCCGATCAGTTTTCGGCAGCAGGGGAGAACGCGCTGCCGGTGTTTACCCGTTTTTATAATAAGTGGCTTTGTCATTCCTTTTCTCATGTCCATCTTCTGCCTTTTTATCCGTGGTCCTCTGACGATGGTTTTTCTGTTATCGATTATCATGAAGTGGCACCAGAAACCGGAACCTGGAGTGATATTGCTGAATTAAAACAGTCCACCAGCCTGATGTTTGATTACGTGTGCAATCATATGTCGGCAAAAAGCCAATGGTTTGCAAACTATCTAAAGCAAACTCCTGGCTATGAAGATTTCTTTATTTCTGTCGATCCGCAAACAGACTTATCCGCCGTGACGCGCCCGCGAGCGTTACCGCTTCTGACGCCTTTTACGCTTCATGACGGCAGCGTCCGTCACCTGTGGACCACCTTTAGCGAAGACCAGATCGATCTGAACTTTGCTTCACCGGACGTGTTAATTGCCATGGTGGATGTACTGCTTCATTACCTGATGGAAGGGGCGAATTACATCCGTCTCGATGCCGTGGGTTTTATGTGGAAAATCCCCGGGACACACTGCATCCATCTGGAACAAACCCACCAGCTCATCCAGCTATTCCGCGCGATTACCGAGGCTGTGGCACCGGGAACGGTCATCATCACCGAAACAAACGTTCCGCATAAAGACAACATCTCTTATTTCGGCAACGGCGAAAATGAAGCGCAGATGGTGTATCAGTTCTCTTTACCGCCGCTGGTGTTGCATGCCATCCATCGTCAGGATGTCCGCACCCTGAGCCAGTGGGCCTCATCGCTGGAACTCCCTTCCACGAAAACCACCTGGTTCAATTTTTTAGCTTCGCATGATGGTATCGGCCTGAATCCGTTACGCGGGATTTTACCAGAATCCGACATCCTTTCGCTGGTGGAAAAACTTCAGCAGGAAGGGGCTCTGGTCAACTGGAAAAATAACCCTGACGGAACGCGAAGTCCTTATGAAATTAATGTTACCTATCTGGACGCATTAAGCCCGAAAAATGCAGCTGAGAACGAACGTATTGCACGTTTTATTCTGGCGCATGCGGTCTTATTGAGTTTCCCTGGCGTGCCTGCCATTTATATTCAGAGTGCGCTGGGCTCACGTAATGATTATGAAGGCGTGGAGCGGCTAGGATATAATCGCGCAATCAACCGCAAAAAATACATTGTCAGTGACATTGATTCAGAACTCTCAAACACAACAGGCATTCGCCATAAAATATTTAAACAGCTAAGCGAATTGATTGCGATTCGCAGAGCGGAGCAGGTATTTCATCCAGATAGCCACGCACTTTTCGAAACATCCGGTGAACATATTCTTAAAATTATTCGCGTGACCGAAAAGGGTGAGCGAATAACGGCATTATTTAACTTTAGCCAACATATTCAGACCGTGAATTCTGAAGGGATATCCGGTACGGAGCTGATTACGAAACAGAATATTAGCGGTACGACTCTGACCCTTAATCCATGGCAGGTGATGTGGATTAAAGAAAACTAAAAAGGACCTCAAAAATGAAGATGACCAAAATTGTGCTGCTGTCAGCACTGGTTTCGTGCGCCCTGATATCAGGATGTAAGGACGACAAGCCATCGAACGTCACCATTGAATTTATGCATTCGTCGGTGGAGCAGGAACGTCAGGCCGTCATTACGAAACTGATTGAGAAATTCGAGAAGGAAAACCCAACCATCACGGTGAAACAGGTACCGGTGGAAGAGGATGCCTACAACACCAAGGTCATCACTCTGGCCCGTAACGCTATGGGGTAAAACCCTTAACGTCTCGGGGCTGCAGGTCTTTGCACGTACGGATTTTCTTACGTCAATGAATGGGACCGCTACCACCGAGGGGCGCTATGACGCTTAATGCAGTTGTATTTGATCTGGATGGCGTGATCACCGATACCGCTCATCTGCATTTCCTGGCCTGGCGTAGCGTGGCACAGGAGATTGGTATCACCATCGACGAGGTGTTCAACGAGCAACTAAAGGGAATTAGCCGCATGGATTCCCTGCAGCGGATCCTGCGGCACGGTGGAAAAGAGGGAACGTTTGACGACAAGCAATGCCTCGCGCTTGCCGGGAAGAAAAACGATCTCTATGTCCAGTCCCTGGCGTCGTTGACCCACGATTCGCTGCTTCCGGGTATCCGCGAAGTGCTGGCGGATATTCGCGTGGCGAAAATCAAAATTGGGCTGGCCTCCGTTTCCCTCAACGCCCCCGGCATATTACAGGCGTTGGGGATTCATAAGGCTTTTGATTTTTGCGCAGATGCTTCTCGTATTACCTGCTCAAAACCTGACCCGGAGATCTTCCTCGCTGCCTGCGCAGGGCTGAATGTCCGTCCTGAAGAGACCATCGGTATCGAAGATGCGGCGGCGGGTGTTGAAGCGATCAATGCGGCAGGGATGTTGTCGGTTGGGATTGGACCTGGCCTGAACCATGCGGGATTACAACTTCATTCAACGCGGGAACTGACCTGGAAATGCCTGACGGATTTCTGGGCGTCCCGGACGGCATTGATAAGGAATTAATAATGGCTCAACTGTCTCTGAAACACATTCAGAAAATCTACGATAACCAGGTCCACGTGGTGAAGGATTTCAACCTCGAAATTGAGGACAAGGAGTTCATCGTCTTCGTCGGGCCATCTGGCTGCGGTAAATCGACGACGCTGCGCATGATCGCCGGACTGGAGGAAATCAGCGCCGGTGAACTGGTGATAGACGGCGTCTGCATGAACGATGTCCCCGCCAAGTCTCGCGACATCGCGATGGTTTTCCAGAACTATGCGCTTTATCCCCATATGACGGTCTACGACAACATGGCGTTTGGCCTGAAGATGCAGAAAATCGCGCCTGCGGTTATCGAAGAGCGCGTTAACTGGGCGGCTCAAATCCTGGGATTGCGTGAGTATCTCAAGCGTAAACCTGGCGCGTTGTCCGGCGGTCAGCGGCAGCGTGTGGCATTAGGCAGGGCGATAGTGCGCGAAGCCGGTGTCTTCCTGATGGATGAACCGCTTTCTAACCTCGACGCCAAGCTTCGCGTGCAGATGCGCGCTGAAATCAGCAAGCTGCACCAGAAACTCAATACCACGATGATTTACGTGACCCACGATCAGACGGAAGCGATGACGATGGCCACACGCATCGTGATTTTGAAGGACGGCTTTATTCAGCAGGTGGGGGCACCGAAGCAGGTGTATAACGAGCCCGCGAATATGTTTGTCGCCGGGTTCATTGGTTCACCCGCCATGAACTTCATTCGCGGGGCGTTAGACGACCGTTATTTTGTGACAGAAACGCTGCGTCTGGAAATCCCGGAAGAGACGCTTGCGGCACTCAACGCCGCGGGCTATCAGCGTAAAGCCGTGGTGTTTGGGATCCGACCGGAAGATATTCTGACGCTTCAGCGACAGGGGGAAGACATCGCCGCGAAAGTGAGCGTAGCCGAGTTGACGGGGGCGGAGTTTATGCTTTATGCCACCGTCGGCGGGCATGAACTGGTTGTCCGGGCGGGAGCAGCAAATGATTATGCCGCAGGGGATACCATCGGCATCCAGTTTGATATGAATAAGTGCCATTTCTTCGACGCGGATACCGAAGCGGCTATTAGATAAGAAAGGTGTTTGCCGGAAATGCAAATTTCCGGTTTTTTTGTTTGTTAATTATAAAGGAATATTTTAATGAGTACTCTACTACGAAGTGCTGCGCTCGTGCTGTGCGCAGGGGTTAGCTGCGCGCAAGCCGAAGAAACAGCAAAACACTGGGAATTTAATATCGGTGCAATGTATGAAATTGAAAACGTCGAAGGTCAGGGCGACGATAAAGATGGTTTATATGAACCCTCCGTCTGGTTTAACGCCACCTGGGATGCGTGGACAATTTCGATGGCGATGTATCAGGAAGGGCCAGTTGATTACAGCAGTATGACCCGTGGAACCTATTTCGACCGTCCTGAATTAGAATTGCGCTATCGCTTTATTGGAACGGATGATTTTACACTCGGCCTGACGGGTGGTTTCCGTAATTATGGATACCACTTCAAAGATGAAAAGGGGGCGAAAGATGGCAGCGCTAATATGCAGCGCTATAAAATTCAGCCTGACTGGGATATTAAATTAACCGATGACTGGCGTTTTGGCGGCTGGTTTGCCATGTATCAGTTTGCCAATGACCTGGAAAAAACCGGTTATGCTGACAGCCGTGTCGAAACCGAAACGGGCTTTACCTGGACCATCAACGAAACCTTTGCGGCTAAAGTGAATTACTATTTAGAGCGCGGTTTCAATATGGACAGTTCACGTGATAACGGCGAGTTTTCGACGCAGGAAATTCGTGCGTATCTGCCCATTTCATTAGGTCAGACGACGCTTACGCCTTATACCCGCCTTGGGCTTGATCGCTGGTCGAACTGGGACTGGCAGGACGATCCTGAGCGTGAAGGACATGATTTCAACCGACTCGGTCTCCTCTACGCTTACGATTTCAACAATGGTTTATCCATGACGCTGGAATACGCCTATGAGTGGGAAAACCATGATGAAGGTGAAAGCGACCGCTTCCACTATGCGGGCGTTGGCGTGAATTACGCATTTTGATCGACACAATACCAGGGGCTAACCGCCCCTGGTATTACCGTAGGGAGGCTGCAAGTGAAAAATGGGTATCAACGAGTACCTTTTGTGGCGCAGGATGACCGGCGATACGCTTAAACAGCAGATCGCAACTCTCTTCGCCCAGCTTGCGGGTAGGAATATCAAAGCCTCCAGGTGCAGGCGTGAGAATGAGTGACAGCATCGGATCGCTGTATCCCGCAACCACAACCTGCTCTGGGATCATCAGGTTTAACTCATCCGCCGCGCGATAAAGACCAAGTAACTTCATGCTGTCAGTCGCAAATACCGCGTCAGGCGGCGTGGTAGAGGACAATAATTGAATGGCCGCAGTAAGCGCGCTCTCGTGTGTATACCCGCCATCGATGATCCAGTCTGGATTAATAGCAATGTTATTCTTTTCCAGACTGGCTTTATAGCCTGAAAGACGATCGATAGAAACATGATAATCAAGCGGCGCATGCAGGCAGGCAATTTTATGCCGTCCGTTTTTAATAAAATTATCTGTTAGCGTGGCACTGTCATGAAAATTATCCGTGTCGACGGAGTAAATATTCGTAAAATCGCCTTCCACTTTACCGATGACGACTACCGGTACGCCATACGCATCCAGGGTAGTAAAAAAAGATTCATCGGCCGGTGAACTCAGCATAATGATCCCTTTAATCATTTTTTGCTTTATTTTGTTCACACATTTTAGCAGGTCATCTTCACTGCTTTTAGACGTCTGCAAAATAACGTCAAAACCTTCTTCTTCAGCTTTTGCCGTAATGGTATGAAGTACATCAGAGAAGAAAGGGTTACCGGCAGTCGTTTTGGTTGAACGCGTTGAAATTACCATAATGGCGTCGAAGCCAGAAGAGGTCAGGGCGCGGGCAAGTTTGTTGGGCTGATAATTTAATTCGTCAATCGCCTTCAACACTTTGTCACGCGCTTCAGGAGAAATATTCGTTTGTTTATTCAGAACGCGCGACACGGTTGATTTTGAAACGCCAGCAACCCGGGCGATATCATAGATAGTGGGTGACATACACCTCTCACTCCAGACAAACAGCAATGCCGTTCATCTTACTGGAGAGAAAACGGCAATAGCAATAAATAAGAATTGATAATCAACGATCTGCCCCCATTTATTGTATTCTGAAGCCATGCATTTCAGGTTTCCACGCAATGAAGGACGGCGATGAAGCGACTTAAAAACGAACTCAACTCTCTGGTGAACCGCGGTGTGGATCGCCATCTGCGTCTGGCGGTGACGGGACTCAGCCGCAGCGGCAAAACGGCGTTCATCACGGCGATGGTGAACCAACTGCTGAATCTGCACGCCGGGGCACGCCTGCCGCTGCTAAGCGCCGTGCGCGAAGAGCGTTTGCTGGGCGTTAAGCGCGTGCCTCAGCGCGACTTCGGCATTCCTCGTTTTACCTATGATGAAGGGTTGGCACAGCTTTATGGCGACCCGCCGACATGGCCGACGCCGACGCGCGGCGTGAGTGAAATTCGCCTTGCGCTCCGTTTTCGCTCCAATGAATCCCTCATGCGCCACTTCAAGGATACGTCGACGCTCTATCTGGAAATTGTGGATTACCCTGGTGAGTGGCTGCTTGATTTGCCAATGCTGGCCCAGGATTATCTGACGTGGTCCCGCCAGATGACGGGATTATTGCAGGGGCAACGTGCCGGGTGGTCGGCAAAATGGCGACAGCTGTGCGAGGGGTTAGATCCCCTGGCCCCTGCGGATGAAAACCGGCTGGCAACGATTGCCGAGGCCTGGACGGCGTATTTGCATCAGTGCAAACAGGAAGGGCTGCATTTCATCCAGCCAGGTCGTTTTGTTCTGCCGGGAGACTTAGCGGGGGCACCAGCACTGCAGTTCTTCCCCTGGCCGGATGTGGATGCATACGGGGAATCAAAGCTGGCGCAAGCCGACAAGCACACCAACGCCGGGATGCTGCGCGAGCGCTACAATTACTACTGCGAAAAAGTGGTTAAAGGTTTCTACAAAAATCATTTTTTACGTTTCGACCGCCAGATCGTGCTGGTGGACTGCCTTCAGCCGCTCAACAGCGGACCGCAGGCGTTTAACGATATGCGCCTTGCGCTGACGCAACTGATGCAAAGTTTTCATTATGGACAGCGCACGCTGTTCCGCCGTCTGTTCTCGCCGGTGATCGATAAACTGCTTTTTGCCGCCACCAAGGCCGACCACGTGACGGTCGATCAGCATGCCAATTTGGTCTCGCTGCTGCAGCAGCTGGTGCAGGATGCCTGGCAGAACGCTGCGTTTGAAGGGATCGGTATGGACTGCCTCGGGCTGGCCTCGGTACAGGCGACACAGAGCGGGTTGATAGACGTTAATGGCGAAAAGATCCCTGCACTGCGGGGCAACCGTCTCAGCGACGGTGAACCGTTGACCGTCTATCCGGGAGAGGTACCGGCTCGTCTGCCGGGGCAGGCATTTTGGCAAAATCAGGGCTTCCAGTTCGAAGCCTTCCGGCCACAAACCATGAGCGTCGATCGGCCGTTACCGCACATTCGTCTGGATGCGGCTCTGGAATTTTTGATTGGAGATAAATTGCGATGACGGAACCGTTAAAACCGCGCATTGACTTTACCGGGACGCTTGAGAAAGAGCATCAGGAGGCGTTTAAAACGGCGCAAACCTTTAACGGCGCGCAGGCTGATAACTTTGCTCCAGTGCTGACTGAAGAGCCCAGCGTCGAGGACGGTCCGGCTGAAGCGGTGGTTGAAGCGGCCTTACGCCCGAAACGTAGCCTGTGGCGGAAGATGGTCACTGCCGGGCTGGCGTTATTTGGCGTAAGCGTGGTGGGTCAGGGCGTTCAGTGGACGATCAACGCCTGGCAAACCCAGGACTGGGTTGCCCTGGGTGGATGTGCTGCGGGTGCGCTGATTGTGGGGGCGGGTGTCGGGTCGGTTGCTACCGAGTGGCGGCGTCTGTGGCGTTTACGACAGCGCGCACACGAGCGAGATATCGCCCGGGATCTGCTTCACAGCCACGGCACGGGGAAGGGCCGGGACTTCTGTGAGAAACTGGCCGCACAGGCCGGTATAGACAAGTCGCACCCGGCGCTTCAGCGCTGGTATGCCGCCATTCATGAGACTCAGAACGATCGTGAAGTGGTGACGCTTTATTCCCACCTGGTGCAGCCGGTGCTGGATGCGCAGGCGCGACGTGAAATCAGCCGTTCGGCGGCGGAGTCCACGCTGATGATTGCCGTCAGTCCTCTGGCGCTGGTGGATATGGCATTTATCGCCTGGCGTAACCTGCGTTTGATTAACCGTATTGCAAATCTGTACGGCATCGAACTGGGCTATTACAGCCGTCTGCGCCTGTTCAAGCTGGTGCTGCTGAATATCGCGTTTGCCGGTGCCAGTGAGCTGGTTCGTGAAGTGGGTATGGACTGGATGTCACAAGATCTGGCGGCGCGTCTGTCCGCACGTGCTGCTCAGGGGATTGGTGCCGGTTTGCTGACTGCTCGTTTGGGTATCAAAGCAATGGAAGTATGCCGTCCGCTGCCCTGGTTCGATGGTGATAAGCCTCGTCTGGGCGATTTCCGTCGTGAGCTCATTGGGCAACTGAAAGATACGCTCAATAAGAAACTGACCCCGTAAAGGCCTTGCTTACTATTCGTGCTGGCTGTCAATATTTGTTGACAGCCACCTTCCAGAATACCGTGATCTGACATATCATTTTAGCGTTAATGGCTAAGAATGGTGAATTTCCCATGCGTCTGGAAGTCTTTTGTGAGGACCGTCTCGGTCTGACCCGCGAGTTACTCGATCTTCTTGTTTTACGTAGCATTGATTTACGTGGCATTGAGATCGATCCTGTCGGGCGAATTTACCTCAATTTTGCCGAAATTGAATTCAACACCTTCAGTAGCCTGATGGGGGAAATCCGCCGTATCGCTGGCGTTACGGATGTCCGTACCATCCCCTGGATGCCGTCAGAGCGAGAGCACCTGGCGCTGAGCGCGCTGCTGGAAGCCATGCCTGAACCTTTCTTGTCTCTCGACTTGAAAAGTAAAGTTGAGCGCGTGAATCTGGCGAGCTGCCAGCTTTTTGCGCAGAGTCAGGAGAAACTCAGCAATCATCACGCTACGCAGCTGATCCCCGGCTTTAACTTCCAGCGCTGGCTGGACAGTAACCCGCAAAACACCCACAGCGAACATGTCGTCATTAACGGGCAAAATTTCCTGATGGAGATCACGCCTGTCTACCTGAAAGGGGAAAACGACAGTCGTGTCCTCACGGGGGCCGTGATCATGCTGCGTTCCACCGTCCGTATGGGACGCCAACTGCAGAATATTTCCAGCCAGGACGTCGGCGCATTCAGCCAGATTATTGCCATCAGCCCGAAAATGCGTCATGTGGTCGATCAGGCACGTAAGCTTGCCAGTTTGACGGCACCCTTGCTGATAACGGGGGACACGGGAACGGGGAAAGATTTACTCGCGCATGCCGTACATATGGCCAGCCCGCGGGCGGCAAAACCTTACCTGGCACTGAACTGCGCGTCGATCCCTGAAGATGCCGTTGAAAGTGAACTGTTTGGCCATGCGCCGGAAGGGAAAAAAGGATTCTTCGAACAGGCCAACGGCGGTTCGGTCCTGCTGGATGAAATCGGCGAGATGTCTGCGCGGATGCAGGCTAAGCTGCTTCGTTTCCTGAACGACGGTACCTTCCGTCGCGTGGGTGAGGACCATGAAGTCCACGTCGACGTTCGCGTCATTTGCGCCACCCAGAAAAACCTGGTGGAGCTGGTGCAAAAGGGGGTGTTCAGGGAAGATCTCTATTATCGTCTGAACGTGCTGACGCTTAACATCCCGCCGCTGCGCGATTGTCCGCAAGACATCATCCCGCTGACGGAACTGTTTGTGGCCCGCTTTGCAGATGAGCAGGGGGTGCCGCGTCCGAAGCTTTCTGCCGATCTGGGCACGGTGCTGACGCGCTACGGCTGGCCGGGCAATATTCGTCAGTTGAAAAACGCCGTGTATCGTGCATTGACTCAACTGGAAGGATACGAGCTGCGGCCTCAGGATATCCTGTTGCCGGATTACGATGCCGGGACGGTGTCGGTAGGTGAAGAGGCGATGGAAGGCTCGCTCGACGATATCACCAGTCGTTTTGAGCGCTCTGTGCTGACGCAGCTGTATCGTAGCTATCCAAGCACACGCAAGCTGGCCAAGCGGCTTGGGGTGTCACATACCGCGATTGCGAATAAGCTACGTGAGTATGGGCTGAACCATAAGAAAGGCGACGAATAAAAGCAAAAGCCTCCGCAGGGAGGCTTTTGAATATCCACTTATTCCTTCGCGATTGGGGTGGCAACGAGGTCTGGTTTTGTCTCACCCTGAATCGCCGCGATCCTGTTTTCCACCGCTTTCACCTGATCCTGGTTATGAAGCAGGGTATAGGTGAGATCGAACTGCGTACTTGCGCCAGGTTCCAGCTGCTTAACGCGTTTCTGCTCGCGTTCAATCGTGACCGGATAGGCGTAGCTGGTACCGGGTTCAATACCCGTGACATAGCCTTGCTTCAACGTGTCGGTATTTTTCCACAATGTCAGAACCGGCAACTGGCGAGTATCAAACTGAATTGATGCCCCTTTATCACCCGCTTTGTTGACCACCGCAGCAAGCGTCTGGCGATCTTTGTCAGCCAGCGGCGTGATATTAAAGACCATCTCATCAAACCCTTTTGTCGGACCGGCATAGGTTTGCCAGCCGTTCAGACCCGCTTTGGCGTAATCGTTAAATGGACTCACGCTGGCGGCCGGAGCCAGGAAGCGAGCGCCTTCTTCAAGGATCGGTGTGCCAAAGTTGCTGTGGTAGATGATTTGATAGTCGTGCGGGTAGTCAGCATGGTTGGTCAGGACATCATGCAGGCTGAACTGGTTGCTTCCGGGAACATAACGCAGTTCGGTCATCGTTTGCAGGTCGGCTTTTTTGAAGGTGCTCTCTTTAATCAGACCGCGAATGCGGATTTCATGCGGTGCAGCATCAGCGACCTCGACTTCAACCTGAGATACCGGCGTATTCCCCGCCTTACCGTGCAGCGTGTAAATCTGCCCGTCCGCTGTTACCGGGTGGCCTGTCCACTCATAGCCGCAGCGAACCATCATTTCGTTGAAACCTTCCAGCCAGCCGAGTCCATTTCGACTTTCCAGATTGATAAATGCCGGGTTAACGACCTCTTTAACCGGAGAGTCCCAGCCCATTCTTGACCCAAAACCCTCAACGCGCAGTAAATTCATACCACGAGTTGGACTCAACGTTATTGTCAGGCCATTTTTACTGCTAATAACAATAATTTTGCTGCCTTCCTGCTTACCGCCGTGGAGAACTTTTTGTTCGATGCTGAAGTTCGGCCCTTTAGCGTTCAGCTCATCACTCGAAATTCGCCAGTTTCCTTTTTCCACACCGCTTTCAGCGCTTGTCAGCACCCATGTTTTTGCCGAGACATGACCCGAAATCAGTACTGCAACCACCGTCAACGCCAGTTTAATTTTCATATTTATCCCTTTTTGCTGAAACGATTATTTGAATACGTCAGCAAATCTAATGTTTAGAGGGGAGGGGAAATGTGATGCGGTTCACTGGTGAGAAAATAACGGCTTTTTTACCTGAAAAATGAGATTTAACTCTCCTGTTTGTTTATCTACTAAACATTATTTACATGAAAAGTGTGAGTTAAAAGTATTTATGCCTTAACGATTCAGCAATTCTGGCAATAAAAAACCCCGCGACGCGAGGTTTCAGGACAATGCTAAGCTTTAAAGAATGCTAAGCAATCATTATGCTTTCAGGGCGTCCAGCGCAGCGGTGTAATCCGGCTCGGTGGTGATTTCGTTTACCAGTTCACTGAAAACAACGTTGTCGTTTTCGTCGATGACCAGAACTGCACGTGCCGCCAGGCCTTTCAGGGCGCCTTCAGAAATGCCAACGCCGTATTTCTCCAGGAAATCAGGGCTGCGCAGGGTAGAAAGGGTAATGACGTTGCTCAGACCTTCAGCGCCGCAGAAGCGAGACTGGGCAAACGGCAGGTCAGCGGAAATGCACAGCACCACGGTGTTGTCCATTTCTGTTGCCAGTTGGTTGAATTTACGCACGGATGCGGCACAAACGCCGGTATCGATGCTTGGGAAAATGTTCAGGACTTTGAGCTTGCCAGCAAACTGGCTCAACGTGACGTCAGACAGATCTTTAGCCACCAGCGTAAAAGCCTGCGCCTTGTTACCCACCTGCGGAATGGCACCTGCAACAGTGACCGGGTTGCCCTGGAAATGAACGAGTTGTGACATAGATATCTTCCTGTTTACATATAGTTAACGTCGGGGCTAGTGTATGCCATCCGCGGATAACACGGCAAACCAATTTTTATGCCTTACCGGGCTACAAGGAGTCAGTGATGAGAAGCGTAAAGGTTTATGAAGAAGCCTGGCCATTGCATACCCCGTTTGTGATCTCCCGCGGCAGTCGCAGTGAAGCCTGCGTCGTGGTGGTCGAAATAGAGGAGGAGGGCATTAAGGGGGTAGGTGAATGCACGCCTTATCCTCGTTACGGCGAGAGCCTTGCTTCGGTTATGGCCCAGATCATGACCCTGGTGCCCGATCTGCAAACGGGTCTTACCCGCGAGGCGTTACAACAGCGACTGCCCGCCGGGGCAGCGCGCAACGCGATTGACTGCGCGCTGTGGAGCCTGGAGGCCGCGCAGCGGCAGACAACCTTGCCCTCGCACCTGGGGATTACGTTGCCGGGGGCGGTGGTGACCGCGCAGACGGTCGTTATTGGTGAACCAGAACAGATGGCGGCCAGTGCAAAAGCGCTCTACGACTCCGGTGCGACGTTATTAAAGATTAAGCTCGACGATCGATTAATCAGTGAACGGATGGTTGCCATTCGTGCGGCCGTGCCGCAGGCAACGCTGATTGTGGATGCGAATGAATCCTGGCATAGTGAGGGACTGGCCGCACGCTGTCAGCTGCTGGCCGATCTTGACGTTGCCATGCTTGAACAACCCTTACCGGCGCACGAGGATGCCGCGCTGGCGAATTTTATTCATCCTCTTCCCGTCTGTGCGGATGAAAGTTGCCACACCCGCGACAGCCTGGACAGCCTTAAAGGCCGCTATGAGATGGTTAATATTAAGCTCGACAAAACGGGCGGATTAACCGAAGCGCTTGCGCTGGCAAAAGCGGCGCAGGAGCAGGGATTTACCCTCATGCTGGGATGCATGTTATGCACATCCCGGGCGATTGGCGCTGCGCTGCCGCTGGCAAATCAAGTGCGTTTTGCCGATCTCGATGGCCCGACATGGCTGGCGGTTGACGTCTCACCCGCGCTGAATTTTACCACGGGCGTGCTTCACCTCTGAGGTTCCCACCGCAGAAGCTCTGTCATCGCCTTGAGATACTTTTCGCTGGCTTCATCAGACGAGATAGGCGGGAATTCTGCGGTGATACAATGCAGCCCCAGGTCAGCGCACCAGCTGCCGAACGAACCTGGTGTTTCGTAACCCACGCTGGTCACAAGCGGAAGGGCAAATGCCTCAGCCAGCCACTGGCCCAGCGCCGTATGGTGCGGATCTTCGATACAGGCCAGCGGATCGTGGAACGAAACAACCCAGGCCGGGTGGATCTTATGAATGAGCTGGCATAACGCCTGCGTCTCCGGCTCCGAGCCGGGGGTGTCTCCCGTCAGCAGGACCACATCGCGCTCTTCAATGGAGCTGTTCCAGCGATACACCGTCTCACCGGCGCGCCAGTTTGCTGCCGGAAAATTACGGTTTAAGTCAATCCCCCTCGCATTGGCACGCAACCCAAGCTGACAGCCATCCGGATTGACGGTCAAAATCACGTGATGACGCCGCAGTTCGGGAGTCAGTGTCCTCAGCGCGCACGACAGCGTGACAATGGATGAATTCTCATCGCCGTGCGTACCGGCAATGATCAGACCGCTGTTACGATCGGCCTCCGGGGCAGGAAACCAGATCAAAGATGCACCAAAAAAAGAACGGCCATATTGCTCAGCGCCAGGCGGAAAAGCACCACGTTGCGCTCTTGGTCGGGTGATTGTCATACGAAATCCTGATAAAAATGTCTCTATTGGCAGTGTTGTGCAAAACTTGCTGTTTATCAAATAGTTTCCGTGTTAGCGGAAAATTGCCAGATATCAACTTTCCGGATGAAGGTATTTGCTTTTCTCATTTGTGAAACAAATAATTACGCATCTGCTGGTTATCTGAATTCAATCAAGGGGATCTTATGAAGCATCCTGTTTCGCGTCTCTGTACTGCACTCTGGCTGTGCGGACTTTCTTCACTTTCGTACGCTGCTGATGTGCCGCAGGGCACTGTTCTGGCGCAAAAACAGGAACTGGTGAGACACATTAAAGACGAACCGGCTTCGCTCGATCCGGCTAAGGCCGTAGGTTTGCCTGAAATTCAGGTGATCCGTGACCTTTATGAAGGCCTGGTGAATCAGAATGAAAAAGGGGAACTGACCCCCGGCGTGGCAACGCGCTGGCAGAGCAACGATAACCGCGTCTGGACCTTCACGCTGCGAGATAACGCCCGATGGTCTGACGGCACGCCCGTGACGGCGCAGGATTTTGTCTACAGCTGGCAGCGTCTGGTTGACCCAAAAACCACCTCACCGTTTGCGTGGTTTGCGGCGCTGGCGGGTATCAACAACGCGCAGGTGATTATCGATGGTAAAGCCGCGCCTGATACGCTTGGCGTTACGGCAGTCGATGCCAAAACGTTGCGCGTACAGCTGGATAAGCCACTGCCCTGGTTCAGCAACCTGACGGCTAACTTTGCGTTTTATCCAGTCCAGAAAGCCAATGTTGAGAGTGGTAAAGAGTGGACGCGTCCGGGCAGCCTTGTGGGGAACGGTGCGTATGTGCTGAAAGATCGTGTGGTCAACGAGAAGCTGGTGGTGGAGCCGAATGAACACTACTGGGATAACGCCAAAACGGTGCTAAAAAAAGTCACTTTTGTGCCCATTAACCAGGAGTCTTCAGCCACAAAACGTTATCTGGCTGGCGATATTGATATCACCGAGTCGTTCCCAAAAAATATGTATCAGAAGCTGCTGAAGGATATTCCGGGGCAGGTGTATACGCCGCCGCAGCTGGGCACCTATTACTATGCATTCAACACGCAGAAAGGCCCAACGGCTGATGCCCGCGTGCGCCTGGCGCTGAGCATGACAATCGACAGGCGTATTATGGCGGAAAAAGTGCTGGGTACAGGTGAAAAACCAGCCTGGCACTTCACTCCTGACGTCACGGCAGGTTTTACGCCGGAGACATCGCCTTTTGAGCAGATGTCGCAGCAGGAGTTAAACGCACAAGCAAGGACGCTTTTGCAGGCAGCAGGTTACGGTCCGCAGCGTCCGCTGAAGCTAACTCTGCTGTACAACACATCAGAAAACCACCAGAAAATTGCCATCGCCGTGGCATCAATGTGGAAGAAGAACCTGGGTGTGGATGTCAAATTGCAAAACCAGGAGTGGAAAACTTACATTGACAGCCGCAACACCGGTAATTTTGATGTGATCCGCGCGTCGTGGGTAGGGGATTACAACGAGCCCTCCACGTTCCTTTCGCTGCTGACCTCAACCCACAGCGGCAATATTTCCCGTTTCAAGGACCCGGCTTACGACAAGATTATCAATCAGGCGACGCTTGAAACCACCGAGAAAGCGCGTAACGAAGATTACAACATGGCGGAAAAAATCCTGACCGAGAAAGCCCCGATAGCCCCGATTTATCAGTATACCAATGGACGTTTGATCAAGCCGTGGGTGAAAGGTTATCCGATTAATAACCCCGAAGACGTAGCCTATAGCCGGACGATGTATATCGAAAAGCACTGATCATTGCCTGTTAGCCTAAGGCTATTACCGCTAAACTTGAACTGGCGCGCTTACAGCGCCAGTCTCTTTATTTGACCCTCTCCCGCCGCAACGACCTCCGACGAATGGTACCCAGCAATTAAGTCTGGGGGATTCTATTATGATGTTTTTATATTGACAGTCGCGCCACAAATGGAATAAACCTTTCGTTGACTCTTACGAACTATTACTATCAGGCATCTGAGGTACGATTGCTATTTGGAAAAGTCTTCGTCTGAATAATATATTCATGGCCCGAATGATAAGCATATTTTTATTAGGTTCTCGGCATTATTTCTTATCCAGTATTGGACTTTTTTATTGCTGATACTTTTAAGAAAATTATCGTGCTGTTATTTTGGGATTCAGAAATCTCTCAAGCATAAGGGTATCTGCCGCTGTATTTATTCATTGATTTATATCAATAATCTGCGTGTTCTTTGATATAAAGGGGATGTTTTCATCGCGAGTGGATTTTAATTTCACTCTTTCGTAAATAAAGTTAATGCTGTGTATGATTTTTGTTTTAATTGTGTTGTGTGTTAATCGTTTGTGGATGAAAATTCTTAATAAAAGTCTTATATCAGATTTATGATCTGTTTAGTTGATCTTGGGTGGTGTTTTGTTCTACTATGGATTTGTAAAGAAACGTCGTTATTTTCAACAAACATTCCTTAAGGAAAGGGACCGCTATGGCCGATACGTTCCAGAACGAGGTGCCGAAGGCACGCATAAATTTAAAGTTGGCTCTGCACACTGGTGGCGCACAAAAGAAAGTCGAACTGCCGCTTAAACTCCTCACCGTCGGTGATTTCAGTAATGGCAAAGAGAGCCGGTCATTATCTGAAAGAGAGAAAATTAACGTCAACAAAAATAACTTCAATAGTGTACTTTCAGAATTTAACCCGGAAGTGAATCTCACCGTGCAAAATACGCTGGCCGGAGATGGCTCGGAAGAAAGTGTGAAGCTGAGTTTTTCCGATATTAAAGATTTCGAGCCGGAACAAGTTGCCCGCCAGATACCTCAGCTCCGCGCCATGCTGGCGATGCGTAATTTATTACGCGACCTCAAGTCCAATCTTCTTGATAACGCCACTTTCAGAAAAGAGCTCGAGAAAATTCTTAAAGACCCGGCGCTGTCTCAGGAATTACGCGACGAAATGAGTGCACTGGCCCCGAAATAAGCGGCGTGCGTTATTTAATGGATTAACCGGGAATATGCTGATGTCTGTACATACCGAAACTGCCTCTTCCCAGGGGCAGACCACTGTGCTGGAAAAAGAGGGCGTATACGCCTCCCTGTTTGAAAAAATTAACCTGACCCCGGCCTCCAGCCTGGGTGATATTAACGATTTTCTGGATGATACCGCGATGGCGGACGCTACGGCAGGTGAGCGCCTGACGGCAGCGATGCAGGTGTTTATGGACTGCATCCGCAAATCAGGACAACAGGTTGAAAAGCTCGACAAGACGCTGATTGACCACCATATCGCAGAGCTGGATTTCCAGATTAGCCGCCAGCTGGATGCTGTGATGCATCACGAAGAATTCCAGAAAGTGGAATCCCTGTGGCGCGGCCTGAAGCAGCTGGTGGACAGCACTGACTACCGCCAGAACGTGAAGACTGAAATTCTGGACGTCTCGAAAGACGATCTGCGTCAGGACTTCGAAGACGCGCCGGAACTGATTCAGAGCGGACTCTACTGGCACACCTATACCGCCGAATATGACACCCCTGGCGGAGAGCCAATTGGCTCTGTGATCTCCTCCTATGAATTCGATGCCAGTCCGCAGGACGTGGCGCTGCTGCGCAACATCTCTAAAGTGTCTGCTGCTGCACACATGCCGTTTATCGGTGCCGTCGGCCCGAAATTCTTCCTGAAAGACTCCATGGAAGACGTTGCAGCGATTAAAGATATCGGCAACTACTTCGATCGCGCTGAGTACATTAAGTGGAAATCCTTCCGTGACACCGACGACTCACGCTATATCGGTCTGGTGATGCCGCGCGTGCTGGGGCGTTTGCCGTACGGTCCGGACACCGTGCCGGTACGTAGCTTCAACTATGTCGAGCAGGTGAAGGGCCCGGATCATGAGAAGTATTTGTGGACCAGCGCGTCATTCTCCTTCGCCTCGAACATGGTGAAGAGCTTCATCAATAATGGCTGGTGCGTGCAAATCCGTGGCCCGCAAGCCGGTGGTGCGGTGAAAGATCTCCCGATCCACCTGTATGACCTTGGCACCGGTAACCAGGTGAAAATCCCGTCGGAAGTAATGATCCCGGAAACCCGCGAGTTTGAATTCGCCAACCTTGGCTTTATCCCGCTGTCGTACTACAAAAACCGCGATTATGCCTGCTTCTTCTCGGCTAACTCCGCCCAGAAACCGGCGCTGTACGACACTGCGGACGCCACCGCCAACAGCCGCATCAATGCCCGCCTGCCGTATATCTTCCTGCTGTCGCGCATTGCGCACTACCTGAAACTGATTCAGCGTGAAAACATCGGCACCACCAAAGACCGCCGTCTGCTGGAGCTGGAACTCAATACCTGGGTGCGTGGCCTGGTCACTGAAATGACCGATCCGGGCGATGAGCTGCAGGCCTCACACCCGCTGCGCGATGCGAAAGTGGTGGTGGAAGATATCGAGGACAACCCGGGCTTCTTCCGCGTGAAGCTGTTCGCGGTGCCTCACTTCCAGGTGGAAGGCATGGACGTGAACCTTTCGCTGGTGAGCCAGATGCCGAAAGCAAAAGCGTAAGCTAAGGCAGGAACCGGCTCCGGATCCTGCAGTCGTGGCCTGCTTCCAGCGGGTCATGCTGCTGGGGTTACGTCCTGACTGGGGATGTCAGCTGTCGGTGATGGTCAGTGTCTGTCCGCAGCAGCACCCTGACAGCGAAGCCCTGACCAGTCGCCTGCTGACCCTGCGCTGGCACATCAGCCAGCTGCGTAAAGCAACCGGTCATTCTGTGCCGCTGGTGCTGAATGGGCAGGTCGGCAGCGCGATGACCAATGATGTGTTCTGGCAGGCGGTTTTCCCGGGTGAAGGCGTGAGGGTCTGGCGTGAATCTACAGCCCCGGGTTCTGTTGCTGAATGGGTTACCACCGGCGGAACGCCTGCGATGCAGCAGCAGGTGTTGATAAACAGTCTGATGAACTGGTTCCGTCAGCATGTCCAGGCCGTCTTTATGGATGAGAACCCCGATGTGCCGGTCATTGCACCTGTTGCGGTGCTGTGGGGAATGGGGCCGATCCTGGCCGGAAACCTGGCCACATCGGCCTGGACGATATGGCTTTCCCGTCACACCGCGATGCAGCAGGTGTCTGGCTGGCAGCCGGTGGGAACGGACAGTACGGTGATTTCCCTGTTCCCGGATTTTATTCTGCCATTACTGCCGGAAGGGCGGGGTCTGACGCCGCGTGAGCGAACCTGGCGCTGTGCGCTTGGGATCTTCACGCTGGCGGCCATTGCTGCATTGCTCAGCAGTGGCTGGAACAATCGCCAGCTGCTGCAACGCGTGAGCTTCGATATTGTCCGTTACAACAGCATCGCGATGGATGATTACGGTCCGAAAGCCAGCGCCGTACAGGTGCTGCGCGAGGATGCGGCGCTGCTGGATGAGCAGGTGCGCAATGGTGTACCTGCCCGGCTGGGCCTGGGGCTTTATCGGGGGGAACGTCTGCGCATACCGGTGCTGGAAGCGATCAGCTCGTATGTGCCGCCGGCTCCGCCACCGAAGCCTGTGGAAAAGGTCGCGCCAAAAATCATCCGCCTCGACAGCATGTCGCTGTTCGATACCGGCAAATGGGCCCTGAAACCCGGCTCGGTGAAGCTGCTGGTGAACTCGCTGGTAGGGATTCAGGCAAAGCCCGGCTGGCTGATTGTGGTGGCAGGCCATACCGACAGCACGGGCGATGACCCGTCCAACCAGGTGCTGTCGTTTAAGCGTGCGGAGTCCGTGCGCGACTGGATGCGCGATACCGGCGACGTGCCGGAGAGCTGTTTTGCGGTGCAGGGCTACGGCGAAAGCCGTCCTGTCGCCACCAACGACACCCCGGGGGGCCGTGCGCTCAACCGCCGTGTCGAAATCAGCCTGGTGCCGCAGGCAAATGCCTGCCGGCTGCCGGGCAACACACCCGCGTCATCGGATGATGGCGCGTCAAAAAATGAAATGGAGTAATTAACATGGCAATTCCTGTTTATCTGTGGCTGAAGGACGACGGCGGCGCGGACATTAAAGGTTCCGTGGACGTGAAGGACCGTGAAGGCAGCATCGAGGTGGTGGCGCAGGAGCATAACCTATACATCCCGACCGACAACAACACCGGCAAACTGACCGGTACGCGTATCCACACGCCGTTCCTGTTCACCAAGGAAATCGACTCCTCCAGCCCGTACCTGTACAAGGCGGTGACCACCGGCCAGACCCTGAAGTCTGCGGAGTTCAAGTGGTACAAAATCAACGATGCGGGCCAGGAAGTGGAGTACTTCAACACCAAACTGGAAAACGTGAAGCTGGTGAAAGTGAATCCGAAGATGCACGACATCAAGGATCCGGCGTTCGAGAAGCACAACCACCTCGAGCAGATTGAGCTGCGCTACGAAAAAATCACCTGGACCTACAAGGACGGCAACATCATCCATTCCGACAGCTGGAACGAACGCGCCACTGCGTAAGTCGCAAGCGGGCAGAGCCTCTCTGTCCGCTTTTTTCTTTGCTGAGCGCCTGAGAAACAGGTGTTGAGCAAAGAAAACACAATCTGCCTGCCTGACCTGATGCGCTTTGGTGAACAGCGAGGGGCGGTAGCGTGCTCGGAACTGATAAAGAGAGAGAGTCTCATGGAAAATCCCACCGTCCTGTTACGCCGTCTTAACCCCTACTGCGCCCGCGCGATGGAAGGGGCTGCCTCCCTGTGCCAGACCCGCGCCCACGCCGAAATCCTGCCCGAGCACTGGCTGCTGAAGCTGCTGGAGCAGGGCGAGGGCGATCTGACGGTGCTGGCGCGCCGCTATGAATGGAATATGGACGCCATCTGGCAGGTTTTGCTGGCATTTCTCGACACGCTGCCCCGTTCAGTGCGCAGCCGTCCGCAGCTCTCCGACAGTATTCAGAGCCTGATGCAGGATGCTTGGCTCTGCGCCTCGCTGGCGGGTGAAGGACACATCCGCAGCATTCATCTGCTGATGGCGCTTGTTGATAAGCCGAACCTGGTGCGCTGTGACGGTTTGTGGCCGCTGCTGACCCTGGCGCAGAGCCAGCTGGAGCGTCTGCGCGTGTTGCTGGATGCACAGTCGGACGAGCGTCCGGAGGTGCAGCAGGAAGAAGAGCTGGCGCAGGACGGCGAGGTGACGTTTGTCGGCCGCCCGGTTGATGCCGGAGTGAAAGAGGGGGAACTGAATCCGGCCCTGCAAAACGCCCTCGATAAATTCACCCTCGACGTCACCGCCCGTGCCCGCGAGGGCCGAATCGACCCGGTGTTCGGCCGTGACAACGAAATCCGCCAGATGGTGGATATTCTCTCGCGCAGAAGAAAGAACAACCCGATTCTGGTCGGCGAGCCGGGCGTGGGGAAAACCGCCCTGGTGGAAGGGCTGGCGCTGCGCATCGCGGAGGGCAACGTGCCGGACGCACTGAAGCCGGTCTCGGTACGCACCCTTGGTTACAGCCTTAGCAGCGGCATATGCCGGTATGACATCACCACCATCCGGCTGGTGAACGGAGATCGCAGCGTGAGTATTATGCCGGAGCAACTCTGTCGTAGCGCGGAGAGGGGCTATGTGACAATGCGGGTTGATGCGCTCGGCATCAACCAGGTGTTTTGCCTGAGCATGGCACCGGAGGAAGGCTGGTTTATCCGGTGTGAACAGCAGGGCGTAAAAGAGAATGCCATTATGACGGAAAATCATTTTTTCCTGGCAGTGGACTGTCTGGCCTGAATATTCCAGCCGGGTACCCGGCACATTGAGCACTGTAATGTAAGACATTACTGGCGCAACTGGCGCAACTGGCGCAACTGGCGCAAGGCTTTAAACGAGTCTTACGGCGCTTCAATGGTGGGATAAAGGCTATTTTCAAAATAGGCGACCAGCACCCAAATCTCACCACTAAAAATAAACCACAAACCCAATATAATAAGGCAGAGAATAATTAAGGTGAGGAGTATTTCTGTTTTTCCCATCTCAGCGATTACCCACCTGAAGTCTGTTTCAGCCCTGGCTGGGATTCTAACGGGGCTTTCTTCACAACTCCAGCTTCATGCGGCCAGCACTTTGTTGCGACCGTCATTCTTGGCGCGGTAGAGCGCATCATCGACACGTTTGAAGAGGTCATCAATGCTTTCGCCCTGGTTGTGGCGTGCAACGCCGATGCTGACGGTGAAGCGGGGCAATCCAGGAATCGTAATGTGTGCTACTGCGGCACGAATGGTTTCCGCTATCTGCATCGCGGTTTCAAGCGGTGTTCGCGGCAGCAGGAGCACGAACTCCTCGCCACCCCAGCGGAAAACGTAGTCATCGGGACGGCTGCAGGCTTCCAGCATGCGCGAAAGCGAAATGAGTACCTCGTCACCCTTAAGATGTCCGAAGAGGTCATTGATGTTTTTGAAATGGTCAGTATCTACCAGCATCAGGCTAAACTGCTGCTGTGCCGGGAGGTGAGAAAGCGTGGTTTGCTCTGTGATGTTGTAAAACTGTCGGCGATTAAGCAGACCGGTCATTGAATCTCGCAGGGCTGCATGTTCCAGCTCCTGCTCGAGCCGCTTTTGTTCAGTGATATCGTGAATAATGCACAACATTAGCTTATCGCCGTAGATCTCAATGGGTCCGGCGTAGGTCTGTACGTGTCGGGTCGAACCATCCGCCAGTCGGTGGACAAAATTTAGCGGTTTATGTCCTCCGGGCAGGCTGGCGATCTCCGTCATAATAGGCAAGATGTCGCGCCCAAGCGTGTTGATTTCCCAGGTATGTTTACGGCACATTTCCTCATGGGTGTAGCCATAAAAATTAAGCGCAGCCAGGTTGGCGTCAACAATGTGACCATCACGCGCCGTATCGATTAACAACATTGGTGCGCTGTTAGTAAGAAAAAAGCGCGCGTAGAATCCCTGTTTTTTTCGCTGATAGGTTGCTGAACGGCTGGCTTTAAGCCCGGAAGGCGCCTGCTGCGAAAGCCCCTCAAACACAATCACATCACCATAAGGTGCCAGATGCGTCAGCGTCAGACGACAGCTCAGCGTGCTCTCTTGATTGTCTCGCCAGACGGTGAGTATTTCGACGATATCCAGTTCGCTTTTAAGTTCGGGAACATACATTGAGAGAGCGGTTTGCGCATTAGCGGAATAGATCCCAGTGCGCATCTCGGTCAACGTTTTATCACCCATAAGTTTAGTCGCCGCAGTATTGGCAAATATAATATTTTCTGCGACGGGTGAAATCAGCCACACCGGGTTTTTAATAACATTCAGCGCATCGAAGCAATATTGCGACATAGGGAATTCCTGTACATCGGCACGGTATACCTGACGATCACGCCGGAATTGACTCGCGTGGGCTCCTTTGAAACATACCTTACTTAATCACATCAGGCGTGGTTTTTTTGTGAAATAAAAGGGGATTCCGCCTGAATTTTACCGATTGGTATAATCTGTCTTTCAGATGTTTTTTGCAGAAGCAGCCACGGAACCTGTTCTGCAGGTAAAGGGCGGGAGTACAGGAACCCCTGGAGATAATCACAACCCAGACTCGCCAGCATTGTCCTCTGCGCTTCGGTTTCAATTCCTTCTGCAACGACATTCATCTCCAGAGTCCGGGCGATGGTAATTATCGTTTCTACAAGCTTTCTGCTTTTCTCATTTTCAAGCATTGAACTGACGAAGCTTTTATCGATTTTCAGCTCTTTCGCCGGTAAGACGCTGAGCATGAGAAGATTCGAATAACCCGTACCAAAATCATCTATCGAAACGGTAATCCCTGCCTGGTTGAACGCGGTGAGCAATTCAATGCTGCGATCGAGGTTTTTTAGCGCCGTGCTTTCCGTCACTTCAAGGATCAACCGGGAGGGGGCCAGGTTATATTTTTGCAGCATGGACGAGATAACCTGAAAGATATCCTGCTGTTCAAATTGCATCGGCGACAGGTTGAATGACAATGTCCATTGGCTGAACCCCTGTTCAGTCCAGAAACTCAGCTGTTTACAGGCCGCTTCAATCGCCCAGTTACCCACGGGAATGATCAACCCGGTTTGTTCCAGCGACGGTAAAAAGAGACTGGGCAGTAAAACACCTTGTTCCGGGTGACGCCAGCGTAGCAGTGCCTCAAACCCGTGAATGGTGTTCTCTTCTGCCAGCCAGGTTGGCTGATACCACATTTCAAACTGATCGCGTTCCAGCGCCAGGGATAACTCCTGCAAAAAGGCAGGTTCAGCAGGAACCGTCGTCGACATCTCTGCGCGATAAATGGCCCAGCCGTTACGACCTTGCTTTTTCACGTTATGCATCGCCGCATCGGCCTTAAGCTTTAGCTCATGCAGGGTTTCACCGTGTTGAGGATAGAGGCTTACTCCTGCGCTGAGCGTGATGGTTAACGTATGCCCGCAAAGGGAAAGTGGACGGCGGATATCGTTCAGCAGGGGTGAAAGCAGCGCGTTCAGCTTGTCGTCATCGCATTCTGGGACCAGCAAAATGAAAGCATCACCACCCAGGCGTGCCAGCGTCATTTCGCGTGTTAACCGTGCAGTCACGCGATGAGCCACGTTTATCAGCAGTTCATCGCCAACGTGATGACCCCAGATATCATTAATGCGTTTGAAATGGTCAATATCGAAAAATATCACCGCAAACGGCTTTTTGCTCAGCAGTGCGCTGTGCAGGCAGTCCTGCATCCGCACGTCCATCTGGTGACGATTGGCAAGTCCGGTAAGCACATCAAAACGTGCCTGCAACTCCAGCTGTCGGTTGAGTTGGCGCAAATTATCCGTCAGCCGGTTAGTCCGCCAGTGTGAATCCATCAGCGAGATAATCAACATCACACCGAGCAAACATAATGTGGTAACGGATACCCAAATTGATAATCCCAGTTCACTGATACCGCCCGGTAATGTGTTTTCCATTTCGTGGAAATGCGCGGCGTGCATTCCGGTGTAATGCATGGCGCAAATGGCTGCAGCCATCACTAGCGCAGCCGCAAGGCGGTTGATGTACACGCCTTTACGCTTTTCCCGTAAATGGAAGGCTAACCACAGTGCCGCGCCGGATGCGATGACGGCAATCAGCACCGATAAGAGGACAATACGTCGATCCCAGATAATGCTGCCCTTCAGCATTAATGCGGCCATGCCGACATAGTGCATGGAAACGACACCCGCGCTGAGGATCAGCGTGGCGAGGATCAGTCGATAAGGGGAGAGCGATTTCCCGGGAACGGCGATATTAATGGCAAGCGTTGAAGCAACGACGGCAATACCCAGCGAGCCGACGGTGAGCCAGAGGTGGTAGCTCATGATCATCGGCATTTTCATCGACAGCATGCCGATGAAATGCATAGACCAGATCCCGATACCTAAGGTCACGCCACCGGCCATACGCCAGAATAGTGCTGCCTTACGGGGGGCAAGGGGGATTTTACCCGCGCTGTCTAAAGCCACAAATGAGGCGATAAACGCCACCAAATAAGAAATGGCTATTAAAACAGGGTCCCACGATACGTTGAGCATTATGTCATCCCACGCCAAAAGTTACGGAGTTATCAATTAATAAAGAATATAAAATATATTAAGAAAATTACTCTTTTAAGTGCGACTAAACAGTATCCCGTTTTAAATGCAATGCCTCTTAAATACGTATGAATATCTATCGCGTGGCGTAAGAACAGAGTATCGCGTCCGGGTGGCATAAACCAGAGTGGTAGCATGTCGAGCAATGCATTTCCTGTAAAACCCGCTTTTATTCTCTCTTAAGTGAAATCACGCCAATCAAACTGCGAAACAACAAACTCGCGCAGATCGTGAGGACAAAGCTATCGTGCAATGCTATAAATTTTAATGCCGATAAAAATATAAAGCCCCAGGAAAAAAGTATGCTAAGAAATATTAGTGTCAGAACTTTTATTGTCTATTTCCTTTTGTGTCTCTTTTTAGTTAATAACGGAGTGATTGCATTGTTTGCTAATGGCGTGTCACTTTTTATTGCCGTGAATACTACACAACTCATCGCTCTGATTTTACTTTGGGCGTACATGACAAAATATCTTGTGACGCCGATCAATACTGTGAAGAAAAGTATTGAAGAAGTGACGTCGGGCAATCTTGGCGTCTCTATCCCTGAATTTGGCAACAACTGCGCAGGGCGTTTGATTCCAGGGATTAATAGCTTGTCCAGTAACATCGCAACGCTGGTCAGCGAGATCAGATCCTCTTCACAAACGGCCATGACGCTTGCGGAGCAACTCTCGTCCCGCAGTGCAGAGCTGTCGGTAAAGACCGAACAGCAGTCAGCGTCATTGATCCAGACGGCGGCCAGCATGGAACAAATGGCTGCGAGTACCCGAAACAATGCAGACAATACCCGTTTAGCCAGTGAGCAAGCGAATGCCGCGACGTTACAGGCACAAAAAGGCGGACAATTAATGGGGCAGGTTGCTAACAACATGCAGTCGATAACCGAATGTGCCCTGCAAATGACGGAAATTATTTCCCTTATCGATGGTATCGCTTTCCAGACCAATATTCTGGCGCTTAACGCGGCGGTAGAGGCTGCACGCGCGGGCGATCATGGCAAAGGATTTTCCGTGGTGGCGGGTGAAGTCCGTAATCTCGCACACCGAAGCGCAGAAGCGGCGAAAAACATCAAGTCGCTGATTGACGTGACCAGCAATAACGTGACGCAGGGCGTTAACGTTGTCTCGCAAGCGGAGAGAAATATGCAGGATATCGTGGCGGGGTCGAACAACGTCAGCCGGTTAATGGACGATATTTCTGCCTCCACGTCAGAACAGGAAAAGGGAATTTCGCAGATAACGCAGGCGCTGTCTGAACTGGAACGCGTGACGCAGAGCAATGTCGCCATGGTGGAGGAGCTCAACGGATCCTCCGATGTGCTGCGTAACCAGGTGATTGAACTGCAAACCCGCACGCGTAATTTCCGACTTGACCAGCGACATCTCGCGGATGAACCCTCACCGCGGCGTCAACGTTCCCCGATCCCCTCTCTCTGATAAAAAGCCTGGCTTGCCAGGCTTTTTCTTTGATGCGAAAAGTACAATTCCTGAGCGCATTCAGCGCGATGCTGAACATATCTATTGCTTAAGCCTGGACGAAAGCTAGACTGACACCGTAAAGATGAAAAGCGGGAGGCGCTGTGGAGAGCATTAAAGGGTCCGAAATTAACGTGCCTGACGCAGTTTTTGCGTGGGTGTTCGATGGCCGTGGTGGTGCGAGGCCGCTGGAAAACAGCGATGATATTGATAGTGAACATCCCTGCTGGCTGCATTTGAACTACACCCATCCAGACAGTGCCCAGTGGCTGGCATCGACGCCGCTCTTACCCAATAACGTGCGTGATGCGCTCGCAGGAGAGAGCCTCAGGCCACGCGTCAGCAGAATGGGCGAGGGGACATTAATTACGCTGCGCTGCATTAACGGCAGCACGGATGAACGTCCCGACCAACTGGTTGCCATGCGCCTCTATATGGATGAGCGGATGATTGTCTCCACCCGGCAGCGTAAGGTGCTGGCGCTGGATGACGTGGTTAACGATCTGAAAGAGGGCACGGGCCCGACGGATTGCGGCAGCTGGCTGGTGGACGTCTGCGATGCCCTGACCGATCATGCCAGCGAGTTTATCGAAGAGCTGCACGATAAAATTATCGATCTGGAGGACAATCTGCTCGATCAGCAGATCCCCCCCCGCGGTTTTCTGGCGCTTTTACGCAAACAGTTGATCGTCATGCGTCGCTACATGACGCCACAGCGCGATGTGTACGCGCGACTGGCCAGCGAGCGGCTGAGCTGGATGAACGATGACCAGCGTAGAAGAATGCAGGACATTGCTGACAGGCTAGGACGAGGACTGGACGAGATCGACTCCTGTATTGCCCGAACGGCGGTGATGGCGGACGAAATTGCCCAAGTGATGCAGGAGTCACTCTCGAGACGAACTTATACGATGTCACTCATGGCGATGGTCTTTTTGCCCAGCACTTTTCTGACGGGGCTGTTTGGCGTCAATCTTGGCGGAATACCCGGCGGAGAATACCACTATGGTTTTACGACCTTTTGCGTCATGTTAGTGGTTTTGATTGGCGGTGTTGCATGGTGGTTGCATCGTAGTAAATGGTTGTAAATTTGTACTTTTTCGGTCAGTAGATTGCTTCAAAACGACATTTTAATTGAGCGAAGTCAATAAACATCGGCACCGCAAGGTGCAATATTACTCCCGCAGGTGAATGCAACGTCAAGCGATGGGCGTTGCGCTCCATATTGTCTTACTTCCTTTTTTTGAATTACTGCATAGCACAATTGATTCGTACGACGCCGACTTAATAGTCGGCTTTTTTTTGCCTGCCGTTCCCCAGCGACTACCCTAAAAGGGTCAACAAAAAAACCTGGAGGAAGAGATGAGCATGCTACTCGCGCTGCAATTCATGAATACACGCCAGTCCGACCCGGTACCTACCGACCCAACGCCGATGCCCGATCCCATCCCGCGTCCTCAGCCAATGCCGGACCCGCCGCCAGATGAAGAACCGATTAAAATGTCGCATCCAACCCTGATATCTGCGAGGATACGCGCCATCTGACTGCGAAGATGACCACGAGAGAATACTGTGACCGCTTTTTCTACCCTGAACGTTCTGCCTGCTGCCCAACTTGATAACCTTAACGAGTTGGGATACCTCACTATGACCCCTGTACAGGCGGCTGCGCTGCCGGCCATCCTGGAAGGCCGTGACGTACGCGTGCAGGCAAAAACCGGCAGTGGGAAAACGGCTGCATTTGGTCTCGGGCTGTTGCAGCATATTGATGCGGCGTTATTCCAGACGCAGTCGCTGATTCTGTGTCCGACCCGCGAACTGGCGGACCAGGTCGCCGGAGAGTTGCGCCGTCTGGCACGTTTTCTGCCGAACACCAAAATTTTAACCCTCTGTGGCGGGCAACCTTTTGGCGCACAGCGTGATTCGCTGCAGCATGCGCCGCACATTATTGTTGCCACGCCGGGACGCCTGCTCGATCACCTACAAAAGGGGACGGTTTCGCTTGATGCCCTTCAGACGCTGGTGATGGATGAAGCCGATCGTATGCTCGACATGGGCTTTAGCGATGCTATTGATGAGGTGATCCGCTTTGCGCCGCAGGATCGTCAGACGCTGTTGTTCTCCGCGACCTGGCCTGAAGCCATCGCGGCAATCAGTGGTCGTGTGCAGAAGAATCCGTTGACCATTGAAATTGATAGCGTTGATGCTCTGCCCGCCATCGAACAGCAGTTCTTTGAAACGTCGCAGCACGGCAAAATCTCGCTGCTGCAAAAGCTGCTGAGCCAGCATCAGCCTGCTTCCTGCGTGGTGTTTTGCAACACTAAAAAGGATTGTCAGTCGGTCTGCGATGCCCTGAACGCCGCTGGTCAAAGCGCACTGTCGCTGCATGGGGATTTGGAGCAGCGCGACCGCGATCAGACGCTGGTGCGTTTTGCTAACGGCAGTGCGCGCGTTTTGGTCGCGACCGACGTTGCCGCCCGCGGTCTGGATATTAAATCGCTCGAGCTGGTGGTTAACTTCGAACTGGCCTGGGATCCCGAGGTACACGTCCATCGTATTGGTCGTACCGCGCGCGCGGGCAACAGCGGTCTTGCCATCAGCTTCTGCGCACCGGAAGAGGCGCAGCGCGCCAATATCCTTTCTGAAATGCTGCAGATTAAACTGAACTGGGTGAATGCCCCGGGCAATATCAGCATTGTCCCGCTGGAGGCTGAAATGGCGACGCTGTGCATCGACGGCGGCAAAAAAGCCAAGATGCGTCCGGGTGATGTCTTAGGGGCGCTGACCGGAGATATCGGTCTGGACGGGGCGGATATCGGAAAGATTGCGGTTCATCCGGCGCACGTTTACGTGGCGGTTCGCCAGTCGGTGGCGCATAAAGCCTGGAAGCAGCTGCAAAACGGTAAAATTAAAGGCAAAGCCTGCCGCGTTCGTCTGCTGAAGTAAGCGAAAAAAGCGTCTCAGATATCTCTCTGAGACGCTTCGTTTTATTTCACTTCCAGCACATTCAGACGCAGTTCTTCTAACTGGCTGTCATCTTCTTCCGGCTGCCAGCCCGCAGGCTGCATTGGGAGCTCTTCCCGGTCAAACGCCAGATCGCCACCGTTAACCACTTCTGATTCGTGGTTTATGCCTTTGAAGTCGAATAACTCTACATCCGCGAGATGGGAAGGGACGACGTTCTGCATCGCGCTGAACATGGTTTCGATCCGACCAGGATAACGTTTGTCCCAGTCGCGCAGCATGTCACCAATCACCTGACGCTGCAGGTTCGGCTGTGAGCCGCAGAGATTACATGGAATGATCGGGAAACCTTTAGCCTGAGAAAAACGCTCAATGTCTTTTTCACGGCAGTAGGCGAGGGGGCGGATCACAATGTGTTTGCCGTCATCGCTCATTAGCTTAGGTGGCATGCCTTTCATCTTGCCGCCGTAGAACATGTTCAGGAACAGCGTTTGCAGGATATCGTCGCGGTGATGTCCGAGCGCAATTTTGGTCGCGCCCAGCTCCGTCGCGGTACGGTAGAGGATCCCGCGGCGTAAGCGAGAGCACAGCGAGCAGGTCGTTTTCCCTTCCGGGATCTTCTCTTTAACTATGCCGTAGGTGTTTTCTTCGACGATTTTGTACTCAACACCCAGATTTTCAAGATACTCTGGCAGAATGTGCTCAGGGAACCCCGGCTGTTTCTGATCGAGGTTGACCGCCACCAGGGAAAACTTCACCGGTGCGCTTTGCTGAAGATTACGCAAGATCTCCAGCATGGTGTAGCTGTCTTTACCCCCTGACAGACAAACCATGATGCGGTCGCCTTCTTCAATCATGTTGAAGTCCGCAATGGCTTCGCCCACGTTACGGCGCAAACGCTTTTGCAGCTTGTTCAGGTTGTATTGTTCTTTTTTGTTAATTTCTTGATTTTGTTGCATTTATTACTACCTTCGGAGCCGATAGGGGCATAATAGGGGCAAAAATTTTTCAGCGTGCGAGCTTATCGTTAAGCATCAGCACCTGTTCGCCATTCATCTCTTCAATCCACGCACCGTAGACTTCATAAACCATTTGCGCGTTTTCATGCCCCATCTGGCTGGCTATGAAAGACGGGTTAGCGCCGGCAGATAACAGCCAGCAAGCAAAAGTATGCCGCGTATGGTACGGATTCCGGCGGCGAATACCAGCACGTTTTACAGCTGCGTTGAATCTCGCACCTATGCTCGATAAAGAGTAGTAGGCTTTCTGTTCTCCCTTGCGCATCCGGGGTATGAAAACGAATCGCAGACTTTGATGTTCCACTGCGCCATACTCGCGATGATTAAAGACAATTTCGGTTTTAGGCTGCAGCGCCGTCAGCTTGCGCTGTGCTTTCAAGGCTTCAAGTGCCGGTTCTAAAAGGGTGATAACCCGGTTACCTGCTTCGGTTTTTGGTGGGCCGAACATGCCCAAGGCATTAAGATTGCGCTGTATATGAGCCGTACCTTTTTCCCAGTCAATATCTTCCCAGGCAAGGGCTGCGAGCTCTCCATGACGGACACCTGTATAAACTGCGAACGTCCACATATTGAGGCTTTGGCCACGCTCGGATTCCGCAAGCAAACTAAACTCCTGCTTCGTTAAAGGATCCGGTTTTACTTTCCCTTTGTGTAATTTCTTGATCCCTTCGAAGGGCTTACCACTGGTAAAGCCTGATTTGTGTGCAAACCGAAGAAGGGAGCACAGTAGCGATATATAGTTATTCACGGTACGCACAGTGCGTCCCTGTTTGTTGCTTCTGGGATTTGCCAGGTAAAGTGTCTCACCGTTCAACAGCTCCTTTCTGTATTTCAGAATGTCGCTGTGGCGTATAGTTGAAACAGGCGTATCTCCGTTAATGATGTGCATTAACGTACCGAGTTGTGAGCGCGTCTTACGCATCGTATTCGCGCTAATTTCTGTTTCTTTAATGTTCGTCCACAGTTCACACAGCTCTGAAAAGGTTTGAACTGAAACAGTGGTTACGGTTTTTTTTGCTATGGACGATGAAGGAAAGCGCTGGTTGTAATCAAACTCCCCAAGGTTGATCTCGCTAACGATCACAGCCCGAAGATTCCCAGCTTTTTTGATATTCGCCGGGGTGTTAATCCAACCTTTGAGAATTTCGCGGCAACGTTTTCCCCGGTACATAAACCAGATGCAAATCTTATTGTTTCTGATTTCGACACCTGTAGGCAAAGCTGCCATCTTACGCATCCCTTATTAACTGATTAATTCTCGGATAGTTATACCAGGTTGTGCCACGCAAGGTTTTTTCCCCAGAAGGCGATATCCGTTTAAAATGGACACCTTCCACCCAGCAGCCCTGGCGATACTTCTCAATCTGTCGTTGGGTCAGGCCTGTTTTTTCTGTGAGCCTTGCGCCAACAACCCATTCTTCGTTAAAAATTACCTGCGACATGGTTCACCTCAGGTAACCGGCATGAGTATAGATATGCCGGTCTTTAGTCGTTGATATTTCAGTTTCAGTTTGCCTGGCCGGGAAGGGAACGCAGTCGGCGCATGCCGGTCATTGCTGTGGCCACGTAGCTTGCCTTGCAGTTCACTACCTCGACCCAGACCTTCACGCCTTCCACTCTCACCGTATAGGTCTCTTTCATCTTGCTGCGCCCATAGTCGCCGTATCTTTGCTGGTGGGCTGCGAGTGCGATTTCACATGCCTGGCGAGCCAAAGGGGATTGCTTACTGCCTCGGTTAATCAGTCGCATTTCTTCTCCTTGAGGGAGGGTTTCCCCTCCCGATCTCGTTAGTCCAGGTATTCCGGTTTCATATCCGCCAGGGTGATGCTGAACTGACCATGCAGCTCGTCGCCCAGATGTCGTTTCGACGATGCAAGAACGCGCTCTACTTCTGCGAACCGCGCAGCTGCATCGGGCTCATCTGAAGTTGGCAAGGAATTGATGGCGGCTTCGACTTTGTTCCGTGCATCAACCATGTAATAACGCTTCACGGCCTTGTTTTTCAGCTCAGTGAACAGGGCAGAACCCAGCGTTGCTTTCACGGTTTCAATATCTGCGCGCAGAGCTTTAGCGCTATCCACATCCTGAGCCGCCTCGATGCGATCACGGAAATCATCAGCAAGTGCATCGATGTTTTGAGCTGATTCCTGAGCCGTTTGAGTCGTAGTGACGTTGTCACCTGAAATATCAGCGAGGCTAACGTGCTGCGCCGGTGCCGGGTTTACCTCTCGTTCTTCACGTCGATCATCGAGCTCATCCGGGGTATAAACGCCCAGAATCACATCCGGGCAGAACAGCCTCGCCCAGCGTTTAACGGCCAGGTACGCCAGTTGCTGGCGAGGGTCGTCAGCCCAAAGGGTAGAGTTTCGGGTTCGGGCCTGAGCCAGCAGTAAATCAAGTTCTCTCGGCTGATCTTCGCCTTTCAGGATTGCGCTGATAATGATGCCGATCCCTGCTTCGTCAGCCAGGGTCCAGCCCGGGACTCGGTACTCGCCTTTGTCGCCTTTACGGATATGGAATTTCCCAACGACCTTTTCCCATGGCCCGTACCATTCATATTCAAAGCGGCTGGCCAGTACGCCGCTGCGTGAAATTACGGCATTAACCAGCTGCGCTTCATACCCGAGCACACCGTTAATCAGGTGCGTCTTCTGCGCCACGGCAAAGGGATTCATCTGCCACTGTGCCGCTTGCATCGCTACAGCCATGCAGTCGGCTTGGTTGCCCTGAAGGTGTTTAGGAACGGTGGCAGTGCCTTGGGCCATAATCTGCGCGAACGTGCTGATGGCGTTCAGATACTGGGAATCGAACAAAGCCACGTTGGAGTTAATAACGGTGTTCTGGTCAGCAACGGTAACGTTTGTGTTATGCATAAATCCCCCTTAAGCCTTAGCGCGCAGCGCTTCGAGGCGGCGCATGTCAAAGTCGTTCAGTTCGTCGGTGTAATCATCGATGATCGGAGCTGGCCATTCCCCGGTGTCGAAGCCGGTTGCGATGGCGCGCATCATTTTGCGGTACTCGAGCATGCCCAGTTCCAGCAGGTCTGGGGATGCCTCGATGATGGCGATCCAGTGGTAGTTCTCGTCTTTGTTGACGAAAATCCAGAAGAACTGGTCCAGCGCCGCGGTCTCGCAATACATAGCCGCACTGAGGTGGTAGTCCCGGTCAATGATTTCCCGGTGTAGCCTGGCCCGCAGGCTTTCCTGCTTCACATTCCACATGCTGATGGTTTTTAGGTCAGCACCGATGCGCACGCCGTCCAGTTCAATCTCGAGGTCAGGGCGAACACGCACTTCTAATCCGGTTTCGTCGTCGAAACCGAAGTAGCTCACCTCTACGGCACGGCTTGGATGTGTCAGCAGCATGCCCGCGGTCGGGTGTGCCAGCAGTGCGGACTGAATTGCTCGCGCTGTGGCCAACTGCTGGCGGGTAACCAGAATCTTTTCACCTGGGTTATGCGCCTGTAACGCCGGCCAGCGGAACGTTTAAACCTGATGCGCGTTAATCTCTCCACCTCATCCGACTATTCGTATGCCGTCGGCGGCTACTTCGTGGGCGTCCTGCCTTGGTGGTTCGTAGTGCGTCTTAGTGAGTTAGATTAAACACAAAGTTTAAGTCGTAGTCAACAAAATGAGTAATTTTAGATAAACAAAATGTTTATGTGGTGCTTATGGAGAGTGAAATTTTGTCCTTTGGAGGAAAAAAATTCGACGAAATGGTGCGTTCCGGAAGTCAGCGGAATGGTCGCTTAGTACAAAAGATGTGCTAGTTATTAGAGGGGCATAAAAAAAAGGCCACTTCATGGCCATTACTTATGGTGGATCTTTACGATTCATTGCTGAAAGGATTACTCAATCATCCTGCGAACGAATCCGGCCTTTCATATACTTATCATATAGTTCGTCCAGCTCTTTCAGGCGAAGTGCGAAGATGCGAAACATGTTCTGTTGCTCTTCTTCGGGAAGCTGACGGTAAAGTTCCAACAGCCGTTGTTCGTCCGGCTTCAGTCCATCTTTTTTGCCAACATCTTGGCCAAGCAGCCACTCAAGGCTCACCCCAAGCGCATCCGCCAGCTTAATCGCTGAACTTTTACCAATCGTCCCACGAACAAACCAGTTATTGACCGACTGAGCACTGACGCCGCATATACGGGCCATGTCTGATTTGGTTAACTTCTTGAGCTCAAGAACCTCGTTAAGCCGCTGAACTTGGGGGTGGTTAATCTGATGAGTTTTTTCTTTCATGGACGAATTCTAAACCAAATGTTTATTAGCTCAATATTCAAAATGTTGACACAAACATAAACAATATGTTTAATTGCGTTGTTGTTACAGGAGCTATTTATGAAAGCAATTGATAAAGCAATTACCAAAGCAGGAAATGCTACGCGCTTAGCCCAACTGCTAACCGTAAGCGCCATGACTGTTAGTCATTGGCGAAATCGATATCAGGGTGTCGTACCGGCAGATCGAGTTTTGCAAATTTATGGGGTTACCGGCGTAACTCCGCACGAGCTGCGCCCAGATCTCTACCCAAACCCAACAGACGGTTTACCTAAACAGGATCCTTAACTATGCAAACTGTTTCATTTCAACAGAGTAGCAGAGCTTCCTCTAATCCAATGATATTCCCGTGTCATCAAAGCGAATCGGCAGAGCAGGATCTTGATCATCGAGATATTTGTTCTGCAGTCAGGGCGTGGGCAGCGGCAGAAGGGCGCGTAGCTGTTGCGCTTCAAATCCAAGAAGCGGCGGAAGAACTTCAACTTGATGGCGTAGATTTTTCTGGCCAGGCCGATGTCTGGAACGTGAAGCTGTTCCGCTGGCTAGACAACAAAGAAGACTCCGCATTCTACCGAAAGAACGTCGAACAGTTGGTGCCAGCGATCATGTCCGTATTACCGCTTCGATACCGCGACCGTGTCGTAAAGAACGACTCGTTTGCTTACCGAATGGCCCGGCTGGAAAAAGAGGTGAGTGAGGCGAAGCAAGCTTTGATGCTCGATGCACCGAAGAAGGAAAAGCTGAAGGAGTTAGGCGAGGGGATTTTCGAAATGTTCAGAGTCGATCCTGACCTTACGGCACCGCTGCTGGCGATGGTCACAACCATGCTGGGGGTAATGTGAAGACTTCAGAAAAGGCGAAAGCCGGTCTGCGCGAACAGAACCGACTTTCAGGTGCAAAAACGGAGTGTAATTGCGGAGCTAAGTATGTCAAACACAGCTGAAATTATCAATTTCCCCCACAGAACCGAACAACCGGGAGGTCGTATGGCCGACCTGTCGAACGGGTATACCAAGGTCGCTAACGAGATTCAACAGCTCAAGCCTCGTCTGAGAATGTCAGGCCGTGAGTGGCAATGTTTTGAGGCGGTGATCTGGCTTACCTACGGCTGGAACAAGAAACAAGACCGCGTTACGAACACGGTGATCGCCGAGCTTACAGGGCTGAGTGATTCGCATGTTTCTGATGCGCTCAAATCACTCGCAGAACGCAAAATTATCTTTAGTCAGAAGCAGGGCGTGATGAAAACGGTCGGTATAAATACTGACCTTTCTGCCTGGATTTTAGACAAGCCGAAAACGGGAAAAGTCTTCCCGAAATCGGGAAAAGTGTTACCGAAAACGGGAAAAACCTTCCCGGAAACGGTAGACACCCAAGACTATAACAAGAACAATAATAAAATATCCTCGTCTCGGAATTCTGACGAATCCCGAAACCAGAAAACTGAAAAGTTTCTCTCACGCCATCCAGAAGCTGCCGCCGGGATATACACCCCGGCAGGTAAGTCATGGGGATCCGCTGACGACCTCAAGGCCGCTCACTGGATTTACGACAGGCTTCTCACCGTCAACGCATCGCTATCCGAGCCAAACTGGGCTGAATGGGCAAACACCATCAGGCTGATGCGTGTCCAGGACAAGCGTACTCACTACGAAATCTGTGACTTGTTCCAGTGGGCCAACCGGGACGAGTTCTGGAAAGACAACATCCTGAGCCCCTCGAGTCTGCGCAAACAGTGGGATCAGCTCACTACCAAGCGGCTGCGTGCAACCGGAACGGTAAAGCAATCCCGTGGCGGCATCGACCTGCATAACACCGACTGGATTGACGGGGTGCTGGAATGAAAAACCTCTCAGAGAGCATTCGCAATTTTGACCGGGAACAGGCTCGCCGCGTAGCGCACAACATGCCTGAGCAGTACACCGAACGCGAGCAAACGCAGCAGGTGGCGCATATTATCAACGGGCTATTCATACAGCTGGCAGCTGCGTTTCCGGCAAGCCTGGTTAATCGCAGCCAGGAAGACGTGAACGAAATCCGCCGGCAGTGGGTGCTTGCATTCAAAGAAAATGGGATCACTACCCTGGAGCAGGTTGAAGCGGGAATGCGCATGGTACGGCGGCAGGAGCGTCCATTCCTTCCGTCGCCAGGCCAGTTCATCAAGTGGTGCAGGGAAGGGCGCTGCGGGCTGGGGATCACCACCGATGACGTAATGGCTGAATACTGGAAGTGGCGCAAGCTGGTATTTCGGTACCCGAGCAGCGAGCAATATCCGTGGCCTAAGCCGGTCTATTATCACATCTGTCTGGAGCTGCGTCGCCGCGGAACCGATGGCCAGCTGTGTCACAAAGAACTCGAGCGCGAGGCTGGCGAGATTCTGGGTATGTGGGAAAAGCGGGTTCTTGATGGAAAGCCTATCCCACCAATAAGCCGAGCACTGACTGCCCCAATGCAAGATCGCGGCCCAACACCGGCAGAAACACTGATTGAAGAGTATCAACGCCGCAAAGCGGCAGGTTTAACCAACTAATCGAGTATTGACAAATGACCAAAACATTAACCCATAAAGAGCAGGTAGCGGTATTCGTGCGCTACCAACCGAACTGCGCCGTAGGGATGTTTCCGAAGCGCTGGACTTAGCTGGGGGCACAGCCGGCAGGTTGCTGCGCGAGCTCTGTGACGAAGGTGTGATCATAAGATCACGTGACAGCGTTCAGTACAAATACAGTTCGGTACCACATGCAGATATTCCAGACGTTATCCTCCCATGCATGGTGTGAAAAAGTCATCCAGTTAGGATGCATGCTGATGAGCAGAAAGCGAAGGCACTTGAGGAAAAAAAGTGGCGAAGAGTGCCGTGGTGTATTCGTCCTTTTTCGACTTAGTTGGTAGTGATTTTGAGGTTGCCTGCATCGCCAAACTTCACAAATACTGCCAGTGTCCAAGTGGGATATGTGAGACAAAAAATCACAATGAGCGCTAAAATCATCAAGCGAATCAACAGCCAAGTGAAAAAGCATGTTCTTATCACGACGATAGTGTCGTGGCTATCTTCGAACTTTATCGAACCATCTCAGATAAGTTCATGCCGCATAACAACAATAGCTAAATCTCTCGGTGATTTTCTTAGGGCGGAAATAGACTTTTATGGATATGTGCTTGTGGTTTCAATTAAAATCCAAGGATGTTTTAATAAAAATGTATTTTCCACAATAGTTGCATGTCGGAAAAAATTGTAATATAACTTGTTTTAATCAATTATACTTATAAGCCATTGAAATTTTAATGTGACTTCATCTCACACATATCATTTGAGGTAACGTTAATGCTAATGTTTATTTGTGTTAAATCATCGCAAGAAAGCCATGTGACGCACAAGTTGTAAAGTTAACGGTATAGTTAACTAAGCTGTAAGGAATGTAGTTAGTAAAAAACTAACTATCCTGCCAACATCTCCTATGCAAAATAAATGAATATTAATATAAACAAGTCCTTCGCGACAGATATATTACTGTTTCTGAAGGGGGAGTCATCTATTTCAAACTCAAAGCTTCAAAATAATACGTATAAATCACGTCAGAGGTAAGAATATGTCATTGAACTATTGTTTTTAAAGCGAGGTTGAATGATGTTTAGTTACTCTTTATGATAAAAAAAAGACAATACATATCTCTTGCTTGCCTATGATACTAGCAATGAAAATCATCTACTGAAGGCGGTGTATCGCGCTATTCGTTCCAACAATAAAACAGCGGGATTTTTTTTCCTCTGGAGAATAAAGTTCCCGAGGAATCCTTCTCTAAATCATAATAGATCTCTTTTCCTGTTGAAAGATAAAAAGCCGGAAGTGGTATCAACTCATGATGAGCATCAACCATATCACTATTGAATTTATTAAGTTTCTGTGATCTCAGATACAAAGTGCTTTTAGTTAGATTGTATTTAAAGAACATTTGTCTATATATAGGCAGCGTTATGTCATTATGATGATAGACACCGTTCATAGTTAGTAAACCTTCTGCTTTACTAAAAAAGGCAAAAGATATATTTAGTTCAATTTTTTTATTTTCTGAATCATAAATAATGAACCTTGAATTGCAGTCCTGCATGGTGATCTTGTTAAGATTGGATTCTAAAAAAAACAATCCTATCAAACTGCAAATGAACACCACGCCACAAATTAACTTCATTTTAAATTAACTCCATAATAAATAAAATTCACACATTTTCTTTTTGAGGCAACTTTGTGAATGTCAACATCGCATGATAGCGCTGACACTGTAGCCGATCCTGGAGGTGCAGAAATATAAATGTATGGGAAAATATCACATCGATTTTTATCTTTTTTTATAACTTCGAAAATAGCACTGTCTTTCTTAAAATCAAAATTTGAAAAAAATTGACATTGCTTATAATGAGCTAGTGGAATATAGCTATCGAACATGTCGACATTATTAATTTCTTTACTTCTATAATCGAAAGCTAACCAAATGATAGAAATAAAAAAAATACTAGCAAAAAAAGCTATGAATTTTCTACTTGGATGATAATCTTTATCGGGAAAAGATTGCTTTTCGTTAATACACTCATTCGGAAGTAATTCATTAAGAGAATCTTCCTCTGATATTTGCATGACATCATACTTTGTAATGTTTCCAACTAATTTAAACCCTAGCCTTGGGACAGTAACTATTTTACTTCCACTCATGCTAAGTAATTTAAATGCTCGTCGAATTTGCGAAATATTTTGATATAGAGTGTTATGAGGCACTAACATTCCTCTCTCTTCCCACACTTCACGAAAAAAAACCTCATGTTTGACTACTCCCGGTGCTGAAGAGATAAGAAGCATGAGGCATTTTGCTGCAGGTGATGTAAGAGTGACCTTCTTTTCTTGATTAGAACTTGACACAAGTAGTTGTTGCTCAACAACAAAAAATACATCATCGATTAAGAAATTATTGCTCATAGAAAGCTCTCATTGTATTTTTCTTTAAAATCAACATGTTATGAAATTCTGAGCTGTAGTAACTAGTATGAGTGTATTACATGTCTGAAGTTTCTTCTAGTTCGAAAAAAATTTGATTAGTTAAATGGCTAAAATGAATTTAGGAACGGGTTAAGGTACGCACAATGGAAACAATTAATTAACAAAATAGCAGCATTGATTAAATAATGAAATTGGTCAAATTCCTTTTAGGAATATTCTGAGTTAGTATGGTGGTAATTTTGTAATATATTTTTTTATCACATTGCATGTTGAATTTAAGCAATTCTGTAAATCAGAAGTAATTTCGATGACTGGTCCTGACACCTCTATTAAGAGATGTATTCTAAACATCTTAGATAATGATTTTGTATGTTAGGTTAAGTCCATTTAAATGGTTGCGCGTAACTTTATTTTCTTTTTCATAAAATAACTTTTTCTCCCATGCAATTTAATCTCGAAATTATTTTTCGTTTCGTTGCATTATAAATATAACTTCTTCGTTTCATGGAAACATTCCGCTTGTTTAAGAAAACCAGGAGTCGACCGAGCATACGCATTGTGCTTGGCGGACATTTAGCATTGTTTCGAAAAGAGTTCCGTTTCGGTCATAACTGAGATTTTCACGAGCCAATTTTCCTTGATTAAGAAAACTATATTATTTTTCTTTATTAATCAATCAGTTGATTGAGATGGTTCTCTTAAAGTGTTGATGTATGCATTCGCATTTCGTGCGGTTAAACCGTTGATCAAACTATTGGATGGGTGTACTGTATGAATATACAGTTAAAGTGTAGGAGGCATTTATGAAAGTTGAATTAACCATTGATCGCATGAAGAAACTTCCTGATGGAGCTATACCTGCACTCGAGTCAGAACTGCTCAAAAGGCTCAGTAAGCAGTTCAATGATTGCCATCTTACGATTAAGCGTGCTGGCAATGATGGGTTGGCTGTTTTCGGAGGCGACAAGAAAGAGGTCGAACATATCGTGCAGGAGACTTGGGAAAGCGCGGACGAGTGGTTTTATTAATCGCGTGAAATTCACTGGAGCAGTTTCAAAGAGTATCGCTGTTTGCGTTCCCCTGGCTGTTCCCGATTACTGTTTATCGCGTCAATAAGTCGCTCTGGGGGGAAATAGTGTGTAGTGCAGATGCCTTTAATGCAGATGATCAATGGTACGACGTGGTCAGAAGGGCCGATAAAGCAGTTATCTATAGCTTCCCGGCGGAAGGGAGATATCTGGTTTATCGAGTAAATGGAATAGTTTCATTACGACCGTTACTCGAAGAGGAAGAAATCTTCACTCTGAACGGGTTTATGCAATTTGCAAAACGACTGGGGTACCGAGTTACACCACCGTCTGATATTATTCTTTCATAGGCCTGAACACCCTATACCTGATGCGCCACGGAGAGAACCATGGCGCTAGAATTACAACTTATAAAACACCATTCAGGAATACTGATCCCGGCTACGCCCGAGACCAGTGATATCCTGCAATCCAAAACCAGGCTCGGCGATGTTCTTGTTGCCGAGTTCAGGCGGGTACGAAACCCGGCATTCCACCGGCGCTTTTTCGCGCTTCTCAATCTCGGCTTTGAATACTGGGAACCAACCGGCGGAGCTATCTCGAGTAACGAGCGGAAGTTGATCAATGGCTACGCAAAATTCCTGGCTTCTTATGGCGGGAATGAGGGTGCGCTTATCGATGCTGCTGAGCAGTATCTGGAACAGGTTGCGTATCGGCGCGTCACAAATGGCATTAGCCTGTGCAAATCCTTCGATGCTTACCGTTCATGGGTGATCGTCGAGGCAGGGCACTTTGATGCCATTCAGTTACCCGACGGAACACTCAAAAAACATCCTCGCAGCATCTCGTTTGCCAACATGGACGAGCTCGAGTTTCAACAACTCTATAAAGCTGCGCTCGATGTCCTCTGGCGCTGGGTCCTGTCGCGTTCATTCCGCAGTCGCGATGAGGCCGAAAACGTCGCCGCACAGCTGCTTGGCTTTGCGGGGTGATGGAATGAAGAAGACCTGGTTCCACCACAACGATTGCAGTACCGAACAGGCCGACGAACTGGTTAAGCGTTACAAGGCGCGCGGCGTACGGGTTGAGCGTAGCCTTAACCCTGATTACGTGACATGGACTGTTAGTGCATTCCTACCTACCTCAAATGCACCAGCGCGCCCAGATAGCCGCTGGCGAAACCGGATGTGGGGGTGAACGTGAAGACATATGAAATCACTTTGCCCTGGCCGCCGAGCAACAACCGGTATTACCGGCACAACCGCGGGCGAACTCATATTAGCGCTGATGGCGTCGCGTACCGCTATGTAGTCGCCAGCGTCATTCGAAGCGCCCGGCTTAATATTCGGACAGCTGCACCACTCAAAATCCGAATTGAATGTTACATGCCCGACCGCCGCCGCCGCGATCTTGATAACCTGCAGAAAGCTGCATTTGACGCTCTAACCAAGGCGGAATTCTGGCTGGATGACTGCCAGGTTGTGGATTATCGCGTTGTGAAAATGCCTGTTGTTAAGGGCGGAAAATTAGAACTCACCATTACCGAGCTGGAGACCGCATGAATCTCGAAAATACACTCAAATATCACTTCGCCAAATCGACGATGATTAGCGACTCTCCTCGTGCTACGGCATCAGATGCATTAACCGGTTCAGATATTATGGCTGCGATGGGCATGACGCAGGAACGGGCCGCCATGGGTTACAGTGCTTTTCTTGGGAAGATGGGTATCAGCAACAATGACCGGGAGAGGGCGATTGAGTTGCTGGCTCAGTATGCGCAGACCAAGTGCGATCGGGTGGCAGCTCTGCGCAAACTGGATGCCGGGGTTAAGCCACTAGTGATGCATCGGTTGGCCAGCTTCGCTTTCGAGGATTATTCCCGCAGCGCCGCCAGCGTAAAGCAGTGCGATGGCTGCAATGGGGAAGGGTTTATAGACGCGGAAGTTTTCAGCATGAAGTCTCACACGCCGGTAAAAGAGAAGAAGTTCGTGAAGATGTCTCTGAATATGGGCGTCGAAGATTTTCGACCTTCTGAGTATGAGGTACGGAGGCAGGTTAGGGAGGTAGCGCGCGTTCTCTGCCCTCAGTGTAAGGGTAAGAAGGTAGTTAGTTGTGCCTGTAGAGATTGCCATGGACGCGGGAAAGCCATTAATCAGGCCCTTACAGAACAGCAGGGTGTTCCGGTTATGGCCGATTGCAAGCGCTGCAGCGGGCGGGGGTATGAACGAATCCCATCGACAGAGGCATATGCAGCGGTGTGTCAGATAACGGATGCAATCAGCCTCGATACTTGGAAGAAGTCTGTTAAACCATTTTACGATCAGCTAATCACCAAGTTTGACATCGAAGAGGCCTGGGCTGATGCGCAGCTCAAGCAGATAACAAAATAGGGCGTGAATTTATCGTGAGCTATTTACTTTTCCCGAATCTGTGGTAATTTTGCTCTAACGATGGGTTATTGCCTTCGTTTAAAGCCCTGCGGTTAACCCCGTGGGGCTTTTTGCTTAATAGCGATTTAAGAATTTCTAAAACCATCACTATTCATTGCCTCTTATACTTTCTATATCGGAGAGGGGAGGAATAATGAGAGAAGGCTATTACTGGATTCAGTACAATGGTAGCAGGCAGATTGCTTACTACGTGCACGAAAAAATCGACGATTTAGAGTCGGGTGAAACTATTTACGGCGCATGGTATGTGACTCGTGGAGATGATCTCGCCAACAATGGAGAGGTCGAAGTGCTAAGCGAACGTATTGAAGAGCCAAAGTTGTAAAAGGATAAAAATTAAGTGAAGCCTCGTTACTGTGCGAGCCTTTTAGTATCCATGGAAGAAGAAGCGAATCTTAAAGCCGATAAACTTCAACACTGGCCAGACATAATGTTGGATTACTCACCTTTCTTACCAACCTCTATTTCCAAATCAAAGCGGATCGCCGCAAAGCTGCCCGGGGTGAATGATGTCGAATAAAGCAAAGCTCAGCGCAGCAGTGCTGACACTAATCGCGTCAGGTGCATCTGCACCACTCATTTTCGACCAATTCATCAGCGAGAAAGAAGGCAATGCGCTGGTGGCCGTTGTTGATCCGGGTGGGGTCTGGTCTTTATGTCACGGCGTGACCGTTATCGATGGCAGGCGTGTTGTTAAAGGCATGACGGCCACTGAGGAGCAATGCCGGAAGGTTAACGCTATTGAACGCGATAAGGCATTAGCTTGGGTTGATCGCAATATCAAAGTGCCTCTGACAGAACCACAGAAGGTGGGTATCGCATCCTTCTGCCCGTATAACATCGGCCCCGGTAAATGCTTCCCTTCAACTTTCTACAGGCGCATCAATGCCGGTGACCGAATAGGTGCATGTGAGGCAATTCGCTGGTGGATTAAGGACGGTGGACGTGATTGCCGTCTGACTAAAGGCCAGAAGAATGGCTGTTATGGTCAGGTCGAGCGGCGCGATCAGGAAAGCGCACTGGCGTGCTGGGGGCTGGACCAATGAAAATTAATCCGGGTCTTTTTTGCGTTTTCGTTATTGCTGGCCTTTCGATCGCTCTCGTTAAGAGTTGCTCAAACACCAGTAGCCTTCAGAGCGATAATGTCGTTCTGCGAAGTGACAACTCTTTGCAGGAGCAAGTGATCGCCACTCAGGCATTCAACTTCAATCGGTTCAATCAGCTTGCAGAACATGCCAACAGGCTTAACTCCCTGATCGATACCAGCACCGAAGAAACCCTAATCGAATACCGGGAGATTCTCCGCCGTGAAAAAACCTGTGATCTGCCTGTTCCTGCTGACATTGCTGGTGGGCTGTACGAATATGCGTACCGTTTACGTTCCAGCGCAATGCACGCCGATACCGACACAGTTGACGAAGCCGATGATCGTGCCGCTGCCGCCAGCTCAATGACGTACTGCCAGGCAGTCTTGTGGATTAAGCCGCTACTGGCCGTAATTGAGAAGGGCAACAATAATTTCGCTGGCATAAGGCAGATCGAGCTGGAAAGAAAGAACTAGGGATGGCTCCTCCTTGAGCACACGGGTATTTCTGAACGACGGCTTTACCTGACATAGCAAAGCACCTTTAAATTGTAGAAAAGACTCGATATTTAACAAGCGAAGCGCAGCAATGTAAAAAAATGCCCTCACATGGAGGGCTACCAGAGTCTCAGTTTCACTTGCTCTTTTTATAGATGCTTCCCTGGAGTGGCAAACTCCTCATCAGAGTCCTAAACAGCCTGGCAAATAGCCAGTAATCAACAAGCATAAGCGGTAGCGATTAGGATAATCCTTACCTGATCATTTGGGCTGGGCAGAAACATCAAATGCTCTGATTATCGATAGGGCTGACATAGAGACTGCAAAGGTATAGAGTTGAGATGTCTTTATGGAATGAGGATTAACATGAAAGGTAAAGTGATTATCGCTGCTATGGCTTTTGTATCTTTCAGTGCTTTTGCGGACGAGGGGCAGTATCTTTCTGATTTCGCCAGTGCAAAAAGCACGTCTAAAAGCTACTCCCAGCTGATTAGTAAAAACAAACTACCAGCATGGGTAAAAAGTGGTGGCACGAGCACGCCATCAACCGAAGTAACTGTTGCGGGCAAAAAGTATATTGCGCTGTCTGGGTGTAAACCACACAGTTGTCCAGAACAGAATATTGCTGTTCTCTACTCACCTGATAGCGGTGATATTCATGGTGTGTTTTCTGATTTCAATGCAGAAAAGAATCGTGAGATATTGACCTGGTTAAACTTGGATCCGATTGATTCTGATGCGATGAAAAATGCCCTTTTCAATCGGCTGTACGGCAATTAAATAACCCAAGCTTCAAACTGTAATCCACTAGTTTGAAGCTTCAAAATACAAATCAATCGCCATTCAGTGTGTTGGTTGCTCACATCGCACCCTCATTTCGCTTAACTTTAGCAATGAACTCCTCTGTTATTGATAGTCCCGCTATGATTTCCGAGTTTAAGACAGAAGCACCAAATTTACTTACGAGGTCCAGAAGAGTTTCATATGTCTGGATGAGTTCCATTAGATCGGAAATCACTAATTGGTCATGCTCAGTGCGAAAATGAGACTCGGCGGAGGTTTGATGCACTATCCACTCGAGATTGGTCTTGATTTTCTGTACGTCATCGTAGTTATACATATTTCATAAGCTTAAATCCTCATTTCAAGATTTCTTTGAGAAAAATACTTCATTGCTTCAAATACTGAAGCTGTGAGTGACGTCTAAAGTTCATTCAGTTTAGAGGTAACAATGGCTAAGCCGGACTGGGGCGAGCTGCAGAAGCGGTTCCTGTCTGATCACGCTGCTACTGGCATATCCCCTAAGGAATGGTGCGAGGCGCATAATCTTAATTATGTAACTGCTCGCCGCTATATCAAGAAAACTGCTGCGCAAAATACAAAAATTTACCCGCGAAAGATAGTGCGCACTGCGCAGAAAGATAAAAGCGCAGATGAGCTGGTGGACATAAAGCTAAGCGCGAAGGTAAAGCGCTTTATTGCTGAATACCTGAAGGACAATAACGCCACAGCCGCCGCTGCGCGTGCTGGTTATAGTGACCCAAACTACGGTCGTCAGCTTATAGCGAATCCTAACGTTGCGCAGGCTATTGCGCAGCAGCAAAAAGCGTCCATTGTGCGCACGCTTGGCAGTGCCGATGAGGTTCTTGCGCAGATGTGGCAACTCGCCACCTTCGATGCAAACCAGCTTTCGCAGTATCGCCGCGGAGCGTGTCGTTACTGTTGGGGCTTCGGTCATCACTACCAGTGGCGCGATGCAGTTGAGTTCGACGAAGCGCTCGCAAAAGCTGAAGGCAAAGAGGGTGTAAGGCAACCCGAAGATCCTGGCGGTTACGGTTACGACCACAATCGAGAGCCTAACCCTGAATGTAGCAGATCTGACTGTAGCGAGTACAAAAAACTACAATCTGAACTCAAATAACTTCGTAAAAGGCGCTCGCGTTACTGCGGAAGATTCTGCACCTGTAGTAATCTTCCCACTTGGTATCCCAAACGTGAAAACAGCCATCGACCGTGCAATTGAGAAGAACAAATGTTCAGTTGCTCTTTCTGACGTAGTTGTAACCCAATTCAACCATTCTTTCTTGTTTGGTAAGTTTGGATTCATTGTTGAAGGTACCGAAGTTATTGACCGCGGTCAGCCGGGCTGTGAAAACGCCAGCTAAGATTCGCTCTGAAAAGAGAGCCACCTGTAGGTGGCTTTTTTTATGGGGAAAACATGACACCTTTAGTCCACCAGTCAATACGAACAATCAAGCTTTATGGAGTTCTTGGTGCCACGTTTGGCCGGGAGTTCAAACTTTCTGTCGCCTCACCAAAAGAAGCCATCCATGCATTGTGTGTGATCGTCCCGGGCTTCGAGCGCTTTTTGAATTCCAGTAAACAGCGCGGCCTCACCTATGCCGTTTTCAGCGGTAAGCGTAACTTGAACAATGATGAACTCATCATGGATCTTAGTTCAGCTGATATTCGAATTGCGCCAATTATCGTTGGGAGTAAGCGAGGGGGGATTTTCCAGACCATACTCGGCGTAGCACTTGTCGCTGCTGCAATCTGGATGCCTGGAGTCGGTATCGCAGCGAGTAACATTATGTTCCAGATCGGTGGGGCAATGGCGATCGGCGGCGTAGTCCAGATGCTTTCTCCACAGACAACCGGGCTCGCCAGCAAGCAATCTGCGGATAATGAGACTGACATAAGGTCCGAATGTCAGCAGCGGTTGCAGGTATGACATAACTTCTGCAACATGCGGGTTTTCCGCATGGCTGGTTACTGCATCCTGGTTTACCCAGCCGTCAATAATATAAAACGTGTCGGGTTCATCGATTTTTTGATAAAAATCGTAATAAAGGCAACCGGCTTCAAGGCGTGCAGGCTCAACAAATTTCAGGACCAGCTCTTTAACGCGCTCACGATTTTCAGGTTCACATCGCAGTTCACAGATGATGTGGCGTTCTTCCGATTTTATTTTCTGCATCGTCATTTCCTCAGTTCTTACCGGCATAAACACGGGTCATACCGCCATCGACTATCAGGTCAATGCCACGGATGTAAGTACTCGAGTCTGATACCAGAAAAATCAACGCATCCGCGATATCTGCCGCGGTGCCCACGCGCCCGGCCGGTATTTCTGCGGAAACTCGCTCAGCATATGAGGCAATATCGTTGTCACTCATTTTCTGTTCGTTGCTGTAACCCTCGGTCGGGACTACACCGGGACTTATGGTATTGACCCGGATATCTCGCCCTTTTAGATCCGTGGTCCAGCTGCGAGCCAGTGAACGCACTGCCGCTTTGGTCGCGGCATAAACAGCAAATCCAGGTAACCCCATATCTGCAGTAATCGACGCATTCAGCACTACGGAGGAACCGTCACGAAGCACGTCCAGCATGCTCTGCATAGTGAGTACAACACCTTTAACATTTATGCTCAGTTCGCTGTCGATCTGATCTTCGGTCAGTTCTTCGAGTGGCGTGGCGTGGCCACCACCCGCATTAGCGAACAAAATATCCAGATGCCCCTGTTCGGCTTTAATGGTGGCAGCCGCACGCAGCATGTCTTCTTTACTTGAGACATCCGCACATATAGCTCTGGCGGAGTTGCCCAGTTTGGTTACTGCCTCGTCCAGCACGTTCTGTCGGCGGCCAGTGATATAGACTGTTGCGCCGTGTTCAATCAGTCGCTTCGCTGCACCGAAACCCAGGCCGGTTGTTCCGCCGGTGACCAGTGCGATACGGCCTTTAAGAGATTGGGTCGTCATGATGATGTCCTCTGAGAATGAATACGGGGGAGGATACCGGCGACATGGCGTCGCCGGTTAATGAAGCAAGGCTTAGCGGTTAATGGACTTCATCATTGCAGCGTTATAACGCTCGCCCTGGACGGGAACTTTTGCCAGCACATCTGCAATTTCCTGTAGGTCTGCGGCCGTGAGTTCAACTGCAGCCCCGCCTACATTTTCGTCGAGACGGTGAAGTTTTGTGGTGCCGGGGATCGGAGCAATCCATGGTTTTTGAGCCAGCAACCAGGCTAAAGCAATCTGTGCCGGGGTTGCTTGTTTACGCTCAGCAACTTTACCGATCAGGGCGACAAGGTTATGGTTGGCCTGACGGGCTTCGTCAGCAAAACGCGGCAGATTATTTCGGACATCTCCTTCAGCAAAGGTGGTTGCACCATCAATCTTTCCTGTAAGAAAGCCTTTACCCAGCGGGCTGAAAGGAATGAAGCCGATACCCAGCTCTTCCAGCGTCGGGATAATGACGTCTTCAGGTTCACGGGTGAACATAGAGTATTCACTCTGCAGTGCGGACAGCGGCTGAACAGCATGTGCGTCACGAATAGCTTTTACGCCCGCCTCACACATCCCAAAATATTTCACCTTTCCTTCCTGAATCAGGTCGCGTACAGCTCCGGCGACATCTTCCATTGGCACGTTTGGATCCACACGATGCTGGTAAAAGAGATCGATGTAATCCGTTTTCAGCCGCTTAAGGGACTGTTCAACGACAGTACGAATACGCTCAGGACGACTGTCGAGTCCCGCCGCTGCATTACCCTCTTTAAAACCGAATTTTGTAGCGATAACTATCTGGTCACGGAACGGTGCCACAGCTTCCCCGACCATTTCTTCATTGATCTGACCATACGCTTCTGCAGTGTCGAACAGCGTTACGCCGCGCTCATAAGCTGCACGGATAAGTTTGATGGCTTCAGCTTTGTCTGTCGCAGGCCCGTAGCCAAAGGTCAGTCCCATACATCCCAGACCAATTGCCGATACTTCAAGGCCACTGTTACCTAATTGTCGCTTTTGCATAATGAGTCTCCTGTTTATGGATTGAACACCTCACAAGCACGGCTTGATTAGGTGGTGTTCATATACTCTAAGGAATGACTGGTCATTACTGAAGTGGCATAATCAGATAACCGACATGAGTGGAACTAATAATGAATCATACGGATTTCAATCATCTTGCTGTTTTCATTACGGTAGCGCGTGAAAAAAGCTTCACGCGGGCCGCGGCGCACCTGGGCGTTTCACAATCAGCAATCAGTCATAGCATTCGAGGTCTGGAGGAAAGGCTGGGGATACGTCTTCTGACCCGGACAACCCGGGGGGCAGTGCCAACAGAGGCGGGAGAACGACTGCTTGCCAATCTTGCTCCCTACTATGATGGGATTGAGACCGAGCTTACCTCTTTGGGAGAGCTGCGCGAGAAGCCAGGAGGCATGATACGCATCACCGCTCATGACCATGCGGCAACCACTATACTCTGGCCAAAGCTTTCAACGTTATTGAGGGAGTACCCGGATATCACGCTTGAAATCAACATAGACTATGGATTGATCGACATTGTGACCGGTCGTTTCGATGCGGGAGTCCGTGTCGGGGATCAGATTGCCAAAGATATGATTGCCATGCGTATCTCTCCTGATTTTCGCATGATCGTTGTTGGCTCTCCTGATTACTTTTCCAGACATCCTAAGCCAGAAACGCCACAAGATCTGACTTCACACAACTGCGCAAATTTGCGGCTTTCCACACACGGAGGCCTGTTCGCCTGGGAGTTTGAGAAAGACGGGCAGGAGTTGAAAGTTCAGGTATCCGGCCAGATGATATTCAATACTTCGCCTCAACTGTTATCGGCGGCGCTTGCAGGGTACGGGCTGGCGTATGCTCCTGAGGATGTGGTGCAAAAATATATCAGAGAGGGAAAATTAATACCTGTACTTGAGGACTGGTCACCCACATTTCCTGGTTACCATCTTTATTATCCAAGTAGAAGGCAGGCTCTTCCTGCATTCAAGTTGATTTTAAACGCTCTAAGGGTATGAGTTAAGACTCATCCTTAGTGCATGGATAAATTCTGCCAATCATATGTATCGAGCCTTAAGTACAATCCGATTAATACACCTCCTACACTGAGTTTCAGATTGCAGGCTAACATTCCGGGTTCGTAATGTCCGCTATTGGCACACAACGGACGATGACTGATCATTTCCTCTTGAAGATGCTTCTCATCGGATTCGCTCTAAAAGTTTCTAACTGAAGTAGCCCTCAGACTCTTAACACACAGAAAAGTTAGTAATTCAATAAGCATAAAAATCATGTCGTTACATATTACTAACTGTTAACACCATTCAGATATAACGATGGCTGTGTAATCGCACGCAGCGCCGAGGCCAAGGCGGCTGGAATTACCATGGGCGAGCCGTTCTTTAAGCAAAAGGATCTATTCAGGCGCGCTGGTGTTGTTTGTTTTAGCAGTAATTACGAGCTCTATGCTGACATGTCAAACCGGGTAATGACGACGCTTGAGGAAATGAGCCCTCGCGTCGAAATTTACAGCATCGACGAAGCTTTTTGCGACCTGGCAGGTGTTCGCAACTGCCGGGACCTTACAGAATTCGGCAAAGAGATCCGTGCTACGGTTCTGAAGCGTACGCATCTGACGGTCGGGGTTGGCATCGCGCAGACAAAAACGCTCGCTAAGTTGGCAAACCACGCAGCTAAAAAATGGCAGCGCCAGACAGGAGGGGTGGTCGATTTGTCCAATATCGATCGGCAACGTAGGTTACTGGCTATTGTACCTGTGGAGGATGTATGGGGTGTCGGCAGACGCATTAGCAAAAAGCTGAACGCCATGGGTATCAAAACGGCTCTTGACCTCTCTGAGCAGAGTACGTGGATTATCCGTAAACACTTTAACGTGGTACTCGAGCGAACAGTCCGGGAGTTGCGCGGCGAGCCTTGTCTCGATCTTGAAGAGTTTGCACCGGCAAAGCAGGAAATCGTCTGCAGCCGGTCATTCGGCGAACGCGTTACCGAGTACGAACAGATGCGCCAGGCTATCTGCAGCTATGCCGCTCGTGGTGCTGAAAAACTGCGGGGTGAACATCAGTACTGCCGCTTTATCTCTGCGTTCGTGAAAACCTCTCCCTTTGCGCTTAACGAGCCCTATTACGGTAACAGTGCGTCCATGAAGCTTCTCACACCCACTCAGGATTCCCGCGACATCATCAACGCCGCGGTAAAATGCCTGGACAAAATCTGGCAGGATGGCCATCGCTATCAAAAGGCTGGAATCTTGCTGGGAGATTTTTTCAGCCAAGGCGTGGCTCAGTTGAACCTGTTCGACGAAAACGCGCCGCGTGCTGGTAGCGAAAGGTTGATGGAAGTTCTGGATTATCTGAACGCGAAAGATGGAAAGGGAACACTTTATTTTGCCGGGCAGGGCATACAGCAGCAGTGGCATATGAAACGGGATATGTTATCTCCACGATATACTACGAGGTATTCAGACCTAATAAAAGTTAGATGATTCTTTAATCGGTCCATTCATCCGAACCTAATTGCCGGCTATGAGTATTAACAATAATATGTCTACGACTATGCTTTTGTAATGTAAATAAGCCCCTGCAATTATACAGGGGCTCACGGATATGATGCCGGGTGCCTCCCGGTGAGTCATTGAACTAACCACTCATGACTCGCTGCTTCAGAAATTCACGATGAGCCGCTTGATATACAAATCATCAGGTTAATTAGCCCTGCCGCTGAGGAGGATTCATCATTAAACCGAATGTAACAGCAATGCTTAGCAAATGATACAGTATTTACTGATGTGTCTCATGATTTTTCGCAGTTTGCACGGTCAAAGTATTTTCAGATGGTGAAGATTAAAACATCGATGTTCATTTTTTTACTTTAAGTCTTGAAACAAAGGTTAATGTTTTATCTTCTGGGCAAATCATTAGAAAAATTGCTGTGGGACATTCTTCTAAACGTATAATTCGATGCAGCATCTGGTAGAGTCTTTTTTTTAGTTTTTCTGCTCCATCTTTTTCAGACTCCCACTCTAAAACTGCCTGACCCTCTGAACCAACGAATGCATGGGGTGGAAGTTTAACGCCTCGGTTTGACTTACTTGAATAGTTTCGGTCATGCAAGAGACCCAAGATGAGAGGGTTGATATTATTATCTGAGGATTGGGCTTCAGCAACTATTAATACTGTGTAATGTAGGATTTTCATGGAAGCCTTATGGTTACTTCAGCAATAGAGTGATATTGCCATGGTGTTGAATGTCCATATCTTAATTATAAATGTCTGTATGGGGGTAAAAAAAAGCCTGCATAAAACAGGCTATAAAAATGAAACGTAGTTATAATAATTATTTCATGAATGTTGGTGTTGAATCCCTAGCGTCAAAGATACTTTTGCGCCGCATCTAATATTTCCTGAGAGGTAAGCTCTCGATCTGATGCCACATAAACCACTTCATGGTCACCTGTTAAAGAGGGAAAACCTGCTGACATTATCTGAAGGTTTATCACTTCTCCATTAGGATATTCTTCGCGTATTGATGTCACACCTTTAAGCACAGTGATAACTTTACTTGGCTTACCATTAAAAAAAATGATTACTTTTTTCATATATCACCATGTATTTTGAGGGTTTCTAGCCCATGCAGGTGGTCGAAAGGGTTCTGTTTGTTCATTTTTTTTGCCTCTTTCGAAATTAAAACAAGCATTATACTGTCTTAACGTGCACTGTAACGGTCCATTTGAACTGGAGAAGTCTATGTCTGCACGTAAAAACACTCAATTCCGCCGAAGTTATTTAGTAAAATGTCCTTGTCCAAACTGCTCAAAAGATTCCGAACATAGTTACAGTCGTGTACAAAAGGGGGCTCAGTTGGTGTGCCCATACTGCAGTGCTTTGTTCAAATCTTCCCAGCGCTTCTAAAAAAATTATTAAAAAAATAAGAAGTGATGCTTTTGGAGGCTGCCTAACCTCTTACGCTTTAGTATTTTATAAGCAGTTAGCTTCTGCTTTGAGACTGTTCATGCAGAAGTCCTGCATTTCATCACATCGGTCAGCAAACTTGATGGTAAGTAAATATGCTGGCCTGTTGTAATGATGTGAGTAACCGAACATCACCTTTCACTGATAAAGTCATGCTGCCTTAAGTAAACCATCTAAAAATTATCTATCGCAAAGTGTTACATTGGCAGCGATTGGACCTTTAGTTCCAGCTATGATAGCGAATTTGACTTTTTGTCCTTCAAATAGAGTATTAAATGTTTCTCCCAGCAGGGAAGAAGTGTGAACAAGAACATCTTTACTTCCATCGAGTGGGGAGATAAAGCCAAACCCCTTATCTTCGTTAAACCACTTAACAAGACCTATGATTTTAGATGACATACAAACTCCGTTTGAATATTTCAAACTGACAAGCAAGCTCATGATAAGAAACGTTTGCTGGTATATATATGGACTCAAGAGGAGGGATATCAGAGATAACACCTGGTTATGAGAACGGCTTTTGGAAAAGTTAGATTCATCATCGCAACGAATCAGCCAAACCATTAAGGCACGTGTTGAATGATTAAGCAAATTTTATTTTAGCCTTCTAGAGGGCCGTTAAAATAAGGTTAGCTATAATTAACTAATCCTGTATAGTCAAATCTGGATTACCATTAGGAAAATATTTGTCTCGTAAAATGACAGGAATTGTCAAAAGTTTTGACTTCAAGAGCGGAAAGGGATTGATTATCCCATCAGATGGCAGAAAAGATGTTTTTTTGCATGTTTCTGCATTAAGTAATAGTGAAAGCCAAACGTTAAATCCAGGTGTTCGTGTTGAATTTTATCGTATAAATGGACTTAGTGGTCCGATGGCTGCAAATATATTTCTTTCTTAAAGTAAGATGATGTTGAGCTAAATATAACGTGCGCATCAAAAGTACGGCAGATTATATATCTGTTTGTTCTATCAATTTTCTCCCCTGATTTTTTACATTTCCAACATCACGGGCCACCGCATGCCAGATAAACATCTCAGCTGGCACAGTGCCGTCGGCGACAATCTCTTCTGCTTCTTTTCCCCCGACGTTCTGGCGCATCCATTCGCGCGCCGCTTCAGGTGACAGAACCAGCGGCCTGCGGTCATGGATATCGACCAAGCCTTTATCGGCTGCAGACGTCACGATGAGAAAACCCTCAGCTTCATCGCCGCGCTCGAATGGTGTGCTGCCGATCGCTGCCATGAATATCGGCTTGCCATCGGAACGGTGAATAAAGTAGGGCTGTTTCTTGTCACCTTCCTTCTTCCATTCAAACCATCCGTCGGCAAAGCAGATCGCCCGGCCATGCTGCCATAACGGCTTGAACATCCGGCTCGTGGCCGCAGTTTCGACGCGCGCGTTTGTCAAAGGTGCTTTATCCCACCACCCTGGCGCGTAACCCCACAACACAGGATCGAGGTGCAATTGCTCGTCGCGTTCGCTCAGCAGCAACACCTTTGTGCCGGGTGCCACTTTGTAACGTCCGATTGGTTCAGGGTCGTACGCGATGTCGCGATCGGCTTCATCGGCCAGGTAAGCCAGATATTCTTCACGGGTTTGTGCTTGTGCAAAACGTCCACACATAGAAACCTCCAGTCAGTTAGACTGAAAGTATAGGGCAGAGAGAAAAAGAGGTACGTACTGAGTAAAGTTAGGGGCAAATTTAGGGGCAAAAATGCGGAATAGGGGCAAAAAAAGGGCACTGAAAATGTAGGTCTGAGTAGCTTTAGGGAGAAGTTATTATGCTATAACTAATTGAAGAAGTAGAGAAAATAAATGATATCAATGAGTTGGGAAAATCAGCGTAGCTTATTCAGGTTGTATTGTTCTTTTTTGTTAACTTCTTGATTTTGTTGCATTTATTTGTTACTCGAATCTTAAGTCGGACACCGGTAGGGTATAACGATGACGATTACCCTTTGCGCAATTTTGTGCCTCGTCTGACGGGTAAAAAAGACGGGTTAGTGCCTGCAGTAAAAAACCAGCATGCGAAAGTGTGCCGTGTATGGTACGGATTGTTGCGACGAATGCCAGCATGTTTTACGGAATAATAGCATCAACCTGATACATTCACGTTATCGCGTATAATGCGGCATCTGAATACGCTCAACATTCCCGTGGTCACTGCTATGACGCTCAATCGTTTTTGTTATCTGCTTCTGTTTTCCGCTGCGACTGGCAGCCTTTTTACTTCGAATCCTGTTGTCATGTGGTTCGTGCTCATCAATGTGCTGACGATGGCGATATATGGCGCGGATAAAATGGCGGCGCGAAAGGGCATGCGCAGAGTCCCGGAAGCCACTTTGCTGGCGTTTGGGGTGACAGGCGGTTGGCCTGGCGCCATTCTGGGTCAACAACTTTTTCGCCATAAAACGCAAAAGCAGCCTTTTAAAACCTACTTTATGCTAAGTGTCATCCTGAGCATCGTAGCGATGGCGGCGCTTTATCACTTCTCTGCGTTATGAGCATCGGTTGGCGTAACAAACACTCTTTACTGTATTCCTGCTACGCTTTTCTGTTGGACACGGGAGCGCGATCATGAAGAACAAAGAAGAACAAACAGGATTGGTTGGGCTGGCGATTGGGGCCGCCGTTATTGGGCTGGTTTCAGCGCAGAAGCCAATCAATCGTGAAAGTATCGTTGATGAACTGGTCAGACTCGGCAGACAGAAGGGCGATGGCGTTGAAGACGAGGTGTTCGTCAAAGCCGCTGAGCTGGTCAGAAAAGGCTTATAGCGATGTTTTGAGCCCGCAGAAAGCTGCGGGCTCGTAGGATCAGAACTGGTAAACCAGGCCTAATGCAACAACATCGTCAGTGCTGATGCCGTTATTTTTGTAGAAGCTGTCGTCTTCATCCAGCAGGTTGATTTTATAATCAACATAGGTGGACATGTTTTTGTTGAAATAGTAGGTGGCACCTACGTCTGCATATTTAACCAGGTCCTGATCGCCCTGACCGTTGCCCAGATCTTTACCTTTGGACTGCAGGTAAGAAATCGCCGGACGCAGACCAAAGTCGAACTGATATTGCGCGGTGACTTCAAAGTTCTGAGTTTTGTTAGCCACATTACCTTCGTTATCACCATATGGTGTCATATTGCGGGTTTCGGAATACATTGCCGCCAGGTAGATATTGTTGGCATCGTATTTCAGGCCAGCAGTCCATGCATCTGCTTTATCGCCACCCGCGGTTGTACGTGTAACCTGATCGTTGGTACGGTCAGAAGAGGCGTAAGCCGCGCCTGCACTGAAGCCCATGCCGAAATCATAGGTGGTAGAGATACCGAAACCGTCGCCGTTCTCATGACGCGTATCACGACCGTTGTTGGTCCCTTCCTGATTGTTATTGCCGGATTCGTTTTTGCCCTGGTATTGCAGCGCAAAGTTCAGACCCTGCACCAGACCGTAAAAGTCGGTATTACGGTAGGTTGCCACGCCGTTTGCACGGCCGGTCATAAAGTTATCGGCGTAGGTGTATGAGTCGCCACCAAATTCTGGCAGCATATCTGTCCAGCCTTCCACGTCGTACAGCACACCGTAGTTACGGCCATAATCAAATGAACCGTAATCACCCACTTTAACACCCGCGAAAGCCAGACGCGTCCAGGACTGGTTATCAGACCCTTCGGTGTTGTTAGCCTGAACGTTGTATTCCCACTGCGCGTAGCCGGTCATCAGGTTATTGATTTGGGTTTCGCCTTTGAAGCCCAGACGCATATAGGTTTGATCGCCATCTTTTGACGCGTCGTCAGAGAAGTAGTGGAGACCATCTACTTTTCCGTACAGATCTAATTTGTTGCCGTCTTTATTATAAATTTCTGCTGCATGTGCTGCGCCTGCCATTAACAGCGCAGGAATCATGAGGGCCAGTACTTTTCTTTGCATAGTGATATTCCTTTGCAATCATTTTTATTTAATTACCAGATGAACTTTCCACACAGGAAAGATGTCTCATGCTAAATCACTCCTAATGAGGAGTCGTAATTATATTTGTTACGCTTTAAGTAAATTCTCGACTAAATAATACCATTGAAATCTTGATAGGTTTCATGAATGTATTAACCAGAAATATACAAAACTAAAATTATTAATTGCGCGAGAGAAAAGGTAAGATCGCCGTTGTTATATGCCTTTAAGATTTCTTCATCCATAATTGATGTGAATATTATTTAGTTATCTAAATAGTTTTCTGTGATTATCTGGATTAGCCCGGTGTGAATACATCGGGCTTTTTTTATGACAAAAAAAAGCCCGGACGAGCCGGGCAGGTAGAGTTATTCGCTGATCGATTTATCCGCTTTCCCGGCCATCTGTGCCAGGAAGTCATAGCGTTTTTGCAGATCCGCGGCGGCATCTTTCCAGAGCTGTTCTGCCACTTCAGGCTGTTGCGTGTTGAGGCGGCGGAAGCGTTGCTCCTGCATAAGCGTCTCTGCAAGGGCATCAGATGGCGGACGTGAATCCAGCGCCAGCGGCAGTTTGCCTTCATCCGCACGGCGTGGGTCGAACCGGTACAGCGGCCAGAAGCCGGTTGCTGTGAGCTGACGCATCTGATCGTGACTGAGAGCCAGATCGTAGCCGTGCTCCTCGCAAGGGCTATAGGCAATGATCAGCGATGGGCCAGGGTAGGCTTCCGCTTCCTGAATCGCTTTTACGGTTTGATTAAGCTGCGCACCCAGTGAAATCTGCGCGACATAAACGTGGCCGTACATCATCATGCTGACGCCGAGATCTTTACGCGCTTTGCGTTTACCGTGCTCACCAAATTTGGTGACAGCGCCTAACGGTGTCGCTTTAGACGCCTGACCGCCCGTGTTGGAATAACACTGCGTATCCAGCACCAGAATATTAACGTTTTCAGTCAGACTCAGAACATGGTCAAGCCCGCCGAAGCCAATGTCGTAGGCCCAGCCGTCGCCGCCGATCAGCCAGATAGATTTTTCAACCAGCGCATCAGCATCCGTCAACAATTGTTCCGCACCCTCAACGCCCTGCAGCGCGTTGCGCAGTTCAGCCACCTGCTCGCGCCGCACGTCCGGCGTGGCTTCCGAGTGAAGTGCCTCATTCAGTTCTGCAGGGATTTTATCGGCAAACTGCTCCAGCAAACGCATCACGCGCGCGCGGTGCTGGTCGACGGTCAGACGGAAGCCAAGACCAAACTCGGCGTTATCTTCAAACAGCGAGTTTGCCCATGCCGGGCCGCGACCGTTAGCGTCGGTAGTGTATGGCGTGGAAGGGAGGTTACCACCGTAAATAGACGAACAGCCGGTGGCGTTAGCGATCAGCATTCTGTCGCCGTAAAGCTGCGTAAGCAGTTTGATATACGGTGTTTCTCCGCAGCCAGAGCAGGCACCCGAGTATTCGAACAGCGGAGTAATCAGCTGTGAGGTGCGAATATCAATACGTTCCAGCTTGCTGCGATCGATTTCCGGCAGGTTCAGGAAGAAGTCATAATTCACTTTCTCCTCTTCAACATGTTCCAGGCGCGACATCATATTAATGGCTTTAATGTCCGGGTTTTGACGATCCTTCGCCGGGCACACTTCGACGCACAGGTTACAGCCGGTACAGTCTTCAGGGGCGACCTGCAGAACGTATTTCTGTCCGCGCATGTCGCGGGATTTCACATCCAGCGAGTGCAGGCTGGCCGGTGCGGTTTCCATCTCTTCAGGAGAAACCACCTTGGCACGGATGGCCGAGTGAGGGCAGGCCGCCACGCAGTGGTTGCACTGCGTACACAGCTCTTCTTTCCAGATCGGGATCGCTTCGGCGATGTTGCGTTTTTCCCAACGGGTGGTGCCCATTGGCCAGGTACCGTCTGGCGGCAGCGCCGAGACGGGCAGGGCGTCGCCCAGACCGGCCAGCATCGCCGCCGTTACGGTTTTCACGAAATCCGGCGCCGCGTCGGACACCACCGGAGGACGGTTCGGGCTGGCTGCATTCACCTGCTGCAGCGGTACCTCAAACAGCGATTCGCGCGCCAGCGCCAGCGCCTGCCAGTTGCGCTCGACGAGCTCCTGGCCTTTACTGCTATAGCTTTTGGCTATCGCACCCTGCAGCTCCATCAGCGCACTGTCGCCCGGCAGGATGTTGGTCAGATGGAAGAAGGCCATCTGCATCACTGTGTTGATACGTGCCGCCAGTCCACATTCGCGGGCAATTTTGGCGGCGTTAATCACAAAGAGGCGGGCTTTTTTCTGGTTCAGCACCGCCTGCACTTCCTGCGGCAACCGCGCCCAGACTTCATCAACGCTGTACGGAGTGTTAATCAGGAAAATACCGCCAGGTTTCAGGCGCTCCGCCATCTGGTATTTGTCGATAAACTGCAGCTGGTGGCAGCCTACAAAATCTGCCTGAGAAATAAGGTAAGCCGAGCGAATAGGGTGTTCGCTGACGCGCAGGTGGGAAACGGTCAGCCCGCCCGCTTTTTTGGAGTCATAGACGAAATAGCCCTGGGCATACCACGGCGTCGAATTGCCGATGATTTTGATGTTGTTTTTGGTTGCTGAGACGCTACCGTCGCTGCCCAGACCATAGAACAGCGCCTCGAGTTTGGCGGTCGAGGGCAGGGAGTTTTCCGGCAATGACAGGGACAGATTAGTCACATCATCATAAATGCCGACCGTAAAGCGCGGTTTTGGCTTCGCTGCATTCAGCTCGTTAAAGACTGCCAGCACGCAGTCCGGGCCAAACTCTTTGGATGACAAGCCATAGCGCCCGCCAATAACGCGCGGCAGCATTTCGCGTTCGCCGCTATTAAACGCTTCCGCCAGGGCCGTCATCACGTCCAGATAGAGCGGTTCCGCGTGTGCACCCGGTTCTTTGGTACGGTCAAGAACGGCAACGGATCGCGCGCTTTCCGGAAGCGCTGAGAGCAAATGTTTAGCTGAGAACGGACGATAAAGCCGCACTTTCAGCACGCCGACCTTTTCGCCGCGCGTCAGCAGTTCATCCACCACTTCTTCACAGGTGCCGATGGCTGAGCCCATCAGCACGATCACGCGTTCCGCCTGCGGATGGCCATAATACTCGAACGGTTTGTACTCCCGTCCGGTGGCGGTGGCGAACGCATTCATCGCCTGTTCAACATGGTCGTAAACCGTGTCGTACCACGGGTTGGTCGCTTCGCGAGACTGGAAATAGGTATCCGGGTTTGCAGAGGTTCCGCGAATCACAGGATGTTCCGGATTGAGGGCGCGAGCACGGTGCGCATCGATCTCAGCCTGTGGCAGAAGATTGAGGATCGTATCGTCAGCCAGCGGAACGATTTTGTTGATTTCGTGAGATGTGCGGAACCCATCAAAGAAATGAATAAACGGCACGCGGCTTTTCAGCGTCGCGATGTGCGAAATCAGCGCGAAGTCCTGTGCCTCCTGGACGCTGCTGGCGCACAGCATGGCGCAGCCCGTTTGACGGACCGCCATCACGTCTGAGTGATCGCCAAAGATGGAGAGGGCATGAGTCGCGACCGTACGTGCGGCAACATGCAGCACAAATGGCGTCAACTGTCCGGCCAATTTGTATAACGTCGGGATCATCAGCAGCAATCCCTGAGAGGAGGTAAACGACGTGGACAAGGCGCCTGTCTGAAGCGCACCGTGCACCGCGGCAATCGCGCCCGCTTCGGACTGCATTTCAACCACGCGTGGGACATCCCCCCAGACGTTTTTTACCCCGTTTCCGGCCCAGGCATCCACCTGTTCAGCCATCGTGGAACTTGGCGTAATCGGGTAGATGGCGATAACTTCGCTGGTACGGAACGCAACTGACGCGACTGCACCATTACCGTCAATAGTTTGCATAAGACGACACCCTTACATTGCGCAAAAAGAGGGGCCTGTATAACGGCAACAAGCCCTGATAATTATTCTTTTATTTTAGCAAAGCTCAGGTTTTGCGATTTTCGCTTTTGTGTCCTCGATATTCCCAGCATCAATGAGTAGATCAAACTTTTGCCGAAAAAATTGCGAGAAATTGTTTCCGCAGCGCATAAATACGCACATCCACTCTCGACGATGCGGCGCCGGGTGCCTATTATGCATAGGTTTGTCATTATTCATGGGGGAGAGAACATGCGTTCAGCGTTTTGGGTAGGGTGTGCCGCGTTATTGTTGTCGGCATGTAGTAGTGAACCTGTTCAGCAGGCAACGGCGGCGCACGTTACGCCAGGTATGAGAGCCGCGATGTCAAGCTCCGGCCAGGCCAACTGCGCGATGATTGGGGGTTCGTTATCGGTTGCTCGCCAGCTTGATGGGTCTGCGATTGGTATGTGCGCGTTGCCAAATGGCAAGCGCTGCAGTGAACAGTCACTTGCCGTGGGATCTTGCGGTAACTACTGATTACTCAACGCGTTTAAACATCAGCGTTTTTTCGGCTGTAGCCAGCGTTAACTGGTCTTCAGTCAGGTCGACCTGTGCGCCCTTGCGCAGCATGTCGCCGATGGCCTGATCCAGTTCGTTAAGCTGTGGGTCAGTGCACAGTTTCCGGGTCATCGCCAGCGTTTTGACGGTGAGCGCGCCTTCGGACAATTTCCCCTGTCCGTTATAGCTGTTACACATCACGCCTGAGACAGTGATGTTTTTAATCAGGCTGATATCTGACAGTGCGCTAAAGCTTATTTCAGGCTGCGTTGCCGTTTTGGTGATGGCTTTACCATCGACGTTTTCCAGCACAAAACGGTGGTTTTGAAGCTGCTCCGGCTGAACGGACGCTTTACCTGGGTTAACGCAGCCCGCCAGGGCCAGGCTCAGAAAAGTTACTGCAACGAGCTTTTTCATTTTTCTTCTCTAAATATCAATGCTGTGAATCTATTCCAAGTGTAACCATACGCCCGCGCGAGTTAATGGGGTTTATCTGAAAGTGCGAGAAGAGGCCGGGCAACAGCGCGGTACCCGGCACAGGGTGTTAGTGAGATTTAAATCCCGCCGCCGCCATCAGCATGCGGAAGAACATACTTACGGCGGCCAGCGCCAGGACGCTACCGCCCCAGATGATGACCAGCCACATCAGACGTTTCCAGACAGGTTGTTGCATCAATGATAACCCTCCCCATGCTGTACTTTTCCGCGAAATACGTAATAACTCCAGAAGGTGTAGACCAGAATGATGGGAATGATCAACAGTGCGCCCACTAACATAAAGCCCTGACTCTGCGGTGGTGCAGCAGCCTGCCATAAGGTAATAGACGGCGGGATGATGTGGGGCCAGATGCTGATCCCAAGACCGCTGAATCCGAGGAAAATCAACCCCAGCGTCAGCACAAACGGCAGATTATGGCTATCTGGATCCTTCAGGCTTCGCCACTGCCAAAGGCTCAGGATCGCCACCAGCACCGGGACGGGCAGCAGATAAAACAGATTCGGCAGCGTAAACCAGCGCGCGGCGATAGCCGGTTGCGCCAAAGGCGTCCAGATACTGATTGCCGCAATGAATACCAGAAGGACGATTAACAGCGTTTTTGAAACCTCACGCATCCGCTGTTGCAGGGCATTTTCGCTTTTCATCACCAGCCATGTGGAGCCTAACAGGGCATAGGCTATGACCAGACCTGCGCCACAGAACAGGTTAAAGGCAGTGAACCAGTCAAAGGGTCCCCCGCTATACGCGCGTCCGGTAACGGAGAAACCGTTAATCACAGCGCCGACCGTCACGCCCTGGGTGAACGTTGCCAGAATCGAGCCACCAATAAAGGCTTTATCCCAGAACGGACGGTGTGCCGGTGTGGCTTTGAAGCGAAACTCAAACGCCACGCCCCGGAAAATAAGTCCGATCAGCATTAATGTCAGCGGAATGGTCAGCGCGTCGATGATGACCGCGTAAGCCAACGGGAAGGCACCAAACAAGGCCGCGCCGCCAAGCACCAGCCAGGTTTCGTTCCCGTCCCACACCGGCGCAACACTGTTGACCATCACATCGCGATCGTCGCCGTTCTGCGTCGCGGGGAACAGGATGCCAATTCCCAGATCAAATCCATCCATCACGATGTACATTAACGTGGCGAATACGATGATCACAAACCAGATAAGGGAGAGATCGATTCCCATTATGGCTTCTCCTTACGTTCAGTGATAACGGCGGAAAGGGGACGAGCGGGTCGACCATCAGCTTCAGTGGCAAATGACTCATGAGGCTGAGGGCCTTTTTTGATCAGGCGTACCATATAGCTATAACCCACGCCAAATACCGAGGTATAAACCACGAAGAAGGCCAGCAGGCTGACGCTCATATGCAGATCGCCGTGCGCGGAAACCGCATCTTTCGTGCGCTGCAGTCCATAGACCACCCACGGCTGGCGGCCCACTTCCGTGGTAACCCATCCGGCAAGGATGGCAATCAATCCGGATGGCCCCATAAGCAGGGCAAACCACAGGAAGGGACGAGAGGTATACAGCCGTTTTTTGTAGCGCAGCCAGACCGCAGCCACTCCCAGCAGCAGCATCAACATGCCCAGGCCTGCCATAATGCGGAACGACCAGAAGACGATGGTGGCGTTAGGCCGGTCTTCTTTCGGAAACTCCTTGAGTGCGGGAACCTGTTTTTCCAGACTGTGGGTTAGGATCAGGCTGCCCAGCGCCGGGATCTCCAGCCCAAAGCGGGTGCGCTCCTGCTCCATGTCCGGCCAGCCGAACAGCAGCAGCGGCGTCGGTTCACCCGGCGGGTTTTCCCAGTGGCCTTCAATGGCGGCAATTTTGGCGGGCTGGTACTTTAAGGTGTTCAGCCCGTGCATATCACCCACCATCGCCTGAATGGGGGCCACAATCAGGGTCATCAAGAGTGCCATAGAGAACATGGCGCGAATGGCAGGCGTCCTGTTACCGCGCAGAAGGTGCCAGGCGGCAGAAGCACCAACAAACAGCGCGCTACTGAGGAAGGCGGCTATCGACATATGCAGCAGGCGGTACGGGAAAGAGGGGTTAAATACCACGGCAAACCAGTCTACCGGTACGACCTGACCGTTGACGATCTCATAGCCTTGCGGGGTCTGCATCCAGCTGTTGGAGGAGAGGATCCAGAAGGTCGATATAATCGTCCCCAGCGCGACCATACAGGTTGCAAAGAAGTGCAGACCCGGACCGACTTTGTTCCAGCCAAACAGCATCACGCCAAGGAAACCGGCCTCAAGGAAGAAAGCGGTGAGCACTTCATAGGTCAGCAGCGGGCCGGTAATACTGCCCGCAAACTGTGAAAATCCACTCCAGTTAGTGCCAAACTGGTAGGCCATGACCAGCCCGGAGACCACGCCCATACCAAAGTTTACGGCGAAGATCTTCGACCAGAAATGGTACAGCGAGCGCCAGACCGGATTTTTTGTTTTGAGCCACAGCCCTTCGAGTACAGCAAGATAGCTTGCCAGGCCGATGGTGATTGCCGGGAAAATAATGTGAAAGGATACGGTAAAGGCAAACTGTATCCGCGCAAGGTGAAAAGCATCTAAACCAAACATGCACAGCCTCAATGTCAAACGGTGTGCTGTTATGGTATAGGGGGGCAAAGTCGACTATCAGAGGCAGAAAAGTAAAATTTATGCATAACAGTTCGAAAACTGTCGTCATTTAACTCATCTGATATAGGTTGGTAATTAAGAATAAGAAAATTCTTTTTATGAATTTTACGCATTAAACCGCTTGCGTTGTCGTCTGCGTCGTGCGTTAATGGTCTTCTGGTTTTGAGTCCAAATAAATATCTGACGTAGTTTTATAAAGCAGTTCTCATCACGTTGTGCCTCTCCGCAGCCTCTCTTGGGTCTTTATCTACTTTCCGATTAGTTTTGTTTAAAACCATTATTGCCTGATCGGCTCATGAGTAATTTACGTTTTTACGTTTACAGGAGAATCCTATGACTTCTTATATCCATTTTCGCTGCCCATGCTGTCATGGCTCGCAGTACCGTACTTCAGTTTTTGATGTGTCTGAGAAAAATCCTCACGGCGCGAAATGCATTTTTTGCAAATCGTCGATGGTTACGCTCGATCACCTGGCCGCAGCACGTTCTGCCCAGAGCCATATCACTGAGTACCGCAAGTAATTAACAACGCTTTCCATAACAGTTAGCAAAATCTTCTCTTTTTCTCCTGCTGATATACACTGTCGGCAATAAGGAGAATCTGATGAAAAAATACCAGCGTCTGGCGCAACAAATTATCTCGCAGATTGAGCTTGGCGTATGGCTGCCGGGCGATAAGCTGCCTTCGCTGCGAGAGCAGGTGGCGAGCAGCGGCATGAGTTTCATGACCGTGGGCCACGCGTATCAGATGCTGGAAAGCCAGGGGCGCATTGTCGCCAGACCGCAATCGGGCTATTACGTTGCCTCGCGCCCGACTGCGCAACAGCCTGCTCCTCCGGCTCAGGTGATGCGCGATGAAGTGGTCGACATCAACACCTATATCTTCGACGTGCTGCAGGCCAGCCGCGATCCCTCCGTCGTCCCGTTTGCTTCCGCATTTCCCGATCCGCGCCTCTTTCCGCTTCAGCAGCTTAACCGCTCGCTGGCGAACGTCAGTAAAACCGCCACCGCGATGAGCGTGATTGAAAACCTGCCGCCGGGTAACGTCGATCTACGCCACGCCATTGCCCGCCGCTATGCGCAGCAGGGGATGAACATCTCACCTGAAGAGATTGTCATTACCGCAGGCGCGCTTGAGGCGCTGAACCTAAGCCTTCAGGCCGTCACCGAACCCGGTGACTGGGTAATCGTTGAAAATCCCTGTTTTTATGGTGCTCTCCAGGCGCTTGAACGCCTGAAGCTGAAGGCCCTGTCGATAGCGACCGACGTGCGCGAGGGGATCGACCTGAATGCCCTTGAACAGGCCCTGAATGATTATCCGGTAAAAGCCTGCTGGCTAATGACCAACAGTCAAAACCCGCTTGGCTTCACGCTGAGTGCGGAGAAAAAGGCGCTGCTGGTGGCGCTGCTAACGAAGCATAACGTCACCCTGATTGAGGACGACGTCTACAGCGAACTCTATTTTGGCCGTGAAAAACCGCTCCCGGCCAAGGCCTGGGACAGGCAGGACATGACGCTGCACTGCTCCTCATTTTCAAAATGTCTGGTGGCCGGTTTTCGCATCGGATGGGTGGCGGCGGGAAAGCATGCGCGCCGCATTCAGCAGCTGCAGCTCATGAGCACCTTATCAACCAGCTCACCCATGCAGCTGGCGCTGGTGGATTATCTGGCGACCAAACGATATGACGCGCATCTTCGCCGCCTGCGACGCACGCTGGCCGAGCGCAAACAGCAGGGGTGGCAGTCGCTTTTGCGCCATATGCCTGCTGGCGTCAAAATCCATCACAACGACAGCGGCTATTTTTTATGGCTGGAGCTTCCGGCACAGCTGGATGCCGGGCTGCTGAGCGAGAAAGCGTTAGTCCACCACATCAGCATTGCGCCAGGTAAGATGTTTTCAACCTCAGACAGCTGGACGCCGTTTTTCCGGTTTAATACCTCCTGGGCGTGGGGAGAACGGGAAGAACAGGCTGTTATTCAGTTGGGAAAATTAATTAGCGAGATGCTGGAATAAATCGCGTAGTCGGCTTTTAAATAATCCTTCCTTATCTTTATGACGGCGCTGCGAATATCTCTCAGCGCCGCACCATAGGAAATCTGCATACCCCCTTCCTCTGCTAACTCCTTGTCTATAATCCAGTTAACGGGGAATGCGCCCTCGGTCACACCTTGATGAAATTTCCTTTAGCCGAAAGGTGCGGCGCATTTGCGCGGTCTACGTTTAATTAAGGAGATATTTTTACGGCAAGGCTGCCGCTAAATTTCATTGCGACTGGAGTAAATCTAATGAGCAAAAATTTTGCCCGCAGCAGCCTGTATGCGCTTGGCATGACAATCATGACCGCGCAAGCCGCCGAACCGCCGAAGGCCATCGGTAACGGGGAAGGACGACTGGATATTATTGCCTGGCCGGGGTACATCGAACGCGGTCAGACGGATAAAAATTATGACTGGGTGACCCAGTTTGAAAAAGAGACCGGGTGTACCGTCAACGTCAAAACGGCGGCCACATCCGACGAGATGGTCAGCCTGATGGCGAAAGGGGGATATGACCTGGTCACGGCCTCCGGTGACGCCTCGCTGCGCCTGATCATGGGGAAACGCGTTCAGCCGATTAACCCCGATCTGATCCCCAACTGGAAAACCCTCGACGCACGGATTGTGAAAGGGGAATGGTTTAACGTTGACGGCAAAGTCTACGGCACGCCGTATCAGTGGGGGCCAAACCTGCTGATGTACAACACCAAAACTTTCCCGACGCCGCCGGACAGCTGGAGCGTGGTATTCACCAAACAGAATTTGCCTGACGGTAAAACCAACCAGGGACGCGTGCAGGCGTACGACGGCCCGATTTATATCGCCGATGCCGCGCTGTTCGTCAAAGCCACTCAGCCGCAGTTAGGTATTAAAGATCCGTACCAGCTCACCGAAGAGCAGTACGCCGCTGTACTCAAGGTGCTGCGCGATCAGCACGCGCTTATCCACCGCTACTGGCATGACACCACCGTTCAGATGAGCGACTTTAAAAATGAAGGCGTGGTGGCCTCCAGCGCCTGGCCATATCAGGCGAATGCCCTGAAGGCAGAGAACCAGCCCATTGCCACCGTCTTCCCGAAAGAAGGGGTGACCGGCTGGGCGGACACCACCATGCTGCACGCGCAGGCAAAACACCCAATGTGCGCCTACAAATGGATGAACTGGTCGCTGACGCCAAAAGTGCAGGGCGATCTGGCGGCCTGGTTTGGTTCGCTGCCGGTGGTCGCGGAAGGCTGTAAAGCCAGCACGCTGCTGGGGGATAAAGGCTGCGAAACAAACGGTTATAACGAGTTCGAAAAAATCATGTTCTGGAAAACGCCGATCGCGGAAAGCGGGAAATTTGTCCCTTACAGCCGCTGGACGCAGGATTACATTGCCATCATGGGCGGTCGTTGAACGTCCGGGAGCAGAACATGACGTACGCAGTAGAGTTTAATGACGTTTCCCGTCTGTACGGCGACGTACGAGCGGTGGATGGGGTGACTATTGGCATTCGTGACGGGGAGTTTTTCTCCATGCTGGGGCCTTCGGGCTCCGGCAAAACGACCTGCCTGCGCCTGATTGCCGGTTTTGAACAGCTGAGCGGCGGCGCGATAAAAATCTTCGGTAAAGAAGCCAGCGAATTGCCTCCCTGGGAGCGCGACGTCAACACCGTATTTCAGGACTACGCGCTGTTTCCGCACATGTCGATCCTCGACAACGTGGCGTACGGGCTGATGGTTAAAGGTGTCGACAAGAAAAAACGCTACGCGCTGGCCGGTCAGGCGCTGGAGAAGGTCGGCCTGAGTTTTGCCGTCGCGCGTAAGCCTTCACAGCTCTCCGGCGGCCAACGTCAGCGCGTGGCGATTGCCCGCGCGCTGGTGAACGAACCCCGCGTGCTGCTGCTGGACGAACCGCTGGGCGCGCTCGATCTTAAACTGCGCGAACAAATGCAGTTCGAGCTGAAAAAGCTTCAGCAGGAGCTGGGCATTACCTTTATTTTCGTCACCCACGATCAGGGAGAAGCCCTGTCCATGTCGGATCGGGTGGCCGTCTTCAACAACGGGTGTATCGAGCAGGTTGATACCCCGCGCGAACTTTACATGCGTCCTCGCACGCCGTTTGTCGCCAGTTTTGTTGGCACCTCTAACGTTTTTGATACTGCATTGGCCCGTCAGGTCTGTGGGATGGAGGGGATGTATTCGCTGCGCCCGGAACATATTCGTCTCAATGAGGGCGGTGACGTTCAGGTGCAGGGCGTGGTACAGGCGGTACAGTATCAGGGCGCGGCCACGCGCTTCGAGCTGCGTCTGGCTGACGGTGCGAAACTGCTGGTCAGCCAGGCGAACCTTACCGGAGGCGCGCTCCCGGTGGGGATTGCGCCCGGACAGCAGGTGCTGGTCTCGTGGTCACGCGAGGCCATGGTGTTGCTTCATGAGGAGAGGTGAAATGGACATGAGCGTTTCACCCACGCCCGCGCCGCACGGTAGGTTAAGCCGTATTACCGCCTTGTTCTGGCGTAAACCCTCGCTGGGTCTGTTCCTGCTCCTGCTCGCGCCGCTGATGTGGTTTGGCATCGTCTATTTGGGTTCGCTTCTGACACTGCTGTGGCAGGGTTTCTATACGTTCGACGACTTCACCATGTCGGTGACGCCCGATCTCACCTTTGCGAACATTCAGGCACTTTTCAACCCGGCGAACTACGACATCATCTTGCGCACGCTGGTGATGGCTCTTGCGGTCACTGTCGCCAGCGCGACCCTCGCGTTTCCGATGGCGTGGTATATGGCGCGTTATACACGCGGTAAGTGGAAAGCCTTTTTCTACATCGCGGTGATGCTACCCATGTGGGCGAGTTATATCGTTAAGGCTTACGCCTGGACGCTGCTGCTGGCGAAAGATGGGGTGGCACAGTGGTTTCTCAGCCATTTGGGGCTTGAGCCGCTCCTGATTTCTCTGCTTACGCTTCCGGCGATTGGCGGTAACACATTGTCGACATCAGGGCTGGGCCGCTTTCTGGTCTTCGTCTATATCTGGCTGCCGTTTATGATCCTACCCGTGCAGGCGGCGCTGGAGAGGTTACCCGCTTCTCTGCTACAGGCGTCTGCCGATCTGGGCGCTCGTCCGCGCCAAACCTTCCGCTACGTGGTTCTGCCGCTGGCTATTCCGGGCATTGCGGCAGGATCAATATTTACCTTCTCGCTGACGCTCGGGGATTTTATCGTGCCGCAGCTGGTGGGGCCGCCGGGATATTTCATCGGAAACATGGTCTACGCTCAGCAGGGGGCCATTGGGAATATGCCCATGGCTGCCGCATTCACGCTGGTTCCGATTGTGCTGATCTCGCTTTATCTGGCGTTCGTGAAACGCCTGGGAGCATTTGATGCACTCTGATCGCGCACCGTTGTTCCTGAAAGTGGCCGCGTGGGGCGGGGTTATCTTCCTCCACTTCCCGCTGCTGATTATCGCGATCTATGCGTTCAATACCGAGGACGCGGCGTTCAGCTTCCCGCCGCAGGGGTTAACGCTCAAGTGGTTCAGCGTGGCGGCAGGGCGTGGGGATATCCTTGAGTCAGTGACGTTGTCACTTAAAATTGCCAGCTTATCAACCGGCATTGCACTCCTGCTTGGCACGCTTGCTGCAGCGGCTCTGTGGCGCAGCGAGTTCTTTGGTAAAAACGCGATTTCTCTGCTGCTGCTGTTGCCGATTGCCCTGCCGGGGATTATCACCGGCCTGGCGCTGCTGACGGCATTCAAAACCATCAACCTTGAGCCGGGATTTTTCACCATCGTTGTAGGACACGCCACCTTCTGCGTGGTGGTGGTTTTCAACAACGTGATTGCCCGGTTCCGGCGCACGTCCTGGAGTCTGGTGGAAGCGTCGATGGATTTAGGTGCAGACGGCTGGCAAACCTTTCGCTATGTGGTGCTGCCTAACCTTGGCTCGGCGCTGCTGGCCGGAGGGATGCTGGCGTTTGCGCTGTCGTTTGACGAAATTATCGTGACGACATTTACGGCGGGACACGAGCGCACGTTACCGCTGTGGTTGCTCAACCAGCTCGGTCGTCCGCGTGACGTACCGGTCACCAACGTTGTTGCACTGCTGGTGATGCTGGTCACAACCATCCCCATTCTGGGAGCCTGGTGGCTAACCCGCGACGGCGAAAACGGTGCCGAAAGCGGGAAATAACATTGATTTCAACAGGACAATGCTATGCAAAAACTACTGCTGATTAATGGTGAACTGGTGGCCGGTGAAGGGGAAACGCAGCCGGTCTATAACCCTGCCACCGGCGACGTACTGCTGGATATTGCTGAAGCGTCAGCGGCGCAGGTCGATGCGGCCGTTCAGGCTGCGGATCGCGCGTTCGGGGAATGGGGGCAAACGACGCCTAAAACCCGCGCCGAGTGTTTGTTGAAGCTGGCTGATGCCATTGAAGCGCATGCTGAAGAGTTCGCCCGGCTCGAATCCCTTAATTGTGGAAAACCTCTGCACTGCGCGCTGGGGGACGAAATCCCGGCGGTGGTCGACGTGTTTCGCTTCTTTGCGGGCGCGGCGCGCTGCCTGAATGGACTGGCCGCCGGCGAGTATCTTGAAGGGCATACGTCAATGATCCGCCGCGACCCGATCGGCGTCGTCGCGTCCATTGCGCCGTGGAACTACCCGCTGATGATGGCTGCCTGGAAGCTGGCCCCCGCGCTGGCGGCAGGCAACTGCGTGGTGATCAAACCTTCTGAAATTACACCGTTGACGGCCTTAAAGTTGGCCGAGCTGGCCAGAGACATCTTCCCGGCAGGCGTACTTAACGTTCTCTTTGGTCGCGGTAAAACCGTCGGCGACCCGCTCACCGGGCATGAAAAAGTCCGCATGGTCTCACTCACCGGGTCGATTGCCACGGGCGAGCATATTATCAGCCACACGGCTTCCTCAATTAAGCGCACCCATATGGAGCTGGGCGGCAAAGCACCGGTGATTGTTTTTGACGATGCCGATCTGGACGCCGTGGTGGAAGGCGTGCGCACGTTCGGTTTCTACAACGCCGGACAAGACTGCACCGCTGCCTGCCGTATCTATGCCCAGAAGGGCATTTACGCCGCGCTGGTTGAGAAGCTGGGGGCCGCCGTCGCCAGCCTGAAAATGGGGGCGCCGGAGGACGAGTCGACAGAACTTGGCCCGCTCAGTTCTGCCGCACACCTGTCACGCGTGTGCAACGCGGTTGACGAGGCAAAAGCGCTGAGCCATATCCGCGTGGTGACCGGCGGGAGGAAACACGAGGGGGCGGGCTACTACTTCCAGCCAACACTGCTGGCCGGGGCGAAGCAAGAAGATGCAATTGTTCAACGAGAGGTGTTTGGTCCGATCGTCAGCGTGACGGAATTTGACGACGAAGCGCAGGTACTTGCCTGGGCCAACGATTCGCAATATGGCCTGGCGTCATCGGTCTGGACCAAAGACGTGGGCCGCGCGCATCGTCTGAGTGCGCGCCTGCAGTACGGCTGCACCTGGGTGAATACCCATTTTATGCTGGTGAGCGAAATGCCGCACGGCGGCATGAAATTATCCGGCTACGGCAAAGATATGTCGGTCTACGGGCTTGAGGATTATACGGTTGTCCGGCATGTCATGATAAAACACTAAAAATTATGCCCGGCGGCCAGTATCGCCGGGCGTTTTATTTACCAGCCACATACCTCGTGCTCATTTTCCGTATCGTAAGCGCGGACGGTATTCACCAAATCTTTCACCACGTCTGCGGCGACATCGGGGATGAGCAACTCCATTGGTGCGTCAGTTTCATAATCCACCGAGACGCCGTTGCTGTTGTTGGTCACGGTCACGGTGTACGTTGCTTTACTCACGACGTTACTCCTTATGTGTATTAACAACTTTCCCGATACCTGCGCCCTGAAGCGTAACGTCAGGATCGGCAAAAAAGTCGATATTGAAATAGGTATCGTCGGTCAACAACTCAATGCGATGCCATTTTTCCGGCGGTAAGATGCCAAACGATCCCGCCTCGATCACCTGTTCCAAATCCGGTTCTGTTGCATCTGCATCCGGGAAGCCAAAATAGCGCACCGCGCCCTGCATCACGGACAAACGGCCGTAGACGCTGGCTTTAGTATTATGATGATTGAAAAGGGCTTTTGGCGCGGTGTCTTTATCCCAGAAGGGCGTGGAGCGGGTATGAACAAAATTCTCAGGAATACGTAGCATAATGATTTCCTCTTAAGTGAAAGCCACTTAAAGCGACCTCAGTACCTCGGGTTCAACGAAAAAGTCGATGTTGAACAACGTGTCATCGGACATAACTTCGATGTGATGCCATTTCTCCGGCGGAAAAACACCGAAGTGCCCAGCCTCGATAATCAATGTACTGTCAGGCTCGGGAGTCAGTTCATCGGCATAGCCTAAGTAGCGTACGGCACCTTGCATAACGGAAAGGCGCGGATAAACGCCCGGACGGGTGCCCGTGTCGAGATGACGCTGAAAGATCCCGGCAGGGGCAGTGTCTCGATTCCAGAAAGGGGTGGAACGGGTATGAATACAACTCTGCGGAATGCGTAGCATTTGGCCTCCCATGAATGTCTGCCTTTATTAGACGCCTTTCAAAAACAGAGGACTTGTCAAAAAGTGTATTTTAGATGCGTGTTATAGATAAGGAGTATTGCCTGCTCTCCCTGTTTGTTACGCAAGATACTCAATTGTTATTATCCATAAACTTTAAGTGGTTATTCTGTAACGAAAAAACTTGATCTGTATCAACATATGACGCATATTGCGTGCGGTTATTTTTTCGGCTCTGGTATACAGAATGACGTTGTATCAAAAGATGTTGGTTTTTTACGCAATCATGGCTTCTTTCTGCGCATTAATTACCTGGTTCCTCTCCAAAGACCGCAAACGTATCCGCCTGCTCAGCGCTTTTCTGGTGGGCTCGACGTGGCCAATGAGCTTTCCCGTTGCGCTGCTGATCTCGCTTTTCTGAAGCACGCTTCCATTTTTAAAAGATGAATATGGCATTCCAGATACAGTAACTGTATAAATACACAGTGAATCGTAAAAGGAGTGCTTATGAACAGTTTTTACTCGCAGCAGGCCGGTTGCACCGTGCGCTGGCATGACTTGCCCGGCACCGGCGATCCCGTGGTGTTCATTCACGGGCTGGGCTGCGCCTCTTCCTATGAATATCCCCGTGTCGTTCATGATCCGCTGTTTGGCGCGCGCAGAGCGATTCTCATCGATTTGCCCGGCAGCGGCTACAGCGATAAGCCTGAGCACTACAGCTATAAAACTACCGACCAGGCGCACGTTGTGGCGGAACTGATTGATCACCTTAAACTGGATGCCTTCTGGTTATACGGCCACAGCATGGGCGGCAGCATTGCTATCGAAACGGCGGGGCTGCTGGCGGGGCGCGTGAAGGGGCTGATGGTCTCAGAACCCAATTTTCATGCGGGTGGGGGAATGTTCAGCCGGTCAATTGCCGCACAAACCGAGCAACAGTTTCTGACGCAGGGTTATGACGCCATGGTGAGCGCGGAAACGACGGCGTGGGCGGGTTGCCTGAAAAGCAATGCGCCTTATGCCGTCTGGCGGGGTGCATCGAGTCTGGTGGAAGGCGTTGAGCCAGAATGGGAGGCGCAGTTCCTGTCACTCCCTTGCCCAGTGACGTTGATTTTCGGCGAGCTGTCGCTGCCTGATGGCGACGTGGAGAATCTGAAGCGGAAGGGCGTTGAGGTGAAAATCATCCCTGCGGCGGGGCACTCAATGTCGTGGGAAAATCCCTCTGCGCTGGCGCAGACGCTAGCCGGGTGTATGGTGGTGTGATAATGGCCCGCACTGCTGCGGGCCAAAATATCAGGATGTAGGCCGGGTAAGCGCAGCGCCACCCGGCAAGAAAGGCGGCTACATTGTAATCAACGTTCAGCGCAATAATGCGTATAAGGCCTGACGCGCGCCAGGCTGGACATCATGCGGATGCTGGTAATCAATGTTCTCTATCGCGCGGCTATAAAGCGCAACCAGCCAGTCGTACACATATGCTGTTGCGGCATGTATGGGTTGCTCGCCCAGACGCGCGAGACGCGGGGTGGCACTGCTCACGATGGGCGTAACAAAGATTGCCTTGCCTTTACGGATGCGGCTTGCAGGACGCCCAGTAACCGGCATTTTGTCGTAACCCAGCCAGCCAATGAAATTACCCATCACCGCATGCAGTTGCGCGGCGCTACTTTTATCCGTCTCAACGATCCGCTGCAGTTGCTGAGGTAAATCCAGACGATAACTGGCGACGACGAGTACATCGGCAACCTGCTGTAAAACCGCCGGTTCAAGGCCTAACCGGGCGGCAGCGGCATCGTTGCGACTCCATTGACGCAGATGGTTAATCCACACCTTGTGCGCGAGGCGTGCTTTATCTTTGGTCTGAACGGTACCGGTGCTTTCCTGCGTATTTTCCGCGAACAGGTCAATAACGTCAGTGAACAACCCGTTGACCTGCTCCTCGCGCGGCTGCTGTACTGCCAGCAGCGTTTCAAAGGCTTTGAGCGGCGGTAAAAGCCCTTCAAGCAGTTCACCGTGGCGTGCGGCGCTGCTTTGCAGCATTCTCACCATATTTTCGGCCTGAGAACGTCTTTCCCCTGCATCCTGAGTGACCGGGGCAAGATAAGGTTGCATGAGTGCCGCCAGTTCCTGCTGTAAAAGCGTTTTTAGCTTATGGAGCCGCTTGTGACGCTGAGACGGCAGCGTGGCCTGAGAAAGCCACTCAATCATGCGCTGCATGCTGTGGCTGTCCAGCGCCTGCAGCGTACCCCAGCGCAGACCCGGCTGGCCCAGCAGGTGCTGGACGGCTTCATCCAGATTCTGTTTCGTCGTAAAACGCGCGTCGTGTGGCGTAATTGCCCACACGAGACCCGGGAGAGCGGATTCTTCCGCAGGCTGCGTCTCTTTGACCCAGTTCTGAAGGGTTCGCGCAGCTTTGGCCGTCTGCTGATGATGTGCGGTGGCGTTACAGATGACCAGTACATCGGGCTGTAGCTGCTGACGATAATGTTCCAGCAGCCACAGGCATTTGGCCTGCGTCATCAACGATGCTCCGTCGTCAGACAGCGCAGGAATATCAATAATATCTACATTATCAATGACGCATCCCTCTACCGGCAGCACCAGCTCACGGGTAAGGAAGGCGAGGATATCAACGGGAATGCTGATGGCATTTAGCACGTCACCGTCGCTGATCGGGTGCAGCAGCGCTTCCTGCGCCTCCGGCGCGGTTAACGCCCCGTGAGTCAGGAAACCTTCACTCGGCAGACCAAAATTATCCACCAGCAGGCTAAGGGGGGCCGCAAGCAGCGTGGCATGGCTGGTTTGATGCAGAACGTGGGCGAGCTTAAGCCACTGTTGGGTTAACTCCTGTTGTTCTCCCCACAGCAGTGACCAGACGCTGGCGCGCGTGCTGAGATCGAGCGAAGGGATCAGCAGTGCGAACTGGTGCCACAGGGCATCGTCCATATGCTGTTTCCCGCCGGGAACGGTGCTCTGCCAGAAACGGGCGATTGCACCCACTTCCTGTGCGGTGATCCCCGGAACGCCTTGCGGTTGACGCAAGGCGCGCCACTTCTCCAGCCGCGTTTCAATCACGGATTTATCCACCGGGCGGATCTGCGGGTGCAGGGTGATGCGCGCAATAAACAGCTGGACCAGTTCGGCTTCGGTCACCAGTCGCAGACGCAGCGGAAACGCCTCATCGGCAATATCCCGCTGTTCGCGGGTGAAGCGAATGGCCATATTCGTTGCCGCATGGCCGGGATTGATATGCGAAAAATAGTCGAACGTGCGCTGGCCGGGTGACACGTTCAGACGACCATTACCGCTGCCGCACAATGACGTGAGTAAATGCGATTTCGCCGCCTGGGAATGGCCGTACAGCCCGATGCTGCTCTGGCTCAGGAGGGCACGGTCAATGGCCTGCTCACGCGCCTGGGCGGACGTGACCCGTGACAGCAGGGCATCAGCATCGTTATCCAGCATGGGAGCGTGCAGGCGCGTGTCGTTAATCCACCCGATTAAGGCCTGAGTGGTGGCAGTCGTCACAGTCATTTCAGGTATACGCTCCCGCTGTCAATCCAGTAGTGGCTGCCGCTGTGTCGGCGATCGGCCAGGGTATTCAGTTTAAAGGTCAGTGCGTCCGGGGGAACCGGCGTGCCGTCCTGTAGCCAGGCGTCGCTGAGCTCGAAGGACTCCGGCCCTTCGTGCTTGCTGCCGCCGCGCAGCTTCAGGCGAACGTTAAGCACGCCGTCGCCTGCAATGGCTTTTGCCAGTTCAGCAGAGTTAATGCTCAGGGTATACAGCGGCGTCGCTGGCCAGCGGGCGTTTGCAAGCTGACGGAAGCCGAGCGTGACGTTCCCGCGTAGCGGGAAATGGAGACGGGCATCCAGCTTCGCGCCCGGCTTATCGAGATCGATATCCTGGTACCAGACGTTCTCTTCGCGCAGGGTATTTATGGTGTTATCCAGCACGCCCAGGTAACGAACCGTCGAGTATGCGCCAATGTCGGCTGCCTTAAAGTTGAAACGCGGCAGGCGAAGATCCAGCGCCAGGCTGCACAGCATCGCGCCGACGGCGGCAGTAGATTTAGGATTGCCGATACGCCCCTGCTGGCTGAATGGATACCATTCATGCACCTGATACTTATCCAGCCAGACGATGCGGTTGACCGGCACCGGCTGCAGGTGGCGGATGAGCGCCTGGACACCCGGCAGGCAGCCCGGGCGGCCCGTGATCAGCAAAATATCGCAGCTGTAATGGGAAATGGCCTCGCACACCGCATGAAGGGGAGACGCCAGCGTGAACTGTCCGGCCAGCATGGCATCCTGCATCTCGCGGAAATTAACGTGCAGCGGAACGGCAAAGAGATCGAACGCTTCTGACCCCGCGGGCAGCGCATGGTCGATCGCCTGCTGCAGATAGTTCAGGACGTTGCGCGTTGGTTTTTGCGCAAGGAGATCGCCGAAGGTGGCATGCAGTCCGGCCAGCGGATCGTCAATGTCGCTGGATTCCCACGCGGCGAGGATCGCATGTCCAATCGGCATAAACAGCTGAAGCGCCGTTTGCTGGCGCAGCACGGCCTGCGTGTCAATGCGTCCGGAATCGCCAAACAGCGACGCCATCAGCAGGGAAGCGTCCGCAATCCCGGATTTCTGCAGCTGGGTTTGCAGCGCAGGCAGCACATAGCGCTGGATCACGTCCAGCAGCGTGTCGTCTCCGGCGACCTTAAACCCTTCGCGGAACAGCAGCTGCGGGGTAATTTTGACGTTGTTACCGGAACCGTCGTCTAACTGATAGTGCGTAATCGCCATATCCGTCGTACCGCCGCCAATATCAATGGAGGCCACGCGCAGTGAACGCCCGGGTTGAACGCCCGGTTCAGGCTCTCGATCCGGACGGGCGAGGGAAGCGAAGAACGCTTCTGTCTGGCCGCCGAAATGGGAGATGGCTTCGTTATACAGCCAGACCAGCTGGCCGCAGCTGGCTTCGTCCCATTCCATCTGAATTTCAGGTACCGGCACCACGCTTTTTTCCTGCTGTTTGCGGCTGGCAAAATCTTCATCCTGCGGGTGCCAGCCCATCGCTTTCCAGACGATAGCAATAGCTTCAAACATGCGACGACGGAAAATCTCACGCTCCTGTTTCGGCATGGCCGAGGGCAGGGTAAGAATGAGCGTGCGCAGCTGACGCGGAGACGCCGGGAAGCCCAGGCGCAAGCGCGTGGCGACGCTGTTGATCTGCCCCAGCGCCTGTGCCAGCAGCTCACAGAGCATATGGGTCATTAACGTGCTGCGGCTGTACTGCGGGGAAAATACCGGCAGACGTTCATCCTGAGGCAGGGTGAAGAGCGGCTCACCGTCATCGTTCATCAGGTTCATCAGCGGGAAGGCGGTCGCCAGCGGTTCACGCTGGGTTTTGCTGTTCATCTGGCTGAAGCGCCAGTCCTGAATCACCGGGGTTTCGTCCCACAGGTAGCGACGCGGGCTGGAGATACCGCTGTTACCTTCGGTACCCAGGCGCTGCATCGCCAGTTTGCGCGCTTCGTCTCCCACGCGCACGATTGACGGCCAGACGAAGGCATCTTCACGGCCGCTTTCCACGGAGAAGTGCTGCTTGCCGAAACGCGCTTCGGAGAACTCCAGGCGGCTGGTGAAGAGCGGCTCATTCAGGAACTGCGGCTCGCTTAGCGAGCGAACCTGCAGCTCGGCGGTCTGGCGCAGCCCATCGTTCGCATCGCCATGATCTTCAATAATGACGCCGCAGGTGTGGGTGTTGCCCACGTCGAGGATCAGGTCGACCGGAATGGCAGGGGTGCTGAGCGTGTGGGTGACAAATTTCACTTCAGGCACGGTCAACTGCTCGCCGAGCATCGACAGGAGATTGAGCCAGTGCGCCTGATATTCAAAACTGCGCATTGCCTGGTACAACTCGCGCTCAGAGCGTTTTTCAACACCGTCCGCAAACTGGGTAAAGGCTTCGCGCAGCCAGCCGTCAATCCAGGTCTGATCGAGGAAGTTCTCCACTTCCTCATCGCGCCAGGCGAGGGCGAAACGGGTGCCGTTCAGAATGTCGTTTTCGACAGGCGACAGCGCGGAAGTGGCGTGTTCTGCAATCTGGCTGTCGAGCGCGAGGGTCACGCGATGCGTATTGCCTGCCGCATCCGGGGTATCCAGTTTACGCACCTGCACGCGAGCCCAGTTGTCCGGGCCATCAACGAAGGTGCGCGGAGGATTAAAGCGCAGGAACGGTAGCGGGAGCCAGACGCCGTCCAGTACCGTCAGAGACTGATGCAGAGGAATGGTGCTTTCCGGCTTCACCACCTCCGGCTGGCTGCCGCCGCTCGCCGGGAGCGTGTAACGGCCGTTCACCAGGTCGAAATCAAGGCGCAGGAGCGGGCCATTTGCCGTTTTACGCACGAAACGACCATTGCTGGCGGTGTCCTGCGGGGTCAGGCCAAAATCAAGGAACTGTACGCCGCTGTTAGCAATGAGCGTGACGCTCTGTTTATAGTCGCAAAGAGTTACCAGCATAGGATCACGCACCTGCTTTCTTGAACGTCAGTGGAACGACGGTGTTGGCATCATAACGTGCGCTACATTCCGCCACATCGCTGGTGCCTGCTTTGCAGGCGACTTCAGGCATGGGATAGCGTGAGCCGTCCGTGCAGCGGGCGTTGCCGCGCGTTTTAATCAGTAACTCACCGTTGCTGTGCAGCCCGGAGAACACCTCGACGCGGCAAACGATGTTGTCGCCGTGAACCACGCGTGCGGTGCCTTTATTATTCTGTATTTGGTAGCGCAGTGACGGCGGCTTGCCGGTGACCGGATCTTTCACGTCGAGAAGGGCGCGCCAGGTTCCGTTCAGGAAACGTGTCGAGCCTGCTTTGACCTGATTGGCCTCCATCACCATGGCATCTTTCGGGATCGCGGCAATCACGACAGGCTCTGGTTTTGCGACGGGCGCTTGTACCTTCGGCTCCAGCACTTCGGCCTGGTGCAGAGGCAGGTTCATGGCAAGCTGTTCTACCGGCTTAATGGGTTTTGGCGCAATGGCAACAGGTGCTGCCGGTACGGCGACAGGTTCAGCAGAGGGTGCCTGTTTTGGCCAGAGTAATGGGGTCGCTATTGCCGCAACAATCACCGCTGCGACGGGCAATGACCACAGGGGGACGCGGCGCTTTTTCGGTACAATCTCGGGGACCGGTTCTTCTGCTACAGACGGTACAATCACGCGAGGCGGTTCTGGCTCGTACAGTTCGTCCTCGGTGATGCGCACGCTGGTCGCGGGCGTCACGAGCGGCTCATCGGCTTGTTCAAAGGTAATCACCGGCGTGGGCTCGGGCTCTGGCTCTGGATCGTCAATGACAACGGGCGCAGGTTCCGGGATCAGCGATTCCCTCAGGCAATCAAGCACGTCGTCACGGGCGTTCTCGTTAAGGTTCACGAAGCCCCAGAAGCAGATCACCGGTTTGCCATCGACCAGATAGAGGAAGTTTTCGCCGGGGAACTGGAAGGTTTTTGACAGCAGGGAACCAAACAGCTGTTGCGCGGTTTTCGGTGACTGCAGACACTTTTTACTCAGCGATTCCACGCTGGCCAGGGTGTTCTCCAGGTAGCGCAGGGCGCGGTAACGCTCATCTTCCTCTGCGGCTTTCCAGCTGGAAACCGTTCCGTCAACGGGGGAATACCAGTCCACGCGATCGCCGCCATCGTTTACCTGAGGAATGGCCAGGCAGTCGACAATCGCCTGCTGTTTGCGCAGCCGAAGCGCTTCACGGATTTGCAACGCTGATTCAAAAACGGCCTGTCCGCCGCCGCCAACGGCCTGAAAATCATCCAGATTACCGCTGCGTAAAAGTGTTTTTGCCACGATTTGTTCCCATAGACTTCTTCACACCGTTACTTTAACGAAACCGGGACGCAAACAAACGGCTGAGGAGACGCCAAAAGGGCCGATTTCTTACGGCATTGATCGCGACGGTTGTGCTTGACGAATAATGGTACTTAAGGCAAATCGCCTTTTTTCTTGAGTGGAAAAGCAGCAATAAACTCTGCTTTAGAATAACCTGATAGTGTTTCGTTATTTGTCAGGTCAAAACCGCTGTGCTGTTATTACTGTTCACAATAATAAAACTGAAAGGGTTATAACCATGTCTACAGGGAAAACGCTGCTTGCTCTCGCGTTGAGCACGCTTTTACCGGCAGGGGCCGCATGGGCGGCAAACACCGATACCATTATTTACTGCTCCGAGGCTTCACCCGAGTCGTTTAACCCGCAAATCGCCAGTTCGGGTCCATCTTTTGTCGCCAGCTCTCAGGTACTGTATAACCGCCTGATCAATTTTGACCCGGTGAAAAACACCCCTGTTCCGTCGCTGGCGGAGTCCTGGACCATTTCGCCGGACGGCAAAACCTATACCTTCACCCTGCGCAAAGGGGTAAAGTTTAACAGTAATAAATTCTTCAAGCCGACCCGTGACTTTAACGCGGATGACGTTATTTTCTCGGTCTTGCGTCAGAAAGACCCTAAGCATCCGTATCACAACGTCTCGCAGGGCAATTACGAATACTTCAACGACGTGGGGCTGGATAAGCTGATTCAGGACGTGAAAAAGGTCGACGATTACCACGTCCAGTTTACGCTTAGCGAACCGAACGCCGCGTTTCTGGCCGACTGGGGGATGGATTTTGCCTCTATCCTGTCCGCCGAATATGCCGATGCGATGCTGAAAAAGGGCACGCCTGAGAACGTCGATACATGGCCAATCGGCACCGGGCCTTACGTGCTTCAGCAGTATAAGGTGGACTCGCTTATCCGCTACGTCGCAAACCCGAACTACTGGGACGGCGCGGTCCCGACCAAACACCTGATTTTCTCTATCACGCCAAACGTAGAAACCCGTCTGGCGAAACTGCAGACCAACGAATGCCAGATTATCCCTGCGCCGTCGCCGGTTCAGTTTGACGTCATTAAGAAAAACAAAGACCTGACGCTGCATTCAATCGACGCGCTTAACGTCGGCTATCTGGCGTTCAACACCGAGAAAAAACCTTTCGATAACGTGCTGGTGCGTCAGGCGCTGAACTATGCGACCGACAAAAAGGCGATCGTGAACGCGGTGTTTATGGGTTCGGGTACGGTGGCAAAATCGCCAATCCCGCCAAATATGCTGGGCTTTAACAAAGATCTGAAGGATTACAGCTACGATCTAGAAAAAGCGAAAGCATTGCTGAAACAGGCCGGACTGGAGAAGGGCGCAGAAGTGACCCTGTGGTCAATGCCGGTTCAGCGTCCGTATAACCCGAACTCGCGACGTATCGCTGAGATGATTCAGGCCGACTGGGCTAAAGTGGGCGTGAAGGCGAAAATTGTCTCTTACGAGTGGGGCGAGTATCTCTCCGGCATGCGTAAGGGCGAGCACGACTCCGCGCTGTTTGGCTGGATGTCCGACAACGGCGACCCGGATAACTTCGCCGACGTGCTGCTGGGCTGTGACAGCATCAAAACCGGATCCAACGCCGCACGCTGGTGCGACAAGGGTTATGACGCTCTGGTGAATAAAGCGAAGCTGACCAGCAACCCGGCCGAGCGTGCGAAACTCTACGGCCAGGCGCAGGAGATTTTCTACCAGCAGGCACCGTGGATTGCCCTCGCGAACGGTAAAACCTTCTACGCGACCCGAAGCAACGTGACGGGTTACAGCGTGAGCCTGATGGGCAGCGATTTCTCCAAAGCGAAGCTGAATTGACAATGTTGCCCGGTGGCGCTGCGCTTGCCGGGCCTACAGGTCTAAAGTAGGCCGGGTAAGGCGTAGCCGCCACCCGGCAATAACAAGGAGTGACAATGTCACATTTAAACGACGTAACAGCCCGTGTGGATGCCGCCATCAAAGAGAGCGTGATTACCCACATGAACGAACTGCTGATTGAACTAAGCGATGATGCAGAGCTGAGCCGGGAAGACCGCTATACCCAGCAGCAGCGCCTGCGCACCGCGATTTCACACCACGGTAAGCAGCATAAAGAAGAGATGGATGCGCGTGAGGAACAGCTAACTAAAGGCGGCACCATACTGTAACGATCAAAACTGGCGTCGGGCCACCAGCCAGGCGCCCACCACCAGCATCACCGCGCCGCACACCGGGCCGATCAGCGCGCGCAGCGGAATGCCGTGGCTTCTCAGCACGTCCAGCACCAGCCCACCAATCAGCTGGCTTGCCACCAGTACCGCAATGGTGGTTGCCGCCCCCACATTCTGATACCCGCTAATGCTGGCAAAGACAAAAAACGAGCCCAGCAGGCCCGGGATCAGCGTCCACCAGCGAACCGTTGACGCCAGTTCATGAAAGCCGGTGAACCCCTGCTTAATCAACAAAATGCTGACAAACAGCACAATGCCAACCAGCGAGTTCAACAGCATGGCGATGAGAATGGTGGATGAGCTTTGGGTGATTCGCACCATCAACGTGTTCTGCACCACCAGCCCAATACCCGCGGCAACCAGGAACGCCAGCGTGAGCGATTGATTCATGGGAGTGCATCCGGTTCGCTGCGCTCGTCAAGCTGCAGCTGCATGAAGGTTAAATCCAGCCAGCGACCAAATTTGGTCCCCACCTGCGGCATCTGTCCCGTGGTGACAAACCCCAGCGTCTCATGAAGATGAATGGAGGTATGGTTTTGCGCTTCAATCCCCGCCACCATGACGTGTTTGCCAATTTTTCGCGCTTCAACGATCAATGCCTTCATCAACAACCGCCCGATGCCTTTACCCTGGTGGTCCGGGTGAACGTAGACGGAGTGCTCAACGGTGTGGCGAAAACCGTCGAACGCCCGCCAGTCGCCGAAGGAGGCATATCCCGTTACCACGCCATCGTCTTCGCTGACCAGCACGGGATAACCCACCAGCGTGCGCGCTTCAAACCACGCTATTCGGTTATCGGTATCCACCGTTTTATCGTTCCAGATGGCGGCCGTATGCAGAACCGCGTGGTTATATATTTCACCGATAGCGGCGCAATCTTCTTTACTGGCATGACGAACGATCATGATTAACCCTCAGGCTGAGTTGTTCACTATAGTGGTACGCAGATGTCACAATAGTACACAAAAGTGCCGTCTTACGGCTACGGTATAAACCCTATTTTTTTGTTATAAAAACTGCCATTGAAATACTGTTCATACACTATAGTATGACGTGATGAATACTATGACAGACAATATGAATCAACGGATTAGCGCGCGTATTCGTATCGAACGTGAGTCGCGAGGCTGGTCCCTGAGCGAGCTGGCCGAACGGGCAGGCGTATCGCGCGCGATGATCCATAAGATAGAGCGTGGGGACAGTAGCCCTACGGCGACGCTGCTTGCCCGGCTATCGGGTGCCTTTGGCATCAGCATGTCTACGTTAATCGCGCGGGCTGAAATGCAGGAGGGCAAACTCCTGCGCCTGGCGAATCAACCGGTCTGGCGCGATCCGCAAACGCATTACGTGCGGCGTCATGTGTCGCCGCGCACTGATTTGCCTATCGATCTCGTGCAGGTGGAACTTCCCCCCGGCAGCGATGTGCCGATGCCTGCATCGTCTTACGCGCTGGCACGTCAGCTGATCTGGCTGCAGTCTGGCGAGCTGGTGTTTCAGGAAGGGGATACCCGGCATGAAATGAAGGCCGGAGATTGTCTCGAACTGGGGCCGCCCAATGACTGTCGGTTTATTAATGAGACCGATGAAGCCTGCATTTATCTGGTTGTTCGCCTCAATCAGTCTGGCTCGTAATGTCAAAGCGTCATGCCAGATAAGGGACTAGTCTCTAAAGACATTTGCACGAGAAAGGAGTGATTTATGAGTCAATCTTCCACGCGAAACCGTCGCTGGCTTTTGGCCTCGCGCCCACACGGTGCGCCAGTGGCGAATAACTTCCGTTTAGAAGAACAGCCGCTGCCCGCTCTGACAGAGGGACAGGTGCTATTACGCACGGTGTGGCTCTCGCTGGACCCGTATATGCGCGGCCGCATGAGCGATGCGCCTTCCTATTCTCCGCCCGTTGAGATTGGCGCGGTTATGGTGGGCGGTACGGTAAGCCGGGTTGAGCAGTCGAGCCATCCGGATTTCAAACCGGGTGAATGGGTGCTGGGTTATAGCGGCTGGCAGGAGTATGAACTCTCGGACGGCAGCGGCCTGGTCAAGCTGGGGGAAAACCCTTCGCACCCTTCATGGGCGCTTGGCGTGCTCGGGATGCCGGGCTTTACCGCCTATATGGGCCTACTGGATATCGGTCAGCCAAAAGCCGGTGAAACGCTGGTGGTGGCTGCGGCGACCGGGCCGGTTGGGGCAACGGTCGGGCAAATCGGCAAAATTAAAGGCTGCCGGGTTATCGGTGTCGCGGGTGGTGCTGAAAAATGCCGCCATGCTGTCGAGGTATTGGGATTCGACCAGTGCCTGGATCACCATGCTGCGGATTTTGACGCGCAGCTGGCAACAGCCTGCCCGCAGGGAATAGATGTTTATTATGAAAACGTTGGCGGGAAAGTCTTTGATGCCGTACTGCCGCTACTGAATACCGCCGCGCGCGTGCCGGTATGTGGGCTGGTCAGCGGCTACAACGCAACCGGTCTGCCGGACGGCCCGGATCGTTTGCCGCTGTTGATGGCAACCCTGTTGAAGAAACGCATTCGCATGCAGGGCTTTATCATCGGCCAGGACTACGGACACCGTATTAAAGAGTTCCAGGACGAGATGGGGCGTTGGGTACAGGAAGGTAAAATCCATTATCGCGAACAGGTTACTGACGGACTCGAAAACGCACCCGAGGCGTTGATTGGGCTGCTTGAAGGCAAAAACTTCGGCAAAGTCGTGATTCGCGTCGCTGCGGACCATAAATAAACGAAAATATGGCGGGAAACCCGCCATATTTATTTGTGAAGATACGATATATTGTCTTTAATTATATCGGCACCGCGCCAGCGTCATCAGCATAGAAGGCCAGAGCGCGATAAAAACAGAGTGAATGTATTTTTTTGCGTTTATACGCACTTCCCACCACCAGGCATGACGATACAGGATATATCGAACCAGCGTCGTTATAAAAAGCGACGCTTAAAAATAGCGTTAAGTATTAGCTACAGGAATTGAACATGCTTGATTTGGATCATTTAGAAAAAGCGCAAAGAGTCAGTCTAACCATGCAAGTTGAGATCAGTTTAAAAGGGGCGTTAATTACAGGCTCACTTAAACCTGGTGCTCGACTGATTACGAAAGAGATCGCCGATAAATTAGGCACCAGCATCACCCCGGTTCGCGAGGCGCTTTTACGTCTGGTATCGGCGGGGGCGCTGCACGCCACGCCTGCGCAGGCCTTCCTGGTGCCTGAGGTAACGTTAGATCGCTATAACGAAATAAACGCCATCAGAAAACAGCTGGAGCCAATGGCGGTAGCGGCTGCCTGTCAGCACATGACGGAGAGCAAGCTGGAAACGCTGCACAAGCTGTCGGAGGCCTTTCATGACGCCATGTCTAACGGCAACGTCCAGCAGGCGTTATACGCAAACCGTATTTTCCGCTTTACGCTGTATCAGTACGCGGAGATGCCGACACTCAGCGCGCTCATCGAGCAGCTGTGGGTGCGCATTGGTCCCTGTATTAACTATCTCCACCGGGAGCTGAATGATATCAGGGCATCAACCTATCATTACGCAGATTTACTTTCTGCTCTGGAAAGAAGGGATGTTGAAGGGAGTAAGAAAGCAATAGATAAGCTGATTGATGAAGCAAACGATCTGCTACAGCGACAATATTTCAACTGAGAGATTATTTTAGCGCACGACTATTTACCGCATCCATTTATTCTTTTGATGAATAACTCCTGCTGGCAATTAGCCAACAGGAGTTAAAATATAAAAAAGAGAAGAGGGACGTCGCGTATCCTTACTCGAAGCGATAAGAGACCGACAGTCCTACGCCGTAGTTGCGGCCCGGAGCAGGTTCGTAATAACGCCCGTTGGACTCGTTGACAATCACTGAGCCCGCGTACTCTTTATCGAACAGGTTATCGACGCGGCCAAAGAGATCCATTCCCCAGTTGCCGTAATTGAATTTATACCCGGTATTGAGTCCGACAACCGTATAAGACGGCGCTTTGGCCGTGTTTTCGTCGTCGGCCATAATGTCGCTCATGTAGCGCACGTCTGTCCCTGCATACCAGCCTTCTTCTGGCTGCCAGCCAAACGATGCGAAGCCCATGTTGCGGGCAATCCCCGGCATACGGTTGCCGTTGCAGTTATCATCCCCGCATACGTTGGTACGGTAGGTGGCATCAAGGTAGGTCCACGCCATTTTCAGCTTCCAGTTTTCCGCAAACTGCTGGTCGAGGGAAATTTCCACCCCCTGACGACGAGTTTTACCGGCATTTTTATAGCTGGTTCGGCCTCCGGAGCTGGAATCCACCACAATCTCGTCATCCGTATCGGTGCGGAACAGCGCTGCCGTCAGCAGGCCATTGCCGATACGGGTTTTGCTGCCCACTTCATAGGTGTTGTTGGTGGACGGCTTCAGGCCAATGTTCAGCCCACCCTGGTTATCAGGACGATAGGAGAGTTCATTGATCGTCGGCGTTTCAAATCCACGTCCTGCGGCGGCATAGATATTCCACGCGTCGGTCACGGCGTATTTCACCGAGCCCGCCGGGAGCCATTTATGGTAGCTCGCCTCGCCGCTGTCATCGCCGTTGGCGGACGTAACGTAATGGTCGTTGGAATCAAACCAGACGGAGCTGTAACGCACACCTGCATCGACAGAGAGTTTTTGCGTTAACTGCCAGCTGGTTTGCAGGTAAGGGTCAAGGTTCCACATCAGGTTACGTTCATCACGACGCTTATTGCCTTTTACACCGTAATCCGGCACGCCGTTGTTCATGACAAAGTTCTCGTACCCGCGACGATCTTCACTCAGATTTTCGTAGTTCAGCCCGGTAGTAAAGGTGACCGGAACCAGCAGCTCGCCCCGGTGCGTCCAGCGGGTATCGACGCCCTGATAGTGACGCTGCATATCAATCACGCCGCCGGAATGGGTTGGTCTCAACTGTGGCTGATACGGGATGGATTGATACTGCGTCATTTCACGCTCACCGGCGTACATCATCACGCTGAGATCGTCCTGCTCGCTCAGCTGACGGTCATAGCGCAGCCCGGCCTGGGTCTGCTTGATGGTTTTGCGGGTGTTGTACTGGTCGCCGCGCGGTGACTGACGCGGGTTGTCACGCCATTCCTGATAGTCAAGACCGCCCGGATCGTTGGCTTTCATGTCCACGCTGTTGAAAATCAGCGTCAGCTTGCTTACGTCATCAATACGCACGCCCAGCTTCGCGTTGGCGAGGTTCTTGCGCGCGCCGCTGTGGTCGCGATAGCCATGGGTGGTGAAGCGGGTGGTCGAAACGGTGTAATCCACATCGCCCGCATGCGTACCGTCGCCCATCGCACCGGTGGCTTTCATGCCGTAGCGCCAGGTGCCGTAACTGCCGTAATAGCTGCTGGCCTCAATGGTCGGCGGCTGCTGGCCGGTCTGCGTATTAATGTTAATGACGCCACCAGAGGCGTTGCCGTAAAGGGCAGAGAAGGGGCCGCGCAGCACTTCCACGCTATCCACGCTGGTGAGATCGATGTTCGAGGTCTGGCCCTGACCGTCCGGCATGGTGGCGGGAATACCGTCCACGTACATCCGAATACCGCGCACGCCGAAGGTAGAGCGGGCGCCAAAGCCACGCATTGAAATCTGCAGATCCTGTGCATAGTTCTGGCGATTCTGAATTTGCAGCCCCGGCACACTACCGAGAGATTCAGACAAGTTAATCCGTGGGGTTGCCTGACGCATATCGTCGCCATTGACCACGCTGACCGCGGCGGGCGTATCCAGTTCAGAGACAGTCTGCGGCGTGGCGCTGACGATCATGGTCTGCTCGTCCGCGCCTATCGCCTCAAGGGGCGCCAGGATAACAGGAACCAGCAGCAGCGGGAGAGTTGCCTTACGGGCGGTGATGATTTTCATGAAATAAACCAGTTAAGGTGAAGAAACGAACCAAATGGAACATGTGCATACATGTTAAATCTTTTGTAAATGTTTTGAAAACTATAACCGCACATTGCGTTAATGAAAGGAGTGAAGGGAAGAAAAACTCCACATTTATAGAATTAATGATTACTATTCTCATTATCATAAAGGCGGCGCGATGACGCTGCCGGTTGGAAGCGATGTCAGCAGTACACTTATTCTTCAAAAAAGGAATTGTTATGTCTTTACGTCATCTGTGCTCGCCGCGCCTGCGCGGTTCTCTGCTGTTAGGCTCATTATTATTCGCCGGTACGTTCCAGGTTCATGCTGCAGAAGAGATGCTGCGTAAAGCGGTCGGCAAAGGGGCTTATGAGATGGCGTTGAGCCAGCAGGAGAACGCGCTGTGGGTGGCGACATCACAAAGCCGTAAGACCGATAAAGGCGGAGTCGTTTATCGCCTTGACCCGGTCACGCTGGACGTGACGCAAGCGATCCATAGCGATCTCAAACCGTTCGGGGCAACCTTCGATAACGCCACCCAGACGCTGTGGTTGGGTAACACCATCAACGGTGCGGTGACGGCCATTGATGCCAAAACGGGGGACGTGAAAGGGCGTCTGGTGCTCGACGATCGTAAACGCAGCGAAACGATCAAACCGCTGCAGCCGCGCCAGCTGGTGGCGGACGACGCGAGCAACACCGTTTACATCACCGGTGTAGGCAAAGAGAGCGTGATTTGGGTCGTGGACGGCGCAACCCTGAAGCTGAAGGACACTATTGCTAATACCGGCACCTACAGCACCGGCCTGGCGCTGGATGCGCAGGCGAAACGTCTCTATACCACGAATGCGGACGGCGAACTGCTGACGATTGACACGGCCACCCACAAAATCATCAGCCGTAAAAAAGTGCAGGACGACGGTAAAGAGCATTTCTACCTTAACCTGAGCCTGGACACCGCCGGTCAGCGTGCGTTCCTGACCGATTCAAAACAGCCGGAAGTGCTGGTGGTGAGCCTGAAAGACGGCAGCGTAATGGAGAAGATCGCCGCGCCTGAATCACTGGCCGTCCTGTTTAACCCAACGCGCAATGAAGTCTACGTGACGCACCGCGAAGCGGGCAAGGTGAGCGTGATTGACGCGAAAACCTACCAGGTGACCAAAACGTTCGATACGCCGGTTTATCCGAATAGCCTGGCACTCTCTGCCGATGGTAAAACGCTGTATGTGACTGTGAAACAAAAGTCGACCCGTCAGCAGGAAGCAACCCAGCCTGATGATGTGATTCGTATTGCACTCTGATGGGGAATTGCCCGGTGGCGCTGCGCTTACCGGGCCTACAAATTCTTGATATGTAGGCCGGGTAAGGCGAAGCCGCCACCCGGCTTTTTTATTAACGCGAGGTTTCTTCCACCAGCGGTGCATCGTGCTTTTCATCGTCGTGATGAACCGGCGCGGTGCTGTGGATCTCGTGAACGCGCTTACGCACGCCGAACCAGCCAGCAATCAGCAGAACCGCCAGCAGCGGGATCGTCGCGATGGTGTAAGTACCGTTCGGGTAGTCAAACGCCATCAGCACCAGCACGCTGAACAGAAACAGCAGGGTGAGCCAGGAGGTCACCGGTGCGCCCGGCATCTTGAAGCTCACATCAGCCGCTTTGCCTTCTTTGATCGCTTTGCGCAGACGCATCTGGCAGACCACAATAAAGGCCCAGGAGGCGATAATCCCCAGCGCGGCCACGTTCAGCACGATCTCAAATACGCGGGACGGCACCAGATAGTTCAGGAACACGCCAAAGACGTAAACCACCAGCGTCGCCAGAATCCCCGCATAAGGAACCTGCTGCTTGCTCATCTTCGACATGAACTTCGGCGCGGAACCGCCCATCGACATGGAGCGCAGAATACGGCCAGTGGAATACAGGCCAGAGTTCAGGCTGGAGAGCGCCGCGGTCAGTACCACAATGTTCATGATGCTGCCCACATAAGGGACGCCCAGCTTAGAGAAGAAGGTCACGAACGGACTCTGACCTGCCTGATAGGCGTTCCACGGCAGCAGCAGAACCAGCAGCACCACGGAGCCGACGTAGAACAGGCCGATACGCCAGATCACGCTGTTGATGGCTTTTGGCACCATCGTCTGCGGGTCTTTACATTCACCCGCCGCGGTACCGACGAGCTCAATGGAAGCAAAAGCAAACACTACGCCCTGAACCAGCACCAGCGCAGGCAGCAGGCCGTGGGGGAAGAAGCCGCCGTTATCGGTTATCAGGTGGAAGCCGGTGGCATTGCCGTCCAGCGGTTTACCGCTGCCGAGGAACACCGTACCGACCACCAGGAACACCACGATGGCCAGCACTTTTACCAGCGCAAACCAGAACTCCATCTCGGCGAACCACTTCACGCCGATCATGTTCATGGTGCCGACAATCGCCAGCGCGCCGAGCGCAAAGACCCACTGCGGCACATCGCCAAACGCGCCCCAGTAGTGCATGTACAGCGCAACGGCGGTGATGTCGACGATACCGGTCATCGCCCAGTTGACGAAGTACATCCAGCCTGCCACGTAGGCGGCTTTTTCACCGAGGAACTCGCGAGCGTAGGAGACAAAACTGCCGCTGGACGGGCGGTGCAGTACCAGTTCGCCCAGGGCACGAAGGATGAAGAACGAGAAGATCCCGCACACCAGATAGACCAGTGCAAGTGCGGGGCCCGCCATTTGCAGACGTGCGCCAGCACCTAAAAACAGACCTGTACCGATAGCGCCGCCGATGGCGATCATTTGAACCTGACGGTTGCCCATCGCTTTGTGGTAGCCCTCTTCGTGGGAGTTCAACCAGCGACGTTTCGCAGCGTGATGATCGGCTGCGCTTTTATTGCTTGTTTTCATTGAGTTACCTGTTTGCCTGTCTGAACCATTATCGTGATAGTCCTGCCTGGCAGAACGCAATACAAACGATTGCTTCTGCGCAAACACATGCTGCCTTTCCAGTCATTCTGTGTATGGATAAGGCGAAACATGGCGTGGCATCCTACCCGCAATTGATAAGCGACGCAAAATATAACCGTGCCGAAAGTGATGCACGTCGAAGGAAATCGTGTGGTCAGAGCAGACGGGGATCACAACGCGCTGAAACGTGGCGAGTTTTTAGACAAAACGCGCGTTGAAGCGGTGCTTTAATCATCAGGTTTGCTTAATAATTACCTGTGGGTATCGCTGACGGCTGACGCAGGGCATCCAGCAGCAGCTTGAAAGCGTGTGCATGCTGGCGGCGACTGGGATAATAAAGGTGATATCCTTCAAAGGTCGGACACCAGGCATCGAGGACCTGAACTAACCGTCCTTCTGACACGGCCTTACTGATCGACGTTTCCGGCACGTAGGCCAAACCGAGACCGTTCTCGGCGGCATCGATACGCTGCGGCAGGCTGTTCAACGTAAGCTGTCCTTCAACTCGTACGCTAAAACCGCGCCCGTCGCGTTCAAATTCCCAGGCATATAATCCCCCAAGAGTGGGCAGGCGCATATTGATGCAGCGGTGCGTCGGAAGCTGCTCCGGTGTTTCCGGCACGCCAAAGCGCTCCAGATAATCTTCGGACGCGACGACGGCCATGCGCATGTCCGGCGCGATCCTCACCGCCACCATATCTTTCGCCACCTGTTCACCCAGGCGCACGCCCGCGTCGAAACGCCCATCAACAATATCGGTCAGGCCGTTATCCACCGTCACTTCAACGTTAATATCCGGGTATTGCGCCATAAAGGGTTTCAACACCGGCCAAAGTACGCTCTCCATGGCATGTTCACCCGCGGTAATACGGATATTCCCCGCAGGCCTGTCGCGCGTATCGCGCAGCGCCGTCAGCTCCTGTTCGATCTCCATCAGGTGGGGACGTAAGCGGATAAAAAGCTGCTCGCCGGCCTCGGTAGGCGCCACGCTACGGGTGGTTCTGGTCAACAGGCGAACGCCGAGTCGGGCTTCAAGATTGCGCATCGCATGGCTCAGTGCCGACTGCGAGACGCCCAGCTGTGCCGCGGCTCGTGTAAAGCTGCGCTCGCGGGTGACGACCATAAACGAGAGCAGATCGTTGAAATTGTCTTTTAACATGGCGGCTAGCCCTCATTTATGAATTCAGTTCATGTTTACGTTCTGATTATGCACTCTAATGCTGCGGATGGCTTTGCGCTACTGTTAACGCAACAGTCAACGAGGAGTACATGATGAAAATTATCCGCAGCGGTTCATTACCGTCAGTAAAGGGGCCAGACGCCTGGTTCACCGGCACCGTGCGTATTGATGCGCCGTTCCAGGCGACAGAACCGGCAAAAGTAGGCGGGGCCACTGTGACCTTCGAGCCGGGCGCGCGTACCGCCTGGCACACTCATCCGCTGGGACAAACGCTGATTGTCACCCAAGGGCGCGGCTGGCTGCAGGAGTGGGGCAAAGAGGCGGAGCCGCTTAACCAGGGCGACATCGCGTGGATCCCGCCGGGCGTCAAGCACTGGCACGGCGCGTGTGCGCAAACGGCGATGACTCATATTGCCATCGCCGAAGCGGTAAACGGCAGTCCGGTTGAGTGGCTGGAGAAAGTGAGTGACGTGCAGTACCCGAATGATTAGCTATTGAGCGTTTCGGTGACAAAAAGAAAGGGATATGATGCGATCCTTTTTTTCAGCATAGTCAGGCGGAACGGTGAAAATCAATATTATCGGCACCAGCGGGAGTGGCAAAAGCACGCTTGCCCGGCGCATCGCAACGGAATTGTCACTCCCGTACATCGAGATGGACAGGCTGTACTGGCGTCCTGACTGGCAGGGAACGCCCGACGAGGTGCTGCTGAAAACGCTGGCGGAGACGCTGGCCGCCACGCCCGGCTGGGTGCTCGATGGTAACTACAACCGCACTCGTCCCGTGAAATGGCGCGAGGTAGATCTGGTGGTGTGGGTGGACTACGGGTTCGCCCGCACGCTCTGGCAGGCGGTAACGCGCGCCTTCAGGCGTGCATGGCACCAGCAGGAACTGTGGCCCGGCACCGGAAACCGTGAAAGCTTCCGCCGCTCGTTTTTTAGCCGGGAGTCCATCATCATATGGACCCTCAAAACCTGGCGCAGCAATCGCGAACGCTACGAAGCCGATATGCAAAATCCGCAATATGCCCACATTCGCTTTGTCCGCATCACCCGTCGGCAGGAGGCGGAGGCGCTGATTTCATCGCTTAAATCACACCGTTAGCAGGGTTTACATATCTGATTTCCGGCAAACTAAATGTAAATTAATTGTTTCTCAGAGGTTAATCGCGCCTTTAATAATGACGACATGTTAAGTCAAACGAGAACGCAACATGTCATGGCGAATCAGCATTCTGGATAAAAGCCCCGTCGCAGAACACGAAACCGCCGCCGATGCGCTGGCACGTACCTTAACACTGGCGCAGCAGGCGGAAACGCTGGGTTATCACCGCTTCTGGATTGCCGAACACCACAACACCCCTCAGCTCGCCAGCCCCTCACCGGAACTGCTGATTGCCTGGATCCTCGGGCAAACAACGCGCATTCGCGTGGGGTCGGGCGGCGTCATGCTTCAGCACTACAGCCCCTATAAGGTCGCAGAAAACTTTAATCTTCTGGCCGCGCTGGCACCGGGCCGCGTGGATCTGGGCGTCGGGAAAGCCCCCGGCGGTCTCCCGCTCTCTACCCGCGCACTGCAGCTTGGATTACATCCTCAGGAAAAAGGCAGCTTTGCAGAACAGCTGACGCAGCTGGACGGCTGGATCCGTCCTGAAAATCAGTCGGTGGAGGAGGCCGTTCGCGCCACGCCGCTGCCGTCAGTGCCTGCGCAGGGGTTCCTGCTGGGAGCCAGTACCGAAAGCGCGCTGCTCGCCGCATCACTTGACTGGCACTTTGTTTTTGCCGCTCATCTGAACGGCGATCCGGAACTGCTGCGAGAGGTGGTGTCAACCTGGCGTCAGAACAGCACCCGCGATGTGATTGTTGCAGTGCAGGCCATTGTGGCGGAGTCGCAGGAGCAGGCCGACGCGCTGGCGCAGAAGGTCGAAGTATGGGGCGTTGAGCTGGCAAACGGCCAGCGCGTGACCGTCGCCAGCGAAGAACAGGCCTACGCCTTTGCGCGTCAGGCAGGCAGCGAGCCGGTGCGTATTGCCCGCCGGGCGCAGTCCCTGCTGGCGGGCACTGCTGACTCGGTGCTTGAACAACTGAACGCCCTGCACGAGCAGTGGGGCATTGACGAATTTATCATCGACACGCCGGTCGCGGAGGGGGCAACGCGCGTCGCGTCGCTGCGTCTGCTTGCCGAAGCGCGTCTCAACAAGGAGGTCACCGTATGAGTTTTGGCGAACAACTGATTGCCTGGCGTCGTGAGCTGCACCAGAACCCGGAACTCTCCGGACAGGAGGTCGAAACGACTGCACGCCTGCGCCAGTGGCTGACGAATGCTGGCATTACGCCGCTGCCGTATGACCTGACAACCGGGCTGGTGGCGGAAATCGGGACGGGTAATAAGCTGATTGCGCTGCGCGCAGACATTGATGCGCTGCCGATAGAGGAGCGCAGCGGCGTGCCGTTTAGCTCGCAGCGTGCGGGGGTGATGCATGCCTGCGGACACGACATCCACACCAGCGTGATCCTCGGCGCGGCGCTGAAGCTGAAAGAGCGTGAAGCGTCGCTCGACGGGCGGGTGCGGATCCTGTTCCAGCCTGCGGAAGAAAACTTTGGCGGCGCAAAAAGCATGGTGCGGGCCGGTGCCCTGCGTGACGTTAGCGCCATCTTCGGTATGCATAACGAGCCGGGGCTGCCGGTAGGCGAGTTTGCCACTCGCGGCGGGCCGTTTTATGCCAACGTTGACCGCTTTGTGATCCGCATTACCGGCAAGGGTGCGCACGCCGCACGTCCACACGAAGGCAACGATGCCATTGTGCTGGCGAGCCAGCTGGTGACGGCGCTGCAAAGCGTTGCCAGCCGCAACGTCAACACGCTGGATTCGGTGGTGTTGAGCGTAACGCGCATTGCCGGAGGCAACACCTGGAACGTCCTGCCGGAAAGCGTGGAGCTGGAAGGCACGCTGCGCACCCATCGCACGGAAGTGCAGCAAAACGTGAAGGCCCGCGTCGGGGAAATCGCCGCCGGGTTTGCCAGCGCCTTCAGTGCGCAGATCGACATCACCTGGTATGCCGGACCGACCGCGCTGGTGAACGACGAACGTTGGGCAGATTTCGCCACCTCTGTTGCCAGAGAGTCAGGATACGAAACCCAGCATGCGGAGCTGCACATGGGCGGGGAGGATTTTGCGGTCTATCTGCAGTCAATTCCTGGCGCGTTTGTCAGCATTGGCAGCAACAGCCCGTTTGGTTTACACCACCCGTCCTTTAATCCGGATGAGGCCCTCATTGAACCCGCTGCCCGCTATTTTGCACAGCTTGCGGAAAAAGCCCTGCAACACGTTTAATTTATTTGAGGTGAATATGTCTGCACATCGTCAACTGCGGCTGGGGACCATTTTGCATGGTGCATCCGGAAATATGTCAGCCTGGCGTCATCCTGCGGCAATCGCGGATGCCAGCATCAATTTTGATTTTGTTAAAGAGACGGCGCTAAAAGCGGAGGCGGGCAAACTCGATTTCTTATTCGTGGCCGACGGTCTCTATATTAACGAGAAATCGATCCCGCATTTTTTAAACCGCTTTGAACCGCTAACGGTATTATCCGCGCTGGCGAGTATTACCTCACGCCTTGGCCTGGTGGGAACCTTATCCACCTCCTACAGCGAGCCTTTTACCGTGGCACGTCAGTTTGCCAGCCTCGATCACCTGAGCAACGGGCGCGCGGGCTGGAACGTGGTGACCTCGCCGCTGGAAGGCTCAGCGAAGAATTTTTCCCGTGAAAAGCACCCCGAGCATGCGCTGCGCTATCGCATTGCGGACGAGTATCTCGACGTCGTGAAAGGGCTGTGGGATTCCTGGGAGGGCGACGCCTTTGTGCGCAATAAAGAGAGTGGCCAATTCTTTGATTCGGCAAAATTGCATACCCTGGACCACCACGGTGATTTCTTCCAGGTCGCCGGTCCGCTGAATATTGGTCGAACGCCACAAGGGCGACCGATTGTCTTTCAGGCGGGCGCGTCGGACGACGGGAAAAAACTGGCGGCGAAACATGCCGACGCCATTTTTACGCATCATGAAACCTTCGACGAAGCGAAAGCCTTTTATCGCGACGTGAAGCAGCAGCTGGAAATTAACGGACGCTGCGCGTCTGATTTGCATATATTCCAGGGCGTCAGCGTCATTGTGGGTAAAGACGCCGATGACGTGGAAAACCAGTATCAAACCACGGCGGCGCTGGTGTCGATTAACGATGCCCTCAACTACCTCGGGCGTTATTTTGAGCATCACGATTTCGGCCAGTATCCGCTCGACGAGCCGTTCCCGGATATCGGCGACTTAGGCAAAAACAGCTTCCGCAGCACCACCGATGAAATTAAGCGTAATGCCGCAGAGCGTAACTTAACCCTGCGTCAGGTGGCCCTTGAAGCTGCATCACCGCGCCCGCGCTTTTCCGGCACGCCGGAAGAGGTGGCTGACGGCCTGCAGGCCTGGTTTGAAGGCCATGCGGCGGACGGTTTCATCATTCAGGGCGGTACGCCGGACACTTTCCCGCGCTTTGTTGACCAGGTGGTACCCGTTTTACAGGCGCGCGGACTGTTTCGGACCGACTACCCCGGCACCACGCTGCGCGAAAGCCTTGGCTTAGACGAACCTAAAAACCAATTCACACAACAATAAAAGAGAACCCCGCTATGCAGAAAACATCGCTTATTCTGGCGCTTGCGCTGGCTTTTACCCCTGCCGTCTGGGCAGAGAATGTGAAGATTAACGGCACCGGCGTGAGCATTGAGGCCAATAAAACGCCGGTTAATACCGCCAAAAACAACGATGCGGTGGCACAGCTGCCGAAAGATTACCGCTTCGCCGTGCCGGGGAAATTTACCGTTGCGGTGGCGGGCCTCAATCAACCGCCGCTGACGGTGTTTTCCGATGACAACAAAACGCTGCTGGGGAGTGAAGTGGACGTCGCCCGTCTGGTCGCTGACAGCCTGGGACTGGAGCTGAACGTGGTGCCGACCTCTTGGGAAGACTGGCCGCTGGGCGTGGCCTCCGGGAAATACGATGCAGCCATCAGCAATATCACCGTGACCAAAGAGCGCAAAGAGAAATTTGATTTTGCCACCTACCGAAAAGATTCCCTCGGGTTCTACGTGAAATCAACCAGCCCGATCGCGTCGCTTGAGAAGGCGGAGGACATCGCCGGGCTGCGGATTATCGTTGGCTCCGGCACCAACCAGGAGGCCATCCTGCTGGCATGGAATGCCGAAAACCTGAAGAAGGGACTCAAACCCTTTACCCCGATCTACACCAAAGACGATGCGGCACAAACGCTGGCGCTGCAGTCCGGACGCGCGGATGCCTACTTTGGTCCGAACGTGATTGGCGCCTGGAAAGCGGCGCTAAACGGGAAAACCAAACTGGTGGGTAGCGTCGACGGCGGCTGGCCAAAGGCGGCGCACATTGCGGTGACGCTGAAAAAAGGCAGCGGGCTGGTTGAGCCGGTACAAACCGCGCTGAACGGTGTCATCAAAAACGGCGATTACGACAAAGTGCTGAACCGCTGGGGGGAAGGGGTTGAGCGCATTCCTCAGTCCGAAGTGAACCCTGCTGGCCTGGGCGATTAAGGAGGCTGCATGAGCGAACACTTTCGTGACGTTTCGCCGGAAGATGCCGAACTCCAGCCCATCATCGAGGGGCTGTTCGGAGAATACGCCGCCCGTTATGGGGACTACTTCTCTAAAGACGCGGAAGTTGAACTCACCGAGTGGTATTTAGCGCCGCAGGGGCTGTTTATCGTACTGGAGCGAGATGGAAAGATTATCGCCACCGGCGCGTACAAACCTTTCGACGAACGCACCGCGGAAATCAAACGCATCTGGACGGACAAAACCCTGCGTCAGCAGGGGCTTGCCGGGCGCGTTGTGCAGGAGCTTGAGCGCCGGGCGGTACTGGCAGGATATAGCCAAATCTACCTGACAACCGGTTTTCGCCAGCCGGAGGCGGTCAGGCTCTATCTCAGCCAGGGCTACCAGGCGCAGTTCGATCTGAACCGGGATCCGGAAGAGTACAGCCAGCCGCCGTTTGACGGTCGGCTGCGCTTCACTAAAACGCTGGTACGCGAAGCGTTCAGTAAAACCGCATGAGGAACGACGATGAGCAACGTTGAAACCATTAAGGTGGTCCCGGCGCGATATCCGCTGCGGGCCGTCGGCGCCGCGGTGGCGCTGTTTGTCCTGGCCGTCGTGATTCAGTCGGTGGCCTTTAACCCGCGCTGGGAGTGGGCGGTATTCGCCCGCTGGTTCTTTGACCCGGTGATCCTCGAAGGCGTAGGGCAGACCCTGCTGCTGACCCTGATCGGCACCGCGCTGAGCGTGGTGTTGGGCGGCCTGCTGGCGCTGGCGAGACTGTCCTCGTCATGGCTACTGAACAGCCTGGCGTGGGGCTATATCTGGCTGTTTCGTTCGCTGCCGCTGATTGTGGTGCTGATCATTCTCTACAACTTCTCCTATCTCTACGACACGCTCTCTCTGGGCGTGCCGTTCACCGGTATTACATGGGGCAGCTTCGACACCATCAACGTGCTGGGGCAGTTCTCTACCGCCGTGGTGGGGCTGACGCTGGTGCAGAGCGCCTATACCGCCGAAATTATTCGCGGGGGCTTCCTGGGGGTCGATCACGGTCAGTATGAAGCGGCCGCCGCGCTGGGTCTCCCGGCCTGGCGTCGTACGGTGAGGATCATTCTGCCTCAGGCGCTGCGCACCATCTTGCCGTCGGGGTTCAATGAAATCATCAGTCTCGCCAAAGGTACGGCGATGGTGTACGTCCTGGCGATGCCGGAACTGTTCTATACCATTCAGATGATCTACAACCGCACGCAGGAGGTGATCCCGCTGCTGATGGTCGGTGCTGCCTGGTATCTGGTCATTACCACCGTCTTGTCCGCCATTCAGTATGTTGTTGAGCGCGCTCTGGCACGCAGCGAACGCCGCTCCGCCGTCAATCAGAACCGCGCCACTCGCCGCGTCCGTTCCGTTACCTCCACGCCAGCACAGGAGCCCGTTCATGCAAGCCTCTCCTGAAGGACACATTTCGATTACCGGCGTCAGCAAGTTTTTTGGCCGCCATAAGGCGCTCGACAACGTTTCGCTTGAGATCCCGCCCGGGTCCGTGACGGTCATCCTTGGGCCGTCCGGCTCCGGCAAATCAACCCTGCTGCGCACCATTAACCACCTGGAGCGCGTTGACGAAGGATTTATCCAGATTGACGGGGATTACATCGGCTATCGCCGTCAGGGCGACAAGCTTTACGAGCTGAAGGAGAAGGAGATCCTCAAACAGCGCGTCAACGTAGGTTACGTGTTCCAGAACTTTAATCTCTTCCCGCATCTGACGGTGCTGGAAAACCTGATAGAAGCGCCCATCGCGCATAAAAAGCTCAGCAAAAAAGAGGCGCTGGAAAGGGCATACAGCCTGCTGGACGTGGTTGGGCTGCGGGATAAAGCCGATGCCTGGTCGCGCCATCTTTCCGGCGGACAGCAGCAGCGTATCGCCATTGCCCGCGCGCTGGCGTTGCGCCCCCGCGTGATGCTGTTTGATGAGCCCACCTCGGCGCTCGACCCTGAACTGGTTGGCGAAGTGCTGGACGTGATCAAAAAGCTCGCCCGATCCGGCACCACGCTGGTGGTCGTCACCCACGAGATCGGCTTTGCCCGTGAAGTCGCGGATCAGGTGGTGTTTATGGTTGACGGGAAAATTGTTGAGCAGGGCAGTAGCGACGAGGTGTTGAACCGTCCGTCGCATGCGCGAACGCGCCAGTTTCTGTCTAAAGTGCTGTAAGGAGCGCAGATGAAATATGGACTTCTGGCGGGGCTGGTCTTCACGACGGTGAGCCACGCTAGCATTGATGTGAAAGCCAACGAGCAGCCGCTGCCGATAACGCTTGATGCGCAGGCGGTGTCGAAGATCCCCCCAAACTACACATTCGTTGAGCCGGGTACGCTGACGGTGGCCATTTCAGCCCTCAATTCGCCGCCGCTGGCGCTGCTGGCAAGCGATAACCGCACGCGCATCGGCAGCGACCCGGATATCGCTCGCCTGCTGGCGGGCAGTCTGGGGCTAAAGCTGAAGCTGGTGCCGACGGCGTGGGAAGACTGGCCGCTGGGGATCAGCTCCGGGCGCTACGACGTGGCGCTGGTGAACATAGCGGTGACCGAACAGCGCAAAGAGAAGTTTGATTTTGCCACCTACCGCGTCGATTCGCTGGCGTTTTCGGTGAAATCCACCAGCGAGATTCAGTCAATCAAAAGCGCGGAAGATCTGGCAGGGAAAAAGGTGATTGTCGGCTCGGGCACCAATCAGGAGCGCATACTGCTGGGCTGGAACGAAGAGAACAAAAAGGCGGGGCGGACGCCTGCGCTGCCGGTCTATCTCCAGGACGATGCCTCCGGCAATCTCTATATTCAGTCCGGCAGGGCAGACGTGTTCTTCGGGCCTCAGTCAGTCTCGGCCTACAAAGCGGCGCTCACCGGAAAAACGCGCGTCGTGGGTTTAGGGCCGAAAAAGGCGTTTGTAGCCACCACCACGAAAAAGGGCAATGAGCTGGTGTACGCGCTGCAGGCCGCGCTGGACGGTGCGATCAAGCGGGGAGAGTACCAGAAGGTGCTGGCGCGTTGGGGTGAACAGGGCGAAGCGGTGGCGCAGTCGGAGGTCAACCCGCCGGGGATAACCTACTAATGGTGCTCTATACTTAGGGTTTTCATTCCTGAGGGGGAGGGGGCAACATGATTAAACTCTATGGCGTACCCGGCTGGGGCTCGGCAATCAGCGAAGTGATGCTAACCCTGGCAGATATCCCTTATCAGTTTATCAACGTGGACGGGTTTGACCAGCCCGGCCCGCAGCGTGAGCTGCTGCAAAAACTCAACCCGCTGTGTCAGGTGCCTACGCTTGAGCTTGAAAATGGCGGCATCATGACGGAGACCGCGGCCATTGCCCTGATGGTGCTCGACCGTTGCCCGGATCTTGCCCCGCCCGTCGGCCAGGCCGAGCGCCAGCAGTTTCAGCGTTTGCTCATCTGGTTTGTGGCGAACGTCTATCCCACCTTTACCTATGCCGATTATCCGGAACGCTGGGTGCCCGACGCGCCGGAGCAGCTGAAGAAAAACTGCATTGAGTACCGGAAATCACTCTATCTGTGGTTCGATAACCAACTTAACGCGTCTCCTTTTGCACTGGGGGAGCGGCTGACGCTGCTCGATGTCTATATTGCGGTCGCGCGCACCTGGGGACCACGACACGACTGGTTTGCGGCCAACACGCCAAAGATCACCGCGATCGCAGATTCGGTGTGTGCGCTACCTGAACTGCACAAGGTGTTAAAGGCAAACGAGATTATCTGATAACGTTGGAAGGCGATTACATAAAAGGAAACCTGCAAATGCCACACGTAGATATCAAATGTTTTCCCCGCGATCTGAATGATGAACAAAAAAACGCTCTGGCGGCGGATATCGCCGAGGTGATAACGCGCCATCTGAACAGCAAAGACCGCTCCATTTCGGTGGCGCTGAATGAAGTTCAGGAAGCCGACTGGAAAGCGCAGGTCTGGGATACTGAGATCGGACCGAAACTGGACGAGCTGATCAAGAAGCCTGGGTATTCGATGTAAGGTTTGCCGGGCAGGCGGGAACGCTACCCGGGGTTGAAACTACAGCGCCGACCTGCGGTACGGCGCATAGTCCGCCTGCCACCAGGTTTTTTCGATTTGCGCCAGCAAGGTCTCGTCATCCATTGCCGCCGCAACGCCTTGCTCAATCGCTGCCCGGGCGACCGCAAACGCGATATTGCGCGACACGGTATCAATGCAGTCGACGGGAGGGAGTAATCCACCTTTTTCAGTGGTGACCAGCGGCGATTGCGCCGCCAGGCTACGGCTCGCCACCATCAACATCTCTTCGGTAACCCGCCGCGCGTTGCTGGCCAATATCCCCAGCCCCAGACCGGGGAAAATGTAGGCATTGTTACACTGGGCAATGTCGTACTGTTCGTTCTGCCAGAATACCGGCGAGAAGGGGCTACCCGTCGCAACCAGAGCGCCACCCTGCGTCCATTCGATCAGATCCTGAGGTTGCGCCTCTACGCGTGATGTTGGATTGGAGAGGGGCATAATAATAGGGCGCGGGCAGTGGCGGTGCATCTCTTTAACTATCGCTTCGCTGAACAGCCCCGGCTGACCGGATACGCCAATCATCACGGTTGGATGGGCATTTCTGACCACCTCCATCAGCGAAATATTGCATGATTCCACCTGCCAGTCGCGAATGGCTTCCCGCGCCGTAAGCAGGTTTTTCTGAAAATCGAGCAGGTTGGTCATATCGTCGGTCAATAAGCCAAAACGATCGACCATAAAGATCCGGCTGCGGGCCTCGGCCTCGGTTAGCCCGTCGTCGACCATTAGCGCCACGATTTTTTCGGCTATACCGCATCCGGCAGAGCCGCTGCCGAGGAAGACCACGCGCTGATCGCGAATGCGGGTTCCGGCTGCATGGGCGGCGGCAATCAGCGTGCCGGCCGTGACGGCAGCGGTTCCCTGAATATCGTCATTGAAGCAGCACAGCTGGTCGCGGTAACGCTGGAGTAATCGGGTCGCATTTTTTTGCGCAAAATCCTCGAACTGCAGTAAAACAGTTGGCCAGCGGGCGTTGACGGTACTGATAAACATATCCATAAATTCAGCGTATTGCTCGTCGCTGATGCGTGGATGACGCCAGCCCATATACAGCGGGTCGTCCAGATGTTGCTGATTATTGGTACCGACATCCAGCATAATCGGCAACGTTGAGGCCGGATGAATACCACCGCACGCGGTATACAATGACAATTTACCAATCGGAATGCCCATTCCACCGATCCCCTGGTCGCCAAGGCCCAAAATACGCTCTCCGTCAGTCACCACGATCACGCGAATATCATTACGCGAGAAACTTTGCAGCATTTCATCGATGCGATGGCGATTAGGCCATGAAATAAAAAGCCCGCGCGCCCGACGATAGATGGTAGAGAAATGTTCGCAGGCTTCACCGACCGTTGGGGTATATATGATCGGCAGCGTCTCCTTCATATGTTTCCGCAACAGATTGTAAAACAGGGTCTCATTGGTGTCCTGAATATTACGCAGATAAACGTGGCGGGAAATATCACTTTTGAAATGACAGAATTGTACCCATGCGCGTTCGGTCTGCTCTTCAATGGTTTCAACATTATGCGGTAATAAGCCGTGCAGATTAAAATTATCACGTTCATCTTTAATGAACGCGAGGCCTTTATTCAGTAATGGGTTTTCCAGCAGTACTGCGCCGTTATAAGGCGTATACAGCACTTCTTTGCGAGACATGGTTGACTCCTGAAATAGTTAAAACGGATTAAATAAGATTTGCGAAGCAGGTCTGTTCTTAAGCGCGTTTATGTTTTTATTTAGCGCTAATCTAGCGGTTAAAAATCAGGGTGGTGGTGATAAGGGTCACACTCTGTCTGGTTTTATTAATTTCAAAATGCCGGGCGATGAATAACTTTACTTACTAAAAGATGAATTAACTTTATAAAATAAAACCATTGCGGCCTTCACATTTCTGGCTGAATGCCCGTGCTAATTTCACGCTGAACCATTTTATCAATGGCGATTTAAAATTATTAAATATAAAGAATATTTTTGAACACAGGAGTTATCGGTTTTTACTCCTGTTTTTATATCCGAACCTACTAATCAGGTGATTATATGAAAGATAATCCTGTATCGACTTCTCCGGTCTCCTCGCGTTTTACGTTAGGGTTGAGTAATGCCGAAGTGGGCGCCGTCCCACTGATGTTGTTTGTGGGCATTGCGACCATCGTGGCGACGTCCGCATGGGCGGGGCTGCTGCCGAAAAATATGATCGGTGGACTGGCGGTGATCATGACGCTCGGTTTCGCCTTTGCCAAAATCGGTCGTCAGATCCCGCTGTTGAAGGACATCGGTGGTCCGGCCATTCTCTGCCTGATGGTGCCATCCATCCTGGTCTATTTTGGCGTGTTCGAAAAACAGACGCTGGATACCGTACACCTGCTGATGAAAGAGGCGAATCTGCTCTATTTCGTTATTGCCTGTCTGGTGGTGGGAAGCATTCTGGGGATGAACCGGGTGCTGCTTATCCAGGGGATGATCCGCATGTTTGTACCCCTGGTTGTCGGGACGCTGATGGCGGTAATGAGCGGGTTAATCGTCGGCTCGCTGTTTGGCTATACGCCTTACCACACCTTTTTCTTCATCATCGTGCCGATTATTGGCGGTGGGATTGGTGAGGGCATTTTGCCACTGTCGCTGGCGTATTCGGCCATACTCGGACAAGCGCCTGACGTTTACGTCGCACAGCTGGCACCTGCCGCCGTCGTCGGTAATATCTTCGCCATCATCTGTGCGGGTACGCTGGCGCGTCTGGGAACGAAACGTCCTGCACTTTCGGGAAACGGCATGCTAACCCGCAGCAAGGACGATCAGAATCTGTTTGCGGGAACGCAAAGCGTTCAGCAGACGGATTTCCACCTGATGGGGGGCGGGCTGCTAATGGTGTGCGCATTTTTCATCGTCGGTGGCCTGTTTGAAAAACTTGTGCACATCCCTGGTCCAGTGCTGATGATCCTCATCGCCGTGCTGTGTAAGTATTTCAGGGTGATTCCCGGTTCCATGGAACAGGGGGCGCACAGTTGCTATAAGTTTGTCTCGGCAGCGCTGGTCTGGCCGCTAATGATTGGTCTGGGCATGCTGTACGTGCCGCTGGAGAGCGTGGTGGCGGTCTTCTCGGTGGGCTACGTTGTGGTGTGCGGATCGATCGTGATTGCGATGGCGCTGAGCGGCTATTTTGTTGCATCGCGTCTGAATATGTATCCCGTGGAAGCGGCGATCGTTACCTGCTGCCACAGCGGGCTGGGTGGGACAGGGGACGTGGCGATTTTATCCGCCTCTAACCGCATGTCGTTGATGCCGTTCGCGCAGATCGCTACCCGTATCGGTGGCGCATCGACGGTGATTTTCGCCACGCTGCTGATGGGCTGGATAATGGCGCACTGATTCGAAATATCAGGAGACTGAATCGCAACGGCATTTTGTGAATGCCGTTGCGGTTCAGCCCTTTATAAAAGTCGCCGCGCTGGATAGAATTACCCTATCCACAGCGACCGCATACACCACTATGACCGCCCGAGTCGATTACCAGATTGAAAAATATCTCCTTACCGAAACCGCCGAGCCGGAACGCCTGACGCGCCAGTGGGCAGAGGTGCTGGAAGAGTGTCGTGAGCAAAAATCCGGTGCTGAGGAGCGCTTGCGCCTCGCGCTGCTAAATGTGGATTATGTGACCAGCTTCGAGCTTCCCTTCAGGCTTCTCCTCACCCGTGCGCCACAGCTGATAGACGGCGTCAGAAACGAGCTTCAGCTTAGTCAGAAAAATGTTCTGTTTAACGGCAAGCGCTTTGGCTGCGTCTATAGCCTTAAAAAGGATCTCAACGGAATACCTGACGAGTTTACCTATCAGCTGAAAACGCGGATCCAGCGCAGTGACGCGACAGGATGTAATGAAGTCCCTTACCGGCAAATCGCCCAGCAGGTGAAAGCGCCCCGCGAACGACTCAAGCTGGCGCTGGAAAACGGGTTGTCCGTGACGGCGCTCGACGGGCTTTTCTGGTTTGGTATTCAGCGCATCGCGGCGGATATTCAGAGGTTACGCAAAACGGGGATCAGGATAGTGACATCTGAGGCCGAGGTGTTTGATACGCTCACCAAAACAGCCCGACGGATCCCGGTTTATCGTCTTGAAGGGGCAGAGACTATTTAACCTGCAGCAGTATCTTCATCAGCCCCGGAAAGCGGGCATCCAGATCCTCTCTTCGCAATGAAATCATATTTTCCCGCCCCTGCGGGCGCTGCCAGATAACGCCGCTGTCGCGTAGTACGCGCCAGTGGTGTGTCATGGTGGATTTCACAACATCCTCCGGGCGTAGCGCATTGCAACTCAGTTCACTGCCGTCGGCCAGCCTGCGAATTATCGAGAGGCGGAGCGGGTTACCGAGGGCGAACAGCACGTTTTCCAGGAGTATTTGTTCAGGTTCGGGGTGGTTTGGGATCATGGTTTTCCTGCGTGAAATGTCAGATTGAGCTATATCAACAATAGGTCAATCGTAAAAAAAATAGTTCGATAATACTCGTACAATAGGACTATTATAACAAACGAACGAATATACGACCATCCCGGTCGTCACAATACAGTCTTGAAGACTTAAGGAAATATCATGCCCCGACCCATCCCCCTCGAACGTTATCGCAACATCGGTATCTCCGCGCATATCGATGCCGGTAAAACAACCACCACTGAGCGCATCCTGTTTTATACCGGGATGAGCCACAAGCTGGGTGAAGTACACGATGGCGCGGCAACCACCGACTGGATGGCGCAGGAGCAAGAGCGCGGTATCACCATTACCTCCGCGGCGGTCAGCTGCTTCTGGCCGGGTATGGACCGGGGGTTTGAGCCGCACCGGATCAACATCATCGACACTCCGGGGCACGTGGATTTCACCATAGAGGTGGAACGTTCCATGCGCGTGCTCGATGGTGCCGTGATGGTGTATGACTCCGTAGGCGGCGTGCAGCCGCAGTCGGAAACCGTCTGGCGTCAGGCGAACAAATACAAGGTTCCACGCATTGCGTTCGTCAACAAAATGGACCGTCCGGGTGCCGATTTCTTCCGCGTCGTGCGGATGATGCAGGAACGCCTGAAGGCCAATCCGGTGCCGATTGTGATCCCGGTTGGCGCAGAAGAACATTTCACCGGCGTGGTGGATCTCATCAAGATGCGCACCATTCTGTGGGACGATGCCACTCAGGGCATGGCGTTTAACTATGCGCCGGTACCTGACGATCTGCTCAGTACCGCGCAAGAGTGGCGCGAAAAAATGGTCTCTGCGGCGGCGGAAGCAAGCGATCAACTGATGGATAAGTACCTGGAAACGGGCAATCTTGATGAAGCTGAAATCATTAAGGGGCTGCGTATTCGCACCATTGCCGGTGAAATCCAGCCGATGCTGTGCGGCAGCGCCTTCAAAAATAAAGGCGTGCAGCGCATGCTGGATGCCGTGATCGAACTGATGCCGTCGCCGCTGGACGTGCCGGCCATTGACGGCGTGGATGAAAAAGGACAGCACGCGGAGCGTCATCCGAGTGATGACGAACCGTTCTCGGCGCTGGCGTTCAAACTGATGAGCGACCCGTACGTCGGGCAACTGACCTTTATCCGCGTCTACTCCGGCGTGCTGCGCAAAGGCGACGCAGTGTATAACCCGGTAAAAGGGAAGAAAGAGCGTATCGGGCGTATCGTGCTGATGCATGCGAACGATCGCCACGAGGTGGACGAACTGCGCGCGGGCGATATCGCGGCCTGCGTGGGTCTGAAAGATGTCACGACCGGTGACACGCTGACCGACCCAAATGCGGTCATTACGCTTGAACGCATGGAGTTCCCGGACCCGGTAATTTCTCTGGCGATCGAGCCGAAAACTAAGGCCGACCAGGAGAAAATGGGTATCGCGCTGCAGCGTCTGGCGGCGGAAGACCCGTCGTTCCGACTCCATACCGACGAGGAGTCTGGTCAGACGATTATCTCCGGGATGGGCGAGCTTCATCTGGAAATCATCGTCGACCGCATGAAGCGTGAGTTTGGCGTGGAGGCAAATATTGGTCGTCCACAGGTAACGTACCGTGAAACCCTGCGTAAAGCGGTGAAGGACATCGAAGGCAAATTTGTCCGTCAGTCCGGCGGTAAAGGGCAGTACGGCCATGTGGTGCTCAGTCTTGAACCGTTAGAGCCGGGCACCGGCTTTAAGTTTGAAGATGCCACCAAGGGCGGCGTGGTGCCGCGCGAGTATATTCCTTCCGTTGAGAAAGGACTGCGTGAGGCCATGAACTCTGGGGTGCTGGCGGGATATCCGGTTGTGGATGTGAAAGCCACCCTGACGTTTGGTTCGTATCACGACGTCGACTCCTCGGAGATGGCCTTCCGCATGGCGGCGATCCTGGGCTTCAAAGAGGGTGCGCGTAAAGCGGATCCGGTCATCCTGGAGCCCGTGATGCACGTGGAGGTGGAAACGCCGGAAGAGTACGCCGGTAATATTATGGGCGATCTCTCTTCCCGTCGCGGCATGGTGCAGGGGATGGCAGAGCAGTACGGCAGCCAGATTATTCGTGCCGACGTGCCGCTCGCAGAGATGTTTGGCTATGCCACCACACTGCGTTCGATGTCCCAGGGTCGCGCGACCTATACGATGGAGTTCCATCATTTCGCGGAAGCCCCGCGGAATGTTGCGGATGAGATTATTTCGCGGCGTGCTAAGTAGTTAATTAAGTGCACATGGTAGTCGTTAGGCTACCATGTGCTTATATGACCTAAGAGATCTCTAAATATCAACACCCTGGCTTTTCATCGATTAAGTCATTTTGTAGCAGTAACGTTTCTTGAAAATTCTACCCTGGCGACTGACTGTACTTTCCAGGCTCCATTTTCTTTGACCATGCAGTCAATGACGATGTGCTCCTGCTTTTTTCCAAATGCGATATATACATTTACACATACAGGATCTGTGTCACCTGCAATTGCGGCTACATTGCTGGGCCAGTCATCGCCAATATCCTGCGCTTTTAAAAAAATATCCGCGTCATAAAAGTCATCATCAGCGTAGTTAGGATCCTGAGCATGACGCAGTTTTTTCATTGTGGATGCAGTGACAAATTTATCGATCTCGCGGCTGTCAGTTATTGGAAAGGCATCCTTGCTAATTTGATTAACATACCATTTATTGAAATTAACAGCCTGTTGAACGGGATCGTTCTGGTGCGCCAACGCTGAGCAGGAGCCCAGAAGTAAAATCAATAAGGCTTTTTTCATATTAGTTGTGCCTGTAAATAGTTATTTTGGGTTGGAGCTTTCGATATGTTGACCCAGGATAGAGGCTGTTTTGTTTGAAATCAGAATACCAGGTTCCAGAACCATCATAAATGCATGCGTGTCCGTTCTGGTGTGGGCCGGGGAGTGCGTCAATAACAGCAACATCACCCTCAATGGGGGTGCCGTAAGTTTTTGTGAATCCGGCTTTCTCAAGAGAACGCCAGAAATCTTTGGCATCAGCTCCTTCAATTTTCAAGCCTCCGGCACGGATCGCTGCGGCCACTGCGCGGGCACAATAACCAGAGCTTTTTTGATGTGCGTGACTGCGGGCGTATGAAACGGCTTCCCTTTTATTCCATGACATAGATATTTCCTTAGTGTGAGCATTGCTAATGCAATAACTGCAGAATATCCTTCGTTTTATTTCGCCGTGGTAAACATAAAATGCCATGGAAAATATTTATATTTCAGTACGATATGATTTACGAAATCAATCCAACGCCTTCACCATCTTCCCACTCGCCACAAACGTCCCGGCACCAAGGTGATGCAGCGTATTCAGCTTATCCCCGTCAAACTGCCAGCGGCCAGCGACAAACGCGCGTTCGTCTGCTGCTGCTGAAACCACTTCACCAAACAGGGTGTCATATTTTTCTGCCGCAGAAGTTACAGGTAATAACCGGCACTCCATCCACGCCAGACATTTTTCTTCAATAACCGGCAGGCCAAGTTCAGGGCCGTTCACGACCGGGATCCCATAGCAGTTGAATTTGTCTTCATCGCGCCCGCTGACGCTACCGACCGCGTAAGTCCAGTTGGTCGCTGCCACGCCGGGGATGACGATGCCAAATTTCCCGCTGCGCTCAATCAGCTCACGTGACCAGGTACTTTTATCCACGACGATCGCGATGCGCGGCGGTTCAAACTCAACGGGCATTGACCATGCGGCGGCCATCACGTTGCGTCTGTCGAGGCTTTCATCCCGACTGGTGATAAGCACAGTCGGACCGTGGTTCAGCAGACGGCTGGCATGACGTAATTCAACAGGGCGAAAGTGGTTCATAGAGGCTCCTTATTTACTTTGATGAGTATGACGAAAAAGCACGTAAATCAAAGTGGGCGCATAAAATTAGTTTATAAACAAAACATCGCAATCAAAGGAAACTGATTAATGTCCCCATTTCTGACCGCCTATTTCGCTCGCATCGGCTGGACGCAACCAACCGCTGTTGATATCGACACGCTGCGCGCGCTGCATTTACACCACAACGGCGCGATCCCGTTTGAAAATATTGATGTCGTTCTGCCGCGAGAGATCCACCTTGAGGATCAGAATCTGGTCGACAAGCTGGTCTCCGCGCGCCGCGGAGGCTATTGCTTTGAGCAAAACGGCCTGTTCGAACGCGTATTGCGCGAAGTTGGCTTTACGGTACGCAGCGTGCTGGGGCGCGTCGTTCTGGCGAATCCGCCGCAAATGCCGCCGCGCACGCATCGCCTGCTGCTGGTGGAGCTTAACGGTGAGCGCTGGATTGCCGACGTAGGGTTTGGCGGCCAGACGTTGACTGCGCCGATTCGTTTGCTTGCCAATGAAGAACAAGAGACGCCGCACGGGCTGTATCGTCTGCTGAGTGAGGGTAACGACTGGGTACTGCAGTTCCGCCACCACGAGCACTGGCAGTCGATGTATCAGTTTGACCTGACGACGCAGTATTTCAGCGATTACGTGATGGGGAATTTCTGGTCGGCGCACTGGCCGCAGTCGCATTTCCGCCACCATCTGCTGATGTGTCGTCATCTGCCGGATGGCGGCAAACTGACGCTAACCAACTTCAACTTTACCCACTGGCAAAATGGCCATGTGGAGGAGCAGATCCATTTGCCGGACGCTGAAGCGCTTTACCGACTGATGCAGGAACGCTTTGGACTGGGCGTTGACGATGCAAAACACGGATTTTCACTGGCTGAGCTCAAGGCCGTGATGGCGGGTTTTGAAACGCAGGGAAAATAACTCACTTCATTATCGGCCGCGAAACTCGCGTCGATAGCGGGAAGGTGAGGTATTGAGCAGATTGTGAAAGTGACGGCGTAAAGAGGTCGTCGAGGGAAAACCGACGCGCTCGGCAATGTCATCCACAGGCTGGTCGGTTTTTTCGAGATAGCGCTGTGCGACGATGATGCGCTGGTTGAGTAGCCAGCGCGAAAAACTTTCCCCCGTGGTTTGCTGGAACCGCCGGGTAAAACTGCGTCGGCTCATGCAGGCTTTCTCCGCCACGCAGTCCAGCGTGAGTGCGAGCTGGAGATTCTCCGTCGCCCAAGCCAGCGCATCGGTGAAATAATCCCCGCGACGCGTATTCTGAACCGGCAGCTCGACATACTGTCGCTGCCCGCCCTGGCGGTGCGGCGGTACAACCAATAAGCGCGCCACGCCGTTTGCCACTTCGGCACCCCAAGCCTGACGCACCAGATGCAGGCAGCAGTCAATACTCGCCGCCGTTCCGGCGGAAGTGACAATGTCACCATCATCTATATAAAGCACGTCTTTATCCATTTGCACGGAGGGAAAGAGGCGCTGAAAATCAGCCGCCCATCGCCAGTGCGTTGTCGCAGGACGATGTTCCAGTAACCCGGCGGCGGCAACCACAAATGCGCCCATGCACAAACCCACAATGCGTGCACCCGCAGCATGGGCCTTTTGCAGCGCCAGCAGGAGGTCGGGATCCGGGGCTCGCTCGGGAACATCCCAGCTTGGGACGATCACCATATCCATTCCGGCCAACGCATCGAGCCCGCGCTCCACAACGATAGAAAAACCGGCATTGGTCTTCAGTACGCCGGGCGTCGTGGCGCAAACAACCAGCTGATAAAGGGGCTCGCCTTGTGGTGTGAGTGCTTTCTCAAACACGGCATACGGCACCGAAAGGTGAAAAGGGATGATGCCATCAAATACCACAATACCAATTTTCAACGTCATAAAAGCCTCCATGTGCCAGCCAGTATAGAAGTCTGGCTGGCGACAGGGATCAAGTCCGGTCTTATTTTGTGACCGGAAGTGCCATAACGTCTTTGGTGGACATTACCTCAGCGAATACATCGGCCACACCGGCTAATGCCGTCCGCTGCAGCGTTTTGTGATCCACCACGCCGCCCTTGCCGTCATCCAGATCGCGCGTTGCCGTTGCATCTTCAGGAATAATCACGCTGTAACCCAGCGGTACAGCGTCACGTGCGGTGGACGAAATGCACATGTGCGTCATCAGGCCAATCACAATCACCTTTTTAATCCCTTTTTTCTTTAATTGCGCATCCAGATCGGTGCCAACAAAAGCGCTCGGGGTCGCTTTGGTGATAATGGCGTCTTGCGCAGAAGGTTGCAGATCTTTATGGAACTGCGCATAAACAGATCCTTCGGCAAACAGCGGGCTGTCTTTCGGCCCCATATGGCGAACGAAGTAGACCGGCATCCCTTTTTGATGGGCATAGCTGACCAGTTTTTGACTGTTTTTCAGCACGTTTTCACCATCCGGGATCACCATCTGACCGCGAAAATATTTTGATGCGTAATATTCGTTTTGAATATCCACCACGATTAACGCGGTTTCAGACGCCGATAAGGATGGGGTAGCTTCTGCGCCCGTCATTGCGCGAATGGTTTTGGTATTCATGCGGGTTGTCTCCTGCGCGGTAGCATAAGTGGAAAATGCGCTCATCATGCCGATCATCACTGCCGTACGAAAAAATGCTTTCATCACGATAACTCCCTCTGTGTTGTGTTCGGGAGCCATTATTCCTCACCGTTTCCAACGGCAGGAGTGATCTGAAGAACCAATAACGGTACTTTTGGGCCATTATGAGGCGATATTCAGTGGTGGAATTTTCTTCTGCAAAACGGCATGCTTCAGTCTTAATCGCCCGGTGGCGGCTACGCCTTACCGGGCCTACAGCCCACGCGGCGGCATTACTCGAAGGCAGGTTGATATGGAAATCGTATTACGAAATAAATTCAGTTCATTGGGAATGTTTTTGGGGGGAATTGCACTCATTCTCTCAATCTTTCAGTTTTCATTCGGACCGTTTTCTCCAAAGCCGCCAGCGCTTGAGGTTATTGTTGCTGAGAAAGTTTCGGCTGTAAAACAAGGGGTAATTGCGGGGTTAAAGGGAGAGCGTCCTGCTGCCCGAACCGAAAAAACGACGGTTGATATCGACAGCATTATTCTTAACGCCGGGATTATACTCGCTGTTGTGGCACTGGGACTTTCGTTCATCGGAAGAATGTGCAAGGAGAGCCGTTGGGGTATCTCTGGGGCACTTCTATTCTCAGGCCTAACGCTGACCTTTCATGCTATGCTGCTTGCGTTCGGGCTGATCGTCGCAGTGTTGTTGCTGTTATTTATTCTCTCTCTGGTAACCGGAGGTTCCGTCGGTTGATTATAGCCCGGTGGCGGCTACGCTTTACCGGGCCAGGAGGAACCTGAACGTAGGTCGGGTAAGGCGTAGCCGCCACCCGACAAAATCAACGACGCGATCTCACCACCTGATACCGACGGGTAAAATACTCAAACGGCGCGCTCCACACGTGCACCAGACGGGTGAACGGGAAGATCAGGAAGATTGTCATCCCGAGCACCAGATGGATGCGGAAGATCGGCGCCACGCCGCTCAGCATTTCTGATGAGCCTCCCTTAAACGTCACGATCCCCTGCGCCCAGCCGACCAGCTTCATCATCTCACTCCCGTCAGGATATTGTGCGGAGAAGGGGATGGTGGTCAGGCCCAGGATGCACTGAATCAGCAAAATGCTCATGATGATGATATCCGGCGTGGTGGAGGTGGCGCGCACGCGCTGATTGAACAGGCGGCGGTAAAGCAGCATAGAACCGCCAATCAGCGTCAATACGCCACAAACCCCACCCGCCATCATGGCCAGCTGCTGTTTAACCGCGACGGGTAAAAACCAGGCGTACATCCAGTGCGGGGTTAACATGCCGAACAGGTGTCCGAAGAAAATCCCCAGGATCCCGATATGAAACAGGTTAGAGCCCCAGTTCATGCCGCGTTTACTGAGCATCTGGCTCGACGAGGCGCGCCAGGTGTACTGCCCGTAGTCGTAGCGCAACCAGCTGCCGAGGAAAAAGACGGTGGCACAGATGTACGGGTAAATGTCATAGAAAAACACGTTCAGGTAGTGTGTCATTTTGGGCCTCCGGCGCTGACGTCCACGTACTGCGGCGCGACGTCCTGGCTAAAGCGTCGTTGATATTGCTGCATCGGCGAGCTGTCGCACGATGTGGCGTTGTCTTCGATAAACTTCACCTGTTCCTCTTCCCAGACGGCGTCCAGCGCCTGGCGGGTATCATCCCGTTTTTCACTGGACACCTGTGTCGCCACGCTGTCGCTGGAAAGCCGCGTACCCGCCAGCGCCAGCAGGGCGTCAAATAGCTGGTAATGCGCCACGCCGCGCTGCTTCAGACGTCCCCCAATCAGCGCCAGGATCGGCGCGACGTTTTGTAATCCTTCGCGAGCTTCATCGTCGGTGACGATGCTGAGGTATTCCAGGTAGAGCGGCAGATAGTCCGGCAGCTCACGACAGTCGAGCTGTAGCCCGGCTTTCTCGTACTGGCTCATCAGGTCGACCATCGCCTGACCGCGATCGCGGGACTCAGCATGAACGTGCTCGAACAGCAGCAGCGACGTTGCGCGACCGCGCTCAAAAACCTCGCACCATTCGGCCTGTTTATCCAGCAGTGGGGCGTTCAGATGCTGCCGGGTAAACGGCAGCAGCGTGGGCGCGTCCTGCTCAATCAACGAAAGCGCTTCATCACGGCTATCCCACAGGGTCTCATCGGGATATTCGATCAGCAGCGCGATGATTTTGAGGATTTGCATTATTCTCCCTCCCCGTGTTCGCGTACCTCGGTGATGTTGATCGCGTCGATGCGGCTGCTGTTGAAGAGGTTGAATTTGGTGTCGGAGCCGTGGCAGCCGTCGCCAAAGGTGAAGCCGCAGCCGTTTTTCTCCGGGAAAGCGTCGCGCGCCATTTCACGGTGACTGGTCGGGATCACGAAGCGATCTTCGTAATTGGCAATGGCCAGATAACGATACATCTCTTCAACCTGCGCTTCGGTCAGGCCCACTTCTTCAATGGCGCGGGTATCGGTCACGCCTTCCACGGTCTGGGAACGTTTGTAGTGGCGCATCGCCATCATGCGCTTCAGGGCGCGCAGCACCGGGCCGGTATCGCCCGCGCTGAGCATGTTTGCCAGGTACTGCACCGGAATGCGCAGGCTTTCCACGGCAGGCAGGACGCCGTCGCTCTGCGGCAGGCCGCCCGCATCGGCGTAGGACTGAATCGGCGACAGCGGCGGCACGTACCAGACCATCGGCAGGGTGCGGTACTCCGGATGTAGCGGCAGGGCCAGCTTCCAGTCCATCGCCATTTTATAGACCGGCGAGCGCTGGGCGGCGTCAATCACGTTCTGCGGAATACCCTGTTTCAGCGCTTCTTCAATCACCGCCGGATCGTTTGGATTCAGGAACACGTCGCACTGGCGCTCGTACAGATCGGTTTCATGCTCGGTGCTGGCCGCCTCTTCAATGCGGTCCGCGTCATACAGCAGCACGCCGAGGTAGCGGATGCGCCCGACGCAGGTTTCCGAGCAGACGGTCGGCTGGCCGGATTCAATGCGCGGATAGCAGAAGATGCATTTTTCTGATTTGCCGCTTTTCCAGTTGAAGTAGATTTTCTTGTACGGACAGCCGCTGATGCACAGACGCCAGCCGCGGCATTTATCCTGGTCGATCAGCACAATGCCGTCCTCTTCACGCTTGTAAATCGCGCCGCTCGGGCAGGTGGCGGCACAGCTAGGGTTCAGGCAGTGCTCGCACAGGCGCGGCAGGTACATCATGAAGGTGTTTTCAAACTGGCCGTACATCTCTTTCTGCATCTTCTGGAAGTTGCGGTCGCGGGCGCGTTTTTCGAACTCGCCGCCCAGCAGCTCTTCCCAGTTGGGCCCCCAGACGATTTTGTCCATCCGCTTGCCGTCAATCAGCGAGCGCGGACGGGCGGTAGGGAGATGATCGCCCTCCGGGGCGCGGTGGAGATCCTGATAGTCAAAGGTGAAGGGCTCGTAATAATCGTCAATCTGCGGCAGGACTGGGTTGGCGAAAATTTTCGACAGCACGCCCATTTTGCCGCCGAGGCGCGGCGTTAGCTTGCCGTGAATGCCGCGAATCCAGCCGCCTTGCCACTCCTCCTGATCTTCCCAGTTTTTCGGGTAGCCGATCCCCGGTTTGGTTTCGACGTTGTTAAACCACGCATATTCCATGCCTTCACGCCCGGTCCAGACGTTCTTACAGGTGACCGAGCAGGTGTGGCAGCCAATGCATTTATCGAGGTTCAGAACCATGCCAACCTGTGAGCGTATTTTCATTTTTTCGCCTCCTGTACCTGATCCCGACCTTCGCCATCCAGCCAGTTAATGTTTTTCATTTTGCGGATCATGATGAACTCGTCGCGGTTGGAGCCGACGGTGCCGTAATAGTTGAAGCTGTACGCCAGCTGCGCGTAACCGCCAATCATGTGCGTCGGTTTAGGGCAGACGCGGGTTACCGAGTTGTGGATCCCGCCGCGCCGTCCGGTTACCTCTGAACCCGGAATGTTCAGGATGCGCTCCTGGGCGTGGTACATCATGGTCATGCCCGGCGGCACGCGCTGGCTGACCACCGCGCGGGCGGTGAGGGCACCGTTGGCGTTGAAGGCTTCAATCCAGTCGTTGTCCTCAATGCCCAGCTCGCAGGCGTCGATTTCGCTGATCCAGACAATCGGCCCGCCGCGCGACAGGGTTTGCATCAGCAGGTTTTCGCTGTAGGTGGAGTGGATGCCCCATTTCTGGTGCGGCGTCAGGAAGTTCAGCGCTTTTTCCGGGAAGCCGTTCGGCGGGATCTCGCGCATATGGGTAACGCTTCGGGTATCAATCGGCGGACGGTAGGCCACCAGACTCTCTCCGAAGGCGCGCATCCACGCGTGGTCCTGATAAAGCTGCTGACGACCGGAAAGGGTACGCCACGGGATCAGCTCGTGGACGTTGGTGTAGCCCGCGTTGTAGGAGACATGCTCGCTCTCAAGTCCGGACCAGGTCGGGCTGGAGATGATTTTGCGCGGCTGCGCCTGGATATCGCGGAAGCGGATCTTCTCGTCTTCTTTGTTCAGCGCCAGATGGGTGTGATCGCGCCCGGTCAGTTCACCGAGCGCTTCCCAGGCTTTCACCGCCACCTGACCGTTGGTTTCTGGTGCCAGAGCGAGGATCACCTCGGAGGCGTCAATAGCAGTTTCAATGCGCGGCCGGCCTTTCGCCGGGCCCTCGAGCTTGACGTAGTTCAGCTTGCCGAGGAAATCGACCTCGTTCTGCGTGTTCCATGAAATGCCTTTTCCGCCGTTGCCGAGCTTATCCATCAGCGGACCGAGAGAGGTGAAGCGTTCGTAGGTTTCCGGGTAGTTACGCTCGACGACCGCAATGTTCGGCGCGGTTATGCCGGGGATCAGATCGCATTCGCCTTTGCGCCAGTCCTGAATATCAAACGGCTGGGAGAGCTCCGCCGGAGAGTCGTGCTGCAGCGGCTGCAGCACCACGTCGGTTTCGGTGCCCAGATGCCCGACGCAGACCTCGGAGAAGACTTTGGCGATGCCTTTGTAGATCTCCCAGTCGCTGCGGGACTCCCACGCCGGGTCGACGGCGGCGGAGAGCGGATGAATAAACGGATGCATGTCCGAAGTATTCATGTCGTCTTTTTCATACCAGGTGGCGGTGGGTAGAACGATGTCCGAGAACAGACAGGTGCTGGACATGCGGAAGTCAAGCGTGACCAGCAGGTCGAGCTTGCCCTCGATGGCGGCGGTCTGCCACTCCACCTCTTCAGGCTTCACGTCATCGGTAGAGCCGAGATCCTCGCCCTGAATGCCGCTCTCGGTGCCGAGCAGGTATTTCAGCATGTACTCGTGGCCTTTCCCGGACGAGCCGAGCAGGTTAGAGCGCCAGACGAACAGGTTGCGGGGATGGTTCTTACCGTTGTCGGGCTGCTCGCAGGCGAAGCGGATATCGCCCGATTTTAACGCCTGAACGGTGTAATCCTGCGGGGACATCCCAGCGGCGTCGGCGCGCGCCTTAACGTGCAGCGGGTTAAGGTTGAGCTGCGGGGCCGACGGCAGCCAGCCCATACGCTCCGCGCGGACATTGAAGTCGATCAGGTGGCCAGTGAATTTTGAGGCGTCCGCCAGCGGGGAGAGTAACTCCTGCGCGGTCAGCTTCTCGTAGCGCCACTGGCTGGCGTGGTTGTAAAAGAAGGAAGTGCTGTTCATCTGGCGCGGCGGACGGTTCCAGTCCAGCGCGAAGGCCAGCGGCAGCCAGCCGGTTTGTGGGCGCAGCTTCTCCTGGCCGACATAGTGTGACCAGCCGCCGCCGCTCTGCCCGACGCAGCCGCAGAAGACCAGCATGTTGATCATCCCCCGGTAGTTCATGTCCATGTGGTACCAGTGGTTCACCCCGGCACCCAGAATGATCATTGAGCGACCGTGCGTTTTGTGCGCCGTATCGGCAAACTCGCGGGCGATTTTTTCTATCAGATAAGCGGGTACGCCGGTAATCTGCTCGCCCCAGGCCGGGGTGTAGGCTTTGATTTCACCGTAGTCTGCTGCTGCGTTGTTGTCTTCCAGACCGCGATCAAGACCGTAGTTAGCCAGCACCAGATCGTAAACGCTGACCACCCGTTTCTCGCTGCCGTCGGCGAGCGTCAGGGTTTTGCTCGGCACGCGGCGCGTCAGCACCGGCTCCTGCTTCACGCTGCGGAAATGCGGATTTTCGTTGCCACCAAAGTAGGGGAAGGCGACGTCGGCAACGCTGTCGTAGGTAACGAGCAAAGAAAGCGTCAGTTCGGTTTCGTGGCCCGCCGCCTGCGGCTCCAGATTCCATTTGCCTTTTTCTCCCCAGCGGAAACCAATCGATCCGTTTGGCACCACCAGGTTCCCGGCAATGTCAAAGGCGACGGTCTTCCATTCCGGGTTATTGGCTTCACCCAGCCCGTCGACAAGGTCCGAGGCGCGCAGCATTCGTCCCGGCACCACGCGACCGTCCTCCTGCTCGTCCAGCATCACCAGCATCGGCATGTCGGTATAGCGGCGACAGTAGTTGAGGAAGTAGTCGCTGGGGTTATCGAGGTGAAACTCTTTGAGGATCACGTGGCCCATCGCCATAGCGAGGGCGCTGTCGGTGCCCTGTTTGGGGGCCAGCCACTGGTCGCTCAGCTTCGCCACCTCCGAGAAGTCCGGCGTGATGGCGACGGTTTTGGTGCCTTTGTAGCGCACCTCGGTGAAGAAGTGGGCGTCTGGGGTACGGGTCTGCGGCACGTTCGAGCCCCAGGCAATGATATAGCTGGAGTTGTACCAGTCGGCGGACTCCGGCACGTCGGTCTGCTCGCCCCAGGTCATCGGCGAAGCCGGAGGCAGGTCGCAGTACCAGTCATAGAAGCTCAGGCAGGTACCGCCCAGTAGCGAAAGATAGCGCGTACCGGCGGCGTAGGAGACCATCGACATTGCTGGGATAGGGGAGAAACCCGCCACGCGGTCCGGGCCATAATTTTTGATGGTCCAGACGTTGGCGGCGGCGATCAGCTGGTTTAGCTCTTTCCAGTTCGAGCGGATAAATCCGCCGTGTCCGCGAGCCTGCCGGTAGCTCTGCGCTTTTTGCGGATCGCTCTGGATGGCGTCCCACGCCAGCACCGGATCGTGATGCTGGGCCAGCGCCTCGCGCCAGAGCTCAATTAACGTGCGGCGCACCAGCGGGTATTTAAGACGGTTGGCGCTGTAGAGATACCAGGAGTAGCTCGCCCCGCGCGGGCAGCCGCGCGGTTCATGGTTGGGCAGGTCGGGGCGGGTGCGCGGATAGTCGGTCTGCTGGGTTTCCCAGGTCACCAGACCGTTTTTGACGTAAATCTTCCAGCTGCAGGAGCCGGTACAGTTTACGCCGTGGGTGGAGCGCACAATTTTGTCGAACTGCCAGCGCTGACGGTAGCTGTCCTCCCAGTCGCGGTTGGTGTGGTATACCTGCCCGTGCCCGTTGGCGAAGCTGTCCCCCTTTGTTTTGAAATAACGAAAGCGATCCAACAGTTTGCTCATGACATTTCTCCTGCTTCGGACGTGTAGTTATTCTTTTTTTGCGGATTTGCGGCCATACACCAGCCAGGTAACAAGCACGCAGACAATGTAAAACACGAGGAACACCTTCATGGCGCCGACGGGCGATCCGGTCATCGCCAGCGAGGTGCCAAAGGCTTTGGGAATGAAGAACCCGCCAACGGCGCCGATAGCGGAGATAAAGCCCAGCGCGGCGGCGGTCTCCGTCACCGCTTCGTGCTGCGCCTGCTCGTCCGTGCCGCCCTGCTTTTTGACGCGGTCGAGCGTGATTTGGCGGAAAATAATCGCGATCATCTGGAAGGTGGATCCGCTGCCCAGCCCGGCGGTGAGGAACAGTCCCATAAAGACCAGATAGAACGCGACAAAGCTGCCGGAGCCAGAGCCGGGCAGCGTCAGGAAGATCAGGGCGCTAAAGACGGCCATAAAGACGAAGTTAATCAGCGTGACCCGCACGCCGCCCAGTTTGTCAGAGACCATCCCGCCCGCAGAACGGGCCAGCGCACCGATAAGTGGGCCAAAGAAGGCGAGGTGCAGGATGTTGACGTCCGGAAACTGAGTTTTTGACAGCATGGCAAACCCCGCCGAGAAGCCGATAAACGAGCCGAAGGTCGCCAGATAGAGCAGGCTCAGCAGCCAGAGGTGAAAGCGCTTCAGCACCGGGAGCTGGCTGGCAATAGAAGCCTTAGAGCTGGCAATATCGTTCATGCCAAAAAAAGCCGCAAGGGTTGCCAGAAGCAGCAGCGGCGCCCAGATCCATGCTGCATTGGCCAGCCATATCGTCGAGCCATCTTCCTGCGGCACGCCGTGCACGCCGAGGAAAGTGAACATCGGAAGAAATATCACCAAGGGTGCGACCAGCTGCATCACGCTGACGCCCAGGTTGCCGAGCCCGCCGTTAATGCCGAGCGCGCTGCCCTGTTTTGCCTTGGGGAAGAAGAAGCTGATGTTGCCCATGCTGGAGGCAAAGTTGGCACCTGCAAAGCCGCAGAGCAGGGCAATCACGATAAAGACCCAGTAAGGCGTCGCGGTGGTCTGAATGGCAATTCCCAGCCAGACGCAGGGAATAATCAGGATGACAGTACTCAATACCGTCCAGTATCGTCCGCCAAATATGGGCACCATAAACGAATAGGGGACGCGCAATATCGCGCCGGAGAGAGAAGGTAATGCCGTTAGCATAAAAAGTTGATCGGTGGTGAAATTAAATCCGACTTTATTGAGATTGACCGCGATTGCGCTAAACAGCATCCATACGCAAAAGGCCAGCAGTAAACATGCCACCGAGATCCACAGATTTCTTTGCGCGATATGTTTGCCTTTATTCTCCCAAAATTGCGCGTTTTCAGGTTTCCAGTTACTTAAAAGATGCGGGTTACTCTTTTCACTTTGTGGTGACATATCGCCCTCTTGCTTGCCATAATGGAGAGAAAAATGAAGTGAAAACAAAAAGATAAATGAGAGTGGGGACTAGAGTTTATTGGATGTTTTGGGATACATCTGAAAGGATAGATAAAAAAGCGAACCCCTGAGATTAGAATGGGATTAAGGGGGCGCTTAATGTGTTACTAATTGTAAAATGCACGAGAATTAATACTCCGGAAGGGGTATTAAAACAATTCCAGCGTAATGAGTTTATCGAGATGCTTATTAAAGGCCGCGTCGTCCATCTCCGGCATATTTAATATGTAAATGCCGTCCAGCCCGCACACCAGCCCTATCAAACGCCAGGCAATATTTTCTGCACGGTCAGTCAGCGTAAATTCGCTGGCGTCCGCCCCGGCACGAATAATGGCAACGGTCTCCTGGTGCCACATCTCCATTGTCAGTACGTAAGCGCCTTTTATTTCGGCATCCCGAATGGCCAGAATTTGGGCTTCACGCCACAGACGAATGTAGGGTTCAAACCTGCCGTCATCGCTGCCGAGCATGGCATGCAGCCGCTCGCGCCAGCTGGCGTTTTCGTCCAACGCGTCGGCATCCAGCAGCTCGCGGATCAGGCGAACAAAGGCCAGCGACTTTAGTTCTCCACCGGAGGTGAAGTGGTGGTGAACCTGTCCTGTCGCCACGCTGGCTTCAGCGGCAATACGGCGCACCGTCATGGCCGCCAGTCCTTCGGCGAGGGCCACGCGCATGGCGGCCTGCAGGATGGCTTCACGCCGCTCGTCCTTGCTCAGATAACGCATGTTTTTCTCACTCTCAATGGGGACGAAACGAGTGTAACAAAAAGCTGGACATGCGTTCAACTTTACGTAGGATCGCATCCTGGACATGTGTCCATGTTTTGAAAGAAAAGGAAATTTATGTTTCGTCAGTGGTTAGCGTTAGTGATTATCGTGCTGGTGTATATCCCGGTGGCGATCGACGCGACGGTGCTGCACGTGGCGGCGCCGACATTGAGCATGACGCTGGGCGCCAGCGGCAATGAATTACTGTGGATCATCGACATTTACTCGCTGGTGATGGCGGGAATGGTACTGCCGATGGGGGCGCTGGGTGACCGCATTGGTTTTAAACGATTGCTCATGATTGGCAGCACGCTGTTTGGCCTGTCGTCGCTGGCGGCAGCGTTTGCGCCTTCTGCGGGCTGGCTGATTGCGGCGCGCGCCTCTCTGGCAATAGGCGCAGCGATGATAATTCCGGCCACGCTTGCTGGGATCCGCACGCTGTTTGTCGACGCGAAGGAGCGCAACATCGCGCTCGGGGTTTGGGCTGCAGTGGGTTCCGGCGGCGCGGCATTTGGCCCGCTGATTGGCGGTATGTTGCTGGAACACTTCTACTGGGGTTCAGTGTTTTTGATCAACGTGCCAATCGTGCTTATTGTTGTCACGCTTGCGGCGCGTTTTGTTCCCCGGCAGCAGGGGCGGCCTGAGCAGCCGTTGAACATTAGCCATGCGATCATGCTGATCGTGGCGATTTTACTGCTGGTCTACAGCGCTAAAACCGCGTTGAAAGGCGTGCTGTCACCGTGGCTGGTGGCCTGTACGCTGCTGACTGGCGCGGTGATGCTGTTTATTTTCGTGCGCATTCAGCTGCGCGCCCGCGTGCCGATGATCGACATGCGCCTGTTTTGCCACCGCATCATTTTAAGCGGCGTGGTGATGGCGATGACGGCGATGATCGCGCTGGTGGGATTTGAACTGCTGATGGCGCAGGAGCTGCAGTTTGTTCATGGCTTCACGCCGTTTGAGGCAGGCATGTTTATGCTGCCGCTGATGGTGGCCAGCGGGTTTAGCGGCCCGATAGCAGGTGTTCTGGTGGGACGTCTCGGTCTGCGTCTTGTGGCGGCAGGGGGGATGGGGCTGAGCGCGGTCAGTTTTATCGGCCTGTCGATGCTGGATTTCAGCACTCAGCAGCTGCTGGCGTCTGCCCTGATGGTTCTGCTCGGCTTTAGCGCGGCCAGCGCGCTGCTGGCCTCGACCTCTGCGATTATGGCCGCTGCGCCAAAAGAGAAAGCGGCTGCCGCAGGGGCGATTGAAACCATGTCCTACGAGCTGGGGGCGGGACTGGGGATCGCCATTTTCGGCCTGCTGTTAACCCGCAGCTTCTCGGCGTCGATTGAGCTGCCGCAGGGGCTGAACCCGTCGCTTGCAGATAAAGCCTCGTCCTCAATTGGTGAAGCGGTGAAGGTGGCGCAGGATCTGGCGCCGTCACTGGCTGAGTCGGTGATTGAGGCGGCGAAAACGGCGTTTATCACCTCGCATAGCGTGGCGTTGGGTAGCGCGGGAGCGATGCTGCTGATGCTGGCGACAGGGATTTGGTTTAGCCTGGCGAAGGTGCCGAAGCCGTAAAACCCGCCCGGTTTGTCCCCTCTCCCTGTGGGAGAGGGTGAGGGCATCAGGCCTCGGTAATGGCTTAGATTTCCTGCGCCGCGGCCAACACGCTGTGCAACAGCACGTTGGCCCCTTTCTCTGACCACTCCGGCAGTATCCTTTCCGCTTCGTTATGGCTGATGCCTTTCTCGCAGGGGATAAAGATCATGCTTGCCGGGGCGATTTTGCTGACATAACAGGTGTCATGCCCGGCACCCGAAACCATCGGTTTAGACGAGTAGCCCAGCGCCGCCACGGCGCGTTCCGTGCGGGCCAGACACGCCGCGTTAAACGCAATCGGCGCGTAGTCAAAAATGCGCTCGACGTTAGCCGTCACGCCACGGGCGGCCAGGCTTTCCGCAGCCTGATGCAGCGCCACCTCCATCGCTTCCAGCGCATCCTGCTCCGGATGGCGGAACTCCACGCTACACACGACGCGAGACGGCACCACGTTTCGCGAGTTCGGCGTGATCTCCGCCATGCCGATCGTTGCGCGACCGTCCGGCGCATGCCGATAACCAATCTCTTCTACCTTCAGCGCCAGCTCGGCAAACGCGGTTAACGCATCGCGTCGGCTGTGCATGGGCGTGGTGCCCGCATGCGCGGCGAAACCGTCCAGCGCGAGGGTATACCAGCGCTGGCCCATGGCCGCACGCACCAGACCGATATCGATGGATTCATCTTCCAGAATCGGTCCCTGCTCAATGTGCAGTTCATAGCAGGCGTGAACCGGAAAAGCGCGGGCCGGGATTTCGCCGCGATAACCGATCGCCTCAAGCGCCTCGCGTACCGTTACTCGCTTGCTGTCCATCCGGGCGTAGGCAAAATCTTCGGAAAGCTGACCTGCCCAAACGCCTGATGCGAGCATCGCCGGGGCAAAGCGCGCACCTTCCTCGTTGGTCCAGTTCACCAGCACAATGTCGCGCTCAGTCTGTACGTTGTTATCGTTCAGCGTCCGCAGCAGCTCAAGCCCGGCCAGCACGCCGTAGATACCATCGTAGTTGCCGCCGAGGGGTTGCGAGTCGACGTGCGAGCCGGTCATCACCGGCGCAAGCGCCGGGTTTGTACCCGCGCGGCGAATAAACATATTGCCCATGCTGTCGACGTCGCAGGTGAGGCCCGCCTCCAGCGCCCAGTCGCGCAGCAGGTTACGCGCGATGCGATCCTCCTCGCTCAGGGCCAGACGGGTAACGCCACCGGCGGGAGTGCCGCCGATCTGCGCCATCATCTCCAGCGTTGTCCACAGACGCTCAGCGTTGACCCGAATCATGCCGTGTCCTTTTTACTGCGGTAGCGGAAGTCACAGCACGAGCCGCCCTGCATGATGGTGGTGGTGCGCGTCAGCTCCACGTCCGGCGCGTAGCCCACAATAAATTTCTCATCGCGAGCGCAGGAAAGCAGATGACCGATTTCACCCAGCCCCATCTCGTGGTACATCTCGGCGTAACGGCAGCGGGTCACGTTGTAGTTGTACTGCTGGTCGTCGGCGTCAATCACCTTAACTTCAAGGGCATTATCTTTCTCCCACAGGTACTGCAGGGCGATAAAGCTCTTTACGTCCGCACCGTCGGGCTCTTTGCTGGCAAACGCTTTGCCTGCGTCAATCGCGGCCTGCTCAATGGCCTCGCCAATGACCGCCTGCGCGCGGGTTTTTCCTATCTCCCGCACCAGGATTTCATAGATTGGCTTAATAATTTCTGCTTCAATTTTGCGGCGGGCGAGAATGCCCAGCTCATTATTATCACTCATCACATTGCCTCACTGCGGTTACTTGTCTTTCGCGCCGCCCAGCACGGTCTGCGGCTGCCACTTGCCATCAACGACTTTGTAGACCGTGAACGACGGTGATTTCAGGTTGCCTTCTTTATCAAACGCGATCTGTCCGGTCACGCCCGAATAGCTGATGGCGCGCAGGGCAGGCAGATACTCGGTCGGATCGACGGAGTCGGCTTTTTCCATGGCCGCAACCAGCACGCGGGTGGCGTCATAGGCGAACGGGGCGTGCAGTTCAATATGCGTGTGGTAGCGCGCCTGGTAGGCCTGCTCAAACGCCTTACCGCCCGGCATTTTCTCAACCGGCAGGCCCGGTTCGAGGGCGACAACGCCTTCGCCTTCCTTCTGCGCCAGCTGAAGGAAGGTCTGGCTGACGAAGCCGCCTGCGCCCATCAGCGTGGCGTTCATGCCCAGCTGTTTGATACGGCGCGCCAGCGGTGCAGCCTGGCTGTCGACGCCGCCAAAGAAGATCAGATCGGCGTTTTTGCTGCGAATGGCGGTCAGCACGGCGCTGAAGTCCACGGTTTTATCATCGACGTACTGACGGTCAACAATCTTCACGCCCTGAGCTTCCAGCGATTTGATAAATTCGTCCGCCAGACCCTGACCAAAGGCGGTACGGTCGTCGATCACCGCAATGCGTTTGGCTTTCAGCGTATTGACCGCGTACTGACCGGCAAACTGTCCGCCGTCATCGTCATGGCCCATTACGCGGAAGCTGGTGTCAAAGCCCTGTTTGGTATAGGCGTGCCCGGTCGCCACCGGGGCCACCTGTGCGATGCCCGCATCGTGATAAATGCGCGCGGCCGGAATGCTGGTGCCGGTATTCCAGTGGCCAACTACGCCCGCCACGCCGCTGTCCACCAGACGTTGCGCCACGGCAACGGCGGTGCGCGGGTCAGACTGATCGTCTTCGGACTGCAGTTTGAAGGTCACCGCTTTGCCGCCGATGGTAGGGTGCTGCTTGTTGATGTCGTCAATGGCCAGCTGCGCGCCGTTTTCCAGATCTTTACCGATACGAGCAGACGGGCCGGTGAGCGGGCCCGCCAGGCCGATGGTCACGGTTTCGCTGCCAGCGGCCCACGCGGCCGTCGAGGCAAAACCGCTGAAGAGAATAGCGGCGCTGAGCGCACTGATTTTTACTGTTTTCATTATATTTCCCTGATGTTGGCTGGTGTGGTTAAACGGGCATTTCGCCCAGGTAAATCTGTGCAATCTGGTCGTCATTGAGCAGCGCTTTCGACTCGCCATGATGGACAATGCTGCCGCTGTCCATCACCCACGCGCTGTCGGTTACCTCAAGCGCAAGACGGGCATTTTGTTCGATGAGCAGCAGGGCAACGCCGCGTTCGCGCAGGCCGCCGATAACGGCAAAAATGTTCTCCACCATCTTCGGGGCAAGGCCCATGGACGGTTCGTCGAGGATCAGCAGACGCGGGCGGCTGAGCAGGGCGCGGTTAAGCGCCAGCAGCTGTTGCTCACCGCCGGAAAGCAGGCCAGCGAGCTGATGCTGGCGCTCTCCCAGGCGCGGGAAACGCTCGAAAATGTCATTCATCTCTTGCCTGACGGTGACAGTGTCACGCCTGAGCCAGGCACCCATCTGCAGGTTTTCCAGTACCGTCATTCGGGCGAAGATCCCACGTCCTTCCGGGACCATGACCAACCCGTCCCGGAGCAGGGATTCGGGCCTGTGCTTACGTACCGTTTTACCGTTGAATTCAATACTGCCGCTAAAGTTTTCCAGCCCGGTGATGGCGCGCACGGTGGAGCTTTTTCCCGCGCCGTTCGCGCCGATCAGCGTAGCCTGTTCGCCCTCGTGCAGCGTAAAAGAGACATCGCGTACGGCCTGAATACCGCCGTAATGCACGTCCAGACGTTCAACCTTCAGTAATTCAGACATGGGCGTTGCCTCCAAGCCAGGCGGCAATCACTGCCGGGTCGCGACGCACGCTGTCCGGCGTGCCGCTGGCGAGCGTTTTGCCGTAATCAAGCACCGTCAGGCGATCGCAGATGCCCATCACCAGCTTGACGTCGTGTTCGATCATCAGCAGGGTTCTGCCGTCGTCACGAATACGCGTCAGCAGTTCACCGAGCGCCACTTTTTCCGCCGCGTTCATCCCGGCGGCGGGTTCGTCCAGCGCCAGCAGAAGCGGATCCGTTGCCAGCGCCCGGGCAATTTCGAGACGTCGCTGATGCCCGTAGGCCAGGTCGCAGGCACGATAGTGGGCAAACTTGGCAATGCCGGTATATTCCAGCCAGTGCCACGCCTGCTCGCGCGTTTCGGCTTCTTCTTTACGGGCGCGCCGGTTGCGGCTCAGCGCCGCCCATAAACCGTTGCGGGTGCGCACGTGGCGGCCCACCATGACGTTTTCCAGTACCGACATCTCGTTAAACAGCCTGACGTTCTGAAACGTGCGGGCGATCCCGGCGGCGGTGACTTTTTCAATCTGTTTCGGGTAATAGGGCTTATCGGCAATGGTGAACTCACCACTGTCCGCCGGATACAGCCCGGTAATCAGGTTGAAGCAGGTGGTTTTGCCCGCGCCGTTAGGGCCAATCAGGCCGTAGATTTCGCCTTTATTCACGGTGAGCGAAACGTCATCCACGGCGGTCAGCCCGCCGAAGCGCTTGGACATATTGCGTACAGTTAACAGGCTCATGCTTTCACCTCCTTGTGTCGCACCGGCCAGATGCCTGAAGGACGAACCAGCATCACCAGCACCAGCGCCAGACCGTAGAACAGCTGGCGTAAAATTTCCGGGTCGACCAGCACCGTGCCAAACAGCGCCTGCTGAACGGGCGCGGCCTGGCTGCGCAGCAGCTCCGGCAGGGCCGTCAGGAGCACCGCGCCGAGGATCACGCCGGGTATATGCCCCATACCGCCCAGTACTACCATCGCCAGCACGGCAATGGACTCCTGCAAGGTAAACGACTCCGGTGAGACAAAGCCCTGAAACGCGCCGAACAGGGCACCCGCCACGCCGCCAAACGAGGCGCCCATGGCAAAGGCCAGCAGCTTGTAGTTGCGCACGTTGATACCCATCGCGCGGGCCACGTCTTCATCTTCACGAATGGCGTGCCAGGCGCGACCAATGCGCGAATGCTGCAGGCGCAGGCAGACAAACACAATCGCCACAATCACCAGCATCAGCAGGTAGTACCACAGCCACAGGGCGGGCACTTTGAAGCCAAACCAGTGATATACGCCGCTGAACTTCAGGCCGAACAGGTTCAGGGTATCGACGCCGGTAATGCCCTTTGCGCCGTTGGTGATGTTCACCGGACGGTCGAGGTTACGCATCAGGATGCGGATGATTTCGCCAAAGCCGAGGGTCACTATCGCCAGGTAATCCCCGCGCAGCTTCAGCGTGGGTGCGCCAAGCAGAATGCCGCACACTGCGGCAGCCAGAGCCGCTATGGGAATAATCAGCAGCCAGGAGGTGTGCAGCCCCTCCGGGAACCAGACGGTGAGGATCGGAAATACCTCTGACAGGTGCGGGGAGGCAAGCAGGGCGGCCAGATAGGCACCGACCGCGTAAAAAGCGATAAAGCCCATGTCCAGCAGGCCCGTGTAGCCGACCACAATGTTAAGCCCCAGCGCCAGCATGATGTAAAGCAGGGCAAAGTCGATAACCCGCACCCAGTAGTTGCCGCCAATCTGGCTGGCGACCACGGGCGCAATCAGCAGCGCGAGGCAGAACAGCGTCATGCCGGACCAGAACTTGCGCGTCGCCGTCGGCGTTTGGAGTTGTACGGTTGTCATAGTGTTCCTTACGCTCTGTTTGCCACGCGTTCGCCGAGCAGGCCTGCCGGACGGAAGACCAGCACCAGAATCAGCACGATGAAGGCAAAGACATCCTGATAATTACTGCCGAACACGCCGTGGGTCAGTTCACCCAGGTAGCCCGCGCCGAGTGCTTCAATGATGCCAAGCAGGATCCCGCCAATCATGGCGCCGCGAATATTGCCGATCCCGCCCAGCACGGCGGCGGTGAACGCTTTAATCCCTGGCAGAAAGCCCATGGAGAAGCTGGCGTTACCATAGTTGCTCGCCATCATCACGCCTGCCAGCGCGGCAAAGATGCCGCCGATGGCAAACGTGAGGGTAATTATCGCGTTCGGGTTCACGCCCATCAGCATGGCGACGCGCGGATTTTCCGCCACGGCGCGCATGCCGCGCCCCAGGCGGCTGTATTCGACCAACAGCCAGAGACCGATCATGACGGTCAGCGCCAGCGCCACGGTCACGATGCCGGTGACGGTAACAATCGCAGGGGGATGGGCTTCGCTGCCGGACGTAACGGCGATCGGGTCCATCGGCAGGATCTGCGGGAACATCAGCGGATTGCGCGTCCAGATAATCATCGCCACGGTTTGCAGCAGCACCGAGACGCCAATCCCGGAGATCAGCGGTGCCAGACGCGGCGCGTTGCGCAGGCGTCGGTAGGCAAAGCGTTCCACAGCCATCGCCAGCAGAGCACAGACCGCCATGGCAACCAGCAGCGCAAAGCCCAGCTGCACCAGCAGCGGCAGATGCGGGAAGGTGTTGTTCAGAACGTTAATGGCGGAAAGCGTGGTTAGCGCGCCGACCATCAGAATATCGCCGTGGGCGAAGTTAATAATGCGCAAAATGCCATACACCATGGTATAGCCCAGCGCGATCAGCGCGTAGATGCTTCCCAGCATCACGCCGTTGATCAGTTGTTGTATCAGTGTATCCAACGTGCGTACCCGACAAGTTGCTCTTTCAGCGGCTACCATCCAATAAATGAATAAAATTGTAAAATACACATATATTATTTCTTATGATAAACCGGTATTGTTTTATATTTATGATTTACATGAAAATATTAAAACCCTTCAGCAGGGTGAAAAGCCTAAAGAAATAAATATATGAATAAAACAGAACAGTCGACCGCCGTGTCAGCCTATGCCGAAAGCCGTCTGGCAAACGATCCGCCGCTTCGGGCCGTGCGGGCATTTGAAGCCATTGCCAGGCTGGGAAGCGTGACCCTGGCCGCGCAGGAGTTGGATATCTCCCCCTCCGCCGTGAGCCATCAGCTAAAGGTGCTGGAGACCTATCTGCAGATGCCACTCACGGAGCGACAGGGGCGAAGGCTGATCCTGAGCCAGCAGGGGCGGGATTACTACCGCTCGATTCGCGCCGCGTTCAACGTGCTTCGGCAGGCGACGGAACACCTGGTGGAACAGGCGCAAACGCGTCAGGTGACCATCAGCCTGATCCCGCTGTTTGGTATGGGGTGGTTTATTCCGCGTCTGCCGACCTTTATGCGCGCCAACCCGCAGACGGAGATCAACGTTGTCTACGCCAACCACCGTAACTACCTGAGCGATGCGTCCGATATGTCGATTCGCTTTGGTAACGGCCAGTGGGCTGGCTATCAGAGCGAAAAACTGATCTCCGGCCAGATGGTGCCGGTGTGCAGCCGCGCGTTTTTGCGTATTCACGGCCATATCGATACGCCCGAACAGCTGCTGCAAATGCCGCTGCTGCACGACGAGGAGCGCTCGACCTGGCCGCAATGGTTTATGCAGCAGGGGGTGAAGCGTCCCGTGCGCCGCAGTGGACCGATGTTTGAGGATGGCTTGCTGACGCTGGCTGGCGTACAGGCCGGGCTGGGATGTGCCCTGATGCGCGAGCCGCTCATTGCTCCGTATCTTGAGAGCGGGGAACTGGTAAAGATCTTTGATTTGCCGATCGACGACGGGCGGGATTACTACCTCTGCGTACGCACTGACTCGGACATGACCGAAGACGGGAAACTGCTGCAAAACTGGCTACGTCGGGCGGCGGGCAGTGAACAGAGCCTGGAATAAAAAAGGCCAGCGACGATGGCTGGCCTTTTCGTACTGACAAATCTTAGAACTGGTAGGTCAGACCCACAGCCACGATGTTGTCGGTAGACACTTTGGCATCTTTGGTGAACGTGTTGTCGTCCAGCAGGTTGATTTTGTAATCAACGTAGGTAGACATGTTTTTGTTGAAGTAGTAGCTCGCGCCAACATCAATGTATTCAACCAGATCCTGATCGCCATAAGAACCGATGTCCTTACCTTTGGATTTCAGGTAAGCGATGGATGGACGCAGGCCGAAGTCGAACTGGTACTGTGCAACCACTTCGAAGTTCTGCGCTTTGTTCGCCACGTGACCGTTACCGAACGCGGTCATGTTACGGGTTTCAGAGTAGGTGGTTGCCAGGTAGATGTTGTTCGCATCGTACTTCAGACCCGCTGCCCACACTTCTGCGTTTTCGCCACCGGCGTTCAGCTCGCTTGCTGCGTTAACCTGACGGTCAGTACGGTCGGATTTCGCATAGGTCGCACCTGCCGCGAAGCCGTCGAACTCATAGCTGGAAGACAGACCCCAGCCGTCACCGTTGGATTCGGTGATATCGTCACGGTCGTTTTTACCCTGGTACTGTGCCGCAAAGTTCAGGCCGTCAACCAGACCGAAGAAGTCGGTGTTACGGTAGGTTGCAACGCCAGTGGTACGGCCAGTCATAAAGCCGTCGGTCTGGGTCCAGGTATCGCCACCGAATTCTGGCAGAACGTCAGTCCACGCGCCGATGTCGTAAGCAACACCGTAGTTACGACCATAGTCGAAAGAGCCGAATTCGTTGAATTTCAGACCGGCAAATGCCAGACGGGTTTTGTTACCGTCAGAGCCCTGCGCTTCAGAGCGGTTGCCCTTGAACTCATATTCCCACTGACCGTAACCAGCCAGCTGGTCGTTGATCTGCGTTTCGCCTTTAAAACCCAGACGAACGTAAGTTTTGTCGCCGTCGTTGTCAGCGTCATCAGAGAAATAGTGCAGACCTGTTACTTTGCCGTACAGATCCAGTTTGTTACCGTCTTTGTTAAAAACTTCAGCCGCGTTTACAACGCCTGCTGCCAGCATAGAAGTGACTGCCACTGCAACTAATTTAAGTTTCATCTTAAACATTCCTTATAATTTTCTTAGGTATTTCCTGAGCCAATTTGAACGATTTCTAAACGAGGCGGTTCGTCAATGGCAGACTATTTTTAAAAATCTTGTAGCCTGCTTTCAATAATAAGTTTCAAAATATTAAAGATAATTTCAATTAGTGTGATCCTGATCGGAATAATTGCCGTGAAAGCCCCGAATTTGATTAATATTCACGCATAAAGTGACTATTTACGCACCATGAATATTACGCAGTAAATAGTTTTTACATGTTGTAGTACAGGAGGGGAATATTCGTGATTAACGATCTTTTAAGGGTGGGGTGATAATTTTAAGTTCAATAAAAACAGTCATATGAAGGTTTTGTTGCATTGAATTTATAACGGGCAGACTGACATATCCAGAAATGTATTATTGCATTCTGTGCTATATAGCTCGTTAATATACACAGTGAACTAGTCACATTGCGTTGTCAATTTATGTCAATATGAGAAGAGGTGAGCTTTCATCACGAGGCTAATATAAACAGAATTTAAACAGGCCACTCTAATTCTGATAAATATTCTGAGCAGGCTCACATTTTAAATTAATGTTAATTATGTTGCCGGGATGAAAAATACTCCCGGCATGGAGAGATTATTTGCGTGTCGCATACCAGCAAAGGAGCGAACCGGCGCAGACCATCAGCGCACCTTGCCAGAAAGAGAACGACAGCGGGGAACTTAACAGCACGGCCGCCAGGGCGGCGGATAATACCGGGGTGAAATAGGAGACCGCCGCCAGGACGGTGACGTTACCGTGGAGAATGCCAATATTCCATGCGGCATAGCCAAACCCCAGCGCGATACCGCACATGACGAGCTTCACCACCACCGGGATGCTGAACACCATTTCCGGCTGATCGCTGAGCGCATATTTCACCCACAGACTCAGCGCCGTTAGCAAAACGAAAAGGGTGATCCCGTTTTGTCCTCTGGCAAATTTGGCGGTGACGGTGCAGTAGGCCGCCCAGATAAAGGCACCGGCAAATGCCAGAGCATAACTCAGCGGGCTGGAGACGATATTGCGGATGATTTCATCAACGTGTAACCCCTGTTCACCGCCTAATACCCAGCAGACGCCGAGCAATGAGATCGCGAGCCCGGGGATCACCCACACGTTTGATTTCTGCCCGTTGAACAAAATCGCAAATACAATCGTCAGGCTTGGCCAGAGATAATTGACCATGCCTACTTCTATAGCCTGAGATCGCGTGGCGGCATAGCCTAACGACAGCGCCAGGCATATTTCGTAGCTGACAAATAAAACGCTGCCAGCAATAAGATACCGGGGCGAAAACCGTCTGATATCAGGAAATCCTACTGTTACCAGACACAGTAATCCGCTCAGGGTGTAGATCATCGCCGCGCCGCCTACCGGCCCCAGCCCTTCGCTCACGCTGCGAATAAGGCCGACCATGGTGCTCCATAACAGTATCGCCGCCAGCCCAATAAGCGTTGCTCTTTTTCTCTCCATGTCGTTGCCTTTGCAATAAAAATCAGAGGGAAAATGTAGCGCATTCATCCTGACGCTGTCGCGAATTATTCTCTTAAGCCGTTAATCAAAAAGGGGTATTTGACCGTACCGAAGGTGACTATTTAGGGGGTGAAGGGAGATGACCTTGATTTGACGCAAAAAAAACAGGGGCATTGCTGTTAGTTTGCGCCACGAAGTCTTATCAGATAACGAGGACAACAATGGACGTCAGCCGCAGACAATTTTTCAAAATCTGCGCGGGCGGTATGGCCGGAACAACAGCCGCGGTGCTGGGATTTGCTCCCAAAATGGCGCTGGCTCAGGCACGCAACTATAAGCTGCTGCGCGCGAAAGAGATCCGTAACACCTGCACATACTGCTCCGTAGGTTGTGGGCTTTTAATGTATAGCCTGGGCGATGGCGCGAAGAACGCCAGAGAAGCGATTTATCATATTGAAGGGGATCCGGATCATCCGGTGAGCCGGGGCGCACTTTGCCCGAAAGGGGCAGGGCTGCTGGACTACGTTCACAGTGAAAACCGCCTGCGCTACCCGGAATACCGCGCGCCGGGTTCCGACAAGTGGCAGCGAATATCCTGGGATGAGGCCTTCTCCCGAATCGCCAAATTAATGAAAGCCGACCGCGATGCCAACTTTATTGAAAAGAACGCGCAGGGCGTGACGGTCAACCGCTGGCTTTCCACCGGCATGCTGTGCGCCTCTGCGGCGAGTAATGAAACCGGCATGCTGACGCAAAAATTTGTGCGTTCTCTCGGCATGCTGGCGGTAGACAACCAGGCGCGCGTCTGACACGGACCAACGGTAGCAAGTCTTGCTCCAACATTTGGTCGCGGTGCGATGACCAACCACTGGGTTGATATCAAAAACGCTAACGTCGTGGTGGTGATGGGCGGTAACGCTGCTGAAGCACACCCTGTGGGTTTCCGCTGGGCGATGGAAGCAAAAAACAACAACGATGCGACGCTGATCGTCGTCGATCCGCGCTTTACGCGTACGGCATCGGTGGCCGATATCTATGCGCCGATCCGCTCCGGTACGGACATCACGTTCCTGTCCGGCGTGCTGTTGTACCTGATCGAAAATAACAAAATTAACGCGGAATACGTTAAGCACTACACCAACGCGAACCTGCTGGTGCGGGATGATTTTGCCTTTGATGACGGGCTGTTTAGCGGCTATGACGCCGAAAAACGCCAGTACGATAAATCGTCCTGGAACTATCAGTTCGATGAAAACGGCTACGCGATGCGTGATGAAACGCTGACGCACACGCGCTGCGTGTGGAATCTGCTGAAAGAGCATGTATCCCGCTATACGCCTGACGTGGTGGAAAACATCTGCGGCACGCCGAAAGCGGATTTCCTGAAGGTGTGTGAAGTGCTGGCCTCAACCAGCGCCGCCGACAGAACCACCACGTTCCTGTACGCGCTGGGCTGGACGCAGCATACCGTTGGCGCGCAGAACATCCGCACCATGGCGATGATCCAGCTGCTGCTCGGCAACATGGGGATGGCCGGTGGCGGCGTGAACGCGCTGCGCGGTCACTCCAACATCCAGGGCCTGACCGATCTCGGCCTGCTGTCGACCAGCCTGCCAGGCTACCTGACGCTACCGTCTGAGAAGCAGGCCGATCTGCAGACCTATCTGGCGGCGAATACGCCTAAGGCGACGCTGCCGGATCAGGTGAACTACTGGAGCAACTATCCGAAGTTCTACGTCAGCCTGATGAAATCCTTCTACGGTGATGCTGCGCAGAAGGAGAACGACTGGGGCTTTGAGTGGCTGCCTAAGTGGGACCAGGCCTACGACGTCATCAAGTATTTCAACATGATGGATAAGGGCAACGTCACGGGCTACATCTGCCAGGGCTTCAACCCGGTGGCCTCCTTCCCGGACAAAAACAAAGTCGTTCGCAGCCTGAGCAAGCTGAAGTACATGGTGGTTATCGATCCGCTGGTGACCGAGACCTCAACCTTCTGGCAGAACCACGGGGAATCAAACGATGTCGATCCGACGTCGATTCAGACCGAAGTGTTCCGCCTGCCGTCTACCTGCTTTGCAGAAGAGGATGGTTCTATTGCCAACTCCGGCCGCTGGCTGCAGTGGCACTGGAAAGGTCAGGATGCGCCGGGCGAAGCGCGTAATGACGGAGAGATCCTCGCCGGAATTTACCATCGCCTGCGCGAAATGTACCGCACTGAAGGTGGCAAAGGCGCGGAGCCGCTGCTGAAGATGGGCTGGGACTACAAGCAGCCTGACCATCCTGAGTCAGAGGAAGTCGCCAAAGAGAACAACGGCGTGGCGCTGGCGAATCTCTATGACGCGAGCGGCAACCTGGTGGCGAAGAAAGGTCAGCTGCTGAACAGCTTCGCGCTGCTGCGCGATGATGGCACGACGGCGTCGTCCTGCTGGATCTACACCGGCAGCTGGACGGAGCAGGGTAACCAGATGGCCAACCGCGATAACGCCGACCCGTCCGGGCTGGGCAATACGCTGGGCTGGGCCTGGGCGTGGCCGCTGAACCGTCGCGTGCTGTACAACCGCGCGTCTGCGGACGTAAACGGCAAGCCGTGGGATCCGAAACGTATGCTGATTCAGTGGAACGGGGCGAAGTGGGCGGGGAACGATATCCCGGACTACAACACCGCCGCGCCGGGCAGCAACACCGGGCCGTTTATCATGCAGCCGGAAGGACTGGGGCGCCTGTTTGCTCTCGACAAGCTGGCTGAAGGGCCTTTCCCGGAACACTACGAGCCGATGGAAACGCCGCTGGGGACTAACCCGCTGCACCCGAACGTGATCTCCAGCCCGGTGGTGCGTATCTACGAAGAGGACGTGCTGCGCCTGGGCAAGAAGGACAAATTCCCATACGTCGGAACGACCTACCGCCTGACCGAGCATTTCCACACCTGGACCAAGCACGCGCGGCTTAACGCCATCGCGCAGCCGGAACAGTTTATAGAGATCAGCGAAACGCTGGCGAAGGCGAAAGGCATTGCCAACGGCGACCGCGTGAAGGTGAGCAGCAAGCGCGGCTTTATACGCGCCGTAGCCGTGGTCACTCGCCGCCTGCAGTCGCTGAACGTGCACGGTCAGCAGGTTGAAACCGTGGGTATTCCGCTGCACTGGGGCTTTGAGGGCGTGGCGCAGAAAGGCTACATCGCCAACACCCTGACCCCTAACGTCGGCGATTCCAACTCGCAAACGCCGGAGTACAAGGCGTTTCTGGTCAACATCGAGAAAGCGTAAGGAGCGATTCAATGGCGATGGAAACACAAGACATTATCAAACGCTCCGCGACCAACCCGATAACTCCCGCGCCTCGCGCGCGGGATTATAAGGCAGAGGTCGCCAAGCTTATCGATGTCTCCTCCTGCGTGGGCTGTAAAGCCTGCCAGGTGGCCTGTTCGGAGTGGAACGATATCCGCGATGAGGTCGGGCACTGCGTTGGCGTCTACGACAATCCGGCGGATCTGAGCGCCAAATCATGGACGGTGATGCGTTTTAGCGAAACCGACCAGAACGGCAGGCTGGAATGGCTGATCCGCAAAGACGGCTGTATGCACTGCGAAGATCCGGGCTGCCTGAAGGCGTGCCCGTCTGCCGGTGCGATTATTCAGTACGCCAACGGGATCGTCGACTTCCAGCAGGACAACTGCATCGGCTGCGGCTATTGCATTGCGGGCTGTCCGTTTAATATCCCGCGCCTCAATAAAGAGGATAACCGGGTATACAAATGCACCCTGTGCGTGGACCGCGTCAGCGTCGGGCAGGAGCCTGCCTGCGTCAAGACCTGTCCCACCGGCGCTATCCACTTCGGCACCAAAAAAGAGATGCTGGATGTGGCGCAGGCGCGGGTGGACAAGTTGAAAGCGCGCGGGTACGAGAATGCAGGCGTTTATAACCCGCAGGGCGTGGGCGGTACGCACGTGATGTATGTGCTGCACCATAACGACCAGCCGGAGCTGTACCACAATCTGCCGAAAGATCCGGCGATCGATACCTCGATCAACCTGTGGAAAGGGGCTCTCAAACCGCTCTCGGCGGCGGGCTTTATCGCCACTTTTGCCGGGCTGATTTATCACTACATCGGGATTGGGCCAAACAAAGAGGTGGATGACGACGAGGAGGAACACCATGAGTAAGTCGAAAATGATTGTGCGCACGAAGTTTATCGACCGCGCCTGTCACTGGACGGTGGTGATCTGCTTCTTCCTGGTGGCGGTATCCGGGATCTCGTTCTTCTTCCCGACACTGCAGTGGCTGACCGAAACCTTCGGTACGCCGCAGATGGGGCGAATTCTGCACCCATTCTTTGGCGTGCTGATCTTCGTGGTGCTGATGTTTATGTTCGTGCGTTTTGTTCATCACAACATCCCGGACAAGCAGGACATCCCATGGGTGAAAGGGATTGTTGAAGTCCTGAAAGGCAACGAGCATAAAGTCGCAAAGGTGGGCAAATACAACGCCGGGCAGAAGATGATGTTCTGGACCATCATGAGCATGATTTTTGTGCTGCTGGTGACCGGGGTGATTATCTGGCGTCCTTATTTTGCGCAGTATTTCCCGATTCAGGTGATTCGCTATGCGCTGCTCATCCACGCCACGTCGGCCATCATTCTGATCCACGCCATCCTGATCCATATGTATATGGCGTTCTGGGTGAAAGGGTCGATCAAAGGGATGATTGAAGGGAAGGTGAGCCGCCGCTGGGCGCAGAAACACCACCCGCGCTGGTATCGTGATGTGGAACGTCTGGAAGCGAAACAGGAAAGTACGGAAGGGATGAAGTAAGACCTGCGCCGTCGGCTTTGCCCGGCGGCGCTGCGCTTGCGCGGGCCTACGTTATGTATTGGTTACCAACGCATCTATTGCCGCAATAACAGTACTTCTCGCGCTGCGAAGATTGCATACATAATTTTTATTATTTAGTTTCTTTTTCTCCACGTGTGTTATACCCGCGGTATTAAGGAAATATCGTTCAAAATCAATATTCACCAGTGGCGTCGCGGCGTGGATATGCCCACGTAAAAAACTATGGTAACTTAATGGAATAATCAGTCTTGTTGATAAATCATCATAATAGTCATGTTGAATTATCATAAAATAAGGCTGATAGTCGCGTGTTCTCTCTGAAGGATTACGGTAAACGTCAAACTGAAAGCACATTAAATCCCTCCAAAGAAAGGATCGTCAGATAATAATCCCGCTTTAGCCGTAAATTCATTCATGGCTCTTATGAACTCCTTATCTTGCTGATGCTGTCGTCTCCGCGCCTCGGGTGTCTGGACCTCACGGGAGGCGCCACTCGCCACGCTCTTATTTTTGCCATAGTCTTTGATTCGGTTTGATTTCATTTTTAACTCCTTTGTTGGTGCGGTCATTATCAACCGCAGCCAACAAAAAACAATACCGTTTAACCTGGTAATCTCCATTCTGCGAGCTGTCTTCCAGTAATATCAGAACCGCTCCTCCACATACCTGAACGGGTATTTCGTGGGTTTTACCTTGCCAATTTTACGCTTCGGCAAGTCGACCTTTTCGACGTGAATGTCTTTATATGGGATCTGTTTAAGCAGGTGCGAAATAATATTTAGCCGCACGCGCTTTTTATCTTCTGAACGCGCCACAAACCACGGTGCCCAGGCGGTGTCGGTGGCTTTAAACATCGCGTCGCGGGCAACTGTGTATTCATCCCAAAGGTTGAAAGATTTAATGTCCATCGGGGACAGCTTCCAGATTTTACGACCATCGTTAATGCGATCGCGCAGACGGCGCTCCTGCTCTTTGGGTGTGACTTCAAGCCAGTATTTCAGCAGGATAATTCCGGCATCCACCATCGCTTTTTCCATGACCGGCGTGCCGTCCAAAAATTTCTCCACCTGCTCCTCGGTACAGAACCCCATCACGCGCTCGACGCCCGCGCGGTTATACCAGCTGCGGTCAAAGATGACGATTTCACCGGCAGAGGGCAGATGCGGCACGTAACGCTGGAAGTAGAGCTGGCTTTTCTCTTTATCGGTGGGGGCGGGCAACGCGACAACGCGGAAGACGCGCGGGCTGACGCGCTCGGTGATCGCTTTGATGGTGCCGCCTTTACCGGCGCCGTCGCGTCCTTCAAACACAATACAGACCTTTAATCCTTTGGCGACGACCCACTGCTGGAGTTTAACCAGTTCCACGTGAAGGCGACGAAGCTCTTGTTCATACTCTTTGGTCTTCAGCGTGGGTTTAACCTCCCTGTCTACGCTGGCTTTGGTCACGGTCACTGCTTTCGTTTTATTCTGTTTTGCGTTTCCCATGATAATCCTCATCTCCGAATCGGGTGATGTGCCTGGAAGGAACTAACACTTTGAAGTGTAATGCTGGCCGGCAACCTTCGCGGGAATTTTTGACATACGTGTCTGATAAGCGTGTTTCCCTTCATCAGGTAACGGGTTAGAATGGTGTGAAGGACTGTATAAATAAACAGGATGATGCCATGGCATTGATTTTTGAAGGCGAAAAAATAGGTCGTAACCGTTTTACCGGCGAGAAAATAGAGAATGCAATCTTTCGTAACTGCGACTTTTCCGGTACGGATTTAACCAGCTCGGAGTTTATCGGCTGTCAGTTCTATGACCGGGAAAGCCAGCAGGGCGGTAACTTTAATCGGGCGCAACTTAAAGATGCTATTTTCAAAAGCTGCGATTTATCGATGGCGGATTTCAGGCATTCAAATGCATTAGGCATCGAAATCCGTGAATGCAGGGCGCAAGGGGCCGATTTCCGCGGGGCCAGTTTTATGAACATGATCACCACCCGTACCTGGTTTTGCTGTGCTTACATCACAAAAAGCAACCTGAGCTATGCCAATTTTTCGAAGGTGGTTCTGGAAAAATGCGAGCTGTGGGAAAACCGCTGGAACGGCGCGCAGATACTTGGCGCTACCTTTAGCGGCTCGGATCTGTCTGGGGGAGAGTTCTCATCCTTTGACTGGCGAGCGGCCAATTTTACCCACTGCGATCTGACCAATTCAGAACTGGGTGATCTGGACGTGCGGGGTATTGATTTGCAGGGCGTCAAACTGGACAGCTATCAGGTTTCCCAGTTGATGGAGCGACTTGGCATCGTTGTTTTAGGCTAACGGTATTCACAGCCTCACTCCACCTTGTCGTCATGAATGTCTTTATACGGGATCTGTTTAAGCAGGTGTGAAATAATATTTATCCGCACGCGTTTTTTATTTTCTGAACGCGGCACAAAACACGGTGCCCAGGTGGTATCGGCGGCTTTAAATATGGCGTCGCGGGCGAGAGTGTATTAGTCCAGGTGATTGAAATATTTACGTCTGGAATAAAGTTCTGTTGAGTGAGTTTCTAAGAAACCACTGATTTTTTGTTGGGACGATGAAATAGCGTTCGCCGTTCTATATAATATCCACGTTTTACTAATTTTTTTTGGTATTTTTCCTGGTATTGTTCCAGCGCTATTAAAGGCTGTTGAATGAGCCTGAATACTATAGCGTAGAGGGAACTATGTCGTTAAACGTGATTTATGTAAGTGCTGATGGCACAAAAGATGCGCAAGGGACTGCGAATAGTCCTATGGATCTGGCGACCGCTGTTTATGCAGGTGGCGAGAATAGCGTTATTGTTTTGTTGAACTCTGCCGGAGTCATTCAAACTTCGGGTGTGGCGCTGTTTAAAAACCAATATATTTTAGGTGAAGGTGCCAGCGCAGTAGTATATCACTCGGATGGTATCACTACCGAAAAGTACACCGCCCCAGGTTCGGGTGGCGCCCAGCTAAACGGTATATCAAAATATAACGCCGTGGTTGGCACCAATATGCATACCGAAGGCCCTGCTGTTGTCGGGGTAACCGCCAGTGGTGGAGTAAACAACGCGGGGATTATTGCTGAGACACGCTATAACTTCGTGTTGTCGGGGCAGTCAAATATGGCCGGTTGGGAAGATGTCGCCGATTTTGATCCTGAATTGCGCGGCGTGCAGGAGCAGGTGAAAATCTGGACTGGTAACCAATTTGAAAGCCTGACGCCGAATAAAAACACCCATCCGCTGGAATTCGGGGCCGGGTCAGCGAAAAGCTGGGCGGGTTCTGAATTGTCCCTGGGGATCAACCTGACACAGGCATTAGGCTCAGAAGTCTATTTCACCAAGGTCACGGCCGGTGGTACCTCTATCGACCGCTGGCTGGATAGAGACATGCTCGAGCGCGTTTTCACCAACACGCTCAAGGCATCGCAGTCGGTTGCCGACCAGGGCTACGCGCCCTTTATCGGTGGTGTTGGCTGGACTCAAGGGGAAAATGATTATGGTCGGCATAATGATTACGACCAGAAACTGCTCGCTTTGCTTGCCCGCATGCAAAACGAATTTGCTATGGAAGATCTCAAATTGGTGGCAAGTGGTACCTCTCCATACCAGGGAGGACCGCAGATAGAGGCTGAGTTGCAGCAGGCGGCCGATGCCTCCGATCATATTGAGTTTTTCAGTATGCAACACTTTCTGCAGTCGTCTAATGGACGGGTACACTTCGATGCGGAAGGATACTCCTATATGGGGTACCAGTTTGCCGTTAATTTCCTGAAAGACCTGATGGGTAGCCCGGTTTCGCAGGAAGATGTCACGGGTTATATCCCCCTCTGGTTACGGCCGGTTGCCCCAGAGTCCGGTGACGATCGCGTGACCGTGATCCCTGGTATCACTGAAGATATTGGCAACGTTTTGCTCAACGATCGCGACTATAACCCGCAGATGATCCACGTGTCCGCCGTTGGCAATAGCACAGATGCTGTTGGCGAATGGATTGACCTGGAACAGGGAGGGCGCATCAAGATTTCCGCCGATGGGCAATATATCTTTGAGCATCAGGGGGCCTATGACGGTTTGGCTTTTGGGGAGTCAATACGGATCGCTATTGATTATCAGATCAGTGATGAAACTGCGTTGACCGATCGCGCTCAATTACAACTGGTGATTTATGGTCAAGGGGCAGGAGAGCATAATACTATTCATGGTAACCAGTATAATAATGTACTGCGCGGTGGCGAGCAGAACGACATTATTTATGGTTATGAGGGTAATGACGGTATTTATGGTAATAAAGGCAGCGAGATTATTTTTGCCGGTGCAGGCAATGACATAATTCATGCAGCCCAAAATGGCAATACGGACGATGCTGATGCGCGTCATATCATCTATGCCGGTGAAGGTAACGATACGGTCTATGGTGCCAAAGGGGACGATTTTATTGATGTAAGTGAAGGTAATAATACCGTGCGCAGTTATGGAGGTAATGATGAGATCATTGCTGGCGCAGGTAATGATACCATTTATGCTGCATCTAATAATCGTCAACAGGACAAGGGGTTCACCAAGCTGATTAACAGCGGGGCGGGTAGAGACTACATCCAAACCTCGGACAGCGATGATACCATTATTGGTGGTGATGGGGATAAACGTATTTATTCCTATGGTGGTACGGACAGTATCACCGTTGGCAACGGTAACAATTTTATTGCAGCTTATGCCGCTAATCGTAATGACGATATCAATGTCACTAAAACCATCATCAGCGGTAATGGCCGCGATGTGATCGATACGTCTTACAGCAATGACAAAATCATGGTGGGGGATGGTAATAAAGTCATCCGCACTTACGGAGGGAATGACAGCATTATTACCGGTAACGGCAATAACCATATCGATACAGCCAGAAACTATACCGAAGGGAGCGGCAATACGGTCAAGGTAATCACCGGCAGCGGTAACGATGATATTCATACCGGAGCCAGTAACGATCTGATTGATGGGGGCGCGGGTAATAACACCATTTACAGCTATGGTGGTGATGATTATATCAAGACTGGCGATGGTAACGATAATATCTATGCCTATTCCAGCAATCGCAACGACGACATTGGCCGTAGTAAAACCGTGATCAGCGGTGCAGGACGTGACATTATCTCGACTTCCTATAGTAACGACACGGTGATTGTAGATGACGGCCAGAAGAGGATCCATACCTTCGGCGGTAATGACAGTATTACCACGGGTGATGGCAATAATTATATCGATACGGCGGCGAATCGCCGCGCGGGGAGTGGAGATGAGACTCAGATCCACACCGGTAACGGTAATAATGTGATCCACACAAGCAGAACAGATGACAACATTGTGACGGGCAATGGGAATGACACCATCTACGCCTATGGCGGAAATAACATTATTCAGTCCGGTGGTGGCAAGGACGTCATTTATACCTACGATCTCGATCGAAATAATGATAAAGATAAAGTGAACTACATCGACGCTGGCGCGGGTAACGATACTGTCCACGGTACACAAGGTGTAGACACTATTATCGGTGGGGTTGGGGATGATATCCTGTACGGCTCCGGTGGCAACGATATGTTTATCTTCAGTGGGAGTGCGGGTCAGGATATTATTGGTGACTTTAATGTCCTGGAAGACAAGATAATGTTCACCGATTCGAATGTGAGTTTTGACGATCTGCACTTCCAGGCAGCCAATAACGGCACGGTAGTCTCTTATCTTGACAGCCAGGTTACCCTGCGTGGCGTTGCAATCAGCAAGATTGAAGAAAGCATTTTCATTTTCTAATCCCGCCATCGGCCAGACAATAAGGGATTACACCTTATTGTCTGGCCGAGTTTTGTTACCCTTATTGCACCCGTTCCCCTGTGAGAATGCCGCGTGGCGATTCTCTCAACGCTAAAAATCTAATCCGTATGAAACGACCTGATTAAAAAAATGTAGGATAAAGCACCCGATTTAATGGATTAACCTGTCAGCCAACTGATTTGAACTGGCTCACCATACCAGATTGTTTGATAATGCCCGTCGCGAATAGTTAACCCGTGGTCGTGGTATGAAAAAAACAATTTTTTCGTTGGCGCTTGGTACGTTTGGTCTGGGAATGGCCGAATTCGGCGTGATGGGCGTGTTGACGGAACTGGCGAAGGACACCGGGATTTCGATTCCCTCGGCCGGGAACATGATCTCCTTTTACGCCTTCGGCGTGGTGATAGGCGCACCGATTGTGGCGCTGTTTTCCAGCCGGTTCTCTCTGAAATCAACATTATTGTTCCTGGTGGCGATGTGCGTTATCGGGAATACCATATTCAGCCTTTCACATTCTTACGTCGGGCTGGCGACAGGCCGCTTAATTTCCGGATTCCCTCACGGCGCGATTTTCGGCGTAGGGGCGATAATCCTCTCCAAAATTGCGCCGCCGGGAAAAGTCACGGTCGCGGTGGCCGGTATGATCGCCGGAATGACCGTTGCCAATCTTGTCGGCGTACCGCTCGGGACGTGGCTTGGGCATGAGTACAGCTGGCGCTATACCTTTTTCCTGATTGCTGTCTTTGATGTGCTGGTGATCCTCTCCGTGTTGCTGTGGGTGCCCACTCTGCACGATAAATCAGAGATCAAATTGACCGCGCAGTTTCACTTTCTGAAGAAACCGGAGCCCTGGCTGATTTTCGCCGCTACCATGTTTGGCAACGCCGGCGTCTTCGCGTGGTTCAGCTTCGTTAAGCCGTTTATGGTCAATGTATCGGGTTTCTCCGAAGGCATGATGACCGTCATAATGATGCTGATGGGGCTCGGCATGGTGTTGGGCAATCTGCTGAGCGGTAAACTCTCGGGGCGGTTTAGCCCGTTGCGCATTGCTGCCACCACCGACATGGTCATTGTCGCCTCACTGTTGCTGCTTTTTGCCTTTGGCGAACTGAAAACGGCCTCGCTGTTGATGGGCTTTGTCTGCTGTGCAGGTCTGTTTGCACTTTCCGCACCGCTGCAAATTCTTCTGCTGCAGAATGCGAAAGGGGGTGAAATGCTCGGGGCGGCGGGCGGACAGATGGCCTTTAATCTGGGTAGCGCTGTAGGGGCATACTTTGGTGGGATGATGATTACGCTCGGCTTTAGCTGGAGCTATGTCACGTTACCGGCGGCGTTGTTGTCCTTCGCTGCGATGACCTCGCTGTTGATGTATGGCCATCTCTGCGCCAAAAAGCGTCAGGCCAACGCGCGGGCGCTGGCCTGATTTTTTCAGGGAAGCCAGGGCTCGCCCAGGGTCAACATCAGACGGTTGGCCCAGGCAAAGAACGCGGCGGATTGCAGCAGATCGAGCTGTTCAAGCGTATCCAGTTTCTGTTTTTCCAGCTCAGCCAGATGGCCCGGCGTGGCGGCCGGTGGCGTGACTGACAGCGCCGCTGCATAGTTGATTTCCGCCTGCCAGCGCGCAGACTGCCCCTCGCTCAGGGCGCGTCCCGGCCTGACGGCCAGAAGGGTTTCCACCGCGCCGTTGTCCTTTGACAGCTGGCTCGCTTTGCGCGCATGGACAGATGCGCAGTAAATGCAGCCGTTGATTTTACTGGCTACCGTCGCGGCCAGTTCGCGTTCAGCACGCGGTAATCCTCCCGGCGTGTAAAAAATCCCTTTATCCGTTAACGTGCGCTGTTCCAGAACCGGCAGGTTGCGCCCCAGCAGGCGGAAATAGTCAGATTCCGTATGGCCAAATTTGGCGAGAATGGCCACTTCATCATCGTTAAATTCTGCCAGAGGTTTAGCGTCAATCCATGGCTCCCAGCCCAGCTCCTGCTGGGTGAACGCGACGGGGGCCGCTTTACCCGTGGCAGTGGCTGTGTTGGTGTGCCATGTCCCCGCAACGACGGGCGTATCGCTGGCCGCAATGGGTTTATCATTCAGTAAACGCAGCCCGGCAATGAGTCGGCTCTGGAAACTGACGAAGGCGATCAGCTGAGCAAGGGTGACAATGCCGTCTTTGCTCCATCCCGCCTTTACAAGCGCCTGTAACGCACCGGGTGTGGCGTCGACAGGTGAGAAGGTGAGCAGACGGGCAAAGTTCAGCGCAGCGGTCAGGCGCCCGGAGGTCGGATCGGCCAGCCCAAATCCGGCATAGTGCGCCGCCAGCGCCTCTGCGTTGTGCCATTTTGCGACCTTCGCCGCCACGGCAAAGCGTTCATCCAGCGCAAATGCTGCATCCTGCTGGCTGAATAAAATCTCATAACTGCCCTGAGCGTGGCGTGTGGCGGCGTCCCGCGTGGCCCGCGCCTCTGCCAGCGGCGAACCGGGCACGATTTCCGCCAGTTCGGCGAGAATATCCTGACTTAAAGCCATACGTGTCTCCTCAAACAATGTGGGGGGCGATGTGTTCTGCAATCAATTCAATCGATCGTAGGGTGTCCCGGTGCGAAGGTTCTACCGAATGCACCTGGAATGAGATATCCGTGGCGCGCGCCAGGATGCCGTCCGCTTTAAGCGAGTTCAGTACCGTTTCCGGCGACCCGATATGTGCATCGAACTGTCTGCGATAATCCGTGACAGTGTCACCTACTACCCTGTGTCCCGCCGCGCGATGCTGTTGCGCCTGTCGGGTTAAGCCCGGCGTCGCCACCTTCAGCGCATAGTCATCGCTGTCGGCGACGAACGCCGTACGTGAGGCCAGGATCCGTGGCGCGATACTGGCGGGTAGCGCGTCAAGATAGGCGTCAACAATCGGGTTTTGGATTTGGTCGAGCGTTAAATCTAACTGTTCAGCGGGGCGAGGCTGGGTACGAGACAGCATCAGCCCATGACCGGCCCGCGCGGCGCGCACGGCACCGTCGACGGAGAACGTGGCAATCCAGATACGGTCGGCCAGCTGTGGCGCAGGCGGATAAAGGTGGTTATCCGGATGGGTCAGCGAATCCCCGCGCCAGGCGCTTTGGATCGCGTGCAAATGGTCAGCGAAGACCGCGCCGCGTTCTTCAAACGTCAGGCCAAAGGGCAGAAAAGAGGTCGGCGTGCCGCCGGAACCAAAACCGACTTCAAGACGTCCATTGGCGAGTAAATCGAGCACGGCGGCATCTTCTGCGACGCGGAGCGGGTTTTCCATCGGCAGGGTAATGATGGCCGTACCCAGGCGGATGGTTTCGGTATGCGCGGCAACGTGTGCCAAAAACAGCAGCGGCGACGGCAGCCCGCCTTCGTTTTCATGAAAGTGATGCTGCGCAATCCAGGCGCTGTCAAAACCGTGGCGTTCGGCGTGGCGGATCTGTTCGGTTGCCAGTCGATAGCGCTCCTTTGGCGTGGCGTCGTCAAGCAGGCGAGTGAAAAAGCCCAGGCGTTTTCGCGTCATGCGAACTCCTCCGTAGCGGGTGAAAAATGGGGAATAGCGTCGATCAGTTCGCGGGTATAGTCGTTCTGCGGGGCGTTGAACAACGTCTCAACGGCGCCATGCTCGATGACTTTACCGCCCTGCAGCACGGTGACGGTGTGGGCTATGCGGCGAACCGTTGCCAGATCGTGTGTGATAAAGAGATAGGTCAGCCCAAGCTGTTGCTGCAGCTGCTGGAGAAGCGCCAGAATTTGCGCCTGCACGGTAACGTCCAGCGCGGAAGTAGCTTCATCCAGAACGATAAGGGTCGGCTCCAGGATCAGCGCCCGGGCAATGGCCACGCGCTGGCGCTGGCCACCGGAGAGTTCCCGCGCCGTACGCCCCAGCACGTCAAGCGGCAGAGCCACCCGCTGCGCAACCGTCTCCACGCGGGTCCTACGCTCCGCTTTACTGAGACGGGCGAAATTTTTCAACGGCTCTTCAATAATCTCAAACAGCGTCTGATGCGGGTCGAGCGAGGCAAACGGGTTCTGGTAGACGAACTGGATCTTCTGACGCAGCTGTCGACGTGCCTCCCTGCTGAGCGTAGTGGCATCAATATCATCGATAATCACCCGCCCGCTGTCCGCCTGCTCAAACCCGAGCAAAATGCGGGCAAGGGTGGTTTTTCCCGATCCCGATTCGCCGACTAACGCGTGCGTGCTGCCGCGCGTGACGTCAAAACTGACGTCGTCCAGCGCCTGCAGCTGATGCCCTTTACCCAACGAGAACTGCTTGCTGATGGACAGCGCGCGAATGGCAGGCGAGGCCAGCGGACGTCCCGAGACCGGCGCGATAGTCAGACGCTGGCCCTGTAAATCGCTTAACAGCTGGCGGGTATAGGCATGCTGCGGGGCGCGGACGATATCAACGGTCGCGCCGTGCTCCTGCACTTCACCGTGGCGGAACACCAGCAGCCTGTCGGCGCGCTGTGCGGCCAGCGCCAGGTCATGCGTTACAAACAGTACGGCGGTACCGGACTCCCGGCGAAGGGCGTCCAGCAGATCCAGAATGCGCTTTTGCACCGTCACATCCAGCGCGCTGGTCGGCTCGTCGGCAACGATCACGTCCGGTCGCAGGGCAATGGCGATGGCAATCAACACGCGCTGTTTCATACCGCCGGAGAGCTGATGAGGATACTGTTTCATGCGCTGTTCGGGGTGGCTCAACCCCACTTTAGTCAGCAGGGCGAGCACCTGTTCATGACGCTGGGCGTGGGTCACTTTTTGGTGTAGTTCAATTATTTCACCCACCTGCGCACCGATGGTTTTCACCGGGTTGAGGGAATTACCCGGATCCTGCGGGACGAGGCTAATCCGCGCACCACGAAGGGTATCGAGACGTTTAGCTGACCACTGGCTTATCTCCTCGCCGTTGAGGATGATTTTGCCCGCATCACGCCGGGCGTTGTCAGCCAGCAACCCCATGATCGCCTGTGCAGTGCTCGTTTTACCGGATCCTGACTCGCCCACAAACGCCAGCATTTCCCCCCGTTTGAGGGTAAAGCTGACGTTATGCACCACCTCTTGCCACTGGCGAGCGGTGCGGTAGCTAATCGTCAAATTTTCCACTGAGAGAACGGTCATGAGCGACCTCCGCTAAACTGCTGGCTGATACGGTTGGTGGCCAGCACCACGGCGATGACCACCACGCCGGGGAAAGTGGTTAACCACCAGGCGGTTGAGAGATAGTTACGGCCTTCGGCAATCAGTAAACCCCATTCCGGAATGGGGGGCGGAGTGCCATAACCGAGGAAGCTCAGCGTGGACAGCGCCAGGATAGCCTGACCAAACTGCAGCGTGGCGAAGGCGAGGACGGCGGTTAACGAGTTGGGCAGAATGTGTCGCCACAGCACGGCGAAGAACGTTCCGCCGCTGCCGTACGCCGCTTCGACGTAATCCGTGTGACGAATGCGCACAACTTCACCGCGCGCCAGGCGGGCAAAGCTGGCAATCGAGGCGACGCCCACGGCGATGGCGGCGTTGACGGTGCCAAAACCGAGCAGGATGATCACAGTCAGGGAAAGCAGCAGGGACGGAATTGACAGCAATACGTCAACAAAACGCATCAGCAGAGATTCGACGCGCCCGGCGAACGCCCCGGCTACCACGCCCAGCCCGGTGCCGACCAGCAGCCCCATGGTGACGGCGGCTAGCGCGGCGCTCAGTGAATGCGACGCGCCGTAAACAATGCGGGCGTACACGTCGCGGCCAAGCTGATCGGTACCCAGCCAGTGATCGGCCTGCGGAGCCAGACGCTGCGCCCCGGCAATCCCTTCAATCGGGCTGAAGTGGGTAAACAGACCCGGCGCAACAGCGGCGAGCGCAGCGGCGATAATGACTACCCAGGCCAGCCAAAGTCCCGGCTGCCACTGCAGCCCTTGCCACGTCGGGACGCGTTTGCGCGCGGCGGCAGCGTAATCGACCAGACTCATGAGGCACCTCCGGTAACGGTTTGCAGGCGTGGATCGAAGAGCGGCATCAGCAGATCCACCATCAGGTTAATCAGCACAAAACCGAGCGCAGAAATCATCACCACGGCCTGAAGCACGGCGATATCCTGGTTATTCACCGCCTGCTGGGTCAGCTGTCCCAGCCCGCTGCGGCCAAAAACCGTTTCGGTGATCAACGCCCCGGCAATCAGCTCGCCCAGCAGCAACCCGGCAATGTTCAGGACCGGCAGCAGGGCGTTACCGGTGACGTGACGCCACAGGACGGCGGTTTCGCTCAGCCCTTTGGCCCGGGCGACGGCGACAAACGGCTGCGCCGCCACCTGGTCGAGAGTGCGCATCAGAATCTGCGCCAGCGGGGCGGAGATCGGGATGGCGACGGTGACGATCGGCAGGATCAGCCCCTGCAGCGGCGTCGGGTTAATCACCGGGATCAGCCGCAGCTGAAAAGAAAAGAGCTGGATGAGGGCAATCCCCAGCCAGAACGTTGGTAATGAGATAAACAGGACCGGCAGAGACTGAAGGGTATTACTCAGCCAGCGCAGACCCGGCAGGCGGGAGGCAAAGGCCAGCGCAAACGCCAGCAGGACCGCGAGCACAAACGCGGGCAGAGCGAGGCTCAGGGTGTCCGGCAGGTTGCTGGCAATCAGCTCGCTAACCGGTACGCCAGCCTGCAAGGAGTAGCCGAAATCACCGTGCAGCATAGCCAGCAGCGTATGAAAATATTGCTGCCAGAGCGGGCTGTCCGCGCCGTACGCCACGCGCATTTCCTCGATTTGTGCAGGGCTTAGTCCCAGATCCGGGTTCTGAAATTTGATCAGCACCGCGTCACCCGGCAGTACCTGGAGCAACACGAACGAAAGGGTAAAGGCAGCCCACAATACCAGCAGGCCGTGCCCAAGACGTTGAAGAAGTGCGTGGCGCATCGTCAGCTCCTCAGTGTTTCTCAATCCACGCGCCGTAGAACGACGGGCGGCCAACCGCTTCAAAATTCACACCTTTTAACCACGGCGCACCGGCAAAGACCTGCGGCTCCTCGAAAATCGGAATGACGTAGGCGTTGTCCAGAAGATAGCGCTGGGCGTCTCCCGTCAGCTGCAGGCGTTTTTGTGGATTGACCTCAGCCGAAATGTTCACCAGCAGTTCATTCAGCTTGTCGTCACGGAAGTTTTTGACCTTGTCGCTGGAGCCGCCTTTTTGCAGCAGCGCGTCGCGGTTAGCGGGGTAGAACATGCTTTTCACCACGTCCGGATCGGCGCGGCCCACTTCGGAGACGGTCAGCGGGGTTTTCAGCGGGTCAAGGTTATCCAGCGTGCGGCTGCCTGCGTCACCGGCTTTGACGCTCAGCGCCACGCCCACCTGTCGCCACTGCTGGGCAACCAGCTGCAGCACCTCTTTGTTTTGCGGCTGCGGCAGGGATTCATATACCGTCAATGCCAGACGTTGACCGTCTTTTGCGCGGATCCCGTCGCTTCCCGCTTTCCAGCCCGCCTCGTCCAGCAGCCGGTTGGCTTTAGCCGGGTCAAAGGTCAATTTATCGCTGAGATCGACAAAGCCAGCGGCGGAATCGGCAATCACCGACTTCGCCTGTGGGTAGTTAGGCGAAAAGAGGGTCTCAACCACCTGTTTGGCATTGGTGGCATGCAGCAGCGCCTGGCGTACGCGGATATCGGAAACCAGCGGGTTATCCGGGCGGAAGCTGATGCTGTCGTTTACCCCGCGCGTAGGCGCTGCATAGATTTTATAGCCCTGATCGGTCGCCTGCTTTTCGTCATACGCCTGCACCTGGCGAATAAAGTCGGCCTGACCCGCCAGCAGAGCGCCGACGCGCACGCTGTCCTCCTGGGTGACGATAAACTTGATGCCGTCGAGATTCGCTGGCCCCTGTTGCGCCAGGTTTTTCGGTCCCCACTGGTAGTCTTTGCGGGCTTCCAGCGTCACTTCGCGCCCGAGCTTTTCGTCTTTAACCACAAACGGCCCAGAGCCAACGATATGGCGGGCATCACCCAGCTCTTCGAAGTTGCGCTTCAGCGTGCTGAGCGAGACCAAACCTGAGCCAATGGTGGCAGTGCCCTGCAGAAACCCCGGCGATGGTTTTTTGAAGTAGAACTTCACGGTCAGCGGGTCGATGACTTCGCTACGATCGTAGTTATTGATCACTTCTGACACCGGCAGGCGCTGCGCCTTATTGCCTAAACCGTAGGTATCAAAATTTTTCGCTACGGCGCTGGCGTCCAGCGGCGTGCCGTCGGAGAAGGTGATGCCGGGCCGAAGCTTAAAGGTGTATTCGGTTTTATCGGCGTTGGTGGTCCAGCTTTCTGCCACCCAGGGTTCCACCTGCAGCGTTTTCGGGTTCTGCCACGTCAGCTTGTCGGTGATTTGGTTCAGGATGCCGCCGTTCGGGTAGAAGCCGCCGGCGGGCGGGTAGAGGTTAGTGTGCGCCTGTTGCTCCAGATAGATCAGCGTGCCGCCTTTGACGGGCGCTTCTGCTGCCCAGGCTGTTGTTGTCGCCAGAATCAGCGCCGTCAGCAGTGGCAGACGAAATGGGGTTTGCATGGTGAATTCCTTTGTTATCTTCTTGTTAGCGTCGGATTCATCATCGGGCGCTGGGGAAAACAAGGGAACAAAGGAATTAAGATAAGGATTGCCGGAAACTGAAAATAAAAACGCCCCGTTAGCGGGGCGATGGCAATGAGGCTAAACGAATTTCGCCAGCGGATCGGCGGCGGCAAATGCGACCGTTTTGTCTGCTGCTGGCGGATAAATCAGCTCGTTCGTGATGGCGATTTTGATCTTCTTCGCCTCCTCGCGGACGGATTTGACAGCCTGTTCCCAGCCCTCGGTATAGACCGCGCCCCACGCGCCTAAATCCAGGCAGGTAACATAATTCACCTGACGATAAGGATATGGCGCGATGTTTAGCAGGCTGGCTGCCGCGTTGTGTCCGGCAAATTTTCCAAGCTGGATCGCGTGCTGACAGGTCATCAGCGCAGTGTTGCCCGCATCGTCTGTTTTGGCGTGAGCCATGTCGCCCGTTGCATAAATGTCTGGATGGGCTGGAACCTGCAACGACTCGGTAACGATAAGTCGCCCCTGGTTGTCACGTTCGCCGTCAATCTGCTGGCTGAGGGAGTTGGCCTCGACACCTGCCGTCCAGACCACGGTGGAGGCGGCAATACGTTCACCATTTTTTAGGGTAACGCCGTTTGCGTCGATGGCTTCCACTTCACTGTTAAGACGCCATTCAACGCCCAGCTCGCGGCTTGCGTCTTCAATGGTTTTACGCAAGGCTTCGCTGTAACGTCCACCGATAACTGCACCGCGTTCAACTACGATTATTTTAATCCTGGTATCTTCACCTAATCGAGAACGAAGCCGGGCAGGGAGTTCGGTCGCCAGCTCAATGCCGGTGAAGCCGCCGCCGCAGACCACAACGGTGTTACGTTCTGAGGAGTCAGGGCGCGCAGTCAGTGAATCCAGGTGCTGCTCAAATCTCAGCGCCGATTCCAGTTGGTCGATATCAAAGGCGTATTCGGCAAGCCCGGCAATGGAAAGCCGTTTGGTCTGGCTACCCGTTGCCAGCACTAAACGTTCGTAAGTCACCGAGGATGTTATCCCCTGATTATCCCGCCATGTTACCCTTTTTGCATCAGTATCAATATGTTCCGCACGCCCGGTAATGAATTCAATATCCAGCTCAGCGAACAGTTCGGTCAATGGCGCGACCAGCGTTGATACCTTTTCTTCATAGAAGCGTGGGCGAACGCGCAGCTCAGGAACAGGTGCCAGCACGGCAATCTTAAGATTGTCTTTTCCTTCCAGCGCCGACAGGCGAGCGGCACTGACCGCCGCCCACATACCGGAAAAGCCGCTGCCCACAATTAGAATTTGCTTTTTCATACTCGATCCTTTTGATCGCCAGGCTGTGTACCTGACATAACTGCCACTATACTTGTCGGAGTTAACTGCGACAACTTCTTTCTGAGTTAAAAATCGTTATAATGGCCTGAACAGCAAACTGGGGTTAACCATGGCGTTTTACAGTTCCGGTGTGGAATACGGCATTCACAGCCTGATGTGCATGGTGGATGCGAAGGGCAATGAGCGGGAGATGAGCGTCAGGGAGATGGCTGCTCTTCAGGGCGTGCCGTACGATTATCTCGGTAAAATATTCACCCGCTTGTCGCGTGCCGGTCTGGTCATCAGTACGGAAGGCAAGGGTGGGGGCTTTCAGCTAGCGCGCCCGGCGGAGCTGATCACCGTGCTGGACGTAACGCACGCCATCGACGGCGAGAAAAATATGTTTGAGTGTAGGGAGATACGCCAGCGGCTGGTCGTGTTTGATGAAACGCCGCCTGCCTGGGTATGTGACGGTCCGTGCGGGGTACGTTCGGTGATGGACAGCGCGCAGCAGCGAATGGAAGAGGAGTTAGCGCGACATACCATCCTCGATCTGGCGCGCAAAATGTATCGAAAAGCACCGGACACGTTCCAGATTGAGGTTCAGGAGTGGATTTCGGACCGGCGTTCGTCGTAACAGTAGGCCGGGTAGGGCGAAGCCGCTACCCGGCGATACCTGCTTATGAACGTAAATCTATAACCATACGGCCGCGGATCTGGCCCTGTTCCATCTCTTTAAAGATGGCGTTGATATCCTCAAGCGGACGCATCGTCACTTTCGGCACAACCTTACCCTCAGCGGCGAACTGGAAGGCTTCCTGCAGATCCTGACGGGTGCCGACAAGCGAACCGACCACCTGAATGCCGTCCAGCACCAGGCGCGGAATGTCGAGGCTCATCGCTTCCGGCGGCAGGCCAACCGCGACCACGCGGCCACCGGCACGTACGGCATCAACGGCTGAGTTGAATGCGGCTTTTGCGACGGCAGTAACGACTGCGGCATGTGCGCCGCCCGTTTTTTCCTGCACAATTTTCGCGGCATCTTCGCTGCGGGAGTTGATGGTCAAATCTGCACCCATGCTGGCCGCCAGCTTCAACTGTTCGTCGTTAACGTCAAGGGCGATGACTTTGGCGTTAAAGACGTTTTTGGCGTACTGCAGCGCGAGGTTGCCCAGCCCGCCCAGACCATAAATTGCAATCCACTGGCCCGGTTTGATTCCAGACACTTTCACCGCTTTGTAGGTGGTCACGCCGGCGCAGGTAATGCTGCTGGCCGCTGCCGAATCCAGACCGTCCGGCACTTTGACGGCGTAGTCAGCGATGACGATGCACTCTTCCGCCATGCCGCCGTCAACGGAGTAACCGGCATTTTTCACATCGCGGCACAGGGTTTCGTTGCCGGTATTACAATATTCGCAGTGGCCGCAGCCTTCGAAAAACCACGCCACGCTGGCACGATCGCCAACTTTCAGTGATTTCACGCCGGGGCCGATTTCCTTCACGATGCCAATCCCTTCATGGCCCAGGATAACCCCGGTTTTATCGCCGAAATCGCCGTTCTTCACATGGAGGTCGGTATGGCATACGCCACAGCACTCCATCTTCAGCAGGGCTTCCCCATGCTTTAGCGCGCGTAAGGTTTTTTCGGTAACGTTGACCTGGTGGTCCTGTGTGACAACAGCAGCCTTCATGTCTATCTCCTTGTTCATGATGAGAATCTGCATAGCAGGTGTAATACCCCTTAAGGATTAATACATTAGCCTGGTAATGCAAGGCTGCCGCAACATAATGTCATCATTTGATTCGATTTCAGATTAAGAATACGGCGATCCTCTAATAATTAAGGGGGGAAATGCTGGCCCGGCGAGGTGCTCGCCGGGCGCAGACTTACAGCTGTGCTTCTATCTCCTCAATCTCCTTACGCCATTGCGCCTGCAGCTGCGGTTTTTGATGCTTAGGCTTGCGCGCCAGATCGTCTTCCAGCAGCGTTTCCAGCGCGACCAGCCGTTCAAGCAGATCGTCATACGGCGAGGGTTGAACTGTCTCAGTGGCGATGACAGGCGCGGTGGGTGTTACCAGACCCGCGCTTTCACGCATCCGCTCAAACACCGCTTCGGCATCGTGCCATTCGCTCAGCGTTCCCTCTTCAATCAGCCAGAAACGGTTGCAGCTTTGGCTGATTAACTGACGGTCATGGCTGACCAGCAGCACGCCGCCTTCGAACTGCTGAAGGGTTTCTGCCAGCGCCGCTTTGCCTTCCATATCAAGGTGGTTGGTCGGCTCATCCAGCATCAGCAGGCTATAGCGGGCAAGCGTCAGGCCAACGAACAGCAGGCGAGAGCGCTCGCCGCCGCTGAGCGTGCTGACGGTTTGTCCGTGACGCGCCCACGGGAAACCCGCGCTTATCAGCGCCATTTTGCGGTTCTGCGGATCCGGTGCGAACGGCTCCAGTGCGTCAAGCAGCGTGGCAGAGTCCGGCAGTTGATTAAGCGTCTGGTCGTAATAGCCTGGCGACACGCGCGGATGGATTTTCAGCCCGCTTCCTGCGGGCTCATCGGCAAATTGTTGCCAGATAAGCCTCATCAGCGACGATTTGCCGCAGCCGTTACGACCGACAATCGCCACGCGATCACCGCTTTTCAGCCGTGCCATTTCGATGTTAAACAGCGGCGGTAGCCCGGGCGCAGGCGGGACGTTGAGGTTTTCCAGTTCCAGTAGACGGTCTGCCCGCAGCGCGTCGCCGCGCAGGGTTAACGTCCACTGACTGCCCGCCGTAAGCACCGTCTGGCTCTCCCTGAGCCGTTCGACCTGTTTTTCCATCTGTTTGGCTTTGCGGGCAAGGTCTTCGTTGTCGTAGACCTTTCCCCATGTTGCCAGCCGCCTGGCGCTGGCGGTGACGCGGTCGATCTCCTTTTGCTCCGCTTTGTGGCGCTGCGCGTCGCTTTCATCTTTTGCTTCAAGCGCCTTGCGTGCCGCCGTGCAGGGAAGGGCAAAGTAGTGCAGCATCTTATCGCGCAGGATCCAGCTGCCGTTGGTGACGGCATCCAGCAGCTGTCTGTCGTGCGAGACCAGCACGAAGCTCCCGGGCCAGTTCTGCAGGAATTGTTCCAGCCACAGCAGGGTCGGTAAATCGAGGTGGTTGCTCGGTTCGTCCAGCAGGAGCAGATCCGGATCGTGGATCAACGCTCGCGCCAGCAGCAGACGCGTATGCTGCCCGCCGCTGAGCGTTGCGGATTGCAGCATCATATCCTGCGGCGTAAAGCCCATGCTTGCCAGCAGCGTTTCGGCTTTCCAGCGCAGGCTGTCGCGCTCAGCAAAAGGCAGCTGTGCGAGTACGGCATCCAGCATGGTCAGCGGGAAAATGGCGTCCGGGAGATGTTGCTCAACGCGCGCCATCAGGCAGTGCCCGGCCAGCGCTACCGTTCCGACAGCAGGGGAATCTGTGCCGTCCAGCACCTTCAGCAACGTACTTTTGCCGCAGCCGTTGTCGCCCAGCAGGCCAATGCGGTCGCCTTTTTTCAGCGTAAAGGAGAGTGAGTCGAAGAGCGTGCCAAACGCCGTATCAACGCGTAAAGATTGTGCAGTGAGTAAAGTGCTCATTGTTGCTTACCCAAGAGTTACAGGCATGTTTATGCCTCGTCAAACATCGCTGACGATAACTCAGTAAGCCCGAGAGAAGGGATTTCAGGGGTTGGTGTCTTCGCTCAAGCAGAAGTTATCGCAGCACGATACCGATAACGCTTGAGCTGGTGCGATCACCAAATGTATGTGAAACATTGAAAATTTCACGATACAGCATAATTGGCCTCCTTATATGTTTTGAGTTTGTAGGTGACTATCACTATACAACGTTTCTTTGCATATACCAAACAGAGGGGCAGCAGTGCTGCCCAGGATTATCTTTTTCGTATAAAAACATATAGGGCTAGTGTGAGAACTGACGCAATGAATGTGGCTATACCGAAAAAAAGGTACAGAACAAAATCCATGATCAATTCGTCGCCATATATTTCAAAATGCTCCGCAAAAGAGTATTGCGCTTCCGGTGGAATAACTTTATATAGTGTGAGTAGTGAAAGAAACACTGCCGTACACCATAGCAGTGCCAGTAGTACCACCTTCATTAATAAACCTGCACAACGCCATGAGCAATCATATAGTTTCCCAGTTGCTGCCCTCCCGTTCTAAGCAAGGCTGATGCCAGAACCTTAAAATCGCTCTGACTGTAAAGCGTGATACATCCCTTACTTAATCCAGATGGTCCGATAGGGTGCAATCTGAATTCTCCTCGCCTTATCCCGTTCACAAAAGTCTCATCATTTATCAATCCGTCATCGCGATACAAAGCAAACCACTCGCTCCGATTGGAACCCGTGAAAAATGCATTGACACTGTCCTTTGTTTGAGTATACCAACCACCTAATCCACGCAATAGTATGAAATATCGGCCCGGAGGGAGAGGGCCTATGTCGGGTAGAGACGCGCTTTCGGGACGATTTGTTGCATTACCATTCCCAGAAAATGCAGGGAAAAAACCCACACCGGGCACAGACAATGTTGCATACTTACCGCCGTTAAGGTGGAAATAACACTGCAGGAGGTTCATGAACGATCATTCCATGAATCAGCGAAGATGATATTACCGTCACAATGCCGCCACGTGATTTTCTCATAGCGTAGGGAAATATTTTCAAGATGGTTATGTTTTTCCATCGCTGGATTTTTTACGTCATGCATTACCGGGCATATTGAGACAACTTTAACGTTCTCCAGATACATGTTGAAGTACTCGACCTCCTGACCAGCATCATTGATCTTATACCACTTAAACTCGGCACTTTTCAGCGTTTGGCCTTTTGCCACGGCCTTGTATAAATAAGGGCTAGAACTGTCAAACTCCTTTTCAAATACCAGCGCACTATGAACGCGTGTAGCCGTTATTTTTCCTGTCATGTTATCTGTTGGCAGATGCAGCCCATGACCGAACCCTAATATCTCGATACTTTCCTCGCGATCTTTTACATCAACAGCGCCTTTGATATCTGCGCCGCCGTCATCTTTAAGCCAAAGGTATGCCGGAATTGCCATTTCAAAACTCCTTTTTCAATTAATGAATTTAGTGATGCGGAACGTTACTAAACCTTTAAAAGAAACTGTTTATTAGGCAAGAAATGCTATGCAAAATATTTATATTTCAATGAGATATGTATTATTGTTGGAGTATTGATTTTCAAAATAATGTTAAGGGGAATGCTGTAGAAGCGGCAAACAAAATCAAGGGAGTAGGGTGTTGACATCCCCTCTCCCTTTTGAGGAGAGGGAACGGTCGGCGTGCAGAATTAAATCGAGGTACGGCGATAGCTGCGGTATTCAGGCTTCCAGAAGTTGTCGTCGATGGCCTGCTGCAGCGCATCGGCAGAGGTTTTCACCGCCACGCCCTGCTGCTGCGCCATTTTACCTACCGCGAATGCGATAGCGCGCGACACCTTGTGAATGTCTTTCAGCTCTGGCAGCACCAGACCTTCGCCGTCATTGACCAGCGGCGAGTGGCCCGCCAGGGTTTCGCTTGCCGACATCAGCATTTCGTCGGTAATGCGGGATGCGCCGGAGGCGATCACGCCCAGACCAATGCCCGGGAAGATGTAGGAGTTGTTGCACTGGGCAATCGGATAGGTTTTATCCTTCCACACCACCGGATCGAACGGACTGCCGGTCGCGACCAGCGCGTTACCTTCGGTCCAGGCGATGATGTCCTGCGGCGTCGCTTCCACGCGCGAGGTCGGGTTAGACAGCGGCATCACGATAGGGCGCTCGCAGTGCTTGTGCATCTCGCGGATGATCTCTTCGGTAAAGAGACCGGTTTGTCCGGAAACGCCGATCAGAATATCCGGCTTCACGTTGCGCACCACGTCCAGCAGGGAAAGGACTTCGTTGTCGGTATCCCAGTTTTTCAGATTTTCGCGCTTCTGCACCAGCTTGGTCTGGAACGGCAGCAGGTTCGGCATACCGTCGGTCAGCAGGCCGAAACGGTCAACCATAAAGACGCGGGAGCGGGCCAGCTCTTCGCTTAACCCTTCACGCTGCGTCTGGGCGATAATCTGCTCGGCAATACCACAGCCCGCAGAGCCAGCACCAAGGAAGACAATTTTCTGATAGCTCAGCTGGCTACCGGCTGCGCGGCTGGCAGCGATCAGCGTGCCTACGGTCACCGAGGCGGTGCCCTGGATATCGTCGTTGAACGAGCAGATCTCATCCCGATAACGGTTCAGCAGCGGCATCGCATTCTTCTGCGCAAAGTCTTCGAACTGCAAGAGTACGTCCGGCCAGCGCTGTTTCACGGCCTGGATGAAGTCGTCGACAAACTGATAGTACTCATCGTCGGTTATACGCGGATGACGCCAGCCCATGTAAAGCGGATCGTTCAACAGCTGCTGGTTATTGGTTCCGACATCCAGCACCACCGGCAGGGTATACGCCGGGCTGATGCCACCACAGGCGGTATACAAGGAGAGCTTGCCGATTGGGATCCCCATCCCACCGATGCCCTGGTCACCAAGACCCAGAATACGTTCGCCGTCGGTCACCACGATGACTTTAATATTGTGGTTTGGCACGTTCTGCAGAATATCGTCCATGTTGTGACGATTCTGATAAGAGATAAATACCCCACGGGAACGACGATAGATCTCAGAGAAACGTTCACAGGCGGCACCCACCGTCGGGGTGTAGATCACCGGCATCATCTCTTCGAGATGGTTTTGCACCAGGCGATAGAAGAGGGTTTCGTTGGTGTCCTGGATGTTGCGCAAGTAGATGTGTTTGTCGATTTCCGTCTTGAAGCCCTGATACTGTATCCAGGCGCGCTCCGCCTGTTCTTCAATGGTTTCAACCACTTCAGGTAAGAGGCCAAGCAGGTTAAAGCTGCCGCGCTCTTCCATGCTGAAGGCGCTGCCTTTGTTAAGCAGGGGAAATTCGAGTAAAACGGGTCCGGCGTATGGGATGTATAAGGAACGATGTTTTTTCAGTTTGTTGTCCATGTCACTCACTCTTTTTATGAAGATCCGTCCCTGACACTGCTGTTTGTCATCTTTCTGGCCTGTGCTACGGGGTGCGGTCGGGCGGTATTATAAAGGAGCTAAATATTAATTACCGCAACACATAAACAAAAACACCATCGGGATTACCGATGGTGTCGTAAATATCTTACTGGAACTTACTTGCCTGCGTGGCGCTTTCTGCCCGTGGCGTGGGTGACCTGCGTTTCACTGTCGCCCTCAATCACCACTTTACGTTGGTTTGAAAGCTTGTAGTTCAGTCCCAGAATATGGCGTGCCTGACGGTTCGATTTCATGTTAACTCCTCAATCCTGTTGATAGTTTTAAGGACAAGCTTGCTTACGCAAACGAAATGTAACCCCTTAGGTTGCAGATCCAGCTTAGCAGGTTTTTACAAAGGTGCGTTTCGCCCGCTAACAACATAGTTAATGGTCTGCTGGTAGATGTCACTGAGGATGTCATTGTCTGTGGATTCCACCCACTTGGTCAGTTCCATCAAAATGTCATCTTCAGTCACAGCACCGTGCTCGGCGTGAAGACCCTGCGCAATGGCGTTAACGAGTTCCGGTTGTGCTGCTGTAGTATTTGCCGGGTAATAAGTAAACATGCTGCCTCCGTGTCGTTGTCTGTTTAATGTTACGGCGTGCAAAAATATAATTCACATTCAGAATGGCAAATATTTCCGGCGCTGTGTGTAAGATTCATCTTAGAATTAAAAAAGTCATAAGTGCATGCTTTTATGTGCTTTTAAAAAGGAGGGGGAATCACTGGGAGAGCGGGTAGATATTTGCGGGTTGCTCCTGCTATCACGAAAATATAGCAGGAGCAGAGTTTAACTTACCACTTCATTTCGCCGGTATTCACCTTAGCGCTTAACTCAAGAGAGCTGACTTCGGCCAGGTCCGGCTGCTGTTTTTTCATCGCGGCAATCACGCCAGCAGAATCCTTATGCTTGGCCAATGCCTGTTCAAACTGCTGCAGATACGTGCGGGTAAAGTCGATAGCGCCGGTTCCGGCAGGCGGCGTACCGAGGTAGTGGCCCGGGATCACGCGCTCTGGCTTGTGCGCGGCCATATTATCCAGGGTTTCCTGCCACTGCTGACGGCGAGCCGACGTTTGGGTATCCGCTGTCCAGACGTGAATGCCCCAGGAGACGCCGGTGCCGCCGAGGATAGTCTTCGCTGACGGGATCCACACATAGGCCGCGTAGCTGTCTGGCTCCTCAATATCAATCTTTTCTCCGTCAACCATAAACGTGGTGGACGCGAGCACCTGCGGGACAACCAGCTCCGTTGGCGCGCCATCTTTCATCTGCGGACCCCAGAAGGCGAGTTTGGCGTCTTTGGTGGCTTTGATATGGTCAACCACATGCTGCGTGGCCACCACTTTAGCATTCGGGAAGGCTTTCACCAGCGGCTGAAGGCCAAAATAGAAATCCGGATCGCCGGAGGTGATCACAATCTTGTTCAGTGTTTTCCCGCTTTTGCGGATTTTTTCTACCAGCGCTTCGCCATCTTTCACGCTGAACTGCGCGTCAAACAGCACCGCCTCTTTCGGGCCGGAGACCAGCGTGGAGGAGACCGCAAAAATGCCTTTTTCCTGCGGGTTATAGGTATCAATGGTCAACGGCGCGGCAAACACAGCCGGAGTAAAAAGGGTGGAAAGCAGGGCAAGGTGAGTGAATTTCATGCTGTTGTCTCTGTTGTTCAGGAATATCGCTATTGTACGGATATTCGTATTTGCCAGAATTCCTGAAACAAGACATGCTTTGTTTCATAAATCGAGCAAATGGAGTGTTGTATGGATCGCGTTATTGCTGCTCAGGTCTATAACCGAATATGCGAGCTGGGGAGCCTGAGCGCGGCAGCCCGCGCGCTGGGTATTTCTCGCCCAATGGTCAGCCGCTATCTGGAACAGATGGAAAAGTGGGCGGGAACGCGGCTGGTAAACCGCTCGACGCGCAAGCTGACGCTGACGGCGGCAGGGGAAAAGGTGCTGCAAAAAACGCGCACGCTTTCGCAGCTGTCGCAGGAAATTGAAGATCAGTCGGCAAAAGATTTGCCTTCAGGCACGCTGCGGGTGGCCTGCGCGCATTTTACCGCTATGCACATTATCGCGCCGGTGCTGCCCGATCTGCTGTCCCGGTTTCCGCAGCTGCGCGTTGAGCTGGACGTGAACAACCATCCGGTGAGCCTTGTCGGAGAACGGATTGACGTGGCGATTCGCATCACGGATAACCCGGAGCCGGGAATGATTGCCCGCAGGCTGGGTGAGTGCCGCTCCGTACTCTGTGCATCGCCGCAGTATCTTGCTACCCACGGTACGCCAGTACATGCGGATGACTTAGCGCAGCACAACTGTCTGCACTACAGCTTTTTCGCTGGTCAGTCGTGGCACTTCCTGACGCCGGAAGGGGAAAACGTCAGCGTCGCCGTAAGCGGCAACCTCAGCGCCAGCATCTCATCGTTGTTGATGGATGCGGCAGAGAAGCACTGCGGCATTGCGATGCTGCCAGAGCAGGAAGCTCACGCCGCGATTGAGCAGGGTACGCTGGTCCCGTTGCTGAGCGGGCTGAAACCCAAAACCTTAGCCATCCACGGTATTTATCAGTCCCGGGAATATCAGCCCGCAGCACTGCGCGTCTTTCTGGACGAGATTGCGCGCTATCTGTCAAACGACGCACGGCAGGGCTGATGGCTATTTCGCATTCAGCCAGGGGGATGACGTGCTCCAGAAGATGATATCAGCGCCGAGATAATTCTCTGCAAACTGCACAAACTCATTTTTAGTGAACGGTTTACCGGTCGCCGGGTTGCGGTAGGTCAGGGTTGGCTCCTGAACGGCCATGGCGACGAGGGCCAGTTTACCTTTGTACTGATTGAAGAACGGGTAAGCGTTCTTCATGTGCGCCTTACGGTTGGGAACGATATCCGGGCCGCCGAGGCCAATGTTATTGGCGCTGGCAAAGGCAAACAGGCGTCCCATGTAATTGCGATCGTTATTCCACTCGCACGGCCAGAAGTTGACATACTGCACGACATGGGATTGGCTGAATGCCTTTCGCGCATAGGCAAGGTTTTCCATTTCTCCGGCAAAATAGCTATCACATGAAAATCCCTTTGGTGGTTTTTTCTCGTCAAGATCTATCGCCGTTTCGGGGAGATTCACGCCATACACCCGGCCATCAAATTGCTTAGCAATGGCCGCCAGTAACGCCTGATACCGCAGACGCACGGCGGGATCCCACTGTTGAGCTACCCAGCCCGAGCCAACCGGTTTACCTTCCCCTGGGTTATCAAACTGCGGCGCAATGCCGCCGCCATATTGCTTATCCTTCATCAGATAGTCAGGAACATAGCGGGCATCTTTTTCGAAAAAACGATCCTGAATTTTGAATAAAGAGTTTTTTATTGGCGGCCTTGAGGCGCGCCAGATCCTGTTCAATCTGCGAGAAGTCATAGCTGTCCTTCTCTTTTTCCAGCGCGCGCCAGCTGTAGACGATCTGCACACCGCCGATGTCGCTTCGCGCAATAAGAGGGAACGCCGCGTCGAGATCGCCTGAACTGGTATAAATAAAGTTTTCCGGCGTCTTTGCCAGCAGAGACAGCGACATAGCCAGCGTCGTTACCGCGAGGACCATCCTGATTTTTAGTGTCATATGTTTATCCTTGTTGTCGGTAGGGCAAAGGTAAGTTACGGAATTGTCTGGGTTCAGGAGAGTGCCAGAGGCATAGTCTATACTTAACCCTTTGTAAGCCAAAAGGAGAGCAAGAATGACGATTCATAAGCACGGTTCGGCACACTGGTCTGGTGACATCAAATCAGGAAAAGGGACGGTTTCAACGGAAAGTGGCGTCCTGAATCAACAACCTTACGGCTTTAACACCCGTTTTGAAGGCGCTAAGGGCACGAACCCGGAAGAGTTGATTGGCGCAGCGCACGCCGCCTGTTTCTCAATGGCGCTGTCGCTGATGATTGGTGAAGCGGGCTTCACCGCGGATTCCATTGACACCACGGCGGATGTCTCACTGGACAAGGCCGACGGTGGTTTTGCGATCACAAAAATTGCGCTAACCAGTAAAGTTACCGTACCGGGTATTGACCCGCAGAAATTCGACGGCATCATCCAGAAGGCCAAAGCTGGATGCCCGGTATCGCAGGTATTAAAAGCGGAAATCACGCTGGACTATAAGCTCAACTAAGTCTAAAGCCGGGCGCCCGCCCGGCTAGCCCTTCAACGCTGTCGGGAACACGTCACCCAGCCACGTAATAAATGCCCGCAGGCGATGCGTCAGATGCCGGTTCTGCGGATAAACCACATGAAAAGGATAATCCCCAGGACGCCATTCATGAAGGACTTCAACTAACGCTCCGGTTCTCAAAGAGGAACGGGCCGCGTAGCCAAACGTCTGAATAATTCCCAGCCCCGCGACCGCCGCCGCCAGGTGCGCATTGCTTTCGTTCACCCCAAGATAGTGCGGCACGCTGATGTCCAGCGCCTCGCCGTTTTCTCTGAAGCGAAAAGGAAACGCCCGTCCGGTTACGGGTGAGAGATAGCTCACCAGCTTGTGCCCATTGCGCAGCTCTTGCGGGTACGCGGGAATGCCGTGACGCTTCAAATAGTCGGGTGACGCACAGGTCACCCTTTCCGCCTCCCCGATGCGGCGGGCGATCAGCGTTGAATCATCAAGCGGGCCACCGCGGATCACGCAGTCCACGTTGCCGCCTATCAAATCTACCGGGCGGTCAGCCACGCCCAGATCGATGCGAATATCCGGATACCGCTGCATAAAATCCGGCAGCAGGGGGATCAGCACGTCACGCGCGGTGGAGCCACCGACGTCAATACGCAAATGCCCTTTGGGCGTACAGCAGGAGGCGCGAAACGAGGTGTCGATATCCTCAATATCAATCAGCACCCGCATGGCTTTTTCATAGTATTCCGTCCCCTCCAGCGTCGTCACGACGCGGCGGGTCGTCCGGTGCAGCAGCCTCGTTTCCAGATGCGTTTCCAGCGATTTAACCAGCTTGCTCAGCGTGGCGATCGGCATGTTCAGAGAATCTGCCGCACGCGTGAAGCTGCCGGATTCGACGACTCGCGTAAACGCCCGCATCGCCAGTAATTGATCCATGCGATCCCCCGGATTATTTCTCTGTGTGAATAGTCATTTTCATTTTTGCCCATTTTTCACCAATAACGCCAGCGCTAAAGTGTGTTCAACCCAACCCCTCATTAAAGGTGAATACAATGAACACAACGCTCGCAGGAAAAATCGCACTGGTCACCGGCGGCAGCACAGGTATTGGTTTGGCAACCGCGCAGGAGCTGGCGGCACAGGGTGCTAAGGTCTATATCACCGGTCGCCGCCAGGCTGAGTTGGATGCCGCTGTCACCAGCATCGGTGCCGCTGCCGTGGGTATCCGTGCAGACGTCTCTTCGCTTGCCGATCTCGACCGGATCTACGCCCAAATTGCACAAGAAGCAGGTCACCTGGATATCCTGTTTGCTAACGCAGGCGGCGGGGACATGCTGCCGCTCGGGGCCATCACCGAAGAGCAGTTTGACCGGATCTTCGGCACTAACGTGCGGGGCGTACTGTTTACGGTACAAAAAGCGCTGCCGCTGTTGGTCACCGGCTCATCCATCATCCTTACGGGGTCGACCGTATCGGTGAAAGGGACCGCCAACTTCAGCGTGTACAGCGCCAGTAAGGCCGCCGTGCGTAACTTTGCCCGCTCCTGGGCACTGGATTTACAGGGGCGGGGCATTCGCGTCAACGTCGTCAGCCCTGGTCCAGTCAAAACCCCAGGACTGGGTGACCTGGTGCCGGAATCCCAGCGCCAGGGGCTTTACGACGCATTGGCCGCTCAGGTTCCGCTGGGCCGCTTAGGGGCACCGGGAGAGGTCGGTAAAGCGGTGGCGTTTCTGGCCTCCGACGCGGCCAGCTTTATTAATGCCGTCGAGCTGTTTGTCGACGGCGGAATGGCGCAAATCTAACCCGCATTTCGCCAGCAGCGCACGTTCCGGCCCTCACGCGAGGGCTGTAACGGCTGAGGACGTTCACACCCCTGCGTTGCCATCGGGCAGCGGTCGCGAAAATAACACCCTTCAGGCAGATGGCGGTTACCCGGAAGGTCCGTTTTACGCAGCGCCAGCGCTTCATCCAGCGGCACGCCGGTTTTCGGGACGGAGTCCAGCAGCAGCCGGGTATACGGGTGCTGAGGATCCCCCAGAACCTGCGCGGCGCTTCCCAGCTCAACGATTTGCCCCAGATACATCACCGCCACGCGGTCGCTCATGTGCCGGACCACCGAGACGTTATGCGAGATCAGCACATAGGTGAGATTGCGCTGCTGCTGCAGCTTGATCAGCAGATTGAGGATCTGCGCCTGCACGGAGATATCCAGCGCGCTGGTGGGTTCATCCAGCACGATGACGTCAGGATCGGACGAGAGCGCACGGGCGATGGCGATGCGCTGGCGCTGGCCGCCCGAAAACGCGTGGGGGAGCCGCTCGAGGTACTCCGGACGAATCCCGACCTGCAGCGCCAGATCCTCAGCAAGCTGGCGACGTTCACGTACGCTGCTGCGTTTTTGCACCCACACCGGCTCGGTGATAATCCGCCAGACCGGCAAGCGCGGATCGAGCGACGAGAGCGGATCCTGAAACACCATCTGCATATCGCCAGCATGGTGTGTCCGCTGGCAAACGCCGGTACTGGGTTTGAGCATCCCCATCAGCAGCTGCGCAAGCGTACTTTTGCCGCAGCCGGACTCTCCGACAATGCCCAGCGTTTCGCCCCGATGGAGCTGGAGATCCAGCCCGTTGAGGGCGTGAACCTGCTCGGTTACGCGCCCAAGCCAGTTTTTGCGCGCAGTAAAGTTTACATGCACGCTGTTCAGTTCCAGCAGAATGTCAGACATGGTGTGCCCCCTGTTGCGGGTACCAGCATGCCGCCTGTTGGCCTTCAGCGCCATGTGGCATCAGGCGGGGCGTTTCGCCGCATTTCGCGCCAGCGGCAAAGCAGCGCTCGCGAAATGCACACCCGCGCGGAAGCTGGCTGAGGTTCGGTACCGTGCCGGGAATGGCGGGTAGAATATCGCGAGGTTGGCCGTTTTCCGGTGCGCACTGCAGCAGGCCGATGGAATAGGGATGAACGGGATGATGAATTAACGTCTGCGTGGCACCGCTCTCTATCACGCTCCCTGCATACATCACGTACATCCGGTCACAAAGCTGCGATACCACCGCCATATCGTGGCTGATAAACAGCACTGAGGTGCCGCTGGCGCGCGCTTTATGCTTCAGTAACCGCAGCACCTGCAGCTGGACGGTCACATCCAGCGCGGTGGTGGGCTCATCCGCAACGATAAGCTCCGGCTCGCAGGAGAAGGCAAGGGCAATCATCACCCGCTGACGCATGCCGCCGGAAAGCTCAAACGGATAGCGCTCCATCACTCTGGCCGCGTCGGGGATTTGCATCTCCTCCAGCAGGCTGATGGCTTTTTGCTGCGATTCGCGGCGGGAGAGCGGCTGATGCTGGCGGATCACCTCCACCATCTGTTTGCCGATGCGCCGGGTGGGATTGAGCGCCGTCATCGGCTCCTGAAAAATCATCGCCACCTTCGCGCCGCGCCACTGGCGAAGCTGTTTTTCCGTGGCGTTCAGCACGTCTTCACCCAGCAGTGTGACCTTTCCGTGATGAACACGGTAGCTGCCTTCCGGCAGCAGGCGCATCGCCAGCATCGCTGTCACCGATTTGCCCGAGCCGGACTCGCCCACCACGCCGACGATTTCCCCGCGTTTGATCTCCAGCGAAACGTGGTTAAGCGCATGAACGTCTCCGCGAAAAATCGGGAAGCTCAGGTGTACATCTTCTATCGCTAAAACGGCATCACTCATCACTGCTTTCCTCCCGATTTCGGATCCAGCAGGTCGCGGATCCCATCGCCAAACAGGTTAAAACCGACAGCGGTGATCAGAATCGCCGCCCCCGGAAAGGCGCAGTACCACCACTGGTCAAGCACGTAGTTGCGGCCAACGGCGACCATCGCACCCCATTCGGCGGTGGGCTGCTGCGCGCCTAAACCAATGAAGCCCAGCGTGGCGGCCATCAGGATCGCGCTGCCGATATCCAGTGAGGCCTGCACAATCAGTGGCGGCAGGGCGTTGCGCAGGATGTGCCAGCTGATCAAGTGCCATCGCGAAGCGCCAAAGGTACGTGCGGCCTGCACGTAGGTAAACTGGCGCACAACCAGCGTTTGCCCGCGCGCCAGGCGGACATAAAACGGAATGCGCACAATCGCAATCGCCAGCATGGCGTTAAACAGGCTCGGGCCGAGCGCGGCGGCCAGCGCCATCGTCAGCACCAGCGAAGGGATGGAGAGCATAATGTCCATAATCCGCATGATAATGGCGTCACCGCGCCCGCCCAGCACGCCGGACAGACAGCCGAGCAGAGAGCCAATACCGCCCGCGATCGCCACCACGGCTAACCCTGCGGTAATGGACTGCTGGCTGCCAATCAGCACCCGGCTGAACAGGTCGCGGCCCACTTCATCGGTGCCAAACCAGTGTTGCGCAGACGGAGCCTGCAGGCGGGCGGTCAGATCGAGCGCGTTCGGGTCGTGCGGTACGATCCACGGTGATGTCACCATCAGCGCCAGCATCAGCAGCATTATCACGCCGCCAATCAGCGTGAGCGGGCTTTGGCGCAGCATCCAGAACAGCTTTGCCCAGTTGATGCGCTGCTTTGCGGGTTTTACGGGGACGGACGTTTCCTGAGTTAACATCATTCGGCACCTCCGCGCCCGATTCGTGGGTCAATCCACAGATAAAGCAGATCCACCACCAGATTGACGAGGACATACGCCAGCGACACCACCACCGCGAAGCCCATTACTGCCGGGAAATCCAGCGCCTGAATAGAGGTCACCACCCAGGCACCCATTCCCGGCCAGGCAAAGACGGTTTCGGTCAGCACCGCACCGTAAAGCAGATCGCCCAGCGCCAGCCCGAGCACCGTAATCGACGGGATCATCGCATTGGGCAGAGCATAGCGCAGGACGATGTACCAGCCCGGCAGGCCGCTGGCGCGGGCGGTGCGGATATAATCCTCGCTAAGCTGCTCCAGCATCGCCGAGCGAACCTGTCGCGCGACAATCCCCAGGTGAACAAACGCCAGGGTGAGCGAGGGGAGAATCAGGTGCTGCAGTGCGTTGAAAAACACCTCGCCGTTGCCTTCCAGCAGCGCATCCAGCAGATAAAACCCGGTCACTTGCGTGGGCGGATCGAGCCAGTCATCCAGCCTGCCGCCGCCCGGGAGAATTTGCAGTTGTCCGTAAAACAGCACAATCACCCCCAGCCCCAGCCAAAACGCGGGCGTGGAGATGCCGGTCATCGCCATCAGCCGCACCAGGTGGTCCAGCCAGCGGTTACGGTAGACCGCGGATAAAATGCCCAGCGGCACGCCAATCACCAGCGCCAGCAGCAGGGAGCAAAAGGCCAGTTCCAGCGTGGCGGGAAAAAAGGCCTTCAAATCTTCCGCCACCGGCCGCCCCGTGCGGATGGAGGTGCCTAAATCACCGTGCGCCAGCGCGTCCACGTAGCGACCAAACTGGACCCAGAGCGGCTGGTCCAGCCCCAGCTGCTGGCGGATGCTCTGGACCATTTCGTCGCTGGCGCGGTCACCGGCCAGCAGGCGGGCCGGATCGCCGGGGATCATGTGTGAAATAACAAAGGTGATAATACAGACACCGGCCACCACCAGGAGTAACCCCCAGCAGCGCTGGCGCAGAATGCTCCAGAACGTCATACATTTTCCCCCGGCGAGAGCCGCTACTTGCTCATGGTGGCGATGTTGAACACCTGCTCGAGCATCGGATTAAAGGTGAAGCCTTTGACCTCTTTGTTCATCGCCAGCTGGTAGTTTTTCTGGAACAGATAAACGTAGGCTGCCTCGTCAATCACCACTTTTTGCGCCTGCTGATAGTCTTTGGTGCGCTCGGCCTGGTCAGTGGTTTTCAGCGCCGCCTGAAGCAGGGCATCGACCTCTTTGTTCTCATAGAACGAGCGGTTGCCCGGCAGCCCTTTTTTGTCCGATTCGAACCAGTAGTTCATGAACATATACGGGTCGGCAAAGTCCGGGCTCCAGTTGCCGATGGCGATGTCGTAATCGCCTTTGCCCACGCGGTCGCGCATGGTGGCGTTGGCCAGTTTCTCCAGCTTGACGTTAATCCCGAGCTTGCCGAGGCTCGCCTGAGTGGAGAGGGCGATCGGCTCCCAGTTCGGATCGTTGTCGGAATAGAGGAACGTCAGGCTGGCGGGTTTATCCTTCACTTTTTCCAGCGCCGCTTTAGCTTTGGCCTCGTCAAAGCTGTACTGCATGGCGGTGGCGTCATAGCCCCACATGCCGTCCGGGATCGGCCCGCGCATCTGCTTGCCGTTGCCGCTCAGAATACCTTTCACCATCCCCTGATAGTCCGTCGCCCAGGAGACTGCCCGGCGTAAATCAGCCTGGTTCATCGGCGCTTTGCTGTTGTTCAGATAGAGATAGGTCACACGCAGGGACGGGTACTCCGCGACGGTCACTTTGCCTTCCTGCTTGAGGGCGGGAAGCTGATCCACCGGCAGAGAGTCGGCGATGTCCAGATCGCCACGGGAAAGCTGCAGGCGGCGCGATGCGCTCTCGCCAATGATCTTCACCGACACGCGCTTAAAGTGCGGCTTGTCGCCCGGCCAGTGTGGGTTCGGTACCAGCACCAGCTGCTGGCCTTTCTGCCAGCTTTTCAGCATAAACGGGCCAGATCCCGCCGTGTTCTGCGCCAGAAAACCGCGTGCATCATCGGCGGAATTGGCTTTCAGCGCCGCCGGGTTAATGATGGAGGCCCCGTCGTTCGCCAGCGTATAGAGGAACGGGGCAAACGGCTGGCTGAGGGTAAATTTCACCGTGTGCTCATCAACCGCATCAACCTTGAGATCTTTCGGGAAGGCTTCCGACGGGCCCTGAGCGATTTTCAGCAGACGTTCGAAGGATAGCTTGACCGCCTCGGCGGTGACCGGCGTACCGTCGGAGAATCTGGCGTTGTCCGTCAGGGTAAATGTCCACTCTTTCTGGTCGTCGGACGCTTTCCAGCCCGTTGACAGATCGCCTTCCACCTCGGTCGTGCCCGGCTTGTATTTCACCAGACGTTGATAGGACGGGTAGGTGACCGTCCAGTCGTTGTTATCAATTGTCACCGCCGGGTCGAGGGTTTGCGGATCGGCCGCCTTGCCAATCACCAGCATATCTTTGGGGACGGCTGCCAGTGCAGCGGTAGAAGTTAACGCCAGCGTAGCGGCGATCAGCGTGGTCAGAAGCGTTTTTTTCATGGCCGGGCTCCAGTATTAACGTGCAGCGTGTGTGGTCGAAAAACAGGGAAATTGGTCGTCTAACAGCGGGTAGCCTGCGGCGTTTGGCAGCTCGAAATGCCACCATTCGCTGCTGATGCCCACGAATCCGCCGCCAAACATAATGGCGTTGAGCAGCAGGCGGTTGCGCTGTGCCTGCGGCGGTACGGAAGGGTGATACGGATGCGAGCGGTCGTGCATTTCGTCAAACCCGGCGCCCATATCCAGCACGTGACCCCGTTCATCCATCAAGGTGACGTCGATGGCGGTCCCCCGGCTGTGGTTCGAGCCAATGGCCACATCAACCACGTATTCCGGGTTTGGGCAGGCATCCCACAGTTGCGCCTGGGCCTCCTGCGGACGGTAGGCGTCGTAGACCACCAGTTTCAGTCCGGCCAGGGTAGCAATGCCGATCGATTTCGCTAACGCGGTAGCCGCATCGGTATGCAGCAAGCATCGCGCTTCCAGATAAATCGGCCTGCCGGTGATGTTGTCATCGGTGGCGTATTTAAGATCGATATGCAGTGCGGGAAACGTCTTCGCCACATCAACCAGTTGATACTCGTCGGACATTGATCCACTCCTTTAGCGTTCGAATTGACCAAACTCTTGTTGTAGCTGTCGGTTTACCGCGAGGCGTTCCGGCAGCGCTTCACCCAGTGCTTCCACCACGCCCGAGAGCAGCAGGTTGAACAGGCAACTGACGGGGGCAAGTGAATCCCAGAAGTGTCCGGTATCGGTTTTCACCTGCAGTAAATCGATAGGGTAATCCCGCGCCCACGGACACCAGATATCGGTAATGAGCGCCATCGGAATGCCTTTTTCACTCGCGACGCGACAGTACTGACGGGCGATAGCGGAGTAGGCGCGGGTATCGGTCAGCACCACGTAGGGGTTCGCAAATCCGGAGTTCAGGGACTCCACCCAACTGCCAGATAACCCTTCTGAGTAGCTCACGCGCGGGCGCAGATATTCCAGATGGCTGAAGAACGCATTAGCGATCCCGCGCGTCGACTGAATACCCAGCACAAATACCGCGTCTGCACGGGCAAGCTGATGGACCACCTGCCTGAAGGCCTCGCTTTGCGCCAGCTGGTACACCTGCGTAATCGCGTCGATCTCCAGGGAAAGCGAGTGCTGAACGCGGTCCGACAGCGGTTGCTGCTGCTGCCACGAGTCAAGACGCTCGTTCATGCCCCAGGGCTGATAAGGGTCGCGCAGGCTTTTTTTGGCATCGTCAAGATTGCGGTAGCCCAGCTTTCGCAGGAAGCGCCCGACGGTGATCCCGCTGGTCCCGGTAATCAGCGCCACGCTTTCTGCCGTTTCAAAGGGGATCTGCGCGGCGTGCGCCAGCATCCAGCTTGCCACCCGCTTTTCGCTTGGCGTGAGCTGACTGAAGGTCGCTTCGATACGGCTCAGCACTTCAGGTTGTGTCGTCATACCGCCTCGCTGTTAACTGGCTGTCAATTGCCGAATTTTTGTTACCTGATTAACAATGCAGGACGCGTGCCATGTTCACAGAGGGGGTAAAACCCGCTATGCAGCAAAGTTAATGCAATATTTGTTTAACCAATGATCAACATTTGTGCAGCGTAGTTCACTTTTGGTGCATTGGTCGAAGCGGAGGAGAATGATTTTGGTGAATACGTCAGTGCCTTCACATTTTTGTTAAGATTGAAGGACACTAAGCTGGAAAGGAAAATCGGCATGGCGAATTGGCCCTGGCGTGTCAGCGTGCGGCTGATTGCGTTCGCAAAGAAAAGTATCCTGGTGTTGGGGATTATCCTGTTTGTACTGCTCGCCGTGCGGGTTTATCTCTCGCAGCAGGGGCCGGAACTGCACCGCTGGCATACCTGGCGCGCGGATGAAATGTCCGTCCAGGAGATGGACAAGGCAAATTTCGCCCAGTACCTGACCCGCGAAAACGCCATTTTCAGCGCGCTGGAAAACGAGGTGACGGCGAAAACGGAAGCAGAAGAGCAGACACCGCTTAACCGCTACAACCGCCAAAGCCTGGTATGGCCCGGACAATTTTCACCCGATGCCAACCGTTCATTTGTGCTGATGCCAAAAGGCAAACCACGCGGAGCGGTGGTGCTGCTTCACGGACTGACGGATTCGCCTTACAGCGTGAAACACCTTGCGGTTAACTATCAGCTGCATGGTTTTGTCGCCGTTGTTCCGCGCCTGCCCGGTCATGGCACCGCGCCCGGCGCGTTAACGGATGTCGACTGGGAGATGTGGATGGCGGCGACGCGGCTTGCCGTACGTGAAGCGACGCGTCTGGCGGGTGACGCGGTGCCGCTGCATCTGGTGGGGTATTCCAACGGCGGGGCGCTGGCCATGAAGTATGCCCTTGATGCGCTCGACGCCCCGACGTTGCGTAAACCTCAGCAGTTGGTTCTGCTGTCACCCATGATTGGCGTCACGGCGTTCGCCCGTTTTGCCGGATTCGCCGGGCTACCCGCGATGTTACCGGCATTTGCCAAAGCCGCGTGGCTCAACATTGCCCCAGAATATAACCCCTACAAATATAATTCGTTTCCGGTGAACGCGGCGCGACAGTCGTGGTTACTGACGCAGGCGTTGCAGCAGCAGCTTAGCCATGATGCCCAGAACCACCGCCTCGACCAGCTTGCGCCGGTGATAGCGTTTCAGTCCATCATGGATTCGACGGTCAGTACCCGGGCAGTGGTGACGGGGCTGTTTGACCAGCTTCCGGGAAACGGCAGTGAACTGGTGGTATTTGATATCAACCAGGCGGCGAGTTTCCGCCCGTTGTTTAAACCCTCTTCATGGACAGCGCTTTCCGATCTCCTGCCTGCGGCAAAAAGGCGTTACAGTGTCACGGTGGTGACCAATCGCAGGGCAGACAGTGATGACACGGTTGCTAAGATTACGCCTGCGGAGAGTACGCATGAAACGGTAGTTCCGCTCTCCACTTCGTATCCGCAAGAGGTCTATTCGCTCTCGCATGTGGCCATCCCATTCCCTCCTGAAGATGATCTGTATGGCCGTCATCCGGAGGTCAAAAACCGCTATGGCATCAGCCTGGGGACCATTGCGCTGTGGGGCGAGACATTGGTTCTTAGCGTTGGGAAGGATGCGCTCATGCGGGTCACGTCGAATCCGTTTTACGACTATATGCAGGAGCGGATTAACGGGCGCATTGAGGGGAATTAATTGGTTTAATGAATAGATTAGGCCGCAAGGGGGAAGTATGTTAAACAGTAACTTCCAGACGTTTACCTCATATTCGGACCCCGATTCTGTGCTTACTACTCTTATTTATCGAAGCCAGTGGAATTTATCCTGCAGCTCTGCAGAGCTCAGCGCGCTGGTTGAAAAGGCCAGGATCCGTAATACGGGGGAGAACATCACCGGTATTCTTCTCTCGAACGGAAGCGAAATTCTGCAACTTCTCGAAGGGAAAGAAGAGAGCGTGGTGAAGCTCTTCCATAAGATCCGCGAAGATAAACGGCATGCAGACGTGGTAGAGCTCATGCGGGATTACGGTCCACGCCGACGTTTCGACAACGTCGGTATGCTGCTGTTTGATCTGCAGGTCCAGTCGCAGAAAGAGGTTCTGGAATCGGTTCTGCATTACAGCAAACTCGAGAGTTATCTGACATCTGACGATCGGGTGTTTAAATTTATCCAGTCGTTTATTACCGGCAATAAATCGACATCGTCTGGCTCGCATTTCGAACCAGAGAAATGGACGCTTTCCCGCGAGAGCACCTCTTTTAGTCACGCCCTGGGGCTGTTTGCCGATCAGCCCTGCCAGTTTGCCCTTCAGCCGATTGTCGAGCCCTCGGAAGGCAAAATTAGCTCTTTTGAAGCGCTGATCCGCGGAAATGACGGCGGAAGCCCGGAGCATTTCTTCAATGCTCTCGACCCGGATAAGATTTACGAGGTCGATCTGCAAACCAAAGCGTATGCCTTCGCGCTGGCCGAAAAACTGGGGATCGGGAGTCACAAAATTGCAGTGAACCTGCTGCCAATGTCGCTGGTGAATGTGCCTGGCGCGGTTGAGTTTCTGGTCGAACAGATCGGCAGGTATGGTTTACAGCCTGAGCAGGTAATCATCGAAGTGACCGAAAACGAGATGATTTCCGGTTTCAATAAGTTTAACAGCGCCATTAAACAGCTGCGTGCAGAAGGGATTGGTCTGGCCATTGACGATTTTGGCTCTGGCTATGCCGGGCTTTCTCTGCTGACCCGATTCCAGCCGGATAAAATTAAAATCGACCGGGAGATTGTCAGCAATATTCACCTGAGCGGTCCGAAGCAGGCGATTGTGCGCTCAATCATTAGCTGTTGTACCGACCTTGAAATTACCCTGGTGGCCGAAGGCATCGAGAAGCTCGAAGAGTGGTTCTGGCTCGAGTCTGCCGGGATCCGCCGTTTTCAGGGCTTTTTGTTTGCTCGCCCACAGCTGAATGGCGTGTCTGATATTAACTGGCCGCATATGACGCGTTGATCACGCATTCCATACAATTCCTCCTCGACTATTTCCCCCTCATGCCAGGCTATGCTTAAATAGCTAAAACGGTTTAACATTGTTTAGCAGAGAGGGTGACATGAAAAAGATCTGGGTTCTTGGTGATGCCGTGGTGGATCTCCTGCCAGATGGGGAAGGCAGGTTATTGCAATGCCCCGGCGGCGCACCGGCAAACGTGGCGGTTGGCGTTGCGCGGCTGGGGGGAAACAGCGCGTTTATCGGCAGAGTGGGCGACGATCCTTTTGGCCGCTTTATGTATCAGATATTAGCTGATGAGAAGGTTGAGGTGCAGCAGATGCGCCTTGACCCGGCGCATCGCACCTCTACGGTGGTTGTCGATCTGGATGACCACGGCGAACGCTCGTTTACCTTCATGGTGCGCCCGAGCGCCGATTTGTTTCTGGAACCCGCCGATCTGCCGTCCTTCAGCGCCGATGAGTGGCTGCACGTCTGCTCCATCGCCTTAAGCGCAGAACCGAGCCGATCAGCGGCGTTTCAGGCGATGACCTCCATCAGGGAAGCGGGTGGTTACGTCAGTTTCGACCCCAATATTCGCCCGGATCTCTGGGCTGATGAGAACGAACTTCGCCGCTGCCTCGAACTGGCTTTGCAGCACGCAGACGTGGTCAAACTCTCCGTTGAGGAGCTGACGTTTTTAACCCACGACGCTCAGGTTAAACCCGGGCTGGAGGCACTCATGCGCCGCTGTCCGGCCCGTCTGGTGCTGGTCACGCTGGGCAAAGAGGGCGTTATTGCCTGGCATGATGGCACCGTGAAACACTATCCGGCAACCTCCGTGGAGTGTGTCGATACGACCGGAGCAGGTGATGCCTTCGTGGCCGGTCTTCTCTACGGACTGGCCGCCGGTCAGGAACTTGTTCCGGTTATCGGACTCGCGCAGCGCTGCGGCGCGTTAGCCACGACGGCGAAAGGCGCAATGACCGCGCTGCCTTACCATCACGAACTGTAATTCCCCCCCATGGCCGCCCGTCGGCGGCCTGAATTGTCGCCTCGATCACACAAACTAAATCGGTTTAGCAAAAAACATTGCCGATCCAAATTTCACGGGTTTAGTATCAGCAACCTAAACCGGTTTAGCAATTTAGCACTTTTAATAAATACTTTTAGGGATGCGACAAAATGTATAAAAAACGCAGACTTGCCGTGATGATAGGCATGCTGGCCGGCAGTACCTCTGTTTTTGCCCAAACGGATATGACAAGCATCGAAGCGCGCCTTGCCGCGATGGAGCAGCGCCTCCAGGCTGCGGAAACCCGCGCACAGGTTGCCGAGAAACGTGCCACGGTGGCGGAGCAAAAAACGCAGCAGCTGGTGGCGGCTCAGCAGCAGGCGCAAACCACCACTCAGGAGGTGGCGCAACGTACCACGGTGCTGGAGAAAAAAGCCGACCAGAGCAGCGGGTTTGAGTTCCACGGCTACGCCCGTTCGGGCCTGCTGATGAACGACGCGGCCTCCAGCAGTAAAAGTGGTCCATACCTGACGCCAGCCGGGGAAACCGGTGGTGCGGTAGGGCGTCTGGGTAACGAAGCAGACACCTACGTTGAGCTGAACGTGGAGCACAAACAGACGCTCGACAGCGGGGCGACCACTCGCTTCAAGGCAATGCTCGCCGATGGCCAGAAGACCTATAACGACTGGTCCGCCGATACCAGCGATCTCAATATTCGTCAGGCCTTTGCCGAACTGGGAAATCTGCACGATTTTACCGGCGCGCTAAAGGGCAGCACCTTCTGGGCGGGTAAACGATTCGATCGCGATAACTTTGACATTCACTGGCTGGACTCCGACGTGGTGTTTCTCGCCGGAACCGGCGGCGGCGTGTATGACGTGAAGTGGAACGAGAACCTGCGCAGCAACTTCTCGATTTATGGCCGCAACTTTGGCAGCGAAGAGGAGATCGACAATAACGTTCAGAACTACATCCTCAGCATGAACCACTTCGCAGGTCCGCTCCAGGTGATGGTCAGCGGCTTACGGGCAAAGGATAATGACGACCGTAAAGACAGCAGCGGCGATCTGATTAAAACCGATGCGGCGAACAACGGCGTGCACGCCCTGGTCGGCCTGCATAACGAGAGTTTCTACGGGCTGCGTGAAGGTTCCGCCAAAACGGCGCTGCTCTACGGCCACGGTCTGGGAGCCGAGGTTAAAAGCATCGGTTCGGATGGCGCGTTGCTGTCGGAAGCCGATACCTTGCGCTTTGCAAGTTACGGTGTCACGCCGCTCGGCGGTGGCTGGCATATCGCGCCTGCCGTGCTGGCGCAGAGCAGCAAGGACCGCTACGTGAAAGGCGACAGCTATGAGTGGGTCACCCTGAATACGCGCCTGATCAAAGAGGTCACGCAGAATTTCGCCCTCGCGTTCGAGGGCAGCTATCAGTACATGGACTTAAACCCGGAAGGCTACAAGGATCGCAATGCGGTCAACGGCAGCTTCTACAAGCTGACCTTCGCCCCGACGTTAAAAGCGGGCAAGATTGGCGATTTCTTCAGCCGTCCGGAGCTGCGCCTGTTTGCCACCTGGATGGACTGGAGCAGCAAACTGGATAATTACGCCAGCGATGATGCCTTTGGCAGCAGCGGCTTCAACGCTGGCGGGGAATGGAACTTTGGGGTTCAGATGGAAACCTGGTTTTAACCCATCACGCTCCCGCCTGGCGGGAGCGTTTCGCACATCATAAAAAAGAAGTCAGGCAGAGGTATCTATGGATTTTAATCAAATCGCCCGTGAGCTTATTCCGCTGCTCGGTGGCAAGGAAAACATCGCCAGCGCCGCCCACTGCGCAACGCGTCTTCGTCTGGTGCTGGTCGATGACGCGCTTGCCGATCAGCAGGCTATCGGCAAGGTCGAGGGTGTAAAAGGCTGTTTTCGTAACGCCGGGCAGATGCAGGTCATTTTTGGCACGGGCGTGGTCAACAAGGTTTACGCGGCGTTTATTCAGGCGGCGGGTATCAGTGAATCCAGCAAGTCGGAAGCGGCGGATATCGCTGCGCGCAAGCTCAACCCGTTCCAGCGCATCGCGCGTCTGCTCTCCAATATTTTTGTGCCGATTATTCCGGCGATTGTGGCCTCGGGTCTGCTGATGGGGCTGCTCGGGATGGTGAAAACCTACGGCTGGGTTAACGCGGACAACGCGCTCTACATCATGCTGGACATGTGCAGCTCGGCGGCGTTTATCATTCTGCCTATCCTGATTGGCTTCACCGCCGCACGCGAATTTGGCGGCAACCCCTATCTGGGGGCCACGCTGGGCGGGATCCTGACGCACCCGGCGCTGACCAACGCCTGGGGCGTGGCGTCCGGCTTCCACACCATGAACTTCTTCGGGCTTGAGATCGCCATGATTGGCTATCAGGGCACGGTGTTCCCGGTTCTGCTGGCCGTCTGGTTTATGAGCATCGTCGAGAAAAATCTGCGCCGCGCGATCCCGGACGCGCTGGATCTGATTTTGACGCCGTTCCTGACCGTGGTGATCTCCGGCTTTATTGCGCTGTTGATTATCGGCCCGGCAGGGCGCGCGCTGGGCGACGGCATCTCCTTTATCCTGAGCACGCTCATTGAACACGCGGGCTGGCTGGCCGGGCTGCTGTTTGGTGGGCTTTATTCGGTGATTGTGATCACCGGTATTCACCACAGCTTCCACGCCATCGAGGCCGGGCTGCTGGGTAACCCGTCCATTGGTGTTAACTTCCTGCTGCCTATCTGGGCCATGGCGAATGTGGCGCAGGGCGGTGCCTGTCTGGCGGTGTGGTTCAAGACCAAAGATGCCAAAATCAAAGCCATTACCTTACCCTCGGCGTTTTCTGCGATGCTGGGCATCACCGAAGCGGCCATTTTTGGTATCAATCTTCGCTTTGTAAAACCGTTTATCGCCGCGCTGATTGGCGGCGCGGTGGGCGGCGCCTGGGTGGTGTCGGTCCATGTCTATATGACCGCCGTTGGCCTGACCGCTATCCCGGGAATGGCCATCGTGCAGGCCAGCTCGCTGCTCAACTATATTATCGGCATGGTGATTGCGTTTGGCGTGGCGTTTACCGTCTCGCTGCTGCTGAAATATAAAACGGACTCTGAATAATGACCTTCGCTTCCCGCTGGCCTGCGATATTGCAGGCCGTCATGAAGGGCCAGCCGCGCGCGCTGGCCGACAGCCATTACCCCACGTGGCACGCCGCGCCCGTGACGGGGTTGATGAACGATCCCAACGGGTTTATCTGGTTCGCCGGGCGCTACCACCTGTTTTATCAGTGGAATCCGCTGGATTGCGATCATCGCTATAAATGCTGGGGACACTGGAGTTCAGCAGATCTGGTGCACTGGCAGCATGAGCCGCTGGCGCTGATGCCGGATGAAGAATATGACCGCAACGGCTGCTATTCCGGCAGCGCCGTGGACAACGGCGGCGAACTGACGCTGTGCTACACCGGCAACGTGAAGTTTGACGACGGCAGCCGCACCGCCTGGCAGTGCCTGGCCGTCGAACAACCGGACGGAAGCTTTAAAAAACGGGGCCCGGTGCTGCCGCTGCCGGACGGTTATACCGGACACGTCCGCGACCCGAAGGTGTGGCAACACGACGGGGAGTGGTACATGGTGCTGGGCGCACAAGACGTGCAAAAGCGCGGCAAAGTGCTGCTGTTCACATCCAGTGATTTACAGCGCTGGCAGCCTTGCGGCGAGATTGCCGGTCACGGCGTCAACGGCCTGTCGGACGCGGGCTATATGTGGGAGTGCCCGGACCTGTTCGCGCTCGACGGGACGCACGTGTTGATCTGCTGTCCGCAGGGGCTGGCGCGCGAGCCGCATCGCTACCTCAATACTTATCCGGCGACCTGGATGAGCGGGGCGTTTGACTATCAGCGTGCGACGTTTGATCACGGCGAGTTACATGAACTGGACGCCGGGTTCGAGTTCTACGCCCCGCAAACCACGCTGGCGGAAGACGGACGGCGTATCCTCATTGGCTGGATGGGCGTGCCAGACGGGGAAGAGATGCTCCAGCCGACGCGGGCCCATGGCTGGATCCACCAGATGTCCTGCCCGCGTGAACTGCGGTATCGCGACGGCAGGCTGTGGCAAACGCCCGTTCGTGAACTGGAAACGCTGCGCGAGACCGAATGTCAGTGGCAGGGTGCTGCCCGCGGTGCGCCCGTTCTGGATGCGACGAGTCTTGAGTTTGAACTGGAAACGGCGTGTGTGAATGTTGATTTTGCCGGCGCGATGCGTCTTCGCTGGGATGAGAAGGGGCTGTGTCTTGAACGCGCCAGCCTGAAAAACGGCGAAACCTTGACCCGCTATTGGCTGGGCGACGTTAACCATTTACGCGTTCTGTGCGACCGTTCCAGCGTTGAGATTTTCATCAATCATGGCGAAGGGGTGATGAGCAGCCGCTATTTTCCTGCTCATCCGGCTCAGGTACGCTTCGAAGGTGCGTCCGACATCACATTACGCTACTGGTCGCTGCGCCGCTGCATGATAGAATAGGGGTTTTGGCAGCCGGATCTAAGTCGTTGTGAGAAAAACAAAACGCGTCACAATTAAAGACATCGCGGAGCTGGCGGGGGTTTCAAAAGCCACCGCCAGCCTGGTACTGAACGGACGCAGCAAAGAGCTTCGGGTGGCGGAAGATACCCGCGATCGCGTTCTGGCGATTGCCAAAGAGCATCACTACCAGCCGAGCATTCATGCCCGTTCGCTGCGTGATAACCGCAGCCACACCATTGGTCTGGTGGTCCCGGAGATCACCAACTACGGTTTTGCCGTCTTTTCTCACGAACTGGAAACACTGTGCCGCGAGGCGGGTGTTCAGCTGCTGATTTCCTGTAGCGATGAGAATCCGGGGCAGGAGACCGTGGTGGTCAATAACATGGTGGCGCGCCAGGTAGACGGTCTGATTGTGGCCTCCAGCATGCTGAATGATGCGGACTACCAGAAACTGAGCGAGCAGCTGCCCGTTGTCCTCTTTGACCGCCATATGAACGATAGCTCTCTGCCGTTGGTCATTACCGATTCGATTACCCCCACGGCGGAACTGGTGGCTGAGATCGCCCGCCAGCATCCTGATGAGTTTTATTTCCTCGGCGGGCAGCCACGGCTTTCCCCGACGCGGGACCGTCTGGAAGGCTTTAAGCAAGGTTTACGTGAGGCCAACGTCGAACTACGTCCGGAGTGGATCATTCACGGCAACTATCACCCGAGCTCCGGCTACGAGATGTTCGCTGAGCTTTGCGCGCGCTTAGGCCGTCCGCCTAAAGCCCTCTTTACCGCCGCCTGTGGCCTGCTGGAAGGGGTATTGCGCTATATGGGGCAACATAACCTGTTGCAAAGTGATATCAGGTTAGCCAGTTTTGACGATCATTATTTGTATGATTCGCTGACGATACCGGTTGATACCATTCGCCAGGACAACCGCCAGCTGGCGTGGCACTGCTTTGATCTGATTGGGAAATTGATCGACGGTGAGGCACCGCAACCTGTGCAGCGGAAGCTGGATGCCACCCTTCAGCGGCGCTATAAGTCAGCGGTATAGCCCCGGCCAATACATCAATAACTTTAATTAATTTAAGTTTTGGAACAGCCGATAACCATAAGGAATAATTTTCCTTGAGGTATTGGTTTATGTCGTTGAAGAAGTCGTCCCTGATTGTCCTGTTCTCACTGCTTTTCTTCTTTGTTGTCAGCACTGCTACCAGCGTTGGCCTCATCATTAAAAGTAATAATTCCCTGGATAACGTGAACAAAGAGATCCAGGTTGTGCTCTCCATTATTGACCCTATCAACCATAGCCGTACGCTGCGCGTCAGGGTGATGGAGTACGTGAAGATGGTGGAAGCGGGCAATACTGCCGATGGGGCAGCCAAGCTTTCTGCGGTGAAAGAGGCGCTGACCAAAGCGGACCACGCCTTTGCGGCCTTTATGGCTTCGCCGCGTCTGACGGATGAAGCCCAGCAGGTGACAGCCTATCAGAATGCCTGGCAAAACTACCGCAACCAGGGGCTGGCTCCGCTGATCGAGGCCGCCGAGGCGCACGACGTGGCCAAATTTAACGCGCTGATCCCGGAAGTCTCCCGCCTTGACCGTCAGTACGAGATCGTTCTCGACCAGGTCCTTTCCATTCATCAGAAATATGCCAAAAGTCTTAACGAGGATGCGAGCAGCAACTTTGTTTCTGGCCTGGTGATGATTGCCGTTATCGCCTGCCTGTTTGTGCTGGTGATTATCGCCGTCAGCCTGCTGATGAAGCGATTTGTCTTCGCGCCGGTTAACCTGGCCCGTGAACACTGCAGCCAGATTGCGGCGGGCAAGCTGGACATACCGGTGCCCGTGAAGGGCAGCGCCGGGAATGAAATCGATCACCTGATGGGTTCGATGGAGCAGATGCGTCAGGCGCTGCTCGCCACTATCGCCCAGGTGCGCGACGCGAGCCATACCGTCACGCACGCGGCGCAAGAGATCGCCTCCGGAAATATCGACCTGGCTTCGCGCACCGAACAACAGGCATCTGCACTGACCCAGACCGCAGCCAGTATGGAAGAGCTGAGCGCGACGGTGGCGAATAATACCGATAATGTATTCCAGGCCGGGAAGCTGGTGCAGGATGCGGTGAAAAATGCCCATACCGGCGAAGCGGTGACCCGCGAAGTGATCGAAACGATGAACACCATTGCGGCGAACTCGAAGCGCATCGAGGATATTACCAGCGTCATTAACAGCATCGCCTTCCAGACCAACATACTGGCACTCAACGCGGCAGTTGAAGCCGCGCGCGCGGGCACGCAAGGCCGCGGCTTTGCGGTGGTTGCCAGCGAAGTGCGAACACTCGCGCAGAAAAGCGCGGTGGCGGCGAAGGACATCGAGAGCCTGATTGCGCAGTCGGTGTCCAGCGTGAAAAACGGCGCGGAACTGGTTAACCGCTCTGGCGAAGTGATTGATTCGATTATTACCTCGGTGAATAAAGTGAACTCGCTGATGGAGCAGATCTCAGTGGCCTCTGAAGAGCAAAGTCGTGGGATCGGCCAGGTCGGGCAGGCCGTGACGGAGATGGATGGCGTAACCCAGCAGAACGCCGCGCTGGTGCAGCAGTCAGCCGCGGCGGCGGCCTCGCTGGAAGAGCAGGCGCAGCAGCTTTCACGGAGTATTTCGAGCTTCAGGTTGCCTGCAATGGCGTGATGGTCACAGTAAACCGGTGAAACAAACAGCCATTTCACCGGTTTATGGACCTGCTTATTTCAGTTTAATTTTGGGGAAATGGTTGGACGACAGGTCGCCGTAGGATCCCGACATGGGGCCCCCGTCGTAAATCAGTTCCAGCTTGCTGTTATCCTGAACCGAACCGCGGACGATAAAACGGCGGCAGGAGGCGTTATTTTCCTTCTGCCCCCCGCACAGGTAGACATTTCCCGCAGAGTCGAAAGCAATGCCGATATATTTACTTTCACCTGGCAGATCGAGCTGGGGGAACTGCTGGACGAATCGGGCCTGCCATTCTGTCGTGGAAGAGGTATCGTCCACCACCCACAGATTACCCGTCAGACCGATAAGCCACGCGCGATTGTTACCATCGAAAGCAATATCCGCCACAAACTGGTTATCACTTCTGCCGAAAGGAATCTGGCTTTCTCCCGGCGCGGGAACAATCCTGAGCGAACTCTTCGGCGGATTAGGGTTTGCTGGATCATGCTTGAAATAATTCACCACATTATTTGCTGCATGGAAGAAGAAGCCAGTGCCATCCTGACGGAAGGCAAAACTGTCGATGGAGGTCCTGCCACCTGAAAGGGTGTTGGACTTCACGAAATGTTGACCTGCCGGGCCCATCCACACATCGCTGATATGCTGAACGATATAGTGCGTACCGTCAGGCGCAACGGCGTTACTTTGACCCGCATAGTTATGCGCATCGTTAATTTTTGCTTTACGCTCACCGGTTTTCGCATCGTGAGAGTAGAGATCGCCATTATCGTCTTTATTGCCTTTCCACCAGGTCCGATCCTGAAGCACAATGGCATACAGCTCATCTTTTTGCGGTGGCGGTGGCGGGACCTGATCTTCCTGAGGTTCAGGCTTTACCTCGGGCTGCGTGGGGGGCGGTGCGTCCTCTTGAACCGGAGTGGGTTCAGGCTTTGGGACGACCACCTCCTGGCGGGTGTCCGAGGCCGTATTGCGATGATCGTGACATTGACACCCGCTCTCTTTACCGCCGCCTTTTCCGCAGGCATCCACCAGCTTATCCAGCACACCCGCCAGGGTATTAACCGCTTTGACGATCTCTCCGGCATGATCGCAGATGTTGCTGGATGAACCTGACGTTGCGACTCCCTCCAGTTTATCGGCTTCACCTTTTTTATCGGCGATGCTTTCATCCTGAGGTATTCGGCTGGCGCAGATCGTCTGCTTAAGCACGGTGGCAAAATCCGGTACGCCTTTGGTGTAGATATAGTGTTCGCCCCCGGTACGCAGCGCCAGGCGTTTATACTCTTTTTCCATCGCGGCTTCGTCAGCCGGTGTTGGGTAGGGGGTATTTTTGTGCGGCGTTCCCAGGTACGAATGGACCTTAACGCCGTGACGCAAAGCACTGGCGATAGCTTTATCGCAGGCCTGGATTTTGCTTTGATCCAGCGTCATTTCCCCCCCTTCCAGACTTTCGTCCCCCAGCACAAACAGGTTACGCTCTGCTCCCGGGCGCCAGTCGTAGTGGGTACTGATATCTTCAACAGCACGGGCGACATCTTCCTGCGCACCGGCATTGGCTACGCTGTCTTTTACCCGGCCTCTCAGATCATTTACGTTCACGTTATTCCCGCCTAAATACTGGCGAACGGTTTTATCGAATTTACTGTTGGCAAACGTACCTTCAATGCCGAGAAATTCTACGCGCAGGTCGGAGGGACAAGATTGTTTGGCTTCGTCCACGGCAGCACTCAGCGCACGGCTAAGCGCCTCCGCCTCATCTTCCATAGAAAGGCTTGTATCGATAACAATGACTAAATCAACGGGTTTCAGATCCTGTGACATCAGTGATACTCCTTTTGATATAGCGTCAGATATGTCGAGATTCAATTTTGACGATGTTTTGCTGATAGCCGATGTAACCGAAGGCATACCAGCAGCGCGGGAAGTAAGAAAAATATGAGACCTACCAGGAATGCATCATCCCCATGAAAATGCAGTAAGGAATTGACAATTACTCCAGTCGTAACACCGACAAAGGCTAAAAATACGAATACCCAAACAGTGTGATACCAGAAGAGATAATCTGTCAGTCTGCCTATCATTACCGGAACGCTCCTGTTTAATGAAAATAATTTGCGACAGGAAATAACCTCTCCGTGAAGATATGTGGGTCAGTTATTTCCTTAAAGGCTATTTGTACACTCTTGCGCTGAAGCTTCCTGAGTTGTCTTTATACCCAACATCTGTATCTGCAACGTACAGGTATAAAATGCCGCTTTCCGGAGCCGACCATTTATATTCACCGCTGCCGATACTGTACCCCTTGCCGGTTGTACCGAATCTTGCTTTCAGAACGGTGTCGCTGTTGGTGGCTAGCCCTTCTTTTACACGGCCAAAAGGAGAGGCGAGCGCAAATTCCTCTTTGCCATAGCGAATCCATCCGGATGCGATAATGGTGATTTCATCACCTTTATTCACTTCGATACCGGTATTTACATCCGAAGAGACATTTGCTGGGATCTCACCTGACCACGCAGGGGTATGGCTCATAAGATTTTCCTCAATTTATCGACTGGGTTAATTTCATGATTAAAATAAAGCCACCACAAACATTAAGGCGAATAAATTTATTTTCGCTGTTGGTGTTGACGAACTGAATAATAGGCATGGGCTCAGGGAATACAAACACAGAAATAAAGCTAATCAATTAAGTGACGCTACAGGTTATTGTTTTAAAAGGCAAAAAATCAAGGATTATAGGAATAATCTCACCTATTCATATAGTGCATTGAAAAAGCATCAATATAATTTCGGTGACGAAATACGCTAATGAGGTGATATCAATTTAATGATTTTTCGTTTCACTGCGTAATTACCTTTCTTTTTTTATGTTAATTTTTGCTAAGAAATGTGATGTGTGTCGCCATATTTAAATGTTGCACGAATGCGAATAATTCAGAAAACAGTGCCAACAATTGCATCTATCTGAGAGGAATAAAGCCACACACTATTCAATGTTATTTTTCTGGCAATATTTCTCTTTCTCATCCGTCTACCTCATCACAAGCCATAATCAGTTACTGTAAACGAGGTAAACACCATGAGAGATTTTGAACTGCACGGCAGAGGTCACGGACGCGGATTCGGTCGCCACCGTATGGGCAAGGGTTTAGTCATCGGCGCGGTGATTTTCATCGTGCTCGGCCTGCTGGTGATGACCCTGTGGAACGCATTACTTCCCGCCATCCTCGGCGTGAAAGCCATCGGCTTCTGGCAGGCGCTGGGTATTCTGCTATTGAGCCGCATTCTGTTCGGTGGGTTGGGCTTCAGGCCAGGCATGTTCGGCGCACACCGCCGGATGCACGAGCGCTGGATGAACATGACGCCCGAACAGCGTGAAGCTTTTATTCAGCAGCGCCGCGCTGGGTTTGGACGCCACGGCCATTGTGGCTGGCGCGACCATCGTGATGAAAAGCGCGATGACAATGCTGCGAAAACACCGGAAGCAGAGTGAACGATATGAAAGCCGGTGAGGCAGGTGAATCATTGCTGGTCTCGGCGCTTAATGCCTGCCGCGCCCGCCTGAAGGCGTTCATTCGCGGGCGAACGGCAGTTCGCGATGATGCCGACGATATCCTGCAGGAAGTGACGTATCAGCTGATGAAAGTGGAACAGCCGGTGGAGAACGTCGCCGCCTGGCTATTTCGCGCGGCACGCAATGAGATGACCGACCGGGCGCGGAAAAAGCGCGAGGTTTCGCTCGCTGGCGACTTTACCGCTGACGACGACGAGGATTTCCCCGAAGAGGAGTTAGCCGAAACATTATTCGGCGTGCCGCAAACACCGGAGGAGGAGTATCTTAAATCGCTGCTGTGGGAAGAACTCGAACAAGCCCTGTCGGAACTGCCGCCGTCGCAGCGGGAGGTATTCGAAAAAACGGAATTTCAGGGATACAGCATGAAAGCGCTGGCGGATGAAACGGGGGACACGGTGCAGGCGTTGTTATCCCGCAAGCACAAGGCCGTGCGATTTCTGCGTAGTCGCCTGCAGGATATCTATGAAGCGTTGACAGGGGAATGAAGTTCGACCACTCTGAAAAACAATATGTTAGAGGGATCGTTATGCTTCAACTGCCTGCAAAGAAAAAAGTGCTGTTACTTGCTGCTCTCATGGTTTCTGGGGGGCTCAAAGCGGAAGAGACGCTGCCTGATGCCGTGAAGAACTTCAGTGAGCAGCAGGATATCAAGATCCTCAAGAAGATTGACGCCCCGGGCGGCGCACCTGCCTGGCTGGGACAATACCAGGACATGGGCGTCACCCTTTTCTTAACCCCTGACGGAAAGCACGTGGTTTCGGGGTATCTCTACGATGAAAAGGGGAAAAATCTCAGTGAGGCCTATTTCCAGAAAGAGATCTACGCGCCGATGGGGCGTGAAATGTGGAAAAAGCTCAATGCCGCGCATCCGCTGAAAGAGGGGGCTGGCGCTGCGCCGCGTAAAGTCTTCGTCTTTGCCGATCCGTTCTGCCCGTACTGCAAACAGTTCTGGTCCGAAGCGCAGCCGTGGGTGAAGGCGGGCAAGGTTCAGCTGAACACGCTGCTGGTTGCGTTTCTCAACCCCAACAGCGGGCGCAACGCCTCAGCCATTCTGAATGCGAAAGATCCGGTCTCGGCCTGGAAAGAGTACGAGCTTTCCGGTGGGAAAAAATTGCCTAAACCAGAATCTGCGGCGACGCGTGAAACCGTCGAGATCCTGCAGAAGCATCAGGCATTAATGGACATTCTGGGGGGGAATGCCACTCCGGCGATTTATTATCTGAATGAAGAAAACGAACTTCAGCAGGTAATGGGGCTGCCGAACGAGAAACAGCTGGTAGAAATGTTCGGGCCGAAACCCTGATCGGCGCGGGCAGAAACGGTATGTTCCTGCCCGCGTTTATCCTCTCAGCTACCCCAGCGCCCACGGAGATAGCTTACCGCGTCCTGTGTTTGCGGCTGGTTGAGATAGTCTTCACGGAACAGGATGGTGCCATTCACGTTGGGCAGTGAATCGTTCAAATCGAGCTGTTTCTTCAGCTCAGGCACGCCGCCGTTAACCATCCAGTCGGGCTCATTTTTAGAGGGTGCGCCCACTTTGTAAAACGCGATGCCGATGTAAAGGCGGGTATGGGTCGGTTTCACCACGTCAGCCCACCATTTGGTCAGAACATCATAGCGCGCGGCGTCGCGGGCGAAGGGCCAGTAGATCTGCGGTGCGATATAATCCAGCAACCCCTGTTGAACCCATTTGCGGGTGTCGGCGTAGGATTCATCATACGCGGCAGCACCGCGCGTGTCAGAGCCTGCCGGGTCAAAGGAGCGGTTGCGCCAGACACCCGCCGGGCTTACACCAAACTCAACGTTGGGTTTTGCCTGTTTAATCGCACGGGAGACCTGCACGATCAATTCTTGCGTATTGTGACGTCGCCAGTCTGCTTTTGAGGCAAATCCCTCGCCATATCGCCTGTAGGTATAGGCATCATTCAGGGTCGACCCGGGCGTTTCTGTGTAGAAATAGTCGTCGAATTGCACGCCGTCTATCGCATATTGCCTTACTACTTCGGTCACAATCTGAGTTATCCATTCACGCACCTCCGGAATGCCCGGATCGAGGACGAAACGATCGCCTGAGGTACGGATCCATTCCGGGTGCTGTACGTAAACGCTGGAAGGGTGCAGTGACGTTGTCCGGTTTAACGCGGCAATGGTCGAAGGTTTGGTGTTCGTGGAGACGCGGTATGGATTGAACCAGGCGTGGACTTTCATGCCGCGCTTGTGGGCCTCATCCAGCATAAACTGGAGCGGATCGTAGCCCGGATATTCTCCAATGGTTCCCGTCAGGGTATCCGACCAGGGCAGGATTTTAGAGGACCACAGCGCCGTGCTGTCCGGCTTCACCTGGAAAAATACGGTGTTGATCCCGAGGCTTTTCAGCTTATCGAGTTTGTCCGTCAGCGCCTGCTTCTGCATCGCGATACGCTGGTCAGCGCTGCGGCCATTCACCGACGCCAACGGCGGCCAGTCGAGACGAGAGACGGTCGCCAGCCAGATCCCGCGCATCGGCTCGTTTGCCTGCTGCGTCGGTTTGCTCACGGTCGGCAGAGGGGTAACCAGTGATTTGGGTGGTGTTGAGGAGCAACTCACAAGTAAAAGCGCGCAGGCAGCCAGCGCACCAATCCGTTTTACGTGTCGCGTCATTTGCGTTTTAGCTCTTGATAATCCGACTGTTAGCCCAGGGATTAAAGGCGGGCTCCGCCTGTTCTGCGCTTACCTCATCGTTGAGGGAGTCCAGATACAGGGCTTCGACTTCCGCGCGCGCCCACGGGGTGCGGCGCAGAAATTTCAGGCTCGATTTAACGCTGGGATCTTTTCTGAAACAGTTAATTTTAATTCGGTCGCCCAACTCGCTCCAGCCATATTTCGCCACCAGGGCGTTGACCATCATCTCCAGCGTTACGCCATGTAAAGGATCGTTAGAAATGTGTGCAGTCATAGGCGTCCGGATATCTCAATGTTTATGGAGGAAGGGTTTCCGGTGAAAGGGTACAAGAAAGCAGGGGAAGCGGCAATTTAAGCGTGAGGTTCTTCACCCCTGAGGGGTGAAGAAAAAGCGTTTATTTTTTATCTTTAAACAGCTCCGGCGCCCACGGACGCGGATCCACTTCCATAAACGGCGCGCGCTCGAAGCGATCCTTCAGCGCCCACGGCACCGTGCAGTCGAAGATTGTCTTGCAGGAAATGCCGTTTCCGCGAATTGAGTTGCTGTAGTCAGGCGACTGCGACGGATCCAGCTGGTGGCCGCGGATCCCCGGTATATTCGTGATGCTGACATCTCCCTGCATGCGGGTGGTCATCGCCCACAGAATGTCGTCGCTGTCGAAAATATCCACGTCTTCGTCGACAAGAATAATGTTTTTCAGCTCCGAATAGGTGGCTAAGGCTATGAGCGCCGCCTGGCCCTGTCGTCCTTCGTCTGACGGCTGGCGTTTTTTCACCTGCAATATCCCGAGGAACTTACCGCCGCCTGCGGTATGCGCATAGACGTTTTGCAGGAAGCCCGGAATCGCCTCCTCAACGGCATTGCGGATGCTGGCCTCCGTTGGCAAACCGGCCAGCGTGGTATGTTCTTCTCCTGGTCCCACCAGCGTTTGCAGGATTGCATGATGACGCATGGTCACCGCTTTCACTTTGATCACAGGCAGGGAGGGGTTCGCCTCACCGCAGTAGCCTGGGAACTCCGGCATCGCGTGGCCGGTATTGGTGTGCTGATCTTCCCTTACGCGCACGCCTGGAAGCAGTTCGCCTTCGATGATGATTTCCGCCCGCGCAATGGCTTTCTCTTTCACTGCCACGCCCTGCACCAGTTCAACCGGCTGCTGGCGCAGCGCCCCGGCGACGCCCAGTTCGTTGTAGCCAAACGGCGTGGTGGGGGCCTCGAAGCACGCGCCGATATAGATGGCGGGATCGAGCCCCATGTTGATTGTCACCGGCAGCGGTTTTCCGGCATCTTCCGCCTTTTTGCGGAAGACTTCGATATGCCGACCGGCGGCGAGGAACATGGAAAGCTCGTCGCGCTCCTGGACGCAGAGACGGTGGATGGTGACATCCGTGAGCGAGCTATCTTCAGGATCGCTTGCCAGCACCAGCCCCAGACAGAAGAACGGGCCCGCATCGATTGGCGTGTTTGTCGGTGCGGGAAGCAGTTTGCGCAGGTCGAAATCAGGGTCGTCTGCGTAGAAGACCTGCTCCTGACAGGGTGCCTGCGAGGCCGGGACGACAACGGGTGCCACCGGCTTTTTCACCGCCTGCCCGACGTGTTTTGCCAGTTCAGAAGGCTCGCAGCCCAGAAGGAGCGCCGCGCGATCGCGGCTGGCGTGCATGCCCACCAGAATGCGGGAGTCCGGATAGCCCTTCACGCTGTTGAACATCATGGCCGGGCCCGTACGGGTCGGACGTTTTACCGTACCGCCCGCGCCGATATGACGATAGACCCCCGCCAGTTCCGCGTTGGGATCGACCGGATAATCGGTTTCAAGAAACTGCCCTTCGTGGCGCTGAAGCAGGGCGATGGCGCTGCGGAGATCGTTGATCGGGTTTTCCATATTTTCCTCCCTCGTTTGAATACCTCCATTCTTATGGCAATGACCAATAGCATCAATTGCATCATTACTGCTAAATTGATAAGTAAATTCATATCAAAAAGGAGGCGTCCCGTGCAGTTTCGTCAGATGCGCCATTTCATCGTTGTTGCCGAAGAGCTCCACATGCACCGGGCCGCCGAGCGTCTGAACATGGCGCAACCGGCGCTGAGTCAGCAGATAAAGGCGCTGGAGGATCGTTTAGGCGTCACGCTCTTTAGCCGGGCGAACCGCCGCTTGACCCTGACTCCCGCTGGTGAAGCGTTTCTGGTGAAAGCCAGACTCGCCATCTCCCTGACCGAGCAGGCGGTTCTGGACGCCAGGCAAACGGCAAGGGGCGAGCAGGGGGTGTTAAACCTGGGGTGCGTGTCGAGCGCGATGTTCGACGGCAGGCTGCCCGCCGCGGTGCGCCAGATGCATACGCGCTGGCCGGACATCACCATGTCGCTGGTGACGGGAAATGTGCAAACGCTCTACGCCGCCGTGCAGAGCAACCAGTTGGACGTGGCCATTATCCGGGCGCCGCTGCCGTCGCTGCCTGACGATCTGCAAAGCCGCCCGTTTGCCTCGGAGAAAACGGTGCTGGCGCTGTATCGTCAACATCCGCTGGCGGGTTCCTCCGCGCTGACGCTCTCGTCGGTGAAAGACGAAAAATGGATCTCCCTGCGCGACCCGGAGGGAATGGGGCTGGAGCAGTACTTTTATGATGCCTGCAGCGGGGCGGGGTTTCAGCCGGACGTGGTACAAAACGCGACCGACGTGCCCACCGTGATAAGCCTGGTCTCGGCGGGGTTTGGGCTGGCGCTGCTGCCCGCCTCGGCAAAGGCGGTGAGCGTCGAGAACGTTGTTTACGTGGACATCCTCGACCGGCTCCGGGAGAGCGAGCTGACGCTGGTTTGCCACCGGATTATTCGCTCAGAGGTGCTTAAAAAGTTTCTGGTTACCCTCGATCACACCTGACGTCCGGCGGCCAGCAGCAGCTGCCCGCGCAGCCAGGTATTCGCCGGATCATGGCTGTTTTTCGGGTGCCAGTACATGTTGATGGTAATCGGCTGGAGCGGCAGCGGCGGCGCGAAGAGATCCAGCGTGCTGGCAAACAGTTTGAGCATCCGCTCCGGCAGGGTGCACACCAGGTCGGTACCGGTCACAAGCGCAGGCGCCACGGCGTAGCTCTGTGTCGACATGGCGACGTGCCGCTGGTAGCCCAGCCCTGCGAGGGTTTGATCGACAAAGCCGGTGAACGGATCCCCCGCCGAAGACACTACCAGATGAGAAAGGGCGCAGTAGCTTTCCAGATCTAACGGTCCTGTCCCGCGCGGATGGCCTTTGCGCTGCGCGGTGGCAAACGCGTCGTCGATGAGTTTGCGTCTTACCCAGCCGTCATGGGCGCCCGCGCTCACGCCAATGTAGATATCCACATCGCCATTTTCAAGCTGCTGCGGCAGTTCAGCCATCACAGGCAGGGCGAAGCGCAGGCGAACGCCGGGGGCAGCGGTGCCTACCTGGTTAAGCAGCCCGGTGCCCAGCATCAGCGCCGGGTTTTCATGCAGCGCGATAACAAAGGTCCGGCTGCTGGTTTGCGCCTCGAACGCGGTGGGGGCAAACATCGCGCTGATGCCGCGCAGCACGCTCTCCACCTGCGGCCTGAGGGCTTCCGCTCTCGGCGTGGGTAACACCCCGCGTCCATGCGGGGAGGGAATAAACAGCGGTTCGCCAAAGAGCGAACGCAGGCGCGCGAGACGGGCGGACATCGCCGGCTGGCTGATGCCCAGCCGCGCGGCCGCATGGGTGATGTTCCTGTCCTGAAGCAGGGCGTCCAGGGTCAGGATCAGGTCTATGTCCATGTCAGTGATGGGCGTCATCTTATTTCGCGCTGCTGGCGTCCCGGTTGGTATAGGTCACAGGGACCCAGACATAGCCGCCGTTTTCGCCTTTGCTGACATAGCCAATACCCGGGAACGGCAGATGTGGCGCAGCAATCAGGTCTTTGTTTTTCACAAATTCCGCGAAAGCATGTTCGCGCACACTTACTGCTTTGTTCTGATCTTCATCGTAGGTAATGGTCACGTCAGGCTGCGGGAACTGGACCGCCGCGGCGTGAATAATGTCGCCCACGAAGGTGATCTTCTCACCTTTACTTTCCAGGGTGTAAAACGCTGAACCCGGCGTATGTCCTGGATGAACCGTGCCGGTAATGCCCGGAAGCAGTTCAGAGGTGCCGCTAAACGGCACGACCTTGCCGGCGTCAAGATAGGGCTTTAAGGTCTTCTGCGCGACGGTAAAGTAGTTCTTGCCGTAGCCGGTTTTTTTCTGATTGTCGTCGTTAAAGAAAAAGTCGATGTCCGGTTTTCCAACGAAAACGCGGGCGTTGCTGAACACCGCCTTGCCGTCTTTCACCAGGCCGCCAGCATGGTCGGAGTGGGCGTGGGTAAGCAGAACTTCAGTAATGTCCTCGGGTTTAATTCCCTGCGTGGCGAGGCTCTCAATCAGACGTCCGCCGTTGCCGGGGCCAAACAGCTGGCCTGAGCCGGTATCCACCAGAATTTTATGTCCGGGCATCGCAATCAGGAAGGCGTTTATGGACACCTCCGCCGGGTTGGTCTGGTAATTTTTCGCCAGCAGTGCATCAATGTTTTGCGGCGTTGTCCGGCGCAGCAGCTTGTGCAGATCCTGCGCGACGCTCCCGTCCGTAAACGAGGTGACAAGCACATCGCCGACCTGAACGCTGTATCCGCCCGCCGGTTGTTTAACGACGTGCTGGGGCGTTTCTGCAAACGCCTGCAGCGCAGGGTAGAAAAGCAATGAACTGGAAATCAGCGTGGACAGAGCAAGTTTTTTCACGGTAAGCATACGAGTCTCCTTTGAAAGTGCTCATCTTACTTCTCCGTAAAATTATAAGAACCTGCCTAATAATGATAGGACCTATAAATAGGATGGATAGGTCCAGCGGGAAAACGGCGACTAACGTTTCGCGACGCAAATAGATATTGATGAATATTTAGCATCCCAGAGGATGTGAGTATCGCCCGGCGGCGCTACGCTTGTACGAGCCTACATTCTGTACGTAGGCCGGGTAAGCGTAGCGCCACCCGGCAAAATTCATGGTTTCCAGCTGTCCGGCGTGGCTTGCGACCAGGATCCATAAGCGGCGTTAGGCAGCACAATCCAGTCATCGCCGAAGTGCGCTTTGCTGGCTTCAACCAGCTCACGCTGCTGCTCGCTCGGCTTTTTGTTTTTAAACTGCACGGCGAAATCCGGCAGGCTGTCGCCAAACAGCATCACGATCTGCTGCTTTTTGAGGATGCTCTGGCGACGCTCTTCCTTGCTGACCGTATCCAGAAGCACGTTTTCATCGGATACCTGCGGAAGCCCCAGGGCTTTTAACGTCCTGAGCGTATCGGCTTTATTTTCCTGCATGCGGTCCGAGACATAATAGATACGGACATTGCTTTGATTCACATGGTCAAGAAACGCCTTCGCGCCAGGAATTAAGCCGGGTTTTCCCTGTTTCTCCCAGTCGCTCCAGGTGTCCCATTTTGTATAGTCGTGACACTGCTCCGTGTCGCGCACCAGCAAAGGGGTGTTATCCAGTACCGTTTCATCCAGATCCATTACTACGGCGTAATTTTCAGGCGTTTTAAGGTCTTTTACCTTTTCGTTGAAACGCTCGGTGGCAAACCGATACGTCTGCAGCTGAAGAGCCATAATCTCTGCCGATTTCTGCTGATAGCGCAGCGCCATTTCGTACGCTTTGGGTTCACACAGGTCGCGATCAGCGGCCGTCGCCGCTGCCGTTGCACTCAAAACAGGTAATGCCAGCAGTAATGCCTTAGCCATTGAATTCACACTTCTTTCCTCAACACCGTGGTTAAAATCCCGAAAGCGTAATGAAATCTAATGACAGAAATATGAAGGCTGCGTTGTTAAACCAGCATGTAATACCAGAACAGGGCGACTTCGTCTTTTTCCGGTAAGGCGTTGTAGAGAAAACGATCGTATCCGCCCAGGGTAAACCCATAGTTACGGTAAAACAGACAGGCAGAGACGTTCACATTTTGTGTTTCAAGCCGTAATCCCGGCGCGTTTACGCTGCGGGCCCAGACGTGGGCGGCGGCCATCAATTTTTGCGCAGCGCCGGTTCTGCGTTTTGTGCGCTCAACGGCGATATAATCCACTGAGATAAACTTATTCCAGCCGATTGATGCAGTAATAAATCCGGCTATTTCACCGTCATCCGTTTCGGCGATAAGAAATATGGCGTCCGGGTTAACGCAGTGGTTCTCAAGGGTTTGGATGTCGAGCTCGTAGGTTTTAATCCAGGGTTCGGTGACGGCTTCAATATGCAAATCACAGTGGATAAAGGGCTCTCGCGCAATATGGCTAATGGTGAAAGAAAAGTCACAGCATTCAAGACGTACGAGGTCAGTATTTAATCCTTTTCGAATCTGCATAGTATTCCCTGTGGTGAGTTATTTCATAAAGAATAGACGAAGCGGTTAAATCCGCTGAGCTAACACACTTTTCATCCTGAACTAAGCTTGTACTTCGTTTCGCGTAAAATGCGGTCATTCGAGGACAAGGAATGGAATTCAGAAGATGTCAAAGGCACTGGGGTGCTGAGTATATTTCCGATGACGTTGTCCGCTTTCGCGTCTGGGCTGAAGGACAAAAAAATCTCGCGCTGCGTCTTAATGATAACGACATTCCGATGGTTACCAGCGGCAATGGCTGGTTCCAGGCTGACGTTCCGGGCATCAGGCATGGCGCAGAGTATCAGTTTGTTTTACAGGACGGCATGACCGTTCCTGACCCTGCATCACGCGCTCAGAAAGGGGACGTCAACGGACCGTCAGTTGTTATCGATCATCGCCGGTATGCTCACGTTAACCATGACTGGAAGAGGCGTCAGTGGGAAGAGACGGTCATTTACGAACTGCACATGGGGACCTTTACCCCAGAGGGAACCTTCCGGGCTGCTATCGACAAGCTGCCGTATCTGGCAGAGCTCGGAATTACCCAGCTTGAAGTGATGCCCGTCTCTCAGTTTGGCGGATCCCGCGGGTGGGGCTATGACGGCGTGCTGCTGTACGCTCCGCACGCCGCCTACGGTACGCCGGAGGATTTTCACGCGTTTATCGACGCCGCGCACGGGCTGGGGCTTTCGGTGGTTCTGGATATTGTGCTCAACCACTTCGGCCCGGAAGGGAATTATCTGCCCTTGCTGTCGCCCGCGTTTTTCGATGCGGATCGGATGACGCCGTGGGGCAACGGCATCGCTTACGAGCGCGAGCCGGTGAGGCAGTACATCACCGATGCACCGCTTTACTGGCTGACGGAATATCGTCTGGATGGCCTACGGTTTGATGCCATCGACCAGATCAAAGACACCTCGGATATGCATATTCTTGAGGAGATAGCCGAAAAGATCCGAGAAGCGATCCCGCACCGTCACGTTCACCTGACCACGGAAGACAGCCGCAACGTGATTTTCCTGCATCCGCGAGATGAACAGGGAAATACGCCACTGTTCACCGCCGAGTGGAATGATGACTTCCACAATGCCGCCCACGTGTTTGCCACCGGCGAGACGCACGCCTACTACCAGGATTTTGCCTTTGAGCCGGAGAAAAAGTTCGCCCGGGCGCTGGCGGAAGGCTTTGTCTATCAGGGCGAGGTTTCTCTGCAAACCGGTCAATCGCGCGGCGTGGAGTGCCACACCCAGCCGCCACCGTTCTTCGTCGATTTTATTCAAAACCACGATCAGACCGGGAATCGCGCCCAGGGGGAGCGGCTCATCACGCTGGCGGGCGCGGAAAAGACCCGCGTGCTGCTGGCGACGCTGCTTCTTTCACCCCATATCCCGCTGCTGTTTATGGGCGAGGAGTTCGGTGAAACCCATCCGTTTCTGTTCTTCACCGATTTCCATGGCGAGCTGGCAAAAGCCGTGCGGGAAGGGCGCGCGAAGGAGTTTACCGGCCATGCCGGGCACGATGAAACCGTCCCCGATCCTAACGATTTGAACACGTTTGTTCGCTCAACGCTCGGCTGGGATAAGCTGTCACAGGAGGAGGGAAAATCATGGCTGCGCTTTACCCGAAGCCTGCTTACGCTGCGACATCGTCATATCGTCCCGCTGCTGCGCCAGGGCGGAACCGTTAAGGGCAAGATCCTGCACACGGCGCACGGCAGGGTCGCGGTGAGCTGGCAGTTCCCGCAGGGGACGCTGTCGCTGGCGCTGAATATTGGCAAAAAACCTGCCCCAATGCCCGAACTGGCCGGAGAAACCCTCTTTAGCTGGCCGGAGACGGGAGACGTTTTGACGCCGAACAGTATTGTTGTTCGCTTTGCTGATGGAGAAGCCGCGTTATGATCCCTTCCGCCACGTACCGCATACAGTTTCGCAATGGCATGACGTTTGACCGGGTGGTTGCTCTGATCCCGTATTTCCGCGATCTCGGCATTAGCCATCTCTATGCGTCACCTGTTTTTACGGCGACAACGGACTCCACCCACGGCTATGACGTCACCGATCCCAACGAAATTGATCCCGCGATAGGCGGGCGAGACGGTTTTAACCGCATGGCCTCGGCGCTCAGGCAGGCTGGCATGGGGCTGATACTGGATATTGTCCCTAACCATATGTCGACCTCGCTGGAAAACCGCTGGTGGCGAGACGTGATTGAGCACGGCAAACAGAGCCGCTACGCGCGTTATTTCGATATCGACTGGTCGCGACCGCTGACGCTGCCGTTTCTTGGCGATACCTTTGAAGCCGAACTGGAGAAGGGTGCCATTAGGTTTAATCGTGACAGTGTCACGAATAAGGCCGCGCTGGTCTATTACGACACGGCCTATCCGCTTAACCCGGGTACCTGGGACGAGAACAAAAGCATCGCCGAACTGCACGAGGCACAGAGCTGGCGGCTGATGTCATGGCGCGAAGCGCCAAAGCAGCTTTCGTGGCGACGCTTTTTTGAGATAACCGGGCTGGTCGGCGTTCGGGTTGAAGACGAACAGGTTTTTCATGACACGCACCGTCTGATCCTCGAGCTGGTTCACGACGGGACCGTTGACGGCCTGCGCATTGACCATATTGACGGGCTTGCGGATCCGCTGGGGTATCTGCAGCGCCTGCGCCAGGCCACCGGGCCAGACTGTTACATCACGGTGGAAAAAATCCTCGCGAAAGGAGAACAACTCCCGGCCGAGTGGCCCGTGTCCGGCACGACGGGGTATGAGTTCATCGCGTCGCTGGCGGAGGTGTTGGTGGATGACAATAGCCTGGAGCGTCTGGAGAAAGTCCATAACGAGACGCTGGGCGTTACGGTCGATCGGCAAAACGCGCTGCGGGATGCCAAAGGGCTGATGACCGACCGCAACTTCGAAGGGGAATTCACCACGCTCCTCAACCTCGCCCGCGATTTGGCTCAGCACAACGGCGTTGAGATACAGACGGATGATATTCACCATGCGTTACGCGAACTGCTTATCGCCTTTCCGGTTTACCGCACCTACGGGACGGCGGAGGGGTTAACGCCTTCTGACGTTACGCTGTTGAGCCGCGTTGTCGCCAGTGTGAACGCCTCAGAACCCGCGCTAAGCCTGATCGTGCGGATTCTGACCGGCGATCTGCCGGAGGGTGACCGCGATGCGGCCACCCTGTTCAGGACCCGTTTCCAGCAGTTGACCGGGCCGCTGATGGCGAAGTCCGTGGAAGACACGCTGTTCTTCCGCCACAACCTTGAGCTTGCGCTTAATGAAGTGGGCGCCGACCCGACGCCGCGCGCCTTCTCGCTGTCGCGTTTCCATCAGGAGATGCGCATCCGTCTTGCCCGTCAGCCCGACGCGCTGCTGGGCACCTCGACGCACGACACCAAGCGCGGGGAGGATGCCCGGGCGCGCCTGTACACGCTGACCGAAGCGCCCGAGCAGTGGGGCGAAAATCTGGCCCGCTGGCGGCAGATGAACCAGACGCACGTGCGCTTCCTTAACGACGGCACCGCGCCGAACGCCGCTGATACCTGGATGATTTATCAGGCGCTGGCTGGCGTCTGGCCTGCCACGCTCTCACCTGACGACCGGGACGGGCTGCAAAACCTTGAAGCGCGTTTCCTCGGTTTTATTGAAAAAGCGCTGCGCGAGGCCAAGCAGCGAACCGACTGGATCGACAGTAACGAGAGCTACGAAAACGTGGTGATGGACTATGTTCGTCATCTGCTGTCGCCCGACAACACGCTGTTCCTGCATGATTTCAGTGAAACCTTACAGCCGTTTGTTCGCGCAGGCCTGATGAATAGCCTGAGTCAGACGGTGATTAAACTTACCGCGCCCGGCGTACCGGATATTTATCAGGGCAGCGAAGCGCTCAACTTTAGCCTGGTTGACCCGGATAACCGACGCGAACCGGACTTCGCCGCGCTGGTGCAAAACCTCAGTACGTCGAACCTCAGGGTATTTAACGACGAGCAGTGCTGGCGGGACGGACGCGTGAAGCAGTATGTCACTGCCACGCTGCTGCGGCTGCGTCCGCACTACCCGGCGCTGTTCCGCTACGGCGACTGGCTTCCGCTTAAAGTGACCGGTGAACGCGAGGAGCATCTGATTGTGTATGCGCGCGTGAAGGACGACGAGGCGCTGATTGTTGCTGTGCCGCGCCTGGTTTTCACTGTCACCGGGAACGAAAAACTGTGGGTCAATACCTCGGTAGCCATACCCGAAGAGCTGGTCGGGAAGCGCTATCGCGATGTGTTCAGCGGTGAAAGCCGCGTTCTGCAAGAGACGCTGGATCTAACGTCAGAAAAGGGATGTGTATTGGTTCTGCTTACCTGCGAATAATCGTGGAGAACGAAAATGGCAAAGGATAACAGGTTTGAAATTCGGGCCGGTCACGGCCAGCAGTTGGGCGCAAACTACGACGGAAAAGGTGTGAACTTTGCGCTCTTCTCCGCGCACGCAGAGCGGGTGGAGCTCTGCCTGTTTGACCCGTCCGGGAAAACGGAAATTGCCCGGCTGGAACTCCCGGAATATACCCATGAAGTCTGGCACGGCTACGTGCCCGATCTAAAGCCCGGTGCGCTGTACGGCTATCGCGTCAATGGTCCTTATGACCCGGAAAACGGCCACCGCTTCAACCCGCATAAGCTGCTTATCGACCCGTACGCGCGTGAACTGGTGGGCGATATCGACTGGAACGACGCCCATTTTGGCTATGAGCTTGGGCATGATGAACTGGATCTCAGTTTTGATACCCGCGACAGCGCGCCGTTCACGCCCAAATGCAAGGTTATCGATCCGGACGCCTTCGACTGGCAGGACAACAACCGGCCGGAGGTGCCCTGGCCGCATACCGTTGTCTACGAGAGCCACGTGAAAGGCTTTACCCAGATGAACCCGGCCATTCCGCCCCAACTGCGCGGGACGTTTGAGGGGATGGGGCACAAAGCCTCGGTCGATTACATCAAGAGTCTTGGCATCACCTCGGTTGAGCTGCTCCCGGTGCACTGGTTCCCGGACGATCAGCATCTGCTTGACCGCGGGCTGAAAAACTTCTGGGGCTATAACACGCTGGGCTTTTTCGCTCCGGCGTCGCGCTACTACGGCCCGGCGGGGATCCAGGGTTTCCGCGACATGGTGCGCGCGTATCACGATGCGGGTATCGAGGTGATCCTCGACGTGGTGTATAACCACACGGCGGAAGGTAACGAGCTTGGGCCAACGCTTTCGTTTAAGGGCATTGATAACTACAGCTATTACCGCACGCTGCCGGACCAGCACCGGTATTACATTAACGACACCGGGACGGGAAACACGGTCAACACCTCGCACCCGCGGGTGCTGCAGATGGTGATGGATTCCCTGCGCTACTGGGCGGAATCGATGCATATTGACGGTTTTCGCTTTGACTTAGGGACCATCCTCGGCCGCGAGCCGGAAGGGTTTGATCCGCGCGGCGGTTTTTTTGACGCGGTTACCCAGGATCCGGTGCTCTCTAAGCTTAAGCTTATCGGCGAACCCTGGGATATCGGTCCCGGCGGCTATCAGGTCGGCGGTTTCCCGCCGGGCTGGGGCGAGTGGAACGACAAATACCGCGACACCGTCCGCGAATACTGGAAGGGCGATAACGTCTCAACCGATTTTGCCGCGCGTCTGCTGGGCTCCGGCGATCTCTACGATCTGCGCGGTCGTCGTCCGTGGGCCAGCGTTAACTTCATCACCGCTCACGACGGCTTTACCTTGAACGACCTGGTGTCGTACAACGAGAAGCACAACGCCGACAACGGAGAAGATAATAACGACGGGCATAACGATAATCGCTCGTACAACTATGGCGAAGAGGGGCCGACGGAGAACCCGGATATTATTGTCACGCGCGAGCGGCAGAAGCGTAATTTCCTGACCACGCTGCTGTTCTCCCACGGCACGCCGATGCTGCTGGCGGGCGACGAGTTTGGCCGCACGCAAAAGGGCAATAACAACGGCTACTGCCAGGACAGCGAGATCTCGTGGATAGACTGGAAGGGGCTATCCGAAAACGACGAGGCGCTGCGCGATTTTACCCGCCGTCTCATTGCCCTGCGCGCTTCACAGCCCTTACTGCGCCGTGAAAGCTGGCGCGACGGGCTGGAGATCCGCTGGTTTAATGCCGGAGGCGGGCCGCAGCAGGAGGAACAGTGGGATGAGGGCTCGACGCTCGGGGTCTCCATCAGCAGGTCGGATCTCAAACAGGAGGACGGTATCTGGCACGATGTGCTGATGTTGTTTAACCCGTTTGAAGGCCCGGTTCCGTTCCAGATCCCGCAGTTTGGGGAAGGTGGATGGGTGCTTGAACTGTCTACGGCTGAAGATACTGCCGCCGGAACGGTTATCACCCAGGCCGTAGATTACGAACTGGCCGGACGCAGTATCTCGCTTTTCAGACGTCCTTAACTCACAGCGATGCCGCCGCCCGCGCGGCGGTATCATACAGGGAGGAGATCGTGCGCAGCAGCTGCGCGGTTTCCCCGATAGACGTTCCTGAAATACCGCTCTCTCCATGAATGTTAATCAGGCAGGCTTCCCGCACGTCGCGGTACTTCATGCATAAGGCTTTGCCTTCCTCCGTGGTTGAGAAAAAGAGTTCCTTGCCCGCTTTCTCACTCGTCACATAGCCCGCTTTCACCAGTTTCTTTAGCGCATAGGTCACCACGTGCGTGTCCTCCACGTTCAGGACAAAGCAGATATCGGCCAGCTTTTTCTTGCGGTTGCGATGATTCACATGATGCAGCAGCGACACGTCAAACGCCCCCATATCCGGCTCACCGGCAGCCGTCATGCAGCGCACCATCCATTTGTTAAACGCGTTGCTGGTCATGATCAGCGCGTATTCCAGCTCCGATAGCTCCGCACAGCGTTCCGACACCAGGTGGCGAGAGGAGACGATGCGGCCATCCGTAATATCGTCGTGGTTTGAGGCAACACTCTTTTTTGAGGTCATAACGTTCCTTAGCCAGAAATGTAAACTCATCGATAAAATAAGAACATTTTATTGATAAATTGTTTACATGTTTTTGAGGTTCAGATATAGCTTTTTAGCGCAGGTTTTGCGAAGCCTGCCAACAAAACACAACATCGCTCGCCGCAAATTAAAAAAATAGCCGTCGGCGCGCAACGCTCACTTTGGATAGGGTAAACGTTTATGGACGGTACTACGCTGTTGCCGCTGATCGGGATACCGATCGTGGTTATTGGTTTTGCACTGCGCTTCAACCCGCTGCTGGTGGTCGTGGTGGCGGGGCTGGCGACGGGTCTGCTGGTCGGGATGGATTTTGGGATGCTGCTGGAAACCTTCGGCGAGAAGTTCGTGAATAGCCGATCGCTGGCCACCTTCATCCTGATCCTGCCGGTGATTGGTCTGCTGGAATACTACGGGCTTAAAGAGCGCGCCCAGGCCTGGGTGGCGAAGATCGCCAGCGCCACCTCGGCGCGTATTCTGATGCTCTACTTTGTGGCGCGTGAAGGGACCGCGGCGCTGGGTCTGATGTCTCTTGGCGGCCATGCCCAGACGGTGCGCCCGCTGCTGGCCCCGATGGCCGAAGGGGCGGCGCTGAACGAATATGGCGAACTGCCGCAGCATATCCGCGACAAAATCAAAGCCCATGCCGCCGCGTGCGACAATATCGCGGTTTTTTTTGGCGAAGATATCTTTATCGCCTTCGGTGCGGTTCTGCTGATTGACGCCTTCCTGAAAGAGAACGGGATCCAGGGGATCGAACCGCTGCATATCGGCCTGTGGGCTATTCCAACCGCCATTGCGGCATTAATTATTCATATGACGCGCCTGTTGCGCCTGGATGCCAGCATTCGTCGCGACGTCATGGCCTGGCGTGCAGAGCAGGGTAAACAGGAGGTGGCGCAATGATGACGCTTATCACCATTAACCGCGTGTACTACCTCATCGGCTTTGTCGTGATGCTGCTGGTCGTGATGACCCTGCGCGATCGCGCCAATCCGAAGCGTTTTACCACTGCGCTGTTCTGGTTTTTATTCGGCGGGATCTTCCTGTTTGGCGATCTGATGGTGCAGGAGCTGGGGAAATCGCTGGCGTACCGGATCATTGGCGGCGGCGTCATCGCTATCGCGCTGCTGGCGGGCTTTGGTCTGGTCGGGAAAGGGCACTATAAAATGGCCTCCGACGAGGAGCGCATTGCCTCATCGAACCGGCTCAAAAACTGGCTGTTCCTGCCCGCGCTGATGATCCCGGTGGTGACGGTTATCGGGACGCTGTTCCTGAAGGGCGTGTCGATTGGTGGCGTTTATCTTCTCGACCAGAAACAGCTTACCCTGGCGGCGCTGTGCGTGGCCTGCGTCGCGGCGATCCTCACCGGATGGTGGCTAACGAAGGGTACCCCGCTGCACGCTATCCGCCAGTCTCGTCGTCTTGTCGACACCATCGGCTGGGCGGTGATCCTGCCGCAGATGCTGGCGATGCTCGGCGGCGTGTTCGTGGCGGCCAATACCGGCGATTCGGTGCAGAAGGTGGTCAGTCTGTTCGTGAACCCGGATAGCCGCTTCATGCTGGTGGTGATTTACTGCGTGGGTATGGCGCTGTTTACCATGATCATGGGTAACGCCTTTGCCGCTTTCCCGGTATTAAGTGCCGGTATCGCCTTACCGTTCCTGATTAACGTGCATCACGGCAACCCGGCACCGCTGCTGGCGATTGGCATGTACGCGGGCTACTGCGGCACGCTGATGACGCCGATGGCCGCGAACTTCAATATCGTTCCCGCCGCGCTGCTGGAACTCAAAGACAAATATCAGGTGATCAAGATCCAGATCCCGACCGCGTTAACCCTGCTGGTGGTGAACGTGTTCTTAATGTATTTCCTCGTGTTTCGCTAAGGAGCTGATATGGAATTAACGCAACATCAGGCAGACGCGTTTGCCCGCATGCCTTTGACCTATTTGCGCCAGGAATACCCGAACCACATCATGCACCTGCTGAATGATGATGGCGATGTTCTGCCGCCTCGCGAGCTGCACCCCATATTCTACGGCTGTTTTGACTGGCACTCGGCGGTGCACGGCTACTGGCTGCTGCTGCGCTGCGTGCGCCTCTATCCTGAGCTACCGTGTCGGAATGACATCATCGCACTTATCGACGAGCATCTGACCGACGAGAACGTGGCGAAAGAGCTGGCCTATTTCACCGCGCCGTTCCGCGCGTCGTTCGAACGTCCGTATGGCTACGGCTGGCTGCTGGCACTGGCTCAGGAGCTGAAACAGTCGTCGCTGCCGCAGGCCGCAGTCTGGTACCAGACGCTTGAGCCGTTAACCCAGGATATTCGCAACCGGTTGGTGGATTATCTCAGCAAGCTTACCTATCCGATCCGCGTCGGAACGCACTACAACACGGCGTTTGCCCTCGCGCTGGGGCTGGATTACGCCCGTGCCGTGCAGGACAGCGGGCTGGAGCAGGCAATTCTGACGGCGGCTGAGCGGTTTTATCTCGCGGATACGCGCTATCCTGCGCACTACGAACCGGGCGGCGATGAGTATATTTCCGGCGCGCTGACCGAGGCGCTGCTGATGAGCAAGGTAACGGATAACTTCCCGGCATGGTTCGATAAATTCCTCCCTGACGTAGAGACTGTTGCGGCACTGATGAACCCGGCGGAGGTGAGCGACCGTACCGACCCGAAAATTGCCCATCTGGACGGGTTAAACCTCAGCCGCGCCTGGTGTATGAAGCACATCGCAAAGGCGCTGCCGGAGAACCATCCGGGACAGCAGTCGCTGCGTGATGCCGTGGCGAAACACCTGACGGCAAGCGTCGAGCACGTGGTGGGCAGCCACTACAGCGGCGGGCACTGGCTGGCGAGCTTTGCGCTGCTGGCGCTGGAGTAAACAAACCAGTCGTCTTTTTTGCCGGGTGGCGCTGCGCTTACCCGGCCTACATTGTGCAAGCGTAGCGCCGAAGGGCGAATCAGGCTGATGCCCGAACGGCGGCGCGCAGTCGGCTCAGGCTAAACAACACCGACCCGGCCGAGGCGACCACCGCAGTCCACAGCGCAAAGTGAACGGCCTGGTCCGAGCCCGTCGTCGCAGCCAGCCAAACGCCTACCACGGCCGCCCCCAGACACTGCCCGAAGGTCCTGACGATGGACAATACCCCGGACGCATAGCTGGCATTCTCGCGCGCCACGTTAGCGAGCATCTCCCGATTATTGGGACTCTGGAAGCAGCCAAACCCAATACCGCACACCAGACTGCGCAGGCAGATATCCCATGTGGGAGGGCTTGCGGGTAACGTCGCCAGCAGGATCAACCCAACGGCAAAAATCATCAGCCCGATGGTGGAAATCAGCGGCGCCGAAATCGTATCTGCCCAACGGCCCGCGTGAGGGGCAATCAACACGATCCCAATCGGCCAGGGCGTGAACAGAAGGGCCGATTCCAGCGGGCTGTAGCCATACACGCTCTGAAACAGAAACGGCAGCGCGATAAAGGTGATGCCCTGGCTCACAAACGACGCAAGTGAGGTAAGTGCGGCGAGCGTAAAGCGGCCGTTGCGGAAGATAACGGGGGGCAGCAAGGGGCTTTGGACGCGGCAAATATGCCAGATGAAGGCGGTGGCGCTGAGCAGGGCAATACCCGCCCAGAACGCCGCCTCATGGCTGACGCGCTGGAAACTGTTCGCGGTCATGATCGTCGAACCTAACAGTATCACCGAGAGCACCGCACCTGTGGTGTCAAAGGGCGTTTTACTGGAAGCCGAACCGCGCGGTAGCGCCTTCCAGGCCAGCAGCAGTGCGACACTTCCCGGAATAATGTTAATTGCAAACAGCCATTCCCAGCGCAGCGCCTCCAGGATCGTGCCGCCCAGCACCGGCGCTATGGCCGTGCTGGCGGCAATCAGCAGGGCGTGCAGCCCCAGAACGCGGCCAAGCAGTCGTCCAGGGAAAACGGAGCGCAGTATCGCCGGAGCGATGCTCAACGTGGCCGCGCCACCGATACCTTGCAAAACGCGCATCCCGATCAGCATATCCGGCGTCGTCGTCAGCGCGCAGCCAAGGGAGGTAAGCGTGAACGTTGCAAGACCCGCCAGAAACACCGGGCGATAGCCCATGCGCGCTGCCAGCGCCGCGAAGATAGCCAGCGTCATCGCCGCCGACAGCAGGTAACCGTTGGCAAACCATACTGCGACATTCGCAGAGACCTGCATCGCGCTCGCCATGGACGGCAGCGCTACGTTAATCATGGTGCCATCAAAGACGCCCATCAGCGTGGTGGTCATCAGCGCGACCATGACCCGAGCACGTTCATGTCCCGGTAATCCCTCATCGCCGGGCTGGTTTGAAAACAGCGTCATGATATTTACTCCAGAAAAGAATAGTGATGACGAAACTATAATCATGGGGTATACAAGGCGGAAGACGCAGCCTGTGCATTCATTCGTTGCGTATAACGCCTTATATGAGGAGATAACGTGACCGACCCTGATTTCAATTTGCTGGTTGCCCTCGACGTTTTGCTGGCTGAAGCCAGCGTAGCGGCTGCGGCGCGGCGTCTGAACCTGAGCACCTCCGCCATGAGCCGAACGCTGAGCAGGCTGCGTGAAGTGACCGGCGATCCGATTCTGGTTCGGGCCGGACGTCACATGGTGCTGACGCCCTGGGCAGAAGCCACCCGGGACCGGGCCAGAAACGCCGTGCACGAGGCGAGGGCGGTACTCCAGCCCTCCACCGAGACGCTTAACGTCCAAACTCTGGCGCGACTTTTCACCATTCGGGCAAATGATGGCTTCGTGGTGGCCTTTGGTCCTGCCCTGATTGCCGCCGTTGCCGCGGCTGCCCCTGAGGTCTGTATACGCTTCGCACCGAAGCCTGAAAAAACGTCGCGGTACCTGCGTGAGGGGCTGGTTGACCTGGAAATTGGCGTACAGAGCAACATGGGACCGGAGATACGTTTGCAGCGGTTATTTCAGGACCGATTTGTGGGTGCGGTGCGCAAAGGACATCCGCTGGCCGCGCTGTCGGCAATCAGCATCAACGATTATCTGTCATGGGGCCATGTGGTCGCCTCGCCCGACGGTTCGTTACACGGCTTTGTCGATGACGTTCTGGCGGAACAGAGTAGGAAACGTAAAGTGGCCAGCGTGGTGCCGGGCTTCCCGACGGCGTTATCCGTGGCGCTGGCGTCCGATCTCATTGCGATGGTTCCCGCACTGTATCTGCGCAATCAAACCATGACGGAAAGTTTGCACGTCTTCGAACTGCCGTTTAAAGCCCGGACCATTACGGTTTCCCAGATGTGGCACCCGCGAATGGAGCAGGATCCGGGGCACCGCTGGTTGAGAGAGAAAGTGCGCGAAGTCTGCCAGGTTGCGCAGTGAGCCTTAGCGCGTTATTGCCTTTGGCACAGACAAGATAAACCGCGTCGAGCGAGCGTCAGATTCCACACGCACTTTTCCATGATGGGCAACCACAATGGATTTGACGATGGCAAGCCCGATCCCGCTGCCTTCGCCTTTACGTTGCCTGGACGGATCCACCCGATAGAAGCGGTCGAACAGTCTCGGCAAATGCGCTTCCGGGATGGGCGTGCCGGGGTTTTCAATCATCAGAACAAAATAGCTATCTTGTTCTGTGAGTGAGACGGTCACAGCCTGTCCTTCCGGCGTATAGCGCAGGGCATTGGATAACAGGTTATTGATTGCTCGCCTGAACATCTGGGGATCGCCTTCAACCAGGCAGGGCATACCGTTGAATTTCAGCGTGATGTTGCGCTCTTCCGCCCAGGCTTCGAAGAAATCGAAAACTTTCATCACCTCTGCACGTAAATCAAACATGACCCGGTCAGGGATCAACTGGTTATTATCCGCCTGGGCGAGAAACAGCATGTCGCTGACCATGCGGGTCATCCGGGTGTACTCTTCAAGGCTGGAATAGAGCACGTCTTCAAGCTCTTTCTGCGTCCGGTTCTGGCTTAGGGCAATCTCGCTTTGCGTCATCAGGTTGGTGATGGGGGTTCTGATTTCGTGCGCGATATCGGCAGAAAAGTTGGCCTGTCGGGTAAAGACATCCTCAATTTTTTCAATCATATGGTTGAAGGAGATCACCAACTGTTCCAGCTCAACAGGCACGCGGGACGGCTCTAGCCGCACATCCAGATTTTCAGAGGTGATATTTTTGATAGCGGTGCTGACGTTACGCAGGGGCAGGTGTCCCTGGCGAACCGCGATGCGGATGACAAGAATAATCAGCACGCTGATAACAGCAGCAATCGCGAGCAGATTCTTTTTCAGCGCATCGAGGTAGTGAAGATGAAAATTGATGGAAAGCCCGATAAGCATGACGTAGTTCTGCGTTTTTCCCTGAAATGCAGCCGTTCCGGAAGAGGCGATAATGCGGTAGGTTTCCATTTTCATTCCGGGGCCGGAATGCGCGGGCATGGACGGATCTTCTACCGTCCAGAGAAACACATCCTGCGCGCGGCGGTGTGTGCCAAAATCCGCCGTATTTACCGCTGGGCGTAATGCCGCGCCTTGCGCTGAACTGAACAGTTCATTCCCCTGAGGATCCAGAAGCAGCACGGCGACGTTGCGGTAACTGGCAATCGACTCTTTGATTTTACTGACCTTTCGTTCATCTGGATCGGCCGGTGACTGCAGTATGCGGTGCATTGCGGTGCTGATTTGCTGCAGATCGCTAATATCCTGTTCGGCAAAATGCTTTTCAACCGAATGCAGCATAAACCAGGTAAAAGCGAAAAAAGCGAGGATCGTAGAGAGGCTGATAAAAAACGTCAGCCTCAGGGCAAGAGAGAATGGACGCCTGGCGGGCTTATTTTGCATCCGGCGCCTCCAGCATATAGCCGACGCCGCGGACGGTCTGGATCAGTTTCGGCTCATAATCATTATCTATTTTGGCGCGCAGGCGCTTAACCGCGACGTCGATGGCGTTGGTGTCGCTGTCAAAGTTCATGTCCCACACCTGCGAAGCGATGAGGGAGCGGGGCAGGACTTCGCCCTGATGCCGGATGAAAAACTCCAGCAGACTGAACTCTTTGCTGGTTAACAGAATACGGTTTCCGGCGCGGGTGACCTTCCGGGAGATGAGATCGATCGTCAGGTCCGCCACGTTGAACTGGCTCTCGGCTATCGCCGTATTACCGCGCCTTAGCAGCGTTCTCACCCGAGCGAGAAGCTCAGCAAAGGCGAAAGGTTTTACCAGGTAATCATCTGCGCCCAGCTCAAGCCCCTTAACCCGGTGTTCAATCGTGCCGAGGGCCGTCAGTAACAGTATCGGCATCCCTTTCCCGGCAGAACGCAGCATGCGGACGATATCCCAGCCGTTTACATCAGGCAGCATGATATCCAGAATCAGCAGATCATACCCGGCGGTCATGGCGAGATGATATCCGTTCAGGCCATTGTCAGCGTAGTCCACCACAAAGCCCGCCTCCGTCAGCCCCTTGCTGAGGTATTCGCCTGTTTTAATCTCGTCTTCAACGATCAGTATTTTCATCTTGCTCCCCTGACTGGCTGCTAGCGACATTCTATTGCGCCGAAGGCCGTAATCAACGGCTTACGCTAAAAATGACAACATTGTCATTATCCTGTCACCGGGCAAACAGGATGATTTCGTTAAAGTAACCCTGGTAACACTCTGGACTTCATTGGAATCATTTACCAGGTCTGCCTGGACGAGAAGCGTTATGTTCACCTTAAAACGACTTAGCATCAGCACAATTTTCCTCCTTGCAGGCTGCGTCTCCCTGGCACCTGAATACCAGCGCCCCGCGGCACCGGTCCCGCAGCAGTTTTCACTGTCTCGCAACGGTCTGATGCCCGCAGCGCAGAATTATCAGGACAGCGGGTGGCGCAACTTTTTTGCCGATCCGCACGTGACAAGGCTGATCGCCGAGGCCCTGAGCAACAATCGCGATTTGCGCATGGCGGCCCTGAAGGTGGAAGAGGCCCGGGCGCAGTTTAACGTCACGGATGCAGACCGCTATCCGCAGTTGAATGCGTCGTCAGGTATTACTTACAGCGGCGGGCTGAAAAGTGACAAGCCGACATCACAAGAGTATGACGCGGGCCTTGAGCTTAGCTACGAACTCGATTTTTTCGGCAAGCTCAGGAACATGAGCGAGGCAGACAGACAAAACTTTTTTGCCAGCGAAGAAGCCCGCCGGGCGGTACATATTCTGCTTGTCTCCAGCGTGTCTCAGAGTTATTTCAGCCAGCAGCTGGCCTACAAACAGCTGCGTATTGCGCGCGAGACGCTGAAAAATTATCAACAGTCTTATGCTTTTGTAGAGCAGCAACTGGTGACGGGCAGCACGAACGTCCTCGCGCTGGAGCAGGCTCGTGGACAAATCGAAAGCACCCGCGCGGAGATTGCCAAAAGAGAGGGCGAGCTGGCGCAGGCCAATAATGCCCTGCAGCTTGTACTGGGCACGTATCGCGTGCTCCCGGCAGAAAACGGTGCGAGCGATAGCGCTATGACACCCGTAAAGTTGCCGCCCAATCTGTCATCAGACATTCTGCTTCAGCGCCCGGATATCATGGAGGCGGAGTATCAGCTGAAAGCGGCTAATGCCAATATTGGCGCTGCGCGAGCCGCTTTTTTCCCTTCCATTTCGCTGACAAGTGGACTTTCAACAAGCAGTACGGCGTTATCCAGCCTGTTCACACCGGCGAGCGGAATGTGGAATTTTATTCCTAAAATCGATATTCCGATTTTCAATGCCGGAAGGAATAACGCCAACCTGAAGCTGGCTGAAATTCGCCAGCAGCAGTCGGTTGTGAATTACGAACAAAAAATTCAGGCAGCATTTAAAGACGTTGCTGATGCGCTCGCCCTGCGTGACAGCATTAACAATCAAATTGATGCGCAGCAGCGTTATCTGGATTCACTGCAAATTACCCTTCAGCGCGCCAGAGGATTATATGCCAGCGGCGCGGTGAGCTATATCGAAGTGCTTGATGCTGAACGCTCTCTTTTCACCACACAGCAAACCCTACTCGACCTAATCAATTCCAGACAGGTGAATGAAATTAATCTCTACACCGCACTGGGTGGCGGCTGGGTTGAATAACTTATTTATCATTTAACAGGACAATGAATATGCATAATTCCATTAAAGCCGTTGTATTTGGTGCTCTCTCTGTGATGTTTTCGGCTGGCCTTCAGGCTGAAGTTCATCAGCATGGTGAAATGGCTGCTGCCAGCGACGCCGCTTCAGAGCAGGTAATCGAAGGAACCGGCATTGTGAAGGACATTGATCTCACCAATAAGAAAATCACCATTTCTCATGATGCTATCCCGGCGGTGGGTTGGCCCGCGATGACCATGCGCTTCACCTTTACCCAGGCTGACGAGAGTATTACGGCGTTAAAAGTGGGTAGCCAGGTTAATTTTTCGTTTGTGCAGCATGGCAATATCTCTTTACTGAAGAGCATTAAATAGCGAGAAATAGCATGGCGTCTTTTAAAATAAAATATGCTGCAATGATTATTTCCAGCCTCATCGCAGGCGGGCTGATTTCAGTGACGGCCTGGCAGGTGATGCATTCAGTGGATAAAACAGAAAAGACAGTACCCGAGCGAAAGGTACTTTTCTGGTATGACCCGATGAAACCAGACGTTAAATTTGATAAACCCGGTAAATCGCCTTTTATGGATATGGACCTGGTGCCGAAATATGCTGATGAAGACGACGAGAAAAGCAACGCCGGTATTCGTATTGATCCGACACAGGTTCAGAATCTGGGATTAAAAACGCAAAAAGTCACGCGAGGGAAGCTGAATTATTCCCAGACCATCCCGGCCAACGTCAGCTATAACGACTATCAGTTTGTCATTGTGCAGGCACGCGCTGAAGGTTTCGTTGAGAAGGTGTACCCGCTGACAACGGGCGACCATGTGAAGAAAGGCACACCGCTGATTGATATCACGATCCCGGACTGGGTCGAAGCGCAGAGTGAGTTTTTGCTGTTATCCGGCACTGGCGGAACGCCTACCCAGATTAAAGGGGTGCTTGAGCGGCTGCGGCTGGCAGGCATGCCAGACGACGATATACAAAGGCTGCGCGCAAGCCGAACGATTCAGACCCGATTTACCATTAAAGCCCCCATCGACGGGGTGATCACCGCGTTTGACCTGCGCACCGGAATGAATATTTCAAAAGATAAAGTGGTAGCACAGATTCAGGGGATGGACCCCGTCTGGATCAGCGCAGCCGTCCCTGAGTCCATCGCGTATCTCCTGAAAGACACGTCGCAGTTTGCTGTTTCCGTACCGGCTTATCCGGACACATCGTTCCCCGTTGAAAAATGGAACCTTCTGCCGAGCGTGGACCCGACCACTCGCACGCTGCAGGTGCGCCTGCAGGTTTCCAATAAAGATGAACGTCTGAAACCGGGTATGAACGCTTATCTGAAACTGAATACCCAAAGCCAGGACATGCTACTGATCCCGTCTCAGGCCGTTATCGATACCGGCAAGGAGCAGCGCGTGATTACGGTCGATGCGGAGGGGCGTTTTGTGCCGAAACCGATCCACGTGCTGCACGAATCTCAGCAACAGTCCGGTATTGGTTCAGGCCTGAATGAAGGGGAGTCGGTGGTGGTCAGCGGTCTGTTCCTGATTGACTCTGAGGCCAATATTACCGGTGCGCTGGAGCGCATGCGGCATCCTGTAAAACCTGATGACGCGCATGCTGGTCACTAAGGAGACGACGATGATTGAATGGATTATCCGGCGGTCAGTCGCCAATCGTTTTCTGGTGATGATGGGGGCGCTGTTTCTTAGCGTCTGGGGTACCTGGACCATCATCAACACGCCGGTCGATGCCTTGCCCGATCTGTCTGATGTTCAGGTGATTATTAAAACCAGCTATCCCGGCCAGGCTCCGCAGATTGTTGAAAACCAGGTGACGTATCCGCTCACCACCACCATGCTGTCGGTGCCGGGCGCAAAGACCGTGCGCGGGTTTTCCCAGTTTGGTGATTCCTACGTGTATGTCATTTTTGAAGATGGGACAGATCTCTACTGGGCCAGGTCGCGCGTGCTGGAGTATCTGAATCAGGTGCAGGGTAAACTGCCCGCCGGGGTGAGCGCTGAAATCGGGCCTGATGCCACGGGTGTGGGCTGGATATTTGAGTATGCGCTGGTCGATCGCAGCGGAAAACACGATCTCGCGGAACTGCGATCTCTTCAGGACTGGTTCCTCAAGTTTGAACTGAAAACTATTCCGAACGTGGCCGAGGTGGCGTCGGTCGGCGGCGTGGTGAAGCAGTATCAGATTCAGGTCGATCCGTTAAAACTGGCCCAGTACGGCGTAAGCCTGCCTGAGGTTAAGCAGGCCCTGGAATCGTCCAACCAGGAAGCAGGGGGCTCATCCATTGAAATCGCGGAAGCGGAGTATATGGTTCGCGCCAGCGGTTATCTCCAGACTCTTGATGACTTCAATAATATCGTCCTGAAAACCGGGGAGAACGGGGTACCCATTTATCTGCGTGATGTTGCTCGCGTGCAGACGGGGCCGGAAATGCGACGCGGTATTGCCGAACTAAACGGGCAGGGGGAAGTCGCCGGGGGCGTGGTGATTCTGCGTTCAGGCAAAAATGCGCGTGAGGTCATTACTGCGGTGAAAGATAAACTGGAGACGCTGAAGGCCAGTCTGCCGGAAGGCGTTGAGATTGTGACCACCTACGACCGCAGCCAGCTTATCGACCGGGCCATTGATAACCTGAGCGGCAAGCTGCTCGAAGAGTTTATCGTGGTGGCCATCGTCTGCGCGCTGTTCCTCTGGCACGTCCGCTCTGCGCTGGTCGCCATCATTTCTCTGCCGCTCGGCCTGTGCATTGCCTTTATCGTCATGCACTTCCAGGGGCTGAACGCCAATATTATGTCGCTGGGTGGGATCGCCATCGCCGTCGGCGCAATGGTGGATGCCGCCATTGTGATGATTGAAAATGCGCATAAACGGCTCGAGGAGTGGGATCATCAGCATCCCGGAGAGCAAATTGATAACGCCACCCGCTGGCAGGTGATCACCAACGCCTCCGTGGAGGTTGGCCCCGCGCTGTTTATCAGCCTGCTGATCATCACCTTATCTTTCATTCCGATTTTTACCCTTGAAGGGCAGGAAGGGCGGCTGTTTGGTCCGCTGGCCTTCACGAAAACGTACGCCATGGCGGGGGCGGCCGCGCTGGCTATCATCGTCATTCCGATTCTGATGGGGTTCTGGATCCGGGGAAAAATCCCCGCTGAGAACAGTAACCCGCTGAACCGGCTGCTGATCGGAGCCTATCATCCGCTGCTGCTTAAGGTGCTTTGCTGGCCAAAAACCACCCTGCTGGTTGCGGCGTTATCCATCTTCACGGTTATCTGGCCTTTAAGTCAGGTGGGCGGTGAGTTTCTGCCGAAGATCAATGAGGGCGATCTGCTGTATATGCCGTCGACCCTGCCGGGCGTCTCTCCGGCAGAAGCGGCGGCGCTATTACAGACCACGGACAAGTTAATCAAAACCGTCCCGGAAGTGGCTTCCGTGTATGGTAAGACGGGTAAGGCTGAAACCGCAACAGATTCCGCGCCGCTTGAAATGGTTGAAACGACCATTCAGCTCAAGCCGGAAGACCAGTGGCGGCCGGGCATGACGATTGACAAGATTATCGATGAACTGGACCAGACGGTTCGTTTGCCGGGGCTTGCCAATCTCTGGGTGCCGCCCATCCGTAACCGCATTGATATGCTCTCAACCGGGATCAAAAGTCCGATAGGGATCAAGGTGTCGGGTACCGTTTTGTCGGATATCGACGCAACGGCGCAGAACATTGAGGCGGTAGCCAAAACCGTGCCGGGCGTGGTCTCAGCACTGGCTGAACGTCTGGAAGGTGGGCGCTACGTTGATGTGGATATCAACCGTGAAAAAGCCTCCCGCTACGGCATGACGGTGGGCGATGTGCAACTCTTCGTCTCCTCCGCCATCGGCGGTGCGACGGTAGGGGAAACGGTTGAAGGCGTGGCCCGGTATCCGATCAATATCCGCTATCCGCAGGATTACCGGAACAGCCCGCAGGCGCTGAAGGAGATGCCGATCCTTACGCCGATGAAGCAGCAAATCACCCTTGGCGATGTGGCAGAGATTAACGTCGTTTCCGGTCCAACCATGTTGAAAACGGAAAATGCCCGTCCCGCCAGCTGGATTTACATTGATGCGCGGGGCAGGGACATGGTGTCGGTGGTAAACGACATTAAGACAGCCATCAGCCAGAAGGTCAAACTGAGGCCGGGAACCAGCGTGTCATTCTCAGGACAGTTTGAGCTACTCGAGCATGCCAATAAAAAACTGAAGCTGATGGTGCCGATGACGGTGATGATCATTTTCATTCTGTTATATCTGGCCTTCCGCCGCGTGGACGAAGCCTTGCTGATTCTGATGAGCCTGCCGTTCGCACTGGTTGGGGGGGGTTGGTTCCTGTACTGGCAGGGCTTCCATATGTCTGTCGCAACCGGAACCGGGTTTATCGCGCTGGCTGGCGTCGCGGCTGAGTTTGGGGTAGTCATGCTGATGTATCTGCGTCAGGCCATTGAAGCGCACCCGGAGTTGTCTCGTCGTGAAACGTTCACCGAGCAAGGGCTTGATGACGCCCTTTATCATGGCGCCGTGCTGCGCGTGCGGCCAAAGGCGATGACCGTTGCGGTGATCATTGCCGGTCTGCTGCCGATTCTGTGGGGTACCGGTGCCGGGTCAGAGGTCATGAGCCGGATAGCGGCGCCCATGATTGGCGGGATGATTACGGCTCCGCTGCTATCGCTGTTTATTATACCTGCGGCGTACAAGCTAATCTGGTTGCGCAGGCATAAAAAACCATAAAAAAACCCGCCGGCAGCGGCGGGCTTTTTACAGGATGACTGCTTAGCGCCTCTGGCTGATAAGCTTGCGCCAGGCTCGGTTATGCAGAGTAAACAGCAGCATCTTATAGAAAGCGGTAGAGAGGATGCAGCTGCCGCTCAGCCCCAGCATGACAATACTCACCAGCGCCGCGGTCAGGCTGACGCCCGGAGCAGCGCTACCGCTCAGCGCGGCCAGCAGGTAGGCTGCGGTTAATATCAGGCTTATCACCGCCAGCGTAAGATGTAACCGCACGGCGCGCATGCTGCCTTTGCCAATCATAAACATCGTCACGCCGTTAATGCCGGCGAACAGCAGGGCGACCAGCACAACCCACACGAATACGCGTTCGGCCGGCTGGCCGAGTGCGGCGAGTACGCCATACCCCAGCCACAGCTGCGGAATGGCGCAACTGACAATCACCCCGAGCGTACTGACCGCCGCGGGAATACCCATGGTATGCAGTCCCACAGGCTTACCCATTTCGTCGGCCAGCTGCGTCTTCAACTGGTGCAGCTGTGTCGGGGCGGCATGGTTTATGCTGGCGGCAGCCTCGTTACAGCGTTGCAGCCGACGGTATATTCTTTTAATCGTATGAATAATCAACGTTTCAGCCTATTTCCCTGGAAGCAACAAATGATTAAATTTCACCGGCAGACTTTCTCAGCACGGTAATATCCCTCTTAGGCGACTCACCAAACATACGCGTATATTCCCGGCTGAAATGGGATAAGCTTTCGTAACCGACAGCATAGGCCGCTGTGGTGACATCGTAATGCTCATTCAGCATGAGTCGTCTGGCTTCATTGAGGCGCAGCCATTTCTGATACTGGAGGGGACTCATTCCCGCAAGCTGCCTGAAATGTCGGTGGAAAGAGGGCGTGCTCATCTGAACCCGACTCGCCAGCTCCTCGATGCGTAAAGGCGAAGCAATATGGGTCTTTAACCAGTCGATAGCTTTACCGATACGGTGGCCATGGCCGTCTACTGCTGCAATCTGTCTGAGATGATCGGACCGATCGCTCATTAAAAGCCGGTAATGTATCTCCCGTTGAATCAGCGGGCTGAGAACAGGAATGGCTTCAGGCTCGTCAAGCAATGAAAGCAGGCGGCAGAAAGGCTCCAGCAAAACATCTGTCATGGTTCCTATACCGACACCTGTTCCCGCATCGCGTTTTTTCACTGGCGGCAGGCCCCCCTGCGTAATTAATTCCATCAGCACGCGTTGGTCAAGTTTATAGGCTATGCCGACGCACGGCCGAGATGCTGATGCGCTTAACACTTCCGAACTGGCGGGTAAGTCGAGAGAGGTGATCAGGAATTTTCTCCGCGTCCAATCCTGTTTGTCCATGGCGAAAAAGCGCATTCGCTTTACTTCTCCAGAACGGCATATGAAGCGGCAAATCAGCCGAAAGAGCTTTTGATTGTTAAGGATGCCACGCATGTCGATTTGTACGATCGTATGGATAAGATTCCGTTCGATAACATCACGGCATTCTTCAACAAATATCTCAATAAACGATAACTCCATCAGTTGACAGGTGCAGTGGCCAAATGGCCACTGCACTGAGGTGTGAGGGAAGGTAACGGTGAAGGGGGTTAATTGGGCGGTGGTTCTGGCTTCTATATTGCATTTAACATAATATACATTATGCGCACCAATATTGTAGTGGCTAAATTGAGATGTCCGTCTCAGACCAAATAGACATGTCCGCGCTACAGTCTCACCACAGCGATCACTGCTTTCAAAGGATGAGACTCATGACGGCATACGGAACGGAGTTTTTCTCAATGAACGATGTAAACCGACTCAGGATCCTTCAGGACGTTATCGACCGCCGTCTTACCACACGTCTTGCAGCAACCCGGCTTGAGATATCTGACAGACACTGCCGACGGTTGCTGGAGCGCTATCGTGAACATGGGCCGCTTTCACTTGTTAACCGTCGTCGTGGCCAGCCTGGCAACCGGCAACTCATGCCGGGCCTCGCTGAACGAGCACTACGTATTATCCGCGAACGCTACGCTGATTTTGGCCCAACTTTAGCCTGTGAGAAGCTCGCCGAGGTTCATGGGCTGTATCTGGCCAAAGAGACAGTACGCAAGCTGATGACACAGGCTGGCTTATGGATCCCCCGCAAGTTACGGCCGCCTCGTGTGCATCAGCCACGACCGCGTCGGGCCTGCACCGGAGAACTCATCCAGATTGATGGCTGTGAGCATCGCTGGTTCGAGGATCGTGGTCCGGCCTGCACGCTGCTTGTTTACGTTGATGATGCGACCAGTAGGTTGATGCAGCTTCTGTTCGTCAGTTCTGAGTCCACTTTCACCTATTTTGAAGCCACCCGGGGCTACCTGGAGCGTTACGGTAAGCCTCTGGCATTCTACAGTGACAAGGCCAGTGTCTTCAGGATCAACAACAAGCAGGCCATCGGCGGAGATGGCCAGACTCAGTTTGGTCGTGCCATGAACGAGCTGAACATCACCGGTATCTGTGCCAATACCAGTTCTGCCAAGGGTCGTGTTGAGCGGGCTCACCTTACGTTGCAGGATCGCCTCGTCAAGGAGCTGCGGCTCCGCGGTATCAGTACACCCGAGGCTGCAAACGCCTTTGCCGAAGAGTTCATGGTTGACTACAACCGCCGATTTGCGAAGCCGCCACGCCACGATTTCGACGTTCACCGTCCGCTCGAGAATAATGAAAATCTGGCAGCAACATTCACCTGGCGTGAACAACGTAAGGTCTCAAAAAACCTGACATTACAGTACGATAAGAAGCTTTATCTGCTTGAAGATAATGAAGAAAACCGGCGTTTTCAGGGGAAGTACATTGATGTCTGGCAGTATCCGGACGGTACCATCGAGCTCCGGGCTAACGGTACTTCCCTGCCCTTCATTACCTACGACCGGCTGGGAGAACTGGACCAGGGCGCCATCGTTGACAACAAGCGCCTGGGACGTGCTCTGGAGATGATAAAACTGGTTCAGGACAAACGGGACAACACCCGCTCACAGGCCCTGCCATCACTGGACGGCCAGACCTCACGCAGAAAGAAACAGCCCGGAAAGAAATCACAAAGAAGCCTGAATCAGAACGACATGCTGGAAGCCCTGCAGCAACTCCAGGCAAGGAGCCAGGAAATCTTCGGCAAAAGCTGAAACATAACCCACATGCGGACATTTTAATTTAGCCACAAAGCGGACCTTTAAAAACAGCCCAGACAAATATAGATTAAGGCAAAATCCAGCATTTCATGGTCATCCTTGTCCTCGTCAACGAACGTGCTCAATCCCACATTACCAGGCATCCAATCCACCATAATCACGCTCCGCTTCTATACTCCATATTTCACCGCTACTTACTGGGGGCTCAAATGTTTGACCATGTTAAATTCGGCGTAAGTGATTATGAAAAAAGTAAAACCTTCTTCCTCGAAGCTCTGCGGCCGCTTGGCGTAAACATTATCGATGAAGGCACACCAGACTACGGCGTCGAAATGAGTTCCGGCGATGTTTCACTTTGCCTGTATCAGACACATGATAAGCCAGCACCATTGCATATCGCCTTTGTAGCCACAACGCGTCAGCAAGTTGATGACTTTTACAATGCCGCATTACGCACTGGCGCGCGGGATAACGGCGCGCCGGGATTACGCCCCTACGGCAAAAATTATTATGCCGCGTTTGTCATTGCGCCCGATGGTCATAATATCGAGGCGGTTTGTCATGCCCCTGAAAGCGGCTTATTGGACTGACACTACCGCTACTTCGGTGATCTGCATGCATGATTCCACTTGATCATGCATGATAATGCCTGCTATGTTTAATCGCACTGCAAAACAGCAATCATCGTGCAATAACATGCATAATCACTCATAGAGGTAGATATGACTCAACAGCTGATTTTAATCGCCGGACCCTATCGTAGCGGCACGGATGGTATTCAGGAACGTATCGATGCCAATCTGGCAAGATTAGAAAACGCAGCGCTTGCGGTGTACGAACGTGGGCACATCCCGGTCATTGGTGAATGGCTCGCCCTGCCGCTGGCGAAGGCCGCAGGGTCAACCTCGTTGCATGATGAAATCAGTGAAGCGATGCTGTATCCCGTTGCCCATCGCCTCATTGGTAAATGCGACGCGATTTATCGCATCGAAGGTGCATCAAAAGGCGCAGATATGGATATTGAGGTCGCGCGCAAGCGTGGTCTTCAGGTCTACACCAGCTTAGAGAGCATTCCTCAGGCCTGACGGAATCCCCATCAGCGTTCGTAGCTATCATTTATGTCCTGCGTGAGTTCATTCGCGGTGACCAGGACATTATTGAAGCGCAACCCCTCAACACCCGATATTTTCCCAAACTCGGTGGCAACGACGGAAATATTGTCGAGCGTTAACCCGCATACAGGACGGTCCGGATAGCCTTCGATAAAAAACGCACGAGAGAATAAGTTGCCGTCTGAACGGCGCGCAGTGATATTGCTAAGCGTCAGGTGGCTCACTTCCGTCAAACCCGCCTCTCCTTCTACCCCGTCAGCCAGTTTGCGCCAGTGCTCAGGCTTATCCTGCAGGTTGCCGCTATCACCGTAGCTGTATTGCGGGAACCAGTTCAGTTGGATAAGTACGGGGAAACGCACATTCTGAAGCAGCAAATTCCGCACCGTGATATGGCGGATAAACCCGCCGCGATTGCGGGCTGACTTAATGCGAAACCCAACCCCCGTGCCGTTGAAATGGTTGTTTTCGATCAGTACGTGCTCGATCCCACCGGAGGTTTCACTGCCCAGGGTGATGCCTGAGCCCTTGTTCAACACGCATTCCCGAATAACAATTTCCCTGGCCGTACGGGCTTTTTGCGCAGCCTCGCGCCCGCGGCCCGCCTTAATGCAGATATTGTCGTCATTGCAGGAAACCGTACAGCGCTCAATTCGAACCTGTTCGCAAGAATCAATGTCAATTCCATCGGTGCTTGGCCCCACTGAATTTATGATACTCAGGTTCTCGATTGCCACATCGCGGGAATAACAAAGGTGAACATTCCAGAAACCGGACTCGCAGCTGGTGAAATCCTTGAGCAGGATATTCTTACTTTCATACACCAGAACATTGCGTGGCCGCTGGCAATCATAGTCCACCACCCAGCGTAAACCGTTGGCGCTGTAGTCTCCGACCATGCCGCCGTGTTCATCATCTCCCCAGAATCGCTGCCACCAGATCCGCCCTTGCCCGTCGAGGGTACCCGTTCCGGTGAGGCTTACGTTCTGCGCGTTAATCACGTTGATTATTCCTGCTGGCCACCGCATATCAATGCCGGCAACCCGAGTGTCGATTATGGGGTAATCTTCCAGGTGCTGGCTGCCTAAAAGCACCGAACCTTGCGCCAGATGCAGCGTGATATCACTTTTAAGAAAAATGGCGCCGGTAAGATAACGGCCTGCAGGGATCACAACGCTGTCGCCAGGCTTTGCTTTCGCAATAGCCTGCTGGATAGCCGTCGTTGAAATACATTCAGCACTCGGATCTGCCCCGAACGTTAAAATTGAAATGTCTGCCATGGAATCCCTTATACTGTTGAAAATCAGCAGTATAAGAACTCGCTTAATCAATAACCTTTACCGCAAGGACAGCCTGACCAAAAAGCTGGCAGAAAAACGGTTATTCATGTGTCCGATCAGAGGTTTTAACGATCGTCACGCCTTTCTCTGTTATCGCATTTATCCAGGCCTGATCCGTGCCATCTTCCACAACCATCGTATTCGCCAGCGACACATCGCCGATCGCAAATGACGAGGCGGTATTAATCTTTTCAGGCGAAGCCAGCACAATGGTCTCCGCGGCTCTGCCGGAAAATGCACGTTTGATGCATGCCTCCTCGAAATCGCCGGTCGTCAGCCCTGCCTCCGGGTGAATGCCCGTTACCCCCATAAAGAACAGATCCGTATGTATGTTACCAATGCCTTCGATAGCTGCCGCACCTACGGTGACAATCGAGTGCTTGTACAGACGTCCGCCGATCAGGATAACGTCAATCAAAGGGTGCTCGACCAGACCTAGCGCAATACTCGGGCTATGCGTGACGACGGTAATCTGCAGGTCTGAGGGCAAAAACGTGATTAACTCAGCGGTGGTCGTGCCACCGTCGATAATCACCACTTGTCCTGCCGAAATGAGTTGAGCGCCCTTTCGGGCAACGTTTTTCTTCGCATCCATTTTCACGGTTTTACGCTCGGCAAAGGGTACTACCGCCGACGATGCCGGCAGCGCACCGCCGTGCACGCGCTGCAAACGCCCTTCTGCCGCCAGCTCGCGGAGATCGCGCCGGATGGTGTCTTCAGATACTGAAAAATGGACACTGAGTGCTGTCGACTGTACCTGACCTTCCGCTTCGAGTTTTTCCAGAATCAATTGTTTTCGCTGACTGGTGAGCATCGGACTTTCCTGATGTTGCATGCTTTATCTTGAGAGTGCACGATAGTGCTGTTTATGATCTTAACTCTACGTAAGGAGAGCCAAACGTGCAATCAAAACGCGCAGATATCCGCATTATCGAGAGCGAAACCCTATCTGATAACTGGTACATACTGAAAAAATTTACCTTTGATAAACGACGCCGCGACGGCGAGTGGCAGCGCCAAAGCCGAGAAGTGTACGACCGGGGCAACGGAGCCACCATACTGCTCTACAATCGAGACAAAAAAACGATCATCCTCACCCGCCAGTTCCGCTTTCCGGTCTTTATCAACGGTCATGAAGGCGATCTGATAGAGGCCGCTGCCGGGCTGCTCGACAATATGGATCCTGAAAGCCGTATCAAAGCGGAAGCCGAGGAAGAGACCGGGTTTACGGTGTCGCGCGTAGAGAAAATTTTCGAAGCCTATATGAGCCCTGGCTCGGTAACGGAAAAACTCTATTTCTACCTGGCGGAATATCACCCTCAGGATCAAACCGGCAAAGGTGGCGGAATCAAATCAGAGGGGGAAGATATCGACGTGCTTGAAGTGACGCTGGACGAGGCGCTCCGCGGCATCGAGACCGGCCAAATTGTTGACGGCAAAACCATCATGCTGATTTACCACGTCGCCCTGAAAGGGATCCTATAAACATCGCGTTGTCAGATACCTGCCGCTGTGCGGGTATTTGTCTGTGCTATTCTTCCTTAATCCCGTGAAATGGAGCTGCGAACATGGCCGACTGGAATCCTTCTCTCTACCTGCAATACAGCGCGGAACGCACACGCCCTGCCGCCGAGCTTCTGGCGCGTGTTCCTTTGGATGCGGTATCCACCGTCGTTGATTTGGGGTGTGGTCCGGGCAACAGTACCGCATTGCTGAAGCAGCGCTGGCCGTCGGCACACATAACAGGGGTGGATAACTCTCCCGCCATGCTGGAAGAAGCGCGCAGCGCGCTGCCTGAATGCCACTTTGTAGAAGCAGACATTCGCCAGTTCACACCTCACCAGCCGCTGGATGTGATTTACGCCAACGCCTCTTTGCAGTGGACCCCGGACCATTACGATCTGCTGCCGCACCTGGTTTCGCTGCTTCGTCTGAATGGCGTGCTGGCGATTCAAATGCCCGACAACTGGCTTGAACCTACGCATGTTTCAATGCGCGAAGTGGCTTACGAACAAGGCTATCCCGACCGTGGCCGTGAGCCGCTGCCCGGCGTGCATGCCTACTATGATATTTTGACGGAGGCTGGATGCGAGGTGGATATCTGGCGGACAACCTATTTCCACAAGATGAGCTCGCACCAGGCCATTATTGACTGGGTCAGCGCCACGGGATTGCGTCCGTGGCTGCAGGATCTCAACGAAAGCGAGCGAAAAGCCTACCTGAAGCGCTATCAGGCGTTGCTGGAAGAGCAGTATCAGCTCCAGGAGAATGGGCAGATACTGCTGGCGTTTCCACGGCTTTTCATCGTCGCTCAGCGTCAACCCTGAGGTGGCGTTCAGGAGCGGGCTTCTTTCAGAAGCTGTTGAATGACCTGCTCCTGTTTGTCGTAGTTACCCTCGCCGAATGAGGTATAGCGTAGCTGTCCTTTGGCATCAAAGAAGTAATGCGCGGGCCAGTACTGGTTTCCAAATCTGTTCCAGATTTGATACTGATTATCCGCCACCACCCGGTACGGGAGCTGCCATTTATTGACCGCATTTTTTACGGACGACAGCGGTTTTTCCCATGGATATTCTGGCGTGTGAACGCCAATCACCACGAGTCCCTGAGACTGGTATTTGTTGGCCCAGTCCCGGACGTGGGGAAGCGTATGCTGGCAGTTAATGCAGTCCCAGGTCCAGAAATCGATCAGAACCACCTTCCCTCGTAGTGACTCAGAGGTGACAGGGTCACCATTTAGCCATCCGGTGCCGCCGCTCAATGACGGTAATTCACTGCTCGGCGCACTGTCCACCACCGGCTGCAATTTCACGGTTGAGGTCGACGGTTTTGCCAGGTTTAACAGTGAGTTTTCGAGCCGATCGGCGATGCCATTTGCCCCTTTTAAGGCCGACGTCATCCCGGTGACGTTAAATGCCACCGCGGCCAACATCACTGCACCTGCCGCCTGACGCAGTCGTCCCATGAGCGCCGATTTCGCCCTTAACGGCTGAATCAACTTACGGCCTCCGGCAACAAGCAATCCCAGCATCAGCGCGCATCCGCTTCCGTAGGCGATGAGCAGCGTTCCGGTGGTAAGGGGCGAGTGACCCGCGATATTGATGCTGAAGATCGCGCCAAGAATGGGGCCCGCGCAGGGAGACCAAAGCAGCCCGACCGCGAGCCCGGCCAGAAATGCGGCAGACACTCCACGCGTTTGTCCGCTTCGGGTATTCAGCGCATTGCCGACATGGACCGCGGGTGTGGCAATACGCTGAGCAAACTGCGGGAAAATCAGCGCAAGGGCTGCGGTGGCCAAAATCGTGAGTGCGATCCAGCGCCCTACCAGGGTGGCTTGTACGATCCACTCGCTGGCAGCCGTGACGGCCAGGGCCACCAGGGTGAACATCACAACCATGCCCGCGAGAAGCGCCGCGACGTGTCGCCGCTGCCCCTGAAAGCCAGCAAACAGCAGCGGAATAACGGGGAGCGTACAGGGGCTCAGCAGGCTAATCATCCCGCCTAAAAAAGCGATAATCAGAAACATAACGACCTCACATAACAGATTGGCTGCGTAGCTGCAGTGAGGTTATTTCAACGTACTGATGTGTTCAGATGATGTGCAAATCTGCGCGATTTGTCTGCCACCGTATCCGTACGGAACGCAGATACAAAACCGTACAATCAACGGCGCGGCAGCGCGACGGAAACCTCCAGTCCCCCTTCGGTGCGATTCGCCAGGTGAAGTTTCCCGTCCAGCTGCGCGGTGAGCTGCGCCGCGATGGCAAGGCCAAGCCCGGTTCCTCCCGTATCGCGATTACGGGATGTTTCAATACGATAAAAAGGCTGTAATACCGCATCAAGTTCGGCATCAGGAATTCCCGGCCCGCCGTCTTTGATATGAATAACAACCTGTTCTGCCTGAGGCTCAATTTCAATCTCGGCGTAATCACCGAATTTAAGCGCATTGTCCAACAAATTGGTCATTACCCGCCGCAGCGCCTGGGGGCGAGTGACGATGGGCAGCCTTTCGTCGCTTGCCTGAAACTGCACGTTCTTACCGACATCCTGATAATCACTGGCAAGGGTGTTTATCCAGGCGTTTAACTCCATCTTCACCGTGGCTTCTTCAAGAATTTCTGATGACCGGGCATAGGCAATACCCTCCCGAACCAAACGCGACATGTTGTCGAGGTCGTTAAGCAGCTTGTCACGCAGTTCAGGTTGTTCGGCCATTTCAACGCGCAGCTTCATACGGGTTATCGGGGTCTGCAAATCGTGTGAAATGGACGCCAGGATCTGCCCGCGCTCGCGGAGGTAAGCCTGAATGCGGGACTGCATGGCGTTAAAGGCATGAGCGGCGCGCTGCACCTCGATCGGCCCCTGCTCGGACATGGCGGCATGTGATGACGGGTCAAGGGAGTCGACCGCGCGAGTAAACTGCGAGAATGGCCGCACCACCTGACGCACGGCAACCCACGAACAGGTGGCCAAAAGCATCAGTTGTAAGATCAGCACCACGGGTAGCCAGCTGGCGACCGGCGGCATGCGGGGGATGAGATCAATCGTAAGCGGCGCACCATCGCTTAAGGTGATATGCGCCTGAATGTGCGACACCGGCCCGGCAACGGCCGTAAAATAAAGGGGGTAGTCTGCAGAAAGCGTCTCTTTGAGGGTGCGTACAGCATCTTGCGACCGCTTGTCCTGCGGGGCCGCACCCGGTTCGCCCGGCCCAAGAATATAGCGGTAATTTCCCCGGTCAAGCCGTGCCAGCCAGGCCGGACGTTCATTCGCCGGAAGGCGGTCAAGAATGGCGACGCTGGTAGCAACATCATATTCCAGGTTACCCAACATCACCGTGCGGGCGCTGCGCATGCGCTCCACCATAACCAGCGTCAGGCTGAGCGCATTAGCCAGTAGCAGCCCAACCAGCACAATAATCAGCAGCCGGGTCAGCAGCGAGCGCGGCCAGAGAGTCATTCGTTAACCTCTTTAATGGTCACCGGCATGGTGAAAACGTAGCCTTCACTACGAACGGTTTTAATGTAGGCCGGCGTTCGCGCATCTTCATTCAGACGCTGGCGGACGCGGCTCACCAACAGATCGATCGAACGTTCAAACAGTTCGGCATCTCGCCCCTGAGTCAGGTTCAGCAGCTGGTCGCGCGTCAAAACGCGTTGGGGATGGTCAAGGAAAACGCGTAGCAGGCGATATTCCGCACCGCTAAGCGCCACGATCGTGCCTTCCGGGTCGATAAGATGACGAGCAACGGTGTCGAGCTGCCAGTCGCCAAACTCAACCAACCGCCCTGCTTCGGTAACCTGCAGATTGGGCGGCATCGTGCGAAAACGACGCATAATGGCTTTGATGCGTGCCAGAAGCTCGCGGGCAACAAAGGGTTTAACCACGTAATCGTCGGCGCCCATTTCCAGCCCCAGGATCCGGTCCGTCTCCTCGTTGCGGGCCGTCAGCATCAGTATCGGCAAATCTTTATGCTTGCTGCTGCGCAGCTGTCGACACAGCGTCAGACCGTCTTCGCCCGGCATCATCACATCCAGCACAACCAGGTCGACGTGTTGTTTATTAAGCGCCGCATGCATCTCTTTCCCGTTCGCCGCGCCGGAGGCGTGATAGCCGGATTTAATGAGATAAGCGACAATCAGTTCACGAATATCCCTGTCGTCATCGACGACAAGGATATGATCAATATGCTCCACCGCAAGCTCCAGAATGAAGGGTAACGGATTGAAAATAGCACATTTTAAAGCGCGTCAGCGTCGACGACCGCTTTAACGAAATCCTGCGGATCTTCCTGGGGAGGATTGTGCCCGACGGTGGCACCAAAGGTTCGGTGCTCATATTTTCCGGTAAATTTGCTGGCATAGGCCGCGGGTGCAGGATGCGGCGCGCCGTTATTACCGCCCTCAATGGTGATCGTAGGCACGGTGATGTTCGGCAGCGTTGCCAGCTTCTGCTCGTAGCGGTCGTATTTATGCTCCCCTTTCTCCAGGCCTAAACGCCAGCGGTAATTGCTGAGCGTTACGGCAACGTGGTCTGGGTTATCAAGCGATTTGGCGCTGGCGTTAAAGGTGGCCTCGCTGAATTTCCAGTCCGGTGATGCCTGGGTCCAGATCAGACGCGCGAAATCATGGGTATTTTTAGCATAGCCTTCCGCGCCGCGTTCGGTTGCGAAGTAGAACTGATACCACCACTGAACCTCAGCTTTCGGCGGCAAGGGCTGTTTGCCTAAGGCCTGGCTACCGATCAGATAACCGCTCACCGAGACCAGCGATTTAACGCGCTCTGGCCATAACGCGGCGACGATATCCGCCGTGCGGGCCCCCCAGTCGTAACCCGCGAAAACGGCCTGCTTAATGTTCAGCGCGTCCATCAAGTTAACAACGTCTTTCGCCATTGCGGAAGGCTGACCGTTACGCGGTGTTTTATCCGAGATAAACCGCGTGGTACCGTATCCGCGCAGTGAAGGCACGATAACGCGATAGCCTTTTGCCGCGAGTGCGGGCGCCACTTCCGCATAGCTATGAATATCGTAGGGCCAGCCGTGTAACAAAATCACCGGCTGGCCGGTTTTCGGTCCGATGTCGACATAGCCGACGTTGAGATCGCCTGCGTTAATCTGCTGGGGGTGATCAAATGCCGAGGCGAAGTCGTTGCCCGTGGCTTCTGCCTGGCAGGACATGACGGTGCCAAGAGAAACGGTCAATGCAAGAGTCGAGTAAGCGAGTTTGCTAAACATGTTGATATCTCCGGTTGTGTACATTTCACGGGGATATAACAACATGTCACTGTATAGCGGATATGTGCGAAAGCGGGTTTATTGCAAGCCTGTGTATGTATCCGGGACGCTGATACAGTGTGATACAAACACAGGCGATATGACGTTAAAGGGTTATGCGGTATCGGACGTAATCGTCAGCCTCACCATATTTATCATAGAGTTTACGCGCCGGGTTGCTCTCCCGGGTGACCCAATACAGTTTTGACCACCCTCCGCGCTGGCCTTCCGCAATCAAAGCATCTATCAGCGCCTTTCCTGCTCCCGCCCCGCGCTCTGCAGCATTCACAAACAGATCTTCCAGGTAGCAGATGGGTGCTGTCGACCAGGTGCCTTCATGCAGAATACACATCGCGAAACCGATAACCTGTTCATCCTTCTCTACGACCCGGCAAAATAGGGGGGAGTTATCTGAGAGCGCCCTTTCCCACGTCGATGCGGTAACAGACTCATCGAGGTAGCAATCATAAAAATGGGTATAGCCATCCCACAGCGGTCGCCACTGGGAATAGTCATCTGCGCGCAACGATCTTACCGTGACAGCCATGAGTTCCTCACATTACAACGTGATTGCCATTTCAAAACAGCGTAAATCAGCACCCGCCATACGCGAGTGATGATGCTTTTCGCCCAGCGTGACAAAACCGAGCTTATGATAAAACGACCGGGCGTTTGGCGTGGAATCGAGCAGCAAACGCGTAATTCCACGGCTGCGGGCTTCGTTGATCAGTGCCTCGACGATCCGTGTCGCCATTCCTTTACTGGATGCTGAAGGTAAGGTGAATATCGCCTCCAGGCTATGCGTATCAAGATCGAGATAACCCGTCGCCGCGATGTCGCCCTTTTCATCCTCCACCACATAAAAGGGGTAATCTATGACCATTTTTCGATAGTGTTCGGGCATAAGGTCGGGCGTCCAGCGCGCAATCACATCCGCGTCGTAACTGGTTTTACAGCCGTGACGAATCGCCTGATTGCGAATATCCCAGAGTATTTCGGCTTCCTGCGGTTTAGCTTTTCGTAACGTCATACCTCCCCTTAACGGCTTTTTAACCGGATTTCACGTGCCAGTCTGGCAAGACGCTGAGTGCGACAATAGAGGGTAAACAGCACAAAACCTCTGCTATTCATCACCACCCGGCAAAGTAACAGGGTGAAGCATGCGATGACAATTGGTCAAAGGCTTCCGCCATGAGAAAACAGGAGATGTAGCGCCTGAACGAGGGTCATGACCAGTAGGATGATGAACAATGCCATAACGCCCAGCAAACCTGACGTCACGCCTCGGGCAAGAAGCACGCTACTAACAATGAGCGTGACAAGGATTATCAATGACGGTACGAAAAAACTCAGTGCATGATGTAAAGGCGACAACCCCTGCAACGTGTGGAGAAAAGGCAGAAGATTTAACGCAAATGCCACTAAAAACAGAGGTAACAGCGCCGCTATCGGGTAAGGATTTTGACGCGGAAGCTCGTCGAGAGGACGAGAAAAATACCGTTCCAGCTCGGGAGTGGAATGATTCAAAAGACGGGTATCACGACGAGCAATAGAATCCTCAATCTCTTTGCCATGCTGCAGGAGATCCTGGAATACACGTCCGGTTAAAAAACTCAGAAATCTCATCAGAATACCGCCAGCGAAAAGCACAACTCATCAGAATGTGATAATGATGAAAATACCAGAACGCAAACAAAAGCATAACGCTTAAATATGGAGATCCCAGATGACGATACCGACGCTTACGACAGAACGCCTGCTGCTGAAACCGCTGGTTGCTGAAGATGCCGTCCAGATTCAACAGCTGTACCCGCGCTGGGAAATCGTACGCTATATGGTTTCTTCGGTGCCCTGGCCCTACCCGGAAAACGGTGCGGAAAGCTATGTCAACAACGTGGCGCTGCCGGATATGGAAAAAGGGATTGCCTGGTTCTGGAGTATCCGCCGTCGTGAAGCGCCGGATCGGCTCATGGGAATTATCTGCCTCTACGATGTTGAGGATAACAACCGCGGGTTCTGGCTGGCGCCGGAATTTCAGGGGAAAGGGTTTATGCGCGAAGCCAGCATTGCCGCGACGGATTATTGGTTTAACACGCTCAACAAACCCGTTCTACGCGCCCCGAAGGCTGCCGCCAATAGCCGCTCCCGACGTATTTCAGACAGCAGCGGCATGCGGTTAATCAGAACGGAAAAGAAAGCCTACGTTAGCGGAATGCTGGATTCCGAGTTATGGGAGATCACCCGTGACGAGTGGAATGCCCGTCAGGTCAGCTGATAGTGTTTATCCGGGAACAACCTTTCCGGAATGTTCTCTTCATCGTTCATCTGCAGCAGATCGCGTTCCATCATGTTGCAGATGGCGTCCAGCGGGAGATCGTTATCTTCGGTGCCAAACGGATCTTCGAGCTCTTCCGCCAGCGTATCCAGCGAGATAAAGGTATAGGAAATCAACGCGGAGACGAACGGCGTCATGTAGTGCAGATCCACAACCAGTGCAAACGGTAGCATGATGCAGAACAGATACACCGTGCGATGCAAAATCAGGGTGTACGCAAACGGCACCGGTGTTGTCGCAATGCGCTCGCAGCCGGACAGAACAATCGACATATCGTTCAGACGGTTATTCAGACTGTGGAACAGAATATCTGACAGCTGCCCGTTACGACGCCGTACGGCAAGCCACTCCCCCATAATCAGTAAAATACGGTTCGCCGGAGAGTTGGCGTCCATCACTTTACGCAAATCCTCTGCCGCCAGATAAGGTGAAAGCTGTTCTGCGTTTGTTTCCCGGCGCAGCGTCATGCGTAAACAGTTGGCAAAGGCAATTTGCAGGCGCACAAACTCACCCAGATGTTTATCTTCGGGTAAGGTGTTTTTTACCTCGCGAAACAGCGAGCGCGCCGCTATCATCAGTTGCCCCCAGAGCTGGCGAGCCTCAACGTAGCGCGAATAACAAGCGTTGTTTCTGAAACCGAGAAAGATTGCGATCGCCACGCCAAGAATGCTAAACGGTGCGACGGTAAATTTGATGCCAAGCGAGGTATACCACGGCAGCATCAGGATGACGGCGATGGAAAGCAGGAAGTTGAGCAACAAGCGGGTGTAGATTTTCGGCAGAACCGAACCGTGCCAGACAAATATTAGTTGTAGCCAGTGCTGTTTAGGACGAACAATCATAGTCAGTGTCAGAAAGGAAAAGAGCGAGGCTATTAAACGTGATCCCCCTCACGGTTGCAAGCATGTTAATGGAACATTGCATTTTCGCCACTGAAAAGCCTAAACCGCACGGAGTTGAAGTCATTTTTTAAAAACATAATAAATAGTATGTTGTAACTAAAGAGGTTCGTAAAAATACCCGACCGAAGCCGGGTAACCGTTTAGCAAAGTGGTTTTACCGCTTCACGCATCCCCTGATGAAGGATGGCATCAAGACCCAACGTAACCTGTTCTACCAATCCCTTCACCTGCGTCAAATCCTGCTCCCAGTGATTGCTTTCACTCAGCACCGCTTCCACCAGTGAACGGGTATCGATCTGCTTATCGTGGTGCAGTGCCCAGAGTTGCTGATAGCGGGTCAACCAGTGCGCATCATCCTGTACCGGATAGCGTTCGCCATGACGTTCACCCCGGTAAAACGCAATCAACGCGGCCAGCGCAAACGTCAGACGCGCGGGTAATTGACCCGTCGCCTGCTGCCCCGCCAGCAGCTGCGGCAGGATACGCGTGCGGTATTTGGTCATCCCGTTCAGGGCAATCGACAGCAGCTGATGCTTGATGTAAGGATTACGGAAACGGCCCGTCACCGCACTGGCGAACGACTCCAGCTCTTCGCGCGGCAAATCCAACACAGGAATAATTTCCTCGTAAATCGCTTTTTCGACGAACGCACAAATCTCAGCATCGTTCATCGCTTCACCAACCGTATCCAGACCGGCCTGGAAGGCTACCGGTACCAGCGCGGTGTGCGCCCCGTTCAGGATAGCCACTTTGCGCTCTTTGTACGGCTTAATGTCATCAACGATGAGCACGTTCAGCGGGAATTTATCCAGACGCAGCTCGGCGGCAAGTGATTTTGGCCCCTGAATCACGAACAGATAGAAATGTTCAGCGGTATCGATAAATCCATCGTGATAGCCAAGCTGAGCTTCCAGCGATGCCACTTCATCACGCGGATAACCGGTAACGATACGGTCAACCAGCGTAGAGCAGAAGCTATTGGCGTCATTCAGCCACTGGATAAACGCCTGCGGCAACGCCCACTCCTGCGCATAGCGCAGCACCAGTTCGCTAAGTGCTTCACCGTTGTAGTCGATAAGCTCGCACGGAATGATAATCCAGCCTTTGTCCGCTGCGCCGTTAAAGTGGCTAAAGCGCTCAAACAGCAGTCGCGTCAGTTTCGCCGGATAGCTTGCTGCCGGGGCATCGTCGAATTTGTCAGCGGCGTGATAGCTGATACCGGCTTCCGTGGTGTTCGAAAAGACAAAACGCATATCGGGATTGTGGGCCAGCGTCAAAAACTCATCATATTGATCGTAGACGCTGATTTCACGGTTAACGGAGCGGATAAGACGCGCATCGCTTACCGCCTCGCCCTTCTCATTCAGACCCCGAATGATGGTGGTGTACAAACCATCCTGGGTGCTGAGCGATGGCGGGAAATCGCTCTGGATCGGGCGAACAATCACCACACCGGCATTAAGATCGGTATGCTCGTTTAACAGGTCGATTTGCCAGTCAACGAACGCACGTAAGAAGTTACCTTCGCCAAACTGAATGATACGTTCAGGGTAGAGAGCACCGGGGAAATCACGTCGGTTGAGTGTGTTCACATTGGGATCCTTTTCGATTAGTCATACAGCCTGATGAGATTGGTGTAATAACTTATCAAACCTTTCAGACCAGAACCCCTGTTTGGATCAACTCATCAGGCAATTGTGAAAAATAATCATAAGAATTTATAGAAAATGGATGTTGCGGTCATCACGCCATCAGGCATCAAGGCATAGCGCGGGATCTCTCCCACTTTTTGCCAGCCCGCCCGCTGGTAAAAGCTCTCCGCGCCGCTACCGGTGGAGGTATCCAGTACCAGAACCGATAGCCCTTTTTCGCGCGCCATCACCTCAAGGGTCTCCATCAGCGCCATTGCCGCCCCTTTACGGCGGGCCTTTTCGTGAACCAGCAGTTTTGCGACATCCGCGCGGTGCGGCTGATTTTCCGGCTGATCGGTGATGAGCTGTACCGTTCCAATAATGCCGTCCTGCTCATCAACGCACGCCAGTACGGTACGCTCATGACGGCCAACGCTTTCAGCAATCCCGCGCCAGAACGTGCGCGCTTTGTCGTGACTAAAAGGCAGCATAAAGCTGACGGATGCGCCGCCGTTAACACAGTTTTCGAGGATATCGGTCAGCGCATCGATGTGGGACAGAATGTCGTCCCGGGAGAGGGTTTTAATATGCAGTGGAGAGTTCATGTTTTGTCCTTTTAATGAATCTCTCCAGATTGCTATTAACATTTCCGTAACGCAATAACCTAATACATAGGATTTCGTTATCTCTCAGTATGTCTCTGCTGTTTCATGGAATACATTTTCCGATCGGCATTTTTAAGCCACTGCTGAATATCGTTGCTGTTATGGTCGAACTCACTCAAGCCCCAGGAGAAATGCAGCGACCAGGGGTGCAGTTGACGCGCGTTATAGCTCTCTACCTGTTCGATCAAATACTGCATGGCGATCCAGGCGCCCTGCTCATCCGTATCGGCAAACAGCACCGCGAATTCGTCACCACCAAAGCGAACCAGCAGATCGGCCTCGCGGAAAGAGGCCTTCATGAGGGAAGCCATCGCTTTCAATGCCTTGTCGCCCTCCTCATGGCCATAACGATCGTTGATCTCTTTAAAACGATCGAGATCCAGCCATCCCAGGGTTAGCGGCTCCGCCCGACGTCTGGCGACAGAGAGGGTGAAACGAACAAACTGGTTAAAGCCGCGGCGATTGTATAAACCGGTGAGTTCGTCGGTGGTTGCCGCGCTGACTGCGGCAAATTCATCTTCCGCCAGCGCGCCCAGGTCCCCGAGGACGGCAAGGTCCGCCGCAGAAAATTCACGTGGCGCGAAATCGATAAGACACAGAGAGCCAACGCTCGCCCCGTCACGTAAGCGCAGCGGAAAACCCGCGTAGAAGCGAACCCTTGGGTCCCCTGCCACCAGCGGATTATCGGCAAAACGGTCGTCCTGAAGCATATCACTCACCACCAGCGGCGCTTCGCTGAGGATCGTGTGACCACAAAATGAGATATTGCGCGGAACGGTGTCAGGTGCCTGTCCGTCGGCGGATTTCACAATAAGTGAATGTTCATCAATGAGATTGACCATCGCCAGCGGCACCTGGAAAAAACGTTTAGCCAGACGCGTCAGCCGGTCAAATGCCACGGAATTGTCGATTTCAAGAAGGCCAGACTCGCGCAGCGAGTTCAGGCGTTCTGTTTCATTAGCGGGGGTTACAGGTGCTTTCATAACGTCTCCTGACGCTTTGCGTTATTAAAAGCGTAGCTTAAACAGAGACATTGTCAGTGTGCGAATATTCTGTTCTTGCCTTCACGCTTGGCATGGTAAAGGGCACTATCGGCGGCCTGCAGCCAGTCGGCCACGCTGCTTGTGTCTCGCGTTGCGCAGGCGATACCGATACTGAGGGTGCAATGCACGGCCTCTTGCGCCACATCCTTCATTACTGCCGCCGCGTCCATAATGCGGGTAGCCACAATCTGGGCCTCATCCACGCTGGTATCCGGGAGCAAAATGACAAATTCGTCGCCCCCCAGACGCGCTGGGGTATCTGAAGGGCGCGTGGCCAGATGCAGGATCTTCGATACCGTCGCCAGCATCGCGTCGCCCACTTTGTGGCCAAAGCGGTCATTTACCTCTTTAAAATTGTCGATATCAATAAACATCAAAGTAGATTCACGGCACGTCTGACGAAGTTTATTCAGTTCATGATCGATACGTTTTTCCAGCAGACGACGGTTGGCGATATCCAGCAGCGGATCCATCATGGCGATCCGCTCCAGCTCGCGGCTTTTTATCCGTAAGCGCTGCGCAATACTGTCAGTCAGCATGCTCATGGCCAGCATGTAGATAGCGATCAGCGGCAAGGTGGCAAACATTGTCCGCTGGGAAACAAACCCGTCTACCTCCATCCCCTGCGTCAGCCAGGTCACCAGGAATACGCCCAGCATCAGAGCGGCGGCCTTTTTCAGCAGCGTAATACCGCCTGCAGAAAGCCTGTCTGAAAGCAAAATGGTCGCAATCACGACTGACGTAAGCGGATTAACCGCCATCATCGCGATCCAAAAGCCCCCTGCACCTGCATCCAGCACCAGGTGCTGGTGCTCGGTCGCCAGTGGCGTCGGTGAACGACGCGCCCGCAGCCAGGCCACCGTTGGCCAAATAAAGGCATTCGCCCCTAGCAGGATCATCAGCCAGACCGAGCGATGGTGTTCAATCAATACGGACAGGACAGGAATAAAACAGAGAAATGTGCCGAGTAAACGCATGAGATACATACGTTTGACAAACCGACGACCAGGTAAGCGAGGCTTGGGACTAAGTTTGTCAGTGGCATTCATACTAAGATTTTTCCGATATGTTTCTTGCGGTATCTTATTGAGCTTAAAAATACCTAGCAAGCAATTTATCTTTTAATCATATATATCAAGGCCGCTTTCTCTCTCTATTGGTATGCACAACGTCATGCATTCATTTGTATGACCAGCCAGTGATGGATCACGGTGACGATATAGTGCTGCTGCTGCGCCGTAAGCTCGACATCCGGCGGAATGCTGTGCCATTTTGCCAGGCAGCCACGACAGCACGTGGCAGTGGCGTGCTGAGCAATAAACACCGGATGTCCACGCATTGGCGTTTGCTTACCGTCATTCGCGGGATGAGCCGGGGCAAGGCGCTGAACAACAAAATCCGCCGCATGGCGATCGATGGTCTCAGCCCCTTTTTCCCAACAGTATTGCCGCTCTTTCGGCCCCAGTCGAAAGCGCGACCGAAACGTCGAACGCGACAGGCGCGCAAATAACGGATCCAGGTTCGACATCAGTAAACCGAGCGCCCCAACCGTTGGGTCAGTCGTTCCAGTACCGCCACACCTGCCAGTGAATTTCCCGTTTCATCGAGTTCCGGACTCCAGACGGCAATCGCCATCTCGTGGGGAACGATGGCCACGACCCCGCCGCCCACGCCGGATTTTGCCGGTAAGCCGACACGCCAGGCGAACTCACCGGCATTCTGGTACATCCCGCTGGTTGCCATCAGGGCGTTCACCTGACGGGCCTGCATCGGCGATACCACCTCCTGATCGAGATGCGGTGCATGCCCCTGATGCGCGAGGAACAGGAACGTTTGCGCGAGTTCAACGCAGTTCATTTCAAGCGCACAGTAATGGAAGTAGTTTTGCAGAACCGTCGCCACATCGTTGTGGAAATTGCCAAAGGATTTCATCAGCCAGGCTATCGCCGCATTGCGCGCCGAGTGCTCAAACTCCGAGCGCGCGACCACCGGATCGTAGGCAATGCTCTGCACGCCAGAAAGCTGGCGCACGATTTCGAGCATTCGCTGGCGAGGCGCGCTGAGGCGGCTTTGCAGCATATCGCACACCACCAGCGCCCCGGCATTGATAAAAGGATTACGCGGTTTACCCTGTTCCATTTCAAGCTGCAGCAGCGAGTTAAACGGCTGGCCGGAGGGATCTTTACCCACACGTTGCCAGAGCTCGTCTTCTTCATACTGACGCATTGCCGCCACCAGGCTCAGCACCTTTGAGATGGACTGAATCGAGAATCGCTCGGTCGCATCACCGGCCTGGAAACGCTGTCCGTCTACCGTGCATATGGCGATACCCAGCTTATTACCGCTGACCGAGGCCAGCGCCGGAATATAGTCGGCAACCTTCCCCTTTCCGATTAACGGTCGGACCTGCGCCAGAATTTCGTCCAGCATCTCATTATGGATAACCGCAGCCACACTTTGCTCCTTGCCCTCAGGCTAAAACGGGCTGCGAGTATAACAGAGGCTGATATATTGCGTCAGGCAGGAAGACGAAAACGCGAGACGGCTTCCAGCAAATTATCGGACTCCTGATGCAAACGCGCAGAGGCATCCGACGCGTCAGACACCAGCGCATCCGTCTGCCGCGATACCTGATTCAGGGCGTGAAGCTGGCGAGTCATCTGATGAATACTCTCCCCCTGGCTCAGCGTGGCATCTGAGATGTCATTCAGCAGGCTGCTTAAATTCGCCACCAGCCCGGTAACCTGCTGCAGGTTATTTTCCAGCCGGTTAACCGCTTTTGAGCCATCATGAATCCCCTGCAAAGAGTGATTGATCAGCGCCTGAATGGTCTGCGTAGAATGACTGCTTTTGCGGGCCAGCAGCCCCACCTCGCGGGCGACCACGGCGAAGCCGCGTCCCTGATTGCCCGCATGTGCCGCTTCAATGGCCGCGTTCAGGGCAAGAATATTGGTCTGGAACGCCACGCTGTCGATCATCGCTACGATCCCGCGCATCTCAGAGGATCGGTCAACGATCGCCTGCATGGAGGCATTCACCGTAGACATCATCTGGTCGCCACCTGCCGCAGCCTGACGCGCCTCATCTGCGCGGGCGCTGGCCAGTTTCGCATAGCCGGTGTTGCCTTCAACATGCGTTTCCAGCGCGGCGATATTCGCCGTGACATCCTCAAGCTCTTTCGCCTGACGTACAGACTGCTGATACAGCTTCTGATTCCCCTGCGCCAGGGAGCCAATGTTCTCGACCATCGAGGTCGTGGCGTGGCTGACCTGCGATACCAGCTGCAGTAGCCCATGCTGTAGGGTATTAACACTGCCGCTGAGCTGACCCATCTCCCGGTTGAAGCAGGCTACACCTGGCGGTGTACCGGACAGATCCCCCGCAGATAGCTGGTTGATATGTGCAATCAACCGACGCAACGGCGTAATGACCCACTTTGCCATCCCGAACCACACCAGAATGGCAATCACCAGCAGAACGACGGGCGCAAACAGGAATAGCGTTTGCAGGCCTGAAAGCTGCGACACCAGCGTCTGCCGCCCTTGCAGGGCCTGTTTCTCGCTCAGCTGCTGGTAACGCGCATAGTTATCATTAAAGTCGGTCTGAAACGCCTGGGCGGGAACAGCAAAAAAGGCATCAATGGCGTTCGTTTTAATCAGCCCTTCCGCCTGCTCTTTAATGGCACCGTAGAAAAGCTGGTAGCTGTTCACCAGTGCCTCGTCTTTCGCCGGATGGAGTGCCAGCCACGCCGTCCATGCCTGATGAGAGTCGTCCAGCGCCTTTTGCGCCTCGTCCATCAGACTGTGCCAGCTCCCTTCCGAGCCGGTCTCCTTATCCTGCATAAACCAGACGCCGGAGCGGTTAAGCAAATCGCTTGCGGCCAGCAGGGAAACGCGCGCCTGATCCAGCTTGCCCTGCTGCTGATACGCCAGCTGGTTATGCTGTTCGTTGCGCTGGGCCTCTTTCAGAGAGGCGGTGAGCAGAAGCGTGGAGGAGAGTTGGAGTGTGGAGAAAAGCCCAATAATACAAAAAATGCCGGCCAGCAGACCAAATTGACGGGGGATGACGCGCTGCGCAATACGGCGAAAAATTTGCGTTAGGTTCATAATTTTCTTCTGTAACAATACGTTAGACGCGAGCGAGTCTACGAAACGAAAATGACAGAACCATTGCAGATAGATGACAACGGCCCTCGTTATGAGGGCCGAAATCACAGACGGGCGATAAATTACACGCGATCCTTCCAGACCGTCTGCACGTTACAGAACTCATGCAAACCGAAATGTGAAAGCTCACGACCGAAGCCGCTCTTCTTCACGCCGCCAAAAGCCACGCGGGCATCGCTGGCGCTGTAGCCATTGATAAACACCCCGCCGCACTCCAGCTCGCGAGAGAATGTCTCCGCCAGCGCGTCGTTTGCGGTAAAGACCGTGGCAGACAGACCAAAGTCACTGTCGTTAGCCAGCGCTAAAGCATGCTCCGCATCCCTGGCGATCGTAATCGCCGCCACCGGGCCAAACAGCTCCTGGCGGAACGCGGTCATGTTCGGGTTGACGTTGCCGAGCACGGTTGGCGCGTAGTAGTTACCCTCACCAGCCAGTTTCTCTCCGCCCAACAGCAGGGTCGCCCCTTCTGCCAGGGTGGCCTGTACCTGCTGATCCAGTTCATCACGCAGATCGAAGCGCGCCATCGGGCCAAGATAGTTCTCTTCCGTCTCCGGCGAGCCCATCTTCAGCGCCGCAACCGCGTCGACAAAGCGTTGGGTAAAGGCATCAGCCACTCCCTCTTCCACGATAAAACGCTTCGCCGCCGCGCAAACCTGTCCGGTATTTTGATAACGCCCCGCCACTGCGGCTTTCACCGCCAGATCCAGATCGGCATCGTTCAGGACGATAAAGGGGTCGGAACCGCCCAGCTCCAGCACGCATTTTTTGAGCGCCGCACCCGCCTGAGCGCCAATTGCCGCCCCGGCACGCACGCTGCCGGTGACGGTAATCGCAGCGATACGGCGGTCGTTAATGGCCTGGCTGACGCCGTCGTTGGTGGCGTTTACCCAGCCAAACACGCCCTGAGGAAAACCGGCATCGGCAAAAATCTGCGCAATCAGATCCGCAGAGCCGAGCACGTTCGGGGCGTGCTTCAGCAGGTAGCTGTTCCCCGCCAGCAGAATGGGAACCGCGCCGCGCAGCACCTGCCAGAGCGGAAAGTTCCACGGCATTACCGCCAGAATCGGCCCCAGCGGACGGTACTCGATGACCGCGTTGTGATCCTCGACCAGCGTGGGTTCAGCATTCAACATTGCCGGGCCATGTTCGGCATACCAGTCGCACAGGCTGGCAGATTTAGCCACCTCGCCGCGCGCCTGCAGAATGGGTTTACCCATTTCGCGGGACATCATCCGCGCCATCTCTTCACCCCGGTTACGCAAAGCCGCGCCCAGATCGCGCAGCTTTTGCGCGCGATGGGAAACGCTTTCGCGACGCCACTGGCGAAAGCCCGTATCGGCCTGAGAAATGGCGCGCTCTAAATCGTCGGCTGTCGCCCAGGGATACGTGGCCAGGGTTTCGCCCGTCGCCGGGTTAACAGAGCGTGCATAAGTAGCAGATGAAAGGGTCATGATGTTCTCCTCGCAATAACAGTTGATTCATTGTGGCCCACTCTGCTATTTCTTAAAAATGAATAATACTGACCACCTTATTCACGAATCGAGAACGCTATGGACTTAACTCAGCTTGAAATGTTTAACGCCGTCGCGCTAACCGGCAGCATCACCCAGGCGGCGCAGAAGGTGCATCGCGTGCCGTCGAACCTGACCACCCGCATCCGCCAGCTTGAAGCGGATCTCGGCGTGGAGCTGTTTATCCGCGAGAACCAGCGTTTGCGCTTATCGCCAGCCGGGCATAATTTTCTGCGCTACAGCAGGCAGATCCTGGCGCTGGTAGACGAGGCGCGGATGGTCGTGGCCGGTGACGAACCGCAGGGGCTGTTTGCCCTCGGCGCGCTGGAGAGCACCGCCGCCGTGCGCATCCCGGAGAGTCTGGCGCAGTTTAACCAGCGCTATCCGCGCATTCAGTTTGCACTGTCAACCGGGCCATCCGGGACGATGATTGATGGGGTACTGGAAGGTACCCTGAGCGCCGCATTTGTCGACGGGCCGCTATCCCATCCGGAGCTAGAAGGGATGCCGGTTTATCGGGAAGAGATGATGCTGGTGACGCCCGCCGGGCATGCTGAAGTCTCAAAAGCCACCCAGGTCAGCGGCAGCGATGTTTACGCTTTTCGCGCGAACTGCTCCTATCGCCGACATCTGGAAAGCTGGTTTCACGCCGACAGAGCTACGCCGGGGCGTATTCATGAGATGGAGTCGTATCACGGCATGCTGGCCTGCGTGATTGCCGGGGCCGGCATCGCATTAATGCCCCGATCCATGCTGGAGAGCATGCCGGGGCACCATCAGGTTGCAGCGTGGCCGCTGGCGGAAAACTGGCGCTGGCTCACCACCTGGCTGGTGTGGAGACGCGGGGCAATGACCCGTCAGCTTGAAGCCTTTATAGCGCTGCTAAACGAACGTCAACCACCAGCGCCTTCTCCATAAACAGGCTCAGCGGATCTTCGACGTACGGGGCAAACGCCGGACGCAGTTCGTATCCGCACTGCTGATACAGACGGATAGCGGCATGCTGTTTGATCCCCGTCTCGAGCCGGACGGTATGGCATTCCCGGCTCAGGGCTTCATCCTCAAGGGCGGCCAGCAGCTTTTCCCCAAGATGTTGTCCCCGATGCGTCGGGTCGATATACACCCGCTTCATCTCTCCCGTCCCGTCACCGTTCAGCACCACTGCGCCACACCCTACGGCATTGAGCTGTTGGTCGCGAATAATCATTAAAATGAGCGACGCGTCCGGCAGATTAGCCAAATCGAGCAGGTGGTTGCTTTCGGCGGGGTAAAGTTCGCTCTGATAGCGGTCAAGGGCCGCGATCAGATTAAGGATGTCGGGATGACGGGCAGACTCAGAGGTGATGGAATACATGGCAGGCTCCTTGCTATTTTTCTTTTAACATAGCGCAGACCTGCCAGGGGGCTACATAGTATTAACTTATGTCATGAGGCCAGCGTCAGTTGGACATCAAGCGCCCTCAGCTCGGCCTGTGTCGTCTCATCCAGCCTGCTGTCCGTGACGATATCCGTCAGAGTATGCAGATGTGCCACGTTAAACAGTGACCAGGCGCCGTACTTTGAACTGTCTGCCAGCAGTACGCGGCGCTTAGCGTTGGCGATCAAATCGCGTTTTAAAGCCGCCTTCTCTTCCGTTGGCGAGGTGATCCCTCGGGTTATATCCCAGCCGTTACAGCTGACGAAAGCCACGTCCGGCCATACGTTTTGCAGCAAGCGACGCCCGTGTTCACCGATGCACGACTGGCTCGAATCGTCGATACGGCCACCAATAATCGTCACTTCGATTTGCCTGAATTCTGAGAGAAACAGCGCAATATGCAGGTCGCTGGTAATGACGCGCAGCGGCAGGTGCGTCAGTTGACGCGCGAGTTCAATCATCGTGGTGCCCGCATCCAGCACGACGGCATCTCCCGCCTTAACAAAGCTGGCCGCCACACTGGCGATAGCATGTTTCTCCGCCAGACTCCTCTGCATTTTTTCGTGCGTCGTGGGCTGGGAAGGAATAAATCGGTTAAGGGTAACGCCGCCGTGGGTACGGCTAATGACGCCCTCCTGGTCGAGCTTAATCAGATCGCGGCGGATGGTCGCCGGTGAGGCATCCGTGATTGCCACCAGTTGATCCACCGTCACCAGATTATGCCCTTTCAGGTAATCCATTATCTGCTCTAACCGGTTATATCCCTTCATATCATTCCCGTGTAATTTGCATAGCCAACTGGATAGACACCGTCATGCTCTCAGACTTCGCTTTGCCGGTCCACGCAATATCGAACGCGGTGCCGTGATCTGCAGAGGTACGGATAAACGGCAACCCGGCGGTGATATTCACCCCGTCATAGAAGCCGAGTAATTTTAACGGAATATGCCCCTGATCGTGATACATCGCAACGACCATGTCATACATTCCTTCGTGGCATTGCATAAATACCGTATCCGGCGGACAGGGTCCTGTGACGTTTAGCCCCTGCGCTTTCATCGCCTCGACGGCGGGGCCGACAATCTTGATCTCTTCATCACCAAACAGGCCGTTCTCACCCGCATGCGGGTTCACACCTGCAACTGCAATGCGCGGATGATCGATTCCCACACGCTTCAGGAAGGTATCGGCAATACCGATCACGGTTTTTACCCGATCCTGACTGAGCGTATCAAGGAATTTACGCAGCGCGATGTGGGTGGTGATGTGAATCACCTTGAGTTGATCGGTGTACAACACCATGGCGTAATCTCTGCTGTCGGTCAGATGTGCCAGCAGTTCCGTGTGACCCGGATAGTGATGTCCGGCCAGATGCAGAGCCTCTTTATTGAGTGGCGCTGTTGCAATTGCCTTTACCTCACCCGCCATCGCCAGTTCGGTGGCTCGCTTCACACAGCGATAAGCCAGATCCCCGGCCTGAGCCTGAACAACCCCCGGCTTTAACCCATCAGGATCCGCCAGCGGTTCGTCCAGCACGTTAATCACACCGGGCGCGAACTGCGCATCGCTGACTTTCTCAATCACACGCATATCGGCTTGCGCGGTAATCCCTTGCTTAAGCACCCGCTGTAGCGTACGGGCGCAGCCCACCACGACAACAGGTGAACCCGATAACTCGCCGTCAGTAAGGGATTTGATAATAATTTCCGGGCCAATACCCGCCGGGTCACCCATGGTTACAGCAATAATATTAGTCACTCATTCTCTCCTCGATAAAATGCAAAACCTCACGCAGCGTCTCTTCCTTTCCGAAGCCCCCTGCTTTGGTCATCACCGGCCGATGCCAGGCACAACCCAAAAATCTGCCGTAAGGTACGCACTGTGCAATGCGTCCCGTAATCTCAAAACCTTGTGCCTCAAGCGCGCTGGCAACGGCCATCGCCACATCGCCACCTGAAACGTACAGCGCATCCGGTGCCTGCTTTTCCAGCACTTCGCGGGTCAGCGTTCCCAGATAAGTACAAATCTTTTCACCCAGCGCCGCGCGGGTCATTCGATGTTGGCTGCAAATATCCTCAACGCGATGTCGGGACTCCCGATCCGAACAGGTCTGCACAATGCAGTGATGACCCGCCTGAAGCGCCTGAATTATTCGGATGAATGCGTCTGCCGTTGTGCCGTTAAGCATGTCGTTAACATCAATGAACACCCGCGACACGCCAGGTGCGTTAAGCGCAAACGCAATCTGACGCTGCGCGATTTCACTCATCGAGCCAACGACGGCCAGCAGCTGTTTGCGCCGGACCGGTGCAAAATGACGCGCCAGCGCATCGCACAACCCGGCCGATCCCACCAGCAGCGGCGTCTGCTCGCAGGTCAGCGCGGCGGCAATAACGGCATCCAGCTCACCCTCCGTCTCTGCATCCACAATCAGCACGCCATCCCCTTGCGCCAGCGCAGTTTCCAGGTCGTGTACGGTCACGGATTTGCCCGCCAGTCCGAAGAAGAGATCAACAATGTCAGCAGAAGGCACCGGCGTTTTCGGGTCGCTGGCAAATTCGGTTTCATTTACCGGGATACCGTCCACCAGACACTGGCCGTGCCGCGTAATGCGCCCGGCTGCGGGATACGCTGGCGCAATGACGATCTGCCGTTTACCGCTTAGAGCCTGAAGGGCTGCGGTTTCAGCGCCCACGTTCCCGCGCAGCGTGGAATCAACCTTCTTAATCAGCCACCGCGCGTTCACGACATCCGCCCCGAGGCGCGCAATTTTTTCAGCCGCCTCTGATGCCCCAAGCGCCCGTGATTCGGTATTGATAACCAGCGCATCAGTGGGTTCAGTAGAAACTGTCTGGAACGCCACGCAGACCTTTTTCCCGCGAAGCGCCAGGCTCACGCCCGCATCGTTTGCGCCGGTAAAGTCATCTGCGACGACCACCACCTCTCTGTATAGATTGTTTTTTTTCATCCCCACTCCGGGTCCGCTCATCCTGTTAATGATTATATTCAATCATGATTGATTATATGTGAGCAAGATCAAGTTAATCAGTTTGCGAATAAATTATAAATTTAGCCACACGATGACCATGACTGATCTCATTTGAGCGAAATCAATCATGACCACCTGGACAGGAGAAGAATGTGGTAACCATCAACAGCACAATTATCAGCGGCGCTGGCGCTATTCCCGCCATCAGACCGCTGCTTAACGGTAAAGCACACATTTTGCTGGTCACAGACGGCAATATTTCACGTCTGGAGGCAGCAAAGCAGATCCGGCTCCTTCTTGAAGAGGACAATCGCAGCATCACAATTATTGATAACGTGCCTCAGGAACCTTCGCACCACGATGTCAGCCAGGTGCTCGGCGGGTTAACGTCTTGCAAGTTCGATTTGATCGTGGGGATTGGGGGCGGCAGCGTGCTGGACGTCGCAAAGTTACTCTCCGTACTGTGTCATCCTCAGTCCCCGGGGCTGGATACTCTGCTGGCCGGGACAAAACCCGCAGCGCGGATTTCCTCCTTGCTGATCCCCGCTACGGCCGGTACTGGCTCCGAAGCCACGCCAAACGCAATTCTGGCGATACCGGAACAGAATACGAAAGTGGGGATCATCTCCCCCGTGCTGCTGCCGGATTACGTTGCGCTCCTGCCTGAACTCACTACCAGCATGCCCGCGCACATCGCCTCGTCGACGGGTATTGATGCGTTGTGCCACCTGATTGAGTGTTTCACGTCAACGGTTGCCAACCCGGTCAGCGATAACGCCGCGCTGACGGGACTGTCTAAGCTGCTGAACAACATTGAAACAGCCTGCGCCGAACCGGGTAATCTGCTGGCGAAACTGGAGATGCTGTGGGCGTCTTACTACGGCGGGGTTGCCATTGCGCATGCAGGCACGCACCTGGTTCACGCCCTTTCCTATCCTCTCGGGGGGAAATATCACCTGCCGCACGGCGTGGCTAACGCCATTCTGCTGGCACCGTGCATGCGCGTAGTGCGCCCCCATGCGGTGACAAAGTTTGCTCAGGTCTGGGATCTCGTGCCCGGCGCGGATACCACCCTGTCGGACGAGGACAAATCCCACGCGCTGGTGACGTACTTTGCGGCGCTGGTTCGCCGCCTCAACCTGCCGGATAACCTTGAGACGCTGGGCGTACCGCGAGAAGACATTGCTTCCCTCAGTGAGGCCGCGCTTAACGTTAAACGCTTAATGAATAATGCCCCCTGTCAGCCAGACCGTGACGAGGTGCAGGCAATCTATCGGACACTGTTTCCCCAACATTAATATCGAAGGAGTGAGAAATGCGTAACACCATAAAGGGCGTACTGACGGCTATCGTCACCCCCTTTGACGCGGACGGCGACCTGAACTTACCGGGACTCACACGGCAGATCGCGCGTCAGCTGGATGCCGGTAATGGCATCTTTTGCGGTGGGACCAACGGCGAGTTTTTCGTGCTAAGCGAAGAAGAAAAAATCGCCGTCACCCGGCACTGCGTTGAAACAGTGGCGGGACGCGCGCCCGTTGTGGCCCATGCAGGAGAAATATCTACCCGTCAGACCATCCGTCTTGGCAAACAGATCGCCTCACTGGGTGTGGATGCCGTATCGGTCATTACCCCTTACTTTGTTCCCCTAAAGCAAGACGAGCTAATCACGCACTATACGGCTATTGCCGATGCGCTGAGCGTGCCGATTTATCTCTACAACATTCCAGCGAGAACCGGTAACACCATTGAGCCCGACACCGCTCGCTCGCTGGCGGAGCATCCCAATATTATCGGTATTAAAGACAGTGCCGGTAGTTACGAGAGCCTGAGCGGATTCCTCAATGCGGTGAAAGACATTGACGGATTCGACGTGCTGAACGGCCCCGATTCGCTGATCCATCAGGGCTTTGTCGATGGCTGCTCCGCCTGTATTTCCGGACTGGCGAACGTGGCACCGGCGGCCATTAACGCCATCTGGTCACGCTTTAATGCTGGTGATATCGACGGTTCCCGCCGGGCTCAGGAAAGCGTCACCCAGCTTCGCACGGAGTTATACAGCGTCGCGTTTTCCCCCGCCGCAGTCAAAAAAGCGCTGCAGATCATGGGAGAAGACGTTGGAGAAAGCCGATACGCCGTGGCGTTTAACGCGCAACAGATGCAACAGATACGCCAGATAGTGACAGCGTCACTGAATTAACCGGCGTCAGTTTCGTCAATAAGAATACCGGGTGCCTGAGGTGCCCAGGATTCACTCGCCCTGAAGAGAGGCAAAGATGAATAATTTTACCGCTGAAGATACCCTAATCATTGTCGGCATAGTGATTGTCTACATTCTGTTCACGACCTGGCTAACCTTCCGGATCCGCAGTAAAAACTCCGGTGATTTCATGGAAGGCTCCCGCGCAATGCCAGCATTTATTGTCGGGATCCTGCTCATGTCTGAATATATCGGCGCAAAATCCACTATCGGCACGGCGCAGGCCGCGTTTGAAGACGGGTTTGCGGCCTCCTGGTCCGTCATCGGTGCGGCGATTGGCTTTCCGCTGTTTGGTCTGTTGCTCGTCAAGCGCATCTATAACACCGGGAAAATCACCATCTCCGGGGCCATTGCCGAAAAGTACGGTAACAGCACCAAAAATATTATCTCCATCATCATGATCTACGCCCTTCTGCTGGTTAACGTAGGGAACTACGTCAGCGGTGCGGCGGCCATCTCCACCGTATTGAAGGTCAATTTGCCCGTTGCGGCGTTTATTACCGCTATCGTCAGCACCTTCTATTTCGCCTTTGGCGGCATGAAGGGTGTGGCGTGGGTGACGGTGCTGCACAGTGCGCTGAAATACTTCGGCATTCTGGTCATCATGGGCTTTGCGCTGTCTAAGACGGGCGGCTTCGCGCCAATGGTTGAAAACATGCCGGACTTCTACTGGACCTGGGATGGCAATATCGGCGCGTCGACCATTTTCGCATGGCTCATCGGCACCATTGGTTCCATCTTCTGTACCCAGTTTGTGATTCAGGCCATCTCCTCCACCAAAGACGTGAAATCGGCCAAACGTTCAACCTGGGTCGCGTTCTTCTTCTGTCTGCCGATTGCGCTGGCCATCGCGGTAATCGGCGTGGCGGCTAAATACCTGCACCCGGAGATTAACAGCCTGTATGCGATGCCGATTTTCCTGCAGGACATGAACCCGTGGCTGGCCGGTCTGGTCACCACCTCTCTGGTGGCGTCTATTTTCGTCAGCGTCAGTACTGTTGCGCTGGCTATCGCCTCCCTGGTGGTAAAAGACTTTTACGTGCCGATGCGCAACCCGACGCCTGAGCAGGAATTTAAGGCCACCCGCTGGATCTCACTGCTGATTGGCTTCCTGCCGCTGATTTTTGTTCTGCTGGTGCCTGAAGTTCTGAAGCTCTCGTTCTTTACCCGCGCCATTCGCCTGTCGATTTCCGTGGTGGCCGTTATCGCCTTTTACGCCCCGTTCTTCCGCAGCACCCGTGGGGCTAACGCTGGCCTAATTGGTGCCTGCGTCGTCACGTCGGTCTGGTATCTGCTTGGCGATCCGTTTGGTATCAACAATATGTATATCGCTCTGCTGACCCCAGCCGTCATCATGGTGATAGAGCGGCTTATTCCGGGAAAAGCGAACGCAAAAGCGCCCACCCCTGCAGAAAATAATGGAGTTTGATATGTCTGTAACCGTAACCCGCGACGGGATTGTTCGTCCGCACCCGCAGGACATTCACATGGAGACAGCCATGCTGCCTTCCTCTTGCCCACAAAACCATGCCGCAAACCTGCTGCCGCTGCCGGATGGCGCGCTGATGTGCGTCTGGTTCGGGGGGACGCAGGAAGGGATTGCGGATATCTCCGTATGGGGTTCACGCCTGACACAGGGCAGCCAGCAGTGGAGCGACGCGGTTAAACTCTCGGACGACGCGACGCGCTCTGAGCAAAACCCGGTCCTCTTCCTTGCCCCGGACAACGTGCTGTGGCTGCTGTGGACCGCCCAGATTTCCGGCAATCAGGACACGGCGATTGTGCGCTATCGACAGTCACTGGATTTGGGCCAAACCTGGGGCGAGATTGATACTCTTCTCGATAAACCGGGCACCTTTATCCGCCAGCCGATAGTGGTGCTGGAAAACGGCAACTGGCTGCTACCGGTGTTTTACTGCCGTACACGGCCGGGGGAGAAATGGGTAGGTAACGACGATATCAGCGCGGTGAAAATCTCGGAGGATCGCGGAAAAACCTGGCGTGATGTTGTGGTGCCCGAAAGCCTGGGCTGCGTGCATATGAATATTACCCCGCTTCACAACGGCACCCTGGTGGCGCTGTTCCGCAGCCGCTGGGCGGACAATATTTATTACAGCCAGTCGACGGACGGCGGCGAAAGCTGGTCCGTACCGGAGCCGACGACGCTACCCAATAACAACTCCTCCATTCAGGTAACGACGCTTTCGAGCGGTGAACTGGCGCTGGTGTTCAATCACATGAGCGCCGCCGGTGCGCTTGAGCGCCGGGCGTCTCTCTACGATGAAATTGATGATGGTGATGGCCGTAAAGAGCCGGTCGTCACCCACGGTCGGGCAGCCTTCTGGGGAGCGCCGCGTGCGCCGATGACCGTCGCCATTTCGCCGGACGGCGGGAAAAGCTGGCCGTGGCAGCGTAACCTGGACGAGGGGGATGGTTACTGTATGACCAACAACTCCATGGAAAAACTCAATCGCGAATTTTCCTATCCCAGCATCAAACAGGGATCGGAAGGCAATATTCATATCGCTTACACCTACTTCCGTCAGGCCATCAAATACGTGCGGGTGACGCCAGAATGGGTCAAGGGGCTAATATGATTATTGGGCATCTCAACGCCCTGCCACTGGCAGGGCTACCGTCGGCGTTATACGCCCTGCTTTCCCGCCCGGAGTGCACGCTTCCGGCTCTTATGGCGCGCGCGGATGGTCGCTGGCAACCGGAGAATAGCGAATGGTTTTGCCATATCGGGCCTGCCAGGACGCAGCCGCGTATCGAGCGGCACACGGAGTACCATCACCAGTGGGCAGATATTCAGGTTGTGTTAGCAGGCGAAGAATATATTCACGCCGGAGCACTTCCCATCGGGCGGCCGGGTGATGAAGAGCGCAAGCCAGATCTGTTTATTGCCTCCACCGCTGAACACAGCGTCGCTATCCGTCTCGGCGCGGGTGATTTTGCCGTCTTTTACCCTGGTGAGCCCCATCAGGCGCTGTGTGCTGCCGTGTCGCCCATGACCGTGCGTAAAGCGGTCTTCAAAATTCCCCGCACGATGCTGGAGGTTTGAGATGCGCCATGCTGTCGTTACCGGAGCCAGCTCGGGCATTGGTGAGGCGATCGTTAAACGTCTGCTGGCTGAAGGCTGGCTGGTGACCGGACTAAGCCGACGCCCCGTCACGCTGGAAACGCCCAACTTCACGAGTCTGAGCGTTGATATCAGCATGCCTGATGCGCTGATGGCCGTATTGCAGCCCCTCCCTCAGCCTCACGCGGTGATCCATGCTGCCGGAATGATGGCTGCCGCGCCGCTGGGGCTGCTGGAGTCTGCTACGGGTGACACGCTCTGGCGGTTGCACGTGCAGGCGTGTGAAGTACTGTTTAACCACTTTGCACCCAGCATGGCGTCCGGAGGACGGTTGGTGGCGATAGGCAGCAGAACGTCACGCGGCGCAGCCGGACGTTCCCAGTATGTCGCCACCAAAGCGGCAATGGTTGGGATGATCAGAAGCTGGGCTGCCGAACTGGCCCCACGAGGGATTACTGCGAACGTGGTCGCTCCCGGTGCTACCCAAACGCCAATGCTCAGTTCGCCGGGGCGGGAAACCTCCCCGCCGAAATGTCCGCCGTTAGGGAGGCTTATCAGGCCAGAAGAGGTCGCCGGGTTGGTCAACTTCCTGTTGAGCGAAGAGGCCGCCGCCATTACCGGGCAAGAGATTGCGATCTGCGGCGGCGCATCGCTCAGCTAGCGCAAAAAGATCCGCCCTTTCAGATACAGCGTCGCCTGCCCGCCAATCAGCACGCGGTCACCCTTTAACTCGCAGCGCAGATCCCCGCCACGGGCTGACACCTGGCGGGCATTCAGTGACGTTTTACCCAGTTTTTCGCTCCAGTACGGAATCAACATGCTGTGCGCCGATCCCGTCACCGGATCTTCCGGCACGCCGTCACCCGGACAGAAGAAGCGGCTGACAAAGTCATACGAGTCCCCCGGTGCCGTGACGCAGACCATTTTATCCAGCGGGATCATTGCCGCGATTTCCGGCGTTAAGGCTTCTACCTGCTGCTGGCTTTCCAGCACCACCATGTAATCGCGCCCTGCGCGGATCTCTTGTGCACCGCGGATGCCCAGCGCGCTGAAGAGTAACGCGGGCGGATTGTCGACAACCTCCGTCGACCATGCCGGGAAATTGAGCGTCAGCCAGTCTCCGTTGCGCTTCACCGTCAGGTCGCCAACAAAACGCGTCGAGAAGGTGATTTCGGTATGCGGGTAGTCGAGATATTCAAAAATGACGTGGGATGCCGCCAGCGTCGCATGTCCGCAGAGGTTAATTTCATCAAGCGTGGTAAACCAGCGCAGCTCGAAGCCGTTATCCGTACGCACGAAGAAGGCCGTTTCCGACTGGTTATGCTGCTTCGCCATGTTGAGCAGCGTCTCATCCGGAAGCCACTCTTCCAGCGGGCAAACCGCCGCCGCATTACCACCGAACGCCCTGTCGCTGAAGGCATCTACCAGATAAAAATCAATTTCCTGCATGGTCTCTTCCTCTTTTTTTCTAGCGCAGAAATACTGTGCCTTTCAAATATAATGATGCCTGGCCGCTCATCATCACGCGCGAGCCTTTCAGTTCGCAGCGCACATCACCGCCACGGGCCGAAACCTGACGCGCAAACAGCGTCGTTTTTCCCAGCGTTTCACTCCAGTAAGGAATGAGCATCGTATGCGCAGAGCCGGTGACAGGATCTTCAGGTACGGCAACCCCTGGTGAGAAGAAGCGGCTGACGAAATCGTACTCACCCTCCCCACGCGCGGTGACGGCAACCTTGTGTTCACCTGGCGTCATCGCGGAATAGTTTGGCGTCACGGCTTCCACCTGCTCACGATTTTCCAGCACCACCACCCAGGCGCGCCCCTTTCGGGCCTCAACGTAGCGGTTGATCCCCAGCGCGGCGAGCATCTCTGGCGGCGGGGTCAATTCCTGCGTCGGACAGGCCGGGAAATCGAGCGTCATCCAGTCACCTTCCCGGCTGACCGTCAGGCGGCCCGAGGCGGTCTCAAAGTGAATGCGCGAGTCCGGGTAGTCCAGCTCGTTAAACAGCACATACGCAGCGGCAAGCGTCGCGTGCCCGCAGAGATTGACCTCGGTTAAGGTGGTAAACCAGCGCAGCTCAATCCCGCCTTTACTGCACACGAAGAACGCGGTTTCGGACTGGTTATGCTGCTGCGCCATGCTGAGTAACGTCTCATCCGGTAGCCATGCCTTTAGCGGGCAAACCGCCGCCGGATTGCCACCAAATGAGGTATCACTAAACGCATCTACCAGGTAAAAATCAATCTCCTGCATCGACTTACCGCCTGTTATCGTTATGTTGTTCTTTATCTTCACGGAAAACCTCGCCCGCCGCTACCGCTGTGGTACGGTAAATTTTGTGATTAAGGTCACATTATGGTTGAGTTTTCGCCGTTTAAAGCTTTAAGATCGTCTCCTCATCGTTAATCAATCCCAGACATCTTTATGACAACAAACACGGTTTCCCGCAGGGTCGCGTGGCTACGTGTGGTCACGCTCGCCATCGCTGCGTTTATTTTCAATACCACTGAATTTGTTCCGGTTGGGCTGCTGTCTGACATAGCCGACAGCTTCCAGATGGAGACGGCGCAGGTGGGCATTATGTTGACCATCTACGCCTGGGTGGTGGCGCTGATGTCGCTGCCGTTTATGCTGCTGACCAGCCAGATGGAGCGGCGAAAGCTGCTGATTGGCCTGTTTGTGGTCTTCATCGCCAGCCATGTGCTGTCATTTATGGCGTGGAATTTTACGGTGCTGGTCGTTAGCCGCATCGGTATTGCCTTTGCCCATGCGGTGTTTTGGTCGATTACCGCGTCGCTCGCTATTCGCCTGGCACCGGCGGGGAAACGCGCGCAGGCGCTGAGCCTGATTGCCACCGGTACCGCGCTGGCGATGGTGCTCGGCCTGCCTATTGGTCGTATTGTCGGGCAATACTTCGGCTGGCGTACCACCTTCTTTGCCATCGGCATGGGGGCGCTGATCACACTGGTCTGCCTCATCAAGCTGCTGCCAACATTGCCGAGCGAACATTCCGGCTCGCTGAAAAGCCTGCCGCTGTTGATGCGTCGCCCGGCGCTGATGAGCATTTATTTGCTTACGGTGATTGTGGTAACCGCCCATTACACGGCCTACAGCTACATTGAGCCGTTTGTGCAGGTTGTGGCGGGCTTTAGCGCCAATTTCGCCACGGTTCTGCTGCTGATTCTGGGCGGCGCGGGCATTATCGGCAGTATTCTGTTTGGTAAGCTCGGCAACCAGCATGCGTCTACGCTGGTGAGCAGTGCCATTGGCCTGCTGCTGGCGTGCCTGCTGTTGCTGATGCCTGCCGCGGGCAGCGAAAGTCATCTGGCGATCCTCAGCCTGTTTTGGGGCGTAGCAATCATGATCATCGGTCTGGGCATGCAGGTGAAAGTGCTGGCGCTGGCACCGGATGCCACGGACGTCGCTATGTCGCTCTTCTCGGGAATTTTCAATCTGGGGATTGGGGCGGGCGCGCTGCTGGGAAATCAGATTAGCCTGCATGTGTCGATGTCGGCGATTGGCTATCTGGGGGCGATCCCTGCGCTGGTGGCGCTTATCTGGTCGCTGCTGATTTTCCGTAAATGGCCGGTGGCGCTCGAGGAACAGGGCCAGCACGGGTGAGGTTTGTTTGTGCCGGGTGGCGCTGCGCTTACCCGGCCTACGAAATCCGTCTTTTTGTAGGCCGGGTAAGGCGAAGCCGCCACCCGGCAATGACCTCAGTGGTAGGTCTTAATAATTTCCAGCACGCCGTTAATAATAAACTGCACGCCCATACACACCAGCAGGAAACCCATCAGACGGGAAATCGCTTCAATCCCGCCCTTTCCTACCCAGCGCATAATCGCGCCGGAACTGCGCAGGGATGCCCACACGATAATACCGATAAGCGCGAAAATCAGCGGTGGCGCAACCGTCAGCACCCAGTCCGGGAAGGTGGAGCTATCACGCACCGTTGAGGCGGAGCTGATGATCATCGCAATCGTTCCCGGCCCCGCCGTACTCGGCATCGCTAACGGGACAAAAGCAATATTCGCGCTGGGCTCTGTTTCCAGCTCTTCGGATTTGCTGGTCGCTTCCGGTGATTCATGCGCTTTTTGCGCGGGGAACAGCATACGGAACCCGATAAAGGCCACAATCAGCCCCCCGGCGATACGCAGGCCGGGAATCGAAATCCCAAAGGTGTTCATCACAAGCTGTCCGGCATAATAAGCCACCATCATGATGGCAAACACATAGACAGAGGCCATCATCGACTGATGATTGCGCTCTGCGCTGTTCATGTTCCCTGCCAGCCCCAGAAACAGCGCCACCGTCGTTAACGGGTTCGCCAGCGGCAGCAACACCACCAGCCCGAGGCCAATTGCTTTAATCAAATCCAACATAGTGCGTCGTTGTCCTTATCCATATTCATCCCCGCAATTATAGGGTGAAAGTGTGACATTCAGCCATGACCACAACGTAACCATTATTTTCTCACTGCAATGATAACCCTGCGTTATGTATATGATTTGAAAGCACTCAAAAAAAGTTCATGAAACGTTTTAGCAATTCGTGGCATCCGTCGATTCATTCAGTTGACTTATACTTGCCTGAGCAATAATATCTGCCGTGACTAAACTACTTGCCAGGGCAACCATTGTGAAAAGTACCAGCGATCTCTTTAACGACATCATTCCACTGGGCCGTCTTATTCACATGGTTAACCAGAAAAAAGATCGCCTGCTCAATGACTATCTGTCACCGCTGGATATCACCGCAACACAGTTCAAAGTGCTGTGTTCCATTCGCTGCGAAGTGTGTATCACGCCGGTTGAGCTGAAAAAGGTGCTCTCTGTCGATCTGGGTGCATTAACCCGCATGCTGGATCGTCTCGTCTGCAAAGGATGGATAGAACGAAGCCCTAACCCGAATGACAAACGCGGCGTGCTGATCAAACTGACCAGCGACGGCGCGGCCATGTGTGAGCAATGTCATCAACTCGTAGGACAAACACTGCATCAGGAACTAACAAAAAACTTAACGGCAGATGAAGTGGCAACGCTTGAGCTTTTGCTTAAGAAAATACTGCCGTAAACAGAAAAAGAGGTATGACGATGTCCAGACGCAATACTGACGCTATCACCATTCATAGCATTTTGGACTGGATCGAGGACAACCTGGAATCGCCGCTCTCCCTTGAAAAAGTGTCAGAGCGTTCAGGTTACTCAAAATGGCACCTGCAACGGATGTTCAAAAAAGAGACCGGTCATTCATTAGGTCAATATATTCGCAGCCGCAAGCTGACGGAGATTGCCCAAAAACTGAAAGAAAGCAATGAGCCGATCCTTTATCTGGCGGAGCGTTACGGATTTGAATCGCAACAAACCCTGACGCGCACGTTTAAGAACTACTTTGATGTGCCGCCTCATAAGTATCGTATCACCAGCATGCCGGGTGAATCCCGATATCTCTATCCGTTAAAACACTGTAGTTAAACAACGCCTGTAAAGACGTACCGAGGAAATCATGAAAGTTACCGTCTCCGCCGCCCTCGCCTTGCTGGTGCTGTTTTCCAGCCAGACCTTCGCGGAGCAAACGCCCAGTGCAACGCAGCAAAATAATCGTGACACGATGATTTTGCCGTCAGCACATGACCAGTCACCTTTTGATTTCAACCATATGGGGGCTGGTAGCGACAAATCCGACGAATTAGGCGTGCCGTATTACAATCAGCACGGCTTCTGATTCGTTTTGCCCCGCCTCTGCGGGGCTTTTTTGTGCCCTAATTCCGTACTCGCGTCGCCCGACGCACGCGCAAACCAAACACATTGATGTAGAGTCCACCCATGATCAGCACCGCGCCAAAGAGCTGCAGCGCGCTGAGTTTTTCATCCAGCAGCAACGCCGCGCTGGCCAGCCCCACCACGGGTACCAGCAGAGACAGTGGCGCCACCCGCCAGGTTTCGTAGCGACCCAGCAGCGAACCCCAAATGCCATAGCCGATAATCGTGGCGACGAACGCCAGATAAATCAGCGACAGGATAGTCGTGAGATCGATCTCGACCAGGCTTTTCAGCATCAGATCCGGGCCGTCCAGAATAAACGATGCCGCCAGAAACGGGATAACAGGGATCAGCGCACTCCACACCACCAGAGACATCACCGCCGGGCGCGCCTCATGCTGCATAATCAGCTTGTTGAAGATGTTTCCGCAGGCCCAGCTAAGCCCCGCCGCCAGCGTGAGCATAAAGCCCAGCAGGGCCACATGCTGACCGTTCAGGCTGGCTTCAATCAGCACCAGCACGCCAAACACCGCCAGCGTGATCCCCGCCAGCTGTTTACCCTGTAAACGCTCACCAAACACAAACGCGCCGAGAATGATGGTAAAGAACGCCTGCGCCTGCAGAACCAGCGAGGCCAGGCCGGCGGGCATGCCGAACTTAATGGCGCAGAAGAGAAACGCAAATTGACCAAAACTGATGGTCAGGCCGTAGCCCAGCAGCAGTTTCAGGGGGATTTTTGGACACGCCACGAAAAATAGCGCCGGGAACGCCACCAGCATAAAACGTAAACCGGCCAGCATCAGCGGGGGCATATTGTGTAACCCCAGCTTGATGACCACAAAATTAAGCCCCCACACTACGACCACCAGCAACGCCAGCAGCCCGTCTTTACGCGTCATACCCTGCCCCTGAATTATTAATAATTTGTTAACACTTCAAGGTAACAGAAAAAATAGCACCACGAGAAGATCATTAATTCTGGCAGTCAGGCGAAGCACTTAGGGATAAATTAGGCGCTATACAAGCCCCTTATGTCGTGATACTCCTTTTATAACACAACAAAAAAAGCATAAGCATTTGTCGGGCAGGAATATGAAACCATCTCTCAGGCGCTCTACCGCAGCGCTGCTGGCATCGTCATTGTTATTAACAATTGGTCGAGGGGCAACGCTGCCGTTTATGACCATTTATCTCACGCGCGCGTATAGCATGAGCGTCGAGAATATCGGTTATGCGCTGACCATTGCGCTGACTATTGGCGTCGTGTTCAGCTTAGGGTTTGGCATTCTGGCCGATAAGTTTGATAAAAAGCGCTATATGCTGATCGCCATTGTGGCGTTTATTGCGGGCTTTGTGGCCATTCCGCTGGTTAATAACGTCACGCTGGTGGTGCTGTTTTTTGCGCTGATCAATTGCGCCTACTCGGTTTTTTCAACGGTACTCAAAGCCTGGTTTGCCGATGTGCTGACCTCAAGCGAAAAAGCCCGCGTCTTCTCGCTGAACTACAGCTTCCTGAACATCGGCTGGACGATCGGCCCACCGCTTGGGACCCTGCTGGTGATGTACAGCCTGCAGCTCCCGTTCTGGCTGGCGGCCTTTTGCGCCGCACTGCCGCTCGGCTTTATCCATTTCTTTGTACAGAAAAGCGTGGCGTTAGATGCCGCTGAAGAAAAGGCGCCATGGCAGCCGTCGGTATTGCTGAAGGACCGCGCCCTGTTCTGGTATACGCTGTCTGGTCTGCTCGCCTCTTACGTCGGGGGATCGTTTGCGACCTGCATTTCGCAGTATGTGCTTGCCGCGCACGCGGACGGTGATTTCGCCGAAAAGGTGGTGGCCGTGGTGCTCCCCGTCAACGCCGCCGTGGTGGTGACGCTGCAATACGCCCTCGGGCGTAAAATTTCAGCCAGCAACATTCGCCCGCTGATGACCGTTGCCACCCTGTTTTTCATTGTGGGTCTGGGCGGGTTTATGCTCTCCGGTGAAAACCTGGTTTACTGGGGCATCGCTGCCGCGATCTTTACCCTCGGGGAGATTATCTATGCTCCGGGGGAATATATGCTGATCGACAACATCGCCCCGCCGGGAATGAAGGCGAGCTATTTCTCCGCCCAGGCGCTGGGCTGGCTGGGCGCGGCGGCGAACCCGATGATCACCGGGCTCATCCTGACCCATCTGCCGCACTGGTCATTGTTTGTGATTATGATGGCCGCCATCGTCATTGCCTGGCTGATGATTTTGCGTGGGATGAGCGTGAAAAATGAAGATACCGTGTCGGGTGGCGCTACGCTTACCCGACCTACAAAACCCTAATCGTAGGCCGGGTAAGGCGTAGCCGCCACCCGGCTCAAGCAAAAGCTAGTGGTGCAACATCTCTTCAACCACCTGTTCTTTGTACATCTCGTTCGGGTAGTACGTCGGCCAGTTATCCATCTCTTTCAGCAGCGCCTCATGGGAGGTGTTGCCCATGAAAAGATGGAAGTGTGAAGAGGCTTTCGGTCCAATGATATGGTCGCTGAACTGAACAAACTTCGGTGCCTTGCTGCTGGCATCCTTACACTCAAACAGATAGCGAACGCCTTTTTTCCCCGAGGCGTAGGTCAGGATTTTGTAGCCGCTGTAGTCGTAGTGACAGCGGCTTACCGTTTCCCCCTGGTGGAATTCCATCACGTTATTTTCGATGCCGATAGATCCCACGTCCGTTGCGTAGCCGGTACGGTAATAGGCTTTCACCGCCTCAACGGATTTGTGGTCCTTCTCCGCTTTCTTCTTAAATACCGGATCGAGCGAACCGTCCAACAGGAACGGATAGACGGATTGCCAGGTGCCGTCCCAGTCAGACAGCTTTCTGTCCTTCACGTCTTTATCCTCAAACACGCCGTTCGCCGCCTTCTGTTCCGCCTCGGTCATCTGGTGACCGTGCGAATGGGCAAACAGCTGGCCGCTGACCAGCAGCGCCCCCAGAGTCATGGCAATTTTTCCAATATGTGCAGCCAAAACAAAACCCTCATTCCGTTTTATAAGAATGAGTATGTTATATTATAACATTTCAGATCGCAACCAGACCGCGAACGCCCTCCTGCTCCATATTTTCACCACGTCCCTGCTGAATAATGGTGCCGCGCGACATCAGCAGATAGCTGTCGGCCAGCTCGGCGGCAAAGTCGTAAAACTGCTCAACCAGCAGAATCGCCATATCGCCGCGATCCGCCAGCGAGCGGATCACCTGCCCAATCTCTTTGATAACCGATGGCTGAATGCCCTCCGTCGGTTCATCGAGGATCAGAAGCTGGGGCCGACTTGCCAGCGCGCGTCCTATTGCCAGCTGCTGCTGTTGTCCCCCGGAGAGATCGCCCCCGCGGCGGTGTTTCATCTCTTTTAACACCGGAAACAGCTGCCAGATCTCATCCGGCACCTGCTTCGCGTCGCGGGCGGAAAAGCGTGACAGCCCCAGCAGCAGATTCTCTTCAACGGTTAATCGCGGGAAAATCTCACGCCCCTGCGGGACATACGCCACGCCAGCGCGCACCCGCTGGTGCGGCTTGCTGTGGGTGATTTTCTTGCCCTGCCAGACGATGTCACCGCTTTTTGCCGGGATCAGCCCCATCAGACACTTCAGCAGTGTGGTTTTACCGACGCCGTTGCGCCCCAAGAGACAGGTGACCTCGCCGCTAAGAGCCTGAAAGCTCACGCCGCGCAGAATATGGCTGCCGCCGTAGTATTGATTCAGTTCGTTAACCTGTAGCATTACGGCTCCTTAGCGTCCCAGATAGACTTCAATCACCTGCTCATTAGCCTGTACCTCACGAAGCGGGCCTTCCGCCAGCACGCGCCCCTGATGCAGCACCGTCACCCGATCGGCGATGGTTTCCACAAACCCCATGTCATGTTCCACCACCATCAGAGAGTGCTTGCCCGCCAGCGTTCTGAACAGTTCTGCGGTGTATTCGGTTTCCGCGTCCGTCATTCCGGCGGCGGGCTCGTCCAGCAGCAGCAGATGCGGATCCTGCACCAGCAGCATACCGATCTCCAGAAACTGTTTTTGCCCGTGAGAAAGCAGCCCGGCGCGGCGGTCGCGCTCGCTGCTGAGCCGCAGAAGCACCAGCATTTCATCAATGCGATCGACCTGTTCGCCGTTGAGCTTTGCCCGCAGACTCGCCCAGACGGATTTGTCGGTTTTCATCGCGATTTCGAGGTTTTCCCACACCGTCAGCGCTTCAAAGACCGTGGGCTTCTGGAATTTACGCCCGATCCCCTGTCGGGCAATAGCGGCGGGATCGAGCAGGGTCAGATCGACAGACTGGTCATAGCGCGCTTTGCCGCTTTGGGGCCGCGTTTTGCCCGTGATAACGTCCATTAACGTCGTTTTGCCCGCGCCGTTAGGCCCAATTACGCAGCGCAGTTCGCCCACGCCAATATTGAGCGAGAGATCCGTTAACGCCTGAAACCCGTCAAAATTGACGTTGATGGCCTCAAGCTGCAACACGGGATCGGTCTGTTCCCTGTAGCGGTCACCGGGCAGCTGTCGGGTGAATAATCCGTCAGATGGCTGCATTATTTCTCCCCCTTACGCAACAGGCCGTAGACGCCGCGCGGCAAGAACAGCGTGACGGCGATAAAAATCAGCCCCAAAAACAGCTGCCAGTATTCCGGCATCGCGACGGTGAAGAAGCTCTTGGCGCCGTTCACCAGCGCCGCGCCAATCACCGGACCGACCAGCGTGCCGCGTCCGCCCAGCGCCACCCAGATAGCGGCTTCAATCGAGTTGGTCGGCGACATTTCGCCAGGGTTGATAATACCCACCTGCGGGACGTACAGCGCCCCCGCCAGACCGCACAGCACCGCGGACAGCGTCCACACCAGCAGCTTGAACCCGCGCGGATCGTAACCGCAGAACGTCAGGCGGTTTTCCGCGTCACGCACCGCCGTCAGGATGCGGCCAAACTTGCTTTTCGCCAGCGCAAATCCTGTGCCTAATGCCAGAATCAGCAGCAACACGGTCGCCAGAAACAGCGCGATGCGCGTGGCGGTCTCCGTCACCGGAAATCCGAGCAGGGTCGTAAAACCGGTAAAGCCGTTATTACCACCAAAACCGGTCTCGTTACGAAAGAACAGCAGCATGCCCGCGTAGGTCAGCGCCTGGGTCATGATGGAAAAATAGACCCCCTTGATTTTTGAGCGGAAGGCAAACCAGCCAAACACCAGCGCCAGCAATCCCGGAACCATCACAATCAGGACCAGCGCCCAGGCAAAGTGCTGGGTGCCCCACCAGAACCACGGCAGCTCGCTCAAGGAGAGAAAGGACATGAACGCAGGCAGACCGTCACCCGCCGCCTGGCGCATCAGGTACATCCCCATCGCATAGCCGCCAAGCGCAAAGAAAATGCCGTGCCCCAGCGAGAGCATGCCTGCGTACCCCCACACCAGATCGAGCGCAACGGCCACGATGGCATAGCAGAGGATCTTGCCAATCAACGTCAGCATCCAGGTCGAAAGCGCCAGGGGATGCGTAGCGGGCAGCAGCGCGAAAAACGGTAAGATCAGCAGACACGCCACCAGCAGGCTGCCCGCAATCTGAGTCGTGCGCGGCGCTTTACGCGCCATCGTTAAGGTAAGTGGCTGGCTCATCAGTCAGTAACCCTCCCTTTTAAGGCAAAGAGTCCCTGAGGGCGTTTCTGAATAAACAGAACGATCGCCACCAGAATCAGGATCTTGCCGAGTACCGCACCCATCTGCGGTTCGAGAATTTTGTTGAAAATCCCCAGGCCAAACGCCGCCGCCACGCTACCGGCCAGTTGGCCCACGCCGCCCAGCACCACCACCAGGAACGAGTCGATGATGTAGCCCTGGCCCAGCTCCGGCCCCACGTTCCCCAACTGGGAAAGCGCCACGCCGCCCAGACCGGCAATGCCGGACCCCAGCCCAAATGCCAGCATGTCGACGCGCCCGGTAGGCACCCCGCAGCAGGCAGCCATGCTGCGGTTTTGGGTCACCGCGCGGACGTTCAGGCCAAGACGGGTTTTGTTCAGAATCAGCCAGGTGAAGAACAGCACCAGCAGCACAAAGCCCAGCACCACAATGCGGTTCCACGGCAGCGTCAGGTTGGCGAACACCTGCACGCCTCCGGAAAGCCAGAACGGGTTTGCCACCTCCAGGTTTTGTGCCCCGAACGTCATGCGTACCAGCTGGATAAGCATCAGGCTGATCCCCCATGTCGCCAGAAGCGTTTCCAGTGGACGTCCGTAAAGATGGCGGATCACCGTGCGCTCGAGAATCATTCCGATGCCCGCCGTCAGGCAAAAGGCCACGGGCAGCGCAATAACCGGATAAAGCGCCAGCCACTGGGGCATAAATTGCGACATCACCTGCTGCACCATCCAGGTGGCATACGCCCCTAACATCAACATTTCACCATGCGCCATGTTGATGACGCCAAGCAGTCCGTAGGTGATCGCCAGCCCCAGCGCAGCCAGCAGCAGGACAGAGCCCAGAGAAAGCCCCATAAATGCTTGCCCAAGCAGGTCGCCCCACATCAGACGGTGCTGAATGTGGCTCAGGCTCTCGGCGGCGGCCGCACGCACCTTCGCATCCGGCTCCGTCTGCGGTTGGGTAAACGGCGTGATTTTTGCCTGCACGTCCGGGTCGTCGGATTGCCCCAGCAGCTCAACAGCCTGAAGACGGGTCTCCGCCTGAGGACTGGCAAGCTGGAGGTTCGCCAGCGCCAGCAGCAGGGACTGCCGCGTCACATCATCCGTTTCGAGACTGACCCGTTTTTGCAGAAAACCGAGCATATCTGGCTGGATATCCCGCTGGAGCTGCCGGGCTGCGCCTCGCCTTTCGGTGACACTGTCACTTATGAGTTGATGTGTCGCCAGGGCAGTCGCCGCCAGCACACGGAGTCGGTTGGTCAGGCGCACGGCTTTGGTAGCACCTTCTGCCGCCGTTGCCGCCCCGAGCGGCACCATCTCGCCGCCGTGCCTGGCAAAGGCATGCTTCTGGCCGTCGATAAACAGGCTTTCAGCTTGCAGCGCCTGAAGCAGCGGCATCCTTGCCGCATCCGGTGAAGCCGCCCACGCGGTCAGCATTGCTGCTTGCTGCGTGCGGTTAGCAGCAACAAAGTTATCGGCATCCGATGCCTGCGCCATCCCTGGCAGCAGTCCGGTAAGCCATACAAGAGCGATGAACATGCGCATGGCGTTCATGACGTTTCTCCCTGCGGTAATGGCTTAGTTACTGGCGGTTTTCATCGGCTGGTCAGGCTTTTTGTCATTTCCGGCGATGAACGGGCTCCACGGCTGGGCACGCACGGGCGCGTCGGTTTGCCAGACCACGTTAAACTGGCCGTTACCCTCGATTTCCCCAATCATGACCGGCTTATGCAGGTGGTGGTTGGTGGCATCCATGGTGAGCGTAAACCCAGACGGCGCTTTAAAGGACTGGCCCGCCATCGCGGCACGCACTTTATCCACGTCGGTGGTGCCTGCTTTTTCGACGGCCTGCGCCCACATGTGAATGCCCACATAGGTGGCTTCCATCGGATCGTTGGTTACGACGGTATCGGCATTCGGCAGCTTGTGCGCTTTGGCGTAGGCTTTGTAATCCGCCACGAAGGTCTGGTTGGTTGGGTTATCCACGGATTCGAAGTAGTTCCACGCCGCCAGGTTCCCCACCAGCGGTTTGGTGTCGATCCCACGCAGCTCCTCTTCACCGACAGAGAACGCCACCACTGGAACATCGGTAGCCTTCAGCCCCTGGTTAGCCAGCTCTTTATAGAATGGAACGTTGGAATCGCCGTTGATGGTCGACACCACCGCCGTTTTACCGCCTGCGGAGAATTTCTTAATGTTAGCTACAATGGTCTGGTAATCGCTGTGACCAAACGGGGTGTAAACCTCTTCAATGTCTTTATCCTCAACGCCTTTTGAGTGCAGGAAGGCACGCAGGATCTTGTTGGTGGTGCGCGGATACACGTAGTCCGTGCCCAGCAGGAAGAAGCGCTTCGCCGCGCCGCCGTCTTCGCTCATCAGGTACTCCACCGCCGGGATCGCCTGCTGGTTCGGCGCGGCGCCGGTATAGAAGACGTTTGGCGACATCTCTTCACCTTCGTACTGAACCGGGTAGAACAGCAGGCCGTTCAGCTCCTCAAACACCGGCAGCACGGATTTGCGCGATACCGACGTCCAGCAGCCGAAGACCACCGCCACCTTATCCTGGCTGATGAGCTGACGGGCTTTCTCGGCAAACAGCGGCCAGTTCGACGCCGGGTCAACCACCACCGGCTCCAGTTTCTTGCCCAGCACGCCGCCTTTGGCGTTGATCTCATCAATCGTCATCAAGGCAACGTCTTTCAGAGGCGTCTCGGAGATCGCCATCGTGCCGGACAGCGAGTGCATAATTCCCACTTTGATGGTATCGGCAGCCTGCACGCCAAAACTCATTCCCATCGCGACCACGGAGGCCGACAGTGCAAAAGCTTTTAACAAGGTACGACGGTGCATATTTTCACTCCTGAAAAGAAAGCTGTACGAAAACGTCCGATACCGCAGGGACGCAGATAAACAAGGTGTCAGCTTCAGGAGAGCAAAAAGGATGCCAGAATGGAGAAAGCGGAATGGCGGGAGATGAGGCGCGGGTTGTAAAGAGAACGACTCAGAATGAATCAGCGCTGCACTTTTATAATGCAGCGCTGGAGGAGGCTTACCAGACTTCGCTGGCGATCTGCGTCACCAGACGCACTTTGTCCCACTGCTGGGATTCGCTCAGGCTGTTGCCCTCTTCTGTCGAGGCAAAGCCGCACTGCGGGCTAAGGCAGATTTGCTCCTTCGCTACGTATTTCGCCGCTTCTTCCAGACGCGCCTTCACCCCTTCCGGGTTTTCCAGCTCGCCGTTCTTGGTGGTGATAAGGCCCAGTACCACCTGCTGCTTGCCCGGACGCACGAAACGTAATGGCGCAAAGTCGCCGCTTCGGTCGTTGTCGTATTCGAGGAAGAACGCGTCAACGTTGACCGTCCCGAAAAGCACCTCGGCCACTGGCTCATAGCCGCCTTCGGAAATCCAGGTCGAACGGAAGTTACCGCGACAGACATGCAGCCCGATGGTCAGATCGTCAGGCTTGCCTTCGAGCGCTTTGTTCAGCACGCGGGCATAGATCCGTGCCAGTTCATCGGCATCATCGCCGCGCTCGCGGATCTGGCGTCGCTGGTCGTCCGAGCAGAGATAGGCCCAGACGGTATCGTCCAGCTGCAGATAGCGGCAGCCCGCATCGTAAAACGCGCGGATGGCATCGCGCCAGGTGGTCGCCAGATCGTCAAAATAATCAGCCAGATCGGGGTAAACCGTGGCGTCGATATCTTTACGTCCCCCGCGGAAATGCAGCACGCTCGGGCTTGGAATGGTCATCTTCGGCTGCGCGTTCCCGCTGATGCTTTTCAGGTAGCGGAAATCATCAAGCATCGGGTGCTCGCCAAAGCCCAGCTTGCCCGTCACGCGAACGCCGTGAGCTTTCGTCTGCACGCCGTTGAACTGAATGCCCTGCTGTGAATCGTAACGCTCCACGCCCTGCAGGCCGTCGAAGAAATCAAAATGCCACCAGGCGCGGCGAAACTCACCGTCTGTGACGACGTGTAGCCCGCAGGCGCACTGCTGCTCGACAACATGGCGGATGGCCTCATCTTCTACCGCACGAAGCTGCCCGGCATCAATCTCACCGTTGGCAAATTTCTGGCGAGCCTGCTTGATGGCATCCGGGCGTAAAAAACTGCCAACTACATCGGCGCGGTACGGGGCGTGTTGTCGCTGCATGGAAATCTCCTCTTTCTGTCGGCAATGGTTGCCAACAGTGATAATTCATCATTTGAATTTTTAGACTTCTGGATGTCTAAATGTCCAAAAAAGATGTCATATCTGCCGCATTCCGGCAAACGAGAAAATTTCACCTGTGTTGAAAAAAATTCATCTTCACAGCGAAACGGGCGATCCCTCATGAGCAAACGTGAACCCTTCGTCTTGCCACCCGGTAATCCCTCCGAGCATGATTTTTACCGGCAGCCCAAGTCGTGCGAGCTTAAGCGCAGCCCTGTCTGCGCCGTTACAGTGAGGCCCGGCGCAGTACACGACAAACAGCGTGCCTGCAGGCCATTGCGCCATGCGCTCTGCGGAGATCTGACTCCAGGGCAAATGCAGCGCGCCGGGGACGTGGCGACGGGCAAACTGCTCTGCTTTACCCACCACGTGCAGCAAAACAAAGTCCTGTTCATTGTTTGCAATGGCATGATGCACGTCAGCACAATCGGTCTCGACGCTCAACCGACGCAGAAAATGGGCAACGGCTTCCTGCGGTTCTGCTGCCGGGATTTCAGTAACATAGCTCATGATCCTTCCTCATCTTGGGTGTTTGTGTTAACACTACTCTATCCATAAATTCAGCCAGTGAATGCGTCCGCGTATGCCAGAAAACAGCAAAAAGATGACAAACTTAAGACAGGTTTCTCCCGCCAGAGTGGTCGTTCTGGCCTATGACGGTTTGTGTACCTTTGAGTTTGGTGTGGCCGTGGAAATCTTCGGTCTGCCGCGCCCGGAAATGGGCGAGAGCTGGTATCGGTTTGCGGTTGCGGGCGTGGATGAAGGCGAGTTACGGGCAACGGGGGGCATCCGTATTCTGGCCGATGGCGATCTGAGCCTGCTTGAACATGCGGATTTAATCCTCGTGCCGGGCTGGCGCGGTATTGACGCCGCCGTACCGGACGCGCTTTGTGATGCCTTACGCCGGGCCAGCGCGCGCGGGTGCCAACTGTTGTCCATCTGTTCAGGGGTCTTTGTACTTGCCGCAACCGGGCTGCTCAATGGGCGCAAAGCCACCACGCACTGGCGCTACATTGAGGCGCTTAAAACCCGTTATCCGGCCATCGACGTGGTTGAAGATGTCCTGTATCAGGACGAAGGCGATATTCTGACCTCTGCGGGCAGCGCTGCGGGAATCGATTTGTGCCTGCACGTGGTGCGTCGGGATTACGGAATGGAAGCGGCAAACCGCGTGGCGCGGCGTCTGGTCATTCCGCCGCATCGGGACGGTTCGCAAACCCAACAGTTGAGCCGTCCAGTTGCCCAGCTGCGGGAAAGCCAGCGTCTGGGCCAGCTGTTTGATTTCCTGCACCAGCATCTGGCTCTGACGCACACCGTGGACTCCCTGGCGCGTCGGGTTGGCATGAGTCAGCGCACCTTTCTGCGGCGCTTTCAGGACGCCACCGGGACCACGCCCACGCGCTGGCTGTTGAATGAACGCCTGCTGCGCGCCAAAGATTACCTTGAAAACAGTAAATTAAGCATCGACAGCATCGCTGAACAGACCGGATTTGGCCAGGCCGCAACCCTGCGGCACCATTTCCGGCAGCATTACGCCCTTTCCCCTGCACGGTACCGTAAACAGTTCGCCCGCGCGGGCTGAATACGGGCAAAAAAAAACCGCCATTAGCTGGCGGTAAATGCTTGCATGGATAGATTTGTATTTTGGTATCTACGTTCCCGACATTCCATGCCGGGGTGCGGATCCCGTACAACCTAACACCATCAGACTCAACGAAAGGTAAACAGACCGCTTAACCTGCCTGGGTATTTATTTGCAGGTAACGCATCAGTCCCTGTTCCGCGCTCTGTTTAGCGTCATCATTAATCGCTTCAAGATAAAAAGAGCGTGATACGCCATAGGGCGCCTTTTCGGAAGGATATACGGCAAACTGGAATGACTTCCCTTTTGCCTGATTGGTGCAATCTAATTCCCAGCGCTGCTCGCTCTTTTGGCTGCTAATACACGCCACACGGCCGTAATCGCTGGTTAAATAGGAGCCCACACGGGATTCTGCCGACTGGATATATTCCGGGGCGCCAGTACGGGTATAGCCTATCCCTGCAACTGCACCAACAGAAACCACCACGAGCGCAATAGGTAATATTTTTTTCATTTAATCAGACTCATTCCTTAGCCAGAGGAATACCATTATATAAGATTAATCTACTTTTTGGTTGTCCGATTACATATCAAATTTGGCAGTAGTTATGTAATTCAGCATATTCCTAAAAAAGGCATAAATTCAGCGTTATTGGTTACGGGATATTACCAGATCGCCGCCTGATTACAGTTATTGACAAACCCTTTTCGCTACTTTGACGTTGTGAATAATAACACCACGAAATTATCGTCATGATAGCTGCGACAGACTCTGCTGCGGTGAAATAATGTTAAGAAAAGGCTTATCGATAATATTACTGACGTGCGCATTATTCTCCGGTCAACTGATGGCCGGGCACAAAGGACATGAATTTCTGTATGTGAAGAGTGTGGAGCATCAGCTTCGGCATGAAGCCGACAGCGATGAACTGCGCGCCGCGGCGGAGGAGTCAGCGGAAGGTTTGCGCGAGCACCACCAGTGGCAGAAATCGCGCAAACCGGACACCCATTTTCGCTAGTTAGCTGCCTTTACGCTTAGGCAGGGTCTTCATCAGTTCATCGGGGCTGACTGAGGCCACGACGCTGCCGGGCTGCGGCATCTTAAAGATGTGATTTTTCATTTTACCGATGACGTGCATTTCACACGGGCGGCAGTCGAACTTAAGGGTCAATACCTCGTCGCCGTTCACCAGTTGCATTGGCGTTGCTTTCCAGCTCTTGATATTCCCCTTCGCCTGTTTCGGGCACAGGTTAAACGCAAAGCGCAGGCAATGTTTGGTGATCATCACCGGCACGTCGCCCTTCTCTTCATGCGCTTCATAGGCCGCGTCGATCAGCTGCACGCCGTGGCGGTGATAAAATTCACGCGCTTTGTGGTTGTAGACGTTCGCCAGGAAGGACAAGTGCGTATCCGGATAGACCGGCGCGGGCACCGCTTCGGCTTTACGGCTACCGCGCGGGTAGTTCGCCAGACGCGCTTCATCCAGCATGTCGGCCGTTTCACGGCGGAACTGGTTGAGCAGGCTGTTGGGGACAAACAGCGCATCCGGGAGATTAACGTCGATATTACGGGCGTAATACATCGTCTGCCCCAGTTTCGCCACGCCGTCCTTCAGGCTGTTCAGCGCTTTTTCCGCGTTGTTTGCCACCTCGAACAGGCCATCGAGCGTATGCGTCACGCTGATGCCGTCTTCGCAGGTCATGGTCAGGATCAGCTGTTCTTCCCAGCCGCCAAGCTCAATATCTACCGCAATGCGACGCTCGCTGGAGGTTTTCAGCAGCGCCTGCTGCCAGTTATGGTCAAGGTTACGGTTCAGCGCCGCGTTCGGGCGCGCTTTGTAGAGATCCGCTGGCATCTCGTTTGGCCAGACGCGATAGCGATTTTCGCCGGTTTTTTCCACGGTATTGGCGCGGAAGCCCACGACGTCACGCTTGATCATCACGTTCAGGCCGTCACCGTTCGCCAGCGGCTCCGTCACTTCTACGTCCAGGTGATCTTTCGCCACTTTCAGCACTTCGCCAACCGGTAAACCGATAAACTTCGGTGAGTCGAACGCGCCGATATCCCCTTTACGGGCATTAACAAAGTAGTCGGTGCTACCGCGATGGAAGGTTTTATCCGTCGACGGAATAAAGAAATGCTCTGTACGCCCGGCGGAAGCCCGCGCCAGGTCGCCGCGATCGTCGATGATGGCGTCCAGCATCTGGCGATAGTGCGCGGTGATATTCTTTACGTAGCTCATGTCTTTATAGCGCCCTTCAATCTTGAAGGAGCGTACGCCCGCGTCAATCAGCGCGCCAAGGTTAGCGGTCTGATCGTTATCCTTCATGGACAGCAGGTGTTTTTCGAAGGCCACCACGCGCCCCTGATCGTCTTTCAGGGTGTACGGCAAACGGCAGGCCTGCGAGCAATCGCCGCGGTTGGCGCTGCGGCCGGTCTGCGCGTGTGAAATATTGCACTGGCCGGAATACGCGACGCACAGCGCACCGTGAATAAAGAACTCGATGGTCGCGTCCGTGGCCTGGTGAATATCGCGGATTTGGTTCAGGTTCAGCTCGCGCGCCAGCACGATCTGCGAGAAACCCACGTCAGAGAGGAATTTGGCTTTTTCTACCGTGCGGATGTCGCACTGGGTGCTCGCATGGAGTTCAATGGGTGGAATATCCAGTTCAAGAACGCCCATGTCCTGAACAATCAGGGCATCCACGCCGGTCTGGTAGAGATCGGTAATCAGACGCTGCGCAGGCTCCAGTTCATCATCATGAAGGATCGTGTTCAGGGTCACGAACACTTTCGCCCCAAAACGGTGGGCGAACGGCACCAGCTCGGCAATATCGCTCAGGCTGTTGCTGGCGTTATGGCGGGCACCGAAGCCAGGGCCACCAATGTAGACGGCATCGGCACCGTGAAGGATCGCTTCACGGGCAATGGCGGCGTCACGGGCCGGGCTTAAAAGTTCAAGATGATGGGATTGCAGGCGCATACTTCGTCGTTATCCGTTATGGTCAAAATGGCGGCTATTGTAGTCAGAAGTATGCGTCAGCGAAACAGTTTTGCGTAGCCTCAGCGGGGATAATGAATAAGGGAGTGAAAATGCACCGTCCGGGCGCTGCTGTTGCGGTAGGCGTGCGGTTTATCCCCCGCAAAACGCACCCCGGCGTCAGCGTGGATCGTGCGCCACTCGCCGTCGATGTTCATCTCCAGTTCGCCGCTGATCACCACCACATGTTCAATGACGCCCGCTTCGTGCGGCGTGGATTCGCTCAGCGCACCGGGCGCGAGGGTTATCGAAAAATGGTCAAACCTCAGCGTCTCATCCCAGGGAAATAACGGTTTCACAACCATCGCCTGCTGCTGGGGATCAAACACGGCCTGCCCGTCCGCCTCTGGTGCGATGAAGGCAGAAAAGGGTACGTTCAGCCCGGTGGCGATTTTCCACAGCGTCGACACCGTCGGGCTGGATTCATTGCGCTCAATTTGGCCCAACATGGCCTTTGACACGCCCGTCTCTTCTGCCAGCTTCGACAGGCTCCAGCCGCGCGCCTGGCGCTCGGTTTTCAGGGTATGAGCAAGATGTTGTGTAATTTCCATGGTCCCTCCAGATACCCACATAGCATACCACTTGTACGCTATAACGCACAGTGTTACTTTATGCCGGACGTTATAACGCACAACGGAGTTTTTTATGCGCCCTTCAACTCATCTCTTTCCTGCCGCCCTTGCCGGGTTTGTTGCCGTACTGGTGGGGTATGCCAGCTCGGCAGCCATCATCTGGCAGGCCGCAGCGGCGGCGGGCGCAAATGCACACCAGATTGCGGGCTGGATGACCGCGCTGGGCATTGGGATGGGCCTCAGCACCCTTGCGTTATCGTGCTGGTACAAAGCCCCGGTACTCACCGCCTGGTCAACGCCCGGCGCGGCGCTGTTAGCCACCAGCCTCAACGGCGTGACGCTTGCCGAAACCATCGGCATTTTTATCTTTGCCAACGCGCTCATTTTGCTGTGCGGCGTGACCGGCCTATTTGCCCGCCTGATGAAGCTCATCCCGCATTCCCTTGCTGCCGCTATGCTGGCAGGCGTGCTGCTGCGGTTTGGCCTGCAGGCGTTCAGCAATCTCGACGGGCATTTTCTGTTGTGCGGGAGCATGCTTGCGGCCTGGCTGATGGCCAAAGCCTTTGCGCCCCGGTACGCCATTGTTGCCACACTGCTGGTGGGTAGCGCAGTAGCATGGGCAGGAGGTGACGTTGTCACAAGCGATATCGCCCTTTCAGTCGTTATGCCGCAATTTATCGCACCGGCGTTTACCTTCACCAGCCTGCTGAGCATCGGCGTGCCCTTCTTCCTGGTCACCATGGCCTCGCAAAACGCGCCGGGGTTCGCCACGATGAAAGCGTCGGGCTATCCGCTGGCGGTCTCACCGCTGATTATCGTGACAGGCGGGCTGGCGCTGCTGTTATCTCCCTTCGGCGTGTTCTCCATCTGTATTGCCGCCATTACCGCCGCCATTTGCCAGAGCCCTGATGCCCATCCGGATGCGGGTAAACGCTGGCTTGCCGCCGCGGCTGCGGGCGTGTTTTATCTCCTGGCGGGCATTTTTGGCGGATCGATCGCGGGATTAATGGCCGCATTACCGCTCAGCTGGATCCAGACGCTTGCCGGTCTGGCGCTGCTCGGCACCATCAGCGGGAGTTTGTATCAGGCATTGAATCACGAGGCGGAACGCGACGCGGCGATTGTCACCTTTCTGATGACCGCCAGCGGGGCAACAATCCTGGGGATTGGCTCTGCTTTCTGGGGGCTGGTGCTGGGTGGCCTCTGTTACGCCGTGTTTTCACGCCGTCGCCGCGCGTAGCTGCGACGGGGTTATCCCCATGATGCTGCGAAAACGGTTGCTGAAGTGGCTGGCGGAGTTAAACCCGCAGGCGAGTGCGATATCCGTAAGCGGCGTGTTGGTATGCTGCACCAGCGCTTTGGCTCTCTCCATACGACGCTGCATAACGTACTGATGCGGAGCCAGCCCCATCGACTGACGAAACATTCTCGCAAAGTGATACTCGCTCAGTGCAGCCTGATCGGCCAGATCGGCCAGCGTCAGCGGCTGGGAGAGATGCTCTTCGATAAAGGCCAGCACGTTTCGCAGCACAAACGGCGACAGCCCGCCGGTGACGACCGGCAGCTTCCACTGCACGCTGGCGTAATTCTGGAGCAGATGCGTCAGTAAAAGCGTAGAGGCGGTGCTGAGGGCGAGCTGATTCGCTTTTTGCTGCCAGTCGCAGCCAAGCAAAAACTGGCGATAAAGCGCGGTGATTTTCGGATCGCTGCCGAAGATTTTCTCATCCAGCGTCAGCGACAGCGGGCGTTTATCCCAGATTTTTTCGCCAACATCGCGCAGATGTTCATCGGTACAGTACAGATGAACAAACGACAGGTCATCGCGGATATCCCACGTCGATTCGCTCTCTTTCGGCATCAGGCAGAAACGGTCCGGACCGCCGCCATTCTTCCAGCCGCCCGGCGTTTTTTGGTAGCTTTCGTAACCATCGGCCACGTACAGGCTGAGGGTATGGTGATTGCTTTTTACGGTGATCGTATCGTGCTTGTTGTACCACGCCGCCAGTTGAATACCGGAATTGAGCGCGACCGTTTCCCGGAGCACTGCATTCTGTTGGCGTAGCGTTTCAAAGGTATCGTAAGCGTGAGACATAGCCGTGAACGGATGGTTGATCAGACCCTCAGTCTAAGAAGTGTTGTCGCGCGATGCCAGCCTTCGCGCAACAAAAAAGCGCAAGAATTTGCAAGTCCAGCGCAAGAGGATGAAAGCAGCCCAGCGCCAGACGGGTCAGACTGTGCTTTTCGCTGTATGAGAAGAGAGAAATAATGAACGCATTGCTCTATGGACTGGTGGTCGTGATATGGGGAACGACCTGGATTTCCATTTTTCTGCAGCAGGGACCGGTCTCGGCCCCGGTGTCGATTTTCTGGCGCTTTGCCGTGGCCACCGCCACGATAATGATCGTCTTACTTGCCCTTCGCCGTTTGCGCAAGATGGCCCTGCGGGATCACCTCTTTTGCCTGCTGCAGGGATGCTGCGTTTTCTGCTTCAATTTCTGGTGTTTTTACGCCGCCGCCGCGCACATCAATACCGGCCTGGAGTCGGTGATTTTCTCCATGGCGGTGCTGTATAACGCCATTAACAGCTTTCTTTTCTTCGGACAGCGCCCGCCCGCTCGCTTCTGGACGGCCGCAGCGCTGGGCCTGGTCGGGATCATCACCCTCTTCTGGGACGATCTGCTGGCGAGCGGCTGGAGTGCCTCTTTACTGACGGGCATTGGCCTGTCGGCGCTGGGTACCTACGGATTCTCACTGGGTAATATGATCAGCATGCGCCACCAGCGTAACGGTCTGGAGACCATGACAACCAACGCCTGGGCGATGCTCTACGGTACGCTGGTGATGGGCGGTATTGCGCTCGTCAGAGGGGACAATTTTATGCCGGAATGGACGGTAAGCTACATCGGTGCACTGCTCTATCTGGCCCTGTTTGGCTCGGTGATTGCCTTTGGCGCCTACTTTACGTTGGTCGGACGCATCGGTCCGGGTAAAGCCGCCTACAGCACCCTGCTGTTTCCGCTGGTTGCGCTCTCTATTTCGACGATTTATGAAGGATACGTGTGGCACGTGAATGGGATTGTTGGGCTATTGCTGATTTTGGGCGGGAATATGGTGATGTTTACGAAGCCAGAAACCTGGTACAGACGACTGAGAACGGCATAAAAAAAGGCCTGCATCGCTGCAGGCCCTGATTCATTATTTCGCTGTTTTATGCACATCAAACATGGTGGCATCTGTCGCCATGTCATCCACGACTTGCTTCAGCGTTGCGAAGCCCATTGGCGTATTTTCGTTTGCCAACTCTTTCCCTTCGCCTTTACGCACCACTTTCATGACGGTTTTGTTCGTTGCCGCATCAATCAATTCACCTTCGAAGAACAGGTGCGTATCCATGGTGCGGTGACCGGTTGCCATCTGCGTACCCGCTACGACCAGCGCGACAGGCACCACTTCATAGAACTGCAGTCCTTCCTTCTGCGAACTCACGCCGGTGATGGCCCCGCGGAAGATCAGGCTGTGTTTGCCCGGCGTCGACACAACGGGTTTACGCTGACCAATTGCCGTTTTCATTTTGGTATTGGTATAGGACAGAAGCTCATCAAGCGTTTTTTGACCAATCTGAGTCGTCGGTTTTGGCGCCGGATAATAGGTTATCGGCGTCCAGAGAATACTGTCGTAATTGGCTTCGTTATATGAAGGATCAACCCAACGCAGCGTTGGTTTCCCCGTCGCGGACGTCGTTTGCTGCAAGCCTGAATAATCTTTTAAAAAGCCTGAAAATTGGTCAGGTGCGGCAACTTTCGATGCACAGCCCGCCAACGCCAACAGACCAGAAAGCACTGCAACTTTAAAAAAAGTGTGAGTACGCATGATGGTATTCCATGTTATCTGCAAGTATGCACTTGAAGTTATAGCAAAAGATGGGGGGATTTGTTGTGGCAAAAAATGATGCAGGTAGCACAAATTGCGAAAAGACTGCCCGAACGCGGTCCGGGCAGGACAACATTACGGCTTAATATCCACCTGCCAGAACAGATGCTTACCAAACGGGTCTATTTCGTAGCCTGTCACTTCCTTACGCACCGGTTCAAATATAGTGGAGTGTGCAATCATGACGGCTGGCATCTGGTCATGCATCATCTGCTGCGCCTCTTTGTACAAGGCAATGCGTTTATTCTGATCGGTTATCGATTTTGCCTCGGCAATAATCTTATCAAAGGGTTTGTAGCACCATTTGGCCGAATTCGAACCGCCGTTGGCGGACGTACAGGTAAAGAGCGGGCCAAAGAAGTTATCCGGGTCGCCCGTGGCTGTTGTCCAGCCCATCAGCGCAGCCTGATGTTCGCCCCCTTTCACACGCTTGAGGTATTCCCCCCACTCATAGGTGACAATTTTGGCCTGCACACCAACCTTCGCCCAGTCGGCCTGAATCATCTCCGCCATGCGTTTCGCATTCGGATTGTAGGGACGCTGCACCGGCATCGCCCACAAGTCGATGCTGACACCGTTAGCATAACCGGCCTCTTTCAGCAGCGCTTTCGCCTTTTCGGGATCGTAATCGTAATCCTTAAGCTCGCTGTCTGCGCTCCAGACGCCCGGCGGCAGCAGGTTTTTCGCCGCAGTGCCCGTACCGTGGAATACCGCGTCAATAATGGCGGGTTTATTGATCGCCATCGCCAGAGCCTGACGGACTTTCACATTATCCAGCGGCGGCTTTTGCGTATTGAATGCCAGAAAACCGGTATTCAGCCCCGCCTTGCTCATCAACGTGATGTCTTTGTTCGCCTTCATGCGCGGCAGATCGGCCGGGTTCGGGAACGGCATCACCTGACACTCATTTTTTTCGATTTTCGCAAAACGCACGGACGCATCCGGCGTGATGGTGAAGACCAGTCGATCCAGCTTCGATTTACCCTGCCAGTATTCCGGGAACGCCGTGAATAAAATGCGGGAGTCTTTCTGATACTGCGCCAGCCTGAACGGCCCGGTCCCGACAGGATCCATGTCGACCTTCTCCGGCGTACCGGCTTTGAGCATCGCATCGGCATATTCCGCCGAAAGAATCGAGGCAAAATACCACGCCAGATCGGCCACAAACGGCGCTTCCGGGTGAGCCAGCGTAAAGCGCACGGTATGGTCATCCACCTTGTCTATCGCGGTAATCAGGCTGCCAAACTCCAGGCTTTCGAAGTTGGAATAGCTGCCGTTGGAGACGTTATGGTACGGATGATTGACATCCTTCTGACGCATAAACGAGAAAATGACGTCGTCGGCGTTAAAATCCCGCGTCGGCTTGAACGCTTTATTGCTCTGGAATTTCACCCCTTTTCGCAGATGGAAGGTGTAGACCTTGCCGTCCTCGCTCACCTCCCAGCGCTCCGCCAGGCTCGGCACCAGCTCCGTTGTGCCCGGCTTAAAATCGACCAGTCGGTTATAGACCGGCACGGCGCTGGCATCCACGCTAGTTCCCGAGGTATATAGCTGAGGATTAAAGTTTTCTGGCGATCCTTCGGAACAATACACCAGCGTTTTCGCCACCACGGTGGAACTGACCGTCAGCGCAGCAAACGCGAGCGTTAACATTGTGAGTTTGCTTTTCATCATTTATTCCTGTCTTTTTAATTCGACGGCTAATTAATTCTTTTGCCATTCCATAAATAACATTAAAGTGATGTGGCAAACACCTGAAAAATAAATAAGGAATAAATCACTATGGGCTCGCCGCTTTCCAGACAATTAACGCATCGTTTTTTCCGCTATCTCGTTATCACCAGCCAGAGCGATCCCAAAGTGAAAACCCTGCCCTCAACGCCGGGCCAGCATGACATGGCGCGGGAGCTGGCGCAGGAGCTGGCACAGCTGGGGTTAGACGATATTGTGATTGATGAATTCGCCACGGTAACGGCGGTAAAAAAAGGCAACGTGCCCGGTGCACCGCGCATCGGCTTTATTACGCATATTGATACCGTAGACGTGGGCTTATCACCGGATATTCATCCGCAAATATTGACCTTTCATGGTGAAGATCTCTGTCTGAATAAAGAGAAAGACATCTGGTTACGTGTAAAAGAGCACCCAGAAATTCTGGCGTATCCTGGCGAAGAGATTATTTTCAGCGACGGAACCAGCGTATTAGGCGCAGATAATAAATCGGCGGTGACGGTGGTGATGACGGTGCTGGAAAACCTGACGGCGGAACATCAGCACGGGGATATCGTCGTGGCATTTGTGCCTGATGAAGAGATCGGCCTGAACGGTGCCAAGGCGCTGGATCTGAAACGCTTCGACGTCGATTTCGCCTGGACCATCGACTGCTGCGAGCTGGGTGAAATTGTCTACGAAAACTTTAATGCGGCAGCCGCAGAGATCCGCTTTACCGGCGTGACGGCGCACCCGATGTCCGCCAAAGGCGTGCTGGTGAACCCACTGCTGATGGCGACTGACTACATCAACCATTTTGACCGCCAGCAAACGCCGGAGTGCACCGAAGGGCGTGAAGGCTATATCTGGTTTAACGGCATTCAGGCCGGTCAGAACGAGGCCGTTCTTAAAGCCAATATCCGGGACTTCGATAAGGACAACTTTGCCGCCCGCAAGCAGCAGATTGCCGACATAGCCGCACTGATTGCCGCCCAACATCCAACGGCCAGGGTGGACTATCGCATTGAAGACACCTACAGCAATATCAGCAATGCGATTGGCGAAGACAGGCGCGCCATCGACCTGATGTTTAAAGCGATGGAATCGCTGGGCATCACGCCAAAACCCACGCCGATGCGCGGCGGTACCGACGGCGCAGCGCTCTCTGCTAAAGGGCTGCTCACCCCGAACTTCTTCACCGGCGCGCATAACTTCCACTCGACGTTCGAGTTTTTACCGCTGTCGTCGTTCGAGGCGTCGTACAACACTGCCCTGCAGATCTGCCTGCTGGCTGCCCGTTAAGCGGGCTTGCGTGCCAGCATAGTGGCAAAGCGCAGCTTGATGCGGTTGCCGTTTTCATCGGTGCGGTGCAGTTCGCCCACCTCTTCGTTGTATTTGAGCAACTCCCAGCCTTCATAGTAGTTGCTCAGCTCACCGGCTTTAAACGCAAACGGGAAGCCAACGGTGCACGGGTAGTCTGCCGTATCCATGGCGGCAACGATCAGGTTGTAGCCGCCGGGCTTCGTGCAGCGCTGCATATTGGCGATAAGACCAGGGATGGTGTTCGCTTCCAGGAACATCAGCACTACGGTGGAGAGGATAAAATCATACTCACCGTCGAAGCTCAGGTTGTTAAGATCTTTGATCGCAGTCTGCAGCGTCGTCATCCCTTCTGCCGCTTTGATGCGCTCGATGTTATCAATACTCATCGGGTTTTTATCCCAGGCGGTCACCTCAAAGCCGTTGGCGGCCAGGTAAAGGCTATTGCGGCCATTGCCGCAGCCCAAATCCAGCGTTTTACCCGGTTTAACGATCTCCGCGCTGTACAGCACCTCAGAGTGGGTACGGGTTAAACCATATTTCTCTGTGAAGTAATTTTCATCGACAGCCATTATTTTTCCTCAGATTGCATAAGCAGTGCTTTATCAGTGCGCACCAGAAGTTTGCCCTGTATCAGCAGGATAAATGTACGAACCAATAGCATCCCAATGATGAGATTGGTAAAGATAAACAGCGGCACGGCAATGGCATGGAAGAATCCAGACGAACTGCCGTGTCCCAGATGCAGCCCCGTAGTAGCCAGAGCCGACACGCCAAACGAAAAACTCCAGAAGGAGGCGTTAAACGGCTGAGACAAATACCACGGCAGCAGGCGCAGCATAAACAGCAACTGCAACAGGCCGTAGCCGAACAGCATTTTGGCGAAGGTATCGGCTTCCCCACCGTTGACGCTAAACCAGGCGCTACACGCCACCAACGCGGGCGCCAGTTGAATGCCTAAAGAGGTACGCTGCGCGGAGGGAAGCTCTCCGGCGCTGCGAAGACGCTGGAGGATCACCGGCTCCAGGCTGAGCCAGGAAAAGACGCCTGCGCCGAGGAAGACAAGCCCTGCGTCGTTGAATCCCAGAGCTCCGCACGCCATTGCGCTGATAAAATTATTCGCCACCGTTGGCAGATATAATCCCGGAGTGGTGGCCTCCTGCGGGTGCGTCCCCCGCCATAGCCCGGCGCTTTGCCAGGCAGCATAGGCAAGCTGCACCACCACGCCCACACCGAACAGCACCAGCGATACCGGGCGGAACCAGGGTACAAAGCCAATGGCAACCAGCATGGTGGTGGCCGGAAAAAGGCTGACGAAGCTGCTCATCACCGGGTGGCGCATCTCTGCCAGCACGCTGCACGGGAAACGGATCGCACGAGTGATAAACGCCGCTGTCAGTAAAAACCAGCATGTAACCGCGAGAGCGACCAGAATCTCACCCGGCCAGCGCGTCACCGGCCACAGAGTGCTGGCGTATCGCCAGGCGAAGCCCATGCCGATGATGCCCAGCACCATGCCAAAATACCCCGCGGGAAGGTTAAGCACCTGTTGGGATTTGTTAAAGTTATTCATTAATTTGATTTTTTAAAATGTATTTTAAATGCCATTTTAAGAGGTTTCCGCTGCGGATGCCAGCACAACGGAAAGCCGAAAGTTTGCTACGTTTAGTGGAGACGCTCACCTGGGATAACATGATGAACAAATACCGCCTTAGCGACGAGACCCGCCTCTGGCAGTGGAAAAACGGCGAGACAAGCCACTCAGCCACGCTGCGGCAGATTATCGCCACGGCGGATTTTAGCGACGTGACGGCCGGTACAAAAGGCGGCTGGATTGACGACGAGAGTGCCCTCGCGCAGGACGGTGACTGCTGGATCTACAACGAGAACAGCGTGGTATTTGCGGGCGCGACAATATCGGATAACGCCCGTCTTACCCAGCCTTGCGTCGTGAGCCACCGTGCCTGCGTCGGCGGTAACAGCTGGCTGGACAATGCACAGGTGAGCCATGAGGCAAAAATAAGTGACAACGTCACCATTCAGCAATCTACCGTACGCGGCGAATGCCATATTTACGGTGATGCCCGCGTGATCCACAACAGCATGGTGATTGCCGCGAAAGGCTTAACGACCGACCAGGAACAGATCCTCAAAATTTATGACCGGGCCACGGTGAGCGAGTCGCGCATTGTGCATCAGGCGCAAATCTACGGCGACGCGCTGGTCAGCTATGCCTTTATCGAGCATCGAGCCGAAGTCTTCGACAGGGCCATCCTGGAGGGTAACGATCTCAACAACGTCTGGGTCTGTGACTGCGCCAAAGTGTACGGCAATGCGCGTCTTATTGCGGGCTTTGATGACGACGCTATCCCCACCGTGCGCTACAGTTCGCAGGTTGCAGAAAACGCCGTTATCGAAGGTAACTGCGTCATTAAGCATCACGTGCTGATCGGTGGAGAGGCGTGGCTGCGCGGTGGGCCGATTCTGATTGACGATAAAGTCGTTATCCAGGGACGCGCGCGCATCAGTGGCGACGTGTTTATCGAACATCGGGTGGAGATTACCGACGATGCGGTGATTGAAGCCTTTATGGGCGAGAACATTCACCTGCGTGGGGAAAAGGCGATCAACGGCGATACGCGCATTACCCGCACGCCGCTGCTTGGCGCGCTATAGCGGGAACAGTCTCGCGTAGGTATTTACATCATCATAACGGCCGTTCAGGTATTCGGCCTCCCGCAGGCACCCTTCGAGCATAAAACCGTTGCGCAGCGCAACAGCATTGCTGCTGTGGTTATCCACCCGACACTTAATCACAAAGCGACGAACGGTCCCGAGTTCAACATAATGGCGCATAAACGCCTGCAGCGATCGGGAGAGAATGCCCTTTCCCTGATGCGCTTCATCCAGCCAGTAGCCGATATAGCCCGTTTTGTTCGCGGGTTCAATGGCGTTGAACGACAGCACGCCCGCCAGCGCATCGTCATGAAAAATTAAAAACATTTTGGCGTAGCCGCGCTGGTGCAGCATTTGGTTACTCTGCACGTTGCGGCGGGTATCCTCTTCGCTGCCCACGTGCTGCGCCCAGTCAAAGGCGGTTTGCAGGAAGATTTTGTTTTTGATGACGAGGTTGTGCAGGTCGGCGGTGTAATGCTCTTCGACGGATCGCAGTTCGATTTGCTGTGAAACGGGGATGATTTCTGAAGACATGGTGCCTCTCAATTGCCGGGTGGCGCTAACGCTTACCCGGCCTACAAATGCGTCCAGAGTAGGCCGGATAAGGCGAAGCCGCCACCCGGCACAACCCCACAAACGTTAACGCATTATCCGGTCGTCAACGTAGTTACGCTTATCCGGCGCTGGCGGGAAATACTGATACAGCCAGGTTTCACTGATGGCATCGCCCTGACAGCGCAGGAACAGGCGCATATCCACCGGCTCGGTTGAATCCGAGGTTGGATACCAGTCAAACAGAATACGATACCCGTCAAACGGCTCAACGTAGAGGATCTCAACCTGCTTCGCTTCACCGCTGGAGAGCGTGATCACCGGCTCGATACCTTTTGGCGCAGCGGCCTTCAGGTCGCCACCGACGAAATCAATGGCAAAGCGACGCGCCCAGACTTTCGGGTAATTTTCGCCCGGTGCCCAGCCTTCCGGGAAGCCCCCCATACCGGTACGGGTGGCGAAAACGTTCGCCAGCGGAGAACGCACCGGCGGCTGCGCGCTCCAGTAAAGGCGGTACTTGAAGTCCAGCTCGTCCCCCGCTTCCACCGGCTTCTCCGGCTGCCAGAAGCAGACCACGTTATCCAGCGTTTCGCCCGTCGTTGGGATCTCCATCAGCCCTACCGCGCCTTTACCCCAGTCGTTACGCGGTTCAACCCACAGGCTTGGACGTTTGTTATACCAGCCCATCACATCCTGATAGTGAGAGAAATCGCGGTCAAGCTGCAGCAGGCCAAAGCCCTTAGGGTTCTTATCCATGTAGGCATTGAACTGCAGCTTCTGCGGGTTATTCAGCGGACGACAGATCCACTCCCCGTTGCCGCGCCACATCGCCAGGCGGTCGGAGTCGTGGATTTGCGGGTGAATGGTGTCGCACATGCGGCGCTCGTTATTACCGCAGCTGAACATGCTGGTCATCGGCGCGATGCCCAACTGCTTGATGTCTTTACGCGCATAGAGATGGTTTTCCACCTCCATAATCACCTGGCTCTTCTCGCAGTGGATCACGAACTTATAGGCACCGGTGATGCTTGGGCTATCCAGCAGCGTGTAGACGGTAAAAGTGGTATCGCCCGGCTTAACGGTTTCAAACCAGAAGGAGGTGAAATCCGGGAACTCTTCCGGCGTGTCGGTGAAGGTATCCACCGCCAGACCGCGTGCGGAAAGGCCGTACTGATAGGTGTCATCCACCGCGCGGAAGTAGCTCGCACCGAGGAACGAGACGATATCGCGACGCGCAAGCTCGGGGGCTTTAAAGGCGCGGAAGCCCGCAAAACCGAGATCGCTCTGGCCTTCAAGCTGTTTGGTATCGACACCCGTGTCGCCGTAGCTGAACAGTTCAGGGCGGAAGTGGATCTCACGCGCCTGAGAGGTTGTCTGATCCAGCGAGAACATACGCACGCGGCGGCGGAAACCCATCCCCATATGGAAGAACTGCACGTCCAGCTGACGGCCTTCGATGTTATTCCACAGAGACTGTTTTTCGTCGTAGCGGATGGCGTTATACGCCTGCGGCGTCATGGTTGCCAGCGTCTCCGGCAGCGGACGCGGCGCGCCACCCCACGGGGTTTTCGCCAGATCATGCGCCATGGATTGCAGTACGGAGAAGTCAAAACGACGGCTCTGGCCGTCTGCAATGTCAGAGTCAGCCGCGTAGGCCGCTTTGGAAAACAGGGAAGCAAGGCCAGATGTGCCGCTCAGGGCAGCCATTGCAAGCGAGCCTTTTAGAAAACGTCTGCGATTCATGCCTGGAAAAACGTCCTTATGGTCGTGTGAATGTGTTTCGCACGCGGCGAAATGACGGCAAGAAAGAACGCACAGCCTAAACAAAAATGGTTAAGAATCCAATTGTTGGCCGGTGATTATATGAACAAAGTGAGAAATATTTTCTGTCGACCAGAACGGCCCGAAAGTGGTGTAAAGAAAGCCTGGAAAATGTGTATAAAAATGCCCCGGTGTGACATCACTCACCGGGGCCAACGAGGCGGTTATTTTACGCTGACATCGATACCCGGGAAGTACTTATCAGCGAGTTTAGCGATCGTGCCGTCGGCACGTACTTTATCAATCGCGGCATCAAGCTGCTTTTTGGTGGCCTCGTCACCCTTACGCAACCCAAAACCGATCCCACTGCCGAGGATGGTGTCGTCCGACACCGGTTTGCCGATAAAGCCAAACCCTTTACCCTGTGGCTTGCTGAGGAAACCTGCCTGCCCGGCCGCGGACATCACCAGCGAGGCGTCGATACGGCCATTCAGCAGATCGCCCCACGCCATATTCTGATCTTTATAAGACACCACGGTGACACCGTGTTTTTCCCAGTGCTCTTTGGCATAGGTTTCCTGAATGGACCCCTGCAGCACGCCAATGGTTTTCCCCTTCAGCCCTTCAGCCGTCGTGTCTACCGCCGTACCGGCTTTGCCGACCAGCTGCGACGGAATGCGGTAAATCGGCTGGGTAAAATCAATGCTTTTGCGGCGCTGCTCGGTGATGTTCATCGCCGAGTTAATGGCATCGAATTTTTTCGCCACCAGGCCCGGGATCAACGCATCAAATGAGGTTTCAACCCAGCTGCACTTAAGCGCTGCCGCTTTGCAGATAGCGTTGCCCAGCTCAACGTCGAACCCTTCCAGTTCACCAGACGCATTGCGGCTTTCAAACGGCGGATATTCTGCCTCAAGGCCGTAACGTAACTCGGTGGCAGCGAAGGAAGAAAACGTACACAGCAATCCCATGCCGACTATTAACGCGCGTAATTTCATCTACAACTCCTCAGAGCCTATCTCAGCGTGGTTTAACCCGACACAGGGCTTGGGCACCTGCCCGTAACGTCGCCTCATCTTTCGCAAAAGAGAGTCGAATCAATTTATTATCCGTGCCGTCCGCGTAAAACGCCGACAGCGGAATGGTGGCCACGCCACACTCGACGATCAGCCGTTTGACCATCTCGCTGTCGCGCTCGTCGCTGAAATGGCTGTAATCCGCCAGCAGGAAGAACGATCCGGCACTTGGCAGCAGTCGGAACGGTGATTCCGCCAGCAAACTTTGCAGCAGGTCGCGCTTGCGTTGATAGAACGCAGAGAGCGACAGCCAGGTTTGCGGATCGACCATGTGTTCAGCAAACGCGTGCTGCATTGGCGTATCGGCAGAAAACATTAAAAATTGATGGACTTTACAAATCTCGTCCATCAGCACCGCCGGGGCAACACAGTAACCCACTCGCCAGCCGGTGACGTGATAGGTTTTTCCGAACGATGAGATAATCACGCTGCGCTCCGCCAGCTGCGGATGCGTCGCCATGCCGTGGTGCGGCTCGCCGTCAAAAACGACGTGCTCGTACACTTCGTCAGACAAAATAATGATGTCGGTATTACGGGTCACCGCCACCAGCTGTTGCAGATCGTTCGCTGAGAAGACCTGACCACTCGGATTATGCGGCGTGTTGATGATGATCATACGCGTGCGCGGCGTAATCGCGGCGCGAACTTCGTCCCAGTTAACGGCAAAATCCGGAACGGTCAGCTTAATGGCAACGGGTGTCGCCCCCTGCAACCGGACTATCGGCGCGTAGCTGTCAAATGACGGTTCGAAGTAAATCACCTCATCGCCAGGATGGACCAGCCCGCTGATGGCCGAGTAGAGCCCTTCACTGGCGCTGGCAGTTACGAGCACTTCACTGCCGGGGTCATACCGGGTGCCGTAAAGCGTGGCAATCTTTTCCGCAATGCGTTCTTTCAGGGAGGTCAGACCCGTCATTGCCGCGTACTGGTTATGCCCCGCCTCCATGGCGCGGGTGACACCGGCGATAAGCTTTGGGTCGCAGGAAAAATTGGGCGCGCCCTGAGAAAGGTTGATGGCGTTATGCTGTGCAGAAAGCTGCCCGATAACGGTAAAAATCGTGGTCCCCACGTCAGGCAATTTTGAACGGGTTTGCACCGGTGTCTGTAAAGTCATCCTCTGTCCCTTCTCATTGTTGTTGCATAACTATTCAAACAATAACTCGGCTATCGGGACAATCGAATTGTTGTCATAATAGCCATGAGAAAAACGCATAGCTGAGGTGTAGTATGTCGCGCCGTTCATTCCCGCTTAATGCCATCGACGCCTTTTTGATCACCGCGCGTCATCTGAACCTTACCCATGCGGCGCAGGAGCTTTGCCTGACGCAAGGTGCCGTGAGCCGCAAAATTGCCTCACTCGAAGCGTGGTTTGGCTTTCCCCTGTTCGAACGCCATGCGCGCGGGCTGCGGCTCTCTCCCCAGGGCAGCGCCCTGCTTCCTGAAATGCAATCGGCCTTTACGCAGTTATTGAACGTTGCGGATCGGGCGCGGGCGCACCAGACCGTCATTCGCCTGAAAGCGCCGACCTGCGCCATGCGCTGGCTAATTCCCCGGCTGCTGGACGTGGAGCGCGAACAGCCGGATCTGCAAATTGCGTTGACCACCACGACCGATCACAACGTCAATTTCAAAACCGAATCTTACGATGCCGCCATTGTTTTCGGCACCCACATGAGCGCGGGCGATTTGCTGTTTGAAGAAGCGCTGACGCCGGTGCTTAGCCCACTCCGGGCAGGCGCAACGCTGGGCGCCTTGACTTTTCTTCATCCGACAAGAGATAAAACCGACTGGTCATTGTGGCTGGCGAAACAGGAAAGCCCGGCGTTTGTTATGCACAAAAATCAACACTTCGACACCATGGATCTCGCCATTACTGCTGCCATTCAGGGCCTCGGCGTCGCCATTGCTGACGAAACGCTGGTGGCGGAAGATGTTCGCGCTGGAAGGCTGTTGCGGCCTTATGAGACAAGCATAAAAACCGGCGCGAGCTACCGGCTGGTGCTGCGCGAAACGCCAGGCGAGGAAAATGGTCTGGCGGCGTTTCGCGCCTGTTTGCTTAATCGAGGCTGACGTGGTGCTTCATTACCCGTTTGAAGAGACTCATGCGGGCGCGCATAAAGCGGTTTTCAAGCCTGAAACCTGCATGTTTATTCACTCCAATACGCAACAATACGTCGCGCCCTTTGCGACAGGCGGGCCAGTGCACCGGTCCGGATAAGCTGTCCTGCGCCCCGGCCTCACGCGCGAAGCTCACCCAGTAATCCGCGACCTGGGCAGCAAACTGCAGATCGCGTTCGTTCACGTACTGACGAGAAGGTTCTACCTGACCCAGGGTATCGAACACGTAAGGCACTTCATTGCCGTGCCAGGCACCGTTGATATAGGTGCCATGTTCCGCTTCCGCGACATAATCAAACCAGTAGCGCCAGCACAGTCCGCCCACACGCTGCTGAGCCTGCATCGCCACATAGCCCATCGTGGTAAAGGCCATATCACGGCACACCTGTCTGCCCAGCTCTTCATCCCCCTTCACGCCCGGATAGAGCAGCTTAATCAGCCCCAGGCCAAAGCGTCGTTCCTGGCGAAGCTTCTGAATTTGCCCGGCAAGATCCACGCCAAACACCGCCATCACGCTGGCTTCATCGCTGTTCGAACCAATCATTAGCGGAACGGGATACTGTCGCGCGGCAAAGAACACATCCAGCATCGCTTCCGGCAGGACGCAATCCCCAACGACGGGCGCAGGCGCAACGTTCAGCGGCGACGTGAGCGGCCAGAAGGCCTCAGGCGGCAGAGCGCGCAGCTGCCCGGCGGTGGCGTTCTCCAGCCCAAAATGAGTTGCTATCGCTTCCCCTTTTTGCAGGGCTTTCTCGCGCGGCGTATCCGGTAAGGTGTACCCGCTTTGCACGATCGCTTTATGGAACAATCCTTCCGCCAGCGGCGATGCCATCAGCGACAACACGCTGCGCGCGCCCGCAGATTCACCAAACAGCGTCACGCAGTTCGGATCCCCGCCAAATGCGGCAATGTTATCCCGCACCCACTCCAGCGCGGCGATCTGGTCAAGTAACGCAAAGTTATGCACCACGCGGCTTTCTTCACCTTCCAGCGCCGGATGCGCGAAAAAGCCGAGATGACCCAGACGGTAGTTGACCGTCACAACCACCACGCCGCGCGATGCCAGCGCTTTACCGTTGTAGGGCGGCAGGCTACCCGCGCCAATCGTGAACCCGCCGCCGTGCAGCCAGACCATGACCGGAAGCAGCCCGGCGCGATCGACGGGAGACCAGACGTTAAGATAGAGACAATCTTCCGAGAACTGGCCGGGATCGCCGCCGCCCAGCTCTTTGCAGTACTCAATGCTTTGCCAGCTTGAGGGCGAAAACGTCGTTGCCTGCCGTTCGCCCTCCCAGCTTTCCGGTGGACGCGGAGAGCGCCAGCGCCAGTCGCCCACGGGCGGTGCAGCGTAGGGGATCCCACACCACACATGAATATTGTTGTCTGTAAAACCAGTCAGTGCGCCCTGGCGCGTTTCAACCACAGGGGCGGAGGGATTTTGCATAACCACCTTCTTTTTCCATCACACCCCTGCAGAGTAACGATTTCAGAGCAAACCGCAACGCTGTTTGCTGCGCGCTTCCGCCTCCTGATAGAGCGTGAATTCGTCATATACCGTACAGCCCAGCGCCGCTTCAAAGGCCTCGCGGCTGGCATTTCCCTGACTGCGCGCCTGCGTTTCATTTCCGAGGTTGGACTGGAAAATACCCGCCGCGCTAACCGGCAGAAAATCTTCATACGTTATGGGTTGAGCAACCACCCAGCCGCGTTCGATCAGCGGCTGCGGATCGTCTCCCGGTCGAAACGCGTGGCGATGCGCTTCACCCGCTGGCGTCAGGCGATAGCGGAAATAGGCCAGCTCCTGACGGCGCAGGAACATTTCACTGTCCGGAAATGCACTGAACACCTCGCGCAGATGCAGCTGGTGCATAAGGTTATCTTTACCGGTACCGGCCTGGCTTAACAGACTGTCGTACATCTCCCGACCTTTCGGCGTCAGCGCAACGCCACGCTGTTCAATTTCACCGAAGCGTGCGGTATGCGTTCCCTTATGTTCCCCGGCGAAAAGAACCGGTTCTTCCAGCGCCTTAAAGCTGGTCTGACGCAGCAGGATCGGCACCTCACGGCGCGGCGGCCCTTCAATCAGGATTTTTGGCTCAATGCCGTACTTCGGCATCAGCTCCTGCACCCGGTCGATATCCAGCGTGCGTGGGGTCAGATGGTTAATGTGGCAACCGGGGAAGCACACCACGTCGGCAATCAGCTTATGTTCTTTGCTCAGCGCCAGATAGGTTTCCTGGTCGACCGTTGCGTGGCTATGCCAGCGGAATGTTTCCAGCGCTTCCTGAACAAACTCGCGCGCCTGCGTTTCAGTGAATGCGCCTTCTGACTCATGCAGCGCGATCAGTTCCAGACAACGCGGCGTGAAAATGTTCCGCTGGGCGAGGATCCCGGCGGCACGTTCGCGCAGCTCAACATTTTCAATCAGCTCCAGGCGCAGCAGCGAGGTAAAAATACGAAACGGATTACGACACAGCGCCGCATCGTCCACCGGGCGGAACGCCGTGGAATGGACAGGCACCGCCGCCTGTGAGAGATCGTAATAACTGACCGGATACATTCCCATAATGGCGAACATGCGGCGCAAGGTGGACAGTTCCTGTGCGGTGCCGACGCGAATTGCGCCGTGACGTTCGACATTCAGGCGCGCGAGTTCATCCGCGTTCGCCAGCTGTTCATGTAAGAGTGGATTATTTTCAAGAACCGCCAGGTTAACGTCCGCCACCAGTTCCAGCAAGGTGCCGTACTGCGGAACTTCCTGCTGGTACATCGCCGACATAGCCTGCGAAAAGTGTTCCCGAATATCATCAGCCGTGATGGTGTTCGCCATGATGTCATGCCTCCAGTGAATATTACCTGGAGTGTAGAGAAGCCCGTTCCTTCCGGCGGGAAGAATTTACGAATTGTGATCCAGGCAGATGAGTGGTCAAAGCCTGTCCATTACCCAAAACAGGTTGTAACTCAAACAGATCAAATGTTAAAAATATTTTGCTATCAAGTTATCAAAATCAAACAACTTAACTTGTCACCCGCATCGCTCTGTTTTTAACATCGCCTATGGAAAAAAATGGTCTGTTCAGTCAGCGCATACGCTTGCGCCATTTGCATACATTTGTGGCCGTCGCTCAACAGGGAACGCTGGGGCGAGCGGCTGAAACCCTTAACCTCAGTCAACCTGCACTTTCAAAAACCCTGAACGAGCTGGAACAGCTTACCGGAACGCGGCTCTTCGATCGCGGTCGTCTGGGCGCACAGCTCACGATCGTGGGTGAGCAATTTCTGACGCACGCGGTAAAAGTGCTGGATGCCCTCAACACCGCAGGCCAGGCGTTGAACCGGAAAGAGGAACCTGCCAGCGATATCGTGCGCGTGGGCGCGCTTCCTACCGCGGCGCTGGGCATTTTGCCCGCGGTGATTGGTCAGTTTCACAAGCAGCAAAAGCACGCCACGATTCAGGTCGCCACCATGAATAACACGATGCTGCTTGCCGGTCTGAAAGCGGGCGAACTGGATCTGGGTATTGGCAGAATGTCCGATCCGGAATTGATGAGCGGCCTCAATTACGAACTCTTGTTCCTGGAATCACTCAAGCTGGTTGTCCGTCCCGATCACCCGCTGTTGCAGGACACCGTGACCCTGAGCCGCGTCATGGAGTGGCCGGTTGTTGTGTCACCAAAAGGTACGGTTCCGCGTCAGAATGCCGAAACGCTACTCGAAATGCAGGGGTGCACGCTCCCGTCGGGCTGCATTGAAACCCTGTCAGCCTCTCTTTCGCGCCAGCTTACCGTGGACTATGACTACGTCTGGTTCGTCCCCTCAGGTGCTGTCAAAGACGATTTACGCCGTGGCACCCTGACCGCACTCCCGGTGACCTCGCCGGGAGCCGGGGAACCTATTGGGATCCTGACCCGTGTTGATGCCCCGCTCTCCCCAGGTGCACAAGCGCTGTTAAGCGCGATCCGCAAGTCCATGCCAGCCTGATGTCCCTGCCCTGACCCGCCGTCAAGGCGGGTTTACCTTCTCCTGGGCAAATAATGCGAAATCATTCATTAACAATTGCGTAAAACAATTTAACAGTTTTATCATAGCCGCGATTTCACCAAATGGTTCGCACACGAATTTATACGAGTGAATTTCACGCTATTCAAACGGTAAAAACATCATAACGCCCGTCCTGCATGACCCAATTGGTACAGATGCGCACAGCACACCAGACGGGCGGGCGTGTTTAAGGAGATAGACATGGCATTTGGCAGCGCGCCACGCGGGTTACCTCGTATCCTGCAGTGGCTCCTTGTCGGACTGATGATGCTCATCGGTCTGGCAGTCGGCGGGCTGGGCTTGAAGCTCGCTACAGTAGGTGGAAGTCTGTACTTCCTGATCATGGGTGCGGTGATGGTAATTGCTGCCATCCTGATATTCACCAACCGCACCAGCGGCATGGTGCTGTATGGTATCGCGTTTATCGCCTCGTTATTCTGGGCGGTAAGCGATGCAGGCTGGGATTTTTGGCCGCTCTTTTCCCGCCTCTTCACCTTCGCCGTGCTGGCGTTCCTGTGCGCGATTGTGTGGCCCTTCCTGCGCGCCGCAAATACCCGTGAGCCGGTTAACAAAGCGCCCGCTTTTGGCATTGCCGCCGTGCTGGCCGTGGTCATGCTGGTCAGCCTGGGCTGGATGTTTAAGCCGCAGACGCTGGTTGCCGCGAATGAATCAGTGCCGGTAAAACCTGTCGCCGAAGGCGAGCAGCAGAAAAACTGGGCGCACTGGGGGAACACGACCCACGGCGATCGCTTTGCCGCGCTGGACCAGATTAACAAGCAAAACGTCAGCGATCTGAAAGTCGCCTGGGTTGCACACACCGGGGATATCCCGCAGAGCAACGGCTCGGGTGCGGAAGATCAGAATACCCCGTTACAGATTGGCGACACGCTGTATGTCTGTACGCCGTACAGCAAAGTGCTGGCGCTGGACGTAGATTCCGGTAAAGAAAAATGGCGTTACGATTCTAAAGCTACGGCCCCTAACTGGCAGCGCTGCCGCGGTCTGGGCTATTTTGAAGATAGCTCAAGCGTGACAGCCTCACAGACGGAGACACAGCCTGCGGCATGCCCTCGCCGTCTGTTCCTGCCGACTACCGATGCCCGCCTGATTGCCATCAATGCGGATAACGGCAAGGTCTGCGAAGACTTCGGCGACCACGGCACCGTGGATCTGAGCGTCGGTATGGGCGAAATTAAGCCTGGGTATTATCAGCAGACCTCCACGCCGCTGGTGGCCGGGAATGTCGTTGTCGTCGGCGGTCGCGTCGCGGATAACTTCTCCACCGGCGAACCGCCGGGCGTAGTGCGCGCATACGATGTTCACACCGGCAAGCTGGCCTGGGCGTGGGATCCGGGTAATCCGAACCTCACCGGCCTGCCGCCGGAAGGCCAGACCTATACGCGCGGCACGCCGAACGTCTGGTCAGCCATGTCTTACGATGCAAAACTCAATCTGATTTATCTGCCAACCGGCAACGCCACCCCGGACTTCTGGGCGGGTGAACGTACCGCGCTGGACGACAAATACAGCTCCTCCATCGTGGCCGTCGACGCAACGACCGGTCAGGTGCGCTGGCATTTCCAGACCACCCACCACGATCTGTGGGACTTTGACCTGCCTTCCCAGCCGCTGCTGTACGATCTTCCTGACGGTAAAGGGGGCACCACGCCGGTGCTGGTGCAGACCAGCAAGCAGGGCATGATCTTCATGCTTAACCGCGAAACCGGTAAGCCGGTGGCGAAGGTTGAAGAACGTCCCGTTCCGGCGGGTAACGTTGAAGGTGAACGCTACTCCCCAACCCAGCCGTATTCCGTGGGCATGCCGATGATTGGCAACCAGACGCTGACTGAATCCGACATGTGGGGGGCGACGCCTGTTGACCTGCTGCTGTGCCGTATTCAGTTTAAAGAGATGCGTCATCAGGGCGTCTTCACCCCACCGGGCCTCGACCGTTCCCTGCAGTTCCCTGGCTCTCTCGGCGGGATGAACTGGGGCAGCGTGTCGGTTGACCCGAACAACGGCCTGATGTTCGTCAACGATATGCGTCTGGGTCTGGCGAACTATATGGTTCCTCGCGCGAATGTTTCGAAAAATGCCAGCGGCATTGAGATGGGGATTGTCCCCATGGACGGCACGCCGTTCGGCGCGATGCGTGAGCGCTTCCTGTCACCGCTGGGCATTCCGTGCCAGAAACCGCCGTTTGGCACCATGTCAGCGGTCGATCTGAAATCCGGCAAGCTGGTGTGGCAGGTTCCTGTCGGCACCGTGGAAGATACCGGTCCGCTGGGTATTCGTATGCATATGCCAATCCCGATCGGCATGCCAACCCTTGGCGCATCGCTCTCCACGCAGTCTGGTCTGCTGTTCTTCGCCGGTACTCAGGATTTCTACCTGCGCGCGTTTGATACCGCCACCGGGAAAGAGATCTGGAAAGACCGTCTGCCGGTAGGCAGCCAGTCCGGGCCGATGACCTACGTTTCACCGAAAACCGGTAAGCAGTACATCATCATTAATGCAGGCGGAGCACGTCAGTCGCCGGATCGCGGTGATTACGTTATCGCGTATGCGTTACCCGATAAGAAGTAACAGATGAAAAAGGGACCGAAAGGTCCCTTTTTTGGAGGACTGGTTTTGTAGGTCGGGTAAGCGCAGCGCCACCCGACAAACCCGCAACTCAGAACGTCTCCCAGTTATCCCCGGAAACCGTAGCCGCTGGGCGCAATGGCACACCCTTCGCCACTGGCGCAGACGCTACCACACGCCCCGCCGTTGCCCCGTTCAGCCGAAATGCCCCTACTGCTTCCGTCAGACGCGCACCCTGTTCTTCCAGCGATGCCGCGGCCGCTGAGGCTTCTTCCACCAGCGAGGCGTTTTGCTGGGTGACTTTATCCATCTCAGAAATGGCCTGGCTCACCTGGACAATGCCACGGCTCTGCTCGTCGGACGCGGCAGCAATTTCCAGCATGATATCGGTGACGCGCTTCACCGCCTCGACGATTTCATTCATGGTGTTCCCCGCCGCGACCACTTCACCCGACCCCTGGTCAATCAGGGTCACCGACTCGTTGATCAGGCTTTCAATCTCTTTCGCGGCGTTGGCGCTGCGGCTTGCCAGCGTGCGCACTTCACTCGCCACCACCGCAAAGCCTCGTCCCTGCTCGCCTGCACGCGCCGCTTCAACGGCGGCGTTCAGCGCCAGAATATTGGTCTGGAAGGCAATGCTGTTAATCACGGCGGTAATTTCTGAAATTTTCTTCGAACTGGTCGAGATATTGCCCATCGTTTTCACCACGCCGGACACCATCTGGCCGCCGCGGCTGGCTTTGCCGGAAGCATCTTCCGCCAGTTTGCTGGCATGATGGGCATTATCGGCGTTCTGTTTCACCGTTGCGGTCAACTGCTCCATGCTGGCGGCGGTCTGCTCAATCGCGGCTGCCTGCTGTTCGGTACGAGAAGAGAGGTCGGTATTTCCCGCAGAGATCTCGCTGGTGCCGCGATAAATCTCTTCAGCCCCCTGGCGCACGGTGCCTACGGTGGTCACCAGCGAATGCTGCATGGTTTGCAGATCCCGCGTCAGGCGACCGATCTCGCTCCGGCTTGTCGGATCGTCCGGCATGGTTAAATCACCTTTCGCAATATTCTCAATGCGGGTGGCAGCACGCTGAAGCGGGTTAATCACCGTCCGGCGCAGCACCACAAAGGTCATGGCCGTTAACACCAGCGCCAGCGCAAACGCGCCGACCATAAACATCAGCCCTAGCTGTGTACGGGTGTGGGCCTGAGCGGTTAGCGCGCTGGCACGATCGGTACGGATTTTGATGGCCTTCAGCAGGACGGCGTTGTAGGCGTCATCCAGCGGACGCGCGGTTTCGTTTTCATGATTGATGATCGCCTCAAACATGCCGTTTTTGGCAAATTTCACCATTGGCTGCAGCCCCGCTATATAGGCGTCATAGCGTGCTTTCAGCTCAGCATCCAGCGCTTCGTCCGCAGAGGTGCGCACGGCGCGATTCATATAGGCGGTAAAGCTTGACTGCGATTGCTTGATGCGCGTTTCCGCCTCGCTAATGTTTTGCTTCATCGCCTCCATTTCCGCGATACGGCTGGCCGCACCGGCATGGATCATATTGATTCGCGCGGTACGTAAATGGTTGGAGCTGTTCGAAAGCCCCATACGCACCTGAATTTCTGCTGTGACATCCTGCTGATCGGTATCAGCCTGCAACAGGAAATACCCCGCCAGACCTGCGCTCAAGGCAAACAGAAGAATAATGCCACCGAGAATGGAGGAAAACAGCGGAACCAGCCTGATGTGATGCAAGAAGCCCAGCTTGCGCTGCGCCTGCATCGAAGTTGTGTTGTCCATGACCGTCGACTCTCTTATAGGTAAGATGCGTAAAAATATGCGTGTTATACCCTAAATAATTCGAGTTGCATGACAAAACGGCTAGCCGTTTTGAACAGCGCTTGCGCTGGCCCCGAAGGGGCGAGGCCACAGGCCGAGTCACGCGGCAAGGGAGTGAATCCCCGGGAACTTACATAAGTAAGTGACTGGGGTGAACGAGTGCGGCCAACGCACAGGCAACTTGAAGTATGACGGGTATAGATAGTCATCGGCACGGCAGGGATTTAGATTACGGCTAAAAACGCCGCACTGGTCACACTTTAGAGAAGATTATTAAAGAAACGCCAGCGGCGAAAAACCGCTGGCAGAAGAGTTACTTGTCGCCGAAATGAATGACGGTACGAATGGATTTACCTTCATGCATCAGATCGAAAGCTTCATTGATCTGCTCCAGCGGCAAACGGTGCGTAATGAACGGATCCAGCTGAATTTTGCCTACCATCGCATCTTCAACCATTCCCGGCAGCTGGGTACGCCCTTTCACGCCGCCAAATGCCGAACCGCGCCATACGCGACCGGTCACCAGCTGGAATGGACGCGTTTTGATCTCCTGACCCGCACCCGCCACGCCGATGATGATGCTTTCGCCCCAGCCTTTGTGGCAGCACTCCAGCGCGGAACGCATGACGTTCACGTTGCCGATACACTCGAAGCTAAAATCAACGCCGCCGTCGGTGAGCTCAACAATCACGTCCTGCACCGGCTTTTCGTAATCTTTCGGGTTCACGAAATCGGTCGCGCCCATTTCACCCGCCAGTTTGAATTTCTCCGGATTGGTGTCGACAGCAATGATACGGCCTGCTTTCGCCTGCACCGCGCCCTGGATCACCGCCAGACCAATCCCACCGAGACCGAACACCGCAACGGTATCGCCTTCTTTCACTTTCGCCGTGTTGTGTACCGCACCGATACCGGTGGTCACGCCGCAGCCCAGCAGGCAGACTTTATCCAGCGGCGCCTGCGGGTTGACCTTCGCCAGTGAAATTTCCGCACAGACGGTGTACTCGCTAAACGTGCTGGTGCCCATGTAGTGATAAATCGGCTCGCCGTTGTAGGAGAAACGCGTAGTACCGTCCGGCATCAGGCCTTTGCCCTGGGTAGCGCGAACGGCCTGACAGAGGTTGGTTTTGCCGGATTTACAGAACTTACACTCGCCGCATTCTGCGGTGTAGAGAGGAATAACATGATCGCCCGGCTTCAGGCTGGTCACGCCCTCACCTACTTCAACCACGATACCGCCGCCTTCGTGGCCAAGCACCGCCGGGAAAACGCCTTCAGGATCGTCACCGGACAGCGTAAACGCATCGGTATGGCACACGCCGGTATGGGTAATTTTGATCAGCACTTCGCCTTTCTTTGGCGGTGCAACGTCGATTTCAACGATTTTTAACGGCTGGCCTGGACCAAATGCGACGGCTGCGCGTGATTTCATAATGACTTCCCTTATGTGATGTCTGTGGGTTTATTTTAGATAAGAGCGCAGCAAATGGCCGACTTCCGCCATCCGAACTGCCCGCTGATCCGGGGTTGTCTCCCCCGTCACCAGCTCATCTTTGAGGTGAATTTCGACCATTTCGCCCATCAGGCCATTGGCAGCGCCGCGCACGGCGGCGATTTGCTGCAAAATGGCAAGGCAGGGATCGCCCGATTCCAGCGCACGTTCAAGGGCATCAACCTGGCCCCGAATGCGACGGACGCGCGTGAGAATGCGTTTTTTATCTTCGGGTGAATGCGGCATACGCCCTCCGTTAAGATACTATAGGGGGGTATGGTATTTTACTTTTCTGGTGATGTAAACCTTCTATTTCCGCTGCAAAAACAACGTATCTACTGCATATCATCAACCAAACAAATGAAAACCCAAAAGATATAACCAACTGAAATATATGATTTTTCAATAACATTAATTGCCTAACCGGATTCAACCTCACGTTGTTTAGTGACTTTTTCCTATACAACAGGAGTTAACAAATGGCATGGAACAAACACGCAGCAGCTCTACACGCACGCCAGAATGCCGGCACTTCATCGCAAAGTCGTTGTGGAGAATTTACGCGTAAGGCAATACGTGCAGGTGGCGTGGATATTGGCAATGCACCTAACGCAAAAGACTATGGCAGTAACCTTGAACGAGCAGGTTTCCGAGTTTTAGGGCAAGGTGAAATATTACAGGAAGGCGACGTGGTTGTTATTCAACCTTATGATGGCGGTAATCCTGCGGGCCATATGGCAATTTATGACGGCACAACCTGGTACTCTGATTTCAGACAAAGAGATATGTGGGGTGGTCCGGGATATCGCTCCGCACAACCTACTTACAAGATTTACAGGAAAAACTAATGCGTAACGTTCTTTTGATGTGCCTGTTGCTGACGGGGTGTGCAACTCAGATGGTTACGCCTGAAAAACGTACACATGATTTTTATACGTTCTACCTCATGGCTTTCGTCACAGACAGCAAAGAAGATGATCTCGATTCACTAAAAATGCGTGACTATATTGCGCAAGACACGCTCTCCCGACTGCAGAAAATATCCTCTCTCTATGAGCAGGAAATTATCGGTTCCGACTATTTTACCTATACGCAGGACTATGCGGCAGAGTGGATCCCTGACCTAAGCGTAAGCAATGCGATTAACTATGCGTCCGGAAAAGTTGTTAACGTTCAGCTGGGTGTGGGTAATGAGCGGAAATTGCAGCTAAAAGTGTATCTGCGCACAGAAGATGGTAAATGGAAAATTTATCGCGTAACTGACGTAAGCCATCATTTCGAACAGTATATTTTTGACGACAGGGCGATTGCTGCCGCACAACGATATGCGGCCGGTATTACCTCTCCATAATTAGCAAGTTCGGTCAGGATTCTGGCGTTTAGCGGCCAGCCTGCGCCAGCATTTGCAACTCTTCCTTAAGCCATCGGGTCGCGCCTCGCTGGCCGCTGCGTTTATGCGAATAAATTTTCACTTCAAACGTGCGTATCGAAAACGGTAAAGGAAAAATCCTCAGCTCCGCTGCCGCAGCCAGCTTCTCAGCGGCAAAACGGGGGATCGCCATCAGCAGGTCACTTTCCGCAACGATAAAGGGCGCGCTGAGCATCGACGGCGTTTTGATCGCAATTTGTCGGGTATAGCCCAGTTGTTCGAGCCGCACGTCCAGAACGCCCTGCTTCTCATTCCATGGCGTCACCACCAGGTGTCGTGCTGCGAGATAATCCTCCAGCGTCAGACGCGTCCGCCGGGCGTTGCTGATGACCACATACTCATCTTCAAACCAGTCGATCTCTTCCAGTTCAGGGTGCCGGGTATCATCCTGAGTGCTGAACCCCAGCGCGAGATCCACTTCACCTGCCAGCAGTTCCGTCAGCGCCGGGCTGTGCGGCAGATAGCGTAATTCGAAACGCAAACCCGGGGCAGCAAGCTGCAGTTTGTGCATCAGCACGGGGAAAATGCACAGCGCGGTAAAGTCCGTAATCCCAATTTGTAAGCTTTCGGTACTGTTGGCCGGGTCAAACTCCGGCTGCGGGGTCAGCTCATGATTCAGGAACGACAATGCGGAAGCAATAGAAGGCGCAAGCTGAGTGGCATACACGCTGGGGGACATGCGATGCCCTTCCCGAAAAAAAAGCGGGTCATTAAGGGTAATGCGCAAACGCGACAGCGCATGGCTCAGTGCCGATGTGCTCATCGCCAGCTCATCAGCGGCCAGCCGGACGGAACGGTGGCGGTAAATTGCGTCGAAAACGGGCAGCAGGTTTAAATCAAGGCGTCTCAGTGCCGGATGCATAATATTCATCATTTGTTGATTTCATTGCACTTAATTCTTCGGACAATACTCCGTATGCTTAACGCCATCAATCGAAATACAGGCTACAAAAACAGGAAAAACAATGAGCATAACCATTCGTCAGGCCCGTCCCGAAGATGCGGCGGCAATTTACGCCATGATCTACGAGCTCGCGGTGTATGAAAAAGCGCCGGAAGAAGTCGTGACCACGCCAGAGGAGATCCGGGAAACGCTCTTTGGCACCGGCAGTCAAACCGAAGCGTTGATCGCGGAATATGAAGGTAAGATCGCCGGCTATGCCGTGTTCTTCACCAGCTATTCTACCTGGCTAGGACGCAACGGTATTTACATGGAAGACCTGTACGTTTCCCCGGATTATCGTGGAAAAGGCGCGGGAAGAGCGCTGCTGAAACATATCGCGCAGCTCGCGGTAAAACGGCAGTGCGGCCGCCTTGAATGGAGCGTGCTGGACTGGAACCAGCCCGCCATCGATTTTTACCTGAGCATAGGCGCGCTGCCGCAGTCCGAATGGGTTCGCTATCGTCTTGATGGCGAAGCGCTGCTGAGTTTTGCCGAATAACAGCGTCTCTCTGTGCGAGTCCTCCGCACAGAGATATATCCGAAAACAGCCCTGCCAGGTGCCGAAATTAACCTTTCGTCTCTCACATCCTTAAAGAGCGGCTATCCTTTAATTATCAACAAAAGGAGGTAAAAATGTCCGATCTCGGTACTGATAAAAACACCCAATTTGCAGAAGACAAAGCCAAAAATAAGCTTGATGAACTGGCAGGTTCAGCGCAGCAGCAGTTTGGTGAATTCGTAGATTCACCAAAGCACCAGGTCAAAGGTGCGGCGAGAAAATATGCCGCCCAGGCCAGCGATGCCGTTTCTGACGTAACGGAAGCGGTTAAGAATAATCCCCTGACCGGGCTCATTGCCGCCGGTGCAGTGGGTATTGTTCTCGGCCTGCTGCTGGGACGAAAATAACAAAGGCCCTCCGGGGCTTTATTTTCTAGCTAAACATCCTTACCATCCTGTCTAATTCTTCCTCTTTCACAGCCCGTGACAGATAATAGCCCTGGAAGCTTTTCACCCCCAGCTCAACTAATTTTTCAAACTTCTCTTCACTGTCAACGCCCTCTGCGATGCAATCCGTTCCGGTCATGTCGCTATAAATTTGTATCGCTTTAATAAGATGGTAGTCATTATCATTTGCCACAAAATGTTCGACGATATCCCGGTCAAGCTTCAGTCCGTCAAAATGCACCTGCCTGACGGGGAACAGGGTGTGATGGTTGGAGAAGCAGTCGTCCAAAAATAATCTACACCCCGTGTTCCGCAGGAGACGCATGGTTTCAGGGATCCTGCTGTCCTTCATCACATCAATGCTTTCCGCGAACTCAAACACCAGCTTTTCCGCCCACTGCGGTTTGAGCAGCATGCCGGTGGCCTTCCTGGCCATATCCGGTAGCGCATTCCCGGAGGCCAGACGTGGTGGAATATTCACGGAAAAATAAAACTTTCCATTATATTTATTAATTCCGCAAACGGCGGCGTGGATGACCAACGCCGTAATCTTTAACCATATTTCATGATGTGAGATATCATTAAGGAAGCTGGCGGGCTTAACAATTTTACCGTTTTTATTCCAGCGAATGAGTATCTCAAAGCCTACCCCTTTTTTATCACGATCGGTAATGATCTGATACGCTGGAAATATTTCCCTTTTCAACAGTGCGTTATAAATATCGACTTCTTTATCGGTGAATCCTTCATTTCTATTGGGCAGGACGTCACGGCTTTCCGCTCTGAAATTGCGCGGATCGTTTAGCCATTGTCTAATCACATGTAATTTATTCATCCCTTCCTTACGGTGAGTATAAATAGTTTTATTAGACAACCCCGTGCTTTCACACTGCTCTTTTACGGACATCCCTCGGTAGAAGCGTAATAAAACATCAATCTCTCTTTTTGTTAAGCCTTTTATTTTTACCTGGTTGGCGGATGCCATATATTGGCTGCGTAATAAGCGCGAACGTTCCTTAAGCTTTTCGCCGCGAATATTAAGGCTGGATGCCAAATCAGCAACGCTGGATATACGAATCACTGACAATTGCTGGCTATTATTTAAAAGGCTTCTCAGCGTACAATAGAGCCAACCATCGGGGATATCACCATACAGGGTTACGCGTCGAATAACGGGCAGCGCGTTCAGCACTGATGCCAGCCGCTTCAGGCTGGCAAGAAGTTCCACAACGCCCTTCCCAAGAAACACTGAAACGCTAGCGTGCTGATTTTTAACGACATCTTCAAGATCTCGTTGGTGCACCTCATCTTCTTCAAAGTGTATAAGTGAGGCGTTTATCCCATACTGTTTGAGCAGCAGACAATATCCCTGAAATGTGAAACAGCAGGTTGAGATGACAAATTTTTGCTCATCGCAAGCAGTATTTCTGAGAGACGTTTTTTGAGTCATAACCTGCTCCTGGGCACGAAAGCGCCAATCTCATTTTTATAAATGCAAAAAACTTAATTCACCTGGCTTGAATAATGATTTTACAGCACACTGAGTGGTTAAGATATCGTTATCGACGCCATTGATCGGAACATCTTTGCGTTAATCACCTGCCCATTATCATGACTGAAAATATATCTTTCTTTTCAAATAACGACCGCAAACGACAGTTTCTCAGGTATAATGAATATTCCGAAAAAGAAGGCTTAACACTTCATCTATCGGTTCATTAAACACGAGAAAAACGCTATGGATAATCACATCTCATCCAGGGCCTTGCTACATCGAAGGGATGTTATAAAGAACAACCCGCGATTCGGTGAGGCAATATTAGAGCACTACGCAATTAATGACACCATCTATAAAAAACAACCTTTGTTCTACAAAACAATGCTGCAGGAATCACGGTTTAACATTATTCTCTCCATGTGTTGTTTTATTTTTGGAAATCAAGCCGAGTCAGTTTCAGAGATTAAAGAGTTATGTTCACGCTATAAAATAGCCAGCCCCAACAGCGTCATTGCGATCATTACGATACTTCGAACCACCGGGCGCATCAGGACCTGGCGCTGTACGGAAGACAGGCGAAAAACAAGAATCGCCCCAACCGAAAAAGGATTAAATGAACTTAAACGCTATATGTCCGGCGCATTTATACCCGTCAGCATTCTGTATCCTGCGTTTAATATTGATGTCAATTTGTTGGACAATGACATTTTAAGAAATAACTTTTTCCGCCGCGCGGCGGAATACCTTTTTCGGGGATTAACGTTCAGGAAGGTTTTACCGGAAGTGGGGTTATTTATCGATAAAGACGGAGGCCGAATGATTATGCTATATCTTTATCTACAGGCGGTAAAAAATAAATCAGCACATGGCGCAATTATTGATTATTCTGCCAGCACGCTCGCTAAGGAATTTTTTGTTTCACGCATTCACGTCAACCGAATTATCAAAACCGCGCAAGAGGCGGGCTACCTTAAAGATCGGGGTGATGGAAGGATGTCGATTTACCCGGCCTTTCTCGAACTGGTGGAAAATTATGCCGGTTTGTATTTCGCGTATGTCACGCATTACATCAACGTGGTTCCGAAAGAACGACGCCACCTCAACAACGTGACGTCAACGGTTTAATTCACATGGCGTTCGGGATCCCGAACGCCACTATCTTATCTTTCCCGCAGTGCCTCTTTCGCCTTGTTCAGCGGCTTCAACAGATAATCCAGAATGGTTTTGCTGCCGGTTTTAATATCAACGGTAGCAATCATGCCCGGAAAGACCGGAAATTCCTGACCTTGCTTATTGGTCAGATGGTTACTGTCGGTACGAATATAGACGCGGTAGTAGTAGACATCCCTTTTCACCTCATCCTGCAAGGTGTCCGGGGAAATCATGGTCACTTCCCCTTCCAGTCCGCCGTAAATGGAATAGTCATAGGCCGTAATTTTCACCAGCGCTTTCTGGCCGGGATGAATAAAGGCGACGTCGCGCGGCGAAATTTTCGCTTCGACCACCATCTGATCGTCCAGCGGGACCAGGCTCATCAGCTTGCCGTTCGGCGGGATAACGCCTCCCACGGTTGTGACGTCAATATCCTTCACGATCCCGCGAACCGGCGCATTGAAGGTCAGCCGGGTCAGGGAGTCCTCACGTCCCTTCATCACCGAACGCTGGGCTTCAATCTCCGCATTGGCTTTCGCCAGCTCTTCACGGGCGCGAACGTAATACTGGTTTTTCATCTCGGTGATTTTATTCTCAAGCTCATTTTTTTGACGCTCAAGACGTAATACCTCAACCTTGCTGGCCGCCCCCTGGGTCACCAGCGGACGGGTCAACGACAGCTCGCGCTGCACCAGCTCGGCGCCCTGACGTAAACCGGCCAGCCCTTTTTCGAGGCTCTCACGACGGGACTGGTAGAGCGCCGTTTCCTGTTTAACCAGCTCAACGTCGTCATCCAGCTCTTCCGGGAACGCAAGTTCCGTATCGTTCACCTCGGCCTTCAGGCGCGCCGCCGTTGCCAGCGCCGCATTCAGGCGAGACTCGCTCTCCAGCACGCTGGATTCGGTTTTTGTCCGGTCAAGCTGCGCGAGCTGCTGGCCGCGTTCAACAATATCGCCCTCGCGCACCATCAGGCTGTGGATAATCCCCCCTTCAAGGGACTGGATCACCTGCTCGTGGGAGGACGGGATCACCTTACCGCTGCCGGTCGTCACCTCATCCAGCTTGAACAGGCTCGCCCAGACGATAAAGACCGCCAGCAGGGCGAACAGCGACCATGCCACCAGTGACGAGCGCGGCAGGCGCGGCTCTTTCAGACGGCTGTTAAAGCGAGAGAAATCATTCATGCCACGCCCTCCGTTTTCATGGTGACGGTACGCTGTGCGGCTTTCTGCGGTGCCATACCGTGCTGGTGCAGGATCGCATCGCGCGGGCCGTCCATCACCACCTTGCCGTTTTCCAACACGATGATGCGGTCCACCAAATCCAGAATCGGCAGCCGATGCGTCGCTACCACCAGCGTCCGGCGTTTACCCAGCCATTTGTGGAGATGCTGTATGAACTGCTTCTCGCTCATTTCGTCCAGCCAGGCGGTCGGTTCGTCCAGCAGCAGGATATTGGGTGAGACGATCAGCGCGCGCGCCAGCAATAGCGCCTGACGCTGTCCGCCGGAGAGGCCCGTTCCGCCCTCGTTGATGATGGTGTTCAGCCCCATTTTCTGCTTACGCACAAACTCCAGCGCGCCGCTGTTGACCAGCGCCTGATGAATCTCGTCGTCGGTGGCCAGCGGGTTGCCCATCAGAATGTTGTCCCGCACGGAGCCAAAGAACAGCCGGGCCTGCTGGCTAAGCAGCTGCATGTCGCGACGCACGTCGGCCGGGTCCAGATGATTGAGGGCAATATCGTCGAGCAGGATACTGCCCTGCTGCGGCTCCTGCATGCCCGCCAGAAGCTGTAACAGCGTGCTTTTACCGGAGCCATTACGCCCAAGCACCGCCACGCGCTCCCCGGCGCGGATCTGCAGCTTGCTGATGTTGAGCACGGTGAGTTTCTCTTCCTCGTCGTAATAAAACCCGACGTCCTCAAGGCTATAGTCGCCGCGCAGGTGGGCTTTGTGCACCTTCTTGCCGTGCTGCGGATCGTCAATCGGGCGCTGCATCAGGTCGTCCAGCCCCTTGCGCGCCACCTTTGCCGACTGCCAGCGCGAGAGCACGCCTGAGATCTGCGACAGCGGCGCGATAGTGCGCGATGCCAGAATCGAGGTCCCTACCAGCGCACCGGTGGTCATGTCGCCGCTGATGACCAGGTAACAGCCAACCAGCAGTACCACCGCATAGACGATTGACTGTACCTCCTGCGTCCACGTGAGCAGCAGGCCCGTCAGCCAGCGCTGCTTCATACCGACGCTGGCGGCAACGTCATTGGTGTTATTCCACTGGTTCTGGAAACGCTGTTCGGCGCGCATCAGCTTAATATCTTCAAGGCCCTGCACCGCTTCCACCAGCGTGGCGTTACGAATGGCGGATTCGCGCATCCCTTCGCTGGAGAGTTTCCCCAGCGGGCGCTGCACCAGCAGGCCGGGAATAAGCAGCAGCGGCACGGCGAGCAGGACCACCAGCACCAGCGGTCCGCCAATCATCCACAGAATGAAGACGAATAGCAGGAAGAACGGCAGATCGGAAATGGCCGCAATGGTGGTCGAGGTGATGAGCTCGCGCACCGACTCCAGCTCGCGGATCTGCGCGATAAACGATCCGGTCGATTTCGAGCGTGCACCGTTTTTAATCCGCAGCGCGTGGGCAAACACGCGTTCTGAGATACGCAGGTCGGCGCGTTTCCCCACCACGTCAGAAATATGCACGCGCAGCATGCGCATGATGAATTCGAACAGAATGGCAATCATCACGCCGCCAAACAGCACCCACAGCGTGGCTTCCGACTGCGACGGAACCACCCTGTCGTACACCTGCATGGAGAAGACCATGCCGGAAAGCGCCAGCACGTTGGCGACCAGCGCCACCAGCATGATGTCGCTGTAACGTCGCCAGTCTTTCAGCGCCAGCTGCCAGAACCAGTTTTTCTCATAGGGTTTGATGTAGTCGTCCACGCGAGCATCCGGCGTGGATTCGAGCGGGCGCAACACCATCAGCCCCTTTAACCGCGTCCCGAGTTCGTCACGCGTCAGCGTCGTCTCCAGCCCCGCGTCACCGCTGAACTGCAGGCTGACGTTGCCTTCGCTGTCCATGCGGTTAATGACCGCGATTTGTCCACCGGTGAACTCCGCCAGCAGCGGCAGGCGCCACGGGTCGAGGGATACCGCTTCAGCCGCCACCACACGCATCCCCAGCCCAAGCTGGCGCGCCATCTCCTCCAGCACCAGCTGGCGCGGAGACTGACTTTCATGGTTAATCGTGACCCGAACGTGCTCCGTCGAAAAGTCCAGCCGATAGTGCTTCGCGATGGTGAGCATGCCCTGCAGCCAGGGTTCGTACTGTGGATGTGTCTTCATAATGCTACGTCCTGTTCAGGGCGATAATTTCGCACTGAAATGATACCTTCACGGGATGGTTAAGAATCGAACACCTTCTAAACGAGCCCGCAAAATAATCTTGTGAAATATAGGGTTATGGCTATTCATGTAAAGAAACGCAAAAAGCCGCGAGGATCGCTCCCCGCGGCGTTGTTTTACGCAATTAACAGCTGATGGTTCGCCAGCAGCGTCGCCAGATCCGTCTGCACGCCGTTCAGCGTCACCAGGGCGGTTGGCGAGAACTGGCCGCCCGTCCCATCGAGGTCCACCTGGATCTCGGTGTTGCTGCCGTTCTGCACCACGCGGATGTAATCGCTGATATTGCCCGCGCTGCTGTCCAGCGTGGCCACGCCGTTCACGTAGCTCGCCGAGCCGGTGCCGGTATAGCCGCTGCCGGAGAGCAGGTCGCGCAGGTCAATACGATCCGTGTCCGCCGTCCCTTCCCAGGTGCCGACCGTAAAGCCGTTCACCACGTCGTGACCGTTACCGCCCGTCGCATCCGTTGCGTTGATCAGCTTGTAGAGCAACGTATCGTGACCGCCGCTGCCGATGTTGAAGGTGTCGTTCCCGCCGCGGCCTTCGAACTGGTTATCACCGCTGTTGCCGGTAATGACGTCGTCGAAGTTCGAACCGTTAATTCCCTCAATGTTGAGCAGTCGTGACGTCCCGAACCCGGTGTCCTGCGCGGTAGAGAGGCGCAGGTCAACGGTCACGCCGGAGGTCGCATTGCGGTAATCCACCACGTCCATCCCACCGGTGTTGCTCCAGGTGTCGTAGTCGGAATGGGTATTCCAGCCGCCGGAGCCGTTATAGGTATAGGTGCCGTCCTCTGCGATAAAGGTGTCGTTATACCCGGTCCCGGTGATAGTCCCGCTGTGGCCGCCGGTGGCTGCTTCGGCCGTCAGAACGTAGCCCTCTTTGCCGTTACCCGCTTCCAGACCGCCCCAGGTGACGTTATCCGACACGCCGTTGGTAATCTTCAGGATCTCGGCCGAATAGGTTTCATTCGGATCCAGCCCGTAGAAGCTCACCAGCGCAGAGGTATCGTTCGAGCCAATACCGGACTGGGCGTTGATGATCTGCGACGCCACCAGTACACCCGCGGCGTTGTACAGATTGACCGTGTTGCCGTAGTAGGCGTTGATGCCCTCGCTGTCGACAATGTGCAGGTGCATCGCGGTGCCATCAGCAATGGTTTTGCTGTTTTGTACCAGCACCACCTTGCCGTTCTGCTGCGATACCAGCAGATCCTGCGCGCCGTCCCAGTTGTAGTCCACCGCCGCCACGCCGGTCGCGTAGGCAATACCTGACGCAAGCTGGCTTGAGGTCCAGGTAGAGCCGTAACCGTTGTTGGTGAACAAGGTCGCCGTCTGCGAACCGCCGTAGGTACTGAGCTTGACGATGTCCATCTGCCCGTCACCGTTCCAGTCCACCGCCACCGACAGGTACCCCGCCGTGGCGTTAGAGGCTTCCACCGCGCTCTTGGTGGCAGAGAGCTTTCCGGTACCGTCGTTGTAGTAGATCACCCCGCCGTTGTTGTTGTAGCTGCTGCCCAGGTACAGATCCATGTAGCCGTCGCCGTTGAAGTCCGCCCACGTCATGGAGGCCGCCGTGGTGGTATTCGAGGCGTTTGCCACAAACACGTTCGTCAGGTTCTGACCGATAGAGAGCGTGCCGTTGCCGTTGTTGTTGATCACGGTTAACGAGTACGCGCCGCTGCGGTTGGTGTGCTGGACAATGTCTACCGTGCCGTCGTTGTTCAGATCGACGCCGGAGATTTCGCGCCCGGAATCGAACTGACCGTAGAAACCGCCTTCGCCACCGGTGCCGTCCGGCGACAGAACGCCGTTGTTGTTCACCAGATAGGTCAGTGAGTCCATGCCGGCATCGCCATACGCCAGATCCAGATAACCATCGCCGGTTTTATCGTAGGCAATGACGCCGCCGTACCAGATGGTGGTCCCCATCGCCAGCTGGCTGGCGTTATAGGTGCTGCCATCATAGGTCCACATCACCTGCGTAGAGCCAGCGTAGGTATTTTCCGTCGCGAAGATATCCTGCGTGCCGTTACGGTCGAAGTCAGCGGCGGTCTGGCTCACCACGTAGTAGCCGCGGGTGTTGGTCAGCGTATTTCCGGCATAGGTCGAGCTATCGCTGCTGGAGTAAGACTGACCGTTAGCAATGATATTCCACAGACCGCTGCTGTTCATGCCGAGGGTCATGGTGGAGTTGTTGCTGTTCCCTGCCGTGGTTGCCCAGTCGGTATTCACCGAGGTGGTATCTATCACCAGGCTGCCTGTCGCCGTACCGGTGGTATTGCCGTTACCCGCACTGCTCTTCACCTGCGCCGTCACGCTGTAGCTCGACACGCTCAGCGCATCGCCGTCCGGGATCTGCAGATACCAGGTGTTGTGATCCGGGTCGACCACCACCGCGCCGCCGGTCTGGGAGGTGTAGGTTTTTCCGTTCACCGTCACCACCAGGTATTCACCGTTCACCAGGTCAGCGGAGACGGTACCGCTGACAATCGGCGTGGTGTCCGACGTGGTCTGCGCGGTAATCGCCGCCGTGGTGGTCGGGATGCTGGTATCAACGTTCAGCACAAAGCCGTCAGATTCCGTGTAGTTACCGGCCCTGTCGGTGACGCGCAGGATGTAGGTGTGGTTGCCGTCGCTCAGGCCGTTGTCCTGGAAGGACCAGCTCGCGCTGCCGTTCATTGTCACCTGTCCGAGCAGGACGCCGTCACGATAGAGCTGCACAATTTCCCCGTCGTCCGGTGCGCGGTTAAGCGTGCCGTTGATCAGCGGCGAGTTATCGTCCGTTGCTACCGCACTGCCAAAGGTACCCTGACGCTCGCCTTCGCCGTCGGTGTAGCTCACTACCGTGCCCACCGTGGCTGGCGGCGTGGTGTCCACCGTCACCACCTGAGAGGCGGTGGAGCCGACGTTGCCCGCCTGGTCGATAATCCGCACCTGGTAGGTGTAGTCTCCGTCAGGCAGATCGCGGGTATCGGTGTAGCTCCAGCGCTGGTTGGTAACCGTGGTATCGAGCCAGGTATTGCCGCCGTCCAGGCTGATCTGTACGCGCTCGTCGCTTGCCAGCGCGCTGCCCAGCGAACCGTTGATGGTCAACGTGGTGTCCATGGTGATGAAATCACTGCCGGACTGGCCGGTATCGTCGCTGATGCTGTCGATGGTGACACCGTACTGCGGCGACTGGGTATCCACCGTCACCGCCTGCGCGGTGGTGGCCCCGACGTTCCCCGCCTGGTCAACGACCCGCACCTGATAGTTATGGCTGCCATCGGTCAGGGTACGGGTGTCGCTGTAGCTCCACTGCGTACCGCTTACGGTGGCGTAAACCCAGGTGCTGCCGCCGTCCATGCTCACCTGTACGAATTCACCCGCGCCGAGTTCTGCGCCGAGCGTTCCGTGCAGCGTGTACGAGGTCGAACTGGTCAGGAAGTCGTTATTGTCGAAGCCGGTATCCACGGTGATGTTATCCACGGTCACCGTAATCGCCGCATCCGGGGCGACCGTATCGACGGTCACCTGCTGATGGGCGCTGGCGCCTACGTTACCGGCGGCATCCACCACGCGAACGTAGTAGTCATAGGTCTGGTTACCCAGCGTGCGACCGTCCACGTAGTACCAGCTGTTGCCAGTGACGATGACGTTCTGCCAGGTCACGCCGCCGTCGATGCTGATCTGCGCGTATTCCCCGTCGGCCAGCGTTGCGCCGAGCGAGCCGTGCAGCGTCAGGGACGTATCGTTAGTGATAAAGTCGCTGCTGCTCAGGCCGGTATCGTCACTGATGCTGTCGATGACGATCGTTTTGCTGGCGTCAGGTGCAACCGTATCAATGGTCACCACCTGGCTGGCGGTGGCGCTGATATTGCCCGCGTCGTCAATCACGCGTAGCTGGTAGTTGTAATCCCCATCGGCCAGCGTGCGGCCATCAACATACGTCCAGCTCAGGCCGCTGACGCTGACGTCGATCCAGGTCACGCCACCGTCGAGGCTGATCTGCGCGTGGTCGCCGCTGCCCAGCGCCGCGCCGAGCGTCCCTTTCAGGCTGATCTGGTTGTCGCTGGTGATAAAGTCACTGCCGGACAGGCCGGTATCCTGGGTGATGGAATCGACCGTAATCGTCGTCGCCGCAGGCTTCGTCAGGTCAATCACCACGTCCTGACTGTCCGTTGCCCCCACGTTCCCGGCGTTATCGATCACGCGCACCTGGTACTGGTAGGTACCGTCCGTCAGGGTGCGGCCATCGGTGTAGCGCCAGGTGGTGCCGGTCACGGTCAGGTCAATCCAGGTGGTGCCGCCGTCGAGGCTGATCTGCGCCTTCTCGTTATTGCCGAGCTGCGCGGTCAGGGAGCCGTTGACCACAACGTGGCTGTCGTTGGTGATGAAATCGCTCGCGCTCAGGCCGGTATCGTTTTGCAGTGAGTCAATGCTGATCCCCATCGACGGCGCGGTCAGATCGACGGTCACGGTGTGGTTATCGCTGGCACTGTTGCCGATGGTATTGCTGACCTGCGCGTTAATCACGTACGAACCGCCGTCCGCCAGCGCGGTCACGTCTGCGCTGCCCAAGGTGTAGCTCCAGGTGCCGTCATTCTGGACGGTAGCCGTATAGGTTTTACCGTTCAGCGTAATGGTCACCGTCTGGCCCGCCGGGGCGTCGGTGGTGCCGCTGACAGTCAGCGGCGTGCCGTGCTCGGCGGCGTTGACGATATCGTCCTGCGCAAAGGTGTTAATGGTGATGGTTGGGACATCGCCGTTCAGCGTCACGTCGTGCGTTGCGCTGCCCGGGTTGCCCGCCTTATCGCTCACCGCAGCCGTAATGGTGTAATCCCCGTCGCTCAGGCCGAGGAAATCACGGCCCGGCACGAAGACCGACCACGAACCGTCTGCCGCGACGGTCGCCTGATAGCTGTGCCCGTTGAAGGAGACGGTCACCGTCTGGCCCTGTTCCGCCGTAGTGGTGCCGCTAATGGTCTGGCCCGCCAGCTGTTCCGCGTTGTTGACGATATCGTCATCGGCCACGGTGCTGATGGTCACGGTTGGCGCGACGGTGTCTACCGTTAAGGTATGCGTGGTTTGACCGTTATTACCCGCCTTGTCGTTCACCGACGCGGTGACCGTCAGCGCGCCTTCGCTCAGGCTGGCAAGATCGGCGGCCGGAACGTCCAGCGTCCAGGTACCGTCGTTTGCCACGGTGGCCGTGTAGGTTTTGCCGCCCAGCGTCACGGTCACCGTCTGGCCCGCTTCCGCGCTGGAAGAGCCGTGTACGGTAAGCGGCTGCTGCGCTTCCGCCGCGTTCAGAACGTCGTCGCCGGACAGCGTGGCAATGCTTACCACCGGCGAGGTGGTATCCACGCTGATGCCGTGCGTCGCCGACGCGCTGTTGCCCGCGCTGTCCTGCGCCGACACGGACACCTGATAGCTCGCGCCATCGGCCAGGGCGCCCACGTCTGCGGCCGGAACGGTGGTCGTCCAGCTGCCGTCGCTCTGGATGGTGGCCGTATAGCTCTTGCCGTTCAGCGTCACGGTAACCTGCGTGCCGCTGGCGAACTGGGCGCTGGAGCCGTTAATTACCAGTGACGAACCGGCTTCCGCCGCGTTGATGACGTCGTCACCGCTTACGGTGTTCACCGTCAGCGCCACGGAGGCGGTGTTCACCACCACATCGTGGGTCTGGGTGCTGCTGTTGCCCGCGCTGTCGGTAATGGTCGCGCTGAGGGTCACGGTGCCGTCGGTCAGTGCGGAAATCACGCTGGCCGGTACGCCCACGCTCCAGCTGCCGCTGGCGTCAACGGTGGTGGTGTACTGGTTCGAACCGATGGTGATAACCAGCTTATCGCCGACGCTCGCGCCGGTTGCGGTGCCGCTGACGATCTGCGCCTGACCGTGCTCCACGCTGTTGATGACGTTATCGCCCGCCACGACGTTAAAGCTGACGGTCGGCGGCGTGGTATCAAGCGTAATCGCTTTGCCCGCGCTGGCCGGGTTACCCGCGGCGTCGCTCACGCTAACCTGTACGGTGTAGCCGTTATCCGCCAGTGCGGACAGGTCGGTGCCCGGTACGTTCACGCTCCAGAGGCCACCCTGCTGTACCTGCGCGGTATAGCTCTTACCGCCCAGCGTCACGGTGACGGTCTGCCCGACTTCCGCCGTGGTGGTGCCGGAAATGGCCACGCCCGCAGCGGCTTCGCTGCCGTTAATCACGTTATCGCCAGCGACCGTATCAATGCTTACGCCTGGCGCGGTCGTATCTACGCTGTACTCGCGGCCCGCCGAGGCGCTGTTGCCGTTGACGTTGGTGACGTTCACCTGCACGCTGGCATCGCCGTCCTTCAGACCCGCAAGGTCTGCAGACGGTACGGTAGCCGTCCAGTTACCGTCGGCGTCCACTTTCGCGGTGTACGTCTTGCCGCCAAAGGTGATGGTAACGGTCTGGTTTTCCTCCACGTTCGAGGTGCTGCCGGACAGCACCAGATCCGTGCCTTTCTCCGCCGCGTTAATCACGTCGTCGGTGGCAATCGCATCGATGCTGACGGCAACGGCAGACAGATCGACGGTGACATCGTGGCTGATGGTCACCGGGTTGCCCGCCGCGCTCTGGCCTGCAACGGTCACGGTGAGCGTGCCCGCAGCCAGGGCCCCGACGTCTGCCGCCGGGATCGCCGCGCTCCAGGTGCCGTCTGCCAGCACGGAGGCCGCATAGGTTTTGCCATTGACGGTCACGGTGAGCGTGGTGCCTGCCGCCAGCCCGTCGCTGGAGCCGGTGACAATCAGGTTCTGCCCATGCTCGATGCTGTTAATCACATCGTCGCCCGCCACGGTATCAATGCGCAGACCCGGCAGGCTGGCGTCTATAACGATTTCGCGCTCGCCCGCGCCGGTGTTGCCGTGGCCGTTGGTGACGGTCGCCGACACGGTCAACTCACCGTTGCCCAGCGCGGTGAGGACCGTTTCCGGCACGCTAACGGACCAGGTGAGATCGCTCTGCACCGTTGCGGTGTACGTGTTACCACCAATGGTGACGGTGACGGTATTCCCCGCTTCCGCGTTCGCCACTTTGCCGCTGATGGTCTGGCCCGCGGCCACTTCCGCCGCGTTGATGACGTTATCGCCCGCCACGGTATTGATGGTGACAGTCGGCAGCGCGGTGTCGACCAGCAGGGTCGCCGTATTGCTGACGCTGTTGCCCACGCCGTTGGTCGCGGCGGCGTTCAGGGTGTAGTTGGCTTCGCCCAGACCCGCCAGATCCGCTGCCGGAACGGTCAGGCTCCAGGTGCCGTCCGCCGCCGTCGTGGCCGCGTAGTTTTTACCGTTAAGGGTCACGGTCACCACGGTGCCTTCCGCCAGGTTGGCGCTGGTGCCGCTGACGCTCAGATCCTGACCTTTCTCTACCGCGTTCAGCACGTTATCGCCGCTGATGGCGTTGAACGCCACGGACGGCAGACCGGTATCGACGGTCACGTTATGCGTGCCGGTGCCGGTGTTGCCCGCCGCGTCGGTGACTGACGCAGTGACGGTCACGGTGCCGTCCTGCAGAGCAGAAATCACGCTGGCCGGTACGCCCACGCTCCAGTTGCCCGCCGCGTCCAGCAGGGTGGTGTAAGTCTGGCCGCCAATGGTGACGGTGACCTTATCGCCCGCTGCCGCGCCGGTAGCGCTGCCGCTGATGATGTGCGCCTGAGCGTGCTCAGTGATGTTAATCACGTCATCGCCCGCTACGGTGTTGATGGTTACCGCAGGAACGGTCACGTCCACCGTCAGGTTGTGATCGGCCGATGCCGGGTTGCCCGCCTTGTCGCTGACGCCCGCCGTCACGGTCACGCTGCCGTCGCCGAGTGCCGCCAGATCCGCCGCCGGAACGCTCAGCGTCCAGCTGCCGTCCGCGCCTGCGGTTGTGGTGTAATCTTTGCCGTTCAGCGTCACGGTCACCGTCTGCCCCGCTTCGGCGGTGGTGGTGCCGGACACGGTCAGATCGGACTGCGCTTCAGCGGCGTTCAGAATGTCGTCGGCCGCCAGGGTGTTGATGGTTACGGACGGCGCGGTCGCATCCACGCTGTACTCGCGGCCCGCCGAGGCGCTGTTGCCGTTCACGTTGGTGACGCTCACCTGCACGCTGGCGTCGCCGTCCTTCAGGCCAGCCAGATCCGCTGACGGCACGGTATAGGTCCAGTTGCCGCTGTCGTCTACTGTCGCGGTATAGATTTTGCCGTTCAGGCTGATGGTCACAGCTTGCCCGGCTTCTACGTTGGTGGTCGCACCGGACAGCACCAGATCCGCGCCCTTCTCCGCCGCGTTAATCACGTCGTCGGTGGCAATTGCATCAATGCTGACGGCAACGGCAGACAGATCGACGGTCACATCGTGGCTGATGGTAATCGGGTTACCCGCAGAACTGTCGCCGGTAACGTTGATTTTGACGGTGCCTTCCGGCCACGCGCTCACGTCGGTGGACGGGACCGCCGCGCTCCAGGTGCCGTCTGCCAGCACCGTCGCCGCATAGTCTTTACCGTTGACGGTGACGGTCAGCGTCGTGCCCGATGCCAGCCCGTCGCTGGAGCCGGTGACGATCAGATTCTGATTGTGCTCGATGCTGTTGACGACATTGTCGCCCGCTACGGTATCCACGCGCAGTCCCGGCAGGTTAGCGTCGATAGTAATATCGCGCTCTCCGGTACCGGTATTCCCGTGGCCGTTGGTGACGGTCGCCGTCACGCTCAGGCTGCCGTTACCCAGCGCGGTCAGCACGTCAGACGGCACGTTCACGGACCAGGTCAGATCGCTCTGCACCGTTGCGGTGTAGCTGTTGCCGCCAATGGTGACGGTAACGGTATTGCCCGCTTCGACATTCGCCACGGTGCCGCTCAGGGTCTGGCCTGCCGCCACTTCCGCCGCGTTAATGACGTTGTCGCCCGCCACGGTATTAATGGTCACGGTCGGCAGCGCGGTGTCCACCAGCAGGTTCGCGGCGTTGCTCACGGTGTTGCCCACGCCGTTGGTGGCGGTCGCATTCAGGGTGTAATTGGCCTGACCGAGACCGGCCAGATCCGCTGCCGGAACCGTCAGGCTCCAGGTGCCGTCTGCCGCCGTGGTGGCCGTGTAGTTTTTACCGTTCAGGGTCACGGTCACCACGGTGCCTTCCGCGAGGTTGGCGCTGGTGCCGCTGACGCTCAGATCCTGACCCTTTTCAACCGCGTTCAGGACATTGTCATCGCTGATGGCGTTGAAGTTGACAGATGGCAAGCCGGTGTCGACGGTCACGTCATGGCTGCCGGTGCCGGTATTGCCCGCCGCGTCGGTGACTGACGCCGTGACGGTCACGGTGCCGTCGCTGAGACCGGAAATCACGCTCGCCGGTACCCCCACGCTCCAGTTGCCCGCCGCGTCCAGCACGGTGGTGTAAGTCTGACCGCCGAGGGTGACGGTGACCTTATCGCCCGCTGCCGCGCCGGTGGCGGTACCGCTGATGATGTGCGCCTGGCCGTGTTCTGCGATGTTAATGACATCATCGCCCGCCACGGTGTTGATGGTCACCGCAGGCGCGGTGATATCTACCGCCAGGTTGTGATCCACGGACGCCGGGTTACCCGCTTTATCGCTAACCGACGCGGTGACGGTCACGCTGCCGTCGGTTAATCCAGCCAGATCCGCCGCCGGAACGTTCAGCGTCCAGCTGCCGTCTGCGCCAACGGTCGTGGTGTAGTCTTTACCGTTCAGCGATACGGTCACCGTCTGGCCCGCTTCGGCGGTGGTGGTGCCGGACACGGTCAGATCGGACTGGGCTTCTGCAGCATTCAGAATATCGTCGTTCGCCAGGGTATTGATGGTCACGGACGGTGCGGTCGCATCCACGCTGTACTCGCGGCCCGCCGAGGCGCTGTTGCCGTTCACGTTGGTGACGCTCACCTGCACGCTGGCGTCGCCGTCCTTCAGGCCCGCCAGATCGGCCGCTGGCACCGTGGCGGTCCATTTACCGTCGGCATCGACCGTGGCGGTGTAATTCTTGCCGCCGAAGGTGATGGTGACGGTTTGATTTTCTTCCACGTTCGAAGTGGTGCCGGAGAGCACCAGATCCGCACCCTTCTCGGCGGCGTTAATCACGTCATCGGTGGCAACGGCGTCGATGCTGATGGCAACGCTCGCCAGATCCACCGTCACATCGTGGCTGATGGAAACCGGGTTACCGGCGCTGCTCTGGCCCGCAACGGTCACGGTAACCGTGCCTGCGGCCAGCGCACCCACGTCTGCCGCCGGGATCGCCGCGCTCCAGGTGCCGTCCGCCAGCACGGTCGCCGGATAGGTTTTGCCGTTGACGGTCACGGTCAGCGCCGCGCCCGCCGCCAGCCCGTCGCTGGAGCCGGTGATAATCAGGTTTTGAGTACGTTCGATGCTGTTGATCACGTCGTCACCCGCCACGGTATCCACGCGCAGGCCCGGCAGGTTAGCGTCTATCACGATTTCGCGCTCGCCCGTTCCGCTATTGCCCACGCCGTTGGTGACGCTGGCTGACACGGTCAAATCGCCGTTGCCCAGCGCGCTCAGCACCGACTCCGGCACGTTCACGGACCAGGTGAGATCGCTCTGCACCGTTGCGGTGTAGCTGTTACCGCCAATGGTCACGGTCACGGTGTTGCCCGCTTCGGCATTCACCACCTTACCGCTGATGGTCTGGCCTGAGGCCACTTCCGCTGCGTTAATGACGTCGTCACCTGCAATGGTGTTGATAATCACGCCCGGCAGAACGGATTCCACGTTCACGGTGTGCGACGTGCTGGTGCTGTTGCCGACGCTGTCCGTTGCCGATGCGGTAACGGTGTACAACGCTTCACCCAACGCGCCGACCTGATCTGCAGGAACGGTAGTCGTCCATTTCCCGTTGCTGTCGACCATCGCGCTGTACGCTTTGCCGTTCAGCATCACGGTCACCACTGCGCCTGTCGCCAGGCCGGAAGCCGTACCGGAGATCGTCAGATCCTGGGTTTTCTCGGTGTTGTTGATCACATCGTCACCGGAAACAGTGTCAATGGTCAGCACCGGCGCGGTCAGGTTCACCTCCACGCCGTGCGTGGCGCTGTTGCTGTTGCCCGCTTTATCGGTCAGCGCCGCGGTAATAGTGTAATCCCCGGCGGCCAGCGCGGTGACGTCCGCCGCAGGCACGCCCACGCTCCAGTTGCCGGAGGCATCCAGGGTGGCGGTGTAGGATTTGCCGTTGAGGGTTACGGTGACCACGTCGCCCGCCGCCGCGCCGGTTACGGCGCCCGTAACAATCAGGGCCTGAACATGCTCGGCGCTGTTGATCACGTCGTCGTCGGAAACGGTGTTAATGGTCAGCTGCGGGACGGTGGTATCGACCAGCACGTCGCGATCCGCAGAGGCCGGGTTGCCCGCCTTATCAGACACGGCGGCGCTGATGGTGTAGTTGCCGTCGGTAATACCGCTCAGATCCGCGGACGGCACGGTCACGCTCCAGCTGCCGTTCGCCTGTACGGTGGTGGTGTAGTCCACGCCGTTCAGCGTTACGGTGACGGTCTGGCCCGCTTCGGCGTTGGTCACGCCGTTAACGACCAGATCCTGCTGCGCTTCGGCCGCATTGATGATGTTGTTGTCGCTGACAATTTCAATAGATACCGTCGGCGCGGTGGCGTCCACGCTGTACTCGCGGCCTGCCGACGCGCTGTTGCCGTTCACGTTGGTGACGCTCACCTGCACGCTGGCATCGCCGTCCTTCAGGCTGCCCAAATCGGCAGACGGTACGGTCGCCGTCCAGTTGCCGCTGGCATCGACCGTCGCGGTGTACGACTTGCCGCCGAAAGTGATGGTAACGGTCTGGTTTTCTTCCACATTGGTGGTCGAGCCGGACAGCACCAGGTCCGCGCCTTTCTCTGCCGCGTTGATTACGTCGTCCGAGGCAACCGGGTTAATACTGATAGCAACGGTCGCCAGATCCACCTTCACATCGTGGCTGATGGAAACCGGATTGCCCGCCGCGCTCTGGCCTTCCACGGTCACGGTGACCGTGCCCGCATTCAGCGCGCTGACGTCTGCCGCCGGAATGGCCGCCGTCCAGGTGCCGTCCGCCAGCACGGTTGCGGCGTAGGTTTTGCCGTTAACGGTGACCGTCAGCGCAGAGCCGCTCGCCAGCCCGTCGCTGGAGCCGGTAATAATCAGGTTTTGCGCGTGCTCAATGCTGTTGATCACATCGTCGCCCGCCACGGTATCGACGCGCAGGCCCGGCAGGTTGGCGTCAATAACGATTTCGCGCTCGCCGGTTCCGGTGTTGCCGTGGCCGTTGGTGACGCTGGCTGACACCGTCAGTTCGCCGTTACCGATGGCGGTTAACACCGTGGACGGCACGTTGACCGACCAGCTCAGATCGTCCTGAACCGTCGCGGTATAGGTATTGCCGCCGACTGAAACAGTGACAGTGTCACCGCTCGCCGCGCCGCTCACTTTGCCGCTCAGGGTCTGCCCGGCAGCCACTTCCGCGGCGTTAATGACATCGTCCGTGGCGACAGGATTGATGGAGACCTGCGGCAGCGCGCTGTCGACCAGCACGCTGTGGTCGGCGCTCGCGCTGTTGCCTGCGGCGTCGGTTACGCTCGCCGTCACCACATAGCTCGCTTCACCCAGCGCAGAGACGTTTGCCGCCGGAACGGTGACGCTCCAGCCGCCGCTGGCGTCGGTGGTGGCCGTATAGCTGATACCGTTCAGGGTCACCGTAATGGTGGTTCCGTCCGGCTGGTTGCTGGTGCCGGACACCAGCAGATCCTGGCCTTTCTCGGTCGCGTTGATCACGTCGTCAACCGCCAGGGTATTGATGGCGATCGTCGGCGCGGTCAGGGAGACGCCAAACTCGTGCGTCGCGGTAGTGCTGTTACCGGCTTTATCGGTGAGGGTCGCAGAGATCGTCTGCTCGCCGTTTGCCAGCGCGCCCACGTCGGTCGCCGGAACGCCCACGCTCCAGCTGCCGGACGCATCCAGCATGGCGGTGTAGTCTTTACCGTTCAGGCTCAGGGTAATCACGTCGCCCGCCTGCGCACCCGTCACCTTGCCGGAGACGATCAGCGCCTGGCCGTGCTCGGCAATATTCACGACGTCGTCGCCCGCAACGATGTTGAACGAAATCTGCGGTACGGTGGTGTCGACCAGCACCGAGGAGCCCGCGTTGGCCGGGTTGCCTGCCTTATCGGACACGGTCACCGTTACCGCTGCGCTGCCGTCGGTGATGCCTGCCATATCCGCCGCCGGAACGTCGAGCGTCCAGCTGCCGTCCGCCTGCACCTGTGCGGTGTACTGATTGCCGTTGAAGGTCACGGTGACCGTCTGGCCTGCTTCGGCAGTAGAGGTGCCGCTCAGGGTCAGATCCTGCGCCGCCTCTGCCGCGTTCAGCATATTGTCATGGCTGATGGTGTTGATGGTCACCGTCGGCGCGGTGGTATCGACGCTGAATTCCTGCGCCGAAGACGCCGCGTTGCCGTTCACGTTGGTGACGCTGACCTGCACGCTGGCGTCGCCGTCTTTCAGGCCGCTCAAATCAGCTGACGGTACGGTCCAGGTCCAGTCGCCGTTGGTATCCACCGTCGTGGTATAGGTTTTACCCGCGAAGGTGATGGTCACGGTCTGACCCGCTTCAACGTTGGACGTGGTGCCGGAAAGCACCAGGTCCTGGCCTTTTTCCGCCGCGTTGAGCACGTTATCGTCGGTCACACTGCTGATGGTGATGGCGACAGGCGCGAGATCGACGTCCACGACGGTCCCGATAGCCACCGGGTTGCCGGAGGCATCCTGCGCGCTTGCCTTGATATCCAGCGAACCGTCCGACCACTGGGACACATCGGCCGCCGGTACCGCCGCCTGCCAGGTGCCGTCCGCCAGTACCGTTGCCGAATAGGCTTTGCCGTTGATGGTCACGGTCACGGTGCTGCCCGCCGCCAGATCGCTGCTGGTACCAGACACAATCAGGTTCTGCGCGTGTTCAATCACGTTTATCACGTCGTCACCTGCGACGGTATCAATCCGCAGTCCCGGGAGCTGGGCGTCGATGTTGAAGTCGAGAGAAGAGGAGCCGGTATTGCCGTGCGCGTTGGTCACGCTGGCGGATACGGTGAGATCGCCGTTGCCGAGCGCGGTTAACTGGCTTTCGGTTAACGGCAGGCTCCAGGTGAGATCGTCCTGCACGGTAGCGGTGTACGTCTGGCCGCCAAGGATAATAGTGACAGTGTCACCTGGTGCCGCGTTCGTCACCTTACCGGTCAGGGTTTGCCCTGCCGCCACTTCCGCTGCGTTAACGATATTGTCGCCCGCCAGCGTGTCGATCGTCACCACCGGCAGCGAGGTGTCCACCAGCACATCGTGTGAGGTTGAGGCGCTGTTGCCTACGTTATCCGTTACGCTCGCCGTCACGGTGTAATGGGCTTCTCCCAGCGCGCTAACGGCCGAGACCGGTACGGTCACGCTCCAGTTACCGCTGGCGTCAGTAGTGGCGGTGTAATTGATGCCGTTCAGGTTAACGGTGACGCGTGTTCCTTCCGGCTGATTGCTGGTGCCGGAGAGCAGCAGATCTTCGCCCTTCTCGGTCGCGTTAATCACGTCGTCCGCCGCCAGCGTGCTGATGGTGATAACAGGCGTCACGGTATTCACCACCACATCCAGTGAACTGCTTCCGGTATTGCCGGATCGGTCGGTCACGGAGACGTCGATGGTCCAGTTGCCGTCCGTCAGCCCCTGCACGACAGACGCGGGCAGGCCAAGGCTCCAGTTCCCCGCCGCATCCACCACCGTGGTGTAATCGATGCTGTTAATGGTGACGGTCACCCGATCGCCCGCTGCCGCACCGGTGACGGAGCCGCTCAGGATCTGCGCCTGTGAATGGGCGAGCTGGTTAACGGTATTGGTGTCGGTGACAAAGTCGTTAATGGTCACCTGCGGTACGGTGGCGTCCACCAGTCCCACGCGATCGGCGCTGCTGCTGTTGCCCGCCACGTCGCTCACGGTTGCGGTCACGGTAACGATGCCATCCGTCAGGGCACCCACGTCAGCCGCAGGCACGCTCAGCTGCCACGTACCGTCCGCCTGAACCGTGGTCTGATACGTTTTGCCGTTCAGCGTCACGGTGACCGTTTGGCCCGCTTCCGCAGTGCTGGTACCGCTTAAGGCTAAATCCTGCTGCGCTTCAGCCGCATTGATGATGTTGTCGTCGGTCAGGTTATCGAGCGTAATGGCCGGTGGCTGCGTATCCACCGTGACCACGCGCGCGGCGTCCGCGCTGTTGCCGCTAACGTTAGTGACGCTGACGCTCACCTGCGCGCGTCCGTCGATCAGGGTTTCCATGGCGCTGGCCGGAACGCTCAGGCTCCAGGAACCGTCCTGCTGCACCTGCGCGGTAAAGGTCTGGTCGGCGAATTTCACCACCACGGTCTGCCCTGCTTCCACACCCTGCGTCTGGCCGGAAAGAGTTAAGTCCGCGCCTTTTTCCGCCGCGTTCAGCAGGTCGTCGCCGGAGACGGTATCAATGGTGACCGCCACGGCGTTCAGATCGAGTTCAATCGGGTGTTCAGCCGCAACGGTATTGCCCCAGGCATCTACCGCGCTGACGCTAACCGTCATGCCGCCCGCCGTCCAGGCCTGCAGGTCCGCCGCCGGAACGCCGATCTGCCAGTTGCCGCTGGCGTTAACCGCGGTGACGTACTCAACGCTGTTAATGGTGACGACAATCTGCGTCCCCGCGGCCAGATGGGTGCTGGAGCCGGTGACGCTCAGATCCTGCTGCTGTTCAATGGCGTTGATCACGTCATCGCCGGAAATGGTGTTCACGCGCAGGCCCGGCAGCTCCGCGTTGATATTGATATCACGCTCGCCGGTGCCGGTATTGCCGTGCGCGTTGGTGACGGAGGCGCTGAAGGTCAAATCGCCGTCGCCGAACGCCTGAAGATCCGCTGACGGGATTTTCACGCTCCAGGTCAGATCGCTGCCAACCGTTGCGGTGTAGCTCTTGCCGCCGACGGTGACAGAGACGGTATCGCCTGCCGCCGCGCCGGTAACGCGTCCGCTGAGGGTTTGATCGACGCCCGCTTCGGCGTGATTGACCAGGTTGTCGCCCGCAAACGTATTGATAATGACCTGCGGCAGCACGGTGTCCACCAGCAGATTCGCCTCGGCAGAGCCGCTGTTACCCGCGCTGTCGGTGCCGCTGACGCTCACGGTATAAAGGGTGTTCGCCAGATTCAGCACGTCAGAAACCGGCACCTGAACCGTCCAGATACCGTTTTCAACCGTGGCCTGATAGTTAACGTTGTTTAACGTGACGGTGATGGCGCTGCCGTTCGGCAGGTTGCTGGTGCCGCTCAGGCTCAGGGGCTGCATGGCCTCCTGCGCGTTCAGAACGTTATTCTGGCTGATGGCGTCAATCGTGAATTCTGGCGGGTTGCCGCTCAGCGTCACGCCGTGCGTCGCGCTGCCGGTGTTGCCCGCAGCATCAGTGACGGAGACAGAAATCGTGTGGCTGCCCTCACCGAGCGCGCCGATGACGGAGGCAGGCACGCCGACGCTCCAGCTGCCGTCGGCAAGCACCACACCGGTGAAGGTCTGTCCGCCAACGGTCACGGTCACCACGTCGCCTGCCGCCGCGCCGCTCGCCTTCCCGGAAACGATCTGCGCCTGGCCCTGCTCGCTGGTGTTCAGAATGTCGTCACCCGCGACGGTGTTGATTGTCACAACCGGAGCGGCGGTATCAACCGTGAAATCGGCGGTGGTGGAAGAACCGTTACCCGCTTTGTCGCTGACGTTGACCGTCAGGGTGTGCCCGCCGTTAGCCATCGCCTGCACTTCACTTGCAGGAAGCGTGACGGACCAGGTGCCGTCGCTGCCCACGGTCGCCGTGTGATTTTTACCGTTCAGCGTGACCGTCACAATCTGGCCCGCTTCCGCATCGGTTTTACCGCTAATCGTCAGCGGCTGATTATGTTCAGCGGCGTTAATGATATTGTCCTGCGCAATTGCATTCACGGAGAGCGCAGGCGCAACGGTATCGACGCCAATCGTCTGACTGCCGCTCACGATATTACCCGCTGCGTCTTTGCCGCTCACATTGACCGTCCAGGTGCCGTCGCCCAGCGCCTGCGCGTCTGCGGCAGGCACCTTCACACTCCACGCGCCGTTTGCCCCGACTTCTGCGGTATAGGTTTTTCCGTTCAGCGTGACGGTCAGCGATGTTCCCTGCGCCAGGTTTTTGCTGGCCCCGGAAAGCGTGAAGCCCGCGGACTGTTCGCTGGCGTTGATCACGTTATCGCCCGCCGTGGTGGCGAGCGTCACGGCGGCCTCGGCCGTTGAGACGGTTACGGTGATGCTGCCCGCAGAGGTGGTTTTGCTGCCGTCGATCTGTACGACCGACCAGGTGTGCTCCCCGTCGGTCTGTGTCGGGAGTTTTACCGTCCAGGTGCCGTCCTTCGCGACCATGGCGCTGGCGATGGTGCTGCCGCCGCTGTCTTTAATCTGAATGGTCGCGCCCGGCTGCCCGGTACCGCTGAAGGTTGGGGTGTTGTCGTCCGTGATCTCTTTTGCACTCAGCACGCCCTGCTTGTCACCCGCGTTATCCGTCAGCAAAAAGGTCGGCGTGGCGCTCTCAACCTCTTTGGTATTATCAATAACTTTCGTTTTTGTTTCGCCGTCACCGCCGTGAGCCAGCAGCGCCCCAATGGCACCGCCGCCTAACGCCGCGCCCGCAATCCAGCCCCACGGCGCATCGCTTAATACGCTTTCCTGCTCCAGGAAAGGCTCAATGCTGCTAATGGGTGCGGCCTGCGCGGTTAATTCCGTCGCGGCCATGCCTGACGCTTCCCCGGCATCGGCAAAAGAAATATGCGTCAGTTCCTGATTATCGTTGAATACCAGCTCTGACTGATTATGCGTTTCTGGATCTTCGACAAAATAGTTATTGCAGCGGATCACGCTGCCATCTTTCATATAAATCAGGAGGTCTTTCCCCTGGCGGACATAACGCACCACATCCTGAGCAGAACCCTGGATTTCAATCACGCTCGGCGATGAAATGGATACCGACAGATTTCCTTCGCCGGTTAATTTCGTTTTCTCCGCCGTTTTGCGAATGATGACATCAACAACTTTTACGTTACTCATATTCTTCTCCTTGCAGGTGTACGGATTCCTGTGGATATGTCCACCAGACGGATGTAGCTATCCCTGGGAAAAAACACCCATTATTGTCAGACTTATTTCGCGCAGAAAGGCGCGTCTTTTTTTAACTCAAATCGGGTAATTTTGCGGCAGCGTTTTTCTCTATTCCGATAAGCGGCATCAAATTATCAACCGCAGAAGCGTAGTTAATCGCCGAACTCCAGCCGTCATATTCAGCCATTATTTTTGCGGAGGTGGCGGCCCAGACATCCTGTTCAACGCTGAGCAAATCGTTAATGCTCCGCTTGCTCAGGGTATATTCATTTTTATAGACATCGCGGGCGCGCAGGGCATTTTCCAGCTGCTGTTTCCCGGCCTCCATTCTTCCCCGGGCGCCGGTCCAGTCAGCCTGCGCGACGGAGGCTTTTTGCAGGACATCAAAGCGTGCCTGGTCGACCTGAGAGGAGGACATAGCACGCGCCCCTTCAGCCTGACGCACGCGTGCGGAAACCGCGCCGCCCTGATAAAGCGGTGCGTCTATATTGAGCTGGATTTGGTCGTCCCAGTAAGAACGGTTGTCAGACTCATAGCGCGTACGTCCTCCCTTCAGGCTCAGGGTTGGCCAGTGCTGCGATTTTGCTGTTTCAACGCCATACTGGGCCGAGCGCTCCATGTTCTGCGCGGCCAACACCGTCGGTATCAACGAATAATCAATGCGGTTGAGGGAATCCGGCTCAACGGCAAGGTTCGCAGGGACAGGCGAATAGGTCTCAGCCTGCAGACCTGTGAGCACCGCGAGCCTTGCGCGGGCGCTGTTTAAGGCGGCGTTATACTGCGCCACGGTCGCCTGCATACCGGCAATGCGCGTGCGGGTCTGGAGTTCATCGGAGGTGGAACTCACGCCTGCATCCGCACGCAGTTTCGCCAACTGCTCAACGTTTTTGAGCGCCTGTACGTTGTCTTTGGCAGCCTGTAAGAGATCGGAATAGCGTTTAACCTCCACGTAGCCGAGCGCCGTCTTCTCCGCCACGTCAGAGAGCGTGCTCATCAGCTGGTAGCGGTAGCTATCGCGCTGGGCTGAGGACTGGCTGATGCTGTTATTCGTCTTGCCAAAATCGTACAACAGCTGCGTCAGGCTCACTCCCCAGGCCGCAGAATTCTTCAGTGATCCGCTTGAGTCGGTGGTCTGGCTATGCCCCGTACTGCCGTTTAGCGATATTTGCGGCATCCAGCCGCTGCGTGCCTCATCTATTTGTGCCTGACCAATACCTAATTGTGCGGCCTGCTGGCTAATAGACGGATCGCGATCGATAGCAAATAAAATGCTTTCTTTTAAGGTTATCGCCGCCACCGGGGCCATCTGCGTTTGGCCACTATTGGCGTACGCCATATTCATTGCGAGCGTAATTAATACGATTGTCGGTGTAAATTTGAGTGAAACGTTCTTTGGCAATACCGTCATTTTTATCTCCCTGACTCTGAGTGATACTTAAGCAATTACCCAAAAGGAGGTATAGATAATTAGACAAATATCTTCTTTAACTTCCTCTCTGAATTTCAGGCAAAACTCCCCCGCATCCATTTCCATTGGAGATGAGATTGTTTCTTCTTATTTCGTATAAGAATTTACTTATTTTTTTACTGGTCTGGAGCATAACAAAATGCGTTATAGGCAACTACACCCACAATGTTAATGTGGTGTTACAAATAAGAAAAAACATGCAGGTTCTGGACAAAATGCGAAAAGTAGCCTTTCAAATGAAACATAAAAACCCACTGTTATTTAAAGAAAATTCCTAATTTCGTTTATGTACATTTTTGCGTTAATTTCCTTACGACTCAGACACAAAGATTTTCAAAGAAGTGTCAATTTAGGTAATCAGCCGAGCTCATTCACTATTTAAATCCACACGCAAAGCCATTATCAAAGTAAAAATCTGATTAATTTCATATAAACGGAATTTAATGCCAATTAATGGTTATGTATTGGTTATATCGCCCAAACAGTTAAATAGAACATAACGATAACATCGTGGTCACTATTCCAAACGCCTTGATGATATTTGCTTAATAAAATTTCAATAGTTACGCATATAAACTATCAGGTTTTCTTCCTGTTTTCGGCTACACGTTCTCTTCCCTCCGCTCAGAAATGCTGTATTATGCGATTTATTGCGACATTTTGCAGGATTACCCCGCCATGCATAAAACCGCCCGACAGAAATACGTGCTCGATCTCATCATCGAGCAAGGCCAGGCCAGCATTACCGAGCTTGCTGAGAAACTGCAGGTTTCCGCAGATACCATCCGTCGGGACCTGACCGACCTGGAAAAACAGGGTCTGGCACAAAAGAACCACGGCGGTGCGATTGCGCTCGATCTCTCCGGCATGAATCGCCAGGGCAGAAATACCTTACTGCCTGAAACAAAACAGCGGCTCGGTAAAGCGGTGGCGCAGCGCGTGCCGACCGGTTCCACGCTGTTTCTCGATGCCGGAAGCACGGTGATGGCCGTCGCCACTTTCCTTCAGGGCCCACTGAAAGTGATCACCACCTCACTGGATATCGCCCAACATTTCAGTGACCGGGACGATATCGAGCTGATCCTGCTCGGCGGACAGTGGGACCAAAAGCAGCGCCTGTTCGCCGGAAGCGCCACCCTGTCCCTGCTGTCCCGCTATCGCGCGGATATCGCCATTCTCGGGGCGTGTGCTATCCACGCGCAGCTTGGCTTAAGCGCGAGCAAAGAAGCGGATGCGGACGTTAAGCGGGCGATGCTCACGGCAAGCCATGAGCACTGGATCGTCGCGGACCATATGAAATTAAACCACTGTGAACCCTGGCTGGTCGCCGGGGTAAGCGAAATTCATCAACTGTTTATAGACAGGCCCTGGGCTGAGCTTGGGGATACCGGCGCATTGCAGGTCACGGTTTGCGCGGAATAACGTGGAGAAGGTCATGAATAAAGCTAAGACAATTAATATTGCGCTGATCGGGTATGGATTTGTGGGTAAGACGTTCCACGCCCCGCTGATCCAGTCCATCGAAGGGTTAACGCTTGCGGTCGTCTCTTCCCGTGATGAAGAGAAAGTGAAACGCGATCTGCCGAACGTACTGGTGGTCGCTACCCCGGAAGAAGCCATTCAACACCCGGATGTCGATCTGGTGGTGATTGCCTCCCCTAATGCCACCCACGCGCCGCTGGCAGCGCTTGCCCTCAACGCTGGCAAGCACGTAGTGGTGGATAAGCCATTCACTCTCGACATGCAGGAAGCCCGCGAGCTCATTGCCCTGGCGGATAAGAAACGGCGTCTGCTCTCCGTCTTCCACAACCGCCGCTGGGACAGCGATTTCATCGGCATCAAGCAGGTGATTGAGGAAGGCCGCCTCGGCAAGGTGAAACTGTTTGAGTCACACATTGACCGCTTCCGCCCAGAAGTGCGCGTGCGCTGGAGAGAGCAAAACGTTCCGGGCAGCGGCCTGTGGTTTGACCTTGGACCGCATCTGATCGACCAGACGCTGCAGCTTTTCGGGCTGCCACAGTCGGTTCAGGGCAATATCGCCACCCTGCGCGACGGCGCTGAAATTAACGACTGGGCGCAGGTGGTCCTGAATTACCCTGAACATAAGGTGATTCTGCACGCCAGCATGCTGGTGGCTGGCGGTACGTCACGCTTTACCGTTCACGGCGATAAAGCCAGCGTGGTGAAGGCACGTATCGATCAGCAGGAAGCACAGCTGCTGGCGGGTGTTATTCCGGGCAGCGAAAGCTGGGGCGAAGACAGCGACGATATGGTGCTGTTTGATGCCGCCGGAGACGCGACGCGCCTGGAAACGCCGAAAGGCGATCAGCGTCAGTATTACATTAACGTGCGTGATGCGCTGACGGGCACAATCGGGAACCCTGTTCATCCGGTTGAAGCGCTGGCGGTGATGGCGGTGCTGGAAGCGGCGGTGAGGTCATCTGAAACAGGGTCAACCCAGACGCTGGAATTGACAGCTGAAGAGCGGTCTCTGCTGCGTTAAAAACAAGCCGGGTGGCGCTCCGCTTACCCGGCCTACGATACAGCGCTGTTTGTAGGCCCGTGCAAGCGTAGCGCCGCCGGGCAATAAGCTGGCTACAGGCGTTTTTTAGGCATCATGCGCAGCAGCGTATTATCTTTCCAGAAATAGTGATGCATCAGCGCCGCCGCCGCGTGCAGGCCAATCACGAAATACCCCAGGTTGGCCAGCGTGACGTGCCACGCCTTCAGCGCGTCTACCAGGTCAAAATTCCCTTCCGCCGCATGCGGCATCGTCATGCCAAAGGCGAACCAGTCATTCCCGCGGTTGTACATCATCACGATACCGATCAGCGGCAACGCAATGAACAGCAGGTAAACGATCAGATGCCCCAGATGCGACATGCCGGTGATCATCGGTTTCGGCTTAGGCTGAATGGGCGGCGCCGGGTATTTAAGACGAATAAGCAGGCGCGCCACCATCAGCACGAGAATGGAGATCCCACAGGAGACGTGAATCATGTTAATCAGTGGGCGATCGGTACGCGGAAAAAAGCCCCTGAATTCCATGGCGCAGTAAGCCACGATAACTAACAGAAACACCAGCCAGTGAATACCGATTTGCAGGCCTGTATATTTAGTGCGCATGTGATTTCCTGATGAATGACAAATACAGCGCCAACATAATCCGCTTTCCTTAAAAATTCATTAAGTTTTCTGTATGGATTTTCAAATACTTCCCCGCGCATGAAGCATCTTCAATTGCCGCCCTGCCCGTCATGGTCTAAGCCTGGATGAGTTCAAACTGTCGCATCGACACGTTTACAGGAGAACACCATGAGTAAAATTGGCATTAACGGATTTGGACGCATCGGACGCCTTGTACTTCGTCGCCTTCTTGAAACCCAGGACAGCAACACCGTCGTCGCCATCAACGACCTCACCTCGCCCAAAGTGCTGGCCTATCTGCTCAGACATGACTCAAACTACGGTGGCTTCCCGTGGAGCGTGGATTTCACCGAAGACGCGCTGATTGTGGATGGCAAAACAATCGCGGTATACGCCGAAAAAGAGGCCAAACATATTCCGTGGAAAACGGCAGGCGTGGATATCGTCGTGGAATGCACCGGTTTTTATACCTCTGAAGAGAAATCCAGAGCGCATCTGGACGCGGGTGCCAAAAAAGTGCTGATCTCCGCGCCTGCGGGAGAGATGAAAACCATTGTGTTTAACGTGAACGACGACACCATTGACGCCAGTGATACCATCATCTCCGTCGCCTCCTGCACCACCAACTGCCTCGCCCCGCTGGCAAAAGCCCTGCACGACGCCTTTGAAATAAAAGTCGGTACCATGACCACCATTCACGCCTATACCGGTACGCAAGCGCTGGTGGATGGCCCACGCGGGAAAGATCTTCGTGCCTCGCGCGCGGCGGCAGAGAACATCATTCCCCACACTACGGGTGCCGCAAAAGCCATTGGTCTGGTGATCCCGGCACTCAGCGGCAAGCTGAAGGGCCACGCCCAGCGCGTGCCGGTGAAAACGGGTTCGGTGACCGAGCTGGTGGCGATTCTGGGCAAGAAAGTGACCGTTGAGGAGATCAATGCCGCGTTGAAAAAAGCGACCCAGGGCAATAAATCCTTCGGCTATACCGACGAAGAGATTGTGTCGTCGGATGTCATCGGCTCGCACTATGGTTCGGTGTTTGACGCCACGCAAACGGAGGTCAGCGAGGCTGGCAATCTGCAGCTGGTGAAAGCCGTTGCCTGGTACGACAACGAGTATGGCTTCGTGACGCAGCTGGTGCGTACGCTGGATAAATACGCCTCGCTGTAACGTTACTATCCCCTCTCGCCGGAGAGGGGATGTTCAGATTAAGACTGCAGGTAGACCACCTGCGTTTGCAGATATTCATTCAGACCATGCTTACCGTCTGCCCCACCGATCCCTGACTTGCGCCAGCCAGCATGGAAGCCCTGCATCGCTTCAAAGTTCTCACGGTTGATGTAGGTTTCACCAAATTTGAGCCCCTTGATGGCCTTCATGGCGACATTCAAATCCTGCGTATAAAGAGAAGAGGTCAACCCGTAGTCGCTGTCGTTGGCCATCTTCAGCGCCTCTTCCAGCGTGTCAAACGCCACGACGGGCAACACCGGGCCAAAGGTCTCTTCGTGCATGATTGTCATCTCCTGACGCACGTCCAGCAACAGGGTTGGTGGATAGTAATACCCTTTGCCTTCAACCGCTTTACCGCCGAGCACCACTCTCGCCCCCTCCTGCACGGCCCGTGCCACCTTCTGCTCCACGCGCTCAAACGCGGCGGCATTAATCAACGGCCCCATCGCAATATCAGTGCGCTCGCCCGGGTTACCAAACTGCACGGCCTTCATCGCCTCGCCCAGACGGTTGACGAAACGGTCGTAAATGCCTTTTTGCACGTAGACGCGTTCGGCGCAGTTGCAGACCTGCCCGGTGTTGATCACGCGGGAATCCACTATCGCTTTCACCGCCAGTTCCAAATCCGCATCGTCCATCACGATAGCAGGCGCTTTCCCCCCCAGCTCCAGCGCCACTTTGGTGATGTTTTTCGCCGCGGCGGCCATGATCTTTTCACCCGCCCCGACGCTGCCGGTCATGCTGACCATCGCCACCTTCGGGTTGCCCGCCAGCTCCTGGCCCACGGTTTCCCCGCGCCCCAGAACCAGGTTGAAGACCCCTTTAGGCAGGCCGATCGCATCGACGATTTTGGCGAACGCGATGGCGTTATTCGGCGTGAACTCGCTCGGTTTTATCACAATGGTATTGCCGGTAATCAGTGCCGGAGCGAGCTTGCGGGCAATCAGGAAGAACGGAAAGTTCCACGGCAAAATCCCGGTGGTCACGCCCAGGGCGCGTTTAAAGACCAGGATATTCTCTCCCGGACGGTCGCTCTGGACGATTTCGCCTTCGTAGCGGCGCGCCCATTCGGCCATATAGTCGATGTAGTCTGCGGTAAAGTTCACTTCAACTTCTGCCAGTTGCTGGATTTTGCCGCCCTCGGCGACAATCAGCGCGCTGATTTCACTGACGCGTTCGCGGATCCCGGCAGAGATTTTGCGCAGCCAGCCGGCGCGTTCGATGGCGGGTAAAGCTTCCCAGTCAGGCTGGGCACGCTCGGCGGCGTCGATGGCTTTGCGCGCATCTTCAGCACGACCATCGGGAATACGGGAAATGACCTCTTCTGTGGCCGGGTTGATCACATCAATCCAGGCATCACCCTGCCAGGCAACAAACTGTCCATCAATATACATAGGATGTTGTACGGGTACCGTCATGACCTGCTCCTGTAATTACACTGTTTTTAACAAGTAAACGCATTGTTAAAAACTATAATTTCAGGGGCGATTGCCTACTCTATGAGGCTGTTTTTGTGAGATATCTCATAAAAGAAACGGGTCAGCGAATCAATACAATCACAAACCGGCAACATTAAATGCCCGTTTGCGTAAAACCTGGCGCAAACGGGCAGAGGCTACAGCAGAGAACGGCTGACCAGCGCGTCGGTGAGGATGGCGTCAGTACGCAGAAGGGTCCACGCGTTCTCCACCTCGTCAGGAATGTCCACGTGCGCAATGAAGTCACGCCCCGCAGGGCCGTAGCCGTTAATGTCGTCCCGCAGGCGCGGCAGTTCCCCCAGCACCAGCGACAGATAGCGTTCCACCGGCCAGAGCCCTTCGCTAGCGCCGCTAAACGCCAGGCCGTCTTCACTGTTTTGCAGCACCGGCGTCACGCCGGGATGGCTAATCCACTCCGGCGAAACGGCCTCGTCCCGGCAAACGCGAGCAAAGGTCGCCATCGTGCGGCGCTGCATAGTCGGGTCCTGTACCACGAGGACGCGCCCGGCGTTCAGACCCTTTTGCTTCATCATATGCCAGCTAAACCGGGCGTTCTCGCCGCAGTTCGTTGACTGATCGTCTATCAGGATTTTGTCTGCCGGAATATTCCAGAATTCACGTGCGATATCGGCGAGGATTGCCGCCTCGGCCCGTCCGGTGGTGGGAAGGGTGTTATAACGCGGATGTTTCGCCACCGCAGCATACAGGAAGGTGGTTGAGTGCCCGATACCACCGCTGATCAGCAGGGGGATGGCCTGTTCGGCCGCTATCTTACAGGCGGCATCGATTGTAGGGATGACCGCATTCCCTGCAAGGATCACGGCATCAACAGGCTGACTGCGGCGATCGTCCTGCGCAAGCCATGAGCCGACGGTGTTGACGGCATTAAGCGTCGAGCCGGGTAGAGAAGGAAAAAGTGCCAGTGTCATCGTTACCTCCTTACAGCGTTTACGTTCAGAGTACTGCACGCGTCACGGCTGAACAGGGGATCACTCCTAAAGCCAAAACGCCTGTCACTCTGCATTTTCTGGCATTTTTTTGAAATAACCAGAAACATCCAAAAACAATTGGGTTGCACCTGCATGTTATGCTTTTGATTATCCGGCATACAAAACATCATGCCAGTCAAACCGCATGTTAAAGCACCAGTCGCTGCTAATTTCACCGTGATCTGACCAGTATAGCCCGCCCCTTGCTTGCCAAACGCCCTATCCAACCCTAAGTTGCTTAACAATTTCATAACCTTTTTATTACTGCGGGTTGCACCTGAAACGCGCCAGGTGACACCGCATTCATCCTCTCTGTGGCGGAGCTTCAGAAAATGACACAACATGAAAGTACAACGACGGTTTTACGCAAAAACAAAAAGGTTTTAATTGCCAGCCTTACCGGCAGCTCCATTGAATGGTTTGACTATTTTCTCTATGGCACCGCCGCCGCGCTGGTGTTTAACAAGATTTTCTTTCCGATGGTCGACCCGGTAATCGGGCTGATCCTCTCTTATCTTTCGTTCTCGCTGACCTTTTTTATCCGCCCCATTGGCGGTGTTCTCTTCGCCCACATCGGGGATCGTATCGGGCGCAAAAAAACGCTGGTGCTAACGCTGTCATTAATGGGAGGTGCAACCGTCACGATCGGCCTGCTCCCCACCTACGACATGATTGGCATGTGGGCACCCGCCCTGCTGATCCTGATGCGCATCATTCAGGGCATGGGCATTGGCGGTGAATGGGGCGGCGCACTGCTGCTGGCGTATGAATACGCGCCCGAAAAACGCAAAGGCTTTTTCGGCAGCATTCCGCAGGCGGGCGTCACCATCGGCATGCTGATGGCGACCTTTATTGTCTCGCTGATGACGCTGTTCAGTGAGGAGGATTTCCTCTCCTGGGGATGGCGCATCCCGTTCCTGTTGAGTTCAATCCTGGTCTTGATCGGGCTGTGGATCCGTAAGGACATCGACGAGACGCCTGATTTCCAGAAAGTAAAACAATCGGGCCAGGTGGCGAAAGCGCCCCTGCGCGATACCCTGAAACACCACTGGCGTGAAGTGTTAATTGCCGCCGGTCTGAAGGTGGTAGAAACCGCGCCGTTCTACATCTTCTCGACGTTTGTGGTGAGCTATGCCACCACCACGCTGACATACCAAAAATCTCAGGCGCTGGAAGCCGTGACCCTGGGGGCGCTGGTTGCCACCATTATGATCCCGTTGATGGGGCTGCTCTCCGATAAAATAGGTCGTCAGCGCATGTATGCGGTCAGCGTCTTCGTGCTCGGCTTGTTTATCGTGCCGTGGTTTATGCTGCTCAATACCGGCACGACCTGGGGCATTGTCCTCGCCACCGTCATCGCGTTTGGCGTGCTCTGGGCACCGGTAACAGCGGTGCTCGGCACTCTGTGCTCTGAAATTTTCAGTGCCAACGTGCGCTACACCGGCATCACCCTCGGGTATCAGTTAGGTGCCGCGCTGGCAGGCGGAACCGCCCCGCTGATCGCCACCGGTCTGCTGGCGAAATATGACGGCGACTGGGTGCCGGTAGCCTGGTATCTGGCGGTGACGGTCGTTATCTCGCTGATCGCCATTTTCTGCGCCAGCCGGGTCAAACCAACCCCCGCCGTCCAGGCGCAACCTGACCACATCTGAATGTCTAGCGGCCCTCCCGGGCCGCTCTTTTTGTTCAAGCGTCCCCTCAACATTTGATTAACATGCGATAATCATATTCACTTGAATTATGATTTGCGTCAGACGTAGAATCATTAGCCCTCTAATCATTACATTTTTTCTAAGGTAAACAACGTTATGCGCCTGCCCGAACGCGATCCTTATGCTCCTCGCGAGTGGCAGCCACATGAGAAGCCCGCCCTGCTGGGTTCCCCCTCCACCCCGGAACACCCTACGCCAAAGCGGATCGCTTACGGCGTTGTCGGCCTGCTGGTCTGCCTGACGGGCGCGCTGGGCAACGCGGTCGTCACCGCCAATTTGCAAAATCTTCAGGGCACCTTCGGGGCCTGGTCGACGGAAATCGCCTGGCTGCCTGCGGTCTATGTGATGACCAACGTTTCCATCAATCTGCTGCTGGTGAAATTCCGTCAGCAGTACGGTTTGCGCGCCTTTACGGAAGGTTTTCTGGTGCTGTATGTGCTGGTCACCTTTTTCCACCTGTTCGTGAACGATCTCAGCTCCGCGCTGATGGTGCGCGCCGCCCACGGCATGGTCGCTGCCGCGCTGAGCTCACTGGGTATTTACTACCAGATCCAGGCGTGGCCCGCGAAGCATCGCCTGAAAGCGCTGACGATTGGCATCACCGGCTCGTCACTGGCAATCCCGCTGGCGCGCCTGTTTTCTACCGAACTGTTGCAGCTTGACGAGTGGCGCGGGCTTTACTTCTTCGAACTGGGTCTGGCCCTGATCTCGCTTGCCTGCGTGATGGCGCTGAAGCTGCCGCCGGGTGACAGGCGAAAAGTGTTCGAGAAAAAAGATTTCATCACCTTCTTTTTGCTGGCGCCCGGCGTGGCGCTGCTGTGCGCAGTTCTGTCCCTGGGCCGTCTGGACTGGTGGTTCGAAGCCCCCTGGATCGGCTGGTCGCTGGCGCTCTCGCTGGTGCTGATTGTCTCCGCCATTGTGTTCGAACATAACCGCAGCAACCCGCTGCTGAACACCCGCTGGCTTTCGAGCGGCAGCATCGTCCGTTTAGGGCTGATCATGCTGTTGATCCGCATCGTGCTGGCCGAGCAAAACACCGGGGTCATCGGCTGGCTGCAGTACGTGGGGTTACAGAACGAGCAGATGACCCACCTGGCGTGGTCCATTTTCGCCGGGATTGTCTGCGGGATCGTCACCAGCTGTCTTACCATCAAGCCGACAAAACTGGCGTGGCCAATCATCACCTCTCTGGCGCTGATGATTATCGCCTCGCTGCTGGATAGCCAGTCCAACAGCCTGACCCGGCCGGATCAGCTGATGTTAAGCCAGTTCCTGCTCGGCTTCGGCAGCGCCTTCTTCCTGGCGCCCGCGATGCTGGCGGCCATCGGTGGGGTCATCGCCGACCCGCGCAATCTGGTCAGCTTCTCGGTGATGTTTGGCATGAGCCAGAACATTGGCGGCCTGCTGGGTTCCGCTATTCTCGGCACCTTTCAGACCTGGCGCGAGAAGTATCACTCCAGCCTGCTGGCCGACCAGCTCACCACGCTGAACCCGCTGGTGAATGAACGCATTCAGGCTTACACCCAGATGTACCAGAGCCTGATCGGCGACAGCGCGCTTTTGGGGACGCAGGCGATAACGCAGCTGCAAACGGTCACCGCGCTGGAGGCGAATATTCTGGCTTACAACGATACTTACCTGCTGACGGCCAGCATCGCTGCCGCCACGCTGGTCTGGATTTTATGGCGCCTGTTGCGCCTGCGCATCACTGCCCGTATGGCGCTGAAGAACGCCACCGGCAACAAATAATTGAACTATTTCTGGAGAGTTTATGAGTCAGCAGGATGCCGCCAAAGAGCAGGCCAACACCCGCAAAAATGTGCGCATTGTTTCCGTATTCACCGCCGCCGCCATCGGTATTGTCGGCGTGCTGGTGATCCTGTACGCGTGGCAGTTGCCGCCGTTCACCCGCCACGCACAGTTTACCGACAACGCCTACGTGCGCGGCCAGACGACGTTTATCAGCCCCCAGGTGAATGGCTATATCACCGAGGTGAACGTTCAGGACTTTGTGCAGGTTAAAAAAGGCGAGGTGCTGTTTCAGATCGACGATCGTATTTATCGACAGCGCGTCCATCAGGCCGAGGCGCAGTTGGCGATGAAAATCGCCTCCCTGAACAACAACCTGCAGCAGCGTAAAAGCGCCGAAGCGACGATCGCCAAAAACGACGCGGCGCTGAAAAATGCCCGCGCCCAGAGCCTGAAAACGCAGGCAGATTTAAAGCGCGTGAAAGATCTGACGGCAGACGGTTCCCTTTCCATTCGCGAGCGCGACGCGGCGCTCGCCAGCGCGGCTCAGGGCAGCGCGGATATCGACCAGGCCAAAGCGACGCTTGAGATGTCGCGTCAGGATCTGCAGACGGTCATCGTCAACCGCGGTGCGCTGGAGGCGGATGTTGAAAACGCGAAAGCAGCGCTGGAGCTGGCGCAGATTGACCTGCAAAACACCCGCATCATCGCCCCGCGCGACGGTCAGCTCGGCCAGATTGCCGTACGTCTGGGCGCTTATGTCACCGCCGGGACGCACCTCACCACGCTGGTTCCGCCGCAGCACTGGGTGATCGCTAATATCAAAGAGACGCAGCTGGCGGAGCTACGCGTCGGACAGCCGGTAAAATTCACCGTCGATGCCCTGAACGACAAAGCGTATCAGGGCCGCGTGGAGAGTATCTCACCGGCGACGGGTGTGGAGTTCAGCGCCATCACGCCGGATAACGCCACGGGTAACTTTGTTAAAATCGCGCAGCGTATTCCGGTGCGCATTGAAGTGCTCGGGAAACCGGAAGAGTACAAGCTGCTGCGCCCCGGCATGTCGGTGCAGGTGACGATTGATACGCGGGAGGCGAAGCAATGACCCTTCGCCCATTAGCGGGTCTGGTGCTGGCGGCGATGCTTGCCGGATGCCAGTCGGTTGACGTTGAACCTGCTACATCGTCACTACAGATCCCCGCCCAGTGGCGCGCCGCGTCGGGGCCGAACAGCCCGGCGGAACAGCTCTGGTGGCGAAATTTCCACGACAGCAACCTGAACCGCTACGTGGACCAGGCGCTGAAAAACAACAGCGACGTCCTCATTGCCCGCGAGCGGATTAATGAGTATCAGGCGCGAGTTTATGCTGCGGACGGCAGCCTGTTCCCGTCCCTTGATGCGGGCGTAACGGGCGCGCGCGCCCGCTCACAGTCTGCCGCGACCGGGCTGCCGATCTACGGGACGTTGTACAAAGGGAGTCTGACCGCCAGCTACGACGTTGATATCTGGGGCGTCAACCGCAGCACCGCCAATGCCGCCGAGGCCTCGCTGGAGGCGCAAAAAGCCGCTGCCGTCGCCGCGGATTTAACCGTTGCGTCGTCGGTAGCTGCCGGGTATGTCACCCTTCTCTCGCTGGATGAACAGCTGCGCGTCACCGAGTCCACCCTCAAGTCACGCGAAGAGGCGTTCAATCTCGCTAAACGCCAGTTTGAGACGGGCTACAGCTCGCGTCTGGAGCTGATGCAGTCTGACTCAGAACTGCGTTCTACACGGGCGCAGGTTCCACTCTTGCAGCATCAAATTACGCAACAGGAAAACGCGCTAAGCCTGCTGCTCGGGAGCAATCCAGGCGATGTGGCCCGCAGTGAAAACTTCGACCTACTGACGCCGCTGAAGCTGCCGTCACAGCTACCATCCACGCTGTTAAACCGCCGCCCGGACATCGTTCAGGCTGAACGTCAGCTGGTGGCGGCAGACGCGACGCTTGCCGCGTCACGCGCCAGCCTGCTGCCGTCGATCAACCTGACTGCAACCGGATCGGTACAGGATCGCACCCTGTCAGGTTTACTGGATAACCCACTCCAGCTGTGGAGCGTTGGCGGCAGTATTCTTGCGCCGCTGCTGAACCGTCAGGCGCTGAATGCGCAGGTGGATATTTCCCAGTCTCAGCGTAATCAGGCGCTATACAGCTACGAAAAAACCGTGCGTAACGCGTTTGCTGAGGTGAATGACAGCCTTGATGCCATTACGCGCTATCAGGAACAGCTGACGGAGCTGCTTGCCCAGCAGGATGTGGCGCAGGAGACGCTGCGCATTGCACAGAATCGCTATCGCAACGGTTATTCATCTTATCTGGACGTGCTGGACGCGCAGCGTACATTGTTCTCGGTGCAGACCAGTGTGGTACAGGTGAAAAATAACCTGCTGCTGGCGCAAATTGATTTGTATAAAGCGCTGGGTGGCGGCTGGGTCAGTGCCTGAAAACCTGCCCGGTGGCGCTGCGCTTACCGGGCCTACATTTCGCCCCGTAGGCCGGGTAAGCGAAGCGCCACCCGGCAATCCCTCTCAAGGAGTCAATCTATGCAACAACAGTGGTCTGCAGTAGATAATTTCATGATTTCCTCGCTTATTCCTGAAGATGATGTACTGAGTCAGGTACTGGAAAACAACAAGCGCGCCGGGCTACCCGAACACGACGTAGCGGCCAATCAGGGGCAATTGCTGGCGCTGTTCGTACGCATGACGCAGGCAAGACGCATTCTTGAGATCGGTACGCTGGGTGCCTATAGCTCAATCTGGATGGCGCGCGCCCTGCCGCCAGATGGGAAGCTGATTACGCTCGAGGCTGACCCGACGCATGCCGAGGTTGCCCGCCAGAATATTCACCTCGCGGGGCTAACCGATCGTATTCAATTAATTGAAGGCCCGGCGCTGAACTCACTCGAAAATTTAGGTGACGTTACACCGTTCGACCTGATCTTTATTGATGCCGATAAGCCCAACAATCCCGGCTATCTGGAGTGGGCGCTGCACTATTCCCGCCCCGGCACGGTAATCATTGGCGATAACGTGGTGCGCGACGGCGAGGTCATTAACGGGCAAAGCGACGACGCGCGCGTGCTGGGTGTGCGCCGTTTCATCGAGATGATTGGGGATAATCCGCGTTTAACCGCCACCGCGCTGCAAACGGTGGGGGGTAAGGGATGGGATGGGTTTACGCTGGCAATTGTGAACGGGTGAAAAAATGTGCGGGCTGAGGGCTCCCCACATAATAATGCCTGCACGGACGACCCCCTCTCCCTTGAGGGAGAGGGCTGGGGTGAGGGGGAACATACGGCTGTGGTGGTCATTCCGTTCACTTTATGTTCCTTACTACTCTGTAACGACATGACCGGTGAACGTGCCAAGGTGGCTCAATCGCCACCACCCTGGCGACCCGGGCTCCCGGCGGTAAATCGCCGCTTCGCGGATTGCTCGCCCCATCCTTGGGGCTCACCCTTTCAGGGCCAGCGCAGGCGCTGTCCAAAATTGCTCCCGGCAATTTTGTCCTCAGCTTATTCCTTCAGGCTATCGGGTCGGGCATGAGCCTGCATCCCTGCAGGCCACGCCCTCTCGGCGCTCCCTGCGCCTCGCCCCGGCCTTACGGAAACGCTTCGGCGATTTACAGCCGGACCAGGACGTCGCTATAAGTCATTAATTTTGCTGAAGCAACGTTCATCGCTTCAGGAAAAAATGACTGGGGCTCCCTCAACCCACAGGGAGAGGGAGAAAACCGGGCAAGGGTTTTAAGCGGAAATCAGCTCCATCGCCTGCAGAATACGCTTATCCGAAATCGGATACGGCGTACCGAGCTGCTGGGCAAAGAAGCTGACGCGCAGCTCCTCGATCATCCAGCGGATCTCCTGCACGTCTTCATCATCGCGGCGCGCGGGCGGTAGCTTGTTGAGCCACTGCTGCCATGCCTGCTGCACGCTTTCCACTTTCAGCATCTGAACGCGGTCGCGGTGTGGATCGATGGCCATTTTTTCCAGACGTTTTTCAATCGCCTGCAGATAGCGCAGGGTATCGCCGAGACGCTTAAAGCCGTTGCCGGTAACAAAGCCGCGATATACCAGCCCCGCCATCTGCGCCTTCACGTCCGACAGCCCCAGCGCCATGGTCATATCCACGCGCCCTTTCAGGCGTTTGTTGATGTTGAACACGGCGGTGAGGATCTGCTCAACCTGTTTGGCAATCTCTACCACGGTGTCGTTCAGCTCGGCGCGCACCTTTTCATGCAGCGTGGCAAAGGCTTCTTCCGTCCAGACCGGACCGCCCGCCTCGTGGATGAGTTTGTCCACGCCGCAGGAGATACAGTCGTCAATCAGATCCAGCACCTTGCCGTACGGGTTAAAGTACAGCCCCAGCTTGGCTTTGTTCGGCAGCTTCTCGTGCAGATACTTGATCGGCGACGGGATGTTGAGCAGCAGCAGGCGACGCAGCCCACGCCACATCATCTGCTGCTGTTCCAGCGGGTTATCAAAGAGCTTGATCGCCACGCTGTCGCGCTCGTCCACCAGCGCCGGCCAGGCTTTGACTTTATAGTTGCCGCGCTTCTGCTCGTAGCTTTCCGGAAGCTGACCAAAGCTCCAGATGTGCAGCCCGCTCTGCTCGATGCCGTCGTCCGCCACCGCAGAGAGCGTCTCCTGGACTTTGCCTTTCAGGGCTTCTTTCAGCTCGCTCAGGGAACGCCCTTCCTGCAGCTTTCTGTTTTTGTCGTCCACCACGCGGAAGCTGATTTTCAGGTGATCGGGCACCTGATCCCAGTTCCAGTCATCGCGGTCGATGGTGGTGCCGGTCATGCGGCGGAACTCGCGCTCGAGCGCGTCCAGCAGCGGCGTTTCCAGCGGCGTGACGCGGCCTAAAAACGCTTCCGCGTAGTTGGGCGCGGGCACAAAGTTACGGCGCACCGGCTTAGGCAAGGATTTGATCAGCGCAATCACCAGCTCACGACGTAGGCCTGGAATTTGCCACTCAAACCCGCTCTCATCCACCTGGTTCAGCAGCGGCAGCGGAATGTGGACGGTCACGCCGTCCGCGTCCGTGCCCGGTTCAAACTGATAGGTCAGCCGCAGCTTGAGGTTGCCCTGATGCCAGAAGTTCGGGTAGTCGAGTTTGCTGACCGATTCCGCCCCCTCTTTAATCAGCATGCTCTTTTCGAAGTTGAGCAGGTCCGGCGTCTCTTTACTGGCCTTTTTCCACCAGCTGTCGAAGTGGCGGGCAGAGATAACATCATGACTGATGCGCTGGTCGTAAAACTCAAACAGCGCCTCGTCGTCCACCAGAATATCGCGACGGCGGGATTTATGCTCAAGCTCTTCCACTTCGGCGCGCAGCTTCAGGTTTTCGCGGAAGAACGCGTGGCGGGTCTGCCAGTCTCCCTCCACCAGCGCGTGGCGGATAAACAGCTCGCGGCTGAGCGCCGGGTCAATCTGGCTGTAGTTCACCTTACGCGCGGCAACCACCGGCAGGCCGTAAACGGTCACTTTCTCGGTCGCCATTACCGCGCCCTGCGCGCGCTCCCAGTGAGGTTCACTGTACGAGCGTTTCAGCAGGTGCTGCGCCACCGGCTCGACCCATTCCGGATCGATACGCGCGGCAATGCGCCCCCACAGGCGGCTGGTTTCTACCAGCTCGGCAACCATGGTCCACTTCGGCGGTTTCTTGAACAAGCCGGAGCCAGGGAAGATGGAGAAGCGCGCGTTGCGTGCGCCGGTAAATTCCTGCTTGTCCGCATCTTTCATCCCGATATGCGACAACAGGCCGGTCAGCAACGCGATATGAATCTCGCGGTACTCCGCAGGCTCGCTGTTGACCGGAATCCCCAGCTCTTTCACCACCTGGCGCAGCTGGGTGTAGATGTCCTGCCACTCGCGCACGCGCAGGTAGTTAAGGAAATCCACGCGGCACTGGCGGCGGAACTGGTTCGAGGAGAGCGCTTTCTGCTGCTCGCCGAGATAGTTCCACAGGTTTACGAAAGCGAGGAAATCGGACTCTTTGTCGTGGAAGCGACGGTGCTTTTCGTCAGACGCCTGCTGCTTGTCCATCGGACGCTCGCGCGGGTCCTGAATGGAGAGCGCCGAGGTGATGATCATCGCCTCGCGCACGCAGCCGTGCTTTTGCGCTTCCAGCACCATACGGGCCAGACGCGGATCGACCGGCAGCTGGCTGAGCTGGCGGCCCAGCGGCGTCAGCTTATAGGCCGTCACCTGTTCGTCGGTGGTAATCACGCCCAGCTCTTCCAGCAGACGTACGCCGTCCTGAATGTTGCGTTTGTCCGGCGCTTCGACGAACGGGAACGCCGCGATGTCGCCCAGCCCCAGCGCGGTCATCTGCAGGATAACGGACGCCAGGTTGGTACGCAGAATTTCCGGGTCGGTAAATTCCGGGCGCGACAGGAAATCGTCTTCGGAATAGAGACGAATACAGATCCCTTCCGACACGCGGCCGCAGCGGCCTTTACGCTGGTTGGCGGATGCCTGAGAGACCGGCTCAATCGGCAGACGCTGGACCTTGGTGCGGTAGCTGTAGCGGCTGATGCGCGCCGTGCCCGGATCAATCACGTATTTGATACCCGGCACGGTCAGCGAGGTTTCCGCCACGTTGGTCGCCAGAACGATGCGGCGTCCGCCGTGCGGCTGGAACACGCGGTTCTGCTCGCTGTTTGACAGGCGCGCGTAAAGCGGCAGGATCTCCGTATGGCGCAGGTCGCGCTTGCTAAGCGCATCGGCGGTATCGCGGATTTCGCGCTCGCCGCTCATGAAGATCAGGATGTCGCCAGCGCTTTCGTTACCCAGCTCGTCAACCGCATCAAAAATGGCCTGCAGCTGGTCGCGTTCGGTATCATCCGCCTCTTCCACAATTGGGCGATAGCGCACCTCTACCGGATAGGTGCGGCCCGAGACTTCAATAATCGGCGCGTTGTTGAAATGCTTCGAGAAGCGCTCCGGGTCGATGGTCGCGGAGGTGATGATGATTTTCAGATCCGGGCGACGCGGCAGCAGCTCCTTCAGATAGCCGAGCAGGAAGTCAATGTTCAGGCTGCGTTCGTGCGCCTCATCGATGATGATGGTGTCGTACTGCATCAGCAGGCGATCCTGCTGGATTTCCGCCAGCAGAATACCGTCGGTCATCAGCTTGACCATGGTGTTATCACTAACGTGGTCGCTGAATCGCACCTTGTAACCGATGCAGCCGCCCGGCTCCGTTTGCAGCTCTTCGGCAATACGGTTTGCCACGGTACGCGCCGCCAGACGACGCGGCTGGGTGTGGCCAATCAGCCCTTTTAGCCCTCGCCCAAGCTCCATACAGATTTTCGGCAGCTGGGTGGTTTTCCCCGAACCGGTTTCCCCCGCGACAATGACCACCTGGTGGTCGCGGACGGCCTCAAGGATGTCCTGTTTTTTCTGACTGACGGGCAGGTTTTCCGGGTAGGTGATCGCCGGGCGTGCGGCTTCACGCAGCGCAACTTTCCCTGCCGCCTGTTCAATCTCTTTCGCCATCTCCTGGTAAATGGCCTGTTGTGCATCAGGATTTTTAACCTTCTTCACCCCGTGCAGACGGCGGGCAAAGCGCTGTTTATCGCGCAGCATCAGGGAATCAAGCTGTTGCAGGAGCATCGGGAAGGTTAATTTTTGTTGTTCTGTCATAGCGTTAAAGGGCTGTACACGCCCTGATAAACTCTCTTTTTAATGATTGCTATAGAGTACCACATTGACGCCTTTCGCGCCTTATTCAAAAAATTCGAACATAGACTTCGATATATTGCGCTATCTCTGTGGCAGGATTGTGAATAGAGTGTCAACAAGCAACGGGGCAACCCCCTTCAATCAAATGCAACAACAGGAATCACCCATGAGCAAAGTATTAGTTTTGAAATCCAGTATTCTGGCAGGGTACTCTCAGTCTGGTCAGCTGTCTGATTACTTCGTTGAACAGTGGCGTGAACAGCATTCTGCTGACGAAATCACCGTGCGTGACCTGGCTGCAAACCCGATTCCTGTGCTGGACGGCGAGCTGGTTGGCGCGCTGCGTCCAAGCGATGCACCACTGACTCCGCGTCAGCAGGAAGCCCTGGCGCTGTCTGATGAACTGATTGCAGAACTGCAGGCGCATGACGTTATCGTCATCAACGCCCCAATGTACAACTTCAACATCCCTACCCAGCTGAAGAACTACTTCGACCTGGTAGCGCGTGCTGGTGTGACCTTCCGTTACACTGAAAACGGCCCTGAAGGTCTGGTGAAAGGCAAGCGTGCGGTTGTACTGACCAGCCGTGGCGGTATTCACAAAGATACCCCAACCGATCTGGTTGCGCCGTACCTGACCCTCTTCCTGGGCTTCATCGGCATCACCGACGTGAATTTCGTGTTCGCTGAAGGTATCGCTTACGGTCCTGAAGTGGCGACCAAAGCGCAGAACGATGCGAAAGCAGCCATCGACGGCTTCGTCGCAGCCTAAGAATTCCCCCTCTCACCGCCAGGTGGGAGGGTTTTTCTTTTCCCCCGCTTTTCGTTATCATCCGCTCCCACTCTCCAGCCGGGCGGCCTGATGTCTGCGATTATTGATTCTTTTATTGCCCCACCGTGTCGCGACGACATTGAGATCCTCTGGCAGGATGAACATCTGCTGCTCATCAATAAGCCTTCCGGCCTGCTCAGCCTCTCGGGCAAAAATCCGCAAAACCTCGATTCCGTTCATTACCGTCTGGTGCAAAACTTCCCGGGCTGCACGCTGGTGCATCGCCTTGATTTTGGGACGTCCGGGATAATGGTGGTTGCGCGTAATAAAGCGATTAACGCCGCGCTTTGTCATCAGTTCAGCCAGCGCGCCGTGAAGAAGGTGTATAGCGCCCTGCTGTGCGGGCATGTTGAAAATGACGAAGGGGTGATTGACGCGCCGATTGCCAAAGACCCGGCGCTGTTTCCGCTGATGTCGATTTGCGCCGTCACGGGCAAACCGGCGCGCTCCCGCTACCGGGTCATCGAACGTTTTTATCAGACGACGGGGTTACCGTTGACGCGGGTTGCGCTCACGCCAGAGACGGGACGAACCCATCAGCTGCGCATTCACTGCCAGCAGCTGGGTCACCCTATTTTGGGCTGCGATTTATATGGCGGCCTTGAATGGCCGGGCGCCGAAACGACGCCGCGGCTGATGCTGCACGCCAGCGGGCTGGATTTTGTGCATCCGGTGAGCGGCGAGACGATTAACGCCCGACACGCTGCTCCGTTTTAGACAGGGTTTACCACATCAAATCGTCAGGGATTTTGAAGTCCGCGTACGGATCGTCTTCATCCTGCTCTTCCTGGCTCAGCGCGCTGTTCAACACAATGCTGTCGGCATCGCGCTGGGCTATTTTGTCGGCCACCACCGCCGGGATAATCGCGTATTCACAGTCGCCGCTTGCGTTAATGACCAGGCGGGCAATCGCCAGACGGCCGTTGATCAGCTGAGCCTGGGTTTGCTTGTCGACCTCGATTTTTTTGATCAGATTGCCGTCGGTGAAGTTGAAGGTGATGTTGCCCCTTGAAACGGTGATGCGGTTCATCTCAATCAGCTGCTTCACCTGGGCTTTAAACTCTTTCGCCAGCACGGCCTGCTTTTGCTGCTCGCTCAGCAGCTTGTCGCGCTCAAGCTGCGCTTTCTTGTTCTCTTCGACCGCTTCACGGGCCTCACGCGCCTGAACGCGTGATTTCTTTGCCGTGCGCTGCACTTTCGCCACTTTCTTGCTGCTGACTAAGCCCGCTTTCAGCATCTGCTCTTGTAAGGTGAGTTTTGTCATGATTGTTTCTAAACCGGTTGGATATTTTGGGCAGTATAACGTGAAGTGCGCCGTTCATGAAGTTCGCTCATGTTGCATTGAAATTAAGTCACTTCCCCTCTGCCACTGGCTCAGGCATAAATTATGCATTGATAACTTCCTGGCAACATGAACTTAGGATGCATAACCACAATGAGTAAAGCTTTTACATTTAGCCTTAAGCGCAGTTGCTTTGATGAAAATTACAACCCGTCAGAAAATACGCGTACCACGACCAACTTTGCTAACCTGGCGCGCGGCGAAAAGCGTCAGGAAAACCTGCGCAATACGCTGGTGATGATCAACAACCGCTTCAACGCCTTAGCGCGCTGGGATAACCCTAAAGCCGATCGTTATGCGGTTGAGCTTGAAATTATTTCCGTTGATATGAACATCGATGGAGAAAATAGCTTCCCGGCCATAGAAATATTGCAGACGTTCATTGTCGACAAGCAAACCCATGAGCGCATCGAAGGCATTGTCGGGAATAACTTCTCTTCTTACGTGCGTGACTATGACTTCAGCGTATTGCTGCTCGAACATAATAAAGATCGCTCAACGTTCAGCATCCCGGAGAACTTTGGTGAATTGCACGGCAACATCTTCAAGCACTTCACCCACTCTGCTGAATACAGAGAAAACTTCAAAAAACCGCCGGTGATCTGCCTGAGTGTCTCCAGCAAAGATACTTACCATCGTACGGGCAACACGCACCCTGTATTGGGGATTGAGTACCAGCCGGACGGTACATCCCTGACTGAACAATACTTTGGCAAGATGGGCCTGAAGGTGCGTTATTTCATGCCTGAGAACAGCGCTGCGCCTTTTGCCTTTTATTATTCCGGTGATTTGCTGGCGGATTATACGAATCTTGAACTGATTGGAACGATCAGCACCATGGAAACATTCCAGAAAATTTACCGTCCTGAAATTTATAATGCGAACTCGACCGCCGGACAGTGCTATCAGCCGGATCTGAATCAGCAGGATCATTCATTAACGAAAATTGTTTATGACCGTGAAGAGCGCAGCCAGTTAGCGATTCAACAGGGCAAATTTACGGAAGAACAGTTTATTAAGCCTTACAAACAACGTCTTGAGCAGTGGTCTCATAACTTCACGCTTTAATTAACCGATAATAAAGGTCTTCTATTATGAAAACATTGCTCCCGACATCAACGGCTGGCAGCTTACCTAAACCAACCTGGCTAGCACAACCTGAAACGCTGTGGTCCCCGTGGAAACTTCAGGATGATGAATTACTGGCGGGTAAGCAGGATGCGCTGCGTTTATCCCTTGACGAGCAGCTACGCGCGGGCATTGATATCGTCAGCGACGGCGAGCAGACCCGTCAGCACTTTGTTACCACCTTTATTGAGCACCTGAGCGGCGTCGATTTTGAGAACCGCCAGACGGTGCGCATTCGCAACCGCTATGACGCGAGCGTGCCGACCGTGGTTTCAGCCGTTGCGCGTCAAAAGCCGGTATTCGTGGACGATGCGAAATACCTGCGCCAGCTGACGGACAAGCCGATCAAATGGGCGCTGCCGGGCCCGATGACCATGATCGACACGCTTTACGACGCCCACTACAAAAGCCGCGAAAAGCTGGCCTGGGAATTTGCCAAAATTCTCAATCAGGAAGCGCGCGAGCTGGAAGCCGCAGGCGTCGATATCATCCAGTTTGATGAACCTGCCTTTAACGTCTTTTTCGACGAGGTCAACGACTGGGGTATCGCTGCGCTGGAACGCGCCGTTGAAGGGCTGAAGTGCGAAACCGCGGTACACATCTGCTACGGATACGGCATCAAGGCCAATACCGACTGGAAAAAGACGCTCGGCTCTGAGTGGCGCCAGTACGAAGAGGCTTTCCCTAAGCTGCAGACCTCAAACATCGACATCATTTCGCTGGAGTGCCACAACTCGCGCGTGCCGATGGATCTGCTGGAGCTGATCCGCGGCAAAAAAGTGATGGTAGGCGCGATTGACGTGGCGACGAACCATATCGAAACGCCGGAGGAAGTCGCCGATACGCTGCGTAAAGCGCTGCAGTTTGTCGATGCAGACAAGCTTTACCCGTCCACCAACTGCGGAATGGCGCCCCTTTCCCGTCAGGTTGCTAACGGCAAGCTGAGGGCGCTGAGCGCGGGCGCAGAGATCGTTCGCCGTGAGATTTTGGCAAAATAATCTCGTCCTTCCCGGGAGAGGCTCACTCTCCCGGGTATCGCATTATTCACTCACGCCTTGCAACCACTCACCGACGCTTTCTACCGATTGCTGCGCAGGCGCACGCGAGACCGGCTGACCCTGCCTGAGCACCAGCAACGTGGGCAGACCGCGCACGCCAAGCTGGCTTGCCAGTTCCGTGTTCAGATCGGCGTCCAGATAGCGGGTATCAAACCGCGCCGTCAGCGGAATCAACTTCTCGTTCGCCAGCAGTTGCCAGAGCCTGCGGCAGTGCACGCAGCGCTCCGCCCCGACAAACAGCAGTATTGGGCCATCGCTTTCCAGCTCGCCCGACGCGCTCACCGTTTTAAACGCGCTTTCTGCCACGCGGAACAGTTTTGGACTGCGGCGAAGGGTGTCGTTATCCGTCGCGACGCACAGCGCATCGGCGCTTTTACTGTAGGGCTTCACGCCTGCGACCCGCACCACGCTTTGCGCCGGGCCAGCCGGCGCCGCGCCCGGCAGGCGTAAGGTTCGAACATCCACCGGGACTATTGGCGTTTCCAGCGGCTGAGAAAGCTGTGGGATCCAGGCATAAGGAATGCGGTACGCGCGGTAAACCATGTTGTTGTTGAGCGTCTTGCCCCAGAACGGCGACACGTACTCCCAGACGATTTCATGATTGCGGGTCACTTCAAAAATGCGCCCGTTGGAGCCTTCATTAATCAGGGTATTGCCATTTTCGAGGCGCTGCATATTACTGATGTACGGGCTATAAAAACGGTATGAATCGGTTGGCTGGGGCAGATCCGCTTCATACGGCGAGTAACGCCACTCGATATCCAGCGTCACAGGGTTAATTTCGAGGATCCGCGAATAGTCGCGCCAGGCGTTTTTCACCCCGTCCGCCGAGGCCGGGTTTGGCGCACCGTATCCGGCCCAGCCCCCGTTATCGAAAATAAGGATATTGCCTGCGCCGGGCAGTCCCTGCGGGATCATGTGCGCGTGGTGCTGGCCGATGATCCAGCCGATGTGTTTTAGCGCTGGCGTGCTGTAATCCGGACCAAGCTGCCAGACGATGTTGCCGCTCTGCTTATCGATGATGGCGATGATGTTGGACTCGCGGGCGTCCCAGATGATGTTGTCAGGGTGGAAGCGGCTGTCTCCGGCGTCATACCATTTATTCGGTCCCAGCGTGGACATCGAGTTGATATGCATCCAGTCGCCCATTCCGCCGCCGCTGGCGCGCATGTTGGGGTTATTGTAAAGCGCGGTGCGCGCCGCATCGTCGAAGCCCAGCTCCTCAAAATGATCGCTGCAGCGCCATTCCCACACCACGTTTCCCTGCCAGTCGACCTCAATAATGGTGTCGTCCAGCAGAACCTTGTCCGATATCGCCTCGTTGACCAGGTTGGTGTGGGCGAGGATCAGGGTATTCCCCCCTTCGACCTGCGGCTCCAGCCCCGGCGCGTAGTAGCCAACCGGGTTGCCCGCGCGCTGATAGTCGTGGTGCGCCCGCGCCATCCAGCGGGTTTCATTGCCGGGGTCGCTCACGTTCTCATAGCGATCGAAGGACCATGTCACATTGCCTTCCCAGTCCACCTGGATCAAATCGAGCATATCCTGCATGCCGTAGCGCGGGTCGCGCTCGCCGCTGTGTCCGAGGATCGCCCCGCCGGGCAGAATTTTGTTAGGGAAGCCGTGAAGCTCAGGCCATTCGCGCACCACGGTGCCGTTCATGTCGACCAGCACCGCGCCATGCTCGGTGGCCTGGAAAAGGGTATAGCCGCTCCACGCGCGCGCAGGATCGTAAAGCGTCGCGCCGGTGGGGAAAACGGAAGGATGTCCCATGTATTGCTCCTTAGTGAAGGTTATCAGGCAGAGGTAATAAGAGTGCGAATATGGCGGCAGGCGTCGGCGAACGCGGCGTCGTCACGCTGTCGCGGGTGCGGCAGCGTAAGGCTCACCACTTCGCGTATGCGGCCGGGACGTGGGGAAAGCACCACGACCCGGTCGGCCAGGGCGACCGCCTCTTCGACGTCATGGGTCACCAGCAGTGTGGTGGTTCCCTCGCTTCTGTGAATCTGCAAAAGCGCCTGCTGCAGGGTGTGCCGCGTCAGGGCGTCGAGCGCGCCGAACGGCTCGTCCAGCATCAGAATTTGTGGGCGGGCAACCAGGCCACGAGCAATAGCGACGCGCTGGGCCATCCCGCCGGAAAGCTGCGCGGGTAGCGCGCCCTCGAACTCGGTGAGCTGCACCCGCGCCAGCATCTCCCGCGCGCGCTGGCATTTGGCGGCACGGCTCAGTTTTTCATCCGCCAGCCCCAGCATGACGTTGTCGATCACACTCAGCCAGGGGAACAGCCGGGGTTCCTGGAACACGATGCCGCGCTCTTTGCCCACGCCGGTGACCCGCTCGCCGCTGATGCGAATTTCTCCCTGCGTCGCCTCTTCAAGGCCGACCAGCATGCGCAGAAGCGTCGACTTACCGCAGCCGCTGCTGCCCACCAGCACCACCAGTTCACCGGCAGCGATGTCGAGACTAAAATTTTGCAGCGCCGTGACCTGCTGCCAGGTTTTACGCACATGTTGAAATGAGACCAGAGTTTGAGCGGTCATGATGGCTCCTGTTGGCGCCAGCGGGTGGCGCGAAGTTCCAGTAAACGTCCGGCTTTATCCAGCGCTGCGCCGGTGAGACCGACCAGCACCATGCCGCAGAGAATGGTGGGCATATCCAGCAGCTGCTGGGCGTTAATCATCAGGCTGCCGATCCCGGCGCCCGAGGACATGAAGTATTCCGCGCCAATGTTGCCAAGCCAGGCGTAGATCATCGCCAGCCGCAGCCCGGCGAAAATACCGGGCGCCGCGCCGGGAAGGATCAGCATCCGCAGGCGCGTCAGGCCGCCTAAACGCAGCACGCGCGCCACTTCGTCCAGCTGCGGGTTACGCTGCAGCACGGCCTGAAGGGTGCTAAAGAACATCGGAAAGAACGAGGCCAGGGCGATAAAGACGATTTTACCGACGTTATCGTTGCCCACCCACGCGGTCAGCAGCGGTAGCCACGCAAAAAGGGCAATATGGCGCAGCACGTTGAGCGATGGCGTCACGATCTGCCCGGCGCGCGGCCGCAGCGCCAGCAGTAATCCGCAGAGCAGGCCACCGGCAATACCCGCCGCCCCGCCCGTAAAGGCGCGCCCGAGGCTTGCCAGCATCGCCGTCGCCAGCTCCCCGCTTGCCGCGCCCTGCATAAAGCGCCCGGCGACCGCCAGCGGCGAAGAGAACAGCGCCCCGTCAATCCATCCCCATCGGCTAGTCAGCTGCCACAGCACCAGCAGCAGAACCGGCAGCTGCAGCGCCTGCCAGCTGGCCTGCGGTTTCCAGGCAAGACGCCCGACGGCGGGCTGGGGCCAGAACACCAGTCGGGAAAAGGCCCGATTCGCCGCCCACTCCATCAGCATGCCGCTGAAGCCCACCACCGCAATGGTGACGAAAACGATATCCAGCTGAAAAAGCTGACGTCCCCAGACCATCAGGTAGCCAATGCCCTCCGACGAGGCGAGCAGTTCAACAACGATCAGCGACACCCAGGCCTGAGAGAGCGCCAGCCGCAGGCCGGTGAACCAGCCCGGCAGGCTCGCGGGGATCACCAGCCAGCGAAGACGCTGCCAGCGGGAAAAATTCATCACCCTGGCGGCCTCGCTCAGGGTATGGGGCACGCTGGTTACCGCCTGCTGCGTGTTGATCGTCATCGGCACGATGGTGGTTTTGATGATTACCGCCAGCTTCAGGCCGTTATCGATCCCGAACAGCACCATAAACAGCGGGATCCACCCCAGGGTCGGGATTTGCGCCAGCGCGTAAAACAGCGGCTCCACGCGACGCGCCGCACCGGGAACCAGGCCGAACAGCGCGCCTAACAGCGTGCCGGCGAACGCGCCTGCCAGCAGGCCCAGCAGCAAATGCTGCAGGCTAAACGCCCACTGGGAGAGAAGGTCTCCGGCCAGGAGCGAGAGCGCCGTGTCGGCGACCACCGAAGGCGCGGGTAAAATTTGTTCCGGCATCCAGTGGCGCTCTACGGCGATGGACCACAGCAGCAGCAGTAGCGCGGGCAATATCCACGGCCAGCCGTTAAGTCGTACTTTCTGCCTTCCGGATGAGCCCGTTTTTAAAATTATCTGCGACATAGTGCTTCACGTTTAAACCCGTCATGCCGCTATAAAACCCCGCCCCGTTCCCCTCCGTCATTGCGTTACGCGAATAATCCCGATGCAACAAATGCATTTCAACCTGCCGGACTCGCTGGCGCTGATTTAGCTCATTTTCACCTGTTCTTTGCTAATAAAAGCATTTAACAACGGGCCGGGCGGCTCATTAGGGTGAGAAAAAAACCTCGGAGTAACTTGTTATGATGAAAGCATTTTTTAGTCGCGCTCTGCTGCCACTGGTGGCCGCCTTCGCCCTGATGGGGAACGCCAGCGCCGAAGCGCTGCACGCCATTCGCATCGGCGTGCCGGATCAAAGTGCGGGCAGTAAGCCCTTTATTGAAGGCCCGGTCGGCATGGCGTACATCCGCCACCAGCTTGAGGCGGTGTTCAAACCTCAGGGCGTAGAAATCCAGTGGCAGTTCTTTAAGGGCGCGGGTCCGGCGGTGAATGAAGCGCTGGCAAACCAACAGCTTGATTTTGTCTACCTTGGCGATCTGGCGGCCATCATCGGCAAAGCGAACGGCCTTCCCACGCGCCTGCTGCTGGGCAGCCGCGGGTCGGAGTCTTACCTGGCGGTCACCCGCGCCTCGGGCATTAAAACCCTGGCGGATTTAAAGGGTAAACGGGTCGCGGTCTATCGCGGTACGGCGGACCAGCTGGCGTTCGACCGCGCCCTGCAAACCGCGGGGCTCACGGAAAGAAACCTGCAGGTCATTAATCTCGACTGGAATGCCGGAAAAGCGGCGCTGGCGGCGGGCCGCGTGGATGCCGTCTGGGGCGGCGTGTCTCTTCTGGCGTTGCGGGGCGATAAGATCGACGTGGTGGTGAAGAGCGGCGATTCCGGTCGCCAGAACACCACGCAGGCGGGGTTCCTGGGGACACAAACCTTTATTGACGCCTGGCCGCAGGCGACGCAGCAGATTATCGACGTGCTGGTGAAGAACGCGGCAGAAATCAGCGATCCGAACAACCGTGAAGCCTGGTCGGCAGAAATGGCACAGCAAAGCCAAATCCCCAGGGCGCTGTTCCTGGAGGAACTGCAGCCGCAGGATCTTAACTTCACCACCTCACCGCGCATCGATCCCTTCCTGACCGACAGCTTTACCAACAGCGTTGAACAGGCGCATTCGGGCCGCCTGATCCGCAGCGCCTTTAGTGCCAAGGAGTGGGTTGACGGCTCCTTCGTCGAGCAGGCCCTCAAGGCGCAAAAGCTGGAAAACCACTGGCCGCAGTACTCGCCTCAGGGCCAGCCGCTTTAACTCCCCTCCTCCTGCGCCAGCAGCTGATTCTGATGCTGGCGGTCGGCATGGAGGATCGTCTCAATCATCTTTTCCACCAGCGGCGGCTGGGTAGCATGGACCGGAGAAATAATGGCAAACCGGGTCTGCATCAGCCGCCACTCTTCCGGCAGGTCGCTTATCTCCAGCTTTACCAGCCGATGGCTGTGCTGGCACAGCGCAAAGCCATCCTCGCTGGCGAAGCTTATCGCGGGGGTATAGGCGAGCGTTGAGAGCAGCGCATAGACGTGATCGCACTGGATCGCGGGGGTAAAATCCTGCTGCTGGCTGAGGGTAGCCAGCACCTTGCGCACGCCCGGCGGTAAATAGGGGGCCGCAAAGGGGTAACGCAACAGCGCCTGCACGGATACAGTGCCCTGCTGCGCCAGCGGGTGGTCGGCATGGCAGATAAAAAAACAGCGTTGCGGGCTGAGCGGCTGCACCCGCAGCTGGGGATCCAGCTCCGCCTGCCAGCTATCGGCCACGACAAATGGATAATGCTGCGTGGTCAGCGCCTGATGCAGCGTAAACCAGTTATCGATCTGAAAGCGTACCTTCGCCTGCGGCATGCTGCGATGAAACGCTCCCACCGCGGCGGGGATCAGGCGGGCAGCCGGGGCCGGACCGCAGCCGAACGTCACTTCGCCGGTCTGCGCCTCCTCCGTTTCGCGCATCTGGCTGCTGAGCTCAACGTTCAGCTCCTGAAACCGTCGGGCGTAGGGCAGCAGCGTTTGGCCGTGCAGCGTCAGGGTGGCCAGCTTGCTTTGCCGGTCAAATAAGGGATGCCCGACGCTCTGCTCCAGCGCCTGAATGCTGCGGCTAAAAGCCGACTGCGAGAGGCACACCGCCTCTGCCGCGCGATTAAAACTGCCGTATTCAACCAGCGCGACGAAGTTGCGCAGTTGGCGAAAATCAAGATGCATAGGCCCGGATTATCCTTTTACGTTTTCGCTACAGTACGGGATAGCGGCCAGGTCGCGCAATCTCGGGTTCATCTTTGCCAGTACGGCGGCGTGCCGAACCGCTCTACGTAATAATCAATCACCGCCCTGACGTTAAGGGGCGGATGACGCGCGTTCGGGTAGATCGCCGCAATGGTTTGCGGCTCGGTGTTGATCGAACATTCATGATCCGGCAGAAGCGACACCAGCTCGCCGCTGTTTAGCCTTTCGCTCACCAGCCAGTCGGGGAACAGCACGATCCCCATTCCGCCCAGCGCGGCAATCAGCAGCGTTTCGGCGTTGTTGGAGGTCATCAGCGGCGCAACGGGATAGTGAACCCACGCCGCATTCGGACGGCGAATGAGCCAGCGGTTAGGCCCGGACGATCCGCGATAGACAAGGCAGCTGTGATGCGTCAGATCCTCCGGCGCATCCGGCGAACCGTGCCGCTGCAGATAGGACGGCGATGCCGCCAGATGATACAGCTGCTGCCCGAGCACCCGCGCGTGAAAAGAGGAGTCCGTCAGCGTGCCAATGCGGAACAACACGTCGGCGGCGTCCCGGTGAGGGTCGATAAAGTCGTCGGTGAGGGTCAAATCAAGATTGAGCCGGGGGTAGCGCGCCGACAGCCCCGCCAGGCCAGGGGCTACGTGCCGCTGTCCAAAAAATACCGGGCAGTTAATGCGAATTAGCCCAGTTGGCTCGATGGATCGCTCATCCAGCTCCCGGCGCGCCTCGTCAAGACTTCCTGCCATCGCCCGGGCGTAGCGGATAAAGAGATGCCCGCTTTCAGTCGGGATCACGGCCCGCGTATTGCGATAAAAAAGCTGCTGGCCGAGCGCGTCCTCAAGCTGGTGGATCACGCGTGAAACCTGCGAGGCGGAGATCCCTTCCCGCCGCGCAACCACGGAGAAATTCTGCGATTCATAAACCGCGATAAAGATCAGCAGCGCGCGAATGCTGATATTTCCGGCATCGATCATTAGTGCATTTCCTGCAATGGTGTTTCCTGCATTATGGCATTTTTCTCACTGCTGATACCCCGTATTCTTCGTCGCCTGAACAACGAGAGAGTGAGCTATGCAACTTATTTTAATTTTCCTGGTGATTGCTGGCGGGATGGGGCTGTCCGTAGAGGCGGGACTGCTGGGACCGCTGGGCGGCGAAGTGGGTGATTTATGGGCCACGTTCAGCATCTTCGGCGTGGGTGCCGCGCTGACGTTTCTGCTGATGCTGTTTTTCAGCCCGCGCAACAGCCCGTCATTTTTTACACAGCCGTCCTGGCAACTGCTCGGCGGAGTGCTCGGCCCCGTGTACGTGGTCATTCTGACCGTTGCGACACCCGCTATCGGCATCGCGATGACCATGATTGGCATTCTGGCCGGTCAGGTGTTTAAGAGCCTGATCATCGATCACTTTGGTCTGCTGGGTACGCCACACAGGAAGATAAACGCGAAACGCATCGTGGCGCTGGTTTTTATTATTGCCGCACTGGTTCTGGTGGCTCAGGGGTAAACGTATGACACTGATGATGATTCTACTGGCCGTCTGCGGCGGCGCGACGCTGAGCATTCAGGCCGCGATCAACGGACAGCTCGGCAGCAGCGTGGGCGTATTTAAAAGCGCGTTTCTGACCTTTTCCGTCGGCGCACTGGTGACCGCCCTGCTCATTTTCTTCTTTGAGCCTAAGCAGACGATCACGCTGCTGGACGTGCCAAAATGGCAGCTCCTCGGCGCGATGTTTGGCGTGCCCTATATCGTGATAATGGTGCTCGCCGTACAGCGGATCGGCACCGCCGTCGCCACGGTAGCAGTGATCTTCGGCCAGCTCACCATGAGCATGCTGATTGATAACTTTGGCTGGCTGGGCAATCCCGCCATTCCGTTTTCACTGAGTCGCCTGGGTGCGGTAGTTTGCCTGGGGATTGCCCTGTACTTCATCTACTCCAGCAGCAAAACCGGCAGCGTCCGCAACTAGGCTTAGGTCTTACGGGTAAAGAACAGCGTCACCGTGGCGACGGTGACGCCAAATTTCGTCATCTCGGTTTTATTGAACAGATGGGTCTCATCCTGCAGGTACATCCAGTCGTCGAAATGCAGCAGCCAGGTTTTGCCGTTGGCCTTCACGTTCATGCTGTAATGCCAGTTAAAGGCGTTGCCTGCGGCCTGCCCCGAGGCAACCCCTTCAATATCCCCCGCCGTTCCCTCGTAGCGATCGTTCCCCACGCGGCGGATGTGCCAGACGCGCTGCTGTTTTTCACCATCGTCGTAAACAAAGTGTTCGTTGAGCGTCAGCGTATCGCCAATCACATCCCCGGCGATCTCAACGTGGAAACGACGGATCTGCTTGCCGCTGCGATCCTGCACCATGCCCCACGCTTCGGCTTTGCCCTGGAAGTAATGGAAGATATCAAGCTGTGGCTGCTGCTGGCGATACTCGGTCACCTCGGTGCTGCAGCCTGCCAGCAGCATCGTGAGCGCCAGCGCCAGGGTCAGGAAACGTTTCATTTTTGGCCTCCGATTAACTGCTGACGCAGTTCAGGGTATTGCGTGCGGGGATCGAGCCAGATGGCCAGAAAGCGCGTACTGAACGCCGCTGGCTGCGCTGGCCCCAGTGGAGTGAAACCTGTCTGCGCGTCAGGCGCGCGGTACCAGAACTGTCCCTGCTGATTTTTAAGCACAAACGCCAGCTGCGCGCCTGCCTTGACGTCCGGCCAGAGCGATTCCAGCCTGCGAAGCCATGCTTCGCTCAGCGGCTCCTGCTGCAAAATACCCTGCGCCTGCCACTGATCGCGCGTCGCTTCAACCAGATCCTTACGGTCGATGTCGCGCGCATAGGTAATGACCAGCGCCTGATCCCTGTTTTCGCCGGTGTAGCGTCCATCGGGCGTCAGCAGTTGCGAGGTGTAGACGGTGAAGGGCCCCCAGGTGAGCGTGGCGCTGCCTACTTTGCGCCAGCTTAGCCAGTCAGCGGCGTTCGCGACCGGTACGGTAAGGGTCAGACAGATTAACATCAGCAGGGTTTTCATTGTTGTCTCCCCATCAGCAGGTGGAAAAACAGCATTAATACCAGCCAGCCCGGCACCATCCAGCTGACGACGATAAAACCAGGTTCCAGGAACGTAATTGCCCCCAGCCGCTCGCCGATAAGGTAGGCCACGGGCCCGCCGACGGTCGCCAGCAGCGTTAAGATCCAGCCCGGCAAGATAGTTGTGCACGTCAGTCGGGTCCAGACGGTGGCGAACATCAGCCACAGCGCCACCATCCACAGAGGCATCAGCGAGTCGCCCGTGAAGGCAATAAGCCCCGTCACCGCCCAGAGGGCGTCCAGCACGCTGCCTGCGGCCGCCAGCAAAATGGCGTAAATACGGTGTGCAGGCGACAGCATCAGGCAGGCAAGGATCGCCAGCGCGAGCCAGACAACCAGCCCCCGCTCGCGAAACAGCACCACCAGCGTCCAGTAGAGATCGAACGCAATCGCCATCAGGAACACCTGCACGTAACGTCTCATACCCGTTCCGCTGTCAGCTGCACCACGCTGATGGTGCGGGCGTTAAACCCGGCTTCGCAGTAGCCGAAGTAGTAGAGCCACATCCGGCGGAAACGTTCGTCAAAGCCGAGCGTTTCAATCTCCTGCCAGGCGTGGACAAAGCGCTGCCGCCAGTGAGCCAGCGTGCGGGCGTAGTCCGGCCCCATGTCGAAGAGGTTGCGCACCACAAAATCGGTGTGGCGCGTCATCAATTCGTTCATGGCGGTGACGCTCGGCAAAAAGCCGCCGGGGAAAATGTAGCGCTGAATAAAGTCGACGCTTTTGCTGTAGTCGCGGTAGCGCTGGTCCTGAATGGTGATGGCCTGAATCGCCATCCGTCCCCCCGGGCGCAGCCGCGCCTGGCAGGTACGGAAGAACGTGGGCAGATAGCGTTGCCCGACGGCTTCAATCATCTCTATCGACACCAGCTTGTCGTACTGCCCGGTAAGGTCGCGATAGTCGCAGAGCAGCACCTCAACGCGATCCTGCAACCCGGCGCGGGCGATGCGCTCGGTCGCCCAAATATATTGCTCCTGCGACAGCGTGGTGGTGGTGACCCGACAGCCGTAGTGACGGGCCGCGTATTCCGCCATCGCTCCCCAGCCGGTGCCAATTTCCAGCAGGTGGTCACCCGGGTTTAGCGCCAGCTGGTCGCACAGACGCGCCATTTTAGCCTGCTGAGCTGCAGTAAGATCCTGCTCGTCAGCGGTAAACAGCGCGCTGGAATAGAGCAGCTCCTTATCCAGAAAGTGGGCATAAAAGGTGTTGCCCAGATCGTAATGGGCGGCAATATTTTCGCGCGCCTGCGCGCGGGAGTTACGCCGCGTCCAGTGGCGCAGCCGCTCCAGCGGCCTGCCGAGCAGGCGGAAACCATTCTCCAGACGGCCAAGCACCTTGCCGTTGAGCGCCAGCAGCTCCAGAAGCGGCGTCAGGTGCGTGGTCTCCCATTCGCCGTCCATCCAGGCCTCTGCCGCCGCGAGGCTGCCGCCCGTTAAGATGCGCCAGTAAAGCCCTGGCGTGAGGATCTGCACGTCGGCATGCAGCGCGGCTGATGTCTCACCAAAATGAAAGGTCTGCGCCCCTTCACGTAGCGTCAGCGAGCCGCCGCGAATGCCGCTTAACAGCCGAAAAAGCAGCCAGCGCGCGATGCGGACGTTGCGCGGGATATCGGGTTCAAGCGCAAAGACGGGATCGGTCATGAGCGTTCACTCCTGCTGACGGGATGGTTATACAGCGGCACGCGCTTGAGCCACAGCCGCAGCGCCTGCCAGTAAATGGCGAAAACGGTTTTCAGGGTCATCAGCGGGATACGCAGCAGCAGCGAACGCAGCGCCGGGCGGGTCAGCGGCTCCCGACGCAGCGCCAGCGTAGCGTCAAAGACCTTCGCTTCCTGATGATTTTCAATGTGCATATGCAGCGTATTGTCCGGGTTGTTGAAGCGCCAGTGGTAGACCATGTCCATCGGGTTGAAGGGCGAAACGTGAAACGCTTTCTCCGTGGGCCGGGCATTCTGCCCGTCTACCGCGTAGTAGTGCCGCTCGTTCCACGGCGTGTTGCGCACTTCGGCGAGCACCCAGCGAAGCGTATTGTGCTGGTCATAGCAGTAGTAAAAATTGACCGGATTAAAATGGAACCCGAAATAGCGCAGCTGCGTCAGAAGCATGACTCGCCCCTGAGGACGTTCCCCGGTCAGGCTCTCCAGCCTGCTCAGCACGTTCTCTTTGAGCGGCGTGCCCAGCGGATAGTCCGCGTCGTGGAACGAGGCGGCGGCCACGCGGTTACGGCGTACGCCCACCGAGGGCAATGTTTCCAGCTCATCGAGATCCAGCCAGGCCATAAAAACGCTGTAGCTGAATGTGTGGGTTTTCGGCTGGAGGCGTCGGTGGCGCAATACGCCGTGGTAGAGGCAGCTGTTCATCTCAGTTCCCCTCCCCGGCGGCTAGCGCATTGACCACGTCCAGCGCGCTGCGCACCCCGTCCTCATGAAAACCGTTATACCAGTACGCCCCGCAGAACCAGCTCCGGTGATGACCGTTAATCTCCCCGCGACGCGCCTGCGCGCGCCAGCTTTTAGGGTTGAACAGCGGGTGTTCATAAATAAAGCGCTTCAGAACGAAACGCTCATCAACCGCCGTTTCAGGATTCAGCGTGACGCAGAACAGCGGACTCCCATCGGGCAGCCCCTGCAAAATGTTCATGTTGTAAGTGACGCAGGCGCTGGCCTGGTCACGTTCACTCAGGCGATAGTTCCAGCTCGCCCACGCGCGCTCGCGCACCGGCAGCCAGCGTCTGTCGCTGTGTAACACCACCTCGTTGCGCTGCCAGCCGATATCGCCCAGCACGTCACGTTCGGCAGGCGTCGGCTCGTCCAGCATCGCCAGCGCCTGCCCGGAATGGCAGGCAAAAATCACCTGATCGAAGGTATAACTGCCGTTTTCAAGCTGAAGCGTGACCCCGTGCTCGTGGCGGCTCACCCGCTGCACCGGCGAATTGAGATGCAAGTTCAGACGGTCGCCCAGCTTGTCGAGCATGGCGCGGATGTACTCCCGCGAGCCGCCGGGGACAACGTACCACTGCGGGCGATGGGTAATATCCAGCAGGCCGTGATGCTCAAAGAAGCGCAGGAACAGCGGCAGCGGAAAGCGCCTCATCTCCTGCAGCGATGAGGACCAGATCGCGGCCCCCATCGGCAGAATGTAGTGGCGTGCAAAAAACGGCGTGAAACCGTGCTGTTCAAGAAACATCTCCAGCGTGGCGTTCGGGTCCACCTCCCCGTCCAGCGCCTGTTTTGCCAGACGATTGAAGCGGACGATCTCCCCAAGCAGCCGCCAGAATGCCGGATTCACCAGGTTTCGGCGCTGGGCAAACAGCGACGTCAGCGTGTGCCCGTTATACTCCAGGCCGGACTGCGGGTTGTGCACAGAAAAGCTCATCTGCGTTTTTTGGCCGCTGATGCCCAGCTCGCTAAGCAGGCCCATGAAGCGCGGATAAGTACGGTCGTTATAGACGATAAACCCGGTGTCGATGGCCCAGCTCCCCTGCGACGTGGAGACGTCTACCGTCGCGGTGTGTCCGCCCGGCGTTGCGCCCGCTTCAAACAGGGTGACCTGATGATGGCCCGCCAGACGCCAGGCGCAGGTTAGCCCGGCAATACCGCTGCCGATAATCGCGATCTTCATGAGCGCACCATCCTGCGCAGCAGCGCGTTCTGGATCAGGGTCGGAAGCCATGAGAGCAGCCGCAGGATCAGGCCGAATCCGGAAGGAAACACGATATGGTTTTTATTCTTCGCCAGCCCGGCGCGTATTGCATTCACGGCCTCGTCAACGGTCACTCTGCCCGGCATGGCAAAATCATTTTTTTGGGTCAGCGGCGTATCCACAAACCCCGGAGAAACCACGGTTACACCAATCCCTTTCGGCTCCCAGTCCAGACGCAGCGTGTCGGCGAACCAGGTGAGCGCGGCTTTGGACGCTCCGTAGGCTTCGGCTCGCGGAAAATGAAGCCAGTGCGCCATCGAACTGACCAATACCACGCGATGACCTGCAGCCAGCTGCGGCTGAAGCGCGGCGAGGCAGTTCACCGGACCGAGGAAATTGGTCCTCATCACCCGCTCCACCAGCGCGGCATCCACCACGCCACGATCGAGGTATTCACACGTCCCGGCGCAGAGGATCGCCAGTTCAGCATTACAGTCCTTCAATGCCTGGCAACAGGCGTCCCTGTCTGTCATATCGAAGCGGCGCACCGTGATGTTCGGACTGTGCAGCTGGAGGGCGTCCAGACGCGACGCATCGCGCCCGCAGGCAATAACCTGGTAGCCGTCAGCGGCAAAGGATTTCGCCAGCCCGGCCCCAATGCCCGAGCTGGCGCCGGTAATGAGCACCGTTTTCATGATTTGACCCTCCGCTTCACGCCGCGTACCGCCCAGCCCAGCAGAGGAAGGTGTTCGTAGATCATCTCCCCCGCGTCGTAGTAGTCGCGCTGACGGGTGATGAGATCGTTTTCCGTGTCCACCACTGAGCACCCCGGCAGGCCGAGTGGCTCCCCCCCGGCAATCCGCGGGTGCGACCAGTGCATTGTCCAGGTGACGACAAAGCGGCGTTCGCTCAGAAGTGGGGCATCAATGGTAAAACGGCAGTTTTCGACATTCGCCAGCAAATGGGTGAAATAGCGCTGGAGCGCAAAAAGCCCGTTGTGTTCGCCAAACGGATCGACAAGCGTGGCATCCGGGTGATAAAGCCCCACCAGCGCCGACGGCGGCTGAGCGTCCAGCGTGGCGTAGTAATCAACAAACCGACTGACAACGGGCGGCAACGTGCTCATGGGTCACATCCTGGCTGTAAATAACGTGGCGTAATCGCATAATTAAAACTTACACAATCATCGTTATTTGTCCAAGTTTGTATTGATCTATTTTTTATTTTTATTATATATCAATAACTTAAAACCATAAGGAAGAATGGGTTTTGTAGGCCGAGTAAGGCGTAGCCGCCACCCGGCTTTAACTTTCAGGATATCCTTAAGGCAAACTCGCCGCCCTTCTTCCAGGCTTATCCTTTTTATTCATAAGGATGCCTGACATGAAACGCTTCTTTCTCTCCCTTTTCTCCAGCCCTGAGTCATTGCTCCAGGTAATGAGCCAGCAGGAAATCATTGAAGCCGTAGAAGATGGCGATCGCATCATTATCGACCAGGACGGGAACGCCTCGGTGAACTACAAAAGCAATGAGGTACGGCAGGATTTTCTGCGTCACGTCGACGCGCTGAAGAGGGCCTGATATGGGAACGGCAATCTTTATGGTGCTGATGGTGTGCGGGTATTGGTATACCAGCCGCGACCTGTCCACCCGCTTTAAAATCAAGCGTTCCTTTGGCTGGGACGTCTATTTTCTCGTGGCGCTTTACGGCTGTATTTTTGTTCTTCAGGGCGTGATTGCCACCGGTTTGCTCTGGCTACTCCTGCTCTCCCTTTCCGCGGCCAACAACGCTTTTCACTTTGCCTCACCGAAATATACCGACTGGCAAATCGACTTTATGAACTGGAGTTTTTTAGGCATTCAGGCGCCGGTGGTCGTGATGCTGGCGTTTGCCATCCTGTTTTGCCTCTACCGCTCTAACTGGGCAGGCAGCGCCAGGCTGGACGGTGAAAGCCGGAAAAAGCTCTACAAACGTCTGGCGCAGTCGAGCGGTATTGAACAGGTGCTGTATCAGTGCATGGAGGAAGGAGAGCTGGCGCAGGTGTCGCTTCGGTCGGGGCGGATCTACGTCGGCATGATCCACACCGCCACGCTGGAGTACGAAAAAACGGCCAATATCGTGCTGATCCCGATGCTGAGCGGGTACAGAGATGCAAAGACGATGAATCTGCGCATCGAGAATAACTACAGCAGGTGGTATGCGGAGCATGACATTACGCTCGACTCTGAACCCCGCAGCGCCATGTCATTCCGGAAGGTAATTTTACTCAATCAGATTGAGAGCATCTCGCTGTTCGATCCCGCCAGCGCCAGCGCGCTTGAGATGGCGCAGGCAGAAGAGAAACCGGAGTGAACGCGTTCCGTTCTGGCAGAGATCGACACGATTAGCCAGCCGAGGCTTACCGGGCACAGGATTTACAGCTCGGCGTAAGCCTCGCGTTTTTCTGCCCATTTCAGCATGGCATCGAGCGCCGGGCATAATGCCTGCCCCCATTCGGTGAGTCGATATTCTACTTTCGGTGGCACCTGAGGGTAGACCATCCGCGAAACAATTCCGTCGGATTCCAGTTGCCGAAGCTGCTGCGCCAGCATCTTCTGGGAAATACCGGGGATCAGTTTTTCGAAATCAGAGTAGCGCTGCACTTTTCCGTCGAACAGATGAAAAAGAATAATTAATTTCCAGCGGCCTTCCAGCAGCCGTAATACCTGCTCCACGCCGCTTGCGGCAGATTCCGGGCTATATAACTTACTCATAATTCAGTCACTCACTTTTTCGTGCGTACTTGTCAATTTATCAGTCTATGTTGAATATACCTGTACTGTAAATAACGGGAGTTAAAGGTCATGTCATTAGATATTCATTTCACAGGTAAGCGCGTGCTTGTTACCGCTGGAACAAAAGGGCTTGGAAAAGCAGTAGTCGGACTTTTAAAACAGCTCGGTGCAACGGTATTAACCACGGCGCGCCACGCGCCTGAGGTAAATATCGCCGATACATTCGTAGCCGCTGACCTGACGACAGTTGCAGGATGTGCCTCCGTCGCATCGGCGGTGCAGGAACAGATGGGCGGTGTCGACGTGATTGTCCATGTCGCTGGTGGTTCAACCGCACCCGGTGGCGGTTTCGCTGCGCTTGGCGAAGACGAGTGGCAGCAGGAGCTAAATCTTAACCTGTTGCCCGCCGTACGCTTAGATCGCGCCCTGCTCCCCGGAATGCTTGCGCAGGGAAACGGGGTGATTATTCACGTGACGTCTATTCAGCGCGAACTGCCGTTACCGGAATCAACCACGGGCTACGCGGCGGCTAAAGCAGCCCTCTCGACCTACAGCAAGAGCCTGTCAAAGGAAGTCTCACCGAAGGGTGTTCGGGTCGTGCGCGTTGCACCCGGCTGGATCGAAACCGAAGCCGCGGTTGCACTGGCGGAGAGGCTGGCAGAGCAGGCAGGAACAGACTACGAAGGTGGCAAACAGATCATTATGAAGGCGTTAGGTGGAATACCGCTCGGACGCCCTGCCAAACCGATTGAGGTGGCTAACCTCATCGTCTTCCTCGCGTCATCTCATGCTTCAAGTATCACAGGGACAGAATACGTGATTGATGGCGGCACCATTCCGACAGTATAACGCGGGTGCGTGATCGGCTCGGTACGAAAGCTGATTAAGCGCAGGGGAATATCACTGACCGGTCAGTTTCTCTAAGCCCGTTTTTAACGCTTTCACCACCCTTTCTGGATCCATACCCATTTGCGCATGAATAATAGCGCCGTCAATGAGCATCATCATGTCATTGACGGTCTCTTCATCATTTATACCGGTGAGCGTGACGATTACTTTCTTTGTCTCTGATTTATGGTCCCGGCATATCTCTTTTATTTCACTTTCAATATCTTCCGATTTAGCCTCTGCGCTGGCATTAATAAACGCGCAGCCGTGGAACTCGGGCGAAATAAACCATTCGTAAAGCGTTGCAGATATCGCATCAGAAGGTATTTCGCCTTCGTCAAGATGTCGACGCAGCGTAGTCTCAAACCAGCTAATCCATATTTCATGCCGATAGTGTAAATAGGCGAGAATAAGTAAACTTTTACTCGGAAAATGACGATAAAAAGTCACCTTGGTCACTTTTGACGCTTTAATTAGCGTATCCACCCCCGTCGCCCTGAAGCCTGTGGAATAAAATAGATCGTGCGCCGTGAGTAATATCTTATCTCTGACGCTAATTTTAGTATCGTTGCCTGCGGGTTCTGTTTTCATTTTTTTAGTAGCCTCAAAACGGAGGTTGACAGCGTTATTTTACAGGCATAGATTACCGCAAGTAGACAGATCTGTCTACATCATATAACCCAGAGGTAATCGCAATGAACACACGTCCTCCTTTACCACCCTTCACCCGTGAAAGCGCTATCGAAAAAGTCAGACTGGCAGAAGATGGCTGGAACAGTCGCGACCCGGCGAAAGTCGCGCTTGCCTATACGCTCGATACCCAATGGCGCAACCGCGCAGAATTCGCGACCAACCGTGAAGAAGCCGAGGCGTTTCTGGCGCGGAAATGGAAAAAAGAGCTGGAGTATCGTCTGATTAAAGAGCTCTGGGCATTTACGGATAACCGAATCGCGGTGCGCTATGCCTATGAATGGCATGATGATTCCGGCAACTGGTTCCGTTCATACGGTAATGAAAACTGGGAGTTTGAGCCGGACGGGTTAATGAAGCGCCGTTTTGCCTGCGTAAACGATATGCCGATAAAAGAATCAGAGCGACTGTTCCACTGGCCGCTGGGAAGACGTCCGGACGATCACCCCTCGCTGAGCGATCTGGGTTTATAGCTTTATTAAGAGATAGCGCACATTTCAGGCGTGGCCTCAGGACTACCCTGTGAGCGGTTTTCAGGAGGTAGAAAATATGAAAAAGCTTCTGATCTGTTGTTTGTTTGGTAATACCGCAAACTCGCTCGCCAAAAAGATGCAGTCTCTGGCAGAACGCGAAGGCTATCCGCTGATGATTAGCGCTGTAGGACTGGATAACTTCGCCAGCGTTGCTCCCGCATTCGATGCTTTCCTCATCGCGCCGCACATTCAGTACAAACTCGATGAGATAAAAGAAACGGTGGGTAATACGCGTTCGATCGCCATTATTGAGAGTCTACCCTATGCGTCTCTGGACGCGAGTAAGGTGTTAAATTTCGTGAAGGAACAGATGCCTGAACTGGCTGCCTGATATATAAGGCCGCATTTTTTGCGGCCTCCTCTCACCCGCCGATTAAAACGCATCGACACAAGGCTGGCCGACCTTGTTAATGGCATTTTTTAGCCTGGCTCTAAGTTCAATTAACGCCGCTTCTTTCTCTTCAAGCTGCTGCAACTTGCGGCGCAGGGAAGCTTGTTTTTGCTCAGCGGTAAATTCATCGTCAACCCATACAGCTAAAACCTCTGAAATTTCGGCTAAGGTAAAGCCCAGCATTTTGGCATGCTTGATCATGTTTAAACGCTGTAAATCGACGGCGGAATAGACTTTGTAGTTATTGCTGCGATTGGGTTGCGGGATATTCTCTAACAGCCCCTGCCGCTCATAGTATCGGACCGTCTCTTTCGACAATCCTGTTTTCGCACACAGCTCACCAATTCGCATCGCGTCGCCCTCACCTTGTAAAAATCACGCTTGACCCTGTACCTAAGTGCACGGTTTATCCTGTGCAGCATACATGAGGAAAACGGGATTAAAGATATGAATTCTTTTGATTATACAGGAAAAACAGCGCTCGTTACCGGGGCGTCCTCCGGAATGGGGCGCGAGTTCGCCAGGCAACTCGCTGCCCGCGGCGCGGCATTGATCCTGATCGCCCGCTCCGAGGCAAAACTGCAGGCGCTTGCAGCAGAGTTAGTCAGAAAGCATGGCGTATCCGTCACCGTCATCGTGCAGGACCTGGCGAAATCTGAAGCCATTCCCCATATTGTGGCGCGGCTGGAAACCTTAAGACATTATCCCGACGTTTTGATCAATTGCGCCGGGTTCGCCACCTATGGACCCTTCGAAAAGCTGTCCATCGATCGGCAGCGTGATGAAATTAACCTGAACTGTCTGGCCCCCGTGGAACTGACGCACGCCATGCTGCCGGGAATGCTGCAGAAAGGTGCCGGGGTGATTATTAATGTTGCCTCAACCGCCGCGATGCAGCCGGATCCCTATATGGCGATTTATGGCGCAACCAAGGCCTTCCTGCTCTCGTTTTCAAATGCGCTGTGGGGTGAATACCGCTCGAAGGGCATCCGCGTCCTGGCGCTTTGCCCCGGCGCAACGGATACGGCCTTTTTTGATGTGGTGAATGCCGATGAAGCCTCGGTGGGGAAAAGAATGCCTGCTGATAAAGTGGTCGCCCAGGCGTTACGGGCTGTCGATACTAACCGCAACACCCTGATCACCGGATGCGGTAACTGGCTACTGGGGCAGCTACACCGGTTCGTGACCCGTCAACGTCTGGTGCTTATCGTAGAACAAATACTCCGTCCACGCTCGGCTTAAGCAAACACCTCGCACTTCAGCGCAAAGGAACTGCGCTGAAACCCTCGCATATCACTGTCATAGAGATGCCATTGCGCGCGAAAAACAGTGATACACTTACCCCATCTGATTTATCGTCCCGTCTGAAGGGTTCATGACGAAAACGCATGTAACCAAATTACGAAATGGTCACTCGTTGTCATTCGAAGCCCGTCACGCTAAGCTTAAAAAATGACTAAAAATTTGAACGTCCCAGTTACACGTGGTCCACTTGACCACTCCGTCCGAGAGCAGATCGTCGAAGCGGCGTTTGAGCACTTCGGTCACTACGGCTATGAAAAAACCACCGTGGCAGAGCTTGCTAAATCCATCGGTTTTTCAAAGGCCTACATTTATAAATTTTTTGACTCCAAACAGGCTATCGGCGAGGTGATCTGTGCTAACCGCCTGGAACTGATCATGACCGCAGTGCATTCAGCACTCGCCGATGCGCCATCTGCCAGCGAGAAAATACGTCGTCTCTTCAGGGCGCTCACCGAGGCAGGAAGCGAACTGTTTTTCCACGATCGTAAGCTCTACGACATCGCTGCCGTTGCCGCGCGGGAGAAATGGCCTTCAGCAGAAAGGTATTCAGAACACCTGTTAAAACTGATTGAAGGCATTATTGTCGAAGGCAGGCAGGCCGGGGAGTTCGAAAGGAAAACCCCGCTCGATGAGGCTACGCTCGCGATATATCTGGTGATGTGCCCTTTCATTAACCCCATTCAACTGCAATACAATCTCGAAACCGCCCCCACCGCAGCGATCCTTCTCCCCTCACTGATTTTAAGAAGTCTGGCTCCCTGATTTGTGACCATTGACATTATTGGTCACTAGTCAGAGAATGCGGAAACTGTCCTGTTATTTTAATAAGGGTTACCCATGCTCAGGCTTACTTCAGCCCGTTGTCTCGTTTCTCTCCTGCCGCTGGCCCTCGTGGCCTGCGGCGATAACGCGGCGAGTGACGATCCGCGCACGCACCCACCGCTCGTCAGATCCGCGTCCGTTGAACGCGCGAACGCGACGTCTCGCGCGTTTACCGGCGTGGTGGTTGCCAGAACGCAAAGCGATCTCGGTTTCAGGGTTCAGGGCAAAATCCTTGAGCGCCTCGTTGATACAGGCCAGAGCGTAAAAAAAGGCCAGCCGTTAATGCGCCTCGATCCCGTTGACCTGACGTTACAGGCGCAGGCTCAGCAACGGACGGTGGATGCCGCCCAGGCGCGTGCAAGAAAAGCGATCGCTGACGAAGCGCGCTATCGGGGCCTTGTGGCTACGGGCGCTGTGTCTGCCTCCGAGTACGACCAAATTAAAGCGGCGGCTGATACCGCCAGAGCGGAGCTTAGTGCCGCCAGGGCGCAGGCCAGCGTAGCGCAAAACGCGACGGGCTATGCCGTACTGTTGGCCGATTCAGACGGCGTGGTGATGGAGACCTTCGCTGAGCCAGGTCAGGTCGTGAGCGCCGGACAGGCAGTGATCCGTCTTGCCCGCGCGGGACAACGTGAGGCGCTGGTGCAACTTCCTGAGACCCTGCGTCCCGTCGTCGGGAGCGAAGCACAGGCGACTCGCTATGGCAACGAACAACAGCCCGTAACCGCAACGCTTCGTCTGCTCTCCGATTCCGCCGATGCCACCACCCGCACCTATGAGGCGCGGTATGTTCTGGCAGGCGCGCTGGCAGACGCGCCGCTGGGTGCGACCGTCACGCTGAACATAGGGAGTCATAATGAGAAAAACCAGGTCATGCAGGTTCCCCTTGCGTCGCTCTACGATGCGGGCAAAGGGCCTGGCGTCTGGCGGATCTCGACTCAACCCGCCAAAGTGACCTGGCAACCCGTCAAGGTGCTTAGCGTGAGCGATGATGCCGCCCAGGTAACGGGGGGCGTGACGCCCGGTGAAAAGATTGTCGCGTTAGGGGTGCATCTTCTGCATGAAGGCGAAGTGGTCCGCCTCGCTCAACAGCGCACGGAGAGTCAGCCATGAGCGAAGGACGCTTTAACCTGTCAGCACTTGCCGTACGCGAGTGCTCGGTCACGCTGTTTCTGATTATTCTGGTGACGATTGCCGGTATTCTCTCGTTTTTTGGGCTCGGGCGTGCAGAAGATCCGCCTTTCACGGTGAAGCAGATGACCGCAATCGCCGTGTGGCCCGGCGCGACCGCGCAGGAGATCCAGGATCAGGTGGCCGAACCGCTGGAAAAACGCCTGCAGGAGCTCAAATGGTATGACCGTACGGAAACCTATACCCGCCCCGGCATGGCCTTTATCACGCTGTCATTACAGGACAATACCCCACCTTCTGAGGTGCAGGAAGAGTTCTATCAGGCAAGAAAAAAGCTTGGGGATGAGAGCCGAAATCTTCCCGCAGGCGTAACGGGACCGATGATCAATGACGAGTTCGCCGATGTGACGTTTGCTCTCTTTGCGCTCAAAGCAAAAGGAGAGCCGCAGCGTTTGCTCGTGCGCGATGCCGAAACCATGCGCCAGCAGCTCTTGCACGTCCCCGGCGTGAAGAAAGTCAATATTATCGGGGAGCAGGCAGAGCGGATTTATATCTCCTTCTCTCACGAGCGTCTCGCGACGCTGGGCCTGTCCCCTCAGGATATTTTCAATGCGCTGAACAATCAGAACGTATTGACGGCTGCGGGTTCAATTGAGACGCGCGGCGCGCAGATCTTTATCCGCCTCGACGGGGCCTTCGATACCCTGCGGAAAATTCGCGATACGCCGTTTATTGCGCAGGGCAAAACGCTCAAACTCTCCGACGTCGCCACGGTGGAACGAGGTTATGAAGACCCGCCTGTTCTGCAAATTCGTAACCAGCATGAACCGGCCCTGCTGCTGGGTATTGTGATGCGCGAAGGCTGGAACGGCCTGGCGCTGGGGAAAGCGCTGGATACCGAAACGACGAGAATCAATGACAATCTCCCTCTGGGGATGACCCTGACGAAAGTCACCGATCAGTCCGTGAACATCAGCTCGTCGGTAGATGAGTTCATGATCAAATTCTTCGTCGCCCTGCTGGTTGTTATGGTGGTCTGTTTTGTCAGTATGGGCTGGCGCGTGGGCGTCGTCGTCGCGGCGGCGGTTCCTCTGACGTTGGCCGTGGTCTTTGTGGTAATGGAAGCCAGCGGCATTAACTTTGACCGCATCACACTCGGCTCTCTCATTCTTGCCCTGGGCTTGCTGGTTGATGATGCCATCATCGCCATCGAAATGATGGTGGTAAAAATGGAGGAAGGCTACGACAGAATCAAAGCCTCCGCCTATGCCTGGAGCCATACCGCGGCCCCGATGCTCGCCGGTACGCTGGTAACGGCCATTGGCTTTATGCCGAATGGTTTCGCCCAGTCAACGGCGGGAGAATACACCAGCAATATGTTCTGGATTGTCGGCCTGGCGCTGATTGCGTCGTGGGTCGTCGCCGTGGTTTTCACCCCCTATCTCGGCGTGAAAATGCTGCCGGATATGCCCAAAGTGGAAGGAGGCCATGCCGCCATCTACGGTACGCCTCGCTATAACCGTTTTCGCCATCTCTTAACCCGCGTCATCGCCAGAAAATGGATTGTGGCGGGGTCGGTTGTCGCCATTTTTATCCTGGCGATCCTGGGCATGGGGCTGGTGAAAAAACAATTTTTCCCGACGTCGGATCGCCCCGAAGTGCTGGTTGAAGTGCAGATGCCCTACGGCACGTCAATCGAGCAGACCAGTGCCGCCGCAGCGAAAATAGAAGACTGGTTGAAGAAACAGCCAGAAGCCAACATCGTCACATCGTACATTGGTCAGGGTTCACCGCGCTTTTATCTGGCCATGGCACCTGAGTTACCCGATCCGTCGTTTGCGAAGATAGTGGTGTTGACGGATAGCCCGGTATCACGTGAGGCACTCAAGCTCCGACTACGTAAAGCGGTTGCCGATGGCCTTGCGTCCGAAGCGCGCGTGCGCGTCACGCAGTTGGTGTTTGGTCCCTACTCTCCCTTCCCGGTCGCCTGGCGAGTCACGGGACCCGATGTCGATACGCTACGCGGCATCGCTGACAAAGTGAAAGGCGTGCTCGAGGCAAGCCCGATGATGCGGACCGTCAACACGGACTGGGGAACGCGCGTACCCACACTGCATTTCACGCTCGATCAGGACCGCCTGCAGGCCACTGGTTTAACCTCGAATGCCGTTGCTCAGCAGCTGCAGTTCCTGCTGTCCGGTGTTCCTATCACGTCTGTGCGAGAGGACATTCGCGCCGTTCAGGTGATTGGCCGCGCCGCAGGTGACATTCGCCTGGATCCGGCAAAAATAGCGGGCTTTACCCTGGTCGGCAATGCGGGTCAGCGCATCCCTCTGTCACAAATTGGCGATGTTGAGGTGAGAATGGAAGATCCGCTGCTGCGTCGTCGCGATCGAACGCCGACCATCACCGTGCGGGGCGATATCGACGAAACGCTTCAGCCACCGGAAGTGTCTACAGCCATCATGAAACAGCTCCAGCCGATCGTGGATTCGCTGCCGCCAGGATACCGTATTGAAATGGCCGGATCGATTGAGGAATCAGGCAAAGCCACCCGGGCAATGTTGCCATTGTTCCCCATTATGATTGCCCTGACGCTACTGATCATCATTCTGCAGGTGCGTTCCATGTCGGCCATGGTCATGGTCTTTCTTACCGCGCCGCTGGGGCTTATCGGCGTGGTGCCAACCTTGCTGCTGTTCAATCAGCCGTTTGGCATCAACGCCCTCGTCGGATTGATCGCCCTTTCGGGCATTCTGATGCGCAATACGCTGATTCTTATTGGTCAAATCGATCATAACCAGAAAGAGGGGCTCGATCCGTTCCATGCGGTTGTCGAAGCGACAGTACAGCGTGCCAGACCGGTCTTACTGACGGCATTGGCCGCCGTTCTGGCCTTTATTCCCCTGACGCATTCCGTATTCTGGGGAACGCTCGCCTGGACGCTGATCGGCGGAACGTTAGGGGGAACCATCATTACGCTGGTCTTCCTGCCCGCGATGTATGCGATCTGGTTCAGGATCCGTCCTGCGACACAAAGCGTTCAGCCTCTGGCAGAAAGCGTGTAAACTACTATCAGTAGATAAACGATACGAGGGACATCATGGTTGTTAAGCGCTTAAGAAAAGAGGATCGCCGGGTGCAGTTGCTGGAGGTTGCTCGCGGCATTGTTCGCCAGCAAGGCACCGAGGCGCTCACCCTGGGCTATCTTGCCGAGCGGGCTAACGTGACAAAGCCTATTCCCTACGACCACTTTGGCGATCGTGAAGGCTTGCTGATGGCACTGTACCAGGATTATAGCGATAGTCAGCTGGCAAAATTCCGCGAGACGCTGGCAGTCGACAGCAAAACGCTGGAGAAGACGATCCGCTTTTTCAGCGCTGCCTATATCGACTGCGCCATTACCGCCGGCCCGGAAACGGGTCCGATAGCCGCAGCGCTGTCCGGCTCCCGCGCGCTGCAGACGTTCCGCGAGGCGTGCGTTGCCGAATGTGCCGACTGTCTTCGCACGGCGCTTTCTCCGTTTATCGTGCTAAAAGGCGTTCAGGGTGAAGCGGTACTGACAGCCATCATCGGTGCCGCGGACGCGCTCAGTACTGCCGCGGGTAACGGGATACTCGCTCGCAACGTCGCAGAAGATATGCTCAGCGGCGCCATGTCTGGCGTTCTGGATACCTACGCCAACAGCACAAAATGATCGTTGTTGGCGGATTGACACCTAAGTTACCAATAGTAATATAGGTGTCAATTCACTCCCCTGCTGAGGTTGCTATGTCTGTTACACATGTCATCAATAATGCACTGATCGTGACGGCTCACCCTGTCGAACATTCATTATCCCATTCGCTGGCGGATCGCATTGCCGCGACGTTACGCGAGCAAGGGACGCAGGTAGAAATTGCCGATCTTCATGCTGAAGGCTTTAATCCGACGATGTCACGCCCCGACCTTGATTTGTATCACGGCGATCCCACTGCGCTTCCCGAGGATATTTTGCGCGAGCAGCAGCGCGTTGAGCGCGCAGATATGCTGGTATTTGTCTTCCCGGTGTACTGGTGGTCAGTCCCCGCACTGTTAAAAGGCTGGTTCGATCGGGTGTTGACCCTGAACTGGGCGTATAAAGTGGCCGACGATGGCCGGATTGTGGGCAATTTACGCGATGTTCCCGTCCGCCTGATTGCCACCGGCGGCAGCGATCTCACCGGATTCGACAAACATGGCTATTCGACGGCGATTCAGACGCAGATAATCGAAGGTGTATTTGGCTTCTGCGGGTTGAAGAACGTGAAGCTCGATATCCTTTACCAGGCAGACACGGCAACACCTGCCCAGGTGGAGGATTTCCTGCAGGAGCTCGAGAGCCTCAGATAATTCTGGCTATCCCGTCAGCAAAGGCGTGTACGAGCCTTTGCTGAAAGCTTCCTGCCGCTGCATCAGAGCCCTACCCAAGTTGGTGGATTGAAGAAATGCGTTAAGCAACACTATAACTAACGTGATCGTTCCGCATAGAGCGGGCTGAATAAAAAAAGGTCATTCCATGTATCAGTCAGTTAAGCCAACAACCACCCTCACCACCACCGAGACCTTCGGCGGCGTGAGCGTATCTGTAGCGAACTACTGACTAACAGAACCTCAATCCCCGCCGGCCTGGACGGGGAAATCGCTCTCCGTTCACCGCCCTCTGAATGGAGAAAGAAATGATGTCATCTGACAATGCTCTCTTAATTATCGACATGCAGCAAGGCCTCTTCCGGGGCCCGGTTTCCCCATGGTCCGCGGACGCCGTGCTGGCAAATATCCGTTTGTTAATCGCCAACGCGCGGCAAGCAGAGGTGCCCGTCTTTTTTGCCCGACATATCGGGCCAGACGACTCTCCCTTCTCAGAGAAAGGCCCATTAACACAGCTGATACCCGAGCTGGACGTGAAGAAGCAGGATGTTGTTTTCACAAAGCGCTATCCCAGCTGTTTTCGGGATACCGAATTGCAGCGTGAACTTAATCTGAGGGGCATCAAACAGCTGGTCATTGCCGGGATGAAAACAGAATTTTGTGTCGATACCACCTGCCGGGCTGCGCCGGATCTTGGCTTCAGGACGGCATTGATTTCAGATGCACATACCACAATGGACAATGAACATTTACCCGCCAGTGACATTATTCGTCATCATAACAGCACGCTGACCGGTCCGTTCGTGACACTGTCCACTGCCAGCGACTGGCATTTTAATACGCTCGGTTGAGTTGGCGGGATCTTGTCTATCTTGTCCGGCGCGATGGCCAGGCTCTGCACCCGGTCACTCCGCTCAGGATGTCAATTGCGATGCGCACGTAAGCGAAAAGAATTGGCATCCTGATCGATTTGTTGCATGTACATCTATGTTAATGGGGCCTGCGGACGGCAACCCAATTGCCGCAAGACGTTGTAGTATCCCGAAAGGCCGATGAGCTATGGCGTTTGAGAAACAAAACGCTGCATGGGTTTCGTATGCTGTGTTACAACGTGCTCAAAGAAGTGAGATGGACTCATCCAGCCAGTCGGGGAGATGTTCTCTGTACCAGCTCAGGTAGAGATTAAAATCACTGTTTTTCCTTTCGTGCAGAAGTAACACGACTTCAGTGACAATCCATGCTTTAGCGAGAGCAATTTCTCTGGCTAACCTACCTGCGACCGAATGTGTGGCAAAAAAACAGTAGCGCTCGGCAAGCTGGAAAATACCTTGTCTTGAGCCCATCCCCTTTACCAGCGGAGCAAGGTCAATAGCCGGACTACCTGTACCGAACCTTTCCCAGTCGAAAAGTATCGCATCACCGTTTTCTCTTCTGCCCCAGTTACCCGCATTGGTATCACCTGAAATTAAACATTCCTGACTAAACAAAACGCTGCCCGCTTGCTGAAAACATCGTATCTGCCGCTCAGCGCGGATGGGTAATTCCAGAAGAGACAAAGATTTTTCTAGCGCTGACACAGTCCAGGTGTGGGTGTGATAAATCCATGCGGGGTCGGCAGGATAATCATGCAGGCGTGAAAGTCGTCTCAATATCTCGTCCCCTGCAATCTCATCCTGGGAAATTTTATGAGGAACGTATTCGAGCATCAGGCTGCGTCGGTGTGAGTCGGCGTGCAACAGCCGTGGGGATTCAACAACGCCACTTAGTGGTTCCGCCGAACGGATATAAAAGCCATATTCAACATCGCTAACAGGGCATTTTTCTATTACCTGATTGCCATGGCGATCCGCGATCAAGCAGACTTTTGCTGCGCCCATTCTGGATAAGTTTTCACCAGGCATACCATCCTCATGCCACTCGTTTGGTCTCAGGCAGTAAGTATAGTGTAATGTACCAACATTCGATGATGAGTAAAACTCACATTGATTGCCACTATTTATCGTTTTTCAAAAGTGACGGCCCTGAAATACCATCCTCTCATCCCTGGGATAGAAAAAAATAAATAATACCAAGTATGTATGGAGCACCTATGACACTCGATGTTTTATTTCATTTAATGGAAATTCTTTCACCAGAAAAAAACACCGCGGATGAAAACATACCTGCGCTAATAACGTTACTTTCGTCAGAAAACCATCGAACCGATGCGCTTTCCCCTTTTATCCATAGACTGCATCTCCTGTCTTTCGCCCAAAGCAATCCGGGTAACGCCGAGGAGCTGCTCACTGCCCATTTGCCAAAAGAAGATGGAACGCTTCCCCTGCTTGACTTCGCCGAGTGGCCCCAGGTGCGGTACGCCACGTCAGGCGAAGCGCAGACGCCTGAATCAGAAGCGTACTTTTATAAAATGACCGCGGCTGCCAATGTATTACGCGCTGCGCTGATCGATGCAGAGCGCGCAAAGGGTACACCTGCGCTTTATATTCTGGATAAATTACTCAACCTGAATAGCGCCCTGCCGGAAAGATATAAGAAGATGGCAAATATCCCCTACGCATAAACGCATTAACTATGTGGGATATCCCGTCAGGAATATCCTGCTTATTTTAAGAAAGCCGTTTTTCATCGTACTCAAGACAGACGATATCCAGAGAAGGCACTACCGGCGAGTTCAGGTTTAGCCAGGCCAGCAAACGTTCAATACTCTGTCTTCTGAGCGAATTTTTCGGCCAGACGAGGTAGTAGCCATCCCCTGTTGCAATCGCCTCCCTGAAGGGCAGCGCGAGCAGGCCGCTTTTCAGCGCTTCCAGCGTCAGACGGAGATCGGCCATTGCCACGCCGTGTCCGTGCATGGCGGCGAGACTTCCCTGCTCCAGGGTGTCAAACACAATCCCGCCGCTCATGTCGAGACCGGGAAATAGCCCCGTTCTTTTCAGCCAGCGTCGCCAGTCCCGTCTGTCCGGAGAGGGGTGAATAAGGTCGCACTGCGGTAGCTGTTGCCGGGCAGATTCAAGCAAAGACGGGGTACAAACCGGAATGAGCCATTCGCTGAAGAGCAGCCTGCTTTCTGTTGACTCGCCGAAATAGCCATTACCGAGGAGGATCGCGCAATCGTAGGGCTCACGGCTGAAGTCAACGGTGTCGAAGTCCATCCAGACGCTGGCAATTTCTACTTTCGGTTTCGCATGGTTTTCACGAAACGATTTCAGGACGTTAAGAAGCCATCTCATTGTCAGGGTGCTGGGAGCCTTGAGGCGCAGAAGGTGATTTTCACTTCTGAACGCGCGGCAGGCCCACTCGATGTTAGAGAAGCTTTCGCTAAGCTGTCCGGCCAGAATACGCCCGGCCTCACTGACTTCAACTCTCGGCCCTTGCCGTTTAAACAGCTCACAGTCGAACCACATTTCAAGTGTCCGGACATGCCTGCTGACCGCGCCCGGCGTGATATTCAGTGCCTCAGCCGCTTTGCTGAAGGAGTTCAGCCGCGCGGCAACTTCAAAGGCGCGCAAGGCATACAGTGGTGGTAAAGACATACGTTCCCTTTCTGTGAGGTTTGGCTATGCAGTTTTTATATTATCGGCACTCTGAGACTTGTCACCCAGACCCTCGGGCGGAAACGTCAGCAGCAGCTCCCTGAGCAGGGACTCAAGCTGCGCGTGCTGCGCGTCAGATAAGCTGCTCAGCAGCGCATTTTGCGTTTGTGTATGCACGATCAGCGCCTCCTCGATAAGCTCTTGCCCGTGCGGTGTCAGGCTTACGAGGGTGCTGCGCTTATCGTCCGGATCGGCAATACGCCTGATAAGCCCTTGCTGTTCGAGATGGCTGAGCCGGTTCGTCATCGCCCCTGACGTGATCAACAGCGATTTATACAGCTGCGTAGGCGAAAGGCAGTACGGCTCTCCAGCGCGACGCAGCGTGGCGAGCACATCAAACTCGCCCTCGCGAAAACCAAACTGGGACATGGCCTGCGCCCGTTCTTTACCCAGATGCTTCATTAGCCTGAGCATTCGGCCAAAAATTTTCATCGACGAGGCGTCCAGCTCCGGCATGGCACGGCTCCACTGGTCGACGACGAAGTCTACATGATCTTTCATTTTCACCCCTGATGGCGTGGGTATTTATCCTGTTGTGCGGTACATCTTACGCAAAAACATATTTTATCTTAACGTTAAGATAAATGCTCGCGGCAATTTGCCAGAGCCATTCACAACTGAAAAGGATTCCCTGTTGAAACGCACGTCGCCATTACTCTTCGCCGTTATCGCTTTTATCGTCGGGCTGAACCTGCGCCCTATTCTGGCTTCTGTCGGACCGTTGTTTTCCGTACTTCAGCGCGAAGCGGGGCTAACGGCTACGCAATTCAGCCTGCTGACTACCCTGCCTGTCGCGATGATGGGACTGGCCGCCTTATGTGGGCCCTGGCTTTTAGCAATGATCGGCGCCGTTCGGGGAATTATGTTCGGGCTCCTCATCCTGCTTGTGGCCTGTTTATTGCGCGGTTTTAGCGCCTCACCAGCGAGTCTTATGGGCACCGCGTTACTGGGCGGGGCCAGCATAGGCACGATCCAGGCGTTAATGCCTGCTCTAATTAAAAAGGAATATACGCAAACGGCCAGCACAGTGATGTCGCTATTCAGCACGGGCATAATGGCCGGTGCGGCAGTCGCCGCCGCCAGCGCCGAGCCGCTGTTTTCATGGCTCACGCTGAAGCCCACACTGGCCATGGCCGGGCTGTTAGCGCTGCTGGCGCTGATACTGTGGTTGACTCTGGTTAAGCATCCTCAAGGGGAAAAAACAGCACACGAAACCGTTACGCTCTCGTCCTCTCGCACAGGGCTACTGTTGCTCTTTTTCGGCGTGGGAACAGGAGCCTATACGCTGGTATTGGCCTGGCTGCCTCCGCTCTATATTCAGGCGGGATGGTCCGCACGCAGCAGCGGCTATATGCTGGCCTGGCTGACGTTAACCGAGGTTATCGCTGGGTTTGCCGTCTCCGCGCTGATCGGTAAATTCCCCGACCGCCGCGTTCCGCTGATTACGGTGTTGTTGCTGCTACTGGCGGGATTACTGTGTCTGGTCTTTGCGCCGGGTACAACGCCGGTATTATCAACACTGCTGCTTGGTACAGGGATCGGCGCCCTCTTCCCGCTGTCGCTCATCGTCACCTTCGATCACGCCCGAACGCCCGCGCAGGCCGGGAAGTTACTGTCTTACGTTCAGGGAGGTGGATATATGATTGCCGCGCTGATGCCGTTAATTGCGGGGATCGTTCGCGACAGTTCGGTCTCGCTGAGCAGCGCATGGCTGGTGATGAGTGCGGGTGTTATTCTGCTGATCGTCATCGCGCTGAAGTTTAAACCCGTCGTGAAAGCGCAGGTGCAGTGAATGCGGTACCCGTTTTGAGAGCCATACTATAAATTCTGGAGTTTCAACCGATTAAGGAGTGGATATGCCGCAGACGTTACCGGGAATTGATGTCTTATTTATCGCCGGCTTCGGGCCTGTTTCGCAGAGCAGCGACGCCAGCACCGCGTTTTATGTGCAGACGCTCGGTTTGCCGCTGAAGCTGATGGAAGGAAATGCCGACTATCTGCTCACTGAAGAGAGCCAGTTGCCAGGCGCGAAGCATTTTGCCGTCTGGCCGCTCTCACAGGCGGCAACCTCCTGTTTTGGCGAAGCGCAGTGGCCCTCTGAATACCCCATACCGCAGGGATGGATTGAATACGAGGTGCAGGACCTGGATTCGGCTACCCGCATTCTGAGTGAAAAAGGCTATCGCCTGCTGGTGGCCAACCGCGTCGAACCGTGGGGACAGACCGTTACTCGCCTGCTCAGCCCGGAGGGCCTGCTGACAGGACTCACGATCACGCCGTGGCTGCGTGGGTAAACGGAATTTATTGTGGCGCCGGTTACAGTGAATCAAGTTACTGCTATTTTGCACCGAGCCAGTAATGATTTAAATATTAGCGGCCGCCTCCTTCAGGCGGCCCAAAGTTAAATATCGCGCCTTACGTCAAATTATAAAAAATTACCAAAACTGGCAGTTGATTCTTATTTGTATGACTTTTAATATTCCCCTGCAACTCATCGATTAATTTGTTTTAGGGAAATAAAAATGACAAGAAATATTGTTGCGGGAATGATGATGGCGGCGTTTTCAGGGGCAGTATATGCAGGCACCTCACAAGTCACACCGGATTTTTCACCGGAAAGTTTAACGGTTTCAGCCTCTGCCGGGATGCTGAGCGGAAAATCTCACGAAATGGTTTATGACGAAGTCACCGGAAGAAAAATTAGCCAACTGGACTGGAAAATAAAAAATGTTGCCATTCTGAAAGGCGATATCTCCTGGGATGCATACTCATTTTTGACACTGAACGCCCGCGGCTGGACGTCCATGGCTTCAGGCTCAGGTCATATGGATGACTATGACTGGATGAATGCAAAACAATCCTCCTGGACAGATCATTCAAGCCATCCTTCGACGAATGTTAACTATGCCAATGAATACGATCTCAACGTAAAAGGCTGGATCTTCCAGGGCGATAACTATAAAGCAGGCGTCACCGCAGGTTATCAGGAAACCCGCTTCAGCTGGACGGCGACCGGGGGTTCTTACAATTACGACAATGGTGCTTATCAGGGTAATTTCCCGGCAGGCGAACGCGGTATTGGTTATAGCCAGCGCTTCTCTATGCCGTATATTGGCCTAGCAGGACAGTACCGTTTTAATGACTTTGAATTTAATGCCCTGTTTAAATTCAGTGACTGGGTTCGCGCGCATGATAACGACGAGCACTATATGCGCGATCTGACCTTCCGCGAGAAGACTTCTGATTCCCGTTATTATGGCGCATCCGTTGATGCCGGATATTACGTGACGCCGCATGCCAAAGTTTTTGCTGAATTTACTTATAGCAGTTACGAAGAAGGTAAAGGCGGTACGCAGATTATTGATACCAATACTGGCGAATCCGGGTCTATTGGCGGGGATGCAGCAGGTATTTCTAACCACAACTATACCATTACAGCGGGTCTGCAATATCGCTTCTAATCCAGACGTTAAAACAGACCAGGCCCCTCACGGGGCCTGGGATTGATGACAAACACCGCCATCAACATTTTAACCGTCTTTTTTGCCGGGTGGCGCTGCGCTTACCCGGCCTACATTTCGCAACGTAGGCCCGTGCAAGCGTAGCGCCGCCGGGCGAAACGCACGTTGTCAGCGGTCTGAGTTCCCTTATAGGGCTTTTTCGGTTTCGGGTAGATCGATGATAACCAGTGTGCCAAAGCTGCCGATTTCCACAGTATGAGGAACACCAGCTTTGGCTATATAAAGCTCGCCCGAGCTTACAGAGATTTTTTTTCCGTTAACACTCAGTTCCAGACGCCCGTCAATAACCAGTAACCCCTCGTCATACTCATGCACCTCTTCAGTGACCGAGCGCTCATCCATTCGCAGAATTTTGAGATTTGTTTCCCCAACGCGGCCTAATACGTAAGAGCGCCAGGCCTCATTTAATGCAGTTGCTTCAGTCTTAAGGTCATAAAGCGACATACGGTCGTTCCCTTTGATATTCGTATGGAGCATTTATGCCATATAAATTCTCGTTCGCTATACAACAAATCGGGGAAAACAAGTCGAAAAACAGACTAAAGAAAGGCCCTCTGGCCCGCGCCAATCAAAGACGCTTAGCTTTCCAGCGCCGCAAGGATCGCAGCGTCCATTTTCTCGGGCGTAGTCATCGGTGCAAAACGCTTGAGTGGTTTACCGTCGCGTCCGATCAAAAACTTAGTAAAGTTCCATTTGATCCGACCGCCCAGCACGCCGGGCAGTTCGTTTTTCAAATAACGAAACAGCGGGTGCGCTGCAGTTCCATTTACCGCTACTTTCTCAAACATCGGGAAACTGACGCCGTAGTTGATGTAACAGGTTTTTGAAATATCATCGGCACCACCGGGTTCCTGCTTACCAAACTGGTTGCAGGGGAAGCCAAGCACCACCAGCCCTTGAGTCGCGTATTTCTTGTATAGCGCTTCAAGCCCGGCGTACTGAGGCGTGAAGCCGCACTGGCTTGCCGTATTCACGACCAAAACCACTTTACCCGCGTAGTCGGCCATAGAGATTGGTCGGCCATCCAGTCTGGTCGCTGTAAATTGGTAAAAATGAGTCATACTGGCATCCTCAAAACAGAACCTGTTCTAATTCGACGATTGTTTCTAACGTTGGCCTGTTAATGATTATGATCCCTCAGAAAAACAGTGAGTACATCCTTTGGCGGGGTAATTCCCGTTTCTGAAAGCATCCAGCCCACTGCACCACGATGATATGAGCCATGAAATAAGACATGATTAAGCATATCCATCGCTTTCATCTCTCCGTATCCGCCATCGACAAAACGAAATTTTATCGTTTCCTGAAAATCAGCGGCACTCATTGCGCCGGCGTGTTGTATATACCAGTCAGCGCATTCAGACATCTTTAAAAGAAGTTCGTCTGAAGATGGAGTTTCTGGCGTATTTAACGCTGTGTACTGGTGTTTTTGACCGGTAATATTTGCTCTGAAAATCATATCCACAACATATATATGGTTCATAAGCCTAAGCATCAGATGGTGCTTCTTAGCATTCTCCAGGATATCGACCTTCTGCATTGCCCGTAGTGTTTCTGCGTCTGCCCAGCGTTTGAACTTAAATAACGTGACAAACGTGTCTGCGTTCATTTATCCCTCCAGATTAATTCAAAATTATCATATCAGTTCAGGCCTGATATTCCAGAACTTCACGGGTTGGGGCCTGACACTCTCCTTGATAATAATAAAGCGTTGCGACGTCAGACCGGTTAAGAAATCACCACCCCGCTTCAACCAGCGGTTAAATTTCTGCAATGGATTGCCTGAGACAAAGTAAGTGAGTAATATCCGCTCTTTCGGGTAAAGAAAAATGTCTGTTACCGATTCACTTCTCGCTTTCTCCTTCGCTGCACTCTTGCTCACCCTCACCCCTGGCCTGGACACGGCTCTCATTCTTCGAACAGCCTGTGCTGAAGGGGGCAAAAAAGCTTTTCAGGCTGCACTTGGCATTGATGCTGGCTGTTTTATATGGGGAGCGCTGGTTGCGTTGGGTCTGGGTGCTCTGCTGGCGGTTTCAGAACTGGCTTACACGGTGCTGAAAGTTTGTGGTGCCGCCTACTTAAGCTGGCTGGGCTTGCAGCTGCTGATACGCCCCCGGACGTCCTTCAGTCACAGCGATAGCAATGCCGCTTCCCGGGGAAACTGGTTTATCAGAGGGATGCTTGGGAATGTGCTTAATCCCAAAATGGGTATTTTCTATGTCTCTTTTTTGCCTCAGTTTATACCTGCCGGACATTCCCCTTTTCTCTGGACGTTTTTCCTCGTCGGCATCCACGTAACAATCGGGACGATGTGGTCAGCCACGCTCATCTTATCCACGCATTTTGCGTCGGCGATGTTGAAAAAAAGGCGCGTTGTCACCGCTATGGACAGGGTGACAGGAGGATTGTTTTTATGCTTCGCGGCTAAACTTGCTCTGGGTTCGAGATAAGCTCACTACGTCCGCTTCTCCCGCGAAGCGGACCTTCCACCCTACACCGCCGACTTTGGCCGTAAATTCTCGTCAAACGACAGTCGTTTCCGGTCAGGCTCAACCTCGCGCAGCGGCTCTACCTGATGCATGGTCAACTTGCAGCGCTCCACCAGCACCTGATACTCCCGCGTGCCCTGCTGCTTCCATGCCAGCTCCTGCTCGCTCAGTTCACGAATCGCTTTTGCCGGGGTGCCGATAATCAAATGGTTGGCGGGCATCTCCGCTTTCGCCTTCACGAACGCCGCCGCGCCGACGATGCTGTTTTCACCGATGACGGCCCCGTCCATTACCACCGCGTTCATGCCCACCAGCGCATTGCGGCGGATAATGCAGCCGTGCAGAATGGCGCTGTGGCCGATATGCCCGTCCTCTTCCACCACCGTGTCCTGCTCCGGGAAGCCGTGCATCACGCAGTTATCCTGAATGTTCGCCCCGTCTTTCACTACGATGCGGCCAAAATCGCCGCGCAGGCTGGCGTTTGGGCCGACATAAACGCCTTTGCCCAGAATCACGTCGCCAATCAGCACTGCTGTTGGGTGAACGTAGCTCTCGTCAGGTACCACTGGCGTCAGACCATCAATTTGATAAACAGGCATACCCTCTCCTTACGCAGTATTCAGACCACCAAAACGTTGATAATAAAGCGTGCCGGGCACGGGCAGTTCCCCAACCGAGGTTTCGCCTTTTTCGCTGACAAACGCCAGCGCCCCCGGCGCGACGCGCTGGTAGATATTGATGCAAAGCTGTCGGGCACTTTGTCCCGCCCAGTGCGCGGGCAGTAACTCTTCCGGCAACAGCGGGTCTTTCAGCACCACACGACGATAAAAGTGAATCAGCAGCAGTTGGATCTGGAAGCAGCGTTCTGGCGTCAGCTCCTCCGGCGCGGCCTCTTTCAGCAGCGGCAGCAGCGGGCGGAATGAATCGATGAACGTCTCGTACATTGCGTTTTGCTCAGTGAGCTGCCAGCACTCTTCCACTCGCGAACGCAGCGCCGCACGCGAAAGCGCCAGCGGCGAGTGGGCTTCAAAGAAAATCACGTTTTCCGCCACCCCGGCATCGTGTAGCAGGGACTGCACATCCGCCAGATGCTGTGACGGCGAGGCCATCAGGCTCGGCGCCAGCGTGCCAAACCCCTGCCAGATCAGCTGTTTTTTGACGTCGGCAAGGGTGGTTTTATCCAGCCCTTCTGAGAGCAGCAATAACCATTTGCCGTCCCAGGCGGGCAGTTCCGCGCGGTAGATCTTATTCTCCGCGCGACGCGTCAGACGCAGCCCTTTATCGCTCAGGCGGTAAAAGCTGCGACGCCCGATGCGGGAAACGTCCAGCCAGCCCTCTTTGTTGAGGCGAAACAGCGCGGTGCGCACGAAGCGCTCGCCAAACCCCATGCCTTCCAGCAGAGCGGCAAGGCTGCCGAGCCATATCTCACCGCCGCGATGGGAAAGCGCGTCACCATATAACGAAGAGATAAGCGACGTCCCGCTGACGGGAACGGAGCTAACCGCGTGCTGGATAAAGGCGTCGAGTTTATTCATGTGATTCATTCTGTTGTTATTTTTGTCCTGGATGAATCATAGCATACGAATCTGGTGTATACCCTCACCCTAACCCTCTCCCAAAGGGAGAGGGAACGTAATACACCCTCTCCCTTTGGGAGAGGGCTGGGGTGAGGGGAAACTTAACCGTTGGCCGCAACTTTACGCAAATCAAACACCCGGCAGGCTTTCCCCTCCGAGCGCGGGATACTGCCGCAGTTGACGATCGTCACGTCGGTGGAAATCCCCACCATCGACTTAATGCGGTGGCGAAGCTGGTGGCACACCTGGCAGCGCTGCTCGTGCGTCAGGGTTAAGCTGCTCTCTTTTAGCTCGACCTTCACCGAAAGTGAATCAAGATGCCCGCGACGGTTCACCTCCAGCTGGTAGTGCGGTGAAAGGTGTTCGAACTTCACGATCTCCTCTTCCAGCTGTGACGGGAAGACGTTGACGCCGCGGATGATCAGCATATCGTCACTGCGCCCGCTGATCCGGTCCATACGACGCATGCTGCGCGCGGTTGCCGGGAGCAGGCGCGTCAGGTCGCGGGTGCGGTAGCGGATCACCGGCAGCGCCTCTTTGGTCAGCGTGGTGAACAGCAGTTCGCCCTGCTGACCGTCATCCAGCGGCGTGCCGTCGTTCGGGTTGACGATCTCCGGGTAGAAGTGATCTTCCCAGATGGTTGGGCCGTCGACGGTTTCGATACACTCCATCGCCACGCCCGGTCCCATCACTTCGGAAAGGCCATAAATATCCAGCGCCGTAATGCCTAAGCGTTTTTCAATTTCGCGACGCATGGCCTGCGTCCAGGGCTCGGCACCGAAGACGCCCACGCGCAGGGAACAGCCGCTGGCATCGCCGCCCATCTGGCGCTCCAACTCTTCAATCAGGTTGAGGCAGTAGGATGGCGTCACCATGATCATGTCCGGCTGGAAATCACGGATCAGCTGCGCCTGTTTCTCCGTCTGGCCGCCGGACATCGGGATCACCGTCGCCCCTAAACGCTCGGCGCCGTAGTGCGCCCCCAGCCCACCGGTAAACAGGCCATAGCCATACGCCACGTGAATTTTGTCCTTCGCGCTGCCACCCGCGGCGCGCAGGGAGCGGGCCACCAGGTTGGCCCAGTTGTCGATGTCATTTTGCGTATAGCCAACGACGGTCGGTTTGCCGGTGGTGCCGGATGATGCGTGAATACGCACCACCTGCTCCATCGGCACGGCAAAGGTATCGAACGGATAGTTATCCCGCAGGTCCTGCTTGGTGGTGCACGGGAATTTGCGGATATCCGCCAGTTCGTTGAAATCGTCAGGGTGAACGCCCGCGGCGTCAAACTTGCGTTTGTACATCGGCACGTTGTTGTAGGCGTGGTGCAGCGTCCATTTCAGACGCGCGGTCTGTAGCGCCTGTAGCTCGTCAAGGGAGGCCGTTTCAATCGGATCAAGCTTTGTTGTATTTGTCATTGTAGGGTACTCACATTGTTTTTATGCTCAAACACGCTCAAGGATCATGGCAATGCCCTGACCCACACCGATGCACATCGTACACAGCGCGTAGCGCCCGCCGCGTCGGTGCAGTTCATTGCTCGCGGCCAGCGCCAGTCTGGCACCGCTCATTCCCAGCGGGTGGCCCAGCGCAATCGCGCCACCGTTCGGGTTGACGTGCGCGGCATCATCCGGCAGGCCTAGCTGACGCAGCACGCCCAGCGCCTGCGAGGCGAACGCTTCGTTAAGCTCAATCACGTCCATATCGTTAATACTGAGCCCGGCGCGCTCCAGCACCTTGCGGGTGGCGGGTACCGGGCCGAGCCCCATCAGACGTGGCTCCACGCCCGCCGTCGCCATCGCCACGATCCGCGTGCGCGGGACTAACCCCTGCGCCAGCGCCATCTTCTCGCTGGCGACAATCAGTGCCGCCGCGCCGTCGTTGACGCCGGAGGCATTTCCCGCCGTAACCACCCCGTTCTTACGGAACGGCGTTTTTAGCCCGGCGAGCTGCTCGAGCGTGGTGTCCGCGCGCGGGTGTTCATCCACGCTAAATTCCGCGATCGCCCCTTTTTTGCCCGGCACCTGCACCGGCACGATCTCCTGCGCCAGAATACCGTTCTGCTGCGCCTTAGCGGTACGCTGCTGGCTGCGCAGCGCGAAAGCGTCCTGATCTGCACGGCTGATATTTAACAATTCAGCTACATTCTCTGCCGTTTCCGGCATACTGTCAGTTCCGAATTGCTGATGCATGAGCGGATTCACAAATCGCCAGCCGATGGTGGTATCAAAGATCTCCGCCTGACGCTGAAACGCGGCGGTGGCTTTGCCCATCACAAACGGTGCGCGGGACATCGACTCCACGCCGCCCGCGATCAGCAGGTCGCCATCGCCTGCCTTAATGGCGCGCGCGGCGAAACCAATCGCGTCCAGCCCCGACCCGCACAGGCGGTTAAGGGTGGTTCCAGACACCGTCTGCGGCAGTCCGGCCAGCAGGGACGACATACGCGCTACGTTGCGGTTATCTTCCCCCGCCTGGTTGGCGCAGCCGAAGATCACATCATCGATCCGCTCGAGGTCGAGCTGGGGATAGCGGGCCAGCAGCGCGCGCAGCGGCACGGCACCGAGATCGTCGGTTCTTACCGCAGAAAGCGCGCCGCCGTAGCGCCCCACAGGGGTTCGAACACCATCACAAATAAATGCGTCACGCATCTGCCTCTCCTGTCACGCTGCCGCCGATGCGGTGAGATTTTCCGCGAAAAAGGGCGACGGTTTTCTGTTGTTGGTTCTGGATTTCAATGTCATACACGCCGGTCAGCTTGCCCTGATGCATCACGCGCGCGGTGGCGGTGAGCGTGTCCCCGGCAAAGCCCGGACGCAGAAAATCAATCGAACAACCTGAGGCCACCGCTGCCAGCCCCTGGCTGTTGCAGGCGTAGGCAAAGGCGGTATCTGCCAGCGAAAAAAGCTGTCCACCGTGGCAGGTTTTATGGCCGTTAAGCATCTGCGGAGTGATGGTCATGGTCACCACCGCGTAGCCTTCATCCATCTCGACAATGTCCATCCCCATCGCCTGCGCGCAGGCGTCCCGTTCGTACATCGCTCGGGCGTTATGCCAGGCGTTAAGACTCATAGCTACTCTCCAGAAGCGCGCGCTGGCGCAGCAGTGAACAGGGGCGATAGCGCTCTTCGCCGTAATGGCGCTGCAGGTTCTCCAGCAGCGTCAGCAGGCGCTGCCAGCCCAGACGCTCGCCCCAGGCGATCGGCCCGCTCGGGTAGTTCACGCCCAGGCGCATGGCGGTATCGATGTCCTTCTCGCTGGCGACCCCTTTTTGCATGGCATCCAGCGCTTCGTTGGCAATCATTGCCAGCGTCCGCCAGACCAGCAGGCCGGGATAATCGGCAATTTGCACCACCCGGTTACCCTGCTGTTGCAGGTAGCGGATGGCTTTTTGCGTCGCGGTATGCGGGTTGCTTGCCGCCGCGGCTATCACCGCCACATCACGTTCAATGCGGTCGACCGCCACCACCGGGCCGTTGAGCCGCAGCGCCAGCGCCTGAGCGGTTTCCCCCTGCGTTTCAATCAGATACACATCATCAATTTCGGTGACACCGTCACGTATTTTTTCAACGCGCATCGGGCTGTAGCTGTCGTTGACGGCTGCCATCCATTGCACCTCGGGTTTGTCACCCTGCCAGTTGTAGACGCCCTTCCCGCTCTTTTTGCCCAGCCGCCCTGCCAGCACCAGCTCCTGCTGGACCAGCGAAGGCAGAAAACGACGCTCCTGCCAGAAGGCGTTAAATACCGAGCAGGTCACCGCAAAGTTCACGTCCTGACCAATCATGTCAGTCAGCTCCAGCGGACCCATCGGGAAACCGCCGCCTTCGCGCAGGGCAGCATCAATCACCTCCGGTGGGGCGACCTGCTCTTCCAGCGCGCGCCAGGCTTCGGAATAGAACGGACGCGCGACGCGGTTGACGATGAACCCCGGCGTTGACTGGCAGCGAACGGGCTGTTTGCCCCAGTTCAGCGCCAGCTCGCACAGCGCGTCGGACACTTCCGGAGAGGTCGCCAGCCCGCTAACCACTTCCACCAGCTTCATCACCGGCGCCGGGTTAAAGAAATGCAGCCCTGCGACGCGCTCCGGATGGTGGATATCCGCCGCAATCGCCGTGACGGAGATAGAGGAGGTGTTACTGGTCAACAGCGTCTGCGGCGGGCAGACTTCCGCCAGTTTCGCAAACAGCGTTTTTTTGACGTCAAGGCGTTCGGAGGCCGCCTCAATAACCAAATCTGCCGATGCCAGCGCATCGATATCCGTCACCGGAACCAGTCGGGCCAGGATCTGTCCGCTCGCGTCCGCAGAAAGCTTTCCGCGCGTTACCCGAGACGCGAGGCGTTGACGAATGCCGTCAATCGCGCGGGAAATGGCGTCGGCAGAAATGTCGTAAATCAGAACCTGATGACCGTGGCTTGCCGCCACTTCGGCAATGCCTGCGCCCATCGTGCCGCTGCCAATCACGGCGACAGTCCGTATGTTCAGCATCTTATTTCCCCGTAAAGTTCGGCGCGCGCTTCGCCAGGAAGGCGCTGACGCCCTCGCGGTAATCGTCGCTGCGCCCGGCCAGGCGCTGATAGTCGCGCTCCAGATCGAGCTGCGCGTCCAGAGTATTGGTTTCTGCGGCATTGATCGCCTGCTTGATCAGCCCCAGCCCGAAGGTCGGCTGCGAGGCAAAATGCAGCGCCATCTGCTGCGCGGTAGCGGAGAGCTGGTCGTCATCCACCACCTGCCAGATCATCCCCCACGCCTGCGCCTGTTCGGCGCTGAGCTTGTCGCCGAGCAGCGCCAGCCCCATGGCGCGTGCGCGTCCGGCCACGCGCGGCAGCAGCCAGGTGCCGCCGCAGTCCGGCACCAGGCCGAGCTTGCTGAAGGCCATCACAAAGTTGGCGGAACGAGCGGCAATGACCATGTCGCAGCCGAGCGCCAGCGTAGCCCCCGCGCCAGCAGCCACGCCGTTAACGGCACAAATGACCGGCTTCGGCAGCTTTGCCAGGCGGCGCACCAGCGGGTTATAGAAGGTTTCAACGGACATCCCCAGATCCGGTGCCGGGCCGTTGGGGTCGACGTTGCGGTCGTTCAGATCCTGACCGGCACAAAAGCCGCGTCCCGCCCCGGTGATCAGCAGGCAGCGGATGGTGTCATCACGCTCGGCCTGTTTCAGGCACTCGGCAAGCTGCTGGTGCATCACGTCGTTAAAGCTGTTCAGACGCTCCGGACGGTTCAGCGTAATGGTCATTACGCCCTGCTCAACATGACTGAGAATACATTCCACAATTAGCGTCCTTTAAAGTCGGGGGTGCGTTTTTGTAAGAAGGCGTCGATGCCTTCCCGACGGTCTTCGGTGGCAGAAAGCAGCGTAAAAAGCTGACGCTCCTGCGCCAGCCCGGCCTGCAGCGGCACCTCCTGAGACTGACGCAGCGCCTGTTTCGCCGCCTGCAGCGCCAGCGGAGAGTGGCGCGCCATCAGCGCCGCCTGCTTCAGGGCATACTCCAGCGTTAGGGATGCTGGAAACACATCGCTCACCAGCCCCGCACTCAGCGCCTGCTGCGCAGAGATACTCTCTCCGGTCAGCACCATTTTGCTGGCGAGCGATTTACCGACGCTGCGAATCAAACGCTGGGTGCCGCCCGCGCCGGGCATAATGCCCAGCGTGATTTCCGGCAGGCCAAAGCGGGCGTTGTCGCCGGCGATAACCACGTCGCATAGCAGCGCCAGCTCGCAGCCCGCGCCCAGCGCGAAGCCGTTCACGGCGGCAATCAGCGGTTTGTTGAACGCGTTAATGCGCGCCCACAGCTGCGGGCGGATATCGTTCAGGGTGGCAGGCAGGTCTTTCTCCGCCATTTCGTTGAGATCGGCCCCGGCGGCAAAGCAGCGTTCGCCGCCGTAAATCACGCAGACGGAAATCTCGATGTCAGAAGCCGCGGCCTCAAGCTGCTCAGCAATCTGCGTAAGCAGCGCATTGTTGAGGGCGTTGCGCGCCGCCGGACGGTTGAGCGTCAGCTGGAGCACACGGCCATGACGGGTAACAATCAGTTCGCTCATGCCATCCCCTTCGCGTCGAAGTCGACAATCACGTCGGCGGTTAACGGCAGCGACTGGCAGCTCAGCACGTATCCTGCTGCCAGCTCGTCCGGCTCCAGGCTGTAGTTGGTCGCCATGTCCACCTTCCCGCGCAGCACTTTGCACTTGCAGGTGGCGCACACGCCGCCCTTGCAGGCATACGGGAGATCCGCCCCCTGACGCAGGGCCGCATCCAGGATGCTTTCATCGTCCGCCGTCAGGGTGATTTCACGGTCGCGTCCGTCCTGGCGCACGGTCACTTTCTGGCCTTCCGCCTGCACGTGCACCGCGCGTTTAGCGGAGAACCCCGGAGTGTTAAAGCGCTCAAGGTGAATCGCGTTGTCCGGCATCCCCAGCGCCTTCAGCGCGGCTTCGGCGTCGTCCATCATCGCCGACGGGCCGCAGATAAACGCCTCGTCGTACTGGCGGAAGTTGATCAGGGTTTTCGCCAGCGCCTGCAGCTTTTCCCCGTCGATGCGACCGTAGAGCAGATCGCTGTCCAGCCGCTCCTGACTAAAGATGGAGACCAGCTGCAGCCGCTGCGGGTATTTGTCCTTCAGGTCCGCCAGCGCCCGGCGGAACATCATGCTCTGGCTGCTGCGGTTACCGTAGATCAGGGTGAAATGGCTGTTGGGTTCGGTCGCCAGCGTTGCGGAGATAATCGCCAGCATCGGGGTGATCCCGGAGCCTGCTGCAATCGCCAGGTAGTGGCCTTCGCGTTCGGCCCTCGGCTGGTAGCCAAACTGCCCCTGAGGAACCATCACCTCCAGCGCCATACCCGCTTTGATCTCATCCCGGGCATAGCGGGAAAAACGCCCGCCGTCGATGGCTTTGACCGCCACGCTGATCTCGCCCGGGGCGGTACTCCGGCAGATGGAGTAGCAGCGGCGCAGCTCGTCCCCGTCAAGCTTCGTTTTTAACGTCAGGTGCTGGCCGGGGCGGAAACGGTAGGCGTCCTGCAGCGCCTGCGGCACCGCGAACGTGATGGTCACCGCATCGCGGGTTTCCGGTTCCACTTTTGCCACTGTTAATGAATGAAACGTTGTCATGGCAGCCTCAAATACATTTGAAATAGTCGAAGGGCTCACGGCAGGTGTTGCAGCGGTAGAGCGCTTTGCAGGCCGTCGAACCAAATTCACTGATAAGCGAGGTGTCGGTGCTGGCGCAGCGCGGGCAGCTCACCTCCAGAGGTGCGTGCGCGTGACAGCTATGCCCCACGGGCGGACTGATGCCGTACGCCCGCAGGCGCTCACGCGCATCGGCGGTCATCCAGTCGGTGGTCCAGGCGGGTTCAAGCTGGAGCACAATGTGCACCGGGGTAAAGCCGTGGGCGGTCATCGCGTCGCGGATCGCCCCCAGCAGGTGTTCCGTTGCCGGACAGCCCGAGTAGGTGGGCGTGAAGCCGATAACCCAGCCTTCCCCCTGCGCCTTCACGCTGCGCACCATGCCTAAATCGGTGATGGTTAATACCGGCACTTCCGGGTCCGGGATCTGGCTTAACAGCGACCAGATCTGCGGAATTTGCGCGGGCGCGATGTCGACGAGGCGTTGCATAGCGTTCTCCTTTACCACTGCTGGCCGGGGTACGCGCGCTGGAGATACTGCATTTCCGCCAGCATCGGGCCCAGATGTTCGGTGTGCAGCCCCTGCTTGCCCCCGGTGCGGTACGCCATCTCTTCGGGCACCTGCAGGCAGGCTTCATTCAGACCGGCAAAGACTTCGCTTTCCCACGGCTGACGCAGGCCGCGCGGGTCAACCGCCACGCCGGAGTCAATCAATTCCAGCTCAACGTCATCCGCCTCAAACAGCTCCGCCGTAAAACGCCACAGGTTGTCGATGGCCTGCTGCATTTTTTGCGCGGAGGTTTCGGTCCCGTCGCCCAGACGCACCAGCCAGCCGCGGCTGAAGCGCAGGTGGTAGCGCGCCTCTTTGATGGCTTTAGCGGCAATGGCGGCAAGCTGACCGTCGCTGCTTTGGGTTAGCCGTTCGTACAGCGCCACGTTCCAGGCATCCATCAGGTACTGGCGGGCAAGGGTGTCGGCGAAGCTGCCGTTCGGCTGCTCCACCAGCAGCACGTTGCGGAACTGGCGCTCGTCGCGACCAAACGCCAGGGTGTCTTCATCGCCCTGGCCTTCCCGCTCCGCGGCATAGGTCAGGAAATTGCGCGCCTGGCCCAGCAGGTCGAGACCGATATTGGCGAGCGCGAGGTCAATTTCCAGCTCCGGGGCGTGGCCGCACCAGGCGCCCAGACGCTGGGAAAGCACCAAACCGTTGTCGCCCAGACGCAGGGCATAGGCAGTCACTGAATTCATTCTTTGCCTCACATGTGCTCGATGCCGTCAGGGATGGTGTAGAACGTCGGATGTCGATAGACCTTGCTTTCCGCCGGGTCGAAGAACTCACCGCTCTCTTCCGGCTGGGAGGCGACAATCTCGCTCGCCCTGACCACCCAGATAGAACACCCTTCGCTGCGGCGAGTGTAGGCATCACGCGCATTTTCCAGCGCCATGCGATCGTCGGCGGCATGCAGGCTGCCCACGTGACGGTGGGACAACCCTTGTTTGCTGCGTACGAATACTTCGTACAGCGGCCAGTAGACATTGCTCATGGTTATTTCCTCTTATGCGGCCTGACGGGCGCGCTGTTTTTCCGCGTGCGCCAGTGCGGCTTCGCGCACCCACGCCCCGTCTTCCCAGGCTTTTCGTTTCGCGGTCAGGCGTTCGTAGTTGCAGATGCCGCGCCCGTTAATGACCTCTTCAAACTCCTGCCAGTCGATCTCGCCGAAGCGGTAGTGGCCGCTCTCTTCATCCAAACGCAGGTCGGGATCCGGCACCGTCATGCCCAGCATCTCCACCTGCGGCACCGTGTTATCGACAAAGCGCTGGCGAAGTTCGTCATTGCCGAAGCGTTTGATTTTCCAGGCCAGGCTGCGGGCGCTGTTCGGCGAGTTGTCGTCGTTCGGCCCGAACATCATCAGCGCTGGCCACCAGAAGCGGTTGATGGCGTCCTGCAGCATCTGGCGCTGGGCCTCGCTCCCCTGCGCCAGCGCCATGCAGGCCTCAAAACCCTGACGCTGGTGGAAGCTCTCTTCTTTACAGATTTTCACCATCGCCCGGGCATACGGACCGTAGGAGGTCCGGCACAGCGCCACCTGGTTGACGATGGCGGCACCGTCCACCAGCCAACCGATCACGCCGATGTCGGCCCAGCTTAGGGTCGGATAGTTGAAGATGGAGGAGTATTTCATCTTGCCGTCGAGCATCTTCTGGTAGATGTCTTCCCGCGCGCAGCCCAGCGTTTCCGCCGCGCTGTAGAGGTAGAGCCCGTGCCCGGCTTCGTCCTGCACTTTCGCCAGCAGGATCGCTTTCCGGCGCAGCGTCGGCGCGCGGGTGATCCAGTTCCCTTCGGGCAGCATGCCGACAATTTCGGAGTGCGCATGCTGACCAATCTGGCGGATCAACGTCTTACGGTAGGCGTCAGGCATCCAGTCCTGAGGCTCAATCGCCGTCTCCTGCGCTATGCGCTGCTCAAACCGTTGTTCTTGCGTCACGTCGTCACCTTTATGATTCGTTAGTTTGCAAATTAAAGCGTAATGTTGAATCACTTTGTTTTTTAAAAGTTACACAAAGGTTAAATATAACTCCAAGAATTGTTTCCCGGTTTTGTGATGCCGCTCGCAAGGCTTTTACTGACAGCCTTGCGCCAGGCGCCTTTTAGCGATGCGATTCATCCAGTCAGATCACAACGTTAACAATTCATTAAAAACACAGCTTGATTTTTATGATTCACGATCAAACTATTAATAGTGAAATAACGAAACACTTGGAGATAAGCGATGCAGCAGTTAGCCAGCTTCGTGTCCGGTACCTGGCAGTCTGGCCGGGGCCGCGAACGCACTATTCATCACGCCATCAGTGGCGAAGCGCTTTGGAGCGTGACCAGCGAAGGGTTGGATATGGCGCACGCCCGTCGCTATGCGATTGAGCGCGGCGGTGAAGCGCTTCACGAGATGACCTTTATCGAACGGGCCGCCATGCTGAAGGCGGTGGCAAAGCACCTGCTTGGTGAGAAAGAGACGTTCTATGCCCTGTCAGCCCAGACGGGGGCGACGAAGGCGGACAGCTGGGTTGATATTGAAGGGGGGATCGGCACCCTCTTCACCTACGCAAGCCTGGGCAGCCGCGAGCTGCCGGACGACACGCTGTGGCCAGAAGATGAGTTAATCCCGCTGTCGAAAGAAGGCGGCTTTGCGGCGCGCCACGTCCTGACCTCGAAATCCGGCGTGGCGGTGCACATCAACGCCTTTAACTTCCCCTGCTGGGGGATGCTGGAAAAGCTGGCGCCGACCTGGCTTGCCGGGATGCCCGCCATTATCAAACCCGCTACCGCTACCGCACAGGTAACGCAGGCGATGGTGAAATCCATCGTGGAGAGCGGACTGGTGCCGGACGGCGCCATCAGCCTGATCTGCGGCGGCACGGGTGACCTGCTCGACCAGCTCGACAGCCAGGACGTAGTGACCTTTACCGGCTCCGCCAGCACCGGGCAAAGCCTGCGCGTGCACCCGAATATTGTGGCGAATTCCATTCCGTTCACCATGGAGGCGGACTCCCTGAACTGCTGCGTGCTGGGGGAAGACGTCACGCCGGAACAGCCGGAATTTGCCCTGTTCATCCGGGAAGTGGTGCGCGAGATGACCGCCAAGGCCGGGCAGAAATGTACCGCTATCCGCCGGATTATCGTCCCGCAAAACCAGATTGACGCCGTGAGCCAGGCGCTGATTGCCCGCCTGGAAAAGGTGGTGGTGGGCGACCCTGCGCAGGAAGGGGTGAAGATGGGCGCGCTGGTCAACGCCGAACAGCGTGCGGACGTGCAGGAGAAAGTGGAGCAGCTGATCGCAGCAGGCTGCCAGATCCGTCTGGGCGGCAATGCGGATTTGCAGGCCGCGGGTGCGTTCTTCCCACCGACCCTGCTGTTCTGCCCGCAGCCGGATGAAACCCCTGCCGTCCATGCGACGGAAGCCTTCGGCCCGGTTGCGACGCTGATGCCGTATCGCAACGCGCACCACGCGATGCAGCTTGCCCGCGCGGGCGGCGGCAGCCTGGCGGGTACGCTGGTCACCGCAGACCTGGACATTGCCCGCCAGTTTATTGCCGGTGCGGCGCGCGCCCACGGGCGTATTCAGATCCTCAACGAGGAATCATCAAAAGAGTCTACCGGCCACGGATCCCCGCTGCCACAGCTGGTGCACGGCGGCCCGGGCCGCGCGGGCGGTGGCGAAGAGCTGGGCGGCCTGCGTGCGGTGAAACACTACCTGCAGCGCACCGCGATTCAGGGCAGCCCGTCGATGCTGGCCGCCATTGGCAAACAGTGGGTGCGTGGCGCAACGGTGCAGGAAGATCGCGTGCATCCGTTCCGCAAATACTTTGAAGAGCTACAGCCGGGCGACAGTCTGCTGACGCCGCGCCGCACCCTGACCGAAGCGGACATCGTGAACTTTGCCTGCCTGAGCGGCGACCACTTCTACGCCCATATGGATAAGATCGGTGCGGCAGAGTCGATCTTTGGCGAGCGCGTGGTGCACGGTTACTTCCTGATTTCCGCCGCGGCCGGGCTGTTCGTCGACGCGGGCGTCGGGCCGGTGATTGCCAACTACGGTATGGAAAACCTGCGCTTTATCGAGCCGGTTAAACCGGGCGATACCATTCAGGTGCGTCTGACCTGCAAGCGTAAAACGTTGAAGAAACAGCGCACCGCAGAGGAAAAACCGACCGGCGTGGTGGAATGGGCGGTTGAGATCTTCAACCAGCACCAGCAGGCCGTGGCGCTCTACTCCATTCTGACGCTGGTGGCGCGCCAGCAGGGCGATTTCAGCTAACGCCCCTCACCCTGACCCTCTCCCCAAAGGGAGAGGAATCCCAGTATTCGGAATGACCACCAGAGCCGTATGTACCCCCTCACCCCAGCCCTCTCCCTCAAGGGAGAGGGAGTCGCCTGTGCTGACATCATTTGTGGGGAGAGGAAATGGCCCGGCATGTGATTTATCCCCGCTCTTTTTTTAACCTGGCAAGACCAACAAATAACCTGGCAGATGCAGGCAAACGCTTTTCTCATGGGCCTGTCAGGATAAGGCTGTCACAACACAATAAACACAACAAGATGAGGTCTACGATGGGAAGCAATTCTTCTTTTTCTGCCCGTAGAACGGCGCTGGCCATGGCCGTTGCGCTGTGTTGCGCCTGGCAATCCCCTGTTTTCGCCCACGGCAGCGAGGCGCATATGGTCCCAATGGACAAAACGCTGCAGGACTTTGGCGCGGACGTTCAATGGGATGATTACGCACAGATGTTCACCATTGCGAAAGACGGTGCCTTTGTGAAGGTCAAACCGGGCGCAAAAACCGCCATCGTCAACGGTAAAAACCTCAAGCTTGAGGTACCGGTAGTGATGAAAGGCAAAAAAGCCTTTATCTCTGAGATCTTCATCAACGATGTTTTCCAGTCGGGCCTCGATCAGACCTTCCAGGTTGAAAAACGCCCTCACCCGTTAAACGCGTTAACGGCGGACGAAATTAAGCAAGCCGTTGAGATTGTGAAAACCTCGGCGGATTTTAAACCCAATACCCGCTTTACCCAGATCGCCCTTGCAGAGCCGGAGAAAGCCAAAGTGTGGGACTTTGTGCTCAACGGTACGGCAGTCGATGCCCCTCGCCTGGCGAAGATCGTCATGCTCGATGGCAAGCACGTTATCGAAAGCGTGGTGGGCCTGAAGGATAAAAAAATTCTGCGCTGGGAACCGGTAAAAGACGCGCACGGCATGGTTCTGCTGGATGACTTCGCCACGGTACAGCAGATCATCAACGAGAGCACCGAGTTTGCCGAAGTGCTGAAAAAGCGCGGTATCACCGATACGAAGAAAGTGATTACCACCCCGCTGACCGTCGGCTATTTCGACGGCAAGGACGGCCTGAAGCAGGAAGATCGCCTGCTGAAGGTGGTGAGCTATCTGGACGTGGGCGACGGCAACTACTGGGCGCACCCGATTGAGAACCTGGTCGCGGTTGTTGATCTTGAACAGAAGAAAATTCAGAAGATCGAAGAAGGCCCGGTCATCCCGGTTCCGCTCACCCCGCGCCCGTATGACGGCCGCGACCGGGTAGAAACGGTGAAAAAACCCCTGGAGATCGTCGAGCCGGAAGGCAAGAACTACACCATTACCGGCGATATGGTGCACTGGCAAAACTGGGATTTCCACCTGAGCCTGGACTCCCGCGTGGGCCCGATGATTTCAACCGTTACGTATAACGACAACGGCAAAAAGCGCCAGGTGATGTATCAGGGTTCGCTCGGCGGCATGATTGTCCCTTACGGCGATCCGGACGTGGGCTGGTACTTTAAAGCCTATCTCGACTCCGGCGACTACGGTATGGGCACCCTGACCTCACCGCTGGTGCGCGGTAAAGACGTGCCGTCTAACGCCGTGATGCTCAATGAAACCATCCCGGATTATACCGGCGCGCCGATGGAGATCCCGCGCGCGATTGCGATTTTCGAACGCTACGCGGGGCCGGAATATAAGCATCAGGAGATGGGCCAACCGAACGTCAGCACCGAACGTCGTGAACTGGTGGTGCGCTGGGTAAGTACCGTGGGCAACTACGATTACATCTTCGACTGGGTGTTCCATGAAAATGGCACCATCGGCATTGACGCCGGTGCAACGGGTATCGAGGCGGTAAAAGGCGTTCAGGCGAAAACCATGCATGATGCCACCGCCAAAGACGACACAAAATACGGCACGCTGATCGACCATAACATCGTCGGCACCACCCACCAGCACATCTACAACTTCCGCCTGGATATGGATGTGGACGGCATCAATAACAAACTGGTGGCGATGGACCCGGAAGTGAAGCCGAATACCGCCGGTGGCCCGCGCACCAGCACCATGCAGGTGAATCAGTACGATATTGACACCGAACAGCAGGCGGCGCAGAAGTTCGACCCCGGCACCATTCGGCTGCTGAGCAACACAAGTAAAGAGAATCGCATGGGCAACCCGGTTTCGTATCAGATTATCCCTTACGCGGGCGGTACGCACCCGGTGGCAAGCGGTGCGAAATTTGCCCCGGACGAGTGGATCTACCATCGCCTGAGCTTTATGGACAAACAGCTGTGGGTGACGCGCTACCATCCGGATGAACTTTACCCGGAAGGCAAATTCCCGAACCGCTCCATCCACGATACGGGGCTGGGGAAGTACAGCAAGGATAACGAGTCGCTCAATGACCAGGATGACGTGGTCTGGATGACCACCGGGACTACCCACGTCGCCCGCGCGGAAGAGTGGCCGATCATGCCGACGGAATGGGTGCATACCCTACTTAAACCGTGGAACTTCTTCGACGAGACGCCAACGCTCGGAAAGAAAAAAGACGAACAGAAATAAATAACGTACCGGGCGCAATGCCCGGTTTTTCATCTATTTACTTGCTGAATACATCTCCGCGATTATAGTTATTTCTACCTCCTTTTTTTCATTTCATTTTTTGAATCACTTTCTGCCAGGACGCGAACTTTCCACAAGCGACGTAATACATCATTGAGAGGTTTTAGGATGAAATTCAATTTGATCGTCAGGAGTCTAGCTCTGGCTGGACTTTTTATTTCCGTCAGTTCCGCGTATGCCGCAGAAGCGCCGAAGGATGCCACGGCCGCCACGCAACAAGCCAATAACGCCCTGTTTAATCAGCTTCCCTTCTCCGACAACACCGATTTCACGGACGCCCATAAAGGCTTTATTGCCCCTCTTCCTCAGGACGTTATCAAAGGGGAACAAGGCAATGTTATCTGGGATCCACAGCAATATTCGTTTATTAAAGAAGGCGATAAAGCACCGGACTCCGTTAATCCCAGCTTATGGCGTCAATCTCATCTGATTAATATTAGCGGCCTGTTTGAAGTGACCGATGGCGTATATCAGATACGAAATCTTGACCTGTCGAATATGACCATCATTGAAGGGAAAGAAGGTATTACCGTGGTTGACCCGCTGGTGTCGGCAGAAACGGCGAAGGTCGGAATGGATCTCTATTTTAAAAATCGCGGCAAAAAACCGGTCGTCGCCATTATTTATACCCACAGCCACGTTGACCACTATGGCGGCGTGCGCGGCGTGGTGGATGAAGCCGACGTGAAGTCCGGCAAGGTGAAAATCTACGCGCCTGCCGGGTTTATGGAAGCGGCCGTTGCCGAGAACATCATGGCGGGTAACGTAATGAGCCGCCGCGCCAGCTATATGTATGGCAACCTGCTGAAGCCAGATGCCAAAGGTCAAGTGGGCGCGGGCCTGGGCACGACCACCTCCGCCGGAACGGTGACGCTGATTGCCCCGACCAACATCATCGAAAAAGATGGGCAGAAAGAGGTCATCGACGGCCTGACATACGATTTTATGCTCGCGCCGGGCTCCGAAGCGCCATCCGAAATGCTCTGGTATATCGAAGAGAAGAAACTGATTGAATCCGCTGAGGACGTGACCCATACCCTGCACAACACCTACTCGCTGCGCGGGGCCAAAATCCGCGAGCCGCTGCCGTGGTCGAAATACATCAACCAGGCGATTGTACGCTGGGGTGACAAAGCCGAAATCATCATGGCACAACACCACTGGCCGACCTGGGGTAATGAAAACGTGGTTAAGCTGCTGAAAAGCCAGCGTGACCTCTATCGTTACATCAACGACCAGACGCTGCGTATGGCGAATGAAGGGCTGACGCGCGACGAGATCGCCGCTAACTTCAAGCTCCCGGATTCACTGGCGCATACCTGGGCTAACCGCGGCTATTACGGTTCGGTGAGCCATGACGTAAAAGCCACCTATGTGCTGTATCTGGGCTGGTTTGACGGCAACCCCGCGACGCTGGATGAACTGCCGCCAGAAGAAGGCGCGAAGAAATTCGTGGAGTATATGGGCGGCGCGGATGCCATCCTGAGCAAGGCGAAAACCGACTTCGACCAGGGTAACTACCGCTGGGTGGCGCAGGTAGTGAGCAAAGTGGTCTTTGCCGATCCGAACAACCAGGCGGCGCGCAACCTGGAAGCGGATGCGCTGGAACAGCTTGGCTATCAGGCTGAATCCGGCCCGTGGCGTAACTTCTACCTGACCGGCGCGCAGGAATTGCGTAACGGCGTGGTGAAAGGTCCAACGCCGAATACCGCCAGCCCGGATACGGTGCGGGCGATGACGCCGGAGATGTTCTTTGACTACCTTGCCGTTCACATCAACGGACAAAAAGCAGGTGACGCCAAATCAGTGTTTAACATCGATCTTGGCAGCGATGGCGGGAAATACAAACTCGAGCTGGAAAACGGCGTGCTGAACCACACGGCAAACGCGGAGGCTAAAGACGCTGATGCCACCATCACCCTTAACCGCGACACGCTGAACAAAATTATCCTCAAAGAGGTGACGCTCAAACAGGCCGAACAGAGCGGCGACGTGAAACTCACCGGTGACGGCGCTAAACTGGATTCAATGCTTGGATATATGGATAAATTTGATTTCTGGTTTAACATTGTGACACCGTAACGGTCACGCAAAAGGGCGGCTCGTCCGCCCTTTCCTGCTTCACGTGTTCGCCAGAAAGGGTAAAAAGCGTTAATGGAAAAAAGAAAAAAACCGACACTTGAACGGGCAACCTGGCCAACGCGCCATGCCATGGTTATGCATGGGCTGGCGATGAACCTGCCATGGCTGGCCTTCGTCAATATCAGCTTCGCGGTGATGATTCTGCTGCGACACGTTCTGCTTAAGGCCGGCGATCCCCTTTACCCCCACTCACCGCAACTGACGAAAATAGTCGATGCCTCCATGCTGGGCATAACCCTCCTCTCAGCTGCGCTGATCCTCATGGCCTGGCGGCGCATCGCCGGTATCAGTGTGGTGTTGTTTATTTGTAGTGCCATCTGGTCGGTCTCCTGTTTCTGGTTTATCACCCATCTGCTGCTCCCGCACGTCTGGCCGCTGTGCGTCATTTTATTACTCTCCGGCTTAACGGCGCTCTATTTTTACCCTAAAGGGTTGCTCGCCTTTGTGCTGCCGCTCTGGATCACTCTGCCGATAGCAAGCTGGGTACGAAACGATGGCCTCAACCTTCACTTCATTATTATCTGGACCGTCTTTACGCTGATCCTGATCTGCGGGCGTTTCATCCTGTTGAGCTGGTTTGACGAGGCCTGGCGACGTAACCAGCAAAACCAGCTGCTGATCTCCAGACTGGATGCGCTGGCGCATCAGGATCCATTAACCAAAACTGCTAATCGCCGGAAAATGGAAGTGGTGCTGGAAAACGCGGTAGAGCAGAAAAAAACCTTTTCGGTGATTATGCTGGATATCGATTACTTCAAGCTCTACAACGATACTTATGGCCATCAGGCGGGTGATGAATGCCTCACACGCGTGGCTGAGATGCTTAAGAAATCGGTGCGAACCCCTGACGATGTGGTGTCACGCTATGGTGGCGAGGAGTTTGTGGTGATCCTGTTTAACTGCCCGGCAAACATCGCGGAAAAGGTTGCCCTGCGTATTCAGGACGGCCTGTGTACGGAAGCCATACCGCACGGCGCCTCTACGGTCAGCGACCATGTAACCGTAAGCATGGGGATTGCGAGCATGGCGGAGGGGCTGGCCGGCACCGAGATCATCGCTCGTGCCGATGCCGCGCTGTACCGGGCAAAAGAGGCCGGGCGGGATCGGTGGTCGCTTTAAATAGAAGCCGGGTGGCGCTGCGCTTACCCGGCCTACGGGATCTCAGGAATATGTTGGTTTTGTAGGCCGGGTAAGGCGTAGCCGCCACCCGGCTTGTTTTTTAATAGCGCACGCACACCGACTTGGTTTCACACCAGCCGTCCAGCCAGTCCGGGCCGAAGTCACGTCCGGTACCGGACTGCTTCATGCCGCCGAATGGCAGGTTGGCGTCGATCAGCGTATGGCTGTTCACCCACACGGTGCCCGCCTGCAGCCTGTCAGTATATTCCAGTGCTTTGCTGATGTTCTGCGTCCAGACGCTGGCCGTCAGGCCATATTCGGTGTCGTTTGCCAGCTGGAGCGCCTCTTCTGCATCGGATACGCGTACCAGGTTGACCACCGGGCCAAACACCTCTTCGCGGGTTAGCCGCAGCGCGGCATCCGGGTTCACCACCAGCGTCGGCGATACGTAATACCCTTTGTCATCCGGGCCGCGGTTGCCGGTAATAAGCTCTGCGTTGCGTGCTGTCGCCTCATCCAGGAAGGTCTGCACCTTGTCGCAGTGCGCACGCGACACCAACGGGTTAATAAATGCCTCAGGCGACATGCCCGGGCCGACGCTCAGGGATTTCACCGCTTGCTCAAAGCCGCTCACCAGCGTGTCGAACAGCGGCGCTTCAATGTAGATACGCGAGCTTGCCGCGCAGACCTGCCCCTGATTCAGGAAGCTGCCGGTCATCAGGCCTTCGATCACCCACGCCGGGTCCGCATCTTTCAACACGATTGCCGGGTTTTTGCCGCCCAGCTCCAGGGTAACGCCCGTCAACGTATCCGCCGCCGCGCGCGCAATCTGTTTTCCCGTCGCGGTCGAGCCGGTGAAACTCACTTTCGCAATATGCGGATGCGAGGTTAACGCGGCGCCACATACCGCGCCGCTCCCGGTCACCACGTTGAACACGCCATCCGGAATACCCGCCTCACTCGCTAACTCCGCAACGCGCAGCAAGGTGAGCGGCGTGGTCTCTGAAGGTTTAATCACGATGGAACAGCCCGCCGCCAGCGCAGGCATCACTTTCCACATGCCAATCATCAGCGGGAAGTTCCAGGGCACAATCCCGGCCACGACGCCAACCGGCTCTTTGCGCGTCCACGCCTGATAGCGAGCGCCCTGAGGCAATGGAATGGAGAGATCGAGGGTTTTCCCTGCAATCTTGGTGGTCAGCCCGGCGGTGTATCGCATCCAGTTCAGGGTACAGCCCACCTCGAAGGCGCGGGAAATGTTGATCGACTTCCCCTGCTCCAGCGTTTCCAGCTGCGCCAGCTCCTCGCTGTGCTGTTCGACCAGATCGGCAAAACGCAGCAAGATGCGTTCACGCTCTGCCGGAAGTTTTCCAGCCCAGCTGCGGGCGACAAAGGCCCGCCAGCCGGACATCACCGCACGATCTACATCATCAACGCTAGCATCGGCGGTTGAGGCAATCACCTCTCCCGTCGCCGGGTTGTAGACGTTCAGGCGCTTTTCGCTATCGGACGCAACCTGACGCCCTTCAATCCACAAGCCGTGGTGGCGATCCATAAAACGCTGGACCTCGGACAGGACGGCTACCTGTGATTCAGACATAGGGTACTCCTTCGTTATTCTTCGTAGGGTGTTAATGCAGTCTACGAGGCGTTTCGCATTCCCGCTTTTGTCTGTGTGACATTCGCTTTGCCACCTGTGACAGGCTCCGCAAAACTTGATAATTACCGCTTATAACGCTGTTACCAGTGAGTGTTCTTTCCTATAGTCAGCCTCATGGCTCTGACAAATTGCAACACAAATGCAACAATGCAAAAACATTGACGGTGCGGCGAGATAAACGATGGCATGTGCGAGCGAACAGGAAAAGTATCAGCAGTGGCTGGCGCAAATTAACCAGGTTTGCGGACGGTTTGACGCTCGCCCGTTAGAGGGCACATTCATTGGCGAACTGGAAACCAGCTACGCAAGAAGCCTGAAGCTCAGCACCGTGACCGCAGGCAACGTCAACCTGTTCCGTACCCGCCGGGAAATAAAAAACAGTAACGATGCCTGGTTCTACGCCGTGTTTCAGCTTGAAGGCGGTGCAGAGATTGAACAGGATGAACGACGTTCCATTCTCAATACCGGCGACATAACGCTCATCGACGCGTCGCGCCCCTGCTCCATCTCCTGGCAAGATAAATCCCGCCAGATTTCACTCCTCGTGCCGCGTCAAATCATTGAGCAGCAGTGTCGTTTTCAGGAGGTGAGCTGCGCGCTGACGCTTTCGCGTAGCCTGCCGACCGTACAGCTGAGCCATCGCCTGTTGCAGGAGAGTATGGGAAATGCGGAGCTGAGCGATAGAGAGAGCGAAGCGGCGCTGGAAGCGATGGTCTGCCTGCTCCGCCCGGCCTTTCAGCAACGTGACGTCGTCCAGCCGCGAAAGGAACGCCAGTTCCAGCACGTCCTCTCGCTGATTGACGATCATATTCAGTCTGATGCCCTGCGACCGGAGTGGATTGCTACAGAGAGCGGGATGTCGGTACGTAGCCTGTACCGCATGTTTGCCGATAAAGGGCTGGTCGTGGCGCAGTACATCAAAAACCGCCGCCTGGACCTTTGCGCGCAGGTGTTGCGCTCCGCCAGCGACGATGAAAAGCTGGCGGGGATCGGCTACAGCTGGGGCTTTGCCGATCACAGCCATTTTTCGACGGCGTTTAAGCAGCGTTTTGGCGTGTCTCCGGGAGAGTATCGCAAGCGCTTCCGCTGATCACTTCTTCAGCCATTTACCGTTTATACCCTTCACATATTCCCCTGGCTGCGCGCGGGCAACCAGCTTTTGCCCCGCCATTTTTGCCACTTCATCTACAGGTAAGTTATTGCTGTCGGCCAGCTTCTGATAGCTTTCCGTGCGCGCCGCGTTAATGCGGCTAACCAGCGCCAGCGTTTCGGCATCGTGTGCGATCGGCGCGATATAGCCGCTCAGGGTCTCCCCCACACGCCCCTGCTCACGGGCGTCATTCAGGGTAAGCGTTGCCGCCTGCACGTGCATTCCCAGCGCCAGTAAAATGAGAGCTAACGTTCGTTTCATGGCGTCCTCAGAACAGATCGCTGCGCGATTTCAGCAGGGTTTCAACATCTTTATCGACCTTAATATGGATCTCGTGTTCGATTTTGACGTTCATGTTGATGGTAATCGGCTCCTTTGGCGCAGCGACTTCAATGCGCGGCGTACAGCCTGTCATCAGCGCGGCAACGGTGAGCACACCAGCCATCTTTTTCATTGTTGTTCCTCACTTTCCTTGCCCGTCGAACTGCGGAGACCCGGTATCGCCGCATGTTGCTCAAACCATGTTTGCAGGTTGTCCCCAAAGCGCAGGCTGCGCCAGAGGGTAAATACGTTCTCTTCGTGGGTGTAATTCAGGTTAACGGAGCTGCTTTTGCCATCAACGCGGCTGGTGCCTTTAATGGTCGCCTGCAGCGTTAATACACCCAGATTATCTACATTGAGTTTTGTCCACGATTGGGAAATTTCCATATAGCGTAACCAGTTAATCGCCGCCCCTGCGACCATATTGTCTTTCACAATGGCATCAGCCGTGTCTTTGTCGAGACGCAGCGTCATCGGCCCCGGATTGGTCAGCCAGCCATCTTTGATGATCCATTTTTCATTGTCCAGCCAGAACGGTAGCGCGCCGCTGACCGGTCCGGACATCGCAAACTGTTTCGGATTGACAGCGCTTACCAGCTCGCTGGACGAGATATTGTCCACGCGCAGCAGTGCCGGATCGTGCTGCGGCATCCTCAACTGCTGCATGGTGATTTTCCCACCCAACACCTCAACCTTGACGTTGGTGAGCAACAGCGGGTTCTCCTCGCTCCAGGGGTAGTCCCCCTGCAAATCCGCCGTGATATTCCTCGCCGTGACCAGGTTTTGCACCTCGCCAATACGCAATGTGACCGGCCCTCGCGTACCCAGCGACCATGTGCCTTCGCTGAAACGGAACGGCAGGACAAAGTCGATACCGTTAATCTGGTTATCCGGCATCCAGACGCTGCCGGATTTCAGCACCCCGTGTCCGCCCGCCTCAAAGCCCTGACCGGCCGCAGCCGAGAAAGCAACCTGGGCATACAGTTCGCCATCGTGCAGCGTCATTTTCCAGTCTGGTGGGATCAGCGGCTGGAACACGGTGAGCGACTGTTTCGGCCACCAGGCCTGACCACGAAGGCGTTCGCCGTCCCAGCGTCCATTGACCTGTACCGGACCAATTTTGTCGGCGTGGAGGTCGCCCTTAAACTGAAAGAGTGTCGGATCGGTGCCATCAACGCGGAAGCTCAGTACCGAAGGCGGCAGTACGCTTCCGCCGGAGAACGTCGTTTGTCCGGCATTCAGCGCCAGAGCGCCGCTAAAGGAGGGTTTGGCCGGATCGCGGTTCCAGCGAACGGGGGTATCCAGTACCAGGCGCGGCTCGCCTACCGTCATGGTGCCGTACTGGAGTTTGTCAAATCCGGTCGAGAGTTCGGTTAATTCAATAAGCGCGTCGCGCCACTCGCCTTTACCGGCAACATCCCAGCGCGCGCGCATGGGCGTAAAGCTCCCTTTTCCCCAGTAGCGCCACTGCCACAGGCCATTATCAGGTAAAAAGTCGTTAGCCTGACCGTCCAGGTGCAGTTCAAAATCGCCCATTTCATTTTCATGCGCGCGCAGAATGGCCTGAAGTCGGCCATCTACGCCTTTTTGCGTGAGCTTCACGCCCGCCAGCGGCCAGCGGATTTCATCAATATCCAGCGAATCGATAATGCGACCGCGCGAACGCAGCAGCGCGCCAGGTTCAAAGGAAAGCTGCGGATCGTTGAGGCTTCCGGTCAGTTTGGCCGGGAGTTTGGCGTAGAGAATGAGATCGTTTTGTTTCGCCTCGCCGCTCAAATACAGCGGCATATCGCTGTTTTCCATGCTAAGCGAACCCGGGCCGATATTCAGCACCGCATTACCTTTGCCCGCATCGCCCTGCGTGAGCACATTCAGTCGCCCGGAAACGGTGGCTTTTTCCAGCCCCTGCTGCCAGTTATCAATACGCAGGCCAACCCGCCCGCTCAGCGGCAGGCCGGGCAGCGCCCAGTTCCAGCGTCCGTCGCTGATATTCAGCTGTTCGGCTGTAATCTGCCACGGCAGGTCGAGCAGCGGATCGGGATTGTCCCGCGCCATCACCACCAGTTGCCCCTGATTGTCTTCCCAGTCCAGATCGGCATCGACCAGAGAGGTCAACTGTGGCACGTTAAAGGTGGCAACGGCGTGCCCTTTCACCGGCACACCGTCCGGCACCAGCGGCAGGGTAAATTTCCCGACCAGTTTGACAGGCTGCGGCTGGTCTGGAAGGCGAATATCGAACTGACTGACAGAGAGAGTTTGTCCCCGTAGCTGGCCTTTAATGCTGACCTGCTCGCCTTTATAGGTAATTTCCTGACTGGCGGGAGTGAGTGACGCATGAAGTTCGCCCTCCCACTGCTGCCAGGGGGCAAGAGAAAGACGATGCACCGTCAGCCAGGTATTCGGTAACACCGCCTGCCACTGGGCCAACGTTTTGGGTGCCACCGTCGACGGCGCAGATTGAGGGAGTTTGCTGAGGCAGACGGAGTTAAGCTCAAGGGTGCCTACATCAAGCTTCCAGCGGCTTGGGTGTGACAACGTCACGTTATCGATACGCGCAATTTCACACTCATCCACCAGATAACGAAGATCGGGGATCACCAGCGCGTTACGGGTGAGTTTTGGGCTTTCCTCGAAAGCGATACGCGTTCCGACGGGGAGCCAGATCCCGGCGAGCGTTGGCACCCACTGGGCGAGCGTCATCAGCAGCGTCAGCGGCACCAAAATCAACAGCAGTAAAAGCGCAATCGCGGCTTTGTATTTACCCTTCATGGGCAGTTAATATCCTGATTTAGCGAAAGAATTAAGCCGACATTGCCGATCATTGTCGCATGTTTAGCCAGTCAGTTGAAGTGAATGCCTTTTTTAAGGATAGATGCTCTAGAATAATTGATAGAACTTATTGAATTCAATAATATTTTAGAAATTGTAAGATTATTTTAATCATGCTAACGTGAATGCAAAATCACTGGAGAAAGTCTTATGAAACTCGCGGTATATAGCACAAAGCAGTACGACAAAAAGTATCTGCAACATGTTAACGAGGCTTACGGGTTTGAGCTTGAATTTTTCGACTTTCTGCTGTCCGAAAAAACCGCCAAAACGGCGCACGGCTGTGAAGGCGTCTGCATTTTTGTGAACGATGATGGCAGTCGTCCGGTGCTGGAAGAGCTGAAAAAACATGGGGTGAAGTATATCGCCCTGCGCTGTGCAGGCTTCAATAACGTGGACCTCGACGCGGCGAAGGAGCTGGGTCTGAGGGTAGTACGCGTTCCGGCATACTCCCCGGAAGCGGTCGCGGAACATGCCATCGGCATGATGATGTCCCTGAACCGACGTATTCACCGCGCTTATCAGCGCACCCGTGATGCCAACTTCTCGCTGGAAGGCCTGACGGGCTTTACCATGTACGGTAAAACCGCTGGCGTTATCGGCACCGGCAAAATTGGCGTCGCTGCCCTGAGGATCCTGAAAGGCTTTGGTATGCGCCTGCTGGCGTTTGATCCGTACCCAAGCGCAGCCGCGCTGGATCTGGGCGTGGAGTATGTTGACCTGCCGACGCTGTTCTCCCAGTCTGACGTGATCTCCCTGCACTGCCCGCTGACGCCGGAAAACTACCACCTGCTTAACCAGGCGGCGTTTGACCAGATGAAAGATGGCGTGATGATCATCAACACCAGCCGCGGCGGACTGGTTGACTCTCAGGCTGCTATCGAAGCGCTGAAGACCCAGAAAATTGGCGCGCTGGGCATGGACGTGTATGAGAACGAACGCGACCTGTTCTTTGAAGACAAGTCCAACGACGTGATTCAGGACGACGTGTTCCGCCGCCTGTCTGCCTGTCATAACGTGCTGTTCACCGGACACCAGGCGTTTCTGACTGCCGAAGCGTTGATCAGTATTTCAGAAACCACGCTGGGGAATCTGAAGCAGCTGGAAAAAGGTGAAGCCTGCCCTAACGAGCTGGTTTAAACCTTTCGCCGGGTGGCGGCTATGCCCCACCCGGCGTACTGTCTGTTTCCCAGGTCCGGTGCGCAAAGCACCACCAGAGCAGGACGGCAATAAGGGCAATCGCGCTCAGTACACAGAATGCCGTCGCAAACGAGTAATGACCGGCGATCGTCCCGGTTAACGCCGGGCTCATGGATGCCCCAACCCCCTGCATCAGCATCACCACACTCTGCCCGGCATTGACATGCCCGCTCCCGCGCAAAAGCACCACAATAAACGACGGTACCACGACGCCCAGGATCCCGGCAGCCAGACCGTCGAGGATTTGTACCGGGATCATCATCAGAGGCGCGTCCGTAGACGCCGCCAGCGCAGCGCGCACCGGCATGACCAGCAGCGCCAGCATAATTAAGCGCCAGTAGCCGTAGCGTTCAACCCGGCCTGCGACCCAAAGTGCGACGGGGATCATCACGGCCTGAGAGATGATGACGGTACCTGCGGCATACAAACCGGGGTTGATCGAGGCGGGTGCCGCAGCAACCCTCATGCTCAGCATCGGCAGAAGCGCAGCGTTCGCAAGGTGGAACAGCAGTAGCGTTAGTCCGGTCACAAATAGCGCGCGGTTTTTAATCAGCACTGCAAAGCCGGGCACTGGCAGGTTCGCTGAAGAGGAGAGTCCACGCGCCGCGTCGTTGTCGATGTCTTCGTTGCGGATGGCAAGCATCGCGCAGAGCGTGAGCAGCGTCGTACAGGTCATCAGCAGGAAAATCCCCCCGACGCCCCAGTACCAGGCAATTCCGCCTGCTATCAGTGCGGTCATGAAATTGCCCGCGTGATTAAACGCCTCATTTTTCCCCATCTGCGCGCTGAACCCGCCCTGACCGGTCAGGCCCAGCGTAATCCCGGCAATCAGCGGCCCCACAAACGCCGCGCAGATGCCGGTGATCATTTGCGAAGCGGCGACAACGCCAGTTTGCTGGCTAAACCAGAGCAGCAAGGTGCTCAGGGTGATGAGGATGCAGACCAGTGCCAGCACGGAGCGTTTGTTCCGGGAGGTATCGGTGATAAACCCAGCCGGAAGCGTGGCCAGTAATCCCGCCAGCCCACCGGCCGTCATCATGATGCCGATACCATCGGGGGTCCAGTGGCGTTCAGTCAGAAAGATGCCGAGAAAAGGACCGAGGCCATCTCGGACATCGGCAATAAAAAAACTTGTCAGGCATAACGCCCGCAGCGAACGAAGAGACATACTTCCTGCCTTGTCTGTTATCGCCTGTAAAAAAGGAGATGTAGTATACCGGGCTTTTTTGAAAAGCAGATGATGTCAAAACGGCCAAAGTCCACTTTCTTACTGTTATTCCATCGCTTCCCACAAACCTGACCCAGAGTCAGGGCTGGAAAAACGCGTTTAAACATTCAGTACGTCTGCGTTTAAATTGAGATCGGCAATGGCGGCCGGTTTCCCAAGCAAGTAGCCCTGAACTTCGTCACATTTATTCTTTTTAAGAAAAGACAGCTGTTCGACGGTCTCCACCCCTTCTGCCGTTACCGCCATCGAATAGGCTTTACCCAGATCGATAATTTTCTCTACGACTGATTGGTTCTGTGGCGAGTCGCCCAGGGTAAAAATAAAGCTCTTGTCGAGCTTGAGCCCATCAAACTGAAACTTCCGGAGATAGCTCAGGGAGGCATAGCCGGTACCGAAGTCGTCAATCAGAATGCGAACGCCCATTTTTTTGAGAGACTTCATGGTCTGCAAGGTTTTGTCAGGATCGGAAAGCGTGACATTTTCAGTCACTTCTATTTCCAGCCGGTCAGGTTCAAGCCCGGTTTCGTGAAGTATCTCCTTTATCCTCTCGGCGAGATCGCTTGCCTGAAATTCGATAGCAGAAATATTGACGGATACCGATAACCCCGGCAATTTATCTTTTGTCTCCGAACACGCTTTGCGTATGACCCAGTTGCTGAGGTTGATAATCAAACCTGTTTCTTCAGCCAGCGGGATGAACCGATCGGGCATCATCATCCCCCGCAGCGGGTGCTGCCAACGTACCAGCGCTTCGACGGCATCTATTTTAGAATTTTGGAGGTTATAACGCGGCTGGTAAACCAGGAAGAGTTGTTCTTCGCGAATCGCGGTCTTCAGTTCTACTTCCAGCTTTCTCCGTTCGGTCAATTTTGCCGACATATCCGGGCGATAATAGTCCCATCTGTTTCTGCCGGATTGTTTAGCCTGGTAAAGCGCAATATCCGCATAGCGTAATAGATCGTTTGCGCTGCTGCTATCCTGGGGAGCCAGTGCAATACCCATGCTTACGCCTATTGCCACATCATTGCCTTCAATGGAGAAAGGACGGTTAAGTTCCTGTACGATACGGTGACACACCTCCTCAATCTGGTCTTTTTGGCGGGTATTGCCGAGCAGCAGCATAAACTCATCCCCACCCTGCCGTGCGACAAAATCCTCCCGACGAACGCAATTTTTAAGACGTAAAGCGACCTCACCGAGCAGGGCATCCCCCGTGGAGTGTCCAAAAATATCATTGACGGGTTTAAACTTGTCTAAATCAAGGCAAATCATGGCAAAGGGATAATGGTTAAGGTCTTCTTTCGCCAGCTGGCCTGCCAGAAACTCCTTAATATGATACCGGTTCGGCAGACCGGTTAATTCATCATGGCGTGACAGGAACTCCACACGCTTTGTTGCTTCAACCTCCTGAGAGACATCGGTTGCCGCGCCACGCAAAACCACTGTGCCATCAGGCTGAGCAGAAAACTTGGCCAGAAGCGTGCAATATGACGTGCTTTGTAGCGCGTGAATATAAGGACAGTTTTTAAATTCAAAGCGTTCAGTTAAGTCCCGCAGCCTGGCACAGTTCTGTGATAATCCACTTGTCGACGGAAAGAGTTCATCCAACCGGCGGCCTATCCATTTGCTATTTTCATATCCCGTTATGGTAGAAAAACGACCTGATAGCCATGTTATCTTTAACGATAAATCTGTTTCCCAGAACCAGTCGCTGGTTGTTTCACTGACGTCCCGGAATCGTTTTTCACTCGTAATCAGATTCAACCGCGCCTGTTCCAGCAGAAAGGTATTTTCGTCAAGCATTCTCGCCTTCAGCATAATATGACGCATGAGAATAACCGTCATCGATACCGTCAGAATGACTAAAAGGATGAGCAAGGGTAAAAAATAAACAATCAACGCCTGGCCTGGATTTTCACCATCCCAGATGATTTGCACATCCCCATTCTGGGTGCTTAAGGTAAATTCTGTCTGATTATTTATTTGAGACGTGGCTGTAGCGGGTGAAGTACGAACATTTTCGATCCCAGTATCCTGCCCAATCGTGAGGAGTTTTTTAGCCGTTAACTTATCTATGAACACCATTGTCGAAGATTTCCCCGGTAAGGATTGCACGCTGGTATCATCGCCCGTCGTAATCCATTCTGCAGAAACAATGGCCGGGACGGAATCAATAAGCGTAAGCATAGAAACCGGCAATCCTTTTTTTATACTCATCTCACGGAGTAGACGGTCTTTGGTTGATTTATCTAACCAGCGCTCCAGATCCTGCTGCTTCAGTTTCCCGTCAACCACGCTGTATCGCGTGCTTCCTTCCGGGGAGAGAACAAACACGCCTTCGTAGCCAAAGTTGTCATACAGGGACTTACCCAGGTTTTGCTTATCCCATGCCCAGTGAACGTCAGTGTTAAGATGAAGATGTTTATAGGCATCTCCCCACTCAGCATTGTCTTTCAAATGACTTCGCATGCTTTCCTGGCGGGTATCCAGGGCTTTCCTTAACAAAAATTCATCGTGCTTGTCGCTGATTTCATTAACATTATCTTTTATTACCAGGAGGGAAATTATTGCTGCAATAAAAATACTTATCAACAACGTTACGATATAAGTAAAGGTTTTATTTATCAGGCCTTTAGAAGGCTCAGCATCCGTAAAGCCCGGATTGTTCAGAGGTAGAGTCATCGTTTGCCTTCTTAACTGCTATTACGCCAATTTTTATGCCACTCACATTTATCGGCACAAAATAATAAAAATTTACAGCTGAAATTCTGAAACTAAAGAATATTTGAATTTTCCAATCCAGATCAAATTATTAATCATTAACTCTTTTACAGCCTACACTCGATTAATTAAATATACCGACCGACGTCACTTTTAACCTCACCGGTATTAGCAAGGTGATAAGAAACAGCCTTATTTCATTCACCGGGGTGACGGTCAGACGATTTTTATGGCGGCAATCGGTAGCACACCATTCGAACGCGGCGATGAAGCAGAAGGCTTTCTCATCGCGACGTCTGCAACTGATAAAGGACTGGTCGATATTCACGACCGCCGACCACTGGTTTTGTCGCCGGAAGCTGCACGCGAATGGATGCGTCAGGATGTAGGAGGGAAAGAAGCGGAAGAGATAGCTGTCGATGGAGCAGTGCCAGCAGACAAGTTTATCTGGCACGCCGTTACGCGCGCCGTGGGAGTTGAAAAACAAAAACAAATTTGCCCTTCTACGTCCGTAATGAACTACTAGCGGATATGCCTTGCCTCGTTCATGTGCATAGCCATCCGCTTAAACTCAGCTGATGCTGTTGTCGAAATAATATGTCTTAGACTTTGCCTAGCAGAATATTCAACATGCGACGTAATGGTTCCGCCGCCCCCCATAACAGCTGATCGCCAACCGTCAGAACCGAGTAAATAGGATCATTGTTTAGTGACATTTTCTTGTAACGGCCAACTCCAACCTGCAACGAACCGCTAATATAAGCTGGGGTCAATCTACTGACACTTTCAACTTTGTTGTTTGGCACAAATCTAACCCAAGGGTGGGAATGCTTCACTAACTCTGCAAATTCTTCTTCGCTAACTTCACGCTTGAGCTTCAGGGTGATGGCAGCACTATGGCACCGAATCACGCCGACACGAATACACAAACCGTTTACCGGAATTGTACCAGGAGAAAGCCCCAGAATTTTGTTTGTTTCTGCCTCACCTTTCCACTCTTCGCGGCTATTCCCATCTCCTAAATCGCTATCAATCCATGGAATGATGCTCCCCATTAGAGGTGCGCCGAAATTCTGAATGGGCATGTCAGCACTGTTAATAAGCTCACTAACTTTATTGACTAAAGGAAGCACCGATCCTGATGGCTTTAGTTCATCTGAGCACAAATGCTTGCTGATATATGCACTTTGAGAGATTAATTCCCGAACATACTGAGCCCCTGCACCTGATGCAGATTGATAGGTCATCACGCTCATCCATTCGATCAAATCAGCTTTTATCAGTCCAGCAAGCCCCATTAGACTCAGAGTGATGGAACAATTGCCCCCAACAAAAAGTTTAATCCCTTCATTTACCGCACGATCAATATTGGGGCGATTGACGGGATCGAGAATAATGCATGCTTTCTCATCCATCCGTAATGCTGAGGCCGCATCAATCCAGTAACCTTTCCAGCCATGATCAATTAAAGCCGGATATATTGCTTTGGTATAATCACCACCCTGACAGGTAATGATGATATCCATTTCGGACAGAGCATTTATGGAATTTGCATCTTTAAGCGTGTAGCTTACGCCTCCAATAACAGGACCGGCGGCACCTGCACTTGAAGTGCTGTAAAAATGCGCAGAGATATCATCGAAGTCGTTCTCTTCGACCATGCGCTGTAACAAAACAGAACCTACCATTCCTCGCCAACCAACAATGCCAACCTGCTTCATTTGTTCTACCTTAATGACGTTATGAGAATGTTAATTTATTTTCGAGACATGTTATATCTCATCTCAAAATGAAGGTCATTACGAACTGCATCAGATTTATTCATTATTAAAATGTTTCATTGGTCATCAGCGATTTTTATAGCTAAACCTTAAAAAAAAGTCACATCACTATGATAGTAAAGAAATAATGCAGGGCAGGCGCTTCATGCATAAGTAATTAAGTTTAGAGTTCACGCCAATGACGAGGATACGTTTCCTTTAGATGTCCACCTGTTGCACAAAGAGGACCAGGACATCGGGAATACTCAACGGGGAGCAGGTCAGCGCCTGCATATATACCACGTATACCAGGTCCAGAAGGTGTTGTTGCGGATGCAATGTTAGGGATAGTAATTGAACCAGCAGCTAGAGATATAGCTCCATCAGGAACTTTCTTCATGCGATCAATGATTAACTCAATTTTCATTTTTCCCTCCGCAATGAATAACTGTATGCATATACAATTATTCATAAACATATCTCACTGATTTTAAAAAGCTTTATGAGCTCGCAATTCAAAACACCATGATGATGAAAACTGCAGACAAACTACACACAGCTTCATACCGTGGACATAATGAAGGCCTAAGATTCTTGAGGAATGGAGAACGGGGCAAAAATGAGAATGATTTGTGGCTCTGCTGCGGGAGGGGCAATCTACCCACAGCAGAAATGGATTGTTTTAACCTTCCCTGTTCACGCACAGAGCGAACGGCGACTGTAAGTTTCCTAGCAACCAGCCGTTATTGGAAGGCTCAACTCTCAACTGGCGAACCGTTCCATCGGGGACATAAAAGAAACTGCTTTTAAAGCTCTCTTCATCTGCCGTATCGCGTGGATTTTTAAGGTATCGTGTATCCATGATGGTAATCTCGCCTGGCCTGTTCATCTCATAGCTGAACAATACTGTTCTTGAAATAATTTTAGACCCTTTATCAGAATGTATATTTCCAGACAAGACGGCTTGGCCATCATGGTTTTCGTCTAAACGAAAGACCAGGTCCAACGCCGCAACGAAATCAGGATCCTGATGGTTATAGCGCAGAATCGTTGAGCAGTTAACTTTTAGAAAATTTTGATTCTGCCGTTTGTGTACATAGAACCAAACAGATAACGCCAACACAACGAGTAGAAATAAAGCAATAAACCCTGTTTTTTTAGTGAGTGCGTTCATAACCATTCCAATAGTTATTCAGACATGAAATGTATTTATCGTTTCTTGACGTACATCGGCTGATGAAAGCTCGTCCCTTGTTGCCGTAAAGATATGACTCAGAAACCTGATACAAAAATGAGGTTCCGTCCAGACAGTCAATTCCATTGGCCTTTGCCAACGCGATGAACAAGTCTTTTTTTTGTTCAGAAAGCGATGCGGAGTTTCTTTGTACAGTGTATACAGGGCACGAGCCATAGTTAAAGAGAAAATAAGTCTTCAATTCTCTTACCTGAGTCAAATCTTTTGATGGAACCCTAAGCCCTAACGTAATCAAGATCCCGCTTATTAAAACGACTGCCAATACAAGAGCGATAGGTATTTTTCTATATTTAACTCGTACGGGCGGGCGTTCTTTTACTACTTGCGCATCATTTTTTTCATCTTCTAACCGAGACTCATCCTCAATAGTGGGTTGGGTCAGAACCCTTACCTCGACATCACTATTAAACATGAAACCAACGCGAGGCACAGTAGTAATACACTCCTCGACAATCCCAAACTGTACGAAATGCTTTCTAAGCTCCGAGATGTATTTGTTTAGCGTATGACTAGAAGAACGGAGACCATGAGCATCCCAGACGCTATCCAGAAGTTCATTTCGCGTCAGAACCTGACCATGCTTTTCCAGAAGACATGCAAGAAGCCTGTTCATTGTCAGGGTCAGAATGACAGTAGAGCCTTCGTCTCCGGATGGCCATATAGCACCATCTTCCGATCGATAGAAAACCCTATTATCAATCACGAAAACCATCTCTGACTCCTTATCCATGATGGTAATTGAATGGTTTCTCTCGTTTCTCCAACTTACGGAAACCCATCAGATTCTTCGTTTCATCCTAGCACAGCCAAGCGCGACAAAAGCTCTCGCAGTCTCATTGCTTGTAAACTCACCCATCATCAGCATATTGATTTGTATTTTAACAAATCCACAATACATCTATCTACTTGGCGTTTTTGGTTGATAGGATTATTCGCAGAAGTGAATGAGCAGGTACTTAATCATCAGGAGCCGTCTTCCGCCCTACCGCCATTCACAGACCGGGGAACGAAGAGACAGCTCGGGTAGCGAATCCAGTAGATAAGGAGCGATATTATGATAAGCACCAAAATGCTCATGAAGGCAGAAAGTTTCTTCATCAAAGCTCGTACATTGATTAGAGAAACAATCTTATCAGCGGAACTGACCGGTGCTGAATTTGTGCCTTATGTTCAGCCGGTGTACAAGGATGATGTGATTGTTGGTGGAGAGGTGTTACTGAGAGTTCTAAAAGATGGTGTTCTTCACACCCCAGAAAAATACCTTTCTGCCATGGAATCCTGTGATGTCATTAATGATGTCACATGTTCTCTGCTTTCGGGGGTTAAAAGCTTTTTTGAAGGATATGTCGGAGCTTTACCAAACGACTTCTATCTTTCTTTCAATATCTGTGCAAAGCAACTGAACGTACCAAAAGTAATTGAAGCGGTCACAGAATTTAATGAAACATTTGAAGGCCGTATAGCTGTAGTGTTGGAAATTGTTGAACGCGGGACCATGAACTTCGATGATTTTGCTCTTGAATCTATGCAACAATTGACCGCGTCAGGTGTGCGTTTTGCTATTGATGACTTTGGAAGTGGAAGCTCATGTCTCAAGTACATTGAGCATGCTGGGTTTTCCACAATAAAAATCGACAGATGTCTTACCGTCATCAGCAATGGTTCTCTGGTTTACTCAACAGTGCTTGATGCGATCTTAATGTTATCTAAGAGTCTCGGTATACAGCTTATTGCTGAAGGAGTTGAGACCGAAGAACAATATCAACTGCTTAAAGAGAAAGGTGTTCTCACTTGTCAGGGATATTTATTCTCTCGTCCAATATGCATTGAACACTTTGCCATTAAGTATCTTTAACAAAAAATGAGCATATGAAATATTCGAATTAGATTCTCATCAATAGGTTTCAGCCTTTAAATGCGACACAGAATTTTTACAAAGAACAACTATATCAAAATTGCATTCATTCACTTGCTAAGGGAAATCTTTCCTAAAACAGATGCTTGCATTGTTGACATTGACTCCTATACATCTCTTTCAGAACTACTGGATGAAATAGATGGTATCGAACTTAAAGACAACCAGTACATATATATATTAAAAGGAATTAATATTCATTCAAAAGTGTTAAGTCCATTAGCAACATTCGGGCGTGATGACAACTTTATTGACATTATACACTTGCTAAAAACTGGACAGCCTATTGACTGGTCAGATTTAAAGCAACACTTAATTATGATGTCGGAACTATCGGTACTATCCAGAAAAGATAAAGAAATCGCTTGGTTAGTAGCGCAACATCCAGATGTATCAAGCGTTGCGAAACTAGCCAATGTCAATAACAAAACAATTTACACTCGCATAGCGATCATAGCCAGAAAATTAAACTTGAGGCATTTGAATGAAGTAAGAGCGTTTGTTGCTAGCGAAATTAATTACTCATAGTGATTTTGTACTCACGAATTCACTATGCAAATAAAAGTCATTGCGAGCAGTATGTATCATTCATTGCCCGCAGTGCATTCCACCCTATTAATTCTGAATGCAGAATTAATATTTTTTGAAACTAAGGATATCTCTATGAAAAAGATTTTCTCTATAGCATCTATTGCTTCCATTGTTATGGTTTCTGCGTCCGCGTATGCAGCATCAGAAGGGCAACGTGGCACAGTAGAATTTACCGGTTCAATAAAAGAAAACACCTGCGTACTCAATAGTTCATCCGTCGGACAAGTGGTTCCTCTGGGAGAGGTTGAGTCCAGCGTGTTGTCAACGCAGGGGTCTGTATCACAAGCAAAAAAATTCTCAATCAAACTAGATCAATGCAATCTAGCTAGCGCCTCAATCACCTTCAGTGGAATTCCTGAAAAGGATGACGTACTTCGGGTCACGGGTACCGGCACAGTGGCTGACGGAGTAGGGATTCAGATTTTAGATATAGATAACAATGCCACTCCGTTAAAAATAGACGGTTCATCTCCATCGGCACTTAAAACAGTCGGCGCAGGTGGTTTTGATGAATTCTATTTAGCTGCTCGATACATCGCGTTTAGCAATAACATAACAGCCGGTGAAGCAAACGGCACTGTTAGTTTTACAGTGAAATACGAGTAATCAAATCGCCCCCGGCCATACTAAAACCGGGGGTGGTTAACTATTAGTACTATCCACCTGGAGAAAGTGATGTTTTATAATTTATTTCGCAATGCACTGCAGGGTTTATTCTTAAGCGCAACAATTCTTATTCCTCAACTCGCTTTAGCAGAGGGGATTGTCCTGGGCGGAACACGACTTGTATATTCCTTGGAAGCCAAACAAACAACGTTGTCTGTTCGTAATTCGTCCAAAGAAACAAGCTATCTTGTTCAGTCCTGGGCGGAGAATGCTCATGGTAACAAATCCACTGACTTTATTATTACGCCTCCGCTATATGTAAGTAACCCTGGCGATCAGAATATGCTACGTGTAATTTTCAATGGTCCTTCCCTGCCACAAGACAGAGAAACGTTGTACTACTTCAACGCTAAGGCAATTCCGTCAGTTGACAAATCAAAGATGGAAGGGAAAAACACACTTATGCTCGCAGCTGTTACTCGCATCAAAATGTTTGTACGTCCCTCTGGTCTCGAGGTTCCAGTTGAAAAGGCACCATCGATGCTGACCTTTAAACGCAGCGGGAACCAGGTGCAAATCAGCAATCCTTCTCCCTATCACATAACTATGGTTCAGGTCGCACTGGATGGTCGCAAGGTTGCTGACACGATGGTGGCACCATTTAGTACTGAATCCCTGTCGGCATCAGGAAGTCCTCGTACGCTTACCTTCAGCACAATAAATGACTACGGTGCGGTTTCTGCTCAGCAAAAGCAAAATCTGTAAGGTGCTTAGCGCATTTGTTCATCTAATGGGTCTGCCTCTGGTTAATATTATGAAGAAGTCTACTTTATCGATAGCCCTGACAGGTTTATTTATTCAAGCCGGTTTCGCCGCTAGTGCCTCAGGGCTCTATTTCCCACCAGAATTTTTGGGGGCGGATGCTGATGCTGCTGCCGATCTGAGTATTTTCCAGGCTTCTGGCTCGCAGCAGCCTGGAGAATATCTGGTTGAGGTCTTTTTGAATGACAAAAGCCTGGGTCAACAAACTTTAACGTTTAAAAAACGAGAAGAACAAACTGAACAGCAGCGCAGTAGAGATAATACAGGGCTCTCAGTATGCCTAACACGGGAAATGCTGGCTTCATTGGGGGTGAAAGTCGCTCTTTTTCCGAAGCTCAATTCTCTTGAAGAGGCAGAATGTGTAACGCCGGAGAAAGTCATACCGGATGCATTTACTCGCTTTGATTTCACTACAATGCAGCTTTTTATTAGCATCCCGCAGGCTTCACTACATAACCAAGCGCGCGGATATATTGACCCTTCACTCTGGGATGAAGGCATTAATGCCGCTTTACTAAATTATAACTTCAGTGGCGGCAATACCTTTGCTGGCAAATCGGACAGTGATAATTACTTCCTTAATCTGAATAGCGGCCTCAATCTTGGAGCCTGGCGACTGCGTGATTTTCGAACCTGGAGTTACTACAGCAACAAATACCAAACCCAGCATTCATGGCAACGCTTAAAGACTTATGTCGAACGTTCTGTCATCCCCCTGCGAAGCAATCTGGTGATTGGTGAGAGTTCGACATCGAATCAGATTTTTGACTCACTGGGTTTCAAAGGCATCAGTCTGTCGACAAATGACAACATGTATCCGGACACTATGAGGGGATTCGCCCCGGTGATCCGCGGCGTAGCTGAAAGCAACGCGCAGGTACTGGTTCGCCAGAATGGTTATAGCATTTACCAGACTAACGTTTCTCCTGGCGCATTCGAGATAACTGATCTCTACCCCATGTATAGCAGTGGCGATCTGGAAGTGAGTGTAAAAGAAGCCAGCGGTAATACACACGTGTTTACTGTGCCCTATTCATCTGTTCCGTTACTACAGCGTGAAGGCAGGATGACATACAGCATGACTGCAGGCCGCTTTACGGGTAATAGCGACCGTTACGACGATCCTACTTTTGGTGAGGCAACTCTCTTATGGGGACTTCCACACAATGTAACCCTATATGGTGGCGCACAATATTCAGATAAATACCTGGCGGAGCAACTGGGGCTGGGCATCAACATGGGTGCAATCGGAGCATTATCTGCAGACGTAACGCATGCGGAAAGTACTCTGGCAGATGGTTCGAGCCACAAAGGGCAATCGGTCAGATTCCTCTATGCGCATTCATTTAATCCTACTGGTACGAATCTCCGTTTAACAGGATATCGATATTCGACGAAGGGATTCCATACTCTTGATGAAACAGCGCTGAAAACCATGAGTGGGCGCTTATACGATCACGATGAGTATGATGAATATGGTAACCGTGTTAAGGACTACTACTCCGACTACTACAATCTGTACAACACCAAACGAGCTAGATTGGAAGCGAATATCTCGCAGAGTCTTGGTACTGCGGGTTCTCTTTACATCACCGGTGTTAAGCAGACCTACTGGAATTCCAGAAGCTCTAATACATCGTTACAAAGTGGCTATAGCAGTACCTTGGGGCCTGTTAACTACTCGCTTTCTTACAGCTTTAATAAGCAGAAGAATGAAGGAAATCCGTCCTGGACGGATAAGGTTTTTAACCTTTCACTGTCGGTCCCATTAGACCAGCTATTTTCATGGAAAAAGGAATCACGATCTGTCCACGCTACGTTTTATGGCAGCCGGGATAATCACGGCAATCTGAGTCAGCAAGCAGGACTAAGCGGTACTGCCTTGGAAGGCAATAACCTTAACTGGAATGTTTCACAAGGATATAGTCACAGCGGGAATGGTGGCAGCCGCGGCGGTACCGGAAACGCAGGATTAAATCATCGCGGCGGTTATGGCAACTCGTCACTAGGATACAGCTACAGCGATGATTACCAGCGAGTGAACTACGGCTTGAGTGGTGCCCTTATAGCGCACCGAAATGGTCTGACTCAGGGACAGCAAGTGATGGAAAGTGCAGTGCTAATTGCTGCACCGGGTGCCAGCGGTGCAGACGTTAAAGGTGCAACTGGTGTCACAACTGACTGGCGCGGATATGCCATCAAGCCTTATGCCACTGCCTATCGTGAAAATAGCATTTCTTTGGATACCAGTACGCTCGATGACAAAACAGAAATTGACAGCGGTGTAGCTCGTGTTGTGCCGACTAAAGGCGCAATTGTTCGAGCAAGTTTTGATGTTCAGCGTGGTCACCGCGCCATCATGAACATTACTCGCAACGGTAAACCACTTCCATTTGGTGCCATGGTAAGCAGCGATAAGGTAAGTGGAATCGTAGGAGACGGTGGACAAGTATATTTGTCTGGTCTTCAGAATGAAGGCTCCTTAAAAGCAAAATGGGGTGAACAGCAGCATCAACAATGCGTGATTACCTACCGTATCAGTGAAAAAGATCAGGTTGCCACTATTGCCCAAATCAAAGCAGCCTGCCTTTGATAAAACTGCGAACAAGGAAATAAATATGAAGCTTAATAACGCGCTGCAAAGAGTTATTTTCGGTCTGACTGCTATTGGAATGCCCGTTCTGAATTCACATTTATATGCAGCCAACATAACATCTACGCAATTAACTATTACTGGATTTCTTGAGGCGAAGACCTGTTCTTTTAATGAAACTGCACTTACGGTCGACCTGCCGGAAGTGGATACTCGCTCTTTAAACAACAGTAATACTATACAAGGAAAAACTGAATTCCCATTATCAATGAATTGTAGCGGTGGTGTTACATCCATCAACATCATTCCTTCTGGTACGGCCGTAACTAATGGCGACAATACACTTTTCCTGAATACAGCCTCAGCAAGAAATGTGGGCCTTAGGCTTTTGGATAATAACGGAAATGTACTAATGCCGAATGGTCAAAAGAAGGTAACCATTAACTATGAACAAACCAATGGCACATATAAATTCTCAGCAGGATATGCTGCAACAGGTTCAGGACGTGTAAGTGGAGGCTCGTTTCAGGCGTTAGTTACATTTTCGATAGATTATAGCTAAAAACTCAAAATGTCCTTACTATCTTTTTCAAAAAGCAATAGACATACATAACCGATCGTTAAGGAAAATTAAATGAAAAAAATACTCTTAGCATTGATTCTTTTTACTACCGCGACTGAAGCTGGGGTTTTACAATGTGAGCAACTAAAAGCCTGGTCTATGGTTGAGGGCTACATTTTACCTGATGGTCAATCATCAAGCCTTTTGGTGGGTATAACCCCTAGCGGGATCGCATTAGGGTCTCCAAAATTCAAAAATTATCACATAACGCTTGACTTTCCAAATTCATTAACAAGCACGGCGTTAGCTGGAAATTATATTCGCATACACCATTCTTTTTCAGATGGGGATGCCTATTCTTACTCCACCACGCCTATTCCTGCAGGTGTTAATACTTTTAGTGTTACCATTCCATGCAATGAAACCGTAAAAGGCAAGTGTGATATAAAAAACTCAACTACCAATATTGTGCTAACATCAGAATACTATTCATCCAAGGATGCAAAAATCGACACAAGCATTACAATGCCTTCAGCACAGAATATAATTAATGTATCTGCGCTCATTACATCAAATAACATACAAATATCGGATATGACACTGACTGCCACAAGAACACTTTCAGCAACAAGCTGGATTGAAGATTCTATCACTATACCTAACACGATTAATCTAGGGCCATTATCCCTTGGGCAAAATAACAATATCGATGCAACGATAACCTATACAAAAAACACAAGCAACATACCTATCCAAATACAAAGACGTTCTATTACAGAATCGACAAACCTGACTGTAAATGATGAGATAGTCAATACAGCCACGCTGTTCACACCACCGCTCATATTTGGATTAAACTTATTACCATCATCACAGCCAGGTGAAAAATCAGCCACAGTTGGCTTGTCGTGGACATGCCCCTAATAGTATTCAAATATTATCGCTCAAAGTCATATCTCTCAGCCCTCATTCGCTCATACTTTGCTTCTAGTAACTCCGCAGGGGTTGGCCCCTTCGGAGCTGCTGGTGCCGCCAATGCTCGACGAACAGGCGGAATCTGCTTCCCGGCCAGCACCCGCTTTTCCCACACATCCAGAATGTCGCTGGCTTCGCGCTCTAGTTCTTTGTGGCTCAACTGGCCTTCAGTTCCGCGGCGCCGCAGTTCAAGGCACATGTGGTAGTAAACCGGCTTAGGCCACGGATACTGTTCACTGCTCGGGTACCGGAACACCAGCTTGCGCCACTTCCAGTATTCAGCCATCACGTCAGCAGTGGTGATCCCCAGCACGCATTGCCCTTCCCTGCACCAATTGATGAACTGGCCTGGCGAAGGCAGTAACGGGCGCTCTTGGCGACGTACCATGCGCATACCGGCCTCAACCTGATCCATGGTGTTTATCCCGTTTTCTTTGAACGCCAGCACCCACTGCCGGCGGCTCTCGTTCACATCCTCCTGGCTGCGATTAACCAAGCTTGCAGGGAACGCGGCGGCCAGTTGCACAAACAGCCCGTTGATAATCTGCACCACCTGCTGCGTTTGTTCGCGTTCGGTGTACTTCTCTGGCAAGTTATGCGCCACGCGGCGAGCCTGTTCCCGGTCAAAATTGCGAATGCTCTCGGCAAGGTTTTTCATTCCAGCACCCCATCAATCCAGTCGGTGTTGTGCAGGTCAATGCCGCCCCGGTAAGGTTTTGCCGTTCCGGTTGCACGCAGCCGTTTGGTAGTGAGCTGATCCCACTGTTTGCGCAGACTTGAGGGGCTCAGGATGTTGTCTTTCCAGAATTCGTCCCGGTTGGCCCACTGGAACAGATCACAGATTTCGTAGTGATTACGCTTGTCCTGGACACGCATCAGCCTGATGGTGTTTGCCCATTCAGCCCAGTTTGGTTCGGATACCGCTCTCGCTACGCTGCGAGATGTTGAATATTACACTGGCGCAGGTGATCAAGCGATGCAGGGATCGGGGCGTAAGTCCCTGGCTTCTCCATCACGTGACCTCAAGCCGTAATGTGAAAGCAGGCGAACAGGTTGGCGAGAACAGCCTTAGCGTCTCCTTCAAACTCGCGATCGATAGTACTGGCAATTCCGTAGAGGATGGGAAAACAATGCCGACTTTTCACGAGCAGCGTTCTCTATCGGAGCGTCTGTATGAGGGGCAAGGCATCAATACCCAGCAGCTACCGGGTCACTCATCAGACAGGATGACAGCGCAGTATCATAACGATCGCGGTCTCGAATGGGCGAAAGTGAAGGTGTAGCTACGTGAATAATTGGACCGTATCCCCCTGTTAATTTCGCAGAATTTAAGCATTGATTTTGAGGAGGAGTTTTGGGGAAGAAAAAATCGGGCAAAAACCGGGCACCGCGCCCGGTTCTGCTTCCAGCCTGAAAAAGCCCTTACGAACTCAACCCGCGGTTATCCAGCATCGGTTCGATCTTCGGATCGTGGCCGCGCCAGTTCCTGTAAAGTTCAGCTAAATCAGTACTATTGCCGCGCGACAAAATCGCCTCGCGGAATTTCTGTCCATTTTCGCGAGTCAAACCACCCTGCTCGACAAACCACTGATAGCCATCGTCGGCCAGCATCTGCGTCCAGAGATAGGCGTAATAGCCCGCCGCGTAGCCGCCGCCGAAGATATGGGCAAAGTAACTGCTGCGATAGCGCGGCGGCACGGCGGGCAGATCCAGCCCCTCTTTTTTCAACGCTGCCGCTTCAAAATCTTCTACGCTCGAAACGGCTTCACCGATGCCGTGCCAGTTCATATCCAGCAGCGCGGCCCCCAGCAGTTCCGTCATGTCATAGCCCTTGTTGAAATGCGTCGCGTTGAGCATGCTTTCCCGCAGCGCGTCCGGCATCGGTTCGCCGGTTTCGTAATGGCGGGCGTAGTGGGTAAATACCTGCGGATGGCTGGCCCAGTGCTCGTTGATTTGCGACGGGAATTCAACGAAGTCACGCGGGGTATTGGTACCGGACAGCGTGGCGAAACGCTGGCTGGCAAACAGTCCGTGCAGCGTATGACCAAACTCGTGGAAGAGGGTTATCACGTCGTCCCAGGAAAGAAGCGCAACGCCGCCGTTAGCCGGCTTTTGGTAGTTACAGACGTTGTAGATCACCGGACGGGCAGCAAACTCGAAGGATTGCTCGACGAAATTCCCCATCCACGCCCCGCCCTGCTTGGAATCGCGCGCAAAGAAGTCGCCGTAAAACAGCGCCATACCTTCACCCGTGTGGTCGAAAATCTCCCATACGCGGACGTCCGGGTGATAAACCGGAATATCGAAGCGCTCGACAAAGCGGATGCCAAACAGCTGGCTTGCCGCCCAAAATACGCCATCCTGCAGCACGGTGTTGAGCGCGAAATAGGGCCGGATTTGAGACTCATCGAGGGCATATTTTGCCTGGCGCACGCGCTCCGCGTAAAAAGCCCAGTCCCAGGCCTGCACGGTGAAACCATCCTGCTCGTCATTAATGACCTTCTGAATATCGGCCTGCTCGCGTTCCGCACGCGCACGGGCGGCTGGCACTATGCCGCGCATAAAGGCCAGCGCGGCATCGGGCGTTTTCGCCATCTGGTCGGCAGTGCTCCAGCTGGCGTAATCGTCAAATCCGAGCAGCCGGGCCTGCCGCGCGCGCAGCGCCGTCAGACGGAGGATCAGCTCGCGAGTGTCGTTTTCATTCCCTTTCTGGGTACGCGTCCAGCCTGCGTTGAACAGGTTTTCGCGCGTCTGACGATTACGCAGCGCCGATAGCGCGGGCTGCTGGGTGGTGTTCAGAAGCGGGATCACCCAGCGATCGTTTAGCCCCTTCTCCGCAGCAGCCTGCGCGGCAGTCGCGATCTCATCTGCGCTAAGCCCCTCAAGCTGATGCGCATAATCCACTACCAGCCCACCCACCTTATTGGCAGCCAGCAGACGCTGATTAAATTGACTGGTCAGGGAAGCCGCCTCGGTATTCAGCGCCTTCAGCTCGGCCTTTTCCGTTTCATTCAGACGCGCACCGGCCAGAATAAACCGCTGGAATGTCTCCTCGACCAGCCGACGAGATTCAGCGTCCAGTGCAGCACGATCCTGCCAGACGCTCTCCACGCGGGCGAAAAGGGTATCATTCAGCCAGATATCGTTCGCCAGCGCGGCAAGTTCGGTAGAGAACTGCTCCTCCAGCTCCTGCAGGTACGCATTGGTGTGTGCGGAGGCCATGGCAAAGAATACGCTGTTTACGCGGGAAAGCATGGCGCCGCTTTTCTCCAGCGCCAGCACGGTGTTGGTGAAGTCTGGCGCAGCGGCCTGAGCGACAATGGCAGCAATATCCGCCCGCTTCTGGCGAAGCGCTTCATCGAAGGCCGGGCGATAGTGGCTATCGTTAATCTCATCAAAACGCGGCGCCTGATAAGGCAACAGGCTAATGTCAAAAAAAGGGTTATTGGCCGACATCTTTCACTCCTGAGAACGGTATATCTCCCCAGAGTAGGACAGGCAGCCCTGGCCTGCAATGGCGTCATACAAATGTTGCCTTAACGGCGCGCCTGAGAGCGTGCTATGTTAATACAACACAAAAAGCGTTGAGGAACAGTGAGATGATTATTTTAGTTACCGGGGCGACAGCGGGTTTTGGTGAAAGCATCACGCGTCGCTTCGTCGCCAACGGACACAAGGTGATTGCGACCGGTCGCCGTCAGGAGCGCCTGCAGGAGCTGAGAGAGGCGTTAGGTGACAGCATCCTGACCGCGCAGCTGGACGTGCGTAACCGCGCGGCTATTGAAGAGATGATTGCTAATCTGCCAGCAGAATGGCGCGCCATCGACGTGCTGGTTAACAATGCCGGTCTGGCGCTGGGCATGGAGCCCGCCCACAAAGCCAGCGTTGAAGACTGGGAAAACATGATCGACACCAACAACAAAGGGCTGGTGTATATGACCCGCGCCGTGCTGCCGGGTATGGTCGAGCGCAACCGCGGTCACATCATCAACATCGGCTCGACTGCCGGGAGCTGGCCTTACGCGGGCGGCAACGTCTATGGCGCAACGAAAGCGTTTGTGCGTCAGTTCAGCCTTAACCTGCGCACCGACCTGCACGGCACCGCCATTCGCGTCACCGATATCGAGCCAGGCCTGGTGGGTGGGACCGAGTTCTCGAACGTGCGTTTTAAAGGCGATGACGCGAAAGCGGACAAAACCTACGAAAACGCCAATGCCCTGACGCCAGAAGACATTACTGAAACAGTCTGGTGGGTGGCGACGCTGCCAAAACACGTCAACATCAACACCGTTGAGATGATGCCAGTCAGCCAGAGCTTTGCCGGACTTAGCGTCCATAGAGGCTAATTACGCCCTTCCCGGCCTGCGGGCCGGGTATGTGATGGCAGGCAAAAGAATGGTAGTATGTTCAGGTTAACTCTCTGAGAAATCGCAACCCATGGCCGCTGAATCACAACTCAATCCTACCCAGCCCGTTAACCAGCAAATCTATCGTATTTTACGACGCGATATCGTCCACTGCCTGATCCCGCCGGGAACGCCGCTCTCTGAAAAAGAGGTCTCGGTGCGTTTTGACGTGTCCCGTCAGCCGGTGCGTGAGGCGTTTATCAAACTTGCTGAAAATGGCCTGATTCAGATCCGCCCCCAGCGCGGCAGCTATGTAAATAAGATTTCCCTTTCGCAAGTCCGTAATGGCTGTTTCGTCCGCCAGGCCATTGAATGCGCAGTGGCACGTCGCGCCGCATCGCTTATCGATGACAACCAGTGTTACCTGCTGGAGCAAAACCTGCATCAGCAACGTATTGCAATAGACCGTAAGCAGCTCAACGACTTCTTCCAGCTTGATGATGAATTCCACCAGAAACTGGCGCAAATTGCAGATTGCCAACTGGCGTGGGATACCATCGAAAACATCAAAGCCACCATCGACCGCGTGCGCTACATGAGCCTTGACCATGTTTCCCCACCGGAAATGCTGCTCCGCCAACACCATGATATTTTCAGCGCGCTGGAAAAACGCAACGCGGACGGCGTGGAAAATGCGATGACGCTGCATCTGCAGGAAATTAGCGAATCAGTCCAGCTAATCCGCCAGGAAAATAGCGAGTGGTTTAGCGAAGAGTAATATTCGCCGCCACCTTTCGGGTGCGGCGATGTGATTAACGAACGACTAATACCGGAATCGTGGCGTAGCGCAGAATAGATTCCGCGTTTGACCCCAGCAGATGGGTGGTGATGCTCGGGTTTTTCGACCCGATGACAATAACGTCATACTCCCCTTCTTTGCTGAGCTTGATAATTTCATCACGCACGTTGCCAAAGCATACTTTGCAGTGAATATCATTCGGCGAAATATCGAAGAGCCGCTTTAACGCCGTCATTTTTTTCTCAGACTCCGCGGTCATATACTCTTCAAACTTCTTTATGTCCGCGTTGAATCCGCGCAGCAGCGAGCGGCTGCTGTTAGGCAGAATGTTGACCAGGGTAATCGACGCGCCTTCGGCTTTTGCCAGATTGGCCGCGTGGCGTACCGCTTTATCGCTCAAGTCCATTTCAAACACGTCTACAGGCATCAATATTTTCTTGTACATAAGCCTGACTCCTTATTCCGATGAGAGGATTATTTCCTGACTCAAGAGTGCCATTGGCAATATAAACAAACCCTCAACGCTTGCAGGGTGAAATTATCCATTAAGGAAAATAATTGTCGGCTTTGTAAATTACCGTCCGGAACCGTCAGCGGGCTGCACTGAGGATAAAAAAAGTGTGACCTTGATCAAAAACAAATAATTTAGGCGGCGAGAGGCGTATTAATAATGCCCGTGAACGGCAGAAGGTAAAATAGCGCCGTAGCGAAGAGTAAGTGAGGAGAAAATACCATGATGACATACGACCGTAACCGTAACGCCATAACCACCGGCAGCCGGGTCATGATTAGCGGCACCGGCCGCACCGGCGTGATTAAAGCGATTCACAGCGAGGGGCTGGACGCCGCGCAGGTGCGCCGCAGCAAAACGGTTGAAGTGGAAGGAAGTGAAGGTAGGTACGAACCGATCGAACTGATTCGTCTGGGAATGCACTAAGCGTGCAGATTCATGCCGCCGCCAGCGGCGGCATGAAATAAATTACGGTTGTACCGCGTACTGCGCCACTGTGGCTTTCGCGCCTTTATCCAGCAGCGTCTGATAGGCCTCCATCACCGCATTCACAAACACGGCATCCTGCGGCAGTTCGTTTCCAAAAATGGCTTCAATGCCCAACAGCGCCTTAACGCGACTTTGCCCCTCTGCGCTTGCCTTTACTGCCGCCTGAATCACCGCCAGCTGCGGGTCGCTCACCTCAATGGCATTACCCTGCTCGTCCACACCGCCGACGTAACGCATCCAGCCGGCCACGCCCAGCGCCAGCAGCGGAAAAGGCTTCTGGTGCACCCGATGCCAGCGCACGGAGTCCAGCATACGCTGCGGGAGCTTCTGGCTGCCGTCCATCGCGATCTGCCAGGTGCGGTGACGCAGTGCCGGGTTGCTGTAGCGCGCAATCAGCAGGTCAGCATAATGGCCTAAATCAACGCCTTTCACTTTCAGCGTGGGAGCCTGCTCTTTTAGCATCAGCGCGTGCGCGGCTACACGGTAGTTTTCATCTTCCATGCAGTCGTTGATGTGCTGATACCCCGCCAGATAGCCGAGATAGGCCAGGAACGAGTGGCTGCCGTTGAGCATACGCAGCTTCATCTCTTCGAACGGGATGACATCTGCAACCAGCTCGGCACCTGCTTTTTCCCACTGCGGACGGCCAGCAACAAAGTTGTCTTCGATAACCCACTGGCGGAACGGCTCACAGGCCACGCCCGCCGGATCGCGTACGCCGGTCAACTGCTCGATTTTATCCAACGTATCGGCGGTGACTGCAGGCACAATGCGATCCACCATCGTTGACGGGAAGGTGACGTTGGCTTCTATCCAGTCCGCCAGTTCGCCGTCTACGGCGCGCGCGTAGGCGCAAGTTACGTTACGCATGACGTGACCATTCTCCGGCATGTTGTCGCAGGACATTACGCTGAAAGCAGGCAGACCCGCCGCTTTACGACGCGCCAGCGCTTCAACCACGACGCCAGGGGCAGATTTCGGCTGAAGCGGGTTTTCCAGGTCGGCGGCGATTAACGGATGATCGAGCATCAGTTGTCCGGTTGCCGGGGAGTGGCAGTAGCCTTTCTCGGTGATGGTCAGGGAGACAATGGCGACCTGAGGTTCACACATCGCCGCCAGCACGGTTTCCAGCCCATCAACCTGCGCGTGCAATGCTTTTTTGACCACGCCGACGACGCGCGAAGTCCATGCATCGGCAGACATCTCCGCGACGGTGTAGAGGTTATCCTGCGCATTGAGATCGGCAATTTGCTGTTCGCCACCAATCAGATTCACTTCGCAGTATCCCCAGTCGCTGCCGTGTTCAGCCGCAAGAATATCGGTATAAACTGCCTGATGCGCACGGTGAAATGCGCCAAACCCTAAATGAACAATGCGCGCTTTGAGGCTGCCGCGATCGTACTGAGGCAGCGTCGCTTTCGCCTGTAATAACCGGTTTTCCATGATTGAGACTCGTTAATTAATGAAAGCTGCGATCCGCTGCCGCTCTCCTTGCGAAGCGGCAGCGCCTGCTGACTACACCAACTAGAATGGCAGTTGGGGTAAAAAATAACTGCCATCAACCATACTGATACTTCAATTTCAGATATTGATTTATATTAACTTTTGTCCATGTGGTGTGACATGATCGAAAAGTTATGTGACAAGTCACTCAGGATATAAACCATTACCGTCGTGACGAGAGTGCGCCATAGCCAACTGATTCGCGCCGGGGCGCTTCCGCCGCATCTTCTGCCGCGCTCAAGTCACGGTCACGCACTTCCGGCATCAAGATTGCCGAGACCAGCCCAATCACCGAGTAAGCAATCAGCATGGCGACAATCGGCCACCAGGATCCGGTCATGTTGCAGAAGATCCCTGCCAGTACCGGACCAAAGCCCACCGCCACCAGCCCGCCCGCCTCTTTGGAGATAGCCATGCGGGTAAAGCGATTACGTGAGCCAAACATCTCTGCCATGGTGATGTTTTCCAGCGCAAACAGCCCCAGTACCGAAATGTTATGAATGACGATAATGGAGAGCATGATCGTCCCCGGCGCGTAGCTCTTATCGACGATAATCGACAGCATGGGGTAAGCCAAAAGAATGGCGGAGGTGTTAACGATGATGTACGGCAGCCGACGCCCTACCTTGTCAGACAGCCAGCCCAGTAGAGGAATGGTGATGAACCCGAGGACAGAGCTAATCATCAGTGCATCGGTGGGAATTGCCTTATCGAACAGCAGCGTCTGTACCAGATAGCCTGCCAGGAACGTCTGAATCAGACCCGAGTTACCCGCCTGCCCGAAGCGCAGCCCGGTTGCCAGCCAGAAGGATTTGCTTTTGAACATCGCACCCAGGGAGGTTTCCTGGGCAGCCACCGGCGCGACAGTTTCTGCGTCGTTCACTTTCTCAAAGACCGGGCTCTCTTTCAGATTCATTCGCAACCAGATGGCAAAGATCATCACCACGACGCTGGCGAGGAAGGGTACGCGCCAGCCCCAGGCGACAAGTTCTTCACGGTCGAGGGCAAAGAACATAACAGCCCAGATGGCCGTTGCGCTCAGCGTCCCGCAGTTGGTCCCCATCGCCACCAGCGAGGAGATAATGCCGCGTTTCCCCTTCGGGGCGTATTCCGCGAGCATCGTGCCAGCGCCAGATATCTCCGCGCCAGCGCCCAGCCCCTGAATAATGCGCAGCGTCACCAGCAGGACCGGCGCGAAAATCCCAATCTGTGCGTAGGTCGGCAGCACGCCAATCAGCGTGGTGCAGATCCCCATCATGGTGATGGTAATGAACAGCACCTTTTTACGGCCAATGCTGTCACCCATTCTGCCGAAGATGAAAGCCCCGACGATACGCGCGATATAGCCCGCGCCGTAGGTCCCCATCGCCAGAATCAGCGCCATCGCGGCAGACTGTTCCGGGAAGAAGATTTCGTGGAATACCAGGGCGGCGCCCAGCGAATAAAGCTGGAAATCCATAAACTCCAGCGCGGTGCCCAGCCAGCCGGAAACCGCGGCTTTCACCAGATCGGAGGTGGTTCTTTGAGGTTGTGCTTGCGTCATAATGGCTATCTCTAAAGGGTAAGATGCGTACCACATAGAGCCTGTCTGCGCAGGCTCTTAACCGTGTGTTTTATAATTGACCGAACGTGAGCAAGACTTTGCAGCACTGCCGCTGGTCTTTTTCAAACAGTTCGATGGCGTCTGTTACGTGGTGATAGTCAAAGGTATGGGTGATCAGTTTTTCCGGGTCGATCAGCCCCTTTTCCAGCCAGTCAATCACGACCGGGAATTTGTTGGCGTTGAGACGCGATGAGAAGATCGCCAGTTCTTTGCCGGTGATGCCCTGCTGCACAACCTGGCTCGGCTCGCTGGAGAAGCCCATCAGCACGATGCGCGCCGCCGGGGAGGCCAGGGTAATGGCTTCCTGTAAAATCGATGGATGACAGGCGGCATCAATGATTAACGTCGGTTTGATGACCCTTTCTTCCAGTACGGCCTGCAGCGACTGCTCGCCGTTGTTAAAGACCCAGTCCGCGCCGCTGCGCTGAGCCATTGCCAGCCGCTCATCAATGCGGTCGACGACGATAACCTGCTTCACCTTATAAACGCCCTTCAGCGCCTGCACGGTGACCAGCCCCATCGGGCCCGCGCCGTAAATCAGCGCAACATCCTGTTCGGTGGGTTTCGCCTGCCCCGTCACGTTGGCGGCAATGGTAAAGGGTTCAACCATGACGGCGTGTTTATCCGGGATCGCATCCGGGATGGGCCAGGCATTTTTAGCGGGCACAGCCGCATATTCGCTGAAGCCGCCGTCGCGGTGGACGCCCAGTACCACCAGTGAGGTGCAGACGTTCGGTTTCCCGACGGAACACGGGTAGCAGTGTCCGCAGCTGATCACCGGATCAACCGAGACGCGCTGACCCAGTCGCGCGCTGTCGACGCCCTCGCCCACGGCGTCAATCACGCCGAAGAACTCGTGGCCGATCACGCGCGGATATTTCGCAAACGGATTATGTCCACGGTAGATATGGCTGTCTGAACCGCAAATCCCTGCCAGCATGATTTTGACGCGGACTTCCCCTGCGCCTGGCTCCGGGCGTGGACGCTCTTCAATCACCAGCTGGTTCGGCTGTTGAATCACTACGCTTTTCATCGTTCGTTCCTCGGTTACCAGTTCCACAGCGTGCCGTCTTCAAGACGGGCCACCGGCAGATAGGCCGGGTCATAGGGGTATTTCGCGGCCAGTTTTTCATCAAACTCAATGCCCAGCCCCGGTTTGTCGCCCGGATGCATGTAGCCATTATCAAAGCGCCAGCTGTGGGGGAAGACGTCCAGCATCTGTTCGGAGTAGCCCATGTATTCCTGCACGCCGAAATTCGGCACCCACAGGTCGAAATGCAGCGCGGCGGCGTGACATATTGGCGACAGATCGGACGGTCCGTGCGAGCCGGTGCGCACCTGGTAGAGCGAGGCGAAGTCTGCAATGCGGCGCATCCCGGTGATCCCGCCCGCGTGAGTGATGGTGGTTCGGATATAGTCGATAAGCTGCTCTTCAATCAGCTGCTTGCAGTCCCAGATGCTGTTGAACACCTCACCCACCGCAATTGGCGTGACGGTATGCTGGCGGATCAGGCGGAAGCATTCCTGATTTTCCGCAGGCGTTGGGTCTTCCATCCAGAACATGCGGAACTCTTCAATGCTCTTGCCGAAGCGCGCCGCTTCGATTGGCGTCAGGCGATGGTGCATGTCGTGCAGGAGATGTTCGTTGAAACCGAATTGACTGCGTACCGCGTCGAACAGCTTTGGTGTGAAATCGAGGTATTTCTCAGTGGACCAGAGCTGCTCTTCTGGCCAGTCGCCTTTGGTGGCAGGTTCGTAGGCAAGGCCTTTCCCTTTGGACATGCCGTAAGTGGTTTTCATGCCCGGCACGCCGCACTGCACGCGGATCGCCTTAAAGCCCATCTCTTTATGACGGGCGTAATCTTCCAGCACGTCGTCAATGGTGTGCCCGGTGGTGTGGCAGTAGACCATTACCCCTTCACGGGATGCGCCGCCCAGCAGCTGATAGAGCGGCATGTTGGCCGCTTTCGCTTTGATATCCCAGAGCGCCATATCAACGGCGGAGATGGCCGACATGGTGACCGGGCCGCGACGCCAGTAAGCCCCTTTATAGAAAAACTGCCAGATGTCTTCGATGCGGTGGGCATCACGGCCAATCAGCTGGGGACACAGGTGATCTTTCAAATAGGACGCTACAGAGAGTTCGCGTCCGTTCAGGGTGGCGTCGCCAAGACCCAGGATCCCCTCATCAGTGGTGATTTTGAGGGTGACAAAGTTACGCCCTGGGCAGGTGACAAAGACTTCAGCCCCGACAATCTTCATAATCCATTTCCTTACATCGCATGTTGTGATGCAGGAAATTTACGCAATTACGCAACTACCATACAAGTATATTGATCATAATATCAGCGAGAGATCACAAAATCAGAGCGCTCAGGTGCGCCCCCATCCCGCCACGATGATCAGCATCCCGCAGAGCGCAACCAGGGCACCGGCCCAGTCATAGACGCTGAGTTTGACCCCATCCACGACGCGTAGCCACAGCAGCGCAGTACAGACATAGACACCGCCGTACGCGGCGTAGACACGTCCACTTGCGGCCGGATGCAGTGTTAACAGCCAGACGAACAGCGCCAGCGCAACAGCCGCGGGGATGAGCAGCAACACGGATGCCCCCTTCTTCAGCCAAAGCCAGGGCAAAAAGCAGCCGATGATTTCGCAGAGCGCGGTGGCAAAAAAAAGCAGCGTGGTTTTGAACATAATTCTCTTCTGGTGAGGATTGATTTAACCATCTTACCCGATGATAACCGCGGGTATGACGCTATCTCGCTTTGGTGTAGAATCTGAACAGGGTAACGTGATTATCTGCCCCCATTAAAAAGGAAACGCTATGACTACATTAAGCAAACGCCTTTGTCTGACCGCCGCGCTGGCGCTGTCAACGCTCGCTTTCACCGCGACGGCGACAGCCGAAACCAGCAAGCTGATTATTGAATCCGGCGATAGCGCACAAAGCCGTCAGAACGCGGCGATGGACAAAGAACAATGGAATGACACTCGCAGCCTTCGTCAGAAGGTCAACACGCGTGCCGAGAAAGAGTGGGACAAAGAAGATGTCGCTTTCGACGCGCGTGATAAGTGCCAGCAAAGCGCCAACGTCAACGCCTACTGGGAGCCAAACACCTTGCGCTGCCTGGATCGCCGCACTGGCCGCACGGTTGCACCCTGATGCCTGCACTGTATGACATTAAGCTTCGTCCGCTGGAGCGTGAAGATCTCCGTTTCGTACACCAGCTCGACAACAATGCCAGCGTGATGCGCTACTGGTTCGAAGAGCCTTACGAGGCCTTCGTCGAGCTGTCGGATCTTTACGATAAGCACATTCACGATCAGAGCGAACGCCGTTTTGTGGTGGAGTGTGAAGGTGAAAAAGCCGGTCTGGTCGAGCTGGTGGAGATCAACCACGTTCACCGCCGGGCGGAGTTTCAGATCATCATTTCGCCTGAGCACCAGGGGAAAGGTCTTGCCTCACGGGCGGCAAAGCTGGCGATGGATTACGGATTCAACGTCCTGAACCTCTACAAGCTTTATCTCATCGTGGATAAAGAGAACGAGAAAGCGATCCATATCTACCGCAAGCTGGGCTTTATGGTGGAAGGTGAACTGATTCATGAGTTTTTTATCAATGGCGAATACCGCAACACCATCCGCATGTGCATCTTCCAGCACCAGCACCTGGCCGGACACAAGCCGTCAGGCGCCACCCTGCTGAAACCTACCGCGCAATGAGAGTGACGCTCCCCCATTGAGCTCTCTTTCTTGCCGGGTGGCGCTGCGCTTACCCGGCCTACATGGTGCAAGAATATCAATATGTTGCACGCTTCATTGTCGGCCCGTGCAAGCGTAGCGCCGCTGGGCGAAACGCTCAAAATGCATGTTGTCAGCGCTCTGGCCGCTCAGTAGTAGTCGATGCTGTTCTGAATGGTGTACTTGCGCTCAACGGCGGGCTTAACGCTGTCATCGGTGATCGTCAGATCGCAACTCACCGGGTTATTATGTCTATCGTAGTCGCAGCTCTGCTTCACATTCCCGAGCGGCTTGTCATTCAACAAACTCACGGCCGAGAAGTCCATTCTTTTGCGCAGATCCTTCGACGGTGTCGACTGTACGGATAAGTGCTGGTCCCCAGAAACGGTGGTTTTGCCCAGCGGATAGCCATCCGCATCGTAGCGGTACTTCACTTCCATCTCTTTGCCGTGCGCCGCGACGACGAATCCATTATCGTCGGTCTCCCACGTCACCCCGGCTGAGGGTAATTCCGCCAACTGACATTTCCCCTGCAGCTTCACCTTCTGCTGTTGGGTTTCGGCATCCAGGTAGTAATTTGCATCCAGCACCAGTGCCACGCCGGTGTTGTTCTCAAGATCGTGCAGTTCCAGCGTATCAAAGCACCCTTCTGTCGACAGGGTACCGGTCACGCGCTTTGACACTTCGCCCTTGTCGTTAAACAGTGTCTGGGTAAAGTCTTTCACCGGACCGCGCAGCGGGTCGAAATCGAATTCATTAGAAAAGCTCGCCATCTCAGGCGTATACGACAGCGGCGCGGAGTTGTTGTCGCATCCCACCAGTGTTGCTGCCAGTAGCGTTATCGCTGCGTATTTCTTCACATTTATTACCGTTTCAGAGAGATTATTCCCAATCATATTAGCAAATACAGATGTTTACACGAACCCTGCTAAAATTAATCAATACACAGAGAAAGGAGCTACAGATGAAACGGTTACCCTGGATTACCGCCCTGCTGTTAATGAGTGCTTCAACGGCCGCGCTGGCGGCACCGGATTCCTGCGAGCGCGTGAAAAGCGACATTCAGCAGAAGATCGTCAACAACGGCGTGCCTGAGTCTGGCTTTACGCTGAACATCGTGCCAAACGATCAGGCAGATCAGCCGGATGCGCAGGTGGTTGGGCATTGCGCCAACGACACCTTTAAAATTTTATACACCCGCACAGGAAGTGGCGCTGCCTCTGGCAGCCAGGACAATGCACCGAGTGAACCTCAGTAACTTCCCGCTCAATGTCCATTGGTTTGATAAGGATTAACATTTAGTACCTCAAAATAAGTAACACTCACCCCATCATTAGCCCGGTTGTAATCACGGGTAAAAATAATACGTAATCTCAATGTTGGGGTGAGCCATGTCTGAGGTCGATCATCACGGCGGTATTAGCCGCCGAACACTTGTTAAATCTACAGCGATGGGTTCACTGGCGCTTGCCGCGGGTGGACTCACATTACCGTTTGGTTTGAAAACTGCCGCTGCTGCAGTGCAAAACGCCGTCCAGCCTGCGGAAGATAAAGTGGTGTGGGGAGCCTGTTCGGTCAACTGCGGTAGCCGCTGCGCACTGCGCCTGCACGTTCGCGACGATGAAGTCTACTGGGTCGAAACGGACAACACCGGCGAGGATATTTACGGTAACCATCAGGTGCGTGCCTGCCTGCGCGGACGTTCTATTCGCCGTCGTATCAATCACCCCGATCGTCTGAACTACCCGATGAGACGCGTGGGCAAACGCGGCGAAGGCAAGTTTGAGCGCATCACATGGGACGAAGCGCTGAACGCCATCACCGCCAGCCTGAAAGACGTGGTCGACAAATACGGCAACGAAGCGGTTTACATTAACTACTCCTCCGGCATTGTCGGCGGCAACATCACCCGCTCCTCCCCTTACGCTTCGCTGGTGGCGCGCCTGATGAACTGCTACGGCGGTTTCCTGAGCCACTACGGCACCTACAGCACGGCGCAAATCGCCTGCGCGATGCCTTACACCTACGGCAGCAACGACGGGAACAGCACCTCTGACATTGAAAACACCAAACTAGTGGTGATGTTCGGCAATAATCCGGCTGAAACGCGCATGAGCGGCGGCGGGATTACCTGGTATCTGGAGCAGGCTCGCGAACGCTCCAACGCGCGCATGATCGTCATCGATCCGCGCTACACGGACACCGCCGCCGGACGTGAAGACGAGTGGATCCCTATTCGTCCGGGTACCGATGCCGCCCTGGTTGCGGGCATCGCGTGGGTATTGATCGACGAAAACCTGGTGGACCAGCCGTTCCTGGATAAATACTGCGTCGGCTATGACGAAAAAACGCTGCCGGAAGGCGCTCCTGCTAACGGTCACTACAAAGCCTATATTCTCGGTCAGGGTGATGACCACACGGTGAAAACCCCTGAGTGGGCTTCACGTATTACCGGCGTTCCAGCGGATCGCATCGTTAAGCTTGCCCGCGAAATCGGCTCCGCAAAACCGGCGTATATCTGTCAGGGCTGGGGACCACAGCGCCAGGCGAACGGCGAGCTGACGTCCCGCGCCATCGCGATGCTGCCAATCCTCACCGGAAACGTGGGGATTAACGGCGGTAACAGCGGCGCGCGTGAGTCGACCTACACCATCACCATCGAACGTATGCCGCTCCCGGAAAACCCGGTCAAAACGCAAATCTCCTGCTTCAGCTGGACGGACGCCATCGCCCGTGGGCCGGAGATGACCGCCCTGCGCGACGGCGTGCGCGGTAAGGATAAGCTGGACGTGCCGATTAAGTTCATCTGGAACTACGCGGGCAACACCATTATTAACCAGCACTCTGATATCAATAAAACTCACGAGATCCTGCAGGACGAAAGCAAGTGCGAAATGATTGTCGTCATCGACAACTTCATGACCTCGTCAGCGAAGTACGCCGATATCGTGTTGCCGGACCTGATGACCGTCGAGCAGGAAGACATTATTCCTAACGATTATGCAGGCAACATGGGCTACCTGATTTTCCTCCAGCCCGTGACCGCGCCGAAGTTTGAGCGTAAGCCTATCTACTGGATCATGAGCGAAGTGGCAAAACGCCTCGGGCCGGACATCCATCAGAAATTCACCGAAGGACGCACGCAGGAACAGTGGCTGCAGTATCTGTATGCCAAAATGCTTGAGAAAGACCCCAAGCTTCCGTCCTATGACGAGCTGAAAAAAATGGGCATTTATAAGCGCAACGATCCGAACGGACACTTTGTGGCCTATAAAAAATTCCGCGAGAACCCGGAGGCCAATCCGCTGAAAACGCCATCGGGCAAGATTGAAATCTACTCCAGCAAGCTGGCAGACATTGCCGCCACCTGGGAGCTGGAAAAGGATGAGACCATCAGCCCCCTTCCCGTCTACGCATCGACCTTTGACGGATGGGATGCCCCCGAGCGCGCGCAGTTCCCGCTGCAGCTGTTTGGCTTCCACTTCAAAGCCCGTACCCACTCGAGCTACGGCAACGTCGACGTGCTGAAAGCGGCCTGCCGCCAGGAGGTCTGGCTTAATCCTGTCGATGCCGAAAAACGCGGCATCAAGAACGGCGATACGGTGCGCGTCTTTAATCGTCGCGGCGAGGTGCGAATTGAAGCGAAAGTGACGCCACGCATCATGCCCGGCGTGAGCGCCATGGGCCAGGGGGCGTGGCACGATGCCGATATGAGTGGCGATCGTATCGACCACGGTTCGTGCATCAACACGCTGACCACGCACCGCCCGTCACCGTTGGCAAAAGGCAACCCGCAGCACACCAATCTGGTGCAGATCGAGAAGGTGTAGAGGGTGAAACGCAAGACCCTGGGTTATTCTATGGTCAGTATTATCGGTTAACACAATCGCGCGGACATCTTCCGCGCGAGAAAGGAAGGTTGTAATGAGAGATGTCTCACCACGTGAATCGTTCGCGTTTAGTGCCCGGGTATTGGGCGCACTGTTTTATTTTTCTCCCGACAGCGAGCAGGCTGCGCCGCTGGTGCGGGCCCTCACCGCGGGCGACTGGGTTCAGGACTGGCCCCTGCCTCCCGAATTGCTGCAGCCCGTTGCCGATACCTTTGCCTCCTCTTCCGATGAGACGCTGACGGACGCGTGGCAACGGCTGTTTATTGGCCCTTATGCCCTGCCCGCACCGCCGTGGGGTTCCGTCTGGCTTGACCGCGAATCCGTGCTGTTTGGCGACTCGACGCTCTCGCTGCGCCAGTGGATGCGTGAGAATAATATCGCTTTTGAGATGCAGCAAAATGAACCGGAAGACCATTTCGGCACCTTGCTGCTGCTGGCGGCGTGGCTGGCCGAGAATGGCCGCGAAGCGGAGTGCGATCGGCTTCTGGCGTGGCACCTGCTGCCGTGGAGCACCCGCTTCCTGTCGGTGTTTGTCGACAACGCAGGGCATCCGTTTTATACCGCACTGGGTCAGCTCGCGCAGCTGACGCTCGCGGACTGGCGTTCTGCGTTACTTATTCCGGTTGCGGAAAAGACGCTGTACCGCTAAGGAAGTGGCTTGCTCGCGGGTGGCGAGCAAGCCTTCTTTTTAGCCCATACGACCGAAACTATCTTTTTGCCACGATCCGCATTTCCACCAGGGCATTTTCCGGAATGAACTCTGATACACCGATGGCAGACCATGCCGGGTATGGCGCCTTGACATACTCATCCTTCACTTTAGAAAAAACAGCGATATGTTTCTTGAGATCAATATGAAAAGTGGTCATCTCCAGAATGTTTTCATAGCCTAAGCCAGCGGCTTTCAGATACACACCCAGCTTATAGAAAGCATCATGAAACTGTTCTTCCGGCTCCTTGCTTATGGGTTTGTCCCTGCGCGCTGCGGTCACTCCTGAGAGATAGACAGTGCCATCGGCTTCGATGACGGGGGAAAAGTGCCAGTCATCGAAGTAATGCTGGAATGCGTCAGGAACTATCGATTTTTTCATGATGATGTCTCTTTTAACACGTTGATTTATGCTCAGGAAAATGTCCCCACGAAGCATACCTGATAAGCCGGACGCTGAGTCCTGCGCCTATGGCAAGGCATACCGCCATTGTCAAAAGGGAGACGATAAAGGCATGCGTGATAGTGGCTTCACTTTTTCCAGCGTCTAACATGCTGTAAAAAATGCCGCCGATGATGGCAACGCTCAGCGCGGTGCTGATTTGCAGAGTCGAGCTGGTCACGCCGGCGATCATGCCTGAGAACGCTGGCGCCACGCGGCCTGTCACCATGCGCACCAGCGTCGGCATCGCCAGCCCCTGTCCAAGACCGGTAACAAAAAGCAGTGCCGCGAGCGGCAACATGGCTGGCGGGCGCCCTGTCAGCGTGTGGGCAACCAGCCACGCAAGGCCTGCCAGCCCCACCGTCTCGCAGCCCATCCCGATGGCGCTTAAGTAATTTCCGACAAAACGCCTCATGTACGGCGTCAGCAATGGTCCGATCAGAAAGCCGATGCCAAAGGGCAGAAAAATCAGTCCCGCCGTCAGGGCGTTTATATGCAACGCATCCTGGAGATAAACAGAAAATAACAGAAAGAAGGCACCAATCGAATAAAACAGCAAAACGACTGTGAGCCCCCGCCCCAGCCCCGGCGCGCGGAGCATGGAAGGATCGAGTAGCGGTGAACCACCGCTCTGGCTAAGATGCCGCTCATAACGCCACAGCAGCCAGGCCAGCAGAGGCACAGCAAGAAATGACAGCCACGTCCACCAGGGCCATCCCGCCTCGCGGCCTTCAATTAACGGTACAATCAGCGCACTCAGCGTGACGGTTGCCAGCAGCATACCGACGGGATCCAGACGCTGTGCAGATTGCGCGCGCGTCTCTTTTAGCAGCGGCAGTCCAAAAAGAATGACCAACATCGCCACCGGCAGGTTAACCAGAAAAATAACCCGCCATCCCAGGTGAAACAGATCCGCTGAAAGCAGGGCTCCGCCCAATACCTGCCCGATAACGGAAGCCAGACCAAACACCGCGCCATAGATACTCAGCGCGAGCGGTTTTTCCGCCTCCGGAAAAATAGCCTGAACGGAAGCCAGCGCCTGCGGAGCCATAATCGCGGCCGTGGCGCCCTGTAATATGCGTCCGGTTATCAGAACCCACGGTGACCAGGCTAAACCGCACAACAGCGATGCCGCAGCAAAACCGATGAGCCCCAGAAAAAACATCTTCCCGCGACCGTAAATATCCCCCAACCGTCCGCCGGTGATTAATGTTACCGAGTAAACGGCAGCATAGGACGAAATGACGAGCTGTTCAGCTGAGGACGTGGCGCTCAGCTCGCCCTGAATTGCAGGCAGTGCCACATTGACAATAAAAAAATCGAGCGGAGGCAAAAATGCGCCAACCAGCAGGATAATAAACATTGCCCAGCGACGGGGCTCGGCTTGCGTGAGGGTATGTGTCGACATAGAACACTCCATAGATAACGGTTCCGTGCCCCGTTAAGAGACATTATTGTGGATTGTGGGCTGCCGCAGCGTGGCTTAGTTCAACGCATGCCGCCAGAGGCCAGAATCACCTCACCGGTCACCCAGGCCGCGTCGTCTGAGGCGAGAAATGAAACAATCGGGGCCACATCCTGCACCTGGCCGATGCGGCCAAGCGGCGTCTGGCTTTCATTCCATGTCTGGAAATCCGAGTTCATCGCGCCCGAGCTATGACTCCCTTCCGTTTCGATAAGGCCGGGATTGACCGCGTTGACGCGAATGCCGCGCGGGCCGAGTTCGCGTGAGAGCACGCCGGTAATGGCGTCAATCGCGCCCTTGGTGCCGCTGTAGATGGCGCTCTCGGGAATAAAGACGCGGGTGACGAATGAGCTGATATTGATGATGCTGCTGCCTTTTGTCAGATGCGGCGCAGCCGCCCCAGCCACCAGCAACGGGCCCAGCACATTGATATCAAACTGCCTGCGAAACAACGCCTCGGTGCTCTCTTCAATCCTCGCGAAGGCATAAACGCCTGCATTGTTCACCACAATGTCCAGCCGCCCGTAATGGCTTACAGCCGCGTTGATCAGCGCCTCAGCCTCGGACTGGCAGGTGATGTCCGCCGCAACCGCCATGGCCTTTCCACCCGCGGCTTCGATATCGGCAACGACCTTATCCGCATCGCTTCTGCTTGAGGCGTAATTAACAATGACCTTCGCGCCGTCAGCCGCCAGCTGACGAGCAATACCTGCTCCGATACCTTTGGAGCCACCGGTGACGATGGCAACTTTGTCTTTTAATTTGTTCATGTCTTCAGCTTCCTGATTTGCCGCCCGTGGCGGTGTGGTTGAGAAGGTCATATTGATATCGACAAAGTTGTTTTAGAACTGCCACTTTTGTATATTCAATGTTCATTTTTGTACGGTGAGAGACTGACATGGAATGGGGTGATGTCCGGGTATTTCTTGCAGTTATGCGTAAGCGCTCTTTCGGCGAAGCGGCCCGAAGCCTTGGCGTGAGCCATCCTACGGTGGGTCGTCGCATAAAGGCGCTTGAGGATGAGGCGCAGCAAGCCCTCTTTCGCCGGACCAAGGAGGGCCTGGTCCTGACCGACGCGGGCGACAGGGTTCTGAAGCTGGCAGAAGCGGTAGAAAACTCCGCGCTGGCGATGGAACGACGCCTGGCAGGAAATCACGACCGTCTTGAAGGCCTCTTACGGATATCGTCAGCAGAGTGGTTTGCGAACTATGTTCTGGCGCCTGTCCTGAGCGAACTGACGCGTCGTCATCCGGCGATTGTCCCTGAACTTATCGCGAGCTACCGCTTACTCAATCTGTCGCGACGTGATGCCGACATTGCGTTTCGAATCGTGCCCTTTACCGAACCCGATATAGTCCAGCGCCGCCTGATGCGCATTCCCTATGCGCTTTACGGGACGCCAGACATCGCCGATATCGCCCGACACGACCCGGCCGCAGTGGGGCTGATTCTGATGAATACGGCCCAATCCCACTTTTCTGACGTGGCCTGGCTGCTGGACAGGTTCCCACATTCCCCGCGCGTCTTCACCAGCACCAGCCGGGCCGTGCAGGCGCAGATGTGCAGTCGGGGGATGGGCATCGCCGTATTACCGCGTCCATTGGGTGATGCCATCACCGGGTTGCAGGCCATCAGCATGCCGGAGCCACCGCCGTCCAAAGATATCTGGGTAGGGTATCACTCCGATCTCCGGCATATGGATCGCCTGCGGGTCATGATGGATATCGCCGATACGATGCTTGCCGATCCCGCCACGGCGACAGCATGAGCCTAGGGTTTACGGTGGCCAGTCATACTGCTGAAGACACCGTCTCGCAGCACGAAAGCGTGAAGCAGCGCAGCGGCAAGGTGAAGCATTATCATCGCGAATAACGCCAGGGCAACCCAGGTATGAAGCGGCCGCAGTATCGCATACCGATCATTATTGATGTCCATGATCGGCGGCAGAACGATGCCGTTACCCAGCGTGACGGGATACCCTGCTGCTGAGAGCATTGCCCAGCCTATCAGCGGCTGGGCCACCATCATCAGATAGAGCATCCAATGCGAGAGATGGGCCATACCGCGCTGCCAGGCCGGAATGGACGCTGGCAACGCGGGCTTGGCCGTCGTGAATCGCAGCCATAATCGCACGATGACCAGAAGCAATATCATCACCCCGAGTGGCTTGTGGATCGACACCAGCAGGCTGTGCGCGGAGGAGACGGTCGAGACCATCGCAACACCGATAAACAACATCATGAGAATGGCTGCGGCCATCAGCCAGTGCAGGACGCGCAGAGCCGGATGAAAATAGACGGCCTGTTTCATAACGTCTCTCCCTTCTGTTGCGCCTGTTCATGGGTGCGCAGGTTATAGGATTTGGCATAAGCCGATGAGCGTGCGTTAAGTATCGGGTCAGCGGACGGTGCCATACCGTCGGGTAAAATCAACGGGTCATAGTTGATGTCATTGCAGGGTCCCTGCTGTTGAGGGATAGCCTTGTTTAAGACTAACGTTCCGGCATTAATCGTTTTCCTGTCGGCTGGCCATGCCCTGGTGGCGTCGTCGCCTTTATCACCTGCCTGAGCAAGCGTGAACACTAAATCCCATTTCAGCGCGCCCTGTTCCAGACGATGCTGAAGATCCTGTTGCAGGAAATCGCTGTTCTGTTTATCGGCGTCGCTTATGGGAGTAAATCCGGCATGAGGCACCATGCTCCAGCGTACAAGTTGTTCATGGCCTGCCTTATCAATCAGGCGAAAAGCATTCAGGCTGTTAAAGCGATCGCTGGCCCAGCTTGAGGAGGGTGTGTATTGCTTTGCCCACGCAAAGAACGGTTTTATTTCCGGATGGTTCATGACAAAGGAACGTAATTTTTCCGGGTTCGGTTTTCCGGTTGCGGCATCCGGCAGGGTGGCCGTCTGGAGTTCATAGAAACTCTCAACGGAACTGACGGGGAAAAATGGCATGGCGTTCATACCGGTGCGCCACTGCTCACCATTCGACTGCTGAAAGGAAAGCGCCATACTCCGAACGGGCACGGCATAATCCGGTGCAGCCGGATCCCCGCCCGCAATGGCAAAACGTCCTGTGACAGAGGTTTCACCTTTGCTGAACAGGGAGGCACGTGAAAGCACACTGGCATTCCCGTTTGAGATAAACGAGCCCAGCACACACATGCCTTTAGCATGATTACGGCGATAGCCTTTATGTACTCCACCCGACTGCTGTAATACATCAACGAGCTTATCCGACGTCAGACGTTGAGGCGTCAGCCAACCGCCAGTCCACAGGAATAATAAAAAAAGGATCAGGGGAATAATTCCGACCAGCGCCAGACGTACAACCGTTTGTCTGTTTAAATGTACTTTACTGTTCATAGTGTTAACTCATTCTGCTCACGATTTTTCAAAACGAAACGTGCAGGGGGAGATGACGCGTCGTGCCTGAAATCAGCATGACCGTTTCGCTTCTCTTTTTTGTCGGAATGTTAACGTCAGGGCTGACAGGCAAAAATAGACGGCACCAAACGCAGCATACCCCGCGATATTTGCTATTGACGGTGGCTCAGGCGTCCGGGCCTGATAGATAAAAAATGCGCCTGCAAGTGCAGACTGTGCGCCACTTAATATCATGCTCCATTGCGCACCATAATGTTTCCAGCGCTGTGTTGCCGCGCCCAGCTGCAGCAGACCGGATAATATCGCCCAGCAGCCGAATACCCGAATGACATCATTTATATTGCTTTTAAGAGCCAACACGACGGCCAGCGTTGTTATAACGCTAACGATAATATTAACGGTCTGCATCCGGTTGCGGCCAAATCCCCCGCTTTTTCTTGCATCAATATAATTCGCCATTGCATCCCATGCGGGGTAAAGAATGAGCAAAATCGATGCGCCAACAGGCGAAGACAGGCCAGCGGTGAACACGGCAATAACCCATAAAACGGAGAAAGCCGTCCGGATAAAATAATACTGTTGTAGCCAGTTCTGATGATTCCCGTGGTGGATAGTGTCGGACATATAGACCTCTTAACCTGGCATATTTAACAAACGAAGCAGCGTAGCATGCCTCACCCGACAACAAACCTACTAGTAGGTAGATAAAAGATCAATATGTTTTACGCTAACCGTTACAAAAGGATCGTCAAGGCGCGGGAAAGTGAAAGACGTGTTGAAAACAGGCACAGCCCGGTCAATAACCGGGCGTCCTTCAGGCTGCGGTGAGAACCTTATCGATCAGTGGATAGGCAATCTGCTCAAAGACGTGCGGATTATTAAACGCCCGCGCTGCCAGCATGGCACCATGCATGCCCGCCATGAGAGCCCTGGCTTCGACTTCGGCACTTTCAGTGAGAGTGAAAACGCCTTGCGCTTCGCCAGCACTCAGTAATGCGGTCAGCCAGTCAGAGAGATCGTTAAAATGGCCGGTCACTTCTGCGGCAATATCTGCAGGTAAGGTCGGAAGTTCAACGGCCAGCATCACACAGATACAAAATGGTGAAGCCCCCTCTTTAATGCAGGCCGACCAGAAATCAGCATAGCCTTTCACTTTGATCAGAGGATCGTTGGTTTGCCGATCCATCGCTTCCATGCCACTCCGTGCTTCTGCGCGGTATTCCTGCACTACAGCTTTGACTAAATCTTCTTTGCCCGGAAAATGATGGTGGATACTGGCTTTGCGGATACCCACGCGCTCCGCAAGATCGGCATAGCTAAAGCTTTTGTACCCACCCGTTGTGAGCAACTGCCTCGTATTTGCCATAATTTCGCGCGCTTTCGGCGAACGTTCGATCATTTCACGCTCCAGTGTTCAATCCAGTGAAAAAATGTGCTGTCTGTGACAGGCGCGTCCCGCCGGGACAACCTACTGAGCGGCAACAGGAATGTCAATTAGCCGGACCCGCAAAGGGCCAACGGGAAAAAGCCGCCTGATATTATTGACACCACCCCATCCTACTACTAGGATGGTTTTACTTCAAAACATATCCCTGTAGTGGAGAGTGTATGGCAGTTATCCCTTTTCCGGACAGGCACAGCCCAGCGGCCCCAGTGCGTAACATTCGCGAATTATCCAACGTCATTCACGCGAATGAAGATCGCGGCCGCACGGCGTGCGTAGAGAACAATGATGACGTTCGCCGTTTCGCATTAAGCGTTGCCGCGAAGCTATTAAGCGATCGGGAACTTAATCAGGCTGCGCCTTTTATGATAGACAGAATTGTCAGGCTGCTAATGACTGAATCCAAAAACAGTTAAGAGTAGCCATTCCGGATCGGTGAGATATGGTTTCTCTTGATATCTCTGTGCATCGTTTGCCTTCTTAATGTTCAGGAATGCGGGCGATAACCTTTATCTCAAAATCAAATCCTGCAAGCCAGTTAACCCCCACGGCTGTCCAGTTCGGATACGGGGGCTTCGGGAAAATGCTGCTTTTCACCTGCATAATGGCTGGAAATTGATTCTCCGGATCGGTATGAAAGGTGGTCACATCGATAAGATCGTCAAACGTGCATCCCGCGGCGGCAAGCGTAGCCTTGAGATTCTCAAAAGCACGCTCTACCTGCGTAGTAAAGTCGGGCTCGGGTGTACCGTCCTCCCGGCTTCCCACCTGTCCGGAAACAAACAGTAAATCACCAGAGCGGATCGCTGCGGAATAACCATGCTGTTCATAGAGTGCGTGGCGATTTGCAGGGAAAACAGGTTTCGGTTGGTTCATAACATATCCTTTCTTTGGATGTGCAACAGCGGATGCGTGGCATCCATAAATGAATTAAGATACGCGGCGTATGTCAACTTAATCACACATACGCCGCGTATGTCAAACATCATGCGCGGCGTACAGGATAAGGAGCCCGTATGGCAGCCAAACGCCGCGCCGAAACGATGGAAGAAACCCGCACAAAGTTGATTGCGGCTGCACGAAAAGCCTTCGCTGAAAAAGGGTTTGCGGCAGCTTCGATGGATGATTTGACCGCCAGCGTCGGCCTGACGCGTGGCGCCCTCTACCATAATTTTGGGGATAAAAAAGGGTTACTTGCCGCGGTGGTGACCCAGATTGATTCTGAAATGGCGCAAGGCGCCAAACATGCAGCGGCGCAATCCGGTGATGAACAGCAAAAGCTTCTGGCCGAAGGGATAGCTTATATCAAGATGGCGCTGGATGAAGAAGTCCGGCGTATCGTTCTGCTTGATGGCCCAGCTTTTCTTGGGGATCCGACAAAATGGCCAAGTCAGAATACCTGCCTCGACGCCACTCGCGAAAGCCTTTCAGACCTGATTGAACGTGGCGTCATCAAACCGGTAGACGTTGATGCCACCGCCTGGTTATTAAATGGTGCCGCACTGAATGCCGCCCAGTGGGTGGCCGCGAGTGACGATCCGAAGCAGGCATTGCCCAAAGCGATTGAGGTTTTCACCCTGTTGGTCAGTGGCGTGTTGCAGCAGTGACCGCACTGCCCCACCCGGTTATCTCGTGCTGAGAGCAAGCTTAGCTGCGGAGGAAAAGCAAGAAGTGAATCGGTAGCAGATATTTTCTTTATCCGAAGGAGCGGATGTTATCGGATTACTTTTCAGGGCAACGGATTGCTGGCATTTTTGTTGGACAATTGTTACCGATCTGCCGAATCTACCCGCTTTGTGCCAAGAGCGGACATTGGTAATATTTAGTTTTATCAATCATCAAGACAGTTAACTCTAGTTAATATATTTTACATATATGATACTCTATGACCATTAGCGACTTAGTCCAGACTAACCATATAGCATTGTTAGATAGCCATAGTTAACGAGACTTTGAGTGAGCGTAATATTATCCTAAACTTATTTTGATAATTAAGGAGCAGTGTGTTGATTAGGAATATTTTAAGAAATATTAATTGGGAAGCAAGTTCAGTTATTCTTGCCATGATACTTTTCATTGGAAATATAATTTACTCACGTTACCAAGATGGAATGAAGGTTGAGTCTGAGAAAAGCAATATTCTTACAATGCTTGCCTATGAAATATATAATAACCATCGCACACTCAGCTTTCTTGATGAAACTCGCAATATCGGTTTTGACAAAAATGCGGAGCATATTACTGGCGAGCCTTTCGCTATTAATCTCAAATCATTAGGAGGGCCTCGCTTAACAATCGCATCGAATCAGAGCGATAAAGTTTTCAAGGCTTACTTCAGTGAGCTAAGCAAGCTTGACAAGGAGGATATCACACTTCTAATGGACTATTATCATGAGCAAAGTATTCTAATGGAAGCTATAAAGGCTACGCTAAAGAATATGAAAGATACTAAAAGACTTGATCTTGAAATTGAAGGTTACTCATTAGAGCGCCACTTCCTTAATGAACTCAACCTTTCAAATATTTTACTCAAACGCTATAGCCACTTATTAGCCGAGCATCCGAAAGAGCCTGAAATGAAAGAATTCCAGAATTAACGAACTATAAATATTTACTTACGGGCTGACTACGCGTTGTATTCATCCCGCTTAACCGAGCTATTGCTTTTAGAACATTTCCAGAGAGCGTTTTAGGTAGTCTGTAAGGCTAATGTCCGCTCCTCGCTCACAGCGGACCTACGCCCCCCGTCCGCCATCTTCCCGCAAAACCTTACCCGGCTAACTAACAAAGGAGTTCTAAATACATCCGTGAAGGATCAACTGACCCTCTTCAGCGCAGTGAATTTTGATAGCCCATAATTATTCCTTGCATCAAACACTGCCGCCCCATCATCTTCCCGGGGCGGCTCGAATTCGTCGCTATTGCGCGCTCATCTCCATAAGTAACCAACCATCAAAAACTGTACGTCACCTTCAAACTCCCCGTGGGCGACGTCTTGCGTTGCACAATGGGGCTATCGGCCGCATCTCCCGTCAGCTGCGTTGCGCCCGCTGAGGCAAGCACGCTCCAGCGCGAGGTGAGCCTGTGTGTCCAGTCAAGATTCAGCGAGTACGCATAAATTCCGGCTGCGGCGTCATGTCGGGCGAACCCCGATGCGGCCGTCTGGGCGGCGCTGACGCCATAGTACGTTTGCATATACTTGTCGGATCCCCAACTGCTGGCCAGCGCCAGCGTCACCTCATTTTTTGGTGAGGTATAGAGCGGGCTGATAATACCGAAATGCACCGCCTCACCGTTGTCCCTTTCAGAAACCGGAACCTCAGCCTGCAGCTGCAGATGAAGCCAGTCGGCCACCTTATAGCCCAGCCCAGGCACAACGATGGCCGAGCCTTTGATGTCGCCCATACCCCGTAGGTAGTCGCTGCCGGAGCTGATCGAATCGCTGCTCACGTCTTTATCTTTACGGCCTGTTCGATAGCTCACAGCGGCGCTGTAATCCAGGTTGCCGATGTTGTTGCCGTAACCGACGCCCCGCGTGGTGCTGATAAAGAAGCCGTTTGCCATGGCGTAATCCACCACCTGCGCCGCACTGACGCGGCTTTTATCCGAACCCGAGTAGCGTGGCGCGACGTCCACGCCGCCCCCCAGGGTTAAAACGTTACCCTGGCTTTGCTCTGCCGCCAGTACTGGCGTGGTCAGTAACGCCAGAACGACGCCCGGCACGATGTTTTTCAGGCTGCGGCCCGAGAGCAAGTGTGGGGACGTATGACGCAGTTCGATGTTTCTCATTAAAGAAGTCCTTCTGGATTCAAATGGTGACGATGCAAGCGGTTAAACGCCAGAACGCCCATTTTGAATACTGACCCTAAGGTTCTTATGAGCCGAAAATGAAGAAACACTGAAGCGCGCGCGGGTGCTGTAAACCGGACAGATTTCCTGATACCGTTTTTTCTTAAGATGTTCTTCATTCACGGTTGATACAGTTACCAGTGTGAAAATTCTACTCATCGAAGACGACCTGGATCTGGGCAATGGCGTACGTATCGCCCTTGCCGATCAAGGATTTGACGTTATATGGGTTCGCCGTAAAGAGGATGCGCTGCATCAGCTTGACGTCTGCGTGCCAGAACTTATTTTGCTCGACCTGGGGCTGCCCGACGGCGACGGCATGAGCCTCATGACGCGCTTACGCCAGCAGCTTAAGGGGATCCCGGTCATCATCCTGACGGCGCGAGGCACGCTGCAGGATCGCCTGTGCGGGCTGGATGCAGGTGCTGACGACTATCTCGTTAAACCTTTTGTCCTCGCCGAACTGCTGGCGCGGGTAAGAGCCCTTGCACGGCGCAGTTACGGTTTCGAGAATGAGGCGATAGAAATTCGAGGCTTATTCCTTCATATGCCGACGCGTCGCGTGACGGTAAACGCGCGTCACGTCGAACTGACGGCCAGTGAATACGCGCTGCTTGAAACGCTGATGCTGCGTGCGGACCGCGTGATTACGCGACGGTTTCTGGAAGAACGGATATTCGGCAACAAAGAGAACCTCAGTAATGCGCTCGACGTGCATATGGGAAATTTGCGAAAAAAAATTGGCGACGGCTATGTGCGAACGGTGCGTGGCGTCGGGTATGTTATTGATACCGTTGCTGTTCAGAAGGTGACGACGTAATGCGAAACCTGTGGTATCACCTGAGGCGCCCGACGCTGGTACGCCGAATTATCATCGCCCAGTTGCTGCTGCTTACCCTGCTGTGGTGTCTCTTTTTAACCTTCATTCTGTGGGAGGACCTGCGCAGCCCTCCCATCCTCACGGGCAGTCATACCTATGAAACGCTTTTTACGCTGGTCGAGCGGATGGACGAACACCCGCAGGATCGTACCGCCGTGCTGGCAGCCTTCAGCAAAGCGTTACGAGAGGGCTATGGCGGCGGCGAAGACCCCGCCCTGTCAATCAACGTCATCGTGCGCAGAAATAACGCGGTTATTTTTTCATCGCCTGATGCACCAACGGGGGTAACCAACACCCGGTTTGGGGAAATGCAGCGTGTTCAGAGCGACGGTCGTACCTGGACCAGCCGAACCCTTAAATCCGCTCATTCCGATGTGGAAGTCACCCTTTTCACCCCGGCCGGTGGCTGGAACTTCTTTATCTACCTTAACTCGCGCGGTTACTACGTCATGCCGCTGCTGGTCTGTTTCCCTTTTCTTCTGTTCCCCGCGTGGCTGTCAATCCGCATTGCCATGCGACCCTGGAACAAGGTGGTCAATGAAATTGCATTGCGCTCGCCAGACGATCTCTCCCCCTTAAAAGCCGTACCAAAACACAGGGAGCTTCGCCAGATGGTCGACGCGATTAACGACTTTCTTGCCAGGGTACGAGAAAGCGCGGAAAGGGAGCGGGTTTTTATTGCCGATGCGGCTCACGAACTGCGAACGCCGCTGGCGGCGATGCGAATCAACGTGGAAGCGTTGCAATCGTATGTACTCAGCGAGAGCCAACAGGAATTGCTTGCGGGGATTGTTCGCAGCAACAGTCGTGCTGCGCGTCTCGTCAATCAGTTGCTGCTGATGATGCACAGTGAAGCACGCCTTGATACGGACCTGGAGCCCGTGCCGCTAACGACGCTCATTCAAGAGCGAATGGCCGAGCTGGAACCGCTGGCGTCTGCGCGCAGGATTGAGCTGGAATTTTTCGCCGAGGATGAAATCTGGATCTCAGGCGTAAGGGAGCGCCTGGTGTCGCTCATTGATAATCTCATTGAGAACGCCGTGAAGTACAGTCCTGAAGGCGGGCGGATTCAGGTCGATGTCTGCACATTAGAGGGCTCCGCGCGGCTACGCGTTTCCGATGCAGGGCCCGGTATTCCGGTTGAATTGCGCGAGCGCGTGTTCGACCGATTTTTCCGCGATCCCAGTCAACTGCAAAGCGGGAGCGGACTGGGGCTTGCCATCGTTAAAGCGGTGGCGCAGCAGCACAACAGCAGCGTAAACCTGAGTACTTCCGCAGAAGCTGGCCTGATGGTGACGGTTGACTTCCCGAACCGCACGTATAGCTAAACAGGAACAGGGTGTTCGATCGCAAATGCCGCAGATTGCTTCAAAAAAATTACCGTATTTGTTATATTGTTGTTTATTGCTTATTCACCTCTGCGGTGCCAAAAAGAACAAGATTCACCGCAACCCAGGATACAAAAATGTTAGATTACCGCTTCCCGACAGCTTTGCAGATGGTTCTCAGCGTAGCAATGGCGGAGCAATTGGGTGAACGTTCGACGAGTGCGATTCTGGCCTACGGTCTGGAAGCAAACCCGAGCTTCATCCGCAAACTGATGGTTCCCCTCACGCGTGACGGTATTATCGTCTCCACGCTTGGCCGTAACGGCTCTATTCATCTTGGACGCCCGGCGGAAGAGATCACCCTGCGCGATATCTACCTTTCCGTCATCGAAGATAAAAAGCTGTGGGCATCACGTCCTGACGTACCGGCCCGCTGCGTAGTCAGCGCTAACGCCTGCTGGTACTTCAAGTCTATCTCCGAAGAAGCGGAGCAGGCTTCGTTACAGGTACTGGCGCGCCACACCGTGGCAAGCGCGCTGGAAGAAGTGAAAAAAGCCGATACCAGCGGCTGCGATCCGGTGCCTGAACTTATCGCCAAGTATAAAGAAGCCCTTTAACTTTCCTCGAGTGCAAAAAAAACCGCCTTGCTATGAAGGCGGTTTTTTATTATCTGCAACATCCCTACGCGGGCAGAACATCCCTTTCCGCTTTTTTGCCGCGCGTCACGAACTTACGCAGCGTCACGTAAAACACCGGCGTCAGGAACAGACCAAACAGCGTCACCCCCAGCATCCCGGAAAAGACTGTGATCCCGGTAACGCCGCGCACTTCTGCGCCCGCACCGTGGCCGAGGATCAGCGGAATGGTCCCGGCAATAAAGGCGATGGAGGTCATCACAATCGGGCGTAAACGCAGGCGGCACGCCTCCAGCGCGGCTTCCATAATGCCTTTGCCCTGCATTTCCAGCTCGCGGGCAAACTCCACGATAAGAATCGCGTTTTTACACGCCAGCCCCATCAGCACCACCAGCCCTACCTGCACGAACACGTTGTTATCGCCACCGGTCAGCCAGACGCCAAACAGCGCGGAGAGCAGGGTCATCGGCACGATGAGGATCACCGCCAGCGGCAGCGTCCAGCTTTCATACAGCGCCGCCAGCACCAGGAACGCTAGCAGCACCGCGACCGGGAAGACGATCAGCGCCGTATTGCCCTGCGTCGCCTGCTGGAAGCTCAGGTCCGTCCATTCAATGTTCATCCCGTTCGGCAGGATCTGCTTCGACATTCCGTCCAGCTGCGCCATCGCCTGCGAGGACGAAAGTACGCGAGGGTCGGCATCGCCAATCAGATCCGCCGCCGGATAGCCATTGTAACGAATCACCGGGTCCGGGCCGTAGGTGGTCGTGATATTCACCATACTGCCAATCGGCACCATTTCACCCTGGCTATTGCGGGTGCGCAGATTCGCAATGTCTTCCACGCTGTCGCGGAACTGCCCGTCGGCCTGCGCCATCACGCGCCAGGTACGCCCGAACTGGTTGAAGTCATTCACGTACGACGAGCCCAGATAGGTTTGCAGCGTACCGAAAAGATCGGTCAGCGACACACCCTGTGCTTTCGCCTTATCGCGGTCAACCTGCACGTCCAGCTGCGGTACGTTAGCCTGGTAGGTCGAGATCGGGAAATGCATCCCCGGCGTCTGCATAATCGCACCGGACATGGTGTTTACCGCGTTTTGCAGCGCGCCATAACCCAGACCACCGCGATCCTGAATGTACAGGGAATACCCCGACCCCTGACCCAGCCCTAAAATCGGCGGCGGCAGGATGGAGAAGCCAAAGCCCTGCTGGATTTGCGCGATTTTCGCGTTAATCTCCGCGTTTATTTCCGCCGCAGTATGTTTACGCTGGTCGAACGGCTTCAGTCCAAAGAAGACCGTCCCGGTATTCGGCGTGTTGGTGAACTGCAGCGCATTCAGCCCCGGAAACGCGACCGCGTAATCCACGCCTTCGGTATTCATCCCGATTTCGCTCATTTTGCGGATCACCGCATCGGTGCGCGCCAGCGATGAACCTTCCGGCATCTTCACGCCGCCAATCAGGTACAGTTTATCCTGCGTCGGAATAAACCCGCCGGGAACCGCTTTAAACATGACGCCTGCGGCACAGAGCAGCAGCAGATACACCACAAATACCGAGCCGCGTCGGCCGAGCGTTTTGCCCACCAGCCCCTGATAGCCGTTCGAGCTACGGTGGAAAAAGCGGTTAAACGGACGGAAAATCCAGCCGAACAGACGATCGATAAGCCGGGTCGGGAAATCTTTCGGCGCGCCGTGCGGTTTTAACAGCAGTGCCGCCAGCGCCGGAGAGAGCGTCAGCGAGTTAATGGCGGAGATGACCGTGGAAATCGCGATCGTCACCGCAAACTGCTTATAGAACTGCCCGGTAACGCCCGAGAGGAACGCCATCGGCACAAACACTGCGCACAACACCAGCGCAATCGCGATAATCGGCCCGGACACTTCACGCATCGCCTGATGCGCCGCCGCGAGCGGAGCAAGCCCCTCTTCAATGTTTCGCTCGACGTTTTCCACCACCACGATGGCGTCGTCCACCACGATACCAATGGCTAATACCAGCCCGAACAAACTCAGGGTATTCAGCGAGAAGCCCAGCAGATAGAGAATGCTGAAGGTCCCCACCACCGAAACCGGCACCGCGATCAGCGGTATGATCGACGCGCGCCAGGTTTGCAGGAACAGGATCACCACCAGCACCACCAGCACCACCGCTTCCAGCAGCGTTTGCACCACCGCGCGGATGGAGTCGCGCACGAAAACGGTCGGATCGTAAGGTGCCGCCCACTTCATATCTTCCGGGAAACGGGTCGACAGTTCGTCCATTTTCGCGCGCACCGCGTTAGACAGATCGATGGCGTTCGCCCCTGGAGACTGGAAGATACCAATCCCGACCGCGTCTTTGTTGTTCAACTGAGAACGTAACGCATAGCTGCCGGACCCCATTTCGATACGCGCCACGTCGCGCAGGCGAACGACCGTACCGTCCTGCGTCGTTTTCAGGACAATATTGCCGAACTCTTCTTCGGTATGCAGACGGCCCTGGGCGTTAATGGAGATCAGGAAATCGCTCTCTTTCGGCAGCGGCTCGGCACCAAGCTGCCCGGCGGATACCTGCACGTTCTGCTCCTGCATCGCCGTGACCACATCCGAAGCGGTCAGCCCGCGGGCCGCCACCTTGTTGGGATCCAGCCAGACGCGCATCGCGTATTCACCCGAGCCGAAAATCTGGATCTGACCAACGCCGGGCAGGCGTGCCAGCTCGTCCTTCACCTTCAGCGTGGCGTAGTTACGCATATACAGGGAGTCGTACTTACCGTTGGGCGAAAACAGATGCACCACCAGCGTCAGCGTCGGGGATTGTTTCTGGGTGGTAATGCCCAAACGCCGCACGTCTTCCGGCAGACGCGCTTCGGCCTGCGCGACGCGGTTTTGCACCTGAACCTGCGCCTGATCGGGATCAGTCCCCGGACGGAAGGTCACGGTGGTCACCAGCACGCCGTCGGAACCCGCGACGGACTTCATGTACATCATGTTTTCAACGCCGTTGATTGCTTCTTCCAGCGGCGTCGCCACGGTCTCAGCAATCACTTTCGGGTTGGCGCCCGGGTACTCCGCGCGCACCTGCACGCTTGGCGGCACGACGTCAGGATATTCGCTCACCGGCAGCAGCGGGATGGCGATTAACCCTGTGATAAAAATCAGAATCGACAGCACCGCGGCAAAAATCGGCCTGTCGATGAAAAAACGGGAAAAGTCCATGGGTTGGATTCTCAGGTCAAGGGATCAGTTGAGGGCGCTGGTGGCGGTCATGGCAACGGTTTTGGCGTTAACCGGCATACCCGGCATAAACACTTTTTGTAAACCCTCGACGATAACTTTATCGCCAGGGTTCAGCCCCTGCTGCACGATGCGTAGCCCGTCTGCCAGACGTCCCGGTGTGATATCGCGACGCTGTGCTTTGCCCTCTTTATCAACCACGTAAACATACTTGCGATCCTGATCGGTCAGCACCGCTTTGTCGTCGATAAGCGTGGCTTTGAATTCCGCGCTGCCCGGCAGGCGTACGCGGGCAAAGAGTCCCGGCGTGAACTGACGCTGCGCGTTATCCAGCAGCGCACGCATGCGGATGGTGCCGGTACTCGGCGTTAGCTGATTATCCAGAAAATCCACTTTGCCCTGATGGGGATACCCCTCCTCGCCCGTCAGGCCAATCTCAACCGGTAGCGCCGTGTGATTGCTGGACGCCCCCTGCCCGCTGCGGGCCAGATTTTGATAGTGAAGGTAGGTTGACTCGTCCACGTCAAAGTAAACGTACACCGTCTTCTGCGAGACCAGCGTGGTGAGGACGCTGGCGGTGTCACCCGCGGTTACCAGGTTCCCGCTGGTGATCAGCGCCCGGCTGGCACGACCATCGATAGGCGCGGTCACTTTGGTGAAGTCCAGGTTGAGCTGAGCCGCGTCAACCGCCGCCTGCGCGGCGCGAATGTCGGCCTGCGCCTGAACGGCGGCCGAGCGACGCTGTTCCCACTCTTCCCGTGAGACCAGGTGAGTGTTGATCAGCTTATCGGTACGGTTAGCCTCACTTTGCGCCAGGCTGGCCTGCGTTTTGGCTCTCGCCAGGTTCGCCTGCGCCTGTTCCAGCGCGGCGCGATAGGTTCGGTCATCAATGGTGAACAGCACCTCGCCCTTCTTCACTTCCTGGCCGTCGGTGTAATTCACTTTATCGATGTAGCCGGAAACGCGCGGGCGTAGCTGAACGCTCTCCACCGCTTCGATCCGGCCGTTAAAGCTATCCCACTGGCTGATGGATTTCACGACCACGTTAGCGGCACTGACGGCGGGCGCAGGTGGCGCGGCGTTTTGCGCGACGCTGTTATCACACCCGACGAGCAGCACGGAGGCGAACATCGCCCCCAGCGCGCTCAGATGAAAGTTACCCCAGGTTTTTTGCAGGCTCATTATTTTTATTCCGGTAATTGTAGCCGCCGGGCAAGACGCAGCGGGAGGCGCTGCGCCACTTCCTTTGTCCGGTGGCTGGCTTAAGGCCATTTGTGTCGTTCATCGCCACAAAACTGTAACAGTTGCGAATACACTATTCCCGGCGATTGTAGGAAGGCGCTTAATTAAGTGCAAGAATAATTGTTGCACTTTATGTGCTATTTGAGTCGATGTTAAAACACCCGTTTCGCTCAGGGATTTAAATGCAATAATAAAACTTGCAATTAACATAAAAACGCGCCACCTTTAAATGCAACAGATAAAGATACCTTTATACAGGCAGCATGAGGATAACCAGATGAACACTGGCGCATTTATGCACGATTTACTCGACTGGATCGACAACAACCTGGATAGCCGTCTGGATATTGAGTCCGTTGCCAGGCGTTCCGGCTACTCAAAATGGCACCTTCAGCGTCTGTTTAAGGAACATACTGGCTATCCCCTCGCCGGGTATATTCGCGCGCAAAAGCTGCAAAAATCGGTTGAGCGCTTAACCCACAGCGACGAGCCGATTTTGAACGTGGCGATCGCGCTGGGCTTTGACTCCCAGCAGTCCTTCAACCGCAGCTTTAAGCGTCAATATGGTCAGGCGCCTGGGGCATGGCGGCGGAGTATGGGTGGCCCGGAAACGCAACAGCTTCGCCAGTAATGCATATTTTGCTGCAACTTCGATCTGTAGCTGCTATACTGTATATAAATACAGTATAGCGAGGTGCACGATGGCTGTTGAAACAAAATTTGTTGTCGTAAGAAAAGGTGAAGAGAAAATGACTTTTGCCAGTAAGAAAGAAGCTGACGCTCACGACAAGCTGCTCGATATGGCAGACGCGTTCACCGACTGGCTGTTGCAAAGCGGAATGCAGATGGATGAAACGCAGGCTGAAAATCTTGGCCTGTATCTCGCCGAGCAGAAAGAGACCGTGCAGCATATTCTACGTACCAGCAAACTTCCCGATCTCACTGCCCCAACTGCAACGGATAAAACTGAATCCGATGCGGCTGACACGAAAAAGATCAGGGCTGTAAAAGCGGCCTGATTCTCAGAATGCGTCATCAACGATCCTGTAGCCGCAAGCAGCCATCTGCTTGCGGCTTTTTTTAGCCCGAACATGAAAAGAGTAAAGGAGATGACGTGCGGCAAGGAATGAAGGAAAAAATCATCCGGATCTGTGATTCAAAAATTGCCTCGAAGGGAAGCCATGTTGGGCTTTCGTTTTATGCTTTTTTTGCTAATAAAAATGACGATCCTGAACTGCTTATGGAAGTGGCGCACTGGTGGATTATGGAGATGAAACTGGACCATTTTGAAAAGGCTGAAAAGATCAGAAACCTTGTCTTAGCCCTGTAACACGCTAAAACGAGATGGCCGGTAACATTGCGGAATTTCATCGCTCTAGCCGTCGCATAACTCCTCTGAGACCAGTCTGTCAATGGCCGCTGCGCACGTAAGCCTGCTTCTGATCGCGCGTTGTGCAGTATCCGCTGTTTCTTTGACGTTGGCGCTAACAGCGTAATTTTGTTCGTGGTGCGGTCCGCTTTGTGCCAGAAGCGGACATTGTTAGATTCACGGTGAATCATTCAGCCGGGAGCTTGTCAGTAGTGTGCTCTAAGTTATTTACTAGATTAGATTAACCATTTATGCTATGCAAATATCTTAAAATTAGTATGTGGCTGATTTTCTTATAATGAGAGAAAAATGACTTTAACAGAGCTAAAAGAAACCTGTATTTTCAGATATAGGAATTTTAACAAAAATACAAAAAGAGAAGTAGTCAATTTTGAAATATGGCATTCAAATATCGAGGGATTGAACGACCCTTTCGAATTCCCTATTATAGTTAGTTGGGATAAATTACACAGCAAAGATAAGTCTCTTTTAATCAATTACGCTTTGAAATATAAAATATTAAATGAAGATGAGTTGTTTATAATGCTCATGGACGAAAAAAATTATGGTGTACAGGGTATTCACAGGGTAATAATGGAAAATCTAGAACGCTCAACTATAGCCTTAAATGACTATGTAAATACTTTGTTAGTCTGTTGTTTTAGTGAAAACATGGAATCACCTCTCATGTGGTCACATTATGCAGATGGAATGAGAGGAGTATGCATTGCATATAGCAGAAAGTCCTTTGAGAATCACGAAAATTTTAATTTAAAACCAGTGGTTTACAATACTCATCCTATTGAGTTCAATCACGATGATCTAAAAACCATTCCTGTAATCAATGAATTCAAATCTTTTGATTTTAAAAACTCAGAGCATATTTTATCTGAAGGGCGGTTGGTTAGATTAAAATCCCAAAAGTATTTATTCCAAAAGCATATAAGCTGGAAGTATGAAGGTGAAATAAGAAATATAGTTGATCCCAATAAAAGACTTAATGGACAGCTAGTATCATTCCCAAAATCGGCTATTAAAGCAATAATAGTTGGGGGTAAGATGCCTTGTCATAATGCAAGGATGGTCCTGAAGTTTTGCAGAAAGAATAATCTTTCAATGTTTGTTGCTTATCCTGATAAGGCTAAATACAAAGTTAAATTTGAAAGTATCATTTAACACTTTGACTGTAACATAATATATTTAATTGGGTTTTGGATGTGATATTTTTTTCGGGGTAATACAATTTAATTGTGATGATTTATCAAGTGGTAACGTTTTTTTTGCAATGGAGAAATATATATAATTTCGCGAAAAAGTTCATGAGGAGAATTTGCATCACATAGTTAAATTAATGTCCGCTCCTTGCTCTTAGCAGACCTAACGTTACCTCCCCCAACGCTACCAGCCATAAAACCTGGTAGCTATACAAACGTACCAGGCTGTTACGTTAATACCTGTTTACTCCATAACGAGGAAACGCGCATGACCCCACATCCGCTACGCAAGATCATTGAATCCTGTGACCACGCCATCACCACCAAAAACTATGACGCCCTGATGGAGTACTACGCCGACGACGCGGCTCTGGTGGTCAAGCCCGGCATGACCGTGAAAGGCAAAGACAATATCCGCAGCGCGTTTATTGCCATCTCGGATTATTTTCAGGGCCAGCTGATTGTCGAACAAGGGGAGATGCAGGTAATCGAAGGTGGCGGCAATGCCCTCGTTATCATGGAAACCGTACTGCGTTTTCCTGATGGTCAGGGAGGGACAACAGAAATGTCGCGTCGCGCGACATATGTTTTCCGGCAGGAAAGCGACGGTCGCTGGCTTTGTACTATCGACAACTCCTACGGTACGTCGCTTCTGGATACCGGGAACTGATCACGTTAATCATGGCTTCAAAGGGGCGCTGCCGCCCCTGCCCGTTAGCGTCCTTAATGCGCAGTAATGCGCGGCTCCTTCACAAACTCAGCCAGCAGCCACACCATATCGTGCAGCAGGCCCGTTAGCTCTTTCGCTACGTGAGCGGGCAGCGTGCCCCCCATCACCGCTTGCGTCAGCGCCAGAACATAGTCCACCTGAGTCAGGGTGTCCTGCCAGCAGTCCGGTACGCAGGAGTTCAGTTTCTCACCCATGATCAACTGTTCTATCAGGTGGGGAGGAAGATCGACATCGCAGAGTTTACGCAGCCTGTGCAGGGCCTGAAGAAGACGCTCGCACAGCGCAGTACGGCTCGTGAGATCATCGGTTTCGACCAGCACGCTCACCAGCGCGGCGCAGTTGTCGGCGACGTCAAATAGATCGGCATCAGCCGGTAGTGGTCGGGAGATAAGTTGCAGAATGACGTTTTCGTCAGACGGAAGATAAGTCAGGGTTGGGATAGTAGCCATCGTAAGGCATCCTCAGTGTATAAAAATTGGGTGAACCACCCGATGAGTTCCTACGCTCGAGGGGGTAGCGCTGACAGAGGTAGGAATACCGCCCACAGAGAAAACGGCCAGCCTTGCGGCTGCTCCGTCAGCGCCACCGCAATTTTAACGAGATCGGCGCTGTCGCGACATATAAATATCGCTCTGTAGATGCGGGTTCCTACGCCCGATTGCGGATGTGCCGCAACGCAGGCACTTTACGACCGCGACCCGTTGAGGAAAAGACATAACACTTAATTTCATAAGGTTACTTTGCGGTTTGCGAGGCGCCTTCCAGAATGACAACGCTGCCCTATATTTTAAGCGTATCAATCACCGCTCCAGGCGCAGGCGACACGACACGCTACGGTGCGGATATTGGGTTGTCGCCAGGCCGCGGCAGCTAATAGGGTATTCAGGATATTATTAGCCATTCAGCCATCCGGGTGTTTAAATGGTTAAAATAAAATAATATTTACATTGCGGTAATAAATATTCTATGTCTTAATAGCGTCATCGGTTTGGAAAACAGACCTTATGAAAGCAGTTTTAGTAAAGCAGTCCTCAGTTCAGGTGTTATCCTTAGATATCCCCTTCTTCATGAGCCTTCTCCTAAGTGCCAAATAAGTAACTCTCTCAATACAGGCCATCATCGCCGCACTATGTGGCTCATAAATTAAGGAATTATCTATGTCTAATAAAATGACTGGTTTAGTAAAATGGTTCAACGCAGATAAAGGTTTTGGCTTTATCACTCCTGACGACGGCAGCAAAGATGTATTCGTGCATTTCTCTGCAATCCAGGGCGATAACTTCAAAACTCTGGATGAAGGTCAGAAAGTGTCCTTCACCATTGAAAATGGCGCTAAAGGCCCTGCGGCCGGTAACGTCACTGCACTGTAACAGGTGCTCATTATCAGTGGCGCTTACGATAGCGATGAAGGCGTTGGCCTGAGCAGTTATGTGCTACTGATAATAAAATGAACCCGCCCCGAGCGGGTTTTTTATTTATACTTCCTGACGTCTTCATCTCTTCAAATATTGTTAAATAATAAGTCATCATCATTTTAATCGTGTATTGTTTTTGTCCCCTTATAGCAGGAGCTCCCTATGTCAGTACGTAAAAAAACACAAACTCATCGTAATTATTTAGTGAAATGCACATGTCCAGGCTGTGCAAAAGATTCAGAACACAGCTTTAGCCGCGTTCAGAAAGGCTCTCAACTTGTCTGTCCGTCTTGCAATACCCTCTTTAAATCTTCCAAATGAATGAAGGCGTGTTCCTGCCATTCTCTTTATCCCTGAAATAAAGCTATATTTTCAGCGTGTCGATCACCACCCTCAGGGCAGGCGACACGTTGCGGTGCGGATAATAGAGATACAACCCGTCCATGCGCAGGCTATAGCGCTGCAACACCCGGATCAGCGTTCCGCGCTCCAGATCGTCAGCCACCAGCTCCACCGGAACATAGGCCAGCCCAAGCCCCAGCCGGGCGGCTTCGGCTTCCATGTAGCTGTCAGACAGCGCCCATTGCCCCTCTGGCCGATGGGTGATTTTTTTCCCGTCCTGCACCAGTTCCCACTGATAGTCACTACCGTCGGCAAACTGGTAGGCAATGCAGGGATGAGCCGCTAAATCGGCTGGCGTCTGCGGAAAACCGTAGCGTCTGAAGTGTTCCGGGGCAGCCACTGCGGCCATTTCCATATCAGGCGTGATACGCACGGCAATCATTCCCTGCCCCACTTCCGGCCCCAGTCTGACACCCGCATCGAACCGCTCGGCGATAATGTCGACGAAGCGGCTTTCATTCATCAGTTCCAGCCTGATGTCCGGGTAACGCTGTTTAAAAATGGCGAGCTTTGGCAGCAGACATTTATCGATAGCGTGCTGGCTGGCATTAATACGCACCGTGCCGGACGGCGTCTGACGATAGTGTGCCAGGGTCGCCAGACCCGTATCGAGCGTATCGAATGCAGACTCGGCGGTCTGATAAAGCTGTTCCCCGGCATGGGTGAGCGAGAGCTTGCGCGTGGTGCGGACCAGAAGTTGAACGCCTAATCGCTCTTCCAGCTCGCGAACCGAGCGGCTTATCCCGGATTGCGCCAGCCCAAGCCGAAGCGCGGCCGCCGTGAAGCTCCCCTCCCGTACCACCTGCATGAACAGGTACAGCTCATTATAGTTTTCCCGTTTTGCCATCATGCCTACCTATTTATAACAATATGATATGAATCCTAGCAGCTTTCGCCCTCTAATCAGCACTATTTCTGCTAACTATAATGACCGCAACACAACAACCCAGGGTTCATTTCCATGAAAATATTTACCCAAAAACTGTCCGTTGCGATGCTGCTATGTGCATCATTAAGTGGAGTGACAACAATGAGTTATGCAGAAACCACCAACCCAAACGCACCTGTTTCGATGGTGAGCACATGGGATAAAACCTTCGCCGAAAGTGACAAAGTCGATCACCGTAAGGTGTCCTTCCAGAACCGATACGGGATCACCCTGGTGGGCGACCTGTATCTTCCCAAAAACCGCGGCGACCGCAAGCTGGCGGCGATTGCGGTCAGTGGGCCGTTTGGCGCGGTCAAAGAGCAGTCCAGCGGCCTGTATGCGCAAACCCTGGCAGAAAATGGGTTTGTGACCCTGGCGTTCGATCCGTCCTATACGGGCGAAAGCGGTGGCCAGCCGCGCAACGTCGCGTCTCCGGATATCAACACCGAAGACTTTAGCGCGGCGGTGGACTTCCTGGGGTTGCAGAAAGAGGTTGATCGTAACCGCATTGGTATTCTCGGCATCTGCGGCTGGGGCGGTATGGCGCTGAATGCGGCCTCCATGGACACCCGCGTGAAAGCGGTCGCCACCAGCGTGATGTACGACATGAGCCGGGCGATGGGCTACGGCGTGGGCGACGGGAAAGATCGCTATTCAACGTCTGACCGCCGTGCCGTTCTGCAGTATCTGAACGCACAGCGCTGGAAAGATGCTGAGAACGGGACCTTCGCGCACGGCGGCCACGACATTTATGTCGATGAGAACGGCAAGGTGACGGCGGCTGAACGTATTCTGCCAGAGGCGTTGCCAGCAGACCCGCACCCGGTACTGAAGGAGTTCTATGACTACTACCGCATGCCGCGCGGCTTCCACGCGCGCTCCGTCAACTCCACCGGCGCGTGGACCGCGACCACACCATTATCCTTTATGAATATGCCGCTGCTGAGCTATGCCGGGGAAATTACTATCCCGACGCTTATCGTAACCGGTGAAAAGGCACACTCCCGCTACTTTGCGGAAGATGCGTTTAAAGCGGTCGGCAGCAAGCAGAAGGAACTGGTGATTGTTCCGGGCGCAAACCATGTCGACCTCTACGACAACGTTGCCGGGAAGATCCCGTTCGGCCAGTTTGAGCAGTTCTTCAAAACCAGCCTGAAATAAACCTCTCCGCCGCCCGTGTTGAGCGGGCGGTGCTTCGTGAAAGATGACTATGTCCACTCTGAACCCTACCACCTTACAGAATGAGAAACGCGCGCACTGGGGCGGTATTTTTGCCATGACCCTGTGCGTATTTGTCCTGATTGCCTCGGAATTTATGCCCGTCAGCCTGCTCACGCCCCTTGCCAGAGATTTGGGCGTTACAGAGGGGCTCGCTGGCCAGGGGATCGCAATTTCCGGCGCGCTGGCGGTTCTGACCAGTCTCTTCCTTTCCCGGCTTGCCGGGAATATGAACCGCAAACACCTTCTGCTGGGCATGACGATCCTGATGGCGCTCTCGGGGATGATTATCGCTTTCGCCCCAAACTATCTGGTTTACATGACAGGCCGCGCGCTGATCGGTATCGCAATAGGTGGGTTCTGGTCCATGTCTGCCGCAACGGCCATTCGCCTTGTTCCGCAGCATCAGGTATCGCGCGCGCTGGCGATATTCAACGGAGGGAACGCGCTGGCGACAGTGGTGGCAGCCCCACTGGGGAGCTATCTCGGCGCCACCATTGGCTGGCGCGGTGCCTTCCTGTGCCTGGTTCCTGTAGCGATAGTCGCCTTCATCTGGCAGTGTTTTAGCCTGCCGGGTATGAAAGGGAATCAGTACGATGCCTCGCGTGGAAGCGTTTTTCGTTTGTTCCGTCAGCGAGCGGTCTCTGTGGGTCTGCTGGCCTGCGGCCTTTTCTTTATGGGGCAGTTTGCGCTCTTTACCTATGTGCGGCCGTTTCTTGAAACCGTCACGCAGGTCAGTCCCTCTGGCTTATCGCTGATTTTACTCACCATTGGCGTCGCGGGTTTTGTTGGCACACTGCTCGTTGCCATGGTTCTGAACGCGGCATTTTACCCGACGTTAATCGCCATTCCCCTGCTGATGGCCGTCATTGCCAGCGTGTTGATACTGACCGGTCACAGCCTGTGGATCGTTGCCCTGCTGTTAAGCTTCTGGGGGATGCTGGCGACGGCGGCCCCCACGGGATGGTGGACATGGATTGCGCGAACGCTGCCGCAAGATGCCGAAGCCGGTGGCGGGTTAATGGTCGCAGTGATCCAGCTCGCCATTGCGCTCGGCTCAACGGCGGGCGGTATGGTGTTTGATCATAGCGGCTGGCAGAGCACGTTTGCATTGAGCGGAATATTGCTCCTGGGCGCGGTTGTGTTGACGCTTCTGCTTTCGCGTCTTCACAAATCACTCGCCGGATGATTTGTTGACGCTTTTCTTCACCGCTGGTGTATTGTTTTTAAACGATTCATCACTTTGAAGAGAAGCGGCGACATGATTAACATCCTCGGCAAAACCACCTCTATCAATGTTCGTAAAGTGCTCTGGACCTGCGAGGAAGCAGGCCTCGAGTATCAGCAGGAAGACTACGGCAGCGGTTTTGCCTCAACGGAAACGGATGCCTTCCGCGCGCTGAACCCCAACGCCATGGTGCCGGTACTGATTGACGGTGATTTCGTGCTGTGGGAGTCCAACGCCATCTGCCGTTATCTGGTGCGCAAGGCCGGACGTCATACCCTGCTGCCCGCAGAGCCGCAGGCCTGCGCCAACGTTGAGCGCTGGATGGACTGGCAGGCAACCGAATTCAATAACGCCTGGCGCTATGTCTTCCCGGCGCTGGGGCGTAAAAACCCGGACTTTAACGACCCTCGGCGCATTGCGGCGGGAATAAAAGAGTGGAACCACTGCATCACCATTCTGGAAAACCAGCTGCAGCGCACCGGAGCCTTTGCAGCGGGCGAGACGTTTACCCTTGCGGACGTGGTGCTTGGGCTGTCGGTGAATCGCTGGAAGATGACGCCGTTTGATAAGCCCGACGTGCCCGCGATTGAGGCCTGGTTTGAACGTCTCAACCAGCGCCCGGCGTTTTTGCGTCACGGCAATAACGGCATGATGTAAAGTATTTACGCCCCCATGTTGAGCAAGGATATTTTATTTAATTACTAAACCCTGAAACGTATCAGAGGGAATAATAATTAAGTCATATCCTGGACAGCCCATTGCACTGCTTTGCTAGCCTGACAATTCAGGCAACGCTCAACCTGGAGGTATTCTTGCTGATTAGACTCAAGAAAGAACGAACGCATAAGGAGGATCGCCGGCTTGCTCTCTGGCTGGCGACCTCGGCAGGTTTACTGAATGCCATCGCCCTCGGCGCATTTGGTTTTTTCCCCTCACACATGACCGGCAACACCTCACAATTATCCAGCGAAGTCTCTTCCACCGACCTGAGCGATATGATTTTCTTTGGGTCGATTATTCTCTCCTTTGTCGCAGGCGCCATTATTGCGCGCACGATCGTGATATGGGGCATTATCCATAACGTCCGGCTGGTTTTTTGCCAGATCCTGTTTGTCGAAGGGATATTGCTGACCGGCGTCTCCTTCTACGAAATGTTTTTTCATACCCTCACGAGCAACCGCGAAATTATTCTTTTTCTGTGCGGCCTGATGGGCATTCATAATTCCACTTCCACGCAGCTGTCCAGCGGACGGGTGAGATCGACGCACATTACCGGGACGCTGACAGACGCGGGAATATCCCTGGCCTCCGTACTGGTGGCAATGCTCCGCAGAGATTACTCCAAAGATACGGCGGCACAAAAAAGCCAGTTGAAAACCCACTTAACCACCCTTTTCTCGTTTATTACGGGCGGTATCGCGGGACTGCTGCTGTTCAGGTGGATCGGGTTTAACGCCATGCTGGCGCTCGGGTTGATGCTCGCCGTGGTCGCTATCGTTTCAATTATCACCGTCTCGACGCGGGTTCGACGGGTTCGTGCTTCTCAATGCAGATGATGATCGATATTCGGTGTAAGCGCTTTTTTAATGTGACGGTGTCACTTTTAAAAAAGCGCTTTAGGACTATTCTGTCTGCACCTCTATCAGCCCTTACGCCATAAGGCTTAACCCGAGGTTGTCACTGTTTTCATAGGGTTACTGATTTTACCCCTTCGCTGGAACCCTTCCCAAACGCTTGCTATAGGTGAAATACCCCTGCCGAAACATGGCATAACAACAGGCAACCGGTGGTTGCTATAACGCATGCGCACAGGGAGACACACCGCAATGCACCCATTACTCAAACGTTCGCTGCTGTTTGTCGGCGCCATTATCGTGGTTCTCGCCCTCCTCGTCTGGGGCATTGGGCTGGAGACGATCAGGGCGCGCCAGGTTGACCTGGTCTATCTCGGGCAACAGCACATGATTCTGGTTTTCTCGTCGATGTTTTTTGCCCTGCTGGTCGGTATTCCGAGCGGGATCCTGCTGAGCCGCCCTGCGGCGCGAGGTATCGCCGAATACGTCATGCAAATCTTCAACGTCGGCAACACGCTGCCGCCGCTGGCCGTTCTGGCGCTGGCGATGGTGGTGATTGGCATTGGCGATACGCCCGCCATCATCGCCCTGTTCCTCGCCTCGCTGCTGCCGATAGTGCGTAACACCTACGCCGGGCTGTGCTCGGTCCCGCCGTCGCTGCTGGAAGCGGCAAACGGCATCGGAATGACCAAATGGCAGCGTCTGCGTCAGGTTGAGCTGCCAGCCGCCTGGCCGGTCATGCTCTCGGGGATCCGCATTGCCACCGCCATCAACGTCGGGACCGCGCCGCTGGCGTTCCTGATTGGTGCCAGCAGCTACGGCGAGCTGATTTTCCCCGGTATTTACTTAAACGATTTCCCGACCCTGATCCTCGGCGCGGCGGCAACCGCCCTGTTCGCCCTGATCCTCGATACCCTGCTGGCGGCGCTGGGTCGCGCGATGAGTCCCCATCTCGCTCGATAACAATAATAAGGAGCTTTTATGAGACTGTTTTCCAGCCTGACGGCGCTGTGTGCCGCGGCGCTGTTCACCAGCCAGGCGATGGCGGCCCCGCTGATTCTGGCGACCAAGAGCTTTACCGAGCAGCACATTCTCTCGGCGATGACCGTGCAGTACCTGCAAAAGAAAGGTTTTCAGGTACAGCCGCAAACCAACATTGCCACGGTGATCTCCCGCAACGCGATGATCAACAAGCAGATTGACATGACCTGGGAGTACACCGGCACGTCGCTGATCATCTTTAACCACATCAACAAGCGCATGTCGCCCCAGGAGTCTTACGAGACGGTGAAACGCCTGGACGCGAAGCACGGTCTGGTCTGGCTCAAGCCCGCCGACATGAACAATACCTATGCCTTTGCCATGCAGCGCAAGCGCGCCGAGGCGGAACATATCAACACCATGTCGGAGATGGTGGCGAAGATTGAGCAGATCCGTAAAACCAACCCGGACAAAAACTGGCTGCTGGGCTTAGACCTGGAGTTTGCCGGACGCAGCGACGGCATGAAGCCGCTTCAGGCGGCCTACAACATGGCGCTGGATCGCCCACAGATCCGCCAGATGGACCCGGGCCTGGTATACAACGCCGTACGCGACGGGTTTGTCGATGCCGGACTGATTTACACCACCGACGGGCGCGTGAAAGGCTTCGACCTCAAGGTGCTGGAAGACGATAAAGGCTTCTTCCCGAGCTACGCGGTGACGCCGGTGGTGCGTAAAGACACGCTGGAGGCCAACCCAGGACTGGAAGAGGCGCTCAACACCCTCTCTGCCCAGCTCAACAACGACGCTATCACCGAACTGAATAAGAAGGTGGATATCGACCATCAGTCACCGCAGCAGGTCGCCCGAGATTTCCTGCGTAGCAAACAGCTGCTGTAGGAGGCGCTATGGAGACGATTCACTACATTCTGGACAACTGGGATTACCTCTTAACCCTGACGCTGCAGCATCTGTGGCTGGTGGCGCTGGCCGTAGGTTTAGCCATCATTATTGGCGTACCGCTGGGCATTCTGATTGTCCGCCACAAGTGGCTGGCAACGCCGGTGCTGGGGATAGCCACCATCGTGCTGACCATTCCGTCCATCGCTCTGTTTGGCCTGATGATCCCGCTGTTTTCGCTGATCGGTCAGGGTATCGGTGCCCTGCCTGCAATCACCGCTGTTTTTCTCTACTCATTGCTGCCGATTGTGCGTAACACCCATACGGCGCTCGACAGCCTGCCGCCTGGCCTGCGCGAAGCCGGGCGCGGCATCGGCATGACCTTCTGGCAGCGCCTGCGCTGGGTTGAGATCCCGATGGCGCTGCCGGTGATTTTCGGCGGGATCCGCACCGCCGTGGTGATGAACATTGGCGTGATGGCGATTGCCGCCGTGATCGGCGCGGGCGGTCTGGGGCTGCTGCTGCTCAACGGCATCGGCGGAAGTGATATTCGCATGTTGATCGCGGGCGCGCTGATGATTTGTCTTTTAGCGATTGTGCTCGACTGGCTGCTGCACCGTCTGCAGGTGGTTCTGACTCCAAAGGGGATTCGATAATGATAAAACTGGAAAACCTCACCAAACAATTTTCACAGAAGCACGGCCAGACCTTTAAGGCCGTTGATAACGTAAACCTGAACGTGCCCGAAGGGGAAATGTGCGTCCTGCTCGGCCCTTCCGGCTGTGGGAAAACCACCACGCTGAAGATGATTAACCGCCTTATTACCCCGAGCAGCGGGACAATCCTGATCAACGGTGAAGACACCAGCGGGATGGACACCGTCACCCTGCGCCGCAACATTGGCTACGTGATCCAGCAGATTGGCCTGTTTCCGAACATGACCATCGAAGAGAACATCACCGTCGTGCCGCGCATGCTGGGCTGGGATAAAGCGCGCTGCAAAACCCGCGCCGAAGAGCTGATGGATATGGTGGCGATGGATCCGCATAAGTTCCTCAACCGCTACCCGCGCGAGATGTCCGGCGGCCAGCAGCAGCGTATCGGCGTGATCCGCGCCCTGGCGGCTGATCCTCCGGTGCTGCTGATGGATGAACCCTTCGGCGCGGTGGACCCGATCAACCGCGAGGTGATCCAGAACCAGTTCCTGGAGATGCAGCGCAAGCTGAAAAAAACCGTCATGCTGGTGAGCCACGATATCGACGAAGCCCTGAAGCTCGGTGACCGCATTGCGGTGTTCCGTCAGGGGAAAATCGTGCAGTGCGCCAGCCCGGATGAACTGCTGGCGAAACCGGCGAATGAGTTTGTCGGCTCGTTTGTCGGTCAGGACCGTACGCTGAAGCGTCTGCTGCTGGTATCCGCAGGAGACGTGACCGACCAGCAGCCGACCATTACGGTGCGGGGTTCTACCCCGCTTCCCGAAGCCTTTTCAACCATGGATGATAATGACATTCGCGCGATTACCGTGGTCGATGAGCACGGCAAACCGCTGGGCTTTGTGAAGCGTCGAGAAGCGCGTAACGCCAGCGGTACCTGCGGCGACATCCTGCATCCGTTCCGCATGACCGGCAAAGCGGAAGACAACCTGCGCGTGGTGCTTTCACGTCTGTATGAGAGCAATACCAGCTGGATGCCGATTGTGGATGAGGACGGGCGCTACAACGGCGAGATTTCTCAGGACTATATTGCCGAGTACCTGAGTTCAGGGCGTACGCGCCGGGCGCTGAATATTCATAGTGAGAGTTAATCTTTCAGGCCGGGCATCGCCCGGCTTTTTCGCACGCATACCTTTTGCTAACCCCACGATTTCCCGCCACAATATTGTATCTTTCCCGTTGACTCGCGACCCATGCAACGTCTTCACGCCTACCCCGACATTCGCGCGATGTTTCGCCGATTACTGATTGCCACCGTCACCGGCGTGTTGGCCGCGCTGGCCGTTGCGGTATTCCGCCACAGCATGTATCTGCTGGAGTGGCTGTTTCTAAGCAACGACAGCGGCAGCCTGGTGAACGCCGCCGCCGCATTATCGCCCTGGCGACGGGTGCTGACGCCCGCGCTGGGCGGTCTGGCTGCTGGGCTGCTGCTCTGGGGATGGCAACGGTTTACCGCGCAACGGCCTCACGCGCCAACCGATTATATGGAAGCGCTGGAAACTGAAGACGGACAGTTTGATTACGGTGCCAGCCTGGTGAAATCACTCGCTTCTTTGCTGGTGGTCGCCAGCGGCAGCGCCATCGGGCGTGAAGGGGCGATGATCCTGCTTGCCGCCCTCGCGGCTTCCCTGTTCGCCCGGCGCTTTACCCCTAAATCAGAATGGAAATTGTGGATTGCCTGCGGGGCCGCCGCCGGGATGGCCAGCGCCTACCACGCCCCCTTAGCCGGAAGCCTGTTCATCGCTGAGATCCTGTTTGGCACGCTGATGCTGGCCTCGCTCGGCCCGGTGGTGATTGCTGCAGTGGTCGCGCTGCTTACGACCCGCCTGCTCAGCCCCAGCGCAAACACCCTTTATCAGGTCCACCTCAGCGAGAGCCTTACGGCTGTGGATTATTCCCTGATTGTCGGCATGGGACTGCTGGCCGGGCTGTGCGGTCCGCTGCTGATGTGGCTGATGTCCTACAGCCACGCTCTGTTTCTGCGCCTTAAGCTTTCGCCGCCGTGGCAGCTGGCGCTGGGCGGGCTGATCGTCGGGCTGCTGTCGCTGCTGACGCCGAAGGTGTGGGGGAATGGCTACAGTGTGGTTCAGGCTTTTCTTCTCGCCCCGCCGTTGCTGTCGGTGATTGCAGGCGTGTTTATCTGTAAATTGCTGGCGGTACTGGCAAGCAGCGGCTCGGGCGCGCCCGGCGGGGTGTTCACACCGACGTTATTTGTCGGCATGGCGACAGGAATGCTGTTTGCGCAGCTATCCGCGCTGTGGTTTCCAGGCGCTGAGACGGCAATTTTGCTGGGGCTGGCAGGTATGGCAACGCTGCTGGCTGCCACGACGCATGCGCCGATTATGTCGGCACTGATGGTCTGTGAAATGACCGGGCAGTATTTTTTACTGCCCGGCTTGCTGGTCGCGTGCGTCGTCGCGTCGGTACTGTCGAGGACGTTACGCCACGACTCTGTCTACGGACCCCATACTGCTGAAAGCAGAGAGGTCGATGTACTGCGCTAATTCGCGCTGCTCGGCGCGCGGCAGGTAGGGCAATTCACCCACTAAAGGCCCGGGGAGTTTTTTGCTCAGCACATCAATGATTTCAGCGTAGTGCGCAAGCCCCGGATTAATACGGTTAGCCACCCAGCCCACCAGCGGCAGGCCGTCATTGGCAATGGCCTGTGCCGTCAGGAGGGCATGGTTGATGCACCCTTCCTGAATGCCGACCACCATCACCACGGGCAGCTGTTCCTGCACCACCCACTCGGAAAGCGGGCGTAAATCATTCATCAGGCTGCGCCAGCCGCCGGTACCTTCAACCACAACGTGGTCAACTTTCTCGCTCAGGCTCGCCAGACCGTCGGAAAGCAGGCTGTAGTTGATCAGGCCGCTGTGCGCCACGCTGCTCTCATCCTCGCTCAGCGCGATAGGATTTACCGCGTGATAAGGTAATTCAATGGACGAAACGCTTTGCAGCACCAGGGCGTCTTTATTACGCAATCCGTCTGGCGTCTCTTTACTGCCTTTTGCGACCGGTTTGTACCCTGCCACGCGTTTACCGCTGGCTGCCAGAGACTGCAGCAATGCGCGGGATACGACAGTCTTGCCGACAGAGGTATCAGTACCAGTAACAAAGAAACGCTTAAGCATGACTCATTCCACCTCTTGGGTATGCTTCGAAAATATAAACCAGGTAAATAATTCAGTGGGGGAAGTCTACGGGATGCGTGCGCTACCCGGCTTGAGATAGCGCAATATTTCTTACATCTATGGAAAAGAGTTAACCCTGCAACAAACGGATCAGTAAAGAGCCGTTATACATCGCATCTTTCACCAGCGCGGCACCGGCCATGGTTCCCTGGTTCGAAAACTGGGTGCTTTCGACCACGATGTTTTTGCTGTATGCAGGAAGCGACTGCTGGTTGATGCAGGCAGAAATCGCCGGAAAGAGAATATCCGCCGCCTGGCTGAGCGGTGAACCAATCAGAATTTTTTGTGGGTTAAACAGATTGACCATAATGGCGAGAATGCGGCCCACGTTGTTACCGACGCCCGTGATGATATCTTTCGCCAGTAAATCCCCCTGTCGGGCTGCAGCGCAGAGAGAATCCACGGTAAGCGGCTGGCCGTGAAGCGAAGAGCTCATCGACTGGCTGAGCCTCACCTGCGCCAGCTCCAGCACGCTTTCGACGCTGGCAATGGTCTCCAGGCAGCCGTGGTTACCGCAGTAGCAGCGTTTACCGTACGGGTCGACCTGCGTGTGACCGATTTCCACCAGGCTGCTGCTTCCGGCGTGCAGCAGGCGACCGTCGGTAATCACCCCCGCCCCCACGTTGTGATCAATCACCACCTGAATAACGTCGCGCGCGCCGCGAGATGCGCCAAACAGCGCCTCCGCCATGGTCCAGGCGCTGATATCATGCTGAATATAGACGGGCACGCCGGTATGGTTTTTCAGCACCTCACCCAGCGGCATCTCTTTGACATTGTCATAAAACGGCATGCGGTGCACGATGCCATTCTCGGTATCAATGATACCCGGCATGGTGATAGCAATCGCCGTTAACCGTTCAAGCCGCTGCTGATGACGAATAAAGAAGTGATCGATATGGGCCAGAATGGCGTCAAGAAGCGGTTGTTCCGCATCGAGCGGGAGCTCCAGCCGGTCTTCCACCACCAGCTTGCTGCTGAGATCGCGCAGCGCAAGGAAGATCTCCCCCCGGCTGATGCGCAGTGACAGGTAGTGCCATGCTTCCGTTTCTACCACCAGCCCGACAGCAGGACGTCCACGGCTGCCCGGCTCCTGTATTTCCGTCTCCTGGACCAGGTGGGCTTCCAGCATTTCGCGGACTATCTTGGTGATACTGGCGGGTGCCAGTTGTGCCAGGCGCGAAAGATCGATACGCGAAACCGGACCGAGCTGATCAATCAGGCGATACACTGCGCCTGCATTGGTCTGCTTAATCTGATCAATATGCCCTGGCTGGCTATCAGCAACCACCTCGTACTCCCTTATTTTCGAGCTTCGAAATAAACTGTTGGCTATGGTGAAGCACTTCACCAGGCGTCGTCAAATATTTACTTAGCCATGTGATTTACCGCACATTTTTACCCCAGTTTCCCTATAAATATCGCCCTGCCGAGGCTGTAATGAGCTGCTTTTTAAACCGCTGCGCCGCCTGACTCTGTTCGCGATGTTTTGACCAGACCAGCCACATCTCGGAAACCGCCTCTTTTTCGGCAATGGCCACCCAGCGCATTTCCTGCAATTGTACCCGCTTAAAGGACGCCGGGAGAATAGAAACCCCAAGCCCGGCGGCAACCAGACCAATAATAGTCATGGCCTCTCCCACTTCCTGAGTAATAACCGGGGCGAGATCGTGGCGACGCATCAGGCCCAAAATATCGTCATACAGACCGGTGCCGACCTGAGGGTCAAAAAAGACAAAGGGCTCTTTTGCCAGCTCTGCCAGCGTCACGGAAGCTTGCGACGCCAGAGGGTGATCCTGCGGGATCATCGCCATCAGGGGTTCGCGCAGGATCACCTGCCACGCCAGCGTATCCGGTAGTGCGGTATTACGCATCAGCCCCAGGTCGAGCGCCCCCTCGTTGAGCGGCGAAATTTGCTCGCGGGTGTTTATTTCGCGGGTCTGAATATGCACGTCCGGAAAATGGCGGCGGAACGATGAGAGGGTTTCTGAGACAGCGCTGATAAAGGGCGCCGACGAGGTAAAGCCGATCCGCAGTTCGCCGGTCTCCCCCAGATACAGCCGCTCCGCCCTGGCAGCGGCGTCATCCACCATGCTCAGAATTTGCCTGCTGTCGGCCAGGAACTGCTTGCCCGCGGCGGTCAGGCTCACGCTACGGTTCGTACGTGCCAGCAGACGCGCCCCAACCTGCTGTTCGAGGATCTGAATTTGCTGGCTGAGCGGTGGCTGAGAGATGTTCAGCCTCGCCGCCGCGCGGCCAAAATGCAGCTCCTCCGCTACCGCCACGAAGTAGCGTAAATGACGCAGTTCGATATTCATATTTTTAAAGTATCATTTGAGATTATTAATATATTAGACAGAATATTTACATTTTCCTACTCTGATCTTGTGGTCATACCCGTCACCAGAAATCACGGGGATGTTTAAGCAAGGAACATGTGTGAGCCGTACAACTACCATTGATATCACTCCGGCAAATGATATTGATGATTTACCTGCAGCATCTCAGCCGGTGCAGTTTATTAAACGTGGTACCCCTCAGTTTATGCGCGTCACGCTGGCGCTTTTCTCAGCGGGTCTCGCAACCTTTGCCCTGCTCTATTGCGTTCAGCCGATCCTGCCCGTGCTGTCCCACGAGTTTGGCGTGTCGCCTGCCAGCAGCAGTATTTCGCTTTCTCTCTCCACCGGGATGCTGGCGGTCGGTCTGCTGTTCACCGGGCCGCTCTCAGATGCGATTGGTCGCAAGCAGGTCATGGTCACCGCACTGATGCTGGCCTCCGTCTGTACGCTGCTTTCGACGATGATGACCAGCTGGCACGGTATCCTGATAATGCGTGCGCTGATCGGGTTATCGCTGAGCGGCGTGGCTGCGGTCGGGATGACCTATCTCAGCGAGGAGATCCACCCGAGCTTTGTCGCTTTCTCTATGGGGCTGTACATCAGCGGGAACTCCATCGGTGGGATGAGCGGACGCCTGCTGAGCGGGGTGTTTACGGATTTCTTTAACTGGCGCATTGCGCTGGCGGTGATTGGTTGCTTTGCGCTCGCCTCTGCGCTGATGTTCTGGAAAATTCTGCCGGAATCACGTCACTTCCGCCCGGCGTCCCTGCGCCCCAAAACGCTGTTTATCAACTTCCGCCTGCACTGGCGTGATAAAGGGCTGCCGCGCCTGTTCCTGATGGGTTTTCTGCTGATGGGTTCGTTTGTCACGCTGTTTAACTACATTGGCTATCGCCTGATGCTTTCTCCGTGGCATCTCAGCCAGGCGGTGGTCGGCCTGCTTTCCGTGGCATACCTCACCGGTACCTGGAGTTCGCCAAAAGCCGGAGCGATGACCGCACGCTACGGTCGTGGCCCGGTGATGTTGTTCTTCACGACGGTGATGCTGGTCGGCCTTCTGCTGACGCTCTTCTCCTCTCTGTGGCTGATTTTTGCCGGAATGCTGCTCTTCTCTGCAGGCTTTTTCGCCGCCCACTCGGTCGCCAGCAGCTGGATTGGCCCGCGCGCCCGTCGTGCAAAGGGCCAGGCGTCGTCGCTGTATCTGTTTAGCTATTACCTGGGATCAAGCATTGCCGGGACGCTCGGCGGCGTGTTCTGGCACAACTACGGCTGGAACGGCGTGGGCGGGTTTATCGCGCTGATGCTGTGCGCGGCGCTGCTGGTGGGGGCAAGTCTTCACAAGCGTTTGAGATAATAAGCTTGCGGGCTGATGCCCGGTAAGACGAGCGCTCCAGATAAACGGCACCAGCGTACTGGTGCCGTTTCACGTTCAGGAATCCCAGGCCTGCTCTATCTTACCGGCTTTAAACTGCGGAGGCGGTTTTCGGAAACGGCGCGTTAGCCATGTCAGGTAAAGGATCCCCAGCGCTGCCCAGATGAGGCCAAGCGTCAGGGACGTCGCTTCGAGATTTATCCACAGCACGCCGACCGTTACGGCACCAATGATTGGCAGCAGGAAATAGTGGAGCCGATCTTTCCACGTTTTGTTCAACCCCTTACGCCGCCAAAAATGGTTGTACACCGAGAGATTAACAAACGTAAACGCCACCAGCGCGCCAAAGTTGATCAACGCCGTCGCGGTCACGAGATCAAAGTACAGGGCCGACAGCGCCACTATCCCTACCATAATGACATTCAGGGCCGGAGTACGCCATTTCGGATGCACGTAGCCAAACACCCGCTCCGGAAAGACGTTGTCACGCCCCATCACATACAACAAGCGTGAGACGCTGGCGTGCGAGGCCAGGCCTGAAGCGAGCGTATTCACAAACGTGGTACACAGAAACACCGACTGGAAGAGTTTGCCGCCCACGTACAGCGCAATTTCCGGCAGCGCGGCGTCCGGGTTCTTAAAGCGCGCGATTGTCGGGAAAAAGAGCTGCATGAAAAACGAGGCAACAATGAATATCAGCCCGCCATACAGTGCGGTCAGGAAAATGGCTTTGGGAATAACTCGCGCCGCGTTTGGCGTCTCTTCCGACAGCGTGGTGACCGCGTCAAAGCCGAGGAAAGAGAAGCAAACGATAGTCGCGCCGGTAATAATAGGGAGCAGGTGTGCGTTCTCGCTGATAAACGGCTGGAGCGACCAAACCGTGCCGACGCCCTCCCCCTTGTGCAGGCCATGCACCACGAGTATGACAAACACCACCATGATGGCGACCTGCACCAGCACAAACAGGGTGTTAAAGTTGGCGACGAGGTTAACACTCTTCAGGTTCGCCAGCGTCATGATCGTCACAAACCCCACCACCCAGACCCACGGCGGGACTTCAGGGAACAACGCGGAAAGGTAGATCTTCGCCAGCAGCACGTTGATCATCGGCAGGAAGAGATAGTCCAGCAGCGATGACCAGCCGACCATAAAACCCAGGTGGGGTCCGATCGATTTCTGCGTGTAGGTGTATGCAGAGCCCGCTTCCGGGAACTGTCGCACCAGTTTGCCGTAGCTAATGGCGGTAAACATGACGCCAGCCAGCGCCAGGAGATACGAGGCGGGCACGTGGCCATTGCTGATACCGGACACAATGCCGAAGGTATCAAACACGGTCATGGGGGTGAGGTAAGCCAACCCCATCATAACGACCTGCCAGAGCTTGAGGGAGCTGCGCAGCCGGGTTCTTCCGGCCATGCCCGGCGAGTCAAGAGAGGTGTTAGTCGCCATAAACCGTCCCCCCCATGCTTACCGTGGTTTGCACTTGCGTTGACCTTAACGCAAACCTGCTTAGCAAAGGGGGAAGTTGTAAAGAACACACGCTTTCGTACCAGTGCACCGTCTCTGGCTCGCACTCACAGCAGGAGCCTGACTGGCCCCCTTCGCCCTGCGGATAGTTGAACATCTGCATCATTTCCTACCTCGTCACACAGTGTCGTTAAGAAAATCCCTGTGCCGCCTGCGCTCCATAACGCGACTCCCGGGAGATAGCTGGCATGCCAGCGAACAGTTAGGCCAGGCTCCGCGCAGGCCGTTGGGTGATACGTATGCGATGAAACAAAGCGGCCCCTTACCGGGGCACGTTATCAGGCGTTTTTCAGCATCCACTCAATTTCAGTTTCGGTAATCAGGCGTTCAAACTGCAGTAATTCATCATGTTTGCAGGCGTGATAGACGTGGCAGAAACGCTCGCCCAGCCGCTCGCGAAGATGATCGTTTTGCATAAATTCCCACAGCGCATCGCTCTGGCGAATCGGGAATGGCAGTCCATCCTGCTCCAGACCATTGCCTTCCACTTCTTCCTGCAGGGGTAAATCGTTATCCAGCCCATGTAAAATGCCGGCAAAAATCGCCGCCATCACCAGATACGGATTCGCGTCTGCTCCCGCCACCCGGTACTCGACCCGATGGTTATGGCGATCGCCGCAGGGGATACGCAGGGCAACCGTGCGATTATTGTGTCCCCATGACGCTTGCGTCGGCACGTACATCCCCGGCTGGAAACGGCGGTAGGAGTTAACGTTCGGTGCCAGCAGCGCCATGGACGCCGGCATCAGATCGATCATCCCGGCCAACGCGCGTTTCAGCAGCGCGGAATCCTCGCCGCTGGCGTCTGCGAGCACGTTTTCGCCTCTGTTGTTTTGCATGCTGATGTGGATATGCATCCCGCTGCCCGCATGCTCTTCATACGGCTTTGCCATAAACGTGGCGTGCATCTTATGTTTTTCCGCCATCTGCCTGACGAGACGTTTTAGCGCCAGCGCATCATCGCAGGCATCAAGCACGTTTTCCGTATGGTGCAGGTTAATCTCAAACTGGCCCGGGGAGGCCTCAGCCACTGCCCCGTCTGCGGGGATCAACTGCAGCTGCGCCAGCTCGTCAATGTCATTCAGTACGTCAGCAAAATGGTTCAGGTTATCAACCGAGTAGACCTGACTCTGCGTGTTACGAACGTCTGTGCCCGGCGCGCAGGGTGGCTGCAGATAGCCTTCGGCATCGCGTTTACGGTCAAGTAAATAGAACTCCAGCTCTACCGCTACCACGGGGAACAGACCGCGCTGGCGTAGCTGCTGCCAGAGTCGGTTGAGTACGTTCCGCGGCTCAACGTCAAAGGGAGCGCCATCTTCATCGACCATGGTGAGCTGCACCTGACCAATGTATTCCGGGTCGGCGGCGGACGGCGTCAGGGTGCCCGGCACCGGCACGCAGATACAATCCGGCTCGCCGAGCTCCTGCCCCAGGCCCGCCTCTTCCACTACGTTACCCAAAATGTCCATGGCGAAAACCGATGCCGGGAAATAGCAGCCTTTTTCAAGCTTGTTCAGTCCGGCAACCGGGATGCGTTTGCCGCGAAAACAGCCGTTCAGGTCGGTCAGGAGGACATCAATAAACTGGGTGTCAGGATACTTTTCTAAATAGCGCTTCACTTCCTGCGTAAAGGCGCTGCCCCGCCTCTCATCCGTGTGCTGCACAAAGTTCTCAACTTCTACGATATTGGTTTCCATGATTTACCACCGTTTTTGGATTTGCGTTCGCTGCTCTGGACTGTAAAATATAATGTCCACCCTATCGAATCTGTATGCAAACAAATTGTTTGTCAAATGTTAAATTAAGTTTGCAAAAGGCAGATCCCGTTGCTAGATTGAGAAAATATTGAACGAAAAGGCCGTTTAACAGGCGAGAATGGCCTAAATTTAGTCCACTTTGTGAGGGCGATCATGGAAAATATAATGAACAAGCCAGTTATTGGCGTGGTGATGTGTAGAAACAGGCTTAAGGGTCATGAGACCCAGACCCTGCAAGAAAAGTACCTGAATGCCATTGTTAACGCGGGGGGCTTACCTATTGCCTTACCGCATGCGGTGGCAGAGCCAGAGCTACTTACCGCTCTGCTGCCAACCCTGGACGGGATTTACCTGCCGGGCAGCCCAAGTAACGTGCAGCCGCACCTGTATGGTGAAAACGGCGATGAGCCTAACGCCGATCCCGGGCGAGATCTTCTGAGCATGGCGCTGATTGCCGCCGCGCTCGAAAGGCGCATCCCCATTTTCGCCATCTGCCGGGGGCTGCAGGAACTGGTTGTTGCAACGGGAGGGACGCTGTATCGTCGCCTGTTCGAGCAGAACGACCTGCTTGAGCACCGGGAAGATCCTGAACTGCCGGTTGAGCTACAATACGCCCCGTCTCATGAGGTTCAGGTTCAGGAGGGAGGACTGCTGTCTCAATTAATACCAGGCTGTAACACATTTTGGGTAAACTCGTTACACGGGCAAGGTGCACGAACGTTAGGACCACGGCTCCGCGTGGAGGCCCGTTCGACGGACGGGCTGGTCGAAGCGGTCAGCGTTCATGACCACCCTTTCGCCCTCGGCGTGCAATGGCACCCCGAATGGAACAGCAGCGAGTACGCCCTGTCACGTATGTTGTTTGAAGGTTTTATCACCGCCTGTCAAAGCCACGTTGCCGAGAAGCAACGGCTTTGACCACTACCGTAAAGGAAATGCAACTATGAGCGATGACGGACTGGCGCCAGGGAAACGTCTGTCTGAGATCCGCCAGCAACTGGGTCTCTCGCAGCGGCGTGCCGCCGAACTGTCTGGGTTAACACACAGTGCCATCAGCACCATTGAACAGGACAAAGTCAGTCCTGCCATCAGTACGCTGCAAAAGCTGCTGAAAGTCTATGGGCTGTCGCTCTCGGAATTCTTTTCGGAACCGGAAAAACCTGATGAACCGCAGGTGGTTATTAATCAGGAAGACCTTATCGAAATAGGCAGTCAGGGGGTTTCGATGAAGCTGGTTCATAACGGAAATCCGAACCGTACGCTGGCGATGATTTTTGAAACTTACCAGCCTGGAACCACGACCGGAGAGAGGATCAAACACCAAGGTGAGGAGATAGGTACGATACTGGAAGGTGAAATAGTGCTGACCATTAATGGCCAGCCTTATCACCTGGTTGCGGGGCAGAGCTATGCCATCAATACCGGCATACCGCACAGCTTCAGCAACACCTCGGCAGGCATCTGCCGCATTATCAGTGCCCACACCCCTACCACGTTCTAATTACCACTCGGTCCCGGCGTAAGCGCGCTTACGCCGGGACAAATAAAAACGATCAATGTCGGCATTCAACGGGTTAATTCCCGGGATGCCTCACGGCTTCGTATTGCCTGAAACGGCCATGCCTTTATTTATCTGATTGCGAAAGAAAGGAGTGAATATGCATTTTCAGCACCTGACTTACTGGCAGGATAAAGCAAAAAACAGCGCCATTGAGACCCGGCTATTTATTAACGGTGCCTATTGTAACGCCGCCGATAATGCCACGTTTGAAACCGTCAATCCCGCAACCCAACAGACGCTGGCGAACGTGGCCCGGGGCAAGCAGGCGGACGTGGACCGTGCGGTTCAGGCCGCGCGTGAGGTATTTGAGCGCGGTGACTGGTCGCAGGCGTCTCCGGCGCAGCGCAAGGCCGTGCTAAATAAGCTCGCCGATTTGATGGAACGCCACGTCGAAGAGCTGGCCTTACTGGAAACGCTGGACACCGGTAAACCCATCCGCCACAGCCTGCGCGACGATATTCCCGGCGCGGCGCGCGCCATTCGCTGGTACGCCGAAGCGGCGGATAAAGTCTACGGCGAAGTGGCGCCTACGGGTCCGGACGAGCTGGCAATGATCGTGCGCGAGCCGATCGGGGTTGTCGCGGCCATCGTCCCCTGGAACTTCCCACTGCTGCTGGCCTGCTGGAAGCTGGGCCCGGCGCTGATCGCGGGCAATAGCGTGGTATTGAAACCGTCGGAGAAATCGCCGCTCACCGCCCTGCGGCTGGCCGGGCTGGCGAAAGAGGCGGGCCTGCCGGACGGCGTGCTGAATGTGATAAGCGGTTACGGCCACGAAGCGGGCCAGGCGCTGGCACTGCATCCGGAGGTCGAGGTGCTGACGTTTACCGGCTCTACCCGTACCGGCAAGCAGCTGTTGAAGGACGCGGGTGAAAGCAACATGAAGCGCGTCTGGCTGGAGGCAGGCGGCAAAAGCGCCAACATTATCTTTGCCGACTGTCCGGACCTGGACAAGGCCGTGAGCGCGACCGCCGCCGGGATTTTCTATAACCAGGGGCAAGTCTGTATCGCCGGTACCCGCCTGCTGCTCGAAGACAGCATCGCCGATGACGTCCTGGCAAAGCTGAAAGCGCAGGCCCGTCAATGGCAGCCGGGCGATCCGCTCGACCCCGACAGCACGATGGGAATGCTCATCGACGCTGCGCACGCCGATACCGTCCACACGTTCATTCGCGAGGGAACCCGGAAAGGTACGCTGCTGCTGGACGGGCGGGAACAGCTATGGCCTTCCGCAGTCGGTCCAACCATTTTTGTCGACATCGACCCAGCCTCCCCGCTGTGCCGGGAGGAGATTTTCGGCCCGGTGCTGGTCGTCACCCGCTTTAAAACCGAAGAGGAAGCCTTAACGCTGGCCAACGACAGTGAATATGGGCTTGGCGCAGCGGTATGGACACGCGATCTCTCCCGCGCGCACCGCATGAGCCGCCGCCTGAAAGCAGGCTCGGTCTTCGTCAATAACTATAACGACGGTGATATGACCGTACCCTTTGGCGGCTATAAGCAGAGCGGTAACGGCCGAGATAAGTCCCTGCACGCGCTGGAAAAATTTACTGAACTGAAAACCATCTGGATTGCCCTGGAGCCTCAATCATGACCGAACATACCACCAGCTACTACGCGGCCAGCGCGAACGCTTATGAACCTTTCCCGACGCTTAACGAGTCGATCAGCTGTGACGTGTGCGTGGTGGGCGGCGGCTATACCGGCCTCTCATCCGCGCTGCATCTCGCCGAAATGGGCTACGATGTGGTGCTCCTTGAAGGGGCGCGCATCGGTTTCGGCGCCAGCGGACGCAACGGCGGCCAGCTGGTTAACTCCTACAGCCGCGATATCGATGTGATTGAGAAAAACTACGGACCCGACGCTGCCAGAGTCCTCGGGAGCATGATGTTTGAAGGCGGGGAAATCATCCGGGAGCGTATCCAGCGCTATCAGATCCAGTGCGACTATCGCCCCGGCGGGCTGTTTGTGGCGTTAAACCATAAGCAGCTGGAGACGCTGGAGGAGCAAAAAGCCAACTGGGAACGCTACGGCAACACGCAGCTGGAGCTGCTGGACGCCAATGCCATCCGCCGGGAAGTCGACAGCGATCGCTATACCGGCGCGCTGCTGGACCGCAGCGGGGGGCACATTCATCCGCTGAACCTGGCAATCGGCGAAGCGGACGCCATTCGCCTGAACGGCGGGCGGGTGTATGAACAGTCCCCGGTGACCGCCATTCAGCACACCAGCCCGGCCGTGGTGAGCACGCAGCATGGCCAGGTGACGGCCCGCTACGTGATCGTCGCCGGGAATGCCTATCTGGGCGACAAGATAGAACCGGACCTGGCAAAACGCAGCATGCCCTGCGGCACCCAGGTGGTGACCACCGCCCCGCTGCCGGAGGAGGTAGCCCGCTCGCTGATCCCCAATAACTACTGCGTGGAAGATTGTAACTACCTGCTGGATTACTACCGTCTCACCGCCGACAACCGCCTGCTGTACGGCGGTGGCGTAGTCTACGGCGCGCGCGATCCGGACGATGTCGAGCGCCTGGTGATGCCAAAGCTGCTGCAAACCTTCCCTCAGCTGGCAGGCGTCAAAATCGACTACCGCTGGACGGGCAACTTCCTGCTGACCCTGTCGCGTATGCCACAGTTTGGTCGTCTGGATAAAAACATCTATTACATGCAGGGCTACAGCGGCCACGGCGTGACCTGCACCCACCTGGCCGGACGGCTGATCTCTGAACTGTTGCGCGGTGACGCTGAGCGCTTTGATGCGTTTGCCAAACTCCCGCACTACCCCTTCCCGGGCGGTCGCAGCCTGCGGATTCCATTCACGGCGATGGGCGCGGCGTATTACAGCCTGCGCGATCGTCTTGGCGTATGATCGTTTCGACAAAAGGGTATCTGACATGAGTAACCAGGAATTTCATCAGCGCAGACTTTCTGCCACCCCGCGCGGCGTAGGCGTAATGTGTGATTTCTTTGCCCGCACGGCGGAGAATGCCACGCTTACCGACGTGGAAGGCAACGACTATATTGATTTCGCCGCCGGGATCGCGGTACTGAATACCGGCCATCGTCATCCTGAACTGGTGGCCGCAGTGGAAAAACAGCTTCACCAGTTCACCCACACGGCCTACCAGATTGTGCCGTATGAAAGCTACGTTTCATTAGCCGAAAAGCTTAACGAGCTGGCCCCGGTGCAGAGCCCGGCCAAAACGGCGTTCTTCACAACGGGCGCGGAAGCGGTGGAAAATGCCCTTAAAATCGCCCGTGCCCACACCGGCAGACCGGGTGTGATCGCCTTCGGGGGAGGCTTTCACGGCCGAACCTATATGACCATGGCGTTAACCGGCAAGGTCGCGCCCTATAAGCTGGGATTTGGTCCCTTCCCGGGATCGGTGTATCACGTGCCGTATCCCTCCGAGCTGCACGGCATCACAACGCAGGACGCCATCACGGCGATTGAGCGCCTGTTCAAAGCTGATATTGAGGCGAAACAGGTGGCGGCGATTATTTTTGAACCCATTCAGGGTGAAGGTGGATTCAACGTCGCCCCGCCAGAGCTGGTGGCCGCCATCCGCCGTATCTGCGATGAGCACGGGATCGTGATGATTGCCGACGAAGTCCAGAGCGGCTTCGCCCGTACGGGTAAACTGTTTGCCATGGAACACTACGCGGACAAGCCCGACCTGATGACGATGGCTAAAAGCCTGGCAGGCGGAATGCCGCTGTCCGGCGTGGTAGGCCGCGCCGGGATCATGGACGCGCCGGCTCCCGGCGGTCTGGGGGGAACCTATGCAGGTAACCCGCTTGCGGTGGCCGCCGCGCACGCGGTGCTGAATATTATCGACAACGAGTCACTGTGCGCGCGCGCCCGTCATCTGGGCGAACGACTGACAGCCGCGCTGGAGGAGATTCAGGGCAGTTTTCCTGCGCTCGTGGCGATAAGGGGAAGAGGATCGATGATTGCAGCGGAGTTTTTTGATCCCGAGAGCCGCGAACCTTCGGCCGCCATCGCGCAGGCGATCCAGCAAAAGGCGCTCGCCCGGGGCCTGCTGTTGTTGATCTGCGGCCAGTACGGCAACGTGATCCGCTTCCTTTATCCGCTGACCATTCCGGATGCCCAGTTCACTCAGGCGCTGGCGATCCTGCAACAGGTTATGCGCGATAAGGCCTAAGCGCCCTCTGAAAACCGTCTGCCGGAATGCCGGCGACGGTTTCAACGGTGGAGGTCTGCATAGATTTCCTCCGCGTGGGAAATGTTGGGGAATTTGGTCTGTTTCATTGTATGCTCCCTGAAACACATCCCTGGCAAGAGGAAATAAGAATTGCAAAAAACATCAGCCTATCAGTCACTTGTGAAAACCTTCCAGCGTCTCTCCCGCTTCTCCCACCTCTCCTCCATCGCCAGCTGGGACATGTTCACCATGATGCCGCCGGGCGGCAGCGCCGCGCGCGGTGAAGCGCTGGCGGAGATGAGCGTCCTGCAACACCAGATCCTGACCGATAAAAAAGTGGGTGACTGGCTGGCTGCCGCGGCAAGCGAAGACCTGAATGATGTCGAACAGGCCAACCTGCGTGAAATGACGCGCCATTATCAACAAGCAACATTGCTGCCTGAATCGCTGGTGGAAGCCAAATCGCTGGCAGGCAGCAAATGCGAGCACGCGTGGCGTACTCAGCGCCCCGCCAACGACTGGGAAGGGTTTTCCGCCAACCTGAAAGAGGTGGTGAAACTGAGCCGCGAAGAGGCCCGCCTGCGCGCCGACGCCAAAGGGTGTTCGCCCTACGACGCGCTGCTCGATATTTTTGAACCCGACATGACGAGCGCGCGTCTGGACGTGCTGTTCGGCGACATGAAATCCTGGCTGCCGGACCTCCTGGCAAACGTCGTGGAAAAACAGGCTCAGCGGTCGTTCGTTCCGCCGCAGGGCCCTTCCCCGACAGCGACACAGCGTGAGCTGGGTCTGGAAGCCATGAAGATGCTCGGCTTCGATTTTAACGGCGGTCGTCTGGACGTGAGCGCCCACCCGTTCTGCGGCGGCGTGCCAGAAGACGTGCGTATCACCACGCGCTACGACGAGGACGAGCTGCTGAGCGCGCTGTTTGGCGTGATCCACGAAACCGGACATGCGCGCTACGAACAAAACCTGCCGCGCGCCTGGGCCGGACAGCCCGTGGCGCTGGCGCGCTCAACGGCAATCCACGAATCTCAGAGCCTGTTCTTTGAGATGCAGCTCGGGCGTAGCGAGGCCTTCCTGAAGCATCTACTCCCTGCCGTTCACGCCCGCTTTGGCAGTCAGGCTGCGTTCAGCGAAGAGAACTTTATCGCCTGGAACCAGCGCGTGAAGCCGGGCTATATCCGCGTGGATGCGGACGAAGTGAGCTACCCGGCGCACGTGGTGCTGCGCTATGAAATTGAACGCGCGTTGATCAACGGCGACATTGAGGTAGACGACATTCCGGCGCTGTGGGATGAGAAAATGCAGGCCTGGCTTGGGCTATCGACCAAAGATAACTATCGTAACGGTTGTATGCAGGATATCCACTGGACCGACGGCGGCTTTGGGTATTTCCCGTCGTACACGCTGGGTGCGATGTACGCTGCGCAGCTCTTCCACGCCGCGAAAACGGCGCTTCCGGGTCTGCAAGCGTCTATTGCTAACGGCGATTTCTCAGCGCTGTTCGACTGGCTACGCCAGAACGTCTGGCAGCACGGCAGCCGGTTTAGCACCTCTCAGCTGATTACCCAGGCGACGGGGGAAGATCTGAATATCCGCTACTTCCGCGAGCACCTGACGTCACGCTATTTGTAATCGACATTGCCGGGGAACCCCGGCAATGTACAAACGGTTACACGCCGATACCAATCACTCACGGAAACCCCGAGTTTACAGGGATATAGTTCTTTCAACGGCCCCGCAGTGGGGTTAAATGAAAAACCAAATTCGAGGGTATGAAAATGAAAAAAGTATTAGCTCTGGTTGTTGCCGCTGCTATGGGTCTGTCTTCTGCTGCATTTGCTGCTGAAACTACCGCGACCGCAACACCTGCTGCGGCTCCAGCTGCAACCACCACCGCTGCGCCAGCCAAAGCGGTTCACCATAAGAAACATCACAAAGCAGCAAAACCTGCTGCAGAGCAGAAAGCCCAGGCCGCTAAAAAGCACCACAAAAAAGCGACTAAACCTGCTGTAGAGCAGAAAGCGCAGGCGGCTAAAAAGCATCACAAAAAAGCAGTAAAACACGAAGCTGCTAAACCAGCTGCACAGCCAGCTGCGTAAGAGTACAAGCTAAACCGTGCCCTTCGGGGCACGTTGGTAAACCGGCGCTGAACCGACCAGTTCCGCGCCGTTTTTTTATCCGGAGGGCGTATGCTGCGGCGCTATCGGTTTGAGCTCATTCTTATCTTGCTTATTTTATGCGCGCTCATCGCAAGCCAGTTTTATCTTTCCTGATTGTAGCACGCTGATTTTACTCCCACTTTCGCGCTGTCCCGTCTATAGTATTTTCATAGGGTTCACTTTTAATAATCATAATTACCCACCAGAGTGTGATATGCGTAAATCTGTTGTGTTGTTACTGGGAACGTTTGGTCTTTTTTCAGGATTCTTACATGCGGACGATGGTGATGAAGACGCTATCAGCGCCAAAGAGGTCAAGACCCTTTTTTTTGGTCATGATGACCGCACGCGGGTTACAGATCCGACGCAGGCCCCCTGGGATGCCATAGGACAACTGGAAACGGCCAGCGGTAACTTATGTACCGCAACATTAATTACGCCTCAACTGGCACTGACGGCCGGTCATTGCCTTCTCATGCCGCCAGCCGGTAAACCGGATAAAGCTATCGCCCTGCGCTTTGTGTCGCAAAAAGGGGTCTGGCGCTATGAGATCCACGGCATTGAAGGACGGGTTGATCCCTCTCTGGGTAAACGCTTAAAACCGGATGGTGAGGGCTGGATTGTTCCCCCTGCCGCCGCATCCTGGGATTTTGGGCTAATTGTTCTGCGTTATCCGCCATCGGGTATCACACCCCTGCCCTTATTCGACGGTGACAAAGCCGCGCTGACGGCGGCACTGAAAGCCGTCGACCGAAAAGTGACGCAATCCGGCTACCCGGTCGATCATCTTGATTCTCTCTACACACATACAGACTGCACGGTCACTGGCTGGGCGCAAAGCAGCGTGCTCTCGCATCAGTGCGATACGCTACCGGGTGACAGCGGGTCACCGCTGATGTTGAAAACCGAAAATGGCTGGCAGTTGATCGGTGTTCAAAGCTCTGCCCCATCCGCCAAAGACAGATGGCGCGCCGATAACCGTGCCCTGTCGGTTACCGGTTTTCGCGACAAGCTGGAAGCGCTCGCGCAGCAATAAAAAAGGCAGCGAATATCGCTGCCTGAAGAGGATGTCGAAACTGACATCAGGCGAGTTTTATCATAATCATGCCTGCGAGCAGCAGAACTAGGCCGATCCAGCCTTTGTGATTCAAACGCTGACCGAACAGGATCCAGCCTGCTGCCAGGGTGGCGGCGATACCGAAGCCACCCCACAGCGCATAGGCCACAGAAAGGTCGATCCCTTTTACCGCCTGCGACAGGGCGCTAAATGCCCCCAGCACGGCGGCAATGGACATCAGGCCATAAAACTTACGGCGAAAACCGTCAGAGAATTTCAAAAAGACGTTAGCCACGATTTCCAGCACGATGGCCAGCGCCAGCCAGGCCGCGTGGATCCATTCAAACTGCTGCATGAGCCTGCTCCTTCTGCTGTTTCGTCGGTTTACGTGTACCCGATTTAATCAGCACGATACCTACCACCAGCGTGGTTAATCCGGCAATTTTCATTGTCGACAAGGTTTCGTCAAATATCATGACGCTGAACAGCGTGATCAATAAAATACCGATACCTTCCCACAGGGCATACGCGACACCCAGCGCGATTTTTTTTACCGCAAATGAGAGGAAAATATAGGAAAGGGTAATCATCACCAGCATTAAAATAAAACCGGTATTACCATCGCTCACGCTTGCCCATTTCATCGACAGGGTGCCGGTAATTTCAGCGATAATAGCCAGGGCTAATAAAATCCAGTAAAACATGTTCTTCTCCTGCTTGAGAATATAATCCATCGTGGCTCGCGTTGGACAGCAAACCAAAAAATATTAAATGAGATCAGACAGCTAAGCGCAGGGCGCCAGCTCAGGCAGAAGACGTGACTACAGCGCGTTGCGCCAGTGTTGCTCACCAGACAGAAGGCAGAAGGAAGTGGAGAATACAGCGGTGTTTGTTGAAAAATACGTCCTGAACAAATTGTCCATAAAATTACAATTATCCGCGTTGTTGCTTCTCGTCTTTGCGGATGAAAATTGTCCTCGGTAGTTGAACACGCTAGATTTGTACCATAAGCCAGGGTTTTACTCAAAGTCTTTTCATTTCTTTACCCATTCCGTTTGATTTTGGTTAGTTTTTTTACTCGGATAATGCATCTATTATAAATAAAACATTATTCAGGAACTTCCATGGCTAAACCCATCATTACCCTGAACGGGCTGAAGATTGTCATTATGCTGGGCATGCTGGTAATCATATTGACCGGCGTTCGTTTTGCAGCCGACATCATTGTGCCATTTATTCTGGCGCTTTTTATTGCGGTGATCCTGAACCCGCTGGTACAGCGCCTGGTGCGGCTACGCGTTCCCCGCGTGCTGGCGATCACGCTGCTCATCAGCATTATCATCGTTGTCATGGTGCTACTGGTAGCCTATCTCGGGACATCGTTGAACGAGCTGGCGCGTACGCTACCAAAATACCGTTCGTCGCTGGCGATCCCGCTCCTGCAACTCGAGCCCTGGCTGCAGCGGGCAGGTATTGAGGTCTCGGTTGAGGAACTGCTGAAGTATATCGATCCGAATGCCGCCATGACCCTCGTTACCAGCCTGCTGGCGCAACTCTCTAACGCTATGACATCCATTTTCCTGCTGTTTTTGACGGTCGTGTTTATGCTGCTGGAAGTGCCGCAACTGCCCGCAAAGCTGCAGCAAATCATGGTTCGTCCGGTAGAAGGTATGGGGGCGATTCAGCGCGCGCTGGACAGCGTTTCACGCTATCTGGTGCTGAAAACCGCCATCAGCCTGGTGACTGGCCTGGTGGTCTGGGGGATGCTCGTCGCGCTGGATGTCCGCTTTGCTTTCGTCTGGGGATTGCTGGCTTTTGCCCTCAACTACATTCCTAACATTGGTTCCGTGCTGGCGGCGATCCCCCCTATTCTTCAGGCGCTGGTGTTCAGTGGGCTTTATGATGCGCTGGTTCTGTTAGCGGGTTATCTGGCGATCAACCTGGTGTTCGGGAACATTCTTGAACCACGCATGATGGGCCGCGGGCTGGGGCTTTCCACGCTGGTGGTGTTCCTGTCCCTGATATTCTGGGGCTGGCTGCTGGGTCCCGTGGGTATGCTGCTTTCTGTTCCACTGACGATCATCGTGAAGATTGGGCTGGAGCAAACGGCGGGCGGGCAAAGCATCGCCGTGCTGCTAAGCGATATGGATCATCGCTAGCCCCTCCATCGCCCTGCACCAGACTCTGGATCGCCGAATCGGCGATCCAGAGTGCCCGGGACATCATCTCCAGCCCATTTCCGGTGCGACATGCTTCAGAATGGACTCAATAACATGTGCGTTATAGTCCACGCCCAGCTGGTTCGGCACGGTCAGCAAGAGCGTATCCGCCTCGGCGATGGCCTCATCCTTTTTCAACTGTTCGATCAGCGCGTCAGGCTCTGCGGCATAGCTGCGACCAAAAATAGCGCGCGTTTTTTCATCAAGATAACCGACACTATCGCTCTCATTGCGGCTTGAACCGAAATACATCCGATCGCGGTCATCCATCAGGGCAAAAATGCTGCGGCTGACCGACACGCGTGGCTGACGGGTATGCCCCGCGTCGGCCCAGGCCTGCCGATACGCGCGGATCTGTTTTGCCTGCTGAATATGAAACGGCTCGCCGGTTTCATCGTCTTTCAGCGTGGAGCTTTGCAAATTCATTCCGAGGGTAGCGGCCCATACCGCGGTCGCATTCGACCCCGCGCCCCACCAGATACGGTCCCGCAAGCCTTCGGAATGCGGCTCCAGACGCAATAACCCTGGCGGGTTTGGGAACATCGGTTGTGGATTCGGTTTTGCAAATCCTTCTCCGCGCAGCACCTCGAGCAGCACCTCGGTATGACGGCGCGCCATATCCGATTCGTCTTCCCCTTCCTGCGGGACATAGCCAAAATGACGCCAGCCATCAATGACCTGCTCCGGGGAACCGCGGCTGATGCCAAGCTGTAAACGACCGCCGGAAATGAGATCCGCTGCCCCCGCGTCCTCCGCCATATACATCGGGTTCTCATAGCGCATGTCGATCACGCCCGTACCGATTTCAATACGTTTGGTTTTTGCACCTATCGCCGCCAGTAAGGGGAACGGTGAGCTCAGCTGGCGGGCAAAGTGGTGTACGCGGAAATAGGCACCGTCTGCTCCCAGCTCTTCGGCCGCCACGGCCAAATCGATCGACTGCAGCAGCGTGTCTGCCGCCGAGCGCGTACCGGACTGCGGCGACGGCGTCCAGTGACCAAAGGATAAAAACCCGATCTTTTTCATGACTCTGTGTCCTGATAATGCTTTGCGTTGTACCTACTTTACGCATTACCAGGTGAGAATAAATGGCGTTTATTTAACGGAGTGATTCAAATAAATTGACAGAATTGAGCAGTGCGTCATTACGCGCCATAATGGGATATAATATTTCCCTCTCTTTTCATGGCAGGTAAAACCAGCAATGGCTTTGATCCCCAAAAACTACGCGCGGCTGGAAAGCGGCTATCGCGAAAAAGCTTTAAAAATCTACCCATGGGTCTGCGGACGCTGCTCGCGCGAGTTTGTCTATTCCAACCTGCGAGAACTGACGGTTCACCATATCGATCACGACCATACTAATAACCCGGAAGATGGCAGCAACTGGGAGCTGTTGTGCCTGTTTTGCCATGACCATGAGCACTCAAAATACACCGAAGCGGATCAGTACGGTACTACCGTCGTGGCCGGTGAAGACGCGCAAAAAGACGTGGGCGTCGCCACGTTTAACCCGTTTGCCGATTTAAAAGCGATGATGAACAAGAAGAAGTAACGCTTCGCTGCCATACCTGTCGTTCGCGTGACTCAGGGGGCACAGACCCCCTTCTGTTTTACGCGACTTTCAGCGCAAAACGGTCTTTCAGGACATGGCGGATTTCCTCCTCCGCCAGCTGCCGCGTTTCAGTGCCGTTCGCCGTGATGGTTTTCAGCATATCGCCCAGTAAAATCTGGCGTCCTTCGGGGCTGTGCTGCACCACCACCCGCTTCTGCACAAAGATCGCCTCCGGGTGCGTGGAGTTAAGGTAGTTGGACGGGACGAAATCAATCCATTCCTGAGGCGTGAGATCAAAGCCGTATTGATTAGCCCATTCCCCCTCCACCTTCGCCTGAAGCAGGTACTCGCCCTCCGCGCTGCGGCTCAGTCGGAACGTGTCGAAATCCTGCGTGATTTCCACATCAAGCGTGTCCAGCGCCATCGGCGCGCGAATGCCGTAGCTGCCGAACCCGAGGTCGCAAAGCCACTGTCGGCTCTCCACCTCAGCGATGAGCGCCATATGGGTTTTCGGCCGCCGCGCGGGGTAGAACATCGGGCGCGCCGCCACAAAACGGTAAGGTATCCCTAACGCCTCCAGCGCCATGGCAAAAAGCCCGTTCACCTCATAGCAGTAGCCGCCGCGCCCCTGCGTTAGCACCTTATCGGCAATGTCGTCTGGCACCAGAGAGACAACTTTGCCCGCCTGTACATCCAGATTTTCAAACGGGACTGAAAAGAGCTGATGACGCATAAGAGCATGCAGAGTGACCGTATCGGCACCCGCCGGTCCGGTATAGTTTATGCGTTTGAAATAGGTGGAAATGTTGAAGTTTTCGCTGTGCATAATGCCTCCTTGTCCTGAACATGTCGGACACTATAGATGGCGCACATCATTGGCTGTATAGTCAGTTTTATCGAAAATTAGCCTGAACAGATACCCATGTCTGCCCCGTCCCAGTCGTCCCCACACTATCGTCGAATTGCCGAGATGCTGCGCCTCACGCTGACGTCTGGCGCGCTGCGCGCCGGTGACAGGATGATCTCCGCGCGTAAACTGGCCGAACGCGAGCACGTTAGCCTTCCGACGGCGCTGGAGGCCCTTCGCTGCCTGGAGGCTGAAGGGCTGATCGTTGCGCGTCCGCGTTCAGGTTATTACATCCGCCAGACCAGCCTCCCTCCGCGCGTGGAGACTTCCCGTTTCCCGCCAGGTCCGGTGCCTGTCACCCTGTCGGCCGTGGCCCGGTCGCTGTTCAGCAGTGCAGAAGCCCGTCTGGTTCCGCTGGGCGCCGCCCTGCCCGATCCCGCGTGGCTGCCAGGAGATGCGCTACAGCGGGCGTTGCACTCTGCGAGTCGTCGTCTGGACGCGCATGGGCAGAGCTATAGCCTGCCTCCGGGAAGGGTTGATTTGCGCACCAGGATTGCCGCGCGTTCTGCGCAATGGGGAGCCCGTTTCGGCGCAGACGATCTCATTATCACCGCAGGCGCAACGCAGGCGCTGCGTCTGGCCCTTCGGGCCGTGTGTCAGCCGGGTGATGTCGTGGCGATTGAGCAGCCCGCTTATTTTGGCACGCTCCTGCTGCTGGAGGATTTAGGCCTGAAGGCTTTAGCGATCCCCACCGATCCTGTCGAAGGTCTGCTGCTGGAACCGCTGGCGGACGCCATTCGCTGCCACCGGCCCGCAGCCGTTCTGGCCTCGCCCACTGTGCAAAACCCGCTGGGTGCCAGCATGCCCGTCGCGCGCAAGCAGGAACTGGTTGCCCTGCTTGAAGAGGCAGAAATTCCTTTAATTGAGGACGATGTTTACGGTGATCTGGTCGGTGACGGGCAGCGACCTCCGGCCTGTAAGGCATTCGACCAGAGCGGGAATGTGATTTACTGCAGCTCGCTGTCTAAAACGCTTGCGCCGGGCTGGCGAATCGGCTGGATTGCGCCAGGACGCTACCATTTGCAGGTTTTACAGGCCCGCATGGCCGGAGACTGGGCGGGTGCCCCGCTGCTGGAAGCCGCGGCGAGCGAGATGCTGGCAAGCGGCGACTACGATCGCCACCTGCGGCGGCTAAAGCGCCGGGTCGCAGAGGGTGTTTTAGCCGTCGTCGCACGAGTCAAAGCCAGCTTCCCTCCCGGTACGCGCGTTAGCGTACCCGCTGCCGGCTTCCTGCTATGGGTAGAGTTGCCTCAGCAGGTCAACACGCTGGAGGTGCATCGTCGCGCGCTGGCGCTGGGCATTGGCGTCAGCCCTGGCCCCCTGTTTTCCCCTGGCGCAGAGTTAACGCACTTTCTGCGGCTGAACTGCGCAAACGACCCCTCGCCCCGCCTGCTGAACGCCGTGGAACAGATTGGCGCGCTGTGTCATGAACTGGCTGCTTTCACACCAGACTCTCCAGCCACTCGGTAAAGACCCGCACCTTGCGGGAGAGGTGGCGGTGCGGGTAGAGAAGCGACAGTTTGCGGTCCGGAGAGCGATGCTCTGGTAGAACTTCAACCAGAAGACCGCGGTCAATGTAAGGCTGGAGAAAGAGATTCATCCCCTGCATTAACCCCAGCCCGGCCAGACCTGCTGCGATGTAGGCCTCGGAGTTATCCACGACAAGCTTACCGGGTAGAGTGATCTCCGCGATGCCTTCTGGCGTCGTAAACGTCCACGGATGGATTTGTCTGCTGTTGTTATTCACCCAGTTGATGGCCTGATGTTGGTGTAAATCATCCAGCGTTTCTGGCGTGCCGTGTTGTGCCAGCCAGGCCGGACTGGCACAGGTCGTAATTTTGATGTTCCCCACTTTTCGTGCGATATAGTCGCCGTCGTCCAGTTCGCCCACCCGCAGCACGCAGTCAAGACCGTCCCGCAGCATATCCCGGCGGCGATCGGAGCTGCTCAGAATGATGTCGATCTCAGGATGCTGCCGATAAAAATCAGGCAGGTTCGGTATCACCTTCAGCACCGCAAAAGCGATGGGCATATCCACACGCAGCTGGCCGTGTATTGCCCGGTCAGCGCCAAACGACTCCAGCAATTCGTCCGCCTGCGCCAGCAGGGGTTTACTCCGGCGATAAAACGCATCGCCATCCGGCGTCAGGCTAATCCGACGCGTTGTTCGCTGCAGCAAACGCGTGCCGCTGTGCTGCTCCAGAAGCTGTAACGCTTTGGTGACCGCCGGCCGATGGATCTGCAGATTTTCCGCAGCCCTGGACAAGCTCCCCGACTCGACAATTTCAATAAAAATTCGAATAGATTCAAAGAGGTTTATGTTCATAAGGGACGCTCTTGCCGCGAGCAGGATAAAATTATTGTTATTAATTTTATAACAGTGATGAATCTTTTTGGCTATTTTTCCTAACAATTCTTCGCCCTACACTCTCCTCCATTCAAACGAGAGGGAGAACCCGCTATGAAAAATAATCGTATCTGTCAGATCCTGGGGATCGAAAAACCTGTTATTCAGGGGCCGTTATCCTGGCTCACTGATGCCCGTTTAGTTGCCGCAGTCAGCAATGCTGGCGGGCTCGGCGTGCTGGGACCCAATGCCGGTTTAACCGCGGACACCGCAGTTTCCACGCCGGAAGAGACCGCCGAAAAAATGCGCGAGGAGATTCGTAAAACCAAACGGCTGACCGAGAAACCCTTTGGCGTGAACCTGATCCCCACCGCCGTTAACGACGTCTGGACAGGGCCGATCCTTCAGGTGGTGAAAGAAGAAGGCGTCAGGGTTGTGGTGTATACGGGCTATGGGGAAGGCAGCATTATTCCGGCGCTGTTCAGCGAGTTAAAAGAGGCGGGTATCGCCATTATCTATCGCGATATCAACCCCACGCCGGAGAACACCCGCCTCGCAGAAGATGCGGGAGCAGACATTATTGTCGCCACCGGTTTTGATGAGGGCGGGACCTTACCCGCAACAGCGCTTGGCACCTTTTCCATCGTGCCGCTGATTGCCGATGCCGTGAAGCACATCCCGGTGATGGCCGCGGGCGGCATTACCGATAATCGCACCGCCAGAGCGGCGCATGCATTGGGTGCGGAAGGCGTGTTTGCCGGTTCGGTCTTTATCAGCACGGAAGAAAGCCGCGTGCCGCAGAGCGTCAAAGAGAAAATTGTTGCCGCCAACGGTCTCGACTTGCTGCTTTTTCGCACCGTACCCCATTACTACCGCTCTCTGCCCGGCAAGCTGGCGGAAAAACTGGCGGCGATGGATAAAGCAGGCGCAAGCAACGAAACGCTGGGCAAGGCGATGGGTGGATTACGGGGCCTGCGTCTTGGCATGCTCGAAGGCAATACCGATGAAGGCTATATCGCGCTCGGCACGGGGATTGGTAACATCCGCAGCGTGAAAAGCGTGGCCGAGATTGTCAATGCGTTAACGGTTGAGTAAGCCCTTAACTCTGATGCTATGGACGCTGCACAAGAGCGGCGTCCGCACACCGTCTGCGGTTGTTTTTCACAAATTGAGGATTGCGCGTTCTTTAACGACAGCGTCAGGATTGGCAGTTTTCACCGCAGCCAGAAAAGCCGTGAAGTTGTGATTCCAGAGGGTGAGATTGTTATAAAATTGCACCTGCTTTTCATTAGCACCATCACGGTAAATAACAATCCAGACCCTTCTGCTATTTATCTCGGTATTTCCCGGCCCGATTTTAATGATATCAGCCAGTGCGATCTTACGGGTGGCGTTTTTTTTAACTTCATATAAAAACAGGTCATCATAAAACCAGGTTTTACCTGCATTACCGCCAAATAGTGAGGGGTTGGCAGAAATCTTTTTCATCCCGTTACGATCTGAAATGATCCGTTTTGCCTGGCGAATGCGTCTGACAAAAAAGCTTAACAGAATGAAAAACGCAATGAGGGGCAGCGCGACTGATAGTATTTTTAAACTCTCGTGCATATCCCTGCCCCCGCCATATTTTTTTATCAACGCGTGAGTATAACGCGCCGATCGTTGATGACAACAACCCTTACAGTCAGGGAATAATCCGCGCGGCTCTCAGCTGCGCGAACAGGCGGAAAAACATCTCATCGGTCGCCTGCATTTGCGTAAAGCCCGCCCTGCGCAGCTTGCTCCCGTCCCCAAACATGTCGTAATTCCAGCTAAAGACAAAATCGGCAAACTGTCCGTCGCTCAGTTGCATAATATCCGCTTCCACCAGCCGCTCTCCGGCAAGCTCGCGCCATACGCCGCGATAATCGTTAAACAGCTGATGAAATGACAATCTTACCGGCGGCGCAGAGTCCAGTTCAAACCAGCGTGCGATACGCGGCCACAGCTCGCTCCAGCGCCAGATATCGCCATTGTTCACGTTGAATGCCTGATTCTGTGCCTCGGGTGACGTGGCGGCCCACAGCGTTACCTCGGCCAGCAGCCCGGCGTCGGTATGATCAACGATGCTGTGCCAGGTCTGTTCCGAACCGGGAAAACGCAGCGGTAAATCCAGCGCCTTGCACAGGGAGGCGTAGAGGGCGATGCTCAGCGCAAGATTCATGGCATTGCCCGGTACCGCACTCCCCACCACGCCCGGCCTGATGGCATTCCAGTGCCAGCGTTTTCCCCGCTGAAACTGGCTGAGCCACGTGAGCTGCGCGGCGTTAAATTCGGCACCCGGTACGCCGGGATCGCTTTCCCGCGCCGGGGTTTTAAACGGCCCAAGATGCGCACCATAGACTTTGTACCCCTGCATCAGGCTTACCGTCTGTAGCGGTGCCGTTTTTTCGAGGGTGTTGACCAGATTACGCAGCATGGTGACGTTCGGCTCAACCATGTCTGTCCAGTTCGCCGCGTTCGCCCAGGCGCTGTAAAAAATGTGGGTGACACCGTTCAGGGCGTGCAGCGCCCGTGCAGTGTCCTGCGCATCCAGTAAATCGACGTTCACCAGGGGGATGCCGTCAGGATGAGACTCGGCATGGCGGCTAAGGCCGATCACCTTCCACTGATGGTGCAGAAGCGTGTTGACCAGCTGTCTGCCGACAATGCCGCTGGCACCCGCGACCAGGGCGACATTGTGTTCCTGCATCTTATTCATGGTGTTTCTCCGGAATGGGTGACAGACGCAGTGTGATATATTATTTTTTCTGGAGATATCCCCTGAAACCGATGGCACTTATAAGCAGAATCATTAAATGAATAACAAGCTCAATGCCATTTCTACCTTTCTGCGCGTCGCTGAAGCGGGCTCGTTTTCTGCAGCCGCCCGTCAGACAGGTATTAAGCAGTCCGCCGTCAGTCAACAGATCGCGGCGCTTGAGGAATCGCTGGGTGTGGTATTGCTGCACCGTACAACGCGTACGATGAAGTTGACCGAACAGGGTGAACGTTACCGGCGAGATATGCAGCTTGTGCTGGACGCCATGGGGGAAGCGGAGAGGCGTTTACATCCTGTCGATCATAGCGTTCAGGGACGCGTCCATGTCCAGTTACCGAGCGGCCTGGGGCAGATCATTTTGCCGCATCTGCTGGGGCTGCAGCGCCTGCATCCCGAACTGCAGCTGATGATTTCCCTGGATGACCGCCTTGCCGATCTGGTGACGGAAGGCGTGGATGTTGCGATACGGCTAAGCAGTGAGCCTCCGCAGGCGCACGCGGCTCGCGTGCTGGCGCGGATTGAAGCCGCGCTGTTTGCCGCTCCCGGCTTTCAGGCGGTACACGCCGTCAGCGAGCTGGCGACGCTGCCACACGTACGGTTCAGCGGTATTCCGCTGGATGCTCCCCTGCGTCTGATTTCTGGCGAGGAAACGGTCGAGATAAACGTGAATACCGTTTTCCGTGCCAATACCAGCGACGCGCTGCTACAGGCGCTGGCATCCGGCATTGGCATCGGCGGCCTGCAGCGACCGCTCGCGGCCCGCGCGCTGCAGGCGGGCACGCTGGTACCGATACTGCCCGACTGGCGGTTACCCGATCGCTTCCTCTATGCCGTTTATCCTGACGCCCGCTTTATTCCGCAGCGCGTCAGAAAGGTCGTCAGCGTGATTGAGCAGTTACTGCCTGAAATAATAAAGAAAAATTAATTGTTCCCGCCGTAAACCACGTGCATTTTTTAACCGCAAGGAATAGAGTGTTTTTACCGTATCCCCTCTTTCTGGAGCACTTATGCCGGATTACTGTTTTTTCAAAAAAGGCCCAAACCTCATTGCGATCGAGAGCGCGAACACCGATGCGGCCGCTCAGCTCACCGCTCAGGGGTTTGAAAAACAGTTTGAGAAGATCGGCGCCATGGATGAAAAAGAGGCGCTGACCCGCCTTGCTGATATCCGTAAAAATGATGACATCGATCGCCATAACTTCCTGGCCGGAGCGGGCCAAATGCCGTGGATCGGCGTGCTGACGGCTGCGGCAACCTGGTTGACGCAAAAGAAATAACGCAACGCTCCTCTACTTCGCCACCGGCAAATCGGCGTACCGCGTCGTATAGGCCGGTGACAGCATCTCGCGCTTCATCGCCCAGGATTTCTCAATCCCCTGCCCGGCGAACCATATCTTCCCTTTGCCGGAATGATTTACGCTGTCGATCATCTCCATCAGCGCTGCGCTGTTGGCGCGCAGTCGATTATCGTCAAACAAATTAAGCTGGGCGACGCCGCTGCTGAAAAAGTCCGCCAGCATGACTCCGGCTTTCATATAGCGATAGCCGTCGAGCCATATACGCCCCAGCGCCTCCGTGGCGGCGCGGATAATATCGCGCGAGTCATTGGTGGGCGTCATCAGCGTGACAGAAGCCTGATTGCCGTAATAAATTTCGTTGTCAGCGTGCGGGCTGGTGCGCACAAACACGCTGATAAAGCGACAGTACTGATGCTCGCCGCGCAGTTTTTCCGCTGCGCGTTCCGCGTAGGCGCAAATGGCCTGGTGCATCTCTTCGTATTGCGTAATACGGTGTCCAAATGAACGGCTACAGATAATTTGCTGCTTAGTGGGGGTGAACTCTTCCAGATCAAGGCACGGCTCGCCGCGAAGCTCGCGCGCCGTACGTTCCATTACCACGTTAAAATGTTTGCGAATGACCCAGGATGACGCTTCCGCCAGTTCCAGCGCCGTGGTAATGCCCATCGCGTTCAGTTTTTTCGTAATGCGCCGTCCTACTCCCCACACCTCCTCTACCGGAACCTTTTCAAGCAGTTTACGCTGCCGCTCGCGGCCTGAGAGATCGACCACGCCGCCCGTGCTGGCCCAGCGTTTCGCCGCATAGTTGGCCAGTTTCGCCAGCGTTTTTGTCGGAGCAATACCGACGCCAACGGTTAAGCCCGTATTTTTAAAGACCTGCGTGCGCATCTGGTGACCGAACGTTTCCAGCGACAGGCAGTGGCTGACACCCGAAACATTCACAAATGCTTCATCAATGGAGTAGATCTCAATGGCCGGAGCGAGATCGGTCAGCGTCTGCATGACCCGGCTGCTGAGATCGGCATACAGCGCATAGTTCGAGCTAAAGACGTAAACCCGCGACGGGTAGCGCTTTTCTTTGAATTTAAAATACGGCTCACCCATTTTTATGCCGAACTGCTTTGCCTCTCGCGACAGTGAAATAATGCAGCCGTCGTTATTGGACACCACCACGATGGGCTTCCCTTCCAGATCGGGGCGGAACACCCGCTCGCAGTAGGCATAGAAGCTATTTACATCAACCAGCGCGAACATGTTTATGCGTTTTGAGTGTGTGGGTGACGACGCCGAAGATCTGCAGCTCCTCTTCGGACTGAAAGGCGATCGGCTGATAGCGGACATTATGTGGCAATAGCCTCAGAACCGGGCGGGTCTGTAGCTCTTTCACCGTAAACTCACCGGCGACCGATGCCACGACGATATCCCCATGTTCGGCATTTAACGAACGATCCACCACCAGCAGATCGCCATCGCTAATTCCCGCCCCAATCATGGAGTCTCCGCTCACCTTGATAAAATAGGTCGCACTGGGGTGTCTCACTGCCAGCCGGTTAAGATCGAGACGATCCTCCACGTAATCCTGCGCCGGGCTCGGGAAACCACAGGCGACGCGTTCTAAAAATAACGGTAATTCAATGACTTGTTTTGGGTGATAAGAAAAGAGAGTGTCCATAATGCCTTTCTCGCCAGATACTGTATATAAATACAGTATTACGGATTATGGACAAGGATCAAGATGATTTCCGGAGGCGAACCCAAACGCGTTGAAGTTTGAGCGGATTTAATTTAGCCATAGCCTGTACAAGTCACTCCACCATGACCTTCACCTTGGCTTTAGACAGCAAAATATGGATAAGCCCGGTAAAGGCGACCGGTCTAAAGAAGTAGTATCCCTGCTGATATACGATGTTATTCCGGTTGAGATAGTCTAATTGCGCTTTCGTCTCAACGCCTTCCGCCACAATGCTGATGGAGAGCTTACGCGCTAAATCCAATACGCAATCGAGGATCCGGGTGGAGTCCTCGTGTTCATTGACTCTGCTGACGAAGCTGTGGTCAATCTTGATGTAATCGATATGCAGATCGTGCAGATAAGAGAGCCCGGAATAGCCGGTGCCAAAGTCATCCAGGGCAATGGCAAAACCATTTTCATGGAGCACGTTCAGGGTCTGCACGAGGCGTTCATCAATATCCAGCGGCTCTCGCTCTGTCACCTCAATCACATGGTTTAAATCCTTTCTGACGAAGCTATTTTTATATTTCAGGCATTCGTCCACGAAGCCTGGCATCCCGATATGGGAAGCGCTGAAGTTAATCCCGATATGAAAACCTTCCGGAAGTTTACTGGAGATGGCATTCATTTGCGTCACCACCTGCGCCATCAGGCTTTGTGTCAGGGAAACAATCAGCCCCGATTTTTCAGCAATCGGAATGAATGCTCCCGGTGAAATATATCCCGCTTTGGGGTGCTTCCATCTTGCCAGCACTTCCACGCCCCGCAGCGTACCCTCCCTGCCGTTAACCACGGGCTGGTAAAACGGAATGATTTCTCTCTTCGCAATCGCACTGCGAAGTGATTCTTCAGGAAGCGTGTGTTTGTTCAGGTACTTATACAGAACATAAGCCGCGATACCGGCAACCAGCAGTACGAAAAGGAGTATGCCGCCCCCCTGACGAAGCAGCCTTTGCGGGCTGAAAAAAGGCGCAGGGTTGTATCGGATGCTATAGGCGTATTGTTCAGAGTAAACCTGTCTGGCCTGACGTTCGCCGGGAGACGTGACGTGCAGTTCGCCAGAGGCGTCAATTGCGCTCCCGCCTACCGCTAATGAATAATTCACGTGCTTTAACGGCGTGCTTAACGCATCCCGGATATGGCGATCGCTGATCGTCACGATAATACGGTTTTCTGCAAACCGGGTCTGAAAGAGCAAAACCGGCTGCCCGTTTACCGTATCGCTTGCCGGAACAAGAAATAAGGGAGTATCGGGTAATGTATTAATATGCCGCAATAACACGCGATTTCCCGGCAGAGAGGAACACCAGGGCTGCCCCTGCCTGATGATGACGATGGTTCTGAGATGTGGCTGAAGCGCTGCCTCCGTACCCAGTTGATACTGGCCTTCTGCATCGCACCCCTTGACGATAATTTCCGTCGCCGTTCGGGCGGCAACGCGCGCCTCGTCAAGAATGTCATTGATATCGCTTATAGCATATCGGGCTCCCGACTGACTGTCGGCCCGTGCTGAATACCAGAGTTGAATATTGAGGATAGAAATACCCGCAATAAAAATGGCTACTGCTGCTGCGACAGGCACAAAAGTGTTACGCATCAACGTATCTACCCTACAGGGTTATGATTATAAATAGCATGGTCGACAATAATAAAAATAACCATGTTATCTTTAAATTTATGACTTAATTATGACTTATCGCGAGAGTCCAAATAAATCAATCACTATAAAAACACTAGTGATTGACTTTAAATTTAGACTAATGCATATTTTACAGCACGAATTAACAAGACTTTTTGGAGGACGTTTTCTATGCCAGCCCGTGATTATCCCGACAAACGCGTTGCTCGCGGTTTAGCAAAGGAGGCCGATCTCAGGATGTTGAGCGCCCGCATCGATCCCGACCTGATGGAGTACATCAGAACCACCGCCTATGAAACCCGCAAAAGTAAGCAAGAGATTGTGGCGGAAGCGTTAGCGCTTCACCGGCAGAATAACCCGATGACGCCTGCGGCAGACTAGGCCAGGGCTTCATCTGGCAGGCGGTATTCTGTTTTCGCTTAATCCACCAGTGAATTCAGCGTGTCCAGCGCGTCCGGCGGTAACACCAGATCCCCGGCGGCAAGGTTTTGCTGGAGATGCGCCACGGAGGACGTTCCGGGGATCAGCAGGATGTTCGGAGAACGTTGCAACAGCCACGCCAGCGCAACCTGCATTGCCGTTGCCCCCAGCGCATCCGCAACCGCCTGCAGCCCGGAAGATTGCAGCGGCGTGAAACCGCCCAGCGGGAAGAATGGCACCCAGGCAATCCCCTGCTGCGCAAGCGTATCCACCAGCGAATCATCACCGCGATTCACAATGTTGTACATGTTCTGCACGCACACCACGGACACCATTTTCTGCGCCTCGGCGACCTGAGAGGCAGTGACGTTACTCAATCCAATATGGCGAACCAGCCCCTGCTGCTGTAGCTCCGCCAGCGTGGACAACGGTTCAGCGATCGATCCTTCCGCAGGACCGTGGGCGCTAAACATGATCCGCAGATTGACCACATCCAGTACGTCCAGCTGCAGGTTGCGCAGATTATCATGCACCGCCTGAGTCAGTTCCTGTGCGGAAAAGGCCGGGAGCCAGGCACCTTTGTCGTCGCGGCGGGCGCCGATTTTGGTCACGATGGTCAGATCGTCCCGGTAAGGATGAAGCGCCTCGCGGATCAGCTGGTTAGTCACGTGCGGGCCGTAAAAATCGCTGGTATCGATATGATTCACACCCGCGGCCACCGCTTCGCGGAGCACCTCCAGCGCGGCCTGCTTATCCTTCGGTGGGCCAAACACGCCCGGCCCGGCAAGCTGCATCGCGCCATAGCCCAGTCGTTTAACCGTTCGCGTGCCGAGCGCGTACGTTCCGCTTTTATCAATGCTGCTCATGTTGACCTTCCTCATAAAAATGATCCGGGTTTACAACAGGTTCCCGATCGGAGCCCTAAGTTAAGCACGAGTTAAATTAAAGTTTAAATTCTATACGACGATAGTATTGATGTACCTCTGCATCTCTCTAACGGACGACCGCTATGCTGAAAAATCTGCACGTGATTACCGGTATTATCTTTGCCCTCACCATATTCTGTCTGCTGCAAGTTGTCACGGGAGGGTTGTTCTACTCTGCCGTCAGCAACGATCGCCATAACTTCCAGAACTCCGGGGTGCTCAATGCCCAGCAGGAGAGCCTGAGCGACAGCGTCAATACGCTGATAAAAACGCGCGTTACCGTCACCCGCGTGGCGATCCGTTACCTGAAAAACCAGCGCGATCCTGCGTCCCTCGCGGCGATCAACACGCTGTTAGGCACCGCCAATGACTCTCTGGCGAAAGCCGAAGCCTACAACAAAGAGTGGCAGAAAATGCCGCAGGTTAATGGCCAAAACGCGGCGTTAACCGAAGAGATGCAGAAATCCTGGAATCAAATGCACGAGGTGATGCGTCTGTCGATTGAGTATCTGCGCGCCGACAACTATCAGGCTTACGGTGATCTGGATGCCCAGCAGGCACAGGACGGGATGGAAGCGGTCTATAACCGCTGGCGTGCCGAAAACAACACCCTGCTTAAAGCGGCGACACAAGAAAACCAGAGCAGCTTTACGCAGATGCAGTGGACGCTGGCAGGGATTTTCCTGGCCGTGATCGCCGTACTGGTCGTAATCTGGCAGGGTTTACAACACCTGCTGCTGAAACCGCTCAAAACCATCATGAACCACATCCGCACCATCGCGGGCGGCGATCTGACGCAAAACGTCGATATCTCTGGCCGCAATGAGATGGGACAGCTGGCGGCAGGCCTGCATGAGATGCAGCAGTCGCTGGTTAACACGGTCAGTGCCGTACGCGGGAGCACGGATTCGATTTATACCGGCGCGGGTGAGATTGCCGCCGGGAGCAACGACCTCTCGGCCCGTACCGAACAGCAGGCTGCCTCGCTGGAAGAGACGGCCGCCAGTATGGAAGAGTTGACCGCAACGGTTAAACAGAACTCCGATAACGCGCGTCAGGCTACGCTGCTGGCGAAAAATGCCTCTGAAACGGCCGCACGCGGCGGTCACGTCGTGGATAACGTGGTTCGCACGATGACCGAAATTGCCGACAGTTCGCAGCAAATCGCGCACATCACCGGCGTGATTGACAGCATCGCCTTCCAGACGAACATTCTGGCACTTAACGCGGCAGTGGAAGCCGCTCGCGCCGGGGAACAAGGTCGTGGATTTGCGGTTGTCGCCGGTGAAGTCCGTACGCTGGCGAGCCGCAGCGCCCAGGCGGCGAAGGAGATCAAAGGGCTGATTGAGAATTCCGTCAGCCGGGTCAACACCGGCTCTGAGCAGGTGAGCGAGGCTGGTGCAACGATGAAAGAGATCGTCGCCGCAGTCACCCGCGTCACCGATATTATGGGCGAGATTTCATCAGCCTCTGACGAGCAGAGCCGCGGTATTGAACAGGTGAGCCTGGCCGTATCGCAGATGGACAGCGTGACGCAGCAAAACGCCGCGCTGGTACAGGAATCCGCTACGGCTGCAGCGGCCCTTGAAGACCAGTCCGAGCAATTGCGTCAGGCCGTGGCTGCATTTCGCCTGAACGTGCAGGAAAGTGCCGCGCCGCGCGCCAAAAATGTGAAAACGCCGCAGCTGTTGCGCCCGGCAACGGCCAGCGCGTCGGGCGACAATCACTGGGAAACGTTCTAAGCCGTACCGCTAGCGGCTGCGCTTGGCGTGCCGCTCCCAGGTCTCCTGTTTCGCTTCGTCGGATTTTCGCAGCGAAACATAGCAAGCCCCGCTGCCGCCATGGTGCGGCAGCGCGACACAAAATGCCTGCACTTCCTCGAACTCCGTCAACCAACGCGCCAGATAGCTGCGCACCACATTAGGGTGCGACTTCAGCTCACGCCCTTTGCCGTGCACGATAATCAGATTGCGCAGCCCGTCACGACTGGCCTGCCGGATAAAAGAATACAGCATCTGGCGGCAGCGTTCGGCGGGCTGACGTAAGAGGGTTAAGCTGGCCTGACGGGAATATTTACCGGAACGCAGCTTATCAATAACGCCCTGCTGAACCCCTTCGCGCTGGAACATCAGCGGCTCTTCGAGCGGCAGCAATTCCAGAAAACCCAGGGTCAGAAAGTTGTCGAGCTGTTCAGTATCAATGTCCTGGCGAGCCCGTGAATTACGGCTTTGCTGCCAGTGGATATCCGTGCAGCGTTTCAGGGGCTGAACATCTTCCATGGCGTCAAGAAAAAGGGATTTATCGTCAGGGTTCATGGAAATCCTCCGGCTACATCTGGGCTTGTACTATACCTGCACCAGACAGTCGCCTCAATCACCCCGCAGAATGCGGGGTGAGATACATATTATCCTGATGAATATATATAGCCATTATTAAAAACATTTAAATCAGACTTAACTAAAACTTCAGTAAAGTTAAAATAAGTGATTTGCGTTAAATTTTTAGAAAATCAATCACTCGCCTGCCTTTCATTTTTCGGGAAAGATGTTATACCTAAATATACCTGCCTCATGGATATAATACTCAGGACTGGCGAAAGGATGCACTGCTGTGTGTACTATAGGGTCTGTCTGATGTCGGGCAGATCCTGTTTTTTTATAATATGTATTTCACGCAATGACTATTTTTCTCGCTTCCCTTCTGAATTGCGTAATTAATGATTCGGCAAGGGGCGTCTGACGTGAATCACGGCGCTGAATTAAATAATAGGTTGCTTTAGGAAGCGACTCAACGACCGGCAGCATGACCAGACGGTGCGCCAGCAGCGGGTCACAGCCTAGCTCCTGCGGCAATATGCTTAAAAAATCACTTTGCGCGACAAGACTAATGCAGGAAGAAAAGGTTTCGCAGACGACACCAATTCGCGGTATTTGCGAGCGGTGACTAAATACCTCTTCTAATTGCTTATAATAGCTTCCCCGCGGCGTCGGCATTGTCCAGTTATAATGCAAAAGTTCATTAATAGAGGTTGCCCCCGTTGCCGGATGCCCCTCCCGACAAAATACTGCAAACGGTTTTTCAAAGAGCTTTTCAAAGGTAAATTCATGGTCGTAAGGCCCCTGATAATAGGTATTGATGGTGAAATCCAGCTCACCCTGGCGTAATTCATTGATCATCGACACCAGTTGCCCTTCCATAATTCGCACCTTGACCTGCGGATGTTGCGCATGAAAACGGGTGATGACGGCGGGCATGAGGCTTCGTGAAACGCTGGCCCCCATTCCGATGTTGATCTGCCCAGCCAGTTCGCCCTGCCGCTGACGGATATCATCCTGTGCCGCACGCAGCTCTTCCAGAATCAACCTGGCGCGCTGGTAAAAGCCCTCACCGCATTCGGTCAACGCGACGCCTTTACTCCTGCGCACGAAAAGCTGCGCCGCTATGCCCTCCTCCAGCTCTTTGATGGATTTGGTCAGCGCCGGTTGCGAAAGATTCAGCGTCCTGCTGGCACCGCGAATGCTGCCCTGACGCGCGACTTCAACAAACGCCCGGATTTGATGAAATTTAATCTGGAATGTCATAGCCCGACCGATAACCGTTGTTTATCAGAGTAAAGAAACTGTCATCTACTTTAATGGAAAGGGATGTGCGAGGGTAATTCCTGAACGGTTAAAACTGTGAAAAATCGGTTAGTGATAAGTAAAAACTATCACAGCGTGAAGCAGTTCACATATTTTAATGATGACAGGAACAGATATGGACACACTGGCGCAGTACATCCAGATATTATCCCCGCAGCTGAGCGCATGGCGTCGTGATTTTCACCATTTCGCGGAATCTGGCTGGGTAGAGTTTCGTACCGCCGCGAAAGTCGCGGAAATCCTGGACTCGCTGGGTTACGAACTGGCGATGGGTCGTGACGTGGTGGATGCCGAAAGCCGGATGGGGTTGCCCGATGCCGCTACCCTGGCGCATGAGTTTGAACGCGCGCGGGGGCAAGGCGCGACTGAGAAATGGCTGGCGCCGTTTGAAGGCGGGTTTACCGGCATTGTGGCGACCCTCAATACCGGGCGTCCTGGTCCAACCCTGGCGTTTCGCGTCGACATGGATGCCCTTGATTTAAGCGAAGCGCTGGATGAAAGCCATCGCCCGTTCCGCGACGGGTTTGCCTCCTGTAACGCGGGGATGATGCACGCCTGCGCGCACGACGGCCACACCACCATTGGTCTGGGGCTGGCGCAGGTGCTTAAGCAGAATGAAGCGCAGCTCAGCGGCACCCTCAAGCTGATCTTCCAGCCTGCCGAAGAAGGCACCCGCGGCGCGCGCGCCATGGTTGCCGCCGGGGCGCTGGACGACGTGGACTATTTCACCGCCATCCATATTGGTACCGGCGTCCCTGCCGGAACGACGATCTGCGGCAGCGATAACTTTATGGCCACCACCAAGTTCGACGTGAACTTTACCGGCGTGGCCGCACACGCGGGCGGTAAACCGGAGGACGGACGTAACGCCCTGCTCGCCGCCGCGCAGGCCTCCCTCGCCCTGCACAGCATCGCCCCGCACAGCGAAGGGGCCTCCCGGGTGAACGTCGGCGTGATGCAGGCGGGCAGCGGACGCAACGTGGTGCCCGCCAATGCCCTGATCAAGGTTGAAACGCGCGGCGAAACCGAAGCCATTAACCAGTATGTCTTTGAACGCGCGCAGGCGGTCATTACCGGCGCAGCGGCGCTCTACGGCGTGCGCGCCGAGATGCGCCTGATGGGTGCCGCGACGTCCAGCGCGCCGACACCGGCGTGGGTGGATTATCTGCGCGAACAGGCGAGTCAGGTTTCCGGGGTTGTTCACGCCATCGATAAGGTGAAGGCGCCAGCAGGCTCTGAAGACGCCACGCTAATGATGGCCCGCGTGCAGGAGAACGGCGGCATGGCGTCATATATGGTGTTTGGCACCGATTTGAGCGCCGGACATCACAACGAAAAATTCGACTTCGATGAGCAGGTCATGGCCATCGCCATTGAAACGCTGGCGCGAACTGCGCTCAATTTCCCGTGGACGCGAGGTGTGTAATGCAGGAGAACTACGCTTTTATTGCCGATGCGATCGACACGCGATGTCGGACGTTAACCGATATTGCCGACGCGATCTGGGATCGCCCTGAAACCCGCTTTGAAGAGTTCTGGTCCGCCGAACGGCTCGCCAGCGAGCTGGAGGCCGAGGGCTTCACGCTGACGCGCGAGGCTGGCGGTATTCCAAATGCCTTCATCGCCAGCTTTGGCAGCGGGAAACCGGTTATCGCCCTGCTGGGCGAATACGACGCGCTGGCCGGGTTAAGCCAGCAGGCGCACTGCGCGACGGCGCAATCCGCCACGCCAGGGGCCAACGGCCACGGCTGCGGGCATAACCTCCTGGGCACCGCGGCGCTGGCGGGCGCGGTGGCGGTGAAAAGCTGGCTGGAGGAGCACGGCGGCAGCGGAACGGTGCGTTTTTATGGCTGTCCCGGCGAGGAAGGCGGTTCCGGGAAAACCTTTATGGTGCGCGAAGGTCTGTTTGATGACGTTGATGCCGCCGTCACCTGGCATCCGGAAGCCTTCGCCGGGATGTTCAACGTCAGCACGCTGGCAAATATTCAGGCCGCCTGGCGTTTTCACGGCGTGGCGGCGCACGCGGCCAACTCCCCCCATCTGGGACGCAGCGCGCTGGACGCCGTAACGCTGATGACCACCGGCACCAACTTCCTCAACGAACACATCATTGAAAAAGCGCGCGTCCATTATGCCATTACCGATACCGGCGGGATTTCGCCCAACGTGGTGCAGGCGCAGGCGGAGGTGCTGTACCTGATCCGCGCCCCGGAGATGGCCGATGCGCAGCAAATCTACGAACGCATCGAGAAAATCGCCCAGGGCGCGGCGATGATGACCGAAACCACCGTCGAGTGTCGCTTTGATAAAGCCTGCTCAAGCTATCTGCCAAACCGCACGCTCGAGGCGGCGATGTATCGCGCCCTGCAGCACTACGGCACGCCGCTCTGGACGGAGGAAGAACGCGCCTTCGCCCGCGAGATCCGCGCCACGCTGACGCCCAACGATCTGCAGAACAGCCTGAAAAATATTGCCGCAACGGGTGGCGACGCGGGGAAAGCCTTTGCCCGTCGTCATCAGGAGACGCTGCTGGTGGATGAAGTCGCCCCCTATGCCATCACCGACAACGTGCTGGCGGGTTCAACCGACGTGGGCGACGTCAGCTGGAAAATGCCGGTCGCCCAGTGCTTCAGCCCCTGCTTTACCGTCGGCACGCCGCTACACACCTGGCAACTGGTGGCGCAGGGGCGTACCTCCATTGCCCACAAAGGCATGCTGCTGGCCGGAAAAGTGATGGGTGCGACCGCGCTCAATCTGCTGCAGGACGCAGCGCTGCTGAAAAAATGCCGTGAAGAGTTCGAACAACAATTACAAGAAAAACCGTACGTGTGTCCGATCCCTCAGGGCGTGACACCGTCACCTTTAAAATAAAAAAACACAACACAACAACACTCCCGAGGAACGCCCATGAGTATGTCATCCATACCTTCGCATTCCCCATCCGGTAAGCTCTATGGCTGGGTTGAGAGGATCGGCAATAAAGTGCCGCACCCTTTCCTGCTTTTTATCTATCTGATTGTGATTTTGATGGTCGCCACCGCCGTACTCTCCGCCTTTGACGTGAGCGTGCGCAGTCCGGCTGACGGTAACCTGGTGGCGGTGAAAAACCTGCTCAGCGTTGACGGGCTGCACTGGTTTTTACCCAACGTGATTAAGAACTTCAGCGGTTTCGCCCCGCTGGGCGCCATTCTGGCGCTGGTGCTGGGCGCCGGGCTGGCGGAACGCGTGGGCTTGCTGCCCGCGTTAATGGTGAAGATGGCTTCCCACGTCAGCGCGCGCTACGCGAGCTATATGGTTCTGTTTATCGCCTTCTTCAGTCATATCTCCTCCGACGCCGCGCTGGTGATCATGCCGCCGATGGGGGCGCTAATTTTCCTCGCCGTCGGGCGTCATCCCGTGGCGGGCCTGCTGTCGGCGATTGCGGGCGTGGGCTGCGGATTTACCGCTAACCTGCTGATCGTCACCACCGACGTGCTGCTCTCTGGCATCAGCACGGAGGCGGCGAAAACCATCGATGCGGCAATGTACGTCAGCGTGATCGACAACTGGTACTTTATGGCCAGCTCGGTGATTGTCCTGACGATTGTTGGCGGGCTGATTACCGATAAGATCATCGAGCCGCGGCTGGGTAAATGGGAAGGCCGTAGCGATGAAAAGCTGGAAACCCTGAGCAAAGAGCAGCGCTTCGGCCTGCGCGTAGCTGGCCTGGCCTCGCTGGCCTTTATCGCGCTGGTGGCGCTGATGGTGGTGCCGGAAAACGGCATATTGCGCGATCCGGTTAAACATACCGTCCTGCCGTCGCCGTTTATTCAGGGCATCGTGCCGCTGATTATCCTCTTCTTCTTTGTCGTCTCGCTCGCCTACGGTATCGCCACCGGCAAAATCCGCCGTCAGGGCGATCTGCCGCAGCTGATGATCGAGCCGATGAAGGAGATGGCGGGTTTTATTGTGATGGTATTCCCGCTGGCGCAGTTCGTGGCGATGTTTAACTGGAGCAACATGGGCAAGTTCATGGCCGTGGGCCTGACCGACGCGCTGGAGGCGGCCGGGTTAAGCGGCGTACCGGCGTTTGTCGGCCTGGCGCTGCTGTCATCGCTGCTGTGCATGTTTATCGCCAGCGGCTCTGCCATTTGGTCGATTCTGGCGCCGATCTTCGTGCCGATGTTTATGATGCTGGGCTTCCACCCGGCTTTTGCGCAGATCCTGTTCCGTATCGCAGACTCCTCGGTCATTCCGTTGGCGCCGGTTTCACCGTTTGTTCCGCTGTTTTTAGGCTTCCTGCAGCGCTATAAACCGGAGGCCAAACTGGGTACCTACTATTCGCTCGTCTTGCCTTATCCGCTTATCTTTTTAGGGGTATGGCTGGTGATGTTGGTGGCGTGGTATCTTGTCGGCCTGCCGATTGGACCGGGAATATACCCGAGGCTGAACTAAAGGAATGAGGATGCTGAGATTACTCGAAGATAAGATTGCGACGCCGCTGGGGCCGCTGTGGATTATCGCTGATGAGGCGTTCAATCTGCGCGCCGTCGAATGGGAAGAGCACAGCGACCGCATGGAAGAACTGCTGAACATTCATTATCGCGCTGAGGGTTTTGAGCGTATCAGCGCCACCAATCCGGGTGGGCTGAGCGACAAGCTTGCGGCGTACTTCGAGGGCGATCTCAGCATCATTGATACTCTGCCAACCGCCACGGCAGGCACGCCTTTTCAGCGCGACGTATGGCAGGCCCTGCGGTCGATTCCCTGCGGGCAGGTCATGCATTATGGTCAGCTCGCAGAGCAGTTAGGCCGTGCGGGCGCGGCGCGCGCAGTGGGGGCCGCAAACGGCTCCAACCCGGTCAGCATCGTGGTACCCTGCCACCGCGTGATTGGCCGCAACGGCACCATGACGGGCTATGCCGGTGGCGTGCAGCGAAAAGAGTGGCTACTGCGCCATGAAGGGTATCTTTTGCTGTAGAAACCAGGCTTTTAGTGCTTAATTTTCTTCCGGTTAGGGTAAAAATCCATAAGCAATTTGTGGAATTTCAAGAAGATGGCGACACAATGTCGCCACTTGTCCTTATTGAGGGTTTGCCAGGCTTACGTACTTACCAAAAAGATGTTAAAATTGACCAATATCAATTAAGGCTTGAGCAAACCTATGATCCCGGAAAAGCGAATTATACGACGCATTCAGTCTGGCGGTTGTGCTATCCATTGCCAGGATTGCAGCATCAGCCAGCTCTGTATCCCGTTTACCCTGAATGAGCATGAACTCGATCAGCTTGATAATATCATCGAGCGTAAAAAGCCTATTCAGAAAGGGCAGACGCTGTTTAAAGCGGGAGACGAACTGAAATCGCTCTATGCTATCCGTTCTGGCACCATCAAGAGCTACACCATCACCGAACAGGGTGATGAGCAGATCACCGGCTTCCATCTGGCGGGCGACCTGGTGGGCTTTGATGCTATCGGCACGGGTCATCACCCGAGCTTTGCTCAGGCGCTCGAAACCTCAATGGTTTGCGAAATTCCGTTTGAAACCCTGGACGATCTGTCCGGTAAGATGCCTAACCTGCGTCAGCAGATGATGCGTCTGATGAGCGGTGAGATCAAAGGCGACCAGGACATGATCCTGCTGCTTTCCAAAAAGAATGCAGAAGAGCGCCTGGCCGCGTTTATCTACAATCTCTCCCGCCGTTTCGCGGAACGTGGTTTCTCGCCGCGTGAATTCCGTCTGACGATGACGCGTGGCGATATCGGTAACTACCTGGGCCTGACCGTTGAGACCATCAGCCGTCTGCTGGGACGTTTCCAGAAAAGCGGCATGCTGGCGGTTAAAGGTAAGTACATCACCATCGAAAATGGTGAAGCGCTGGCGGTTCTCGCCGGGCACGCCCGCAACGTCGCATAACATCCCCGAATGATTTATGCCAGTTTCGTACATTTTCGTGATGACGGGACTGGCATTTTACATTGTCCTTTTCAACCGCTCCCACTCCCCGGTCTGCGCCTGGCACGTTCCCGTTGAGGTTATGATTTGAGAGAAAGTTTATTTTTCGTTTCAGTCGTTATTGCCTCAATCACCTTCATATTCATCTGGATCATGCTTGTCGGCCCGATGAAGGGAGAGGAAAAGACCTATGTGCAGGATTCAACGACCTTTGCGATAGCGGTGATGGTGCTGCTGTTGATTGCGTTTATCGCCGTGACGGTGACCGTTCTGCTTCTTTGATAAATTTGCATCATTTATTGATCTGACAAAACCTCCCCCCTGTTTCATTCAAGATATATAGGTTACTCTTTTAATTACAGACTGTGGTGACAGTAGTAAGGAGACCTGTATGGCCAAGTATCAAAACATGCTGGTAGCTATCGATCCGAATCAGGACGATCAGCCAGCATTACGACGTGCTGTGTATTTACATCAACGGATTGGTGGCAAAATCAAAGCGTTTTTGCCGATCTATGACTTCTCGTATGAGATGACCACCCTTCTGTCCCCTGACGAGCGCACCGCGATGCGTCAGGGCGTGATCGGCCAGCGTACCGCGTGGATCCGTGAACAGGCGAAATATTACCTGGAAGCGGGTGTTCCTATTGATATCAAAGTGGTCTGGCATAACCGACCTTTCGAAGCCATTATCCAGGAAGTTGTCGCCGGTGGGCACGACCTGCTGCTGAAAATGGCGCACCAGCATGACAAGCTGGAATCCGTGATCTTCACCCCTACCGACTGGCATCTGCTGCGTAAATGCCCTTGTCCAGTCTGGATGGTAAAAGACCAGCCGTGGCCTGAGGGCGGAAAAGCCGTCGTGGCAGTAAACCTCGCGAGCGAAGAGGATTACCACAATTCGCTGAACGAGAAGCTGGTGAAGGAAACCATCCAGCTTGCCGAACAGGTCAATCACACCGAAGTGCATCTTGTGGGCGCGTATCCGGTCACGCCGATTAACATTGCCATTGAGCTGCCTGAATTTGACCCGAGCGTCTATAACGATGCGATCCGCGGACAGCACCTGCTGGCGATGAAAGCGCTGCGCCAAAAATTCAGCATTGATGAGAAAATGACGCACGTTGAAAAAGGTCTGCCTGAAGAGGTGATCCCGGATTTAGCGGAACATCTTCAGGCGGGGATTGTGGTACTGGGAACCATCGGGCGCACCGGTATTTCAGCCGCGTTCCTCGGCAATACCGCCGAACAGGTGATCGACCATCTGCGCTGCGACCTGCTGGTCATTAAGCCGGATGAGTTCCAGACGCCGGTTGAGTTGGATGACCCGGAAGACGATTAACCCGTAACACCGGGCGGCGCAAGCTTGCGCCACCCGGCCATAAAAAAACCGCCGGATTCGGCGGTTTTTTCGTTTTAACGCAACTTACAGCGCTTTCAGAATCGCATCCACGCTGGCTTTAGCGTCGCCAAACAGCATGTGAGTGTTCTCTTTGAAGAACAGCGGGTTCTGAACGCCTGCATAGCCGGTATTCATGGAGCGTTTAAACACAATCACGTTCTGTGCTTTCCACACTTCCAGAACCGGCATACCGGCGATTGGGCTACGCGGATCGTCCTGCGCAGCCGGGTTAACGGTGTCGTTAGCGCCGATGACCAGCACGGTGTCAGTGTCGGCGAAATCATCGTTGATCTCGTCCATTTCCAGCACGATGTCGTAAGGCACTTTCGCCTCCGCCAGCAGCACGTTCATGTGGCCTGGCAGACGACCTGCCACTGGGTGGATACCAAAGCGAACCTTGATACCGCGCGCGCGCAGCTTCTCGGTGATTTCCGCAACCGGATACTGCGCCTGCGCCACCGCCATGCCGTAGCCCGGGGTGATGATCACGGAATGCGAGTTTTTCAGCATATCCGCAGTGTCTTCCGCGCTGATTTCACGGTGCTCACCCACTTCCTCATCGGAACCGGTCGAAGAGCCGTCAGAACCAAAGCCACCGGCAATCACGCTGATGAACGAACGGTTCATCGCCTTACACATGATGTAAGACAGGATCGCCCCCGAAGAACCCACCAGCGCACCGGTGACGATCAGCAGGTCGTTGCTCAGCATAAAGCCTGCCGCCGCTGCCGCCCAACCTGAGTAGGAGTTCAGCATTGAGACAACCACTGGCATATCCGCACCACCGATGGACGCCACCAGGTGCCAGCCGAACGCCAGCGCAATGATGGTCATCACCAGCAACGCCAGCACCTGCAGGCCTACGCTTTCGGTACGCACGAAGACCACCAGCAGCACAAATGAGACCACCAGCGCCGCCAGGTTCAGCTTGTGACGGTTTGGCAGCATCAGCGGCTTAGAGGAAATTTTCCCGCGCAGCTTGCCGAACGCCACAATCGAACCGGTGAAGGTCACCGCACCGATAAAGATACCGAGGAACACTTCCGTCAGGTGAATGTTCACCAGAATCGGTTCCAGGCCCGGTTCGTGATACAGATAGCTGTTGAAGCCCACCAGCACCGCCGCCAGACCCACGAAGCTGTGCAGAATCGCAACCAGCTCCGGCATCTCGGTCATTTCAACGCGTTTTGCCAGGCGAATACCAATTGCGCCACCGATGATCATCGCCACCAGGATCCACGCAACGTTGCCGGTGTCCGGCCCGAAGATGGTGGCAATCAGCGCAATTGCCATCCCGGCAATACCAAAGTTATTCCCCTGCTGAGACGTTTCGTGTTTGGAAAGTCCCGCCAGACTGAAAATAAACAGGATTGCAGCAACAATGTATGCGGCTGTCACTAATCCTCCAGACATATGCTACCCCTTAGCCTTTACGAAACATTTTCAGCATGCGCTGAGTCACGGTGAAACCACCGAAAATATTGATACTGGCGATCAGTACCGCGACAAAGCTCAGGAAGCTGATCCAGCCGCCGTGACCAATCTGCAGCAACGCCCCGACCACGATAATCCCGGAGATGGCGTTGGTCACCGACATCAGCGGCGTATGCAGCGCATGGGAGACGTTCCACACCACGTAGTAGCCCACGACGCAGGAGAGCGCGAAGACGGTGAAGTGACCAAGGAACTCTTTTGGTGCGACGTCAGCCAGCCAGCCGAAGAGAATAATCACCAGCGCCATGATCGCGTATTTGCGCCACGGGGAAGCCGGTTTGGCGGGTTCTTTTGGCTCTGGCGCGGCTTTTGGTGCCGCCTGAGGCTGTGCGGAAACCTGAATAGGCGGAGCAGGCCAGGTGATTTCACCTTCACGGACCACGGTGACGCCACGGACAACCACGTCGTCAAAATCAACGGTGATGTTGCCATCTTTCTCTTTGCAGAGCAGCTTCAGCAGGTTGACGAGGTTAGTGCCGTACAGCTGTGAAGACTGGGTTGGCAGACGACCCGGCAGATCGGTATAACCAATGACCTTCACACCGTTAGCGGTCGTGGTCACCTGATTCGGCACGGTATATTCGCAGTTACCGCCGTTCTGCGCGGCCAGATCGACAATCACGCTGCCCGGCTGCATGGAATCGACCATCTCGCGGGTGATCAGCTTCGGTGCCGGTTTGCCCGGAATCAGCGCCGTGGTGACGATGATGTCGACCTCTTTGGCCTGCGCGGCGAAGAGTTCCATTTCGGCTTTGATAAAGGCTTCGGACATTACCTTCGCGTAACCATCACCGCTGCCAGCTTCTTCCTTGAAGTCCAGCTCAAGGAACTCGGCGCCCATACTCTGGACCTGCTCCTTGACTTCCGGACGGGTATCAAAAGCACGGACGATAGCGCCCAGGCTGTTTGCTGCTCCAATCGCAGCAAGACCGGCCACGCCCGCACCAATCACCATCACTTTCGCTGGCGGTACTTTACCCGCCGCGGTGATCTGACCGGTAAAGAAACGACCAAACTCGTGAGCCGCTTCAACGATAGCGCGGTAACCCGCGATGTTCGCCATGGAGCTCAGCGCATCCAGAGACTGGGCGCGCGAAATGCGCGGCACCGAGTCCATCGCCATTACGGTGACGCCACGGGCTGCCAGCTTCTCCATCAGCTCTGGATTTTGTGCAGGCCAGACGAAGCTCACCAGCGTCGTGCCCGCGTTCAGCAGCGCAATCTCGTTCTCTTCCGGTGCGTTGACCTTCAGAATGATCGGCGATTGCCAGACCTCTGCCCCTTCGACCACTTCCGCACCGGCCTGGATAAAGGCCTCGTCATCGAAACTGGCCAGTTTGCCCGCGCCGCTTTCAACCGCGACGGTAAAACCCAGTTTGAGCAGTTGCTCCACCGTTTTCGGTGTTGCCGCTACACGGGTTTCATTGGCTAACCGTTCTTTTGGTACCCCAATACGCATAGTTTTCCCTTCCATCGGTTTTTGATGATGGTTTGTCGATAATTGCCCGCGGTCGGCCGCAGATTTCGCCATCCACATAACGACGAAAAATGATCCACCCCGGAAAATAAAACAGTAACAAACTTTCTATAACCTACTGAAAATAACGCCCGTGATCTACCGTCCAAAAACACTATTTCTTACTTTATCTGTGAAAAATAAGCGATCGGCATCGCTGACAGAGATATTTACCTTAAATTCATCGCTGAGACCGATAAATCGCGCAAGCGAAGCGGCAAAAACATGATATAGCGCCATAACAGAACAACTTATTAACATTAAATTAACTTGTAAAAGTCATAAGCTTTATCAGTTTTACTTGTCAAACGTCTGTTTTTTCAACATATCACTAAATGTTATCGAATTGGGTCATGCGCTGAGCACAGGCTGTGAAAAATGGCGCAGACAGCGACGGGATTTAAATGCCATAATCGGGACCGTCTCAAATTAACAACAATACCAGTACATGGTTTGCGCAAGGCGAAGGATTATTTTTATGAAGCTTAAGAACACACTCCTGGCGTCCGCACTTCTTTCCGCGACCGCCCTGTCTGCGAATGCCGCGACAGAGTTAACGCCGGAGCAAGCGGCAGCGTTAAAACCTTTTGACCAGACGGTCATTGTGGGTCGCTACAACTCCATTGGCGACGGCGTTGCCGCCGCGTCAAAAGCCGCTGATAAAAAAGGCGCGGCTTCGTTTTATGTGCTCGATCAGTCCGATCAGGGCAACAGCGGCAACCAGCGCGTCACCATTGCGCTGTACAAAGAAAATGCGCCTAAAGCGGATGAACAGAAAAACCGCGTGATTAACGGCATCGTTGAGCTGCCAAAAGATCAGGCGATTGCGCTTGAGCCGTATGACACCGTTACCGTTCAGGGCTTCTACCGCAGCCAGCCTGAAGTGAACGATGCCATCACCAAAGCCGCGAAGCAGAAAGGAGCTTACTCTTTCTATATCGTGCGTCAGGTGGATGCTAACCAGGGCGGCAACCAGCGTATTACCGCGTTCATCTATAAAGAAGATGCGAAAAAACGCGTTCTGCAAAGCCCGGACGCTATCCCTGCTGATTCCGATGCGGGACGTGCGGCGTTAGCAAAAGGCGGTGAAGAAGCGAAGAAAGTTGAGATCCCGGGCGTCGCGACCTCAGCAGCGCCAAGCGCTGAAGTGGGCCGTTTCTTTGAAACGCAAACCACCAAAGGTGGACGCTATTCCGTCACCCTGCCGGATGGAACCAAAATTGAAGAGCTGAACAACGCCACTGCCGCGCAGATGGTACCGTTCGACAGCATCAAGTTTACCGGCAACTACGGCAACGGAACGGAAGTCTCTTATCAGGTCGCGAAACGCGCGGCGAAGAAAGGCGCGAAGTACTACCACATCACCCGCCAGTGGCAGGAACGTGGTAACAACATGACCATCAGCGCCGATCTGTATAAGTAACAAAACGGTTGATCTGAGGCGGCGTAATGCCGCCTTTTTTGTTACTTTTTTTCTAATTTCGGCCACACATCATTGCATGCTTTCCTGACACTCCGTAAAATCCCGCGCCTTAGTGTGATCCACCATTTTTATGCGCCCGTGCGAAATAATTATTCTGGATTTGGACCTTTCATAACAGGAAGCCAATGGAAAAGAAACTTGGCCTGAGTGCATTAACTGCACTCGTTTTAAGCTCAATGCTGGGTGCGGGTGTATTCAGTTTGCCGCAGAACATGGCGGCAGTCGCAAGCCCTGCCGCGTTAATTATTGGCTGGGCGATCACCGGCGTCGGGATCCTGCTGCTGGCATTTGCCATGCTGCTGCTCACCCGCATTCGCCCCGATCTTGATGGCGGCATTTTCACCTATGCCCGCGAAGGCTTCGGGGAGCTGATTGGCTTCTGCTCCGCATGGGGCTACTGGCTTTGTGCGGTGATCGCTAACGTCTCCTACCTGGTGATTGTCTTCTCGGCGCTCAGTTTCTTTACCGATACCCCTGAGCTCCGCCTGTTTGGTGACGGCAATACCTGGCAATCCATTGTCGGGGCATCTGTACTGCTGTGGGTGGTGCACTGGCTGGTATTACGCGGTGTCCAGACGGCGGCCAGCATCAACCTGGTCGCGACGCTGGCTAAACTGGTCCCGCTTGGCCTGTTTGTCGTGCTGGCATTTATTGCGTTTCGTCTTGACGTCTTTAAGCTCGACTTCACCGGTATCGCGCTGGGCGTGCCCGTCTGGGAGCAGGTCAAAAATACCATGCTGATCACCCTGTGGGTGTTCATCGGCGTTGAGGGTGCCGTCGTGGTCTCCGCCCGGGCGCGTAATAAGCGCGATGTCGGCCGCGCCACGCTGTTGGCCGTGCTGGCGGCGCTGGGGGTATATCTGCTGGTGACGCTGCTGTCGCTGGGCGTGGTGGCGCGTCCTGAACTGGCAGAAATGCGTAATCCATCAATGGCTGGGCTGATGGTGAAAATGCTCGGCCCGTGGGGAGATGTGGTGATTGCTGCGGGGCTTATCGTTTCCGTCTGCGGCGCTTACCTGAGCTGGACCATCATGGCGGCAGAAGTACCGTTCCTGGCCGCCACGCACAAGGCGTTTCCTCGCCTGTTTGCCCGCCAGAATAAAAACAATGCGCCGTCGGCCTCACTCTGGCTCACCAACATCAGCGTACAGGTCTGTCTGGTGCTGATCTGGCTCACAGGTTCGGACTATAACACCCTGTTGACCATCGCCTCTGAAATGATTCTGGTACCCTATTTCTTAGTGGGTGCGTATCTGTTAAAAATCGCGACGCGCCCGGCGCATTACATTGTCGGTGTCGGCGCCTGTATTTACGGTCTGTGGTTGTTGTATGCTTCCGGGCCTATGCATCTGCTGCTGTCGGTGGTGTTGTATGCGCCGGGTCTGCTGGTGTTTATCTATGCACGTCGCACGCATCAGCTGGAGAACGCCCTCAAGCGCCGTGAAATGGCCGCGATCGGGTTGTTACTGATTGCTGCCGTACCGGCCACGTGGATGTTAATGGGATAGCATCGCCTTTCCCATTGTTGAACTGAAAAGGAGAATACGATGGGAAATGCACAGCAACGCCCAATATTGATCACCGGTGGAGGCCGCCGTATCGGCCTCGCCCTTGCCCATCACTTTCTCAACCTTCGCCATCCGGTTATCGTCAGCTACCGCAGTGAATACCCTTCGATTGAGGGATTGCGTAAAGCCGGCGCGATCTGTATTCAGGCCGATTTTTCAACCGATGAGGGTATTCTTGCTTTCGCGGAGAAAGTGAAATCTACCACCCACGGGCTACGCGCCATTATTCATAACGCCAGCGCCTGGCAGGCCGAAACGCCTGCGACGCCGCTGAGCGAAACGCTCTCCTGCATGCTGCAAATCCACGTCAATGCGCCCTATTTGCTGAACCATGCATTGCAAGACCTTCTGCGCGGCCACGGGCATGCCGCGGGTGACATTATTCATTTCACCGATTATGTGGTGGAGCGCGGCAGCGACAAGCACATCGCTTATGCCGCCAGCAAGGCCGCGCTGGATAACATGACGCGCTCGTTTGCCCGCAAGCTGGCCCCCGAGGTCAAAGTGAACGCCATCGCCCCGGCGATGATATTGTTTAACGAACACGATGACGCAGAGTATCGCCAGCAGGCGCTGAATAAATCACTGATGAAAATCGCCCCGGGCGAGAAAGAGGTGATCGACCTTATCGATTATCTGCTCACCAGCTGCTACGTTACGGGCAGGACCTTCTCCGTGGACGGAGGGCGCCCGCTTCGCTAGTGAAAGCGGCTCCAGAAGAAGATCAATACCCAGGCGCTGAGGCTCCAGCAGACCACTGCCCCGCCCAGCGCCAGCGGAAGCCGCATAAAACCGGTGAAGTACCACAGCGACAGCAGGTAGAGAAAATACGGGATGATGGACCACATTCCGAACACAATGGTGGCCCGCAGCGCTTCAATGCCACGCTCGGACGCAACGATGTAGTGCGCAATGAGCGCAAAGGTCGGAAAGAGCGGAATCAACCCGGCAATGTAGTAATTCTTCGTTTTCGCCAGCACCCCAATCAACAGCACCACCAGCGCACCCAGCGCGGCTTTAATCAGCAGCCCCATCATTTTTGCCATAACAATCAAGAAACAATATGAGGCAGAATAACGGAAGTGTCGTTAATTTAGAAAGATTAATGGAAGGTTAAGGTTGTGCGGTGTATGTTGGCTTTTTTCGCGATAACAGACGCAGTATGAATAAGATTGTTTATGTAGAAGATGAACCCGAAGTGGGACAATTGATCGCCGCTTATCTGGGTAAACACGATATGGACGTCATCGTTGAGCCTCGCGGCGATCGTGCTGAAGAGGTTGTGCTACGCGAAAACCCGGACCTGGTGCTGCTGGACATCATGCTGCCCGGTAAAGATGGCATGACGCTCTGCCGTGACCTGCGCGCCCGGTGGGAAGGGCCTATCGTGCTGTTGACCTCTCTGGACAGCGACATGAACCATATTCTGTCGCTGGAAATGGGCGCTAACGACTACATTCTCAAAACCACGCCGCCAGCCGTTCTGCTGGCCCGGCTGAGGCTTCATTTGCGCCAGCGCGCCAGCAGTGAACGCGAAGCGCCCGCGCCGTCTCTGACGCCGCACAAAGCGATGCGCTTCGGTACGCTGTCTATTGATCCCATTAACCGCCAGGTGCTGCTCTCTGGGGAGCTTATCGCTCTCTCCACCGCAGACTTTGACCTGCTGTGGGAGCTGGCAACGCATGCGGGGCAGATCATGGACCGCGATGCCCTGCTGAAAAACCTGCGCGGCGTCAGCTATGATGGAATGGACCGCAGCGTAGACGTCGCGATTTCGCGCCTGCGTAAAAAACTGCAGGATAATGCCACCGAGCCATACCGCATTAAAACCGTGCGTAATAAGGGGTATCTGTTCGCCCCGCACGCCTGGGAAACCTGATTCCGTTATCCGATTAGCATATCATGCGCGAAATGAAGGCATTACACAGCGATGCCCTCGCCTTCGCGCTTTTATTTATCCGTTTGCGCAACAATTAACTTGCTAAGCACGCGAACTATCCCATAATTAAATCTTCACCCATCCTTTCTACAGCCAGTACCGCCCCGTCTATACACAGACTCTTTTTACCGTGAAGCTCTCACGCTACCTCTCCCATAAAATCTTGCAATGAGGATTTAAGCCCATGAAATATGTATAGCTACAATCAGGTAGAAGCCATCAAAACCAATCTTGAATGGATTGTTAATCAGGCAGCGCTTAGCCATTCCTCCCCCTCACGCGCCGATCAAAAAGCGCTCTTTGACCTCCTTGAACTCATCCAGTCTTACGAAATACTTCTGGATTTAATTAACGAATTTGGGACTGCCGTGATTGATATGCATATTGCGGAAGGCCTGGCCGTAACGGAAACACTCATCGCCAAGGTAAAAAGAAATACGCGCGCGATGTAATGCGCTCTGCCCGACAGAGATGATGCTTTCCACACGCTAAAGAGATATGAAAATCTTGCATATTCTGCATGTTTTACGGCCTCAGCCCCTTTGCAGAAGCGCCAGTCAGCAGAAACCAAACGGGTTCGGGGCAATAGGCCCGGCTGGAGCGCCGTATGCAGTACCGGTGGTAAGTTTGTCCATGCGATACATACTCTCACCTCGCTTTTTGGGGGGCTGTTCAAAGGAAGTGGTAAGGTCATCAGAAAAATAGCGACGAGGTATCTGAAAATGTTTTCCTGCTGCCTGAATTAAATACCCGGCGACAGTCCAGGAAGATGAGGGGGTGTAAGGATCAGAATACTATTTAGAACAACGTAAGCCATGAGCTAGCTATACACGTTGTTTATGTGTAAAAAGGGGGATTCATTCAGCAGGTGTTCATCGTGAAATACATTCGGCTAATTTTAAAGCTCATAACAGCATCACTTTATGTGTTTCTGGTTGTTTTTGGCTCTGGATTTGTAGGTTCGAGTACAGCCAGTGCAATTAATCTTGAATCACTTAACCTAAATTACTCATTAATCGCAAAGGACTCGGCGGTATACGCACTTTGCGCAACTGGAGCGACATTGGTTGTTCCACCTGCCCTATATTTAATCCAGTATTATGTATGGCCAGTGTTAAAGTTTATCGGTTTGAAGATTCGCTACTTCTTCCATGGATACTAAAAGTCTCGCAACTGGCGAAGCGGCACTATTTTTCCCATTACAGCGCGGGCTCTTATGAGCCTTCATCCGCTCGTATTTAGCTTTCAAAGCTCCGCTGGAGTCGGCCCCATCGACGAAACTGGCGCAGCCAACACGGCACGTACAGTCGTTTCCGGCTTGCCTTTTCTCTCACGTATAGCGACATCTCATTTGACATATTTTTTGTATAGAAGCCATTCCGCCCAAACATCCTCAGGGTCGATGTCAAGGTAACCCCGTTCTTTAATCATTTCTTTTGCAACATCAACTGGCATTCGTACAGCTGTAGCGGAATCACGGATTGACTCAACCTCTTGCTGAGTTAACTCTCTTCCGGTTTCTCTTTCTTTACTTAAAAGAACCACTACCAACGCAGGAATAAACACAATAGTCATTTTTTATTAGCATCCGATTTTCGACGAGCTTCGATCATATGAACGTAAAATGCGTGAAACTCTTTATCCTAGCTGACAACAAGCTCGGGCGGTAATGAATTCCTTTCCTCATCCCATTGGGCAAGAACGTCCTGACACTTATCGTATGCCTCATCAACGATCTCTATGGCTGGCCTATCTGTGTTGATGTACGGGGTCGTATATTTATCGAGACATACTGTTACTGGAGGGCCATAACTGTATTCTTCAGCTAAAACAGGAGCAGCGAGAACCATTGAAGCCATTGCTATCCATTTCATTTCTGATTCGCCTTCGCCATTTCCATGTTACGCGGACATCTACTCTCGGGTAGATCCACGATTTCACCGATAATACTGCAACCTCGAAAGGAAGTGATCTGACACAGGAATAAATTGTTCAAGGTCCACAATCTCACCTGTTCTATAAGCATCAAATTTACTCATACCCTCCCTCCGGCTTTCAAACGCGTGTATTTAGCTTTTAGAAGCTCAGCTGGCGTCGTCCTTTTGGAGTCACGCTCGTCGAACAGGCGGGTTACTGTTCACCTCCGGGAGTTCGGAAAAACGGAAACGCAGAAGCTGCACTTTGTATTTAAGCCCCGACCTCAAAAAGGAAGGCAGGCTGCCTATTATTCAGTCAGTTCTATTGTGTCACTATGGGATATTACGGTAAGACGTCCGGGCATTCGCCGCAGACGCCCTATCAGCTGGGTCATACATATGCGTACTGGATGTTGTCGGCAGGTGCTAATCCTGCTTTTATAGTGAATCAGATGGGTCATGAGAATGCAGAGATGTTCTTCCATGTATACTCTGCGTGGATAAATGCTCTCGCTAGCGATCAGGTATCATTTTTGAATCAGCGCTTTGGCGGATATGCGAATGCCCCTGGAGTGTCCCTGAAGGTAAAAACAGAGTAGTTAATTATTTGATTTCCCGGTGATATTTAATGAAAAAGCTGTTTGTGCAGTTTTATCTTTTGCTGTTTGTCTGCTTCCTGGTGATGACCATGCTGGTCGGGCTGGTCTATAAATTCACCGCCGAACGTGCGGGCAGGCAGTCGCTGGACGATCTGATGAAAAGCTCGCTCTATCTGATGCGTAGCGAGCTGCGGGAAATTCCCCCGCACGACTGGGCGAAAACCCTTAAAGAGCTGGATTTAAATCTGTCGTTCGATCTGCGCATCGAGCCATTGAAAGATTTCGATTTAGATGCCCCCACCCTGCAACGTTTGCGTGACGGGGACATTGTGGCGCTGGATGAGAAATACACCTTTATCCAGCGTATTCCTCGCAGCCATTACGTACTGGCCGTCGGGCCGGTGCCTTATCTGTATTATCTGCATCAGATGCGCCTGCTAGACCTCGCCCTGCTGGCGTTTATTGCCATTTCACTGGCTTTTCCGGTGTTTATCTGGATGCGCCCACACTGGCAGGACATGCTGAAACTGGAATCTGCCGCGCAGCGTTTTGGTGAGGGTCATCTTACCGAGCGGATTCATTTCGACAGCGGTTCCAGTTTCGATCGCCTCGGCATTGCGTTTAACCAGATGGCCGATAACATTAATGCCTTGATTGCCAGCAAGAAACAGCTGATCGACGGGATTGCTCACGAGTTGCGTACCCCGCTGGTTCGCCTGCGCTATCGGCTGGAGATGAGTGAGAACCTGACCGAGGCGGAGAATCAGGCGCTGAATCGCGACATTGGCCAGCTTGAAGCGCTGATTGAGGAGCTGCTGACCTACGCGCGCCTCGACCGTCCGCAAAACGAGCTTAACCTCAGCACGCCGGATCTGCCCGTCTGGTTACAGGCGCATATTGATGATGTGCAGAGCGTTAATCCCCAACGCACGCTGTTAACGGCGGTGACGCCGGGGGATTACGGCGCGCTGGATATGCGTCTGATGGAGCGCGTGCTGGATAACCTGATGAATAACGCCATGCGCTACAGCGAGAGTACGCTGCGGATTGGCCTGGATTTGCAGGGCAATCAGGCGAGCCTGACCGTAGAGGATGACGGGCCAGGAATTTCCCCGGAAGCTCGAGAAACCGTGTTTGAACCCTTTGTCCGCCTCGACCCCAGCCGCGATCGCGCCACCGGAGGCTGTGGCCTTGGGCTGGCGATCGTCTACTCTATCGCCCAGGCGATGGGCGGCACGGTACATTGCGAGGCGAGCGAACTTGGCGGCGCGCGCTTCTGCTTTAGCTGGCCGGTGTACCATAACATCGTCCTTCCCGTCCCTGCCTGACCTCAACCGCACGCTGGCCTGACCCGGCGTGCTGTGCTATATGATAAGTATGTTGTAACTAATGAGAGTGTTTATGGCGACCTACGATCTCATCGAAAGGCTGAACAGTACCTTTCGCGAAATAGAACACGAGCTACTTACCCTGACAGAACGCTTGCAAACCTGCCGCCTGCTGGCCGCGCGCGTCTTTACTCTGCCTGATGTAGCCAAAGGGGCGGAACACGACCCGCTGAATACCATCGAAGTTGAACAGCACATCGGCAGCGCCGCATTTGAGCTGGCGATGAAGCACTATCGCCATCTTTTTATCCAGCAGCAGTCAGAACATCGCAGCAGCAAGGCGGCCGTGCGTCTGCCTGGCGTGATCTGCCTGCAAACCGATGCGACAATGCGTGAAACGCTGGAAGGCCAGACTACCCATATCAACACCCTGAAAGCGGCATTTGAAAAGATCGTCACCGAAGAGTCGGGCCTCGCCCCTGCCGCCCGGTTTGAGTGGGTGCACCGTCAGCTTCCGGGGCTGATTACCCTGAATGCCTATCGCACGCTGACGGTACTGCGTCACCCCGCCACGCTGCGCTTCGGCTGGGCGAATAAGCACATCATTAAAAACTTCACCCGGGATGAGATTCTGGCGCAGCTTGAGAAAAGCCTGAAAGCACCGCGTACGGTTGCCCCCTGGTCTCGCGAGCAGTGGATTGAGCGTCTGGAGCAGGAGTATCACAGCATCGCCTCGCTACCGGCGGACACGCGCCTCAAGATAAAACGCCCGGTGAAGGTGCAGCCTATTGCCCGCGTCTGGTATTCCGGGCAGCAAAAGCAGGTGCAGTATGCCTGCCCAACGCCGCTGATTGCGCTCTTTGATGCCGATCAGGGGGCCATGGTGCCGGATATTGGTGAGCTTTTGAATTACGATGCGGACAATGTCCAGCACCGTTACAGACCTCAGGCGCAGCCGCTACAGCTGATTATTCCACGGCTGCACCTGTATGTGGCGGGATGATTATTTCAGACTGCCGACCATCGCCTCCGGGCGAACCCAGGCGTCAAACTCAGCCTCCGTCAGATAGCCCAGCGCCAGGGCGGAGGCTTTAAGCGTCAGCCCCTCTTTATGCGCTTTTTTAGCGATCTCGGCGGCTTTGTCGTAGCCAATATGGGTATTTAGCGCCGTCACCAGCATCAGGGATTCATTGAGCAACTGGCTGATACGCTCGCGATTTGGCTCAATCCCTACCGCACAATGCTCGTTAAAGCTCTCCATCCCGTCCGCCAGCAGACGAATCGATTGCAGAACGTTGTGGATCACCATCGGGCGATAGACGTTCAGCTCGAAGTTGCCGGACGCGCCGCCCAGGTTGACGGCCACGTCGTTGCCGATCACCTGACAACAGAGCATGGTCATGGCTTCGCACTGGGTCGGGTTGACTTTACCCGGCATGATGGAGCTGCCCGGCTCGTTTTCCGGGATGCTGATTTCACCGATGCCGCAGCGTGGACCCGAGGCCAGCCAGCGCACGTCGTTGGCGATTTTCATTAATGATGCCGCCAGCCCTTTCAGCGCGCCGTGGGTATGCACCAGTGCGTCACAGGTCGCCAGCGCTTCGAACTTATTGGGCGCCGTGACGAACGGCTGTCCGGTGATGCTTGCCAGCTCTTCAGCCACGCGCACCGCATATTCCGGATGAGTATTTAACCCGGTACCCACCGCCGTACCGCCGAGCGCCAGCTCCGCCAGATGCGGCAGGCTGTGGTCGATGTGCTTCAGGTTATGTTCCAGCATCGCCACCCAGCCGGAAATCTCCTGCCCGAGCGTCAGGGGCGTGGCGTCCTGCAGGTGCGTACGGCCGATTTTAACGATGTCGCGGAAGGCCTGCGCTTTCTCGTTGAGCGTGGTTTTGAGCACGTTGAGCTGTGGGATAAGCTGCTCGCGGATAGCAATCACCGCCGCCACGTGCATTGCCGTCGGAAAGACGTCGTTAGAACTCTGGCTTTTGTTGACGTCATCGTTCGGGTGAACCTTACGCTCCATGCCGCGCACGCCGCCCAGCAGTTCACTCGCCCGGTTTGCCAGCACTTCGTTCATGTTCATATTGCTCTGGGTGCCGGAACCGGTCTGCCAGATGGCGAGGGGGAATTCGTCGGGATGCTTGCCCGCAAGCACTTCATCGGCAGCGTTGATGATGGCCGTCGCTTTATCGGCGGCCAGCAGGCCTAAATCCTGATTCACTTTGGCGGCGGCGCGTTTGGTCAGCGCCAGCGCCTGAATCAGCGAAACAGGCATTTTTTCGGTCGAGATACGGAAATGCTCCAGCGAACGCTGGGTTTGCGCGCCCCATAGCTTGTCGGCGGGGACGTCGATGGCGCCCATCGAGTCTTTCTCATGGCGTACCGTGGTCATTACTTTCTCCTTGATAACAAAAGAGGGATTGCTCACATGCTTAAGGGATAAGTATTGATGACTTTTGAGAAACGTTATGGCGCTTTGTGCGCTCTTTTTGGTGTCGGGTGGCGCTGACGCTTACCCGCCCTACGAGAATGTAGGCCGGGTAAGCGTCAGCGCCACCCGGCATTTTCTTCAGACTACTTCACACACGCCGAACACTGAGAAGACTGGATCTGTTTGAAGAAGTCGTTACCTTTGTCATCCACCAGGATAAACGCCGGGAAATCTTCCACTTCAATTTTCCAGATCGCTTCCATACCCAGTTCCGGGTATTCCACGCACTCCAGGCTCTTGATGCTGCCCTGCGCCAGCACCGCTGCCGGGCCGCCGATGCTGCCCAGGTAGAAGCCGCCATGCTTGTGGCAAGCGTCCGTCACCTGCTGACTACGGTTACCTTTCGCCAACATGATCATGCTGCCGCCGTTGGCCTGAAGCTGGTCAACGTAGGAATCCATACGGCCTGCCGTAGTCGGACCTAACGAGCCGGACGCGTAGCCTTCAGGCGTTTTCGCTGGGCCTGCGTAGTAGATTGGGTGATCTTTAATGTACTGCGGCAGCCCTTCGCCGTTGTCCAGACGCTCTTTCAGCTTCGCGTGCGCAATGTCGCGGCCCACGATAATCGTGCCGTTCAGGGAGAGACGGGTCGAGACCGGATACTGAGAAAGCTGCGCCAGGATCTCTTTCATCGGACGGTTCAGGTCCACGCGAACCGCTTCCCCCTCGCCCGCTTTACGCAGTTCTTCCGGGATGTATTTGCCCGGGTTGTTCTCCAGCTTCTCGATCCAGATGCCGTCGCGGTTGATCTTCGCCTTGATGTTACGATCCGCCGAGCAGGACACGCCCATGCCCACCGGGCAGGATGCGCCGTGGCGCGGCAAACGGATCACGCGAATGTCGTGCGCGAAGTATTTGCCGCCAAACTGTGCGCCCAGCCCCAGGTTCTGCGCTTCGATCAGCAGTTCCTGCTCAAGCTGCACGTCGCGGAACGCCTGGCCGTGTTCGTTCCCTTCTGTCGGCAGGCCGTCGTAGTATTTGGTCGACGCCAGCTTGACGGTTTTCAGCGTGCTTTCCGCCGAGGTACCGCCGATCACGAAGGCGATATGGTACGGCGGGCACGCTGCGGTGCCGAGGGTACGCATTTTCTCAACCAGGTAGTTTTTCAGCTTGCCCGGGGTGAGCAGCGCTTTGGTTTCCTGGTAGAGGTAGGTTTTGTTAGCCGAACCGCCACCCTTGGCGATGCAGAGGAATTTGTATTCGTCGCCATCGACGCTGTAGAGGTCAATCTGAGCAGGCAGGTTGGTGCCGGTGTTGACCTCTTTGTACATATCCAGCGCCGCGTTTTGCGAGTAGCGCAGGTTATCTTCGATATAGGTGTTGTAGACGCCGTGCGCCAGCGCCGCTTCGTCACCGCCGCCGGTCCAGACGCGCTGGCCTTTTTTGCCGGTGATAATTGCGGTACCCGTATCCTGGCAGGTCGGCAGAATGCCCTTCGCCGCGATATCCGAGTTACGCAGGAACTGCAGCGCCACGTACTTATCGTTCTCGCTGGCCTGCGGATCGCTCAGGATATCGGCAACCTGCTGCTGATGCGCCGGGCGGAGCATGAACGAAGCATCGTGGAAGGCCTGCTGCGCCATCAGCGTCAGCGCTTGCGGGTCAACTTTGAGGATCTCCTGTCCCTCAAACTCAGAGACAGAAACGTAATCGCGGGTTAACAGGTAATACTCAGTCTGATCCTTACTGAGGGGAAAAGGATCCTGATAATGAAAGGGTTTGTTCGACATTGTTCTCTCACTTACTGCTTCGGTCTGATTGTTCAGGGCAGATGTTCCGCTGCCCGGCTTAAAAGCGAGTCAGCTTATCCTACACAATTTTTTAACAAAAACTGAGACTAGTACGACTTTTTACATCCGCAGGTTACTTCCACGCGGTTTATTGCTTTAATACCCGGAGTTAATTCCACATTTGAATCAGGGCTTGATAATGCAAAAACTCATCAACTCAGTGCAAAACTACGCCTGGGGAAGTAAAACTGCGTTAACGGATCTCTACGGTATCGCCAACCCGGACAACCTGCCGATGGCAGAGCTGTGGATGGGCGCGCACCCGAAGAGCAGCTCAAAAATTGAAGACGCCAGCGGCCAGGTGCGCAGCCTGCGCGACGTGATTGATGCCGATAAAGCCGCATTGCTGGGCGAGAAGGTTGCCACGCGTTTTGGCGAACTGCCGTTCCTGTTTAAGGTACTGTGCGCCGACCAGCCGCTCTCCATTCAGGTTCACCCGAACAAGAAAGCCTCTGAAATCGGCTTTGCGAAAGAGAACGCGGCGGGGATTCCATTAGACGCGGCTGAACGTAACTACAAAGATCCGAACCACAAACCGGAGCTGGTTTTTGCTCTCACCCCTTTCCTTGCGATGAACGCGTTCCGCGAGTTTTCGGAGATCGTTTCTCTGCTGCAACCGGTGGCGGGTGCTAACAAGGCTATCGCCCACTTCCTGGAAAACCCGAACGCGGACGCACTGAGCCAGCTATTTGCCAGCCTGCTGAATATGCAGGGCGAAGAGAAATCTCATGCGCTGGCGGTGCTGAAAGCTGCACTGAACAGCCAACAAGGTGAGCCGTGGGAGACCATCCGTCTGATTTCCGAATTCTACCCGGACGACAGCGGCCTATTCTCTCCCCTGCTGCTGAACGTGGTGAAGCTGAACCCGGGCGAAGCGATGTTCCTGTTTGCCGAAACCCCGCACGCCTACCTGCAGGGCGTAGCGCTGGAAGTGATGGCCAACTCGGATAACGTGCTGCGCGCGGGCCTGACGCCAAAATACATCGATATCCCTGAGCTGGTCGCCAACGTGAAGTTCGTGGCGAAACCTGCCGACGAACTGCTGACTCAGCCGGTGAAAAACGGCGCAGAGCTGGACTTCCCGATCCCGGTTGAGGATTTCGCGTTTTCTCTGCACGACCTCAGCCAGGCCGAAACCGCCATCGCACAGCAGAGCGCGGCGATCCTGTTCTGCGTGGAGGGCGAAGCGACGCTGCAGAAAGGCCAACAGCGTCTGGTGCTCAAGCCGGGCGAGTCGGCTTTTGTTGCAGCGAACGAGTCGCCGGTTAGCGTGAGCGGCACCGGTCGTCTGGCGCGCGTTTTTAATAAGCTATAAGCACTTACTGAATTTTTTAACAACTCTTGCTAAGCTAGTTTAAGGTTTTATATCTCCGGGCGGTTTTTACCGCCTGGTTTCATTTTAGGGATAGTCGCAATGAAAAAATCGGTCGTAGCGGTTGGAGTGATTGTAGCGTTAGGCGTGGTCTGGACGGGTGCCTCCTGGTTTACCGGGAAACAGCTGGAAGGTCGTCTGGCTGAGATGGTCGCGCAGGCTAACGGAGAGATTAAGCGCAGCGCGCCGGAGGCTGGCGTTGAGCTTAGCTATCAGAACTATCAGCGCGGCGTGTTTACCAGCCATATGCAGATGGTGGTGAAACCTGTAGCAGGAAACGCCAACGCCTGGCTGAAGCCAGGCCAGAGCGTGGTGCTGGATGAAGTGGTCAGCCACGGTCCGTTCCCGCTGGCGCAGTTAAAATCGTTTAATCTGATCCCATCAATGGCGTCCGTTCACACGGTGCTGGTGAATAACGACGTCACCAGGCCACTGTTTGATCTGGCAAAAAATACCTCGCCTTTCGAAGTCAATACTCGCATCAGCTATGCCGGTGACACGAGTTCTGATATTGCGCTGAAAGCGCTGAACTACGAGAAAGAGAACGAGAAGGTCGCCTTCAGCGGGGGTAACTTCAAACTGGACGCTGACCGCGACGGAAACGTGTTCTCTCTGACCGGTGAAGCAGAAAGCGGCGTAGTGAACGCGGTTAATGAATATAACCAAAAGGTTCAGCTCAGCTTCAACAACCTGAAAGCCGACGGCAACAGCCGGATGACCGACTTTAAAGAGCGTATTGGCGATCAGAAGCTCTCTCTCGATAAGATTGCAATCGCGGTTGAAGGTAAAGAGATGGCCGTGCTGGAAGGCATGGACGTGAACGGTAAATCCGACATTTCCAAAGACGGCAAGAATATCAATACGCAGCTGGATTACGCCCTGAAGAGCCTGAAGGTGCAGAATCAGGATCTGGGGACCGGAAAATTAACGCTGAAGATCGGCAATATCGACGGCCAGGCGTGGCACGAATTTAGCCAAAAATACAGCAAAGAGAGCCAGGCGCTGCTGACCGATGCCGCGCTGCAGCAGAACCCGGAAGTGTACCAGCAGCAGGCGATGGCGGTGCTGTTCAACAACCTGCCAATCCTGCTGAAAGGCGAGCCGGTGATCACCGTCGCGCCGCTGAGCTGGAAAAACAGCAAAGGCGAAACTAACTTCAACCTGTCGCTGTTCCTGAAAGATCCGGCAGCCGCAACGGGTGAACCGCAGACGCTGGCGCAGGAAGTGGATCGCAGCGTGAAGTCGCTCGAGAGCAAGCTGACCATCCCAATGGACATGGCGACCGAGTTTATGACCCAGATTGCGAAGCTGGAGGGTTACGGCGATGAAGACGCTGGCAAACTGGCGAACCAGCAGGTGAAAGGTCTGGCTGCGATGGGCCAGATGTTCCGCATCACTAAAGTGGAAGACAACACGATTTCCACCAGCCTGCAGTATGCCAACGGCCAGGTAAACCTGAACGGCGATAAAATGCCGCTGGAAGATTTTGTCGGCATGTTTGGTATGCCCGCTCTGGGGATGCCGGAACCGGCTGAACCTGCAGCGCCAGCCGAACCGGCGGCGCCGCAGCAGTAAACAGCAACACCCCTCGCATGAGGGGTTTTTTATTGCCGGGTGGCGCTGACGCTTACCCGGCCTACGATTCCGGGCCGTTGTAGGCCTGCGCAAGCGAAGCGCCGCCGGGCGTGACCTCAGTGCTGCAGGTAAGGTTCTCTGACAAAGTCAGCCAGAAGATAAATCAGGTCATGCAATAAACCAGCAAGTTCTTGCGAGACAGCAATTGCCTGAGTCTGGCTCAACAAAGCCTGATTAAGTGCCTTAGCATACCCCACCAGCATCGCAGTATCTTGCCAGCAATCTGGCATACAGGATTGAGTTGATAATGGGGTACTCAATCGCTCTACCAGACGAGGCGGTAAATCTTCATCGCATCTGTTTTTTAACTCATCGAGAGTAAAAGCCAGACGGCCACAAAACGCTAAGCGCTCTGCTTTGTCTTGGGTTTCCATAAGCACGTTAACAAAAGCGCAGCAGCAATCCGTCAGTTCGAAGAGATCCAGCGTTGAGGGTATCGGCAGGTCAAGAAGTTGGCAGGAAATACTGTCAGTGGATTGAGGGTTAGCAAGAGTTGGGATCGTAGCCATATGGCAGCCTCCGTGTGATATTTTAAGGCCACCGTCTAAGTTTCCACGCTCAGAGGGTGGCGGCGCTGACAGGGGTGGAAACTGAATCACACGGTCTTCAGCCAGTCTTTCGACTGCCCTATCAGCGCCACCGTTGATTTTACAAGGATATGCGCTGCCCCGACACTAAAACTGTGTCGTCGTGTGATGGTTCAGGTTTCCACGCCTGACTGCGGAATTTGCCGCAGTGGGGGAACTCTAATGGATATTACAAAAAAAAGAAATTGGCCCTTCTTTTTTACTTTATTTTTTAATCAAAAATGCGAGAGGCATTCCAAAAGTACACTTGGAATCATTCGAATTCTAAATATGAAATGATATAATATTCTCAATACCTAGATTTAGGCAGCCTGTTTGGTTACTATAATCATTGGCAATCACAACCAACTAATTTTTCGAGATGATCTATGCGAAAATCATACAGAACACATGAGCGACAAATGTTTTATAAATATATGTCAACAAATACTGCCAAAATTGTTCTCGAAAATTGCAGCCTAAGGTGGAGCTCACCAATAATATTTAATGACCCATTTGATGTACCTCGAGAGGTAATGAAAAATATCAACGAAATTTCTCTAGGTAAAGCATTAGCGCAAAAACTGAAGCAGGAATTGCTTAACCCAAGACAGGACCTTGTAAATTTGAACCCAAGAATAAGGGCCCTTCTGGATATTTATAAAAAACTTTTCCCCTACGGCATCCCTCCAGGTTTAGCGGAAAAATTTCAAGAAATTGAAATTAATCCTCCTGTTGGGCCAGGAGCATCTATTGCTATAGAAGATATGAAAAATATGTGGCGAGGTATGCTCAATGATAGAAGAATTCTATGCCTATCCGAAAGTGCTACAATCCCACCAATGTGGAATCATTATGCTGACGGATACAAAGGTGTTGTTATTGAATTTGAATGCATTGATGAACTTGATAGTGCATGGTTAATAGCAAAGCCAATAAATTATACAAATGAAATGCCTTTAACTTATACTGCTGAGGGTATGGCGGATTTACTTTTTTTACCAGACAGTCAATCAATTAACTATATCAACAATGAAATCACATTTATCAAAACAGAAGATTGGGCATACGAAAAAGAATGGAGAATATCAACCTATTCGAAAACAACTAATTCCGGACACTACAGTGACTATGGTTTTCACCCGTTAGAAGTTAAGTCGATAATTCTGGGCCCTCATTTTAATGACATTGATGTGGATTTTACAAAACTTGTTCAAAAGTATCCTTTAGCACGTATACGAAAGAGCAAATTTGGCGAACACAGAAAAATAATAATTTCACCATAGATGAACGTTCTAAAAATTAATAATATTAGTGATTAAACCAATGAGTGTTTGAGAATGTACAATCTTTTAGCCGGGTGGCGGCTACGCCTAACCCGGCCTACGATTCAGAGCCGTTGTAGGCCCGTGCAAGCGCAGCGCCGCCGGGCGATGTGCAGCGGAGATTATTTCACCGTTACCAGTCGCGCCGCCACAATCTGGTGCCCGGCCTGAACATCCGTATTGTCGATGCGCTGCATGATCCTGTCCGCCAGCGTGTAGCCCATCTCCCGCGCAGGGGTAGTCGCCCAGACGATCGGGAGATCGTCGAGCGCATTTTCGCCGACGTCGGCGAACGCCCCGAGCGCCACCTGATGGCCGAAGAACGTTTCTACCCCACCCTCGCCGCTCTGGCGTCCGGCGCGGATCAGGCCAAACCAGGCACCCATGGCAATCACGTCGTTATAGCAAATCACAGCGCTGATCGTCGGACTGCTTCGCAGTAGCGCGCCTATCGCTTCCGCCGCTTTCTTCTGGCTGGATTCACACTCCACGACCCATTCACTGTGGAACGGCAGGCCGTATTTAATCAGCGTCGCGCAGTAGCCGCCTACCCGCTCGGCGCGCGTCAGGGACGAGCTTTTCCCGCCCAGCCAGGCGATGCGCTGATGCCCGCGACGAATCAGATGCTCAGTCAACATTTGCGCGGCCTGCATGTTATCCGGGCGCAGCGTATCGGCTTCGTCCAGGTAGCTGGCGCGAGAGGCAAACACCAGCGGTACGCCTTTTTCGGCGGCTCGCTCACACAGCTCGCTGCCCACGCCCGATGCCCCGGCGACAATCACCCCGTCCACTCCCTGGTTTAGCAGCATATCGAGCCGGGAAAGAAGCTGATCGGCCTCGCATCCGCCATGCAGCAAAAAGACCATCCGTCCCTGTGCCTCTAGCGCTTCCGTTAATCCGGCTGTGAGCTCCGCATAAAACGGCGAGGTTAAGTCGCGAACGATCAAACCAATCACCCCACTTTGCCCACCGCGAAGCGCGGACGCCTGGCGGTTACGCACAAAGCCCAGTTGCTCAACCGCCTCGTTGACCCGCTGTCCGGTGGCGGGGGAGATACGCCCCTTCCCGCTTAAAACCAGCGATACCGTGCTGACGGAAACGCCAGCCGCGAGGGCAACATCATTGATGGTGATCTTTTTCGCTACAGCCATGGGTTGGCGTGACTCCCTGATAATGAGATCGGTAAAACGTTTTATCAATACGTTATCTTTATACTACCAGTAAAAGCCTGAGAATGTGATTTAGCGCGCACTAAAGTTTGATAAAACGTTTTATCTTCTCGCTGCATTGAAGCAGGTAAACTATTTTTAACCACCAAGGAGTCGTTTTATGACGGCGAAAGCAGCACAAAAAATATCGCTGTGGGAGTTTTTCCAGCAACTGGGTAAAACCTTTATGCTGCCCGTGGCACTCCTCTCATTCTGCGGGATCATGCTGGGGATCGGCAGCTCCCTGAGCAGCCATGACGTCATCACGCTGATCCCGTTCCTCGGCAACCCGGTGCTGCAGGCGATCTTCATCTGGATGAGCAAAGTCGGCTCCTTTGCGTTTAGCTTCCTGCCCGTCATGTTCTGCATCGCCATCCCGCTGGGCCTGGCGCGCGAGAATAAAGGCGTAGCCGCCTTTGCGGGCTTCGTGGGCTACGCAGTGATGAACCTTGCGGTTAACTTCTGGCTGACCGCAAAAGGGATTCTGCCTACCACCGATGCTGCAGTACTGAAAGCCAATAATATTCAGAGCGTGATTGGTATCCAGTCTATCGACACCGGGATCCTCGGTGCGGTGATCGCGGGTGTGATTATCTGGATGCTGCACGAACGCTTCCACAATATCCGTCTGCCGGATGCCCTGGCCTTCTTCGGCGGTACCCGCTTTGTGCCGATTATCACCCTCGTGGTCATGGGTCTGTTTGGTCTGATCATTCCGCTGATCTGGCCTGTCTTCGCGATGGGTATCACCGGTATTGGTCGCATCATTAACGGCGCGGGTGATTTCGGTCCGATGATCTTCGGTACCGGTGAACGTCTGCTGCTGCCGTTTGGTCTGCAGCACATTCTGGTGGCCCTGATTCGCTTCACCGAAGCGGGCGGGACGATGGAGGTGTGCGGTCACGACGTGAGCGGTGCGCTGACGATCTTCCAGGCGCAGCTGAGCTGCCCGACCACCCACGGCTTCTCTGAGAGCGCAACCCGTTTCCTGTCTCAGGGCAAAATGCCTGCCTTCCTGGGCGGCCTGCCGGGCGCGGCGCTGGCGATGTACCACTGTGCTCGTCCGGAAAACCGTCATAAGATTAAAGGCCTGCTGATTTCCGGCGTGATCGCCTGCGTCGTTGGCGGCACAACCGAGCCAATCGAATTCCTGTTCCTGTTCGTCGCGCCGGTGCTGTATCTTATTCACGCTGTGTTGACCGGTCTGGGCTTCACCGTGATGGCGGTACTGGGCGTCACCATCGGCAACACCGACGGCAACGTGATTGACTTCGTGGTGTTCGGGATCCTGCACGGCTTGTCCACCAAGTGGTACCTGGTGCCGGTTGTGGCGGCAATCTGGTTTGCGGTGTACTACGGCATCTTCCGCTTCGCCATCACCCGCTTTAACCTGAAAACACCGGGCCGTGATGCTGAAACAGCGACCAGCGTTGAACAAGCGGTTGCAGGGACGGTAGGAAAATCGGGTTACAACACCCCGGCCATTCTGGCAGCGCTGGGCGGTGCGGATAACATCACCTCGCTGGATAACTGCATTACCCGCCTGCGTCTGTCGGTGGCGGATATGTCGAAAGTGGATACCAATGCGCTGAAAGCTAACCGCGCCATCGGTGTGGTACAGTTAAATCAGCATAATTTGCAGGTGGTTATCGGCCCGCAGGTGCAGTCGGTAAAAGATGAACTGGCCACCCTGATGCGAACAGTCGAAGCCTGATGCCTCAGCCCCCTCTCATGAGGGGGTTTTACGTTAAGGATGAGAGTTATGTTTGATTTCTCGACCGTCGTGGATCGTCACGGCACCTGGTGCACCCAGTGGGATTACGTTGCCGACCGCTTTGGCGCGGCCGATCTGCTGCCCTTCACTATCTCGGATATGGATTTCGCCACTGCGCCCTGCATTACCGACGCGCTGCATCAGCGCATCGATCACGGCGTGTTTGGCTATAGCCGCTGGAAAAACGATGAGTTTCTGGCTGCCGTCGCGCACTGGTTCCAGCAACGCTTTAACAGCCGTATCGAAACCGAATCCGTCGTTTATGGCCCTTCCGTCATCTACATGGTGTCAGAGCTGATCCGTCTCTGGTCGCAGCCCGGCGACGGCGTGGTGGTTCATACTCCCGCGTACGATGCGTTTTATAACGCCATCGAAGGCAACGCGCGCCACGTCGTACCGGTTGCGATGGTGAAACAGGCGAGCGGCTGGATGGGTGATATGGCCGCGCTGGAACCGGCCCTGGCCAAACCAGAAAACAAAATTTTGCTGCTCTGCAGCCCGCAAAATCCAACCGGTAAGGTCTGGACGCGGGATGAGCTGACGCAGATGGCGGAACTGTGTGCACGCTATGACGTGGCGGCGATCAGCGATGAAATTCATATGGACATGGTGTGGGGAAAACATCATCACACACCGTGGAATGAGGTAGCACGCGGCAAATGGGCGCTCCTCACCTCTGGCTCGAAAAGCTTTAATATTCCGGCACTGACCGGGGCTTACGGCCTGATCGGCGATGAAGCGAGTCGCACGGGTTACCTCCGCGCTCTTAAAGGCCGCGACGGACTCTCTTCCCCTTCCGTGCTGGCGCTGACGGCGCATATCGCCGCCTATCAGCAGGGAGCGCCATGGCTGGATGCCTTGCGGAGTTATCTGGAAGAGAATCTGTTGTTTATCGCGCAGGAATTAAACCGCGCTTTTCCGAAACTGAACTGGCAGCCGCCGGAAGCAACCTATCTGGCCTGGATTGACCTGCGCCCGCTGAACATTGACGACAGGGCGCTGCAAAAAGTGCTGATAGAGCAGGAAAAAGTGGCGATCATGCCGGGATATACCTACGGAGAAGAGGGTAATGGTTTCGTACGCCTGAACGCAGGCTGCCCGCGCAGCAAGCTGGAACAAGGGGTGCAACGCCTCATCGCCGGGATTGCTACCCTGCTGTAACACCATTGCGCAACGGAATATTCCCTTGCGCAAATAGCTTTTTACCCCGTTTTGTTTTTATAATATGGCGCACTTTAACCAGCAAAGAGTGCGACCATGATTGATACACGCCTGCCTTTAACTGATATTCATCGTCACCTTGACGGTAACATTCGTGCCCAAACCATCCTCGATCTTGGCCGCCAGTTCAATTTAACGCTTCCAGCACAAACGCTTGAAACCCTGATCCCACATGTTCAGGTCACCTCGAATGAGCCGGATCTGGTCAGCTTCCTGAGCAAACTCGACTGGGGCGTAAAGATGCTGGCCTCGCTGGATGCCTGCCGCCGCGTGGCGTTCGAGAACATTGAAGACGCCGCCCGTAATGGCCTGCATTACGTCGAACTGCGCTTCTCGCCGGGCTATATGGCAATGACCCACAACCTGCCCGTCGCGGGCGTGGTGGAAGCGGTGATTGAGGGCGTTCGCGAAGGATGTAAAGCTTTCGACGTTCAGGCACGTCTGATTGGTATCATGAGCCGCACCTTCGGTGAAGCGGCTTGCCTTCAGGAGCTGGAAGCATTGCTGGCGCATCGTGACCAGATTACCGCTGTCGACCTCGCCGGGGATGAACTAGGCTTCCCAGGTAGCCTGTTCCTCTCTCATTTCAATCGCGCGCGTGACGCGGGCTGGCACATTACCGTTCATGCGGGTGAAGCAGCAGGCCCGGAAAGCATCTGGCAGGCCATTCGTGAGCTGGGCGCAGAGCGTATCGGCCACGGGGTGAAAGCCGTCGAAGATCGTGCCCTGATGGATTTCCTGGCGGAGCAGCGCATCGGTATCGAATCCTGCCTGACCTCCAACATTCAGACCAGCACCGTGGCAACGCTGGATAAACATCCGCTGAGAACCTTCCTGGAACACGGCGTGCTGGCCTCGCTGAACACCGACGATCCGGCGGTTCAGGGGGTGGATATTATTCACGAATACAACATCGCCGCACCGCAGGCGGGCCTGAGCCGCGAGCAGATCCGCCAGGCGCAGATTAACGGGCTGGAAATTGCGTTCCTGACGCCTGAAGAGAAGCAGGCGCTTAAAGATAAAGTGGCTCGCGGTTGAGCATTTGCCGGGTGGCGCTGCGCTTACCCGGCCTACAAAAACATTTAGAACTTATGCCAGACAGAGCGTGGAGCGATGTTTGGCAGATTCGATGCCCAGCTCAATCAGCTCCATGATCTGAATCGCCTGGCTGGCCGGAACCGGATTCTCCCCCGTCCCGTTGAGCGCGTCACGGATAGCCGCGTAATAAGCCGGATAGTTCCCTGGAATGGTCAGCAGCGTTTCCTGAACCAACTCTTCACCTTCCGCGCGCGTCAGCACGCCATCACGCATGTCGTAGCCCCAGTCCTCTTGCGGCAAACGCTCACCGTTTTTCAGGCGGTCCTCCTGCGGATCTAAACCAAACTTCACGTAGCTACCGCGCGTACCATGAAGAATATAACGCGCCGATTCCGCGGCGGCGAGCATCGTCCCGTGCAGTACGACACGACGCTGCGGATAGCTCAAAACGGCATGGAAGTAATCTGTCGTCTGCGCGCCAGGCCGAAGCTGCGCTAAATCAACCGTCATACTCACCGGCAGACCAAACAAATTTACGGCCTGATCGAGTAAATGCGGCGCTAAGTCATACCAGATACCGCTTCCGGGGCCCGCCTGTTCACGCCAGCGGTTACGCACCTGCGGACGAAAGCGGTCAAAATGAGATTCAAAATAGCCTATTTCACCGAGAGTGCCTTCACTAAGCAGGGCTTTCACCGTCAGGAAATCACTGTCCCAGCGCCGGTTATGGAAGACGGACAACAGCCTGCCAAGACTTCTTGCCAGTGCATCCAGCTCGCGCGCCTGTGACAGTGTCACGGTAAAGGGCTTATCGACCACAACATGTTTACCCGCTTCCAGCGCCGCTTTAGCTAACGGAAAGTGCGTGTCATTTGGGGTAGGAATGACGATGACATCAATATTCGGATCGTTGAAAAGATGTTTAGGCTCAGAAACAACCGGAACGGTTGGCCAGTCGGCATGTACTTTGGCGGCATCACTGCTCGAAACCGCCCCCAGCGACATTCCCGGGGTCCCGCTAATCAGAGGCGCGTGAAAGGTTTTACTCGCGTAACCATAACCAATCAGCCCGACACGGATATTTTCACTCATCGTAGTGCCCTCCTGTCATTATCTTATTTCACACTGGCTTTGCGGGTATTACTACACATTAATAATGTGTCATATGACTTAAAATAGCACCTTGCACCAGATGTTTTTGTTACAAGGATGTAACTCACTAAGATTGATTAAGGGTATCGTTCCCAAACCGCTTGCCGAGGTCAGTGCTGCACGGTAACATTTGTAATCTGTATTTATGGATAAATTACAAACACGAGTCATGTCATCAATAATTAATCGAATCATTGAATTAGCGGGATGGATTGTCCTTGGGGTTTCGGTCATTTTGCTTGGCGTTGCCAGCCACATCGATAACTACCAACCGCCGGAGCCTGTCACCGTCGCACAACCGAAGTAACGCCCTTGTGACACATTCTGTCAGTTGCATATTGCCAGCCGTGTTGAACAGGGTTAACCTTCTCTTCCAGGCATCGTCTGATGCCTGAATCTTTCAGCAAAGAAAACTCCTAATTTCGTCACATTACCTGAGTGGGCTGTTTTACGTCTTTATTTATCCGTTTATTATTCGAACGAATTACCGACACGGGTATTACTCACTTTTATATGGAAACTTATTAACATGACAGTTCAGGACTATTTATTAAAATTTCGCAAGATCAATTCCCTTGAGAGCCTGGAAAAACTGTTTGACCATCTAAACTACACGCTGTCGGATAATCACGAAATTATCAATATGTATCGCGCCGCTGACCACCGCCGCGCTGAGCTGGTCTCCGGTGGTCGTTTGTTCAACGTCGGGGAAGTGCCGAAGTCCGTATGGCGTTACGTTTTATAAGAAAGTAGCCATCCGCGCGAAATGTTATATACTCTCCGCCCTGCAAATTTCTGTATACCCTTTCGCGCAGACTATGGGAGAGAGCATGACCGTATCGCCTGGAGAAAGAATTGGAGGCTGGTTAATCGCCCCGCTGGCATGGCTGCTGGTTGCATTATTAAGCGCATCGCTTGCGCTGTTACTCTATACCACCGCGCTGATCACACCTCATGCCATTCAGACCCTGATGTCGCAAAGTGTGCTTAATATTGCGTTGTGGTTTACCTCGTTCGTCTTCGCCATCGGGATGTGGTACTACACGCTCTGGTTGACCATTGCGTTCTTTAAGCGCCGCAAAAGTGTGCCAAAACATTATATTATCTGGCTGCTGATTTCCGTGCTGCTGGCGGTGAAAGCCTTTGCTTTTTCTCCGGTTTCTGACGCGCTAGCGGTTCGCCAGCTGTTATTCCCGTTACTGGCTGCTGCGCTGCTGGTCCCTTACTTCAAGCGTTCGACGCGGGTGAAGAAAACCTTCGTGAACCCGTAATAACCTTACTGTTAACCTGTTGTCGCCTGTCGTGCTTTGTCCGATAATAGGCGGCTTTTTTATTTCAGGCTGAATAATGACCGATTACTTACTGCTCTTTGTCGGCACTGTGCTGGTTAACAACTTCGTTCTGGTGAAGTTTCTTGGCCTGTGTCCTTTTATGGGGGTTTCCAAAAAACTGGAGACCGCGATGGGCATGGGGCTGGCGACAACCTTCGTTATGACGCTGGCGTCCATCTGCGCATGGTTGATTGATACCTGGATCCTGATCCCGCTGGACATGATCTATTTGCGCACCTTGTCCTTTATTCTGGTCATTGCGGTCGTCGTGCAATTTACCGAAATGGTGGTGCGCAAAACCAGCCCGGCGCTCTATCGCCTGCTGGGTATCTTCCTGCCGCTGATCACCACCAACTGCGCCGTACTCGGGGTGGCGTTGCTGAACATCAACCTCGGGCATAACTTCATGCAATCGGCGCTGTACGGCTTTTCTGCCGCCGTCGGTTTCTCACTGGTCATGGTTCTGTTTGCCTCTATTCGTGAACGTCTGGCTGCAGCGGATATTCCCGCGCCCTTCCGCGGAAACGCCATTGCACTGGTGACGGCAGGTTTAATGTCTCTGGCCTTTATGGGCTTTAGTGGTCTGGTGAAGTTGTAATGAGTGCTATCTGGATTGCCATCGCCTCCATCAGCGTACTGGGGTTGGTGTTTGGCCTGATTCTGGGTTACGCCTCCCGCCGTTTCGCGGTTGAGGACGATCCCGTTGTCGAAAAAATTGACGAGCTACTGCCGCAAAGCCAGTGCGGGCAATGTGGCTACCCCGGCTGTCGGCCTTATGCCGAAGCGGTTGGCGTGCAGGGTGAAAAAATCAACCGCTGTGCGCCCGGTGGCGAAGCGGTGATGCTCAAAATTGCCGCCCTGCTTAACGTTGACCCGCAACCTGTCGACGGCGATGCCGAGGTGCAGGAGCCGGTTCGCGCCCTCGCGGTGATCGACGAAGCGAACTGCATCGGTTGCACCAAATGTATTCAGGCCTGCCCTGTTGATGCCATTGTGGGCGCAACCCGCGCCATGCACACCGTTGTGGCCGATCTGTGCACCGGCTGTAACCTTTGCGTGGCCCCCTGCCCAACGCAGTGCATAGAACTGCGCCCGGTTGAAACGACTACCGAAAGCTGGAAATGGGATCTTCAGACCATTCCGGTTCGCAATATTCCTGTGGAACAACATGCTTAAGTTATTTTCTGCTTTCAGAAAAGAGAAGATTTGGGACTTCGACGGCGGTATCCATCCCCCGGAGATGAAAACCCAGTCAAACGGCACGCCGCTGCGACAAATTCCGCTGGCGACGCGTTACGTCATGCCGCTCAAACAGCATATCGGCGCGGAAGGCGAACTCTGCGTTAAAGAAGGCGATACCGTTCTTCGCGGCCAGCCGCTGACCTTTGGTCGGGGACGAATGCTGCCGGTACACGCCCCCACCTCCGGTAAAGTGGTGTCGATCGCCCCACATACCGTCGCGCACCCATCAGCGCTGTCTGAACTGAGCGTGATTATTGAAGCCGACGGCGAAGACCGTTGGATCGACCGTGACGGCTGGAGCGATTACCGTTCCCGCAGCCGCGAAGAGCTGATTGAACGCGTTCATCAGTTCGGCGTGGCCGGTCTTGGCGGCGCAGGTTTCCCGACGGGTACCAAACTGCGCGGCGGTGGCGACAAAATTAACACGCTAATCATCAACGCTGCGGAATGCGAACCTTATATCACCGCCGATGACCGTCTGATGCAGGACTGTGCCGCCCAGGTGGTGGAAGGTATTCGCATTCTCGCCCATATTCTGCAGCCACGAGAAGTGCTGATCGGCATTGAAGACAATAAGCCGCAGGCCATTTCCATGCTGCGGGCCGTGCTGGCGGGTTGCCATGATATTAGCCTGCGCGTTATCCCGACCAAATACCCGTCTGGCGGCGCAAAGCAGCTGACCCAGATCCTCACTGGTAAACAAGTACCGCACGGTGGCCGCTCCTCTGACATCGGCGTGCTGATGCAAAACGTCGGTACGGCGTATGCGGTAAAACGTGCGGTGATTGACGGCGAGCCGCTAACCGAGCGCGTGGTGACGTTGACCGGTGAATCGGTGTCCCGTCCAGGCAACGTCTGGGCGCGTCTAGGTACGCCGGTGCGTCATCTGCTGGAGCAGGCCGAGTTTTGCCCTGGTAGCGACCAGATGGTGATCATGGGCGGCCCGCTGATGGGCTTTACCCTGCCGTGGCTGGATGTCCCGGTCGTCAAAATTACTAACTGTCTGCTCGCCCCCTCTCCGACCGAGATGGGTGAAGAACAGGAAGAAAAAGGCTGCATCCGCTGCAGCGCCTGTGCTGATGCCTGCCCGGCGGATCTGCTCCCGCAGCAGCTGTACTGGTACAGCAAAGGCCAACTGCACGACAAAGCGCAAGCCCACAATCTTGCCGACTGCATTGAATGCGGCGCCTGCGCCTGGGTCTGCCCAAGCAATATTCCGCTGGTGCAATACTTCCGTCAGGAGAAGGCCGAGATTTATGCCATCTCAATGGAAGAGAAGCGCGCAGCCGAAGCCAAAGCGCGCTTTGAAGCCCGCCAGGCGCGTCTCGAACGCGAGAAAATCGCCCGCCAGGAGCGCCATAAACAGGCTGCCGTTCAGCCTGGTGAGAAAGATCAGGACGCCATCAACGCTGCACTGGCGCGCGTGCGAGAGAAAAAAGCCACTGCAGCGCAAACCCTGGTGATCCCGGCAGGCGAAAAACCGGATAACAGCGAAGCGATTGCGGCACGCGAAGCGCGCAAGGCCCAGGCTCGCGCCCGTCAGGCAGAGAAAGCAGAAACTGCCCAGCCGGAAACGGGCGTCGATCCGCGTAAAGCGGCGGTTGAAGCGGCAATTGCCCGTGCCAAAGCCCGTAAAGCGGGTCAACAGGACGTGGTTGTTGAGAAAGACGCGGAGGATCCGCGTAAAGCTGCCGTCGAAGCGGCCATTGCACGCGCGAAAGCGCGCAAAGCAGCGCAGCAGGCGCAAACTGCGGAGCCCGAAGTGCCGGTTGATCCTCGCAAAGCCGCTGTCGAAGCCGCTATCGCTCGGGCCAAAGCACGCAAAGCCGCCCAGCAGGAAGAGCAGCCGCAGGCCGCAAACGACGATCCACGCAAAGCCGCTGTCGCCGCCGCGATTGCGCGCGTTCAGGCGAAGAAAGCCGCACAACAAGCAGTTAACGAGGATTAAATGGTTTTCAGAATCGCAAGTTCCCCTTACACCCATAACCAGCGCCAGACATCGCGCATCATGATGCTGGTCTGCCTGGCGGCGTTGCCAGGCATCGCCGTTCAGTTCTGGTTTTTCGGCTGGGGAACCCTTTTCCAGTTGGTCCTTGGCTGCGCCAGTGCGTTAGCGGCGGAAGCGCTCGTATTGAAGCTGCGAAAAATGGCGGTCTCCCGCATTCTCGCTGACAACTCCGCGTTGCTGACCGGGCTGCTGCTGGCGATCAGTATTCCACCGTTTGCCCCGTGGTGGATGGTGGTGCTGGGTACCGTGTTTGCGGTGATTATCGCTAAACAGCTGTACGGCGGGCTCGGGCATAACCCGTTTAACCCGGCAATGATCGGCTATGTTGTTCTGCTGATCTCCTTCCCGGTGCAGATGACCAGCTGGTTGCCCCCCCATGAAATTGCCGCCACGGTGCCTGGCTTTATGGATGCCCTGCACGTTATCTTTACCGGCCATACGATCCTCGGCGCGGATATGAACGCGCTGCGTATGGGCGTGGACGGTATCAGCCAGGCAACGCCTCTCGATACTTTTAAAACGTCCCTGCACGCCGGGCACAGCGTTGAGCAGATCATGAAATCCGCCATCTACAGCGGCGTGCTGGCCGGTGCAGGCTGGCAGTGGGTCAACCTGGCGTATCTGTTGGGTGGCCTGTTCCTGCTGCAGCAGAAAGCGATCCGCTGGCATATTCCCGTCAGCTTCCTCGTGACGCTGGCGGTTTGCGCTACGCTGGGCTGGGTCTTCTCTCCTGAGTCACTGGCCAGCCCGCAGATGCATCTGCTCTCCGGCGCGACCATGCTGGGTGCATTCTTTATTCTTACCGACCCGGTTACGGCGTCGACCACCAATCGTGGCCGTTTGATCTTCGGCGCGCTGGCGGGTTTGCTGGTGTGGCTGATTCGCAGCTTTGGCGGTTATCCGGATGGGGTCGCATTCGCCGTCCTGCTTGCCAACATTACCGTTCCGCTCATCGACTACTACACGCGCCCGCGCGTGTACGGTCATCGCTAAGGGTTTCGCCATGTTAAAGACCATGCAAAAACACGGCGTCACGCTGGCTATTTTCGCTGCGGTACTGACCGGCCTGACGGCGCTGGTGAACGAGCTGACCAAATCGACGATTGATGAGCAGGCGGCAAAGCAGCAAAAAGCGCTGTTTGATCAGGTGATCCCGTCTGACTTCTACGATAATGACCTGCAGAAAAGCTGCTTTGTTGTAGAAGAACCGCAGCTTGGGAAAGGCCCGCACCGCGTCTTTATCGCCCGCAAAGGGGATCGGCCGGTGGGTGCAGTCATGGAAACCACGGCCCCCGACGGTTATTCCGGAGCCATTCAACTGCTCGTCGGCAGCGATTTTTCCGGTACCGTACTGGGTACCCGTGTGACGGAGCATCACGAGACGCCGGGCCTTGGCGATAAAATTGAAACACGCTTAAGCGACTGGATTTTGCACTTTGCCGGTAAAGTGATCCACGGCGAAAATGACGCAGCGTTTGCGGTGAAGAAAGATGGCGGTGAGTTCGACCAGTTCACGGGGGCGACCATCACGCCGCGCGCCGTGGTTAACGCTGTAAAACGCGCCGGGCTGTATGCTGAAACGCTGCCTGCGCAGATTAACAATCTTCCGGCCTGTGAGGAGTAGCCATGAGCCAGGTTAAAGAGGTTATTGTCCAGGGGCTGTGGAAGAACAACTCCGCGCTGGTGCAGCTTCTGGGGATGTGTCCACTGCTGGCCGTCACCTCGACTGCGACCAACGCACTCGGTCTGGGGCTGGCGACCACGCTGGTGCTGACACTGACTAACCTGTCCATATCCGCACTGCGCCGCTGGACGCCTTCGGAGATCCGTATTCCGATTTACGTCATGATCATCGCGTCGGTGGTGAGTATCGTTCAGATGCTGATTAACGCTTACGCGTTTGGCCTGTATCAGTCGCTTGGGATCTTCATTCCGCTGATCGTGACCAACTGTATTGTGGTCGGGCGTGCCGAGGCATTTGCCGTGAAGAACAGCCCGGCGATGTCGGCGCTTGACGGTTTCGCCATCGGTATGGGGGCGACAGGCGCCATGTTTGTCCTCGGCTCGCTTCGTGAGATCCTCGGTAACGGTACGCTGTTTGACGGTGCAGATGCGCTGCTGGGCGGCTGGGCAAAAGCGTTGCGTATTGAAGTGTTCCACACCGATACGCCTTTCCTGCTGGCCATGCTGCCGCCGGGTGCTTTTATTGGCCTTGGCATGATGCTGGCGATAAAATACCTGATTGATGAAAAACGTAAGCGCCGCGCGGCTGAGCGTAGCGTTCTGGAAGGGACACCCGAGAAGGCTTCATGAATAAAGAAAAGCGCATTGCGATCCTGACCCGTCTGCGGGACGAGAACCCGCACCCGACGACGGAGCTGAATTTTACCTCCCCGTTTGAGCTGCTGATCGCCGTGTTGCTCTCTGCGCAGGCTACCGATGTCAGCGTCAATAAAGCCACCGCCCTGCTCTATCCGGTGGCCAACACGCCGAAGGCGATGCTTGAGTTAGGCGTCGAAGGCGTGAAGTCGTATATCAAAACCATCGGCCTGTTTAACAGCAAGGCCGAGAACGTGATCAAAACCTGCCGGATTTTGCTGGAACAGCACGGAGGTGAAGTGCCGGAGGATCGCGCCGCGCTGGAGGCACTGCCCGGCGTCGGACGCAAAACGGCGAACGTGGTACTGAATACGGCGTTCGGCTGGCCGACTATCGCCGTCGATACGCACATTTTCCGCGTCTCTAACCGCACCAACTTTGCACCTGGCAAAAACGTTGAACAGGTAGAGGAGAAGTTATTAAAAGTCGTTCCGGCGGAATTTAAGGTCGACTGTCATCACTGGCTGATTTTGCATGGCCGCTATACCTGCATCGCACGCAAGCCTCGCTGCGGCTCCTGCATCATCGAAGATCTCTGCGAATATAAAGAAAAAGTCTATCCCTGATCGCTTTAGTGTATTTACTTCTGAATCAAAACCCTACAAAAGGAAGGTCATCTGCATACCTTCCTTTTGACCGTAATTTGTCCGTTCTTTCGCTATCCAACCTTATGGATTGTTCGGCTATTTAACACTCAAACAGGTTAATAGTTTTTTCATCACCAAAAATTTCTATACATCTGTGATCAAGATCACTCTGATAACGTCATGTTGGATTTTTGTTGTCAAACACCTCGCAAAACCTTTGCCCGACAAGAATTAACCGTTCGTATACCGCATATAAGACCAGTCATTTTTCAGATTATGGGCTATATCACTACCTTAAAGGCCAAATAGCAGAACATATTGCCATATCGGGCTGAAAGGGGGTTAGGGGTAGTGAAAAAAACCAACAAAACGCAACGGATGAAATTTAACGCTGAATAACATTTGTGTGACCCGTGGATTATACCACCTCAGTTATATGTAACAGAGTATTTCAAACATATTGCCAGATGGGTCAGGATAGTGAACATTACCCGCCGTTTCCCCTCCCAATATAACTATAAAGCGGATGGACTACGGTCATCACGCTATGAACACCCCCGTTAATATGGGATGTAAAAAAAGAGGTATATGTGTCTACTGCAAACAATAAACCAACAAATGAAAGCGTGAGTCTCAACGCTTTCAAACAGCCGAAAGCGTTCTATCTCATCTTCTCTATTGAGTTATGGGAGCGTTTTGGTTATTACGGCCTGCAAGGGATCATGGCGGTTTACCTGGTTAAACAACTGGGTATGTCCGAAGCGGATTCCATCACGCTGTTCTCCTCCTTCAGTGCTCTGGTGTACGGTCTGGTTGCTATCGGCGGCTGGCTGGGTGACAAAGTCCTGGGCACCAAACGCGTCATTATGCTGGGCGCCATTGTCCTGGCGATTGGCTATGGTCTGGTTGCATGGTCTGGACACGATGCGGCTGTGGTCTATATGGGTATGGCAACGATTGCCGTCGGTAACGGTCTGTTCAAAGCGAACCCGTCCTCCCTGCTCTCTACCTGCTATAACAAAGATGACCCACGTTTGGACGGTGCATTTACCATGTACTACATGTCCATCAACATCGGCTCATTCTTCTCAATGCTGGCAACACCATGGCTGGCAGCGAAATTCGGCTGGAGCGTGGCCTTTGCGCTGAGCTTCGTGGGTATGCTGATCACCGTTGTGAACTTCCTGTTCTGCCGCAGCTGGGTTAAAGACTACGGTTCTAAGCCAGACTTCGAACCGGTTCACATGGGTAAACTGCTGGCCACCATCGTGGGCGTTGTCGTTCTCGCCGCGATCGCCACCTGGCTTCTGCACAACCAGGGCGTTGCACGTGCGGTTCTGGGCGTGGTTGCGCTGGGTATCGTCTGCATCTTTGCGAAAGAAGCCTTCGCCATGCAGGGCGCTGCACGTCGTAAGATGATTGTCGCGTTCATCCTGATGCTGGAAGCGATTATCTTCTTCGTGCTGTACAGCCAGATGCCAACTTCCCTGAACTTCTTCGCTATCCGTAACGTTGAACATTCAATCCTCGGTATCGCGTTCGAACCTGAGCAGTTCCAGGCTCTGAACCCGTTCTGGATCATGATTGGTTCCCCGATTCTGGCCGCTATCTATAACAAAATGGGCGACCGTCTGCCAATGCCGCACAAGTTCGCCGTGGGCATGGTGCTGTGCTCTTGCGCCTTCCTGGTGCTGCCGCTGGGAACGAAATTTGCGTCCGACGCGGGTATCGTCTCCGTTAACTGGCTGATCCTGAGCTACGCCCTGCAGTCTATCGGTGAGCTGATGATCTCTGGTCTGGGCCTGGCGATGGTTGCACAGCTGGTGCCACAGCGTCTGATGGGCTTCATCATGGGTAGCTGGTTCCTGACCACTGCGGGTGCGGCAATCATTGCAGGTAAGATTGCTAACCTGATGGCGGTTCCGGAAAACGTGACTGACCCACTGCTTTCCCTGAACGTATACGGCACCGTGTTCATGCAGATTGGTATTGCCACGGCGGTTATCGCTGTGCTGATGCTGCTGACCGCGCCTAAGCTGAATCGCATGACTCAGGACGACGACAAAACGTCTAAAGCGACCGAAACCGCTACCGCGTAATGTCATCGGGAAACGACTGAATGGAAAGAAGCCGCTAAAGCATTAGCGGCTTTTTTTTTATCCGAACGCGCACTAACATAGCTGATACCTCAGCAAAAAGGAGTTACCGATGAAACTGTTCTACAAACCGGGCGCCTGCTCTCTTGCTTCCCATATCACTCTTCGCGAGAGCGGCAAAGATTTCACGCTGGACGGCGTTGACCTGATGAAAAAGCGCCTCGAAAACGGCGATGATTTTTTCGCGATCAACCCGAAAGGACAAGTTCCGGCTTTGCTGCTGGATGACGGTACGCTGCTGACCGAAGGCGTGGCGATTATGCAGTACCTGGCCGACAACGTGCCTGATCGTCAGCTGCTGGCACCAACAGGCAGTATCTCTCGCTATAAAACCCTTGAGTGGCTTAACTACATCGCGACCGAGTTGCACAAAGGCTTTACGCCGCTGTTCCGTCCGGACACGCCGGAAGAGTACAAACCGACCGTACGTGCGTTACTTGAGAAAAAGATGCAGTACATTAATGAATCACTGAAAGACGATCAGTGGATCTGCGGTGCGCGTTTCACCATTGCTGATGCGTATCTGTTTACCGTTCTGCGCTGGGCGCGCGCGGTGAAGCTGAACCTGGAAGGGTTAGATCATATTGCGTCGTATATGGAACGCGTAGCGGCACGCCCTGCCGTAGCGGCGGCGCTGAAGGCGGAAGGGTTGAATTAATCCGAGCGCTCTGTATTGCCGGGTGGCGCTGCTGTATGACCGGATACATAGGTGACAGATCAGACCGGGAACATAGGTAACACTTTTCAGTCTATCCGGAGCACACTCTCGGTTTTTCGGTCGTAGTACGCAAGCGTTATTCCGTTAAAGATGATGGCCTCAAGGCCATCATCCTGTTCTTCCAGCATGATGTACTCATCAGTCAGCGCTTCACTCAGGAACACCGTCCCCTTTTTCCCCATATAGAGTGTCCCCCGCGATTTCACCCTGTAGACCGTACCTCCTTCCGGATACGCGTATTCAGGAACACGGCCATCCCAGTGTCGGTTCGAGGGGTGCCATACCGTTCCGGGCGTTGCACCCGCCAGAGCTTCGTGCGGCCTTTCGTAGTTAAATTCTTCCCGGTAGTCACTGAACCACCGCTGTTGTTCTTCCATCGTCATGAAGGTGTTGCCCTGTTTCACCGCACTTTTCAGGGAGCGGTGCATTCGCTCATGACGGCCATTTTCTTCCGGATGCCCCTTCCTGATACGCTCAGGCCTGATGCCCAGTTTGATTAGCCAGACGGCAAGACGACTTAGTCCAGCTATCCCTGTTCCCGCGAAGGGCTGACCGTTATCGGTACTGAGCACTTCCGGCAGACCGTATTCCAGGAACGCATCCGTCAGGCACTGTCTGACGAAGGGCTCACTCTCCCGGTCCGTTCCCCGGCAGCTCAGAAGATACCGGCTGTGATTATCGGTCAGGGTGAAGGGATGGCAGTACTCTCTGCTCAGCAGCCTGAACTTGCCTTTAAAATCAACGCTCCAGACCTGATTGTTCTCACTGATGGTGGTCAGGGGCTGGCGATTGCCCGGGGTCCTGCGTTTTCGTTTTTTATCCGGAACCAGGCCTTCACGCTTGAGGATATCGCCGATAGTGCTGGCAGCAGGTACGGTAAAATCGACATGATGATTGAGCAGCCACATCCGCAGTTTTTTGGGGCCCCAGTCAGGGTGTTTTTGCCTCAGGGCCGTCAGCTGTCCGGCGATATCATCAGGAACCGTCCGGGAGTGGGAGTGTGGCGCGCGCGACCGGTCAGAGAGAGATGACAGGTCAGAGGGGTCAAAACGCTGAAGCCATTTATAGCCGGTTTTACGGCTGATGCCAAAAAGACGGCAAAGCGCGGAGAAGGAGTCCGTACCTGCATGGCAGGCACGGATAAAATCAAGGCGTTGCATAGGTCGGGTCTCAGTCCAGGGCATAGCGAGTCTCCTCTTCTATGCCAGTTATAACTGTTACCCATGTATCCGGTCTAAAGTGTTACCCATGTTTCCGGTTCATACCCTACGCTTACCCGGCATATCCCTGCTTTTACAATTGGGTTGCGCTGAAATAATGCTCGGGTTTCGCGATACGATCCTGCGCCGCCACCACCTGCAGCTCATATTCCTGCATGTTTTTCGTCGCCATCATAATTTCATAAACTGCTGCGGTCACATGCTCCAGCGCATCCCGCAGAGCCGTCCCCTGGAGCAACTTCACCAGCAGCAGGCCGCTGGTCACATCGCCCACCCCAACCGGCTGACGCGTACCAAAATCCACCAGCGGACGGCTGATGTGCCATGCCTCGTCTTTCGTCACCAGCAGCATCTCAAAACGGTCCTGGCTTAACCCTGCGCGCGCAAGGTGCTTCACCAGGACAATCTCAGGCCCCTGAGCAATTAGCTCGCGAGAAGCGCTTACAGCCTCTTCTACGCTGTTGACCGAATGCTCGCAGAGGATTTCAAGCTCGATCAGATTTGGCGCAATAATATCGCTGGCCGGCAGCGCGTGGCGGACGTGGAACTCCGCCACGCCGGGCGCGACAATACAGCCCTTTTCAGGGTGGCCCATGACCGGATCGCAAAAATATTTTGCCGCCGGATTCGCCGCTTTCACCTGACGAACGATCCCCAGGATATGTTCCCCCTGCTCTGCTGAACCGAGATAGCCGCTCAGCACCGCGTCACAGCGCTTAAGCTGGTCGATTTCGGCAATACCCTGCACAACCTCCGTCAAGTGCGATGGCGGCATCACGCAGCCGGTCCATTTGCCGTATTGCGTGTGGTTTGAAAACTGTACGGTATTAAGGGGCCAGACGTTGGCACCGAGGCGGCGCATCGGGAATTCCGCTGCGCTGTTGCCAGCATGCCCAAAAACAACGTGGGACTGGATGGCGAGGATGTTCTTCATTTTTTCTTACCAAACCCTGTAAAAACAAAAGGGGCGTGGTTTCCCACGCCCCTGTGTACTTTTAATTACTTCCAGCAGACCAGACAGTAATTTTTCTTACCGCGACGCAGCAGCGTGTAACGTCCGTACAGACGATCGCCGTCAACGAAGGTGTATTCCGGGTCAGCCTGCTTCTCACCGTTAATGGTAATGGCGTTAGACGCGATGGTTTTACGTGCCTGACCGCGAGACGGCTGCAGCTCAGAATCCACCAGCGCCTGCATCAGGTCAGCCCCTTTCTCCATCTCAACCATTGGCACGCCGTCCTGCGCCAGCTGTTCGAAGTCCGCTTCGCTCAGATCGCTCAGGGTACCGTTGAACAGGCTTGCGGTAATGCGTTTTGCCGCGGCCAGACCGTCTTCACCGTGGACCAGTTTGGTCACTTCATCCGCCAGCACGTACTGAGCACGTGGCGCTTTACCGCTGTTCTTGTCTTCTTCTTCCAGCGCATTGATTTCTTCAATGTCCATAAAGGTGAAAAACTTCAGGAAGCGATAAACATCGGCATCCGCCGTGTTGATCCAGAACTGGTAGAATTTGTACGGGCTGGTTTTCTTCGGATCGAGCCATACCGCGCCGCCTTCGGTCTTACCGAATTTGGTGCCGTCGGCTTTGGTGATCAGCGGAACGGTCAGACCAAAGACCTGGTTCTGATGCAGGCGACGAGTCAGATCGATACCGGAGGTAATGTTACCCCACTGGTCAGAACCGCCAATCTGCAGGGAAACGCCGTGCAGTTTGTTCAGGCAGGCAAAGTCATAGCCCTGCAGCAGGTTGTAGGAGAACTCGGTGAAGGAGATGCCCTGGTCGTCACGGTTCAGACGCTGCTTCACGGCTTCTTTGTTAATCATCTGGTTAACAGAGAAGTGTTTGCCGATATCACGCAGGAAGGTCAGCACGTTCATGCCACCAAACCAGTCGTAGTTGTTAGCAGCAATTGCGGAGTTGTCGCCACAGTTGAAGTCGAGGAACGGTGCCACCTGTTTGCGGATTTTATCCACCCACTCCTGCACAGTGTCTTCTGTGTTCAGTTTACGCTCAGCGGCTTTGAAGCTTGGGTCACCAATCAGACCGGTCGCGCCGCCCACCAGGGCAACAGGCTTATGGCCCGCCATCTGGAAGCGTTTCAGGCATAACAATGGAACAAGATGCCCCAAATGCAAGCTGTCAGCGGTGGGATCGAAGCCGCAATAGAGCGCGATCGGGCCTTGCGCCAGTCGCTCTGCTAACGCTTCCTCGTCCGTCACCTGGGCCACGAGGCCCCGCTCTTGCAATTGTTTAATCAAGTTACTGCTTGCCATCAAATTCTCCATGTATAAACGACTGCACCTTTGCCGGTACACGACTTTTCGCCTGATGCGAAAGGACCATAGAATAAAGCGCAAGCGCGGTGCGCGCTAGCGCTTAAATCAACAAATTTCGGGGATTACGGTGCCAGTCTGTCGATTTTCCAGCCGCCGTTGTCGCGCTGGTATAAAAAGCGGTCGTGCAGGCGGTGTTCACCCCCCTGCCAGAATTCCATCTGCTCAATGGGGATGCGGAAACCGCCCCAGAAGCTTGGCAGCGGCACTTCACCCTGCTGGAACTTCTGTTTGAGTTCGAGGAATTTGCTTTCCAGCACGCCGCGGGCAGAAATACGGCTGGACTGTTTTGAAACCCAGGCGCCAATCTGGCTGTCGCGCGGGCGGCTGTGGAAATACTTCACCACTTCCAGCGTCGAAAGACGTTCCGCTTTGCCTGTCACCATCACCTGACGCTCTAGCATGTGCCACGGAAACAGCAGGCTGATGCGAGGATTGTTTTCCAGGTGGTGCGCTTTGCGGCTGCCCAGGTTGGTATAGAACACCAGCCCTTTCTCGTCATAATGCTTGAGCAATACGATGCGCTGATACGGTTGACCGTTTTCATCAACCGTCGCGACAACCATGGCGGTGGGGTCGGCCAGTTTCGCTTCGCAGGCCTGTTTCAGCCAGCGTTCGAAAAGCACAAGGGGTTCAGCGGGAAGATCCTGGCGACGCAGGCCGCCTTTGGTGTATTCACGGCGCAGATGCGCAATTTGCTGCAGTTCGTCGTTATCTGACATGGCGTTAGCTGACATTGAGAGTGGGAGGCGCTATTGTGCGCCGCCCCTGTAAAAATCTCAACGCTTCGGATTTTCGAGCTGGCAATTGTTCAGCACAATGCGGTCACGTTTGTAGACCGTTGCGCTGTCACCTTTCGACCAGAACACGTAAATCCCGTCGGTATAACGCGCCCCGGAAGCCGACATCCCCTGTTTCAGGGTCAGCAGTTTGTTGTCATAGACAAAACTGGCTTCCTGACGCGGATTATTCAGCTTAACGGTCAGCGGCTTTTCATCGCAGCGATATTCCAGCGTATCAGTCTGCATGCGCTCAAGGAGCTGGTTATAGACGCTGCATCCTGACAGCAATAAAGGCGCGGCAATAAGAAGAAGTTTTTTCATGGGCGTATTCCGAAGACTTTCCTGGTCCTGGAGGGCATCGCTGCCCTCCTGTTTCGTTCCATTCTAACGACGACACGCCACGATGAATTTCAGTTAACTCTGATTATGACGCGGATTTGCCGGGAAAATCGCCCCGAGGACGCTCGCCTCCCGCGCGCCGGTGACAGAAGGTAAATTACCGGGCAAACCGGCAACGGTACGCCAGGCAAGCCAGGCGAAAGCCAGCGCTTCCATATCATCACCGCTGATCCCGGCTTCATCCGTTGTGGTGACTTCAGTACCCGGCAGTAGCCCCGCCAGACGCGCCATCACCAGCGGATTCCGGCTCCCTCCGCCACACACCAGCAGGCGTTCGCACCCTCCGCTGAGGAGAACCTGTTCGGATATCGACACTGCGGTCAATTCGGTGAGCGTGGCCTGAACATCCTGTGGTGCCAGCGCAGGGAACTGCGCCAGCTGGCGTTCAAGCCAGCCGTAGTTGAAATACTCGCGCCCCGTACTCTTCGGCGCAGGCAGCGCAAACCAGGGATCGCTTAGCATGGACTGCAGCAGCGGTAGAATGACTTTGCCTTCGCTGGCCCACTCCGCGTCTTTATCATAGGGCTTTCCGCACTGACGCCAGATCCAGGCATCCATTAACATATTGCCCGGCCCCGTATCGTACCCGCGCACGGGCTGACCGGGGATCAGCATCGACAGGTTTGCAATCCCGCCGATATTAAGCACCATACGGCGCTCAACCGGATGTGCCAGCAACGCGTGATGGAACGCTGGCACCAGCGGCGCTCCCTGCCCACCCAGCGCAATATCGCGGCGACGAAAATCCCCCACCACGGTGACACCTGTTTTTGCCACAATCTGATTATTATCACCGATTTGCAACGTGTGCGGCGCGTCGCCGGTGGGCTCATGCCAGACGGTCTGACCGTGACAACCAATGGCGACCACATCCTGCGGTTGCAGATTCTCTTTGCGCATCAGGGCTAAAACAGCCTCTGCAAACAGCGCCCCCAGCCGCACATCGAGCTGTCCCAGCTGCGAAAGCGTCAGTTGTTGACCCTGGCATATGCTCAAAATGTCTTCTTTGAGCGAAACGGGGATAGGCCAGGTCAGACTCGCCTGCTGCGCCACCATGTTTTCATCAATGGCGGCCAGAACGACATCGACACCGTCAAGACTGGTTCCAGACATCACACCGATATAGCGACCCGATTTCATGCGCTTTCCTTACGTTGAGTGGGCTAAGGATATCCACTCCACCATAAACAGCGGTGCTTTGCTATGCGGAGATAATATTTTTTAACAATGTCAGACAGGTGGCACGCGGGAAGTCCGTTTATCTTCCGTTAAGCCAAATTCAAGTACAATTTTCTGATAGTTAGTGCAAAGATATGAAGTATGGCCCGTAATGCCATATAATTTAGCCATAATGGATGCCCGAACCGGGCGTTTTGGGTGAACAGGAGATTCAAATGATTTTACGTGTACTGGGCGTTTCGCTGATTGGTTTAACACTCGCTGGTTGTGTGAATGACAGTTCACTTTCTGGCGACGTCTATAGCGCTTCTGAAGCTAAACAAGTTCAGAACGTGACTTACGGTACCATTGTTAATGCGCGTCCTGTTCAAATTCAGGGCGGCGATGAAAACAACGTAATGGGTGCTATCGGCGGTGCGGTTCTGGGCGGCTTCCTCGGTAACACCGTAGGCGGTGGTACGGGCCGTTCGCTGGCGACAGCAGCAGGTGCCGTTGCCGGTGGTGTCGCAGGCCAGGGCGTTCAGGGTGCAATGAACAAAACCCAGGGCGTGGAGCTGGAAATCCGCAAAGATGACGGTAGCACCATTATGGTCGTTCAGAAACAAGGCAACACCCGTTTCTCCGCTGGCCAGCGTGTTGTTCTGGCGAGCAATGGCCGTCAGGTGACGGTTTCCCCGCGTTAATCTGATAACGGATGTGGCTCTCGGGCCACATCCATTTACAAAAAACATCATTTGAATGAATATATTTACAATATATATTTATTGCATTTATTATTAATGTTATCTGATATTGTTTCTGCGCAAAGTATTTATTGAATTAATAGATTAGACTCATCGCACTTACCTCTTTTAATTCATTATAACTTTGTTAAAAATTATATGCTTGCGATGAGCCGTTTTGTAAAAGGTCGTTATATCTCGTTCTGTCTCGGTTGCATTGTTGTCATCGGGATATTACAAACGTTATTTATCAAACTGGTGGAATGGATCCCCTCCTTTTCACCGTTTCTGTTCCCGACACTCACCATATTCCTGCTGGTATTTCACCTCTTTATTGCCTGTTTTATGGCAATGAAATACTGGTGTGACAGGAAACGGTTGTATCTGGTAGCGATCGCCTTCGCCTTTGCCGGTTCGGCATTGTTGATGATTGGCACGCTGTCGAGTTTCCCGGCCTGGCTGGATCTCTATCAATTCAATGTCGTCAACTATAACGATGCGATGATTTACTACATGTTCCGCCATCTGTTAATGGCGATACTGATCATCGTCTCGGCATTACTCTACACCACGCGGAGTCGGCCACTGTCACGGCTGGCGCATGTGTCAATTATTAGCGGGTTATTTGTCTTTACCTTTTGTGCCGTGTTTCTGGCCTGGGTCTATTCAAGCCATTCAGATTTGTTATCAATTGACCTGGTGGATAATGAAACCCGCCAGTTTATGGTTCTCTGGAGCCAGTGCATTAATATTTCATTAATTGTCCTGTGGATAGTGACATTAGCAACGCTGATGTTTATTACGCGCGTACGCAACCTTTTCTGGGTCGGGGGGAATTTCCTCTGCGTCTGTTATGTGGTCACGCTGTCAATGCTGTTAGTGGGTGGGCATGCCGAAGATATCTCCTGGTATCGCGCCCGTTTATTTGAAACTGTCGCGACGCTGCTTATTATTTTTGTCCTGCTTTACGACGTTTTCAATTTGTATCGTGAATCACATTTAAAGTATCAGCAGTCTTATCAGAACTCGATTCGCGATCCGCTGACGCGTCTTTATAACCGCAGTTATTTTTATGATTCATTAAATCAGGCGCTGGCTATCGCCAAAGCCAACCGTCCGGTTTCGGTGATTGTCAGCGATCTCGATCGCTTCAAACGTATTAACGACAACTACGGGCACTTGCAGGGCGACAAGGTGCTGCAGTTTGTCTCTAACCTGCTGATGGATTCCGTGCGACCGCAAGATATCGCGGCACGTATCGGCGGCGAGGAGTTTGTCCTGATGCTGGAAAATACCTCTTCAGAAGAGGCACGCCAGGTCGCTGAACGCATCCGTATAAAGTTAAGCAATTTTGATAAAGCCAGCAGTGAGGGGCAGCTGCCCGAGCCGATTACGATCAGTATGGGCGTCTTCACGGCAACATCGCCGGACATAACCGCCGAGAAGTGCGTGGAAAGTGCGGATAAGGCGATGTACGAGGCCAAAGAGACTGGCCGAAACCGCGTGGTGATTTTCCAGTAAAAAGAGAAAGGCCTTGCTCATGCAAGGCCTTTTTTTACTTCTCAGTCGCGTGACTGCAACTCATGAATGTTTTGCTCAAGGCGTCCAATGAGGCTGATGAGCATTTCCAGTTCTTCAGGTGATACCCCGGACAGGATTTCACCTCGCGTTTTACTGATAACGGCCTCCATCTCAGTAATGATAGGCGCCGCTTTTTCCGTCAGTTTAATCCGCTTCGCGCGACGATCGCTGGCACAGGTTTGCCGGGAGATGAGTCCTTTCTCTTCCAGCTGATCGAGCGTGCGCACCAGTGACGGTTGCTCAATACCGATCGCTTTTGCCAGTTGAATTTGGGACTGCTCGGGCGGTAGCTGATGAATGTTATGCAGCGTGACCCAATGCGTCTGTGTCAATTCCAGAGGTTTCAGGCGATGGTCAATCAGAGCACGCCAGACGCGTACCAACCTTGCCAGATCAGAACCTAATGGCGATTCCAATTTCATCTCCTTATAATTAGCTTGCTAAGTTATTATACTGATTTTAGAATAGTGTGCAGTATTTATATTGCCAAAACAAATGCATTACTGCATTCAACATTAATAAAAGTATGATTTACACTGAATACAGATGTTACTTCATTGTAAGACAGGCCATCGTGGCACTCAGTTCACTGCAAAGGACCACTGCTCGTGACGTTCTCGTTAAACTCCACGGGGTTACCCCTCCAGGACCTGATCTTTGGTGCATCAGTCTATTTTCCTCCCCTGTTTAAAGCCGTACTGGTGGGCTTTGCTATCTGGCTTGTCGCACACCGGCTCCTGCGAGACTGGATGTATTCCGGCGAGATCTGGCACCCAATGCTGATGGATCTCTCCCTGTTTGCCCTCTCCGTATGCCTGGGCCTTGCTGTGTTGACCGTGTGGTGAATATGTCTCTGAAAACGCTGAAATACTTTTCCACTCTTCTTGTTCTGGCGCTGGCGCTGATTGCCGGTTGGTGGATGTGGAACTATTACATGCAGTCCCCCTGGACACGCGACGGTAAAATTCGGGCTGAGCAGGTCAGCATCACACCGCAGGTGTCTGGAAGCATCACGACGCTTCTTGTTAAGGATAACCAGTTCGTCAAAAAGGGAGACGTTTTATTCCGTATTGATGATACGCCCTTTCATATCGCCATCCTCAACGCCCAGGCACAGCTAGCGAAAGCGCAGTCCGATCTCGCGAAAGCCAATAACGAAGCGACCCGCCGTCGGCATTTGTCGCAAAACTATATCTCTGCCGAAGATTTAGACACTGCCAACATAAACGTTAAGGCTATGCAAGCCAGCGTTAACGTGGCGGAAGCTACGCTCAAGCAGGCGCAGTGGGCGCTAACGCAAACGGTGGTGGAAGCACCGGTCGATGGCTGGGTGACTAACCTCTCTGCCCGCGTGGGGAACTATGCCACTACCGGTCAACCTGTTTTTGCCTTAGTCGACAGCCACTCTTTTTATGTCGTGGGCTATTTTGAAGAGACCAAGCTTCGGCATATTCAGGAAGGTGCGCCTGCGACCATCACCCTCTACAGCGGTTCGAACAGGTTACAGGGTCACGTTTCCAGCATTGGACGCGCCATTTACGATCAAAGCGTTGAGACGGATTCCGGCCTGGTACCCGATATTAAACCTAACGTTCCGTGGGTTCGTCTGGCACAGCGCGTTCCGGTTCGCGTAGAATTTGATAACCTGCCCCGGAATCTCACGCTGGTTTCAGGCACGACCTGTACTGTTTCTATCGGAACGCGCAGATGAACCTGCGGGTGCTCTCCTGGCAAAACCTTCCGTGGGTAAAAGCATCGCATCCTCAGTGGCGTTACGCGCTGCGAAACGGCATTGCCATGTGCCTTGCGCTGACCGTCGCCTATTATCTGAATCTGGATGAACCCTATTGGGCAATGACCTCTGCGGCGGTGGTAAGCTTCCCGACCGTCGGTGGGGTCATCAGCAAAAGTCTGGGGCGCGTGGCCGGAAGCCTGCTGGGAGCCACCGCGGCGTTAATCATTGCGGGGCATACGCTAAACGATCCGTGGCTCTTTTTACTGAGCATGGCGGCCTGGCTGGGGTTTTGTACCTGGGCCTGCGCCCATTTTACCAATAACGTTGCCTACGCATTCCAGCTGGCGGGTTATACCGCCGCCATTATTGCCTTTCCCGTAGTGAATGTACTCGACACCACCGAGCTATGGGACATCGCCCAGGCGCGCGTCTGTGAAGTGATTGTCGGCATTCTTAGCGGTGGGTTTATGATGATGATCCTGCCCAGTACCTCCGACGGTACAGCGCTTATCACCGCCCTGAAGACCATGCATGCCCGCCTACTGGAGCATGCAAGCCTTCTCTGGCAGCCAGATACCAACGATGAAATCCGTCTGGCCCACGAAAAGGTCATCGGGCAGATCCTGACCATGAATCTTCTGCGCATTCAGGCCTTCTGGAGCCACTATCGCTTTCGTCGGCAGAACAAACTCCTCAACTATTTGCTGCATCAGCAGTTGCGGATGACCAGCGCTATCTCCAGCCTGCGTCGAATGCTGCTCAACTGGCCCGCGCCGCCTGCCAACGCGCGCGCCGTCATTGATACCTTGCTCGCTGCCCTCGCCCGCCCGGATACGGACATCTACACCGTGGCAAGGATCATCGCCCCGCTCGCTCCCGTCGATGAATACGATTACCGTCACCGCGCGTTCTGGCAGCGCCTGAACTATTTTTGTCGGCTGTATCTGCGAAGCAGTCGCTGGATCAACGCGGTCGAAAATGCCACTCCAATAACGGAATTCACCGTCCCCAGCAGCCCGGTGCTGGCGCGCCACACCGACTATATGGAAGCGCTGTGGAGCGGTTTTCGCACCTTTTGCGCTCTTACCCTCGTTGGCGCGTGGAGCATCACCACGCAGTGGGAATCCGGCTCTGCGGCCTTGACGCTTGCCGCCATCAGCTGCGTGCTCTATTCCGTTGCCGCGTCACCGTTTAACTCGCTTACGCTGCTGTTACGCACGCTGCTGTTGCTGTCGCTGTTCAGTTTTGTGGTGAAGTTTGGATTGATGGTTCAGATAAGCGACCTGTGGCAGTTCCTGCTGTTCCTGTTCCCGCTGTTAACCACCATGCAGCTGCTGAAGCTGCAAATGCCCAGGCTGGCCGGTCTTTGGGGGCAGCTGATAGTCTTTATGGGGTCGTTTATCTCAGTGACGAATCCACCGGTGTATGATTACGCCGACTTTCTCAATGACAATCTGGCGAAGATCCTCGGCGTGGGTCTGGCGTGGCTGGCGTTCGCCGTACTGCGGCCAGGTTCTGATGCGCGTAAAAGCCGTAGACATATCCGTGAACTAAGACGGGGTTTTGTCGACCAGCTTAGCCGTAAACCGCATCTGCGTGAAAGCGAGTATGAATCGCTGGTTTATCACCATGTCAGCCAGCTCAATAATAGCCAGGACTCTCTTTCCCGCCGCTGGCTGTTACGCTGGGGCGTGGTACTGCTGAACTGTTCACACGTCGTCTGGCAGCTTCGTGCGTGGGAAACGCGTTCCGACCCGCTGTCGCAGGTGCGCGATGTCTGCCTCTCCCTGCTACGCGATGTAATGAGCGAGCGCGGCGTCCAGCAGCGGCCGCTGGAAACCACGCTGGCTGAACTGCAACGGATCTGCGATACCCTTGCGCGGCATCATCTGCCCGCGGCTCGTGATTTGGCCTCGATAATCTGGCGCCTGCACTGCTCGCTGTCGCAGCTGGAACAGGCACCTCCACCGGGAACGATTGGGGATCAGATCACACCACAGGCATAGCGTGCTCCGCCACCCCCGAGGGGTTTAGGTTGATCGGACATGTTATCGCCACCGACATGGATCATCAGCGCTTTCCCTTTCACCTCATCCAGCTTTTTCAGACGAGGCGCCACCACCGGATCCGTCGCTTTACCGTCATTGTTCACCACCAGCACAGGCAAATCGCCTAAATGCCCCATTCCCTCCGGGCCTTCATGCTTGCCGGAATGCTGCGGATCGAGGTGACCCCCTGCAGCTTCTGCCGCCGACGGTTTGCCTTCTTTTAAAGCGGGCTGACAGCTGCCTTTAGCATGGACATGGAAACCATGTTCACCGGGAGGAAGTGCTTTGAGGTTGGGGGCGAACTCCAGCCCTTTATCGGTCTCCGTGATCTTCACCGTACCGATGGACTGACCTACCCCCTGTGAGGTGACGAGATTCATTTCTACTTCGTCGCTGGCTGCCTGCGCCCCTGCGCAAACAACCAGCGTGACCAATGCCAGAGCAAAACGCTTCATATGACCTCCGCTGGTTATTTTTTGCCCCTTAAGTGTATACCAGAGGCAATGATTTCACCGGAAAGTCACCTTATGGCGGTTTATGGCACGTCGTAACCCAGCGCGGCCTTGCGGATGCGGAACCACTGCTGACGGCTCATCTGCAGCTCTTCGGCCGCCAACGCGGACCGCACACGCTCAATTTTACCCGAACCGATAATCGGCAGTGGTTTAGACGGCAGACGCAGGATCCACGCATAGACCACCTGCTCAATGCTTTCGGCATTCAGTTCGCGGGCAACGGTTTCCAGTTCGTCACGCAGGGGCTGGAATTCATCGTCATTGAACAAACGACCGCCGCCCAGGCACGACCACGCCATAGGACGGATGCGCAGCTGCTGCAGCTGATCGAGCGTACCATCCAGCAGCAGCGGCTGGTGTACTGGAGAAATCTCGACCTGATTAGTGGCCAGGGTAAACGGCAGACGCGATTGCAGGAGCGCAAACTGCGCCGGGGTGAAGTTAGACACGCCAAAGTGTCGGACTTTGCCACTCTGGTGCAGATTCAAAAACGCTTCCGCCACCTCATCGGCATCCATCAACGGGTCCGGACGATGGATCAGCAGCAGATCGATATGATCGGTTGCCAGATTCACCAGAGATTGCTCGGCACTCTTAATAATGTGTGCGCTGTCGGTAATATAGTGGCCGAGCGCGTTTTCAGGTTTCGCGGTGGTGGCGATCCCGCACTTGGTGACGATCTCCATCCGCTGACGCAGGGCTGGCACCAGCTTTAGCGCCTCACCGAAGGCGGATTCACACTGATAGCCGCCATAGATGTCGGCATGATCGACGGTGGTGATGCCTAAGTCGAGATGCTCTTCAATGAAGCTTGCCAGCTGAAGCGGGGACATATTCCAGTCCATCAAACGCCAGTAGCCCATGACAAAACGGGAGAATTCCGGGCCCTGCGGGGCAAGGGTAATACGCTGAACCATAACATTTTCCTCAAGAACGTGATGTCATGAGTATACGCAATTACCGTGTTAAAACAGTGAAGGTTGCTGGGGTTCTTCGGTTTCCCCCGCTTTGTTTGCGCGAATTTTGCGCAGCAGACGCTGTCGGCAGAGGCGAAGCACGTCCTGCTTTTGTGTATCGCTAAAGTTTTGCCAGTTAAACCGCTCGTCACGGGTACGCATACACCCACGGCAATAGCCGCGTTCATCAACCTGACAAATCCCCCGGCACGGGCTCTGGATGGGGAAAAATTCCAGTTGCTCTGCCACACTCACCTCCACAAACCGACCATCACTTACAGTGAAGACGTTATGCGCCTACTGTGCAAGAGATTTACCACCGTTTTGTGGCATTAAGGTTTCACTAATCTTCCCTCTCTATACTCGCCGCATCACTATAAAGAATGGTTTGCTTATGATGTGGTTTGCAAAAAAGTTACACTGTAACGATATTAAATTCACTCTGGGTTGTGCGCTTTTCTTCACTGCGCTAAATGCACTTTTTATTCAGCGCAGCTGGGCCATTATCGCCCCTGCACATCTGCACGATATCCTCTTCGCCGCTTCCGTACCGCTGGTGCTGTTTTGCGGCTGGGTGATTGTCTTTAGCCTACTTAATATTCCCTTTATTCGTAAGCCGCTGCTGATTGTCCTGACCATGGGATGTGCTGCCGCGACCTGGTTTATGTACACCTACGGCGCGGTTATCGATCAGAACATGATTGTGAACGTGTTTGAAACCAATTCTCAGGAAGCCACGGCACTGCTCACGCCGCAGATGATCTTGTGGATTGCCGTTGCCGGTATTGTCCCTTCCGTCATACTCGCCCTGACGCGGATCCGTACCGGGAAATGGTGGTATGCCCTCCTGATGCGCTTTGCAGCAATGCTGGGGGCACTTTTGGTCATTATTCTGGTGGCTGCCGTCTTTTATAAAGATTACGCCTCGCTGTTTCGGAATAATAAAAGCATTGTCAAAATGGTCACGCCGGCAAACTACGTCAGCGCCGTCGTGAAATACAGCAAAATGCGCTGGTTTGCGGGCGACCAAACGCTGGTACGCATCGGTGAAGATGCCCATAAAGGCCCACTGATTGCCGGGCAGCAGAAAAAAACCGTGCTGGTGCTGGTCGTCGGTGAAGCCTCACGCGCGGCAAACTACTCGCTCAACGGTTACGGGCGCGAAACTAACCCGGAACTGAAAAAGCAAGACGTCATTTACTTCCCGCAGGCCTCATCCTGTGGTACCGAAACCGCCGTTTCTGTCCCTTGTATGTTTTCCGGCATGACCCGGAAAAAATACGATGCCGACCTCGCGCGTCACCAGGAAGGTCTGCTCGACGTGCTTAACCATGCAGGTGTCAATCTGCTGTGGCGCGATAACGACGGCGGCTGTAAAGGTGCCTGCGACCGTGTGCCGCACACGGACATGACACAGTGGAAGCTTGATCAATTCTGCAAAGACAAAAGCTGCATTGATGATGTGGATCTCTATCGTCTGGATAATGTACTGGACGGTCTGAAGCAAGACACGGTATTGGTTATCCATCTGATGGGTAGTCACGGTCCGGCGTATAGCAAACGCTATCCGGACAGTTTCCGAAAATTTACGCCAACCTGTGATACCAACGAAATTCAGGACTGCGATCATCAGGCGCTGATGAATACCTATGACAACACCATCCTCTATACCGACAGTGTGGTCAGTAAAACGATTGACGCCTTAAAAGCCCGTCAGGCCAACATGAACACGGCGCTGATTTATCTTTCCGATCACGGTGAATCACTGGGTGAAAGCGGGATTTATCTGCACGGTACGCCGTACATGCTGGCGCCAGAACAGCAAACGCATATTCCCTTTATGTTCTGGCTCTCCCCTGACTACGCGAAAAATTATGGCGTCAACGAGCAGTGTTTGCGTGACCATGCAGCAAAAGATGCGGTATCGCAGGATAATTTGTTCGCCACCGTACTGGGTATGATGGACGTGAAATCAACGGTTTATCAGCAACAGATGGATATTTTGTCGCCATGTCGTCATTGAACAGGCTTGCATTAGACCGAACGGTCTATTAGAGTGCATCCATGAGCAGACACACTGAACACGATACACGCGAACATTTACTGGCAACCGGCGAGCGTCTTTGCATGCACCGCGGGTTTACCGGTATGGGGTTGAGTGAGTTACTGAAAACCGCTGAGGTGCCGAAGGGGTCGTTTTATCACTACTTTCGCTCCAAAGAAGCCTTCGGCGTGGCCATGCTGGAGCGGCACTACGCCAGCTACCATCAGCGCCTTGCCACCCACTTCGCCAGCGGTGCAGGTAACTACCGCGATCGTGTTCTGAACTACTATCAGGAAACGCTGACGCAGTTCTGTCAGCAGGGCATCATCAGCGGTTGCCTGACGGTAAAACTCTCTGCGGAAGTGTGCGATCTCTCCGAAGATATGCGCGCGGCGATGGATAAAGGTGCCAGCGGGGTTATCGCCCTGCTCGCGCAGGCGCTGGAGAAGGGGCGTGATGAAAACACGCTCTCCTTCCCCGGTGACCCGCTAACACAGGCTCAGGTTTTATACTCCCTCTGGTTAGGAGCCAACCTGCAGGCCAAGATTTCTCGCAGTGCCGTGCCGCTCGAAAGCGCGCTGGCACATGTAAAAAGCAGTATTACTGCGCCTGGCGCTTAGCAGGCGTTTTTATTTACATTATTACTAGTCGACTGGTCTACTCAGGAGTCGTTATGTCCGCTGAAAAGTTATTTACCCCACTGAAAGTGGGCGCCGTTACCGCGCCAAACCGTGTGTTTATGGCCCCGCTGACCCGTCTTCGCAGCATCGAGCCGGGTGACATCCCAACGCCTCTGATGGGTGAATATTACCGTCAGCGCGCAAGCTCAGGCCTTATCATCTCAGAAGCCACGCAGATTTCAGCCCAGGCGAAAGGCTATGCCGGTGCGCCCGGTCTGCACAGCCCGGAACAGATTGCCGCGTGGAAGAAAATCACCGCAGGCGTGCACGCAGAAGATGGCCGCATTGCGGTTCAGCTGTGGCACACCGGCCGTATCTCGCACAGCAGCATCCAGCCTGGCGGTCAGGCTCCGGTGTCCGCTTCTGCCCTGAGCGCAAATACCCGAACGTCCCTGCGCGATGAAAACGGCAATGCAATCCGCGTCGATACCTCCATGCCGCGCGCGCTGGAGCTGAACGAGATCCCTGGCATCGTGAACGATTTCCGTCAGGCAGTGGCGAACGCCCGTGAAGCCGGTTTCGACCTGGTTGAGCTGCACTCTGCACACGGTTACCTGCTGCACCAGTTCCTGTCACCGTCCTCTAACCACCGCACGGACCAGTACGGCGGCAGCGTCGAAAACCGCGCGCGTCTGGTCCTGGAAGTGGTGGATGCGGTTTGTAAAGAGTGGAGCGCAGACCGTATTGGTATTCGCGTCTCCCCAATTGGTTCTTTCCAGAACGTCGACAACGGTCCGAACGAAGAAGCGGACGCGCTGTATCTGATTGAAGAGCTGGCGAAACGCGGTATTGCTTATCTGCACATGTCCGAGCCGGACTGGGCAGGCGGCCAGCCTTACACAGAAGCATTCCGCCAGAAAGTGCGCGAGCGCTTCCACGGTGTGATCATCGGTGCGGGTGCGTATACCCCAGAAAAAGCGGAAGATCTGATCGGCAAAGGTCTGATCGACGCGGTCGCGTTTGGCCGTGACTTTATTGCGAACCCGGATCTGGTTGCCCGTCTGCAGAAGAAAGCGGAGCTGAACCCACAGCGCCCTGAAAGCTTCTACGGCGGCGGCGCGGAAGGCTATACCGACTACCCTTCGCTGTAATCCTCCATTGTGCATTGATAGCGGCGACATTTCGCCGCTATACTAAAACATCGTTTCTGTTCAAAAAGTTACTCCATTCTTTTGGTTAATGAGGAAATTATGCGCCTACTTCACACCATGCTACGCGTTGGCGACCTGCAACGTTCCATCAATTTCTACACTAACGTTCTGGGCATGACGCTGCTGCGTACCAGCGAAAACCCTGAATACAAATACTCGCTGGCGTTCGTGGGTTACGGCCCGGAAACCGATGAAGCCGTCATCGAGTTGACCTATAACTGGGGCGTGGACAGCTATGAGCTGGGCACCGCATACGGTCATATCGCGCTGGAAGTGGACAACGCAGCGGAAGCCTGCGAGCGTATCCGCAGCAACGGCGGCAACGTTACGCGTGAAGCGGGCCCGGTAAAAGGCGGCACCACCGTGATTGCGTTTGTTGAAGATCCCGACGGTTATAAAATCGAACTGATCGAAGCCAAAGATGCTGGCCGCGGTCTGGGCAACTGATCCCGCAGGGCGCACTATGCGCCCGTAGTTTTACTGCATCCCCTCTCAAAATTTGCCATAATGCGCACTGCTTTTTTCCCCTTGTAAGAGACCCTGATGTCCGATAACGCTCAATTTACCGGTCTGTGCGACCGTTTTCGTGGTTTTTATCCCGTTGTCATTGATGTAGAAACAGCCGGATTTAACGCTAAAACCGATGCGCTGCTTGAAATTGCCGCCATCACGCTGAAGATGGATGAACAGGGCTGGCTTACACCGGACACCACGCTGCATTTCCATGTTGAACCTTTCGAAGGGGCAAACCTGCAGCCAGAGGCGCTGGCCTTTAACGGTATCGATCCGAAAAACCCGTTACGTGGCGCGGTCAGCGAATATGACGCGCTGCACGCCATTTTTAAAATGGTGCGCAAAGGCATGAAAGAGAATGACTGTAGCCGCGCCATTATGGTGGCTCACAACGCGACGTTCGACCACAGCTTTACGATGGCCGCTGCAGAGCGCGCCTCGCTGAAACGCAACCCGTTCCATCCGTTTGTGACCTTTGACACCGCAGCGCTAAGCGGTCTGGCGCTGGGGCAAACGGTCTTGTCTAAAGCCTGCATCACGGCAGGGATTGAGTTTGACGGCACCCAGGCGCACTCGGCGCTCTACGATACAGAGCGTACGGCAGAACTGTTCTGTGAAATTGTGAACCGCTGGAAACGTCTGGGCGGCTGGCCGCTGCCGATGGATAATGAGGCCGATCGCCAATCGTAGGCCGGGTAAGCGCAGCGCCACCCGGTAAAAAAAAAGCGACCACACTAAGCGGGTCGCTTTTTTATTAACGCAGAAACTTACTCTGCGTCTGGTTCTTCCGTTTTGTACTTCGCCGCCGTCTCTTTGATCAGCTGCTGCAGCTCGCCACGCTGATACATTTCAATCAGGATGTCGCAACCGCCCACCAGCTCACCGTCAACCCACAGCTGTGGGAAAGTCGGCCAGTTTGCGTATTTTGGCAGCTCAGCGCGGATGTCCGGGTTCTGCAGGATATCAACGTAAGCAAAACGCTCACCACAGGCAGATAACGCCTGAACCGCTTGCGCGGAGAAACCGCAGCTTGGCAGCTTCGGAGAACCTTTCATGTACAGGAGAATCGGGTTTTCAGCGATTTGTTGCTGAATTTTATCAATAGTGGTGCTCATGTCTTGCTTCCTTTAACTTCTGTTACGGCATTAGTCTGACATTGTAGCGGTTCAGACAGACATCGGAAAATAACATTTTTGTCACGTCTTACTATTTTAACGGCTAATGCTAAAAGATGCATTGCAAATGACGTTTATCCCTGTTTGCCGTACGGTTTTGCTTAGGGAGTGAACAATAGTGCGACAGAACGATGAATTTTTTTGCACTTGCTAACGAAACATGATTTTAGAATGAAAAATGCTATTAACTTCTCGGGTTTTTATGGATTAGAATCGACAGGCTTTGTAAATCATACGCGGGTATTATTGATGGCCTGCATTAATCAGGGGACTGCCCAGTGGCGCGGATAAATAAAATCTCGATCACGCTCTGTGCTTTACTGTTTACATCACTCACTTTCACGCCAGCGGCGAACGCCTCTGAACAGGCGCGGCATTCTGCTGTACAAAAATCGCATCTGGTTAAGTCCACAGAACGTAAGAAAAAAACCACCAGCAAGACCGTAAAGAAAAAAACCCCCACACAGACCAAAAAGACCGCCTCCAGTAAGACGAAAACATCCCCAATCCACACCGCACATTCCAGCCGACGTAAAGCCTCGCAAACGGCCGCCAACCTCGTGACAGAAAAATGCACTACCCGTAAAGGTCACAAAGCGAAGTGCACGAAAGTCACGAAATTAGCCGAAGTGCATAAAGTCCGTATGCAGAAAGCGCAAAAAACGGCGATGAATAAATTAATGGGGCAAATAGGTAAACCGTATCACTGGGGTGGCACTTCTCCACGAACGGGTTTCGATTGCAGTGGCCTGGTGTATTACGCATATAAAGATCTGGTGAAGTTCCGTATTCCGCGTACCGCCAATGAAATGTACCACCTGCGCGACGCCGCACCGGTCAATCGTGGTGAGCTGGAGAACGGTGACCTGGTGTTCTTCCGTACCCAGGGTCGCGGCACGGCTGACCATGTCGGGGTCTATGTCGGCAACGGAAAATTCATTCAGTCACCGCGTAGCGGCCAGGACATCCAGATTACCTCACTCAGTGAAGACTACTGGGTGCGTCATTACGTTGGCGCGCGCCGTGTGATGACGCCAAAAACCATTCGCTAACCCCTGCCCTGTCGCTCGCGTGGCAGGGTAAGTTCCTCTTTTGCATACTCTTTCAATTTGCTATCCTTTCCCTGTTGTCTGTAGGGTTATTGACAACGTACAAATAAAATAAGGAGAGAAGCAATGTCGTTCGAATTACCTGCACTACCGTATGCAAAAGACGCCCTGGCACCACACATTTCTGCGGAAACGCTGGAGTACCATTACGGCAAACATCATCAAACCTATGTCACCAATCTGAACAACCTCATTAAAGGTACCGATTTCGAAGGCAAAACGCTGGAAGAGATCGTCCGTAGCTCAGAGGGTGGCGTGTTTAACAACGCGGCTCAGGTGTGGAACCACACCTTCTACTGGCACTGCCTGGCGCCAAATGCCGGTGGTGAACCTGACGGTGAACTGGCGAGCGCCATTAACGCCGCTTTTGGCAGCTTCGCGGACTTCAAGGCGAAGTTTACCGATGCGGCCATCAAAAACTTCGGTTCCGGCTGGACGTGGCTGGTCAAAGAAGCGGATGGCAAGCTGGCTATCGTTTCCACCTCTAATGCGGGCACCCCGCTGACCACCAGCGCTAAACCGCTGATGACCGTGGACGTATGGGAACACGCTTACTACATTGATTACCGTAACGCGCGTCCTAACTATCTGGAGCACTTCTGGGCACTGGCTAACTGGGACTTTGTGGCGAAGAACTTCGCCGCGTAAGAGACACGCAGAAGGGTTCGCCCCTTCTGCGTTTTTGTTTATTCCGCCGCGCAGGCAGCTTCTGGCTGTTTACGACCGGACATCAGCACTAACAGCAGGCCGAGTGCGGCAATAATTGCCCCCATCACCGGCACAAAACTGTATCCCAGCCCACCGGAAATCACCGCCCCGCCCGCTGCAGCCCCCAGCGCATTACCCAGGTTAAACGCACCGATATTCACGGAAGAAGAGAGACCTGGCGCTTCATGGGCGACACGCATCACCCGCATCTGAAGCGGTGGTACCACGGCAAAGGTGGCAGCACCCCACACGACCATTGCGATCGCAGCACCCCATTCGTTGCGTGCCAGCCACGGGATCGCAATCATGATGACAATCAGCAGGGTTAAAAAGCCTTTCAGCGTACCGCTCACGGAGCGATCGGCCAGTTTTCCGCCCAGATAGTTACCGATAGAGAAGCCCACGCCTATCAGCACCAGCATCGCGGTAATAAAGATCGGCGTCGCGTGGGTAATATCGTGCAGCACCGGTGAAATATAGGTGTAGAGGGTAAACATCGCACCGGCCCCCAGCACCGTGGTCAGCAGCGCGGAAAGCACCTGAGGACGCATCAGCACCGACAGCTCTTTGCGCACGTCAGGACGTTCCCCGGCGCTCCCCTTCGGTAAGGAGAAGAACAGCGCCACCATCGCCACCACGCCCAGCCCTGCTGTCGCCAGGAAAGACATTCGCCAGCCAATGACTTCACCCAGCCAGGTGGCCGCAGGCACACCGCCTATGTTGGCGATCGTCAGCCCCATAAACATGGTCGCCACCGCGCTGGCCTGCTTGTGCTTCGGAACCACGCTTGCCGCAACAACCGAGCCCAGACCGAAAAATGCGCCATGGTTCAAACTGGTCAGAATACGCGACAGCATCAGAGTGGTGTAATCCGGCGCAATCGCGGAGAGCACGTTGCCCAGCGTAAAGATCGCCATCAAAAATATCAGCGCATTGCGACGCGCGCGGTGCGACAGCAGCAGCGTCATCAGCGGAGCCCCGACCATCACGCCGATGGCATAGGCGCTGATTAACATCCCGGCCGCAGGAATAGAGACGTCTACACCGCGTGCGATAACAGGCAGTAACCCCATTGGGGAGAATTCAGTGGTGCCAATCCCAAAGGCGCCAATCGCCAGGGCCAGCAGAGGAAAATTGATTTTCATGAGTCAACTCCGGATGCCGTGTCATCACGCGACACAGAACTAAGAAGTCAAAAGCATGACATCAATCACAAAATTTGAGAAGTTAACATTTTGGCAAAAGATTTTTGCCGGAGAGGTAACAATAGGAAGCAAATGAGGAGGGAGAGGACTCTCCCCCCGCGTAAATCAGTGCAGCGCAGCCGTCAAACCACCGGCAACAATCAATGCCAGCACGATAAAGGTGGTCACCAGCGAAAACTTCAGATCGGAACTCATCAATTTTTCTCCTTTTAATCACCCCACGAAAAGTGAGCTTGCTCATTTTTACACAGTTTACGTCAAAAATCTTCCTGGATTTAAACTGATATCCACTTTAGCTCTTCCCCTTTTCATCAAGATAGGACAAAATTCCACGCTAAATTTATTAGCGTACCGGCCATTGACCCCCTCCTGACGTCCTGTGTCGTTTTCCCGGCGTGTCGCAACTCAAGATTGCGTAATAAGGGTGAGAGAAGGCAAACGTTTACCTTCAAGTTTTTCAGGAGTTTAGGATATGGTCTGGAGTGACATTGAATGGCAACAATAAAAGACGTAGCAAAACGCGCAAACGTTTCCACTACAACCGTATCACATGTAATTAACAAAACCCGCTTCGTCGCGGAAGAGACGCGCAACGCCGTCTGGGCGGCGATCAAGGAGTTACATTACTCCCCAAGTGCGGTTGCGCGCAGCCTGAAGGTGAATCACACCAAGTCGATTGGCTTGCTGGCGACCAGCAGTGAAGCGGCCTACTTTGCCGAAATCATCGAAGCCGTTGAGAAAAACTGCTTCCAGAAAGGCTATACGCTGATTCTGGGCAACGCGTGGAACAGCATTGAGAAGCAGCGCGCCTACCTGTCGATGATGGCGCAAAAGCGCGTCGATGGCCTGCTGGTAATGTGTTCTGAATACCCAGAGTCCGTACTTTCCATGCTGGAAGAGTACCGCCACATCCCGATGGTGGTGATGGACTGGGGCGAAGCACGCGCGGACTTCACCGATTCCGTTATCGATAATGCCTTTGAAGGCGGCTATATGGCCGGTCGTTATCTGATCGAACGCGGTCACCGCGAGATTGGCGTGATCCCGGGTCCGCTGGAGCGCAACACCGGTGCGGGCCGTCTGGCCGGGTTTATGAAGGCAATGGAAGAGGCACTCATCACCGTGCCGGAAAACTGGATCGTTCAAGGCGACTTTGAGCCGGAATCTGGTTACCGCGCAATGCAGCAGATTGTCTCCCAACCGCATCGCCCAACGGCTGTTTTCTGTGGTGGCGATATTATGGCGATGGGCGCACTCTGCGCCGCCGACGAGCTGGGCCTGCGGGTGCCGCAGGATATTTCCGTGATCGGGTATGACAACGTGCGTAACGCGCGCTTCTTCACCCCGGCGCTGACCACTATTCACCAGCCAAAAGACTCGCTGGGCGAAACGGCTTTCAACATGCTGATGGACAGGATCGTCAACAAGCGTGAAGAATCCCAGTCGATTGAAGTTCACCCACGCCTCATCGAGCGCCGCTCCGTGGCGGACGGTCCTTTCCGCGACTATCGCCGTTAATCGCTTACGGAGCCAGTTATGCTGGCTCCCGTAGCCACTCCCGATTCAACGTTTCACTGTCTCCCAGATAATCCAGAAGCCAGGCCATCGCAGGCGATACGTCGTTTTGCTGCCAGGTCAGACAGCAGGCCGCATCCGGGAACGGATTTTCCAGCGTCAGCGCTGTCCACTCTCCGGTATCGATGCGCGGACGCGCGAAGTGAACGGGCACCATCGCCACGCACAGCCCCGCAGAAAGACAGGTTGCCGACGATTCCCAGTCAGGGGCCACCACGCGGCGCTGGTTGTCCAGTAGCCAGGTGATGCGCTTGGGCAGCGAGCGCGAGGTATCTTCCAGCACCAGCGACGGCCAGTTGCGCAGCGTGTCATCGCTGAGAGGGCCTTCCATTGCCGCCAGCGGATGTTCGCTGGAGACAACGCAGGTCCAGCTCAGCATCCCCATATCGCGAAACGCATAGCGTCCCCCAACGGGGATCGCCTGCGTTGCACCAATCGCCATCTCCACCCTGCCATCCGCCAGCGCATCCCAGACGCCGTTGAACACCTCTTGGGAGACCCGCAGTTCGACATCAGAAAAATGACGATAGAAATCCACGATCATTTGCCGGGTCCGTTCCGGCTTAACGATATTATCCACCGCGATGGAGAGATGGCCTCGCCAGCCGTTAGCGATCTGCTGACACTGCTCGCGGGTGATCTGCATTTTTTTGATAACAGAACGCCCTTCCTTCAAAAACCACGCGCCTGCAGGCGTTAATTCCACGTCGCGATGACGCCGCTCGAACAGCGGAACCGCCAGCCACTCTTCCAGCTGACGCACGGTGTAACTGATCGCCGAGGGTACGCGGTGTAACTCCTGCGCGGCACCGGTGAAACTGCCGTTACGGGCAACAGCATCCACAACTTCAAGAGAATAATCTGACCACATGTTCTGCCTGCAAAAAATTTGAATGCACTCTGCAAATATTAGCGTTTCACAAGCCGCTTTGCACTCCCTACACTCTGCGCCAACGTACACCTGCCTCCTCAGGAGAATAAAACAATGCAACCCAGGAAAGGATTTTTAGTCTGGCTCGGCGGCTTAAGCGTGCTGGGCTTTTTAGCGACCGACATGTATCTGCCCGCATTTGCCGCGATGCAGGAAGATCTGCAAACCCCCGCAGCCGCTATCAGCGCCAGCCTGAGCCTGTTCCTCGCCGGTTTTGCCTTCGCACAACTCCTCTGGGGGCCACTCTCCGATCGCTTTGGTCGTAAACCGGTGCTGCTGCTGGGTCTGGCTATTTTTGCCGTGGGCTGCCTGGGCATGCTGTGGGTACGCGATGCCACCTGGCTGCTGGTACTGCGATTCATTCAGGCCGTTGGCGTCTGTGCTGCAGCGGTGACCTGGCAGGCGCTGGTGACCGATTATTATCCGGCATCCCGCACTAACCGAATTTTCGCCACCATTATGCCGCTGGTCGGTCTCTCGCCTGCCCTCGCACCGTTGCTCGGAAGCTGGATCCTGGCCCATTTCGACTGGCAGGCGATCTTCGCCACGCTCTTTGCCATCACGCTGGTACTGATGCTGCCTGCGTTTTTCCTCAAGCCTGCGCATAAAAAAGAGACGCATCCTGACGCGAAGCCGATTACCTTTGCCTCGCTACTGCGTTCAAAAGCGTATCGCGGCAACGTCCTGATTTACGCGGCCTGTTCCGCCAGTTTCTTCGCGTGGCTGACTGGCTCGCCGTTCATTCTGCACGATATGGGATACAGCCCGGCGGCAATCGGCCTGAGTTATGTTCCACAGACCATCGCTTTCCTGGTCGGCGGCTACGGCTGTCGTGCAGCGCTGCAGAAGTGGGAAGGCCAGCAAATGCTGCCCTGGCTACTGGTGCTGTTCGCGTTAAGCGTTTTCGGCACATGGGCCGTCGGGTTTATTCCGGGTACGGGCCTGACCGAAATTTTGATTCCGTTCTGCGTCATGGCGGTCGCTAACGGTGCTATTTACCCAATCGTGGTAGCGCAGGCGTTACGTCCGTTCCCACAGGCGACGGGACGCGCCGCCGCGCTGCAGAACACGTTACAGCTGGGTCTGTGCTTCCTGGCAAGTCTGGTGGTCTCTGCGTTGATTGCCACGCCGCTCCTGACCACCACCAGTGTGATGCTGGTGACCGTTGCGCTAGCTGCCCTTGGCTACCGTATGCAGTCTTCCGCTCAGCGCGAGCAGAATGCGCGTCAGAAGGTGGAAACGTCGCACGCATAATCGCGCCAGAAATTATGTTAAGACCTAGTGATTAGGTTGCTAAGAATTTTCTATTGAATCACCAAATTTTGAGGCCTATACTAAATTTGGTTCGATTAAATACGATAAATATTAAGTGTTAACGGGAGCCGGAGTGCTCCCGTTTTACCATGGAAGGCTTTTCGGCAAGGGTTATCTCCCTTCCTCTGTTCTACGTCGGATATTAGCCTCGCGGGCATTTACCGTGAGATTTCTCACAAACCCCAAAAAGCGTCTACGCTGTTTTAAGGTTCTGATCACAGCAAGGTGATGGAGAAGCTATGAGTTCATCGTGTATAGAAGAAGTCAGCGTTCCGGACGATAACTGGTCCCGGATCGTCAGTGAACTGTTGGGACGTGCGGGCATCACGATTAATGGGTCTTCCCCCGCCGATCCGCAGGTCAAACATCCCGATTTTTTTAAACGCGTCTTGCAGGAGGGATCGTTAGGCCTGGGCGAAAGCTATATGGACGGCTGGTGGGAGTGTGAACGGCTGGACATGTTTTTCTCCAGCGTATTGCGCGCCGGTCTTGAAAATCAGCTCCCTCGCCACTTCAAAGACACGCTGCGTATCGCCTCCGCTCGACTGTTCAATCTGCAAAGTAAAAAGCGGGCATGGATCGTCGGTAAAGAGCACTACGATCTCGGTAATGACCTGTTCAGTCGTATGCTCGATCCCTTAATGCAATATTCCTGCGGCTACTGGAAAAAGGCCACAACGCTTGAAGAGGCGCAGCAAGATAAACTGCGTCTAATCTGCGAGAAGCTGCAGTTAAAACCGGGTATGCGCGTGCTGGATATCGGCTGCGGCTGGGGCGGTCTGGCGTATTTCATGGCGAAGCATTACGGTGCCAGCGTTGTGGGCGTGACGATTTCAGCTGAGCAACAAAAAATGGCTCAGACACGTTGCCAGGAGCTGGATGTCGATATTCGGCTTCAGGACTACCGCGACCTGAACGAACAGTTCGACCGCATCGTTTCCGTTGGCATGTTCGAGCACGTGGGTCCGAAAAACTACAGAACCTATTTTGACGTTGCCGACCGAAACCTGAAGCCTGACGGTATTTTCCTGCTCCATACCATTGGTTCTAAGCGCACCGACAATAACGTGGACCCGTGGATCAATAAATACATCTTTCCGAATGGCTGTTTACCGTCCGTGCGCCAGATTGCTAACGCCAGCGAGCCCCACTTCATTGTGGAAGACTGGCATAACTTCGGCGCGGATTACGACACCACATTGATGGCATGGCACTCCCGTTTTCAGGAAGCCTGGCCTGAGATTGCAGACAACTATTCCGAACGGTTCAAACGCATGTTTAGCTATTATCTGAATGCCTGTGCGGGTGCGTTCCGTGCGCGGGATATTCAGCTCTGGCAGGTTGTTTTCAGTCGCGGCATTGAACACGGATTACGTGTCGCCCGCTAAAAAAATAACCCCGGATATCCGGGGTTATTTTTTATTCTTCCTCAACGGCTTTTATTATCGCCGCCTCTTTTGCCGCCAGGACGCGTTCAACGGTATCCACAACCGCCTGGGTTTGCGGATCGATTTCGATATTCACGCGATGCCCCAGTTTTTTTGCGCCCAGCGTTGTGCGCTGCAGCGTTTCGGGAATTAAATGCACGCAAAAGCGCGTCGGCGTCACTTCTCCGACCGTCAGACTAATCCCATCAATACCAATAAATCCTTTATACAGGATGTATTTCATTAATGCGGGATCCTGAACTTTAAACCAGATTTGACGGTTATTTTCCGATGTCACAATTTTTGCGACCTCGGCGGTGGTCATGATGTGCCCCGACATCAGATGGCCGCCGATCTCGTCGCTGAACTTTGCCGCGCGCTCAACGTTGACGGTATCCCCCACCACCAGTTCACCCAGGTTGGTGATACGCAGCGTCTCTTTCATTAAATCAAAGCTAATCTGGTTACCGTTAATTTCGGTCACCGTCAGGCAGCAGCCGTTATGTGCAATCGAGGCGCCGGTCTCTATGCCGTCGAGCATATATTCCGGCAGCTCAACCACGTGAGTGCGGAAATTGGGTTTTTCATCAATGGACACCACTTTGGCGGTGCCCTGCACAATACCAGTAAACATGCTTACAACTCCTGTTTTTTCCGGACGGTGGTGACACCGTTTAATCCCATCACAATAACAGTTGGAAAAACAGGTTGCCAGTGGAGCGCATTTTCTGGCGATTTTTTCACTAGATAAATAGTTAAAGCCCGCTACAATAGCTGGCACCCCCCTGCATTTTCTTCTTGCTGCCAGTTACGGCGGCTTTTTTAGTCTCTCAAATAACTACAAAATAAAGGTGTTCACGTGCAGAAGTACATGAATGAAGCGCGCCAGTTATTGGCACTGGCTATACCAGTGATCATCGCGCAAGTGGCCCAAACCGCAATGGGATTTGTGGATACGGTAATGGCAGGTGGCTACAGCGCCACCGATATGGCTGCCGTGGCAATCGGCACATCTATCTGGCTACCGGCCATCCTGTTTGGTCATGGTTTACTGCTCGCGCTCACGCCAGTTATCGCACAGCTGAACGGCTCGGGCCGCCGCGAGCGCATTGCCCACCAGGTTCGCCAGGGTTTTTGGCTGGCAGGGTTTGTCTCCGTGCTGATTATGATGGTGCTCTGGAACGCCGGGCATATCATCCGCGCGATGCATAACATCGACCCGGCGCTGGCGGATAAAGCCGTGGGCTATCTGCGCGCGCTGCTCTGGGGCGCGCCTGGCTACCTCTTTTTCCAGGTCGCGCGTAACCAGTGTGAAGGTCTGGCAAAAACCAAGCCCGGTATGGTGATGGGCTTTATCGGTCTGCTGGTCAATATCCCGGTGAACTACATCTTTATTTACGGCCACTTCGGCATGCCGGAACTGGGCGGCGTCGGGTGCGGCGTGGCGACGGCAGCCGTTTACTGGGTGATGTTCTTCTCAATGATCACCTTTGTAAAACGCGCCCGTTCCATGCGCGATATTCGCAACGAGAACAAATTTAGCACGCCGGACTGGAACATCATGACGCGCCTGGTGCAGTTAGGGCTGCCTATCGCGCTGGCGCTGTTCTTCGAAGTGACCCTGTTTGCCGTGGTCGCCCTGCTGGTCTCCCCGCTGGGCATTATTGATGTCGCGGGCCACCAGATTGCGCTGAACTTCAGTTCCCTGATGTTCGTCCTGCCGATGTCGCTGGCCGCGGCGGTGACGATTCGCGTAGGCTTCCGTCTGGGCCAGGGGTCAACGCTGGATGCGCAAACGGCCGCCCGGACCGGGCTGGGCGTCGGCGTCTGCATGGCCGTCTGTACGGCGCTCTTTACCGTTGCATTACGCGAGCAGATTGCGCTGCTCTACAACGACAATCCGGAAGTCGTCACGCTGGCGTCGCACCTGATGCTGCTGGCCGCGATTTACCAGATTTCTGACTCCATCCAGGTGATTGGCAGCGGCGTGCTGCGCGGATATAAAGATACGCGCTCAATTTTCTTTATTACCTTCATCGCCTATTGGGTGTTGGGACTGCCGACAGGCTACATCCTGGCGCTTACCGACCTGGTGGTGGATCGCATGGGTCCGGCAGGGTTCTGGATGGGCTTTATCATCGGTCTGACCTCTGCGGCCATCATGATGATGCTGCGTATGCGTTTTCTGCAACGCCAGCCTTCTACGGTCATTTTGCAACGCGCCGCACGTTAAACAGGCAGTAGCCGCCAGCTGGCGGCTACTTTCTCTTCACTTTGCGCGGTAATGAAGCAATCGCGTGAATTCAGAGAGAAAAATGCGTTTTCCCTCTTGCCTCAACGATGCTGTGCCGCTAATATTCGTCCCCGTTGTCACCTACAACACGTTGCGTTCATAGCTCAGTTGGTTAGAGCACCACCTTGACATGGTGGGGGTCGTTGGTTCGAGTCCAATTGAACGCACCATTCTGCGTCCGTAGCTCAGTTGGTTAGAGCACCACCTTGACATGGTGGGGGTCGGTGGTTCGAGTCCACTCGGACGCACCATTTCAGTCCTGAAATGGTGCAAATCCTCTCTTTATGTTCTGAATTATCCCAATCTCCTGATTTCTTAATTATTCTCCTGCTACGCTTTTCTCATGACAAAAAAAGCAGGAAGAACGCCGATGAAGAAAATCGCGATTATTGGCTCCGGCCCGACAGGGATTTACACCTTTTACGCACTTCTTAAAAATCCGCAGCCGCTTTCGATCTCCGTCTTTGAACAAGCTGAGGAAGCTGGCGTGGGTATGCCCTATAACGACGACGAAAACTCTCGTCTGATGCTGGCGAACATTGCGAGCATTGAAATCCCGCCCATTTTTATGACCTATCTCGACTGGCTTAAGGGCCAGAGCGAAGCCCATCTGGCGCGCTTTAAGGTTGATAAAGCCCGTTTGCATGACCGACAGTTCCTGCCCCGACTCCTGCTGGGTGAGTATTTCCGCGACAGCTTTCGGTCAATCGTAAAAGAGGCTAAAAAAAGGGGTTTCCAGATTGATGTCCATGAATCTGCCCAGGTCACCGATATCGTGCCCACGAAAGAAGGCGTCACACTTTCCGTCAACGACAACGCCTTTCCTGAACGCTTCGACCTTGCGGTTATCGCCACCGGTCACGTCTGGCCAGACGAAGATGAAGCCACGCGCACGTTCTTCCCAAGCCCGTGGTCAGGACTCATGGACGCCGAAATCCGCCCCTGCAAGGTGGGCATTATGGGAACGTCTTTGAGCGGCCTGGACGCGGCCATGGCGGTGGTGATGCAGCACGGTGAGTTTGTGGACGACGCGTTCATTCTGGATAAAGGAAGCGAGGCGCTAAAAATTGTCCTGATGTCCCGGACCGGCATTTTACCAGAGGCCGATTTTTACTGCCCGATCCCTTACGAGCCGCTGTCGATATTGACCGAATGCGTGGTTCAAACCGAGATTGCCAAAGGAGCAGACGGCTTGCTGGACCGCATCTTTTCCCTGATGGTTAAAGAGCTTGAACTTGCAGACCCGGCGTGGTGCGAGGCCATATCGCTGAGGCAACGGGACGCAGACAGCCTTCGCGAGGCGTGGTTTGAAGAGCGTAAACAGCACGGTCCCTTTACCTGGGCAGAAGAGAATCTTAAAGAGGTCGAGCGAAACAAACGTGAACGGCGCACCGTGGCCTGGCGCTATACGGTACTTCGCCTGCACGAGATCGTTGCAGAAATCGTACCCGCCCTGAACGAAAAGGACAGAGCGCGGTTCAAAGCCGGGCTGGAGCGCGTGTTTATTGATAACTATGCCGCCATCCCCCCTCAGTCTATTCGCAGGCTGCTTGCCCTGCGCGAAGCGGGGATCATAAGCGTAGTGGCATTGGGTGAGGATTACACGCTGGATATCGGTAGTGCTGAAACGGTCATTACCACCAAAGAGCACCGCTACCGCTTCGACGTCTTTATTGATGCGCGCGGGCAGAAACCCCTCAAGACAGAAGATTTACCCTTCCCGTCCTTGCGTAAACTGCTACAAACGACAGGCGATGACATACCCGATGTTGGTGAAGATTACACGCTGCTGGCGCCCGATACGCTTCGCGGACGTATTGCCTTTGGTGCGATACCGTGGCTGATGCACGACCGTCCCTTTGTCCAGGGGCTCGCAGAGTGCGCAGAAATTGGGGAAGCAATGGCAAAAGCGGCAAATAAACCTGCGTCGGTTACGCGCAAAAAGTTACCTTTTATGGATAACTGACAGGGCCTCCCTGCCCTGAACGGTCTGATTACTCGAAGAAAACCTCCGGGTTTTCAGACAGAGAGATAAAGGTTTTCGTCGCTTTATCCAGCGCGCGAATGTCGCCGCTTTCAATGTCGTACACCCAGCCGTGCAGACGGATGGAATTATTACGCAGGCCCACCGCGACGGACGGGTGGGTCTTAATGTTGCTCAGCTGCGCAAACACGTTCTCCTGCACCATCGCATTCACTTTATCGATTGGCTGGTCCCAGGATTTCTTCTCCACCACGGCTTTAGCCGCATCAGAGTAGCGCAGCCAGTGGGAGACCGCAGGCATCGGCTCCAGGTTCGCATTGTCGGCAATTGCTTTCATCGCACCACAGTTAGAGTGGCCACAGATCACGATATCGGTCACGCCCAGCGCGACAACCGCGTATTCGATAGTGGCTGAGACGCCGCCTGGCTCTGGCCCGAACGGAGGCACAATATTGCCAGCATTACGAATGACAAAGAGTTGTCCTGGCTCTTGTTGCGTGACCAGTTCTGGCACCAGTCGGCTGTCGGAGCAGGAGATGAACAGCGCTTTGGGATTCTGGCTGGACGCTAAACTGCGGAAGAGCTCTTTACGTTGCGGGAAAATCTCTTTTTGAAAGCTGAGAAAACCTTCAATGATATGTTGCATAGCAATTTCTCTTTTATCTGTTGTAGTTTAGGTATGATCGCGATCACACTCGTAAAGTTTACCCACCGTGCTTTACTTCAGACAAGCAATATATTTTTGGCCCGACCGCTGCACAATATCGTCCGCGAAAGCCCGGATGTTCTGCCCCTCGAACGCGCCATACAGACGCTCAAATTTTCTGCCTTCAAGGCGATGGGTGACGGACGCTACGGTGTGGGCGGGTAGCGGAAGCATATTCGGATAGCTCCACATAAACGAAACGGCGTCTTTCCCCGGCGTGACCTGCAGAATATCCCCCGCCAGCAAAACCCCATCGCCCTCCTGCCAGTGCAGCACCGTTCCGCCCGCAAAGTGGCCGCCGAGACGCAGTAACGTCACGGAGGGGACAATCTCCAGCGTTTCGCCTTGCCAGAAGTGAATGGCCGGACTGTCGCGCATGACCCACTCCCGATCGCTCGCATGAAGATACACTGGCGCGTCGAACGTCTCCGCCCAGTCCTGCATGGTGGTGTAATAGTGAGGGTGTGAGATGGCGATGGCACTGATACCCCCGAGGGCGGCGATCAGCGTTCGGGTTGCCGGGTCGAGGTTGGCGATGCAATCCCACAGAATATTGCCGTGTGGGGTGCGCAGCAGCAGTGCCCGTTGATTGATGGCAAAGGCGGGCACCGTTTTGATGCTAAAGAGTTGCGGTTCAAGCTGCTGCCATTTGTTGGTATGCGTGGCAGTGACGGTTTCAAGTTCGGTCCACGCCTGCCCGGTAACTGGAACATACTGGCGTTCATCCTCGCAGACAGGGCATCTGTCGGGTTGATACGCATACGAGGTCCCGCAGGCTTTACAGAGTATAATCATGTGCTTTCCTCAGTGACAACGCACTGAGTATGGCAGGGATTATCCTTATGTGCTGCGAGGTACATTCCTGGTTTTTTTTGCCCTATACTGTGCCAGTATCAAAAACTGAACATAGCAGGTGCCACATGGAAATTGATCTCGATAACCTGGTCTTTAACGGACTGGATGAAGCAGAAGAGCGTAACGCCGAACGTCTGGACGACGCAGACAAAAAAGCGCAGGCGATGGTTGCCGATGATGACTGCGGCGACGCCTGCAAGATCTGATTGCAAAGCACCGGTAAAGCCGGTGCTTTTTTTTGATGTTACTTCTTCAGCCCGTCAATGGCTGCCTGAGCACAGGCCTCATCCAGATGACCGCCCGGCGCCCCGCCGATACCAATCGCCCCGATCACCTCATCGCCCTCTTTAACGGGTAAGCCACCCGCCAGCAGCAGGAAGCCTGGGATATCACGCATATTCTGCGCACCCGCGTTGTTCTGCGCCGCTTCCATCACTTTGCCTGAGGCATTTTTCGAGCTGAGCGCCGTGAAGGCTTTCATTTCACTGGCTTTGACCGTATGTGGGCCCGCATTATCGGTGCGCTGTACCGCTTTCACCACACCCGCACGGTCAACCACGGTCACCGAAACCTGATAGTTCTTCGCCAGACACGCCTGAACGGCAGAGTTTGCCAGCGCATTGGCCTGCGCCAGGGAGAGATTTTTCTGGCTCACGGAATCTGCCTGCGCAGTCAGACTTACGCTACCCGCGACCAGCGCTGCCGCCATCATTAACTTTTTCATTGCATAACCTCGAATAGAATAACTGAAGACCATTCGAGGATACCGGGTCAGGCAACGACGCGTAATTCGGTTGATTACGCACGCATCCTGGTAATTATACGGATTGCAATTTATCGTACTCGCGGCTTGCCTGAACCAGGCTCGTGACGCCCAGCTTGGCAAACGCGGCTGCACGATGCGCTTCCACCGTGCGCGGCGACAGGTTAAGCCGCGCCGCCACCTCTTTATTGCTGAGCCCTTCCATCAACACCGCCAATACCTCATGTTCCCGTGCGGTGAGTTGTTCAAAGCGCGCTTTTATTCGTGAGAGCGCCTGCCAGTCGGCGAACCGTCGCTGGCTCTCCTCGCACGCCAGCCCCACGGATTCGATAAGCTTGTCCGCATCCAGCGGCTTGGTGAAAAACTCAAAGACGCCGTTACGGAACGCCCGGCGGCAGGCGTCGACGCTGCCGTGCCCGGTCATGATAATTACCGGCAGCAGCGGCCACGGCCACTCGCCCTCTTCCAGCCACGTCAGCCCCCCTTTTCCCGGCATGCGCATATCCAGCAGCAGGCAGCCGACGAGCGTTGAGTCCTTAACATGGGCCGAGGTAAACGCGTCGATACTCCCGAATGTCTTCACCTCCCAGCCCATGCCTGAAAGTAAAAATGCCATCGACTCTCTGATGGATTCATCGTCATCGATCAGCCAGATTATATTATCCATGCGTCGTCTCCTTTCCATTAGCCAGCTGCAGGACGATTCGCGCCCCACCCTCCGGCGAATTCCCCAGCGTAATCGATCCGTTCATGCGCGTCATCAATGACTCCGTTAAGGTCATCCCCAGGCCAATTCCCTCTTCTCTGCCGCTGTAAAACGGCATAAAGGCATTCTGTAGCGCCTCCGGGCTAAAACCGGGGCCGCCATCCGTCACGATTACCTGAATGCCATTTGCGCCTTTCCGGCTTTCGATCCGCACCCAACCCTGCGCGTTCGCCTGTTGAGCCTGAATCGCATTGCTGAGCAGATTGTGTAGGACCTGCTCAAGCCAGAGTCTGTCAGCAAGAACCGTCGTTGCCTCCGGTGCAAACGCATGGGTGACGATGATATGTTCAGCGCGTCTCTCGTGCTCCAGTAAATTCACAACCTGCTGCCAGCATTGCGCCAGGTCGGTTTCGCGCAGCGTTACTTTCTCCTGCACCACGTGTTCACGAAAACGGGTTAACAGGGCGCTGATACGCTGTGTTTGCACCAGCGCGGCTGCCAGTGCCTGGGACACCGCCTGTGGATTGTCCAGCTTTTGCTGTCGCTGCGCGCCCTGGATCCAGGTCTGCACGGCCGTGAGCGGCTGGTTGATCTCATGGACAATACCCGCCGTGATCTCCCCCAGCGTGTTGAGTCGGGCATGCTGGTAATACAAGGCGCGCTGCTCTGCGTCTCGTCTAGCCTTGCGCTGCCAGAGCGCCACGCTGCCCACCGCAATGACCACACCCCATCCAGTAAAGACTACCAGGAAGATAAACCACTGAATACCGAGCCAGTCTGGCTGAGCATCGGCTGAAAGCACGAAGGGTTGCGTTGCCTGCGGGAAGGCGCGTGCCCAGTGCCAGAAGGCATCTGAAGAGTGTGGTTCGCTTCGCTTCGAATAATAGACGTCGAGGCGCTCAAAGGCATGATGCGTATTGAGTAGTGGGGCAAGATCAACCCGTACACGGATTTGCCGCCAGGGATTGTACAGCCAGTATTGTCGATCGCTGGCGGGCTCAACGCGGGCGGCGTCCAGCGCGCGTCCGGTTGTTTTCTCCAGCGCGAGAAGATGGGGGAATTTTTTATTCAGTGCCGTGATATCTTCATCACCGCTCAGTAGCGGCAATACAGACTCGTTCTGCGTAAGGACGGCGCTAATCTCAGAAAAGAGCGCCGAATACTCGCGATCGCGCTCCCAGTACTGTCGGCGGATTTGTTCGGCATAGAGCAGGATACCGCTGACAAAGCAGACGGCGATCCAGACAATGATGGCGCGCGTGAACAGTGTGTTTTTCATTCCGTTAACTGGCAGGTTTTACATCCTGTCACATTAACAGTTAACGATTGTCATAACAAAAAAGCGCACAGCTCATTCCAGTACATTTCGCGCGTCCGGCGCAATTCAGCGTGACGTTTTATCATAGAACCACTCCGGATCGATGTTGGCAACGTCCACGCCATACAGACTGGCGACAGGCAGTATCGACTCAAGAACCCGTTGCGCGCTGTTCTCCGCATTGACCTGCCGGGTCGCAAAAAACCGCCGTAACGTGCTTATCCATTTTTTCATTGTCTTTACCCCTCTTCGCTTTGCCTGACCTAAGTTAAACACTCAACTTCGGCGCGAGGGAAATACCAATATCGTCTGTTCATGTGCAGTATCTGCAAATAGCGTCCCCTTTCATTTACCTGTTCATAACACCCTGTTCACTAATGCTTTTTTGCTTATAGCAAAGAACGATTTCTTATTTGGCGATAGCTTTCGCTTATGGGAGCGTAAAGGGACAAAACAAAAAACGACGGGATGACGTATGACTATGGCAGCAAAAACGAAAGGGTTTAACAAACGGACACTGGTTCTGGGATTACTGGCAGCCGGGAGCCTGCTTTCAGCGCAGGTACAGGCCGATCAGTTGGCGGATATTAAGGCCGCAGGGGTGGTGAAAGTCGCCACCTTTGACGCCAATCCGCCGTTTGGCTCTATTGATGCAAAGACGCACGACATCGTGGGTTACGACGTGGACTTTGCCAAAGCGCTGGCAAAATCACTCGGCGTGAAGCTTGAACTGGTTGCCACCAATCCGGCGAACCGAATTCCGTTGCTTCAGTCCGGTAAAGCAGATCTGATCGTGGCGGATATCACCATCACCCCGGAACGCGCACAGGTGATTGATTTCTCCACCCCCTATTTCGTGACCGGACAACAGTTCCTGGTCCCCGCCAAATCACCCGATAAGCTGGATGAATACAGCCGGGCACGCATTGGTGCGGTGAAAGGGACAACGGGCGAGCAGGCGCTGCACCAGCGTTTCCCGCAGTCTCGCGTGCTCTCTTATGATGACATTCCTCTGGCGCTGACGGCGCTGCGCAACGGCAACGTGCAGGCCATCACCCAGGACAGCACTATTCTTGCAGGCCTGCTGGCACAGGCCCCGGATAAAGCGAACTTTAAAATCTTGCCCGATCTGCTCAGCAAGGAAGAGATTGGCGTTGGGGTGAAAAAAGGTGAAACCGCGCTGCTGAAGGCCGTTAACGATGAGCTGGTTAATCTCGAGAAGAACGGTCAGGCGGCAAAAATCTACGATGTCTGGTTTGGCCCAAACACGCCCGCTCCACAGCCTCGCGCCTTTAAAATAGAAGCCCAGTAATATGCTCTCAGGTTTATTTTCACACTCCGCGGCCGGTGCCGCGGATTTTTCACATCTGGAACACGCCAGCGTCGAGTTTCGTGACGTCGTAAAACGTTACGGCGACCATGAGGTATTAAAAGGCATTAACCTCAGCATTTCTCCGGGTGAAGTGGTGGCGATCCTCGGTCCATCCGGTTCAGGGAAATCGACGTTGATCCGTCTTATCAACCAGCTTGAAACCCTCAGTGACGGCGACATTCTGATTGATAACAAACCCACCGCCCGGCTTGCCACTGCGGCACTGCGCCAGTTACGCAGCCGCGTCGGTTTTGTGTTCCAGCAATTTAACCTTTACGCCCACCTCACCGCCAGCCAGAACATCACTCTGGCGCTGGAGCACGTTCACGGCTGGAAGCCGCAGCCCGCCCAGGAGCGCGCGCTGGCGCTGCTGGAAAAGGTCGGGATGCTGGAAAAAGCCCATCATTTTCCCGCACAGCTCTCCGGCGGCCAGCAGCAGCGCGTGGCGATTGCTCGCGCGCTGGCCTCGTCGCCGCAAATCATTCTCTTTGATGAACCGACGTCAGCCCTAGATCCCGAGATGATTGGCGAAGTGTTATATGTGATGAAAGCCCTCGCCCACAGCGGGATCACCATGATTGTGGTGACGCACGAGATGCAGTTTGCCCGGGAGATTGCTGACCGGATCGTCTTTATCGACGGCGGACACATTCTCGAAACCGCCCCGCCTGCGCAATTTTTCAGTCAACCGTCGCATCCACGCGCCCAGCGGTTCCTGCAAAAAGTGCTCGACCCGCTTCACCAGGAGCCGCTGTAATGGCCGCGCTCGACTGGCAGGGAGTGCTGACCGGGCAACCTCTGCAGTGGATAGTATCCGGTTTTCTCACCACGCTGTGGGTCACGCTCGCGGGCGTGGTACTTGCCACCCTGCTTGCGTTGTTTTTTCTGCTGCTTCGCCTCTCCGCAGGACGGTTCGGTCATGCCGTCGTCAGCGGCTGGGTGTCGCTGTTTCGCAACACGCCGCTGCTGGTGCAGCTCCTGTTCTGGTACTTCGCCGCCTGGAACGGCCTGCCGCTCGGGTTTCGGGACGTCGTGAATGCCGATCACGCCTGGTCGATTTTGCCCGGTGACGTCTGGTGGTTCACGCCTGAATTTTTATGTTCTGCCTGGGGGCTGGGCGTGTTCACCTCGGCCTTTTTAATTGAGGAGATTGAGTCCGGGCTGCGTTCCATCCCCAATGGACAGCGGGAGGCGGCGCTGGCGCAGGGGTTTTCTGCGTGGCGGTTATTTCGCTACATTCTGCTGCCGCAAGGACTGGCGAATGCCTGGCAGCCTGTCATCGGTCAGTATCTCAACCTGATGAAGCTCTCCTCACTCGCCAGCGGCATTGGCTTTGCCGAACTCACCTATCAGGTGCGGCAGATTGAAAGCTTTAACGCGCACGCGCTGGAGGCCTTTACCGTGGGAACCACACTGTATCTGCTTACCGGCGTGCTAATGGGTATGCTACTGACGCGACTCGGCCCTCGCGCAGGGAGGACTCAGCATGATTGCCGGATTTAACGTGATTGTTGATAACCTGGATTATCTGCTGTGGGGGCGTGCTGCTGCGGGTGAACCCGGCGGCGTGTTGCTCTCGCTGCTGATGGCCGCAGGAGCCGCCATACTTGCTCTGCCCTGCGGAATTGCGCTGGCGTGCGCCGCGTGGCGCTATCCCGGGCTTGTGCGTAAGGCGCTGTTCCTGTGGGCAGAGTTGATACGCGGCATTCCACTCATCTTTGTGATTTTCTGGATGTGGTATCTGCTGCCCCTGATGACCGGCGGCGATCTGCCCGGCGCTCTTACCGTGACGCTGGCGCTGGCCTGGTTCACGGCGGCATCGGTCATGCATTCGGTACTCGCCGGACTAAACGCGTTGCCCGCCGGGCAATATGAAGCGGCACTGACTCAGGGATTCAGCACGCGGCAAACCTTGTGGCGCGTGCTGCTCCCGCAGGTGATGCGCAATATTCTGCCGTCTCTGGTGGGGATATTTATCAGCCTGCTGAAGGATACATCGTTGGCGTTTATTGTGAACGTACCTGAACTGACCACCGTGGCGGGCCAGGTGAACAACCGGGTGCAAATCTACCCGGCGGCCATTTTTATCTTTACGGGGGTGGTTTACTACCTGCTGTGCTGCTCGCTTGAGCAACTCGCGAAGCGCTGGCGCATTACCCGGCCAGCGCTTTAACCACCGTTTCCATCGCTTCGGTTGTCAATTCACTGCGTTTGACGCGCTGGTTCGCCAGCGCGGTTCGCAGCACGCCGGCAATCACAATATGCTTTGGCTCCTGCCCTAAATCACGCATCTCAAGCACGACCTTCCCGACCACCCGGCACATCTCCTGGTAAAGCGCTTCATCTTTGGTCACGTTACCCATCGTCATCACTCCATTGCCTTTTAAACGTTGAGCTTAAATGATTCTCCTGCCGGATACAAAAAAGAAGCCCGACGAGAGACTCGCCGGGCTTCATCTGTAAAATCAGCTAATTAGTTGTTTACGGGAATGACCGCGCCTTTGTATTTGGTGCGGATCCAGTCCTGAATCTCTTTGGAGTGCAGGACGTTCACCAGCGCGACGATGTCTTTTTTCTTCTCATCACCGCGGTGTACGGTAATGATGTTGGCGTACGGGTTATTTTCACCACTCTCTACCGCAATCGGATCGTGAACCGGGTCCAGACCTGCATCAATCGCGTAGTTGGCGTTGATCACCACCGCAGCGCCTTCGTCGTTGTTGTACATCTGCGGCAGCAGAGACGCTTCGACGTTAGGTGTGAACTGCAGTTTTTTCGGGTTTTCGACGATATCGCTGATGCGCGCGGTCACTTTATCAATGCCCGGCTTCAGCTTGATCACGCCCTCTTTCTCGAAGATAGAGAGAATGCGGCCCTCTTCGGAAACCGCGTCACGCATAATGATCTTGCCGCCTTCCGGCAGGTCTTTCAGCGACTTGTATTTTTTAGAGTAGATGCCGATTGGCTCAATGTGGATCGCGCCTGCGCTGACAAAATCGTAGTCCTTATCGCCCGCATGATCTTTCAGCACGCTGTTCAGGTAAGGAATGTGCTGGAAATAGTTCGCATCGATGTCACGTCCCGCCAGCGCGGTGTTAGGCAGAATGTAGTCCTGGAACGGTTTAATCTCCAGGTCGATACCCTGCTTCGCCAGAATTGGCTTCGCCTGCTCCAGAATTTCGGCGTGCGGCGTGTTGGACGCGCCTACGGTCAGCGTGTCAGCCCAGGAGGCGAAGCTCAGGGCGCTCAGGGTTGCTGCGGCGATCAGTGTCAGTGTCTTTTTCATGATGATGGTTCCTGTGTGTTATTCGTGTTTATCTTTTATCTAACAGTGAAGTAATGATGTCGCCGCAGAACTGGATAATGAAAACGATGATTAAAATGGTCACCGTTGCCACCAGCGTGACGTCACCATGGTTGCGCTGGAATCCTTCCAGATAAGCCAGATTTCCCAAACCGCCGGCACCAATCACCCCCGCCATTGCGCTGTAGCTCACCAGCGCAATCAGCGTCACCGTAATACCTGAAACCAGTGCAGGGGATGATTCCGGCAGTAAAACCCGAAACACTAACGTGCTCAGTCGTGCGCCCATCGAGCGCGTTGCTTCTATAACGCCTTTATCCACTTCACGCAGGGCGATTTCCACCAGGCGTGCGTAGAACGGTGCTGCGCCCACAATCAGCGCCGGGAGTGCCGCGTTGGCGCCAAGGATGGTCCCCACGATGGTTTTCGTGAACGGGATCAGCAATACAATCAGGATGATGAACGGAATGGAGCGGAAAACGTTCACCACAATCGAAATCACGCTGTAGACCGTGCGGTTATGGAACAGCCCGCCGCGCGCGGTTAAAAACAGCGCCAGACCGAGCACGAGCCCCAGAACAAAGGTCGCCACGCCGGAGAGCGCGGTCATGTACAGCGTCTCCTGGGTTGCTGCCCACAGCTGGTCCCACTTCAGATGCGGAAAGAGATCCTCAGCCATGTTTAATCACCTCGCCTTCAATATCGCTGTGCTGCAGGTCGGCGAGGATATTGTTCAGTTGTTCATCAGATGCCACTACGTGCACCCAGAGTTGCCCGAAAACACCGTGGGCGGTTTGCGTCATTTTTCCGTGCAGGATGTTAAACGGCAGGCCATAGCGCAGCGTTAATTCACCGACGACAGGCTTATGCGTGCTATGTCCGGTAAAGGTCAGCTTGATAACAGTGCCTTCCAGTTCATTTGCCAGCTCAGCGTTGAAGGTCTCTTCCTCGGCGTACTGGCTCACCTGACGAACAAACTGCTGCGTGATGGGCTGTTGCGGATGGGTAAAGACGCTCAGGACGTCGCCCTCTTCCACCACCTTGCCATTCTCCATCACCGCCACGCGGTCGCAGATTTTGCGCACCACGTGCATCTCGTGAGTGATCAGCACGATGGTGAGTTTGAAACGACGGTTAATATCCAGCAGCAGATCGAGGATCTGATCGGTGGTCTGTGGGTCAAGAGCCGACGTGGCTTCGTCGCAGAGCAGCACGTCCGGGTTATTGGCCAGCGCGCGCGCAATGCCCACGCGCTGTTTTTGCCCGCCGCTCAGCTGGGACGGGTACGCATTCTCGCGCCCTTTCAGGCCGACCAAATCCACCAGCTCAGCAACGCGCGCCTTGATATTGGCTTTTGGCACGCCCGCGATTTGCATCGAGAAGGCGATGTTCTCGTTAACCGTTCGCGACCAGAGCAGGTTGAAATGCTGGAACACCATGCTGATCTTCAGTCGCGCCTGGCGTAAGGCTTCGCCCTTAGCGGCAGAAATATTCTGCCCGTTGATGGTTACGCTGCCGGTACTGGGTTTTTCCAGACCGTTCAGCAGGCGGATAAGCGTACTTTTCCCGGCGCCGCTGTAACCGATAATCCCGTAAATCTGTCCCTGCGCTATCGTCAAATTGACATTATCAACGGCCGTCAGTGCCACCTTTCCGTTGTCAAAAACCTTCGAAATATTGCTCAGTACAATCATTCTTATTCGTTATCCGTTCCGCTCATGGCGGTTTAGCAGTATGGATGTCCAAACGATAGTAAACAGGCGTTATCAGGTTTTAAATGAACAAAAAAGAATTTGTTATAACTTTCGGAAATAAACCGTGAATTTAACGGCTGGAAAGCATTTAGATCATTTTCAGCAATCATTATCTGCCATACGCATATTCGATGGCTGACCCGCTGCAAAATGGTCATTTTTGCAGCATTTTATCCCGATATAGCCATCCTCACATCCAGACAACTTTACGTCTTGCTGTCCTTACATCCGAAAACATGCTGAATATTCCTTTCTGTTCTAAAAGGCAGTGAAACGTTCTTTATTGAGAAATTTTCATGGTCCTATCATCCGGTCATGACCTCGTTAAAGGAAAAAGACCATGACGATTTATCACTCCGTCACCGAACTGATTGGCCACACGCCGCTTATCCAGCTGCACAAACTGGATACCGGTCCCTGCTCCTTGTTCCTGAAGCTGGAAAACCAAAATCCCGGCGGCTCGATTAAAGACCGCGTTGCGCTGTCGATGATCAACGAAGCGGAGCGCACCGGGCAGCTGCAGCCGGGTGGCACGATTATAGAAGCGACGGCGGGCAATACAGGCCTCGGCCTGGCCCTGATCGCCGCGCAGAAAGGCTACTCGCTGATCCTGGTAGTACCCGACAAAATGAGCCGCGAAAAGATTTTCCACCTGCGCGCGCTGGGGGCTCAGGTGGTGTTGACCCGCTCCGATGTGAATAAGGGGCATCCGGCCTATTACCAGGATTACGCCCAGCGTCTTGCCAACGAGCTGCCCGGCGCGTTTTACATCGACCAGTTCAATAATGAAGCCAACCCGCTTGCGCACCGCACCACGACGGCGCCGGAACTGTTTGAACAGCTTGATGGGCGGATCGATGCCATTGTTGTCGGCGTGGGCTCTGGCGGCACGCTGGGGGGATTGCAGGCGTGGTTTGCGGAACATTCCCCCGATACGGAGTTTGTCCTGGCAGACCCGGCCGGATCGGTTCTGGCCGACCAGGTGGAAACCGGACGCTATCACGATGCTGGCTCATGGCTGGTTGAAGGGATTGGAGAAGACTTTATTCCGCCGCTGGCCCACATCGAAGGGGTGAATCGCGCCTGGCGCATCACCGACCGGGAAGCCTTCACCACCGCACGCGAACTACTGAAAACGGAAGGCATTCTGGCAGGCTCCTCCAGCGGCACGCTGCTGGCGGCGGCGCTGAAATATTGTCAGGCGCAGACCACGCCGAAACGCGTGGTCACCTTCGCCTGCGACAGCGGCAATAAATACCTCTCGAAGATGTTCAACGATGACTGGATGCGTCAGCAAGGGCTCATCACGCGTCCTCAGGCTGGCGATCTCTCCGACTATATTGCCCTGCGTCACGATGAAGGTGCAACCGTCACCGCCGCCCCAGACGACACGCTTTCAACCGTACTGGCGCGCATGCGTTTGTATGACATCTCCCAGCTTCCGGTGCTGGAGAACGGCAAGGTGGTGGGCATCATCGACGAGTGGGATCTGCTGCGGCATATCGGCGGCGATGGCGATCGCTTCGCCCTTCCGGTGACGGCAGCCATGACGCGTCAGGTGGAGTTCCTTGATAAACACGCCCCTGAGAGCGCCCTGAACGCTATTTTCGACCGTGGCCTGGTGGCCGTTATTAATGACAACGACCGCTTTTTGGGTCTGATCACGCGCAGCGACGTCCTGACCGCCTGGCGCAACCGTCTACAACAATAAAGGAATAAGAGATGAAAAACCTGGCAACCCTGAGCGTTCACAGCGGCGAGTTCAACGACCAGCACGGCGCCGTCATGCCGCCGATTTACGCTACCTCGACGTTTGCGCAACCGTCACCCGGTGAGCATACCGGCTATGAGTATTCCCGCAGCGGCAACCCCACCCGCCACGCGCTGGAAACCGCCATCGCCGAACTGGAAGGCGGCTCGCGCGGCTACGCGTTTGCCTCCGGTCTGGCGGCCATCTCCACGGTGCTCGAACTGCTGGATAAAGACAGCCATATTGTCGCCATTGATGACGTTTACGGCGGGACGTATCGCTTGATTGAAAACGTGCGCAAGCGCAGCACTGGTCTGCAGGTCAGCTGGGTTAAACCGGACGACCTGGCCGGGCTTGAGGCCGCCATTCGTCCGGAAACCCGCATGGTGTGGGTTGAAACGCCAACCAACCCGCTGCTGAAGCTGGCGGATCTGGCGGCCATTGCGCAAATTGCTCGTCGTCATAACGTCATCAGCGTGGCGGATAACACCTTCGCGTCGCCGGTGATCCACCGTCCGCTGGAATCAGGTTTCGATATCGTGGTGCACTCCGCCACCAAATACCTGAACGGCCACTCAGACGTGGTGGCCGGGCTGGCAATTGTCGGGGACAACAAGGAACTGGCGGATAAGCTGGGTTATCTGCAAAACGCGGTGGGCGGCGTACTGGATCCGTTCAGCAGCTTCCTGACCCTGCGCGGTATTCGCACCCTTGCGCTGCGCGTCGAAAAGCACAGCACCAACGCGCTGGCGATTGCGCAATGGCTCGATCAGCATCCTCTGGTGGAAAACGTTTTCTATCCCGGTCTGGAATCGCATCCACAATATCAGCTTGCCCGCACGCAGATGGCGCTGCCAGGCGGGATGATTTCCGTCGTGGTGAAAGGCAACGCGCAACGCGCCACCGAGGTGATCCGCAACCTGAAGTTGTTCACCCTCGCGGAAAGCCTGGGCGGCGTGGAGAGTCTGGTGAGCCAGCCCTACAGCATGACCCACGCGTCAATTCCGCTGGAACAACGCCTGGCCAACGGTATTGTGCCGCAGTTGATCCGCCTGTCAGTCGGAATTGAAGATCCGAAAGACCTGATTGCCGACCTCAGCCAGGCGCTGCAAAAATAAGCAAAACGCGGCAGGTCAGGCACCTGCCGCCATAAGTTGTCATTATGCCTTAACGCCTTGATAACAAACTTATGTGAATCTGCACAGATTATTTTTGAAACGCTGTTTCCATTTTCCTTTTATCTTAAAATCAGCGTATAATGCGCGCCAAATCCCTGGTGAATGGTTTCAGCGCTTGGAATACAAAAAACAACGTACAACTTCTCCTCTCCTTCGTTGGGCTGACACTCAGGCACACTTTCTTCTGCACGCTCATTTGATGTCTCCTATCCTTAGTGCGTGTCATATACTCTTTTGCAACACAGGTTTGACTCCGCGGCGGTGCGCCCCCGGAGCGAGATTTCCATATCCTTCCCAACTTAAAGACTAAGACTGTCATGAAAAAGACGAAAATTGTTTGTACTATCGGCCCGAAAACCGAATCTGAAGAGATGCTGAGCAAAATGCTGGATGCCGGCATGAACGTGATGCGTCTGAACTTCTCCCACGGCGACTATGCAGAGCACGGCCAGCGTATCCAGAACTTGCGCAACGTGATGAGCAAGACCGGCAAAAAAGCCGCTATTCTGCTGGATACCAAAGGTCCGGAAATCCGTACCATCAAACTGGAAGGCGGTAACGACGTTTCTCTGAAAGCGGGCCAGACCTTCACCTTCACCACCGACAAATCCGTTGTTGGTAACAGCGAAATCGTTGCAGTGACCTACGAAGGCTTCACCAGCGATCTGTCCGTCGGCAACACCGTGCTGGTGGACGATGGCCTGATCGGTATGGAAGTTACCGCTATCGAAGGTAACAAGGTTATCTGTAAAGTGCTGAACAACGGCGACCTGGGCGAGAACAAAGGCGTTAACCTGCCGGGCGTTTCTATCGCGCTGCCAGCACTGGCTGAAAAAGACAAACAGGACCTGATCTTTGGTTGCGAGCAAGGTGTTGATTTCGTTGCTGCATCCTTCATCCGTAAGCGTTCTGACGTGGTTGAGATCCGTGAGCACCTGAAAGCGCACGGCGGCGAGAAGATCCAGATCATCTCCAAAATCGAAAACCAGGAAGGCCTGAACAACTTCGACGAAATTCTCGAAGCGTCTGACGGCATCATGGTTGCACGTGGCGACCTGGGTGTTGAGATCCCGGTTGAAGAAGTGATCTTCGCGCAGAAGATGATGATCGAGAAATGCGTTCGCGCGCGTAAAGTGGTTATCACTGCAACGCAGATGCTGGACTCCATGATCAAAAACCCACGCCCTACCCGCGCTGAAGCAGGCGACGTGGCGAACGCCATCCTCGACGGTACCGATGCAGTGATGCTGTCCGGTGAATCAGCGAAGGGTAAATACCCGCTGGAAGCGGTCGGCATCATGGCGACCATCTGCGAGCGTACTGACCGCGTGATGACCAGCCGTCTGGACTTCAACAACGACAGCCGTAAACTGCGCATCACCGAAGCTGTGTGCCGCGGTGCAGTTGAAACCGCTGAGAAACTGGACGCACCGCTGATCGTGGTAGCGACCCAGGGCGGTAAATCTGCTCGTGCAGTGCGTAAATACTTCCCGGATGCCACCATCCTGGCCCTGACCACCAATGAAACCACCGCGCGTCAACTGGTGCTGAGCAAAGGCGTGGTTGCCCATCTGGTGAAAGAGATCGCGTCTACCGACGATTTCTACATTCAGGGTAAAGCGATGGCGCTGGAAAGCGGTCTGGCACAGAAAGGCGACGTTGTGGTGATGGTTTCTGGTGCCCTGGTTCCAGCAGGTACCACTAACACTGCATCTGTTCACGTACTGTAATAATTCCCGAACGAATTATTTTTTGATAGAAAGCGTCCTTCGGGGCGCTTTTTTTATTCCTGTCATTAGCCCTATCTATTCAAAAAGCAAATCGGGTTTTTCTATTTAATTGCGATTTATCTAAGATGAATCCGATGAAAAATGCCTTTTTTAACATGGCTTTTTCGACAAAAAGGCCAAATTCGTTGCTTCTTTGAGCGAACGATCAAAAATAGGCGTATTCCCATCAAAAAAATATTCTCAACCCAAAAAACTTTGTGTAATACTTGTAACGCTACATGGAGATTAACTCAATCTAGAGGGTATTAATAATGAATCGTACTAAACTGGTACTGGGCGCGGTAATCCTGGGTTCTACTCTGCTGGCAGGTTGCTCCAGCAACGCTAAAATCGATCAGCTGTCTTCTGACGTTCAGACTCTGAACGCTAAAGTTGACCAGCTGAGCAACGACGTGAACGCAATCCGTTCCGACGTTCAGGCTGCTAAAGACGACGCAGCTCGCGCTAACCAGCGTCTGGACAACCAGGCTACTAAATACCGTAAGTAATAGTACCTGTTAATAAAATGGCGCACATTGTGCGCCATTTTTTTTGCCTTCGTCAAACCCCTACTGCGTCACCCTCTCCCCTTCCTCTTCGGCTACCGCAGCTGACACCCGACTGTTCTGCACCGACAACACGCTGTTGCTGGCGGATGGGCCATTACCGGCAGATACTGCCACCGGGATCCCCGCACGACGTGACAGGGCTTTATCGATAAGCGCTTTATCACTCCCCGATTGAGACACGAAGGACGCGAAATCTTCGGAGTGGCTAATGGGCGCAACCTGTGGGTTTTCCCCCTCAACCTGTGCTAACGGACGGTGTACTTCGATGTAGCGTTTCCCGTCCGGCTCGACGGCAAACTTCACCGGCTCATTGATAATCTGGACCCGCGTGCCAACACGCACCTGCCCAAACAGCGCTTTGATATCCGGCGCGTTCATCCGCATACAGCCTGAACTGACCCGTAAACCGACGCTATCCGGCGCGCTAGTGCCGTGGATAAGATATTCACCATTCCCTACGCCTAAACGCAGCGCAAAGCGTCCTAACGGATTATTTGGCCCTGCTGGCACGACCGGCGGCAATTTAATTCCTTGCGCCAGAGAGCGCGCCCTGATGCCCGCTGTCGGTGTCCAGGTTGGATTAGGGATTTTCTGACTCACGCGGGTGGTCGTCACCGGCGTTTCCAGTCCCAGCTGCCCGATACCGAGCGGGAAGACCTGAACAATATTCTCCCCCGGCGGGAAATAGTAAAGCCGAAGCTCAGCCAGGTTGACCACGATCCCTTCCCGCGGGGTATCCGGCAGCAGCATTTGAGAAGGAATGGTGATCACCGTCCCCGGCGCGGGGTTCACCGGTGCAATGGTATTATTGGTTTCAAGAATAAGCTGGGCAGCCGTATTAAACCGGCGGGCAATGGTCTGCAGTTTATTGTCGCCTTCCTGAATCGTGTAGGTTTGATTTTGCCCAATCAGACGGCTGCCTGCGGGCGGCAACGGATAATCCACCGCCCGGGCCGAATTAAGCACACCGAGCGAACCAAGGAGTAATAGAGTTATTAGAGACGCGCGCTTCATGCTGAGATTCCTTATTCACTGACAGAACGCCAGAAAGCTGAAAAACCAGCGAGGCGGGAACCACCTCGCGAAACAGAATGAATGCTGTTCTGTAAGTCTAGCTAAGGATTGCAGCTTTGGCGCGAATGCCGCGGATCATCGCTTCCAGTCCCTGGGATCGGGACGGGGTGAGATGTTGGGTGAGCGCCATTTTTTCGAACCAGGGACGAACATCAAAAGCGACAATGTCCTGCGCCGACATCTGGTGATAGAGGATAAAGACGACGGCAATAAGCCCTTTCACAATCGCAGCGTCGCTGTCGCCGTGTAATTCGATAGTGCCATCGTCAGATTGCTTCATCACAATCCACACCTGGCTCTGGCAGCCCTGAATAATATTATCCGGGTTATGCGCCTCTTCGCTGAGCGGCGCTAAACGCTGCCCCAACTCAATAATATAGAGATATTTTTCTTCCCAGTTAGCGCAACGCCCGAAGTTGCGCAGCAATTTATCTTTATCCGGCAGTTCTGCCATCTTTCGCCTCTCCGTTAGCCCAGCAACTGGTGAATGCGCTTAAGCCCCGCCACCAGCCTGTCGACCTCTTCCGTTGTGTTGTACATTACCAGCGACGCGCGGCACATTGCCGGCACCTGGTAAAACGCCATCAGGGGCATGGCGCAGTGATGCCCGGTACGGACCGCCACGCCATAATTATCCAGAAAACTGCCCACGTCATAGGCGTGATGTTTACCCAGATTAAACGCAATCACACCCTGTCGGTCAGCCGGGCCGTATAAGGTTAGATCCGGTACGCTGGCAAGCTGGGCAAGCGCATAGTGCATCAGCACCTGTTCGTATTCCTGAATGGCGTCAAGGCCAATTGAGGAGACCCAGGAGATGGCCGCCCCCAGACCAATAATACCGCCGGTGTTTGGCGTGCCCGCCTCAAAGCGCCACGGCGCGCGCGCATAGGTGGTGCCCTCCGACAGGCTAACGGTGGCGATCATCGACCCGCCCCCTTCCCACGGCGGCATCGCCTGCAGGATCGCCTCTTTGACGTACAGCACGCCTATCCCGGTCGGCCCATAGAGCTTATGGCCTGAAAAAACGTAGAAGTCACAGTCCAGCGCCTGGACATCAACCGCGTGGTGCATCACCGCCTGCGCGCCGTCAATCAGTACCTTCGCCCCTGCCTGATGGGCCTTTGCGATAATCTCCGCCACCGGGTTCTCAGTCCCCAGGACGTTAGAAACCTGGGTGACCGCCACCAGCCGCGTGCGCTCATCCAGCAACGCGTCAAGCTGCTCAAGCTGAAGCGTCCCGTCGGCATTCAACGGGATCACCCGCAGCTGCGCGCCAACGCGCTCACAGAGCATTTGCCACGGCACGATATTGGCGTGGTGCTCCATTTGCGTGATGACGATGTTATCGCCCGCATGCACCTGCGCGTTGCCCCAGCTGTTGGCGACTAGGTTGATCCCTTCGGTTGTGCCGCGCACGAAGACCAGCTCTTCAGGCGATTGCGCGTTGAGGAAGGCGGCAATCTGCGTGCGCACGTTTTCCATGCGCTGGGTCGCATCGGCGCTCAGGGTATGAATACCGCGATGCACGGCGGCGTAGCCGTGACGATAGAATTCGGCTTCTGCATCCACCACCTGATTCGGTTTCTGCGCGCTGGCCGCGCTGTCCAGATAGGCCAGCGGTAGACCGTTCACTTCACGGGTCAGAACGGGAAAATCTGCCCGTACTTTCTCGACGGGAAAACTCATGCTTCGCCTCCAGGCAGACGCTGACCTATACGGGCCAGCACCTGCTGTTTTAACGCGCCATCGTGCAGCGCTTCAGTCAGCTCGGCGGCAAACGCGTAGATGATCATCTTCTGCGCCGCCTGCCGATCGATACCGCGGGAGCGCAGGTAGAACATCTGCTCATCGTCAATCCGCCCGACCGTCGCCCCGTGGCTGCATTTCACGTCATCGGCGTAGATCTCCAGCTGCGGTTTGGTGTCCACTTCCGCCAGACGCCCCAGCAGCAGGTTGTTGTTGGTCATCTGTCCGTCGGTTTTAATGGCGTGCTGGGCCACGTTAATCAGGCCGTTAAACACTGCGCGCCCTTTGTCGCTGACGACAGTTTTATGCAGCTGACGGCTGTTGCAATAGCCTTTGTTGTGCTCAAGCCAGGTGCGCGTGTCGCACACTTCAGATTTGACCGGCATCGCCAGGCTGTTAATGCGTAGCGTGGTATTTTCACCGTTAAGCTGGGTGCTGGTATTGTGGCGCAGCACCGCGCTGCCGAGCAGGAAGCTATGGCTGTAGGCCGCGGCATCTTGCCCAAGTAAAATGTCGTTATGGGCAAAGTGGTGGCTCTGCGGGTTCTCAAACGCCAGCTTGATGTGGTGAAGCTGGGCATTGGCCGCCACATTCATCGTCAGACGCGAGCCGGTAAAGTGGCGCGTCTCGTTGAGGCTGACGTAATGTTCAATCACCGTGGCCTCTGCCCCCTCCGCCAGTTCAAGATGGTGGCGATAGTGCGCGGTGTTGATTTCGTCACCGTCCAGCCCCTGAGTGATGTGCATCAGCAGCAGCGGCTTCGCCGGACGCTGGTTACGTTTTACGCTGATATGCGTCACAGACTGCGCCAGACTTTCGGTGAGATGCAGAAAGACCTCCGGCTGTACCGGTGCGGCCAGACTCTGATGAACGTCATTCACGGCGATTTCGAAGCCGCTGTGTCGCGTCTCGTCACTGAGTTCCGGGTGAAACACGCCGTCGACAAAGACCAGACGCAACGCATCCACAGGTAACGCCAGCCCGTCTCGCTGGGCCGGAGTGACGTCCGCCGAGCGCGTGACAAACTCGCCGTTCAGCAGGCCATCAAGCGGTGTGTATTTCCAGTTTTCGTGCTTACGGGTCGGCAGACCCAGACGCAGCATCTGCTGAAGGTGCTGCTGGGCCTGTTCAGAACGCGATTGCCCCTGCGTTTCAAACAGCCGGTGCCACTGCTGGAGTGCATTACTGCTGTTCGGTAAGCCAGCCATAACCCTGCTCCTCCAGTTGTTTAACCAGCGTGAAATCGCCGGATTTCACAATGCGCCCCTGGTAAAGGACGTGGACGTAGTCTGGTTTAATGTAGTCAAGAATGCGCTGGTAGTGAGTGACGATAATAAACGAGCGCTTACCGTCACGCAGCGAGTTCACCCCGTCTGCGACAATCTTCAGGGCGTCGATGTCCAGGCCTGAATCGGTCTCATCAAGAATGCACAGCTCGGGCTCGAGCACCGCCATCTGCAGAATGTCGTTACGCTTTTTCTCACCGCCGGAGAAGCCGACGTTAACCGAACGGGTCAGCAGGTCTTCCGGCATTTTCAGCAGCTTGATCTTCTCTTCCATCAGATCCTGGAAGTCGAAGCGGTCCAGCGCGTCGAGACCGCGATATTTGCGCACCGCGTTCAGCGCCGTCTGCAGGAAGAACTGATTGCTGACGCCCGGAATTTCTACCGGGTACTGGAAGGCCATAAAGATGCCCTCCCCAGCCCGCTCTTCCGGCGACATCTCCAGCAGATCTTTGCCGTTAAACTCGACGGAGCCGTGGGTGACTTCGTAATCTTCGCGTCCTGCCAGCGTCGCGGAAAGCGTACTTTTCCCGGAGCCATTCGGCCCCATGATGGCGTGAACTTCACCCGGCTTGACGTCAAAATTGAGGCCACGCAGGATCGCTTTCTCTTCCACGCTAACCTGTAAATCTTTAATGCTTAACATGTGCTTTCCTTAACCGACGCTGTGTTCAAGACTAATGGCGAGGAGTTTTTGTGCTTCAACGGCGAATTCCAGCGGCAGTTCAGAGAACACGTCCTTACAGAAGCCGTTCACAATCATTGAAATGGCATCTTCTTCACTGATCCCGCGCTGCAGGCAGTAGAAGAGCTGGTCTTCCCCGATGCGCGACGTGGTCGCTTCGTGCTCAAGCTGGGCCGTGTTATTACGGCACTCGACGTACGGGAAGGTATGCGCGCCGCAGTCAGCGCCAATCAGCATCGAGTCACACTGGGTAAAGTTACGCGCGTTGGTGGCCGTCGGCATGATTTTCACCAGCCCGCGATAGCTGTTCTGGCTGTGCCCGGCGGAGATCCCTTTCGAGATAATGGTGGATTTGGTGTTTTTACCAATGTGGATCATCTTGGTGCCGGTATCGGCCTGCTGATGGCCGCTGGTCAGCGCCACCGAGTAAAACTCACCGATGGAGTTATCCCCGCGCAGGATACAGCTCGGGTATTTCCAGGTAATCGCCGAGCCGGTTTCCGACTGGGTCCAGGACATCTTGCTGTTTTCGCCTTCGCACAGCGCGCGCTTGGTAACAAAGTTCAAAATACCGCCGGTGTTGCCGTCGCCCGGGAACCAGTTTTGCACCGTGGAGTATTTCACCTCAGCGTCTTTGTGGATAATGACCTCCACCACCGCCGCGTGCAGCTGATAGCTGTCGCGTACCGGCGCGGAACAGCCTTCGATATAGCTGACGTAGCTGCCTTCATCGGCCACCAGAATGGTACGTTCAAACTGGCCGGTTTTTTCCGCGTTGATACGGAAATAAGTCGACAACTCCATCGGGCAACGTACGCCTTTTGGTACGTAAATAAAGGTACCGTCGGAGGCCACCGCCGCGTTGAGCGCCGCGAAGAAATTATCGTTAGAGGGCACCACTGTCCCAATGTACTTTTTCACCAGTTCCGGGTGGTCGTGAATCGCTTCGCCGAAGGAGCAGAAAATGATCCCCTGCTCTGCCAGCTTCTCGCGGTAGGTAGTCGCCACCGAGACGGAGTCGAAAATGGCGTCCACCGCCACCTCTCTCCCTTCGCGAACGGGCACGCCAAGCTGATTAAAGGCTTCTTCAACTTCTTTGCTCAGGAAGCTGTTTTCTGCGCCGGTTTGCTGTACCGCACCCGGCTGCGAGGCGCAGGTGTCGTCACAGCTGCCGCAGGAGGGCGCGGAGTAGTAGCTGTAATCCTGATAGTTCAGCTTGTCGTAGTGCGCTTTCAGCCAGTGCGGCTCTTCCATTTCCAGCCAGGCGCGGAAGGCGCTCAGACGAAATTCCAGCATCCACTCAGGTTCATTACGTTTGGCCGAGATCGCCCGCACGACATCTTCGTTGATACCTTTCGCCAGCTCATCGGTCTGCAGCTGCGTGAAGAACCCTTCTTTATAATTCAGGTGTCCGCCGCTCCAGGTGTTCACATCACTCGTTGCTTCAGTATTACGAGACATAGTACCGCCTATACCCCAAAGCTTTCGCCGCAGCCGCATTCGTTCTGGGCTTTCGGGTTATGAAATTTGAATAACTGGTTTAAGCCTTCGCGGACGTAGTCCACTTCGGTGCCGTCGATAAAGGGCATCGCCTGCAGCGCCACGAACAGTTTCGCGCCATCGGTTTCGAAGACCAGGTCATCTTTCTCGGGTTCGGTGACGGTATCAAGCACGTAACCAAAACCTGCGCATCCGGTCTGTTTGACGCCTAAACGCACGCCGAGGATCTCGGGCTTTTTCGCCACCAGCTCGTGAATGTGTGCCGCCGCCGCTGGCGTGAGCGTTAAACCACGCCAGGCAAAATCGGCCGGATTAAAGGTTTCTGAATGCAGTTCCATAGGTCCACCTCGTCTGAATAGCCATCAGGGCATAACACCATGTTAGTGATAACGATTATCACTTCAACCCCCTGTCAGTAGGGGCATCTGGGTAAACCGCCCTTTTTGGTTACTTTTATTAAGCATAGACCCTGTGGAAGGATGCAGGCAGGATGGATTTAATTGTTCAATACATTGATAAATAATGTATTTCTCCGCGGCATTTGTGGCGGACAGGAGAAAAGTAAAATATGCATCGGAAATGCCTATTTTTAAGATAGCTTCTTTAATAGTCGTAAACATAGTCAAACGAATGCGCTTAGGCGCACAGAAACAAGTGCTACCCCAGCCGCAAACAACCGGATAATCAGAGTCTTTTTCTGAAAATCATGCAGTCCCTCTGGATCACATTATCAATCGCTGTAGCATTAACCATACACATTTAATGGAAAATAGGTGTCATATGGCGTTACAGGGAAAGATGATTCTGAACGGCGCAGATTACGCGCCTTTCGATTTGTATGGGGTGGGCGTGTTCATGGCGCACTCCGGGTTGGGGGCCAGCAGAAACAATGCCAGTTGCGGACATGTCGCCAACACGGGTCCTATTCCCTTAGGGAAATACTGGATTGTAGATCGCAGGGAGGGTAACTGGTTTTCGCAAAAAAAAGAGGAAATTCACGATGGAGCTAACAGATTTATTGGCAGAAATGCTTTTGGTAAATCGGACTGGTTTGCTTTGTGGCGTGATGACTGGGGTATTGATGATTACACATGGGTAGAAAGCGTAAAACGTGGGAATTTCCGGCTCCATCCAGGCACGGTTTCAAAAGGTTGCATAACTATCGCCAACATGTCTGATTTTGCGATGATTCATAACGCGCTAATGAATACATCGCTTATTCAGGTCCCATGCATGCGGTCATTAATGGCGCGGGGATGGGTGGAGGTCGTAGCGGGTGGCTACATTAAAAAACCTTGCTCGTAGGGCATGTAAAATTATTTATTTTCTCATTTTATTACTCACTGTAGGTCATATGCTACCAGGCCCTGAGATATATATTAACTATGATTTAGCCAGAACAACAGCAATGATTATCACCGGAAATGAGAGTGCGGAATCAATGTATGACGCCTACTCATTTATTGACTGGCTTATAATGCTAATTATCATCATCCCTTTTTATATTATAACAATGAATTTAATCAAAAAAATAAGGAACAAATAAATGCCTATACCTCCCTATATGTGGCTTAAAGACGATGGCGGTGCAGATATCAAAGGATCTGTTGACATAAAAGATCGTGAAGGAAGTAATGAAATTATCGGCCTTAGCCACGGCATAAACTTGCCCGTTGACAGCGCAAACGGCAAAATCACCGGCACCCGCCAGCACTCATCCATGATGATTGAAAAAGAAGTTGATAGCTCTACACCATATCTTTACAAGGCTGCAGCAACCGGGCAGACGTTGAAAAGCGCAGAAATCAGGTTTTATCACATCAATGATGCAGGTCAGGAGGTTTGCTACTACACCGTTCTTATGGAGAATGTGAAATTAACGGGCGTCCACTGTAGTGTTCCAAATGTTAAGCTGGCGGGCAACGATAAAATGAATCATATTGAAAGTGTCAGCATTCAATATGAAAAAATCACCTGGAGAATTATTGACGGTAATATTCAATTTTCAGATGCATGGAATGAGCGCCATACAAGCTGAGTAATAATAAGGAGCACCGCCGCCTATTCTTTTGTGAATTATCTGGTAATGGTGCTCATGCTTTCACGCTCCTGATGAAGCCTCTGTCCATTAAACAGGCACAGTTAACTTTTGCTCAGGAAGTGACAAAAACAAAAAAGGCCCTCAAGGCCTCTTACGATCGGTGATGAAATGAAACAGCAAATCCCTGTTCACGCCAGTGATCGAGTTGTTCCTGCTGGCGAGGTGTGGGGGATTTCCCCGTCCAGACGAAGATTTTTTGCCCCGGGAACAGTTCAGGACGCGGTGAATCGATGGGTTCAGCCAGCACGTCAATATGCCAGCCCTTCTGTGCCAGACGCGCGGCTTCAAGCCAAAGATGCGTTCGGTCGTCGCATTCCCAGCCGATCAGGAGAGCATCTTTACCGGCTTTCTTGCGGGATTCCGCGAGGCTCGCAACCGCGAATTCGATCAGTACGCCGTCAAAAAGACTCGCCATGTGACGCACGGTGTTTTGGTCCTGGTTCATTCGCTGTCTGACCGGAGAAATAATGTTATCGATCAGCGCATCCATCGCGTGATCGCGGCGGAACTCGCCGATTTTGGCGCGCAGTTTACTTGGGCTGGCGTAACGCAGAACCGTCATCATCTCTTCCTGGAAAGAGATCCAGTTGCCCTGCGTCAGCTCTTCTTTGTTTTCCAGTAACGCTTTGACTTTTCCGACCGAGACGCCGGTTTTCATCAGGCGCTTGATCTCTTCGATACGCAGGATATCCTCATCGTCAAACTGACGATGGCCCCCTTCGCTGCGTTGCGGCTTCAACAAACCATAACGGCGTTGCCAGGCACGCAGCGTAACGGGGTTGATACCGCATCGTTCGGCGACTTCGCCGATACTGTAATAGGCCATTAACTCCCTCACGCTCAAAACCTTCATACCTAACCGCACCAACCTTATCAGATTGTACAACGCATTTGTATAACCAACTCCCCGTTATGAGACAAGTGAAAGGGGTCAAATCCTTTCACTTGTTAATCTATTGTTGTCCAAATTTCTCTCTTCGTACAGTTAACTCTTTAAGTCATGTACAGGTTTTAGAAATCGTTCTTTTTCTCAGGCCAGGCAACAGCCGGGATCCCGCCCAGACGCGGGCTGGCGAACAGATGCCCCTGAAACTGCGAAATCCCGGCGGATTCCAGCCACATCCACTCCTCAGCCAGCTCTACCCCCACCGCGCAGAACTGGATTTCCAGGGACGCGCAGCATTTGATGATGGCTTGTACAATCGCCTGGCGCGGGCCGCTTTTGTGCACGTTGGCTATCAAATCCCGATTAATCTTAATTCTGTCCGGCTGGAACTGCGCCAGCAGCTGCAGCCCGGCAAACCCTGCGCCAAAGTGATCGATCGTCACGCTGATTCCCGCGCTCTTTAACTGCCTGACTGAGTGTGTAAATTCGTCAAAGCGGGAGATCGCTTCACTCTCCGTGAACTCGACAACGATCTGTTCCGGCACAAAACCATTCGCCTCAATGACCGTGAGCAGGAAATCAACCGCGTCAGGCACGTTAACCAGCGTCATTGGCAGCAGATTGAGGGACAGCGTTTGGGTGTGTAGCCCCAGCGCGCTGGCCATCGACAGTGCCACCTGCTTGCTCTTCAGATCGGCCTCATAAAGCGCGTCTTGCGGCAGAGTCTGAAAATAGGCCGCAGGAGAATCCCCTTCGGGGGTACGAATCAGTGCTTCCCAGGAGACAATCTGTTGCATAAAGGGATCGACGATAGGTTGAAACGCAAAGCTGCAATCTGCACCTTTTGCCACAACCTCTGACTGCACGGATAAGGGTGTCTCTTCAGGAATAAAATCCCAGCTGTTCGCCGGAGGCAGTTCAAAATAGTTGGCTTTTTCTGTGGCCTCAACGAAGGTGCGGAAAAACTGCAAGGCACGGTCGTTATAAGTCAACCGGTACTTCGTTGTCCCTTTATCAAGCACCTGCTGGAGCACTTCGTCTGTATCAAATTGACGCAAATCGAAAAGCTCCATGCCCACGTTGCCAAAGCGTCGGAAGGGACCGTGATCGCACATGAGTTCCACCACATTATGATGTCGCGGGTCACGGCAGATATGCTGATAGATGGCCGTCACATTATCAACAGGCCCTTCAAGTAACTGGAAAAAATGTGTGCCGTTAAACAGCAAGATCCCCGTGACATCGGAGTGCCGATTTTTACGATTTGCAGCAGCTACCATTTCTTCCAGCGCTTTCACCGGAACGTCCTCGCAGATATGACTGCGGTAAATGATGGTTGTTAGCATGCTATTCCTGGGGGGGGTTATAGGTACGGCCACGAAAAGATCGTGGATAGAGTGTTGTTATAGCACATTCATTACTTAACAAATAATTTACACGTCAATGATTTAGCGCATTTACAAAGCCTGGTTTTGCCGTTGTACAACTCTCCGATCACAATCGAGATTGTACAATATATTCTGCAACGATAACGTTAAACAACGCCACCACAACCAACTGATATTTATAAAAATTATAAAATATATCAAGAAAAATTTAAAAATCTGTACATTTTAAATGTACAGATTTGGAAAATGTGTATACCTTAATTGTAACGTTACTGATTACGGATATTTACAGGAGCGAAACATGAACCAGAACGGTTATGTCGCAGATTCAGCAGCAGCAATCGCGCAGTACTTCGAGAAAGCCGCGCTACCTACTCAGCAGGAGACGCTGGGTCAGGTGGTTGTTGAAATTCTTAGCGACGGGCGACATCTCAATCGCAAATCGCTCTGTACCAAACTTTTAAGTCGCCTCGAAAGGGCTGAAGGCCCGGAAGAGGAACAGCATTATCACATGCTGCTTGGACTGCTTTTCGAACGGTAACGTGATGAACAGTAGTGACGCAGATCGCCTGATCGACCAGCTAATCGGTGAAGCCGTTCTTTCTCTTCTGAGAGAGCGTGGCCCCGTGACAACCGAAGGTCTCATCCAGCGTCTGCGCAATATGAAAGCACATGAAAAGGATCCCCAGCGGCGGGAGACACTTGCGAGGGTGATTGCCGAAATCGGTTCAAATGACCTCGCCTTTAAACGTCGCAGAACCGCACACGGACGACCAAAAAGAGAGGGATCTCTCAGAGAGAGTCGAGACAATGTAGTGCCGTTATTGGGTAATGGAAAACCGTCCGATCCAAAGAAGATACATTGACTGCAACCATACAGCTACGGTGAGAACAAATGAGACAAAATATTCAGCTTCAACCCGAATTTCACTCTGCTTTTCTAGACAGTGCGTTATCGGAATACTTCCGTCATGCAGGCGAACGTTTTGCTGAAGAGTCCGCTGTTTTTTCTACTGCAGTACGCTGTGTCCTTGCGTCTGAAGGGCATCTGACCAATAAGGCCATTATCCTCTGGCTGATCCAGACGCTGGAAGCCACTGACGATGTCGTTCAGGCGGATGTGATCCGCAAGACGCTGGAGATCGTCGTCGGCTACACCATGGACGATCTTTGACCCCCTTCCTCACAAAAAAGCGAACATGTCATCGTCAATTCTGACGAACAGCCTGACGATGACACCCCCATCCTTCCATAACACCCTGTAAATCAAGCACAAGCAATGTGGCATGGTTCCTGCTTAAGCCCAATAAGGGACTGGGCTTTCCAGTTAAACATTGCTTCATTTCTTAACAGGTCTGTTATTGATGAAAAAAATCGCCAGCGTCTGCCCATACTGCGGTGCAGGCTGCAAACTTAACCTCGTCGTTGAAAATAACCGTATTATCCGAGCCGAAGCAGCAGACGGCGTCACCAATCAGGGCACGCTTTGCCTGAAAGGATTCTACGGCTGGGATTTCCTTAACGACACCCGCCTGCTCACCCCCCGCCTGACGCAGCCCATGATCCGCTACAACAAAGGAGAGGCGTTCACCCCCGTCACCTGGGAAGAGGCCATTCGCTATACCGCCCACAGGCTCAAGAGCATCAAAGAACAGTTTGGTCCACGGTCAATCATGACCACCGGCTCCTCGCGAGGAACGGGTAATGAGACCAACTATGTCATGCAGAAATTCGCCCGTGCCGTGCTTAATACCAACAACGTCGATTGCTGTGCACGCGTCTGCCATGGCCCTTCGGTTGCCGGTTTGCAGGAGACGCTCGGTAACGGCGCCATGAGTAACGCGATCAACGACATTGAAAACTCAAAATGCCTGCTGGTGTTCGGCTATAACTGCGCAGACTCTCACCCTATCGTCGCCCGGCGCGTGCTGAAAGCGCGTGAGAATGGCGCAAAAATCATCGTCTGCGATCCGCGTCGCATTGAAACGGCACGCATTGCCGATCAGCATCTTCAGCTGAAAAACGGCAGCAACATGGCGCTGGTGAATGCCTTTGGCTATGTGCTGCTGGAAGAGGAACTGTACGACAAAAACTACGTCGCGCGTTTTACGGAAGGGCTGGAGGCGTACCGACAGATCGTCAAAGATTACGCGCCAGAGCGCGTGGAGCATCTGACGGGCATCCCCGCGCGCGATGTGCGTCAGGCAATGCGCACGTTCGCGGCGGCACCGTCAGCGACGGTAATGTGGGGGATGGGTGTTACCCAGTTTGGTCAGGCGGTCGATGTGGTGAAAGGCCTTTCCAGCCTGGCGCTGCTGACGGGCAATCTGGGCCGTCCGGCGGTCGGCGTTGGCCCGGTGCGCGGGCAAAACAACGTTCAGGGCGCGTGTGACATGGGCGTTCTACCCAATATGTTCCCCGGCTATCAGGAGGTAATGGACCCGGCGGTCAGACAGAAATTTGCCGATGCGTGGAAGATAGACGTCAACAGAATGGACGATCGCGTCGGGACGCGCATCACCGAAGTGCCGCATCTTGCGCTGGAAGGTAAGGTCAAAGCGTATTACATCATGGGGGAAGATCCGCTTCAGACAGAAGCCGATCTCGGCCTGGTCCGTCGCGGTTTCGACGCGCTCGATTTTGTGGTGGTTCAGGACATCTTTATGACCAAAACGGCGGAAGTGGCGGACGTGCTGTTACCGGCCACCTCATGGGGTGAACACGGCGGTGTCTTTACCTGCGCCGATCGTGGCTTCCAGCGTTTCGGGAAAGCCATTGAGGCCAGCGGCAACGTGAAGCGCGACTGGGAGATCATCAGCCTGCTGGCGACGGAGATGGGCTACCCGATGCATTACGACGACAACCAGCAGATCTGGGACGAAATGCGCGAGCTGTGCCCGCTGTTCTACGGCGTGACCTACGCAAAAATGGGCGAGATGGGCCATGTTCAGTGGCCGTGTCCGACGCTCGATCACCCCGGTACGCCCTACCTGTACAAGGACAATCAGTTCGACACCCCAACGGGCAAAGGGCAGCTCTTCGCCGCGCAGTGGCGCGCGCCAGCGGAAACCCCGGATGAGGATTACCCGCTGGTGCTGTGCACGGTACGGGAGGTGGGGCACTACTCCTGTCGCTCCATGACCGGAAACTGCGCGGCGCTGCAAAGCCTGGCAGACGAGCCTGGACGCGTCCAGATGAACCCTGCCGATGCCCATAGACTGGGAATTGCTGACGGCCAACTGGTCTGGGTACGTTCACGCCGGGGTAAAGTGATCACCCGCGCCAGTATCAGCGAACGCATCAACGCCGGAGCCGTCTACATGACCTATCAGTGGTGGATTGGCGCCTGCAACGAGCTGACCCAGGATAACCTCGACCCCGTCTCCAAAACGCCGGAAACGAAGTATTGTGCGGTGCAGTTGGAGGCGATTGAAGATCAGCGCTGGGCCGAGGACTTTGCGGCGTCGGCCTACCAGTCCATGAAGTCGCGGTTAATCAGTGCGGTAAATGTTTGAAGAAATGAGGCTCGCACCGCGAGCCTCTTATTACGGATCGTTTAACCAATCAGCAGCAGACAGGATAAATCATCCCCGCCGTTAATTTTATCAATCGCAAAATCGAGCCGTGCATCCATGCTCTGGTTATGCATCGTCTTTTCCGAAAAGCCTGCGATGGTTTTCATGACGACCTGCTGGTCGATCGTTTCCTGCATCGATTTCACACTGAGGAAGACTTTCAGATAGTAGAAATCCAGAACCATGCGATAAAACTGACGCAAAATTGTGTCGATGCTGTTGCCCGGAAAATAGCTGCTATACAGTTTATATAACAAGTAATTACGTAAGACATGCGGTTCGGACAGGCAGCTGCTCTCGCATAATTTGCGCCACTGCAGATTGAGGTCAGCAAATTTTTTATCCAGCTCCACCGTGTCTTGATGATTAGCAAAATCCAGATAGTCAGCAATGGCTTTATGCCCCTTCAGGATGGTCTCTTCTCTCGCAGAAAAACGTGCAACATTCGTCCCCATAACGGACAAGGCAAGATATTTCATCGCATTTGATTGACCAATATTATTGGCCTGTAAGAGAGAATGGCCATTTTTCAGTTCAGCCATCAGCATTTCATAATAATCTTCAACCTGCTCAAATTTATGATGCAAATCGAAATTTACGTGCTGCAGGCATAAAATAAACTGCGCCAGCGCCATCAGGTTCTCTTCAACGTTAAGAGATGGAGACTGGATTAAGTTCCAGGCAAAAAAATGGATAACCTGAGTCACGTCAGTCATAGACTGACGACGTCCGATGAGGTTAGTTTTGTAGACTGCCCGCAGAGTTTCCTGCTCCTGAAGCAGCATGGCATCCGCGTCGAAGAGCACTAACCGAACCACTTCAGGACAGGAGAGCGTCATGGTGTGCCGGGTTTCATCTTCGTAGCGGGTAGAACCTCGCGGATAGGTGCTACAGGTGTGGGACAGCGCGCTTTCCCCTAATTCACGGTGTATCAGACAGAGTTTATTTTCGTCGATAAAGGGACAGTCGCCCTTCTCGTCCAGCTTCACTCTCGAATAGCTATTTTTCCCTTTGCGCAGTGGAATGAGGTTCGCTTTCGCAAGACGAGAAATGTCCGCATGCGTTGAGGAAATGTATTTTCCATGTGTTTTCTTATCAATGGAAATTGTCCAACCACGGCAACAGGACATCAGGCACTCAGGCCCGACGCACTGGAATTTACTCACAAAAATCGGCTTGATGGTCTTATGAATTTGCATACGAATGGGTCATTATTTAAAACCAATGAAAATAACATTGCCTCAGGCGAAATCGATAGCGCCATAACTCAACAGAACAGCGGGTTATTCAGACCATTAGCCGTTACGCATAATTATTTTCCAGGTAATCGCGAAGCAGGTTTGGCCGACTTTTTTTCTCCATTAACCTTCTGAGCAGAACGATCAACTCGTAATCACTTCGCAGGTTAAACTTCTGCATCATCATATATTTATGGGTAAAGACCGTTTTATCACTCATCTTTAATATGTTGGCGGTCTGCACAACCGAGTGCCCCTGATAGAAATTCACCATAATTCGAATCTGTTGCGGTGACAGGACTTTATGCTGGCATTCGAAACAGGATTTTTTATTCCAGGTGTGTCCCGGTAATTGCGTCCTGAACAAGGCGATAAACAATGCGCCGCTTATACGATCCAGCGAAGCACGGCGAGAGAGGAAAATGATGTCCTGAAAACAGGAGGGCAACGCGGAAAAACGGTGCTCGTCATCCACCAGACCTATCACAATCCCTTTTTCCCGGACCTGCAATTCAGGAAAACAGGTCAGCGTTTCACCCTGACAGAGCGAAAGGACAATAATATCGGCCTGAATGACGTTGTCCTCGGTCAGGCCTGCGTTAAAATGGATGGGTCGATGAAAATTATGCGCAAAAAAATCCTCGAAAAAATACTGCAGCCCAGCCTGAAAGAATAAATCCGTTTCCTGAATCAGGATATTCAACATAGCTCCCCCACGTCTCATGATAAATACGCTTTCCGGCATTCAGTTGTATTGCATCGTCATCACAACAACCGCACTGATGCTTCCCGGCGTCGCGCCACCGGCCTGGGATATCACCGATGCCTGCATGGGCATGCTGGCCGTTCGGTCTGCTGCAATATTTTGCGTCATGCTGGAGCCCGTTCCTTTGAGCATGCCGGTCCCCGCCTCACGCATGGCAACCGCCACGTTCGTTGCCGAGCCGCTGTTCATGTAGTAGTCCGCCCCGGCAACCGGATCGGGGTTTCCGGTGAAGGAGACCGTCACGCTGCGCGTCCCCGCGGGACACTGCGTAAACTGCAGATTAAACGTCACCGGGTCGGAGGATGAACCCGGCGTCACCATGTTTGTCGCCTGAATATTGCCGAGATTAATATCCAACTGCGTATTCCCGCCATTAAATATGCAGGGCGAGGCCACGATATTTCCCGTCACGTCAAGATTCACGTTATCGGCGGAAAAGGCCGTCCAGCTCAGCAAGGCGAGAAAGAGCAGTTTCTTGTGCGATATTTTCATCATTTACCTGCTACTGGTAGGTCAAATTAAGCGTGGCAGAGGCATTGGCCGCGCCGGATTCGACAGACGTTAACGTCTGGTAATATCGCGCCGTTAACGGCAGCGTCTCTTGTCCGCCCGAAGATTGTTTTAAGAGCAGGCGGCTATTCAACACCAGCGGCGTGCCGTTATATAAAAGTTGCACGCCCACGCCTTTTGCCGTACCGGTCATCCCCTGTCCCGTTAGCGCCATTACGCTGGTATTGCTGCTGTCCGGGTTCTGAATTCCGCCAAGCGAAACGCTAATATTGGTTCCGGGACTGCAGTTTACCCCCAGGTTTTGCGTATTCTGCGCGCCCGTGGGCGTGGTTCCGATCGCCGTGCCAAACGCTGAGGCGGAGATATCGCCAATAGGGAACGTCAGATGAGGCGTGGTAATACTGCATGCAAGCGCATTGATTGTCCCGCTGGTGAGCTGGGTCGTCAGGCCGTCACGGTAGACGCCGTCGCTCCCCTGAAGCGTCACTACGCCTATGACCCCCGGCGTTAAGGCTCCAGACGAAACCGGACCGGTGACCACAAGTTCAATTTTTCCGCCGTACCAGTCAACATAAGAGGTCTGCGCATTATAAGAAAACGTATTGGCCGGATTTTCAAAGTTGTTATTCGAAGAAAAACGAATCCCAATTCCGCTGATATTGGTGTTGTAAACATGGTTGCCATAGCTGCTCAACGTAGCGTTGTTATAGCGCATGCTAAATCCGAGCATTAATGGATTACTGCACCCGGTAAGATAGGATCCCGTATAGGTGGCCGCGCCGGAAAATACCACCGTCCCGACAGGCGCATCGCGCTGGACATTAATCGTGCCCACCGACAGCGTGGAAATTTGCGGTGTTATTGTCGTGCAGGTCCCTGCACGCACGCTGTTATTCCAGCCCGTGAGTAAATAGAGCAGTAAAATAGCCTGAATGAATTTCATGTTAATGCTCCTGGCGACACGTGGCACTCACGTCCGTTATTCCACTGTAGGTTGATTGTTTCGGCAGGCTGAAATCAGCACGGCACTGTTGGCTGCCCTGGTTTCCCCAGGTCGCAACTAACGTCCCCTGCTCGCTCATGCCGGTCAAATACACCTGGCCGCCATCGCCCACGATGAAACTGTTGTTACGCTCACCCGCGAGGGTGACCACGGCTCCAAACGGGACGGGACGGTTGTTGTCTGTCAGGGTCATCAGCACCCGACGTCCGACTCTGGAAAGGTAGTCCGCTCTCACCACCGCCCCGCGTGTCGGGGTGACCGTACGGGTATTGATCTCCAGCTCAACATCGTCAGGCATATTTTCCGGATCGAGGATGAGATCGTTTTTTCGGTAGACGGACAAATTACTGACCACCGTATAACCGCGATAATCCGTTCGTACTCCGGACTGATTTCGGATATCGACACCCCGCGCACCGGGCGCTTTTATCAGGGCATTCGTCTCACCCAGCGGCTGAGAAAACGTGACGCCATCGCCATGTGCGAGTATGCCCCCCTGCAGCCCGTAATTCAGACGCTCGCTGTTTTTGTCGTAGCCATAGCCCGCCGTCAGTTCGCCGTAGGTGCCTTTGTAATCACCGTTCATGTTGCCGGTGTAACCCACGCCGTTCGTGCCGTAACCCTGCTGCACGTTCCAGTTGAGCGCGCTGTTTTCCAGCGCAACGCCGTTCATGCCGATATTGTGCGTGGTGCCGTTATTCTTGCTGGCGCTCATGGCATAGTTGGCCCACGTCCGCGGCAGGAATTTATCCAGCGGCACGCTGACGTTGAATGCCAGCTGCTGGTCATGGTCATAGGTTTTCCCGCTGCCGTATGACGCAGCGCTGGCATTTTTACTGTATGTCCAGGTCACCCCGTAGCTGATGTTATGCCAGTCGTTGTTGTATCCGACACTCCAGGAAGCCATCGACTTACCGGTGTTCCAGTAATCTTCCCGCGCCGCGCTAAGGGTTAGAGACCCAAGGTCGCCGCCCAGCGTCTGGCTCATCGTCAGCTCTGCGCGGTTACGCCGCCTCTCCTGAAGCGCGCTGCTGTCTCCGTAAGAATCCAGCACCTCCTGCATCCCGTAATAACCGCGGGTTGAATAGCGGTATCCCGCGATGGAAACGTTCGTCCCGGTATTCACGAAATTCTTGCTATACCTCGCGCGAAAGGACTGACCGTTGGTTTTGGCTGTGTTATCCGGCGTTGACCAACCCTGCGTGACGTCTGCTGAGAGCGCGCCGAAATCGCCCATGTTCTTACCCACCCCCATAGCCAACGAACGATATCTGCTTGAGCCCTGCACTCCGCCATAGAGGGTGATCCCGTACTTCAGGCCATAAATGCCGGTAAGTTGCCCGAAAGGCGTGTTGTCCACGCTGTGGTTATAGGATCGATATTGCCCCCCGGTGAGGGCATATTTCAGACGGCCTTCACGCTGCAGTACCGGCAACGACGCATACGGCAGTATGGAATGTTGCTCGCTGCCATCGGCTTCTTTGATCGTCACGTCCAGATCGCCTGCCCCTCCGGTCGGATACATATCCGTAATCTCGAATGCACCGGGTGCTACGTAGCTTTGGTAGATCTGATAACCATTCTGACGCACCACAACCTGTGCATTGGTGCGCGCGATACCCCGCACGACAGGGGCATACCCCTTCAGGGAATCTGGCAGCATGTCGTCATCAGATGCCAGCTGAGCGCCGCGAAACGGCATACTGTCAAACACGTCAGCAGGTGCAGAACTGTCTCCAAGCGTCAGCTGTGCTTTCAGGGGGATCACGGCACGCTGCGCGTAGGTATAGACGGCGTCCCACCTGCCCTGACCGGAACCGTCCCGTGACCACGTGGAGTAATTGCGCAGACGCCACGGACCGATATTGATCCCCGGACGCAGGTTGGCATACTGGCTGTCGCTGCTGTTGACTTCACCGTGGCTCGCCCGGGTGTTCGCGCCGCTCAGGCTGTAATTGAGCATGGCCGCCGCGATCCCCTCATCCCACATCTCTGGCGACACATAGCCTCGCGCGGGCAGATCGATCGCCGCCTGTGGAATGCTGATCAGAAGGCGCTGAGCGCCAAACTGAAAATCGGTACTGGCTTGCGGAATGGCCTGAAGATCCGCGCAGTCACTTTTTCCCGAAGCAATCTGAGGAAATAGCGCGGTTTTCACTTCCCACTGTTTTAACTGGTCGATGCTCAGGCAAGGCTGTAATATTTCATTACCGTTGTCGCTTTTCACTGCGGCAAAGGCGATATCGCGGGTCTCCATTAACTGGTCGTCAAGAATGATGTCAACATGGTACGTTCCCGGTGCCTGGGAGCCAGTTTCAAAAGCCGACAGGTCTGCTTTGCCCATTCCAGGATTATCCAGCTCAACCAGTTCCGTATTAAACGTTTCACTGGCATAAAGTGCCGGTGATGAACCGGCAAGTGCGCAGGCGATAAATATCGCCAGACGAGCAGGCCGTATCCTATGCGTTGAGGTTGTCATTGCAGGAAACCTAATGAATGCACGAGCATCAGAAACTGGCTTGATGTGCGGTGCCAGGACTGCCATAGTCATTAATGACTTTAAATGTGAGAGAATGACCACTCACCCCTTCAGGTAATAAAAACCGGGCTGATGCGCCGGGTAAAACATAGGTCACATCATCAAGTTTTCGCCCGCCCAGGGTAATCTCATTGAAATTGATCACGTAGGGCGTGGGATTATTCACCTGAATCGCATTCCCTGATTGTTGCCACGTTAATTTATTCGCTTGTTCTTCCGGAGTTGACGCACGCAGACCTTCAGGCCTATAAATTAATTTAATCCGCGTCTTTACCGCAATTTGCAGGGCGTTCATCTGTTTTGAGGCTGAGGGAATCGCTTTAATATTCAACCAAAATAAACTTTCCTGCTCCTGAGGCAGGGAACCCGTCATTACAATACGCTCAAGGTTTTTTTGTCCACCGTCCAGGCGATACAGCGGCGGCGTAATAATAAACGGCGCTTTACCCGCCACCCCATCCTGCATATCTATCCAGGACTGGATTAAATAAGGAGTATTGTCAGGGTTAGTAATATTGATTGTGGTTTCTTTCTTCGCACCCTCGAAAATAACGCGCGTACCACCAATAATAACCCCGGCATTGGCCGTCATTAATGCCAACGGTAACAGCGCCACCGCCAGCCCTGTTGTTCTGATAAAATGCATGGGAAAAAACCTCTTAAAACAAAGGGGCCGGGTTGGGCCCCCTACTGATTGCTGCAAAAACTCAGTTGTAAACCACGGAGAAGTTCGCGACCGAGTTTGCCGGACCGGCAGTGACTGACGCGGCGGTCGAAATATACTGCGCATAGAAGTTCAGCGTATTATCTGCGGTGCTGCTCAGTGCATAGGAATAGCTGTTGCTGCCATGCAGAGGCAGATCGGCCTTATCGGCGCTCATCAGGTTGATTGCCACCCCTGTTGCCGCCCCTGCCACCGAGGAGTCAATCGCCAGCAGGCTGGCGTTGCTTAAATCAGGCGTACCGTCAAAGCGCACTTTCGCGTTAGTCACCGTGACCGGACAGTTTTTCAATACAATACTGAATTGTGTGGCAGCGGTTCTGGCTCCCGTTGTCGGGAATTCAGTTTTATAATAATCGCCTAATACGACGACCTGATTCTGAGAAGCCACATCAACGTCGCAGGCGGAATCCAGAATATTACCGTTAAAATTAACGGTACCCGCTGCAGCAAAAGCCTGCGTCATCGGCAGTGCAGAACTCACTGCCAGCATTGCCATCATCATTTTCTTTTTCATCATACCCTACCCTGTATCACTTTATTTATTACTGAAATCCGGGCAAACGTTCCCCACAAGTTTCAATTAACCTGAGCATTGCCTTTTATTTTTGTCAGGAACCCGATAAATGACTCACGAATAGAAGTCTGAGCATTCCTGTCGACGAGTCAAAATTTAACCAACTCTTATTCCGTACACAATTCTTTTGAGGTCTAGCTGTAGACTGACATTTAACAATCACGAAACATCTCTTTTTAGATAAACCTTAGACAGATTATTCAGGGTCTACTTTTAGACTCTTAATGCAAATCCTTTAAATTCATAAGATTAGATTTTAAACATCCATCAGTCTATTATTAGACCTGCTTCGATCATTCCCTGAGATGCTGTTTTTTAAGATAATTCTCTATGCCGATCAAAAAATGATCGCATGAGTGAATGAGGCAGCTGATGAACACCCGAATGGATAAAGAATATAGTAAAGACAATTTCACCGTGCTCCACCTAAAACCCTATAAGCACATTGAAAAAATTATCGATACCCTACTTCCTTCAGCAGAAAGGAAAATACTGTCCAGAGGGGAAGTGGTTCACTATTACAAGAGCGATATTCGCCAGTGTTTTTTACTGATCCAGGGGAGCGTGGCATTACACCGCCGTGGAGATGGTATTGTCTTAAATTCTGAATCAGCGCCCTTTATTCTGGGTGTAAGCAGCCAGTTCTCCTCTGAGCATCTTTATGTCAGGGCGCTGGAAACCTCCGAAGTCGCGGCTGTGTCGCTGGAGCGTTTTAATTGCATCGTTGCGCAGCAAAATCTGTGGGAGCATTTTTCTAACCTGCTGATCTATACCGCCTCACGCGTCTATGAACACTGTGCCCAGATATCGCAAATGTCGGCTTACGACATCATCCGCTTTCAGCTTGTTGAACTGATGCAGGAGCCTGAGGCGATAAGGCTCAACACGACCGCCGCGGCTTATATCAAAAGCCGAACCTATCTTTCCCGTAGCGGTATTATGCGTATTCTGGCGGAGTTACGAACGGGTAAATACATCACTATGGCGCGCGGAGTGCTGATGGATATCCATCACTTACCCCGAAAGTACTGACCTCACATTTATATCTGGAGAAGGTAGAGGATAAGAGCGACACTATAATCAGTCCGGTCTTTTTCAGGTTTCAGACAATGTCTTCAGCACAACAACATCGCGGCTCTCCCTACGCCCGGGAACTGATCTCCTATTTAGAGCCGTACTGCACCGCGCGCAGAACAGGCCGTGGTGAGCAATTCGATCTTCAGGTCAACGGCAAGGGGATCTGTTATTTAATTCTGGAGGGGACAATTGCCGTCTACCGCAGAAGCGATGACATGATGCTCTCCACCGCCCGCAGCCCTGCTCTGTTTGGTCTCGCGAATCTGACGGACATTTATTTCAATGATTACATCAAAACCGTGAGCCCATGCCTGATTGGCATTCTCCCTACCGAGAAGGTCAGTGAAATTATTAAAGAGAAAGCGTTATGGGGGCTGCTTTCTAACCAGCTGATGTTTGTCTATAGCCGACTGTATAACAACGTAATGCCACAAGGCGCACCGACGGCGTATGAGATGATTCGCCAGCAGCTTGTTAAGCTGATGGAGGAAGATGAGGCTTATCGGCTCGGCGTGACGGCAGAAAGGTATATCAGGGAAAAAACGCAGCTCTCGCGCAGTGGCGTTATGCGCATTCTGGCCGATCTCAAAACAGGCGGATTTATTGAAATCGATGAAGGCAGGCTGATAAAAATCAATAAGCTTCCCGCCAAATACTGAATTCCAGACACAAAAAAGGCCGCATACGCGGCCTTTTCATTCGCACTCAATGGACGTGAACGCCCAACCGCCAGGCAAAATAGATCTCTTCTTTCAGCTCGTTTGAAGAGAGCGCCAGCAAATCTGCAAATTCCAGCTCAAGTTGTTTCAGTTTTTTCAGGTACTGCGCCGGAGACAGGTTGCTCTTATCGCGACGTAAATATTCAATTGCCAGTTGGGTTGGGGTTATTTCAGTATCCATGATGTCCTCGCTTATGTACAAATCCTGACCAGTATATCACAACGCACTGGCTAGTTTTTGACCATGGGCAAAAACATCAGGAAACTTTACACAACTGCCGTCGTCAGTCTTGAGGAGCAGCACAGGCGTTCCTGCTCATCGAGAATATCGATCTGCCATACCTGATGACGGCTCCCGGCATGAAGCGCGCGGCAAATACCGCGCACGCGCCCACTGCGAACAGAGCGGATATGGTTAGCGTTCACCTCCAGCCCGACAACCTTCTGCTCCCCTTCGGTACAGAGATAGCCCGCAACCGAACCCAGCGTTTCGGCCAGCACAACGGACGCGCCGCCGTGCAGCAAACCGAACGGCTGATGCGTGCGGCTATCGACGGGCATCGTCGCTTCCAGCTCATTCTCGCCAATGCGGGTAAACTGGATGTCCAGCAGCCCCACCATGTTTCCCTCGCCCATGGCGTTTAACGCCTGCAGCGTCACCGCACGTTTCCAGATCATCCGATAATCTCCAGCAAAGCCTGTAATGGATGGCGAACGCCGTTACCCTCAACGCGTTTTACCTGGCTGCGACACGAATACCCCGTGGCCAGACAGCGGTTACGCGGTAGACGCTGCATCGCCTGTTGCCACGATAATTCATAGATCCCAAGCGAATTGGCGTGGTTTTTCACTTCGTGCCCGTAGGTACCTGCCATACCGCAGCAGCCCACGCTGACGTTTTCCAGCTTCGCGCCAAAACGGGCAAAAATAGCGGCCCACTGGGCAGGCGCACCCGGCAGTGCCGTAACTTCAGTACAGTGGCCAAAGAGATACCAGGGCTCACCGCTGGCCTCTCGTGCGGCAGTTTGCTGTAGCGCTAAAGGCAGCCACTCGTGTACCAGCATGACGTGGAAATCACCGCGTTTTTCGCCCAGCGTCTGCTTGTACTCATCGCGGTAGCACAGTACCAGCGCCGGATCGACGCCGACCATGGGTATCCCAAGCTGCGCCACGCGATTCAGGAAGTCAGACGTTTTCTGCGCCGTCTTCGCAAAACGGGTCAGGAAGCCCTTAATGTGCTGCGCCTTGCCATTCGGGGAGAACGGCAGCACAACCGGCTGGTAGCCCACTTTTTCCGCCAGACGGATAAAATCGGCCACCACCTGCGCATCGTAATAACTGGTAAACGGATCCTGCACCACCAGCACCACGTTGGTTTTTTGCGCATCACTCAGGGCTTCAAGCTGCTCCAGCGTCATGTTTGCCGAGCGGTGTCCCACCAGCTGGCGCTGCAGCGACGGTGTCGAGAGCAGCGGCAGATCCACCATGCCGATATGTTTTTCGGAAAGCTTGCGCACCAGCGGCTGATTGATAAAGAAGTTAAAGGTCTTCGGCGCACGCGCCATCAGCGGGGCGTAGCTTTCCACCGTCGCCACCAGATGGTCGCGCATCGGTCGCAGATAGCGCGTGTGATACAGTTGCAGGAAGCGCGAGCGGAACTCCGGCACGTCGATTTTGATCGGACACTGCGTCGAACAGGCCTTGCAGGCCAGGCAGCCGGACATGGCCTCTTTCACTTCATGCGAGAAGTCGTATTCGCCTTTATTCGCATGCCAGCTGTTGCGGGTGCGTTCGATAAGGGAACGCAGGCTGGCGCGTTTTTCCGGCAGTTCCTGCTCAAGCTTGAGCGGATCGACGCCGCGGTCCGCCAGCAGTCGCAGCCACTCGCGCACCAGCGTCGCACGCCCTTTTGGCGAGTGGATACGGTTGCTGGTGATTTTCATCGACGGGCACATCGGGCTCTTCACATCGAAGTTAAAGCACAGGCCGTTGCCGTTGCACTCCATCGCGCCACGCCAGGAAGAGCGCACCGCAATCGGGATTTGTCGGTCATAGGTGCCGCGCTTGACCGCATCCACCTGCAGCATTGGCGCGTCAACGCCCTCCGGCGGGCAAATCTTGCCAGGGTTGAGGCGATTATCCGGGTCGAATGCCGCTTTGACCTTACGCAGTTCACCGAAGAGCTGCTCCCCGAAGAACGCCGGGCTGTACTCCGCGCGGAACCCTTTGCCGTGCTCACCCCACAGCAGGCCGCCATATTTGGCGGTTAAGGCCACCACGTCGTCGGAGATCTCCTTCATCAGGATCTCCTGCTGCGGGTCGCACATATCCAGCGCCGGACGCACGTGCAGCACGCCCGCGTCCACGTGGCCAAACATGCCGTAGCTCAGGCCGTGGCTGTCCAGCAGCGCGCGGAATTCAACGATGTAATCCGCCAGATGTTCCGGCGGCACGCAGGTATCCTCGGCAAACGGAATCGGCTTCGCGGCCCCTTTCGCGTTCCCGAGCAGCCCCACCGCTTTTTTACGCATCGCGTAGATACGCTCAATGCCGGAGAGATCGTTGCACAGCTGCCAGCCGATCACGCCGCCTTCACCACGTGCAATCAGTTCGTCCAGCCGCTGGCACAGCGTGCTAACCTGACGTTCGATCAGTTCGGCGTCATCGCCAGCGAACTCAACGATGTTCAGACCGAGCATCTCTTTGTCGGGTACATCGGTAATCAGCTCACTGACCGAATGCCAGACGATATCTTCCCTTGCCAGGTTCAACACTTTTGAGTCAACGGTTTCCACCGACAACGCCCGCGCATCCACCATAAACGGCGCATTGCGCAGGGCAGAATCGAAGGAGTTGTATTTAACGTTCACCAGGCGACGCACCTTCGGCAGCCGGGTAATATCCAGACGCGCTTCGGTAATAAACGCCAGCGTACCTTCCGAACCGGTCAGCACGCGGGTTAAATCGAACTGGGTCAGGTCGTCGTTAAAGACGTGACGCAGATCGTAACCCGTCAGGAAGCGGTTCAGTTTCGGGAATTTGTCGAGGATCAGCTGACGGTTATCGCGACAGCGCTCCAGCACGGTGCGATAAATCCGCCCGCTCGCCGTGCTCTCTTTACCCAGCGTCTCGGCCAGCTCGACCGGCATTGGCTGGGTATCGAGGATGTCGCCCCCCAGAAGCACCGCGCGCACGCCCAGCACGTGATCGGAAGTTTTACCGTAGACCAGAGAGCCCTGGCCGGATGCGTCGGTATTGATCATCCCGCCAATGGTCGCCCGGTTGCTGGTCGACAGTTCCGGCGCAAAAAAGTAGCCGTACGGTTTTAAGAATTGATTAAGCTGATCTTTGATAACCCCCGCTTCCACGCGCACCCATCCCTCTTCAGGGTTGATTTCAATGATGCGGTTCATATAGCGGGACATATCGATGATGATGCCCTGGTTCAGCGCCTGCCCGTTGGTGCCGGTACCGCCGCCACGGGGTGTGAAAACCAGGGAGGTGAAGCGCTCCTGCGAGGCCAGACGGGCAATCAGCGCCACATCCGCTGTAGAGCGTGGAAAAACGACGGCATCGGGGAGAAGCTGGTAGATACTGTTATCGGTCGCCATTGTCAGCCTGTCGGCATAATTCGTGGCGGTATCACCTGTAAAACCCTGTTGCTCCAGTGCTTGCAAAAAATTAAGCACCAGCTGAACGACGCCAGGTGCCTGAGAAATCTGTGGGATCATCACTGTCGACCCTAATTAGAGTTGTTGTGGAAATCGTTTGCGTTGTATCACAACTTTTTATCACATTTTTTTCTTATGCGCTCAGCAGAATTACGGGCAAAATCCGCCTGTCAAAAATCGCTGATATCACTAATGATTAGAGAAAGGTGGTTCACGTTCTCGCCAGCCATGCTGGTGTTCATTTAAGGAAAGTTACATTTATGGTCAATCTTCGTCAGCCCAGGGATGTTGCGCAAATTTTGCTGTCGGTGCTGTTTTTAGCCCTGATGATTATTGCGTGTCTGTGGATTGTTCAACCCTTCGTGCTTGGCTTTGCGTGGGCCGCTACCGTTGTCGTCGCCACCTGGCCTCTGCTATTACGGCTGCAGAAACTGCTGTTTGGCCGCCGTGGCCTGGCGGTGCTGGTCATGACGCTGCTGCTGTTCATGCTATTTATTATTCCGATTGCCCTGCTGGTAAATAGTCTTGTCGACTCCAGTGGCCCGGTTATCCGTGCCGCCACCAGCGGGGATCTGACGTTGCCGGATCTCGCGTGGCTTAACAGCATTCCACTGGTCGGCGCGAAACTCTACAGCGGCTGGCACAGCCTGCTGGAGATGGGCGGCAGCGCGCTGATCGCGAAAGTGCGGCCGTATATTGGCACCACCACCACCTGGTTTGTCGGTCAGGCGGCGCACATTGGGCGCTTTATGATGCACTGCGCGCTGATGCTGGTCTTTAGCGCGCTCCTGTACTGGCGCGGTGAGCAGGTTGCCCTTGGGGTGCGTCATTTTGCCACCCGACTGGCGGGTAAACGCGGCGATGCCGCCGTGCTGCTGGCTGCGCAAGCCGTCCGTGCCGTTGCGCTGGGCGTGGTGGTGACCGCGCTGGTGCAGGCGGTGCTGGGCGGTATCGGCCTGGCCATTTCCGGCGTGCCGTACGCTACCGTATTCACCGTTGTCATGCTGATGACCTGTCTTGCGCAACTGGGACCGTTGCTGGTGCTGGTGCCTTCCATCATTTGGCTCTACTGGACGGGCGATACCACCTGGGGCACCGTGCTTCTGGTCTGGAGCTGCGTGGTCGGCACCATGGATAACGTCATTCGCCCGATACTGATCCGCATGGGGGCTGATTTACCGTTGATTCTGATCCTGTCAGGCGTTATCGGCGGGTTAATCGCGTTTGGGATGATCGGCCTCTTTATTGGCCCGGTGCTGCTCGCAGTGACGTGGCGTCTCTTCTCGGCCTGGGTGCATGAAGTACCCCCTCCGGGTACGGACCCGGATGTGATCCTGAGCGAACTGGAAGAGCTGGAAGAGAAGAACACGCATTAAGCCTTTTGGCCGGGTGGCGCTAACGCTTACCCGGCCTTCATGCTTTCGTATAATACTTAAATGCTGCTAAAGTATTTATTCATTACTCACTGGTCAGACCCGCCATTTCAGCAGCAAGTCCACTGCTAACCTCAAGAAATCTTTACGTCTCTTTAACTATTGAGACGAATCTGATCGACGCTAAAAGCCGACATGCCTACTATTAGGACACGGTTATAAATCAACACCTTGATTTATAAGCATGGAAATCCCCTGAGTGAAACAACGAATTGCTGTGTGTAGTCTTTGCCCATCTCCCACGATGGGCTTTTTTTTATCCTGACTACGCGCGTTTGACCTGACAGGTGCTGAGCATCCGCCACTCAGCAGGCAGCACCCGCGTCTCTCCGGTGACATTGACCGTCACCGTCTCGCGAATATCCGCCGATGAAGCGCCAACCTGTAGCTCAAACTCACCCGGCTCAACGATGCGTTTCCCGTCGCGACGGGTAAAGTTGAACATCTCAACCGGTAGCGTAAAGGTGAGCGTGGCGGTTTCGCCCGGCGAGAGCGTGACGCGCTGGAAGGCCTTCAGCTCCTGAAGCGGCCGCACCTGCGTGGCGACCTTATCCCTGACGTAAACCTGTACCACCTCGCTGCCGCTGCGCTCACCGGTATTGGTGATATCCACATTCAGCGTCACCTCGCCGTCGACCGGCACGCTGGATGCCGCCACTTTTGCCGCTCCCCAGCTAAACTGCGTCCAGCCGAGGCCGAAGCCAAACGGGTAACGCGAACCGAAATGGAACGCAAACGGCGTGCCGCCGCTTTTGAGCTTGTGGTTGTAGTAATACGGCATTGCTCCGGCGCTTTTCGGCACGCTCACCACCAGACGCCCCTGCGGCTCCGCCCGCCCCGTCAGCACGTCCGCAATCGCCCAGCCCCCTTCCTGCCCGGGCGCCCAGGCCATCATCAGCGCCGCGACCTTATCTTCGAGGCCCTGAAGGTTGTACGGACGCCCGCCGGTCATCACTACGATCACCGGTTTACCAGTGGCGACCAGCGCTTCCAGCAGCTGTTGCTGCACGCCAGGCAGATTCAATGAGTCAGTATCTGAGCCTTCACCCACGGTGCCGCTCTGGAACAGCCCGGCCAGATCGCCAACGCAGGCCACCACCACGTCACTTTGTTGCGCGGCGTCTACCGCCTCGGGGATCAGTGCGGTGCTCAGTGAAACCGGCGACTGCTGCATCGGCTTACCACCACTGTCGCCGGGGAAGACCGGCGCGCCCGCCATCCGTTTTTCAATGATGTGGCACCCTTTGGCATAGCGCACGTTCGATGCACCCAGATAGTGTTCCAGCGCCGCGCGCGGGGTCGTCACCTGCGACGTCTCTTCCACCATGTCGCTGATGATCAGGTGTACCGGGAAGCTGTAACCGCTGAGTAACGCCAGCGGATCGTCTGCCGTCGGGCCGACCAGCGCAACGCGAGGCTTTCCGCCGAGGGGCAGAATGCCATTGTTTTCCAGAAGCGTGATCGACGTTGTCGCGACATCACGCGCCACCTGCCGGGTCGTCTCATTTTGCAGATCGCTGCCCTGCTCATCGGCATAGGGACGTTCAAACAGGCCAAGGCGGAATTTTTCCGTCAGCGTACGCGCCACGATCTCGTCCACCTTCGCCATCGAAATCAGCCCACGCTCTACCGCTTCCGCCAGATGGCGCGCGCAGTCATCTTTCGGCAGCTCAACGTCCAGCCCGGCGTTGAACGCCAGCGCAGCAGATTCGGCCGCGTCGTGGGAAATCCCGTGGTGCTGGTGCAACAGGCTGACGCCGCCGTAGTCCGCCACAATAATCCCATCGAATCCCCACTGTTCACGCAGGACGGTGGTAAGCAGGAAGCTGTCGCTGTGACCCGGCTGATTATCAATATCGTGGTAGGCGGGCATGACCGAACCGGCGTTGGCCAGCTTCACCGCCATTTCAAACGGCAGCAGGAAGGTATCATTCAGCTCGCTAAACCCGAGGTGCACCGGCGCGTGGTTGCGCGCCCCTTCGCTAAACGAGTGGCCAACGTAATGTTTCAGGGTCGCCAGCAGGTCGCGTTTATCGCCCTGTAACCCCTTCACGTAGGCGGTCGCCATCACCCCCACCAGCCAGGGATCTTCGCCGAAGGTCTCTTCGGTACGCCCCCAGCGCACGTCGCGGGACACGTCCAGCACCGGCGCCAGCCCCTGCTGACAGCCGACGGAGCGCGCCTCTTTGCCAATCTGCTCCGCCGCCCGCTGCACCAGCTCAGGGTCCCAGGTCGACCCATAGTTCAGCGAGGACGGGAACAGTGTTGCGTCTTTGCACAGCAGCCCCACCAGACACTCCTCGTGGAACAGCGCCGGAATACCGAGGCGCGTCTCTTCCATCATCATGCGCTGAAGTCGGTTGGCCGCGCGCACGCCCGTTTTCGCATCAACAATATGCGTGCCGAGCGGACGCGTGATCTGCCCCACACCCAGCTTCAGCCGTTCGCTGAGCGAGGCCTGCTCGCTCACGCCTGCGAACTCATCGCTGAGATCGCTCCGTTCGCGGTGATTGCCGTTTTCATCGAGGATCAGCCAGTACGCGTGCATCTGGGCAAACTTCTCTTCCGGGGTCATGCGCGCCAGTAAATCGGCGACGCGCTCGTGTACCGGACGTCCTGCGTCCTTATAGATAGCCGTCATGTTTTACTCCTGTATTGCAGAATGGGTTGCCGGGCTGAGCTTTCCTGCATCGGGACGCACATCACGCTTGCCCGCAAGTTCACGGGCAATGGAATCCACCAGCCGACTGTTGAGTTTGTAAATGGAAAGAAGCGCCACCATGCAGAGGAACAGCACGCAAGGAATGAGCGTAAAGAGTGCGTTGATGGTAGAGAGCACGTGCGGCGCCTGTGTCACCTGGCCCGGTGCGTAATCCACCATGCCAAGCACCCAACCGACCACGGCCCCGCCCAGCGCCAGCCCAAACTTGATGGCAAACAGCGCGGTAGAGAAGACCAGACCGTCCAGACGACGACCGCTGCGATGCTCTTCGTAATCCACCACGTCGGAGAACATGGTCCACTGGAGCGGCGTGGTCAGGTTTTGAATAAAGCTAAAAACGATGTTGAGGCCGAATATCAGCCAGACCTGCGAAGGCGGAATGAAGAAAATCAGCGCCCCGAAAATCACGAACGTCATAATGGTCCACTGATAGGCGCGAACGCGATCAAATTTTCCGAGCAGGCGTTCAGATAATAATGCCCCGCTTAATGAGGCCACCATGCCTGAAACAATAAAGGCAAAGACCAGTTCCGGGCGCAGCAGCACATAATTGACGTAATACATGGTGGCAGAGCCACGCGTCACGACAGCCGTTAACAGCAGAATATTAAACACGAACACAATTCGCCACTGGCTGTTTTTGGTCAGCAGTTTTAAATCCGTCAGCATGGAGCCGGAGGTATCATTTCGTGGTGAATAACGTTCGCGGGTCATCAGGAAGCAGCAGAAGAATAAAACAATACCCAGCAGCCCCATCAGGCTCATGGCATAGAAATAGCCTTTCTGTACGTTACCTTGCCCCAGCTGTGACACCAGCGGCAGGGCAATCACCGTCACGATCAGCCCGCCGATAAAGGACAACCCAAAGCGCCAGGATTGCAGAGAGTGACGTTCGCGGGGATCCAGCGTCAGCGCCCCCGGCATGGCGCAGTAAGGCACGTTAATCGCCGAGTAGATAAGGCTCAGAATGGCGTAAGTCACGCAGGCATAGACGATTTTCCCGGTCGGCCCGACGTCCGGCACATAGAAGGTAATCAGACAGCTGACGCCAAACGGAATAGCAAACCACAGCAGCCAGGGGCGAAAACGACCGTGGCGCGTTTGCGTGCGGTCGACGAGTGCGCCAATGCAGGGATCGATAAATGCATCGACCACGCGCACCACTAAAAACATGGTGCCCATAATCGCGGCGGGCAAGCCAAAAACGTCCGTATAAAAATAGGCGAGAAATAACGTCGCCGTTTGCCAGACCAGCGCGCTGGCCATATCGCCTAAGCCATAACCTATTTTATCTTTCGTACGTAATACAGAGGAGATTGTCATTGTTATTTGCCTTTTTATCAGGTTAAAACGTATTTCAACCAGTTGCGCATCATCTGAAGGGAAGTGCGCAGTAAGGCTCAAGTATTAGCAACGCTTTGCGCGCTAACAATTGTCTAAATTAACAGACAAATTATGATATTTGGTTTTTTGTTTTATTTGTGATGGGGAGCATATTCGGGCGGAAATAAAAAAAGGCGAGGAGATATCTCCTCGCCTTTTTCCGTTATTACGCGGTTACTTATTCAGTTCCGCCAGGCTCAGCCAGGTTTGCACCACGGTGTCCGGGTTCAGGGAGAGACTATCAATCCCCTCTTCCATCAGCCAGGCGGCAAAGTCTTCATGGTCGGACGGACCCTGACCGCAGATCCCGACGTATTTCCCCTGCTTCTTCGCCGCGCGGATGGACATCGAGAGCAGCGCTTTCACCGCCTCGTTACGCTCGTCGAACAGCTCAGAGACCACGCCAGAGTCGCGGTCCAGACCGAGCGCCAGCTGCGTCATGTCGTTCGAGCCGATAGAGAAGCCGTCGAAGTGCTCCAGGAACTGCTCGGCCAGCAGGGCGTTGGACGGGATTTCGCACATCATGATGATCTTCAGCCCGTTCTCGCCGCGCTTCAGCCCCTGACGCGCCAGCTCGTCCACCACCGCTTTCGCCTGGTCCACGGTACGCACGAACGGGATCATAATCTCCACGTTGGTCAGCCCCATGTCGTTGCGCACGCGTTTCACCGCGTCACACTCCAGCGCGAAACAGTCGCGGAAGCTGTCGGACACGTAGCGTCCGGCCCCGCGGAAGCCCAGCATCGGGTTCTCTTCTTCCGGCTCGTAGCGCTCGCCGCCCACCAGGTTGGCGTATTCGTTAGACTTAAAGTCTGACAGACGCACAATCACGCGTTTCGGGTAGAACGCCGCGCCCAGCGTCGCGATCCCTTCGGTCAGACGGCCGACGTAGAACTCTCTTGGTGAGTCGTAGCCTTTCATCATCTCGCGGATTTCGTTCTGCAGCTTCGGCTCCTGGTCGTCAAACTCCAACAGCGCGCGCGGGTGAACGCCGATCATACGGTTGATGATGAATTCCAGACGCGCCAGGCCCACGCCTTCGTTCGGCAGGCAGGCGAAGTCAAACGCGCGGTCCGGGTTACCGACGTTCATCATGATCTTCAGCGGCAGGTCCGGCATGGTATCCACGCTGGAGCTCTTCACGCTGAAGTCGAGGATGTCGGCGTACACGTAGCCGGTATCGCCTTCGGCACAGGAGACGGTCACGTTCTGCCCGTCCTGCATGCGCTCGGTGGCGTCACCGCAGCCGACAACCGCAGGAATACCCAGCTCGCGGGCAATGATCGCCGCGTGACAGGTACGACCGCCGCGGTTGGTGACGATAGCCGCCGCTTTCTTCATGATCGGTTCCCAGTCCGGGTCGGTCATGTCGGTCACCAGCACGTCGCCTGGCTCAATGCGGTTCATCTCGCTGATGTCGTGGATCACTTTCACCGGACCAGCACCGATACGGTGACCGATGGCGCGGCCTTCCGCCACGATTTTGCCCTGCGCGTGCAGCGTATAACGCTCCATCACCTGACCACGAGAGCGGACGGTTTCCGGACGCGCCTGCACGATAAACAGCTTGCCGGTGTTACCGTCTTTCGCCCATTCGATATCCATCGGACGGCCGTAGTGTTTTTCGATCTGCACCGCCTGCTTCGCCAGCTCTTCCACTTCGGCGTCGGTCAGGGAGAAGCGGTCGCGCTGCTCCTGCGGCACATCTTCAATCTTAACCTGCTTGCCATGCTCCTGGGTTGGGGCATAGATCATGCGAATTTTTTTCGAGCCCATGGTGCGGCGCACCACCGCCGGTCGGTTAGCCGCCAGCGTAGGCTTGTGGACGTAGAATTCGTCAGGGTTTACCGCGCCCTGCACCACCATCTCGCCCAGGCCCCACGCGGAGGTGATAAACACCACCTGGTCGAAGCCGGATTCGGTATCAATGGAGAACATCACGCCGGAAGAACCTACGTCCGAACGCACCATGCGCTGCACGCCGGCGGAAAGCGCGACGCCGCGATGGTCGTAGCCCTGGTGCACGCGATAGGAGATGGCGCGATCATTAAACAGGGAAGCAAACACGTGCTTCACCGCCACCAGCACCGCATCGTAACCCTGAACGTTCAGGAAGGTTTCCTGCTGTCCGGCGAACGAGGCATCGGGCATATCTTCTGCGGTTGCAGAAGAACGCACAGCAAAGGAGGCCTGCGCATCGTCAGCAGAGAGCTGGTTGTACGCGTCATGAATGGCTTTTTCCAGTTCCGGCTGGAAAGGTGTGTCGATGATCCACTGGCGGATTTGTGACCCGGCTTTGGCAAGCTCGGTGACGTCATCAATATCCGTTTTATCCAGCAGGTCGTAAATGCGCTGGTTAACACCGCTCTGGTCTAAAAACAGGTTAAAGGCATCGGCGGTGGTGGCAAACCCGTTTGGTACGGAAACACCCATACCGGACAGATTTGTAATCATTTCACCCAGGGAGGCATTTTTGCCCCCAACTCTGTCTACATCATTCATGCCGAGTTGGTTATACCAAAGCACCAGCGGTGACGAGCCATTGTTGGACATCGAAACAATCCTTTTGTGATATTTGATCGGAGTAAGAAACACCTGACTACGTATTTATACTGGCATATTTACTTCCGCTAAAAAAACGGTGAATCGTGTAAGCAATTTAAATTTTCAACTTTTCGGATACTTTCCCATCACTCGCTAAACCGATGATTCCTATATATTCAGCCTAAAACCACAAAAATTAAGTCGCTATTTGAAAAATGAAATCCACTTTTCAGGAAAATCAAAAACACCGTTTCATTTATAATTAGGATAAGTTCTTTGCTGTGTAATTTACTTTTTTAATTTATGCTTTCAGGCAATTAGGTCTGATATTCAGGGTGGATAAAATGGATAGTGCTGTCGATCGCCACGTTTTTTATATTTCTGATGGTACGGCGATCACCGCCGAGGTGCTGGGGCACGCGGTGATGTCGCAGTTTCCCGTTTCGATTAACAGCATCACGCTGCCCTTTGTGGAAAATGAGAGCCGCGCCAAAGCGGTGAAAGACCAGATTGACGCCATTTTCCAGCAGACCGGCGTGCGCCCGCTGGTGTTCTATTCGATTGTTATCCCGGAAATTCGCAGCATCATTCTGCAAAGTGAAGGCTTCTGCCAGGACATCGTGCAGGCGCTGGTGGCACCGTTGCAGAGCGAGCTCAAGCTCGACCCGACGCCCATCGCCCACCGTACACACGGGCTGAACCCCGGCAACCTGACCAAGTACGATGCGCGTATCGCCGCCATTGACTACACCCTCGCCCACGACGACGGGATCTCGCTGCGTAATCTTGACCAGGCGCAGGTGATCCTGCTGGGCGTGTCGCGCTGCGGCAAAACCCCGACCAGCCTCTATCTGGCCATGCAGTTTGGCATTCGCGCCGCAAACTACCCGTTCATCGCTGATGACATGGATAACCTTGTGCTGCCCGCCGCCCTTAAGCCGCTGCAGCACAAGCTGTTCGGCCTGACCATTAACCCGGAGCGCCTCGCCGCCATCCGCGAAGAGCGCCGCGAGAACAGCCGCTACGCCTCCATGCGCCAGTGCCGGATGGAAGTTTCCGAGGTTGAAGCGCTGTACCGCAAAAACCAGATCCCGTGGCTGAACAGCACCAACTATTCTGTAGAAGAAATTGCTACCAAAATCCTCGACATCATGGGGCTGAATCGCCGCATGTACTAATATGCTAGTACATTAATCCAGTTTCAGTTATCATAATGGGCATCATCGGGGCGAATTTGCCCCGAACTTGAAATCAGCAGGGATTGGTTTAAGGTGATGCCCATCACTTCCCGGTAGTCTGCCGATGAAGCACAAAAATTCTGAGACATTCCATGAACAAAACCGACGAACTCCGCACTGCGCGCATTGATAGCCTGGTGACTCCGGCTGAACTGGCCCAGCGGCACCCCGTTTCCGCAGGCGTTGCGGAACATGTAACGGCGTCCCGCCGCCGCATTGAAAAAATCCTGAACGGCGAAGACAAGCGCCTTCTGGTGGTGATTGGCCCCTGCTCCATTCACGACCTGGATGCCGCGATGGACTACGCAAAACGTCTTCAGGGGATGCGTGAGAAGTATCAGCATCGCCTTGAGATCGTCATGCGCACCTACTTTGAAAAACCGCGCACCGTGGTGGGCTGGAAGGGACTGATTTCCGATCCTGACCTCAACGGCAGCTATCGCGTGAACCACGGTATTGAGCTGGCGCGGAAGCTGCTTTTACAGGTCAACGAGCTGGGCGTTCCGACGGCGACCGAGTTTCTCGATATGGTGACCGGGCAGTTTATCGCCGATCTGATCAGCTGGGGCGCAATTGGCGCACGGACCACCGAAAGTCAGATCCACCGTGAGATGGCCTCCGCTCTCTCCTGTCCGGTCGGCTTTAAAAACGGGACCGATGGCAACACGCGCATTGCGGTCGACGCGATCCGCGCCTCGCGTGCCAGCCATATGTTCCTGTCGCCGGATAAGAGCGGTCACATGACCATCTACCAGACCAGCGGTAATCCGTACGGGCATATCATTATGCGCGGCGGCAAAAAACCGAATTATCATGCGCAAGATATCGCAGCAGCCTGCGAAACGCTGGCCGAGTTCGAGCTGCCGGAACACCTGGTGGTGGATTTCAGCCACGGCAACTGCCAGAAGCAGCACCGTCGCCAGTTGGATGTCTGCGATGAGATCTGCCAGCAGATCCGCAGCGGTTCCACCGCCGTGGCAGGCATTATGGCGGAAAGCTTCCTCAAAGAAGGCACGCAGAAAATCGTTACCGGGCAGCAGATGGTTTACGGCCAGTCGATCACCGACCCGTGCCTGAGCTGGGAAGACAGCGAACTGCTGCTGGATAAGCTGGCAGCTGCGGTCGATACGCGCTTCTAAAATCCAGCCCTTCTCCCTCTCCCTGTGGGAGAGGGTCGGGGTGAGGGCATCAGACCTCACCTCGCCCACAAATTTGATCCCGTCACACAATTTTCACAAAAACGCTTGCCGTGAATTTGCAGTTTATTGATAATGATTATCATTGTTACATTGATTGTTATTTATAAACATTATGTCACGTACGGATAACAGCGCGGCAACGCCAATAAAAACACACACAGCGCCTTCCCCCACCTCCACCGATCGCCGTATCGACAGCAAAACCCTGCTCGGTGATGAGGGGCGGGTCATTATCGAGCATGACGGCCAGCACTATCTTCTGCGCCAGACCTATGCCGGAAAACTGATCCTGACTAAATAAACAACACGATAATTTCGCCAGCCACCCAGGTTATCCCCAGGCAGCCAGCGCTTTTCAATTCTTATGGAGAGTTGCTATGCCACACCTGCATTCCACGTCTTTACGTCCGTCACTTCTGGCACTGGCGATTGTCAGCACCCTGCCGGGGGCTGCGTTTGCCGCCACAGACGACATCACCGTAACCGCCACCGGCAACGCCCGCAGCGCCTTTGAGGCGCCGATGATGGTCAGCGTCATTGACGCCACCGCACCGGAAAACCAGACCGCCAGCTCTGCCGCCGACCTGCTGCGCAAGGTCCCCGGTCTGACGCTGGACGGCACCGGCCGCACGAATGGTCAGGACGTCAACCTGCGCGGTTACGACCGTCGCGGCGTGCTGGTACTGGTCGACGGCGTGCGTCAGGGAACCGATACCGGCCACCTCAACAGCACCTTCCTCGACCCGGCGCTGATCAAACGTATCGAAGTGGTGCGCGGTCCTTCCGCTCTTCTGTACGGTAGCGGCGCATTGGGCGGCGTGATTTCCTATGACACCGCCGACGCCAACGATCTGCTCGAGCCGGGCAAAAACAGCGGCTACCGCGTGTTTGGTACGGGCGCGACGGGCGATCACAGCATCGGAATGGGTGCCAGCGCCTACGGCCGTACCGAGACGCTGGACGGTCTGGTGGCTTGGTCGAGCCGGGATCGCGGTGATATTCGCCAGAGTGACGGTGCAACGGCGCCTAACGACGAATCCATTAATAACATGCTGGCAAAAGGGAGCTGGAAAATCGACCCGGCTCAAACCCTGAGCGGCTCCCTGCGCTACTACAACAACGACGCGCAGGAGCCGAAAAACCCGCAAACCACCGACGCGTCCGACAGCAGCAACCCCATGACCGACCGTTCCACCATCCAGCGTGATGCGCAGCTTGGCTACCACCTTGCCCCGGAAGGTAATGACTGGCTGAACGCCGATGCAAAAGTCTACTGGTCCGAAGCGCGCATTAACGCCCAGAACGTCGACGGCACCGGCGAGTTCCGCAAGCAGACTACCAAAGGCGGTAAAGTGGAAAACCGCACCCGTCTGTTCAGCGACTCCTTTGCGTCTCATCTCCTGACCTACGGCGGCGAATACTATCGTCAGGAGCAACGCCCGGGCGGTGCGACAACCGGCTTCCCGAATGCCAAAATCGATTTCAGCTCCGGCTGGCTGCAGGATGAGATCACCCTGCGCGATCTGCCCGTGACCCTGCTGGGCGGTACGCGCTACGACAATTATCGCGGCAGCAGCGAGGGTTACGACGATGTGGATGCCGATAAGTGGTCATCCCGTGCCGGGTTAACCGTCAGCCCAACCGACTGGCTGATGCTGTTCGGCTCTTATGCGCAGGCCTTCCGCGCGCCGACTATGGGCGAGATGTATAACGATGCGAAACATTTCTCCATCGGCAGCTTCTACACCAACTACTGGGTACCCAACCCGAACCTGCGCCCGGAAACCAATAAAACCCAGGAGTTCGGTTTTGGTCTGCGCTTTGACGATCTAATGCTTGCCAACGATGCGCTGGAGTTTAAGGCCAGCTATTTCGATACCAAAGCCAAAGACTACATCTCCACCACCGTCGATTTTGCCGCGGCGACCACCATGTCCTATAACGTCCCCGACGCCAAAATCTGGGGATGGGACGTAATGGCGAAATACTCCGCCGACCTGTTCAACCTCGACGTGGCCTACAACCGCACGCGCGGCAAAGACACCAACACCGGCGAGTATATCTCCAGCATTAACCCGGACACCGTCACCAGCAAGCTGGATATCCCGGTGGCGCAAAGCGGGTTCTCCGTTGGCTGGATCGGTACTTTTGTCGATCGCTCAACGCATATCAGCAGCAGCTACAGTAAACAGCCGGGCTATGCGGTCAATGATTTCTACATCAGCTATAAAGGTCAGGAACAGCTCAAAGGCGTGACCACCACGCTGGTGCTGGGCAACGCCTTCGACAAAGCGTACTGGTCACCGCAGGGGATCCCGCAGGACGGTCGTAACGGTAAGGTTTTCGTGAGTTATCAGTGGTAACGCATATTAAGAAGGAAGAGACAATGAATCACTACACACGCTGGCTTGAGTTAAAAGAAGACAATCCGGGTAAATACGCGCGTGACATCGCAGGGTTAATGAACATCAGCGAAGCGGAGCTGGCCTTTGCCCGCGTAGGTCACGACGCCTGGCGACTGCACGGTGAAATCCGCGAGATTTTAGGCGCGCTGGAAGCCGTGGGCGAAACCAAGTGTATCTGCCGCAACGAATACGCCGTGCACGAGCAGGTCGGGAGCTTTACCAACCAGCACCTGAACGGCCACGCCGGGCTGGTGCTGAACCCGCGCGCGCTGGATCTGCGCCTGTTCCTCAACCAGTGGGCGAGCGTGTTTCACATCAGCGAAACCACCGCACGCGGTGAGCGTCAGAGCATTCAGTTCTTCGATCGTCAGGGCGATGCCCTGCTGAAGGTGTATACCACGGACAATACCGACGTCTCTGCCTGGGGCGACGTGTTGACCCGCTTTATCTTTGCCGACAACCCGCCGCTTGAGCTGAAGGCCGCCGATGCCCCGGCTCACGCTGAGAATGCGGATGCCGCGCGTGTGGACACAGAGTGGCGCGCCATGACCGACGTTCATCAGTTCTTCAGCCTGTTGAAGCGCCATAACCTCAGCCGCCAGCAGGCGTTTCGTCTGGTGGGCGACGATCTCGCCTGCAAAGTTGAGAACAGCGCGCTGGGGCAGCTGCTGGAAACGGCACGTCAGGACGGTAACGAAATCATGGTTTTCGTGGGCAACCGCGGCTGCGTGCAGATCTTCACCGGCGCGGTGGAAAAAGTCGTACCGATGAAAGGCTGGCTGAATATCTTTAACCCCACCTTTACGCTGCATCTGCTGGAAGACGCCGTCGCGGAGAGCTGGGTAACGCGCAAGCCGACCGCAGATGGCCACGTCACCAGCCTGGAACTGTTTGCCGCCGACGGTACGCAAATCGCCCAGCTGTATGGCCAGCGTACCGAAGGCGAGCCGGAGCAGCCCCAGTGGCGCAGCCAGATTGACGCCCTGACGCCAAAAGGGATGGCCGCATGAAAAGCTGGTTTGCCCTGCTGAGCGCCCTGCCTCTGATGGCGTTTGCCGCCACGCAGGAGAAAATTGTCACCCTCGGCGGCGACGTCACGGAGATCGTTTATGCCCTTGGCGCACAGTCTTCTCTGGTCGCGCGCGACAGCACCAGCCAGTGGCCGCAGGCGGCGAACGACCTGCCAGACGTGGGTTATCTGCGCCAGCTTAATGCAGAGGGGATTTTGTCCATGCGTCCCACGCTGGTGCTGGCGAGCGCTCAGGCTCAGCCCTCTCTGGCGCTGAAGCAGGTTGAGCAAAGCCGTGTCAGGGTGGTCACCGTTCCCGCCAGTAACGCCCTGAGCGTGATTGACGAGAAAGTCCGGACGATCGCCGAAGCAACGCACCAGCAGCCGCAGGGTGAAATCCTGCGCAAAACGCTGCGTGCGGAGCTGGCTGCACTGCCTGGGTCGTCGCTGAACAAGCGGGTGCTGTTTATTCTTAACCACGGCGGGATGACCGCCATGGCTGCCGGGCAGCAGACCGCCGCGGATGCCGCCATCCGTGCGGCGGGTTTACAGAACGCTATGCAGGGATTTTCCCGCTATCAGCCGCTGTCGCAGGAGGGCGTGATTGCCAGCCAGCCCGACCTGGTGGTGATTTCGCAGGACGGCGTGCAGGCGCTGGGCGGTGAAGAAAATCTGTGGACGCTGCCGGGTCTGGCGCAAACGCCAGCCGGGCGGAACAGACAGGTGCTGGCGATTGATGACATGGCGCTGCTGGGCTTTAGCGTGCGAACGCCGAAAGCGATCCAGCAGCTGCGCGCCAAAGCGGAGCAACTCCCCTGATGTCCCGACGGGTGACGGTTTCACTGTGGCTGCTGGCTGCCCTGCTCTCCCTCTTGACGTTCACGGCCACCGGCTTTGGTGCGTTGCGCCTGCCGGTCAGCCTGCTGTGGAACGGCAGCGACGAGGCGCTGCGTCAAATCTGGCTGACGATCCGCCTGCCTCGCGTGCTGCTGGCGCTGGTCATCGGCGGGTCGCTGGCGCTGGCGGGGTGTGTGATGCAAGGACTGTTTCGCAACCCCCTGGCGGATCCGGGTTTGCTCGGTATCAGCAGCGGCGCGGCGCTGGCGGTCGCGCTGTGGATCGTTCTTCCGCTCTCGTTACCTGCCCTGATGATGCTCTACGCCCCGATGCTGGCAGCCTTTCTCGGCGCGCTGGCAGCGACCGTTGCGATCTTCCTGCTCAGCCAGCAGCGTAACAGCTCCCTGTCACGTCTGTTACTGGTTGGCATTGCGATAAACGCCTTGTGTGGCGCGGCGGTCGGCGTCCTCTCCTGGGTGAGTAACGATGCGCAGCTTCGCCAGCTTTCGCTCTGGGGAATGGGCAGCCTCGGCCAGGCGCAGTGGTCTACTCTGCTGGCCGTCACCTCGCTGATGGTGCCCACCGTTCTGGTTATCTGGCGGCTGGCGCACGCGCTCAACGTGCTGCAACTCGGTGATGAGGAAGCGCACTACCTGGGTGTGGATGTCGCCGTCGTACAGCGGATCCTGCTGCTGTGCAGCGCCCTGCTGGTTGCTGCCGCAGTGGCGGTCAGCGGCGTGATCGGCTTTGTGGGGCTGGTGGTACCGCATCTGATGCGTATGTGGCTGGGCGCGGATCACCGGGCCGCGATCCCCGGTTCGGTCCTCGCCGGCGCTACACTGCTGTTGATTGCGGATACGGCCGCGCGAACGCTGGTCGCGCCAGCAGAAATGCCGGTCGGTTTGCTGACCAGCCTTCTTGGCGCCCCCTGGTTTCTCTGGCTTATCTTCCGTCGTGGAGGGCAACATGGCTGACCGCTATTGCGCGGAAAATATTGTTTTTCAGGCGGGACGACGCACGATAATCAACGACATTTCGCTGTCGTTATCGCAGGGTGAACTGATCGCGTTAATTGGCCCGAACGGTGCCGGGAAATCGACGTTATTACGGCTGTTAACGGGTTATCTTAAGCCTGCCAGCGGGCACTGTCTTCTGGCGGGGAAACCCCTCAGCGCATGGCGTCCGGACGCGCTTTCCCGCCAGCGGGCGGTAATGCGTCAAAACACGCAGCTGGGATTTGACTGGCCGGTGGAGGCCGTTATCGGCATGGGCCGCGCCCCGTGGACGCGCACGCCTGAAGCGGCAGTGATTCAGGAAATCATGCGGATCACCGAATGTTTACCGCTTGCCGGAAGGCAATTTGCGGCGCTTTCCGGTGGCGAACAGCAGCGTGTCCAGCTTGCGCGCGCGCTGGCCCAGCTCTGGTGCGACGATGCTCCGCGCGGCTGGCTGTTCCTGGATGAACCCACCTCCGCGCTGGATCTCTACCATCAGCAGTATCTGCTGCGGCTGTTAAGATCGCTGACCCGTCAAAAGGATCTGCACGTCTGCGTGGTGCTGCACGATCTCAATCTGGCGGCGCTGTGGGCAGACAGGATCCTGCTGTTGCATAACGGCAGGCTGGTCGCCGGAGGCACACCGGAGGCCGTCCTGCAGGCCGATGCGCTGGCCCACTGGTATGGCGCACAGCTGCACGTGGGTCAACATCCGGCTCACGCCGCGCCGCAGGTATTTCTCGCCCCCTAGCTTGAGCAGCTCACTTCCAGCCGCTTACCCCACTCAGGCGGGCGGCTGACGTAGTCATCGTCCCGGTCGGCAAACGGCGTGCGCAACGCCACATGCAGGCGGTGTAGCTCGTCGTACTGTCCCTGCTCTGCCTGCTCAATCGCCCGCTGCGCCAGCCAGTTGCGCAACACCATTGCGGGGTTCGCGGCCTTCATCTTCTCCTGGCGGGTTGCATCATCCACCTGCTCCTGCTGAAGCCGCGAGCGGTAGAGCGTGAACCAGTCGTCAAACGCCTGCCTGTCGATAAACTCGTCACGCAGCGGTGACGCCGCGCTGTTCTGCTCCGTCTGGCTCAGCATCCGGAAGGTGCGGGTGTAGTCACTCCCTTCCCGCGCCATCAGCGCAAACAAGGTGTTCAGTAATTCGTTATCGCCCTTCTCCTGGGTCAGCAGGCCCAGCTTGTTGCGCATCAGCGCACCATACTCCCGCAGCAGAACCTCCTGATAACCGTCGAGCGCATCGTTCAGGGCATCGACATCAATAAAAGGCGACAGGCTTTGCGCAAGGCGTTGTAGATTCCACAACCCTACAGCAGGCTGATTATCAAAACTGTAGCGTCCCTGATAGTCCGAATGGTTACAGATGTAACCCGGCTGGTAATCATCAAGGAAGCCATACGGACCGTAATCGAAGGTGAGTCCCAGAAGGGACATGTTATCGGTATTCATCACCCCGTGTGCAAACCCGACGGTCTGCCAGCGGGCAATCATTGAGGCGGTACGGGAGACGATATCGCGGAACCAGAGAACATACTTTTCCGCTTCGCCCTGCAACTGTGGCCAGTGGCGGCGAATGGCATAGTCTGCAAGCTGTCGGACTTTTTCCGGCTCGCGGCGATAGTAAAAGTGTTCAAAATGACCAAAGCGCAGATGGCTTTCAGCGATGCGGACCAGCATTGCCCCCTGCTCCATCGTCTCACGCGCAACCGGCGTATCGCTGGTAACAATGGACAGCGCGCGCGTGGTAGGGATCCCCAGCGCATGCATGGCTTCCGACGCCAGGCTTTCGCGGATCGTTGAGCGCAGCACCGCGCGCCCGTCGCCCATTCGCGAATAGGGGGTAAGACCCGCACCTTTCAGATGCCAGTCAACCGTCTCCCCGTTGGGAAGCTGTTGTTCACCGAGCAGGATCCCCCGGCCGTCACCCAGTTGCCCCGCCCAGACGCCAAACTGGTGGCCGCTGTAGACCTGAGCCAGTGGCTGCATGCCCGGCAAAAGCGTTTCGCCGCCCCAGACGCCAGCCCCTTCTGTAGGCTGGAACAGGTCAGGCGGGATCGCCAGTTCGTCAGCCAGCGGCGCGTTATGCCAGATAAGACGGGAATGGTGTAACGGTGTAGGTTTGAGTGCGGTATAAAAGCCAGGCAACTCGTCATGCCAGTGTGCAGTAAAAGACAGGGTCATAGGTCCTCCTGCTTTTAGTGTAGAGGGTTTAGCGGGTCTTAAACACGGGCGAAGAGAAGGGTTATCATTGAACGAGTGTTGTCACCTGCTCTGCCGGTACAGCAGGCCAGAGACTTCCCTGCATCGCGCCAAAATTAAACGTCAGCACGCGCTGCAACAGGCTGTGATCGTCAATCCCGGATACCATAACCGACTGGCAGTGTGGGGTGATTTGCCAGAGAATAGCGCGCATAAAGGGCTCAAAAGAAAGCGCTGCAGCCCGCTGCTGGATAAAACCCTTGTCCAGTATTACGCGCTTAAACAAACCGTCATAAACCGCTTTGAGAGATGCTGCACCTGCGCCAAAGTTTGTCAGCACTAAAGGAAAATGGATTGCCATTCTCGCCAGGTTCAGATCATCTTTTCCATTATTTAAACCTGGATAGTTCTCATTAACAGTAAACTCAAGAAAAGGATAGCGCTCAAGTAATGAAACAGCATTTCCATTCGTTAATAAAAACTCAACTATTACAGGTGTAATATTGATCCATGCAATTAACTGATGCTGAATAAAGAACAGTTTACAGGTGTCGAGCAATTGCAGTTTCTCTTGAAACAGCGCTAACTCTTCGGCGGGTGAAAGACGCGGGATAACCAGTTCAGTAGGGATCCTCACTTCCGTGTCTACGCCAGCAAAGTTAACAACAAGCTCTAAACCTTTAAGCTCCCCGGCGCTATTACGCGCAGGCTGCAGCAAAAGTTCAGACTTGTAGGCATTATCTAGCGTAATAATCATTGCACTCGCCCCGCATTAAAGATGAGAGAGGACATCCTGGAGCAATTGACGACACAATTCCACTGTCTTGATTTTAATAAGATTAATTTCATCAGTTCCGTAATATTTTTCAGATTTATCCCTGAATCTAAATTAATCTTATCCTGGTTACTGTGTAATAGCCAGTTTTAGATAAAACAGATACATCTGGACATAACTAATTCTTCTTAAATTTAACTTTAATCATCTTATATGATTAAAAGCGGCATAGATTATTAGTTACCCTGCCGCCAGCGTTAAGCCGTCAAGGCGCGACTAAATACGCCGCGCCTGCCAGAAATTTTTACGCCAGTAGACATTATCGAGCGAAGAGCGCATCACCCCACGGCTGGTCGAAGCATGAATAAACTGGTTATCCGTATCGTAAATGCCAACATGGAGACCGCTTTCACCCGAACCGGTTTTGAAAAAGACCAGGTCGCCCGGCAGTAACTCATCTTTGTCGATTTCCGTGCCTATTTCAGCTTGCTTGCGCGTTTCACGTGGAAGCTGCAAATCAAACTTATCGCGGAAGGTCATCAGAACAAAGCCAGAACAGTCCACGCCGCCGCGGCTCATACCGCCGTAGCGATAAGGCGTGCCGCGCCAGTTGCTTAACTGGTCGTTCAGGCTGGCAATCACGGTGATTGAATCCGAGAGCCGGGCATTAGGGGGTGGCGCACGATGGCTACTGCATCCCGCAAGAAAGAGCGCTGCCACAAAGAGAAACCAGAATCGCATGTCCAGACGAATCCTCTGCTTTTTTATTCTTTTTGTAATTTAGCGTGCAAATAGGCTACCAGGCAAGAAACGGTTACTCTTGCGCGGTAGAAATCAGCATCTTATGCCCTTCTATGTCCAGCCTGCGAAACGACATATTGTACGCGCGGGCAAGATTTGGGGGCGTAAGAACCTGGTCACGCGCGCCGCTGGCAATCATTTTGCCTCGCGACAGCAGCCAGACCCTGTGGGCATGACGCAGCGTGTGGTTAAGATCGTGACTGCTCATGACGACGGCGATCCCCTGACGGGACAACCCGCTTAGCAGGGTATCCAGCGCCGCCTGCTGGGCGACATCCAGACCGCTCATCGGCTCGTCCAGAAGCAGCAAGCGTCCGTGAGGATTTCCTGCCGGATGGATCTGCAGGATAACCGCGGCCAGACGCACGCGCTGCCACTCCCCACCGGAGAGCTGGCTGGCGTGACGGGTGAGTTTATCGTCTAACCCTAACGCCGTCGCGACATCCGAGAGCAGCGTGGCGCTGTTTTTATCATGCAGATGCAGCATCAGATAGTGCCAGACCGGCATCGCAAACGGTGGCACCTGCTGCTGAACTAAATAGCTACGCCGATGTGCCAGCGATACCGGTGACCAGTCGGCAAGGGCGTGCCCCTGCAGCACGATCTCGCCCGGACCAGAGGTCAAGGCCGCCATACGTGCCAGCAGCGTGCTTTTACCGGCCCCATTTGGCCCAACAAGATGCAGGATTTCTCCGGCATTGATAGCACCGGTTACCGGCTCCAGACGTCCCTTATCGGCGACGTCCGTGAGCTGCATCAGCAACGTCATTATTTCGCCAGCGCCAGCTTGATAGACTCCATGACGATCGGATCTTCAGGGGTCATATCCGGTGAGAAACGCTGGACAACCTGGCCGTCGCGACCAATCAGGAATTTTTCAAAATTCCACAGGATATCGTCAGGATAGAGCGGCGCACGCCCTTTGCTTGCCATACGTTCATAGAAACCGCTGTCCTCTGGCGCCACGGCGGTCGGCGCTGCGGCCACCAGCTTCGCATAGAGCGGGTGGCGGTCTTCACCGTTGACGTCGATCTTGCTGAATAGCGGGAACGTCACGCCATAGGTGGTGCTGCAGAAGGTTTTAATCTCCTCTTCGCTGCCCGGCTCCTGGCCCAGGAATTGGTTGCACGGGAAGCCCAGTACGGTGAAACCGTCTTTCTCCCAGGCTTTCTGAATGTTCTCCAGCTGTTCGTACTGCGGCGTCAGGCCACATTTGGATGCCACGTTGACGATGAGCAACACGTTGCCCTTGTAGCCTTCCAGCGTGGTTTTCTCGCCGTCAATGGTGGTCACTTCGGTATTCAGAATATCAGTCTGCATAGCATTCCCTCAGGTTGTCTTACGGGTAGTGATTTAACGTCCAGCTTTTAAGAGTAGCCAGATAAATACCGGCGCGCCCAGCGTAGCGGTCACTACACCAATCGGCAGTTCGGCTGCGCTCAGGGCGAGTCGGGCGATGATGTCAGCCACCAACAGCGTTGCCGCCCCGGCAACCGCCGAGGCCGGAAGTAACGTCCGATGGTCGGTAATACCGCACAGACGCAACATATGTGGGATAACCAGTCCGATAAAGCCAATCGCCCCCGCCAGCGCCACGCTCACCCCCACCATCCAGCCAATGGCAATCACCAGCGCATTGCGCCAGAAGCTAATCGGCATGCCGAGCTGGCGAGCCGACGTTTCGCCGAGCGCGAGAATATTCAGCGGCTGTGCCTGAAAAGAGGTCCACAGTATGACCGGGATCAACAGCGCCATCAGCCAGCCCTGCCGCCAGTCGACGCCACCGAATCCCCCCATCATCCAGTACATGAGCTGACGTAAATCGAACGACGTTGAAAAATAGACCGCCCAGGTCATTAACGCGCTGCAGATGATCCCCAGCGCCACCCCGGCAAGCAGCAACCGACTGGTCGACAGATGCCGTCTGGCAAAACGCAGCAGAATGATGGTTATCAGCAAGGCGCCGAGAATAGCGCTAAAGCTAATGCTCCACGCTGAGAGTGCCCCGCCCCCCAGCATGACAGCCGCAATCAGCCCCACGCCAGCCCCATTCGACACGCCAAGCAGCCCGGGCTCCGCCAGCGGATTTTCAAACAGCGCCTGCATGATGGTGCCGCACAGCGCCAGCGCGGCCCCCACCAGGATCACCGCCAGCGTGCGCGGCAGGCGTATTTGCCAGACAAAAAGCTGTCCATCCGGACCCAACCAGCTTTCCGGCCCCAGCCACCTGTCGCCCGCGCACAGGCTAACGACAGCGGCCACAATGAGCAGCAGCGCAAGCAGAAACAGGCGACGTCGATCGGAACGGTGCTGGCGATGGGCAAAATCAAGCATGGGTATGGTTTTAGTCACGTGAGATGTAATTGATTTTACGGTGGGTTTGCAGAAGAGCGCAAAGAAAAAAGGCCGCAATAGCGGCCTTTTTAGTTAGTTCATATTACTCTGCTTTAGGCGTTGCGTTTTCGACACGGCTTTTTAACTTCTGGCCGGGTCTGAAGGTCACCACGCGGCGGGCTGTAATGGGAATATCTTCCCCCGTCTTCGGGTTGCGACCCGGACGTTGGTTTTTGTCTCGCAAATCAAAATTGCCAAAACCGGAGAGTTTTACCTGCTCACCATTTTCCAGAGCACGACGGATCTCTTCGAAAAACAGCTCTACCAGCTCTTTGGCATCCCGTTTGCTAAGCCCAAGCTTATCAAACAGATATTCTGACATTTCAGCTTTTGTAAGCGCCATAGGTTCAATCCCTCAATGATGCCTGGAATCGCTCTTTTAATGCCTCTACACATCTGGCAACGGTAGCGGCAATCTCCTCTTCTTCGAGTGTACGGCTGGTATCCTGAAGGATAAGGCTAATAGCGAGGCTCTTGAAACCTTCTGCTACGCCCTTGCCGCGGTACACGTCAAATAAGTTTACGCCAACTACCTGATTTACGCCAACTTTCTTACATTCGGCCAAAATATCTGCTGCGGGCACGTTTTCAGCGACGACAACCGCGATATCACGGCGGTTCGCCGGGAAGCGTGATACGTCCTGCGCCTGAGGAATGACGCGGTCTGCGACCGGGTTCCACTCCAGCTCGAACACGATGGTACGGCCATTGAGGTCCAGCTTACGCTCCAGCTCCGGATGAACAACTCCAATGAAACCAACGCGTTTACCGTCTAAATAAATTGCCGCGCTCTGGCCCGGATGCAGGGCTGGATTCGCTTCTGCGCGGAATTCAATTTCAGACAATTTACCGGTCAGATCGAGAATGGCTTCCAGATCGCCCTTCATATCGTAGAAATCAACCGTACCTTTTGCCAGATCCCAGTGCTCTTCATAGCGGTTACCGCTGATAGCCCCCGCCAGCATGAGATCCTGACGGATGCCTAAATTCGCCTGAGTATCCGGTACAAAGCGCAAACCGCTTTCGAAAATGCGCACGCGGTTTTGCTGACGATTCTGGTTATAGACGATAGTGCCGAGCAGGCCGGTCCACAGGGACAGACGCATCGCGGACATCTCGCTGGAGATCGGGCTTGGCAGGATCAGCGCCTCCTGGCCCGGGTGGATCAGCTGCTGCAGCTTAGGATCAACAAAGCTGTAAGTGATCACTTCCTGATAGCCTTTGTCGTTGAGCATGGTTTTCACACGCTTCAGGGACAGGTCGGCTTCACGGTGGGTGCCCATCACCAGACCCGCCTGTACCGGCTCATCAGGGATGTTGTTGTAGCCGTAAACGCGGGCCACTTCTTCCACCAGATCTTCTTCAATTTCCATGTCGAAACGCCATGATGGCGCAACGGCTTTCCATTCGTCCTGGCCTTCGGTCACTTCACAGCCCAGACGGGTCAGAATGTCGGTAACCTGTGCATCGGCAACGTGGTGGCCAATCAGGCGATCCAGCTTGCTGCGGCGCAGGGTAATGGTGGCACGCTTAGGCAGCGTCGCTTCGTTGGTCACGTCGATAACCGGACCCGCTTCGCCGCCGCAGATGTCGATCAGCAGGCGAGTCGCGCGTTCCATCGCTTTGTACTGCAGAGCCGGGTCAACGCCGCGCTCGTAGCGGTGAGAAGCATCGGTATGCAGACCGTGGCGGCGTGCGCGACCGGTGATGGAGAGCGGGCTGAAGAACGCGCATTCCAGCAGAACGTTTTGCGTTTCCTCGTTCACGCCAGAGTGTTCACCCCCGAAGATACCGCCCATTGCCAGCGCTTTGCTGTGGTCAGCAATCACCAAAGTATCGGCGTTCAGTTTGGCTTCGCTGCCGTCCAGCAGAACCAGGGTTTCGCCCTCTTTCGCCATGCGCACAACGATGCCGCCGTCGATACGATCTTTATCGAACGCGTGCATCGGCTGGCCCAGCTCCAGCAGAACGTAGTTGGTTACGTCAACAACCGCATCGATTGAGCGGATACCGCAGCGACGCAGCTTCTCTTTCATCCACAGCGGCGTTGGCGCCTTAACGTTAATGCCTTTCACCACGCGGCCCAGATAGCGCGGGCAAGCATCCGCAGCCTCAACCTGGATTGGCAGCACGTCACTGATGGTCGCTTCAACCGAAGCAATCTCCGGCGCGTTCAGTTCGGTCTGGTTCAGCACGGCAACGTCACGCGCCACGCCGATGATACCTAAGCAGTCGGCACGGTTTGGCGTGACGCTGATTTCAATGGTGTTGTCGTCAAGCTTCAGGTATTCACGGATATCGGTGCCGATTGGCGCATCCAGCGGCAGCTCAATAATGCCGTTGTGGTCGTCGGAAATACCCAGCTCGGAGAAGGAGCACAGCATGCCTTCAGACGGCTCGCCGCGCAGCTTAGCCGCTTTAATTTTGAAATCGCCCGGCAACACTGCACCGACGGTTGCCACGGCCACTTTCAGCCCCTGACGGCAGTTTGGCGCGCCGCAGACTATATCCAGCAGACGGTCACCGCCCACGTTCACTTTCGTCACGCGCAGTTTATCGGCGTTAGGGTGCTGTCCGCACTCAACCACTTCACCCACCACCACGCCGGTAAAAGCACCCGAGACAGGATCGACGCCATCAACTTCCAGACCCGCCATGGTGATCTGGTTAGAAAGTGCTTCGCTGTCGAGCGTCGTGTTCACCCATTCGCGTAACCACAGTTCACTGAATTTCATTGTTCTGTCCTGCCCTTATTTAAACTGTTTGAGGAAACGCAGATCGTTTTCGAAGAATGCACGTAAGTCGGTCACGCCGTAGCGCAGCATGGTCAGACGCTCCATGCCCATACCGAAGGCAAAGCCGGAGTACACTTCCGGATCGATACCCACGTTACGCAGCACGTTTGGATGCACCATACCGCAGCCCAGCACTTCCAGCCATTTGCCGTTTTTACCCATCACGTCAACTTCCGCAGACGGTTCGGTGAACGGGAAGTAGGACGGACGGAAACGAACCTGCAGATCTTCCTCAAAGAAGTTGTTCAGGAAATCGTGCAGCGTACCCTTCAGGTTGGTGAAGCTGATGTTTTTATCAACAATCAGACCTTCCATCTGGTGGAACATTGGGGTGTGGGTCTGATCGTAGTCGTTACGATAGACGCGGCCCGGCGCGATAATACGGATTGGCGGCTCCTGATCCTTCATGGTACGGATTTGAACGCCGGAGGTCTGAGTACGCAGCAGACGCGTAGCGTCGAACCAGAAAGTGTCGTGGTCAGCACGTGCCGGATGATGGCCAGGAATGTTCAGGGCATCGAAGTTGTGATAATCATCTTCGATTTCCGGGCCAGTCGCCACGGTAAAGCCGAGCTCACCGAAGAAACTTTCAATGCGATCGATGGTACGGGTTACCGGGTGCAGACCACCGTTTTCAATACGGCGACCGGGCAGAGAAACGTCGATGGTTTCCGCCGCCAGACGCGCATTCAGCACCGCGCTTTCGAGTTCAGCTTTACGCGCGTTCAGCGCCTGCTGTACCTGCTCCTTGGCTTCGTTAATCACCGCACCCGCTGCCGGGCGTTCTTCCGGCGGCAGCTCACGCAGGGTAGTCATTTGAAGGGTTAAATGCCCTTTCTTGCCCAGATATTCGACGCGGACATTGTCTAACGCGGCAACATCTGAGGCCTGGTTAATGGCGGCCGTTGCACTAGCAACCAGCTCTGCGAGATGTGACATGGTTTTCCTCATTATGTCGGTGCAGACACCGATTTGGTGGACTTATTCTCTCGAATTTAGACACAAAAAAAGCCTCCATCGGGAGGCTTATCTGGCGCTGTTTTTCGTTTCATCTTTCACGCGCTAGCCTCCTGAATTCAGGTGCTAAAGTAAAAGAAGAAGCGGAAAATAGCAGCATTCATGCTTGCGTTACCTTGTGTGGTAAAAACCGTGAAGACCTTATTGAAAAGCCTGGACGGGTAAAAGTCAATGTTCTGATGATGTTAAAACAAAAGAGGGAGCAAAGCTCCCTCTCTCAACTGGCTTATGCCAGTGCTGCTTTCGCTTTTTCGACCAGAGCGGTGAACGCTACTTTGTCGAATACTGCGATGTCAGCCAGGATCTTACGGTCGATTTCAACAGAGGCTTTTTTCAGGCCGTTGATGAATTTGCTGTAAGAAATACCGTTCTGACGTGCTGCTGCGTTGATACGCGCAATCCACAGTTGACGGAACTGACGCTTACGCTGACGACGGTCACGGTAAGCGTACTGACCTGCTTTGATAACAGCCTGGAAGGCAACGCGGTAAACGCGTGAACGCGCACCGTAGTAGCCTTTAGCTTGTTTCAAAATTTTCTTGTGACGTGCACGTGCAATTACACCACGTTTTACGCGAGCCATGTGTGCTCTCCTGTATCTATATTCTTAGTAAAAAAATTAAACGTTAACGGCTTATGCGTACGGCAGGCACGCGATAACCAGACCCAGATCGCCTTTAGAAACAAGGCCTTTTGGACGCAGGTGACGTTTACGCTTAGTAGATTTTTTGGTCAGAATATGACGCAGGTTTGCGTGCTTACGCTTAAATCCACCACCACCGGTTTTTTTGAAGCGCTTAGCAGCACCGCGTACGGTCTTAATTTTTGGCATCTTAATAACTTCCACTTCGCATTGTTAAATAAACGAAACATAGGCGAACAAAACCTATGAAACCCGAAGGCTCCACAGATTTTGCTGCTTGAAGGCCTTACTGTTTCTTCTTAGGAGCGAGCACCATGATCATCTGGCGGCCTTCGATCTTCGTAGGGAAGGATTCGACTACTGCCAGTTCACTCAGATCTTCACGGACGCGGTTAAGCACTTCCATACCGATCTGTTGGTGGGCCATCTCACGACCGCGGAAACGCAGTGTGATCTTGGCCTTATCGCCATCTTCCAGAAAGCGAATCAGGCTGCGGAGTTTTACCTGATAATCGCCATCGTCGGTACCAGGACGGAATTTGATTTCCTTAACCTGGATAACTTTTTGCTTCTTCTTCTGTTCCTTAGAAGACTTACTCTTTTCATAAAGGAACTTGCCGTAGTCCATGATACGACAAACTGGCGGTTCGGCGTTAGGGCTGATTTCAACTAAATCTACTCCAGCTTCTTCAGCTTTTTCGATCGCTTCTCTCAGACTCACAATCCCCAGTGGTTCACCTTCAAGATCTGTTAAGCGAACTTCCTGGGCGCGAATCTCGCCATTGATACGATTCGGACGTGCCGTTTGAACTCGTTTTCCGCCTTTAATACCTTATTCCTCCAGTTGTTGAAGACTGCGGCTGCGAATCTCTTGTTGCAGCTTCTCAATCACTTCACTTACGTCCAGGCTCCCCAGGTCTTTACCACGGCGGGTGCGAACGGCAACTTTGCCTGCTTCCACCTCTTTATCACCACAGACCAACATATACGGGACACGACGTAAAGTGTGCTCGCGGATTTTAAAGCCAATCTTCTCATTTCTCAAGTCTGCTTTTACGCGAATGCCCGCATTTTGTAGTTTCTGCGTCAATTCTTTAACGTAATCTGCCTGAGAATCGGTAATGTTCATCACCACGACCTGCACTGGCGCAAGCCAGGTTGGGAAGAAGCCCGCGAACTCTTCGGTCAGGATGCCGATGAAGCGCTCCAGAGAACCGAGAATTGCACGGTGAATCATTACCGGCACCTGACGCTCGTTGTCTTCGCCAACATAAGAGGCGCTTAAACGCTGCGGCAGGGAGAAGTCCAGCTGTACAGTACCGCACTGCCATGCGCGATCGAGGCAGTCATACAGGGTAAATTCAATTTTCGGACCGTAGAATGCGCCCTCGCCCAGCTGGTATTCGAACGGAATGCCGTTCTCTTCCAGCGCCACGGCGAGATCCGCTTCTGCGCGATCCCAGGTCTCATCGCTACCGATACGTTTTTCCGGACGCGTTGAGAGTTTGACCACGATCTTCTCGAAGCCAAAGGTGCTGTACATATCGTAGACCATACGAATACAGGCGTTAACTTCGTCACGTACCTGATCTTCAGTACAGAAGATATGCGCATCATCCTGAGTAAAACCACGAACGCGCATCAGACCGTGCAGCGCACCTGATGGCTCGTTACGGTGGCAGCTACCGAACTCCGCCATACGCAGCGGCAGGTCGCGGTAGGATTTCAGACCCTGGTTGAAGATCTGAACGTGACCCGGACAGTTCATTGGCTTGATGCAGTACTCACGGTTCTCAGACGAGGTGGTGAACATCGCATCTTTGTAGTTGTCCCAGTGGCCGGTTTTTTCCCACAGCACACGGTCCATCATGAACGGGCCTTTCACTTCCTGGTACTGGTACTCTTTCAGCTTGGAGCGAACGAAGGTTTCCAGTTCACGGAAGATAGTCCAGCCGTCGTTATGCCAGAACACCATACCCGGCGCTTCTTCCTGCATATGATACAGGTCAAGCTGCTTACCGATTTTACGGTGGTCACGCTTCGCAGCCTCTTCCAGGCGCTGCAGGTACGCGCTCAGGGCTTTCTTATCTGCCCATGCGGTACCATAAATACGCTGCAACATCTTGTTGTTGCTGTCGCCACGCCAGTAGGCGCCTGCGATCTTCATCAGCTTGAAGTGATGACAGAAGCGCATGTTCGGCACGTGCGGTCCACGGCACATGTCGACGTATTCTTCGTGATGGTACAAGCCAGGCTTGTCATCATGCGAAATATTTTCGTCAAGAATAGAGACTTTATAGTTCTCGCCGCGCTTCACGAAGGTTTCACGCGCTTCGTGCCAGCTGACTTTCTTCTTGATGACGTCGTAGTTGGTTTCGGCGAGCTCGTGCATACGTTTTTCGAGCGCGTCGATATCTTCCTGGGTCAGGGTATGATCGAGGTCAACGTCATAGTAGAAGCCGTTGTCGATAACCGGGCCGATCGCCATTTTGGTGTTTGGCCACAGCTGTTTAATCGCATGACCTAACAGGTGCGCGCAGGAGTGACGAATGATCTCAAGACCTTCTTCGTCTTTCGCGGTGATGATAGACAGCTTCGCATCGCTCTCGATCAGATCGGACGCATCAACCAGCTCACCATTTACACGGCCAGCGATGGTCGCTTTCGCGAGTCCAGGGCCGATATCCAGGGCAACATCCATTGGGCTAACAGCGTGGTCGTAATGGCGTTGGCTGCCATCAGGAAGAGTAATTACAGGCATTTTATATCCTTATTTGCAGTGATGCCCCACACATAAGAGCATATACAAAGAAAATAATCATTATTTAACAATAGATTGCGAAACCATCTGACCAACAATCGTCAAATTGGCTCGTCATCATGCTCCCGCCGATTTCAGACAAATGCGGATTTACGGCAAGCCCCCTAATGGTAACACTAATGAAAGGGCGAATGCACCCTCTGCGACCAGTTTGAACCTTCACTCATCGGTATGAGTGAACGAACTTTCGCGAACCATGGCTCGCAATTCAAAAGTGCTGAGCTATTCTTGAACAGGTCCTTACACACCCAAGGGGCATCACATGAATGTGTCCAGTAGAACCGTTGTGATATTGAATATTCTTTCCGCTGCCGGTTTAGTGCTGATTCTTGCCGACAGATTCCATTGGTTCTGACATGAATCAATGCCGTTGCATAATCCTTTGTCCCGAATAATGCGCTTTTTACCGCATTTTTTTGGTAGACTGGAACAATAAACTGACAAGGAAGAGGTTATGCCAACAAAACGCTTTGCCGCGAAGCACTGGAAAATGGTGGTCGTATTAATTGCAATTTGCGGTGCAATGTTGTTATTGCGCTGGGCTGCAATGATATGGGGTTAGTGTTAACGCATTGCAAGAAAAAGTAATAAGACATCAAACCCTGAAAAATCTTTGAATATCTTTACAGCATTGATGTGATGAAAACCGGTACATCACAATCCGGTTTTTTATGGTGAGGTTTAAAACCGAAACACGTATCAGGACCACTCACCGGCTACCAGCGTATGCACGTCAAACGCATCATTCATTGACTGATCGGTAGACTGTGACGCCGGGGCGATGTTTGAACCCGCTTCAACATCAGAGGCGGTGCTAATACCCGTGCGATCAGCAGCGAATACGCCAAATGAGAGTGCCGAAAGCACCATTGCTGCTGCAGCAGTTTTGATTTTTTTCATCATGATTCTTCTCATACTTAATTAGAGCATAAAGACCTAAGGCTGAGTTTTGCCTGTAGTGACAGTGTAGATCTGGATCACACTTTTGCATAGTCAGTTTATTTATCAATTCGTGTCAAATAATCTGAATATTCGGGGAGTGGTGTAATTATGAAGAAAGTATGGAGATATTTTCGGACCAATTATTTTAAAACGCCGTTTAATATAAATCAGCACGATTTCTAAAAATTAAAAAAGGGCCGAAATAATGTCGGCCCATGTAGATTACATTTTATAACCCAAAGAAATTGTCGTCCTGCGGTCGGTATGATCTGGCGCAGTTTCAGGCGGTGCTGAGTTCCAGGTCACGTTGTACGCTACCTTTAACCCAAAGTGTTCATTGATGGCCACATTCAGCGCCGTCTCGGAGTTCAGCGTCGTATCATCAGCACCGAATACCGAAACACCCTGCGTGAATTTGGTGTTGTCGGTCATCTGCCAGGCGTAAGTACCCGACGCATAGCCCAGCGGTTGGGTTTTGGTATCACCGTCGGTGTATTCGTCATAACGTACGCCGGGACCGAATTCAAAACGCAGGCTATGTACCGGTCCGTTCAGGAACTGGCGACCATAACCAGCAGTGAAGACATCACGCTGCCGGTAGCCGTTATAGCGGTCGGTTAGCCAGCTTGCCTGACCGAACAGGTAATCATAATCGGTCATATTGTAACGACTACGCCCGCCTACGGCGTATTTCTCTGACGATCGCTCGTCATTCGCTGAGGTGTTGCTGGCATTGCCCCACAGTGACCAGGCGGTGGTGTTGCCATACCACGTCAGGGTGCTGTCTGCGGTCAGGGAAGAGCTTTTCGTGTTGCCGGATTGCGCCAGATACCCTGCGTTCAGGTTACCTTCAAAAGGTTTTTGCGCTGTGGAGGGATCGTCCATGACAGTAAAAACGGTATCATCGGCGATTGCATTCATTGACGCAAACACGCCACCCACCAGCATCATTGCAGCGGGTACTGTCTTCAAAAGCTTCATTTTATTAAGGAGTCCATACAACAAAAAAAGAGACCATCACGGTCTCGGAAACTTTCTTGAGGATCAATGACAAGGCGTCCAGAGAAAGGTAACAAATTATAAAAAGCCGCAAATAACATAGCAATGTTTTCTTATTTCATTTTTTGAATAAGAACGATCCCAAAACGACTTTTATTTTATAAAAACAATCCCGTCCTTTTGTCAGCATTCATATTTAAAATCATACTGTTATTTACGTTGCCTTCCTGCCGATTGGTGCCAGGCTTAAAGGAACCCATGCAAAAAGGAGGTTATGATGGTTCCTGTCTACACGCTGACACTCTCCCCTTCTCTCGATTCCGCTACCTTAACCGCACAGATTTACCCGGAAGGTAAACTACGCTGTAGCGCCCCGGTGTTTGAGCCCGGTGGTGGCGGTATCAACGTCGCACGCGCAATTACCCACCTTGGAGGCAAAGCGACGGCGATTTTTCCTGCCGGTGGTGCCACTGGTGAACATCTGGTGTCTCTGCTGGCAGACGAACAGGTTGCCGTGCAGACCGTCGAGGCCAGCGACTGGACGCGTCAGAACCTGCACGTTCACGTTGAGTCCAGCGGCGAGCAGTACCGTTTTGTTATGCCGGGGGCAAAATTGAGTGATGATGAGTTTCGTCAGCTTGAGGAGAAGGTCCTGACAATTGAAAGGGGCGCTTTGCTGGTGATCAGCGGCAGCCTGCCGCCGGGCGTGAGCACAGAGAAACTCACAGCATTAATTCGGGCAGCCCAGCAACGGGGCATCCGGTGCATTGTCGACAGTTCCGGCGAGGCGCTAAAAGCCGCAATGGAGCCGGGCAACCTTGAGCTGGTCAAACCTAATCAGAAAGAGCTCAGCGCGCTGGTGAATCGTGAACTCACCCAGCCGGATGACGTCCGTAACGCTGCGCAAGAGCTAATACGCAGCGGCAAGGCATTGCGCGTGGTGGTTTCTCTTGGCCCTCAGGGTGCGCTGGCCGTGGATGGAACGGGCTATGTGCAGGTTGTGCCACCCCCCATGAAAAGCCAGAGCACCGTTGGCGCAGGTGACAGTATGGTGGGGGCGATGACGCTGAAGCTGGCGCAGGGTGCGTCGCTGCTGGAGATGACGCGCTACGGCGTTGCAGCAGGTAGCGCTGCAACCATCAATCAGGGAACGCGGCTTTGTTCGCTGCCTGACACCGAAAAAATTGTTGATTATCTGTCCCAAAATTAACCGCCCCCTCTCTCTTCCGGAGAGAGGGAAAGACGAGCTATAGTCGCCAAAAACGTACTATCGACTATGCTAAGAAAACTTTCATGATAACAATGAGGTGAACTATGAGCAGTGGCGACATCACCCGCTACGTCATTACCGTCAACATTCATGAAGCGTCACTGACTGAGCTCAATGAACTCAACAACGCTTTTACACGGGCAAATTTTCTGCTCACCCTCACGGACGACGAGGGCAATATTCATGATTTAGGCACGCTGACATTTGGCCTGATAAGCGCCCTCAGCGAAGAGGAAGTTCACGCCCTGGCAAGCAGTCTGGCCGAGAGTGTGACCGACAAGGACGCGGATATTAAGGTAGAGACCTGGGAAAGCTGGCGAAAAAAAGAACAATAAGTGCGTTGTATGAATTTAAACCGCTCAGGTGTGCGTTAGTTCGTATTTTTTAACAGCCGTTTTGCGCTAACTTTATGATCTGGCAGACAACATGGGAGAGATATCATGTGGCAGGCTATCAGTCATCTTTTAAGCGAGCAATTAGGTGAAGGTGAAATTGAACTGCGTAATGAACTGCCTGGCGGTGAGATCCACGCCGCGTGGCATTTACGCTACGCGGGGCGCGACCTCTTCGTTAAATGCGATGAACGTGAACTTCTCCCCATCTTCACTGCCGAAGCCGATCAGTTGGATCTGCTGTCGCGTAGCAAAACGGTCACCGTCCCGCACGTCTGGGCCGTGGGCAGTGACCGCGACTACAGTTTTCTGGTCATGGAATATCTCCCCGCTCGCCCACTGGATGCCCATAACGCGTTTATTCTTGGACAGCAGCTAGCACGATTGCACCAGTGGAGCGATCAACCGCAGTTTGGACTCGATTTCGACAACGATCTCTCCACCACACCACAGCCGAACGCCTGGCAACGCCGCTGGTCGATCTTCTTTGCAGAGCAACGTATTGGCTGGCAGCTGGAACTGGCGGCAGAGAAAGGGCTGGAATTTGGCAACATTGATGCGATTGTCGAACACGTGCAGCAGCGTCTTGCCGCGCATCAGCCTCAGGCTTCACTGTTGCACGGGGATTTGTGGTCAGATAACTGTGCGCTGGGTCCGAACGGCCCTTATATCTTCGACCCTGCCTGTTACTGGGGTGACAGAGAGTGCGACCTCGCCATGCTACCACTGCATCCTGAACAGCTGCCGCAGATTTATGACGGATACCAGTCGGTCTCGCCGTTGCCGCCTGACTTCCTCGACCGCCAGCCGGTGTATCAACTTTATACCCTGTTGAATCGGGCAATTCTGTTTGGCGGTCAACATCTGGTGAATGCGCAGCGCGCACTGGAGCGGGTACTGGCGGCGTAGCGGGCGGTCATGCACCACCCGCTGTGGCTCTAGATAAAACCGAGCAGAGAGAAAAAGAAATAACCGGCCACGATGATGACTACCGGTAATACATAGAGCGGGAAAATCTGCAGGAAAATCGTGTGACGCGGAACAACAATGCGGGATTCGATTTGCTCGCGGCTCATTCCGTCCGGCCCTTTCGCCTGCTCAAGAATGAGCTGGTCTTCCACACCTTCGCGTAAAAAACGCGTCTGGCGACTCATGCGCGCGCCTGATGCCTGCAATGCCATCGCGATAAAAATCAGCGCGTAAATCACCCAAAAGCCAACATTCGCCTGTTGATGAAAATTCGGTGTCGGTGAGTTAAACCAGAAAAAGTTTAAGAACGGGGTGTTAAAACGCATCATTTCAATCATCACATGCGCGAAATCCAGCATTACCGCATTGATACCCGGCTGCTTTTCACTGTGATCGTACATAAATTTGAGTACGGAAATCAGCGTGGAAATCACAGCCGGAATAAAAATGGCCCAACCGGCAATACGTTTTAAGACAGCGATGCGTCCAGCTTGTTGATACGTCATTCGTTCCCCTTCAAAAAGACGCGTTATTTTTGCCTAAGTCTACCTGCTGCCCATCATTTTCGCCCGTTCTTTAAAAGCATTATGCTAAATTGCAGATTGTGCTTAGCACGTATCGTCTGTCGAACACCTGAGATAAGGAGACGTTGTGATGTCGACACCGCGCCAAATACTTGCCGCCATTTTTGACATGGACGGATTACTGATTGACTCCGAACCGCTGTGGGATCGGGCTGAACTGGATGTGATGGCGAGCCTCGGCGTCGATATCAGCCGCCGGAACGAGCTTCCTGATACGCTGGGACTTCGCATTGATATGGTTGTAGACCTCTGGTATGCCCACCAGCCATGGGTTGGCCCCGGTCGTGACGACGTCACCGCGCGTATTATTAACCGCGCCATTACGCTGGTTGAAGAGCAGAAGCCCCTGCTTCCGGGCGTGCGTGATGCGATCGCCCTGTGCAAGGCGCAAGGATTGAAGGTCGGGCTGGCCTCCGCTTCGCCGCTGCATATGCTGGAAAAAGTGCTGTCCCTGTTCGAACTGCGCGACAGCTTCGACGCGCTGGCCTCAGCCGAGAAACTGCCCTACAGCAAGCCGCACCCTCAGGTCTATATGGACTGCGCCGCAAAACTGGGTCTGGATCCGCTCACCTGCGTGGCGCTGGAAGATTCCGTTAACGGCATGGTGGCCTCCAAAGCCGCACGCATGCGCTCTATCGTTGTGCCTGCCGAAGAAGGCCGCCACGATCCCCGCTTTGCCCTGGCGGATGTGAAACTGGCCTCGCTGGAAGACCTTACGGTTGCCCATCTGCGCGGCGAGTGACCTTCTCTTTCAGGCAGCCCTTCGCTGCCTGAAATAAAAATAAAACATCGTTTCATTTAATTGCATTTCCTGCTTTCACCTCCTATTCTTACCTTCAGAATGACAATAACCTTACTTCTGAGGCGCGTATGATACTGGAGTCCTTCACTCTTTCAGGAAAAGTGGCCATCGTCACGGGATGCGATACCGGGCTGGGACAGGGCATGGCCGTGGCGCTCGCACAAGCCGGATGCGATATTGTTGGCGTGAACCGTAAAGTTCCCGACGAAACGGCCGCGCGCATCACCGCTCTCGGGCGTCGATTTATGGCGATTCGGGCCGATCTCGGTCAACAAGAGAGCATTCAGCGCGTAGTGGATAGCGCTGTCGCCGAGATGGGACGCGTCGATATTCTGGTGAATAACGCCGGGACCATACGTCGGGAGGATGCCCTGGCATTCAGTGAAAAAGACTGGGACGATGTTGTTAACCTGAATCTCAAATCGGTTTTTTTCCTCTCTCAGGCGGTGGCCAAACAGTTTATCCAGCAGGGTCAGGGTGGGAAAATCATCAATATTGCCTCGATGCTTTCATTCCAGGGGGGGATCCGCGTGCCTTCTTACACCGCGTCTAAAAGCGGTGTTCTGGGTATCACGCGCCTGCTAGCCAACGAATGGGCTACGCATGGCATCAACGTGAACGCCATTGCGCCGGGTTATATGGCGACCAATAACACGCAGCAGTTGCGCGATGATGAACAGCGTAGCCAGGCGATCCTGGAGCGTATCCCGGCCGGGCGCTGGGGATTGCCGGAGGATTTGCAAGGTCCGGTTGTTTTCCTTGCCTCTGCTGCATCGGATTATGTCAACGGTCACACCCTGGCCGTAGACGGTGGCTGGCTGGCGCGCTGACGCCGCTTTGTGACAAAGAGTTACACCGTCACCTCTTCCGCACACTGTATAAAAACCCTATACTGTATGAATTGACAGTTTGTTGGGTTTTATCATGACGGCGGAAGGCCACCTGCTTTTTTCAATTGCATGCGCAGTGTTTGCCAAAAACGCTGAACTGACCCCTGTGCTGGCACAGGGTGACTGGTGGCATATCGTCCCTTCCGCCGTATTAACCTGTCTCCTGCCGGACATCGATCACCCCAAGTCGTTTCTTGGACAACGGTTGAAGTGGATCGCCAAACCCATTGCCAGAGCGTTTGGCCATCGTGGGTTTACCCACAGCCTGCTGGCCGTATTTGCCCTGCTTACCCTGTTCTATTTAAAAGTGCCTGAAAGCTGGATAGTGCCGGCAGATGCCATACAGGGGATGGTGCTCGGCTATTTAAGTCATATTCTTGCCGATATGCTGACGCCTGCCGGTGTCCCCCTCCTGTGGCCCTGCCGGTGGCGTTTCCGTTTTCCCATTCTCGCCCCGCAAAAAGGCAATCAGCTGGAGCGCGTTTTGTGCATGGCACTCTTCGCGTACGCCGTCTGGATGCCGCAGACGTTGCCCGAAAATGGTGCAGTTCGCTGGTCATCGCAGATGATCAATTCGCTGCAATTTCAGTTCAATCGTTTCATTCATCACCAGATTGAACAGTAAACAAACAAAATAATCCCGTTTGTCATAAACCATTCCATTTGGATATAAGCGCTGCATCACACTTCTGCTAACCTTGCGCCATCAGGATCGGTAAAAACCGGCCGTATAATAAATCAGGAGAACGGGGATGAATTTTCCACTCATCGCGAACATTATTGTGTTCGTTGTATTGCTATTGCTTCTCGCGCAGGCGCGCCACAAACAGTGGAGCCTGGCGAAAAAAGTGCTGGTCGGTCTGGTCATGGGTGTGGCCTTTGGTCTGGCATTACACGCTGTTTACGGCTCCGATAACCCGGTACTGAAAGACTCCATTCAATGGTTCAACATTGTCGGTAACGGCTACGTGCAGCTGCTGCAGATGATTGTGATGCCGCTGGTGTTCGCGTCTATTCTGAGCGCAGTTGCTCGTCTGCATAATGCGACTCAGCTGGGGAAAATCAGCTTCCTGACTATTGGTACGCTGCTGTTCACCACGCTGATTGCCGCGCTGGTGGGCGTGCTGGTGACCAACCTGTTTGGCCTGACCGCTGAAGGCCTGGTCCAGGGTACGGCTGAAACCGCGCGTCTGACGGCGATTCAAACCAACTATGTTGGCAAAGTGGCCGACCTGACGGTTCCGCAGATGGTGCTCTCCTTTATTCCTAAAAACCCGTTTGCTGACCTGACCGGCGCAAGCCCAACCTCCATCATCAGCGTGGTGATCTTCGCCGCGTTCCTGGGTGTGGCTGCGTTGAAGCTGCTGAAAGACGATGCGCCAAAAGGTGAACGCGTGCTGATCGCTATCGATACCCTGCAGAGCTGGGTAATGAAGCTGGTCCGTCTGGTCATGCAGCTGACGCCTTACGGCGTGCTGGCACTGATGACCAAAGTGGTTGCGGGATCAAACCTGCAGGACATCATCAAGCTGGGCAGCTTTGTCGTCGCCTCTTACCTGGGTCTGGGCATCATGTTTGTGGTGCACGGCATCCTGCTGGGCGTTAACGGCGTCAGCCCGCTGAAATACTTCCGTAAAGTGTGGCCAGTGCTGACCTTCGCGTTTACCAGCCGTTCCAGTGCAGCGTCTATTCCGCTGAACGTGGAAGCACAAACGCGTCGCCTGGGCGTTCCTGAGTCCATCGCCAGCTTCTCTGCTTCCTTTGGTGCCACCATTGGACAGAACGGCTGTGCGGGTCTGTACCCGGCAATGCTGGCCGTAATGGTCGCGCCGACTGTGGGTATCAACCCGCTGGATCCGGTGTGGATTGCCACCCTGGTGGGCATTGTGACCATCAGCTCCGCAGGCGTTGCGGGTGTCGGTGGTGGTGCAACCTTCGCCGCGCTGATTGTGCTGCCCGCGCTGGGTCTGCCTGTGACGCTGGTTGCGTTGCTGATCTCCGTTGAACCGCTGATCGACATGGGACGTACCGCGCTGAACGTGAGTGGCTCCATGACCGCCGGTACGCTAACCAGCCAGTGGCTGAAGCAGACCGACAAAGCGATTCTGGACAGTGAAGACGACGCCGAGCTGGCGCACCGTTAATCACTGTTGAAATAAAAAAACCGCCTGATGGCGGTTTTTTTATGGCTGTTATTCTTCAACCTCTTCATCCTGGCGGATCTGCATCGCCCACCGTTGCGCTGACTCCGGCACCGTAAACGTGGGAGAGCGGCGGAAATGTTCGCCGATCAGCACAAAGGCCACGTATTTACCCCGTAACTGCCAGACGTCGCGAAAACCATCCACTTTCAGGGCATGGTCAGGCGGCGCGGGCTCAACGCGGGGCACATAGCTAATAACCTGGCGGTTTTGTTGACGAAGAGGTTTCATAAGCGACGGGTTCACTAAAGCAAATTCTTGAAGCAGGAAAATTGTATGATAGCCGATTCTGCTACCTCACGTCGCGCTCCGAATGGCAGCGAAAGCGCCTTTCGTTAACAACCGCATGTGAAAACTCTTAGTTCGCGAGCCATTTCACGACATTGTTCTATCCTTAATAGGGTTTTTAGCAATGAATCAAGGAGAATCGTGCAATGTCGAACAAAGATAAACCACATCAGTCCCCCATTCATGGTACTGAAGAATCGCAACCGGGAATGGACTCACTCGCCCCTGCTGACGGGTCTCATCAGCCATCGCCAGGCCCTTCCGCCCCGGGTGAACAACCTACCGCACCGGGGAGCGTTAAATCACCCGATGCGGAAAACGAAAAGCTAAAATCTCTTGACCGGCACCGTAAAGGTGGCGAAGGCCATGCGCTGACCACCAATCAGGGTGTACGCATCGCCGACGATCAAAACTCGCTGCGCGCCGGTAATCGCGGCCCCACGCTGCTGGAAGACTTTATCCTGCGGGAAAAGATTACCCATTTTGACCACGAGCGCATACCGGAACGCATCGTTCACGCGCGCGGCTCGGCTGCGCACGGATACTTCCAGCCCTATAAAAGTCTGAAAGACATTACCAAAGCGGATTTCCTCTCCGACCCGGATAAAATCACCCCGGTGTTTGTGCGCTTTTCTACCGTGCAGGGTGGCGCAGGCTCGGCCGACACTGTGCGCGATATCCGCGGCTTTGCCACCAAATTTTATACCGAAGAAGGTATTTTCGACCTGGTCGGCAACAATACCCCGGTGTTTTTCATTCAGGATGCGCATAAATTTCCTGACTTTGTCCATGCGGTAAAACCGGAGCCCCACTGGGCCATACCGCAGGGACAAAGTGCGCACGACACCTTCTGGGACTACGTCTCGCTACAGCCAGAAACATTGCACAACGTGATGTGGGCAATGTCAGACCGCGGCATTCCGCGCAGCTATCGCACCATGGAAGGGTTTGGCATCCACACCTTCCGCCTGATTAACGCGGAAGGCAAAGCCACTTTCGTGCGCTTCCACTGGAAACCTGTGGCGGGTAAAGCGTCACTGGTGTGGGATGAAGCGCAGAAGCTGACTGGCCGCGATCCCGATTTCCACCGCCGCGAGCTGTGGGAATCCATTGAAGCCGGAGACTTCCCGGAATACGAACTGGGGTTACAGTTGATTCCGGAAGAGGACGAGTTCAAATTTGATTTCGACCTGCTTGATCCGACTAAACTCATTCCTGAGGAACTGGTGCCGGTTCAGCTGGTAGGGAAAATGGTGCTCAACCGTAATCCGGATAATTTCTTTGCCGAGAATGAACAGGCCGCGTTCCACCCGGGGCATATCGTGCCGGGGCTGGATTTCACCAACGACCCGCTGTTACAGGGTCGTCTGTTCTCCTACACCGACACGCAGATTAGCCGTCTCGGCGGACCGAACTTCCACGAAATCCCCATTAACCGCCCTACCTGCCCGTATCACAATTTCCAGCGCGATGGGATGCATCGCCAGGATATCGACACCAACCCGGCGAACTACGAACCGAACTCGATCAACGATAACTGGCCGCGTGAAACACCACCGGGCCCGAAACGTGGCGGGTTTGAGTCGTATCAGGAACGCGTCGAGGGGACCAAAATTCGCGAACGCAGCCCATCCTTCGGTGAGTATTACGCCCATCCTCGCCTGTTCTGGAACAGCCAGACCCCGATTGAGCAGCAGCATATCATCGGCGGCTTCAGCTTTGAGCTGAGCAAGGTGGTGCGTACTTACATCCGCGAGCGCGTGGTCGATCAGCTGGCGCGAATCGATATCCAGCTGGCGCAGAGCGTCGCCGATAACCTTGGTATTACCCTGACCGATGAGCAACGTAACGCAGCTCCACCGAAAGACGTTAACGGGCTGAAAAAGGATCCGTCTCTGAGCCTGTACGCCGTACCGGGCGGATCGATTAAGGGCCGCGTGGTCGCTATTCTGCTGAACGATAAAACCCGCGCCAGCGACGTGCAGGGGATTATGCAGGCGCTGAAAACCCAGGGCGTGCATGCGAAACTGCTTTATTCCCGTATGGGCGAAGTGACCGCCGATGATGGCTCCGTGCTGCCGGTGGCGGCGACCTTTGCCGGGGCGCCTTCGCTGACCGTCGATGCGGTGATTGTGCCGTGCGGGGACATTGACAGCCTGCTGACCAACGGTGACGCCGTGTATTATCTGCTGGAAGCCTATAAGCACCTGAAACCGATCGCCCTGGCAGGCGATGCGCGACAGTTTAAGGCGCAGCTGAAGGTGGCCGATCAGGGTGAGGACGGCATTGTCGAGGGAGATAACGTTGACGATGCCTTTATGACGAAGCTGTTTGATTTACTCGCTGCGCACCGCGTCTGGTCGCGCAGCAGTAAGATCGATCAGATTCCGGCGTGAAAAAAGCCGTACTCGATTGTGCGGCCTGATGCCCTCACCCCGTCCCTCTCCCACTGTACGGTCCGGGGACATAGTGAACACTTGTTCGGGGACATGGTAGACACTTACAACTAAGGCATAAGAACCCGTTTATGGAGTCGCTTATGCCCTGGGATGCGAGAGATACCATGTCATTACGTACCGAGTTTGTTTTGTTCGCCTCGCAGGACGGGGCGAACATCCGTTCCCTCTGCCGTCGCTTCGGCATTTCACCGGCCACCGGCTACAAGTGGCTTCGCCGCTGGGCGGAGGAAGGGGCTGCCGGCCTTCAGGACCGCCCGCGCATACCGCACCATTCCCCTAACCGCTCATCTGACGACATCACTGCCCTGCTGCGTATGGCCCATGACCGCCATCAACGCTGGGGCGCACGCAAGATAAAGCGCTGGCTCGAAGACCAGGGGCACACCATGCCCGCCTTCAGCACCGTCCATAACCTGATGGCCCGTCACGGCCTGCTGCCGGGCACTTCACCGGGCATTCCCGCCACGGGACGCTTCGAACACGACGCGCCGAACCGCCTCTGGCAGATGGACTTTAAGGGCCACTTTCCCTTTGGCGGTGGCCGCTGCCATCCGCTCACCCTCCTGGACGACCATTCCCGTTTTTCCCTGTGCCTGGCGCACTGTACCGATGAACGGCGCGAGACCGTGCAGCAGCAACTGGTCAGCGTGTTTGAACGTTACGGCCTGCCGGACCGGATGACGATGGACAACGGCTCACCGTGGGGAGACACCACCGGCACCTGGACGGCGCTGGAGCTGTGGCTGATGCGCCACGGTATCCGGGTGGGGCATTCCCGGCCTTATCATCCGCAGACGCAGGGCAAGCTGGAGCGTTTTCACCGCAGCCTGAAGGCGGAAGTGCTGCAGGGCAAGTGGTTCGCGAGCGAGGGTGAACTGCAGCGCGCCTTCGACCACTGGCGGACGGTGTACAACCTTGAACGCCCGCATGAGGCGCTGGATATGGCGGTACCGGGCTCGCGGTATAAGCCGTCTGCACGACAATACAGCGGCAACACCACGCCCCCGGAATACGACGAGGGCGTGATGGTCAGGAAAGTGGATATCAGCGGAAAGCTGAGCGTGAAAGGGGTAAGTCTGAGCGCAGGCAAGGCGTTCAGGGGAGAACGGGTCGGGCTGAAGGAGACGCAGGAAGACGGCAGCTACGAGGTGTGGTGGTACAGCACGAAAGTGGGGGTGATCGACCTGAAGAAAAAGTCGATCACCATGGGTAAAGGATGTTAAAAAGTGTTCACCATGTCCCCGAACACCTGTCTACCATGTCCCCGGACCGTACACCCACGGGAGAGGGAGAAAACACAAAAAACGGTAACCGAGGTTACCGTTTTGCTTTTACCTCGCCACCCGGCTTTTTTTACTCACAAATCTCTGAACGTCCCCAACCGATACCCGCGCTCGGCAATCGCATACTTCAGCGACGCCGACGTCAGCACATCCAGTTCCACCAGACGCGGCCAGCAGTAGGCACTTTTCCGCACGGTATTATCGACAAATGCCGGGTGCGCCATCACCTCTACGGACTTTTCACCGCGAGCGGCGGACTCATCCAGCACCTTCAGAAACAGCGCTTCGTCGATCTCGTCGCCGTAAAATGCACTGCTGAATCCATCTGTTGATTTCACAGCGCAGTCCGGCACGCCGGGCACCTCACGATCCACGCGGATCGCGACGCCTTTACGCTGTGCAAACTCCGCGACAATCGGGAAAATCGCCGGGATCATGTGCACGTGGTGATGGCTGTCGATGTGCGTCGGCTCCTTGCCAAACACATCAACAAAGCGGTTAAACTGGCAATCCAGTTCACGGGTAATCTCTTCGAGCGGCAGAGCGTCCTGCTCTGCCATTTCCCAAATCCATTTCCCTAACTGTCCGTCACGCGTCAGGCCCGGCATCGGTGAAAGCGGCATACCCAGCGTCAGAACAAAATGCATGCCCACGCCCAGCTCGGGCACGTCCCGACTTAGCTGAGCCGCATGTTCAACCGCCTCGCCGTTAATCAACGCCGTGGTTGAACTCACCACACCCCGACGACAGGCTTCAATGATGCCGTAGTTCTGCCCTTTCGACAGGCCAAAATCATCGGCGTTTACGATCAGCAGGTTTTCCATCGTACATCCTCTTAACGGTGGGTGAACTTCAGTTTCTCAACCGTTGCAGCAAAGTTTGGCAGCCATTTTTCATGCGCCAGGATCATCTCACTCGCCAGTTGCTCCGCATCACGGTCGGAGTGCACCAGCGGACTGAGGTTCAGGGCCAGAAGCACATCATTCAGTTCACCGCTCAACGCCGCATTGCTTGCTGCCACCTCAAAGCCTTTAATGGTGTGGATCAGGCCCATCACTTTGTCGTCAAAGTGGGTAATGCGCGGGTGCGGTTTCGCGCCATCGCGCCCCAGAATGCAGGTCATCTCAACGGCCCAGTCAGCCGGGATATTATCAATGTGGCCATGATGCGGCACGTTGACGTAGTGCTCAGCCTGCTTGTCGTTGTAAATGGCGTTAATCACTTCGCAGGCCGCATCGGAATAGTATGCCCCGCCGCGCTGCTCCAGCTCTTTCGGTTTAACATTAAGATTTGGATCTTTATACAAATCAAACAGCTGCTTCTCAACTTTTTGTACCACCTGGGCACGCGCGCCGCCTTTATAGTACTCGCCCATTTCGATAGCCAGCATCTCTTTCTGCTTGAAATAGTAGAGCAGGTACGAGCACGGCAGCAGGTTCAGGGAGCGGATCAGCCCTTCACTGAATGGCAGATCGAAAATGTTCTTCACGGATGCGGCGGTCAGTCGACCTGAAGCAACACCGTCGAGCAGTTCGGCAAAGCGCGACGTGCCGTTAACGATCACGTCTTTGATAAACACCATGTGGTTCAGGCCGAACAGATCGATGGAGAGCTCGTCGTTGTCGGTCAGCGCCAGCACGTCGCGGATAAACATCTTCATGCCAATCGGGATATTACAGACGCCGATAAAGCGTTTGAAACCGGTGTGGCGATAGACTGCCTCAGTCACCATTCCCGCCGGGTTGGTGAAGTTAATCACCCACGCATTCGGGCAAATCTCTTCCACGTCTTTGATGATGTCGAAAATCACCGGTATGGTACGCAGACCTTTAAACAGACCGCCCGCACCGTTGGTTTCCTGTCCCAGATAGCCGTGGCTCAGCGGAATACGCTCATCCAGCTCGCGTGCTTTCAGCTGGCCGACGCGCAGCTGGGTGGTGACGAAATCAGCATCTTTCAGCGCCAGACGGCGATCCAGCGTTTTATGTACGGTCAATGGCACACCGGCTTTCTCAACCATACGTTTACACAGGTCGAAAATAATATTCAGCTTTTCCTGACCTTCTTCTACATCCACCAGCCATAATTCGCTGACCGGTAATTCATGATAACGTTTCAGGAAACCTTCCAGTAATTCCGGGGTATAGCTGCTGCCGCCACCAATGGTTACGACTTTTAATTTCTGTTGCATAATATCTCCCTTAGCGTATCAGGTTAACCGCCTGCAAGGTATAGCGTTCTCTTCCCGCTATTTGGGCAAGCAATTACGTCAATATTCGTGGCGAATAAAATCGCCGGGTATTAATTAATTACCGTCAGATTTTTGCGGTAACTGTTTGGTGTGAACGAAGTAAACTTCTTAAACGTTTTAATAAACAGGCTGGGGCTACTGTAACCTGACTCATAAGCAATATCGGTGACAGAGTAATTGGTAATTTCCAGCTGTTTCTTGGCAAAGTTAATGCGGATTTCATTAATGATTTGCACAGGCGTTTTACGATAATAACGCTGCGTCGCGCGGGTTAAATACTCCTGCGACTTGCCCGACAACGAAACCATATTTTCCAGGGCATTGTCGCTGAATTGCCCTTTGTCGTGCATGAGCTCAACGGTACTGCGAAGCCACTGTGGGATATCATCAATGACCTGCTGTTCTTCGCGATGATGGCGAAGGCGGTTCATCACATAAAACGTCACGGTTTCAATAAACTCGTCGAACTCATTGTCGCGGAAGTTGAGTGAGGCAATAACCGTTTCGATCCAGGTCATGAACTCGTTTTTGACGCGATAGACCTGTGACGCCACGAAGCAGAACGGTACCAGCGGCAGATAATGTTTCTCAAAGAAGCGTCGGCTGACGCCCACATTCAGAATGCGTGTGGCACCAAACTCGTAAAAGCTCTGATGATAGGACCCCATCGGCAGGAAGACAAAATCTCCGCGCTCCAGTAACACGCGCTTACCGTTGATCTCCTGGTAGTAGCGGCCGGTCAGAACAATCGTGAACTCGTAGTAGTCATGCTGGTGCAGTCCACTGGCGCTCTCCGTCTTGTTGTAAATAACCACGTGAAAATTCTTGCCATTAAACAGCTGCTGCTCAAGTGCGGTTTTAATTTCCATCGTGCTGACCTCCTGCTGCCTGACCTGACTTACTGCATCTTCTCGTGAAGCTCGATTAACTCTGCCACTAGCTCGCGCGCCAGCATGGAGGTCATCAGATGATCCTGGGCATGTACCAGCACCAGGCTCACCTTCATTTTCCCTTCGCCCTGGTCGCCTTCGATGAGCTTCGTCTGCACCAGATGCGCTTCATTCAGTGCAAGACGGGACTGGTCCATCATGGTTTTTGCTGCGGCGAAATCACCCTGCTTGGCCTGCTTCAGCGCGGCATATGCCAGGCTGCGTGCCTGTCCAGAGTTGATGATAAGCCCCATCACCACTTCTTCCAGATCGTTCTCTACGGTTTCGTCTGCGACAATACTATCCAAATCTAACATCGTTAAGCTCCTTTTAGCTGGCGCGGGTTGCCCCGCGCCGTGCAATTTTAGAATTTCAGTGCGAGGGCGATATCCTCTTCGCTCTCTTCTTCATCGATAACGGTTGCCGCTTTGTTCGCTATTGCCACGAATGGCATGTAAAGCAGGGTTGCAATCCCGAGGTTGAATATCGCCAGCAGGAAGGCCGCGACGCTACCGTTGGTGTTAAAGAACGCGCCCAGACCGGCTGGCATGGTCCACGGTGCAATGTTGGTCACCGGTGGGATAATGCCCAGGTAGTACGCGGTCAGGGTGATTGCCGCCAGCAGCGGTTGCACCAGGATGAATGGAATGAACATCACTGGGTTCATGATGATTGGCAGACCAAACAGAATCGGTTCGTTAATCTGGAAGATGCCTGACGGCAGCGCCAGCTTCGCCACCTGACGATGATCGGCACGACGAGAGACAATAAAGACCGCGATGATCAGACCTAACGTCGCCCCGGTACCCCCCAGGAAGATATAGGAGTCAAGCATCGGCTTCGCCCACACATGGAAGGTTTTACCGGCTGCCAGCGCCGCATCAACGGAGCCGTACTGCTGATAAAGCGCAACGTTTTCCAGTGCCCAAGGGGTCATGATACCGCTGTCCAGCGCCGCCAGTGCCAGTGAACCATGCACGCCGAAGAACCACAGCAGGGAGGTAAAGATGACATACGCCCAACCCACCACTCCACCCATTGACGCCAGCGGCGTAGAGATAGAGTCCATAATGATCTGGTGGAAGTTTGTACCCCAGTGAGAGAGCGCCCAGGCGATAATCCCCATAATGGAGAGAATAATGAAGCCTGGAATCAACGCGGAAAATGAACGAGATACCGATGCCGGTACGCTATCCGGCAGACGGATAACCCAGTTGCGGCGAATAATAAACGTGAACATTTCCGCAACGACCAGACCGATAACAATACCCGAAATAATATTAGCGCCACCCAGCCAGTTAGCACCGACAGCATAAGCCTCGCCGACGCTGTATGGGGTAACCGTCATAAATGCTGCGACAGAGAGTAAACCTGCGGCCAGAGGATCCACTTTACGCTCTTCAGCCAGCGCCATCCCGATAAAGAAAGGCGCCATCAGCGACATAATACCCAACGTGCCGTTGTATACGTTGCCGCCGATGGCTTTAAGACCATTAAGGGTTTCAATAGTGGAAGCGTCTAACCGAATTCCTAATGAATAAAAGAAGGAACCTTCACCAAAGCTCAGAAAAACGTTGTTAATTAAAACGAACATTGCCCCGGCCAGCGTCAACGGCATTAATTTAATAAAGCCGTTTTTGATGGCATTAACGTGAGGCTGCTTTCCTATTTTAACAGCAAAAGGAAGGAGTACCTTTTCAAGTGAAGCGATGACTTTACTCATAGGAAAATACCCTTAAATGCCGTAACGCATGTTACGGCGTATTGTGTGTGAAATAACTCTTTGACGGGAAAAATAAATAATTAATTAGCAGCTTTTTTAATGGCTGCAACAGCAGCTTTTAATACACCTAAACCATCAATCTTACCGTACAGCCCCGAGTCGATGACTTCGACCGGTTTATGAGGCAGCAAACGCTGAATTTCTGGCAACATATAAGCGATTTGCGGCCCCAGTAAAATAACATCTGCTGACTGGCCCTTTTCGCCCGCCAGCGTCTCTGGAAACGCCTCGATCACCACAGGAACTTCATACTTTTCGGCCTGCGCACGCATCTTGGAAACCAGAAGTGAGGTTGACATGCCCGCAGAACAGAACAGATAGATATGTTTCTTTTCCATAATAACTTCCCTCTTGTGTGCCCCCCGCCGTCGCGCTATCACTCGACTTGCTATCCCGGCTGACGGGTAGGTTGCTTACTGTTGTTTGTCGTTGAAACGAGTATACGCAATGGTACAAGGAGGGGATAATTCTGGATAGGGTCAAATTGTCTCTCATTGACCTGGCTTGTTGACTCTCTTCACATTTCGGGCAAATAATTCGCGCAAAGAAATAAGATTTACGTATGCATAAAAAAACCGGCCACCAGGCCGGTTAGTTAAGATCCTCAGGCAAGCGCGGTTACTGCGCCTTAGGGGCCTGTGGATCGGTGTCGTATTCTGCACAGGTCTGATAGCCGGAGTTAATCACATGACCGGTATCATCCAGCGCGACAAAGTAGGTCTCTGCCTTACCATCACGTTGACCCAGTATGTAGGTCTGACAGGTTCCCTTAGCATGAATCATGGTGACTTCAGAAGAAGGTTTACCTGCAATTGCAGCAACCTGCGAACGTGTCATCCCTTTTTTGACGTCTTTTACAACTGGCTGAGTAAACTGATCTTTGGTGCGATCGTAAGCCGTACACCCTGCCAGCATAGTCAGTACCGCCGCTGCGCTTAAAATTCCTGCTACGTTCTTGTTCATATTCCGTCCTCTTGTTTATCAGCGTGTTAACTAAGCATGGGATAAAAAATACTATTGTTCAACTTTGCGAGTTACGCCACACGAATTTCGGAAAATTCTAATAAAACAACGATAAGCTGCTAAAGCGGCGCAATTTAGCGCACTCGAAACTGTGATCCTTGTCGTTTTCCGCCCAAAGGGTTAGTTTTAACAGATAACATTTTTCTGTCTCGTTCTGCATAGGGAGGGCGTAATGGCTCTGCAACAACAGATTATCCAGGCGCTGGGCGCGAAACCTGCAGTAGATGCAAATGAAGAGATCCGCCGAAGCGTTGATTTTTTGAAGTCCTACCTAAAAACAAACGCTTTCCTGAAGTCACTGGTGCTGGGCATCAGCGGCGGCCAGGACTCTACGCTGACCGGCAAACTGTGCCAGATGGCCATTTCAGAGCTGCGTGAAGAAACGGGTGATAATGCGCTGCAGTTTATCGCCGTGCGCCTTCCTTATGGTGTGCAGGCCGACGAACAAGATTGCCAGGACGCGATTACCTTCATTCAGCCCGACCGTGTTCTGACCGTGAACATTAAAGGTTCCGTGCTGGCGAGCGAGCAGGCGCTGCGCGAAGCCGGTATCGAGCTGAGCGATTTCGTACGCGGCAACGAAAAAGCGCGTGAGCGTATGAAAGCGCAGTACAGCATTGCGGGCATGACCAAAGGTGTTGTTGTCGGCACCGATCACGCAGCGGAAGCGGTCACCGGTTTCTTTACCAAATACGGCGACGGCGGCACCGACATTAATCCGATCTTCCGCCTCAACAAGCGTCAGGGTAAACAGCTTCTCGCCGCACTTGGCTGCCCGGAGCATTTATACAAGAAGGCGCCAACCGCCGATCTGGAAGACGATCGCCCTTCCCTGCCGGATGAAGCCGCACTGGGCGTGACCTATGACAATATTGACGACTATCTGGAAGGCAAACAGCTGGATGAAGGTACCGCGAAGATTATTGAAGGCTGGTACCTGAAAACCGAACACAAGCGTCACACGCCGATTACGGTGTTTGACGACTTCTGGAAAAAATAAAGCAGAACGGTAACCTAGTGTTTGCGCCCTCTCCTGTGGGAGAGGGTTGGGGTGAGGGCATCAGTCCGCACGTCCTGGTTGGGGTGAGGACATCAGGCCACCCGGCTCTTTTTTAACCACAACACACCTGCTACACTGTATACCTGAACAGTATATGGAGCAGTATGTGAGCAGGCGTCAATCTGCCCCGCGTCTTGAGTTTGAAGCGGCGGCTATTTATGAATATCCCGAACATCTTCGCCCCTGGCTTGAAGCGTTGCCTAAACAGCCGGGTGTGTACATCTTTCACGGCGAAAGCGACACCCTTCCGCTCTATATCGGTAAAAGCGTGAATATTCGCAGCCGGGTATTATCCCATTTGCGCACGCCGGACGAAGCCGCGATGCTCCGCCAGTCGAGACGCATCACCTGGTTTCCGACTGCGGGTGAAATGGGCGCGCTATTGCTGGAAGCCCGATTGATAAAAGAGCAGCAGCCGCTGTTCAATAAGCGACTTCGGCGCAATCGCCAGCTCTGTTCCTTGCAGATCAGCAACGGCAAACCACAGGTTGTGTACGCCCGTGAGGTTGATTTTTCCCATGAGCCGAACCTCTATGGCCTGTTCGCCAATAAACGCGCGGCACTGCAGGCTTTGCAGGCGCTCGCCGACGATTTACAGCTTTGCTACAGCCTTTTAGGATTAGAAGGCACCACGCGCGGTCGCGCCTGTTTCCGCTCGGCGCTGAAACGCTGCGCGGGTGCCTGTTGTGGGAAAGAGAGCGTCGAGGAACATAATGCCCGACTGCTCGCCGGGCTGGCGGCCATCAGCGTCAAATGCTGGCCATGGGAGGGTGCCGTTGCCCTGAAGGAAGTGGGTGAATTGATGACGCAGTATCACATCGTCCACAACTGGCTTTGGCTGGGCGCCGTTGATACGTTGCAAGACGCCGCAACCCTGCTGCGTACCCCCGCCGGATTCGACCACGACGGCTACAAAATACTCTGTAAACCCGTGTTAACCGGCAAGTACGAGATCATCTCGCTTAATGACCTGGCAGCCACGTAATTTCACTGAACAACAGCGTTCCTGTAGATTCCAGCAGCCGGAGGGTATGCGTGCCCTCCTCCCAGCTGGCCCCTTGATCCGCCGTCAGCAATTTTTCGCCAAGCTGCCATGCCCCGCTTAACACAAATATCACGCCACCGCGGGAGCCATAGGTGGTGAAGGTCCGATCCGCGACGCGAACCTTCGCCTGGCAGCAATCCCGCCGGGTCATAATATTGAAATCCATCGACATCTGCCCATCCGTCAGCAGCGCTTTCACCGGCAGATCGCCGGCAAAACTGTAGGGCTGGTGATGTTTCAGCGTATGGAAAAATGCCTGACCGGCATCCAGCGTGACCTCTCCCCCTTCCAGCAGGGTGATCACCCGATCGACGCCGGGAAACGACGAGAACTCGCCATTGCTGGCAATAGAGGCAATGCTGGCGCGCCAGTAAAAATCACGCGTAGCGGGAGGAAAACAACATATTTCGCGTGTTTCGCCAGCGCCATTACGCCAGAGACTGACCGGCATCTTACGGATATCAAAGAACTCCATCACCACTCCTGAGGGGCGCAACCTGCGCCAGGGCAAAGACATCGCTGTCATTGCTGTCTTGTTTATTATCGTTGGAAATCTACAGACGTATTATCGGCAGCAGAGTGGGCAAACCTTAGTAAATCTCTGACGCGACTACAGGAGAATACCGCGCTGGCGGCGGCAGGCAAGAGGTGGGCAGAAAGAAAAAACCGCCGGTCCTGTCCACAGCGTTTTTGCTTATGTGAACAGGATCCCGGCGGTCTTAAGAGGGTGAACCGATTATTCGGCTGGTGCTGGCATTTTACCTTCCGGCGCCGGACGTTCTGTCAGACGCTTCTCAAAATTGGCATTAAACTGTTTTTTCTGTTCCGGGGTCAGAATGTTGTAGATCTTATTCTGGGTTTCCATGTGGGCAAGCATGCGGGCTTTATGCTGCTCTGCCATTTTGTCGATCTGCGCTTCCGCTTTCGCTTTATCGAAGCTGTCGCTGGCAATGATGTCATGCATCGCGCGGCGCTCTTCCAGCGGAGGACGTTTCATCTGGTCACGCTGGCTTTTCATGATGTCGCGAACCTGCTGTTTCTGCGCGTCGGTCAGATTCAGGTCTTTAAACATCATCATCTCATGGTGCATACCCGGCTTGCCTTTATGATGCATCATCATTTTGCCTTCAGTTGGCGCGGCGGTCGTGGTGGCGGTATCTGCGGCGAACGCCATGCTGGTAGCGCCCAGAGCCAGGGTAGAGGCAACAAACAGTGCAGTTAACTTACGCATAATGTATTTCCTTACTTTCAGTTATTCTTCGGCGCTATGCCGTGTTGACGATATTCACTTTACGGGGTTTATCGTCAATTAATCAGAGCAACGGTAAAACAATGAAAGTGTAAAAAACAATTTTTCGCCAAATGTGGAGGAATTAAGGATAAAACATGGAGAGGTGAAACATAAATATTCAATACGCTGATTTTAAAGAGATTATGTAGGAGTATAACGAAGTGTCGTTTATTAATAAAGCAATTATCCAGGAATATTCCGCAAAAGAGATATAACCGCCTTCATTGCTAAGAAAATAATTTCCCCTCTTACTTCAAGAGGGGAAATTATCAGGCTAATTTTTCCAGCATCAGTCCGGCTCGCAGACCAAACGCCACCGACGGATTGGGGAATAAAACATACTCTGTGGCTTTCTGCACCTCGTATCGCTCGTCACCGTCTTCTGCCAGGAGTACCCCTTGACGGAACGGCGTGAAGTTCAGCGTGTGGGCCGCCATATGGAGAAGGAAGGCATCGCTGCGACGGGTGATCTGCTGCACGACCCGATAACGCACGACAGGCTCCTGCGCATGTTCCGGCGCGGTGCCGCCGAGCAGCGCCCGAAGCGCAGAGTGCGTCGGAGCAAAACGCGTCAGATCGTTCTCCCCGAAAGGCAGCGCTTTTCCCAGCTCCAGCGTGCAGGCCAGCGCGCTGAAGTTTTCACACGTAAAATGGGTGAACGTACCGCCCGGCGACTGATGGAAGACCAGGGCTTCCAGCCCCGCATCCCCCAGCCAGCTCAGAAAGGTTTCATCCCAGGGCTGACTGCGCTGCGGCAGGACGCCAAAACGCACATGATAAGAGGCACGGATAGCCGTATGCAGGTCGAGGTGCCAGCGCGTTCCCCCCGCGGTGACAAAAAACGTCGTTACTACGCTCTCCAGCCACTGCGCGCGCGCCGTTTCATCGCTTTGGGGGAACTGCGACCAGCGGCCCCCAAACATCCTGTTGATATCACTCACCAGGTAACGTTTGTTTTGCGCCAGCGCTGGCGGATTGCCAAACACCACCAGCACGCGACACGCGAGCATAATCTCTCCACGGTACAACGCGCGCAACAGCAGGTCGACAATCTCAACGGGTGCGGTTTCGTTGCCGTGAATACCGCTCGACAGCAGAAGCGATACGTCGCTCTGCGCAAACGGCGTCAGTTCAAGTACGCCCCGTCCCAGCCAGCGCCAGTGGAATGAGGGGCCATCGCCCTCAGTCTGTTCGGGCGTTTCGTCTGCCAGCGTCAGCGCCAGTAAATTTTCCATATCAGCCCCTTAGCGCTGGAACGGATAAACCGATCCCAGCTGCAGGATTGTCGATAACGCATCCAGCGCCTCGCGCCCTTCACGCAGAAGCTGCGGGTCAACCAGATCGGCCTGGGTTAAGCGATCCCGATAGTAACGATCGACCCAGTCGTTCAGCCGCGCAAAGAGCGTATCGTTCATCATGACCGCCGGGTTTACCGCCTGCATTTCGTCCTGCGTCAACACCACGCGCAGACGTAAACAGGCTGGCCCGCCGCCGTTGGCCATGCTTTCACGCAGATCAAAGACGCGCAGTTCATCAATCGGATTATCGGCTTTCACCAGTTCGCTCAAATAACGCCACACGCCCTGATGACTACGGGACTCCTGCGGCAGCACCAGCATCATGCTGCCATCGTCACGGCTCAGCAGTTGGCTGTTGAAGAGGTAGGTTTCTACCGCATCCTGCACGCTCACCGCCTGGGTGGGTACCTGAATAGGCGTAAAACCGGGTACATGCTCATGCAGCGTGGCAAGCAACCTCTCCTGATGCGCAAACGCCTGTTCATGGCAGAACAGCACCTGACGGTTGGAGACAGCAATCACGTCGTTATGGAATACGCCCTGGTCGATCACCTGCGGGTTTTGCTGGGCAAAGATCGCCTGTGACGGATTGACCTGGTTCAGCCGGGCAACCGCCTGGCTCGCCGCCAGCGTCTGGCGTGCAGGATAGCGCGTGGGCGCGTTGTGACCGCCCTCTTCCCGCCCGTAGATAAACAGCTGCACGGCAGGATCGCCATAATCACCGCCCAGCCGGTTGTGGTTGGCTGCCCCTTCGTCGCCAAACATCGCCACCTGCGGCAGGGCCTGATGCACCTCGAAACGGGCGTCATTCTGGAATATGGCGCGCAGCACGCGCTCGGTGGTTTCCGCTTCGGTGGCGCGGTGGAATTTGTTATTCAGGTTCGCCACGGTCAGATGGACTTTGCCATCCAGCGTGTCGGCTGACGGCGCGACGGTCGCCGCGTTTGCCACCCACATTGACGACGCGGAGCTTGCAGCAGAGAGCAGGTGCGGCGTTTGCATCCCCGCTTTTTCTACCACCTGCTCATCAGTACCGCTAAAGCCGAGCTGGCGAAGGACGGCCACGTTCGGGCGCTCCTGCGGCGGGATGACCGCCTGCGGGAAACCGGCATCCGCCAGCGCCTTCATTTTTAGCAGCCCCTGCTTCGCCGCTAGCTTCGGGTTGGAGACCTGAAAACGGTGCTTCGTCGAGGCTTCATTCCCGAATGAGAGACCGGCATAGTGGTGCGTCAGCCCCACCAGCCCGTCAAAGTTAACCTCACGCGCTTTCATGGCGATCCCCTCCGGTAAAATCCAGCCCCGGATTGAGCGTCTCCGGCAGCGTCAGCGCTGGAGTTTCCAGACTCGCCATCGGCCACGCGCAGTAATCGGCGGCATACCACGCGCTGGCGCGATGGTTGCCCGACGCGCCCACGCCGCCGAACGGGGCGGTACTTGCCGCCCCGGTCAGCGGTTTGTTCCAGTTCACAATCCCGGCGCGCGCTTCAAGCAGCAGCTGATCAAACTTCTCGCGATGCGGTGAAATCAGCCCGCTCGACAGGCCGTAGCGGGTGTTATTCGCCATCGCGATGGCCGCATCAAAATCGTCATAGCGCCAGACGCACAGCAGCGGGCCAAAGACCTCTTCATCCGGCACGTTGCTTGCGCCGCTCATCTCAATAATGCCCGGCGTCAGCAGCGAGGTACCAGGCTGAACCAGCTTCGGCTCCAGCAGGGTTTTCGCGCCGTGCGCGACGTGGTCCTGCCAGGCTTTCAGCACGTTCAGCGCGGCCTGTTCGGAAATAAGCCCGCCAATAAACGGCTGCGGGTCGGCATCCCACGCGGCAGGCACCAGACGCGCGCTCACCTCTACCAGACGCTTCAGGAAGGCATCCCCCTGCGCGCCATGCTTGACCAACAGGCGGCGGGCACAGGTACAGCGCTGTCCGGCGGTAATAAAGGCGGACTGAATCGTCAGGTGCACCGCGGCGTCGATATCATCAGGATCTTCGACAATCAGCGGGTTGTTGCCGCCCATTTCCAGTGCCAGAATTTTCTCCGGCTGACCTGCCAGCTGGCGATGCAGCTGATAGCCCGTTCCGGCGCTGCCGGTAAACAGCAGGCCATCGATATCGCTCAGCGCACTCAGCGCCTGACCGGTTTCGCGCCCGCCCTGCACCAGGTTCAGCACGCCCGGCGGCAGACCGGCCTGTTCCCACAGCTTCACCACCGCCTCGCCGGTTAATGGCGTGAGCTCGCTCGGTTTGAAAATAACGGTATTGCCCGCCAGCAGCGCGGGCACAATGTGGCCGTTCGGCAGATGCCCCGGGAAGTTGTACGGGCCAAATACCGCCAGCACGCCATGTGGACGGTGGCGCAGCGTGGCCGCGCCGTCCGGCATCTCGGTATGCTGTTCGCCGGTGCGGGTGTGGTACGCCTTGATCGAAATGGCGATTTTGTTGATCATCGCCGTCACTTCGGTGGTCGCTTCCCAGCGCGGTTTACTGGTTTCGGACGCAATGATGCGCGTCAGTTCGGCCTTATTCGCCTCCAGCAGCCCGGCAAATTTTTCCACAATCGCCTGGCGCACGGAGAAGGGCTGTTTTGCCCATGCCGGAAACGCGCGGCGAGCAGCCTGGCCCGCCTGTTCTACCTGCCCGGCACTGGCATCATTTCCTTTCCAGAGCACCGCCTGGCCGACCGGATTGGTTTTTACCCGCAGGTCGCCTTCACCCGTTACCCAGTCACCGTTAATCCATAAAGTCATGCTGTTTTCTCCTCAGGGCAGAGACGCACCAGGCGAACCGAGTCGCCCGCGTTACATTTCAATGCATCCAGCTGCGCCGCCGTCAGTACCAGACGCTCACATTTAGGGTCAGTACGTACCAGCATGGCGCGGAAATTGTTGTAATTTTCGTTGGAGACCAGACAGGCTGGCCATTCGCCCGGCGCGGGCTGTCCTTCGGAGACCGTCACCAGACGGCTTTTACGAATGGCACGCACGCGGTCGATGTCACACTCAAGCGTTGGGCCACCGTCGAAGATGTCGACATAGTTACGGTAGCGGAACCCCTCTTTCTCCAGCACCGCGCGGGCGGGCGCGGTCTGCGGATGCACTTCGCCGATCACTGCCTGCGCTTCCGGGGTGAGGAAATGGGTATAAATAGGATGTTTCGGCATCAGTTCGGCAATAAAGGCTTTCTGGCCCGTGCCGCAGAGATAGTCTGCCCGGCTGAACTCCATCGAGAAGAAGCGCTCGCCCAGGCTCTCCCAGAACGGCGAGTAGCCTGTCTCATCAATCACGCCGCGCATCTCGGCAACCACTTTTTCGTTAAAGCGATCGCGAAAGGCGGCCATAAACATAAAGCGCGATTTGGAGAGCAGATAGCCGTTGCCCTCTTTGCGCCACGCCGGATCGAGGAACAGCGTGCACAGCTCGCTGGCACCCGTGTGGTCATTACATAGAAACAGCGTGGGCAGCGCGTTATAGACGTTCAGCTCTTTCGAGGCGTGAACCATGGTACCGACGCGGTAGTTGTACCACGGATCGTTAAGCCCGACGGCCACTTCAATGGCGCAGATCCCGGCCACGGTGCCCGTGTCGGTCTCTTCCAGCACGAACACATAGCCCTGTTCGCTTTTTGGCAACGTCCCCTGCCAGGTGTGCAGGGCGCGCTCAATGCGCGCCGACAGCGTTTTTTCATCGGCGGGAAGCGAGGTCAGCCCGCCTCCCGTCTTACCGGCAAGCTGCATAAGCCCGGCGAGATCGCCGCGCTCAACGGGACGGATGACCATCATGATGACACCCCGGATTTCACCTGTTCACAGGCCAGAGCAAAACGGTCTAAGCCAGTTCTCACCTCTTCTTCGCTGACGATCAGCGCAGGGGCAAACCGCACCACGTTGGCACCGGCAATCAGCACCATCACGCCCACTTTTGCCGCTTCCTGTGAAATAAGTTTAGCTTTTCCGGCAAACTCCGACGTGAGTTCGCAGCCGATTAACAGCCCCAGACCGCGAATTTCTTTAAACAGCCCCATTTTGCTGTTAATGGCATTCAGGCGCTCAACAAACCAGTCGTGACGCTGCTTAACGCCTTTCAGCACCTCAGGGGTGTTAATGATGTCGAGCACCTGCCCGGCGACGGCGGTAGCCAGCGGGTTACCGCCGTAGGTGGTGCCATGGGTGCCCACGGTCATCACGCCGGCAAATTTATCGGTGGTCAGCATAGCCCCAATCGGGAAGCCGCCGCCCAGCGCTTTGGCGGTTGAGAGCACGTCCGGGGTAACGCCATAGTGCATATAGGCATACAACTCACCGGTGCGGCCCACGCCGGTCTGCACTTCGTCGAAAATCAGCACCGCATTGTGACGATCGCACAGCTCGCGCAGCCCCTGCAGGAAGGCTTTTTGCGCCGGAAGTACGCCACCCTCGCCCTGCATCGGCTCGACGATCACCGCACAGGTTGTGTCGTCAATCAACTCGCTGGCGGACTGCAGATCGTTATAGATGGCGTGACGGATATCCGGTGGCAGCGGCGCAAAGTCCTGAGAGTAAGAAGGCTGACCGCCTGCGCTGACGGTAAACAGCGTGCGGCCGTGGAAGGCATTCTTAAACGCCACAATCCCGCTCTTGTGCGTGCCAAACTTGTCGTGGGCATATTTACGCGCCAGCTTCAGCGCCGCTTCGTTGGCTTCCGCCCCCGAGTTACAGAAAAACACTTTTTCGGCAAAGGTCGCGTCGATCAGTTTTTTTGCCAGGCGCAGCGCAGGCTCGTTGGTAAAGCCGTTACCGGTATGCCAGAACTTCGCCGCCTGGTCGTTCAGCGCCTGACGCAGCGCCGGGTGCGCATGGCCCAGCGCATTCACCGCAATCCCCCCCGCAAAGTCGATGTACTCTTTGCCCTGCTGATCCCACAGGCGCGAGCCTTCCCCACGTACCGGAATAAAAGCCGCCGGAGCGTAAACCGGCATCATCCATTCATCGAAATTTTCACGCGTAATTGACAGAGACATAGCGACCTCATCCGGTAAATAAAAAGTTATTTGAATGTTAAATAATTAGGTGTTTGCACTGTGAATGTAGATTGCACGCTTCGTGCCAGCCAGCGATAAAAATGCATAAATGGGATAGCAAGACAGAATATCAACAGGTTACGATATGGAGTTATTCACTGTTAATGCATAAAAAGTGAATATTTTTACGACAAGCGGCGCTTTGCCGCATGAAAATCAGAAAGAGTATGCACAGGCCAAATATAATTCTGGAATTGTGATCGCTCGCGAAATTTATTGACCCTTTACGCTCTGTTTGGGGGCAAGACGCGTCAGAATGGTGCAAAAATTGCACCGTTGGCATTATCTGTCGCAGTAATTGGGCGAAGCGGATAACAGACGACACAATTTCTGCTACCATCCATGCACTATTCACCTTGCACTGGCAGCGACTATGAAATTTGTCTCTTTTAATATCAACGGCCTGCGCGCCCGTCCTCATCAGCTTGAAGCCATTGTTGAGCAACATCAACCAGATGTGATCGGCCTGCAGGAGACCAAGGTTCACGACGACATGTTCCCCCTCGAAGAGGTGGCGAAACTCGGTTACAACGTCTTTTATCATGGGCAGAAAGGCCATTACGGCGTTGCGCTGTTGACCAAAGAGACGCCCGTTTCTGTGCGCCGTGGTTTTCCCGGCGATGACGAAGAAGCACAGCGCCGCATCATCATGGCGGAGCTGCCTTCCCCGCTGGGGAACATCACCGTGATCAATGGTTACTTTCCCCAGGGCGAAAGCCGCGACCATCCGACCAAATTCCCGGCCAAAGCCAAGTTTTATCAGGATCTGCAGGACTATCTGACCACCGAACTGAACAAAGACAACCCGGTGCTGATTATGGGTGATGTGAACATCAGCCCGACCGACCAGGATATTGGCATCGGTGAAGACAGCCGCAAACGCTGGCTGCGTACCGGCAAATGTTCCTTCCTGCCGGAAGAGCGCGAGTGGATGCAGCGCCTGCTGGACTGGGGCCTGGTGGATACCTTCCGTACCGCCAACCCGGAGACGCAGGATCGCTTCTCGTGGTTTGACTATCGCTCAAAAGGCTTTGATGACAACCGTGGCCTGCGCATCGACCTGCTGTTGGCCAGCTCCCCACTGGCAGAACGCTGCATCGAAACCGGTATTGACTACGATATCCGTAGCATGGAAAAACCGTCTGACCACGCGCCGGTGTGGGCGAAATTCAAGCTGTAACCCGGTTTGAACATTCAAAAAACACTTTCCCTGTGCGCCCTTCTGGGCGCCTTTGCGCTGGCGTTCATCCTCCTGCCACCGGGTACGCTCTCCCTCGACGTGATAAAAACGCACCAGCAGGCGTTGCTCACGCAGGTCGAACATGCCCCCCTGCGAAGTGCGCTCACCTATTTTGTTATCTATGTCGTGGTAAGCGCCCTGTCGATCCCTGGCGCAGCCATCCTGACGCTGCTGGGTGGTGCACTTTTCAGCTTGTGGGAAGGCGTACTGCTGGTGTCGTTTGCGTCCACGCTCGGCGCCACGCTGGCGATGCTCGCCAGCCGTTATCTGCTTCGCGACGGGGTGCAACGGCGTTTTACGCTACAGATGAAAACGGTCAATGCCGGGATGGCGCGTGACGGCGCGGGGTACCTTTTTGCCCTTCGCCTGATGCCGCTGTTTCCGTTTTTCCTGGTGAATTTGCTGATGGGGCTGACCCGCATCACGGTGCGTCGCTACTGGTGGGTAAGTCAGGCCGCCATGCTGCCTGCAACGGTTGTCTTTCTCAACGCCGGGCGCGAGCTAGGAAGAGTGACATCACTGCGCGATATTTTGTCGCCGGGTGTGCTGTTCGCCTTTACACTACTGGGGTTATTCCCGCTGGCCACCCGCTGGCTCTTTTCCCGTTACACCTCTTCGTTCAAAAAGTGAGGCATTATGCGCCGTGTGCGTTTTTGCGCGTTTCTGACAAGCCTGCTGCTGGCGGCGCCAGCCTTTTCTGCAGACAGCTGGCAATCCCTTCAACAACAGGCAAAAGGCCAGACCGTCTGGTTTAATGCCTGGGGTGGCGATCCGGCGGTAAACCGCTACCTGGACTGGGTTAGCGGCGAAATGAAAATGCACTATGCGATTGACCTCAGGATTGTTCGTCTGGCGGATGCCGCCGATGCGGTAAAACGCATCCAGACGGAACATGCCGCAGGGCGAAACCACAACGGCTCGATCGATTTACTCTGGGTTAACGGAGAAAATTTCCGCACCCTAAAAGAGGCGGGTTTGCTGCAAACCGAATGGGCACAGCAACTGCCGAACTGGCGATACGTTGATACGCGTAAACCGGTTACGGAGGATTTTGCCATCCCAACCGAGGGAGCAGAATCGCCGTGGGGCGGCGCGCAGCTGACCTTTATCGCCCGTAAAGCAAGCATGTCTGCGCCGCCAGATACCCCCCAGGCATTGCTTGCCTGGGCGCAGCAGCATCCGGGCAAGGTCACTTATCCGCGCCCGCCTGACTTTACCGGCACGGCGTTCCTGGAACAGCTGCTTCTGACGCTCACCACACAGCCTGACGCGCTAAAAAAAGCGCCGGATGATACCTTCCAGCAGGTTACCGCGCCGCTGTGGCGCTACCTCGACACGCTGCATCCACTGCTGTGGCGTAAAGGGCAAGATTTTCCTCCCTCGCCCGCGCGCATGGATGCCCTGCTCGCCAGCGGCAACCTGGCTCTGTCGATGACCTTTAACCCGGCGCATACCCGGCAAAAGGTCGCCAGCGGTGAACTGCCTGCCGACAGCTACAGCTTCGGGTTTAAGAACGGCACAATCGGTAACGTCCATTTTGTCGCCATTCCGGCGAATGCCAGCGCCAGTGCGGGGGCAAAAGTGGTGGCAAACTTCCTGCTTTCACCGCAGGCGCAGATTCGCAAAGCCGACCCGGCCGTGTGGGGTGACCCGAGCGTGCTGGACGCGGGAACGCTACCCGCCGATGAGGCGAAGCGACTTCGCAGCCACACGCCAGAAGCGTTACCGGCAGTTCTTCCTGAACCGCACGCCGCCTGGGTTAACGCGCTGGAGCAGGAATGGCTTCGCCGTTACGGCACCCGCTAAGCGCGGCGATCTGGCTGGTAATGGCGGTGATTTATCTCCCGCTGCTTCCTGCCGTCGCTATGCTGTTTACTCCGGCGCTGTCGCTCGATAGCTGGCAGGCGCTGGCTGACGATCCCCAGTTGCCGCAGGCATTTGCCGCCACGCTGGTCTCGATGCTGTTAGCAACGCTGGGTTCGCTGGTGATTGCACTGGGGTTCATCACGCTGCTGTGGCCCGGCGAACGCTGGCGTCGCTTGTGCACGCAGTTACCCTGGATGCTGGCGGTGCCCCACGTCGCTTTCGCGACCAGCGCGTTACTCCTGTTTGCCGAGGGAGGGCTGTTTTATCAGGTCTGCACTTTCTGCTCACCGCAACTCGATCGTTATGGCATCGGGCTGGGGCTGACGCTCGCGGTCAAAGAGAGCGCGTTTGTCCTGTGGGCACTCTATGCCGCGCTACCTGAAGCGCAGTTGGCGCAGAAGAATGTGGTTTTGCGTACCCTCGGTTACGGACGCCTTCAGCGCCTGTGCTGGCTGGTCCTGCCGACCATTGCCCCCGCGCTGGGGGCCGTGATGCTGGCCGTTCTGGCCTGGTCGCTGTCTGTGGTGGATGTTGCCATTATTCTGGGGCCAGGTAATCCCCCCACGCTGGCGGTGCTGGCCTGGCAGTGGCTCAGCCAGGGCGATGCGCAGCAGCAGGCGCAGGGAACGCTCGTTTGCCTTCTCTTACTCCTGACTCTGGCGCTGCTGGCCGGCGTGGGATTCGGCATCTGGAAAGTCTGGCGACGCACCTTGCCAAACCTCTCCGGCGTCAGGCGCCGCGCGTCCCTGCCGGTACCGGAAAAGTCGCTCGCCTGGTGGCTACCGGGATGTGGGATCCTCTGCGCCATCGTGCTGCTCGGTTTAGCGCGTCCCGAAGAGGCCGCGCTGTCCCCGTTAACCACCAGCCTTACGCTGGGGACGCTCTCTGGCGTGCTGGCGCTTGGGCTGAGTTTTCTCTGGCTCGAATGGGGGCCCAGAAGAGGCGCGCTGTGGATCTGGCTGCCGCTCGCGTTGCCCGCGCTACCTCTTGTCTCCGGTCAATATGCCGTTGCGCTCACGCTGGGCATCGACGGGCAGTTCGCTGCCGTGCTCTGGGGGCATCTGCTGTGGGTGTTGCCCTGGACGCTGCTGGTGCTGCAACCTGCCTGGCAAAAGCTGGATCCCCGACTGTTCCTCTCCGCCAGAACGCTTGGCTGGGGACGGATGAAAATATTCTGGATGCTAAAATGCCCGCTGCTGGTACGCCCGGCGTTACTGGCTTTTGCCACCGGGTTTTCGGTGAGCATGGCGCAATACATGCCCACACTGTGGCTGGGTGCCGGACGTTTTGCCACGCTGACCACTGAAACCGTGGCGCTCAGCAGCGGGGGAAGTCTTCCGATCCTGGCTACTCGCGCGCTGGGATTACTGCTGGTAACAGGCATTGTTTTTGGTATCGCCGCCCTCTTATCCAGACTGGCAGGCCGCTACCGTCGAGGATTACGTTAATGTTAAAGGTGCAAAATCTGACCATTGAACCGCTTTTCCGGCAGGTCAATTTTTGTGTACCGCGCGGGGAGATAGTGACCCTGATGGGGCCGTCCGGTAGCGGGAAGTCGACACTTTTCTCCTGGATGGTGGGGGCGTTATCTTCTGATTTTAAGGCGCAGGGAGAACTGTGGCTTGATGAACGCCGCTGTGACACCTTGCCCGTGGAAACGCGTGGTTTAGGGATCCTCTTTCAGGACGCCCTGCTGTTTGACCACTTCAGCGTCGGGCAAAACCTGATGCTCGCCCTGCCTTCCCGCATTAAAGGCGAGGCGCGTCGGGAACGCGTTGAGCAGGCGCTACGTTCTGCCGGGCTGGCAAATTACTCTGCCAGCGACCCTGCTACGCTTTCCGGCGGAGAACGCGCCCGGGTCAGCCTGCTGCGCGCCCTGCTTGCGGAGCCGCAGGCATTATTGCTGGATGAACCTTTCAGCCGCCTCGATAAAGCGTTACGAACGACGTTTCGAACCTGGGTGTTTGACGCCGTTCGTGCGCGTAATATTCCAGCGGTGCTGGTCACCCATGATGAGGAAGACATTCCGCCCGGTGGCAAGGTGATCGAGATTTCTCGCTGGCAATAATGTGCTAACGCAATGTTTTCAGATCCGGGAGAGACGACAATGCCCCCCTCTTTTACTGACGTCAGGTTATTCGATGAAACGTGTTTCTCAACTGACCGCGCTGGCCCTGCTCTGCGGCCTCGCCTCACTCTCCGCCGTGGCGGCTGATATGTCCTCTTCGCTTACGCTGGCCGAACTGCAGGCACAACAGGGCAAAGCCATCGACACCCGCCCCAGCGCGTTTTACAACGGCTGGCCGCAAACGCTCAGCGGCCCCTCCGGGCATGAACCCGCCGCGCTCAACCTGGCGGCCTCCTGGCTTAGTGCCATGAGCGACGAGCAGATTAGCGCGTGGATAAAGCAGCATCAGCTTACCCCCTCCACGCCCATTGCCCTTTACGGCCGCGATGCCGAAAACCAGGCCGTTAAAGCCCGCCTGGAGAAGGCCGGATACGCGCATGTGTCGCTTCTCAGCGATGCCCTGCAAACGCCCGACCGCCTGCAGCGCCTGCCGCACTTTGAACAACTTGTCTACCCGCAGTGGATCCACCAGCTGCAACAAGGCAAACCGGTCACCGCCGCCCCGGCTGGCGACTGGAAAGTGATTGAAGCCGCCTGGGGCGCACCGAAGTTTTACCTGCTGAACCATATCCCCGGCGCGGGTTACATCGACACTAACGAGGTGGAAAGCGAGCCGCTGTGGAATAAGGTTTCTGACGACGCGCTGAAAGCGATGCTGGCGAAGCACGGGATCCGTCACGATACCACTGTCATTCTGTATGGCCGTGACGTTTACGCCGCCGCGCGCGTGGCGCAAATCATGCTGTATGCGGGCGTGAAGGATGTTCGCATTCTCGACGGCGGCTGGAAAGCATGGTCAGAGGCCAACCTGCCGGTTGAGCGCGGTATGCCCGCAAACGTGAAGCCCGCCCCGGATTTCGGTGCACCGATCCCCGGCCAGCCGCAGCTAATGGTGGATATGGAACAGGCGCGCGGCATGCTACACCGTCAGGATGCCTCGCTGGTCAGCATTCGTTCGTGGCCGGAGTTTATCGGTGACACCAGCGGCTACAGCTACATCAAGCCCAAAGGTGAAATTGCCGGGGCGCGCTGGGGTCACGCGGGTAGCGACTCGACCCACATGGAAGATTTCCATAACCCGGATGGCACCATGCGCAGCGCCGATGATATAGCCGCCATGTGGAAGACCTGGCACATCCAGCCTGAGCAGCACGTCGCGTTTTACTGCGGCACCGGCTGGCGGGCGTCAGAAAGCTTTATGTACGCCCGCGCGATGGGCTGGAAGAACGTCGCCGTCTATGACGGCGGCTGGTACGAATGGAGCAGTCATCCGCAAAATCCGGTCTCTACCGGCAAACGCGGGCCTGAGAGTACCCTCTAAGCGTTGAGTGACTTCAGCGTCACATAGCCGCTCCAGATGCGCGTTGTGGTGGTCAGCCAGCACAACGCGCCGAATATCCACGCAAACAGCGTAAAGTGCGCCGGAAACAGGCAGCACAGTACGAACAGCGCGATGGTTTCCGTCCCTTCCGTTAGCCCACCGATGTAATAAAACGACTTGTGCGCATAGCCGGAGTTGTCGATATCGTGTTTCGCCGCCAGCGCCGCAAACGCCAGAAAACTGCTGCCGGTGCCGATAAACGCGAACAACAGCCAGGCGGCGGCCAGCGCATTCTCGGCGGGCGCAGCCAGGGCAAAGCCAAACGGGACCAGCGCGTAAAACAGAAAATCGAGCGCGATATCCAGAAACCCTCCCGCATCGGTTAATCCCCTGCGGCGCGCCAGCGCACCGTCCAGACCATCCAGCAGGCGGTTGAATACGATGGCGACCAGCGCAGCAAAATACCAGCCGAGCGCCAGAAACGGCAGCGCCAGCACGCCGACGGCAAATCCCGTTAACGTCAGGCCATCAGGGGTAATGAAGGATTTATCCAGCACGGCCACGAGCTGGTTAAGGAGAGGTTTCAGGCGAGGATGCAGGTGTTTATCAAGCATGGGGTTTCTCTTTAAAGGTAGCGCACAGCCCCTGAGCAGGAATGTCGAGCGCGGCATTGAAACGTGCCGAGAGGTTTTGAAACGCAATCAACGCCGTCATTTCGGTAATCGCGTCGTCTGTAAAGTGGCGCTTCAACTGCGCTTTGACCACGTCATCCACCTGTGGCGGCGTGGCGCTGACGGCTTCGGCGTACGCCAGCGCAGCGCACTCCTCGTCGCTGAATACATCGCTTTCACGCCAGTGGCTCACCGCCTGAACTTTATCCAGCGCGCCCGCCCGCTCGGCAAGCCGCAGGCTGTTGGCATCAATACAAAATGCGCAGTGACACAGCTGCGACACGCGTGTCATCAGCAGTGAACGCAGCACCGGGGAAAGAGGTGCCTTGCGGCGCTCCAGATAACCGACGAACAGCGCCACCAGCCAGAACAGACGCGGCATCCGTCCCCACCAGCGAGTGGGATTAAGCACCGCGCCAAAATGTTTTTTCTGTATGGCGGCAATCGGCTTAAGGCTGGCGGGAAGGGATTCGATGGGGGCAACCCAGGTGGTGGTCTTTTTCACCTGATTCTCCTGATAGCTGGACTCTGAGAAAGGGCACGATAATATGTCTTTTTTTGCTAACAATTATTGACGACCATGCTGAAAACACTCGATGTCGTTGCCGCCATCATCGAAAAAGACGATAACATTTTACTGGCACAGCGCCCTGCCCACGCCGACCAGCCGGGAATGTGGGAATTTGCAGGCGGGAAAGTCGAAGCCGGTGAAACCCAGCCCGAGGCGCTGATCCGCGAACTGCGTGAAGAGTTGGGCATTGAGGCTCAGCCTGCGCGCTACGTGGCAAGCCACGAGCGCGAAGTGTCGCAGCGGTTAATCAACCTGCACGCCTGGCATGTTCCCGTCTTCAGTGGAGAGCTCACGGCGCACTACCACAGCGCGCTGGTGTGGTGTACGCCGGAAGAGGCGTTCGCCTACGACTTAGCCCCGGCGGATATTCCGCTGCTGGAGGCCTTTATTCTTTTACGCGACGCCAGACCAGCGGATTCGTGCTAATGGTGCGTTCATCACGCTGGCACTGCAGTAAAACACCGTCCGCTTTAACCACCGCCCCTTCAGAATAGTTTTGATCCTGATAGATGCAGCACTGATTGCACGGCTGCGCGCGCTGGCCGCTGGAGCTAAAAACCTCTGGCGGCACGTTCACTTCCACATCCGGGCGAATGCGGTCAGCCTGAGCGCCAGCGGTAAACATCAAACATAACGCGGTCATCACATAACGGTTCATCGACTTGTCTTCCTGTTGTGTCCTGATATTGACTATAACGGTAAACCTGAGCAGAACCTTTAATTTATCTCGTCATCGCTTTTGGTTATGACCCGCCCTCTCTCATGAATTTCCCTTTCGGCACACATTTCTGCTTGCCTCACAAAGCGGTACGGGTGGTATAGTCAAAAAAACAACACAAATCGCATAAGCAACACACATAAATTACTATAAGAGGTTCTTATATCTATGGATCAGACACGCACTCTGGAAAGTTTCCTTGCCCATGTTCAGCAGCGCGACCCGCACCAAAGCGAGTTCGCGCAGGCCGTTCGTGAAGTAATGACCACGCTGTGGCCCTTCCTTGAACAAAATCCGCGCTACCGTCAGATGTCTCTGCTTGAACGCCTTGTTGAGCCAGAACGCGTGATCCAGTTCCGCGTGACATGGGTTGACGATCGCAATCAGGTGCAGGTCAATCGTGCGTGGCGCGTACAGTTTAACTCCGCCATTGGCCCGTTTAAGGGCGGCATGCGCTTCCACCCGTCCGTAAACCTGTCGATTCTGAAGTTCCTCGGCTTCGAGCAGACCTTTAAAAACGCCCTCACCACGCTCCCGATGGGCGGCGGGAAAGGCGGCAGCGATTTCGATCCGAAAGGCAAAAGCGAAGGTGAAGTGATGCGCTTCTGCCAGGCGCTAATGACCGAACTGTATCGTCATCTTGGTCCTGACACCGACGTTCCTGCCGGTGATATCGGCGTCGGTGGACGTGAAGTGGGCTTTATGGCCGGGATGATGAAAAAACTCTCCAATAACAGCGCCTGCGTCTTTACCGGCAAGGGGCTGTCGTTTGGCGGGAGTCTGATCCGCCCGGAAGCGACCGGATACGGCCTGGTTTACTTCACCGAAGCCATGCTCAAGCGTCACGGCTTAGGTTTTGAAGGGATGCGCGTCGCGGTGTCCGGCTCCGGTAACGTGGCGCAGTACGCTATTGAGAAAGCGATGCAGTTTGGCGCTCGCGTGGTAACCGCCTCTGACTCCAGCGGCACGGTGGTGGATGAAGCGGGCTTCACGGCGGAGAAACTGGCGCGCCTGTGTGAAATCAAAGCCAGCCGCGACGGTCGCGTGGCGGATTATGCCCGAGAGTTTGGCCTGACCTACCTGGAAGGGAAACAGCCGTGGGGCGTGCCGGTGGATATCGCTCTGCCGTGCGCAACGCAGAACGAGCTGGATGTTGAAGCCGCGCGTACATTGATTAGCAACGGCGTGAAAGCGGTAGCGGAAGGGGCGAATATGCCGACCACCATCGACGCGACGGACCTGTTCCTGGAAGCGGGCGTGCTGTTTGCGCCGGGCAAGGCCGCTAACGCGGGCGGCGTGGCGACCTCCGGCCTCGAGATGGCGCAAAACGCCGCGCGCCTCGGCTGGAAAGCGGAGAAAGTGGATGCGCGCCTGCACCACATCATGCTGGATATTCACCACGCCTGCGTGGAGTACGGCGGTGAAGCATCGCAAACCAACTACGTGCGCGGGGCGAATATTGCCGGGTTCGTGAAGGTGGCGGATGCGATGATTGGGCAGGGCGTGATTTAAGCTTTCGCTGCATTCTCGCTCTTGTAGGCCCGGTAAGCGTTAGCGCCACCGGGCTTTTTTCAGGCCGCAGAGCTGCTTTTCGCTGGGTGGCGGCTGCGCCTTACCCGGCCTACGGTTTAAGAGGCTGCCGCGCTCTTTTTCTTTTTAAACGGTTTCTTCGCGCCACCACCGGGTGCAACCATCCCTCTGAACGTTTTCACCGGCGTGCTGCGCGCCTGATCGATCAGCTGGTAAAGCGTCCCGACCAGCGGCTGCATAAAGTCCTGATAGCGGCACTGCTTTTCGCTGATCTGCGTCAGCACCGATTCCCAGTGCGCCGTCATGTCCGGCCTCGCGGCCAGCTCTGGCAAGGAGTGAATCAGTGCCCGGCCCGGCTCTGTCGAATGGATATAGCGCCCTTTTTTCTCGAGAAAACCACGCTTAAACAGCAGCTCGATAATCCCCGCGCGGGTTGCTTCCGTACCCAAACCGTCGGTGGCACGGAGGATCTTCTTCAGATCTTTATCCTGCACAAAACGGGCGATCCCGGTCATGGCGGAAAGCAGCGTCGCGTCGGTGAAATGGCGTGGCGGTTGGGTCTGACGCTCAACCACTTCGCCCTTCTCGCACAGCAGCTCGTCATCTTTAGCGACCACCGGCAGCGGCGTGCCGTCGTTCTCCTCGTCGCGCTCTTTGTTACCGAGCAGCGTGCGCCAGCCCGCTTCCGCAAGGAAACGCGCTTTGGCGACAAACTTGCCTTTGGCAATCTCAAGCTCAATGACGCATTTACGGAACACCGCGTCCGGGCAGAACTGCATCAGGTACTGACGGGCGACCAGGTTGTACACCTTCGCTTCGTTCTCGGTCAGATTGACGCTGCTGGCACGCGCCGTCGGGATAATCGCATGGTGGGCATCCACCTTTTTATCATCCCAGCAGCGGTTATGGGTGTCCGGGTTGACCGCCGGCTGCGGGAGCAGATCCGGCGCATGCACGCCGATGGCGTTCATCACCGAGTGGCGTCCGGCAAAGTGTTCTTCCGGCAGATAGCGGCTGTCCGAACGCGGATAGGTGATGAGCTTATGGGTTTCGTAGAGCTTTTGGCAGATATCCAGTACGTTCTGCGCGCTCAGGCCAAACTTTTTGGCCGCCTCAATCTGAAGTGCAGAGAGCGAAAATGGCAGCGGCGCGGGTTCTGATTCCCGTTTATCGTTATAGCTGGTGACGATAGCGGGCTGCCCGGTAATGCGGTTAACCACGTGATCGGCCAGCGGACGATGGAGCAGACGCCCCTCTTCATCCTGGTATGACTCGCAGGCGTCGCTCGGCTGCCAGACGGCGGTAAAGCGCTCGTCTTTTGGGGTGACGATATGCGCTTTCACTTCAAAGAAATCTTTGGCGACGAAGTTTTCAATCTCTTCATCACGGCGAACCACCAGCCCCAGCACCGGCGTCTGCACGCGGCCCACGGAGAGCACGCCCTGATAGCCCGCGTTGCGCCCGAGGATGGTGTAGGCGCGAGTCATATTGATACCGTACAGCCAGTCGGCGCGGGCGCGGGCTAAAGCCGAGACGCACAGTGGAATAAACTCGCTGTTGGCGCGCAGGCGCGAGATTGCCCGCTCGACGGCCTGCGGGTTGAGGTCGTTAATTAAACAGCGCTGCACCTGCTGGCGCTTTTCCGGCGCCAGCTCCAGGTAGTCCAGCACTTCATCGACCAGGAGCTGCCCTTCCCTGTCCGGGTCACCCGCATGCACGATTTCAGCCGCTTCATGCAGGAAGCGCTTGATCACGTTGAGCTGTTTGGTGACCGAAGGCCGGGGCTGCAGGCGCCATTTTTCCGGCACGATGGGCAGATCGTTCAGGTTCCAGCGGGCATAGCGGCTGTCGTAGACATCCGGCTGCGCCTGCTCAAGCAGGTGACCAATACACCAGGTGACCACCTGCCCGTTACCGCATTCGATGAAGCCGTCGCCTTTGCGATGCGGTTTAGGCAGCACATCGGCAATGGCGCGGGCCAGGCTCGGCTTTTCGGCAATAAACAACCGCATCGAATTAACGGATCTCAATCATCGGTCGGCCGCCGCGCGCGGTCACCAGCTCGCCGATCGCCGTCAGGGTGATGCCAAACTCAGCGGCGGTCGCCTGAACGTCGGCTTCGGATCCCGGCGTAACCGCCAGCAGCAGGCCGCCGGAGGTTTGCGGATCGCACAGCAGGTTGCGCCACGCTTCAGGCATCTCGCCCATCAGGTGACCGTAGCTGGCGAAGTTGCGCTGGGTACCGCCCGGCACCGCGCCCTGAGCAATATACTCTTCCACGCCCGGCAGCTTCGGCACGTCCTGATACCAGACCTGCGCCTGAACGCCAGCGCCCTGGCAGACTTCACTCAGGTGTCCCAGCAGACCAAAACCGGTCACGTCGGTCATCGCCTTCACGCCGTCGATGTTGGCGAAAGCCGCACCCGCGAGGTTCATCTGGCACATCACTTCCGTTGCCAGACCAACATGCTCGGGCTTCAGCAGGGATTTTTTCTCGGCGGTGGTGAGTACGCCAATGCCCAGCGGCTTGGTGAGGAACAGCTTGCAGCCCGCCTGCGCGGTGCTGTTGCGCTTCACGCGCTCGGTCGGTACCACACCCGTAACGGCCAGGCCGAAGATCGGCTCCGGCGCATCGATAGAGTGACCACCGGCCAGGGCAATCCCCGCCTGCTGACAGGCAAAGCGCCCGCCCTCAATCACATCGCGGGCAACCTCAGGTGGAATGGTGTTAATCGGCCAGCCCAGAATGGCAATCGCCATGATCGGCTTACCGCCCATCGCGAAGATATCGCTGATGGCGTTAGTCGCCGCAATGCGCCCGAAATCGAACGGGTTGTCGACAATCGGCATAAAGAAGTCAGTGGTGCTGATAATGCTGGTGCCGTTACCCAAGTCATAAACCGCTGCATCGTCACGCGTTTCGTTACCGACAAGCAGGTTCGGGTCGACAAACTTCGCCTGTTCACTGTGCAGGATGGTCTCCAGCACTTTCGGGGAAATTTTACAACCGCAACCGGCTCCGTGGCTGTATTGCGTTAAACGAATGGTTTGCTCGCTCATGGACGTCTCCTGTCATCTCAATCGCGCTATGGTAGCGCTCATTCCATAAAGAGGTAAGTATGACTGTCTGAATTCTGCGGCGGATGCTCAGAATCCAGACAGTTTAGCGCGGGTTATCAGAAACGGCTGACGAAAGGCGTGGTGTCCGGCACGCTGATGGTGCTGGAGGCTTTAAGCTGCGGGGTGCCGAGATAGAGGAAGCCGACAATTTTATCGTGCTCGCCACAGGCAAAGCCCTCACGCACGACCGAACTTTCGGTCAGCGGCCCGGTGCGCCAGATGCCATTGAAGCCCTGCGCGACGGCGGCCATTTGCATCGCCATCACCGCGCAGCCTGCGGACATTTCCTGCTCCCAGACCGGCACCTTATGGTCGGCCTGACATTTCGCCACGACAGCGATGATCATCGGCGCGCGGAACGGCGCACTGCGGGCTTTATCAATCCCTTTCTCATCCTGACCAGCAGCAACCGCGCCTTTTTCCAGTAACGCACTGAAGCGGTCGCGGCCTTCGGCTTCAATCACAAAGAAGTGCCAGGGCTGGAGCGTGCCATGATCCGGCGCGCGCAGGCCCGCACGCAGAATGTTTTCCAGCTGCTCGCCCGCTGGAGCAGGCTCGGCCAGACGCGACGCGCTACGGCGGTTAACAAGCAGTTCAAGTGCATCCATTGGTTAACTCCTTTCTTGAAATTTACTCACAAAATTAACACGGCGGCAGATTTTGTTACAGCGTGTCAGGCGATTCCTGCTGACAAGTGGCGGTTGGGTCATTACGATAGCCCAACATTACCGTCACGTGGCGACGGAAACAGTCATTTTCTGGTTAGGGAGAATACATGCGAACCCTTTGGCGAATCTTTGCCGGTTTCTTTAAATGGACGTGGCGACTGCTCAACTTCGTCCGCAACCTGGTGATGAACATCTTTTTCATCTTCCTGGTGCTGGTTTGCGTAGGCGTCTGGATACACATCAGCAACGCCAACCAGGCTCAACATTCGACCCGCGGGGCACTGTTACTCGACATCACCGGCGTCATCGTTGATAAACCATCAACCAGCAACCGTCTGGGCGTGATTGGCCGCCAGCTGTTTGGCGCAACATCCGACCGTCTGCAGGAAAACTCCCTGTTCGATATCGTCGATACGATTCGTCAGGCCAAAGACGACCGCAACATCACCGGGATCGTGCTGGATCTGAAAGATTTTGCCGGAGGCGATCAGCCTTCCATGCAGTACATCGGTAAAGCGCTGCGCGAGTTCCGCGACAGCGGCAAACCGGTGATTGCCGTGGGCGACAGCTACAGCCAGGGGCAATATTATCTGGCGAGCTTTGCCAATAAAATCTGGCTCTCGCCGCAGGGTACGGTCGACCTTCATGGTTTTGCCACCAACGGGTTGTATTACAAGTCGCTGCTCGACAAGCTGAAAGTCACCACCCACGTCTTCCGCGTCGGTACATATAAGTCTGCGGTTGAGCCGTTTATCCGCGACGATATGTCCCCTGCTGCCCGTGAAGCGGACAGCCGCTGGATTGGCGAACTGTGGCAGAACTATCTCGGCACCATTGCCGCCAACCGTCAGATTACCGCTGAACAGGTCTTCCCTGGCGCGCGCGGCATGCTGGACGGGCTGCGTAAGGTTGACGGCGATACCGCGAAATATGCGCTCGACAACAAGCTGGTTGACGCGCTGGGCTCCAGCGCGGAGGTCGAAAAAGCGCTGACCAAACAGTTTGGCTGGAGCAAAGAGGATAAAAACTTCAGCGCCATCAGCATGTATGACTACGCAGCGAAAAAACCGGATGAGACCGGGGACAGCGTTGCCGTGGTCTTCGCTAACGGCGCTATTATGGACGGACAGGAGACCCCGGGGAACGTTGGCGGGGACACCACCGCGTCGCAAATCCGCGATGCGCGCCTTGACCCGAAAGTGAAAGCGATTGTTCTGCGCGTAAACAGCCCTGGCGGCAGCGTGAGCGCTTCAGAGGTGATCCGCGCCGAACTGGCCGCGGCACGCGCTGCCGGCAAGCCTGTTGTCGTCTCCATGGGCGGAATGGCCGCATCGGGCGGGTATTGGATCTCGACGCCAGCGAACTACATTGTCGCCAACCCAAGCACATTGACCGGCTCTATCGGCATCTTCGGGGTGATCAACACCGTGGAAAACAGTCTGGACTATCTGGGCGTGCATACCGATGGCGTTTCTACTTCTCCGCTGGCGGATGTGTCGGTGACGAAATCTCTGCCGCCTGAAGTCTCTGAGATGATGCAGCTCAGCATTGAAAACGGGTACAAGCGCTTTATCACGCTGGTTGCCGACTCGCGTAAAAAGACGCCAGAACAGATTGACCAGATTGCGCAGGGCCACGTCTGGACCGGACAGGACGCGAAGAACAACGGACTGGTAGACAGCCTGGGTGACTTTGACGACGCCGTTAAGAAAGCGGCCGAACTGGCGAAGCTTAAGCAGTGGCACGTTGAGTATTATCAGGACGAGCCGTCGTTCTTCGATATGGTGATGGACAGCATGTCCGTTTCCGTTCGCGCCATGCTGCCGGAGGCGCTGCAGGCTTACCTGCCTGCGCCTGTTGCCACGGCGGCGAAAGCGATGAAGGCCGAAAGCGATAAACTCGCGGCCTTTAATGATCCACAGAGTCGTTACGCGTTTTGCCTGACCTGCGCGAACGTCCGTTAAAAACCGTCCCCTCTTCCCGCGAAGAGGGGATTTTTTCTTTTGAAGAACAAGAACTCACACCCATGCAGAAGAAATCGATTTATGTAGCCTACACTGGCGGTACCATCGGGATGCAGCGCTCTGAAAACGGCTATATTCCTGTCTCCGGCCACCTGCAGCGTCAGCTTGCACTGATGCCTGAATTCCACCGCCCGGAAATGCCTGACTTTACCATCCACGAATACGAGCCGCTGATGGACTCCTCCGACATGACGCCGGAAGACTGGCAGCACATCGCGGATGATATTAAAGCCCATTACGACCAGTACGACGGCTTTGTGATCCTGCACGGCACCGACACCATGGCGTTTACCGCTTCCGCGCTCTCCTTCATGCTGGAGAATCTGGGCAAGCCGGTTATCGTCACCGGCTCGCAAATCCCGCTGGCGGAGCTGCGATCGGACGGGCAGATCAACCTGCTGAATTCCCTTTACGTGGCGGCCAATTACCCGATCAACGAAGTGTCGTTGTTCTTCAACAACCGTCTTTACCGCGGCAACCGCACCACCAAAGCACATGCCGACGGCTTCGACGCCTTCGCCTCACCTAACCTGCAGCCGCTGCTGGAAGCGGGTATTCATATCCGTCGTCTGGGCACGCCGCCTGCGCCAAACACCGCCGGTGAGTTGATTGTGCACCCGATTACCCCACAACCGATTGGCGTGGTGACGATTTACCCTGGGATCTCTGCGGACGTGGTACGTAACTTCCTGCGTCAGCCGGTGAAAGCGCTGATTTTGCGCTCTTACGGCGTCGGCAACGCCCCGCAGAACGGCGAATTCCTGAAAGAGCTTCAGGAAGCCAGCGAGCGCGGGATCGTGGTGGTGAACCTGACCCAGTGTATGTCCGGCAAGGTGAACATGGGCGGCTACGCCACCGGCAACGCGCTCGCACATGCCGGAGTCATCAGCGGCTTCGATATGACCGTTGAGGCAACGCTGACTAAACTTCACTATTTACTGAGCCAGGATCTGGACATCCAGTCCATTCGTAGCGCGATGATGCAAAACCTGCGCGGCGAACTGACCCCGGACGAATAAGGAGGCCACATGAAGCAACGCGCCCTGCTACTGGTCGATTTGCAAAATGATTTCTGCGCGGGCGGCGCGCTGGCCGTCGCCGAAGGTGACAGCACCGTTGATGTGGCGAATACGCTGATTGACTGGTGCAAAGCCCGCGGCGAGGCGGTTGTCGCAAGCCAGGACTGGCACCCGGCGAACCACGGCAGTTTTGCCAGCCAGCACGACGTTGCGCCCTTCACCCAGGGTGAACTCGACGGGCTGGCGCAAACCTTCTGGCCGGATCACTGTGTACAGCAGACGGAAGGCGCGGAGCTGCATCCGCTCCTGAATCATAAGGCCATCGACGCGGTGTTCCATAAAGGGGAAAACCCGACTATCGACAGCTATAGCGCGTTTTTTGATAACGGGCATCGCCAGAAAACGGCGCTGGACGCATGGTTACGTCACCACGAAATCACGGAGCTGATTGTGCTGGGCCTGGCGACGGATTACTGCGTGAAGTTTACCGTGCTGGACGCGCTCCAGTTGGGGTATACCGTCAGCGTCATCACCGACGGCTGCCGCGGGGTGAACATTAACCCGCAGGACAGCGCCCAGGCGTTTATGGATATGGCCGCCGAAGGCGCGACGCTGTATACGCTGGAAGACTGGCTGGAAACGCAGGCGTAGTCTTTTAAGCCGGGTGGCGCTGCGCTTACCCGGCCTACAAAACCACAGAAAGTAGGCCGGGTAAGGCGAAGCCGCCACCCGGCATTTCTTCCCCAATCCCCATAAAGTGAACTCCCTCGCATCCTCAGCGAAGCGGCAATGCTATTCTCATCAGGTTATTTTTCCGCCACGCTTTTTCTGTGGCGTGGTTTTTTTGATAAGTCAAAGAGGAACTTGTATGAAACGTTTGCCCTTGCTGGCAGCATTACCCTTGCTTTGCGCGTCAGTTGCCTCCGCCAGTACCCTGATGTCCGTGGGCTACTTTAACGGGGGTGGCGATGTCACCGCCGGACCGGGTGGCGATATCAATACACTGGACGTCCGCCAGATCACTCACCTGAACTACTCGTTTGGTCTTGTTTACAACAGTGAGAAAGACGAAACCAACGCCGCCCTAAAAGATCCGGCAAAGCTGCATCAGATTTGGCTGTCGCCAAAAGTCGCCTCCGACCTGGCACTGATCCCGACCCTGCGTAAACAAAACCCGAACCTCAAAGTGCTGCTTTCTGTTGGCGGCTGGGGGGCGCGTGGCTTCTCTGGCGCAGCGGCAACTAAAGAGTCGCGCGCGGTGTTTATCCGCTCCGCGCAGGAGATCGTCGATAAATACGGCCTGGACGGGATCGATCTCGACTGGGAGTATCCGGTCAACGGCGCGTGGGGGCTGGTTGCCAGCACGCCTGCCGACCGGGATAACTTCACCGCCCTGCTGAAAGAGATGCGTGAGGCGTTCGGGCAGAAAAAACTGGTTACCATCGCGGTAGGCGCGAATGCGGAAAGTCCGAAAAGCTGGGTGGATGTCAAAGCCATCGCCCCGCTGCTCGATTATATCAACCTGATGACCTACGACATGGCGTACGGGACGCAGTATTTCAACGCGAACCTGTATGACTCCAGCGCCTGGCCGACGGTTGCCGCGGCCGATCAATACAGCGTCGATTTTGTGGTGAACAATTATTTGGCCGCCGGGCTGAAGCCACAGCAGATGAACCTCGGGATCGGTTTCTATGGCCGCGTGCCGAAACGCGCCGTCGAGCCGGGGATCGACTGGACGAAACCGGATGCGCAAAAAAATCCGGTGACCCAACCCTACTTCGGATCTCAGGAGATCGGGTTGTTCAAGTCACTCGGCTATGACCTGACCAAAGATACCTACGTGAAGTACAACGATATCGTGAAGAAGCTGTTGAACGATCCGCAGAAGCGCTTTACCGAGCACTGGGATGACCAGGCGAAGGTGCCGTGGCTGTCGGTGAATTCTGCCGACGGGAAGGCGCTGTTTGCGATTTCCTATGAGAACCCACGTTCTGTGGCGATCAAAGCGGACTACATCAAAGAGAAAGGTCTGGCAGGGGCGATGTTCTGGGAGTACGGCGCGGACGACAACAACCAGTTAGCGAAGCAGCTGGCGGAGTCGCTCGGGATCCCGCATAAGCAGTAAGACAATCAAGCCCTCTCCCACGGGGAGAGGGTTGGGTAAGGGCATCAACCCGCACCGTTATTGCATTTTCATCGTCGCAATCGGCTTCGGCGTGATGCCGAAGTCTTCTTTCAGCTCGCGCTTGCTTTTCATCACCATCTGGCCTTTGGTATCGATAGTCATGTGCTGCGCGTCAGTGTTGTTGCGCGCCTGCCATAACATCACCAGCTGCAGACTGTTCTCTTTTTGCTCCGGGGTGAGCGCCACACCATCAGGCCATTTTCCCAGTTCAACGGCCGTCACCAGACGCTGATAAACCTCCGGTGTCATACCGCTAATCATGTCATCAATATTCATGATGTCTCCCTTTTAAAGGAATAATTTGCTGAATCGATTTTTCAACCTTTAGTGTGATCGCCATTTTCGTCATCAGTGAAGCTTAACGAAGCTGAATTCACGCAAAAACGCTCACCCGTTGGCTGAGGCCCATCGGGGAAGACATGCCCGAGGTGCGCATCACAGTTTCCGCAACGAATTTCAGTGCGTACCATGCCGTGCGAGGAGTCCGTCAGATAGCGGATCGCGTCATCGCTCACCGGCTCGTAAAAGCTCGGCCAGCCACAGCCTGAATCATATTTTGTTTGCGAATTAAACAGCGGCGCATCGCACACCAGACAGTGGTAGACGCCGTCTCGTTTGTTGTGCAGTAAACGCCCGGTGAATGGCGGTTCCGTTCCGTGGTTCTGCGTCACGTAAAACTGCATTTCTGTGAGGTTTTTTTTCAAATCGTCGGGGTTACGTTGGTTCGACATATGCTTACATCTCGCTGTAGAAACAGACATCTTCTGACCCGAATTCTAACAAAACATTAACACCCTTGCGTGCACTTTTGTTCTAAACTTATGTGTCGCGAAAAGGCGGTCAGGCAATTGTGATCTGTTTCACATTTTTATCCTGCGAGGCCTTTAAAATCCCGGCCGCAGCCCCCATGTGGTTGCTAGCTCAAAGGGAAAGTGAGGCGAGTCAGTCGCACAAACGTTAGTCACAGGATTGATTTGTCGCAATGATTGACACGATTCCGCTTGACGCTGCGTAAGGTTTTTGTAATTTTACAGGCAACCTTTTATTCACTAACAAATAGCTGGTGGAATATATGACTATCAAAGTAGGTATCAACGGTTTTGGCCGTATCGGCCGTATTGTTTTCCGTGCTGCTCAGAAACGTTCTGACATCGAAATCGTTGGTATCAACGATCTCCTGGACGCTGAATACATGGCGTACATGCTGAAGTACGACTCAACTCACGGTCGTTTCGACGGCACCGTTGAAGTGAAAGACGGCCACCTGGTTGTTAACGGTAAAACCATCCGCGTTACTGCTGAGAAAGACCCAGCTAACCTGAAATGGAACGAAATTGGTGTTGACGTTGTAGCTGAAGCTACCGGTATCTTCCTGACCGACGAAACCGCACGTAAACACATCACCGCTGGTGCGAAGAAAGTTGTTCTGACTGGTCCTTCCAAAGACAACACCCCAATGTTCGTTCGTGGTGCTAACTTCGAAAAATACGCTGGCCAGGACATCGTTTCCAACGCATCCTGCACCACCAACTGCCTGGCTCCACTGGCTAAAGTTATCAACGACAACTTCGGTATCGTTGAAGGCCTGATGACCACCGTTCACGCAACTACCGCTACTCAGAAAACTGTTGATGGCCCGTCTCACAAAGACTGGCGCGGCGGCCGTGGCGCAGCTCAGAACATCATCCCATCTTCTACCGGTGCTGCTAAAGCTGTAGGCGTTGTACTGCCAGAGCTGAACGGCAAACTGACGGGTATGGCGTTCCGCGTTCCAACTCCTAACGTGTCCGTTGTTGACCTGACCGTTCGTCTGGAAAAAGCTGCTTCTTATGAAGAAATTAAGAAAGCAATTAAAGCTGCTTCCGAAGGCGCAATGAAAGGCGTTCTGGGCTACACCGAAGACGACGTTGTATCTACCGATTTCAACGGCGAAGTGTGCACTTCCGTGTTCGATGCTAAAGCTGGTATCGCACTGAACGACAACTTCGTTAAACTGGTTTCCTGGTACGACAACGAAACCGGCTACTCTAACAAAGTACTGGACCTGATCGCTCACATCTCCAAATAAGTTGAGATGAGTGTTTGATCCAAAAAGGCGACTTCGGTCGCCTTTTTTATTGTTTTAAGACAGAGGATTGCTTAATGATTAATAAAATTTTTGCACTTCCGGTAGTCGAACAACTTACCCCTGTGCTCTCCCGCCGTCAGATCGACGGTGCTGATATTATCGTTGTAGACCATCCGCGCGTAAAAGCATCCGTGGCGCTGAACGGCGCTCACCTGCTCTCCTGGAAACCGGAAGGAGAAGTGGAAGGCTTATGGCTGAGCGATGCGACCTCATTCAAAAAAGGAGCGGCTATCCGTGGCGGCGTACCGATCTGCTGGCCGTGGTTTGGCCCTTCCGCACAACCGGGTTTGCCGTCTCACGGTTTTGCTCGTAATCAACAATGGACGCTGAAAGCACACAACGAAGATGATAACGGCGCGGTGCTGACCTTTGAACTGCAGGCAAACGATGAAACTCGCGACCTGTGGTCGCACGATTTCACCCTTTATGCCCGCTTCAAGCTGGCGAAAACCTGCGAAATTGAGCTGGAAGCCCATGGCGAGTTTGAAACCACGTCAGCCCTGCACACCTATTTCAACGTGGGTGATATTAGCGCGGTAAAAGTGAGCGGTCTTGGTGATACCTTTATCGACAAGGTGGATAACGCGAAGGAAGGCAAGCTGAGCGACGGGGTGCAAACGTTCCCTGACCGTACCGACCGCGTTTACCTGCACCCGGAAGCATGCAGCGTGATCCATGACGGTGCCCTGAATCGCGGTATTGAAGTGGTTCATCACCATCACAGCGACGTAGTCGGCTGGAACCCAGGCCCGGCGCTTTCTGTCAGCATGGCGGACGTAACAGATGACGGTTATAAAACCTTTGTTTGCGTAGAAACCGCCTGCGTGAGCACGCCGCAGAAAGCAAGCGAAGAAAAACCATCTCGTTTAGGACAGACAATTAAGATTGTGAAGCGTTAACACTGTTCTGTTGCACCAAAACAAAACAAACGGGGCGCATAGCGCCCCATTTTGATGCACAGAATGCACGCTAATGATGCACACTCAGAACTTGTAGGTCACACCCACAGAGAAGAGCCCTGACCAGGATTTGTCGACCATCGGGCTATCTTTGATTTCATCACTCAGGCGGGAGTAACGGCCAGTACCGTAAACGTTCCAGTCACCCAGGAAGTTATAGCTCGCGGTCAGCTCCAGGTACGGATCCCAGCCATCATCCGCGCTGTAGCTTTTCAAACCGCTACGACGAGATTCAGCTTTAGAGACGCCGTAATAGTAGTCGTTGTAGTTCTCGCTGCTGTACTGCACACCAATGCCGGGCGTCAGCGTCAGCGCGCCGTTGGTGTAGCGATAAAGCCACGCCAGATCCCAGATAAAGCCGTTGCTGTTGTCGAGCGTATCCGCCGCCAGCGCAGTACGCAGGAAGCCGTACTGGGTATTATGTACGTAAGAAAGACCCGCCATCAGCGAGCTTCTGCGCTTGTCCAGCTGGCGAAGCGCGTTGCTGTCGCTGTCGCCTGGCTTGAAGTGCGTCGGGTCGTAATACGCCATGATCGACAGCTTGTCAGCCGTATCGTTCCACAGATAGTAGCCGCCGCCCAGGCCACGGAACCAGAAGTTATCGCCTTCATAGGTGACAACGGGAACGGGATACACGTCGCGGTCATACTGTTTGTACGGGCTGTTAATGACACCCGCGCCCGCGCCAACAGTCCACTGACTTTCTGCCTGTGCGGTGTTCACTGCGGTAGCGGCAAGGATGCCCAATGCCAGAAGTTTGAGTTTGGTCACAATCCATTCTTTCCTGTAGTCAAATAATCAGCGGGTGAAGTGTAACCGCCATTCCCGTTCATCCCAAAATTTTTTGCTGACTAATGAGTCTGATTAACCCGTTATTTTTTACTTTTCAGATGACAGGCTGCTTTCATTTATGTGAACCCTGAATGAAAAACGCGGCTTCGCCTTATTACGCACGTGGGAATTTTTGGATGAGTTATTGATATGTCATTGAAATTAGATTTTCTCAGCATGCAAGTTTTGCAAATGCCATCTACGCTTTAATTTAAGAAGAGATTTTGCTGCACACCCCCGCACTTCTTAGCGTCTGACCTGGCACACAGGTTGCTGCTCTGGCAGTGAGGTGCGAGAAATTCTCTTCCGGGAGCCTCCACTACTCATACGAACGGCTCTTATCCTGTGCTAAAAAACGAAAGGACGGCATGCCATGAATATATTCGATCACTATCGCCAGCGCTACGAAGCTGCCAAGGACGAAGAGTTCACACTGCAGGAGTTTCTTACCATTTGTCGGCAAGATCGCAGTGCCTATGCCAATGCGGCAGAACGGCTATTGATGGCTATTGGTGAGCCTAACATGGTTGATACTGCCCTGGAGCCACGGCTTTCCCGTCTCTTTTCGAATCGGGTCGTCGCCCGATATCCGGCGTTTGAAGAGTTCTATGGCATGGAAGATGCCATCGAGCAGATCGTCTCCTACCTGAAGCATGCTGCTCAGGGTCTGGAAGAGAAGAAGCAGATCCTCTATTTACTGGGTCCTGTGGGTGGCGGTAAATCGTCGCTTGCCGAGCGCCTTAAAGCGCTGATGCAACGCGTGCCGATTTACGTGCTGAGTGCCAACGGGGAACGCAGCCCGGTCAATGACCATCCGCTGTGCCTGTTTAATCCGCAGGAAGATGCGCAGATCCTGGATAAAGAGTTTGGCATCCCGCACCGCTATCTCGGCACGATTATGTCACCGTGGGCGGCAAAACGCCTGCACGAGTTTGGTGGCGATATTACCAAATTCCGCGTCGTCAAAGTCTGGCCGTCAATTCTGGAACAGATTGCCATCGCCAAAACGGAGCCCGGCGACGAAAACAACCAGGATATTTCGGCCCTGGTCGGTAAAGTCGATATCCGTAAGCTGGAACATCACGCGCAAAACGACCCGGATGCCTATGGCTACTCCGGCGCCCTGTGCCGTGCAAACCAGGGGATTATGGAGTTCGTCGAGATGTTTAAAGCACCGATTAAAGTGCTGCATCCGCTGCTGACCGCCACTCAGGAAGGGAACTACAACGGTACGGAAGGTATTTCCGCCCTGCCGTTTAACGGCATCATTCTGGCGCACTCCAACGAATCTGAGTGGGTCACCTTCCGTAATAATAAAAACAATGAGGCGTTTCTCGACCGTGTTTACATTGTCAAAGTGCCTTATTGCCTGCGGATCTCGGAAGAGATCAAAATTTACGAGAAACTGCTTAACCACAGTGAGCTGGTGCACGCACCTTGCGCACCGGGAACGCTGGAAACGCTGTCTCGCTTCTCCATTCTGTCGCGCCTGAAAGAGCCAGAAAACTCCAGCATCTACTCGAAAATGCGCGTCTATGATGGTGAAAGCCTGAAGGACACCGACCCGAAAGCGAAGTCCTATCAGGAGTACCGCGATTACGCTGGCGTCGACGAGGGGATGAACGGTCTGTCCACGCGTTTCGCGTTTAAGATCCTCTCCCGCGTCTTTAACTTTGACCATGCGGAAGTGGCGGCCAACCCGGTGCATCTGTTCTATGTCCTGGAGCAGCAAATCGAGCGCGAGCAGTTCCCGCAGGAGCAGGCTGAACGCTACCTTGAGTTCCTGAAAGGCTACCTAATCCCGAAATACGCCGAGTTCATTGGCAAAGAGATCCAGACCGCCTACCTGGAATCCTATTCAGAATACGGGCAGAACATTTTCGACCGTTATGTCACCTATGCTGACTTCTGGATCCAGGATCAGGAGTACCGCGACCCGGATACCGGCCAGCTGTTTGACCGTGAATCCCTGAACGCGGAACTGGAAAAAATTGAGAAGCCTGCCGGTATCAGTAACCCGAAAGACTTCCGTAATGAGATTGTCAACTTCGTCCTGCGCGCCAGAGCGCATAACAACGGGCGTAACCCGAACTGGACCAGCTACGAAAAACTGCGCACGGTCATTGAGAAAAAAATGTTCTCCAATACCGAAGAGCTGTTGCCGGTTATTTCGTTTAACGCCAAAACCTCAACCGACGAGCAGAAAAAGCACGACGATTTTGTCGACCGTATGATGGAGAAAGGCTATACCCGCAAACAGGTCCGCCTGCTCTGCGAATGGTACCTGCGCGTGCGCAAATCGTCTTAAAACAAGTGCCCGGTAGCGTTCACGCTTACCGGGCCTACAAAATGCAAGTTGGCAAATGCAGTACGGGGGGTATATGACCTGGTTTATTGACCGGCGTCTTAACGGCAAAAATAAGAGCACGGTGAACCGCCAGCGCTTCTTGCGTCGTTATAAAGCGCAAATTAAACAGTCGATCTCCGAGGCCATCAACAAACGCTCGGTGACTGACGTAGACAGCGGCGAGTCTGTCTCCATCCCCACTGATGACATCAGCGAACCGATGTTTCATCAGGGGCGAGGCGGTCTGCGCCATCGCGTCCACCCAGGTAACGATCACTTTGTTCAGAATGACCGAATCGAGCGTCCACAAGGTGGTGGCGGCGGTTCTGGAAGCGGTCAGGGACAAGCCAGCCAGGACGGTGAAGGTCAGGATGAATTTGTCTTCCAGATCTCGAAAGATGAATATCTCGACCTGCTGTTTGAGGATTTGGCGCTGCCTAATCTGAAAAAGAACCAGCACCGCCAGCTTAACGAATACAAAACCCATCGCGCGGGTTATACCGCAAACGGCGTGCCCGCCAATATCAGCGTCGTGCGTTCGCTGCAGAACTCACTGGCGCGACGGACGGCGATGACGGCAGGTAAACGACGTGAACTGCGCGAGCTGGAAACCAGCCTGAAGGTCGTGGAAAACACGGAACCGGCGCAACTGCTGGAAGAGGAGCGCCTGCGCAAAGAGATTGCCGAGCTACGGGCAAAAATCGACCGCGTGCCGTTTATTGACACTTTTGACCTGCGTTACAAGAACTACGAAAAACGTCCAGAGCCATCCAGCCAGGCGGTGATGTTCTGTCTGATGGACGTTTCCGGTTCAATGGACCAGGCCACCAAAGATATGGCGAAGCGTTTTTATATTCTGCTCTACCTGTTCCTGAGCAGAACCTATAAGAACGTGGAGGTGGTCTATATCCGCCACCACACTCAGGCGAAAGAGGTGGATGAACACGAGTTCTTCTACTCACAGGAGACCGGTGGGACCATTGTATCGAGCGCCCTGAAGCTGATGGATGAAGTGGTGAAAGAGCGTTATGACCCGGCGCAGTGGAACATCTATGCCGCGCAGGCGTCGGATGGCGATAACTGGGCAGACGACTCGCCGCTGTGTCATGAAATTCTGGCGAAGAAAATTCTGCCCGTCGTGCGTTACTACAGCTATATCGAAATCACCCGCCGCGCGCACCAGACTCTGTGGCGGGAGTATGAACATCTGCAGTCGATGTTCGATAACTTTGCCATGCAGCATATCCGCGATCAGGATGATATCTACCCGGTATTCCGGGAGCTGTTCCACAAGCAGTCTGCCACCAGCAATGCATAACCCAGCAGCCAGCGAATCCGCTGGCTGTTTTCTTTCGACCCCGTTCATCCCGTGATAATGTAGCAAGCTGAAAATGGGTTTATTACCGGGAAAATCGTTATGTCTGAAGATGTTATTGGGACGGCAACTCACCAGCAACTGATTACCTTACTTACCGGGCAGGGCGCGCGGTTTCGGGTGATGGAGCACGAAGCGGTGGGGAAATGTGAAGCGGTAAGTGAAATTCGCGGGACCGATCTGAGACAAGGCGCGAAAGCGCTGGTGTGCAAAGTGAAAGGCAACGGCGTAAAAAAACACGTTCTGGCGATCCTGGCCGCCGACCTGCAGGCCGACCTGAGCAAGCTTGCCAGCCATTTTGGCGGGCTTAAGGCCTCGCTCGCCAGCCCGGCGGAAGTCGATACCCTGACCGCCTGCGTTTTCGGCGCTATCCCGCCCTTTAGCTTCCATCCTGACCTGGTGCTGGTGGCCGACCCGCTGCTGTTCGAGCGCTTCGACGAAATCGCGTTTAACGCTGGCCTGCTGGAGAAATCCGTCATTATGGATACCCAGGATTACCTGCGCATCGCCCGTCCTGAGCTGGTGACCTTCCATAAAGCGTAACCGCTAAGGCTGACGCCCCCGTCAGCCTTTTCTTTCCAGAAACAGTACGGAGGCGACGAGAATCACGGCAATAGCGAAAAACGATGAGGAGATAATCAGCGTTTCAACAAACATGTGATCGTTCATGATGGCGACCCCTTTTGCGATATCTGCCTCCGTTTTAATCCGTGTAAATGACAAGGTTATGACAACAACAAAATCTTTTTAAAACTGTCCTGCGTCGCGTTTGCGCGTACAGTAAGCAGGTTAATTATTTTGGCAAGGATTCCCTATGTTTGACCCTACTCTGCTCATTCTTCTGGCACTCGCCGCGCTCGGCTTTGTCAGCCATAACACCACGGTCGCCATCTCGATTCTGGTGCTAATTATTGTGCGCGTGACCCCGCTCAATACCTTTTTCCCGTGGATAGAAAAACAAGGCCTCACCATCGGGATTATCATTTTGACCATCGGCGTGATGGCTCCGATCGCCAGCGGCACGCTTCCCGCCTCGACACTGCTGCATTCGTTCATGAACTGGAAATCGCTGGTGGCGATCGCGGTGGGTGTTTTTGTCTCGTGGCTGGGTGGACGCGGTGTGACGCTGATGAGCAGCCAGCCCTCGCTGGTGGCGGGCCTGCTGGTAGGCACCGTGCTCGGCGTAGCGCTGTTCCGCGGCGTGCCGGTGGGGCCGCTGATTGCCGCCGGGCTGGTTTCGCTGTTTATTGGGAAGTCGTAGTCAGGCTGGCAATATAGCGAGCAGGCGTTTGCCCCAACCCTTTCTTGAACATGGTAATAAAGGCGGTGGTAGAGTCATACCCCAGTGACTGTGCCACCTGCTGCACGGAGTTCCCGCCAATCAACAACTGCAAGGCGACAATCAACTGCAGCTGGTGTCGCCAGCGCCTGAAGCTTAACCCCGTCTCTTTTACGACCAGCCGCGCCAGGTTGCGCTCGCTCATGGCAAAGTGACTCGCCCATTGCGCCAGCGTTTGCCAGGCGGCAGGCTCTTCTGCCATCTTCTCGCTCATCAGCCGAATTTTAGGATGGGGTGACACGGGCAACTGCAGATGCTCCTGACGCTGGAGCGGTAACTCGTCAAACAGGACATCCACAAGGCGCGAGGTGGCCGCAAGGCGCAGCTCTTCACGCGATTTATCCGCCAGCGACAAAATAAGTTCCCGCACCAGCGGGGAGATTTTCAGGGTGCAACAGCGATCGGGCAAACTGACGGCGCCGGGTTCAATAAATAAGAAACACAGCTGTGCGCCTGGCGTGGCCTTATTGCTGTGCGGCATCTCCCCCGGAACCCATACCGCATACTGCGGCGGCACCATCAGCATGGCGTTTTCCACCTCGCAGGTGATCGCGCCCCCCAGCGCCAGAATCAGCTGACCTTTACGGTGATGATGCAGCGGAATATGCTGTTCTTCAGCCACCACGCGGATGCGAAACGCCACCGCAGCGTCATGCTGGCTATCCGGATCGTAGCCATCCAACCCAAGACCGATCATAAAGTTGTCCGATATTAGCGATAAACTGTCATTTTAGCTTGATTTCAACCAGGCTGAAAATCGGTATTGTGTGCGCTCGCTTGAACGTATGAGAACATAATGACTACAGCTATTCGAACGTCAGGAAAACACGGCGCGCTGCTGATTGCAGGCATCCTGATGATTGCCACCACGCTTCGCGTCACCTTTACCGGGGCGGCGCCGCTGCTTGACACCATCCGTCAGGACTACGGCTTAACCACCGCGCAAACGGGTTTGCTCACCACGCTGCCTCTGCTGGCATTCGCGTTAATCTCTCCCCTCGCCGCAGGTGTCGCCCGCCGTATCGGCATGGAGCGCAGCCTGTTTCTCGCCCTGCTGCTGATTTGCGCCGGAATTGGCGTGCGTTCCCTGCCTTCGGCCTCTCTGCTGTTTATCGGTACGGCGGTCATCGGCTGTGGTATCGCACTGGGCAATGTGCTGTTACCGGGGTTAATCAAGCGCGACTTCCCGGGACAGGTGGCTAAGCTCACCGGGGCGTATTCCCTGACAATGGGGGCGTCTGCTGCGTTAGGCTCTGCGCTGATTGTTCCCCTGGCGCTGGGTGATGCGGGCTGGCACGGCGCGCTGCTGATGCTGATGATCTTCCCGCTGGTCGCCCTGCTGCTGTGGCTGCCGCAGTGGCGTCAGACTCCTGCTGCCACCGTGACCGGCGCAGGCGCGTTGCACAATCGCGCCATTTGGCGCTCTGCCCTTGCCTGGCAGGTGACTCTGTTTCTGGGAATCAACTCGCTGATTTACTACGTGATCATCGGCTGGCTACCGGCGATTTTACTCAGCCACGGCTACAGTGAAACACAGGCAGGTTCGATGCACGGCCTGCTACAGCTGGCCACGGCCGTTCCGGGTCTTGCTGTCCCACTGCTCCTCCATCGCCTGAAGGATCAGCGCGGGATCGCCGGTATCGTGGCACTGATGTGCGCGGTGAGCGCGGCGGGGTTCTGGTTTGCGCCTGACATGGCGGTAATATGGACGCTGGTGTTTGGCTTTGGCTCGGGTGCGACCATGATCCTCGGCCTGACCTTCATCGGTCTGCGCGCCAGCTCTGCACATCAGGCGGCGGCGTTATCCGGTATGGCGCAGTCGATTGGTTATCTTCTGGCCGCCTGCGGGCCACCGCTGATGGGGAAAATTCACGACACATCCGGGGACTGGCGTATTCCACTGCTGGCCTGCGCGCTGGCCGCCGCGGTGATGGCGGTTTGCGGCGTGCTTGCCGGGCGTGACCGGGAGATCACCCCCCGCTAATGACAAGGGCAGACCCGATAGTCTGCCCTTATTTTATCCGCGTGCCGCGCGCAGCATCGCCTGCACCAGCACCACCGGGCGCCCTTCAAGCGCTGCGCGTTCATGCTGGAATAAGGTGATCACAAAGAACGGATGCGTAACCAGTTCGGCTGCGCGAATGTCGCCCTGCTCGTCCCAGCCCGTCACGCGCATATCACCGCTTTCCAGCTCCTGCGCAAATTCTGGCGACACGCCATAGTTGCAGTGATAACCCTCTACAATTTCCGGCTTTCCGTAGGCTTTCGCGATCAGCGTATTGTTGCGCAGTTCAATGGCATCGGTTTTTTCCACCAGCGAGCAGGTCAGCGGCGCAATCACCATCGTCCCTTCGGTATCCGTTTCGGCGTGAGCCGCATCGCTCCAGCCCAGCACATTGCGCGCGTACTCAATCAATGCATGCTGGAATCCACCGCAGGTCCCGAGGAAGGGAATACTGTTTTCACGGGCGTAGCGTGCGGCGATGAAGGCCGCCTCGGTGTTCTTATAGGGACTTGCAGGCACCAGCCAGATGGCATCATAGCCTACCAGGTCTTCCGGACTGGTCAGCTCCGTTGTTGCAAGCCAGTCATAATCGGCGGTGAGATCCAGTACAGCAGCGGCATCGTCAATTGCCAGTGGGATCGCCTGATGCGCAACCACATTAGCGTTATAATCGCCAACAAGGGCAATGCGCAGCGTCGTTTTAACCGGGCGGTGTTCCATGAGGGAGTCCTTATGCCAAAGAATTATCAGATAACATAAGGAACCTCAGACTACCGATCTTCTGCAATTATCACAATACCTTAAATTGGGAGGGGTGAAATATGATTGAGTGCAAGCGCCTGTACGATCGGGCCAGTCAGGACGACGGTTATCGGGTTCTGGTGGACAGGTTGTGGCCACGCGGGGTGAAAAAAACAGACCTCACGTATGATGAATGGTGTAAAACGCTCGCGCCTTCAACTGATTTGCGCAAAGCATTTCATAGCGAAACGATTGATTTCACTGCCTTCAGTAAGGCGTATCGGGAAGAACTGGCGCAGCATAAGAACGAAGGCCAGCGCCTGGCAGCTCTGGCAAACAGGCAGACCTTAACCCTGCTCTACGGCGCTAAAGACGAGGCGCAAAATCATGCCCTGGTTTTGGCTGACTGGCTGCGCCATCTGTAATCAACCGATCGTCAGTTCATCACAGGTCTGCGATGTTTCGTCCGGCGTCAGCGGCAGCAGATGTTCCGGGCGGACAAACGCAAAGCCATGCTGATTATCAAACGCATAGACATCTCCCGTCACCAGCCACAGCGCACGGTCCGCCGTTGCAGGCAACTGCGTCATCACGCCGTTTACTGGATTAACAAAACGCTGACCTGGCAGGCAAAGACCAAACAGCTCCACTGATTTTCCAACGTTGCGGCGGCCAGCTGGCGTACGCGCGCCAATGATTATCGCCAGGCTGCCCGGCTTTAACTGAAACATACTTCTCTCGCGGTCAATATCGCCAGAAACTGGCTAAGAATAATCCTAAAGAGAAGTGTATCGCAGAGAGTATCCCGCTGTCACCTGGCAGGTTGCGGATGATCGCGACGGTAGAGATCCCACTCATCAATCACTTCACCGCCAGGCAGTTTGCACTCGGTACGCACACCCTGCGGACTTTGCACCGGGATCTGTTCGCCACCTTTCTCCAGGCAGTACACGGAGGCCGGGTTCGCCATCCCTACCGCATGCGGCGGCATAGGGGCGTCAGGTTGAGTAGCTTTTGTTGTGCATGCTGCGAGCGGTAACGCCAGTGCCAGTAACAGATATTTCATCATCGCGATCCTTAAAGCGTCCTGAAAACGTCAGGGTAACGGGTCAGGAGGGTTTTCTCCATGATTTCTCCATCGTTACTGCACTTTTGCCCCTTACAGTGCAGCGTGTTCTCGATATGACCAGAGAACATCATTCCGTAATCAAGATGTCTTTGCCCCGGTCTCTGTACCGGGGCCTTTTTGTCTCCTGAATCGCCCCGGAGAATGTATAAAATTTGTTATATTCATGTTTTACTATGTCGAAATTGGAAAATTTCAGCATAACATGCAGATGCAGACGTCTTCTGTATGGGAGTCAACCCACGTCATGTCGGATATCATCCTTGCCCGTGTTTCTGAAACACTCGCCACCGAGCAATCCTTAGAAAGTCTTGTACGCCAGCTGCTGGAGATGCTGGAAATTGTGACCGAAATGGAATCCACCTACCTGACAAAGGTGGATATCAACGCCCGGTTGCAGCACATTCTTTATGCCCGCAACAGTAAGCAGATGCAGATCCCTGAAGGGCTGAGCGTTCCGTGGGGGGATACCCTGTGCAAGCGTGCGATAGACAGCGATACTCTGTTCAGCAACGACGTGGCGGGTCGCTGGCCTGATTGCGAAGCCGCAAAAGCGCTAGGGATTACAACCTACATGAGTATCCCTATTCACCTGGCTGATGGTTCGATTTACGGGACCCTGTGCGCGACCAGCACGGAGAAGAAGCAGCTTAGCGAGCGCGGTGAACACGTGCTGAAGCTGTTTGCCGGTTTAATTGCACAGTACATTCAGAAAGAGTCCCTGGTGGCCCAGCTTCGCGAAGCCAATGCAGCGCTCATCGCCCACTCTTATACCGATGCCCTCACGGGGTTGCCCAACCGTCGGGCGATTTTCGAGAATCTCACCACCCTGTTTTCCTTAGCTAAACACCTTAAACGCAACGCCATTATTGCGTTTATCGATCTGGATGATTTCAAACTGATTAACGATCGCTTCGGGCATGAGACGGGCGATCGATTCCTGATCGAAGTGGGCAAACGACTCACTGACGAACAGACCGAGGACGAGATCGTCGGAAGATTAGGCGGCGATGAGTTTCTGGTCGCCTGTCTGAGTCAAAGCACAGAGGAAGCCGAAAGGACGCAGGTTAATCTGCTGAAAACCCGACTTAGCGCCCGCATTGCGGGTGAATACTGGCTCGGTCAGGTTCATATTGTGTATCCGGGTGCGAGTCTGGGTATCGTCGAAGTTGATCCCGCGAGCACCGATGCGGACAGCGCGTTACAGGCGGCAGATATGGCGATGTATCAAGACAAAAAAGGAAAAAGCAAAACACGCTTTCTCACGATGGATTAACGCCGTACACTTTACGGCGTTACGTAAAACGATAAAGGTGATGGCATGCGAATAGGGATCCTCTTCCCGGTTGTTATTTTTATAACGGCGGTGATTTTTTTAGCCTGGTTTTTCATTGGCGGTTACGCTGCGCCGGGGGCATAAATGAGAAAAACAACCATCATTATGTTGATCGTGGCAATCGTGGCTGTCGCAGGTTCACAGTTCGGCTGGTGGTAAACCTCCAATGTAAAAAGGCCGCCATCTGGCAGCCTTTTTCAGCAAATAACAGATTTAGCTTTTGATTTTTCTGTAGATAAACAGAACCACCAGGGCGCCAATCACCGCGACGGCAAAGCTGCCAAAATTGAAGCCATCTACTTTGCCAAACCCGAACAGGGTGCTGATCCAGCCGCCAACGACTGCACCCACGATCCCCAGTATGACGGTTACGAAGAACCCACCACCATCTTTGCCCGGCATAATCCACTTCGCCAGGATCCCCGCAATCAGCCCAAAGATAATCCAGGATAAAATTCCCATAGCTTTCCTCTCTGTATGGTTTTTGTCATTAAATCAACGACACAGAAAAGGATAGCACAGGATTTAAGAAAGGAAATTTGTGATAAGCATCACAGGGTTTGATTGAGTAAAATCTGAGCTATAAAAAATTCCGTTCCACATGAAGTGTGGGGTTGCATCTTTTGTTGAGAAAGATTATCTTTCTCAACATTGAATAGTTGAGTGAAATGCTCAGGTATTCAGTACGACATTGCTCACATTGCTTCCAGTATTTCTTGCCCACTCTTGAGTGGGCTTTTTTTGCCTGCAAGACAGACCCGTCATACCGCAATAAAAGCGTGCTGGTTTCGTCCGGCCCGTTTTGCCTGATAGAGCGCACGATCGGCAGCAATAATAATGTCCTGCTGGCTGCCTGCAATCTCCACGGCACGCGCGGTTGAGACCCCTACGCTTACCGTTACCCGCCCAAAGGGGCTGAAATCGTGTTCAATATTCAGGGAACAGACATTGCGAATAATCGATTTGCCAAGGCGACACGCCTCCTCGATATCGGTGTCAGGCAAGATGAGCGCAAATTCCTCACCGCCGTATCTCGCCACAATTTGGTTGTTCCGCGTAAGGCTTTTCCTGAGACACTCTCCCAGTAGGCTAAGACACCGATCCCCTTCCGGGTGCCCGTAGTTATCATTATATTTTTTGAAGAAATCCGCATCCACGATCAGCACCGAAATCGGGGAATTGTCAGCCGCACAGCGCGCAATTTCAGACAGGATCTTTTCATCAAATGCACGGCGATTGAAAAGCCCGGTCAATGCATCTTCAGAGGCAATGATCTGAAGCTCTTTGTTAACCCGGTTTTTTCTGGATAAGTCTACATACAAAAAGTAGGAAGCCACGATGAGCACGGCGGTTAAAATAAGAATAACGACGGCGAGCTGAATGGCCTGCTTGCGCCAGGGAGACAGCGCCTCCTCCTTGCTGACTGCCACGGTCGTCACCAAACCATAGCGTTTGTTTTTCTCAAACGCGTAGATGCGTTCGATTTTATCAAACCGCGAGACGGAACTGGCTATCCCGGCATTCTGTACCTTGAGATACTCCTTAAAGAGGGGTGAGTCAGAAACAATCGCGCCAATATAGTTATTTTTAAAAGGGTGCCGAACCAGTAATACGCCTGTTTGCGTCGTTAAACCAATAACCCCGGAATGACCAATGTCAATCTGCCCATACAGCGCAAGAAAGTTTTCGATACCCAACGTAACCACGACAACCCCGTTAAAGGCCCCCGAGTGCGTTTCCAGGCGTCGACTGATGGTAATCACCCATTTACCGTTTGTTCTGCTCACCACAGGTTGACCAATAAAAATCTGCGAATTTTTATTTTCTTTGTGATAGACGAAAAATGGCCTGTCTGCCCCTTTACGGGAACCGGAAAACCCCTCATGCAATGCCGTGAAGATATCCCCTTTCGCATCGTAGACGACAACATTATTTATCTGAGAAAGTAAATCATCCTGATTTGTTATTATCCGCTGAATATTCACAGCCTGCTGCGGCGTCATGCCATAAATTTCAATCATGTCAGAGACAGTGGTAATCAACATTTCACTTTGGCGCATAATCCCCTCAGTGTACACATCAAGGGTATGGCTCAGGTTGGCAACGCTGGTATTAATTTGTTGAATTGATTGCTGTCTGGACGTGGCGATCTGAACGACAAGCGACAGCGAAATAATCAGTGAGACGATGATGACGGTAATGGTTGTTGTGTTAAACGCGTTTTTCACATGCACGAGCTAATCCACCTTATCACGCCTGATATCCCTGGCTGACAACTCTTGTCACTGTAGCAAAGGTCAGTATAAGAGGAAAATAAATTGTACTTAAGCTATGCAAATGAAACCATCAGTATTGGTTGGTTGCGTAATTTGTCTCAACCTGATTTCTGCGAGCACGTTTTTGAAGGGGAAGAAAGTGAAACAAAATATAGCTGATTGCCAAACGTTATCCTGATTCACTCAATCGGATAGAGTATAACTCAAATTACTGAAGGACGGTGAGCTGGGATGTCTACACGTTGACCCGACGCCCTATGCCATCAACGTGTTACTCGTTGCCCCACTGATTCAGGAAATTCGCAACGTCATCAACCCGCATCGTGCGGATCCCTGCTGTGCTGGCCATCTCTTGCTGGGCTTCCTCGCTGATCTCTTCATTATTCGACAAACGGGTGATCAACAATTGGAAATAGTGTGCCAGCTGATCTCGCTCTGCTTCGCTCACCATTTCAGCAGCTTCCGTCGAGTACTCATCGACGATGTCATAAAATTTAAGTGGGATATCGTTGTTCATACCTGTCTCAAGTCTGACAATTAAAGGGCAATATCACGATTATATCTGACGACGCTCGTCGACAAAAGCCCAGGGAAGGCTCAGTCAGTTGATTGATTGCTTCAACAGGCGATTAAAGCCCTTTCGACCCGTTTTAGCCATCCATAGATACATTTCTCGCTTAAGAATGAAGATTGCTATTGCAGCAGTAACAGCGACAAGCATAATACCGCAGTGGGATGTAGTTACGGGTTGAGCTTGATAGACAGACATATTCATGCCATGCATCTTTTTTGCTGCTCAGCTACAGAGTTCGACTCGTGACCACAAAAAGGCTTTTAATAATAGGTTTTTTATGAAGATTTTTATTGTAAATCTTAAACAGTCCGTAGAAAGAAGGCAGAAAATTGAGGCCCAGCTTGTTGCTCTGGGGCTTTCTGCTGAGTTTGTAGAGGCCGTAGATGGCAGAGAGTTGTCAGAGAAAGAGAGGCAAAGTGTCACCGCTCAAGTAAATTACGCTTTTCTTCCCGGTGAGATCGGCTGCGCACTAAGCCATCAGCAAATCTACAAAAAAATAATTGATGAAAATATCAATAATGCTTTGATCCTAGAAGATGACGTTGTTTTGACCGAAGATTTTCAAAACGTACTCCAAAACATCACCGTTCCTTCAGAGCGTCCTTCGGTTATCTTGCTAAGCCGCACAAACAAGTATTTTAAAAAACCATTAAAAGCTATTTCTGGCAATTATTCTTTACATAAAACCTTACTTGCCACGACGGCACATAGTTATATCATAAACAGTGAAGCCGCAAGATCGTTACTAAAAGGACTTTACCCTGTCTGGATTGTGTCTGATAAATGGGGGCTGTTTGAAGATATGTCATTGGTTGAGGTATATTCTGTTGTACCTCACCCTGTGCATCTTTCTGATGAAGCCAAGAACTCTACGATTAATGTTCCCCAGGATGCGCACGAAATCCATATAAAAAAGAAGAAAATATGGAATGAGCTCATGGCAGGCAGAACCTTTAAGACTAAAATCAAGCACAAATTCAGAGGAGCGATACTTCCCCTTTTCAGTAAAGTAATTAATCAAGGGAAAGGCTAAATTTTCAGGTTAAGTTGACTCGGTTTTATATTTTCAACAACAAGCGTGATTATAACTCTTATCGGGTTAAAAAAAACGGGAGCCCTTGGGCTCCCGTTGATATTTAATCCAGCGAGTAGATTACATATTCGCGATAATCGCGTCGCCAAACTCTGAACATTTCAGCAGCTTAGCGCCTTCCATCAGACGTTCGAAATCGTAAGTTACGGTTTTCGCGTTAATTGCGCCTTCCATACCTTTAACGATCAGGTCTGCGGCTTCGAACCATTCCATATGACGCAGCATCATTTCTGCGGACAGAATGATAGAGCCTGGGTTCACTTTGTCCTGGCCTGCGTATTTAGGCGCAGTACCGTGGGTCGCTTCAAACAGGGCGCACTCGTCGCCGATGTTCGCGCCAGGGGCGATACCGATACCACCAACCTGCGCTGCCAGGGCGTCAGAGATGTAGTCACCGTTCAGGTTCATACAGGCGATCACGTCGTATTCAGCAGGACGCAGCAGGATCTGCTGCAGGAACGCATCGGCGATCACATCTTTAATGATGATCTCTTTGCCGGTGTTCGGGTTCTTGATCTTCTGCCACGGGCCGCCGTCGATCAGCTCACCGCCGAACTCTTCGGTCGCCAACTGGTAGCCCCAGTCTTTGAACGCGCCTTCGGTGAACTTCATGATGTTGCCTTTGTGAACCAGGGTCACAGAGTCACGGTCGTTGGTGATCGCGTATTCGATGGCCGCACGCACCAGACGCTTGGTACCGTCTTCAGAGCACGGCTTGATGCCAATACCGCAATGCTCAGGGAAGCGAATTTTCTTCACGCCCATCTCTTCGCGCAGGAATTTAATCACTTTTTCTGCGTCAGCAGAGTCAGCTTTCCATTCGATACCCGCGTAGATGTCTTCTGAGTTTTCGCGGAAGATAACCATGTCGGTCAGTTCAGGGTGCTTAACCGGGCTTGGGGTGCCCTGATAGTAACGAACCGGACGCAGACACACGTACAGGTCCAGCTCCTGACGCAGTGCCACGTTCAGGGAGCGGATACCGCCGCCAACTGGCGTCGTCAGAGGGCCTTTAATTGCAACGCGGTAGTCGCGGATCAGGTCCAGCGTTTCTGCTGGCAGCCAGACGTCCTGGCCATAAACTTGAGTCGATTTCTCACCGGTGTAAATTTCCATCCAGGAAATTTTACGCTCGCCTTTGTAGGCTTTCTCAACAGCGGCATCAACCACTTTCAGCATTGCCGGGGTAACGTCTACACCGATACCGTCGCCTTCAATGAACGGGATAATCGGATTGTGAGGAACGTTAATCTTGCCGTTTTGCAGGGTGATCTTTTTACCTTCCGCCGGAATAACTACTTTGCTTTCCATTAACCTCTCCTTCGAGCGCTTCTGGTTGTTACTGATCTTATGTTAATAAATTGTAATGAGCCCTTCGATAGTACCTGAATGTCCGACGCCATGAAAGGTCTTCGTTATTAGGCTATAATGCGGCAATTGATAACGCCTGAAAATACCATGAAGAAAACTTCTTTTACAAAACACCGGGTTGAGCGATTCAGCTCGCGACAAGCCACCAGAAGACCGCAAGAAACCCAGCCGACGCGGGTGATTCTGTTCAATAAACCCTACGATGTTTTGCCGCAGTTCACCGACGAGGCCGGGCGCAGCACGCTGAAGGACTACATCCCCGTGCAGGGCGTCTACGCCGCCGGACGACTGGACCGCGACAGCGAAGGGCTACTGGTCTTAACCAACGACGGCGCCTTGCAGGCGAAGCTCACGCAACCGGGTAAACGTACCGGGAAAATTTACTTTGTGCAGGTTGAAGGCGAACCGGATGACGCGACGCTGGCGACGTTGCGCAGCGGCGTGACGTTAAATGACGGTCCCACCCTGCCCGCGGGTATTGAGCGCGTGAATGAGCCGGAATGGCTATGGCCGCGCAACCCGCCGATTCGTGAACGTAAATCCATTCCGACAAGCTGGCTTAAAATCACCCTTTACGAAGGCCGCAACCGTCAGGTTCGTCGGATGACGGCACACGTTGGCTTCCCTACCCTGCGTCTGATTCGCTACGCCATGGGCAGCTACACGCTGGATTCACTGGCGAACGGCGAATGGCGGGACGCTGTCCCTTAAGGAGAAACGATGTTCAAACCTCATGTTACGGTCGCCTGTGTGGTTCACGCCCAGGGCAAATTCCTTGTTGTTGAAGAGAGCATCAACGGCAAAGCGCTGTGGAACCAGCCTGCCGGGCATCTTGAAGCCAATGAAACCCTACTCCAGGCAGCGAAGCGCGAGCTGTGGGAAGAGACCGGCATTCACGCTGAGCCTCAGCATTTCATCCGCATGCACCAGTGGATCGCGCCCGATAGCACCCCCTTCCTGCGTTTTTTATTCACCGTTGAGCTTAGCGAAACGTGCGCCACTGAACCGCACGATGACGATATCGATCGCTGCTTGTGGGTGACCGCCGACGAGATCCTGAACGCGCCAAACCTGCGCTCGCCGCTGGTTGCGGAAAGCATCCGCTGCTGGCAGTCTGCGGTTCGCCTGCCGCTGGATGTCATCGGAGAATTTAACTGGCCGTTTACAGAGGGTGTCAACGGTGGGGGGGCGTGATAGAATACGCCGCCTTGAAGTTCAATGTCGTGAGTATTCCATGTCAGATAATAGCCAGAAAAAAGTGATCGTCGGCATGTCCGGCGGTGTCGATTCCTCCGTTTCCGCCTACCTGTTACAGCAACAGGGCTATAAGGTGGAGGGCCTGTTCATGAAGAACTGGGAGGAAGATGATGGTGAGGAATATTGCACTGCCGCTGCGGATCTCGCCGATGCGCAGGCCGTGTGCGACAAGCTTGGCATTGAACTGCACACCGTAAACTTTGCGGCGGAATACTGGGACAACGTCTTCGAACTGTTCCTGGAAGAGTACAAAGCGGGCCGCACGCCGAACCCCGATATTCTCTGCAACAAAGAGATCAAATTCAAAGCATTCCTGGAATTCGCCGCAGAAGATTTGGGCGCAGACTACATTGCGACCGGTCACTACGTGCGTCGCGCAGATGTGAATGGCAAAAGCCAGCTCCTGCGCGGTCTGGACGGCAATAAAGATCAGAGCTACTTCCTTTACACGCTGAGCCACGAACAGATTGCCCAGAGCCTTTTCCCGGTCGGCGAACTGGAAAAACCGGAAGTGCGTAAAATCGCCGAAGAGCTGGATCTTATCACCGCCAGGAAAAAAGACTCCACCGGCATCTGCTTCATCGGCGAGCGCAAATTCCGCGATTTCCTGGGACGTTACCTGCCTGCACAGCCGGGTAAAATTGTCACCGTCGACGGTGAAGAGATTGGCCAGCATCAGGGTCTGATGTACCACACGCTCGGCCAGCGTAAAGGTCTGGGTATCGGCGGGACCAAAGAAGGTAGTGAAGATCCGTGGTACGTCGTCGACAAAGATGTTGAAAACAACATTCTGGTTGTCGCCCAGGGCCACGATCATCCGCGTCTTATGTCCGTTGGGCTTATCGCGCAGCAGCTGCACTGGGTCGATCGCGAGCCGCTGAAAGGCACGCTCCGCTGCACGGTGAAAACACGCTACCGTCAGACCGACATTCCCTGCACCATTACCGCGCTTGATGACGATCGCATTGACGTGCGTTTCGACGAGCCGGTCTCAGCCGTCACCCCGGGTCAGTCCGCTGTCTTCTACAGCGGTGAGATCTGCCTGGGCGGCGGGATCATTGAACAGCGCCTGCCGCTGCCTGCTGTTTAATACGATTGCACACATAAAGGAGACCGTGTGGCGAAGAACTACTATGACATCACCCTGGCGCTGGCGGGAATTTGCCAGTCAGCCCGTCTGGTGCAACAGCTGGCGCATCAGGGTCACTGCGACGCCGATGCCCTGCACGTTTCACTTAACAGCGTTATCGATCTCAACCCGGGCTCTACGCTGGGTGTTTTCGGCGGCAGTGAAGCCAATCTTCGTCTCGGTCTTGAAACCCTGCTCGGCGTGCTCAATGCCAGCAACCGTCAGGGGTTAAACGCGGAATTAACCCGCTACACGTTAAGCCTGATGGTACTGGAACGTAAGCTGAACGCCGCAAAAGGCGCAATGAATACGCTGGGCGATCGCATTGCCGGGCTGCAGCGTCAGCTCGATCATTTTGACCTGCAGTCGGAAACGTTGTTGAGCGCGATGGCGGGGATTTATGTCGACGTCATCAGCCCGCTAGGCCCGCGCATTCAGGTCACCGGCTCTCCTGCGGTACTGCAAAGCCCACAGGTTCAGGCGAAGGTTCGCGCCTCGCTGCTGGCAGGCATCCGCGCCGCCGTGCTGTGGCATCAGGTCGGCGGCGGCCGCCTGCAGTTAATGTTTTCTCGTAATCGCCTGACCACTCAGGCAAAACAAATTCTTGCTCATTGTTAACCTCCCGGAGTTGCGAATTATGGAATTATCCTCACTGACCGCCGTATCCCCTGTCGATGGACGCTACGGCGATAAAGTCAGCGCGCTGCGCGGGATCTTCAGCGAATATGGTTTGCTGAAGTTCCGTGTTCAGGTTGAAGTGCGCTGGCTGCAGAAGCTGGCCGCCCAGGCAGCAATCAAGGAAGTTCCTGCTTTTGACGAAAAGGCAAACGATTACCTTGATAAAATCGTTGCTGACTTCAATGAAGAAGATGCTGCGCGCATTAAGACCATTGAACGTACCACCAACCACGATGTGAAGGCGGTTGAGTATTTCCTGAAAGAGAAAGTGGAAAGCGTTCCTGCCCTGCACGCCGTGTCTGAATTCATTCACTTTGCCTGTACCTCTGAAGACATCAATAACCTGTCTCACGCGCTGATGCTCTCCACCGCGCGCAAAGAAGTCGTGCTGCCATACTGGCGTAAAATCATCGACGCGGTGAAAGCGCTATCTGTGGAATATCGCGACATTCCGCTGCTTTCCCGTACCCACGGCCAGCCAGCTACCCCATCTACCATGGGTAAAGAGATGGCGAACGTGGCATACCGTATGGAGCGTCAGTATCGTCAGCTGGAACAGGTTGAGATCCTCGGCAAAATCAACGGTGCCGTTGGCAACTATAACGCCCACATCGCCGCCTATCCGGAAGTGGACTGGCACCAGTTCAGCGAAGAGTTCGTGACCTCTCTGGGCATTCAGTGGAACCCATACACCACCCAGATCGAGCCGCACGACTACATCGCGGAACTGTTTGACTGCATCGCCCGCTTCAACACCATCCTGATCGACTTCGATCGTGACGTGTGGGGCTACATCGCGCTGAACCACTTCAAACAGAAAACCATCGCCGGTGAAATCGGTTCGTCCACCATGCCGCACAAAGTGAACCCGATTGACTTCGAAAACTCCGAAGGCAACCTGGGCCTGGCGAACGCCATGCTGCAGCATATGGCGAGCAAACTGCCGGTTTCCCGCTGGCAGCGTGACCTGACTGACTCCACCGTACTGCGTAACCTCGGCGTAGGCATTGGCTACGCGCTGATCGCCTATCAGTCCACCCTGAAAGGCGTGAGCAAACTGGAAGTGAACCGCGATCGTCTGCTGGACGAACTGGATCACAACTGGGAAGTGCTGGCGGAGCCAATCCAGACCGTGATGCGCCGCTACGGCATTGAAAAACCGTACGAAAAGTTGAAAGAGCTGACCCGTGGCAAACGCGTGGACGCTGAAGGCATGAAGCAGTTTATCGACGGTCTGGAACTGCCGGAGGACGAGAAAACGCGTCTCAAGGCGATGACCCCGGCGAACTACATTGGTCGCGCCGTCACTATGGTTGACGAGCTGAAGTAACTCTCCTCTCCCCCTTTTCGCCCGAAAAGGGGGATGCTTTTCCCCGGTTTAGTCAATGTTTATCACCACAACAACATAATCAGCGTTAAACTATTCATACCAATTATTTAGGGAGAAGAGATGATGCGCGTACTGGTTGTTGAGGATAACGCATTGCTACGTCATCACCTGAAAGTTCAGCTTCAGGAGATGGGACATCAGGTGGACGATGCTGAAGATGCAAAAGAAGCCGATTATTATCTCAATGAACACCTGCCGGATATCGCCATTGTCGATTTAGGCTTGCCGGATGAAGACGGTCTCTCGCTGATCCGTCGCTGGCGCAGCCATGACGTCTCTCTGCCGGTGCTGGTCCTGACCGCCCGTGAAGGCTGGCAGGATAAAGTGGAAGTGCTCAGCGCGGGTGCGGACGACTACGTGACGAAGCCGTTTCATATCGAAGAAGTCGCTGCGCGCATGCAGGCGCTGTTACGTCGCAACAGCGGTCATGCTTCGCAGGTTATCTCCCTTCCGCCATTCCAGGTTGATCTTTCCCGCCGCGAATTTTCCATCAACAATGAAGTGGTCAAGCTGACGGCATTCGAGTACACCATCATGGAGACGCTTATCCGTAATAACGGCAAAGTGGTGAGCAAGGATTCCTTAATGCTCCAGCTTTACCCGGATGCCGAGCTACGGGAGAGCCACACCATTGACGTGCTGATGGGACGTTTGCGCAAAAAAATTCAGGCGCAATACCCGCAGGACGTGATCACCACGGTCCGTGGTCAGGGTTACCTGTTCGAATTACGCTAATGAAAGGGATTTCACGACACTTTCTGCCCCTTTCGCTGCGGGTTCGCTTTCTGCTGGCAACCGCTGCCGTGGTGCTGGTGCTTTCTCTTTCCTATGGGATAGTGGCGCTGGTCGGGTATAGCGTGAGCTTCGATAAAACAACCTTCCGTCTGTTACGCGGCGAAAGTAACCTGTTTTATACCCTGGCGAAGTGGGAAGATAACCACATTACCGTGGATATGCCTGAGCACCTCAATCAGCAAAGCCCAACGCTGGCGTTAATTTATGATGAAAAAGGCAAACTGCTGTGGGCTCAGCGCGACGTCCCCTGGTTAAAAAAACGCATTCGCCCGGAATGGCTCAGGACGAATGGTTTTCATGAGATTGAGGCCGATCTCAATTCAACCAGCGCATTGCTGCATGACGATCGCGCCCTTCAGCAAAAGCTGAATGAGATACGCGAGGATGACGACGACACGGAGATGACCCACTCCGTCGCCATTAATCTCTATCCCGCTACCATGAACATGCCGCAACTGACGATCGTGGTGATCGACACCATTCCGGTTGAGCTTAAACGTTCTTACATGGTCTGGAGTTGGTTCGTGTATGTTCTGGCCGCCAATCTACTGCTGGTTATCCCTCTGCTCTGGGTCGCAGCATGGTGGAGTTTGCGTCCGATAGAATCACTGGCCAAAGAGGTTCGCGAGCTGGAAGAACATCATCGTGAAAAGCTCAACCCGGAAACCACGCGCGAACTCACCAGCCTGGTGCGTAATCTTAACCGCCTGCTGAAAAGCGAGCGCGAACGCTATGATAAATACCGCACCACGCTCACCGACCTGACGCACAGCCTTAAGACGCCGCTGGCGGTCATGCAGAGCACGCTGCGTTCCATGCGTAGCTCAACGCTCAGCGTTGATGATGCAGAGCCTGTGATGCTTGAGCAGATCAGTCGCATCTCGCAGCAAATTGGCTATTATCTCCATCGCGCCAGCATGCGTTCAGGAAGTGCGTTATTGAGCCGCGAGCTGCATCCGGTGGCGCCTTTACTGGACAACCTCACTTCCGCGCTGAACAAGGTGTATCAGCGTAAAGGGGTGAACATCAGCCTCGATATCTCGCCGGAAATCAGCTTCGTGGGCGAGAAAAATGATTTCATGGAAGTGATGGGTAACCTGCTCGATAACGCCTGTAAATATTGTCTGGAATTTGTGGAAGTGTCCGCACGTCAGACGGATAACGAGCTGCACATCATCGTTGAAGACGACGGGCCCGGCATTCCCCGCAATAAACGTGAAGTGGTGTTTGATCGTGGTCAACGCGCCGATACGCTACGTCCGGGTCAGGGAGTGGGGTTAGCCGTCGCCCGGGAGATTGTCGATCAGTACGATGGCAAAATTGAAACGGGTGAAAGCCTGCTGGGCGGTGCGCGAATGGAGGCTATTTTTGGCCGCCAGCATCCCACATCGAACGATACTTGACCCGTTATGTGAAAAATGCGCGGATCTCGCACTCAGGCTCCTGAGCTTCCGTTATAATCCGACTCAATAAGAGCCTGCGGAATAAAAAAATATGGAATATCACTTAGCACTTAACTGGCCCGAGTTTATCGAGCGCTACTGGCAAAAACGCCCGGTGGTTCTCAAACGCGGGTTCAGCAATTTTGTCGACCCTATCTCCCCTGACGAGCTGGCCGGCCTGGCCATGGAAAATGAAGTCGACAGCCGCCTGGTGAGCCACCAGGACGGAAAATGGCAGGTCAGCCACGGTCCTTTCGAAAGCTACGATCACCTGGGCGAAAATAACTGGTCTTTACTGGTGCAGGCGGTCAACAACTGGCATGAGCCTACCGCCGCCTTAATGCGCCCGTTCCGCGCCCTGCCCGACTGGCGAATGGACGATCTGATGATCTCCTTCTCCGTTCCCGGTGGCGGCGTTGGCCCGCATCTGGATCAGTACGACGTGTTTATCATTCAGGGTACCGGCCGCCGTCGCTGGCGCGTGGGTGACAAAGTGCCGATGAAACAGCACTGCCCGCATCCGGACCTGCTTCAGGTTGACCCGTTTGAAGGGATCATCGACGAAGAGCTGGAGCCGGGAGATATTCTCTACATTCCGCCGGGATTCCCGCACGAAGGTTACTCCCTGGAAAACTCGCTCAACTACTCCGTGGGGTTCCGCGCGCCAAGCGGTCGCGAAATGATCAGCGGCTTCGCTGACTATGTTCTGCAGCGCGAGCTGGGCAGCTACCGCTACAGCGACCCGGACGTGCCATCGCGTGAACACCCTGCTGACATCCTGCCGGAAGAGCTTGATAAGCTTCGCGGCATGATGCTGGATTTGATCAACGAGCCGGAACATTTCAAACAGTGGTTTGGTGAGTTTGTCAGCCAGTCACGCCACGAGCTGGACGTTGCGCCGCCGGAGCCACCGTATCAGGCCGATGAGATTTATGATGCCCTGCAACAGGGTGACAAGCTGGTTCGCCTCGGCGGGTTACGCGTGCTGCGCATTGGTGAAGATGTCTTCGTGAACGGCGAAAAGCTGGACTCTCCGCGCCGTCCGGCGCTGGAAGCCATCGCCAGCCATCAGGTGTTGCACGCCGAAACGTTTGGCGACGCGCTGGAAGACCCGTCATTCCTTGCGATGCTGGCCGCGCTGGTGAACAGCGGGTATTGGTTTTTTGAGGACTGATCGGTGATATTTGCCGGGTGGCGGCTGCGCCTTACCCGGCCTACAAAAGCACGATCCCGTAGGCCCGGTAAGCGTAGCGCCACCGGGCGTTTTTATCTGCGCTCACCTGCCGCAAAATCCTCGATCTCTCCGGCCCAATCCTCTGGATATAACCCTTCCCGTACGTCCCGATGAAACGTTGAATACGGCCAGTCGCGAACCTTACTGACGTAGCCATGCTTCAGCGGATTGATTTAGACATAATCCACATGCCGCCGGTAATCCTGTTCATTGCGAATGGTGTGCTCCCAGAAACGCGGCTGCCATATGTGGCGCATGTCGATGTTGCGGCTAAACGTTTTTTTAATATCCCGCCAGCGGGCCGAAAAGTCGCTGTCGCCTTCCGGTAAGGTCCAGATACAGTGCATATGTTCGGGAAGGATAACCCAGGCGTTTATGGTAAAGGGCTTCGCGCGTTTAACCATAGAGGTGGCAGCACGCAGGCTGTCGATATGACGTATAAGCGAATCGCTCTGGCGGTTTTGCAGGTTGACGGTGAAAAACCAGGTACCGCCAGGGACGTAATGACGACGATAGTTTGACATTGGCGTTCCTTGCCTAAAAGCCGGGTGGCGGCTACGCCTTACCCTGCCTACAAAAGCGTGATCCCGTAGGCCCGGTAAGCGAAGCGCCACCGGGCGTTTTCTCAGCGTTTTGCCGTCAGTTCAGCTATCCGCACAATCACCTTCACCGCTTTTTCCATTCCTTCCAGCGTCACAAACTCATGCTTGCCGTGGTAGTTATACCCGCCGGTAAACAGGTTCGGGCAAGGTAATCCCATAAACGACAATTGCGAGCCATCAGTACCACCGCGAATCGGCTTCAGCTGCGGTTCAATGTCACAGTCGCGCATGGCCTGCTGAGCGATGTCGAGAATATGAGGATGCTCCATCACCTTCTCACGCATATTGTAATAGCTGTCTTCTATGATCAGCTCAATATAGCAATCAGGGTGTAACCCTTTCCCCACCTTCTTGGCGATCTCCATCATCTTACGCTTGCGCGCCTCAAAGGCCTTGCGGTCGAAATCGCGAACGATGTAGTGCATCTGCGCGCTGTCCACGGTGCCTTTGATGCTGGTCAGGTGATAGAAACCTTCATACCCTTCCGTCATTTCAGGGCTCTCTTCCGCCGGAACCTCAGCATGAATACGCGACGCCAGCGACAGCGCATTTACCATCACACCTTTCGCGGAGCCTGGGTGAACGTTGTTCCCCACAATCTTGATCGTCACCGACGCAGCGTTGAAGTTCTCATACTCGAGTTCACCGACACCGCCGCCGTCAACGGTATAGGCCCACTTCGCATTGAAGGCCTCAACGTCGAAATGTTTTGCGCCCTTGCCCACCTCTTCATCCGGCGTAAAGGCCACGCGGATATCACCGTGCGGGATATTTTTGCCTTTCAGCACCGCCAGCGCCGTCATGATCTCCGCAATGCCCGCCTTGTCATCCGCCCCCAGCAGCGTTTTGCCGTCAGTGGTGATCAGCGTCTGGCCCAGCAGTTGATGCAATACCGGGAACATCACCGGCGAGAGCACTTCATCGCCAATACCCAGCGCGATATCGCCGCCGCGGTAGTTTTCAACAATCTGCGGGTTCACATGTTTACCGCTAAAATCCGGAGAGGTGTCGACATGGGAGATAAAGCCAATCGCCGGGATATCCCCGTCGACATTGGCAGGCAGCGTTCCCATCACAGTGCCTTTCTCGCTTAACGTGACGTTGACCAACCCCATGGCGTCAAGCTGCTCTTTAAGCAGGTTTAATAACTTCCACTGGCCTTCGGTGCTCGGCACCTGGCGAACACCCGGTTTAGATTGGGTATCCAGCGAAACGTACTGTAAAAAACGCTCAAGTAATTTATCCATGCAGTCACCCTCACTTTTTGTGACAACATTATCAATAAGCATCAAAACGCAAATATTGCGTCAGGTCACTTTTATCCCGCAAACGAGAACTTTTTTCGTTTATGTCATGCAGTGTTTATAAATGTAGCTTATGAATCAGTGACAAGGATTGGCGATTGCAGGGGATTGCCGTAGAATGTCCGCCCTCATTACGAGTCACCAAGGTGGTTACACACAAACCCCGCTTCGGTCTGCTGCCTGAGGCGTCTATATGGGACAGCGCAAAAATTGAATACACAATCCCGTTCACGTTCACCGCTGGTGCAACTGGAACGAATTCGTAAAAACTTTGATGGTAAAGACGTTATTTCCGACCTCACTCTCACCATCAACGACGGTGAGTTTCTGACGCTGCTTGGCCCCTCTGGCTGCGGCAAAACCACCGTACTGCGCCTTATCGCCGGGCTTGAAAGCGTTGATAACGGCCATATCCATCTTGAGAACCAGGATATTACCCAGGTTCCCGCAGAAGACAGACACGTCAATACCGTCTTTCAGAGCTACGCCCTGTTCCCGCACATGACCGTGTTTGAGAACGTCGCGTTTGGTCTGCGGATGCAAAAAACACCTGCCGCCGAGATCCCACCGCGCGTCACCGAAGCCCTGCGGATGGTGCAACTGGAAGAGTTTGCCCAGCGTAAACCCCATCAGCTTTCCGGCGGCCAGCAGCAGCGCGTCGCCATCGCTCGCGCCGTGGTCAACAAGCCGCGTCTGCTCCTGCTGGATGAATCCCTCTCCGCGCTGGATTACAAGCTGCGCAAGCAGATGCAGAACGAATTGAAAGCCTTACAGCGTAAGCTGGGCATTACCTTTGTTTTTGTGACCCACGACCAGGAAGAAGCCCTGACCATGTCCGACCGCATCGTGGTGATGCGTGACGGAAAAATCGAGCAGGACGGCACGCCGCGCGAAATCTACGAAGAGCCGAAGAATCTGTTTGTCGCCAGCTTCATCGGTGAGATCAATATCTTCGATGCCACTGTGATTGAACGCCTGGACGACCAGCGTGTGCGCGCCAGCGTTGAAGGCCGTGAGTGCACTATCGCGGTGAATTTCCCCGTTGAAAAGGGACAAAAGCTTAACGTGCTGCTGCGCCCGGAAGATCTGCGCGTCGAGGAAATTCATGGCAATACCGAGGCCGAAGGGTTAATCGGCTATATCCGCGAGCGCAACTACAAAGGGATGACGCTGGAGTCCGTTGTTGAGCTGGAAAACGGCAAGATGGTGATGGTCAGCGAGTTCTTTAACGAGGATGACCCTGACTTCGACCACTCTCTCGACCAGAAAATGGTTATCAACTGGGTAGAAAGCTGGGAGGTTGTGCTGGCTGATGAAGAACACAAGTAAATTCCAGAATGTGGTGATCGCCACGATCGTCGGTTGGCTTGTGCTGTTTGTCTTTTTACCCAACCTGATGATCGTTGCTACCAGCTTCCTGACCCGCGACGACGCTAACTTCGTTTCGCTGGTCTTTACGCTGGACAACTACACGCGCCTGCTCGATCCGCTCTATTTTGACGTGCTGCTGCACTCGCTCAATATGGCGCTGATTGCCACCCTCGCCTGTCTGGCGCTGGGTTATCCTTTTGCATGGTTCCTCGCGGGCCTGCCGCAAAAGGTACGCCCCCTGCTGCTGTTTTTACTGATTGTTCCCTTCTGGACCAACTCGTTAATCCGCATCTACGGGCTGAAAATCTTCCTGAGCACTAAAGGCTATCTCAACGAGTTTCTGCTGTGGCTGGGGGTGATTGATACGCCAATCCGTATTATGTTCACGCCGAGCGCGGTGATTGTCGGCCTGGTTTATATCCTGTTGCCGTTTATGGTGATGCCGCTCTACTCCAGCATTGAGAAGCTGGATAAACCGCTGCTGGAAGCGGCAAGAGATCTGGGGGCCAGTAAGCTGCAGACCTTTATCCGCATCATTATTCCGCTGACGATGCCCGGTATTATTGCAGGCTGTCTGCTTGTGATGCTCCCGGCGATGGGCTTGTTCTATGTGTCGGATCTGATGGGCGGTGCGAAAAACCTGCTGATTGGTAACGTGATTAAGAGCCAGTTTCTGAACATCCGCGACTGGCCGTTCGGCTCGGCCACCAGCATTACGCTGACGGTGGTGATGGGCCTGATGCTGCTGGTCTACTGGCGCGCCTCACGCCTGCTGAATAAAAAGGTGGAGCTCGAATGATCGGTCGACTGCTTCGCGGCGGTTTCATGACCGCCATTTATGCCTGGCTCTATATCCCGATCGTAATTTTGATCGTGAACTCATTCAATAGCTCGCGATTCGGGATTAACTGGCAGGGTTTTACGACCAACTGGTACAGCCTGCTGATGAACAACGACAGCCTGCTGCAGGCCGCTCAGCACTCGCTGACGATGGCGATCGTCTCCGCCACCTTCGCGACGCTGATTGGCTCCCTCACCGCCGTCGCGCTGTACCGCTACCGCTTTCGCGGCAAACCGTTCGTCAGCGGCATGTTGTTTGTAGTGATGATGTCACCGGATATCGTCATGGCCATTTCGCTGCTGGTGCTGTTTATGCTGCTGGGCGTACAGCTTGGCTTCTGGTCGCTGCTGTTCTCGCATATCACCTTCTGCCTGCCGTTTGTGGTGGTGACCGTCTTTGCGCGTCTTAAAGGGTTCGACGTGCGTATGCTGGAGGCGGCGAAAGATCTGGGCGCCAGCGAGATGACCATCCTGCGTAAAATCATCCTGCCGCTGGCAATGCCTGCCGTGGCGGCCGGATGGCTGCTCAGCTTTACTCTGTCGATGGATGACGTGGTGGTCTCCTCCTTCGTGACCGGGCCGAGCTATGAAATTCTGCCGTTGAAGATCTATTCAATGGTGAAAGTCGGCGTCTCACCGGAGGTGAACGCGCTGGCGACCATTCTGCTGGTGTTGTCGCTGGTTCTGGTGATTGCCAGCCAGGTTATTGCTCGTGATAAAACAAAATCTCAGGGGACAATGAAATGAAAAAAATGCTCGCCGCTGCGGCGCTGGTGCTTGGCATGGGTGCCGCGCACGCTGATGACAGCAAAACGCTCTACTTCTACAACTGGACCGAATATGTGCCGCCAGGGCTACTGGAACAGTTCACCAAAGAGACGGGCATCAAGGTGATCTACTCGACCTATGAGTCGAATGAAACCATGTACGCCAAGCTGAAAACCTACAAAGATGGTGCGTACGATCTGGTCGTGCCTTCCACCTACTTTGTCGACAAAATGCGCAAAGAGGGGATGATCCAGAAGATCGATAAAACGAAGCTAACCCATTTTTCAAACCTCGATCCGGAGATGCTTAACAAACCGTTCGATCCCAATAACGACTACTCCATTCCTTACATCTGGGGTGCGACAGCGATTGGCGTGAACAGCGATGCCATCGATCCGAAAACGGTTACAGGCTGGGCCGATCTGTGGAAACCGGAATACAAAGGTAGCCTGCTGTTAACCGACGATGCGCGTGAGGTGTTCCAGATAGCGCTGCGTAAACTCGGCTATTCCGGTAACACCACCGATCCGAAAGAGATCGAAGCGGCCTATAACGAACTGAAAAAGCTGATGCCTAACGTGGCGGCATTCAACTCTGATAACCCGGCAAACCCGTATATGGAAGGCGAAGTGAATCTGGGGATGGTGTGGAACGGCTCCGCGTATGTTGCCCGCCAGGCCGGTACGCCGCTGGAGGTCGTCTGGCCGAAAGAAGGCGGGATCTTCTGGATGGATAGCCTTTCGATTCCGGCCAACGCGAAAAACGTGGACGGCGCGCTGAAGCTGATTAACTTCCTGCTGCGCCCCGACGTGGCGAAGCAGGTGGCTGAAACCATCGGCTACCCGACGCCAAATCTGGCTGCACGCAAGCTGTTAAGCCCTGAAGTCGCGAATGATAAATCGCTGTACCCTGATGCTGACACCGTCAGCAAAGGCGAATGGCAGAACGACGTGGGTGACGCGAGCCGTCTTTATGAAGAGTATTATCAGAAGTTAAAAGCAGGTCGTTGAGATGTGACGGGCGACGCGATGTCGCCCGTCACAACTACAGCCCCTTCAGGAGTTTATCCACAAAAGCTGGCACCACTTCACTTGCCAGGCCATAGTGTTTTTCTTCAAACTCACTGCCCACCTGGCTCGGCTCCAGATTAAGCTCTACCGTATGCGCGCCCTGGAGTTTAGCCTCGTGAACAAATCCCGCCGCCGGATAGACGTGCCCGGACGTGCCGATGGCAATGAACACGTCCGCCATCGCCAGCGCGCTATAGATCTCATCCATGCCCAGCGGCATTTCGCCGAACCACACCACGTGCGGGCGTAAACGCGCAGGAAACTGACAGCAATGGCATTTGTCTTCCGGCAGCACGTCCTCTTTCCAGTCCAGCACCTGACCGCTCCAGGCGCAGCGAACCTTGAGCAGCTCGCCGTGCATGTGGATGATATTCTTGTTACCCGCCCGCTCGTGCAGGTTATCGATATTCTGCGTCACCAGCAGAAAACGATCCCCCAGCGTCTCTTCCAGCTTAGCCAGCGCCAGATGCGCCGCATTCGGCGCAATCTCAGGCTGCTGAAGCTGACGACGGCGGGCGTTATAAAACGCCTGCACCAGGTCCGGATCGCGGGCGAAACCTTCCGGCGTCGCCACGTCCTCGACACGGTGCTCTTCCCACAGCCCGTCCGCCGCGCGGAAGGTTCGAATTCCTGACTCGGCGGAGATCCCCGCGCCGGTCAGCACCACCACTCTGGGTTTATCCATCGCTTCTGGCATCATTCTGTCTCTGAAAAAGATCCGCTGGCGCAAGCGCTCACGCAAGCGGCGTTTGTTTTTGCGAAAACGGCTGAGTCGACCCTGGCGACGCGACAGCATAGAAACCTCGTAGACTAATCGGTGAGATGAAGGAATGCGGCTCCGCGCATGCCTCCCGCGTCCCCGTGTCGCGCGCGTTCAATACGCGGCACGCGGGCGACCGGCAATAAATGTCGGGGCAAACGCCCGGACAGCTGTTCCGTAATCGCAGTAAAGTTTGATAGGCCTCCCCCAATCACCAGCAGATCCGGATCGACGATGGTGAGAATATTTCCCAGACACACCGCCAGCAGATCAAGATAACGCTCGACGTGCTCACGCGCCTGCGCATCCCCTTGCTCCCACAGGGTAATGATTTGGGGGGCTTCAAGTTTCTGATGATAGAAGTGTTCGTAAAGCCATGCAAACCCGCGGCCGGAGAGTGTGTTCTCAATACAGCCGTGCTGGCCGCAGCCGCAGCGGGTGAGCGGAAAATCACGCCCAACGACCTCCAGCGCGTCCACCGGCAGACGGATGTGACCAAACTCGCCGGTGATGTAGCTGCGCCCGGTAATCGGCTTACCGTTGATCACAATTCCCCCGCCGACGCCGGTACCGAGGATCAGCCCCATCACCAGTGGGTACTGACGGAACTCATCATCCCAGGCTTCGGAGAGGGCAAAACAGTTGGCATCGTTATCTAAACGCACATCGCGTTCAAGGAGGGCAGAGAGATCGGCGCGCAGCGGTTTGCCGCTGGCGGCAGGCACGTTGGCGGCATACAGCGAACCATCGTCGGTTTCGGGCATGCCCGGAATGCCGATGCCGACGCTGCCTTTCACGCCAAAGCGTTCATCGGCTTGCGCCACCAGTGCGGCAATGGCGGTTAAAAATTCGTCGTAGCTTTCGCGCGGCGTGGGAACGCGGGTTTCCCACTGCAGTTTGAGGTCTTTATCAAACACGCCGAGCGCAATCTTGGTGCCGCCAATATCAAATCCGTAATACATGATGCATTCCTCTGCTTGATCCAGCGGCCTAAAGACCGCTAAACCATGACGAAATTACTGGCCACTTAGTACCCTCGCCGGATCAATTCGGCTTGCGCGACGCGCCGGATACCAGCTTGCCAGCAGACTCAGTAAAAGTGCTGTAACCAGCACATAAAAAACATCCAGCCAGTGCAGTTCAGACGGCAGGAAGTCAATAAAATAGATATCACCCGACAGGAACTGGTGGCCAATCAGCTTTTCAATGCCGTTGATAATCGGCGTCAGCTGCAGGGAAACCACCACGCCAATCACCACGCCGCACAGGCTGCCGAACAGGCCCGCCAGTAAACCGTACCAGACGAAGATGGCGCGAATAAGGCCGTCTTTCGCCCCGAGGGTACGAAGCACGGCGATGTCTCCGCTCTTATCCTTGACCGCCATCACCAGCGTCGAGACGATATTAAAGCACGCTACACCAATCACCAGCACCATCGCCAGATACATAATGGCGCGGATCATCTGGATATCACGGTACATATACCCGTAAGTGCCGATCCAGCTTTTGATGTAGACATAGTTATTGGTCACGCTGCCCGCATCACGCACAAGTTTGTTGGCGTTAAAGACGTCGTTCACCTTAATGGCAATGCCCGTCACGCTGTCGCCCATGTCGAGATACTGGCGCGCGTCTTCCATCGGCACCATGGCGAAGCTGTGATCGAGCTGCCCGCTCAGCTGAAGAATGCCGGCAACGTGCAGGCGCACGCGCTTAGGCTGCTGCAGTTTGTGGTCGGCGCTGGCGTTCGGGATCATGATCGAGACCCAGTCCCCCTGCTTCACCTTCAGAGCATCGGCAACACCTTTGCCCATGATGATCTGCTGCTCGCCAGCCTTAAAGTTGGCCCACGCGCCGTTCTGCACAAATTGCGGCAGCGCGCTGAGACGCTCCTCCTGGGCGGGGTTGACACCTTTCACCTGAATGGCGCGCAGGTTTACCCCGCTCTCCACCAGCCCGGTAAAGTTGATGTAGGGCGCGGCCGCGGCAATGCCCGGCACATTTTCGACTTTTGTGAGCGCATCGCTCCAGTTCGTCCACGGCTGGTTAACCGGCTCGATCTCCCCGTGCGGCACCACCGCAAGAATGCGGTTGTTTAGCTCGCGCTCAAAGCCGTTCATGGCACTTAAGCCCACGATCAATACCGCCACACCGAGCGCGATACCCACGGTGGAGATCACGGAGATGAGCGACACCATGCCGCCGCGACGGCGACCACGACTAAAACGTAAACCGATGAGTAGCGATAACGGTGACGCCATTACTCTGCTCCCATCAGGGTCAGTTCCGCGTTCAGATGGCCGTCGCGCATCTCAAGCTGGCGACCCATGCGTTTTGCCAGCTGCAGATCGTGGGTCACCACCAGAAACGCGGTGCCCTGCGATGCGTTCAGCTCGCCCAGAAGCTGGAAAATACTGTCCGCATTGCGCGCATCCAGGTTACCGGTAGGTTCATCCGCCAGCACCAGACGCGGATTGTTCACCAGCGCACGGGCAATCGCCACGCGCTGGCGCTCGCCTCCGGAAAGCTCTGAGGGACGGTGGTTTCCGCGATGGCCCAGCCCTACCGCTTTCAGCATGTCGCTGGCGCGGGCGTTAATTTCTGCCGGTTTCTTTTTGCCAATCAGCAGCGGCATTGCCACGTTTTCCAGCGCCGTGAAGTCCGGCAGCAGGTGGTGGAACTGGTAGATAAAGCCCAGCTCGCGGTTACGCAGCTCGGCCTTCGCCGCGGAGGACATCTTGCTCATCGGCTGGCCGGAGAAGATCACGTCACCTTCAGTTGGCGTATCCAGCCCGCCCAGCAGATGCAGCAGCGTACTTTTGCCTGAACCGGAGCTGCCGACAATCGCCATCATCTCGCCTTCACCCACGCTAAAGCTCACATTGTGCAGCACGTCGGTCTGCACAGTGCCTTCCTGATAGCGTTTGGACAGGTTGTCGCATTGCAACAGGATCTTATTCATAACGTAAAGCCTCAGCGGGTTGAGTGGCGGCAGCGCGCCAGGAAGGATAAAGCGTAGAAAGCAGCGCAATGGCCATCGCGGCCAGCGCAATACCGACCACCTGCAGCGGCTCGATAGCCACCGGCAGCGCCGCACCATCAAGCAGCGCGCCGATGATCGGCATTAAGTTATTCAGTTGGCTGGCAAGCAGCGCACCCAGCACGGCACCGAGCAGCGCGCCGATGATGCCTGCGCTTGCCCCCTGAACCATAAAGACCGCCATGATCTGGCGCGGCGTGAGCCCCTGGGTTTGCAGAATGGCGACTTCGCCCTGCTTCTCCATCACCATCAGGCCCAGCGAGGTGATGATGTTAAATGCCGCCACAGCGACGATCAGGCTCAGCAGCAGCCCCATCATGTTTTTTTCCATGCGAACGGCCTGGAACAGTTCGCCTTTACGGTCACGCCAGTCCTGCCATTTGGTACCTTCCGGCAGCGTTTGCTGGCTGAGGGTATCGACCTTGAGCGGCTGATCGAGCCACAGGCGCCAGCCGGTAATGTTTCCCGCCGGGTAGCGCATCAGGCGCGACGCATCCTGGATGTTAACCAGCATCTGATAGCCGTCGACTTCGCTGTTGGCGGCAAAGGTACCTATCACGTTGAACAGGCGCTGGCTTGGCAGGCGCCCCATCGGCGTAAACTGGCTGGCAGAAGGTACCATCACGCGCAGCTGATCACCACGGTTGACGCCGAGTTGTCCGGCAAGCTGTTCGCCGAGGATGACATTGTATTTACCGGGCTGCAGATCGGATTGCTTTACGTTAACCAGATACGGCGTCAACGGATCGTTTTGGGCAGGATCAATCCCCAGCATGACGCCGACCGCCACGCTGCGGGCGCTTTGCAACACGACATCGCCGGTGGTTAATGGCGCAACGCGCGTGACACCCTGTAACTTCGCTGCGCTTTCCGGCAGCTGTTGCGGGTTCACGGAACCGTTGGTTGAGGAGAGAACGGCCTGCGGCATCAGCCCCAGTATATTGTTTTGCAGCTCACGCTCAAAGCCATTCATGACGGAAAGCACCGTCACCAGTGCCATCACGCCAAGCGTAATGCCAATAGTCGAAAGCCAGGAGACAAAACGACCGAAGCGGTCCGCGGCGCGCCCACGCATGTAACGTAAGCCTATGAAGAGTGCGACAGGTTGATACATGAAATCCGTCTGTTTGCTGATAGCAGACCCACGAGTATATAAGCGAATCCGTTAAGCGTAAATGACTGAAACCGTAAGCTTTGGTAATCATTTTTCGGAAAAACTCAGATAAATCAGGGTGGTACTTTCGGTTTCTTCTCTGCACACCCTCCACCTTTTCCGAAAAACGTCCCGATACAGACAGTTACCCGTTACATCTCGCTGTCGTTTTAGAACAATTGCCCGTTCGTTTATGGCAAAACAGGTATTGGTTACCGATGAAACAAAAAGCATTATGGATTAATCAGATAAAGGGGCTGTGCATCTGCCTGGTGGTGATTTACCACTCGGTCATCACCTTTTATCCTCATCTCAGCGGGCTGCAGCATCCGCTGTCAGGGCTTCTCGCCAAATGCTGGGTCTATTTTAACCTGTATCTCGCACCCTTCCGCATGCCGGTGTTCTTCTTTATCTCCGGCTTTCTGATCCGCCGATACATTGATGAAGTAGACTGGCGCACCAGCCTCGACAAGCGCATCTGGAGCATCGTCTGGGTGCTGGCGCTATGGGGAATACTTCAGTGGCAGGCGCTGACCCACCTCAATGCCTGGCTCGCACCGGAACGTGAACTGGCAACGTCCTCGAATGCGGCCTACGCCGACTCTGTCTCGGGCTTTATTCTGGGTATGCTCACTGCCAGCACCAGCCTGTGGTATCTGTATGCCCTGGTGGTCTATTTCACCCTGTGCAAACTGCTGAGCCGCTGGAAGCTGCCAGTTCTGGGCCTGCTGGCGCTGGCGAGCATTGCCATTAACTTCCTGCCGCTGCCGTGGTGGGGAATGAACAGCGTCGTGCGTAATATGATCTACTACAGCCTGGGCGCGTGGTACGGTGCACAGCTTATGGCCTGGATGAAGGGGCTGGAAATAGGTCGCGTCTGGCTGGCGCTGGTCGCGTTCGGGGCGGTATCCGTGGTGCTGTGGTTTGCAAACGTTCCTCTCCCGCTCTCACTGCTGTCGATTGTGCTGATCATGAAGCTTTTCTACAGCGTTGAGCAACGTTATGCCGTCCATCCAGGAAACCTGCTGAATGTGGTGGGTTCGAATACCATTGCGATTTACACCACGCATCGCATTTTGATAGAGGCTTTTAGCCTGTGCCTGATTGGTGAAATGAATGCCGCGTACTGGCCGGTGTGGGCCGAGTTAACGCTGATTCTGGTCTATCCGTTCGCCAGCCTGCTGGTCTGCACCCTTGTAGGGCTTGGCATACGCAAGATTTCCACCTCTCTCTTTGGCGATCTCTTTTTCTCCCCACCCGCTACGCTCTCCCCATCAACCGCTACCCGTTGATGCCCTCTCCGCCCCCTTTTCGGGGGCGAATTGCCGCCCATACGCTTACGATTTGCTAATGCAAAACGATCGAGGATAATAAAGACATTGCGTATCAGTGATATGCCCCAATACTGTTGGTATATCCATAAGAGACTCTGACATAGCCATGCCTGAACACTATCGCTTTACCTTGCCTGTTAAAGCAGGCGACCAACGCCATCTGGGCGAACTCACGGGCGCGGCGTGCGCCACGCTGGTGGCAGAAATCGCTGAGCGCCATCCCGGCCCGGTGGTGCTGGTTGCCCCGGATATGCAAAATGCCCTGCGCCTGCATGACGAAATCCGTCAATTTACCGATAGCCTGGTGTCCAGCCTGGCCGACTGGGAAACGCTGCCGTATGACAGCTTCTCCCCGCATCAGGAGATCATCTCTTCACGCCTGTCAACGCTGTATCAGCTTCCGACCATGCAGCGGGGCGTGTTAATTGTGCCGGTCAATACGCTGATGCAGCGCGTCTGCCCGCACAGCTTTCTTCACGGCCACGCGCTGGTGATGAAAAAAGGCCAGCGCCTGTCGCGGGATGCCCTGCGCGCGCAGCTTGACGGTGCCGGTTATCGCCATGTCGATCAGGTGATGGAGCACGGGGAATACGCCACCCGCGGCGCGCTGCTCGATCTTTACCCAATGGGCAGCGACCAGCCGTACCGCCTGGATTTCTTTGATGATGAAATCGACAGCCTGCGCGTGTTCGACGCCGACACGCAGCGAACGCTGGAAGAAGTGGAATCCATCAACCTGCTGCCCGCACATGAATTCCCGACGGACAAAACCGCTATCGAGCTGTTCCGCAGCCAGTGGCGCGACAGGTTCGACGTGAAGCGCGATGCCGAGCACATTTATCAGCAGGTCAGCAAAGGCACGCTGCCTGCCGGGATCGAATACTGGCAGCCCCTGTTCTTCAACGAGCCGCTACCCGCGCTGTTCAGCTATTTCCCGGCGAACACGCTGATTGTAAACACCGGGGATATCGAGGCCAGCGCCAGCCGCTTTGAAAGTGAAACCCGCGCTCGCTTCGAAAACCGTGGCGTGGATCCGATGCGTCCGCTGCTGCCGCCGGAAACGCTTTGGCTGCGCACCGACGAGCTCAACGCCGAACTGAAGCGCTGGCCGCGCATGCAGCTCAGAACCGACTCGCTCGCGGATAAAGCGGCCAATACCAACCTGGCGTTCCAAACGCTGCCGGACCTCTCCGTTCAGGCGCAGCAAAAATCCCCGCTGGATAATCTGCGCAAGTTCCTGGAATCCTTTGCCGGGCCGGTGGTGTTCTCCGTTGAGAGCGAAGGTCGTCGCGAAGCGTTAGGCGAACTGCTTGGCCGCATCAAGATCGCACCAAAGCGCATTTTGCGGCTGGACGATGCCACCGGAACGGGCCGCTATCTGATGATCGGTGCCGCTGAGCATGGGTTTATCGACACGCTCAATAACCTGGCGCTAATTTGCGAAAGCGACCTTCTCGGCGAGCGCGTGGCGCGCCGCCGTCAGGATAGCCGTCGCACCATCAACCCGGACACGCTGATCCGTAACCTGGCCGAACTGCATCCGGGCCAGCCGATTGTTCACCTCGAGCACGGCGTCGGACGCTACCAGGGGATGACCACCCTTGAAGCGGGCGGCATCAAAGGCGAATACCTGATGCTGACCTACGCCAACGACGCCAAACTCTATGTGCCGGTCTCGTCCCTGCACCTGATCAGCCGCTATGCAGGCGGTGCCGAAGATAATGCACCGCTGCACAAGCTGGGCGGCGATGCCTGGGCGCGCGCGCGCCAGAAGGCGGCGGAAAAAGTGCGCGACGTGGCGGCCGAGCTGCTGGACATCTACGCCCAGCGCGCGGCCAAAGAAGGTTATGCGTTTAAGCATGACAAAGAGCAGTATCAGCTGTTCTGCGACAGTTTTCCGTTTGAAACCACGCCGGATCAGGCCCAGGCCATTAACGCGGTGCTGAGCGACATGTGCCAGCCGCTGGCGATGGACCGCTTAGTGTGCGGTGATGTGGGCTTCGGTAAAACTGAAGTCGCCATGCGCGCCGCCTTCCTGGCCGTGGAGAACAACAAGCAGGTGGCAGTGCTGGTGCCTACTACCCTGCTTGCCCAGCAGCACTTCGACAACTTCCGCGACCGCTTTGCCAACTGGCCAGTGCGTATCGAGATGCTGTCGCGTTTTCGCAGCGCTAAAGAGCAGACGCAAATTCTTGAACAGGCAAGTGAAGGTAAAATCGATATTCTGATCGGCACCCACAAGCTGCTACAAAGCGACGTGAAGTGGAAAGATCTGGGGCTGCTGATCGTCGACGAAGAGCACCGCTTCGGGGTGCGCCATAAGGAGCGCATCAAAGCGATGCGTGCCGACGTCGACATTCTGACCCTGACCGCAACGCCTATCCCGCGTACGCTGAACATGGCGATGAGCGGCATGCGCGATCTGTCGATTATCGCCACGCCACCGGCGCGCCGTCTGGCGGTAAAAACCTTTGTCCGCGAGTATGACAATCTGGTGGTGCGCGAAGCGATCCTGCGTGAAGTGCTGCGCGGCGGCCAGGTGTACTACCTCTACAACGACGTGGAGAACATTCAAAAAGCGGCGGACAGGCTGGCGGAGCTGGTGCCGGAAGCGCGTATCGCTATCGGTCACGGACAGATGCGCGAGCGCGAGCTGGAGCGGGTGATGAATGATTTCCACCACCAGCGCTTCAACGTGCTGGTGTGTACCACCATCATTGAAACCGGTATTGATATCCCGACCGCGAACACGATCATTATCGAACGCGCGGATCACTTTGGTCTGGCGCAGCTGCACCAGCTGCGCGGTCGCGTCGGGCGTTCGCACCATCAGGCCTACGCCTGGCTGCTGACGCCGCATCCGAAAGCGATGACCACCGACGCGCAAAAGCGTCTGGAAGCCATCGCGTCACTGGAAGACCTTGGCGCAGGCTTTGCGCTGGCGACACACGATCTCGAGATCCGCGGTGCCGGTGAACTGCTGGGTGAAGACCAGAGCGGCTCGATGGAGACCATCGGCTTCTCGCTCTATATGGAACTGCTGGAAAATGCCGTCGATGCGCTGAAGGCCGGACGCGAGCCGTCGCTGGAAGATTTGACCAGCCAGCAGACCGAGGTGGAATTGCGTATGCCTTCCCTGCTGCCGGATGATTTCATTCCTGATGTGAATACCCGTCTGTCATTCTACAAACGTATCGCCAGCGCGAAAAAAGAAAACGAGCTGGAAGAGATTAAGGTGGAGCTGATCGACCGCTTCGGGCTGCTGCCGGATGCCGCGCGAAATCTGCTGGATATCGCGCGACTCCGTCAGCAGGCGCAAAAGCTGGGCATTCGTAAGCTCGAAGGGAATGAAAAAGGCGGCGTGATTGAGTTCGCGGAAAAAAACCATGTCGATCCGATGTGGTTGATTGGTTTGCTGCAAAAACAGCCGCAGCACTTCCGCCTGGACGGCCCGACGCGTCTGCGTTTTACTCAGGAACTGACAGAACGCAAAACCCGCATGGACTGGGTGCGCAACTTTATGCGCCAGCTTGAAGAGAACGCTATCGCGTAATCTTTTCCCCCGTTAGCGCCTGGCTGACGGGGGAGAATTTACAAACTCTTTGCACTTCACCCGATCTTCCCGACACACCTCTTCGCCATAATTATCATTAACCCTTTATAAAACAATAACCTTATCATTTATAGGGATTATGATAATGACCGCTTCGCGTTTAACTCGCTGGATCACCCTGCTTGCGCTTGCCGCTACGGTAGCCGTTGCGCTGCCTGCACGCGCAAACACCTGGCCCCTTCCCCCCCCTGGCAGCAACGTTGTCGGGCAAAACCGTTTTCATGTTGTTGAAGATAACGGGGGTTCGCTGGAGGCCATTGCCAAAAAATATAACGTCGGCTTTCTGGCCTTGCTGCAGGCCAACCCCGGTGTCGATCCTTACGTGCCGCGCGCTGGCAGCGTGCTGACGATCCCGCTTCAGACCATTCTTCCTGATGCACCACGACAGGGGATCGTGATTAACCTTGCCGAGCTTCGACTGTACTATTATCCGCCGGGTAAAAAAGAAGTGACCGTTTATCCAATCGGTATCGGCCAGCTGGGCGGGGACACACTGACGCCAACCATGGTCACTACCGTGTCGGATAAACGTGCTAACCCAACCTGGACACCCACGGCAAATATTCGCGCACGCTATAAAGCTCAGGGTATCGATCTGCCCACCGTCGTGCCGGCGGGACCGGACAACCCAATGGGTCATCACGCGATCCGCCTCGCGGCATATGGTGGGGTTTATCTGCTGCATGGAACGAATGCGGATTTCGGCATCGGTATGCGCGTCAGCTCCGGCTGTATTCGTCTGCGCGATGACGACATCAAGACGCTCTATAGCGTGATTACGCCGGGCACAAAAGTGAATATTATCAATACTCCGATTAAGGCCTCGGAAGAGCCCGGTGGCGTACGGTTGGTCGAAATTCACCAGCCATTATCAAAACACCTCGGTGACGATCCGCAGACGCTGCCTATTCCACTGAATGCCGCGATGGTGAGCTTTAAATCGAATACGAACACCGATAGCGTGGTGATGGAGCGCGCGATGGAAGCCCGGTCAGGAATGCCAATTGACGTCACGCGACATGGAAATGTCACTCCGCAGTCAATGTAAGTACCAAAAAAAACGCCCTGCAAATGCAGGGCGTTTTTTATAGCAGTGGCATAAATGAGGGTTTAGCCAGGCTTATTTATAGATAACAGCAGTACCGTGCAGGGTGTTAGGGCCGGTCACTGAGGTGATACGGAACGATTTCGCACCCATCTCATCCGCTTTCTGCGCCAGTTGATCTTCCAGAGAGCCCAGGTTTGTCCCCGCGTTTGCAGAGATGGTACCCACTTTTTGTTGGTCAGCAGGAGTAGATTGTACTTCTACAGCGGCGAAGCTTGCGAAAGAGAGTGAGCTAAGTACAGCAGCAGCGATCAGGGTTTTTACGTTTTTCATGATTTTTACCTTTAGGCAGATGAATTGGGCGTCGTAAGTTATTTACTTAACGATCGATAGATAAATGATAGATGTGATCCAGCTCACACGTCAACATGTTTTTATAACGACCGTTAAATTAATTTTATTTTCGTTAATTTTCATACCCATATGATTAATTTATTTTTAAGCAAACTACGCTGGTCGCGGGATGGGTTTATTTTTATAATGGTCATTCAACAAACCAACTGAGGACCAACGGCAAATGACAACCGAAGTCACGAGTTGCGCAAAGAAAAGCCGTGGCCGACCAAAAGTGTTCGACAGGGATGCGGCGCTCGATAAGGCCATGACACTCTTCTGGCAGCATGGGTACGAAGCGACCTCGCTTTCCGATCTGGTAGAAGCGACCGGCGCTAAGGCACCCACGCTGTATGCGGAATTTACCAATAAAGAGGGGCTGTTCAGGGCAGTGCTGGACAGATACATCTCGCGCTTTGCGGCAAAACACGAAGCGCAGCTTTTTTGCGAAGAGAAAAGCGTTGAACAGGCGTTGCAGGACTATTTCTGCGCCGTCGCGACCTGCTTTACCAGCAAAGACACACCCGCGGGCTGCTTTATGATCAACACCTCCGCCACGCTTGCTGCTTCATCTAAAGAGATTGCCAATACGGTGAAATCACGCCATGCCATGCAGGAGGAGACGTTAAGTACGTTTCTGGCCCAGCGGCAGCAGCGCGGTGAAATCCCGGCGCACTGCCGCCCGCAGGAGCTGGCGCAATACCTGAGCTGTATTTTACAGGGTATGTCCATCAGCGCCCGTGAAGGGGCTACGCTTGAAAAACTGCAGAGTATTACGCAAACCACACTGCGTCTGTGGCCTGAACTGCTTAAACTTTAAGGCAAAAAAAAGCTCCTCAGCCTGAGCGCATGAGGAGCTAAGTTCAGAGAACATCTTTTTTACACTTTGTTGTTCAGTACCAGCTGACCATTGTTGTCCAGAGGGATCTGGGTGCCAGGGTCTTTATCCATGCGGATTTTGCCCTGCTGGTCGCCAATTTTGTAGGTTACGTCATAGCCCAGCATTTTTTCGGACTTGTCATAAACGGTTTTGCAGCGCTGCTGTGTGGTGGTGTACGTATCGTTGTCCTGCATTGCGCCCTGCACCTGATTACCGGCATAGCCGCCACCCAGCGCACCCACGACCGTCGCCACATCTTTGCCTCGTCCGCCACCAAACTGATGACCAATCACGCCGCCGGCTACGGCACCGAGAACTGAACCGGCAATGCGGTTTTCATCCTGCACCGGACGACGGTGAGTCACAGAGACGTTGCGGCACTCCTGACGAGGGGTTTTCACGGTTTCTTTAATCGGGGTAGCGGAAACGACCTGCGCATACTGCGGGCCACGATCAAGTACGTTGAGACCGGCTACGGCAGCCACACCTAGCGCAGCAGCGACGCCAATCCCTATACCCGCCAACATTGATTTATTCACGGGACTTCCTCCTTTGTTGCTATTGGAAACTATTTTGCAACAGGGGTCAGTCCTCGCCAATAAGACAAAGGATTAAAAAATGGGCGTCTGGGGGAGATATATCGTGTTTGAGAGAACTCTTAAGCACGCAAAGTGTGATGTACAGCATGAAATGCTAAAAAACCCCTCCGGATGGCCCGGAGGGAGAGAAATATCAGTGCAGCTTCAGTCGAGGACGGATCACGCGGTTGATTCGGCCGACCAGCATCATCAGACCGGTTTTGAAGTAGCCGTGCAGTGCAATCTGATGCATACGGTAAAGGGAGATATACACGAAGCGTGCAATGCGCCCTTCTACCATCATCGAGCCGCGCATCAGGTTACCCATCAGGCTACCCACGGTAGAGAAGTTAGACAGTGACACCAGCGAACCGTGGTCTTTATAGACATACGACTTCATCGGCTTCCCTTTGTACTGCGCCAGGATGTTGTGCAGCACCAGACTCGCCATCTGGTGAGCGGCCTGAGCGCGCGGCGGCACGAACCCACCTTCAGGGCGCGCACAGGATGCACAGTCTCCAATAGCGAAGATTTCCGGGTCGCGCGTGGTTTGCAGCGTCGGCTCTGTCACCAGCTGGTTAATGCGGTTGGTTTCCAGCCCGCCGATCTCTTTCATGAAATCAGGCGCTTTGATACCCGCCGCCCAGACCATCAGATCCGCCTGGATATACTCGCCGTCCTTAGTATGCAGGCCGCCTTCGTCAGCGCTGGTCACCATGGTCTGCGTCAGCACCCGCACGCCCAGTTTGGTGAGTTCATTGTGCGCCGCACCGGAAATACGTGGCGGCAGCGCAGGCAGAATGCGTTCACCGGCTTCAACCAGCGTCACGTTCAGCGCTTCGTTAGTCAGCCCTTTATAACCGTAGCTGTGCAGCTGTTTCACCGCGTTGTGCAGCTCTGCAGACAGCTCAACGCCCGTCGCGCCGCCGCCGACAATAGCAATGTTCACCTTGCCATTGGCACCCATATTGCTGGTGTACTTCAGGAACAGGTTTAGCATTTCCTGATGGAAACGACGCGCCTGGTGCGGGTTATCGAGGAAGATACAGTGCTCTTTCACGCCCGGCGTATTGAAGTCGTTAGAGGTACTGCCCAGCGCCATGACCAGCGTGTCATACGCCAGCTTGCGTTCAGGAACCAGCAGTTCGCCTTTTTCATCACGCAGTTCGGCCAGTGTAATGGTTTTGCTTTCACGGTTGATATCCACCACGGATCCCAGCTGGAACTGGAAATGGTGATTGCGCGCATGCGCCAGATAGCTCAGCGCATCGACGCCCTCATCCAGCGAACCGGTCGCCACTTCGTGCAGCAGCGGTTTCCACAGGTGGCTATGGTTGCGATCCACCAGCGTAATTTTGGCTTTTTTGCCGCGACCCAGCTTTTTACCCAGCTGTGTGGCCAGCTCCAGCCCGCCAGCACCACCGCCTACAATCACTATCTTTTTCAATGGCGTAGTCAACGTGACCCCCTCAAATTATTAACCAATTGTTAAGTAAAAGTTATAAAAATAACCCTTAATTAACAACAGGTTACAGCACTGAAACCATTCAGGTGAATTGAGAATAACACGTCAGGCGCATTGGTCATACCAAAATTGATATGCATCAAGTTTTGATGGCTTAAAAGTAGACAATTCTGGACAAAAAGAAACCCGGTCGCAAAGGCGTACCGGGTTTCGGGTGACAGGCTGTGGCTTAGCCCAGCGTTTTGAAGGCTTTGATGCGCTGCAGATGCGGGGAGATATTCTTGAATTTGTGGGTCTGTTCCTCGTCCCAGACAATTTCATAGTAATGATGCAGCAGTTCTGCCGCCCTGCTGCTGTTCAGTGCCTCATCCTGGCGCGAGAGGATCACTAAACAGCGATCGCGGTTTTTCTCACGGAAGTTACTCACGCACTTGGTGGCAATGTCGACATACTCTTCCGGGCGGTCAATTTTGCCTTCCATGTTCTCGTTCGGGAACAGGTTGGGATTGAAAACGACCTGGCGGATGTCGCACAGGAAGCCAATGCGTTCGGCCCAGTAGCCCCCCAGCCCCACGCCGCAGATCAGCGGACGTTCATCGACATTGAGCTGTAACATCTTGTCCACTTCCTTGAGCAGATGCTGCATATCATGCTTCGGATGACGCGTGCTGTAACTGATCAGCCGTACATCCGGGTCGATAAACTGCAGCTGCAGCACCTTCTCATGATTACCAGGACTGTTTGAGTCAAAACCGTGTAAATAGATGATCATTGTCTTCTCACCACGCTACGCCTTCCGGGAGGGTTTACAGGCTGGCTTTATGTGCCTGCCAGCGCTCATTCAGTGCTTCAAGCTGGGCGTTGACCGTCTTCCAGCGCGCCGAATCCATCAGCTCCTGACGGCTAAATGAACCTTTATGATACAATTGTGTAACACGCTCTGCTTTGATCGGCGACAGGTTATCCAACACGCTGACGGCCCCTTTACGATTATTGCAGACGAGGATCATATCGCAACCTGCGTCCAGGGATGCCTGCCCGCGCTCCGCGTAGCTGCCCATAATTGCCGCCCCTTCCATCGACAGATCGTCGGAGAAAATCACGCCGTTAAAACCGAACTCCTGACGCAGCACCGTTTTCAGCCAGTGCGGTGAACCGCTGGCCGGGCGCGGATCGACATCGCTGTAAATCACGTGTGCAGGCATGATGGCATCAAGCTTGTTATCGGTGATAAGCGAACGGAACACCGACATATCTTTGGCACGAATTTCCGCTTCCGGACGCGGATCGCGCGGCGTCTCTTTGTGAGAATCTGCCGTCACTGCGCCATGTCCCGGGAAGTGTTTGCCGGTGGTTTTCATGCCTGCTGCGTGCATGCCGTCGATAAAACGGGTGGCTATTGCCAGCGCAATGCGCGGATCTTCATGGTATGAACGCTCGCCAATCGCCGCGCTGATATGGCCCACATCCAGAACGGGAGCAAAGCTGATGTCGATATCCATCGCAATCATTTCGCTCGCCATCAGCCAGCCAGCATCCTGCGCCAGTTTACCGCCCTCTTCTGTACCCAGCAGCGCAGCAAAAGATTGTGCGGCAGGCAAGCGGGTGAACCCCTCGCGGAAGCGCTGCACGCGCCCGCCTTCCTGATCCACCGCGACCACCAGATGGTTACGGGACGCCGCGCGGATCTGACGAACCAGTTCGCGCAATTGCGCCGGATCGTGGTAGTTGCGGGTAAACAGAATCAGCCCCCCTACCAGCGGATGCGCCAGAATGTCGCGCTCCTCCGCATCCAGCTCAAACCCTTCGACATCCAACATGACTGGACCCACACGAACCTCTCTTATCCTTTAGTTTGTAACTGACGCCAGACGTCATCTGCCAGCGTAATAAAGTGTTTGTCGTTTGATTGCTGATAGCGCATTTCAAACCAGCCCACCATCAGCATGAATACCCAGGGTCGCCACCGCCTGACCTGCCGCATCAGCATCAACGCATCCATCTGCGCTTCACGGGCATAGGCCATTATAAGCTGCTCACGAGAGGCATCTTCCGGCATCCAGACCGCCGCCAGCTCCAGCGCCACGTCGCCATCTCCGGCATACTCCCAGTCGATGAGCCTGGCTCCCGCGGGCGTGTGTACAATATTCCCGGCGTGGACGTCCATATGCAACGGCGAAAGCCGTAAGGGTTGCGGTTCCCCTCGCTTTCGCATCCGTTTAAGCTGCGCAAGCCAGAATGGCGTTCGTCTGTCGGGCGAGGCCTGCTGCCAGTATTTTTCCAGCAGCGGTAACAGCGTAACCTGCCATCCCAGGCAAGGCTGGCGGTGAAGATGATACAGCATCGCGGCGAGCGCGGGAGTATGCGGAAGCGTGCTTTTGATCTCCCCCGCAAGATACTCTACCGCCATCCAGCCCTGCGTAAAAAAACAGGGCTTCGGCACGAGATCCGCAGGCAAGCGCCTCAGCGTACGAAACTGTCGGCGAAAGTGGGAGGCAGGGGCAGAGAGATCGTGATGCTGTCGCAGCACCAGCCGATGTTCGCCCTGCTCAATGATGCAGCTCGCGCCGCCAAGCCCGGAGTGGGCCTGCGGCGCGATAAGGCGATACTGAGGAAAATAACGCGTCAGAATCTCGTCACGCGTGCAGCTATTGTTGCGTAACGGCACCTTTACCTGACCAGATTATTTCACCCGTCTGAACCAGCATCAGCTGCATCTGCAGCGAAGGCGTGTTCACATTACCGGTGGCGTTAGAATAGAGGACATACTGAGCGCCAACGTTGCGCGCAATGCCTATCGCTTTGCTGCGCGAGCCCAGGCTATCCTGCGGCGACAAGCCCAACTGCTGTTTGGCTACTGCCAACTGCTGTGTCGAGACCAGGGTAAATTTGCCGTTGTTTGCTAACGCATTACGCAGCGTTTCCGTCGCTTCGCCCGCGTTGAGTGAACCATTGGTGCGGTTATTTACGCTATCCACCAACAGTACGCTTCCCGGCGTCACGCCCTGAGCCTGCAACATTTTGCCCACCATAGGCTGCATTGCGCCATTCCAGTCATAGTGACGCACGCGCGGCGCAGGCTGTGACGTTTGGTCCGGGTGCTCAATTGGGCCAGGCTGCGCCGGAATGGTCGGGACAGAAGGCACCGTTGGCACCGGCTGCGTTGGCTGTGTCGGCTGTTCCGTACCCGGTTTCGCCTCATCCACTGGCGCAGGCTGTTCTGTACGCGTCACACACCCTGCGAGGAAAAGTGCAAACGCACTTAAGAGCACATAACGGCTCATATTTTTAATCAAGGATCACCCCTTACAGATAAAGATAAAGTCTCACCTTATGTGCACCCAAATAGTTAGCGCTGCCATAGAGCGTCACCGACGATCTTGCCGGAATAGTCACGCTACGCGGCGCCTCAAGCGGATGCATTTCAAGACCTCTTACGTCATACCAGTAGAAGCGGTAATGTACCGTCACTGGCTCATGTCTTTCGTTATAGAGCGTAGAGGAAGCAGAAGGTTGGATTTCGCTAATGGTCAGCGAAGGCTGCTCTGCCGTAATGCCTGCAGCAAGGACTGAGGACTCCATCACCAGCGTCTGTTCGTCGCTGACGGGGATCGCAGGACGCGCACTGCACCCTGCTATCACCAGCGTTATCATCAGCGCTGCAATACGCCCTCTTAACATGTCAAAGACCTTTATGTGCCAGCATCGGTCCCAGTGGTCGCCCACCCAGAAGATGCATATGGATATGATAAACTTCCTGACCGCCGTGGCGATTGCAGTTCATGATCAAACGATAGCCGTCTTCAGCGATGCCTTCCTGCTCAGCAATTTTCGCGGCTACCGTTAGCATACGGCCTAACGCCACTTCATGCTCGGTTTTCACATCATTGACGGTAGGAATCAGAATATTTGGAATGATAAGGATATGCGTCGGCGCCTGAGGTGAAATGTCCCGAAAAGCCGTCACCAGCTCATCCTGAAAGACGATATCCGACGGGATTTCACGGCGGATAATTTTACTGAAAATCGTTTCTTCGGCCATGACCTTTTCCTTTTTTGATTAATCTGGCGTGATGCGTCCGCTATTCACACATACAGTCTTTACGACAGTGTGATACAACGCAAGAGTATGAGCGAGTTTCTCCTGTCCTTTCAACCTTCTCCCTCGATTTCTTTCCCGATCCCTCGCCAGCTGGCGGGAGAGTGACCGCCAGACGACATTTTTCCTCTGAAACATTATTTCAGTTTCGTCCGAAACATCTGTTTACAGTGCTAATAACAATGCGTATATTTCGCATTTGCATTTTCATGCGCGTTTTTGACAAAGAATACGACGCCAGCCCGGTTAAGGGACTGACGCAAACAACCTTCACCATTCACTAAGGGTTTGATGATGTCTTTCATTAATCATACCAGGGATGGGCAACGTCAGCCTGTTGCAACGCCTTCGTTGCTGGCAGCCTGCGTTGCTATGGCACTGATGCCAACCGTAAGTTTCGCCGCCCCAAACGAGGAAACACTCGTCGTTGACGGTACTTCCCAGCCAGACGCGTCCAGCGAAGAGCAGGACTACAGCGTCAAAACCACCACCATCGGCACCAAAATGCAGATGGTCCAGCGCGATATCCCCCAGTCAGTCTCCATTGTCAGTGAACAACGTATGGAAGATCAGCAGCTGCAAACGCTGGGAGATGTGATGGATAACACGATGGGGATCAGCAAAAACACCGCAGACTCCGATCGCAGCAGCTATTACTCACGTGGTTTCGAGATCGACAACTACATGATTGATGGTATCCCCACCTATTTCGAATCTCGCTGGAACCTCGGGGATGCCCTCTCGGATACCGCCCTGTTTGAGCGCGTGGAAGTGGTGCGTGGGGCGACCGGCTTGATGACGGGCACGGGTAACCCGTCGGCAGCGATCAACATGGTGCGTAAACATGCCACCAGCCGCGAGTTCAAAGGCAATCTGTCTGCGGAATACGGCAGTTGGAACAAGCAGCGTTACGTCATGGATCTGCAAAGCCCGTTAACGGATGACGGGAATGTACGCGGTCGGATCGTGGCTGGCTATCAGGATAATGACTCCTGGCTCGATAACTACAATCAAAAGAAAACCTTCTTCTCCGGCATTCTTGATGCGGACCTGGGCGATACCACCTCATTTTCGGCTGGTTACGAATATCAGCGCATTGACGTGAACAACCAGACCTGGGGCGGCTTACCGCGCTGGAACACGGACGGTAGCGTAAGGCATTACGATCGCGCCCACAGCACCGCGCCTGACTGGGCCTATAACGACAAAGAGTTCAACAAAGTTTTCGCCACCTTCAAACAACGCTTTGCCGACACCTGGCAGGCCACGCTGAATGCCACCCATACCGAGGCCAAATTCGACAGTAAAGCCCTGTACCTTGACGCTTATGTGGACAAATCAACCGGCATGCTGGTTGGGCCTTATTCGAATTATGGACCGGACTACGGCTATATCGGCGGGACGGGCTGGAACAGCGGGAAGCGTAAGGTCGATGCTGTCGATTTGTTTGCCGATGGTGGCTATGACCTGTTTGGCCGCCAGCATACCGTGATGTTCGGCGGCAGCTTCAGTCGTCAAACGAACCGTTACACCAACGCGTGGGCGAACGTATATCCGGACGAACTCGGTAATTTCTACGACTATGATGGCCATTTCCCGGAAACAAACTGGGGATCGCAGGCGCTGGCCCAGGACGACAAAACGAATATGAAATCGCTCTACGCCGCGACGCGCATTTCGTTGGCCGATCCTCTGCATTTGATTCTCGGTGCCCGCTATACGAACTGGAGCGTCGACACGATGACTTATGGTATGGAAAAAAACCATACCACGCCGTATGCGGGTCTTGTCTATGACATTGATGATAACTGGTCTGCCTATGCCAGCTATACATCCATCTTCCAGCCACAGAACTACCGTGACAGCACCGGCAGGTATCTCGACCCAATCACCGGCAACAATTATGAAGTGGGCCTGAAGTCGGACTGGATGAACAGCCGACTGACCACAACGCTCTCTGTCTTCCGCATCGAGCAGGATAACGTGGCGCAGAGTACGGGGCGCGTGATTCAGGGGTCAACCGATACCGCTTATGAAGGCGTAGACGGCACAGTAAGTAAAGGCGTTGAATTTGAAATTAACGGCGCGCTGACGGACAACTGGCAAATGACCTTTGGCGCGACGCGCTACCTGGCTGAAGACAGCGACGGTAAAGACGTTAACCCTTACCTACCGCGCACGACGGTTAAACTGTTCACCAGTTACCGTCTGCCAGCGATGCCTGCGCTGACCGTGGGTGGCGGTGTTAACTGGCAAAACCGCGTTTACAGCGACGTTGCCACACCTTACGGTACATGGCGTGCGGAACAAGGCAGCTATGCGCTGGTTGATCTCTTCACCCGCTATCAGGTCACGAAGAACTTTTCTCTGCAGGGGAATCTGAACAACCTGTTCGACAAGACTTACGATACCAACGTTCAGGGCTCACTGGTCTACGGTGAGCCGCGCAACGTGAGCGTGACCGCAAGCTATCAGTTCTGATCCCTCAGACGTATTAATAGGGAGCCGAATGGCTCCCTTTTTTTGTTCGCGCTTCTCGCCGGGTGACGATTCGTTTCACGTAGGCCCGGTAAGGCGTAGCCGCCACCGGGCTGAACAGGCCGCACAAATAAAAAAGGCAGCCATTCGGCTGCCTCAGTCTCCCCACATCACAACTTAGTTGTTGCGGATGTACTCATCCATTTCGGTTTTCAGGTTATCGGATTTGGTACCGAAGATTGCCTGAACACCAGAACCTGCAACAACAACACCTGCTGCGCCCAATTTTTTCAGGCCCGGCTGGTCAACTTTTGCGACATCGGCAACGCTCACACGTAGACGAGTGATACACGCGTCCAGGTTAGTGATGTTCTCTTTACCACCGAACGCGGCTACCAGTGCTGGAGCCATTTCGCTGGTCACGCCTGCTTTGCTGTCTTCAGTTGCATCTTCACGACCCGGAGTTTTCAGGTCCAGTGCTTTGATCAGCACGCGGAAGATGGTGTAGTAAGCAACGGCATAGCACGCACCCACGATTGGGAACAGCCACAGCTTGCTGCTGTTACCGGACAGAACGATGAAGTCGATCAGACCGTGAGAGAAGGACGTACCGTCACGCATACCCAGCAGGATACAGATTGGGAACGCCAGGCCAGCCAGTACAGCGTGGATGATGTACAGGATCGGCGCAACGAACATGAAGGAGAACTCGATCGGCTCGGTGATACCGGTCAGGAACGAGGTCAGCGCTGCGGAGATCATGATACCGCCCACTTTTGCACGGTTCTCTGGTTTAGCAGAGTGCCAGATTGCAATCGCAGCAGCCGGCAGACCGTACATTTTGAACAGGAAGCCACCAGACAGTTTGCCTGCAGTTGGGTCGCCTGCCATGTAGCGTGGGATATCGCCGTGGAATACCTGACCTGCTGCGTTGGTGAATTCACCAATCTGCATCTGGAATGGAACGTTCCAGATGTGGTGCAGACCAAATGGTACCAGGCAGCGCTCGATGAAGCCGTAGATACCGAACGCCACAACCGGGTTCTGGTAAGCAGCCCACTGAGAGAAGGTCTGAATAGCGGAACCGATTGGTGGCCAGATGAAGGACAGGATCACACCAGTGAAAATCGCTGCCAGACCAGAGATGATCGGAACGAAACGCTTGCCCGCGAAGAAGCCGAGATACTCAGGCAGCTTGATGCGATAGAAGCGGTTAAACATATACGCTGCAATCGCACCGGAGATGATACCGCCCAGAACACCGGTGTCCGCCAGGTGTTTCGCGGCGATCTCTTCAGCCGGTAAATGCAGAACCAGCGGCGCAACCACCGCCATGGTTTTCACCATGATGCCGTAGGCAACCACTGCAGCCAGTGCAGATACACCGTCGTTATTGGTGAAGCCCAGAGCAACACCGATCGCGAAGATCAGCGGCATGTTAGCAAAAACAGAACCGCCTGCTTCGGCCATCACGTGGGAAACTACGGCTGGCAGCCAGCTGAAGTTAGCAGAACCGACGCCCAGCAGGATACCTGCGATAGGCAGTACGGATACTGGCAGCATCAGCGATTTACCGACCTTTTGCAGGTTAGCAAATGCATTCTTAAACATAATTGAGAGTGCTCCTGAGTATTTGTGCTTTTTTTACGCTTTCACGCATTGGCCCGGGGGGAGTACCGTGCCGTGGACAGGACATCTAAGCGCCCTTTATTTATTACACAGAGTAAAATAATTCCCTCTGGGTTTGTTTGACGGCTATCACGTTTCAGTTCAAGACGGCCAAAAAACTTTCAGATATTTACAAAAAGCATGTCTGGATGTGTCTAAAAACACCATCACCGCCCCAAATGAGGCGGTGAACTTTACTCGCTTTATTTATTAATTACGAGCCTAAAAAAAACAGGTGTATCAGACAGATTGCAGGCGGGCGGGGTCGATGTGGAACAGCGTGGAGAAATTTTCCGTCGTCGCACGAGCCAGCTCTTCAATGCTGACGCCCTTCAGAACGGCCATATACTCAGCCACGTCTCTCGTCATCGCTGGCTGGTTCTCTTTGCCGCGATGCGGCACCGGTGCCAGATACGGCGAGTCTGTTTCCACCAGAATGCGATCGAGCGGAACATAACGCGCAGCATCACGCAGCTGCTCAGCATTACGGAACGTTACGATCCCCGAAAACGAGATATAAAACCCCAAATCAAGCAGCTTGCCCGCCGTTTCTCTGTCTTCTGTGAAACAGTGTAGTACGCCACCGCAATCCGTCACCTTTTCTTCCCGCAGGATCTCCAGCGTATCGGCGCGCGCATCGCGGGTATGCACAATGACGGGTTTGTTCAGCTCGCGGCCAATGCGGATATGGTGACGGAAGGACGCCTGCTGGCGTGGTTTAGTTTCCGGCGTGTAAAAATAGTCAAGCCCGGTCTCACCCATCGCCACCACGCCCTCTTCTGCCGCCAGACGACGTAAATCTTCCACGTCATACGCGTCATCCTGGTTCAGTGGATGAACGCCGCAGGAGAAGACGACGTTATCGCGAACGCCAACCAGTTCGCGCATGGAGCGGTAGCCCGGCAGCGTGGTTGCCACGGCCAGACAGAATTTGACATCGCGGGCGGCGGCTTTTTCCAGCACATCATCGACGTTTTTATGCAGAGATTGATAATCCAGACCATCAAGATGGCAGTGTGAGTCGACTAAAAACATAATGTCTCTCTCAGAGATGGGAAACAGGCGGTATTACGCCCGGTTGCAGGTAGTGTTCGATACGCAGTAACTGGTCTGTCAGTAAAAGCTCGCGATTAAGACCGGTTACTGTCAAAAGTTGTTCGCGACTCAGGCAAACATCATGAAGGATAGCGCGCAACGAGACGCCCGACAGGCTATTCGCCAGGGTGTTCACCAGCGACCAGACGTCGAGGTTGGTCAGAAGCGTTGCCCCCTGTTGAAGTTTGAGCGCATCCAGCAGTAAAGCGGCCAGCCAGTGCAGGCGCTCGGTCGCCTGATCGCTGTTCAGGGCAGGCAGCAAACTCAACCAGTCACCGCTATCCAGCGCGGATTCGACGGCACGACACAGCGTTTCACGCTGCGACCAGACATCCGCCTGAAGCAACGCCAGAGCCGCCGCTGGCGCGCCGCTGCACAGCCGCAGCGCAGTCAGGGCCGCGTCTTGTGAGACCGTCACTTCGCGTTCAATCCAGGTGAGCGCCCATGCTTCCTGAGGTACTGCGAGGTGATGAAGACGGCAGCGACTGCGCAGTGTCGCCAGTAATCGCCCCGGTTCACGACATGACAGGAAGAACCAGGTTTTCTCCGGTGGCTCTTCCAGGGTTTTGAGCAACGCGTTCGCCGCCGCCTCGGTAAGCTGCGCGGCATCTTTCAGCCAGACCACTTTGGCCCCGTTAAGCCGCGCGTGTTCATACAGTTTTTCACTGACTTCACGCACGGCGTCAATCCCGAGCGTGCTTTTGCCCTTTTCAGGCTCCAGCGTGTAATAGTCCGGATGTGTGCCCGCCTGCATCAGCTGGCAACCACGGCATTTACCGCAGCTTTTATGCCCTTCCGGCTGCTGACACATCAGGAAACGGGTGATAGCGTAAATGAGCGCATCATCGCCCATTCCTGGCAATGCCTGAATCAGTAACGCATGATGGCCCCGCCCCGCCTGATAGCTGTTGATCAACTGCTCAAAGTGCGGGCGCAACCATGGATACCATTTCATGCCTGTTGCTCCTGGTGCCATTGCGCGACCGTATTCTGAATAGCGCGCGTCACCTCGTCCAGAGACTGTGTTGCATCAATAGTACGAATGGAAGCATCCTGCCCCGCCAGCTCAAGGTAGCGCGCGCGGGTACGGTTGAAGAAGTCAAAAGACTCTTGCTCGATGCGGTCCAGTTCACCGCGCGCGCGGGCACGCTTCAGGCCGACTTCGGGCGTCACGTCCAGATAGAGCGTCAGGTCGGGACGGAAATCACCGAGCACTGCGTCGCGCAGCGTTGCTAACATCGTCTGGTCAATCCCCCGACCACCGCCCTGATACGCCTGGGTAGACAGGTCATGACGATCGCCAATCACCCACTTCCCTTCTGCCAGTGCAGGTTTGATCACCGTTTCTACCAACTGCACGCGCGCCGCATAGAACATCAACACTTCGGCTTTGTCAGTGATGACCTCGTCGCCAACGGATTTGATATCCAGCACGAGGCTACGCAGCTTTTCAGCCAGTTGCGTACCGCCTGGTTCACGGGTAAATACCATGTCCGCAACGCCAAGCGCTTTCAGCGTATCAACCACCACGTTGCGGGCGGTGGTTTTACCCGCCCCTTCGAGTCCCTCAATGACAATGTATTTACTGCGCATTTTTTTCCTTAAGTGCCTTCAGATAGTCCTGAACAGAGCGATTATGGCTGGCAAGGTTGGTATTAAAGGTATGCCCCCCTTTTCCGTCAGCCACAAAATAGAGATACGGTGTTTTGGCCGGGTGCGCCGCGGCTCGTAATGAGGCTTCACTCGGCGTCGCAATCGGGCCTGGCGGCAGGCCTGCGATCACGTAGGTATTATACGCTGTTGGCGTCTCCAGATCTTTTCTGGATATCTTGCCGCTATAACTCTCGCCCATACCGTAGATGACGGTGGGATCGGTTTGCAGACGCATGCCGATGCGCAGACGGTTGATAAATACGGAAGCGACCTGATCGCGCTCTGCCGCAACGGCAGTCTCTTTTTCAATGATCGAGGCCATGGTGACAAACTGGTTTTGATCTTTATAGGGCAGGCCATCTACACGCCCTTCCCACGCTGACTCCACCGCCGCGACCATTTTTTTATGTGCGCGTTTCAGAATAGCAACGTCAGTTGTGCCCGCCGTGTACATCCAGGTATCCGGCCAGAACCAGCCTTCCACCCACTCAGGATGCTCGAATTTCAGCACCTCAGCGACCGTCTGATAGCTGTCGTCTTTTAACGTGTGTTTGATATAGGGTGCGTCACGCAGCTGTTTGAGGTAATCGCTTAAGCGCATCCCCTCAACAAACCGCAGCGGGAACTGGGCCTCTTTGCCGCTCTCCAGCACCTGCAGCATCTGCCTGACGGTCATACCAGGGGTAAAGCGGTACGTACCGGCTTTGAAGTGAGACAGTTCAGGCTCAAGGCGCAGTAACCACTGGAAGACGCGCGGGCGGTTAATGACCTTATCCCCGTAAAGCTGCTCACCCAGCGCAATGCGCCCGGTACCGGCTTTAAGGGTAAAAATCGTCTCGTCTTTAATCAGGATTTTACTGTCCGCCAGCTGACGGACTTTCCACACTCCCGCGCCGCCAGCAATACCCAGCACAACGATGAGGAGGAGAACAAAGCGCAACATTTTCTTCATGACTATCTGGTTTGCTCACATAACGGGGCTAAAAACTGAAACAGTTCGCGCGATGACCAGACCTGCTGGCCATAGGCGCGGACGGGTAAAACAGGCATCAACGCGTTACAAACAATAACTTCATCAGCGGTCAGTAGCGCCTCTTCCCTTTCGTTAACTTCGACAACGCGAAAACCCGAGTGTGCCAACTGTTGCAAACAAAACTGACGCATAATGCCCTTCACCCCAGCCTGCTCCAGTGAAGGTGTGAAGACATCACGGCCCTTCCGCCAGAGTAAATTAGCCGCACAGCATTCCGTAATGAACCCTTCGCTGTCAAGAACCAGCGCCTCATCAGCGTCCGTCTGTTCAAGATGAGTACGAATCAGCACCTGTTCAAGGCGATTGAGGTGTTTAATTCCGGCCAGCATGGGGTTGCGGCCCAGTCGTATCGGGCTCAGCGTCAGCGTGACACCGTCTTTGCGCCAGCTTTCATAATGTGCGGGATAAGCGGATACGGAGAGTATGCGCGTGGGGTTCTCACAGCTGGCCCCGCTATAACCTCGCCCTCCGCTGCCGCGACTGATGATGACTTTGAGCACACCACTGCTCTTCTCTGACACCAGCTGGCTCATCTCACGTCGCAGCGTGTCCCAGTGCTGAAAGGGGATCATTAGGGTTTCGCAGGCCGTTTGCAGACGGCGGATATGCGCGTCGAGCAGGCATACTTGCCCGTCAATAATTCGCGCCGTCGTAAAGCAGCCATCACCAAACTGCGTTGCTCTGTCGCTGGCAGGCAGATTCTCCTGCTCGAGGCCATTGATCAAAAACATGATGTCTCCTGATGCGTGGGGGTTCAGTCTGGCAGGATGTCTTTAACCGGACAAGGGGATTACGCTTAATAAAAAAGGCCCGACAAGCGGACCTTTTTTAATAGCCATCGTGCAGTCAGGCTCAGACTTTTTTGAAGATCAGAGAGCCGTTAGTACCACCGAAGCCGAAGGAGTTACACAGGGTGTACTCCATACCGCTAACCTGACGCGCTTCGTGAGGAACGAAGTCCAGATCGCAACCTTCATCCGGGTTATCCAGGTTGATGGTTGGCGGAACAGCCTGATCGCGCAGCGCAAGGATGGAGTAGATTGACTCTACTGCACCCGCCGCACCCAACAGGTGACCGGTCATGGATTTCGTAGAGCTCACCATTACGCGGCTGGCAGATTCACCGAAGATAGACTTAACCGCCTGTGCTTCAGCTTTATCGCCTGCAGGCGTAGAAGTACCGTGCGCGTTAACGTAGCCAATCTGTGCTGGGGTAATACCCGCATCACGAATCGCATTTTCCATCGCCAGCGCAGCACCCGCACCGTTCTCCGGAGGAGACGTCATGTGGTAAGCATCGCTGCTCATGCCGAAACCAACGATTTCAGCATAAATTTTCGCACCGCGTTTTTTCGCGTGTTCGTACTCTTCCAGTACGATCATACCCGCACCGTCGCCCAGCACGAAGCCGTCACGGTCTTTATCCCACGGACGGCTCGCCGCCTGCGGGTTATCATTACGGGTAGACAGCGCACGCGCCGCACCAAAACCGCCTACACCCAGTGGGGTACTGGCTTTTTCAGCACCGCCTGCAACCATAGCATCTGCATCGCCGTACGCAATGATACGCGCGGCCTGGCCGATGTTATGTACGCCGGACGTACATGCGGTAGCGATGGAAATGCTTGGCCCACGCAGACCGAACATAATGGTCAGGTGACCTGCCACCATGTTAACAATCGTGGACGGAACGAAGAACGGGCTGATCTTACGCGGTCCGCCATTCATCAGAGATGTATGGTTTTCCTCGATCAGGCCAAGACCGCCAATACCGGAGCCAATTGCGGCGCCAATACGGGTTGCGTTCTTTTCCGTAATCTCAAGGCCAGAATCCTGCATGGCCTGAATGCCAGCGACAATTCCATATTGAATGAAGGCATCCATCTTGCGCTGTTCTTTGCGCGAGATAAATTCTTCACAGTTAAAATCCTTTACTAAGCCAGCAAATTTCGTTGCATAGGCGCTAGTATCGAAATGGTCGATTAGGCTGATGCCGCTCTGACCGGCAAGGAGAGCTTTCCAGGTGGACTCTACGGTATTGCCGACAGGAGACAACATGCCAAGTCCGGTCACAACTACACGACGCTTAGACACGTTTGTCCTCCAGGGAGGGAAAAATAAAAGAGATTCGTGGGACTAAAAAAGATAAAACTCAGGCGGTCGAATGACCGCCTGGAGATGTTCACTTACGCCTGGTGACCGTTGATGTAATCAATGGCAGCCTGAACGGTGGTGATTTTCTCAGCTTCTTCGTCCGGAATCTCAGTATCAAACTCTTCTTCCAGAGCCATTACCAGCTCAACGGTGTCAAGAGAATCTGCGCCCAGGTCTTCAACGAAGGAAGCGGAGTTCACAACTTCTTCCTGCTTAACGCCCAGCTGTTCGCCGATAATTTTCTTAACGCGTTCTTCGATAGTGCTCATACTCTTAAATTTCCTATCAAAACTCGCTTTCGCGATGGTTTTCGTAGTGTATAAAATGTTGAAAAATTTGCAACTAAATCCCGGCAGGTCTTACCACGATTTTACGTTATTTTGAGGCCAACCCCTACAATAACGCAAATATTTTTCATCGTGATTAAACCATATACATCCCGCCATTGACGTGAAGGGTTTCACCAGTGATGTAACCCGCTTCGTCAGAGGCTAAAAATGCAACCGCGCTGGCGATTTCTTTAGGGTCGCCAAGACGACCCGCCGGAACTGCCGCCAGCGTACCCGCACGCTGATCATCAGTCAGCGCACGCGTCATGTCCGTTTCAATAAAGCCCGGAGCAACAACGTTTACAGTAATACCGCGGGACGCGACTTCACGTGCCAGCGACTTACTGAAGCCAATCAGACCTGCTTTCGCCGCAGCGTAGTTAGCCTGACCAGCATTTCCCATGGTACCAACCACAGAACCAACAGTGATAATACGACCATGACGCTTTTTCATCATAGCGCGCATTACCGCTTTTGACAGACGGAATACAGATGACAGGTTGGTTTCGATGATATCGTTCCACTCGTCGTCTTTCATTCGCATTAACAGGTTATCACGAGTGATCCCGGCATTGTTTACCAGAATATCCACTTCACCAAACTCTGCGCGAATATTTTCCAGAACAGATTCGATAGATGCAGGTTCGGTCACATTCAGTACCAGACCTTTCCCGTTCGCACCCAGATATTCGCTGATGGCCTGAGCGCCATTCTCGCTGGTTGCTGTACCAATCACTTTCGCGCCGCGCGCAACCAGTGTTTCAGCAATTGCACGCCCGATACCGCGGCTTGCGCCGGTAACCAGTGCGATTTTTCCTTCAAAACTCATGGTATTCCTCTTTTATTGCGCGAGTGCCGCTGACAGTGCTTCCGGCTCGTTAATGGCCGAGGCAGTCAGGGTATCAACAATACGTTTTGTCAGGCCGGTGAGGACTTTACCTGGACCGACTTCATACAGATGCTCAACGCCCTGTGACGCCATAAACTCAACGGTTTTGGTCCACTGTACCGGGCTGTAAAGCTGGCGAACCAGTGCGTTACGGATTGCCTCCGGCGCGGTTTCGCATTTCACATCGACGTTGTTTACAACGGAAATCGTCGGTGCGTTAAACGTAATTTTTTCCAGTTCAACCGCCAGTTTGTCGGCGGCTGGCTTCATCAGCGCGCAGTGTGACGGAACGCTGACCGGCAGTGGTAGCGCACGTTTCGCGCCAGCAGCTTTACAGGCAGCACCAGCACGTTCAACCGCTTCTTTATGACCGGCGATAACGACCTGGCCCGGCGAGTTGAAGTTTACCGGTGAAACCACCTGACCTTCAGCAGATTCTTCACACGCTTTTGCAATCGAAGCATCATCCAGTCCGATGATAGCAGACATGCCACCCGTGCCTTCCGGCACCGCTTCCTGCATGAATTTACCGCGCAGTTCTACCAGACGTACCGCGTCAGCAAAGGCGATCACACCCGCACACACCAGTGCAGAGTATTCACCGAGGCTGTGGCCCGCGAGCAGTGCAGGCGCTTTGCCGCCCTGCTGCTGCCATACGCGCCACAGCGCAACGGATGCGGTCAGCAGTGCTGGCTGAGTCTGCCAGGTTTTGTTCAGTTCTTCGGCTGGACCCTGCTGAGTCAACGCCCACAGATCATAACCCAGTGCATCAGAAGCTTCACGGAAAGTCTCTTCAATTACCGGATAGTGTGCTGCCATTTCAGACAACATCCCAACGGTTTGAGAGCCCTGCCCCGGGAACACAAAAGCAAATTGCGTCATTTTTTAATCCTTATCCTAGAAACGAACCAGCGCGGAACCCCAGGTGAACCCGCCACCGAAGGCTTCAAGCAAGACCAACTGGCCCCGTTTGATTCGTCCATCGCGTACCGCTTCATCAAATGCGCACGGTACCGACGCCGCAGAGGTGTTGCCATGGCGATCAAGCGTCACCACAACATTATCCATCGACATGCCCAGCTTTTTCGCGGTTGCGCTGATAATACGCAGGTTCGCCTGATGCGGCACCAGCCAGTCGAGCGCAGAGCGTTCAAGGTTGTTCGCTTCCAGCGTTTCATCAACAATGTGCGCAAGCTCAGTCACCGCCACCTTAAACACCTCGTTACCAGCCATTGTCAGGTAGATAGAGTTGTCCGGATTCACACGGTCGACATTAGGCAGCGTCAACAGTTCGCCGTAGCTACCGTCAGCATGCAGATGCGTGGAGATGATGCCCGGCTCTTCAGACTGGCCCAGCAGTACGGCACCCGCACCATCACCAAAAATAATGATCGTCCCGCGATCGGTTGGATCACAGGTACGCGCCAGCACGTCAGCGCCGATCACCAGCGCGTACTTCACGGCGCCAGATTTAACATACTGATCGGCAACGCTCAGCGCGTAGGTGAAGCCTGCGCACGCGGCAGCAACGTCAAATGCCGGGCAGCCTTTAATGCCGAGCAGGTTCTGCACCTGGCACGCTGCGCTTGGGAAGGCATGCGTGGCCGACGTGGTGGCGACCACGATCAAGCCAATCTGTTCTTTATCGATGCCAGCCATCTCGATAGCGCGCTGTGCGGCTTCGTAACCCATGGTGGACACGGTTTCGTCTGGCGCGGCGATACGACGTTCACGGATACCTGTGCGCGTGACAATCCACTCGTCAGACGTATCTACCATTTTTTCAAGATCGGCGTTGGTACGCACTTGTGTTGGCAGGTAGCTGCCGGTACCTAAAATCTTCGTATACATGTACGCTCAGTCACTTTTAGCTAATACAGATTCCAGGCGAGCGGCAATCCGTTGAGGAACTTGTCGCTGCACCGCCTGCACTGCCTGTTCTATCGCGACGGAAAAGGCTCGCTGATTGGCCGCACCGTGACTCTTAATCACGATGCCGCGCAATCCTAACAGACAGGCGCCATTATACTGGTCGGGGTTGAGGTGACTGAATCGCCGCGTCAGGCTTTTTTGTAACCAACGCTTTAATAAAATCAGCCACCAGGCGCTTTTTTTACCTTCCCCCTGCGATTTCAGCAGAGAAAGGAACATTCGCACCACCCCTTCCATAGTCTTCAACGTTACGTTTCCGGTGAAGCCATCACACACTAATACATCTGTCTTACCCGTCAGCAACTCATTGGCTTCGAGATAACCAATATAGTTGATGGAGGGAACCTGCTTGAGCAATTCGGCAGCGTCACGAATGCTGTCCAGGCCTTTGGTCTCTTCTTCACCAATATTCAGTAACGCAACGCGGGGATTGTGAATTCCCACTACGTCTTCAGCCAGCACGGACCCCATCACAGCAAACTGAGCCAGCATTGTACTATCACAATCAACGTTAGCACCGAGATCCAGCACCACCGTTTTGCCCTTTTGTTGATGCGGCAACACCGTCACCAGCGCCGGGCGCTCAATGCCCTCAATGGGCTTGAGCAATAATTTCGACAGCCCCATCAGTGCACCGGTATTTCCCGCACTGACGCAAGCCTGCGCTCGCCCTTCTTTCACCAGCTCCAGTGCAATGCGCATAGAGCTGCCACGGCTATTGCGAATAGCCTGCGATGGCCGGGCATCACTGGCAATAACTGACTGTGCAGGAATAATCTGCAGACGTGAACGTTGTTCGAAGTCAGCTTTTGCAAGTAATGGCGTGATTGTGTCGGGATTGCCGACTAAAAGAAGTGTGAGTTGCGAATTAGAATTCAGTGCCTGCAATGCTGCAGGCACTGTCACGGAAGGGCCAAAATCTCCCCCCATGACATCTAACGCCAGGGTTAGACGTGTCAAGGTATCGTCGCAGCCTGGTTCGGTAACTTCCCCGTTTGCACGGGGAAATCCTCACTAAGCTTAATCACGCTAACGCGTGATTACTTAGTGATAACCTTGCGGCCGCGGTAGAAACCGTCAGCGGTGATGTGGTGACGCAGGTGTTTCTCACCAGAAGTCTTGTCTACAGACAGGCTGGTAACTGCAGTCAGCGCGTCATGGGAACGACGCATGCCACGTTTGGAACGGGTTGGTTTATTCTGTTGTACGGCCATGGACCTTACTCCTTAATTACTTACGCTTTAAGCTGGCTAATACGGCAAATGGGTTTGGTTTTTGCGCTTCATCAGGCAGTTCCCCAAAGACCATGTCCGCCTCGGACACTTCACAGTGTTCAGAATCATGCACCGGAACCACTGGCAAGGTGAGGATGATTTCATCTTCAACCAGAGCCAGAAGATCGATTTCACCGAATTCGTTAACCTCAATCGGCTCATACGCTTCCGGGAGTGCTTCAGCCTGCTCGTCAGAACGAACGGGACTGAAACAATACGTTGTGTGAACATGCTGTACAAACGGTTTCCCGCAACGCTGACATTCGAGGGTTACCGTCACCTTTGCATCACCGGTTAAAACGGCGAGACGCTGGTTGTCGATAGCGAACGACATGGAGCATTCTACATCACTGTCCACACTGACTACGGATTCGGCAATACGCTCAGCCTGATCGGAAGAATAGATTCCTTCGTAATCAAGGCGTTTTTGAGCCGTACGAACCGGATCAAGAGTCAGGGGTAATTTTACCTTTTGCATAGGGCGCGCATATTAACTTTGTAACGTCATAGAGTCAAAGAAAAAGGCAACCAGAGCTGCCTTTTGCCAATTATTCGCACACATTGCGGCCTGTAGTTTAAAATGGCTGGCATCGATACGCTATATCTGGTGATAAAAATATGCCAAATCTCGTTCTCGCCTCCACTTCACCCTACCGTCGAATGCTGCTGGAAAAGCTCGGGATCCCGTTTGAATGCGCTGCCCCCGACGTTGACGAAACGCCACACCCGGGCGAATCCCCGCGTCATCTGGTGACGCGTCTCGCACAAGAGAAAGCGCAATCGCTGGCCGCACGTTATCCCGCCCATTTGATTATAGGCTCCGATCAGGTTTGTGTACTGGACGGAGAGATCACCGGCAAGCCGCATACGGAAGAGAACGCCTGCCAGCAGCTTCTGCGTGCACGTGGCACTATCGTGACCTTTTATACAGGGCTGGCACTTTATAACTCCGCCTCAGGCCACCTGCAAACGGAATGCGAGCCGTTCGACGTGCACTTTCGCCATCTCAGCGAGCAGGAAATAACAGATTATGTCCGCCGGGAACGTCCGCTCAACTGTGCAGGAAGTTTTAAAAGTGAAGGATTGGGGATTGCGCTGTTCGACAAGCTGGACGGTCGTGACCCGAATACGCTGGTCGGATTGCCGTTGATTGCACTGTGCCAGATGTTAAGGCGAGAAGCGTTTAATCCGCTGACGATGTGACTGGACCATTGCGGCCTGATGCCCTCACCCCGGCCCTCTCCCACAGGGAGAGGGAGGAAAGCAAAATCAGCCGCGCAGAACCTTCAGGCAACGTTTCAGTTGCTCATCCAGCGGTGCTTCAATACGGATGATTTCACCGGTGTTTGGATGGGTAAACTTCAGCGCAGCCGCATGCAGGAACAGACGCGACAGCCCCGTGCCCGCCAGTTGTTTATCAAACTCGCGGTCGCCATAGCGGTCATCAAACGCAATAGGATGCCCGGCAAACTGGGTATGCACGCGAATCTGATGGGTACGCCCCGTCACCGGGCTGCAGCGCACCAGCGTGGCAAATTCATAGCGCTCTTCAACTTTAAAGCGCGTCTCGGACGGTTTCCCTTCCTGATTCACACGCACAATGCGCTCGCCGCTCTGCAGAATATTTTTCAACAGCGGTGCCTGCACCACTTTTACATGGGACTGCCACTGCCCACGAACCAGCGCCAGGTAGTCTTTCTGCATCCCTTTTTCACGAAGCTGCTCATGCAAAGAACGCAGCGCAGAACGCTTTTTCGCCACCAGCAGCACGCCGGAGGTATCACGATCCAGGCGATGCACCAGCTCCAGGAAACGGGCTTCCGGTCGAAGCGCGCGCAGTCCTTCAATCACGCCAAAGCTCAGGCCACTGCCGCCGTGTACGGCTGTACCTGACGGTTTGTTCAGCACAAGGATATAGTCATCCTCATAAAGGATGACGTCACTCAGCGCAGCCACTTTTTGCAGCTTAGGCGAAACCGCCTCTTCTTCACGTTCAGCCACGCGCACCGGCGGGATACGCACTTCATCACCGGCTTCGAGCTTATACTCAGGCTTCACGCGTTTTTTGTTAACCCGCACCTCGCCCTTGCGCAGGATGCGGTAAATCATACTTTTTGGCACGCCTTTCAACTGGGTGCGTAAAAAGTTATCGATGCGTTGCCCCGCATAGTCATCCGCGATAGCAACAATTTTTACGGCTGGAGTCTCTGTTTTCATGGTTGGCGATTCTAAATATCGTCAGCCATTAGCGCCACTCATTTTTCTATGCTTATATTTACTTTTATCCGGCCTGCGCCCCGTTTCGCGCAATCGATTTGGTGGTTATTAAACCAATCACCACCTCGAAGTGAAGAAACTGTGAGTAACCGGGTGATAATTGGTAAAAGTCATCTTGCTATAACCCGGCGAGCAGTGGAATAATGAGGCTGTTTTCCGTGTTAAATCCAGGTTAAGTAAGGATGTCGACGGAATGACCAATTTTGTCTGACCGATCATCCACGCAGCAATGGCGTAAGACGTATTGATCTTTCAGGCAGTTAGCGGGCTGCGGGTTGCAGTACTTCCCGGTATAAGGATTGTTTTCTGGAGAGTTCTACCCAGGCAATTCCCCTGATAATTGCGCTGTGTTTCCGTATGAAATACAGGCAACCGACACTCTGCGCCTCTTAAGCGAGCGACAACCGTGAGGTTGGCGACGTGAACAGACACGAGGCCATCGGTTCATACCCCGGAAAGCGTCACCTTGCCCGCAGCTTTGTCGTCAATGTAAGAATAACGAGTAAGTTACGATGAAAAGAATGTTAATCAACGCAACTCAGCAAGAAGAGTTGCGTGTCGCCCTTGTGGATGGGCAGCGCCTGTACGATCTGGATATCGAAAGTCCTGGACACGAACAGAAAAAAGCGAACATTTACAAAGGTAAAATCACCCGCATTGAACCAAGCCTTGAAGCTGCATTTGTCGATTACGGTGCTGAGCGTCACGGTTTCCTCCCTCTTAAAGAAATCGCCCGCGAATATTTCCCTGCAAACTACAACGCCCATGGCCGCCCAAACATCAAAGATGTTCTGCGTGAAGGTCAGGAAGTTATCGTCCAGATTGATAAAGAAGAGCGTGGCAACAAAGGTGCCGCACTGACGACCTTTATCAGCCTGGCGGGGAGCTATCTGGTTCTGATGCCAAACAACCCGCGTGCGGGTGGTATCTCTCGCCGTATCGAAGGTGATGACCGTACCGAGCTGAAAGAAGCGCTGGCAAGTCTTGAACTGCCGGACGGCATGGGGCTTATCGTGCGTACCGCAGGCGTAGGCAAATCTGCCGAAGCGCTGCAGTGGGACTTAAGCTTCCGTCTGAAGCACTGGGAAGCTATCCAGAAAGCAGCAGAAAGCCGCCCTGCTCCGTTCCTGATCCACCAGGAAAGCAACGTTATCGTGCGTGCCTTCCGTGATTACCTGCGTCAGGACATCGGCGAAATTCTGATTGATAACCCGAAAGTGCTTGAGCTGGCTCGCCAGCACATCGCCGCGCTGGGTCGTCCGGATTTCACCAGCAAAATCAAACTGTACACTGGTGAAATCCCGCTGTTCAGCCACTATCAGATTGAATCCCAGATTGAATCCGCCTTCCAGCGTGAAGTGCGTCTGCCATCCGGTGGTTCTATCGTTATCGATACGACCGAAGCGCTGACCGCTATCGACATCAACTCCGCGCGTGCAACCCGCGGCGGTGATATCGAAGAGACCGCCTTCAACACCAACCTTGAAGCCGCTGATGAAATCGCCCGCCAGCTCCGCCTGCGCGACCTGGGTGGTCTGATCGTTATCGACTTCATCGACATGACCCCTGTTCGTCACCAGCGTGCGGTTGAAAACCGTCTGCGCGAAGCGGTGCGCCAGGACCGTGCTCGTATCCAGATCAGCCATATTTCTCGTTTTGGCCTGCTGGAGATGTCCCGTCAGCGTCTGAGCCCATCACTGGGTGAGTCCAGCCATCACGTTTGCCCGCGCTGTTCCGGTACCGGTACCGTGCGTGATAACGAATCGCTGTCCCTCTCTATTCTGCGTCTGATTGAAGAAGAAGCGCTGAAAGAGAACACCAAAGAAGTTCACGCCATTGTGCCGGTGCCCGTTGCCTCTTACCTGCTTAACGAAAAACGTGCAGCGGTAAGCGCAATCGAAGCACGTCAGGGCGGCGTTCGCTGCATCATCGTGCCAAACGACCAGATGCAGACCCCGCACTATCACGTGCTGCGTGTGCGTAAGGGCGAAGAGACGACCACCCTCAGCTACCTGCTGCCGAAGCTGCATGAAGAAGAGATGGCTCTGCCATCCGATGAAGAGCCTGCCGAGCGTAAACTGCCTGAGCAGCCTGCATTAGCCACCTTCATTATGCCGGAAGCGCCGCCGGAAGCCGTGCTGGAAAAACCAGCGGCTAAACCTGCTGCGCAAAAACCTGCGCCAGACGTGGCGAAAGCCCAGCCAGAGCAACCAGGTCTTCTGAGCCGCATCTTCGGCGCGCTGAAGAAGATGTTTGCTGGCGAAGAAGTTCAGCCGGAGCAGCCAAAAGAAGCACCGAAAGAAGCGAAGCCTGAGCGTCAGCAGGATCGTCGTAAGCGCCAGAACAACCGCCGCGATCGTAATGACCGCAGCGACCGCAACGACCGTAACGAGCGTCGCGACAACCGTTCTGACAACAACGAAGGCCGTGAGCAACGCGAAGATAACCGTCGCAACCGTCGCGAGAAACAGCAGCAGAATGTTGAAGATCGCGAAATTCGCCAACCGGCGGGCGATGAATCCGAGAAGAGCAAACAGCGCGACGAGCAGCAGCCTCGCCGTGAGCGCAATCGTCGTCGCAACGACGAGAAGCGTCAGGCGCAGCAGGAAGTTAAAAACCTGAACCGCGAAGAGCCTGTTGAACAGCAAGACGCTGAGCAGGAAGAACGTACTCAGGTTATGCCGCGTCGTAAGCAGCGCCAGCTGAATCAGAAGGTCCGTTTTGCTTCTGAAACGACCGAAGAGACAACTGTTGTTACGGAAACCGTCGCCGAAAGCGCGCCGCAGACCCAACTGGCGAAAGTTGATCTGCCAGCAGTGGTAGAGAACAATGCCGAGCAGGACGATAATGGCGAAGGTCGTGATAACGCAGGCATGCCGCGTCGTTCACGTCGTTCTCCTCGTCACCTGCGCGTGAGCGGTCAGCGTCGTCGCCGTTATCGTGACGAGCGTTACCCGACTCAGTCTCCAATGCCGTTAGCCATCGCGTGTGCGTCACCTGAAATGGCATCCGGTAAAGTCTGGATCCGCTACCCGGTTGCTCGCCCGGAGCAGATTGTTGAAGAACAGTCTGTCACCGAAGAGGTGATTGCACCTGTCGTTGCAGCTGAAGAGGTTGTGGCTGCAGCAGCGACGGTGGTTGAGCCGCAGGCTGTGGAAGCCGAAGCCCCACAAGCGGTTGAAGTGGAAACCACCCATCCTGAAGTGATTGCTGCCCCGGTTGATGCCGCACCGCAGTTCATCGCCGAAGAAGACACGGTCGTGGCCGAAGAGGTTGCTGAAGAAGTTGAAGCCGCCGCGCCGGTTGAAGACACCGCTGACGCGGTTATCGAAACGGTGACAGAAGAAGTGGTTCAGGAGGTTGAACTTGACGTTGAACCGGTTCGTGAAGCCGAAGAAGCTCCAGCGCCTGAGGTGAAACCAGCGCCAGTGGTTACTGCGCCAGTGGCAGCACACGTTGCAACGGCACCTATGACTCGCGCACCTGCGCCTGAGTATGTGCCGGAAGCACCGCGTCAAAGCGACTGGGTTCGCCCGGAGTTCAACTTTGACGGCAAAGGTTCCGCAGGTGGTCACAGCGCAACGCACCAGGCGACTGCACCGGCAACCCGCCCCCAGTCTGTTGAGTAATACGCGTTAGGACGAAAAGCCGACCTCAGGGTCGGCTTTTTTATTGCGCATTTGCTGGCTTTCTCATTCCGGCTATACCCGGCATCACCTGCTTCATCATCTCAAGAAAACGTCGCAAGCGCGCCGGATAGTATCGCGACCACGGATAAACCAGATGGACGGGCAGCGCCGTGGGTTGCCACTCGGGCAGAAGAGGGATTAAGCGCCCTTCCTGAATATCCTCTTTCACCGTCCAGCTTGATACCAGCGCCACCCCCAGCCCGGTCAGGGCCGTATTTCGCGCCACGTACAGGCTGTCCGTGCTCAGACGCGGCGTAATGGCAATGCGTGTCGGCTGCGCTGCACCATCAAACAATTCAACGTGTCGCTGGTAGAAGGTGCTGATGGCAATCCAGGGCAGCGCCTGCAAATCCTCTGGCTTGCTAACCTTTGGGAAGCGTGCCAGCAGCGCAGGAGAGGCGACGATGGAGCGCGGTACCTCTGCCAGCTGTACGGAAACCGTGGCGGGATCGACCTCGGCACCCACGCGGATCGCACAATCAATATTGTCGCTGAGGAAATCCACCGACTTATCGTTCAACATCCACTCAACGGAAAGCTGAGGATAACGCTGCAAAAATTCCGTCAACGGTTTCAGGAGCTGTTCCTGACCAAAGGCGTGCGGTGCCCGCACCCGCAATACCCCAACCGGTTCATCCTCCGCCTGCCCGACTTCATCTTCCAGCGCCAGCCAGCTATCAATCACCCGCCGGGCATGCTGATAGCAGCGTTCACCGTCGTCAGTGAGCCTGGTGGCATGGGTGGTTCGCAGCAGCAGGCGAGCCCCCAGCAAGGTTTCCAGAGACTGCAAACGTCGGCTTACCGTGGCCTGAGTCGTCGAAAGCTGCCTTGCCGCTGCCGAGAGCGAGCCGGTTTCCACGATGCGAACAAAAGTTCGCATCAGTTCTACCCTGTCTATACGTTCAACTCGCTTCATACTTTCCTCTGTCATACGCTTAACGTATAAGCGTTTTACCATCGGCCCCTCTACCGCCGCAAGGCGTAGTGATAAAAAATAGCCTCACACTATGACTGAGGAACGTCTTATGAACACAACAACTGCCTCCCATGCCGTGAGCCGCTGGGTGATATTAATGCTGGCTCTGGGTGCTGGTTTCAGCGTGGCATCCATTTACTACGCACAGCCTTTGCTGCCGCTGATGGGTGCTGACCTTCATTTGAGCATTGAAGGAATGGGCCTGGTTCCGACGCTGACCCAGGCTGGCTACGCGCTTGGCATCCTCTTCCTGCTGCCGCTTGGCGATCGTCATGACCGCAGGACGCTGATTCTGATTAAAAGTGCCGCCCTGGCGCTGTTTCTTCTGGGCTGTAGTCTCACCGGGCAACTCCCTTCGCTGCTGCTGGCAAGCCTGCTGATTGGCATGGCCGCCACCATGGCACAGGATATCGTTCCCGCTGCTGCTATCCTCGCCCCTGAAGGCAAGCAGGGGAAAACCGTGGGCACCGTCATGACAGGTCTGCTGCTGGGCATATTGTTGTCGAGAACCGTCAGCGGCGTGGTCGGTGAAGCCTTTGGCTGGCGGGTGATGTATCAGTTGGCTGCTGCAAGCATTGCCTTTGTCGGCGCGGTGATGTGGACCGTACTCCCACGTTTTGCTATTCACTCCACGCTGAGCTATCCCGCGCTGATGCGTTCCATGGAACACCTGTGGCGTCGTTACCCGGCACTGCGTCGCGCGGCGCTGGCTCAGGGTTTTCTGTCGATTGCCTTTAGCGCATTCTGGTCAACGCTGGCCGTGATGCTGCTGGAACGCTACCACCTCGGCAGCGCCGTGGCGGGCGGGTTTGGTATCGCAGGTGCCGCCGGTGCATTAGCCGCGCCGCTGGCAGGCGGGCTGGCGGATAAACTGGGTGCAGGAAAAGTGACGCAACTGGGTGCCGCGCTCGTCACCGTCTCGTTTGCGCTAATGTTCCTGATGCCCGCCCTCGGCGTCCATGGACAGTTGATCCTGATTGCCGTCTCGGCCGTCGGTTTTGACCTTGGCCTGCAGTCAAGCCTGGTGGCTCACCAGAATCTGGTCTACAGCCTTGAACCGCAGGCACGCGGTCGCCTGAATGCCCTGCTCTTTACGGTGGTGTTTATCGGAATGGCGTTAGGCTCGGCACTGGGCAGTAAGATTTATACGATGGCCGGCTGGTCTGGCGTGGTGGCGCTGGCAACCCTGTGCGGCATTATTGCCCTGGTCATCAGACTGATTGAAAACGCCCGGGTAACATCCGCTCAGGCTGAAACCGTGTAAAAAAAATGCCCGGTCCATACGGACTGGGCAGTCAAAACATGCCCAGTTTCAAGACATGTTCTAAGAGGTCAAGACGTTATTTATTCATCTGGAACAGGGACATCCCCTGCATATCGCTAAACGCCTTATAGGAGGCCTGCAGAGCCGCTTGCTGCATGGAGTAAGAAGAGATCACCGAGTTCCAGTCCACATCGACCAGGTCGCTCATCTGCTGCGTTTGGCCCAAAGCACGGTCATCGCCCAGCGAATCCAGTTTGCCCAGCTCGTCCAGTTTGATCCCCAGGTCTGCACGCACGGTCAGCACGTTGTTCAGCGAGTTGCTCAGGCCGCGGTTGGTTTTATCCATCGCCGCCGTAAACGCATCAGCTTTAGTCTGGTCGCCTTCAACCGGCGTATTCAGCGCAGCGATAGCGGTATCCAGGATCTTAAACAGGTTGGTTTCCGGCGCGCTGCCGTCCGGCTCCGGTTTGGCGTTACTGGTGAAGGTATCGAAAACTTCACTGCCCGTGTGGCTGATTTGCATGGTACGCGCGGCGTCAACCTGCTGGCTGATTGGCGTAGAGCCGCCGTTATAGGTGCCGGTCGTCTCGTCGAAGGCCGCCGCTTCCGTTTTGTAACCCGCAAAAATATAGCGTCCATTACCGTCGGTGCTGTTTGCCAGGTTCATCAGCTGATCGCGGATCCCCTGCAGGTTGGTGGCAAGCGACTGTCGGTCATCATCGCTGAGGGTTCCGTTACCGGCGTTAACCACTTTTTCCTGCGCGGTGATAATCGCATTCGTCACCTCTTTCAGCACGTTCTCTTCCAGCGACACCTTGGTCGTGGCGAAAGAACGCGCCAGCGCATACTGGCTGTTCTGCGTCTGCGCCTGGGAGAGCACAACGGCCTGAGAAGCCGCAATCGGGTCATCGGAAGGACGGTTTACGCGCTTGCCGGTTGACATCTGCTCGCCATAGCCCAGCCAGAGACTCTGGGAGTTCGTCACTCCGCGCATGCTCTGCTCATACATCATTTGAGTACTAATACGCATTTTTTAACCCCGGCCTTAGCGAATGTTGATCAACGCATCAAACAGCGTGCTCGCCGTTTGCAGAACCTGCGCATTCGCCAGGTAGTACTGCTGATAGCGCTGCAGGTTGCCGTATTCTTCATCCAGGTTAACCCCGGAAATCGACTGCTGCTGTTTGGTCAGCTGCGTTACCACGTTGTCTTTCGTGGCGCTGCTGGTTTTCAGCGATGCCGTGGTGCTCCCCACCGTACTGACCAGTGAAGCATAGGCATCGTTGAAGGTTTTGTTATTCCCCACCAGCTTCGCGCTCTGCAGATCCAACAGTTTTTGGCCGTTGGTATTGTCGCTATCGCCGCTGTCGCTGGCGGAGGCCATCGCCAGTTTGGATTCATCGCTAATCGCGACGTCCATATTCATAATGACGTCATTCACCGGTTTCACGATGAAGCTGTCTTTCTGGTTGGCCGCACCGGTGATGTTCACGTTCAGACCATCAAACGACAGGTTACCGCTGCCGTCCGGCGTGGCCGTAAAGCTGGTTTTGTCAGACAGACGCGTGACCGTCCAGTTGGTCCCGTTGTACTCAACTTTATAGTTCGTCGCCTGCACCGCAGAGCTGTCCGTTACGCTCGCCGTGACCGACGCGCTGCCGGTGTTTTTGCTGTTACTCAGTACGGAAGGTGAACCGAAGTCGAACAGCTTGCCGCCTGCGTCGCCATTTGCGTCGAACCCGGCTTCATGCTGTGTGTTCATCGCGTCGGCAAACGCCAGCGCCATCTGGTTAAGGGTGTTACGCGCCTTATCCAGATCTTCAGAACGGAAGGTCAACAGCCCACCCAGTGACCCTGTGGTGATCTGCTTTTCCGGGATCTCAACGTTTCCAGACGCTGCATCCACGTAGGCAATCGTGGTGCGCGACGGGTCAGCACTGGATTTCACCGCAGCCAGCTGGCTGGCAGTACTGCCCTGCACCAGGGTGTAACCGTTCGCGATGGAGATATTGTACGTACCGCTGTCCTGCACGGTCACGTCCACACCCACAATCTTATTCAGTTCGCTCACCAGCTGATCGCGCTGATCGAGCAGTTCGTTCGGCGATGCGCCCGCGCCTACGCCGGTCAGACGGGAAATCTGATCGTTAAGGTTGGCTATCTGCTTCGCGTAGTTATTGATCTGATCCACGCTGGTGGTGATCGCGGTGTTAACCTGCGCATCCTGATCGCGAAGATACTGATCGTTGGTTTTAAACTGGTTTACCAGGCCATCCGCTTTGCCGATCACCGTCTGGCGCGCAGCCGGGTCTTCGGCGTTACTCACCAGCGTTTGCAGGCTCTTGAAGAAATCCTGCAGCGTGGTCGAAAGCGAGTTGGTGGTATCGGAGAGCACGTCGTCAATCTTTGACATCTGCTGATAGCGCGTTGTCAGCCCGCTGCTCTGCGTCTGTGCGGCGCGCAGCTGGTTGGTAATGAAGGCGTCATACTCACGCTGCACGCCGGAGACATAAACCCCGTTCCCCACCCAGCCACCGCCGGTCAGCGTGCTGTTAGCCGCGCCCAGAATGGTGTTCTGGCGGGTGTAACCTGCCACGTTATAGCTTGAAATATTATTACTTACGGTATTAAGTGCCGCCTGTGCCGCACTGAGGCCACTCATGGCGCTGTTAATCAAACTGGACATGGGGGTTCCTTTTATACTTTCAGACACGAGTCCTGATGAAGGTTATCGGCAGCCTCCACCGGGACTTGAGAACTTTCAGAACAGATTTTCAATATCGGTGCTATAGGCTTTACTCACCTTCTCACCCATCGATTTCAGCTGCTGGATCATGCTGGTGAGCTTGCGCGCATAGTTCGGATCGGTAGCGTATCCCGCATTCTGCAATGCCTGCGCGCCCTGCTCCGGCGTCGATGCCTGCGTCACGGCGGTATAACGCGGGTTTCGGCTTAACAGGCCGACGTAATCTGACAATGCTTCAAGGTAGGAGCTGTAAACGCGGAATTTGGCTTTAACCTTCACTGCCGCGCCGTTTTCGTATTCGGTGGTGGTGATCTCGGTTGTCGGCCCCTTCCAGCTGGAGGTGGCTTTCACGCCAAAGATGTTGAAGCTCGGATCGCCGTTTTCCTTACGGATTTGACGCTGGCCCCAGCCCGACTCCAGCGCCGCCTGGGCCAGGATCAGGTGATGCGGTACCCCGCTCTGCTCGCTGGCCAGTCGCGCAGGCAGAGAAAGCTGCGCCAGGAAGTCCTTACTGTCGCCGGAGAGCGGCTCGTCGCGCGTCTCTGCGGGCTTCGGCATGGCCTTACGCACCATCTGCGTCAGCGCCTGGTTCTGATAACTGGTCACCGTTTCGATGTCGAACTTCATCGGCACCTGCTGCGGCTGATCCTCAGGCTGAATACCCTGTGCGGCAGCGGTCTGTTTGACAATCATGTCAGCCAGTCCGAGTCCTTTCCCGGCGGTCATCTGCTGTGCAATCTGCTGGTCATACATGCTGGTGTAAAGCCGCGTGGAATCGCTGCTGAACATCCCGTCTTTCGGCAGGGTCTCACGCATGCTTTTCAACATCATCTGCACGAACATCCCTTCCACCTGGCGGGCGACCGGGCGGATATTCGCCGCCGGGTCTTTGCCTGCTTTGGTTTTGAGTTCGTTCAGCGACTGGGCATCCCAGGCGGCACCGGTCAGCAGTTTGCTATCGGTCAGCATTAGATGATTTCCAGTTTGGCGCGCAGGCAGCCTGCACTTTGCATCGATTGCAGAATCGACATCAGATCCATCGGCGTCGCGCCCAGCGCATTCAGGGCACGCACCACGCTGTTCAGGTTCGCGCTGGAACGCACGCTTTGCAGCGAGCCGCCGCTCTGGCGCAAATCAATCTGCGTTTGCGGTGTCACCACCGTCTGACCGCCACCAAATGGCGTGTCCGGCTGGCTGACGTTGGCAGAGCGGTTCACCGTCACGGAGAGGTTACCCTGCGCCACGGCACAGCTGTCCAGCGACACCTCGCGGTTCATCACCACTGACCCGGTGCGTGAGTTGATGATGACTTTGGCATCCTGCACCGGCACGTTCACTTCCATATTCTGGATATCCGCCAGCATACGCACTTGGTTACTGTTACCCGAAGAGGTCCGGATCTGCACGGTACGCGCGTCCAGCGCCGTGGCGCTCCCGTAGCCGCGGCTGCGGTTGATGGTGTCGGCAATTTGCTGCGCCATCGTGAAGTCTTCATTATTAAGCTGCAGGTTGATGGTATTTCCTGCGCCAAACTGGGTCGGCAGCTCGCGCTCGATGATGGCCCCGTTAGTGATACGCCCACCGTTCAGCTGGTTCACCTGCACGCTGCTCCCGCCCGCAGAGGCACCCGCACCGCCAACCAGAATGTTACCCTGCGCCAGGGCATAGACCTGGCTGTCGACGCCCTTAAGCGGCGTCATCAACAGCGTGCCGCCGCGCAGGCTTTTGGCGTTACCCATGGAGGAGACCACTACGTCGATGGTCTGCCCCTGACGCGCAAACGCCGGATAGGACGCGGTCACCATCACCGCCGCCACGTTTTTCAGCTGCATGTTGGTCCCCGCAGGGACGGTAATACCAAGCTGCGAAAGCATGTTATTCAGGGTCTGGGTGGTGAATGGCGTTTGGGTGGTCTGGTCACCCGTACCGTCCAGCCCCACCACCAGGCCATAGCCAATCAGCGAGTTCTCGCGCACGCCCTGAACGCTGGTCAGGTCGCGAATACGGTCAGCCTGAGCGAAGGTTGCCACCAGCGCCAGCGCCACGGCGAAGATCGTTTTAAACATGGGTCACCTCGCTTACATCGGCGATAAGTTAAGGAAGAAACGCTGCAGCCAGCCCATATTTTGCGCTTCATTGATATAGCCGTTACCGACGTATTCAATGCGCGCATCCGCCACCTGGGTGGACGGTACGGTGTTGGTGCCGCTGATGGTGCGAGGGTTAACCACACCGGAGAAGCGAATGAACTCAGTGCCCTGGTTAATGGCGATCTGTTTTTCACCCACAACGTGTAAATTGCCGTTAACCAGCACCTGGTCAACCGTCACCGTCAGCGTACCGCTGAAGGTGTTGCTGGCGTTCGCACCACCTTTACCGTTAAAGGTATTGCCGCCAGACGCCTCAACATCCGCACGCGCATTGCCGAACAGGCCCTGCAGATAGCGTGGAACGGTGTCGAAGCCAAAATTGGTTTTGCCATCGCGGCTGGCGTTCGCCGACGAGCTCTTGCTCGCACTGACGTTTTCCTGCAGCACAATGGTCAGCGTATCGCCGATGTTACGCGGGCGACGATCTTCAAACAGCGGCTGATAGCCGTAGTTAATTGGCTGTGCGGTCTGGAAAATGGAGCCGTTCACCACGGGCGCGGGGCCGGGAACGGGCTGGGCGGTAGTCGCACCCTCGACCAATGGTTTAGACGGGATCCAGGCACACCCGCTGAGGGTGACGGCCAGAACAGTCAGTATCGGATAACGAAACGCCGCGTTTTTTTGCATTGCCTTCATCTTCGAAAACAGGGAGCCGGTGCGGCGTTGACCGCACCGGACTGCACCTTAGAGTTGCGTCAGTTTCTGCAGCATCTGGTCGGTCGTCGACACTGCTTTACTGTTAATTTCATACGCGCGCTGAACCTGGATCATATTCACCAGTTCTTCCGCCACGTTAACGTTCGAGGTTTCAACATAACCCTGATACAGCAGACCCGCGCCGTTCAGCCCCGGCGTGCTCTCATTTGGCGTACCGGAGGACTGGGTTTCGGTGTAGAGGTTCTCACCAATGCTTTCCAGACCGGTATCGTTCATGAAGGTGGTCAGGTTGAGCTGTCCAACCTGAACGGGCGCGGCCTGACCCTGCTGGGTGACGCTCACGATACCGTCGCGCCCGATGGTGATGCTCAGGGCATTCGCCGGAATGGTGATTGCAGGCTGAACCTGGAAACCGCCCGCCGTCACCAGTTGGCCGTTTTGATCCACCTGGAATGAGCCGTCACGGGTGTAGGCTGAGGTACCGTCAGGCAGCTGCACCTGGAAGAAACCCTGCCCTTTGATGGCGACATCTTTACTGTTGTTGGTCTGAGACAGGTTGCCCTGGCTGTGCAGACGCTCGGTCGCTACCGGACGCACGCCGGTACCAATCTGCAGACCGGACGGCAGCGTCGTTTGCTCAGAAGACTGAGCACCCGGCTGGCGAATGGTTTGATAAAGCAAATCTTCGAAAACCGCACGCTGACGCTTGAAACCATTGGTGCTGACGTTTGCCAGGTTGTTGGCAATCACATCCATGTTGGTTTGCTGCGCGTCCAGGCCTGTTTTCGCGATCCATAAAGAACTGATCATAAGGAGTCCTGTTAACTCATAGCCAGAAGTTGGTTAGCCTTGCTCGCGTTTTCATCCACGCTGCTGATAATTTTCATCTGCATTTCAAAACGGCGGGCGCTGGCGATCATGTCGGTCATGGCTTCAACCGGCTTGACGTTACTGCCTTCCAGCACGCCGGACATCACGCGAATGCTCGGGTCAGCCTGGAGCGTAGCGCCACGGGTGGCCTGTGCCACTTGGGTCAGACGGAACATGCCGTCATCGCCGCGCTGCACCTCTTTGCCTTCCGCTTTAACCAGCTTCAGACGCCCGACGGGCGCAACGGTATTGGCGGGATCGCCCGGGTTTAACGCCGAGATGGTGCCATCTGCCGCGATGGTCAGCTCTGAGCCTTCCGGTACCGTGAGCGGACCGGCTTCGCCCATCACCGGATGACCCTGAATGGTCAACTGCCCGGTTGCGCTCACCTGGATATTACCGTTACGGGTATAGCCTTCGCCGCCGTCTGCCGTTTGCACCGCCAGCCAGCCGTCCTGCTGAAGGGCAACGTCCAGCGGACGCGAGGTGTAATCCATCTGGCCCGGCGTCATATCGGCACCGGGAGTGGATGCCGTCACCAGCGTACGCGTGGGTAATGAAAGCCCTTCGACCGGCACCGCACGCAGCGCATTAAGCTGCGCGCGAAAGCCCGGCGTGGAGGCGTTTGCCAGGTTGCTGGCGGTAACGGCCTGCTGATTGAGCGTCTGGCTTGCCGCGCCCATCGCTGTATATATTGCGTGATCCATTGCGCGTTCCTGTTAGCCGCTTAACGCAGGTTAACCAGCGTGTTGAGGATCTGATCCTGCGTTTTGATGGTCTGCGCATTCGACTGGTAGTTACGTTGCGCGACAATCATGTTCACCAGCTCTTTACTCAGGTCCACGTTAGAGGCTTCCAGCGCGCCGTTGGTCAGCGTACCAAAGTTACCGGTACCCGCCGTGCCGAGCAGCGCAACGCCGGAGGACTGGCTTGCAGACCATACGTTGTCGCCTTCAGATTTCAGGCCTTCGTTGTTAGCGAAGTTTGCCAGCACGATCTGCCCCAGAACCTGCGTCTGTTCGTTGGAGTAGTTACCCACAACGGTACCGTCGTCGTTAATCTGATAGCTCACCAGATCGCCCGGCTTGTAGCCGTTCTGGGTAGTCCCGACAACGTTGTTGGCACCGGTATTCTGCTGCATGGAGTTCTGGAAGTTCAGGTTGAACTGCGCTGCATCTGCCCCGCTGATAGAACCGGTGGTAATTTCTATTGATGGCGTGGCGTTTGGCGTCGCGCTCAGCACGCCAGCCGCGTTGTAGTTGTACACGCCCGCCAGGTTACCGTTGCTGTCGAAACTCATTTGAGCGGCTTTGGTTGCTGGAGAGCCGGCAACGCTACCGTCCTGGGTGTACAGATCCCATTTGTTGTCTGCTGTTTTGACGTAGTAGACATACATGTTGTGGGCGTTACCCTGGGTATCGAATACGGTCACGGTCCCTTTTTTGTTGTAGGTATCCGGGTTAGTCGCATCGAACGCGGCAGTCTGCGCATCATCCGTGGAGTTCAGGTTGATCTGCTGGGTTGCCGTTGTGGTCGCCTTCGCGGCCATCAGGGTGTTAGGGATGGTAATAGCCTGTGGGTTCGCACCGGTCTGCACCGTTGGTGGCGTACCTGCAACCGGATAGCCGGTCAACTGCATCCCCTGCATGTTGACCAGGGTACGGTTTTCGTCGAGCTTAAACTGGCCGTTACGGCTGTAGAACACAGAGCCGTTGGAATCCACCATACGGAAGAAACCGTTCTGGCTGATAGCAACGTCCAGACCACGACCGGTATTGGTGGTTGTACCGTCGGTAAAGTCCTGAGTGATACCCGCGACTTTAACGCCCAGGCCGACTTTAGAGCCTGCAAACATATCGGCAAACGAGGCCGAACCGGATTTAAAACCATAGGTCGCGGAGTTGGCGATGTTGTTGCCAATGACGTCCAGGTTGGTGGCCGCAGCATTCAGGCCGCTGACCGCTTGAGAAAAGGCCATGACTTACTCCTGATAAGTGTAAAGGCTTAGATAATCTGCCGAACTTCGTCGAGTGTGGTGGTACCAGAGGTACCCAAATCCAGTTTGTTGCCATCGCTACTTTTGATGACGCCCTGAACCAGTGCAAACTGCAGCGGCTGCGCAACCAGCTGGGTGGTTCCGCTGCTGGCGCTGATCGCCACCTTATAGGAACCGTTTGGTGCTTTGGTGCCGTCGGTCAGGCTGCCATCCCAGGTGAAGGTATGCACACCTGCTTTCAACTCACCGATGTCGATGGTGCGTACCACGGCACCGGTCGAGTCGGTGATCGTCGCGGTCACTTTGTCAGCCGCCTGCTGCAGCTCAACGCCAAACGGCGTGGTGGTGGTGGTTGAGGTGCCATCGGTGGTGCTGGTGCCCGCCAGAATGGTGGTCCCCGGGATCATCACCCCATGACCAATCAGGTTGGCTGCCTGCAAAGACTGGCTGTTGTCGATTTGACCGGAGACGGAGCCGAGCGTGGTATTCAGTTTCTCAATGCCGCTCACTGTACTGATCTGCGCAAGCTGCGTGGTCAGTTCATTGTTCTGCATCGGGTTGGTAGGATCCTGGTTCTTCAGCTGCGCCACCAGCAGCGTTAAGAAGCTGCTTTGCAGATCGTTAGCACTGCTTCCGGTCAGGGAGCTGGAACCGGAGGTCGTGCTGGCACTGCTGACCCCCGTATTCGTTGGGTCATTCATACTGACGGCAATGGACATGCGTGTCTCCTTTACTGGCCGAGCGTGAGTGTTTTGAGCATCATGCTCTTCACGGTGTTGAGCACTTCGACGTTTGCCTGATAGCTGCGCGAGGCGGACATCGAGTTCACCATCTCACCGACCACATCCACGTTAGGCATCTTCACGTAACCACTGGCATCGGCGAGCGGGTTGCCCGGTTCATACACCAGCTTGTCAGGTGCCTGGCTCTCCACCACGTCAGAGACTTTCACGCCGCCTGTTGCCGCACCCGGTGCAGCATCGACCTGAAAGACCACCTGTTTTGCTTTATAGGGCTGTCCGTCAGGACCGGTTACGCTGTCGGCGTTAGCGAGGTTACTGGCGGCAACGTTCAGACGCTTGGACTGTGCCGTTAACGCCGAACCGGCGATATCAAAAATATTCAGCAAAGCCATGGATTAGTTGCCCCCTTGCAGGACGGTCATCATGCCTTTAATTTGTCCGCCGAGTAGGGTCAGACCCGTCTGGTACTGCAGGCTGTTATCGGCAAACTGCGTACGCTCCCGGTCCATGTCGACGGTGTTGCCGTCAAGCGATGGCTGGTCGGGAATGCGATAAAGTAAATCGGTCGTGGGCGCGGTCATCGCCTGAGCAGGAATATGGCGTGAGGATGTCAGTGCAAGTGCGACACCCGTTCCTTCGGCACGTCCACGCTCCATCACTTTTTTAAGTTCACTGGAAAAATCAATATCGCGCGCCTGATACCCCGGGGTATCGGCGTTGGCAATATTGGCGGCTAAAATCTCCTGCCGCTGGGCGCGTAAATTGAGCGCTTCCTGCTGAAAACGTAACGCGGCGTCGAGTTTATCGAGCATGTCTCCTCCGCTGATGGCAAAATTTCAGTTCACAGCTTAAATCTCACCCCGTCTCCCCTATCGACGGAATAAGCGCAAAATGCGTCGCTATTTATTGCGTTGATGTAAAACCACTGCGGGTAGAATCCTCTCAATTCTGGAAACGGTGGGATGTGCAATGCGGACGATAAAACGAGGCCTGGCGGCAACCTTATTGCTTTTAAGCCCTCTGGCACAGGCTGAAAACTTACAGGCTCAGTTGACGACTTTTTTTGCACAGCAGCTGGCGGGCTTTAGTGATGAAGTCAGCGTCACCGTTCGCACGCCGCCTAATCTCTATCCCACCTGCGAACAGCCCTCATTCACCGTGACCGGCACGACAAAGCTGTGGGGTAACGTGAACGTGCTGGCGCGCTGCGCCAACGAAAAACGCTATTTACAGGTTGCGGTTCAGGCGACGGGCAATTATGTTGTTGCCGCCGCGCCCATTGCCCGCGGCAGCGTACTGCAGGCCAGCAGCGTGACGCTTAAACGCGGTCGACTGGATCAGCTTCCGCCGCGAACGATGCTGGACATAAACCAGGCACAGGACGCGGTCAGCCTGCGCGATATGGCACCAGGCCAGGCCATTCAGCTCTCCATGCTGCGTAAAGCGTGGCGGGTGAAAGCGGGTCAGCAGGTGATGGTGGTCGCCAACGGAGACGGCTTTAGTATCAACAGTGAAGGTAAGGCATTAAACAATGCCGCCGTGGCGCAAAATGCCCGGGTCAGAATGTCTTCAGGCCAGGTGGTTAGCGGAACCGTCGATTCTGATGGGAATATTCTGATTAACCTATAATCTTTTTAAAGATTTCGCGGTGCCTGCCGATAAATATTCAACTAATGATGATGTCAGGCGCAAACGCCGCGAACCCTCGATGAGGACAACACTATGAGCATTGATCGTACATCAGCCCTGAAGCCGGTTAGCACTGTACAACCTCGCGAAACGAATGACGCTCCCGCGCAGAAAACGCGTCTGGAAAAACCGTCTACGGCTAACAGCACCAGCGTGACCCTGAGCGACGCGCAGTCCAAACTGATGCAGCCGGGCAGCAGCGATATCAACATGGAACGTGTTGAAGCGCTGAAAACGGCCATTCGTAACGGCGAGCTGAAAATGGATACCAGCAAAATCGCTGACGCGCTGATCGAGGAAGCGCAGAGTTTCTTACAGAGTAAATAACCGTATGAGTCGACTGTCAGAAATACTGGATCAGATGACGGTTGTCCTGAACGACCTGAAAACGGTAATGGATGCTGAACAACAACACCTGTCTTCGGGTCAAATCAACGGCAGCGCGTTGCAACGCATTACTGAAGACAAAAGTTCGCTTCTGGCGACGCTGGATTACCTTGAGCAGCAGCGACGCGCTGAACAGGATCAGAAGCGCAGCGCCAACGATGAAATTGTCGAACGTTGGCAAACGATTACGGAAAAAACCCAGCATCTGCGCGATCTCAACCAGCATAACGGTTGGTTACTTGAGGGACAGATGGTGCGTAATCAGCAGGCTCTGGAAGTATTAAAGCCCCATAAAGAGCCGGGGCTATATGGTGCGGATGGTCAGACGGCCACGGCACGCATTACGGGCGGGAAAAAGATTTCGATTTGACGCCTTAGCGGCAAATCAGGCTGTGGGGAGCACCATAAGGTGAACTCCCCTTTTGGCGTTTATGCCGTACGGCGGGTGAACTCTTTCACCTTGAATCCCAACACCGCGAGCGTGGCGAAGTATGCCACCACGCCGACCACCACAACGGCCATCAGGCGCATCAGGCGGAATGGCATGGTGCCCGCTGACCAGTCCGGCATGACATACAGCATGCCCAGCAATGCCGCCGACATCACCAGCACCGCGATCACCAGACGCACAAGAAAACGCGACCAGCCCGGCTGCGGCGTGAAAATATCCTGCTTACGCAGCTGCCAGTACAGTAGCCCGGCATTCAGGCAGGCCGCCAGACCAATCGACAGCGCCAGCCCGGCGTGTCTCAGCGGACCAATAAACGCCAGGTTCATCAGCTGGGTCATAATCAGCGTCACAATGGCGATTTTCACCGGCGTTTTGATGTCCTGGCGTGAATAGAACCCCGGTGCCAGCACCTTCACGACAATTAGCCCCATCAACCCTACCGAATAGGCAATAAGCGCCTGCTGGGTCATGGCGGCGTCATGGGCGGTAAATTTACCGTACTGGAACAGCGACACCGTCAGCGGTTTCGCCAGAATCCCCAGCGCCACCGCGCTAGGCAGCGCCAGCAGAAAGCAGAGACGCAGCCCCCAGTCCATCAGGCGGCAATACTCATCGTGGTTGCCGCTGGCAAAGCTTTTGGAGAGCGACGGCAGCAGGATGGTCCCCAGCGCCACGCCCAGCACGCCGGATGGAAACTCCATCAGACGGTCAGCGTAGTACATCCATGAGACCGAACCAGACACCAGGAAAGAGGCAAAAATGGTGTTGATGATGAGTGAGATCTGGCTGACGGAAACCCCGAGGATCGCGGGCCCCATCTGCTTAATAACCCGCATCGCACCGGCATCTTTAAGGTTGATACGCGGCAGGACCAGCATGCCGATCTTCTTCAGGTGCGGCAGCTGGTAAGCAAGCTGCAGCACGCCGCCCACGGTCACGGCCCAGGCCAGCGCCAGCACCGGCGGATTGAAATGCGGCGCGGCAAACAGCGCAAAGCCGATCATGCTGACGTTAAGAAACGTCGGCGCAAACGCCGGGACGGAGAAGCGGTTCCAGGTATTGAGTATCGCCCCCACCAGCGAGGCCAGCGAGATCAGCAGAATATAGGGGAAGGTAATGCGCAGAAGCTGCGAGGTCAGGGCAAATTTATCCGCCGTATCCGCAAAGCCCGGTGCCGTCACCATAATCACCCAGGGCGCGGCCAGCATCCCGATGACGGTCACCACCGCCAGTGCCAGGGTCAGTAGCCCTGAAACGTAAGAGACAAAAACGCGGGTCGCGTCCTCGCCCTGCTTGCTTTTATATTCTGCGAGAATCGGCACGAAGGCCTGGGAAAATGCGCCTTCCGCAAAAATACGGCGTAATAAGTTCGGCAATTTGAACGCGACGAAAAAGGCGTCCGTGGCCATCCCTGCACCAAATACCCTTGCCACAATGGCGTCGCGCGCAAAGCCGAGCACGCGGGAAAACATGGTCATCGAGCTGACGGCCGCCAGCGATTTTAATAAGTTCATTAACGTGAATTTCCAGAACCATACGGATTTGTAGACCGGGTAAGCGTAAGCGCCACCCGGCAAAGCCAACAAGCGGCGCTTAGTCTAACCGGATTTCAACGAATTACTATCCGCAGATGTTACAGCGAGTTATTCACTCATGGCGTCGCGCCAGAGCCTTTCTACAATGCGCTGCGCCAGAATCGCCTGCTCGCCGGAGGTTTCAGGAACCGTCTGATTTTGTACGCAGGTGATAAAGTGACGAGCACACCCGACAAAACCGCGCTGCTCCAGCGTGCTCTGCCAGCCGGGAACGGGCAGCGTCACCACGCCGTTGCCCTTCTCTTCTCGCCACTCACGCATGTCCGTAATGTCGACCAGCGCGCCGTCGGTCACCGCCTGCACGGATTCACGCTGGCTACCGGCCCGACGGTGCATGCTGGTGGTCACCTGAAGATGCTCAACGGCAAAGTGGTGTTCCGCATAGACCATCTGCCCCTGATCGTTTGTCAGCAGAGTGCCGCTTTTCAGCTGTGCATTGCCGTCCGTCAGCCATAACGCCGTATCCACAACGTGAAGATAATCATCCAGCAGGGTGAAGCGCAGATCGTTCGGCCCGACGCTGTCGGTGCGGTGCTTATCCATCCGCAGCGAGGCAAGCGTGCCCGACTGCGCCTTAAGCTGCTGATAAAGCGGTGCGAAGCGGCGGTTGAAGCCCACCATCAGCGTCAGCTTTTTGCGCGCGGCAAGCTCAATCAGCCGTTCGGCATCCTGAACATTTTCTGCCAGTGGCTTATCCACGCAGACGTGGACACCCGCGTTGAGCAGTTCGCTCACCACCTGATAGTGCGTTGCCGTTGAGGTATGCACAAATACCGCATCGCACTCGCGGGCTAATGCCTGAAGCGAGCTGGCATACGGAATGCGCCAGGTTTCACAGATGCGTTCGGCCTTCTCGCGCGTGGGCGACCAGGCCCCCTGCAGCGTCCAGTCAGATGCTGCGCCCAAAACCGGTAGCCAGGCTTTCTGCGCGATACCGCCCAGACCGACCACGCCAATGCGTAATTTTTTCACTGTTAGTCTCCCAGATGTGCCAGCAACGCATCCAGACGCTGTTTTAGCCCGGCGACCTCTTCTTCCAGGGCCTCTACGCGCGCGGCAAGGCTGTCATTGTTTTCAGGGCGATCCGATTCAGCCGCCGCGCTTGCGGCGTCAACATCACCACTGAACAGATGCATATAGCGGCTTTCGCGTTTTCCCGGCTCGCGCGCCAGACACACCACGTAAGGGCCATCCTCACGAGCCGCCAGACCTTCAAGCGTCTGTTCGACCTCCTGCATATCGTTGAACTCATGCATACGGGAAGCGCGCGTCCGCAGTTCCCCTGGCGTCTGTGCCCCCCGCAGCAACAGCGTGGTGATGACCGCCACTTCCGCGCTGCTCAGCTTCAGGTCGCCAAATTCGGAGTTACAAAAGCGCTGTTCATACTTCGTGACGCGGTTACCGAAGCCGCTGACGGTGCGCAGGTAGTGGCGTTTGACCAGCGCATCCAGCACGTCCTGAACATCATGCTCGCTGAGGTTCATCACCGGCTCACGGTTGGTTTTTTGGTTGCAGGCCATCGTCACGGCGTTGACCGAAAGCGGATACTGTTCCGGCGTGGTGACCTGTTTTTCCAGCAGGCTGCCGACAACGCGCGCTTCTGCACCGCTTAACTGATATTTCATCTTTTCTCCTTAACGACCTGCAGTCCAGTCCGGGGTGGTTAATGCGGTGAGGACATGATCGCGCCATTCGCCATCGATAAGCAGATAGTCTTTGGCGTAGCCCTCTTTCTCAAAGCCTAAGCGCGCCAGCAAATCCCCGCTGCGCTGATTATGCGGCATGTAGTTCGCCATAATACGGTGGATATGTTGCGTGCGTTGCATGTAGCGGATCGCCGCCGTTAACGCCTCAAACATCAGCCCCTGCCCCTGCCATTTCTGACCGATGGAGTAGCCGAGATAACAGGCATGGAACGATCCGCGCACCACGTTAGAAAAATTGGCGATGCCGATAATCTCTTTTTCTTCCGGATCCAGCAGCGCGAAATAAAATGCGCTGCCCTGTTTGTGAAATTCCGCGATCATACTGAGACGCGCCTGCCAGCCGGAGGGGTAACAATGGCTCTCATCCCGAACGGGTTCCCAGGGCTTTAAAAACTGGCGATTCTCGGCGTAATAATCCGCCAGACGCCAGGCATCACGCTCATGCACCAGACGAACGACGAGCCTGTCCGTTGTCAGACGCACTTTTGGCACATTGCTGCGATAGCCAAACATCGATACCACTCCTTCCCGTCACTTCTGTTCTACCGATTAGCTTTACTATACCTGCGCCTGCGCCGTCTGTGAAAACAGTGACATACCATTTTGACCTCTTTTCACATTTTTCGATGAGAACTCTCTATCAAAGCACCCTTTTGATAAAAAAATATTGTCACGCCCGGGGGTGGGAAAAAACGCGGCGACACCGCAGAATGTTAGCGTGCTCACCTTCTTATTTTCCCTGGAGGGAAAATGTCCCGCGTATCACAGGCCAGGAGCCTGGGTAAATATTTCCTGCTCGTCGATAACATGCTGGTCGTGCTCGGCTTTTTTGTCGTTTTTCCGCTTATTTCGATCCGCTTTGTCGATCAGATGGGCTGGGCGGCATTAATGGTTGGCATTGCACTGGGGTTGCGCCAGTTTGTCCAGCAGGGTCTGGGCGTCTTTGGTGGGGCCATTGCTGACCGCTTCGGCGCTAAACCGATGATCGTTACCGGCATGCTGTTACGCGCGGCAGGCTTTGCCACGATGGCAATCGCCCACGAGCCCTGGCTGCTGTGGTTCTCCTGCTTCCTCTCCGGGATTGGCGGCACCCTGTTCGATCCGCCGCGTACCGCGCTGGTGGTGAAGCTGATCCGCCCGCAGCACCGTGGACGCTTCTTCTCGATTCTGATGATGCAGGATAGCGCTGGCGCGGTGATTGGCGCACTGCTGGGCAGCTGGCTCCTGCAGTATGATTTCCGTCTGGTCTGTGCGACTGGTGCGGTGCTGTTTATTCTCTGCGCCTTGTTCAATGGCCTGTTCCTGCCCGCGTGGAAACTGTCGACGGTGAAAGCACCGGTGCGAGAAGGCCTGGGCCGCGTTTTGCGCGACAAACGCTTTGTCACCTATGTGCTCACCCTGACGGGGTACTACATGCTGACGGTGCAGGTCATGCTGATGCTGCCGATCATGGTTAACGACATTGCAGGAACCCCTGCCGCCGTGAAGTGGATGTATGCCATTGAGGCCTGCCTGTCACTGACGCTCCTCTACCCGATAGCCCGCTGGAGCGAGCGCCGCTTTCGTCTGGAGCATCGCCTGATGGCAGGGCTTCTGCTGATGACGCTGAGCATGATGCCCATCGGGCTCGTGAATTCACTGCAGCAGCTGTTCATGCTGATTTGCACCTTCTACATCGGCTCGATCATTGCCGAACCCGCGCGTGAGACGCTGAGTGCCTCACTGGCCGATGCACGCGCGCGTGGCAGCTATATGGGGTTCAGTCGACTTGGGCTCGCCCTTGGCGGCGCGCTGGGCTATGCCGGAGGCGGCTGGCTGTTCGACGCGGGTAAAGCGCTGAACCAGCCGGAACTGCCGTGGATGATGCTCGGCGTGGTAGGCTTTATGACCCTGCTGGCCCTGTGGTGGCAATTCAGCCAGAAGCGCAGCGCGAGCGGCATGCTCGAACCCGGCGCCTAGTTCTTCTTTCTGGCGGGCATCCTATCCCGCCTCAATTCTCAGTTTTTTCTGCTGGTTTCTCCTTATTCACACTGACATACTGGCGTATCAGGACAGATGCGCCGATTTTTCGTTGAGGAACACTATGAAGAAGATTGTCATTGCCGCTGCGTTAATTGTGAGTGGCCTGCTGGCAGGCTGTAACCAGCTTACGCAGTACACCGTCAGTGAGCAGGAAATTAATCAGGCGCTGGAAAAACATAATAACTTTGCCAAAGACATCGGCGTCCCGGGCCTTGCCGATGCCCATATCGTCCTCAGCAATCTCGCCAGCCAGATTGGTCGTGAAGAGCCGAACAAAGTCACCCTTTCCGGTGACGCCACGCTGGATATGACCTCATTATTCGGCAACCAGAAAGCCGATATTAAGCTGAAGCTCAAGGCGCTGCCGGTCTTCAACAAAGAGAAAGGGGCCATTTTCCTGCAGGAAATGGAGATCGTCGATGCGGTCGTCACGCCGGACAAAATGAAGCCGGTACTGCAAACTCTGATGCCTTATCTGAATCAGTCGCTGCGTAATTACTTCAACCAGCAACCCGCCTATGTCTTGAGCGAAGACAAGAGCAAGGGTGAAGCGCTCGCGAAAAAGTATGCAAAAGGGATAGAGGTGAAACCGGGAGAAATCATTATTCCTTTCACCGATTAACCTGAAGGGCGCGGAAGCGCCCTTTTTTTTCGCAGAAAAGTGTGCAAACGAAAACGTTTCCGCTTATGATTTGTGTCCGGCAAAAACAGCCATCCTTATGACTGATTCCTGACAAGCCGGAGCTTCCATGACTGCACAACCCCAGGTTCTAAAAATCCGCCGCCCTGACGACTGGCATATCCATCTGCGCGATGGCGATATGCTGAAAACCGTCGTGCCATACACCAGCGAAATTTATGGCCGCGCGATTGTTATGCCTAACCTGGTTCCGCCAGTCACGACCGTCGATGCCGCAATGGCTTACCGCCAGCGTATTCTTGACGCCGTTCCGGCGGGGCATGATTTCACCCCGCTGATGACCTGTTACCTGACAGATTCACTCGACCCGAACGAAGTGGAACGTGGGTTTAACGAAGGCGTCTTCACCGCGGCGAAACTCTACCCGGCCAATGCCACCACCAACTCCAGCCACGGTGTGACCAGCATTGATGCCATCATGCCCGTTCTGGAACGGATGCAAAAACTGGGCATGCCGCTGTTGGTACACGGGGAAGTGACGCACGCCGAGATTGATATCTTCGACCGTGAAGCCCGGTTTATCGAAACGGTAATGGAACCGCTGCGCCAGCGTCTGCCTGCCCTCAAAGTGGTGTTTGAACACATCACCACCAAAGACGCCGCGGAATATGTTCGCGATGGCAACGATCTTATCGCCGCCACCATCACGCCTCAGCACCTGATGTTTAACCGTAACCACATGCTGGTTGGCGGCGTGCGCCCTCACCTCTATTGCCTGCCGATCCTCAAACGCAATATCCACCAGCAAGCCCTGCGCGAACTGGTTGCGAGCGGTTTCTCCCGCGCGTTCCTGGGTACCGACTCCGCCCCGCACGCGCGTCATCGTAAAGAGGCCAGCTGCGGCTGCGCGGGTTGCTTCAACGCTCCGACTGCGCTGGCGAGCTATGCAACCGTGTTTGAAGAGATGAATGCGCTGGAACATTTTGAAGCGTTCTGCTCCCTCAACGGCCCACGCTTCTATGGTCTGCCGGTCAATGAGAGCTTCATCGAGCTGGAGCGTAAAGCCAGCCAGGTGGACGACGCGATTCCGTTGACGGATGACACGCTGATCCCGTTCCTGGCCGGTGAAACTGTACACTGGACGGTAAAACGTTAAAAAATCAACGCCTCCTGTTGTCAAACTCATAATATACCTGTATATATAAACAGTATATTACACAGGGGGCATTTATGCGTATTGAAGTCACCATTGCCAAAACAACCGTTCTGCCTGCTGGCGCACTTGATGCGCTGGCGGGCGAGTTATCCCGTCGTATTCACAGCACCTTTCCTGAAAATGATGGCGCCGTAACGGTACGTTACGCGGCCGCAAACAACCTCTCCGTCATCGGCGGTGCAAAAGAAGACAAGGATCGTATCCGCGAAATCCTGCAGGAAACGTGGGAAAGCGCCGACGACTGGTTCATAACAGATTAACCTTGCTCCCTCATTGTTTTGTTTTGCCGGGTCGCCCCGGCTTTTTTTTGTTTTTTTATCCTGGATAAGTTCAAATTATTTCAGCATCTTCTTAGAAATTCGTGAACAAGACGGTGTTTTATTGTTCGAAGAATCCTAAAACGCAGAAAAATGTGTTGCCAGCTGTTTATTTTTCTCTTCGGAACCCTTATTACTTGTATACTGAAGATGCTTTCAGAAAAACATGCATTGAACCTCAAAGCCGTTGTCTTCTAACACGCATTTAGGGGGTTATAATGGAAAAGAATAGTGAAGTCATCCAGACCCACCCGCTTGTCGGCTGGGATATCAGTACCGTAGATAGCTACGATGCGCTGATGCTGCGTTTGCACTACCAGACCCCAAATCAACTCAACCGTGACGAAGCGGAAGTTGGACAGACGCTGTGGCTTACAACAGACGTCGCCCGTCAGTTTATTTCTATTTTAGAAGCAGGTATCGCAAAAATAGAATCTGGCGACTATCAGGAAAATGAGTATAAACGGCATTAGTACAATGCCCATTTTTCACTCAACAGGCACCCACGTGGTGCCTTATTTATTTCTCCCTTGTGTCAGCCCGCATAGTTAATTACTCTGCTAACAAAGCGTGAGTTAACGAGATGCATATGAGATACGACTTAATCATTATTGGCAGCGGTTCCGTAGGTTCTGCTGCCGGTTATTACGCAACGCAGGCCGGTCTGAAGGTTCTGATGATTGATGCCCATCTTCCTCCGCACGCGGAAGGTAGCCATCACGGTGATACCCGTCTTATTCGCCACGCCTATGGTGAAGGAGAGCGTTATGTCCCGCTGGTCTTACGTGCCCAGATACTGTGGGATGAACTGGCAACGCTGACCGAAGAACGCATTTTTGACCGCACGGGGATTATCAACCTTGGCCCGGCCAGTTCTGCCTTTCTTGCGAACGTGGAACAGAGCGCGAAGGAATTTAATCTTGATGTTGAACGTCTGGATGCGAGCGGCATTATGCAACGCTGGCCGGAGATCGCCGTTCCGGATGATTACATCGGGCTGTTTGAAGCCAACTCGGGCGTACTGCATTGTGAAGCGGCCATTAAGACCTGGATTGATTTGGCGGCAAAAGCCGGCTGTGCCCAATTGTTCAACTGTCCCGTAAGCGGCATTACCCATCATGCTGACGGTGTCACCGTCACCACCGCTGACGGTGACTATTCTGCGTCTCGGCTGCTAATTAGCGCCGGAACCTGGGTAACAAAACTGCTCCCGGATCTGCCCATTCAGCCCGTGCGCAAAGTCTTCTCCTGGTTCCAGTCAGACGGGCGTTACAGCACGCAGAATAAATTCCCGGCATTCACCGGCGAGTTACCAAACGGCGATCAGTTCTACGGCTTCCCGTCAGAGAAAGACGCGCTTAAGATTGGCAAACACAACGGCGGACAAATTATCTCCACGCCTGAGGAGCGCAAACCCTATGGCGCATACCCTCAGGATGGTTCAGAAGCGTTCATGTTCCTGCGCACTATCCTGCCGGGCGTTGGCGGCTTGCTCTACGGCGCGGCCTGCACCTATGACAATACGCCTGATGAAGATTTCATCATTGATACCCTGCCGGGGCATGACAACACGCTGATCATTACCGGGCTCAGCGGCCACGGTTTCAAGTTCGCCTCCGTGCTTGGCGAAATTGCCGCGCAGTTTGCGCAGGGTATTACGCCGCCATTTGATCTGCAGCCCTTCTCGCTCTCACGTTTTAACGGATAATACCCGCCAGGCTCCGGTCTCCGGAGCCTCTTTTATCTGAGGAAAAATGATGCGCAGGATCGTCGATTTACTCGTCAATAATATTCGCGAGCATTTTATGCTCTATCTGTTGTTGTGGGCGCTGCTGGCAATCATTGATGTTATTTACATTGTATTTTATTGAAAAGAAACGCTTACGTTTATTGACATTTCTTGAGGTTAATTATTTTTTAACGCATCCACTGATTCCGCCTGAGATATATTGCTCGAAGCTTTTGAAATACATCCACGCAACACCTTCAAATACGCTGAAATAAATTAAATTAAAAACGTTATCTACTTATTTCAGTTGCAATATCCTCTATTCCCGTTCATTTTTATTGCTCGAATGATTTTGAGTGGTATCTCCTATGCAATTGCGTAATACCCCCCATCGCTACGGAATAATATCCATAGGCTTGCACTGGATATTCGCGCTTGCGGTGTATGCTATGTTCGGGCTTGGACTCTGGATGGTCACGTTAAGCTATTATGACGGCTGGTATCACCAGGCACCGGAACTGCATAAAAGCATAGGTGTCCTGTTGATGATGGGTCTGGTTGTTCGCGTAGTCTGGCGACATATTTCCCCGCCGCCAACCGCGCCGAAAACCCACGGTAAATTCACGCGCGTGAGCGCTGTCGCGGCCCATATTGCTCTCTACGCCCTGCTTTTTGCCATTCTGATTAGCGGATACCTTATTTCAACAGCGGATGGCAAGCCGATCAGCGTCTTTGGTCTTTTTGACGTTCCCGCCACGCTCAGCGATGCTGGCGTCCAGGCGGATACCGCAGGCGTTGTCCATCTGTGGCTGGCCTGGAGCGTGGTTATTCTTTCTGTCCTTCACGGGCTCGCGGCCCTCAAACATCACGTTATCGATAAAGACGACACGCTGAAGCGCATGCTTGGCCGTTCGTCTTCTGACTCTGGAGCATAAAATGAAAAAACACCTGCTGGGCATCGCCTTAGGTTCACTGTTATTCACCACCGGTTCTGCTGTTGCGGCTGATTATAAAATTGATAAAGAGGGCCAACATGCCTTCGTCAATTTCCGTATTCAGCATCTTGGCTATAGCTGGCTATATGGCACCTTTAACGATTTTGATGGCACCTTTACTTTTGACGAGAAAAATCCGGCAGCGGATAAAGTCAATGTCACCATTAATACCAATAGCGTGGATACTAACCACGCCGAGCGTGATAAACATTTACGCAGTGCAGAATTTCTGAACGTATCGAAATTCCCGCAGGCGACATTCGCCTCTACCGGCGTGAAAAAGGACGGTGATAAGCTGGATATTACCGGCAACCTGACGCTTAATGGCGTAACGAAACCCGTCACTCTCAATGCCAAATTGCTTGGTCAGGGTGATGATCCGTGGGGCGGGAAACGTGCAGGCTTTGAAGCTGCAGGTAAAATTCATCTGAAAGACTTTAACATCACCACGGATTTAGGCCCGGCATCTCAGGATGTTGAACTGATTATTTCCGTGGAAGGCGTTCAGCAGAAGGGATAAAAAAATGCCCGGCGGTATTTTCCGTCGGGCAAAAACATTACTCAGGGTCGGGAATACCCAGTTTGGTATTCAGACGTCCGCGGGATTTATTAAAAATCTTGTTCCCGTTTTCACGACCTGCGCGACGGCGACGCTGCTCTTCTTCCGGCAACACGCTCTCTTCGCTGCACAGCTCACTACAGCAGCCGTTAAATTTCTCAGCGCAGGTTGGACACTGAATAAACAGCAGGTGGCAACCGTCGTTTTTGCAGTTGGTGTGCGTATCGCAAGGCGTTCCGCACTGGTGGCAGTGGGCGATCACGTCGTCAGAAATACGCTCCCCCATGCGCTCGTCAAAGACAAAGTTTTTGCCGATAAAGCGCACCGGCAGACCCTGCTCACGCGCGCGGCGAGCATACTCAATGATGCCGCCTTCGATGTGCCAGACCTTGTTGAAACCGTTGTGCTTCATCCACGCACTGGCTTTCTCACAGCGGATCCCGCCGGTGCAGTACATCACGATCTTTTTGTCTTTATGTTCCTGCATCATCTCAACCGCTTTTGGCAGTTGCTCGCGGAAGGTATCAGCCGGAATTTCCATCGCGTTCTCGAAATGGCCCACTTCATACTCATAGTGGTTGCGCATATCGATAAAAACCGCATCAGGATCGTCAAGCATGGCGTTCACTTCAGCGGCCTTCAGGTATTCCCCGACGTCACCCGCATTAAAGCTGGGATCGTCAATACCGTCAGCCACGATACGCTCACGCACTTTCATGCGCAGAACCCAGAACGATTTCCCGTCATCATCCAGCGCAATGTTCAGGCGTAAGCCATTAAGCGCCGGATCGAAGCCGTAAAGAAAATCACGGAAGGCGTTCACCTGACTTTCCGGCACGCTGATCTGCGCATTGATGCCCTCACGCGCCAGATAGACGCGCCCGAAGACATTGAGCGCAGTCAATGCCTGATAGAGTTCATCGCGGGTCGCTTGTGGATCGTTGATAGTGAAGTATTTGTAGAATGAGATGGTCGTGCGCGGTTCGGTTTCAGCCAACATACGCGCCTTCAACATCTCATTCGATACGCGGTTGTGTAACACTGGCATGGTGTACAAGTCCTGCATTCGTTAGAGAATTAAAATCGGTCGGCATCATATAGCAAACAAAGCTAATTTACATCCACACAATTTACGCTACATTTCAGCCTACCTGATTTACCAGGATTAACAATTGCTGGATTCGTGCACGTTTCGATGACAGACATTTTGGCTACGTACTAAAAAATGCGAGAATAGCCATTCAGGACGTAAGAACACAGGACAGACATGACCCAGTTACCGAAATTTACTGCCGCCCTTTTGCATCCCCGCTATTGGTTGACCTGGATTGGCATTGGCTTGTTGTGGCTTATCGTACAACTTCCTTACCCGGTTATTTTCCGCCTCGGTAAAGGGATCGGCCACGTTGCCCGGAAATTCATGAAACGCCGCGTCAGGATTGCTCACCGCAACCTCGAACTCTGTTTTCCGCAGATGAGTGAGACAGAGCGTAACGATATGGTGGTTAAAAATTTCGAATCCGTTGGCATGGGTCTGATGGAAACAGGCATTGCATGGTTCTGGTCGGACAAAAGAATGGCCCGCTGGACGGAGGTTGCCGGAACAGGTATGGAGCCCGTGCACACATTGCAGGCTAATCAGACCGGCGTACTGTTGATTGGCGTCCATTTCCTGACGCTTGAAATCGGCGCGCGTATGTTTGGCATGCAGGCGCCTGGTATTGGCGTATATCGGCCGAATGACAATCCGGTCATCGATCTCATCCAGACTAATGGCCGCATGCGCTCTAACAAAAGCATGATTGACCGTAAGGATCTGAAGGGCATGATCCGCGCCCTCAAATCCGGTGAGGTGGTCTGGTACGCCCCCGATCACGATTACGGCCCGCAATCCAGCGTGTTTGTTCCGTTTTTTGCCGTCGAAGAAGCAGCGACCACCACAGGGACCTGGATGCTCGCCCGAATGTCGAAAGCGGCCATTGTTCCCTTTGTCCCACGCCGCAAGCCGGATGGTTCAGGCTATCAGCTCATCATGCTTGAGCCAGAACTCACGCCTCCTCTGGACGACGCAGAAACCACCGCGCGCTGGATGAACGATATTGTGGAGAAATGCATCATGATGGCACCAGAGCAGTACATGTGGCTCCATCGCCGCTTTAAAACGCGCCCGCAAGGCGTTCCCTCCCGATACTGATTGTCATGCGGCCTCCGGGCCGCATGCTGTTTTAGCTTTAAAAGCTCCCCCACATTGCAGCAATCCTGACCCAGGCGCATAATTAGCACGCTTATTACTTCCCCTTCCCGGCGCACTGTATCTTAATTTGCGGAGAGTTATGTCACCCTCAGATGCTCCCATAAACTGGAAACGTAACCTCGCGGTTGCCTGGCTCGGCTGCTTTCTGACGGGCGCGGCGTTCAGCCTGGTCATGCCTTTCCTGCCTCTCTACGTTGAACAGCTTGGCGTTACGGGCCACAGCGCGCTCAATATGTGGTCAGGTCTGGTGTTTAGCATCACCTTTCTGTTTTCCGCTATCGCTTCGCCATTCTGGGGCGGCCTCGCCGACCGCAAGGGGCGAAAAATTATGCTGCTACGTTCAGCGCTGGGGATGGCTATTATTATGGCGCTGATGGGCGTGGCGCAAAACGTCTGGCAGTTCCTGGTGCTGCGCGCTCTGCTTGGCCTGCTGGGCGGATTCATCCCCAATGCCAACGCCCTGATTGCCACACAAATTCCACGCCATAAAAGCGGCTGGGCTCTCGGTACGCTCTCAACGGGTGGCGTCAGCGGTGCGCTGCTGGGACCTCTGGCAGGTGGCTTACTGGCGGATAGCTACGGCCTGCGGCCCGTCTTTTTCATCACCGCCAGCGTGCTGTTCCTCTGCTTTGTCGTCACCTTGCTCTGTATCCGTGAAAAATTCACGCCGGTCACCAAAAAAGAGATGCTTCATGCCCGGGATGTTCTTACCTCGCTGAAAAACCCCAAGCTGGTGTTGAGCCTGTTCGTGACGACCATGATTATTCAGGTGGCGACCGGGTCGATCGCCCCGATTTTAACGCTGTACGTGCGCGATCTGGCGGGCAACGTCAGCAACATTGCCTTTATCAGCGGGCTGATCGCATCAGTACCTGGCGTGGCGGCACTGCTCAGCGCGCCAAGGCTGGGAAAACTCGGCGACTGTGTTGGGCCCGAAAAGATCCTGATTTGTGCCCTGGTGATTTCCGTTCTGTTACTCATCCCGATGGCGATGGTGCAGTCTCCCTGGCAACTCGGCCTGCTGCGCTTTTTGCTCGGCGCGGCAGACGGTGCGCTATTACCTGCCGTACAGACCCTGCTGGTCTACAACTCAACGAACCAGATAGCCGGACGTATTTTTAGCTATAACCAGTCGTTTCGTGATATCGGCAACGTCACCGGGCCGCTTGTCGGGGCGGGCATTTCCGCCAGCTTTGGCTTTCGCGCCGTTTTTATCGTCACGGCCGGTGTCGTGCTGTTTAACGCCATTTACTCCTGGTTCAGTTTATCCCGGACGATGCGTTCTGAACTGAATAAGACAAATGCCTGACGGCTTATTTTCGCATTCATACTTGCAAAATCAGAGAATCAGCTATTCTTTCCCTGAATACCTTCATGAAAAACAGGGAGACACCGATGACCATGTACGCCACGCTGGAAGAAGCTATTGATGCCGCTCGTGAAGAATTCCTCGCCGATAATCCCGGCATTGAGGAAGAAGATGCTGACGTGCAACAACTCAATATCCAAAAGTATGTCCTGCAGGACGGCGATATTATGTGGCAGGCCGAATTTTTTGCCGATGACGGTGAAGAGGGAGAATGTTTGCCGATATTGAGCGGTGAAGGTGCTCAGGCCGTCTTTGACGGCGATTACGACGAAATTGAATTACGTCAGGAATGGCTTGAAGAAAATACCCTGCATGAATGGGATGAGGGCGAATTTCAACTCGAACCGCCGCTGGATACCGAAGAGGGCCAGACCGCAGCCGATGAGTGGGACGAACGTTAAGCGCTCATTACTCGTAAGGCCCATGGCTGGCGTCGATGGGCAGCAAAAGCGTGTCGAAGATCAGCGAAAACGGCAGATCGAGCACGGTCAGGTAGCGCCAGGCGGAATCTCGTACGTCCCATTTGACGCCGGGATAATACTGATTCCCGTGACCTTGTCCCGGAATAGTGCGGCTGATAATGCTGCCGCAACCGCTGAGCAGGCATGTCATCAACACCACGACAATTATTTTCATTCATTACCTCTAAAAAAATACCGGCCTCGCAGCCGGTATTTTATCTGGCGGGTGCGCTTCGCTTACCCGCCCTACTTAGCAGCTTACTTCGCCTTCAGCGCCAGCGGATTCAGCTTCAGCTCTTTGTAGTAGCCCACCCACGAAGAGTATTTCTCCGGAGCAGACCACACGCGATAGTGAAGCCTCGCCATGGTGACCGGGTCGCTCAGCAGCACCAAACGGCGGTCGCGATTGAGTTTTTCCGGCGTCTCGTTCAGCGCCTGCTCAACGTGGCGATCGCGGGCGATCTCCAGCACCTGGCTGGCGCGGTGACGCGCGGTCGCCATTGCCATCGCCAGGGCGTTGAATGACGGGTTAAACACCGCGTGCATAAAGCCATCATCCAGCGAACGGCTGCGGTTCTGCTCCAGGTACTTGTCGGTATCCACCAGCACCTGCGGCGGGGAATACTCTTCCGGGATCAGGAACAGCTTCCAGCGTTTGGTACGCAGCCCCACCGTTGAACGGCTGGAGATCACGGACACAAACGGCGACAGGATCAGCGAGAAGACAATCGGCGCCAGCCAGAACAGGAAGCGCAGATCCAGCCACGCCATCCCCGCAGCCCACACCAGACCGAGCAGCAGCTGCGAACCGTGACGCATGAAGGCTTCGCTCCACGGGGTGGAGTCGTCATCACGCTGCGGTGAATTCCAGACCACTTCCCAGCCCAGGAACGCGCTGACCACAAACACGGTATGGAACAGCATGCGCACCGGCGCCAGCAGCACGGAGAACAGCACTTCCAGCAGCAGCGAGAGCGTCACGCGGCAGAAACCGCCATACTCTTTCGAGCCTTTGCACCAGATCAGGATGATACTGAGCAGCTTAGGCAGGAACAGCAGCACCATTGTCGACGCAAACAGCGCTATCGCCAGCTCCGGACGCCACTGCGGCCACACCGGGAACAGCTGGCGCGGTTGCAGGAAGTATTGCGGCTCCGTCAGGGCATGAACCACCTGTAAGGCAGTCGACAGCGCCAGGAACATAAACCACAGCGGAGCAGAGAGATAGGACATCACGCCGGTCAGGAATACCGCACGGTGAACCGGGTGCATCCCTTTCACCAGGAACAGGCGGAAGTTCATCAGGTTACCGTGGCACCAGCGACGGTCACGCTTGAGCTCATCCAGCAGGTTCGGCGGCAGTTCTTCGTATGAGCCTGGCAGGTCGTAAGCAATCCAGACGCCCCACCCTGCGCGGCGCATCAGCGCTGCTTCCACGAAGTCATGCGACAGAATCGACCCGGCAAAAGACCCTTCACCCGGCAGCGGCGCAAGCGCACAGTGCTCAATGAACGGCTTCACGCGGATAATCGCATTGTGGCCCCAGTAGTGGGATTCACCCAACTGCCAGAAGTGCAGACCAGCCGTAAACAGCGGGCCATACACACGGGTCGCGAACTGCTGGCAACGTGCGTAAAGCGTGTCCATTCCGGACGCTTTCGGCGAGGACTGAATGATACCGGCGTTCGGGTTGGCTTCCATCAGGCGGACCAGACCGCTCAGACAGTCACCGCTCATCACGGAGTCGGCATCCAGGACCACCATGTAGCTGTACTGATTACCCCAGCGACGGCAGAAGTCATCGATGTTACCGCTTTTACGCTTCACACGACGGCGGCGGCGACGGTAGAAGATCTGGCCTTCGCCCTGCACTTCCGCAATCAACTCCATCCAGGCTTTTTGTTCTGCTACGCAGATATCCGGGTTGTAGCTGTCGCTCAGGATGTAAACGTCAAAATGCTCGGCGTTACCGGTCGCCTTAACAGACTCCCAGGTTGCGCGCAGCCCCGCAAACACGCGGTCAACGTCTTCGTTACAGATAGGCATAATCAGCGCAGTACGGTGCTCAGGATTGAGGGGCTCATCCCCGACCGTTGACGCTGAAATACTGTATTTATCACGCCCCATCAGCAGTTGCAGGAAGCCCATCAGCGCGGTCCAGAACCCCGCCGAGACCCAGCAGAAGAGAACGGCAAACAACAGCAGAATGCCGCTTTGCAGAATGTACGGCAGCAGTTGCATGAAGGAGACCCAGATATCCTGGCCTACCATGTCAGCCGGGTTGATCAGCGCCCAGCCCTGATACGGCAGAATGGTCTTCATGTACCAGGTTGCCACCACCGTCTGCGCCAGCGTCAGCAGTAACAGCGTGTAGCGACGGATCGTTCCGACAGTACGCCACTTCTGCTCTGAGGCCTGCTCTTCTTTGGTCAGACGCGACAGATAGCGCGGCGTGACGTCACGTCCGCGCAGGCGATCCCAGAAGCGACCCACCGGGTTGGTGCGCCATGGATCGGGGAACATAGAAGAACGCGTGGCTTTCGGCATCGCCTGAAGCTGGTCACGCCCTTCGTCGTCTTTAATCAGCTGTCCTTCTGCCAGCGAGTCTGGCCAGGCCTGCTCCAGACGCGCCTTTACTGACCCCATCGGCGTATCATCATCACGTGTAAACTGACGATGATCGCCATCCAGCGCGGTGTGTACCGCACGGATGTCGCTTTTAGGCAGTGCCGCTTTTTCAATGTCCGTCAGCGGCATGGCATCAATATATTCAGATGTATTATTCATTGGCAGGTAGCTGATAGCTCCAGGTTTCACTCAGCGGCTGATCGTTGCTGACCAGCGCGGCGCGCATTTCAGTGGTCTGTTTCGGATCTTTCACTTTCACGCGCAGGGTCAAACGCCACCCTTTCGTTACCGGGTTGTAACGCACGGCATTTTCAACGATCTCACCGTTATCACCGATGCTCGCCTGCGCAGTCACGGCGGTATCCGGGGACAGTTTTTTCATGTCCTGGCCCGCGAAGTCCACGATGAAAGCTACGGTACCGTCAGGCTGACGGATCAGGTTTGACTGCTTCACATCACCCGTTGAACGGCGAGTCTGCATCACATACGCGTTATCCGGCGCATGCAGTTTGTCTTCGTCACGGCTAAAGGTGATGGCGTATTTGAAGTTCATCTCTTTACCGGCTTCCGGAAGCTGGTCCGGGGTCCAGTAAGCGACGATGTTATCGTTGGTTTCGTCGTTAGTTGGAATTTCAACCAGCTCGACTTTCCCTTTACCCCAGTCACCTTTCGGGGTTACCCAGGCGCTTGGACGCTGATCGTAACGGTCATCCAGGTCTTCAAAGCGAGAGAACTGACGGCCACGCTGCAGCAGACCAAAGCCCTGCGGATTTTCCATCGCGAAGCTGCTCACCGCGAGGTGTTTCGGGTTATTCAGCGGACGCCAGATCCACTCGCCGTTACCGGCATGGATAGAGAGACCGTTAGAGTCATGCAGCTCCGGGCGGAAGTTGGTCGCCGGAGACGGCTGGTTCGGCCCGAACAGGAACATACTGGTCAGCGGTGCAACGCCCAGCTTGCCCACTTTATCGCGCAGGTAAACTTTGGACTGCACGTCAACGACGGTGTCGCGTCCCGGCATTATCACGAAGCGATATGCGCCTGTTGCACGAGGGGAGTCCAGCAGCGCATAGATTGTCAGACGTTTATCCGTTGGTTTAGGACGCTCGATCCAGAACTCGCGGAAACGTGGGAATTCTTCACCTGATGGCAGCGCGGTATCAATAGCCAGACCACGTGCGGAAAGCCCGTATACCTGCCCTGCGCCAATCACGCGGAAGTAGCTGGCACCGAGCATGCTGACGATTTCGTCGTTTTTATCTTTGCTGTTAATTGGGTAAAGCACTTTGAAGCCGGCGAAGCCCAGGTCCTTAACCGTGTCTTTGTCGTGCTGCACATCGCCGAAATTGAAATAATCCGGGCTGTACTTGATTTTACGTACCGCGGTTGCCGTCACTTCATTGATAGCAACAGGCGTGTCGAAATACATACCCTGATGATAAAATTCAAGCTTGAACGGGGTTTTAACGTTGTTCCAGTATGCTTTGTCGTGATTGAACTGGATCTGCTGATAGTCCGCGTATTTCATGTCACGGAAAACGGAGGGCAGGTTACTTTTTGGCGCTTCGTAGCTCTTGCCAGCCATAGACTTGGCCTGTTTAGCAACGTCATCGATGGTAAAGGACCAGGCCGATGAGGTATACAGGGACAACAACACTGCCGCACCCAACCAACGCATTTTCATCATTTGTGATTTATGTTTCATAATAAGTAAGCACTTCCCCCTTTGTGTGCTTAATTCGATCCGATCCATTTTAATGGAAACTCAGGCAATCCGACAACATTATCACTGCTTTGTTCAGCTCGCTGGCTCAGGGATTAAGCAAATGAAAGAACCCGCTTTTCACTTTGCGTGCTTATCCTGGAGACAGGGTGTCGGTCTTGGTGTAGGGTTGGCTTCGAATGTAACCATTATGCGTCTTAGGGATAAGGCGATTAGTCTGAGAATGTACTGAGTTATATGAGCACAACACCCGTACAACGTGAATATTTCCTCGACTCGATCCGGGCATGGCTGATGCTATTGGGGATCCCGTTTCACATTTCATTGATTTATTCCAGCCACACCTGGCACGTGAACAGCCAAATGCCCTCCTGGTGGCTGACGCTGTTTAATGACTTCATTCACGCCTTCCGTATGCAGGTGTTTTTTGTCATATCCGGCTACTTCTCGTATATGCTGTTTTTGCGCTACCCGCTTAAGCGATGGTGGAAGGTGCGCGTAGAGCGCGTCGGCATACCGATGCTCACCGCCATCCCGCTGTTGACGCTGCCGCAATTCATTATGCTGCAGTATGTGAAAGGCAAAGCGGAAAACTGGCCTAACCTGTCGCTGTATGAAAAGTACAATACGCTGGTCTGGGAGCTGGTTTCACACCTTTGGTTCCTGCTGGTTCTGGTGGTTCTTACCACTGTCAGTCTTGTCATCTTCAGCCGTCTGCGCCGTCATTTAAGCGCTACGTCAGACACTTTCTTTGCCAACATAACGCTCGGTAAACTGTCCCTGCTCTTTTTGGTGCTGGGGATTGTCTACGCGGCCATCAGACGCACGCTGTTCATTGTTTATCCACCTATCCTGAGCGATGGGCTGTTTAATTTCGTGGTGATGCAGTCGCTGTTCTACATTCCTTTCTTCCTGGTGGGAGCGCTGGCGTTTGTCTATCCGCAGTTAAAAGCGTTGTTTACCCAACCGTCGCCCTGGTGTGCCGTCGGCGCAGCCCTTGCCTTCGCAGCCTATCTTCTCAATCAGCGCTACGGCAGCGGTGACGCGTGGATGTACGAAACGGAGAGTGTCATTACCATGCTGCTGGGCTTGTGGATGGTGAACGTGGTGTTTGCCCTCGGTCATCGCCTGCTGAACTTTAAATCCAGCCGCGTTACCTATTTCGTCAATGCATCACTGTTCATTTATCTGGTGCATCACCCGTTGACACTGTTCTTCGGTGCTTACATCACTCCGCATATTGCTTCCAACACGCTGGGCTTCTTCACCGGGCTGGTCTTCGTGATTGGGATTGCCATCGTGCTGTACGAGATCCACCTGCGTATCCCGCTCCTGCGGTTCCTCTTCTCCGGGAAACCTCAGGTTAAAGCCTGATCGAAAAAGCGGCGCCGATACGGCGCCGCTTTTGTATCAGCCGTCCAGTTCTTCTCCACGCTGGGTCAAAAGCCTCTGGTAGAGATGCGTCGTTTCTTCGTCGAAACAGACAAAGATGACCTTTTCCGGCATGGGCTTCAGGGAAAGGTAGTGGTACACGGTATTCACCGCAATGGTCGCGGCAGCCGCTTTAGGATAGCCATAAACACCGGTGCTGATGGCAGGAAACGCCAGGGTTTTATAGCCATTGTCCGCAGCGAGACGCAGGCAGTTACGGTAAGCATCCTCAAGGATCCATGCCTCGTGGTGCTCGCCCCCCTGCCACACCGGTCCCACAGCGTGAATAACGGCTTTGGCGGGCAGATCCCCTGCCAGCGTAATCACGGCATGCCCCGGCGGACATTCCCCCTGTTGTTGACGCACGGCCTTGCAAGCTTCAAGCAATTGCGGCCCGGCAGCGCGATGAATAGCGCCATCCACGCCGCCTCCCCCCAGCAACGAGGAATTCGCTGCATTGACGATCACATCAACATGTAACGTTGTGATATCGCCGTGAATAATCTCGATTTGCGGTCTCATACATTCCCCCTGCTACCCGCCTTTTTCTTAAGTGTATCGCAGAGGGGAGGGTCAGAAAAAACTATCGTTTAAAACGGCTAGCGATATTCCACCTTAACAACGGCCAGCGTTTTTTCAGGATTGAGATACTGCATACTCACGGATGCCAGTCCTGGATAGGCTGAGCGCCCATTCTGTGCATCCTCATAGCTGATCATTCGGGTCTGGATACGGTTATTTTCCGGGCAGGACATCGCAAACTGACGATGCTGAGGGGTAATCTCACAGGGATCGGCAACAATGGCACCACGGAAATGGATAACACCGCCTTCAACAATCGTTGCTGAAAATGCGGGTGTCATATAAGCCGAGACGATCAGGCTAAAACCTGAGATGAGCAGAGCGGTAGATTTGGTCACAAGTTGTACTCCTCAAAATAAATCATCCTTGAGGGGTAAAAGCGCTCCAGTATGACAACGCGGTAGCCGGTAATTGAACAGCGAAACGTGTTCAGCTCCTGATAACAGGATAGTTACACCTTTCAACTCCCGCCACATTCCCAAATCATTGATTTTGTGAATGATTAAAGCGAGCGTTCTGCAGGCGACCATTGTTGTGATAAATGCAGCGATTTTCCGTCAGAGACGGTGACCGTAATGTTCACCGTATCCCCTGTGCCAATATTTAAACTCAGTCTCATCAAATCAATCGTCTGATTAGCGGGTATAGAAAAGGTATTTTGCTGACGTGAGGTACTTTGTCCTCCCTCCCCCTGGCGAACGGACAAAATTTGAACCTGACAATCGCACGCGTGTGTCAGGGTGACCTGCGGAATAATGGTGGTCATATTTCCCTGCTGAGATGTTTTAAAGGTTATTTGGCTGGAAAGCGCGGCAAGGAGAATTAACGTATTCATGATGAACTCCCGAAAAAAAACAGGGCAAATGCCCTGTTTTTTTGTAGCACAGATTTGAAATCAGTATTGATGTGCGGTCGCATTGTTGCCAAAGCCAACCTGATGCACGGTAACAGTTGATCCAGATGCTGTCTGGTCCACTGCCGCACCGTTGCCGCCGCCATACTGTTTAACATCGATGACGGAGTTTTTGCTGTTCCACTGGTCAATGGTTGCGCTGTTACCAAAGCCTTTCTGCAGCAGATCGATGGTGCTGTCATCAGATCCTTGTCCAACATCAGCACCATTACCGCCGCCATGCTGGGTAATTGTCAGTTCTGAATCTCTTGCATCCGTTTGCAAGGCAAGAGCAGAGTTGCCGCCACCAAACTGGTAAATGCTCAGGGTTGAGTCAGGACCGCTATTACCACCACCGCCGTGGCCATGACCGTGGCCGCCAAATTGAGGTACCGCACCTGCGAAAGCACTGCCAGAAACGATGATTGCTGCAATTGCTGCCACTTTAAAAAGTTTCATGGTAAACCCCCATCGGATTGATTAAGTCGCCACAACGCCCTAACGTTGAATAACGCGGATGGCCATTTGTGACTGTCTCTGCACTACAACTGCTGTTTTCTGCGTACCATACTGCGTAATACTCGCTCTGTTAGCCGACCCTTTTTGGATAATCATTGCGGTATTACCAAAAGCGTCCTGCTTAATACTCGCGTCATTACCATTTCCATCTTGATCGATATAAGCAAGGTTATAAGTTCCTGATTGATCAACCTTCGCTCGGTTGCCTCCACCCTCCTGAGAGACAACGGACATTAATTTGGAACCGTCCTGACGAATATCAGTAGAATTACCTGAACCTTGTTGACCAATAATGGCTGCCTGATTATAGGAGGACTTACTTAATTCATTAACCGCAAAGTTATATTCAGAACCGGCTAAGTCCGAACCGCCTGCGGTTACAAATCCAGGCGCACCCAGCAATGTAAACATCATAAATAACGTTCTGTTTTTCATGTTGTCACCCTGGACCTGGCTATACACAAAATAACGTTTCTTCATGCATAAACGCGAATCGTTTTTTTGTTAACGTCGCGTTACGAAAAAGAGTATGTCTGCCGAAACAATTTAAATATCTCACCCGCGCGGCTTATTTTAATTAATGACTTCACCTCAAAGTATTAATTCCGGTAAAAATACGCTGGCAGACATTAGATTTAGCGCCAGAAAAAAATCGTCTCTCTCAGATCCTGTACAATGGCAGGTTTCTTGTCCAGCCTTACGTAGCCTGGCTTCACCACACCCACGCGAGACAATTTGAAAACTTTGTCACACAGGGTGAGTTTTCTTAAGAAGGAATGGCCTGATGAGGGAAGGCTTAGTTTTCTTATGTATCTCATACCTTTTACCGGTGGGGTAAGAATTATAAATCCACCATTTTTTCATGTAGTTATAATTATTTGTATGATTTTTAAAATGTGTGCAGTGTTATTCTCATGTACAACTTTTCTCTTAAACAAAAACTAATTTATTACCCTAAATACACAATTTAATATTGAATTTTACATTTAGTTACATGATTAACACTTGCTTTAACGTTTGTAATAGCTAGATTGAAAACAGTAGTAAGTCATTTTATTTTTATTTCCGTCCTCCTCTGGAGGAATGGTTTGATTCTACACACAGCAGTGCCACATCTGTCAGTACTTCTGGTATTCCTTATCTATTAACAAGGGATAGCTGCCAGGTGTCATAAATAAAGTGGGGTTTCATCATGTTTAATGAAGTCCATAGTTTACATGGTCATACATTATTGTTGATCACCAAACCTTCTTTACAAGCGACAGCATTATTGCAGCATTTAAAGCAATCTCTTTCATTGAACGGGAAATTGCATAACATTCAACGTTCTTTTGATGACATTGCACCTGGCAGTATCATTCTTCTCGATATGATGGAAGCGGATAAAAAGCTAATCCATTACTGGCAAGATAACTTAAGCAGGAAAAACAATAATATCCGCGTGTTATTATTGAATACCCCTGATGAGTATCCTTTTAGAGACATAGAAAGCTGGCCGCATATCAATGGCGTGTTCTACGTCACTGAAGAAGAGAATCGTGTTGTGGAAGGCTTGCAGGGCATCTTGCGAGGCGAATGCTATTTCTCGCAAAAGCTTGCCAGCTACCTCATTACACACTCCGGAAATTATCGCTACAACAGTACAGAGTCTGCACTGCTGACGCATCGTGAGAAAGAGATCCTGAACAAGTTGCGCATTGGTGCTTCAAACATTGAAATCGCCCGTTCGTTATTTATCAGCGAAAATACGGTCAAGACGCACCTTTATAATCTTTTCAAGAAGATAGCTGTTAAAAACCGGACTCAGGCAGTTTCATGGGCAAACGATAACCTCAGGCGTTAATAGCATGAAACGCACGTTGAGTTGGATTGCTGCAGCAGGTTTCCTGCTTGCGGCCGGGAATCTCCAGGCAGTGGAAGTTGAGGTTCCCGGATTGTTAACCGACCACACCGTCACATCTATCGGGCACGATTTCTACCGCGCCTTCAGCGATAAATGGGAAAGTGACTACCCCGGTAACTTAACAATCAACGAACGGCCCAGTGCACGGTGGGGAAGCTGGATCACAATAACAGCCAATCAGGATGTTATTTACCAAACCTTCCTGTTCCCCACCAAAAGAGACTTCGATCAGAACGTCGCTTTTGCCCTGGCACAAACAGAAGAAGCTATTAATCGTCTGCAGTTAGATAAAGCCCTGCTGGGTACAGGCGATTTAGCAAAAGATGAGTTCTAGCAACGATACTTATTTCGGAGGCTGTAATGCGTCTCGCACACACAGTGATTTCGTTAATGCTCATTGCACCGCTAAGCTGGGCCGGGAATATGACCTTCCAGTTCCGCAACCCTAATTTTGGCGGCAACCCGAACAACGGGGCATTCATGCTTAACGAAGCCCAGGCTCAAAACTCTTACAAAGACCCAAGCTTTGACGACGATTTCGGTATCGAAACCCCGTCAGCGCTGGATAACTTCACCCAGGCCATCCAGTCGCAAATATTAGGTGGCTTATTAACCAATATTAATACCGGTAAACCCGGCCGCATGGTGACTAACGACTTTATCGTCGATATCGCCAACAAAGATGGGCAGCTTCAGTTGAACGTAACGGATCGCAAAACCGGAAAAACATCGACAATCCAGGTGTCGGGTTTGCAAACCAGTTCGACTGATTTTTAAAAAACCCCAAAATAAGGACAATTATCATGCAGCGCTTTTTGATCATTGTTGCAGTGTGCTTATTGAGCGGTTGTTTAACTGCTCCACCCAAAGAAGCCGCTAAGCCAACATTAATGCCTCGGGCACAAAGCTACCGCGATTTAACCCATCTGCCGACACCAACCGGTAAGATATTTGTCTCGGTATATAACATTCAGGATGAAACAGGACAGTTTAAACCGTATCCGGCAAGTAACTTCTCTACGGCCGTGCCGCAGAGTGCAACCGCCATGCTGGTCACTGCCCTGAAGGATTCACGCTGGTTTATTCCTCTGGAACGCCAGGGATTGCAAAACCTGCTGAATGAACGAAAAATCATCCGCGCCGCACAGGAAAACGGAACTGTTGGCGTGAATAATCGAATGCCACTTCAGTCGCTTACCGCGGCCAATATCATGGTGGAAGGCTCGATTATCGGTTACGAAAGTAACGTGAAATCGGGGGGAGCAGGTGCGCGTTACTTCGGTATCGGTGCTGACACCCAGTATCAACTCGACCAGATTGCCGTCAACCTGCGCGTGGTTAACGTGAGCACGGGTGAGATCTTATCCTCCGTGAACACCAGCAAAACCATTCTCTCGTATGAAGTTCAGGCCGGGGTATTCCGCTTTATCGACTACCAGCGTTTGCTGGAGGGTGAAATTGGGTATACCTCTAATGAACCGGTGATGCTGTGTCTGATGTCGGCTATCGAAACCGGGGTTATCTTCCTGATTAACGATGGTATCGATCGCGGGCTGTGGGATCTGCAGAACAAATCAGAAGCGCAAAACCCGGTACTGGTAAAATACCGCGATATGTCGGTGCCGCCGGAATCCTGATCGAAAGCGCATAAAAAAGGCGAGATCCCTGTCTCGCCTTTTTTTATTCACTCACCGCAGTGATGTTTTGCGCTTTTTCTCGCCGCGCTGCCAGCCACAGGCCGCTGTTTTTCATGGCATAGCCGAAGAGAAGTCCCAGCGCCAGCGAGGGAACGACCAGCTTCCAGTCCCCCTGCCCTGCAAAGGTCGCGCAGGCCCCCATGAACGTGCCCGGTACGAACGACAACAGCAAATGCTTTGCCTGAACGCACATTAAAAATGCGACCACGCCCGTCATGACATAGCCCAGGATCTCCAGGTGAGGCGCCAGCGCGCTGCCCTTCATGATCACCAGCGCCCAAATCACACCGCTCATCAGGGTACTTCCGGAGATGAATAGCCCTTTGACGCCACCCTGCGGGCAGGCGAAATAGGCGGTGCAGCCGAGGAACCCGGCCCAGCTGAGCAATCCGAGAGACACGGCCACCCATCCCCAGATACCGGAGAGAATGCCTGTTGTCAGTGCAATACAAAGTAATATGTTCATGGCGCGCATCTTAGCAGAAGCGCGCCATAGAAATGCGATCAGAAGCACACTATGTGCAAGTTGAAATGTATCGTTGCAGGATTTTTGCGATCTAAATCACTCTTCATTCTCTTCTTCGAGCTCATCCCACATCGCAGCAATCGCATCACGCGTCAGCGGTGCCAGGGTTCTCCAGAATGGTGAGGTGGCATGGGCTTCGACTTTACCCAGGAACGTCCCAACCCACGGCAGCAGGTACGTTTCGAACAGGGTTTCGATGGCTTCATTTTCGTCATCACCGGCGTTGTCTTCGAGCCAGGAGGCCGCAAGCAGCAGCGTACCGATGTGATCGGCTGGCGTATCGCTCAACGGCATCCCGCGCTCGGAGAGAAACGCACGCACTTCTGCTTCCGTCGCCCCTTCCTGCCAGGCTGAACGGTACGGCGAAACACGGCACTCGTCACCGACGAACAGCGCATTGTAATCCGTTGAAATCTGCTGCATGTCGCAGCTTTTTTGCAGACGTTCCAGCAAATCATCCTGTTCCAGCGGCCAGTTCTGCGCCAGCTTGCCTTCACGGATCAGCGTGAAAAGCGGAACCAACAGCGGGTCTTGCGGCTGGCGATAATAGAGCGTACCCAGCACGCGGCAAAGGATGGAGAACTCGTTCATTTTTTATTCCATTACACAATTAAAGATCGGCAAATTCGGCAATCGGCTCCATTCCGCGCGACTCGAGGAAATCGAGCATGCGGCGTGGCATCACGTTCAGGATTTGCGCTTCCGGGAAACCAACGTCATTTAATACTTTCATACACTCACTGAAATCACCCAGCGTAAACGCGGTATGAGAATCGGACCCCAGCGCCACCATTCCCCCCGCATCACGCACGGCGGCAGCCACTTCGCGACAGTTGGCTTCACTGCCCTTACGCGAGTGAACAAAGGAGGAGTTATTAATCTCCAGCGCCACGCGGTGTTTCGCTGCCGCCTGCGCGACAGCCTGAATATCAATCGGATACTTCGGGTTACCGGGATGGCTGATAATGTGCACATTGCCGCTGGCAATGGTGGCAATCATCGCCGCGGTGTTGGTGTCTTTATCCTGAGGCGCAAAGACCGGCTCATGGAAACCGGCAAGGATAAGGTCAAGAGAGGTCAGCATCGGGCCGGTGCAGTCGATCTCACCGTCGGTATTTTTGATGTTCGCCTCAATGCCGCGCAGTATCCCGATACCGTCCACCAGACGTGGCCAAATCCGCATATTCACAAAATGCCAGTAGTGCGGCGCATCCGCCATATCCGGGCCGTGATCGGTAATCGCAAAAAGCTTGATGCCCTTGAGCTTTGCCTGGGCGATATAATCATGGAGGTTACTATACGCGTGGGTGCTGGCGACGGTGTGCATATGCAGGTCTACGGGATACATCTTTCTCTCCTCTGCGGTTTTTCCAAAGGATAGCAGTTATCAGCGGCGAATATTAGCAAAAACCCGGCGAACGCCGGGTTTCCGTTAGTAGCCGCGCTGTCTGTCGACCTGCCCGGTGACCGCGTTACCCTTTTCCATTTCGCTGATGGTATGGGATATATACGCCACCGCTTCTGCCGGACGCGTCACGGCAGCCACGTGTGGCGTCATCGCGACGCGCGGGTGCGCCCACAGCGGGCTTTCCGCTGGCAGTGGCTCACGGCTGTAAACGTCCAGCATGGCACCTTTGAGCTTTCCGCTTTCCAGCGCGTTCAGCAGATCGCCCTCCACGACATGGACCCCGCGCGCGAGGTTCATCAAATAGCTCTGCTCGGCTAACTGGTTCAGGAGAGTGCTATTGATAATGCCCACCGTTTCGGCAGTATTCGGCAGCAGGTTGATAAGCACGCGAGTCCCTTTCAGGAACGCAGGAAGCTCATCCGTTCCGGCAAAACTCTCGACGCCAGGATAATCCTTACGGCTGCGGCTCCAGCAACGTAGCGGGAAGCCCCACGGAGCGAGTGCTTCTGCCACTTTTGAGCCGAGCACACCCGCGCCGAGGATCCCAACGGTAAAATCTTCATGTCGATAATCCGGCAGCGGCTCCCAGTGGGATTGCTGTTTAAAGGCCTGATAATCGTCAAAGCGGCGGAACCAGTGCAGCACCTGGCTCACGGCATACTCCTGCATCTGCTGGCCCATTCCCGTATCTTCAAGACGGAACAGCGGAATATTGTCAGGCAGCATTTCTGGATGCGCTTTCAGTTTACTGAGGATCGAATCAACGCCCGCGCCCAGGGCGAAAACCGCCTTCAGCTTGCGGCCCTGCAGCATCTCAACCGGCGGGTGCCAGACCAGCGCATAGTCGGCATGTTCATTATCGCCACGCTTCCACTCGCGTACGCGTGCGCCGGGCAGCGCCGCAGAAAGTGCGTCAATCCAGTAAGCGGTATCAAATGTAGGGTGATAGAAGAGAATATCCATGGTCATTCCTGCCTTTTAGTGCGCTGTTTTGTTTTCATTTTCAAGTGGATTGCCAGCATAACAAATTTATCAGGAAACCGCGTTGCTGATAAAAGAGGCGCTTTATGCACATTTAGGAATCAGGTTGCTTGAAGTTTGTCTAAATACGCTAAATTACTGAAAAAGTGAGTTGACGCCAGTTCGGCTTTTCCTTACATTAGCGCCCGTCCCGGCAACAACGGGATGACAATATGGTGAGGTGTCCGAGTGGCTGAAGGAGCACGCCTGGAAAGTGTGTATACGGCAACGTATCGGGGGTTCGAATCCCCCCCTCACCGCCATATTTAAGATGAGAGCTCGTACGAAAGTACGGGCTTTTTTCTTTTATATTCTCCGAAAGGGGGGATGAGAATCCCCGACCGGGGTTCGACAACTGGCGACAGCCAGTTGGACAGACTGAGAGCGCAGCGAACAGGCTGCCCGCAGGGCGAGCGAAGCGAGTCAATCCCCCCTCACCGCCATATTTAAAGAAGAGCTCGCATGAAAATGCGGGCTTTTTTTTTCGCATGTTGCCCACCACCGGGGGGATGAGAATCCCCCCGGTGGTATCTGCAGCTCGGCGCGGCCTGAGCCCCTCACCCTGCCCCTCTCCCCTGTACGGTCCGGGGACATAGTGAACACTTGTTCGGGGACATGGTAGACACTTACAACTAAGGCATAAGAACCCGTTTATGGAGTCGCTTATGCCCTGGGATGCGAGAGATACCATGTCATTACGTACCGAGTTTGTTTTGTTCGCCTCGCAGGACGGGGCGAACATCCGTTCCCTCTGCCGTCGCTTCGGCATTTCACCGGCCACCGGCTACAAGTGGCTTCGCCGCTGGGCGGAGGAAGGGGCTGCCGGCCTTCAGGACCGCCCGCGCATACCGCACCATTCCCCTAACCGCTCATCTGACGACATCACTGCCCTGCTGCGTATGGCCCATGACCGCCATCAACGCTGGGGCGCACGCAAGATAAAGCGCTGGCTCGAAGACCAGGGGCACACCATGCCCGCCTTCAGCACCGTCCATAACCTGATGGCCCGTCACGGCCTGCTGCCGGGCACTTCACCGGGCATTCCCGCCACGGGACGCTTCGAACACGACGCGCCGAACCGCCTCTGGCAGATGGACTTTAAGGGCCACTTTCCCTTTGGCGGTGGCCGCTGCCATCCGCTCACCCTCCTGGACGACCATTCCCGTTTTTCCCTGTGCCTGGCGCACTGTACCGATGAACGGCGCGAGACCGTGCAGCAGCAACTGGTCAGCGTGTTTGAACGTTACGGCCTGCCGGACCGGATGACGATGGACAACGGCTCACCGTGGGGAGACACCACCGGCACCTGGACGGCGCTGGAGCTGTGGCTGATGCGCCACGGTATCCGGGTGGGGCATTCCCGGCCTTATCATCCGCAGACGCAGGGCAAGCTGGAGCGTTTTCACCGCAGCCTGAAGGCGGAAGTGCTGCAGGGCAAGTGGTTCGCGAGCGAGGGTGAACTGCAGCGCGCCTTCGACCACTGGCGGACGGTGTACAACCTTGAACGCCCGCATGAGGCGCTGGATATGGCGGTACCGGGCTCGCGGTATAAGCCGTCTGCACGACAATACAGCGGCAACACCACGCCCCCGGAATACGACGAGGGCGTGATGGTCAGGAAAGTGGATATCAGCGGAAAGCTGAGCGTGAAAGGGGTAAGTCTGAGCGCAGGCAAGGCGTTCAGGGGAGAACGGGTCGGGCTGAAGGAGACGCAGGAAGACGGCAGCTACGAGGTGTGGTGGTACAGCACGAAAGTGGGGGTGATCGACCTGAAGAAAAAGTCGATCACCATGGGTAAAGGATGTTAAAAAGTGTTCACCATGTCCCCGAACACCTGTCTACCATGTCCCCGGACCGTACACCCCAGGGGAGAGGGAAGTACTACTCTTCCACCATCCGCGCATACTCCTCGGTCAGAAAATCTACCAGCGTCCTGACCGACGGCAGCATGCCGCGCCGCGAAGGATAAACCGCGTGAATCACTTCCCGTCGGGGTTCCCACGCGTCCAGCACCCGTACCAGTTCCCCTGACGCAAGCTGATCCTTCACCATCAATATCGGCAACTGTACAACGCCCACGCCCGCCATCGCCGCTTCCCGCAGTGCCAGCATGTCGGTGGTAATAAAGCGCGGTGCGTAGTGGATCTCCGCTTTCGCTCCCTCTGGACCACTGAGATCCCATTTATGCACCTGTTTACCGGCCCCCATACTTAAACCAGGCCATTCACTGAGCTCAGAAGGCATTCGAGGTTTACCCATACGTTCAATCAACTGCTGACTCGCCACCAGGCAATGCCCCCTGTCAGCCAGCACCCTTAAGACCAGATCGCTGTCATCAAACGGACGCGGACGCACGCGGATCGCCACATCAATGCCTTCGCCCACAAGATCGACCCGCCGATTGGTGGCCTCAAGCTGGAGATTAATCCCCGGGTAGCGCGCCATAAACCGCGCAAGCATCGGTCCTACGTGAACGTGCAGTAACGTGACGGGACAGGTGATCCTGACGACGCCGCGCGGCTCAGCCTGCAGCGCAGCAACGGCCTCCTCTGCTGCTTCTGCTTCTATCAGCATTGCCTTACAGTGCTGATAGAAGGTCTGCCCCACTTCCGTCACCGTAAACTGCCGCGTAGTGCGCTGTATCAACCGCACGCCAAGCCGCTCTTCCAGCAGCGCAATCCTGCGGCTCAGTTTGGACTTAGGTTGGTCTAGCGCCCTTCCCGCCGCCGCAAACCCACCATGCTCGACCACCTTCACAAACCAGACAAAGTCATTGAGATCCTGCATAAAACCCCATCGTTCTATTTTCGGAACAGTGAATGCCATTTTCACTATCTACCGGGATATTAACTCTGAATATAAGCTAATTACATCAACAGAACATCAGGAGTTAATCATGAAAAACGTAACAGGCGTTTATACCGATCCCCGCCAGCACTGGGTTGGCGATGGTTTCCCGGTTCGTTCGATGTTTTCTTATCAAACCCACGGCGAGCCGCTGAGTCCGTTTTTGCTGCTGGACTACGCAGGTCCGTACACCTTTCCGGCAGATGGGGCGAAACGCGGCGTAGGCCAACATCCTCACCGGGGTTTTGAAACGGTCACCATCGTCTATTCCGGTGAAGTGGAGCATCGCGACTCCACAGGTAAAGGTGGTGTCATTGGCCCCGGCGACGTGCAGTGGATGACGGCAGGTGCAGGCATCCTGCACGAGGAGTTCCACTCCAGCGCGTTCTCGCAAAAAGGCGGGGAACTGAAAATGATGCAGCTTTGGGTCAACCTGCCAGCCAAAGACAAAATGGCGACGCCGGGCTACCAGAGCATCACCAAAAGCGACATCCCGGTTGTGGCGTTACCGGACAACAGCGGAACGGTGCGGGTTATCGCCGGACGCTACGACGATATTACCGGCCCTGCGCACACCTTTTCGCCGCTGAACGTCTGGGATCTTGCCCTTAATCAGGGAAGCCATCTTACGCTCGCTCAGCCGGAGGGCTGGAGCACGGCGGTGGTGGTGCTGGAAGGTCACGTTACGGTGAACGGCACTGCTCAGGCGGGAGAAGCCCAGTTGGTGGTGCTGAGTCAGGAAGGCGACAAACTGCACCTTGAGGCAAGCAGCGATGCCAAAGTGCTGCTGATGGCCGGCGCGCCGCTCAATGAACCCATCGTCGGCTATGGCCCGTTTGTGATGACCACTAAAACCGAGATCGCGGAAGCTATTCGTGATTTCAACTCCGGCCGCTTCGGCCAGATCTGATCGTAATCGTAATAAAGGAGAAGAACATGTCTACACCTGCCAATTTTAATGGAGCACGTCCGGTCATTGATGTTAACGATGCGGTGATGTTGCTTATCGATCACCAGAGCGGTCTGTTCCAGACCGTTGGTGACATGCCAATGCCAGAGCTGCGTGCTCGTGCCGCGGCGTTAGCGAAAATCGCTACCCTGGCGAAGATCCCGGTTATCACTACGGCGTCCGTACCACAGGGGCCGAACGGACCGCTGATCCCGGAGATCCACGCTAACGCGCCGCATGCACAATATGTTGCCCGTAAAGGTGAAATCAACGCCTGGGACAACCCGGAGTTTGTTGCGGCGGTGAAAGCGACCGGACGCAAGACGTTGATCATCGCGGGCACTATCACCAGCGTCTGCATGGCCTTCCCGTCAATCAGCGCGGTTGCAGATGGGTATAAAGTGTTTGCGGTGATTGATGCCTCCGGCACCTACAGCAAGATGGCCCAGGAGATCACCCTGGCGCGTGTTGTGCAGGCTGGCGTGGTGCCAATGGATACTGCGGCTGTGGCCTCTGAGATCCAGCGGACATGGAATCGTGAAGACGCGGCTGAGTGGGCTGAGGTATACACCCACATCTTCCCTGCTTATCAGCTGTTGATCGAAAGCTACGGCAAAGCACAGGAAGTGGTTAAAAACAGCGAAGTGCTCGATTCACAGCGTTAATAACCCGTGCTGCGACAAGAGCTGATTAAGGCTTAACCGAACGCACACGAATACAGAAAATCTGCTTGACCGTTTTAGCGCAACTCCCTATAGTAGCGCCCCGTTGCCCCCCAAGCGGTCAGGCAGCAAAACAATATGGTGAGGTGTCCGAGTGGCTGAAGGAGCACGCCTGGAAAGTGTGTATACGGCAACGTATCGGGGGTTCGAATCCCCCCCTCACCGCCATATTTGAAGAAGAGCTCGCATGAAAATGCGGGCTTTTTTTTCGCATGTTGCACGCCTGCGGGGGGATGAGAATCCCCGACCGGGGTTCGACAACTGGCGACAGCCAGTTGGACAGACTGAGAGCGTAGCGAACAGGCTGCCCGCACAAAAACGCCGGGAGCGTTTTTGAACAACGCCTGCGTTGGCCCCAAAGGGGCGAGGCCCATGGATGGGCCGAGTAACCGCGAGCGAAGCGAGTCAATCCCCCCCCGGTGCTATATGCAGCTCGATGCGGCCTGAGCCCCTCACCCTAACCCTCTCCCCAAGGGAGAGGGTATAAAATGCACAAAAAACAAAGCCCGGTTTCCCGGGCCTTGAACACAACAGCAAACTCAATAATACGCTTGCAGCGTGCGCTGGCAGAGCGCCGAGCGCACGCAGTCATCTTTGGTGAAACGTACCACCCCAATCATCTCATCTTCCTCAAAACGTGACATGGCGTCGCTTAATCCGGATTTCACGCCGGACGGCAGGTCACACTGGGTAATATCGCCGTTAACGATTACCGTCACGTTCTCCCCGAGGCGCGTTAAGAACATTTTCATTTGCGCTGCGGTCACGTTCTGAGCCTCGTCAAGAATAACGACCGCATTTTCAAATGTACGTCCGCGCATATAGGCGAACGGCGCGATTTCCACCTTGCCAATCTCTGGTCGCAGGCAGTACTGCATAAAGGATGCACCCAGTCGCTTCACCAGCACGTCATAAACGGGCCTGAAGTACGGGGCAAACTTCTCCGAAATATCTCCGGGCAAGAAGCCGAGATCTTCATCAGCTTGCAGTACCGGACGGGTAACAATAATGCGCTCCACGTCCTTATGGATCAGCGCTTCCGCCGCTTTGGCTGCACTAATCCAGGTTTTCCCGCATCCGGCTTCACCGGTTGCAAAGATGAGCTGTTTACTCTCGATAGCATTCAGGTAGTGCGCCTGAGCCTCATTGCGCGCAACAATTGGAGAATTATCACGGCTGTCTCGGGCCATGCCAATTGCTTCTACGCCACTCATCTGCACAAGCGAGGTGACCGATTCTTCTTCACGCTGTTTATGGCTACGTGAATCCCGTCTCAGCACACGTTTTGCTTCGCGACGAGCTTTGATCACTGCTTTTTGTCTTCCCATGGATAGCACCTTGAGTTGTTGGTATTCATCACACGCGCCAGCTTCGGCACGATTATGCGCACGAACATCAGAGGGTTGGCTTCCTTGTAAGCCATTGCTTGCTTTACCGGATGACGATACAGAATAGCTACGCGCACCAGTCTGCACGTCGGTGGAATCAGATTCTTGAGGTGAAGGGGAGAATTTAGTGGTGAGGAAATCGCTGCCGGAGTCTGAGCCTCCGCGCCGGGTGCTGCGGTTGTTATGTTTACCTTGTCCAGTACAGGACCCAACCATTCGCGATCTCCATAGTGATTCAGCATCACTGCCGGGAACTACCGCTGTCTTATCTTAAGTACATCAGGAGTTATCATAAATGCAACATTTATTTTACCTGAATGCAACTTTTAAGACTGCACCTGCAGTGGATTCAGTCTTATATAGAAATATTACAGAAATATAACAACAAGATAGTCATATGAAAAAATAATGTCCCCGCGAACTATCGCAGGGACGATTATCAGGCTTCGATCAGCCCTTGAGCGAGGTACGCGTTCCGGTCGCGCGGGCCAGGCAGGGCAAAGAAATAACCGCCGCCGATGGGCTTAATATACTCTTCCAGCGCTTCACCGTTTAACCGCTTCTGTACGGTGAGGAACCCTTTCTCCAGATCGTGCTGATAGCAGACAAACAGCAGCCCCATATCAAGCTGACCAGAGTTGGTGACGCCTAACGAATAGCTGTAGCCACGACGCATCATCAGGCTCGACTGCGTCTCTTTGGTGCGCGGGTTCGCAAGGCGAATATGGCTGTCGAGCGCGATGGTATTCCCGTCGGGATCGCTCGCGTAGTCCGGCACATCGTGCTCGTGCTTCATGCCCAGCGGCGCCCCGCTCTGCTTGTCGCGGCCGAATATGGTCTGCTGCTCTTTCAGCGGCGTGCGGTCCCAGAACTCCACGTGGAACTGGATAATGCGCACCGCCTGGTAGCTGCCGCCCACCGCCCATGCCGGTTCACCCTGATCCGCCGTCACCCACACTACATCTTTCATCAGCGCCGCATCGCTGCTGTTGGGGTTGGCCGTGCCGTCCTTAAAGCCCAGCAGGTTCACCGGCGTCTCTTTGCCTTTACTGCGGGCAGCGTGGTCAGAGATAAACCCTTCCCGCTTCCAGCGCACGCTCAGCAGATCCGGCGTGTGCTTGATGATATCGCGCAGGGCGTGGATCACCGTATCCTGGGTATTGGCGCAAATCTGCAGGAGCAGATCGCCGTGGCACAGCGCCGCGTCGAGGGAATCATTTGGAAAGCGCGTCATTTTTTGCAGCGCTTTCGGCTTCTGTTTTGCCAGGCCGTAGCGCTCATCAAACAACGACTCGCCCACCGACACGGTAATGGTCAGGTTATCCGGGGCGATAAACGCCCCGAGAATACCGGAGTCCATCGGCGGCAAACGCGGATTTGGCGTTTCCGGTGCCGGACCGCCCGCGGTGAGAAACGCAATACGCGTTGTCAGCAGGCGGAACAGACGCACCAGATCGGCTTTATCGCTGGCCAGCGAATCAAACGCCACCAGCATCATGGAGGCCTGCTGCGGCGTCAGAATGCCCGCCTGGTGCTCGCCATAAAACGGCTGCGTTTCCATGCGCGCATCCGGCGACAGCGTGCCGGGGGCACTCTGCGGTTTAGCCGCATGCGCCACCGGGCAGCCGCCTGCCAGGGCTAGCGCGCCGCCCAGCGCCCCTACCCCTTTTAACAAACGACGTCGGGAAGGTTCCGCCACGTCGTGCTCGTCATGCTTGTTCATCGTGCTTAGTCCAGACCCAGAACGCCGCGCAGCAGGGAGAGATCTTCCGCCAGGGTAGTAATCGGGCCTTTCAGCGCGTTACGGTCAGCGTCGGTCAGTTTGTCATAGGTTTCGAACCCGTTTTTGGTGCGGTACTTCGCCAGGATGGTGTCGACTTTTTTGAAGTTGGCATCCACTTTGGCCAGCAGTTCGCTGTTCTCTTTTTGCAGTTGAGGACGCAGCAGATCGACAATTTTCTGCGCGCCGTCGACGTTGGCCTGGAAGTCCCACAGGTCGGTGTGGCTGTAGCGATCTTCTTCACCGCTGATTTTGCTTGCAGCCACTTCTTCAATCAGACCGGCCGCGCCGCCAACCACTTTCGACGGTGGGAAGGCCAGCTCGCTGATGCGCTTTTGCAGCTCCAGCACGTCGCCGTTCAGCTGCCCGGCGTATTTCTCCATCCCTTTGGTGGAGTTGTCGCCAAACAGGGCTTTTTCCAGTCGGTGGAAGCCGGTAAATTTCGGATCGGCGGCCTTCTGCTCGTAATCGTCCTCACGGGCATCGATGCTACCATCGAGGTCAGAGAACAGCTCGGCAATCGGCTCGATGCGCTCGTAGTGCTGACGGGTTGGCGCGTACAGGGATTTCGCTTTTTCGATATCCCCGGCTTTCACCGCATCGGTGAAGGCTTTGGTACCCGCAACCAGGTCCGCCGTCTCTTTGGTGACGTAGGCTTTATAGGCGGTGATGGCCTCGCCCAGGCTCAGCAGCGCTTCGCCCTTCGCAGCATCCTTCGTGGCGTTGCCCTTGACGATCAGCTTGCCTTTCGGATTGGTCAGCAGGCCGCAGGTCATGTCGTATTCACCCGGCTGCAGGTTGGCGGTCATCTTCTGGCTGAAGCCTGGGGCGATGTTCTCACGCTCTTCCACCACCATTACGCCTTTGAGGATCTCCCACTCCAGCGCCTTCTGGCTGTGGTTCTGGATGATAAACTGGGTTTTGCCGCTGTTGACCGTCATGGTCATCGGCTCGCACTGTTTATCATTGACGGTCACTTTGACCTGAGGAACATCAGCGCCCCAGGCAGAGAATGAAGAAGCGAACAGCGCGGCAATGCCTGCGCATAACGCACTACGACGGAACTGAATTGCCATGACTCTTCCCTTTAAAAGTATGTTGTAACTAAATTACACATTACGGCGCAACGCGCGACGCCTGGGTGCCGGTACGCGGCGGCATAGCGAACAGCACCAGCGCCGGAACCAGATAGATAAAGTACATCGCCACTTCGCTGACGCTCGGCGTTTCCTGATAGCCGAAGATACCTTCAAGCAGGGTGCCGGTCAGTGAATGGGTGGAGAGAATGTTGCTGAGATCGAACGCCACGTCCTGGAAGTGGTTCCACAGGCCCGCCTCGTGGAAGGCGCGTATCGCCCCTGCCGCCAGCCCTGCCGCCACCAGCAGAATAAACAGGCTGGTCCACTTGAAGAAGGCGCCCAGATTGAGACGAATGCCGCCCCAGTAGAGCAGAAAGCCCAGCACAACCGCGGTTGCCAGCCCGAGCATCGCGCCAACCGGCGGCCAGATACCGACATCCTGTTGAAAGGCCGCCAGCAGGAAGAAGACCGATTCCAGCCCCTCACGCGCAACGGCAAAAAAGACCATCAGGATCAGCGCCCAGCCGTGGTTGTTCCCCTTCTGCAGGGCATTGTCTACCGCCTGCTCCAGCTGCACCTTCACGTTGCGGGAGACTTTACGCATCCAGAACACCATCCAGGTGAGGATCACCACCGCAATCACGGCGACGATCCCTTCGAAAAGCTCTTGTTCTTTCTGCGGGAATTCGCCGGTGGTTTCATTGATGAGGATACCCAGGCCCAGGCAGAGCGCCGCGGCAAGGAAGACGCCAACCCACATGACGCCAATCCAGCGCCCGCGCTGGGTTCGCTTCAGATAGCTGGCGATAAGGCTGACAATCAGGGCCGCTTCAAGGCCTTCACGTAACATAATGAGAAATGGAACAAACATGCCGACACCTTAAATGTTTATCGCGGTCAACTGATGCAAAGAAAGGTAAATTCTTGTGATAGTGATTATCATTACGGCAAGAAGAAAAACAAGCGAAATATGTGGCCTTTTGATGACGAGTTGTAACCGCATCGCAGGATAATAATTCCATCCGTTACGATTGCGTTTATAAGTTATAACGAAAATGCCCATTTACGGTTAATCAGCGCTGTGGCTAAATATCCACCTCGAAAACTAACTGAAAATAAACCATGTTTAAGATTATCCATTTCCTGCTGGCGCTGGTGATTATTCTTGCGCTTGCCTGGCTGGTGAGTTTCGACCGCCGAAAAATTCGCATTCGCTTTGTTGTACAGCTGATTGTTATTGAAATCGCGCTGGCATTCTTTTTCCTGCACGCAGAAAGCGGTCTGTTTATTATTAAATATGTCTCCGGTTTCTTTGAATCGCTGCTTAAATTTGCGGCCGAAGGGACGAATTTCGTCTTTGGCGGAATGGGTGAAAAAGGGCTGGCATTCATTTTCCTCGGCGTGCTGTGTCCGATTATTTTTATTTCCGCACTGATTGGTATTCTTCAGCATTGGCGGATCCTGCCAATTTTTATTCGCGTCATCGGGACAGTGCTGTCAAAACTGAACGGTATGGGCAAGCTGGAATCCTTTAACGCGGTAAGTTCGCTGATCCTCGGTCAGTCGGAAAACTTCATTGCCTACAAAGGCGTGCTGGGCGATCTCTCCTCTCGTCGTCTATTCACCATGGCGGCCACGGCCATGTCGACGGTCTCCCTGTCGATTGTCGGTGCCTATATGACGATGCTGGACGCCAAATTTGTCGTCGCGGCGCTTATTCTGAATATGTTCAGCACCTTTATTATTCTCTCCGTCATCAACCCGGCTCGCCCGGAAGCGGAGCCGGATATCAAGCTCGAAAAGCTGCATGAATCGCAGAGCTTCTTCGAAATGCTCGGCGAGTATATTCTGGCCGGTTTTAAGGTGGCGATGATTATTCTGGCGATGCTGATTGGCTTTATCGCGCTTATTAGCGCCGTTAACGCCCTCTTCTCCAGCGTATTTGGCATGAGCTTCCAGCAGATCCTGGGCTATGTGTTTTATCCCCTGGCCTGGCTGGTGGGGATCCCGCTGAGCGATGCCTTAAACGCGGGCAGTATTATGGCAACCAAGCTGGTGGCGAATGAATTTGTGGCGATGATCGAGCTGCAAAAAATCGCCCATCAGATGTCCCCTCGCGGGCTGGGCATTTTGTCCGTCTTCCTGGTGTCGTTTGCTAACTTTGCCTCAATCGGAATCGTCGCCGGGGCGATTAAGGGCCTGAACGAGCAGCAGGGCAACGTGGTATCGCGGTTTGGTCTGCGTCTGGTTTACGGCGCGACGCTGGTGAGCCTGCTGTCGGCGAGTTTTGCGGGGTTGGTGCTGTAAGTTTTGTGCCGTTTGTGCCCGGCGGCGCTTCGCTTGCGCAGGTCTACGATACAACAACGGCGGGTTATCCCGCCGTTTTCATTAAAACTGCACGCACACCGGCTGGTCGACCCGCATCACCGACTCCTGCGCGAAGCGTGATTTATAAATCCCGCGTAACGCTTCGATGTTCTTCTCGCTCTGCGCATCTTTACCGTGGATCAGCATCAATGCCTTGCTGGGTTCACGCGCCACTTTCCCGTCGTTCCCGAGCCACTGCCCGCGCGCATCAAATACCGTTAAGCCATCGCGAAAACGCGGCGTCACGTCCTGGTCAACAAACTGCTGCCATTCGTTGCCGGTAATCTGCGCCCCGGCAGGACGATTTAAGCCGAAATAAAGCGTGGTTTGCTGCATCTGGTTTTCTGCTTTGCAGGTCTCTACCGCCGCATGTTGCGATGGCGCGTTGCAGCCCGCCAGCATCAATAATGCCGCTGCCATTACCCCTGTTTTGATGGTCATGCTTAGCTATCCTCATTGTTATAAGCATATGGATATCACAGGAAAATACGGATTTTGGCAAGAAAAAAGCCGGGTGCGCTTGCGCTTACCCGGCCTACGGTGTTACGTGGGAAAATTATTCTGCCTGAAGCTTAGACGGTGGCGCAGTGTGGTAATGCGCGTCGGCTTCAGCAAAGCGTTTCTGCATAGAAGCAGACGGTGCTTTACCCAGCAGGCTGAACACCACGATACCGATACTGCCGAAGATGAAGCCCGGAATGATTTCGTACAGGCCCAGCCACGCGAACTGTTTCCAGACGATAACGGTAACCGCACCGATGATCATCCCCGCCAGCGCGCCGTTACGGGTCATACGTGACCACATGACGGAGAACAGAACGACCGGACCAAATGCCGCACCAAAGCCCGCCCACGCGTAGCTCACAAGCCCCAGCACGCGGTTATTCGGGTTAGCCGCCAGCGCGATGGCAACCAGCGCCACCAGCAGCACCATAAAGCGCCCTACCCAGACCAGCTCTTTCTGGCTCGCGTTTTTACGCAGGAAGGCTTTGTAGAGGTCTTCGGTGATCGCACTGGAGCAGACCAGCAGCTGGCAGCTCAGGGTGGACATCACCGCCGCGAGAATGGCGGAGAGGAGAATACCGGCAATCCACGGGTTAAACAGAATCTGCGCCAGCTCGATGAACACGCGCTCGGCGTTCTGGTTCACCGCGCCCGCCTGCGCCGGGTTGTTGTTGAAGTACGCGATACCGAAGAAGCCGACCGCACACGCCCCTGCCAGACAGAGGATCATCCACGTCATGCTGATGCGACGGGCATGAACGATGGTGTGGTGAGAATCCGCCGCCATAAAGCGCGCCAGAATGTGCGGCTGACCGAAATAGCCCAGGCCCCAGCCCATCAGGGAGACGATGGCAACGAAGTTCAGCCCTTTCAGCATGTCGACGTTTTCAATGCTCTTCTGCTTGATCACTTCCAGCGAATCGCCAAAGCCGCCAACGGTGAAAATCACAATCACCGGGGTCAGGATCAGGGCGAAGATCATCAGGCTCGCCTGCACGGTGTCGGTCCAGCTTACCGCCAGGAAACCGCCCACAAAGGTATAGAGGATGGTCGCCGCAGCACCGGCCCACAGCGCGGTTTCATAGCTCATGCCGAAGGTGCTTTCGAACAGGCGCGCGCCGGCCACGATGCCGGAGGCACAGTAGATGGTGAAGAACAGCAGAATAACCACCGCGGAGATAATGCGCAGAACGCGGCTGTTATCTTCAAAGCGTCCGGTGAAGTAATCCGGCAGCGTCAGGGCGTTATTGTTGGCCTCGGTATGCACGCGCAGACGGCCTGCCACCAGCTTCCAGTTGATCCACGCGCCGACGGTCAGACCGATGGCGATCCAGCTTTCAGAGATACCGGAGATGAAAATCGCGCCCGGCAGGCCCATCAACAGCCAGCCGCTCATGTCGGAAGCGCCCGCAGAGAGCGCGGTCACCATCGGGCCTAAACTGCGTCCGCCCAGAATGTAGTCGTCAAAGTTCTTTGTTGAACGCCATGCCAAAAACCCTATCAGGATCATGCCAAATATATAAACGAGAAATGTCACCAGCATCGGTGTGCTAATAGCCATTCAAATTCTCCAAAATGTCGAGCGACAACCATCCGGGCTGCCTTGTTATATGATCACCGGAACGAGGTGAATGTATCTTGTGTTTCTGTTGGGCGCGCTATCCTGCCGTATGCGCATCCCGCTGACAAACGATTTAACACTGCATTTACATCAATTTCATCCCTGGTTTGATACGAGTTTCCTATAGGTTGCACTCGCTCACGCTTTTACGGGTTGCACCTTTTAAAAGTGTTAACTCCCGCATAAAAACAGGCTTCCCGCCCAAAAGCCAGTGCGTTTTTCCAGCTAACCATTCGTTAACAATCCATTCATTTTCCGGGTTGCAAACCAGGTCACATTTAACACGGTTGCACAAAGTTGCAACATGGGGGATATTTCACGCTAACGACCAAACACGATGAAAGAACAACAGGAGCTTTGGCATGGGTATGACCACCATGGGAGTTAAGCTGGATGACGCCACCCGCGAACGGATTAAGACCGCAGCAACCCGCATTGACCGCACGCCGCACTGGTTAATTAAGCAGGCGATTTTTAACTATCTCGAAAGACTCGAGAGCGATGAAGGTCTGCCGGAACTGCCTGCCCTGCTGGCCGGTGCAGCGAACGAAAGCGAGGAAGCGCCAGCCGCTGGCGACGAGAACCATCAGCCGTTCCTCGAATTCGCCGAGCAGATCCTGCCGCAGTCCGTCAGCCGTGCCGCCATTACCGGCGCCTACCGCCGCGCCGAAACCGACGCCGTGCCAATGCTGCTGGAGCAGGCTCGTCTGCCGGAAGCCATTTCCGCGCAGGCGCACAGCCTGGCGTATCAGTTAGCCGACAAGCTGCGCAACCAGAAAACCGCCACCGGCCGCGCCGGGATGGTTCAGGGTCTGCTGCAGGAGTTTTCCCTCTCTTCACAGGAAGGCGTGGCGCTGATGTGCCTGGCGGAAGCGCTGCTGCGTATTCCGGATAAAGCCACCCGCGACGCGCTGATCCGCGACAAGATCAGCAACGGCAACTGGCATTCCCACATTGGCCGCAGCCCGTCGCTGTTCGTCAACGCCGCGACATGGGGCCTGCTGTTTACCGGCAAACTGGTCTCCACCCATAACGAAGCCAACCTCTCCCGCTCCCTGAACCGCATTATCGGTAAGAGCGGCGAGCCGCTGATCCGCAAAGGCGTGGACATGGCGATGCGCCTGATGGGCGAGCAGTTCGTCACCGGGGAAACCATTGCCGAAGCGCTGGCGAACGCCCGCAAGCTGGAAGATAAAGGTTTCCGTTACTCCTACGACATGCTGGGCGAAGCGGCGCTGACCGCCGCCGACGCGCAGGCCTACATGGTCTCTTACCAGCAGGCGATTCACGCCATCGGTAAAGCGTCCAACGGTCGCGGTATTTACGAAGGCCCGGGCATCTCCATTAAGCTTTCCGCTCTTCACCCGCGCTACAGCCGCGCGCAGTACGACCGGGTGATGGAAGAGCTCTACCCGCGCCTGAAGTCCCTGACCCTGCTGGCGCGCCAGTATGACATCGGCATTAATATCGACGCCGAAGAGGCCGACCGTCTGGAGATCTCCCTCGATCTGCTGGAAAAACTGTGCTTCGAGCCGGAGCTTGCAGGCTGGAACGGCATCGGCTTCGTGATCCAGGCTTACCAGAAGCGCTGTCCGTTCGTCATTGATTACCTGATTGACCTGGCAAGCCGCAGCCGCCGTCGCCTGATGATCCGTCTGGTGAAAGGCGCCTACTGGGACAGCGAAATCAAACGCGCCCAGATGGAAGGTCTGGAAGGCTATCCGGTCTATACCCGCAAGGTTTACACCGACGTCTCTTACCTCGCCTGTGCGAAAAAACTGCTCGGCGTGCCGAACCTGATCTATCCGCAGTTCGCTACCCATAACGCCCACACCCTGGCGGCAATCTACAGCCTGGCGGGACAGAACTACTATCCGGGCCAGTACGAGTTCCAGTGCCTGCACGGCATGGGTGAACCGCTGTACGAGCAGGTCACCGGTAAAGTGGCAGACGGCAAGCTGAACCGCCCGTGCCGCATCTATGCCCCAGTGGGAACCCACGAAACCCTGCTGGCATACCTGGTGCGTCGTCTGCTGGAAAACGGCGCGAACACCTCCTTCGTTAACCGCATCGCCGACACCACCCTGCCGCTGGACGAGCTGGTTGCCGATCCGGTGCAGGCCGTAGAGAAGATGGCGGCGCAGGAAGGCCAGATTGGCCTGCCGCATCCGAAGATTGCCCTGCCGCGCGAGCTGTATGGCGCAGGCCGCGTCAACTCGGCGGGTCTGGATCTCGCCAACGAACATCGTCTGGCGTCGCTCTCCTCTGCCCTGCTCAACAGTGCATTGCAGAAATGGCAGGCGAAGCCGATCCTGGAACAGTCCGTTGCTGACGGCGAAATGCAGCCGGTCATTAACCCGGCAGAGCCAAAAGATATCGTCGGCTACGTGCGTGAAGCCACCGAAGCGGAAGTTGACCAGGCGCTGGAAAGCGCGGTGAACAACGCGCCAATCTGGTTCGCCACGCCGCCGCAGGAGCGTGCCGCCATTCTGGAACGCGCCGCGGTGCTGATGGAAGATCAGATGCAGTCGCTCATCGGCATTCTGGTGCGCGAAGCGGGTAAAACCTTCAGCAACGCCATCGCCGAAGTGCGCGAGGCCGTCGATTTCCTGCACTACTACGCCGGTCAGGTACGCGATGATTTCGATAACGAAACCCACCGTCCGCTGGGTCCGGTCATATGTATCAGCCCGTGGAACTTCCCGCTGGCGATCTTCACCGGCCAGATAGCCGCCGCGCTTGCCGCAGGCAACAGCGTGCTGGCAAAACCGGCAGAGCAGACCCCGCTGATTGCCGCACAGGGTATCAACATTCTTCTGGAAGCCGGCGTGCCTGCGGGCGTGGTTCAGCTGCTGCCGGGCCGCGGTGAAACCGTCGGCGCCAAACTGACCTCCGATAACCGCGTGCGCGGCGTGATGTTTACCGGTTCGACCGAAGTAGCCTCCCTGCTGCAGCGCAACATTGCTACCCGTCTGGATGCGCAGGGTCGTCCTACTCCGCTCGTCGCGGAAACCGGCGGGATGAACGCCATGATCGTTGACTCCTCGGCGCTCACCGAGCAGGTGGTGGTCGACGTGCTGGCCTCTGCGTTCGACAGCGCCGGTCAGCGCTGCTCCGCATTGCGCGTGCTGTGCCTGCAGGACGACGTCGCGGATCACACGCTGAAAATGCTGCGCGGCGCGATGGCCGAATGCCGCATGGGCAACCCGGGCCGTCTCACCACCGACATCGGGCCGGTGATCGACGCGGAAGCCAAAGCCAATATCGAAAACCACATTCAGACCATGCGCGCGAAAGGCCGTCCGGTGTTCCAGGCGGTGCGCGAGAACAGCGAAGATGCCCGCGAATGGCGGACCGGCACCTTCGTGCCGCCAACGCTGATTGAGCTGGCAAGCTTCGACGAGCTGAAAAAAGAGGTCTTCGGTCCGGTACTGCACGTGGTGCGCTACAACCGTAACAACCTGAACGAGCTGGTTGAGCAGATCAACGCCTCCGGCTACGGCCTGACGCTCGGCGTGCATACCCGTATTGACGAAACCATTGCGCAGGTCACCGGCAATGCCAAAGTCGGCAACCTGTACGTCAACCGCAACATGGTTGGCGCGGTCGTGGGCGTGCAGCCGTTCGGCGGTGAAGGTCTCTCCGGCACCGGTCCGAAAGCGGGTGGCCCGCTCTACCTGTACCGTCTGCTCGCTAACCGTCCGGAAAACGCCCTGGGCGTGACCCTGGCGCGTCAGGACGCACACTATCCGGTGGATACGCAGGTGAAAACCGTGCTGACCCAGCCGCTGGAGGCGCTGATCGCCTGGGCAGAAAAACGTCCTGAACTGCGTGCCGTCGCACGGCAGTACGGCGAACTGGCGCAGGCGGGCACCCAGCGTCTGCTGCCGGGTCCAACCGGCGAGCGCAACACCTGGACGCTGATGCCGCGCGAGCGCGTACTGTGCGTGGCCGATAACGAGCAGGACGCGCTGGTGCAGCTGGCTGCCGCAATGGCAACCGGTTGTGAAGTGCTGTGGCCGGAAGATGCGTTGCATCGCGATCTCGCCAAACAGCTGCCAAAAGCGGTCTCGGCCCGCATTCGCTTTGCGAAGGCCGATGCGCTGCTGACGCAGCCGTTTGATGCGGTGATCTACCACGGTGATTCCGACCAGCTGCGCGAACTGTGCGAGCAGGTTGCGGCCCGCAGCGGTGCCATCGTTTCCGTGCAGGGCTTTGCACGCGGGGAAACCAACCTGCTGCTGGAGCGTCTGTACGTTGAGCGCTCGCTCAGCGTCAACACCGCGGCGGCGGGGGGTAACGCCAGCCTGATGACAATCGGCTAACGCTGTGCTAATAAGGCTCCGGAGACGGAGCCTTATTTTATTGGGGAGTGTATGAAACGATATCTTATCGCAGGCGCAGCACTGCTGCTGAGCGCCAGCGCGCTGGCCGACGAGTGCGACAAAGCGACCACCCAGCTTGAGCTGAATACCTGTAGCGCGCAGCAGTACCAGGCTGCCGATAAAAAGCTCAACCAGACGTATCAGGCTGCCATCAAACGCGCGGCAGCCCCCCAGCGCGACCTGCTGAAAAAAGCGCAACAGGCGTGGATTACCCTGCGCGATGCGGACTGCGCGTTTATCGGCTCGGGTACGGAAGGCGGAAGCGTCCAGCCAATGATTGTTAACCAGTGCCTGGCGGAGAAAACGGTCGAGCGCGAAGCGTTTCTGGCCTCGCTGATGCAGTGTGAAGAGGGCGACTTAAGCTGCCCTCTCCCTCCGGGCTGACGAGGCACGGAACTATTCCCTCTCCCTGTGGGAGAGGGTTAGGGTGAGGGAAATTAGCGCACACGGATCCCTTCGATAATCATCCGCTGCACGTTATCCAGCGTACTCTGGAAAAACGCCTCGTCCTGGAGCGTTTTACCGGTCACCGCTTCAACCTGGGCCGCAAAATCAGCGTAATGCTGGGTGGAGGCCCAAATCATAAAGATCAGATGATGCGGATCGACCGGGGCCAGCTTTCCGCTGGCGACCCATCCGGCGATAATGGCCGATTTATCGTCCACCAGCTGCTTTAAATCTCCGGTGAGCTCCGCCTGCAACAGCGGCGCGCCCTGCAGCATCTCAAGACAGAATAGCCTTGATGCCTGCGGGTAATCGCGCGACACCTCCAGCTTCAGGCGAATATACTCCTTGATCGCCACCAGCGGGGCCAGCTCTGCGCGGAACGCTTTCAGCGGCGCCAGCCAGATATCGAGGATCTGCTGCATCACCGCAATATAGAGCGCCTCTTTCGACGGGTAGTAGTAGAGCAGATTGGTTTTGGATACCCCGGACTGCTCCGCCACCTGCTCCAGGCGCGTGCCGTGGATGCCAAATTGCGAAAACGTATCCAGCGCCGCGCTCAGAATAGCCTGCTTTTTCGCACTCACTGCCTGCGAACGTTTACCCGGTGTTTTCACTGCGCCTTGTGTCATTCCCGCTCTCCTTATTCTGCGTTGCCCTCAGCATAGCAAAACCCCCGTCTCGCCACGATATCCTGCACTCCGATCGCGCATGAATGCCTGTTTTCTGTGCAATGTTTTTGACCATTTAGTCCACATTTAGACGCATCAATCCACCAACTTCTGGTTAACACATTAATAACACTGTCATTTTCAAAACTGGCATTCCCTTTGCAAAACATCCTTACACCTGCGACGTAATGAAGAGAGGTTCGTGATGAAAATTGGCGTATTTGTACCCATCGGCAACAACGGCTGGCTTATCTCGACCACCGCACCGCAATACATGCCGACCTTTGAGCTGAATAAAGCCATCGTGCAGAAAGCGGAGCACTACCATTTCGACTTTGCGCTTTCGATGATCAAGCTGCGCGGCTTTGGCGGCAAAACCGAATTCTGGGATCACAACCTGGAGTCCTTTACCCTGATGGCCGGGCTGGCCGCGGTCACCTCGCGGATCCAAATCTACGCCACCGCCGCCACCCTCACCTTACCGCCAGCGATCGTGGCGCGCATGGCCTCCACCATCGACTCCATCTCCGGCGGGCGCTTTGGCGTCAACCTGGTCACCGGCTGGCAAAAACCCGAATACGAGCAGATGGGGCTCTGGCCGGGTGACGACTACTTCTCGCGTCGCTACGACTACCTGACCGAATACGTGCAGGTGCTGCGCGATCTGTGGGGTACAGGCAAAAGCGATTTCAAGGGTGACTTCTTTACCATGAACGACTGCCGCGTCAGCCCGCAGCCGTCGGTGCCGATGAAGGTGATTTGCGCCGGGCAGAGCGACGCGGGGATGGAATTCTCCGCCAAATACGCCGACTTCAACTTCTGCTTCGGTAAAGGCGTGAACACGCCTGCCGCCTTCGCCCCGACTGCCGCGCGCATGAAAGAGGCGGCCGACAAGACCGGACGCGACGTGGGCTCCTACGTGCTGTTTATGGTGATCGCCGACGAAACCGACGACGCCGCGCGCGCGAAATGGGAGCGCTATAAGGACGGTGCCGACGAGGAGGCCCTGAGCTGGCTCACCGAGCAGAGCCAGAAGGATACCCGCTCCGGGGCGGATACCAACGTGCGCCAGATGGCCGACCCCACCTCTGCGGTCAATATCAACATGGGCACGCTGGTCGGCTCTTATGCCAGCGTGGCCAGAATGCTTGACGAAGTGGCGGCCGTACCTGGGGCGGAAGGCGTCCTGCTGACCTTCGACGATTTCCTGACCGGCGTGGAGACCTTCGGCGAGCGCATCCAGCCGCTGATGCAGTGCCGCGCCCACATCCCTGCCGTCACGAAGGAGGTGGCGTAATGACGACCCTTAACGCACGCCCGGAAGCCATCACCTTTGCGCCGGAGCAGAGCGCGCTGATCGTGGTGGACATGCAAAACGCCTATGCCAGCCAGGGCGGCTATCTGGACCTGGCGGGGTTCGACGTCTCCGCCACGCAGCCGGTGATCGCGAACATCAAAACCGCCGTCGCCGCCGCGCGCGCCGCGGGGATGCTCATCATCTGGTTCCAGAACGGCTGGGATGACCAGTACGTCGAGGCAGGCGGCCCCGGCTCCCCCAACTTCCACAAGTCGAACGCCCTGAAAACCATGCGTAAACGGCCCGAACTGCAGGGCAAGCTGCTGGCGAAAGGCGGCTGGGACTATCAGTTGGTGGATGAGCTGGTACCGCAGGCGGGCGATATCGTTCTGCCGAAACCGCGCTACAGCGGCTTTTTCAACACCCCGCTCGACAGCCTGCTGCGCAGCCGGGGCATTCGCCATCTGGTGTTCACCGGGATCGCCACCAACGTCTGTGTGGAGTCGACCCTGCGCGACGGCTTTTTCCTCGAGTATTTTGGCGTGGTGCTGGAAGACGCAACCCACCAGGCCGGGCCGGAATTCGCCCAGAAAGCCGCCCTGTTCAATATCGAAACCTTTTTTGGCTGGGTCAGTAACGTCAATGATTTCTGCGACGCCCTGACTCCCCCGCTCGCCCGTATCGCCTGAGGAGACACCTGATGCCAAAATCCGTAATCATTCCGCCGGGCACCAGCACGCCCATTGCCCCGTTTGTTCCCGGCACCCTCGCCGACGGCGTGGTATATGTCTCCGGCACGCTGCCGTTTGATAAAGACAACAACGTGGTGTTTATCAACGACCCAAAGGCGCAAACTCGCCACGTGCTGGAGACGATCAAAACCGTGATCGAAACGGCGGGTGGCACGATGGAGGATGTGACCTTCAACAGCATCTTTATCACCGACTGGAAAAACTACGCCGCGATTAACGAGATCTACGCCGAGTTCTTCCCCGGCGATAAACCGGCGCGGTTCTGCATTCAGTGCGGGCTGGTGAAGCCAGAGGCGCTGGTTGAAATCGCCACCGTTGCGCACATCGCGAAGTGAGGCTGCCATGAAACTTTCTCTCTCGCCGCCCCCGTTCGAGGGCGCGCCCGTGGTCGTCCTGATTGCCGGACTTGGGGGCAGCGGCAGCTACTGGCTGCCCCAGTTCGCCGCGCTGGAAAAGGAGTATCAGGTGGTGTGCTATGACCAGCGAGGGACGGGTAATAACCCGGATACCCTTCCTGAAGGCTATAGCCTGGCGCAGATGGCCGATGAACTGGCTCAGGCGCTTACGGATGCCGGGATCTTACGCTACACCGTCGTGGGCCACGCGCTGGGCGCACTGGTCGGCCTGCAGCTTGCGATCGATAAACCCGACGCGGTTTCTGCGCTGGTGTGTATTAACGGTTGGCTCACCCTCAATGCCCATACCCGCCGCTGTTTTGACGTTCGCGAACGTCTGCTGCATTCCGGCGGCGCGCAGGCCTGGGTCGAGGCGCAGCCGCTGTTTCTCTACCCGGCAGACTGGATGGCCGCCCGCGCGCCTCGCCTGGAGGCAGAAGAAGCGCTGGCGCTGGCCCATTTCCAGGGTAAAACCAACCTGCTGCGCAGACTAAGCGCACTGAAAAAAGCCGACTTCCGACGTCATACCGCGCGCATTCGCTGCCCGGTACACATTATCTGTTCCGCCGACGACATGCTGGTGCCCGCTGTTTGCTCGTCCGAGCTGCAGGCGGCGATCCCACACAGCCACAGCGTGGTGATGCGCCAGGGCGGACATGCCTGCAACGTCACCGAGCCGGACACCTTTAACACCCTGCTGCTGAACGGGCTTGCCAGCCTGCTGCACAGTCCTGAACCCGTTTTATAAGGAGCTTTAATGAGCGAAGCCATTACGCCCGCCGCGCTGGAAACGCTGTTCACCGGCGCCCGCACCCATAACGGCTGGCTGGATATGCCTGTCAGCGACGAAACGCTGCACGAAATCTACGACCTGATGAAATGGGGGCCAACGTCCGCGAACTGCTCCCCGGCGCGAATTGTGTTTGTGCGAAGCGCAGAGGGAAAAGAGAAGCTGCGCCCGACGCTCTCCAGCGGCAACCTCGAGAAAACGCTCACCGCCCCAGTCACAGCCATTGTCGCCTGGGACGGTGAATTCTACGAGCGCCTGCCCGAGCTGTTCCCGCACGGCGATGCAAAGAGTTGGTTTACCTCCAGCCCCGCGCATGCGGAAGAGACCGCCTTTCGCAACAGCTCATTGCAGGCTGCTTACCTGATTTTCGCCTGTCGCGCCCTGGGGCTGGACACTGGCCCGATGTCGGGATTTGACCGGCAAAAGGTCGACGAGACCTTCTTCACCGGCACCACGCTTAAAAGCAATCTGCTGATCAACATTGGCTATGGCGATACCAGCAAACTTTACGGGCGCCTGCCGCGTCTGACCTTCGACGATGCCTGCGGGCTGGCGTAAAGGAGCGATCGTCATGACACCGGATAAACAAACCTTTCGCGACGCCATGGCCTGCGTCGGCGCGGCGGTCAATATCATCACCACCGACGGCCCGGCAGGGATGGCAGGCTTCACCGCCAGCGCGGTGTGCAGCGTCACGGATTCACCGCCCACCCTGCTGGTGTGCCTGAACCGCGGGGCGTCCGTCTGGCCAACGTTTAGCGAAAACCGCACCCTTTGCGTGAATACCCTGAGCGCCGGACAGGAGCCGTTGTCCAATCTGTTTGGCGGGAAAACGCCGATGGAGGAACGCTTTGCCGCCGCCCGCTGGCAGACAGGCGACACGGGCTGCCCGCGGCTGGAGGATGCGCTGGCCTCGTTTGACTGCCGCATCAGCCAGGTGGTCAGCGTCGGTACGCACGACATTCTGTTTTGCGACATTGTTTCGATTATTCGCCACCCCGCGCCGCAAGGGCTGGTGTGGTTTGACCGCGGCTACCACGCGCTTATGCGACCCGCCTGTTAACCCGCCTTAAGGAGACAGACCATGTTCGGATTTCCCCACTGGCAGTTGAAATCGACCTCCACAGAAGCAGGCGTGGTCGCGCCGGATGAACGCCTCCCGCTCGGGCAGACGATGGTGATGGGCGTGCAGCACGCGGTTGCCATGTTTGGCGCGACGGTGCTGATGCCGATGCTGATGGGACTCGATCCCAACCTCTCTATTTTGATGTCGGGTATCGGTACCCTGCTGTTCTTTTTTGTTACCGGCGGGCGCGTGCCCAGCTATCTCGGCTCCAGCGCCGCCTTTGTCGGGGTGGTTATCGCCACCACCGGGTTTAACGGCCAGGGGATCAACCCCAACCTGAGCGTGGCCCTCGGCGGCATCATCGCCTGCGGCCTGGTGTATACCCTGATTGGTCTGGTGGTGATGAAAATCGGCACGCGCTGGATAGAGCGAATGATGCCCCCCGTCGTGACGGGCGCCGTGGTGATGGCGATTGGTCTGAACCTCGCACCGATTGCGGTCAGAAGCGTCTCCGCCTCGCCGTTTGAAAGCTGGATGGCGGTGATCACGGTGCTGTGCATCGGCGTGGTGGCGGTGTTTACGCGGGGCATGATCCAGCGTCTGCTTATCCTGGTTGGGCTGATTGTCGCCTGCCTGGTCTACGCCCTGCTGGCGAACGTTTTTGGCCTGGGCAAACCGGTTGATTTTACGCTGCTGCACCAGGCTGCCTGGTTCGGCCTGCCACAGGTGACCTCACCCACCTTTAACGCTCAGGCGATGATGCTTATCGCACCGGTGGCGGTGATCCTGGTGGCGGAGAACTTAGGTCACCTGAAAGCGGTCGCCGGAATGACCGGGCGCAGTATGGATCCGTACATGGGGCGCGCATTCGTCGGTGACGGGCTGGCGACCATGCTCTCCGGTTCCGTGGGCGGTAGCGGCGTTACCACCTATGCCGAAAACATCGGCGTGATGGCGGTCACCAAAGTCTACTCCACGCTGGTCTTCGTCGCAGCGGCGGTGATGGCGATACTGCTCGGTTTCTCACCGAAGTTCGGCGCGCTGATCCACACTATTCCATCACCGGTCATCGGCGGGGCATCGATTGTGGTGTTTGGGCTGATCGCCGTGGCCGGGGCGCGCATCTGGGTGCAGCACCGCGTCGATCTCAGCCAGAACAGCAACCTGATTATGGTGGCGGTCACGCTGGTGCTGGGCGCAGGCGACTTCGCCCTGACGCTGGGCGGATTCACGATTGGCGGGATTGGTACGGCGACCTTTGGGGCAATCCTGCTGAACGCCCTGCTGAGCCGCCGCAAAGGGGATGAAGCGCAAGCGGAAGCCATCACCCCCTGAACCTGAAATAGCCGGGTGACGCTACGCTTACCCGGCCTACATGGCAATTGCAGGCCCGTGCAAGCGAAGCGCCGCCGGGCAAAACGGGCAGCGTGCGCATTGTTAGCTATCAGCCCCTTGTTCAGTGCCCAACCCGGCAATCGACTTACGTCGTTTTTTTAACTTTAACTCGCTCACCAGCACCCCGGCGACAATAAATGCCGCGCCCATTAGGGCCAGCAGCGGCAGACGCTCCCCGGCCAGCCGTCCGAAAATGCCCGCCCAGACCGGTTCTCCGGTATAAATCACCGTCGCACGGGTTGGCGATACGCTGCGCTGCGCCCAGTTCATGGTGACCTGAATAATGGCGCTGAAGATACCCAGCCCCAGTGCGACCACAACCAGCCCGGTGGACATCGGCGGTACGGACTCCCCTGCCGGAACCATCGTCGCAAAGGCCACCAGCGACGCCGTGGCGAGCTGCACCACCGTCACCCGTTTGACGTCGACTTCACCCGCCCAGGCGCTAATCAGAATAATTTCCGCCGCAATGGCAATCGCCCCAATCAGGGTGATGATTTCGCCCGGCCCCAGCGCCAGCAGGTTGTTTTCCGGCCCGGCCAGTAAGATCAGACCGATAAACGCCAGCACGATGCCAATACAGGACATCAGGCCCGGAATTCTGCCGAGACAGAGCCACTGCAATAGCGGCACCAGCGGCACATACATGGCGGTAATAAACGCGGATTTGCTGCTGGAGATTGTCTGTAAACCCCACGTCTGCAGGCTGTAGCCCATCGCTATCGCCACACCAATCGCCACGCCGGCCTTAAGCTCTTTAAGCGTCAGCCCCCGCAGCGTTTTAAGCGAAATCAGCCCTACGGCAAGCGCCGCCGTCGCAAAGCGCAGGCCAACAAAAAAGAACGGATCGCTGAGGGTCACCGCGTACTGGACGGCCAGGAACGTCCCGCCCCAGAACATGGTGATGAGAATGAGGATGGCTTCCTGCGGTTTTATGGAGAATTTGAAGCGTGAGACAGACATGCGGCACTCGCAATTAAAATCAATTCTCTAGTGTGCGTTGCCTTTGGTTACAGTTCAATGTTGCAGAAATAAAAAAACCGCCGGGAAATCCCGGCGGCAGGGGTTCAACCCGGCGTGTTACTTATTGCTGCCGTGGCTGTTTTTACCCCCTTTTTTACCAGCCTCTGATGCGCGCTGAGGGTCATTTTTGAAGTTACCCCCGCTGGACTGGCCACCTTTACGACCTGCTTCTGATGCTCTTTCACGGTCTTCAGCGAAATTACCTGAACCACCACGATGGTTTGCCATCTCTAACCTCCAGAGTGTGAAACATTAGACATCATATTGCATTCAGTAAAAGAGGATTCTTTCACCGCGCGACTCAAGGACAGTGCCTTTATCTGTGCCGCGTGAAACTAAGCTTAGTGGAATGCGGCTATCCAGCAAGCCATAGGTAATATTCTGCAACATGATCTCAGTCTTTTGGGTGAGACGACGCGACGGTGACTCATAAACCTTTCTTATCATTTCAAAATTCGACTGAGAGAAAGTTGTTTCATTTTGCTACAAAGCCATTTTTGTAATCATATTGTTATAAATCAAAGAAATGCCGTTCATTTTTGCAGTCTGGCTGTGATGGCATATCTTTAAAAGAACGCAGCGATCCGCTGTCAGAAAAAACAAACGAGGAGTGATGCAAAATGGCAAAAGTTCTGGTGCTCTATTATTCCATGTATGGACACATTGAAACCATGGCTCACGCGGTAGCAGAAGGTGCAAACAGGGTTGATGGCGTGGAGGTTGTGGTGAAACGCGTACCGGAAACCATGCAGGCGGAAGCCTTCGCGAAAGCCGGGGGGAAAACGCAAAACGCCCCGGTCGCCACCCCGCAGGAGCTGGCAGATTATGATGCCATTATCTTCGGCACCCCAACCCGCTTCGGCAATATGTCGGGTCAGATGCGCACCTTCCTCGATCAAACCGGCGGACTTTGGGCATCCGGGGCGCTCTACGGCAAACTCGCCAGCGTATTCAGCTCTACCGGCACCGGCGGCGGTCAGGAGCAGACGATTACCTCAACCTGGACTACCCTTGCTCATCATGGGATGGTGATTGTGCCGATTGGCTACGGCGCGCAGGAGCTGTTTGACGTTTCCCAGGTGCGCGGCGGTACGCCTTACGGTGCAACCACCATTGCCGGTGGGGACGGTTCACGCCAGCCAAGCAATGAAGAACTGGCTATCGCCCGCTATCAGGGTGAACACGTCGCGGGTCTGGCCAAAAAACTGAACGGCTAACACCCAACAGGAGGACAAGCATGCCAACTCAAGAATCCAAAGCTCATCACGTGGGCGAATGGGCAAGTTTACGCAATACCTCTCCGGAGATTGCCGAAGCTATCTTTGAAGTCGCGAAATACGATGAAAAGCTGGCCGAGCAGATTTGGGAGGAAGGTAACGATGAGGTGCTGGTGCGCGCCTTCAAAAAAACGGATAAAGACTCGCTCTTCTGGGGTGAGCAAACCATCGAACGTAAAAACGTCTAAGCATTCCCCCCGCCGCAGCGGGGGGTTCTCTTTTACTTCGCCGCGTTATTCATGACCGCATTGAATTTATCGACAGGGCAGAAGCCGTTCGCATCCACCGGACAGTCTTTCAGCTCCAGCGTCACGCGCTGCGCAGGCGACTGCAGCGACAGCACGCTGGCGTTACGCAGCTGCTCTGAGCTCTGGTAGACATACTCAATTTTCATCAGCTCGCGGTTGGCATTTTTGTCATGCCAGCGCTGGAAGACAATCTTGCCGCCAATCGGGGTGCGCTCCTGCTGGTCATGCAGCTGATACGGTTTGAAATCCAGGGCGGTGAGCAGGGAAGCAATGTTCGAATCATGCCCCACCAGCAGTGTGATCTTAGGCGCTTTCGCCTGCTCGGTGACCAGGGTTTTATCAATGTACTTCACCAGCGGCTTCGCCACGTTTTGCGCCACCTCGGTGGAGGTAAACAGCGAGTCCTGATAGCCGTTCTTCAGCTTCGACAGCACGCGCCACTGCTGGTCGGTCTTGATTTCGCCCCAGGCCACCTGGTCGGCCGGGAAGCCTTCGTAATACTGCAGCGTAAACGCATCCACCAGCGAGTTACCCACCTTCAGCGGCCCGGATACGTCAGGCTCTTTTTCATAGTCGGCGCTGAAGGTGTCTTTCGCGTCTGCCAGCGAGCAGACCTTTTTCTCTTTGCAGGACGGAGAATCCGCGTAGTTCGTCATCTGCTCCAGCAGCTTATAGCTTTCGCCAAGCTGCATTTTCTGCCGTTCCGTCACCATCGCCTTCAGCGCTTTTTCACGGAATTCCGGCGAGTTATCGGTAATCACCGGGTTAAAGGTCGGATCCATGGTGCCCATTTTTTCCTGATGGTGCACGGGAACGTCGCAGCCCGGGAACGCGCCGGTGATAAAGAATTGCGCGGTGGCGACGGTGCGCTGCAGGCTGTTGGCATAGGCATAAACGCTATCCGCTGGAGGGCATTCTCCGGTGGTTACCATTCCCTGCTGCGCCAGCCACTCGCGCATGTAATGGCCCATATAGACTTCCAGCACGCCCCCCTTGGTGGTGAGCTGACCGCCCGGCACTTCCCACTCCGGCCACTGCTTCGGCGTGGACTGCTCCAGCACGCTGCCGTTATTGGCGAGCGGCGCGCGCAGGTTGTGACGGCTCATGATTAAAACTTGCTCCAGCTGATATCCGTCTGGCGTCTCCTGCGCCTGTGCGCCAAAGGTCACTGAAAGGGTACCTGCGACTGCAACTGCGAGTAGTGCTTTTCTCATCCCTTATTCCTCACGCGTTTTATTGTTGCGGCGAGTGTGACACATTCGTGACAGCTTTTTCGGGAAGCATTTCTCAAAGTGATGATTAACGTGCTTACGGTGTGTGCCAATTAGTTTTATAATAAAACCACACCCTACCGGAGAATTGACCGTGAAACGTACCCGCCTTGAAGAGAGCACCTGCCCCGTCGCCCGTTCGCTGGATATCATCGGCGACTGGTGGTCGCTGCTGATCGTGCGCGACGCGCTGCGCGGGATTAAACGCTTCGGCGAGTTTCAGAAAAGCCTCGGTATCGCAAAAAACATGCTGACCACGCGACTGAAGCTGCTGGTCGACGAAGGCATTCTTACGCTTCAGCCCGCGTCCGACGGCAGCGCCTGGCAGGAGTATGTCCTGACCGATAAAGGTCGCGCCCTGCAAACGGTGCTGGTTGCTCTGTCCCAGTGGGGGAATGAATTTTTGTTTGCTGAAAACGAATGCGGCACTGTGCTGGTCGATAGCGAACAGCGCAAACCCCTGCGCAGGCTGGCGCTTATTGCCGACGATGGGCGCGAACTGACGCCAGAAGAGATCGTGGCTAAACTCCCCTCCTGATCGTTCCCGACGACAAAAGCACAAAATGCCCACCAAAATGGTTGCATTATAAAACCAAATAACAGAGAGTAAATTCAGTTTCATCTTGAAACCAAATAACCCACTTTGCCTTGAGGTAACACACGATGACTACGCAAATCACCACCGCCCTGATTACGGGCGCCTCTTCCGGGATTGGTGCCGTCTATGCTGACCGTCTTGCCGCGCGCGGTGCTAACCTGGTGCTGGTTGCCCGCCGCGAGGATCGCCTGAAAACCCTCGCTGCCGACCTGCGCGCACGCTATGGCGTGGGCGTCGATATTCTGGTGGCCGATCTCACCGACGAGACCGGGATCCGCGCCGTGGAAGAGGAGCTGCGCAGCAATACCGCCATTGACACGCTTATTAACAACGCGGGCACCGCCCAGATGGCGCCGTTCCTCGCAGGTGACGTGGCGCAGCATCAGGCCATTAACACCCTGAATACCACGGCGCTGATGCGTCTGACCTACGCCATCCTGCCCCGACTGGCGCAGAACAATCGCGGCACGCTGATCAATATCGCGTCGGTGCTGGCCCTGCACGTGCGGGCGGGCAGCGCGCTCTACAGCGCCACCAAGGCGTGGGTACTGAGCTTTACCCGTGGGCTACAGGAAGAGTTTGCCGAGAGCAATGTGCGCATCCAGGCCGTGCTGCCCGCCGCCACGGCGACAGAAATCTGGAGCCATTCGGGCGTCACGGTGAACGATCTGCCGGAAGGATCGGTGATGACCACCGACGATATGGTCGATGCGTCGCTGGCAGGTCTGGATCAGGGCGAACCGATCACCATCCCGCCGATGCATGACGCAGGCCTGTGGGAGCGCTACGAAGCGGCGCGCCTTGAGCTGTTCAACAGCGCGCGCACCGGCATTCCGGCACCGCGCTACGTGAAACGCTAGCCTAACGCTCCAGCTGGTCGCCGTATTCGCTCACCCAGGCGGCCAGCGGAGAAAGCGCACCCTGAAGGGTTAGCCCCAGGTCGGTTATCTGATACTCCACGCGCGGCGGGATCTCCGGATAGACCGTCCGCGTCACCAGCCCGCGCTGTTCAAACAGGCGGAGCTGTTTGGTCAGCTCTTTTTGGGTGATGGGCGCGGCCGCCCTCAGCAGTTCGCCAAACCGCACGGGCGTATTGAGGATAATCAGGCGATAGAGGATCGGGATCGCCCATTTACCGGAAATCAGGTTCACAAACTGCGTCATTGGGCAGGTGTAAACCTCAGATTTTTTTTCGCATGACACGTCCTGCATTTCTGCCATAGCACACCTCTTGCCGCGTTAGTATCCATTTGGTACCTGGTTTCCTTTCGATACTAACGTTTCTATAGTGCTTTCTCCAGTGACATTTCAGGAGAAGAACATGGGTCGTTTAACAGATAAATATACGCTGATTACCGGCGGCACCAGCGGCATCGGTCTTGCCACCGCGCAGGCGTTTATCGCCGAAGGCGCGCGCGTCGCCGTGACCGGACGCAACCCGGACACCCTCGCCGAAGCAGAACGTATTCTTGGCGATAAGGCCTGGGTGATCCCAACCGATGCGGGCGATATCGCGTCGCAAAAAGCGCTGGCGGAAACCCTCGCCGCTCGCTGGCCGCGCCTCGACGCGGTGTTTCTCAACGCTGGCGACGTGACGCACGCGCCGCTGGAAGCCTGGCAGGAGGATGTCTGGGACCGCCTGATGGGCATCAACCTGAAGGGACCGTTCTTTTTAATTCAGGCGCTGCTGCCGCTGCTGAATAACCCATCGTCGGTTATCCTCTGCGGCTCCGTGAGCGCGCGCATCGGCCTGCCCACCAGCAGCGTGTATGCCGCGAGCAAGGCCGCCCTGCTGTCTCTGGCGCGTACGCTGTCGGCTGAGCTGCTGCCGCGCGGGATCCGCGTCAACGGTCTGAGCCCCGGTCCGGTGGAAACCCCGGCGTTTACGAAGACGGGCCTAAGCGATGAGGCGCTTAACGCGATGATGGCAGAGGTCATCAAGCTGGTCCCGCTCGGCAGAATGGGCTCGACGACGGAGCTGGCAAAAGCCGCGCTCTATCTGGCGTCCGACGAGTCGAGCTATACGGTAGGAACGGAGCTGCTGGTAGACGGCGGAATGGGAAGTTTGTAACTCAAAAGGCGCTGATACCGGTGACCGCGCCGACGTACAGCGCCGCCCACGCGCAGGCGGAAAGCAGGCTGACGGCGTAGACCTTGGCTGCATTCAGCCTGAGCATCCCAGCCGCCAGCGGCACGATGTAGCGCAGGACCGCCAGAAAGCGCGACGTAAACAGCACGATGACACCGTTCTTTTGCAGCTGATGCTGTACCCGCAAGAACTTATCGGCGTGCTTCGACGTGAAACGCGTGACCAGCCGGGTATGCCCCATCAGCTGGCCGATATGGTAGTTCAGCACCGACCCCGCCGTTGCCCCCATCACCACGGCAAGCCACGCCAGCGCAGGATGCATGCTCCCCTGACCGACGCTGATGCCCGCCAGCAGCATCACCGAGGCGGGCGGCAGCACGGAGGAGACCAGCACCGTGGATTTACTCAACGCCATCACGAATAACAGCGCGAACAGATGTGCCGGGTAGAGCGCAAAATGATCCAACAACGTATCAAACCACGCCATTTACCCTTCCCCCACGAATTATGTCATCCTCCATTTAAAATGAATAAACTTAAATAAACCCTCAACGTTTAATTAATAAAACTCTCCTAAACCATTCTTAAACATTATTTAATTTTCTGAGCGGCAAAATGAAATAAGCGTATTATCCCTCTCGTTTTACAACGATCTCGTTATGGCGAGGCTCCTGTACAAATACACGTTATCGCTCTGGTGGGTTCGAGAGAACCGGCACAGGGTAAAACAGGCACTGTCGAATCAAGGCTTTGTCAGTATAACTTCCCTTACGGGATACGGTGTACAGTGCTGAACCCAGGACGTGGGGATCTCCTCTTCGACATGCCCTGTCTTGCTCGCCCCTGAGAGATGTTATTATTCAAAGGGAATTCACTATGTCTTACGCTATTCACAACCAAAATCTGGCATTCAATGACAGCGCGATCGCGCAATATATGAATACTGACTTCATCGTCCTTGATATTTCATTATGCGTGGCACTGGCGCGCGAGCAATTCTTCGAAAAATTAAAAGACGACGATATTCCGTCGCATATTTTTATTGAAGATAACGGTCGCCTCGCGGGCATGATTGCCGTGCGCAAACTCTTGCAGACTACCGATACGCTGCAGTCCGTTAAGGCGCTGATGATTTCGGAATTTATTCAGGTTAAACCCGAAGATGAACGTGCGGACGTGGCAGGCGTGCTGGCCCACGCCGGGGCGGATGTGGTGCCCGTGGTCACCCACGGCAAGCTCGTCGGCTGCCTGACCGAGCGCGAGATCGCCCATCTGCTGGAAGATGACGTCACCGAAGATGCTCAGCTTCAGGGTGCAACGCTGCCGCTGGAAAAGCCGTATCTGGAAACCAGCGCCTTTAGCCTGTGGAAAAAACGCTCCGTCTGGCTGCTGCTGCTGTTTGTCGCGGAAGCGTATACCAGCTCGGTGATCCAGCACTTCGAAGAGGCGCTGGAGTCCGCCATTGCGCTGGCGTTCTTTATTCCGCTGCTGATTGGCACGGGCGGCAACAGCGGGACGCAGATCACCTCCACGCTGGTGCGCGCGATGGCGCTGGGAGAAGTCCACCTTCGCGACGTCGGGCGCGTGCTGCGCAAAGAGATGACCACCTCGCTGATGATTGCCGCCACACTCGGTATCGCCGGGTGTATCCGCGCCTGGATGATGGGTATCGGCCTGGAGATCACGCTTATTGTCAGCCTGACGCTGGTGTGTATCACGCTCTGGAGCGCGATTGTGTCGTCCGTGATCCCGATGGTGCTCAAGCGCTGCCGGATCGACCCTGCCGTGGTGTCCGCGCCGTTTATCGCCACGCTGATTGACGGGACCGGGCTGATTATCTACTTCAAAATTGCCCAGTACACGCTGGGGCTAGAGTAAGCTTGCGAGCACCTCATTCACGTGATTGAGGTGCTCACTTCGCTACGCATCGCCGAGCTGATGCGCGATCTCACGCAACTGCTGGGCAAGCGCCTGCAGGTTTTTCCCCTTCTCCCCTTTTGGCCCGGTGGACTGACGCACCACCAGACGGGCAGGTAAAATCGAGGACATGCGCTGGGCATTCTCTTCACCGCTGTCGAGAATACGGCGCACCGCCTCTTTACCCTGCAGATCTAAATCCAGCGATACCGTCGTCAGTGCCGGGTAGAAGAACGAGCTTTCATAGGTGTCATCGTAGCCAATCACCGACTTCTCGCCCGGAATTGAAATCTGCTGCTGATGGAACGCGCTCAGCACGCCGAGCGCCATCTGATCGTTAGCCACCAGCACGGCGGTAAACTGCGCCGTCTCCCGCAGCATTTGCAACGCTCCCGAATAACCGCTTTGCGCATCCCAGTTGCCGCGAATGACCGATGCTGGCTCCAGGCCGTAGCCCTTCAGGGTCTCGATCCAGCTTTTCAGCCTCAACTGCGCCGAGACGGAAGACGTCGGCCCCGCCAGCAGGGCAATGTCGCGATGCCCCAGTTCGTAAAGATATTTGACGCTGGCGCGGGTGCCGTCCGCCGGGTTAAACGAAACGTTAAACACGGAACTGTACGGGTCCACGTCGAGGAACAGGCAGACAATGTCATCGTTGTCGGTGGCGATTTTCTGCGCCGCTTCAGCCTCCAGCGGCACGTTGATGATCACTTTGCTCACCAGCTGGGATTTCAGCTCGTTGATGGAATCCTGGATGCTGTGGTTGACGTTCTCATCAATCATTGAGATCAGTACCTGGTAGCCTTCCACATTGGCATAGCGTTTCACCGCCGCCGCAACCTGCGAAGGCGCGTGCAGCGCCAGCGAAATGGTCACCAGCCCAACGGTCTGGCTCTGCTTGCCCACCAGCTGCTGAGCCAGTCGGTTGGGTACATACCGCAATAACTCTATGGATTTCTCCACCTTGCTGCGCGTGGCGTCGGATACATTGGCAGACTTATTCAGTACCCTGGACACGGTCTGATAGGAGACGCCCGCATGGCGTGCCACGTCCTCTAACGTTGCGCTTTTCGACTTCATGGTCCGGTTCCTTATGTTGTTATGCGCTGATTGTAACAGGGGTGCTGAAAAAAAACGCTTACCACCCTCTCGCTGCGGGCATAACACCATCAAAAAGTATTACGCTCACAATGCCATAATTTGTGTTTAATCTCATTACTCGTAACAAAATTGTCTATTTTATTTGCAGTTAATCACACATTTCAGATCGTGCAATTGCCAGCCAACGGGTTTAGGCATTTTATGACAGCGGATTTGTGAACGTATTACAAAACAATAAGAGGGTTACAATGAACACGACGATCCGCTCTGTATCTGTTGCGTTGGCTGCCGCGCTGGCATCGCCTTCGCTGTTTGCAGCGTCTTCAGTACCGATTGATTTTCATGGATATCTTCGCTCCGGCGTGGGCGTCTCACGGGATGGTGGGATGGAGGAGTGGCAAAAAAACAAAATTGGCCGTCTGGGTAACGAGGCCGACACCTACGGCGAACTGGAGCTAGGCTCCGAGGTATACAAAAAGAACGACGTCAGTTTCTATCTCGACAGCATGGTGAGCATGGTATCAGACGGCTCCAACGACAATGAAACCACCTTAGATGACGATGCCCAGTTCGGCCTGCGCCAGCTTAACCTGCAGATCAAGGGGCTGATCCCCGGAGATCCCAATGCGGTAATTTGGGGCGGTAAGCGCTACTACCAGCGCCATGACCTGCACATCATTGATACCAAATACTGGAATATTTCCGGCTCCGGTGCGGGTATCGAGAACTACACGCTTGGCCCGGGCGCAGTCTCCGTTGCGTGGATCCGCGGCGATGCTAACGACGTGGACTACCGCGTGGATGGCGACAGCGACGTTAACATCAACTACATCGACCTTCGCTATGCGGGCTGGAAGCCGTGGGCGGGCGCGTGGACGGAAGTGGGTATTGATTACGCCATGCCAAACCCGACCAACAAGCAGAAAGAGTACGGCGGGCTGTACGAGGCCGATAACGGCGTGATGGTCACCGGTGAGATCAGCCAGGATATGTTTGGCGGCTATAACAAGCTGGTGCTGCAGTACGCCAATAAAGGTCTGGCCCAGAACATGGTGTCACAGGGTGGGGGCTGGTACGACATGTGGAACTACGTGAACGACGCCACCGGCTACCGCGTGATTAACACCGGCTTAATTCCGATTACCGACAAGTTCTCCTTTAACCACGTCCTGACATGGGGCTCGGCAGACGACACCACGCAGTATACGGACAAATCACGCCTGGTATCGCTGGTGGGGCGCGCACAGTATCAGTTCACCGAGTACGTGCGTCTGATTGGCGAAGTGGGCGGATTCTACCAGGAAGATACTTACACCGACGGCACTAAGTACAAGCAGAGCGGCGAGAAGTACACCCTCGCGCTGGGCCTGGCAGACGGTCCTGAGTTTATGTCTCGTCCTGAACTGCGCGTGTTCGCCTCCTATCTGAATGACTCCGAAAAAGGGCAATCCTTCGAGGATGGCACGGCCAACAATACCTGGAACTTTGGTGTGCAGGTCGAGGCCTGGTGGTAAGTCTTAATTCATAATTTGCGTTAATCGTTATCGTATCTCCAGCAACCTGCAGTCTATTTTACTGCTTTGGGATAGCCATTACTTTGGCTATCCCTTTTTTATATTTACTGATTAAAATGTTCGTCTAATAATTTCCGTAATGTATCAGACTGCCTACCGAATATAGCGTGCACCTGCTGACCGATAATAATCACCCCCAGCGCCCCCTCATTCTGTAACGCCTGTGAATCGACCTTATTTAAATCTTTTACCGTCACGCGCAGGCGGGTAATACAGGCTTCGACGTGCTCGATATTATCGTCGCCGCCAAATGCAGGAATTAAACGCTGAGTAATTTGACTGTCCATAATACGCCTCTCTGTTATGCAGATAAAAAAATGCCTGCTCGGGGAGCAGGCATTTTGTGCCTTTTTTGCCCGGGTGGTGCAGTCTGATGCCCTCACCCCAACCCTCTCCCACAGGGAGAGGGAGAAAATCAACTACGCTTTGCGCTTAAGCACCCGACAGTCCCACGCCAGCAGCACGGTATCGCCCGCAGCGGCGGCGTCGGTCATGCAGTCGGTATACCCCTGCGGCAGCGTGATGAGCTGCTGCTGGGCCGTGTAGTTCTGCACAAACACCCAGGCGGTTTCGCCATCCGTGCGCGCCGTGGCGACCACGCCCGGAGGGAAATCCCCTTCGACTGCGCGCGGTAGCGCCAGCTCGTCGATAATCCCGGCGAAGAAATCGCGCTGGAACGGCAGGTCGTTGCGCGACGCCACGTGCCACGCCTTGCCTTTGCCGAAGCGGTTGACCGTCACCGCCGGGCGACCGGCGTAGAAATCATCCCGGTAGGTCGCCAGTGCCTGCGCGGATTCAGTATGGATCAGCTCGCACAGATGCCTGACCTGATACGGCCCCTGCAGGCCCGCCGCATTGCCCGCCAGCCCCTGAACCAGGTTTCGCTCCCCCTCACCCAGGCAGTCAATCTCTTCCGCCCAGATGCCGAGGAGCTTGCGCAGCGGGCCCGGGAAACCGCCGAGGTGGCAGAGATCGGTCTCATCCACAACCCCACTCCAGTAGGTCGTCACCAGATGCCCGCCCGCGGCCACAAAGGCTTCCGCCCGCTCGGCGAAACCTTCGCGCACCATGTAGAGCATGGGGGCAATCACCAGCGCGTAGCGGCTCAGATCGCCGTCAGCGTCGATGACGTCGACCGCGATGCCCTTTTCCCAGAACGGACGATAGTGTTCGTTGACGGTTTTTTCGTACTCCAGCCCCATATTGCGCGGGCCTTCGGCATCGTCCAGCGCCCAGCGGTTTTGCTGGTCAAAGATAATGGCCACGCGTGCGTCGGTGCGGCACCCCACCACCTCAGGCAGACGCGCCAGCATCTCCCCCAGACGCGTTACTTCGCGCCCGACGCGGGTATCAAGATGCCCCACGTGATCGATAATCGCACCGTGGAATTTCTCCACCGACCCGCGGCTCTTACGCCACTGGAAGTACTGCACAGAATCCGCCCCGTGCGCTACCGCCTGAATAGAGGAGAGAATATGCATCCCCGGCTTTTTCAGCTTGCTGGTCGGCTGCCAGTTGGTGATGCTTGGCGTGGACTCCATTAACACAAAGGGTTTACCGCCCTTCAGGCTGCGCATCATGTCGTGGTACATGGCGGTATAGCAGGCCAGCTGCGTTTCGTCTTTCTCCTTGTGCCACATCGGGTAGCTGTCCCAGGAGATGAAGTCGATCGCTTTCGCCAGCTGCCAGTAGTCGTAATCGTAGAAATACTCCATAAAGTTGGTTGTCACCGGCAGTTCGGCATTGGCGGCCTTCAGCGGCGCCACCTCATGCTGGCAAAAATCGGTGACCTGCGCGGTATTGAAGCGGCGCCAGTCGAGATTCAGGCCGTGAATCGACACTTCCCCCTGCGGCGCGGGGGACTCAATCTGCGACCAGTCGGTGTAGGTATGGCTCCAGAAGGTGCTCCACCACGCATGGTTCAGCGCGTCGAGGGTTTTGTAACGCGCCTTTAGCCAGTCGCGGAAGCGTTCCTGGCACAGGCTACAGTGGCATTCGCCGCCGTACTCATTGGAGATATGCCAGCCCAGCACCGCCGGATGATGCGAATAACGCGCCGCCAGCAGGCTGTTAATTTTCATCGTCTTTTCGCGGTAGACCGGAGACGACATGCAGTGGTTATGACGCCCGCCGTGCAGCGCGGGGACGCGGTTGCGCCCGACGCGCAGCACTTCCGGATATTTTTTCGACATCCATGCCGGACGCGCGCCGCTCGGCGTAGCGAGAAATATATGAATGCCCGCCGCATAGAGTTTTTCAATAATGCTGTCCAGCCAGGCAAAATCATATTCCCCTTCCTGCGGCTCCAGTTTCGCCCAGCTAAATATCCCCACCGACATGACATTACATTTCGCCTGCTGCATCATGGCGATATCTTTTTCAATAATACCGGGGTAATTCTCCCATTGCTCCGGGTTATAGTCGGCGCCATGCAATAACGCCGCGACCTTTGGACTTAAAGGCGCAAATTTATTCATATTTAAAACGTCCTGAATGGAGATAAAAACTAGTTAAATACCGTTATTGACGGCAGCACTTTACCCTGGCAATCAAATAACGCCTGATTCTCGCGGGCATTACCCTCTTTCCATTCGTCATGGATATATTTCATGCCAGTTTTGGTGGCCCACGTGGTGCCCGGAACGGCTATCCAGGTCGGTTCCCAGTAAAAGATGCCCTTGCCGCGACGGTCAGGCACATCAATAACGGACTGCATTAAATCGTGCATATAGTCGTACTGACCCTGAACGGTGCCGGGATAGCCGCCGTCCTTTTCTTCTTTGGCCTGGAAGCTGTTCTCGGCGTTATCGCAGTTCTCCAGCGTATAGCCGTAGGCCGCTTCCACCACAATCACGTCTTTGTTATAGCGCCTGCTGATGTCATCCATGTTGGCCTTCAGCGCGCTAATCGGGCCGTTCCAGTAGGTGTACATCGACAGGCCGATGATATCGAACGGCACGTCGCGCTTCGTGATTTCATCAAACCACCAGCGGAAGGTGTCATTTTTGGTGCCTTCGGCCAGATGGAGCATGATTTTCACCTGCTCGCCATCGGTCAGGTTCTCCTTTAGCCCACCAATCGCGGCGTTGAGCAGCCCGGCCAGGCGGTCAAATTCGCCGCCGCCCTGCCCCCAGCTTTTCCCTTCCGGCCACAGCATGCCGCCGTTAATTTCGTTTCCTATCTGCACCATGTCCGGCAATACGCCCTCTTTCTTAAAGCGGGCGATCGTGTCGCGGGTATAGTCATGAATAGCCGTTTTCAGCTGCGGATAGTCCATCTTCTCCCAGGCTTTTGGCTTGAACTGTTTTCCCGGATCGGTCCAGAAATCGCTGTAGTGGAAATCGAGCAGCAGCCTCAGGCCCTGCGCCTTTATGCGCTTCGCCAGCGCGAGGGTGTTTTCGAGATTATTACTGCCGCCGCCGTAGGTATTGCCGTCGGCATCCTGCGGATCAACCCACAGGCGCAGGCGCACGGTGTTCACGCCGTTAGCTTTGAGGATGGCAAGCGCGTCCTGCTGCTGGCCGCTCTGGTTATAAAATTTGGCGCCGTGTTGTTCCGCTTCCAGCAGCGTCGAAATATCCGCCCCCTTGATAAAGTCCGCGGGCATGGCGTTAAAAGGACGCGTTTGCACCCCGTCCGCAGCAAACACGCTCGCGGCCAGGCCACATGAGAGGCAAACGGCAAGTAAAGCAGGTCTGAGTCTTTTCATGATTATCCTTTGGTACTCCCGGAGGTCAGGCCGGAGACGAAGTATTTTTGTAATGCCAGATAGAGGATCGCTACCGGCACCGCAATCAACACCGCGCCTGCCGCGTAGGTGGTGTAGCTGGCACCCATTTTTTGCGCCACCAGGTTATAGAGCCCGATGGGTAAGGTGTATTTGTCCGGGGTGCGCAGAATCGTGCTGGAGAGGATGAAATCCCCCAGCGGCCCGGTGAAGGAGAACAGCGCCACCACCGCCACAATCGGCTTCGATAGCGGCATGATAATTTCGATGAAAATCCGGAAATTACTGGCCCCGTCCATGCGCGCGGATTCATCCAGATCTTTCGGGATGGCGTCGAGGTAGCCTTTCATCAGGTAGGTATTCATCGGGATCATGCCGCCCACGTAGATCAGCACCAGCGCCAGATGGCTGTTGATGAGGCCCAAAAGCTGCGACAGCACGAAGATGGCAATCAGCGCCGAGAACTGGGGGATCATCTGCAGGAGCAGGAACAGCATCAGCCCGTTCTGGCGTCCCTTAAAGCGAAAGCGCGAAAAGGCATAGGCGGTAAAGCTGACGCTGATTAAGGTCAGCACCATGGTCAGGAAGCTGATTTTCATCGAGTTCCAGTACCAGGTCATGTAGTTCACCTGGCCGTTAAACAGGTCGGCGTAGTGCTGCACCGAAAAGTTCTCAGGGATAATTGAGGAGCTGAGCAGGCTATTACCCGCGTTAAACGACGCGCCGACCGTCCACACCAGCGGGTAGATGATAATCGTCGACACCAGCACGATAACCAACCAGGAGAGCGAGAGGCGTACCCACTTCTCACGTTTAATACTTTGTGATTGAGCCATTGTTACGTCCCTTACGCCATGTCGTCATTTTTGAAAGATTTGGTGGCGCGGAACTGCCACAGCGCCAGGCCGACGACAAAGATCGACAGCAGGATAGTGATGGTCGCCGCAATCGCGTACTGCGACGACGACATGGTGAGCTTGTAGATCCACGACACCAGGATATCTGTCCCACCCGCATTGGACCCCACCACCGCCGGCCCGCCGTTGTTGAACAGGTAGATGATGTTGAAGTTATTGAAGTTGAAGGTGTATTGGGTAATCAGTATTGGCGCAATGGAATAAAGCACCAGCGGCAGCGTGATGGTGCGCAGCTTGGTCGCGCTGCTGGCCCCGTCCATGGTGGCGGCTTCGTACAGATCGTCAGGGATCGCCTGCAGCACGCCGGTGGTCATGGCGAAAACAAACGGGAAACCGAGCCAGGTCTGCATCAGGATCAGCGCCGTTTTGGTCCAGAACGGATCGGTCATCCAGGCTTTCGGCGCAATGCCGAAGAAGGCCAGAATGGCGTTGTTTATCACACCGAAAGAGTCGTTGAACATTCCGGCAAACACCAGAATGGTGACAAAGCCCGGCACCGCCCACGGCAGAATGAAGATGGTGCGGATAAGCGGCTTAAAGCGCAGGTCTTTCTGGTTCACCAGAATAGCCAGCAGTACGCCCACGGTACATTGAAGCGTGGTGGCGAGCAGCGTCCAGACCACCGTCCACTGCAGGACGTCAAAGAAGGTTGAGCGCCAGATGGAGAGCGTGAAAATATTGATGAAGTTCTTAAACCCAACCCAGTCCACCAGCTTAGCCGGCGGCGTGTGGTAAAGATTGTAGTTAGTAAAGGCGATGGCAAAACCGAAGAGGATCGGGAAAACCACCACAAACACCAGCAGAATAAAGCCCGGCGTGATCATCAGATACGGAAAGCCGTCGCTCAGCAGCATCTGATACTGCTTACGCACGCTGTTTAGCCCCAGCCCTTCATCGCGTTTTCGACCGTTGACCCAGGCATCGCGCATCGACAGGTAATACACCATCACGCCAAATGCGGCGATCAGTACGCTAATGATCCCTTCTGCCAGCAGGAAGATGGAGTTATCCCGCGGCACTTCCTCCCCCAGCGTCACCAGCCCCCACAGCCCTTCGCGCAGGAAATCGGCAAAAACGCCGATAAAACTGGCCAGCAGCACCAGGAAGATAACGCCCTTCAGCCACTGGCGGTGATAGAACTGGCCGAAGCCGGGGATGACCGCCAGCAGCAGGCCGGTCCAGGCGTGACGCCCAGCCCCGTGCGGTCTGGCAAAATTTTCCGGGATGATACTCACAGACAACTCCTTTCAATAAAACGGGAGAGCAGCCTCCCGTTCTGCGACGTCAGAAAATTACTGGTTGCTGGCCTGCATGGCTTCGATTTGCATCTGGACCTGTTTCTCTGCGCTGTCCAGCGCGGCTTTGGGATCCTGTTTGCCGGTCAGGCTCAGCTCCAGCGCGGCGTTGGCCGGCCCCCAGACTTCGCCCATTTCAGGGATACCCGGCATGGCGGTGGCTCGCGCGGCCTGCACCGCAACGGCGCTCGCCTTCTCGTCGTTCTTGATTACCGGGTCGTCGATCATTGCGGTCAGCGGCGGGATCTCCCGCGTGGCCACGTAGCGGGTTTTCACGTACTGCGGCTGGTTGATGAATTCGATAAATTTCTGCGCCAGCGCTTTGTCCTTGCTCCAGGTGGAAACGACGTAGCCTTTCACGCCGAGGAAGGAGCTCATTGGCTTGCCGTCCGGCAGCGTGGGCAGCGGCACCACGCCGTAATTGATGCCTGCCGCTTCATACGGCTGGAACGCCCACGGGCCGTTGATGACGGCTGCCGCTTTCTTCTCAGTAAACAGGGAGTCGATAGCGTTCAGGCCGTTGTCACCGACTATCCCGGCCGGGAAAATATCGTCAGCGTAGAATTTTTTCAGGTACGTCACGGCTTCTACCGCACCCGGCTTGTTCAGGCCGACGTCGCTGGCGTTATAGCCGCCTTTGCCGTTTTGACCGAAGATGTAGCCGCCCATCGGGGAGATCGCGCCCCAGCTGTAGTAAATCTGATCGAACTTGGCGAGCAGACCGTACTGGTTTTTTGCGCGCTGCTGTTTTGAAAAGTCGTACCAGTCCTGCAGCGAGTTGAGCGGCTTGTCGATGAGATCTTTGTTGTAGATCAGCACCAGCGTCTCAACCGCTTTCGGCACGCCGTAGAGGGCGTTATCCATTTTGAAGGCGTTAATCGAGGCCGGGGTGTACTGTTCGGTCTGCTTAGCCTCCAGATTCAGGGGGGTCAATAACCCTTGCACGACGGCGCCGCCCAGCTGATCGTTAGGAATGACCAGCACGTCCGGGCCAATGCCTGCCGGGCCGTCCAGGCGCAGTTTTTCCAGCTGCTGTGCGTAAGGGGTTTCCTGCACGTTGACCTTAACGTCGTACTGTTTTTCAAAGTCCGCGACCGCATCTTTAATACCGGACGACTTCTTGATGTCTTCCCAGACGTTAAGCTGCGCGGTGGCGTGAGCCTGTACCGCGAGCGTAGAGAGGATCAGAGCAGCGAGTATGTTCTTTTTCATTATCAACCCCATGTGAAGGTATAACAATTTTATGGTTGTTATTGCATCTGACGCCCTACAAACCCCGCTATATATCCTGATAAAACTGGCGTTGTACGTCTGACACCAAATGCCTTTGGTTTGTTATACGCTACCCTTCACATCATGATAACTCTACATAAAACTGTAAGTTGTGTGATCGTCATAACATTAATGGAATATCTATATAGGGCGCATGAATGCTGGAAGTTATAGTCAAGGCAGACAAATTGCACCGTCCGACCACGTTGAACACAATTGTTATACGTAAAACATGCTCGGCGGTTTACCTGGGGAACACTGATGTCGAACATACAATTGAGGAATGTCACCAAGCGCTTTGGCGACACCGTCACGCTCCACAACGTTAATCTTGATATTGAGGACGGTGAGTTTGCCGTATTCGTCGGGCCTTCCGGCTGTGGAAAATCCACTATGCTGCGCATGATTGCCGGGCTGGAGGAGATAAGCGAGGGTGAAGTGCTGATCGGTAACGAGGTGATGAACGACATCGCCCCTTCCCATCGGGGTGTGGCGATGGTCTTTCAGTCCTACGCGCTCTATCCGCATATGACGGTGGCCGAAAACATGGGCTACGGGCTGAAGGTGAATAAAGTGCCGAAAGATCAGATCCGCCATCAGGTCGAGATGGTCGCCAAAACGCTGCAGCTCTCCCACCTGCTGGACCGTAAGCCTAAACAGCTCTCCGGCGGCCAGCGCCAGCGCGTCGCGATTGGCCGCGCTATCGTGCGGAACCCGCGCGTCTTTATGTTCGATGAGCCGCTTTCCAACCTGGATGCCGAACTGCGCGTGGAGATGCGCCTGCACCTCGCTCGCCTGCACCAGGAGCTGAAAACCACCATGGTGTATGTCACCCACGATCAGATTGAGGCCATGACGCTGGCCGATAAAATTGTGGTGATGAACTACGGCAAAGTGGAGCAGATGGGCGCCCCGATGGATCTCTATTACAAGCCGGTGAACAAGTTCGTGGCCGGTTTTATCGGCTCGCCGAAGATGAACTTCATGCCGGCCACGGTTGAAGCATGGCAGCCGGGCGCGCTGACGGTGAGATTGTCGCAGCAGAAGTCACTGACGCTCGCCGTGACCACCACGCCGCTGCAGCCGGGCAGCCAGGTTACGCTGGGCATCCGTCCGGAACATTTAACCACTGACCTTCGCCTGGGCACACCGCTGGAGTTTCACTGCGAAGTGGTTGAACGACTCGGGAACAACACGTATCTGTTTGGCCAGTGTTACGGCCACGACAACGTCAAAATCTTGCTGCCGGGGGACGTTAAATTCGCCCCGTGGCAGAAGATAGACGTGGCCTTCGACGATCGCCACTGCATGGTCTTTGACGAGCAGGATGTCCGGGTGAGCGCGGATATCGACGATGCGGTGCGTTCGGTGGCTTAACGCGCGCCACCGTCAGCCAGCTTTCTCACCGCCCGCCCAAACGCCTCAATCGCCAGGGCAACATCCTCAGCCATCACCGATTCCGCCGGATGGTGGCTGACGCCTCCCCTGCAGCGCACAAACAACATCCCGACCGGCCAGCGCTCTGCCAGCGCGATGGTGTCGTGCCCGGCGCCGCTGGGCAGCGATAATGAGCGCCCCTGCACCGACTCAACGGCCTGTCCCAGCAGATCCTGCAAACGCGCATCGCACGGCGTGGCGGCGATACGGTAAAACTCCTCGGCGCTGAAGCTCAGCCCGCGACGAGCGGCAATGGTTTGCGCCTGCGCCAGCAGTTCCGCGAGGAGCGCGTCCAGCGGGGCATCCTGCGGGCCGCGAATATCCAGCGAGAGCGCCACCTCACCGGGGATCACGTTGACCGCGCCGGGCAGGCAGCGCAGTTCACCGACCGTCGCCACCAGATTGCCGCCCTGCTGCAGGGTCGCGTGTTCAATGAACACCATCCATTCGGCGGCGGCGGCCAGGGCATCCGTACGATGGTTCATCGGCACGGTGCCCGCATGCCCGGCCTCGCCGGTGAAGCGGCAGTTGAGGCGACGCGCGCCGTTGATGGCTTCCACCACGCCCAGCGCCAGACCTTCCTGCTCCAGACACGGCCCCTGTTCGATATGCAGTTCCAGACAGGCGCTGAAATCGTCCTGATGGCGTGCCGCCAGCGCCACGCGGGCGGGATCGAGTCCCGCCTGCACCATCGCCTGCGCCACGCTGATGCCGCCGGCATCACACGTCTCCAGCCAGCCCTGCGGCCAGGAGCCCGTAATGCCCCGGCTGCCTAGCAGGGTGATCCCAAAACGGGTGCCCTCTTCGTCGCCAAACCCGACAATCTCGATCGCCTGGGCCAGATGCCGCCCCTGCTGGTGCAGGCTGTCCACCACCTCAATGGCGGTGAGCACGCCGAGCATACCGTCGTAGCGCCCGGCGTTGCGCACGGTATCCAGATGCGAGCCGAGCAGCACTGCCTGCGCCCCTTCCTGCGCGCCCTCATAGCGTCCACAGATATTGCCCACGCTGTCCTGCCAGACGGTCATCCCCGCCTGGCGCATCCACTCGCCGACCAGTTGGTTGGCCTGCAGATGCTGCGCCGAGAGGTACACCCTTGTCAGCGCATCCGGGGTTTCGCTGATAGCGGCCAGCGCATCGGCACGCGCCATCACCCGTTCTGCTGCCGGGCTCATTGCGGCGTCTCGCGGCGATAGTGATCCCACGCGGCCTGCATGGCGGCACCCTGCGTGGTGGTGAACTTCAGGTAGTTCAGCACCGACTCCAGCGCGCTCAGGGTAGTCATCACACAGTCTTTGCGCGCGTTGTAACCCATGGTGCCAATGCGCCACACTTTGCCGTGCAGCGGGCCAAACGAGGTGCCGATTTCAATCCCGAAATCCTCCAGCATCAGCTTGCGCACCTGGTCGCCGTTGACGCCCTGCGGTATCACCACGCCCAGCACGTTGTTCATCTTGTGCTTCAGATCGCCGAAGGTCTCCAGCCCCATCGCCTGAATGCCCTTCAGCAGCGCATCGCCGTGCAGCTTGTGACGCGCGATGCCGTTATCCAGCCCTTCCTGCAGGATCAGCCGCGCGCATTCGCGGGCGCCAAACAGCGCGGTGGTCGCTTCGGTGTGGTGGTTCAGCCGCTCCGGCCCCCAGTAGTCCATCACCATGCCGAGATCGAAATAGTTGGAGTAGATCATCTCCTCGTCGCCGTCGCGGTGGGCGTCGGTGCGAATGCCTTCCTCAACGCATTTGCGGCGGCGGATCGCCTCCTCCATGCGCGCGCTCAGGGTGATCGGCGACGTGCCCGACGGGCCGCCAAGGCACTTCTGCATCCCGGCCGAGACGGCGTCCAGCCCCCAGGCGTCGGTCTCCAGCGCGTTGCCGCCGAGCGACGCGGTGGCGTCGGTGTAGAACAGCACGTCGTAGCGGCGGCAGATGGCACCGAGCTCGGCGAGCGGCTGCAGCATAGTGGTGGAGGTGTCGCCCTGCACGGTCAGCAGCAGGCGCGGGCGAATACGCTTAATCGCATCCTCCACCTGGTCCGGCGTGAACACCTCGCCCCACTGCACCTCAATGGTATGCACCTCCGCGCGGCAGCGGCGGGCAATTTCGCACAGCAGGTGACCAAAGCGGCCAAAGACCGGCACCAGCACCTTATCTCCCGGGCGAATGGCGGAGACCAGGACGGCTTCAATTCCCGCGCGGGAGGTGCCATCCACCAGCATCGTCCAGCGGTTCTCGGTGCGGAACACCCCGCGATAGAGCGCCATCACCTCGTTCATGTAGTGGGTCATGGCCGGATCGTACTGTCCGATCAGCTGGCTCGACATGGCGCGCAGCACGCGCGGGTCGGCGTTGATCGGGCCCGGCCCCATCAGCAGGCGCTGGGGCGGATTGATTTGCGGAAATTGTGCGATATCCATTGTTAAGTCCTTATCAGTTGAGGCCGCGCACGGAGGAGATGAACTGCTTCAGTTCCGTGGTCTGCGGGTTGGCGAACAGCGTTTTGCTGTCGCCCTGCTCCCAGACTTTCCCCTGGTGCATAAACACCACGCGGTCGCCCACTTCGCGGGCAAAATTCATTTCATGGGTAACAAGTATCAGCGTCATCCCCTCGGCGGCCAGCTGCTCCAGCACCTTGAGCACTTCGCCCACCAGCTCCGGGTCAAGCGCGGAGGTGATCTCATCACAGAGTAAAACTTTCGGCGACATGGCCAGCGCCCGGGCAATCGCCACGCGCTGCTGCTGGCCGCCGGAGAGGCTCGACGGGTAGTAATCCAGACGGTCACCGAGGCCGACTTTTTCCAGCATGCGCTGCGCCAGCTCACGGCATTCGGCGGCGCTTTTCTTCAGCACCCGACGCGGGGCCAGCATCACGTTTTCCAGCGCCGTCATGTGCGGGAACAGGTTGAAGCTCTGGAACACCATCCCGACCGAGCGGCTGATTTCACGCGCCTGAGAATCCCGGTCGGTAATGGTCATGCCGCCGAGCTTGATGCTGCCGTCCTGATACCCTTCCAGCCCGTTGATGCAGCGCAGCAGCGTGCTTTTGCCCGACCCGCTGCGCCCGATAATGGAGATCACCTGGCCCATGTTGATATCCAGATCGACGCCCTTGAGCACGTGGTTATCGCCGTAGTACTTCTGCACCTGATTAATGGTGATGAGAGGCATTGAATTTCGTCTCCAGATAGCGGCTGTAGCGCGACAGCGGATAACACAGAATAAAGTAGCCGAGCGCCACCAGCGCAAAGACCTTAAACGGCTGATACGTCACGTTGGTCAGCATCGTCCCGGCCTTGGTCAGCTCGATAAAGCCGATGATCGACGCCAGCGCGGTGCCTTTGATCACCTGCACGGCAAAACCGACCGTCGGGGCGATGCCGATGCGCAGCGCCTGCGGGGCGACCACGCGAAACAGGGTCTGGCCAAAGGTCAGCCCCAGACAGCGCGACGCTTCCCACTGCCCTTTTGGCAAGGCGCGAATACTGCCAAACCAGATGTCGAGCAGAAACGCGCTGGTGTAGAAGGTTAACGCCAGCGAGGCGGCGGTCCACGGCGAAACGTCGATGCCGAACAGCGCCACGCCAAAGAAGGCCAGGAACAGCTGCATCAGCAGCGGCGTGCCCTGAAACAGCTCGATATAGCCGCGGATAATGCGCCTCACCGCGCGCCCGCCCGTCAGGCGCAGCAGCAGGAGCGGCAGCGTCACCGCCGCGCCGCCGACGAACGCCACCAGCGACAGCAGCACCGTCCAGCGCCCGGCCAGCAGCAGGTTGCGAATAATGTCCCAGTCGGTAAAGGTGGTCATCATGCCTGCACCCCCAGCCATTTGCGTCCTGCCGCCATCATCAGCTGGCGCAGAGTAATCGACAGCGCTAAGTAAATGCCGGTTGTCACCAGATAAACCTCAAAGCTCAGAAACGTTCTGGACTGGATCAGGTTGGCGGCGAAGGTCAGCTCTTCATACGAGACCTGCGACACCACCGACGAGCCGAGCATCACGATGATGCACTGGCTCACCAGCGCCGGGTAAATGCGCTGCAGCGCGGGCGGCAGCACCACGCGAATAAAGGTCTGCAGGCGGGTCAGCCCCAGCACGCGTCCGGCTTCCCACTGCCCTTTCGGCGTGACCTGAATGCCCGCGCGGATAATCTCGGTGCTGTACGCGCCGAGGTTCACCACCATGGCCAGCAGCGCCGCTTCCCCCGCCGTCATCTTCAGCCCCAGATTCGGCAGGCCGAAGACGATGAAAAACAGCTGTACCACAAACGGCGTGTTGCGGATGATTTCCACGTAGCCGCCCCAGAGCCGGCTGAACCAGGTGGTGCGTCCGCTGCGGATCGCCGCCCCGAAAATCCCTGTTGCCAGCCCGCCGACGGTTGCCATCACCGTCAGCTGAACGGTGACCCACAGCCCCGCCAGCAGCTCCGGCCAGTACGGCCAGAGCGCTGAAAAATCGAGTTGCTCAGCCATAGACTTAAACGCCGAGGCTTGCCGGTAGCGGGGCCTTCAGCCATTGCTCGGACAGGCCGTTCAGCGTGCCGTCCTTAATGCCCTGCTCAATCAGCGCATCCACTTTTGCCTTCAGGGCCGGTTCGTTTTTCTTCAGGCCAATAAAGCACGGCGAATCTTTCAGCATAAAACTCGGCACCGGGGCTTTATCCGCGTTCTGGCGCGAAATGGCCGCCACCACGAGGTTGCCGGTTGCCACGTACTGCACCTGGCCGGAGAGGTAGGCGGAGAGCGTGGTGTTGTTGTCTTCGTAGCGCTTCACGTCCGCGTCTTTCGGCGCCAGGCCGGTCAGCACCATGTCCTCCACCGCCCCGCGCGTCACGCCGATGGTTTTTCCGCTCAGCGCGGCTGCGTCTTTCAGCTCGGCACCTTTCGGGCCAAACACGCCGAGGAAGAACGGCGCGTAGGCGCGGCTGAAGTCGATCACCTTCTCGCGCTCCGGGTTTTTACCGAGGCTTGAAATGACCAGATCCACCTTATCGGTTTGCAGGTACGGCACGCGGTTGGCGCTGGTCACCGGCACCAGCTGCAGCTTGAGCTTCATCTGTTTGGCCAGATAGCGCGCCATGTCGATGTCATAGCCCTGCGGCTGCAGATCGGTCCCCACCGAGCCAAACGGCGGGAAGTCCTGCGGAACGGCAATGCGGATAGTGCCGCGCTTCTCAATATCCTGAAGCTGGTCAGCCTTTGCCGGCAGCTGTGTGAAGAGGCATGCGGCCCCGGCCAGTGCAATCAACAATTTTTTCATGGTGCTTCCCCGTAACGTTAACATGAAACAAAAGATTCTTTGAATGTGATTTTGCAACTAATGTGCCAGATAAAGCGAAGCGGGGAATATTCTTGTAAAGCCTGATAAAACGCGGACGGGTCGAAAAAACGTGCGTTTTCCCGACCCGACATCTGCACCATTTTAATGCAAAGCACCAGTCTGATGCCCCATTATCGCTGTTCGAGTTCGTCCAGCTGCTGGTAGAGGGAAGCAATGTCGTGAATGCGCGGACGGCCTTTATCAAGAATTTCATGCAGGAAAGCATTCGCCAGCAGATTGATCAGACTGTTGACCGAGGAGTAGCTGTCATAGGCCGAGACGCTGTCCAGAGGGGCGCAGAGCTGCCAGCTCGCCAGCGGGAACAGGCTGTGCGCCTGCGGCTCGCACATCAGCAGCACCGGAATGCCGCTGCTCTGAAGCTGCTGCATCAGCGGGCGGATAATGCGCGGGCGGCGGCGAAAGGCCATCATGACCACCAGATCGTCCGGCGTTAAATCCACCAGCTCTTCGCTCAGGCTCTGCCCCGGCTGCGGCAGCACCAGCACCTGACCGCGCGCCTGCAGCAGCTGCTGGCGCAGGTGCAGCGCCGCCGGATAGGCGTTACGCATGCCGATAATGACGATGCGCCGTGCCTTCACCATGCAGGCCATAGCGTCGGCAAACTGCTGCGCATCGAGGGCATTGACCCACTGGGTCAGGTTCACCATCTCTTGCTTGTAGTGGCGCGCCAGTAGCGTATTGCCCTGCACCGCGTCGCGGTTATCGGTGAGCGGCATCCCGCTCTGGCGCAGGGTGCGCAGCTCGTCGCGCATGTCCTTATATTTCTCATAGCCCAGACGCTTAAACAGACGGCTGACCGTGGCTTTCGACACTCCGCTCAGCTGCGCCAGCTCGGCGCTGTTGTAGCTAATGAGATCGTCAAAATGGTCGAAAATAAAATCCGCCACCCGCTGCTCCTGCGGCGACAGCGACGGGTACTGTGCTTTCAGACGTTCATCTAACTGTTCCATAGCGCCTCTGTAACTTTTGTTTCATTACATTGTACCTTTTATTCTGCGTATTCATTATACGTGCCAGTTTACTGAAACTTTTCTTTCAGAACTGGAACAGCTTTTGCAGCACCTTGTGACTTTCAGGGTTACGAGGACGCTTCATGCAAAGTAATGTCTCCACGCACGGCATGGCCGTTGCGCCCCACCATCTCGCCAGCCAGAGCGCGCTGGCGGTGCTGCGCGAAGGCGGCAGCGCGATAGAGGCAATGGTCGCCGCGGCGGCCACCATTGCCGTGGTTTATCCGCACATGAACGGGCTGGGCGGCGATGGCTTCTGGCTCATCGTGCCGCCGGAAGGCGAACCTGTCGCCATTGATGCCAGCGGCGCGGCGGGATCGCTGGCAACGCTCGCCGCCTACGACGGGCTGGCGCATATCCCCCATCGTGGGCCCCGTGCGGCGCTGACCGTCGCCGGTACGGTGAGCGGCTGGGACGAGGCGCTGAAGCTTTCCCGCGAGATGACCGGCAAGGCGCTGCCGCTAGCTCGCCTGCTGGCCGACGCCATTGACTATGCGCAGAACGGCACCCCGGTCACGGCCTCTCAGGCCCATGCCACGGCCAGTAAATTCGACGAACTGAAGGCCATCCCCGGCTTCGCGGAAACCTGGCTGGTGGACGGTAAGCCGCCGCAGGTCGGGAGCCGTTTTTACCAGCCCGCCATGGCCACGACGTTGACGCGTTTGGTGGAAGACGGTCTGGACAGCTTTTATCGCGGCCCGCTGGCGAACGTACTGGCGCACGGCATGGAGACGCTGGGCCTGCCCGTGACGCTGGCCGATTTACACGCGCATTCTGCCCGGCGCACCGCGCCGCTGAGGCTGCAGCACCAGCAGGGGGAGATCTTTAACCACGCCCCGCCGACGCAGGGGCTGGTCTCGCTGGCCATACTCGGCATCACCGATCGTCTGAACATGGCGGAGGCCGACGATGCCGACACCATTCACCGCATCGTTGAAGCCACCAAGCTGGCCTTTGGCCTGCGCGATGCCCACATCACCGACCCGCGCGAGCTGAAAACCGATGTTCAGAAACTGCTGGATCCCGCTGCTCTGCAGGCGCTTGTCGACAGGGTTGACGATAGCCGCGCCGCGCCGTGGGGCACCGGAAAAGGCCCCGGCGATACGGTGTGGATGGGGGTGATGGATAACAGCGGGCTCGCCGTATCGTTTATCCAGAGTATCTATCACGAGTTCGGCAGCGGCGTGGTGCTGCCCGACACCGGCATCGTCTGGCAGAACCGGGGCGCGTCTTTCAGTCTCGATCCCAATCATCTACTGGCCCTCGCCCCGGGCAAGCAGCCCTTCCATACCCTGAACCCGGCGGCGGCACGTCTTAATGACGGACGCGTGATGGTCTACGGCTCGATGGGCGGTGACGGACAGCCGCAAACCCAGGCTGCGCTCTTTACCCGCTACGCGATTCAGGGCGTGCCTTTACAGGAAAGCATTTCCCGCCCGCGCTGGCTGCTGGGTCGCACCTGGGGACAAACCTCGGACACGTTAAAACTTGAAGGGCGCTTTAGCGCTGAGACGGTCTCGCAGCTCCGCGCGCGGGGACATGAGGTAGAAATGTTCCCGGACTTCAGTGAAGCGATGGGCCACGCGGGCGCGATTGTCCGCCACCCCAACGGGCTGTTCGAAGGGGCATTTGACCCGCGCAGCAACGGCGCGGCCGCCGGATTCTGAGGAGAAAAAAATGACCACACAACAGCCCGACTGGCATGCGTATCTTGCGCAAATGGAGTCCGTGCTCGGCGTGACGCTGGACGATGCCCGCCGCGCCGAGCTGCAGTTGCAGTTCAACCGCATTGCCGCCCTGGCCGCGCCGCTGATGGCGCTGCCGCTCGATGACCGTCTGGAGATCGCAGGAGTATACAAAGCATGAGGCTACACGAGATGAGTATCAGCGCGATCCAGCATGCGCTGAGCGCGGGCGAGCTGAGCGCTCGCGAGATTGCTCGCCAGACGCTGGAGGCAATTGCGCGCGTTAACCCGCAGATCAACGCCTGGACCGCCGTGACGGAAGAACGCATGCTCGCCGAAGCCGAGAGCATCGACACCCTGCGCCGCGAGAAGCGCCCCCTGCCACCGCTGGCGGCCGTGCCCTACGCGGTAAAAAATCTGTTCGACGTTGCCGGCCACACCACCCTCGCCGGGGCAGAGCTGTTCAGCCAGCGCCCCGCCGCGGCCGCTGACAGCTTCGCAGTGCGCCAGCTGCGCAGCGCGGGCGGGCTGCTGACCGGGATGGTGAATATGGACGCCTACGCCTACGGCTTCACTACCGAAAACAGCCACTACGGCACGACGCGTAACCCGCACGATCTGGCGCGCATTGCGGGCGGGTCGTCCGGTGGTTCAGCCGCCGCCGTGGCCGCCGGGCTGGTGCACTTTTCGCTCGGCACCGACACCAACGGCTCGATTCGCGTTCCGGCCTCCCTGTGCGGCATCTATGGCCTTAAGCCCACCTTTGGCCGCCTGTCGCGATCCGGCAGCCATCCGTTTGTCGCGAGCCTGGATCATATCGGTCCCTTTGCCCGCCGTGTGTGCGACCTGGCGTCCGTGTATGACGCACTGCAGGGGCGGGACAGCAGCGACGGTTTTCAGGCAGAGAGCTCGCGCGAGCAGACGCGCCCCCTGCTTGAGCGCGGGCTTGACGGCCTGCGCTGCGCGGTGCTCGGCGGCTACTTCACCACCTGGTGCGACGCGGATGCCCGAGACGCCGTGGCGCGGGTGGCGAAGGCGCTCGACGTGCAGGATGAGCTGCAGTTTCCGGACGCCGAGCTGGCGCGCTCCGCAGCGTTTATCATCAGCGCCTCCGAAGGGGGAAACCAGTACCTGCCTGCGCTTCGCCGCGAGCCCGAGCGTTTTGAACTACACTCTCGCGAACGGCTGCTGGCCGGGGCGATGATTCCCTCCGCCTGGTATATTCAGGCCCAGCGGTTTCGCGCACACGCCCGGCAGGCATTTAAAACCCTTTTCGCGCAGGCCGACGTGCTGATCGCCCCGGCAACGCCGCGCAGTGCGACGCTCGCGGGTGAGCAAACCATGGAGATTAACGGCCAGCCGCTCCCCATTCGCGCCAGCATGGGGATGCTGACCCAGCCGATATCCTTTTTGGGCCTGCCCGTGACCACCGTTCCGCTGCGCACCGCCCGGGGTGCGCCGATTGGCCTGCAGCTGATTGCCGCGCCGTTTAACGAGCAGGCGTGCCTGCGCGTCGCGCGCGTGCTGGAAGAGAGTGGGATCGCCGATGCCCGCCCGGCGGAGGTGGCAGCATGATGAATCACGATGATATTAACCTGCCGTGGGTGGTTGCCGAGGTGACCGCCACGTTTTACCGCTATGAAGACGCGCTGGTCAGCAACAACGTTGCGGTGCTGGACGAGCTGTTCTGGCACGACAAAAACACGGTGCGTCTGGGGGCGGGTGAAAACCTGTACGGGATTGATGAAATCCGCGCCTTTCGCGCGGCGCGCCCGTCCGCCGGGCTGCAGCGGACGTTGCGCCACACCGTCATCACCACCTTCGGCGAGGATTATGCCGTGTGCAGCACCGAGTTTACCCGGGAGGGCACGGAACGCATTGGCCGTCAGCAGCAGACGTGGGTGCGGTTTGCCTACGGGTGGCGCATCGTGGCGGCGCAGGTGAGTTTGATGGCATAGTCGTAGGCCGGGTAAGGCGCAGCCGCCACCCGGTAAAACACGGCACAATTATTTCTGAAACGGATGCACTTCCCGCCAGTGGTCGGCAATCTGCTGGCGGGTACAGACCCACACCCGCTCATGCTGCTGCACATAATCCAGGAACCGCTGCAGCGCGCGAAAACGCCCCGGACGCCCGAGCAGGCGGCAGTGCATGCCGATGGACATCATCTTCGGCGCGCTTTCGCCCTCTTCGTACAGCACGTCAAAACTGTCCTTCAGATACGTATAAAACTGCTCGGCGGTATTAAACCCCTGAGCGGTGGCGAAGCGCATGTCGTTTGCATCCAGCGTGTAGGGCACAATCAGGTGCGGTTTGCGGGTGCCGTCGCTACAGGCCACTTCCGTCCAGAAGGGTAAGTCGTCGCCGTAGTAGTCGCTGTCGTAGTCGAAGCCGCCATGCTCCACCACCAGCTGACGCGTGTTGGGGCTGTCGCGCCCGGTGTACCAGCCGGTTGGCGGCTTGCCGAAGAGGTCGGTCAACACCTGCACCGCTTTGTGCAGGTGTTCGCGCTCCTGTTGGATATCCATGTGCTGATAGTGTATCCAGCGCCAGCCGTGGCTCACCAGGTCGTAATCCGCACCCTTGATTGCCTCCACGATCTCCGGGTGACGCGCCAGCGCCATCGCCACGCCAAAGACCGTCAGCGGCAGGCCGCGCTTTTGAAATTCATTGTGGATCCGCCAGAACCCGGCGCGGCTGCCGTATTCGTAGAGGGAGTCCATCGACATGTGTTTATCCGGGTAGCTGGCCGCGCCGATGATGTCCGACAGGAATTGCTCGGAACCGGCATCGCCGTGCAGAACGTGGTTTTCCGCCCCTTCCTCATAATTGAGCACAAACTGCACGGCGATGCGCGCCTGATTCGGCCACCGCGCGTGCGGCGGGTTGCCTGCGTAACCGCGCAGATCCCGCGGGTAATTCTGTTCAAAAAGCGCCATTACGTCTCCCCTCACCTTCAAAATGGATTCAATGCCTGAAACTGTCCGCTTAACGCTTTTTTCTCCGGGAAGGCCAGGTCCCCGTGCTTGCTGGTCGACAGCCCCAGCGCCACCAGCGATTCCACCATCTTCACCGCCGCGCTGACGCCGTCTATAACCGGCACGCGCAGCTCTCGGGTCAGCTCCTGCGCCAGCGTCGCCATGCCGCCGCAGCCCAGCACGATGGCGCCACAGCCATCCTCTTTCAGCGCCTGTATACAGCGCGCGCGCACTTTCTCCTGCGCCAGACCAGAGCCGTCCTCCAGCGCCAGCACCGGGAGATCGATAGCGTGCAGCGCCGCGCAGCGATCCTGAAAGCCATACTGGTGCAGAAGATGGCGGGCAATAATCAGCGTGCGCGGCAGCGTGGTGACTACCGAGAAGCGCGTCGCCACCAGCGTCGCCATATGCATGGCGGCTTCCGCAATCCCTACCACCGGCCCCTGCGCCAGCTCGCGCGCCGCCAGCAGGCCCGGATCGCCAAAGCAGGCGATGACGTGACCATCCACGCCCTGCTCTCTGCCGAGCTTGACCTGTTCGAGAACGCCCACGGCGGCGATGGCTTCATCAAAGTGACCCTCTATAGACGGCACGCCCGCGCTCGGGCAGACCGCAAGGATCTCCGTCCCCGGTGCCGCCACCGCGCGGGCCGCCGCGCCGATGGTTTCCGTCATCGCGAGGCTGGTGTTGGGGTTGATCACTTGTATACAGACAGAGGACATTACGACTCCTTGTGGCCGGCAAACAGCCGGGCAAAATCAGGCAGGCACTCGCCCGCCCGCTCGAAGCAGAGGCTGGCGACGATATGTTCAAAATGGTGCATTAAGGCATCGCTGAGCGGCTGTAGCGCCTTCTGGCGCAGCAGATCCACAAGCTGTTCGTGATCGTTGCAGCGACAGCCCTGCCGCCACGGCGCGCCCCAGGTGGCAATCACCAGCGAGGAGCGCTGGCTCAGGCCGGTCACCATCTCCGTCAGCACCTGGTTGCCGGAGATCGCCTGCAGCTGAATGTGGAAATTGGCAGAGTGGCGGATCGCCGCCGGGCCGTCGTACGCCTCGTGCGCCTGCTGCTCCTGACGAATAATGGCCTCCAGCGCGGCAAGGTGCGGCGGCTGACAGCGGGCCAGCACGTCCGGCAGGTTGGCCACCTCCAGCAGGGCGCGGGTGCGGAAGATATGCTGCGCCTCTTCCACCGTCGGGCTGGCAACGTGTGCACCACGTTTGGGCGTTAAAGTGACCATTTGCACAGCCGCGAGTCGCTGCAGCACCTTTCGGATGCCCGTGCGACTTACGCCAAACACCTCGGCCAGCGCCTCTTCCGGCAGTTTGCTCCCCGGCAGCAGCTGATGTTCGACAATCGCGGTCATCAGCGCCTGAAAGATCGATTCATCTTTGTCATGCAGGTCTGGCGCGGTCTGCAGGGCGTTTATGTTGTTCATTCACCACTCCGTCTTTTACTTTTCGTTATCGAATCGTATACATAAAAATAAAAAATTGCATACAACATTTATTATTTTGGCCTGGATCCTGCAACACCGTCTGCACTCCCACTCAACGGGTTTTCATTCACAGGAGCAGGTTTCATGCCAAACAGTCAAAACGCGCAGCAGGGTACGGCCGCTGATTCCGGTGCGGTTTACAGCCCACGTCTTTGCAATGAGGATCTGGCACCGACGCGTGACCAGAACTGGAGCTGGTACAACATCTTTTCGTTCTGGATGTCGGACGTCCACAGCATGGGGGGTTATGTTGTCGCCGCGAGCTTCTTTACGCTCGGGCTGGCAAGCTGGCAGGTGTTGCTCTGCCTGCTGGTGGGGATTTGCATCGTGCAGCTGTGCGCCAACCTGGTGGCCAAACCGAGCCAGATGGCGGGCGTGCCCTATGCGGTGATAAGCCGTCAGGCGTTTGGCGTCTTCGGGGCCAATATTCCGGCGGTGATCCGCGGGCTGATTGCCTTCGCGTGGTACGGGATTCAGACCTATCTGGCCGCCAACGCCCTGATGCTGGTGGCGCTGAAGTTCTGGCCGTCGCTCTCTTCGCTCACTACCGGCGCGTTCCTGGGCCTGTCGCACCTGGGCTGGATCTGCTTTGCCATCATGTGGGTCCTGCAGGCGATGGTCTTCTGGCACGGCATGAGCGCCATCAAGCGCTTTATTGATATCGCCGGTCCGGCGGTCTACGTGGTGATGCTGGCCCTTGCAGGCTGGATTGTATACAAGACCGGTTTTGACGGCATTTCCTTCACCCTCGCCAGCAAATCCCTGAGCGCGGGCGAGCAGACCTGGCAGATGATCACCGCGACCGCGCTGGTGGTTTCGTACTTCTCCGGCCCGCTGCTCAACTTTGGTGACTTCTCCCGCTACGGGAAAAGCATGGGGGAAATCCGCCGCGGTAACCGCTGGGGCCTGCCGTTTAACTTCCTGCTGTTCTCCATCGTCACCGTGGTGATTGTCTCCGGCACCCAGTCGCTGTTTGGCCGCATGATCACCGACCCGATTGAAACCGTCAGCCGCGTGGGTAACGATCTGGCGGTGGCGATTGGCCTGCTGACGATGATCACCGCCACCATCGGGATCAACATCGTCGCGAACTTCGTCTCCCCGGCGTTTGATTTCTCTAACTGTTCGCCGCAGAAAATCAGCTTCCGCACCGGGGGAATGATTGCCGCCGTCGGCTCGATCCTGCTCACCCCGTGGAACCTGTTCAACTCGCCGGAGCTTATCCACTACACCCTGGATGTGCTCGGGGCGTTCATCGGCCCGCTGTTCGGCATTCTGATTGCCGACTTCTACCTGATTAAACGCGGTAAGGTGTCGGTCGACGATCTGTTCGACGACACGCCAAAGGGCAAATACTGGTACCGTAACGGCTTTAATCCGAAAGCCATTGGCGCGCTGATCCCATCCGTTGCCGTGGGACTGGTGATTAGCTTTATTCCGGCCCTGCATGAGGTGGCGAACTTCAGCTGGTTCATCGGCGTCTTCCTCGGCGGCGTGACCTATCGCTGGCTGGCGCGGGAAGATCGCGAGACGGCAGGCGCGACGTCGTTCAGCTCCCGCGTGGCGACGCAAAAAGAGTAACCCTTCCCTCTGGCCGCAGCTTATCTGCGGCCCGTTCATTCTGGCACCGTTCTTGCTGCGCCTTATCACCCCGCTACGCAAACACGAAGGCAGGAACCATGATGGATTACCAGACAGCGATCCGCGGTGCATTTTTTGATATTGCCCAGGTCAGCCACAGCGCAGACGCGATTGCCCAACACGCGCGCTACCTTGAGGACGGGCTGCTGTTTATACAGAGCGGGAAAATCCTGGCGCAGATGCCGTGGCAGGAGGGCGAGCAGTATCTTGACCCCCATAAGGGCTACACCGACCTGCGCGGCAGGCTGCTGCTGCCCGGTTTTGTCGACACCCACGTCCATTACCCGCAAACGGAGATGATCGGCGCCTTTGGCGAACAGCTGCTGGAGTGGCTGACCACCTACACTTTCCCGGTGGAGAGCCAGTTTGCCGATGAAGCCTACGCGAAAGAGATCGCCGAATTTTTCATTCAGCAACTGGTGAGCAACGGCACCACCACCGCGCTGGTGTTTTGCACGCTGCATCCGGAATCGGTCGAGGCGCTGTTTACCGAAGCCCTGCGCCTCAATATGCGCCTTATCGCCGGAAAGGTAATGATGGACAGACACGCGCCGGACTACCTGAGCGAAGACGCGAAGCAGAGCTACCGGCAGACGCGGGAGCTGATTCAGCGCTGGCACCACCGGGGGCGGCTGGGCTATGCCATTACGCCGCGCTTTGCCCCGACCTCATCACCCGAGCTGCTTGCCGCGGTCAGCCTGCTCAGAGAGGAGTTCCCGGATACCTGGCTGCAGACCCACCTGAGCGAAAACCCCAACGAAGTGGCCTGGGTAAGCGACCTCTGGCCGGAACATGAGCGCTATCTGGACGTGTATCACCACTACGGCCTGACCGGCGAGCGCAGCGTGTTTGCCCACGCGATCCATCTTCACCACAGCGAGTGGCAGTGCCTGCATGACACCGGTTCGGCGGTGGCGTTTTGCCCCACCTCTAACCTGTTTCTCGGCAGCGGGCTGTTTCGCCTGCCCGCCTGCTGGCAGCACAAGGTGCGGATGGGCATCGGCACCGACGTCGGCGCGGGCACCACCTTCAGCATGCTGCGCACCCTGGGGGAAGCCTACAAGGTCGGCCAGCTTCAGAGCTACCGCCTGCGCGCCAGCGAGGCGTTTTACCACGCCACCCTGGGCGGCGCGCACGCCCTCAGGCTCGACGATAAGATTGGCAACTTCGCACCCGGCAAAGAGGCGGATTTCGTGGTTATCGATCCTGACGTGACGCCGCTGCAGCGCCTGCGTAATCGCCGCTGTCAGGATATTTACGAGCAGCTTTTTGTGCTGATGACCCTGGGCGACGAGCGCAACATCAGCGAGACCTGGGTCAACGGCGAGCGGGTATGGTCAACTGCCCCGGTAGGTTGACCACCCGCCGGGCGCAATCACAAACGGCAGGTGGAAGTGCTCGCCTGCCGTTTCTCCCGTCACAAAATCAATTTGCGCGCAGGGGTAGAGCGTGTCGCGACCGGTTTCGCTAAACCACGCGCCGATCTCCGCCACCAGCCGATAGCGGCCTTTTGGCAGGAAAGGGACAAATTCGGTGATGCGACCCTTTACGTTGGTCACGCCCGTCGCCATGATTTCCCCCTCCCGTTCGAGATAAACCGTCACGCCCTCTGCAGGTTGGCCCGTCGAGATATCCAGAATATGGGTGCTGAGTGTGCTCATTCGCTAATGACTCCTTCCAGACGTAGTAACGTAATTTCCCGCAGCTGTTCCAGTGCAGCCCGAACTTCCTGCGCATCGCTGTTTTCAAGCCGCGCGTGCAGCGCCTGTAAAATGTCTTCGCCGCTGCGGCCCTTCGCGCGGATGAGAAAGACGCGCCCGAAGCGAGCTTCGTAGCGGGCATTCCCCTCGCGCAGCGCCTGAGCAAGGTCAGCATCGCCTTCATTCAACGCGCCCTGCTCCTGGCGCGACAGCGCCGCCTCCGCCTGTGAGCCCGCTGGCTTTTCCCCGATGCGTGGATGGGCGCTCAGGGCCTGCGCTAGCGCCGCGTCGTCCCAGGCTTGCGTCAGCGCTTTCGCCGTACTGAACAATTCGTCCCGGTTGGCGTAGGGCCGCCCCAGAGCCAGCGCGTCGGCCCAGCCGGGGAGCGCCACGCAGGGGTGAATCAGCGCTAACGCCTTTTCGTGGGGAAGATGATTGAACTCGTGCAGTGCGATCATAGCGTCTCCTTTATTGTCATCCTCCGGGCTCTTGCACAAACCACGCCATTCTGAGCGCAGGTGTGAAACAGTCGATTCCGTATAGCTCAACAGGAAATTATTGATTCATAAAAAGGCACCTTCACCGCGTTTGCGCACCTTAGCAGTGCAAACTCATCGCTCACAACGCCGTTTTCGCCACTCTGCAGCCTGGTACGCAAATTGCTGAATGTTTTTACACCCTGCAAAAGGAGAGAAGCATGAAAGCAATCGTTATTGGTGCGGGAATTGGTGGCCTGAGCGCCGCCGTCGCGCTGAAGAAAGCGGGCATCGACTGTACCGTGTTTGAAGCCGTAAGAGAGATCAGGCCCGTCGGGGCGGCCATCTCCATCTGGCCTAACGGCGTGAAATGCATGCAGCACCTCGGCATGGGCGACATCATCGAGACTTACGGCGGTCCGATGCGTTTTATGGCCTACAAAGATTACCGGCGCGGCGAGACCCTGACCCGCTTTAGCCTTGCCCCGCTGGTTGAGCGTACCGGAGGGCGTCCCTGCCCCGTCTCGCGCGCTGAACTCCAGCGCGAAATGCTGGACTTCTGGGGTCGCGACAGGGTGCAGTTCGGCAAGCGTGTGGAACACGTTCATGAAGACGACGCGGGCGTGAGCGTGACCTTTACCGATGGCACCACGGCAACAGGCGATTTTCTGATTGCCGCCGACGGCAGCCACTCAGCGGTTCGTCCGTACGTGCTGGGATACACCCCGGAGCGCCGCTACGCCGGGTACGTGAACTGGAACGGGCTGGTGAAGATTGATGAAGAGATTGCCCCGGCGCACCAGTGGACCACCTTCGTTGGCGAAGGCAAACGCGTGTCGCTGATGCCCGTCTCCGGCGGTCGTTTCTACTTCTTTTTTGACGTGCCGCTGCCCGCGGGCCTGGCAGAGGATCGCACCACCCTGCGCGCCGATCTCACGGGCTACTTCCGCGGCTGGGCACCGCCGGTGCAGACGCTTATCGCGGCGCTGGATCCCGAGACCACCAACCGCATTGAAATCCACGACATTGAGCCGTTCGACAGCCTGGTGCGCGGCAACGTCGCGCTGCTCGGCGATGCCGCGCACAGCACCACGCCGGATATCGGCCAGGGCGGCTGTGCGGCGATGGAAGATGCCGTGGTGCTGGGGGAATGCCTGCGTGAAAACCACAGCATTACGCTGGCGCTGCGGCAGTACGAAGCGCTGCGCTGTGACCGGGTGCGCGACCTGGTGCTGAAGGCGCGTAAACGCTGCGACGTCACCCACGGGAAAGACATGGCGTTGACGCAGGCCTGGTATCAGGAGCTCAAAGAGGAGACCGGCGAGCGCATCATTAACGGTCTGTGCGAGACCATTCAGGGCGGCCCGTTAGGCTGAACGTAAGAGGGATAACGATGAAAAGAGAACCGACTCCACCCGCCCACTGCACGTTTGAGCCAGAGGACTGGCTGCGCCTGGCGAAATGCTGGCATCCGGTCGCGCGCGCCTGCGACGTCGGCCCGGCGCCGGTCAAGGCGACCCTGCTGGATGAACAGCTGGTGATTTACCGGATCCACGACCAGGTCGTGGTCGCCCGGGACGTCTGCCCGCACCGCGGCGTGCCGCTGACGCTCGGTTTTCACGACGAACACGGGGTTATCTGCCCCTATCACGGCTTACGCTTCGGGGAGGACGGGCGCTGCAACCGTATTCCGTCCAGCCCCGACCAGCCCGTTCCGGCGAAGCTGAACCTGATCAACTACGCCGTGGAGGAGCGCTTCGGCCTGATCTGGACCTGCCTGGCGTTTGACCCGGACAATCCTGCGCCGCTGCCCACCATGCCGCACTGGGATGACGCAGGCTTTCAGCAGATCAACTGCCCGGCGTTTGAGGTGAATGGCTTCGCCGGGCGACAGGTAGAGGGGTTTCTGGACGTGGCGCACTTTGCGTGGATCCACACTGATACCTTTGCCGATCCCAATAATCAGCTTGTGCCCGCCTATCAGCCACAGGAGACGCCGTTCGGCTTCGTGGCGGATTACTGGAGCTCCGTGAGCAACTATCCCACCGGTTCACCCGTACAGGTGCCAGAAGGGTTCCAGTGGCTGCGTCATTTTGAAATGCATCTGCCGTTTACCGCCACTCTGACGATTCATTTTCCGGGAGAGGCGAGACTGGTGATCATGAACGCCGCGTCGCCCGTGTCATCGCGCGTGACCCGCATGTTCGCCCCTATTGCGCGCAACCTTGACCTGCATATTCCGGTGGAAGACGTACATGCCTTTAACCTGCGCATCTTCGAAGAGGATCGCCTGATGGTGGAAACCCAGCGTCCGGAAAGCCTGCCGCTGGACCTGACGCTGGAAGCCCATATTCCCGCTGACAAAAGCTCAATAGCCTACCGTCGGGGACTGAAAAAAATGGGCTTTGGCGAGTTTTTCCTGGTATGACGGAGGCCGATATGCTGAGCGTGATTGTTGACGGGCTGTGGCGCGAGGGCGACAAAAGCCTCGCCGTCAGGCTGGTGTCTGAAGACGGTAAAGCACTGCCGACGTGGCAGCCCGGCGCGCACATTGATGTGCATCTGCCCTGCGGCGTGGTGCGCCAGTATTCACTGACCGGGGCCTGTGAGGAAGAGAGCTATCTTATCTGCGTGGGGCGGGAAACCGCCTCGCGCGGCGGGTCGCGCTACGTTCACGAGACGCTGCGTCCCGGGCAGAAGCTGATGATTTCCGCCCCGCGCAATCTGTTTCCGCTTGGTCAGGCAGAGCGGGTTTTGCTGCTGGCGGCAGGAATTGGCATTACGCCGCTGTATGCGATGGCCCTGCAGCTGAAGGCGGCCGGAACGCCATTTACCCTGCACTATTACGTCAGAAACCGCGAAAGCGCGGCGTTTGCGCGCGAACTCTCGCAGTGCGGTGAGTGCATCATTCATACCGCCAGCCCGCGCACAGCGCTGGGTGAGCATCTTCCGGTGCCGGAGGTGGGATTTCATGCCTGGGTGTGTGGACCAGCGGGTTTTATGGAAAAAGTGCGTGAGGTGGCCACAGCGAAGGGATGGGATGACGCCCATCTTCACAGCGAGGCGTTTCAGCCCGCGCCCCCTGCCACAAGCGGCGTTGCGGGCGAGATCTTTACGGTTAAACTGGCCTCCACCGGCGAGCGCTGGCCGGTACCTGCGGATAAAACCATCGCCCAGGTATTGCAGGAAAACGGTGTAGACGTGCCGCTGTCGTGTGAAATGGGGATTTGCGGCGCGTGCCTGACGCCGGTGATTGACGGCGTGGTGGATCACCGGGATAGCGTGCAGTCGGAGGCGGAAAAAGGCGCGCCGGACCAGCAGGTGGCGCTGTGCTGTTCCCGAAGCCATTCCGGGGAACTGGTGATTGCGCTGTAAAACGAAAAAACCCTGCGATATTGCTATCGCAGGGTTTTCGAATTTGGCGGAAGCGTAGAGATTCGAACTCTAGAACCCTTTCGGGTCGCCGGTTTTCAAGACCGGTGCCTTCAACCGCTCGGCCACGCTTCCAAAGTGAGGCGCACTATAAACATCTCCGGGCGCGATGTAAAGCAGGAAATTGAATAATTTAGGTGTCGGTTGCTATCCCTTCTCAATGTGCCTATTGTTTATCCAGTCAGCGGCTAAAATGTAAACGTTTATTTTTAGATAAGTGAATCTTATTTTTTCAGTAGTTTCTGATATAGACTCTTTTTCATATCAAGGTTTGTACGCAGACAACAATTCCACCTTTATAAATTTCCGCAGAGACTATTCACTGCGATAAGCGATTTTCCATGAATATAATCAATTTCAGTAAATGTAAACTTTCTCTCTGGCGTAATCTCTTACCGTGGCTGGAACAAGATGGCACCCCAAAAAACGATCCACACGACAATATGGCATAAAATCCTTGAGATTACGCCACTTCGATTTTTAATGAATTCTATCTATCCATAAATAAACTATTATGAACTTTCTCTTTATCAGCGATAATTATTATCTTTGTACGGGCATCTCCAGCGCTCATGCCACGACCCGATTAATTCGTGATGACGACGATATTCTCAGCCTGTATCAGGTTGACACCGATTTGGAATTTATCATCGCGATTGAACAAGATAAATTACGCAACAATACTATTAAGCAGGTAAAAAAAATAAAGCAAGACTATATAGTGCTGATGCACGAGATTGAAGCGAATAGCGCAGTCAGAATTGATAATATTATCTACTCGTCTATGTACTTTAGCGCGCACCCTTTTAAACAGCTGATGCGTTTCTACCGGGCGCTCAGGAGACACTCGTTTACGCGCCGCGAGTACGACGTGCTGAACCTTTTCCATATGGAAAATCACCAGATAGCAAAAAAGCTGAAATTGTCGCAAAAAACGACCAGCACCTACAGGGTGAGGATCCAGGAAAAATTAAACATGCGGTCAAAAAACATTCTTGCCCTGACCCGAATGAAATCGGCGATCGTTGACCAGAAGCTATAATCCTACGATACCGCCTTCCCTGGCGGCCACCTCACTTCAGAACAGGTACATTATTTTTCTCCCTGCGGAGGGGCCGCAGGTGCCGGGTACCAGTTTTCTTTGGCAACCATCACACTGCCCTCCGGCTGCATCACAAAGTTCGGTGACATAATCTGTACGTTGAACTCGTTGAAGACGTCCTGAATATGGCTGTGCAGCTCGTTACGGGCAACAGCAAGAGACAGTTCGGGCTGCAGCCGAACCTGCAGTTCGTAAGCGATATACCAGTCCATTAAACCAAGCTGGCGCACCAGCGGCGGCTCGGAGAGATCAATCCCTTTTGCCCGTTTGGCCGCCAGCTCCAGCATGGCATGCACCTGACGCCACGGGGTGTCGTAACCGATGGTCACGCCCACCGTCAGGTTAACGCTGCCATCCGACTGCTGCGCGCTAAGATTGGTGATCTTGCCGCTCACCATCACCGCATTAGGCACGGTCACCACATAGTTCTCGCGGGTGATGATTTTGGTGGCGAGCATGCCAATTTCACTGACCTTTCCCTCGTTTTCGGACACGCGAATGACATCGCCTTTTCGCAGGGCGCGGGAGTAAATCAGCACCAGACCGCTCATCGCATGGTTCATCACCCCCGCCGATCCCAGCGTGAGCATCAGGCCAAAGAAGACGCTGATGCCTTTAAAGGCCAGCGAATTCGCACCGGGTAAAAACGGGTACGCGGCTGAGAGCGCAAAGAGCCAGACGGCAACGGAAATTAACTTACGGGTCGCGCCCACGGTTTCCGGGTGAATGCCGGGGAGTTGTAAACGCCCTGCTTCCACCTGATTGAGCACCAGTTTGAGTAGCTTAAGAATAAACGCGGTAATGAGGAAAATAATCAGGACAATCATCAACCCCGGTAAAGCAGACACAATGGATAACGCAATTTCTCGCGCGACGCGAATCGACCAGTCCCCCAACGATGTGCCCCACACGCGCGTCCAGGGAAAGAAACTGAATGCCCAGCTAAGCCAGACATAGAATCCGATAAGCCCCAACACAATCATCAGTAGCGCGTAGAGTCGGATTTCAATGGCACCGATATAACGCCGCCAGCTTTGCGGCACCCAACTGCGATTCTCCAGAATACGCCTGCGGTATACGCGTCTGAACCAGCGCCAGGATCGCCAGGCGCCATAACACAGCAGCACCAGTGCCAGAAGCCCCGCTATCGTTTTTACGCCCGAGAGTGTCAGCCAGCCGGTATTGTATTGATCGCGTAGCGCTGCTCTCTGCGCTTCCATTCGCGTTAACACTCTATTTGCGGCCTGGTCGAGGGTGAGATCGTCCCCTTCGTCTAAATCAGCCTCGGTCAGCAGCATCACCGGCTTACTGTTCATCACAATCAACCGCCCCTGCTGGTTGTAGCGGGTCACGGGGACAATTTTTAGCGGCTCGCTGACGTCCGCCTGGGTAAAATTACGCAGGGTATTGCGGATGCGTAACACGCGCTCTTCGGGCGTGGTAAGGCCAAATTTTGCCTGCAGCATGACAATCGGTTGATGGAAGATATAGACCGTGCGCGCGCGCTCCTGCTCCGTAGGCTCCTGACGGGGCTCGGCAGCAAAGGATGAGAAAGCGATCAAGGCGGCAAAACAGGTTAGAAACGCAAGTTGGATCCTTTTCATCACCACGACCCCACAGGCAAAAATTCTTTTATTTTCAGACAACCAGCGAAAGGCGAGTTAGTGTTTTGAGCATAGACCAGCCTTTCGCTTCTGCAACAAAGTCCGGAAAAGGACGCGCATTTTCTCGCGATCAATAAACCGCAGCCAGCGCGTGTATGGCTGCCTTTAACGGTAATGAAACCTTCTACTTCCAGTATTTCTCCTACACTTTAAAGGTTCTACCGGTACGGTGAACGTCAAAAAGCCGGATCGATTAGGGCGATGAGGATTCGAGCCTTGCAGCCTGCGATCAAGTTGCCTTTAACTGAGGAGTTTGCGGTATGGCATTCGTAACAACGAAAGACGGCGTCAACATTTTCTACAAAGACTGGGGTTCAAAAGAGGCGCAACCCATTGTTTTCCACCACGGCTGGCCTTTAAGTGCCGATGACTGGGATAACCAGATGCTCTTCTTCCTTGCGGAAGGCTATCGCGTTATCGCTATCGACCGTCGTGGTCATGGGCGTTCGGACCAGGTGAGTGAAGGCCACGATATGGATCATTATGCCTCCGATGCGTCGGCCGTGGTTGAAAGCCTGGACCTGCGCAACGCGGTGCACGTGGGCCACTCCACCGGCGGCGGCCAGGTCGCTCGCTATGTTGCACAGTACGGACAACCGCAGGGGCGTGTCGCCAAAGCGGTGCTCGTCAGCGCCGTCCCGCCTCTGATGGTAAAAACGGACGCTAACCCCGGTGGGACGCCCATCGAGGTTTTCGACGGCTTTCGCAAAGCGCTGGCGGCTAACCGCGCCCAGTTTTACCTCGACGTCGCCAGCGGTCCTTTCTACGGCTTTAATCGGGACGGGGCCGACGTTTCGCAGGGCACCATTCAGAACTGGTGGCGCCAGGGAATGATCGGAAGTGCCAAGGCTCACTATGAGGGAATTAAGGCGTTTTCAGAGACCGACCAGACGGAGGATTTAAAAGCCATCACGGTTCCCGTACTGGTGCTGCAGGGCGACGACGATCAGGTCGTGCCGTATAAAAATGCCTCTCTACTGCAGGACAAGCTGCTGGCGAACAGCGTACTGAAAGTTTATCCGGGCTTCCCACACGGGATGCATACCACCCATGCGGATACTATCAACGCGGACATTCTGGCCTTTATCCGTTCTTAGACGTTACCTTTCTTGTTTCTTGCCGGGTGGCGCTGCGCTTTCCCGGCCTACATTTCGCACGATCCACCGTCGGCCAACGCCACCCAAGGGTGGCGTTGTTTATTCCGTTTAACGATTATCCAGCTCGGCGCGAACGTTGTTCAGCCCGGTGGTATTGATGCGATAAGGCTGCCCGTTCACGGATCGGATCAGCTTTTTAGTGCGGAGTTTTTTAAAGACGTTAAGCGTGCAGTCGCTCAGCACCAGCCCTTCACGGGTGTAGCACTCAACGGACGTGACGCGGCCAGAACTGTCGCGGACGTGCACAATACGTCCACCTTTGGCGAGAACATGTAAGGTTCGTTGTTCCTGACGGGATAAATTCATACTGGAAAACCTGTGTAATCATCATGCGTAAAAACGAGCCCACACCCGCAGGTGCGTGCGTAAGGTTTAAGCGCAGCGATAACCAGTCCGTCCTGAAAAGAGCGGGAAACTGATTATCTGATGAAAACATTCTCCAGCATCAAAGCCTCGGTGAGAGATAGCAAGATATTTACGGCGTGAATGATAACGCCTGTTTTATATAGGGGAATAGCGGTTTTTTAAAAATGTGAGCCGGATCGGCCAATCCAAAAGAAAAAACCCCAGATTGACGAGCAACCTGGGGTTTATATTTGGCGGAAGCGTAGAGATTCGAACTCTAGAACCCTTTCGGGTCGCCGGTTTTCAAGACCGGTGCCTTCAACCGCTCGGCCACGCTTCCTAAGTGAGGCGAACTATAAACACCTCTCTGCGTGCTGTAAAGAGCCACGGCATTCGTTCGCTTTAAAAATAGCCAATAGGCGTTTAATCGGTTGAATTGACAACGTATTGGCCATTTTCTCAGCACAACATGCAGCGTTCAGGCTTAGTGCTTCTTGATGTACATATCTTTGGTGTAGTAGTACCCCAGTTTATCCGGCGTGAATCCGCCCACCCACGGTTTCACCAGGTGTGTACGCACGTAGTGATAGACCGGGATCGCAGGCACGTCGCGCCCTAAAAGATCCTCTGCCTGCTGGTAGAATTTGCCGCGCTCTTCCGGCGTTTTCGCTTTCGCCGCGTTGACTAACGCCTGGTCATACTCCGGGTTGCTGTACTGGCTGGTGTTTTCACTGTCTCCGGTACGGTAGTTGTTGAGGAACGTCGCCGCATCATCGTAATCTGCAATCCAGGCGTAGCGCACCACGTCAAAGTTGTGGGTGTGCATGGTATCCAGCATGGTTTTCCACTCCTGATTTTGCAGCTTCGCCTCCACGCCGAGATTTTTCTTCCACATTGAACTGGCCGCAATGGCAATGCGCTGGTGCGATTCAGACGTGTTGTAGAGCAGATTAAAGCGCAGCGGGTGGCTGGCGTTAAAACCGGCTTCGTCCAGCAGTTTTTTGGCTTCGGCAATGCGTTTTTCGATCGGCCAGCTGGCGTAATCCGGTTTTTTTAGCGTGATACCGCCGATATCCGGCTGGCTGACAAGCCACGCCGGGCGCTGCCCCTGCCCTAACACTTTCTCCGCGATAATGTCTTTATCCAGCGCCATGTTTAGCGCCCTGCGCACGCGGGCATCATTAAAGGGTGGACGGGTGGTGTTGAACTCATACCAGTACGTGGCAAGTTGTGGAGAAACATCCAGTTCGCTGCCCAGCGTTTTCTTGAGCTGCGCAAACTGATTGATCGGCACCGTATAAACGATGTCGATTTCACCGGCCTTATAGCGGTTCACATCCGAGGCTTCAGAGGTGATGGGCAGGTACGTCACCTTATTGATAACGGTATGCGGGTTATCCCAGTAGCGCGGGTTGCGTTCGGCCACAATGCGCTCGTTGACCACCCACTGCGACAGTTTATAAGCACCGCTGCTGACGAAATGCTCGGGTTTGGTCCATTTATCACCGAAACGCCCAATCAGCACTTTATCCACCGGCACCAGCGAAGGGTGCGCCAGCATCGCCAGGAAAGCGGCATTTGGCTGGGTGAGCGTGACTTCAAGCGTAGTGTCGTTGATGGCTTTCACGCCCAGTTTATCGGGCGCTTGTTTACCCTGCGCAATCTCTGCGGCGTTGATGATGTGCATGTTGCCCGGATAGCTGGCGTACGGCGAAGCGGTTTTAGGGTCGACCAGACGCTGCCAGCTCCAGACCACATCTTCTGCAGTAATGGCGGTGCCGTCGCTCCAGGTGATGCCAGGACGAAGATGGAACGTCCAGACGGTGTTGTCTTTGTTCTCCCATTTCTCCGCCAGCCGCGGCTGGATATCACCGTTCGGAGAAACGCTAACCAGCCCTTCGAATAAATCGCTGATAATATTGAATTCGACATCGCTTTCGACTTTATGGGGGTCAAGCGATGAGGGTTCACTGCCGTTGTTCCTGACCAGTTCCTGCTTCTCTGCCAGTTGCGTTCCTGCCGGCACGTTAGCCGCCCAGCTTGCCGTGCTGGTGCACAGTATGGCCGCGGTTAACAAAGAGAGTGTAAAGTTAGTGCGTGTTTGTGGTTTCATGTCCTTCGCCTTATTGTCTGTTTTATGACGATCCGGGAATAACTCTTAGCGCCCGGATTGAAATAAGGCAATATTTTTCAGTAACCTATAAGAGGTTGATCTGAATAAAATTCGTAATCCGCTGTTCATCCTGTGGGAAATGATTTTCGCAGAAGAAATAACCAGCATCAGCGCTAACGTGCTGAGTAAAGATGGGTAAAACCACTTTGAGACTGGCGCGCCGTTTCCTATTCTTGCCGTTAATTACATCTGTCATAAGAGAGTGACTCATGGATCGTATAATTACTTCTTCACGCGACCGCACATCGCTACTCAGTACCCACAAGGTGCTGCGCAATACCTATTTCATGCTTAGCCTGACGCTGGCATTTTCGGCGATCACTGCCACCGCCAGCACCGTGCTGATGCTGCCGTCTCCGGGGCTGATCCTGACGCTGGTGGGGATGTATGGCCTGATGTTCCTGACCTACAAAACTGCTGACAAACCGGTTGGTATTCTGTCTGCGTTTGCCTTCACTGGTTTCCTGGGCTACATCCTGGGGCCGATGCTGAATGCGTATCTGTCTGCCGGGATGGGCGACCTTATCGGTATGGCGCTGGGCGGTACCGCGCTGGTGTTCTTCTGCTGCTCGGCCTACGTGCTGACTACCCGTAAGGACATGTCCTTCCTCGGCGGTATGCTGATGGCGGGCATCGTGGTCGTGCTGGTGGGTATGGTGGCAAACATCTTCCTGCAGCTACCTGCCCTGCACCTGGCAATTAGCGCCGTGTTTATTCTGATTTCTTCAGGTGCCATCCTGTTTGAAACCAGCAACATCATTCGCGGCGGTGAGACGAACTATATCCGCGCTACCGTGAGCCTGTATGTGTCGCTGTACAATATCTTCGTCAGCCTGCTGAGCATTCTGGGCTTCGCCAGCCGCGATTAAAGCCACAGAGTTATGTAAACCTGGCCCCGCTTATGCGGGGCTTTGTTTTTTGATACACTGCTGCGGTTTTTGACTGATGCGTGAATGATTATGTTGAGTTTTGAAGGCAAAGAGATCGAGACCGATAACGACGGTTATCTCAAAGAGAGTGGCCAGTGGAGCGAAGCGCTGGCAGCGGTGATTGCGGAGAAAGAGGGTATCGTCCTCTCCCCCGAACACTGGGAAGTGGTGCGTTTTGTGCGCGAGTTCTATCTCGAATTCAACACCTCTCCGGCTATCCGTATGCTGGTCAAAGCCATGGCCAATAAATTCGGCGAAGAGAAAGGTAACAGCCGTTATCTGTATCGCCTGTTTCCAAAGGGCCCGGCAAAACAGGCAACAAAGATTGCCGGCCTGCCTAAGCCGGTGAAGTGCATTTAATAGCGAATACCGAAGTTAACGTACTCCCGACCGGGTTGATGCGGTTCCGTTAAAACCTTATCAACCCGCGCACTTCGCGGCCCGCCCGCTTTCAGCCACGCCACCAGCTTCTCAACCTGTTCTTCTTCACCACAGGCCAGTACCTCTACGCTGCCGTCGTCCATGTTACGTGCATATCCCGTTAACCCTAGCTGTACGGCTTCGCGCTGGGTACTGTAGCGGAAGCCGACACCCTGAACGACGCCGTAAACCCAGGCGATGGTGCACACGTTTGACATCGTTATTCTCCTTATCGGTCCGGAGCGCTGCCCGCCCCTCTTTCTACTCGAATTCAAAGAATAGCAAATTATGCCGGTTTTTAAATCGTCTCAAAATATGGTATCAAAATAACAGGATAAACAGATGAATTTTAGGAAAAACCTATGCCACCATCAGATTATTTCTTCGAAAAACTGGAAACGAAAGCCGGGTTAAATTACATATTACGCGCACAGGAAAAAGTGCCTGAAGGTGGAATGTACATCAAGCCACATATGCATCTTGAACATGAAATAATGTGGTTTTACAAAGCCAGAGGCAGCTATAGTATTGGCCGTGAAAAATTCGCTCTCCAGAATAATACGCTTGTCTATGTCAGCCCCCTCACGCTGCATGATATGGAACTGGATTTTACGGCAGACCATGAACGTTTTATCTTACAATATGATCATACTGCGCTCAGCAATCTGAAATATCCAGTACCCGCCCTGGAATCACATACGGGTGTCGTTTCCTGCCTGGAGGAAAAAGATGCAGAAAGATTACAATTTATTTTCAAATGGTTCTCAGAAGTCAATGAGACGGCCTATTCTGAAAAAGAAATTAAGCCGTTAATGATTTTGTTACTCAGCACCGTTCTGCAGCATGCCGAAAACGCAACCAAAATCGCCACAGAGACGGATCATCAATCCATCTTTGCGGTTATTATCTCTTTTGTGATCAACCTGGAAATGCAAACCTCATTTACGATGAGTTTGAACGAAGCCGCTGAATCGGTCGGACTCTCACCCAGTCATTTTTCCAGAACGTTTAAAAAAATCATGCAGGTGAGTTTTAAGGAATATCTTCTGCGAAAGAAAATCGCCCTGTCAATACAGCTATTGCGTAATACAGAACTTAGCATCACCGACATTGCTTACAAATGTGAGTTTACAGATGCTGCGTATTATTGCTTCCAGTTCAGAAGGGTTATCGGCGTTACGCCTAAAAAGTTCAGGAACAGCAATCTGACATCAGAACAGTTAAAAACCGGTCATAACGTGTAGCTTTAAGCGTAAAACCGCGTCGTTGATAAAACTGTGATCGGCACAAATCTACCTGCGCAAAAAAATTATATAAAAGCACCTTTCTCATACATTTTTTTATGCTCTTAATATTTATCTTTTAACCTGAGACTGGCCACTCATTTCGGATTCGTACTCATCCTGATTAAAAGGTATTTATTATGAGAAAAATAGGATTCAAAGAAAAGATTGGTTATGGGTTAGGTGATGGTGCGTCCAATATTATCTGGCAAACGATAATGCTTTTCATGGCCTACTTTTATACAGATATTTACGGGCTAAGCGCTTTTCATATGGGGACCATGTTCCTGGTCGTCAGAGCGTTTGATGCCATTGCCGACGTGTACATTGGCTATCTGGCCGACCATACTCAGACCCGGTACGGTCAGTTCAGACCTTATCTCCTCTGGTTCTCGCTGCCCTTCGGTATTTTTGGTGCCCTGACGTTTTATACGCCCGATTTTGGCGAGACGGCCAAAATTGTCTATGCGTATGTGTCTTATACTGCCCTCTCGCTTTTTTATTCCCTCGTTAACGTTCCTTACTGCGCGCTGATTAATAACATTTCCAGTGATGCAAAAGAACGGGTTTCAATGCAGTCTTATCGTTTTGCCTTCGCTGCTTTAGGAGGGATTATTGTTTCCGTCGTGGCGCTACCATTAACCAAAATTTTGGGTGAAGACGATCTACAGAAAGGCTATTTTCTGGCGATGGTGATTATGGGGGCGATAAGCACTATCATGTTTTACTGTTGCTTTGCCATGACCAGGGAACATTACACGAAAGCGGTGGATAAAAAACGTAACTTTCGTGGTATCTATGATGATCTGACTGTCGTGGTGAAAGATCATAACTGGCGCTGTATTTTCAGCCTCAATATTGCAAGCCTTATCGCTGGCATCCTGAAAACGGGCGGAGCCATTTACTTCGTTAGCTACTATCTGAAAAGAACCGATTTAGTGGGGCTGGTGCTGATTATTATTCTCTGCACCCGATTTGTAGGCGCATTGTCGACAACGCTATTATATAAAAATTATGACCGGGTATTGTCATATAAAGTTTCGTTAATTATACAAGCCATTATCTTAATTATTCTTTTCGCCATTCCTGCAGAATACGTCCTGCCGGTTTGCCTGGTGATCTGTCTGATCCATTTCATCGACGCCAGTTCTGCCCCCCTGCAATGGAGCCTGCTCAGCGACATCATTGATAACGTTGAAAAACGGTCAAACATTTCGCTGAGTGGCTTAGTTTTCTCAACCAACCTTTTCGCTATAAAAATTGGCATTGCGGTTGGCGGTGCCATCATTGGCTGGCTGCTCACCGTTGGCGGCTATGTGGGCAGTGCTGCGAGCCAAACCGACCTCGCCATTCTGATTGTGCGGCTTATCTTTACACTTATTCCCGCTGCTTTTGTCTTCATGATGTATCTCATCATGAGGCAATACCGGACCCACAATGATTTACAAGCCTGACGTTACCAACGCTATTTTCATAACAGGAATCAAAGATGACCATAATAACCAACCCCATTATCCCAGGCTTTAATCCGGACCCCTCTATTATAAGAGTGGGTGAGGCGTATTACTTAGCAACATCGACATTTGAATGGTTTCCTGGGATTTGTTTGTATAAATCATACGATCTCAAAAACTGGCGGCTGATTTCTCATCCCCTGAAGCGAAAAAGTCAGTTGAACATGCGCGGGAATCCGAATTCCGGCGGAATCTATGCGCCATGCCTGACCTACGATGCCGGAAAATTTTATCTCATTTATACCGATGTCAAAAACGTGACCGGACGTTTCTGGGACCCGAATAACTTTATCGTGACCACGGACGATATCGAAGGTGAATGGTCTGAGCCAACGTATCTCAATAGCAGAGGCATTGATCCCTCGCTGTTCCACCACAGTGACGGTACGAAATGGCTTGTGAGCATGGAGATGAGCTACAGGGACGGCGGGGAGGCAGGATTCCCGAAATGGAATGGCATAATCATCCAGCAATACGATGAGCAGAATAATCGTTTAACCGGCGAGTGCCGTAAAATTTTCGCCGGTACCGATTTGGGCATCACCGAAGGGCCACATATTTATGAGTTGAACGGCTGGTTCTATTTGTTAGTGGCCGAAGGCGGAACATTTTATAATCATGGCGTCACGCTGGCGCGCTCCCGACATCTGTTTGGCCCCTACGAAACCGATCCCATCGGGCAAATGATGACATCTCGCTTTGATTGTCGTTTACCTTTACAGCGCGTCGGCCATGCGGATCTTTTTGATAACGGTCTGGGCGAATGGTTTATTGTGCATTTATGCGGGCGACCGTTGCCCTCAAAAGGACGCAGCCCGATGGGTCGAGAAACCGCTATTCAGCAGGTTTACTGGACGGAGGATGGCTGGCTGCGCTTAACAAATAACAGCATTACGCCAGAATTAACGGTGCAGACGCGCCTGAAAGAACGTCCGTGGCCAACGCCGCCAGCCCGGGATGAGTTCGATGCGCCGGAGCTACCCCTTCACTACCAGTCGTTACGCATCCCCTTAAGCGAGGAAATGTGCACGCTTACGGAAAGGCGCGGATGGTTACGGTTGCGGGGTTATGAATCCCTGAGTTCACAGCACTATCAAAGCCTGCTGGCAAGAAGACAAACCGATTTTATATTTACCGCTCAGACATGCGTAGATTTTAAGCCTCACTCTTTCCAGCAGATGGCCGGGCTGGTCTGCTTTTACGACACCACCAACTACGTTTATCTGAACATATCCTGTAACGACGCGGGAGAACGGACGGTCAATTTGATGGTTAATGACCTGAACCAATTCTCCTTACCGACAGGAGAAGGGGTAAAAATTGCGGCAGAAGGTCTGGTTTACCTCAGAGTCTGCGTCAAAGATGATGGCGCTCTTTTTTACTATTCACTCGATGAAAAAAAATGGATCCCGATTGGGGGTTATGTTGAATACAGCAAACTGTCCGATGAATATTTTAAGGAACGTGGCATAGAGCGCTTCACCGGTGCCTTTGTCGGGATGTGCTGTCAGGATTTCACGGGCGAACATATCCCGGCCGATTTTGACTACTTTGCCTATTTCCCGGAAGATTTTTAGTTAAGGGCGCGCAGAGTGTCCGCAGATGATTGCCACTGGCCTTCTGTGCTACTCTACGCGCCATTTCCATGCAATCGACAGAATAGAAATTATGAGTGTACGTTTAGTGTTAGCCAAAGGGCGCGAGAAGTCATTGCTGCGCCGCCATCCCTGGGTCTTTTCCGGCGCGGTTGCGCGTATGGAAGGTAAAGCCAACCTCGGTGAAACCATCGATATCGTTGACCATCAGGGGAAATGGTTAGCGCGCGGCGCATACTCGCCAGCATCGCAGATCCGCGCTCGCGTCTGGACGTTCGATAAAGATGAAACCATCGATATCGATTTCTTCGTCCGCCGCCTGCAGCAGGCTCAGCAGTGGCGTGAGTGGCTGGCAAAACGTGACGGGCTGGACAGCTATCGGCTGATCGCCGGTGAGTCCGACGGTCTGCCGGGCGTGACCATCGATCGCTTCGGCAACTTTATGGTGCTGCAGTTGTTAAGCGCAGGTGCGGAATATCAGCGTGCTGCCCTGATCAGCGCCCTTCAGTCTCTGTTCCCTAAATGCGCCATTTATGACCGCAGCGATGTGGCGGTGCGTAAAAAAGAGGGCATGGAGCTGACGCAAGGGCCTGTTACCGGTGAATTACCGCCTGCCCTGCTGCCTATCGAAGAACACGGCATGAAGCTGCTGGTGGATATTCAGGGCGGCCATAAAACCGGTTACTACCTCGACCAGCGTGACAGCCGTCTGGCAACCCGTCAGTACGTGGCGAACAAGCGCGTGCTGAACTGCTTCTCCTACACGGGCGGTTTTGCGGTGTCTGCGCTGATGGGCGGCTGTGCCCAGGTCGTTAGCGTGGATACGTCACAGGAAGCGCTGGACGTGGCGAAACAGAACGTTGAGCTAAACAAACTGGACCTGAGCAAAGCCGAGTTTGTACGTGATGACGTCTTCAAGCTGCTGCGTAAATATCGCGACCAGGGCGAGAAGTTCGACGTTATCGTCATGGATCCGCCTAAGTTTGTGGAAAACAAAAGCCAGCTGATGGGTGCATGCCGCGGGTATAAAGATATCAACATGCTGGCTATCCAGCTGCTGAACCCGGGCGGGGTTCTGCTCACGTTCTCCTGCTCCGGTCTGATGACCACAGATTTATTTCAGAAAATCATCGCCGATGCCGCAATAGATGCTGGTCGTGATGTACAATTTATAGAGCAGTTCCGTCAGGCGGCCGATCATCCGGTGATCGCTACCTACCCGGAAGGGCTGTATCTGAAAGGGTTTGCCTGTCGCGTCATGTAACTTGAAAAGAGAAATATTGCCCTCACATCCTGTGTAAGTAATGTTTCCCGGGAGGTGACTATGATTGCCAGCAAATTCGGTATCGGCCAGCAGGTCCGCCACACCTTGCTTGGGTATTTGGGTGTGGTCGTGGATATCGACCCGGAGTATTCCCTTGACGAACCGTCAGCCGACGAGCTGGCGGTTGATGCAGAGCTTCGTGCCGCGCCCTGGTACCACGTGGTGATGGAAGGTGACGACGGGCAACCCGTTCACACCTACCTCGCTGAGGCGCAGTTAAGCAGTGAGCTGCAGGATGAACATCCTGAGCAACCCACGATGGATGAATTAGCGCAGACTATCCGCAAGCAGTTGCAGGCGCCGCGCCTGCGCAACTGAGCGTGTAAAAAAAGCCCGATAATCGGGCCTTTTTTTACTTAGCCAACCCCAGCCGGGGGATTTCAATCGCAGGGCATCTGTCCATAACCACCTGTAGACCCGCCTCACGCGCCAGTACGGCAGCCTGTTCGTTGATGACGCCCAACTGCATCCACAGCGTTTTCGCCCCAATGGCAATCGCTTCCTGCGCGACACCCCATGCCGCCTCGGAATTACGGAACACATCTACCATGTCCACTTTTTCCGGTACATCGTTAAGCGTGGCGTAGCCCTGCTGGCCTAATAACGTTTTTCCCGCCACTTTCGGCGAAACGGGGATCACGTGATAGCCCTGATCGAGAAGGTATTTCATCACGCGATAACTTGGACGATCCGGTTTATCGCTGGCGCCCACCAGCGCAATCGTGCGCGTGGATGTCAAAATCTTGGCAATATCATTCTCTCTCATGGTTTTTCTCCTGGCTTTTTTCAAAGTGTACGCCAAAGCGCACATCTCAACCATCCATCCCATACAGATGTATGAGGGCAAAACGGTGATTTATGTCTATATGTTAGTAAACGTGATTATCGAAAAATTTTGATACATTCTTGCGGGTATATTTTCATCTGGAGTCACCTATGAAAACCGGCATTGTCTCTGCTGTGATTGCGTTAGTGATGCCGGTTTGCGTTTTTGCAACCACGCTTCGGCTCTCTACTGATATTGACCTGCTGGTGCTGGACGGAAAAAAAGTCTCCAGTTCATTATTGCGCGGCGCAGAGAGCATCGAACTGGATAACGGGCCGCATCAGCTGGTGTTTCGGGTAGAAAAAACGATCGGTCTTGCGAACCATGAACAACGGATGTACATCTCTCCCCCACTGATTGTCAGCTTTAATACCCAGCGGGTCAGTCAGGTAAACATTACCCTGCCGCGGCTTGAGAGCGAAAAAGAGTCCGTCGCTTTCGACGCCGCGCCGCGCGTTGAGCTGCTGGATGGGGATTCGATGCCGATCCCGGTGAAGCTTGATATTCTGGCGCTAACCACCTCGCCAAAAGGCACGGACTACGAGGCCGCAACCGAGTCTTATAACAAAGCGGGTAAGCGCGCCTCTCTTCCGCAGTTTGCCACCATGATGGCCGACGACAGTACGCTGTTATCCGGTGTTTCAGAGCTGGATGTTATACCGCCTCAGTCCCAGACGCTGACGGAGCAACGCCTGAAATTCTGGTTCCAGCAGGCCGATCCCGATACGCGCGCCCGCTTTTTGCAGTGGGCAAAACAACAACCTTCGTCGTAAGCCACATTTTTTACGCCTTTCTCTTGCAGCATCAGGCGGTTCCCGTCATCGTGTAGTCAGTTAACCTGATGGATATGATTATGGAACTGACAACACGCACGCTCCCGGAACGCAAACACATTGCTCTGGTTGCGCACGATCACTGTAAACAAATGCTGCTTAACTGGGTTCGCCGCCATCAGTCATTGCTGGAAAAGCACGCCCTCTCAGCGACCGGTACAACCGGCAATCTGATCCAGCGCGAAACGGGTCTCGAAGTGAACGCCATGCTGAGCGGCCCGATGGGCGGCGATCAGCAGGTAGGCGCACAGATTTCGGAAGGGAAAATTGATGTGCTGATTTTCTTCTGGGATCCGCTGAACGCGGTTCCGCACGATCCGGATGTTAAAGCGCTGCTGCGCCTGGCGACGGTGTGGAATATTCCGGTGGCAACAAACCTGTCGACGGCGGATTTCATCATTGAATCGCCGCAGTTTAATTCGCCGGTTGATATCCTTATTCCGGACTATCAGCGCTATCTTTCCGAGAGACTGAAGTAGCTTTTTTGCCGGGTGGCGGCTGCGCCTTACCCGGCCTACAAAATCTTGCCTGGCATCGCTATGGTTTACGCGCCACCGGCACATCAATACTCTTCAGAATATCAACAAACACGGATGGCTCCTCTTTATTGAACAACAGCCATACGCGATGACGCGCGCGGGTTATCGCCACATACAGCAGACGTCGCTCTTCTGCATCCGGGAAATCTTCCGGCACCGGCAGCAGGGCCTCTTCCATCACCGACTCGCGGGCCGGGGCCGGGAAACCGTCGCTGCCCTCTTTAAGCCCCACCACAATGACATAATCAGCCTGCTGCCCTTTGCTGGCGTGAATTGTCATAAATTCAAGCTGCAGTTTCGGCCAGCGTGTAGCGGCCTTTTCCAGCGCGGCCGGTTTGAGGTGATGATAGCGCGCCAGCACCAGAATGCGTTCGTCGGGTTTCGCGTAGCCGCTCAGTTTATCCAGTAGCGGCTCAAGCTGATCTTCTGCTAACAGGGTGACCGCTTTTTTATCCCCCGGCGTCAGGCTGTTGAGCGGTTTGGTCAGCTGGTGCGGGTTCTGCTGAATAAAGCGGTTGGCTATTTCGCCTATGCGCGCATTGAAGCGGTAGGTGGTGTCCAGATCGCTGCGATCGCCTTCGCCAAAATAGTGGTGAAACGCTGTCGTCAGTGAAAGCTGCGCCCCGCTAAAGCGATAGATGGCCTGCCAGTCATCCCCCACCGCAAACAGCGACGTATGTTTGTTCTGCGCCCGCAGCGCCGAGAGCAGAGCGGCACGCTGCGGAGAGATATCCTGAAACTCATCCACCAGTATGTGCTTCCACGGGCTGACGAAACGTCCTTTCTCTAAAATGATAATGGCCTGATGGATAAGCCCGGAGAAATCGACGGCATTCTCCTCTTTCAGTGCCGTTTTCCAGGCTTTTAGCATCGGAGCCATCAGCTTCACGCGCTTTGAAAACACCGCGCGGATCGCCTCCGGGGCACTTTCAATCATCTCGGCCTGCGAACCGCCGTGCATGCGCATCAGGCTGACCCAACGATCGAGACGCGAGCCGAGCCGACGTGCCAGCTTGTCATCCTGCCAGAAACTGCCTTCCGGCACCGCCCAGTTCAGCTCTTCCTCCAGCCACTGACGCCAGCCTTTTGCCTGTACTTTTTTCTCACTGCACTGTTGCCGCCACGTTTTAATGAACAGCGCCTGGCGCGCCTGCGTGTCGTTTTCCAGCTTACTGATGGACGGGACTTTCTTGCTGCCCTGCTGAATGATATGCAGCGCAAGCGCATGAAACGTTCTGGCCGAGATATCCTTGGTATGCAGTCTCGCCTGGATACGTTCGTCCATCTCCTGTGCGGCTTTGCGACCAAATGCCAGCAGCAGAATCTGGTCTGCAACGGCCTCGCCAGTGGTCAGAAGCCAGCCTGCGCGAGCCACCAGCACCGAGGTTTTACCGCTCCCGGCGCCCGCAAGTACCAGCAGCGACTGTTCACCGTTGACCACCGCACGCGACTGCGCAGGGTTAAGCGGCGATGACTCGACCGTGCTGAAGAAATCAGCATATTGGGTGAGCATGGCATCGGTCCAGGCCTGGTTATGCGCCAGGCGACTTTTATCAATATCGCTCAGCCATGCCTGGCACTTCCGCCATGCATCGCGGCAATTTTCAAACTCATTGAGACGCGCTACGGGGAACGGCAACGCAGTCAGCGCCTGTTTTATTTTTTGCTGCAGTCCCGCAGTTTGCTGGCGCGTGAGCCATTTGTGTTGGGCATCGCTCTGCGCGATTTCATCCAGTACCTGTCGCAAAACCTGGGCGGCAATCACGCTCATATCCTGGCTCCACTGCTGCCAGAGTGTGTTCAGATGGTAATGAAAACGCTGGGTTTCCCCCCACTCGGTGCCGTGAAGGCGCACCACTTTATCGGCAGGCAAAACGAACTCCAGCTCGCCCCACACCAGCCCACGTTTACAGTGGATCGCCAACATTTGATTGAAGGGAATGAGATATTCGTGGCGTTCCCCGGAGACTTTCACTCCCGCGTTAAGGAGCACAACCTTGTCGTAAGGGTGTTGAGCCAGGCGTTTGCCCATTGACGTTGCTTTCAGTTCCATATCCAGCCGGATCCACGAAGAGATAATTTGCCTGATAGTTTAACTGCCAGTTTTAAGGTGCTCCAGCCTAAAAAAACGTTACAATCAGTGGGCGTTAATTTTATCGAAAGGAAGTGAGGGTTTATGCGTACCGTTCTGAATGTGTTGAATTTTGTGCTGGGCGGTTTTGCCACCACCCTTTCCTGGCTTTTTGCCACTCTGGTCAGCATCGTGCTTATCTTTACCCTGCCGCTGACGCGCTCCTGCTGGGAAATCACCAAACTCTCCTTTATTCCCTACGGTAATGAGGCTGTCCACGTTGATGAGCTGAACCCGGAAGGTAAAAACGCGCTGATGAATACCGGCGGCACCGTACTGAATATTCTGTGGCTGATTTTCTTTGGCTGGTGGCTGTGCCTGATGCACATTTTTGCCGGTATCGCCCAGTGCGTGACGATTATTGGCATTCCTGTTGGGATCGCGAACTTTAAAATTGCCGTCATTGCCCTGTGGCCGGTTGGACGCAGGGTCGTCCCGGTTGAGGTGGCGCAAGCCGCGCGTGAGGCCAATGCTCGCCGTCGTTTTCAGTAATAAGGACTGGCCGCGCTCATGCTAAGCCCACTGCTTCGCCGTTATACCTGGAACAGCATCTGGCTTTATAACGTCAGAATTTTTATCGCGCTTTGTGGCACCGTTGCCCTGCCGTGGTGGCTGAATGACGTTAAGCTCACGATTCCGCTCACGTTAGGGGTGGTTGCGGGGGCGCTTGCGGACCTCGATGACCGTCTGGCAGGGCGTCTGCGCAACCTGGTTATCACTCTTATCTGTTTCTTTATTGCGTCCGCGTCTGTCGAGCTGCTCTTCCCGTGGCCCTGGCTATTTGCCTTAGGCCTTACGCTCTCCACCAGCGGCTTTATTCTGCTCGGCGGGCTTGGACAGCGTTATGCCACCATCGCATTTGGCGCGCTGCTGATTGCTATTTACACCATGCTGGGCGTGTCGCTGTACGATCAGTGGTACCAGCAACCCGTGCTGCTATTGCTGGGGGCCATCTGGTATAACCTACTGACGTTAACAGGGCACCTCATCTTCCCGGTGCGCCCTCTGCAGGATAATCTTGCTCGCAGCTATGAGCAGCTGGCTCATTATCTGGAGCTGAAATCCCGGCTGTTTGACCCGGATATCGAAGAGGAAAGTCAGGCCCCTCTTTACGATCTGGCGCTGGCAAACGGCCAGCTGGTCGCTATGCTGAACCAGACCAAAGCCTCCCTGCTGACCCGACTGCGCGGAGACCGCGGCCAACGCGGGACGCGAAGAACACTTCACTACTACTTTGCCGCTCAGGACATCCATGAGCGCGCCAGCTCTTCGCACGTTCAGTATGCAGCCCTGCGTGAAACGTTCCGCTACAGCGACGTGATGTTCCGCTTCCAGCGGTTACTTTCCATGCAGTCTCAGGCGTGCCAGCAGCTAGCGCGTTCAATTTTACTGCGAACGCCCTATCAGCATGACCCGCGGTTTGAGCGCGCGTTTAGCCATCTTGATGCGGCAATCGACCGCGTGCAGGCCAGTGGAACCGCACCGGAACATATAAAAGCGCTGGGGTTTTTGCTTAATAACCTGCGGGCAATCGATGCTCAGCTCGCGACGATTGAATCCGAGCAGGCGATGGCCATGCCGGGCAATGATGCCGATAATCAGCTTGCTGATGACAGCGTGCATAGCGTTAGCGACATGTGGCTGCGGCTGAGCCGCAATTTTACGCCGGAATCTGCCCTGTTTCGTCACGCGGTGAGAATGTCACTGGTGCTGTGCGTGGGTTACGCGTTAATTCAAATAACCGGTTTACACCACGGCTACTGGATCCTGCTCACCAGCCTGTTTGTCTGCCAGCCGAACTATAACGCCACCCGCCACCGCCTGGCGTTACGTATTATTGGAACGCTGGTAGGCGTCGCCATTGGTCTGCCGGTGCTCTATTTCGTGCCGTCCATCGAAGGCCAACTGGTTCTGATCGTCATTACCGGCGTACTGTTCTTCGCCTTCCGTAATGTGCAATACGCCCACGCGACGATGTTCATCACGCTGCTGGTTTTACTGTGCTTTAACCTGCTGGGAGAAGGGTTTGAAGTTGCCCTGCCCCGCGTGATCGACACGCTCATTGGCTGCGCTATCGCCTGGGCGGCGGTGAGTTTCATCTGGCCCGACTGGCGTTTTCGTAATTTACCGCGTGTGTTAGACAGGGCGATGAATGCAAACTGCCGGTACCTTGATGCGATCCTTGAGCAATACCACCAGGGGCGCGATAACCGCCTTGCTTATCGCATTGCCCGACGCGATGCGCATAACAGCGATGCGGAACTGGCGTCGGTGGTTTCGAACATGTCCACGGAACCGCGCGCCACCGCGGAAATTCGGGAAACTGCTTTTCGTCTGCTGTGTCTGAATCATACGTTCACTAGCTATATTTCTACGTTGGGCGCACACCGTGAGAAACTGACCAACCCGGGTATTCTCGCCTTACTGGATGATGCTGTCTGCTACGTCGATGATGCACTTCATCATCGGCCAGCCGATGAGCCGCGCGTTCAACAATCGCTGGATAAACTGGCCCAACGCATTGCCCACCTTGACCCGGGCGCCGACAACAAAGCACCGCTGGTCCTGCAGCAAATCGGCCTGCTGATTGCCCTGCTGCCGGAAATCTGCCGGCTGCAGCAGCAGATCGCTACCTTGAAGAATGATGCTCCTGACTCTCGGGCAGCGCATTAAACCACTCTGTCAGCTCCCGGCGAATGTCGGCCGGGAGCGCCGCTTCATGTAGCCCTTCGATGGCACCTTCCAGCGCGAACAGCACCTTAATACTTAAGGCCTTGTTTTTGGACCTCATCTTTAACCAGCATTTCCTGGCGCCCAGTTCCCGTAAGGTTTCCTCATTAGCGATGCCTGCTTCTAAAAGCAGCACCTCAAGTTGAAAGGTCAGGTTCGGAAGATCTTTTAGCCGGTTGCGCTGATGGCGCTGGCAGCGCTCCTTCCTTGCCGCGTCGAGAGCAAAGGAGGAAAGCTGGAGCAATTTGTCCCTGTCCTGCCACAGCCCGTCGTCCACCCGATAGTAATTAAGCAGGACGGGTCGGCCCCGTTTCATCAGCGTCAGAAACGAAGAGGCGTTTTTGACACAATACCTGGCACTTTCTTCACAGGCCCGGAGGTAGAGTTCCCCCTCCGACACCATCGCGAACACCGCATTATCCACCGCCAGGGTGTACCCACCGAATAGCGCCCGATGATGAATTTCGCCTAACGGTGAGAGGTATTCCTGCGATTTATAAATCCGCTCATAAGATATCTTTTTCATGATAATTCCATTAAAAATCAATTATTAACAACGATATTTCTCACTAACGGATCCGTTAGCAGGAAAATAGGCAACTTATTGCTGGAGGGCAAGATGATTTTTTATGGCGCACCAAGAATGGGTGAAATTTGCGAGTCTCTTTCCGAAAATGAGGTTGATCTTTATGCATACAGGGATTACTGTATATCCATACAGTAACTACAGGGCTGGAATGAATATGTACACTTCAGGCTATGCAAATCGCTCAACATCTCTCTCTTCTACCGCTGGCAATGTCGCGCAGAAATCCGTCGGGCGTGATTCTACAGGGCTTATCAGTGAAGTGGTTTACCGTGAAGACCAGCCTCTGTTAACGCAACTCTTATTACTGCCGCTGTTGCAACAGCTTGGTCAGCAATCACGCTGGCAGCTTTGGCTAACGCCACAACAAAAATTGAGCCGCGAGTGGGTTCTGTCTGCGGGCCTGCCGCTGGCAAAAGTGATGCAGATTAACCAACTCTCACCCTGCGATACGGTAGATTCAATGATTCGGGCCTTACGCACAGGGAATTACAGTGTGGTGATCGGATGGCTGCCTGATGAACTGTCGGAAGAGGAACACCTGAGACTGACGGAAGCAGCGGAAGAAGGTCACGCAATGGGGTTTATTATGCGACCGGTTCGTGCAGATTCTTATCGCAGAGGACAACATTCCGGGTTAAAAATTCACTCAAATTTGTATCATTGAGTGAAATTAGGAGTTTTCCTGGAATTTTTTTCGACCATAAGATGCAGAAATAGTTCAACGCGTCAAATCTTCGGCAAGGCTTGTCTGGAGCGGTTCTCGTTAATTTTGCTGCACAATTTTCGTTCAAGAAATGTTAAATATTAGGTATACGGAACTTTTTTTTTCATATGCCTGACAGACTTCACACTTGTAAGTTTTCATCTACGTTGTAGACTTTACATCGCCAGGGGTGCTCGGCCTAAGCCGAAGATATCGGTAGATTTATATTTGACCACGCCCCCCGGTGAAGGATTTAACCGTGATTTCTCTGCAGAGATCTTCATGGCAAATTTTGGATGATAACGAGGCGCAAAAAATGAAAAAGACAGCTATCGCGATTGCAGTGGCACTGGCTGGCTTCGCTACCGTAGCGCAGGCCGCTCCGAAAGATAATACCTGGTATGCAGGTGGTAAACTGGGCTGGTCTCAGTTCCATGACACCGGCTGGTACAACAGCAGCCTGAACAACGATGGCCCGACTCACGAGAGCCAGCTGGGTGCAGGCGCGTTCGGTGGCTATCAGGTTAACCCGTATGTTGGTTTTGAAATGGGTTACGACTGGTTAGGTCGTATGCCATACAAAGGCGACAACGTCAATGGCGCTTTCAAAGCTCAAGGCGTTCAGCTGACCGCTAAACTGGGTTACCCAGTAACTGACGATCTGGACGTGTACACCCGTCTGGGCGGCATGGTATGGCGTGCAGACTCCAGCAACAGCATCGCTGGCGACGACCATGACACCGGTGTTTCCCCAGTATTCGCTGGTGGCGTTGAGTGGGCTATGACCCGTGACATCGCTACCCGTCTGGAATACCAGTGGGTTAACAACATTGGTGACGGTGCTACCGTTGGCGTTCGTCCAGACAACGGCATGCTGAGCGTTGGTGTTTCTTACCGTTTCGGTCAGCAGGAAGATGCTGCACCAATCGTAGCTCCAGCTCCGGCTCCAGCTCCAGAAGTACAGACCAAGCACTTCACTCTGAAGTCTGACGTTCTGTTCAACTTCAACAAAGCTACCCTGAAACCAGAAGGTCAGCAGGCACTGGATCAGCTGTACACCCAGCTGAGCAACCTGGATCCTAAAGATGGTTCTGTAGTGGTTCTGGGCTTCACCGACCGTATCGGTTCTGACGCTTACAACCAGAAACTGTCTGAGAAACGTGCTCAGTCTGTAGTTGATTACCTGGTATCTAAAGGTATCCCAGCTAACAAGATCTCCCCACGTGGTATGGGCGAATCTAACCCAGTGACCGGTTCTACCTGTGACAACGTGAAAGCTCGCGCTGCACTGATCGACTGCCTGGCACCAGATCGTCGCGTTGAGATCGAAGTTAAAGGTATCAAAGACGTTGTAACTCAGCCTGCGGCATAAGTTATCGTCTTATAAAAAAACCCCGCCATGCGGGGTTTTTTATTGTCTGAAGAAAAGTAAGAAACTACTTTTTACCCAGCAGAGCCTGAAGATCGTTCTTCAGCGTCGACATCTGGCTGGCATACTTCTCTTTATGCTCGGCATCTTCAATCAGTTGTACTACGGTCTCTGACAGCGTTTTTCCTCGACGTTGCGCTAGCCCCGCCAGACGCTGCCAGACCATAAACTCCAGGTCGATTGATTTTTTACGGGTGTGCTGATGCTCAGCATTAAAATGCCGTTTTCGCCGCGCACGGATAGTTTGCTTCATCCGGTTTAACAGGGCGGGATTAATATGCTTCTCAATCCAGCTATTCACCTGTACCGGTTCATTTTCGAGGGTCAGCAAAATATCCACGGCCTCTTGCGCAGCGCTGGCTTCGATGTAGCAGGTGATCAGCTCCCCTTCACGGTGCTTTTTGACCAGGTACTTCCATTTCCAGCCGCTTTCGAGATTTTCCAGTTGTTGATATTTCATTGCGATCTCAGTGTTACCACGTAACTCTGTTCAGAATATCAGTTTTTTAGCAATCTGCTGAAAAGAAATCATATCCTGTGAAACATCGCTTGAGATTCACTCATTGAAATCCCGAATCCTGCTTGGGAAGAGCCCCCCGCTTACGGTATACTCCACGGTTTTACATCTGACTAAAAAACATCAACTTTGACCATTACGAAACTAGCATGGCGTGACCTGGTTCCGGATACCGAGAGCTATCAGGAACTGTTTGCACAGCCAGACCTCGCACAAGAACACGAATTCATACTTAGCGATACACAACCGCGTTTGCATTACGCGCTGGAGCAGGTGTTAAGCCCATGGGCAACATCTCCCTTCATGCTGCTCAAAGCCCCGGAAGAAGCCGAGTATTTGACGCTTCTGGGTGATGCCATGCGCGAGCTGAAACCGGAAGCGAATGCTGTTTTCGGCGGCGAGTATCGTATCACAGGGCATAATGTCACTTTCGCCCCCGCTACGCAGGCTGATGACCGTTTTGCAGCGCAGGGCGAAGTCGTTACCGCTAACTGGGTCGAAGCAGAACAACTCTTTGGTTGTCTTCGTCAGTTTAACGGTGAGCTCTCACTGCAGCCAGGGCTGGTGCATCGCGCAAACGGCGGCGTACTTATTATTTCCCTGCGCACCCTGATGTCGCAGCCGCTGCTGTGGATGCGTCTGAAAACGATCGTGAGCCAGCAGCGCTTCGACTGGGTAGGCTATGACGAGTCTCGCCCTCTGCCTGTATCCATCCCGTCAATGCCGCTCTCTCTAACCGTCGTGCTGACGGGGGATCGTGAGTCTCTGGCCGACTTCCAGGAAATGGAGCCAGAGCTGGCGGATCAGGCGGTTTACAGCGAATACGAAGACAACATTCAAATTGCCGATGCGGATGATATGGCGCAGTGGTGCCAGTGGGTGATGGCCGTTGCTGAACGTTTTGCGCTGCCAACCCCTGCGGCTGACGCTTGGCCGGGCTTAATCCGCGAAGCGGTACGCTACACCGGCGATCAGGAAACCCTGCCGCTTTGCCCACTCTGGATCGGCAAACAGCTGCGTGAAGTGGGTGTGATCAGCGGCGAAGGCGCTTTCACAGGCGAACAATTGACCCAGATGCTTGCCCAGCGTGAGTGGCGTGAAGGCTATCTTGCGGACCGCATGCAGGATGAAATCCTGCTGGAACAGATTCTGGTCGAGACCGAAGGTGAACGAATCGGTCAGATTAACGCCTTGTCCGTAATTGAGTTCCCTGGGCACCCCCGTGCATTCGGCGAGCCTTCCCGTATCAGCTGTGTTGTTCACATTGGCGACGGTGAATTTACGGATATTGAGCGGAAAGCGGAGCTGGGTGGAAACATTCATGCTAAAGGCATGATGATCATGCAGGCTTTCCTGATGTCCGAGCTGCAGCTTGAGCAGCAGATCCCCTTCTCTGCGTCCCTGACGTTTGAGCAGTCCTACAGTGAAGTCGATGGCGATAGCGCCTCAATGGCCGAGCTGTGCGCCTTGATCAGCGCCCTGGCAGAAGTCCCGATTAATCAGAACATCGCCATTACGGGTTCCGTGGATCAGTTTGGCCGTGCCCAGCCGGTCGGTGGTCTGAACGAGAAAATCGAAGGCTTCTTCTCCATTTGTCAGCAGCGTGGGTTAAACGGCAAACAGGGCGTTATTATCCCTGCGCCAAACGCGCGCCATTTGAGCCTGAGCCAGGAACTGCTTGATGCGGTGGAACAGGAACAATTCACCCTGTGGGCCATCGAAGGCATTGAGGATGCACTACCCTTACTGACAAACCTGGTATGGGATGGCGAGGGTCAAACCACGCTGATGCAGACCATTCAGGAGCGCATTGCTCAGGCAACACAGCCGGATGCTCGTCATCGTTATCCCTGGCCGTTACGTTGGTTAAGTTGGTTTAGTTCAAACTGATCGGACTTGTTCAGCGTACACGTGTTAGCTATCCTGCGTCCTTCACTAAAATAAGGCTTACTGAGAACATGGTAGATAAACGCGAATCCTATACAAAAGAAGACCTTCTTGCCTCTGGTCGTGGTGAACTGTTTGGCGCTAAAGGCCCACAGTTACCGGCCCCAAGCATGCTGATGATGGACCGTGTCGTGAAAATGACCGAAACCGGCGGTAACTTCGATAAGGGTTACGTAGAAGCAGAACTCGATATCAACCCGGACCTGTGGTTCTTCGGTTGCCACTTTATTGGCGATCCGGTAATGCCTGGCTGCCTGGGCCTCGATGCGATGTGGCAGCTGGTTGGCTTCTATCTGGGCTGGCTCGGTGGCGAAGGCAAAGGCCGCGCGCTGGGCGTGGGTGAAGTGAAATTCACCGGTCAGGTACTGCCTACCGCGAAGAAAGTCACCTACCGTATCCACTTCAAGCGCATCGTTAACCGTCGTCTGATCATGGGCCTAGCGGATGGTGAAGTGCTGGTAGATGGTCGTCTGATTTATACCGCGAACGATCTGAAAGTGGGTCTGTTCCAGGATACCTCTGCTTTCTAAGCCCGGCTTTTAGCTGCTTCAGAAAGGCGAAACCTCCGCTCTGCGGAGGTTTCTTTTTTAAAGAGACGCTATCAAGCAAGTACTGCCCTGTCTCCGATGGCTTCTCGCCAGCCCCCTAACCATTGAGACCTTTGGTTCAAAGTCTGATAGGGACACATTTCTTTAGAACGTCCGGCGATGCCAGCCTGATAACCACGTTGATGAGCCCTTTCCAGGCGATCTCGTTTCTGTCTCTTCATGCCTCGTTTCCCTCATTCTTTTGTCTGGTGGAAAGAAAACAGTGATTGCAAAGTGTGCAAGCACAGATAACGAATAACCCGAATTAGCCTCAGCGTCAACGTTCAAAATTCATACGGGTGTCATATTTGTGAGCTAAGCAGAAGATCATTTGTACAAAAAATGTGATGCAGCACAAGTAACAACCTGAAGCCAAAATGAAAAAAAAGCCGCAATCAGCGAGAATCTGATAGCGGCTTTTGTCGATGAATTTTACTTATGGCAGTCTGGAAATCTCTCTGGCGATACTCGCAGACTCCTGCGCCCAACCCTGGGCCAGCACTTTCACCATCTCATCATATCCATCTTTTTGCTGCTTCATTTCCAGATGGAAAGGACGCTTAATCAGCTGCCCCTGATGATTCAGCAGCCATTCTCCACTCACCACAACGACGCCATCATAGCGGCCGTGGAAGCCCGTCACGGTGACGTTAAGCGTGTCCTGGTCGCTTCCCAGCGGCTGTGACGCAACAACCCAGCCAGGAAGCTGGCTGCTGAGATTCGCCACCAGCGTATTGCGCAACTGCTGGTCCAGCGGGCTGGCCCACAGGTTATTGCTGGCAATAACGTACTGAACGTCGCTGGTTTGATACACCACGCCGTTGCCAGCCAGATAATCCGGCACCGCAACCTGCTCCACCCATAACAGACGGTTGCCCTGCGAGGCGGTGCTTTGTGCGCTCGCCTGGGTCGTCAGCGGTAATTGATAGTAGCTTTTGTTATCACTACCCGAGCTACAGGCCGTTAATACCATCGCTCCTGCAATCGCTAGCCATTTTTTCATTGTTTAGCCCTCTTCGGCTCAGGATCCTTTTTATCTTTCGCTTCGAACACCAGTGCGTTGCTCTTCTCATTGAGCGTTTTCAGCACAGGCTGCAGTTCACGTAAGACCTGATCAAGACGTTGCATATCGGCCACCATCTTGTTGTACGCCGCTGAACCCGGCTGGAAGCCCTGCATGCTACGATTGAGTTCACGCAACGTTTTCTGCATATCCTGCGGCAGCTGCTGCATGGACTGGCTTGCCGTGATCTTATTAATATTATCCAGCGTCGTTTGCAGACGTTGCATCGTCGCCTGACTTTGATGTAACGAACCGGTCGCGGCTTCCAGCATCGGATTAAGCGGCAGATTGTTAATCTTATCGAGCGTATCCATCAGACGCTGCTGGATTTGCGCCAGACCGCTGCTGACCGTTGGGATAATTTTATAGCCCCCGAATTCACGAATACCGGTAATCGCTGGCGCTTTAGGATAGAAGTCCATATCCACATACAGCGCACCGGTGACCAGGTTTCCGGTTTTCAGCGAGCCTCGCAGACCGCGCTCCATCAGCTGGCTGATATGGGTGGCAATATCCTGATTTTCGCCAATCTGGTTAAGCAGACGCTCCGGCTCAATGCGGATCAGCACCGGAATACGGTAATCGTCATCCAGCATCTGCTGAAGACCCGGCACGAAGAACGGAACCTGTCCAACCGTCCCGAGTCGAATGCCGCGGAATTCGACCGGTGCACCCGGCTGAAGGCCACGGACCGAGTCCTTAAAGAACATCAGGAAGTCAACGTGATCGGTATAGAGCGCATCCTGGATACTTTTTTGATCGTCAAAGAGTCTGAACGCCGTTTTCTCTGCAACCGGCTGGCCCAAATCCTGCCCTTCCGGCACGTCAAAACTGACGCCACCGCCAAACAGCGTGGTCAGGGAGCCCATTTCGACACGCATACCCGCCGAGGTCAGATCTACCGCGATCCCACTGTCTTTCCAGAAGCGGACGTTGCTGGTGACCAGACGATCGTTTGGCGCATTGATGAAGAGCTGATAGCTAATGGTGCGTTTTTGCGCGTCAAACGTACTGGTTTCAACTGAACCCACGCGATAGCCGCGGAACAGCACGGGATCGCCAGGCGAGAGCTGTCCCGCTTTTTTACTGTCCAGGATCACGCGAATGCCTTTTGCATCCGGTGGCGCAAGCGGCGGAGAGTCCAGCAGCTCGTATTGTCCCGGCTGGCTCCCTTTCTTACCTGGCTGCAGCTCAATATAGGCGCCGGACAGCAGCGTCCCCAACCCGCTGATCCCCTCACGTCCTACCTGCGGTTTAACCACCCAGAAAACCGAGTCGCCATGCAGCAATTTTTCCATACCGGAATTTAAACGCGCCTTTATTTCAACGTGCGTCAAATCATCCGTCAGGGTTGCACTTTCAACCACGCCCACATCCACACTGCGGCTTTTGATGGTGGTTTTGCCCCCCTCAATACCTTCTGCATTGGTGGTGATAAGCGTGACTTCCGGTCCCTGATGGCTGTAATGATAAAACAGGATCCATGCACCGATCAGCGCGGTTACGATGGGGAAAATCCACACCGGAGACCAGTTCTTGACCTTCTGCACTTTCGCCTCTCCACTCTTATTTTCCATGCTCTTACTCTTCCTCATGGCTTGACTCGGGCTCACGATCCCACGATAAACGAGGGTCGAAGGTCATGGCCGCAAACATGGTCATAATGACGACCAACGCAAACATTAGCGCTCCCATTGCGGGATAAATACTCATCAGTCCTCCCATGCGCACCAGCGCAGAGAGAACGGCAATGACAAACACATCAATCATTGACCAGCGGCCAACAAATTCAACAACTTCGTAGATCAGGTGCATGCGTTCGCTGTCGCGTTTACCGTGACCTTTCGCGTCCCAGCAGAGCCAGGCAATGGCGATCATTTTTAAGGTTGGCACCATAATACTGGCGATAAAGATCACGCCAGCCACCGGATAGGATCCTTCGCCCCACAGCAAAACGACCCCAGCAAGGATGGTTGAGGGCATTTTGTCGCCGAGTAAATCGGTGATCATAATGGGCAGAATATTGGCTGGCAGATAGAGCATGATTGACGTGACCAGCAACGCCATCGTCCACTGCAGGCTATTTTTACGACGTACATGGCCTTTCGTTTCGCAGCGAGGACACACATCGAGATCCGCGGGCAGAACGGCGGTACAGCATGAGCAAGAGCGCAGCCCCTGACGGATACCCGGCACACCGACCTTAACCGTCTGCGCAAGCGTCGGTGCTGGCGCGATGTCATCCCACGCCCAGCGCCTGTCTACGCACTGGAAGGCGCGCAGCTGTAATACACAGTAAAGGCACCAGGGAATAAAGCTACTGCCAATTCCCACATCACCATAGGCCATCAGCTTGACGAAACTGACCAGAATCCCCGCCAGAAAGATCTCGGCCATCCCCCAACTTTTCAGCTGGAACAGGATACGCGCGAGTTTAATTTTAAGGGATGCGGGCATCCTGACGCGATTTACCAGCAACAGGATCACCACCAGACAGAATGCCGGAACGATTTGGACAAAGAGGAGGAAAAAGGTGCCGAGGCTGGCGTAATCTTCCGAGAACATCACGCCAGGAATTTCAAGCAGATCGACCTCGCTGGTCATGCCGCCCACTTTCATATAAATGAAAGGGAAGAGGTTGGAAAGCAGCAGCATGAACAATGCAGCAAGGGCATAAGCAGTGGGACGCTGCCTTGGCGCGTCCCACTCCGTCGTCAACGTTGCGCCGCAACGTGGACACAGGGCTTTATGTCCGTGACCAAGCTCTGGCAACGCCACGAGCATATCGCATTGCGAGCATAATATATGCCTGTCGGCGTGGTGCTGGTCACACATAGTTAATCCCTGTTTATGCGCCGTTTTTCAGAGACTCGAGGTACTCCCAGCGCTCAAATGCTTCTTCCAGGGCTTTTTCAGCCGCGGACAGTTCAGCCAATATTTTCTGAGTATAGTCGTGCGGCTGCGTAAAGAATGACGCATCAGCAACCTGAATTTGCAGCGTTTCAAGAGCAGCTTCCAGTTCTTCAAGACGCTGAGGTAAGCCTTCCAGTTCGCGCTGCAGGTTATAGCTCATTTTAGCAGGAGATTTTTTGACAGTTTCTGCTTTTGCTATAACCGGTTCCGGTGCACTTTTGGATTTTGCCTGTTTTTGCAGCAGCGACTGGGTTTGTTGTCCACGCGCGTCATGATAACCGCCCACGTATTGACCAATCCGGCCTTCACCTTCAAAAATCCAGCACTCGGTCACGGTGTTATCAACGAACTGACGATCGTGGCTCACCAGCATCACGGTTCCCTGATAACCGTCGATTAACTCCTCCAGTAATTCCAGCGTTTCGACATCCAGATCGTTGGTTGGTTCATCGAGAATCAACAAGTTACTTGGCTTCAGGAACAGACGTGCCAGCAGCAGACGATTTCGCTCGCCGCCAGACAGCGCGCGTACCGGTGTCATTGCACGTTTCGGATGGAACAGGAAGTCCTGCAAATAACCCAGCACGTGGCGCGGCTTACCGTTAACCATCACTTCTTGCTTACCTTCAGCGAGGTTATCCATCACCGTTCTGTCCGGGTCAAGCTCAGCGCGGTGCTGGTCAAAGTAGGCCACTTCCAGCTTCGTACCACAGTGAACGCGGCCGCTATCAGCCTTCAGCTGGCCTAACATCAGCTTGAGCAGCGTGGTTTTACCACAGCCGTTCGGGCCAATAAGGGCAATTTTGTCGCCACGCTGAACCTGAGCGGAAAAGTCTTTCACCAGCACTTTGCCGTCAACCTGGTAATTCACGTCTTCCATCTCAAAGACGATTTTGCCCGAGCGGGATGCCTCTTCCACCTGCATCTTCGCGCTACCCATCACCTCGCGGCGGGCGCTACGCTCGTTACGCATCGCTTTTAACGCACGCACGCGGCCTTCGTTACGGGTACGGCGGGCTTTGATACCCTGGCGGATCCAGACCTCTTCTTGCGCCAGCTTGCGGTCAAACTCAGCGTTTTGCAGCTCTTCTACGCGCAGGTTTTCTTCTTTTTCCAGCAGATAGGTGTCGTAATCGCCAGGATAGGTCACCAGTTTGCCGCGATCGAGATCGACAATGCGGGTCGCCATGTTGCGGATAAACGAACGGTCGTGCGAAATGAAGATGATGGTGCCGTTGAAGGTCTTCAGGAACCCTTCCAGCCAGTCGATGGCTTCAATGTCCAGGTGGTTGGTCGGTTCGTCAAGCAGCAGCACTTTCGGGCCGCTGACCAGCGCGCGTCCCAGTGCCGCTTTACGCAGCCAGCCGCCGGAAAGTGATGCCAGCTCCATATCCGCATCCAGACCTAACTGGTCCAGCACTTCAGTAATACGGCTTTCAAGCTGCCACAGGCCATGATGATCCAGCAGTTCCTGCAGCCGCGCCATTTCATTAAGATTTTTTTCGCTCGGGTCGGTCATCACCAGATGCGAAATTTCATGATAGCCCTTCAGGTATTCGGCTTGTTCAGAGATCCCCTCCGCAACGAAGTCGTAGACGGTGCCCGCCACGTTACGCGGTGGATCCTGCTGCAGTCGAGAAACAATCAGATCTTGTTCGTAAACGATACGGCCGTCATCCAGACCCTGCTCACGGTTAAGGATCTTCATCAGCGTGGATTTACCCGCGCCGTTACGGCCTACCAGACAAACACGTTCGTTATCTTCAATGTGCAGTTCAGTATCGTCGAGAAGGGGCGCATCGCTGAAAGACAGCCAGGCGCCGTGCATGCTAATTAGTGACATTTATATTTCCTTTCAGACCGCTGAGATTAACCAGCAGTTATGGATCTGACGGTTACGGGCAAAGTCCTGAGACAGCGTTTTCTGGCTGATTTCTTGCGCTTTCAGTCCCAGCGTGGCTAAGCCTTCATGATCCATGCGGAAGCCGCGTTTGTTGTTCGAGAACATAATGGTGCCGCCTTTACGCAGCAGGCGTTTCAGGTCGGTCATCAGGCGCAGGTGATCGCGTTGAACATCAAAGCTATCCTCCATACGCTTGGAGTTGGAGAAGGTCGGCGGATCGATAAAGATCAGATCGAACTGCTCGTCGGTATCACGCAGCCAGCCCAGCACGTCGGCCTGCATCAGGCGATGCTGACGTCCGGTCAGGCCGTTCAGACGCAGGTTACGTTCCGCCCACTCCAGATAGGTGCGAGACATATCCACCGTGGTGGTGCTGCGCGCCCCGCCCAGACCTGCATGCACGCTCGCGCTGCCGGTATAGGAGAACAGGTTGAGGAAGTCTTTGCCCTTGCTCATCTGGCCCAGCATGCGGCGCGCGATACGGTGGTCAAGGAACAGGCCGGTATCCAGATAGTCGGTCAGGTTTACCCACAGGCGCGCGTTATACTCGCCCACTTCGATAAAGTCACCCTTCTCGCCCATCTTCTGATACTGGTTTTTGCCCTTCTGGCGCTCGCGGGTTTTCAGCACCAGCTTGTTCGGCGTAATGCCGAGCACGGCGATGGTGGCCGCAATCACATCCAGCATGCGCTGACGCGCTTTTTGCGCATCGATGGTTTTCGGTGGCGCATATTCCTGAATCACCACCCAGTCCGCGTAGCGGTCAACCGCCACGTTGTACTCCGGCAGGTCGGCGTCGTACAGGCGGTAGCATTCAATCCCTTCCTGCTTTGCCCATTTCTCATATTTCTTCAGGTTCTTGCGCAGGCGGTTGGCGTAATCTTCCGCCACGCCGGACGGCTTGCTGTCCGCCGCTTTCTCTGCCAGATGGTAGTTTTTCTGCACACAGTCCAGCGGGCCGTTTTTCGCCTTAAACTGGCGATCGGCACGCAGCTGCAGGCAGCTCAGCAGCTCCGGTGAGGCGCTAAACAGGGAGAGATTCCAGCCACCGAAGTAGTCCTTCATATTGCGGCCCAGCAGGCTGTGCAGGGCAATCAGCGCCGGCTCGCTGTCCAGACGCTCGCCGTATGGCGGGTTACTGATTACGGTGCCGTACGGGCCTTTTGGCAGCGGGTTGGTCAGGTTAGCCACGTCTTTCACGTCGAAGGTGACCAGCTCGCCGATACCGGCGCGACGGGCGTTGCTGCGCGCGCGCTCAATGACGCGCGGGTCGCTGTCCGAACCGTAGAAGTGGGAGGTGTACTCCGCCAGGCCTTTACGCGCGCGGGTCTGCGCATCGTCTTTGACCTCTTTCCAGAGTGCTTCATCGTGCTGTGCCCAGCCTTTAAAGCCCCAGTGACCGCGATGCAGCCCCGGCGCGCGGTCAGTTGCCAGCATGGCTGCTTCTATCAGCAGCGTACCAGAACCACACATTGGGTCGAGCAGCGGCATGCCCGGCTGCCAGCCGGAGCGCATTACGATGGCGGCGGCCAGCGTTTCTTTGATCGGCGCCATACCGGTGCGATCGCGGTAGCCGCGCAGGTGCAGACCCGCGCCGCTCAGATCGAGAGAGATACTCGCCGTGTCGCCGTTCAGCCAGACGTTAATACGCAGATCGGGATTTTCGCGATCGACGTTTGGACGTTCCTTATTTTTACGCGTGAAGCAGTCCACAATGGCGTCTTTTACGCGCAGGGCACCGTACTGGCTGTTGCGGATCTCGTCGTTCACGCCGTTGAAATGCACCGCAAAGGTGGCATTTGGCGTGAAGATCTCTGTCCAGTCGATCATCTGTACGCCGGTATAGAGGTCCAGGTCGCTATAGACCTTGCACTCCTTCATCGGCAGCATGATGCGCGACGCCAGACGGCTCCACATCAGGCTCTGGTAAATAAGCCGCGTGTCGCCCTCAAAATGGACACCACCCTGAACCACCTGACACTCTTGCGCGCCCAGGCTTTCCAGTTCAGTTTTTAACAGCTCTTCCAGCCCACGGGCCGTACTGGCAAACAGAGAATTCATATCGTCACTTTTACTCTTAGAAAATTGTCGCGCATTATAGCTAATATGGCGTGTATGTCATAAAGTTGAAGGCTTATTTTCATTTGTGGGAGTGTGCAGTGGCGACGTTATCCAGGCTTTTTATTCATCCGGTGAAATCCATGCGCGGCATCGGCGTCTCTCACGCACTGGCCGACATGAGCGGATTCGCCTTCGATCGCATTTTTATGGTCACCGAGCCTGACGGTACGTTCATTACCGCACGCCAGTTCCCGCAGATGGTTCGCTTTACCCCTTCTCCACTTCATGACGGTTTGCACCTGACCGCGCCGGACGGTTCCAGCGTAGTGATTCGCTTTGCTGATTTTGCCCCTGTCGACGCGCCAACGGAAGTGTGGGGCAATCATTTTACCGCGCGCATCGCCCCGGATGAAATTAACCGCTGGCTGAGCGGGTTCTTCTCCCGCGACGTGCAGCTGCGCTGGGTTGGTTCTGAACTGACGCGTCGCGTGAAGCGCCATGACGCAGTTCCCCTCTCCTTCGCCGATGGCTTCCCGTTCCTGCTGACCAACGAAGCCTCGCTGCGTGATTTACAGCGCCGCTGCAAAGCCAGCGTTCAGATGGAACAGTTCCGCCCTAACCTGGTGGTCACCGGTGCCGACGCCTGGGACGAAGATACCTGGAAGGTGATCCGCATCGGCAGCGTGATTTTCGACGTGGTGAAGCCCTGTAGTCGCTGCATATTCACCACTGTCAGCCCAGAAAAAGGCCAAAAACACCCTTCCGGCGAACCGTTGAAAACGTTGCAGTCATTCCGTACCGCCCAGGACAACGGTGATGTGGATTTCGGTCAGAATCTCATTCCACGCTCAAGCGGCGTGATCCGCGTCGGTGACGAAGTAGAAATCCTCACCCGTGGTCCCGCCAGGATTTATGGTTCCAGCCAGGAAGAGGAGTTTGTTGATATCGAGTCCGCGCCCTCGTCAGGGGTCGATATTCACTGGCAGGGTAAAGTTATCCGTGGCAACAATCAGCAGGTATTACTTGAGCAACTGGAACAGGCAGGGATCCGCGTACCCTACTCCTGTCGTGCAGGTATTTGCGGATGCTGTCGAATCAAACTGGTCGAGGGAGAAGTCACTGCGCTGAAGAAATCGGCGGTAGGTGATGACGGTACGATTTTATGCTGCAGCTGTGTGCCGAAAACGTCCGTCCAGCTGGAAGCTTAAACGGCCTGTTCAAGGCTGAACGAATCAACGCGCAGCTGTGGCTTCAGCCTGTCATTCATGACTTTAATCGCATCACCTAACTGCATAACTCGCCCGGCAATGGTCACGCCGGGCTGCGCTAACAAACAGAGCGCGGCGTTTTCACCGGGTTCAACGACCAGCAAATTCACCTCTTCTGCAGTATCACTCAGATTGACGCTTGCCGCATCGCCCGTTGCCGGGGTCCAGCTCATGCCATGTGCAAGAAAATGCCAGCTTTTTGGCATTTGCGGTTTCAAGAAACGGATAGCCACCAGCGCATTCAGGACCAGCTCAGCGCGCTGTTCTTTGGAGAGCATCAGGTCGCGGCATTTTTCTTCGAAGGAAAAATAAAGCGCAGCATCGTCCACACAAAAGCCTGACGGCGAGAAAGCGTCCGGGGTTAACATTCGACGCGGAAAACGTGAACGAAACAACATGCCATTGGCTAAATCGAGCATCATTCGATCGTGCTCGTCGCAAAAATACCAGCGCCAGTTATCGTCAGGTTTAATTCGCATGTGTCTCTCCCGTCCCCAAACGTCCTGTACTAAAAATGTCCTGTTTGCCGCCTCGTTTATAACACCATTAATAAAAGACTATAATGACTAAATAAGCAACAGTGACGGAATATAAAACAACCAGGGCCGGAAATAAAGCCCTGGTTGTCTGATTAGGAGAAAAGATTAGATATGAGTAACGATTTCTTTAATCAATGGCGGGCCTTTAAAAATAAAGCCGGAATAAATTTGCACCAGTGATGCCCCGGCAGCCATCTTCTCGCGGGCAGCAATAACAGAGTCTATACCGCCCACACCAATAATGGGCAGACGTCCCTGTAATTCAGCAGAGAGTGCGCGAATAATTTCCGTACTTTTTAATTGTACCGGACGGCCACTTAACCCACCCGCTTCGTCACAGTTTTTCATTCCCTGAACGAGAGAACGATCGAGCGTTGTATTGGTTGCTATCACACCATCAATATTATGACGCACTAAACTGTCGGCAACCTGGATCAATTCTTCAATAGAAAGATCCGGCGCGATCTTAACCGCGACCGGAACATATTTATGGTGGATCGCCTGGAGCTCGTTTTGTTTATTTTTAATGGCACTCAGAAGATCGTCCAGCGCATCGCCATATTGTAATGAGCGCAGGCCCGGGGTATTGGGTGAAGAAATATTCACCGCAATATAACCGGCATAGGCATAGACTTTTTCCATACAAATCAGATAGTCATCTTTACCCTGCTCCACCGGCGTGTCTTTATTTTTACCAATATTGATGCCTAATACGCCATCAAAATGGGATTTTTTAACGTTCTCAACCAGATGATCGACACCGAGGTTGTTGAAGCCCATGCGGTTGATCAACCCCTCAGCTTCGACCAGGCGGAACAGACGCGGCTTGTCGTTACCCGGCTGCGGACGCGGCGTAACGGTACCGATTTCGATGGAGCCAAACCCCATCGCGCCCAGGGCATCAATACATTCGCCATTTTTATCCAGACCGGCCGCCAGGCCCAGCGGATTCTTAAAAGTCAGGCCCATGCATTGGACAGGTTTTTCCGGCACATTTTGACGCACCAGCGCAGCCAGCGGCGTGCCTGTAATACGACGTAATTGCTGGAATGTAAATTCATGAGCGCGCTCAGGATCGAGCTGGAAAAGGGCTTTACGAACGAAGGGGTAGTACATGAACTCTCCTGGATTCCCGGTGTGCAAACCGGGAGGGGATTATGTGCGATCCCGCACGGAAAGGGAATTGACCTGCGGCAAAAAAATCGCGCAAAACGCAAACGTTTACCTGCATGGCTATTTCTTATGCACTTTTTCGCATTTAAATTGCAGATAAATCATTTAGTGGAATAACCCAGCGATGTCACACTCCTTAAAATTGTTATGAATGTTAGATAAAAGCAAACAATTAGTTATAAGGAGCAAACATGCGCGTCATCACCCTGGCCGGTAGTCCACGGTTCCCCTCGCGTTCCAGCGCCCTGCTGGAATATGCCCGTGAAAAGCTCACTGCTCTGGATGTGGAAGTGTGCCACTGGAATCTGCATAACTTCGAACCTGAAGATTTGCTCTATGCCCGTTTCGACAGCCCCGCGCTGAAAACCCTGATCGAGCAGCTCAAGGGGGCAGATGGCTTAATTGTGGCGACTCCCATTTATAAAGCCTCTTTTTCTGGCGCACTGAAAACCCTGCTTGACCTGCTTCCGGAGCGCGCGCTGGATGGCAAAGTGGTGCTGCCGCTGGCTACGGGCGGTACGGTTGCCCATTTACTGGCAGTGGATTACGCCCTGAAACCGGTGCTGAACGCCCTGAAAGCACAGGAGATCCTGCATGGCGTTTTCGCAGATGATTCACAGGTCATCGACTATCAACACAAACCCCACTTTACGCCGAATCTGCAAACCCGCCTTGATGCCGCACTGGAAACGTTCTGGCATGCGCTGCATCGCCGGGATATCGAGGTTCCCGCTTTTAATCCGCCGCAAGGAGTCGCTCATGTTTAAAACACTGACACGTATCGGACTGGCAGGGCTGATGGCTCTGTCGTCGCTGGCTCATGCGGCGGAAACCGCGCCGGAAAGCCTGCGCATCGGCTATCAGAAAGGCAGCGTCAGCATGGTGCTGGCGAAAAGCCATCAGCTTCTGGAAAAACGCTTCCCGGACACCAAATTCTCCTGGGTGGAGTTCCCTGCAGGCCCACAGATGCTGGAGGCCCTGAACGTCGGCAGTATCGATTTGGGCAGCACGGGCGATATTCCGCCTATCTTTGCTCAGGCTGCCGGGGCCGATCTGGTCTATGTGGGCGTTGAACCCGCTAAACCGAAAGCCGAGGTGATTCTGGTCCCTGAAAATAGCGAGATTAAAAGCGTTGCCGATCTTAAAGGCCATAAAGTGGCTTTCCAGAAAGGTTCCAGCTCACACAACCTGCTGCTGCGCGCCCTACAAGAGGCCGGGCTTAAGTTCACCGATATTCAGCCCGTTTACCTGACGCCTGCCGACGCGCGCGCCGCGTTCCAGCAGAAGAACGTGGATGCCTGGGCCATCTGGGATCCGTACTACTCCGCAGCCTTACTGCAGGGTGGCGTGCGGGTGCTGAAAGATGGCACCACGCTGAAACAAACCGGCTCGTTCTATCTCGCTGCACGTCCTTACGCGGAGAAAAACGGCGCATTCATTCAGGGCGTACTGGATACCTTTACCCAGGCCGATGCCCTGACCCAGAGCCAGCGTCAGGAAAGCATTACCCTGCTGGCAAAAACCATGGGCTTACCTGAACCGGTGATCGCGAGCTATCTCAGCCACCGTCCGCCGACCACCATTGCGCCTGTCAACGCGCAGGTCGCCGCCCTTCAGCAGCAAACCGCTGACCTTTTCTATCAAAACCGCCTTGTGCCTAAACAGGTCAATATTCGCGAACGCATCTGGCAACCCGCAGGCAAAGAAGGAGCTAAATCATGAGTCTGAATCTTTTCTGGTTTTTACCCACCCACGGTGATGGACACTATCTTGGTACAGAAGAGGGTTCACGCCCGGTTGACCATGGCTATCTGCAGCAGATTGCGCAGGCGGCGGACCGAATCGGTTTCACCGGCGTGCTGATCCCAACCGGACGTTCGTGCGAGGATGCGTGGCTGGTTGCCGCGTCGATGATCCCTGTCACTCAGCGTCTGAAGTTCCTGGTCGCGTTACGTCCAAGCGTGGTTTCCCCCACCGTGGCGGCGCGTCAGGCGGCAACGCTGGACAGACTGTCCAACGGCCGCGCCCTGTTTAACCTTGTCACGGGTAGCGATCCGCAGGAGCTGGCGGGCGATGGCGTGTTCCTCGATCACACGGAGCGCTACGAGGCCTCCGCCGAATTCACCCGCGTCTGGCGACGCCTGCTGGAAGGTGAAACCGTCACCTTCGAAGGCAAACATATTCACGTTCGCGACGCGAAACTCTACTTCCCGCCGGTGCAGCAACCGCGCCCTCCCCTCTATTTTGGCGGATCGTCGGATGTGGCCCAGGATCTGGCCGCCGAGCAGGTCGATCTCTACCTGACCTGGGGCGAACCGCCTGAGCTGGTGAAAGAAAAAATTGCCCAGGTCCGCGCTAAGGCGGCCGCCCATGGCCGCAAGGTGCGCTTCGGCATTCGCCTGCACGTGATTGTGCGCGAAACCAATGAAGAAGCCTGGCAGGCCGCCGACCGGCTGATCTCGCATCTGGACGATGAGACCATCGCGAAGGCGCAGGCCGCGTTTGCTAAAACCGACTCCGTCGGGCAGCACCGTATGGCGTCCCTGCATAACGGCAAGCGCGAGAACCTGGAGATCAGCCCGAACCTGTGGGCGGGTGTCGGTCTGGTACGCGGCGGCGCAGGTACAGCGCTGGTCGGCGATGGTCCAACGGTGGCCGCGCGGATTAATGAATACGCAGACCTGGGCATCGACAGCTTTATCCTCTCCGGCTATCCGCATCTGGAAGAGGCCTACAAGGTGGGCGAATTGTTATTCCCGCACCTGGATGTCGCCATCCCGGAAATTCCGCAGCCGCAGCAACTCCAGCTTCAGGGCGAAGCCGTGGCGAACGAATTTATTCCACGAAAAGCCGCGCAGAGCTAAGGAGTGACCATGTCTGCCACCTCACAAAAATGGCTGCTGCGCGCCGCGCCGTGGTTTTTACCCGTCGGCATCGTGGCCCTCTGGCAGCTCGCGTCGTCCACTGGCTGGCTGTCGAGCCGCATTCTGCCCTCTCCGGAGGGCGTTGTTGAAGCGTTCTGGTCGCTGAGCGTGAGCGGAGAGCTGTGGCAGCATCTGGCGATCAGCTCATGGCGCGCCGTGATTGGGTTTTCCATTGGCGGCAGTATCGGTCTGGTTCTGGGTCTGATCAGCGGCCTTTCGCGCTGGGGTGAGCGGCTGCTGGATACGTCTATACAGATGCTGCGCAACGTGCCGCATCTGGCGCTGATCCCACTGGTTATCCTGTGGTTTGGTATTGATGAGAGCGCCAAGATCTTCCTCGTGGCGCTGGGCACGCTGTTCCCGATTTACATCAACACCTGGCACGGCATCCGCAATATCGATCGCGGTCTGGTCGAAATGGCGCGGAGCTATGGCTTGTCCGGTTTTTCTCTCTTTATACACGTGATCCTGCCGGGCGCCCTGCCCTCGATTATGGTTGGGGTACGTTTTGCGCTCGGCCTGATGTGGCTGACGCTGATTGTGGCGGAAACCATTTCGGCTAACTCCGGCATTGGCTATCTGGCGATGAACGCCCGTGAATTCCTGCAAACCGATGTAGTGGTGGTAGCCATCATCCTTTACGCCCTGCTCGGCAAACTCGCCGACGTCAGCGCCCAGTGGCTGGAGCGCAGCTGGCTGCGCTGGAACCCGGCCTATACCCTTCAGGAGGCAAAAGCATGAATACTGCACGACTGAACCAGGGGACGCCGTTACTGCTTAACGGCGTCACCAAACGCTACGGCGAAAATACTATTCTCAACGAGCTGGATCTGCATATTCCCGCCGGACAATTTGTGGCCGTTGTCGGACGCAGCGGCGGCGGCAAGAGTACGCTACTACGCCTTCTGGCCGGGCTGGAAGCCCCCAACGGCGGTGAAATCCTGGCAGGCTCAACGCCGCTGGCCAATATTCAGGACGATACGCGCATGATGTTTCAGGACGCACGCCTGCTGCCGTGGAAAACGGTTATCGACAACGTCGGTCTCGGTCTGAAGGGCAACTGGCGGGATAACGCGCGTCAGGCGCTGGCCGCCGTCGGGCTGGAAAACCGCGCAGGGGAGTGGCCTGCTGCGCTGTCAGGGGGACAGAAACAGCGCGTGGCGCTGGCGCGCGCGTTGATTCACCGTCCCGGCCTGCTGTTGCTTGATGAACCGCTCGGCGCGCTTGATGCGCTGACGCGGATTGAAATGCAGGATTTGATTGAGTCCCTGTGGCAGGAGCATGGCTTTACGGTACTGCTGGTGACGCATGACGTAAGCGAGGCCGTCGCGATGGCGGACCGGGTGCTGCTGATAGAAGACGGGAAGATTGGTCTGGATTTGACGGTGGATATCCCGCGCCCTCGCCGCGTGGGCTCGGCAAAACTGGCGGAGCTGGAGGCGGAAGTGTTGGATCGGGTGATGAAGCGCGGGGTGAATGAGCGCGCGTTGATTACGGCTAATGCCTGATGCCCTCACCCCGGCCCTCTCCCACAGGGAGAGGGAGGGTTAAGCTTTCTATCAGGCCAGCGCCTTAGTAATCTTCTCGTACAGATCGCCAGACAGGTTCTCCAGCCCTTTCAGCTGCTCAAGCGCGGCGCGCATCTTCGCCTGACGCTTCGCATCGTAGCGTTTCAGGCGGATCAGCGGCTCAATCAGTCGCGACGCCACCTGCGGGTTACGGCTGTTCAGCTCGGTCAGCATTTCCACCATAAACTGATAGCCGCTGCCGTCTTCCGCGTGGAAGGCAGCCGGGTTGCTGCTGGCAAACGCGCCAATCAGCGAGCGAACGCGGTTCGGGTTGCTCATGGTGAACGAGCGGTGCTTCAGCAGACGACGTACGGTGCTCAGCACATCGGCGGACGGGCTGGTGGACTGCAGAATGAACCATTTGTCCATCACCAGACCATCCTGATGCCATTTGTCATCGTACTCCTGCATTAGCGCATCACGACACGGCAGCTCGGCGGCAACGCTTGCGGCGAGCGCAGCCAGCGCGTCGGTCATGTTATCGGCTTCGTGATACTGCTTGCTGACCAGCGTGTTCGCCAGTTCCACCTCACCAAAGGCCAGATAGCGCAGACAGGTATTGCGCAGGGAACGTTTGCCGATATCGGCATGCTCAACACGGTACGCATCCAGCTTGTTGGCGTTGTAAATGGCCAGGAACTCATCCGCCAGTTCGGCAGCCAGCGTGCGGGTTAGCGCTTCACGCACTGCGACAATCGCAATCGGGTCGATAATCTCGAACAGCTCGGCGATTTCAGTCGCGGACGGTAAGGTCAGAATTTCAGCCGCCAGTGCCGGGTCAATGTTCTCGTCCAGCAGGATCGCGCGGAAGGCATCCGCAACATGAACCGGCAGCGTCAGCGGCTGGCCCTGCTGATAGCGGTTCACGTTCAGCTTGATGTAGGTTGCCAGCAGGCTCTGCGCTGCATCCCAGCGAGAGAAGTCATTGCGCGCGTGACGCATCAGGAACGTCAGTTGCTGATCGCTCCACTTGTACTCCAGTTTTACCGGCGCAGAGAATTCGCACAGCAGCGCAGGTACCGGCTGGAAGTAAACATTATCGAAAATAAACGTCTGCTCCGCCTGGGTGACATTTAGCACGCTGTGTACCGGGTGACCGCCTTTCTTCAGGGGGATCACTTTGCCTTCGTTATCGTACAGCTCAATGCTGAACGGAATGTGCAGCGGCTGTTTCTCCGCCTGCTCGGCCGTTGGCGGCGTGCGCTGGCTGATGGTCAGGGTGTACTGCTCGGTCTCCGGATTGTAGTCGTCTTTAACGGTCACGACAGGTGTACCGGCCTGGCTGTACCAGAGGCGGAAATGGGACAGATCCACGTTGGACGCGTCTTCCATCGCCTGGACGAAGTCGTCGCAGGTGGCGGCGCTGCCGTCGTGACGCTCGAAGTAGAGCTGCATCCCTTTCTGGAAATTCTCTTCGCCCAGCAGGGTGTGGATCATGCGGATGATTTCAGCGCCCTTTTCGTACACCGTCAGGGTGTAGAAGTTGTTCATCTCGATGACTTTATCCGGACGAATCGGGTGCGCCATTGGGCTGGCATCTTCCGCAAACTGCAGGCCGCGCATGGTCCGCACGTTGTTGATGCGGTTCACGGCGCGGGAGCCCAGATCGGAGCTGAACTCCTGGTCGCGGAAGACGGTTAAGCCCTCTTTCAGGCTCAGCTGGAACCAGTCCCGGCAGGTGACGCGGTTACCGGTCCAGTTATGGAAATATTCGTGCCCGATGACGCGTTCGATATCGAGATAGTCTTTATCGGTGGCGGTATCGGTACGCGCCAGCACGTATTTGGAGTTAAAGACGTTAAGACCTTTGTTCTCCATCGCGCCCATGTTGAAGAAGTCGACGGCGACGATCATATAAATGTCGAGATCGTATTCGAGGCCGAAGCGCTCTTCGTCCCACTTCATGGAGTTGATGAGCGAGGTCATCGCCCACGGCGCGCGGTCAAGGTTGCCGCGGTCAACAAACAGTTCCAGCGCCACGTCGCGGCCAGAGCGGGTTTTGTAGGTGTCGCGCAGGACATCGAAATCACCCGCCACCAGCGCAAACAGATAGCACGGTTTCGGGAACGGATCCTGCCACTGTACCCAGTGACGACCGTTCTCCAGCTCGCCTTCGCCCACGCGGTTGCCGTTCGAGAGCAGGAACGGATAGAGGGTTTTATCGGCAATGATTTTGGTGGTAAAGCGCGCCAGTACATCGGGGCGATCCAGATACCAGGTAATGTGGCGGAAGCCTTCTGCTTCACACTGGGTACACAGCGCCACGCCTGACTGGTAGAGCCCTTCCAGCGCGGTATTCGCGGCCGGGCTGATTTCGTTGACGATGCGCAGCGTAAAGCGTTCCGGCAGGTTGTCGATAACCAGTTGGTTGCCTTCTTCTTTATAATCAGCCCACGCTTCATCATTAATATGCAGGGAAACCAGCGTCAGGTCTTCACCATCAAGACGCAGCGGTACAGCCGTCGCGCTCTGGCGCGTAACCTGGCTCACCGCTGTCACGACGGTTTTAGTGGCATCCAGGTCAAAAGTCAGATCGATATCGCTAATCAGGTAATCCGGCGCACGGTAGTCGTGGCGGTATTTGGCTTGTGGCTGTTGTGTCATAGAAAACCTTATGCATCGTTTGTCGAGTAACGTTTCAATATATTCCTGTTGTCTAAAACGCGCTATGCAGAATGTTCATCTTTTCAGGTACAAACACCTTTTTCGCTACATTTGTATAACACGAGGCACAAAATGCCCTCGACCATAAAGAGCGCTTATGTTGTGATCGGGGTTCAATAAATCACTAAAACAGGTATACTCCGGAGTTGTTTATTGTACTAAACGCTCCCGTGAGAGGATGCTACTGCGCACCTATGACTCAATTCGCTTCTCCTGTTCTGCATACATTGCTGGATACCGACGCGTATAAACTGCATATGCAGCAAGCCGTTTTCCACCATTACCATGACGTTCATGTTGCGGCGGAGTTTCGCTGCCGGGGCGACGACTTGCTGGGTATCTACGCGGATTCCATTCGTGAACAGGTCGATGCCATGCAGCATCTGGCGCTGCAGGACGACGAATATCACTGGCTTTCCGGCCTGCCCTTCTTTAAAGCTGACTACCTTACCTGGCTGCGCGACTTCCGCTACAAGCCAGAGCAGGTCACGGTGACTAACGATAATGGCAAGCTGGATATCCGCCTTGCCGGTCCGTGGCGTGAAGTGATCATGTGGGAAGTGCCGCTTCTGGCGGTGATCAGCGAGTTGGCCCACCGCTACCGTTCGCCGGAAACCGGCGTTGAGCAGGCAGTTGCCTCACTGGAGCATAAGCTGGTTGAATTTTCCCACCTGACCGAAGGGCTGGATATGTCCCGCTTCCGCCTGATGGACTTTGGCACCCGCCGCCGTTTCTCTCGCGAAGTACAGCAGGCTATCGTTAAACGTCTTCAGCAAGAGCCGTGGTTTGTGGGCACCAGTAATTACGACCTTGCGCGTCGTCTGGACCTGACGCCAATGGGCACCCAGGCGCACGAGTGGTTCCAGGCGCATCAGCAGATCAGCCCTGACCTGGCCAATAGCCAGCGCGCGGCTCTGGCCGCATGGCTTGATGAGTATCCGAATCAACTGGGGATCGCCCTCACCGACTGCATCACAATGGATGCCTTCCTGCGCGACTTCGGTCCTGAATTTGCTGAGCGTTATCAGGGTTTACGCCATGACTCCGGAGACCCGGTGGAATGGGGTGAAAAGGCCATTGCCCATTACGAGAAGCTGGGCATTGATCCGATGACGAAAGTCCTGGTCTTCTCTGATAACCTTGATTTAGCCAAAGCGGTGGATCTTTACCGCCACTTCTCCTCCAGAGTGAATCTGAGCTTTGGTATTGGCACCCGTTTGACCTGCGATATTCCTCAGGTAAAACCTCTGAACATCGTCATAAAGCTGGTGGAATGTAACGGCAAGCCGGTGGCGAAACTCTCTGATAGTCCGGGTAAAACCATCTGTCATGACAAAGCTTTTGTCCGCGCATTGCGCAAAGCCTTCGATCTGCCGCAGGTTAAAAAAGCCAGTTAACCGCATTCGGGAGCCGTATAGGCTCCCCACTTCTTATTTATTTCTTATTTCTTCTCTTAAGACTGCGAAATCTGCTTGTCTGATGGCGGATGCCAGGTAACATAGATATCCCCCCATAAGGGCGGACAAGTGTTTATCATTTCCGACAATTAACAGAGAGAATATTATGAGCGTTGTGCCTGTAGCCGACGTACTCCAGGGCCGTGTCGCCGTTGACCAAGAAGTCACCGTGCGCGGATGGGTGCGTACCCGCCGAGATTCTAAAGCTGGCATCTCCTTCCTCGCCGTCTATGACGGTTCCTGCTTTGATCCTGTACAGGCCGTCATTAATAATTCTCTGCCCAATTACAATGATGACGTTCTGCGCCTGACCACAGGTTGCTCCGTCATTGTTACCGGCGTGGTTGTCACATCGCCTGGTCAGGGCCAGAGCTTCGAAATTCAGGCTTCGGCGATTGAAGTCACCGGCTGGGTGGAAGATCCAGATACCTACCCGATGGCGGCAAAACGCCACAGCATTGAGTATCTTCGCGAAGTGGCTCACCTGCGTCCACGCACCAACCTGATCGGTGCAGTGGCCCGCGTGCGTCACACGCTGGCGCAGGCGCTGCATCGTTTCTTCGATGAGCAGGGTTACTTCTGGGTATCCACGCCGCTAATCACCGCGTCCGACACTGAAGGTGCGGGTGAGATGTTCCGCGTTTCCACGCTGGATATGGAAAACCTGCCGCGTACGCCGGAAGGTAAAGTGGATTACGACAAAGACTTCTTTGGTAAAGAAGCCTTCCTGACGGTATCCGGCCAGCTCAACGGTGAAACCTATGCCTGTGCGCTGTCTAAGATCTACACGTTTGGTCCAACCTTCCGCGCAGAAAACTCCAACACCAGCCGCCACCTGGCGGAATTCTGGATGCTGGAGCCAGAAGTGGCCTTTGCCGATCTCAATGATGTGGCAGGCCTGGCGGAAGCCATGCTGAAATACGTGTTTAAAGCCGTTCTGGAAGAACGTGCAGACGATATGAAATTCTTCGCTGAGCGCGTGGATAACGACGCGATTGCCCGTCTGGAGCGCTTTGTATCCGCTGACTTCGCGCAGGTGGATTACACCGATGCGGTTGCCATCCTCGAGACGTGCGGTGAGAAGTTCGAGAACCCGGTTTACTGGGGCGTGGATCTCTCTTCTGAGCACGAACGCTATCTGGCAGAGAAACACTTCAAAGCACCGGTTGTCGTGAAAAACTACCCGAAAGACATTAAGGCCTTCTATATGCGCCTTAACGAAGACGGTAAAACCGTTGCCGCAATGGATGTCCTGGCACCTGGCATCGGTGAAATCATCGGGGGTTCTCAGCGTGAAGAGCGTCTGGACGTCCTGGATGCCCGTATGGAAGAGATGGGTCTGAATCCGGCTGACTACAGCTGGTATCGCGACCTGCGCCGTTACGGTACTGTTCCGCATTCAGGCTTCGGCCTGGGCTTCGAGCGTCTGATTGCCTACGTAACCGGTGTTCAGAACGTCCGTGATGTGATTCCGTTCCCACGTACGCCGCGTAACGCAAGCTTCTAACCCGCCTCAATGATAATGGCCAGCAAATGCTGGCCATTATTTTATTCTGCAATGTCAGTTTATGTCAGTGCAAAGTCAGCCTCTTTAAAAGACAACCCCGTCAAAAGCACTAGCTGTTACGTTTTGTTTCCATGAAATATCTGTGAATAAAAAATATCCCGCATTCTTATTGTGCTTATTTAATTCTCAAGCAATAGCATATTTTTTATTCAATTCCACAGCCATCCAGAAGGCCTTTCGCGGTCACAAGAAAAGATGAGCCGTTTAACCGCTGTTTATATGAATTGCCTTTAGCCAAATTAAACATAAGCAATTCATATATATAGGAATGAAACCGCCGCTTAATTAACCAACTCTCTCTGAAATTTGAGATGGTTCACAAAGTTCCCAAAAATACATATCCAGTTACACATTATTTCTTTTTGTTACCCAATCTTGAGAATTGTAGCACTTTCAGGCTAGCGAAACGGTTCTATGAATGGAAAGATGCCTGTCAGATACATAAAGACACCTAACTCTCATCAATAGTTCCGGAAATATTTATTGACAGAATTTATTGACGGCAGTGGCGAGTGTCATAAAAAAACCAATGAGGGTAATAAATAATGATGAAGCGCAATATCCTGGCAGTGGTTATCCCTGCCCTGCTGGTAGCCGGTGCAGCAAACGCTGCAGAAATCTATAACAAAGACGGCAACAAATTAGATCTTTACGGGAAAGCTGTTGGTCTGCATTACTTCTCTGATAATGACGGCAACGATGGCGACATGACTTACGCGCGTCTGGGCTTCAAAGGCGAAACCCAGATCAACGACCAGCTGGCCGGTTACGGTCAGTGGGAATACAACTTCCAGGGTAACAACTCTGAAGGCTCCGATGCACAGACCGGTAACAAAACCCGTCTGGCATTCGCAGGTCTGAAATTCGGTGACGCAGGCTCCTTCGACTACGGTCGTAACTACGGTCTGGTCTATGACGCCATCGGCATCACCGATATGCTGCCAGAATTCGGCGGCGACACCGGCGTGAGCGACAACTTCTTCTCAGGCCGTACCGGTGGCCTGGCGACTTACCGTAACAGCGGCTTCTTCGGCCTGGTTGACGGTCTGAACTTTGGCGTTCAGTACCTGGGCAAAAACGAGCGTACTGATGCAGTACGTTCCAACGGCGACGGCTGGGCAACTTCTGTTAGCTACGATTTCGACGGCTTCGGTGTTGTAGGTGCTTACGGCGCAGCTGACCGTACCAACAACCAGCAGACTCTGCAGTGGGGTAAAGGCGATAAAGCTGAGCAGTGGGCAACCGGTCTGAAATACGATGCGAACAACATCTACCTGGCAGCGCTGTACGGTGAAATGCGTAACGCGGCTCGTCTGGGCAGCAACGGCTTCGCTAACAAAACTCAGGACTTCTCTGTTGTTGCACAGTACCAGTTCGATTTCGGTCTGCGTCCATCCATCGCTTACTACAAATCTAAAGCGAAAGACGTAGAAGGCGTGGGTGATGAAGATTACATCAACTACATCGACATCGGTGCGACTTACTACTTCAACAAAAACATGTCCACCTATGTTGACTACCAGATCAACCAGCTGAAAGACGACAACAAACTGGGCATCAATAACGATGATACCGTTGCTGTAGGTCTGGTTTACCAGTTCTAATCAGTACACCACGTTGTTATATGCTTAATGAACAGGGCTTCGGCCCTGTTTTTTTATGCCCGACAGAAAATAATGGCGACTTTTGAAAAGCCGCACGCTTTTCGTCGCAAACGGTTGGCATTTTGTAAATCTACCGTTAACCTGATAGCGGATTTCACTTCTGTAATCACAATGGAACTTCGTCATGTTTGAGAACATTACCGCCGCTCCTGCCGACCCTATTCTGGGCCTGGCCGATCTGTTTCGTGCCGACGACCGCCCTGGCAAAATCAACCTGGGTATTGGTGTATATAAAGATGAAACCGGCAAAACCCCGGTCCTGACCAGCGTTAAAAAAGCTGAACAGTATCTGCTGGAAAACGAAACCACCAAAAACTACCTTGGTATTGATGGTATCCCTGAATTTGGTCGCTGCACCCAGGAGCTGCTGTTCGGTAAAGGCAGCGAAATTGTGAGCAGCAAACGCGCTCGCACAGCACAAACCCCTGGCGGTACCGGCGCGCTGCGCGTTGCGGCGGATTTCCTGGCGAAAAACACCTCTGTTAAGCGCGTATGGGTGAGCAACCCAAGCTGGCCAAACCACAAGAGCGTCTTCAACTCTGCGGGTCTGGAAGTACGTGAATATGCTTACTACGACGCGGCAAATCACTCTCTCGACTTTGACGGCCTGCTGGCAAGCCTGAGCGAAGCGCAGGCAGGTGACGTGGTGCTGTTCCACGGTTGCTGCCATAACCCAACCGGTATTGACCCGACGCTGGAGCAGTGGGAACAGCTGGCTAAGTTGTCCGTGGAGAAAGGCTGGCTGCCGCTGTTTGACTTCGCCTATCAGGGCTTTGCCCGTGGTCTGGAAGAAGATGCGGAAGGCCTGCGCGCATTCGCAGCCGTGCATCAGGAACTGATTGTGGCGAGTTCCTATTCCAAGAATTTCGGCCTGTACAATGAGCGCGTAGGTGCCTGTACGCTGGTCGCGGCAAACGAAGAGACCGTCGATCGTGCGTTCAGCCAGATGAAGTCCGTGATCCGCGCTAATTACTCTAACCCACCGGCACACGGTGCGTCTGTTGTTGCCACCATCCTGAGCAACGATGCCCTGCGCGCGATCTGGGAACAAGAGCTGAACGATATGCGCCAGCGCATTCAGCGTATGCGCCTGCTGTTCGTGAACACGCTGGCTGAGAAAGGCGCTGACCGCGACTTCAGCTTTATCATCAAACAGAACGGCATGTTCTCTTTCAGCGGCCTGACCAAAGAGCAGGTTCTGCGTTTGCGTGAAGAGTTTGGCGTGTACGCCGTAGCGTCTGGCCGCGTGAACGTTGCAGGCATGACGCCTGACAACATGGCGCCACTGTGCGAAGCGATTGTCGCCGTACTGTAAGTTGCGCCCATAAAAAAGCCTGCATTATGCAGGCTTTTTTTTATTCGGGTTACCAGACAGGCATTTCGTCCTGAAGGAACGGGTTATGGAGCCGTTCATAGCCCAGCGTCGACATCGGACCGTGTCCTGCGATAAACGTGACGTCATCACCCAGCGGCAATAACTTTTGTTTAATCGACTGAATCAGCTGACCGTGATCGCCGCGCGGGAAATCGCTGCGTCCTACGCCACCTTTGAAAATAACATCGCCGGAAATCAGCAGACGTGACTGGTCATCAAAGAAGACGATATGGCCTGGCGTATGCCCAGGACAATGCAACACCTGTAAAGTCACATTCCCTACGGTAACGCGATCTCCTTCGTTTAACCAACGATCGGGCGTCAATGGCAGACACTCATCAAGGCCAAACATGCGGCTTTGGGCGGGTAACCCCTGCAGCCAGAACTCATCTTCTTTTTCCGGGCCGATCACCGGCACACCGTAGTGTTCAGCCAGTTCAGCCGCAGCACCCACATGGTCAAGATGACCATGAGTGAGCAAAATCTGCATCAGCGTAACGCCGCTTGCTGCGACTTCCTGCTTGATTTTCTCAGCGTCACCGCCGGGATCGACAAGCGCGGCCAGTTTAGTTTGCTCGCACCAGATCAATGAACAGTTCTGGGAGAACGCGGTAACCGGAATAATACGATAGTTCATACTGCTCCTGTGTTTCGTTATTACCAGTGCCGAACCGGCCCGGTATCAATATGCACAAAGTTGCTACGTGGGTAGTATCCTACACCACCTGCGCGCATAGATAACGCGGCTTTGCGAATATTGGCTAACGAAACGCCTTCAATGTGGAAATCCATTGCCTGCCCTTTGGTGTGATAGCTTTTTTTCGCTACCCCACGGCTGTGGGCACGCAGTTCATTGTTGGTATCGAGTGAACGGTATCCTGAAATGAGCTGCACCGGCTTGCTGGTTCCCAGCAGGCCCTGAAGGCGGAAAATCTGATCAAACAGTCCTGGATCGATGGCTTTTATTTTATTCGCGCGGAAATCACGGAAAAAATGGTTAAGTCTTGCTAATTCATCCTGAATATAGCCTCTGCCATCGAAAAACTCCGCTTTAAGCGACTCACCGGTATGAAGATTGTTGAGCGTTAAAATACGCGGACGTGGTGTCGAGAGGGTGGCAAATGCTGGCGTCGGAAGGATGGCCGCAGCGCCGAGCGCAACACCACCTAACGCCAGCAATTTGCGGCGATTAGCGTCAAATTTGTCCATGATAATCAGGTCTACAGGTCAATGAAATCGTAAATATGCTTAGCGCACGAAGGGCACCTTAACTGTCAAAACAGCTTACGTCAAGGCGCCCAACCCCAGTGAATACGCGGCTTACAGCCAGATCGCCCCGTATTCACCATAACTTACGACAATCAATTTGCCCGAACTACTTCATTTACCTGATTAATTGTTCAGCTTTTGGCAAAATTTGTGCGCCGGATCGCGCAGTGAGATCATAATTGTAAATATCTGTACGGTACTGGGTGCGCCCGTCCTCGCCGACAAACGCCGTCAGATAGTAAAGATTGACCGGAATGTTGTGTCGAATATTAACGTAACGGGTATCACCTTGTTTCAACGCATCTGAAATCCGCGTATCGTTCCAGCCCGCATCCTGCAGCAGCATATTTGCCAGCTCGGAGGCCTTATTCACACGGACGCAACCCGAACTGAGCGCGCGCGTATCCTTCTGGAACAGGTTGTGGTTCGGCGTATCATGCAGATAGATTGCATCTGAACTTGGCATGTTGAATTTATAGCGCCCCAGCGAGTTACGGGCGCCCGGAGCCTGCTGGAAGCGGAACGGTAAATTCGACGCCGTTATCGTTGACCAGTCAACCATCCAGGGATCTATCGCCTCTTTACTGTTCCATCCGCGCATCACGGTATACCCGTGGCGCTCCAGATATCCTGGATCGTTCCAGACCTTAGGCAGGATATCCTTACGAGCCAGCGTCGGCGGGACGTTCCACGGCGGGTTAACCACCACGTTATTCAGCGCGCTGCTCATCATTGGCGTTTTACGATCGGGACGCCCGACAATCACACGCGAAGCCAGCACTTCACTCCCGTTCTGGTAATAGACCAGCGAATACGCCGGTATATTTACCATGATGCCGGTAGACAGCGTGCCTGGCAGCAAGCGCAAACGCTGGATATTCAGCGCCAGTACACCCGCCCGTTGTGCCGGAGAAACATTCAGCCAGTCGCGCGTTGACGGACCAATTACGCCATCGGCACCCAGCCCCTGAATAGCCTGGAACTGCTTAACTGCTGCAACCAGCTCGCGATCATACGCGGCTGGCTTCGAGCTTAGCGGAGCTGCGCTGGTCTCTTTTACCGGTGCCGACGGGCTCACCGCCACGCTTTGGCCGTCATCGCCTGGAAGCGCAATTTTTGGCCCATTATCCAGAATGCCGGAACGTTTGAGAATTTCGCGCAGTGCGGGAACATCACTGCTCCACTGCCCCGGACGCAGCGTGGCCGCCGCTCGGAGTTGCGGCCACGGGCGCGAATCCGTAACCAGCTCAAGCAGCGACTGATGCATTGTGGCGTATTGCGGATGTGCAGGCGCAAGGCTTGCGATAAAGCGCGGCAGCTCGCCATTATCCAGTGACAGTTGCCATTGGTTTATGACCGACAGGGCTGGCGTCGCCAGTTTGTACGGTTTTTCGCTGTATAACCAACGATTGCCATTCACCGGAATACCCGCTACAAACTGGAGATACCCCATCATGGCATCCGAGAGAACCACGTCACGCGCCTTCCCCGTCACGGCTGGATCGGTCAACAGCTCAACCCAGGTCGTAAACTGCGGCTGAATGCCCGCGATGGCCACTTCTGCCAGCTGCTGCTGGAAAGCACGCACCGCATCACGATTATCCCACATCGGTTTCATATCACGCGCGGCATAGAGCAGCGTGAGCTGATTGAGATAAGCAGGCGTATATCCTGATGGCAGCCCGGACTGCAGCTGCTGACGAACAGACTCTGTGTCGATACCTTCAGGTAACGGCGTAATACCGGCCATAATGGCCGTTGCTGACGACTGCTCCAGCGGCTGCGACAACGATGTCGGCTGAGCGCCCATCGTTGCAGAGCTGTCAGTCGGTACAACCTCAGGCTCATCAGCCTGCGCGGTGAACAGTGGAGCAAACATCACTGCCAGACACAAACTCAGCACTGACAGCTGACGACCACGATTTTTCTTTAGCAACATCCCTTGCCCCCTGTTTTCACGACACGCCCATCACATTGGGGCTTTCTTTCATTATAGGTAGGCACAATTGCTGTTGGCTTACCTTATGTAAAGAAGTTTAAAGATAACGCAGCCGTAAGCACAAGCTAAGAGTAAAAAAAAAGCGGCGCTACTGCGCCGCGCTTTGTAACAAAACACCTCAGGAGGCGTCTGCCGTACCCGGTAAGGACTCAGGTGGTTGCGGTGCAAAACCGCGTAATCCGACAACGTGTACGTGTTCGCTGTTCTGGAACACTTTACGTACCAGTTTGTACGTCGTCCCTTTTTCCGGGCTGATGTTCTCCGGTGCCGCGATGATGAGCTGCATATCGAGGCGATCGCAAAGCTCAAACAGCGTGGCGATGGAACGGGCATCAAGACGCGCCGCTTCATCAAGGAACAGCAGACGACATGGCGAGATGTCTTTACCGCGCAGACGACGCGCTTCATCTTCCCAACTCTGGACAACCATCACCAGAATCGACATACCGGTACCGATAGCCTCACCCGTCGACAGCGCACCAGACTCCGCACGCAGCCAGCCGTCGGAGCCACGGTTAACCTCAACTTCCATCTCCAGATAGTTACGGTAATCCAGCAGCTCTTCACCAATGGTTTGCGGCGTACGCTGGCCCATATCGATCTGCGGGTTCAGGCGCTGATACAGCTTCGCCAGCGCTTCAGAGAAGGTCAGACGGTTGCTGTTAAACAGATCCTGGTGCTGTTCGTGTTGTTCAGACAGCACGTCCAGCAGCGTAGAGTGAGCCTCACGCACGTTCACGTTCAGACGTACGCTGTTAACCTGGCCAAACGACACGCTCTGCAGGCCCTGGTTGAGCTGGCGGATACGGTTCTGCTCACGCTGAATGGTCTTACGGATGATGTTCGCCACGCTGCGGGAGCTGATAGCCAGCTTCTGCTCGCGGGAGGTCAACTCTTCCGTCAGGCGACCCAGCTCGATTTCCATCTGTTCGATGGCTTCGACCGGATCGTCGGTACGGATGATGTCCTGACGAATACGTTCGCGCAGGTGCTGATAAACGGCCACGAAGAACTGGATTTTGCGCTCTGGACGCTTCGGATCTTCCGACATGCGCAACACATCACGCAGGTGTTCGTTATCCGCCACCGCCAGACGCAGCGCACCCAACGCTTTATCCGACATGGAACGCAATTCGTCCCCGGAAAGATAGGCCAGCTCGCGACGGTGTAGACGACGCTCAACGTTATTGTCTTTCACCATGCGCATCACCGCGCACCAGCCCGCCTTCGCGGTCACGACCTGCTCGCGCATTTCGTGATAGTCGCGCTCCAGCTTGCGCAGGCGACGCGTCAGGTTGTCCATTTCCGCTTCGCAGAAGGTCAGCGCTTTTTCCAGCTGATTGCGGCGCGCGCGGTTGTTGCTGAGCTGGCTGTGCAGTTCATCGCGACGAATGCGCGCACGTTCTTCCGCACCGCTGTCGGCACGCACGCCGATATCCTGCAGCTCTTTGTGCAGATCGTTCAACAGCTCTTTCTTGGTATCGAAGGAGCTTTTCAGCGAGGCCATGACCTGACTGTACTGGCTCAGCTGTGCGGCATGCGTACGCATGGCTTCACGAGCGCGGGTACGCTCGGCTTCAGCCTGCTCCAGGCGCTGACGCAGCTTTTCATTCAGATCGCTGTTTCCGCTCAGCATTTCTGCTGAATCGGAGTAGCCGAAGTGGGCGCGACGCTGTACGACTTCCGTCAGGGCAAACGCCTGCTGACGCGCTTCGCGCTGCACCTGCTGTGACCAGGCGTAATCCTCTTTTAACTGCTCGAACTGCTCCGGGTCGCTTTGAAGAACGGAGATGACCGGCTCCAGCTTCGCCAGCTGATTACCGTGCTGCTGCACAAAACGCGCGGCTTCCTGCGCTTCATCCAGGCGTTCCTGGATTTCATCTACGCGGTCAGCCAGCGTGTCATCAGCCAGCAGATTCAGGCGCGGCAGGATGCGGTTAAGGGCGGCGACGCCCTCTTTCGCCTGTTCAAACTGGACGCGGCTCTGCTGGTTGTCACTTTCATGATTGGCAATCGCGCGCTCAAGTTCACCACGGCGGGTATTGAGCTTGCGAATCTCTGCTTCCGGATCCGCGTCAAAGGCCACGGCAAGATGGCTACCGATAAAGCGGCTGAATGCCTGGTGCAAACGCTGGGTTTTCTGAACGTCAAACGACAGCGTCGCAAAGCGTTCGGAGAGCGTTTCACGCTCGGCGTGCAGGCTTTCAATACGGTTTTCACGCGCGGCACGACCAAACAGCGGCAGTTCCGGGAAGCGAGAATAGCGCCACTGGCGGTCAGCGATTTTCACCACCACCGCTTTTTCCAGCTCGTCGACACTGAATACGCTGTCATCGAACGACTGCGGATCCCCTTCGATCAGATAGAGATCTTCCGGACAATCTTCCAGTCCTGCCAGTTGCTCAGAAATCAGCGACAGATCCGGGACGACAATTGCATTACGCGACGGACCATAAAGCGCGGAGAAATACGGCGCATCGTCCAGACCAACATCGTCGTAAATTTCGGACAGCAGTACGCCGCCAAACCGCTCTGCCAGCGTATTGAGACGCGGATCTTCGGCACCGCCCGGCTGGCTTAAGCGTTCAATTTCGTCGTCGACTTCACGCTTGCGGGCGCCGACTTCATCACGCTCAACAATCGCTTCGCGCTCGCGCTCCAGCAGCTGCTGCAGGTATTCGGTCACTTCCTGACTGGATTCAAACTGCTCGCCGCACTGTTCGCTGAGCTGGCTCAGGCTGCTTTGAGCTGCCAGCCAGACCGGCGCACGCTGCAACAGTTTTTGCGAGCGGGACTGAAGCTGCTCCATCTCCTGGCGCAGCGTCATACGCTGTTCGCTGGCGTTAGAGACACTGTCTGAAAGTGCCGCAATACGCGCTTCAAGCTCCTGATGCAGAGCCTCAAGCTCGTCGAAATCGTAATTTTTCCCCTGACGCTTGCAGAATTCCGCCAGCAGACGCTCGGCTTCCTGCTGCTCGCGCAGACGCTGTTCCAGCTCGTTGAGACGCATACGCAGCGGCTGAACCTGCTCGGCCAGATGGCGCTGGTTCACCCCGTCACGCAGCAGTTCACGGGCGACGTCCCAGGCTTCATTACGCGCCAGCGGGCCGTTAATCGCCACGACCAGCTGGTAAGCCTGCTCAAACTGGCTGTGCGCCGTTTGCGCGACGCTCATTTTCTGATCGAGTGACAGGAGTTTCTCAGTGGCTTCCTGCTCTTTGGCCTGGAAGGTATCCAGCCATTCGTCGGCGCTTTCGGGCGTCAGGTCAGGCAGATGACACAGCTCTTTGGCACGCTGTAACGCCTGCAGGGCCTGAGTGTACTGAATAGCACGCGTCTGCTGCACGTCCAGCGCCTGCTGGTAATCGGCGAGCTGGCTTTTCAGCTCATCCACTTCCAGCTCGGCGGCTTCGGCGCGGGCTTCGTTCTCTTCCTGCATGTCGGCGGCTTCGGCCACCACTTCGTTTTGCTCTTCGAGGCGAATTTGCAGCTCATCGAGGTCCGCTTCATAACGCTCGATTTTTTCCTGCTGACGCAGCGCGGTCTGCACCAGGTTGAGGTGATCGCTGGCGGCCTGATAATCCGCTTCCAGGTCACCTTCGGCACCGTTGTGCTCACCCAGCTCGCGCGCCATTTCGACGTGCTTATACTGCTCGGCCACCAACTGCTTACGCGAGGTAAACAGCTCGCGGCGGTACTCTAATGCCTGATCGAGATGAATGCGGCGCTCGTTGGCGTGACGCATATAGTCTGCGGCCACATAGTTGGTGGCTTCGCTGATAAGGTGTTTAAACAGGTCGCGGTCAGACTGGGTCACGCGAATGGCTTCCAGCGTCATGCGGTTTTCACGCAGCGCGGCTTCCATATCCTGGAAGGCTTTACGCACGCCGCTGTTTTCCGGCAGCAGGTAGTCTCGAAGGGAGCGGGTAATGGCGCTGGAGATACCGCCGTACAGTGACGCTTCGATCAGACGGTAGTATTTGCTACGGTCTGATGCCGTGCGCAGACGACGCGCCACCACGCCCAGATCGAACATCAGGGAGTGGTAGTCGGTAATGGAGTTGAACTGCTTGAACTGCACGCCTTCGATAGTTTCGAGTTTGTCTTTCAGCTCCTGCAGCGTCAGCACGCGCGCCTGACGTTCGTTCAGCGTTTCCGTCAGCAGCGCCGTCGGCTGCACGGATGTTGGCAGCCCCTGGATGGCGAACGGTTTGATATCCACTTTACGGTCGCGACCGGCAACCTGCTGCAGACGCACGCCCACCACCACGCGCTGGTGACGAGAGTTGATCACGTCCAGCACCGAATAACAGACACCGGCCTTCAGCTTACCGTGCAGACCCTTATCACGAGAGCCGCTTGTCGCGCCCGCTTCGGTGGTGTTACGGAAGTGCAGCAGCGTGAGATCGGGGATCAGCGCCGTCACAAATGCCGCCATGGTGGTGGATTTACCCGCACCGTTACCGCCGGAGAGCGTCGTAACCAGCTCATCCAGATCGAAGGTTCGGGCGAAGAAGCCGTTCCAGTTAATCAGCGTTAGTGAGCGAAATTTACCGCGTTCAATCATTACTCTTCCTCCCCGCTATCCGGCTGATTCTCTTCATGCTCATCATTGAGCTGCAAATGGTTTTCCACCGGCATCGCTTCACCGTCGCGGATCATGCGCAGTTGCGCTTCACGGGCGTCGTCACCCGCGCGCACGTCAGCGCCAAAGCGGAAGACGGATTCCGTAATGCGGAATTTGCTGCTGTCATGGCCCATAAACCAGACCATGCCCAAACGACGCAGACGGTTCAGGGAAGAGCGAACTTTTTCCTGTAATTTCTGACGGTCAAGATCGGAACCTGTCGAACGGTTGTTCACCAGCTTCAGCAGTTTGCTTTCATCTGCCAGAGACAGCAGTTCGTCGTAGAGTTCCTGCTGAGTGAAAATCCCTTCGTTCGCCAGACGTTCCGGGCTGAGGTAGAGGTAGCAGAGGATTTTGCCGACCATCATATCCAGCTCGGAGAGTACGGAACGCGGAATCAGCGTGGTTGAGCGCGGACGCAGGTAGAAAAACCCTTCCGGCGCGCGAATCAGCTCCACGTTGTAGCGCGCGTAGAACTCTTCCAGGTATTCCTGGAAATCCATCAAAAAAGCGTGATTATCCAGCTCGTCAAGACCAATGTGACGACCGGCACGCAGCTGGCTGTCCAGCGCCGGAAATAACGGATTCGCCAGCGCCTGTGCCAGCTTCACTGGCATCACTTGTTCAATATTTGTCAATGACATGCGCCTGTACCTTGGCTCCGTAATCGTTGATCGGCTGCCACTTCGGCGGCAGTCCGGTGAAATCTGCTTGCGCGACGCCCAGGCGTACCGCCTGATCTACCACGATGCGGGCAACGTCAAAGTGCCGCGCGCGAGGATATTGCGCCAGATAGTCGCGCACCACGAGACCAAGATCCAGCGGTGCTTGTCTGGTTTTGTAGACAGCGAGCTGTTCTTCGATCATCGCCGCAAGTTGTTCGCGAATTTCGTTAAATTCTTCGTATTCCAGATCCGGTGGCAATTCACCGGTCACCTCTTCATCACGCAGCGCCATCTCTTCGTCGCGCATATCCAGCAGACGGTCGGCATTCGCGTAGGTCAGCGCCCATGGGGCATCGAAATAGGTTTGTACCGACTGACGCAGACGCTGAGCGAAGACGCGGTTTTTATCCATATCGATCGCGGTACGGATAAATTTATGCACGTGTCGGTCGTAGCCGATCCACAGGTCGATCGACTGCTGGCCCCAGCTAATAATACGGTCGAGTTTGCTTTGCAGATCGAAGACCAGACGGTCGACAAAGTGGAGGTCGTCGTGCGCCATGGTCGCATCCTGGATGCGGAGCAGATTGGCCTGCAGCTTGTCGCCTGCGGCTTCCAGCGTATCCTGCAGTTCACGCAGCGTACCGGAGGTTTCTGACAATAAAAGTTCACAGCTGGAGATGGCTGCACGCCAGTCTTTATTCAGCAATTGAGCGATATCGTCTTTCACCTGCTGCTGCTGTTCATCCATCAGACGCTGGGTCAGATCGATGCTGTCGAAAATCTCTGCCACCGAGTACTTCAGCGGCGCGTAGACGTTACGGTGCCAGTGAAATTCGTCACCGTTTTCATCTGCCGCGTCGGCGGCGCGCTTAAGCTCGCCCGCCACGATCGAGAGCTGCATGGAGAGACGCAGCGTCGAAAACTCGCGCTGGCGAATGTAGTAATCGGTAATGCCGATCCCCAGAGGCGTCAGACGATAAATGGCGTTTCCTTCCGCCTGCTCGCTGGTAAAGCGGTTCAGCAGACGTTGACGCACCATATCGTTGATTGCGTTGTTGGCACGCACGCTAATGGTTTCGCTGGTTTGCTCAAACGCATCACTGACATGGCGGAACGCATCCACCAGTTCACCCTCGCTCATTTCACCATCCAGCCGTTCGCCGTTCAGCGTGGCAACCGCCAGCAGGAAGGAGAGTCTGTCTACCGGCAGCGTGATGGAGAAATCGTTTTTCCTGGCCCAGGCAACCAGTTCGGGGACTGTCTGGGAAAATTCACTCATAGATTATCCTTGCTTCTGCGGCTTGCGCGCGGTGACGTGTATATAGCGGCCAAGGCTCAGATAAGGCTCCTGGCGGCAATACCGCGTTTCTATTTCTGTTAAGGCGTCTAAACAGTCATGCTGTTTTTGTTTATCACGCAGATAATCATGAAACACCCTCACGCCTGTTTTACCGGTGATCTCCCAACCTATCTCCTCCAGCCAGCCATAGACCTGCTGCGGTTCACGTGGGAAATCCGGCGATAGCGTGCGCCGTTTCTTTTTATACATACCCTGCTGCACGTAGCCAAAATTGCCCACCAGCACGTTTCGCATCAGCAGACCGTTTGCATTGTAGAACATCAGCGATAACGCACCGCCCGGACGCAACATCGACCACAGCGTTTTTAACATGGCTTGCGGTTCGGCGACCCATTCGAGCACAGCATGAAACAATATCAGATCAACCTGCGTTTCCAAATGCTGGGGAATGTCCTGAGCGGCGCAATGTATAAAATGCATGTTGTCGCTCACACCTTTCTCTTCTGCCGCGCGTTCGGCGCGAGTAACCATCTCAGCAGAAAGATCGCAAAGCGTGACGTGGTGCCCCCGCTGCGCCATCAGAATTGCAGTCTGACCTTCCCCGCCACCGGCATCAAGCACGCGCAACCGTCGGTCACCCAATTCCGCCAACAGCTTGTCCAGATCCTGCCAGAGGATCGTCTGCCGAAGCTGACCTTTGGTGGTGCCATAAATGTTGCGCGAAAACTTTTCCGCGATGTCATCAAAATTGCGATCCCGCATTGGGAAGGTTCCACTCGCTAACTGCAAAACCGCTATTTTGTCACACCCGCGCGGAGAATGAACCACTCTGGTGTAATATCACGGGTAATCGCCTGCTGTATGGTTAAAAAAGGAACCAAAAAGGATGCTTTTTACCCTAAAAAAATACATCGGAGGCATGATGCTTCCCCTTCCCCTGCTGCTGCTTCTCATCGCATTGGGGCTGGCACTGGTGTGGTTCAGCCGCTTTCAGAAAAGTGGCAAAACGCTTATCACCCTCGGCTGGCTGATGCTGCTGCTGCTGAGCCTGCAGCCGGTCGCGGATGGTCTGTTACGCCCCATCGAAAATAAGTACCCGACCTGGCAGGAAAATCAGAAAGTGGAGTACATCGTGGTATTGGGTGGCGGATATACCTGGGATCCGAGCTGGGCACCCAGCTCTAATCTGATCAACAACAGCCTGCCGCGCCTGAACGAAGGTATCCGCCTGTGGCTTGCTAATCCGGGTTCGAAAATGATCTTCACCGGAGCCGCAGCCAAAACAAACCCGGTGAGTACGGCGGAGGCTGGCGCACGCGTCGCTGAATCACTGGGCGTGCCGCGTTCATCTATCATCACCCTGGACAGCCCAAAAGACACCGAAGAGGAAGCTGCCGCGGTGAAGCAGGCCATCGGCGACGTGCCGTTCCTGCTCGTAACATCGGCGTCGCATTTACCGAGAGCGATGATTTTCTTCGAGAAACAGGGATTACACCCCCTACCCGCACCGGCTAACCAGATAGCGATCAACGCGCCGCTTAACCCGTGGGAACGAGCAATCCCGTCCCCGGTCTGGTTGATGCACAGCGATCGTGTCGGTTACGAGACGCTTGGACGCCTCTGGCAATGGCTGAAAGGCGCGTCAGGCGAGCCAGGGCAAGAGTGATTTTGTCGCCAGGTCGAAGTTGGCGCGATTGAACCGTCCGGTATTCACCAGTTGCGCCACTTCATCCCAGAGCAAATAGAGCCAGCGCCGCCAGAGAAACGCCTCCGCGACAGGTGCCCGTTGCAGATAATGCCAGAGCAAACCTTCCGCAGAGGCGCTGTCGCATAGTCTGAACAGTTCGTACTCGCGCGGTGCCCAGAGCATAATGCCCGGCCCAACCATCGCCAACAGCTGGTCGCTGCGGGGATCTTTCAGCATACTGCGCAGGGTAAAATTGCCGTGTATCAGCACGCAGTTGTCATTAAAGCCGTCAAACAGCGCAGGCAAGCACTCGCGGGTGCGAAACAGAATGCGTTTGTCCTGCATGGTTAAACCGGTGTTGTTGAACTGGTTAAGCGTTCCCCACAGCACTTCCACTCGCTGACGATACCAGAGCGGCCACAGGTTCTCCTGAGTGCTGTCGACGGGACCGACGAGCCCGCGGCTATCCTGCCGGTGCCAGGCCAGCAACGCCTCGACGATCTGATCTTTCAGCTGTTCCCAGCGGTCCGGCGTGCGCGTCGGGGCTTCAACAGAGACGCCACGCAGGCGCTCAATAAGCAGGATATCCGGGCCGGGGTGTTCCTCATGCGTCATGACACCGTAAACCGTCGGCATTCGCACCGTACCTTCCCTTGCCAGCATCGACATTTTCCATGCCAGCTGTCTGGCGACGCCGGGTGAGGTAAAGCTTCTGGCCATGAGAGGCATTGGGTTTCCATGACTGTCATACAGCGCCCAAAGTGCGGTATCCGCCTTTTCATTCACACACTCGACCCGGCTCAACGTCTCGCCAAGCAGATGGCTCAGTTCGGCACGCAGCTGTTCCATATGAGATTACCCCCATTAAGGCTACTGCTTTTATAATGAGCGCGAGAGCAAAGGATGTCACCCGGAAGAGATCAATTAAGAGTAAGAAAGGAAAAATTGTGGGGTGAGAACATCCCCCCGAAAGGAGGGATGGAGGCAAAATTAATGCAGTTCGGCGCGAACGCGCTCAAGATCTTCCGGCGTATCAACGCCCGTTCCGGGAACTTCTTTGGCAACGGCTACGTGGATTTTTTCGCCATACCAGAGCACGCGGAGCTGCTCCAGCATTTCAATATGTTCCAGCGGGCTTGGTGCCCAGTTGACATAGCGGCGAATGAAGCCCGCACGATAGCCGTAGATCCCAATGTGGCGCAGGAATGAATCACCGATGGTCTCTTTCGATACCGCAAAGCGATCGCGATCCCAGGGGATCGTCGCGCGAGAGAAATAGAGCGCATAGCCCTCGGCATCCATAACCACTTTAACCGCATTCGGGTTGAATGCTTCTTCAGCATGATGAATGGGTACCGCGAGGGTGGCCATGCCAACCTGTCGCTGCGCCAGATTTTCCGCTACCTGGCGAATAATAACCGCCGGGATCATCGGCTCATCGCCCTGCACGTTGACGATGACCGTATCATCGCTGAAACCGCATTTCTCAACCACTTCCGCCAGACGCTCAGTGCCGGACTGGTGATCGGCGCGAGTCATGCACACTTCCCCCCCCGCCGCTTCAACTGCTTGCGCCACGTCCGGGTGATCGGTTGCCACGATGACGCGGTCTGCACCCGATTCGCGCGCACGCTCCAGGACATGCACAATCATTGGCTTACCGTTGATATCTACCAACGGTTTACCCGGCAGACGCGTTGATGCATAGCGAGCCGGAATAATGACAACGAAACTCATGGCTTGCTCTCTTCTGCCACCAGGGAACGGGCTTCATTTTCCAGCAGAACCGGAATACCGTCCCGCAGCGGGAAAGCCAGACTGTCCAGCTTGCAAATCAGCTCTTGTTTATCCTGGCTGTAGTACAGTTTGCCGTTGCACACCGGGCAGGCAATAATTTCAAGTAAACGGTGATCCATAGTTCCTCCGTATGGGTTATCGCTAAAGCTTAACACATTCCCTTTTCAGGGAGTGTCTGTTTCCCAACCACTTCGGCAGGTTGTAAACAGCCCGTCCGGCATACGGCCCAGCGTCACGCTGGTCGCCCCTTGCCAGCGCGCAAAATCGCTAATGGCGGATGATAATCCTTTCTCCAGGGTAGCCGTCGCCTTAACCCCGTCTTCAAGATACAGCGCGATGATTTCAAGCGTCCCGGTTTTGCGGTGCATTTTGGCATCCATGCGTCCCACCAGTTGCCCTTTATGCAGCAGAGGCAAAACGAAGTAACCGTACTGGCGTTTTGGCGCGGGGGTGTAACACTCAAGCCGGTAGCTGAAATTAAACAGCTGCTCGGCCCGTTTTCTGTCCCAGACGACCGGGTCGAAAGGTGACAGTACCGCGCTGTGCGTGGCCTGGAGCTTACCTTCCAGCGCCTGTGGTAAAAGCGGGAGCAAATCGGCATGCAGCCACATCTCGCCCAGCGTTTCGACAGCGACAGGTATGACGCGCTGCTCGCGCTGCCACACCTCCAGCAACGGTTTTAGCGCGGGCTGACGGAGTCGGTAGTAGTCTGCCAGCCATTGCGGACGAAAAATCCCCAGACTGCGGGCGCTGTTCTCCAGCATGATGGCTTCGGCCGCTTCCTGCGTAAGCAGGTCACGCTCGTCGTCCCAGTGCGGCATCACGCGGTGCGTCAGGTCGTATACGCGCTGAAAGTTACGTCGTTCCACAACCATCACTTTACCGGATGTAAACAGCCCCTCCAGATGACGTTTATGCGGCTTCCACTCCCACCATCCGCTCGCCCCTTTTCGCGGATGCTCAAAATCAGCCGAACGCACCGGACCGTTTTCCTGAATATGCGCGATAAGCTGCTCAATTTCAGCGGCGTGTTCATGCATCCACTCCTGACGATATTTCCAGCCCATCTTATTCGGAGAGAGCATGCGGTGACGAATCAGCGCGAAATCACTGCGGGGCAGGAAACAGGCTTCATGTGCCCAGTATTCCATTAGCTCACCCTGACTAAGCGCATTGTCTAGCCACTGCGGCTGATAATTTCCCAGGCGGCTGAAGAGCACCAGGTAAGGGCTTCGCGCCACGATGTTGATGGTATCGATTTGCAGCAACGACATGCGCTGTACGGTGGAGAGAATGTCAGAGGGTTGTGCGCGACGGCGAGGCTTTTTAAGCAGCCCCTGGGCAGCAAGGTGTAAATGACGTGCGGCTGAAAGCGAGAGTTGCGGTAAAGACATGCGTTTTCCTGTCAGTCAAAGCGCCACCAGAACCGCGTAAGCGTTTATCGCACCAACGCAATCAGTTCCTTGAGCAAGTGTTCCGGCTGCTCGCCGCTGAGTTCAGCGTCAACCGGCAGATACCACCAGTTTTCTTTCGCAAAGGCACGGCATTTCACCGCATCTTTTTCGGTCATGATCAGCGACTGTCCGGGTACGGTCAGGGCATCTACCTGACCTTCCTCCAGCGCCTGGTGGTCGGCCAGCGGAACGCGTTTTTCTGGCCGGGCACCACACTGCTCCAGCGTCGCGAAGAAGCGCGGAGGGTGACCAATACCCGCCATCGCCACCAGTGCAGGCAGTTGTTCAACCGCCTTACGCTCGCCCGTTAACAGGTTAACCGCCATGCCAGGCTGAAGATGCATAGGGATTTCCCCTGGCTTAGCCTGGCCACCGTTAACAATGACCGCATCAACGGACTGGAGACGCGACGCGCGTTCACGCATCGGGCCGGCAGGCAGCCACCAGCCGTTGCCAAAACGGCGCACGCCGTCGATAACCACAATCTCTTTATCACGCGCCAGCGCGTAATGCTGAAGGCCATCGTCGGTGATAATGATGTCCACAGCGTGCCCGGCAAGAAGCGCCTGAACGGCGTCGCTGCGCACCGGTGAGACCGCAACCGGTACACCTGTCCGCTGATAGATCAGGACAGGTTCATCACCCGCTTCGGCCGTTGTTGTATCAGCCGTAAGCAGAAGCGGATAGTGCGTCGCTTTACCACCGTAGCCGCGCGATACAACCCCTGGGCGAATACCGCGTTTTTGCAACTGCTCCACCAGCCAGATCACCACCGGCGTTTTGCCGTTCCCACCAGCGGTCAGGTTACCGACCACCACAACCGGAACCGGTGCGCGCCAGGCGCGCTTCAGCCCCAGGCGGTACATCAGACGAATGGCACCGCTCACCAGGCCATAGAGCCAGGAGAGCGGCAGAAGCAGTCGCCACAGCGGTGATTCACCGGACCAGATGCGTGCAATCATTGTTGACCGAACTGCATCTTATGAAGCTGAGCGTAGACGCCACGGTGGGCGAGCAGATCGGCATGGCTACCCCGCTCGACAATCACGCCATCTTCAACAACCACAATTTCATCAGCCTGTTCGATAGTCGACAGACGGTGCGCAATCACCAGAGAGGTACGGTTCTTCTGCAGTTCGTCCAGCGCTGACTGAATAGCGCGTTCAGATTCAGTATCCAGCGCGGACGTCGCTTCATCCAGAATCAGGATTGGGCTGTCGCGCAGCAGCGCACGCGCAATGGCGATACGCTGACGCTGACCACCGGAAAGGAGCACGCCGTTTTCACCAATGATGGTATCCAGACCGTTATCCATCTTGTTGATGAAGTCCATCGCATACGCCATGCGTGCGGCATTCTCGATCTGCTCGCGGCTGTACTCTTCAGTACGCGCATAGGCGATGTTGTTGGCAACCGTGTCGTTGAACAGATGCACGTTCTGAGAAACCAGTGCAACCTGGTTACGCAGCGACTGCAAGGTATACTCCCGCAGGTCATGGCCATCTAACAGGATTTCGCCTTCATCGATGTCGTAGAAGCGCGTAATCAGGCTGGCAATGGTTGATTTACCCGAGCCGGAACGGCCCACCAGTGCAACGGTTTTACCTGCTGGAATCGTCAGGTTGATATTACGCAGTGCAGCCACTTCGCGGCCTGGATAGGTAAAGGTCACATTGCGGAATTCAACGTCTCCATTTGCACGCTCAATCACGCGCGTACCTTCATCTTTTTCCTGCTCGGAATCCAGAATGCTGAACAACGTCTGGCATGCTGCCATCCCGCGCTGGAACTGCGCGTTCACGTTGGTCAGGGATTTCAGCGGACGCATCAGCGCAATCATGGACGAGAACACTACGGTGATGGTCCCTGCAGTCAGGGTCTCCATTACGCTCGGGAAGCTCGCTGCATACAGAACAAATGCCAGTGCCAGCGAGGCAATCAGCTGAATGATAGGATCGGAGATAGAGGAAGCCGACACCATTTTCATTCCCTGCAGGCGCATTTTATTGCTGACCTTATCAAAGCGCTTGGTTTCGACTTCCTGACCACCAAAGATCAACACTTCTTTGTGGCCTTTCAGCATCTGTTCAGCGCTGGTCGTGACCTGCCCCATTGTATTCTGCATATTCTTACTGATATTGCGGAAACGCTTTGAGACGACGCGGATAGCAATGGAGACAATCGGTGCCAGCACGATCAGGATGAGCGACAGCTGCCAGCTGTAATAGAACATCATGATAAACAGGCCGATGATCGATGCGCCTTCACGGACCACGGTAATCAGCGCGCTGGAGGATGATGATGCCACCTGCTCTGAATCGTAGGTAATACGTGACAGCAGCGTGCCCGTAGACTGTTTATCAAAGAATGAGACCGGCATGCCCATCATGTGACCGAAGAGTCGGCGACGCATGGACATTACCACTTTTCCTGATACCCAGGAGATACAGTAGCTGGAGATATAGCTGGAAATACCGCGTAAGATCATCAGCCCAATAACCACCAGCGGCATCCATAGCAGCACTGAGCGATCCGTTTTACCAAAACCGTCATCCAGTAACGGTTTGAGGAGCGATAGCATAAAAGTATCGCTGGCTGCGTTGAGGATTAACGCTACGCCCGCCACGATCAAGCCTGCTTTGAAAGGGGCAATCATCGGCCAGAGTCGGCGGAACGTTTGCCACGTGGAGAGATCTTTGTCGTTATGCATTCAAAAAACCAGCATTTGTTGAAATAGCCGCATATTCTACCCGTTATCTACGGGCGCGCCAAACCACTGATGATACCAACGCGGTAAATTGTGCTCACGCAGGCGTCGGATTTGCCTGTTATGTTGCGAAAATGTCACCGATATTTGTCCAGAATGAGGGGTGTCTAGCCAGGTATATCCCTCTTTCCCGTAGCGCCGCACCACTTTCGCGGATGGAAAATGCCACGCGTTATAGCGGGCTGCAGAGGCCAGCGCTATTTTCCCTTCTGCACGCTGCACCAACGGCATAGAAGACGAGGTGTTGCTGCCGTGGTGAGGTACCTGAATGAGTGTAGACGCAAGATTGCGCCAGCGGTGGCTCAGCATTGCCATTTCAGCCTGTGCTTCAATATCCCCGGTCAGCAGGATGCTCTGCTCACCATCGTCGATCTTAACCACGCAGGAGCGGTTGTTACCTTTGGCGTGCTCTTCTTCAGGCGGCCAGTGAGCGCTGAACGTTAGCCCTTGCCACTGCCACCGCTGCCCTCGAAAACAAGGAAGATGTCCATCCTGGTGCAGCGGACTCCTCACCCACATTTCGGGCCAGGCTTTTTGCAGCGATGCCAGTCCTCCCGCGTGGTCGAGATGCTCATGACTCAGGATCACCCCTTCTGGCTTCAGGTGATGCCAGCGTAACCATGGAATGATCAACTGCTGCCCGCTATCGCCCCCCGGCCAGGCCAGCCCGGTATCGTATAAAATAGCCCTCCCCTGACGTTCAATTACCATTGCCAGCCCCTGCCCGACATCCAGCATGTGCAGCGTCCAGCCGTCAGTTTTATCCGTTCGCCACAAAGGAAGTGCGAGCATAATACTTGCTGCCAGACATACAGCCGGTAGAACTTTCCAGCTTCGAAAACGCCAGCCGATAATGGCAAGCCAGGGTAGCAGCGTCAGGTATTGCCAACGTTCATCAACATCTAACCAGCCGTCTGGCAAACGAGTCAGCAACCCGAATAACCCTGCCAGAGACTTATCGGCCGCATACCAGACAGCGTTCTCCAGTAACGCCAGCGGAAAAAGATGGAGCAGCATACCGAGAAGGATCAGCGGCACGGAAATAAACGTGACCAGCGGAACAGCAAACAGATTCGCGAGGAATGAAGACAGGCTGAAACCATGAAATATCAGCACCTGCAGCGGAAGCAGCAGGCACAGCATCCCTGTCTGCAGATGTATGAGATTTGCCAGAGGTTTTATTCGGCGGATCCAGAGCCCGTTCGGAAGCGGTAGCCACTGGTACCAAAAAATTAATGCCGCAACCGCAAACGCCGACAGCGCAAAGCTTTGCGACAGAACAGCCACAGGGTCAAAAATCAGAATTGCCGCCACGCAGGCTAACCAGATCTGCCAGGGAGACCATTGACGGCCGCTAATCCGCAGCACAGCCACCACTGAGAGAGAGACCACCGTGCGCATTGCGGGCGGCTGCATCCCCGTTAACCATGCATAAAAAGCTGCAAAGCACAGACCTGCAAGCATGGGAAATTGCCAATGGATAGCGTGGCTCGGCAGGAAATATTGCAACCCTCTTGCCAGTAACCAGATGATGGACGCAGCCAGCGCGATGTGCAGACCCGAAATCGCCATCAGGTGTATTGTTCCTGTCTCGCGCATGAGATTTTTTATCTCACGCGGTACATTCAGGCGCTCCCCCATCCCCAGCCCAAGGATCACCGACCCCCACTGATATGCTGTGAGTACGTTTTGCAGTGAGCCCAGGTACCGTGAACGCAGGCTACAGCGTGCGTCAACAAGCTCAGCATGCGTAAAACGCCCGCTCAGCGTTTGATGTCGGGCAAAAGCATTTTTCTGCGAATCGTAGCCACCATCGTTTAATTCACCATGTACCGCTCTAAGACGCAGCACCATGGCCCAGCGTTGACCAGCACACGCTTTTTGGGGCAGGTAATTGCCAAACAGCGTCACCCCAGTGACGCCCCACCAGCGTTTTCCGTTGAGGCTGACAATGTTTCCCTGATGCATTGTTGCGCCGTCGGTTGCTGTAATGGCCACCTCCGCTTGCTGCGGTCCTGTCGTGAGATGATTCAAGGGCCAAACGCTCTCCTGCGCCGCTAATACGCCCCAGCAAAAAAAGAGCAACCCGATGCCTGAGAACGTTAGCCATCGTCTTTGCTGCGCGGCTAACGCGATACCTGCTGCAATCATCATCCAGACGCTCTCTGGCTCCGGTACAACAGGTAACCAATAGAGCGGAATAATGGCCAGAATGGCGCAAGCACTGACAATGTGGATCCCCATTTATACCTCCCTGTTTCGGGCAGTATGCCGTGAGAATAGCGTGTCGTCAGACAGGAAAAAGGGGCGTTACGGCGGGCGCTGCAACGTTTTTAGCGGTTTGCAGAAAAGTCAGAATGGAAATACGTGACGTATTCAGAAATGCAGACGAGAGGCACAAAAAAAGCACCCGCAGGTGCTTTCTTTTAAACCCAGTTTAGCCATTATGGCCAAAACTCAGTTGCCGTAAATATTGGCGCGATCGCGCAGTTCTTTACCCGGCTTAAAGTGCGGAACGTACTTGCCTTCCAGCTCAACTTTATCGCCAGTCTTCGGGTTACGCCCGGTACGTGGAGCACGATAGTGCAGAGAAAAACTACCGAAACCGCGGATTTCAATGCGCTCGCCCTGGGCAAGAGTGGTGGCCATATGCTCCAGCATCTCTTTAACAGCATCTTCCACAGCCTTTGCAGGGATGTGCGGTTGCTGACTGGCAAGTCTTTCAATCAATTCTGACTTGGTCATGATTCCTCCGGTTCCTTTCAAACCAATTAGCTGGACAGCTCATTAAACAAGGGCGGCCGTAGCCGCCCTTTGTTATTGATTACAGGACGAATCCTGCAATCTGTCAAGTCTGCTCCTCACCCTTCTCGCTGTAAATGCGTTACAGCTAAAATGATGGTGAGAACTTGATATTACTCGCCTTTAGCTGCTTTGAAAGCTTCAGCCATTGCGTTGTTAGAGAAGTTTGCATCTTCCTGTTTGTTAACAGTTGCGATTGCATCTTTCTCATCAGCTTCGTCTTTAGCACGAACAGACAGGCTGATTGCGCGGTTCTTACGGTCAACACCGGTGAACTTAGCTTCAACGTCGTCGCCAACGCTCAGAACCAGAGTGGCATCTTCAACGCGGTCACGTGAAGCTTCGGAAGCGCGCAGGTAACCTTCAACGCCGTCAGCCAGTTCTACGGTTGCGCCTTTAGCGTCAACTGCAGTCACTTTACCGTTTACGATTGCGCCTTTCTTGTTCAGTGCAACCCAGTTGTTGAACGGATCTTCTGCGAGCTGTTTAACGCCCAGGGAGATACGCTCACGCTCTGCGTCAACCTGCAGAACAACTGCAGCGATTTCGTCGCCTTTTTTGTATTCACGTACTGCTTCTTCGCCTGCAACGTTCCAGGAGATGTCAGACAGGTGAACCAGGCCATCGATGCCGCCGTCCAGGCCGATGAAGATACCGAAGTCAGTGATAGACTTGATTTTACCTTCAACACGGTCACCCTTGTTGTGGGTTTCCGCGAACTGCTGCCATGGGTTGTTTTTGCACTGTTTCAGGCCCAGGGAGATACGACGACGTTCTTCGTCGATATCCAGAACCATCACTTCCACTACATCACCAACGTTAACAACTTTGGATGGGTGGATGTTTTTGTTGGTCCAGTCCATTTCGGAAACGTGCACCAGGCCTTCAACGCCTTCTTCGATTTCAACGAAGCAGCCGTAGTCAGTCAGGTTGGTAACGCGACCAGTCAGTTTAGTACCTTCTGGGTAACGCTTAGCGATAGCTACCCATGGATCTTCGCCCAGCTGTTTCAGGCCGAGGGATACACGAGTACGTTCGCGGTCAAACTTCAGCACTTTAACAGTGATTTCGTCGCCAACGTTCACGATTTCGCTTGGGTGCTTAACGCGTTTCCACGCCATGTCGGTGATGTGCAGCAGGCCATCAACGCCGCCCAGGTCAACGAATGCGCCGTAGTCAGTGAGGTTCTTAACGATACCTTTGACTTCCATGCCTTCCTGCAGGTTTTCCAGCAGCTGATCGCGTTCTGCGCTGTTTTCGGATTCGATAACGGCACGACGGGATACAACAACGTTGTTACGCTTCTGGTCCAGCTTGATTACTTTGAACTCAAGCTCTTTGCCTTCGAGGTGCAGGGTGTCACGGACTGGACGAACGTCTACCAGTGAACCTGGCAGGAACGCACGAATACCATTCAGCTCAACAGTGAAGCCGCCTTTAACTTTGCCGTTGATAACACCGACCACAGTTTCAGCTTCTTCGTAAGCTTTTTCCAGCGTGATCCAAGCTTCGTGACGCTTAGCTTTCTCACGGGACAGCAGGGTTTCACCGAAGCCGTCTTCCACTGCATCCAGAGCAACGTCAACTTCGTCACCAACCTGGATTTCCAGCTCGCCCTGGGCGTTTTTGAACTGCTCTGCCGGAATGGCGGACTCAGATTTCAGACCGGCGTCAACCAGTACTACGTCTTTGTCGATAGCAACAACAACACCACGAACGATGGAACCCGGACGGGTTTCGATTGTTTTTAAGGATTCTTCAAATAGTTGAGCAAAAGATTCAGTCATGTTTAATCTTCAGGTTAAGATAACGTCCACCTGGCTCCATGCCGGATGGGGTTGTTTCACATACCCGCCGTCAATCCATTGCAGCGGGGGTACTACTAAATCGGTCGCGATTACGCGAGTGCCAATTTCTGGCGCGCATATTGTAGCGCTTTTTCAATCACTTGCTCAATAGTTAAACTGGTTGAATCCAGCACTAATGCATCTTCTGCAGGAACAAGTGGGGCGACGGCGCGGTTACGATCGCGGTCATCGCGCTCTTTTATCTCGGATAAAAGGCGATCAAAGTTAACACTAAACCCCTTTTCCTGCAACTGAAGCATGCGGCGTTGCGCACGTTCTTCCGAAGAGGCGTCGAGGAAAATTTTCACTGGCGCATCAGGGAATACCACCGTTCCCATATCGCGTCCGTCAGCGATCAGACCTGGGGCTTCACGGAAACCACGCTGGCGGCGCAGCAAGGCTTCGCGAACGCGCGGGAAGGCCGCGACCTGGGAGGCCGCGTTAGCGACTTCCTGAGTACGAATTTCCCCGCTGACGTCCTCTCCTTCCAGGATTACTTCAAGGTTGCCATCAGTCGAAACAAAACGCACATCCAGATGCGCAGCCAGCGGTACCAGCGCTTCTTCAGAGGCGACATCCACATGGTGATGCAGCGCAGCCAGAGCCAGCACGCGATAGATTGCTCCCGAATCTAAAAGATGCCATTGCAATGCTTCTGCCATCGCTTTGCACAGAGTACCTTTCCCTGCGCCACTAGGCCCATCAATGGTGATTACCGGGGCAAGTGCCGTCATCTTTTTCTCCTTAAATAAGGCATACCGTTTACATGAACGCCGCGCATTATACGCGCCAACGTGCGCAACTGTTACCTTTGCGTGCAAATTACAGAATGATAGAAGCAGAGTGTAGAAGAAATGAGCGGGAGTGTTCGTCAGGAAGCGTAAGGAAATGCCGCATCGGATGATGCGGCATGAGGGTATCAGGCCAGCGTACTAATGCGCGCCAGCTGCTCGAAGTAGTCCGGGAACGTTTTCGCCGTACATTTCGGATCAAGAATGGTCACAGGCGTGTCTGACAACGCCACCAGCGAGAAGCACATCGCCATACGGTGATCGTTATAGGTGCCGATTTCCGCAAACTGCAGTTTTGCCGGCGGGGTCACGCGAATGTAGTCTTCGCCCTCTTCCACCTCTGCGCCGACCTTACGCAGCTCGGTCGCCATCGCGAACAGGCGGTCCGTCTCTTTTACGCGCCAGTTGTAGATATTACGCAGCGTGGTAGTGCCTTTGGCAAACAGCGCCGCCGTGGCGATGGTCATCGCCGCATCCGGGATATGGTTCATGTCCATGTCGATGGCATTCAGCTCGCCGTGGGTACAGGAGATAAAGTCATCGCCCCAGGTAACAACCGCGCCCATTTTTTCCAGCACGTCCGCAAAACGGATATCGCCCTGCACGCTGTTACGGCCAATACCGGTCACTTTTACCGTGCCGCCTTTAATCGCACCCGCGGCCAGGAAGTAGGACGCGGATGACGCATCCCCTTCAACCAGGTAGTTGCCCGGAGACTGGTACTGCTGTGCCCCGCGCACCACGAAGCGCTCATAAGACTGGTTTTCCACCTCAACGCCGAAGGTTTTCATCAGGTGCAGCGTGATATCAATGTACGGTTTAGAAACCAGATCGCCTTTAATCGCGATCACCGTATCCTGCGGTGCCAGCGGCGCGGTCATCAGCAGTGCCGTCAGGAACTGACTGGAAACGCTGCCGTCCACCTCAACGTTACCGCCTGTAAAACCACCGCGCAGACGCAGTGGTGGATAGTTTTCCTGCTCCAGATAGTCAATCTGCGCGCCGCCCTGGCGTAAGGCATCGACCAGATGGCCAATCGGACGCTCTTTCATACGCGGTTCGCCGGTCAGCACAATATTGTTGCTACCCAGACACAGGGCTGCCGCCAGCGGACGCATTGCAGTACCCGCGTTACCCAGAAACAGCTCAAGCTCTTCAGCGGAACGTAATGCGCCGCCGTTGCCGGTTACTTCACAACGGGTACGATCGTCAGAGAGAGTGTAATGAACGCCCAACGCTTTCAGTGCATTGAGCATATGGCGCACGTCATCGCTGTCCAGCAGATTTGTGAGGACGGTGGTGCCGTTTGCCAGAGCTGCCAGCAGCAGAGCGCGGTTCGAGACACTTTTTGAACCAGGCAGATTGATGGTGCCATCTACCCGCGCGATAGGTTGTAACGTCAGGGATTCCATGAAACTAAACTCTCAACTCAACATAATAAAAACCCCGCAGGGATGCTGCGGGGGTGAATAACAGCAAATTAACCGTGACGACGTTCGAAGTCGATCATGAAATCGGTCAGCGCTTTGACGCCTTCAAGCGGCATAGCGTTGTAGATGGAGGCACGCATGCCGCCCACCACACGGTGGCCTTTCAGCGCGTGCAGACCCGCAGCGAAGGACTCATCCAGGAAGGCTTTATCCAGGTTGCTGTCGGCCAGCTGGAACGGCACGTTCATGCGGGAACGGTTAGCGATGGCCACATCGTTACGGTAGAAATCGCTCTTGTCGATCACGCCATACAGCAGTTCAGCCTTCTGCTGGTTAACCTTATCCATCTGCGCCACGCCGCCGTTTTGCTTCAGCCATTTGAAGACCAGGCCGGAAAGGTACCAGGCAAACGTTGGTGGCGTGTTGAACATAGAATCGTTATCGTTCAACACGGTGTAATCGAGAATCGACGGGCAGGATTTGTTTGCTTTGCCCAGCAGGTCTTCACGCACAATCACAATAGTCAGCCCAGCAGGGCCGATATTTTTCTGTGCGCCAGCGTAGATCACACCGTAACGGCTAACGTCCAGCGGCGTGGAAAGAATGGTCGAAGAGAAGTCCGCGGTAACAACCACGTTTTCACCAAAGTTTGGCTCTTCATGGATGGCGATACCGTCAATGGTTTCATTCGGACAGTAGTGGAGATAGGCTGCGTTATCAGAAACTTGCCACTCGCTCATCGGCTTAACGCCGCGCAGGCCGTCAACGGTCACTTTGGCGTCGATAACATTCGGTGTGCAGTACTTATGCGCTTCTTTGACAGCGCTGGCCGCCCAGTAGCCCGCGTCCACATAATCAGCGGAAGTTTTGTCTCCCAGCAGGTTGAGCGGGATACCGGCAAACTGACCGCGCCCACCGCCGTGGCAGAACAATACTTTGTAGTTCGAGGGAATGTTCAGCAGATCGCGAAAATCCTTTTCTGCCTCTTCCGCCACCTGAATAAACTCTTTACCCCGGTGGCTGATTTCCATCACCGACGTACCGAGACCATTCCAGTCACAAAGTTCCTGTTGAGCCTGTTTAAGTACGTCTGCCGGTAACATCGCCGGACCTGAACTGAAATTAAAGACTTGAGCCATTTCCCCTCACCACGCTAAAAGCCATAAGTTATAACTGTGGATATCGGTTTTATCATTCAGTGACACGCGCCGCAATGTCTAAAACTTATGACCCGTGAAATGTGTCCTGCGTCACACAAAACAATCTGCCGCCTCGCTAAGACAAAACCGACAAAATGGCTGTCAGGTGATGCGTTTAGCCCGGCTAACCTTCGTCCATTCCGGATTTGCACAGCGAGGGCATAGTTGACGATCCCCCGGCAGCATCGCAACTACGTGGCTGCATCTCACGCAGGCATATTCGCCCGCTTCAGGTACCGTTCTGAAACGCTCAATCAGCATATCCGGCAGGATACACAGTCCCGGCTTCACCTCGTCGTCAGAATAGTAATAGACGCTGATCTGCCCGTTGGTTTCCATGATCGCCAGCCGCACCTGCCCGAGCTGTTCAACGCTGTTCAGGCGTAGCTCCATAAAGAACTCAAACTCGGTCATATTGGCGCTTTGCACGTTTTCCCAGGCCAGCTGTCCGTCCTCGACGATAACGACCGGCTTCCCTTCAAGCAGATCTTCCAGCTTTTCACTTTTCGACATCAGCCACATGACAAGACGGTAAAGTAGCGCCAGTGAGACAAAAACGATAAACACCGGCACCATCGGCACATCGTCATAAAAGGCGACGTCCCCCGCCGCTGACCCCAGCGTCAGGATGATCAACACTTCAAAGAGCGACATCTGCCGCACGCCGCGACGGCCAGTGATTTTAAGAAACAGGAAGACGAGTACGAAGGTATACAGGCTGCGCAGCGCCACTTCGCCCAGAAACTCAGGAGGAACTTTATCAAACGCCATCCGCTGGAGATCAAATGCTTTCATTTTTCTATGCCTTAACAGTCAGTTACTGCCACTAAGCATAGCCCAGCCTTTTATTTTCGCCGAAGATAGCACCCGTCACGCAAAACCCGTATCATTGCGCGCTTTACGTACGATAAAAGTGAACGCCATGACTCAAACGTTTATCCCCGGCAAAGACGCCGCTCTGGAAGATTCCATCGCTCGCTTCCAGCAGAAACTGACCGACCTGGGTTTTAACATCGAAGAAGCCTCCTGGCTCAATCCGGTGCCGCATGTCTGGTCCGTGCATATTCGCGATAAAGACTGTGCCCTGTGCTTTACCAACGGTAAAGGCGCGACAAAAAAAGCGGCACTGGCCTCTGCGCTGGGTGAGTATTTTGAGCGTCTGTCCACCAACTATTTCTTCGCTGACTTCTGGCTGGGCGAAACCATCGCTAACGGCCCGTTCGTTCACTATCCGAACGAAAAATGGTTCCCGCTGACCGAAGACGACGAACTGCCGGAAGGCATTCTCGACGCGCGCCTGCGTGCGTTCTACGATCCAGATAACGAACTGACTGCCAGCATGCTGATCGATCTGCAGTCCGGTAACGAGGATCGCGGTATCTGCGCCCTGCCGTTTACCCGCCAGTCTGACGAAAAGACCGTTTACATCCCGATGAACATCGTCGGTAACCTGTATGTATCTAACGGTATGTCCGCTGGTAACACCCGCAATGAAGCGCGCGTGCAGGGTCTGTCTGAAGTCTTCGAACGTCACATTAAAAACCGCATCATCGCCGAATCCATTAGCTTGCCAGAAATTCCGGCAGACGTGCTGGCGCGCTATCCGGGCGTGGTGGAATCCATCGCTAAGCTGGAAGCAGAAGGTTTCCCAATCTTTGCCTATGACGGCTCGCTGGGCGGCAAATATCCCGTTATCTGCGTCGTGCTGTTTAACCCGACCAACGGCACCTGCTTCGCCTCCTTCGGCGCGCACCCGGACTTCGGCGTGGCGCTGGAGCGTACCGTCACCGAGCTGCTGCAGGGCCGTAGCCTGAAAGATCTCGACGTGTTCACCCCGCCAACCTTTGACGATGAAGAAGTGGCCGAGCATACCAACCTCGAAACCCACTTCATCGACTCCAGCGGTTTGATCTCCTGGGACATGTTTAAGCAGGATGCAGACTATCCGTTCGTGGACTGGAGTTTTGCCGGTACCACGGAAGAAGAGTTCGCCACGCTGATGGCAATCTTCAAAGCGGAAGACCAGGACGTCTATATTGCTGACTACGAACACCTTGGCGTCTACGCGTGCCGCATTATCGTTCCTGGCATGTCCGACATCTACCCGGCTGAAGATCTGTGGCTGGCGAATAACAGCATGGGCGCGCACCTGCGCGAAACGCTGCTGGCCCTGCCGGGCAGCGAGTGGGAGAAAGAAGATTATCTGAACCTGATCGCCCAACTGGACGAAGAAGGCCACGATGACTTCACCCGCGTGCGTGAACTGCTGGGTCTGGCGACCGGTAAAGACAACGGCTGGTACACCCTGCGTATTGGTGAGCTGAAAGCGATGCTGGCTCTTGCGGGTGGCGATCTGGATCAGGCCCTGGCCTGGACCGAGTGGACCATGGAATTCAACCAGTCCGTCTTCTCAGCCGAGCGCACCAATTACTACCGCTGTCTTCAGACGCTGTTGCTGCTCGCTCAGGAAGAGGACCGTGAACCTCTGCAGTACTTGAATGCCTTTGTTCGTATGTACGGTGCAGATGCCGTCGAAGCAGCCAGCGCGGCGCTGAGCGGCGAAGAGCCGTTCTATGGCCTGCAGGCTGTTGATAGCGATCTGAAAGCCTTCCCGGCACATCAGTCGCTGCTGAAAGCGTATGAAAAATTACAGAAGGCAAAAGCCGCTTACTGGTCAAAATAAGCGCACATAACATTACCAGATGTAGGCGTATCCAATCGTCTGGGCTATATTACGGGGCAATTTCATTGCCCCTTTTTTTTATTTTTTCGGTAATGACGTTTGATTGTAATAATTAAGTTAATTACGGGTAAATATAATAATACTTACCCGGGCTGGACTGTTACTTTTTGTGGTAAATACTCCATTTTAATTAACTGTTTTACGGGAGGCCTAACGAAAAAATTCAACTCTTTTCACAACTTTTAAAATTTATTTTTATACGGATAATCAAATACTTACTCCGCATTCGCTGTAAATCCATACACATTGCGGGCCTATAAGCCAGGCGAGATATGATCTATATCAATTTCTCTTCTATAATGCTTTGTTAGTATCTCGTCGCCGACTTAATAAAGAGAGAGTTAGTGTGAAAGCTGACAACCCTTTTGATCTTTTACTCCCAGCTGCAATGGCCAAAGTTGCCGAAGAAGCGGGTGTCTATAAAGCAACGAAACACCCGATGAAGACGTTCTATCTGGCGATCACGGCCGGTGTGTTCATCTCAATCGCTTTCGTCTTCTACATCACTGCCACCACCGGTACTGCCGGGATGCCTTTCGGCATGGCCAAACTGATTGGCGGCATTTGCTTCTCACTGGGTCTGATTCTTTGCGTCATCTGCGGCGCCGACCTTTTCACCTCTACGGTGCTGATTGTTGTGGCGAAAGCCAGCGGAAGAATTACCTGGGGTCAACTGGCTCGCAACTGGCTAAACGTCTATGTTGGTAACCTGATTGGCTGTCTGCTCTTTGTTCTGTTGATGTGGCTCTCTGGCGAGTATATGACCGCCAACGGTGGCTGGGGGCTTAACGTCCTGCAAACCGCTGACCACAAAATGCACCATACATTTATCGAAGCTGTTGCTCTCGGCATCCTCGCAAACCTGATGGTCTGCCTGGCCGTCTGGATGAGCTACTCGGGTCGTAGCCTGATGGACAAAGCCATGATTATGGTTCTACCGGTTGCGATGTTTGTTGCGAGCGGCTTCGAGCACAGTATTGCGAATATGTTTATGATCCCAATGGGGATTGTTATCCGCAACTTTGCGAGCCCGGAGTTCTGGACCGCAGTTGGTTCAAATCCGGAAAGTTTCTCTCACCTGACAATCATGAACTTCATTACTGATAACCTGATCCCTGTCACTATCGGGAACATTATCGGTGGGGGTCTGTTAGTTGGGTTGACATACTGGGTCATTTACCTGCGTGGCGACGACCATCATTAATGGTTGTCTCAGGCAGTAAATAAAAAATCCACTTAAGAAGGTAGGTGTTACATGTCCGAGCTTAATGAAAAGTTAGCCACAGCCTGGGAAGGTTTTGCGAAAGGTGACTGGCAGAATGAAGTAAACGTACGTGACTTCATTCAGAAAAACTATACCCCGTATGAAGGTGACGAATCCTTCCTGGCTGGCGCAACTGACGCGACCACCAAGCTGTGGGACAGCGTAATGGAAGGCGTTAAACTGGAAAACCGTACTCACGCGCCAGTTGATTTTGACACCTCCGTTGCATCAACCATCACTTCTCACGATGCTGGCTACATCAACAAAGCCCTTGAGAAAATCGTTGGTCTGCAGACTGAAGCACCACTGAAACGCGCAATCATCCCGTTCGGTGGCATCAAAATGGTTGAAGGTTCCTGCAAAGCGTATAACCGCGAGCTGGACCCAATGCTGAAAAAAATCTTCACCGAATACCGCAAAACCCACAACCAGGGTGTATTCGATGTTTACACCAAAGACATTCTGAACTGCCGTAAATCTGGCGTTCTGACCGGTCTGCCAGATGCGTATGGCCGTGGCCGTATCATCGGTGACTACCGTCGCGTTGCGCTGTACGGTATCGACTTCCTGCTGAAAGACAAATACGCGCAGTTCGTTTCCCTGCAGTCTGACCTGGAAAACGGCGTAAATCTGGAAGCGACTATCCGTCTGCGTGAAGAAATCGCTGAACAGCACCGCGCACTGGGTCAGATCAAAGAGATGGCTGCTAAATATGGCTGCGATATCTCTGGTCCTGCTACCAACGCTCAGGAAGCTATCCAGTGGACCTACTTCGGCTACCTGGCCGCGGTTAAGTCTCAGAATGGTGCAGCAATGTCCTTCGGTCGCGTATCCACCTTCCTGGATGCGTACATCGAACGTGATATCAAAGCAGGCAAAATCACCGAGCAAGACGCTCAGGAAATGATTGACCACCTGGTCATGAAACTGCGTATGGTTCGCTTCCTGCGTACCCCTGAATACGATGAGCTGTTCTCTGGTGACCCAATCTGGGCAACAGAATCAATCGGTGGTATGGGCGTTGACGGCCGTACTCTGGTAACCAAAAACAGCTTCCGCTTCCTGAATACCCTGTACACCATGGGTCCTTCTCCGGAGCCGAACATCACCGTTCTGTGGTCTGAAAAACTGCCTCTGAACTTCAAGAAATTCGCCGCTAAAGTGTCTATCGATACCTCTTCTCTGCAGTACGAGAACGATGACCTGATGCGTCCGGACTTCAACAACGATGATTACGCTATCGCTTGCTGCGTAAGCCCAATGGTTGTTGGTAAACAAATGCAGTTCTTCGGTGCGCGTGCAAACCTGGCGAAAACCATGCTGTACGCAATCAACGGCGGCGTTGATGAAAAACTGAAAATGCAGGTTGGTCCTAAGTCTGAGCCGATCAAAGGCGACGTTCTGAACTTCGACGAAGTGATGGATCGTATGGATCACTTCATGGACTGGCTGGCTAAACAGTACGTCACTGCGCTGAACGTTATCCACTACATGCACGACAAGTACAGCTACGAAGCCTCTCTGATGGCACTGCACGACCGTGACGTGGTTCGCACCATGGCATGTGGTATCGCGGGTCTGTCCGTTGCCGCTGACTCCCTGTCTGCAATCAAATATGCGAAAGTTAAACCAATTCGTGACGAAGACGGCCTGGCTGTAGACTTCGAAATCGAAGGTGAATACCCGCAGTTTGGTAACAACGACTCTCGCGTTGATGACATGGCGGTTGACCTGGTAGAACGTTTCATGAAGAAAATTCAGAAACTGACGACTTACCGTAACGCTATCCCGACTCAGTCTGTTCTGACCATCACCTCTAACGTTGTGTATGGTAAGAAAACCGGTAACACCCCAGACGGTCGTCGTGCTGGCGCGCCATTCGGCCCAGGTGCTAACCCAATGCACGGTCGTGACCAGAAAGGTGCAGTTGCCTCTCTGACCTCCGTTGCTAAACTGCCGTTTGCTTACGCGAAAGATGGTATCTCTTATACCTTCTCTATCGTGCCAAACGCGCTGGGTAAAGACGACGAAGTGCGTAAAACTAACCTCGCGGGTCTGATGGATGGTTACTTCCACCACGAAGCGTCCATCGAAGGTGGTCAGCACCTGAACGTGAACGTAATGAACCGTGAAATGCTGCTCGACGCGATGGAACACCCTGAGAAATATCCTCAGCTGACCATCCGCGTATCTGGCTACGCAGTACGTTTTAACTCCCTGACTAAAGAACAGCAGCAGGACGTTATCACCCGTACTTTCACTCAGTCCATCTAACTGGAATTGACTGAAATCACGCGTTAAAAAGCGTACAATAAAGGCTCCACGTCAGTGGGGCCTTTTTAGCACCCTCTCCATCTCAGTCTCTTTTGTCCGCTATCTATACTTAATGGATAACAGCCAAAACAGACTTAACACAGCCGGTTTTGAGCTGTGCATACACAGGCCCCGGACGGGCCGATGCTGGAGATATCACCGCAATGTCAATTATTGGTCGCATTCACTCCTTTGAATCCTGTGGCACCGTCGATGGCCCGGGCATCCGCTTTATCACCTTTTTCCAGGGCTGCCTGATGCGCTGCCTGTACTGCCATAACCGTGACACCTGGGATACGCATGGCGGTAAAGAAGTAACCGTTGAAGATCTGATGAAAGAGGTAGTGACCTACCGCCACTTTATGAACGCGTCCGGCGGCGGTGTCACCGCGTCCGGCGGCGAGGCCATCCTGCAGGCTGAATTTGTCCGCGACTGGTTCCGTGCCTGCCGCAAGGAAGGCATCCATACCTGTCTCGACACCAATGGCTTTGTACGCCGCTACGATCCGGTTATTGATGAACTGCTCGAAGTGACCGATCTGGTCATGCTCGATCTCAAACAGATGAATGATGAGATCCACCAGAACCTGGTTGGCGTCTCCAACCATCGCACGCTGGAATTTGCCAAATACATTGCCGACAAAGGCATCAAAACCTGGATCCGCTATGTGGTCGTGCCGGGCTGGTCAGATGATGATGATTCCGCGCACCGTCTGGGCGAATTTACCCGTGATATGGGCAACGTGGAGAAAATTGAGCTTCTGCCCTATCACGAACTCGGTAAACACAAATGGGTGGCGATGGGTGAAGAATATAAGCTTGATGGCGTGAAGCCGCCGAAAAAAGAGACGATGGAACGCGTCAAAGGTATTCTTGAACAGTACGGCCACAAGGTGATGTATTAAAGAAAAGGCCCGGTGAAAACCGGGCCTTTTCTATATTCTATTTGAAGACGCCGTTAATAACGGAGGTCACAATCGCGGTACTCAATGCGATTAAGACCAGGTCATCCCCCACCACCCGCCATTCATAGCCCGGATAAGACGGAAGTTGGCCCAGCATAGACGCTGGCACAGTTTTCTTCGCAATGCCCGGAGGCAGCGGTTTACCGCGCGCCAGGTTTTTTGCGATCCCCGGAGGCAGAGAATCATAGCCCGTTAAGCCGTAATTCAGTGCCAGATGGCGGGCATGATCGAAGCTCACGCGAACGTCGACATCATTACTGACATCTTTGCTGTTTTTGAAGCTCTTATTCGATTTTCCCGGATTGTCCTTACCGTTATTTTGCTTATTACCATGGTCACCAGAATTCCCGTTGCCATGATTGCCGCTATTACCTTGTCCACCACCGTTTCCGTGACCACCGCCATTCCCATTTCCAGGATTAGCCATGACCGGAGCGGTTGCAAACGTTAAAGACAACACTACGGCAAGCGCAGTAGTGGAAAAACGACGAATAGACATGATGACTGCCTTATTGTGGTAGGACTCCTGTGAATTATCGCCTGGTGAGATAAACACACAATAAGTAAAACTCTTAGTTGTGATGGGGACAAAAAAGCCTGTCATCGACAGGCTTTTATTTAATCAGGCATGTGCCACTGGCGTTGGGTGCTCGCCCGCTTTGCGCAGTAGCATTAAGAGATAAATAAACGATACGCTGGCGATCATGATAAACAGCAGGTTATCGGAATAATTCTGCATCAGCATCGCGGTAAACGTCGGCCCTAATAAACTGCCGATGGTATAGCTCAGTAACAGCGCCTGATTCATCGCCACCAGCTGGTGATGTTCAACTTTCTCACAGGCCCAGGCCATCGCAACAGGATAGAGCGTAAAGCCCGCAGCCCCAAGTATAAACAGGGCCGGTGCCATGGCGGCATTGCTGAGCATCGCAAGGCATCCCATGATCACCACGAAGACCTGAACGCGCAGCACCAGCAGGCGACCAAAGCGGTCAGCCAAACGACCGACAGGCCACTGCCCTACAATCCCGGCGCTGACCATCACCGCCATCCAGAACCCTATTCCGGAATCGCTCACGCCCTGATGATTCAGGTAGAGCGGCATCAGGCCATAGAGTGAACCCAGCACAATCCCGGAAATAATACAGCCGTTAATCCCCAGGCGCGCATGGCGCAGCCTCAGCATCGGCCAGATGTGGGTCGCTTCCTGATGCTCGCTGTTCTGGTTCACAATGCGTGTAAACAGCAGCGGCAGGATTGCGGCGAGCACCATGCCCGTAACCCACGGCAGAACGCTTATCAGGTCGGTTGGCAGCTTGCTGACCATCAGTTGCCCCAGCACGGTGCCGACGTAGTAAACCATCATATAGGCGGCAAGCAGACGTCCGCGGTTACGTGATGTGCCGCTGCACATCAGCGCACTTTCAACCACCACCCAAATCATCGCGCAGCCTACGCCAGCGATAAAGCGCCATGCCATCCAGCTCCAGAAACCAACCATCAGTCCCAGCCCGGCACATCCGGCGGCAAAAATCAGCGAAGCCAGATAATAGCTGCGATTAAAGCCAAAACGCTTAATCAGGCTACCGGTTAATAATGTGCCCAGCAGGTTCCCGGTAAAAAAGGACGAGCTGACCATGCCCACCTGCCAGGTCGGTAAGTTTTCATGGGCGAGCCACAGCGGGACGAGCGTATTTAACACTGCGATCGCCAGGGTCAACAGAAGCAGGCCACAGAGCAACAGAAGCACTGGCCGGGTATAGGTGGTCATGGATTAAAAACCGTGAGGAAGTTCAGATTTCGTGCGCATCATGCCACTGGCAAAAACAAAGTCAATCCACTGATTTAAGCGCCACGCACAATATGATCCCTGTCGATTTAAAAAACTTATCCTGCTAATGCCACGCCTGCTATAGATATTAATTATGTCTCTGTTTTTATTTATTAATGCCCGAAATTAAAACAAAACGACAGTCGAAAAATTTCATGATTGAAAAAAGAAAAGCCGGGCGCTCGGGCCCGGCTTGATAGAACTAAATACAACGCTAACTGGCGATAGCCATACCAACGGTCATATGCAACCCGTAGAACACACCGCGGCCAATCAGTTCACCCGCCAGGACCAGCACAAAGGCCAGTGACAGCAGCGGCAGCGCGGGCTGATAACCTTTAAGCTGAGGGGCGATCCAGAATACCAGCGCCGCGACCAGCAGAACGATGCGCCAGGCCATCAGAGAACCGTAATCCGGGACCAGAGCAGAGGCCTGCTGAATCGAACTGTGAATCGTTGCCAGCTCCGCCCCTTGCATCAGAGCAACCACAGCGCTCACGACCAAAGCCAGTAGCGAAACGGCAGGCAGCAAACGCATTGCCCAGCCATCCACACCCGCCACGCGCAGCAGCAGGTAGCCCAGCAGCGGCCCGCCAATAAACATCGTCAGGAAGAAGCTCATCGGTGTCCAGATGCTGTACCAGGTTGGGACAGTATCAATGGTGTTATAGACACGCACCATCATCCACACGAACACCACGCCCAGCACCATCGTCACAATCAGCCACAGGCTGCGCAGCGCCGCAGGCAATTTATTCAGCGCGGCCAGCAGCCAGCCCAGCCCGCCAACAGCAAAGAAAATCGCCCCACTGGCAATCTCGTTACTGAGGGACGATGCGCCCACGCGGTTCAGAGAGTTGAACGCGCGCATTGGTGAACCGAGGTGCAGCGTAGAAGCAATAAAGCCAAGCCCCATCAGTACCCACAGGCCAAACATGCTCAGCACCAGACGCTGCTGCTTTTCAGCGTTGAGATTACCCTTCAACAGCGCCAGCGCGAGCACAATAAAGCCACCCGCAACACACTGCCCAAAGACCGTGAAGATCATCAGCGGCCATTCATGCCATCCACTTCCCATCTCACACCTCCTTCGGGTTTGCCAGATAGCCGGTGGTATCACCTGTAGGACGGCTGTTGGCGTTAGGTTTAATCACAATGCTCGGCTTCGTGAAGTGCGCGGACGGCAGCGGCGCAACGGCAGCAAGCTGGCCATGTTTTTTACGCAGCTCTTCAATCGGGCCAAAGTCCAGCGCGCGCAGCGGGCAGGATTCCACGCAGATCGGTTTTTTACCGTCGGCCACGCGGGAGTGGCAGCCGTCGCACTTGGTCATATGGCCTTTTGCTTCGTTATACTGCGGCGCACCGTACGGACACGCCATGTGGCAATAGCGGCAGCCGATGCAGACATCTTCGTCCACCACCACAAAGCCGTCTTCACGCTTGTGCATCGCACCGCTCGGACAGACTTTGGTACAAGCCGGATCTTCGCAGTGGTTGCACGCAATTGACAGGTAGTAGGCAAAGACGTTCTGATGCCAGACGCCGTTATCTTCCTGCCAGTCGCCACCGGCGTATTCGTAAATACGGCGGAAGCTCACGTCCGGCGTCAGGTCTTTGTAATCTTTGCAGGCCAGCTCGCAGGTTTTACACCCTGTGCAGCGGCTGGAATCAATAAAAAATCCATACTGGGTTGTCATCGGTTACTCCTTACACCTTTTCAACCTGAACAAGGTTCGTGTGGGACGGGTTGCCCTTCGCCAGTGGCGACGGCCGCTGTGTGGTCAGTACGTTAATACTGCCCGCCTGGTCAATGCGGTTTGCATCCGGGTTATACCAGGCCCCTTCCCCCAGCGCGACAACGCCAGGCATCATGCGCGGAGTGACTTTGGCTTCGATATGTACCTCACCACGACCATTGAAGATGCGTACGCGGTCACCATTGTTGATTCCACGTGCTTTGGCATCCATCGGGTTGATCCACATCTCCTGGCGGCACGCGGCTTTCAGTACGTCAACGTTACCGTAGGTTGAGTGGACGCGAGCCTTGTAATGGAAACCGGTCAACTGCAGCGGGAATTTCGCGGTAAGCGGATCGTTGTAGTTTTCGAAACCCGGCGTGTAGATTGGCAGTGGATCGATAACATCCCCTTCCGGCAGCTCCCAGGTGGAGGCAATTTTTGCCAGCTCTTCGGAGTAAATTTCGATTTTGCCCGACGGTGTGGTCAGCGGGTTAGCCTGCGGGTCTTCGCGGAAGGCTTTGTACGCCACGTGATGCCCTTCCGGATCGCGCTGTTTATACATCCCCTGCTTGCGGAAGGTATCGAAGTCCGGCAGGTCAGGGATAGCGTTACGAGAGAGCTCGTGCAGATGGCGCATCCACCCTTCCTGAGTACGCCCTTCGGTAAATTGCTGCTCAACGCCAAGACGTTTCGCCAGCTCAGAGGTCATCTCATAGATGGTTTTGCACTCGAAGCGTGGTTTAATGGCCTGGTCGGTAAAGATCACGTAGGACATGTTGCCGCAGGAAGCATCCAGGGCGAAATCCATCTGCTCTGACGCGGTACAGTCCGGCAGCAGGATATCGGCATATTTCGCCGACGATGTCATGTGGCAGTCAATCACCACAATCATTTCGCACTTCTTGTCATCCTGCAGGATTTCATGGGTACGGTTGATTTCGGAGTGCTGGTTGATAAGACAGTTGCCGGCATAGTTCCAGATCATCTTGATCGGCACATCCAGCTTGTCTTTGCCACGCACCCCGTCGCGCAGCGCGGTCATCTCAGGACCACGTTCGATTGCATCCGTCCACATAAACATGGAGATGCTGGTCTGCACGGGGTTGTCCAGCGTCGGCATGCGTTCAAACGGCAGCGAATACGAGCCTTCACGGGCGCCGGTATTCCCGCCGTGAACACCGACGTTGCCGGTCAAAATGGAGAGCATGGAGATGGCACGGGTCGCGATTTCGCCATTGGCGTGACGCTGCGGCCCCCAGCCCTGGCTGATGTAGGCCGGTTTGGCTGAGCCAATCTCACGCGCCAGCTGAACAATACGCTCAACCGGTATCCCGGTGATGGTGGACGCCCACTCTGGCGTTTTCGCTACGCCGTCGCTGCCCTGTCCGAGAATATACGCCTTATAGTGGCCATTGGCAGGCGCGCTGGCGGGCAGTGTTTTCTCGTCATAGCCGACGCAGTATTTATCCAGGAAAGGCTGATCGACGAGGTTTTCGGTGATCATCACCCATGCCAGCGCTGAGACCAGCGCCGCATCGGTACCCGGACGGATTGGGATCCACTCGTCTTCACGTCCGGCACCGGTGTCGGTGTAGCGCGGATCGATGATGATCATGCGGGCATTGGATTTGGCGCGGGCCTGTTCGAGGTAGTAGGTCACCCCGCCGCCGCTCATGCGCGTTTCACCCGGGTTGTTACCGAAGAGTACAACCAGCTTACTGTTTTCGATATCAGACGGGCTGTTACCGTCGGCCCATCCACCGTAGGTGTAGTTGAGACCTGCCGCAATCTGCGCGGAAGAGTAGTCGCCGTAGTGGTTGAGATAACCGCCGCAGCAGTTCATCAAGCGTGCTACCAGCGTTTTTCCCGGCGGCCAGGAGCGAGTCAGCGTGCCGCCGAGCGTCCCGGTGCCGTAGTTCAGGTAGATAGACTCGTTGCCATACTCTTTGATCAGACGCTGCATGTTGCTCGCGATAATATCGTAGGCTTCGTCCCAGCTAATACGCTCGAACTTCCCTTCCCCACGCTTACCGACACGCTTCATCGGATATTTTAGACGATCCGGGTTATAGACGCGGCGACGCATGGAGCGCCCGCGCAGGCAGGCGCGAACCTGATGTAACCCTTCATAGTTATCGTCCCCGGTGTTATCGGTTTCGACATATTTAATTTCACCCTCCACCACATGCATGCGCAGTGGACAACGGCTACCGCAGTTAACGGTACATGCACTCCACACCACTTTTTCCGGGGCTGAGGCTGGGGATAATGCATCCGCCGCCGATGCTAGTCGGGTAAAAGGGAGCGTGAAGGCGCTGCTGGCTACAGCCAGGCCGCCAATTGCCGTGGTTTTCATCAACCCACGGCGAGTGACCTCGGCAGCCATTAACGCTTCAGGCGCTTTGATTTTCATAAAGACTCACTTTGGTTGCTCACAAAGAAAAGAGAGGCGGCACAGACCGCTATATGGTTTTATATATAACGAATTTCTTCGTTATCAGCTTTTTATGCTGACTTTCATTCGGAGGAGTATTACTACTTTAGAGGGAGAGGTTATTGAGTCGTATCAATTAGCAGGCATAAAAAAAGCGCCCTGAGGCGCTTTCTTGTTTTAAGACATATTATTAGCCGATGAACTGCTGGCCCTTCATGTAGGGACGCAGCACTTCCGGGATCTCAATACGTCCGTCTGCCTGCTGATAGTTTTCCAGCACAGCAACCAGCGTACGACCCACAGCCAGACCAGAACCGTTCAGGGTGTGCACCAGACGGGTTTTCTTGTCGGACTTGCTGCGGCAGCGAGCCTGCATGCGGCGCGCCTGGAAATCCCAGACGTTAGAGCAAGAGGAGATTTCACGGTAGGTGTTCTGCGCAGGTACCCAAACTTCCAGGTCGAAGGTTTTGCAGGCACCAAAGCCCATGTCGCCGGTGCACAGCGCCATACGGCGGTACGGCAGACCCAGCAGCTCCAGCACTTTCTCAGCGTGGCCGGTCATCTCTTCCAGCGCGTCCATAGACTCTTCCGGACGGACGATCTGCACCATCTCAACTTTGTCGAACTGGTGCATACGGATCAGACCGCGCGTGTCGCGACCGTAAGATCCTGCTTCAGAACGGAAGCACGGAGAGTGTGCAGTCAGTTTGATTGGCAGGTCGTCTTCGTCGATGATCTCATCACGCACGAGGTTAGTCAGCGGCACTTCCGCGGTTGGGATCAGCGCATAGTTGCTGCTGTCTGCTTCCTCGTCCAGCGGACGGGTGTGGAACAGATCGCCGGCAAATTTCGGCAGCTGACCCGTACCGTACAGCGTATCGTGGTTAACCAGATACGGTACGTAGGTTTCGCTGTAACCATGCTGTTCAGTGTGCAGATCCAGCATGAACTGTGCCAGCGCACGGTGCAGATGAGCAATTTGGCCTTTCATGACCACGAAGCGTGAACCGGTCAGCTTAACTGCCGCCGCAAAGTCCAGGCCCGCGTGCATTTCGCCCAGGGTCACGTGATCGCGAACCTCGAAGTCGAACTCGCGAGGCGTGCCCCAGCGTTTCACTTCAACGTTGTCGTTTTCATCTTTGCCGACAGGCACGCTGTCGTCAGGAATGTTCGGGATAGCCAGGGCGATATCACGAATTTCGGTCTGAAGAACGTCCAGTTCAGCTTTCGCCTGATCCAGCTCTTCACCCAGTTTGTTCACTTCCAGGCGTAATGGCTCAATATCTTCCCCGCGCGCTTTCGCCTGGCCGATGGATTTCGATCGAGAATTACGCTCTGCCTGCAGATTTTCAGTTTGTACCTGCAGAACTTTACGACGCTCTTCAAGAGCGCGCAGCTTATCTACATCCAGCTTAAAGCCCCGGCGTGCCAGTTTTTCAGCGACTGCGTCTGGCTCATTACGCAGCAGATTGGGATCGAGCATGCTTATCCTGTGCTTATCGAATTAAAATAGGAAAAGTGACCACAGCCTGCGGTCACAGGGATACAACGCCAACATTACCGCAACGATAGCGCTAACGGTAGCGTTTTATAGGGCTATTTTGATCCTGTCCGGCAAGCCAGGCGAGCTTTTCGCCAATCTTACCCTCAAGACCTCTGTTTGTGGGGTGATAATAGCGGGTTTGCGCCATCTCCTGCGGGAAATAGTCCTCTCCCGCGGCATAGGCATTGGGTTCGTCGTGGGCGTAACGATACTCCTGCCCGTACCCCATCTCTTTCATCAACTTTGTTGGTGCGTTACGCAGATGAACCGGCACATCATAGTCCGGCCGCTCGCGCGCATCAGACATTGCTGCTTTGAAGGCGGTATAAACCGCATTACTTTTCGGCGCGCAGGCCAGATAGACAATCGCCTGCGCAATCGCACGCTCGCCTTCGGCAGGCCCGACGCGGGTAAAACAATCCCAGGCGGAGATAGCCACCTGCATGGCGCGCGGGTCGGCATTACCGACATCTTCTGATGCAATCGCCAGACAGCGACGTGCGACATACAGCGGATCGCCACCTGCGGTAATAATGCGCGCGTACCAGTAGAGCGCCGCATCGGGGGCACTACCGCGCACAGACTTATGCAGCGCCGAGATCAGGTCGTAAAAACGATCGCCTTTATTATCAAAACGCGCGCTGCGCTCACCGGCTATTTCAGTGAGCAATTCAGGCTTCAGCACCCGCTTGCCGGAATCATCCATTTCGGCCATATCGGCCATCATTTCCAGCGTGTTCAATGCCCGACGCGCATCACCGTTAACCAGCTGAGCAATCGCGAGGCGCGTCTCATCCGGTAGAACGACGTCTTGTCCGCCGTAACCCCGCGCTTTGTCATCCATCGCCTGGGTGAGCACCTTTTCGATATCGTCGGTAGTCAGCGATTTGAGCAGGTAAACGCGCGCACGGGACAGAAGTGCAGAGTTGAGTTCAAACGATGGGTTTTCCGTGGTGGCACCGATGAAGAAGATCGTGCCGTCTTCAATATGCGGCAGGAAGGCATCCTGCTGGCTCTTGTTGAAGCGGTGAACTTCGTCCACGAAGAGGATAGTCCGACGTCCTGCATTGCGGTTCTGCCGCGCACGCTCGATCGCTTCGCGGATCTCCTTCACGCCGGAGGTCACGGCAGAAATCCGCTCAACGTCCGCGTTTGCATATAGGGCGATCACTTCAGCGAGGGTCGTTTTACCGGTGCCTGGTGGCCCCCAGAGGATCATCGAGTGCAGATGCCCGGCCTCAATGGCGCGTGGCAACGGTTTCCCGGCAGCCAGCAGATGCTGCTGGCCGATGTACTGCGCTAAATTTTCTGGCCGCATACGAGCGGCCAGAGGTTGAAACGCATTATCTGAAAAATCGAGCGACAGATTGCCCACTCATGCCTCTTACTTATTGCGTTGGTCATCCACCGTTACGCCCTGCGGCGGGGTAAAGGTGAATTTCGATGCATCAACAGCGCCGTTTTGCTGCGTTTTCAGCTGGTAGCTGCTGCGCTGGTCATCTTGCTCAACCGCACCGAACTGATTGATCGTGCCGTTGCTGCTCACGTTAATGGTGAACTGCTTCAGATTGCCGTTGCTGCCTTTCGGCGTCAGGACGAACTCATCACCGTTTTGTTTGATGTCGTACTGCTGCCAGTCGCTCGACTGGTTGCGTGCAATCAGCATAAACGGCGTATTGCTGGTCGCATCTTTCAGCCAGGTCGCCGTGGCTTGTTCAACAAACGGGTTGAAGAACCATAGGGTTTTACCGTCAGACACCAGGATACTCTCATCCGGCTGGGTCATGTGCCAGTTGAACAGATTTGGGCGTTTTACCCACAAATCTCCCTGGCCTTCCTGCACCGCGTTGCCGCTGCCGTCAGTCACTTTTTGCGTGAAGCTGGCGTGGAAGCTGCTTACTTTATCCAGTCGGCTTTTAAGGTCGCTGGCTGCATCAGCCCAGACGCTGCTGGCAACAAAACTGGTGAGTAAAGCACAGGCGAAAGCGATTTTTTTCATTGTTATTCCTTAAAATACGTCTTCCCGATATGGGGTTTCCGTCTTCTATTCTGGCCCTGCCCGAAGGCAGGCGACAGAAGAAAATGCTTAATTTTGGCTGATTTACCCTTCTTTGCAATCGCTGAAGGTTAATCAAACGGCGGCGGAGCCAGCACCTCGCGGTTACCGTTATGCCCCTGCTCGCTCACAATCCCCTGCGCTTCCATCTGCTCGATGATACGCGCCGCGCGGTTGTAGCCGATGCGGAACTGACGCTGCACGCCAGAGATGGACGCTTTGCGTTTTTCGGTCACGAAGTTAACCGCCTGATCGAATAACGGATCCAGCTCTTCACCGCCGTCAAAGCCACCGCCGCCGCCTTCGCTCTCGCTGTCAGAGGTGATCCCGTCCACGTATTGTGGACGACCGCGCGCTTTCCAGTCCTGCACGACAGCGTGAACTTCCTCATCGCGGACAAACGCACCGTGGACACGCACCGGCGAGGTGGAGTTCGGACCTGAGTAAAGCATATCCCCCATACCCAGCAGCGACTCAGCGCCGCCCTGGTCAAGAATGGTACGGGAGTCAATTTTACTTGATACGGTAAACGCAATACGCGTCGGAATGTTCGCTTTGATAAGCCCAGTAATAACGTCCACGGAAGGACGCTGCGTCGCCAGCACAAGGTGAATACCCGCCGCACGCGCTTTCTGCGCCAGACGAGCAATCAGCTCTTCCACTTTCTTACCGACGGTCATCATCAGGTCAGCGAACTCATCAACCAGCACGACGATATAAGGCAGTTTTTCCAGCACCGGATGCTGGGCATCCATGCTGTCACCCGGCTTCCAGTAAGGATCCGGAATAGGACGTCCCATGCGCACCGCCTGGGCGATTTTCTCGTTATAACCGGCCAGGTTACGCACGCCCAGCGCAGACATTAGCTTGTAGCGGCGTTCCATCTCATTGACGCTCCAGCGCAGGGCGTTGGCGGCGTCTTTCATGTCCGTCACCACTTCCGTGAGCAGATGCGGAATGCCTTCGTAGACCGACAGTTCGAGCATTTTCGGGTCGATCATGATGAAACGCACATCTTCCGGCTGCGCTTTGTACAGCATGCTGAGGATCATGGCGTTCACGCCGACTGACTTACCGGAACCGGTGGTACCGGCAACCAGCAGGTGAGGCATTTTCGCGAGATCCGCCACCACCGGATCGCCTGCGATATCTTTACCCAGCACCACGGTCAGCGGGGACGGGTTATCGCGGAACTTGGTGTTATCCAGCACTTCTCGCAGGTAAACGGTCTGACGTTTCTTGTTCGGCAGCTCAAGGCCAACGTACGGCTTGCCTGGGATCACTTCCACCACACGTACCGCAACGGTCGACAGGGAACGTGCCAGGTCTCGTGACAGGTTAGAAATACGCGCTGCTTTTACGCCTGGCGCCAGATTCAGTTCGAATCGCGTGATCACCGGACCCGGTGAGTAGTTCACCACATCCGCCTTGATGCGGAAATCAGCCAGACGGGCTTCGACCAGACGCGCCATTTGTTCGAGCGCAAAGGTATCAACCGGCTCCACTTCTGACGGTGGCGGCGTTAACAGATCCAGCGACGGCAGCGGCGTGCTTGGACGCTGCAGCGGACGGCTATCGCCGTTTCGCATCAGCAGCGGGTGAATAAGGCTTTCCTGCGGCTGAGGCGCAGGCTGCTGGAACTGCGGCGGCTGTGGCGCAGGCTGCTGTGGCTGCTGCGTGTAGGCCTGAGGTGCAGGCTGCTGGCGCACGGGTTCAGCGTCCGGCATTACGCTCGGCGTAAACAACGGTTCGCTTGGGCCATCATCCACCAGATCTTTCATCGGTGAGAATTCAAAATCCGTCAGCGAGAACGGGTTCGCGCCCGAAGGCTGTTCACCAGAATAACGCTGCTGCTGCGTAGCGGCGAACTGGCGGGCTAATTCCGCTTCTGCCGCATCGTCTTCATCTTCCTGGATTTGCTCGTCGTGCTGATATTCTTCACCGTAACGCTGATTTTGCTGCGCGGCGAACTGACGCGCCAGCTCATCCTGATGAAGTTCATCGGCGTCGTCTTCATAGTCCGATTCACGCGCTTTTTCCTCAGCCATACGCTGGGAAGGCAGCTTGATACCGTAGGAAGCCAGCTCGCGGCGCGTGGGCACACGTACGCGATTAGGACGAGGCAATTGCGGGCCAATGCCCTCTTTCACCTGAGGACGAGGCGCGCCGCCAGTCGCCAGGCTAAAGACTGGTGCCGCAGCGGCGGCAGCGACAGAGGCTTGCTTCACGCTCTCTGCCACAGGCGTGGGATCTACTGGCGGTACGGAAACGGAAGGCGCTTTTGTGACAGACTCTTGCACCGGCTCCGGCACAGGTTGATACCAGGCTGCCAGCTGCTCGCGCTCACGGGCGCGGCGCTCTTCCACTTCTTCAAAGTAGTACAGTGGTGGACGAGACGGTTTCGCCTCTTCCGCCACGTCAGGTTCAGGTTGTGCGTATGGCTGCGCAGGTTCAACCGGTTCCGGTACATACGGCTGTGCGACCGGCTGCTCATATTCCGGGTACCCCTGTGGTTCATACACAGGCTCCGGCTGATAAGGTTGCTGCCATTGCTCCTGCTGCACAGGAACATAGCTTTCTGGTTCAGGCGCAATAACAGGTTCCGGGGTGTGAACACCTGGCGCAGTCTGCCAGTCAACCTGAGGTTGCTGGATAACCGACTCCGGTGCAGGAACGGGCGCGGATGGCATTACGGCTTCCGATGGCGCAGCAAAAGCCTGCGCTGCCGTGGTTGCGGCGGCAGCGGCTGCGACCGGCTCTGTCACTGAATGACCATTCAGCAGCGGATCGTATTCGTCAAAATCGCCCGGCATCGCACGGTTGCCGGATAACAGAACATCATCAGGATCGACGGCGGCACCCGCCGCACGGTACTCCACCTGCTCGTCTTCATCCATGCGTTTGCCGGAGAAGAGCGCCGCATCTGTTTTACGCCCAAGCGGATTGGCAAATTTTTCAGCGACGCGCTGACGACGCGCGAGCGCGCCACGAAGAATACGGGCCCGACGAGATTCACGGCGCTGTACCGGCGCCTCGTCTTCCTCTTCGTACTCATCTTCATATTCGTCTTCATCGACCCATGTATCGTCACGACGGGTACGGTTACTGGCGAAAGTGAGGATAGTGAGAATAAAGCTGCCGATCTTCTCGGCGATGCTCACCCACGACCAGCCAGTAAACAGGGTCAACCCTGCGGCCCAGATGCAAAGCAGCGTCAGGGTACCTCCGCTGCTGTGAAGCATCGGCTGCAGGGCGGAACTCAGCAGGCTGCCGATGACGCCACCGGAGGCGAAGTACCAGATATCATCGGCGTTTATAGCCGCCAGCCCGCACGAGGTGAGGATCAATGCCAGCGCGCCAATCAGGCGCAGCGATACCGCGAAGTAATCGATGTAGTCGTCATTCTGCCGATGACGCCAGGCAAACCAGCATCCACCAATGATAATGACGGGAATGGTATAGGCCATCACACCGAAAATGAAAAAGAGCGTGTCCGCAAGCCAGGCACCCGGTACACCGCCTAAATTATGGATAGGCTCATGCCATGCGGTTTGCGACCAGCTGGGATCGGAGGGGTTGAAACTGAGTAAGGCTGCCATCAGCCAGACGGCGAAAAGGGCAATAACTAACAGCAAAGCCTCGAGGAGACGACGTCCGCTGCTTAGCTTCGATAGTGTGACTTCTTTGTCTTCAGTGTATTCCTGGCTCAAGAAAGGCTCTCCAGGTATCAGGCATATCCTGCCTGTTTGCTAAAACGGACAACAGCGCCGGGGACTCCCCGGCACTGTTGCTGTATGGATTAACAGGAGTGTAATCAAACTACGCTGATTTTGCACCTGTTCCGTGTTAGCGCGTCTTAATTACCAGACGATTGCTCTGTTTAACCTCTTCCATCACCACATACGTACGGGTGTCGTTCACGCCCGGCAGACGCAGCAAGGTTTCACCCAGCAGCTTACGGTAGGCGGACATATCAGGCACGCGGGTTTTCAACAGATAGTCGAAATCACCGGAAACCAGATGACACTCTTGAATTTCTTCAAGTTTTTGTACAGCGGAGTTGAATTGTTCAAACACATCCGGCGCACCACGATTCAGAGTAATCTCAACAAATACCAGAAGTGAGGCATCCAGATAATGCGGGTTAAGCAGAGCCGTATAGCCCTGAATAAAACCCTGTCTTTCCAGTCGGCGCACACGCTCAAGGCACGGCGTCGGGGAAAGTCCCACACGTTTTGAAAGCTCGACGTTGGAAATACGCCCATCCTTTTGCAATTCATTAAGAATGTTACGATCGATACGGTCGAGATCTTTGCCAGGGCGCTTCTTGCTATCTACCATTATTATTGTCTCTCTGTATTCCTTCCCTACTCCTGCCTGGACCCTGCGCACATCACTGTTCAGAGCCTGTACCCGTTAGTCATCACATCGCCTGGTTATGTATTATATCCGTCATACTTCAAGTTGCCTGTGCGTTGGCTTTCCTCGCTCACCCCAGTCACGTACTGATGTACGCTCCCGGGGATTCGCTGCGTCGCCGCCTTCATGCAACTCGAATTATTAGGCTATAGACGCGATGCGGATTCGGGTTCTGTTGGTAAGAAGACCGTTGCCCGAAGGCAGTCACCGACATCACGTATGGCGTCTGTCCACGCCATGCGTAGATTTCACTGACACGGTAAAAATGGCATTTACGTGCATGCCTATGCGGCACACGGTTAACGCGGTTTTTTTTCTTCCTTGAATGTTTTCGCAAAAGCGCAGGTGATTGTCAAAGCAAAACATCGATTTTTAGTACAACATGCCGGATATTCATTACGGCAGGGTATTAATCGTCATTTTATTGCCTTATAAACGACCGGATTTCAGGCGAAATAGTGATGTTATAGCGCCTCATTCATCGTCCGTGGCTATTACACAGATTGATATCAAAATTGCTGCGCTCTTTTTTTACGACAACAAATTCCCTACAATCCAGCCAAATGTCTGCCAACAACAATGGGGATCTCATGGGCACGGCCAAACACAGTAAGCTGCTAATCCTTGGTTCTGGACCTGCGGGATATACCGCAGCGGTCTATGCTGCACGCGCTAACCTGCACCCGGTACTCATCACCGGTATGGAAAAAGGCGGTCAGCTGACCACCACCACCGAAGTGGAAAACTGGCCAGGGGACCCGAACGACCTGACCGGGCCGCTGCTGATGGAACGTATGCACGAGCATGCCGCCAAATTCGAAACTGAAATTCTGTTCGACCACATCAATAAGGTCGATCTGCAGAACCGTCCGTTCCGCCTGACGGGCGACAGCGGCGAATACACCTGTGACGCGCTGATCATCGCCACCGGCGCCTCTGCCCGTTACCTTGGTCTGCCGTCTGAAGAAGCGTTCAAGGGCCGCGGCGTATCTGCCTGCGCTACCTGCGACGGTTTCTTCTATCGCAATCAGAAAGTCGCCGTGATCGGCGGCGGTAACACCGCAGTGGAAGAAGCGCTCTACCTGGCAAACATCGCCTCTGAAGTGCACCTGATCCACCGTCGCGACACCTTCCGCGCGGAGAAGATCCTGATCAAACGCCTGATGGATAAAGTGGCAAGCGGCAACATCGTGCTTCACACCCACCGTACCCTGGAAGAGGTCACGGGCGACCAGATGGGCGTTGCCGGTCTGCGTCTGCGCGATACCCAGAACACCGATAACATCGAGTCGCTGGAAGTGGCGGGTCTGTTTGTGGCGATCGGTCACAGCCCGAACACCGCGATCTTCGACGGTCAGTTGGAGCTGGAAAACGGCTACATCAAAGTGCAGTCCGGCATTCACGGTAACGCGACCCAGACCAGCATCCCGGGCGTGTTCGCGGCTGGCGACGTGATGGACCATATTTATCGTCAGGCGATTACCTCTGCGGGCACCGGCTGTATGGCCGCGCTGGACGCTGAACGCTACCTCGACGGACTGGCTGAACAAGGTAAATAATCTTTACAAGTCAGTAACAAACGTAAATAAAGGCGGCCACAGGTCGCCTTTATTTTTCCCCACGTGTAACATGCAGTGGTCTAATTTCTTATAACGTCACCTGCAAAGTACGCAATGGAAAAAACCCGTCAACAAGAGTTAACACGCTGGCTTAAACAGCAAAGCGTTCTTTCCCGCCGCTGGCTCATGATTTCCCGTCTTCTGGGACTCGTCAGTGGTTTGTTGATTGTTGCCCAGGCATGGCTGCTGGCCCGCATTCTTAATCATATGATCATGGAGAACATTCCGCGTGAAGCGCTCCTGTTGCCCTTTATTGTCCTGATTCTGGTTTTTATCCTTCGTGCGTGGGTAGTCTGGCTGCGTGAACGCGTTGGTTTTCATGCCGGACAGCATATCCGCTACGAGATCCGCCGTAAGGTCCTGGATCGTCTTCAGGAGGCCGGGCCTGCCTGGATCCAGGGTAAACCTGCGGGGAGCTGGGCGACGCTGATCCTTGAACAGATCGACGATATGCACGACTACTACGCCCGCTACCTGCCGCAGATGGCGCTGGCCGTTTGCGTACCGCTGCTGATACTGATTGCGATTTTCCCGACCAACTGGGTAGCGGCGCTGATCCTGCTGGGTACCGCCCCGCTTATCCCGCTGTTTATGGCGATGGTCGGGATGGGTGCGGCGGATGCTAACCGTCGTAACTTCCTCGCGCTGGGCCGCCTGAGCGGTCATTTCCTTGACCGGCTGCGCGGAATGGAAACCCTGCGTATTTTTGGCCGGGGTGAAGCGGAAACGGAAAATATTCGCCTGGCGTCTCAGGATTTCCGTCAGCGCACCATGGAGGTGCTGCGTCTCGCATTCCTCTCCTCTGGCGTGCTTGAATTCTTCACTTCGCTGTCGATTGCCCTTGTGGCGGTCTACTTCGGGTTTTCTTACCTCGGCGCGCTGGATTTCGGCCACTACGGCACAGCCGTAACGCTTTCAGCAGGTTTCCTGGCATTGATCCTGGCTCCGGAGTTTTTCCAGCCGCTGCGAGATCTTGGCACCTTTTACCATGCCAAAGCACAGGCGGTTGGCGCGGCCGACAGCCTGAAAACCTTCCTTGAAACACCGCTGGCGCATCCCGAGCGTGGTGACATCGTTCTGAATGCCAAAGAGCCCGTGACGATTGAGGCGAAGGATTTTTCTGTTCTGTCACCTGAAGGCAAAGTGCTGGCAGGTCCGCTCAACTTTACCCTGCCTGCCGGGCAGCGCGTGGTACTGGTCGGAACCAGTGGCTCAGGGAAAAGCTCGCTGTTAAATGCACTCTCCGGCTTTATGGCTTACACCGGTTCGCTGTGCATTAATAAAACTGAGTTGTGCGATTTGGAGCCTGATGCCTGGCGCAAACAGCTGAGCTGGGTAGGACAAAACCCGCAGCTTCCGGCTTCCACGCTACGCGAAAACGTGCTTCTGGCTCGCCCGGACGCGCGGGAAGACGAGTTGCAATCGGTCCTCGATCGCGCCTGGGTTAGCGAGTTTCTGCCGCTGCTCCCGCAGGGCGTGGATACGGTCGTTGGCGACCAGTCTGCCGGGCTGTCCGTAGGGCAAGCGCAGCGTGTGGCTGTTGCCCGCGCGTTGTTGAATCCTTGCCAACTGATGTTGCTGGATGAGCCTGCCGCCAGCCTGGACGCGCACAGCGAACAACGCGTGATGGAAGCGCTTAATGCCGCATCACAGCAGCAAACCACGCTGATGGTCACCCACCAGCTTGAAGGCATCGCCGACTGGGACCAGATTTGGGTGATGGAAAACGGTCAACTCGTTGAGCAAGGCGATTATGCCTCACTCGTTGCCGCGCAGGGGCCTTTTGCGGCCCTTCTCGCGAATCGTCAGGAGGACATCTGATGCGTGCCCTGCTCCCTTATCTTGCCCTGTATAAGCGCCACAAATGGATGCTGACGTTGGGGATCGTGCTGGCGATTATTACCCTGCTCGCCAGCATCGGCCTGCTCACCCTTTCTGGCTGGTTCCTGTCTGCCTCTGCCGTTGCAGGTTTCGCCGGGCTCTACAGCTTTAACTACATGCTCCCGGCAGCAGGCGTACGTGGCACCGCCATTACCCGTACCGCCGGGCGTTACTTCGAGCGTCTGGTCAGCCATGACGCCACATTCCGCGTGCTCCAGCACCTGCGCATTTACACGTTCAGCAAGCTGCTCCCGCTCTCCCCTGCCGGGCTGGCGCGTTTTCGTCAGGGCGAATTGCTCAACCGCGTGGTTGCGGATGTCGATACGCTGGATCACCTCTATCTGCGCGTAATTTCACCGATAGTCGGCGCGTTTGTGGTGATTGTTGTCGTCACGCTGGGTCTGTGTGTTCTGGACGTCCCTATCGCGCTGACGCTCGGCGGCATTATGCTGCTGACGTTGATTATCCTGCCGCCGCTGTTCTATCGCGCCGGTAAATCCACCGGCGAAAGCCTGACGCGCCTGCGGGGAGAATATCGTCAGCAGCTGACCTCCTGGCTGCAGGGACAGGCAGAACTGACCATTTTCGGTGCCAGCAAGCGTTACCGCGCGCGTATGGAAAGTACGGAGTTGAACTGGCATGAAGCCCAGCGTCGACAGTCTGAACTCACGGCCTTCTCCCAGGCGCTGATGATGCTCATCGGCGGCGTGGCTGTTATCGCGATGCTGTGGATGGCCTCCGGCGGCGTGGGTGGAAATCTGCAGCCAGGCCCGCTGATTGCACTCTTTGTTTTCTGTGCACTGGCAGCCTTCGAAGCGCTGGCACCAGTGACGGGGGCCTTCCAGCATCTTGGACAGGTTATCGCCTCTGCCCTGCGCATCACCGAGATTGCCGAGCAGGAACCAGAGGTGAAATTCACTGCTGAACAGAGTGCGGTTCCTGCGCAGGTTGCGCTGACGCTGAATAACGTCACCTTCGCCTATAACACACAGACGCAGAATGCACTTGAAGATATCAATCTCTCTGTTAACCCGGGCCAGCGCATTGCAATCCTTGGGCGGACCGGATGCGGTAAGTCAACGCTTTTGCAGCTGTTGACGCGCGCCTGGGATCCACAGCACGGTCAGATTCTCTTTAACGAAGTGCCGCTGGTTGATTTCAGCGAGCAGATCTTACGCAAGACCGTCAGCGTTGTCCCACAGCGCGTGCATCTGTTTAGCGCCACGCTGCGCGACAACCTGCTGCTGGCAGCGCCGGACGCATCTGACGATGCACTTCGTACCACGCTAGAACAGGTCGGGCTGCATAAGCTGCTTGAGGACGAAGGTCTAAATAGCTGGCTGGGTGAAGGGGGTCGTCTACTCTCCGGTGGCGAACTGCGTCGTCTGGCGATTGCCCGTGCGCTGCTGCACGATGCGCCGCTGATGCTGCTCGACGAGCCCACCGAAGGGCTGGACGCCACCACCGAAAGCCAAATTCTTGATTTACTGGCGAATGTTATGGCCGGTAAAACGGTGCTGATGGTGACGCATCGCCTGCGCGGACTGGCGAGTTTCGATCGGATAATTGTGATGGACAACGGACACATTATTGAGCAAGGTAGTCACGCAGAACTGTTGGCAAAACAGGGTCGCTACTACCAGTTTAAACAACGTCTGTAGACTATATTTGTACCGATCCTCACTCGCGTATTGGAGTTCTGCTGTCATGCGCCTGGTCCAGCTGTCTCGTCATAATATTGCGTTCCCTTCACCGGAGGGGGCGCTACGTGAACCTAACGGGTTGCTGGCACTGGGCGGCGATCTCAGCCCTGCTCGTCTGTTGATGGCTTATCAGCGCGGGATTTTTCCGTGGTTTTCTCCAGGCGACCCGATTTTATGGTGGTCACCCGATCCACGAGCCGTATTGTGGCCAGCGCAGTTTCACATTAGCCGCAGCATGAAGCGCTTTCACGCGAAGTCGCCGTATCGCGTAACCCTGAATCACGCTTTTGGTCAGGTCATTGAAGGCTGTGCTGAAGATCGGCACGAAGGCACATGGATCACTCGCGATATCATCACCGCCTATCATCAGTTGCATGAGCTGGGTTACGCGCATTCTATTGAGGTATGGGATGGGGGTGAGTTGATGGGCGGCATGTACGGCGTGGCTCAGGGAACGCTGTTTTGTGGGGAGTCGATGTTCTCGCGTGCGGTTAATGCCTCAAAAACGGCACTGCTGGTGTTCTGCGAGGAATTTGCCCAACGTGGCGGACGACTGATGGATTGCCAGGTGCTTAACGAGCACACCGCCTCGCTCGGCGCCGTCGAAATCTCCCGCCGCCACTACATTGAACATCTTGATAATTGTCGTCTGGAGAAGCTCCCGCGCGACTTCTGGATACCGCGTACACTCTTTCTGCCCAATGCCTAAATGTTTTCCGCATATTTTTTATGAGGGTGTTATAATTATGCCGCAGAGTAGCTTCTGCCTGTTGCCCCGCCGCCGTTTGGGACCCTCGCTTCAGATAACGTCCTGACGTTTATCCTGTTGTTTCCCCTTTACGAATGCGCTTTCCGTTCGGTTGTACCGTGACGCTTGGGCAATGCGCTGAAACTGTTTTGCTGCGTTTTAAACGCGCAATTCTTTACTTAATTGATGAATTTCGGCATTATCTTGCCGGTTCAAAACTTGGTAGTGATACCCCAGAGGATTAGATGGCCAAAGAAGACAATATTGAAATGCAGGGTACCGTACTTGATACGTTGCCTAATACCATGTTTCGCGTAGAGCTGGAAAACGGTCACGTGGTAACTGCGCACATCTCCGGTAAAATGCGCAAAAACTACATCCGCATTTTAACGGGCGACAAAGTGACTGTTGAACTGACCCCGTACGACCTGAGCAAAGGCCGCATTGTCTTCCGTAGTCGCTAATTGTTTTCGCCTGTAATGGCAGATGAATATTTAAAAGGTCGGGATAACCCCGGCCTTTTTTATTTATGGCTTTAGTGTTGCTGCGTCGGAAGATGTATTGTCATCCACGGTTGTGCAGGAGCGATTAAATCCCCTGCCATAGAATGAGCCATGTTGTGAAGTAATCCCGTGAGATGCGGCAACATATCGCGGTCAAAATGCGACACCAGCAGCACGTGGTTTAACGCACGGCAGTTGTCGCATTTCGTTTCTGTATCTTCCAGCAACCACTCTTTTTGTCGCGGTTGTTCCGTTTCGCCCTCAATTTCCACCACCTGAAAATCACGCATGGATTCTGTGAGGCCAGCTTTCACCTCTTCCAGATATGCTCCGAGACAGCGGCAAACGGGTTGCGTTTGCGGGAGTGATTTGCAGTCGAGGAGGATTTCGGTGAGCAGTTTGCAGCGCTCAGCGAGGGTTGGGAGATCGGGGTTGAGGGAGAGTTCGGTGTAGAGTTGTGAAAAATTGTTATGTTCCATTTGGTTATGACTCCGTGTGAAATGATGAGATCTCCACCCAAACGCCAACTCAGGTGGCAGACTGAACCGGTTTGGCGTACCGACCCACACGGGAAAATCGGCGCTTCAATAGAAGCCCCGGTTCAGCCCACCATAATTGAGTCTGCGGATTATATCGCTAGCTTTCAAAAGTGTGAACGAACCTGATGATAGTTGACGCATCAACATCATTTCTCGTGTGTAATCAGGACGCCAATCCCGGCACCTGATTTTGCAGGTGCGCCGCCATTTTATTACTGTGGATTTATCCAGCAACTGACTTCGAAGGAAACTGGAAAGCGCCTCGCAAAATTCTTCTGTGGCCTGATGCCCTCACCCCGGCCCTCTCCCACAGGGAGAGGGAGAAAAGCAAGCATAAAAAAACCGGGCAAAAGCCCGGTTTTTAACATTAACATTAACGTTCAACTCACTCAGTGAGCCGCTTCCGGCTTGTGCTTCGCCGCGCTCTGGAAATCGTACGTCAGTTCGTTCTTCGCCTGGTCCAGCGCCACGGTCACCTGGCCGCCGTCCACCAGCGAGCCAAACAGCAGCTCGTTCGCCAGCGGTTTCTTCAGGTTGTCCTGAATCACGCGCGCCATCGGACGGGCACCCATCGCACGGTCGTAGCCTTTCTCGGCCAGCCAGTTGCGGGCCTCCTGGCTCACTTCCAGCGACACGCCTTTCTGATCCAGCTGAACCTGCAGCTCGACGATGAACTTATCCACCACCTGATGGATCACCTCGGTAGACAGGTGATCGAACCAGATAATGTTGTCCAGACGGTTACGGAACTCCGGCGTGAAGATCTTCTTGATCTCCTCCATCGCATCGGTGCTGTTATCCTGGTGGATCAGGCCGATAGATTTACGCTCGGTTTCACGTACCCCGGCGTTGGTGGTCATCACCAGCACCACGTTGCGGAAGTCCGCCTTGCGCCCGTTGTTGTCGGTCAGCGTCCCGTTATCCATCACCTGCAGCAGGATGTTGAACACGTCCGGGTGCGCTTTCTCGATTTCATCAAGCAGCAGTACCGCGTGAGGATGCTTGATCACCGCGTCGGTGAGCAGGCCGCCCTGGTCAAAGCCCACATATCCCGGAGGCGCACCAATCAAACGGCTGACGGTGTGACGCTCCATATACTCGGACATATCAAAGCGCAGCAGCTCAATGCCCAGCGCTTTCGAGAGCTGAACCGTCACCTCGGTTTTCCCCACGCCGGTCGGGCCAGCGAACAGGAAGGAACCGACAGGCTTGTGGTCATGCCCCAGTCCGGCACGGGCCATCTTGATCGCTTCGGTTAAGGCCTCAATGGCTTTATCCTGACCAAAGACCAGCATTTTCAGGCGATTGCCGAGAGTGCGCAGCGTGTCGCGGTCGCTCTGAGAAACGCTCTTCTCAGGGATACGCGCGATGCGGGCCACCACGGACTCAATATCCGCCACATTAACGGTTTTCTTACGCTTGCTGGCTGGCATCAGGCGCGCACGCGCCCCTGCCTCATCAATCACGTCAATCGCCTTATCCGGCAGATGACGATCGTTGATGTATTTCACCGCCAGTTCCACCGCCGCACGTACCGCTTTCGCGGTATAACGCACGTCGTGGTGCGCTTCGTACTTGGTTTTCAGGCCGTTGATGATCTGCACCGTTTCCTCGACGGACGGTTCGGTGACGTCGATTTTCTGGAAGCGACGCGCCAGCGCGCGGTCTTTCTCAAAGATGTTGCTGAACTCCTGGTACGTCGTGGAGCCCATCACGCGGATCTTGCCGCTGGAGAGCAGCGGTTTGATCAGGTTAGCCGCATCCACCTGGCCGCCGGAAGCCGCACCTGCGCCGATGATGGTGTGGATCTCATCGATAAACAGAATGCTGTTGGTGTCCTGCTCCAGCTGTTTTAACAGCGCCTTGAAGCGTTTTTCAAAATCACCGCGGTATTTCGTGCCCGCCAGCAGCGAGCCGATATCCAGCGAGTAGATGGTGCAGTCGGCAATCACTTCCGGCACGTCGCCCTGCACAATGCGCCAGGCAAGCCCTTCGGCAATCGCGGTTTTACCCACGCCTGACTCACCCACCAGCAGAGGGTTGTTCTTGCGGCGACGGCACAGCACCTGGATCGCGCGCTCCAGCTCTTTATCGCGACCAATCAGCGGGTCGATACCGCCAACGCGAGCAAGCTGGTTAAGATTGGTGGTGAAGTTTTCCATACGATCCTCCCCGCCTGCTTGCTCTTCATTGTTATTGACCTGATTGCTGGAATCCGATGCCTGGTTAGGCTCGTCTTTGCGCGTTCCGTGAGAAATAAAGTTAACCACGTCGAGGCGGCTGACTTCGTGTTTGCGCAGCAGGTAGGCAGCCTGTGACTCCTGCTCGCTGAAGATGGCGACTAAGACGTTTGCGCCAGTCACTTCGCTACGTCCGGAAGACTGGACGTGGAATACCGCGCGCTGCAGCACGCGCTGGAAGCTGAGCGTCGGCTGCGTGTCGCGCTCTTCTTCACTGGCTGGCAGCACCGGCGTGGTTTGTTCGATGAAGGCTTCGAGTTCCTGACGTAGCGCCACCAGATCCACGGAGCAGGCTTCCAGCGCTTCGCGGGCAGATGGGTTGCTAAGCAGTGCGAGCAGTAAATGCTCGACGGTCATAAACTCATGTCGGTGCTCACGCGCTCTGGCGAAAGCCATGTTTAAACTGAGTTCCAGTTCTTGATTGAGCATAGGCACCTCCCCCAATTTTATGCCTTATCAGGCCTTTTCCAGCGTACACAGCAACGGATGCTCGTTCTCCCTCGCATAGTCGTTCACCATCGCCACTTTGGTTTCCGCGACTTCGGCAGTAAAGATGCCGCAGATCGCTTTGCCTCGATAATGAACGGTAAGCATCAGTTGCGTTGCACGTTCTACATCATAAGAAAAGAACTTTTGTAGCACGTCAATAACAAATTCCATCGGCGTGTAATCATCGTTCATTAACATAACTTTATACATAGATGGCGGTTTTAGCGCGTCGCGCACTTTATCTTCCGCCAGCTGGTCAAAATCCAGCCAATCGTTGGTCTTACCCATTATGCATAACCACTTTGAATCTACCTCAGATGTTAGATAACAATCATCTATTACTGTCATCCGCGATGTCTGTCACAAACTGTTGCAATAGCGTTAACTGCCTCAAATTTTGGTTGATTATTGTCCCAACTCCAGCGCCAAACGCTTGACGGCTTCTTCCGTTTATCTAAATTGTACAAGCGTGAGATGGCGAGGTTTTGAACAGCCCCCACTCCACCACCGGTTCATTCCATCTTAATTTATAAGATTTACGAAGGATGTCGAAGCATGGAAATGGGTACTGTTAAGTGGTTCAACAACGCCAAAGGGTTTGGTTTCATCTGCCCTGAAGGCGGCGGCGAGGATATCTTCGCTCACTATTCCACCATTCAGATGGATGGTTACAGGACGCTCAAAGCCGGGCAGTCCGTTCGGTTCGATGTACACCAGGGGCCTAAAGGCAATCACGCCAGTCTGATCGTCCCCGTTGAAGCAGAAGCGGTTGCATAGCTCCCTGATTCATTGTGTACACCCCGCAGGCAAAATGCCAGCCCGATCGGCTGGCATTTTTATTTTCGGGTTATTCCCGCGCCAGTGCGTCCACCGGATCCAGCCGCGCCGCGTTGCGTGCCGGTAACCAGCCAAACAAAATACCCGTGAAGGTCGAGCATAAGAACGCCGTGAGGATCGCCACGGGGGAAAAGCCAATCTCCCAACCCGGTAAAAAGAGCTGGAGCGCAAACGCGATCATCATCGAAAGCGCAATGCCCATTGCCCCGCCGACCAGACACACCAGCACCGCTTCAATCAAAAACTGCTGCAGCACGTCGCTGGCTCTGGCCCCGACCGCCATGCGGATGCCAATCTCCCGCGTGCGCTCCGTGACCGACACCAGCATGATATTCATCACCCCGATACCGCCGACGACCAGCGAAATCACCGCCACCAGCGTCAGGAACATCTGAAGAGTACGTGTGGTCTTTTCCGCCGTTTTCAAGAGACCATCCATGTTCCAGGTGAAGAAATCTTTCTTCCCGTGGCGCAGGGTGAGCAGCCGCTCAAGCTGCTGTTCGGCCATGGCGCTGTCGTAGCCCTCCTTCACGCGAACGGTAATGGAGTTGAGCCAGGACTGGCCCATAATGCGCCCGGAAATCGTGGTGTACGGTAGCCAGACGCGCAGGATTTTGCTGCTGCCGAACATCGACTGCTTCTCTTCCGCCACGCCGATCACCGTGGCAGGCATATTGCCCACCAGGATCACTTCCCCCACCACGTTGGTTTTATTCGGGAACAGCTGCCTGCGGGAGTTGGCGTCTAACACCACCACCTGCGCCCTGCCCGCCAGCTGCTCGGCGTTGAAGGTCGCCCCTTCGCTGAAGGTCATGCCGTAGACGTTGAAGTAGTCGCCGCTGACACCGTTGGCGCTGGCCGCAACGTCGATGTTGCCGTAGCGCAGACGCAGGTTCTGCGAGACCGCAGGCGTAGCCGAATTGACCCACGGCTGCTTCTGAATAGCCGCCAGATCGTCATACTTCAGCGCCTGCTGATACTGCGGCTCGTCGTCGCCGAAGTCTTTGCCGGGATAGACGTCGATGGTATTGGTGCCGATAGCGCGGATATCCGCCAGCACAAGCTGTTTTGCCGCGTCGCCCACCACCACAATCGACACCACCGAGGCAATACCGATGATGATGCCGAGCATCGTCAGCAGGGTGCGCATTTTATTGGCCGCCATCGCCAGCCAGGCCATGGTCAGCGCTTCACGAAAGCCGCTGGAGAACTGTCCCCAGCCGGTTGCGGCCGGCAGCGCCTCTTTCGGTGCCGCCGCCCGGGACTCGCGCGGCGGCGGGTTGCTCACCAGCTCGCCGTCGTGGATCTCAATAATGCGTTCGGCCTGCGCCGCCACCTGCGGGTCGTGGGTGACGATAATCACCGTGTGGCCCTGATCGCGCAGCTGGTGCAGGATTGCCATCACCTCTTCGCCGGAGTGGCTATCGAGCGCGCCCGTCGGTTCATCCGCGAGGATCACCTGCCCGCCGTTCATCAGGGCGCGCGCGATACTCACGCGCTGCTGCTGACCGCCGGAAAGCTGCGACGGCTGATACTCCACGCGTTCCGCCAGCCCCAGACGCGTTAACAGCGCCTTCGCGCGCTCAAGCCGTTTCTTCCGCTCGACACCCGCATAAACCGCGGGAACCTCCACGTTCTGCGCCGCGCTCAGGTGAGAAAGCAGGTGGTAACGCTGGAAGATAAAGCCGAAGTGTTCCCGGCGCAGCTTCGCCAGCGCGTCGCCGTCGAGCGTGGAGACATCCGTTCCGTCCACCCGGTACGTACCGCTGGTGGGTTTATCCAGACAGCCGAGAATGTTCATCAGCGTCGATTTACCCGAACCGGACGCGCCAACAATCGCCACCATCTCCCCCGCTTCCACGCGCAGCGAGATGCCTTTCAGCACCTCTACCGGGCCGTCGCCGGACGGATAGCTGCGGCGGATATCCTTCAGATCAAGCAGCGCGGTCATTTAGCGGCTCCGGGCAGGCTTTCGCTGGTGACAACCTCCTCACCCTCTTCCAGCCCTTTCACCACCACCACGTCGGTGTCGTTGCGCGCGCCAATCACCACTTCGCGCTCGCGCGTTTCGCCATTGCGCAGCACCTTCACCTTGTAGCGGCTATCCCCGGCGGATTCACCCAGCGCGGAGAGCGGAACGGTCAGCACGTTTTTCACGCCGGTCAGCTGGATATGCACCTGGGCGGTCATGTCCAGACGCAGCACGCCCTGCGGGTTTGGTACCTCAAAGCGGGCATAGTAGAAGATGGCGTCGTTCACTTTTTCCGGCGTCGGCAGAATGTCTTTCAGCACGCCTTCGTAGCGGGTCTGCGGGTCGCCCAGCACCGTAAACCAGGCGTTCTGCCCCGGCTTAAGATGGATCACATCCGCCTCGGAAACCTGGGCTTTGACCAGCATGGTGCCCATGTCCGCCAGCGTCAGGATGTTTGGCGCCTGCTGCGCGGCAATCACCGTCTGTCCCTGCAGCGTGGTGATTTGCGTCACTTCTCCGGCCATCGGCGCGACGATTTTGGTGTAATCCAGGTTGGTTTTCGCCGTATCCAGCGAAGCCTGATTGCGTTTAATCTGCGCGTCGATGGTGCCGATCTGCGCCTGTTTTACCGCCAGCTCCGTGGTGGCGGTATCGAGATCCTGCTTCGAAATGGCCTGGGTTTTCGCCAGTGCCTGCTGGCGCGTCAACGTCACCTGCGCAAGGTTACGCTCCGCCAGGGCCTGCGCACGCTGCGCGCGCAGCTCCATCAGCGTCGCTTCCACTTCGCGGATCTGGTTTTCGGCCTGTTCAGGATCGATAACGCCAAGCAGCTGGCCTTTTTTGACCTTGTCGCCAATCTCGACGGACAGCGTTTTCAACTGGCCGCTCACCTGCGCGCCAACATCGACTTTACGCAGGGCATCCAGTTTGCCGGTCGCCAGCACGTTTTGCTGCAGCTCGCCGGGGCGAACGATCAGCGTTTGATACTGTGGCACGGGCGCATTGAGGACCTGCCAAAGCCAGAATCCACCGACCACCAGCACGACCGCCAGCAGCAGAAACAGTTTTCTGCGTTTTCCCTTAAGGTTCATAAATATTCCAAATAATTATTCTGGCTAACATCACCGTTGATTCTATCTAAACCACTCCTCAACGAAACCCCTGTTTTCTGGAAATGGCCGCATTTGTTTACATGACGTTGACAAAACGCCTGCTGAAATAGCGTTCTTCCCCCAGAAGCAGGATCTAACATGTCTTCCATAGTCGATACACCTTATTCCAATCTGCCGCAGCCTACGTCCGGCTGGGCGCTTTTTAAAAGTCTGGCAACCGGTGCCATCACGCCCGGTCTGGCGTGGCAGAACCCCTCATATCGACGCAAATTTATGTTACGTTCCCTGGCTTCCCCTTTCAGCACCGCTCGCCTGCTGGCAAGCCTGGCAAAGCAACCGCGTCTGATGCAAATCTTGCAGGTCCAGCCAGGGTTGCCGTGCCGACTGCATCGTCCGTGGCTGACGGTCAGTATGAACCGCCGGAACGCGCTGGAGGCGCTAAACGGGCACTATCAGACGATGAGCCAACACCTCCCCGCGGCGCTGCTCAAGGGCTATCTTTCAGGTCAGGGGATGACGCTGCTGACGCTAACCGGAAAGGACGAGCAGCAATTCACGATTCGCCTGTGTGCCGATGCCTTTATGGATAAAGAGGGTGAAGCGACCCTTACCTTCTGCAACCATCAGAACACCGTGCTGGCCGAAATGACCTTTACGCTGTGCCCGTTTGAAGGAAAATCCACGCTGTTCATCGGCGGGTTACAGGGCGCAAAAGCGCACGTTCCGCATGAGTTGATTCAGGGCGCAACCAAAGCGTGCCACGGCCTGTTCCCGAAACGTCTGCTGGTTGAAGCGGTGATGACGCTGGGCACCGCGTTCCCGGTTGAACAGATCCTCGCCGTGAGTAACGCCACTCACATTTACCGTAGCTGGCGTTACCGCAAGAAAAAAGAGGGGAAACTGCTGGCGGATTACGACAGTTTCTGGCGCTCCCTGGGTGGCGAACGCCAGGAGAGCGGTCATTTCGCGCTGCCGTTAACCATGCCGCGCAAACCGATGGAAGATATTGCGAGTAAGAAACGTGCTGAATACCGCCGCCGCTACGAACTGCTGGATAGCCTGATCCAACAAATGACGCAGGCGACCCAACGTTAATCCGCTCTCCCGCGTGCCAGCCAAAGCACACGGGAGAACATTTTACGCAGCAGCGTGGGCACGGACTCCACGCCTCGCCTTCCCGCCTCCGTCGCCACTTCGATGGCCAGGTCCGGCTTCGACGAACGATGAATCGCTTTGGCGATCACCCGCCGCATGTTCATCGGCACATCCACCGGGATCATCGCCACGCGGTGAAAAACATCGTCAAATCCCTGTCGATACATAAAGTGTTCCATGTCCATCGCGGGGAGCATAGTCAGATGGTCACGCTCTTCTTCGCGATCGTTATTCAGCAAACCGCGCACGGTTGCGGCATACTTTTTACCGGCTTCATCGCCATCGACCAGAACATGCCATTCAATCCCCATCCTGCGGGCAAACTTGATCAGCGGTTTTAATCCCGACTGGGCAAACTCTATGACCTTAATACCTTCCGCATCGAAGTGATGACCGCACTGACGCGCCAGTTCGTTGATAACCCAGGTCTCGGTTTCACCCTCAACCAACAGCCAGCAGCGGGCAAACAGCGATGAAGCACGATTAAAGCGAATATGAAATGCAATGCGGCGACCGTCTTCCGCATTCAGGCCACCCGGCCCCAGCCGGTATGCGGATACGCGTGAGGATTCACGCACCAGGCGGCAGACGTATTCCACGGGCGTTAGCGAGAGCAACTCGCCGGAGTTGGTGGTGGTCACGCGCTGCAGCGGCAGCAGGTTCAACAGGTGCCACGCAACGGAGAGCATGATCGGATGAAGACGCGTCTCGGGGTCTTCCACCAGCAGCAGCGGGCGGGCGTCCCGGTCTAACCGGACGGTGCCTTTCGCCTGCAAAAGTGTCGAGAATAACCCCAGCAGGATCACCCGATGGGTACGTCCACCGGGCCGGTCTATCATTCGGTTAATAATATCAAGATAACGCCAGCTGCGTTGTTCATCGTGCGAACGGCGACGCATCAGGCGATGGCGTGACTGTGACGTCCCCTGCTCGGAAAAATAGTGCTCCAGCAGCTGCACCATGGCCGAAAGCCCCTGGCGTATTTGACCGTCGGTGAGGTTCTGCGGGCGAGAGACCAGCTCACGCGCCAGGAAATCCAGCTCGCGGGCGGTGACTTCCACCTCCGGCATATTGGGTACGGAACCGTTGCGGATCCGGCGCATAAAGCGTGCATCGCGCAGGCGCAGCACCGGCGACAGGCGAATCAGGTGGCGCGCCAGGTCGTCAATATTCTCCAGCGGGATGGGGTTGCCTTTTTCATCAAGGAACTCACGCAGGGTCAACACCCCGTCATTTTCCGCCATTTCACCTTCAAGACGGTAGAAAATACGGTGATAGTCATCATCGCATGGCACCCAGCATGGCGACATCGGGCGGAAACGACGCACGCGATGCCGCCCCGGCTCGGACTCGCGGAACGTCAGGATGATATGCAGATGCTTCTCGCGCCCCGCGACATCCCCCGGCGGAAACCAGAAGTCATCGTGAACGAAGTGGTACAAGTCGTCTTCAGGGGAAAGCAGCAGGGTCAGCGCATCCAGCAGGCTGGATTTACCCCAGGCGTTTTCACCGATCAGGACGTTATTCTGCTCCAACTGGAGCGACAGGCGGTTAATACCGCGAAACCCGACAATTTCCACACGTTCGAGAAGCATAAATCCCCCGCGTAATAACCACTTTTTCCTTCAAGTTATCAGCAGTATAGCGGCAGCAGCGCCGAGTGGACACTGCCAGACACCTTCGTTATTCCGATCAAGCACGAAAAATTCAGAATTTACCCATCAAGTTTCATTTGAAAAGGTGCTTCCAGAACAAGATACTCCCGTTTGAAAATTGGACTATGCTCTATTTACCTCCAGTTTGAACAAGGATTGACATCACATTGCCTTAAATCAAATTAACCGAATTTATTTAAGTGGCGAAGGGGTGTTGTTGCTTTCTAAAATAAAGGCTCTTTGAGTCGTCATCCCTTTATGGCGATATAACCCGTGCGCAGGATAGCGTGCGGAAATTTATTATTGAGGTGGTTATGTTCAGAAAATTAGCGGCAGAATGTTTTGGTACATTCTGGCTGGTGTTTGGCGGCTGCGGTAGTGCAGTGCTGGCAGCGGCCTTTCCGGAATTAGGAATTGGTTTTGTCGGTGTCGCACTGGCATTCGGCTTAACGGTATTAACCATGGCATTCGCGGTAGGGCATATTTCCGGCGGTCATTTTAACCCTGCTGTGACGCTGGGTTTATGGGCGGGCGGTCGTTTCCCGGTGAAAGACGTATTAGGCTATATTATTGCCCAGGTCATCGGCGGTATTATTGCAGCCGCAGTCCTGTACGTGATTGCCAGCGGCAAAGCAGGCTTTGACGCCGCAGCCAGCGGTTTCGCCTCTAACGGTTTCGGTGAACACTCACCGGGCGGCTACTCAATGCTGTCTGCCATCGTGATTGAAATCGTACTGACCGCAGGCTTCCTGCTGGTTATTCACGGCGCAACGGACAAATACGCACCTGCAGGCTTCGCGCCAATCGCCATTGGTCTGGCGCTGACGCTGATTCACCTGATCTCAATCCCGGTGACCAACACCTCCGTGAACCCGGCGCGCAGCACCGCGGTTGCTATCTTCCAGGGCGGTTGGGCGCTTGAGCAGCTATGGCTGTTCTGGGTGATGCCAATTATCGGCGGTATTCTGGGTGGCGTGCTGTACCGCACCCTGCTGGAAAAACGCGATTAATTGCGCTCGGTGTCGGGTGGCGCTAACGCTTACCCGACCTACGTGAGAGTGCACTTGTAGGCCGGGTAAGGCGTAACCGCCACCCGGCTTTGTTTTGCCGCTTTACTGAACAGTCTTTATTGGGTAGTGTCTCTGGCGCTTAACAGATACTCAAAAGGACCGGCTGTTCATGTTTTCAGGACTCCTCATCATTCTGCTGCCCCTGATTGTGGGCTACCTTATTCCGCTGCATCGTGAATCCGCATTAAGGCTTATTAATCGATTCCTGAGCTGGATTGTCTACGTTATTCTTTTCTTTATGGGGATAAGCCTGGCCTTCCTGGATAACCTGTCAGCGAATTTACTCTCCATCCTCCATTATTCCGTCGTCACTGTGGTGGTTATTTTGCTGTGCAATATTGCCGCACTGTTCTGGCTGGAACGCACTATTCCCTGGAAAAATAACCATCAGCAGGAAAAACTCCCTTCCCGTATTGCGATGGCGCTGGAATCATTAAAACTCTGCGGCGTCGTGGTGCTCGGTTTTCTTCTTGGTCTGACCGGATGGCCATTTTTACAGCACGCCACGGAGGCCAGCGAATATACCCTGATCTTCCTGCTGTTCCTGATTGGTATTCAGCTGCGAAATAATGGCATGACGCTGAAACAGATTGTCCTCAACCGCCGGGGAATGATAGTCGCCATTGTCGTCGTCGCCAGTTCAATGGTCGCAGGCGTGATTAATGCCGTTATTCTCGACCTGCCGCTGAAAACCGGCCTGGCGATGGCGTCGGGTTTTGGCTGGTACTCCCTCTCCGGTATTCTTCTGACCGAATCGTTCGGTCCGGTCATTGGCAGCGCCGCTTTCTTCAATGACCTTGCGCGCGAATTGATTGCCATCATGCTGATCCCGGGACTGGTACGCCGCAGCCGCTCTACCGCGTTGGGGCTGTGTGGCGCGACCTCAATGGACTTTACCCTGCCGGTATTACAACGCTCAGGGGGGCTGGAGCTGGTCCCTGCCGCCATCGTACACGGCTTTATTTTAAGCCTGCTGGTTCCCGTTCTGATGGCCTTCTTCTCGGCCTGATACTTCTTTGGCGGTAGCGAACCTGCCGCCAAAATTGCGCTAAATCAATCTCCCTCTATTTTGTAGCAGAAAGCCCTTTTCACCGTTCTGGCACAGGCATAACCTTAAACATGTATATCAAATATAACTTTAACAGGTGTGATTATGTTTTGTGTGCAATGTGAACAAACCATCCGTACCCCGGCAGGCAATGGCTGCTCCTACGCACAGGGTATGTGCGGCAAAACCGCAGAAACATCTGACCTGCAGGATCTGCTGATTGCAGCCCTGCAAGGCCTTTCCGCCTGGGCCTTTAAAGCCCGTGAATACGGCATTGTCGACCACTATGTCGACAACTTCGCCCCTCGCGCATTTTTCTCCACGCTGACCAACGTAAACTTCGATTCTCCGCGCATTGTCGGCTATGCCCGCGAAGCGATTGCCCTGCGTGAAGCGCTGAAAGCGCAGTGTCTGAAGGCCGATGCCAGCGCCCGCGTGGAAAACCCGATGTCCGAACTGCAGCTGGTGAGCGACGATCTGGGCGACCTGCAGCGTCAGGCGGCAGAATTCACCCCGAATAAAGACAAAGCGGCGATTGGCGAGAACATTCTCGGCCTGCGTCTGCTGTGCCTGTACGGCCTGAAGGGCGCTGCGGCCTATATGGAACACGCGCACGTGCTCGGCCAGTACGATAACGACATCTACGCCCAATACCACAAAATCATGGCGTGGCTGGGCACCTGGCCTGCCGATATGAACGCGCTGCTGGCGTGCTCGATGGAAATCGGCCAGATGAACTTCAAGGTAATGAGCATTCTGGATGCCGGTGAAACCAGCACCTACGGCCACCCGACGCCAACGCAGGTCAACGTCAAGGCGACCGAAGGCAAGTGCATCCTGATTTCCGGTCACGACCTGAAAGATCTCTACAACCTGCTGAAACAGACCGAAGGCACCGGCGTTAACGTCTACACCCACGGTGAAATGCTGCCCGCGCACGGCTACCCGGAGCTGCGCAAGTTTAAGCATCTGATCGGTAACTACGGCAGCGGCTGGCAGAACCAGCAGGTTGAGTTCGCCCGCTTCCCTGGCCCTATCGTGATGACCTCTAACTGCATCATCGACCCTACCGTCGGCGCGTATGACGACCGCATCTGGACCCGCAGCATCGTCGGCTGGCCGGGCGTGAGCCATCTTGAAGGCGACGATTTCGGTCCCGTTATCGCCCAGGCGCAGCAGATGGCGGGCTTCCCGTACAGCGAGATCCCGCACCTGATCACCGTCGGCTTCGGTCGTGAAACCCTGCTGGGTGCCGCTGATTCGCTGATTGACCTCGTCAGCCGTGAAAAGCTGCGCCACATCTTCCTCGTCGGCGGCTGCGACGGCGCGCGCGGCGAGCGTAACTACTTCACTGACTTCGCCACCCGCGTGCCGGAAGACTGCCTGATCCTGACGCTGGCGTGCGGTAAATACCGTTTCAACAAGCTGGACTTCGGCGACATCGAAGGTCTGCCGCGCCTGATCGATGCGGGCCAGTGTAACGATGCTTACTCGGCCATCATTCTGGCGGTCACGCTGGCGGAGAAACTGGGCTGCGGCGTGAACGACCTGCCGCTGTCGCTGGTGCTGTCATGGTTTGAGCAGAAAGCGATTGTCATCCTGCTGACCCTGCTCTCTCTCGGCGTAACCAACATCGTGACCGGCCCGACCGCGCCAGGCTTCCTGACGCCGGACCTGCTGGCGGTGCTGAACGAGAAATTCGGTCTGCGTTCCGTGACCAACGTTGAAGATGACATGAAGCAGCTGCTGAGCGCGTAAGGAGTAACTCATGACCATGCCAACCTCACAATGTCCGTGGCGGATGCAGGTTCATCACATCCATCAGGAGACGCCGGATGTGTGGACGCTGTCGCTGCTGTGCCATGACTACTATCCGTACCGTGCAGGCCAATATGCGCTGGTTAGCGTTCGCAACTCGGCGGACACCCTGCGCGCCTACACGATCTCCTCAACGCCGGGCGTGAGCGAGTACATTACGCTCACCGTCCGACGCATTGACGACGGCGCAGGCTCCCAGTGGCTGACGCGTGACGTGAAGCGCGGGGATTATATCTGGCTGTCCGACGCGCTGGGGGATTTCACCTGTGACGACAAAGCAGACGATAAATTCCTGCTGCTGGCGGCGGGCTGTGGCGTAACGCCGATTATGTCGATGCGCCGCTGGCTGGCGAAAAATCGCCCGCAGGCTGACGTGCAGGTGATCTTCAGCGTGCGTTCACCGGAAGATGTCATTTTTGCCGAGGAGTGGCGTGATTATCCGGTGACGCTGGTGGCGGAGCACAACGCGACCCACGGTTTTGTGCCCGGTCGCCTGAGCCGCGAGCTGCTGCAAAGCGTGCCGGATATGGCGAACCGCACCGTGATGACCTGCGGCCCGGCGCCGTACATGGATATCGTCGAGAAAGAGGTGAAAGCGCTTGGCGTGACCCGCTTCTTCAAAGAGCAGTTCTTCACCCCGGTGGCGGAAGCGGCAACCAGCGGCGTTAAGTTCACCAAACTTCAGCCAGCGCAAACCTTCTTTGGCCGCGTGGGCACCACGCTGCTGGAGGCGCTGGAAAGCAACAAGGTGCCGGTAGTGGCTGCCTGCCGTGCGGGCGTGTGCGGCTGCTGTAAAACAAAGGTGGTTTCCGGGGAGTACAGCGTCACCAGCACTATGACGCTGTCCGACGCCGAAATTGCCGAGGGTTACGTGCTGGCGTGCTCATGTCATCCGCAGGGTGACCTGGTGCTGGCATAATCTGGCGCAGTGCCCCCATTATTTGCCGGGTGGCACTGCGTTTACCCGGCCTACTTTATACATGTTGGCTCTTCGTAGGCCCGGTAAGCGCTAGCGCCACCGGGCTTTTTTTTGCCCTACCGCCACGCGGGCGCTTTCCCTACCGCGTACCGCCCTGCCCCTAAAAACGCCACCGCCAGCGAACCGATAAAGAAGTAGACCAGACTTTCAATCGCCCATGCGCCTACCGCATCCAGCGCTAAGGTTTTGCCCGTGCCCACCATCAGCCACGCCACGATCATCGTAAACGCCAGCACCAGCGCCGCCGGACGCGTGAAGAGCCCGACAATAATCAGGATCGGTGCCACCACTTCGCCAATCAACACGCCGTAGGCGATAAACCCCGGCAACCCCTTTTCCACCAGCATGCCGCTGATGAACCCCACGCCACCAAAAAGCTTATGCAACCCGTGAAACAGCATCAGTCCACCGACGGCAAGTCGTAACAAGAGTTTGCCAAGATCGTCGCATGATAGCTTTTCATTAACAGCAGTTAACAATGATTTAACCATTTGAAATTATTCCTGTTTTTACCCAATGTACAGCCAGATTATGCCGAAGAGTGACATTTGAAAACCACCTTTTAATGAGGGGGTAAAACAGGCAAGACAGTGACTTTCTTCTAAGCTTGTAAGCGATATCACAAAAAGGAGATGGACAACCATGAAACAAACCGTGGCTGCATACATAGCGAAGACCCTTGAACAGGCTGGCGTAAAACGTATCTGGGGCGTGACCGGCGATTCCCTGAACGGACTCAGCGACAGCCTCAACAAGATGAAAACCATTGAATGGATGCCCACCCGCCATGAAGAGGTTGCCGCCTTCGCCGCAGGTGCTGAAGCACAGCTCACGGGCGAACTGGCCGTCTGCGCCGGATCCTGCGGGCCGGGCAACCTGCATCTGATTAACGGCCTGTTCGACTGTCACCGTAACCACGTGCCGGTGCTGGCGATTGCCGCCCATATCCCCTCTTCCGAAATTGGCAGTGGCTATTTTCAGGAAACACATCCGCAGGAGCTGTTCCGTGAATGCAGCCACTATTGCGAGCTGGTTTCATCCCCGGAGCAGATCCCGCAGGTGCTGGCGATTGCCATGCGTAAAGCCGTGCTGAACCGCGGCGTTTCTGTGGTCGTCATCCCGGGCGATGTGGCGCTCAAGGCTGCGCCAGAAGGGGCCAGTACCCACTGGTATCACGCCCCGCAGCCCGTGGTAACGCCTGCTGAAGAGGAGCTGAAAAAGCTGGCTCAGTTGCTGCGTTACTCCAGCAATATCGCCCTGATGTGCGGCAGCGGCTGCGCGGGCGCGCATAAAGAGCTGCTCGAATTTGCCGGGAAGCTGAAAGCGCCGATTGTCCACGCCCTGCGCGGCAAAGAGCACGTCGAGTACGACAACCCTTACGACGTGGGCATGACCGGGCTGATCGGTTTTTCGTCCGGTTTCCACACCATGATGAACGCCGACACGCTGGTCCTGCTCGGTACCCAGTTCCCGTACCGCCCGTTCTACCCGGCGGATGCGAAAATCATTCAGATTGATATCAACCCGGCCAGCATCGGCGCGCACAGCAAGGTCGATATGGCGCTGGTGGGCGACATCAAATCCACGCTGACCGCCCTGCTGCCGCTGCTGGAAGAAAAAACGGACCGTAAGTTCCTTGATAAAGCCCTGAGCGACTATCGCGATGCCCGTAAGGGGCTCGACGACCTCGCCAAACCGAGCGACAAAGCCATTCACCCGCAGTATCTGGCGCAGCAGATCAGTCATTTCGCTGACGACGACGCCATCTTTACCTGCGACGTGGGCACGCCAACCGTCTGGGCGGCCCGCTATCTCAAGATGAACGGCAAACGCCGCCTGCTCGGCTCGTTCAACCACGGCTCGATGGCCAACGCCATGCCGCAGGCGCTTGGCGCAAAAGCGACAGCGCCGGAGCGTCAGGTAGTGGCAATGTGCGGCGACGGCGGGTTCAGCATGCTGATGGGGGATTTCCTGTCGGTGGTGCAGATGAAGCTGCCGCTGAAAATCGTGGTCTTCAACAACAGCGTGCTGGGCTTTGTGGCGATGGAGATGAAGGCCGGGGGTTACCTGACGGACGGCACAGAGCTGCACGACACCAACTTCGCGCGCATTGCCGAGGCCTGTGGCATTACCGGTATTCGCGTGGAGAAAGCCTCTGAGGTGGATGAAGCCCTGCAGCGCGCCTTTTCCATCGACGGTCCGGTGCTGGTGGATGTGGTCGTCGCCAAAGAGGAGCTGGCCATCCCGCCGCAGATCAAGCTGGAGCAGGCCAAAGGCTTTAGCCTGTATATGCTGCGCGCCATCATCAGCGGGCGCGGTGACGAGGTGATCGAACTGGCAAAAACCAACTGGCTCAGGTAAAACATCTGGCATCGCCTTTTAAATAATAAGGACTTGCCATGATCGATTTACGCAGTGATACTGTTACCCGCCCGAGCCGCGCCATGCTCGAAGAGATGATGGCCGCCCCGGTCGGGGACGACGTCTACGGTGACGATCCGACGGTCAACGAGCTGCAGCGCTACGCGGCTGAACTGAGCGGCAAGGAAGCGGCCCTGTTCCTGCCCACCGGCACGCAGGCTAACCTCGTCGCGCTGCTCAGCCACTGCGAGCGCGGCGAAGAGTATATCGTCGGCCAGGGCGCACATAACTACCTGTACGAAGCGGGCGGTGCCGCAGTGCTCGGCAGCATTCAGCCGCAGCCAATCGACGCCGCGCCGGACGGCTCGCTCCCGCTCGACAAGGTTGCCGCAAAGATCAAAGCCGACGATATCCATTTCGCCCGCACCAGACTGCTCAGCCTCGAAAACACCCATAACGGCAAAGTCCTGCCGCGCGAGTATCTGAAAGCAGCGTGGGAATTCACCCGCGAGCGCAGGCTCGGGCTGCACGTGGACGGCGCGCGCATCTTCAACGCCGTGGTGGAATACGGCTGCGAGCTGAAAGAGATCGCGCAATACTGCGACTCGTTCACCATCTGCCTCTCGAAAGGGCTGGGCACGCCTGTAGGTTCCCTGCTGGTGGGCAATGCGGACTACATCAAGCGCGCTAACCGCTGGCGCAAAATGACCGGCGGCGGCATGCGTCAGGCGGGCATTCTGGCGGCTGCCGGGCTGTATGCTCTGAAAAACAACGTCACGCGTCTGAAAGACGATCACGACAACGCCGCGTGGATGGCGGCGCAGCTGCGCGAAGTGGGTGCCGACGTGATGCGCCACGACACCAACATGCTGTTCGTTCGCGTGGGCGATGACCACGCCGCTGCGCTTGGCGAATTTATGAAAGCGCGTGGCGTGCTGATCAACGCGTCACCTGTCGTGCGTCTGGTGATGCATCTCGACGTGAGCCGCGAACAGCTGGCGGACGTGGTGAAACACTGGCAGGCCTTTTTACAGCGTTAAGGAGCATCACGTGCCGCAGCGTATTCTGGTGCTTGGCGCCAGCGGATATATCGGTCAGCACCTGACCACGGCGTTAAGTCAGCAGGGACACCAGGTGCGGGCAGCGGCACGCAACACCGAGCGCCTGCAAAAGCAAAACCTGCCCGGCGTGACCTGCCACAACGTCGATCTCAACTGGCCTGTCGCGCTGCCTGCTCTGCTGGACGGGGTCGATACGCTTTACTACCTTGTCCACAGCATGGGTGAAGGTGGCGATTTTATCGCCCACGAGCGTCAGGTGGCGATGAACGTCCGCGATGCTCTGCTGCAAATGCCGGTTAAGCAGGTGATTTTCTTAAGCTCGCTACAGGCACCCGAAAACGAGCAGTCCGATCATCTGCGCGCGCGCCAGCTGACGGCTGACACCCTGCGCGGTGCGAATATTCCCGTCACCGAACTGCGCGCCGGCATTATCGTCGGCGCCGGTTCCGCCGCCTTCGAAGTGATGCGCGATATGGTCTACAACCTGCCGGTGCTCACGCCGCCGCGCTGGGTCCGCTCGCGGACCACGCCGATTGCGCTGGAAAATCTCCTGCATTATCTGGTGGCATTGCTGGATCATCCGGCGGAGCAACACCGCGTGCTGGAGGCCACCGGTCCTGAAGTGCTGAGCTACCAGGAGCAGTTTGAGCATTTCATGCGCGTGAGCGGCCGCCGACGCTGGCTGCTGCCGATTCCCTTCCCAACCCGCTGGATTTCGGTGTGGTTTTTGAACGTCATTACGTCGGTGCAGCCAACCACGGCAAAAGCGCTGATTCAGGGGCTAAAACACGATCTGCTGGCGGACGATCGCGAGCTGCGGGCGCTCATTCCCCAGGATTTGATCCGCTTTGATGACGCGGTGCGCAATACCCTGAAAGAAGAAGAGAAGCTGGTGAACTCCAGCGACTGGGGCTACGACGCGCAGGCCTTTGCCCGCTGGCGGCCGGAGTACGGCTATTTCCCGAAACAGGCGGGCTGCACGGTGAAAACCACGGCCAGCCTGGCCGCGCTGTGGGAGGTGGTAAACCAGATCGGCGGCAAAGAGGGCTATTTCTTCGGCAATGTACTCTGGAAAACGCGCGGTGCGATGGATCTGCTGGTGGGCCACCGGCTGGCAAAAGGCCGCCCTGCTCGCCCGTATCTTGAGGTGGGCGATTCGGTCGACAGCTGGAAGGTCATCATCGTCGAACCGGAAAAACAGCTGGCGCTGCTGTTCGGCATGAAAGCGCCCGGGCTGGGCCGGCTTTGCTTTACCCTGAAAGACAAAGGTGACCATCGTGAACTGGACGTCCGCGCCTGGTGGCATCCGCACGGAATGCCCGGTCTGTTCTACTGGTTGTTCATGATCCCTGCGCACCTGTTTATCTTCCGCGGGATGGCAAAGCGGATTGCGCAACGGGCAGAACAAAAGACGGAAAAGATCTAAATAAAACTCTCTTTCTTTCACCTTTCCCATTGCATAGCGCCGTAATTCACGAAAGAATGCGCACGAAATTCTTTTCAACACAGTGGATTGATATGAAGGTACTGGTTACCGGGGCGACCAGCGGCTTAGGCCGAAATGCGGTCGAATTTCTGCGCAACAAGGGCATCAGCGTCAGGGCTACCGGTCGCAACGAAGCGATGGGAAAACTGCTGCAAAAAATGGGCGCAGAGTTCGTCCATGCCGACCTGACGGAGCTGGTCTCCTCTCAGGCAAAAGTGATGCTCGCCGGTATCGATACGCTGTGGCACTGCTCCAGTTTCACCTCCCCGTGGGGTACCCAGGAAGCCTTTGATCTCGCCAACGTGCGGGCAACCCGCCGTCTGGGCGAATGGGCCGTCGCCTGGGGCGTGCGTAACTTTATTCATATCTCGTCCCCGTCACTCTATTTCGACTATCACCACCATCGTGACGTGCAGGAAGATTTCCGTCCGGCCCGCTTTGCGTGTGAGTTTGCCCGCAGCAAGGCAGCCAGCGAAGAGGTGATTGACCTGCTGGCGCAGTCGAATCCGCATACCCGTTTTACGGTACTGCGTCCGCAGAGCCTGTTCGGGCCGCACGACAAAGTGTTTATTCCCCGTCTGGGGCAGATGATGCACCACTACGGCAGCGTGCTGCTGCCACGCGGCGGCGATGCGCTGGTGGATATGACCTATTACGAAAATGCCGTTCACGCCATGTGGCTGGCGAGCCAGCCGGACTGCGATAAGCTGATCTCCGGTCGCGCCTACAACATCACTAACGGCGAGCCCTGCACGCTTCGCAGCATTGTGCAGCGCCTGATCGACGAGCTGCAGATCGACTGCCGTATTCGTTCGGTGCCTTATCCGATGCTGGATATGATCGCCCGCAGCATGGAGCGTTTTGGCAGTAAATCCGCCAAAGAGCCTGCACTGACGCACTATGGGGTATCAAAGCTTAATTTTGATTTCACGCTGGATATTTCACGCGCGGAGAATGAGCTGGGGTATAAGCCGATTGTGACGCTGGATGACGGGATTGTGCGCACGGCGGCGTGGCTGCGGGATCATGGGAAATTGCATCGGTAGTCAGTCTGGTGCGGCCTGATGCCCTCACCCCGGCCCTCTCCCACGGGGAGAGGGAGAAAACACGAAAACGGCAACCCGAAGGTTGCCGTTTTGCTTTTACAGAGCCGTCCAGGCTTCAGACCATGCCAGACCTGCGCCTGGTTCATAGTATGCCGGGGCGTTGTTACACCAGCCGCTGTACGGGAACGGTTTGCACTGGAACAGTTTACCGTGGTTGTTCACGATATCGCCTGCCTTGTACTTGCTGTTCGCGCTCCATGCTGCGTAATCGCCGGAAGTACCCTCATCCTGAGACGGGGTGGCTGCTTTGGCTTTTACGTTCAGCAGGTAGGTGGTGCTGTTGCTCAGCTCGCCATCGCTAACGGTCAGGCTCACTTCGTACTGCTGCGCTGTCGCCGCTTCTGGCGCAGTAAAGGTCACAACCGCTTTGTCATCGCCGGTGACGGTCTGGCCATCCTGGGAACGCCAGGTGTAGGTCAGTTTGTTACCGTCTTCGTCGGTAGAACCTTCAGCGCTCAGAGAAACCTGCGCACCCGCTTCAACTGCACCGATTGGACCCGCAATCTGCGCCACTGGCGCATGGTTTACCGCTGCCGGGGTTTCATCTGGTACTGGCGTAACCGGAGTTTCATCTGGCACTGGTGTAACCGGGGTTTCATCTGGCGTCGGCGTAACTGGAGTCTCATCCGGCTTGGTCGCTGAACCGTCGTCATTCACGATGTTCACGTTAAAGAATTTCTGTACACACTTGGTGTAGTCGCCGTCTTTAAACGCGCTGAATGGCGTCTGGTAGCCCACCAGCTGGCAAGAGTAGGTTTTGCCATCAGGCGTATCCGCGCTCCATCCCCAATCCTGCTCCCAGTAGATCTTCAGTGCGCCCGCGCCGCCTTCGTCGAACTGCTTCATGTTCGCACAGCCAAGCACTTCGTCAGCCGGTACAGGCACTTTCAGGTAGTTAGCAAACTCTTTGTAGTACTTGATGCGGTTCTGAGACTGCGCAATTTCAGTCGGGCCACCGCACTCAACGCCGCCGTTGATGATCTGGGTGGTCACGCCGAAGCCAGGGACCAGGCCGTTGGCCTTGTCGTGATCGTTCGGCTGCCAGGTGCCGTCGATAACCTGCAGCATGCTTGGTTTTGGCGGCTGCGGATAGGCGAAGAAGAAGATCGCACTCGCCAGGTTCAGCCAGGTGTCCGCTACCAGTTCTGGTTTTTCCAGCAGAACTTTAACGTCGCCGTACATCGCTTCGGAGAACGGACCGTAGTTATAGTTGTAAGACAGCTGCTTCGCACCGCGACCGAAGTAGCTCAGGAAATCGCCGTCTTTGTCTTTACCGCACGGCCAGGTCTGCCCCTGCCAGACGTCGGTATTACATTCGCCGTTATAGCCGCTCTTCTGGCCTTCGCTCCAGCCCATTTCGCGCACGTAAACCAGCGCCTGACGCCATTCGGCTTCCGGACGCCAGCTTTCGTGACCGCCGGTTTCCTGCGCAAAGTGGGCAAACATGGTTGCCAGCTCTTTACGGCAGATGGCGTCGCTGTCGCGGCCGTCTTTGTAGGTGTCGCACAGCGCCGGGAATTTACCCACCGCTTTCAGGAAGTTGCTGTAGCTGTAATCCTTTGCACGCAGTGGGAACAGGTATTCCCAGTCGCTCTCTTTCAGGATCCCTTCAACGCGTTTTACGTTAACCGGGTTTGACGCACGGCCTGGCTCAATCTGCTCAACTGAAGCGTTGTCCAGCGTACGGATGGTATCCTTCACGGACTGCATCAGAGGGAAGTTAGTGAGTTCTTTCTCCTTTTTCGCCAGATCGCTGGCTTTCATGGTGTAAGGCTCGCTGCTCTCTGCCTTCAACATGGTGGCCTGAGCCATAACAGGTGCAATGCAAGCACCCGCAATCAACACGCTCAGTAATGTCCTTTTATTCATTTCGGTTATTCCTGTTAATTCGATGGTTTAAAATAAAATCCCAGCTTATTTATTAATCCGTTAATAAATAAACTCCAGACAGCTGTTTTTCACTTTCTGAAGCATACTTAACGGTACGCTTCAAAAAAGAAAAAACTCACCAGTCATTTCTTTCGCGTGCAACAGATTTTAATTGCTGATACTTCGCCCAGACTTTATGGGCATACACCATACGCTTTGGATAATTTTCTTTTTTAATCCCAGCGTTATAAGCACCGACGGCTTCCCAGTTATATCCGTAGACTTTAATCATGCCTGACAGAATCGATGCGCCCACCATAATAGAAGTACAAGGTTCTGTTATAAGTCTACGTTCGCTGATACCGCGTCGTTCAAGCTCCGAAAAGTGCGAGCTGTTAATTTGCATTAATCCTACGTCAATTGTGCCATCATGATTTTTCCCGACAGCGTAGGGATTCATTCCTGATTCCACATTCGCAATGGCATAAAGTAAATAAGGGTCAACATGATAATAATGCGCCGCCTTATCCCAGCAATTCGCCAATGCGCTTTGGCTTAATATCAATAACAGCAACAGTAATCGCTTCATCATTCACCTGCGGTGGTACGTTTTATTTCTCCTCAAACACGTCCTGTTAAATATTTTAGTTACAGACCACACCCGAAGCGGGGTGTGGTCTGTGATTGTGGGCGGATATCACACCCACAATTTCAGGCTCAGAAGATTATTTGCAGTCAGCTGACGCGCCTTCTTTCACCCATACATCGCTGTTACCTGGTTTATCACCCTGGGTCCACCATTTCGCACGGTACTCGAAGCCCTGGTAGGTCGTCTTGTCGCCGCCGTTGTAGACCGTGTCAGCGCGCCAGTTCATTTTCACCTGGCTGACCAGTTCCCATGCATCTGCACCAAAGCCTGGCTTGTTGCCCTGAGTCCAGTACTTCGCTTTCCAGACCAGGTTATCAGCGCTTACCAGATCGCCATTGTTGTAGACTTTGCTGGATTCCCACGCAGCATATTTGCTGGCGTTGGCATCAACCGGGTTGTCGCAGCTGCCTGTGGCAGTCCCTTCGTCAGATGGATTGGTGCCTTCATCAGATGGGTTGGTACCTTCGTCAGCCGGAGGAGTCTCTTCATCAGGCACAACCGGGGTCGCTTTCGGCGTCACGGTAATCTGTACGTTGGACTGTACGCTGGTTTTACCGTCGCTCACCACCACGCTCAGGGTATAGCTTGAGTCAGTGGTAACCTCTGGTGCAGTGATCTGTACGCTTGAGGTATTGGTACCGGTGGCGTGCATATCGGATGGAATGCTCCAGGTATAGGTCAGCGCATCACCGTCTGGATCCGCAGCCTGCACGTTCAGCGCATAAGACTGGCCAGCTTCCAGGGTCACGGCCTGCATCTGGTTCACAACCGGTGCCTGGTTAGCCTTAGGTGCTTTGTTCAGAACCTGCACGTCAGCGGTGCTGCTCAGCCCTTTCGCATCGGTTACGGTCAGACGGAATGCCAGCGTCTGATTGCTGGTGACCGCGCCAACGGAGAAGGTCGCTTTCGCTTTGTTGCTGTTGGTGAGCGTGACGGATGGACCAGAGATCTGGGTCCATTTGTAGGTGATTGCATCACCATCAGGATCGGTAGACGCTGAACCATCCAGGGTAACGCTTGCCGGACCGGTCACGGACTGATCCGCTGCAGCCGCAACTGGCGCGTGGTTGGTCACTACCGGATCAACCGGCGTTGAGCTGCCCAGCAGGCTTTCGTTCATCGCGTTCAGGATGTCGCCGTTATCGGAATCGATAGACCAGGAGAACAGCCCCCCCAGGTTTTTCGCCAGCACGTACTTACCTTTCGCGGTGGTTGAACGGGCATCTTCATAGGAGATCAGGTCGCCGGTGGATTTGTTAAAGACGTACGGTGCTTCCGCATCCGCGTCATAACCGTATTCCCAGCCTGGCTTGCCTTTGTACTCGTTCACAATTTGACGATAGTCAACCACGCCTGGTTCCCAGGTCCCTTTCACTGCGCCAGTCGCGGTGCCGGTGAACGGGTTGTTGCCGGTGTAGCCGTGAACGCCTGTCCAGCCGCGGCCATACATGCCCGCACCGACAACGATTTTGCCTGGCTGTACGCCCTGCTCCAGCAGCGCGTCAACGCCGTTAGAGGTGGTGTAGTTGGTATCCGGACGCCACGCTGGTGCGTGCAGCGCAGCCTGGTGACCCAGTTCGGTGTTGCTCCATGAGCCGTAGAAGTCATAGCTCATCAGGAAGATATGGTCGAGGTACTGCTGCGCCGTGGTGTAATCCACGTCTTCAATCTTATCTTTACCGGAACCAATTGCGGTAGTCAGCTCATAGGTACGACCGGTTTGTGTTGACAGTTCGTTCAGCATGGCACGCAGATCGTGCATCAGTACGGTATAGGTCGCTTTGTCCTGCTGTGCGTTGCCCAGCGCTTCGTTCACACCGCCGCCGCCAGGGAATTCCCAGTCGATATCCACGCCGTCGAAGAATTTCCAGGTTGTCAGGAAGTCTTTCACTGAGGAGACAAAGCGCGCACGGATAGCCGGATCGTTCATTTTGAAGAACGGATCGGACATGGTCCAGCCGCCGATAGATGGCAGCACTTTCAGGTCTGGATGCGCTTTTTTCAGCGCCATCAGCTGGCCGAAGTTACCTTTGTACGGGTCGTCCCAGTTAGAGACGCCGGACTGCGGTTTCTGCAGCGCCGCCCACGGGTCGTGGATCGCCACGGTGAAGTCCTGGCGGCCAGCACACGCGCGCTGAAGCGCGGCGAAGCTGTTGCCGTTTTCAACGGTTTTCAGACCGTCGTTAATACCGTCGCCGCCACAGATTGGAATGAAGCCATACAGGATGTGGTTCAGGTTAGCAGCAGGGATTTTATCAACCGGGAAGTTACGACCGTATACGCCCCACTCCGGGAAGTAAGCGCCAACCACTTTATCGGTGTGCTGGGAGAAGGTTTTGTTATTTTCCTTCATTGCGCCGTTCAGTGGCAGCAGGTGGCTACCGTCGGTATCCGCTACGATAACCAGCTTGCTTGCACTTTTGGAGCAACCGCTGGTGTTACAGAGTTCAACCTGTTCCTGATAGCGGCCACCTTTTTTGACCTTGAAGGTCGCGGAGCCGGACGCACCGGCAGCGCCTGACCACACGGTCTGACCGTCGAGCAGAACTTTACCGGAAGTTGGCGCATCGCCGCTCCAGACGTTCCACTCCACTTTCACGTCCACGCCATCGTTGTGCACTTTAACGAGCGTACCGTAATCCTGTGCGGCCTGGTCGATTTCAACGAGGGCAAATTTATCATTACCACTGCTGATTGAAGGCGTACCTGGCGCGGCGGCGAATGCGGTGCCGGAGACAGCCGCAACAAAAAGGGCCAGATATTTAGGCTTCATAAATTTCATTATTAATTCCTGATAACATTATTTGTGAAAATTAAAATAACCATGCATTCCATATAGCATGGGCGAGTCGTGAATAAGCCAGTTCAATAAAACTGCGGACAATACATAATTGTGCAAAACAGGTAATACGCTAAAATATCCTCCATAAAAAGACATGAGCGATAATCCTTACAGCTTATGTTCCTTACAATACGCCGGGAATTAAATTAAGTCCTTCCATTCCCTTATCGAAAAAATTTCAAAAAAAACTTGACCGCACAAATCAGAATGTGAATTACAGCGTCTGGAGAATAAAAATAGTCAATCCAGCCAGTGACAACATCGGACCAAACGGAATAACGCTATTTTCTTTAACAGCTTTATAAAAAAGAAAATACAATGCGATGCCGCTTAATGCAGCCGCCAGTAATAAAGATGGTAATGCCTGCCAGCCGCACCACGCCCCCAGCGCGGCCAGCAGCTTGAAATCACCGTAGCCTAATCCCTCACGGCCGGTGGTCAGGCGAAACGCCCAGAAGATCAGCCACAGCGACAGGTACCCAGCCGCCGCACCATACAGGGCATCCGACAGCGGTAAGGTATGACTGAACGCGTGATACAGCAGACCCGCCCAGAGCAACGGCTGGGTCAGGCAGTCCGGCAGGAGCATATGTTTCGCATCGATAGTGGCAAGGGGCAGCAGGCCGCACCACAGCACCCACAGCGCCAGCAAGCCCGCCAGCGAGGGTGCAAACGCTGCCGTCAGAGCAAAAAAGAACGCGCTCGACAGTTCAAGGAATAACAGCCGCGCCGGTATCGCTGCGTTACAGCAGCGGCAGCGGCCACGCAGGGCGCACCAGCTGAGAACAGGAATGTTCTCCCACCAGGAGAGGCGATGAGAACAGACAGGACAGTGAGAAGCCGGAAACAGCAAATTACCCGCCCCCTCCTCTTCTTTTACCAGCGGCGGAATGCGCTCTGCCACCACCCCTAAAAAACTGCCGATAATGCCCCCCAGCGCACCGCTCATCAGGCACAGGGCGGGCATCTGGCTGCCCTGAAGCAGCGTCAGCGGGTTCATGCCGCTTTCGCCCAGGAGAGTTTAATCTGCGCCTTCACGTCGCTGAGGTGATCCACCGGGGTAAGATCCATTTTTTCAAGACGCACGCCGGCGGTTAAATTCACCTCTCTGAGCCAGCTCTTCAGTTCATAGACGTTTACCCGGTCGATATTAAAGGACAGGGTTTGACCGTCCTGCTGAATATTACTCAGCGCAACGTGGATCTCTTTGGCACTCTCTTCCACCACGCTTCGTGGATTACTGGTTTTTACTACTTTGGCCTGAAGATGATTTTTATTAATTTCTGCGCGCATCCAGTTCAGGGTCTGTTTTTGTTTCTGCAGCGTGCTTTGCTCATTCTTAATAATATTATCCAGAGGCGTCATGACCCCGTACCAGATAATGGCGCAGCAGAGCGCCGCGCCGCACAGTTTAAACAGATTACGCTCGCGCGGGCTGTAGCTCAGGTAGCGAGATTTTAATTGTCCAATTTTCTCTTTCATTTATATTTCCCTGTGATGATAGCGGTATAAGGCGCCTCACTGGAGACCGGCTGCAGCGTAAAGTCGAAGGTGTCAGTCGCCTTATTGACGAACGCCTGCAGCGCGGTAGGATCCATCGCGCTGATGTTCAGCGTGAGCTGATCCTGCGCGTCGTCGTATCCCACTTCGCTCAGCTCGACGGAAGGGAGCGATTGCTTTATCTGCTCCAGCGCCTCCAGCTGAAGAAAGAATCCTTTCTTCTCTTTTTTGATGTTCTGCCCGAAGTGGTATTTCAGGTTGGTGGTCTGGCGCAGCGTCGGGAAGTAGTGCTGGGCCAGCTCGACCATCTGCTGCTGGGCCAGATTTTCCTGGCTGCTCAGCATCCAGGCCATGCCGACGCGGGGGCCAATCAGCAGCCCCAGGCTCAGCACCGTCACGGCGGCAATAGTTGATTTCGCATAGCGGAAACCGGCGCTCTCGCCTTTGGCTGAAAATTCGCCGTGCAGCAGGCTGGCTTTGCCGCTTTTCCACTGCGGCTGAATCAGCACCAGCGGATGCTGCCAGGCCAGCTGCTCATCCACCTGCACGCCCGCTGGCGCATCGCCATAGCAGACGATGTCACCCGTGCACTGCTGGCCCAGCAACAGCGGCAGCAGCGCGGCGTCGGTTTCACAGGCGCCAAACGGCGAGTAGCGCATCCAGTAGCCGTCATCCACAGAGACCAGCGTGTTTCCTCCGTCGTTCACCGGCAGGAGGATCGCGTCCGGTAAGACCTGAACCACCGTTAGCCCGGCCTCGGTACAGCGGTTGAGCCAGTAGCGGAGGCGGTCGGTATCGATCGCCACGGCGTCGACGTCACGTCCTTTCTTGTTCAGCACCGTCCAGTGGAGGTTGTCCACGTCGCCAATCAGCGTTTCTTCTGCCAGCCACGAGAATTCAACATTCCCTTTTTTGGGCAACGTGAAATGACGGAATATCATCTCGCTGGCGGGCAGTAACAGACAGACCCTGGCCGCTAACGCATGACCGGCGAGTTCCGCCAGTGACGCCAGTCCCTGGCGTTGTCCAACCTGGTCGCTACCGGACTCGCACCACATTATGTTCCCGTCCTCGTGCGTGTCGGGACGAATAAAAAGCACCTGTTTCATAGAGTTCGTCTTGTGTTATTCAACCATTCGGTAGCGACGTTGCCAGGTAATCACCTTCCCGGCTTCATTATCAACATGAAGCTGGCTCACAACGCGCAGCGTTAAATCATCGGTATTGCCGGTGCTGTTGACCCGGAAATAGTTACTGTTCACCGCAAGCAACGCCTGAACCTGCTTGAGGGCGTCTTTGGTCTGCGGATAATTTGTCTCAAGCTCTTTCAGGAACGCCTCCATCGACGCCCAGCCCTCTTCGGGGCGGGAGGCGATCAGACGGGCGGCCTCGTCCTCACTCAGCGAACCGATAAACAGCGCGGCCAGCAGCGGCGCCTGTTCCCCGGTCAACGTATTCACATCCACCTTGCTGGCGCTGTCGGGCAAGGCGCACAGCACGTTGCTGACCTTGTCGTAGGCCGCCGCCGGAAACGCGGGCAGCAGCTTGAGCTCGCTCGGGGTGCGCATCATCTGATTCGCGGGCTGGCGCGCGGGCTCCACGCCCGCCCAGGCATCCGTCTCCAGCCCCTCTTTTGCCGTGGTGGTATCGCCGTCGAGATAGTCCAGCAGCTGCTGGTAAATCTCTTCAGCGTCCCCCGCAGAAATGCCGCTGTCGGTCAGAAGCTGCTCGACGATGCGCTCTTTCACCGGCTTTTCCGGCAGCGCGCCTGCGGTCTGTACAGCGGGCGTTTGATCCGCCGCCAGCAGGTTATTGACGTTAAAGCAGGTCTGGGCATCCTCCACCTGGCTCACCACGGTGTAGTGTTCGCCCTCGGTCTCTACCGGCTCCGACCATTCCCCCTTCGGCGACAGGCCTTTGCTTTCGCCGCTGGCGTAGGTCTGGAGGAGATCTTCAATGGTTTTTTGCTGGCTCTGAATGGACCAGCGCAGCTGCTGCTGGCTCACCTGATAGCGTGTTTTCTGCAGATTGCGGCAGAACTGCTGGCTGATTTTGGCTGCCAGGGCCGACATCATGACCAGCAAAATTAACACCACCAGCAGCGCGACACCGCGCTGTTTCCGAACCGATTTTCCGCTCATTTGTTTTCTCCTGACGGGGCGGGTGTCGGCTGCGGTTGCGCAGGCGTCGCCGCATCGGTCGGCGCCGCTGGCGTTTGTTCTGCGGGTGCCGCTGGAGCAATCGGCAGGTCCCCCGGCGTGGTAAACACCCAGCGCCAGGTATCGCCGTTCTCCATGGTCAGCAGCAGCTCTACGCCGTCCGGCTGGTGCGCCGTGTCGGTCCATTTGTCCAGCCAGCTCGCTTTCCAGAAGCGCCACGACATCTCTTTAACATCGCTGAGGATCGGCACCTCTTCCGGCTCCGCATCCGCCGGACCGTCGATGACCGGCCAGATATCCCGCCACAGCTTTTTATCTTTTAACCGCCAGCGCACGCGCTCCAGCTGAACCTGACCGCTCACGCCGTTCAGTGTGGTCAGCGCCAGGCCGTCTTTGCTCTGGACAAATACGTCAGGCTCGTTGCGCGGGGCGCGCGCCTGAAGCTGGAAGAAATCCCGCTCCAGCAGGTTATAGGCGCGCTGAAGCTGGTTTAAGCGGGTGGCCGCCACGTCGGTGGCGTTCGACGTACGCATCGCCCCGTCCAGGATTTGCCAGGCAAGCAAGCTGATGACCGCAAAGATGGTCAGCGCAATCATGATCTCCAGCAGCGTAAAGCCCTGCTGACGCTGAGCGTGCTTACTCATTTTGACTCTCCGGGTTCCATCACCTGCAAGGTAATCACCGGCTTATCTTCATCGCCCTCGGCGTATACCTGCACCTCATCGGCAAAGCGGTTTTCCGCGGTTTTTACCCGCTGCTTGCGCCAGGTCCAGTTTCGTCCGCCCATCGTTTCCGTGCCCGTCTGCAGGGCATCGGGGAACGGCGCGTTATTCAGTTTTGCCTCCGCCAGCTGGTTTTCCGCCACCCAGCTCGCCTGCAGCGAATCGCCCAGGCCATGGGTGAAGCGCACGTTCAGCGAGACGGAGTTCATCAGCGCCAGCGCGGCGGTGGAGAAGATGACCAGCGCGACCATCACTTCCAGCAGGGTCATCCCCTGTTCTTTACGTTTAGTCATCGTTCTCTACCGATACCGGTGATGCCCCCTGCGACACCACGCTAAAGCGCTGCTTTTTGTCGAAACTCTGCAGTGAAAGCGTGAAACGACTGATTTCGCCGTCCGGCAAAAAGACAATCTGCGGCGCGGTGTCAGTCGTGGCGGCAATGCGCTGAGGCGACAGCGAGACGTGCATCTCTTCCGGGAACTGGCCGTGGGTGACGATGCGCCCGGCGGTCAACGGCTCCCAGTGACGTTCGCCGTCTTTTTTGGCCCAGGTCACCAGCTGATATTCAGACGTGGTGACCACCAGCCCGACGATATTGCCGTCCATCACCGCACGGTCTGAACCATATTCAACGAGGGCTTTTAACTGCTGACCGAAAATATCCGCACCGCTGCGCGAGGGAATAGTCGACACCACCATCATGGCGCAGCTGGCAAATATCACCAGCGCCAGAATAATTTCCAGCAAAGTAAATCCACGTTGCTTATTCATTACTTCTCTTTTTTATCTAAAGACCAGTTGGTAATATCATCAGCCGTATTGGCTTCGGCATCCGGACCCGCAGAGAAAACATCTACCGCGCCATGTTCACCCGGGCTGACCAGAATATAATCATTGCCCCACGGATCTTCCGGCAGGCGGCGAATATAGCCATCGTCACGATAGTTTTTCGGGATCGGCGCGATTTCAGGTTTGGTCACCAGCGCCTGCAGCCCCTGCTCTGTTGTGGGATAACGGTGGTTATCCAGCTTGTACATATCCAGCGAACCTTCCAGCGCCACGATATCGCTGGTGGCTTTCTGGGCATCAGCCTTTTCTTTATTTCCCATTAAATTGGGCACCACCATACTGGCGAGGACGCCAAGAATAACGATGACCACCATTAATTCGAGCAACGTAAACCCGGCCTGACGTTTCAGGCTATTTCTTTTTAAGGACATATTTAACCCACCATATTATTGAGCTGAAGAAGCGGTTGTAATATTGACAGCACGATAAATAAAACCACTGTCGCCATTGTCACCACCAGTGCCGGTTCAAAGACCGACAGTGTTAACGTAATGCGATGCTGTAATGCCGATTCCTGGTTTTCCGCGGCGCGATCCATTAATGAACCTAATTCCCCGCTCTCTTCGCCGGAGGCAATCATGTAAAGCATGGTTGGCGGAAAGAGCTTCGCCTGGTCCAGCGCGTTATACAGGGACGCCCCCTGACGCACGGTATCTGCCGCCTGCTCCAGCACCTGCCGGGCATAGAGGTTTTCGATTCCGTCCATCGCGATATACATCCCCTCCAGCAGCGGCACGCTACTGGCCTGCAGGATGCTGAGCGTGCGGATATAGCGCGCGCTGTTGATGGCGCAGACCAGCTTTTTGATCGGCGAGCCGTTCACCAGCCAGCTGTTCCAGCGAAAACGGTTGGCCTTTTTCTTCACCCAGGCCTTAAAGCCGACAGCCGCGCCGAACAGGCCTCCGGCAATATAGATCCCGTACGCCTGCAGGAAATCGCTCACCGCGATCAGCGTGCGGGTGGTGATCGGCAGCTGCTGCTTCATATGCACAAACTGCTCGATCACCTGCGGCACCACCGCCACCAGCAGGATGCTGATGACCGCCACGGCGACCACCGTCAGGGTAATCGGGTAGACCATCGCCTGCGTCAGCTTGCTTTTCATCTTCTGACGCTGCTCGTTGTACTCCGCCAGCTTCTCCAGCACATCGCCCAGATGGCCGGTTTTTTCCCCGGCCATCACCAGCGTGCAGTAGAGCTTGTCGAAGGTGCGCGGGAACTGGCTGAAGGCGTCAAAGAGGGTATGGCCTTCCACCACTTTCTCGCGGATTTCGACCACCATCGCCGCCAGCTTTTTGTCTTCCGTCTGCTTCGAAATCGCCTTCAGGGCGCTTTCCAGCGGCAGCGACGCGTTAACCAGCGTCGACAACTGACGGGTAAACATCGACAGCACCGGCACAGAGAGTTTGGCCCCGGTTTTGGCTTTTGCGCTGGCCGCATTTTCATGGGTTTCGGTGATGGTGAGCGGCATCAGCTTCTGCTCGCGCAGCGACTGACGTACCTGCTTTGGCCCTTCCGCCTGCAGCGTGCCGCGCTGGGTTTTCCCGGCGGCATCGGTGGCGGTCCACGCGTAGAAAGCCATTATTCATCGCCTCCACGCTCGGCGGTTACGCGCATCACCTCTTCCAGCGAGGTGACGCCGCTGATGACCTTCATCAGGCCGTTTTCGCGCAGGCTGTAGGCCTGTTTGAAAAGCTCGGTCTCAATGGACATTTCATCTTTGTCTTCATGAATGGCGCGGCGCATGGTGCTGTCGACCACCAGAAACTCATGAATGCCCGCGCGTCCCTGATACCCGCTCTGGCGGCAGTGCTCGCAGCCGACGGCGCGATAGATGGCCTTCGGCGGCTTATCCATAAAGCTAAACAGCGCTTTTTCATTGTCATCCAGCGGACTAGTGGTACGGCAGTGCGGACACAGCCGACGCACCAGACGCTGGGCAATGACGCCAAGTAGCGACGAACCGATCAAAAAGGACTCGAGGCCCATATCCCGCAGACGGGTGATGGCCCCCGCCGCACTGTTGGTGTGCAGCGTAGACATGACCAGGTGACCGGTGAGCGACGCCTGCACCGCAATTTGCGCGGTTTCGCCGTCACGAATTTCCCCGATCATCACCACGTCCGGATCCTGACGCAAAATCGCGCGCAGGCCGCGGGCAAAGGTCATGTCCACGCGCGGGTTGACCTGCGTCTGTCCCACCCCTTCCAGCTCGTATTCAATCGGATCTTCGACGGTCAGAATGTTGCGTTCATGCCCGTTCAGCGCCGACAGAATGGCGTACAGGGTGGTACTTTTACCCGAGCCTGTCGGCCCGGTGACCAGGATAATGCCGTGGGGGCGGCCAATCAGCCCTTTCAGTTTTTCCAGCTCTTCATCGATGAGTCCGAGCTTGTTGATGTCCGGCTTCAGGTTGCTCTTATCGAGCAGACGCATGACCACGCGCTCGCCGTACTGCGAGGGAATGGTCGACACGCGCACATCGATCGCTTTACGGCCAATGCGCAGCGAAATACGACCATCCTGCGGCAGACGCTTTTCGGCGATGTCGAGCTTCGACATGACTTTAATACGCGACACCAGCAGCGGCGCGAGCTTGCGCGCAGGCTGCAGCACCGGGCGCAGCACGCCGTCAACGCGAAAACGGATGCTCAGCGTGCGCTCAAAGGTTTCGATATGGATATCCGATGCGCCGTCCTTCACCGCCTCGCCGAGAATGGCGTTGATCAGGCGGATCACCGGCGAGTTTTCGTCGTTATCCAGCAGATCTTCGTTGTCCGGGATCTCCTCGGTTAACGCCATCAGATCGATATCCGCATCCATGTCGTCCACCAGCTGCTGCGAGACGCCGCTGTTCTGCTGCCAGATTTTGGCCAGCATTTCATCGAACGCTTCAGCGCTCAGCGTCTCGGGCACAAAGGCGCGCCCCAGCACCCGGCGCATCTCAAGCAGCGCGAACGCGGGCACGTCTTCACGAATGTAGACCGCGTCGTTCCAGTACAGGATGCCGTTGTCTTTCGCGAAGCTGCTGGTGCAAAGCTGTTTCGTCAGTTCATCCACGCGTCACCTCCGCTTATTCTTTGAACGGGTTGCGGGACGCTGACGTCGCGGTTACGCCTGCGGGCGTCGCGTGACTCTGCTTCGGATAGGCCGGCAGCACCGGGCTATCGCTGTTTTCGAGAATGCCGAGTTTTTGCTCTTCCATACGCTGCTGCTGACGCGCGCGGATCTGATCGTATTTCTCTTTCGTCGCCGCGCTGTAGTTGTCGTCATCGCGCAGCACGGTGGTGTGGATAAACACCATCAGGTTACGTTTTGAGGTGTCCTGCGAGGTGTAGCGGAACAGCTGGCCCACCAGCGGCAGGTCGCCCAGCAGCGGCACTTTCGAGACGTTCTGCTTATTAACGTTCTCCATCAGCCCGCCCAGCACGACCGTCTGGCCACTGTGAACCATCACTTCGTTATTGATGGTACGGGTGTTGAAGGTTGGGCCAAGGCTGGCGTCTTCGGTGGCGCTGGCGTCCACGCTGGAGACTTCCTGCTCAATCTTCAGGTGGATCATGTCCCCGTCGTTGATCTGCGGAACAATCTTCAGCTTGGTACCGACGGTTTTACGCTCAACCGAGTTAAACACGTTGTCGCCGCTGGTGGTCTGGGAGCCGGACAGCACCGGCACATCCTGACCGACGTTGAACGAGGCTTCTTTGTTATCCAGCGTTACTACGCTTGGGGTGGAAAGAATGTCGTTCTTGCCAGTGGTTGACAGCGCGGTCATCAGCGCACCGAAGTCGCCGTTAAAGAAGCCGGTCGCCAGGCCCGTAAAGGAAGCGCCTTTGATCGTGCCGTTTTTGATCTGGCTGATTGGCAGACCGGTCGAACCGAACTGCACGCCGCCGTGCTTGCCGGTCCACTGCACACCGAGATCCATGCCGTTACCGTCCTGCACTTCAGCAATGATGGCTTCCACCAGCACCTGCGGACGGCGAATGTCCAGCTTGTCGATCACCTTCTCCAGCGAGTTCATGACGTTTGGCTGGGCGGTGATCACCAGTGAGTTGGTGGACTCATCGGCCGTGATATTCAGGTCGCTTGATGACGTTGAGGTGGTTTTGCTCTTCGCCGCACCGGCTTTGTCTTTCAGCTGTTCGCCAATGCCGGTGAGCACCGGCACCACTTTCGAGGCGTTGGCGTATTTCAGGTAGAAGACCCGGGTGTTGCCCTCGTTATTCTGCTCGCGATCGAGCTGGCCAATCAGCGAGCGGGTACGCGCACGCGCATCTTCGGTGCCGCTGATCACCAGGCTGTTGGTTTCGTCATCGGCCACCACTTTGGTCGCCAGCTGCGGCGCGTTCTGCCCTTTCTGCTCTTCGTTGTTGAGGTTGTTCAACATATCGGAGAGCTCTTTGGCGGACGCATAGCGCAGTGGCACAATTTCACGACGCTGCATGCCGGAACGATCCACGCGCTCAACCAGGTCCACCAGGCGGTTCACCACCGAGGCTTTACCGGTTAACAGCAGCACGTTCGAGGGTTCAAAGTGCACCACGTTCCCGATACCGGAGGCGTCATTCAGCTGACGCAGCAGCGGGGCCAGCTCGCGCACCGGCACGTTTTCCATGCGCACCACGCGGGTGATGATCTCATCCCCTTTGCCCGGGTTTTTGCTGTCGGCCACCGGAACACCGGCGGTACGCGCCACGCTTGAGCGCACCACTTTGACCATGCCGTTATCCATCGGAATAACGGACAGGCCGTAGAGATCCAGCACGCTCAGGAAGAACTGATAATATTCATCTTCTGACAGCACGTTATAGGTTCTCACCGACACGGTGCCCTGAACGGACGGGTCGACGAGAATGGTTTTATTCAGATTGCGACTTACCGTATCGATAAATTCGCGAATATCGGTATTTTTAAAGCTGGCGCTAAAGTTGGCTGCAAGCAGCGAACTGGAATATAACGACAATGCGGTCAGCGCCACGCACGCCCACGGAAATTTCTTCATGATGTACACTTGTTAATTGTTTAAAACATTAACCCGAATATTTTCAAGGTGAGCGTGCCGCCTGACGACGACCTCCGCCTCTTTCATTTTCGACCAGTTGGCGATGATATTTTTCGCCTGCGCTTCTTTCGTCATATCGACGTCGTTGACTTTCACTACCACATCCCCTTTTTCCAGCCCTGTATCGCTGTAAAAAGGAGACGCATTCCGTGGATTAATATTAAAGCCTTCCAGTTGGCCCTTATCGATTAACGGTTTTAACACCAGATAATCATCGAGATGCAGGCTGTCGGCGCCTGCATCTTTTTTCGATTTGGTGACCGGGCCGCTGTCAACGCCGCCCTTAAAATACGCCGGTTTATTGAGGGCCAGCGTCTGTTTCGCCCCCTCGTACTGCACAACGACGTTATCTTTATTAATTTCATCCACATAGGCGTCATCGAAGCCGACAAGCGGCTCTCCTTCCCGGTAGCTCTGCTGCCCGGCGGGCGTCTTGATCACGGCAAACGACAGCCAGGATTCATCGCTGCGAATAATGCCTTCGATTTCTGCGGATAACGGCGCTTTTACCGCAGCGGGCGCGTCGCTTTGACGCACTGCGGCGGTGAAAAGGCCAAAGTTTTTTTCAGCGTCACGGTTTTTTAGCGCCGGCTTATCCGCATTCGCTAACTTATTCGTAACTTTCTTATAATCTTTATAAACGACATAACCCTGCTGGCTGCAAAATATCAGCATGACAAGCATAATGCAGGGTGTCATTACACGGGAAAGGAGTGCGTTCCTCATTATTTATCCGGCCTTTTAGCAAAGCAGTCATTCGCAGCGACGTGCTGCATCACTTAGTGAGTTAATAATAATCAGCACCCTGAATGCCGACCATCTGCTTTGCTATTAACTTTCATGAAGAAATGTATTGACCGGAAAAAAGGGGAATGTTAGAGACCGACGGCAGGTTATTTTTACTCTGGTGTTAAATTGACCAGGACTGGTGCATCCCGTACTTTTCGCCCATTGCTATTAAAGAGAAGAGACGGTCAGTCGCTATGTATCAGAGCCATTTTAAATTCAGTACCCCTCCGTTCAGAACAATCACCCGTAAATCGGGCGATTTTCTGGTGCCGTATCATCAGGATGTGTTCAATCTTCTGAAAGAGAAAAGCCAGCAGGCAGGGATCACCGGGCTCTTTTACCACGACAGTGAACTGCTGGGGCAGTTCAGCGATGCGCTGAAGAGCAGCAGCGCCGTCGTCTCAATTAACGCGTTTCCAAAGCTGAGCGCCAGCAGCCTGCTGTATAAGCTCAACCCGTCGGCGAAAGAGAGCAAAAATAAACTGCAGGCCGTGGATGCCGTGCTGCGCCAGTGGCGAGATACCCGTGCAACGCAAAAGGTGCTGGTCATCACGCACGCTGAAGCGATGAAAAACAACAGCTATGATGTGCTGGCCATGCTGCTGACGCGTGCCCAGGAGCTGGACGTGCGTTTGTCGGTCATCCTGATGGGCAGTGAAGATCGGGAGACGATGCTGACAGACTCCGCGCTGCAGGAATTTGTTCTGACCAGCCACACCCTGCGCAACCTGACCTGCCGAGAATTTCTGAGCTATGTTGACGCCCAGTGCCAGGAGCATGGCGCGGACGTCTCCCCGCTGACGCCCGCTCGCGTGAAAAAGATCCACGCCCTGACCAAAGGCAACATCAGCAAGCTGAACGAGCTGGCGCACCTTTCCATGCTGGCCGCGTGGACCGAACGCGCGCCAAACGTCGGACCGCGCCATTTGCGTCTGGCGTGTGGCGAAGTGCTTCCGGCACCGAAACGCGGTAAAGCGCTAGCCTCCATCGGGCTGTTCGCCTCCGTGCTGTTCGCCGCCTGCGGCTGGATGATGACCTCTTCCATCACGGCAAAACTGCCGGTCGCGCTGCCGGTACCGGCCAGCTGGAAACAGCCGGTTAAAACGCCAGACGCGCCGGTGTTGCCGGTCATCGAACATGAAGTGGTAAACCAGCCTGATGCCATGCATCAGCTTTACGCCATGTGGGGGTATGACGCGTCAGCCGACGACGCGCTGTGTCAGAATGCCGGTAAAGTGAATTTGATGTGTAAACAGGGAAATGCCACCCTGGACTCGCTGGCGAATGAAGGTTATCCGTGGGTCAGCGAAATGAAAACGGGCGATCATATTAACTACGCCGTGGTGGCGCGCGCGGGGAAAGAGTCCCTCGACCTGCTGATGAATAATCGCACCTGGCAGGTGAGCCGCACCTGGTATAACCAGCACGCGACGGGGAATTACACCGTCCTGCATCGCCTGACGCCGGAAGGCAAAGACGAAATCACCGCCGCCAGCGGTAGCAAAGATCTCGAATGGCTGGATCAGCAGCTGAGCGTGGCGCTGGGCGAAAGCGAAACGCACGATAAAAACTGGACGGCGGAGCTGATGAAACGCCCCCGCGAATTCCAGCAGAAAATGCACCTTCGCGTTGACGGTATTCCGGGCGAAGACACGCTGATGCAACTGATGCGCGAAACCCATACCACGCCGAGCGTATTGATCCAGACAACCCAGGCCAACCCGACTACGCAAGAGAAACACGCATAATGTCTACCATCTGCCTTGCTGCCCAGCGTAGCTATACCACCGGGGAGCCGGTCTGGTTCTCATGGCGTTTACCGTCGTTCAGTAAAATCCTCAGCGTGACCGCGCTGTGGTGTCTTGGGCTGTGTGCGCTGATCGCGGCCGGCCTTTATGCGCACGTTTACTGGAATTTGCGCCACCCGGCACCTGTGATAAAAAAGGTGAGCGTGGCGAAACCGGAAACTACGCTGTCTGATATGCATTACGTATACGTGACGAAGCCGTTCCCGCATCCACATCCAAAACCCCAGCCGTTAAAAATGCAGGAAAATTTGCCGCCGATGAACAGTATGCCCATTAATAGCGACGAAAATGACTGGCAGCAGGCCCCCGATGGCGCGTTACCGGATAGCCCGGCCACGCATGACACCTCGCGCGATACCTTGCCGGGCACCGAGGCACACGAACAGGCAATGAAATCGGATGACGACAGCGCGTTAAAAGAGTTGTTTATGCAGGCGTTAAAACAGCAGCAGGATGATATGTCGAAGGGGAAAATGCCCGCGCCACCGGTTGATGAAACGCAGAGCGCGTCTCCTTCTGTCATAAAAGGAGACGCCGGAGGGGATTAATATTTTTCAGGTAAGGCGGACAGGCTGAGTAGTCGCCCTTTTTCCACCACAATATATTGACCTTTTTTCAGGTCTGAGAGGATTTTAATAATGGTACTGCGCGCCAGGTTAGTGTATTCCTGAATGTAATCATAAATATTAATATCTCGCTGATGCTGTACAATCAGCTCGTTAATTTCAATCAGGAATTCACGCACTACGGAATAGGCACTGCGGGCAACTAAAACGTCATCACGTTTGCTGAGCATACAGATATACCATGCCAGCACTTTGGTTAAATCTGGCCACAGATCGTGCTGGGTCATTAAACGGTGGAATTCTTCTTTATTTATTGAACGGACAACCGCATTGCTGCGAACCACGCCGTGCATATGTGTAGAGTTATAAAAAATGGCGGAGAGACCAAAGATACACTGCCCCTGTAGGGTGAAAATACATAAATCATCAGAGGAACGGCGAAACTCAACTTCGCCACTGACAATGATATGAATATCATCTGATTTTTCCGTTGATATCTTTTGCCATTTTCTTAATGTTTTCTCCTCATAGTCTGAGGTTGCTTCAATAATGGCTGCCATTTCATTATGGGGACGCGTGCTTTTACCAAAAATAGTTAACATTGATATACCTAATTAAGATGTTTAAAGGAGAAAGCTTTCGGCAAATATTGATGTTGCCGTAAAGTTAATTTTGTATTCTTTTAAAATTAAAAAAACCGAACCAGCGCTGGTTTTTAAAATTGATTCATGTCTTGAATCGATGAGTCCATCTTAATTGAGGGCGATTTTAAATCAATTAACTTAAAATGAATTGAGAATGTACTTAAGATTAATCTGAAGAGCATTCAAAGCTAATCTATTTGTTCAGGGTATTCCTGAAGGATTATCCCTGCCCGTACTTCTCTAAAAGAGCTTCAGCGATGGCCATCGTTTCCACATCAGCGACGCCGTTCCACAGCTGCGGCCTGAAGTGCATCTGGAACACCATGATGATGCGCTTCTGCTGGGCAGGCGTGCTGTTGTCTGGCACCTCGTAGCCATAGCGCGCGAGTAAATCCATCAGCGCTGCGGTGTCCACCACCTGATACGGCGGTCGCCCGTTCATATAGAACGCGACGCGTCCGGCGTCAGGCCAGGCGCCAATTCCCTGCTGCGCCAGCTCGCGCCAGGGGAAGAGCGGACCGGGATCGTCTTTGCGCTGCGGGGCGATGTCCGAATGGGCTACCACGTTCTCAGGTTTGATGTTGTAGCGGGCGATAATGTCTTTGGCGAGCGGCACCAGCGCCGCAATTTGCGCAGGCTCAAAAGGGGTAAAGTGCTTAACGCCAGACGTTTTTTGCCAGCCACGGTTCTCCAGCTCAATCCCCACCGACGTATCGTTGATACGGTTGGTGCCGCGCCAGAAGCTGATCCCGGCATGCCACGCCAGTTCGCTTTCAGGCACCAGCTGCCAGATACGCGGTTTGCCATCAGGAGCAGGAGGAATTGCCGGAATGAGATAGTGGGAGCTGACATTTTTGTCCGTTAAGGTCGCCAGCGAGCTGTCAAAATCATCCGCGGTATAGTGGATAACCAGCACCTTAATACGCGGGTAGGCCGCCTGCGCCTGGTGGCGGGTATCCAGCTCGTAGGCACCTTTATCAATAACGCCTTTTTCCGTGGCGCACCCTGCCAGCAGCAGCGCCAGCAGGAGTGTTGAAAGCGAACGCTTCATCGACGGGTTTTCACCGCCGTGCCGCTTACGCTCACCATCAGCATACTGGCGTCTTTACCGACCGTTTCGTAGTCAATATCAATGCCGACAACGGCATCGGCGCCCAGCGCTTTTGCCTGCTCGCCCAGCTCTTTAAAGGCAATTTCGCGGGCCTTGCGCAGCTCTTTCTCGTAAGCACCCGAGCGTCCGCCGACGATGTCGCGAATACCGGCAAAAAAGTCGCGGAAGATGTTGGCGCCCAGAATCGCTTCGCCCGTCACGACGCCGCAATACTCGGTAATTGGCTGCCCTTCCAGGGTTGGGGTGGTGGAAAACTGCATACTTTCTCTCCTTCTTTAGCGTTCAATGCCTTACCACCAGCATTATCGGTTCGTTACGCTATGATTGAAAGGATAGTTAATAAATAAGGAAATCAACATGCGCTACTCTGCTTTAACGCTTTTAGTGCCTTGCGCGCTGGTGCTCAGCGCGTGCACCACCCCGGTCACGCCAGCCTTTAAGGATATCGGTACCCGCAGCGGCCCCTGCATTGACGGTGGCCCGGATACCGTGGCGCAACAGTTCTATGATTATCGTATTCAGCATCGCGGTAACGATCTTACTGCCCTTCGTCCGTATTTGAGCGATGGTCTGGCCAAACTGCTGAACGATGCGACCCGCGATCCGCAGCATAACGCGCTGCTTCAGTCGGACCCGTTCTCCAGCCGCGCAACGCTGCCCGACAGCGCCGAAGTCGCGAGTGCTTCCACCATCCCAAACACCGATGCGCGCAATATCCCGCTGCGCGTGAAGCTGACCCAGGGCACCCAGTCCTGGCAGGATGAAGTGCTGATGATCCGCGAAGGCCAGTGCTGGGCCGTCGACGATGTACGCTACATCGGCGGCAGCGTTCATGCCCCGGCAGGCACGCTGCGACAGTCGATTGAGAACCGCTAAAGCATCAGTTAAATAATTGTTAACCCCGTAAAATGTCCGGCATTTCTCGCGGAATGCCGACATTTATACTCGCCCCCCTTGCCCTTCGCTATTTTGTGCTATGTTTAAGAGGAAATACGGGTTATATTTAACTTTTAACGCAGAAATATTGCATAACTATTCTGTCAACGGTACTATCTGCGGCCTCAATTGCTATAGATTGCCTGGATGAGTAAAGACTGCCCCGATGAGTATTAAACTAAACGGCATTAACTGCTTCTACGGCGCACACCAGGCGCTGTTCGACATCACGCTGAACTGCCCGGAGGGCGAAACGCTGGTTTTGCTCGGCCCAAGCGGCGCAGGCAAAAGTTCCCTTCTGCGTGTCCTCAATCTGCTTGAAATGCCCCGCTCGGGTACGCTGGCGATTGCCGGTAACCATTTTGATTTTGCGAAAACGCCGTCTGATAAAGCGATTCGTGAACTGCGTCAAAACGTGGGCATGGTCTTTCAGCAATACAATCTCTGGCCGCACCTGACCGTTCAGCAAAACCTGATTGAAGCCCCGTGCCGCGTGCTCGGTTTAAGCAAGGACCAGGCGATGGCGCGTGCCGAAAAGCTGCTGGAACGTCTGCGTCTTAAGCCGTACAGCGATCGCTATCCTCTGCACCTCTCCGGCGGTCAGCAGCAGCGTGTGGCGATTGCCCGCGCGCTGATGATGGAGCCTGCGGTTCTGCTGTTTGATGAACCTACCGCGGCGCTGGACCCTGAAATCACCGCCCAGATCGTGAGCATTATTCGCGAGCTGGCGGAAACCAATATTACGCAGGTGATCGTGACCCACGAGGTGGAAGTGGCGCGTAAAACCGCCAGCCGCGTGGTGTATATGGAAAACGGGTATATCGTTGAGCAAGGTGATGCGGGCTGCTTCGCTAACCCGCAAACCGATGCCTTTAAAAACTATTTATCTCATTGATTGTGTCAGGGGAAATATAATGAAAAAAGTATTACTTGCCGTGCTGCTTGCTGGCGTTACCCTTTCCGCTACCGCAGCCCAGACCATTCGTTTCGCCACCGAAGCGTCTTATCCTCCGTTTGAGTCTATCGATGCGAACAATAAAATTGTGGGCTTCGACGTAGACCTGGCTAACGCCCTGTGTAAAGAGATCGACGCGACCTGTACCTTCAGCAACCAGGCGTTCGACAGCCTGATCCCGAGCCTGAAGTTCCGCCGCATCGACGCCGTAATGGCCGGTATGGACATCACCCCTGAGCGTGAAAAGCAGGTGCTGTTCTCTACCCCTTACTACGATAACTCCGCCCTGTTCATCGGGCAGAAAGGCAAGTTCACGTCCATCGACCAGCTGAAAGGCAAGAAAGTGGGTGTGCAGAACGGCACCACGCATCAGAAATTCATCATGGATAAACATCCGGAAATCACCACCGTTCCGTATGACAGCTACCAGAACGCGAAGCTGGATCTGCAGAACGGCCGTATCGACGGCGTGTTTGGTGATACCGCGGTGGTGACTGAATGGCTGAAAGCTAACGACAAGCTGGCGCCAGTGGGCGACAAAGTGACCGATAAAGCCTATTTCGGTACCGGTCTGGGCATCGCCGTGCGTCAGGGCAACACTGAGCTGCAGCAGAAATTCAACGCTGCGCTGGAAAAAGTGAAGAAAGACGGCACCTACGAAACCATCTACCAAAAATGGTTCCAGAAGTAATTCCTGATGAATGAAATTCTTCCATTAGCAAGCGCCGCCGGGATGACCGTCGGCCTTGCCGTTTGCGCACTGATTATCGGCCTTGTGCTGGCGATGTTCTTTGCGGTGTGGGAATCAGCAAAATGGTTCCCCATCGCCTGGACAGGTTCCGCACTGGTGACCGTGCTGCGTGGGCTGCCGGAAATTCTGGTGGTCCTGTTTATCTATTTCGGTTCCTCACAGCTGCTGCTGACGCTGTCGGACGGCTTCACGATCAATCTCGGCTTTGCACAAATCCCAGTGCAGATGCAGATTGAAAACTTCGACGTCAGCCCGTTCCTGTGCGGCGTGATTGCCCTCTCCCTGCTTTATTCTGCCTACGCGTCACAAACGCTGCGCGGGGCGCTGAAGGCGGTTCCGCAAGGACAGTGGGAATCCGGCCAGGCGCTCGGCATGTCGAAAGCGGCGATCTTTTTCCGCCTGGTGATGCCGCAGATGTGGCGTCATGCCCTGCCAGGACTGGGTAACCAGTGGCTGGTGTTGCTGAAAGATACCGCGCTGGTGAGCCTCATCAGCGTGAACGATTTAATGCTGCAGACCAAAAGTATCGCCACCCGTACCCAGGAGCCGTTTACCTGGTACATCGTGGCGGCGGCGATCTACCTGGTGATCACGTTGCTGAGTCAGTACATCCTCAAACGCATCGACCTGCGTGCAACGCGTTTTGAACGGAGACCGGGCTGATGCTTGACTACTTACCCGAGCTGATGAAGGGGCTGCACACCAGCCTGACGCTGACCGTGGCGTCCATCGTCGTGGCGCTGATCCTGGCGCTGATCTTCACCATCATCCTGACGCTGAAAACGCCGGTGCTGGTGTGGATCGTGCGTGCCTACATCACCCTGTTTACCGGCACGCCGCTGCTGGTGCAGATCTTCCTGATTTACTATGGCCCGGGCCAGTTCCCGTCGCTGCAGGAGTATCCGGTTATCTGGCATCTGCTCTCTGAGCCGTGGCTGTGTGCCCTGATTGCGCTCTCATTGAACAGTGCGGCCTATACCACCCAGCTGTTCTACGGGGCGATCCGCGCCATTCCTGAAGGACAGTGGCAGTCCTGCGGGGCACTGGGCATGAGCAAGAAAGACACGCTGGCGATCCTGCTGCCGTATGCCTTCAAGCGCGCGCTCTCCTCCTATTCCAACGAAGTGGTGCTGGTGTTCAAGAGTACGTCTCTGGCCTACACCATCACGCTGATGGAAGTGATGGGCCACGGACAGCTGCTGTACGGACGCACCTACGACGTCATGGTGTTTGGGGCGGCGGGGCTGGTGTATCTGGTGGTCAACGGTCTGTTGACGCTGATGATGCGCCTGATCGAGCGTAAAGCGTTGGCGTTTGAGCGCAGAAATTAACCTGCCAAATGCATAAATCTGTATATCAAAGGCGGGTAACCTGATGGGTTATCCGCTTTTTTTTGTGTGATATACAATATTTAATCATATTTATTGCATATAAATTCATTAACTGGCATTGTACATCCATGCCGCAGACACGGCGCATAATGACAAGATAGACAGACGGGAGCATTACAATGAAAAAGTTAGTTCTGGCCGCATTACTGGCAACCTTCGCCGCTGGCGCATCCGCTGCGGATAAAATCAATTTTGGCGTTTCCGCCACCTATCCGCCGTTTGAATCGCTGGATGCCAGCAACCAGATCGTCGGTTTCGACATCGACCTGGCGAAAGCGCTGTGCAAACAGATGCAGGCCGACTGCACCTTTACCAACCATGCCTTCGACAGCCTGATCCCGTCGCTGAAATTCAAAAAATACGATGCGGTGATCTCCGGGATGGATATCACGCCTGAGCGCAGCAAGCAGGTTGCGTTCACCGACCCGTACTACGCCAACTCGGCGGTGGTGATTGCGAAGAAAGGCGCTTATACCTCTTTCGATCAGCTGAAAGGCAAACGCATCGGGATGGAAAACGGCACCACGCACCAGAAATACCTGCAGGACAAACATCCTGAAGTGAAAACCGTGGCCTATGACAGCTACCAGAACGCGATTATCGACCTGAAAAATGGCCGTATCGACGGTGTATTCGGTGACACCGCCGTGGTGAACGAATGGCTGAAAACCAATCCGCAGCTGGGAACGGCAACCGAGAAAGTGACCGATCCGCAGTACTTTGGTACAGGCCTGGGTATCGCGGTACGCCCTGATAACAAGGCCCTGCTGGAAAAACTGAACGGCGCGCTGAAAGCGATTAAAGCGGACGGTACGTATCAGAAAATCAGCGAGCAGTGGTTCCCACAGTAATGGTTTTTGCCGGGTGACGGCTGCGCCTTACCCGGCCTACGGGGGGAGTTGTAGGCCGGGTAAGCGCAGCGCCACCCGGCACTCTCTCACAACGGCACGAAGAACCTGAACCGCGCCCCGCTCATCGACTCCATCAACCTGATCCCACCCCCGTGCAACTCCAGCATCCGCTTAACGATTAACAGCCCCAACCCGCCGCGATTCTCACGCGACGCCTGGGTCGTCAATGCCGACGGCCGCTGGAACAGATCGTCTCGCAGCGCGGCATCGACGCCCGTTCCGCTGTCTGCCACTTCGACCTGAAGCTGTTGATTCTCCAGCCAGACCGCCAGACGAATTTCCCCGCCGGTCGGCGTATGGCGCATCGCGTTATCGAGCAGGTTGGTCACCACACGCTCGATCATCGACACATCGGCAAACACCTGCGGCAGCGGTCCCGGCACGTCAATATGCAGATTCACCTCGCGCGTGCGGGCGGTGAGCTCAAATTTCTGCGCCACGTCGGAAATCAGCTCCGCCATCGCGAACCGCTCGCGCTGCGGCTTTATGCCGCCGTGCTCCAGGCGCGCCAGCTCAAACAGCTGCTGTGAAAGATGGCGTACCTTTTGCCCCTGTCGGAGCGCGGTAGCGAGATACTGCTGGTGCTCCTGCGGTGTCAGGGTCGCGGATTTTAGCGACAGGGTTTCCAGGTAGCCCAGCAGCGAGGTGAGCGGCGTGCGAAGGTCGTGCGAAATGTTGGCGATAAACTCCCGGCGCTGGCGATCGCTGTCGGCCAACTGGTCCCACTGTTGGGTAATTTTGCGTGCCAGCTCGATAAAGCTGTTGCGCAGGATCGCCACTTCATCCTTTGCCGTCGCGTCCGGCGTCTCTAGCGCCAGTTGTCTGATTGCGCTTATGCTGTCCTGATCCAGCCCGGCGACCTCGACCGTCAGCTCTTTTACCGGGCGCGTGACCCAGTACCAGACCAGCAAGCCTGCCAGCAGCCCAAACAGCGCCACCCACAGCAGTGACCACAGCACCGTGCTCCACAGCGCCTTATGCCAGGCCATCTCCGCCAGCGCGTTCGACTCCTCGCCCTGCAAAATAATGTACAGATAGCCTTTTAGCTCACCGTCCTGCCGCAGCGGCGTGGCGCTAAAGACTTTTTTATTCTGGCTGCGCGGATCGTCACCCAATACCGGAATAGCGGTACCGCTCAGGAAGGTCTGAACCGGCGCCAGGTCGATTTTTTGCCGCTGAATGTGGCCCGGCGGTGCGGCATCGGCCAGGATATCGCCGTCCGGGGAGACGACGTACAGCTCAACGCTCGGATTAAAGGTCATCAGCCGGTCAAACAGCGGCTTGAGTGACGTTCGGTCGACCCTGCCCCGCGCGTCCAGAATCGGTTCGCGCTGGACTATCTGCTGCGCCAGCCCGCCCGACAGCCGCTGCACCATCGCATTACCGTACTGCGTACTGCTATAGAGCTGTACCGCGCAGGCGACGGTGGCGCAGAGCATCATCAGCAGGATGAACAGCAGCGTCAGGCGCTGGCTCAGGCTAAAGCGGCGCATCATGATTTGGCTCCGCAAATTTATAGCCCTTGCCCCAGACGGTGCGAATAATCTCCGGCTCGGCGGCGTCCTTCTCAATCTTGATGCGCAGGCGGTTGATATGGGTGTTAACGGTGTGCTCATAGCCTTCGTGCTGATAGCCCCAGACCTGCTCCAGCAGCGCTAACCGGGAAAACACCTCGCCGGGATGACGGGCAAAGAAGTACAGCAACTCGAATTCACGCGGCGTGAGATCCACCACCTGGCCGTGAAGCAGCACGCTGCGCGCCAGCGGATCGATAGTCAGCCCGTGTGCCTGAATTTGACCGTCGGTTTGCGCCTGCCCCATCGCCTGCTGGCGGCGGAACAGCGCTTTGATGCGCGCAATCAGCTCCTGCACCGAGAACGGCTTAGCCAGATAATCATCGGCACCGGTTTCCAGCCCGGTGATGCGGTCGGTTTCGCTGCTGCGGGCGCTGATGATGATCACCGGCAGGTAGCGCGTCATCTGACGGATGCGGCGGCAAATCTCGAGCCCGTCAACGTTGGGCAGCATCAGGTCGAGGATCACCGCATCCCACGGCTGTTTTTCAAGACGCTGCAGGGCGTTGCCCCCGTCGGGCTCGTGGGTGATGCCGTAGCCTTCATCTTCTAAATTGAGTCGCAGAAGCGCCGCGATATCGTGGTCGTCTTCCACCAGCAGGATCTGCTTCATGGGTAAGCCTTCAATCATTTCTTATGACGTAAGCTTACCTGATTTCGCAGGGATGAAGAGTTCACATTTTGTTGAACATTGTGCGGGGTTCATGCCGGGTGGCGGCTACGCCTTACCCGGCCTACGGATTAACAACGTCAACACTTCATAATGCGCGGTATGCGGGAACATATCGAAAAGCTGCACGCGTTCAATGCGGTAGCCCGGCAGGTTAGCGATGTCTTTCGCCATGGTCTGCGCGTTACAGCTGGAGTAAACGATGTATTCCGGTGCCATCTGGCTCAGATAGTCGCACAGCGCCTTTCCGATGCCACGGCGCGGCGGGTTCACCAGCACCAGTTCCGGCACGTTGCCCTGGCCGGTCGCAAACTGGGTGGAGTCCAGCGCCTGGAAGCGCAGATTCGTTAACCCCAGTTCGGCGGCGGACTGTTTCGCGCAGGCAATCGCTTCGGCGGAGATCTCAATTCCGGTGAGCTGCATCTCTGGCGTCGCGCAGTGCAGGCCAAAGCCGCCCACGCCGCAGAACAGATCCCACATATGCTGGATGTTTAACGCACGCACCCAGTCGCGGGCGGTGGCGTACAGACTGCTTGCCACGGCCGGGTTAGTCTGGAAGAAGCTTTGCGGGCGGATCCACAGTGGCACATCGTTGAAATTCTCGGCCAGCGCGTGCTGTTCGGTGAAGAAAATCTCTTTCTCCCCCTCCATGATCGCCATATGCACCGGCTGAATATTTGCGGTAATGACCTTAAGCTGCACAAGCTGTTCCTGCAGCCACGGTATCGCCGCGCGCAACTGCTCCAGCTTGGATTCGGAGCGCAGCACGAAGCGCAGCATCAAGCCGCCGTCTTTCTGGCTTTCGGTCAGCAGAAGGTATTTCAGCTCGCCGCGCTTGCGGGCGACGTTGTAAGGCGTTAAGCCCGCACGCGCGATAAAAGGTTTCAGTGCGGCAAAGACGGGCTCAAACGAGGCGGGGTAAAGCGGACAGTCGGTTAAGTCTTCCGGCGTGCCGTCGCGGTGTAACATTCCCAGCAGCGGTTTTTCAACGCTGCCGCTGACCACCATTTTGGCTTTGTTGCGAAAGCCCTGCTCCGGGCCGCTGACGGGTGCGCACCACTCGCCCACCGCGTGTGCTGCCAGCAGCTGTTGCAGGTTGGCCATTTTGGCGGTGAGTTGTTGAGAGACCGGCTGTTCTATCCACTGACAGGAGCGGCAGCGTCCGGCGTCAAAGAGTGCGCACTGCATATGAAAACCTTAAGAATCACGAGGGCTGCGATTATATACACAAAATCATTCAAGTTGTATCAAGGCGGCAAGTCTGAGAATCCCCAGGAGCTTACTCAAGTAAGTGACTGGGGTGAACAGACGCGGCCAACGCAGAGACGGCTTGAAGGATGACGTGTATACACATTATTGCAGGCGGAAGAATCTCCGACTGGAAGCCGGGATATAAAGCAGGCAGAGCACCAGCATGTCCGGAAGCTTTTGCATCACCAGCGACTGGAAAATTTCCCGCCGGGAACCACCGGGAATGCTAAACAGTTCAGGATATCCGTAGCCCAGCGAAGCCGCCCACAAATAACCCGCAGCAATGATTTGCGTCAGCAGATAGACCCAGCGCGCCCAGTTGCGCCCTTTGACCAGCGAGAATGCACAGTAGATTTCAATAAACACCAGCACCAGGCTGCTCAAAAAAACCAGCGTCAGATTCCACGTCTGTACGCTGCGGTGAATGAATTCACCGATGCCGCGGGCGCCTAAGGTGTTCAGAATCATCAGCACGTCCAGACAGCGGATCATAATAATGGCGAGCGCCGCCACCTGCACCAGCGCAGGAACGTTCGGACGAGCATGCGTATGACGTGTTTTTTGAAAGAATCCCAATGTTTTACTTCCCTGAAAAACAGTGCCGCGTCATGCGCGGCACTTCACTGGAAATTTTAAATGCTTCAGCCGCGTCTTGCACGCTGGATATCACGCACCCGCTGCTTTTCCGCGCGCGCCATCAAATACCAGGCGATAAATCCGACAATTCCGACTACGCCGAGGATAATTGACGCCAGGGCGTTGATCTCCGGATTCACCCCCATACGCACGCTGGAGAAGACCAGCATTGGCAGCGTCGTCGCGCCCGGCCCGGAAACGAAACTGGCGATAACCAGATCGTCGAGCGAGAGCGTAAACGCCAGCAGCCAGCCGGAGATCACCGCAGGCATAATCATCGGCAGCGTGATGATGAAGAAGACCTTCAGCGGCGTGGCGCCGAGATCCATCGCAGCCTCCTCAATAGAGCGATCCAGCTCGCGCATACGTGACGAGATCACCACCGCCACGTAGGCGGTACAGAAGGTGACGTGGGCCAGCCAGATGGTGAGCATGCCGCGATCCGCCGGCCAGCCGATGGCGTGCGCCAGGGCAACGAACAGCAGCAGCAGCGACAGGCCGGTGATCACATCCGGCATCACCAGCGGCGCGGTGATCATAAAGGCAAAGCCGTTCGAACCGCGAAAACGCCCGAAGCGCACCATCACCAGCGCGGCGATGGTGCCCAGAACACAGGCCATCGTGGCCGCCAGGGCGGCAATGGTCAGGCTCAGCCCCACCGCGCTCATCATCGCATCGTCGTGGAACAGCTCGCTGTACCAGCGCGTCGACCAGCCCGCCCAGACCGTTACCAGCTTAGAGCTGTTGAAGGAGTAGATCACCAGCATCAGCATCGGTGCATACAGGAAGGTAAAGCCAATCACCAGGATCGCAATTCGCCACGGGGAGCGCACTACCGGTAAGTTGTTCATCCGTGGTCTCCCATCTGTTTCTGCTGATGCTTGTGGAACCACATGATCGGCACGATCAGCAGCAACAGCATCACGATCGCCACCGCCGAGGCCACCGGCCAGTCGCGGTTATTGAAGAACTCCTGCCACAGCACGCGGCCAATCATGATGCTGTCCGGGCCGCCGAGCAGTTCAGGGATCACAAACTCCCCTACCGCCGGGATAAAGACCAGCATTGACCCGGCGATAATGCCGCCTTTGGTCAGCGGGACAATGACGCTGAAGAACGTTTTCAACGGGCGCGCGCCGAGATCGAGCGACGCTTCCACCAGCGAGTAATCAATGCGCGTCAGGGCCGTGTATATCGGCAGCACCATAAACGGTAGATAGGCGTAAACAATCCCGATATAGACCGCAAGGTTGGTATGCAGGATGGTCAACGGCTGGTCGATTACCCCGAGCCACATCAGAAAGTTATTCAGTATGCCGTTGTTTTTCAGGATCCCCATCCACGCGTAAACGCGGATCAGGAACGAGGTCCACGACGGCAAAATCACCAGCAGCAGCAAAATATTCCGCGTCGACGGCTTGCTGTGCGCGACCGCCCAGGCCAGCGGATAGCCCATGAGAAGGCAGCAGATCGTCGAGATCGCCGCCACCTGCAGCGACTGCAAATAGGCTTCGAAATAGAGCGGGTCGTCGGTGAGCTGCAGGAAATTGCCCAAGTTTAAGGTCAGCGTCAGCTGCCCGTCGGCCCAGTCCAGCAGGTTGGTATACGGCGGGATCGCCCGCGCCATTTCTGCCAGGCTGATCTTGAAAACAATCAGGAACGGCAGCAGGAACAGCAGGATCAGCCAGATATACGGCATGGCGATCACCAGCTTGCGGCCGTGGTTCATCTGCATGCGCGCCAGCCAGTGGGCAAAACCGCCCGGTTTTTTGACGCGGGCTGGAGGTTCAAGTGTACTCATGATCGCTCCTTATACCGTCAGTACGACGCAGCTGTCTGCATCCCAGCACAGGCGTACTTCGTCGCCCCAGGTCGGCTGTCCCTTGCGATAGCGATGTTCGTTCTGCAACTGGGCGCTGAGCATTTGTCCGCTTTTCAGACGCACATGGTAAATAGACAGGTCGCCCAGATAGGCAATGTGCACCACTTCCCCGACGGCAAAGTTATAGCCATCGGCAGGCGGATCCTCACAGAGCATGATCTTCTCTGGACGCAGAGCAACGTAGACCGGCACGTTATCTAATACCGAGTTATCAGAGTCGACCTTAAGCGGATGCTGCAGCCCCGGCGATTCGATGACCAGCCCGTCTTCCTGACGATCTTTCAACAGCCCTTCGAAGACGTTCACCGAGCCGATAAACTCCGCGCTGTAGCGCGTAGTCGGATGCTCGTAAATCTCTTCCGGCTCGCCGATCTGCACGAACTTACCGCGGTTCATGATCGCGATACGTCCGGCCATGGTCATCGCCTCTTCCTGGTCGTGGGTAACCATCACGCAGGTCACGCCCACGCGCTCGAGAATGTCCACCACTTCGAGCTGCATGCGGTCACGCAGCTTTTTATCCAGCGCGCCCATCGGTTCGTCGAGCAGCAATAATTTCGGACGTTTTGCCAGACTGCGGGCCAGCGCCACGCGCTGGCGCTGGCCGCCGGAGAGCTGGTGCGGTTTACGCTTCGCGAACTCCTGCATGTGCACCAGGCTCAGCATCTCGGCCACGCGCGCGGTAATTTCAGCCTTCGGCAGTTTGTCCTGCTTCAGGCCAAAGGCGATGTTTTGCTCCACCGTCATGTGCGGAAACAGCGCGTAGGACTGAAACATCATATTAATCGGACGCTGATACGGCGGCACGCTGGACAGGTCTACGCCGTCCAGCACGATTTGCCCGGCGGTAGGCTGTTCAAAACCCGCCAGCATACGCAGCAGGGTCGATTTTCCACAGCCGGATGCGCCCAGCAGCGCGAAGATTTCGCCTTTGTAGATCGTCAGGCTGACGTCGTCCACGGCATGCTGGCCGTCGAAAGATTTGGTGAGGTTACGAATTTCAAGCAGCGGGGTCAGCGCTTTACGGACTTTCGCCTGCGGGCGGGGGATCGCGTCATTCACGGGGTGTTCTCCGGTAGAGATCAAAACTGGTGCAGGCGCACCAGAACGGTGCGCCTGTTGCCGGGGTCGCTAACGCTTGCCCGGCCTACGACTCACGGTAAGTTATTTACCGCTCTTCACCTTGGTCCACGCGCGGGTACGCACGCGGTCAATTTTGGGATCCTGAACTTTCAGGGTGAACAGCTTGGCAAACACGTCTGCCGGTGGATAAATCGCCGGGTTATTGCGGATCTCTTCGCTTACCAGCGGCACCGAGGCCTTGTTACCGTTCGCGTAGTAAACATGGTCGCTGATGTGGGCAATCACGTCCGGGCGCATCAGATAGTTGAGGAACTGATAGGCTTCGTCTTTGTTCTTCGCATCAGCAGGCATCGCGAAGACGTCGAAGAACGCCAGCGCCCCCTCTTTTGGAATGAAGTAAGAGACGTTCACGCCGTTTTTCGCCTCTTTCGCGCGGTTAGCCGCCTGCCACACGTCACCTGCCCAGCCGATTGCGACGCAGATGTCGCCGTTTGCCAGGTCGTTGATGTACTGGGAAGAGTGGAAGTAGCGAATATTTGGACGCAGCTTCAGCAGCAGATCGGTCGCCGGGCCGGTGTAGTCATTGGCTTTGTTGCTGTTCGGGTCTTTACCCAGGTAATTCAGCACGGTGGCGAAAATCTCTTCCGGCGCATCAAGGAAGGAGACGCCGCAGCTTTTCAGTTTCTCAAGGTTTTCCGGCTTCAGCACCACATCCCAGCTGTCCAGCTTGACGTCCGGGCCGAGCGCCGCTTTCACTTTATCGACGTTGTAGCCGATACCGGTGGTCGCCCACAGATAAGGCATCGCGTATTTGTTGTCCGGGTCGTGCTTCGCCACCAGCTTCAGCACTTCCGGGTCGAGGTTTTTCCAGTTCGATAATTTGCTCTTATCCAGCGGCTGGAAAACGCCTGCGGTCAGCTGACGCTCAAGGAAGCTCGCAGAGGGCACCACCAGGTCAAAACCGGTGCTGCCCGCCATCAGTTTTCCTTCCAGCACTTCGTTGGAATCGAAAACGTCATAGACCACTTTAATGCCGGTCTCTTTTTCAAAATTAGCGACCGTATCCGGCGCGATATAGTCAGACCAGTTATAAACGTGCAGCGTTTTTTGTTCCGCAGCGAGCGTGCCGGCAGAGACGGCCATCAGAGCACCCGCAACCAGACCCGATAACCATTTTTTATTCAAGGCGATCATAGTGTTATTCCTTCTGAAAGCTCGTTAACAAACGAACCAAAACTGTGCAATCTGGATATATGCAAAAATCATGCATAGTTTGTCGTTCTGCCCGAAATAAAAATAAACCCCTTTCCTGGCAGGTTCCGCTCGCTTTTTTGTAAGCATCGCAAGAATAACTGTAGCCCGTGTCTCCGGCTATAGCCCAGACGAAAAAACGCCTTTTATCAATTTTTTATGCAGGTTATGTCTACGTGATAAGCCGAAAGGGCCTTCAGGGAGGTGAAAAATTCTTTAAGGAAAGGTTAAAAGCAGCAGAAAAAATGGCGTTATGCAGCCGCTCTGGCAGCGACTGCGCAAAAGTCAGATAGGCTTAGTGGAGAAAATTGGGAGATGCATCATTATTCTCTGCGTCATCTTCCGCGCTATACAGCAGATGATGTGCATTGGCTTCCATCATGACCATCGAAATTTGCTCTTCACTCAAGCGCATAAACCAGGCGAACTGCTTAAAGGATAAGCCAGCACCGGAGAATAAAGACTGGCAAACGACCAGTTTTGGCAGATTATCATCCTGTATGTCGAGAAATGCTTTCACCGTCAAGGAACTGGCGTTGATGGCCGAGAGATCGGAAGCCAGCGCCAGCAGCGCGGACGGCTTCACTTCGGCCAGCGCGGAGAAAAGGATCACGTCGTTAATCAGATCGACTTTAGCATCTAAAATGGCGTCGAAATTCTGCATATGAGGCAGATGCAGCGCCTGGCAGGAATCGCATTCAAAGAAGGTGATACCGGCATCATCAAGCCATTGACGTAACGTATCCAGTGTTGGAACGACCTGTAAATCCATCGCTGTGCAGCCTCTTATATAAAAACTTTGCATAGATTACGCAAAAAGCGTGCTCAATACCATTTAACCGCCCGTTTTCAGACAGTAACCCGGCGTGGCATGACGCTCGATCCAGGCGATCATTTTACCCGCAATATCGACACCTGTGGTTTTTTCCACGCCTTCCAGCCCCGGCGAGGCATTGACCTCCATTACCAGCGGCCCGCGTGTCGCCCGCAGAAGATCGACTCCGGCCACGTCCAGCCCCAGCGTTTGCGCCGCCTTTACGGCAATCTCTCGTTCACGCTCGCTGATCTCTGCAACCCGCGCCACGCCCCCGCGATGGAGATTTGAACGGAAATCGCCCTCTTTCGCCTGACGCTCGATGGCGGCAACCACCTCATTTCCGACCACGAAGCAGCGAATATCGCGACCTTTGGCCTCTTCGATATACTCCTGCACCAGAATATGCGCATTCAGGCCGCGAAAGGCGTCAATCACGCTTTCCGCTGCCTGCCGCGTTTCTGCCAGCACCACGCCAATACCCTGCGTGCCTTCCACCAGTTTGATGACCAGCGGCGCACCGCCCACCATGTCGATCAGATCGCTGGTGTCATCCGGTGAATGGGCAATTCCGGTGACGGGAAGATCAATCCCCTGACGGGCGAGCAGCTGTAGCGAACGCAGTTTATCGCGGGCGCGGGAAATGGCGACAGATTCATTGAGCGGATAGCTGCCCAGCATCTCGAACTGGCGCAGCGCGGCGGTGCCGTAATAGGTGATCTGAGAGCCGATGCGGGGGATCACCGCATCGAAATGCGGCAGCTTGCGGCCTTTGTAGTGAATCGACGACGCAGCAGGGTCGATGTTCATATAGCAGGACATCGGATCGAGGATCTCAACCTGATGCCCGCGTTTTGCCGCCGCCTCGCGCAGGCGTTTACATGAATAGAGCGTTCCATCCCGGGACAATATGGCAATTTTCACCCTGCACCTCTCTGAAGACATGGATAAAGCCTGCCTATCATACACGAGGCGCAGGAGGAATGGACTACCGCGTCGCCCAGCCCTGTTTATGAAGATAATCGAGAATAAACGGGCGATTTTCTTTAATGATGGTGCGACGAATATGGTCAGTCCAGGTATCGCGACGGTTATTGCTGCCGCGCGTCATGTAGTAGTTCGCCAGCTCTTCATCATACTGATTCAGGACGTCCTGATTGACCGGCTGGTAGTGGTTTTCATGCACCAGCATCGCCGCAGGAATACGCGGTTTCAGATCCGGGTTATCCGCAGGCCAGCCGAGGCACAGGCCGAACAGCGGCAGCACATGTTTTGGCAGCTTCAGCAGCTCGGTCACACTTTCGATGTTATTGCGCAGGCCGCCGATGTAGACGCCGCCTAACCCCAGCGATTCCGCCGCCGTAAAGGCGTTTTGCGCCATCAACGCAGTATCCACCACGCCCAGCAGCAGCTGTTCGGCCAGCCCCAGTTCGGCTTCAGGGCAGATTTGCAGATGGCGGTTAAAGTCGGCGCAGAACACCCAGAACTCTGCCGCCTGCGCCACATGCTTCTGCCCGCCGGTCAGCGTGACCAGCTGCTCGCGCATGGCCGGGTCGGTGATGCGGATAATCGAACTGCACTGCAGGAAGCTGGAGCTGGAGGTCGCCCTGGCGCTGTCAATAATCGCGGCACGCTGCGCCTCGGTAATTGGCTCATCGGTGAAGTGGCGAATGGAACGGTGGGACTGGAGCAGGTCTATGGTTGGCGTCATCTTCTCTCTCTTTATCTTGCTAAAACCTTATGGCAGCCAGTATAGGCAATGATGTGCGCGGTGTAATTGGCGAAACATAGCTCATAGATATTATAACGACAGGCGAAACCTTCTTTAATGACGGCGGGTTATGGGGCACTATACGTGTCATTCGCCGTCAGGCTTGTTTTTTGAGGAGAGAGAAATGTTTGCAGTAATTTTTGGTCGTCCAGGGTGCCCTTACTGTGTTCGCGCGAAAGAGCTGGCTGAGAAACTGACCGAAGAGCGCGATGACTTCAACTTCCGCTACGTGGATATCCACGCGGAAGGCATCACCAAAGCGGATCTCGAAAAAACCGTCGGCAAGCCGGTTGAAACCGTACCGCAGATCTTCCTCGATCAGAAACACATCGGCGGCTGCACTGACTTTGAAGCCTACGCCAAAGAAAACCTGGGCCTGTTTGCTGCTCAGTAATGCGAAGATGCCCTCACCGCGAGGGCGTTTTTATTGCGGATGTTTGCGCCGGTGCAGCAGGCTGCGCACAAACAGATAGCAAAGCGCCCCCAGCGCACACCAGAACACCCCGCTCAGTAACCACGCCAGCTCCTGCCACAAACTTCTTGTCGGGACATACATCAGACGCATCATCAGCAGGCACAGCGGTGCTGCCAGCATGGCCCCGAGCAGAGGCTTGATTACCTCTCCTTTACGCGAGAGAAAACTGGCTGCGGCGCCCGGCAGGATGAAAAAGAGCAAGCCCAGTTCCGGATGACCGGACGCCCTGAATGCCCCCTTCACATTAAAAGCGAGCGACATGCAAACGACCGTAAACAGCAAAAAGCAGCTGACCACGCCCGCCCAGTTTCGTTTAATGTTCAAACTATCCTCCTGACTTATCTCTATCAAATACAACTTCGTCCAGTGGACGCCCAGTCAGATAAAGCAGTACGGCAATCCTTGCCAAAGCACGCACAGGCTGATGCGATAATAGGTGGCTGTCGGTAGCTAATACGATTAAACTAACCGCCAGCGCATGTTTTAGGGAATTTATTAGGAAGCAGGGAGTCGTGAAGTCTTTCCCTGGCCCTAAAAACAGTAGCCCAAATAGTCCTTTCATTCAACAACTTACTGGTAAACAAGAAGTTAGCCTCCGTGAATATAAACGTCGCAGACTTGTTAAATGGGAATTACATCCTGTTATTATTTGTGGTACTGGCGTTGGGCCTTTGCCTGGGTAAATTGCGCCTGGGTTCAGTTCAACTGGGTAATTCCATTGGCGTTTTAGTCGTCTCTTTATTATTAGGTCAGCAGCATTTCAGTATTAACACGGATGCGCTCAATTTAGGCTTCATGCTGTTTATTTTTTGTGTTGGCGTGGAAGCGGGGCCGAACTTTTTTTCAATTTTCTTCCGCGACGGCAAAAATTACCTGATGCTGGCGCTGGTGATGGTCGGCAGCGCGCTGCTGATTGCGTTAGGACTGGGCAAACTGTTTGGCTGGGATATCGGGTTAACTGCCGGTATGCTGGCAGGCTCCATGACATCCACCCCGGTGCTGGTGGGTGCGGGTGATACCCTGCGTCATTCCGGCATGCAAGGCGCACAGCTTTCCACCGCGCTCGACCACCTGAGTCTGGGCTATGCATTGACTTACCTTATTGGTCTGGTGAGCCTGATTGTCGGTGCGCGCTACCTGCCAAAATTGCAGCACCAGGATCTGCAGACCAGCGCACAGACAATTGCTCGCGAGCGCGGCCTGGACACGGACACCAAGCGTAAAGTCTATCTACCTGTGATCCGCGCCTATCGCGTCGGGCCGGAGCTGGTGGCCTGGACCGACGGCAAAAACCTGCGCGAGCTGGGCATTTACCGCCAGACGGGCTGTTACATCGAACGTATTCGACGCAACGGCATTCTGGCAAACCCGGACGGCGACGCGGTGCTGCAGATGGGCGATGACATCGCGCTGGTGGGTTACCCGGACGCTCATGCCCGTCTCGATCCGAGCTTCCGCAACGGTAAAGAGGTGTTCGACCGCGACCTGCTCGACATGCGTATCGTCACCGAAGAGATCGTGGTGAAAAACCATAACGCCGTTGGCCGCCGTCTGGCGCAGCTGAAGCTAACCGACCACGGCTGCTTCCTCAACCGCGTGATCCGCAGCCAGATTGAGATGCCCATCGACGACAACGTCGTGCTCAACAAAGGTGACGTTTTGCAGGTGAGCGGCGACGCACGACGCGTGAAAACCGTTGCTGACCGCATCGGCTTTATCTCCATCCACAGCCAGGTCACCGACCTGCTGGCCTTCTGCGCGTTCTTTATCGTCGGCCTGATGATCGGGATGATCACCTTCCAGTTCAGCAACTTTAGCTTCGGCATCGGTAACGCCGCCGGGCTGCTGTTCGCCGGGATCATGCTGGGCTTCCTGCGAGCCAACCACCCAACCTTCGGCTACATTCCGCAGGGCGCACTGAACATGGTGAAAGAGTTTGGTCTGATGGTGTTTATGGCAGGCGTCGGCTTGAGCGCCGGGAGCGGCATCGGCCACAGCCTGGGTGCCGTCGGCTGGCAGATGTTGGTTTCCGGACTTATCGTCAGCCTGGTGCCGGTGGTTATTTGCTTCTTGTTCGGCGCCTACGTGCTGCGCATGAACCGCGCCCTGCTCTTCGGGGCAATGATGGGCGCACGTACCTGTGCGCCTGCCATGGAAATTATCAGCGATACCGCGCGCAGCAATATCCCGGCCCTGGGGTATGCAGGCACCTATGCTATCGCTAACGTACTGCTCACGCTGGCGGGTACGCTGATCATCATCATCTGGCCAGGACTCGGATAAGTCTCAAGTTTGCGCGTGGTGAAAATTATTTTCGTTACGCGCAGAACTTTTTTATCAGGGGGCAGTCATAACTAGTGCCACTGCTTTTCTTTGATGTCCCCAATTTGTGGAGCCCATCAACCCCGCCGTTTTGGTTCAAGGTTGATGGGTTTTTTGTTGCCTGAAATTCCCGTACCTCTCATCTCTGCTTCTCTCCTGCAATCAAAACATATATGATTATCCATATATATATTATTACACCTGCAGGAATTCCCATGCTCCACCCGCTCCAGCTCTTCAAAACCCTCTCCGACGAAACGCGGCTCGCCATCGTCATGCTGCTCCGCGAAGCGGGCGAGCTGTGCGTCTGCGATCTCTGCTCCGCAACCACCGAGTCGCAGCCGAAGGTCTCCCGCCACATGGCCTTGCTGCGCGAGTCAGGGCTGGTTATCGACCGTCGCGAGGGGAAATGGGTCCATTACCGTCTCTCTCCCAACATGCCTGCGTGGGCGGCAACCATTATCGATAACAGCTGGAACTGCCTGCGGGAAGAGACGCGCATGAAGCTGAAAAACCGACTACCGGGCGCATGCTGATCGCAATACATTCACCAAAACAGATATAACGGAGTAAACGATGTTTCTGGCAGGGGCTATTTTTCTGTTTACGCTGGTACTGGTCATTTGGCAGCCCAAAGGGCTCAGTATCGGCTGGAGCGCCACCATCGGCGCCGTACTGGCGCTGGCCAGCGGCGTGATTCACATTAACGATATTCCGGTGGTGTGGAATATCGTCTGGAACGCCACGGCAACGTTTATCGCCGTCATCATCATCAGCCTGCTGCTGGATGAGTCCGGCTTTTTCGAGTGGGCGGCGCTGCACGTTGCCCGCTGGGGAAACGGTCGCGGGCGATTGCTGTTTACGTATATCGTGCTGCTGGGTGCAGCCGTGGCGGCGCTGTTTGCCAATGACGGTGCAGCGCTGATCCTGACCCCTATCGTTATCGCCATGCTGCTGGCGCTGGGGTTCAGCAAGCAGGCGACGCTGGCGTTTGTGATGGCAGCAGGTTTTATCGCCGATACCGCCAGCCTGCCGCTGATTGTGTCCAACCTGGTCAACATCGTGTCGGCTGACTTCTTTAAGCTGGGGTTCAGCGAATACGCCTCAGTGATGATCCCGGTGGATATCGCCGCGATTGCCGCAACGCTGGTGATGCTGCACCTCTTCTTCCGTAAGGAAATTCCCCCGGAATATGACCTGGCAAAACTCCGCGAGCCCGCACGCGCCATTCACGACCTCCCGACGTTCAGAACGGGCTGGATCGTCCTACTGCTGCTTCTCGTCGGTTTCTTCGTACTTGAGCCTCTCGGCATTCCGGTCAGCGCCATTGCGACCGTCGGCGCGCTGATTTTGTTCGCTGTCGCAAAGCGCGGACATGCGATAAACACAGGGAAAGTGCTGCGCGGCGCACCGTGGCAGATCGTTATCTTTTCGCTGGGGATGTATCTGGTGGTGTATGGCCTGCGCAATGCCGGGCTGACGGACTCTCTCACAGGCGTACTGAATAGCCTGGCCGGACACGGGCTGTGGGCCACCACGCTGGGAACCGGGTTCATCACCGCGTTCCTGTCATCCATAATGAACAATATGCCCACGGTGCTGATTGGCGCGCTCTCCATTGAAGGCAGTACGGCAACGGGACTGATCAAGGACGCGATGATTTATGCCAACGTGATTGGCTGCGATTTGGGGCCGAAAATCACGCCTATCGGTAGCCTCGCCACCCTGCTCTGGCTTCACGTGCTGGCGCAGAAAAACATGACGATTACCTGGGGCTACTATTTCCGGACGGGCATCGTTATGACGCTGCCCGTCCTGTTTGTGACGCTGGCCGCGCTGGCGCTACGTCTCTCCTTCACACTGTAATGAGCCACTGATATGAGCCACATAACTATCTACCACAACCCCGCCTGCGGCACCTCGCGCAACACGCTGGAGATGATCCGCAACAGCGGCACGGAGCCAGAGATTATCCTCTATCTGGAAACTCCACCGTCGCGCGATAAGCTGACCACACTGATTGCCGATATGGGCATTTCAGTGCGGGACCTGCTGCGTAAAAACGTGGATCCCTATGAGCAGCTTGGCCTTGCCGAAGCTAACTTCACCGACGACCAGCTTATCGGTTTTATGCTGCAACACCCGATCCTGATTAACCGTCCGATCGTGGTAACGCCGCTGGGCACGCGCCTGTGCCGTCCGTCTGAAGTCGTCCTCGATATCCTGCCGGACGCGCAAAAAGGGGCGTTTACCAAAGAGGATGGCGAAGCCGTGGTGGACGCCAGCGGGAAAAAAATCTCGCAAAAGTAAGCTATTGATAATGGCACAGTAAGGCTTGCCCGCGGCGTATCCCGCCTACCGGCTGGGTTGCATCAGCCGAAACCCAGCACATACTGTTGAGGGTTAGGTCTGGTGAGGGGATGCAGGTATGGGACTTAAAAACAAAACCGCCGTCATCTTCGGCGGCAGCGGCGCTATCGGCAGCGCAGCGGCGCACGCGCTGGCGCGCGAGGGAGCGGATGTCTACCTTGCCGCGCGCAGCCACGCCAGGCTGGAGCAGGTCGCCGACAGCATTCGCGCCGACGGCGGGTCTGCCAGCACGTTTGTTTTCGATGCGCTTGATGCCTCCGCGCAGCTCCCCGACCTTGCCCACATTGATATCGTCGTCAACGCCACGGGCTTTATGCACGATCAGGGAAAACGCCTGCAGGCGTTAACGCTCGACGAGTTCAGACAGGGTTTCGATCCCTTCCTGGCCGCATATTTCAACATTGCGAAAGCCGTATCGCCCCGCATGGGCGGCGAGCATGCCGGAACCATAATTACCGTCGTCGCCCCCGCCTCAAACATGACGATGGCGGGCCACCTCGGGCATATCGTTGGCTGCGCGGGAACGGAAGCCTTGACCCGGGCGCTTGCGGCTGAGCTAGGGGCACAAAATATTCGGGTACTCTGCGTGCGTTCGCACGCGATAGCCGACGCGGTGCAGGCGGGTTCGTATGTAGGTGCCATTTTCGCCGCCAAGGCGCAGGCGATGGGGATAACGGTTGAGCAGTTTCTCAGCGGTGCCGCGCAAAGTACCCTGACGCATCGCCTGCCGACGCTGGCACAGGTGGCAGACACGATTACGTTTCTGGTCTCAGATGCGGCAGGCGCCATGACGGGAACCACCGTCAATATGACCGCGGGCGCAACCTAGCAGCCGCCCTCGCCCGCAATCCTGCCCACCATCGCGCGGATCTCCTCCCGGCTTAACGGCTTGCGGTCGGTGACAAAATGCAGCGTCATCCCTTCAATAAACGCATCCAGCGCGCGGGTAGTGACCGGGTCGAACCACTGCTCCAGCGTGTCCTGGCTCATCTTCATCCAGTCCTGCATCACCGTTTTAAGGGCCGCGCTGCGGTGCATAAAAGCGTACAATTGGTACATCAGCGCCATGTTGTGCGGCGTGGTCACCTGCGAGCTATGGATCAGCGTGGTGATGGACTCACACGCCATTTCCGGTCCTGTGACGCCCGCAAAGAAATCCCGGTACTGCTGCGACATCTGCCGGGTAAACCACGTAAAGGCCTCTTCCAGCAGCGATTCCATACCGTCAAAATAGTAGGTCATCGACCCCAGCGGCACGCCCGCGCAGGAGGCGATTTTACGGTGCGTGACGGCGTGAATACCGTGCTCAGCGATGGTGTCCAGCGTCGCCTGGAGTATTTTTTCCCGGCGGTGCGGATCGTTGGGTGGTCTGCTCATAAATTCCTCATCCGGTTTATGTACAAATGTACACAAACTTGCTAGTGTTGTCGCTATTGTTGTACTTCTGGTGCTACCCCAATGACGCTGACCTCTCCCCGTAAGGCCCTGCAATTACGCATGTGGGCGCTGTTTATGTTCTTCTTTATTCCCGGGCTGCTGATGGCCTCCTGGGCCACGCGCACCCCGGCTATTCGCGATATTTTGTCCGTCTCTACCGCCGAGATGGGCATCGTGCTGTTCGGCCTGTCGATAGGCTCCATGAGCGGCATTCTCTGCTCCGCGTGGCTGGTTAAACGCTTTGGCACGCGGGCGGTGATCCGCACCACTATGTGCTGCGCGGTGTTCGGGATGATGGTGCTGAGCGCGGCGCTGTGGTTTGCCTCGCCGGTCCTGTTTGCCCTGGGGCTGACGGTCTTTGGCGGCAGCTTCGGCGCGGCGGAAGTGGCGATTAACGTCGAAGGGGCATCTGTCGAGCGTGAGATGAACAAAACCGTGCTGCCGATGATGCACGGCTTTTACAGCCTCGGCACGCTGGCGGGTGCGGGCGTGGGGATGGCGCTGACGGCGTTTGGCGTGGCGGCCAATCTGCATATTTTACTGGCGGCGCTGGTGTGTATTATTCCGATCCTGACGGGCATCCGGGCGATCCCGGACGGCACCGGTAAGAATTCCGCTGGCGAACAGCACTCGGCCGAAAAAGGGCTGCCCTTCTACCGCGACTTCCAGCTGATGCTGATCGGCGTGGTGGTGCTGGCAATGGCGTTCGCGGAAGGTTCCGCCAACGACTGGCTACCGCTGCTGATGGTGGACGGTCACGGCTTCAGCCCGACCTCCGGCTCGCTGATTTACGCCGGATTTACGCTGGGGATGACCGTCGGGCGCTTCACCGGCGGCTGGTTTATCGACCGCTACAGTCGCGTAGCGGTGGTGCGCGCCAGTGCCCTTCTCGGCGGGTTAGGCATCGCGATGATCATCTTTGTGGACGTGGACTGGATTGCAGGCGTTTCCGTGATCCTGTGGGGACTGGGAGCATCACTTGGCTTCCCGCTGACCATTTCCGCCGCCAGCGACACCGGCCCGGATGCGCCAACGCGCGTCAGCGTAGTGGCGACCACCGGTTACCTCGCCTTCCTGGTGGGACCGCCGCTGCTCGGTTTCCTCGGGGAGCACTACGGCCTGCGCAGCGCCATGCTGGTGGTATTAGGGTTAGTCATTATCGCGGCGCTGGTGGCGCGCGCTGTGGCAAAGCCGGAAACAGAACAAACGACACTGGAGAAGGGATATGAGCGTTAAACTGATTGCAGTCGACATGGATGGCACCTTCCTGAGTGATGCGAAGACGTACAACCGCGCGCGTTTTCTGGCGCAGTACGCGCGCATGAAGGCGCAAGGCATTCGTTTTGTGGTTGCCAGCGGCAACCAATACTACCAGTTGATCTCCTTTTTCCCGGAGATCGCGCATGAAATTGCGTTTGTTGCCGAAAACGGCGGCTGGGTCGTGAGCGAAGGTGAAGATGTCTTTAACGGTGAACTGTCGAAAGCCCATTTCGAGACCGTCGCGAACGTGTTAAATGACGTTCCGGGCATTGAGATAATTGCCTGCGGCAAAGGCAGCGCCTACACCCTCAAAGCCTATGACGATGCCTTCATCGATATGGCCTCAAAATATTATCACCGCCTCGAAAGGGTCAGTGATTTCGATAACCTGAACGATATTTTCTTCAAGTTTGGGCTTAACGTTTCCGATGATGAAATTCCGCGTATTCAGGCGCTGCTGCATGAAAGACTGGGCGATATTATGGTGCCCGTCACCACCGGTCACGGCAGTATCGACCTCATTATCCCCGGCGTGCACAAAGCTAACGGCTTGCGCATTTTGCAGGCGCGATGGGGCATAGAGAACAGCGACGTGGTGGCTTTTGGCGACAGCGGCAACGATGTAGAAATGTTGCGCCAATCAGGGTTTAGCTTTGCGATGGCCAATGCCAAACCGCATATTAAGGCGGTCGCCCGGTTTGAAGCGCAGCATAATAACGATGAAGGCGTTTTAAACGTGATTGAGAAGGTGTTGAACGGGGAGGCACCGTTTAATTGATCGCGTGCGGTCTGGTACCCTCACCCCTCACCCTGGCCCTCTCCCCAAAGGGGAGAGGGCATAAACAGATCAAGGTTGCAGGGCGCTGCCGATGCGTTTGTCTTTCAGGAACACCACCATTAATCCCACCCACAGCACGCCGTTGGCAAGGTTGAACAGGCTGAACAGCCCGTTGCCGCCAAACGCGTAAGCGTGCTTGCTCACCTCAATTCCGACGGTAAAAATCAACATCTGCAGCATGCCCATCGCGGCGGACACCGTGCCTTTACTCATTTCGCTGGCAAACAGCGTCAGGCGCACCAGTCCCGCATTCGCCACGCCAATACCAAAGGCATAGACGCTCAGCCCCGCGGTCATCCACAGGTAGGCGTGGGAAGAGGCCACCGTAGCGACCGCAGCCATGACCAACCCTGCCGCAATCGGCCAGCCGCCCATAATAATCAGCGAGCGAACGGTGCGGCGCGACGTCAGACGTGCCAGCACGAGGTTACCGGCGATCAGCGCGCCAAAGATCGGCACCTGCAGCAAACCGTACTCGTAACTGCTGAGCTTCTCACCGCTGATGATAATGACGGGCGACTGCGCAATCCACGCCAGCAACGGCAGGCTGACAAAGCCCGTCGCCAGCGCACCCGCGACAAAGCGGCCATTTTTCAACACCTCTTTGTAGTCGCGTCCCAGCTCTTTCAGGGAGAGTTTTTCACCCAGACGCGTAGCCGTTTCCGGCATCGCGCGGTGCAGACCAAAGAAGGAGATGGCAGCAAGGGCGGCGAAGAGTATGAACATCCCCTCCCACGGCGCAACGTGCACCCAGGCTGCGCCCACCAGCGGTCCCAGCAGCGGCGCAATCAGCGCCACGTTCGCCATCAGCGCGGTGATTTTGATACACACCGCCTCTTCAAACGACTCCTGAATAGCGGCATACCCCACGGCACCGATGAAGCACAGGCTCACCCCCTGCAGGAAACGCAGCAGGGTAAATTGTTCAATGTTTTGCGCCAGCAGCGTGGCAAGACAGGTGACGATAAACCACACCACGCCGGTCAGCATCACCGGACGACGACCAATACGGTCCGACAGCGGCCCTAACAGCCACTGTAAAAACATGCCGCCCGCCAGATAGGCGGTCATGGAGGTCGGCACCCACTCGATACCCGCGTTGTACTGTTCTACCACGGCCAGCATACCGGGCTGGATCATATCGTTGCCGATATAGGTAGAGAATTCGTAGAGCACCAGACACAGAGGGAAAAGTAACGCCTGACGTCCCAGACGATTACCGGAAGAAGAACGGTTTAACATGCAATCTCTTTATGATGAAAAAATCGCGATGAGTGTAATGAATTGCCGCAGCCCGAGATAGCAAATTATCGATAGTAAACAGAAATAAAGCACTTATCGTCGTCGTTTAAGGTTTCCTTAAGTTGACAGTTTTATGATAGCCCTATTTTCACGTCACTGACCCTAATTATGGCCTACACCTTCAGCCCTTCAGAATTGTCTAACTTGCCGACAAATAAGACAAAAGACCTTTACCGTTTGCCCCTGCGCTTTTATGGTTATCAGCTTTTCGTGCTGATTGTCCTCGCCGTCCTGTTTACCTGGCTTTCACGCGACGAAACGCTCGACAGATGGATCTCCGGTTTCTGGTATGACGCAGCGACGCGCCATTTTCCGTTGCAGCAAAACCCGATGCTGGACCTGCTCAACCATCGGCTGGCGAAGTATGTCTCTATCGCCCTGGCTGCGGTTGCGCTGATTTACGGTGTCGTCAAGCGCAATGCCCGACTCCTCACGGCTGCGCTTCTGATGGGGCTGGGTGCACTGGTTGTCGGCGTGCTGAAAAGCATTAGTCACCATAGCTGTCCGTGGGATCTGGTGGAGTATGGCGGAAAGGCGGTTTCTTACCCCCTGTTTAGCGCGGTACCGGCAGACAGCGGACCGGGCCGTTGCTTCCCGGGCGGCCACTCATCAAGCGGCTTTATGGTGATGGGGCTGTTTTTTGCCTTCTGGCGCGAACGTCCACGTCTGGCCTGGAGTTTCGTCGTGCTGGGTGCGGTATTGGGTCTGGCCATGGGCTACGGTCAGGTCATGCGCGGGGCGCATTTTTTCTCTCACAACCTGTGGGCTGGGTGGTGGGTCTGGTTTTCCCAGGTGGTGGTCTATGGCCTTGTTTCCGCCTGGTTTGCGAAAGAGTGACGACATTATGTTAGAGAATCTGAACTACGGACTGTTTTATTTCATCAACGCCACGCCAGCCTCGCCGGAATGGATGATTGATTTCGCCACCTTTGTTGCCAGAGATTTGATCTCGATTGTGCCTGTACTTGCCGTTGTTCTCTGGCTGTGGGGTCCGCGTAAAGAGGTCACTGCACAGCGCCAGCTGGTGATCAAAGTGGCGATGGCCATCGGTGTCAGCGTAGTGACCAGCTATCTGCTGGGACATGCCTTCCCCCACGACCGTCCGTTCGTCGATCACGTTGGGTATAATTTCCTGCACCATGCGCCTGATGACTCCTTCCCAAGCGATCATGGCACCGTGATTTTCACCTTCGCTCTGGCGTTCCTGTTCTGGCATCGCCTGTGGTCTGGCGCAGTGCTGATGGGTATCGCGCTGGCCATCGCCTGGTCCCGCGTTTATCTTGGCGTTCACTGGCCGCTGGATATGGTGGGTGGGTTCCTGGTGGGGCTGATCGGCTGCGTGAGCGCGGCGATCCTGTGGAGCCTCTTTGGCCCGGCGCTTTACCGCGGGCTGTCTCAGCTGTATCGCGTGCTGTTTGCCCTCCCGATCCGCAAAGGCTGGATACGTGACTAATCCCGTTCCGACAGGTTACACTTGAGCCCCCGCCCTGCGGGGGTTCACTTTTTCATCCTGAGGATCTATGGAAACACGACGCGATGACCGCATTGCTCAGCTGCTCCAGGCGCTGAAGCGTAGTGATAAACTGCACCTCAAGGAAGCTGCCACGCTGCTCGGCGTCTCTGAGATGACCATTCGTCGGGATCTTAACAGCGACAGCGCCCCCGTTGTGCTGCTAGGCGGATACATCGTCCTCGAGCCGCGTAGCGCCAGCCACTATCTGATCAGCGATCAAAAAACGCGTCTGGTGGAAGAGAAGCGCAAGGCGGCACGGCTCGCGGCCTCCCTGGTGCAGCCGCATCAAACCCTGTTTTTTGACTGCGGGACCACCACGCCGTGGATCATCGAAGCCATTGACAGCAGCCTCCCGTTTACCGCCGTCTGTTACTCATTGAACACCTTTCTGGCGCTGCAGGAGAAACCCGAATGTCGGGTGATCCTATGCGGCGGTGAGTTCCACGCCAGTAATGCCATCTTTAAGCCGCTGAACCTGCAGGACACGTTGAGTAACTTATGCCCGGATATCGCGTTTTATTCTGCGGCGGGCGTGAACGTGCGTCAGGGCGCGACTTGCTTTAACCTGGAAGAGTTACCCGTGAAGCACTGGGCGTTAAATGCCGCGCAGTATCATGTGCTGGTGGTGGACCACAGCAAGTTTGGCAAGGTGCGTCCGGCAAGAATGGGCGAGCTGGCGCAGTTTGACGCTATTGTGAGCGATTGCCGCCCGGACGACGAGATTGTGGCCCATGCGAAGGCGCAGCAGGTGAAGTTGATGTATTGAGAGGGGTGCGGCCTGATGCCCTCACCCCGGCCCTCTCCCACAGGGAGAGGGAGAAAACCCATAAGGTTTATCTAAACCAGCTGCCAAACCACCCGTGGAATTTCATCAGTACGAAATCCCACATCCGGCTGAAGAATCCGCCCTCTTCTACTGCTTCCATCACAATCAGCGGACGCTGTTCAATCGACTTGCCGTTAAGCTGGAAATCAATCGTCCCGACGACCTGGCCTTTTTTCAGCGGAGCCGTAAGCTGCGGGTCGGTCAGGGTGAAGCTGGCTTTCAGGTTTTTCAGCTGACCGCGCGGAATGGTCACTGAACCGGCCTCACCCGCGCCCAGATTCACCTCGCTCTTATCGCCAAACCAGACGCGCTGGCTGACGAACGTGGCATCCGGCTTAATCGGCGTCACGGTTTCAAAGAAGCGGAAGCCCCACGTCAGCAGTTTTTCTGATTCATTAAAGCGAATTCGATCGGTTTTGGTGCCCAGCACCACCGAAATCAGGCGCATATCGCCCTGGGTTGCGGACGCGACCAGATTGTAACCCGCACCCGCCGTGGTGCCGGTCTTCATCCCGTCTACGTTGACGTTGCTGCTCCACAACAGACGGTTGCGGTTCTGCTGACGGATCTTATTGAAGGTAAACTCTTTCTCTTTGTGGATCGCGTATTCGTCCGGTACGTCGTGGATCAGCGCTTTCCCCAGCAGCGCCATGTCACGCGCGGTACTGAACTGCCCCGGCGCATCGAGACCGTGGACCGTTTTAAAGGTGGTGTTGGTCAGGCCCAGTTTTTGCGCATAGCCATTCATCAAACCAATGAACGAATCCTGGCTGCCCGCGACGTAATCGGCCAGCGCGATACACGCATCATTTCCCGACTGAATGATCACACCTTTATTCAGATCGGAAACGGAGACCTGATCCCCGGGCTTCAGGAACATCACCGACGAGCCCCGCAGCGCCGGGTTACCGGTCGCCCAGGCGTCTTTCCCGACGGTGACCATATCATCAAGCTTAATTTTGCCTGCTTTCAGCGCCTGACCCACCACGTAGCTGGTCATGATTTTGGTCAGGCTTGCCGGGTCGAGTTTCTCGTCGGCATTCCCTTCCGCCAGCACTTTACCGCTGGCGTAGTCCATTAAGATCCAGGCGCGGGCATCCACCGGTGGCGCTTCGGGCGCCGCCTGTTCCGCCGCGTAGAGCGTTGGGGCAAAAAGGAAGAGGAGCGCAGAGCCTGCCGCCAGGCTGCGCAGAGAAGTCAGTTTTCGCGTCATAAATGCCACCCGAGTGTCCATTCAAAAAATTACGTCACATCACCGTGTCGCAAGAAGCGATGAGTAATAGCGCACTAAAACGGTTAAAGAAACCCAACCAGGGTAAAGTTATTAAAGTTTATGCAATAACATTCATTTACGCTTTGATTCAGGCGATTTTTTTGTCTTCTGTTGCGTAATTGTTAGGTTTATCTCACCATGGCGAAAAGCTGACTCGGATTCACATCTCATCGGGAGTAAATATGATTACGCTGTGGGGCAGGAACAACTCAACCAACGTGAAGAAAGTGCTCTGGACGCTGGAGGAACTGGATTTACCGTTTAATCAAATCATGGCCGGCATGTCGTTCGGCGTGAACAAAGAGGCTGACTACCTGGCGATGAACCCGAACGGGCTGGTGCCGCTGCTGCGCGACGATGAGACCGATGCCACGCTGTGGGAGTCCAACACCATTGTCCGTTACCTTGCCGCGCAGTACGGTCAGGGCCGTCTGTGGGTGGAGAGCCCGGCCCAGCGTGCTCAGGGTGAAAAATGGATGGACTGGGCAAACCAGACGCTCTCTCCCACTCACCGCGTGATCCTGATGGGGCTTATCCGCACGCCGGAAGCCGAACGTGACTATCCCGCCATTCATGCAGCCCAGGACACCTGTGAGACCCTGTTTGCGATGATGGACGACGAGCTGACGAAGCACAAATGGTTCTCAGGCGACGCGTTCGGCGTGGGCGATATTGCGGTTGCACCATTCGTCTGGAATCTGACCAACATGGGTCTGAAATGGACGCCGCGCCCTCACCTCGACCGCTGGCTTCAGCAGCTTAGCGAGCGCCCGGCGTACCGTAACGCGGTGATGATCCCGGTTACCTGATTACGTACCGGACGGGCTGACTTTCAACAGCTGCCCGTCCGTCTCGTCGGTCAGGACATATAAATAGCCGTCCGGCCCAACCCGCACATCGCGAATACGCCTATCTTTATCACCCAGAATACGCCCGTCTTCCGTCACCTTATTGCCGTCGACGCTCAGCACGATGACGTCTTTCTCCTTCAGCGCGCCGATAAACAGTTTGTTTTTCCACTGCGGGAAGACGTCGCTGTTGTAAAACGCCATGCCGCTCACCGCAGGGGAAACCTTCCAGACAAACAACGGTTTTTCCGTTCCCTCCGCGTGCTCGCCTTTGGCTTCCGGAATTTTCAGGCCGCTGTAGTTGATGCCGTGGGTCGCCAGCGGCCAGCCGTAATTCTTCCCTTTTTCCGGGATGTTGATTTCATCCCCGCCGCGCGGGCCGTGCTCGTTAAGCCATAGCGTGTCGCTCCACGGGTTCATTGCCATCCCCTGCGGGTTACGAATGCCGTAGGACCAGATTTCAGGCCGCGCGCCGGAGGTATTCACAAACGGGTTATCCGGCGGCACCTTCCCGTCCTCCGTCAGGCGCACCACTTTGCCCTGAAGTTTGTCCAGATCCTGCGCCGTTGGGCGCTGGTTATTCTCGCCAAGGGCAATAAACAGATAGCCTTTACCGTCGAACACCAGCCGACCGCCAAAATGGTTCCCGGTGGAGAGTTTCGGCATCTGGCGGAACACCACCTGGAAGGCTTCAATGCGCGACAGATCGTCGCTCAGCCGACCGTAGCCCACCGCCGTGCCCGCTTTCCCGTCATTGCCCACTTCGGCATAGCTCAGCCAGATGCGTCGCGATTGTTCAAAATCAGGTGCTAGCACCACGTCCAGCAAACCGCCCTGGCCGTTTGCCCACACCTTGGGCACGCCGACAATCGGGTCAGACAACCCTTTCCCGGTCTGCCAGTGTTTCAGCTGGCCGCCTCTGAGCGTGATGAGCACGCCTTTATTATCCGGCAAAAAGGCCAGTGACCAGGGGTGATCGAGTCGGTTCTGCAACACCTCGACCTTTACCGCGTCAGGGGCAGCGAGGAGAGAAAAAGGGAAAAATAACGCAGGCAGTAAAATCAGCGAGGATCGATGCATAACGCGCTCCTTTATCGGCATATGGCATAAAGATTAGCCACAACGTTCGGTCGCGTTACCACTTTTACAAAAGCTTAATCAGAAGGGGGAGTCGCCTCCCCCGGGCTCAGTGCTGGGCAAGCTTCGCGTGCTCGTTCAGACACATGATGCAAAGAGAGAGCGTTGTCAGGCAGTTTTCAAGCTTCTCCGCGTTAACAGCGATAAAATTAGGGCAGTCGTGGCGTCCGTTCATCAAACATACCCCTGCAATGGAGAGCACCTCAGCGGCGCGGCGCAGCGCCATCAGCTCGCTTTCGTCGTATTCCGCTTTCAGGGTCGGTGCTTTTTCACGCATGAAATTGCAAAGTTCAAACAGATTATCACGCAGATGTTCGCTTTCGCTGACTGACATATAGCCTTTTGCCTTCCTGAGCTGCAGATACGCGGCCAGGTCGATTCGGGCGTTGATCAGCTTGTTAAGCAGATCGCGTTTCAGTCTGTCAACGGACATGCTATTTCCTCCTCTGTCAGTCATGTTGCACATTCAGAATAAGTTCATTTTTTGTACAATTTAATGCCTGAGATCAATAATTCTTAACTGATTAACATTCTTTACAATGTTACAACCTTTACTCACCGCATCCGCCATGCAAAGAATGTATAAATCCCCCGCGATACGCTGTAAAATCCCGCCCTGATAACTCCATAATTGATGAATTTTTAACCTATGAGCAATGTTACGCACCAGCCGAAAATCGGCTTCGTCTCCCTCGGCTGCCCGAAAAACCTGGTGGATTCCGAACGCATCCTGACCGAACTTCGTACCGAAGGCTATGACGTGGTGCCAAGCTACGACAATGCCGACATGGTGATCGTCAACACCTGCGGCTTTATCGACAGTGCGGTTCAGGAGTCTCTGGAAGCCATCGGTGAAGCCCTGACCGAAAACGGCAAAGTGATTGTCACCGGCTGCCTGGGCGCGAAAGTGGATCAGATCCGTGAAGTGCATCCGAAGGTGCTGGAGATCACCGGCCCGCACAGCTACGAGCAGGTGCTGGAACATGTTCATCACTACGTGCCAAAACCAAAGCACAACCCGTTCCTGAGCCTGGTGCCGGAACAAGGCGTGAAGCTGACGCCGCGCCACTACGCGTACCTGAAAATTTCCGAAGGCTGCAACCATCGCTGCACCTTCTGCATCATCCCGTCCATGCGTGGCGATCTGGTGAGCCGTCCAATCGGTGAAGTGCTGGCGGAAGCTAAACGTCTGGCCGACGCGGGCGTGAAGGAGCTGCTGGTCATCTCCCAGGACACCTCGGCCTACGGCGTAGACGTGAAACACCGCTCCGGTTTCCACAACGGCGAGCCGGTGAAAACCAGCATGGTCGGCCTGTGCGAGCAGCTTGCGAAGCTCGGTATCTGGACGCGTCTGCACTACGTCTACCCGTACCCGCACGTTGACGATGTGATCCCGCTGATGGCGGAAGGCAAAATTCTGCCGTACCTGGATATCCCGCTGCAGCACGCCAGCCCGCGTATTCTGAAGCTGATGAAGCGTCCTGGCTCCGTTGACCGCCAGCTGGCGCGCATCAAGCAGTGGCGTGAAATCTGTCCGGATCTGACCCTGCGCTCCACCTTCATCGTCGGCTTCCCGGGTGAAACCGAAGAAGATTTCCAGATGCTGCTCGACTTCCTGAAAGAAGCCCGTCTGGACCGCGTTGGGTGCTTCAAGTACAGCCCGGTAGAGGGCGCAACCGCCAACGAGCTGGCGGACCAGGTACCGGAAGAGGTGAAAGAAGAGCGCTGGAACCGCTTCATGCAGCTGCAGCAGCAGATCTCTGCTGAGCGTCTGCAGGAAAAAGTGGGCCGCGAGATCATGGTCATCGTTGACGAAGTGGACGAAGAAGGCGCGATTGGCCGCAGCATGGCAGATGCCCCTGAGATCGACGGCGCGGTGTACCTGAACGGCGAAACCAGCGTTAAGCCGGGTGATATTATTTGCGTGAAGGTTGAAAACGCGGACGAGTATGACCTGTGGGGTAGCCGGGTTTAAACACCCCGCTTCCCTTTTGTAGGCCGGGTAAGGCGTAGCCGCCACCCGGCACATTCCACTGTCCTACCCCTTAATCCGTGGATCCAGCGCGTCGCGCAGTCCGTCCCCCAGCAGGTTAAACGCCAGCACGGTCAGGAAAATCGCCAGACTCGGGAAGATCGCCACGTGCGGTGCAATCACCATATCTGCTCTCGCCTCGTTCAGCATCGCGCCCCACTCCGGCGTGGGAGGCTGCGCCCCTAACCCCAGAAACGACAGGCTGGCCGCCGAGATAATCGACACGCCGATGCGCATGGTGAAATAGACCACGATGGACGACACCGTACCCGGCAGAATATGGCTGAACAGGATCGTGGCGTCGCTGGCCCCCATACTGCGGGCGGATTCGATAAAGGTCTGCTGTTTCAGCACCAGCGTGTTGCCGCGCACCAGGCGGGCGAAGGCCGGTATCGAAAAGACCGCGACCGCAATGATGACGTTCGCCATGCCGCTGCCCATGATCGCCACCACGGCAATCGCCAGCAGAATGCCGGGGAAGGCAAACAGCACGTCGCAGATGCGCATGATGATGCGGTCCCACCAGCCTTCGTAATACCCGGCGACGAGACCCAAAACCGTGCCTATCGCCGCGCCGATCAGCACCGCAAAGACCCCGGCGGCCAGCGAGATTTGCGCCCCCACCAGCACGCGGCTGAAGATATCCCGCCCGAGCGAATCCACGCCGAACCAGTGCATCATCGACGGCCCGTCGTTCAGACGGTCATAGTCAAAATAGTTTTCCGCATCAAACGGCGCGACCCACGGCGCAACGATCGCCACCACAATCAGCAGCAAAACAAACAGCCCCGCCGTCATCGCGACAGGCTGACGGCGAAAACGCCGCCAGAATTCAGACCACGGAGTGCGGATGTGCTCCGGCTTTAGCCCCGGCATAGCATTTAATACGGCCTGACGACGCCAGTTCAACAATCGCATCTTACTTGTACCTGATGGCCGGGTTAATGGCGGCGTAAAGCACGTCCACCACTAAGTTGATAAGAATAAACTCCAGCGAGAACAGCAGGACTTCCGCCTGAATCACCGGATAATCACGCATGTCGACTGAATCGACCAGCAGACGCCCCAGCCCCGGCCAGTTGAAGACCTTCTCCACCACAATAGAGCCGCCCAGCAGGAAGCCAAACTGCAGCCCCATCATCGTTACTACCGGGATCATCGCGTTACGGAAACCGTGCTTGAGGATGACCCACTTCTCGCTGACCCCTTTCGCCCGCGCGGTGCGGATGTAGTCTTCGCTCAGCACGTCGACAAACGAGGCGCGGGTAAAACGCGCCATCACAGCCGCCACGGCTGCGCCAAGGGTCATCGATGGGAGAATGTAGTGCTTCCAGGTATCCGCGCCCACGGTCGGCAGCCAGCCCAGCTCCACGGAGAAGATCTGCATCAGCAGCATCCCGAGGGCGAATGCCGGGAAGGAGATGCCGGTCACCGCCAGCGCCATACCCAGTTTATCCGGCCAGCGGTTGCGCCAGACGGCGGCGACAATTCCCGCACCGAGACCAAACACCACCGCCCAGCCCATGCTGGCAAGGGTTAACCAAAAGGTCGGCATAAAGCGGCTGGCAATCTCTTCCGACACCGGGCGACGCGACACCATCGAGGTGCCAAAATCGCCCTGCAGCACGTTGCCTATATAGTGCAGGAACTGCATATACAACGGCCTGTCGAGACCCAACTGCTTGCGCACCAGTTCAATAACGGTCGCATCCGCCTCGGGCCCGGCAATCAGCCGCGCCGGATCCCCCGGCAGCATATGGACAAACAGAAACACCAGCACCGCCACAATCAACAGCGTCGGGATAAGCCCCAGCAGGCGTTTACAAACATAATTCAGCATGAGTGTTATTTTAAATCCGCGTCGTCAAAGCTAAAGCCCGTATCCGGCATGATATAGAACCCGGTCAGCGCTTTGTTATGGGCGGAGACCAGTTTTTCCACCACCAGCGGCACCCACGGCGACTCTTTCCAGATAATATCTTGCGCGTCTTTGTAGAGGCGCGCTTTCTCTTCCGATTTGGTGGTTTTCAGCGCGTCAGACAGGGCTTTATCCACCTGCGGGTTGCTGTAGAACGCGGTATTAAACAGCGTTGGCGGCCAGTTCTGTGAGGCAAACAGCGGTGACAGCGCCCAGTCGGCTTCACCGGTGGAGGCGGTCCAGCCGGTGTAGAACATCCTCACGCCGCTCTCTTTCTGCCCTTTGCCCTCCACTTCTGCCGCACGCTGTCCGGCATCCATCGCGGTCACCTGCGCCTTGATGCCGACCTGCGCCAGCTGCTGCTGGGTAAACTGCAGCACCTTCTGGGCGGTACTGTGGTTATGCGACGACCACAGCGTGGTGCTGAAGCCGTTCGGGAATCCCGCTTCTTTCAGCAGCTCGCGCGCTTTGGCCGGATCGTAAGGCCACGGCTGGTAGCTTTGCGCATAGGCGATAGCCGGCGGCACCACGCCGGTCGCCGGAGTGGCATAGCCCGCAAAGGCCACTTTCACCAGCGCCTGGCGGTTAATGGCGTAGTTGATGGCTTCACGCACCTTCGGGTTATCGAACGGTTTTTGCGTGACGTTCATGCTGATGTAGCGCTGCATGATTGACGGGCTGGCAACCAGCTCCAGCTTGCTGTTTTTCGCCAGCAGCGCTGCCTGCTCGTAGGGGATCGGGAAGGCAAACTGCGCTTCACCGGTTTGCAGCATCGCCGCGCGGGTGTTGTTATCCACCACCGGGCGCCAGGTAATGGTGTCGAGCTTCGGCAAGCCCTGCTGCCAGTATCCGGCGAATTTCTTCACCTTCACAAAATCGGTTTGATTCCAGGTAAGCAGCTCGTACGGGCCGGTGCCTACCGGGTGGAAGCCGATCTCTTTGCCGTATTTCTTCAGCGCCGCTGGCGAAATCATTGCCGTTGCCGGATGCGCAAGGATATTGATAAACGCGGAGAACGGCTCTTTGAGGGTGATCTTCACGGTTGCCGGGTCGACCGCCTCGGTACTGGCGATATTTTTATACAGGTTGTAGCGCTTCAGGCTATTTTCCGGATTGCTGGCGCGGTCGAGGTTAACCTTCACCGCTTCAGCATTGAAATCCGTGCCGTCCTGGAACTTCACGCCGGAACGCAGCTTGATGGTATACACCAGCCCGTCGTCCGAAACGGTATAGCTCTCCGCCAGCACGTTTTTGAGCTTCATCTCTTTATCCAGGCCAAACAGCCCCTGGTAGAACGATTTCGCCACCGCCTGCGACAGCGTGTCGTTAGCATCATACGGATCGAGCGTCGTAAAATTAGAGCCGACCGCCACGACCACGTCTTTGGCAGCGAACGCGGGGGCGACGGCCAGCGCCGCCGTCACGCTCGCGGCTAACAGCCATGTACGAGCAACAAATTTAACCATTGTGTTCTCCTGCCTGGTGTACGTTATAACCGCGAGAATGCATTGTCCTGACGCGGTGGTGCGACAAAATGACCGGGACCGACTTCCCGAAGCATAACGCGCTCCAGGGTTTCGCCCCGTTTACGAATATTGCTCGGCATTTCATCCTGCAGCAGCACGCGCTGGGCGTGGTGATGCGCAGGATCGGCAACCGGCACAGCGGCCATCAGCTTGCGGGTGTAAGGATGCTGCGGGTTTTCAAATACCGCCCGCCGCGGGCCAATCTCAACAATTTGCCCCATGTACATCACCGCAACACGGTGGCTGATACGCTCCACCACCGCCATATCATGCGAGATAAACAGGAAGGCAATGCCCATATCCCGCTGTAAATCGAGCAATAAATTGATGATTTGCGCGCGGATAGAGACATCCAGTGCCGAAACGGACTCATCCGCAATCACCACTTTTGGATTCAGCGCCAGCGCCCGCGCAATGCAAATGCGCTGTCGCTGTCCGCCGGAAAACTCGTGGGGATAACGCCAGGCATGTTCAGGCTTCAGCCCGACGCGCTCCAGCAGCCAGGCCACGCGACGCTGCGCCGCGTCCCCGTCGAGCAGGTTATGCACCCGCAGCGGCTCCATGATCGAATACCCCACCGTATGACGCGGATCGAGAGAAGCATACGGATCCTGGAAAATAAACTGAATATCCCGGCGCACGGCCTGCAGCTTGCTGTCTGGCAGGGTGTCGATACGTTCGCCGTTAAAGGTAATGGTCCCGGCCTGGGTCTCCACCAGCCTGAGCAGCGCGCGTCCGGTCGTGGATTTTCCGCAGCCCGACTCCCCCACCAGCGCCAGCGTTTCGCCCGGCCAGAGATCAAAACTGACGTTTTCCACCGCATGGACTTCGCGCTTCACGCGATTGAACACCCCGCTGCGCAGCGGAAAACGCGTGACCAGATCGCGGACTTCCAGAATGGGCCTGCCCGGCACCACCGTATCTTGCTCGATTTCGGCCGTCTGCATGCCCGCCTCGCCCTGAGCCATCAACGGAAAACGGCGCGGTAAATCGCTGCCGTTCATCGCCCCAAGACGCGGCACCGCCGCCAGCAGCGCTTTGGTGTAAGGATGAACAGGCGCATGAAAAATTTGCTCAACCGTGCCCGTCTCCACGGCGTGCCCCTGGTGCATCACCAGTACGCGGTCGGCGATATCCGCCACCACGCCCATGTCGTGGGTGATAAAAATCACCCCCATCTCCATCTCCTGCTGCAGCACTTTGATCAGCTGCAGGATCTGCGCCTGAATCGTCACATCCAGCGCCGTTGTCGGCTCGTCGGCGATCAGCACCGCCGGACGGCACGAGAGCGCCATCGCAATCATGACGCGCTGGCGCATCCCCCCGGAAAGCTGATGCGGATAGCGCCCCAGAATGGCCTGCGCTTCAGGAATGCGCACCCTCTCCAGCATCCGCTTCGCTTCGAGGAGCGCTTCATCGCCGCTTAACCCCTGATGCAGGCGGATGGACTCGGCAATCTGCTCGCCCACCGGAAAAACCGGGTTCAGCGAGGTCATCGGCTCCTGGAAAATCATGGCGATATCCGCCCCACGCACGCCCTGCATCTGCGAACCACTCAGTTCATTTAAATCAATGACCTGACGGTTACGGCGGCGCAGGAGCATTTTCTCGCTGCCGATCTGCCCGCCCGTTTGCTCCAGCAGGCGCAACAATGCCAGTGCGGTAACCGATTTACCGGAACCAGACTCACCGACAATGGCCAGCGTTTCGCCGCGTTGCAGCGAAAACGATAAATTCTGTACTGCGGGGATGAACTGCCGCTCCTCCTGAAACGCAATATTCAGCTGATGGACAGCCAATACCTGGCGGTTGTCCAGCTCTTCACTGTGCGGCACGTTTTGCCCCCTTATTCACGATAGATCCCCGTACTGGGCTCATCACCGGCGTAGCCCCAGGCGCGGTACATCCCTTCGCTGTTAAACGGCAGGGCCACGTTGCCCTCATGATCCACCGCAATCAACCCGCCGACGCCGCCAAGCGCGGGCAGTTTTTCCATTACCACGCGCTCGCAGGCCTCGCTCAGGCTTAATCCGCCATAATCCATCAGCGCGGTGATGTCATAGGCCGCGAGAGCACGAATAAACACTTCGCCGGTTCCGGTACAGGACACGGCGGCCGTGGCGTTGTTGGCATAGCACCCTGCGCCGGGCAGCGGGCTGTCGCCGACGCGCCCCGGCAGCTTGTTGGTCATCCCGCCCGTTGACGTTGCCGCCGCGAGGTTTCCGGCTTTATCGAGCGCGACTGCGCCGACCGTGCCCATTTTGGTGGTTTCATCCAGCGGCGCAGCATGGTCAAGCTGCGTCTTGCCTGCCGTACGCGCGTCCAGCAGCTGCTGATAGCGCTCCTCCGTGGAAAAAAGATCGGGCGATACCGACTCCATTCCGTGTTCGAAGGCAAACGTCTCCGCCCCTTCGCCCGTCAACAGGACGTGCGGACTCGCTTCCATCACCAGACGCGCCGCCAGCACCGGGTTGCGCAGACGACTGACGCCTGCCACGGCACCCGCTTTCAGGGTAATACCGTCCATCACGCAGGCATCCAGCTCGTGCGTTTCATCCCGGGTAAAGACCGAACCGATCCCCGCGTTAAACAACGGGCACTCTTCCAGCAGGCGCACCGCCTCGGTGACCACATCCAGCGCGCTCTCGCCCGCCTCCAGCATCCGCTGGCCTGTTTCCACAATGGCGTATAGCGCGTCAATATAGCGCTTTTCCTGCTCGGGACTGAGCTGTGCACGGGTGATTGCCCCGGCGCCACCATGAATTGCGATTACCGCATTAACCATTTCGCATCACCCGTTAGCCTGATTTGCGGCTTTTTCTATAAATATCATTATCGTCGATGAAACTTCAGATGATTTTTGAATATAGAAAGACGCAACTGTGATGTAAAGCGTACACCCATCGGGTCATACAGTTAGCCGCACTTTTCTGCCATAATGGGCGTTTTCGTTGTTACTCCGCAGGAGCCCACCATGGATTTTACCGCCGGACTGATGCCGCTTGAGACGGCACTCACGCAGATGCTTGGCCGCATTACCCCACTGCATGAGGTTGAAACGCTGCCGCTTGTGCGCTGTTTTGGCCGTATTGCCGCGCGCGATATTGTCTCTCCGCTTAACGTGCCGGGGTTTGATAACTCCGCGATGGACGGTTACGCGGTGCGCCTGGCGGATCTCCAGACGGGTAACGCCCTGCCGGTGGCGGGTAAAGCCTTTGCGGGTCAGCCGTTTAGCGGTGAATGGCCTGCGGGTACCTGCGTGCGCATCATGACCGGTGCGCCCGTTCCGGCTGGCTGCGACGCCGTGGTGATGCAGGAAGAGACCGAACAGACCGACGACGGCGTGCGTTTTACCGCGAACGTTAAAGCGGGCCAGAACATTCGCCGCACGGGCGAAGATATCACCCTTGGCGCAACGGTCTTTTCTGCCGGACAGAAGCTAACGGTAGGTGAGCTGCCGGTGCTGGCGTCGCTCGGCGTTGCTGAAATCGACGTTATCCGTAAAGTGCGCGTTGCCGTTTTCTCCACTGGCGACGAGCTGCAGCTTCCGGGCCAGCCGCTGCAGGACGGCCAGATTTACGACACCAACCGCCTGGCGGTACACCTGATGCTGGAGCAGCTGGGCTGCGACGTAATTAATCTCGGCATCATTCCTGACGATCCGGAAAAACTGCGCGCCGCGTTTATCGAGGCGGATAACGCAGCCGACGTGGTCATCAGCTCTGGCGGCGTCTCTGTGGGTGAAGCGGATTACACCAAAACCATCCTTGAAGAGCTGGGCGAAATCGCCTTCTGGAAGCTGGCTATCAAGCCGGGCAAACCGTTCGCCTTTGGCAAGCTCGCGCATAGCTGGTTCTGCGGCCTGCCGGGTAACCCGGTCTCTGCGGCACTCACCTTCTACCAGCTGGTGATCCCGCTGCTGGCGAAGCTTTCCGGCAACAAGGCTAATCCACTGCCGGAACGCCTGCGCGTGCGTGCCGCCACGCGCCTGAAAAAAACACCGGGCCGTCTCGATTTCCAGCGTGGCATTCTGGCGCGCAACGCGGACGGTGAGCTCGAAGTGAGCACCACCGGGCACCAGGGCTCGCACATTTTCAGCTCCTTCAGCCAGGGCAACTGCTTTATCGTGCTGGAGCGCGAGCGCGGCAATGTGGAAGCAGGCGAATGGGTTGAGATCGAGCGCTTTAACCACCTGTTCGGAGGCTGACATGACGGTGGAGCTGAGCGACCCGGAGATGCTGCGCTATAACCGCCAGATTATCCTGCGCGGGTTTGATTTCGAGGGCCAGGAAGCGCTCAAGGCGGCCAGCGTGCTGGTGGTCGGCCTGGGCGGTCTGGGCTGCGCGGCCGCGCAGTACCTTGCGGCGGCAGGCGTGGGCAGGATGACACTGCTGGATTTCGATACCGTATCGGTGTCCAACCTGCAGCGCCAGACGCTGCACAGCGACGCGACCATTGGCCAGCCGAAGGTGGGATCCGCCGGGGTTGCGCTGGCCCGCATCAACCCCAACGTTCAGTTTACCCTCATTGACGCGATGCTGGATGACGAGGCGCTGTCCGCGCAGATTGCACAGCATGACCTGGTACTGGACTGCACCGACAACGTCGCCGTCCGTAACCAGCTAAACGCAGGCTGTTTTGCCCACAAAACTCCGCTGGTCTCCGGTGCGGCGATCCGCATGGAGGGGCAAATCAGCGTCTTCACGTACGCGGAAGGTGAACCCTGCTACCGCTGCCTGAGCCGCCTGTTCGGCGAGAATGCGCTGACCTGCGTTGAGGCGGGCGTGATGGCGCCGCTCGTCGGCGTGATTGGCTCACTGCAGGCGATGGAAGCGATCAAAGTGCTGGCACACTACGGCACGCCTGCCGCGGGGAAAATCGTCATGTATGACGCGATGACCTGCCAGTTCCGCGAGATGAAGCTGATGCGTAACCCGGGGTGTGAGGTTTGTAGCCAGTAAAAAAGTCGGGTGGCGGCTTCGCCTTACCCGACCTACAGCGGCCCGAACGTAGGCCGGGTAAGCGCCAGCGCCACCCGGCAAACCCGTCAGATAGACGTCCGTCCAAACGCCCCCTGCCAGTCCTGCTCAAACTTCACAATCGCCGCATCAACGGCCGGAGAAGTAATAAACTGCTGCGCCACGTCCAGCGGCAGCGTGATGGACTCGCAGCCTGCCAGCAGGCAGTCCAGCGCCTGACGCGGCGTTTTGAAGCTCGCGGCAAGCACTTTTGACTGCGGGGCGTGCAGCGTCAACAGTTGCTGTAATTCCACTACGGTCTGGATCCCGTCCCCGCCCTGCGCGTCCACGCGGTTAACGTAAGGTGCGACATAGTCTGCCCCCGCCAGCGCGGAGAGCATTCCCTGCGCGGCGCCGTAAACCGCCGTACCCAGCGTCGGGATCCCTTCCGCTTTCAGCATCTTGATTGCCGCCAGCCCTTCTGCGGTCACCGGCACTTTCACCACAAGGTCATTAATGATGGCGCGGAGCTTGCGCGCGTCCTCCACCATCCCTTCAGCGGTAGTCGCCATCACCTGCGCGAACAGACGGCCTTTACCGCCCAGCGCGTCGTGCAGTTCAGGCAGCAGCACATCGAGCGGCGTTTTACCGGCTGCCACAATGCTTGGGTTGGTGGTCACGCCCGCCAGCGGGAAGATACGCGCCAGCTTTTTGACTGCCGCAACGTCAGATGTGTCGAGATAAAGTTCCATGATGTCACCCTCAAAATTAGCCTGCACTTACCCTATCACGACAAAACCTGCTCAAGAGTTGACCTGCATCAAGATAACTTTCATTCGAAAGTAATTTAATCTTCATATGCAAGATGAGAGGTGAAATCATGATCTTCAATATTCAGCGTTACTCTACCCACGATGGCCCCGGCATTCGAACCGTGGTGTTCCTGAAAGGCTGCTCGCTGGGCTGTCGCTGGTGCCAGAACCCGGAAAGCCGCTCCCGCAGCCGGGACGTGCTGTTTGATGCGCGCCTGTGCCTGGACGGCTGCGACCTGTGCCAGCAGGTGGCTCCGGGCTGTATCGAACGTGCGCTGAACGGGATGGTCATCCATCGTGAGAAGCTTGACGACGAGACGCTTAATGCCCTCACCGACTGCTGCCCGACGCAGGCGCTGACCGTCTGTGGTGAAGAACAGCAGGTCGAGGAGATCATGGCGACCGTACTGCGCGATAAGCCTTTTTACGACCGCAGCGGCGGCGGCATCACCCTCTCCGGCGGTGAGCCGTTTATGAACCCGGAGCTGGCGCACGCGCTGTTTAAAGCCAGCCACCTCCAGGGGATCCATACCGCCGTCGAAACCTGTCTTCACGTACCGTGGCACTATATCGAGCCCTCTTTACCCTACGTCGATCTGTTCCTCGCCGACCTGAAGCACGTCGACGGTGAGGTGTTCAAGCAGTGGACGGACGGTTCGGCTAAGCGGATCCTGGACAACCTGAAACGCCTTGCCGCGGCCGGGAAAAAAATCACCATCCGCGTGCCGCTGATCCAGGGCTTTAACGCCGATGAAGCGTCTGTTACCGCCATTACCAATTTCGCTGCCGACGAGCTCGGCGTCGAGGATATTCATTTTCTGCCGTACCACACGCTGGGCATGAACAAATACACCCTGCTCGGCCAACCCTACTCTGCCCCTGACAAACCGCTGGATAACCCTGCCCTGCTGGACTTCGCGCAGCAGTACGCCTGCCAGAAAGGGTTAACCGCGACCTTACGAGGATAAACCTATGACGACCCTGAATCTCAACACCCTCAGCGAACGCATCAAGGCGCACAAAATGGCGCTGGTGCATATCGTCAAGCCGCCGGTCTGTACCGAGCGCGCGCAGCATTACACTGAAATGTATCAGCAGCATATGGACAAGCCGATCCCGGTGCGTCGCGCCCTGGCGCTGGCGCATCACCTGGCCGAGCGCACCATCTGGATCAAGCACGACGAGCTGATCATCGGTAACCAGGCAAGCGAAGTGCGCGCCGCGCCGATCTTCCCGGAATACACCGTCTCCTGGATTGAGAAAGAGATCGACGATCTGGCGGATCGCCCGGGCGCTGGCTTTGCGGTGAGCGAAGAGAACAAGCGCGTCCTGCATGACATCTGCCCGTGGTGGCGCGGCCAGACGGTGCAGGATCGCTGCTACGGCATGTTCACCGACGAACAGAAAGGCCTGCTGGAAACCGGCATTATCAAAGCCGAAGGCAACATGACCTCCGGCGACGCGCACCTGGCGGTGAACTTCCCACTGGTGCTGGAGAAAGGTCTCGACGGCCTGCGCGCCAAAGTGGCCGAGCGCCGCTCACGCATCAACCTGACGGTGCTGGAAGACCTGCACGGCGACCAGTTCCTGAAAGCGGTTGATATCGTGCTGGAGGCGGTGAGCCTGCACATCAAACGCTTTGCCGAACTGGCGCGTGAAATGGCCGCTACCGAAACCCGCGTAAGCCGCCGCGACGAGCTGCTGGCAATGGCGGAAAACTGTGACGTAATCGCCCACGAGCCGCCAAAAACCTTCTGGCAGGCGCTGCAGCTGTGCTACTTCATTCAGCTGATCCTGCAGATTGAGTCCAACGGCCACTCCGTCTCCTTCGCGCGTATGGACCAGTATCTTTATCCGTACTACCGTCGCGACGTGGAGCTTGACCAGAGCCTCGACCGCGAGCACGCCATTGAGCTGCTGCACAGCTGCTGGCTGAAGCTGCTGGAAGTGAACAAGATCCGCTCCGGCTCGCACTCTAAAGCCTCCGCCGGCAGCCCGCTGTACCAGAACGTCACCATCGGTGGCCAGAAGCTGGTCAACGGCGAGCCGATGGACGCGGTCAACCCGCTCTCCTACGCGATTCTGGAATCCTGCGGTCGCCTGCGCTCCACCCAGCCAAACCTGAGCGTGCGTTACCACGCGGGCATGAGCAACGACTTCCTCGACGCCTGCGTGCAGGTGATCCGCTGCGGCTTCGGCATGCCGGCCTTTAACAACGATGAAATCGTCATTCCGGAATTCATCAAGCTCGGCGTTGAACGAGACGACGCCTACGACTACGCGGCCATCGGCTGCATCGAAACCGCAGTCGGCGGCAAATGGGGCTACCGCTGCACCGGCATGAGCTTTATCAACTTCGCACGCGTGATGCTGGCGGCGATGGAAGGCGGGCGCGATGCCACCAGCGGCAAGGTGTTCCTCCCGCAGGAGAAAGCCCTCTCTGCCGGTAACTTCGACAACTTCGAGGAGGTGATGGCGGCGTGGGACAGCCAGATCCGCTACTTCACCCGTAAATCCATCGAGATTGAGTACGTGGTGGACACCATGCTGGAAGAGAACGTCCACGATATTCTCTGCTCGGCGCTGGTGGACGACTGCATCGAGCGTGCGAAAAGCATCAAGCAGGGCGGCGCGAAGTATGACTGGGTCTCCGGCCTGCAGGTGGGCATCGCCAACCTCGGCAACAGCCTGGCGGCGGTGAAAAAGCTGGTATTCGAGCAGGGCACTATCGGTCAACAGCAGCTGGCGGCCGCGCTGGCGGATGACTTCGAGGGGCTGACTCACGAGCAGCTGCGCCAGCGTCTGATCAACGGCGCGCCGAAGTACGGCAACGACGACGACAGCGTGGATATGCTGCTGACGCGTGCCTATCAGACCTACATTGAAGAGCTGAAGCAGTACCACAACCCGCGCTACGGCCGTGGCCCGATTGGCGGTAACTACTACGCGGGCACCTCTTCTATCTCCGCAAACGTGCCGTTTGGTGCAGCGACGATGGCGACGCCGGACGGACGCAAAGCGCACACCCCGCTGGCGGAAGGGGCAAGCCCGGCCTCCGGTACGGACCACCTCGGCCCGACGGCGGTGATTGGCTCAGTCGGTAAACTGCCTACCGAGGCGATTCTCGGCGGCGTGCTGCTTAACCAGAAGCTGAACCCGTCGACGCTGGAAAACGACAGCGATCGACAGAAGCTGATGGTGCTGCTGCGCACCTTCTTCGAGGTGCACAAAGGCTGGCATATTCAGTACAACATTGTTTCCCGCGATACGCTGCTGGAAGCGAAGAAACATCCTGACCAGTATCGTGATCTGGTGGTGCGCGTGGCGGGCTACTCGGCGTTCTTCACCGCCCTGTCGCCGGATGCGCAGGACGATATTATTGCCCGTACTGAGCATACGCTGTAACGGTGCATCCCCTCTCCCACGGGGAGAGGGAGAAAACACTAAAAGCGGCAACTTCGGTTGCCGCTTTGCTTTGACTTTCGAATGAAATTAAATTTGTGCTCCCCGTCACCTTGTTATTAGAATGTTTCAAAACGCAGTGACCCAGGAGCACAGTATGACCGTTAAAGTTATCGTCACCGATATGGACGGAACTTTCCTTGATGATGCCAAGCAGTACGATCGTGACCGCTTCCAGGCACAGTTTGAACAGCTTAACACCCGCGACATTGAATTCGTTGTCGCCAGCGGCAACCAGTATTACCAGCTCATCTCCTTCTTCCCGGAGCTGAAAGATCGGATCTCCTTCGTGGCGGAAAACGGCGCGCTGGTGTTCGATCACGGGGAACAGATTTTCCACGGCGAACTGACGCGTCATGAATCACAAATCGTCATTGGCGAACTGCTGAAAGACAAAGGGTTGAACTTCGTGGCCTGCGGGCTGGAGAGTGCCTACGTCAGCGACCAGGCTCCTGAAGCGTTCGTGGCGCTGATGTCAAAGCACTATCACCGCTTAAAGCGCATCAGCGATTACCGCGAAATTGACGACGTGCTGTTTAAGTTCTCCCTGAACCTGCCGGACAGCGATATTCCTAGTCTGGTGGATAAACTTCACGTCTCCCTGGACGGCATCATGAAGCCGGTCACCAGCGGCTTTGGCTTTGTGGATTTAATTATCCCCGGCCTGCACAAAGCCAACGGCATCAGCCGCCTGCTGAAACGCTGGAAAATCTCACCGCAGGAGTGCGTGGGCATTGGCGACAGCGGCAACGATGCCGAGATGCTAAAGCTGGTGAAATATTCCTTTGCAATGGGCAACGCGGCAGAAAGCATCAAAGAAATCAGCCGCTACAGCACCGACGACAACAACCATCAGGGCGCGCTGAACGTCATTCAGGCCGTGCTCGACAACCACTCCCCGTTCGACGCCTGATCCTCTCCTCGCCGGAGCCTTGCTCCGGCCTCTCACTCTTTTTCCGTCCTGTGGCTTGCGTCAAGTTTTTAAACTTGCATTAACTTAATTTTAACTTAAAGTATCACTTGTAGACATTTTCACTTTCGAATGAAAGATGCGAGGCAGTTATGACCTTTACCAGTGAAACTTTGCCAGCGGATCACAAAGCGGCAATCCGTCAGTTAAAACGTGAGTTACGCGCGCAGATCGGCGACGTGCAGGCGGTGTTTAATAAGCTCAGCGATAAAATTGCCACCCGCGTGGCGGAAATCAACGCCCTTAAGAACAAAGGCGAAACCGTCTGGCCGGTGATCCCGTTCGCGGATGTGAAAAACGGCACCCTCACCGACGCTCAGCGCGAGGCCGTTAAACGCCGTGGCTGCGCGGTGATTAAAGGTCATTTCCCGCGCGAGCAGGCGCTGGCATGGGATCAGTCGATGCTCGACTACCTCGATCTCAACACGTTTGACGACGTGTACAAAGGACCAGGCGATAACTTCTTCGGCACCTTAACGGCCTCTCGTCCGGAGATTTACCCGATTTACTGGTCTCAGGCGCAAATGCAGGCGCGCCAGAGCGAAGAGATGGCGCAGGTGCAGTCGTTCCTGAACCGTTTATGGACATTCGAGAGCAACGGCAAGCAGTGGTTCGACCCGGACGTAAGCGTGATTTACCCGGACCGTATCCGCCGCCGTCCGCCGGGAACCACCTCGAAAGGACTGGGCGCGCATACCGACTCCGGCGCGCTGGAGCGCTGGCTGCTTCCGGCTTATCAACAGGTGTTCGCCCGCGTGTTTGACGGCAACGTCGATAAGTACGATCCGTGGAACGCCGCGCACCGTACCGAAGTGGAAGAGTACACCGTCGATAACACCACCAAATGCTCGGTGTTCCGCACCTTCCAGGGCTGGACGGCGCTGTCGGACATGATCCCCGGTCAGGGGCTGCTGCACGTAGTGCCGATCCCGGAAGCGATGGCCTATATTCTGCTGCGTCCGCTGCTGGACGACGTGCCGGAGGACGAGCTGTGCGGCGTGGCGCCGGGACGCGTGCTGCCGATTTCCGAGAAGTGGCACCCGCTGCTCATCGAGGCGCTGACCAGCATTCCGGCACTCGAAGCGGGCGATTCCGTGTGGTGGCACTGCGATGTGATCCACTCCGTCGCGCCGGTGGAGAATCAGCAGGGCTGGGGCAACGTGATGTACATCCCTGCCGCGCCGATGTGCGAGAAAAATCTCGCCTACGCGAAAAAGGTCAAGGAAGCGCTGGAAACCGGTGCGTCGCCGGGAGATTTCCCGCGCGAGGATTATGAAAAGAGCTGGCAGGACCGCTTTACCGTGAACGATCTCAATATCCACGGCAAGCGCGCGCTGGGCATGGTCTAACTGTCGTACAGCCCTTCCCGCTCCACGGCGGTGCGTCGTTTCCCCTGACGTATCCGCCGTACCGAATCCCGAACGGTCAACGTACCGTTAAGCAGTAACGTCCCCACCGGCGCGTCCGGGCGCATCAGCCGCTGCTGGAGCATATGCACCGCTTCGGTTCCCAGCTCATCGCGGGGAACATGCACCGCCGTTAATGGCACATCCTGAATCGCCGCCAGGTTAAACCCGTCAATGCTCATCACCGACACGTCCTGCGGCACGCGCAGGCCGTGGTTTTGTAATGCGCTAATGGTGCCCGCCGCCATAAAGTCGCCGCCGACCAGAAACGCCGTCGGCAGGTCTTTTCCCTTCTGCTGGTTAAGCCACTCGCTGACCATCTGTTCCGTTTCACGCGAGCTGAAGCTGGGCACCACCAGCAGATCGCGTTTATCGTTGAACTTGAGGTTATGGCTCTGCCACGCATCGCGGATCCCCGACAGGCGCAGCTCCATGGTGTAGCGACGCAGGCACAGCACGTTCATCACCTCACGGTGCCCCATCTCGAACAGGTACTCCGCCGCCCGCTCGCCAATGGCGCGATGATCCGGCGCAACGGCAGGCAAACGCATGTGGCGGTCCCGGCAGTTAATCAGCATGCAGGGTTTCCCCACGTCCACCGCCAGATCGTGAATGTGCGGATCGTCAATACCGAGCAGAATCGCCGCCTGGGTGTCCGCTTCATTCATGCGCGCCAGAAACAGCTGCGCGTCGCTATCGTTCTCTTCCAGCGCGCAGTAGCGAAGTCGCACATCGTGGGACGCCAGGCCTTTACTCACGCTCTGGATCACACGGTAGTAAAAGATGTCGGACCGCTCGTCGAAGGCGCGTTGGGGGGCAAAAACCACCAGGCTATTGAGCAGCAACCGCCCCGCCGCCATACCTTCCATCACGCCCAGCTCTCGGGCGCATGCCAGCACCTTTGCGCGCGCCTTTTCACTGGTATTCGCTTTCCCCGCCAGCACCCGCGACACGGTGCTGATGGAGAGCTGTGTACGGGCGGCGATTTCGGTGATTTTTAGCCTTTTGTCCATTTTGTGATCTGGCTCCATTTGCGAAATGAAAAATTTTTCATAGCGTATTGGTCAGGCAATAACTGACATAAACACCATCATGCCAGAGGCATTTCGTCAGTTATGAGAAATTTTGCACAAAATCCACTATTGCCTGCTCATTTTCTCCCTTAAGGTGAACTTGTCACACAACTTCCATACTAGTTGTATACCAACTTAAGCAGTTTAAACGGATAGAAATCAAAGCCATAACAATCCGTGTGACACCTGAACCTCCGTCCCCTTACCGTCCGTCTTGTGGAGAGTAAAATGAGTCAGGACATCAATAACACCGTTGCGACAAGCAAAACCCGTCGCGTCATCAAGAACCTGCGCTGGTACGTGCTGGTGCTGTTCTTACTTGGCGTCACCGTTAACTACATCACCCGAAACTCGCTCGGGATCCTCGCCCCGGAACTGAAAGAGAGCCTCGGCATCACCACCGAGCAATACTCCTGGATCGTCGGCGCGTTCCAGATCGCCTACACCATTTTCCAGCCCCTGTGCGGCTGGCTGATTGACGTTATCGGCCTGAAGATTGGCTTTATGGTCTGCGCCGGGATCTGGGCGTTGATGTGTATTTTCCATGCGGGCGCCGGAAGCTGGCTGCACCTGGCGATTCTGCGCTTCTTTATGGGTGCCTCTGAGGCCGCCGCTACCCCGGCGAACGCCAAAACCATCGGCGAATGGTTCCCGAAATCAGAACGTCCCGTTGCCGCCGGCTGGGCGGGCGTGGGCTTCTCCATCGGCGCGATGCTGGCCCCGCCTATCATCTACTTTGCTCACGCCTCGTTCGGTTGGCAGGGCGCGTTTATGTTTACCGGCGTGCTGGCGCTGCTGTGGGTGATACTCTGGTGGGCGTTCTACCACAACCCGGAGCAGCACCCGAACCTGAGCAAGGACGAGCTGGCGTTTATCAAGCAGGATAACGAACCGCCTGCGGTGAGACTGCCCTTCCTGACCGCGCTGAAAACCGTTTCGAAAAACAAACGCTTCTACGGTATCGCCATCCCGGCCTTTATGGCGGAACCGGCCTGGGCGGTGCTGAGCTTCTGGGTGCCACTGTACCTCGCCAAAGAGCACGGCATGGATCTGAAGCAGATTGCGATGTTTGCCTGGCTGCCGTTCCTCGCCGCCGATCTCGGCAGCGTGGCGAGTGGCTACCTGACGCGTCTGTACACCCGTCTGTTCGGCTGCTCCCGCGTTAACTCGGTCGTTGCCAGCTCCGTGACGGGCGCATTCCTGATGATCTCTCTGGGCATCGTGGCCATCACCCGCGACCCATATATCACCATCGTGCTGATCTCCATCGGCGGCTTCGGGCACCAGATCATCTCCTGCATGCTGAGCGCCCTGGTCGTGGAGTCGTTCGACAAAGGCCAGATGGCGACCGTCAACGGCATGCGCGGCTCGGCGGCGTGGATCGCCAGCTTCCTGTTCTCGCTGTTAATCGGTGTGACCGCCGACAAAATCGGCTTTAACCCGCTCTTTATTGCCATGGGCTTCTTTGACCTGATTGGCGCTGTCTTCCTGGTAGCATTTATTGCTGAACGTCGCGCCAAGCGCGCCTGATAGTGGATGTATTGCATATGAAAACCCTGAAAAACTGGACCGTAGATAAGCAGTCAGCAAACCATCTGGAACTGCTGGTCGATAACCAGCACCGCCTGTGCCTGTACGTGCTGGAAGAGAACCTGTTCCGCGTGCTGATCAAACGCAAAGGCGAGCTGGCGCTGGACCGCACCTGGAGCATCGCGCCGGAAAAAGACGTGCCGTGGGAAGGTCGCCGCCGCGACGATTTAAGCGGTTTCACCTGCCCGGCCTGGACGCTAACGCAGCAGGGTGAGGCGCTAACCGTGGCAACCGAACGGCTGCGCGTGACCGTCCACCAGCCGCTGTGGCTGGAGTGGCACTACCGCAATGAGGCGGGCGAGTGGCTGCCACTGGTCAACGACCGTCCAACCAGCGCCTACCTGCTGAACGCCCACGGCGACGGCGTTGCGCATTACCTGAGCCGTCGTAAGGACGAGCGTTTTTATGGCCTGGGCGAGAAAGCAGGCGATCTGCAGCGCAACGGCAAACGCTACGAGATGCGCAACCTCGACGCAATGGGGTACAACGCGGCCAGCACCGACCCGCTCTACAAGCACATTCCGTTCACCCTCACCCGCCGCGATGACGTCAGCTACGGCCTGTTCTACGACAACCTGAGCAGCTGCTGGCTGGATCTGGGTAACGAGATCGACAACTACCACACCGCCTACCGCCGCTGGCAGGCGGAAGCGGGCGATATCGATTACTACATCTTTACCGGCAAACGCGTGCTGGACGTCACCAAAGCCTTCGTGCGCCTGACCGGAAAAACGCTGTTCGGACCGAAGTGGAGCCTGGGCTACAGCGGCTCGACCATGCACTACACCGACGCGCCGGACGCGCAAAACCAGCTGATGAACTTCATCCGCCTGTGCGAAGAGCACGCCATTCCGTGCGACTCGTTCCAGCTCTCCTCCGGTTATACCTCCATCAACGGCAAGCGCTACGTCTTTAACTGGAACCATGACAAGGTGCCGCAGCCGAAGGTGATGAGCCAGGCATTCCACGACGCGGGGCTGAAGCTTGCGGCCAACATCAAGCCGTGCCTGCTGCAGGATCATCCGCGCTATAACGAAGTGGCGGAAAGCGGCCTGTTCATTCGCGATTCAGAAACCGATGCGCCGGAACGTTCCAGCTTCTGGGATGACGAAGGCTCTCACCTCGATTTTACCAACCCTAAGACGGTGCAGTGGTGGCAGAACGGCGTCACCACGCAGCTGCTGGAGATGGGTATCGATTCCACCTGGAACGACAACAACGAATACGAAGTGTGGGACGGGGAAGCGCGCTGCTTTGGCTTCGGCAAGGAGATCGCCATCAAGCACATTCGCCCGGTGATGCCGCTGCTGATGATGCGCGCCTCGCTTGAAGCGCAGCAGCGTTTCGCGCCGGAAAAGCGTCCGTACCTGATTTCCCGCTCCGGCTGCGCCGGGATGCAGCGCTACGTTCAGACCTGGAGCGGCGACAACCGCACCAGCTGGGACACCCTGCGCTATAACATCCGCATGGGGCTGGGCATGAGCCTGTCCGGGCTGTTCAACGTCGGTCACGACGTCGGTGGTTTCTCCGGCGATAAGCCGGACGCCGAGCTGTTCGTGCGCTGGGTGCAGAACGGCGTGATGCATCCGCGCTTTACCATTCACTCGTGGAACGATGACCACACCGTGAACGAACCGTGGATGTACCCGGGCGTCACGCCAGCCATTCGCGGCGCGGTGGAGCTGCGCTACCGCCTGCTGCCGTACCTCTACACCCTGCTCTGGCAGGCGCACGCCGACGACGAGCCGATGCTGCGCCCGACCTTCCTCGATCACGAGCACGATGCGCAGACGTTTGAGGAGTGCGATGACTTCCTGCTGGGCCGAGACCTGCTGGTGGCCAGCGTCGTCGAAGCCGGGCAGCGCGAGCGCCGCGTCTGGCTGCCGGATAACGCCACCGGCTGGTACGATTTTTACACCCACGCGTGGTATGCGGGCGGCCAGTCGATTGTTCTCGATGCGCCGCTGGAAAAACTGCCGCTGCTGGTACGCGCCGGTGCCGGCCTGCCGCTCAGCGAGCGTATCACCCACGTATCCGCAGAAAAAGACGATACCCGCGAGCTGAAACTGTTCCCACTGAAGGGCGTCGGGACAACCACCGGGATGCTATTTGAAGACGACGGCGAAAGCTGGGGATATCAGAACGGCAATGCGCTGTGGGTGGAATGGGAAATGGTGTGCGACGGCGCAGCCATCAACCTGAAGGTGAACGCGCGCGGGGATTACCGTCCGGCGTGGAAAGCGCTGAAGGTGTCGTTACCGGCGGGGGAAAAACGTAAGCTGCTGGTGAACGGGATTGAAGTGAGTGAGTGGGTGATGTAGTGCGGCCTGATGCCCTCACCCTAACCCTCTCCCACGGGGAGAGGGAATAGAACGTAGGCCCGGTAAGCTAAGCGCCACCGGGCTTTTTTTTAGCCGTCGATACCTTTACTGCGCAGGTAGTCTTCGTAGTTTCCGGTGAAGTCCACCACGCGCTCTGGCGTAATTTCAATCACGCGGGTCGCCAGCGAGCTGACGAACTCACGGTCGTGAGAGACGAAGATCAGAGTGCCCTGGTACATCTCCAGCGCCATGTTCAGCGATTCAATGGATTCCATATCCAGGTGGTTGGTCGGTTCGTCCATCACCAGGATGTTTGGTTTTTCCATCATCAGCTTGCCGAACAGCATGCGGCCTTTTTCACCACCGGAAAGTACTTTAGCCGGCTTTTTGATGTCGTCCTGGCTGAACAGCAGACGGCCCAGGATGCTGCGCACCGCCTGCTCGTCGTCGCCTTCCTGCTTCCACTGGCTCATCCAGTCGAAGACGGTGAGGTCGTTTTCGAACTCGTATTCATGGTCCTGCGCGTAGTAGCCAATCTGCGCGTTTTCGGACCACTTCACGGTGCCGTTGTCCGGCTGCAGTTCACCCACCAGGGTTTTCAGCATGGTGGATTTACCCACGCCGTTGGCGCCCAGAATGGCAATCTTCTCACCCACTTCCAGCAGCAGGTTGAATTTTTTAAACAGCGGGCCGTTCTCAAAGCCTTTTGCCAGGGCTTCCACTTCCAGCGCGTTACGGAACAGCTTCTTGTCCTGCTCGAAGCGGATGAACGGGTTCTGACGGCTGGAGGCTTTGACTTCGTCCAGCTTGATTTTGTCGATCTGACGCGCACGCGAGGTCGCCTGACGCGACTTAGAGGCGTTGGCGCTAAAGCGGCTGACGAAGGACTGCAGGTCAGCAATCTGCGCTTTCTTCTTGGCGTTATCCGCCAGCAGACGTTCACGCGCCTGGGTGGCCGCCGTCATGTATTCGTCGTAGTTGCCCGGGTAGACGCGCAGCTCGCCGTAGTCCAGATCCGCCATGTGCGTACAGACCATGTTCAGGAAGTGACGGTCGTGCGAGATGATGATCATGGTGCTGTCGCGGTCGTTCAGCGTCTGCTCCAGCCAGCGGATGGTGTCGATGTCCAGGTTGTTCGTCGGTTCGTCGAGCAGCAGGATGTCCGGGTTAGAGAACAGCGCCTGTGCCAGCAGCACACGCAGCTTCCAGCCTGGCGCAACTTCGCTCATCGGGCCGTAATGCTGTTCAACGGGAATGCCTACGCCCAGCAGCAGCTCGCCCGCGCGCGCTTCCGCAGAGTACCCGTCCATCTCGCCGTACTGCGTTTCCAGATCGGCCACTTTATAGCCGTCTTCTTCGCTCATTTCGGCCAGCGCATAAATGCGATCGCGCTCCTGCTTCACTTCCCACAGCTCCGCGTGCCCCATGATCACGGTGTCGAGCACGGTGAACTCTTCGAAGGCGAACTGATCCTGACGCAGCTTACCGATACGCTCGTTAGGGTCGAGCGACACATTGCCGAGCGTCGGTTCTAAGTCACCGCCGAGGATTTTCATAAAGGTGGATTTTCCGCTACCGTTGGCACCAATCAGGCCGTAACGGTTGCCGCCGCCAAATTTGACGGAAATGTTTTCGAACAGCGGCTTACTGCCAAACTGCATAGTGACGTTGCTGGTAACTAACACGGGGAGATTCCTGCGAAAAGTGTGATAAACACGGCATTATGCCACAATTCCGAATTGAGATCCCGTGTTGCGGCAATCCACTAAACTTTAACAAAATCGAAAAAAATGTGATTTCGTACACATCTGAATTCCCTGTTAGCGGGAATGCACATATAATGCGCTCCCATCACAGATTCAGACTTATCAACTCATCGCCTGAATGGCTTAGATACCTCGCACAACATGAACATGAAATTGACAACGCTTTTTGCGGCAGCGTTAGCCGTAGTAGGTTTTTGCAAGACCGCTTCTGCGGTGACGTATCCCCTGCCGACAGACGGTAGCCGTCTGGTTGGGCAAAACCAGGTGGTGATTGTGCCGGAAGGCAACGCTCAGCCGCTGGAATATTTTGCCGCTGAATACCAGCTCGGTCTGTCTAACATGCTCGAAGCAAACCCGGGCGTTGACCCGTATCTGCCAAAAGCAGGTACCGTGCTGAACATCCCTCAGCAGCTGATCCTGCCGGATACTGTTCATGAAGGTATCGTAATCAACAGCGCCGAAATGCGTCTGTATTACTACCCGAAAGGCACTAACACCGTTATCGTGCTGCCAATCGGTATCGGCCAGCTGGGTAAAGATACCCCGCTGAACTGGACCACTAAAGTTGAGCGTAAGAAAGCGGGCCCAACCTGGACCCCAACCGCGAAAATGCACGCGGAATACATTGCTGCGGGCGAACCGCTGCCAGCCGTAGTTCCGGCAGGCCCGGATAACCCAATGGGTCTGTACGCGCTGTACATTGGCCGCCTGTACGCTATCCACGGCACTAACGCCAACTTCGGTATCGGCCTGCGCGTAAGCCACGGCTGCGTGCGTCTGCGTAACGACGACATCAAGTTCCTGTTCGAAAACGTGCCGGTCGGTACCCGCGTGCAGTTCATCAACGAACCGGTGAAAGCGACCTCTGAGCCAGATGGCAGCCGTTACATCGAAGTGCACAACCCGCTGTCCACCAGCGAAGATCAGATCAACAACAACGAAATCGTGCCAATCAACCTGACCAGCGCGGTGCAGTCCGTGACCTCTCAGGCTGACGTGGAAACGACCGTGGTTGACCAGGCGATCCAGAACCGTTCTGGTATGCCAGTGCGTCTGAACTGATAACAAAGCGAATAAAAAAGCGGGCCTCGTTGCCCGCTTTTTTTTATCCGTTGTTCACGATGACAATCCCGCCGTGGTCGTAGCGATAGTGACAGTGGGCATACTCCAGCGGCGTGCCATCTTCAAGATAGATCACCTGCTCCACCTCCAGCACCGGGTCCGTCTGTTCACAGATTAAGTGCTGCATATCCAGCGCATTTGGTTTTAACGCGCGCACGACGCGATACGAGCCCATTATTTTCAGCCCCAGAGTCTCCTGCACGTAACGGAACACCGAGCTTTCAAGATGGCTTTTGTTCAGGCCGGGCACCAGATTCAGCGGCATCACCGTGGAATCCAGCGACATCGGCTCGCCGTTCAGCAAACGCAGACGAATAAAGTCATAGATCGGCGCATCGGCGTTAATCATCAGCGACGCCTGCTCTTTCTCGTTCGGGAAGCGCAGTTCGAAATGCACCACCTGGCTGGTCACCGTTCCAAGATGCTCCCAGGTTTTGGTGGCGCCAAAGTAGTCGCTGCCGGAGAGATCCCACTGCGAGAGCTGGAGGAAATTTTTTCGGATGAACGTTCCCTGCCCCTGACGGGTGTAGACCAGCCCTTCGACAATCAGCTGGCGCATGGCCTGCTGAATGGTCATTCGGCTGGTGCTGAACTCCGCCGCCAGCGCAAACTGGTCCGGCAGCGGTTCATTGGCGGCGTACTGCTGGCTGATAATGCGTTTCTTAATTTCCCGCGCTATGGTGATGTACTTCGCCGCCATCGTCCTTCCTTTCTGTTAGTTTTCTATCCCGCTGTTTTTCAACGCCACTCGCTCGGCAATCTTGAGGAAAGGCAGGTAGAAGAATACACCAAATACAATGATTGCCAACTGCACCACCACCGCCCGCCAGTCCCCCGCCGTTGCCAGCCAGGCGCTCAGAATTGGCGGCGTGGTCCACGGGATCATCACCACGCAGCGCGACATTAGCCCCATCGTAGTACAGAGCCAGGCGAAGTAAATACCAATGGCGGGCAGCAGCACAAACGGGATCATCAGCGGCAGGTTAAAGACAATCGGCAGGCCGAAGATCACCGGCTCGTTGATGTTGAATAAGCCGGGCGCCAGCGACAGACGCGCCACCTGCTTCGCCGATTTTTGTCGGGAGAAGATAAAGATGGCGATCAGCAGCGATATCGTGCTGCCCGTGCCGCCCACCATGCCAAACGTCGGCACGAAGATGTTATTGATGATATGCGGGATGGGCTGACCGTTGGCGAAGGCCAGCATGTTCTCGTTGGTGTTAATCAGCAGGAACGGCTCCAGCACCACGCTGTTCACCACCGACTGGTGAATACCCAGCGTGAACAGAAAGTTACCAAAGCTGTAGATGAAAATTGTCCCCGGCAGGCTGGTGTTGATCAGCCGCAGGGGCTTCTGGATAAAGGTCGTAATAAGATGGATCAGGTCCGTGTGCAGCACGTTTGCCAGTATGGCCGCCAGCACTGCGAACAGGGAGAGCGTGAGGATAGTTGGGATCAGCGCGGTAAAGGATTTGCTCACCGCCGGCGGCACGTTTTCCCCGAGGGAAATGTGCAGCGCCTTCAGCCGCGAGATGGCGATAAACACTTCTGTTGAAAGCAGCCCGATCAGCACCCCGGCGAAAATCCCGGTTGAGCCAATATTGGCGAACGTCAGCACCTGGGTGACGTTCACCGCGGCATCGCTGCCGACGGGCGTAATCTGCAGGCGCATCGGCATCATGATGATGAAGCTGCTGACGGCGATAACCACTGCCGAGACCGGATTGTCGAAATCTTTGTTGCGCGCCAGCGACCAGGCAATCATCGGGGCCAGCAGCAGCGCGGCGATGTTCAGCGTGCCGTTGATAATCGCCTCGCCCCACACTTTGAAGTGTGCCAGCGTGTCACCGTGAAAAATCCACGGAAACACCACGTTGTTCACCAGCACCGCCAGACCGGCGAGGATGAAAATCGGCATCACCGTGGCGAAGGCGTCGCGCAGGGAGCGCAGATGCACCTGGTTTGCCAGGCGCGCCGAGAACTCAACAAATTTATCGACAAAAGACTGCATGTGCGGTGTTATTTTTGTTTCAGACATAGCGGATAGTTCCCATCAATCAGTCACAAAAACGGCCCGGCAGCGTACGGCTTACATCTCGCGTCCGTTGGTATGGATAACCTGTTTTAACCACGCGTAGCTTTTCTTCGGCACGCGCTTCAGGTCTTTCAGGTCGTGGTTTTCCCGGTTGACATAGACCACGCCATAGCGTTTACGCATGTCGCCCTGGGAACTCAGAATGTCGATTAAGCCCCAGCCAAGGTAGCCAATGACCTCCGCCCCGTCCTCGAACATCGCCTCCTTCATGGCATCGATATGCGCCCGGTGGTAGTCAATGCGGTAGGTGTCATCAATCGGGTTCACGCCGTCCCAGGATTCAATCACCCCAATGCCGTTCTCAATCGGGAAGACCGGCATCCGCCAGTCGTTGGCGTAGCGGGTGATGATGGTGCGAAAGCCCAGCGGATCGATCTGCCAGTTCCACTCGGTGGCCTTCAGGTACGGGTTATTTTTCTCGCAGTGAAGCAGGTAATAGTTCACCGGCGTGCCTTCCGGGATCGCATCGCTGTCCAGCGTTTTGCTGGCGTAGTAGCTGAAGGCCATATAGTCATTTCTGGTGCGCGCCAGCAGCGCTAAATCCTCGGCGCGGTAGATATCACCAAAGCCCTCTTGTTCTACCACCGCCATCACCGCCGGACTGTAGCCCTGCCCGGCGAAGACGCGCAGCAAGTTCTGGTTGAGGAATTCGTCATACTGCTGGGCGCAGAAGATATCGCGCGGTTTGCAGGTGGCCGGGTAGATGAGCTGGTGTGCCAGCATGCCGCCCATCAGCTGGCCCGGTTTGGTCTGGTGCAGATACTCGGTCAGCGCCATGTGCGCCACCATCGTATGGTGCTGCAGCTCGTACAGCTCGCGCAGGGTTTGCTCGCCTTTCATATAGCCCGAAATACGAAACGCTTCCGGCATATGGAAGATGTTCTGCTCGTTGAAGGTCAGCCAGTACTTCACACGGTCGCCATAGCAGTCGATCATCTTTTTACCGTAGCGGATAAAGGCGTCCATTACGCGGCGGTCATTGAAGCCGTTGTACTCCTGCGCCAGCGCCAGCGGCATATCGAAGTGGTAGAGACAAACCATTGGCTCGATGCCGCGTGCGATGAGATCGTCGATAAAACGGTCGTAAAACGCGATGCCCTCGTCGTTAAAATCGCCGTCGCCCTGCGGGCAGACGCGGCTCCATGAAATCTGAAAGCGGTAGCAGTTCATGCCCAGATCCTGCATCAGATCGAAATCTTCCCGATAGCGATGGTAGGAGTCGGTCGCCACTTTCCAGTCGGAGATGTTTTCCCCGGCTTCGCGAATGTCATACACCGACATTCCTTTCCCACCCTCGTTCCAGGCCCCTTCCGTCTGCATGCTGGACACCGAGTTACCCCATAAAAAGTTGGCTGGCAGTGAATTGTTCATGGTCTCTTCCTATATGACTAGTCATTTAAAATTTCATGACTAGTCATATAGGCGAAGATTAAATTTGGATCAAAGAGGAGGATCGTTTTTTGTGAGCAGTGCGGGAAAAAAGCCCCGGTAAGCAAAGCGCCGCCGGGGAAAAGGAAGGTTACTGTTGTGCGAGCTGGTTACGACGATATTCTCCCTGGCGCTCCAGCATCCAGCCCGGATACTCGCGCGGCAGCGCGCTCACCGCATCCAGCTGCTTAAGCTCGTCTTCGCTTAAGCGGATCCCTGTTGCGGCAATGTTGTCGTCCAGCTGATCGACGCGTTTCGCGCCAATAATCACGCTGGTTACCGCTTTCTGGTGCAGCAGCCACGCCAGCGCGATTTGCGCGACGGAGACACCCTTGCTTTCGGCGATAGTGCGCATCACGTCCACGCAGTCGAAGGCGCGATCTTTATTCACCGGCGGGAAGTCGAACTCCAGACGGCGGCCGCCGGTTTCGCTCGTCCCGTCGCGGCCATATTTTCCGCTCAGCAGGCCGCCCGCCAGCGGACTCCAGACCATCAGCCCAACGCCTTCGCTCTGCATCATCGGCACCAGTTCACGCTCCAGATCGCGCCCGGCGATGGTGTAGTACGCCTGCAATGACGCAAAACGCGCCAGTCCCAGACGCGCCGAAATGCCCAACGCTTTGGCTATCTGCCACGCCGCCCAGTTAGAAACGCCGATGTAGCGCACGTGGCCATGCTGCACCAGGTTATCCAGCGCGTAGAGCGTCTCTTCAATCGGTGTTGCGGGGTCAAAGCCGTGAAGCTGGTAGAGATCGATATGATCGAGCTGCAGGCGGCGCAGGCTCTCCTTCACGCTGCTGATGATGTGATAGCGCGAGCTGCCGCGCGAGTTCACCCCGGCGGTGCCCGTTTCGCCAAACACCTTGGTGGCCACCACCACATTTTCGCGCGGGACGTTCAGGTTTTTCAGCGCCTGCCCGAGTATCGTCTCCGAGCGCCCTTCCGAATAGACGTCGGCGGTATCGATGAAGTTGATGCCCGCGTCCAGCGCGCGGCCCACCAGCTGCTCGGCTTCGTTTTGCTTAAGCTGGCCAATCTTGCCCCACATGCCGTCTTCACCGCCGAAGGTCATGGTGCCGAGGCACAGTTCAGAAACAAACAGTCCGGTGTTGCCCAGTTTTTGATAACGCATAAGTGATTCCTCGCATGTCGATTGGGTACCCGATAGTTATACCCGCCCCTCAACCATCGCGAATGTGGCGTTCCTGTCCGTTTCTTGCCCAATCCTCTGAATTTATCCGCGCGGGGCGTCGCCAAAGACGGTGTAGTCCGGTAATTGCACCTGCTGATAAGGCTCCCAGCCGCCGCCCAGAGCTTTGTAGAGCGCCACCAGATCGAGCGCGCTCTGCACCTGCGCCTGTGCGCGCTGCTGCTGGGCCTGCGCAAGCTGACGCTGGGCGTCCAGCACGTCGATAAAGCTGGCGATCCCCTGTCGGTAGCTGTCGCTTGCCAGGTCGAACGCGTTTTGCAGCGCGTCGATGGTCTTCGCGAGGCCCGCTTCACGCTGCTGGTCGGTGCGATAGCTCACCAGCGCATTTTCCACATCCCCGAGCGCGGTGAGCACCGTCTGGCGATAGTCCAGCACCGCTGCGCCCTGCTGCGCACGCGCCACCTTGACGCTGGAAACCAGCCGTCCGCCCTGGAAGATGGGAATGGAGACCTGCGGACCGAAGCTGTAGAAGTGGCTGCTCCAGTCGGTCAGCCAGTTAGTTTCGCTGTTGCGCAGGCCAAACTGCCCGGAGAGCGTAAAGCTCGGGAACAGCTCCGCCACCGAGACGCCGATTTGCGCCGTGGCGGCATGAAGGTTCGCCTCCGCTTCGCGCACGTCCGGACGACGGCGCGCCAGCGTCGACGGAATGCCCGTTTGCACAATATCCGGCAGGGCAGGCATCGGCTGCACGCTTTGCAGTTCCGCATCCAGCGCGCCCGGCGGCTTGCCGAGCAGGATCGCCAGGCCGTTCATCGCCTGCCGCTCCTGCGCCTGGTACTGCGGCAGCTGCGCTTCAAGATTCCCCAGCTGCGCCCGGGCGTTTTCCACATCCATCTGCGGAGACAGCCCGCCGCGCTGGCGGCTTTCGGTCAGATCCAGCGTCTGCCGGGCGCTCTCAATCTGTGTGTTCAGCGTGGCGATAATGCTCTGCGCCCCGCGCAGCTGGAGCCACGCGCGGGCCACTTCGGCCTCCAGCGACACCAGCGCGTCGTTACGCTGCTCTATCGCCGCTTTCTGCTGCGCTTCGGCGGCCTCCACCTGACGGCGCACCTTGCCCCACAGGTCGATTTCCCACTGGGCGTCGAAGCTGCCCTGGTAGAGGTTAACCGGCTGCGTCAGCGGCCCCAGCGCGCCTTTCAGATCGGGATCGATACTATCCACCTGGTCGTACACACCGTGGGATTTCAGCTCTCCTTCCAACCCAAGCTGCTGGCGCGTCGCCTGCAGGTTACCGTTGACCGACGGATAAAACGCGCCGCCCGCCTGGTTAATCTGTTCACGCGCCCCGGCGATGCGCAGCACCGTTTGCTGCAGCGTCAGGTTTCCCGCGATGGCGCGTTCAACCAGGCTGTCGAGCTGCGCCGAGCCGAAGGTCTTCCACCAGCGCGGGTTGGTCGCGGCGGAGATAGTTTGCGATTTCACCCCGCCGTCGCCCTTATCGTTCCAGTGCGTGACGGCGGGCGGTGCGGGCTGCTGGTAGTCAGGCCCGACGGCACAGCCCACCAGCAGCATCATTATCATCAGGGGGTGTAAACGTCTGTGTATCATCAATGTGCTCCTGCACTCCCCTCGCTCTTAACCGGCGAGAGCAACAAACAAAATGGGATCAGTAAAAAGGCCACCGCGCTCAGGAGGGTGAAAACGTCGATGTAGGCCAGGAAGCGCGACTGCTCGATCATGGTCTGGTACATGCGCCCGGTGGCAATTCCCGTAGGGTCGCCCACCTGGGTGGTGAAGTTTTGAATCGCCTGAGCGCTTTCGCGAATCGCCAGCTGAAACTGTTCGTTAAACGGCGAAGCGTGATACGCCAGATGGGCGCTGTGCGCCTGCGCGCGTTCGGTTATCGCCGCCGTCGAGAGCGATATGCCAATCGAACCGGCCACGTTGCGGAACATGGTAAACAGCGCCGCCGCGTCGGCGTTGAGCCGCCTCGGTATCGAGATAAAGGCAATGGTGGTCAGAGGCACAAACAGGAACCCCAGCCCAATCGACTGCGCGCTGCGGAACAGCACCAGCGTTTCAAAGTCGATATCCGGCGTCAACGTGCGCGACCAGAAGAACGACACCGCCAGACAGGTAAAACCAAATGCAATAATCCAGCGCGTCTGCACCACCGGCATCAGCTTCAGCACCAGCGGGATGGTTAACACAATCAACACCGCGCCGGGTGACAGCACCAGCCCTGACCAGGTGGCGGTATAGCCCAGGTCCTGCTGCGCCAGCTGCGGGATCACCACCGAGCTGCCATACAGGATCATCGCCATCCCTGCCATTAACAGGCTGGAAATGGCGAAGTTGCGGTCCTTCATGCAGTGCAGATCCACCACCGGTTTTTTGGCATACAGTAGCCAGTAAATCGCGCCGATAATGCCGATGAGCGTCAGCACCGCGAAGGTGCGGATAAAGTTCGAGTAGAACCAGTCGTCATCTTCACCCCGGTCAAGCATCACCTGCAGGCAGCCCAGGCCGAGGACGATCAGGCCGATCCCCGTCCAGTCGACGGTCAGCTTCTCTTTTGACTTGCTCTCCCACGGCGGATCTTCCAGCAGCTGGTAGATCGCCAGTACCGTCACAATCCCCACCGGAATGTTGATGAAGAACACCCAGCGCCAGGAGTAGTTATCGGTGATCCAGCCGCCCAGCGTCGGGCCAAGCACCGGCGCAACGATGATGGCAATGGACGACAGACCAAAGGCCTTGCCCCTGTCCTCCGGCTTGAAGTAGTCGAGCAGCACCGACTGCTGCGTGGGCTGCAGCCCGCCGCCAAAGAAGCCCTGCATCACGCGGAACAGGATGATCTGCCACAGCTCAGTCGCGATGCCGCACAGAAACGAGCAGATGGTGAACATCACGATGCAGATTAAGAAGAACTGCTTGCGGCCAAACAGGCGACTGAGGAAGGCAGAGATGGGCAGCACGATGCCGTTCGCCACCAGGTAGCTGGTCAGTACCCAGGTGGATTCGTCATAGCTGGCCGAGAGCGACCCGGCCACGTGCGGCAGCGCCACGTTGACGATGGTGGTATCCAGAATTTCCATAAACACCGCGAGGGTGACGACAATTGCCACCGCCCACGGGTTGCTGGCGGGCTTCCAGCTATCGTGGCTGTGGTCCGTCATTCCACCGTCACCTTCGGTTCAACCGACAGCCCCAGCGGCAGCGGCCTGTTCGGATCCAGCCCCTTATCAATCACGATTTTCACCGGCACGCGCTGGACGATTTTGACAAAGTTACCGGTGGCGTTTTCCGACGGGAACGCGGAGAAGCGCGAACCGCTGCCCTGCTGGATACTGTCAATGTGGCCTTCAAGTTCCATATCCGGCCAGGCATCCACGGAGACGCTGACCTTGTCACCGGGCTTCATGCGCTCCAGCTGCGACTCTTTGAAGTTCGCCACCACCCACACGTTCGGGGAGACCAGTGAGAACAGCGCCGTACCCGCCTGCACTAGCGTGCCGGGCTGTACGTTGCGTTTGGTGACGAAGCCGTCGAACGGGGCGCGGACTTCGGTATAAGAGAGATTCAGGTTCGCGTTTTCCAGCTGCGCTTTGGCCTGATCGACCTGACGTTCGCGGGCTTCAACGTTGGTTTCCTGCTGACGGATTTGTAGCTGTACCTGCTCCGCCACTTCCAGCTGCGCCTGGGCGCTGGCCAGTCCGGCCTGCGCACTGCGCAATTGGGCATTCGCAGAATCGATACTTTGCTGCGTGGTCGCACGCGGGTCAACGCCGCGCTGACGGCGGTACTCCGCCTGGGCGTTCGCCATATCGGCCTGCGCTTTTAGCACCTGCGCTTTGGCTTCGTCACGCTGGGCAGGATATTGCACCTTCGAGAGCGCCAGCTGTGCCTGCGCCTGGTGGAGCTGAGCAAGCGCCAGCCCAAGCTGCGCCTGAGCCTGATCGCGCTGGGCCGTCGTATCGCGAGGATCGATAACCACCAGCAGATCCCCTTTCTTCACGCGCTGGTTATCACGCACGCGAAGCTCGGTGACGTATCCCGCCGTTTTGGGGGCAATGGTCACCACGTCACCGTCGGTAAAGGCGTCGTCGGTCGTCTCTTCGTTACGGGTTAAAAACCACCAGACCAGCGCCACGACGACCATTACCACCACGACAACGCCGAGGATAATTAACGGTTTTTTGCCCGGGCGCTTGCGCGCATTATTGTTGTTTTCCTGCTCGTCAGCAGGCGGGTTTTGATCTTCAGCCATAGGTCAGCAACGGTCCTGTCAGTGAGCGGCATCACACTATGCCGTTCACTAAAGCTAGGACGTTGCTATACATTTGCCAGGATAAACTGACAAATAGCGCACTATATGAGAAGGAATAGTCCGAAACCGATCGCGGCTGCCCACATCAGCATCGGGACCGACCATAAATGGAAGCGCCACCAGATGCGGCGGTCGTTGGCCATGCGCAGGGCAATCAGGTTGGCAAGGGAACCGGGCAATAGCCCAAACCCCCCGATGTTTACCGCCCAGGCCAGAAGGGTGTCAGGCGGAACATAGTTGAGCAGCAGAATGGTCGACGGCACGTTGCTGATAAACTGCGACAGGCCAATCGCCGTCAGCCACAGTCCCGGCTGCGACAGACCGCTGACGCCGTGAAGCACATTTTGCAGTGCAGGCAGCTGGATGAGCAGATAGACATCGATAAACATCGCCATGAAGACTAGCAGCAGCGTCCAGTCAACGCTCACCAGCACCCGCCGCGACAGCACTAAAAACCCGGCGGCAACCAGCAGCACGCCCGCCAGCTCAACCTTCATCTCTAGCGCGACCAAAAAGACGATATACAACGCCAGACAGCTCCAGACCAGCCGCGGCTGCCACTGCGGGCCCGTCGTCCCGCTGTGGTACTGCAGTTTTTTATCCGGGAAGGCAAACCAGCAGACCGCCAGCAGGGAAAGCATCATCACCAGCGCCAGCGGGGCCATCTGCCAGGTAAAGGCGGCAAACGACAGGCCCGAACGGCCCCAGAGCAGGATATTTTGTGGGTTCCCGATGGGCGTTAATAGCGAGCCAGCATTCACGGCCAGTGCTTCAAAGATAATCAGACGGCTGACCGGAATTTCACAGAGCTTACGCAGCGTGAGCGTGAGCGGCACGATGATAAACAGTGCGACATCGTTGGTCAGAAACGTCGACAGCACCGCTGCGGAAAAGACCATGAACAGAGACAGCCGGCGCTCGGTGGCAAAACGGCGCACCATTTTGCGTCCCAGAACATCAAAGTAGCCACTTAGCTCTACCCCTTTGGTGAGCATCATTAAGCCGCTCAGGGTAATAATCGTGCGCCAGTCAATAGCCGCAGGCCAGGCGTGAGGGGTAAAGGGAACAAAGAGGCTTAAGCCTGCACCAATAATCAGTAAGAGATGAAAGAAACGGTCACGCTTCAGGGCTTGCAGGCCGGGGATGTTCATTCAGCAGAAGAACCATATTTGAGTGTAAATTCACGGAACTTCACCAGCGTTTCTTCACTGACGTGGTGCTCCATCCCTTCCGCATCCCGGCGGGCAATTTCCGGGCTGACGCCCAGTACCAGTAAAAAGTTCTCCACGATCTGATGACGCTCGCGGCTCTCCTGCGCCAGCTTTTCGCCTTCTGCCGTCAGAAACACGCCGCGCCACGGGATCATCTCGATCAAACCCACTGACGCCAGACGTTTTAACATTTTGGCTACCGTTGGCTGGGAAACGCCCAGCCGCGCGGCCATATCGACCTGACGTGCTTCGCCAACCTCACGAATCAAATCGGAGATCAGTTCCACATAGTCATCAATCAGCTCCCGGCGATGCGCTTCACGCACCTGACGGAACCCTTCTACGTGCTCTTCAACATTCACCAGTTGCGTCGTTTTTTTTGTAGTTGGCTTACCTGCGCGACGGTTCATTGTGCTTCCTCAATGGGGGTGACGCTTCCAGCGTCCTGTAACGGAGCGCACATTGTAAACCATAGCTCTACAAGCACAAAAAATTAACGAATTAGCCATAGCTATACAATATAGCCTGTGCTATATCTGTATGTAATGCAGTCACCCTTCACGGATCGAAGGGATCAGAAATCAGGAGGTCACATGAATGAATTCAAGAGGTGTATGAACGTGTTTACCCACTCTCCTTTTAAAGTGCGCTTAATGCTGTTGAACATGCTGTGCGATATGTTTAACAACAAACCGCAGCAGGATGACAAATCTTCTCACTAAGCGGCGTCGCGGTACGCCGCTTCATTTTTCCGTCACAAACCCCATGTAAACTGGCCTCTGGCCGCCTTAATCCCGATCTTTTTTACGGATTTGCAGTCTCCCTCGCAAAACATCTGTTTAGCAACTGTTGACCTTATTTCACGCTCGCACTATCTTCTTGCAGCCCTGCACCATTTGCGGCTCGCTGAAGCGGACCCTCATTCCCTCTCCACGCACTGTCAGGCAGGCTTTGACCCTTGGCGCCAGGGTGAGCACATGGCGTTTTCATGATAGTGATCTATGAACTTAACCCTGAAAGAAACACTTGTTACCCGCAGCCGGGCCTTAAGCCCGTGGACGGGATTCTACTTTCTGCAATCGCTGCTGATTAACTTTGCGCTTGGCTACCCGTTTAGCCTGCTCTACGCCGTGGCATTTACCTGCGTGCTCCACGTGCTGTGGCGGAGTGCCCCGCGCGTGCAGAAAGCATTGGTCGGGGTCTGTTCGCTGGTTGCTGCGATGTATTTCCCGTTTGGCCAGGCCTACGGCGCGCCAAACTTCAATACCCTGCTGGCTCTGCATTCGACCAATATGGAAGAGTCGACGGAGATCCTGACGATCTTCCCGTGGTACAGCTACGTGGTCGGGCTCTTTATCTTCGCTTTGGGCGTTATCGCCATCCGCCGTCAGTCAGGTGAGAAAAAATCCTGGGGTAAGATCGACATACTCTGTCTGGTGTTCAGCATTGCCGTGGCGTTTGTCGCCCCCATCCAGAATATTCCCTGGGATGGTAAGCTACGGCTCATCAATATCGGCTATCCGGTTTTCCGCTTCGTGAAAGACGTCGTGGTTAATAATAAAGAGGTTCTCGACGAGCAGGCGCGTATGGCTGAACTCTCCACCATGAAAGACACCTGGAACGTGCTGGCCGTGAAGCCTAAGTACCATACCTACGTGGTGGTGATTGGCGAAAGTGCGCGCCGCGATGCGCTCGGTGCTTTTGGCGGTCACTGGGATAACACGCCGTTTGCCAGTTCGGTTAACGGTGCCCTGTTTACCGATTACGTCGCGGCCAGCGGCTCGACGCAGAAATCACTCGGCCTGACCCTGAACCGTGTGGTCGACGGCAAACCGCAGTATCAGGATAACTTTGTCACGCTGGCAAACCGCGCGGGGTTCCAGACATGGTGGTTCTCCAACCAGGGGCAAATTGGCGAATACGATACCGCCATCGCCAGTATTGCGAAGCGTGCCGATGAGGTTCAGTTCCTGAAAAGCGGTGATTTTGAAGCCGACAAAAACACGAAAGATGAAGCATTGCTGAAAATGACCGCGCAGGTCTTTGCCACTCAGCGCACCCAGCCACAGCTGATTGTTCTGCACCTGATGGGGTCACATCCTCAGGCGTGCGATCGTACAAACGGAAAGTACACAGAGTTTGTGCAGTCCAAAGAGACATCATGTTATCTCTACACCATGACGCAAACCGACGACCTGCTCAGCAAGCTCTATGCCCAGCTGCGCAATACGGGCGACAGTTTCTCGATGGTCTATTTCTCCGATCACGGGCTGGCGTTTAAAGAGCGCGGTAAAGAGGTGCAGTACCTGGCGCACGACGATGCATTTCAGCAGAACTTCCAGGTGCCCTTTATGGTGCTGTCGAGTGACGACAAAAAGCATCGCATCATCAAAGCGCGTCGTTCGGCGAATGATTTCCTGGCTTTCTTTTCACAATGGACGGGGATTGCTGCAGAGCAGATAAAAATTTCTTACCCGTTTGTCTCAAACAAGAAGGGCCCCCCAGTTTACGTTACCAACTTCAAGTTACAGAAAGTTGACTATAACCATCTGGGTACGGACATTTTTGATATTAAGAGTAAGTGATCTCTACCGTCTCGTGCGGTCTGATGCCCTCACCCTGACCCTCTCCCACAGGGAGAGGGAACAAACCCCAAAAAAAAATCCGCCACAATGGGCGGATTTTTTACTGGCTCACCGAAGTGATTAGAAGCGGTAACCTACGCCTGCGATCCAGGTGCCAACGTCAACGTTGCGGATACGGCTCTGCTCATAGGAGAAGTCCAGAGCAACGTTTTCGATTGGGTTGAACTGCAGACCCGCGCCATAGGAGAAGCCGTAGTCGCTGTTGCTTGCAGTACGGTTCAGACCTTCGTTTTCAGTCTGCTGGAATTTACCGTAACCAACACCTACAACACCGTAGATGCTAGCCCAGTCGTTCAGGCGGTAAGCAGGACCAGCGGTGATACCGTAGTACTGACCTTTGTTATAGGTGCCGTTTTCAGTGCGATCTTTCTCGGTGTAAGTGAAAGAACCGATCACGCCCAGCGGGTTGTTGTCTTGCTCGTAACGATACTTCAGGTTGAAACCGTTAGTTTTGTTCATCACGCCCTGCATATCGCTCTGAGCGTAACCACCGGTAACGGTAGAAGTAGCAGCTACAGCAGTACCTGCGGAAACAGCCAGAACTGCGGCCAGTGCTGAAAGACATGCAATTTTTTTCATAACCACCTCAAATGTGTTCAAGTAAGTCCGTAAGTTTTAAATATATCAAAAAATTTTGCGAAACTCTTTGTGATTCGTAATGTCTAACGAGGTCTTTCCTGTAACAGAACGTTTCCAGAATCAGCTATCTCATTCAAATTACGTTAAATTTTCGCCGCAAAATAGTCATAGTGCGCGCCATCGCCGTTACATTCATCCAGATTATTCCTAATCTGACAGGCGATAAAACCAGCAACGCTTATCTATTTTACGGATTTTCCCTGGTTTTTTTTCAACAGTAGCTCAACCGTGAGCGCATATTTCCATTACACTGCGGCTTTTACCCTATTTGACATAAATTGACAGGAGAAAGGATGCCAGGGTTATCCCGCACGTCATCGGTCTGGATGCCGGTCGCTGTAATACTGATCGCCATGTTGTCGATTCAGAGTGGCGCGTCGCTTGCAAAATCACTCTTTCCTCTGGTGGGCGCGCCGGGCGTTACGGCCCTGCGTATTGCATTAGGGACTCTGATCCTCGTGGTTATCTTTAAACCCTGGCGTCTGCGTTTCAAAAAAGAGCAGCGACTGCCGCTTCTTTTATACGGGCTGGCGCTGGGCGCGATGAACTACATGTTCTACCTCTCTATTCAGACCATTCCACTGGGGATTGCCGTCGCGCTTGAATTTACGGGGCCGCTGGCGGTTGCCCTCTTCTCTTCACGTCGTCCGGTGGATTTCATCTGGGTCGTGTTAGCCGTTCTGGGGCTCTGGTTCCTGCTGCCGCTGGGTCAGAGCGTCGCGCAGATTGATCTGACGGGTGCCGCGCTGGCACTGGGCGCGGGTGCCTGCTGGGCTGTCTATATCCTCACCGGCCAACGCGCCGGGGAGGAGCACGGTCCGGCCACGGTTGCGCTGGGCTCGCTGATTGCCGCCATCATCTTTGTCCCCCTCGGTATGGCGCAGGCCACCGAATCCATCTGGCAATGGTCCATTCTGCCCGTGGGGCTGGCGGTCGCTATTCTTTCTACGGCACTCCCCTATTCTCTGGAGATGATAGCCCTGACGCGTTTGCCGACACGCATTTTCGGTACGTTAATGAGCATGGAGCCTGCGCTGGCGGCTATCTCTGGGATGGTCTTCCTCGGCGAAACGCTGACGTTTACCCAGACGCTGGCACTGTGCTCTATTATCGCGGCCTCTATGGGATCAACGCTGACAATGCGCCCTGAACCCAAAGTGAAGAAAGTTGACATCAATTAATGCTCTATATTCTGCATGGCTTTCTCGCCATGCAGAATATAGGCGCCTTCCACGCTTATCATATTTCGTTACACAAACTGTCATCGTCACGAAATAATCCACAGGGCTACGAACCGTACGTTCAGAATTAAGATTGATCTGTATCAATTTCATAAAAACCTATAATTTTCATCATGATATAAACTCAACATCCTTCTTGCTATTAAACCGATAGGCAGAGCCAAACCGCAGGCAAAAAATCCGGTGCTATACTTAGTTTCGTAATTACCTGGGACACAAACATCAAGAGGATATGAGATTATGAGTACCGCTAAACTGGTGAAAACGAAAGCGTCTAATCTGCTTTATACCCGTAACGATGTATCGGATAGCGACAAAAAGGCGACCATTGAGTTGCTGAATCGCCAGGTGATCCAGTTCATCGATCTTTCGCTGATCACCAAACAGGCCCACTGGAATATGCGCGGTGCAAACTTTATTGCCGTTCATGAAATGCTGGATGGCTTCCGCACAGCACTGGTTACCCACCTCGATACGATGGCCGAACGTGCCGTTCAGTTAGGCGGTGTGGCGCTGGGGACCACGCAGGTGATTAACAGCAAAACGCCACTGAAAAGCTATCCGCTGGATATCCATACCGTTCAGGATCACCTGAAAGAGCTGGCGGACCGTTATGCCATCGTCGCGAACGACGTGCGTAAAGCCATCGGCGAAGCGAAAGACGAAGACACGGCTGATATCTTCACCGCCGCCTCTCGCGACCTGGATCAGTTCCTGTGGTTTATCGAATCTAACATCGAATAAGCCATACGAATTACCAATGACACCCTCGCCTCTGGCGGGGGCTTTGCACATTTATGGTGCACACTTTTGCACTGCACACCTGCAAAAGTGAACGAAATGTAATAATCACCTCACACAACCGTTAACGGAAGATTGTTTTTCCGTCAGAATCTGCGCTAAATATCACCTCGTCAGATACGCCAAATGAGTCGCACCAAAATGGTGCCTCACACTGGTGCAACACGACATCATTGCTCCATTTTTTGTGCAATGCGTGACATCATCCCCTTTGTAAAACAACAGCTTGTAAAGTTGGCACGATTTTTTCATGGTGCCTGTCGTTCTCGCAGGGGATCGCCCCGTGGTTATAAAAGGAAATGCTATGAAGTCTGTATTAAAAGTTTCACTGGCTGCACTTACCCTGGCATTTGCAGTGTCCTCTCAGGCTGCCGACAAACTCGTTGTGGCGACCGACACGGCGTTCGTTCCGTTTGAATTCAAACAGGGTGACAAATACGTTGGTTTTGACGTGGATCTGTGGGCTGCGGTCGCAAAAGAACTCAAACTGGACTACACCCTGAAACCGATGGACTTCAGCGGCATCATCCCTGCGCTGCAGACCAAAAACGTTGACCTGGCACTGGCGGGTATCACGATTACCGAAGAGCGTAAAAAAGCGATCGACTTCTCCGACGGCTACTACAAAAGCGGCCTGCTGGTGATGGTGAAAGCCGACAATAACGACGTAAAAAGCGTAAAAGATCTCGACGGTAAAGTGGTGGCAGTGAAGAGCGGTACGGGTTCCGTTGATTACGCGAAAGCGAATATCAAAACCAAAGATCTGCGCCAGTTCCCGAACATCGACAATGCCTACATGGAACTGGGTACCAACCGTGCTGACGCCGTTCTGCACGATACGCCGAACATCCTGTACTTCATCAAAACCGCGGGCAACGGCAAGTTCAAAGCGGTCGGTGATTCTCTGGAAGCACAGCAGTACGGTATCGCGTTCCCGAAAGGCAGCGACGACCTGCGCACGAAAGTTAACGGCGCGCTGAAAACCCTGAAAGAGAACGGCACCTATAACGAAATCTACAAAAAATGGTTCGGTACCGAGCCTAAATAATTTACCTGAATTCAGGTTTGTAACGCCCGGTGGCGCTCACGCTTGCCGGGCCTACGTTTTTCGTTTTTTACCACGGTATACAGGAATACATCATGCAGTTTGACTGGAGCGCCATCTGGCCTGCCATTCCTCTCTTGCTTGAAGGCGCTAAAATGACCCTGTGGATTTCGGTCCTGGGTCTGGTTGGCGGGTTGATTATCGGTCTTGTCGCCGGTTTCGCCCGCACCTACGGCGGCTGGATTGCAAACCACATCGCACTGGTTTTCATCGAAGTGATCCGCGGCACCCCGATTGTCGTGCAGGTCATGTTTATCTACTTCGCCCTGCCAATGGCTTTCAACGATCTGCGCATTGACCCGTTCAGCGCCGCCGTCGTGACCATTATGATCAACTCAGGCGCTTACATCGCGGAAATCACCCGCGGTGCGGTGCTGTCGATTCATAAAGGTTTCAGTGAAGCGGGTCTGGCACTGGGGCTTTCCCGTCGCGAAACGATCCGCCACGTGATTCTGCCGCTGGCGCTGCGCCGTATGCTGCCGCCACTGGGTAACCAGTGGATTATCAGCATTAAAGACACGTCGCTGTTTATTGTTATCGGCGTGGCTGAACTGACCCGTCAGGGGCAGGAGATCATTGCGGGCAACTTCCGCGCGCTGGAAATCTGGAGTGCGGTAGCCGTTGTCTATCTGATCATCACTCTGGTTCTGAGCTTCGTTCTGCGTCGTCTTGAAAGAAGGATGAAAATCCTGTGATTGAATTTAAAAACGTTTCCAAGCACTTTGGCCCAACCCAGGTGCTGCACAATATCGATTTGAGCATCAAACAGGGCGAAGTGGTGGTGATTATCGGGCCGTCCGGCTCCGGTAAATCCACCCTGCTGCGCTGCATCAACAAGCTGGAAGAGATCACCAGCGGCGATTTGATCGTCGACGGCCTGAAGGTCAATGACCCGAAAGTGGATGAGCGTCTGATTCGTCAGGAAGCGGGCATGGTGTTCCAGCAGTTCTACCTGTTCCCGCACCTCACGGCGCTGGAAAACGTGATGTTTGGCCCGCTGCGCGTGCGCGGGGCGAGCAAAGCGGCGGCGGAAGCGCAGGCAAAAGATCTGCTGGCCAAGGTCGGCCTGGCCGAACGTGCGCACCACTACCCTTCCGAGCTGTCCGGCGGCCAGCAGCAGCGCGTAGCGATTGCCCGCGCGCTGGCGGTGAAACCGAAGATGATGCTGTTTGATGAGCCGACTTCCGCGCTCGACCCGGAGCTGCGCCACGAGGTGCTGAAAGTCATGCAGGATCTGGCCGAAGAAGGGATGACGATGGTGATCGTGACCCACGAAATCGGCTTTGCTGAGAAAGTAGCGTCCCGCCTGATCTTTATTGATAAAGGCCGTATTGCTCAGGACGGTAACCCGCAAGAGCTTATTGCTAACCCGCCAGGGCAGCGTTTGCAGGAGTTCCTCCAGCACGTATCCTGATCCGTCGCGTCACACCGAGCCGGGCCCTGCCCGGCTTTTTTACGCCAGATTGTTCCCAAAAATTCCCCTCCGCGCCTCGACTTCTATACTTATCATTTTGTTCGACATTTTCACCGGAGGGCGCCGTGCCGTGGATCCTGTTGCTGTTGATTAGCCTGTTTAGTGCGCCATCGTTCGCCGTCGCAATCCCCGGCGTCACCACCGGAACCACCGCGACGAAGGAGAGTACGCCGCCACCGGAGCCCGATGTCGAAAAGAAAAAAGCCGCCTACGGCGCCCTTGCCGACGTGCTGGAAAACGACGCCGCCCGGCAAGAGTTAATCGGTGAGCTTCGTAAAGTCGCCGCCACGCCATCCCAGGAGGCCGTTCCGGCCATCACGCCGCCCCAGGTGGAGGAACAAAAAACAGTGCTGGAAAACGTCACTGACGTGAGCCGCCACTATGGGGATGCCCTCTCCTCTCGTTTTGCGCAGCTTTACCGAAATCTGATTGGCTCTCCGCATAAGGCCTTTAATCCCCAGACCTTTTCCACTGCCGTCACGCAGTTTTTAATGCTGGCCGCCGGCGTGTTTATTTTTTACTGGCTGGTGCGCCTGTGTGCCTGGCCGCTGTACCGCAAAATGGGTATCTGGGGACGGAAAAAAAACCAGCATAAAAGCAGCTGGCTGCACCTCCCGGCGATGGTTGCCGGAGCCTTTATCATCGATTTACTGCTGCTGGCACTGACGCTGTTTGTCGGTCAGATCCTGGCCGATCGCCTCAATACGGGCAACAAAACCATTGCCTTTCAGCAGGCGCTCTTCCTCAATGCATTTGCGCTCATCGAATTTTTTAAAGCGGTACTGCGCGTCATCTTTTGCCCGCGCGTGCCTGAACTTCGCCCTTTTAATATTAAGGATGAGAGCGCGAAATACTGGGCCGTGCGGTTAAGCGTGCTCAGCGGCCTGATTGGCTACGGCCTGCTGGTGGCCGTGCCAATCATCTCCAACCAGGTCAATGTGCAGTTTGGCGCACTGGCAAACGTGCTGATTATGCTCTGTATTACCGTCTGGTCGCTGTACCTTATCTTTCACAATAAAAAGGCGATCACCGAAAGCCTGCTGCATTTGGCCGACCGTTCCCTCTCCTTCTTCAGCCTGTTTATCCGCGCCTTCGCGTTGGTGTGGCACTGGCTGGCGAGCGCCTACTTTATTGTGCTCTGCTTCTTCTCGCTGTTTGACCCGGGAAATAGCCTGAAATTTATGATGGGGGCGACGTTCAAAAGCCTGGCGATTATCGGCGTTGCGGCTTTTGTGTCTGGCCTGCTGTCCCGCTGGATCTCGAAAACCATCACCCTCTCACCGCAGGTACAGCGTAGCTACCCTGAACTGCAAAAGCGCATGAACGGCTGGATGTCGGTATCACTTAAGGTGGCGCGGATTTTGACCGTCTGCGTGGCGATTATGCTGCTGCTGAACGCCTGGGGACTGTTTGATTTCTGGAACTGGCTGCACAACGGCGCGGGTGAAAAAACGGTCGATATTCTGATTCGTATCGCGTTGATCCTGTTCTTTTCCGCCGTCGGCTGGACGCTGCTGGCGAGCCTTATCGAAAACCGTCTGGTGTCCGATATTCACGGCAGGCCCCTGCCCAGCGCGCGGGCAAGAACGCTGTTAACGTTATTCCGCAACGCGCTGGCGGTGATCATCAGCACCATCACCATCATGATTGTGCTCTCGGAGATCGGCGTGAATATCGCCCCGCTGCTGGCGGGTGCCGGGGCGCTGGGGCTGGCGATCTCCTTCGGCTCACAAACGCTGGTGAAGGATATTATTACCGGTATCTTTATTCAGTTTGAGAACGGGATGAACACGGGCGACCTGGTGACCATCGGGCCGCTGACCGGCACCGTTGAGCGAATGTCCATCCGCTCCGTCGGCGTGCGTCAGGACACCGGTGCGTATCACATTATTCCGTGGTCATCGATTACCACCTTTGCCAACTTCGTGCGCGGGATTGGTTCCGTTGTGGCGAACTACGATGTGGATCGCCACGAGGATGCGGACAAAGCGAAGCAGGCGCTGCGGGATGCGGTAGAAGAGTTGATGCAGATGGACGATATTCGCGGGCTGGTGATCGGTGAGCCGTCGTTTGCCGGGATTGTCGGGCTGACGAATACCGCATTCACCCTGCGCGTGTCGTTCACCACCCAACCGCTGAAGCAGTGGACGGTGCGTTTTGCGCTCGACAGCATGGTGAAAAAGCACTTTGATCTGGCGAACGTGCGGATGCCGGTGCAGACGTATCAGGTATTGCCGCCGCCCGCATCGCCGCTGCCACCGCAGGAGCCGACGCTGTAACCGGGCCGGGTGGCGGCTTCGCCTTACCCGGCCTACGACGGGGTACTATTTGCGACGTTTGTTATTGTCCATAAACGTCCAGGCAATAAAGCGGCTCTGTTTCTGGCCTTGCGACATCTCTTTCTTCACCACTTTCACCGCACCGGCTTCGGTCAAGGCACGGTAGAGCGGCGGCAGGTTATCGCCGCGCGACACCAGCGAGGTAAACCACTTCACCTGACGGCCGAACTGTTTACTTTCTGCAATCATGCGCAGGATAAACGCAACTTCACCCCCTTCACACCAGAGCTCCTGCTGCTGGCCGCCAAAGTTCAGTGCGGCATCTTCCGCCTGCCCCAGGTTACGGCGCTTACGCTCGCTGCCTGCGCGTGCTGTGGCAGCAGAATCATGGAACGGGGGATTACACATCGTGGCATCGTACTGTTCGTTCTTATGAATAATGCCGTTGAAGATGGATTTGTCATCTTTCTGACGACGTAAACGGATCGCCCGGGTTAAACCTGGATTCGCGTTAATAATCGCCTGCGCACTGGCGAATGCCTCAGTGCCAGTTTCACTGCCGGTAAAACGCCATTGATATTCATGCGCGCCAATGAGCGGGTAAATCAGGTTTGCCCCGGTGCCAATATCCAGGATTGTCGCCTGCTGTGGAACGACGCCATCATTCCCTTCCGCAAGAAGATCGGCGAGGTGATGGACGTAATCTGCGCGGCCAGGCACGGGTGGGCAAAGAAAGCCTTCGGGGATATCCCAGTGCGTCACGCCATAAAAATGGGCCAGCAGCGCTTTGTTCAGCGTTTTGACCGCCAGAGGATCGGCAAAATTGACCGAGGGTTCACCCGCTGGCGTCTGTACAATAAAGTCCTGCAACTGAGGGCAGCTCAGGCACAGCGCTTTCATGTCATAGCGGCTGTTATGGCGGTTACGCGGGTGCAATCCCGGCTTTTGGGCAGTCATGGCATTCTCCTTTCAACAGCGGCGTAAGATACCCTTTGCGGACCCAACGGTAAATAACTGTCTGCCCAACGCAAAAACACACCGGAAATCAGTCACCTTTATGTCTATGATCTGTCAGCAAATTGTCAATTTACATCGTTCAAAAAATAAGCAGATCATCATCAAATTTTTGCGCTAAATCACACTCGTCGGGCTTCTAAACTTAAAGGGAATCACCTGTTGTTTCCCCCTGAGGATGTGATTATGAAAAGATATATGACCCTTGTTGTCGCGGGTGCACTGGCAGCCGCATCTTTCTCTGCCTGGTCCGTTCAGTCACTGAATGAAAACACAGACACCAGCCAGCTGCGTGCTGCCGGTACCGTCTCCGTCAGTCGCGCGAGTAACCTTGACGATCTCCAGGATAAGCTGGCTGAAAAAGCACGTCAGGAAGGTGCCAAAGGTTTCGTGGTGAATTCCGCTGGCGGCGATAACCACATGTATGGCACAGCAACCATCTACAAATAACCGTTCGACCTTCCTCCCGACTGCATCTGCCCCAACAGATGCAGTTTCTTTATTCCCGTCTTGACCGTACAATTTTTAACCCCACATTAGCGTTATGTGTTTTATAAAACCAAACAGGAGAACGCCATGGCTTCCGGTTGGGCAAATGACGACGCCGTAAACGAACAGATCAACAGTACGATTGAAGATGCTGTAGCCCGCGCTCGCGGTGAATTACCGCGCGGTGAAAGCCTGCAGGAATGTGAGGAGTGTGGCGACCCCATTCCCGAGGCGCGGCAAAAAGCCATCCCTGGGGTAAGGTTATGCATCACCTGCCAGCAGGAGAAAGATTCAAAAAATACTTCACATTCGGGATATAATCGCAGAGGATCGAAAGATAGCCAGTTACGTTGACTTTCCTTTACCTAAGTCAACGGAGCAAGCGAATACGTTTACGCTCACGAATTTTCGTACGTCGCGTAGCAAAATGTGCCCTTCATCTTCTCTCTGTAAAGCGCATCGATAAGAACTGTAAAGCGCCCTTCTGAATTTATTAATATTCAATAACTTATTTGTCATTCAATTTTTTTGATTGACCACGTCAATTCTCTTCGATTTTATCTCTTAAGAAAAACCGTGATACTTATCACATCGACGGAACATCGTCCCTTTATCAGAATAACCTGCGAGAGATTAATTATGAAAACCATCAAATATGCTGTAGCTGCTGTTGCCCTGTCTGCTCTGTCTTTCGGCGCTTTCGCTGTAGAGCCAGTGTCTTCTACTCAGGCACAGAACATGAATAAAGTGGGTGTGGTAAGTGCTGAAGGCGCGACCACACTGGACGGTCTTGAAGCCAAACTGGCTGAGAAAGCTGCTGCTGCAGGCGCAAGCGGATACACCATCACCTCCGCTAACGGCAATAACAAACTGAGCGGCACTGCGGTTATCTACAAATAATCGAACGAATTATGCTCCACCCTCACCGTACCCTCTGGTGAGATGCTCCACCCTCATTGACCCTGTTGTTACCCTTTGTTTGCCCGTCCGCCACTGGACGGGCTTTTTTTTTGCTTAAAACGACTGCGCCACGCGCTGCAGCCCGGCTTCGACGGTTTCTACCTCGCCCGTAGCCAGTAAACAGCAGGCCATTTGCAACCTGATGGAGTGCGGAACGGGGGCATTGCCCGCCAGACACTCAACGATCCAGTGCGCGGTGGTGTGCGGATCTTTTGCCTGTGGCAGGGCCACATCCCTGTTCTCTTCCCCTCGTTCAAGCACTGCACGCGAGCCAGCAGAATCAATCAACATGATTTGCGGGCAGCGCAGTGGGTTGGCATACACCTCTCCTTCCGTTCCGTGCATCAATAACGCCCGTCCGCCAATGTCCTCAAAGAACTTGCCAACACGCGTCACGTACTCCGGGTGCGACACGCTGGAAAGACGCAGGGCCGCGTCTTCATTAAACGGCGTGGCCAGTTTAGCCAGCGTGTGGGCACTGTTACGCACCCCCATACGCCAGCGCATTTCAAGCTGTTTTTCCAGCGGCGGGCAGAGCGCGCGTACCGGAATATAGACTGGCTGATGCCCGTCCAGCTTTGCCTGCGCCTGACCCGCATGCAGGGTCGGTTCGATACCCAGCAGTTCAAAGATCGTTTCCGTCAGCACCCGAGTGGGATCTTCACTCACGCCGTGCACCACGACCGGGAATCCAAGCTTATGCAGCAAAATCGCCAGCAGCGGCGTGAGGTTAGCCTGCTTACGCGCGCCGTTATAGCTAGGGATAACGATCGGCATCGGCTTTGCCACCGGTGGCGTTAAGCGCAGCATTTGCTCCTGCATGGCTTCATAGAAGCCGCGCATCTCCGCTTCACCTTCACCTTTAATACGCAGGGCAATCAGGATACCGCCCATCTCCAGCTCGGGAACATCACCGTTGAGCATATGGGTGTACAGCGCACGGGCCGTTTCCTGATCCAGGTCACGGGCGTGATTTTTCCCTCGCCCTACCTCTTTGATAATTTTGCGATAATCCACGACATCTCTCCTTGCGACTCTTTGCAGTTACTATAGCCCTGATAAATGTCTGCCGGGTAATCATTTTCCTCTCCCGCAAGCCTGCGAAAATGCTTTGAGGATAAAAGTGGTCTGAAGATAAATTGAGCGAAAAATAATTCTCAGCGATAGTTCACACCGAATTAATCAGCCACGTGATGATTAATGTCAGAGGTGTCACACTTTCATTCAGAGGATTAAAATGAAAAAATTTATTATTGCGGGCATCGCTGCCGGGATGGCGTGTGCTTCGGTTTCTGCATTCGCATCCAGTGGTGAAGGGCAAATTAATTTCACAGGTGAAATTATTGACTCTGCATGCACGGTCGTAAATGGTTTAAGTAACCCACTTGATGTTTCATTAGGTAAGGTGGCTAAATCTGCATTTACCGGGAGTGGTTCGACGACGTCGACAACCCGTTTTAGTATTCAGCTTAAAGATTGTCCCGAAACCGTTACCAGCGCTTCAGTGACGTTCGGTGGGACGCCGGATAGTGGCAATAAGGATGTCCTTGCTGTGACGTCCGGTACCGGTGCTGCATCGGGTGTGGGTATTCAGTTGCTGGATAAAACAGAAAACCCACTGAGTTTATATACGGCTTCCGCCGCATATACCCTCACTTCAGGGACAACAACGAACGATCTGCAGTTTGGTGCACGCTATATCCAGACCGGACAGACTATTTCTGCCGGACTGGCGAATGCCGCATCAACCTTCACCATTGTTTACAACTAATAAAACAGATATTAGCTACCCCGGTAGTTAATATCTGTTATTTTTATTATGGTTTCACTATGCGAAAATATCTTCTGGCCTCCTCCTTTTTATTCATCGCTTCTGTCGCTCATGCGGGTATTACCATCGGCGGCACGCGCGTGGTTTACCCGGAAAATAAAAAAGAATCCTCCATTGGGATCGAAAATCCGGACAATCTCGATTATCTGGTTCAGTCATGGGTCGAAACGGAAGATAAAGCACGCGAAAAAGCACCGTTCCTGATTACACCGCCTCTGTTCCGCCTTGATGCAAAGCAGGACAACGTTCTGCGCATCATCAGAACCGGGGGGAATTTACCTGCTGATCGTGAATCGCTGTTCTGGTTGAATATTAAATCTATTCCCTCTTCCACGCGCAATGAAAACACCAACACGTTGCAGATCGCGATTAAAACCCGAATTAAGCTCATCTATCGCCCGACGAGTATTACCGGGAAACCGGAAGATGCCACCACGCAATTATCCTGGCACGCGCAGGGTAACCAGCTTATTGTCGAAAACCCCACACCTTTTTACATGAACTTCCAGGAAATAAAGCTGGACGGTAAAACAGTAGACAAAGCCACCTATGCCGCACCTAAGAGTGAAACGCATTTCACCACGCCGGGAAATATCACCGCGCACTCGGTAAGCTGGAAAATCATTAATGACTACGGCGGCATCAGCCAGTCATATACCGCGCAAATTAAATAATCATCCAGGGATAGCTGGAAATAATTATGAGCTGGGAATACACCACCAAACCGCCCAAACAACATGGACGCTCAATGCTTATTGCACTGGGGTGTACCCTGCTGGGCGTTTGCGTGCAAAAAGTTCTGGCCGAAGATTATTTCAATCCGGCGCTGTTGGATATCGACAACCCCAGTCAGGGGAAGACGGATCTCAGTATTTATGAGATCGGCCCCGGCCAGGCGCCGGGCAAATATCACGTCGACATCTTCGTGAACAATAATAAAGTGGCAAGCAAAGAAATTACGTTTACGCTGAAAAAAGATGCCAGCGGAAAATCGATCCTGCAGCCGTGCCTGAGCGCGGCCCAGCTAAAAAGCTTCGGCGTTAACATAGATAAATTCGTGCAGGATGAAAAGGCCCAGTGCATTGACCTGAGCGTTATCCCTTCCGCCAGCGCGACGTTTCACGTTAATCCGCAGCAGCTGCTGTTAAGCATGCCTCAGACCGCCATCACCCAGGTGCCGCGCGATTACGTCGACCCGCAGGAGTACGACGAAGGGATAAATGCCCTGCTGCTGAACTACAGCTTCACCGCCGGGGACAACCACGGCAAGGGCGAAAACGGTACCGACCAGCGCAGCGAGTTTCTTAACCTGCGACCGGGTCTTAACCTTGGGGCGTGGCGCTTGCGTAACTACTCCACCTGGAGCAAAACCAGCGGTGACGGTGATACAGAAAGTGAGTTTTCGTCGGTCTACACCTATGCCCAGCGCGATATTATCGCCCTTGGCAGCAACGTCAAATTCGGACAAAGCTCGTCCCCCTCCGATGTATTCGACAGCATCTCATACACCGGGGCGCAGATAGCGTCGAACGACGACATGCTCCCGGACAGCATGAAAGGCTTTGCACCGGTGATCCGCGGAACAGCGCACAGCAACGCCCAGGTCATCGTCCGCCAGAACGGTTACGTCATTTATCAGAACTATGTCGCCCCCGGCGCGTTTGAGATTAACGATCTCTACCCCACCGGCGGCAGCGGCGATTTGAACGTCACCGTTAAAGAGACGGACGGCAGCGAACAACATTTTGTGGTGCCCTACGCGTCGGTGCCGGTCTTGCAGCGTGAAGGCCGCTTTAAATACAGCCTCACCGCAGGTCGCTATCGCAGCTACGACAGCGACGTTGAGAAAACGCCTTTCATGCAGGGCACGGCAATCTACGGGTTGCCTTACGGCTTTACGGCCTACGGCGGCGTGCAGGCCAGTCAGTACTACGATGCGCTGGCGCTGGGGTTCGGTAAAAACATCGGGGATTTCGGCGCGTTTTCGGTGGACCTTACTGACGCCAGGTCAGAGATGCAGGAACAGGATCCAACTCACGGCCGCTCCTGGCGCATCCGCTACAGCAAAGATTTTGCTACCACCGGCACCCATTTTTCCATGGCTGGCTATCGCTATAACAGCAAGGGATTTTACACCCTGCAGGACACCCTGGATTCCCATACCCGCAATGACGACTGGCAAACGCCGGACACCCGACGCAGCCGCAAAGAGGCCACTGTCGATCAGTCTCTGGGCGGTTCGTTCGGTTCGCTGACCTTAAGCCTGGTCAAAGAGAACTACTGGAACTCAAGCCAGGGCATGACCTCAATGAACCTGGGTTACAACAACTCGTGGCACGGCATCAGCTACGGCCTGAGCTACGGGCTGGATAAAAACACCCGTGACGGCAGCGACGACAACAACGAAAAAACCAGCGAGCAAACCATCGCCTTCAACGTCTCTGTACCGCTCGATCGCTGGCTCAGCAACACCTGGGTGAACTACAACCTGAACAGCACGAAACACGATACCACCCAAAGCGTGGGCCTGAACGGCACCGCGCTTGCTGGCAATAACCTCAGCTGGGGCGTTCAGCAGGGCCACAGTCAGAGCAGCGGCGACAGCACTAGCCTGAATGCCGATTACAAAGGTACCTACGGTGAAGTGAACGCGGGCTATTCACAGGATAACCAGCAGCAGCAGCTCAACGTCGGCCTTCAGGGGAGCATGATCGCCCATGCGCACGGCGTCACGCTGGGTCAGCCAATGGGCGAGACGGTCGCGCTGGTCGAAGCGCCGGGTGCGGACGACACGAACATCAGCAATCAGACCGGCGTGAATACCGACTTCCGCGGCTATGCCATTGTGCCTTTCGTGTCGCCGTACCGTCATAACACCCTTGCGCTCAACACGGAGACGCTGCCGGGAAATGCGGACGTCGATCGGGCAGCCATAACCGTGACGCCAACGCGCGGCGCCATCGTGCGCGCCCATTACGAAACGCACGTTGGCAGCCGGGTATTAATGACCCTGAAACGCGCCGATGGACGTGCGATCCCCTTCGGCGCGACGGCATCTCAGCCCCATCAGGACGGCGAGTTTATCGTGGGTGACGGTGGTCAAGTTTATCTGACCGGCATGCACGAGAAAGGCACGGTTGACGTCATCTGGGGGAAGACCGCCGACAGCCACTGCACCGCAGCCTACCACCTGCCAGCAAAAGACGATGGTGCAGTGCTTAACATCACGGCGCAGTGCGTATGACCCTTTCCGAGGAAAAAATGAACATGTTTAAATATGCCTTTGCGCTGATTGTGTTCCTTACTAGCGCGTGCCTGATGCCGCATGCCGATGCGGCGACAACCTGTGATAGCACCGATCTACCCTATACCTTTAATCCTGGCACGTTGTCTGTTCCCACGACCCTGAGTATTGGCGGCGTGATCCCCGGCTCTACGAAAACCCATACCGTCAACGGTAGCTGTACTGGCACCCTCCCTAATCGCACCATCGTGTCGTGCTATTACGGTTCTGGAACGGAAGTCGAAGGAATGCCGGGCGTTTACTCAACGGATGTTGAAGGTGTAGGCATTGAACTCCTTAACAGCAGCGGGCAGATAGTACGCGGCGCGGGTACAGAATGTAATTCAACAGCGACCCCCATCGGCACGGTCAACAGCGACCAGACATTTTCTTTTAGTTACACAGAAAGACTAATTAAAACGGCGCAGCATATCGGCACCGGTACCCTTACCACGTTTCTGGGGCGATACGGGTTTGGGGTCTATACCTCTGCCGGAATTGGTTCCACGACGAATAATAAAAGCTATTACTCCGCGACTATCGCGGAAAGAACGGCCACCTGCTCCATCGATCCGCTCAATCTGACGGTCACACTCGGCGATTTCCCGGTCTCGCAATTTACCCATGTAGGCAGCTACACGGCCTGGAAGTATTTCAACATCACAGCCACCTGTACGGAAGCGGTAAACCTCACGGCCTCGGTGACCAGCGCCAATGGTCTTAACAGCCAGTTTGATGATGTTCTGACCCTGACGCCGGGGAGCGACAGCGCCACGGGCGTGGGGGTAAGGATGTTGCTCGATGGCGTTGATCTTAAATACAACTACCCGATCCCGGTTGGCGGAAGCACTGAACCCAACGTGCCGGATGTTATCCCCTTCGCCGTACAGTATTACCAGACGGATGCCACCGTCACGGCGGGAAAAGCTAATACGATTGCCACCATCGATATGGAATATCAGTAACGGAGCGATGATGAACAAGTTACTTTTTTTACTCGCGCTGACGTGCCTCTCTGCGGGCGCGACCGACGTGACGGTCAATATCCAGGGAAATATTTACGACACCACCTGTCAGGTAGACAGTGCCAGTCAGAATATGGTGGTGGATCTTGGGCAGGCCGTCGCCAGTGATTTCAAGGATGTCGGTGATACGGGGGAATGGATAAACGTTGACCTGACCCTGTCAAAGTGCCCGCCGAGTCTGATGCTGGCCACGATTACCGTGAATGGTCAACCCGATGGGCAGCATCCTAATAAATTCGCCAACACGGGTACGGCTACCGGGGTTGCTCTTGAATTAGCTGACAGAACAGATTTTATTACGTTAGCCCCTCAATCGAGTTTCAATGCCGTGATAGACGCCACAACGCATACTGCCGATTTCCCAATAGCCGCACGCTACTACGCTACCGCCATGCCCGTGACTGCCGGCACGTTCAGCAGCGTTGTGCAGGTCACCTTTACTTACCAGTAGGACCGCGTCCCTTAGCACGGATGCTTTTCTTACGCCCGGCGGCCGGTTTTGCCGGGCGTTTTTTCACTTCCGGCACCTCGGGCTGTTCAATCGGGAACACCGGTAACGCATTCAGCAGCCGCTGACCGTAGTTCTTCGTCAGCAGACGCTTGTCGTAAATCACAATCTCGCCCCAGCAGCCGTGGCTGCGAATCAGACGCCCGACCTGCTGAATCAGGTTAAACGACGCCGCAGGTAAACTCTGCACCTCAAACGGATAGCGGTTGAGGCTCTTTAGCCACTCGCCCTCGGTGATCACCACCGGGCTGTCGATGGGCGGAAAGGCGATTTTATGGATGTGCACCTGCGTCAGGTAGTCGCCCTTCAGATCCAGACCTTCGGCAAACGACTGCAACCCCACCAGCACGCTGCGCTCGCCGTTATCAATGCGCTTGCGGTGCGTTTCCACCAGCCGGTAGCGCGGCTGATCGCCCTGCACCAGCAGGAGTAAACGCAGATCGGTGAAGTGCTCCAGGAAGCGCTGCATCGCCCGCCCGCTGGCAAACAGCACCAGCATGCCGGGGTATTGTTTGCTCTCGACCTGTTCGCGGAAGTAGGCCGCCATTTCCGCAATGTGCTGCTCTTCGTTTTCCATCAGCGGCTCATACTTCATCCGCGGGATCACCAGCTTGCCCTGCTCGCAGTGGTTAAACGGCGAGTCCAGCGCCACAAAACGGTCGCCCGCTTTCTCTTTTAGCCCGCTCATCTCCTGCAAACGAGAAAAACTGTTCAGGGAGCGCAGCGTGGCAGAGGTGACTACCACGTGCGGAACGCTGCGCCAGATCAGCTTTTCCAGCTGATCTGCCACGCGGATGCCCACGCAGTGGAAAAAGAGGTGCACCTGCCCGTCCCGCTCTTCGCGGGTGGCCCATTTGGTGACCGGCGCGCCGGACGCCTGCGCCATCGAGGCCAGCCGCCAGAGCTTGCTCTGCGCTTCAAACATCCCCAGCGCGCGGTTCATCTGCAGCAGAATGCGGTGCAGTCGCACCACGTCGTGGGTGCCGGTTTTCTCGCTAAGATCGTTCAGGAACATCTCCGCCAGCCCGCGCAGTTTTTCCAGATGCTTCGCCAGCTGCTGGCAAATCTCCATCACCTCTTCCGGTAGCTCGCCCATCGCAAAGCGGTGTTCCGCTTCCTGGGTGGCCGGCAGATAAAGATTCAGGATGTTATTGAGAGACGAAATGAGGCTATAGACCTCTTCACAGTGGTCGCTCAGCCGCTCCGGCACCGCCAGCGGCGGCGTGGTTTTCGGGCGGAACTGCTCCATGCAGGTGGCAATCAGCTTGCAGAAGAGATCGAGCTGAAGACGGAACCAGGGGGCGGTAATTTCGGCGCTCATCTCCAGCGCGTCCCGCGCTACGTCCGGCAGATGGTGGCCTTCATCGAGCACCAGCAGCAGGTTTTTGGGTTCCGGCAGCACCGCTTCGCTCTCCAGCGCGGCCATCACCAGCGCGTGGTTAGCCACCACCACTTCCGCCTCCTGAATTTCGCGTCGGGCGACGAAGAACGGGCACTCGCGGTAGTAGTGGCAGTTGCGGTTCAGGCAGCTCGCTTTGTCGGTGCTGAGCCTGCGCCATAAATCGTCGCTGATGGCCTTATCAGTATGATCGCGCAGGCCATCCCACTTATAGCCGTCAAGATCGATCTTGAGCGTGGCGCAGAGTTCCTGCTCGGCTTTATTGTTCGGCGTGAGATCGTCGTCGAGGAAGGCCAGCAGATCCTGCTGCGTCGCCTCGCTGCTGGCCAGCCCCGCCAGGTTACGCGGGCACACGTAACGCCCGCGCCCAAAGGCCGCCGTAAACCGCAGGTCGGGGATGATTTTGCGCAGTAGCGGTAAATCTTTGCTGAAGATCTGATCCTGCAGCGCCACGTTGGCGGTGCTGACCACCAGCGTTTTGTCCTCTTCCCGCGCAATCGCGATGCCGGGAATGAGATACGAGAGGGTTTTCCCGACGCCGGTTGGGGCTTCAATCGCCAGATGTCGCCCGTCGTCCCCGGCGAGCGTTTTGGCCACGTCAGCAATCATCTGCCGCTGCGGCGCTCGGGGGATAAAGTCGGGGATCTGCTGTTGTAGCGCCTTATACCATGCGCCAATTTGCGCCTTGAGCGCAGCGGTTAAAGCCATCGGAAAACCTGAAATACTGTATAAACAGCCACTATTGTGGCACTTTCTCTTCGCTGCCGCAAAAAGAAAAGCCCGGCTTTACGACCGGGCTTCCAGATTACTGCGGGTTAGCAGGTTTACGCGGGCGGCGTCGACGCTGCCCTTCCCCTGCCGGTTTCCCTTCGCCGCTGCGCCACGGGTTTTCACCCGCCGGTTTGCTGTCGTGGTTACGACGCGGCTGCTGACCGCGACCGCCGCCACCCTGACCACGTCCACCGCCGCCCTGACGACCGTTCTGAATCGGCTCGGCTTTGATCGACGGGTCCACTTCGTAGCCCGGGGTTTCGATGCGCGGGATCTCTTTCTTCAGCAGACGTTCGATGTCGCGCAGCAGCTTGTGTTCATCCACGCAGACCAGAGAAAGCGCTTCACCGGTTGCCGCCGCGCGGCCGGTACGACCGATACGGTGAACGTAGTCTTCCGGCACGTTTGGCAGCTCGTAGTTCACCACGTGCGGCAGCTCTTCAATATCCAGGCCACGGGCGGCAATATCGGTCGCCACCAGCACGCGGATGTCACCGGATTTGAAGTCCGCCAGCGCACGGGTACGCGCGCCCTGGCTCTTGTTACCGTGGATCGCCGCGCTGCGGATACCATCTTTATTCAGCTGTTCCGCCAGGTGGTTGGCACCATGTTTGGTGCGGGTAAAGACCAGCACCTGCTGCCAGTTGCCCTGACCGATCATCTGGGAGAGCAGTTCCCGCTTGCGCTTTTTATCAACAAAGTGAACGTGCTGCGTCACCTGCTCAGAGGCGGTGTTGCGACGCGCCACTTCCACTTCCAGTGGGTTATGCAGCAGTTTTTCCGCTAGCGCCTTGATCTCGTCGGAGAAGGTCGCGGAGAAGAGCAGGTTCTGACGACGCGCAGGCAGTTTAGCCAGCACGCGGCGGATGTCGTGAATAAAGCCCATGTCGAGCATGCGGTCGGCTTCATCCAGCACCAGAATTTCAACCTGATCCAGCTTAACCGCGTTCTGGTGTTCCAGATCCAGCAGACGGCCCGGCGTTGCCACCAGCACGTCCACGCCGCCGCGCAGCTTCATCATCTGTGGGTTGATGCTGACGCCACCGAAAACCACCAGCGAGCGAATGTTGAGATAGCGGCTGTAGTCACGCACGTTCTCACCAATCTGCGCGGCCAGCTCACGAGTAGGTGTCAGGATCAGGGCACGAACCGGACGACGGCTTTTGGCGTGCGGCTGGTTTTTTACCAGCAGTTCCAGCAGCGGCAGAGTAAAGCCCGCGGTTTTACCGGTGCCGGTCTGGGCGCTAGCCATCAGGTCACGACCCTGAAGCACGGCGGGGATCGCCTGCTGCTGGATTGGGGTTGGCTCAACGTAGCCCTGTTCTGCGATCGCGCGCAGAATTTCCGGGTTCAGGCCAAGGGAATCAAAAGACATAAAAACTCCGAACCGCCCCGACCATCACAGGTGTAGTTTTCAGGGAGATATAACGAATAGGGGAGGACAAAAACCACAATGTCGCGAAGGGGCGGAGTGTAGCAGCTTTTGTGACGTGGCGCATAAAATATCCCTCAACATTCCCTCGACGGGAGAGTGAATCAGACATAATATTAATCAATCGATTGATTAATTTTTAATGCCGACATGAATACGACACCCACAACAACCAAAGGTGAACAGGCCAAAAGCCAGCTTATCGCCGCCGCGCTGGCGCAGTTTGGTGAGTACGGGCTGCACGCGACCACGCGGGATATCGCGGCGCAGGCCGGGCAGAACATTGCGGCCATCACCTACTATTTTGGCTCAAAAGAGGATTTATATCTCGCCTGTGCCGAGTGGATCGCCGATTTTATCGGCACGCAGTTTCACCCGCACGTGGAAGAAGCCACCGCGCTGCTCGGCCAGCCGTCGCCCGATCGCGCCGCCGTTCGCCAGCTTATTCTCAACGCCTGTCATAATATGATCCGCCTGCTGACGCACGACGATACGCTGAACCTGAGCAAGTTTATTTCCCGCGAGCAGCTCTCCCCTACGGCTGCCTACCAGCGGGTACACGATCGGGTGATCGCGCCGATGCACTCGCACCTGACCCGGCTTATCGCGGCCTATACCGGACGCGATGCAAGCGATACCGAAATGATTTTGCATACCCATGCCCTGCTGGGCGAAGTGCTCGCCTTCCGTCTGGGGCGGGAGACCATCCTGTTACGCACGGGCTGGACACAATTTGATGAGGATAAAGCCGAGCAGATTAGCAAGGTGATCGCCTGTCACGTCGATCTGATCCTGCAAGGCTTAACGCAAAGGAGCCTGAAGTCATGAAAAAACCTGTCGCCATCGTTCTGGTGGTTGTTGTGTTGCTTGCTGCTGGAATAGGTGGCTGGCTGTGGTATCAGAGCCAGCAGGATAAAGGCCTGACGCTGTACGGTAACGTGGATATTCGCACGGTGAACATGAGCTTCCGCGTCGGCGGACGTCTCGCCTCGCTGAGCGTTGACGAAGGCGATGCCATCAAAAGCGGGCAGACGCTGGGGATGCTGGATAAAGCGCCCTACGAGAACGCGCTGATGCAGGCCAAAGCGGGCGTATCCGTGGCTCAGGCGCAGTATGACCTGATGCTGGCAGGCTATCGCGATGAAGAGATCGCCCAGGCTGCCGCCGCCGTTAAGCAGGCGAAAGCCGCCTATGACTACGCGCAGAAGTTCTACGCGCGCCAGCAGGGGCTGTGGAAAAGCCGCACCATTTCCGCTAACGACCTGGAGAATGCGCGCTCGTCCCGCGACCAGGCACAGGCGACGCTGAAATCCGCACAGGATAAATTAAGCCAGTACCGCACCGGTAACCGCGCGCAGGATATTGCCCAGGCGAAAGCCAGCCTTGAACAGGCACAGGCGCAGCTGGCCCAGGCGGAGCTGGACCTGCGCGACACCACGTTAATCGCCCCGTCCGATGGCACGCTGATGACCCGCGCCGTGGAGCCGGGCAGCATGCTCAGCGCGGGCAGCACCGTCTTAACGCTCTCCCTGACCCGCCCGGTGTGGGTACGCGCTTACATTGACGAGCCGAACCTCGGGCAGATGCAGCCGGGCCGCGAATTGCTGCTCTATACCGATGGTCGCCCGGACAAGCCGTATCACGGCAAAGTGGGCTTTGTCTCCCCTACCGCCGAATTCACCCCGAAAACGGTTGAAACACCGGACCTGCGAACCGACCTGGTGTATCGCCTGCGCATCATCGTTACCGATGCGGACGACGCGCTGCGTCAGGGTATGCCCGTAACCGTAACAGTCAGCGACGGGGAACGACATGAATGACGCGGTTATCCAGCTCACCAATCTGGTCAAACGCTTTAAGGGAATGGACAAACCGGCCGTCGCGCCGCTGAACTGCACCATCCAGAAAGGCTACGTGACCGGGCTGGTCGGTCCGGACGGCGCGGGGAAAACTACGCTGATGCGGATGCTGGCGGGGTTGCTCAAGCCGGATGAAGGCTCGGCCAGCGTGCTCGGTCTTGACCCGATAAAAGACGACGGTGCGCTCCACGCCATGCTCGGCTATATGCCGCAGAAGTTTGGCCTGTATGAAGACCTGACGGTGATGGAAAACCTGAACCTGTACGCCGATCTGCGCAGCGTCACCGGCGAAACGCGGCAGAAAACCTTCGCCCGCCTGCTGGAGTTCACCTCCCTCGGCCCGTTCACCGACCGGTTGGCGGGCAAGCTCTCCGGCGGAATGAAGCAGAAGCTGGGGCTGGCCTGTACGCTGGTCGGCGAGCCAAAGGTGCTGCTGCTGGATGAGCCCGGCGTGGGCGTTGACCCGATTTCTCGCCGTGAATTGTGGCAGATGGTGCACGAACTGGCGGGCGACGGGATGCTGATCCTCTGGAGCACCTCCTACCTCGACGAAGCGGAACAGTGCCGGGATGTGCTGCTGATGAACGAAGGCGAACTCCTTTATCAGGGCGAGCCGACGACGCTGACGCAGAGCATGGCCGGGCGCAGCTTCCTGCTGCATAGCCCGCAGGAGTCCAACCGCAGGCTGCTGCAGCGGGTGCTCAGGCTGCCACAGGTGAGCGACGGTATGATCCAGGGCCGCTCGGTGCGCATTATTCTAAAAAAAGAGGCCACAGCCGACGACATTCGCCAGGCGCAAGGCATGCCTGAGATCGAGATAGAAGAGACCGCGCCGCGCTTTGAGGACGCGTTTATCGACCTGCTGGGCGGCGCGGGTACGTCAGAGTCGCCACTTGCCGCCATTCTGCATACGGTGGAAGGCACGCCGGGCGAAACGGTGATCGAAGCCAAATCGCTCACCAAAAAGTTCGGGGATTTCGCCGCCACCGATAACGTCAATTTCGCGGTTAAACGCGGCGAGATTTTTGGCCTACTTGGACCAAACGGCGCGGGAAAATCGACAACCTTTAAGATGATGTGCGGCCTGCTGGTGCCGACATCCGGCAAGGCGCTGGTGCTGGATATGGATCTGAAAGTCAGCTCCGGCAAGGCGCGCCAGCATCTCGGGTATATGGCGCAGAAGTTTTCGCTGTATGGCAACCTGACGGTCGAGCAGAATCTGCGCTTTTTCTCCGGCGTGTACGGCCTGCGCGGGCGGGCGCAGAACGAAAAAATCCGCCGCATGAGCGACGCCTTCGCGTTAACCAACATTGCGTCCCACGCCACCGACGAGCTGCCGCTCGGCTTTAAGCAGCGGCTGGCGCTGGCCTGCTCGCTGATGCACGAGCCGGATATTCTGTTTCTGGATGAACCGACCTCCGGCGTGGATCCCATTACCCGCCGCGAGTTCTGGTTGCACATCAACAGCATGGTGGAAAAAGGGGTGACCGTGATGGTGACCACCCACTTCATGGACGAGGCAGAGTACTGCGACCGCATCGGGCTGGTGTATCGCGGCAAGCTGATTGCCCACGGCACGCCGGACGACCTGAAAAACCAGGCCGCCGACGACGCACAGCCAGACCCGACCATGGAGCAGGCGTTTATCACCCTCATCCACGACTGGGATAAGGAGAATGCCCATGCACAGTAATGCGATTTCGTGGCGCAGGGTGCGCGCGCTATGCATTAAAGAGACGCGGCAGATCGTGCGTGACCCCAGCAGCTGGCTGATTGCGGTGGTGATCCCCCTGCTGCTGCTGTTTATCTTTGGCTACGGCATTAACCTGGACTCCAGCAAGCTGCGGGTCGGGATTCTGCTGGAGCAGCAGAGCGAAGAGGCGCTGGACTTCACTCACGCCATGACCGGTTCGCCCTACATTGACGCCACCATCAGCGACAACCGGCAGGAATTGATCCAGAAAATGCAGGCCGGGAAAATTCGCGGTCTGATCGTCATTCCGGTGGATTTCGCCGCCAATATGGCGCGCGCTGAAACCGATGCGCCGATTCAGGTGATCACCGACGGCAGCGAGCCGAACACCGCGAACTTCGTGCAGGGCTACGCGGAGGGGATCTGGCAGCTCTGGCAGATGCAGCGCGCCGAAGACCGGGGTGAGGAGTTTGAGCCGCTGATCGATGTGCAGACGCGCTACTGGTTTAACCCCGCCGCCATCAGCCAGCACTTTATTATTCCGGGCGCGGTGACCATCATCATGACGGTAATCGGCGCGATACTGACCTCGCTGGTGATCGCCCGCGAGTGGGAGCGCGGCACCATGGAGGCGCTGCTCTCTACCGAAGTCACGCGCGTCGAGCTGCTACTGTGCAAGCTCATCCCCTACTACTTCCTCGGCATGCTGGCGATGCTGCTCTGTATGCTTGTCGCCGTCTTTATCCTCGGCGTGCCGTATCGCGGCTCGCTTGTCGTGCTGTTCTTTATCACCAGCCTGTTTTTACTCAGCACGCTGGGCATGGGGCTGCTCATCTCCACCATCACCCGTAACCAGTTTAACGCCGCGCAGGTGGCCCTCAACGCCGCCTTTTTACCGTCGATTATGCTGTCCGGGTTTATCTTTCAGATAGACAGTATGCCTGCGGTGATCCGCGCCGTGACCTATGTTATTCCGGCTCGCTACTTTGTGAGCACGCTGCAAAGCCTGTTCCTGGCGGGGAATATTCCGGTGGTGCTGATTATCAACACCCTGTTTTTGATGGCGTCGGCGGTGATGTTTATCGGGTTGACGTGGATGAAAACGAAAAGAAGATTAGATTAGCCAACGGAATTTGTAGGTCGGGTAAGCGCAAGCGCCACCCGACAGGAGGACGATGCAATGTTTCACCGTTTATGGACGTTAATACGCAAAGAGCTGCAATCCCTGCTGCGCGAGCCGCAAACCCGCGCCATTCTGGTTTTGCCGGTGCTGATCCAGGTTTTACTGTTCCCGTTTGCCGCCACCCTTGAGGTGACCAACGCCACCATTGCCATTTACAACGAAGACAACGGCAAACATTCCGTCGAGCTAACGCAGCGCTTTGCCCGCGCGAAGGCCTTTACTCACATCCTGCTGCTGAAAAGCCCGCAGGAAATCCAGCCCACCATCGACACGCAAAAAGCGCTGCTGCTGGTGCGGTTCCCGGCGGATTTCTCCCGCAATCTGGATACCTTCCAGACCGCGCCGATGCAGCTGATCCTCGACGGGCGTAACTCCAACAGCGCCCAGATCGCAGCGAACTATCTGCAGCAGGTGGTGAAGGATTACCAGCAGGAGCTGATGGAGGGCAAACCGAAGCCCAATAACAGCGAGCTGGTGGTGCGCAACTGGTACAACCCGAATCTGGACTATAAGTGGTTCGTGGTGCCGTCGCTGATCGCCATGATCACGACCATCGGGGTGATGATCGTGACCTCCCTGTCCGTCGCCCGCGAGCGTGAACAGGGCACGCTGGACCAGCTGCTGGTCTCCCCGCTCGCCACCTGGCAGATTTTCGTCGGCAAAGCGGTTCCGGCGCTGATTGTCGCGACCTTCCAGGCCACCATCGTGCTGGGAGTAGGTATTTGGGCCTACCAGATCCCGTTCGCCGGTTCGCTGGCGCTGTTTTACTTCACGATGGTGATTTACGGGCTGTCGCTGGTGGGGTTTGGACTGCTGATCTCGGCGCTCTGCTCAACGCAGCAGCAGGCGTTTATCGGGGTATTCGTCTTTATGATGCCCGCAATTTTGCTCTCGGGTTATGTTTCCCCCGTCGAGAATATGCCGGTGTGGCTACAGGATCTGACGTGGGTAAACCCGATTCGACACTTTACGGATATCACCAAGCAAATCTATCTGAAGGATGCGAGTCTGGACATTGTCTGGGGAAGTTTGTGGCCGCTACTGGTTATCGCGGCCACGACCGGATCAGTGGCGTACGCGATGTTTAGACGCAACATTGCGTAGCTTTTTCTCTTTGGTGAGTAAAGAGACAACCGCAGGCCCTGCGAGGATTGCCAGACCCGCCAGGGCCAGCAGCAGGTTGTTTTGCAGCACGCGCGACAGCAACCAGAGCACAATCATCGCGGCACCAAAATACCAGGTGGTGGTGAGCTCTTCGAGCACATCACCCACTTCACGCCAGCGCGCCTCGTGGTGACGCTGTAAAAACAGCATCGACAGCACGGTGACGCCGTAAAGCACGCATAGCCCCAGACCAACATGCACCAGCGTGCCGCTCATCCAGCCCATCACCAGTACGGCCACGACCAGTAAATGCAACATTATCTGCCAGCAACTCAAACCCGTTGCGACACGAACACGTTGTTGCCACTTCATGGCTTCTCTCCTGAAGGATTTTTCTCTGCTAGTTCAGACTACCGCACTTTACGGAAAATTCCGTAACGCCGCATCTTTTTGTGACGCCGACTACACTTTATTTTCATCGGGATAGTCACCCAGGAAGGTGTTTATGACCATTAAAACGCAGCATTTCTCGCTTAAGGTGCTGACGATAAACATTCATAAGGGCTTCACAGCATTTAACCGCCGCTTCATTTTACCGGAGCTGCGCGACGCCGTTCGCACCGTCAGCGCGGACATTGTTTGCCTGCAGGAAGTGATGGGCGCGCACGAAGTGCATCCAATGCATGTCGAAAACTGGCCGGATACCCCCCACTACGAGTTTCTGGCCGATACCATGTGGAGCGACTACGCTTACGGGCGCAACGCGGTTTACCCCGAAGGGCACCACGGTAATGCGGTGCTGTCGCGTTTTCCGATTGAACACTATGAGAACCGCGACGTGTCGGTGGGCGAAAGTGAAAAACGCGGCCTGCTTTATTGTCGTATCGCGCCACCCGAGCTGGCATTTCCCGTTCACGTAGGCTGCGTGCATCTTGGCCTGCGTGAAGCCCACCGTCAGGCTCAGCTGCAGATGCTCGCCGAATGGAGTAATGCGCTGCCGGAAGGCGAGCCCGTGGTCATCGCCGGTGATTTCAACGACTGGCGGCAGCGCGCCAACCATCCGCTTAAGGTGAACGCCGGGCTGGAGGAAATTTTCACCCGCGCCAATGGACGCCCCGCACGCACGTTTCCGGTACGCTTTCCCCTGCTGCGCCTTGACCGCATCTACGTGAAGAACGCCCATGCCAGCAGCCCTACCGCGCTGGCGTTACTCAACTGGCGACATTTATCAGACCATGCCCCGCTCAGCGCGGAGATCCACTTATGAAATGTACATGGCAGGAAGGAAACCGCATTACGCTGCTGGAAAATGGCGATCAATATTATCCGGCCGTGTTTAAAGCGATTGATAACGCACAGCAGAAAGTGATCCTCGAAACCTTTATCTGGTTCGAAGATGAGGTTGGCAAGCAGCTGCACAGCGTGCTGCTGCGTGCTGCCCGGCGCGGGGTCAAAATTGAAGCGCTGCTCGACGGCTATGGCTCACCGGACCTGAGCGATGAGTTCGTCAACGAACTGACCGCCGCAGGCGTGGTCTTCCGCTACTACGATCCCGGTCCCCGCTTATTTGGCATGCGCACGAACCTTTTTCGTCGGATGCACCGTAAAATTGTGGTGGTGGATGAGACGGTGGCGTTCGTCGGCGGCATTAACTACTCCGCTGAACATATGTCCGACTATGGCCCGGAAGCCAAGCAGGACTACGCGATCCGCATTGAAGGCCCGGTGGTTCAGGATATTTTACTGTTTGAACTGGAGAACCTGCCGGGTAAAGAGGCCGTTCGCCACTGGTGGCGACGTCGCCATCGCCCGGAGGAGAACCGACAGCCTGGCGAAGCGCAGGCGCTTTTCGTCTGGCGCGACAACGGCGAGCACCGGGATGACATTGAACGTCATTACCTGAAGATGCTGGCAAACGCGAAGCGCGAGGTGATTATCGCCAACGCTTACTTTTTCCCCGGCTACCGTATTCTGCATGCCATGCGCAATGCGGCCCGACGCGGCGTGCGCGTGAAGCTGATTGTGCAGGGTGAGCCGGATATGCCGATTGTCAAAGTGGGCGCACGCTTGCTCTATAACTATCTGGTGAAAGGCGGCGTGCAGATCTACGAATATCGCCGCCGACCGCTGCACGGCAAAGTGGCGCTGATGGACGATCACTGGGCAACCGTCGGCTCCAGCAATCTCGATCCGCTGAGCCTGTCGCTGAATCTGGAAGCGAATCTGATCATTCACGATCGGCAGTTTAATCAAACCCTGCGGGATAACCTTCAGGGGCTGATCGTCAATGACTGCGTGCGCGTGGATGAGTCCATGGTGCCGAAACGCACCTGGTGGAACCTTGGCATTGGCGTGGTGGTGTTCCATTTCCTGCGTCATTTCCCGGCGATGGTCGGCTGGCTGCCCGCACATACGCCAAAGCTTGCTCAGGTGGACCCGCCGGTTCAACCCGAAATGGAAACTCAGGACCGCATTGAAGCGGAAGACGGAGGGAAAACCTGATGTCGAAATCGCATCCTCGCTGGAAGCTGGCAAAAAAAATCCTCACCTGGCTGTTCTTCATCGCCGTCGCGGTACTGCTGGTGGTGTACGCGCAAAAAGTCGACTGGGAAGAGGTGTGGAAGGTCATCCGCAACTATAACCGGATGGTGCTCCTGAGCGCCGTTGGGCTGGTCATCGTCAGCTACCTGATATACGGCTGCTACGACCTGCTGGGCCGCGCCTACTGCGGACACAAGCTGGCAAAGCGCCAGGTGATGCTGGTGTCGTTTATCTGCTACGCCTTTAACCTGACGCTGAGCACCTGGGTCGGCGGCATTGGCATGCGCTATCGCCTTTACTCGCGCCTTGGCCTGCCGGGCGGGACTATCACGCGCATTTTCTCGTTAAGCATCACCACGAACTGGCTGGGCTATATTCTGCTCGGCGGGGTGATCTTCACCCTCGGCGTGGTGCAGTTGCCCGCGCACTGGTATATCGACGAGGCCACGCTGCGCATTCTGGGCATCGTGCTGCTGCTGATCATCGCCGTGTATCTGTGGGCCTGCGCCTTTGCTAAACGCCGCCATATGACCATCAAGGGGCAAAAGCTGGTGTTGCCCTCATGGAAGTTCGCAGTGCTGCAAATGGTGGTCTCCAGTGCCAACTGGATGGCGATGGGGGCGATTATCTGGCTGTTGATTGGCGAGGACGTAAATTACTTCTTCGTGCTGGGCGTGCTGCTGGTGAGCAGTATTGCAGGCGTGATTGTGCATATCCCGGCGGGGATCGGCGTGCTGGAGGCGGTGTTTATCGCGTTGCTTGCGGGGGAGCATGTCTCTCAGGGAACGATTATCGCCGCCCTGCTGGCGTACCGCATGATCTATTACTTCCTGCCGCTGGCGCTGGCAACGGTCTGTTATCTGGTGCTGGAGAGTCGGGCGAAGAAGCTGCGGGCGAAGAATGAGAGGATGTTGGCGAAGTGAGTTGTGTCGGGTAGTGCTGCGGTCTGATGCCCTCACCCCGGCCCTCTCCCACTGGGAGAGGGAGAAAAGCCCGCACCGTGCAATCCCCTCTCCCTGAGGGAGAGGGTTAGGGTGAGGGGGAAATAACTAGCGACGGTTGCCGAAAATACGCAGCAGCATCAGGAACAGGTTGATGAAGTCCAGGTACAGCGTCAACGCCCCCAGAATCGAGTATTTGCGCAGGTTAGAACTGTCGCGCACGTCAATCTGCTCGCCGATGTTTTTCAGCTTCTGGGTGTCGTAGGCCGTCAAGCCAACGAAGACCACCACCCCGATGTAGGTCACCGCCCACATCAGCGCGTCACTCTTCAGCCACAGGTTCACCAGCGACGCCAGCACGATCCCAATCAGCCCCATAAACAGCATGTTGCCTAAGCCGCTCAGGTCACGTTTGGTGGTGTAGCCGTACAGGCTCATCACGCCGAACATCCCGCCGGTGACCACAAAGGTGCTGGCGATGGAGGAGTAGGTGTAAACGATGAAAATACTGGAAAGCGTCAGTCCGGTTAGCGCCGAATAGAGCATAAACAGCGTGGTCGCCATTCCGGCACTCAGCTTTTGCACCAGGCCAGAAAGCACAAACACTAGCGCCAGCTGCGCAATAATCAGCCCAAAGAAGGTGATTTTGCTGGAGAAGATAAACATCATCAGTTCAGGCGTATTCGCCGCATACCACGCGATAAACGCGGTAAGCAGCAGGCCGACCGTCATCCAGCCGTACACCTGAGCCATATACGTCTGCAGTCCGCTACGGGTCTGCTGTACTATTGAATCGGAACGCGGAAATCGGTCCATGATTCACTCCTGATTAAGATTAAGTAGACACACACGTTAAGATTAACACATCCACGTAAACCGACTACCAACGGCTGGCGGCTTGTTTATCGCTGTCGCGCGATTCCACCCAGCGGTCACCTTCCGGCGTGGCTTCACGCTTCCAGAACGGGGCCTTGGTTTTGAGATAGTCCATAATGAACTCCCCTGCCGCAAACGCACTGCCGCGGTGCGCGCTGGTCACCCCGACGAAGACAATCTCCTCGCCAGGCCACATCTCGCCGATGCGGTGAATCACCGTGATGCGGCCAAGCGGCCAGCGGCCCCTCGCCTCGTCGACAATCGCCGCCAGCGATTTCTCGGTCATCCCCGGATAGTGCTCCAGCGTCAACGCCTTCACGCTGTCGCCGAGGTTGTGGTTGCGCACTTTACCGGTAAAGGTGACGACCGCACCATCTTCATCGCGCTCGGCCAACCAGTCATATTCTGTACCAACATTAAAGCGCTCGTGACCGACCAGAATTCGGGTTTCAGCCATCTTAGCCCCCTGTCACCGGCGGGAAGAAGGCCACCTCATCCCCTGCGTTCAGCGGATGGGTGAATTCAACCAGCGTCTGATTCACGGCGGCCAGCAGCTTGCCTTCCTCGAGCGCCAGCGCCCAGCGGTCACTTTGTGCCGCCAGATGCGCGCGCAGGGCAGCGACGTTTTCGAAGGACGCATCCAGCGTCAGGCTGTCGGTATTGACCAGCTCGCGCACCTGGGCAAAAAAGAGCACCTTAATCATGGCTGTCCACCTTAAAATCACCGGATTTGCCGCCGCTTTTCGCCAGCAGGCGCACCGGGCCAATGACCATATCTTTCTGCACTGCTTTGCACATATCGTAGATGGTCAGCGCGGCGACGGAGGCCGCCGTCAGCGCTTCCATCTCAACGCCGGTCTTCCCGGTTAAGCGGCAGAGTGACTCAATGCGTACGCGGCTGTGCTCAGGCTGCGCCTGCAGGTTCACTTCCACCTTGCTCAGCATCAGCGGATGGCACAGCGGAATTAAGTCCCAGGTGCGTTTCGCGGCCTGAATACCAGCGATGCGCGCGGTCGCAAAGACATCACCTTTGTGGTGGCTGCCGTCGAGAATCATCGCCAGGGTTTCTGGCAGCATAGTGACGAACGCTTCCGCGCGCGCCTCGCGCACCGTTTCCGCTTTGGCGGAAACATCCACCATATGCGCTTCACCGGCGGCGTTAATGTGGGTCAGTTGTGACATAGCTTATTTCTTTAAATGGGGGTGGAAATTACACGGGCGGGTACGGGCATCCAGCTGCGGGGCGATGATGTTTTCCCACGCGGTACGGCAGGCTTTGGTCGAGCCCGGCATAGCGAAAATCAGCGTGTTGTTCGCCACGCCCGCCACGGCGCGTGACTGGAGCGTGGAGGTACCAATCTCTTCAAAGGAGAGCATGCGGAACACTTCGCCGAAGCCTTCCACTTCGCGGTCAAACAGCGGGATCAGCGCTTCGGGAGTCTGATCGCCTGCGGTAAAGCCGGTGCCGCCGGTAATCAACACCACCTGCACCTCATCGCTGGCTATCCACTGAGAGACCTGAGCGCGAATGGCGTAGCGGTTCTCTTTTACGATCGCTTTATCGACGATGTGATGCCCCGCGTCATGCGCCTCATCACGCAGCCAGTGACCGGAGGTATCATCCTCTTCGCCACGGCGGTCGGAAACGGTAAGGATAGCAATGCGTGTCGGGATAAATTCTGCGCTTACCTGACTCATCTTCTGATTCCTTCTTAAGACTGATTACCCGCCGATGTAAGACAGGTTCTGAGTAATGCCGGTGTTGCCCTGATGCAGGAAGTGGGTCTGTTTTTTATGCGTCAGCGCTTCAGAAATGCGTGCTTCAAGCGCGTCCTGCTGCGCATCGTCTTCCAGCAAATCGCGAAGATCTACGCCGCCGTCGCCGAACAGGCAGAGATGAAGCTTGCCAACGGAGGAGACGCGCAGGCGGTTGCAGCTGGCGCAGAAGTCTTTCTCATAGGGCATGATAAGGCCTATCTCACCTTCGTAATCCGGGTGACAGAAGACCTGCGCCGGGCCGTCGCTGCGCTGGCGGATCTGGTGGATCCAGCCGCGTCTCAGCAGCGCGTCGCGCAGCACCATGCCGGAGATGTGATGGCGACGGAACAGCTCGCTGCCCTCGCCGGTTTCCATCAGCTCAATAAAACGCAGTTGAATGCGGCGTGGTTTGATCCACGCCAGGAAGGTGTCCAGCTGATGATGGTTTACATCACGCATCAGCACGGTATTCACTTTGACTTTGTCGAACCCCGCAGTGAATGCGGCGTCGATGCCTTCCATCACCTGATGGAATTTGTTCTGTCCGGTAATGGCGTGGAACTGACGGGCATCGAGGCTATCTACGCTGACGTTGATCGCCGTCAGGCCCGCATCGCGCCAGTTCGCCACGTCGCGCGCCATGCGGTAACCGTTAGTGGTCACCGCAATCTGGCGGATACGTTCGTTTTCACGTACGGCGGCAATGATGTCGGGAAAATCACGACGTAAAGAGGGTTCGCCTCCGGTCAGACGCACCTTTTCCGTGCCGAGCTCAGAGAAGGCGCGCGTAACGCGGCGCACTTCATCCACGGAGAGAAAGCCGTTATTGGTGACCTTACCCGGCTTGTAGCCATCGGGCAGGCAGTAGGTGCAACGGAAGTTACACACATCGGTAATCGACAGACGTAAGTAATAAAACTTACGCGCGAAAGCATCAGTAAGTTGTGAAGCCATGTACACCTTTCCAGATCGGGAGGCACAGTCATTTCTTTCTGTACCCTGGTGGCTAATTCGCCACGGCCAGGGCGCCATATCGTTCGACACAGGCGCCAGGGCTAGAGTGTATGTTTTCAAAAATGAAAACGTGGTTATAGCGATAGTAACGCGGAAATCATCACTTCGCCATTCTCGCATTTCGCTATATAATTATATATATAGCGACTTAATCGTGCATTTTCGCTACAGGATACCCAAAAACCACACTTTCACATTGATATACGTCATTTTGCATCGGCTGAGGCATCGTCTTTTAGGGGTAGTTAGGTTACTGTTACGCGATCGTACGTGATAAGGAATACCTATGCGCAATCGCACTTTTGCGGATCTTGACCGAGTGGTCGCTCTTGGCGGAGGCCACGGTCTGGGCCGCGTCATGTCCTCATTGTCGTCACTCGGGTCAAGGCTGACAGGGATAGTGACCACCACCGATAACGGCGGCTCAACGGGGCGGATCCGACGTGCCGAAGGCGGGATTGCCTGGGGAGATATGCGCAACTGTCTGAACCAGTTAATTACCGAACCGAGCGTCGCATCGGCGATGTTTGAGTACCGTTTTGGCGGTAATGGCGAACTTTCCGGGCATAACCTCGGAAATCTGATGTTAAAGGCCTTAGATCACCTGAGTGTGCGGCCTCTCGAAGCCATCAACCTGATCCGTAATCTGCTTAAAGTGGATGCATTTCTGATCCCCATGTCGGAACAACCGGTCGATTTAATGGCTATCGACGCTGAAGGGCATGAAGTTTACGGTGAGGTGAATATTGATCAGCTGATCCTGCCGCCAACGGAGCTAATGACCTATCCAAGCGTCCCCGCCACGCGCGAAGCGGTAGAAGCCATCGGTGAAGCGGATCTGATCCTGATTGGCCCTGGTAGTTTTTACACCAGCCTGATGCCGATTCTGCTGGTGAAAGAGCTGGCGCAGGCGCTGCGCCGCACCCCCGCCCCGATGGTCTACATCGGTAACCTGGGACGTGAACTGAGCCCGGCGGCGGCGAGCCTGTCGCTGGCGGACAAGCTTGATTTAATGGAGCAGTACGTCGGTAAAAAAATTATCGACGGTGTCGTGGTGGGGCCGAAGGTGGACGTATCGGGTATTGGCAACCGCGTGGTGGTGCAGGAGCCGCTAGAGGCGAGTGATATTAAATATCGCCATGACCGTCACCTGCTGCGCGAGGCGCTGGAGAAGGCGATTCAGGCGCTGGGTTAGGTTCGTTTTGTCCGGCCTGATGCCCTCACCCCGGCCCTCTCCCATAGGGAGAGGGAGAAAACAACGCTTTACTCACGATGCCGCGATGAAAAGATCCCGCAGCTGATGAAGCTGGTCGCGGATCTGCGCCGCTTCTTCGAACTCCAGGTTCTGCGCGTGCTGCATCATCTGTCCTTCCAGCTCGTGGATTTTCTGCTGCAGCGCTTTCGGCGTCAGCACGACGGTATCTTCTTCCACCACTGAGCGCGCCTTGCCGCGACCTTTCGCTTTGGTTTTGGCAATGTTCTGGCCCAGCGCCAGGATATCCACCACCTTCTTGTTCAGACCCTGCGGCGTAATGCCGTGCTCTTCGTTGTAGCGCTGCTGTTTCTCGCGGCGGCGCTCCGTTTCACCAATCGCTTTCGCCATCGATGGGGTGATTTTGTCACCGTACAGAATCGCTTTACCGTTAACGTTACGCGCGGCGCGGCCAATGGTCTGGATCAGCGAACGCTCGGAACGCAGGAAACCCTCTTTATCCGCATCCAGAATCGCCACCAGCGATACTTCCGGCATATCCAGACCTTCTCGCAGCAGGTTGATCCCCACCAGCACGTCAAACTCGCCCAGACGCAGATCGCGAATAATTTCCATGCGCTCGACGGTGTCGATATCCGAGTGCAGATAACGCACCTTCTCGCCGTGCTCTTCCAGATACTCGGTCAGGTCTTCCGCCATGCGCTTGGTGAGCGTGGTCACCAGCACGCGCTCGTTGATGGCGGAACGAGCGCGAATTTCCGAGAGCAGATCGTCCACCTGAGTCGCCACCGGACGAACTTCAATAATCGGGTCGAGCAGACCCGTTGGACGCACAACCTGATCGACAACGTCTTCACCGGATTTCTCCAGCTCGTAGTTGCCCGGCGTGGCCGAGACGTAGATGGTTTGCGGCGCGAGCGCCTCAAACTCTTCAAACTTCATCGGACGGTTATCCAGCGCCGACGGCAGGCGGAAGCCGTATTCCACCAGCGTCTCTTTACGCGCGCGGTCACCGCGGTACATCCCGCCGATCTGCGGGATCGTAACGTGAGATTCGTCGATCACCAGCAAACCGTCTGCCGGAAGGTAGTCAAACAGCGTCGGCGGCGGCTCGCCCGGCCCGCGCCCGGAGAGGAAGCGCGAGTAGTTTTCAATACCGGAGCAGTAGCCCAGCTCGTTCATCATCTCAAGGTCAAACTGGGTACGCTGGCTCAGGCGCTGCTCTTCCAGCAGCTTGTTGTTGGCCAGCAGCACCTTACGGCGCTCGGCCAGCTCCACTTTGATCTCTTCCATCGCCTGCACAATACGCTCGCGCGGCGTCACGTAGTGCGTTTTCGGGTAGATGGTGAAGCGCTGGATCACCGATTCAATGTGTCCGGTCAGCGGATCGAAGAGCGACAGGCGTTCAACCTCTTCGTCAAACAGCTCGACGCGCAGCGCCATATCGTCCGATTCCGCCGGGAAGATGTCGATCACCTCACCGCGTACGCGGAACGTCCCGCGCTGAAAGGCCTGATCGTTACGGGCATACTGCAGCTCCGCCAGACGACGGACGATGGCACGCTGGTCGATGATCATCCCCTGCGTCAGGTGCAGCATCATCTTGAGATAGAGATCCGGATCGCCCAGGCCGTAGATCGCGGAAACCGATGCGACAACCACAACATCGCGACGCTCCAGAAGCGCCTTAGTGGCCGACAGACGCATCTGCTCAATGTGTTCGTTCACTGAGGCATCCTTCTCGATGAAGGTGTCAGAGCTCGGCACATAGGCTTCTGGCTGGTAGTAATCGTAGTAGGAGACGAAATACTCCACCGCGTTGTCCGGGAAGAACTCTTTCATCTCACCATAAAGCTGCGCCGCCAGAGTTTTATTGGGTGCCAGCACCATCGTTGGGCGCTGGAGATCCGCAATCACGTTGGCGACGGTGAAGGTTTTACCTGACCCCGTCACACCTAATAGCGTCTGATGCGCCAGCCCATCTTCCAGCCCCTCTTCCAGACGGCGGATGGCCTCGGGCTGATCCCCCGAAGGACGGAAAGCAGAATTCAATTTGAACGGTTTACTCATGGGCGACAACCTGATGACGTTATAAGCGGCAGGTGAGTAATTTTACTCGTTGTTGCCAGGAATGCCAGTAAAAAACACTGGATGAAAAACCAGTAGCGTGGCAGGATATTTAGAGTAGCGCCTGGGGAATGAGCGCGATCCCGGTTGAAATGTAGACTGTGACAAAATAAAACACCAGCCTGACTCGGTTATCCCCAGAACTTTTCCTTTTTTAACATTTGTCAAGCCAGGTAATGATAGTTTTGTGGCAACGGGTGACAGTTTCATGACGGCAATTGATTTTATCTAACCAGTTAATTACTAAGCGATATTTTCTAAAGCCGTGTTTCGCATCAATTCGGGCGTAACCCGCGTATTCTCTCGCTTATCGCGTGTTTTCTAACTCTAATGCACATGGTTATCCACAGGAATAGTGGATAACTGCTTCCAGCCCGTACAGACCGCCACTCGGCAAATTCCCGGTTTTTCCCACGAGGCGGCAACAAAAAATTTTTATAGCTATTTTTTGATGATAAACAGTTGAGTCATTCATAACCAACTCATGCGATCTTGCTCACAAATCCGCCATTTCACGCCCTGCACCATAATTCACCGCTTCCGGCACCGTTGATGTGCAATTCAAGGATCCGCACGACGATCCGCAGAGACTTATTCCTAAAAAAGCCCCTTTTTTAATCACTTTATGGTTTCTGGCAGGCGTTTTGCACAGTCGACTACAAGCGTCATCCATAAACATTTTTAAGGAGAGAAAGATGTTGAGTCTGCGTGCTGTGAATCAGTTTTACGGAAGCCAACATACGCTATGGAACCTGGATTTAGATTTTCCGCAAGGCATGTGTACAGGCGTCGTTGGCCTGCCGGGAATGGGCAAAACGACCCTGATGAACTGCATTACCGGAAAAGTGCCCGTCGAAAGCGGCACCATTATCTGGCATGAAGCCGGTGCGCCGCCGCGCGATTTGCTCAACCAGGCGTCAGAGCACCGTTCCATGCCGGGCATAGGCTATGTGCCGCAGGACAGACGGATCTTTTCCCAGCTGACCATCGATGAGAATTTGCATATTGCGATGCAGGCCGTGGGGAAACCCGATCCTGAGGCGAAAAGAGACGTTTACGACCTGTTTCCGGCACTCTATGCGCTGCGGCAGGCCCGTGCCAACACGCTCTCTCCGGATGACCAGTATCAGCTGGCGCTGGCCAACGCGCTGGTGAACCGCCCGCGCCTGCTGATCCTCGATGAACCCCTGCACGGCGCAGGACACAGCTTCGCCCAGAAGCTGGGGCAACTGCTGGTGCGCTTAAATCGGGAGCTGGGTATGACGGTGTTATTAGCGGAGCAACAGCTGTCGTTTATCCGCCGGGTTGCGGACCGTTTCTGCATGCTCTATCGCGGGCGTAACGTGGCGCAGGGCCACGTTAACGAACTGGATGACGAGCTTATCGCCCACTGGATGTCGCGGGAAGCAAGACGCTGAGGTCGAGATAACACCCGGTTTCGGCATTTTCCGCGCCGTCAGCAAGCCAGGGGATTTCCCCGAGGCACGGCGCGGGGAGCACGCGTTTGAGGGTCGCCAGATACTCCTGGTGTCGTTTCCCTGGCGCTACCACGTCGTTGGCTATCCAGCCCGCCAGACGCAGCCCGGCCTGCTGTACGGCCTGCGCCGTCAACATGGCGTGATTGATGCAGCCCAGCTTGACGCCGACGACCAGAATGACCGGAAGCTGCTCGGCCTGCACCCAGTCAGCAAAGGTGTTTTCTTCGGAAAGCGGCGTAAACCAGCCGCCAGCCCCCTCCACCAGCACCCAGTCGGCCTGGCTTTCCAGCGTCCGTAATCCGGCAGACAGCACGGCGAAATCAATCGGACGGCCTTCATCGGCGCTGATGATGTGCGGCGAGGTCGGCTCGGCAAAGGTGTACGGATTCACCGCTGAATAGGCAAGTTCAACCGTGCTATTGCGCTGGAGCGCCAGCGCGTCGGTGTTGCGTAACCCTTCCGCCGTCATCTCGCTGCCGGAAGCAACAGGCTTATAGCCGGCGGTGTTTTTCCCAAGCTTTTGCGCCGCCTGCAGCAGCGCCGAGCTGGCAACCGTTTTGCCCACTTCCGTGTCCGTGCCGGTAACAAAATAACGTTCAGTCACGTTCGATAACCCCATGAAAAAGTTGATAAGAGAGCGGGAAATGACCCCGCTGCTGCGGCCAGGCCAGCTCCAGACGCTGCAGCTGTCCCCGGGTGAGCAGTTTTCTCTCCCGCCCGGCATGCAGGTGCGTGGCCCCGATGCCCTTCAGCGAGCGCATGGCGCTGAACGCATCGCTAAAATTGAGGGTGATGGTCTGTACCGTGCTGCGATAGCGCCAGCCTGCCAGCGCCTGCGTCACCTGTTCATGCGATAAAAAGCGGTTAGCGTGCGGCTGCTCATCCACCGCTTTCCACGCCTGATTCAGCTCAGGTAGCGAACTTTCCAGCAAGGTGGTAAAGGCCACCTTCCCGCCCGGTCGCGCCATGCGATAAAGCTCGCGTAAGGCCTGTGGCAGGCTGCTGCACCACTGGACCGCCAGATGACTCCAGACCAGATCGAACTGCGCATCCGCCAGCGGGATAGCCTCGATATCGGCCAGCAGATAGCAATCCGCTGCCTGCCTCTGACGCGCCTCGTCGAGCATCTGGTCTGAGAGGTCGATAGCCGTGACCTGGCTTCCCGTCCCGCGCCAGTAGCGGCTGTTGCTGCCGGGACCACAGCCCGCGTCCAGCACCTTCGGAAAACGATTCTCGCCAAGCGCGGCCAGAAGCCCCTCCGCGCTCTGACGCTGCAGTTCATCGTGCTGCGAATAGCTCTGCGCGGCCCGACCAAATGCCGCCGCAACGGCCTGTTTATTCACCGGCATCATGGAGCGCCTCCAGCAGCGTCTGGATATCCCGTGCCTCATGTGCCGCCGTCAGGGTTAAGCGCAGCCGCGCGGTACCCGGCGGAACGGTTGGCGGGCGGATGGCGGTCACCCACATGCCGCGCTCGCGTAGCGCCTGTGCCAGCGCCAGCGCGCGGCCGTTTTCGCCGACAATCACCGGCTGGATAGCGCTCTGCGAATCGGGACTGTGGAAGGGCAGCGCCGCTAGCCCCTGGCGGAAGCGGGAGATATACTCTGCCAGCCGCTGGCGACGTTCATCCCCTTCTGCGCTGCGGATCACCGCCAGCGACGCAGACAGCGCCACGGCCTGCGCCGGAGGCATGCTGGTGCTGTAGATCAGGTGTCGGGCAAACTGCAGCAGATAGTCGGCGACCGAATCGCTGCACAGCACGGCGGCCCCGCTCACGCCGAAGCCTTTGCCGAAGGTGACAATCAGCAGTTCCGGCTTCACGTTTTGCTGATGCGCGCTGCCGCGCCCTTCGTTGCCCATCACGCCAATACCGTGGGCATCGTCCACCAGCAGCCAGGCGTTTTGCCGTTTAGCGGCCTCGTGCAGCGCGGCAAGCGGCGCGCTGTCGCCATCCATGCTGAACACCCCTTCCGTGACCGCCAGCTGCTGTCCGTCGCAGGGTTTATTCAGCAGCGCGGCGAGCTGCCCCGCATCGTTATGAGCAAAGCGGCGCAGCTGTGCCGGGCTTAAATTTGCCGCCTCCAGCAGCGAGGCGTGGCTCAGGCGGTCAGCGACAATGCGGTCCTCTTTTTCCATCAGCGCGGTAATAACCGCCTGATTCGCGGCAAAGCCGGAGATAAACAGCAGCGCGCGCGGATAGCCGAGCCAGTCGGCAAGCGCCTCTTCCAGCGCCTGATGCGCCGTGGTGTAGCCGCTGACGTGTCCCGAGCCGCCGCTGCCCACGCCAAACCGCTCCGCACCCTGCTGCCAGGCGCGGATGATGGCCGGATGCTGGCTCAGCCCGAGATAATCGTTGCTGGAGAAATTACAAAACTGCCGCCCCTCGCGGGTAAGAAAACGGCCCGCGCCGTTTTCCACCACCCTGCGAACGCGAAACGCCTCTGCCGCCCGGCGTTCGTCCAGCGCGGTATGTATTCGTGCCTGCCAGGTCATACGGCTGCCGCGTTGTAGAACTGGTCGGTGTCGGCGTTGAAAATCTGCTGCTCCAGCTGCTGCTGTTGCTCGTTATCGCCCGTCAGCACCTCGGTCTGGTGCGGGTTCAGCCCCAGCTTGCGGAACAGCTGAACGTCTTTGTCCTCTTCCGGGTTCGGCGTGGTCAGCAGCTTGCAGCCGTAGAAGATGGAGTTGGCCCCGGCCATAAAGCACATCGCCTGAGTTTGCTCGCTCATCTGTTCACGGCCCGCAGAGAGGCGCACGAAAGAGGTCGGCATCATGATGCGCGCCACCGCGATGGTGCGGATAAAATCAAACGCATCCACGTCGTCGTTGTCCGCCATCGGCGTGCCTTTAACCTTCACCAGCATGTTGATCGGCACGCTTTCCGGCGGCGTCGGCAGGTTCGCCAGCTGCAGCAGCAGGCCCGCGCGGTCTTTCACCGTTTCGCCTAAGCCCACGATACCGCCGGAGCAGACCTTGATCCCCGCGTCACGCACTTTATCCAGCGTATCCAGACGCTCCTGATAGGTACGGGTGGTGATGACGTTGCCGTAAAACTCCGGCGAGGTGTCGAGGTTGTGGTTGTAATAGTCCAGCCCCGCCGCGGAGAGGCGCTGCGCCTGCTCGTCGTTCAGCGTGCCGAGCGTCATACAGGCTTCGAGGCCCATCTCCTTCACGCCCTTTACCATCTGCTCCAGATAAGGCATGTCGCGATCGTGCGGATTCTTCCACGCCGCGCCCATGCAGAAGCGGGTTGAACCGGCGTTTTTCGCCTTGCGCGCCGAGTCGAGCACCTGCTCAACTTCCATCAGCCGTTCGGATTCCAGGCCAGTTTTGTAGCGCGCGCTCTGCGGGCAATATTTGCAGTCTTCAGGACAGGCACCGGTCTTGATCGATAGCAGCGTGCTGACCTGAACATGGCGTGGATCGAAGTGCTGACGATGCACCTGCTGCGCTTCGAACATCAGCTCAAGGAAAGGTTTGTTGAATAATTCAGTAACTTGCGACATCGTCCAGCGTGCGTGGTGAGCCATTGGGCTTCTCCAAAGGGTTTTGTTAATTTTCGGTTCGGTTTATACTCGTAAACCTAAAACTTTTCAAAATGGTTTACAAGTCGATTATGACCCAGGACGATCTCGCCTTCGACAAGCAGCATATCTGGCACCCTTACACCTCCACCACCCGCCCCCTTCCCGTCTATCCGGTGGCCTCGGCCCACGGCTGCGAGCTGCATCTCGCCAGCGGCGAGCGGCTCGTTGACGGCATGTCTTCCTGGTGGGCGGCCATTCACGGGTACAATCACCCGCGCCTGAATGCAGCGATGAAGGCGCAGATTGACCAGATGTCGCACGTGATGTTTGGCGGGATCACCCATCAGCCCGCGGTGGATTTATGCCGTCGCCTGGTGGCGATGACGCCTGAATCGCTGGAGTGCGTGTTCCTGGCCGATTCCGGCTCCGTGGCGGTTGAAGTGGCGATGAAAATGGCGCTGCAGTACTGGCATGCGTTGGGCGAAACGCGCCAGCGGTTCCTCACCTTCCGCAACGGCTATCACGGGGATACCTTCGGGGCGATGTCGGTGTGCGATCCGGACAACTCCATGCACAGCCTGTGGAAAGGCTATCTGCCGGAAAACCTGTTTGCCCCGGCCCCGCAGAGCCGCTTCGACGGCGAGTGGAACGAGATGGACATGGTCGGCTTCGCGCGGCTGATGGCGGCGCATCGTCATGACATCGCCGCCGTGATCCTGGAGCCGATTGTGCAGGGCGCAGGCGGAATGCGGATGTACCATCCGGAGTGGCTGAAGCGTATTCGCAAGATGTGCGACCGCGAGGGCATTCTGCTGATTGCCGATGAGATCGCCACCGGCTTTGGCCGCACCGGCAAGCTGTTTGCCTGCGAGCATGCGGGTATCGCCCCGGATATTCTGTGCCTGGGTAAAGCGCTGACCGGCGGCACCATGACGCTCTCCGCCACGCTAACCACCCGTCACGTTGCCGACACCATCAGCGACGGCGAGGCGGGCTGCTTTATGCACGGCCCGACGTTTATGGGTAATCCTCTCGCCTGCGCCGTCGCTAGCGAAAGCCTGGCCATTCTGGAAAGCGGTGAATGGCAGACGCAGGTGGCGGCGATTGAAGCGCAGCTGAAAGAGGAGCTGAGCGCCGTCTCGGGTGCGAATTTTGTGGCGGACGTTCGCGTACTGGGTGCCATCGGGGTGATTGAAACCACCCATCCGGTAAATATGGCGGCGCTGCAGCGCTTCTTCGTTGAGCAGGGCGTCTGGGTGCGTCCGTTCGGCAAGCTTATCTATCTGATGCCGCCATACAGCATCACGCCAGAGCAGCTGCGTAAATTAACCGACGCGGTCGTTACAGCCGTTAACATTCCCGCGCATTTCAAGATTTGACCCCATGCGTTACACTTCCTGAACGAGCGATCAACGAGGGTAAACCGTATGAAAATCATCAGTAAAGATCTGCGCGACGGCGAAAAGCTCCCGGAACGCCACGTATTCAACGGCATGGGGTATCAGGGAGACAATATCTCCCCGCACCTGGCGTGGGACGAGGTTCCGGCCGGAATCAAAAGCTTTGTCGTGACCTGCTACGACCCGGACGCGCCAACCGGCTCCGGCTGGTGGCACTGGATCGTGGCGAACCTGCCTGCCGACACGCGCGTGCTGCCGCAGGGTTCCGGCTCTGACCTGGTTGCCCTGCCTGAAGGTGCCATTCAGACGCGCACCGATTTTGGTAAAGCGGGCTACGGCGGTGCGGCGCCGCCAAAAGGAGAAACTCACCGCTATATCTTCACGGTACACGCGCTGGATGTGGAGAAGATTGAGGTCGATGAAGGCGCGAGCGGCGCGATGGTAGGGTTTAACGTGCATTTCCATTCGCTTGGGAGCGCGTCGATTACGGCGATGTATTCATAATCGTGCGAGCTGATGCCCTCACCCCGGCCCTCTCCCACAGGGAGAGGGAGAAAACCTGACTATTCCCTCTCCCTGTGGGAGAGGGTTAGGGTGAGGGGAAAATCACAGCACCGAAGGTAGCAGACCTACAAGCCTTCCCTCTTCCAGAAGCTGCATCGCCTTATCAATATCCGGCGCAAAGAAGCGGTCGTCATCGTAATGCGTAACGTGCTCGCGCAGCGCATGACGCGCCTGCTCCAGCAGCGGGCTGGATTTTAGACCTTCTCGCAGATCGATACCCTGACTTGCTGCCAGCCATTCTACCGCCAGCACGCCGCGGGTGTTGGAGGCCATTTCCCAGAGACGACGCCCGGCAGCCGGTGCCATCGAGACATGATCTTCCTGGTTCGCTGACGTTGGCAGGCTGTCCACGCTGTGCGGGTGCGACAGCGCTTTGTTCTCGCTTGCCAGCGCTGCGGCCGTCACCTGGGCAATCATAAAGCCCGAGTTGACCCCGCCGTTACGCACCAGGAACGGTGGCAGCTGGGACATATGTTTATCCATCATCAGCGCAATGCGGCGCTCTGACAACGCGCCGACTTCGGCAATCGCAAGGGCGATATTATCCGCCGCCATCGCCACCGGCTCGGCGTGGAAGTTGCCTCCGGAAATAACCTCGTTTTCCCCGGCGAACACCAGCGGGTTATCGGACACCGCGTTGGCTTCGACCAGCAGCACCTCTGCCGCCTGGCGCAGCTGCGTCAGGCACGCGCCCATCACCTGCGGCTGGCAGCGCAGGGAATACGGATCCTGCACCTTTTCGCAGTTATGGTGTGAATCCGCGATCTCACTGGTATCTGTAAGCACGTGACGGTACATCGCGGCGGCATCAATCTGCCCGCGCTGACCGCGCACCTCGTGGATGCGGGCATCGAACGGACGACGCGAGCCCAGCACGGCTTCGGTGGTCAGCGCACCGCACACCACCGCCGAGGCAAACAGATCTTCCGCTTCAAACAGGCCGCGCAGCGCGAAAGCGGTCGATGCCTGGGTGCCGTTCAGCAGCGCCAGCCCCTCTTTCGCCGCCAGCGTAATGGGCGTTAATCCGGCTTTTTTCAGCGCCTCTTTCGCAGGAAGCCACTCGCCCTGCCAGCGCGCTTTGCCTTCACCCAGCAGCAGCAGCGACATGTGCGCCAGCGGCGCGAGATCGCCAGATGCCCCAACTGAGCCTTTCGCCGGGATCCACGGATAGACTTCCGCATTGACCAGCGCCATCAGCGCCTGAATGACGCTCAGGCGAATGCCGGAGAAACCGCGCGCCAGGCTGTTGATTTTGAGCACCATCATCAGACGCACAATCTCATCATCCAGCGGCTGGCCGACGCCCGCCGCGTGTGACAGCACCAGCGAACGCTGTAAGTTTTCCAGATCGTGTGTCGCGATGCGGGTCTGCGCCAGCAGCCCAAAGCCGGTGTTAATCCCGTAGGCGGTGCGCCCTTCGGCAACAATCGCCTCCACGCAGGCCACGCTGTCGTTAATGGCGGCGTGCGCGCTGTCATCCAGCGAGAGCGTAACCGGCTGGCGCCAGACGCTACGCAGCTGTTTGAGCGTCAGCGAGCCGGGAGTGAGTGTTAATGCATTCATTATTGCTTTCCTTGTGTGGCAGGGATCATCGGCAGGTTCAGCCCCTGCTCTTTGGCACAGTCAATGGCAATCTCATAACCCGCATCCGCGTGACGCATCACGCCGGTGGCCGGGTCGTTGTGCAGCACGCGAGCGATACGCGCGGCGGCTTCGTCGGTTCCGTCACAGACGATGACCATCCCGGAATGCTGGGAGAAGCCCATCCCTACGCCGCCGCCGTGGTGCAGCGATACCCAGGTCGCGCCGCTGGCGGTATTCAGCAGGGCGTTCAGCAATGGCCAGTCGGAGACCGCATCCGAACCGTCGCGCATGGCTTCGGTTTCGCGGTTCGGGCTGGCGACGGAGCCGGAGTCCAGATGGTCGCGGCCAATGACAATCGGCGCGGAGACTTCACCGCTGCGCACCATTTCGTTAAAGGCGAGGCCGAGTTTTTGCCGCCACTCCAGCCCTACCCAGCAGATACGCGCCGGCAGGCCCTGGAAGTTAATGCGCTCGCGAGCCATGTCCAGCCAGCGATGCAGGTGTTCGTCGTCGGCGACGATCTCCTTCACTTTGGCGTCAGTTTTGTAGATGTCCTCCGGGTCGCCGGACAGGGCAACCCAGCGGAACGGACCGATGCCGCGGCAAAACAGCGGGCGGATATAGGCCGGAACGAATCCCGGGAAGTCGAAGGCGTTGCTTACGCCCATCTCTTTCGCCATCTGGCGGATGTTGTTGCCGTAATCAAAGGTCGGAATGCCCATCTGGCTAAAGGCCAGCATCGCGGAAACGTGTTCCGCCATGGCGCGTTTTGCGGCAAGCACGGTGCCTTCCGGGTCGGTTTCCGCTTTTTGCTGATATTCTTCCCACGTCCAGCCTTTTGGCAGGTAACCGTGCAGCGGGTCATGGGCGCTGGTCTGGTCGGTGACCAGATCCGGGCGCACGCCGCGGGCGACGAGCTGCGGGAGAATATCCGCCGCGTTGCCGCACAGGGCAATCGACACCGCTTTGCCTTCGGAAGTGTATTTTTTGATGCGTGCCAGCGCGTCGTCCAGATCGGTTGCCTGTTCATCGACGTAACGGGTACGCAGACGGAAATCAATGCGGCTCTGCTGGCACTCAATGTTCAGCGAGCACGCACCGGCAAGCGTGGCAGCCAGCGGCTGCGCGCCGCCCATGCCGCCGAGACCGGCGGTCAATACCCAGCGGCCTTTCAGCGAGCCGTTATAGTGCTGGCGACCGGATTCCACGAAGGTTTCGTATGTGCCCTGCACAATCCCCTGGCTGCCGATGTAGATCCAGCTCCCGGCGGTCATCTGGCCATACATCGCCAGCCCTTTCGCATCAAGCTCGTTGAAGTGTTCCCAGGTGGCCCAGTGCGGCACCAGGTTAGAGTTGGCAATCAGCACGCGCGGCGCGTTTTTGTGGGTTTTAAATACGCCAACCGGCTTGCCGGACTGCACCAGCAGAGTTTCGTCAGTTTCAAGGTTGGTGAGGGACTCGACAATGGCGTCATAGCACTCCCAGTTGCGCGCGGCGCGGCCAATGCCGCCGTAGACCACCAGCTCGTGGGGATTTTCCGCTACCTCAGGATCAAGGTTGTTCATTAACATGCGCAGCGGTGCTTCGGTGAGCCAGCTTTTGGCGGTAAGCGTGGTGCCGCGCGGCGCGCGAACGTCCTGCTGGCGGTATTTACCTGACGACATTGTGTGCTCCTCATACGGGACAGATGATGCATTAAGATATACTTGTATAGACAAGCACACACAAGGTCGAATTTAACAAAAAAGATACAATTTTGTTATATTGCGTTAGCGATCACGCTTATAAAACTTATGACATAAAGTGGCCCTGCAGCCGGTAACGGTTACCGGGAAACAGCAGTCTGGCATGCGACACAATCTGCGAGGATGACCAGGTGCGGCGGCGAATAAGCAGGCAAGGATCGTGCTCTTTGATGCGCAACAACTCACACTCCTGCGGCGTGGCGCGAACCGCCTCCACAATGTGCTCCCCTTCCGTCAGCGGGGCGACGAGCGAGAGATACGCATGCGGCGTGGTGTGGGTGTAATCCTGGTTCAGATAGTCCGGGATCCGTTCAGCGTTCACGCAGCGATCTTCAATCTGCACCGGAATGTCGTTCTCAAAATGCACCATCACCGAATGGAAAATGCGGCTTCCCTCTTTCACATTCAGCTCTACGGCCTGCTCGGCGCTGGCCTGGGTCTCTTCGAGCACCAGCACCTCACAGCGGTGCTGGTGATTTCGCGAGGTTATCTCATCGGCAATACTGCGGATCTCAAACAGGGCTGACTGCCCTTTTGGTTCCGCCACAAACGTCCCCACGCCCTGAAGGCGTACCAGAAGCCCTTCGTCGGTCAGTTCACGCAGCGCCCGGTTGACGGTCATGCGGCTAAAACCAAACTGCGCCACCAGATCGGCCTCCGAGGGAATGCGGTCATGCGGCCGCCAGACGCCGGTGGCAATTTTTTCGCTAATGGCCTGCTTCACCTTTTCGTAGAAAGGCGCGGGAGGGCTCGAGGGCGGCAGAGGTGAGCGTGAAAACATCGTGACTCCTTGAATAGTGTTATGCCCACCAGTGAGCAATTTGCCAGGCCAGACGGGCGGCAAGCTTTGCGCCCTGCCCATCGCGGTCGTACTGCGGGTTAAATTCTACCAGATCGGCGGCCTGCAGTTTTCCACTGCGGCAGATGCGTTCGATGACCGGCATAAGATCCAGCGCCGGTATGCCCAGTGCAGCAGGGGCCGAGACGGCGGGCATTTCTCCAGCAGGGAGAACGTCCAGGTCAATCGTGAGATAAACGCGATCGGCCTGCGCCAGCACCTTTTCCAGTATGGAGAGCGCATCACGCCTGAAATGCAGATCCTCCACCAGCGTGACGTTAAGACGTTCCGCCTCATCCCACAGCGCCAGCGTGTTCGCCGCCCGGCTCACGCCAAAGCAGGCGTACTGAAATTCCCGCCCGCGCTCATCGCAGTAATTCGCCAGCTGGCGAAACGGCGTGCCTGACGTGGCCTGATCGGCTTTGCGCAGATCGAGATGGGCATCAAGGTTGATAATGGCAACCCGCGCGTTCGGGAAAGCGTCCAGCACGCCGCGGCCGTGCGCCCACGCGGTTTCATGCCCGCCACCGAACACCAGCGTGCGCATCCCGGACTGCTGGCATTGCACCACCGCATCGCTTAATGCCCGCTGCGCGGCTTCAAGATCTGTGCCCTCGAGATAAATTGAGCCCATATCCACAAGCCGCTCATGTCCCTGATGGCTTGCCATGTTCGCGAGCGCCCGGCGAAGTGTATCGGGTGCCTGCACCGCGCCGGGTCTGCCGTGATTGCGCTTCACCCCTTCATCACATTCAAAACCTATAAGGCCAATGCCTGAAGGTGCAGGTGAAAACGCTTCACGTTGCTGAATAGTCTGGAAAATGCGTTTTGCATGAGTGGCTTCAGCGCTGTCATCGCGCCCCTGCCAGATCTGCGGTGATGTGAACCGCCACAGTGTCATCGTGTTTTCCCCCGGAAGATGCGTTGATACAAAGGATTACGTCCCGGTTCATAAACCATTTCTACCGGATTTTTTGCATCCCAGACGATAAAATCCGCCACGTATCCGGCCTTTAATTGCCCGTGCGTGGCGCCGCGCCCCAGCGCCTGCGCCGCGTGTCGCGTTACGCCAACCCAGGCCTCTTCCGGCGTGAGGCCGAACTGGACGCAGGCCATGTTCATCGCCAGGTGCAGGCTGGCAAACGGGCTGGTGCCGGGGTTGTAGTCGGTGGCGACGGCCATCGGGACTCCCTGTTTTCTGAGCTGTTCAACCGGCGGACGCTGACGCTCCTGAAGGAAATAGAACGCCCCCGGCAACAGGACGGCAACCGTGCCGCTTTCCGCCATCGCCTGTACACCTGCGTCATCGAGATACTCAATGTGATCGGCAGAAAGTCCCTTGTATCGGCTGACCAGCGCCGCGCCGCCCTGATTCGACAGCTGCTCGACGTGCCCTTTCACCGGGATACCGAGCGCGGTAGCAGCCTGGAAGAGGCGCTCGGTTTGCGACGGGGTAAAGCCGACGTTTTCACAAAACACATCGACTGCTTCATATAACTCTTTTTGCCACAGCGTGGGCAGGATCTGCTCGCAGACCAGCGTGAGATACGCATCCGGATCCTGCCGGTATTCCGCCGGAACCGCATGGGCCGCCAGCAGCGTTGGGCTGATATCAATAGGATTATTGAGGCTCAGCTGGCGAGCGACCTGCAGCATCTTCTCTTCGGCTTCGGCGTTTAGCCCGTATCCCGATTTGATTTCAACCGTCGTCACACCTTCATTCATCAGACGCTGGAGCCGTTGTTGCGCCAGTTCTAGCAGGGTTTCCGGCGAGCTGCTGCGCGTCGCCGTCACGGTGGCGTTAATCCCGCCCCCCTGCGCGCTGATGGCCTGGTAAGACACACCGTTCAGACGCTGCTCCCACTCCGCCGCGCGGTCGCCGCCAAACACCAGATGGGTATGGCAGTCAATCAGGCCTGGCGTGACCAGACGTCCCTGAAGATCGACGCTGTGAGGGTGTCCGGAAGGCAGTTCAGACTCGGGAACAACGGCCAGAAGGGTTTGGCCCCTGACCACCAGAGCGTGTTGTTCTTTCAGGCCATAAGGTTCCGGCTCGCCAGCAACCATTGTTGCCAGCCGCGCATTTCGCCATATCACATCGTCGGGATGAAGCTGCTGCATGGGGATTCCACTTGTCATGGGTTGTATAGACATTTATTTTCATCTGCTGTCTGGTGTCAACCGCATTCATGGAAAATGTTATTTATTTGTGATGACTTCCCCGCCCCCTGAGGGCAAAAACGCAACTTTTACCCTTTTTATCTTCCCGTTTCGCTCAACTTAGTATAAAAAAGCAGGCTATTTCGTCTATCCCGTTAAGACTTGCATACCCAGGAGCTTCACCTTGAACATTTCCAGGATTTCCCGTCTGGCGTTAGCACTTGCCTTTGGCGTGACTTTATCCGCTTGCAGCTCAACCCCGCCGGATCAGCGACCTTCTGAGCAGGTTGCGCCGGGGACCTCATCTCGCCCGATCCTGTCCGCCGATGAAGCGAAAAACTTCACCCAGGCGCGTTACTTCACGGCGATGGATCCCAATGCTGCACCGTGGACGCCGTCTTCTATTACCCTGCCAAAACAGCCAAACTTCGTTGTGGGTCCGGCTGGGGCGCAGGGCGTAACCCATACCTCTATCCAGGCGGCAGTTGACGCGGCTATCACTAAACACAGCGCATCGCGTCAGTACATCGCGATCCTGCCAGGTGAATATGAAGGTACCGTTTACGTACCAGCGGCGCCGGGCAGCATTACGATTTATGGTCTGGGCGAAAAAGCGCTCGACGTGAAAATTGGCCTGGCGATTGATTCCGAAATCGACACCACCACCTGGCGTCACCTTGTGAACCCGGCCGGTAAATACATGCCGGGTAAACCTGCGTGGTATATGTTTGATAACTGCCAGAGCAAGCGCGCCGCCACCATTGGCGTGATGTGCTCAGCGGTAGTCTGGTCGCAGAATAACGGTCTGCAATTGCAGAACCTGACCATTCAAAATACCCTGGGTGACAGCGTGGACGCGGGTAATCATCAGGCCGTGGCGCTGCGCAGCGATGGCGACAAGGTACAGATTAACAACGTGAATATTCTGGGTCGCCAGAACACCTTCTTCGTGACCAATAGCGGTGTGCAGAACACCCTGCAAAATAACCGCCTGACCCGTACCCTGGTGACCAACAGCTACGTTGAAGGCGACGTGGATCTGGTCTCTGGTCGTGGCGCAGTGGTGTTTGATAACACCGACTTCCGCGTGGTGAACTCGCGTACGCAGCAGGAAGGTTATGTGTTTGCGCCAGCGACACAGTCAAACCTCTTCTACGGCTTCCTGGCGGTGAACAGCCGTTTCACTGCTGCAGGTGACAACGTTGCACAGTTGGGTCGCTCTCTGGATGTGGACTCTGCCACTAACGGCCAGGTTGTTATCCGTGACAGCGTGATCAACGAAGGCTTCAATATCGCCAAACCGTGGGCGGACGCGGCCATCTCCAAACGTCCGTTCTCCGGCACCACCGGGACGGTGGACGATAAAGGCATCGTGCAGCGCAATCTGAACGACGCTAGCTTCAACCGCATGTGGGAATACAACAACCGCGGTGTGGGTAGCAAAGTGGTTGCTGAGCCGAAGCAGTAAGATGTTTTGCCGGGTGGCGGCTTCGCCTTACCCGGCCTACAGAGATAAAAAACCTCGCATTCGCGAGGTTTTTTTTGTTTTTAGCCGCTTAGTGAGCGTTTACCACTACCCACATTGGCCCTTGGCCGACGGCATAACGCCCTTTCTCTTCCAGCAGCCCCTGCTCGCCTTTGATTTCATACAGCGCGATATGGTGGGATTTCTGCCCCGCCGCAATCAGGTATTTGCCGCTGTGATCGATATTAAAGCCGCGCGGCTGGGTTTCCGTTGGCTGGAAGCCCTCAATCGCCAACACGCTGCCATCTTCAGAGACGCTAAAGACGGTAATCAGACTGGAGGTACGATCGCACGCATACAGATGACGACCATCCGGCGTAATGTGGATATCGGCCGCCCAGCGGGTGTCGGAGAAGTCAGACGGCATCATATCCAGCGTTTGCACGCACTCAATCTGACCGTTTGGATCTTTCAATTCCCACACGTCTACTGAGCTGTTCAGTTCGTTAACCACATACGCATATTGCTGATTCGGGTGGAAGACCATATGGCGCGGACCCGCGCCTTCTACTGTCGTCACTTCGGCAGGGTTTTGTGCCACCAGATGCCCGTCATCGCTCATGGTAAACAGGCAGATGCGATCCTGCTTCAGGGCAGGCACCCACAGCGTACGGTTGTCCGGGGAGATATTCGCAGAGTGGCAACCTTCCAGCCCTTCCACCACCTCGACAGTATCCACCGGAATACCCTCCTCAAGACGGGTCACGCTGACACAGCCCGCATTATAGGAACCGCTGAAGATGAAGCGCCCTTTGCGATCGGTAGAGATATGGGTAGGACTACCCGGCAGCGGTGCTTCGGCGGTGTAGGTCAGTGCGCCATCATCGGGAGAGATACGGTACGCCAGCACGCGGAACTCGGGGCGCACGCCAACGTAGAGAAAACGTTTATCCGGGCTGACGACCATTGGCTGTACTTGCCCCGGAACATCAACAACCTGAACCAGCGTGAGCGAACCTTCTGCATTCAAACGCCAGACGTGGATCTGCTGACTTTCAGGACTGGCGGTATAAACGGTTTGTTTCATGAATACTCCTTTCCTCACTGCACGTGAAAGTGATTATTTTTAACGGTGAATGCTGAATTTTAGCCAGGAATTTTGCAGCGATTTACTCTCGGTGTAACATCCCCTGAGACCTAAAATTCAACATTAACCCGGAAGAACAAATGACCTCGCGTGTGATTGCACTGGATTTAGACGGAACATTACTTACCCCTCAGAAAACCCTGCTCCCCTCTTCTCTTGAAGCGCTTAAGCGCGTGCAGGAAGTGGGATATCAACTCCTTATCGTAACGGGTCGACATCACGTTGCCATTCATCCTTTTTATCAGGCACTGGCGTTAGATACACCTGCAATTTGTTGTAACGGCACCTATTTGTATGATTATCATGCAAAAAAGGTTTTGGCATCCGATCCGCTGCCGGTTCCTCAGGCGCTGCAATTAATTGATCTGCTGGATGAGCACGCCATTCACGGCCTGATGTACGTGGATAACGCGATGATGTACGAGCGCCCGACCGGCCATGTGGTACGCACCAGCAACTGGGCGCTTTCCCTGCCGGAAGCGCAGCGCCCCGTCTTTACGCAGGTTTCCTCTCTGCGTCAGGCGGCACAGGACGTTGAGGCTATCTGGAAATTCGCCCTGACGGATGAAGACACCACCAAACTGAATGCGTTCGCGAAGCACGTCGAGGAGACGCTGGGTCTGGAGTGCGAATGGTCCTGGCACGATCAGGTGGATATTGCCCGCAAAGGTAACAGCAAAGGCAAACGCCTGACGCAGTATGTGGAATCTCAGGGCTGGTCGATGCAGGATGTGATCGCCTTTGGCGATAACTACAACGACATCAGCATGCTGGAAGCCGCAGGAACGGGCGTGGCGATGGGCAATGCCGACGACGCGGTCAAAGCGCGCGCTAACGTGGTGATCGGCGATAACACCACCGACAGCATCGCGCAGTACATTTATACCCACCTGCTGTAATCAGGCGGTGATCGAGACGCTTTTGATTTGCGCGTAAAGCCACAGGCCGGGCTTGATGCCTAACTCATCCCTGGCCCACGGGCTGATGCGCGCCCAGAGCGTCCTGCTGCCAACCTCAAGCTTCACTTCCACCTGCCCGTTATCGTCAAAACACTCGGCCACTTTGGCGCGCAGAATATTTCGGATACTGGTTTGCAGCGGCGGCTGCAGCACCAGCGAGACGTCCGACGCCTGGATGCGAATTCTCAGCGCGGACTGTAACGGTTTGTCGATCTTATTGACCCAAAGATGCTGATCGCCCAGCGCCAGCGCGGTCATCGCGTAGTGCGGATGGTGTTCCAGTACGCTCACTTTCAGGATACTGCTCTGCTGCTCTTTCGGGAGCCACGGGTGCATCACGCTGCTACCCCACACCTCTTCCAGGCTGCCGAAGGCCTTCACGCTGCCCTCTTCCAGCACCAGCACCTTGTCTGCCAGATGCAAAATCTCATCCAGGGAATGGCTCACGTAGAGCATCGGAATATTGATTTCCCGCGCCAGACGTTGCAGATACGGCAGCAGCTCACGCTTGCGTGGGATATCCAGCGAAGCCAGCGGTTCGTCCAGCAGCAGCAGCTCCGGCGCGGTCAAAATGGCACGCCCTATCGCCACGCGCTGCTTCTCTCCGCCCGAGAGCGAGGAAGGTAGCCTGTCCAGCAGCGGTTCAATGCCTAACAGAGCCACCAGCTTATCAAACTGCGTAGCCATGCTTTTCGCCATGCCGTAGCGCAAGTTGCCGCGCACGCTGTAGTGCGGGAATAGTCGCGCATCCTGAAAAACGTAACCAATGCGGCGTTTGTCCGGAGAGAGGTAGACCTTACTTTCTACGTCATTTAGAACGCGGTTATTCAGGACAATACGCCCGGACTGCGGGCGCGTCAGGCCGCTGATGGCATTAATCAGCGACGTTTTCCCCGCACCGGAAACGCCAAATATGGCAGTAATGCCGCTAGCCGGTAGCGTCTCGTTAAGCGTCAGGGTATGGTTTCCCAGCGTCTGGGTGAAATTGAGTTCAAGCATGCTTATTTCCCCATTCGCTCGCGGCTAAGCCGGGCCAGCCATTCAGATACCAGTAGAGAAGCCAGCGCCAGAACTATCGAGATGATGCACAAACGCGCCGCCGCTCCCTCACCGCCAGGGGTTTGAATCAGGGTATACATTGCGGACGGGATGGTTCGCGTTTCGCCGGGAATGTTCGAGACAAAGGTGATGGTCGCGCCGAACTCGCCGAGCGAACGGGCAAACGCGAGCACCGTTCCGACAATAATTCCCGGCAGCGTGAGCGGAAGCGTGATGGTAAAGAAGACGCGTAAACGTCCGGCTCCCAGCGTGCGTGCCGCCTGTTCGAGCTTCATGTCCACGCCTTCAAGCGCGAGGCGGATAGCCCTCACCATCAGCGGGAATGACATCACCGCCGCCGCCAGCACCGCGCCGCGCCAGCTAAAAGCAAACGTCAGCCCAAACCAGTCGTAGAGCTTCTCGCCGATAAAACCGCGTCGCCCCATCGAGACGAGCAGAAGATAACCGACCACCACGGGCGGTAACACAAGGGGAAGATGAAGAACGCTATCAAGCAGGGCTTTGCCCGGAAACCGGGTGCGAACCAGTAACCAGGCAAAGAAGATCCCAAAGGGCAAACTCAGCGCAACCGCGAGGGAAGAGACTTTAAGGCTCAGCAGCACAGCCTGCCATTCAGGATCGGTCAATATCATCAGTGAGTCGTAAATCCATAACGTTTAAAGATCGCAGACGCGTCTGGCCCCTTCAGATAGTCATAGAAGGCCGTCACGGTCGCATTTTTATGTCCATCAACAATCGCAACAGGATATTCCACTTTCTTGTGCGAGTCTTCCGGGAACGTACCAACCACTTTCACCCCTTTGCTGGCAACGGCATCAGAGCCATAAACAATCCCCAGCGGGGCCTCGTTACGCTCTACCAGCGCCAGCGCGCCGCGAACGTCCTCCGCCGGGGCCAGTTTCGGAGACAGGCTTTCCCACGCGCCCAGCTTTTGCAGCGCTTCTTTGGCGTAAATCCCGGCAGGCACATGTTCCGGATCGCCCACCGCCAGACGCCCCCCGTTCAGCAAGCGGGTCCAGTCGGTCGCCTTGTTGATGGTGAGATCGCCCTGATCGCTGGCTTTCGGTGCCACGACCACCAGGCTATTCCCCAGCAGCGTTTCGCGGGTTGCGGCATCAATCGATTTTTTCTCAGCCGCGTAGTCCATCCACTTCTGGTCGGCAGAGATGAACAGATCGGCCGGTGCACCCGCTTCTATCTGGCGCGCCAGCGTCGAAGAGGAAGCAAACGACGAGACCACATCAACGTTTTTCTCTTTTTTATACGCCGCCGCAATATCCTGCATTGCATTGGTCAACGACGCCGCCGCAAAGACCGTAATTTTACCGTCGTCCGCCAGCGCGTGTCCGGTAAGTGAAAGCGTCAGCGTTGCCCCTGCGAAAAGGCGTACCCATGTACGTGCCATTTGTAGCTCCTGTCATCATCGTTATATACATATTAATATAACGGTATAGTCAGGGAGATCCCAGCGTTAAATGGTACCGATTAATGAGTAAACGGCCTGTTGCTAAGAAAGATATCGGCGATGGAAAGAAATACTTGAGAGCAAAACGCCCGGGTTAACCGGGCGTTTTGGAGGGAATCAATGCTGCTTTTTAGCCTGGTCTCGGTGACCAATGTTCGAAAAGACGTTGAACACTTCACCCAGGCCGTAGATGGCACCGAGGATGATGGCCATCACTACTGGTACCATGATTACCGCGAATACCAGACTTTTCAACAACTCTAACATGGTTTTCTCCAGTTATTGTGAACGGCTTATTCTACCCTTTCAAGTGAGAAAAACATCCCCTTTTGTGCGGTGCACTTTGCGCCCTGCGCCATTTGGGTCACAATACACTTTTTGCCAGGACACTGTTATGCAGGCCGAAATTCTCCTCACCTTACGACTTCAGCAAAAGCTTTTTGCCGACCCGCGACGTATCGCCCTGCTTAAACAAATAGAACAAACAGGCTCGATTAGCCAGGGTGCTAAAAACGCGGGCATCAGCTACAAAAGCGCCTGGGATGCCATCAATGAGATGAACACCCTGAGCGAGCAAACGCTGGTTGACCGTGCAACAGGCGGCAAAGGCGGCGGTGGAGCCGTCCTGACGCGTTACGGTCAGCGTCTGATCCAGCTCTACGATCTGCTGGCGCAGATCCAGCAAAAAGCCTTCGATGTACTGAGCGATGATGACAACGTCCCGCTGGACAGTCTGCTGGCCGCCATTTCACGTTTTTCACTGCAGACCAGCGCCCGCAATCAGTGGTTTGGCAAGGTCACGGCTCGTGACGACGCCCTGGTGCAACAGCATATCGACATCCTGCTTGCGGATGGTACTACTCGTCTGAAAGCCGCGATCACCGCGCAGAGCGGGCAGCGCCTTGGTCTGGACGAAGGCAAAGAGGTACTGGTGCTGCTCAAAGCGCCGTGGGTCAGCATTACGCGCAACCCGGAGCAGGCCAGTGGTGCAGATAACCAGCTGCAGGGCACCATCAGCCATATCGAACGCGGCGAAGAACAGTGCGAAGTGCTGATGACGCTGCCGGATGGGCAACCTCTCTGCGCGACGCTCCCCGCTGAGGAGGCGAACGGTTTAGAAGAAGGTGCTGTCGTTACCGCATATTTCAACGCTGACCGGGTGATTATCGCCACATTGTGCTGAGTGCATTGACAATCGCGCCGACAGCCAGTATCCCTGACATCTATCGCTGCAAAAAATGGGATACATCATGTCATCATTGCATATTTCGCAAGGCACGTTTCGTCTTAGCGATACCCGAACGCTGACCCTTCCTGATTTAACGCTGCGCGCAGGCGAAAGCTGGGCGTTTGTGGGAACCAACGGCAGCGGCAAATCAGCGCTGGCGCGAGCTCTGGCCGGAGAGCTAACCCAGCTTAAAGGCGAACGCCAGAACACCTTCACTCGCCTGACGCGCCTGTCGTTTGAACAGCTCCAGAAGCTGGTGAGCGATGAGTGGCAGCGCAACAACACCGACCTGCTCAGCCCTGGTGAAGATGATACCGGTCGCACCACAGCAGAAATTATTCAGGACGAGGTCAAAAACCCAGCCCGCTGCCAACAACTGGCGGAGCAGTTTGGCATCTCCGCCCTGCTGAACCGGCGCTTCAAATACCTTTCCACCGGCGAGACGCGCAAAACGCTGCTGTGCCAGGCATTGATGAGCCAGCCGGAACTGCTGATTCTGGATGAGCCGTTCGACGGGCTGGATGTGCACTCCCGTGCCCAGCTGGCCGCCCTGTTAGGAACGCTTAATCAGGATGGTTACACCATCGTACTGGTGCTTAACCGCTTTGATGAAATTCCGGATTTCGTGCAGAACGCGGGCGTACTGGCAGACTGCAATCTGGCCGAAACCGGGGAAAAATCCGCATTGCTCAGGCAGGCGCTGATTGCTCAGCTAGCGCACAGCGAAAAACTGGACGGTATCGCGCTTCCGGAGCCCGACGCCCCGGCGGCACGCCACGGCCTCGATCCCCACCAGCCCCTTATCGTTCTGCGCGACGGCGTGGTCTCCTATGACGATCGACCGATCCTGAACCACCTTAGCTGGACGGTTAATCCCGCCGAACACTGGCAGATTGTCGGCCCTAACGGCGCGGGGAAATCGACGCTGCTGAGCCTGGTAACCGGCGATCACCCGCAGGGCTACAGCAACGATCTGACGCTGTTTGGCCGACGTCGCGGCAGCGGTGAAACCATCTGGGATATCAAAAAGCACATTGGCTACGTCAGCAGCAGCCTGCATCTGGATTACCGCGTCAGTACCACGGTGCGCAACGCGATCCTCTCCGGGTATTTCGACTCCATCGGCATTTATCAGGCGGTGTCGGACAGACAGCACAAGCTGGTTCAGCAGTGGCTGGATATTCTGGGCATGGACAGCCGGGTTGCTGACGCGCCGTTCCATAGCCTGTCGTGGGGACAGCAGCGCCTGGCACTCATTGTTCGCGCGCTGGTAAAACACCCGACGCTGTTGATTCTCGACGAACCGCTTCAGGGGCTGGATCCGCTAAACCGCCAGCTGGTCCGTCGCTTTGTCGATATCCTCATTAGTGAGGGCGAAACGCAATTGCTGTTCGTTTCACACCATGCCGAAGATGCGCCCTCCTGTATCACGCATCGCCTTGAGTTTGTCCCCGACGGAGAGCGCTATCGCTACCTTCTCAGCAAAATCGATTAATTGTGGAGGGCACTGCCCTCTGCTTTTTCAGATAACTTGCATCAATACATCGCTATCCCTTTGATCTAGAATGTCGTCAGTCATTGAAAAAGCGAGTGTAAAACCGAGTGTAAACGATTCCACTATTTTATCCCATGTCACACTTTTCGCGTCTCTGTTATGCTATGGTTATTACATACCATAAGCCCAATGGAGCGAATTATGCGAGTTCTGGTAACAGGTGGTAGCGGTTACATCGGAAGTCATACCTGTGTGCAGCTGCTGCAAAATGGTCACGATGTGATCGTCCTCGATAACCTGTGCAATAGTAAGCGCAGCGTGCTGCCGGTGATTGAACGTCTTGGTGGAAAACAGCCGACCTTCGTGGAAGGCGACATCCGCAACGAAGCGCTGATGACCGAGATCCTTCACGACCACGCCATCGAAGCAGTGATCCACTTCGCGGGTCTGAAAGCCGTCGGTGAATCCGTTGCGAAACCACTCGAGTATTACGATAACAACGTCAACGGTACTCTGCGTCTCATTTCTGCCATGCGCGCAGCGAACGTCAAAAACTTTATCTTTAGCTCCTCCGCCACCGTCTACGGCGATCAGCCCAAAATCCCTTACGTTGAAAGCTTCCCGACCGGCACCCCGCAAAGCCCGTACGGCAAAAGCAAGCTGATGGTGGAGCAGATCCTGACCGACCTGCAAAAAGCACAGCCGGAGTGGAGCATCGCGCTGCTGCGTTACTTCAACCCGGTCGGCGCGCATCCGTCGGGAGATATGGGTGAAGATCCGCAGGGCATCCCGAATAACCTGATGCCGTACATCGCCCAGGTCGCCGTAGGCCGCCGCGACTCGCTGGCGATTTTTGGCAATGACTACCCTACCGAAGACGGCACCGGCGTGCGTGACTACATCCACGTGATGGATCTGGCAGACGGCCACGTGGCGGCGATGCAGCAGCTGGCTGACAAACCGGGCGTGCATATTTACAACCTCGGCGCCGGAGTCGGCAGCAGCGTGCTGGACGTGGTTAACGCCTTCAGCAAAGCCTGCGGTAAGCCGGTGAGCTACCACTTCGCCCCGCGTCGTGATGGCGACCTGCCTGCTTACTGGGCCGATGCCACCAAAGCCGATAAAGAGCTTAACTGGCGTGTTACCCGCACGCTTGATGAAATGGCACAGGATACCTGGCACTGGCAGTCACGCCATCCGCAGGGCTATCCGGACTAAGGATCCGTCATGACGCAATTTAATCCCGTCGATCACCCGCATCGTCGTTTTAACCCGCTAAGCGGGCAGTGGATTTTGGTCTCTCCGCATCGAGCCAAGCGCCCCTGGCAGGGGGCGCAGGAGACGCCTGCAAAACAGACGCTGCCACGGCACGACCCGGACTGCTTCCTCTGTCCGGGCAACACGCGCGTCACCGGGGATAAAAACCCGAACTACAAAGGCACCTTCGTGTTCACCAACGATTTTGCCGCCCTGATGACCGATACCCCGGACGCGCCGGAAAGCCACGATTCGCTGATGCGCTGCGAAAGCGCGCGCGGGACCAGCCGCGTGATCTGCTTCTCGCCCGATCACAGCAAAACGCTGCCGGAGCTGAGCGTGGACGCGCTGAAAGAGGTGGTCAGCACCTGGCAGGCGCAAACCGCAGAGCTGGGGCAGAGCTATCCGTGGGTGCAGGTGTTTGAAAACAAAGGCGCGGCGATGGGCTGCTCTAACCCGCACCCGCACGGCCAGATCTGGGCGAACAGCTTCCTGCCCAACGAAGCCGAGCGTGAAGACCGTCTGCAGAAAGCGTATTACGCGGAAAACGGTTCCCCGATGCTGGTGGATTACACGCAGCGCGAGCTGGCCGACGGCAGCCGCACCGTGGTGGAAACCGAACACTGGCTGGCCGTCGTCCCTTACTGGGCCGCCTGGCCGTTTGAAACGCTGCTGCTGCCGAAAGCGCACGTGAAGCGCATTACCGATCTCAGCGAGGCGCAGCGTGACGACCTTGCCCTGGCGCTGAAAAAACTGACCAGCCGTTACGACAACCTCTTCCAGTGCTCCTTCCCGTACTCCATGGGCTGGCACGGCGCCCCGTTTAACGGCGAAGAGAATCAACACTGGCAGCTGCACGCCCATTTCTATCCGCCGCTGCTGCGCTCTGCGACGGTGCGTAAATTTATGGTGGGCTATGAAATGCTGGCGGAAACCCAGCGTGACCTGACGGCGGAACAGGCGGCAGAACGTCTGCGTGCCGTTAGCGACGTCCATTATCGCGAATCAGGAGTCTAAAAAATGAGTCTGAAAGATAAAACACAATCCCTGTTTGCTGAGAAATTTGGCTACCCTGCCACCCACGTTATCCAGGCGCCTGGCCGCGTTAACCTGATCGGTGAACACACCGACTATAACGACGGTTTCGTGCTGCCGTGCGCCATCGATTACCAGACCGTCATCAGCTGCGCGAAGCGCGACGACCGTAAAGTCCGCGTGATTGCGGCAGATTACGGTAATGAGACGGACGAATTTTCCCTCGATGCCCCGATTGTGACGCACGACAGCCAGCAATGGTCTAATTACGTGCGCGGCGTGGTGAAGCATCTGCAGAAGCGTAACAAGAACGTTGGCGGTGCGGATTTAGTGATCAGCGGCAACGTGCCGCAGGGTGCGGGCTTAAGCTCCTCTGCATCTCTGGAAGTCGCCGTGGGAACCGTGTTCCAGCAGCTTTATCATCTGCCGCTGGATGGCGCGCAAATCGCCCTGAACGGTCAGGAAGCAGAAAACCAGTTCGTGGGCTGTAACTGCGGCATCATGGACCAGTTGATCTCCGCGCTGGGCAAAAAAGAGCACGCTCTGCTGATCGACTGCCGTACGCTTGGCACCAAAGCCGTTCCCCTGCCAAAAGGCGCGGCCGTGGTGATTATCAACAGCAACTTCAAACGCACGCTGGTGGGCAGCGAGTACAACACCCGCCGCGAACAGTGCGAAACCGGCGCCCGCTTCTTCCAGCAGCCTGCCCTGCGCGACGTCACGCTCAATGAATTTAACAAAGTGGCGCACGAGCTGGATCCGGTTGTCGCCAAACGCGTTCGTCACGTACTGACCGAAAATGCCCGTACCGTTGAAGCCGCGTCCGCACTGGCGAAAGGCGATCTGAAACGCATGGGTGAGCTGATGGCGGAATCTCACGCCTCCATGCGCGATGATTTTGAAATCACCGTTTCGCAGATCGACACCCTGGTGGACATCGTCAAAGCCACCATTGGCGACAAAGGCGGCGTGCGCATGACGGGCGGCGGTTTTGGCGGCTGCATCGTTGCGCTGGTGCCTGAAGAGCTGGTCCCTGCCGTACAGGACGCCGTGGCGAAGCAGTACGAAGCAAAAACGGGTATCAAAGAAACCTTCTATGTTTGTAAAGCATCACAAGGAGCCGGACAGTGCTAAACGAAACACCTACCCTTGCACCGGATGGTCTGCCGTATCGCCTGTTAACCCTGCGCAACAGCACGGGGATGGTCGTTACGCTGATGGACTGGGGTGCCACCCTTCTTTCTGCCCGCGTACCGATGCCGGACGGCAGCGTACGCGAGACTCTGCTCGGCTGCGCCTCGCCTGAGCAGTATATTAATCAGTCCGCCTATCTTGGCGCGTCCGTTGGGCGCTATGCTAACCGTATCGCGAAGAGCCGTTTTGAACTCGACGGCGTGCAGTACACCCTGCTGCCAAGCCAGGGTGAGAACCAGCTGCACGGCGGACCGGACGGGTTTGATAAACGCCGCTGGAAAATTGTTCGGCAAAACGACGGGGAAGTGCTGTTCTCGCTGGATTCACCTGATGGCGATCAGGGCTTCCCGGGGAACCTTATCGCCTCCGCGCGCTTTACGCTAACCGACGACAACCGTATCGCCATTGAATACCGTGCAACGGTCGACAAACCGTGTCCGGTCAACCTGACCAACCATGCGTACTTCAACCTGGACGGTAACCAGTGCGACGTGCGTCACCACAGGCTACAGATCCTGGCGAATGAATATCTGCCGGTTGAAGAAATGGGCATTCCGTATCAGGGTCTCAAAGACGTGAGCGGGACCAGCTTTGACTTCCGCAGCGCGAAAACGATCGCCCAGGATTTCCTGAGCGATGACGATCAGCGCAAGGTGAAAGGTTACGACCACGCTTTCCTGCTGCAGGCCAAAGGTGATGTGAAACAACCTGCCGCACAGGTCTGGTCTGCGGATGAGAAACTGCAGATGACGGTCTATACCACCGCCCCTGCCCTGCAGTTCTACTCAGGCAACTACCTCGGCGGCACGACGGCGCGCGAGCACGAGGAGTACAGCGACTGGCAAGGGCTGGCGCTGGAAAGCGAGTTCTTGCCCGACAGCCCGAATCATCCGGAATGGCCGCAGCCGGACTGCGTGCTGCGCCCCGGAGAAGAGTACGTGAGCGTCACAGAGTATCATTTCATTCCGCGCGCTTAATGCCCGGCGGCGCTACGCTTGCACAGGCCTACGGGTAGGCCGGATAAGCGAAGCGCCATCCGGCAAAAAACGCCAGCCCTCACAGCGAGGGCTTTTTTCTGCTCGTCTTGCTGAAAATACCGCCGATCGCAGACAAAATCATAACCCTGGATTCACAAGCATCTTACACTCAGAGACTATTTTCGCTATGGTTAGGGTTAAGCGTTGCTGCTGGCACGTCCACGGCAATATAATGAGAATTGTTATCATTCAATAAAGCTTATGAGGAGTACGATATGGCTGTAACTAAGCTGGTTCTGGTGCGCCACGGCGAAAGCCAGTGGAACAACGAAAACCGCTTCACCGGTTGGTACGACGTTGATCTGTCTGAGAAAGGCGTAAGCGAAGCCAAAGCGGCAGGTAAACTGCTGAAGGATGAAGGCTTCACCTTTGATTTTGCTTACACCTCTGTGCTGAAACGTGCCATCCACACCCTGTGGAACGTGCTGGACGAACTGGATCAGGCCTGGCTGCCGGTTGAGAAATCCTGGAAACTGAACGAGCGTCACTACGGTGCGCTGCAGGGTCTGAACAAAGCGGAAACCGCTGAGAAATATGGCGACGAGCAGGTTAAACAGTGGCGTCGCGGCTTCGCGGTAACCCCGCCTGAGCTGACCAAAGATGACGAGCGCTACCCGGGTCACGACCCACGTTACGCAAAACTGACCGACGCAGAACTGCCACAAACTGAAAGCCTGGCGCTGACCATCGACCGCGTTGTGCCTTACTGGAATGAAACCATTCTGCCACGCCTGAAAAGCGGTGAGCGCGTGATTATCGCCGCTCACGGTAACTCCCTGCGTGCGCTGGTGAAATACCTGGACAACATGGGTGAAGACGAAATCCTCGAGCTGAACATCCCAACTGGCGTACCGCTGGTGTATGAGTTCGACGAAAACTTCAAACCAATCAAACATTACTATCTGGGTAACGCGGATGAGATCGCAGCGAAAGCAGCGGCTGTCGCGAATCAGGGTAAAGCGAAGTAATTTTCGCAAGGCATAAAAAAAGCGCGGAGCCTACCGCGCTTTTTTATTTGTGCCTGAGGACTCAGCCGCGACGCGCTTTTACCGCATTCGCCAGCTGACGCAGGATGGCATCGGTATCGTCCCAGCCAATACAGGCATCAGTGACGCTCTTACCGTAAACCAGCGGTTCACTGCCTTCCAGATTCTGGTTACCTTCAACCAGATGGCTTTCAATCATCACCCCGATCACCGCTTTCTCACCGCTGGCGATCTGCTGGCAAACATCTGCCCCCACTTCCATCTGCTTTTTAAACTGCTTGCTGGAGTTGGCGTGGCTGAAGTCGATCATCACCTGCGGCGACAGTCCGGCTTTTTCCAGCCCGACTTTCACTTCCGCGACATGTTTTGCGCTGTAGTTTGGCTCTTTGCCGCCGCGCAGAATGATATGGCAGTCGCCGTTACCGCTGGTATTCACGATGGCGGAATGACCCCATTTGGTCACGGAGAGGAAGCAGTGTGGCGCGCCCGCTGCGTTGATGGCGTCGATAGCCACCTTAATGGTGCCGTCAGTGCCGTTTTTAAAGCCAACCGGACAAGAGAGGCCGGACGCCAGCTCGCGGTGAACCTGAGATTCCGTGGTGCGGGCACCAATTGCGCCCCAGCTCATCAGGTCTGCCAGGTATTGTGGCGTAATCATGTCCAGGAACTCACCCGCGGCAGGCAGGCCGCTGTCGTTGATTTCCAGCAGCAGCTTGCGGGCAATGCGCAGACCGTCGTTGATCTGGAAGCTGTTATCCATATGCGGATCGTTAATCAGCCCTTTCCAGCCCACGGTGGTGCGCGGTTTTTCAAAATAGACGCGCATCACGATTTCCAGCTCGCCTTTCAGCTCTTCACGCAGGGTGAGCAAGCGGGCAGCATACTCTTTCGCGGCCGCAGGGTCGTGAATAGAGCATGGGCCAATCACCACCAGAAGACGATCGTCACTGCCTTTCAGGATCTTGTGGATCGCTTTGCGGGCATGAGACACCGTATTTGCAGCATTTTCAGTGGCGGGGAATTTTTCAAGGAGTGCTACAGGAGGTAATAACTCATTGATCTCTTTAATGCGTAAATCGTCGTTCTGATAATTCATCTTCTTTCCGGCTCTGCCATATCTTTAGTAGTGAAAGCAATGCTTTCAATCTAACTTGTCGGCCAGGAAGTGTAAACGGGCTTTTACACTTCACGCAGATAATTCCTGGAATTCGCCTAAAAATCGCCACAAAATAGCGAAAAATGAGATCTAACCTAAGCTTTTTAACTGTAACAACCATTTTTGTGTGATTAAACACGATTCCATACTGACGTAAGTCCGTATGCTGGTATCTTTCGCCTTTGAACAAGATGCACTGTTGGAGAATGTTATCCAGCGTAACGACAAGAACAGGAGCAGCATGATGAAAATGACGAAACTGGCAACTCTCTTTCTGACCGCCACACTCACCCTGGCAAGCGGTAGCGTCCTGGCCGCTGACACGGGCTCATCAGACAGCAACGGCGATGCCAATGCAGCCGCCGCTGCTGGCCAGGTCGCCCCTGATGCTAAACAAAACATCGCACCAAATAATGTCGATAACAGCCAAATCAATTCCGGAAATACCCAAACCGGCGGCACCATGCTACATCCCAATGGTACGGATTCCGGCACGATGAATCACGACGGCATGACCAAAGATGAAGTGCACAAAAACTCCATGTGTAAAGACGGCCGCTGTCCGGATCCAAATGATAAAGTCGGCAGTGATGCGGATACCAAAACTGACGGTACCACGCAGTAACGCTGAGTAATCTGAATAAAGGAGAGCGCGTGCTCTCCTTTTTTATTTAAGCTCTTAAAAACGCTACACTAAAAATAATAACAAATCAGGAAAGATGACATGGCACACACACACTCCCCTTCCCCCACCTCCGGCGATGAGAATGCCAAACGGCTGCTGTTGGCGTTTGGCGTCACGGCAACATTTATGGTTATCGAGGTCATTGGGGGGATAATCTCAGGTTCTCTGGCCCTGCTGGCAGATGCAGGACACATGCTTACCGATGCGGCTGCCCTGCTGTTTGCTCTGCTCGCCGTCCAGTTCTCACGCCGTCCACCCAATGCTCGCCACACGTTTGGCTGGCTCAGGCTCACTACGCTTGCCGCTTTCGTTAACGCGATTGCGCTAGTGGTGATAACCATCCTTATCGTCTGGGAAGCCGTTCAGCGCTTCAGACACCCGCAGCCCGTCGCCGGAACCACCATGATGGTCATCGCAATAGCGGGCCTGATTGCCAATATTCTGGCGTTCTGGATTTTGCATCGCGGCAGCGGGGAAAAGAATCTCAATGTGCGTGCCGCGGCATTACATGTTCTGGGGGATCTGCTCGGCTCCGTTGGGGCGATTGTGGCTGCGCTGATTATTCTCGGGACGGGATGGACACCCATCGACCCGATTCTTTCGGTGCTCGTCTCCTGTCTGGTGCTACGCAGCGCCTGGCGGCTGTTGAAAGAGAGCGTCAATGAGTTGCTGGAAGGTGCCCCCACGTCAATTGACATTGGTGAGCTGAGACGAAATCTGAGCCGCTCGATTCCGGAGGTGCGAAATGTCCACCACGTTCACGTGTGGCTGGTCGGCGAAAAGCCGGTGATGACGCTGCACGTTCAGGTGATCCCACCCCACGATCACGACGCGCTGCTCGAACGTATCCAGCATTTTCTGGAACATCACTATGAGATTGCCCATTCGACGATCCAGATGGAGTATCAGCCCTGTAGCGGGCCAGACTGCCACCTGAACGAGGCGCAGTCCGGCCATTCACATCATCACCATTAGTGGGAAAGCGCGCGAGAGCCTCGCTCACGCGCGCTGTTAATCCACATACGGCTGCCGTTCAGGGCAATGAAGGTTAGCAGCAGATATTCCAGCGACATGGCATAGACGCCCTGCAGCGCGAAAATCACCACGCTAATGACGTTGATGATGACCCACAGCAGCCAGTTCTCGACATATTTTCGGGTCATCAGGATCATCGCCGCAATCGACAGCACCATCATGCAGGAATCCCAGAACGGAAAGGCATCCGGCTGGAGTTCAGGCATCGTGACACTCAAACCGAGTCCGGACATGACCGAAACGGCAACGCGCGTCAGAAACGCAAACACCGGGTTGATATAAACGGTCATCAAACCAATGGCCGCCACGCAGGCGACAAGCCAGGCGATGGCTTTCGGCAGCGGCAGCCAGCGGATCTGCAGCTCGGCTTCCTGCTGGCTGTTTTGACGCGACCACGCGTACCAGCCGTAAATATTGGCGGCAAAGAAAAACAGCTGCAATAGCAGGCTGGCGTAGAGCTGGATCTGGAAGAAGATAATCGCAAACAGCGTGACGTTAATCAGCCCGAACGCGTAATTGCTGATCTTCTCCAGGCTCGCCAGCCAAATACAGAGTAACCCCGCCAGCGTGCCAACGGCTTCAATCCATGACAGGTCATAGCCACCCGCACCAATCGGTATATGAACCAAAATGTTTTGCGTGCTAAAAAAATCCATCTTTTCCTCGGTTCTGAATAAGTTAAGTACGTAGTGTAGCCGCAAAATCCAGCATGCGGTTAAGCGGAATTAACGCACCCTCACGCAACGCCGCATCAACATGAATTTCATGCGCTGCCCCGCCCGTCTCGAGCCCTTCGGCAATCGCTTTCAGGCCGTTCATCGCCATCCACGGGCAGTGCGCACAGCTGCGGCACGTTGCCCCCTCGCCTGCGGTTGGCGCTTCGAGTAGCTCTTTTTCCGGCACCGCCTGCTGCATTTTGTAAAAGATACCGCGATCGGTAGCCACGATAAGCTGCTTGTGAGGCAGCGTCCTGGCCGCGTTGATAAGCTGGCTGGTTGAGCCAACCGCATCGGCCATATCGACAATCGACTGAGGCGACTCTGGATGCACCAGAATGGCCGCTTCCGGGTACAGCGCCTTCATACGCGTCAGCGCCTGAGTCTTAAATTCGTCGTGAACGATACATGCGCCCTGCCAGCAGAGAACATCTGCGCCGGTTTGCTTCTGAACGTAATTACCGAGATGGCGGTCAGGCGCCCAGATAATTTTCTCGCCCAGGCTATCCAGATGTTCAATCAGTTCAACGGCGATGCTGGAGGTCACCACCCAGTCTGCGCGGGCTTTTACCGCCGCAGACGTATTGGCATAGACCACCACGGTGCGGTCAGGATGGGCATCGCAGAACGCAGTGAATTCCTCAACAGGGCAGCCGAGATCGAGAGAACACTCTGCGTTGAGCGTCGGCATCAGAATAGTTTTTTCCGGGCTGAGAATTTTTGCCGTTTCACCCATAAAGCGCACGCCAGCGACCAGCAACGTGGAAGCGGGATGTTTTGCACCGAAACGTGCCATCTCCAGTGAATCAGAAATACACCCGCCGGTCTCTTCCGCCAGCTGCTGGATTTCCGGGTCGGTGTAGTAATGGGCCACCATCACCGCATCTCGTTCTTTGAGAAGACGCTTGATCTTCTCGCGGTAGAATTGCTTTTCATCCTGGCTCAGCGGGACAGGCTTTGGCGGAAACGGATAGATTGCGGCTTCGGGATCAAACATCACACTCATTATGGCTTCTCGTTTTACTGGCTTAACAATATTGCCTTTATTTTGCGCAACATAGCAAAACGGTAGGCAATTGTGTTTTATATACTAAACAAGATAGCGAATTTGAGACGAAAAGTCACCGGCTATAGCTACACATAGCATTTGTCGGGTGGCGGCTTCGCCTTACCCGACCTACTTTGTTCGTAGGCCTGATAAGCGCAGCGCCATCAGGCAGTGTGTTTTAGGCTCAGGATCTGCAGATAGCAAAAAGGCGCCTTTAGGGCGCCTTTCTACACTGGTGGGTCGTGCAGGATTCGAACCTGCGACCAATTGATTAAAAGTCAACTGCTCTACCAACTGAGCTAACGACCCCTTGCGGGATTTTTTCTTCGAAGTGGTGGGTCGTGCAGGATTCGAACCTGCGACCAATTGATTAAAAGTCAACTGCTCTACCAACTGAGCTAACGACCCATTCGGGTGCTGACTTCGAAGATTTTTACTCGGTACCACCGGAAAGTGGTGGGTCGTGCAGGATGACTCGGCTTCGCCTCGCCCTACGGGCCGTTGCTAAAGCAACGTTATCCTTCACGTTTAATATCTCAGTAAGATATTAAAATTGGTGGGTCGTGCAGGATTCGAACCTGCGACCAATTGATTAAAAGTCAACTGCTCTACCAACTGAGCTAACGACCCGAGTGGTGGGTGATGACGGGCTCGAACCGCCGACCCCCTCCGTGTAAAGGAGATGCTCTACCAACTGAGCTAATCACCCACTCTGTACTACTGGTTTGCGTTAAGTGGTGGGTCGTGCAGGATTCGAACCTGCGACCAATTGATTAAAAGTCAACTGCTCTACCAACTGAGCTAACGACCCACTTTTACGCTGTTTTCACGTTGTTTGATATCCCGTGGCAACGGCGGCATATATTACTGATTTAAGAATTCTGCGCAACAAAAATTTCGATGAAGATCACTTAACTGCTTACGAATCATGCGGCACGACCAGAAATAACACGATTTCTGGTCATGCGATAATCATCCCATCGAACTCAGACGTTTTTGCGCCTGTTTGGCACCTTCGGTACCCGGGAATTTTGTGACAACCTGCTGATACACTGCTTTGGCCTTCGCAGTGTCACCTTTGTCCTGCATGATCACGCCGACCTTATACATCGCATCCGGCGCTTTTGGCGATTTCGGGTAATTTTTCACCACTGAGGCAAAATAAAACGCCGCATCGTCCTTTTTACCCTTGTTGTAATTCAGCTGACCGAGCCAGTAGTTCGCATTTGGCTGGTAAGTGGAATCAGGGTACTTTTTCACGAAGTTCTGAAACGCAACGATAGCGTCGTCCTGGCGAGATTTGTCCTGTACCAGGGCGATAGCCGCGTTGTAGTCAGTATTCGCGTCACCGCTCTGTACAGGCGCGCCTGAAGAGGCTGACGCATCTCCTGTCGGAGCAGGTGTCGCTGTTGCTGCACCGCTTTGGTCGCCCGCTGCAGGCTGTGCTGCTGCACCACCGCTACTCAGGCTATCCATCTGCAGTAAGATCTGCTTCTGGCGTTCCACAACCTGGTTCAACTGATACTGGCTTTCCTGGATCTGGCCGCGAAGGGAGTCAATATCATTTTGGTTATCGGAAAGCTGCTGCTGGAGTTGGGTTAAAAGCTGACTGTGAGCGTTAGAAATACGCTCGAGTTGAGTGACCCGGTCTTCTACCGAGCCTGAGCCGACACTACTGATTGGTGCCTGAGCAAAAGCGGCCCAGGGGGCCGCTATTCCAACCAGTAACGACAGACTCATGAGATGATGTCTGAAGTTACTGCTCATGCCATTCTCTTAGTAAACCAGTACGGCACGACGGTTTTTGGAGTAAGCCGCTTCGTCGTGACCCAGTACTGCAGGTTTTTCTTTACCGTAAGAAACGATGGAGATCTGGTCAGCAGAAACGCCTTTACCCTGCAGGTACATTTTAACAGCGTTAGCACGACGTTCACCCAGGGAGATGTTGTACTCTGGAGTACCACGTTCGTCCGCGTGACCTTCTACGGTGACTTTGTAAGACGGGTTGCTACGCAGGAAGTTAGCGTGAGCATCCAGCATCGCAGCGAAATCAGAACGGATGTCGTATTTATCCAGATCGAAGTAAACGATGTTGTTCTGCTGCAGCTGCTGCATCTGAAGACGCGCTTGCTCTTCAGAAGACATGTTGCCATTGCCGTTAGCGTCCATACCGGTGCCGGCACCCATCATGCCTTCACCGCTCTGGTCATTGCTTGCGTTCTTGTTAGAAGAACACGCTGCGATTGCCATTACAGGCAGAGCGATCATCAGCCCCTTCAGCACTTTGTTCAGTTGCATTTCTAAGATTCCTTTAGTAATCAATTAATTATTATTTACAGATACGGCGACCAGGCAGGTGATTTTACCTGTCCATCAGTTGCCGGAATACGCGCTTTGAAACGCCCATCTGTAGAAACCAGATTCAGCACAGATCCCATCCCCTGAGAAGAGCTGTAGATTACCATCGTGCCGTTAGGTGCCAGACTTGGCGTTTCATCCAGGAACGTTGACGAGAGAACTTGCACGCCACCCGTTACCAGATCTTGTTTGGCAATGTGCTGCTGACCACCCGCAGAACTGACCATTACCATCGTTTTACCATCGGCACTGACGTCAGCATCCTGGTTCTGAGAACCTTCCCAGGTAATACGCTGCGGCGCTCCGCCGTTGATATTCACTTTATAAACTTGTGGACGACCGGCCTGGTCGGACGTGAAGGCCAGGTTCTGGCTGTCCGGGAACCAGGTTGGTTCGGTGTTGTTGCTACGGCCATCCGTCACCTGACGAATCTGACCAGAACCGATGTCCATCACGTACAGGTTCAGGCTACCGGTTTTAGACAGGGCAAAGGCCAGTTTTGAGCCATCCGGAGAGAACGCAGGCGCACCGTTGTGACGTGGGAACGACGCAACCTGACGCACGGCACCGTTAGACAGCGTCTGGATCACCAGCGCAGAACGACCGCTTTCGAAGGTTACGTAGGCCAGTTTGGAACCGTCAGGAGACCACGCCGGAGACATCAGCGGCTGTGGAGAACGGTGAACGGTGAACTGGTTGTAGCCATCGTAGTCAGAAACGCGCAGCTCATATGGGAACTGACCGCCGTTGGTCTGAACGACGTAAGCGATACGAGTACGGAATGCACCTTTAATACCGGTCAGCTTCTCAAACACTTCGTCACTTGCGGTGTGGCCCGCATAGCGCAGCCACTGCTTGTTCACTTTATAAGTGTTCTGAGCCAGAACGGTACCTGGCGCACCGCCGGTATCGACCAGCTGATAAGCCACGTTGTAGCCACCGTCTGGGGCAGGCGTTACCTGACCGACCACGACCGCATCAATACCCAGCGCAGACCACGCCGCAGGCTGTACTTCCTGCGCAGTGCCCGGCTGCTGTGGCAGGCGAGAACGATCTAATGGGTTGAATTTGCCGCTGTTACGCAGGTCAGCGGCTACAATGCCGCCGATGTCTTCAGGCGCCGCACCCGGGCCAGCCCACTGGAACGGAACAACGCCGATTGGGCGCGCCGAGTCCACCCCCTGGGTGATCTCGATACGTACTTCTGCATGCAGCACAGCTGCCCACAGCATTAAAAAACTAAATGCTACACGTAATGCCTGCTTCATCATATCTCCCTTATCTGGGTAACCTTACCCACGATAATTTAGCAGAATGTTAACAAACTCAAATAGACAAAACTACCTGAACCCTGTGACTAAACCTGGTCTATTTTCCCCCGTTTGCACGGGGAAAATGTAACTTAAGGTTTGAAGTCCAGTGGCGCATTTTTAAAGACTTCATACACGGCCTGAGAAGGCGGTTTTGGCATCTTCGCCTGACGCGCTGCAGCCAGTGCAGCAGTACATAAGGCTGGATCGCCACCTTCAGACTGAATATCGAGCAGCATCCCATCCGGCGCCAGTTTTATACGCAGCGTACACGTTTTACCGGTGTAGGAAGACGCATCATAAAATCGGCTTTCGATAGCGGATTTAATCTGCGCGGCATAACCGTTGATTTCAGCGCCTGATGCACCGTTACTCTTAGTGTTACCACTTCCAGACGGCGCTGCGTTGTTTCCTTTCGCTCCGCCACCCGTTTTCGGTGCATTCTTACCTGAACTGAGATCGCCCAGCAGATCGTCAACGCCTGCAGCAGCGGCAGCTTTTTCAGCGGCAGCAGCCTTTTTCGCAGCGGCTTTTTCGGCGGCTGCTTTCTTATCGGCAGCGGCCTTCGCGGCTGCAGCTTTTTTATCGGCTGCGGCTTTTTCTGCGGCGGCCGCTTTTTCAGCTGCGGCTTTCTCGGCAGCAGCCGCTTTCTTCGCCGCCTCGGCAGCAGCTTTCTTCTCTGCTTCCTGAGCGGCTTTCTTCGCGGCTTCCGCTTCGGCTTTCTTCTGAGCATCAGCAGCGGCTTTCTTCGCGGCTTCCGCTTCAGCTTTCTTCTGAGCATCGGCAGCGGCTTTCTTCGCGGCTTCCGCTTCAGCTTTCTTCTGAGCGTCAGCAGCGGCTTTCTTCGCAGCGTCTGCGGCTAATTTAGCCTGCGCATCTGCCTGTGCTTTCGCATCCGCAGCGGCTTTGGCCGCAGCCTCCTCCGCCTGTTTCTGCTGTTCTTGCGCTTTCTTCGCTGCGGCTTCAGCCTGTTTCTGCTGCTCAGCCTGCTCTTTCGCCGCGTCCTGCGCCTGCAAACGCTCTTTCTCAAGCTGCTTCAGACGCTCCTGCTCCGCGGCCTGCTTTTCACGCAGTTCTTCCGCTTGCTGTTGCGCCTGTTTTTCACGCTGCTCTTCAGCACGTTTTGCGCTCGCCTGCTGCTGCTGCTGACGATTATAGTTCTGCACTACCGCACCGGGATCCACCATGACGGCATCGATGGAAGACCCCCCACCGCCGCCAGCTGATGCATCAATGTGCTCGTCGAACGAACTCCAGATCAGCGCTGCAAAAAGAATAACGTGCAGTACTGCGGAGACGATTATCGCTCGCTTAAGCTTGTCGTTCTGTTCGGTTGCCTTTGACACTATCGGTTCCCAAAAACTACGCAGATGATCAAATAGGCTGAGTCATTAAGCCAACAGACTTAACGCCCGCACTATGTAGCAAGTTCAGCGCTTTAATAATTTCATCGTAAGGCACGTCTTTTGCGCCACCGATTAAGAAGACCGTTTTCGGATTTGACTCCAGGCGTCGTTGCGCTTCAGCAATAACCTGCTCGGGCGGCAGTTGATCCATACGATCTTTCTCGACCACTACGCTGTACTGCCCTACACCGGAAACCTCAATGATGACCGGAGGATCGTCATTGGTGCTTACCGCCTGTGATTCTGTCGCATCCGGCAGATCAACTTCCACGCTCTGGGTAATGATGGGCGCTGTCGCCATAAAGATCAGCAGCAGTACCAGCAGTACGTCCAGCAGTGGAACGATATTGATTTCGGACTTGAGCTCGCGACGACCTCGTCCACGCGATCTGGCCATGGTTTACCCCTTGTTGCTCTCGGTACTGGTAAACGCCTGACGGTGCAGAATCGCGGTGAACTCTTCCATAAAGTTGTCGTAGTTCAGTTCCAGTTTGTTCACGCGCTGGTTCAGACGGTTGTAAGCCATAACCGCCGGGATTGCCGCAAACAGACCGATAGCGGTCGCAATCAGTGCTTCAGCGATACCCGGCGCAACCATCTGCAACGTCGCCTGCTTCACCGCGCCTAACGCGATAAAGGCGTGCATGATCCCCCACACGGTACCAAACAGACCGATATACGGGCTGATGGAACCCACTGTGCCGAGGAACGGAATGTGCGTCTCAAGGGTTTCCAGTTCGCGGTTCATGGAAATGCGCATCGCACGCGACGCACCTTCTACTACCGCTTCCGGCGCGTGGTTATTCGCGCGATGTAAGCGGGCAAACTCTTTGAATCCGCTATAGAAAATTTGTTCGGAGCCTGAAAGATTATCACGGCGCCCCTGGCTTTCCTGGTACAGACGAGAAAGTTCGATACCCGACCAGAACTTGTCTTCAAACGCTTCGGCTTCACGGCCAGCGGCATTAAGAATACGCGTTCTCTGGATAATGATGGCCCAGGATGCGATTGAAAAACCAATCAAAATCAACATGATAAGTTTAACCAGAAGGCTAGCCTTCAGGAACAAATCAAGGATATTCATGTCAGTCACTGCTTAAACTCCGCGACAATAGACTTAGGAAGCGCACGAGGCTTCATTATGGTTGGATCAACACAAACAATCAGTACTTCAGCTGAGTTCAGTACGGTGTTCTCTGCATTGACTATCCGCTGCGTGAAAACCAGTGAGGTTCCGCGCATTGATGTAATTTCAGTTTGGACTTCGAGCATATCGTCGAGTCTGGCAGGCGCAAAATACTCAAGCGTCATCTTGCGTACCACGAAGGCAACTCGCTCAGCCAACAGCACCTGTTGACTAAAGTGATGATGGCGCAGCATCTCTGTGCGTGCCCGTTCATAAAAAGCAACGTAGCTGGCGTGGTAGACCACACCACCGGCATCGGTATCTTCGTAGTAGACACGAACCGGCCATCGAAACAGCGTTGTATTCACTTTACATCCCAGTAATGCAACAAAAGTTAGAGCTTTTAAACTTCGCTACTATACGCGCGGGAATGATGGTTTGGAATGGGAGAAAGTAAACGGAGAGTAAATTTTTATGGGCTCGGGTAAGCCCATATCGTTATAGGACATTTCTTATTCAGAAGAAGAAGAAAATCAGACCAGCAAGGAGAACCAAATCGGCAATCAGCGGGCAGAAAATTCCCTGCCAGTGAATGGCTTTCGGACGAAAGCCCACGCCGTGAATGACCCCTGCGCACACCGCCCACATGATGAGGAAGCCGTGCCAGATCTCAAGTTCGCTGGTCTTTGCCGCGAAGCGCGACGGGTCCCAGAAGATGCAGCCCGCCAGCAGTAATGCCATCACTAAAGAAAGCGCCCGTAACGGGCGCTTGTCCATTACCGCATATAACGTTGCGATAATATTCATTAGTGTTTTTCTTCACCCGCTTTGGTCGCTTCGACGTGCTCAAGCGCCAGGGCAGTGATGACACCAAATGCGCAGGCAAGAAGCGTCCCTAAAATCCATGCGAAATACCACATATTCAGCTCCTTACTTAGTACATAGAGTGGGTGTTGCTTTCGATATGTTCTTTGGTGATACGACCGAACATTTTCCAGTAACACCAGGCGGTGTAGAGCAGAATAATCGGTACGAACACGCAGGCAACATAGGTCATCAGGTTCAGCGTCAGCTGGCTGGAGGTTGCATCCCACATGGTCAGGCTAGCATTCATCATAGTGCTGGATGGCATGACGAACGGGAACATCGCAATACCTGCCGTCAGGATGATGCACGCCAGTGTCAGTGAAGAGAACACGAACGCCAGAGCGCCTTTTTCCAGACGAGAGGTCAGCACGGTCAACAGTGGCAACAGTACGCCCAGCGCCGGGATAGCCCACAGAGCAGGGGTATTGTTGAAGTTCACCATCCAGGCACCCGCCTGACGCGCAACTTCTTTAGTCAGCGGGTTAGACGGCGCAACATGGTTGATCGCAGACGTCACCACGTAACCATCGATACCGTACACCACCCACACACCGGCCAGAGCGAAGCAAACCAGAGTGACCAGCGCCGCAACCTGAGCCGTTGCACGGGAACGCAGGTGCAGTTCACCCACAGTACGCATCTGCAGATAGGTCGCGCCCTGAGTAATGATCATCGCCACGCTAACAACACCTGCCAGCAGACCAAACGGATTCAGCAGCTGGAAGAAGTTACCGGTGTAGTAAAGACGCATATATTCATCGATGTGGAACGGTACGCCCTGCAGCAGGTTACCGAATGCCACGCCAATCACCAGCGGCGGAACAAAGCTACCGATGAAGATGCCCCAGTCCCACATGTTACGCCAGCGGGTATCTTCAATCTTGGAACGGTAATCGAAGCCTACCGGACGGAAGAATAAAGACGCCAGCACCAGAATCATCGCCACGTAGAAGCCGGAGAACGCAGCCGCGTAGACCATCGGCCAGGCAGCGAATAGCGCGCCACCCGCGGTGATCAGCCACACCTGGTTACCGTCCCAGTGAGGGGCGATGGAGTTGATCATAATTCGACGCTCGGTGTCATTACGACCGAGGAAACGGGTAAGCATCCCTACCCCCATGTCGAAACCATCAGTGACCGCAAAACCGATCAGCAGAACGCCAATCAACAGCCACCAGATAAAACGCAATACTTCATAATCGATCATTTGATGACTCCTGTCTTAGCGTGCCGGCTGAGTAGTCGCGGTGGACTGCTCGTAGTGATAGCGACCGGTTTTCAGGCTGCTTGGGCCAAGGCGCGCGAACTTGAACATCAGGAACAGTTCAGCTACCAGGAACAGGGTGTACAGACCGCAAATCAGCAGCATGGAGAAGATCAGGTCACCCGCAGTCAGGGACGAGTTCGCTACTGCCGTTGGCAGCACCTCACCGATTGCCCATGGCTGACGGCCATACTCCGCAACAAACCAACCGGATTCGATAGCGATCCATGGCAGAGGAATACCGTACAGCGCGGTGCGCAGCAGCCATTTTTTCTCACCGATACGGTTGCGAATCACGGACCAGAAGGATGCCGCGATAATCAGCAGCATGATGATGCCGCAGCCCACCATGATACGGAACGCGAAGTACAGCGGTGCAACACGTGGAATCGAGTCTTTGGTTGCCATCTGGATTTGCGCTTCCGTTGCGTCGGAGACGTTCGGGGTATAGCGTTTCAGCAGCAGGCCGTAACCCAGGTCTTTCTTCACGTCGTTAAACTGATCGCGAACGGCCTGATCGGTTGAACCGGCGCGCAGCTGTTCCAGCAGCGAGTAGGCTTTCATCCCGTTACGGATACGCTCTTCGTGCTGCACCATCAGATCTTTCAGGCCAGTCACCTGTTTGTCGACGGAGCGAGTGGCGATGATGCCCAACGCATAAGGAATCTGAATGGCGAAGCGGTTTTCCTGCGCTTCCTGATCGGGAATACCGAACAGGGTAAATGCCGCCGGAGCAGGTTGGGTTTCCCATTCTGCTTCAATAGCGGCCAGTTTGGTTTTCTGCACGTCGCCCATTTCGTAACCGGATTCATCACCCAGAACAATAACAGACAGAATTGCCGCCATACCGAAGCTTGCTGCGATAGCAAAGGAGCGTTTTGCGAAAGCGAAGTCGCGACCGCGCAGCATGTAGTAAGAGCTGATGCCCAGTACGAACATCGCACCGCACACATAGCCAGAAGCCACGGTGTGAACGAATTTAACCTGAGCAACCGGGTTCAGGACCAGCTCAGCAAAGCTGACCATCTCCATGCGCATGGTTTCGAAGTTGAAATCGGATGCGATTGGGTTCTGCATCCAGCCGTTCGCCACCAGGATCCACAGTGCGGACAGGTTAGAGCCTAATGCCACCAGCCAGGTTACCGCCATATGCTGGACTTTACCCAGACGGTCCCAACCGAAGAAGAACAGACCTACAAAGGTGGATTCGAGGAAGAAGGCCATCAGACCTTCAATGGCCAGCGGCGCACCGAAGATATCCCCTACATAGTGGGAATAGTAAGACCAGTTAGTCCCGAACTGGAACTCCATGGTCAGACCGGTTGCCACGCCCAGTGCAAAGTTGATACCAAACAACTTGCCCCAGAACTTGGTCATATCTTTATAAATCTGTTTGCCGGAGAGGACGTAAACCGTTTCCATGATGGCCAGCAGGAACGCCATACCGAGCGTCAGTGGCACAAACAGGAAGTGGTACATCGCGGTCAAGGCAAACTGTAAGCGCGACAGTTCGACTACGTCTAACATTATGACTCCTTGCTCATCGCATGAAGACTCCGAGAGTGAACCCCGTCAAAGAGAGATCCACACGCATGCCCCAATACAAATTATTCGCATCCTTGTCGTCGTTATTACCCTGGAGAAGGATAAAAACGATGACGTCAGGTTACAAATAGGTTAATAAAAAACTCAAATTGATCCCGCAAATATAATACGCTGCAAAACCCTTACAATAAACAGGTTTTTATTGAATCACATTTACGTTTTTCGACGACGATCAATTTATAGCAAAATTACCACTTTTCGGCCATTTTGATCCGGGACAATTTAGCGCCTTTTGATGGGTTTTTCCAAGGATTAAACTTTGATTTAAATCAAAAACAACCATTGATGTTAACCATGTTTAATCATGGTGAGAATGGTAAAAACCATGTTAATGATATGTGCATGCAAAGATGAGATTGGTTATCGAAGACGGGAAAAAATATAAACAGAAGTGATTTTAATTAACGCGAAAGTAAGCAACATTTCAACGGGGGACAAACAATAAAGCGTAGTCGGGCCAGGTTATTTTTCCATTGCATTTATGCAACCCTCCGAAATTACATTTAATTTACTTTTGACACTCCATAAGTTAACACCACTGTGTGACTATTTAATGAAAAAAGGCCGCCTTCTCTGCAGCCTTTTTGTATCGCTGGTTCAGGCGAATAGAATACTAAAGGTTCGCGACTGCCCCGGCCTGAATCCCCCGACAATACCCTCTTCTTCACACCGATCCATTATCCGTTCGTTCATGTCCGTTTCGCGCCACCGTTTCACCGTTGGATTCATGGATAACGTCGTGTCGCATGCGCTGGACGCCGAAGGGTTGAACAGGCGGAGAATGAGCTCATCACGATCTTCAGCCTTTTTGAGCGTACTGAGCATGCATCCAGTTGGCGAAAGCGCTAACAGACTGTAACTTTCCGGCGTGATAAACGACGCGCGATTCAGTTTCATCGCATCCCAGGGAATTTTGTTATAGCACTGCACCGGTGTTAACCACGATTTAGCCTGCTGTGCGACGCCCGCGTTTTCTGGCGTACCGCTAAAGCTGAAGAGGCTAAAGCGACAGGTTAACGGCCCGCGTACCTGAGAGTCAGGAACAGGCATTTTGATCCCTGAAGGTCTGCCTGGACGCAACAGCAAATCTTCTTTCCCGAGCAACCCCACGCCGCGCAACAAGGTTAAGGCGAATGCTTTTTTGTCATCGCCCACCACTTCAAACTCGCGCAGTCCCTCGGTGAAGAGCGCCAGCCCGTTGCGTTTTTCCTGCAGGACGGCATAGTTGAGTAAATTCCAGACGGGTACCGGCGCTTCTTTCCAGCCCTCCTCATGCCAGGTTGCCATCGCCGCGTCCTGCACCGGCCGAATGAGCGAGCCAAACTGCGTATCCGCTAACACGTCCTCTGTCATAAACGGCGTTGGGATCAGTACGCGAACGCGGTGGTCGTTAGCCTGGTTTTCCAGACGCACGGCCACATCGATACGCCTGCTGTTATGGCTAAGCGTGACGTCAAACTCTACATTGAGTGAGCCGTTTCGCTGGCGCGCCGCGCGTTCAGCCAGATTTGCCGGAACGGCGATCCGATGGCGGATAGCCGCCCTGCTCTGCCAGCCTTCGTGCGTGACCTTAACCTCATGCTCGCCCTGCGCTGACGTGAGCCTCCACTCTTCCCGGGAAGGCGAGTAGTCGTACTCATCGCCATCGTCCGAACTCTCTTCGATTTCCAGTACGCGGTCATAAATAAGCCCGCTTTCTTTATCGCGCAGGCGCAGCGTGCCGTCGCCATTTAAATCAATCTGCCAGAAGGCATTTTCAAGCAAGGATTCGGCATTTTTCACCGCCGGGAGCACCTTCCCGGCCACGTCCGGCTCGATATACAGCGTACGGTAGCCCATCGATGGCAGTATCTGACTGAGCTGAATATCAAACTCCATAAAGGGTTCGTAATTGCCGTAATGGACAATCTGCCGGTCAATGAGGCCAGGGTCGAGTTCGCGCGCGCTGCGAATGAAATAGGGGATCTCGTTGCCTTTTTCATCCCGCAGTCTGAACTGGCTGGCCCGCAGCCGAATCGTGGTGTTCATCACCTCTTCACGCGGCCAGGGCATCAGGTTGAACATCACCAGCTTATCGGCATCGCTTTGCGGCATGTTGTCGACAATCTTGCGCATATAGAAGCGCACCAGGTTGTCCGCCATGTCCTCAGCCAGCTCAAAGCGGGAAACAATCTCGCGGTGCACCTTATCGCTGCAGCAGCAGCCGATGCTGTCGTGAGCGTGGTTTTTGAGGATCTCTTTCCACATCTTCTCCAGCAGGCCGTGGTGGTAGTCGAAGCCCAGCGTCCAGGCAAGCGCCGCCAGCGGCTCGAGGATATTGACGATTTTGTTCTCGATACGCGCATGGGCGATTTTAATGTCCATGCGCGTGGAGCCGATGGTGCGGTGCACACGCATGTATTTCCCGTCGATAAACTCGCCTTTCAGCGTCGCCAGTTCGTCGCGGTGCGCGTCGATATAATCAAACACCTCTTCAAACCGACTCATCACGAACTGACGCTGGGGATAGATTTCACGAAGCTTATCCATCACCGCGAAAATATTCTGCTGCAGCGGCATCTGGTCGTGACCGTTGGGCAGTAAAATCTCTTTGGTAACGGAGGCGTTTTCCAGTACCTCGAAATAGCTGTCGAGCCGTTTTCTCAGCCCTGCTTCGTCCTCCGGTAAGTACTTACCAATCGCGTAGCCCAGCGGCAGTACCTGCGCAGTCACTTCACTGCCGTCCTGGCTCTGCCAGAGAAACTCGGTTTTATCGGTACCGTGACGTTCGGAGCAGCCTCGCCAGAACATCGTGCGGGTAATGCCAAACCCGTTATAGATATGCGGTAGCTGGCCGGACATACCAAACGAATCCGGCAGATAGCCGATCCTCATCAGCTCGCCGAACGCCATACAGTCGCGCATGCCGTACATAAGATTGCGGACAATCGACTCACCGCTGACAATCGTGGTATCGGTCTGGGTATACCAGGGGCCGATAATCAACTTTCCGCGCTCCACAAGCGCTTTCACTCGCAAGCGGTTTTCAGGCACGACGGCAAAATAATCCTCCAGCACCGCCGTCTGTCCATCGAGGACATAATATTTATACTCGTCATCCTGCTCCAGACGGGTCAGGATCTCTTCCATATTATTGACCAGAAGAATACGCGACTCTTCGGTGGTGAAGTACCACTCACGGTCCCAGTGCATATGCGGCGTGATATGAACGCGAGATACAGCTTTCATCTTCGTTTCCTGTTTGTGCGTTGTTACGGTATGGCGTCTTCAGTGACGTAGTTGCCCTTTTTCACCGCCTGGCGTCGCCAGAGCAGCAGAATAAAGGTGGAGATTGCGGTACCCACCAGCGCCGCGCCAAACCAGCCCGCCGCCGCAACCACACCGCTCAACCCGGCATCGTGAAGTAAAAAGAGAGAGAAAATACCGGCCCCCGGCGTGGACAACCCGATCCCCATCGCGCCGACAATCGCGCCTGTTACCATGGAGCCGAGCACAAATGAACCAATGACGCGAAGCGGATCTTCAATCGCCATCGGAATCGCCCCTTCGGTGATGCCCGCGAGTCCAAGCAGCCAGGTGGATTTACCGGTTTCAATTTCAAACGGTTTAAACAGTTTCGGTGCCAGCAATGTTGACGCCGTGACGGTGAAGGCCGACACCATTTTGACGGAGGCAAAGATGGCATAGGGACCGTATACCCCGTTAGCCATCGCGCCCAGGCAGAACGCGTAAGAGGCTTTGTTGACCGGGCCACCCAAATCGAATGAGCACATAAACCCGAGGATCGCCCCCAGGAGCAGCGCATTCGCGCCGGACAAACCGTTAAGCCAGGCGGTGAGCGTAGTATTAAGCCAGGCCACCGGCTCACCGATCACAAACAGCATCAGGCTGCCCGCCCCCAGTACGCCAATAACCGGATAGAGATAAAAGGTTAAAAAACCGTTGAAGCGGCTACTCAGGCGAATGTGATTTTTCACCCAGCGCATCAGGTAACCCGCAATCAGCCCGCCGATGATAGCCCCCAGAAAACCGGAGCCGATCATATTGGCCGCAAGACCGGCCGCAAAGCCCGGCGTCAGCGCGGGTTTATCCGCCAGCGAGTAAGCGGTATAGGCTGCCAGAACAGGGACCATCAAAATGCCGAGCATGCCGCCGCCAAGCTTGCGGTACATCCACAGCCATGAGTTTTCCTGGTCGAACAGGTGCTGCAGGCCAAGGATTTGTGCCAGCAGTACCGACACGGCGAGCACCGTCCCGCCGGCGACGATCAGCGGCACCGCAAAGGAGATACCGCTAAGGAGCGCCTGCTTGAGCTCCGTCTTAACGCTCTTTTTTTCTGCCTGTCCGGGAAGTGCTTCAGACGAAGACGGTAATGCCAGCGCGCGCTCAATGAGCGCTTCAGCATGGCGCAGGGGTTCCGCGACGGGCACGGAAATGGCGGGGATCCCCTGAAAACGCTCACTCTCTTTGATCGCCACTTCTGCGGCAAAGATACACGCTTTGGCCTCCTGCAACTGCTGCGCGGTGATGCGCCCCTCAATGCCATTCGCCCCCTGCTTTTCGACCACAACGTTGACGCCCAGCTTACGTCCCGCTTTTTCCAGGTACTCGGCTGCCATATAGGTATGGGCAATCCCGGCCGGACAGGCGGTGACGCAGATGACGGTTGGTGCATTCAACAATGTGGCAACCTCGTCTTCCTGCGAGCCACCGTTCAGCGCATCAAGCAGATCCTCCGCCGTCGCTGCAGCCATAACGCGTTCCCGGAGTGCATCATCTGCCAGGCGAGACGTCAGCGCCGTCAGTACCTGGATATGCGTGGATCCGGCTTCAGCAGGCGGGATGGCAAGCAGGACGATCAGCTCAACGTTTTCAGGGCCGTCCACCCCCTCCCACTCCAGCGGTTCGCTCAGCGTAGCAACCGCAAAAGCTGCTTCGTTCACCCCGCTCGATTTACCATGCGGGACAGCCAGCCCTTCCCCCAGTGCGGTCGGTCCCTGTGATTCACGACGGTAAACCTCCGCCAGAAACGCATCGCCATCGGTAATTTTGCCCAGCGCCACCAGCCGCATCGTAAGCTGGCGAATTGCCTCATCACGGCTGGCATAGTGCGCCTGCACGCAGACAGCGCTGGAGTGGGTCAGAGTCGTCAGGTTCATAAGATCCTCACACGTAACTTGTTATTGTCTGGCGGCAATTGTGGCAGGCAATGCAATACATTTATGTGATCACTTTCACTAACAATGCAAATTTGTATTTAAATTGTATTATTTACAAATTTTACGCTGAAGGCATAATTCCGTGAAAAGGTATTAGAAAGGCAGATTCTATGGGTAACAAACCGATGTACCGGCAGATAGCCGATGCGCTTCGCGAGAAAATCAATACGGGTGAGTTAAAACCTGGCGATGCGTTACCGACGGAATCCAGCCTTCAGGAGGCGTTCAACGTGAGCCGTGTAACGGTGAGACAGGCGCTGAAACTGCTTACGGAAGAGCAGATCGTCGAGAGCATTCAGGGCAGCGGCACCTACGTAAAAGAAGAGCGCGTTAACTACGACATTTACCAGCTCACCGGCTTTTACGAAAAGCTGGCGGACCGAAACGTCGATACGCACAGCGACGTCAGCGTCTTCGAAGTGGTGAAAGCCGATGAGAGACTCGCAGCAAGGCTGGCGATCAACCCGGACGATAAAGTCTGGCACGTCAAACGCGTCCGTTTTATCAAACAAAAACCGGTGAATCTGGAAGAAACGTGGATGCCGCTGGCGATGTTTCCCGACCTCACCTGGGAAGTGATGGAGAATTCGAAATACCACTACGTTGAGCAGCTCAAAAAGCTGGTTATCGATCGCAGCGAGCAGGAACTGGTGCCGATCATGCCGTCAGAAGAGGCGATTGCCGCGCTGTCGCTCGATCCGGCGAAACCGATCCTGGAAAAAGTCTCGCGCGGGTTTCTGAAGGACGGACGGGTATTTGAATACAGCCGCAACGTGTTCAATACCGACGATTACAAGTTCACGCTTGTCGCCAAACGCAGGCAATAAAAAAGGCCGCTTTACAGCGGCCAACCATGTCGAAACGGACATTTTTTTTATTTCAACGCGCCCCATTCAGGGCGCAGAGAGGACTTACTTAATGATGGATTTCAGTGCTTCGCCGATATCCGCAAGGCTACGAACGGTCTTCACGCCTGCGGCTTCCAGCGCTGCGAATTTCTCATCAGCCGTACCTTTACCGCCGGCGATGATTGCGCCTGCGTGACCCATACGCTTGCCTTTCGGTGCAGTCACACCCGCGATGTAACCGACAACAGGCTTGGTCACGTGCTCTTTGATGTAAGCGGCGGCTTCTTCTTCTGCGCTACCGCCGATCTCACCGATCATTACGATCGCTTCGGTCTGCGGATCTTCCTGGAACAGCTTCAGGATGTCGATGAAGTTAGAGCCAGGGATTGGGTCACCGCCGATTCCCACACAGGTGGACTGGCCGAAGCCGTAATCGGTAGTCTGCTTAACCGCTTCATAAGTCAGCGTACCGGAACGGGAAACGATGCCCACTTTGCCCGGCTTATGAATGTGACCCGGCATGATGCCGATTTTGCATTCGCCCGGGGTGATAACGCCTGGGCAGTTCGGGCCGATCATGCGCACGCCTGCTTCATCCAGCTTCACCTTCACGGTCAGCATATCCAGCGTCGGGATACCTTCGGTGATGGTGATGATCAGTTTGATGCCTGCGTCGATCGCTTCCAGAATGGAGTCTTTGCAGAACGGCGCTGGAACGTAGATCACGGTCGCGGTTGCGCCCGTCGCTTCTACCGCTTCACGCACGGTGTTGAACACCGGCAGGCCCAGGTGCGTGGTGCCGCCTTTGCCTGGCGTTACGCCGCCAACCATCTGCGTACCGTAGGCAATCGCCTGTTCGGAGTGGAATGTCCCCTGGCTACCGGTGAAGCCCTGGCAGATAACCTTGGTATCTTTATTAATTAAAACTGACATTATTTCCCCTCCACTGCGGCAACAACCTGCTGAGCTGCATCCGTCAGACTTTTCGCTGCAATAATATTCAGGCCGCTGTCAGCCAGTTTTTTCGCGCCGAGTTCAGCGTTGTTACCTTCCAGACGCACAACAACCGGTACGTTAACACCCACTTCTTCTACCGCACCGATGATGCCGTCGGCAATCAGGTCGCAACGCACGATGCCGCCGAAGATGTTAACCAGAACCGCCTTCACGTTATCGTCAGAGAGGATGATTTTGAACGCTTCGGTTACGCGCTCTTTGGTTGCGCCACCGCCTACGTCGAGGAAGTTTGCTGGCTCACCGCCGTGCAGCTTAACGATGTCCATGGTGCCCATTGCCAGGCCCGCACCGTTAACCATGCAGCCGATGTTGCCATCCAGCGCGACGTAGTTCAGCTCCCACTGTGCAGCCTGTGCTTCACGCGGATCTTCCTGAGACTGATCGCGCATTTCACGCAGATCGGACTGGCGGAACAGCGCGTTGCCGTCAGCGCCCAGCTTGCCGTCGAGGCAGATCAGGTCGCCCTGGGTGGTGATCACCAGCGGGTTGATCTCGATCAGCGCCAGATCGCGCTCCAGGAAGATGTTCGCCAGACCCATGAAGATCTTGGTGAACTGCTGAACCAGCTTGCCTTCCAGGCCCAGTTTGAACGCCAGCTCGCGACCCTGGTAAGGCATTGGGCCCGCCAGCGGATCGATAGCCACTTTGTGGATCAGGTGCGGGGTTTCTTCCGCCACTTTTTCGATTTCCACGCCGCCTTCGGTAGACGCCATGAACACTACGCGACGGGAGCTACGGTCAACAACCGCGCCCAGGTACAGCTCTTTCGCGATGTCGGTCGCCGCTTCAACCAGGATCTGGTTAACCGGCTGGCCGTTTGCATCTGTCTGGTACGTCACCAGACGTTTGCCGAGCCAATGTTCAGCAAACGCACGAATTTCTTCTTTGCTCTTAACAACCTTCACACCGCCCGCTTTACCACGGCCACCAGCGTGAACCTGACATTTAACTACCCACGGGCCGGCACCGATTTTAGATGCGGCTTCTTCTGCTTCACGCGGGGTAGTACAGGCATAACCCACCGGAGCCGGTAAGCCATACCGGGCAAACAGCTGTTTGGCCTGATATTCATGTAAGTTCATGTGTTCTATCCATCCTTCAGGGTAATCGTTATCTTCAAACCTGTAGACCGGCGCGGTGTGTGTGCCGGATGGCGCTACGCTTATCCGGCCTACAGGGCAGGTGACGCTAAAACGTGACTAGACGTCCAGCAGCAGACGCGTTGGATCTTCCAGCAGCTCTTTAATGGCTACCAGGAAGCCCACGGACTCGCGACCGTCAATCAGGCGGTGGTCGTAAGAGAGCGCCAGGTACATCATTGGCAGGATCTCAACTTTACCGTCAACCGCCATAGGGCGATCTTTAATGGCATGCATACCCAGGATCGCGCTCTGCGGCGGGTTAATGATCGGGGTAGACATCAGTGAACCGAATACGCCGCCGTTGGTAATGGTGAAGTTACCGCCGGTCAGGTCGTCTACGGTCAGCTTGCCGTCGCGGCCTTTCACAGCCAGCTCTTTGATGTTTTTCTCGATATCAGCCATGCCCAGGGTATCTACGTCACGCAGAACCGGGGTTACCAGGCCACGCGGGGTAGAAACCGCCATACTGACGTCGAAATAGTTGTGGTAAACCACGTCATCGCCGTCGATAGAGGCGTTCACTTCCGGGTAGCGTTTCAGCGCTTCAACCACTGCCTTCACGTAGAAGGACATAAAGCCCAGACGGATACCGTGACGTTTTTCAAACGCGTCGCCGTACTGCTTACGCAGGTCCATGATTGGCTTCATGTTCACTTCGTTGAAGGTGGTCAGCATCGCGGTGGAGTTTTTCGCTTCCAGCAGACGCTCGGCCACACGCTTACGCAGGCGAGTCATCGGCACGCGTTTTTCGCTGCGTGCGCCCAGAGCAGGCTGCGCTGCCGGTGCTGCCGCAGGGGCTTTGGCTTCTGCTTTCGCAGGCGCTTTCGCCAGATGCTTTTCGATATCTTCGCGCGTCAGACGTCCACCCACACCGGTGCCTTTAATGGCTGCCGCGTCCAGGTTGTGCTCAGCCAGCAGACGACGGATCGCCGGGCTCAGTGCGTCGTTGGTTTGCTCTTCCAGAGACGCCTGCTGGCGCTGCGCTGGGGTAGAGGCTTTCTCATCAGACTTGGCGCTGGACTCTTTGCCCGCACTGTTGCCTTCACGCAAGCGACCCAGGATCTGACGAGAGGTGACAGTGGTACCTTCATCTTCCAGCACCGCGTCCAGAACGCCATCCGCCGAAGCCGGTACTTCCAGTACCACTTTGTCAGTTTCGATTTCTACCAGCACTTCATCGCGCTTAACGGCATCGCCCGGTTTTTTGTGCCAGGTGGCGACGGTCGCATCTGCTACGGATTCAGGCAGGTCGGGAACAAGAATATCTACGCTACTCATTATGTATCCTTTAATTAATCGACGTTCAGCGCGTCATTGACCAGATCTTGTTGCTGCTTCTGGTGAACGGACATATACCCTACCGCCGGAGAGGCGGAGGCCGGGCGACCTGCATAACGCAGAGCAGACCCAAATGGAATCACTTCACGGAAATGATGCTGGCTGCAGTACCATGCGCCCTGGTTAAGCGGCTCTTCCTGGCACCAGACAAAATCATGTACGTGAGCGTACTGTTTCAGCACGTCCTGCATCGCCTGATGCGGGAACGGATAAAGCTGCTCGATACGCACGATGGCGACATCTTTCTGATCGTTCTTGCGGCGCTGTTCCAGCAGGTCGTAATAAACCTTACCAGAACACATCACGACACGCTTCACGCCCTTCGGATCCAGTTCGTCAATCTCGCCGATGGCTGGCAGGAAGGTGCCGTTGGCCAGTTCATCCAGGCTTGAAACAGCCAGCGGATGACGCAGCAGAGATTTTGGTGACATCACCACCAGCGGACGGCGCATACCGCGCAGCGCCTGACGACGCAGCATGTGGTACACCTGAGCCGGGGTAGACGGCACGCAGACCTGCATGTTCTGCTCGGCGCAGAGTTGCAGATAACGTTCCAGACGCGCGGAGGAGTGCTCCGGACCCTGTCCTTCATAACCGTGCGGCAGCAGCATCACCAGACCACACATGCGGCCCCACTTCTGCTCGCCGGAGGAGATGAACTGGTCAATAACCACCTGCGCACCGTTGGCGAAGTCACCGAACTGCGCTTCCCAGATGGTCAGAGTGCGGGGTTCTGCGGTGGCGTAGCCGTATTCAAAGGCCAATACCGCTTCTTCAGACAGCACGGAGTCCCAGACCTTGAACTGGCCCTGACCGTTGTGCACGTGCTGCAGCGGGGTGTAAGTTGAACCGTTGGACTGGTTGTGAACAACAGCGTGACGGTGGAAGAAGGTACCACGGCCCGCATCTTCACCGGACAGACGAACAGGAATACCTTCGTCAACCAGGGTCGCATAGGCCAGGGTTTCTGCACCGCCCCAGTCGAACAGCTTCTCGCCTGCCGCCATGGCCTGACGGTCACCGTAGATTTTCGCTACGCGAGACTGCATTTCGATAGCGTCCGGTACGGTGCTGATGCGTTTAGCCAGCTCCTGCAGGCGCTTCATCTCAACCTTGTTCGGGTAGCTCTCATCCCACTCGTGGTTGAGGTACGGCGACCAGGTAAAGGAGTGCATGTTCATTGGGCGCAGCTCTTTCACTACGCATTCACCCGCATCCAGCGCGTCGCGGTAAAGATTGACCAGCTCGGTCGCATCTTCCAGCGTCGCCACTTTGTCCGCTTCCAGCTTGTCTGCATAGATTTTGCGCGGCGTCGGGTGTTTTTTGATTTTCTGGTACATCAACGGCTGGGTTGCACTTGGCTCGTCAGCTTCGTTGTGGCCGTGACGGCGGTAGCAGAACAGGTCGATCAGCACGTCGCGTTTAAAGGTGTTACGGAAGTCGAGCGCCAGACGGGTGACGAAAGCGACCGCTTCCGGGTCATCCGCATTCACGTGGAAGATTGGCGCCTGCACCATCTTACCGATGTCGGTGCAGTATGGGGTAGAACGCGCGTCCAGCGGGTTAGAGGTTGTGAAGCCCACCTGGTTGTTGATCACAATGCGAACGGTACCGCCCACTTCATAACCACGCGCTTTCGACATGTTCAGGGTTTCCTGAACCACGCCCTGACCGGTGATCGCCGCATCACCGTGAATGGTGATTGGCAGAACTTTGTTGCTGCTCGGCTCGTCCAGACGATCCAGACGCGCACGCACGGAACCGATCACCACCGGGCTAACGATTTCAAGGTGCGACGGGTTAAACGCCAGCGCCAAGTGTACCAGACCGCCTTCGGTTTCGATATCAGACGAGAAGCCCATGTGGTACTTCACGTCGCCGGTGCCGAGGTGTTCTTTGTGTTTGCCCGCGAATTCGTCGAACAGGTCCTGCGGCTTTTTACCCAGCACGTTGACCAGCACGTTCAGACGACCGCGGTGCGCCATGCCCAGTACCACTTCACGGGTACCGCTGTTGCCCGCGTGGCGAATCAGCTCTTTCAGCATTGGCACTAACGCGTCACCGCCTTCCAGCGAGAAGCGTTTTGCACCCGGGAATTTCGCGCCCAGATAGCGCTCAAGCCCTTCTGCTGCAGTCAGTTCGCTGAGGAAACGTTTTTTCTCGTCAGCCGAGAAGGTCGCGTGGCCCGCCACGGATTCGATACGCTGCTGGATCCAGCGTTTCTCTTCTGTAGAGGTGATGTGCATGTATTCCGCGCCGATGGAGCCGCAGTAGGTTTGCTTGAGCGCGTTAATCAGTTCGCCCAGCTTCATCGTGTCTTTGCCGATGGCAAAGGAACCTACGTTAAAGCTTTCCTGGAAATCGGCCTCGGTCAGATCGTGATACGCCGGATCGAGATCGGCCACACGTTCCTGCTGCCACAGTCCCAGCGGATCGAGATTCGCATGCTGGTGACCGCGGAAGCGATAAGCGTTGATGAGCTGCAGGACTTTAACCTGCTTCGCATTGGTGTCAGGGTCGGAAATCGCAGAAGAGTAACGTGAGGCATCCTTCGCCAGACGGCGGAAATAATCACGTGTTTTGGAGTGGAATTGATCCGGTTTGACTCCCGTGCCAGGCAACTCCTGGAACATGGAACGCCAGTTTGCGTCCACTGAGTCAGGATCGGTTAAGAAGTCTTCATAGAGCTGTTCAATCCAGCTCTGGTTCGCACCAGAAAGGAAAGAAGAGTCCAGCCAGGCTTTCATTGCGCCGTTCTGCATCGTGATCCCTTAAGCATTTTTATGCTTACTTTCGCCGTAGAAACTACCACGCACACCACGTGTACGTGCCGGGGTTCACCTGCGAGCTCTTTTCATTTGGCCCGCGAAGGAACCTTTAGAAACTGTCTAAACTTCAGGGCAGTTTTTAAAGGTTTCTGCAATCTATCCCCTCTCCCTTTGGGAGAGGGTTAGGGTGAGGGGAACAGCGCTCCCCTCTCACTACTTACGCACTGCGCTGCAGCAGCATCGACTTAATATGGCCGATGGCGCGCGTCGGGTTTAGCCCCTTAGGACACACACTGACGCAGTTCATGATGCTATGGCAGCGGAATACGCTGAAAGCGTCACTCAGTCCTTCCAGACGGTTATCGGTTTCGGTGTCGCGGCTATCGATCAGGAAGCGATAGGCAGCCAGCAGACCGGCCGGGCCGATAAACTTGTCCGGGTTCCACCAGAACGACGGGCAGGACGTAGAACAACATGCGCAGAGAATACACTCGTACAACCCATCGAGTTTTTCACGCTGCTCAGGAGACTGCAGGTGCTCACGAGCGGGTGGATTTTGCCCATTATTCAATAAGTAAGGCTTAATCTTCTCATATTGTGCATAGAATTGCCCCATGTCTACCACCAAATCACGCACGACCGGCAGGCCTGGCAGAGGACGGATAACAATTTTCTGACCAGGACGCTGCAACGCTGAAATTGGCGTGATGCAGGCCAGACCATTTTTGCCGTTCATGTTCACGCCGTCAGAGCCACAGACCCCTTCACGGCAGGAGCGGCGGAACGACAGCGTTGGATCTTTTTCTTTCAGCTGCATTAAGGCATCCAGCAGCATCATGTCGCGACCTTCTTCCGCTTCCAGGGTGTAATCCTGCATACGCGGAGCGTCGTCTACATCCGGGTTATAACGATAAACTGAGAATTCGAGTTTCATTATCCTGTCTCCGCATTAGTAAGTACGAATCTTCGGCGGGAACGCCGGACGCAGTTTCGGTTCCATGTTGACGCTACGACGCGTCATGGATTCCGACTCTGGCAGATACAGGGAATGGCACAGCCAGTTTTCGTCATCACGATCCGGGAAGTCGAAGCGGCTATGCGCGCCACGGCTTTCGGTACGGAAGTTTGCCGACACCGCAGTGGCGTAAGCGGTTTCCATCAGGTTATCCAGCTCCAGGCACTCTACGCGCTGGGTGTTGAACTCGCTTGAGGTATCGTCCAGACGGGCATTTTTCAGACGCTCGCGGATCGCTTTCAGCTGTTCAAGGCCTTTGGCCATCGCGTCACCTTCGCGGAATACCGAGAAGTTATGCTGCATGCATTCCTGCAGCGCTTTACGGATTTCCACCGGATCTTCGCCGTTACGGTTACCGTTCCAGCGGTTGAGGCGCGCGAGAGAGGCATCAATTTCGTCATCGGTTGCATCGCGCAGTGCGCCTTGCTCGGCAATGGATTCCTGCAGATGCAGACCCACTGCACGACCAAACACCACCAGGTCCAGCAGGGAGTTGCCGCCCAGACGGTTTGCGCCGTGTACGGATACGCAGGCAATTTCGCCTACCGCGAACAGGCCAGGAATAACCACGTCTTCGCCCTGCTCGTTCACGGTCAGCGCCTGTCCGGTCACTTTGGTCGGAATACCGCCCATCATGTAGTGGCAGGTTGGGATAACCGGAATCGGCTCTTTCACCGGGTCGACGTGTGCGAAGGTGCGGGACAGTTCCAGGATACCCGGCAGACGGGATTCCAGAACCTCTTTACCCAGGTGGTCGAGTTTCAGCTTCGCGTGTGGACCCCATGGGCCGTCACAGCCGCGGCCTTCACGGATTTCGATCATGATGGAACGCGCCACCACATCACGACCCGCCAGGTCTTTCGCATTCGGGGCATAACGCTCCATGAAGCGCTCGCCGTGCTTGTTCAGCAGGTAACCGCCTTCACCGCGGCAGCCTTCTGTTACCAGAACGCCTGCACCGGCGATACCGGTTGGGTGGAACTGCCACATTTCCATATCCTGCACCGGCACGCCAGCGCGGATAGCCATACCGACACCGTCACCGGTGTTGATGTGGGCGTTGGTGGTGGACTGATAAATACGGCCTGCGCCGCCGGTCGCCAGCACGGTAGCGCGGGCTTTGAAGTAAACCACTTCACCGGTTTCGATGCACAGCGCGGTACAACCGACGATTGCGCCATCGGCGTTTTTCACCAGATCCAGCGCATACCACTCGGAGAAGATGGTGGTGTGGTTTTTGAGGTTTTGCTGATAGAGCGTGTGCAGCAGCGCGTGACCGGTACGGTCAGCCGCTGCCGCAGTACGTGCCGCCTGTTCGCCACCGAAATCTTTCGACTGGCCGCCAAACGGACGTTGATAGATGGTGCCATTTTCCAGACGGGAGAACGGCAGACCCATGTGGTCCAGCTCCAGAATCGCTTCCGGGCCGGTTTTACACATATATTCGATGGCGTCCTGGTCACCGATGTAATCGGAACCTTTTACCGTGTCGTACATGTGCCATTCCCAGTTATCTTCATGGGTATTACCCAGCGCAACGGTGATACCGCCCTGAGCAGACACGGTGTGCGAACGGGTTGGGAACACTTTAGAGAGCAGCGCACAGGTTTGGCCGCTCTGGGAAATTTGCAGTGCGGCACGCATACCTGCGCCACCCGCACCAATCACTACAGCATCAAATTCTCTGACTGGCAGTTTCATTACACACCCCACACCACAACGAATCCATAAATAACGTAAACCACCAGGGCAACAACAATAACCAGCTGCAGAGGAAGGCGAATCGCCAGTGGTTTAACGTAATCGGTCAACACCTGCCACATGCCAATCCAGGCATGAATAAGGATGGAGAACAGCGCCAGCAGGGTGAACACTTTGGTGAAGGCAGATCCGAAGAACCCGCTCCAGATTTCCCACGTCAGCGTGCCGCTGGTCGCGAAGAAACCGATCATATAGATGATGTAAAGGGTGAGAACGATGGCGGTAGCACGGACCAGGATGAAGTCATGTACGCCGTTGCGTCCTAATGCGGAGGCGTTGCTTACCATACGAGAACTCCTGCGAGAAGTGAAAGCACGACAGTGATCACAAATGAAATGTTAGCGGAGCGTTTCCCGGCTTCGAATGTCTCTTCCAGGTAGCCGAAGTCCATCAGCATATGGCGAACACCCACCACAACGTGGTACGCCAGCGCGGTCAGAATGCCCCACATGATGAATTTCACGAAGAAGCTGTTCATGATGGCAGAGGCCTGGAGGAATCCTTCAGGAGAAGAGAGGCTGGTGCCCAGTAACCACAGCAGAATACCGACCGCCACAAACGTAATCACACCGGATACACGGTGCAGAATGGACGCTATTGCTGTTACAGGGAACCGGATCGTTTTGAGATCCAGATTGACAGGTCTTTGTTTTTTCACATTTCTTATCATGAATAACGCCCACATGCTGTTCTTATTGTTTCCTTCCTCCGGACTGCGATGCGGGTCAAGCAGCGTTCCTTTTCTATAACTGCGCGTCATGCAAAACATTGCTTCCAAATGCTAAAACGACACGTTACAACGCTGGGTGGCTCGGGATTGCAGGGTGTTCCGGAGACCTGGCGGCAGTATAGGCCGTTCACAAAATCATTACAATTAACCTACATACAGTTTGTCGGGTTTTCTCTGGAACAGTGATCAGGGTCACGATAACAACATCTTTTTAATTTTTAATCATCTGATTTGACAAATGTTAAACAATATTGTTACAAACGTCAGCAGAAAAGGCATATAATGCGCAAAAGTTATGAGGTCTCACTTTCACCTGACAAATAGTTATGTAACAGTGTGATGGTATTGACCGAAGTTATCAGGACAGTTATTAGTGATATACAGGTTTGAATAATTCGGACTGCAAAAACGCTGATTTGCTGTTGTTTCACTGATATTTCATTCGTTTACCTGCAAGGCGCCATAGCTCTGTACCCTGGTTTGTCCTCGTGAGCTGAGCGGTAAGCCAAATAACAATCTGGTAACGGTGATTAACAGCTGAAAGCAAATCCGGTAAAGCGCAGTCTTAAGCATAAGGCGCTAAGGAGACCGTAAATGGCTGATACAAAGGCAAAGCTCACCCTGGGTGGTGACACTGCTATTGAACTGGATGTGCTAAAAGGCACGCTCGGTCAGGATGTTATTGATATCCGTACGCTGGGTTCCAAAGGAGTTTTCACCTTTGACCCTGGATTTACCTCTACCGCATCTTGCGAATCCAAAATCACCTACATTGACGGTGACGAAGGTATCCTGCTCCATCGCGGCTTCCCCATCGATCAGTTAGCCACCGAATCCAACTATCTGGAAGTGTGCTACATCCTGCTGAACGGCGAAAAACCAACGCAGGCGCAGTACGATGAATTCAAAACCACCGTGACCCGTCACACTATGATCCATGAGCAGATTACCCGTCTGTTCCATGCGTTCCGTCGTGACTCTCACCCGATGGCGGTGATGTGTGGGATTACCGGTGCGCTGGCGGCGTTCTACCACGACTCCCTTGACGTGAATAACCCACGTCACCGCGATATCGCGGCGTTCCGCCTGCTGTCCAAAATGCCTACCATGGCGGCGATGTGCTACAAATACTCCATCGGCCAACCGTTTGTGTATCCACGTAACGACCTCTCCTACGCGGGTAACTTCCTGCGCATGATGTTCTCCACGCCGTGCGAAGAGTACGAAGTGAACCCGGTACTGGAACGTGCGATGGACCGTATTCTGATCCTGCACGCTGACCACGAACAAAACGCTTCGACCTCCACCGTCCGTACCGCAGGCTCTTCAGGCGCGAACCCGTTCGCCTGTATCGCTGCGGGCATCGCCTCCCTGTGGGGACCGGCGCACGGCGGCGCGAACGAAGCGGCACTGAAGATGCTGGAAGAGATCAGCACCGTTGAGCACATTCCTGAGTTCGTGCGTCGCGCGAAAGACAAGAATGACTCCTTCCGCCTGATGGGCTTCGGTCACCGTGTTTACAAAAACTACGACCCACGCGCGACCGTCATGCGTGAGACCTGCCATGAAGTGCTGAAAGAGCTGGGTACCAAAGATGACCTGCTGGAAGTGGCGATGGAGCTGGAACACATCGCGCTGAACGACCCGTACTTCATCGAGAAGAAACTCTACCCGAACGTCGATTTCTACTCTGGCATTATTCTGAAAGCAATGGGCATTCCGTCTTCCATGTTCACCGTGATCTTCGCCATGGCCCGTACCGTAGGCTGGATTGCGCACTGGAACGAAATGCACAGCGAAGGCATGAAAATCGCCCGTCCTCGTCAGCTGTATACCGGCTACGAGCAGCGTGATTTTAAGTCTGATATTAAGCGCTAAAAGACGTTGGGTGCGGCCTGATGCCCTCACCCCGGCCCTCTCCCACAGGGAGAGGGTGAAAACACTAAAAACGGTAACCTAAGGGTTACCGTTTTACTTTTACATCTGGCACCCGGGACACCAGTAAAACGGTCGTGAAGAGAGTGTGGTTCTCTCAATAATGCCACCACACCTTTCGCATTTCTTTCCCGCCCGATGAAACACCTTGAACCGGAACAGCGCCCCGTGATGCGTGTTCTCATCCACCACGCCACGCGTGTTGTACGACAGCCGCGGAATATCCAGCAGCGCGTGGGATAACGCCTCCAGCTGTTCATCATTCAGCTGAGACGCTTTATGCTGCGCCGCCAGCCCCACTTCCCACAGAATTTCCACCCGCAGATAGTTACCTAACCCTGCCAGGAACGCCTGATCGAGCAATAACCCGGAAAATTGCCGGTTGCGGAACTTGGGGGATAACAAGCGGGCTTTAACATCGTTTGCCGTCAGGCGCATGTCCAGCACGTCCGGCCCGACCCGCTGTAAGAACGGGTGAGTGAGCAGTTGCTCCGGCGTTAACATTTCAATATCCGACGCGCTGTAAAGCAGGATTGCTTTATCCGCCGTTTGCAGCCTGACGCGCAGTACGCGGGTGGTTTGCGGCTGCTCGTCCGCCTCCACCACTCGCCAGACGCCGTACAGCTGGTTATGGCTATATAACGTCAGGTTATGGGAAAAGTGCGTAAGTAAGGCCTTGCCGCGCGTTTCAATATGGGTCACCGTCTGCCCCACCAGCTGTGATTCAAACGGTTTTAGCTGAGGAAAAGCAAACCACACATTCGTCAACGGTTTGCCCTTTATCGCCGCCTCCAGGCTATCCGCCGCGCGGCGGATCTCCGGACCTTCTGGCATGTTATTGTCCTTTCCTGATTATTCTGCGCTGACCAGAATGCCCTCTTCAGAGAACGCCGCCCGTAAGCGGCGCGCGAACTGAAGCGCATGCTCGCCGTCGCCGTGTAAACACACCGTATCGGCCTGAACGTTTGCCAGTGTTCCGTCCACGGCGGTCACCCGCCCGGCACACACCATCTCCAGCGTCTGCGCCAGCGCTTTACCTTCATCGGTTATCAGCGCCCCAGCCTGCGTGCGAGGGACCAGACTGCCATCGGGCTGATAGCCGCGGTCGGCAAAGACTTCCTGACGCGTAGTCAGCCCCAGCCGCTTCCCGGCGCGAATCAGCTCGCTACCAGCCAAACCTACAAGGATAAGCTGCGGATTACTGTCCCGCACCGCGCGGGCAATAGCGTCCGCCAGCGCCGGGGCTTTCGCCGCCTGGTTGTAGAGCATGCCGTGCGGCTTCACGTGGCGCATAACACCGTTCTCAGCGCGCACCATCGCCTCCAGCGCACCAATCTGGTAGAGCACCTGAGCGTAGACCGTCTCCGGCGGCAGATCCATCGCCGTGCGGCCAAAGTTCTCCCGATCCGGGAAGCTGGGATGAGCGCCAATCGCGACGCCGTTTTTGATGGCATTACGCACGCTCTCCAGCATGGTTTGCGCATCCCCCGCGTGAAATCCGCAGGCGATATTGACTGAGGAGACCAGCATCATCAGTTGAGCATCTGCGCTTCCGCCCTCGCCCAGATCGGCATTTAAATCAATCTTTACCATCAAGCCTCCACGCCAGCTGCTCGAGATAACGCTGCTGATCCTGCCGCGCCTTAAGCGCCTCCTCCAGCGAACACTGCACGAAGTGAATCGGCTGCCCGAGAGGAATTTGCGCCAGATGGTAGCGATCGGCTTCGATTATGCAGGCAATTCGCGGGTATCCGCCCGTGGTTTGCGCATCGTTCATTAACACGATGGGCTGACCGTTGCCCGGCACCTGAATGACCCCCGGCAATAACCCATGGGAGAGCAGTTCCCGGTCCGTCGTGCGGGTCAGCGGCTGCCCCTGCAGGCGGTAGCCCATACGGTTACTCTGCGGACTGAGCTTCCACGGCGAGCGCCAGAAGGACTCTTTGGAAGCCTCGTCAAACTCATGATATTCCGGCCCCGGTAAGGCGCGGATCTGGTTTCCCCACAGCAGCTGCTTCACGCCCTGCGTGGTCGAGAAATGGCGCGCGGAGGGTTTGATTGCCAGCCGATCGCCGTCGCGCAGCAGACGCCCTTCATGCCCGCCGATGCCCGCCTTCTGATCGGTACTGGATGAGCCCAGCACCTCCGGCACGTCAATGCCGCCAGCCACCGCGAGATAGCTACGCACACCGTGTAGCGGACGCTTGAGCGTCAGACGCTGTCCGGCTTTCGCCCGCAGCCGCCAGCCGGTCCACACCGCTTTACCATCCAGCGTGGCCTCACAGCCTGCGCCGGTTAAGGCAAACCAGGTCTCCTGGCCAAACTCAATCACACACTGGCCGAGCGTAATTTCGAGCGCGGCCGTACTGCCGGGGTTGCCCACCAGCACGTTAGCAATCTCCAGCGCAGGCCTGTCCAGCGCACCACAATAGCTCACGCCGGACTGACGCAGGCCAAAACGGCCTGCATCCTGCACAGAGGTGTAAAGCCCTGCGCGAATAAGCGTTAACATACCCCCTCCTTTTGCGGGATAAAGCGAAGGGTATCGCCGGGACGCAGGAGTATTGGCGTCTCCCGTCCGGGTTCAAATAACGGCGTAGCCGTGTGCCCAATAAGCTGCCAGCCGCCGGGCGATGCCAGCGGATAAACGCCAGTTTGCTCGCCGCCGATAGCCACCGTCCCCGCCGGTACGCTCAGACGCGGTTCGGCACGACGCGGCGTATGCAGTTGGGGAGGCAATCCGCCCAGATACGGGAAGCCGGGTTGAAACCCCAGGAACCAGACCACGTAGTTAATTGAACTGTGCAACTCAACCACCTGCTTTTCTGTTAACCCGCAGTGCGCTGCCACAACGCCAAGATCCGGCCCCCCCGTGCCGCCATAGACGACCGGGATCTCAATGGCACGTGATTCCGGCTCCAGCGCTTCACTCTCTTCCCACCAGCGCTGCAGGCGTTCGATGGCATCCAGGGCTTTCGTGTGCGGGTTGCGCAGCACGACGGTGATATTGTTCATGCCCGGAATGGTTTCAACCACTTCAGGTATATCGGCCAGACGCTGCGTCAGCCGCCAGATACGCTTTTGCGTGGCAAGCGTGACCGGGGGTTCAAGCTCCAGTACGACGGCGGTTTCACCCAAAAGATAACAACGCGCTCTCTGCACTCGGGCACCTCTCATCAGGCCGGATTGGGAATATCAATAAAGGTCACATCCAGATCGGTATTTTCCGTCAGCCACTCGCTGAGGGCGCGAATGCCGCCTCGTTCCGTTGCATGGTGACCTGCCGCGTAAAAATGGAGCCCTTGCTCGCGGGCGGAGTGAACCGTCTGCTCAGACACTTCCCCCGTGATAAAGGCATCAACGCCGAAACGCGCGGCGCTATCGATAAAGCCCTGCCCGCCCCCGGTGCACCAGGCCACACGCTTCACGGTATCGGGTCCCGTGTCGCCACACCACAGCGGACGACGTCCGAGGCGCGCTTCGATCCACGACGCCAGCTCGAGACCCGGAACCGGCATCGCCAGTTCGCCCCACGGCACCAGCGGTTCGATTTCCCCCATCACGGTAATACCCAGCAATTGCGCTAACTGCACGTTGTTACCCAGTTCCGGGTGCGCATCCAGCGGCAGGTGATAACCGTACAGGTTGATGTCATTTGCCAGCAATGTTTTCAGGCGGTTGCGCTTCATACCGCGAATAATGGGGGATTCGTTCTTCCAGAAATAACCGTGGTGAACGATGACCGCATCGGCTTCCTGACGCACGGCTTCATCCAGCAGCGCCTGGCTTGCCGTCACGCCGGTGATAATTTTCTGCACCGTTTCACGCCCTTCCACCTGCAGGCCGTTCGGGCCGTAGTCGCTGAAGGAGGTGCTGTTCAGTTTTTCGTTAATCAGGCTTTCCAGTTCGCTGTTTTTCATCATCACTCTCTCATACTTTGCGCGCGGCTTCGTACGCCGCCAGCGTGGCGACGCGTGCCTGTTTGTGGTCGACAACCGGACGGGGATAATCGAGCTTTACGCCCTGTTTATCCGCCCATGCCCATGGGTCGTGGATCGCTTTCGCGGGGACAACGTTAAGTTCAGGTACCCACTGGCGGATAAACTCGCCGTCCGCATCAAATTTTTGTCCCTGCGTCGTCGGATTAAAAATCCGAAAATAGGGAGCCGCATCGGTGCCGGTGGAGGCCGCCCACTGCCAGCCACCGTTATTCGCCGCGAGATCGCCATCGATCAGCTGAGAAATAAAATAGCGCTCTCCGATACGCCAGTCGATAAGCAGATCTTTCACCAGAAAGCTGGCGGTAATCATCCGCAGGCGGTTGTGCATCCATCCGGTTGCATTGAGCTGACGCATGGCGGCATCGACAATGGGGAAGCCCGTCTGTCCGCATTGCCAGGCTCTGAGCTGCTTATCATTCGACTGCCACCTTACATTATCAGTCCATTTAATGAATGGGCGATGTTTACATAAATCAGGGTGATACGTCATCAGGTGGCGATAGAACTCGCGCCAGATAAGTTCATTGAGCCAGACAGCCCCTGCGCCACCGTCCAGCGCCTGCGGCTGTTCTGCCAGCAGGCGATGCAAACACTGGCGGGGAGAGATCGCACCCAGCGCGAGACAGGCCGACAGACGGCTGGTACCTTCAACGGCGGGGAAATCCCGACGCGCTTCGTAATCAGCCGCATTCTGTTTACAGAACTGCCGGAGTTGGGCAATAGCCGCTTTCTCATCGGCGGGAAACAGCGTTTCATCAAACGCCTGCTGAGGGTAATCAAACGTCAGCTTTGGCAAATCCGTCACGGGCTCGCCCCGCGCGGCAGGCGCAGCAACGCACTCCGGCAACGCCTCCTTCAGGCGTTTGATAAAGGCGTTTTTAAACGGCGTAAAAACTTTATACATCTCGTGGTTGCCGGTCATCACGCTGCCCGGTGCCAGCATCACGCTGTCGTCAAACCCTTCACAGACGACCCCTTCCAGCACGTTCTCCAACTGACGATCCCGCTGCTGCTCGTTGAATTCATACTGGTAGTTATAAAAAAGATGCCTGACGTCATGTTGCTCACAGATCTCCTGCAGCGTCTGGAGCTGCGCGGCAAAATCACTCACATCTTTATAGAGAAGCGGTATGCCTTTTCCGGCAAGCGAGTGCTGCAGATCGTTCAGATACGCCCGGAGCAAGGCCGCCTGTCGGGGGGCCATATCGTGCTGCCGCCACTGCTCGGGCGTAGCCATAAACAGTGCCAGTACGTTAGCGTCTTTGGCGCGGCAGGCTGCCGCAAGGGCGATATTGTCATGTACGCGCAGGTCCGCGCGAAACCAAACCAGATGGGTGGGCATAAAACTCCAGGCAATTGTCCATTATGTCCGTAAGGGCATGCCGTAAAAGGAAAAAGCATGCATTGAACTACTTTGCCATGAAGTGTAGACGGGATGAAATAAAAAAGGCCGCCCGAGGCGGCCTTAACGCTACTTGTCCTGCGCTATCGTGGTAAATGCAATAAACACGGTCGGTTCATCACTTTTCACAACGAGTGCGCTGGCGACAATGAACGCGATGCAAAAATAGCGTTTCATTATGCGGTCCCTGCAGCTAACCGCTCCACCGTTCACCACCGGTGATAAGTCGGTGGACACAAGCCCGGGTAGGCGGGCTGCTTTACGGTTGTGAATACACCTTTCCCAGGACCGATGCCCATTTGCGAGATGGCGGAAAGGGACGCAGCATCATAATTAACATCCGCGGCAAAGGTAAGATACTCAAATAAAATTAGGATTTTATAAAGGCTTTGAGGGATTGCCATCTGCTTGCAGGAGGGTATGATAAAAATCCCGGGTAGGGGCTGCAAGACCACCCAACGGACCGCGAATCCCGAGGGACAAAAAAACCGCCACATTGCTGTAGGCGGTTTTTTTATTGCTGTGTGTAGTCTTCGTATCAGTAGAAATCGCAGGTCGCTTTCTCGGCCTGATCCATCCACACCGGCTTCTCGCTGGTTTTCGCCCAGACGCGGTGCAGATAGCTATAAAAACGTGCACGATCTTTCCAGAACAGCATTACCGGCAGTGCCAGCACGCCAGCCACTACGGCGAAAGTGCGACGCATGAAAATGATATGAGCCGGAAACTCTTTATAAAGATCCATATTTTTCTCCCCTATAGTTGGCCGGAAACGTCATCCGGAAAATTCAAAATCTGTGACCTGGCTAAAATAATATCGCTTTGTTTGTAATTTTACTACTCATCCGACCACTTATTTTTATCCATTTAGTGAATATTTACATTCACGCCGTAATTAAGTTACAAAAAAGTTAACGATTTACTTATCAATGGTTAAATTGTGGGTATCTCCATTTTTATACTTTTTTTACACCCTCCCGCCTGATTTTTGCGAAATCTTTGCGCCGTAAATCCTACCTTTAGCACAAATACAAATGTCACCCGGAGGTGGATTGTGAGTGCAGGTTTGATTGCCGGCATTGTGCTGGTGTTCCTGTTATTGGGTTATCTGGTCTACGCCCTGATTAATGCGGAGGCATTCTGATGGCTGCTCAGGCGTTTTTGCTTATCGCCAGCTTTTTACTGGTGTTGTTCGTACTGGCCAGGCCATTGGGAACAGGACTGGCAAGGCTGATCAACAACGTAGCCTTACCGGGCACGGGAAGCATTGAAAAAGGGATCTGGCGGGTACTGGGAATAGACGATCGGGAGATGAACTGGCGTCAGTATCTGATGGCCATTTTGCTGCTAAACATCGTCGGGCTGGTTGTTCTCTTCGCCATGCTGATGCTGCAGGGGAGCCTGCCGCTTAACCCGCAGCAGCTGCCGGGCCTGTCCTGGCATCTGGCGCTGAACACAGCAGTGAGCTTTGTGACCAACACGAACTGGCAATCCTATGCCGGTGAAACCACGCTCAGCTATTTCAGTCAGATGGCTGGCTTAACCGTGCAAAACTTCCTCTCTGCGGCAAGCGGGATAGCGGTGATCTTCGCCCTGACGCGTGCATTTGCCCGTCAGAACATTGGCACGTTGGGCAATGCCTGGGTCGATCTGACGCGCATAACCCTGTGGGTGCTGGTGCCTGTGGCACTGTTGATTGCCCTGTTCTTTATCCAGCAAGGATCCCTGCAAAACGTGCTGCCTTATGCCCCTTACACCTCACTGGAAGGCGCAAAAGAACTCCTGCCGATGGGGCCAGTGGCCTCGCAGGAAGCAATTAAAATGCTTGGCACTAACGGCGGCGGGTTCTTCAATGCCAACTCATCGCATCCCTTTGAAAACCCAACGGCGCTGACCAACATGGTGCAAATGCTGGCGATCTTCCTGATCCCCGCCGCGCTGTGTTTTGCCTTTGGTGATGTGGTTAACGATCGCCGCCAGGGGCGCACCCTGCTGTGGGCAATGTCGCTAATCTTCGTGGTTTGCGTGGCGCTGGTGATGTGGGCCGAATGGAACGGTAACAGCCACTTCATGCAGTTGGGTGCCAACAGCAACATCAATATGGAAGGCAAAGAGAGCCGCTTTGGCATTCTCGCCAGCAGCCTGTATGCGGTGGTCACCACGGCGGCGTCGTGCGGGGCGGTTAACGCCATGCACGACTCCTTTACCGCACTCGGCGGCATGATCCCAATGTGGCTTATGCAAATTGGCGAAGTGGTCTTTGGCGGCGTCGGCTCTGGGCTGTACGGCATGCTGCTGTTCGTTCTGCTCGCCGTATTCATCGCCGGTTTGATGATTGGCCGTACTCCGGAATATCTGGGCAAAAAAATCGACGTCCGCGAGATGAAATTAACCGCCCTGGCGATTCTGGTCACCCCTGCCCTCGTTCTGATCGGCACCGCGCTGGCGCTGATGACCGACGCCGGACGCAGCGGCATCTTTAACCCAGGCATTCACGGTTTTAGCGAAGTGCTTTACGCCGTCTCGTCTGCCGCCAACAACAACGGTAGCGCCTTTGCAGGCTTAAGCGCTAACTCACCGTTCTGGAACTGTCTGCTGGCGTTTTGCATGTTCGTGGGGCGTTTCGGCGTGATTGTGCCAGTAATGGCGATCGCGGGAGCGCTGGTGAGCAAAAAAATCCAACCGACCACCACCGGTACGCTACCGACACACGGCGCGCTGTTTATCGGCCTGCTGATTGGCACCGTGCTGCTGGTCGGTGCCCTGACCTTTATCCCCGCCCTCGCGTTAGGCCCGGTCGCGGAAACCCTCTCTTTACGCTGATTTTGCGGAGAATTTGTCATGAGTCGTAAACAACTGGCCCTGCTCGAACCGACGTTAGTTCGTCAGGCCCTCATGGATGCGGTGAAAAAACTGAGCCCACGCGTGCAGTGGCACAACCCGGTGATGTTTATCGTCTGGATAGGGAGTTTACTCACCACCGCGCTGGCAGTTGCGATGGGTACGGGGCATCTTCCGGGTAATGCAGCCTTTACCGGTGCCATCAGCCTGTGGCTGTGGTTTACCGTGCTGTTTGCCAACTTCGCAGAAGCGCTGGCGGAAGGGCGCAGTAAAGCACAGGCTAACAGCCTGAAAGGGGTCAAAAAAACCGCCTTCGCGCGCAAATTACGTGAACCTAAACACGGCGCGCAGATGGACCACGTTCCGGCAGATGAACTGCGTAAAGGCGACGTGGTACTGGTCGAGGCCGGTGACATCATCCCGTGCGACGGGGAAGTCATTGAAGGCGGCGCATCGGTGGACGAAAGCGCCATTACCGGGGAATCCGCGCCGGTTATTCGTGAGTCTGGCGGTGACTTCGCCTCCGTGACGGGCGGGACGCGCATTCTCTCCGACTGGCTGGTGATCCAGTGCAGCGTTAACCCGGGCGAAACATTCCTTGACCGGATGATCGCCATGGTGGAGGGCGCGCAGCGTCGCAAAACGCCGAACGAGATTGCCCTGACCATTCTGCTGGTCGCCCTGACTATCGTTTTCCTGCTGGCAACCGCGACGCTGTGGCCGTTCTCCGCCTATGGCGGCACGGCGGTCAGCATCACCGTACTGGTGGCGCTGCTGGTATGTCTGATCCCAACCACCATTGGCGGATTGCTGTCCGCTATCGGTGTCGCCGGGATGAGCCGTATGCTGGGCGCGAACGTCATCGCCACCAGCGGACGCGCCGTTGAAGCCGCCGGTGACGTCGACGTACTGCTGCTGGATAAAACCGGGACCATCACCCTCGGCAACCGCCAGGCCTCTGATTTCCTGCCCGCACCGGGCGTGGATGAAAAAACGCTCGCGGATGCCGCACAGCTCTCCTCTCTGGCCGATGAAACGCCGGAAGGTCGCAGCATCGTGATTCTGGCTAAGCAGCGTTTCAACCTGCGCCAGCGTGACGTGCAAAGCCTGCATGCCACTTTCGTCCCCTTCACCGCGCAGACCCGCATGAGTGGGATTAACATTCAGGACCGAATGATACGTAAAGGCTCCGTTGACGCCATCCGTCGCCATATCGAAGCCAACAACGGTCACTTCCCGCCTGAAGTAGACAAACTGGTCGAAAGCGTCGCCCGACAGGGAGCCACGCCGCTGGTGGTGGCGGAAGGCGCGAACGTGCTGGGTGTGATTGCCCTGAAGGATATCGTTAAGGGCGGCATCAAGGAGCGTTTTGCTCAACTGCGCAAAATGGGCATCAAAACGGTGATGATCACCGGGGATAACCGCCTGACCGCTGCCGCCATTGCCGCCGAAGCGGGCGTGGATGATTTTCTTTCTGAAGCGACGCCGGAAGCGAAGCTGGCGCTGATCCGCCAGTATCAGGCGGAAGGCCGTCTGGTCGCGATGACCGGGGACGGCACCAACGATGCCCCTGCCCTGGCGCAGGCCGACGTGGCGGTGGCAATGAATTCCGGCACGCAGGCGGCAAAAGAGGCGGGCAACATGGTTGACCTCGACTCTAACCCAACCAAGCTGATTGAGGTAGTGCACATCGGGAAACAGATGCTGATGACGCGGGGTTCACTGACCACGTTCAGCATCGCCAACGACGTGGCGAAGTATTTCGCCATCATTCCGGCGGCGTTTGCGGCAACCTATCCACAGTTGAATGCGCTGAACGTGATGCACCTGCACTCCCCGGCATCGGCCATTCTCAGTGCGGTTATCTTTAACGCCCTGATCATTGTCTTTCTTATTCCGCTGGCGTTGAAAGGGGTGAGCTATAAGCCGCTGACGGCGGCCGCCATGCTGCGCCGCAACCTGTGGATTTATGGTCTGGGCGGGCTGGTTGTGCCCTTTATTGGTATTAAGGTTATCGACGTGCTCCTGACGCTGTTCGGGCTGGTCTAAAAGGTGAATCAAATGACGATGTTACGTCCCGCTATACTGTTATTTATTCTGCTGTCTCTTATTACCGGCGGGCTTTACCCGCTGGTGACCACCGCGCTGGGTCAGTGGTGGTTTGCCGAGCAGGCTAACGGCTCACAGATTATCCAGAACGGAGAATCCCGCGGTTCACGGCTGATTGGTCAGAACTTTACGGATGCCCGTTACTTCCAGGGCCGCCCTTCCGCCACCGCGGAAAGCCCGTATAATCCGATGGCATCCGGAGGCAGTAACCTGGCGGGCAGCAACCCGGAGCTGGATAAAGCCGTTGCAGAACGCGTTGCCGCCCTGCGCGCCGCCAACCCGCAGGCCAGCCGTGACGTTCCCGTAGAGCTGGTCACCACCTCAGCCAGCGGGCTGGACTACAGCCTGACGCCACAGGCGGTGGCATGGCAAATTCCGCGCGTCGCTGCGGCCCGTCAGTTGACCATTGAACAGGTGAGCCAGCTGGTCGCTGAGCATACGCAAAAGCCGCTGGTCAGCTTCATCGGCATGCCGGTAGTGAATATTGTTGAGCTGAATCTGGCGCTGGATGCGCTAAGGAAAAACTAAATGACCGACGAGCCCATGCGCCCGGATCCGGACAGGCTGCTAGAACAGACGGCTGAAGCCCATCGCGGCAAATTGAAAATTTTCTTTGGCGCCTGCGCAGGCGTCGGGAAAACCTTTGCCATGCTGACGGAAGCTCAGCGGCTTCGGGCGCAGGGGCTCGATATTCTCATCGGCGTGGTGGAAACCCATGGCCGTAAAGAGACAGCGGCGCTGTTAAAAGGACTTGCCACACAGCCGCCACGACGTATTAGCCATCGTGGACGGCTGGTCACGGAGTTCGATCTCGATGCCGCCCTCGCCCGCCGCCCTGCACTTATCCTGATGGACGAACTGGCACACAGCAATGCGCCAGGCTCGCGTCATCCGAAACGCTGGCAGGACGTGGAAGAGCTGCTGGAAGCTGGCATCGACGTGTTCACCACCGTTAACGTCCAGCATCTGGAGAGCCTGAACGACGTGGTGAGCGGCGTTACCGGCATTCAGGTGCGAGAGACAGTGCCCGATCCCTTCTTTGACTCCGCCGATGAGGTGGTGCTGGTCGATCTGCCGCCGGACGACCTGCGCCAGCGCCTGCACGAGGGCAAAGTCTACATTGCCGGTCAGGCCGAACGCGCCATCGAACATTTCTTTCGCAAAGGCAACCTGATTGCCCTGCGCGAGCTGGCCCTGCGCCGTACCGCCGACCGCGTTGATGACCAGATGCGCGCCTGGCGCGACCTGCAGGGGCAAGAACGCGTCTGGCACACCCGCGACGCCATTCTGCTGTGCATCGGGCACGGTAGCGGCAATGAGAAACTGATCCGCACCGCCGCGCGGCTTGCGGCGAAATTTGGCAGCGTCTGGCATGCGGTGTATGTCGAAACGCCACAGCTGCATGCTCTGCCGGAACATCAGCGTCGCGCCATCCTCAGCTCGCTACGGCTGGCGCAGGAGCTGGGTGCCGAAACCGCCACCCTTTCCGATCCTCAGGAAGATAAAGCCATCCTGCGCTACGCGCGCGAGCATAACCTGGGAAAAATTGTCATTGGTCGTCGCCAGCACCGCCGCTGGTTCAGCCGTGAATCCTTCGCCGATAAGCTGGCCCGCCGCGCGCCGGACCTGGATCTGGTGATCGTGGCGCTGGATGACAAGCCCACGCCCCTGCCCAACCGTGCGCCGGATGCCCGCGCCTTTGGTGATAAATGGCGGATCCAGATCCGCGGCTGCCTTGTCGCCGTCGTGCTCTGCGCCCTGATTACCGTGATTGCCAGCCAGTGGCTGATCGCCTTTGACGCCGCCAACCTGGTGATGATTTACCTGCTTGGCGTGGTGGTGGTGGCGCTCTTCTACGGACGCTGGCCGTCCGTGCTGGCGACGGTCATCAACGTTGTCAGCTTCGATCTTTTCTTCATTGCCCCGCGCGGAACGCTTGCCGTGTCCGACGTGCAGTACATTCTCACCTTTGGCGTGATGCTCACCGTCGGGCTGGTTATTGGTAACCTGACGGCGGGCGTTCGCTATCAGGCGCGTATTGCACGCTATCGCGAGCAGCGTACGCGCCATCTCTATGAGATGTCCAAATCGCTGGCAGTCGGCCGCACGCCGCTGGATATTGTCCAGACCAGCGAGCAATTTATTCGTTCTACGTTTAACGCCAGTAATCTTATCTTGCTCCCGGACGAGCATGGCACCCTTCGTCCGCTCACCTCCGCCTCCGGCATGACGCCCTGGGATGAAGCCATCGCGCGCTGGAGTTTTGATAAAGGGCTGCCCGCAGGCGCAGGAACGGACACTTTGCCAGGCGTGCCTTATCAGATCCTGCCGCTACGCAGTGCGGATAAAAATCAGGGGCTGGTTATCGTTGAGCCAACCAACCTGCGCCAGCTGATGATCCCCGAACAGCAACGTTTACTGGAAACCTTCACCCTACTGGTCGCCAGCGCGCTCGAACGGCTGGCACTCACCGCCAGCGAAGAGCAGGCGCGGCTGGCAAGCGAGCGCGAAAGCATCCGAAATTCATTACTGGCGGCGCTCTCTCACGATCTACGCACTCCACTCACCGTGCTGTTTGGTCAGTCGGAGATCCTGACACTGGACCTGGCTGCAGAAGGTTCAAAACATGCGATGCAGGCCAGCGAAATCCGTCAGCATGTGCTGAATACTACGCGGCTGGTGAATAACCTGCTGGATATGGCGCGCATCCAGTCTGGCGGGTTTAACCTCAAAAAAGAGTGGCTCACGCTGGAAGAGGTCGTCGGGAGCTCGCTGAAAATGCTGGAGCCCGGCTTGGGCGGTCGCCATATCGCATTGAACATGCCTGAACCCCTGACGCTAATTCACGTTGATGGCCCCCTGTTCGAGCGTGTGTTGATTAACCTGCTCGAAAATGCCGCTAAATATGCGGGGGCGAAAGCACAGATTGGCATTAATGCCACGGTGAACGCACAAACGCTGCAGCTGGAAGTCTGGGATACCGGGCCGGGTATTCCGGTCGGGCAGGAAAAGGCCATTTTCGAAAAATTTTCGCGCGGTAATAAGGAATCTGCGATCCCCGGCGTTGGGCTGGGTCTCGCTATTTGCGAAGCGATTATTGACGTGCATGGCGGCACCATTTCGGCAGAGCACCGTCCGGAAGGCGGCGCACATTTTTGTGTTACACTTCCACTTGATACCCCACCAGAACTTGATGAATTACCAGAGGATTTGTGATTAACGTCCTGATTGTTGAAGATGAGCTCGCCATAAGCCGTTTTCTGCGCACCGCGCTGGAAGCCGACGGCCTGCGCGTTCATGAGGCCGGTACGCTTCAACGGGGGTTAATTGAGGCCGCAACGCGCAAACCTGACCTGGCGATCCTCGATTTGGGGCTACCGGATGGGGATGGCATCGATTTTATCCGTGAGGTTCGTCAGTGGAGCCAAATGCCGATTCTGGTGCTTTCTGCGCGAACGGAAGAAGCGGATAAAATCGCCGCGCTGGATGCAGGTGCAGACGACTATCTTATCAAGCCCTTTGGTATTGGTGAGTTGCAGGCCCGGCTTCGCGTCGCATTGCGTCGTCATAGTGCAACGACGCCTTCCGACCCGGTGTATACCTTCGGTGACATTCAGGTCGATCTTGCCGCCCGGCGCATCACCCGGGCAGAAGAAGAGATCCACCTCACGCCTATCGAGTTTCGTCTGCTTGCCGTTTTGCTCAACAATCATGGCAAGGTGCTGACTCAGCGCCAGCTGTTAAGCCAGGTCTGGGGACCCAATGCCGTCGAGCATAGTCACTATTTACGCATTTATATGGGACACCTTCGTCAAAAACTCGAAGTTGACCCCGCGCGCCCTCGCCATTTATTAACTGAAACCGGTATCGGTTATCGGTTTATGATTTGAATAACTATTCAAATTAATTTCAAATAAAGAAAACCACCTTCCAAAATAGACATAAAAATAATCCAGTCGTTGTTTTACGGATTATTTCCGCGCAATAAAAACACCAAGCAAACACAACATTAACACATCATCAACAAAACAGCATTTTGATCTGCGTTATTCATCAAAAACGACTAATTATTTGTGAAATGATCGGTCAACGGTGATCTCCTTCACAGTTAAACGCCATTTCCTGGATAAAATGACCATGCTTTCAATTACTGAAAGGAAAATGAAACATGGAAAACAACAATCGTTTAATGCCCCATATAAGGCGGACAACACATATCATGATGTTTGCCCACCGAAACTGCTTTGACTTTCATCTCTTTAATGCCCGGTAGTCCTTCGACTTCTGGCGCACTCGCTTACAGGTCATCCTGAAACACCTTATTTTACAGGCCACTGCCTGTGATCTCGTGCGCTCATTCATCTTGATTCAGACTCATCCGCACCGGGCGGACTGAATTTCAATCATCAAAAAAGCAATTTACTGATTTTAATCAGCGGTCACCCTTTGCTTTTTTTCCGGAAAAATATCGATTTCTTTCTTGCAAGAAATCGAGGGACGCTTATTACCTAAAATAAAGAGAGAAAGATGAAAAGTTTAAAAATCGCAGCCAGCCGTGCATGTCCGGATTGCTTTACTACCCAGCGTGAACTGGTGGATGTCCGCGCTTCTGATTATATTGATGTTGCCGCCATTGTTCTGGCAGTCACGGATATTGCCAGCGGTATTCTGGACGAAATAGAAGCCACCGGTTTTGGCATTCCTGTTTTTGTCGCGACGCACAAAGAAGAATTCATCCCGGCAGACTATTTATCGCGCATTCATGGCTTATTTGAGTATTCAGACACCAGCAACGATTTTTATGGACGCCAGCTGGAAGCGGCTGCACTGAAGTACGAAACCCAGCTTCGTCCACCGTTCTTCCGCGCCCTGGTCGATTACGTTAAACAGGGCAACAGCGCGTTCGACTGCCCAGGGCATCAGGGAGGACAGTTCTTCCGCCGTCATCCAGCCGGTAATCAGTTTGTCGACTTCTTTGGTGAGACGCTTTTCCGCTCCGATCTGTGTAACGCTGACGTCGCAATGGGCGATCTGCTCATTCATGAAGGTGCGCCGTGCATCGCCCAACAGCATGCGGCAAAAGTCTTTAATGCCGATAAGACCTACTTCGTGCTGAATGGCACGTCGTCATCCAACAAAGTGGTGCTAAACGCCCTGCTCACGCCGGGCGACCTGGTGCTGTTCGACCGTAACAACCACAAATCTAACCATCACGGAGCCCTCCTCCAGGCTGGCGCAACGCCGGTCTATCTGGAAACCGCACGCAACCCGTACGGCTTTATTGGCGGCATTGACGCCCACTGCTTTGAAGAAAATTATCTACGTGAGCTGGTGGCAGAGGTGGCGCCTGGCCGTGCACGCGATGCGCGTCCGTTCCGTCTGGCGGTGATCCAGCTGGGTACCTACGATGGCACCATCTATAACGCCCGTCAGGTGGTGGATAAGATTGGGCACCTGTGTGATTACATCCTGTTTGACTCTGCCTGGGTGGGCTACGAGCAGTTTATTCCGATGATGGCCGACTGCTCTCCGCTGCTGCTGGAGCTGAACGAAAACGATCCGGGGATCCTGGTCACTCAGTCCGTGCACAAACAGCAGGCAGGCTTCTCGCAGACTTCGCAAATCCACAAGAAAGACAGCCATATCAAAGGGCAACAACGCTATGTCCCGCATAAGCGGCTGAATAATGCCTTTATGATGCACGCTTCCACCAGCCCGTTCTATCCGCTGTTTGCCGCACTGGACATCAACGCCCGTATGCATGAAGGCCAGAGCGGCCGCAACATGTGGATGGACTGCGTGGTGAACGGTATCGAGGCACGCAAGCTGATCCTGGAGAACTGTCAGTATCTGCGCCCGTTCGTGCCGGAGACGGTGGATGGCCGTCCCTGGGAAAGCTGGGACACGGCGGACATTGCGACCGATCTGCGCTTCTTCCACTTCGTGCCGGGTGAACGCTGGCACGCCTTTGAGGACTACGCTGAGCACCAGTATTTTATCGACCCGTGCAAGCTGCTGCTGACCACGCCGGGCATCAACGCCCGCACCGGGGAATATGAGGACTTCGGCGTGCCCGCCACTATCCTCGCCAACTTCCTGCGTGAAAACGGCATCGTGCCGGAGAAATGCGATCTCAACTCGATCCTGTTCCTGCTCACGCCTGCGGAGGACATGGGCAAACTGCAGCAGCTGGTTGCTCAACTGGTTCGCTTCGAAAAACTGCTCGAGAGTGATGTTCCGCTAAAAGAGGTCCTGCCTTCTCTCTACAAACAACATCCGGAGCGTTACGCCGGTTACACCCTGCGCCAGATCTGTCAGGAAATGCATGACCTGTACGCCCGCCACAACGTGAAACAGCTGCAGAAAGAGATGTTCCGCAAGTCTCACTTCCCGCGCGTCATGATGAACCCGCAAGAGGCGAACTATGCCTATCTGCGCGGAGAGGTGGAGCTGGTTTCACTGCGTGACGCAGAAGGCCGTATCGCCGCTGAAGGTGCACTTCCTTATCCACCGGGGGTGCTGTGCGTTGTGCCGGGTGAAGTCTGGGGCGGTTCCGTACTGCGCTATTTTGCCGCGCTGGAAGAAGGCATCAACCTTCTGCCGGGCTTCGCGCCGGAGCTGCAGGGCGTGTACGTCGAGGAGTGTGACGGTCGAAAACAGGTTCGCTGCTATGTCATTAAACAATCCGCCGCTCAGCCATCTCTGCTGAAAGGAGAAAAATTATGAGCAAGTCCAATAAGATGGGCGTGGTGCAACTCACCATACTCACCATGGTCAACATGATGGGATCCGGGATTATCATGTTGCCCACCAAGCTCGCAGAAGTGGGGACCATTTCGATTATCTCCTGGCTGGTAACGGCAGTCGGCTCAATGGCGCTGGCGTGGGCGTTTGCCAAGTGCGGGATGTTCAGCCGTAAGTCTGGTGGCATGGGCGGCTATGCCGAATACGCCTTTGGCAAGTCGGGCAACTTTATGGCCAACTATACCTACGGGGTGTCGCTGCTGATCGCCAACGTGGCGATTGCCATCTCCGCGGTGGGTTACGGTACGGAGCTGTTTGGCGCGACGCTCAGCCCCGTACAAATAGGGCTGGCGACCATCGGAGTTTTGTGGATCTGCACCGTCGCCAACTTTGGCGGCGCGCGCATCACCGGACAGCTCAGCAGCATCACCGTCTGGGGCGTGATTATCCCGGTAGTCGGTCTGTGCATCATCGGCTGGTTCTGGTTTAGCCCGACGCTGTACGCCAACTCCTGGAACCCGCACCACGTGCCGTTCTTTACCGCTGTTGGGTCATCCATCGCCATGACGCTGTGGGCCTTCCTCGGTCTGGAATCCGCCTGCGCGAACGCGGAAGTGGTAGAGGATCCGGAAAAGAACGTGCCGATTGCGGTCCTCGGCGGCACGCTGGGCGCGGCGGTGATCTATATCGTCTCGACTAACGTGATTGCGGGCATCGTACCGAATATGGATCTGGCAAACTCCACGGCGCCGTTCGGGCTGGCTTTCGCGCAGATGTTCACGCCGGAAGTCGGGAAAGTGATTATGGGTCTGATGGTGATGTCCTGCTGCGGTTCCCTTCTCGGCTGGCAGTTCACCATTGCGCAGGTGTTTAAATCCTCCGCAGATGAAGGTTACTTCCCGAAAATCTTCTCCCGCGTAAGCAAGGCCGATGCGCCAGTGCAGGGCATGCTGGCGATTGTCATCTTCCAGAGCGGATTGTCGCTGATGACCATTAGCCCATCGCTGAACAGCCAGTTCAACGTACTGGTCAACCTGGCGGTTGTGACAAATATCATTCCGTACATTCTGTCGATGGCGGCGCTGGTGATTATTCAGAAAGTCGCGAAGGTGGATCCACGCAAGGCGCGAGCGGCCAATATCGTGGCGCTGATTGGGGCAATCTACAGCTTCTATGCGCTCTACTCATCCGGCCAGGAAGCGATGCTGTATGGCGCGATGGTGACCTTTATGGGCTGGACGCTGTACGGTTTGGTGTCACCGCGGTTTGAATTGAAGAATAAGCATAGTTAAAAAAAGCCCGGTGGCGCTAGCGCTTACCGGGCCTACGATCGCTGTTGCAGGCCGGGCAAACGCAGTGCCGCCCGGCACACAAACCGCACTTACGCGTTTTTCAGCACTTCGCTGACAATCTCTACCGCTTCTTTCTCAATCTGCTGACGGTGCTCAGCGCCGAGGAAGCTTTCGCAATAGATTTTGTACGCATCTTCCGTACCGGATGGACGCGCAGCGAACCAGCCGTTTTCGGTCATCACTTTCAGACCACCAATAGACGCACCGTTGCCCGGCGCCGCCGTCAGACGCGCGGTGATCGGATCGCCCGCCAGGGTGCTTGCGCTGACCATCTCCGGAGAGAGTTTGGACAGAGCGGCTTTCTGAGCAGAGGTCGCGCCAGCCTGAATGCGGTTATAGCTTGGCGCACCAAAACGTTCCGCCAGCGCGTTGTAATGTTCCTGCGGGTTCTTACCGGTGACCGCGGTGATTTCCGCCGCCAGCAGGCACATGATGATGCCGTCTTTGTCAGTTGACCACGGCGTGCCGTCGAAGCGCAGGAAGGACGCGCCCGCGCTCTCTTCACCGCCGAAGCCGAAGCTGCCGTCGTGCAGACCGTCAACGAACCACTTGAAGCCCACCGGCACTTCCACCAGCCTGCGGCCCAGCGCCTCGACCACGCGGTCGATCATCGCAGAGGAGACCAGCGTTTTACCAACAGCCACCTCTTTGCCCCACTGCGGGCGATGCTGGAACAGGTAGTTAATTGCAACGGCCAGATAGTGGTTTGGGTTCATCAGCCCGGCAGGGGTGACGATACCGTGACGGTCATAGTCCGGGTCGTTAGCAAACGCCAGGTCGAATTTATCACGCAGCGCCAGCAGGCCCGCCATCGCGCACTCGGAGGAGCAGTCCATGCGGATCGCGCCGTCTTTATCGAGGTGCATAAAGCGGAAGGTCTGATCGACATGATCGTTCACGATGGTCAGATCCAGCTTGTAATGCTCTGCAATGCGCTTCCAGTATTCAATACCGGAGCCGCCCAGCGGATCCACGCCCAGCTTCAGACCGGCTTTCTGGATGGCCGCCATATCGACGATATCCGCCAGCCCTTCCACGAATGGCTGAACCAGATCCTGCTCTTTCACATGACCGGACGCCATGGCGGCATCCAGAGTGATACGTTTAACGCCTTTCAGATCGTCGGCTAACAGGGCATTCGCACGGTCTTCCACCACTTTGGTGACGTTGGTGTCTGCCGGGCCACCGTTAGGCGGGTTGTATTTAATGCCACCGTCGTCTGGCGGGTTATGAGATGGCGTAATGACGATACCGTCAGCCTGTGCGCCACCTTTTTTGTTGTGTACGAGGATTGCGTTAGAGACCGCAGGCGTTGGCGTGAAACCGTTGTTCTCCTGAACAATCACATCCACACCGTTCGCTGCCAGCACTTCCAGTACGGAAATAAACGCCGGTTCAGACAGGGCATGAGTATCTTTCCCCACGTAGCATGGACCGGTAACACCATTTTTGGCGCGCTCTTCCGCGATGGCCTGGGCAATGGCCAGAATGTGCGGTTCGTTAAAGCTATGGCGCGCCGCACTACCGCGGTGACCAGATGTGCCGAACTTCACTGCGTGTTCTGCGTTGCCCACGACCGGCTTCAGCACGTAATACTGCGCGGTCAGTTGAGCGACGTTAATCAAATCGCTTTGTTGTGCAGGTTGGCCTGCACGGCTGTGATTTGCCATTGCCTGGTCCTTTTGATGCAAGGGTTAAATTGTACCGCAAACCTTTTCAATCAATTCCGCCGGGAACTGCATGGACTGCATGATGTGTTCAACCATGCTGCACTTGCGGCCCGTATTGGTATTGGTGATGACCCAGTACGGTGTGCCAGGGACATGTTTAGGTTTGGTTTGATTGCCATTTTGTAACAGCGTCTGTTCGTCGCCCGCGAAATAGACACGGGTGCGACCGTGGAGCGACTCGGTCGCTTCAGCAAACGCTTTGTTATCCAGTGAATGAAGTGTAGACAGCACCAGCATAAAGCGGTTAACCGCCTTTTTCTGCTCTGCGTATTCATCAGACAGCAGCAGTTCACGTACTGCGCGCACTTTATCTTTTGCCGGTATCACGGCAGGTTTTGCTTGTGCAACAACGCTCGGCTGAGACACGACATCTTTTGTGACAGGGGTAGCAGGCTGTGAGGCGGCGGAAATTTTAAGCATACGCCGTAAAATGTCGGACGCGCTCTCCCCGATATGCCGCGTCTGGCTGGCAATAAACTGATAGAGTTCGTCATCAACTTCGATTGTTTTCATCTTAATCCAGTGCGATATCTTATCTGAATACAAGTCGTTGGGATTATAAGGTCAAATCCCAACAGCGGATAGCGTCAAACCCGGCAGGCGGCAAAAGTCAGATTAAACTGGATCCTTGCAGCCGGGCGGCAGAATGGTCAACATGATACCCTAACCTGACATACGTAAAAAAAGAACTTTGCCATGAAATTGAATACCCGAGCGCAATCTGCACAATCGCCGAACAATAATTCTCCCATCGTACTGGTTCACGGGCTGTTTGGTAGCCTCGATAACCTGGGCGTGCTGGCGCGCGATCTGGTTTCCGACCACGATATTTTACAGGTTGATATGCGCAATCACGGTCTTTCCGGGCGTTCCGACGAGATGACCTACGCGGCGATGGCGCAGGATCTGCTGGATACGCTGGATGCACATAACCTGCAGAAGGTAACGCTGATCGGGCATTCCATGGGTGGCAAAGCGGTGATGGCCCTGACGGCGCTTGCGCCAGAGCGTATCAACGGGCTGGTTGTCATTGACGTCGCGCCTGTGGATTACAACGTCCGCCGTCACGATGAGATTTTCGCCGCTATTAATGCGGTCACAGAAGCGGGCGTCGCAACACGCCAACAGGCCGCCGCCGTAATGCGTGAGCATCTGGATGAAGAAGGCGTCGTGCAGTTCCTGCTGAAGTCGTTTGTCGACGGGCAATGGCGTTTTAACGTGCCGGTGCTCTGGGAGCAATACAACAACATCGTGGGCTGGGAAAACGTCCCCGCGTGGCCACACCCTACCCTCTTTATTCGCGGCGGAAACTCGCCTTACGTTACCGATGCCTACCGCGACACGCTGCTGGCCCAATTCCCGCAGGCTCGCGCCCATGTGATCGCCGGTGCCGGGCACTGGGTTCACGCCGAAAAACCGGACGCCGTGCTGCGCGCCATTCGTCGCTATCTCTCTGATACTGCAAATTGATTAAAAAGAGAGCGACTGGAAGGTTGTGGGCTTCCAGTCGTTGGCGTGCCGTTTTCGGTGATGTATGATGGCGCGCTTATCGCCCGGGCATTAGCAGGGCGGCGTATTTCCCCCGAAGTCTCAGAATCATGGCCAAAGAACAAACGGACCGTACGACACTAGATCTGTTCGCGAATGAGCGTCGACCGGGACGACCGAAAACGAATCCGCTCTCGCGCGATGAACAGCTGCGTATCAATAAACGCAACCAGCTTAAACGCGATAAAAATCGTGGGCTTAAGCGTGTCGAACTGAAGCTGAACGCCGATGCTGTCGATGCACTAAATGAGCTGGCCGAGGCGCGTAACATCAGCCGCAGCGAACTGATTGAAGAGATGTTAATCACCCAACTTGAGACATTGCGCAGCAAGGCATAAGTCTGAAAATCCCCTTTATGACCCTTTTCATGTAGCACAGAGTGCAGTCCTGCGCGATAGCTGTTTCCGCAGGGTTGCCTGTTCTGCTATTATTGCCCTTATCCGTGGACAAATTGCGCCACCATACCATTAAGTTTCAAGAGGTTATTTTACTCATGGCAATCATCGGCATTTTCTTTGGCAGTGATACCGGCAATACCGAAAATATCGCAAAAAACATTCAAAAACAGCTCGGTAAAGACGTTGCCGATGTGCACGACATCGCCAAGAGCAGCAAAGAAGATCTCGAAGGCTATGACATCCTGCTGCTGGGTATCCCGACCTGGTACTACGGCGAAGCGCAGTGTGACTGGGACGATTTCTTCCCAACCCTGGAAGAAGTTGACTTCAACGGTAAGCTGGTCGCGCTGTTCGGTTGTGGCGACCAGGAAGACTACGCAGAATACTTCTGTGACGCACTGGGCACCATCCGCGACATCATTGAACCGCGCGGTGCTGCTATTGTGGGCCACTGGCCAACGGCGGGTTACCACTTTGAAGCCTCTAAAGGCCTGGCAGACGACGACCACTTTGTCGGCCTGGCCATTGACGAAGACCGTCAGCCGGAACTGACCGCTGAACGCGTTGAGAAATGGGTTAAGCAGGTTCGCGAAGAACTGAACCTCGACGACATTCTTAACGCCTGATTTCCCGGTGGCGCAACTCCGGTTGCGCCCGCTTACCAGGTAAAACCGATTAAATTAATTGCTACAAACTTTTAACTTTTTCGTTCAGACCTGTACAATATCCCCCTGGTAAAAAGTGGATGCCATCGAACAAGTTTGTTGGTGATACCACGTTTTTATAAGCATACTTTGCTTGAGACTTGCAGTTTTCATTTAGCCATGGCAGTTCTATAATGAGACGCATTATCCCAAGTGCATTTTCTGTCACTTCTTCATTAGAAGTGAATCGTTTAGCAACAGGACAGATTCCGCATGACTGACAACAATACCGCATTAAAGAAGGCTGGCCTGAAAGTAACGCTTCCTCGGTTAAAAATCCTTGAAGTGCTTCAGGGGCCAGACAATCACCATGTCAGTGCGGAAGACCTCTACAAACGTCTTATCGACATGGGTGAAGAGATTGGGCTGGCAACCGTGTATCGTGTGCTGAACCAGTTCGATGACGCGGGCATTGTTACCCGTCATAACTTCGAAGGCGGCAAATCCGTTTTCGAGCTGACCCAGCAGCACCATCACGATCACCTGATCTGCCTCGATTGTGGCAAGGTTATTGAATTCAGCGATGATTCCATCGAATCACGCCAGCGTGAAATCGCCGCACGTCACGGTATTCGCCTGACCAACCACAGCCTGTACCTGTATGGTCACTGTGCTGAAGGCGATTGCCGTGAAGACGACCACGCGCACGACGCAAAATAATATCGTGTTTATACTCTGAGCCAGCCGTAAGGTTGGCTTTTTTTTTGCCTGTTTTTGGGCAAAAAAAAGCCCGGTGACGCAGCGCCACCGGGCATAAAGCAACTTATTTATTGTTACTGCGAATATCGCTCCAGATCTTATCGCAACGCTTCGCCACTTCCTGATCGTTACCGGTTTTACGCGCCTGAATGCAGGCCTGGTAATCCATCACGCGGACGTTTTCCTGCGTCGCAAACTGCTCATGCGCTTTCTCTTTCTTCAGCACGTTCAGCACGCTCTGACAGGCTTCGATTTTCTCGGGCGACCCTTCCGCCGTATTGATACAGGCGCTATAGGCCTCCTTCAGGCGGGAATCTTCTTTTGGTGCCTCAGTCTGAGCACACGCCACCAGCCCTGATACCAGCAACGCGACGATTACGATTTTTTTCATCATGTGCAGTCTCCATACCGGCGGGACATTGCCCGCCGGTGTGTTCATCAGAAGATAGTGAATGGCGCAATGACCATGAATTTCACGTCACGTTCATCCTGGAAGATGTTGCCGTAACCGCCCGCGTAACTCGGGATATCGGAGTGGTTGTCATACTGCGTGAAGTGCAGTTTGAACATCGTGCCTTTTGCACGGCCATCCTGCAGGGTGTAGATTGCATCCAGGCTGTAAGAAGACTCTTTCAGACGATAGTTTGGATCGTAGTACGCGTCCGGTGTCGCCATATCCGCAGGTTTTGCGCCCCAGGCGTAAGCGTAAGATGCACCCACCGCCCAGCCAGGCAGGTTCCAGTTTTTCAGGTCATACATTGCGCCGAAGAACACCGCTTTTTCGCCGTCGGCGTTGAAGTCAGAGCGGTTATCCCACCAGATATCGAGACGACCGTTAGAGGACGCGTAGGTTGGCGTCATACGCTGCAGGAAATAGCCCTGCTGCCCTTCTGCCTTCACCCATGTTCCTTCCAGACGTAAATCGACCTGGCCCACTTTGTAGCCGAAGGTCAGTGCCTGCAGCCATGCAGTGCCGTCATAGATATCGTTAACGGTGCCATTGCTGGCTTTATCGCGCGTGCCGTAAAACTGGTAGCTGGTGCTCAGCGGGCTGCCCACGACATCAAATTTGTAGCTGGCTTTAGCAAAATACTGATCGATATAACCTTCCGCCTGACCAAATGCAGCTTCCAGGACCAGGTCGTTTTTGAAGTCGTATTTTGCGCCCAGCGAGTGGAGGTAATCGACTTTGGTTTTCTTATCGTTCTGGTAGAACTTGTCCATCTCAATGTGCCACGGTGCTTTGTACTCGTTGGTCCACATATAGGAGAAGCTCAGCGCGCCCGCATCGCCGTAGTCAAAGTTAGCCCCGGCTTCCGCACCCTGGTAGGTACCCGGCATAAAGCTCCAGTGCGGCGCTAACAGCGTTTGACCGGTTGGCTGAATATAGCCCCCACGTGCCCACACCGGGCCGTATTTGAATTTCGCTGCTGCCTTGTACAGGCTGACACCGCTTTTATCGCCAGACCAGTCTTCTTTATACGCTTTGTTACTGGAGGAGAAGGCGATTTCGTTCGGGTGTGCGCTGTCGCCGTTTTCAGCCATTTCAATGGCGGTGAAGGCAGCAATATCCAGACCGAACATATCCGCGGCATAGCCTGACTGGAAGTCCAGGTTGGCGTTCCAGGTGGAGTGCGAAAGGTTGGTTTTGTATTTGTCTTCAGTGACGTCTTTACGGTCACGCTCACGCTGCCAGTAATAAATACCGCCCGTGAGGGTAGAATCATCGATGAAACCTTCTGCCTTAGCTTCTGGGGTGATCGCCAGGCTCGACATTGCTGTCACACCGACGATAGCCAGCGCCAGCGCACTACGTTTGCCACTGAACGTACGCATAGATTATTCCTCTTTGACGAATTAAAACGCCTTAACGGCGAAAATATAAAAGACCAAAAGGTCAGGGGTAGTTAGAAATACCCTCGAATTAACTACCGCCTTTAGGTTATTTTTCGCGACGCGAATTATCAATGCTTTTCCGTGGGCAAAAGTCAGGATTATGACGAAGTGCACATAATTCGTAGTGCTTTGTAACATTTAGAGGAGAGCGAGGATTGGCGGGGAAATATCAGAAATTTCAGCGGGTAGCGCAGGTATTTGCTGTTTATTTTTCATCCTTTTTGTATTTCGTAAAAATACAAACTTTTTTTTAGAAAAATAAGTAGCACCTCATTGACCTGATATTTTAGCGGCTTATCTTTAAGCCCTGGCTTAATACCATGATCATTAAATAAAAAAAACGCCGCAATAAGCGGCGTTTGTTTCTCCTTGACCAGAGCAGCAATATTATTCGCCGATCTTAGCCCAGGTGTCACGCAGGCCGACGGTACGGTTAAATACCGGTTTTTCTGCGGTGCTGTAACGGCTGTCCAGGCAGAAGTAACCTTCACGCTCGAACTGGAACGCTTTACCCGCTTCAGCCGCTTTCAGGGACGGCTCAGCGTAACCCTGCCTGATAACGAGTGATTCAGGATTAATGGTCGCCAGGAAATCGTCAGCCGCGCCTGGGTTAGGCACGCTGAACAGACGGTCATACAGACGGATCTCAACCGGCAGCGCATGGGAAGCGCTCACCCAGTGAATAACGCCCTTCACCTTACGGCCATCAGCAGGGTCTTTACTCAGCGTTTCTGCATCGTAAGAACAGAAAATGGTGGTGATGTTACCTTCTGCATCTTTCTCAACGCGCTCAGCTTTAATCACGTATGCATTACGCAGACGGACTTCTTTGCCCAGCACCAGACGCTTGTACTGCTTGTTCGCTTCTTCGCGGAAGTCAGCACGATCGATCCAGATCTCGCCGCTGAACGGCACGTCGCGGGTACCCATCTCCGGCTTGCTCGGATGGTTAGGCATAGACACCAGCTCGCTCTCGCCCTGCGGGTAGTTTTCGATAACCAGTTTAACCGGGTCGATCACCGCCATCGCGCGCGGGGCGTTTTCGTTCAGGTCTTCACGGATGCAGGACTCCAGAGAAGCGATTTCAATGGTGTTGTCCTGTTTGGTGACGCCGATACGTTTGCAGAACTCGCGGATAGACGCGGAGGTGTAGCCACGACGACGCAGACCGGAGATGGTCGGCATACGCGGGTCATCCCAGCCTTCAACGTGCTTGTCAGTGACCAGCAGGTTCAGCTTACGCTTGGACATCACGGTGTATTCCAGGTTCAGACGAGAGAACTCGTACTGACGTGGATGCACAGGAATGGTGATGTTATCCAGCACCCAGTCGTACAGACGGCGGTTGTCCTGGAACTCCAGCGTACACAGAGAGTGCGTAATGCCTTCCAGCGCATCGCTGATGCAGTGGGTGAAGTCGTACATCGGGTAGATGCACCACTTGTTACCGGTCTGGTGGTGTTCCGCAAACTTAATGCGGTACAACACCGGATCGCGCATCACGATGAACGGAGAGGCCATGTCGATTTTGGCACGCAGACACGCTTTGCCTTCTTCGAAGCCACCGGCACGCATTTTTTCAAACAGCGCCAGGTTCTCTTCTACGCTGCGATCGCGGTATGGGCTGTTTTTGCCCGGTGCGGTCAGCGAGCCGCGGTATTCACGGATTTCGTCAGCAGAGAGTTCGTCGACATACGCCAGACCTTTGTTGATAAGCTCTACAGCGTAGGCGTACAGCTGATCGAAATAGTCAGAGGAGTAGCAAATATCGCCAGACCAGCTGAAGCCCAGCCATTGCACGTCGTTCTTGATGGACTCAACGTATTCGATGTCTTCTTTTACTGGGTTGGTGTCATCGAAACGCAGGTTGCACTGGCCCTGATAGTCTTGCGCAATACCAAAGTTCAGGCAGATAGATTTTGCATGCCCAATATGCAGGTAGCCGTTCGGCTCCGGCGGGAAGCGGGTATGAATTGTGGTGTGCTTACCACTGGCCAGATCTTCATCGATGATCTGACGAATAAAGTTACTCGGGCGGGCTTCTGCCTCACTCATCGTGGATTCCTCAAAGCGTAAACAACGTATAACGGCATATGATCTTATAAGCCGGACGTAGTGACAACCCTTAGTTACGGAAAATACGTATCAGATGAAAATAATGGGGGCGTTTGCTGCAAAAAAAAGCGGCGGAGGATATCCCCCGCCGCTTAAGGCATGACTCTACTCAGGAGCGATTACTTGCCTTTAATCTCATACAGTGGCGTTTGGCCCGCAACCACCTGACCTTTCGCCTGGATAACCAGACCGCTGAAGTCGTCGATGTTGCTGCACACGACCGGGCTGATCATCGAGCGCGCGTTAGCGTTCAGGAAGTCCAGATCCATTTCAAGAATCGGCTGGCCTGCCACGACTTCTGCCCCCTCTTCCACCAGGCGAGTAAAGCCCTGGCCGTTCAGCGCAACGGTATCGATACCCATGTGGACAACGATCTCCGCGCCTTTTTCCGTTTCGAGGCAGAACGCGTGGTTAGTGTTGAAGATTTTCACGATGGTACCGGCAGCAGGAGACACAACGGTTTTGTCCGTTGGCTTCACGGCCACGCCGTCACCGACCGCTTTGCTGGCGAACGCTTCGTCAGGTACCTGCTCAATGGCAACCACGTCACCCGTAACCGGGGACACCAGCGCGGCGATGGTCACCGCATTTGGCACAGCCTGTGGTTTAGCAGCAGCGGGGGCAGCAGGCGCTGCAGTGGCTTCAGCTGCGGCTACCGGACCCGTCGTTTTCATCGCGTTAGCAATTTTCTCTGCCACGAAGCCGACGATAATCTGCACGCTGGTTTTGTTCAGGCGGATAACGCCGGACGCACCCAGACGTTTTGCCAGCGCTTCGTTCACCAGAGAAGAGTCTTTAACGTTCAGACGCAGACGAGTGATACAGGCATCAATACCGGTCAGGTTGTCAGAACCGCCGACAGCGGCAATGTACTGACGCGCCAGACCAGAAACATCCTGCTCCTGACCGCCGCTCACGTTCACATCCTGACCATCCGCTTCGCTACCGGCAACAGCCAGCTCGCGACCCGGGGTCATCAGGTTGAATTTGGTGATGGTGAAGCGGAATACCACATAGTAGATAACGAAGAACACCAGACCCTGAGGGATCAGCATCCACCAGTGGGTCGCCAGCGGGTTACGGGACGACAGCACCATATCCACCAGACCGGCGCTGAAGCCGAAACCGGCAATCCACTGCATGCTTGCAGCGATGAACACGGAGATACCGGTCAGCACGGCGTGGATCACATACAGAACCGGCGCAACGAACATGAAGGAGAATTCCAGCGGCTCGGTGATACCAGTGAAGAAGGCCGCGAACGCACCTGCCATCATGATACCCAACACTTTCGCTTTGTTCTCGGGACGCGCGCAGTGGTAGATAGCCAGCGCTGCACCCGGCAGGCCGAACATCATGATTGGGAAGAAGCCTGCCTGGTAACGACCGGTGATACCCACAACCGCTTTACCTGCTTCGATGGACTGTGCGCCACCCAGGAAGTTAGGAATATCGTTAATACCGGCAACGTCGAACCAGAATACGGAGTTCAGCGCGTGGTGCAGACCAACAGGGATCAACAGACGGTTGAAGAACGCGTACACGCCCGCACCGACGGAACCCAGCTTCTGGATGTGTTCACCGAAGTTCACCAGACCGTCGAAGATCACCGGCCAGATGTACATCAGGATGAACGCAACGAAGATCATCACGAAGGAGGTGAGGATTGGCACCAGACGACGGCCGCTGAAGAACGACAGCGCTTTCGGCAGCTCAACGCTGCTGAAGCGGTTGTACAGTTCCGCAGAGATAATACCGACGAGGATACCCACGAACTGGTTGCTGATCTTACCGAACGCGGCAGGAACCTGGTCCGCCGGGATCTTCTGGATCATGGAAACCGCAGCCGGAGAACAGAGCGTGGTCAGCACCAGGAAGCCCACGAAACCGGTCAATGCCGCAGCACCGTCTTTATCTTTGGACATACCGTAAGCCACACCAATGGCGAACAGCACGGACATGTTGTCGATGATGGCAGAACCAGACTTAATGAAGAACGCCGCTAGCGCGTTGTCTCCACCCCAGCCAACCGGGTCAATCCAGTAACCGACACCCATTAATATCGCTGCCGCTGGCAGCGTGGCAACCGGCACCATAAGCGCGCGGCCAACCTTTTGTAAATAACCTAGAATACTCACTTTCTTCCCCCTATGAGACCCCGTTTCAGGCACGTTCTCTGCTGTGTTTTTATTGTGTCATTAACTAATAGATACAGTTGATGATTCACTGGCATTGTGAGTGTGTGAAAAATTAATTCGTATCGCAAATTAAACACCCGTTTTTTGTGATTTTTGTCACCAAATATCGTAATCACCCCTCCCTTTCACTGGCTAACAGCGAAAACTTATTTTATCATTCAAAAAATCAAGACGGATTGATCCGGCCTGAAAGGTTCCAGGTTACGCTTACGTATCAGGTTGCACTAATCATCCGCCCACTTTTTTAATTAAACTTTAGAGGTGAACAATGAGACTGATCCCCCTGGCAACAGCTGAACAAGTCGGTAAATGGGCTGCGCGTCATATCGTTAACCGCATTAATGCGTTCAAACCTACCGCCGATCGTCCTTTCGTTCTTGGCCTTCCAACCGGTGGTACCCCGCTGACCGCGTATAAAGCTCTGGTTGAAATGCACAAAGCGGGCCAGGTTAGCTTTAAGCATGTTGTAACCTTCAACATGGACGAATATGTTGGCCTGCCAAAGGAACATCCGGAAAGCTACCATAGCTTCATGCACCGTAATTTCTTTGATCACGTTGATATCCCAGCTGAAAATATTAACCTGCTGAATGGAAACGCGCCTGATATTGACGCAGAATGCCGTCAGTACGAAGAAAAAATCCGTTCTTACGGTAAAATCCACCTGTTCATGGGTGGCGTGGGCAACGATGGTCATATCGCGTTCAACGAACCAGCATCTTCTCTGGCTTCCCGTACCCGTATCAAGACGCTGACCCATGACACCCGCGTGGCAAACTCCCGTTTCTTTGACGGCGACGTGAACCAGGTTCCAAAATACGCCCTGACCGTTGGCGTAGGCACCCTGCTGGATGCCGAAGAAGTGATGATCCTGGTACTGGGCGGCGTGAAAGCGCAGGCACTTCAGGCTGCCGTTGAAGGCAACGTTAACCACATGTGGACCATCAGCTGCCTGCAGCTGCATCCTAAAGCCGTCGTCGTGTGTGACGAACCGTCCACGATGGAGCTGAAAGTGAAAACGCTGAAATACTTCAACGAGTTAGAAGCAGAGAACATCAAAGGTCTGTAATTGAATAACCGTCTCTGTACGCAGGGGCGGTCGCTTTTTTTTAAACCGGGGGTCGTTATGTACGCTTTAACCCACGGTCGGATTTATACCGGCCATGAAATTCTGGATGACCACGCGATTGTTATCGCGAATGGCCTGATTGAACGTGTTTGTCCGCTGGCAGAACTGCCGCCGGAGATTGAACAGCGCTCACTCAATGGAGCAGTAATCTCCCCCGGTTTCATCGACGTACAGCTTAACGGCTGCGGCGGTGTGCAGTTCAATGACTCCGCGGATGCCGTGACGGTCGAAACGCTGGAGATCATGCAGAAAGCCAACGAGAAATCGGGCTGCACCAGCTATTTGCCAACGCTCATCACCAGCAGTGATGACCTCATGAAGCAGGGTATCCGCGTGATGCGTGAATACCTGGCCAAACACCCTAATCAGGCGCTGGGTCTGCACCTTGAAGGGCCGTGGCTGAACATGGTTAAGAAAGGTACGCATAACCCTGACTACGTCCGCAAACCGGACGCTGAGCTGGTCGACTACATGTGTGCTAACGCCGATGTCATCACCAAAGTGACGCTGGCACCTGAAATGACCGGTACTGACGTTATCAGCAAATTGGCTGCCGCCGGGATCGTGGTGTCAGCGGGTCACTCAAACGCCACGCAGAAAGAAGCGAAAGCCGGTTTCCGCGCAGGTGTTACTTTTGCGACGCATCTGTACAACGCAATGCCGTATATTACCGGTCGCGAGCCGGGGCTGGTTGGCGCAATTCTGGATGAGCCAGACGTTTACTGCGGCATTATCGCAGACGGCTTGCACGTCGATTTCACCAACATTCGCAACGCAAAACGCCTGAAAGGCGACAAGCTGTGTCTGGTGACAGATGCCACAGCGCCAGCAGGGGCAAATATTGAGCAGTTCATTTTTGCTGGTAAAACAATATACTACCGCAATGGACTCTGTGTGGACGAAAACGGCACGCTGAGCGGTTCTGCCCTGACCATGATTGAAGGGGTACGTAACCTGGTTGAGCATTGCGGCATTGCGCTTGATGAAGTGCTGCGTATGGCGACGCTTTATCCGGCTCGCGCAATGGGCGTGGATAAACAGCTTGGCGGAATTGCACCGGGTATGGTTGCAAACCTGACGGCGTTCACACACGATTATAAAATTATTAAGACCATCGTTAATGGTAACGAGGTCGTCACTGAGTAAGTAAAAGTATGACACCAGGCGGACAAGCTCAAATCGGTAATGTCGATCTCGTTAAACAACTTAACAGCGCGGCGGTTTATCGCCTGATTGACTCACACGGGCCAATCTCTCGAATTCAGATAGCCGAACAAAGCCAGCTTGCTCCCGCCAGCGTAACAAAAATTACGCGTCAGCTTATTGAGCGCGGTCTGATCAAAGAAGTCGATCAGCAGGCCTCCACCGGGGGCCGCCGCGCCATCTCCATCATTACCGAAACCCGCAATTTCCAGGCGATTGGCGTCCGTCTTGGGCGTCACGACACCACCCTTACGCTTTATGATCTGAGCAGTAAAGCCATCGCTGAAGAGCACTATCCGCTTCCGGAGCGCACCCAGGAGACGCTGGAACACGCGCTGCTGAACACCATCGCGCACTTTATTGAGAGCTGTCAGCGTAAGATCCGCGAACTTATCGCTATCTCAGTGATCCTGCCCGGCCTTGTCGACCCGGAAAGCGGCGTGATTCGTTACATGCCGCATATCCAGGTCGAGAACTGGGGGCTGGTCGACGCACTGGAAAAGCGCTTTAAAGTCACCTGCTTTGTGGGTCATGATATTCGCTCGCTGGCGCTGGCTGAGCACTACTTTGGTGCGAGCCAGGACTGCGAAGACTCTATTCTGGTGCGCGTACACCGGGGGACGGGCGCGGGCATTATCTCGAATGGCCGTATTTTTATCGGTCGCAACGGCAACGTCGGCGAGATTGGTCACATTCAGGTTGAACCGCTCGGCGAGCGCTGCCACTGCGGCAACTTCGGCTGCCTTGAAACGGTTGCCGCCAACGCCGCCATCGAGCACCGCGTTCGCCATCTGCTGGAACAGGGCTATCAAAGCCGTGTTACGCTGAACGACTGTAAGATCGGTGCCATCTGCAAAGCCGCTAATAAAGGCGATGCGCTGGCCTGCGAAGTGATCGAGCAGGTTGGACGCCATCTTGGCAAAACCATCGCCATTGCTATCAACCTGTTTAACCCGCAAAAAGTCGTGATTGCCGGGGAAATCGTCGAAGCCGAAAAAGTCTTACTGCCCGCCATTGAAGGTTGCATCAATACCCAGGCGCTGAAAGCGTTTCGTCAGAATTTACCGGTAGTGCGATCTACATTGGATCACCGCTCCGCAATTGGTGCGTTTGCCCTGGTAAAACGCGCCATGCTCAACGGGATCCTGCTCCAGCATTTGCTGGAAAGTTGATCGGGACTTATAGTAACGCCTTCTTTTTTTGATGCCGGATTGTCCATGACCATTAAGAATGTAATTTGTGATATCGACGGCGTGCTGATGCACGACAACGTTGCCGTGCCGGGTGCTGCGGAGTTTCTTCACCGCATCATCGACAAAGGAATGCCTCTGGTTCTTCTCACGAACTACCCTTCCCAAACCGGTCAGGATCTGGCAAACCGCTTTGCCACGGCGGGCGTCAACGTGCCGGACAGCGTGTTTTATACCTCCGCGATGGCAACCGCTGATTTTCTGAAGCGTCAGGAAGGAAAAAAGGCCTATGTCGTCGGTGAAGGCGCGCTGATCCACGAGCTGTATAAAGCAGGCTTTACCATTACCGATGTGAACCCGGACTTTGTGATTGTCGGCGAAACGCGCTCCTTTAACTGGGAGATGATGCATAAAGCTGCGTATTTTGTCGCCAGCGGCGCGCGCTTTATCGCCACCAACCCGGATACGCACGGCCGTGGTTTTTATCCGGCCTGCGGCGCGCTGTGCGCCGGTATTGAGAAAATCTCCGGTCGTCAGCCGTTTGTGGTCGGTAAACCGAGCCCGTGGATCATTCGTGCCGCGCTGAACAAGATGCAGGCACACTCCGAAGAAACCGTGATTGTCGGCGATAACCTGCGCACCGATATTCTGGCCGGTTTCCAGGCGGGTCTTGAGACCATCCTGGTGCTTTCTGGCGTCTCTCAACTTGATGACATTGACGCGATGCCATTCCGGCCAAGCTGGATTTACCCCTCCGTCGATGAAATCGACATTATCTGACACCCAACCACGCCTCAGGGCGTGGTTTTTCATTTCTGGCTCGCAAAACCGAAGCACCATCTAATAAAAAACGCCTTCTATTAAATAATCCTCAATAAAAGTGCGTCAGGCGTACGCTTTTTTCAACATTCTGCAATCACCATTGCGCTATTTGCGTTTTCCCCGGTAAAACGCTTGCGCGCCTCTACCCTTTGCGGCATTTTCATAAGCAAGCAACATTACAAAGCAACAGGGTTAACGGAGAAGGTTATGTGTTCAATTTTTGGCGTACTGGATATTAAAACTGACGCAGGCGAACTGCGTAAAAAAGCACTCGAACTGTCCCGCCTGATGCGCCATCGCGGCCCGGACTGGTCAGGCGTCTACGCCAGCGATAAAGCGATTCTGGCTCACGAACGTCTGTCCATTGTTGACGTCAACGCCGGTGCACAGCCGCTGTATAACGAGAAAAAAACGCACGCGCTGGCGGTAAACGGTGAAATCTACAACCATCAGGCGCTGCGCGCCGAATACGGCGATCGCTACGCGTTCCAGACCGGTTCCGACTGTGAAGTGATCCTGGCACTGTATCAGGAAAAAGGTCCGGAGTTCCTGGACGACCTGCAGGGCATGTTTGCCTTCGCGCTGTACGACAGTGAAAAAGACGCCTGGTTGATTGGCCGCGACCACATCGGTATTATCCCGCTGTACATGGGCCACGATGAGCACGGCAACTTCTACGTTGCGTCTGAAATGAAGGCCCTGGTCCCGGTGTGCCGCACCATTAAAGAGTTCCCGGCAGGCAGCTACCTGTGGAGCAAAGACGGAGAGATCCGCCAGTACTACCAGCGCGACTGGTTCGACTACGACGCGGTAAAAGACAACGTGACTGACAAAGCCGAGCTGCGTCAGGCGCTGGAAGATTCCGTAAAAAGCCACCTGATGTCAGACGTGCCTTACGGCGTACTGCTCTCCGGCGGCCTGGACTCTTCCGTGATCTCCGCGATCACCAAAAAATTCGCGGCACGCCGCGTGGAAGATCAGGAGCGCTCTGAGGCCTGGTGGCCGCAGCTGCACTCCTTCGCTGTAGGCCTGGAAGGGGCTCCTGACCTGAAAGCCGCGCAGGAAGTCGCGAACCACCTCGGCACCGTGCACCATGAAATTCACTTCACCGTGCAGGAAGGTCTGGATGCGATCCGCGATGTAATCTATCACATTGAAACCTATGACGTGACCACCATCCGCGCCTCAACGCCGATGTACCTGATGTCGCGTAAGATCAAAGCGATGGGCATCAAAATGGTGCTCTCCGGTGAAGGTTCTGACGAAGTATTTGGCGGCTACCTGTACTTCCACAAAGCGCCGAACGCCAAAGAACTGCACGAAGAGACGGTGCGTAAGCTGCAGGCGCTGCATATGTTTGACTGCGCGCGCGCCAACAAAGCGATGTCCGCCTGGGGCGTGGAAGCGCGCGTGCCGTTCCTGGATAAGAAATTCCTCGACGTGGCGATGCGCATCAACCCGCAGGACAAAATGTGCGGCAACGGCAAAATGGAAAAACATATCCTGCGTGAATGTTTTGAATCCTACCTGCCGGCGAGCGTTGCATGGCGTCAGAAAGAGCAGTTCTCTGATGGCGTCGGTTACAGCTGGATCGATACCCTGAAAGAGGTGGCGGCGAAACAGGTTTCTGACCAACAGCTGGAAACCGCAAGCTTCCGCTTCCCGTACAACACGCCTGGCTCGAAAGAGGCGTATCTGTACCGTGAAATTTTCGAAGAGTTGTTCCCGGTACCGAGCGCTGCCGAATGTGTACCGGGTGGTCCTTCCGTTGCCTGCTCGTCTGCCAAAGCGATTGAATGGGATGAATCGTTCAAATCCATGAACGATCCGTCAGGACGTGCGGTCGGCGTTCACCAGTCTGCCTACAAATAATCAATATGAAGACGTCAGGCCCTCCGGGGCCTGATTTTTTTCCCCACTTTTCACCCGCTAAAACCGATTAATAACCAATAATTGCCGAATATTCGGCCACGCTGTTCGCAACCTAACCAAACAGTCACATTCCGGCTATTTTCGTTGAAAAAGGTGTTGACGCTGCAAGGGTCTATACGCATAATGCGCCCCGCAACGCCGATAAGGTAACGCGAAAAAAGATGGCTACGTAGCTCAGTTGGTTAGAGCACATCACTCATAATGATGGGGTCACAGGTTCGAATCCCGTCGTAGCCACCATCTTTTTTGCGGGAGTGGCGAAATTGGTAGACGCACCAGATTTAGGTTCTGGCGCCGCAAGGTGTGCGAGTTCAAGTCTCGCCTCCCGCACCATTTCCAGGATAGCGTTGCACGGATGGGGTATCGCCAAGCGGTAAGGCACCGGTTTTTGATACCGGCATTCCCTGGTTCGAATCCAGGTACCCCAGCCATATTTCTTCGATTTTGCGGTTCTCCGCGGTATTGGGGTATCGCCAAGCGGTAAGGCACCGGTTTTTGATACCGGCATTCCCTGGTTCGAATCCAGGTACCCCAGCCATCGAAGATTGCAGTACTGGCTACGTAGCTCAGTTGGTTAGAGCACATCACTCATAATGATGGGGTCACAGGTTCGAATCCCGTCGTAGCCACCAAATTAGTAATCTGTCGAGTTATTCGATAGACTAGAAAAAATTGTTGGGGTATCGCCAAGCGGTAAGGCTCTGGTTTCTGATACCAGCATTCCGAGGTTCGAATCCTCGTACCCCAGCCAATTTAAAAAAGTCGTTAAGCAGTCTGTTTAACGCAATTGGGGTGTCGCCAAGCGGTAAGGCTCTGGTTTCTGATACCAGCATTCCGGGGTTCGAATCCCTGCACCCCAGCCACTTAAGTAACAAAAAAGCCCGCTCTGCGGGCTTTTTTTGTTTTTGTACAGACTCACCCTGCCCCTCTCCCACTGTACGGTCCGGGGACATAGTGAACACTTGTTCGGGGACATGGTAGACACTTACAACTAAGGCATAAGAACCCGTTTATGGAGTCGCTTATGCCCTGGGATGCGAGAGATACCATGTCATTACGTACCGAGTTTGTTTTGTTCGCCTCGCAGGACGGGGCGAACATCCGTTCCCTCTGCCGTCGCTTCGGCATTTCACCGGCCACCGGCTACAAGTGGCTTCGCCGCTGGGCGGAGGAAGGGGCCGCCGGCCTTCAGGACCTCCCGCGCATACCGCACCATTCCCCTAACCGCTCATCTGACGACATCACTGCCCTGCTGCGTATGGCCCATGACCGCCATCAACGCTGGGGCGCACGCAAGATAAAGCGCTGGCTCGAAGACCAGGGGCACACCATGCCCGCCTTCAGCACCGTCCATAACCTGATGGCCCGTCACGGCCTGCTGCCGGGCACTTCACCGGGCATTCCCGCCACGGGACGCTTCGAACACGACGCGCCGAACCGCCTCTGGCAGATGGACTTTAAGGGCCACTTTCCCTTTGGCGGTGGCCGCTGCCATCCGCTCACCCTCCTGGACGACCATTCCCGTTTTTCCCTGTGCCTGGCGCACTGTACCGATGAACGGCGCGAGACCGTGCAGCAGCAACTGGTCAGCGTGTTTGAACGTTACGGCCTGCCGGACCGGATGACGATGGACAACGGCTCACCGTGGGGAGACACCACCGGCACCTGGACGGCGCTGGAGCTGTGGCTGATGCGCCACGGTATCCGGGTGGGGCATTCCCGGCCTTATCATCCGCAGACGCAGGGCAAGCTGGAGCGTTTTCACCGCAGCCTGAAGGCGGAAGTGCTGCAGGGCAAGTGGTTCGCGAGCGAGGGTGAACTGCAGCGCGCCTTCGACCACTGGCGGACGGTGTACAACCTTGAACGCCCGCATGAGGCGCTGGATATGGCGGTACCGGGCTCGCGGTATAAGCCGTCTGCACGACAATACAGCGGCAACACCACGCCCCCGGAATACGACGAGGGCGTGATGGTCAGGAAAGTGGATATCAGCGGAAAGCTGAGCGTGAAAGGGGTAAGTCTGAGCGCAGGCAAGGCGTTCAGGGGAGAACGGGTCGGGCTGAAGGAGACGCAGGAAGACGGCAGCTACGAGGTGTGGTGGTACAGCACGAAAGTGGGGGTGATCGACCTGAAGAAAAAGTCGATCACCATGGGTAAAGGATGTTAAAAAGTGTTCACCATGTCCCCGAACACCTGTCTACCATGTCCCCGGACCGTACACCCACGGGGAGAGGGTAAAAGGATTAGAGTCCGAGAGCGTATTTCAGCGCCTGGCGCTTCAAACCACCGGCACGCTCTGCCGCCATCAATCCAATGTTACGCAAAATGCGCACCGGACCCAGGTCGTTCCTGAACCCCGCGTAGAACAGATCCATCCCCGACTGCATGATGAAGTTATCCGCCATACGTCGCGTCTGGTAGCGTTTCAGAATCTGATGGCTGGCCCAGGCTTCAGCATGAGTGCGCGCATTACCTAACACGTCCAGTAACGCGTCGACGTCACGATATCCCAGATTCACCCCCTGCCCGGCCAGCGGATGAATGGTGTGCGCCGCATCGCCCACCAGCGCCAGCCCTTCACGGGCATACTGTAAAGCGTGACGGCGCGTGAGCGGGAATGCGCCAGCCGCAACCGGCGTGACGTGACCTACGCGGCTCGGGAAGTGCAGCAGAATTTCACGCTGCAGCTGTTCCATACTCAGCCCCTGCAACTGGCGAATGCGCGCCGGTTTGTCGTACCACACCAGCGAGGCCCAGTTATCAAACAGCGGTAAAAAGGCGTGCGGGCCGTTCGGGGTAAAGTGCTGCCAGGTGCTCTCACCGGGCGCATTTTCACACTGAACGGTGATCAGCATGCAGGATTGCTGATATTGCCAGGCATGAACGCCAATGCCTGCCATCTGTCTGACCTGCGAATTGGCACCATCCGCCCCCACCACCAGCTTCACGGCCAGCTCATCGCCGTTATCCAGCGTCAGCACATATCCACCCGGTTGATGATGCAACGCCTTGAGGGAGTCAGGAACACGCAGCGTGACGTTCGGGTGCGCCTCCAGCGCCTGCCAGAGCGCGAGCTGGAGCACGTTGTTCTCTACCATATATCCAAGACGCGGCAGCTTCAGCTCGGCGGCATCAAACGCGACATGGGCATTTTCCCACTCCCAGGTTTCGAGACGGCTGTACGGATGCGCGCGCATCGCCAGCACCGCCTCCCAGACGCCCAGCCCGCGCAGCAGATCGACAGACGCCGCGCTGATCGCGGAAATGCGCACATCCGGTTTGCTGGCGGGATCGAAGGCTGGCGGAGCAGCCTGTTCAATTACCGTTACTTCAAATCCCTGTTGCGCCAGCCCCAGCGCCAGCGCGCCGCCGACCATACCGCCGCCGACAATGGCAACTTCGGTGTGTAGGAGTGTCATGGTCAATTTTCCTTATTGGAGAATCCCTTAAGTTTACCGGATTTTTGTGGTCTTGAGGCCCATAACCTTCATACTGGTCACAACCCCACCAAAGCATTACAATACGCGGCTTGCAATCCTGAGCTGAGCAAGTCGATGACTAAAAAACTCCATATAAAAACCTGGGGCTGTCAGATGAACGAATACGATTCATCTAAGATGGCCGATCTGCTGGATTCAACCCACGGATACCAGCTGACAGAAAACGTGAAAGAAGCGGACGTGCTGCTGCTGAACACCTGTTCGATTCGTGAAAAAGCGCAGGAGAAAGTCTTTCACGTATTAGGCCGCTGGAAGCTTCTTAAGCGTAAAAATCCGGACCTGATCATCGGCGTGGGCGGCTGCGTCGCATCGCAGGAAGGTAAGCTGATCCGCCAGAGAGCGCCGTATGTGGATATTGTCTTTGGCCCACAGACCCTGCACCGCCTGCCAGAGATGATCAATAAGGTGCGCGGCAATCGCAGCCCGGTCGTTGACGTCAGCTTCCCGGAGATCGAAAAATTTGACCGTCTGCCAGAGCCGCGCGCTGATGGCCCGACTGCTTTCGTCTCCATCATGGAAGGCTGCAACAAATATTGTACTTACTGCGTGGTGCCTTACACCCGCGGTGAAGAGGTCAGCCGACCGGCGGATGACATTCTGTTTGAAATCGCGCAGCTTGCCGCACAGGGCGTTCGCGAAGTGAACCTGCTGGGCCAGAACGTTAACGCCTGGCGCGGTGAGAACTACGACGGCACCACCGGCAGCTTTGCTGAACTGCTGCGCCTGGTGGCTGCGATTGACGGCATTGACCGCATTCGCTTTACCACCAGCCATCCGATGGAATTTACCGACGACATTATTGAGGTGTATCGCGATACGCCTGAGCTGGTGAGCTTCCTGCACCTGCCGATTCAGTGTGGCTCTGACCGCGTGCTGAACCTGATGGGCCGTCCACATACGGTGCTTGAGTATAAATCCACCATTCGTAAGCTGCTTGCCGCGCGTCCGGATATCCAGATCAGCTCCGACTTTATCGTTGGCTTCCCTGGCGAAACCACCGATGACTTCGAGCGCACCATGAAGCTCATTGGTGAAGTGAATTTTGACGTCAGCTACAGCTTCATCTTCTCTGCGCGTCCTGGAACACCTGCGGCCGATATGGTTGACGATGTGCCGGAAGAAGAGAAAAAGCAGCGTCTGTATATTCTGCAGGAGCGTATTAACCAGCAGGCCAACGCGTGGAGCCGCCGTATGCTCGGCACCGTTCAGCGCATTCTGGTGGAAGGCACCTCGCGCAAGAGCATTATGGAACTGTCCGGTCGTACCGAAAACAACCGCGTGGTGAACTTTGAAGGCACCCCGGACATGATCGGTAAATTCGTGGACGTCGAGATTGTCGACGTGCTGACCAACTCGCTGCGCGCGAAGCTGGTACGCACCGAAGACGAAATGGGCCTGCGAATTGCTGAATCTCCGGAATCCGTTATCTCTCGCACTCGCAAAGTCAACGATTCAGGCGTGGGCATTTACCAGCCGTAATCCTTCTGGCCTGCCTTTCCGGCAGGCCTTGTATTTCCTCTCGTCGTCCCAATATGCATAGCAATGCTTGCGCCTTTAATCTAAGGCGTGAATACTTTCGGTAATGACAGTTTTATGTCGCCAGGCCTACAAAACACTCAAAGAGGAACGGTTTGAATATAGACACGCGTGAAATTAGCCTTGAGCCCGCAGACAACGCTCGCCTGCTGAGCCTGTGCGGGCCGTTTGATGACAACATCAAACAACTGGAACGACGTCTGGGTATCGAAATCAATCGTCGCGATAACCATTTCAAACTCACCGGACGCCCTATCTGCGTCAACGCGGCTGCGGATATTCTGCGCAGCCTGTATGTCGATACCGCCCCAATGCGTGGCGAGATTCAGGACATCGAACCGGAACAAATTCACCTCGCCATTAAAGAGGCACGCGTGCTTGAGCAAAGCGCGGAAAGCGTGCCGGACTACGGCAAGGCGATCAACATCAAGACTAAACGCGGCGTCATCAAGCCACGTACGCCGAACCAGGCGCAATACATCGCCAATATCCTCGACCACGACATCACCTTTGGCGTGGGCCCGGCAGGTACGGGTAAAACCTATCTCGCCGTTGCCGCTGCGGTGGATGCGCTGGAGCGTCAGGATATTCGTCGTATCCTGTTGACCCGTCCTGCCGTTGAAGCGGGCGAAAAACTGGGCTTTCTGCCGGGCGATTTAAGTCAGAAAGTGGACCCTTACCTGCGTCCGCTTTATGACGCGCTGTTCGAGATGTTAGGCTTTGAGAAAGTTGAAAAGCTGATTGAGCGTAACGTGATTGAAGTTGCGCCGCTGGCCTACATGCGTGGCCGTACACTCAACGACGCGTTCATCATTCTCGATGAGAGCCAGAACACCACCATCGAACAGATGAAGATGTTCCTGACGCGTATTGGCTTTAACTCGAAAGCGGTTATCACCGGTGATGTCACCCAGATCGACCTGCCGCGCAGCACCAAATCTGGCCTGCGCCATGCCATTGAGGTCCTGGCCGAGGTCGATGAAATCAGCTTCAACTTCTTCCACAGTGAAGACGTCGTTCGCCACCCGGTGGTCGCACGTATCGTTAACGCCTATGAAGCCTGGGAAGAGGCAGATCAAAAACGCAGGGCTGAACAGGCCGCGGAACGTAAGCGCGAAGCGCAGGAGCAAGAACAGAAATGAGTCAGGTGATCCTCGATTTACAGCTGGCCTGTGAAGACAATTCCGGCATGCCAGATGAGGCACAGTTTCAGAAATGGCTGGATGCGGTTATCCCCCAGTTTCAGGAAGAATCAGAAGTCACGATTCGCCTGGTGGATGAAGCAGAAAGCCATGAGCTTAACCTGACCTACCGCGGGAAAGATAAGCCGACCAACGTGCTCTCTTTCCCGTTCGAAGCGCCACCTGGCATCGAGATGCCGCTGCTTGGCGATCTGATTATCTGCCGTCAGGTGGTTGAACAGGAAGCCAAAGAGCAGCAAAAGCCGCTCGACGCCCACTGGGCGCATATGGTGGTACACGGCTGCCTGCACCTGCTGGGCTACGATCACATTGAAGATGACGAAGCGGAAGAGATGGAGTCCCTCGAGACAGAGATAATGCTTGCTCTGGGCTATGAGGATCCGTACATTGCCGAGAAAGAATAGTCGGTCTAACGCCTGACTAACATGCCGCCGCGTAAGGACATAGCGCGGCGGTAAACATTGAACTCACAAGAGAACCCTTAACAAACGCCATGAGCGACGACAATTCACACAGTAGCGACACGACAAACAGTAAAAAGGGATTTTTCTCCCTCATTCTGAACCAGCTTTTCCACGGCGAACCGAAAAACCGTGATGAACTGCTGGAGCTGATTCGTGATTCCGGGCAGAACGACCTTATCGACGAAGATACGCGCGAAATGCTCGAAGGGGTCATGGACATCGCCGACCAGCGCGTCCGCGACATCATGATCCCCCGCTCGCAGATGATCACCCTGAAACGTAACCAGACGCTGGACGAGTGCCTCGATGTGATCATCGAATCCGCCCACTCGCGTTTCCCGGTCATCAGCGAAGACAAAGATCACATCGAAGGGATTTTGATGGCCAAAGATCTGCTGCCGTTTATGCGCAGCGATGCCGAAGCCTTCAGCATGGAAAAAGTGTTACGCCAGGCCGTGGTTGTGCCGGAAAGTAAACGTGTGGATCGGATGCTGAAAGAGTTTCGCTCCCAGCGTTACCACATGGCGATTGTTATTGATGAATTCGGCGGCGTCTCAGGTCTGGTCACGATCGAAGATATTCTTGAGCTGATCGTAGGCGAAATCGAAGACGAGTATGACGAAGAAGAAGATATCGACTTCCGTCAGCTTAGCCGCCACACATGGACCGTGCGCGCGCTGGCCTCGATTGAGGACTTCAACGACGCCTTCGGCACTCACTTCAGCGATGAAGAGGTCGATACCATAGGCGGACTGGTGATGCAGGCCTTTGGTCATCTTCCGGCGCGCGGAGAGACCGTTGACATCGACGGTTACCAATTCAAAGTCGCCATGGCCGACAGCCGACGTATTATTCAGGTTCACGTCAGAACGCCGGACGACTCACCGGTGCCAAAACTGGAAGATTAATGTAAATGGCATTTGCCCCATTACTTGAACGCCAGCGCGTCCGTTTGCTGCTGGCGCTGTTGCTCGGAGCCAGCGGTACGCTGGCTTTTTCTCCTTACGACATCTGGCCCGCGGCCCTTCTCTCCCTGATGGGGCTTCAGGGTTTAACCCTGAATCGGCGTCCGGTACAGGCTGCCGCCATCGGTTACTTCTGGGGGCTGGGGCTGTTTGGCTCAGGTATCAACTGGGTCTACGTCAGCATCGCGCAGTTTGGCGGCATGCCGGGGCCGGTTAACGTCTTCCTCGTTGTGCTGCTCGCCGCCTATCTCTCGCTCTATACCGGACTGTTCGCAGGGGTCCTCTCGCGTCTGTGGCCTAAAACCACCTGGCTGCGCGTCGCGATTGCCGCGCCGGTTGTCTGGCAAATTACCGAGTTCCTGCGCGGATGGGTGCTTACCGGCTTCCCGTGGCTGCAGTTCGGCTACAGTCAGATTGACGGCCCGCTGAAAGGGCTGGCACCGGTGATGGGCGTTGAAGCAATTAACTTCTTGTTGATGGTGGTCAGCGGCCTGCTGGTGCTGGCGCTGGTCACGCGCTGCTGGAAACCGCTGGCTGTGGCGCTGGTGCTGTTCGCTCTGCCCTTCCCGCTGCGCTATATCCAGTGGTTCACGCCTGAACCCGAGCGCGCCATGCAGGTCTCCATGGTGCAGGGGAATATCCCGCAGTCCATGAAGTGGGACGAAAAAGAGCTGCTGAATACGCTGAAGATCTACGCCAACGCCACCGAAGAGGTGATGGGTAAATCCCAGCTGATTATCTGGCCGGAGTCCGCCATTCCCGATCTGGAAATTAACCAGCAGCCGTTCCTCAACATGATGAACGATCTGCTTGTGGCGCGCGGCAGCACGCTGATTACCGGCATCGTTGATGCACGCCTGAATCAGCAAAACCGCTACGACACCTACAACACCATCATTACGCTCGGCAAAGACAGCGAATACAGCTACAACTCCACCGACCGGTACAATAAGAATCACCTGGTACCGTTTGGTGAGTTTGTCCCGCTGGAGTCGATTCTGCGCCCGCTGGCCCCGTTCTTTGACCTGCCGATGTCCTCTTTCAGCCGCGGTCCGTACGTTCAGCCTCAGCTGCACGCGCACGGTCTCGCCCTGACGGCGGCTATCTGCTACGAAATTATTCTCGGGGAACAGGTGCGCGATAACTTCCGCCCGGATACTGACTATCTGCTGACCATCTCCAACGATGCGTGGTTTGGTAAGTCTATCGGCCCGTGGCAGCACTTCCAGATGGCGCGCATGCGCTCCCTGGAGCTGGCGCGTCCGCTGCTGCGCAGCACCAATAACGGCATCACCGCTGTGATTGGTCCGCAGGGTGACATTCAGGCGATGATCCCGCAGTTCACCCGCGAGGTGCTGACCACTACAGTCACCCCAACCACCGGGCTGACGCCGTACGCGCGTACCGGCAACTGGCCGCTGTGGATTTTGACCACGCTGTTCGGCTTTGCCGCCGTGCTGATGAGTCTGCGTCAGCGTCGTAAATAATTTTACCTTCTGTTGCCGGGTGGCGGCTACGCCTTACCCGGCCTACATTTCGCTTCGTAGGTCGGGTAAGGCGTAGCCACCACCCGACAATACCCTCCAAACTCCCATTCTGGCACGCCTATTGCTTTGTTTATTCGCGCAAACGCAGTTTGGCTTAACGTGCAACCTTGTCGCACCAGCGTAGATCATCGGCAGCACCGAAACGGTGCAACGAAAGATTATTGCCTCTGAATGGTGCGGCGCGCTTCGCAAAAATAAACAATAACGCAGCAAAATCTTTACATTAAGCCAGACTAAATGTTAACAAGCTTGCATAACACTGCACTCGCATAGCGCGAGATATAACAACATCACAATGGGTATCAATGCGTCACTGGCGCTGATAAGAAAGGAGTTGGGTATGCAATTACGTAAACTGGCCACAGCAATGCTGGTTATGGGAATGTCTGCTGGCGTCGTTCACGCTGAAGATGCTCCGGCAGCAGGCAGCACTCTCGACAAGATTGCCAAAAACGGCGTCATCGTGGTCGGCCACCGTGAATCTTCTGTCCCGTTCTCTTACTACGACAACACGCAAAAAGTCGTAGGCTATTCACAGGATTACTCCAACGCCATCGTTGAAGCTGTGAAGAAAAAGCTGAACAAACCTGACCTGCAGGTGAAGCTGATCCCAATCACTTCACAGAACCGTATTCCACTGCTGCAAAACGGCACCTTTGATTTCGAGTGTGGCTCCACCACCAACAACCTTGAGCGTCAGAAACAGGCCGCCTTCTCCGACACTATCTTTGTCGTGGGCACCCGTCTTCTGACCAAGAAAGGCGGCGCAATCAAAGATTTTGCTGACCTGAAAGGCAAAGCGGTCGTTGTGACCTCCGGTACGACTTCCGAAGTGCTGCTGCACAAGCTGAACGACGAGAAGAAAATGGATATGCGCATCATCAGCGCGAAAGACCATGGCGACTCCTTCCGTACTCTGGAAAGCGGTCGTGCCGTCGCGTTTATGATGGATGACGCCCTGCTGGCGGGCGAACGGGCGAAAGCGAAGAAACCAGACAACTGGGAAATCGTGGGCACCGCGCAGTCGAAAGAAGCCTACGGTTGTATGCTGCGTAAAGACGATGCTGACTTCAAAAAGCTGATTGATGACACCATCGCGCAGGCACAGACATCCGGCGACGCGGAAAAATGGTTCGACAAATGGTTCAAGAACCCGATTCCACCAAAGAACCTCAACATGAACTTTGAACTGTCTGACGACATGAAAGCACTGTTCAAATCACCAAACGATAAAGCGCTTAACTAATTAGAACGACAGGGGCGGGATCTCCTGCCCTCTCGATTGTCGGGAAGCATGGACAGACTATACGTTGAGTGGTCGTTCCCCACTCAGCGTGAAAATGAGCTTCTCACCAATCTTCGAGGGTAGCGCTGCTACCCTTTTTTTTCTGGAGTTTATTATGTCAATTGACTGGAACTGGGGCATCTTTCTGCAACAAGCCCCGTTCGGCAACACCACCTATCTTGGCTGGCTGTGGAGCGGCTTTCAGGTCACCGTTGCGCTATCGATAACGGCGTGGATTATCGCGTTTCTTGTCGGTTCGCTGTTCGGTATTCTGCGCACCGTTCCCAATCGCTTTCTTTCAACACTCGGCACCTTGTACGTGGAACTGTTCCGCAACGTTCCGCTGATCGTGCAGTTCTTTACCTGGTATCTGGTCGTTCCGGAACTGCTGCCGGAAAATATCGGCATGTGGTTCAAGGCGGAACTGGATCCTAACGTTCAGTTCTTTGTCTCTTCCATGCTGTGCCTGGGGCTGTTCACCGCCGCGCGCGTTTGCGAACAGGTGCGTGCTGCCATCCAGTCACTGCCGCGCGGGCAAAAGAACGCGGCTCTGGCGATGGGCCTGACGCTGCCGCAAGCCTACCGTTACGTTCTGCTGCCTAACGCCTATCGCGTTATCGTTCCACCGATGACGTCAGAGATGATGAACCTGGTGAAAAACTCGGCCATCGCCTCGACTATTGGTCTGGTGGATATGGCGGCGCAGGCGGGTAAGCTGCTGGACTACTCCGCCCACGCGTGGGAATCCTTCACCGCGATTACCCTCGCTTACGTTCTGATTAACGCTTTCATCATGCTGGTGATGAACCTGGTTGAACGCAAAATTCGCCTGCCGGGCAATCTGGGGGGCAAATAATGTACGAATTTGACTGGAGTTCTATCGTTCCATCCATGCCTTACCTGCTGGATGGCCTGGTGATCACCTTAAAGATCACCGTGATCGCCATCATCATCGGTATCGTCTGGGGCACCCTGTTGGCGGTGATGCGCCTGTCGAGCTTTAAACCCCTCGCCTGGTTTGCGACTGCCTACGTTAACGTCTTCCGCTCCATTCCGCTGGTGATGGTGCTGCTGTGGTTTTACCTGATTGTTCCCGGCTTCCTGCAGAACGTACTGGGACTGTCGCCGAAAACCGATATCCGCCTGATCTCCGCCATGGTGGCATTCTCGATGTTTGAGGCTGCTTACTACTCCGAGATTATCCGTGCGGGCATTCAGAGTATCTCCCGCGGGCAGTCCAGCGCCGCACTGGCTTTGGGGATGACCCACTGGCAATCCATGCAGCTCATTATTCTGCCGCAGGCGTTCCGCGCCATGGTTCCGCTCCTGCTGACACAGGGCATCGTGCTGTTCCAGGATACCTCTCTGGTCTACGTCCTGAGCCTGGCAGACTTCTTCCGTACCGCGTCCACCATCGGCGAGCGTGATGGTACGCAGGTTGAGATGGTCCTCTTCGCGGGTGGGGTCTATTTTGTGATTAGTTTAAGCGCGTCGCTGTTGGTCAGCTGGCTGAAGAAAAGGACTGTATAATGATTTCCCTGAAAAATGTTTCGAAATGGTATGGGCACTTTCAGGTGCTGACCGACTGCTCCACCGAAGTGAAAAAAGGCGACGTCGTGGTGGTGTGTGGACCGTCCGGCTCTGGTAAGTCGACGCTGATCAAAACCGTTAACGGCCTGGAGCCGGTGCAGCAGGGTGAAATTGTCGTCAACGGTACCAAAGTGAACGACAAGAAAACCAATCTTGCTCAGCTTCGCTCACACGTCGGCATGGTGTTCCAGCATTTTGAGCTGTTCCCTCACCTCTCTATCATCGAGAACCTGACGCTGGCACAGGTTAAAGTGCTTAAACGTGATAAAAAGGCGTCGCGCGAGAAAGGGCTGAAGCTCCTGGAACGCGTGGGGCTCTCGGCACATGCCGATAAGTTCCCGGCACAGCTTTCTGGCGGCCAACAGCAGCGCGTGGCGATCGCCCGCGCGCTGTGTATGGATCCGGTGGCGATGCTGTTTGATGAGCCAACGTCGGCGCTCGATCCTGAGATGATCAACGAAGTGCTGGACGTAATGGTCGAGCTGGCGCACGAAGGGATGACCATGATGGTCGTGACCCACGAAATGGGCTTCGCCCGTAAAGTGGCCAACCGCGTGATCTTTATGGACGAAGGGAAAATTGTGGAAGACTCTCCGAAAGAAGAGTTCTTTGCCAACCCGAAATCCGACCGCGCCAAAGACTTCCTCGCCAAAATCCTGCATTAATCTTCCCGGTGCGCGATCTGCGGATTGCGCACTGCTTCACGCTTTCACACTCTGCTTCTCGTCGGCGTCACATTGCAGCGTTAACCTTGTCACAAAATAACGCTAAGAATGGAGAACCCTATGGCACAGCCGATTATTCTCGATTGCGATCCAGGTCATGATGACGCGATCGCACTCGTCCTTGCACTTGCCTCCCCTGAACTCGACGTAAAAGCCGTCACCTCATCCGCCGGAAACCAGACGCCTGACAAAACCCTGCGCAACGTGCTGCGCATGCTCACGCTGCTTAAACGCACCGATATTCCGGTTGCGGGTGGGGCCGTGAAGCCGCTAATGCGCGAGCTTATCATCGCGAATAACGTCCACGGTGAAAGCGGGCTGGACGGCCCTACGCTGCCGGAGCCGGTGTTTGCACCGCAAAACTGTACCGCCATCGAGCTGATGGCAAAGGTGCTGCGCGAAAGCGCAGAGCCCGTAACGCTAGTGGCAACCGGACCACAAACCAACGTTGCGCTGCTGCTGAACAGTCATCCGGAACTGCACGGTAAAATCGCCCGGATCGTGATGATGGGGGGCGCAATGGGGCTGGGGAACTGGACGCCGGCGGCGGAGTTCAACATCTTTGTCGACCCGGAAGCGGCGGAGATTGTCTTCCAGTCAGGATTACCGATTGTGATGGCGGGGCTGGATGTTACCCACCGCGCGCAGATTATGGTGGACGATATTGAGCGCTTCCGCTCGGTGGGCAACCCGGTTGCGACAACCGTGGCCGAACTGCTCGACTTCTTTATGGAGTATCACAAAACCGAGAAGTGGGGCTTCCAAGGCGCACCGCTGCACGACCCGTGCACCATTGCCTGGCTGTTAAAACCTGAGATGTTTACCACGGTGGACAGATGGGTTGGCGTTGAGACGCAGGGAAAATACACCCAGGGCATGACGGTAGTGGATTATTACTCGCTGACGGGGAATAAACCGAATACTACGGTGATGGTGAACATCGACCGGGAGGCGTTTGTGGATTTGCTGGCGGAGAGACTGGCTTACTATTCTGCGGCCTGATGCCCTCACCCCGGCCCTCTCCCACAGGGAGAGGGTGCAAACACTAAAAACGGCAACGGAGTTGCCGTTTTGCTTTTATTCATGGCTCAAATGGCCGACGCTGGAACTGATCGTGCCCGCACTTCGGACACAGCGGCAGCACGTCCGGCGTGTACACCGCAATATGGTGATGACACTTCTCGCAGACCAGGTTCCCCAGCCCCACCACTTCACCGCTCTGGTAGACGCCGTGGTGGTTCAAATCCTGAAACACCTCGCGCCACTCCAGCTGCGTTTTGTCGGTGATATCCGCCAGCTCCTGCCACAGACTCTCTTTAATCACCCGCATAAAGACGCTGTCCGCGACCTCGTCCTGGCTCTCCTCGTAACTGCGCGCGAACTCTTCCAGATCACGCCGCACGGCGCGCGTCACTTCTTCCACTTCGGTTCGCGTTAACTCACCCGTTTGCGTCACCCGTGAGCGAGCCTGTTCGACCAGCGCGTCGATATCGCGCTCGCCGTTGCGCAGCCGTTCCGTCAGTGTCGCTACCAGTTCGCGGTAAAATTGAGCAACCTTGTTCATCATTTTGCCTCCCGGGTAAGTAACTATTTCTAATAATAGACCTTATTTCGCCGCCGCTTTGTCAGGTGAAGCACAGACCCGGTAAATTCCTGCAAAGTGCATTTGTGCGAAAGGCTGTTTTGACGCGGGCGTTTGGGCTATGCTATGCGGATCTGAGATACCACATCCATTGGCTACATTTAGTAGCTGTATTGAAAACAGGACCACTGGCTGCCATGCAAGAGCAATACCGCCCGGAAGAGATAGAATCAAAAGTCCAGCAACATTGGGACGAGAAGCGCACCTTTGAAGTAACCGAAGACGAGAGCAAAGAGAAGTATTACTGCCTGTCGATGCTTCCCTATCCTTCTGGTCGACTACACATGGGCCACGTGCGTAACTACACCATCGGTGATGTGATTGCACGCTACCAGCGCATGCTGGGCAAAAACGTCCTGCAGCCAATCGGCTGGGATGCATTCGGTCTGCCTGCTGAAGGTGCGGCGGTTAAAAACAACACCGCACCGGCGCCGTGGACGTACGACAACATCGCGTACATGAAAAACCAGCTCAAAATGCTGGGCTTTGGCTATGACTGGAGCCGCGAGCTGGCAACCTGTACCCCGGAATATTACCGTTGGGAGCAGAAATTCTTCACCGAGCTGTATAAAAAAGGCCTGGTGTATAAGAAGACCTCCGCCGTTAACTGGTGTCCGAATGACCAGACCGTTCTGGCAAACGAACAGGTTATCGACGGCTGCTGCTGGCGCTGTGACACTAAAGTTGAGCGTAAAGAGATCCCACAGTGGTTTATCAAAATCACCGCTTACGCCGACGAACTGCTGAACGATCTGGATAAACTGGATCACTGGCCAGATACCGTTAAGACCATGCAGCGCAACTGGATCGGCCGTTCTGAAGGCGTGGAGATTACCTTCAACGTTGAGAACTACGACCAGACCCTGACCGTCTACACCACCCGTCCGGATACCTTCATGGGCGCGACCTACCTGGCCGTAGCCGCAGGTCACCCGCTGGCGCAGAAAGCGGCAGAGAACAATCCGGAGTTGGCTACCTTCATCGACGAGTGCCGCAACACCAAAGTGGCCGAAGCCGACATGGCGACGATGGAGAAAAAAGGCGTTGATACTGGCTTTAAAGCCATTCACCCACTGACTGGCGAAGCCATCCCTGTCTGGGCCGCGAACTTCGTTCTGATGGAGTACGGCACGGGCGCCGTAATGGCCGTTCCGGGTCACGACCAGCGCGACTACGAATTTGCCACCAAATACGGTCTGACCATCAAACCGGTTATTCTGGCCGCCGATGGTTCTGAACCCGACCTGTCCGAGCAAGCGCTGACCGAAAAAGGCACCCTCTTCAACTCCGGCGAATTCAGCGGCCTGAGCTTTGAAGACGGCTTCAACGCCATTGCCGACAAGCTGGCTTCGCTGGGCGTAGGCGAGCGTAAAGTGAACTTCCGTCTGCGCGACTGGGGGGTTTCCCGTCAGCGTTACTGGGGTGCGCCAATTCCAATGGTGACGCTGGAAGACGGCACCGTCATGCCAACGCCTGAAGATCAGCTGCCGGTGATCCTGCCGGAAGACGTGGTCATGGACGGCATCACCAGCCCGATCAAAGCCGATCCTGAGTGGGCAAAAACCACCGTCAACGGTCAGCCTGCGCTGCGTGAAACCGACACCTTCGATACTTTCATGGAATCCTCCTGGTACTACGCGCGCTACACCTGCCCGCAGTATCAGGACGGTATGCTGGATTCCGATGCGGCAAACTACTGGCTGCCGGTAGACATCTACATCGGTGGTATCGAACACGCCATCATGCACCTGCTCTACTTCCGCTTCTTCCATAAACTGATGCGCGATGCGGGCATGGTGAACTCTGACGAACCCGCGAAACAGCTGCTGTGTCAGGGCATGGTGCTGGCAGATGCGTTCTATTACGTGGGCGCGAACGGCGAACGTAACTGGATTTCGCCGGTTGATGCGATCGTTGAGCGCGACGAAAAAGGCCGTATCGTTAAGGCGAAAGACGCTGAAGGTCATGAACTGGTTTACACCGGCATGAGCAAGATGTCCAAGTCCAAAAACAACGGTATCGACCCGCAGGTCATGGTTGAGCGTTACGGCGCTGACACCGTGCGTCTGTTCATGATGTTTGCCTCACCGGCCGACATGACCCTCGAATGGCAGGAATCCGGCGCTGAAGGCGCTAACCGCTTCCTGAAACGCGTCTGGAAACTGGTTTACGAGCACACCTCACAGGGTGATGCGCCAGCACTGAACGCTGCGGCACTGACTGAAGATCAGCAGGCGCTGCGTCGCGATGTTCATAAAACAATTGCGAAAGTAACCGATGATATTGGTCGTCGTCAGACCTTCAATACCGCAATTGCGGCTATTATGGAACTGATGAATAAGCTGGCGAAAGCCCCGCAGGATGGCGAGCAGGATCGTGCCATCATGCGTGAAGCGCTGCTGGCCGTTGTTCGCATGCTTAACCCGTTCACGCCACACGCCAGCTTCACCCTGTGGCAGGAGCTGAAAGGCGAAGGCGATATCGACAACGCGCCGTGGCCTGTGGCAGACGAATCAGCGATGGTGGAAAACACGACCCTGGTTGTGGTGCAAGTCAACGGCAAAGTGCGTGGTAAAATCACCGTGGCTGTTGATGCAACCGAAGAGCAGGTTCGCGAACGCGCAGGTCAGGAACCGCTGGTTGCAAAATATCTTGAGGGCGTTACCGTACGTAAAGTGATCTACGTACCAGGTAAACTGCTTAATCTGGTCGTTGGCTAAGCGCGGGAGGAAACGTGCGACAACTGGCAACAATACTCTTATCCCTGGCGGTGCTTGTCACCGCAGGTTGCGGGTGGCATCTGCGCAATACCACGGCAGTGCCGCCTCAGATGAAAACGTTGATCTTCGACTCTTCGGATCCGAATGGCCCACTCAGCCGGGCTGTTCGTAACCAGCTCCGTTTGAACGATGTTGAGTTGATCGAGAAAGGCACTTTGCGCCAGGATGTTCCATCATTCCGCATCCTGACCTCGACGTTGTCTAAAGATACCGCGTCCATCTTCCAGGATGGCCGTACTGCGGAATATCAGATGGTGCTTAACGTGAAAGCGGCCGTATTGATCCCGGGTAAAGATATTTATCCAATCAGTACGAAAGTCTACCGTTCGTTCTTCGATAACCCGCAAACGGCGCTGGCAAAAGATGCCGAGCAGCAGATTATCATCAACGAAATGTATGATAAGGCAGCGGAACAGCTGATCCGTAAACTGCCAAGCATTGCTGCGTCGACGAAACAAGGCTCTGACATTATCGACACACCGGACGCTAACGCGCCGACCATGTCAACGTCGATGGGTAACTGATGATCAGGTTGTATCCTGAACAACTCCGCGCGCAGCTCAATGAAGGGCTGCGCGCGGCGTATCTGCTGCTCGGAAACGATCCGCTATTACTTCAGGAAAGTCTGGATGCCGTTCGTCACGCGGCGGTCGCTCAGGGCTTTGATGAACACCACACCGTCCAGCTGGACAACAACACCGACTGGAACGCCCTCTTTTCACTTTGCCAGGCAATGAGCCTGTTTGCATCGCGCCAGACAATCCAGATCCTGCTGCCGGAAAATGGCCCTAACGCGGCCATGAATGAGCAACTCGCTACCCTGGTCAGCCTGTTACACAGCGATCTGCTGCTGATTGTGCGCGGCAACAAGCTCACCAAGGCGCAGGAAAACGCAGCGTGGTTTACTCAACTTGCGACCAACGCTGTGCAGGTCACCTGCCAGACACCTGAACAGGCACATCTGCCTAAATGGGTAGCCGCGCGAGCAAAACAGCACAATCTTCAGTTGGATGAGGCGGCAAACCAGCTGCTTTGCTACTGCTATGAAGGCAACCTGCTGGCGCTGGCGCAGGCACTCGACAGGCTTTCTCTGCTTTGGCCTGACGGTAAACTGACGTTACCGCGTGTTGAGCAGGCGGTAAACGATGCCGCCCACTTTACGCCGTTTCACTGGGTTGACGCGCTGCTGTCAGCAAAGAGCAAACGCGCGCTACACATATTGCAGCAGCTGCGCCTTGAAGGCAGTGAACCTGTCATTTTGCTGCGCACGCTCCAGCGAGAGCTGTTGTTACTGAATACGCTAAAGCGTCAGTCTGCCCATACGCCATTGCGTTCACTGTTTGATAAACACCGTGTATGGCAAAACCGCAGGGCGATGACCACCGAGGCCATCAACCGCCTGAGTCATGAACAGCTGCGCCAGGCTGTACAGCTTTTGATGCGCGCCGAGCTCACGTTGAAACAAGATTACGGTCAGTCGGTCTGGTCGGAGCTGGAAAGCCTTTCACTGCTGCTCTGCCACAAGGCGCTGGCAGACGTATTTATCGATGGATAGCATGCATTCTCTACAAGCGCTGTACGGCGGAACCTTCGACCCGGTGCATTACGGGCATCTTAAGCCGGTTGAAATTCTGGCGAATCTGATCGGCCTGCAGCGCGTAATCATTATGCCCAATAACGTTCCGCCGCACCGTCCTCAGCCAGAGGCCACCAGTGAACAGCGAAAAGAGATGCTCGCGCTGGCGATTGCGGATAAACCCCTTTTCCGTCTTGACGAACGGGAGTTACGTCGCAACACCCCGTCCTGGACGTCCCAGACGCTGCAGGAGTGGCGAGCTGAACAAGGGCCGGATAAACCGCTGGCCTTTATTATCGGTCAGGATTCCCTGCTCAACTTTCCTACCTGGCATCAGTATGAAACCATACTGGAGAACAGTCACCTTCTCGTATGCCGACGCCCCGGGTATCCGCTGACCATGCGCGAACCACAGTACCAGCAATGGCTTGAAGCTCATCTTACCGACAACGTGGAAGATCTACATAATCAGCCAGCCGGGAAGATTTATCTGGCAGAAACACCGTGGTTTGATATTTCTGCGACGCTCATTCGCGAGCGCCTGCAGCAGGGTTTAGCCTGTGACGATATGCTGCCTTCGTCAGTGCTGGCGTATATCAATCAGCGCGGGTTGTATCAGAAAAGCGCAGACGCATAGCCTGAGGCAAGAAAAAGCGGCTGATTGATTATCCTGCCTTGACAGGGTAAGCCATACTGTTATCCTCCGCTGCCAGACTTTCCCGCCGATCATTGCTTTACAGAAATTGTTTTACAAAAATGGCGATGCAATCTCCGGCGGAGGGTGGGATGATACCCGCCTTCAAAAGCCCGGCCGGTGACATTTGTCCCGACACTGGCGTCAGTTCAGGTATACTGTCTGGCTACGAATTTATAGTTACACAATCTCATTCACCCAGGGGGAAAACTTGCAGGGTAAAGCACTCCAGGATTTTGTTATCGACAAAATTGATGACCTGAAAGGTCAGGACATCATCGCTATCGACGTAAAAGGTAAATCCAGCATCACCGACTGCATGATTATCTGCACCGGTACATCTACTCGCCATGTGGTTTCGATTGCCGATCACGTCGTTCAGGAATCACGTGCAGCAGGGCTGTTACCGCTTGGCGTTGAAGGTGAAGCGACCGCCGACTGGGTGGTTGTCGATCTCGGCGATGTGATTGTCCATGTCATGCAGGAAGAGAGTCGTCGCCTGTATGAGCTGGAAAAACTCTGGGGTTAATGCGTGAAGTTGCAGCTGGTCGCTGTCGGCACCAAAATGCCGGACTGGGTACAAACCGGTTTTACTGAGTATCTGCGTCGTTTTCCAAAAGATATGCCGTTCGAACTGGTGGAAATTCCTGCCGGTAAGCGCGGCAAGAACGCGGATATCAAACGTATTCTCGATAAAGAGGGCGAACTGATGCTGGCCGCCGCAGGAAAAAACCGCATCGTTACCCTCGATATTCCAGGTAAACCCTGGGATACGCCGCAGCTGGCGCACGAACTGGAGCGCTGGAAGCAGGATGGTCGTGATGTCAGTCTGTTGATTGGCGGACCTGAAGGGTTGTCCCCCGCCTGCAAAGCGGCAGCAGAACAAAGTTGGTCTCTCTCCGCGCTGACGCTCCCCCACCCGCTTGTTAGGGTGCTGGTGGCAGAAAGCCTGTACCGCGCGTGGAGCATTACTACCAACCACCCCTACCACCGCGAGTAATGACTGACCAGGGTAGATTAAGCAGCGGATGAAACTACAGAATTCTTTTCGCGACTATACGGCTGAGTCCGCGCTGTTTGTGCGCCGGGCGCTGGTCGCCTTTACGGGGATTTTGCTGCTGACCGGCGTGCTGATCGCCAACCTCTATAATCTGCAAATTGTCCGCTTTACCGACTACCAGACGCGTTCAAACGAGAACCGCATCAAGCTGGTACCGATCGCGCCAAGCCGCGGCATTATCTACGACCGTAACGGCACGCCGCTGGCCTTAAACCGCACCATCTATCAAATCGAGATGATGCCGGAAAAGGTCGACAACGTGCAGGATACGCTGAACGCGCTGAGAAGCGTGGTCGATCTCAACGATGACGATATCGCCGCCTTTAAAAAAGAGCGTTCCCGTTCTCACCGCTTCACGTCTATTCCAGTCAAAACCAACCTGACAGAAGTGCAGGTGGCCCGTTTTGCCGTGAACCAGTATCGATTCCCCGGCGTGGAAGTGAAAGGCTATAAGCGCCGCTTCTATCCTTACGGCTCTGCGCTGACGCACGTGATTGGCTACGTTTCCAAGATTAACGATAAAGACGTTGACCGCCTTGATAAAGACGGCAAGCTGGCCAACTACGCCGCAACGCATGATATCGGTAAGCTGGGGATTGAGCGTTATTATGAAGATGTGCTGCACGGCGAAACCGGTTATGAAGAGGTTGAAGTTAACAACCGTGGCCGCGTAATCCGCCAGCTGAAAGAGGTACCGCCGCAGGCGGGTCATGATGTGTATCTGACACTCGACCTTAAGCTGCAGCAGTATATCGAAACCCTGCTGGCTGGCAGCCGTGCCGCCGTTATCGTCACCGACCCGCGCACCGGTGGGATTCTGGCTATGGTTTCCATGCCGAGCTACGACCCTAACCTCTTCGTGGACGGTATCTCCAGCAAAGATTATTCCGGTCTGCTTAACGATCCGAACACCCCGCTGGTGAACCGTGCGACACAGGGTGTTTACCCGCCTGCGTCAACGGTAAAACCTTACGTTGCGGTTTCTGCACTGAGTGCGGGCGTGATCAATCGCAATACCAGCCTGTTTGACCCCGGCTGGTGGCAGCTGCCAGGCTCTGAAAAACGTTACCGCGACTGGAAGAAATGGGGTCACGGTCATCTGAACGTGACCAAATCACTGGAAGAGTCTGCGGATACCTTCTTCTACCAGGTCGCCTATGACATGGGTATTGATCGTCTGTCGACGTGGATGAGTAAATTCGGCTACGGACACTACACCGGCATCGATCTTGCGGAAGAACGTTCTGGCAATATGCCCACCCGCGAATGGAAACTGAAGCGCTTTAAGAAGCCGTGGTACCAGGGTGATACCATTCCGGTCGGGATTGGCCAGGGTTACTGGACAGCCACCCCGCTGCAGATGAACAAAGCGATGATGATCCTCATCAACGACGGCGTGGTGAAGGTTCCGCATCTGCTGCAAAGTACGGTTGAGAATGGCAAGAAAGTCCCGTGGATCCAGCCGCATGAGGCACCGGTGGGCGACATCCATTCCGGTTTCTGGGAAATTGCCAAAGACGGTATGTACGGCGTGGCAAACCGCCCAAACGGGACGGCGCATAAGTACTTCGCTGGCGCACCCTACAAAGTGGCCGCTAAATCGGGTACCGCGCAGGTCTTCGGCCTGAAGGCAAACGAAACCTATAACGCGCACAAAATTGCTGAACGTCTGCGTGACCACAAGCTCATGACGGCGTTTGCCCCTTATGATAACCCGCAGGTTGCAGTGGCGATGATTCTCGAAAACGGCGGTGCAGGTCCGGCTGTAGGTACCATCATGCGTCAAATCCTCGACCACATTATGCTGGGTGATAACAACACCGAACTGCCGGCAGAAAACCCGGCAGCCGCTGCGGCGGAGGACCAATAATCATGACGGATAATCCGAATAAAAAATCGCTGTGGGACAAGATCCATATTGACCCTGCCATGCTATTGATTCTGCTGGCTTTACTGGTATACAGCGCCCTGGTTATCTGGAGCGCCAGCGGTCAGGACATCGGCATGATGGAGCGCAAAATTGGCCAAATCGCGATGGGCCTGGTCATCATGGTGGTGATGGCGCAGATTCCACCCCGCGTGTACGAAGGCTGGGCGCCCTACCTCTATATTTTCTGTATCATCCTGCTTGTTGCGGTTGATGCCTTTGGTGCGATATCCAAGGGCGCACAGCGCTGGCTGGATCTGGGGATCGTCCGCTTCCAGCCGTCGGAAATCGCGAAAATCGCCGTACCGCTGATGGTCGCGCGCTTTATTAACCGCGATGTCTGCCCGCCTTCGCTAAAAAATACCGCGATCGCGCTGGTGCTGATTTTCCTGCCGACCTTGCTGGTTGCAGCACAGCCTGACCTCGGCACCTCGATTCTTATCGCACTGTCCGGCCTGTTTGTCCTGTTCCTGTCAGGCTTAAGCTGGCGTCTGATCGGTATCGCGGTGGTGCTGGTTGCCGCCTTTATCCCCATCCTCTGGTTCTTCCTGATGCATGATTACCAGCGCCAGCGCGTGATGATGCTCCTCGATCCGGAAACCGATCCGCTGGGTGCGGGCTATCATATTATTCAGTCGAAGATTGCGATTGGCTCCGGTGGCCTGCGCGGGAAAGGCTGGCTGCACGGTACACAGTCGCAGCTGGAATTCTTACCGGAACGCCACACCGACTTTATCTTTGCCGTGCTGGCGGAAGAGTTAGGGCTGGTTGGCATCTTAATTCTGCTGGCGCTCTACGTGCTGCTGATCATGCGAGGTTTGTGGATTGCCGCACGAGCGCAAACCACCTTTGGTCGCGTGATGGCAGGCGGATTGATGTTGATTTTATTCGTTTATGTCTTCGTAAATATTGGTATGGTAAGTGGTATTCTGCCGGTTGTAGGCGTACCGCTGCCGCTGGTGAGTTACGGGGGCTCGGCACTGATCGTGTTGATGGCCGGGTTTGGTATCGTCATGTCGATCCATACCCACAGAAAAATGTTGTCCAAAAGCGTATAAAAATAAGGGGATCGCAATGCGTAAGCAGTGGCTGGGGATCTGCATCGCAGCAAGTTTACTTGCAGCCTGCACGAGTGATGATGGTCAGCAACAGGCAACCGTCGCGCCGCCGCAGCCTGCGGTCTGTAACGGCCCGATTGTTGAAATTAGCGGTGCCGATCCGATCTATGAACCGCTGAACGCAACGGCGAATCAGGATTATCAGCGCGACGGCAAAAGCTTCAAAATTGTTCAGGATCCTTCCCGTTTCAGCCAGGCTGGCTTTGCCGCCATTTATGATGCCGAGCCGGGTAGTAACCTGACCGCATCAGGCGAAACCTTCGATCCGATGCAAATCACGGCGGCGCATCCTACGCTGCCGATCCCAAGCTATGCTCGCGTCACCAACCTGGCGAACGGCCGTATGATCGTCGTGCGTATCAACGACCGTGGCCCATACGGGAATGACCGCGTGATCTCGCTGTCCCGCGCAGCGGCTGACCGTCTGAACACCTCGAACAACACCAAAGTGCGTATCGATCCGATTATCGTCGCGCAGGATGGTACCCTTTCAGGTCCAGGCACCGCCTGTACGACTGTCGCGAAACAAACCTATGCCCTGCCGGCTCGTCCTGACCTGAGTGGTGGAATGGGAGGCGCGTCTACCCCTGCAGAGCCAGCTCAACCACAGGGCGAAGTCCGCGCCATCAGTAACGATACGTTACAAAGCGATGACAGTACCGGTGCCCCGGTGAAAAGCAGCGGTTTCCTCGGTGCGCCGACAACTTTATCCTCTGGCGTCCTTGAAGGCAGTGAACCCACGCCAGCCCCGGTTGCCGCAGCCCCAGTCACGCAACCTGCTCCCGTGACCGCACCAGCGACCACGCAAAGTACTCCCGCCCCTGCGGCCGCAAGCGGCAGTTACGTGGTTCAGGTCGGCGCCGTCAGCGATCGGGCACGTGCACAGCAGTATCAGCAGCGCTTAAGCCAGCAGTTCAGCGTGCCGGGCCGCGTTGAGCAAAACGGTGCAGTCTGGCGTATTCAGATGGGGCCGTTTGCCAGCAAATCTCAGGCAGCTTCCCTGCAACAGCGTTTGCAAAGTGAAGCGCAGCTCCAGTCATTTATCACTGTTGCGAAGTAATGAATCGGCGGTATCCGAAATGTCAATTTGTGTAAAACACATTCACAATCTCATGATGAAAGTCGGATGCCTGCCTGTATAGCATTTGCTATAGTAAGGCACTTTTTTTAATTCCATCACGGATGTCGTAGTTCTGACCATGAAGACCACTTTTTCTGCTCGTTTTGTGCAGCGCATGGCGCTGACCGCGGCCCTTTGCGCAGCTGCTCTCTCTGCAGCTCACGCGGATGACCTGAACATCAAGACCATGATCCCTGGCGTTCCGCAAATCGACGCGGAATCCTACATCCTGATCGATTACAACTCTGGCAAAGTTCTGGCAGAACAGAATGCCGATGCCCGTCGCGATCCGGCCAGCCTGACTAAAATGATGACCAGCTACGTTATCGGCCAGGCCATGAAGGCAGGTAAATTCAAAGAAACCGACCTGGTCACCATCGGTAACGATGCCTGGGCGACCGGTAACCCGGTGTTCAAAGGATCATCGTTGATGTTCCTGAAACCTGGCATGCAGGTTCCCGTCTCCCAGCTGATCCGCGGTATCAACCTGCAGTCTGGTAACGACGCCTGCGTCGCCATGGCAGATTTCGCAGCAGGCAGCCAGGACGCGTTTGTTGGCCTGATGAACAGCTATGTTTCCGCACTGGGTCTGAAAAACAGTCACTTCCAGACCGTACACGGCCTGGACGCAGACGGTCAGTACAGCTCTGCACGTGACATGGCCCTGATTGGCCAGGCGCTGATCCGTGATGTCCCGAACGAATACACCATCTATAAAGAAAAAGAGTTCACCTTCAACGGGATCCGTCAGACCAACCGTAACGGCCTGCTGTGGGATAACAGCCTGAACGTTGACGGCATCAAGACTGGCCATACCGATAAAGCGGGTTACAACCTGGTGGCCTCTGCGACTGAAGGCCAGATGCGCCTGATTTCCGCCGTGATGGGCGGTCGCACCTTCAAAGGCCGTGAAACCGAAAGCAAAAAACTGCTGACCTGGGGCTTCCGTTTCTTCGAAACCGTCAATCCGCTGAAAGCGGGTAAAGAGTTCGCCTCAGAGCCAGTCTGGTTCGGTGATAATGACCGTGCTTCCCTGGGTGTGGATAAAGATCTGTATCTGACCATTCCTCGTGGCCGCATGAAAGATCTGAAAGCGAGCTACGTGCTCAACACCACCGAACTGCACGCCCCGCTGCAGAAGAACCAGGTTGTGGGTACCATCAACTTCCAGCTTGACGGCAAAACCATCGATCAGCGTCCGCTCGTGGTGCTGGATGAAATTCCTGAAGGCAATTTCTTCAGCAAAATCATTGATTACATTAAATTGATGTTCCACCACTGGTTTGGCTAAAAACTGAACACTTGAAAGTGTGATTTTGATCCCCATATACTAAGTATCCTGATAACTCCCACCCGACGTGGGAGTTATTATTTTTTGACGTTACGCCGGAGCTGACATGAAAACCAAACTTAACGAACTGCTTGAATTCCCTACCTCATTTACTTACAAAGTAATGGGTCTGGCGAAGCCTGAGCTGGTTGATCAGGTGGTTGAAGTGGTACAGCGCCATGCGCCGGGTGACTACTCTCCGTCAGTAAAACCAAGCAGCAAGGGCAACTACCACTCGGTTTCTATTACCATCACTGCGACACACATTGAGCAGGTTGAGACGCTGTACGAAGAACTCGGCAATATCGAAATCGTTCGTATGGTGCTGTAGTCCCTCTGCGGTTACCCGGTTTGCCGGGTAACCCCTCTCCCTGCTGTGATATACTTTCCGCACCCTTTTCTCCCCGTCTTCGGAGACGTCGTTTTGTACCAGGATAACATTCTTGTCCGCCATCTCGGGCTTCAACCTTACGAGCCTGTCTCCCAGGCTATGCATGACTTCACTGATTCACGCGATGAAACCACACCCGATGAAATCTGGTTAGTAGAACACCTTCCTGTGTTTACCCAGGGGCAGGCAGGAAAAGCCGAACATCTGTTGATGACGGGCGATATCCCGGTGATACAAAGCGATCGTGGCGGGCAGGTGACCTATCATGGTCCGGGTCAGCAGGTGATGTACGTGTTGCTCAACCTGAAGCGCAGAAAGTTGGGTGTCCGTGAACTTGTCACCCTGCTGGAGCAAACCGTCGTAAACACCCTCGCAGAATACGGCATTGATGCCCATCCGCGTGCGGATGCGCCGGGCGTATATGTGGGAGAGATGAAGATCTGTTCGCTGGGTCTGCGCATTCGTAAAGGCTGTTCCTTCCATGGGCTGGCGCTCAATATCAATATGGATCTCGCCCCCTTCCTGCGCATCAATCCGTGCGGCTATGCGGGTATGGAGATGACGCAAATGTGCCAGTGGGTAGCCACCGCCACCCCGGAAATAATTCGTCCTGTCCTTTTGAAGAACTTTTTAGCACTGCTTAACAATCCTTCTCACGAATATATCCCTGCTTAATATATGCTTGCTAGTGGCTCGATTATTTGACGGGCCACAGCTATTTCCCGCATTTACGCTTTACAACAATCAGCAGATTCTATATTTTCGAAGCGCCCGCATATTAGCGATACATATTATTCATCAATTTGATAGTGCCGCCTGCGGATCCCATATTACTTGCGTGACAATCACCCAACTGTCTGTTTTCGTTGAACATGTGAAACACTTTACGAATCTCTGCAAGCATAATAAATAAATTCAACTATCATTCATATTGTGAATGGATACGGAGTGAAAGCGTGGAGTCTACTAATTTACCAGCCAAACGCCTGAATGAACCCGGCGGTGAAGATAAGCCACAAATTTTTCGGACTTTACGTAATATTGATCTCAACCTGTTGACTATTTTTGAGGCAGTTTATGTCCATAAGGGTATCGTTAACGCTGCGAAAATTCTCAATCTGACCCCCTCAGCAATTAGCCAGTCAATTCAAAAGCTGCGCGCTATTTTCCCGGATCCGTTATTTATACGTAAGGGCCAGGGCGTAACCCCTACGGCTTATGCCACACATCTGCATGAATACATTAGCCAGGGACTGGAATCGATTCTCGGCGCGCTGGACCTCACGGGCAGCTACGATAAACACAGAACCATCACTATTGGCACCTCTCCATCATTGGGCGTGCTGGTGATGCCTGCTATCTACAAGACAATAAAGCAACATGCGCCGCAGCTGTTGATCCGCAACGTCACCGTGAATGATCCTGAAACCCAACTGGCGCAGTTCCAGACCGACCTGATCATTGACAGCAATAATTTCAGTGCAAGGGCTTTAGGCCAGCATGTCCTGTACGCCGACAGCCTGATCCTGGTATGCCGTCAGCATCATCCCGCGTTCAATGCGCCTTTGACGCTAGAAAACCTGCGTGCCTACGAGCATTCCTCTTTTATGGCAGAAGGCCAGGGATCCAACCCGCTACGGCAGCGCATTGATGAACTCTTCCCGGAGCGCCAGGTGAGCTTCAGCAGTTACAATATGTTTACCGTTGCATCCCTGATTGGCAGTAGCGACATGCTGTGCGTAATGCCTCTGCGCCTCTTTAACCTGCTGCGCAAATGCTGGCCGCTGGAGAGCATTCCGCTCGATCAGTTAAATGACGAAACGCTTGAAATTTCGCTGCATTACAACAAGCTAAGCCTGCGCGATCCGGTACTGGAAAACGTCATCAACGTTATCCGCCAGGCCTTCTGAACTCGCCTGGCAGCACAAGCCCCTGCTGTATGCGGGGCAAAACGCACAAAACAACAACTATTTTACAAATTGGCGACCTGGCAGGCTGCTTTACCGACCGTTTCAATGATATACTGCCTGTCGTTCGTTCAAAAATAGTTGATAAATACAACATTCCCTTGAATTGAAACGCTTTCCTTCGATATTCGCAACTGGAACACGCACGCTATGAGTAAACCCATTGTGATGGAACGCGGTGTTAAATACCGCGATGCCGATAAAATGGCCCTTATCCCGGTTAAAAACGTGGCTACAGAGCGCGAAGCGCTGTTAAGAAAACCGGAGTGGATGAAAATCAAACTGCCGGCGGACTCTTCGCGTATCCAGGGGATCAAAGCGGCGATGCGCAAAAATGGCCTTCACTCCGTGTGTGAAGAAGCCTCCTGCCCTAACCTTGCTGAATGTTTCAATCACGGTACCGCGACATTTATGATTTTGGGTGCTATCTGTACCCGCCGCTGCCCGTTCTGCGACGTTGCTCATGGCCGCCCTGTTGCGCCAGATGTGAACGAGCCGCAGAAACTGGCGCAAACCATTGCCGACATGGCATTGCGTTATGTCGTTATCACCTCGGTTGACCGTGATGACCTGCGTGATGGTGGTGCACAGCACTTTGCAGACTGCATTACTGCCATCCGTGAGAAAAGCCCAAACATCAAGATTGAGACGCTGGTTCCCGATTTCCGTGGACGTATGGACCGCGCGCTGGATATCCTGACCGCTACCCCACCAGACGTATTCAACCACAACCTGGAAAACGTGCCGCGTATTTACCGTCAGGTGCGTCCAGGCGCAGACTACAACTGGTCTCTGAAGTTGCTGGAGCGTTTCAAAGAAGCGCATCCGCATATTCCGACCAAGTCCGGTCTGATGGTGGGTCTCGGTGAAACCAATGCCGAAATCATCGAAGTGATGCGCGATCTGCGCCGCCACGGTGTCACTATGCTGACGCTGGGGCAGTATCTGCAGCCAAGCCGTCACCATCTGCCGGTACAGCGCTATGTTAGCCCTGATGAGTTCGACGAGATGAAAGCCGAAGCCATGGCGATGGGCTTTACCCATGCAGCGTGTGGCCCGTTTGTTCGCTCTTCCTACCACGCCGATATGCAGGCGAAAGGCGAAGAAGTAAAATAAACCTGTAATATCTTTTTACAGAAACACAAAAAAACCGGCCTCATGAGCCGGTTTTTTTATGCAAGCCTTGCAGGATTGCCATTACTCTTTGTGCGAAAGCTTCTCTGCAGGAACACTATCTTCGGCGCTTTTCTTCGCGGCCGCGTCATCGTCATTCATCGCTTTCTTAAAGCCTTTAATGGCAGCACCCAGGTCTCCACCCAACGTGCGTAACTTCTTGGTACCAAACAGCAGGACGACCAGTGCGGCAACCACCAGCAGTTTGGTAATACTAATCTCACCCATAGATACCTTCTTTACATAAAACAGGCTGCATTAAGCGCCAAAAACCCGATCGTATTAACGGACATTTGACGCGCGCACACAATAGCAATCTGTAACAAGGTGAATCAAGCATTGTTGAAAAAAACATCACAATAATTGCGGTGGCGCAAACCGTCGATTGCGAAGAACGGGTAACTGCCGACGTGCAAGCGCAATTCGCTCTGATAGTATCTCGGTCATTAAAAGCGCTGGCGCTTCGGCTGCTGAGGCGATGGTCACGCCCAACGGATCGATAACCCTGCTCTGTCCAATATTCTTATTCCCACACTCTCCTGAGGCGACCACGTAGCAGGTGGTATCAAGCGCCCTTGCGGCCAACAGCGTCGCCCAGTGGTGCTCTTTTAAGGGCCCTTTAACCCAGGCCGCTGGCAATACGAGGACGTCGGCACCCTGTAAAGCCAGATTCAGTGCCATTTCTGGAAAACGCAGATCGTAGCAGGTCATTAATCCCACGTTAAATCCATCGACCTCCAGCAGGGGTGAAACGCTGTCGCCGGGATCGACAAGACGCGACTCCTGAATGTTGAACGCATCATAGAGATGAAGCTTAGCGTAGCGTGCAATAATCTCGCCGCCACGGATAGCCACAAGCGTATTCACTGCCCGGCCCGGCGCAGAAGGAACATGCACCGTAAAAATGGTCGTCATGAGATTGCCAGCGCTCTCTGTCAGCAGCTGCTGCAAAAACGCCCCATCCAGCGACTGCGCCGACTTAACCGACATATCAGGATCGTTATCATCCCGTGCCAGCAGCGCTTCGGGAAGCACCAGCAAGGATGCCCCCTTCTGTCGCGCCTGGGCCATCAGGGAGACGCATGTTCCCGCATTCTCATTCCAGTCCGGCGTTACCGCAAACTGCCCTACCGCAACATACATATTTGTCCCCCGGTCAAAAACAGCGTTACACTCGACGTACTTACACATCCAATAGCAGGTATTGACAGTGTTACAACTACTTATAGCCGTTTTTATTGGCGGAGGCACGGGTAGCGTTGCGCGGTGGTTTTTGAGTATGCGGTTTAACCCTCTTCATCAGGCCATTCCCATGGGAACCCTGGCAGCAAACCTGATTGGTGCCTTTATTATCGGCATGGGGCTAGCCTGGTTTAACCGCATGACACATATCGACCCGGTGTGGAAGGTATTGATTACCACCGGCTTCTGTGGCGGTTTAACGACGTTCTCCACCTTCTCTGCTGAAGTGGTGTTCCTGTTTCAGGAAGGTCGCATTGGCTGGGCATTAACGAACATCGCCATCAATATGCTCGGTTCATTTGCGATGACCGGGATCGCATTTTGGCTCTTTTCTTCCGCCAGCGCGCATTAATCGCCCGACGTTAATGTTGGCTTAATTTTTCTCTGTCACTCTGGACGTAATACGGAGCGAGGGTGACAGTATGAAAGAACAGTTGATGAGCGCAGGAATGGTTTTGCTGAGCGTGGCAATCGTCGCCAGCTTCCTGAAAATGTATCTGATTGGTTGATTCAGAACGAAAAAAACCCGCTCAAATAGCGGGTTTTGAAATTCTTGCTGACGCGTCTGAATTACAGAGCGATTACGTTAGCAGCAGAAGGGCCTTTGGCACCGTTAGTGATTTCAAACTCAACACGCTGACCTTCAGCCAGGGTTTTGAAACCATTAGACTGGATTGCAGAGAAGTGTACGAACACATCTTTGCTGCCATCTTCAGGAGTAATGAAACCGAATCCTTTGGACTCATTAAACCACTTAACGTTACCTTTAATCTTAGACATCAAAATTACCTTTACATTAAAAAACGACACAAATGCTGTGTCGGGTATCAGTACATCAATTGTGGAACCTTTTGTCCAGCGGATCTTTGCTAAAAAGTGACAAAAGTCGCGTTAATTTTCGTTGACGGATTTTTATCCTTTACGATTCAACGAGAGTGCACTTTTTCGCCAGTTTGTAACGTTTTGTCAGTTAAAACTGAAAACGCATCCAGGCAAAGTAAACGTTTCCGTTGTTATAGGTTCCCGGGATGTAGGTCATCTGGAACGTCGCGGGACCATAGCCAATGGATGCCAACGGCAGCAAGACTGGGACCGGAATGTACTTCCAGTTATCACGCGCCGTAAAGCCTGCCGTGTAGCCCAGGCCAAGATGGAAGTTCTCATCCGCTAATGGACGCCACGTTTTCTCCCAGCCGTAACCGCCAATCGGCTCCCACTTGTTGTAGGAGTCCTTAAACGCCATCAGGTACAGTCCGTGCCAGTTTCCTTTGTCGTCCCAACGGGACTGACCAAAACCCGCTCCCCAGGGACGTTCGTTGTAGCGGTCCGTTTTTTCTTTGTCATAGGCAAAACGTGCATGCCACGTTATCGCCGGAATATAGAGATCGTAATGTTCTGGCTCCTTCCAGGTTTGCGCGACGTTATCCGTAAACGTTGAGAACCAACCTTTATCCGCCGCGTTATCCTCTGCCCTGGCGACAGAAGAGAAAGTTAACTGCCCAAAAATAAACAATAAAATCAGGAAAAATTTATTACGTACCATCACAATGCAATTACCATTCTTAGTATTCAAGGCAAAGTTTACCATAGAATAGTTGAATGAATCCTTAACAACATCAGCGTTATTCCTAATTAATGGCCCTAAATCCAAGAATATTCTTATAAAATGGATGAGAAGATGCACGCCAGCCCTGCCGGGCTCTGCCGCCGCCCTCAGCATACGTCAGTAAGCCCGCCATCCGTTCTCACCTTGGTACATATTCATATCACTTCTACTTTATCACTACTATATTCAGCCACAGAACCTGAAGGCCAATGGCGATATATTAAAAAAATCATTCTGCATAATAAAACACACCCAAGAAGAACCCATAAATTCTTTTTCAATTTATTTGTCATGTAATAAATATTTATACGTGGCGTCAAAATAATACTATCCCCGGTGAAGAAAAAAGGATTTTGAGCCACACGCATCATATGGCTTATAGCAAAAGGCTGACAGGTGCACAGAAGAGACAGGCTTCAGCGCCCCGCACGTTCCCGACCTGCCGTGCGCTAAATGACATATAATGGTGTATCCGGCGGTCAATACCCATATGACATAAATGCCGGAGTGATGGCAAAAATAGCGTCAATGCCTTCTTTAGTAGTCTTTTTATTGATTTTAATCAGCAAGGACTGAGCAATAATTCGGCACATTCTCATCCTTCTTTTTTATTGATTATTTGTGCTCTCGGGTAGCAAGGAGACAGGGGAAATCATGCTTACGTTTATCGAACTCCTTATCGGAGTCGTCGTCATTGTCGGTGTAGCCCGCTACATCATTAAAGGGTACTCAGCCACAGGCGTGTTATTTGTCGGCGGCTTAACCCTGCTGATTGTTAGCGCGCTAATGGGTCATCAGGTGTTACCTGCCAGCGCAGCCAGCACCGGCTACACGGCCACCGACATTGTTGAATATATAAAAATTCTGCTCATGAGCCGCGGTGGCGACCTGGGCATGATGATTATGATGCTGTGCGGTTTTGCCGCCTATATGACCCATATCGGCGCAAACGATATGGTGGTCAAACTGGCGTCGAAACCACTGCAGTACATCAACTCCCCCTATTTGCTCATGGTCGCGGCCTATTTCCTCGCCTGCCTGATGTCCCTTGCGGTGTCGTCAGCAACCGGACTTGGCGTACTGTTAATGGCAACGCTGTTCCCGGTTATGGTCAACGTCGGTATCAGCCGTGGCGCGGCCGCGGCAATTTGTGCCTCTCCGGCAGCCATTATTCTCTCCCCAACCTCCGGCGACGTTGTGCTGGCGGCAAAGGCGGCGGAGATGTCACTCATCGATTTCGCCTTTAAGACCACGCTGCCCATCTCCATTGTTGCCATCGTGGGTATGGGCATCGCCCACTTCTTCTGGCAGCGCTATCTCGATAAGAAAGAGAACATCAGCCATGAAATGCTGGACGTGAGTGAAATCACCACCACTGCGCCCGCGTTTTACGCCATTCTGCCGTTCACCCCGATTATCGGGGTACTGATTTTTGACGGCAAATGGGGTCCACAGCTGCACATCATCACCATTCTGGTGATCTGTATGCTGCTGGCAGCCTTGCTGGAATTTGTGCGTGGCTTCAACACTCAGAAGGTGTTCTCAGGACTGGAAGTGGCCTATCGCGGGATGGCGGATGCGTTTGCTGGCGTCGTGATGCTGCTGGTTGCCGCGGGCGTGTTTGCCCAGGGTCTCAGCACCATCGGCTTTATTCAGAGCCTGATCTCCATCGCCACCTCGTTCGGCTCTGCCAGCATTATCCTGATGCTGGTCCTGGTGATCCTCACCATGTTGGCGGCAATGACCACGGGTTCCGGTAACGCACCGTTTTATGCCTTCGTTGAGATGATCCCGAAACTGGCTCACTCCTCTGGCATTAACCCGGCTTACCTTTCTATCCCGATGCTTCAGGCCTCAAACCTGGGCCGTACCATCTCTCCGGTATCGGGTGTGGTGGTTGCCGTCGCCGGTATGGCAAAAATCTCGCCATTTGAGGTAGTGAAACGGACGTCAGTGCCCGTGCTGGTTGGCCTGATCATCGTGATCATCGCCACTGAAGTGCTGGTTCCCGGCGCCGCCTAAGCGAAATTCCTGATAACCCAAAAGCGCCTGCGGGCGCTTTTTGTGCTTTAATCATTTCCAGAAATTAATTGCACTCAATCGATCAGGAAATCAAATGTTCAGTAAGGATATCGCAATCCCATCTGGCGCTATGGCGCTTGCCCTTTGTGTCTTCTCCGCACAAGCAGAACCCCTCAAGGCAACGCAATATGGCGATTTCGATCGCTACGTTCTGGCGCTTTCCTGGCAAACCGGATTCTGTCAGAGCATGGTCGAACGCAATCGCAATGAACCCGATGAATGTCGCCTGCAAAAAGAGAGCGCCAGCAAAACTGATTTCCTGACCGTGCACGGCTTATGGCCTGGCCTGCCAAAATCCATCGCGTCACGCGGGGTAGATGAACGCCGCTGGATGCGCTTTGGCTGCGCCACCCGCCCCGTCCCGAACATGCCTGAAGCAAAAGCAAGCCGTAAATGTTCTGCCGCAGAAACCGGGCTGCCACTTTCAGGCGCCGCAAAGCTTAACAGCGTGATGCCCGGCGCGGGCGGGAACTCCTGCCTGGAACGTTACGAATATGCCAAACATGGCGTCTGCTTTGGTTTTGATCCCGACGCTTACTTCGGCACCATGGTGCGTTTAAATCAGGATGTTAAAACCAGCGCAGTCGGTAAATTTCTGGCGGATAACTACGGCAAGACCGTCAGCCGCCGTGACTTTGATAGTGCCGTCGCGAAAAGCTGGGGCAAACAGAACGTCAAAGCCATTAAGCTTACCTGTAACGGCAATCCGGCTTATCTGACCGAGATGCAGATCTCCCTGAAAGCCGACACCATTAATGCCCCTCTCTCGTCGGCCTCTTTTGCGCCGCAACCGCATCCAGGCAACTGCGGCAAACAGTTCGTTATTGATAAAGCCGGTTACTGACCCGCGCCTGGACGCACCATATCGAACCGGTGTTCATCGCTGATGCCGTAATACGCCGTCGGCCCACCCGCACGCAGGATGGGCTGCGCTTTTGCGGTCTGATAAATCCCCTCTTCCAGCAGCTTGTCAGCAATATGAATACCGACCACTTCTCCCAATACCAGCCAGGTGTCCACTGGCGTACCGTCTGCGCCGGTCAGCTGGATGCACTGCGACAGGCGGCACTCAAAATTCACCGGGCTTTCTGCCACGCGCGGCGCTTTCACCAACTGGCTGGCGACGGGCGTGAGTCCGGCAAAGGTAAACTCGTCTTCATCATGGGGGAGCATGGCCGAGGTTTTGTTCATCGCAGCAGCCAGATCGCGCGTGGCCAGGTTCCAGACAAACTCGCCCGTTTCGTGAATATTGCGCACGCTGTCTTTCCAGCCGTTGCTGGAAAAACCAATGATCGGTGGCCGATAGTTGAAACAGTTAAAGAAGCTATACGGCGCGAGGTTAAGCAGGCCGTTCGTGTCGCAGGACGAGATCCAGCCAATCGGGCGCGGGCCAATAATGGCATTCAGCGGATCGTGCGGCAGGCCGTGACCCTTAGACGGTTGGTAGAAGTACATAGTTCTCTCTCGTTGGGGCGCGCAACGCCCAGGTTCAAAAGACTCAGCGTAACGTATTCCGCCCGGAATGAAGACTGAATAAATTTCAGCGAAAATTCATATGGACCATGAATGTGACCTTCATCACTTCAAACTTGCACGCTCAGCCAGTATCATCGGGAGAGTTAAACCCTCGCTGCAAGACGGCGAGGGTTTTCTTTTGGATTGGTTTCTGCGTTACACGCAGTATTAACGACATGGAGTAAAAAATGTCCAGACCCACAATTATCATTAATGAGCTCGACGCAGAACGTATTGACCGTCTTCTGGAGAAACCCGAATTCGCTTCTCTCCCGGTAGCCGATGCACTGAACGAGGAGCTTGACCGGGCGCAGATGTGCACGCCTGAGACCATGCCTCAGGATGTGGTTACCATGAACAGCCAGGTGAAATTTCGTAACCTGACGACGGGCGAAGAGTTGACCCGCACGCTGGTCTATCCGACGCAAATGACCGACAGCAGCACACAGCTTTCCGTACTGGCACCTGTGGGTGCGGCCCTGCTTGGGTTGCGCACAGGTGATACCATTCACTGGGAACTACCGGGTGGCGCGTCGACGCATCTGGAAGTGCTTGAGCTGCTCTACCAGCCAGAAGCCGCAGGCGATTACCTTCGTTAATCCCGCGCTTCCTGCCCTGCAAAGAGGATGCACTTGCATCCTCTTTTCGTCATTTCACCCGATTGTCCTATAGCGCTCAAAAACACCTTAATCCACGCTTAATCTGTTTTGTTGCCGCGGGGACGGTCATGAGTGAGATACTGGCTATCACACTTATTTTTCTCATTTTTATGGCGATTATCGTCATGGCCGTGCTGTATCTTGAGCGCCATTGGTAGCCCGCTTCCTCGACCGCCCTTAAACGTAAAAACATTAAAAGTGCCAGACAGATACCGGAAACCTCTATTATTTTGTGGTTGAATGATTTCAGCGTTTATAAACAAGGAGAAACGGGTATGTATCAGACAATCATTATGCCGGTTGATGTTTTTGAGATGGAGTTGAGCGACAAGGCCGTTCGCCACGCGGAGTTCCTTGCGCAGCAGGACGGCATTATTCATCTTCTTCATGTATTACCGGGTTCGGCCAGCTTGAGCCTGCATCGTTTTGCCGCCGACGTGCGCCGCTTCGAAGAGCACCTTCAGCACGAAGCCGAAACCCGACTGCAAACCATGGTTGAGCACTTCAGCATTGACCCATCGCGCATCAAAACCCACGTGCGTTTTGGCAGCGTGCGTGATGCCGTAAACGAACTGGCGGGTGAGTTAAAAGCCGACGTGGTGGTGATTGGCTCACGTAATCCGTCGATCACCACTCACCTGCTGGGATCGAATGCCTCCAGCGTGATCCGCCACACCCACATTCCGGTGATGGTCGTTCGGTAAAAAAACAGAGGCCACCTTTCGGTGGCCTCTTGCTATTGCAGGTGTCGTCTTACTTTCTTTTATTATGCGGTTTTGGTGCGAATCAGGTAGTCAAACGAACTCAGAGACGCCTTCGCACCTTCGCCAGTGGCAATGATGATCTGTTTGTACGGCACGGTAGTACAGTCGCCCGCCGCAAACACGCCCTTCACGCTGGTTTCGCATTTCGCATCGATGATGATCTCGCCCATGCGGTTGCGCTCAATCGCGCCTTCCAGCCAGGTGGTGTTTGGCAGCAGACCAATCTGCACGAAGATCCCCGAAAGCTGAACGCTGTGCACGTCGCCGCTCACGCGGTCGCGGTATTCCAGACCGGTCACTTTGCTGCCGTCGCCCTTCACTTCCGTGGTCTGCGCGTTCAGCACGATGTTGACGTTTTTCAGGCTGCGCACTTTATCCTGCAGCACCTGATCGGCCTTCATCTCTGGCGCAAATTCCAGCAGGGTCACGTGTTCAACGATACCCGCCAGGTCAATAGCCGCTTCCACGCCGGAGTTACCGCCGCCGATCACCGCCACGCGCTTGCCTTTGAACAGCGGGCCATCGCAGTGCGGGCAGTAGGTCACGCCTTTGGTGCGATACTGATCTTCACCCGGCACGTTCATGTTGCGCCATTTCGCGCCAGTGGCAATGATAATGCTGCGCGCTTTCAGCACCGCGCCGGAGGCGGTTTCAATCTGGTGTAAACCGCCTTCAACCGCTGCCGGAACCAGCTTGCTGGCACTCTGGCTATCGATCACGTCCACGTCGTAGTCGCTGACGTGCGCTTTCAGTGCGCCAGCCAGTTTCTGACCTTCCGTTTTTGGCACGGAAATGTAGTTTTCGATATCCACGGTATCGAGTACCTGACCACCAAAACGTTCGCCCATCAGGCCGGTGCGGATCCCTTTACGTGCGGAGTAGACCGCCGCCGCTGCGCCCGCCGGGCCAGAACCGACGATCAGCACGTCATACGCATCGCGTTTGTTCAGCTCTTCTGCCGCACGTTTTTCAGCACCGGTATCCACCTTGGCCACGATTTCCGTCAGGGTCATACGGCCCTGGCCAAACTCCTGACCGTTCATGTAGACCGCCGGAACGCCCATCACGTTGCGATCGGTGATTTCATTCTGGAAGGTTCCACCGTCAATTGCCGTGTGTTTGATGCGCGGGTTCAGGACCGACATCAGGTTCAGCGCCTGCACCACGTCCGGGCAGTTGTGGCAGGAGAGTGAATAATAGGTTTCAAACTCAAAATCACCGTCGATATCGCGGATCTGCTCCAGCAGCGCCTGGGCCTCTTTCGAGGGATGACCGCCGGTCCACAGCAGCGCCAGCACCAGCGAGGTAAATTCATGCCCCAGCGGAGAACCGGCAAATCGCGGCCCCTGGTCGGAGCCTGGGTTAGTAATCAGGAAAGAAGGCTTACGAACAGCCAGCGCGTTATCTTCCTTGAACGTCACTTTCGGCGACAGTTCGGCGATCTCCGCCAGCAGTTCCTTGATCTCTGCCGATTTCGCGCTGTCGTCCAGCGTGGCAATCAACTCAACGGGTTTGGTCAGTTTCTCAAGGTAGGCCTTGAGCTGGGTTTTCATGTTTGTGTCGAGCATTGTTCTTCCCTCTCTTAAAACGTCATCATGCAAGCTGCCTTTAACGGGCGGCCTGAATGCAACTTGCATCATGGTGCTGGAATGAAATGGGCGCGGGTGCGCCCATTGATTGCCGGGTGGCACTTCGTTTACCCGGCCTACGATACTGTAGGCCTGTGCAAGCGCAGCGCCGCCAGGCTTTACAGACTTAGATCTTGCCGACCAGGTCTAAGGATGGAGCGAGAGTCGCTTCGCCTTCTTTCCATTTCGCCGGGCACACTTCGCCTGGGTGAGAAGCCACGTACTGAGCGGCTTTCACTTTACGCAGCAGGTCAGATGCGTCACGGCCGATACCTTCAGCGGTAACTTCGATAGCCTGGATAATGCCCTGCGGGTCAACAACGAAGGTCGCACGGTCTGCCAGGCCTTCATCTTCACGCATATTTTCGAAGTTACGGGTCAGGGCGCCAGTCGGGTCACCGATCATCGCGTATTTGATTTTCGCGATGGTTTCAGAGCTGCCGTGCCATGCTTTGTGGGTGAAGTGGGTATCGGTAGACACAGAGTAAACGTCTACGCCCAGCTTCTGCAGTTCGTCGTAATGGTCAGCCACGTCACCCAGTTCGGTCGGGCAAACGAAGGTGAAGTCAGCCGGATAGAAGAAGAAGACGCTCCAGCGGCCTTCGGTATCTTTCTCGGTAACTTCGATGAATTCACCGTTTTTGAACGCCTGGTTTTTGAAAGGTTTAATTTTAGTGTTAATCAAAGACATCTGTACTTCCTCCGTGTTTTCGTTGAGAGGTAAGGTAACCAACTTTCTTCATCGGGGCTAATGCGTATGCTTTATCAAATCAATCAGCCAAACCTTACAACCCGAACAAGACAACCTTGTGAAACAAACTAAAGCCCGAAAGTAAAAAGGCCGCCCTGGTGGGCGGCCCTGATACCTGAACTTTCCACAGGAACTTTCAGTGCCGGTAAAACTACCGGCGTTGCGTTGCGCTCTACTTACCCTGGTATCAAGGTCGTAACAGCCCCCTGATTACACCACCCGTACTGACACAGGGCAATGGACGTAAGGGGCAATCGTATCTATGGCTGCGATAGGTTTTACCAAACGGTGCTGTCGCGTCATCGCAACCGGGCGTAAAAAATAAAAATGCGTGATAATTACTTGTCGATATATAAATCACACTATTTTTATTCAATTTTATTTTCTCCTTTAAAGATAAAAATATCTTAATGAACATTGAAGTTCTATTTCATTAATCTACGTTCGTGATATATTAAGTTGGTTTTCAATAACAATTAAGTTAGTTAACTATCATGGATGGTAAATAGTTAACTTAGTTCTATAGTTATCAGTGATGTGATAACGCACCGCAGCGCACTCAGGATGAAACATGGCAAATCTTTACGACCTCAAAAAATTCGACCTCAACCTGCTGGTCATTTTCGAATGTATCTACCAGCACCTGAGCATTAGTAAGGCAGCAGAAACGCTCTACATTACACCGTCGGCGGTCAGTCAATCGCTGCAGCGGCTGCGCAACCAGCTCAGTGACCCCCTGTTTATCCGTTCGGGGAAAGGGATTACCCCCACCACGGTGGGTGTCAATCTTCACCATCATCTTGAGCAAAACCTCAATCAGCTTGAGCAGACAATCAACATTATGAATGCGTCTGCGCTTAAAAAGAACTTTGTCGTCTACAGTCCGCAAATCCTGACGACGGAAAACCTGCTCACTCCGCTTAAATTGTTGATGAGAAATCATAATTACGAGATAGAACTTCACGATATGCTGCTGACGGCGGATTCCGCAGAAGACCTACTGGCGTACCGTAAAGCGGACCTGATTTTCTCTATGGCGCCGGTTAACAACCGTTCAATGGTGTGCGTCCCTTATGCAACCTATTCCATGCTGCTGGTATGCAGTCAGGATCATCCTCGCATGAACGACGTTGTCACGATGGAGGAGCTTCAGGAGGAGAAGTTTACGGTTTTCCTCAGTGATGAGCCCGGTGTGAAACACTACCAGTCGATGGCGGAAAAAGTGCACGCAGAAAAAAACATCGGTTTTCGCTGTGACTCCATATTCACCCTTCTCGCTATGATCAGCGCCTCACATTTAATCGGCTATGTGCCAGAAGTCCTGTTTAAAAAATACAAAGACATTCTGAGATTAAAAAAATTAGAGGCGCCTTTTACGCTTCCGCCTTTTGAGGTATACATGATTTATAACCGCTCAGCGCTTAACAGTTCGGTTTTCTCGACCTTTATTGAACAAATTGCAGAAAAATAAAGATAAAAGGCTGTGTTCCCCACAGCCTCCTTTTTTGTTAAAAGATAACTCTCATTTATAGATAATAAAAACATTTCTCTTTTTCATTTACCTGCTCTTATTTTTCACTACTATTATTCTCTCTCCATTATTGACACCCATCCGGTATTTATATCCAGGGAGGAGTTTGGCTATGTCAATGTATAAGTATCCGCTTAATCAAAATGTGCTTGAGGCCGCGAAAGAGCGCATTGCATGGACACTTGAGAATCTACCCAGGGTTTGTGTTTCATTTTCAGGGGGGAAGGATTCTACCATTATGCTGCATTTGACGGCCCGAGAGGCCCGAAAAATGGGAAAGAAAATCCACCTGCTCTTTATCGACTGGGAAGCGCAGTTCACTTATACCATTCAGCACGTAAATAATATGATTGCGCAATACGCCGATGTCATTGAGCAATGCTGGTGGGTGGCGCTGCCACTCACCACGCAAAATGCGCTTACGCAGTTTTACCCTGAATGGCAATGCTGGGAGCCAGGAAAGCGATGGGTGCGTCAGCCTCCCGCAGACGCGATTACCGATCTGGATTACTTCGATTTCTACCAGCCCGGCATGACGTTTGAAGCCTTTGTCCGCGCATTTTCAGACTGGTTTGCCAAAAGCCGTCCGGCAGCCATGATGGTCGGTATTCGCGCCGATGAATCCTACAATCGTTTTTTGACTATCGCGAACGCGCGCAAGCGCCGCTTTGCCGATGACAAACCCTGGACCACCATCGCCCCGGGCGGTCACGCCTGGTACATCTATCCGCTCTACGACTGGAAAACCGCCGATATCTGGACATGGTTTGCTAAAACGGGCGGATGTTACAACCCCCTTTACGACCTGATGTTTCAGGCAGGCGTCCCGCCTCGCTACATGCGCATCTGTGAGCCTTTTGGCCCGGAACAGCGCCAGGGACTGTGGCTCTATCATGTTGTTGAGCCCGAACGCTGGGCGGCCATGTGCGAGCGGGTGAGCGGCGTACACAGCGGGGGGATCTACGCAGGCCAGGACAATCATTTTTATGGCCACCGTAAAATTCTTAAACCTGACGCGCTCAGCTGGCGCGAGTACGCCATGCTGCTGCTCGACAGCATGCCGCACACCACAGCGGAACATTACCGCAATAAAATCGCGATCTATTTGCACTGGTATCAGAAGCGAGGCATGGCCGATATTCCCGACACCCAGGAGGGCGATATCGGGGCGAAGGATATTCCGTCATGGCGACGCGTGTGCAAGGTATTACTCAACAATGACTACTGGTGTCGTGCCCTTTCATTCAGTCCTAACAAACCAAAGCACTATCAGCGTTACAGCGAACGGATAAAGTCAAAACGCAAGGAATGGGGGATCTTATGCAGCAACGATTGATTAACGACATGGCGCGCTATCTTCAGTCTCTTCCCGAAGACCAACGCATTGAAGCCATCAACGCCTTTCGCCAGGCCATCCATGAACACAGCCCTTTTCGCGAGCAGCCTGTCGACTGCGTGCTGTGGATCAAACAGGGCGAGATTACTGCGAACGATTACAACCCCAATAACGTCGCACCGCCGGAAAAACGGTTGCTCTGCAAATCGCTGGAGATGGACGGCTTCACCCAGCCCATTGTGGTAACGGAAAGCGACGCTCAGCATTATGAAATCGTCGACGGCTTTCATCGCCACGAAATGGGGTCGAACCGGGCGATATTAAAGCGCCAGCTTAAAGGCTATCTGCCGGTCACCTGTCTGCGTAAAGCGCGGCAGAAAAAAGGCGAGCGGATGGCGGCGACCATCCGTCATAACCGGGCGCGCGGCCGTCACCAGATCCATGCGATGTCCGATATCGTTCGCGAACTGGTTCAGCTTGGCTGGGATGATGCGAAAATCGGTCAGGAACTGGGGATGGACAGCGACGAGGTCCTGCGCCTCAAGCAGATCAACGGTCTGCTGGAACTCTTTGCAGACCGTCGATACTCAGAAGCCTGGACGGTAAAATAATCAGAGCGCGTTAAGGCGTTCTGCCGCCGCCAGCAGCGTCGATTCCTGTTTCGCAAAGCAAAGGCGAATCAGCCTATGCGGGAAGGGATCGGCGCAAAAAACAGAGAGCGGGATCGCCGCAACACCCACCTCTTTCGTCAACCACTGGCAGAAGCTGACGTCATCCAGATCGGAAATGGCGCTGTAGTCGGCCAGCAGGAAGTAGGTCCCTTCGCAGGGTAAAATCTCCAGACGGCTTTTGCTCAGCGCGTTCACAAACAGATCCCGGCGTTTTCGATAGAAGTCCGGCAGATCGCGATAGTGCTCCGGCTCGGCGCGGAGCATATCCGCCAGCGCCAGCTGGGCAGGCGTGTTCACCGCAAAGGTCAGATACTGGTGCACTTTGCGCAGCTCGGCGCTAATGGCGGCCGGTGCCACGCTATAGCCCACTTTCCAGCCGGTCATATGATAGGTCTTACCGAACGACGAGACGGCGACGGCGCGCTCGCGAAGCTGCGGATGGGCCAGCACGCTGGCGTGCCCTTCCTCTGCAAAGCAGATGTGCTCGTACACTTCGTCGCTCAGAACATAAATCTCACGTTCGGCAATGGCCTGCCACAGCGCGGCGAAATCGACCTTTTGCCACACCGTCGCTGACGGGTTGTGCGGCGTATTCAGGATCACCAGGCGGGTTTTATCGCTCAGCAGCGCGGCAAACGCCTGCCAGTCAGGGCGGAAATGCGGTGGCTGGAGCGCCACGCGTTTCACCACGCCACCGGAAAGCTCGATGGCTGGCGCGTAGCTGTCGTAGCTCGGATCAAAACAAATGACTTCATCGCCCGCACGCACCAGCGCGGTAATCGCCGCATACAGCGCTTCGGTCGCCCCTGCCGTCACCGTGATCTCGCTGTTCGCATCGGGCTTATAGCCATACAGCTCAGCCGTTTTATCCGCAATGGCATCCCGCAGCGCCTGCACGCCGGTCATCGGCGCATACTGATTCGCCCCCTGTGCCACGTGGTACGCCAGACGCTCCTGCAGATAGCGCGGGCCGTCAAAATCAGGGAACCCCTGCGAGAGGTTAATGGCGTTGTGCTGCTGCGCCAGGGCGCTCATCTGCGTAAAGATAGTGGTGCCGAGATTGGGGAGTTTACTCTTCGGAATCAATGCGTTATTGCTCATTGTGCTGTGCCTGCTTGTAATACTTATGTTGCTGCCACTATAACACGATGATAGTCTTTGGCAATCAAGACGCTTAGACGTCTATATGCTATAAATATTCCTGACCGAGAGGGTAAAAGGAAATGACAGACAACCTGCAACTCACACATTTGGTCGACGCATGCCGCTGGATTGGTGCCAAAGGCTGGGCTCCCGCCACCGGCGGCAACATGTCGGTGCGGCATGACGAACGCCTCTGCTGGCTCAGCGAATCCGGTAAAGACAAAGGCAGCCTGACAACGGAGGATTTTCTGCAGGTTGAAATCGCCACCAACCGCGCGCCGTCTGGTCGTAAGCCATCAGCCGAAACGGGGCTACATACCCTTATTTATCGCCTGTTCCCGGAGGCCAACGCTGTTCTGCACGTGCACACGGTCAACGCCACGGTGCTGTCACGTCTGGTAAAAGAGGCTGAACTGAACATCAGCGGCTTCGAGATGCAAAAATCGCTCAGCGGACAGACCACGCATCTGGATACGGTTTCCATCCCGGTATTTGATAACGACCAGGACATCGATGCCCTCGCCTCGCGCATCGCCCATTACGCGCAGGAACGCCCGCTTAATTATGGTTTTCTTCTGCGCGGTCATGGCTTAACCTGCTGGGGAAGCGACGTGGCCGAAGCCCGCCGTCATCTGGAAGGACTGGAATTCCTGTTTGAATGTGAAATGCGTTTACGACAACTGGAGAGAGTATGATTCGCGCAATTGTGACGGATATTGAAGGCACCACCAGCGATATCCGTTTTGTCCATGATGTTTTGTTCCCCTATGCGCGTGAGCGGCTGGCGGCCTTCGTCACCACGCAGCAGTACGCCGAGCCGGTCACATCCATTCTGGACAACCTGCGTGATGAAATCGGTAGCCCGCACGCCAGCGTCAGCGAGCTTATCGATGCCCTGTTTGCCTTTATGGACGAAGACCGCAAATCCACGGCGCTCAAAGCCCTGCAGGGGATCATCTGGCACGATGGCTACGTTAACGGCGACTTTACCGGCCACCTCTACCCGGACGTGCTGCCTGCGCTGGAAAAATGGAAAGCGCAAGGCATTGATCTCTATGTTTATTCCTCTGGCTCCGTCGCCGCGCAGAAACTGTTATTTGGCTACAGCGACGAAGGTGATATTACTCATCTGTTCAGCGGCTATTTTGATACCCACATCGGCGCCAAGCGCGAGGTGCAGTCTTATCAAAACATTGCTGCACAAACGGGCATCGCCCCGTCGCAGATCCTGTTCCTGTCCGATATCCATCAGGAGCTGGACGCGGCTGAACAGGCAGGTTTTCGCACCCTGCAGCTGATTCGCGGCGATGATGACGGCGCAAGCCATCACCATCAGGTCCACCAGTTTGACGAGATTAATCCGGAGCAAATCCCTTCATGAGCGCACTGACCATTTATTCTGATAAAGACGCCAGCCAACACCAGTGGCACAGCACCGATGCCGCCGAGATCGCCCAGCAGCTCAACGCTAAAGGGGTGCGGTTTGAACGTTGGGCGGCTGACCGTGATTTAGGCCAGGATCCTGCGCCCGAAGCCGTGATCGAGGCGTATCAGCATGCGATCGACAGGCTGGTAGCGGAGAAAGGCTATAAGAGTTGGGACGTGATCAGCCTGCGCGCCGACAACCCGCAGAAAGAGGCGCTGCGCGCGAAGTTCCTGAACGAACACACCCACGGCGAAGACGAAGTGCGCTTCTTCGTAGAAGGCGCGGGGCTGTTCTGCCTGCATATTGGCGATGAGGTGTATCAGGTGCTCTGCGAGAAAAACGACCTGATTTCCGTGCCCGCGGGTACGCCGCACTGGTTCGATATGGGTTCAGAGCCGAACTTTACGGCGATTCGTATTTTCGATAACCCGGAAGGCTGGGTGGCGCAGTTTACGGGCGATGCGATCGCGGATGCGTATCCACGCCTGGCATAATCTTTTCTCCCTCTCCCCGTGGGAGAGGGCCGGGGTGAGGGCACCAGCGCGCACTACGCGTTAAGCCCCTTCACATACCCCACCAGCTGGTCCAGAACTATCCCCCACCCTTCGTGGAAGCCCATCTGCTCATGCTGCTCGCGGATGTCCTTCGTCGGATGGCGCGCTATCGCCGTATAGCGGGTTTTTCCCTCCCCAACGTCTTCCAGCAATAAAATCGCCGTCATAAACGGCTTTTCGGCCGGTTTCCAGCCTTCGGTATAACCGTCGGTAAAGACCAGCTTTTTACCGGGATCGATTTCCAGGAAGACACCGCGGTTATCCATACGCTGACCGTCCACCTCAAACACGGTGTTGAACCGCCCGCCCACGCGGAGATCGAGATCGCACTCGGTGACCTTATGGGGAGCAGGAATGAAGAAGTTTTTGATATGTTCCGGCGTGGTCCAGCACAGCCACAGCAGGTCGCGCGGGGCATCCACCACGCGCTCCAGTTTTAAGTCAGTTTCAGGATCGAGCGTCACGATATTGTCCTCTTAAGGGAACCCCTTAAAGGATAGCCGGACTCAGGCGAATTTCCCGTTTGCCACCTCTTGCGGCGTGACCACGCCCGTATCCAGTACCCAGCCGCTAATCAGCGAGGCAGGCGTAACGTCAAACGCCGGGTTATAGACCCGTGCATTTTCCGGTGCCCATTGCACCGCGCCAAAGCTCCCTGCCACGCCCGTGACTTCGCTGGCGGCACGCTGCTCGATGGGGATCGCGTCCCCGTTCGGGCAGGCCGGGTCGAGCGTGGTATGCGGCGCGGCGACGTAGAACGGAATGCCGTGGAATTTCGCCAGCACCGCCAGGGAATAGGTGCCGATCTTATTCGCCACGTCGCCGTTGGCGGCAATACGGTCTGCACCCACCCACACGGCGTCTACTTCCCCTTTCGCCATCAGGCTGGCAGCCATGGAATCGGTGATGAGCTGATACGGCACGCCCAGTTCGCCAAGTTCCCATGCGGTCAGCCTGCCTCCCTGCAGCAGAGGACGGGTTTCATCCACCCAGACGTTGCTGACGTTTCCTTCCTTATGCGCACGAGCAATAACGCCCAGCGCGGTGCCGACGCCCGCCGTTGCCAGCCCACCGGTGTTGCAGTGGGTCAGCAGGCGGCTACCGGGTTTCACCAGCGCGCTACCGGCTTTCGCAATCGCGTCGCATAGCCGTTTGTCTTCGTCAATCAGACGCAGCGCTTCCGCAGTCAGCGCCGGAACGAAATCCTCCTGCCACAGCGCCAGCTTCATGCGGTCGAGGTTGTTCATCAGGTTCACGGCTGTCGGGCGAGAGGCGCGCACGGTGTCCAGCGCCACGGCCAGCTCGTCGCGGCTTTTACCGCTTTCTGCCAGCAGCGCCAGCAGCAGGCTTGCAGAAAGACCAATCAGCGGCGCGCCGCGCACCCGCAGGGCGTGAATATGCCCCACCAGCGCCTCTACGGTCGAGGCATCCAGCCAGCGTTTCTCCTGCGGAAGCGCCTGCTGGTCGAGAATAAAGAGCTGATTATCCGTCACCCGCAGGCTGGTCGTCTGTATTGTCTGCATGTCGTTAATTCCCTGTTGCGTTGTTGTATCACATTGTGTCAGGATGAAATCCAGATGTATAGACGTCTACATGTCTTTATTAGCAAACCCGTGAGGAACAGGCCATGTCGCAATACCGTACCTTTACCGCCCAGGACGCCGTGGAGTATGCCAGGCAGTTTGGCGGTCTTGATGACCCTTCATCGCTGGTGGAGGCGCAGGAGGTAGGCGACGGCAACCTCAATCTGGTGTTCAAAATTTTCGACAGCGCGGGCGTGAGCCGCATCATCGTCAAGCAGGCGCTGCCCTACGTGCGCTGCGTCGGGGAGTCCTGGCCGCTGACGCTGGACCGCGCCCGTCTTGAGGCGCAAACGCTGGTCGAGCACTACCGGCACAGCCCGCAGCACACCGTGAAAATCCACCACTATGACCCGGAACTGGCGGTGATGGTGATGGAAGACCTCTCCAGCCATCGCATCTGGCGCGGCGAACTGATCAACAACATTTACTACCCGCAGGCGGCGCGGCAGCTGGGCGAATACCTCGCGCACGCGCTGTTCCACACCAGCGATTTCTACCTGCACCCGCACGAGAAAAAAGCGCAGGTGGCAAAATTCATTAATCCGGAGATGTGCGAGATCACCGAAGATCTGTTCTTTAACGATCCGTACCAGATCCACGAGCGCAACAGCTACCCGGCCGAGCTGGAAAACGATGTTGCCGCCCTGCGCGACGACGCCCAGCTGAAGATTGCCGTGGCCTCCCTGAAGCATCGCTTCTTCTCGCACGCCGAAGCGCTCCTGCACGGCGATATTCACAGCGGGTCGATCTTCGTGGCGGACGGCAGCCTGAAGGCCATCGACGCCGAGTTTGGCTACTTCGGCCCGATTGGCTTTGACCTGGGCACCGCCATCGGCAACCTGTTGCTCAATTTCTGTGGCCTGCCGGGGCATCTGGGCATTCGCGATGCTGCCGCCGCACGCGAGCAGCGCCTGACCGATATTCAGGAGCTCTGGAACACCTTCGCGGAACGCTTCCAGGCGCTGGCAAACGAGAAAACGCGCGATGCGGCGCTGAGCGCACCGGGCTACGCCTCCGCGTTTCTGAAAAAGGTCTGGCATGATGCCATTGGCTTCTGCGGCACCGAGTTGATTCGCCGAAGCGTGGGGCTTTCTCACGTGGCGGATATCGACACCATTCAGGACGACGCCATGCGCCACGAATGCCTGCGCCACGCGATTACGCTCGGCAAGGCGCTGATTGTCATTGCCGACCGAATCGACAGCGCGGAAGAGCTGGTGGCAAGAGTGCGTCAGTACAGCTGAGTGCTTTTGCCGGGTGGCGGCTTCGCCTTACCCGGCCTACGCTCCTGATTTTCTCCCTCTCCCTGTGGGAGAGGGCCGGGGTGAGGGCATCAAACCGCACTCACCCCAAATATTCAATCACCGACAACCCGCCGTTATAGTCCGTGCTGTAAATAATCCCCTGCGCATCCACAAACACGTCGCACGACTGGATCACCTGCGGACGATTCGGCCGCGTGTCCATCATTCTCTCCGGCGCGGCGGGCACCAGCGCCCCCGTTTCCACCGGGCGATACGGATTGGAAATGTCATACGCGCGCACGCCCGCGTTCTGGTACGTGGCAAAAATCAGCGTTGAGCTGACAAAGCTCCCCGGCCGGTTCTCGTGCAGGTTGTGCGGCCCGAAATGCGCCCCTTTCGCCACGTAGTCGGTTTCATCCGGCTGCGGGAAGGTCGAGATGCTGACCGGGTTCGACGGCTCGCGGATATCAAACAGCCAGATCAGCTTTTCACCGTCTTCCTGATTGTCGAGCACCGCTTCGTCGAGCACTACCAGCAGGGAGCGGTCAGGCAGCGGCAGCGCGGTGTGCGTCCCGCCGCCAAACGGCGGGCTCCAGTTGCGATGGCTAATCAGCGTCGGCTGCGTACGGTCTTTCACGTCCAGCAGCGTCAGCCCGCCGTCGCGCCAGCTCCCGTAGGCGGTATCCCCGGCGATAATCGCGTGATGCAGCGCGTAGCGTTTCCCTTCCGGCCAGTTGGGCTGCTCGCCTTCGGCCTGGTTCATGCCCGGCAACCACCAGCGCCCCGCCACTTCTGGCTTACGCGGGTCCGCAAGATCGATGGTCAGGAAGATATAATCGGTAAAACCGTCGATCAGTGCCGAGACGTACGCCCAGCGGCCACCGACGTACCAGATGCGGTGAATGCCAATGCCGCTCAGCGACAGAAAACCGATTTCGCGCGGCCTGTCCGGCGTGGAGATATCAAAGACGCGCAGCCCGGCGCTCCAGCCTTTGTCCTGCACGTCGCTGACGGTCTCCCCCACCTGGCGGGTGTAGTAGACCTTCTCGTCGGCAAAGCGGGCATCGGCAAACAGATCCCTGGCGTTGATTACCAGCAGCAGGTCGTCATGCGCCTGCAGGTGCACGTTCCAGGTGCCGGGTGGCGCGGGCACGTAGCCCGCCGCTTTCGGATTCTTCGGGTCTCGCACGTCGACAATCGAAAAGCCCTGCGACACCATATGGCCGATATAGGCGAAACCGCGATGCACCATCAGCTGCACGCCGTCCGGACGACCGCCCTGGTCGCTATGGCCAATCAGCCGCATATTGCGGCTGTATTCAGGGGTGGGTAACTGAGACACCTTATACTCCTTTCGCCCGGTGGCGCTGCGCTTACCGGGCCTACAGGTGCGAAATGTAGGCCGGGTAAGGCGCAGCCGCCACCCGGCTTGAATTTATTTGTTTTTCGCTTCCAGCGTCGCAAACCACGGCGCGATAAAATCTTCCGTCTGGCCCCAGCCCGGAATAATTTTCCCCAGAGACGCCACGTTCACCGCGCCCGGCTGGGCGGTCAGCAGCGCCTGTGGAATAGCTGCCGCTTTGAAATCGTAGGTCGCAGGCGTCGCTTCCCCGGCAATCTTGTTCGCCACCAGACGCACGTTCGTCGCGCCAATCAGCTTCGGATCCACCGCCACGCTCACCTTCCACGAGCTGCCCGGTTCGCGCATCAGCTGCAGATCCTGGTTGGAGATATCGATGCTGTAGAGCTTGATCTCGGTGCGGCCGTTCTCTTTCAGCGCCTTATACGCGCCCTGGCTGAAGGCGTCCCACGTGCCCCAGATGGCGTCGATTTTGCCTTTCGGGTATTTCGCCAGGATCGCACCCACCTTGTTGGCAGTGTCGCCCTGTACGTCAGAGGAGACGGCACCGATAGACTCCAGCTCTTTGATGTCCGGATACTGCTTTTGCAGCACTTTATACGCCGCCTGACGACGCTCCATCGGCGGGAAGCCCGCCACCCACAGCTTGACGATATTGGCCTTGCCGTTGAAATCTTTCGCCAGCTGGCCGAAGGAGAGGTTGGTCAGCGAGGCATCGTCCTGCTGGGTCACGGTCACGCCCGGGATCTCACCGTTCACGGCGGTATCAAACACCGAGACTTTGATCCCGGCATCCACCGCTTTCTTCACCAGCGCGGTGGAGTACGGATCGCGCCCCTGAGACAGGATAATCCCGTCATATTTCTGGCTGATCGCCTGGTTCACGAAGTCCTGGAATTTGGCATCGTCCCCGTTGCTTAAAAAGGTGCTGACCTTAAAGCCGAGCTTCTTCCCTTCCTGAATTGCCCCGGCAATAAACTGCGTGGTGTTGTCGTCTGAGCCAAGGTTGCGGATCACCGCGATGCGGATCGGGCCGTCATGGTTCGCAATGGCAGCCGGAAGCGGCGCGGGCGTAGCCGCGAAGCCTGGCAGAGCCGTGAGCAACCCAAGTGCCACCAAAGAGAGTGCAATCTTTTTCATTTTTTTATCCCGTTGTGTTGTCAGCGTTTTTGTATGTAGGTAATCGCCAGCGCTACCGCGAGCACCAGCCCTTTTATAATGTCCATGGCGTAATACGGGACGGAGAGCATCACCAGCCCGTTCGACAGCACGCCAAGAATGACCGCCCCGACCAGCGTGCCCAGCGCGTTAGGCTTGCCGGATCCGGCCAGCGAGAAGCCGATCCACGCCGCCGCCACCGCGTCCATCAGGTATCCGCCGCCCGCATTCACCTGTGACGAACCGATGCGCGAAGCCAGCAAAATCCCGCCCAGGCCCGCCAGAAGCGAGGCGATCACGTAGGCCGCCACCTTGTAGCGCGTAGTGCGAATGCCGGAGAGACGCGCGGCTTCGGGGTTGCCGCCGATGGCGTACATCCGGCGTCCGTGAGTGGTCAAAGACAACCCCAGCTGCGCCAGCACGGTCACCACCAGCATGACGATCACAATGGTCGGCACCTGCCCCAGCAGGCTGAACGCCGCCGGAATGGTGCCTTCCGCCATGTCGCCGCTCGGCAGCACCATGTTCTCGGTAATCGACCCGCCGTAGCTGTAGGTCATCGCCACGCCCTGGATCACAAACAGGCTGGCAAGGGTCGCGAGCATGTCCGGAATACGCAGGATGACGATCAGAAAAGCGTTAAACAGCCCCACCAGCGTGCAGAGCGCAAGGGTGATAAGAATCGACTCGGTGGTACCAAAGCCGTGCCAGACGAAAAGCGAAATCACCAGCGCGTTCGCCAGCGAGGCGGTGGATCCAACGGAGAGATCGAACCCGCCGATGGTCAATGAAATCGACACGCCAATGGCAATCACCGTCACGATGGCAATCGAGCGCAGAATATTGATGATGTTGTTCGGATCGAGGAAGCTGTCCGACGCCAGGCCAAAGACGGCCACCAGCGCGACGACGGTTAACAGCATGCCCCACTTGTAGAGAAAATCGAAAATCTGCTGGCGGCCAGACGCCGCCGCGTTCACTGAAAGGGCCTTGCTCACGACGCCGTTCCTCCGGTTGAATAATAAAGTAGTGTCTCTTCACGGGCCTCGGCCCCGGCGATTTCCGCCACGATGCGCCCGTCCCACAGCACGCAGATGCGGTCGCATAGCCCGACCAGCTCGGCAAACTCGCCGGAGGCGTAAATGACCCCTTTGCCCTCGCGCGCCAGGCCGTCGATCAGCTGGAACAGGTCGGTTTTGGCCTTCACGTCCACGCCCTTGGTCGGCTCGTCGAATATCAGCACGCTGGCGTCATTGCGCAGCCATTTGCCGATGGCGACCTTCTGCTGGTTACCCCCGGACAGACGGCGCAGCACCTGCCCCGGCCCGCGCGCCCGAACGCCGACGCGGGCTATCACCTCTTCCGCCCAGCGCCACGCCTGACGATGGCCAAACAGGCTCCAGCGCGAAAAGCTGTTATCGGCGCACACGGCAAGATTCATGCTCACCGGCTCGTCGATAAAAATGCCCTCTTTCCGCCGCTCCTCAGGTACCAGCGCCAGCCCGCGCAGCACGGAATCCGCCGGGTCGCGCGGCTGCCAGGATTGATGATTCAACTCGCCATTTGCCACGCGGCTTTTGCTGGCACCAAACAGCGCCTTGCAGAGTTCGGTTTTCCCTGCGCCCGCCAGCCCGGCGATGCCGAGAATTTCGCCTTTGCGCAGGTGCAGGGAGATATCTTTCAGCAGCGCATCGTCGTGCAGTCCTTCCACCCGCAGCAGCGTTTCGTTGCCGTGCGGCGGTCGTGCGGGCGGATAGATATCGCTCAGCACGTGTCCGAGCATCTTCTCAACAATCTCTTCGCCGCTGAGGTCCGCCATCGGGCCGGACTCAATCAGCTTGCCGTCGCGCAGCACCGTCAGGGTGTCGCAGATGGCCTTCAGCTCGTGAATGCGATGGGAGATAAACACCACGCCGATGCCCTGCTGCTTTAAACGTCTCACCACCGCAAACAGACGCTCGCTCTCGTGCGCATCCAGCGGCGCGGTGGGTTCATCAAGAATCAAAAAACGGCAGTGGTGGGACAAGGCGCGTGCCAGCAAAATCTGCTGCTTTTCGGCCAGCGAACAGCTGTCGATGGAACGGCGTACGTCCAGAGAGACATCCAGTTGCGCCAGCGCCTGTCTCGCCTGCTGGCGGGTCGCGCGCCAGTTGAAGCGATGCCCCGGCTGCGCCAGCTGGTCGAGCATGATGTTCTCGGCGATGCTCAACCCCGGGATCAGCGCTACGTCCACTTCCTGCTGCACAAGGTGGATCCCCAGCCGTTTGGCGTCCAGCGGTTCACGAATGCTCACCGGCTGGTTGTTAATGCAGATTTCACCCTCATAGTGGTTGTGCGTGCCGCACAGCACCGCCATCAGGGTCGATTTCCCCGCGCCGTTGGCACCGGTTAGCGCATGTACGGATCCGCCGGTTAAGGTGAAATTCACGCGCGACAGCGCCTGAAAGCCGGAAAAGGCCAAGCTGATACCGCGCATCTCAAGGCGACTGGAAACCATCCGCGTAAATCCTTCATTACTCTTCTGATTTATCGAATTTTTCACAGCTCCGGTTGACTGACAACGACGGAAAAGGCATAAGATAAAGCGAAATATTATTAGCCATCCGGATGTCCAGACATAACATCGGGTTAGCGCTTGCTAAAAAAGGACAACACCATGAGCAACACCGATATCCGCGTCGTGCCTGGCCCGGCGAACTACTTCTCTCACCCCGGAAGCCTTGCGCAGCTGGATACCTTCTTTACCCCGGAACAGCTTTCCCGCGCGGTGTGGATCTACGGCGAGCGCGCTATCGAAGGCGCGCGCCCTTTCTTGCCGGAGAGCTTTAACGCGCCGGGGGCGAAGCACCTGCTGTTTAAGGGCCACTGCAGCGAGCGCGACGTCACCCACCTGGTGAACGACGCCGGCAGCGGTGCGAGCGTGGTCATTGGCGTCGGCGGCGGTGCGGTGATGGATACGGTGAAAGCCGTGGCGCGTCGTTTAGGCGTTCCGTTCGTGGGCATCCCCACCATTGCCGCCACCTGCGCGGCGTGGACCCCGCTCTCCGTCTGGTACAACGATGCCGGTCAGGCGCTGCATTTTGAGATCTTCGACGACGCCAACTTCCTGGTGCTGGTGGAACCGCAGATCGTCCTTAACGCCCCTGCGGAATATCTGCTGGCAGGCATCGGCGATACGCTGGCGAAGTGGTACGAAGCGGTGGTGCTGGCACCTGAGCCGGAGAACCTGCCGCTGACCGTGCGGCTCGGCATCAACGGCGCGCTGGCGATCCGCGACGTGCTGCTGACGCGCAGCGAAGAGGCGCTGGCCGACCAGCAGCGCGGTGACCAGACGCAGGCGTTCCGGGACGTGGTGGATGCGATTATTGCCGGTGGCGGGATGGTCGGCGGTCTGGGCGAACGCTATACCCGCGTGGCGGCGGCGCATGCGGTACACAACGGCTTAACCGTGCTGCCGCAGACGGAAAAATACCTGCACGGCACCAAGGTAGCCTACGGGATTCTGGTGCAGAGCGCCCTGCTCGGTCAGGACGATGTGCTGGCGCAGCTGGTGACGGCGTACCGGCGTTTTAACCTACCGACCACGCTTCGCGCGCTGGACGTCGACATCAATAACCGGGAAGCGCTGGATAAGGTCATTGCCCACACCCTGCGCCCGGTGGAGTCGATTCACTATCTGCCGGTTGCGCTAACGCCTGACGTTCTGCGCGCCGCGTTTGAGAAAGTGGAATCCTTCAGCCGTTAATCGCGCCGACAGGCTATACCTAATGATGATTCTTTCTTCTCTTGCAACGAGGTCATCATGCAGATCGATTTAACAGGTAAAAAGGCGCTGGTTACCGGCGCCAGCCGCGGGTTGGGTCGGGCAATTGCACTCTCACTGGCGCGCGCCGGTGCCGACGTGGTCATTACGTATGAAAAATCAGCCGACAAAGCCCAGGCGGTTGCCGATGAAATAAAGGCGCTGGGGCGGCACGGTGAAGCGGTGCAGGCCGACAGCGCCAGCGCGCAGGCGATTCAGGATGCCGTCACCCATGCGGCGCGTTCCCTCGGCGGGCTGGACATTCTGGTCAACAACGCAGGGATCGCGCGCGGCGGCCCGCTGGAGTCCATGACGCTGGCGGATATTGACGCCCTTATAAACGTCAACATCCGCGGCGTGGTGATCGCCATTCAGGAAGCGCTGGTGCATATGTCCGACGGCGGGCGCATCATTAACATCGGCAGCTGTCTGGCAAACCGCGTGGCGCAGCCGGGTATTGCCGTCTACTCGATGACCAAATCGGCCCTCAACTCCCTCACCCGCGGGCTGGCCCGTGATTTAGGGCCGCGCGGCATTACCGTTAATCTGGTGCACCCCGGCCCCACCAACAGCGATATGAACCCGGAAGACGGGGAACAGGCAGAAGCCCAGCGCCAGATGATTGCGGTCGGTCACTATGGCCAGCCGGAAGACATCGCGGCGGCGGTCACCTTCCTCGCCAGCCCGGCCGCCGGGCAGATCTCCGGTACCGGTCTGGACGTAGACGGCGGTTTGAACGCCTGATCGCAGATTTTCTGTAAGCCTCTGTCGCCTGGCAGAGGCATTTTCGAGCACCCTCGACGGTGGCGGAAGTCTACGGCTGCAGGCAGGAACAGATCGGCCTCTGTTTACCGAAAGAGGGTTAACAGCACTTCGCCCCGCCCTTGCCGCCGTAGCGGGCGTCCTGGCGGTCGCGGAAAAATTCTTCGTAGGTCATGGGCGTCTGGTCCGGATGGTTGACGCGCATATGCTCGACGTAGTTGTCGTAGTCCGGCACGCCAATCATCATTTTGGCGGCCTGGCCCAGGTACTTACCTGCTTTAGAGAGGGTGTCGAACATAGGTCATTTCTCGTTTGTTTCCCTCACCCCGGCCCTCTCCCAAAAGGAGAGGGAGGATAAGAAATGTAGGCCGGGTAAGCGCTAGCGCCACCCGGCACACAGGTTAATGCGCCCCTTTGGCCTGGGTGACAATCTCTTCCAGGTTTTCAGGCATTGGCTCGTAAGGTGTCTCTTTTGCCGTTGGCTTGTCGACTTTCAACGCCGCCAGCGCGGTTTTGAGAGAATACAACGCCAGCACCACGACCACCACCATAAAGAAGATAGTCAGCCCGGCGTCCAGACGGTTGTTAAACACCAGCTGCGACAGCTGCGACTCGGTGTACTGCGCCGGGATCTTACCGCTGTCGATCATCGCCTGGAACTTGTTGGCGATTGCCAGGAAGCCCACCTTGTTGTCCGGGCTGAAGGCTTTCTGCCAGCCTGCCGTCAGGGTACAAATCAGCAGCCATGCGGTTGGCACTAACGCCACCCACGCATAACGCTGGCGCTTCATCTTAAACAGCACCACCGCGCAGAGCATCAGCGCCATGCCCGCCAGCATCTGGTTGGCGATACCAAACAGCGGCCACAGGGTGTTAATCCCACCCAGCGGGTCGACCACGCCCTGGTGCAGGAAGTAGCCCCACGCCAGCACGCACAGCGCCGTCGCCAGCAGGTTAGCCGGGAGCGAATCGGTACGCTTCAGGTTCGGGGAGATCACGCCCAGCAGGTCCTGGAGCATAAAGCGCGCCGCACGGGTGCCTGCGTCCACCGCCGTCAGGATAAACAGCGCCTCGAACAGGATGGCGAAGTGATACCAGAAGGAGACGTCCATCAGCCCGCCCAGCGCGCCGTGCAGGATGTAGGCCATCCCCACCGCCAGCGTCGGCGCACCACCCGCACGGGAGATGATCGACTGCTCGCCCACCTCATTAGCAATGTGCGTTAGCGTTTCAGGGGTAATGGCAAAGCCCCAGCCGCTCACCACCTGTGCAGCGGATGCCACCACGTCAACGGTTCCGGCAGGTGCCAGCACCGCCATCGGGCTGTTCATCGCGAAGTACACGCCCGGGTCGATAATGCAGGCCGAAACCAGCGCCATGATGGCGACAAAGGACTCCATCAACATGCCGCCGTAGCCAATCAGGCAGGCCTGATTTTCATTCGCCAGCATCTTCGGCGTGGTGCCGGAGGCAATCAGCGCGTGGAAGCCAGACACCGCACCGCAGGCGATAGTGATAAACAGGAACGGGAACAGGTTACCGGTCCAGACCGGGCCGGTGCCGTCAATAAATTTGGTCAGCGCAGGCATGGTCAGGGTCGGACGCATAATCAAAATGCCGATGGCCAGCCCGACGATGGTGCCGATTTTCAGGAAGGTGGAAAGGTAATCACGCGGAGCCAGCAGGAGCCACACCGGCAGCACCGCCGCCACAAAGCCGTAGCCCACCAGCATCCAGGTCAGCTGCACGCCGGTAAAGTCGAAGAACGGTGCCCAGGTTGGGCTTTCCGCCACCCAGCCGCCGGAGATAATGGCGAACACCAGGAACACCAGACCAATCACCGACACTTCACCAATGCGCCCCGGACGCAGATAGCGAATGTAGATCCCCATAAACAGCGCCAGCGGAATGGTGAAGGCAACGGTATAGGTTCCCCACGGGCTGTGGGTCAGCGCTTTCACCACGATCATCGCCAGCACCGCGAGGATGATCACCATGATCATAAAGGTCGCCACCAGCGCAATCACCCCGGCGGTTGCCCCCATCTCCTCTTTCACCAGCTCACCCAGCGAACGCCCGTCGCGGCGGGTGGAGACGAACAGTACCATAAAGTCCTGCACCGCCCCCGCCAGCACCACGCCCGCGAGGATCCAGATCATCCCCGGCAGGTAGCCCATCTGTGCCGCCAGCACCGGCCCCACCAGCGGGCCCGCGCCGGCAATCGCCGCGAAGTGGTGGCCGAACAGCACCTTTTTGTCGGTCGGCACGTAGTCCAGCCCGTCGTTATGGCGGACGGCAGGCGTCATGCGCGTCGCATCAACCCCTAATACGTTCTTCGCGATATAGCGGCCATAAAAACGGTACGCGATCAGATAAATGCAGACGGAGGCGACGACGATCCAGAGCGCATTGATCTGTTCCCCCCGGTTGAGGGCGATATAGCCCAGGGCAAAGGCTCCCACAACGGAGAGCCCTGCCCATATAAGGTATTTCCCTGAGTTGTTCATAGTGGTTATCCGTTGTTGTGAAACAGTGAGATGTTACATTTTGTTTCTAGAACAACCGGAAAAATTTAACAACTTTGAAACGCAATAATGCGTGGTCAAACCAGACATTTACACCACATTGTTAAGCCGATCACTTTCGTGACGTCCTCGGTCACACTTTTGCCTTTTTCATCCATGCGCCGCCTTACGGAATGATTTGTATCATTTTTTTTGCTCATAACCTCGCCAGAATGATCCTGCGCAATCGCGTACATACAAGGAAAAGGATATGAACAGTTCTGTACCTCAGGATAGTAAGGTCGGGCCGGGCGCGTACTTCGCCCTGGCGTTTGCAGCCGTTTTCTTCTCCGGCCTGTTAGGCGGAAAAGAGTGGTACGGCGTCTTTGATTTCACCACCCTCAACGGCGCGTTTGGCAAAGTGGTCAGTAAAGCCAGTCTGGATGACGGTACGTTAACCACAGCCAGCAGCGCCTTTCGCGGCACCGGCGGCAGCGGCGCGATGGACGGGTTTCTCTTCGCGCTCGGTTTAATTCCCGCCGTGATGTTCGCGCTGGGGATGATCAACGTGCTGGAACACTATGGCGCGCTGCGTGCCGCCCGCAAACTCTTAACCCCTCTGCTGCGCCCGCTGCTGGGCATTCCCGGCACCACCGGGCTGGCGCTGATTGGCAGCCTGCAAAGCACCGACGTGGGCGCGTCGCTTACCCGCAATCTGTCAGACGAAGGGCAAATCAGCGAAAAAGAGAAAGACGTTTTCGCCATGTTCCAGTTCTCCGCCGGGGCGATGATCACCAACTTTTTCTCTTCCGGGGCGATCCTCTTCACGCTGGTCGCCGTTGACGGCACGGCGGCAGTTCCCACGTCCATCGGAGCCTGTATCGCCGTCATGTTCATCATGAAAATCGTGGGGGCAAATCTGCTGAGATTGATCCTGTCCTTCACCCGTAAAGGAGACGCCGCATGACTGCCCCACAGTCTAACCCCGTCATTACCGATGTCTTCGTCGAAGGTGCGCGCAAAGGCTGGAGCATTGCCACCAGCAGCACCCTGCCCAACGTGGTGATGGCGTTTATCATCATCAAAGCGCTGGAAATTACCGGTGCCCTGAAAGGGCTGGGCATGATCTTCGCCCCGTTAATGGGCCTGTTCGGCCTGCCAGGTGAGGCCGCCGCGGTACTGATTGGCGGCTGGATGTCGATGGGCGGCGGGATAGGCGTCGCCATTGGCCTGTTTGATAAAGGCATTATCACTGGCGAGCATCTGGCGATCCTGGCACCCGCCATCTACCTGATGGGCTCACAGGTTCAGTATCTGGGCCGCATTCTGGGCGTGATCGGCACCCGCGCCAAACGTATCCCGCTGATGATCGCCATCTCGGTAGTCAACGCGTTTTTAGCCATGCTGCTGATGCGCATTATTCTCTGAACAGGACGTGAACATGAATCTTGACCATTACATTGAAGAGCTGAAAACCCTGGTGAACGTGGACTGCGGCACCCAGACCATTGCGGGCGTTGCTGCCGTGGCAGGCATCATACAGCAGCTCTGGCAGCGCGAAGGCTGGCACACCGAGCAGGTTAATCTGGGCGATAAAGTGGGCCCCGGCGTGTTCGTCAGCAATAAACCGCAGGCCGAACGCTTTGACGTGCTGCTGGTCGGGCACCTGGATACCGTTTTTGCCCCCGGCACCGTCGCCGAGCGCCCGATGAGCGAGGACGATACCCGCCTGTACGGCCCCGGCGTCTCGGATATGAAGAGCGGACTTCTGAATATTTTGTGGGCAATGCGCGGGCTCGACGCCGCAGACAACGATCGTCTCGCGATTGCCGTCGCGATGAACCCGGACGAAGAGACCGGCTCTGTCCATTCCCACGAATGGATTGGCGAGCTGGCTAAGCGTTCCCGCTGCGTGCTGGTCTGCGAAGCCGCCCGCGCCGACGGTTCACTGGTGAAAGCGCGTAAAGGGATGGCGGGCTATCACCTCACCTTCAGCGGCGTGGCGGCACACGCGGGCAACGACCCGGAGAAAGGTCGCTCGGCAATTACCGCGCTGGCAAACAGCGTCATCGCCATTAATGCGCTAACCGACTGGGATCGCGGCACCACGCTCAACATCGGGGTGATTCACGGCGGCAGCGCGGCCAACGTGGTGGCGGATAACGCCGTAGCCGAACTCGACGTGCGCTTCTGGGAAAACGACGAGTACGACCGGGTGAATCAGGCGCTGGAGGCGTTATGTGAAAAAGGCTTTTTAGACGGCGTGACCACTACGCTTGCGCGGGTGAATCACAAACCGGCGATGGCAACAAGCGTTGCGACTCAGGCCCTGATGCAGCAGGTTGAAGCTGCAGGAAAAGCGGAGGGTATCGCCATTACCTGGCAGGCGGTCGGCGGCGGCAGCGACGCCAACCACACCGCCGCGCTCGGCATCCCGACGCTCGACGGCCTGGGGCCGATTGGCGCCGGGTTCCACAGCCCGGCGGAGTGGCTGGATAAAGCGTCGATTGAGCCGAGAATTCGATTACTCAGACGTGTAGTCTCTATGCTCTAATTTTGCAGTAAACCGTCCCCTCTCCCTGTGGGAGAGGGTTAGGGTGAGGGCAACAGACCGCACAAAATCAACCCAACACCATCGTACTCAACCGGCAGGTACAGCACCGCCGCCCCTGCTCGTCGAAGACCACGATCTCCCAGCTCTGGCTCGAACGCCCCAGATGCAGCGGCTGGCACACTCCGCGCACTCTCCCCTGCGACACCGCCCGGTGGTGCGTGGCGTTAAGCTCCGTCCCCACCACGTTCTGTCCGTCGCGGGTCATCAGAAAACCGGCCATCGACCCCAGTGTTTCCGCCAGCGCCGCCGACGCGCCGCCGTGCAGCAGGCCAAACGGCTGATGGGTGCGCGCATCCACCGGCATCTCCGCTTCCAGCGTGTCGTCACCGATACGGGTATAGACGATGCCAAGATGCGCCACCAGGGTGTTCATGCTGGTGGCGTTCAGCTCCTCGAGCGATAAATGACGTTTCCAGATCATCACGCCCCCAGCGTGGAGCCGCCGTCCACCACGATATCCTGCAGGGCGATATGGCTGGCGACATCGGATGCCAGGAACAGCACCGTGCTGGCAATCTCCTGCGGGCGGGCGATTTTACCCAGCGGAATGCCGAGCTTGAACTGCTCGCCAAAGCCGCGAATACGCTGCTGCTCCGCGTCGTCGCTGGTCCACAGGGTGCGCTGCATGTCGGTGTCCGTTGAGCCTGGCGACACCAGGTTACAGCGCACGCCGCAGCTCGCCAGCTCCAGCCCGACGGTCAGGGCCAGGCTTTTCAGCGCCGCTTTCGACGCACCGTAGGCACTCATGCCGATGCGCGGCGTGTGCGCCGCGTCGGACGCCACGGTGACTATCGCCCCACCCTGCTGACGGCGGAACTGGCCCATCGTCTGCTGGAACAGGTTGAACGCGCCGCCGACATTGACCGCGAAGGTCTGCTGCCAGTCCTCCAGCGAGAGCTGGTCCGTCGCCCCCATGCGCAGAATACCCGCCGCGTTGACCAGCACGTCCAGACGCTCAAGGGTATTAAGCAAACGGCCACACACATCGCTGACCTGGGCAAAATCTGCCACGTCCAGCGTTTCGATGGCAAACGGATAATCTTCCTGCGGGAAGGCCAGATCGAACCCGGTCACCTGCGCGCCTGCTTCGGCAAACGCCAGCGCCGTCGCGTAGCCAATCCCTTTCCCCGCGCCCGTCACCCAGACGGTTTTACCGGTGAAATCAAATCCCATTACTTCACCTCGCGGGAGAGCAGCGCCCACCAGGCGTCGATTGTTGGATTTTTTGCCAGCATCACGAAGTCGATATCGCCGTGCACTTTGCGCCAGCGCGCGGCCAGCGCCATCATGCGCACCGAGTCCAGGCCATAGTCGATCAGGTTTTCGTCATCCATCGGCTCGTCGGACTCGTCCAGCAGCGGCAGGATCAGCTCGCGCAGCGCGGCTTTGGTCGCCGGGACGGACGGCAGCAGCTCGTCGGTCATCACCACGCGGCCCGAGCGCCCTGCTACGTAATTCAGCGACATCAGGTGCTCGTCGCGGGTGAAATCCGCCAGCGCGTCGGCAATAAAGAACGGTTTGATGTCGCGCATAAAGGCATCGGTGGCGGTGGTCATGCAGCCGATATGGGCGTACACGCCGGTAATCAACAGCTGGTTGCGGCCCGTCTCTTTCAACATCTGCTCCAGCGGCGAGCGGTGAAACGCGCTGTAGCGCCACTTGACCAGCACCGTGTCGGCTTCGTCCGGCGTGAGTTCAGAGACGATGCGCTGCTGCTCCGGGGAGCGGGTCAGGCCCGGCCCCCACATGTCGTTCAGCAGGGCGCGGTCTTCGTCGCTCTGCTCTTTCGGCTGAGCCGTATAGTACACCGGAATATTGTGCGCTTTACACCAGGCGCGCAGTCTGGCGATGTTCGCTACCACCTGCTGCATCATCGCGCTATTTTCACCCCAGAAGTTCAGGAAATACTCCTGCATATCGTGGATCAACAGCGCGGCGCGCTCCGGCTCAAAGCTCCAGTTCACCTTGTTAGTCGGCAGCTCTGCGGCGGTCGGCAGCGCGTAAGCGGTTAATTTTGGAATGGCCATATTCTGTTCCTCAGCCCCGGGCGCGTTCTGCAAGCCACAGGCGCAACTGTTTCTTATCGACTTTGCCGACCGGCGTGAGCGGGAGCGCATCCACGCTCTCCACGCGGTCCGGCAGCTTAAATTCGGCAACGCCCTGCTCGCGCAGGAAGCGGCGCACCTCGACCGCGCGCAGGGGCTGTTTCACCACCAGATACGCGCAGCTTTTTTCGCCCAGCAGGCTGTCCTCCATGCTCACCAGCGCGGCGTGGATCACCGCCTCATGGCGCAGCAGCAGGTTTTCAATCTCTTCGGCGGCGATCTTCTCCCCGCCGCGGTTGATCTGATCTTTCTCGCGCCCCTGCACGGTGATGTAGCCCTGTTCGTCGATGGCAATCAGATCCCCTGAGCAGTAGAAACCGTTCGCATCGAAGGCGCTGGCGTTGTGTTCCGGGCTGTTGAAATAGCCGCGGAAGGTGTACGGCCCGCGCGTCATCAGACGTCCGACTTCGCCGCGCGGCAGCGGGTTACCGTGCTCGTCCGCCACCCACACTTCGTCGTCCGGGCACATCGGACGGCCCTGGGTGTTGATGATGCGTTCCGGCGCGTCGTCGAGCCCGGTGTAGTTCACCAGCCCTTCCGCCATGCCGAACACCTGCTGAAGCTGGCAGCCGATTTCCGCCGGAATGCGCGCCGCGAGCGTGGCGGAGAGGCGCGCACCGCCCACCTGAAGCAGCTTCAGAGATCTCAGCTGCGCGTTCCCCGCGCCGTCGGCAATCGCCTGCAGCCACAGGCTCACCGCCGGGGGCACCAGCGAGGTGACGTTGATCTGATGCCGTTCAATCAGCGGGAAGCAGAGCGTCGCGCTCGGATCGTTTGCCAGCACCACGCAGCCGCCCGCGGTGAAAACGCCTAGCGACCCCGGCGAGCTCATGGCGTAGTTATGCGCCGCGGGCAGCGCGTTCAGGTAACGCGTTTCGGCGGTGATGCCGCAAATCTCATTGCTGCGGCGAATGCTGTAGTCGTAATCGTTATGCGTGCGCGGGATCAGCTTCGGCGTGCCGGTGCTGCCGCCGGAGAGCTGGAAAAACGCCACCTCGTCGGCGGGCGTCGGGTTCGGGATAAAATTGTCCGCCGGGCGCGCAATCGCCGCTTCCAGCGCGTGTTCGCCCTTATCCCTGCGCAGCAGCACGGCGCGTACCGAGCGATGCGCATCCACAAAGGTATTCAGAAAGTCATCGCCCACAAACAGCGCGTGGTCGCGATCGGCAATCAGCACGGCGGGTTTGATCTGCTCCGCGTAGGCGTTCAGCTCGCTGCGCTGATGGCTAAAGAGCGCGTTCACCGGCGCGACGCCGATTTGCAGCAGCGCGAAGAAGGTAATGTAGAACTCGGCCACGTTGCCGAGCTGCACCAGCGCGGTCTCGCCGCGGTGTAGCCCCTGCGCCTCAAGGGCGGACGCCAGGTTGTTGACCGCCTGATTAAACGCGCGGTAGGTGATGTGCCGCTCGCCGTCGATTATCGCTACCGCATCGCTGTCCGCACGATCCGTCAGGATGTGGGTCAACGGCAGATCCTGCCAGTAGCCTTTTTCGCGGTAGCGGCGGGCAAATTCCTCAGGCCAGCGGGTAAAAGGGATGGTCATGAGTATTCCTTAGTGCAAACCAAAAACGTTGAGCATGGTGGAGAGCTTCACACCGGTTTCGCGCCACTCGCCCACCGGCGAGGAGGCGGGAACAATGCCCGCACCGGCAAACAGGCGAACGCTATTTTTATGCAGACGCGCGCAGCGGATGGTCACCACCCACTCGCCGTTGCCTTCGCTGTCGCACCAGCCGACGATGCCGCCGAACAGCTCGCGGTCGAACGGCTCAAGCTCGGCAATCAGCTGTTTTGCCGCCTGATGCGGGAAACCGCTCAGTGCCGGCGTCGGGTGCAGCAGGCAGGCCAGCGTCAGGGCGTTTTCATTTTCACGCGCCTCGCCTTCTACCGGCGTTGCCAGATGCCACAGCGTCGGCGTGGTAATCAACTGAGGAGAATCCGGCATGCTGAGATGGTGGCTGCGCGGTGCCAGAATGGCCTTCATCGCCTGGGTCACCAGGTCGTGCTCGTGACGGTCTTTTTCGGAGGCCAGCAGCTTATTGCCCGCTTCGCGATCTAATACGTCGTCCGGCTGACGACGCGCCGAGCCTGCCAGCGGCAGCGAGCTAAAGTGCGCGCCCTCTTTGCGCAGCAGCAGTTCGGGGCTTGCCCCCAGCAGCACGCCGCCGTCTTCCAGCGGCACGTGGAAATTAAAGCTCGCCGGGTTCTGAGCGATAAGACGCTCCATCAACGCACCGCTATCAATGTTGTTATCGGTCGCAATATCAATCAGGCGCGACAGCACGACCTTGTTCACCTGCGGCGTGGCGGTCAGCGCCGCGGCGCGGGCGACCATCTCTTCAAACACAGGCTGCGGGGGGATCTCGGTACGTTTTTCAATATTCAGTGACTGCGCACCGGAGAAATAGCGTGAAGACTGCTGACGCGCCGGGCGAGAAAACGTCTGCCAGCGTTCGGGAATAAACAGCGACGACGGCTTGCGGGTATCGAATGGGATTGCCCCTACCATGACCGGATGGGCGATGCCGCTGGCCTTCGCGTTCTGAAAAGCCTGGGCTAATTTCTGCTGGAAGCGGCCTGCCGGATCGTCGCCGCCAACGGCGGACTCAGAAAAGCGGGCAACGCAGCCGGACGTGGTAAAACTGCGGTAAGGCGACATAAAGAAAAAGCTGTCTGATTGCAGCGTGGTTGCGGTGTGCTGAACTTCCTCAGCCAGGGACGTATCCATATCATCCTCCTCAAAATGATAAAAGAAGCAATAATGATTATCATTTATATTTTCGTCGGCTAACCTAATCCCACAGCGCCCCGCTGTCAACCGTCGGTCAAACAACTTGTGCGACAAACGCTTGCATCCCTTCCCGGCAATCATGAAAATGAGAAGCATTAACTTCAACGATAACAGGATGCCGCTCAGTGAAATTCCCTGCCCTTTGCCGTAATGCCTTTCTTCTGACAGGTCTTTTTGTTTTAGGACTAACCTCAGCGACCGCCGCCGACTGGCCGCGCCAGGTGACCGACAGCCGCGGCGTGCATACCCTTGAGAGCAAACCGACGCGCATTGTCTCCACCAGCGTGACCTTAACCGGCTCCCTGCTGGCGATTGACGCCCCGGTCGTCGCCAGCGGCGCCACCACGCCGAACAACCGCGTGGCGGATGGGCAGGGTTTCCTGCGCCAGTGGGGGGATATTGCGAAACAGCGCAAGGTTGCGCGGCTGTACATCGGCGAGCCGAGTGCCGAAGCGGTCGCGGCGCAGATGCCGGACCTGATTTTGATCAGCGCTACCGGCGGGGATTCCGCGCTGGCGCTGTACGACCAGCTCTCCGCCATCGCCCCGACGCTTATCATCAACTACGACGACAAGAGCTGGCAGGAACTGCTGACCCAGTTGGGCACCCTCACCGGTCAGGAAAAACAGGCCGCCGGGCGCATTGCCGCCTTTGATAAACAGCTCGCGCAGGTAAAAGAGCAGATGAAGCTGCCGCCGCAGCCGGTGAACGCCATCGTCTACACCGCCGCCGCGCACAGCGCCAACCTGTGGACCGCTGAATCCGCGCAGGGCAAGCTGCTGCACCAGTTGGGCTTTACGCTGGCGGAGCTGCCCGCCGGGCTGCAGACCTCCAAAAGCCAGGGCAAACGCCACGACATTATTCAGTTGGGTGGAGAAAACCTGGCGACGGGGCTGAACGGTGAAGGGCTGTTTGTGTTTGCGGGCGATGAGAAAGACGTCGACGCGATTTACGCCAACCCGCTGCTGGCGCATCTGCCGTCGGTGAAAAACAAACGGGTTTGGGCATTGGGAACCGAGACGTTCCGCCTGGATTATTACAGCGCGATGTTGGTGTTGCAGCGTTTAGAGGCAATTTTCGGGTAATGCCTGCGCCCGGTGGCGCTTCGCTTACCGGGCCTACGGGTGTTTTCTCCCTCTCCCTGTGGGAGAGGGCCGGGGTGAGGGCATCAGGCCGCACCGTTGTTAATCACAACCTCCTGCCTGAACCGCCGCAATTCCACCAGCGCCACTAACAACATCACGCCAACCATCGCTAACGCAAACCCGCAGCTGCTCGCCGAGGCCACCGGGGTCATCATCGCCCCCAGCCCGCCGAGGATCGCCGCGCCAATCGCATCCCCCGTCACGTTCTGCGCCGTCCACAGGCCGTTAATGCGCCCAAGCATCCCTTCCGGCGTCTGGGTCTGGATCAGGGTGTATTGCAAAAGTGAGCTGATGGCGCTCAGCCAGCCGAAGATCACCAGACACAGCACGCCCAGCGCCCACACCGGCATCAGGCTAAAGAAGCCAATGGCGATAAACGACGCCAGCGTGGCAAGCAGCATAATCAACCCCGGACGCGCGCTTTGCGCCAGGTTGCCGCTGGTCAGCGCTCCGCATGCCGCGCCGAGCGGAATGGCGGCGTACAGCACGCCAATCTCCGAGGCGCTCATCTGCCACTCTCCCGCCAGCGCCGGGTAGAGCACGCGCACGGCGCTCGCCATCGTCAGCAGGCCACCGAGCAGCGCAATCCCGCCAATCAGCGGGTTGCTGAACAGGAAACGAATAGCGGCCATCAGTGATTTCAGCGGATGCTCGCGCGGCTGCGGCGGAGGCGGCAGCAGCGGCAGGCGCAGCAGGGTCAGGGTGGTGATAAAGGTCCCCGCCGCCGCCAGCCCGTAGTTCCACGCCACGTTGCCGGTCGCCAGCAGCAGCCCACCCACCATCGGCGAAATCACCGAGCCGAGGCGCACGGTGAGCATGGTGATCGCCCCCGCCTGCATCAGGTTCTCGCGCCCGACCAGCGCGGGCGTTGCCGCCAGCAGCGCCGTCACGCCCAGCGAGGCGAAGAAACCGTCCCACAGCCCCAGCGCGTAAATGGCGATCAGCGACGGCTCCGGCAGCATGGCGTTCAGACACAGCCCGATAAAGCCCACGCCGCAAGTGCCGCGCGCCAGCAGGATCAGCTTTTTACGCTCGTAGCGGTCCGCCAGCACGCCGCCGACCATCAGGCCGATGAACATCGCCCCGCCGGTTAAGGTGACGGATAACCCCACCAGCCAGCTGGAGTGCGTCAGGGTCTGGATCTGTACCGGCACGGCCACGCCGAGCAGCCCGAGGGATAAAATGGAGATAAAGCGAGCGATAAATACGGCGCGATACGCCGGGTGCGTTTTCAGCAGGCTGAGGTTGAGCAGCCAGGATTTTTGATTCATGACAAAGCCTTGAGTCTATTTCTACCCTTTCCATGGGCGCACATGCTAACATAGCCAAATAAGATAGATAACGATAATCACTATCATTATCAAATCATGGATGTTGCTATGTCGTTTTCCTCTTCTGCGGTGCGCGCCGTTGCCGTGCCCGTTTTACTGCTGCTCCTGAGCCTTGCGGTTGCACTCAGCCTGCTGGTCGGCGCGAAGCCGCTGCCCGCGTCCGTTATCGTTGATGCGCTCTCCGGCACCTGCCAGAGCGCTGACTGCATTATCGTGCTCGACGCCCGACTCCCCCGCACGCTTGCCGGACTGCTGGCGGGTGGCGCGCTCGGCCTTGCCGGTGCCCTGATGCAAACCCTTACCCGTAACCCGCTGGCGGACCCCGGCATTCTCGGCGTTAACTCCGGCGCCAGCTTTGCCATCGTGCTCGGCGCGGCGCTGTTCGGGTTGACCTCTCCGTCCGAGCAGTTGGTCATGGCCTTTTGCGGCGCGCTGGCCGCCTCGCTGGTCGTCGCCTTTACCGGCAGCCAGGGCGGCGGCCAGCTGAGTCCGGTCCGCCTGACGCTGGCGGGCGTGGCGCTCGCGGCGGTGCTGGAAGGCTTATCCAACGGCATCGCCCTGCTCAACCCGGACGTTTACGACCAGCTGCGCTTCTGGCAGGCCGGTTCGCTGGATATCCGCACCCTTGAAACGTTAAAAGTGGTGGCGATCCCGGTCATTATCGCTGCCGCCGTGGCGCTGTTTTTAAGCCGCGCGCTCAACAGCCTGAGCCTCGGCAGCGACACCGCGACCGCCCTCGGCAACCGCGTGGCGCGCACGCAGCTGATTGGTCTGCTCGCCATCACCGTGCTGTGCGGCAGCGCGACGGCGGTGGTCGGCCCGATCGCCTTTATTGGCCTGATGATGCCGCACATGGCGCGCTGGCTGGTGGGGGCGGATCACCGCTGGTCGCTGCCGGTGACGCTGCTGGCCACCCCTGCCCTGCTGCTGTTTGCCGACGTGCTGGGCCGCCTGCTGGGGCCCGGCGAACTGCGCGTCTCAGTGGTCAGCGCCTTTATCGGCGCGCCAGTGCTGATCTTCCTGGTACGCCGTAAACGCGGAGGTGGCGCATGATGGCCCCGTCCCGTCGTTTACTCACCAGCGTCTCGCTGCTGCTCATCGCCATTCTGCTGCTGGCAGTCTGGAGCCTGCGCAGCGGCGCGGTCACGCTCGATTTTGCGCAGGTCTTTAACGCCCTGCTCGGCAGCGCGCCGCGCAACATCACTATGGTGGTGACGGAGTGGCGACTGCCGCGCGTGGCGATGGCAATTCTGGTCGGCGCGGCGCTCGGCGTGAGCGGTGCAATCTTCCAGTCGCTGATGCGCAACCCGCTCGGCAGCCCGGACGTGATGGGCCTCAACACCGGGGCCTGGAGCGGCGTGCTGGTGGCGATGGTGCTGTTTGGTCAGCACCTGACGGCGATTACCTTTACGGCGATGGCGGGCGGCATTCTGACGTCATTACTGATCTGGGCGCTGGCCTGGCGCAACGGTATCGACACCTTCCGTCTGATCATCATCGGGATCGGCATACGCGCCATGCTGATGGCCTTTAACACCTGGCTTTTACTGCAGGCCTCGCTGGAAACCGCGCTCTCCGCCGGGCTGTGGTATGCCGGTTCCCTCAACGGCCTGACGTGGGGTAAAACCTGGCCCGCCGCGCCGCTGATTTTGCTGATGTTTATCGGCGCACTACTGCTGGTGCGACGCATGCGCCTGCTGGAGATGGGCGACGACAGCGCCTGCGCGCTGGGGGTGGGCGTAGAGCGCTCGCGCCTGATGCTGATGCTGGTCGCCGTACTGCTGACCGCCGCCTCTACCGCTATCGCCGGGCCGATCTCGTTTATCGCCCTCGTGGCACCGCACATCGCCCGCCGCCTTAGCGGGACCGCACGCTGGGGATTAACCCAGGCGGCGTTCTGCGGCGCATTGTTGCTGCTGGCCGCCGATCTCTGCGCCCAGCGGCTGTTTATGCCTTATCAACTGCAGGTGGGCGTGGTGACCGTCAGCCTCGGCGGAATTTACCTCATCGTCTTGCTCGTTCAGGAGTCACGCAAGAAATGACAGACACAACCACCCGCTTGCGCGGCGAAAATCTTACCCTCGGCTACGGCAAAAAAATCATTGCCCGTGACTTATCCGTCGCCATTCCGGACGGTCATTTTACGGCAATCATCGGGCCGAACGGCTGCGGCAAATCGACCCTGCTGCGCACGCTGAGCCGCCTGATGACGCCGGCTGAAGGCAGCGTGTTCCTCGACGGAGAGCAGATCCAGCGCTTCGCCAGCAAAGAGGTGGCGCGGCGCATCGGGCTGCTGGCGCAAAACGCCACCACACCAGGAGACATCACGGTACAGGAACTGGTCTCGCGCGGGCGCTACCCGCACCAGCCGCTGTTTACCCGCTGGCGTAAAGAGGATGACGAGGCGGTCAGCCGCGCGATGCAGGCGACGGGGATTACCGATCTGGCCCAGCAGAGCGTGGACACCCTTTCCGGCGGGCAGCGTCAGCGGGCGTGGATCGCGATGGTGCTGGCGCAGGAGACCTCCATCATGCTGCTGGACGAGCCGACGACCTGGCTCGACATCAGCCATCAGATTGACCTGCTGGAGCTGCTGAGCGAGCTGAACCGCACGCAGGGCTATACCCTGGCAGCGGTGCTGCACGATTTAAACCAGGCGTGCCGCTACGCCACGCATTTGATTGCGCTACGCGACGGCGAGATTGTGGCGCAGGGCGCGCCGAAAGAGATTGTGACACCGGAACTGATCGAGCGGATCTACGGCATGCGCTGCATGATTATTGACGATCCGGTGGCGGGCACGCCGCTGGTGGTGCCGTTAGGTCGGCGGTAATTGCCGGGTGGCGGCTGCGCCTTACCCGGCCTACACTCGGCTCCCGTAGGCCCGGTAAGCGCAGCGCCACCGGGCATTTGCACTATACTAAAATTTCCTTCAGTACCGGCCCAATCTTCTCAAATGCCTGCGGTGAAATAATATCCACGTGGGCGCAATCCTGGCTATACACCTCAAGCTCCGCCACCCACGGCGACCAGGCCAGCTGCGGGTCCATCGTTCGCATGCGCTCGGCAACAAACAGCGTCGCTTTACCCTCAAACCGCGCGCTGTGCGCCGTAGTCAGCAACCGCACCGCATCAGCGTAGTTGCCCTCAATGGCGCTAAACAGTTCGCTGGAGCCCTGCCCCTGCTGCGCGGCGATAAACGCCTGGCGCTCGCGCTCGATTTCCGCCAGCACCTCCGGGTCGAGACCGTTGGCCTCTTTCTCCGCCCAGTTCTGGGTTTCGGGCGGCCAGGTATCCAGCAGGCCGAGGAAGGCCACCTCTTCACCCTGCGCGCGCAGACGCGCCGCAATGCCCTGCGCCAGCGTGCCGCCGAGGGAATAGCCGAACAGGTAATACGGCCCCTGCGGCTGCTGCTTACGCAACGTATTCAGGTGATGTTCGATTACTCCATCCAGATCCGCACATTGCTGCATCGGCCCTTCCGGGCGCGGTGACTGAATGCCCATGATGGACCAGCGCGGGCTGAGGTAGCGCGCCAGCACGCTAAACTGCCAGGCAAAGCCGGACGCCGGATGGAAGCAAAACAGCGTCGGGCCATTACCTTCGCGCAGCGGCAGAAGGGTTTCATACCCCAGACGCTGCGCCTGCTCGTCGCTCATCTGCGAGTCCAGCAGCGCGCTGAGCTTGCTCACCGTGGAGGCGACCATAATCTGCCCCGGCGTCACCCTGCGCTCGAACGCGCGGCTAAGCTGTGCCGCCAGGCGCATCGCCAGCAGCGAGTGGCCGCCGAGGGCAAAGAAGTCGGCTTCAATGTCGCTCACCTCGCAGCCCAGCAGCGCGGAAAACGCCTGCGCGACGGCGACTTCGGTTTCCGTCTCCGGCGCACGGCCGGAGGATTTACTCGTCAGCTCCGGCAGCGGCAGCGCCTTGCGGTCAAGCTTGCCGTTCGCACTGAGCGGCAGCGCGCTGATTTGCAGCAGCACCACCGGCACCATGTGCGGCGGCAGCTGGGCTTTGAGCGACGCCAGCAGCGCGTCGCGATCCAGCGGTAAGCCGGATTCAGAGACGATATACCCTACCAGCTGACGGGCATCGCCGCCGGTTGCCACCGCCTGGTTGAACACGCAGGCGTGGGCGACGGCCTGGGCGATGTCCGGCAGCGACAGCATCGCCCGGTCGATCTCGCCCAGCTCGATACGCTGGCCGCGAATTTTCAGCTGATCGTCGCTGCGGCCCAGATATTCCACCGCGCCGTTGTCCAGCCAGCGGGCAACGTCGCCGGTGCGGTACATCCGCTCGCCGGGGGCAAACGGGTCGGCGATAAAGCGGCTGGCGGTGAGGTCCGGACGGCCCAGATACCCCTGCGCCAGCTGAATGCCGGTGAGATAAAGGTCGCCCGCAACGCCGAACGGCACCGGGCGCATCATCGCGTCAAGGATGCGTAGCCCCGTGTTCCACACCGGGAAGCCAATTGGCACGCTGTTGCCCTCCACCGCCGCCAGCTCGGGGCCAAACGCCGGATACCAGCTCACATCCACCGCCGCTTCCGTTGGACCATAGAGGTTGTGCAGCGGCGCACGGGTGAGCTGTTCCCACTCCCGGCACAGCCCGGTCGGCAGCGCTTCGCCGCTGCAGAACACCTGCTTAAGGGTTTTGCAGCACGCAGCGTTTTCCGGGGTCAGCGAGGCGACAAAGGCCGCCAGCATCGACGGCACGAAGTGGGTGGTGGTCACGCCGTACTGCGCGAAGAAACTCTGCATTGCCTGCGGATCGCGGTGCGCGTCCGGCTCGGCCATCACCAGCTTCGCCCCGGCGATAAACGGCCACCAGAACTCCCACACCGACACGTCAAAGCTGCACGGCGTTTTCTGCGCCACCACGTCAAACGCCGTCAGAGGGTAATGGTCCTGCATCCACTTCAGGCGGTTAACGATAGCAGTATGGCCGACCATGACCCCTTTCGGGCGTCCCGTCGAACCGGAGGTAAAGATGATGTACGCCGTCTGCTCCGGCGTCGCCAGGCGCAGCGGTTCCGCATTCTCAGCCGGTAACAGTGTGTTGTAACTAAACGTCGTAATAGGCAGATCGCTAAAGCGCGGGAGCTGCTCGTCGGTGGTAATGAGCAGGGACGGCTTCGCGTCCTCCAGCATCATCCGCAGGCGGTCGTCCGGGTAGCCGGTATCCAGCGGCAGCCACGCGGCACCGGCCTCGACGATGCCGTGCAGCGCCAGCGTCAGGAACACCGAGCGCGGGAGTGCCACCGCCACGCTGTCGCCCGGCTTCACACCGCGCTCGCGCAACAGGTTTGCCAGCGCGACGACCTGCTCGCGCATCTGGCGATAGTTCAGCTCGATGTGCGCATCCGCCAGCGCAGGGGCGTCCGGCGTTTTGCTCGCCTGCTCCGCCACCAGATCCGCCAGCGTGGTAGACGGCAGCGCCAGCCCGGTATCGTTGATGCGGGCGAGCTTCGCGTATTCCTGCTCTGAAACGGTTTCCACTTCGCCGCAGCGCAGGTCCGGATTAGCCGAAAACTGCAGCAGCATCGCGTTCAGGCGCGCCACGTGACGGGTAAGCGTCGCCTCATCGTAACGCTGTTTATTGGCGAGGATCTCAATGCGGAGATCGCCCTGCTCGTCCGGGAACAGCGCCAGCTCGAGATCGTTCACCGGGCCGGTTGCCAGCGTGTGGGTGATGGCCTCCACGCCGTCGATATTCAGCTGATAATCGAAAACCTTAACGTTCAGCACCGGGCCAAACAGCGCTTCGTCGCCCGCGGCACGCCCGCTGTCGCGCACGATCTGCTCGGCGTCGTAGCGCTGATGGCGGCGCATTTTTTTCAGCTGGTTAGCCAGTCGCAGCGCCAGCGCGGGCAGGCTCTCCTGCGCGTCGATATTGACCGCCAGCGGCAGCACGTTCAGCACCGGCCCGGTCGCGGTGAGCGCCGAGGAGCCCATGCGGCGCATAAAGATAAACCCGGCGGCGTAGTCCAGCCGTCCGGTGAGGCGGCCCAGCCACAGCGCCACCAGCGCAAGCGCCAGATCGGTGCGCTGCGCCTGCCCTGCCGCCTGTGCAAGCTGGCTAAAGGCGCGGCCGTCCATTGCAATTTTCAGGCGCAGAATGTCGGTAGTGGCGGCGCGTCCCGGCAGCGGCGCGGAAGAGAGCGAGACCGGAGAAGGGAGCTGCTTGCGCTGCTCTGCCCAGAAGGCACCGTCGCGCGCATATGCCTCGCTGTCGCGATAGCGCTGATACTCGTCCACCACCTCGGCAAACGGTGTAAACGGGGATGCAGGCGTCGGTTCACCCTTTTTCCAGGCGGTATACATCGCGGCGATCTGGCGGGTAATGGCCGGGAAGCTGAAGCCATCCACCACCAGATGGTGATAGCGCTGATACCAGTACCAGTGGCTGTTCCCCACCTGAATCAACTGGTGAAACGCCAGCGGCTGCCCGCTGTCAACGCGCAGGTTCTGGTTAAGATCGGCCTCCATCAGCGCCACGGCGTCGTCGTGAGAGGTAGCGCGAACGATGGACGGCTCCCGCAGAATGAAGGTGTCATCCACCCACTGCCACACCTCGCCGTTATCCTCGGCAAAACGCATCCGCAGGGTATCGGCCTGCATCATGCCTTCCGCAATCGCTTTTGCCAGCAATGGCGCGTCAATGTCGCCTTTCAGTTCGGTGTAGTGCGCCACGCTCCAGGCGTTTGGCAGGGAGGAAAGCTGCTCCGCCATCCAGATACCCGGCTGGGCGGCAACGAGAGGAAGACGGTTCATGCGCTCCCCTCCGCAAAATGGGACGGGACAAGCGTTTGCCAATGCCCGGCAAGCCACTGCTGGCACGCCTCCTGGGACTGCGGCTCGCAGACAACGCGCCAGCCTGCGGGCAGTTCGCACTGCTGCGGCCACAGGCTGTACTGCCCCTGGTCGTTTTGCAGAATGGCGAACTGTCCCTGCGGATTATCGAAAGGATTGCTGAATTCCATACAGACTCCGTTAGTGAATAAGCGGCTGCCAGAGGGTCATCAGCCCCTGTGTCAGCCCACCGCGCCAGCAAAGCGCATCGTGCCCGCCGTCAACCTGACGCCAGAAAATCGGCTGCTGCGTGTGTAGTTCGGCGAAAATCGCCTGATTCGCGCGGAAGATAAGCGGCTCGTTGCGCCCGGCCTCGAGGACAATGCGCAGCCCGCGTGCGGTTTTTTCACCCGCTTTAAGTTGTTCGATGAGCAGCCCGTCCTGCTGCGCGCCGCGGTGCGGCCACCAGTAGGATCCGGACTGGCTGAGGATGCAGCCAAAACGCTGCGGCCAGTTGAGGCCAGCATAAAGCGAAGAGAGGCCACCAAAGCTCTGGCCTGCCACGATGGTCCGATCGGCACGGTCGCTGAACGAGGCGGTTGTTTTCACAAGGGGAAGGAGTTCCTCCTGCACCGCCAGCCAGAAATCGGGATTACAGGGCAGTTCCCGGCTGCGATGTTCTGTATCGATCGCATCAATTAAGACGTAGACCGCAGGCGGCAGTTTGCCGTCGCGGGTCAGCGACGCCAGCGCAGGCCAGACGGGCATGCTTTCGGCCCAGAACTGCCCGTCGAGCAGCACCGCCAGCGGGCGCCCGGAGCTGTCATCTCCGGTGGTAAAAATCCACACGCGGCGACGGTTGTTGAGACGTGCACTGTTCCACTCAATGCAGACAGGTGGCTGATACGGCGTATCGGAACGATCCCAGCCGGGCTGAACGGGGGCATCCGGCATCTCCAGCGCCGAGACGGCGTGACCGCGCCCGCCGCGCCAACTCTGCGGATTCAGCGGGTCGGAGACCGCGTGCGGCAACAGTTTGCGCCAGCCTTCGCGCAGCGCCATGCGGTCCGGCTGCTCGCCTTCAAATACTGCGCAGGCAAAATCGTTTTCGTTATCGGAGGGGATAAAACAGTAGCTGCCGCGCCATTCGGGGCTGAACTCGCCCTGCCACTGCCAGACGTCGGTATCCGGGATGCGCTCAAGAGATTGCGGGCGGGCATTTTGATGATGATCGGTCACGCCGGTGATGTAGAGCCAGACGCGTTTAACCGTTGACGTTTTCTGCGTTCCTGCCGGGTCACGCCACCAGAAGGTGACGCGATAATTCGCCTTCAGACGTTCCCATTCTGGCCCGTTTTTGGACTGCCACCAGGCTTCACTTCCCGTTGTTAACGCCGTCACCCTTATAACCTCATGTTTAACAGTCTTTTTTGTTTCAGGACAAATTTTATTGATAATATTATTGATAACTATTTGCATTTGCAATAGCGTAATGCCCGCGCTGTGGGAAGCGCGCTCATTAAATAACCATAAAAGCGGGACGTACAATGAATAAGAAGATTCACTCTCTGGCCTTGCTGGTCAATTTAGGGATTTATGGTGTCGCGCTGCCCGCCATGGCAGACGACAACACCGCCACCGCGCAGCACGAAGACACGATGGTGATCACCGCCGCCGAGCAGAACCTGCAGGCGCCGGGCGTGTCGACCATCACCGCCGATGAAATCCGCAAAAACCCGCCCGCGCGGGACGTGGCTGAAATCATCCGCACCATGCCGGGCGTCAACCTGACCGGGAACTCCACCAGCGGCCAGCGCGGGAACAACCGTCAGATTGACATTCGCGGCATGGGCCCGGAAAACACCCTGATCCTGATCGACGGTAAGCCGGTCACCAGCCGTAACTCCATCCGCCTGGGCTGGCGCGGCGAGCGTGATACCCGCGGCGATACCGGCTGGGTGCCACCAGAGATGATCGAACGCATCGAAGTGATCCGCGGCCCGGCCGCCGCGCGCTACGGTAACGGCGCGGCTGGCGGCGTGGTGAACATCATCACCAAAAAATTCGACAACCAGTGGCACGGCTCCTGGAATACCTACCTGAATGCGCCAGAACACAAGGACGAAGGTTCCACCAAGCGCACCAACTTCAGCCTCAGCGGTCCGCTGGGCGGCGATTTCAGCTTCCGCATGTTCGGCAACCTGGACAAAACCCAGGCCGACGCGTGGGACATCAACCAGGGCCACCAGTCTGACCGTACCGGTGCTTACGCCGACACGCTGCCCGCAGGCCGTGAAGGTGTGGAAAACAAAGACATCAACGGCGTGGTGCGCTGGGACTTCGCGCCAATGCAGTCTCTGGAGTTTGAAGCCGGCTACAGCCGCCAGAACAACCTGTACGCGGGCGATACCCAGAACACCAACAACGACAACGCGCTGGTGAAGAAAAACTACGGTAAAGAGACTAACCGTATCTACCGCCAGAACTTTGCGGTGACCTGGAACGGCGGCTGGGATAACGGCATTACGACCAGCAACTGGGCGCAGTACGAACACACCCGCAACTCCCGTCTGGGCGAAGGGCTGGCGGGCGGAACGGAAGGCTTGTTCAACAGCAATAAATTCACCGACACCGACCTGGCCGACGTGATGCTGCACAGCGAAATCAACCTGCCGATTGATTTCATCGTCAACCAGAACCTGACGCTGGGCACCGAGTGGAACCAGCAGCGCATGAAGGATTCCACCTCTAACACCCAGGCCCAGCAGGGCGGCACCATTCCGGGCATGAGCGACGACCGCAGCCCATACTCCTCGGCAGAGATTTTCTCGCTGTTCGCCGAAAACAACATGGAGTTGACCGACAGCACCATGCTGACCCCTGCCCTGCGCTTCGATCACCACACCATCGTCGGCAACAACTGGAGCCCGTCGCTCAACCTCTCGCAGGGCCTTGGCGATGAATTCACGCTGAAGATGGGGATCGCGCGCGCCTACAAAGCACCGAGCCTGTACCAGACTAACCCGAACTACCTGCTCTACAGCAAAGGTCAGGGCTGCTACGCAAGCTCCGACGGCGTGGGCTGCTACATGATGGGTAACGACGACCTGAAAGCTGAAACCAGCATTAACAAAGAGATCGGCCTGGAGTGGAAACGCGACGGCTGGCAGGCGGGTGTCACCTGGTTCCGTAACGACTATCGCGACAAGATTGAAGCAGGCTACGCGCCGATTGGCCAGACGTCCACCAGCAAAGTCACCACCGATATTTACCAGTGGGAAAACGTGCCGAAGGCGGTGGTCGAAGGTCTGGAAGGCTCCCTGAACGTGCCGGTCAGCGACACCATCAACTGGACCAACAACATCACCTACATGCTGCAGAGCAAAAACAAGGAGACCGGCGACCGTCTGTCGATCATTCCTGAGTACACGCTGAACTCAACCCTGAGCTGGCAGGTGCATCAGGACGTGTCGCTCCAGTCGACCTTCACCTGGTACGGCAAGCAGCAGCCGAAGAAGTACAACTACAAAGGTCAGCCGGTGACCGGGTCTGAGAAAGACGAAGTCAGCCCGTACAGCATCGTGGGCCTGAGCGCGACCTGGGACGTGACCAAAAACGTCAGCCTGACCGGCGGCGTGGACAACGTCTTCGACAAGCGCCAGTGGCGTGCGGGTAATGCCCAGACCACCGGGAACACCACGACCGGTGCGTATATGTACGGTGCGGGTGCGTATACGTATAATGAGCCGGGCCGGACCTGGTATATGAGCGTGAATACGCATTTCTAGGTGAAAGCAAAACGGCAACCCCGTTGCCGTTTTTAGTGTTTGCTCCCTCTCCCTGTGGAAGAGGGTCGGGGTGAGGGCATCAGGCCGCACTATTCGTTGTTAAAGGAAATCCCATGCACACTACCCACCGCACGTTTGCTCTCGCCAACCTCACCGTCCACCGCATTACCTTCGACCCCACCACCTTCACCGACGCCGATCTCCTCTGGCTTCCGCATCACGCGCAGCTCGCTGATGCCGGACGCAAACGCAAAGCCGACCATCTTGCCGGACGCATCGCCGCCGCGCACGCCTTACCGGATCACCCCATTCCCGGCATTGGCACCAGCGGCGAACCGCTCTGGCCGGACGGTATTTCCGGCAGCATCACCCACAGCAGCACGCAGGCCATGGCGGTCGTGGTCCGTGAGCGACAGGCGCTTATCGGCATCGATTGCGAAGCGATACTTCCCGAAAACGAAGCCAGAGAAATAAAGGATGGGATCATCGATGTGCAGGAAGAGCCTGTGCTTTCCCGCTCGGGATACCCGTTCGCCCTTGCACTGACGCTGGTGTTTAGCGCCAAAGAGAGCCTGTTTAAAGCCCTCTTTCCACGGGTGCAGGCTTATATGGGGTTTGACAGCGCCCGGGTGACAAAGCTTGACGATAAGACGCTTACGCTGGCGTTGACTCGTCAACTGGCAGGCTTTAACGAAGGCGCAGCCTTCACCCTTCACTGGCAACAGCAGGGTGAACAGGCGATCACCCTGCTGTCACGCTCTCCTGCCGACGGGCCTTCACGCTGGTGACCCCGAACGTCACGATAAACACCATTGCGAACAGCACTACGATGGTCGACGCAGGCGCGCTGTCGAGATAAAACGACGCATATACACCGCTTACCGACACGAGGGCTGAAACGGCGACCGCGACCAGCAGCGCCATGTGGAAGCGTCGGGTGATCAGCACCGCCACCGCGCCGGGGGCAATCAGCAGCGAAATTGACAGAATAATCCCCACCGCCTTCAGCGTCGCCACGATGGTTAGCGAGACCATGCACAGTAAGCCGTAGTGCAGCCAGCGGGTGCGCAGCCCGCTCACCTGCGCCTGCTGGTAATCAAAGCAGAACAGCAGAAAGTCGCGCCACTTCAGGCCAATCATCAGCGCGATCAGCCCCGCCACGATCCCGCTTTGCAGAATGTCCATCCCGTTAATGCCCAGCATATCGCCGAACAGAATGTGGTCGAGATGCACCTCGGGTGTGACGGCGATATAGAGGATAAGGCCCGCGCCGAACATGCCGGAAAACACGATCCCCATGACCGTATCCTGCTTGATTCGGCTGTTATCCTTCAGGTATCCGGTGGCGACCGCGCAGAACAACCCGGCCACAAACGCCCCCAGCGCCAGCGGCAGGCCCATCATCCACGCCAGCACCACGCCGGGAAACACCGCGTGGCTCATGGCGTCGCCCATCAGCGCCCAGCCTTTCAGCACCAGAAAAACCGACAGCAGCGCGCAGGGCACGGCCACCAGGAGTGAAATCAGCAGCGCGTTGTTCATAAACGCAAACTGGAAGGGTTCAAGGAGCAGCGCCATCATGGGTGTGCCTCCTGTCCGCGACGTGCGCGACGGCGGCTGGCGAGCAGCCCGTGCTTCGGCGCAAAGACGAACGCCAGCAGGAACAGCAGCGTCTGGGCGACCACGATAATGCCGCCGGTCGCGCCGTCCAGATAGTAGCTGGCCCACGCGCCGAGGAAGCTGGTGATGCTGCCAATGGCGACCGCAATCATCAGCAGGCGCGGGAAGCGGTCGGTCAGCAGCCACGCGGTCGCGCCGGGGGTGACCACCAGACAGATCACCAGAAACGCGCCGACGGTTTGCAGCGCCGCCACGGTAGAGACCGCCAGCAGGGTAAAGAAGAGGATTTTCAGGCGTTCAGGACGCAGGCCGATGGCGCGGGCGTGGTTCTCATCAAAAAAGGTCACCATCAGATCTTTCCATTTGAACAGCAGGATAACCATCGACACCACGCCGATAATCGCCAGCTGAACGATATCCTCCGGGGCGATAGCCAGAATATTGCCGAGCACGATGGTCTGAATGTTCACCGAGGTCGGGTTGAGCGAGACCATAAACAGCCCGAGCCCGAAAAAGGAGGAGAAGATCAGCCCGATGATGGCATCCTCCTTCAGGCGGCTGCGCTGGTTGAGAAACAGCATGCTGCCCGCCGCCAGCCCGCCCGACAGGAACGCCCCCAGCGAGAACGGCAGCCCGAGCATGTAGGCTCCCGCCACGCCGGGCACGATGGAGTGCGACAGCGCATCGCCGATCAGCGACCAGCCTTTAAGCATCAGATAGCAGGAGAGAAACGCGCACAGCCCGCCCACCATCGCCGAGACCCACATCGCGTTGAGCATGTACTCGTAGCCGAAGGGTTCGAGAAGCGCGTTCATTTTGCCTCCTGTCGGTGCGTCACGAAGGGGCGTTCATCGTCGGTAATAATGCGATCTTCCGAGCCGCTGAGCACCACATGGCGCAGCACGCCACTAAAGGCGCGCTCGAGATTTTCGGCGGTAAAGGTGGTTTCCGTCGGGCCGCTCGCCAGAACGGTGCCCTTGACCATCACCGTGTAATCACAAAACTCCGAGACCGAGCCCAGGTTATGGGTTGAGACCAGCATCGTTTTGCCCTCGTCGCGAAGCTCGCGCAGCAGGCTGATGATCCTGGCTTCGGTTTTGACGTCCACGCCGGTAAACGGCTCGTCGAGCAGGATCACCTCGCCCTGCTGGGCAATCGCACGGGCCAGAAACACGCGCTTCTTCTGCCCGCCGGACAGCTCGCCAATCTGCCGATGGCGCAGCTCGAGCATATCCACGCGCTTCAGGGCGTCGGTCACGATTTGTCTGTCGCGATCTTTGGGCCGACGCAGAAACCCCATGTGCCCGTAGCGGCCCATCATCACCACATCTTCGACCAGCACCGGAAACGACCAGTCAACCTCTTCCGACTGCGGCACGTAGGCGACCAGGTTCTGGCGCAGCGCCCGGTGAGGCGGCAGCCCCAGAATAGTAATAGTGCCGCTCGCCGCCCGCACAAAGCCCATCACCGCCTTAAACAGCGTGGATTTGCCGGAACCGTTCACGCCAACCAGGGCGGCAATCGATCCGCCCGGCACGCTGAACGACGCGTCGCGCAGCGCCGTGTGGCCGTTGCGGTAGGTCACTGTGACGTCTGAGACAACAATCCCCTCGTGCATGGTTACTCCTTCATGCCGTCACGGATGCCCTGCACCAGCGTGCGGGTGGTGACGTTCAGCAGATCGATATAGGTCGGCACCGGGCCGTTTTCCGCGCTCAGTGAGTCGACGTACAGCACGCCGCCGTAGTGGGTGTCGGTTTCCCGCGCCACCTGACGCGCGGGCTTATCGGAGACCGTGCTTTCGCTGAACACCGCCGGGATATGATGTTTTTTCACCTGGTCGATCACCTTGCGCACCTGCTGGGGCGTGCCCTGCTGATCGGCGTTGATCGGCCACAGGTAAAGCTCTTTCATCCCCAGATCCCGCGCCAGATAGGAGAAGGCACCTTCGCTGGTTACCATCCAGCGCTTGTCTTCCGGGATCTCCGCCACCTGCTTACGCAGCGGTTCGAGAGTGGCGGTGATCTTCTGCTTATAGGCTTCAGCGTTGCGCTGATAGGTCTGTGCGTTGGCCGGATCGTACTTCACCAGCGCATCGCGGATGTTATCGACGTAAATCAGGGCGTTATCCGGCGACATCCACGCGTGCGGGTTGGGCTTGCCGTTATACGGCCCCTCGCCGATCCCCATCGGCGTAATGCCGTTAGTGACAATCACTTCCGGCACGCCGCTCAGGTGCTGATAAAAGCGCTGGAACCAGAGCTCCAGATTCATGCCGTTCGCCAGAATCAGCTGCGCCTTCTGTGCGCGTTTTATATCGCCCGGGGTAGGCTGGTACTCGTGAATTTCAGCGCCCGGCTTAGTGATGGACGTCACGTCTGCGGCGTCACCCGCCACGTTTTTCGCCATATCAGCGATAACGGTAAAGGTGGTGATAACCTGAAACTTTTCAGCCGCCAGCGCGCCGGTCGTGGTCGCAGTCATGAGCAGCGCGCCGAGCAACAGACGCTTCAATCCTTGCCGTGGGTGCATCGCAGAAGTCTCCTGAGGTGATTAAATTCAAAGCAAAATTAGCCCGTGCTATAAGGTATAGCACAGGCTATATTTAAATGAAAATGGTTATCATTAAAGTTGTGTCAACCTGGACTGTCAGGCGGAATTTTTAGGAAATGTGCTTTCTTTTTTCTCTCACGGTCAGGAGTATTATTTACGGCCAATACCCATGCTAACATAAGGGAATTGACATGCCGGTTAATGAAAGAATTCATCCCACTTCAGGAACCCCGATTAATCCGGGCGGGATCCGACAGCTCACAATTGGTGAAATCGCCCTGGCGAAGACGCTTTACGGTTACAGCATCCGTTATCATCTGGTGTGGGTACACAGGGAAAGCTATCTTCCTTTTAATCTGCAACCCGTTGATGTGGCGATGAGTCCCAATGGGGAGATGTGGTACAGAGAGGAAACGTATTCGCCGGATTTTTCGCTAGAAGATGACATTGTTAAAAAACATCGATTCATGCATGAGATGATGCATGTCTGGCAAACTCAAAAAGGGATGTTTGTCAGAACAAGAGGCTTATTCTCAGGCATTGCTGACTATACGTATAGTTTAGATAAAGCAGATTTACAGCACTATGGGTTAGAACAGCAGGCATCTATTGTAAGTGATTACTGGCTATTGAAATACTTTGGTTTGGAGAGGAATGAAGAATTATTACAATACAGAGACTTAAAACTTAGGGAAACCTTGTATTTCCTTCTGCAGAAATACAAAAATGTCTTAAAGGGATTTCCAGGATGAAAAACATATTTGTCATCTTTATCCTCTGCATTTTAATCACTGGATGCCCAGGAGGTAATCGCGCCCCCCAAAATAGATTTACATTTATTAATGGTAACCGCCTATGTTTTAGTATCGATAAAAATGATGTCCTGAACTTTTACACTATTTATTCAAGCAAAGATCACAAAATTACTATCATAACAGGTTCGGAATATAAAAATTTAAACATCTCCTACCCGGGCACATGTTTAAATATAAAATTGGAAAATGGACGTACTTACGTTATTCATTACGGATTAAACAATAAAAAATATGTACACCAATTTGATGTCGATAATAACGGAAAAGAAATCAACTTAGGAGAGTTATAATGTCATTACCCGCTTACTTATTTCTCTACGATGAGCACGGAATGCAGCTTCAGGGCGACTGTATGATGCCTGGCCGGGTAGGTGCTATCGAAATCATGAACAGCAGTTACGGTATAAAGCAGGCAGTGGACAGTCATACCGGAAATATGACCGGAACTCGACAGCATGGCCCTGTTACTCTGCATAAGCAATTGGATAAAGTGAGCCCTTATCTTGCTGTTGCCGCCTGCGAGGGCAGACGGCTGCAAAAAGCCATTATCAAATATTATGAAATTATTGAAGCGGGAGCAGAAAGGGAGATCTACACCATTACGCTTGATAGCGTAGTGATCTCATCTCTGGATTTCACGCACGTTTATTACCCAGGCAGCTCAGCCCCGAATATGCTTGAAGTTGTTGGGCTTCGATTCCGGGGCATTCAGTGGAATTATGTGAAAGGTAATATTCTTTATGGCGATGCATGGATGAAACCCGCTCAGAAAGAGAAGAGTAACGCATAATTTACCTGGCTCATAAAGATCAATGCATGCTGCCGCTCAGAAACGGCGATCCTGGCATTCCCTGGATCGCCTCGTTAATTTTTACCGCTACTATTTTCTACTTTCGTTCACGGGCAAATCCCCCGTATCAATCAATGCTCCCGGAAACGTCTCCAGCCACTTCATCACCTTCAGCTTATTGGTATACGTTGCGCTGACGCCTTCCAGACAGCCCCACAGCTCACGGGAATTTTGCGGCGTGATCACAATACAATCCGGCATCACGCGGATCTTCACGGCTATTCCTGCTTTAAACCCTGCGCGGGTTAACCACGCGCCGGTTAACGGCAGATAGTTGCGCTCCATTCGAGTATAAAGTTCTACACAGGCGGAACCCACCTCTCCTCTTTCATGAAGATACGCGGAGTGCACTGGCTCGTCATGCAACGCCCGGATGCGTTTTTTGCGTAGCTTCTCGCGATTTTCTTGCTGAATCTCTAAATCTGCATTTTGTGTTTGGGCAATAGCCCGCTCTGGCATAGAATTCTTCGCAGCCATAATCAACTCCCTTTTAGTTGTTTGTGGTTAGCGGTATGGGGGTGGTGACACACCTTTGTACCGCGATTCCTTTTCTTACCTTTTTACATATTCTTTCAAGATCTCAGTGCTGGCTTAACTGCCGCTATTATACTGCCATGGATAAATGTACAGGGGTCGAATATTAGGGAAATGCGAGGCTGCTCGAATAAATAAAGAAAATAAAATGGTGAATATAAAGAAAGGAAATATTGCCCTTCAGATCCAATGCTCATTAAACGCCTGATGGCGCTTCGCTTATCAGGCCTACAATAAACCGGTTTTGTAGGCCGGGTAAGGCATCGCCGCCACCCGGCATGAGGGCAACGGCGCTGCCTTTGTAGGTTCTTCAGATCAAGCCTCAAACATCCGGGAACATCACGCTATTCCCCGGCGCTTCCCTGTGCAGATGGATAAAGTTCAGGTGCCGTTCATACTGATCCAGAATGTCCGTAATCACCTGCTCCTTGCTGTAATCCATCAAATCATTCCCCTGGCTCCCTTCCAGCAGGAAGGTCTCCAGCCGGTAGTAGGTCGACTTCCCGCTGCGCGCCCGGTAGGTAAAGCCGGGAACCGAATACTGCTGTGGCCAGATCTGATAGACAAAGTTCTGCTCGTCGCCCATGTGCACCAGCAGATCCAGGTGTCCCAGGTTCTCGCCCTCGTCCGGCGGCAGGTTTTTCAGCTCTACGTAGGCACCGCGCAGCTTCAGCTCCTGCGCCACCTCTTGCATTGCCGGGTAACACACCGTCTCCATCATCTGTCGGGTATAGCGCGTGCCGGGGTAGTTCATCAGGCGTGAGAGGCGTTTCTTCCAGCTCAGGCGATCCTGCGCCCCCAGCGGTCGCGGCGCGGTGTCGCGGTTGGCGCTTTCGCGGCGGTAATCTTCCACCTTGAGCGATTTATACAGCCCGGCCATCACGAAGAAGATCACGAAGCTGAACGGCAGACCCATGATCACCGTGGTGTTCTGCAGCGCAGAGATACCGTTGGTCATCAGCATGCCGAGCGTCAGCAGTCCGATGGCGACGGACCAAAAGATGCGCAGCCAGTTCGGCGCGTCGCTGTTGATGTCCTTCAGCTTCGAGGTGAAGTTGCCCAGCACCAGCGCGCCGGAATCCGCCGAGGTGACGTAAAACAGCAGGCCAGTGATGGTCGCCACCGAGGCGCTAAAAGTAAACGCCGGATACTGCGCCAGCAGGCTATAGAAGCCGCGCTCCGGGTGCGCCATCGCTTCCTGCGCAAAGGTTGCATTGCCGTGGATAATTTCGTGCAGCGCGCTGTTGCCGAAAATCGACAGCCACAGCAGGGTAAAGGTGAACGGGATAATCAGCGTACCCATCACGAACTGACGAATGGTGCGGCCACGCGAAATGCGCGCGAGGAACAGGCCGACAAACGGCGACCACGCGACCCACCACGCCCAGAAGAACAGCGTCCAGTTGTTCATCCACTCTACCGGGCGGTCGAAGGCGAAGCTGTTTAGCGTCATGCCCATAAAGCGGTTCACGTAGTCGCCCACGTTCAGCACTAAGGCATTGAGCAGGAACGAAGTGTCGCCCATAAACAGCACGAACAGGATCAGTCCCAGCGCCAGCGCCACGTTCAGCTCGGACAGCACGCGGATGCCCTTATCAACGCCAGACGTCACCGAAATGGTGGCGATAATGACGGAGAGCGCAATCAGCGCCGCTTTGGCGGCCATCGAATCCGGGATATCAAACAGCACGCTCAGCCCGTAGTTGAGCTGCACCACACCAATCCCGAGCGTCGTCGCGATACCGAAGATGGTGCCGATCACCGCCGCAATGTCGACGCTGTGGCCAATCGGGCCGTTAATTTTTTTCCCGAAAATCGGATACAGCGCAGAGCGGATGGTGAGTGGCAAATTATAACGATAGCTAAAGTATCCGAGCGCCATGCCCATCAGGGCGTACATCGACCAGCCGGTCAGGCCGTAGTGGAAAAGCGTCCAGACCATCGCCTGGCGCGCGGCCTCCATCGTCTGCCCTGCCCCTTCCGGCGGCTGCATATACTGCGTGACCGGTTCCGCCACGGAGAAGAACATCAGGTCGATGCCGATGCCGGCGGCAAACAGCATCGCGGCCCAGCTCAGCAGGCTGAACTCGGGCTTGGACTGCTCTGGCCCGAGCTTCACCGACCCGAAGCGCGAGCAGGCAATGCAGACCACGAAGACTATATAGAGCGTCGCCGCCAGCAGATAGTACCAGCCGAAGGTCTTCGACACCCAGTTCAGGGTGCGCCCAATCCACTCGGCAGAAAAATCACGAAAGAAGATCGTCGTCAGGGAAAACAACAAAATCAGCCCGGCGGAAGTATAAAAAACGACCGGGTTGATTTTGTCTTTTTCTCTGTCTTGTGAAAGGTCTGTCATCCAGTATCCCCACTGTTTTTGTAACTATTAAAATCCAAATCCGCAACAATTAAGACACATTTTATATTGAACGTCCAATCAAAAACCGCTTTAATGGTTAACCAACGCTGATGAATGGAGTGGCAAAAATGCCCAAAGTGGGGATGCAGCCGATCCGGCGCAGGCAGCTTATTGACGCCACGCTGGAAGCAATAAATGAAGTGGGTATGCATGACGCGACGATCGCGCAGATCGCCCGCCGGGCGGGCGTTTCCACGGGGATCATCAGCCATTACTTCAAAGACAAAAACGGTCTGCTGGAAGCGACCATGCGCGACATCACCGGCCAGCTTCGCGACGCGGTATTGAGTCGTCTGCACGCCCTGCCGGACGCCAGCGCGGAGCAGCGATTGCAGGCCATTGTCGGCGGCAACTTTGATGAAACCCAGACCAGCGGCGCGGCGATGAAGGCCTGGCTGGCCTTCTGGGCGAGCAGCATGCACCAGCCGATGCTCTACCGACTGCAGCAGGTGAGCAGCCGCCGTCTTCTGTCGAACCTGGTGTACGAGTTCCGCCGCGAGCTGCCGCGCGAACAGGCGCAGGAGGCGGGCTACGGGCTGGCGGCGCTGATTGACGGCCTATGGCTGCGCGCAGCCCTGAGCGGCAAACCGCTGGATAAGACGCTGGCCCAGTCGCTTACCAGCCACTTTATCAGCCAGCATTTACCGACCGAATAACCGAGGAGGATTTATGTCCCGAATGGCAGAACAGCAGCTTTATATCAATGGTGGTTATACATCCGCCACCAGCGGTCGCACCTTCGAGACCATCAACCCGGCCAACGGTGAAGTTCTGGCGACCGTACAGGCTGCCGGAAGAGAAGACGTCAATCGCGCCGTGGAAAGCGCACAGCGCGGGCAAAAAATCTGGGCGGCGATGACCGCCATGGAGCGCTCGCGCATTCTGCGTCGCGCCGTTGATATCCTGCGCGAGCGCAACGACGAACTGGCGAAGTTGGAAACCCTCGACACCGGTAAAGCGTATTCCGAAACCTCAACCGTCGACATCGTCACCGGCGCGGACGTGCTGGAATACTACGCGGGGCTGATCCCGGCGCTGGAAGGCAGCCAGATCCCGCTGCGTGAGACCTCATTCGTCTACACCCGCCGCGAACCGCTGGGCGTGGTGGCGGGCATCGGGGCGTGGAACTACCCGATCCAGATCGCCCTGTGGAAATCCGCCCCGGCGCTGGCGGCGGGCAACGCGATGATCTTCAAGCCGAGCGAAGTGACCCCGCTCACTGCCCTGAAGCTTGCCGAGATCTACACCGAAGCGGGCGTTCCGGACGGCGTGTTTAACGTCCTGCCAGGCGTGGGCGCGGAGACCGGACAGTACCTGACCGAGCATCCGGGCATTGCGAAAGTCTCCTTCACCGGCGGCGTCGCCAGCGGCAAGAAAGTGATGGCCAACTCGGCGGCCTCGTCCCTGAAAGAGGTGACGATGGAGTTGGGCGGCAAATCCCCGCTCATTATTTTTGACGATGCGGATCTGGATCTCGCGGCGGACATCGCCATGATGGCGAACTTCTTCAGCTCCGGCCAGGTGTGCACCAACGGCACCCGCGTGTTCGTGCCCGCGACGTTCAAAGCCGCGTTTGAGCAGAAAATCGTTGAGCGCGTGGGCCGTATTCGCGCGGGCGATCTGTTCGATGAACGCACCAACTTTGGCCCAATGGTCAGCTTCCCGCACCGCGACAGCGTGCTGCGCTACATCGCCAAAGGTAAAGAGGAAGGCGCGCGCGTGCTGTGCGGCGGCGACGCGCTGAAGGGCGAAGGCTTTGACAATGGCGCGTGGGTCGCCCCGACCGTGTTCACCGACTGCACCGACGAGATGACCATCGTGCGCGAAGAGATCTTCGGCCCGGTGATGTCCATCCTCTCCTATGAATCCGATGAAGAAGCGATCTGCCGCGCCAACGACACCGACTACGGACTGGCGGCGGGCATCGTCACTGCCGACCTGAACCGCGCGCATAGCGCCATTCATCAGCTTGAAGCGGGCATCTGCTGGATCAACACCTGGGGTGAATCCGCCGCAGAAATGCCGGTGGGCGGCTACAAGCACTCCGGCATTGGCCGCGAGAACGGGGTGATGACGCTCCAGAGCTACACCCAGGTGAAGTCCATCCAGGTTGAGATGGGTAAATTCCAGTCCATATTTTAACCGGGAGGTTTATTTGCAATTTGACTACATCATTATCGGGGCCGGCTCTGCCGGCAACGTACTGGCAACGCGACTGACTGAAGATCCGAATACCACCGTCCTGCTGCTTGAGGCGGGCGGGCCGGATTACCGCTTTGACTTCCGCACCCAGATGCCCGCCGCGCTGGCGTTTCCGCTGCAGGGCAAGCGTTACAACTGGGCATATGAAACCGAGCCAGAGCCGTATATGAACAACCGCCGCATGGAGTGCGGACGCGGCAAAGGGCTGGGCGGCTCGTCGCTGATAAACGGCATGTGCTACATCCGCGGTAACGCGATGGATCTGGACAACTGGGCCAAAGAAACGGGCCTTGAACACTGGAGCTACCTCAACTGCCTGCCCTACTACCGCAAGGCGGAAACGCGCGACGTGGGCCCGAACGACTACCACGGCGGCGACGGCCCGGTGAGCGTCACCACCTCGAAACCGGGCGTGAACCCGCTGTTTGAAGCGATGGTCGAAGCCGGCGTGCAGGCGGGCTATCCGCGCACTGAGGATCTCAACGGCTATCAGCAGGAAGGCTTCGGGCCAATGGACCGCACGGTGACGCCGCAGGGCCGACGCGCCAGCACCGCGCGCGGCTATCTGGACCAGGCGAAGCCGCGTCCGAACCTGACCATCCGCACACACGCCATGACCGATCATATTGTCTTTGACGGCAAACGCGCCGTGGGCGTCGAGTGGCTGGAAGGCGAAAGCACTATCCCATCCAAAGCGACGGCGAACAAAGAGGTTCTGCTGTGCGCAGGGGCCATTGCCTCCCCGCAGATCCTGCAGCGCTCCGGCGTGGGCAATGCCGAGTTGCTGAAGCAGTTCGATATTCCGCTGGTACACGACCTGCCCGGCGTGGGCGAAAACCTGCAGGATCACCTGGAGATGTACCTCCAGTACGAGTGCAAAGAGCCGGTCTCCCTCTACCCTGCCCTGCAGTGGTGGAACCAGCCGAAGATTGGCGCCGAGTGGCTGTTTGGCGGCACCGGCGTGGGGGCGAGCAACCACTTCGAAGCGGGCGGGTTTATCCGCAGCCGCGAAGAATTCGAGTGGCCGAACATCCAGTACCACTTCCTGCCGGTGGCGATTAACTACAACGGCTCGAACGCGGTAAAAGAGCACGGCTTCCAGTGCCACGTCGGCTCCATGCGTTCCCCGAGCCGCGGCCACGTGCGGATTAAATCCCGCGATCCGCACCAGCATCCGGCAATTCTGTTCAACTATATGTCCCACGAGCAGGACTGGCAGGAGTTCCGCGACGCGATCCGCATCACCCGCGAGATCATGCACCAGCCCGCGCTGGACAAGTACCGCGGTCGCGAAATCAGCCCGGGCGTCGAGTGCCAGACCGACGAGCAGCTGGACGAGTTTGTGCGCAATCACGCCGAAACCGCTTTCCACCCGTGCGGCACCTGCAAAATGGGTTACGACGAGATGGCGGTGGTCGACGGCGAAGGCCGCGTTCACGGGCTGGAAGGGCTGCGCGTGGTGGATGCGTCGATCATGCCGCAAATCATCACCGGCAACCTGAACGCCACCACCATCATGATTGGCGAGAAGATAGCCGACGCCATTCGCGGGCGCGAGCCACTGGCGAAGAGTACGGCGGCGTATTATGTGGCAAACGGGGCGCCGGTTCGCCGTTGAGTTGCCTGATGCCCTCACCCCGGCCCTCTCCCACAGGGAGAGGGTGACAACCTATTCCCTCTCCCTGTGGGAGAGGGTTAGGGTGAGGGAAAATTACTGCCGAAATTCCTCTAACCGCTTAATCTGCCGCCCTTCCCCGTCAAAATTCTCTGCCGCCAGCCAGGCGCGCAGCGCCGCGTCCCTTTCCGGCCACTCGCCGTCAATAATAGAGAGCATATCGCTGTCGCGGTTGCGACCTTTGCGCACCAGCTTCTGGCGCAGCCGTCCCTCCCAGACAAACCCCAGCCTCTCTGCCGCGTTGCGCGAGGCGATATTCATCGAATCACACTTCCACTCCAGCCGACGGTACTTATGTTCGAAGGCGTTTTTCAGCAGCAGCCACACCGCTTCGGTGCCGATGCGGGTGCCTTTCATCTTGCGCGACCAGGTGACGTGGCCGATTTCCACCGAGCCGAGAAACCGCTCGATCGCCATATAGCTCACCAGCCCTACCGCTTTTTCGGTACGTAAATCGATCACGGCAAAGGGCACCAGGTCATCGTCCAGCACCTTTCCCAGCACCCAGTGCGCGGTCGCTTCCACGCTTTCCGGCTGCGTGCTGGCAAGCCACGTCCAGTCGCTGTCGTCGCCCAGAGCATAGGCTTCGAACAAATCTGAAGAGTGATGCTCCGCATCCAGCGGCTCAAGACGGCAGTACTGGCCGGTAAGCGGCGTGCGGGTTAACACGCGGGCGCATTTCCAGTCCGGGACGATATCGTTAACGGTTTGACCATGTTGATTGATTTCGGGCACGGCGTTGACTCCCTGAAAGGTAAGGAGTTTGTTATAGCAGGTTAAAAAGCGGGCGAGAAGCAGCGTATTTTAATAGCCCGAGCGCATGCATTATTCCCGGAAGGCATAAGGAAAGCTGAATTTCGACTTTGCGTAATTTCAGAGACCACCTAACGTAGCGGAGCATAAAACAATCACAATATATTTTCTTCAGGGATCGCTATGACTAAAAAATTGCTGCCGTTACTGGTGCTGGCTGCGCTCTCAAGCGTTGCCCACGCCGCTACTCCGCCCAACACGCTGGTTGTCGCGCAGGGGCTTGATGACATCGTGAGCCTCGACCCGGCCGAAGCCAACGAGCTTTCCAGCATCCAGACCGTGCCGAGCCTGTATCAGCGCCTGGTGCAACCGGACCGCGATAACCCGGAAAAAATCACCCCGATTCTGGCAGAAAGCTGGGACGCCGACGCGGCAGCAAAAACCCTGACCATCAAGCTCAAGCCCGATGCAAAATTCGCCTCCGGCAACCCGCTGCGCCCGGAAGACGTGATCTTCTCATACACCCGCGCCGTGACGCTGAACAAATCCCCGGCCTTTATCCTGAACGTGCTGGGCTGGGACGCCAGCAACATCGCCAGCCAGCTGAAAAAGGTGGATGACCATACCCTCCAGCTTCACTGGACGGCGGACGTCAGCCCGGCGGTGGCGCTGAATATTCTCTCCACGCCGATTGCCTCCATCGTGGATGAAAAGCAGGTTGCGGCGAACGTGAAGGATAACGACTTCGGCAACGCGTGGCTGAAAATGCACTCGGCGGGCAGCGGCGCGTTCAAAATGCGCGTCTATCAGCCGCATCAGGCCATCGTGCTGGAAGCCAACGACTCCGCCCCCGGCGGTGCACCAAAGCTGAAAAGCATCATCATTAAAAACGTCCCCGATCCGGCCTCCCGCCGCCTGCTGATCCAGCAGGGTGACGCGGACGTTGCGCGCGATCTGGGGGCAGATCAGATTAGCGCCCTGGACAGAAAGCCCGGCGTGAAGGTACTGAGCATCCCGTCCGCCGAGCAAAATTACCTGGTGTTTAACACCGGCAACAGCGCCAACCCGCTGCTGAATAACCCAGCCTTCTGGGAGGCTTCGCGCTGGCTGGTCGACTATGACGGCATCACCAAAAACCTGCTGAAAGGCCAGTATTTTGTTCATCAGAGCTTCCTGCCGGTCGGCCTGCCGGGCGCGCTGGAAGACAATCCGTTTAAATTTGACCCGGCGAAGGCGAAAGCGATCCTCGCCAAAGCGGGCATTAAAGACGCGCACTTCACGCTGGACGTGGAGAACAAGCCGCCGTTTATCACCATCGCCCAGTCGATGCAGGCGAGCTTTGCACAGGGCGGCGTGAAGGTGGATCTGCTGCCCGCTGCCGGTAGCCAGGTGTACGCCCGCGTGCGCGCGAAGCAGCATCAGGCGGCGATCCGTCTGTGGATCCCGGACTACTTCGATGCGCATTCGAACGCCAGCGCCTTCGCGTGGAACGACGGCAAATCCAGCACCGTGGCGGGGCTTAACGGCTGGAAAATTCCAGAGCTGAACAAAGCCACGCTGGCGGCGGTAGCCGAGCCGGATCCGGCGAAGCGTCTGGATCTCTACAAGAAGATGCAGGAACAGCTGCAGCAGAATTCGCCGTACGTGTTCGTCGACCAGGGTAAAACCCAGATCGTGGTGCGCGATAACGTGAAGGGGTATCAGCAGGGGCTGAACGCGGATATGGTCTGGTACGATCGCGTCACGAAGTAGCCCTTTTTTCGCCGGGTGGCGCTGCGCTTACCCGGCCTACGTTCTCGGTTTTTGTAGGCCGGGTAAGGCGGAGCCGCCACCCGGCATGAAGAGATTTCCCATGCCACATCTTTCCACCCGCGTGCTCCAGGGTCTGCTGACACTGCTGCTCACGCTTTTCGGGCTGCTGCTCGTCACGTTTGCGCTTTCGGCGTTTTCACCTGTCGATCGCGTGCTGCAGATCGTCGGCGATCACGCCAGCCAGTCCACCTACGATCAGGTTCGCCACCAGCTCGGGCTGGATCGGCCCCTGCCCGTGCAGTTCTGGCATTATCTGCAAAACCTCGCCCACGGTGATTTAGGCACCGCCAGCGCCACCGGACAGCCGGTGCTGCAGGATCTGCTGCACGCCTTCCCCGCCACGCTGGAGCTGGCGACGTTGGCGTTAATCATCGGGTCCGTGCTCGGCGTAATTGCCGGAGTGCTGTGCGCCCGCTACGCCGGTTCGCCGCTCGATCTCGCCATCAGAACCCTCACCCTGCTCGGCAACTCGGTGCCGATCTTCTGGCTCGGCCTGCTGATGCTGGCCCTGTTCTACGCGAAGCTGCAGTGGAGCGCGGGCCCCGGCAGGCTGGACGATATCTGGCAGTTCACCGTCGAGCCGCGCACCGGTTTTGCGCTGATTGATACCTGGCTTTCCGGCGACCGGGAGGCGTTCCGCAACGCCATCAGCCACCTGGTGCTGCCGGTACTGCTGCTGGCCTATTACTCGCTGGCGAGCATCACCCGCCTGACGCGCTCCGCCTGCCTGAGCGAGATGAACAAAGAGTACATTCTGCTCGCCCGCGCCAAGGGTGCCGGGGAGATGACCATCCTGCTGCGCCACGTGCTGCCGAACATTCGCGGCACCCTGCTGACGGTGATTGCACTGGCTTACACCAGCATGCTGGAAGGTGCGGTACTGACCGAAACCGTCTTCTCGTGGCCGGGCATCGGGCGTTACCTCACTACCGCCCTGTTCGCCGGAGACACCACCGCCATCATGGGCGGCACGCTGCTGATTGGCGTGAGCTTTGTGCTGATCAATAACCTTACCGACCTGCTCGTGCGGGCAACCGATCCCAGGGTACGCTGATGCCGTTTTATATTTTCTTACGCCGCCTGCGCCGCTCCCCTGCCGCCTTTTGCGGATTGATCGCCATCGCGCTGCTGGTGTTTATCGCCGTGTTCGCAACCTGGCTCGCACCGCTTGATCCGAACTGGCAGGACGCGGCCGCGCGCCTGCAGGCACCGAACGACCAGCACTGGCTGGGCACCGACAGCTACGGGCGCGACCTGCTTTCGCGCCTGATTTACGGCACGCGACCGGCGCTCGGGCTGGTGGCATTAGTTACCGTTATCACCCTGCCCGCCGGGCTGCTGGTGGGGATTTTGTCCGGCTACTACGGCGGCTGGATGGAGCGCATCCTGATGCGCTTTACCGACGTGGTGATGTCGATGCCGCGCCTGATCCTCGCTTTCGCGTTTGTCGCAATGCTTGGCCCGGGGCTGGTCAACGGCGCGCTGGCGCTGGCCTTAACCACCTGGCCCGCCTACGCGCGTCAGGCCCGGAGTGAAATTCAGCGCCTGCGCCACAGCGATTACCTGGCCGCCGCCGAGATGATGGGCATTCGCGACCTGCGCCTGCTGGTCGGCCATATTCTGCCCCTGTGTCTACCGTCCGCGATTGTGCGGCTGGCGCTGGATCTGGCAGGCATTATTCTGGCCGCCGCCGGTCTCGGCTTCCTCGGCCTTGGCGCACGTCCGCCTATGGCCGAATGGGGGGCGATGATTGCCGACGGCATGCAGGTGATTTTCGACCAGTGGTGGATTGCCGCCATTCCGGGCGGAGCCATTCTGTTTGCCAGCCTGGCCTTTAACCTTTTAGGCGATGGCCTGCGCGACGTACTGGAGCCACAGCATGACTGAACAACGCGTCATCGTCGATGCGCTGAATATCGACTACCCCGCCGCGCGCGTGGTTAGCAACCTGAGCTTTACGTTAGGCAACGAGCGGCTGGCGCTGGTGGGGGAATCCGGCTCGGGCAAGTCGATGTCTGCCCGCGCCCTGATGGGGCTGGTGCGTAAACCCGGCATCGTGAGCGCTAACCGGCTTAACGTGCTTGGCAACGATCTGCTGACCCTGAGCACCCGCCGCTGGCAGGCGCTGCGCGGTAACGGGATTGCGATGGTCCTGCAGGACCCGCGCTACGCGCTGAATCCGGCGAAAAACGTCGCCGCCCAGCTTGATGAGGCGCTGACCCTGCATCAGCGCCTGCCCCGCGCTGAACGCCTGGCGCGCATTCACGACATCATCCGCGCCGTCGGACTTAACGAACATGTCCTCCAGCGCTACCCCGGCGAACTCTCGGGCGGCATGGGCCAGCGGGTGATGATTGCGATGGCGCTGATCAACAACCCGCAGGTGCTGATTGCCGACGAACCGACGTCGGCGCTGGACGCCCGCCTGCGCAACCAGATCCTCGAACTGCTGGTGCAGCAGTGCGAAGAGCGTCAGATGGCGATGCTGCTCATCAGCCACGATCTGCCGCTGGTGGCAGAGCACTGCAACCGCGTGCTGGTGATGTATCAGGGCGAAAAGGTCGATGAGATGGCGGCAAGCCAGCTCCCGCAGGCGACGCATCCGTACACGCGCACCCTGTGGACCTGCCGTCCGAACGCCGGTAGCTATGGACAGATGCTGCCGACACTGGACCGCTCGCAGCCGTGGAAGGAGGTGAACAATGGCTCTCGTTGACGTAAACCGGCTCCAGGTGAGCTTCGGGGAGAAAACGGCGGTCTCCGCCGCCAGCTTTGCTATTGAGAAAGGCGAGACCTTCAGCCTGATCGGTGAATCCGGCTGCGGGAAATCGACTATTCTGCGCGTGCTGGCGGGGCTGCAGCGCGAGTGGAACGGCCGCATTTCGATCCTGGGAGAAGCGTTACGGCCAGGACGACGTTTTGAAGGCGAGCTTCGCCGCAACGTGCAGATGGTGTTTCAGGATCCGTGGGCCTCTTTGCACCCGAACCACACCGTTGCGCGTACCCTGTCAGAGCCGTTAAACATCCACGGTGAAACTCAGGTTGCCGAAAAGATGGCGGATGCGCTACAGCAGGTGGGGCTTTCCGCCGACGCGGGTAAACGTTATCCGCATCAGCTTTCCGGCGGCCAGCGCCAGCGCGTTGCCATTGCCCGCGCGCTGCTGCTGCGCCCGCAGGTTCTGCTGCTGGACGAGCCGACCTCGGCGCTGGATATGTCGGTGCAGGCGGAAATCCTGAACCTGCTCAACCGCCTGAAGGCCGAGCACGGCATGACCTATCTGCTGGTGAGCCACGACGCGGACGTGGTTGCGCATATGTCAGACCGGGCGGCGTTTATGGCGCACGGGGAGATCCAGCGGGTGTTTGACCGTGAGGCAATGTTGAGGGGCGAGCACAGAATGGGGTAAACCGTGCGGCGGCGAGCGCCGCACGGGTTTCGTAGGCCGGGTAAGGCGTAGCCGCCACCCGGCAACAAATCACTTCAGCAGCTTCACCGTGGCATCAATGTCGATTTCATCTTCGGTGAAGATCATCGTCGTATTCTGGAAGGTGGTGATCGCCAGCTTCTTCACCGAACGCGTTTCGCCCGGCTTTTTATCGGACTTCGGCTTGATGCTGTTCATCAGCAGCCCTACCGACAGCACCGCGTTCTCTTTATCGATTTTGGCATCAACCGGCTCTTCTTCGCTGAACACCACGAAGGATTTGATCGAGGTGAGCTTCACGCGCTCGCCCGCAATATAGAGGTGCTTACTTTCGGGGATCACCTTCACCGCGTAGGCGGAGAGGCCTTTATTGTTGGTGGTTGGCTCGAAGGTCACCGCGGCATCTTTTTTAATCAGATCGGGGTTCGCGACCTTAATCACATGAAAATAGCGGTTGTCGCCGTTTTCATCTTTGATAAATCCAAAGCCTTTATCTTTAAACCACGTTGTGATTGTACCGTTCATCGCTGTTACCGCCTGTCAGATCGTAATGACTAAAGTTTTGCAGCGCGCAGTGTAATGCACAATGGCGGAGGAGACAAAAAAAAGCCCCTGCACGGGGGCAGGGGAAAACTCATGTCAGAGCTTATTAGTATTTAGTTGAACACCATTCCACCGTCGATCAATAAGGACTGGCCGGTCATATAGTCAGAGTCTGGCCCGGCGAGGTATGAAACGCAGGCGGCGACATCTTCCGGCTCGGACAGGCGGCCAAGCGTAATGCGTTTGGCAAAGGTTTCGGTCCCGTAGCCGAGCGGTTTACCCGCCGCCTCGGACACCTGACGGTCGATCTCCGCCCACATCGGCGTTTTCACGATGCCCGGGCAGTAGGCGTTAACGGTGATCCCCAGCGGCGCGAGATCCCGTGCGGCGGTCTGGGTTAAGCCGCGCACCGCGAACTTGCTGGAACTGTAGACGGCCAGCTCCGGGTTACCGGTGTGGCCCGCCTGGGAGCAGGCGTTGATGATCTTGCCGCCGTGCCCCTCTTTGCGAAACGCGTCGATCGCGGCCTGAATGCCCCAGATCACCCCTTTCACGTTGATGTTGTAGACCTTGTCGACAATCTCCGGGGTGATGGATTCGATTGGCGTGGACGGCGCAACCCCGGCGTTATTCACGATCACGTCGAAGCCGCCCAGCGCGGTGCGGGCTTTCTCCACCGCCGCAAATACCTGCTCGCGGTCAGAGACATCCACCTTCACGGCGACGGCTTTTCCGCCGTTGCGGGTGATTTCATTGGCGACCGCTTTCGCCGTCTCCTCGTTGTAATCCGCGATGGCGACGGCAAAACCATCTTTCACCAGGCGAAGCGCGATCGCTTTACCAATCCCCTGGCCTGAGCCTGTTACGAGAGCAACTTTTTGCATTTCTCTGTCCTTATATTGAGTCACAAAATCTGGCTGAGATGGAGCTGGCCCATCAGCAGCGGGTTATCGCTGTAGTCGACGGGAATGGCCACCACGGCCGGGCCGTTGACGTCCATCGCCGCGCGCAGCGTCGGCTCGAGCGCCTCGGCGCTCTCCACGGCAAAGCCTTTCGCGCCGAAGGCGTCGGCATACACTTTGAAATCGACCGGCCCGAATTCGACGCCGGAAAGACGCTGGTATTTTTTCTCTTCCTGGATGGCCACCATGTTGTAGCCGTTATCCACCCAGATGATGTGCAGCACGTTGGCGTTGAGGCGCACCGCGGTTTCCAGCTCCATGCTTGACTGCAGGAAGCCGCCGTCGCCGGACACCGACACCACCTTGCGCCCCGGGTTGACCAGCCACGCGCCAATCGCCCACGGCAGCGCGACGCCCATGGTCTGCTGACCGTTGGAGATCATCACCTGACGCGCCCGGAAGCTGTAGAGGTAGCGGGCGATCCAGATGTGGAAGCTGCCCATATCCACGGTGAGCGTTACGTCGTTATTCACGATGTCCTGCATGGCCCGGACGATGCGCAGCGGATGCAGCGCAAACTGGTTGAGCGAGGCGCCGCGGCGATCGAGCAGATCGCGCTGATGCTGGCGATCGACCAGAATCTCTGATGCCCGCTGGCTCAGCTCCAGCTTATGCTCGATGCGGTTAGCGAGCAGGTTCAGGGTTTCGGCGATGTCCCCCACCAGCTCCAGATCCGGCACGTAGTTACGTTCTTCATAGGCGGGCAGCACGTCAATGTGCACCAGCGTGGCGTCGCCGCTGTTCCACATGGACGGCTCGTACTCCACCGGGCTGTAGCCGATGCAGATAATCAGGTCCGCCAGATGCAGCAGCCGGTCGCCCGCCTGGTTGTTAAAGAGGCCGACGCGTCCGGCGAAGCGGGTGAAGTGCTCCTGGTTCACCGCCCCGGCGGCCTGATAGGTGCTGGTGACCGGAATGCGGCTTTTCTCCAGCAGCGTGCGCAGCGCGGCGCTGTTCGCGGGCTGGCTGGCCATCAGGCCCAGCAAAATGACCGGATTTTTGGCGTTTTCGATAAGCTTCGCCACGTCGTTAATGGCGGATTCCGGCGCCGGGCCCATCAGCGCAGGGCCGCTGGCAGGTAAAATTGCGCCCGTGGCGGGCTGGTCGACAATATCCTGCGGCAGGCTGACGAACGCGCCCCCCGGTCTGCCGTGCTCGGCCGCGCGAAACGCGTTCGATACCACCTCGGCAATCGCGTCCGGTGAACTGACTTCTACAGCGTATTTGGTGACCGGGCTGAACATGGCGACGGTGTCCATGCTCTGGTGCACCTGCTTGGCTTTATCCGCCCGCTTCACCGCCCCGCCCAGCGCAACCACCGGGTCGCCTTCGCTGTTGGCGGTGGCGATGCCGGTGATCAGGTTCGAACAGCCCGGTCCGGAGGTGACCAGCGCGACCCCGGCCTTGCCGGTTAACCGCCCTACCGCCGCCGCCATAAACGCCGCGTTCGCCTCGTGGCGGACGGGAATGATCTCGATGGAGGAGTCCAGCAGGGAGTCAAAGACCTTGTCGATTTTCGCACCCGGAATGCCGAACACCTGCTTCACGCCCTGCGCTTCCAGCTGGCCGACAACCATATCGGCGCCGTGCGCCCACTGACGTGACTGTTTCTCACTGTTCACGGTAGTTCTCCTGTTAGTTTTCGACGGAACGGATCGCTGCATCAAGATTGCTGGGGTGAAGGTTTGCCTGTAAAAACGCGCTGTCAGCGGGCAGATCAATCATGAGCTTGTGAATTTCACCGAAGGTGAGCACGCCGCTCTCCAGCTGGTAGTCGAGCAGATGTCCCCCGCCCTGACGGTCATCGGTGATGAAATGTTCGTGATAGCCCGCCACGTTGATGCCCTGCATATGCTGCGGCGTGCGGAACCCGACCAGCACCCCTTCGCGCTGGTTAAAGCGGAACACCGGCTGGTCGTCCAGCACGTCGGTCATCGCGCGGTACGGCGGCGTCTGGCGCGGTACGGTGCGGGTGTGGGCATGGCGGAAGTTGCCGTCGATGCGCAGCGCGCAGAACAGGTTGTCGGAGGGAATTTGCTGGTCGATCGCGTCGTGGATCTGCTGACGGCTGACCGGGCCATTGAAGGTTATCCGGTACTGCGGCTGGAACCAGGTCATCACCGCGAACGGCGTTTTCTGCTCTGGCTTCGCGGCCCGGGCGCTGCCGTCGGCGCGCAGCTGGTACACTTTGCTGCTGAAGGCAATCATTTCGCCGTCCAGCTCGTTGAAGGTGCCCAGACCAAAATCACCGTGTGCCAGCAGATCGGCGATGGTGGTTTCCCCCTCGTACACGCCGCTTAGCAGGGCGCTCATTAGCGATGTCTGATAGATCACGCTGTCAGGATGCTGGGCGGAGAACCCGCGCAGGGTCTCGCACAAGCTGGCCTCACAGTCGCAGGCAGATGAATGCATCATCGTGCTCGTCCTCTTCAACTTTATTTAGAAAGGTTAAATAAATGTTGACCCGATTCAGCAGAGAGTTCCAATATAGAAACCATGGTGGTTTGAGACGTTTTTGATATGGAACTTCGTTATCTGCGGTATTTTGTCGCGGTTGCACGCGAGCGACACTTCACCAGGGCGGCCGAAGCGCTGGGTATTTCACAGCCTCCTCTGAGTCAGCAGATCAAACGGCTCGAAGAGGAAGTGGGCACGCCGCTGTTCAGACGCCTGACGCGGGGCGTCGAGCTGACCGAAGCGGGAGAAGCCTTCTACGAGGACGCCTGCAAGATCCTGGCGCTGAGCGACGCCGCGCTGGAGAAAGCCCGCGGCATCGCGCGCGGGCTGAACGGCAGCCTGTCGATTGGCATCACCAGCTCCGACGCTTTTCATCCCAAAATTTTCGCGCTGATCCGTCAGTTTCAGGTGCAGAACATGGCGGTGCAGGTTCACCAGGTGGAAGCCAATATGTCTTCGCTGACGACGAAGCTGGCGGAGGGTGAACTGGATATCGCCTTCGTGCGCCTGCCGTGCGAGAGCAGCAAGGCGTTCGAGTTAACAATCCTCGACCGGGAGCCGATGGTGGTGGCGCTGCATCGCGACCATCCGCTGGCAGCAAGCGGCGATCTGGCGCTGGACCAGCTGCGTGATACGCCGGTGGTGCTGTTCCCGCAGGAGGTCGCGCCCGGCCTGTACGACCGGGTTTACGGCTGCTGCGAACGGGCCGGGATTGACGTACAGCACGCGCTGCAGTCATCACAGCTTTCATCCTCCCTCAGTATGGTTTCCGCGGGCGGCGGCTTCGCGCTGGTGCCGAAATCAATGGCGGCCATTTCACCGCCGAATGTCACCTACCACGCGCTGAGCTCGCCGGAGCTTTATACCGATATCGCGCTCTGCTGGCGGCGCTTTGAACGCTCGCGGACGGTGAAGCGGTTTCTGGCGATGATGAGCGAGGGGTAGCGGCCGGTTTGGTTGGTGGTTGTTGTAGGCCGGGTAAGGCGTCGCCGCCACCCGGCAATGCCCTTCTGGAAGCCGCCTCGCAAACCTGCAAACAACCTTATGTAATTCAGGGGTATCCCTTTTCATCCTTTCTTCACGGTCGTAAAGTGCCTGCGTTGCGGCACATCCGTAACCGGGCGTAGGAACCCGTTAGCATAACATGACACTTTTTTGCACAACGAGGATGCTAAATGGCTACTACACCTAACTTTTCTTATGCGCTCTCTGAAGAAAGCGCTGTTAATCATCTCATCAATCTTCAGCTTTGCGATTCCGCAGATCTCTTCGAACTGGCTGACACCTGCGCCGCCTGTGTGAGCGTGCTGGTTGAAACTGACGATCCCGTGACGTTTTCCATACTTTGCGAGCGCTTGCTGGAACTGCTTAAACGCCTCCGTGAACATTGCGATACGGAACTTCCCCTGCATCTGGTTGAACGGCTCATCGCGGGGGAGAAGATCGTTTCCTGCGTGCCGGACTGCTGGCAGGAAACGGCGTTGCAGGTGGATTATGCTGTGGCGTTAACGCTGGCGGTGATGGGCGGGACACTGCCTGCGAGCGTGGCGAAAGAACTCACTGGGCTACTGCATGATATGGTCTGGCTGCTGGCTGAGTTTGTGAAGGAGCCGTATATTTCGGCACATTGAGGCGGGTGATGGGAGGCCGGGGTTCTGCTAGGTTAGAAGCAGAATTTCGGCCTTATGCAAAGTACAGCGTTGTTTGTTGAATGTCTGATAAGAGCGAGAAGCGGAAGTTCGCATTTTTCATTACAGCCGGGACGGATGACTACCATTTGCGTGTGAAAATTAACAGGAACCCGGCAGTAAACGCTGCAGCTCATGCGATGAAACCAATGTTGGCCTAACACTGGTCATGCGAACATGGAAATGCCCCAGCGGCGTTATCGTGCAACTGCGTTCAGTATTATTATTTGGGTAAGAGGGCTTAGTATTGCTCCACCCATTTAACTAAAAAGTTTTATTGTAATTGCATGTTTCAACTGTGAAACGATAGCCCTCAGGATTATTAGGGTGGTAGGCTAGTACTTTGTTTCCATCCAAGAAAAGGATACTTTCTGTATTATTAACCCAAGAATCAGTACATAAGTTTTTACTGTTAAAATCAGCCCAAAGTGCAAATTTGATTATCAATTGCTCTTGATGCAACATCATAGTTGATAGCATTGGAACTGAGAATGATATGAATATAAAAATCAGGAAAAATACGCCAAGTGCTTTCCCAATAATTTTAAAACGAATGTTAAATATTAGAAATAATGGCAGGATAGTGGATAAGGTGAGACTAATGAGTATGAATAATAACCAAACTCTAGATAGTATATATGCTTGATAAACGATGCCGAACGGAGCAAAAAGGAATGCGAGTAGTTTGTAAGTAATGCTAAGGTAACCTGCATTAATCTGAAATATATTATTCAAGGTCTCTGAAGCCCATCTTTGAGCAAAAATAGAATATATAAATATAACCCATGAAAGATATACAGCAAAGTGCCATTTCTTCTTTATGCTCTCTAGTTTTTTTTCAATGATTGTCCTTGATATAAAAAGGATTGCAAAAATAAAAGGAATTAAGCCTGTGTAGAAAATTGAAATTATAGACAATAGGGTGGATCTTGTTATTAAAGTGAGCATAATCACCAACAACCATGCCATGAAAAAACATAGATAAACATTCCAGACTTTAAACACAACAACCCCTCCGTTAAAGAAATATCTTTAGATGCTATATTAAATCAGCATATTACTCTGATTATGTTGACCCAGTTTCATCACGAGCCCACTATTCGAGAGGGAAAATGCGGCCCCTCGGGCTCCCATATTACCATGTCGTCAACCGTTACCATTCCACTAATCGCTTCAACAACTTGATGTATAACGGAAAAAAATGCCTTCAGACAAACTCTAAGTATCTTGTCCGAGCAAGCCAAGCATATTTAGATATCCTACCAATCGTGCCATAACGTCCGCTTCTGGCACAGGACTGCCCGTCAGATTAGATTTAACTCTATGGCGTAACAGTGCCAAATAAAGCCTGAGTTAATACAACTAATAATAGCATTGATATTGATTTAATTCAGTTGTCAGCTTGTTTTTTTATACCGTTCGTAAATCTCAGCATAGAAATGAGCTAGCCATTCTTCGTAATCATTGATATGATTAACTAACCCACGAATATCAGCCACATCAAAAATAGTATAAGCAACAGTTTGTGGATCGATTTTTTTATTGAGAACCTTTTTATAATCTAGAGCGTCCCCTGTAAAAAAAATAATTCCATCTTCATTAGGGATTTTTTTTGCAGCCCAATGTGCAAAAATATTTCTATAATCTCTACGATATTTTATTTCTTTCAGCTTAGCGATAACATCATCAACTCTAGAAGACTCAACAAGATTTAAATTCACTAAGTCGATTAATTTATCTAAAATATATGGAACACTCACTTTTTATTTGTTTTTATTGTAATAACCCCCTCTGATACAAGTTTATTAAACAATCTATGTATATTTAGCTCTATAAAACAATACATTTGTATATATTTACCCAAGAGCATAAAATCATCGTTTGTTAGATTCCAAAACTCATGTGCTTGATATTTAGTTGCTTCTTTCTCTAAATATTCTGATCTTTCATTCCTGAATTCAATCGGTAATGCCATTATAACCTCCCTGTTTTACCCTAGAATACTTAGATATGAGTATCATTCATCAAAGAATTCATGCATTTTTTTTACTTAAAGTCCTCGCCAAAACTATATATGTCAATACAAACTACAGATATTTATGATCAGCTTCGCAATAATTGCCTTTAGGTCCGTTTCTGGCACAAAGCGGATATTTCTTTCACAGTCACCTCATACAGTGTTCACACTCATTAAATGAACGACGTCATCACGAGCATATGAAAACTGCATTCCATCAAAGTTTCCACATTGTCAACCCGCCAACCATCACCTATAATGTTTCCAGTCTGGAAACAAGGGGCAAAGATGCACGTAGTCTCAACAGCACCTTTCGACGCGGCCACCAGACAATTTCCTAATCAAGCACGCGCCTTGGACGATCTCTAAAGGGTACTAAAAAAGAAACACTATCCATCACCAGACGACATGCGAAAGCGCTTTCCCAGCCTGAATCGGATGAAATACCGGGAAAAATGGTGGGTCATTGATGTAGGTGGCGAGCATTTAAGAGTGATGTTTTTTGCTGATTTTGAGCGGGGAAAGATCTTCATCAAACACATCAGCACTCACGCAGAGTATGACAAGCTCACGGACCTCTACCGGAGAAAGAAAGAATGAACTATGCGGCAGCCATCAAAGCGGCAAACGATCTGACAAGCGAGCTTCCTTTCCTGGGTTCAAGACCGTCGCGTCAAGATTACGAGGATGCTCTGGGATTGGTGGAATATCTGATTGAGCATGACCCCGATAGCCCGCTGGTAGAGATGCTCACTACGAAGATCGATAAATACGAAAACGAGTCTCCGGAGTTTGCAGAATTTAACGCGCGTGTAGCCAGCATTCCGTCAGGCGTTGCGTTATTGCGAACGCTGATGGATCAGTACCAACTCACACAGAGCGATTTTGAGAATGAGATAGGCAAGAAATCTTTGGTGAGTCGAATCCTCAACGGACAGCGCACGTTAACGCTGGATCATATGCGCGCGCTGGCGAAGCGTTTTGGCGTGCCGGTAGGGGCATTTGTGGGGAATTGATTAGGATGGAATTCAATTAGGTGTTAAGAAAAAAGTGACGCAGCTATTCTGTTCGCCGTTGAAGTTGGCTCAACAATTTTGCCATCTGCTCGAAATGGCTCAGCATCACCATAAATAATATAAGGTTGTGCATCAGTTCCTGGAGACAAAGCGCGTATCGGATCTGAAAAATTTCAATAGTCACCGTTCAATATTTATAACCCGGCATAAGCCGGGTTATAAATCTATAAACTCATTAAGTTAATGACTGAACTTAAATATTTTATACAGACTCTGATTTTGAGTTTTCGATAACAGCCCCCTCACTGCCGAGAATTTTAGAAACAGCCTCTTTACTTTCAAGCAAACAATTCTTCTAAAAACTCCGAGAACGAATCAGCAACCCATTCAACCTCTTTATCATCCATCAGAAAAATAAATATCTTCCCTAATGAATCATCAGATTTGAGAGATAGTAGAAAAGTGTTCCCCCCGTCATCATAAGCAAAAGGAACCATATTCCTTAACTCGCCAAACGACTCAATAAGGTCACGATAGAGTTGCTCAATCGGCAGGTCACCATATTTTATAGGGTTAAAACCGCCAAGCATAAAAGGATTACCATCTTCATTATCATGAGGATACCCACCATTATTTTTAAGATAAAAATCAAGAAATGATTTGGGAAGATGATGATCAAAGTACGCATTGAACGCGTTTATTTCGTCTACAGTCAGTTTATTTTCTGAATCAGTAAGATACATTAGCATTTTCCTCCAACGGATCTGCGGGCACGGTTTCTAGCTGGATGAGTATAGGCATTTCCAGTGGCAGCCTTGTACTGACTAACGCCACCAGTATGCGAAATTCCCTGATGAGCACTTTGTTTAACCAATTGCATAGTCCCTTTGTTAGTTTCAGGATTATAATCATCAAGATGGTGCCAGACATAGCCACTTGGTGTCGTTTTTTGATTCAATCCGGCCTCTATATTTGCTGCATGGAAATCTTGCAAATAATCTCCGGTATATTCAATAGAGACAACAGGATTAATGCCAGCTTTATTATACAAGGCATTACTTCCAGAATAATCCAGCCCGCCTGTTGGGGTTTGAACAACACCACTGTATCCACGCTCGCTGAGCTTGGCGATTGGGTCAACGGCAAGACCCAGCGGATCAATCCACCCCAACGGGTTCGGAGCATACTGATAAAGGTTCCACCCGCCGTTCAGCCCAATCGGATCCTGCACAATAAACCGCCCGACCTGCGGGTCGTAGTAGCGGAACAGATTATAGTGCAGCCCCGTTTCACCATCAGCGTACTGCCCGGCATAGCGAAGCGGCTGGTGCGCCATCGCCGTGCGATTCACAAGCCGTGAGAACCCTTCGCTCTGGTGGCGTACCTCGCCAAAGCTGCCGTACTGTCCGCTCCAGCGCACCGCGCCGCGCTCGTCTGTGACCTCCAGCGGAGCACCGTTCAGATCGGTATTGAACCAGTAAATCTCACCGCTGCTCTGGTCACGAAGGTGATCCACACGCGCCAGCGGGCTCCAGGCTTCATTCGGGTCGTAAATATACGTGCTGCACAGCCCGCTCTCCTGCTGCTCCTGCAGCAGCCGGTAGCCCTGCCACAGGAAGCGGGTATCGGTGGTGCCGTGCGTCGTGGTGACGATTTTGCGCGTGCGGCGGCCCAGCGCGTCGTAGTGATAGCGCGCCTCAAACCGCCCTTCCGGCCCGGTTCCCCGAGCGGACACCAGACGGTTCTCGGCGTCATACGCATAATGCTGCTCATACAGCCCGTTCCGGCGGCTGACCAGGTTGCCCCAGTGGTCGTATTTCATAAACAGCGCCTGCCAGTGCTGCAGGCGGTTATCCGTGACCGGTACAGGATCGTCATTGGCGGCGAGGTTATCCGCTGCGTCGTAGCTGAACTGCGCGCGGCTGTGCCCCTGTCGGGCCTCGTAGTGCTTCAGCAGACGCCCTTCGGCGTCGTAGCCGTAATCCACCTCACCGCGCAGGCTGTCGCTGACACCGGAAAGCTCACCGCGCGCGGTGTAGCGATACAGGCGTTCCAGTAGCGCCTGCTCCGGCAGGGTCACGTCCGTACTCAGCTCGCTGCGCTGCAGGGTGCGTCTGCCGAGGCTGTCATACTGGCGGAACTGCTCGCGCTCGCCCTGGGTGCGGCGCACCTCGCGGTGCAGGCGGTCGCGGGTGAACTCGGTCACCAGCTGCTGCCCGAAGCGGATGGCGCTGACGTGGCCGGAGCCGTAGTGCAGCCAGGCCAGCTTTTGCTCGCCGGGCAGGGTCAGGCCGGTCAGGTTGCTCAGGGCATCCCATTCGTATCCCACAGCGCCGTTAATGCCGGACTCGCTCAGCACGCGCCCGGCGGCGTCGTGGCGGTAAGCGATCTCATCGCTTTCGATACCCAGAGCAACGCCTTCGGCCGTCGGGGTGCGGCGGATGCGGGTAATCTGGCCGCTCAGGTCGCGGAAGTAGCGGTACTCCGCGTGGCGCTGAGTGCGCCCGATCAGCAGCCCGCTGTCGTCATAGCTGAACTGCTGGACGCGACGGGCGATGCCGCCGTCGGCGGCAGGCCGGCCGTTTTCTTCGAGCGCGCAGAGGAACCCTCGCGCGTCCCATTCCATATGGCGCACGGTCTCGTCCGGGCGCGTTTCGCTGAGCGGTCGACCCACGGCGTCGTAGGTGAAGCGGTATTCCGCCCCGTTGCCGTTATCGAGTCGCAGCAGGTTACCGCGCGGGTCGTAGCGCCACTGGCGCACGCGGCCAATACGGTCGGTAAGGCTGACCGGGAGGCCGAGCGCGTTATAGGCCCAGCTCACCTCGCTTTCCAGCGGGTCGCGCCAGCCCGTGAGCTGGCCGCGTTCGTTCCACACCAGCGACTCGCGGCTGCCGTCCGGATGGATCACGACGCTCAGCAGCCCGGCACGGCTCCACTCCCGCCGCGTGATATTCCCTTCCGCATCCTCGCTGGCAATCAGCTGCCCGAAGCGGTCGTAGGTGAAGCGGGTGACGCTGCCGGAGCAGTCGGTGCGCTGCGTCAGCAGCCCCTGGTGGTTCCAGACCAGGCGCACCACGCCGCCAATGGCGTCGGTAATGCTCTCCGGCAGGTTTTCTTCATCGTCGGGATAGCGATACGCGGTAGTGCTACCGGCTGGATCCGTTTCCGACAGCAGGCGACCGCGAAGGTCGTACATGGCCTGCGATGAGGTACCGTCCGGGTAAACCGTGCGGGTGATGCGGTCGGTCAGGCGATGCCAGTGATACTCCGTGCGGCGGCCCGCCGGGTCCGTCTCGCTGGTCATGCGGCCGTATTTGTCCCACGTGCTGCGGCGCATTGCGCCACCGGGCAGGATGACGTCGCAGAGCTCGCCGTCGCGGTAAACAAACGTCGTCTGGCGACCGTCGTAATCCGTGAAGCGCGCGACGTTGTCGTCGTCATCCACCAGCCAGTGCGCCTGCGCGCCGTCTTCGCGGGTCGCGCGGCGGGTGCCGTTATCAAAATCGTATTCGAACGTCAGCTGTTCGCCGCCGCTGTGGCGGAAGCCGACCACGCGCGGCAGGCCGTCAATCTCCCGCCAGCGGTATTCGCTCAGCAGGCCGTTGGCGTCCTCGTGGGCGCTCATCAGCCCGTCCTGCCAGCTGAAGCGTCGGCGCACGCTACCGCCCCGGCCGGTCACGGAGACCAGCTGGCGCTGTTCATCATAAGCGTAACTGACCAGGCAGATCTCGTCATCCAGCCATGCGCCGATGAGCCTGTCACGGTCGTAGCGGCAGACTACGCGCTGGCCCGCGCTGTCGGTCAGGGCATGCAGGTTATTATCCGCATTCCACTCGAAGAGGATATCGTTGCCGCACGGTTCAGAGATGCGCTGGAGCAGCGACGGGGCATCATCCTTAAGCGGCGCATAGTGCCAGCGCTCGCCGCTGACGTCATACACCGACCAGCTGTCGTCCTGGTGATGTTCAAGCCAGTTTTTTTCGCTTTCGCAGTAGGTGCGCAGCCCTTTCGGGACCTTGGGGAAGGCGACGTAATCGCCGGACGGTGCGCGCCACACCAGACCGTCCTGATACGGCTCCAGGCGGCTTTCCCAGAACAGGCTCCAGCCGCGGCCCAGCACGCTCTCGCCGGGGTTGCCGCTGCGCCAGTAGCGCTGCCAGCGCACCGGAAGACGGGAAGGCAGGACGAAATCGAGTTCATCATCCCCGCTGAGAAACTTCTGTCCGCTGACGATATCCACCGGGCGGGCGATGATCCCCGCTGCCGCCACGCCGGTCATCAGCGTGCCGGCGCGGCAGGCGATACGGGCCAGCTTGTTGATCCCAGGGATTTTGCCAAGCAGTTTAGAGAGCGCCCCGACTTTGCCAGCGGCACCGCCCCACCCGCCGAGCAGACCGGCAAACAGCAGGGTAAGATCGGAGACTTTGTAGAGCCACTCGGGCACTTCAGACTGAATGGGCAGGGTTTGCTGCGGGTCGCCGCCGATAATGACGTTGTCCGAACCGGTCATCACTTTCGCGTCGCAGGTGGTGCGATCCCCGATGCGGGCCGCAGGCTGGCTGTTAATGGAGACACGCTTAGAACCTTCGGCCATCTGCTGCGAGCCGTCGTCAGAACAGTCGACGGTGCTATCGGTGGCAAGCGCGGCGGGTTTGCCGTTGATAAACACGTTGGGCGAGCCGGAGGTGATGACGCCTTTCTTCGTCATGCTGGATGCCCCGGCGTCCGCGATGCTGTCCCGGGCGGCGGTTGCCAGCTCCCCGGTGTAATACCCCACGGCCAGGCTGGCGCCGACGAGCAGGACGCCCACGCCAAGGCAGGATGCGCCGAGACCGGCAATAAACATGGCCCCCGCCAGAATGCCCCCGGCGGCGGCAATCAGGCCACCGACAATCGTTCCGGCAATCATCCCGGCCAGCGCACCGGAGTGGCCGATATCATCACCAACGCGTGCTGCTTCAAACATAACAACGGTCCCTGAAGTTAATGGTGGAAGCGGAAGCTCCTGAGAAGATCGCCAAACAGCGCGCCGTCGGCATCGCCCAGCGCGCGGGTGCAGGTCATAGTGAACACCAGAATGTTATCGCCGTCGACGTTAAACACGGCCTGCTGCTGCCAGATGCGTTTCCCGTCGCGCAGGTAGCTGGCATGGACGGTTTCACCCTGTAAAAGGCCGTCGCCCAGCGTAGCGGCGCTTCGCTCACCCTGCTTCCAGCCCTTGATGTGTTTTTCCATCAGGGCGAGCTGGCGATCAATATACGCGGCAAGCGCTTCGCCGGAGTTGAGGGCGTCGCGAGAGATGTTGAACGCTGGCGCATCCGCCGCGGGCGGCGCGAAAACGTTGACGGTACGATCCTGATAGCCCTCAGGAAAATTGATCAGTCCTTCATTGAACAGGCACTGCGAAGATGATTCTGACATTGAGCGGGTCCCACCACATATTTTCAGAAGCGGTAAGTTTCGCATATGTGTTTAAGGCTGACTATCCCCAGATTAATGCCCCACCGCCACGCTCGCCGACAGGCCCGCTACCAGCTCAATCCCCTGCGGCAGTGTGTCGATATGAATGCGCACCGGCACGCGCTGCGCCAGCCGCACCCAGTTGAAGGTAGGCTCGACGTCGGGCAGCCCCAGCCCGCCCGTCTCATCGTTGCTGTCCCCGATCCCGTGACCGATGCTCTCCACGTGCCCGGTAATCACCGGCCCGAAGCCCATCAGCGCGACCCGCGCGCGATCCCCAACGCGAATATGGCGCAGCTTGGTCTCCTCAAAGTACCCCACCACCCAGAAGCTGTGGGCATCAACGATGGCGACCTTTGTCTCCCCCGCCGTCGCATAGTCTCCGGGGCGAAGCCGCAGATGCGTGACGTACCCCGAGACCGGCGAGCGAACGGTGGCGTGCGCCAGATTAAGCTCGGCCAGCGCCAGCGCGGCCAGTGCACCGTGATAATTGGCCGCCGCGACGTTCGCCGCGCTGCCGGTTTGCTGCAGATCTTCGCTGGAGATGGCGTTTTTAATCAGCGTGCGTCGCCGGGCCGCATCCTGGCGCATCAGCATCTCATGGCGTTTTGACTCCACGTCAGCCTGCGCGCTGGCCACCGCCAGCTTGAGCCAGCGCGGATCGATGGCGTAGAGCACATCGCCCCGGTTCACCCACTGGTTGTCCCGCACGGCCACGCTGATGACCGGCCCGGAGACATCCGGCGCAATCTGCACCACGTCCGCCCGCACGCGGCCGTCGCGGGTCCAGGGCGTTTGGGCATAGTGTTTCCACATCATAAAGGCCAGTAGCGTGGCAGCTGCGGCCGCGCTTAACGTCAACGCATAGCGAGCCAGTAAAGAGAGCAGTGATTTCATGACAATAACCCCAACGCGGTCAGGCCCTGCATCAGCAGGAAAAAGGTGACAATCCAGGTGGAAACGTCCAGCAGCGGGCGATACGGCAAGCGCCGGTAAACCCTGCTGAGAGAGAAAAGCGCCACGAGGCCCAGCGTGCAGACCAGCGCCGCGAGGGCGACCGTCAGCAGTCCGGGGATAAATACCCCCCCAATATTGAAATCATTCACCACGTTCTGGCACCTCTAATGCACAGTGCAGATCCACCAGCCTGCCGACAAACTCGCGCGCGCGTTCATCTGCCGCAGGCAGGTGGCACTCAATAATGTCGGCGATGCGTTCGCGTAAGCGACTGCGGTCTGCGGTATTGATCTGATGAAAAAGCCCGTCCATTTCGCCGCCAGGCGGTATATCACCGCGGCGTAAATGCATCACCGAAAGCCCCAGACGCAGCGCGTGCAGCAGCCGATCGAGCGCCAGCTCTGGCGCATGTTCACTGCGCTGCAGGCGCGGCAGCAACAGGGCGGTGCGGTCCATCATCAGGTTGATCCAGTGCGTTTCATCAACCCGCAGCGTGCCCTTCACGCTGCGGCGAATGTCGCGCTGGCACAGGCTCAGCAGACGCGCGATGGCGGCATCCGCCTGCACGGTTTGCAGCAGGCTCATAGTGACGACGGCAAAACCGGTCGCGGCAAAGAGCGCAATGGCGGTGTTGGCGGCTACAGCGAAGTCTCCGCTGTAGCGCGCGCCCAGCTCGCACAGAATGGGCAGCGTCAGTGTGATCCCCATCGCCATAAACGTGGTGGGCGGGCGGGCCTGAAGCGACCCGGCCAGCAGATACGCCGGGGCAAGCACCGCCACCAGCACCGGGAAATCGCTCACCAGCGGCAGCAGCGCAAAGCTGTAGAACAGGCTAATCACCACGCCCCAGAACGAGCCAATGATGTACTTCACGATGTGCGGCGCCGGGGTGTCGAAGCTGCCAAACAGCGTGCAGCAGACGCCGAGTATCGACACCGCCGTTCCGCCGTCCGGCCATGCTGAGAAGATCCAGACCAGGCAGCCGCTCAGGATAATGGCGAAAGCCCCCAGCGCCGTGCGGGCTGCGGTAAGGGGGTCGCGGTGGAAAACGTAGCCTTTTGCCGCGCGAGTTGGTACCTCCCCGAAGGCCGGTTTCGCGTGGCGAATGGCCTCGGAAAGGCGCACGCACTGCTGCAGAAGAGCGATGACCTCCGAGAGGTAGCGGATAAAACTGACCCGCAGCGCGTCTTCAAACGTCTGCGCCTGCGCGGCATACCGCTCGATGAGAAGCACACAGCGGAGCCGCAGCGCCTCTGCCGTGCTGCTGGCACCAGCGCCTTCAGCGGCAAGCCAGGCCTGAACGTCCTCCAGCAATACCTGCACCTCGGCGGGCAGGGTTCCGATCGCCGGCAGGCGGTCGTGTAATTCACAGTTGACGATAACCAGCCGCGCCAGCCGATCGTGAATCGCTTTTCTGGCCTGCCGCACCGGGGCTGAGAGGGCAAAATCGTACGGAATATGGTGGCTGATGCCCTGCAGGAACTGCAGCGCCAGGGCCAGATGCAGCGGGCCGGAAGCCGCGTCGGGTTTGCCCGCTAAGGTATCCGCCACCCGACCGCGCGCGGCCTGTAACGTCTGGGATAGCTTAGCGTTGAACTGACCCGATACCCGCGCGGGCAGCACGTAGCGGTGAATCAGCGCCGCGCAGAAAATCCCAATCGCGATCTCCTGCACGCGAACAATGGCGACGTTGAAGATGCCGCCGGGATCGGACACCGCCGGAAAGCCAATCAGGCTCGCGGTGTAGCCCGCCAGCACGAAGGCGTACGCCCGGGGCGTGCGTTCCAGCAGAGAGAGCCACAGGCAGAACGCGATCCAGCCCGTGAGTACAACGCTGCACAGGATCGGCGTATTGGCTAAGGTGGGCACAATCAGAACGGTCGCGCAGGCCCCGACAACCGTACCGGCCAGCCGGTAGAGGCTTCTGCTGAGCGATGCCCCCACCGACGTCTGCGACACGATGTAAACCGTAATAATCGCCCATGAGGGACGCTCGAGGCCGATAGACAGGGCGAGGTAATACGCGAGCATCGCCGCGGCAAAACTCTTTGCGGCGTAGATCAGCGCCCCCGCGTCGTTTCGCAGCGCGGGATGAGAGAAAATGTTTTTCATGCCGGGATTATTACCGGCTTGCAGACCCGCTTAAATACTCTATTCTGTCAAAAAATACCTAAAAGTTGCCAGAATCGTGAAGCCTCAACTCGCTCATACGCTGTACGACCCTGACTCTAGCGCCTCCCCTGCCGTGGCGCGTCATCTGGACTTCGTGGATTACGCTGCAGAAGTGCCGGTACACACCCACCGCAAGGGGCAGCTGATTATTGCTCGCTACGGCGCGGTCAGCTGTTATGCGGAGAATGACATCTGGATCGTGCCGCCGGACTGCGCCGTCTGGATCCCGGGCGGGATCCCGCACAGCGCGAAAGCGACATGGAACGCGCACCTGAACTATCTGTTTATTGAGCCCGGCGCGGCGGCGCTGCCGGAGAAGTGTTGCACGCTGGCAATCTCGCCGTTGATTAAGGAATTAGTGGATCGTCTTACGCACGAGGACGTTAATTATCCGCCCGATGGCCATGTCGCCAGGCTGACCCGGGTGACGCTGGACGAGCTCGCCAGCATGCCGCAGCAGAAGCTGAGCCTGCCGGTCTCATCCGACCCGAAAATTCGCGCCATGGCCGACGCGCTGGTCAGCCGCCCGGAGGACAGAAGCACCCTGAAGGAGTGGGCGAAACGGCTGGCCCTCAGCGAACGCTCGTTTGCCCGCCTGATGCAGCGCGAGACCGGGCTGAGCTTCGGGCGATGGCGTCAGCAGCTGCATTTGATTATTGCCCTGCGGGAGCTGGCAAGCGGCGTGCCCGTCCAGAACGTGGCGACAACGCTCGGGTACGAATCCGTGAATGCGTTTATCACCATGTTCAGAAAAGCGATGGGCAGCACGCCCGCGCATTACTTTGCCGAACGGAAAAACAGCGGCCGTTAGCCCGGCCCTTCGCTCCCCGCCGCCAGCAGCGGTACCACCACGTCGCTGATGGGTACCGCAATGCCGTGTTTGCGGCCGTAGCGCTGGATCACGCCGTTGCGGATATCCCACTCCATCGGGCGATCGGCCTGACGGTCGGCAAGGATCGATGTGCCCAGGTCCTCAGGCGCGCGCTGGAAGTTCGCCAGAATCTCCTGAGCCACAGCATCGTCCAGCTTCGCCCCTTCGGCGCGGGCGACGGCAAGCCCCTCGCGCAGATAGGCCAGCGCAAGCTCGCTGATATCCTCGCGCCTGAACATCCCTGCGCGGCGGTTGGCCAGCACCATCAGCCCGGCCACCGCGTTTTGCAGCAGCTTGCGCCAGGCGACACTCGTGAAGTCTGCCGAGAGCTCAACCGCGCAGCGCGTATCGCGAAGCGCCTCCACTACCCGCTGCGCCTGCGGCACGTCCGGCAGCGTCAGGCGCGGTTTGGCGCGCAGCCACACGGAGGCATCCGGCTCGCGCTGCGCCGGGAACCAGACCACCGACGGCAGCACCGTCGCGCCGTTGACCCACGGCTCCAGCTGGGCTTTCTGCTCCACGCCGTTTTGCAGGGCGCAGACCACCGTGTTTTCATCGCACAGCGCGCGCAGCCACCCGGCACTGTCGGCATTTTGCGTCGTTTTTACCGCCACAAATACCAGATCGACAGGGCGCGTGATGACGGACGGATCGGTTAATACCGGACCCGGCACCACCGTTTCCCCCTCGTCGTCGCGCAAACGCAGTTCAGGATGCGCGGTGCGTCCGCACAGCAGCGGCGTGCGGCCCGCGTCGTGCAGCACCGCGGCAATGGTGGTACCAATTGCGCCAGGCCCAATCAGCGCAATCACTGGATTGTCAGACATGGTTAACTCCCCTTTTCGCTAAGCCTGCTAACAGTTATACCACCCTGTAAAGTGAGCGCCACGTCGTTGTCTATACTCAACACACAACAGACAACGGAGTGCGCCATGCCTTTATCTGATTTCAAATCCTCTGAACCTTTTACCCTCGGTATCGAGCTTGAGCTGCAGGTGGTTAACCCGCCGGGGTACGATCTCAGCCAGGACTCCTCCGCGCTTATCGCCGCCGTCAAAGACGACATCAAAGGCGGCGAGGTCAAACACGACATCACCGAAAGCATGCTCGAAATCGCCACCGGCGTGTGCCAGAACATCGACCAGGCGGCCGCGCAGTTCTCGGTGATGCAGCAGAGCATCCTGCGCGCGGCGGCGGAGCAGCATATCCAGATCTGCGGCGGCGGGACGCACCCGTTCCAGAAGTGGCAGCGTCAGGAGGTGTGCGACGACGAGCGCTATAACGTCACACTGGAGCGCTTTGGCTACCTGATTTTGCAGGCAACGGTGTTCGGCCAACACGTGCACGTCGGCTGTCGGACCGGGGATGACGCCATCTACCTGCTGCACGGCCTGTCGCGCTTTGTCCCGCACTTTATCGCCCTGGCGGCGGCCTCGCCGTACATGCAGGGCACGGACACGAAGTTCTCCTCGTCGCGGCTTAACATTTTTTCAGGGTTCCCGGATAACGGCCAGATGCCGTGGGTCAACAGCTGGCAGGAGTTCGAGGGGCTGTTCCGCCGCCTGAGTTCGACCAGCATGATCGACAGCATTAAAGATCTGCACTGGGACATCCGCCCCAGCCCGCACTTCGGTACCGTGGAGGTGCGGGTGATGGATACGCCGCTGACGCTCGGCCACGCGATTAACATCGCCGGACTGATTCAGGCGACATCCCACTGGCTGCTGACCGCGCGGCCGTATAAGCATCAGGAGAAGGATTTTCTGCTGTATCGCTTTAACCGTTTTCAGGCCTGTCGTTACGGGCTGGAGGGGATCCTGACGGACGTGCATACCGGCGAGCACAAGACCGTGGCGGAGGATATCGCCTGGCTGCTTGAGCAGGTCGCGCCGTCGGCCGAAAAGCTCGGCGCGACGAGCGCAATTAATGAAATTACCCTGCTGTTAAAGCAGGGCAAGAGCGAGGCGCAGCGCATGCGGGAGTTTATCGCCGACGGCGGCTCGCTTATTTCTCTGGTTCAGAAACACTGCGAGCTGTGGGCGACGAGTCCGTAAGGCCGTGGCCCCACTCGCGCAGGCGCTGGAACAGCACGAACAGCGCCGGGATAAAAAGGATCCCTACCACGGTCGCCACCAGCATGCCGCTGAACACCGTGGTGCCGATGATGCGGCGGCTCTGGGCTCCCGCCCCGGTCGCCAGCATCATCGGCAATACGCCGATAATGAACGACACGGCGGTCATCATCACCGCGCGGAAGCGGCGCGAGGCCCCTTCACGCGCGGCATCGACAATCGCCATCCCGTCCATGCGCCGCGCGCGGGCAAACTCCACGATCAGGATCGCGTTCTTGGCGGCAAGGGCTATCAATAGCACCAGACCTATCTGCACGTACACGTCGTTGGCGTATCCCGCCAACCACAGCCAGACCAGCGCCCCGCCGATGGCGAACAGCACCGAGAGCATCACGCTCGCCGGGAGCGTCCAGCTCTCGTACTGGGCGACGAGGAACAGCCACGCCATGACCACCGCCGCCAGCACGATCCACATCGCCTGGTTGCCGGTCTGCTGCTCCTGATACGACATGCCGCTCCAGGCATAGTCGTACCCGGCTGGCAGGTTTTCCGCCAGAATCTCGCCCATCGCAGCCATCGCGGTGCTGCTGCTCACCCCTTCCGCCGCGGAGCCGCTCACCGACACCGACGGAAACTGGTTGTACTGCTGCAGGAACGGCGCGCCGACGGTCGGCGTAATGGTGACCAGGTTGCTCAGGCGCACCCGCTCACCGCTGTTGCTGCGCACGAACAGTTCGCTAATCTGCCCGGCGCGCTCGCGCCACTGCATCTCGTTCTGCATGACGACGTGGTAAACGCGGTTATTCACGCTGAAATCCCCGGCGCGCGTGCCGCCAAAGGCCGTTTGCAGGCTGCTGAAGATGCGAGACACCGGCACGTCAAGACGGGCAGCCCGCTCGCGGTCAACGGTCAGCGTCAGCTGCGGCACGTTGCTGCTCCAGGTGGTGAACACGCGGTTCAGCTGCGGGTGCTGGTTGGCTTTCGCCAGCACCTCACGCGTCACGCGCTCCAGCTCCGCCGGACTCTGCCCCGCCTGCGCCTGAATGCGCAGGTCGAAGCCGGAGGCGTTACCCAGCCCCGGCAGCGTCGGGGGCGCGAAGGTCATAATGGTCGCTTCCGGCAGGGCCAGCAGCTGGCGCTGCAGGGTGCCCATCACCTCATCCAGCGGCGGCCGCTCGCTCCAGTCTTTGAGCATGATGGAGATAAACCCGCCGTTGGAGGCGCTGGTGCCGTTGAGAATGTTAAACCCGGAGACCTGAATCACGTCCTCCACCGCCGGGTTTTTGGCGATTAATTCGCGCGCCGTGGCCATCACCGCCTCGGTGCGCTCCAGCGAGGCCGCTTCCGGCAGCTGGACGCTGGCGAAGAAGTAGCCCTGATCCTCCTGCGGCAGGAAGCCTTTAGGCATCGACATAAAGCTGAACGCCACCACGGCCGCCGCGCCTGCGGTGGCCAGCAGCGCCAGCCACGGACGAAGGTTTAAAACGTTCACGATGCGGTTGTAGAAACCGCGCGTGGCGTCCAGCCCGCGGTTAAAGGCGCGATAGAGTGCCGCAGGTTTCTTCGGGCGCGGACGCAGCAGCATCGCGCACAGCGCAGGCGTCAGGGTCAGTGCCACCAGGCTTGAAAGCGTCACGGCGGTGGAGAGCGTCACCGCGAACTGGCGATAAAGCTCGCCGACAATCCCCGGCAGCAGCGCCACCGGCACAAACACCGCCAGCAGCACCAGCGTCGTGGCAATCACTGGCCCGGCGATCTGGCGCAGCGCCAGCGCGGTCGCCGCCGTGCGGCTCTGCCCTTCCGCCATCAGCGTTTCCACGCTCTCCACCACCACGATGGCGTCATCCACCACCATGGTCAGCGCCAGAATAATGGCGAACAGGCTGAGGGTATTGGCGGAGTAGCCGAGCGTGTAGAGCACCGCAAAGGTGCCCACCAGCGACACCGGAATGGCAAGCGCGACAATCAGCGTCGCGCGCCAGCTTTGCAGGAACAGGGAAACGACCACCACAACCGCCAGCATGGTCAGCGCCAGGGAGACGCCAATCTCTTTAATGGTGGCGGCAACAAAGGAGGTGGTGTCGAATTTCACCTCATAGACCAGGTCGTCCGGGAAGCGCGTCGAAAGGCGTTCCAGCTCCGCGCGTACCGCGTCGGCCACGCGCAGGGCGTTGGCGGATGGGGTCGGATAGATGCCGAGGTAGGCGGAGTCGTGCCCGTTGAGCTGCGCGCCGGAGCTGTAGCTGCGCGAGCCGAGCTCGATGGTGGCGACGTCCTTCAGGCGCACCAGTTGGCCCATCTCCCCGGCGCGAATAATGATGTTGGCAAAGTCGTCGGCCTGGTTTAAACGTCCCAGCCCGTTGATGGTCAGGGTCTGCTGCTGGCCGTTAAACACCGGCGGCGTGCCGACCTGGCCTGCCGCACCCTGCACGTTTTGCTCGCGCAGCGCCTGCGCCACGTCGTCGGTGGTCACGTTCAGAGCGTTCATGCGGTCCGGACGCAGCCAGATGCGCATGCTGTAGTCGCGCGCGCCAAACATCTGCACCTGCCCGACGCCCGGCAGGCGAGACAGCGCCTCGCGCACCTGGGTGCTGGCGTAGTTGCTGACAAACAGCGGCGTGTGGGTGTTATTCGGTGAGTAAAGACTTACCCCCATCATCAGGTTGGTGGCGCGCTTGCGCACCTGCACGCCGTTTTGCTGCGCCTCGGTCGGCAGCTGCGCCACGGCCTGCGCCACGCGGTTCTGCACGTCGATGGCGGCAAGGTCCGGGTCGGAGCCCGCCGCAAAGGTAATGTTCAGGCTGTAGGTGCCTTCGTCCGAACTGGTGGACTCCATGTAGAGCATGTGGTCCACGCCGTTTAGCTGGGTCTCCAGTGGCGTGGCGATAGCCTCCGCCACGTCGGCCGAGCTGGCACCCGGCCATGAGGCTGACACATTCACGACCGGCGGCGTGATCTGCGGGTACTGCTCTACCGGAATAATCCTCAGCGCGATGGCTCCGAGCAGGGTGATGACCAGCGCAATCACCATCGCAAAGCGCGGGCGTTTGATGAAAAACGTCAGCATGATGGCTCCTTAATTCAGTATCTGGACGGTAGCGCCGTGCTGCACGCGCTGCGCGCCGTCAGTGATTGCTCGCTCACCGGGCTTCACGCCGGAGGTAACCTGGAACTGCTGGCCAATCTGTCCGGCGACCTTCAGCGAGCGCATTTCGGCTTTGCCGTCGGCGTTAACCACCCAGGCAAAGAACCCGTCGCCGTTCTGCTGTACCGCGGCGGCGGGCAGGGTCAGAACCGGCTGCTCGCTTGCCGGGCGCAGGGTCACGTTCACGTTGCCGCCGGGCAGGAGCTGATGGCGCGGGTTGGCAAACTCGGCACGTAGCATCACGCTGGCGGTGCGCGGGTCGATTCGGTTATCCACGGACGTCAGTTCACCGGGGATACGCTGACCGTTGCTGTCGATTAACGCCTGCCAGGCCTGCTTCATGGCGCTGATATCCGCATGCTGTCCGGCTTTGGTGGCAAACGCCCCCTCTTCCAGCGCAAAGGCGATGCGGATGGGATCGAGCTGCACGACCTCCACCAGCACGCCGCTGGCAGGGTTGACCAGGCTGCCGACGTGGAACTGGCTGTGCCCCACGCGTCCGTCAATCGGCGAGGCGATGCGGGTGTAGCTCAGGGTGACGCTGCGGGTGTCGAGACGGGCTTTCGCCTGCTCCAGCGCGGCGCTGGCGACGTCCCGCTGCATGCGGGCATTATCCACGTCGTGACGGCTGATGGCGTTGCTGCTGCCCAGGCTTTCAAAGCGGGAAAGCTGCTGCTGCGCCTGACGCAGCGTGGCTTCGGCGCTTCTCACCTCGGCCTGCGCCAGGCGCAGGGCGGCGCGCGGCTCGGCGTCGTCCAGCTCGAACAGCATGTCGCCCTTTTTCACGTACTGCCCGTCGCGGAAGTGGATTTTGGTAATCACGCCTTCCGTGCGGGCGCGCAGCTCAACGGTGTGGATAGCTTCGATTCGGCCCGGGATCTGACGCTCGGCGGCGTGGGCGGTCTGCTCCACGGCGGCGACGCGAACGGGAATGGCGGCAGCGAATGCGGGTTGCAGGGTGCAGGCGAGGAGCGCGAACAGGAGTGGGAGTTTCATGGGAGTACCTCGGCGTTGTTTTCCCTCACCCCGGCCCTCTCCCACAGGGAGAGGGAGGTCAGAGTTCCCTCTCCCTGTGGGAGAGGGTTAGGGTGAGGGCAAAAAGTTATGCAGCCTTACGGAACCTGCGGGTCAGTCGCTTCTCGATTTCGACGACGAAGAACATCACGCCCGCCACCGCCAGAGTCACGAACCAGTAGCGCAGAGGCAGCGCTTCAGTGCCGAACAGCATCTGCATAAACGGCAGGTAGATAATCGCCGCCTGGAGCAGGAACAGCACGCCCGTCACCAGCCAGATACCTTTGTTTGCCAGCAGGCCGCGGTTCAGGGAGAACCCTTCGGTGTTGCGGCAGTTAATCATGTACACCCACTGGGCGCAGACCAGCATCTGCAGCAGCACGGTGCGGATGAACTCCGCGCTGTGGCCGCGCGGGGCCAGCCAGGCTTCCAGCGCAAAGGCGGCGATGGCAATCATGGTGCCGACGAAGGCCACGCGCCAGACGGCGTAGGCGTCCATCACGTGCTGCCCGGTCTGACGCGGCGGACGGCGCATGATGTTGCGCTCGGCGGCTTCAAAGGCCAGGCCGAAGGAGAGCGTGGCGGAGGTCGCCATGTTCATCCACAAAATCAGTACCGGCGTCAGCGGAATGATATTCCCCGCCAGCAGCGCAATCACAATCAGCAGCCCCTGCGCGAGGTTGGTCGGCATGATAAAGAGGATAGTCTTCTTCAGGTTGTCATAAACGCGACGCCCCTCTTTCACCGCGCTGGCGATGGTCGCGAAGTTATCGTCCGTCAGGACCATGTCCGCCGCCTCTTTGGTCACTTCCGTGCCTTTGATGCCCATCGCGATGCCCACGTCAGCCTGACGCAGCGCCGGGGCATCGTTCACGCCGTCACCGGTCATGCCGACGATCTCACCTTTATCCTGCAGCGCTTTCACCAGGCGCAGCTTATGCTCCGGGCTGGTGCGGGCGAAGATGTCATACTTCACCGCCGCATCCGCCAGCTCGGTGTCGTCCATTTTCTCCAGCTGGTAGCCGGTCACCGCCTGCTCGCTGTTGGTGATCCCCAGCATCTGGCCGATGCTCATCGCCGTCTGCGGGTGATCCCCGGTGATCATCTTCACGCGGATCCCCGCCTGCTGGCAGGCGTTAATCGCAGCAATCGCTTCCGGACGCGGCGGATCCATCATCCCGGCGATGCCGAGGAAGATCAGACCGTGGCTCAGGTCGTCGTGCGTCAACTCCTGCTCGCCGTTCGCTGGCTTAAACGCCGCGGCAACCATCCGCAGCCCCTGACGCGCATAGCGCTCCATTTCGGTTTCCCAGTACGCGCGGTTGAAGGCTTCCGCACCGTTACGGGTCTGCTGCTCGGCGCACAGGGCGAAAATCACGTCCGGCGCACCGGTGATCAGGATCTGCTCCTCACCGCCAATCTGGTAGTGGGTGCTCATGTACTTGTACTGCGAGTCGAACGGGATCTTGTTAACCAGCGTGGTCATAACCGGCTCAAGGCTGGCCTTCGCTGCCAGCACCTTCAGCGCGCCCTCGGTCGGCCCACCGGTAATGCCCCACAGGCCGCGCTCGTCCTGAATCATCTGGCTGTCGTTACACAGGTCGATGGTGCGCAGGTACTGCTCCAGCACGGTGCCCGGCTGGATGTGGACCGGCTCGTCGCTGCCTTCCAGGTAAATGTTGCCCACCGGCTCGTAGCTGTTGCCGTCCACGCGGTAGCAGGCGTCGGCGGTGATGATGGCTTTGACCGTCATTTCGTTCATGGTCAGGGTGCCGGTTTTATCCGAGCAAACCACGGTCATCGCGCCCAGGGTTTCGACCGTCGGCAGCTTGCGGATAATCGCACGCTTGCGCGCCATCGCCTGCACGCCCAGCGAGAGGATGATGGAGATAATCGCTGGCAGACCTTCCGGCACGGAGGCCACCGCCAGGCTAATCAGGGAGAGCAGCAGCTCGCCCATCGGGATCTCACGGAACACCAGGCTGAAGACAAACAGCGCCGCCATCATCGCCAGGATAATGGCGAAGATCGCTTTACCCAGCTTGTCCATCTGCACCAGCAGCGGCGTGCGGTGTTTTTCAATGCCCGCCATCATCTGGTTGATGTGGCCGAGTTCGGTATCCTTGCCGGTCGCGGTGACCAGGCCGACGCCGCCGCCCGCGCTTACGGTCGTCCCGGAGAAGACCATATTGGTGCGGTCGCCCAGCGGCAGTTCGCCGCTCAGCGGATTCGTGTGCTTATCCACCACGGTGGATTCACCGGTCAGAATCGCCTCTTCCACGCGTAAATTATGCGCTTCGATTAAACGCATATCAGCCGGAATACGATCCCCCGCGCGTAATACAATAATATCGCCCGGAACTATTTCAGTTGTGGGTATCGTTTCGTGGCTGTCGTTACGAATAACGCGCGCCTCGCTGGAGAGCATATTGCGAATACTCTTCAGGGATTTTTCCGCGTTGCTTTCCTGAATATGGCCAATTAAGGCATTGATTACCGCGACGCCCAGAATAACCAGCGTATCAACCCAGTGGCCCATAACTGCCGTTAATACGGCGGCGGCCAGCAGGACATAAATCAGCACATCATTAAAATGGGCCAAAAAACGCAGCCAGGCGGGTTTACCTTTTTTCTCCGGCAGCGCGTTCGGACCTGATTTTTGCAGACGCGCCTGCGCCTCTGCACGATCCAGACCGCTGGCCTGACTCTGCAGGTGCGCAAGCACCTGCTCTGCGGTCTGCTGGTATGCCAGCCCGCCGGAAGGCGGCATGTTTGGGGATAATTTTTTTTCGGTCATCGTATTTTTCCTTCAATATCCGGTGAACAGAAGCCTGAATTCCTTTCTGGCTTAAATAAATTCATTTTTAAGTCTTGCGGGTAAAATTGATCTACCGCAATATAATGACTTCTCGGTTATTCAAAACTGATTAAAACTATTTCGATGACCTGATTTTTACAAAATATTTCTAAACCAACACTAAACGAGGGGGAACCATGTTTGGTATTTATCGCGGACGACGCCTGGCGTTATACATTGTCGCAGCCATTGTTATTGCCACGTTAATTGGTTATAGCACCTATACATTTGTAAAATTATTTTCCTGATACGGACATTTATTTACATAACGCGATATTAATATGAACACCGGGTCGTATAGTGTTATTTATTCGCAGTAATAATGTCTTTGTTTTATTCAAAAAGGCCAGCGGGGCCGATATTGCTTTACGTTACAGAATGCCGGACAATGACATTTTTAACTGACGATTAACATTACGATGAAACACCCGTTAGAATCGCTGCTTACGGCAGGGGGCATTTTATTGCTGGCCCTGATCTCTTGCCTGCTGTTACCCGCGCCGTCGCTGGGTCTGGTGCTGGCGCAGAAGCTGATGACGACCTTCCATATGGTCGATCTGAACCAGCTCTACACCATTCTGTTCTGCCTGTGGTTTTTGGCACTCGGCGCCATCGAATTCTTTATCCTGCGTTTCGTCTGGCGCCGCTGGTTTTCACTGGCGTTGTAGGCCGGTGAAGTCTCGCATGCCGTGGATCAGCGCTTCACACCAGGCCGCGTAGTCGTGACCGCTGGATGAGGGATGGAAGCTGACGCGATACCCTTTCTCCCTCAACGCCTGTTCGAAATCCTGCGTAGTGCGATAAATGCCCCCGCCCGGCCCCGTGGTTTCAAACTTTCCGGCCTGCAGCCAGAAGCGCACCGGATATGGCGGCGACTGCTGATATTGCCGCGTCAGCCAGCCGGGAGCCTCCCCTTTCGGTGCCCACCAGTACGAACCTGAAAGACTCAGCACATTACCAAACAGGCGCGGATAGCGCAGCGCGACCCATGACGACGCGATTCCCCCGTAGCTCGACCCCGCCAGCACCGTTTTCTGCCGCTGCATCGCGATGCCCTGCCCGCGCAACCACGGCAGCAGTTCATGCGCCATAAAGTTGGCGAAGTCCGGGTTCGGCGGTAGCTCGTTGCCGCGTCGGGCGTGATCGAGGCTGTCGATAAACACCACGTTAATCGGCGGAAGATGATGGCGGGCGATCAGACCGTCCAGCACGTTAGCGAAATGGTACTCGTCCTGATAAATCTGCCCGTCGAAGAGGATGAGCGTCCAGCGTGCAGGCTGTGCGCCGCGCGGTTTATAGATCATCACCTCGCGGGAATTACCGAGGATATTGCTCGTGATGCTCTGGCGGCTTAATGACCCGTGGACCAGCGGCTGGGCCGTGGCCTGCACGGAGCAATAGCGTGCCGGGCTGAGATCGAGCAGCGAATAGCGGTTCCAGCGATCCGTCTTTTGTTCACCAAATGTATTCGGGTTGAGCGGATCGGCCTGGGCGCTCACCAGGATCGCGCGACGTTGATCGCGTGAGGAACCCTCGACGATCGGCACATCGGGCGCGAGCTTGTACTGCATCACCGTGTCAGCGGGCACCACATAGCTGCGGAACCAGACGTCGCTGTTGCCCAGGCGGAACAGCGGGTCGTGATCCCCCGCCGGTGAGCCGAGAATAAAGACGTTATCCCGCGCGCCGCGCCACAGGAAGGTGACGCGCTTATGTTCTGCGTCTACTGGCTCCACCATCGGCGTTCCCTGCCGAATCTGCGTCTGCCAGAACGCGTCGGTACTCCCTCCGGCAGCAATCTCTTTTGCCAGCGCCTGAAGCGTCGGGCTTTCAGGTGCAAGCATCTGTACGCGCGGTAGCGCAGATGTCTCTTTCATCCGCCACTGAAAACGCCAGGGTTTACCCGCTTCGCCGTGCAGGACCAGCGAGGTGCTCTGCTTTTCCGGCAGGGCAAAAAGCAGCGTGTGTTCGCCATCGGCGGGCCCATTTTCAACCAACGTACGAATGCGGCGGTTTTGCCCGTCCAGCAGGCGAGCATCCGTTACGCCATGCAGCGTGGCGGAGACATAATTTTCAGCAAGCTCTGGCAGCATAAAACAGACTTCACCGCTGGCATCAAACTTCCCCTGGATGTCTCCCTGCCGGGAAGAGTGTTCGCAGGTTGCCGCCACCGCAGGCAGCACACCTATCCCGAGTAATAATCCGCTCCATACCCTCTTCATTACCGCTTGTTCCCTGACGAAATTTGTTATCAACGCTAATGCAAATGGTAATAATTTGCAATATCATCTAACGCGTTTTAACGGTGTTTCTATGGCGATAGCAACCAAGGATGAGTAGAAAAAATGTTTAAGAATAATAAGATAATGCAACTGTGGCTGCTGAGTCTGGCGACGACCAGCGTGGCGGCTCAGGCTGAAAATAGAGAAGAAACCATAACGGTGACGCAGGGCGTGAGTGAAGAACCCACCGCCCCGGTAAAAGGGATTGTGGCAACCCAAACGCTCTCCGCAACCAAGACCCGCGCGGAGATCGTGAAAACGCCGCAGTCGGTATCGGTGATCACCCGCGATCAGATGAACATGCAGGACGTGACATCCGTATCGCAGGCGCTGCGCTACTCGGCGGGCGTGTTTACCGAGTACCGCGGCTCGTCGAACCGTAACGACGAGGTATTCGTGCGCGGCTTTAGCTATGTACCGAAATTCCTCGACGGCCTGAGCTTCGGCGCGACAGCCTCGTCCCAGACGGGTACGATTGACCCGTGGTTACTGGAGCGCGTGGAGCTGGTGCGTGGCCCGGCGTCGGTGCTGTTTGGTCAGGTCAACCCTGGCGGGTTAATCAGCATGACCAGCAAACGGCCGACCGCGGAATCCATCCATAACGTGCAGTTCCGCACCGGCAATAACGATCTGGCAGAAGGCGCGTTTGATTTCGGCGGCAAGCTGAGCGACGACGGCCGCGTGCTGTATCGCGTCAACGGTATCGCCCGTACCCAGCATAATCAGGTGGATGATTATAAAGAGACGCGAATGGCGATCGCGCCTGCTATCACCTGGTACCCGAACGATCAGACCCGCTTTACGCTGCTGACCAGCTACCAGAAGGATCCGGATGCGGGCTACCGCAACTTCCTGCCCGCCTACGGCACGGTCAAAAGCGTCGACGGGAAATACATCCCGCGCGACTTTAACGTCAGCGATCCGAATTACAACCAGTCCTGGCGCGAGCAGACGACGATCGGCTACGAGCTGGAACATCAGTTCGCCGACGACCTCACCTTCCGCCAGAACGCGCGTTACGCCAGCATCAAACAAAAATACCGTTACCTCGTTTACGCCAGCAGCGCGGCCAACAGCACGGTATTGACGCGACGCGCGCAGCATGAAGAGCGCACCACCAACGAATTTGGCCTGGATAACCAGCTTGAGTATCTGATGGAGACCGGCAGCGTCAGCCACACCCTGCTCGGCGGATTCGACTACAAGACCAGCAAAGATAAACAGCTGCTGGAACGCGGGAGCGGTTCACAGTATGACCTCGACTGGACGAACCCGGTGTACGGCGTGAACGTGGATGAAAGCACCTTCAAAACGGCCACCGACGAGCAGCAAAATCTCGACCAGATGGGACTGTATTTGCAGGATCAAATGAGCTGGAACAGCTGGGAATGGCTGGTCTCCGGGCGCTACGACTGGAGCGAAGTGCGAACTCACGACTTCACCGACGGCAGCTTAACCCAGCAGAATGACAGCAAGTTCACCTGGCGAACCGGCCTGCTGTACGCGTTCGATTCTGGCCTGTCGCCGTACGTCAGCTACAGCACCTCGTTTGAACCGAACCTGCAAACCAACCGCGCGCCGGGCGTTGCCCCCTTCAAGCCAACCACCGGGGAGCAGACCGAGATTGGCCTGAAGTATCAGCCGGTCGACAGTACGCTGATGACCCTCGCGCTGTACGATTTAACCCAGGACAACGTGGCAACCTACAACAGCGCCGAAGGCTGGTTCGAGAACGCGGGTAAAGTGCGTTCGAAAGGCGTTGAGGCGGAAATCCACTCCACACTGATGGACAACATCAACCTGATTGGCTCATACACCTACACCGATGCGAAAACCAAAAGCACGACGGTGGCGGGAACAGAAGGCAAAACGCCTGCGCGTATTCCGGCGCATATGGCATCGGCGTTTGCCAGCTATACCGTTCCGGGCGGCGCGCTGAAGAGCCTGACCGCTGGCGTGGGGATGCGCTACATCGGTACCAGCTACGGCGATGCGAAGAATACCTTCAAGGTGCCCTCGGTGGATCTGTATGACGCGATGCTGAGCTACGATCTGGGCGAGTTGAACCACAGCCTGAAAGGAGCGAGCGTGCAGTTCAACGTCAATAACGTGGCGGACACGAAATATGTTGCGTCGTGCGCAAGCGATACGGCGTGCTTCTACGGGATTGGCCGAACGGTGACGGCGACGGTGAATTATCGGTGGTGAGTGATTTTTAGGCCCGGTAAGCGCAGCGCCACCGGGCAATTACGGGCACCAGGCGCAAAAAAAAAGCCGGGTGGCGGCTACGCCTTACCCGGCCTACATGCGACAAGTTAATGTGTCTGGCTATGGTTCTCTTTACGGTACGCACCCGGCGGCTGGTTGAAGGTGCGGGTAAATATGCGGGTAAACGTCTGCTGCGAGTCAAACCCGTAGCGCAAGCAGATATCGTACACGCGAGCGTCGGACTCACGCAGGTCGCGCGCCGCCAGCAGCAGCTTGCGCTCGCGAATATAGCGCCCGAGGCTCTCCCCTTTGTACTGCATAAACAGCCGCTGCAGGTGCCACTTCGAATACCCCGCGTGGCGGGCGATCTCTTCGATACGTAACGGCTGGTGTAGGTTGTCATCGATCCATTCAACAATCGTATCAATGACCTGAGCGGAAATCGTCATGCTGCTCTCCCCATCTGCTTCTCGCTTAAACATTATTCCCACCACTCGCGAAATGCCTGAGTGGTATCACTCACCCGCACGGGCTCACCCAGTTCCGGCGTCAGCAGCCGATAATTTTTGTCCTTGCTGGCGCGCGCCAGCTGGATCAGCGGATCGTTCCACGTGTGTTTCGCCAGCACGAAGCGTCCGTTATGCCCCGGCACCACCGCTTTGGCGTTGAGATCCGCCGAGGCCTGCGCCGTTTCATCCGGCAGCATGTGGATGTACTTCCAGTCCTGGTCGTACTGGCCGTTTTCCATAATGGCTAAATCCACCTCGCCAAACTGCTCGCCGATGGCCTTAAAGTGCGGGCCGTAGCCGGAATCCCCGCTGTAATAAACCTTCTGCTCTGGCGTGACGAACATAAAGCTGCCCCACAAGGTCTGGTCGCGCTTGATGCCGCGCCCGGAGAAGTGACGCGCCGGAAGAACATGCACCGTCAATTCATCGCTGATGCGCACCGACTGGTTCCAGTCGCGCTCGTCAATAATCTCAGGCTTCATTCCCCAGTAGCGCAGGTGGGAGCCCACGCCCAGCGGCGTCACCACACGCTTCACCTTTGGCAGTAGCGCCCTGATGGTGGCGTAATCCAGATGATCGTAGTGATCGTGCGAGATAATCAGCAGGTCGATCTCCGGCATGCTTTCAGCGCGCCACGGATACTCACCGGCAAAGGCCTTATTGAGGAACGAGAATGGCGCGGCGTAGTTGCTGAGCACCGGGTCAATCAGAATGCGTTTACCCGCGAGCTGCAGGTACCACGAGGAGTGACCGAGCCACACCAGGGTGTCCTGCTCCAGCGGCAGGCTCGCAAGATCGGTTTTCACCAGCGGCAGCGGCTGCGCCGGTCGTGCGTTTTCGGTTTTTTTGGTCAGAAATTCCCACGTCGCGACCAGCATGTTTTTGTCGCCGTTATAACCCGGCGTCGGCAGCGTATTGTGGAATTTCCCCTCGCGATACTGCGGGGAGGCTTCCACTTCGGAGAGCTGCTCACCCTGCGGTGGCTGGCCGAATCCGGCGTTCAGAACAAAAGGTAAACTCGCAGCTGAAGCAACAATCATGACAAACACCACGCAGATGAATAGAGGCTTTTTCATTTCCTGACCCGAATACGCGCCCCATCCGATGGGTTACGCGGGTTAAGCTTGATTATGAGTGAGTAAGCACTCATTATTAGATATGATGAATATATCGTCAAGACGTTTTCGATCTTTGACATTCCGCGTTGCAGCGGTATGAACCGCATGCTTCAATACGTTTTTTTACATTTGACAAAGGGGAGAATTGAGTGGCACGTCCGAAGAGTGAAGATAAAAAACAGGCCTTACTGGAAGCCGCAACGGTGGCATTTGCACAGTCAGGTATTGCCGCCTCAACGGCGTTAATCGCCCGTAACGCGGGCGTCGCCGAAGGGACTCTGTTTCGCTACTTTGCTACGAAAGACGATCTGCTGAATGCCCTCTACCTGCACCTGAAGCAGGATCTCTGCCAGGCGATGTTGTCCAACCTGGATCGCAGCCTGACCACGCCGAAAGAGCATACGCGAAACATCTGGAACAGCTATGTCGACTGGGGGATCAAAAACCCTCTCTCGCACGCCGCGATTCGCCAGCTTGGCGTCAGTGAGAAGATCAACGCCGAGACCGAGCAGGCCGTGAAAGAGATGTTCCCCGAGCTGCATGAACTCTGCCGCCGTTCGGTTCGTCAGGTGTTTATGTCGGATGAATTTAAAACGTTCGGCGATGCGATGTTCCTGTCGTTGGCCGAAACCACCATGGAATTTGCTACCCGCGATCCGTCCCGCGCTGCCGATTTTAAAGCGCTTGGTTTTGAGGCCATGTGGCGCGGGCTGGCTCAGGAGGATAGCGATGGACGGTAAGTCCTTGCAGGAGCACGCGAAACGCGTGGCGCTGGAGATGCCTTTCACCGAACACTGCTGGCCGTTCGGCCCCGAGTACGACGTGTTTAAAGTAGGTGGAAAGATTTTTATGCTGATGGCGGTTGTACGCGGACGCCCTCACGTCAGCCTGAAATCCGATCCGGAAAAATCGCTGTTGAATCAGCAGATTTATCGCGGCGTTGAACCTGGCTATCACCTGAATAAAAAGCACTGGATCTCACTCTACGGCACCGATGACATCACGCCTGAGGTGGTCGCTGATTTCATCAACGACTCGTGGAATCTGGTGGTCGATAAGCTGCCGAAAAAAGATCAGAAATGGATACGCCCGGCCTGATTGTTCGGCTGAGCCGAACAGATTAAGCGCTCGAATCGCCCTTATCTTTTCCCGCTTCGCGCGGTACTCTGCTTTCCTTTCGCGCCCGCGAGCGGGCGAATTTCATCACCAGGAGTTGTTATGGATATCATTTCTGTCGCCCTGAAACGCCACTCTACCAAGGCGTTCGACCCAGGCAAAAAACTGACCGCTGAAGAAGCGGAAAAAATCAAAACCCTGCTGCAGTACAGCCCGTCCAGCACCAACTCCCAGCCGTGGCACTTTATTGTTGCCAGCACCGAGGAAGGTAAAGCGCGCGTGGCGAAATCCGCTGCGGGCACCTATGTGTTCAACGAACGCAAAATGCTGGATGCTTCTCACGTAGTGGTGTTCTGCGCGAAAACCGCGATGGACGATGCCTGGCTTGAGCGCGTTGTCGATCAGGAAGAGGCCGATGGCCGTTTCAACACGCCGGAAGCCAAAGCGGCCAACAATAAAGGCCGTCACTACTTCGCCGACATGCACCGCGTGGATCTGAAAGATGACGACCAGTGGATGGCGAAACAGGTTTACCTGAACGTCGGTAACTTCCTGCTGGGCGTGGGCGCGCTGGGTCTGGACGCGGTGCCGATTGAAGGCTTTGACGCGGCGATCCTCGACGAAGAGTTTGGTCTGAAAGAAAAAGGCTTCACCAGCCTGGTGGTGGTGCCGGTTGGGCATCACAGCGTGGAAGATTTCAACGCCACGCTGCCGAAGTCCCGCCTGCCGCTGAGCACGATTGTAACCGAGTGCTAATTCAAACGGGCCGCTCTGTGCGGCCCGTTACGTTTTACTGATGACTAACCTGCGATGTGGATGCACGTCACGATCGTATCCCCAGGCAAACGCAATCCAGCGCTCCTCCAGCTCAGCGTAAGAGTTTACGGGCGTTAACGTCCACGCTTCTCCCACCGTACCGTCTGCCACGCTTATGCGATAGTTCATGGTAAACGCCCAGTCGATCATCCGCAGCCAGAACCGCTGTCCGTCTCCCGTTTGCTCGCTGTCCGAAACAACGATGTCATATTCACTTAACAGCCATTGAAAAAAGAGTTGCGGTAATCCGCTTATCACGCGCTGGTGTACGGCGCGTGGCGTACGCCAGACCATCACCTGCGTGGCAGCACCGTGGGGAAAGGTAATTTCTTTATGAAACGTCAGCTTAACGGCATAGGCCGTATAAGGTTTGCCGTCGTCGGTGGTCACGAGACGGTATTCATCGCAAAAACGTGATTTTAAGAGCCGATATCCGACAGGCAGCAGAAAACCCGGCAGATGGAAATCCACCGTGCCTCGCGCAAGAAACGCTTCAGTATGTTCAACGTTTCGGGAGATAAGGCCGAGCTTTTGGCTGAAATCTGCGGAATCAATCATCAGTGGCGACATAGGTGGTTTCTCATTCCGTGAGTATAAACGACTTAACATCTCATCGAAATGATGTCGATTCAGTCGGTTGGTTTAATGTAAACCTCACCTTATACCTGTCTCATCGACTTAGCAGAATCGGCAATGATTCCCTGAAAGCCCCTCGCAAAAAACTTATTTCCCCTGCTCCGCCAGCCACGCCATCGCCCGCTCCCCCGCCTCATCCACCGGTAAATAGACCAGCAGCCGCGAGCCGTTTCGTGGCGCGGAGTACCAGTACATCTGCTGCAGCGTGAAATCTCCCAGCTCGGGATGGGTAAACAGCTTGAGCTGGTTCTCCACGCCGCGCACGTCGTTGCGCTGGTGCCACAGGGTTTTGAACTCTTCAGACACCGCAAAGAAGCGTGCCAGCTTCGCCTCCCACAGCGGGTCGCCCCGGTGTTCGGCCATCGCCGCGCGGAAATAGGAGACAAATATCGGCAGCACGTCATCGCGTCTGCCGAGCCGCGCGCGCCACGCCGGGTGGGTGAGGAACAGGTAAATACAGTTGCGGTCTTCCGGCGGGATTTCATTAAAATCGACGCCCATCAGATGACCAAAACTGTCGTTCCACGCCACGATATCGAAATTGGGTTTCTGTATGCTGGCAGGTTTTGGCAGCAGGGTATCAAGCAGGCGGCGCGTGCCTTCGCTGATGCCCTCGCAGCATACCGCCTGCGGGGCTTCACCCGGCGGCAAACCGGCTAAAACAAACAGGTGTCGGGCCTCGGTTGGGGTGCATTGCAAGGCTTTCGCCACGGCCGCCATCACCGCGCTCGACGGGTTGACGTCCCTGCCCTGCTCAAGCCAGGTGTACCAGGTCACGCCCACGTCTGCCAGCATCGCCACCTCTTCACGGCGCAGACCCGGCGTGCGGCGGCGACCGCTGCGCGGCAAGCCGAGACGCTGCGGATCGAGGCTTTCGCGTCGTGCGCGTAAAAAAGCACCCAGCTGTTTTCGGGTGTCATCCTGAAGTGAGACGACGGGTTCAGACATCAAGGCCATAAATCCCCCTGCATGGTAGTGCCAGTACCAGTATAAGCAAGAACTGGTACCCGTTTATTAGATGGTTGATGCTACGACCATCTGATGAATGACGCAATGGAGATCCCATGAATACGTCAGTTGTTTCACCGGGCCGCGCAGGCCTGATATTGCTGTTAACCGGCCAGATGCTGCCGCTGATTGATACCTCAATCACCAACGTCGCGCTGGACTCCATCACCCACTCACTGCACGCCACCGCTACAGAACTGGAGCTGATCGTCGCGCTCTACGGCGTGGCCTTCGCCGTCTGCCTGGCACTCGGCAGCAAGCTGGGGGATAACGTTGGCCGCCGTCGCCTGTTTATGTGGGGCGTGGCGAGCTTTGGCCTGGCCTCGCTGCTGTGCGGCATGGCGGGAAACATTGAACAGCTGCTGGCCGCGCGCATCGTTCAGGGCGCAGGCGCGGCGCTGATCATGCCGCAAATTCTTGCGACGCTGCACGTCACGCTAAAAGGCACCGCCCACGCGAAAGCGATTAGCCTGTTCGGCGGCATCGGCGGAATTGCGTTTATCGTCGGCCAGATGGGCGGCGGCTGGCTGGTGTCGGCGGATATTGCCGGGCTGGGCTGGCGGAACGCTTTCTTCATCAACGTGCCGATTTGTCTGGTGGTGCTGGCACTGAGCCGCCGCTACGTGCCGGAAACCCGTCGCGATACCCCGTCACGCATTGACTGGACCGGCACCGTGCTGCTGGCGATGATCCTCTGCTGCCTCCTGTTCCCGATGGCGCTCGGCCCGCAGTGGCACTGGTCGTGGCCGCTGAAGGCTGCGCTGCTGGCCATTATTCCACTGGCCTATTTAATGGTGCTGAACGCGCGTAAAAAAGAGCGTGAGGATGCGCACCCGCTGATCCCGCCGCGTCTGATGCAGCTCAGCAGCATCCGTTTTGGCGTGCTGATCGCGATGCTCTTTTTCAGCGTCTGGTCCGGGTTTATGTTCTGCATGGCACTGACCATGCAGACCGGCCTTGGCATGGCGCCGTGGCAGTCCGGGAACAGTTTTATCGCGCTGGGCGTGACCTACTTTATCTCGGCGTGGTTTGCCCCTCGGCTGATCGCCCGCTACAGCACCAGCACCATTCTGCTGACAGGTCTGGCGATCCAGATTACCGGTCTGCTGGCGCTGATTGTTACGTTCCGGGTGTGGGGAATGGATAACACCGCCCTGACGCTGGCACCTGCGACCGGGCTGGTCGGCTACGGGCAGGCGCTGATCGTGAACAGCTTCTATCGCATCGGGATGCGCGATATTCAGCCCGATGACGCAGGTGCCGCGAGCGCCATTCTCAGTACGCTGCAGCAGGCCGCGCTGGGGCTGGGTCCGGCCATTTTTGGCGCAATCTTGCTGCATGCGCTGCAAAACCATCACGGGGACTACACTCAGGCGGTTAACGTCTTCCTGACGGTGGAAACGGTGATGATGGTGGTGCTGGCGCTGGCGACGCTGCGCATGCGCCATCGCCTCTGTTTACCTGTGGTGAAGGTCTGTCAGGCCGCCAAATAAGCCTGTGAATTTGCATAATAGATCCGCAGCCGCCATTATGGGGCTGCATCAATACAGGAGACGTTATGCAGGAATTAATTGCTCAGGTTGAAGAGTTAGGGATTGAAATTAATCACACCACCTCGTTAGTGATTATCTTTGGTATTATTTTTCTTACCGCCATCGTGGTTCATTTTATTCTGCACAAGCTGGTGCTCCGCGCTTTCGAAAAACGCGCGCAGGCCAGCAGCCATTTGTGGCTGCAGATCATTACCCAGAATAAGTTATTTCACCGTCTGGCCTTTACCCTACAGGGGATAATCGTCAACGTTCAGGCGGTACTGTGGCTGCAAAAAGGCAGCGAAGCGGCGGAAATGCTCACCACCTGCGCGAAGCTGTGGGTGATGGTGTATGCCCTGCTCTCCTTCTTCTCGCTGCTGGACGTGATTTTCAATCTGTCCCAAAAAATGGCTACCGCGTCTCAGCTGCCGCTGAAAGGGATTTTCCAGGGCATCAAGCTGGTGAGCGCCATCCTGGTGGGGATTTTGATTATCTCCCTGCTGATCGGCCAGTCCCCGGCGATTCTGATCAGCGGTCTGGGTGCCATGGCCGCCGTTCTGATGCTGGTGTTTAAAGACCCGATACTCGGGCTGGTGGCGGGCATTCAGCTCTCCGCCAACGACATGCTGAAGCTCGGCGACTGGCTGGAAATGCCGAAATACGGTGCCAACGGCACGGTGACGGACATCGGCCTGACCACCGTAAAAGTGCGCAATTTTGATAACACCATCACCACCATTCCGACGTGGGCGCTGGTCTCCGACGCCTTTATCAACTGGAGCGGCATGTCGGCGTCCGGCGGTCGACGCATTAAGCGCAGCCTGAATATCTATACCACCAGCATTCATTTCCTCGACGAGCAGGAGCAGCAGAAGCTGATTCAGGCGAAGCTGCTGAAGCCTTATCTGGCCGCGCGTCATGAGGAGATTAACCTGTGGAATCAGCAGAACGGTGAAGGGGAATCGATATTAAACCTGCGCAAGATGACCAATATCGGCACCTTCCGCGCCTACCTGAATGAATATCTGCGCAACCACCCGCGCATTCGCAAAGATATGACGCTAATGGTGCGCCAGCTCGCGCCGGATGCCAACGGCCTGCCGATTGAAATATACGCCTTCACCAACACGGTGATCTGGGCAGAATATGAGGAAATTCAGGCCGACATCTTCGACCATATTTTTGCGGTGGTGGATGAATTTGGTCTGCGTATTCACCAGTCGCCAACCGGGAACGATATTCGCTCCCTGGCGGGCGTTATCGCAAAATAATCAGGTACTGGCGCGGGAAATAAAGCGCCAGTCCATCATCACCCTTTCCGTGGGCGCATCCGGGTTGTCGATTTTGTTCAGTAACAGATCGACCGCCTTGCGCCCGATATCCCGCGACGGCTGCTCGATGGTGGTGAGCGAAATCATGTCCGCCAGCTCCGTGCCGTCAAACCCCACGACCGCGATATCCTCCGGCACCCGCAGCCCTGCCTGCTGAATCGCGCGCAGCGCGCCTGCGGCCAGGGTGTCCGATACCGCAAACACCGCGTCCGGCGGGTTTTCCTTCAGCAGATTTTGCATCGCCGCCATCCCGGCGCGCGAGCTGAGATCGCTGGCGTATTCCACCGCCTGATAGTCCAGATCCTTCAGGTGGATCACGCTCTTGTAGCCGCGCTCGCGCAGGCGGGCATATTTATAGCTGAGGTCGTGATTGATCATCGCGATACGCGTACGGCCGCTCTCGGCCAGCTGGCTGACGGCATGCTGGGAGGCATCGACGTCGTTAATCCCCACGCAGGAGACCGCGCCCGCATCGGCATATTCGGCGCACTGCACCCACGGCGCGGCACCAATCAGCGCGGCAAGTTCCGGTAGCTTCGAGAAGGCGTCCATGGTGATAATGCCGTCGACAATTTTGCCGGAGAGCAGGCTTAAGCCCGAGCGGGAACGCTCGATATCCGAGCCGGAGTTGCACAGCAGAATGCGGTAGCCGTTTTTCTCCGCCTCTTCTTCAATGCCCTTCACCACCTCGGCGCAGAACGGGTTGGCGATGTTGGAGACCATCACCAGGATCATACAGCTGCGGGCGGTGCGCAGCTGGCGCGCCAGCAGGTTCGGCTGGTAGTTGCTCTCCTGGATCGCCTGCAGAACGCGCTCGCGGTTTTTCGCCTTCACGGTGTCGCTGTTGTTGAGCACGCGGGAGACCGTCGCCACGGAGACCCCGGCGAGCTGAGCGATTTTCTGAATTGACATAGCGACGACACATCCTGCGGTTAGCGTTTTGTGCAGGCTACCATAAAACGGTTGCCCGGCGAACCGGGCAACGCGTCAATACGCCACGCGCACCCAGCGCTGCTGCTGATGGCTTTTCACTATCGCATCAATGATATACATCACGTTTGCGCCGTCGTAGAAAGTTGCAAACGGCGGGTTTTCCGGCATCGCGCCCGCCTGCACGGCGCGGTAGAACTGCGCCATCATGTTTTTGAAGGCGTCCGGCCAACCTTCGATATGCCCGCCGGGGAAGTGAGCGCTGTCGGCCACATCAGGGTTCATCAGACCCGGATCGTCGGTGAGCGTCTGGTTAGCCTGCGCGCGATGGCCGACCCACAGCCGCTGCGGGATCTCCTGATCCCACGCCACCGACCGCTCGCTGCCGTTGATCTCAAACGTCAGGCGATTTTTTCGCCCCGCGCTTACCTGCGAGACGCTGAAGCTGCCCTTGCTGCCGTCGTCAAAGCGGAACAGCACCGAGCCGAAGTCTTCCGTGGTGACCGGTTTGTCTTCATAGCGGGAGTGCTCGTCATGCACGAATGTCTGATTTCCGGCCACGTTAGCCTTGCGCGTCGGCCAGACGATGGTGAGATCGGCCATCACCTCGGTGATGCGTCGCCCGGTGACGAACTGCACCGTGTCGCACCAGTGGGAGCCGATGTCCGCCACCGCGCGCGATGCGCCGCCGAGCGCGGCATCCACCCGCCAGTTGTAGTCGGTTTCCAGCAGCATCCAGTCCTGAAGATAGCTGCCGTGCGAGGCGAACAGCCGTCCGATATCGCCCGCGCGCATCATGCTCGCCGCCTGACGCACCATTGCAAACTGGCGATAGACAAAACTCACGCCGTGCACCACGCCCGCCTGCTCCGCCAGCGCCACCAGCTCGCGCGCCTCGTCCGGGGTCATGCACAGCGGCTTTTCTGAAAACACGTGCTTGCCCGCCCGCAGGATCTGGCGGTTAATCTCCGCGTGCAGGTGGTTCGGCGTGCAGTTATGCACCACGTGCAGATCGGGGTGCGCGAGCAGTTCCTCAACGCTGCCGTAGGCATGCGGCACATTCAAGGCTCGCGCCTTTTCCTGCGCCTGCGCAGGCGTGCCGTCGCACAGGGCAACCACCTGCACAAAACCGAGGCGTCTAAGCGCCTCGATATGCGCCGGGCCGATAAACCCGCTGCCGATAATCCCGACGTTAATCATGCTTGCCTCCTGCCGCGAAGTCGTCAAACGCGCGCCCGGAGACCGGGATGATATGGCGGCGGATAAACTCGCTGCCTTCCCTCGCGCCGGTTTCGCCGTCCTTCAGGCAGCATTCCCATTCCAGCACCGCCCAGCCGTCATAGTCGTACTGGGTCAGCTTGCTGAAAATGCCCTTAAAGTCGATCTGCCCGTCACCGAGCGAGCGGAAGCGTCCGGCGCGGTTGATCCACGGCTGGTAGCCGCCGTAGACACCGCTGCGTCCGCTGGGGCGGAACTCGGCATCCTTCACGTGAAACGCCTTGATGCGCGAGTGGTAGATGTCGATAAAGGTCAGGTAATCCATCTGCTGCAGCAGCATGTGGCTTGGGTCAAAAAGGATGTTACAGCGAGGATGGTTATCTACCCGCGCCAGAAAACGCTCGAAGGTCACGCCGTCGTGCAGATCTTCCCCCGGATGCAGCTCAAAGCAAACGTCCACGCCCTGCTCGTCGAACGCATCCAGAATCGGCCGCCAGCGGTTTGCCAGCGCCTCGAATGCATCCTGAAAACGCTGCTCGTTATGCGGCGGCCACGGGTAGAAAAACGGCCATGCCAGCGAGCCTGAGAAGGTCGCGTGCGCTTTCAGGCCTAACCTGGCCGAGGCAACCGCCGCCTGCTTCAGCTTCTCCGTCGCCCACGCCCGTCGCGCCGCATCGTTGCCGCGCACGGCGGCGGGCGCGAAGTGGTCAAATGCGTCGCTGTAGACCGGGTTTACCGCCACAAGCTGCCCCTCCAGATGGGTCGACAGCTCGCTGATGACCAGCCCGTGCGCGGCCAGCTTGCCGGTAATGTCATCGCAGTAGGTCTGGCTCTCGGCCGCTTTTTCGACATCAAAAATGTGTGGATGATTGCAGGGGATCTGCACCGCTTTATAGCCCTTCCCGGCTGCCCACCCGGCCAGCCCGTCGAGCGAGTTGAACGGCGCTTCCCCGCCAATAAACTGCGACAGAAAAATGCCGGGTCCTTTCATCGTCCTCATACTCCCCTCCTGAACGTTACGCCTTGTCATCGTCATACTTGAACGTGAGAAGGAAAATCAGCGCGATAGCCGCGGCTGCCACCGCCGGGATCCACCAGAATGTTACCCACGCCTGCGGCACGGTTTGCCCCGCCACCAGACGGTTATAGAGCGCGCCGGAAATCTGCGAGCCGAGCAGCATGCCGATGCCGTAGGTGAACATCACGATCATGCTCTGCGCCTGGCCTTTCACCTTCTCGCCAGCCACGCGGTCGGTATAGATAAAGCCCACCACAAAGAAGAAGTCATAGCACACGCCGTGCAGCAGGATGCCGATATAGAGCAGGAAGCGCCCCTCCTCGCTTACGCCCAGCGCGAACATGGTGTAACGCACAAACCACGCCAGCATGCCGATCAGCAGCATATATTTCACGCCCAGGCGGCGGAACAGCAGCGGGATCACCAGCATGAAGAAGATTTCCGACATCTGCCCGAAGGACATGGCGGTGCTGACGTCGGCAATCCCGGCATCCGCCAGGTATGAGGCGGTATAGGCGTAGTAGGTGCCCAACGGGACGGAGATCAGCATCGCGCAGACGGAGAAGACGAAGAAGTGGCGGGTTTTGAGCAGCGCAAAGGCATCCGCACAGAAGAGATCGCGCACCTTAACCGGCAGGCCTTTCGCCGGGGCTGGCGTGTGCGGCAGCGTCAGGCTGTAAAGCGCCAGCAGCACGGAACTGGCCGCCGCCACCTGGAAGATGGTCACGCTGGACGCCACGCCGGTCACGCCGATGAAAATGCCCGCGACGATCCAGCCGATGGTGCCGAACACGCGCACCACCGGGAAGGTTTTATCCACGTTCGCCAGGCTGTGAAACGCGATGTTGTTGGTCAACGCCAGCGTCGGCATGTAGCAGAGCGTGTAGCCAAACAGCAGGCCGATCAGCAGTGCGCCGTTCTCGGCAATCAGCGCCCCCGGCACGAACCAGAGGATCGCTGCGCCCGCCAGATGCATCACCGCCATCACCTTCTGCGAGGCGAAGAAGCGGTCCACCAGCATCCCGAGCACGAACGGCGAGAGAATAGACGCAATTGGCCCGGCGGAGAAGGCATCGCCAATCAGCAGCGACATGTTGTGCTGGGTCATCACCAGGCCGAGCGTGACCGACCAGCTACCCCAGATAAAAAACTGCAGAAACATCATCAGCGACAGCCGAGGCACCAGCAGCCGGTACTGCACTATCGCCTTTCCACTACTTTCAGTTGTTGACACCATGATGAGCCTCACCCAGAAAAAGTAATCGATTACAAAACAGTTCAAATAAAAAGTAATCGATTACAAAATAAAGATCCTGTGGATCGAAACGGAATTGGGAGGGGGGTCACGATAAAGATCGCTGGATGACAAAACGAGGTGTTCTGATTGTCATTATAGCCAATAGGCTATAAATTAAAACAGCGAGGAAGCGACAGGAGAAACGATGTGGAACGTCGAGACAACGGACAAATTTGACAAATGGTTCTTTCAACAAACAACGGCATTGAAAGAAGATGTGCTGTCGGCCATGCATATCCTTGCCGAGTTTGGCCCAACGCTTGGGCGGCCATTCGTAGACACCGTGAAGGCTTCAGCCTATGCGAACATGAAAGAGTTACGTATTCAGCATGCGGGAAATCCCATCAGAGCCTTTTTTGCTTTTGATCCTGACCGTAAAGCTATTGTGCTCTGTGCTGGAGACAAAACCGGTTGCAATCAAAAACGGTTTTATAAAGAAATGATTACGCTGGCTGACGTTGAGTACAGCAGACATCTGGCGGATAAGGAGGCCATATGGCAACGCTAAAAGAACTCATGGCACAACAAAGTGCGGAAAGTCAGGAGCGTATTGCGGCTAAAGTTGACGTGATGCGCAGAATTGTGGCCCTGAACCAACTGCGGGAAGAGCTCAAGGTTTCTCAGACAGAACTGGCCGAGGCAATGGGGGTAAAACAACCCACTGTAGCGAAAATCGAACAGCCGGGAAACGATCCCCGGCTTTCAACGCTCAAACGCTACGTTAGTGCGCTCGGCGGTGAAATGAGCATTGATGTGACGTTACCGAATGGGAAACGGATAGCGTTTGAGATTTAATATTGCATGTTCAAAGCCGGGTGGCGGCTTCGCCTGACCGGGCGTGAAGGCAGGTGCGGTCTGGTGCCCTCACCCCGGCCCTCTCCCACAGGGAGAGGGAGAAAACCGCGCTACTTTTTGCGCGAGAGCTTAAATGCAATAAACAGGAACACCACCCACACCGGCAGCAGCATCGCGGACAGGCGCATCTCATCCATGGTGCACATCAGCACCAGAATCAGCCCCAAAAACGCGATGCAGATGTAGTTCCCCGCCGGGTAGAGCAGCGCTTTAAACTGCGTCTCGCGTCCCTTGCGGCGCATCGCCGCGCGGAAGCGCAGGTGCGCCAGGCAGATCATGATCCAGTTCAGCAGCAGAGTCGCGACCACCAGCGCCATCAGCAGGCCAAAGGCCTGTTTCGGCAACAGGTAGTTGATCAGCACCACCAGAGAGGTAATCGCGCCGGAAAGGAACAGCGAGTTGACCGGCACGCCGCGACGGCTGACGCGGGTGAGGAATTTCGGCGCGTTGCCCTGCACCGAGAGGCCAAACAGCATACGGCTGTTGGAGTAAACGCCGCTGTTATAGACCGACAGCGACGCCACGAGAATGACGAAGTTCAGCGCCGAGGCTACCACGTTGCTGTTCAGATCGTGGAAAATCATCACGAACGGACTGCTATCGGATTTCACCTCCACCCACGGATAGAGCGCCAGCAACACCACCAGCGAACCGATATAGAACAGGAGAATACGGTACACCACCTGGTTGACCGCTTTCGGAATGCTTTTTTGCGGGTCGCGCGCTTCAGCCGCGGTAATGCCAATCAGCTCCAGCCCGCCGAAGGAGAACATGATCACCGCCAGCGAGAGGATCAGCCCTTTCCAGCCGGTTGCCAGGAAGCCGCCGTGCTGCCACAGGTTGTCGATTGTGGCCCGCTCGCCGCCGTGACCGGAGAACAGCAGCCACAGGCCAAAGCCGATCATGCCGATAATCGCCAGCACCTTGATGAGCGCAAACCAGAACTCGGTTTCGCCATACAGGCGCACGTTGACGAGGTTAACGGCGTTGATAATGATGAAGAAGGCTGCTGCCCAGATCCACGTCGGCACGTCCGGCAGCCAGTACTGCATGTAGATGCCCGCGGCGGTCAGCTCTGCCATCCCGACCAGCACGAACATGACCCAGTAGTTCCAGCCGGACAGGAAGCCTGCAAACGGGCCCCAGTATTTATAAGCAAAGTGCGCGAAGGAGCCTGAAACCGGCTCTTCAACGACCATCTCGCCAAGCTGGCGCATGATCAGGAAGGCGATAATCCCGGCGATAGCGTAACCCAGCAGAACCGCCGGGCCAGCCATCTGAATGGCGGGGCCGATGCCGAGAAACAGCCCGGTACCGATCGCGCCGCCAAGGGCAATTAACTGAATATGTCGATTTTGCAAACCACGTTGCAGCGTCGGATTCTGATCCGACGAAGCTTCAGCGCTACCATGGCCTGAAGCGGATGACGCGTCTTTCACGCCCTACCCCTGTCTCTTTTTTAGAAGGGGCACGTTTTAACACTTCATGCTGGAGGTAGCAAGTTTAACGCCGGGCCACTGCATGCACCCGGCAGATAAAGGTCACGACCCGATGATCCCACCGTCTGCTTTGACGATCACCACCGTTGACGATCGCGGACGTCCGTTCGGGCTGGCGTCTGGCCAGTTGGAGACGGCGCGCGGATTGGCCGGATCGGTAATATCATCCCCGCCCTCCCCCGGATGCTGGATATTGATAAACAGCGTTCGGTTGTCCGGCGTAAACGCAATGCCGGTGATTTCACACCCGCGCGGTCCGGTCAGAAAACGGCGGTATTCATTGGTGCCCGGAATGGTGGCGACCATCTGGTTATTGCCCATCCCCTCGTACGCTTTCTTATTGATGGTGCTGGAAGAGACGTCGGTTTGGATCCACAGTACGCCCTGGTGATCGAACGACAGACCATCCGGGCTGCCGAATTCCGCACCCTGCATGGAGCCTTTGGCCTTAGGATCGTCGCCGTCGGTACGCCCGGCCATGACCAGAATATCCCATTTAAAGCGTGCGGCGGCAGGATCGGCCCCGTCTTCATGCCAGTGCATAATATGACCAAATACGTTGTTGGCACGCGGGTTGGCAGCATCGACCGGCGCCTTGCCCTCCTTGCCGCGATCGCTGTTGTTGGTAAGCGTACAGTAGACGCTGCCGCTGGCGTGCGGATCGACGGCTATCCACTCGGGGCGATCCATTTTCGTCGCTCCCACCACATCAGCCGCCAGGCGGGTTTTAATCAGCAGGTCGCCCTGGCTTTCAAATCCGTTGCTTTTATCCAGGCCGTTTTGCCCGAAGATCAACGGCAGCCAGTCGCCGCTCCCCTCCTCGTTGAACCTGGCGACGTACAGCGTGCCGGACGTCAGCAGCTGCATATTGGCTTCACGGTTCGCAGGATCGTATTTGTTGTGCGAGACAAATTTGTAGATGTACTCAAACTTCTGATCGTCCCCCATATACACCACCACGCGCTTATCGGCGGCGAGCGTGACGGCCGCCCCCTCATGCTTGAAGCGGCCAAGAGCGGTGTGTTTGCGTGGCGTGGAGGTCGGGTCGTAGGGATCAATCTCCACGACCCAGCCAAAACGGTTAGGTTCGTTAGGGGTTTTATCGACGCTGAACCGCTCATCCACTTCGTTCCAGCGGTAAGACTCGTCGCTGTCGCTGATGCCGTAGCGTTTTTCCAGCGGGTTAAGATCGGCTTTTTTGACAAAAATATCCGACCAGTTCTCCTCGCAGGTGAGATAGGTGCCCCACGGCGTATGGCCGTTAGCGCAGTTTTGCATGGTGCCCAACACGCGCTCCCCCTGCGGGTCGGCGGCGGTTTTGACTAAGGGCTGATGCCGCGCCGGGCCCGTAAGCTGCATCGGCGTATTGACGGTTATACGGCGGGCGAGAGAGGACGGGCGAACCACCTGCCACTCACTGCCCGTTTTTTTCACTTCCACCACCGATACGCCCATCGCGTTCTGCCCCTTGCGGACTTTGTCGAGGCTCCAGTTCGCGGTGCCGTCCGTAAACAGCATTCCGTTGTCGATGTATTCATGGTTCAGCGCCAGCAGGCCATGCTCCGGGTTTTGCGCTCCCTGCGGCAGGCTAAACCACGCCATCCCGTCGTGGTGCATGCCCGCCTGTACCGCCTGCTCGTCCGTGGTGTTGCTGGCGTCCGGCTTAAAGGCTGGCATGTTGTTTTTAATTCCCGTCGGGTCACCCCAGCGATAAAACGGGCGAGCAATATAGCCTTCCGGCACCCTTACCGTATCTTCCGTGGAAACGGGGATGCTGCTAAACCCAAGCGACACCGCTTTCGCCAGCGTGGAAGGCTTCGATACCGCGGCAATGGCGCTTTCGGGTTTGATCAGAAAGGGGAATGAAACGGCAGCCCCCGCAACGGCGCCCATCTGCAGAAAACGGCGGCGGGAAAGGAACACCTCGGCAACCTCGGAGAAAACCGGGTTGGCGCTGCGGTTAGCGATCTCGTCGCGATGTTCTTTTTTGAAAACGGATTTGAGGGGTCTGCCCATAGCGGCTTCCTGTCATTGGCCAAGAGGTAAGATGTGGCGACCAGTGTAAGAAGCTTTTGTTACAATTTTATAACACTATAACGGAAGGATGGGGCATCCATGCCCCCGATAACGAGGTGGAACGCTTAGAACTCGTAGCCAACCGAGACCTTAAAGGTCCGCGGTTCGCCCTGAGTGATGTAGGTGCCGGAATCGTCTACGCTGGCCCAGTAGTTCTCGTTGGTCACGTTGTCGATGCCTGCGCGCACGGTCATCTGGTTTGCATTGTGGTTCACCGCGAAGCGATAGCGCATGCCCAGATCCAGCGTGGTGTAGCTGTCCAGCTTTTTGGTGTTTGCCAGGTCAGCGTACTGCGTGCCGGAGTGGTTCACGCGGGCGGTCGCCGTCAAACCGTCAACGGGCTTGATGTCGTATTCCGCGCCCAGCACGGCGTAGAAATTCGGAATACCGATCGCGTCGTTACCCTGATTGACGCCGTTTTTGGTTTTGGTCAGCTCGGCCTGCAGCCAGGTGGCGCTGGCGTTCAGACGCATACCCAGCATCGGCTCGCCGAAGACGTTCAGCTCAACGCCACGGTTACGCTGCTCGGCGTCCAGGCCGTAGTGGCCGCTGTCATCGAGGATTGCCGACGGCATTTTGATTTCGAACAGCGCAAGCGATCCGCCCACGCGGCCGAAGTCCGCCTTCACGCCCACTTCGTTCTGTTTAGAGTGAATGATACCGGTGCTCTGGCCGTAGTTGGTGGCGGTGTTGGGTGCGGTTTCGCCCGGCTGGAGCGCTTCGGTGTGGTTGGCGTAGAGGGATATTTCCTCCCACGGCTTGTAGACCACGCCGTAGGTCGGCATCCAGCGGCTGCCGTCGAAACCATCCGCCGCGTTTTCCGCACCAGTGATTTTGTTGTAGCCGCGGATGACCACCTTCTGATGGCGCGCCCCGGCGGTGAACAGCAGCTTATCGTCCAGTACGCCCAGGGTATCGCTCAGCAGCCAGCCCTGAGTACGGGTGCGCCCGCTGGTCAGCGGATCGCTGTATTTCCCGCCAGAGCCGTTGAAGTTAGTGCTGTCCGGCATATCGACGCCGGTGTTGTGGTAGATGTTGGTGGTCGGGTTATCCGCCGCCGCCGACATTTTCCACGCGATTTTTTCGTTTTTGGTCATCGCTGAATACCCGACGTTGACCTTGTGCGAGACAAAACCGGTGTCAAAGTTACCGCGAATGCCCGCCATCCCGCTGACGGAATCGCTGATGCGGTTGGTGTCGAGGCGGCTGACAGTGGCCTTGCCGCTCTTGTCCACCAGCTTCGGCGCGCTGTAGATCCCTTCCTCATGCGCGTGCTGCGCGCCCAGACCGGTATAGGCGGTCCAGCCATCGGTGATGTCGTACTCGCTGCGCCACATCCCGAATTCGTTTTCGATATTGCTGTAGGCCCACTTCTGCGAGAAATTGCGGTCATTTTTCGGCGGCTCAGGGACGAAATCCACCGCTGAAATATTGACGCTGGTAGGGCTGCCGTGGAAGGTTTTCTTCTGATAGCCCATGTCAAGCGAGGTGCGGAAGCGGTCGCCTTTGTAGTCCAGGCCGGTGGAAAGCAGCGTGGTGCGGCGGCGGTCATTCGGTACGCCGGTTTCCCCTTCCCGATGGACGAGGTTCACTCGCGCGCCAAACTGGTCGTTATCACCAAAGCGACGGCCCGCGTCCAGCGTGGTGCCAATCTGGGAATCCGAGGTGTAGTCGACGCCCACTTTTGCCTGCGGTGTTTCGCCCGCATGTTTCGGCTCAAGGTTGATCATCCCGCCCACGCCGGAGCTTGCCGCACCGTTCATCAGCGAGTTGGCCCCTTTGAAGATCTCAATGCGGTCGACCATCTGGGCATCCACCACCTGACGCGGCAGCACGCCGGACAAGCCGCCAAAGGTCATGTCATCGCCGTCGAACTTCAGGCCACGAATACGGAAGGTTTCAGCGCTGTTGCCGTAACCCTGCACATACTGCACGCCCGCGTCGTTAGCGACGACATCGGCAATGGTTTTCGCCTGCTGATCTTCCACCAGCTTCGAGGTATAGCTGATGATATTGAACGGCACGTCCATGGCGTTCTGCTGACCGAGCATCCCCATGCGACCGCCATTTGCCACCTGTCCGTCGAGGAAGGCGGGTACCAGCTGGTCACCGCCGGGTGTGAAATCACTCTCCGCCGCAGCCTGCACGACGAGGGTGTCCTCTTTTTTCTCATCCGCTGCCAGAGCGGAATGCGTCACTGCGCCAATGGCAAGCGCCAGCAGCGTTTTATGCATTGTGGTGTTGTTCATAATTAACTCGTTTAAATGTGCGCGCAAAAATGACCCGTGGTCGGGCCTTAGAATGGTGTAAATGCAATGCAAATGAGAACTATACGCATTATCCATGCGTTATCAAGTGTAACCGCGCATTTCTGGTCGCGAAAAGAGGTTAATCAGAATGGAGGGATGATGACGAGGAGCAGGACGAGAACAGCCACCCCGCATTATGGGGGTGGCCGCAATAACATTATTTTTTCTTGTAGATATCGGCGGTGCCGTGAATTTTGTTGTTGGTATTACCGGAAGTCAGTACCAGCACATCAGCGCCTTGTTTGTCTGCTTTCTCAATCAGCTCTTTTTTCGCATCATCAATCGATACTTCATTTGAAGTATTAACAGTACCGATTTTTTCATACTGTGATTCTACTTTCTCAAATTCATTTTTCGTCAGCAGTTCTGCAGCAAAGGCATTAGTGGTAAACAGAAACGCGGTTCCCAACAAAATAGCAGTCGTTTTTTTCATAACCTTTTTTCCTTGAGATTAATCAGCAACTACGAAAAGCCTCACACACGATGATGAGGTGTATTGAGCATGGTAGAGAATCTCAGGAAATTCCACACGTTCAGGAAAATTCTTCTATAACAACCCATTGCATGAAATAACTAACGAATATTAAGAATATTCAAAAACGCGTGCGACACCCGCGATATCAATGCGCACCGCCGTGCCGGGGTTCCAGGCGGCCTGACTGACCGTTTTCAGAACAACAGGCTCCTGTTGCCCGCCTAAGGCAAGGGTGAGCGTGGACAAATGGCCCGTGAAATCGACCTCAATAATCGAGACCGGGCTTTCATGCGGGGCGCATGCCGTTACGCGCAGCTGTTCCGGGCGCATCATCACTCTGCCCTCTCCTGTCGCACGGGCATTGTCCGTGGGCACTTCACCCAGCGCGCACATCGCGTACCCGCTGGAGAGCTGAGCAGGCAGGATCACCGCATCGCCAAGAAACAGCGCGGTCTCTTCATCAACGGGCCGGGAGTATACCTCGTAAGGCGTACCCACCTGACTGAAGCGCCCGCCGCGCATCACTGCAACCTGGGTGGCAAAGGACAAGGCTTCGTTTTGGTCGTGCGTCACCAGAATCGAGGCCACGCCAGCTTCCGCCAGCAGATCGGCGGTCGCTTTGCGCGTCATGGCGCGCAGCCCGGTATCCAGCGCAGAAAAGGGTTCGTCGAGCAGCATGACTGACGGACGCTGGGCCAGCGCGCGGGCCAGCGCAACGCGCTGCTGCTGTCCACCGGAAATCTCATGCGGCCAGTGCGTTGCCAGCTGCCTGTCCAGAGAGACTTTCTCCATCAGCGCGTCCACCCGCTGACGTTTTTCATCCCGCGTGCCGTCCAGCCCCCAGGCGATGTTGTCAGCCACATTAAGGTGCGGGAACAGCGCCCCTTCCTGCGGGACAAAACCGATCCCACGCAGATGGGCGGGCACAAAATTGTGTTCATCAAACAGCGTGCGTCCCTGCATGACAATGCGCCCGCTGTCAGGGGTTTCGAATCCGGCAAGAATACGCAGCAGCGTGGTTTTTCCCGACCCTGACGGCCCGACAATCGCCGTTCGGCTCCCCGGTGAAACGCTCAGATTCACATTATCAAGCACCCGCGCATCGGAAAACGATTTCGAAATGGACGTTAATTCAAGCATGTCATAGCCCTGCAATTTTTTTAGACTGCATATAAAGAATGGCGGTTAGCGGCAGTGAGATAAGGATCATTAGCATGGCGTAAGGGGCCGCAGCCACATAATCGATCTCGCTGGTGAGAGCCCAGAAGCCGGTGGAGAGCGTACGCGTTCCCAATGGAGACAGCAGCAGCGTTGCGGTCAGTTCATTGCTGACGCCGAGGAAAACCAGCGCCGCGCCCGCCGCGGCGCCCGGAGCGGCCAGCCGCAGGGTGACGCGCCATAAGGCTTCAGCGGGCGTGCTGCCAAGGCTGCGCGCCACGTTTTCCAGCTCAACCGGCGCCTGCGCAATGCCAGCCCGGAGGTTAATGAGCGCGCGGGGCATAAACAGCAGCAGGTAGGCGAGGAACAGCGTCACTTCCGTCTGATAAATCGGACGGGCATAGTGGATAGTCACCGTGACCAGCGCCAGCGCGGTCACAATACCCGGCAGCGAGCTGGTGATATAAATGCACCCTTCCAGCATACGGAAAATACGGTGTGGATAACGGATCCCGAGCCACGCGATGGGGATCACGCACGCCGTCGTCAGCAGCGCGCCGCCCACGCCGAGCATCAGCGTCTGGTGCAGCGAGTGCCAGAGATCCGCGCTCATCCAGTTTTCCACGCCGCCCAGCCAGATCCAGCGACACAACACGATTAAGGGTACGCCCAGCGCCAGCAGCACCAGCGTCAGAAAAAGCAGCTGTCCCAGCCACGCCATAGCAGGCTCAAGCGGCCAGCGCTTCTGCTCGCGCGCGGCGCCTGCACCAATCCGCGCATAGCGTGTTTTTCCGCGCGTGACGCCTTCAAGCATCAGGATAGCCAGACAACATAAGGCCAGTACGCCCGCCAGCATGTTCGCGGCCGGGCCGCTGAACGTGGACTGGAACTGGTCATAAATGGCCGTGGTGAAGGTGTCGAAGCGGATCATGACGTACAGGCCATACTCCGCCAGCAGGTGCAGCGCCACCAGCAGCGCGCCGCCGCAGATCGCCAGTTTAAGCTGAGGCAGCACCACGCGGAAAAAGACCCGCCAGGGAGGCGATCCGAGCGAAGCGGCGACATCTTCAAGCGTGGGATCGAGACGGCGCAGCACCGCCGCAACCGGCATGTAGATAAACGGATAGTAGGCCAGAACAGAGAGGAACACCCCCGCAGAAAGGCCATGCATGCCCGGTACCACGCTTACCCAGGCATAGCTTTGCACAAACGCGGGGATCGCCAGCGGTGCCACCGCCAGCGCCGACCATACGCCTCGTCCCGCAAGCATTGTGCGCTCCGTCAGCCAGGCTATCGCCACGCCCAACACAATGCACAGCGGAACCGCTAACGCCATGAGCCACAGCGTGTTGCTGAGGAGCTCAGCCACCCGCGGGCGGAACACCAGCGCCTTAATCGTTTCCCAGCCGGTCTCAATGCCGATGGCAATGATAAAGCCCAAAGGCAGAAGCGCTAGTAATGAAAACAAGACAGCTAACGCAACCATCGGCAGCGCGGGACGCCTGCGAACAGGCTTCCGCACGCGGTTTTTACCGATGTCGAGACTCAAACCAGACATAAGACATTCACTTTGTGTTCAGGATCACAGCAGGCCAGCTTGCGTCATCAGCTCGATAACTTTCTTACTGTTGAGCGTGGAAGGTTCCACTTTTGGCGCATCCAGATCCTTCAGCGGAACCAGTTTCGGGTTGGACGCGGCATTCACGCCGACGGCATATTCAAAGGCGTTGTTGGTACGCAGGCTTTCCTGACCTTCTTTGCCGGTGATGTATTTGATGAAGGCCTGCGCCTGCGCTTTATGCTTGCTGGATGCCAGCACGCCACCGCCAGAGAGGCTGACAAAAGCGCCCGGATCCTGGTGTTTGAAATAGTAGAGCTGGGTATTTTTGCTGTTTTCACCCGTTTTGGACTGATCGACAAAACGGTAGTAGTGATAGATCACGCCGCCATCAATCTGGCCCGCGTTGACCGCTTTCATCACGGTGCTGTTACCTTTGTAAGCAACGAAATTGGTTTTCATCGCCTTGAGCCAGTCCAGCGTGGCCTGCTCGCCCTTCAGCGCCAGCATTGCGCTAACGATCGCCTGGAAATCCGCGCCTGACGGAGACGCGGCCCAGCGGCCCTTCCACTCAGGTTTCGCCAGATCCATCAGCGATGCTGGCAGCTGTGTCTCATTTAATTTTTGCGGATTATAGACAAACACGGTGCTACGCGCGGCGATGCCTATCCAGCGACCGTGCGCTGGACGAAATTCCGCGGGTACCTGCTTTAACGTATCGGCCTCTAAAGGCGCAAATAATTTAGCGTTATCAACCAATACCATGGACGGCGAGTTTTCCGTCAGAAATACGTCCGCAGGCGATGCGCTGCCTTCCTGAACCAGTTGGTTGCCCAGCTCGCTGTCACCGCCGTTTCGCAGAGTGACGTTAATTCCCGTTTCTTTCGTAAAGCCATCAACCCATGACTGCACCAGGTTTTCATGCTGTGCGTTATACACAACGATACCCTGATTATTATCAGCAGCAACTGATTGTGTAGAAAGGAAAAGTGATGAAGACAACAAGGCAAGCGAGAAGCATGACAGCAGGCGAGAATTCATGAACATATCCTTAATAGACCAACGGGAGTAATCACTCATAGCTTTGTGGGACAGGATTAAATCATACAACAACGCTAATGATAATTACTATCAATCCAGTTTAGACGTAAAAGTGGAAAATTTTTTTATAGGGGAATGACATGTGATAAAAATCCAGTTTAAAAAGGAGAGTTAATTAAAGATTAAGAAAACCTTAAGCCCGTAAATAATAAAATTAATTAGCCTTCTATTTATTCTGGCGCACCGGTGAACATTTTTCTCTGCGCGTGCCGCGCGTATAAAAAACCCCGCCAGTGCGGGGGTGAAGTGGAAATGGAAACAGTCAGCGCTTATAAGCGCTTTGTTAACCATTCCAGCTGCTGGGTAATGACGTTATCGAAATGCTTACCATCATATAAATCATAATGTTTTGCGCCCAGCTCGGTATAGAGCCGCTTGTCCTGGGCGCTGACGGATTCGTATAGCGCAATACCCTGCTGAGGATCATTAACCGTATCGTCTCCGGCCACCACCACGAGCGTCGGGCAGCTGACCTTCTCCGCGTACTGGTAAGGTTTGTAGCGAAGCGTTTCATAAACGGTAAGGAAAGGTATTTTGATATCCATCGCAGGATAGTGCGCTTTATTTGCCTCAAAGAAGGCTTTCGACTCTTCGTCTCCCAGTACCTTCGTGATGGCGACGAACATCTCCTTACCCTGGCGCTCGCGTTTTTCGACCATCTTTTCAAGCGTGGCGACGAACCCCTGCTTGTCGTTATCATCCATATTGCCGGTGACAATCACTTCACCGTCCGCAAACCCCATCTGGCTTATGATGCATTTCACCTGCGGGCGCTCGACGGCAGCGGCAAACACATGGCAGGCACCTAGCGACGTCCCCCATAGCGCGATACGCTGCCCTTCCAGCCCGGGATGCTTCTCCGCCCAGTCAATAACGGTACAGATATCGTCAATTTGCATTGATGGAACCAGCCTTCCTCGCTCCCCACCGCTTTCGCCGAAACCACGGTAATCAAATGTGATAGTCGCAAAGCCAGCGTGAGTAAATGCTTCAGCATAGCGCGGCAGTAAAATGTCCTGTATCCCGCAAAACCCGTGGCAAAGCACGACAACCGGAGCTTTTTCATCCCTGTCCGGCTGACGTAAGGTTAAGGCTATCTCATTATTTAATGTGTGTGTTGTCAAAAACATATATTTATCCCTCTAATGAAGAGGGGTAAGCCTATCAGCCCAGTCAATATAAAAATTTGACTTAAATCCAAATAAGAACTGGCCGTTATAAAAAGCATCACATCGCCGCGTGAGGGGCATACATCGGATAGGTGAAGAACAATAAATGCACGCAGTTCAGCCCAAAATGAAATAACGTTGCAACCCAGAGCCTGCCGCTCCACATCCACGCCAGGCCGTAAATAATACCGGAGAGGCTGGCAAAAATAATCAGTAGTAAACCGCCGCGATAATGCATCAGCCCAAAGATGACTGAAGCAATCAACAGCGCGACAACAGGATGAAGAATCCTGGACAAGCGTTGCTGCAGGTAGCCTCTGAACAAGGCTTCCTCAGCCAAAGAGACGAAGAAAATATTCGCAAGGGCAAATTGAGCGAACCATTCTGGCGCATGTGGCTCAATTCTCAGCCCGCCCAATGCAACAGCAAGAAGTAACAGCACGGGTATCGCAAGAACCAATATTCCCCAGCCAGCCTTGCCAGCGTTATAGAGTGGTTTTGCTACGAATAACGTTGGCATGCACGTCATTAGAATGAACGGCACCACCGCCTTGTCCATATTAAAGTACATAGTGAACGGTATGCTTTGCGGGCCAACGACGACTGCATCCAGCACTTTGGGGTTATGGAAGCCCGGGATCGCATGCAAGAACAGGGCAACGGCGACGACCACGCACAGGCCTTCGAGCAGATAAGTATATTTATTATTGTTATTACGTAGCCATTCAACAACAGACCAACCAATAACGATTGATGCAATCACCAGCAGTGCCGGGGCGTCCAGAATGCTCTCTTTCCAGCCGAAAAATGCCGTTAACCCCAGCATCAGGTAAGCCAGACTTTTATTAAGGGAAAGCGCGGCAAGCGATGTTGCGAGTAGATACCACATATTTGTCCTTCATGACAGGCATGTACAACAGTGAAAAGGAATGTCGTGCCGCAGGCATCCCGCGGGGAAGTCATAAATATGGTGCCGACTACCGGAATCGAACTGGTGACCTACTGATTACAAGTCAGTTGCTCTACCTACTGAGCTAAGTCGGCGTTGGTCCGCCACCGGAGCCTCGAACCCCGTACTACAACATCCTGGTTGTCGCTCTTCCCGATGAGCTAGTGGCGGTGTGGTGGCCCTGGCTGGAACGATACCAATGACCGGTCGATGGCGGAACAAACGTTCTCACCGACAGGCTATAGGGCCGGGAGCAAAATGATACACACCTGGAATTAACCATGCAAATTCAACGGGTAAAATCAGGCGCAGAGTGAAGGATCGGCAGGGGTGGGTAGGTCACGCGTAATCAGATACGGTGATTAAGGCCTGTCGCTAACCCGCTAAGCCTTGAGCCGCCCTTCAAGAATCCAGTGTGTCACTGTAGTCGTTGAGATACCAAGTAGTTCAGCGGCTTCCTTTCTGGTTAGAGTGATTTTTTCCATTAACGTACCCACAAAATTAGGAAATACGTGTTGAACACTACTTTGATGAGGATTGAACAGGTTTGCTTTGCAATTGGCTTCAGAAAACCAACAATTTACGCATGGATGCGGAAACGAACGTTCCCAAAGCCGATAAAGATAGGCAGCGGTTGTCTTTCCCCCAGACTCAGTAATTACCTACTTCGAAAACGACCAGCCCGTGGTGTGCCATCCTCTTATACCTGGCAAAGTGGTTATCAACCCCGATTCATGCCTGGAACATGTGATCCGTTCTGACTAAGTGGTGATGTCGTGCGATCAAGCTAAAAAATTTACGTTCGGGGAGATACTGAAAATGTTCGCCATAGAACGTCAAGTTCAGGATCACTGGTTGCGGCCTTAACCATACTGGGCAGCCCACTATTGCTTATAACAGATTTCTCGGCCACCCAAGCCGACACATTGAACTACCGCGTCACTATTAAAGTGAGAATGCTAAAAATTGTTCTTGGGCGTCGCCATCAAGTAAAGCATGGAGAAAAACAAGGATCCCCAATATACCGAATCATATCGATAGGGATCAAAATCAATATGCAAAAAGCCGCTTACAAAATCGTATCCATTTGCAAAGATGTTTATCTGAATGGATGCAATAGCGATTACAAATACCATATAAGCAATAAACAATGGATATTTATGAAGCCTGTTAACTATCAACTTCCCCAGATAAAGCAAGAAAAAAACCACTATTGACACTATAAAATACACTACGGCAGGCCAGATAGATGGATAAAGCGAAAATTCTAAATCTTGTGACATAATCAGTTCTCTTTAGCTATTTTGTACATCTGCCAACCCGTGATACTACTACTGGTCGCGTCAAGTATAATTGCGGTTTTAGATGCCTCTTGCCAGCCTCTGATATAATCAGATTGGATATTGTGAAACAAACTCCATGACTTCTCTCTGGGCTCCAGAACTTTTCTTCCTGCACCGTATGCTGATAAAGAGAGATCAATTACACCGTAAATTAAATCTGCCTGCTTATTACCATAACCCAGCTTTTTTGCAGCTAATCTGTACGCATCTCTCAGGGTTCCTGATTGTTCTTCACGGAAAAGAAGATAATACCCGTTTTCGTATATATTATTTAACCCATGAGCAATCATCGGAGCTCCATATGCAGCACATGCTAGCCCCAGCGATCCTACGCATAAACTAGCCCCACCATAAACTTGTGCTCCGCCTGCGACGAAACCAATCTGCTTGAGAGCAATAGTCGTTGTTGTCTGGTTTTTTTCAACAACTATAAATATTTTTGCTCGGTTAAAGGTAAGCAAATCATCCTGTTCATGGAGATGTCGTATCTGTTCGCCAAGGATTTGAGTCCCCCCGAGAAAGGTTAGGCAGTGGGATTCGATCTCTCTTTTCAAACGACCTACGAGCTGCTGAGCTTCAAAAAACATACCAGAAGTGCCATAAAGTAAATGCTTAGCGGAAATTTGCTCTGTAAGTTGCTCAATTTCTCGCGCTTTATGTTCAAACTGACTTTTGTCACGATTATGGTTATACATTTGACCTCCATGTCACAAATACTGTTCAATAATACATTCGTTCAGACAACAATCAATAGCCCTTTACGTATCAGTAATTGCGGCAGTAAGAGCGGGAAATTTTTATACAAAGTGCGCACAGCCACGTCATAAATAATCGCTACCTGCTTTCTGTCCACGCCGTTCGCAATCAGACGACTCGGGTCCGATCCGCTATATGAACCGATAAAACTCGGATTTCATAGACAGGAGAACGGTGCCATCGCTTATACAGCGTGGACTGCGCTGCATGAATGCCTGTTTCTCAAGGCTGGGAAATATGGTTAACGCCTATGATGTTTGGGATAACGTTGAAAGATCGGCTGACATGAAGGTGGATGGATGAAATATGGGTGGCGTAAGCCACCCATAGTAACGAACTAGATAATACACCTTCATGCTCGAGTGCCTTGCGAGCGATTTCCCCCCATTAAATATACAAGTTCATACAACAGAGTCGCCTCTTTCCCGGTAGTGAATAAATAGCCGGCAGCGAGTGCAAGCGCCCTGATTCTCATAAGCTCATTAACAGGATTTTGCTCAGATCAAATTCATGCCACTCAGCAGCACGAAGTTCGATGGTTCGGACACTGAGTTATATAAGAAGCAGTGTCGCGATACGGGTAATTTTACTACCGCTATATGCGTCGAAAGCTTGTTTGAAGGGGCCAAGTTGAGCTGGTGAAAGATGAGGGAAATTTTGCTATTTGGGGGATTTCAGAGCCCTGCCAAATCAGTGACCGGATTGTACTCGGCCCTGCCGGTGATGGCAGCATAAGTAAATATGCCCACTCAGCACCTAACCATTTAACAGAGCATGCTGAGCAAATTCACTCATTTTTCGGGGGTGATGTCCCCAAGATGTCCCACAGCGGAAATCTGGAGAAAGCGAGGGAGACGTAACTATCTGAAATTAAATGGCACGCCCTGTAGGATTCGAACCTACGACCTACGGCTTAGAAGGCCGTTGCTCTATCCAACTGAGCTAAGGGCGCACAGAGAAGCGTGAACTTCGCGGTGGTGAAACGCGTGGAATTATACGGTCAATGGCAGGTGAGTCAATGCCTTTTCCCCGATCTGTATCGATAACGGCTAGCTGATTGTAAATACGGCTGTTTTTTCAACATTTTCACTACATCCCACGTAGAATTTACCGCTGCGAAAAGGCTTAGCTGCTTTTAAGTAACGCCTGCTGTTTTCCTGTAGGCCACCTCGTCACACTGGTGCAAGGTATCCCGGCCGCCTGGAGGCTGACAGACAACAGGACAATGGAGTGACAGCGCAAAACCTGACCTATACGCCTCCCCGGCTAAAGCACATTTCTCATGATATCACCGGTATCAAACTTGAGCCCATCGTTGCCCTCGCCTCTTCGCACAGGATCGGCGTTGAGGTGCTCAGCGTTCTGTCACCCACGCTGCAAAGTGAAGATTTTTTCCGCGAACAATCGGCAGAACAGTCGCTTATGCTGCTGGAAGTGCAGCTTCGTGTGCTAAAAAACGCGGTCGCCTGTAACAATATTTTCATCAATCTGCCGATAACCGTACTCATGGTGCCAGAACTTTTTCAGCGTCTGCTGCAACTGCGAAGCCCGCCGCTGAATATAGAGATTGTCGACCCTGTCGACTTTTTCGCACTCTCCGATACACAGCGGCAAGTCTTGGCCCAGCGCCTGAAGCAGCTGACCATAAAGGGTCACCGCATCTGGCTGGATGACGTTGATGACAGCGTTGTCCAGCCCTTCTTATCCTGGCCACTGCCACTCAGCGGCATAAAAATCGACAAAGAAACCTTCTGGCGTATGCGCGCCACCCCTGCGCTGGGGGAACTGGTTTCCCGCTGTTTTCGGCTCGCCGGGAAGGTGCTTATCGAAGGTATTGAGACTGAACGGGATCGTTCCTGCGCACGCCAGGCAGGGGCACAACTCGGCCAGGGGTATTACTGGCCATCCTGGACATGGCCGGAGGATTAAACAGCCATCTCCAGGAGGGAGGCCATGGGAATGACAGTGCGCCGTTACCGTCGGCGTCGTACAGGAAGTGACGCACTGGGATTTACACGCTCGCCTTTTGCTCCCCCCTTCTTTGACCGACTCGAATTTTTGAGCCAGTCCACCAGCCTGACCCATAAAACTGACGCCCCGTTTATCATTCTGGTCACGGAAGATCATTACCTGCGCACCGGAATGCTGAACGGGAATTTCCCGCTAAGCTGTTGCTCTGACTATCCGGTGCTGGAAGATGCCTTAAGTGCGTTGAATCAGTGGCCCTCCGCGCGTCTGGTGGTCGATATCGACAGCCGCGCCACGGCTCTGATCGACAAACTGGATCAGCTAAGACGATATAGCCTCTACCCGCCTTTTCTTACCCCCCATCTACTTGTCAGGGCAGATGATTACGATACTCGCCTGTTCTGCAAAGCGGCGGGGCCCTTTCATGTACTTGAACGTCAGTTGCCCGCTGCGGCACTGCAGCAGTACCTGCTGGAAACAAAGCCGCCGCAAGGCTCGGTGAAAGAGTGGTTCACGCGCAACGAATGGCCCATACTGCAGGAACTTTCTCGCGGCAAAACGCTGCGTCAGATTGCCCTGATTCAAAACCACCCCTATAGCCGCATTATCTATCGTCTCGGCTGCATTTTGACCAAGCTGGGGTTAAACCACCGCCAGGAATTACTGCACCTTCTTAATAATCTCTCAGACTGCACGTTTTGACTTAGGCATTAACCCGTTCATTCCTAAAGACCTTTAAGAAATAACCTACTATTTGTGTTAAATTTTTGTTTCAAATTAACATTTCATTCAAAATTACAACTATTCCTAATTCAACCACTTAAACCAAGTGAAATATTACAGAAAACGGTAATAGCAGCACTTTCCTCCATCCGTTAAGCTCTCCAGGAGTCCGTTAAAAATATGATAATGATGTAAAAACAAGCAGTTTATCTGTACCGGCCAGGCGCGAGTGCAGGATACTGCAGCATATCCTGCTGCTCAGTTTCGCTTTTTTCCGCCGGTCGCCACGCGCTTTCAGTTGAAGGTTTTACCCCCTGTTGTGCCGTTTTTTTGCGCTTGCCGTGAAAGTACCGCACCACTTTCCCCACCTCGTTTTGTTAACAATCAATTAACACAAAGTGATATATGTCATTTTTTGTTATTACATAAAGATGAAAAAATGTGGTAAATGGAATAGCAGGACATTTGCGCTAAATTTAAAATAATAGCGATTCAGATCCAGAAGATAATACAAAGCAATGGACCAGGATTAATTTACAGGGTTTTCGGAGAAAACTTACACGGTATAATAAGATGCGTTGCAAATATGAATAAGAAAAACCTTTTTGCCACACCAGCCAAATGAGATAACCGCGCTGAGGCATTAATTTACTCGCTACGTTAACAAGGATGCTTTCGCTCTTTCCAGGGAATTACTACCGTATAAGGATCACCATCTATATCCTTCCGGCATTTCGAGAGTTTGAACAAAACTCCGCATAACGCTTTTAACAATCTGAGGCATTAAAAATGAAACCGGCATCCGTTATCATTATGGACGAACACCCTATTGTCAGAATGTCGATAGAAGTCCTGCTACAGAAAAATAAAAATATCATAGTCAAACTCAAGTCTGGCGATAGCCATGAAGTGCTTGATTGTATTCGCAACCACCCCATCGATCTGGTTATCCTGGACATCGAACTGACGGGAACCGATGGGTTTTCATTACTTAAGAGAATCAGAAACCTAAACAAAGACATCAAGGTTCTGTTCCTCTCGTCAAAATCAGAGTCGTTTTACGCGGGACGCGCCATTCGCGCAGGGGCCAATGGCTTTGTCAGCAAGCGAAAAGATTTGGGTGAGATCTACAACGCGGTGGAAATGATACTGATGGGCTATTCTTTTTTCCCGTCAGAAACGCTGAACTTTATAAATCATCTGGGCTCCGGGAAAGGTATCACGCCGGATATGCCATTATCGAATCGCGAAGTCACGGTGTTACGCTATCTGGCGAATGGATTATCCAATAAGGAGATTGCGGAGCAGTTGCTATTAAGCAACAAAACCATTAGCGCGCACAAATCCAATATTTATTCCAAGCTCGGCGTACAGAGCATTGTGGAATTAATAGATTACGCGAAAGCACACGAACTGCTATAAACTGAATTCACTCCCCGCAACTTAAGCGAGTTGCAGGGAGTGCGGTCAGCGCTAATTATAATTGATCATAAACGTGGCATCCGCATCAGCCCGTCCCGGCTGAGGGTTATCCGCTGTGGCAATATAATTGGCATAAAACGACAGTACCGCATTACCTTCTGCATCAACCGTTACCGGCTGGCTGGCCTGCTGAAGATCCAGCCGTGTTTTATCCGCATCGCGGATCTCCACGGCAACCTGACCCGCCGTACTGCCATCATTGAGCGCCAGCAAACCGCTGTCGCTGCCGTCTGCTTTTCCCGAAAACGTAATGGAGGCGGCGCCAGGAGGACAGCCGGTCAGCTTCAGCGTAAACGGCATGGGCTGCGTGCGGCTCCCCGTGGTTCTTAGCTGTTTGGTCGGCCAGGTGCCGAGCGTGACGACCTTATCGCTGTCATTGCCTTCGGCCACGCAGGTGAAATCGACGATGTTGCCGGACATCTCAATATTGATTTCCCCCAGCGCCGTGGCCGCCTGAGCGCCAGCGTGAAGCATCATCAGTACTCCCGCAGCAATGTACCTGCTCCAGTGTCCCATTGCTCCTCCTTAATCGTAATCCACGCGAAGATAGCCGCGCGAGGTGAAACGGCCCTCGGCAGGCTTGTTGCCCGTCACGCTCACAGGCCAGACCCGAATGCCGACCTGTGCCTGAGCGCTGTCATCCAGGCGGAACGGAATTTTGCTGGTGAGCGTGTTAGGCGTCAGCGGCGTGCCGCTTTCGTTAGCGACCACAAACCCCAGATCGGGATTATTAGAAACCAGCGCGTTACCAGACACTTTCTCCGCTTCGATACGCATCGTCAGATACGCATTGGCTTCAACGTTTGTGCATTTAATGGCAATGGTTTTGCTTTGAGGCGTAACCTTCTGCGGCCGATTTCCGGCACCAGCCTGGCTAAACAACGACGCACCAATATCGCCAAAATCAAACTCCACGACCTGGCCTGCGTTGATCGCACAGCTTTGCGGTACCTGAATCGTTCCGCTGTAGCTGATGGTATAGACCGGCGTATTAAGCGGATCGGCGGTTGTCGTCGTGACATAGACCCTGAACATGGTCTGCTGCGGGATCACCACCATATTGATAAAGCGCCGCGTTACCCTCAGACGGAAAACCAGTTTGGAATCGGTCACCGGGAAAGCCTTGTTATTCGGTACGTTGGGGTGCTGCCCCATCTGGATATAATTCGCGGGAGGGTAGAACGTGCCCGCAAAGTCATCGTGGATCTGCATGGCGCCGTCAAGGTACTCATTCAGCTTCACATATTTATAGCTGTCGATCACCGTGGTAATGGGCAAGTCGGTGACATAGCTGCGCATGGTGGATTTACCGGTTGTCCCGCGGGGACAAATGGCATTCACCCCCACCAGTCCAGATTTTTGCGCCAGGGTGACAATCTCCCCCGGCCTGTTGTTAGAGCTGTTAAACACGTTGGAGAGATCGTAGGAAATATCCTTCGCCACGCCGGTGGAGTTCTGGCACACCGTGGCCCATGTGGGCAGTGCGCTGCACAACACTGCCGCGCCAAATATGCTACGGATAATGGTCATGATTGGGTTCCTGTTAGCGTTCACAGCGTGCCCCCGCCAGCGTAATGGCCTGGTTCAGGCTTTCCGGTGGTAAGTGATAGCTTGCACGGCACTGGGACTGTTTTCCGTCGCCCCACTGGATAAGCAGCTCACCTTCCAGCGGCAGCCCGCCGAGGTAAATCTGCCCGTCATCCCCCACCATGCTGGTGACGCCGCTTTGCGTTTCACGTACCACCGCGCCAAACGGCACGGGCTGGTCGCCGCGCTTGACGGTCAGCAGAGCGCGCACGCCAATACGGGTATCGAAGCTGGCGCGCACCAGCGCCCCTTTGGTCGGCACCACGCTGCTCACGTTATTTTCGATGTCGGTGTTGTTGCTCATGGTATTGGTGTCCAACGCCACGCGGTTGTAGCGGTAGACGGTGGCATACGGCATCACCGCATAGCCTCGCCAGTCGGTTTTCACCCCGGTCTGGTTTTCCACGCTCACTCCGGAGGCGCCCGGCGCTTTGATCAGCACGTTGGTGTCGCCCAGCGGCTGGCTGAAGGTCACCCCGTCTGAATGCCCCACCACGCCGCCAGAAAGCTGCCAGTTGAGATCGTGCTGGTCGCGGGCGTAGTTGTAGCCCACGCCCAGCGTGCCGTAGGTCGCCTGCCAGTTGGCGCTGGCGCTGCCGCTTGCACCGTTATTGCTGGCGTGCCCCTGCGTGACGCTGTAGTTCAGGTTGCGGTCTTCGAGCAGTGTTCCGCTCACACCGGTCTGCCAGCTGGTATCGCCGTCGCTGTTGCGGCTGGCAGAAGCGGTAGCGTAGGCTCTGTCGATGGCGCTATCGCGGCGATAGCCGTGACGGGTAAACAGGCTGAACGGCACGGAGACGTTAAACGACGCAATTCGGTCCGTACCGTCGATCCCAACGGCCTTGTTCCACGACCAGGACACGGAGTAGTTGATCCCCTTCACGCCGCCCGCATAGCCCAGCTGATACCAGACGTTAGATTCGCTGGTGCCCCAATAGCTCTGCTGGCTACCGGAGAGGTAAACCGAGCCGTAGTCCCCCAGCGACTGGGAAATGTTGAGCTGGAAGCGCCCCTTTTTGTTCCACGTCAGGTTGTGATAACTCTGCACGTCCGGCACGCCGTCATCGTCCTGACCTTCGCCATACTGGTAGCCTTCCATTGAGCGCCACGCCACATCGTCCAGTGTGTAGAACCCTTTGGTAGAGTAGCGATAGCCCAGCAGCTGGAAGTTGGTGCCGAAGCCGTTAAGGGATTTTGCGTAAAGGAAGCGCAGGGACTGCCCTTCATGGCGGCTGTCATCCGCGAGCTGGCTGCGGGCATGGGTGAGATCGAGCGAGACCGCCCCCCAGTCCCCGAGGTTTTTCCCGGCCCCGAGGGCAATCGCGGTATAGCGTGACGCCAGCTGCGTGCCGCCGTACAGCGTATAGCCGTCGGCCAGGCCGGTAATGAGCGTTCCCTGAGCGAAGAACGGCGTGTCCTGCTCGCTGTTGCCGCTGCGGTAATCCCCCGCCACCAGGTCATATTTCCAGCGACCTTCACGCTGCAGCAACGGCACGGTGGAGTAAGGCACGGTGTAACGCTGCTGGCTACCGTCCTTCTCTTCTACCGTTACCTCAAGATCGCCGCTTGATGAGGTCGGGTTGAGGTCGGTAATGGCAAACGCCCCAGGCTGGACATAGCTCTGGTAAATGACATAACCGTTCTGGCGGATCGCTACCTTGGCTGGCGTGCGGGCAATACCGCGCACGGTTGGCGCGTAGCCCTGCATGCTGTCCGGGTACATGCTGTCTGAGGAATAGAGCCGCCCGCCCCGAAAGCCGACGCTGTCGAAAACATCGTTACCGGTATTGCTGTCGCCCAGCACCAGCTCGCTTTTCAGCGGAATGACGGTGCGCTGAGCCCAGGTGCCAATATTCTGCCAGTTGCTGTGACGCTGACCGTTACTTTGGGTGTAACGCCACGCGCCGTTATTGCGTAATCGCCAGGCACCATAGTTCAGCCCGCTCTGCAGGTTCAGGTAATAGCTGTCGTCATCGCTGCCGCGGTTGCCGGTAAAGCTGTAATTCAACAGGGCGGCGGGAATGCCTTCATCCCACTGTTCAGGCGGAATGTAGCCCCGGGCGCTGTTTTGCATGGCCACCTGCGGCAGGCTCACGTTCAGGCGCAGTGACGCAAAGTTGAAGGCCGTTTCGCTGCCGGGAATAGCCGTCGTCATCGGAACGCAGGTTTCCCCCTGCACGTTTGCCAGTTCCGGGAACGCCGCGATGTTGACGCCGAAACGGTCGAGCATCGCGCGCGTAATGCACGGCGCTAACCCGCCCGCGACGGGTGGCGTGTTTTCGGCTTGTTCAAAACGCACGTCCTGCGTGCCGATAAACTCATCGTTGCGCCAGATGTCCACGCGATAGACGCCCGGCGCCTGCTGGTGTCCTTGTTCAAAACGCGACAAATCCGCCACGCTGGCGGCGTCGTCGGACAAAAAAGCCGGGTTGAAGTAGCTTTCGCTCCAGCCGGTGTGCGGCCAGAGCGTTGTCATCAATGCCAGTGCAACCGGGCAGTAACGCCATTGAGTGTTCATCGCCCTGACTCTGCTCACAGATTGACGCTACGCGCCGGAGTAATAGCGCCGTAATCATTGACGCTCTGCCAGGAGAGCGTGCCACTGGCTGCGGTTGGCAGCACCTGCTGTGCGGAGTTTTTCGGCGCGACCATCAGGTTTTCCAGCGCCTGACCGCCAAGCTTCAGGTTGACCAGCGTGACGTAGTAGGGCGAAGCATTGCTCACCTTCAGGTGGTTCCCGACGCGCTCAAAGCGTAGCTGGGAGAGCGCCTCTTCCGGCGGCATCGACAGGTTAGCCGGGCGCACAAACAGCTTGATGCGTGACAGAATGGCCAGCTGCAGCACGTTATTGTTCTCTGTTTTCGCCTTACTCACTGACGGAATTGCCTTCACGTTCATGTAAAAAAGCGATTCGCGATCGGCGGGCAGGGTCGGCCCGGCATAAATAATGCGCAGCGTGTTTTCGCTGTCCGGCTCGCTCACAAACAGCGGCGGCGTGACGGCAAAGGTTTTTTCTTTTTGCCCGCTGGCGTTTTCAATCCACGCGTTAATTAAATAACGCTCTTGCTTGTTACTGTTGGTGATCGCCAGCGATGTCTGTTTTGCATCTGCCGGATAAATCACGCGCGTCGCGCCCAGCGCAATTCCACCGGATGCATTTGCACAGGCAGAAACCATCATCAAAATAAAAGATAAAAACAGTCCGGGTTTAATCAGGGTGTTCATCACAACCGTACCTTTAATAATGTGTTCGCAGGCGTCAGGGATAAATCAACGTAAACCAGACATCCGACTGAATATTGCCTGGCACGAGGTGTTCGGAAATCGCCCGGTAGCGAGCGCTGAAATGAAACGCCAGCTCGCGGGTATCAATGGGCAGCCAGCTGACCGCCGTGGCGTTCGGGATAATCTGACGTTGTTGTTCGTCGAAAAGCGCCAGCCCAACGCCGCTGCTGACAGGGGCTTCACCTGGCCGCGATGTCGCCAGGAAAACCTGCGGATCTTCTGCAGGGGTTGCGCCCTGAAACTGGATCCCCACGGTACGAGAAACGTCCACGCTGCAGTCGAGCAGCCGTACGGTGAAAGGCACGTTTACCGTGGAAAAACTGCCGACGCCGGAAAATGAGTTGGTGCGGTACTGACCCATATCCACGCGCATATTCTGGCTATCAGGCGCCACGGCGCAGCCGCCGTTGACCAGTTCCCCTCTCAGGTGAACCTTGCCGCCGTCGATTACCACGGTATGTGCGTTTACCGCTGAGGCAATCGCAAGGGCAAAAAACAGTATCCCAGTCCTTGTCATCCTTCGTTCCCGGCATTAGCGATTAAAAGACCTCCTCCCTGAGGTCGACCACATCCCTGTACTCAGGCATTACTCGTATTTCATCACGAAGGTAGCGTCAGCGTTCGCCTGGCCTGGCTCGGTGGTCGCAGCAGTGGCTTTATAGCGCGCGGTGAAGTTCAGGGTGTTAGTACCTTCAATCAGGTTCTGCGCGGCAGAGAAGGTGGCACCGTCTGGGGTCAGGACGCTGGATTTACTGTCGAGGATCTCGATACCCACGCCTTTCGCGGTGTTGTCGTTATTGCCAGAGGTGACCGCCAGCAGGGTTTTATCCGTCGCGTCGATCTGACCGGTGAATGCCACCGCAGCGGTTTTCGCTACCAGCGGATCGCAATCGTTCAGTTCGATGGTGAACGGAATATTGGAGGTGGTGTCACCCACTTTGGTGAATTTCGCGGTACGGTACTGACCGAGATTAACCGTCTGCTCGGAAGAATCAGTATTTACTGAACACGCAGCATTCACTAATTCACCTTTGAAATGCACGGTACCGCCATTAACGGAAACAGGCGTTGTGGTATCTTCTGCATGAGCGGCACCCGCGACCAGGGCCAAAGTTGCAATAACAGTAGAAGCAATGTTGCTGAGTTTCATGTCTATTCCTTTAAAATGTAAATAACCCTTCCCGCGGATAATCGGGAATAAGAAATACGTTCAATTGATTAATTGAAAGCTTATTTCGGAGGAGACAAAGTAGCTCAGGAAACTATTTTAAAATATGTCAAAACACTGCCATTTTACCAGGTCACATCCTATTCCCGCCTAGGAAATTGACCATACCTTCCACAAGGTTTTGCGGCCCCGTGATGAAATCTCGCAAAGGGTGACTGACAGCGGCGCTCGCTTCTGACAAAATATAGGCAATCCCCCCTTTCAAACGTTACAGACGGAATCTTCTCTCTGATGGCAGCAAAGATTATTGACGGTAAAACGATTGCGCAGCAGGTGCGCTCTGAGGTCGCTGAAAAAGTGAAGGCGCGTAAAGCCGCCGGAAAACGCGCCCCCGGGCTGGCCGTTGTGCTGGTTGGCAGCAACCCGGCATCGCAGATTTATGTCGGCAGCAAACGCAAAGCGTGTGAAGAGGTGGGGTTCGTCTCCCGCTCTTACGATTTGCCTGAGACCACCAGCGAAGCGGAACTGCTGGAACTTATTGACACCCTGAATGCCGATAACGAGATCGACGGCATTCTGGTACAGCTGCCGCTGCCTGCGGGCATCGACAACGTGAAGGTGCTGGAACGTATCGCACCGGACAAAGACGTGGACGGTTTCCATCCATACAACGTGGGCCGCCTGTGCCAGCGCGCGCCGCGTCTGCGCCCGTGCACGCCACGCGGCATTGTGACGCTGCTGGAGCGCTATAACATCGACACCTACGGCCTGAACGCCGTGGTGATTGGCGCCTCTAACATCGTGGGCCGTCCGATGAGCATGGAGCTGCTGCTGGCGGGCTGCACCACCACCGTGACCCACCGCTTCACCAAAAACCTGCGCCACCACGTTGAAAATGCCGATCTGCTGATCGTCGCGGTCGGCAAGCCGGGCTTTATTCCGGGCGAGTGGATTAAAGAGGGCGCGATTGTTGTGGACGTGGGCATCAACCGTCTGGAAAGCGGCAAAGTGGTCGGCGACGTGGTGTACGAAGATGCCGCGGCGCGTGCCTCATACATTACGCCGGTCCCGGGCGGCGTGGGCCCGATGACCGTTGCAACACTGATTCAGAATACTTTGCAGGCATGCGAAGAGTACCACGACGTAGAGGAAGCATAAGATGGCCACATTTTCATTAGGCAAACACCCGCACGTAGAGCTGTGCGATCTGCTCAAGCTGGAAGGCTGGAGCGAAAGCGGTGCGCAGGCCAAAATCGTTATCGCCGACGGGCGAGTGAAAGTCGACGGTGCGGTGGAAACCCGCAAGCGCTGCAAGATTATCGCGGGTCAGACCGTAAGCTTTGAAGGACAGAGCGTAACCGTTACGGCCTGAGCCGTTTGATGCCCGGTGGCGCTGCGCTTACCGGGCCTACGTACTGTCTCCGTTTGTAGGCCGGGTAAGGCGAAGCCGCCACCCGGCAATTTCTCTCACAATCCCCCACATCCATCACGGTTAATTATCGATCAACTTCAAATAATCACTATTTCATCTGTTGAAAGGTGAGATTTCAGTTGCACGTTTTTCACTCTTTCCCCACGATAAGTAGAACGTTCTACTAAAACGTTCTACTTACAATAACAGCGCCAAAAAAGCGCTACTCGGGGGAAATCAGCATGAGTCTGATATCAGGGTTTGTTAAATCGCTGTCTAAGTTATCGATGATTGGTCGCGCCTTAATGCTGCCAATTTCACTGCTTCCCGCTGCGGGCCTGCTGCTGGCCTTCGGCGATAAGTTCCACCTGCCGCTGATGATGAACGCGGGCGGGGTTATCTTTGATAACCTGCCGATGCTGTTTGCCATCGGCTCTGCCGTGGGTCTGGCGTCGGAGTCCGGCATTGCGGCGCTCTCTGCGGCAGTGTCGGTGTTTGTCACCAATATCACCATCAGCACCGTGCTGAGCATCACGCCGGAAATGGCCTCTCAGGGCGGGAAATACGCCATGGTGGTCGGTATCCCGACGCTGCAGATGGGCGTCTTCGGTGGCCTGATCTGCGGTATTCTCGCGGCCTGGTGCTATAACCGCTTCCACACCATGCAGCTGCCGGAGTTCCTCGGCTTCTTCTCCGGTAAACGTTTTGTGGCGATTGCGACGGCGTTACTGTCGTTCCTGCTCGGTCTGCTGCTGCCGTACGTGTGGCAGCATATCCAGGCCGGTATCGACGCCCTCTCCGTGGTGGTGAACGGCGACAACCAGGCGGCCTCGACCTTTATCTTCGGTCTGGTGGAGCGCGCGCTGATCCCGCTCGGCCTGCACCACATCTGGTATCCGTCCTTCTGGTATTCGTTCGGGGATTACACCACCCAGGCGGGCCAGGTGATCCACGGCGACCAGACCATCTGGTTCAAGATGCTGGAAGAAGGGGTGAAATCCTTCAGCAGCGACACCTACCAGAACGCAGGCAAGTTCATGCAGGGCGAGTTCCCGCTGATGCTGTTTGCGCTGCCCGCGGCGTGCCTGGCGATGTACCACGAAGCGCACACGAAGAATAAGAAAATCGCGGCCGGTATTCTGTTCTCTGCGGCGCTGACCTGCTTCCTGACGGGTATTACGGAACCGGTTGAGTTCACTTTTATCTTCGTGGCGCCGATCCTGTACGTCTTCAACGCCATCATGGCGGGCCTGGCGTACATGACCATGTACCTGCTGCATGCGCACATCGCCAAGTCGTTCTCGGCAGGCTTTATCGACTACCTGTCTTTCGGGATCCTGCCGTCGTTTAACGGCTACCAGACCAACTTCCTGAGCGCCGTTATCATCGGTATCCCGATGGGGCTGATTTACTACTTTACCTTCCGCTTCGTGATCCGCCGTTTCGACGTGAAAACGCCGGGCCGTACCGAAGTGACCGCCAGTGCGAATGACAAGTCCGATTCCGAACTTGCCACCGAAATTATCAGCCTGCTGGGAGGCGCGCAGAATATCGATTCGGTTGGCTCCTGTATCACCCGCCTGCGTCTGGAAGTGGCAAAAAGCGACGTGGTAGATAAAGACGGTCTTAACGGTCTCGGTGCGCGCGGCGTGGTCTTCGTCGGCGACAACGGTATACAGGTGATTTTCGGTGCCAGAGCACAGTTTATCGCCCAGACCATGTCCACCATGATCGGCAAATAATAAGATGCCTGGAAGACACGTCTCCTGTACGCTGGAAGACGTGTCTTATCTGGCTGATTATCGGTAAATTTCAGGGAGCGGTTTTGAAGAAAGTCAGCATCATTGATGTCGCAAAGCACGCGGGCGTGTCGGTCTCTACCGTCTCGCTGGTGCTACGCCAGAAAGGGAAAATCTCAGAGGCGACGATCGGGAAGGTCAATGCCGCCATCACGACGCTCGGCTATGTTCATAACGTCGCCGCTGCCAACCTTCGCGCCAACACCTCAAATCTTATCGGCCTGATCCTGCGCGACTTCAGCGACAGCTTTTCCATCAAGGTGATGGCAAGCATTGTTCAGGAACTGGAGAAGCAGGGATACATGGTTTTTCTCGGCCAGCCGCTGAACGACCGGGAACATCTGGAACGGACCCTGCTGTCGTTTAAGCAGCAGGGTGTCGCAGGCGTCATTTATCTTGCGTCTGACACCCGCACCTCTGCTCTGCCGGAGCAGATCCGCCAGTGTCCGCTGCCGCTGGTAGTGGTCTCGCAGTCCCTGCTCGATGAAAAATGCAATCTGGTGATGCGCGACAACCGCCAGGCCGCGAACCTGGCTGCGCGCTATCTTATCGAGCGCGGACACCGCACGATCGCCTATATTGGCGGACGCGAGGGCTGCCTTATCCGCGAGCAGCGCCTGCTCGGTTTTCGCAGCGCGATGACGCAAAGCGGACTGGTCTGGCGCGATGACTATTCACCGGCCTGCAGCGACGACACGCAGGCCGCCGCGATGGCGACTCGCCAGCTGCTGGAAAAAAATAACGCCATCACCGCCCTGCTCTGCCATTCGCCGGATGCCATGATCGGCTCTATCTCCGGCATTCATCAGGTGGGTCGCACCGTGGGGAAAGATGTGTTCTTAACTCAGCAGGTGGCGCTGATCGGTTTTGAAGATATGCTTCACGTTAACCTCACATCACCGTCATTCACCTACGTCTCCTCGGCCAGTGACGAAACCGGGCGTCAGGCCGCGGGGTTGATAATCCGCAAGCTGAAAGAGCCGGACTTACAAACCCAGCGCATTACCCTCTCCGGGCAGCTTATCGCGCGCGAATCGGCGTAAAATCAGAATTTAGCACAGGTTTGCAAAAACGAATTCGCTGCTATATTTCCATGATTTACCATGGATAATCGCAATGCCTACCGTTATTACGCACGCCGCTGTTCCGCTTTGCCTGGGCTTAGGTCTGGGAACTAAAGTCATCCCTCCCCGCCTGCTGTTTGCCGGTATCGTGCTCGCCATGCTGCCCGACGCTGACGTGCTGGCGTTTAAATTCGGCGTCGCCTACGGGAATATTCTTGGCCATCGCGGCTTTACCCACTCCCTGCTGTTCGCCTTTGTGGTGCCAATACTGTGCGTGCTGATTGGCCGACGATGGTTCCGGGCCAGCCTGACGCGCTGCTGGCTGTTTTTAACAGTGTCATTGCTGTCGCACAGCCTGCTGGATTCGATCACCACCGGCGGGAAAGGCGTCGGCTGGCTTTGGCCGTGGTCGGATGAACGTTTCTTTGCGCCGTGGCAGGTGATCAAGGTCGCGCCGTTTGCGCTGTCGCGCTACACCACGCCGTACGGGCATCAGGTCATTATCTCGGAACTGCTGTGGGTGTGGCTGCCGGGGGCAGTGCTGATGGGGTTGCTGTGGTGGAGAAAGCGTGCGCGCTGATGCCCTCACCCCGGCCCTCTCCCTCGGGGAGAGGGAGAAAACCTAACAATTCCCTCTCCCTGTGGGAGAGGGTTAGGGTGAGGGGAAAATTACTTACGGCGCCAGGTCGTCCCCTGCGGGCCGTCTTCCAGAATGATGCCCATCTCGGTCAGACGGTTACGCGCCGCATCCGCCGCCGCCCAGTCTTTCGCCTGACGCGCTTCCAGACGCGCTTTGATTAACGCTTCAATCTCCGCCACTTCGCCGTCGTCCGCCTGCGCGCCGCTCTGCAGGAACGCGTCCGGCTCCTGCTCCAGCAGGCCGAGCACGGAAGAGAGCTTACGCAGATGGGACGCCAGCGCATTCGCCGCGGCCATATCTTCTGACTTCAGGCGGTTCACTTCGCGCGCCATGTCGAACAGCACGGAGTAGGCTTCCGGGGTGTTGAAGTCGTCGTTCATCACCTCCACGAAGCGCGCTTCGAACGCCTCACCGCCTGCCGCTGGAACAGACCTGTCGGTACCGCGCAGCGCGGTGTACAGACGCTCCAGCGCCGAGCGCGCCTGTTTCAGGTTCTCTTCGCTGTAGTTCAGCTGGCTGCGATAGTGGCCGGACATCAGGAAGTAGCGCACGGTTTCCGCGTCGTAGTACTTCAGCACATCGCGCACGGTGAAGAAGTTGCCCAGCGATTTCGACATCTTCTCGCGGTCAACCATTACCATCCCGGAGTGCATCCAGTAGTTAACGTACTCGCCGCCATGGGCGCAGGTGGACTGCGCGATTTCGTTTTCGTGGTGCGGGAACATCAGGTCTGAACCGCCGCCGTGAATGTCGAAATGTTTGCCCAGCTGTTTGCAGTTCATTGCCGAACATTCAATGTGCCAGCCCGGACGGCCTTCGCCCCACGGGGATGGCCAGCTTGGTTCACCCTCTTTGGACATTTTCCACAGCACGAAGTCCATCGGGTTACGCTTCACGTCAACCACGTCAACGCGCGCGCCGGCCTGGAGCTGGTCCAGATCCTGACGGGAAAGCGCGCCGTAGGTTGGGTCCGTCGGCACGGAGAACATCACGTCGCCGTTTTCTGCCACATAGGCGTGACCGCGCGCGATCAGCTTCTCGGTGATGTCGATAATTTCATGAATATGGTGGGTCGCACGCGGCTCGCTGTCCGGACGCAGAATGTTTAAGGCGTCGAAATCTTTGTGCATTTCAACGATCATACGGTCCACCAGCGCCACAAAGCTTTCGCCGTTTTCATTAGCGCGCTTGATGATTTTGTCGTCGATATCGGTGATGTTACGCACGTACTTCAGGGTATAACCCAGAAAGCGCAGGTAGCGCGAAACCACGTCGAAAGAGACAAAGGTACGACCATGGCCGATGTGACAGAGATCGTAAACCGTAATACCACACACGTACATGCCGACTTCCCCGGCATGGATAGGTTTAAATTCCTCTTTTTGGCGCGTCATTGTATTAAAGATTTTTAACATCGAAGATTCCATGTAAACACGTGTGTGGACGAAAACCGGGTATTCTACCCGTAATTCAAACCCGAAGCAGCACACAATGCAAGGTGATCGCATCCTGTGGTTATGCTATAACAAGCCCCTATAGATGACCCGAACGCGGGTCGACGTACCACAATAACGGAACAGGATGCAAAAATGGTTACTTTCCACACTAATCATGGCGATATCGTAATCAAGACCTTTGATGACAAAGCGCCTGAAACAGTTAAAAACTTCCTGGACTACTGCCGCGAAGGTTTCTACAACAACACCATTTTCCACCGCGTGATCAACGGCTTTATGATCCAGGGCGGCGGTTTTGAACCTGGCATGAACCAGAAAGAGACCAAAGAAGCGATCAAAAACGAAGCGAACAACGGTCTGAAAAACACCCGCGGTACGCTGGCGATGGCTCGTACTCAGGCACCACACTCTGCAACCGCGCAGTTCTTCATCAACGTGGCTGACAACGACTTCCTGAACTTCTCCGGCGAAAGCCTGCAGGGTTGGGGCTACTGCGTCTTCGCAGAAGTGGTTGAAGGTATGGACGTGGTTGACAAGATCAAAGCCGTCTCTACTGGCCGCAGCGGTATGCACCAGGACGTTCCTAAAGAAGACGTTGTGATTACAAGCGTGACCGTCAGCGAGTAATTCGTGGCGACACTCTTTATTGCGGATCTGCATCTGCAAACGGAAGAACCGGCGATTACCGCCGGTTTTCTGCGTTTTTTACGCGGTGAAGCCAAAAGCGCCGACGCACTGTACATCCTGGGCGATCTGTTTGAAGCCTGGATTGGCGACGACGATCCTAACCCGCTGCATCGTGAAATGGCCTCGGCCATTAAAACGCTGGTGGATTCCGGCGTCCCCTGCTACTTCATTCACGGCAACCGTGATTTCCTGATAGGCCAGCGCTACGCACGCGAAAGTGGCATGACGCTGCTGCCGGAAGAGCAGGTGCTCGACTTGTATGGCCGCAACGTCCTGATCATGCACGGCGACACGCTCTGCACTGACGATACCGGCTACCTGGCGTTTCGCGCTAAGGTTCATACACCGTGGATCCAGACGCTATTCCTCGCCCTGCCGCTGTTTATCCGCAACCGCATCGCCGCAAGAATGCGCGCGGGCAGCAAGGCCGCCAACAGCAGCAAATCCATGACCATCATGGACGTGAACCCGCAGGCGGTCGTGAACGTGATGGACAAGCATCACGTCCAGTGGCTTATCCACGGCCATACCCATCGCCCTGATGTCCACACGCTGGTCGCCAACGGCGAACCTGCCCATCGCGTGGTATTAGGTGCCTGGCACGCCGAAGGCTCCATGGTCAAAGTCACGCCTGAGGGCGTAGAGCTGATCGCGTTTCCGTTTTAATCCCTTCTCACAATTCATTCTATTTTTTTGAACAATATCGGCAAATTGTTTCGATTTTAATCAGCCCGTGGTCGGCCTATTATTTATCACATCAGGGCAAAACGCCCTATCACAGATAAATTACTTAAGGAATACGACCATGAAATCCATCAAAACTTTCGTTGCAGTTGCTGCCCTCTCTCTGGTTTCTTTCGGTTCTTTCGCGCAGAGCGTGAGCGCAACCGCCTCTACCCTTGACCGCGCAGAAGCGAAAATTGCCGCGCAGGCCGCCGAACAGGGTGCCTCATATAAAATTACGAGCGCGAAGGTCGACAACCGCGTTTACATGACCGCACAACTGACTAAATAATCATTGCCGATTGATGAAAACAGACCGCCAGAACGCGGTCTGTTTTGTTATGAATTGATGGCAACAACGGCTCAAGATTTAACCGCGCAACCGTTTTCCTTGCCCGTATAACATGCTATTCTCTGTGCCCTCGAAAGCAGTGTGTTTCGCACCACAGGAGTTTTAAGACGCATGTCTTCCCGCAATAATCCGGCGCGTGTCGCCATCGTGATGGGGTCCAAAAGCGACTGGGCTACCATGCAGTTCGCCGCCGAAATCTTTGACATCCTGAATGTTCCGCACCACGTTGAAGTGGTCTCCGCGCACCGTACCCCGGATAAACTGTTCAGCTTCGCCGAAAGCGCCGAAGAGAACGGTTATGAGGTGATCATTGCCGGTGCGGGCGGCGCAGCACATCTGCCGGGCATGATTGCCGCCAAAACCCTGGTGCCGGTTCTGGGCGTCCCGGTACAAAGCGCCGCGTTAAGCGGCGTGGATAGCCTCTACTCCATCGTTCAAATGCCGCGCGGTATTCCGGTCGGCACGCTGGCAATTGGCAAAGCGGGTGCGGCAAACGCAGCCCTGCTTGCAGCCCAAATCCTGGCGACTCACGATAAAGACCTGCACCAGCGTCTGGCCGAATGGCGTAAAGCCCAGACCGACGAGGTGCTGGATAACCCGGACCCGCGGGGTGCGGCATGAAGCAGGTTTGCGTCCTCGGCAACGGCCAGTTAGGCCGCATGCTGCGTCAGGCCGGTGAGCCGCTGGGTATTGCCGTCTGGCCCGTCGGGCTGGATGCTGAACCTGAAGCCGTACCGTTCCACCAGAGCGTGATCACCGCCGAGATCGAACGCTGGCCGGAAACCGCGCTGACCCGCGAGCTGGCGCGTCATAACGCCTTTGTTAACCGCGACGTGTTCCCTGTCATCGCCGACCGTCTGACGCAAAAGCAGCTGTTCGACAAGCTCGGCCTGGCAACCGCACCGTGGCAGCTCCTGTCCGATAAAAGCGAGTGGAATGACGTCTTCGCGATGCTGGGCGAGCTGGCGATCGTGAAGCGCCGCGTGGGCGGTTACGACGGCCGCGGCCAGTGGCGTCTGCGCGCGAACGACACCGCCGAGCTGCCGGATGACTGCTACGGCGAGTGCATCGTTGAGCAGGGCATTAACTTCAGCGGTGAAGTGTCGCTGGTTGGCGCGCGCGGGCACGATGGCCGCACGGTGTTTTACCCTCTGACGCATAACCTGCATCAGGACGGTATCCTGCGCACCAGCGTCGCCTTCCCGCACGCCAATGCTGACCAGCAGGCGCAGGCGGAAGATATGCTCTCAGCCATCATGCACGAACTGGGCTATGTCGGCGTGATGGCGATGGAGTGCTTTATCACCCCGTCCGGCCTGCTGATTAACGAGCTGGCACCGCGCGTGCACAACAGCGGCCACTGGACGCAAAACGGCGCGTCCATCAGCCAGTTCGAGCTGCACCTGCGCGCGATCACCGACCTGCCGCTGCCGCAGCCGGTGGTGAACAGCCCGTCGGTGATGATCAACCTGATCGGCACCGATCTGAACTACGACTGGCTGAAGCTGCCGCTGGTGCATCTGCACTGGTATGACAAAGAGGTTCGCGCAGGCCGTAAGGTCGGTCACCTGAACCTGAACGACAGTGATACCGATCGCCTGAGCGCCACGCTGGAAGCGATGATCCCTCTCCTGCCGCCGGAATACGCGAGCGGAATTGTCTGGGCACAGTCAAAGCTCAAGTAAGACATCTACGCCGGGGAGTTGACCTTCCCCTTCCCCGGCGTACAATCCCCGCCCATTGCTGCTGAGTTTTCTTCTGGAATAACCATGAACGATGGAACGGACTATCGCGCGATCCTCGCGTCTGATACCCCTTTAATCGACGTTCGCGCGCCGATCGAATTCGCCCAGGGCGCGATGCCTGCGGCGTTTAACCTGCCTTTAATGAACGATGACGAGCGCGCCGCCGTCGGCACCTGCTATAAACGTCAGGGACCGGACGCCGCACTGGCGCTCGGCCATAGCCTGGTGAACGGCGAAACGCGTGACGCGCGTATCAACGCCTGGCGCGAGGCCAGCCTTGCCCATCCTGAGGGCTATCTCTGCTGCGCGCGCGGCGGCCAGCGCTCGCATATCTCACAGGCCTGGCTGAAAGAGGCGGGAGTCGACTACCCGCTGATCCGCGGCGGCTATAAGGCCCTGCGTCAGACGGCGATTCAGGTGACCATCGAGCAGTCGCAAAAGCCGATGGTGCTTATCGGCGGCTGCACCGGAAACGGTAAAACCCTGCTGGTGAAGCAGCACGCACAGGGTATCGATCTGGAAGGGCTGGCGCACCACCGCGGTTCGTCGTTTGGCCGCACGCTCACGCCGCAGCTTTCCCAGGCCAGCTTTGAAAACCACCTTGCGGTTGAGCTGTTGAAAAAAGACGCCTCTCGCTGGGTGCTGGAAGACGAGGGCCGGATGATTGGCTCCAACCACCTGCCAGAGTGCCTGCGCGACCGCATGGTTGAAGCCCCTATCGTTGTCGTCGAAGACCCGTTTGAAATTCGTCTTGAACGTCTGCGCGAAGAGTATTTCGACCATATGTGGGCGGATTTTTCTGCTGCCTACGGCGAAGAAGCGGGCTGGAAGGAGTACAGCGAGTATCTGCACCACGGCCTGTTCGCCATTCGCCGCCGTCTGGGGCTGCAGCGGTATGAAGAATTCACCGCGCTGTTAGATTCCGCGCTGTTGGAACAGCAACGCTCTGGCAGCACGAACGCGCACTTCAGCTGGCTTGCGCCGCTGCTGAAGGACTATTACGACCCGATGTACGGCTATCAGCTGGAGAAGAAAGCGGAGAAGATTGTGTATCGCGGGACGTTTGAAAACGTTGCCGAGTGGCTTGATCGCTGAAAAACAAAGCCGGGTGGCGGCTACGCCTTACCCGGCCTACGTGTGCTTTTGTAGCCCCGGTAAGCGCAGCGCCACCGGGGAGCAGACGACTTAGAAGTCGTAACGCAGACGCACCAGGTTCATGTCGCCCAGGTTGTCGGTGCTGGAGGTGAACACGTGTTCGTAATCCACGCGGAAACCGTAGTCCAGCTGGAAGCTGATACCCACGCCGTTATCGATGCGCTGGTAGTTACGACCGTTCACGTACTCAATGCGGTCGCCCATGAAGTAAGGCTGGATGGATTTAACCGCATACTGACCGATTGGGAACTTGTAGCCCGCAAAGTATTCAATACCCCATGCATCACCGGCGAAGTAGTCGTTAACCGACACTTTTTTGGTGGTCAGGAAGTTCTGGTACCAGCCGCCGCCCGCGGAGAAGGTCCAGTTGTCCGGCGTCCAGCTCAGCGCGGTACCGAGAATATTCTGGTCATAGGTTTTGCTGTCGCCGTTGTCCGGGTTACGCATGTCCGCACGGGTGTAGTTCCACGCGGCGCCCCAGGTCAGATCGGTGGTCAGGTGATAATCCAGACCCAGTGAACCGCCGCCTTTACGCTTGTAGCGCAGGCCGTTGCCCGGCAGGTATTCGCTGTCTTCAAACAGGTAAGATGCATAGATGTCAGCATCGCCCACGGTTTTCTTATATTTCAGCATCTGGCGTGAACGATAAGAACCGTCGTAATCGCCGTTGATACCGTTACCCGGAGCCTGGCCGATCATGTCGTAGTCCCAGATATCGGTTTTCGCGCCAACCACATCATAGTAAACGCTGTTCTGTTGACCGAAGGTCAGCGTACCCCAGGTGTCGCTCTTCAGACCGGTATAGAGCATACGACGGGACGTGTCGTGCGCACCATCGGCGTAGTGGTTATCCCAGTTGAACTGCGCTGGAATGTTCACACCCAGCTCGTAGTAGCTGATCCAGCTGATGTCATCAAACAGATAGTAATCTGCTGCGAAACGGAAACGGGTGCCGCCGTCGAAGCCGTTACGCTTATAGCTGTTTTTACCGTCGTCGCCGGTCATGTTCTGGAACTGAGGACGAATACTGCCGCCAACGGTGAAGTTCAGACGGCTCAGCGGGTTACCTGCCTGTGGGTCTTGCTTAAGAACGGTGATTTCCGCCTGAGAAGCGAAGGTAGTCAATGCCACTGCCGCGCCGATCGTTGCCGCCAGCGCTGATTTTTTTATAGTCATTATTTTTCCTTAATAGACACGCTGCTAAATATTTAGCGGATGAATATTAACTGGAAATAAACGGGCTGTGTCGGCGGGTTTTTAATGTTTTGTGCTACTAAACAGGTGCTTATTATCGCTTTGTGCTATTAAGTGTTTACGCACCAGCATATAAACCGGTGCGCAATCATCACGGATGTGAACTAACTGGCAAACTGGCGGAACAGCGCCTTGCCTTTTAATAACCGCGTGCCAAGCCAGCCGCCACAGAGTGAAAGCAGCACTGCGCCGCAGAGGGGGAGCGTCAACCACAGCCGCCAGTCAGGCTCCCACGGGAAGTCGAACACCTTTGTCTGGAGCACCGCCAGCGCGGTCTCCGCGCCTATCGCCGCCACCAGACCGGCCACCAGCCCCAGCAGAGCAAATTCACTCCAGAGCGTGGCGCGCAGCAGCCGCTTGCTTGCCCCCAGCGTGCGGTAAACCACCAGTTCCTGATGACGCTGACGCATGCCCACCTGCACCTGCGCCAGCAACAGCAGCACACCGCAGATCGTCACCAGCACCACCATGACTTCCAGCGCGCGGCTCACCTGCTCCAGCACCTGCCCCACCTGCTTCAGGATCGCGCCGATGTCCAGCAGGCTCACCGTCGGAAACTCCCGGTTAAGCTGGGTCAGCATGCCGTTGCCGTTTTCCCAGCGGAAGCTGGTGAGCCAGCTCTGCGGCTGGCCGTCCAGCGCACCTGCCGGGAAGATGAAGAAGAAGTTTGGCCGCAGGCTCTCCCAGTCCACCTTGCGCAGGCTGGTGACTTTGGCGCTGAAGTCCTGCGTATCGCCGGTAAACGTCACGCTGTCCCCGAGCTTCACGTTCAGGCGCGTCGCCAGCCCCTCTTCCATCGATACCTCCCCCGCTTTTGGCGGCCATGTTCCGGCGGTAATCGGGTTATGGTCAGGACGTTTATCCTGCCAGGTCAGGTTCAGCTCGCGGTTAAGCGACTCATCTTTATTTCCCTCCGTCGGCTGGCCGTTGATCTGCGTCAGGCGCGCGCGAACGATGGGATAGAACGACTCAGGGATAATGTGGTGCTCCGACAGGAAGCCCTTCAGCGGCGTCACCTGTTCCGGGGCAATGTTGATCAGGAAATAGTTCGGGCTTTCCGGCGGAAGCTGCTGCTGCCAGCGATCCAGCAAATCGCCACGCAGCACCAAAAGCAGCGCCAGCAGCATAAACGACAGCGAAAACGCCGACAGCTGGCTGAGCGTGGACCACGGCTGATGCAGCAGACGGTTGACCGCCAGCCGCACGGGCAGCGATTTCACCGTCAGCTTTCTCAGCACGTTGAGCAACAGCCAGCCGAGCACGCCGCACAGCAGCGCCAGCACCACGGCCCCCGCCAGTACGGCCCACAGCAGCGTGCTGCCCCCCATCAGCCAGGCCAGCAGCCCAACCGCCACGGCAAAAATGATCGGCAGATAAAACTTCAGCGGCCAGACGTTGGCAACCACGTCCTGACGCAGCACCCGCAGCGGCTGCGTCGCGAGCAGCAGCCGGTACGGGCGTAGCCCTACCAGCAGCGAAATCACCGTCATCGCGCCGATTGCCCATAGCCACGGCCAGAGGCTGGCGGGCGGCAGCGCGGCTGGGAGTACCGGCTTTAGCAGCACCATCAGCAGCTTCTCAAACAGCAGCCCGATGGCCCCGCCGGTAATGGCCGACAGCGCCAGCACCATCAGCCACTGGCCGACAATCAGCTTGCGCAGCTGCGCCCGACCTGCGCCGAGGGTTTTGAGGATAGCCACCAGGTCGTAGCGGCTGCGGCAGTAGTGCCCCATCGCCACGGCAACCGCCGCAATGGCCAGCAGCAGGGTTAACAGCGCCGAGAGCAACAGGAACTGTTGAGAACGTTCAAGAGATTTGCCGAGCGCCCCTTCGTCCTGCTCCAGCCCGTACCAGCGATGCTCCGGCTTGAGCTTCGGCAGGAGCCATTTTTCATACGCATCAAGCTGCGCAGGCGTGCCGCCAAACTTGTAGCGCCAGGTGACGCGGCTGCCCGGCTGCACGGCGTTGGTTTTCGCCACGTCAGCGGTATTCATCATCAAACGTGGCGCAAGCTGGAACGGGTTAAAGCCGGAGTCCGGCTCCTGCACCACTTCTCCCGCAATCCTGAACGTCGCGTCGCCGACGTCGATGCTGTCACCCGTTTTCAGGTTTAGCAGCGCCATCAGACGCGGTGCCAGCAGGACCGTGCCAGGCGCGGGTTTTAATCCCGCCGGGCGGGTCTCCAGTTCACCGTACATCGGGTAGATATCATCGACGGCTTTAACGCTGGCCAGCTGCGGCGTGTCGCCTGCGAAGGTCATGGTCTGGAAGCTTATCTGCTCGCCCACCTTCAGCCCGGTCTTGCGTGCTTCCTCAATCCAGCCAGGCGGAACGGCGCGCGAACTTTGCAACGCCCTGTCCCCCGCCATAAATTCCCTGCTTTGCTGGCTGAGCCCTTTTTCCATCCGGTCACTGACGCTGCCGAGCGCCAGCACGCAGGCCACCGCCAGGCTTAACGCCAGCCAGACAATCAGCAGCGAGGGTGAGCGCCACTCGCGCCAGAACCAGCGGGCAATCATGCTTCCTCCTGAAGAACACCGTTCACCAGGCGCAGGCGGCGGTCGCAGCGGGCGGCCAGCTGCGGATCGTGCGTCACCAGAATCAGCGTGGTGCCGTGCTCGCGGTTGAGCGAAAACAGCAGATCGGCAATCTTGTCTCCGGTTTTACGGTCAAGGTTACCGGTGGGTTCATCGGCAAACAGCACTTCCGGGCGACCGTTAAACGCGCGCGCCAGCGCCACGCGCTGCTGCTCGCCGCCCGAAAGCTGCGCCGGAAGGTGGTCAAGGCGTTTACCCAGCCCCAGCTGTTCCAGCAGGGCTTTGGCGTGTTCGCGACTTTCACGGGTATTTTCACCGCGCAGCAGCCCCGGCAGTTCCACGTTTTCCAGCGCGTTCAGCGTCGGGATCAGCATGAAGGACTGGAAGACAAAGCCGATATGGCGAGCGCGCAGCGCGGCGCGCGCCTCTTCATCCAGCTGGTGCAGCGGCTGCCCGACCAGGTGGACCTCCCCACTGCTGCCGTCGTCCAGCCCGGCCAGAATCGCCAGCAGCGTGGACTTTCCGGAGCCGGATTCACCGATCAGCGCGATGGTTTCGGCGCGTTTGACAACGAGTTCAACTCCGGTGAGGATGGACAGCTCGTGTTCTCCCTGACCGACGGACTTCTTAAGACGATGAACTTCAACACTGTTTTCCGCTGGCATTTGCCCTTCCTTTTTTTGATTCTGATGACCTTCCGCGCGGCGGCTGCGGACACGTTACTGATTCTGGGCGACAGCCTGAGCGCAGGCTATCGCATGGCGGCCAGCGCGGCCTGGCCTGCATTACTCAATGACAAATGGCAGACCCAAACGTCCGTCGTCAACGGCAGCATCAGCGGCGATACCTCGCAGCAGGGGCTTTCGCGCCTTCCCGCACTGCTCAAACAGCATCAGCCGCGCTGGGTGCTGGTCGAACTGGGGGGTAATGATGGACTGCGCGGCTTCCAGCCTCAGCAAACCGAGCAAACCCTGCGTACCATTTTGCAGGAGATCAAAACGGCGAACGCTCAGCCGCTGCTGATGCAAATTCGCCTGCCGGCTAACTACGGCCGTCGGTATAATGAAGTCTTTAGCGCGATCTACCCTAAGCTTGCCAAAGAGTTTGATATTCCCCTGCTGCCATTTTTCATGGAAGAGGTCTATCTGAAACCCCAATGGATGCAAGACGACGGTATTCATCCCAATCGCGATGCACAGCCGTTTATTGCCGACTGGATGGCAACCCGGCTGGCTCCTTTAGTTAAACATGACTCGTAATTCAGCGGAGTTCCTGACAGGTAAAGTTATGCAAAAATCGGTCTTAATAACAGGATGTTCCAGCGGAATTGGCTTCGAAAGCGCGCTCGAGTTGAAGCGTCAGGGATTTCGGGTGCTGGCGGCCTGCCGCGAACCTGAAGATGTTGAACGCATGAACGGCATGGGCTTCACCGGCGTGTTGCTGGATCTGGACTCACCGGAAAGCGTTGAACGCGCGGCGGATGAGGTCATCGCCCTGACCGATAACCGTCTTTTCGGCCTGTTCAATAATGCTGGATTCGGCGTGTACGGCCCGCTGGAGACCATCACGCGCGAACAGCTTGAACAACAGTTTTCCGCGAACTTTTTCGGCGTACATCAGCTCACCATGCGCCTGCTTCCCGCCATGCTGCCGCACGGTGAAGGACGCATCGTCATGACCTCCTCGGTAATGGGGCTGATTTCCACCCCGGGCCGCGGTGCCTACGCTGCCAGCAAATATGCGCTGGAGGCCTGGTCCGATGCCCTGCGCATGGAGCTGCGCCACAGCGGCATCAAGGTCAGCCTGATTGAACCCGGCCCGATCCGCACCCGCTTCACCGAAAACGTCAACCAGACCCAGTCGGACAAACCGGTCGAAAACCCCGGCATTGCCGCACGCTTTACGTTAGGTCCTGAAGCGGTTGTCGCCAAAGTGCGCCATGCTTTTGAGAGCGATAACCCCAAACTGCGTTATCCGGTCACGCTGGTGACCCATGCCGTTGGCTGGCTAAAACGCCTTCTGCCGGGCCGGATGATGGACAAAATTTTACACGGCTGAGTTGAAGCGTCGCCGCTCATCCCCATGTAAAGAACAAACCGACAAAAGAGAAAGCCGCATGTCCGTACAGAATATCGTCAATATTACTGAAGCAAACCTGCAACAGACGCTGGAACAGTCGATGACCAAACCGGTGCTGTTCTACTTCTGGTCTGAACGCAGCCAACACTGTCTGCAGCTGACGCCGGTACTGGAGAGCCTTGCCGCGCAATACAATGGTCAGTTCATTCTCGCTAAGCTGGACTGTGACGCCGAGCCGATGGTGGCATCTCAGTTTGGCCTGCGCGCCATTCCAACCGTCTATCTGTTCCAGAATGGACAGCCTGTTGATGGCTTCCAGGGGCCGCAGCCGGAAGAGGCGATCCGCGCCCTGCTGGATAAAGTGCTGCCGCGCGAAGAAGAGCTGAAAGCGCAGGAAGGCATGGCGCTGATGCAGGAAGGCAAATACGACGAGGCGCTGCCGCTGCTAAAAGACGCGTGGCAGCTGTCGAATCAGAACAGCCAGATCGGCCTGCTGCTGGCGGAAACGCAGATTGCCCTGCACCGTTCAGAAGACGCGGAAACCGTGCTGAAGACTATCCCGATGCAGGATCAGGACACCCGCTATCAGGGACTGGTTGCGCAGATTGAACTGCTGAAACAGGCAGCGGACACCCCGGAAATTCAGCAGCTGCAGCAGCAGGTTGCCGACAACCCGGCCGATGCCGCGCTGGCAAGCCAACTGGCGCTGCAGCTGCACCAGGTGGGGCGTAACGAAGAGGCGCTGGAGCTGCTGTTCAGCCATCTGCAAAAAGATCTGGCCGCCGCAGACGGTCAGGCGCGTAAGATGTTCCAGGAGATCCTGGCCGCGCTCGGCACCGGTGACGCACTGGCGTCGAAGTATCGTCGTCAGCTGTACGCGTTGCTCTACTAACAAAAAAATGCCCGGTGGCGCTAACGCTTACCGGGCCTACTAAAAGACGGTTTATTCCGACCTTTTCAACTGCGTCACCACCAGCTGGTGACGCGAGTTGTAAAACTTCCGGTAGGTTAAATAGCAGGCAATAATGGTCGACAGGCTTGCCGTAGAGAGCAGCATAAAGGTCACCATAATCTGATACTTAATCGCTTTTACCGGATCGATCCCCGCAAATATCAGCCCCGACATCATCCCCGGCAGACTCACCAGCCCCACGGTTTTGGCTGAATCTACCGTTGGGATCAGCGATGAGCGAATGCTCTCACGAATCAGCCGCGCCGAGGCTACTTTAGGCGTCGCCCCCAGGCTTAATTTCTCCTGTAACTGCTGCTGTTCACTGCTGAAACGCTGTCCGAGGTTGTTGTAACACAGCCCCACGGCGACCATGGCGTTCCCCGCGATCATCCCGGAAATCGGGATAACCTGCATTGGTGTGAATTCAATGGAACCCGACAGCACCAAAACCGCCAGCGTGAGCGCCGTACCGGTCGTGATGGCGATAAACGAAGAGACGAACGCTTTATCGATATACTTGCTGCGCTTTTGCGCATTCCACGCGGCATTGAAGCAGATAAACAGCACCATCAGCAGGGTCAGTACCGCATGGTTGACGTTGAAAATGTACTTCAGCACATAGCCAACGATGATGAGCTGAATCACCGCGCGGCAGATACTCCACAGAATGTCTTTTTCCAGCCCTAGCTTTTCCCGGTAACTGACCACAATCGCAATCAATACCAGCACCATCGAGAACGCCAGGGATTCATTGGTAATATTATGTTCACCCACGGTCTGCCTCCTGCATTTTTCCGCCCTGTGGTTGAAGGGTAATCACATCATCCGCATGGCTTATTTCGTTTGAATCATGCGTTACCCACAGCACGGCAATATTCTGCTCGCGGGCGTAGCGATGAATAATGTCGTTGACGTTGCGTTTGTTCGCGTCATCCAGCGCGCTGGTAATTTCATCCAGCAATAACACTTTCGGTAAAAACTGCAGGTTGCGGATCAGCGACACGCGCTGCTTTTCCCCGCCGGACAAGGTGTTAATGGATTTCGTCAGGGTGTCCTGCGGCAGCCCAAATTGCGCCAAATCGGCGATAAATTTTTCAGGCTCTGGGGTTTTGCTGCGGATTTGCCACGGGAAAATCAGGTTATCGTAAACCGTATCGCCAAACAGCGTTGGCGTTTGCACGCAATAAGAGACTTGCTGGCGATAGCGTTCTGGTAAAAGTGTGGCAATATCCTTCCCTTCAAAAAGTATTGCTCCCTCCGTTGGGCTCAACAGCGAAGCCACTATTTTCAGCAACGTACTTTTACCACAGCCTGACGGACCGGCGATCAGTTTGAATTCGCCTGGTGAAAGACAAAAATCGACATGTCGAAGGATCGTATTTCCCCCCACGCCGAACCCAACATCCCTGATATGCAAAAGTTTTTTTTGATCGTTCATTTCGCTTCCGTTAACAGATTTTTGTCATCACTGCCTGTAGCATAATCCTTTCACCTGCACAGTGCGAATAGCCTTAATCTATGGCGAGTGTTAAACTTTTCGCACGCTAATTGTCACCCCATCACTACAGGAAGTAAGCAGCATGACACATATCTTTTATGAGTTCCCTTCCCTGAAGCCTGGTGTTCCCGATGTCGAAACATTAATGGAAGTCATCAAATCTTCGGAACTCACAAGTTTTGTCATCGGTGCAGAGGTTGTCGATTTTGTTAAAAAGGCTCTCATCGTGAATACCACGATAGGCAGTTTCAAAAATTGCTATTTCGCCTTCGACAATGGCACCCACTTCCTTGAATTTGATGGCAAGGGAAAGTCGAAACGCTTCAACGACGTGCCGAGCTGGTTCGTCTCTCCCGCTGAATTTTCTCGTACCCAGTGGCTTATTAACCACGATCTTGCTGATGTAAAGGCAACCCAGTTTATTGACGTGCTGATGTCCTACCCGCTGAAAGAGCGCCGCGCACACTGTAATTTGTTATTCGGGCTGGAACTGGAAAAAGTGAATGCGGTTACGGCAGCAGCGTCAAAGGCGGGTAAAATTGGCAATAAAAACGGCAAAACCACCAAACCGCGCGTGACCGACCTGGGATCGTTTGAATTGTTTAGCCAGTTCTTTGCGCGGATGAAAACCGCCGTACTGGCCGATGAGTTCCCAACCCTGCAGGTTCTGACCGGAATGGATAACATGGCAAAAGCGCCACATAACTTAAAGCAAGGTATCCGAACCTGGTTTAAAGCAATTACCGGGGATCTCCCGCCAAACAACAAGCGTGTTGAAGCGGGAAATGCGGTTTTATTCTGCGCCCCGATCCGCGAACACATTCAGCAGATAGAGACGGTTGGGCTGGCGAATTACTACCAGGGATTATCCAAAGCGATTGCCGCTGCGGGTGATGGCTTCATTTCTGACTTTACCTATACTTACGAACAATAAACACGCAGTTTATTCATCACAGCATTCAAAACAGGAGGTTTTATGCTCATCGTTGTTCCCGTCCTTATTTTTGTTGCGCTGGTCATTGTGGGCGCAGGCGTCAAAATTGTTCCTCAGGGTTATCAGTGGACCGTAGAGCGCTTCGGCCGCTATACCAACACGCTGCAGCCGGGCCTAAGCCTGATTGTTCCCTTCATGGACCGCATTGGTCGTAAGATCAACATGATGGAGCAGGTGCTGGATATTCCTTCTCAGGAGATCATCTCTAAAGACAACGCCAACGTCACCATTGATGCCGTCTGCTTTATTCAGGTGATTGACGCGCCTAAAGCGGCCTATGAAGTGAGCAACCTGGAGCTGGCGATCGTCAACCTGACGATGACCAACATCCGTACCGTGCTCGGCTCCATGGAGCTGGACGAAATGCTCTCCCAGCGCGACAGCATCAATACCCGCCTGCTGCACATTGTCGATGAAGCGACGAATCCGTGGGGGATCAAAGTCACCCGTATTGAGATCCGCGACGTGCGCCCACCGGCTGAACTGATCGCCTCCATGAACGCCCAGATGAAAGCCGAACGAACCAAGCGAGCCTACATTCTGGAAGCCGAAGGGGTGCGTCAGGCCGAGATCCTCAAAGCGGAAGGGGAAAAACAGTCGCAGATCCTGAAAGCCGAGGGCGATCGTCAGTCCGCATTTTTACAGGCGGAAGCGCGCGAACGTTCGGCAGAAGCGGAAGCCCGTGCGACGCAGATGGTATCCGAGGCGATTGCCGCCGGTGATATCCAGGCCGTGAACTACTTCGTCGCGCAAAAATATACCGATGCGCTGAAAGAGATCGGCTCCGCGAACAACAGTAAAGTGGTGATGATGCCGCTGGATGCCAGCAGCCTGATGGGGTCGATTGCCGGTATTGCCGAGCTGATCAAAGACAGTGGAAACGAGCGTAAAAAATGATTGAGCTGATCGTTGCACATCCTCATGCTTTCTGGCTAAGCCTCGGTGGCTTACTGCTGGCGGCGGAGATGCTGGGCGGCAACGGCTACCTGCTCTGGAGCGGCGTTGCCGCAGTCATTACCGGGCTGGTCGTCTGGCTGCTGCCTGTCGGCTGGGAGTGGCAGGGTGCACTGTTTGCAGTGCTCACGCTGGTGGCCGCGTGGCTGTGGTGGCGCTGGCTGAACCGACAGGTGAAAGATCAGAAACCGGCAGACGCCCACCTTAATCAGCGCGGGCAGCAGATTGTCGGCAAGCGTTTTACGCTCGACAGCGCACTGGTGAACGGGCGCGGGCACATGCGGGTGGGCGACAGCTCGTGGCCGGTGGTGGCCGACGATGACCTCAGCGCCGGTACCCAGGTCGAGGTCATTGCGGTGGAAGGCATTACCCTGCGGGTGAAAGCCTGTTAAGCATGCGCCTTACGGTGACAGCAGCCAGCAAGGTTGTCGATAATCGGGCAATCGGCGCTGTCATCGCCCGGGCATGAGTCCGCCAGCCCCAGAAGCTGTTCGCGCATCGCCTGCAGTTCTACAATGTGGCGTTCAATCTCCGCCACTTTTTCCAGCGTGCGCTTTTTCACATCGGCGCTGTGGCGCTTCGGATCGTTAAACAGGTTAACCAGCTCGCCGCACTCTTCCAGATTAAACCCCACCTGTCTTGCCTGGCGCAGCAGCGTCAGTTCATCAAGATGCAGCTGCGTGTAGCTGCGGTAGCCATTTTCACTGCGCAGCGGCGGCGTGACCAGCCCTTTCTCTTCGTAAAAGCGAATCGCTTTGCTGGTTAAGCCGGTTTTTTTCGCAACGTCACTGATATTCACATTTCCCCCTTGACCTTCCCCTTGATGGTGGGATTCTGAATGGCGCAGCCCTGTAAGGTACTGCGCCGAATCAGTATTTTACATGCTTAACTGACCCTCAAATCCCCCGCTTTGCCTCCAGAGTGTGGACACAATGTGGACATTCCGCTGAGGGGATTATAGCTCACAGCGTCCAGTAAATAATCTGGTGCGAAGTGCGCATAAACCATCGTTTGAGAAATATCCGCATGACCTAAGATCCGCTGTAAGGCAATGATGTTGCCCCCCTTCATCATGAAGTGCGTCGCGAATGTGTGCCGCAAAGCATGGGCCGCCTGTCCATCCGGCAAATTAGGTTTTGCCTCTTTCATCCTCAAGCGGAACGTTTTGTAACTTACCCGGAAAAGTCGCCCTGATTCCCTGTGTTTGATAATCCTGGCGATATCATCCGATATCGGGACAACGCGCCTTTCACCGTTCTTTGTCAGGGTAAACATAACTCTGTTACCGACAATATTTTCCGCTTTCAGATTGTATGCCTCTCCCCACCTCGCACCGGTAGCCAGCAGTAAAATCGCAATGCGGTAGTAATCACCGGAACATAGCGACAAGAGCCGATCAACTTCTGTCTGGGTCAGGTATGACATTTCGGTTTTGGGTTCTTTCAACGCTGCAACCGACGTCACGGGGTTTTCTCCGTGGAACTCGTCGATCTCCGCCATTGACTTGAAAACCCCACTCAAGGCGAAAAGGTCATGATTTATCGTTGAAGCCTTGATCCCCTGCTCCAGCCGGTATGCCCGGTAATCAATAATGCATCGCGCATCAAGCTGGTACAGCATAGGGTCGCCCATATCCTGGCAAATACAGTTAACCGCACTTAATCTGCGGTTCGCATAGTTTTTGTTTCGCCCGATCAGTTGCCACCAAAGCGCGATAAATTCACTTAGTTTTCGTTTATCTGCCGGTTTATTCAGATAATCATGATTCTGAAATTTGGCGATGATACTGCGTTCAAATGCGTGCGCATCTGCCTTTCTGTCAAACTTCCGCCGAATGCGTTTTCCATCGCGCCCGCGCGGCCTTACATCCACTTCATAGCGACCATCTTCGAGTTTCTTAACGGACATAAGAAGACCCTCCGATCGTCAGTTCACTATCCTGGTAACAAATAGTGAAAATGTAATGTTTATATATCGTTAGCCAGTCTGTTTCCCGGAGGGGTCTGATTGCGTTATTTCTTGCCCATAGTGTGCGAGAGCCGGTGCGATCTGGCCCCGGTTTGGGTCGATCCGATCATACATAAACCAGTCTTGGTACTTATGAAAACGGGGATGTCCAAAGATACTCACTGCTGCTTCAAGCGTCATTTTCGTCCTATCCCGTTCATACCCCCCATAACTTGAATAATTTAATCCTGTTAATTCAGACATTTGCCTTTTAGTTAACCGTTCAGAGTCGCGAATAAGCGCCAGTTTTTCACCTTGCGTCATTGACATAATGGTAAGATCTCATCACAATCATAAAAATTAAGCACACAGGCAACATTTGCCCACTGTGCCACCAGAAGCCGATAAGTGCTCATTAAGCCTCAAATGACCTCAACATATGGAGTCTAACAAATGACACAATTACGAGAAATTGATTTAACGGCGGGATCTCAACATTTACGCCAATTCCCGCTAGACAACGCTCGCGTTGCTCGCACATGCAAAATGACCACCGCGCAGGCTGAAAGCATCCGGGATATGAATACCGAAGAACTGCAAAAACAGATTTTCGTTACGCCGGTCGAGTTTGCTTATCTGACTGGCCGTACGTTAAAGAGCGTTCGCAACCTGATGGACCGCGCACAATTGCCAGTTCATCGCGAAGGGATGCCAGGTTCGAAACGTCCTAAGCGTTTCATCATGCTGCAAGAGTATTGGGCCGCTGTTGCGCATTGCCGCGCCCTCATCACACCAGAAGAAAGGCACTTCATTGATCGGTTGATGCGCGACAAGAAAACCTATCGCCAGATAACTGGGAAAACGCTTCAAACACCTAAGCGCACCCGCCGCAATTCTTTTTCACTTCAACGCGCCTGCTGACGGTAACGAGGTTCATCATGGATATGACGCAATGCCCTTCATTCGCCAGTCTGTTAACCAAAGGCCAGCAGGTAACACACCGCGCCCACACCCGTGGCTGGATTGAAACCCCGGACGGTCGCTTCTTCCAGCCAAAGGCAACCGACGTGCAGTTCATCAAACAGTCACGTTTGCCGTTTATGTCTCGCCCGCGCAATAAGCGCCGCTGGTTCGCCCGCTTGATGGGCATCTTCGCTTAGTTCTGGTGAGGTGGATATGTTCATGGATAAAACAGGACAGCAACCGGGACGCCGCAGTTTTCTGGAACAACGCGCCCGACTGCAAGCCAGTTTGAACGCCAACCGCGTGAACGATACGGCAACCCGCTTCAATCGCCTGGATGAAACTCGCAAGAAAGTGGTTTTCATCCTGGCGAATGATGCGGCCAGCCGCGTGGCCGGTTTACCACAACTGACCCGCCGCCACCTGAATTTAGCTTTTGCTGATCTGACCGAAGCGGAACAAACCTGCCTGATGATGGGGATTAAGCGCCTTTCAGAGTTCGCCGCGTCGATGCCGTGGGAATTTGAGGACTACGCCGCGCCCCGCGCTGAAATGCAGGCTTTACGTGACAAGCCGCCAGAGCCAGACAAACCAACCAATTAACAAATAACTGACCACAAAAAAGAAACAGGCGCTAACGCGTCGGGCTTCTTGCACCCTGGAGAAAGTAAAATGATTCGTTCGCTTGTGAAATGGCCTGGTGGTAAAAGCCGCGTAATTCCCGATCTGCTTCCCGTTCTGCCTAAAGCGGATTGCCTGGTTGAACCGTTCGTCGGCGGTGCTTCTGTTTTCCTCAATACTGAATATCGCCGTTATATCCTGGGTGATATCAATCCCGACCTGATTAACCTTTACCGCCAGATAACGCGCTGGCCGGATGCGGTGATTAACGCCGCCCGCCCGTTGTTTAAGGTGTATGGCGATAAAGACGGTTATCAGTGGGTCCGGGATGATTTCAACGCCCGTGCCAGAGATGATCTTTCTTCGCGTGAAGTTTTCGAAAACGGCCCGGACGCGGGCAAGATCCTTCGCGCTGCGCAATTCCTTTATCTGAATCGCCACGGCTATAACGGCGTTGTGCGCTACAACCGCCAGGGCGGATATAACGTTCCCTTTGGTAAGCATAAAACCCCGCCTTACTTCCCCGAAGAACAGATCCGCTTGTTCTCTGAAAAGGCCAACGACACGAAAGCCGTTTTCGTTTGTTGCGACTACCAGAGCACATTAAAAATCATGATTGGCAGTGATGCCGTTATCTACTGCGATCCGCCGTACCTGCCAGCGAGCGAAACAGCCAATTTTACCCAGTACCACACCGCCCCGTTTGGTGAGAAACAACACCGCCAGTTAGCTGCGGCCCTGCTGGCTGCCAACCGCCTGACTGGTTCGCCGGTGATCCTGTCAAACAGTGATACCCCAGTCACCCGTGAGATCTACAGCGCTTTTAATTTCCAGGAAATCAGCGTCAACCGTTCAGTGAGCGCGAGCGCCATTACCAGGGGGGCCGCCAGCGAGGTGATCGGCGTCCTCAAAGTGTGCGACGGCTGCGGGCGTGCCGGTGGCGGTCGCTGCCCAGACTGCGGCCCATGCTGCGGCGCGGCCACCGCAAAACTAATGAATGATATGGCCGCGGCTTACGACGTGGAGCCATTTTGATGGCGGCCTATTACAACGAAATAGATCCATTTGCGGCCCAATGGCTACGCAACCTTATTGCTGCCGGTCTTATCGCCCCCGGCATTGTTGACGAAAGGAGCATTGAAGATGTCACACCAAACGACTTACGCGGATTTACTCAAGTCCATTTCTTCGCAGGGATTGGTGTTTGGTCTTATGCCCTACGCCGCGCTGGCTGGCCGGACTCTCGCCCCGTATGGACGGGGTCTTGCCCATGCCAGCCTTTCAGCGCGGCAGGCAAAGGAAAAGGGTTTGCTGACGAGCGGCACTTATGGCCCGCCATGCATTGGCTGGCTGGGCAGTGCCGTCCTCTCGTTATCTTTGGCGAGCAATCTGCGAGCGCTGACGCAAACGACTGGATCGACCTTGTACAAACTGACATGGAAGGAATGGGTTATGCCTTCGGGGCGTGCGCGTTTCCGTCTGCGAGCGTCGGCGCACCGCATATCCGGGACAGGGCTTACTGGGTGGCCGACGCCGACCGCAAGCAATACGAAAAATGCCTACCAGGACGCGGAGAAAGTGATTGCACGAAAACTTGCTGGTCGCCAGTCGAACTTGCAGGACTTCGCCTGTCTGGCGGGGTGGCCGACACCAGCGGCAAGAGATCACAAGGGGGGTTATCAGGGCGGGAGGATGCGCAACGGGAAATTATCCACGGACACACTGGACGTGGTAGCCCAGATAGCGGATGCGGCCCGGTTAACGGCTTCTGGGGATCTGCTGACTGGCTGTTTTGCAGGGATGAAAAGTGGCGGCCAGTTGAACCCGAACTTATCCCGCTGGTTGATGGGGATTCCGCAAGAGTGGGAAAAATCCGCGCCTACGGAAACGCCGTCAACGCTGAAGCGGCAACGGCGTTCGTAAAAGCTTACATGATGGGGGCGTCCGATGTCTGACGTCTTCGCATGGGATTGGAACAAGCCCCGCCCCGCTATCGGGGCGTTTACCTTTGAATCTGCAAAGCTCGCCCCGCTCGCCGGGGCGGTGGCGCATCACCCTGCCGTTGAAAAGCATATCGACCGGCTTATCAAACGCGCCGGTTATAACCCGGCTGAGGTTCGCAATCGTGGAGCGCTGATCCATGCGCTGGACAAATACGAGCCGCACGGCCTGCCGTTTGCCGTACATCAAGAAATGGTCAGAAAAGATATGGCCGCCGCAAAGGCCGCCGCAGCCGCATGGGCCAGCACGCCGGAAGGTGTGGAGGCCCGTTTGTTGTCTGAGCCGTTTTTTATCCGCGAAGTCTGGCGCAAAAAAATCGACTGGTTACGCGCCAACCGTGAAGCCCGACACATTAATGATTTTCTTATGGGGACCGTGAAAAAATCATTACTGCGTCTTGATGTCGTGCGCAGCAAACAAGGCGTTGCGACAGACGTCAACAGCGAACTGGCCGCCTACTGGCATGGCCGCTGGCAACGCCTGGCAGATTTCACCAAACGGGAAGCGTTAAGCGCCGCGCATGAGATTGCCAACCGCCTGGCGGAAATGCTTGAAACCGAATGCGCCGCTTTGGGCCTGACCGCCGAGGGCATGAGCGTTGAGGAACTGGACTGGATTTATTGCCACCTGGGCCGCGAAATGCTGGCCCTTCGCGTTGTGCCTCCTGCCTGGACTGCGCCGTGGGAACGTGAGCGGATCTTTACTGCCATTCTAAAAATGTGCTCGCCTGACTGGTGGGGGCGCAAAATCTGGCGTCTTCGCTGCGACTGGCGCGAAAACCAGTTGCGTGCAATCGGCGCGGTTCACCGCAAGGCCCACGCCTATGTAAGCACCTCAAGTCTGATTGAATGGCAGGAACAGCGCCGTAAGAGCCGCGAATTTTTCAAAAGCCATGAGCTTGTCGACGAAGACGGCAACGTTTCATCGCTTGAAGATATGATTAACAAGTCCACATCCAATCCGGCGATCCGACGCCATGAGCTAATGGCGCGTATGGCTGGCGTGGAGCTTGTCGCACAACAGCGCGGCGATGTGGGCATCTTCCTGACCATCACTTGCCCGTCCAAATATCACAGCAATGTCGAATCCGGTCACCATAACAGCAAGTGGAATCACACCACCGTTGCCCAGGCGCAGCGGTATTTATGCCGCGTCTGGAACCGCGCAACCGCCAAACTGAAGCGTGAAGATTTACGCCCCTATGGCTTCCGTGTCGCAGAGCCACACCACGACGGGACGCCACACTGGCACGCCCTGTTATTCATGCCGCAGGCGGAAGTAAAAGCCACGGTCGCAATATTGCGCGAATACTTCACCAAAGAAGACCGCGCCGAACTGGGCCGCAATACCGGCGCTCGCTTCAAGTCCAAAAAAATGGACCCGCGCAAAGGGTCAGCAACGGCCTATATCGCGAAATATATTTCCAAAAATATCGACGGCCACGCGCTGGCCGGTGAGCTGGACGACGAGACAGGCAAGCCGCTGAATGAAACGGCCAAATATGCAATGGCGTGGGCATCGCTTCACCGCATCCGTCAGTTTCAGCCGCTGGGCCAGCCGCCTGTGTCCGTTTATCGCGAACTGCGCAAACTGAGCAACCAGCTAACCAGCCAGCGCAAAATTGCGAATACCTTCAAACGTGGCGCGGCAATGCTGGCCGATCCCGCAATGGATGCGGTCTGCGCCGCCGCCGATGTGGGTTGCTTCGCCACATACATATTGCGCCAGGGCGGTGTGTTGATCCCGCGTGAAAACTATGTCGTCCGCCTCGCCTATCAGCCAGCCGATGAAATGAATGCTTACTGTGAGATCCCGGAAAAGGTCTTCGGGGTCTGGTCGCCGCGCCTGGGCGATGCCTCCCGCATTTGCACGCGTCTGGTTAAGTGGACAATCCGCGCCAAATCTAAAGCCGCCACCGAGGCCAAAAGTGGCCCCGGTTTGGGGGTTGACCTTTTGCCGTCGCCAACCGGCGACGCTTGGAGTTCTGTCAATAACTCTACGGAAGACGAAAAAAACACCGATGTTTCCCCCCTGGGCGGTGATTCAGCAGGGTCAGAAATGACTGTGCCAGCTGACGTGGAGGGAATGACAGACGATTCAGGGGAAGAAATGGTCGATTTTGAAAACATGGATGCAGCCACGCGGCGCAAGCTGGTTCGCCGGTTACGGGAAATGCCCGTCAGGAGAGTGAAAACGGGGTCACCGTATGACCCAGGCAGTGATCTTGATGTTGCCTGGCGTGCTGCGGTGGAAAAAATCGAATCAAAATCAGCGGAAGAAAACGCCAGACGGGCCGCACTTGCGCCAGCGGTTGCCAGATTGCTGGCTGATGCCTCGCTTTATGCGCTGGATATTTCCGAAGCGCAGGCAATTTCACTGCTGAAAGGCAGCAGACTGGCAATAAACGGGAAGGTTTATCGCGCCAGTTTGGACGGCGAGATACTCACACGTCAGCAATACGACGAATCCGACACAGTAAATAAATTGTGGGAACGGCTGAGGGATAACCACGGCGTTGATGTGTCGCGGTTGCGGTTCGATCCAGTCGGCGAATACAGAAAGATGGTGGCCGCCGCTGAGAGTGAACCACCAAAACGATAAGTAAATCCCGCAGGCCGCCGCAACTGGTTGAGGTGGTCGGCGGGATTCTGCGGGTGCGGGCGGCAAAGAGCCCGCGGGTACCGCACTGCCATAGATGACTGTCCGGATCCGGACGGCAGAGCCATTTATGACAGTGCTGCAGGTTGAAAATGACAGTGTTGCCAGGAGATTAAAATGTCATATCTGGGAAGCAAGGCCGCCAGCGGCGTCTACCAAAAAATCATTGCGGAAATGCCGCCGCATGATACTTACATTGAAACGCACTTGGGCAGCGGCGCGGTTATGTTTTTCAAGCCGCCAGCCATGCGCAATTATGGTGCCGATCTTGACGAACTGGCGAGGGTGAAAACCTTGCAGCGCTGGGTAGATAAAGGCATGACACCACCGCGCCTAGATTTCTTCCACGGTGATGCTGTGCATTTTCTTGAAAGCCTGGTGCGTCCCGGTGCCCTTAATGGTTCGAACGGCTTCGAAAAGCTGGGGCGCGTGCTTATCTATTGCGATCCGCCATACCTGCCAGCGACCAGAACCAGCCGTGCCCGTTACAGGTTCGAATATACCGTCGATGACCATGTCCGGTTGCTGAAATGCCTTAAGACGTTGCCGGAAAACGTAAACGTTATTTTATCGGGTTACCCCTCAGAACTGTATGACAGCATGTTGCCGGACTGGCGCAGCCGGGAGTTTCAGGCAATGACTCGCGGCGGGGTTCGAACAGAGAAAATCTGGATGAATTTTGCGGAGGGTAAAGCATACACCCACGCCTTTGCCGGTAAAGATTACAACGACAGAGCCAGGATAAAGCGAAAGGTTGCCCGCTGGCGGGATAAGTTTGCCGCCCTGCCACCTGCTGAAAGACTGGCGATCATGACGGCTCTGTGTGAAGTAGAATAAAAAAAGCCCGCATGATTGCGGGCTTCTTTTATGCGGTCTGGCCGTTGAGCAGGTCCAGCGCGAACTGGCGTTCTTCTGGCTTGAGCCGGTCAATCAGGAATTTGACCAGCTTGTTACCGGTCAGCCCGCTGGGGCTGAGCGTGTGAGAAAACGTGGCGTTAAAAACAAACGTGTGGCCGCATTCAACTTCGGTGCACGCGCAGTATAAATCCGCCAGTTTTTTATCTTTCCAGTCTGATTTACGAATGATGGCCGGTTGGCCGCATTCAGGACATTTAATCTTAAAAACTCGCATGTTCACCACCCCGCACGCCATTGCTAACAATGGGGATGATTTTAAACTAATTATGCTCATTTTTCGCCCTTATCGGTGGTAATTACCGGCAATTCAACATCAAAATTCAGGTGTAAGCGTGGCGGGATCTCCGGGTCATTGTTCACCCCGTTCATAAATTTACGCTGTAACGGGATAACTTCGTCTTTCCGGTAGGTTGTGCGGGCGGTTTCAGGGTTGCCCATTACCGCGCCGTTCGTCGGGATGATGCCCGCCAGCCCTGCGGGGAAGCGGTGAGCGGTAAAGATATCCTGCGCGGTGATCCCTTTGATGTTCTGGAATTCATCCTTTGCGCTGACTTCCCCCACCGGCAGGATTTTAACCCCGTCCGGGTCTCCTTTCGGGATGTTGATAAACATGTTGCGGAAGTTGCCCAGCCCTTTCGACTGCGCAATTTTGTCTTTGATTTCATTTTCCATTTCCAGCGTTAAATTTGGGTCGCTGGTATACAGAATAAAGCCCATGTGTGCACCGTTGTTGTAGTAGCGGCGGCGGAAGATGGTCGCTTCGCTGTTAAGTAAAACGGAATGGATCCCGCCGATATAATCCGGCAGGCCATAGACCTGCTGACGCGGGTCATACATTTTAAAGAAGACAATGTCCTGCGGGTCATAAATCAGCGCCGGCCCCTCCTGGAGAATGGCGAATGTCCCGTCTTTCCGGCAGCGGAGATAAAGCGACGGCAGCGGCAGCAGGTCGATCACCTCCCCGAAAACGTTACGAATTTTCAGGATAGCGACGTCGCCAAACAGCAGATAATCAAAAACCATTTGTTCGACCTGGTCAGGCGTCAGGCCGCCCCCGATATAGCCACCGGCAACCATGTTGCGCCGTGCATACAAAACGCCACCATGCTGGCCGTTGAGGTTTGGCAACTGAGCCAGCGCCAGACGGTCAATCGGGAGTCGCCAGTGGTCATATTCATTGTCATACCAGATATTGTGATAGTCGGTACCGGTTGTGAGTATGGGTTCAGGTTCACCAAAGGTTATTACGCTGCCGCGTCCGGGCGTGAATGTTTCAACGTTGCTGCCGGTTGCAGCCCTGAATTTTTTCGCTTTCCGCTGTTTTTTAGTCGTCATGCTGCTTTCCCAAAAGCCCAGGTCGATGGGCGGTCAAATTCGTGATCGATAGGTTCGTTAATTACGGCGTGCGAGATAGCGAAGAAAACGTCCGCGTGGCCGGTTGCGTCTGAGCGTTCCGCGACGAACGTCAGCGCGTTGCCGCTGTTAGTCGTGGTGCGACGGATAGCCATAAATGACGCCGGGATTTCTACGCGCTCTTTGTTGGTTTCGTCTATGGCGTCTTTCGCCCATTCAATGCGCTTACGTTCCACGACGTCGATCATCTTCATTACCAGGCGGTTTTTACTTTCGACGCTGTAAAGAATGGCGTTCGCCTCGCGTGGGGCAAACTTGCTGACCAGGTCATACACCCCTTTCCCGATGCCGGTTGTGTCGATCCCGATGTAGGTAATATTAAAACGGCGCATAAGCTGCCGTATCTGGTCCGCCTGCCAGCTAAAGTTGAAGCCCTGCCATTGCCAGCAGGCCAGGACGCGGAAGCGTTCGCCATCGTGGATAGGGGGCGCGACAATCACAAAGGTGGAGTTGTCACCGGAGCGCGACGGGTCAAAACCTGCCCACACTTCGCGGTTACCAAAGGGCCGTGCGGCGGTCGGGTCATAATCCCCCCATGTTGCGCGGTCCACTTCGCAGCCAACCAGCGCCGAGAATTTGAAGACCGCGTCTTTACTGTCAACGAACTGGCACATGTAAAGCATGGCGAACGCAGTCGGGTTGTATTTATTGCGCAGGCGTTCAATATTGACGAGCGCACCCAGGCCGCCTTTGATCGCGTCTTCCATTGTGATGATGTAACGCCAGATCCCATCCGGGCAGATGATGCCCTGGCGCATGGTGCTTTCCTTGGGAAACTCAATCCCTTTGCGCTTCGCATCATCACCGCGCCACTCGTCGCCGGTCCATACCGGGTACGCCTGGTGCGTTTTGGCACTGGGCGTAGAAAAGTAGGTCGTCCTGAATTTGTTGTGCGTTGCCATTGCGCTGGCAACTTCATGCAGGCGCGTGAATTTCGGGATCCAGAAGACTTCATCACCGTACAGGTGGCCGTTAAAGCCCTGCGCGGTGCTGGCGTTCGTGGACAGAAAGCGCAGGATTGCGCCGTTACTGAGGCGGATATTTTTGCCGGTCAGCGTGATGCCGAAATGGTTCTGCGCAATCTGGACAATGTATTCGCGGAAGATTTCCGACTGAGCACGTGATGCGGAGAAAAACACCTGGTTATCACCGCTGATGACAGCGTCTTCAAAGGCTTCCCATGCAAAATAGTAGGTCATGCCGACCTGGCGGCTTTTAAGGATAAAGCGCCAGTCTTCGCCTTTGTGCTCGCGGCAATGTAGCTGATATTCGAAAAGATGTTCCTGCGCCCAGGTGTCGAGCATTTCAGGCGTCAGCCCGGAAACGTCGTTTTTCTTATACCGCCGCTTTCCTTCCCGTTCCCCTGGTTCCCCTCCTGCGCTGCTGAGACAATAGCCCTCCCCGTCATAGGATGCTTTTTTGGCCTGAATTTCGGCCAGTTTTTCGGCGTGCTTGTTGCGCTGCGCCATGAGCTTGACGTGATGGGCAATCAGATCGCGGAGTTCTTCCAGTTCCAGCGCCGTTTTTTTCTCACGGCGGGAAAGCTGGTCGATGCGGCGGGCGATGACGTTTTCCACTGATTCGACGGGCAGCAGTGATGCCCACTCGCCGACTTCAGCCCAGTGGTAAATGGTGCGTGGTGGAATATTCAATTCCTGCGCAATATCTTTCGGCGACCAGCTTTTAATGTATAGCGTGCGGGCCGCTTCTTTTAATTCATCGGAATATTTAGCCATGAGGCTATTATGACGGGATTATTTGACCAGATTGATAATTAAATATCGGCAGAAGGTGGTTAACCTTTCATAACCGAATGCATAAGAAATAAAGCGGTCGCGCTGTTTTATTTAATTGGCAATACTGACCACCACAGAAGAATCATTTAATTAACCTATTATCGAAGGTCAGTTATGCCACAACCCAGTTACCGAACTGATTGGCTATGTATTGCCACATCCGGCAAGGCCGTGGACGGACGCATCATTGAGCCACAATGGTTAATTGACGCGGCAGAAACATACACCCCCAAAACCTACACAGCCATGATTTGGCCGCATCATCCTCAGCACGATATCGGGGAGCGTGAATTTACATGCAATCTGGGTACTGTGGATGCACTGAAAGTGGAGACGGAAGGTGATGTCACTAAATTATATGCCCAGTTAATCCCTAATCAGTTTCTTATTGATGCCAACCGAATGGAGCAAAAGTTATTTACGTCTGCTGAGTTTATTCCTGACTTCGGCGGTAGCGGACGGGATTATCTTTTCGGACTGGCGGTAACAGATATTCCGGCAAGCCTTGGGACTGAGCGACTTAAGTTTATTCTCGCTGGAGAAGAAAAGGACGGCGAACGCGGAAGCCTGGAAACGTTCAGTCTGGGTAAATTGCAGACGAGCAAGCCGGATAAAAAAGATTCTTTCTGGACGCGGTTATTTTCGGCCAGCAAAGAATTAACGCCAACACCAGAACCTAACACCGACAAGCCCAACGAGGGCGAGGAACAAAAGATGGAAGAATTAAAAGCCCTCATTCAGCAATTGCTGGATTTAGTTAAAAGCGGAAAAGACGCTGCCAGCGGTGATGCCACCGACGTTGACACGCCAGAGCAGGCCGCCGACGAAGTGGCAGAGATTGCGGGTGACATTGCCGACGCTGCGGCCGAAGTGGCCGACCTTGCAGAGGAAGTGGCAGAGAACCCGGAAGACGAAGTCAAAGCGGAGGAATTCAGTGTTGCAAAAGCCAACCTGGTAAAAGCAATGAAAGCGTTCAACGTGACCCCGTCGAAACGCCCGCGCCGCAGCCGTCGCCGCGAATTCTCTGCACGTCGCCAGCCTGCTGATAACCAGTTGTCTGATCTTTCTGCGCAACTGTCCACGGTGCTGACGAAGCTTTCCGCGAGTGAGGATGGTAATACCCGCCGCCCAAGCCGTGCACCCGCAGGCGAACAGAAAAAACGCGAATTAGTTTAAAGCGCTCTTTGAAAGGAAAAGTACATGCAAAACGCGCAACAGTTGTCACCCCAGGCCGAAGGACTTTTGCATAAGTTCACGACGGAACTGGCGAAATCTTATGGTGTACGTGATACATCGAAATTCTTTGCGATCACCCCACCGAAGGAAACCCTGCTGCGTCAGGCGCTTCTGGAATCCTCCGAATTCCTTCGCCTGGTGAACGTGCGAGACGTGCAGCAAACCACCGGCCAGGTGGTCAGCACCGGTAAGCCAGGTATTTATACCGGTCGTAAAAAAGGCGGTCGCTTCCAGCGTCCTCTGGGTGTGGATGGCAATACCTATGCGCTGGCCGAAACTGATTCCGGCTCTTATCTGGATTACAACACCCTGACTAACTGGGCGAATTCCGGCAGTGAAGATGAATTCTTCCAGTTGATCCAGGCGTTCAGCAATGAGCAATTTGCACTCGATATGCTGCGCGTTGCGTTCAACGGTATCAGCGCCGCAGAAAACACCGACCCGGAAGCCAACCCGAACGGTGAAGACGTCAACATCGGCTGGCACCAGATTGTTAAAACGCGCTCGCCGGGTCAGATCATCACCGATGAAGTCACGCTGGGCGGGGCCGGTGCGGATTATGTTTCGCTGGATGCGGCAGTTACCGACCTGCTTCATACGTGCATCCTGGAGCATTATCGCAACGATCCAAATCTGTGCGTCCTCATTTCGGGTGACCTGATCGGTAAGGATGCCACCACCATGATGAACATGGTTGATCGCCCTACTGAGAAAGTTGCCGCGCAACTGATGAATCGTCAGATTGCCGGTAAACAGGTTTATACCCCGCCGTTCATGCCGGAAGGTCGCCTGATTATTACCACGCTGAGCAACCTGCATATTTACACCCAGGCAGGAACCCGCAAGCGTAAGGCAGACTGGAGCGACGACCGCAAACAGTTCGAAAACAGCTATCTGCGTATGGAAGGGTACGCTGTCGAGCATGACGAGCTTTATGCAGCGTTCGACAAAATCACCCTGGCTACAGATGAGCCAGCGCCAGAACCAGCACCGGGCGAGGGTGAATAAAGATGGCTATGTCCCCGTGTCAGCGACACCGCGCACGCGTCAAAACTGCAAAGGCGCTGGATAACCGCGAAGCCCTGGCGTCCTCGCCGGTTAGCTTCCACCTGCAAAAGCTGGAACTGGAAAAAGATGTGGAGCAACTCCGCAGCCTGCCGCGTACCGAAGATCGCATCGAGTTTAAACGCGATGTGTTGTTGCCGCGCTGGATGCCGACCGTTGAGACCTATCTTGCCGGTGAGACCCGCTTCGCAAATCCGGCCCTGGTTTACTGCGTGATCTGGTTGTTCGACACGGGGGAAATGGGTAAGGCGCTGGACTGGGCCGACGTGGCTATCACTGAAAACCAGTCGATGCCGGAGAACTTCAAAAGCACCATGCCCGCATTCGTGGCTGATACGGTGCTGGAATGGGCAGAGACCCAGGCGGAAGCCGGTCACAGCGTTGAGCCATATTTCAGCCGCACTTTCGAAAGCATCCGTGAAAAGTGGCGTCTTCACGAAGACATAAACGCAAAATGGTTCAAGTTCGCAGGGCTTTACATGCTGCGTGACGAGAAAGGCCAGCCGCGTGCCACTGCCGTGGATGACGTCGAAACGCTTGAACGGGCTGATGCCCTGCTGGCCCAGGCGCACGCGTACAACAAAAACGCCGGTGTCAGGACCATGCGCGACAAGATCCGCGCCCGTATTAACAGCCTGAACAAGCAATAACGACTCCCGCAGAGCCGGGACGGGCGCGGGGGAGGCATCAACCCTATGGGTTGTTGGCTATGGATCCCGTTAGCCCGTTTCTTTTGCAGACAAGGTGTAAACGATGAGTGGCCCAAGTTTCAGTATCAGCGGCAAACCGTTAACGGTCACGCCGACCGTTATCACCAACGGCGTGACATTCTGGCCTGATTTGGATCTGGCTGAATTTCAGGTATCGCGCACCCTGCCCGCTGACCTGCCGCCAGATACCGCAGGCGTTGCCCTGCTGGCGGCAATTGCAGAGGTCAACACGACGCTGGCCGACGTGGTGGCCTACTGGAACGGGAAAGGATGCGAACGGGCAGCCGACGTGCCGGGCGCAAAGCTGGGAGGCGAAACCCAGTTAACAGCCCAGTACAAAAAAGCGGTATACGCCCGCGCCAAAGCCGATTTGCTGGGCGAGTTCGCCACCATCGGACGACGTGAGTCACACCCGGGACAGGAAAGCCTGGACACCCGCGCCAACCTGCTGGCCGAAGCGGCCAACGTGATGCGCAACATGCTGCAACAGCCACGCGTAGGGGTGCATTTGATATGAGTCAACTAGAAAGCCTGACGGCGTTTATCACGGCAAACCTGCCACACGATGCCATGCAGATGTTTTCCAGTTCAATGGATGATTGCGAACTGGTCCGCAGTGCAAAAGCGCTGGGGAACGGCCAGCGGCGGATCGGCGTGCTGACGTACAGCGCCCGCTTGTCATGGGACAACTTTCCGTTTCGCAAGTATTCGCCTGGCCTGATTTATGCCCTGGTGCTTGCCTGGGTGGATGAGCATGCCAACGAGCTGCGCGACGAACTGAAATTAGCCGATCCGACCGTGGACCCGGAGTTCGACGACGAGGGAACGTGCATCCTTGATGTAGTCGTCGGACTGGCTGACCCGGTGGTCATCCGTGAAGTGGCAGACGGCCCGATCCCGTTCAGGGATAAAACGTGGGATATCGTCAACCCGGAAATCTGGGTCGCAGAGGAAGCCGAAGTCATTGTCCATATCGGTGATGCATCGTGATCCGTGGAGAGCTAAATCAGCAACAGCTAAAGCTGATGCGTGAAAAGCTGGCACAGGCCGATCTTCCCCCGCGCAAGCGGCAGCGTCTTTTATGGCGCGTGGCAAAGCTGGGCATTATCACAGCGGCCAAACGTCACCAGCGCCAGCAGGCGGCCCCGGATGGCACGCCGTGGGCACCGCGTAAGCGCGGCAAAGGGAAAATGCTTAAGGGTCTGCCCAGACTGCTGGCCGTGCGGGAAATGCCCGAAATTCAGGGCGTCAGGGTTTATCTCAAGGGCGGAAACTACCGCAACGGAAACAAGCCCGTCGCGGCGGGTCTGGTCGGTGCCGTCCAGCAGGACGGTGCGCGGATCCAGATGAAAGCCAGCACCGCCCCGCGCAAACCGCAGGCAAACCAGCCCGCATTACCGCGTCAGGCAAAGCGTCTGCGGGCGCTGGGGTACAAAGTCCGCAAGGGCAAACGCTGGGTGAAGCCGTCCAGCAAACAAATCATGGAAACCATGAGCATGGCGCAGGCGGGGCTATTAATCCGAAAGCTTAAAGGCACGCCAGCCAAGGGCACATGGACCATAGACATTCCGGGGCGCGTCTTTCTGGGAGTCAGTAACGATGAATTTAACCAAATCATTGCGCGGCAAATGCAGGCAATCGGCTTCGGCTGGGATGTCAACGCGCAGGATATCAGGGGGTAAAAATGACCTGGCCGACAGTCACAGTTAGTCAGAAAAACCGCTACAACGGCACAACGAACGATATCGAACGCGTTGTTCTGTTTGTGGGTTATGGCGACACCAACACCGGCAAAACCCAGCCGGTCAACACCGGAACCGATCTGGATAAGGCGCTGGGCGACGGCGACAGCCTGTTAAAACGGATTGTGGCCGCTGCTGCCAACAACGCCGGTCAGAACTGGTTTGCCTATGTCCATGTGCTGCCGGAGCCGGATACGGAGGCCCCAGACTACGAGCCGGATGTGGACTGGATGAACGCTGTCACGGCTGCCCAGAACGTGGCATCAACGGAAGGGGTGGTCCTGGCATTTGATGCCCCATCAAAAGCCACCATTAACCGCGCAACAGAAATGCGTTCAACGCTACAGGCAAAATTTGGTCGTTTCGTCTGGTTTGTCCTGTCTGTAGGTGGGCCAGCAGTGGCTGAGACAGAGACATGGGCGGATTATGTAAGCCGTCTGACGACACTACAGGATGGGATTGCATCACCGGGCGTACAGCTTACACCGCGTCTGTGGGGTAACGAACCCGGCGTCCTGGCGGGTCGCCTGTGCAACCGTTCGGTGACGGTGGCCGATAGTCCGGCCCGTGTGGCAACGGGGGCGGTCACTGCCCTGGGGAGTGATGAATTGCCGAAAGATGGCACCGGCGCAGTGCTGGATCTGGCCGTCCTGCAATCACTTCAGGTCAGCCGGTACAGCGTGCCGATGTGGTATCACGATTATGACGGCATTTACTGGTCAGACGGTCGCACGCTGGATGTTGAGGGCGGCGATTATCAGGTAATCGAAAACGTCCGCGTCGTGGATAAGGCTTCCCGACGAATCCGTTTGCGGGCCATTCCAAAGATTGCGGATCGCTCGCTGAACAGCACGCCGGGCAGTATTGCGGCGCATGAAACCTATTTCGGCAAGCCGCTGCGTGAAATGTCGATTGCCACGCAGATCAACGGGGTCGAATTCCCCGGAGAAGTGAAACCGCCAAAAGAGGGCGACATCACTATCACCTGGACCAGTAGCGTTGCGGTGCAAATTTTTATTGTTGTTCGGCCGTATGAGAGCGCGAAAGAAATCGGCGTCAGCATCGAACTGGATACATCACTGGAGAATCAGGCATGAGCGGAGAACGCATTAGCGGCGGATCGTTCGATGTGAACTATGACGGCGTCATGATTCACGTCGAAAACGCAACCGTCACCATTACGGATAACAGCGCAGTGGCGCAAACGCGTGGCGTTCCGAACGGCCACACAAAGGGGTCGGTGTCGGCGGATGTGGAAATCGAAGTCGATTCCCAGAACTTTAAAAAGTTTACCGCTGTGGCCCGATCTGCCGGTTCGTGGCGCGGCATCCCGGCAAAGGACTTTTTGTTCTACGCCAACGCCGGAGACGACGAAGAAAAAATCGAGGTGTTCGGCTGCGTGCCTGCGCTGTCTGACATCGTGAACATCAACCCCAACGAGGCCAGCAAGACCACGAAGAAAATTAAATTCATGGTGACCAGCCCCGATTTTGTAGCGATTGACGGCGTGCCTTACCTTTCAGCCCGCGACACTCGCGATCTGAAAGGTTAACACGATGCCAAATGGAGAAACGTCACTGCTGGCAAAGTTGCTGCTGATTGGGGCCGTGATTGGTCTGGGGCAACTGATGGTCAGCAGTGAGCAGATCACAACCCGCCTGCTGGTCGGGCGGATGATTCTGGGGGCTGCGGTGGCCCCGCTCGCCGCAATCCCGCTGCTGAAATTTCCCGATATGCCGGAACTGGTTGTCGTGGGTATTGCCTGCGCCCTGGGCATCCTGGGGAGCGCCTTTATCGAGGCCGGTTTAAAGCGCCTCGCGGAATACTGGCTTAAACGATGGGGAAGCAAACGTCATGAAACTGAGTGAGAAACAACAGCTTTTCACCGTGATGATCGCAAATCTGATCCACTTTGCTGAGGAAAAAGGCTACCGCCTGACATTTGGCGAGGCGTACCGCACGCCAGAGCAGGCCGCGCTGAATGCCAAAAAAGGCAGTGGGATTGCAAACAGCCTGCACACCCAGCGCCTGGCCGTGGATTTCAACCTGTTTATCAACGGGGAATATCAGACCGACAGCGAAGCCTATCGCCCGCTGGGCGAATACTGGGAGTCCATTGGCGGGGCATGGGGTGGCCGGTTCAGCAGGCCGGACGGCAATCACTTTTCCCTTGAGCATAACGGGGTCCGCTGATGCGTAACTTGCTGGGGTTACTGCTAATTCTGATTGCTGCCATGTCAGCGGGATGGCAGGCACACGACTGGCATGACGCAAAGTTAAAGCTGGCCGCCAATGAATCGGCAGAGCAAACCCGCCAGATTGTCGTGGAGGTCACGCGGCAGTCAGGCGAAGCGCTGGAAAAGAAACTCACGGAGTTAAAAGCCAATGAGATCCACACCGAACGGATTATCCGTACCGAAACCATTAAACCGGTTTTTAACAATGTGTGTGCTTCTGATGATTACGTCCGGTTGTTCAACGAAATGGCGGCCAGCACCGAGCGAACCTTATCAGGAAAACCAGTTAACCCTTTGCCCGGTAAGCCTGCCCAGACTGGCGGGGCCAACCGGTAACGACTTTGACGCGGCATTAACTGCCTATCGGCTGATGTATGCCGATTGCGCCGTGCGACATAACGCCCTGGTGGGCATCATTCGACAACGAAAGGAAGTAACCAAATGAGCAAGTCAAAAAAAATTGTCATGACCGTAGACGGTGTCAGCCTGAGCTTTGAGCCGAACAAAACCGCCTATAACAACCTGATTAACGAAATGACCATGACCAACAAGGTTGCACCGATGGCTACCTATCTGGGCCGCATTGTTGATCCTGAGTCAAAAGACGCTTTAAACAAGCTGATGGAAGATTACCCAGGCTGCGAAATGCAGATCGTCGAAAAGGTTAATGAAATTTATTCGCCGAAGCTTGAGATCGAAGTAAAAAACTAGCGGCGCGGGTGGCGGCCATTCGCACGAACAGACTGGAGCAATACCTTGCCCTTCGCCGCTACTACCTCCCGCACGAACCTGACGACGAAGAGAGCATCGCCCGCGCTATCTGGCTGGATGAGTATTTCGCCAGAACCAGGGCGAACAAAACGGCGGAAGGCATCGCCATTGCACTGAACGGAAGATGATATGAGTCACCTGGATTTTACGCTGAGCCTGATTGACAAGCTGACACGGCCATTAAAAACGGCCCAGTCTTCGCTGACTGGCTTTGCCGAAAAATCGCAGGCGTCTTTTACAAAAATCGGTATCGGAGCGGCGGCGGTCTGGGGTGTTGCCCAGTCCATCGCGGGGGTGGTTGGCCCTGCGTATGAAATGAATGCAGCACTTTCGGAAGTGGGTGCCAAAGGCGTGGCCGAAGAAACCCTCAAAAGGCTGTCCAGCGAAGCGCTTAAATTCAGCATTCGCTACGGTAAAAGCGCTGTTGATGTGGTGAATTCCAGTTATGCAATGAAAGGCGCAATGGCTGGTCTTTCTGATGCCGATCTGCCACGTGTGACAGTGGCGGCCAACACTCTGGCGGCAGGCGTAAAAGCCACAAGCGAGGAAGCGGGCGAATATATCGGCGCGATGGCTTCCCGCTTCAATTCGGAACTGTCCAGCCTGGGTCATGTCAGGTTTGCCGAAGAACTGGCCGGAAAAACGGCCTACATGGTGCAAAACTTCGGCGTGAAAATGCAGACCATGCAGGAGCTTATCGAGGGCACCAAAAATGCCGGGGCTGACTTCGGCGTCAGCATGGATGAACAGTTCGCGGTGCTGGGCACCCTCTCGCGCACCCTGGGCACTGAGTCAAGCGGCATCTACGAGCAGTTTTTGCGAAGCGCACCGGCTGCGGCTGAAAAACTGGGAATGAGCTTCGTTGATGCTACCGGCAAAATGCTGCCAATGGGCGACATCCTGCAAAAGCTGCAAGATAAATACGGAGCCAGCATTGAAGGGAACGTCAAAGCCCAGCAGGCGCTGGACGCCGCTTTCGGTGGCGGTGCTGATGTCATCAAAAAGTTGTACGGCCAGCAGGCAATTTTAAACCGCAATATCACAGAACTGGGGCGCAATGATGGCATGAAGCGCGCTCAGGAAATGGCCGAACGTATGGCGAAGCCGTGGGAACGGATCGTCGCGACGTTTTACGCGATGCGTGTCGCGCTGGGCAATACGCTGATCCCTATCCTTACACCGATGATGAACCGCGTTGCCGATGTAGGGGCGAAATTCGCCCGCTGGCTGGAAATGTTCCCCAACATTGCCCGCTGGCTGGGTTATATCACCCTGGGCGTGCTGTCCTTCGGGCTGGCCGGTGCGGCAACGAATATCGTGATGGGCATTTTTGGATTCACTATGGTGGGCCTGAGTGCAATCGCAAAAGTGCTGGGCGGAGCCTGGAAAGCCCTGGTATGGACGCTTAACTTGTTGCGTCCGTCGCTGCTGACAACCCGCATTGGTCTGGCTGCACTGTGGATCCAGTCGAAGCTGTTAGCCCTGTGGACCGGTGTTTGCCGTGTCGCGCTGGTTGCCTGGAATGTCGTGTTAAAAGCCGGAGCCGTTGCCATGCGTGTGTATGGCGTGGCAACCATGTTTGCCGGTGCGGCCATGCAACTGCTGACCAGCCCGATCACCCTGATTATTGCCGCCCTGGCATTGCTGGGGCTGGGTGTCTGGTATGTCGTCAACCACTGGGAAGAACTGAAAGCGGCAGTGATGAACACCGAGGCCTTTGCATGGGTGATGAGTGTAGCCGCGCAGGTCGGCCAGGTGTTTGCCAGCGTCTGGCAATCCATCACTGATGGCTGGGCCGCCGTGGTTGAATTCTTCTCTGGTCTGTCACCGCTTGCCGCCTTTGAAGGGTTCGCGGATACCATCGGCGGTGTATTCCGTAAGCTTTTTGATGTTCTCAAAAATACTTTTGCGTCTACCTATAACTGGATCGCCGAGAAGCTTAACAAAATCCCCGGCGTCAATATCGATCTCAAGACCGTTTCACCGTCTGCCGGGTCGGCGATTCCGGCACCCACTGTTATTTCTGATGGTGCTGCAGGTCCGCCAGCGCTGAACGCGCCGTCTTTGCTGGCGGGCAACAAAATCAATGCGGATATCCCACGCGGTGGCCTGATGAGCCAGGTTAAATCTGACAGTAAAACCGTTGTGGATAGCCGTAAAACATGGGGCGACACCTATATCAACGCCCCGAACGGAATCACCCCGGCCCAGTTGGCCGAATGGCAGGAGCTTAACGCCGGATGAGTACCGAACCGCTTTACATCGATCTGCTGATCACAGACGGCGATTTCACGCTGGACAGCGGCAACGAGCCGCAACGTTGTAACAACCGTGACAGCATCGCCCAGGACATCATTCACAGCATTCTGGAAAGTGGTGTTACCACCCGCCTGATAGGCGAACGTAGTCCAACGATGCGCGGTGATGTGCTGACCCAGCTTTCCCTTCTGGTGGAAAGCGATGAACGTCTGATCCCTGGCACGGTGGTGATCACCGAAGAAAGTCTCACCAGGTTGTATGTCACAGCAGAAACCTATGAGTTCGGCAGTGTGGGAACTGAGGTTAATTATGACTGAGAAACCAAACGTCGATTTTGAGCAGGTACTGAATGACAGCGGCATGCCGTCAACAGAGGCCGAAGCTACGGCGATTTTCAAGAAAACCGTTGAGGCGGAAGGGTTCGTCACCAATACGTCGAGAATGTCACCTTTCTGGCGTCTGATTTCGAAAATTGTCACTACCCCGGTGATGTGGCTGCGCGACGCGTTAATCAACGTGGTATTGCAAAATATGTTCGTTGCAACAGCTACAGGGCCAATGCTTCGCCTCCTGGCCTGGGCTGTGAATATAGAAGCAAAGCCCGCCAGTCCTGCCGCTGGGGTGCTGCGATTCTATAAAGAGAACGCAGATAATGAGACTGTCGTACCTGCCGGAACGATAGTTCAAACCGAACGCATCAACGGGGTGGTGTATTCGCTGGCCGTCACAGAAGACACGACGTTACCGGAAGGTGTTGAAAGTGGTCTGGTGCCGGTCGCGGCAACAGGCAGCGGCAGCGGTTATAACCTTGCACCAGGTTACTACCGTATTCTGCCGGTCGCCGTCGCGGGAATTGCCAGCGCAGTGAATGAGGAAGACTGGTTAGTTACGCCCGGTGCAAATGAGGAGTCCGACGACGAGCTACGCGACCGCGCCCGCAATCAGTTTAACCTGGTTGGCAGTTATCACACGGACGCCATCTACCGCAGCATGATTGCGGGTGTGGTGGGCCTGAGCGTGGATCGCATCTTCTTTTTGCACGACGCCCCACGCGGACCCGGTACAGCAAACGCCTATTTATTACTGGATAGCGGTGAAGCTTCGCAGCCCTTTATTGATGCGGTTAACGATTATGTGAATAGCCAGGGTCACCACGGGCATGGTGATGACATGCAGTGTTTCGCCATGCCGGAAACCAGCCACACGCTGGCGGTCACGGTGTATGTGGAAAGCATTGAGAACATGGAGCCGGAAGCCCTGAGCGCATTAAAGAGCAACATAACGAACCTGATCCGCTGCGCGTTTCGTGAGAATGCCGACTATGACGTTAAAAAAACGTGGCCTTATGGGCGCTTCTCTTTTTCAAACCTTGGGCGCGAAATCCATAAGGCGTTTCCGGTGGTCGATTCGCTGAGTTTTTCCCTGACCGATATTGTCAGTGAACTGTCTGTGCCACGTCTGGCCGGACTTACCGTGGAGATCGTGAATGACTGAGTTTTCCCGAAAGCTGGCCGGTCTGAAACTCCCCACGTGGATGGACCGGGGCGACCCCGCCAGGCTGCTGCGAGCCTGTGTGAAATTCTGGTCACTGGTCTACGACTGGATCACCTGGCCGCTTAAACAGTTTGATCCGCTGACCTGTACGGAACCACTGTTAAATCTTATCGCCTGGGAGCGGGATATTACCCGTTTCAGGGGCGAGCCTCTCGACCTGTATCGCAAGCGCGTAAGTTATGCATTCATCAACGCGCAGCAGGCCGGAGAGGTGGCTGGATTTATTGCCATATTTGAGCGGCTGGGGATCGGGTATGTCGAGATCCAGGAACGTCAGGAGGGCATGGACTGGGATGTCATCACGGTCAGGGTTACAGACAGTCAGATCTCAGATAACAGCGATCTCCTGTTAGAAATTATTCGCAAGTATGGCCGGACGTGTCGCCGGTATCGCTTCGAAGTGATCACCACCCTGCCGGTGCATATCAATATTGGTTGGTATCAGGGTGACTATGTTTGCTGGCCCGCCACGCTGGGCGATGTAACAAACGAATCAAGCGCGACATATAGCGCCAGTTTGCTGTAGGAATAAAAATTATGTCACAGGCCGTAATTACAAAAGCATTTGTGGAATGGAAAGCGCAGCAGGCTGTAGATAACAAGCCTGTCACGCTGGATGAATTTATTTTCGCCTTTATCCCTGATCTGGATATCGAAAAACCGATTGATGACACCGAAACCACGCCACCCGCGGATAAGATTGTCCACCGCCAGGCGGTCAGTAAATCCGGCGTGATTAACCGTGATTCCGTTGTCTATTCCGTGACGCTGGGCGCTGATGTCGGGGATTTTGACTTCAACTGGATCGGGCTTGCAAATAAAGCGACCGGCACGCTGGCAATGATTATCCACGCACCAACGCAACGAAAAATCAAAAATGCCAGCGGCCAGCAAGGCAACGTCCTGGTGCGTTCCATGCTGATGGAGTACAGCGGCGCAGAAGCGGCAACCAACATCACCACGCCAGCAGAGACCTGGCAGATTGATTTTACGGCCCGCCTGGCCTCAATGGATGAGCGCCAGCGTCTGGAGAATATTGATCTGTATGGTGCAGCCGCGTTTTTTGATACCGGCTACCTGGTTGGTAAAAACAACACCCAGTATTTTGTGACGAAAGGTGCGGGCTACGTTGCCGGGTTACGCACTGAGCTACTCGCAAACCAGAACATTGCTGTATCAACGAAGCCGGTAAAAGTCTGGCTGGATGTTTCATGGACTGGAACGTTAACAAGTGTATGGACAGTCAAGAGCAAAATCACTGTGGCCGCGAACCTTTCCAATTATGTGGAAGGTGGAGTCCAGCATTATGTGTTTGCGCTGGCGAGCATTGACGCTAATGGCAATATTACCGATCTGCGTCCTGCCGGTGGATTGGCCGACCAGGCATTAAAAGCACATGAAAAATCACGCAATCACCCTGACGCTACCACCACCGAAAAAGGGTTCACAAAGCTAAGTAGCGCGGTAGATAGCGCTTCCGAATCTCTTGCAGCAACGCCAAAAGCAGTTAAAGCGGTCAACGATGATTTGAAAGCTGTTAAAGAAAGCCTCGGTTCCTCTGCATCTCGCGATGTTACTGCCAGCAGATACGATGCAACGTCGGGGCGGGTTTTGCAGGTAGGTGACTATGGCTGGGGCGTAGGCAACGGTACAACGATGTCGCTTACCAGCATTTATGATATTAAGTGCAGCGGTGTTTATAATGCGCTGGGAAAAGGGGCTGCTAATCCGGCAGAAGGAATGCCTGATGATTCAGGTAATACACGGTATGCGGTTTTTGCCGCTAATGTATATGCAAATCAGTACTGGATTACGCTTGTAAGCAACAGGGAATATTATGTAGGTAATGTAAACACAGCTAACAAAACGGCAGCATGGTTTAGATTTTATAATACAGGATATAAACCCTCTGCCGGGGATGTAGGGGCGGTTGCCAAAACGGGCGACACGATGACGGGCAGGCTAACCGTGAACTTTGATGGTGAGGCTATCAGGATACAACCAAAAACTGCGGGTTATGCTAGTTATATAATTTCCGTTGATTCGGGTAATGTAAATCACTGGTATATAGGTGCAGGCTCTACAAATAATGCTGATGTCGTTTTCAATAATTACAAGGCCGGAAATAACAGTATTAATCTGAAGAGCGACGGCACAATAAACATCACCGCCACAAACGGGAAAAATGTCAATATTTCAGGTCAGGTCATTCCGTCAAATTACGCAAATTTCGATGGCCGCTATTACACCCAAGCGCAGAGTGACGCACGCTTCCAGCCTAAGGGAAGTTACACACCAGCAGGGCAGGCTTACACCAAAGCTGAAAGTGATGCCCGTTATCAGGCCAAGGGGAGCTATATAACTGGTATTCGTTTTGGGGCATCGGCTGAATATCAGGAGCGAGGAAACAGTGAACGCATGACCGGTGGTGCGATGACGTCTTTTGCTGACCGGGGGAGTTCTAATTACTGGATCCGTCTTCGTCCGCTTCAATACCAGATTAATGGCGGTTCCTGGGTTACTGCGGCCTACACATAAGGATAATTCACATGATGTTAATGAAAAATTTTACTACTACAACAAAACAGATTGATGATATTCCGGTCATGGTCTTTACCGATGAGGACGGTAACGACTGGTATAAATCACAGGGTAAATTTTCGTCTACCAGTCTGAAATTCATGTTTGACGAAAAAGGGAATATTGTTGCCGCATCATGGGACGTTTCCATGCTGGCACCGGAAAATTTATCTGTGGCCGAAGTTCGGAAAGCCAGTGTACCGGAAGCATTTTTTGAACCCGGCACGCGCTGGATGTTTGATGGTAAAAAAATCGTTCCTTTTGTTTATAGCCAGGAAGAATTACAGCTACAGGCTGAGGAAAATCGTGATCGGCTGCTGCGTGAAGCCAGGGAGCATATTATTGTTCCTCAGACTAAATTACTGACTGGACGCACGCTGACGGATGAGCAATTAAATACGCTAAATAGCTGGCTGGATTATATCGACGCACTGGAAAGTCTGGATACCACGGTATTACCCGTTAACTGGCCGGAGGTGCCGCAATAATGTGGCAGGAATCGGTTATTAAGATTGCCGATGATATGGCGTCGTTGAGTTGCTCAATCATTCCGGCGCATCCGTGGGTCTATGGGCTGGGTCAGTCTGCCGATTCTGGCGGATACCTCAGCCCAGCCAACGCGCTTCGATATCTTGCGGGCAGGCTGACATCCAGTAGTGGAAGCGGAGACGTGATCATCATGATGGTTGCAGAAAATACCCACGCCGCGTTTATGAAATCCCTGAACAATCTTGCGACGGTATTTCCGGCCCCCGTATTTACACAGGTTGGACGCATGGCCGCCGCTGCTGCGGAACTGGCTACGGTTAAAATGCAGTTACCTTCAAAAGCCAGTTTGCTACCGGCTGCGGCCCCGTTGTCCGTATCGACTAATCGTTTAGCCGTCAATGCCCAGCGGATTGCCGCCGCGCAGCTTGCAGCCGCCTTGCCAACCAGTGTTACAGAGCTACAAAACCAGATTTCCGGTTTTGTTCGTGACCGGGCAAGCCTGCTGGAATCGGTCAGCGAGTCACTTGAAGACCTGAAAGGGGCCAGCGCTGAGATCTTGTCTTTCTCTTACAGCGGCCCCCATCGCGGTGCCGCCGTGGAGCTACTTAAAGACATCCCGCGCACTACCGCTGTACATACAGCGGCAATGTTATTTATCGGCGATTCACTTACAGACTTAGGAAAAATGATCCATGAGCCAGACCGCGCTACTGGCGCTTAACGGCGAAGGGATTACCATGCAAAACATGCTGGTTTCACCTTCGATGCAATTTCAGGAAAAAGACCAGTCCGGGCAGACATCGAGCACGACCAATTCCGAACAGGGCATCAAAGCCAAAGAATTGCGCGTGTCGGGTCTGGTGACATTTGACGATGAAGCGGTTTTGCAGCGTCTTTTCCAGTTGGCATCTGCTACCGAGGCCAGCGGAGCCTTGAAAACGTATCGCGTAGCCAACGCAACGGCGACCGCAATCAACTTCCGCGAAGCCACATTCACCGGTCAGATTGATGCCGTTCCCCAGGAGGACCGCCTCGCCTGGCAGGTTAGTTTTACGCTGCGCGAAAAAAACAGCGTGCCGGAAAAGCGTCAGGCCAGAAAGGGAAATGCAACCACCAGCACTAAACAAACCGGTACAGCGGGCAAAGGTGGCGCTACTGCGGCCGACGAACCAGCGGACAAAATGAGTTGGTTTGAAGAAAAGGTCCTGAAACCTGTTAACGATGCGCTGGGGTAAATCATGAAACCAATCAAACGCCTTTTTCTTTCCAGCGACCCGATCCACATGGTGGATTGTAATATCGTGCTGGAATTGAACGCATGCGGGCGCGGCTTCATTACGGCCAGCACTGAAACGGATTACACCGGCAAAGTGGTTCGGGTCGATGTGGGTTATGACGGTCTGGTCCTTCGCTGGTTCACCGGGTACGTTGAGCGCTCGCAGCCTGCCGATAATGGCACATGCCGTTTGTTCGTCCGTGAGCTTGTCGGCGTGTTCGATAAGCTGTGGCCGTGTTCGTTCCAGCATCCCACATTGCGTCAGATCACGGACTGGATGACCGAACAAAGCGGATTAACTATCGCGCCGCCTGCCGGTGCGGCCTATGCTGATAAGCCGATCCCCCACTTCACCCACAGCGGCACCGGTTACCAGCTACTGGCAAGCCTGGGCCGCGCATTCTCAATAACAGATTATGTCTGGTATCAGTTGCCGGACGGGGCTGTCTTTACGGGCGCTGCGGAGCATAGCCTTTTTGCCGGAAAGCCAGTGGAGATCCCGCATGAATTTAGCCAGGCATCCGCAGCCGGTAATTCAATGGTTGTGCCAATGATCCAGAGCCTGCGCCCCGGAGTTGAGGTTAACGGCCAGCGACTAAGCCAGGTTCAGCTTAATAACGACGATATGACTATCACATGGTTGCCCCGGAATAAGGTAACCGGGAAGCCTTTGCAGAAATCACCGATTCAGCGCCAGATAGAAAGCGTGTACCCAGAGCTGGCTTCGGGGCTGCATTTGCCAAAACTCGCCAGGGTTGAAGCCCCAAGCGAGGATGTATCTGGGGGAAACATCGCAGACCCATTTCGCCCGCGCTACGCTGTGGATCTGCAACTACTGGATGAGAACGGTAACGCGGCGGCAAATACGCCGGTTTACTCTGCTGTACCGTTGCCGGTTCCAATGGCCGGTAGTGAATCGGGAATGTTTCAGTTTCCACCCCCTGGCACGCTGGTTGAAGTTGGTTTTGTGGAGGGGCGACAGGATAAACCGTTTATTCGCCAGATCATGCCGCAGGGGCATAGCCTGCCAGCGGTGAAGCCTGGCGAACAATTACAGCAACAGCGCGATGGCGTATCACAGCGCGTGACTGTGGCCGGTGACTGGGTGCGCCAGACTGACCAGACAATTAGCGAAACATCCATGACGCGGGAAGTGACCGCAGATGATGAAAAGCGAAAACTGGTTGCCCGTGAAACGACAGTCCAGGCAACGGATAAAACAACCGTGTTGGGGACGGCAACACTTCTGGCCGGTGCGGTTGTGCATGTAAGCGAGGGAGATTACAGCATCGGCACGTCCGGCAACCTGACGGTAACCTGCAGCAAGGACAATTCTGTCAGTGTTGGCCAGAACGTAAAACGCGACGTCGGCGGCAGGCTGGAAGACAATATCAAAGGTAATGTTGATCTCACCGTGGCCGGAGCGCTAACAGAGAAAATTAACGGCATACGTAAAAGTGTTGCCGCCGCGCAGGAGTTAGTCGGAGCATCCGTTAAGCTGGGCAGTGAGGAAATAAACGTCCTGACGTTGCTGACCGACACGCTGGACGTAGTGCGCGAACTGGCGCAGATATGCGCCAGCCACACACACCCCAACACCGGGACCAGCGGGCAGGCATCACAGTTCACCGGAACTGCTGAAAAAACAAACGTTTTAAAAGCAAAATACAGCCCACTGATTGCCTGACAAAAAGCAGTCGAAAACCATCACGTCACCAGACGCCACAGAACGCCCCACAGCAAGCGCAGAAACATAAGGCCGACACCGTTCGGCCTTTTTTGCGTTCGTTGAATCACGCCCCAGAGACGCAGCGACAGAATGCAGACGGAAGCCGATCCGAGACGGAAACGGCGCTACACCGCACCCGCCTGCGGTATTTGGATCGTAAAAATTTTGCAAAAGAATTTTTGCGCAAAGCAACCCGCCAGCCCGCGCCGCCGCTGGGCTTCTGCGGTCTGCTGGCGTTTGCACACCGCGCAAGGATTTGCAGCACTTTGCAAAAGTTGCCGCACCGATATCACCTAACCGATTGGTTAACATGATGTTTTTAAAAGGATCGTTTTACTTTCCGCCACGATCAAATATGAGCGCCAGCGTTCAGGAGAATTTTTTCAGGATGGCCTCGAAGCCTTGAGGCGCAAGGCTTTGGGAGAATCTAGGCCCCGCTTTCATTTTGCAAAACGTTACGCAATTTTGAGAAAAGGATCTGCGATGGTTGCCGGGTGTGCGTCTCTCAAAACGGGGGGCATGTGCTGGCCTTTCCGTCGCTTCGCTTGATCGGTGGCGACGATCAATTACAGATAATTGATCTATGAAAGCGATTGGACGAACAACACCACAGGCAATAGGGTTACCGTAAAAATAACGACGGGCCAACATCATGAAAGTATTGGGTTTGAAATTTTGCCAGGACTGCAAGGTCCGGCGTTCACTTCTGGAAAGGTTATTCCCGCTGGATGACGAACGGTGCGACAAATGCCACTATGGGTTTATCAGGTCAGTACGAGAGCGCAGGGAATAAGAGATACCCACAAAGACCAGCCAACAGGCTGGTTTTTTTGTATCAAAAGAAAGGCCCGCACTGGGCGGGCCTACTCTTTGTTATGTGGACACTTTTTACGAAGTGTGGACGCTATGTGGACACTGATTTTAAAAATCCCTTTCAATCAGCAATTTAAAAGCTTGACCTTCCCCTTGATGGAAGGTTTAACCTTGATAACAGTTAGCGAAAAGCAGAGTGAAGGTCAACAATTGACCAGAACATTATACGGGAGTTTTGTTATGTCTCACACTATCGACCTGACACTGGACGGCCTCTCCTGCGGCCACTGTGTCAAACGCGTTAAAGAAAGCCTGGAACAGCGTCCTGACGTTGAAAGCGCTGACGTGACTATCGATCATGCCGCCGTGATCGGCAGCGCCAGCGCGGATGCGCTGATCGATACCATCAAGCAGGCCGGGTACGGGGCGGAGTTAAGCCACCCAAAGGCTAAACCGCTGGCAGAGTCATCATCCCCGTCGGAAGCACTGACAGCGGCCACTCCTGAGCTTCCGGTAGCGGATGATATTGATGACAGCCAACAGCTGCTGATCAACGGCATGAGCTGCGCCAGCTGCGTCTCCCGGGTACAAAATGCATTGCAGGCCGTACCGGGCGTCGCACAGGCACGGGTAAACCTCGCGGAGCGCACTGCGCTGGTGATGGGCAGCGCCTCCGCCGCAGATTTAGTCCAGGCCGTAGAGAAAGCGGGCTACGGCGCGGAAGCGATTGAAGATGACATCAAACGCCGCGAGCGCCAGCAGGAAACGGCTGTCGCCACCATGAAACGCTTCCGCTGGCAGGCCATCGTTGCGCTGCTGGTGGGTATCCCGGTGATGGTGTGGGGCATGATCGGTGACAACATGATGGTCACCGACGACAACCGCACGCTGTGGCTGGGGATTGGTGCGATCACGCTCGCCGTGATGGTCTTTGCAGGCGGACATTTCTATACCAGCGCCTGGAAGAGCCTGAAAAACCGCACCGCGACGATGGATACGCTGGTAGCGCTCGGGACCGGCGCAGCGTGGCTCTATTCCATGAGCGTGAACGTCTGGCCGCAGTGGTTCCCGATGGAAGCGCGGCATCTCTATTATGAAGCGAGCGCGATGATTATCGGCCTGATTAACTTAGGCCACATGCTCGAAGCCCGCGCCCGTCAGCGCTCCTCGAAGGCGCTGGAAAGATTGCTTGATTTAACCCCGCCGACGGCACGCGTGGTGACCGACGAGGGTGAAAAAAGCGTCCCGCTGGCTGACGTGCAGCCCGGCATGACGCTGCGCCTGACGACGGGCGATCGCGTTCCGGTTGACGGCGCAATTCTCCAGGGCGAAGCCTGGTTCGATGAAGCCATGCTGACCGGGGAACCGATCCCGCAGCAAAAATCCCAGGACGATAACGTGCACGCAGGCACGGTCGTTCAGGACGGCAGCGTGCTGTTCCGCGCCAGCGCGGTCGGCAGCCACACCACGCTGTCGCGTATTATCCGCATGGTGCGCCAGGCACAGAGCAGTAAGCCCGAAATCGGCAAACTTGCCGATAAAATCTCCGCCGTTTTTGTTCCGGTGGTGGTCTGTATTGCCCTGCTGAGCGCGGCAATCTGGTATTTCTTTGGGCCAGCACCGCAAATCGTCTATACCCTGGTGATTGCCACCACGGTGCTGATCATCGCCTGTCCGTGTGCCCTTGGCCTGGCGACGCCGATGTCGATCATCTCCGGTGTCGGACGTGCCGCCGAGTTTGGCGTGCTGGTGCGTGATGCCGATGCCCTGCAGCGTGCAAGCACCCTGGACACGCTGGTCTTTGACAAAACCGGTACGCTGACCGAAGGGAAACCGCAGGTCGTGGCGGTGCATACTCTTGGCTTCTCAGAGGCTGACGCGCTGCGTCTCGCCGCCGCGCTGGAGCAAGGGTCCAGCCACCCGCTGGCCCGCGCCATTCTCGATAAAGCCAGTGACGCTACCCTGCCGCAGGTCAGTAACTTCCGCACCCTGCGCGGACTCGGGGTGAGCGGCGAAGCCGACGGCCACACGCTGCTGCTGGGGAATCAGGCGCTGCTCAATGAAAACGGAATTGATACTTCATCGCTGGAAGGCGAACTGATTGCTCAGGCATCACAGGGCGCAACGCCCGTACTGCTCGCTGTAGACGGTAAAGCCGTCGCCATGTTATCGGTGCGCGATCCCCTGCGCCAGGACAGCGTGGATGCATTAAAACGTCTGCACCGTGCGGGCTATCGTCTGGTGATGCTGACCGGGGATAACCCAACAACGGCCAACGCTATCGCCAAAGAGGCGGGTATTGATGACGTCATTGCGGGCGTACTGCCGGATGGCAAAGCGGATGCCATCAAGAACCTGCAAAGTCAGGGCCGTCAGGTGGCCATGATCGGTGACGGTATTAACGACGCACCGGCGCTGGCGCAGGCAGAAGTGGGTATTGCCATGGGCGGCGGGAGCGATGTCGCGATTGAAACGGCGGCCATTACCCTGATGCGTCACAGCCTGATGGGCGTTGCGGATGCGCTGGCGATTTCGAAAGCCACGTTGCGCAACATGAAGCAGAACCTGCTCGGGGCATTTATTTATAACGTCTTCGGCATTCCGATTGCCGCCGGGATTTTATGGCCGCTGACGGGCGCGCTGCTAAACCCGGTGGTTGCCGGGGCGGCAATGGCGCTCTCCTCCATTACCGTGGTGAGCAACGCCAACCGTCTCCTGCGGTTTAAACCGAAAGATTGAACCTTGTTCTCGTACGCGCTAGCATGATCCTTTCGGTCATGGAGCGCGTATGAGTCTGTTTAATCGTATAAAAGCATCGTTTCGCGCCCTCTTTCCACGACGTTATGCCTGGCCCGGTATGGATATCTCACTTCCGGGCGGGCAACACCTGCACCTTGTAGGAAGCATCCATATGGGCACGCAGGATATGTCCCCGCTGCCCGCTGGCCTGATAAAACTGCTGAAGAATGCCGACGCGCTGGTCGTCGAGGCGGATATTTCGGGCCATGAATCCCCCTTTGCGGGTCTGGAGAGCGATCGTCCTCTTGCGGAGCGTCTCAGCGAAGCCCAGCTTACCGAACTGACGCGGCTCGCGGATGAAACCGGTGTATCGCTCGCCATGCTAGACACCCTTCCGCTCTGGCAAATTGCCATGGTGTTGCAGGCGACGCAGGCACAGCGTCTGGGCTTGCGCGGTGATTACGGCATTGATTATCAGCTGCTGAATACGGCAAGAGCGCGCAATCTCCCGATCATCGAACTGGAAGGCACGGACAGCCAGATCGGTCTGCTGCGGCAGCTTCCCGATGACGGCCTGATGCTACTGGATGACACCCTGACCCACTGGCACACCAATGCCCGTCTGCTGCAAACCATGATTGGCTGGTGGCTGGATACTCCGCCGACGGACAGTAAGCTTGTGCTGCCGTCTACGTTCAGTGAATCGCTGTATGATGTGCTGATGAACGCGCGCAATCAGGCGTGGCGAGAAACGCTGCATGCCCTGCCTGCCGGGCGGTATGTCGTCGCGGTCGGCGCGCTGCATTTGTATGGGGAAGGGAATCTGCCGTCGCTGCTGAAATAAAAAAATGGCCAATATTTCTATTGGCCCGTCAAAGAGGAATTTCATCGTTTTTATTATACCGAAGGAGACCTTCGGCTGAGCCGATTGTCGCTCAAAGTGACCATCACTGCCAATACTATTGCGCAAGATGGTGCTATTTTTTAGACAAACGTCAGGCGTATGCTGTTGGTATAAAATGTCTGTCGTAAGAAGGATAGCTATGACTCCCGCCGTTAAATTACTCGAAAAAAACAAAATCTCTTTCCGGATCCATACTTACGATCACGATCCGAATGAAACCAATTTTGGTGATGAAGTGGTGCGCAAGCTGGGGCTGAACGCTGACCAGGTCTATAAAACGCTGCTGGTCGCGGTGAACGGTGATATGAAACATCTCGCCGTGGCGGTAACGCCCGTCGCCGGGCAGCTGGATCTGAAAAAGGTCGCCAAAGCGCTGGGGGCAAAAAAGGTCGATATGGCGGATCCGATGGTTGCGCAACGCACTACCGGATATCTGGTGGGCGGGATCAGCCCGCTCGGGCAGAAAAAACGGCTGCCGACGCTGATCGATGCACCTTCGCAGGAATTTGAGACGATCTATATTTCGGGCGGCAAGCGCGGGCTGGATATCGAACTGGCCGCGGGCGATCTGGCGAAAATGCTGGACGCGAAGTTTGCGGATATTGCGCGCCGGGAGTAAAAAAAAGCCGGGTGGCGGCTACGCCTTACCCGGCCTACATTTTGCACCCGTAGGCCCGGTAAGCGCAGCGCCACCGGGCAACACAACGGGACTACTGCCAGCTCACCTCACCTTTCGGCTCATACGCATTCACGTCAATCGGTGAATTCTGCTCGATGAACTGCTTCAGCACTTCCGCGTCGATAAAGCCGGTATTCACATAGCCCGGTTTATTATCAATATGCGGATAGCCGTCGCCACCCGTGGCGTTAAAGCTTAACGTTGCCAGACGGTACGTTTTGGCCGGGTCAACCGGTTCGCCCTTGATCTTCAGATCGTTAAGCTTGCCGTCTTTCGCGACGAAACTCACGTTAGCAAACTGCGGGTAGGCGCCCGAGTCCGGCTTCATCTGCGCCACGGCGGTGAGGTAGTCAACCACCTCTTTCCCGCTCATATCCGCATACACCACCACGTTGCCGAACGGCTGTACCTTCAGCACGTCTTTATAGGTGATGTTTCCACCTTCGATGGAATCACGAATGCCGCCGCCGCTCATTACGCCAAAGTCAGCGCCAGTGCGCGCTATTTGCGCCGCCAGCACCAGATGGCCCATGTTGGTCTGCACGAAGCGGACTTTGCTGCGGTCCCCTTCCAGGCGGCCATTGAGCGTACCAATTTTCACGTCCAGCTGCGCCTTGCCTTTGTTCTGGAACGGCGTCAGCAGGGAGAGCATCTGCTGGTTCTCTGCAATCTCAGGCGTGTAAAGTACGCGCTCACTTTTCCCGTCCGGATAGGTCACCTTCTTCTTCAGGTTGACCGGAATGAGCTGATAGTGGACCAGCTTCATCTCGCCGTTACGGAACTCAAAATCTGCACGACCCACGTATTTCCCCCACTCGTGCGCCTGTACGATCCAGATACCGTTCTGACGGTCCGGCGCGCACGGCGTGCCCGGTACGTAGTCCACCTGCTTTTTATTCTCGGACGCCATACACACCGGATCCTGTGAGTGACCGCCCACAATCATTGCCAGAGAGCCCGCAGGCAGGCTGCGCGCCATCTCGACGTCGCCCGGCGCATTGGAGCCGTGCGCGCCGTTGTCGTAGTGCCCCATGTGGGTGGTGGCGATAATCACGTCCGGTTTTTCGTTCTGCTGCAATTCCTGAATCACCAGCTTCGCTTCGTCTGCCGGTTTACGGAATTCGATATCAGTGAAGAACTCAGGGTTACCAATTTTGGCCGTGTCGTCGGTAGTGAGGCCAATGACCGCAATTTTTAAGTCCTGACGCTTAAACAGCGCCCAGGGTTTAAACAGGCGTTCGCCGGTGCTTTTCTGGTAAATATTGGCAGAGAGGAACGGGAATTTAGACCACTTCTCCTGCTGGCGCAGCACGCTCAGCGGGTTATCGAATTCATGGTTACCCACGGCCATCGCGTCGTAGCCAATCAGATTCATGCCGCGAAAGTCAGGCTCGGCATCCTGTAAATCAGATTCCGGCACGCCGGTATTGATATCCCCGCCCGAGAGCAGCAGCACGCTACCGCCTTCTGCGGCGACCTCTTTGCGAATACCGTCAACCAGCGTTTTTTGCGCCGACAGGCCATATTCCCCGTATTCACTGCGCCAGAAATGACCGTGGTGATCGTTGGTATGCAAAATGGTAATTTTATAGGTTTTGTCTTTTTCATATGCCTGCGCGGGCAGGCTTGTCAGCCCCCAGGCCGCTATCAACGCCAGCGCGACGCCACGCTTCATTAACTTCATCATCTCTCTCCCTGACCAATAGACAAACGCAAAAATTACAGTGACTCACAAGAATAGACAAATAAGTTTTCAGAATTGCGACTTTCTTCAAATGTCACGGACGGGTATGTTAGTCGGATAATAATTACACCCTGCATTTCTCATAACAAATCGACGTGGTATTTATGGCAATCAGTGAATCAACCCAGCCCGTCCCGGGCGCTCCGGCGTCGCCGCCAAAATCGCGCACTTCCTTTAAAGTTTTAGGCGCAATCAGTCTCTCGCACCTGCTCAACGACATGATCCAGTCGCTGATACTGGCAATCTACCCGCTGCTGCAGTCCGAGTTTTCGTTAACCTTCGTACAGATCGGGATGATCACCCTCACCTTCCAGATGGCCTCCTCGCTGCTGCAGCCGGTGGTCGGTTACTGGACGGATAAATACCCAATGCCGTGGTCGCTCCCCATTGGCATGTGCTTCACCTTGAGCGGGCTGGTGCTGCTGGCAATGGCGGGCAGCTTTGAAGCGGTGCTTATCGCCGCCGCGCTGGTGGGGACAGGCTCGTCCGTCTTCCATCCGGAATCCTCCCGCGTGGCGCGTATGGCCTCCGGTGGTCGTCACGGGCTGGCGCAGTCCCTGTTCCAGGTAGGCGGTAACTTTGGCAGTTCCCTCGGCCCACTGCTGGCCGCGGTGATCATCGCCCCATACGGCAAAGGCAACGTGGCGTGGTTTGTGCTGGCCGCGCTGCTGGCGATTGTGGTACTGGCGCAAATCAGCCGCTGGTATGCCGCGCAGCATCGCGTGAACAAGGGCAAACCTGTAGCAAAGGTTATCAATCCCCTTCCCCGTAACAAGGTTATCCTGGCCGTAAGCGTGCTGCTGGTGCTGATTTTCTCGAAATACTTCTATATGGCGAGCATCAGCAGCTATTACACCTTTTATCTGATGCAAAAATTCGGATTATCGGTACAAAACGCGCAGTTCCACCTGTTTGCCTTCCTGTTTGCGGTGGCAGCAGGAACGTTGATTGGCGGGCCTGTAGGTGACAAAATCGGGCGTAAATATGTGATTTGGGGCTCAATCCTCGGTGTTGCACCCTTCACGCTTATTTTGCCCTACGCAAGCCTGGAGTGGACGGGGATTTTGACCGTCATTATTGGTTTTATTCTGGCCTCTGCCTTCTCGGCCATTCTGGTTTACGCACAGGAGCTGTTACCGGGGCGTATCGGTATGGTTTCCGGGCTCTTTTTCGGATTTGCCTTCGGCATGGGCGGCCTTGGTGCGGCGGTGTTGGGCATGGTTGCAGATCACACCAGCATCTTCCTGGTCTACAAAATCTGTGCTTTCCTGCCACTTCTGGGGATATTGACCATATTCCTGCCTGATAATCGTCATAAAGCGTAATTTAGGGGTCGCCAAAGTTAAACTCTGGCGACCTTGCCCCCTTATGCCATAAGGGTTTCTTCTCACCTTCCCCATCAAACTTGTCCAAAAGGGCTTTTTTTCACGCTTATTGCTCTTTTATTCAAACTTCAACAATTATTCATAAACATAAGGGTAAAAATTGTCATAAACTATTACCTGGTCTTTTGGTATTTATGCCAAAAATGGAACACTCACCACGAAAGGAGACGGAATGCACCACGCCACACCGCTTATCACCACCATTGTTGGTGGACTTGTGCTCGCTTTTATCCTTGGCATGATTGCCAATAAACTGCGTATTTCTCCTCTTGTCGGCTATCTGTTAGCGGGTGTACTGGCGGGTCCTTTTACGCCGGGTTTCGTGGCGGATACCAAACTGGCTCCAGAACTGGCGGAATTAGGCGTGATTCTGCTGATGTTTGGCGTCGGTCTGCATTTTTCACTGAAGGACCTGATGGCGGTAAAGTCTATCGCCATACCGGGAGCGATCGCCCAGATAGGGGTGGCGACGCTGCTGGGAATGGCGCTTTCAGCGGTACTAGGCTGGTCGCTGATGACCGGCATCGTGTTTGGGCTGTGTCTTTCAACCGCCAGTACCGTGGTGCTGCTGCGCGCGCTTGAAGAGAGACAGCTGATAGACAGCCAGCGCGGGCAAATCGCAATAGGCTGGCTGATCGTTGAAGATCTGGTGATGGTGTTAACGCTGGTGCTGCTGCCCGCCGTCGCCGGGATGATGGAAAAAGACAACGTCGGCTTCGCCTCGCTGGCGTTGGATATGAGTATCACCATCGGTAAGGTTGTGGCCTTTATCGCCATCATGATGCTGGTGGGCCGCCGTCTGGTACCGTGGATCATGTCCCGCACTGCGGCGACAGGTTCCCGCGAGCTGTTCACTCTTTCGGTACTCGCTCTGGCGCTGGGTATCGCCTTTGGTGCCGTTGAGCTGTTCGACGTCTCGTTTGCGCTGGGCGCGTTCTTCGCCGGGATGGTGCTGAACGAATCTGAATTAAGCCACCGCGCGGCGCACGACACGCTGCCGCTGCGTGATGCTTTCGCCGTGCTGTTCTTCGTCTCCGTCGGGATGCTTTTTGATCCGCTGGTTCTGATCCAGCAGCCGCTGGCAGTGCTGGGCACGCTGGCGATCATTATCTTTGGTAAGTCCGTTGCCGCCTTCTTCCTGGTGCGGATGTTTGGCCACTCGCCGCGTACGGCGCTGACCATTGCCGCCAGCCTGGCGCAGATTGGTGAGTTCGCGTTTATTCTGGCCGGTCTCGGCATGGCGCTTAATCTTCTCCCGCAGGCCGGTCAGAATCTGGTGCTGGCGGGGGCGATCCTCTCCATCATGCTGAACCCGGTGCTGTTTGCCCTGCTGGAAAAATACCTCGATAAAACGGAAACCCTGGAAGAGCAGACGCTGGAAGAGGCTATCGAAGAAGAGAAGCAGATCCCGGTGGATATCTGCAATCACGCGCTGCTGGTTGGCTTTGGTCGCGTGGGCAGCCTGCTCGGTGAGAAGCTGATGGCGCAGGGCATTCCGCTGGTGGTGATTGAAACCTCACGCACACGCGTTGACGAACTGCGCGAGCGCGGCATTCGCGCGGTGCTGGGTAATGCGGCAAACGAAGAGATCATGAATCTGGCGCATCTGGACTGCGCCCGCTGGCTGCTGCTGACCATTCCGAACGGCTACGAGGCAGGTGAGATTGTCGCGTCCGCGCGCGCGAAGTGTCCGACTATCGAGATTATTGCCCGCGCACATTATGACGATGAGGTGGAATACATCACCGAGCGCGGCGCGAATAAGGTCGTCATGGGTGAGCGTGAGATTGCGAACACGATGCTGACGCTGCTTGAGAAAGCGCCGGTTGAAGAAGGGGTGACGGGCTAGCTTGTGCGGCCTGATGCCCTCACCCTGACCCTCTCCCACAGGGAGAGGGAACAAACACTAAAAACGGCAACCTGGTTGCCGTTTTGCTTTTACCTTGTGCGGCCTGATGCCCTCACCCTGGCCCTCTCCCACAGGGAGAGGGAATAAACACTAAAAACGGCAACCTGGTTGCCGTTTTGCTTTTACCTGTCCCAATACGCCTCTTCGAGGCTGTCTTCCCGTTCCGGGAGGCCACGCGTTAAGCGCGGGGAGTGCTGATTCAGCACCTGATAGCTCACGCGGTTCGCGTATTTACACACCTGCGCCAGCGATGAATAGGTCAGCCAGCTAAACTTATGCTTGCTGGAGTTTGGCACGTTGGTTTTGTGGTAAGCGTTAGCGGTGATGTCGTGCAGCAGCGCGGCCAGCGCGCCATCGCCCGCGCCGTTGGTGTTCATGATCTTCTCTGGCCCGCCCATGTACGGCGCGATGTGGGAGTAGATACGCAGCGGGTTGATGCAGTCTTTATGGCGCATACCGCGGCTGAATTCGAACTGGTTGAATTCGGCAATTGCGCCAGGCAGCAGCGGATGCTGGGTTTTGCGTTTGCTCTCTTCTTCCGTGAAGCCCGCCATGTACAGCCCGACAGGTCCGGCGGTGCAGAGCACCAGATCTACCCAGTCCAGCGCTTTGTCAGACGCCAGCAGCGGATCGCTTTCGCCGGTCAGCGCTTCGGCCTCTTCTTCGTTCATCGCCAGAATCGAAACGTGTTCCTTCAGGAAGGCCTGCCACCACTCCGGGTTGTCGGCGATAACGAATTTGGTCCCCAGCGTCAGGACGACCGGGACATCGTACTTCTTCGCGTACTCAATCGCCTTCATGGTCGCGTCTGGCATCGGCTCGCCCGGCTTGCAGCGCACCAGATACGACGTGAGCACCAGCGCAGAGGCCCCCGCAATAACCTCTTCTGGAATACTCTCTGCGCGCAGCTTGTTCATGTGGCCAGGGCTGATGGCAAAGGTACGCTCGCCGGACTCACCAATGAGGGTAAAGCAGCGGCCAATCGGGCCGTCTACGCCCTGCAAATAGTTCAGGTCGGTACGGCTGGAGGTGTTGCACAGGTAGCGATAGGCGTAGCCGCCGATTTCGATATTGCTGCACATCACGCCGAGCAGCACCGAGCGGTCGTCCGCCAGCACGGAGTAGTTGTGCATGGTGTTGCCAATGGTGCCGCCGGCAAACTGATGGGTGATCAGATTTTCACGCACCAGCTCCTGATACAACGCTTCGGCAACGTCGTCCTCGATCACCAGCGAATGGCCGGCGCTCAGACCGTAACGCGCAACAAACGCATCATCCACTTTGGCTTCAATATCCACCAGCGTCTGATCGATACCCACCACCCATGCGGCGCTGGTTTCATTTTCAGGCTGGATTTGCTGCAGGAGCGGATCGCGAGCGTTAACGGGGAAGTAGTGTTTTGATTTACGTTTACCGGGAAATTTCATGGTCTGAACTGTGCAAGGAATAGAAGCCGGGAATGGTAGCACAAACCCGGCCTCAAGCGCGATCAGCGGCTGTTCGTCACCAGCGAGACCATCATGTCGATATGCTCAGGAGAGTCGTTAAGTGCCGGAATGTACTCGTACTTCACACCGCCAGCTTCGAGGAAAAATTCCCGGTTTTGTACCGCAATCTCCTCCAGCGTTTCCAGACAGTCGGCCGAGAAGCCCGGCGACATCACCTGAATGTGCTTCACGCCCTTCTCGCCCAGCATTTTGAGGGTTTCATCAGTGTACGGCGTCAACCACGGCTCGCGGCCGAAGCGCGACTGGAAGGTCATCATCACCTTCTCCGGCGGCAGGCCAAGGGCGGAGACCAGCTCGCGGGTGGTATCGCGGCAGCGCTGCGGATAATCATCCCCTTCATTGGCGAAACGCTGCGGAATGCCGTGATAGGAAAGCAGCAGCAAATCCGGCTCGCCGTGCTTTTCAAACGACGCGCGGGCGCTGCTGGCCAGCGCCTTGATGTACAGATCGTTATCCGCATAGTCACGAATAAAGGTCACCGCAGGAATGCGACGACGCGTCTTCAGAATGCGCGCCAGCTCGTCCCAGACGGCAGCTACCGTCGAACACGAATACTGTGGATAGAGCGCCAGCACGACGATATGGTCAACGCCCTGCGCGAGCAGGTTTTCCACTGCGCTTTCCAGCGAAGGGGTTCCATAGCTCATGCCGAGCGCGACGGGCATATCCGGCAGGCGGGCGGCCAGTGCTTTCTCCTGACGGCGGCTGTACACCATCAGCGGCGAGCCCTCTTCCATCCAGACAGACTGATAAAGCTTTGCCACGCGCGGAGAACGAATCGGCAGAATAACGCCACGCAGCAGGGGCCACCACAGCAATCTTGGGGTATCCACGACGCGCGTGTCGCTTAAAAACTGTCGCAGATAGCGTTTTACCGCTACTGGAGTGGGTGCTTCTGGGGTGCCCAGATTGGCAAGCAGGATGCCGGTTTTCGCCTGACTCATTCACGCCTCTTAACCTTTTGATAGGTTGTCAATTGTAGCGGAAATGCGTTTAAACGAAACCCATTGCTGTAATAGGTAAGATGAGAATTTTTCTCACCCGGAGAACCCGGGTGAGAGACGTGCAATTAGCCGAGGATTTTTTCCAGCTCTGCACGTACGTCAGCCACGGCTTTGGTACCGTCGACTTTGGCGTATTGGGTGTTACCCGCCTGCGCTTCTTTGGTGTAGTAGCCGATCAGCGGTGCAGTCATCTGATGGTATTCCACCAGGCGTTTACGCACGGTCTCTTCCTGATCGTCTTTACGGGTGGTCAGCTCTTCGCCGGTCACGTCGTCTTTGCCTTCAACCTTAGGTGGGTTGAATTTGATGTGGTAAACGCGGCCAGAAGCAGCGTGTACGCGACGGCCAACGATACGGTCAACGATCAGCTCGTCCGGTACGTCGAACTCCAGAACGTAGTCCACATTGATGCCCGCTTCCTTCATGGCGTCAGCCTGAGGAATGGTGCGTGGGAAGCCGTCCAGCAAGAAACCGTTACGGCAGTCTTCCTGAGCAATGCGCTCTTTGACCAGAGCAATAACCAGCTCGTCGGTCACCAGCTTGCCTGCGTCCATGATGTCTTTCGCTTGTTTACCCAGCTCGGAGCCAGATTTAACAGCGGCGCGCAGCATGTCACCGGTGGAGATTTGCGGAATACCGTATTTCTCCATGATGAACTGAGCCTGAGTTCCTTTACCCGCGCCCGGAGCGCCAAGCAGAATAATACGCATTGCGAAAATCCCCTCAAATGTCGTTTCAATTTTTCAAAAGCGCTAAACAATACCACCAGAACGGGCGTGGCTCAAGGAAGGCGGGGAAGCTGAAACGGTTAATGGGGGGAGATAATTTGGGTTAGTGCGGTCTGGTGCCCTCACCCTAACCCTCTCCCACAGGGAGAGGGAACTCTTTCACTCTCTCCCTTTGGAGAGAGGGCAGGGTGAGGGGTAGGTGTTTAATTACGCCAGCAGCAGCGCATTCACACGTTTAATGAACAGGTTAGGATCTTCCAGCGTGCCGCGTTCGGCCAGCAGGGACTGATCCAGCAGCAGTTCAACCCACTCGGCAAAGCGGGCGTCGTCCTGGGTGTCTGCCGCACGTTTCACCAGCGGGTGATCCGGATTAAGCTCAAAGATATATTTCACTTCCGGCATCGCCTGGCCCGCCGCAGCGAACAGCTTCGCCATCTGGGTGCCCATTTCGTCGGCATCGGTGGTGACAATCGCCGGAGTATCGGTCAGACGGTGCGTGAAGCGCACCTCTTTCACGCGATCGCCCAGCAGCGTTTTCACGCGCTCAACGAACGGCTCCAGCGCCTTCTCGGCTTCTTTCGCGCTTTCGTCCACTTCATCCGCCAGCTTGTCGATGGACTCGTCGGCTTTGGCCACGGACTGGAAGGATTTACCGTCGAACTCGGTCAGGTAGTTCATCATCCACTCGTCGATGCGGTCAGAAAGCAGCAGCACTTCGATGCCTTTCTTGCGCAGCAGCTCCAGGTGCGGGCTGCTCTTCGCCGCCGCGTAGCTGTCGGCGGTGATGTAGTAGATCTTTTCCTGCCCTTCTTTCATGCGGGAGACGTACTCTTCCAGCGACACGGTCTGTGCGGAGGAGTCGGTATGCGTAGAGGCGAAGCGCAGCAGTTTGGCGATCGTTTCGACGTTCGCGGTGTCTTCCGCCGGGCCTTCTTTCAGCACCAGACCGAACTGTTTCCAGAAGGTCTGATATTTTTCCGCATCGTCTTTCGCCAGTTTTTCCAGCATCTGCAGCGTACGTTTGGTCAGCGCGTTGCGAAGGTTGCGGGTGACGGTACTGTCCTGCAGGATTTCACGGGAGACGTTCAGCGGCAGATCGTTGGAGTCAATCAGGCCGCGCGTAAAGCGCAGGTAGTTCGGCATGAACTGCTCGGCGTCGTCCATGATGAACACGCGCTGCACGTAGAGCTTCAGGCCGTGCTTGTGATCGCGGTTCCACATGTCCCACGGTGCCTGCGCCGGAATGTACAGCAGGCTGGTGTATTCCTGCTTACCTTCCACACGGTTGTGGCTCCAGGTCAGCGGGTCGGTAAAGTCGTGAGCGATGTGCTTGTAGAACTCGTTGTACTCGTCGTCTTTAATTTCAGACTTGTTGCGCGTCCACAGCGCCTGCGCCTTGTTGATCTTCTCCCAGGAGACAACGGTTTCACCGTCCTGCTCTTCCTGTTTCTCAATCTCAACCGGCAGCGCGATGTGGTCGGAATATTTGCTGATGATGGAGCGTACACGCCAGTCGTTCAGGAAATCGTCTTCGCCTTCACGCAGGTGGAGGGTGATTTCGGTGCCGCGATCCGCTTTGGTGATGTCATCAACGGTGTATTCGCCTTCCCCTTTGGATTCCCAGAACACACCATTTTCTGCGCTTTCGCCTGCCGCGCGGGTGCGCACGGTGACTTTGTCGGCAACGATAAACGCCGAGTAGAAGCCCACACCGAACTGGCCGATCAGCTGGCTGTCTTTCGCCTGGTCAGAGCCCATGGACTCGAGGAACGCTTTGGTGCCGGATTTGGCAATGGTGCCGAGGTGGTCGATCACCTCGTCGCGGTTCATCCCGATGCCGTTATCGGCAATGGTCAGGGTGCGGTTCTCTTTATTGAAAGAGACGCGCACGCGCAGTTCGCCGTCGCCTTCGTACAGGTCCGGGTTGGACAGCGCGCGGAAGCGCAGCTTGTCCGCCGCATCGGATGCGTTGGAAATTAGCTCACGCAGGAAGATTTCTTTGTTGGAATACAGGGAATGGATCATCAGGTGCAGAAGCTGTTTTACTTCTGACTGGAAACCACGGGTTTCTTGTCCTTTCATCTAAGTCGACCTCAACAATGCCATTTAATGGGGTTGTAAAACGTTGAGTGAGAGATGGGGATAAGGGAGGAAAATTTCAAGCGGAGGCCACGCGCGCAGCCTCCGTTTGGTCAGAAAATAATCTTGTGACGCCCGGCCAGAGAGTGCGACAGCGTGGTGCCGTCGACCATTTCCAGCTCGCCGCCCACCGGCACGCCGTGGGCGATGCGGCTGGCGTCAACGCCGTACTGCGAGCACAGTTCGGCGATGTAGTTAGCGGTTGCCTCCCCTTCCACCGTCGGGTTGGTGGCGAGGATCACCTCTTTGATGGTTTCGGACTCAAGACGCTGTTCAAGGCGGTCGAGACCGATATCATCCGGGCCAATACCGTCCAGCGGGGAGAGATGCCCCATCAGCACGAAGTAGCGACCAGAAAACTGCCCGGTTTGTTCGATGGCGTAGATGTCCGCCGGACTCTCCACCACGCAAATCTGACCGTTTTCCTGGCGACGCGGGTTCGTACAGATGTTACATACGTCCTGCTCGGTAAAGGTGCGGCAATCCGCACAATGACCAATTTCTGACATGGCGCGGGTCAGAGCCTGCGCCAGGCGCATCCCGCCGCTGCGGTCGCGCTGCAAAAGCGTGAACGCCATGCGCTGCGCCGACTTCGGGCCAACGCCCGGCAGGCAGCGCAGTGCTTCCATTAACTGCGTGAGCAGCGGACTGGTTTGCATCAGAATGGCATCTTGAAGCCCGGCGGCAGTTGCATACCGCTGGAAACAGAGGCCATTTTCTCTTTCTGGGTTTCGTCGATACGGCGCGCGGCATCGTTAAACGCGGCGGCAACCAGATCTTCCAGCATATCTTTGTCGTCTTCGAGCAGGCTTGGGTCGATTTCCACGCGGCGGCAGTTGTGCGCACCGTTGATGGTCACTTTTACCAGACCGGCACCGGATTCACCCGTGACTTCCAGCTGAGCGATCTCTTCCTGCATCTTCTGCATTTTTTCCTGCATCTGCTGAGCCTGCTTCATCAGGCCACCCAGACCGCCTTTTCCACCGAACATAGGCTTCTCTCTCTTTCACGTTTAAGGATTACAACCGTAAGTCAGACTCACGATCAAATGGGGCGAATACTCTCTTCATCCAGATCGGCGTCGAAGAACCGGCGCAGGGTCTGAATGTTGTTATCCGCGATAATTGACTCGCGCGCCTGCGCGAGCTTCTCTTCATAAATGGCCTGGCGCCACTCCAGCGGCGTTCGCACTGCGGGATTATCATCTTCAATGATAGTCAATTCAACCGGCGCACCCTGCAATGCGGTGAGCGCCTCCGCCAGCGCCTTTTGCGCACCAGGGGAATTCAGATGTCGCTGGCCCGGACGCAGATGCAGACGCACCTGGTTGCCCTCTTGCTCTTTCCAGGCGTTGAGCGCGACCTGCTCTACCAGCTTCGGCAGCTGCAGTTTGCTGACCTCAGCGGCCCAGGCGTCCCGCTCGATTGACTCTTCGGCGAGCTTCGCGGCAAGCTCCGGGGTTTTCTCATGCTCCAGCGCTTTCTTCAGCGCTTTTGGCGTGGCGACCTCTTCCTTCACCGTTTCGGTGATGGTGGTCGCCTTCCAGCGGTAAGCCTCTTCTTTCGCCGGGGCTTTCTGCTCGAGCGCGGACGGTGCCGGACGCGACTGAACGCGCTCCGTTACCGAGGCCAGTCGTTCAAGCGCGGCGTTGTTCACCGGCCGCGCTCTTGCTGGCGCTGCCGGTTCACTCTTTTTTGGTTTGGTTACTCCCTGCGCACGCTGCAACTGACTGCGTGCGGCAAGTACCGAACTGGTGGCATCCGACAGCGGCACGTTTTGCGGCGGCGGTGTCGGCTGTGGCGGCACCTGCTGCGGCGACATCACCGCGGTCGGGGCGACCGGCGCGAAGGACTGTCGCGGCACTTCGGGTTCGGGCAGCGGCATGCGCGGGTGAAACGCCAGCGCGCGCAGCAGCGTCATTTCAACGCCCATCCGGCGGTCCGGCGCGAACGGCAGCTCTTTGCGTCCAATTAGCAGCGTCTGGTAGTAAAGCTGTACGTCGGCAGGCGGCACGGTGCGGGCAAGTTCACGCATCCGCTGCTCAATGGCGGCCATATCCGCGCCGATTGCCGATGGAGAAAGCTGCAGCATCGCCACGCGGTGCAGCAGGCTGAGCATTTCAACCAACAGCCCCTCCCACTCCACGCCTCGGGCGGCAGCCGCGTTTACCAGCGACATCACGCGTTCGCCGTTGGCGGCAATCATCGCTTCGATAAGCGAGAGCGCCTGATCGTCATCCAGCGTACCGAGCATGGTGCTGACCGCGTCGGTCGAGAGCTTGCCGTCACCGCTGGCAATCGCCTGATCGGTCAGGCTTAACGCATCTCGCAGGCTACCGTCCGCCGCGCGGGCCAGCAGTTGCAGGGCGCGCGGTTCGTGGACAATTTTCTCTTCATCGAGAATGTGCTCAAGCTGCGCGCGGATCTGCTCAACGTCCAGCGCCTTCAGGTGGAACTGCAGGCAGCGCGACAGAATGGTAACCGGCAACTTTTGCGGATCGGTGGTCGCCAGCAGGAACTTCACGTGTGCAGGCGGCTCTTCCAGCGTTTTCAGCAGGGCGTTGAAGCTGTGACGCGACAACATGTGCACTTCATCGATCAGGTAGACCTTGAAGCGGCCGCGCGCCGGGGCGTACTGCACGTTATCGAGCAGATCGCGAGTGTCTTCCACTTTGGTGCGCGAGGCGGCGTCGATCTCAATCAGATCGACAAAACGCCCCTGCTCGATTTCCCTGCAGTTATCGCACACGCCGCACGGGGTGGCGGTAATCCCGGTTTCGCAGTTGAGGCCTTTCGCCAGCAGACGGGCAATGGAGGTCTTACCGACGCCGCGGGTGCCGGAAAAAAGATAGGCGTGATGGATACGACCTAGCGACAAGCCGTTCGCCAGGGCCGTCAGCACATGTTCCTGACCGACAACGTCAGCAAAGGTTTGTGGTCGCCATTTACGGGCTAACACCTGATAACTCATGGGCAGGCTCTGCAACGCTGGAAGGTGAATTTATGGAGGGGAATGCTATCACAACCTCACTCATTGAGCGAGGTTGTGAGGAACGGGATTAATGACCCGGGAATGGCACCAGGCTGTAGCTGGTAATACCCTGTTTTTCCAGGCGCTGTTCGCCACCCAGATCGAACAGGTTGATGATGAATGCCGCGTCGGTCACTTCCCCACCCAGACGGCGGATCAGCTTCACGGTCGCTTCGATGGTGCCGCCGGTTGCCAGTAGATCGTCCACCACCAGCACTTTGTCGCCTGGCTTGATGGCATCCACGTGGATTTCCAGCTGATCGGTGCCGTACTCCAGCTCGTAGCTCTCAGCAATGGTTTCACGCGGCAGCTTGCGCGGCTTACGCACCGGCACAAAACCCACGCCCATTGCCAGCGCAACCGGTGCGCCAAACAGGAAGCCACGGGCTTCGGTACCTACTACTTTGGTAATCCCGGCGTTTTTATAACGCTCCACCAGCAGTTCAATGCTGAGCGCGTACGCTTTCGGGTCTTCCAGCAAGCTGGTGACATCACGGAAAAGAATGCCAGGCTTCGGATAGTCCTGGATGCTTTTGATGCTGTTTTTCAGAAATTCAAGCTGCTGTGCAGTTGCGGTCATCGGTTTGTGCCTAAGTGAAACAGTGTTACTCACGGCGCGCAACGAGTCGGTAAAGGTAACAATTGCTTAACCTTTAACCAGGCGCACCTGTGCTCGAAAACGGTCGAATTTACTGGCTGTACGCAATAATTGCAACAGCCATGATGAGGCTTCAGTGCTTTTGTTGCTTTTCATCAACCACGGGGATCCGCCACATAAAGATAAGCAGACAGGTCAGGATCGCCAGCAGCAGAATGCGTACCCACATCATTTTCACCAGCCATAATGAAATGGCGAAGGTGATGAGGATCACCGCGATCGCGCGCGGCTTCGCGCCGGGCGGCATGGCACGGTGTTTTTGCCAGTACCGCAGGTAGCCGCCAAACCATGAGCGGTAGAGCAGCCAGTGGTGAAAGCGCGGCGATGAACGGGCGAAGCACCAGGCCGCCAGCAGAATAAACGGCGTGGTCGGTAACAGGGGTAAAACAATACCCAGCGTGCCCAGCACTACCGCGAGCCAGCCAATGATGATTAAAATAGTACGCTGCATAATGCGAATCGTTATCAAACTGAACGGCTACTTTACCACTGGAGAGCGTTTTGAAAACAGCCTTGCTTCTTGAGACGCTACAAAATCAACTGATCGCCTTGCGCGCGCAGGCCACGCCGCTGATGGGACACGCCACGCTGAAGCCGCGCTTTGACCGACAGCTTTTTCGTACCCGCAGCACGTTAATTCAGGATTATCTTGCGGAGGCGCAAACGAATCTTGATGAGTTGCGCCACGCGGTTGAGAACGGACAGCAGGAACAGGTGGCCTGGCTGGCGGAGCATCTCGCCGAGCAGATTACTGCTTTACATCGCGAAATCGCCGCCTGGCCGCTGCGCGCCTGGGACAGCGCCTCGCCGGGACTCGGTAAATGGCAGCGCAAGCGGCTGGAGAACCAGGAGTTTGAACGCCGGCTGTTTGAGATGAAACGCGAACGCGAAGCCCGATTGAACAACAGCGAAACGCTGGAAGAGCAGCAGCTATTAATGCGCGAGATAAGCGCCCTCGAAGGCCGTATTGCCCGCTGCCGACAGGCGCTGGATGAGATCGAGCGCGTCATTGAACGTTTGACCCGTTAACAGGAGCCACAAAGATGTCACTGGAAAATGCACCCGACGAGGTCAAGCTGGCCGTCGATTTGATTATGCTGCTGGAGAATCATGAGATCCCGGCGGAGACAGTGCTGAAGGCGCTGGAGATTGTGCGGCGGGATTTTGAGGGAAAGGTGAAGGCCTGTTGCCCTCACCCTAACCCTCTCCCACAGGGAGAGGGAAAATAGATTATGCCGGAGTCGGGTCGTCACCCTTAATCTCGCGCTTCACTTCCGTATGCTCTTCACCTTTTTCGTTACGCAGGTGAACCTCAAGCTGGTTGAAGGCGATGTTAATGTCATTTTCACGGCACAGGCGGTCGATCGCGCGGTTCAGTTCGTCGACGGTGTAGCTGCGATCGCGCAGCTCACGCACGTACAGGCGCAGCTCGTGATCCAGCGTACTCGGACCGAAAGTGGTGAAGAACACCGCAGGAGCCGGATCGTGCATGACTTTCGGATGTTCAGACGCCGCCTTCAACAGCACCTCTTTCACTTTATCCAGATCCGATCCATAGGCGACGCCGAGGCGGATCACCACGCGGGTGGTCGTATCGGAGAGCGACCAGTTGATCAGGCGTTCGGTCACGAACGCTTTGTTCGGGATGATCACCTCTTTACGGTCAAAGTCGGTAATGGTGGTCGCACGAATACGGATCTTGCTGACGGTGCCGGAGAAGGTGCCGATGGTGACGGTATCGCCGATACGCACCGGACGTTCGAACAGGATGATCAGGCCGGAGACGAAGTTCCCGAAGATCTCCTGCAGGCCGAAACCAAGACCGACCGAGAGCGCTGCCGCCAGCCACTGCAGTTTGTCCCATGAAACACCCAGCGAACCAAAGACCGTCATCGCACCCGCGATAATGATCACGTAGTTCAGGATAGTGGTGATGGCGTAAGACGCCCCCTGACGCAGGTTCAGGCGGGACAGCACCAGCACTTCCAGCAGGCCCGGCAGGTTGCGGATCAGCGCCCAGGCGACCACCAGCGACACCAGCGCAAAGAGCAGGCTGCCCATGGTCACGCTTTTCATCACCGTCACACCCGCCTCGGTGCCGCTGTACTGCCAGAGCTTGACGCTGTCGAGGTACGCAAAGACGGTGATTAAATCAGACCAGATGGCCCAGAACATCACCCCAAACAGCGCCACCATCACCAGCATCGTGATACGCATGGTTTGCTGGTTGACCTGCTCCAGCGCGATGGTCGGCTCTTCCTGCGGCTCCGCGCCTTCTGCCCCCTCTTTCACCTGATGCTGACGGCGCGCGATCGCACGGCGATAGGCGATACGCCGCGCCGCCACGCTCAACCCGCGCAGCACGGTCTGGAACAGCAGATTCCAGACAATCACCAGATAAACCGTTTCGATCCAGCGGCCTGACAGGCGCAGCGTGGTATAGAAGTAGCCCGTTGCCGTCAGCACCATCAGCGCCAGCGGAATGATCGCCAGCACCGTTACGGTCGCCAGACGAAGGTTGTGAGACTCTTTATCACGCCAGCTGTCGCGGCACATCGGCCACATCAGAACGGCAATCAGCAGCAGGTTCAGCAGAATAACCAGCTGCCCCAGCACGTCGTCCATCAAATGCAGCGGTGAGAGTTCAGACACGACAGACCAGAAGTGCAGCGGCAGCAGCGCGAGGCTGATGCGCACAATCTGGCGACGCCAGTGGCTGGTAAGTTGTTCCGGCATGTTGAAGTGACGCACCGCCACTCCGTCTTTTTCCAGCACTTTCCAGCAGAGACCAAACACCAGCCAGAACAGCGCCAGCTTTTTGCTGAACGCCCAGAGCAGGTCGCTGATGTTGAGCTGCATCGTGAGCAGAATCAGCCCGGCGGCCAGAATCAGCAGGCAGACCGGCAGCGCGCGGATCAGGTCAATCAGGATCGCTTTCGGGGTGTGTAGCTGGCTGTCGTTACGCAGTTGTCCCACTTCCGACGCCAGCCTGGCCTGATACTGTTTCAGCCATTTCAAACGCCAGCGGATCAGACCCGCAATCAGCAAAAGCGGCAGGCCCGCGAGGAAGGCAATCATCACCGCAGGCCAGGCCTTCTCCCAGTTGACGGTGATTTTCATGCTCTTGATTTGCGACTTCAGCGTCTCAGGGAAGGATTTGACCCAGTCCCAGTCCATCGGCTTGTTGCTGTTCACCCAGAAAATCTGCTGGGTCAAAATCTCCTGCAGGCTTTTCGAGACGCTCACCAGCTGCTGCTGGTTGATCTGCAGGTTAATGGCCATCATCAGCTGATTGCCCAGCTGTTTGTTGAGCTGGTCGAGAAGCTCGCGACGCATATCGACGACCTGCAACAGCGCGTCGTGAACCTCCGGGTTCACCTCGCTGGAATGGCCCTCTTCCACTTTCGCGACAAAGTTATCGCTCTGGAAAAGCGCATCGCGCTGCTGGTTGACGTCAAACTGCTCCAGACGTAAATCCGCGATGCGGTTGGTCATGTCCTCCAGCTCGTCAGCGGACGGCAGCGTCTGCTGCTGCTGGTACAAAATTCGCGACAGCAGAAGGCTCCCTTTCAGAACCGCAATCTGCTCTTTAATGTTACGTTCCGCCTGCAGCGCGCGATCCAGCCAGTTTTTAACTTTAATATTCTGCTGCACCAGCGAGTTACCGCTTTCGGTGGCCTGAATCAGACGCTCACTTAACTGATGGTTAAGCTCAAGCTCCTGCTTCACCAGCGGGTTGGCCTGAATGCGGGCGGTTTCGTCTGGCGATACGGCTTCCTGAGCGGTTTTTTCCGTCAGCGTCAGACGTTTACTGTTTACCGCCTCCTGCAGCAGCTGGAGCTGGTGCTCAAGACGATTAATGTTGGCGGTGACGTAATCACGCTGTTTTTGCAGCGTATCCTGCAGCACCGTATTGCCTTCAAGGCTCTTGCGCTGCTGTTCAATTTCCGCATTAAGCAACGTCTGCTGAATCAACAACAACGTTTGCTGCGTAGCGCGTAACGCGCCATCTCCCACAGCCGTCCCATTCAGGCGGTTGCGGATCTGCTGAAGCTGCTGAGACGCGGTGTACATCGCGTTTTGCACGCGCTCAGGCTGCGTTTGCAGCGAGACAAGCTGGCTGTTATAGGTGGCGAGATCGGACTGCGCGGTCTGGAGATCGTCCAGCAACTGCGCCACGCGCGACTCCAGCTGACGTAGCGAGAGCGTCGCAAGCGTTTTGCGGGTTTCGTCATCGTTATCGACGTCGCTCAGCGCGCTCAGCGCCTCTGTCGCCTTGCGCATGTTGTCCGGGGCCTGCGCGACCTTCTGGCGAAGCTGAGCCGTTTCTGCTTTTACGCGTTCAATTTTATCCAGCGTTTCCAGCGTTTCCGTCAGATCCTGTTGGACGAGTTTCTCCTGAGGCGACAGCTCTTTTTGTTTATTCAGCGTATCAAGCTGCGCCTGAACTTCGGCACGCGAAGGGATATCGCTGGCGTTATCTGCGCGAGCAAACGAAAGCGGCGCGGAAGCCAGGAAAAACAGCATAGCAAAAAATAATGCAAGAACAGGATGTTGCGAGCGTTTGGTGTGCAGCATAGTCGTGAGTATGATGTGAGAAATGACCGAAAATAGTCCGGCGTGAAGAATATCACGCCCGCTGAAAGCAGAATAGCAAGAACATGAACCTCCAGGATAAATCCTGGCGACGGTCAGGCAGGAACGGAGTGGGTTTCGTCACGCAGCGTCGGGCAAAATTGCAACATCTCCAGCAAAATGGCGACGTAGCTACGAGCTTCGTTTTTAAGATCAAAAGATTGTGGCGCAAATAGCCAGTTCTCCATCAGCCCGGAGACATAGCTACGTAACAGAATGGCGGCGCGGCGCGTCAGCAGGTTGGCCGGTAACGTTTTTGCCTGAATACATTGCGTTAGCGTCTGTTCGATGCGGTCATAACTCTCCAGACACAGGCTACGCTGCGCCTGCTGGACGACCGCCATTTCGCCCACGAACTCGCATTTATGAAAAATAATTTCCATCATTAGCCTGCGACGTTCTTCAACTACCGTTGCTTCAAGGATATATACTAGAATTTCTCTTAATACTGAGAGTGGATCGTCGGGGAATTTTGCCCGATACTCAGTCTCTAGATCGCTAATGTTGGATTCTGAAAGCTCCCAGATTTCACCAAACAGATCTGACTTGTCTTTAAAATGCCAGTAAATCGCTCCCCGCGTGACGCCCGCGGCCTGAGCAATCTGCGCCAGCGAGGTTGATGACACACCCTGCTGAGAGAACAAACGAATCGCCACATCCAGAATGTGTTGTCGGGTTTCCAGCGCTTGTTGTTTGGTTTTTCGTGCCATATGTCAGTGAATTTACAGGAGTCAGATTTACATACATTTGTGAATGTATGTACCATAGCATGACGATAATATAAACGCAGCAATGGGTTTTTAGACTCAGGACCCTTGATCAATTTGAAATCGGACACTCGAGGTTTACATATGAACAAAAACAGAGGGTTAACGCCTCTGGCGGTCGTTCTGATGCTCTCAGGCAGCTTAGCGCTAACAGGATGTGACGACAAACCGGCTCAACAAGGAGCTCAGCAGGCGCCAGAAGTAGGCGTTGTGACGCTCAAATCTGAACCTCTACAAATCACCACAGAATTACCAGGCCGTACGAGTGCTTACCGCATTGCGGAAGTGCGTCCTCAGGTGAGCGGTATTATCCTGAAACGTAACTTCACGGAAGGCGGTGATGTGAAAGCCGGTGAGTCTCTGTATCAGATTGATCCAGCAACCTATCAGGCGTCTTATGAAAGCGCGAAAGGCGATCTGGCGAAAGCTGAAGCTGCAGCCAAAATCTCCCAGCTCACGCTGAGCCGCTATAAAAAACTGCTCGGTACGCAGTACATCAGTCAACAGGATTACGATACTGCGCTGGCGGATGCACAGCAGACCAACGCTGCCGTCGTTGCCGCGAAAGCCGCCGTCGAAACCGCGCGTATTAACCTGGCCTACACCAAAGTGACCTCCCCTATCAGCGGTCGTATTGGTAAATCTTCCGTGACGGAAGGGGCGCTGGTGCAGAACGGTCAGGCCACGGCGCTGGCCACCGTGCAGCAGCTTGATCCGATCTACGTTGACGTCACACAGTCCAGCAATGATTTCCTGCGTCTGAAGCAAGAGCTCGCAAGCGGCAAGCTGCAACAGGAAAACGGCAAAGCCAAAGTGGAGCTTGTGACCAATGACGGTATCAAATACCCACAGTCAGGCACACTGGAATTCTCTGATGTGACGGTCGACCAGACCACCGGTTCCATCACCTTACGTGCGATTTTCCCGAACCCGGACAACACGCTGTTGCCTGGTATGTTCGTTCGCGCGCGTCTGGAAGAAGGGACGAATCCAACCGCACTTCTGGTTCCACAGCAGGGTGTGACCCGTACGCCACGCGGCGATGCGAGCGCACTGGTTGTCGGGGCTGATGACAAAGTCGAAACCCGCAATATCACTGCTACGCAGGCGATTGGCGATAAATGGCTGGTGACGGAAGGTCTGAAAGATGGCGATCGCGTGATTATCACTGGTTTGCAAAAAGTTCGTCCTGGCGCGCAGGTTAAAGCACAGGAAGTGAAGTCTGACGATAAACAACAAGCTTCAGCCGCTGGTCAGTCAGAACAAACCAAGTCTTAACTTAAACAGGAGCCGTTAAGACATGCCTAATTTCTTTATCGATCGCCCCATATTTGCGTGGGTGATCGCCATAATTATCATGCTAGCTGGGGGACTTGCGATCCTGAAGCTGCCCGTCGCGCAATATCCAACGATTGCGCCACCGGCGGTGACGATCTCCGCAACCTACCCAGGGGCTGATGCAAAAACGGTGCAGGACACCGTGACTCAGGTTATCGAACAGAACATGAACGGTATCGATAACCTGATGTACATGTCCTCTAACAGTGACTCAACCGGTACAGTTCAGATCACCCTGACCTTCGAGTCAGGTACCGATGCTGACATCGCGCAGGTTCAGGTGCAGAACAAACTGCAGCTGGCGATGCCGCTGCTGCCGCAGGAAGTACAACAACAGGGTGTGAGCGTCGAGAAATCGTCCAGCAGCTTCCTGATGGTTGTCGGCGTTATCAACACCAACGGTACCATGACGCAGGAGGATATTTCCGACTACGTGGGCGCCAACATGAAGGACGCCATCAGCCGTACTTCCGGTGTGGGTGACGTTCAGCTGTTTGGTTCCCAGTACGCAATGCGTATCTGGATGGATCCGAACAAGCTGAACAACTTCCAGCTGACGCCGGTTGACGTAATCAGCGCGATCAAAGCGCAGAACGCCCAGGTGGCAGCCGGTCAGCTAGGCGGTACGCCGCCGGTGAAAGGCCAGCAGCTTAACGCCTCGATCATCGCACAGACGCGTCTGACCTCCGCCGATGAGTTCAGCAAAATTCTGCTGAAAGTGAATCAGGACGGTTCTCAGGTTCGCCTGCGCGACGTGGCGAAAGTTGAGCTGGGCGGTGAGAACTACGACATCATCGCGAAGTTCAACGGCAAACCGGCTTCCGGTCTGGGTATCAAACTGGCGACAGGCGCTAACGCCCTGGACACCGCCACGGCTATCCGTGCAGAGCTGAAGAAGATGGAACCTTTCTTCCCGTCAGGTCTGAAAATCGTATATCCGTATGACACCACGCCGTTCGTTAAAATCTCGATTCACGAAGTGGTAAAAACCCTGGTTGAGGCGATCATCCTCGTCTTCCTGGTCATGTACCTGTTCCTGCAAAACTTCCGTGCGACGTTGATCCCAACCATCGCCGTTCCGGTCGTACTGCTCGGGACCTTCGCAATCCTGTCGATATTCGGCTACTCGATAAACACCCTGACAATGTTCGGGATGGTGCTCGCCATCGGCCTGCTGGTGGATGACGCCATCGTTGTGGTAGAGAACGTCGAGCGTGTGATGGCGGAGGAAGGCCTGCCGCCGAAGGAAGCAACCCGTAAATCGATGGGGCAAATCCAGGGCGCGCTGGTCGGTATCGCGATGGTGCTGTCTGCGGTATTTATCCCGATGGCCTTCTTCGGGGGTTCAACCGGTGCGATTTACCGCCAGTTCTCTATTACCATCGTTTCCGCGATGGCGCTGTCCGTGCTGGTGGCGTTGATCCTGACGCCTGCCCTGTGTGCCACCATGCTGAAGCCGATTCAGAAAGGTGGTCACGGCGAGCACAAAGGGTTCTTCGGCTGGTTTAACCGCATGTTTGATAAGAGCACGCACCATTACACCGACAGCGTGGGCAACATCCTGCGCAGCACCGGTCGTTATCTGCTGCTCTATATCATCATCGTGGTGGGCATGGCTTTCCTGTTCGTTCGTCTGCCAAGCTCGTTCCTGCCGGATGAAGATCAGGGCGTGTTCCTGACGATGGCACAGCTCCCGGCGGGTGCATCGCAAGAGCGTACCCAGAAAGTGCTGGACGAAGTGACGGACTACTACCTCACCAAAGAGAAAGACAACGTTGAATCCGTGTTTGCGGTTAACGGCTTTGGCTTTGCGGGTCGTGGTCAGAACACCGGTATCGCCTTCGTTTCTCTGAAAGACTGGTCTGAACGTCCGGGCGAAGAGAACAAAGTTGAAGCGATCACCGGCCGCGCCATGGGTACCTTCTCGCAGATTAAAGATGCGATGGTCTTCGCCTTTAACCTGCCAGCGATTGTTGAACTGGGTACGGCGACCGGTTTCGACTTCCAGCTGATTGACCAGGGTGGTTTGGGTCACGAGAAACTGACTCAGGCGCGTAACCAGCTGTTTGGTGAAGTGGCTAAACACCCTGACCTGCTGGTCGGCGTGCGTCCAAACGGTCTGGAAGATACACCGCAGTATAAAATCGACATCGACCAGGAAAAAGCCCAGGCGCTGGGTGTGTCCATCAGCGACATCAATACCACACTGGGCGCGGCCTGGGGCGGTAGCTACGTCAACGACTTCATCGACCGCGGTCGTGTGAAGAAAGTGTACGTGATGTCCGAAGCGCAGTACCGTATGTTGCCGAACGACATCAACAACTGGTACGTTCGCGGCAGCGATGGACAGATGGTACCGTTCTCCGCCTTCTCAACCTCGCGTTGGGAATACGGTTCACCGCGTCTGGAACGCTATAACGGCTTGCCATCGATGGAAATCCTGGGTCAGGCTGCGCCGGGTCGAAGCACCGGTGAAGCGATGAACCTGATGGAAGAACTCGCCAGTAAACTGCCTGCAGGTATCGGCTATGACTGGACCGGTATGTCCTACCAGGAACGTCTGTCCGGGAACCAGGCCCCTGCCCTGTACGCCATTTCACTGATCGTGGTCTTCCTGTGTCTGGCGGCACTGTATGAGAGCTGGTCGATTCCGTTCTCCGTTATGCTGGTTGTTCCACTGGGGGTTATCGGTGCGCTGCTTGCCGCAACGTTCCGTGGATTGACCAACGACGTTTACTTCCAGGTGGGCCTGCTGACAACCATTGGCTTGTCGGCGAAGAACGCGATACTTATCGTGGAATTCGCCAAAGATCTGATGGAGAAAGAAGGCAAAGGTCTGATTGAGGCGACGCTCGAAGCCGTTCGTATGCGTCTGCGTCCAATCCTGATGACGTCTCTGGCATTTATCCTCGGTGTAATGCCGCTGGTTATCAGCTCCGGTGCGGGCTCCGGTGCGCAGAACGCAGTAGGTACCGGCGTAATGGGTGGGATGGTAACCGCGACCGTTCTTGCGATCTTCTTCGTACCGGTGTTCTTCGTGGTGGTTCGCCGCCGCTTCAGCCGTAAGAATGAAGACGTTGAGCATAGTCATTCGGTAGAACCTCACTGATACCGGTTTCATATGATAAAAAGGCCGCATTTGCGGCCTTTTTCATTTCAAAAAAATCATAAATTACGCTTATTGTGCTGCTATTTATTTTCTGTCATCTTAATAAGACATATCATAATTAACTGAAAACTTAATCGGCGAATTCATGATTTTTTTAATTTCATTTCGCCGCGCAAATTATTAGGAATATTCCTAGCACCACTCTCCAGCAAAGAAAAGTCCGAATCTGGTTTTCGTCTGACAGTTTACGCTAAATCAATGAAACGTAAGGACGCGATAAAAAATCAGTGTTAATTCGGATAAAAACGTTCTGTTCAGGCCGGGCAATTGCGTAAACGCTCGCAGTATCAGGTTTTAATTGTAATTTTTCGTAATAGCGCGGTGAAATCTCGATCAGAGTGGCTTATAGTTAGAGTTATCAGGAACACAGCACCCGTGCGGCTAAGTATGTTGTATCCATCCCGACATGATGTTCGGTGAGTAAGAAATCACTCAGAAGGGGATGCGCTATGGACGAGTACTCGCCAAAAAGGCATGATATCGCGCAGTTGAAATTTCTCTGCGAATCCTTGTACCATGACTGCCTTGCCAATCTTGATGAAAGTAACCATGGCTGGGTGAATGACCCAACGTCTGCGATCAATTTACAGTTGAACGAGCTGATAGAGCATATTGCAACCTTCGCACTTAATTATAAAATTAAGTACAATGAAGATAATAAGCTCATTGAGCAAATTGACGAATACCTGGACGACACCTTTATGTTGTTCAGTAGCTACGGCATTAACGCCCAGGATTTGCAAAAATGGCGTAAATCGGGAAATCGGCTATTCCGCTGCTTCGTCAACGTGAGCAGAGCAAACCCGGTTAGTCTTTCCTGTTAAAATTATTACAATTACTAAGGTGAATTTATGTCTGATAAACCATTAACAAAAGTCGATTATTTGATGCGCTTGCGACGTTGTCAGTCAATAGACACGCTCGAACGTGTCATCGAAAAAAATAAATACGAGCTGTCTGATAATGAACTGGCTGTATTTTATTCAGCCGCTGACCATCGGCTTGCTGAGCTGACCATGAATAAGCTGTATGACAAAATCCCAACGTCCGTATGGAAGTTTGTTCGTTAATCTTTTACGTGTGTCTGTAGAGGTTCTACGTCACATTCTGGTTTGTATACACCTTTCGACTTACGCTCCCTGTGCGAAAGCAGGTCTCCGTGTAAAACGCGCTCATCCGCAACATTGTTGTGACTCTTATCACACAGGTTTTCCGGGAACGTTCCCTTGCTGGCTTATCCCTATTACTCTGCAGTAATGATATCCAGAGAGGTTCCTGAATGAGCACAGAAAAACAGAAGATGATTGCAGGTGAACATTACTGCCCTGGTGATGAGACGTTACGGGGCGATCGACTGCGAGCCCGCCATCTGATTCACCGCTATAACCATACCGCCCCCGACGCGAAAACTGAACGCCAGAACATTCTGGCGGAACTTTTAGGACAAAGCGCAGGCGCGTATATCGAGCCGAGTTTCCGGTGTGACTACGGCTACAACATTTACCTGGGTAAAGAATTTTACGCTAACTTCGATTGCGTGATGCTGGATGTCTGCCCTATTCATATTGGCGACAACTGCATGCTGGCACCGGGTGTACATATCTATACGGCAACTCATCCGCTGGATCCCGATGAACGCAACAGCGGCGTCGAGTTTGGCAAGCCCGTGACCATTGGCAATAACGTCTGGATTGGCGGGCGCGCCGTCATTAATCCTGGCGTCACGCTGGGTGATAATGTGGTGGTGGCTTCCGGCGCGGTTGTGACAAAAGATGTACCGGCCAATGCTGTCGTTGGCGGCAATCCGGCAAAAATCATCAAGATGCTCTAAGATGTCGGGGAGCCAACTGTTATGGTCTTTTAGCGCCTGACTGTTACTTTTTTCAGCCTGGTGGCTCCCCTAAAATAGGCAGATCCCCTGTATTTTCAACAATCATGAAGGCAGAAAATGACCGAGATACAGCGCCTGCTCACCGCCACCATCGACGATCTTAACCACCGCGAAAAGCGCGACAATCGCCCGCGTTTTAGCATTAGCTTCATCCGCAAGCATCCGGGACTGTTTGTCGCCATGTACGCTGCCTGGCTGGCAACGCTTGTGGTGATGCTAACATCCGAAACCCTGGTGGACTCCGTCTGGCTGCTCGTTGTGCTGTTTGTGGTATTTAACGCGTTCTTCTTTTTCGACGTTAATCCCCGCTACCGCTACGAAGATATCGACGTGCTTGATTTCCGGGTCTGCTATAACGGCGAGTGGTACAACACGCGCTTTGTGCCGACAGAATTAATCGACAGCATTTTACACTCCCCTGCTGTGGAGACCGGGCAGAAAGAGAAGCTGCAGAAAATGGTTTCAACCAAAGGCCAGCTCTCTTTCTATGACGTCTTTACGCTTTCCCGTCCTGCTGCTGCGTAATCAGCGTTTGTAGGCGTCGGATACCTGACGCAAACTGAGAAGCAGAGGTATTACCGTACCCCAGTACCAGACCGGTTTGCCCCTGCTTCGGCGTCAGGTAGTACCCGCTTAACGCCGCGGGAGCTAGCTGGAATGCCCTCGCCTGCTGAACAATCGCCTTGTCATTAATCCCGTCAATTGCCACCGTCAGGTGCATGCCGCCCTCCGCCGCCAGCACACGATGCGCGACATGTAGCTCAGCGTTGAGTACGTCGCGCAGCTGCCGGTAGCGTTTCCGATAGAGCCGACGCATGGCGGCAAGATGACGAGCGTAATGGCCCTCTTCAATAAACAGCGCCAGCGTACGCTGTTCCGCACGATGCCCCCCACGCAATAACGCAGCAATGGCCGGACGCGCCGCGTTTGCCAGCGACGGTGGGATGACCATAAAACCGATTCTGAGCGACGGGAACAGCGTTTTACTGAATGTTCCCAAATAAACCACGGGCGCGTTGTTGACCATTCCCAGCATTGCTGGCACCGGCTCTCCGGAATACCGAAACTCGCTGTCGTAGTCGTCCTCGATAATCCAGGCCTTATGCTGGAGCGCCAAAGCCAGCAATGACAAGCGCCGACGCGCGCTCAGCACGCTCCCGTAGGGAAACTGATGTGAAGGCGAAGTAAAGATAAGTGTAGGACGCGCTGCATCTTGCCCTTCCCAGTCCATTCCCTCGTCGTCCACGGGCATGCCTGTCATCGTTAATCCCGATTTCGCAAACGCGCTTTTTGCCCCCGCATAGCCGGGATCTTCAATCCACGCGATATCTCCCGGCTCGCTCAATAGCTGCGTGCAGAGATTCACCCCTTCCAAAGCCCCCTCGGTAATAACAATCTGGCTGGCATCGCAATCAATCCCCCGCGACAGGGCAAGATGGCGGGCAATCGCCTCACGCAATGAGGATTCCCCGGCCGGATCGCCATAGCCAAGCAATGCACTCCCTTCCTCGCGTAAAACGCGATCGTACAAGCGCCGCCAGAGCGGAAGAGGAAAATAATTGATGGCTGGCGTGCCGGGCGTAAAAGCGAGTACCGGCGTCTCCCGCGGCGTCGGCTCTGGCAGTTGCGTCGCCCGCTTAGCCAGCGTGACGGTCGGCTCGGGAAAATCCTGTCGATTTCCGCGCTGCGCCAGTTGCGCCACGCGTGTACCCTGACGACTGCGCAGCAGATACCCTTCAAGCGAGAGTTGCTCAAGCGCCGCATTGACGGTGTTACGGGACACGGAAAGCTGCTGCGCAATCACCCGGGAGCCCGGTAAGCGGCTTTCAGCCTGCAGCCTTCCCTGCAGGACAGCTTCACGCATGGCAAGATACAGCGTGCGCTGCAAGGTCTCTTCACCGCGCTTTTTCAGCGCAGCAGTAATCAGGGTATAAAATTCATCGCCAGGTATATTCATTTTCCCTCTCCGTGGTACCACCAGAACATACCTCACTGGTACTTTTTAAGGAACCAGCATTTATTTACTCTGGGATCACTTACAGCAGAGCGGAAAATAACATGAGCACATTCAATCAGTTTGGACAACCTGTTGGCGATGAACTTATCGACTGGCAACCCCGCCAGCCTCCCTCCCGCGTGCATCCTCATGGCCGCTACTGTCGGCTGGAGCCGCTGCGTGTGGAACATGCCGATGCCCTCTTTTCAGCCTATCTTCTGGCAGAAGATACCCGCAGCTGGACATGGCTGCTGCGTGAACCTGATGCCACCGCAGGCGAATTTGCCGCGTGGGTGGCAAGCGTATGTGAATTACCGGATCCGGTACATTTCACCGTCATTGATAATCAGACTCAGGCACCGGTCGGTACGCTGGCGCTGATGCGTATCGATCCGACAAACGGTGTTATGGAGGTGGGACACGTTCATTTCTCCCCCCTTCTTAGCCGCACGCCGATGTCCACAGAAGCGCAATATCTTCTGATGCAGTATGCGTTCGACGTGCTGGGATACCGCCGCTATGAATGGAAATGTAACAGCCTGAACGAACCTTCCCGCAAGGCGGCGCTCCGTCTGGGATTTCAGTTTGAGGGGCGCTTTCGTCAGGCTCTGGTAACGAAAGGACACAACCGGGATACGGACTGGTTCTCAATCATCGACAGCGAGTGGCCGATGCTGGCGAAAGCGTTTGAAAACTGGCTTGCCACCGACAATTTTACCGTCGATGGCAAACAGATCAGATCCCTGGAAAGTTGGCGTGAAACGCGCGTTTAGCGTCTTTTTTTACGACCCTGAACGGCTTTAAAGCGCGGGTTCGATTTGCAAATGACGTACAAGCGTCCCTTGCGTTTTACGATCTGGCAATCCGGATGACGCTGTTTCGCACTGCGCAGCGAGTTAAGTATCTGCATGGTTAACCCCGCTTCGCATTAAGAAAGCCGCCAAAACGTTTGCGGAAGCGCGCAGCGCTGCCATCCGTCGAGAACGTTTTCTGCTTACCGGTATAAAACGGGTGTGATTTTGAAGAGACTTCGATGGTGATGTACGGATACGTTTCACCGTCGAGCTCAATTTCACGGTCGGTCTTGATGGTCGATCCGACTTTAAAGTATTCGTTGGCACTGGTGTCGTGAAACACCACGGTGCGATAGGCTGGATGGATATCAGGTTTCATCATACGCTCTTCATGTTTTGTTATAACATAACAAAAATAATATCCAGGCTCAGTTGAAAAAACAACCCCTGAAAATTCCCACCCTTCCTCGCAAAACTTCCTTAAAGGTCTGCGACAAAATGAAAATCATGACGCCTGCGTGCTATAACTATATCATTTCGCGGTAAAATCTTTCGCCTCCGACAAGCGACTCTGTGCCCGGAAATGGGCATATGAGAAAGGAAACAGCAGCATGAAAACCCGACATCTGGTCAGCCTGGTCACAGGCATACTGATCATTTCTGTGCTGGTACCGATTTGCCTGAGTATCTGGCTGGCGCATCGCCAGGCGGAGGATAAATTTGTCGATATGCTTGATAGTTACGCCTCCCGCGTGCTGCTTCGTACAGACAGGGTTGTTGATCAGGCAAAAGAAGCGCTGACCCGGCTTCAGGCCTTTGAGGGGCCTCCCTGTAGTTATCTGCATTTACGGGAAATGCGTCGGGTTGCTTTCTCATGGCGTTATGTTCAGGAAGTGATCTACATCGACAGCCTGAAGCCCCTCTGCTCCTCGCTGGAACAAGACAGCGACGCAGCCGCTTTCCCGCCCCCGATGCGTATTACTGCAGATGGTTACAGTGCCTGGCTGACCACGCAAAACGATCTTGGTTTTAACCGCTATATGGCCGCGCTGGGCAAAGGCCATTACCTTGTGCTGATCGATCCAGCCTCGTTGGTGGATGTGATCCCTTTCGGTGAGATCGCAATTGATGCCGCGCTGGTAGGCAGCTCAACACACCTCGTTTTTGCCAGCAGCAACGCGCTTGCTCCTCATATCCGCAACATGATTGTCGATCGGGAAATGACCCGCGTTCAGTACAACGGGTCAATGTATATTATTAAGCCTGTTCCTGAACTGGGGTTTAATATCGTCGCCTGGGCGGCGTTAAAACCGCTGGCTGAAACCTGGCATCGGCAACTTCTTTTCTGGCTACCGTTTGGCGTGTTGATAAGCCTACTTGCCGCGCTTTTTGTTCTGCGTATTCTGCGGCGTATACAATCCCCACGCTACAGGCTGCTTGATGCGATTAATAACCGTGAATTTGTGGTTAACTACCAGCCCATTGTGGCGCTCTGCAGTGGGAAAATTGTCGGTGCAGAGGCGCTTGCCCGCTGGCCTCAGCCTGACGGGAGCTATCTCTCACCGGAAATTTTCGTTCCGCTAGCGGAACAGACGGGCCTTATTTCGCAACTGACGCAGCTAGTCATCGAAAAACTGTTTGAGGATATGGGTCACTGGCTACATCTGCATGGCGATCAGCATATTTCCATTAACCTTGCACCTGCCGATTTACTCTCCGGCAAGTTGCCGCCTCTGCTGAGCCAGTTGCTCAATAAGTGGAAAGTCCATCCCAGGCAGATCGCCCTTGAGTTAACCGAGCGCGGCTTTGCCGATCCTAAAATTAGCGCACCGGCCATCGCGGCATTTCGCCGTTCGGGTCATGCCATCTATATCGATGATTTTGGTACCGGTTATTCCAGTCTGAGCTACCTACAGGATCTGGACGTCGACACGTTAAAGATTGATAAGTCGTTTGTGGACGCGCTGGAGTATAAAAACGTCACCCCGCACATTATTGAAATGGCGAAATCGCTGAATCTGGCCATGGTGGCGGAGGGTATAGAGACCGACGGGCAGCTCCGCTGGCTGCACCTTCACGGGGTGCAGTATGGACAGGGGTGGTACTACAGTAAGGCGCTGCCAAGGGAAGAATTTATTCTCTGGGCGGAAATAAACCTCAAGACACATTCTACTTAAGGTAGGATTTGATCACCTTTAAAACCACGCCAAGATCGGCTTCACGCTGCTCTTCTTCGGGCTCTTTCACCACGTGATCGGTTAAATGGCCCTCGATCACCTGCATCATCATGCCGTTGACCGCCCCGCGGATCGCTGCCAGCTGCTGGAGAACATCGGCGCATTCGTGGTCGCTATTAAGCATTTTTTCCAGCGCGTTGCTCTGCCCCTGAATTTTTTTCAGGCGGGTTAATAACATCTTCTTGTCGCGAACCGTATGTGACATCTCTTCCCCCTAATTTTGACGTTTTAAGCATATCACGCCCTACTCCACCTGAGTATTTTTCTACTGGGGGGTAGTATTAGACTACTGGGGGGGAGTAGTATCAGAGCACAGTTTTTCTCCCGGAATGTTCAATGAACGATTTTGCTTCTCTCCTTCAACAAGGCAACGCCTGGCTGTTTGTGCCCAGCGCTATTTTGCTCGGTGCGCTGCACGGCCTTGAGCCGGGCCACTCAAAAACGATGATGGCCGCTTTTATCGTGGCGATCCGAGGGACGCTTAAGCAGGCGATCCTTCTCGGGCTTGCCGCAACCCTGTCGCACACGGCGGTGGTCTGGATCATTGCGATGGCGGGATTATGGTTTGGTCGGGGCTGGGATGCTCATACGTCTGAGCCCTGGTTCCAGCTGATCTCTGGCGTGTTGATCATTGCGATCGCGCTCTGGATGGTCTGGCGCACCTGGAAAGAGAGCCAGCCGCACGAGCATCATCCTCACCATGCTCACGACCACGACCACGACCACGACCACGACCATCATCATGATCATCACAACCCTGGCCATCAACTGGTTGAAGAAGAGTGGCAAGACGCCCACCAGCGCGCGCATGCCCAGGATATTAACCGTCGTTTCAACGGACAAAACGTCACTACCGGGCAGATCGCCCTGTTTGGCCTGACGGGCGGGCTTATTCCCTGCCCGGCGTCCATCACGGTGCTGCTGATTTGCCTGCAGCTCAAACACTTCGCACTCGGCGCAACGCTGGTGTTCAGCTTCAGTATTGGCCTCGCACTGACACTGGTCGCTTCAGGCGCGATTGCCGCCTTAAGCCTTAAGCACGCGACGAAGCGCTGGCCGGGTTTCAGCGAGTTTTCGCGAAAAGCGCCCTGGATATCTGCGGCACTGATTACCCTCGTCGGGATCGCTATGAGTCTTCACGGGCTGAGCGGAATTTTATCCTGAGCGACGCGGCCACCCGCGGTGGCCGCAACTGGCGCGCTACAGTGCGTTCTGATGCCAGCTAAAGGTGTAGCGAAGCTGACGATGTTGCAGGATGAATTCAGGTGAAACGCTTGGGCTCCAGGAATCATCACCGCCAACGCCCATATGGAATGCATCCAGGTTGAGCCAGCAGCCCGGCTCATCGCACAGTAAGTGCTGATGCGTTGTCTCACGAAGCTGCTGTTGGCTGTGGCGGCTGACGGAGAAATGGAAATTTCCCTGAAGCACATGCGCCCCGCAGACAAGCTCTCGGGTGTCACAGCGCAGACCATTTTCTGTCGGGAAAATGTAGGGGGTCTGCATCGCATCGAGCGGCAAAGTCCAGCGCCCCTGCTGCGCCGCGAGCTTCCTGTCCGGATAGTTCTCGAACGGCCCCAGCCCCAGCCAGCGCACCGTATCCGGTACCTGAGCAAACTGGACGCTCAGGCCTATACGCGCGGGCTCGGGAATATCGGACGCCACCTGCACCTGCACATCGCCATGCAGCACGCCGCAATCGTCAATCCGCCAGACCTTATGGCTCAAAAACAGCGCCTTACCGCGATACTCCCAGACGTGTCGCGTGGTCACGACCACGTCATTGGCATGCGATTCCGCTTCACACATAAGCAGGCGCGCAGACATCTCAATCATTCCGGCCGCTTTCCAGCGTTCAACCCAGGCATTCGGATCGATTTGCGTGGCTTCGCTCACGCCAATGTCATTATCCAGTGGCGCACGGGTAAAGTTATCCGTCAGCGGCGAGCGCAGCGTTTCAACGCCCTTGTTCCACCACTGCGTGAGATTTCCCGAGGCGCGATCGAACCGCCAGCGTTGCTCTCCATGGGTAATGTCCAGCACATCATCCTGCTCTGTGAATACCGGCGGGATCCCGACTGCCCGCGGTGGCGTAACGTACAGCGGTGTCGGTAGCAGCCACTGATCCCACGCGCAGCGATGATTCGCCGGTGACCAGGCTGTTGCCTGCGGCTGGATAACCTCCACATTAAGCCAGACCTCCCCCGGCTCGGCCGTCAGCGTCGGCAGTGTGATTTCCAGACGCTGCTGACCCTGAGGGGGAATGGAAAGCGCAACCTCACCCTGAGCCAGCACCTCCCCGTCGCGGGTAACCGACCATCTCGCCACGTCGTTGTCGGTATGGCGGAACAGGTAATCACTTTTCACCTCAACCACCAGCGGAGAGGTACTCACCCGCGTAAAGGTGAAAAACTGCTGCGCGCGCTGCGCTTCATACAGCGCCGGATGCGGCGTGCGATCCGGGAATACCAGACCATTCAGGCAGAACTGTCGGTCATTCGGTTTATCGCCGAAGTCACCGCCGTAAGCCCAGAAGGGTTTGCCGTTTTCATCTTTCTTCGTCAGCGCCTGGTCGACCCAGTCCCAGACGAACCCACCCTGCAGGCGCGGATGACTGCGAAATGCCTGCCAGTACCTGGCGAACCCGCCAAAGCTGTTGCCCATTGCGTGGGCATATTCACAGAGGATCAGCGGGCGAGTTTCATCCGGCATGCCGATCCATTTTTTGATCGCCCATTTTGGCACCGCCGGGAACGGCTGGTCCTGATCAACACGAGCATACATCGGACAGACAATGTCGGTCGCCGCCGTATTCGCCCCACCGCCTTCGTACTGTACAGGTCGCGTTGGATCGGTAGTTTTCAGCCAGCGGTAAAGCGCATCGTGGTTTGCACCGTGTCCGGACTCATTCCCCAGCGACCAGATGATAATGGACGGATGGTTACGATCGCGCTGCACCATGCGGGTCACGCGTTCACTCATGGCAGGCAGCCAGCGGGGATCGTCAGCAAGACGGCTCATTGGCACCATGCCGTGGGTTTCGATATTGGCCTCGTCCACAACGTACAGACCGTAGCGATCGCAAAGCCTGTACCACAGCGGATGATTCGGATAATGCGAGCAACGGACGGCGTTAAAGTTGTGCTGCTTCATCAGCTCGATATCGCGGCGCATCGTCGCTTCATCCATCGCCTGCCCGTTTTCCGGATGATGCTCATGGCGGTTCACGCCCCGAATCAGCAGCGGTTTACCGTTGAGCTTCAGCAGACCATTGCTGATTTCAACCCGGCGAAAGCCGACGTCGCATGCCTCGACGTCCAGCACATTACCCTGTGCGTCCCTAAGCGCAATTGTCAGCCGGTAAAGTTCAGGCGTTTCCGCACTCCACAGTGCGGGCTCTTTGACGGGGATCGCCACCGCTAACCGCTCCGCCCAACGCCCTCGCTCGTCAACCACCGCAGAGCCGGGGCGTTGCGTGACGCTGGCGCATTTTTCGCCGTTTCGCCACAGGGTGATGGCCACTTCGCAGGCTGAATAGCAGGAGCCGGCCAGCGCGACGTCGACGTTAAGCATTGCGCGGTCGCACTCTGCGTTGAGATCGGTCACAACGTGGTAATCCGCAATCTGCGTCTCAGGCTTATGCAGCAGCGATACGTCACGGAAAATACCGCTCATGCGCCACATATCCTGATCTTCAAGATAGCTCCCGTCGCACCAGCGCAGCACCATAACCGCCAGACGGTTCTGGCCTGAACGCAGCGCTGCCGTGAGATCAAACTCGGCGGGCAGGCGGCTGTCCTGGGAATAGCCAATCCACTGGCCGTTGCACCAGAGATGGAATGCTGAGTTTACCCCGTCGAAGATAATGCGGGTTTGCCCGCCGTGCAGCCAGGCGTCATCCATCTCAAATGTGAGCGAGTAACAACCGGCAGGATTCTCTGTCGGAACGCAGGGCGGATTGACGGGGATCGGATAGGTCACATTGGTGTAGATCGGCGTATCAAAGCCCTGCATCTGCCAGTTCGAAGGAACGGGCATCGCGACGGCATCAGTATAATCCTCTTCTACCCATGCCTGCGTAACCTGTTCTGGTGCAGCAAAAAAGCTAAACTGCCACACCCCGTTGAGAGAACGTTTGTTCGGGGTTGTCACCTCTTCTCTGGCAGAGGCTTCGTCACGCCAGCTGTGAAACGGCGCGTGGGCCGCCAGGCGATTCCACTGCGTCACCCCGGGGTTTTCCCAGTCCCTACGAGCCAGAAGTGCGCTGAGGGTCAGCGATGATGTGTCAGACATAATAACCTCTTTGCGAAGCGCTCACAATTTTAGTCAACATGCCCTGGCAACAGAGAAGGGTAAAGTGTCCGATCCTCACGTAGCGAGCCGGATCACAAAAGATTTATCCCCGCGCGATTTTTTCTGCCAGCAATGCCAGATTTCTCAGTTGATGGGCAAGCTCTTCCCGATCAACCCGATCGGCTGCGCGAGGGGCGCTCGAATGACGCGCGATCAGCGTGACGGGAAGCTGCTCTTGCCAGCATTTTTCACTTCTCGTCGGCGTCAGCAGCCATTCCACGCTGCGCTCGCCCGCCTCACGAAAAGCCTGCCGAACGGTGGTCAGCGGCGGTGAAAACCAGGCGCTGTCAGCCGTGTCATCAAACCCGACAATCGATATCTGGCCCGGTATAGCAATGCCCTTCTCAACGCAGGCGCGCATCACGCCCAGTGCCATTTGATCGTTCGCGACCAGAATGGCGTCAGGTAGTTGCGACCCGGATAAAAGCTGGTGGCCTTTTTCATATCCGGAGGCGGCGCTCCAGTCGCCATGAACCTCGTCAGCGGCTTCAAGACCGGCTTGTGCCAGGGTCGTTTTCCATCCCGTCAGACGCGCACGCGCTGAAACGGAACTCTCTGGTCCACTGAGAAGAGCGATGCGCTGATGCCCCAGAGAAATCAGATGTTCCGCGCCCAGCGCGGCCCCCTGCCCGGCATTAAATACCAGACTGTTGACCTGCGCCGAAGGGGAAACATCGAGGAACAGAACAGGCACAGGCAAAGCCATTTTCTGAAGCTGCTCTGCGTCAGGATCGTCCAGCGGGACATTGACCAGTAAGGCTTCCACACGCTGAGCCAGCAGTTCCTGCACCGCAGCCTGGCATTGCTGAGCATGCTCCACCATTGAAATTAAGACGCTCGCCCCCTGCTCTGCCGCCCGGGATTTTACCGCTGAGACAATTTGCGAGGGCGCATGCAGAGCCAGATCGGTGGTGATCAGCCCCAAGGTGCGGGTCCGTTTCCCCGCCAGCTGCTGTGCGCCCCGATTAGGCACGTAGTGCAGTTCGGCCATCGCCTGCTGCACCTTTTCCCGCGTACGGGTGGAGACGTGCTCCGCGTCATTAATCACGCGGGACACGGTCTGGTAAGACACCCCCGCGAGGAGGGCAACGTCATAGAGTGTGATCGCTTTCATGCAGTCCGGCATCGCTTGATAACAAGCCGCTATTCTGGCACAGCGACGCCATTAAAACATGTGAGCGCTTCGCAAAATTAAACAACCCGCTCTGGCTGAGGAACCGTCTCGATACGCGGCTTTTGACGGAACCACGGCAAACAGAGCTGGATAAGCGGGCCGATGGTCAGGGCGTAAATCACTGTCCCCACACCAAATGAACCGCCAAGCAGGCAACCGATAATCAGGACGGAGACTTCAATGGAGGTGCGCACGCTGCGGATTGACCAGCCTAGCCGGGCGTGGATCCCGGTCATCAGGCCGTCGCGCGGACCTGACCCAAAACCTGCACCGATGTACATCCCGGTTGCTATGGCGTTCGCGACGATCCCGGACACCAGCAGCGCGATGCGGACAGGCAGCGAACTCAACTCAGGGATTAAGGCCATTGAAGCATCTGCCGCCAGCCCAATACAAATAACGTTACTGAGGGTGCCCAGCCCGGGCATCTGACGCAGCGGGATCCACAGCAGAAGCACCGCCGCACCGGTCACAATGATGACCGTACCAATGGTCATCCCCGTTTGTAAGGCCACCCCAAGGTGAAAGACGTCCCACGGATCGACGCCCAGATCCGCACGAATAAACATTGCGGTGGAAAGGCCATAAAGCCCTAAACCGACATAAAGCTGTAGCAGACGACGTACCATTTTTTATCTTCTCCAGTGAACCAGAGTTTTATATTGGGTCAAAATGGCTCTATGATTAATGTCCAGTTTCTAAATAGTGGACTGCATATGTCATCTCGTCGTTTCGGAAGCCAGTCTCTGGCACGCCTTTTAGGCCACTGGCAACAATCCTCGTCGCGTACGCCGCTCTGGCGTCAGCTGGCCGATGCGTTACGTCTGCTTATTCTGGATGGCAGACTGGCGCTGAATACGCGGCTACCGGGTGAGAGAGAATTAGCCAGTACGCTAAACGTCAGCCGCACCACCGTTGGCAGCGCGCTCGCCCATCTGCGGGAAGAGGGTTATCTGGAAAGTCGCCACGGCAGCGGCTCACGCGTGATCCTGCCGGATACCCGCGCGGTACCGACGCTTTCCGCGGCCAGCGCGGCGCTGGATCTGTCCACCGCCGCACTCAACGCCGGGCCCGAAATCCATCAGGCGTATACCCATGCGCTGACGGCGATTACCCAGCACCTTGCGCTGACGGGCTATGACCAGCTCGGGTTGCCCGCGCTGCGGGAAGCCATTGCCGCACGCTATACCGCGCGCGGGCTGCCCACACGGGCAGACGAAGTGATGGTCGTAAATGGTGCCGTCAGCGGCTTTGCGCTGGTATTGCGCATGATGACCGGGCCAGGCGATCGCATCGTCGTCGATCATCCAACCTACCCGCTGGCGATCGCCGCTATTCAGGGGGCACTCTGCCGACCGGTAGGCGTATCACTGCCTGAAAGCGGCTGGGATACCGACGGTTTCGCGGCAACGCTTGCCCAAACGGCCCCGCGCCTGGCCTACCTGATGCCGGATTTTCATAATCCAACGGGACGCTGTATGGACGCTGCAACGCGTCAGACGATAGCCGACATCGCCGCGCGGACTCGTACCACGTTGGTCGTGGACGAAACCATGCTCGATCTCTGGTTTGATGCGCCGCCGCCTCCCCCTCTGGCATCGTTTAATCCTGGTGCGGCGGTGATAACGCTGGGCTCTGCCGGGAAAAGCTTCTGGGGTGGACTACGCCTCGGCTGGATCCGCGCCTCTTCACGCACCATCGCAGCGCTCGCTCAGGCGCGCGATACGCTGGACCTCGGCTCCCCTCTGCTGGAACAGCTGGCAACGCTGTGGCTTATCGAAAACAGCGACACATTTTTGCCCGCTCGCCGGAAAATGCTGGTGGAACGACGGAACAGGTGCGGGGAACTCCTGCGCGAGCATTTCCCGGACTGGACCTTCCGTGAAGCCGAAGGCGGGCTTTCGTACTGGATTGAACTGCCGGGGATGCTGGCAACGCAGCTCGCCGCACGGGCTGAGACGATTGGGATCAACATGGGGACCGGCACGCGATTCGGTCTTTCAGGGGCATTTGATCGCTATTTGCGTATGCCTTTCTCACTTGAACCGGAAGAACTCGAGCAAGCGTTATTGAGAATCAAGCCGTTGTGGCTCGCCCTGAACAACACCACGCCCTCGATTAAACGGAGCCTGGTGTAAAATTTTTTCGTAAATAATAAAAACAGCTGACTGTCATAGAGGCAGTCAGCTGTTTTCACCGATCAGGAATTAGTGCTGAGGAGGAATCGGGAAACCTTTCAGTGAAATAACAAAATCTTCACCCTCTTTCTTTATTTTTGCGCCGGTATCACACCAGTCAGACGCAATACGAAAGAACTCATCACTTCCTACATTCCAGCCAAGACGTACATGTTTAACATAGCCTGAACGCAACAGATCGCAGGCCTCTTTGTAGTCGTGGGCGGTCGACAGTTGTTGTTTCATTTTCTCTTCTTCAGAAGTTTACGTAGTGCTTTGATTTCTTTAGGAGTAAATGGAGAAACGCTCTCTTCTTCCGTATGCTGATTATCAATATCCTCTTCCGATACTCCCGCCTCTTCTACTGCTTCAAACGCCAGCAGCAGCAGTTTCTCTGTAGTCACGCTTAAATTCTCATTATTAACTTCGGCATAGTGGCGAAGTCTTTCTTTTAGCGCTTCATCAATTTTAACATTTAAAACCGCAGTAGCCATAATTGTCACTTCCCTTCGGAATACGTGTTTAATTTAATACACGAAGTTAACTTTCTAATCCAGATATATATTTTTTGCTTATGACGGAAAAAAGACACCCGATAATAAAATGACAGTCTATTATTACAGGTTTATGACAATATTATTTCAGTTAAATGAAAGATATATTTCTAGGCTTATAAAGACCACTTTATCTATAAGGATTAATAGCCTGAGAGCAAGGGTATCTAAAGCAGAAGATTTTTTAGGGGGAGAAATGGGTGGGGGCCCTGCCAGCTACATCCCGGCACACACGTCGTCTGCCCTGGCTGCTTCCTTCCGGACCTGACCTGGTGAACAGAGTAGCGTTGCGGGAGAACCAACAGAGCCCCCATTGAGAGCGTTGTTAACCAACGCGCTGGCGCATTATCCCTATGCCGCCCGTCAATTGCAAGCCATGGGCATCTGGATGCTGGTTTATTGCGCAAACTTAAGCGGCAATCGCCTTCATCTTCGTTTACCATCACACTTCATTACGACCCACTGGAGTGATAAATGGACGAACATGACTCTTTTCCGCAACGCGTGTGGCAAATCGTGGCCTCCATCCCGGAAGGGGTTGTCACCACCTACGGTGAGGTAGCGCGTCTTGCAGGCTCTCCGCGCGCGGCGCGTCAGGTGGGTGGCGTTCTGAAGCGGCTCCCGGAAGGAAGTGCTTTGCCGTGGCATCGAGTGGTGAATCGTCACGGTGTCATTTCGCTTACCGGGCCGGATTTGCAGCGCCAGCGTCAGGCGTTATTGTCAGAAGGTGTGCAGGTGTCAGGTTCGGGACAGATCGATTTGCAGAAATACCGTTGGGTGTACTGAACCCTCTCCCGCAGGAGAGGGTAAAGGCAGGAATTACAGCTGCGTAGGCGGGGTTGCGACGGCCGGCTGGTTAGTCTGAGGCGCAAGCGGAACTTCCGTTTGCTGCACCGGGACCAGATTCAGGTCAACTTTTGTTCCACCGTTGTTAATCGCTTCGTGCACCGTGTCGGTAATAAAGACCAGTTTATCGTTGATCGTTACCGCCGCACTCAGCAGGATACGCGCATTTGGCTGCACATCTGCTGGGTTGTAAGGCAGTACGAAGCTAAATGGCGCCTGTTTGCCCTCGGTGCGAACCGCACGCTGCGCCAGCACTTTCGACGGTGCATCAGCCAGTGAAGCATCAGACAGCGTTACCGTTAATACCGCATCCGGCGGCAGAGCCACTCTTTGCTTGATCCAGATTGTACCGGATACATTTGGCTGCTGAATTGACTGCTGTGAAAGTGTATTAATCCCGTTCGGGTCAGCTGCGGGCACCGGCACCTGAGCGCTCTTACCTGCACAGGCGGACAACGCCACCGCAATAGCTATACCACTTAGCATAGGCACGAGTTTCATTGAAGTCTCCTTATCATCAATGCACCAGCGGGATCGATCCCATCCGATGTCGTTTCATTCACATAACGTATTCAAGTGTGGCACAAATCAATGATTAACGCCTGAATTCTCCCCGATATTCAGACTAATCTACCCATCGGACCACTTTCATTTCTGCGTTATACTCTGCGTATCTTTCGCCACGGCGTTTATTGAGGACGACTATGAGTCAGGCACTGAACAATCTGCTGACATTACTGAATCTGGAAAAAATTGAGGAAGGACTCTTTCGCGGACAGAGCGAAGATTTGGGTTTACGCCAGGTCTTCGGTGGGCAGGTCGTGGGACAAGCGCTGTACGCAGCCAAGGAAACCGTCCCGACTGACCGTCTGGTGCACTCCTTCCACAGTTACTTCCTGCGCCCTGGCGATAGCGCAAAACCCATTGTCTATGATGTTGAAGTGCTGAGAGATGGCAACAGTTTTAGTGCTCGCCGCGTGGCAGCCATTCAACATGGCAAACCGATCTTTTACATGACCGCCTCTTTCCAGGCGCCTGAACCGGGCTATGAGCATCAAAAAGTGATGCCGCCAGCCCCTTCGCCTGACGATCTCAAATCGGAAACCGATATCGCCCGCGCGCTGGCGCATCTGCTTCCGCCACAGGTAAAGGAGAAGTTCCTCTGCGATAAGCCGCTTGAGATCCGCCCCGTTGAATTCCATAACCCGATGAAAGGCCACACTGCAGAACCGAAACGTCAGGTCTGGATGCGTGCCAACGGTACAGTGCCGGAAGATCTCCGCGTTCATCAGTACCTGCTGGGCTATGCATCTGACTTTAACTTCCTGCCTGTGGCGCTGCAGCCGCACGGCGTGGGGTTCCTGGAAAAGGGGATGCAGGTCGCCACCATCGACCACTCGATGTGGTTCCACCGTCCATTCAACATGAATGAGTGGTTGCTCTACAGTGTGGAAAGTACGTCGGCATCAAGCGCGCGCGGGTTTGTGCGCGGGGAGTTTTATACGCAGGATGGCGTGCTGGTCGCCTCGACGGTGCAGGAAGGGGTGATGCGTAACAGAGGGTGATGTTGTGCGGCCTGATGCCCTCACCCTGACCCACGGGGAGAGGGAATACATACTAAAAACGGCAACCGAAGTTGCCGTTTTGCTGTTTATTATGCGTTATACGCATTCTCGCCGTGGCTGTTGACGTCCAGACCCTCGCGTTCCTGCTCTTCCGGTACACGCAGGCCGACAGTCATGTCCGCCAGCTTATAGCCAATAAAGGCCACTACAGCAGACCAAACAACGGTGATGGCAATACTTTCCAGCTGTACCAGCACCTGGTGAACCATGGTGACGCCTTCCGCATAACCCACGCCGCCCAGTGATTTGGCAGCAAAGATCCCGGTCATGATACAGCCGACGATGCCGCAGACGCCGTGGACACCAAATACATCGCAAGGGTCGTCAACGCGCAGAACACGTTTCAGAGCGGTAACGCCCCACAGACCCGCAAGGCCTGCAACCAACCCCACCAGCAGCGCACCACCTACACCCACGTAACCACAGGCTGGTGTGATACCGACCAGACCGGCAATAGCACCCGAACAGGCACCCAGCAGAGACGGTTTACCGCGAACGGCCCACTCGCCAAAGACCCAGGAGAGGATTGCACCCGCCGTTGCGACAACGGTGTTCACGAAGGCCAGCGCGGCGATTTCGTTAGCGGCACTTGCAGAGCCTGCGTTGAAGCCAAACCAGCCAAAGTAGAGAATCGCCGTACCGGTAAACACCATCGGCAGATTGTGCGGCTTGAACGCTTCTTTCCCGAAGCCCACACGTTTGCCAATCAGGTAGGCACCCACCAGGCCCGCGACTGCGGCGTTGATGTGTACAACGGTGCCGCCCGCAAAGTCCAGCGCACCATGGCTCGCCAGCAGACCACCGCCCCATACCATATGCGCGATAGGCACATAAGAGAGCGTCAGCCAGACCACCACGAAGATCAGGACGGCAGAGAAACGAATACGCTCAGCAAGCGCACCCACAATCAGCCCGACGGTGATGCAGGCAAACGATCCCTGGAAAGCAACGTGGATGTACTGATAGAAGCTTCCCATCAGCGCGGTCAGCTCGATATTTTTCAGCATCACCCAGTCGAAGTTACCAAAGAACGCATTGCCCGTGCCGAACGCCAGCGAGTATCCGTAAACTACCCACAGCACGCAGACCAGCGCGAACGTTACCGCAACCTGCGTCAGCATGGAGAGCACGTTCTTGCCGCGGATCAGGCCGCCGTAGAACAGCGCAATGCCCGGAATAGACATAAACAGCACCAGCGCGGTGCTAATCATCATAAAGGCGTTATCGGCTTTGTCTGCCACGGCAGGCGCAGCCAGAGCCAGGCCCGGCAGCAGTGCCAGCGACCCCAGAGCCGTTTTGAGTGTTGCTATCTTCATTTTCTCGATCCCTATCACTGTGTGCCAGGAGTTACTTACAGAGCCGCTTCGTCAGATTCGCCGGTACGAATGCGAATGACGCGCTGCAGTTCGGCAACGAAAATTTTGCCGTCGCCAATTTTGCCGGTGTAGGCCGCTTTGCTGATGACATCAATGACCTCATCAAGCTGGTCATCCGCAATCGCGACATCGATTTTTACTTTTGGCAGGAAATTCACGCTGTATTCCGCACCGCGATAAAGCTCGGCATGACCCTTCTGACGACCAAAGCCTTTCACTTCGGTGACAGTCAGTCCCTGAATACCCATTGAAGACAACGCTTCACGTACGTCTTCGAGTTTGAATGGTTTGATTACAACCGTAACCAGCTTCATAAATCCCCTCCAGTCAGAATTCGGTAATGGCCGCAGCTAACACGTAAGGGACATTGCAAGGGGTGTGCCAGAATTGAAAACAGCGAGAAAACGGCGGGCGATGAGCCAGGAATGGGGTTCAATACCGAACGGGTGAAAAAAAACGCACCATGGCAGTGCATAGTGCGTTTCAGTATTGCACCAACAGGAATGACTGTTAGCAGCTTGCCTGTTTTTGGTGCATCAGGCGCTCAGCGACTCTTCTTCGCGCGCGCTGGCTGCCAGCTCTTCACCTGCCAGCTGCAGCTGGTACATCTGCCAGTAGCGTCCTTTCTCTTCCAGCAGTTGTCTGTGCGTACCTCGTTCAACGGCCTGTCCACGATGCAGCACCAGGATGGTATCGGCATCGACAATGGTTGATAGGCGATGCGCGATGACCACCAGCGTGGTGTGATCCCGAACAGCGGCCAGCGCCTGCTGGATGGCCTGCTCGGTACCGGAGTCAATGCTGGCCGTCGCTTCATCGAGAATCAGCACCTGCGGCGTTTCAATCAGCACGCGCGCCAGGGCCAGCAGCTGTTTCTGCCCTACGGAGAGGTTATTCCCCTGCTCGCCTAGTTTCGTATTGATACCCTCACTGAACCCGCGCGCCAGATCGGCCAGCTGCACTTTCTCCAGCACCTCCCAGACCTGTTCCTGGGTAAAAGGCCGACCCAGCGTGACGTTAGCGTAGAAGGTATCGGCCAGTACGACCGGGTCCTGTTGCACCATGGCGACGCCCTTACGCAGCACATTGTGGCTGAGTGATGCAAGCGGGCGTCCATCGAGGCGGATCTCACCTTGCGTTAACGGATAGTAGCCCATTAACAGACTGGCGAGCGTACTCTTGCCGCTGCCGGTATGCCCCACCAGCGCCACGAAGCCGCGCGACGGTACCTCAAGATTAATGTCCTGTAAGACAAGCTGGTTATCGCGGTAAGCAAACGAGACCTTATCAAAAGCAATCGAACCGCTTTGCAGAGGACGTTCATCATCGCCATAGGTTTGACGCGGTCTGTCCATCAGCTCGAACACGCGTTCACCGGCGACCACCGCCTGTTGCAGCATCGATTGCTGGGTAGTGAGCTCAATCAGGGGTTCGTTAAGGCGCCCCAGATAGCTGATGAAGGCATATAGCACCCCAACCTCAATGGTTCCACGCGTTGTCAGCCCAAACAGCATCAGCAGGCCACAGAGGACCAGCGCCGAGAACAGGCTAAGCAATGGACGCAGCAGGAAGCCGTCCAGACGTAACGTCTGCATACGCGCCATATAGTGCGAACGGCTGGCTTCGCCCATGCGCTCGCCAAAGCGCGCCTGCTGGCGGAACTGCTGGATGACGCTCATGCCGTTGATCACTTCATTGAAGCCATCATTGATGTCAGCCAGATAAGCGCGCACCCGGCGAACAATCGGCGTGCTGTAGCGCTGGTAGATCACCATCACGATCAGCACCGCCGGGAAGATAGTGATCGCCACCAGCGCCATACGCCAGTCGAGGCTGAACATGGCGACCAGCATCGCACCGATCAGCGCGGCGCTGCGCAACACGGTTGCCACTACGGTGACGTAGAGATCGCGGATCACTTCAGTATCGTTGGTCACGCGCGAAATCACCTGCCCGACCGGCTGGGTGTCAAACTCGCTCAGCGGCTGGCGCAGCGCGGCATCCATGACATCCGTACGCAGTTGCTGTACCACGCCCACGGCTGCCCGGTTAAAGAGCAGCGACTGGGCATAGTGCAGCCCTGCCGCCGTTAACTGTAGCCCAACGTAGGCCACGCCTAAGCCTGCGACCAGCCCCCACGGCAGATAGCTTTTTGCCACCATATTGTCGATGAAATAGCTGATAAGCAGGGGGCCGCTGACTTCGGCAATCGCCGCAATCCACAGCAGAAGCACGGCAACCGAAAGCGGTTTACGCCATGGCGAACCGTAGGCCAGAAGGCGTTTGAGCGTCGGCCACATTGTTCCGAGCTTACGCATGGGTCGCCTCCTCATCCAGCGCCGCTTCCAGCTGCTGATAACGATACATGTCGCGATACCAGCCCGGCTGTTCCGCCAGCTGCTCGTGCTGCCCGCGCTGGGCAATATGCCCGTGCTGCAACACCAGAATTTCACTGGCTTCCGTCAGCGCCGACAGGCGGTGGGCGCTGATGATCACCGTGCGTCCTTCTCCCCACTGACGAAGATTGTGCAGGATCTGATGCTCAGTACGACCATCAACAGCGGAAAGCGCATCGTCCAGGATCAGGATTTCAGCATTCAGCAGCAGCGCACGCGCGATCGAAATTCGCTGCTTTTGTCCGCCGGAGAGCATCACCCCGCGCTCGCCGACTTCCGTTTCATAGCCCTGCGGCAGACGCAAAATATCGTCATGAACGCTGGCTAAGCGCGCCACATGTTCAATCTCGTCCTGTGTTGCCGAAGGATGACCGAGGGCGATATTGTTCGCGATGGTATCGGAGAATAAAAACGGCGTCTGGCTCACCACCGCCAGGCGGCTACGCCAGCCGTCCAGCAGCAGGTTCGACAAGGGAATGTCATGAAAACGAATATCGCCCTGCGTCACGTCGAAGTGGCGCTGCAGCAGAGAGAGAACGGTGCTTTTTCCGGCTCCCGTTGGGCCGCAAATTCCCAGCATCTGTCCGGGCTGCAGGGTGAAGTTCACGTTTGCGAGCACCGGATGCGTCGTCTGTGGATAGCTAAATGACTGAATATCGGCTTTCACGGTCCCGCGCCCATCGGGAACGGCTTCGCTGCCGTCCTTCACCACCGGCGCTTCCGCCAGCATCGCGCGAATACGGCTGTACGCGGCGCTGCCGCGCTCAACGATGTTAAACATCCACGCCAGCGCCAGCATCGGCCAGATCATCAGCCCCAAATACATGGCAAAACTGGTCAACTGACCGAGGGTCATGGAACCCTGCACCACCATCCAGCTCCCGCCGCCAATCGCTAGCATATTCGCCATGCCGATGGCGATATAGATTGTCGGGTCAAACCGGGCGTCAATACGCGCCACGCGCATGTTTTTCGCGCCGGTATCCGCCGCATCGGCGGCAAACAGTGCGGACTGCCTGTCTTCCAGGCCGAAGGCTTTTATCATGCGGATGCTGGTCATACTCTCCTGGGTGCGATCGTTGAGCGATGAAAACGCCGCTTGCGCCAGCTTGAAACGCTCGTGGAGCTTTTCACCGTAGCGGTTGATCGCCAGCGCCATCAGCGGCATTGGCAGCAGCGCCAGAAGGGTCAGTTGCCAGCTAATCTGGGTCGACATCACAATCAACACCGCGCAGCCCATGACCAGTGAATCCACCAGCGTCAGCACCCCTTCCCCGGCGGCAAAGACCACCCGGTCCACGTCGTTGGTAGCGCGGGCAATGAGGTCACCGGTCCGGTGGCGCAGATAAAATTCAGGATGCTGGCGGCTCAGCTGGCGGTAAAAATCTTCACGCAGCTCAACGGCCAGCTGATAGGACGCACCGAATAAGAGCACGCGCCAGACGTAGCGCAGCAGGTATACAATCACCGCGGTCAGCACCAGCGTGCCGACCCACATCAACACCCGTGCGGTGGTGTAATGCTGTTCGGTGACGCCATCCACGACGTACCCCACCACTTTCGGCGGGATCAGCTGCAGGATAGCAATGATAATAAGCAGGCATACCGCGCCGAGGTAGCGTTGCCACTCCCGACGAAAGTACCAGCTTAATTGGGCAAATAATCGCACGCGGTTTGTTCCTGAAGGTATTTTTCGAAGTTATTCAATGGGTAATGCTGTGGTGTATTTTATCTGTTCCATCGCGAAGCTTGAGGTGACATCCGACAAGCCCGGTACGCTGTTGACCAGCCGCTTGTAGAAATCATCATAGCGCTTCATGTCGGCCACCTGGACGCGCATCAGGTAATCGTATTCTCCCGCCATTCGCCAGAAGCCGAGCACCTCGGGCATCTCAGAAACCTGAGTGACAAAGCGGCAATACCATTCGCTGCTGTGGTGCTGCGTTTTTATCAGGACAAAGGCCGTCAGTCCAAGCCCCAGTTTTTCGGGATCTAATAACGCCACACGGCCCAGCAGCACGCCGTCATCTTCAAGCTTCTTGAGGCGTTTCCAGCACGGTGTGGTGGTCAGATTAACGGCATCTGCTAACGCCTGCAAAGAGAGGGTGCAGTCCGTTTGCAACAATGAAAGCAGCTTGCGGTCAATTTTATCTAGCATACCCACCTCGCAGAGAAAATTTTTCTCCCTACATTCTATTTTAAAGGCCAGATAGCAACAATTTTTTCTGTGCTTTTCGCTATGCTAGGCACAAAATGACAAACGGATAACTACGATGAATAGCACCTGGGTTAAACATGCGATCAGCGAAATCAATGCCGACTATCAGCGCTCGGCGGATACGCACCTGATTCGCCTTTCCCTGCCGGGATTTAACGGAATTCAGCTCTATCTGAAAGACGAAAGCACTCATCCTACCGGTAGCCTGAAGCATCGTCTGGCACGTTCCCTGTTCTTATACGGTTTATGTAACGGCTGGATTAAAGAAGGCACGACGATTATTGAATCCTCGTCCGGTTCCACAGCAGTGTCCGAAGCCTATTTCGCCAGACTGCTGGGCCTGCCGTTTATCGCCGTCATGCCGTCCTGCACTGCAAAACGCAAAATCGAACAGATCGAATTTTACGGCGGACGCTGCCACTTTGTGGAAAGCGCCTGCGAAATCTACGCCGCCTCTGAAATGCTGGCGCGCGAGCTGAACGGCCACTATATGGACCAGTTCACCTTCGCCGAGCGAGCCACCGACTGGCGCGGCAATAACAACATTGCCGACAGTATTTTCCGCCAGATGACCCACGAGCCGCACCCGGTTCCGTCGTACATTGTAATGAGCGCCGGTACGGGCGGCACGTCTGCCACTATCGGCCGCTACATCCGGAGTCAGGGCTACGATACCCAGCTGATGGTGGTTGACCCCCAGAACTCCGTGTTCCTCGACTACTGGCAAAACCGTAACGCGGAACTGCGTAGCCCGGTAGGCAGTAAAATTGAAGGGATTGGTCGCCCGCGCGTGGAGCCCTCTTTCATTCCCGACGTCGTGGATGAGATGATGCGCGTGCCGGATGCCGCAAGCGTGGCAACGGCGCACTGGCTGGAGACGCAGCTTGGCCGCAAAGTGGGCGCCTCAACGGGCACTAACATGTGGGGCGCACTGCAGCTTGCCGCACGCATGCGCGAAGAGGGCCGCACCGGCTCCATCGTCACGCTGCTCTGCGACAGCGGCGAGCGTTATCTCGAGACCTACTACAACGCGGAGTGGGTGCAGACCAACATCGGCGATATCGCCCCGTGGAAAGCGCAGATTGCAGAGCTGGTGAAATAAAAAAAGCCAGACCGAAGTCTGGCTTGCTGGAAGGGTCTCACTATTCGGGGGAATACGGGAGGTTGTTGTTGTCCAGCCAATGCGTCAAAAAATGAGACACCGCTTCATTGCCGCAGTGTCCGATAACCGGCAGATGGGGAAGTTCCGCTTTTAGCTGCGCCATTGCGTTCCCCATAATCAGACCGCGACCGACGCTGCCCAGCATCTCACGGTCGTTCATGGCGTCGCCAAACGCCATACAATCCTGCATCGTTAAGCCCAGGTGGTCGCTCAGAACCGCCAGGGCTGAACCTTTGTTACAGCCCACCGGCAGCACTTCCAGACAATCCACCGCCGAGAAGGTCAGGTGTGCCCGGTCGCCCAGCGCCTCATTCAGCTGAATCCGTAAGCGACAGAGATCGTCATGATCGCCGCAAAAGCAGATCTTGGTGACCGCATGGGCGGGGATCCGTCGCAGATCGATCAGCTGATATTTAAAGCCGCTGTAAACATGCGCGTGCAATAATTCCGGGATTTCGCTGCCGGTAAACCAGCCCCCATCGTTAAAGACGTGGATGCTGGCCTGCGTATCCCAGGTGCTGTGCAACACGATATCCGCCACTTCAGGGTTGAGATCCTGTCGGTGCAGCACATCGCCTTCCACAGAGTGAATTCGCGTCCCGTTGCCGGTGATCAGAAAGGCGTCGAGGGAAAACGCGCCCAGCAAATGGCGCATTTCCAGCACATGACGACCGGTGGCAAACGTCAGGGTGACATCACGCTCGCGCAAGCGCTTCAGGGTACTCAGGGTTTTCTCCCCCAGACGGTGATCCGGCATTAACAGCGTGCCGTCCATATCAAATGCAGCGAGCCGGGCCATGATTACTCCTGAAAATGTGATGCGATTAACTTGTGTATCAGTATCGTGTGAGATATACGGAAGTAATAGTGAATAGATGATAATTATTGTTCCGGGTTTCTTATGCGCCAGCTTAATCGTCTTAATCAGTATCAGCGACTGTGGCAACCTTCCGAGGGTGCAACGCAACAGGTCACTATCAGCGAGTTGGCCGCCCGCTGTTTTTGTAGCGAGCGGCATGTCCGAACGCTGCTGCGTCAGGCTCAGGAGGCAGGGTGGCTCAGCTGGCGAGCGCAGTCTGGTCGCGGAAAGCGGGGTGAGCTGACGTTTCACGTCACCCCGGAATCGCTGCGCAATGTGATGATGGAAGAGGCGCTGAAAAGCGGGCAGCAACATAACGCCCTCGAACTGGCACAGCTTGCGCCTGAGGATTTACGTGCGCTGCTGCATCCATTTCTGGGCGGCCACTGGCAAAACGATACGCCGACGCTGCGTATCCCCTACTACCGCTCGCTGGATCCCCTTCATCCCGGATTTTTGCCCGGTCGGGCGGAGCAACATCTGGCCGGGCACGTTTTCTCCGGGCTGACGCGCTTTCACGGCAGCGGCAGCGAACCGACGGGGGATCTGGCGCACCACTGGGAGGTCTCGGCGGACGGCCTGCGGTGGCACTTTTACATCCGTTCCACCCTGCACTGGCATAACGGCGATAAAATCGAGACGGCACAGCTTCAGCGAAGCCTGACGGCGCTGCTGGCGCAGCCAGCCCTGCGTAAGCTGTTTCAGAGCGTATTACGCATTGACGTCACCCACCCGCAGTGTCTGACATTTACCCTCCATCAGCCGGATCACTGGCTTGCGCACCGCCTGGCGACATACTGCAGTCGCCTCGCCCATCCCGACCAGCCCATGACGGGCAGCGGTCCTTTCAAACTGAGCGTGTTCGATCCTGAATTGGTTCGTCTGGAAAGCCACGAGCAGTACCATCTTAGCCACCCGCTACTGAAAGCGATTGAATACTGGATCACGCCGACGCTGTTTGACTACGGGCTTGGCACCAGCTGTCGTCATCCGGTACAAATCGCCATTGGCGAGCTTGATGAACTGGAAAACCTGCGGCTGGTGAGCAGCAGTACCAGCCTGGGGTTTTGTTATCTCACGCTGAAGCACAGCCCACGCCTGAACAAAATGCAGGCACAACGGCTGATCAATATCATCCATCTCTCAACGCTGCTGCACACGCTGCCGTTGAATGAGGGTTTAATCACGCCAACGGAAGAACTCCTGCCCGGCTGGGATATACCGCAGTGGCCTGATTTAACGGATGTTCGTCTGCCTGAAACATTGACGCTGATTTATCATCTGCCGGTTGAACTCCACACCATGGCAAACCAGCTGAAACAGTACCTTGCCCAACAAGGCTGTGAGCTTAGGGTCATTTTTCACGATGCCAAAACATGGGACGGATGCCAGCGACTGGCAGAGGCGGATATCATGATGGGTGACAGGCTGATTGGGGAAGCGCCAGAGTATACGCTTGAGCAGTGGCTACGCTGTGATGCGCTTTGGCCGCACCTGTTAAGCGCGCCGCAGTTTGCTCATCTACAAGCCACGCTGGATGCGGTTCAGACCCAGGCCGACGAACTTGCGCGGCATGCTGGCCTGAAAGCCATTTTTAGCCAGCTTATGGAAAATGCGGTGATTACACCGCTATTTAACTACCAGTATCAAATCAGCGCCCCACCGGGCGTTAACGGTATCCGGCTTAATACCCGTGGCTGGTTTGATTTCACCGAAGCCTGGCTTCCTGCCCCCAAATCGTGAAGAAGCTGGTCGGCGCTGAAGTCAGGCGTTAACATACTGTTTTTACCGTAACTGTCGAGATGATTTATGAAACGTGCCGTCGTCGTGTTCAGCGGAGGACAAGATTCCACTACCTGCCTGGTTCAGGCTCTTCATCAGTACGATGAAGTTCACTGCGTGACGTTCGATTATGGTCAGCGCCACCGCGCTGAAATCGACGTGGCCCGTGAACTGGCTTTGAAACTGGGCGCACGCGCGCATAAGGTGCTGGACGTTACGCTGTTAAACGAACTGGCCGTCAGTAGCCTCACCCGGGACAGTATCCCGGTACCTGACTACGAACCCGATGCCAGCGGTATTCCGAATACCTTTGTGCCGGGCCGCAATATTCTGTTCCTGACGCTGACCGCAATCTACGCCTATCAGGTGCAAGCCGAAGCGGTGATCACGGGCGTGTGCGAGACCGATTTCTCCGGCTACCCGGACTGTCGTGATGAGTTCGTGAAAGCGCTCAACCACGCCGTCAATCTTGGCATGGCAAAAGAGACGCGCTTTGAAACTCCGCTGATGTGGCTGGATAAGGCCGAAACCTGGGCGCTAGCCGACTACTGGGGCAAGCTGGACCTGGTTCGCAGCGAGACGCTCACCTGCTATAACGGCATCAAAGGCGACGGTTGTGGCCAGTGCGCGGCCTGTAATCTGCGTGCGAATGGGCTGAACCATTATCTTGCCGATAAAGTCGGCGTGATGACCGCGATGCAGAAAAAAACCGGGCTTAAATAGGCCTACTTGACCGTGCTGTCGAACAGTTTCACACCGGCAGCACGGGTAACCTTCATCAGCGTTGTCAGCGTTGGGTTGCCGTTGTCTGACAGGGTTCGGTATAGCTGCTGACGGGACAGACCTGCTTTGGCAGCGATTTCACCTATGCCGCCGCGGGATTCGATAACACGTCTTAACGCGATTAAGTATGCTGGGATCCCCTGGTCTTCATAAATCTCATCCAATGCAACCTGCAGATATAGCTGAGCGTAGGAAGGGTTTTCACGAAGCATTTTTACGACGGCTTCATCGTGACTGACGGAACTAGAAAATTTTCGTTGGCTCTTGCTCATCCGGTTTATCCTTTTGGTGTTCTTTCCAGTAATCTATTGCCAGTTTCACATCAGTCTTTTGACTCTTTTTGTCACCGCCGATCAGCAACAACAGGATCTTCCGATGTTGTACCGCAAAATAGATTCGATAGCCGGGACCACAATCAATTTTCAGTTCCCAGATCCCCTCTCTGAGATATCGGTAATCGCCGAAATTCCCTTTCTCAGCACGGTCAATTCGCAGAAGGATCCGAAACGCTAACTCCGGATCCTTTCGCTTCATCTTCGCGACCCACTCCTCAAACGGCACTTTTCCGTCACGGGTCCGGTAACGTTCAACAACGTAGTCCCTGTCCATTATTCTATCCCTGAAAATTCCTTTTGTCTTTTATAAAAGACAAACTTTCTACGCGATCATCAGCTCCAGCTTTTCTCGCAACTCCCCTTCCAGCGGCAGCGCTTTCTGCGTTTTCAGATCGATACAGACAAAGGTGATCAGCGCATCAGCCACTACCTGCCCTTCAGGATCCAGCGTCACCACCTGGCTCAACACCCCGCTTTTACCGTTTAGCTGCTGAACCTGACTGGTGACGGTCAGCACATCCCCCAGCACAGCCGGACGGCGGTAGTTGATGTTGATATTGACGACCACGAACGCGATGTTGTGCGCGGTCAGCCACTGAAAGCTTTCGCTGTTTTCCAGCCCGTCCCAGCGCGCCTCTTCAAGAAACTCAAGATAGCGGGCGTTGTTCACGTGCTGGTAAACGTCGAGATGGAAACCGCGTACTTTGATTTTTGTCTGCATAGCGCAATAGCCTTTACTGTTATTGTAGGATGAGAGGTCATAACTGGTATGACCTCTTTATCCTGGCAAAATTTGGCCGCAGTGCAAGAAATTGCGTAATTACAACGTCAGGTGTGAGAGGTTGCGCTCAACCAGTGCGCTCCCCATTCCCGGTACCTGTTTGAGATCGTCGACCGTTTTGAAAGGACCATATTCTTCGCGGTAGCTGACGATAGCCTGCGCTTTTTTCAGGCCGACGCCATTCATGATGCGGGCGAGATCTTCCGCAGAGGCCGAATTGATGCTGACCCGCGTACCGTCATCATCGGTATTTTTACCGACGTCAGTCGCTTTGGTTTGCCCCTGCACCGGCGCTGCCGCGTCAGACTTGCTCTGCGTAGCCTGTGGTTTAGCGGCGGGCGTTACCGCCAGCGCACCCGCACTCATCCCGGTGGTGGCAATAGCCAGCGTAATTAACAGTGCTTTGATTCCACGTTTCATGCTGTTATCTCCTTGTTTGTTGACAGCCACGCCACGATAGCCGCCGGGTAAAACGGGCACAAACAGCAGATTGCAGAAATGGAAAAGGCCGCGAAAGCGGCCTTTAGTTTTTGCAGAGCGTTACGAAAATCTGCGAGCAGACTCGTAATTACTGCTGCTGAGTCATCACATCACCCAGCTTGATTTTTGCTTCTTTACGCAGGTTGCTCATCATGGCTTCGAAGGCAATCTGGGCATTGTTCTGGGTAATCCCCTGAACCATCGCTTTCTTCTGTGCTTCTGGCAGCGTGCCCGCTTTCACTTCATCCAGCGCCAGCAGAACGACGTTACCCTGCATATCGGTTGTGGTGCCAAAGCTTGGTTTATCCTTCGCTGGCAGCGTCAGACCAAACGCGGCCTGGCTGATTGGGTCCTGACCGGTACGGCTCAGCGTTTTTGCCTCACCGAAGCTCAGGCCAGCGGCTTTCAGCGCGTCCTCTTTACCTGCTTTCAGGTCAACCAGGATCTTCTCAGCATCCAGTTTTGCCTGCTGCTCAGCTTTGTTGTGCTTAACCTGCGCAACAACCTGATCTTTCACTTCCGCCAGCGGCTTAACAGCTTCCGCTTTGTGCTCACTGACACGCAGAACGAATGCACGGTCACCGTCAACGGTAATGATGTCAGAGTTGCTGCCCGGCGTGCCGTTCTCGCCCACCAGACCACCGTTGAAGATGGCGTCAGAAACCGGCTTGAAGTTCAGCTCTTCCGGCAGGTTGTCGCGTCCAAACCAGCCTGTTTCAACCGCTTTGACACCCGCCGCCTGCTCTGCACCCGCCAGAGATTCATTGTCGTTGCTCGCCGCATCGCTCACTTTCTGCTGCAGTGCGTAATAAGCATCCAGCGCTTTTTCCTGTTTCACTTTCGCCGCGATATCATCGCGAACGTCAGCCAGCGGCTTGGTTTTTGCCGCGGTGATGTCGTCCAGACGCACGACCAGGAAACCAACGGAAGACTTAACGACGCCTGACAGCTGGCCTTTCTCTTTCAGACCGGCATTTTTCAGCTCGTCCGGCGTGGTCGCATCTTCCAGCCAGCCCATATCACCGCCGTTTTTCGCAGAGATAATGTCGGTGGATTTTGCTTTCGCGACGGTCGCGAAATCAGCGCCTTTGTTCAGCTCGTCCAGCACGGCTTTGGCATCTGCCTCGGTCTTAGTCTGAATCACGCTGTAGCGGTTACGCTGCGGCTGAGTGAACTGATCCTGATGCTGGTCGTAGTAAGACTGGATTTCCGCGTCAGACGCGGTTTCCTGCAGCGCAGCCGCATCCAGTTTGATGTAGCTCACGCGGAACTGCTCAGGCGCAACGAAAGTGTTCTTGTTCTGCTCGTAGTAAGCGTTAACTTCTGCGTCGCTCACCTGCTGCTTTGCCGCCAGTGCATTCACATCAATTGTCGCTTCACGCACGACACGCTGCTGAGCCACCAGCGCAGCCAGTTCGTCAGTTTCACCTTTGAGCATGAAATCGGTGCCTACAACGGCATTGATGAGTTGCTGAGTGGTCAGCTGGTTACGCAGCGCCTGCGCGTACTGATCGGCAGTCATGCCCATCTGGTTTACGATGCTGTTGTAACGGGCGTTGTCGAATTTGCCGTTAGACTGGAACGCCGGGGTTGAGAAGATGGCTTTTTTGACCTGCTCATCGCTAATGCCCAGACCCAGTCCCTTCGCATACTGGTCCAGCAACGCTTCATCGATAAGGCGATTAAGCGTCTGCTGACGCAAGGTTTTCATATAGCCTTCGTTCGCTGCCAGTTCAGAGAATTGATCGCCCAGCTGTTGCTGCATACGGTTACGTTCACCGGCGAAAGCGTTCTCGAACTGCCCACGGCTGATCTCCTGGCCGTTCACTTTTGCGGCATAGTTCGCGCCACCGCCGATAAGGTAACTGCTCACGCCGGTCAAAATGAACGACACGATAATGATACCGAAAATAATCTTGAGCACGAGACTGTTAGCAGCCGTGCGTAAGCTGTCCATCATGGTGTAACAACACTCCGCTGTAGGTGACTGGTTACCTGACGCTGACGGAAAATCCTTACCGTCGCGCGTAAAGGCGTATTGTGACAAGAAAACGGTGCGATTGTCAGCCCACAACTCGCATAAACTCGCACAAATCAGGTCTGGACAAACAAAAAAGGCACATCAAATGATGCGCCCTTGTACTTTTCGGCTTCCCTGAAGCGGGAAAGCAATCAGTTTACTGCGTCTTTCAGCGCTTTACCTGCACGGAAACCCGGCACTTTAGCGGCAGCAATGGTGATCTCTTTACCGGTTTGAGGGTTGCGGCCAGTACGGGCAGCACGCTCTTTAACAGCAAAAGTACCGAAGCCTACCAGCGCAACGTCGTCCCCAGACTGCAGAGATTCAGTAACAGAAGCAATTAATGCATCTAACGCACGCCCAGCTGCAGCTTTAGAAATATCAGCACCAGCAGCAATTTTGTCAATCAGTTGAGATTTATTCACTGTTCTCTTCCTCTCTTTTATAATTTATATCGCACCTGAATCCTTCACAGCGCGACCGCGCAGCAGTTATATCAGGCCTGCCATGACCTTACAACACCCGTTGTTGATGGCTAACCCAATCAGCAATCTAAATTAGCTATACAAAAAAAGGCTGGCAAGTGCGAAATGACTTACCAGCCTTGTTTTTATTGACGCTCTTTGCGCGAGGTCACTATTTTGCGGTTACAACCTGCATTCCGGAGGGTTCATTCTGCAGTGCGAGACTAAGAACTTCCTCAATGCGTTTCACCGGATGGATCTGCAGATCGGCAATCACGTTGTCCGGAATCTCTTCCAGATCGCGTTTATTTTCGTAAGGAATCAATACGGTTTTGATCCCACCACGATGTGCCGCCAGCAGTTTTTCTTTCAGTCCACCGATTGGCAGTACCTGACCACGTAGGGTAATTTCACCGGTCATCGCCACGTCGGCACGCACCGGGTTGCCTGTCAGACAGGAAACCAGTGCGGTACACATAGCAATACCCGCACTTGGGCCATCTTTCGGCGTCGCCCCTTCCGGAACGTGAACGTGAATGTCGCGTTTTTCGTAGAAATCCGCGTTGATGCCCAGTTTTTCCGCGCGCGCGCGCACCACGGTCAATGCCGCCTGAATGGACTCCTGCATCACTTCACCCAGCGAGCCAGTGTAGGTCAGCTTGCCTTTGCCCGGTACGCAGGCGGTTTCGATGGTCAGCAGATCACCACCCACTTCCGTCCATGCCAGACCGGTCACCTGACCAACGCGGTTTTCGTTGTCTGCGCGACCGTAATCAAAGCGCTGTACGCCCAGGTAGGCGTGCAGATTGTCGCCGTTAATCACGATGTGTTTCAGGCTCTTATCCAGCAGCAGCTGTTTCACCGCCTTACGGCACAGTTTAGAAATTTCACGCTCAAGGCTACGCACGCCCGCTTCACGGGTGTAGTAGCGGATGATGCCAACAATCGCGCTGTCCTCAACGGTCAGCTCGTTCGCTTTCAGCGCGTTACGCTCAATCTGCTTCGGCAACAGGTGCTGTTTCGCAATGTTCAGCTTCTCGTCTTCGGTATAGCCGGAGAGACGGATCACTTCCATACGGTCCAGCAGCGGGGCCGGAATGTTCATGGAGTTGGACGTCGCCACGAACATCACATCGCTCAAATCGTAGTCCACTTCCAGGTAGTGATCGCTGAACGCCACGTTCTGTTCTGGATCAAGCACTTCCAGCAGCGCAGACGCCGGATCGCCACGCATGTCTGACGACATTTTGTCGATCTCATCGAGCAGGAACAGCGGGTTTTTAACGCCCACTTTCGCCATCTTCTGGATCAGTTTACCCGGCATTGAACCGATGTAGGTACGGCGGTGACCGCGGATTTCCGCTTCATCGCGTACGCCACCCAGCGCCATGCGGATATACTTACGTCCGGTCGCTTTGGCGATGGACTGACCCAGAGAGGTTTTACCTACCCCTGGCGGCCCTACCAGACACAGGATTGGGCCTTTGATTTTGTTCACACGGCTTTGTACCGCGAGGTACTCAAGAATGCGGTCTTTCACGCGCTCCAGGCCGTAGTGGTCGGTATCCAGGATCTCCTGCGCCTGACGCAGATCTTTTTTGACCTTGCTGCGGGCGTTCCACGGAACCTGCACCATCCACTCAATGTAGCCGCGCACGACGGTCGCTTCAGCCGACATTGGAGACATCATTTTCAGCTTCTGCAGCTCGGCTTCCGCTTTCTCTTTCGCCTCTTTCGGCATCTTCGCCGCGTCGATCTTACGCTTCAGCGCTTCGTTTTCGTCCGGCGCGTCGTCCATCTCGCCCAGCTCTTTCTGAATGGCCTTCATTTGCTCATTCAGATAGTACTCACGCTGAGATTTTTCCATCTGCTTTTTCACGCGGTTGCGAATACGCTTCTCAACCTGCAGCAGATCGATTTCAGATTCCATCATCGCCATCAGGTATTCCAGACGTTCATTAACGTCGGACATTTCCAGCACGGACTGTTTGTCAGCCAGCTTCAGCGGCATGTGTGCAGCGATGGTATCCGCCAGACGCGCAGGATCGTCGATGCTGTTCAGCGACGTTAGCACTTCTGGTGGGATTTTCTTGTTCAGCTTGATATAGCCTTCAAACTGGCTTATCGCGGTGCGCACCAGCACTTCCTGCTCGCGCTCATCAAGCTCAGGCGAATCAAGGTACTCTGCCTTGGCAGAGAAATGTTCGCCATCGTCTGACAAAGTGGTAATACGCGCACGCTGCAGGCCTTCTACCAGCACCTTCACGGTGCCGTCAGGCAGCTTCAGCATCTGCAAAATAGAGGCCACGGTCCCGACGGTGAAAAGATCGTTTACACCCGGCTCATCCGTTGATGCTTCTTTCTGCGCCACCAGCATGATTTTTTTATCATGATCCATGGCGGCTTCGAGGCAACGGATAGATTTTTCCCGCCCTACAAATAAGGGTATGACCATGTGCGGATAAACCACCACATCGCGCAACGGCAATACGGGGATTTCAATGCGTTCAGAACGCTCAGGATTCATAGAGCTCTCTCTTAGTTTAGTGTCCGCCAGGTAAACTGGTTATGTCACTGTGCTTCACACAACCATTAACATGTAACCAGTATATGGGGATGTTTCCCACACATTCAACGCCATGAATACGGAAAAAGTAAAGGGGAGATAAAATCCCCCCTTTTTGAATAACTGCTTGTATGATTTGGTGAATTATTCGCCAGATGCCTGCTGAGCTTCCGGTTTGCCGTAAATCAGCAGCGGCTTGGTCTGCCCGCCGATAACGGACTCGTCGATAACCACTTTTTCGACATCTTCCATGGACGGCAGATCGTACATGGTGTCGAGCAGTGCTGCTTCAACGATAGAACGCAGGCCACGCGCGCCGGTTTTACGGACCATTGCTTTCTTGGCGATCGCGTCCAGCGCTTCGTCACGGAATTCCAGCTCAACGCCTTCCAGATTGAACAGCGCCTGATACTGCTTGGTCAGCGCGTTTTTCGGCTCTTTCAGGATCTGGATCAGCGCGTCTTCGCTCAGTTCATTCAGCGTTGCCACAACCGGCAGACGACCAATGAACTCAGGGATCAGACCAAATTTGATCAGATCTTCCGGCTCAACCTGTGACAGCAGCTCACCTTCGTTTGGTTTTTCGGAGGTGGATTTCACCGTCGCGCCAAAACCAATGCCGGAGCCGGTTTCAACACGGTGAGAGATCACTTTATCAAGGCCTGCAAACGCACCGCCGCAGATAAACAGGATTTTGGAGGTATCAACCTGCAGGAACTCCTGCTGCGGATGTTTACGACCGCCCTGCGGTGGAACGGCGGCAACCGTACCTTCGATCAATTTCAACAGCGCCTGCTGCACGCCTTCGCCCGATACGTCACGGGTGATGGACGGGTTGTCAGACTTACGGGAGATCTTGTCAATCTCATCGATGTAGACAATCCCGCGCTGCGCTTTCTGTACGTCGTAGTCGCACTTCTGCAGCAGTTTCTGGATGATGTTTTCAACGTCTTCACCCACATAACCGGCTTCGGTCAGGGTGGTGGCATCGGCCATGGTAAACGGAACATCCAGCAGACGCGCCAGCGTTTCGGCCAGCAGCGTTTTACCGGAGCCGGTTGGGCCAATCAGCAGAATGTTACTTTTGCCCAGTTCCACACCGTTACTGGTATCGCCGTTACGCAGACGTTTGTAGTGGTTGTATACCGCCACTGCCAGCACTTTCTTGGCCTGCTCCTGCCCGATGACGTAGTCGTCAAGGTGATGACGAATTTCATGCGGCGTTGGCAACGCGCTACGCTCACGGTGTGGCGCAACTTCTTTAATCTCTTCGCGAATGATGTCGTTACATAAGTCGACACATTCATCGCAGATATACACGGACGGCCCGGCAATCAGTTTACGCACTTCATGCTGGCTTTTGCCGCAAAAAGAGCAGTACAGCAGTTTGCCCGAACCATCTTTGCGTTTATCTGTCATGAGTCCAAACCTCTTTTTAAGTTCTTTGTGCCGCACATGACGACGCAAATGCCAATCTCAGACGCAAGCTGCTTAAAGCAGCGTGCCGCCCTACTTTAGTATAGCGGCACACTCGCGTCGCGGGCATCAATTACGATGGGTTAACACGGAGTCGACTAAGCCGTACTCAACTGCCTCTGGAGCAGAGAGGAAGCGATCGCGCTCGGTATCGCGCTCGATCTGCTCGAGGGGTTGACCCGTATGCTGCGCCATAAGTTCATTCATGCGCGCTTTAACTTTCAGAATTTCTCGGGCGTGGATTTCGATATCCGTCGCCTGGCCCTGGTAACCCCCCAGCGGCTGGTGAATCATCACGCGGGAATTAGGCAGGCAGAAACGCTTACCCTTCGCCCCTGCAGTTAACAGGAACGCGCCCATAGATGCAGCCTGACCCATACAGATAGTGCTTACATCAGGCTTGATGAATTGCATGGTGTCATAAATGGACATACCTGCGGTAATCACGCCACCAGGGGAGTTAATGTAAAGGTAAATGTCTTTTTCCGGGTTTTCCGCTTCCAGAAACAGCATCTGCGCCACGATCAGGTTAGCCATGTGGTCTTCCACCTGGCCGGTCAGAAAGATAACGCGTTCCTTGAGCAGACGGGAATAGATATCAAAAGAACGCTCACCACGTGAGGTCTGTTCAATAACCATTGGCACCAGAGCCATATGGGGTGCAAAGTTATCTCGTTCGCCACTGTATGACATTTCCGTCTCCTGGATCTAAATTGAAAACACCTGCTGTACTGATTGTAACCTTATGGACGGATTATCAGCCAGTCTCATTCATCGTGATTCCATACTTATGGGGTTCACATTGCCCTATTTCAAGCATAACAACCTTTTGTTGTTACGCTAACACTGAAAGGGCGTTTTAGCACTCTTCCTGGGCTATTGGTGTGATAAAAAAAACCCGTCGCCAAAAGGCAACGGGTTTTTGTTCAAACTTTAAACCGTTGGGGCGAAATTACGCCTGCTGGTTCATCAGTTCGTTGAAAGAGGTCGCTTTTTCGGACACTTTAGCTTTCGCCAGTACCGCTTCAACAGCCTGTTCTTCCAGTGCGACGTTGCGCATGTTGTCCATCAGCTCTTTGTTCTTACCGTAGAACTCGATCACTTCTGATGGATCTTCGTATGCAGAAGCCATCTCTTCGATCAGGCCTTTCACACGCTCTTCGTCAGCTTTCAGCTCGTGGGTACGAATGACTTCGCCCAGCAGCAGGCCAACAACAACGCGACGTTTCGCTTGCTCTTCGAACAGCTCGCGTGGCAGTTCCATCGCTTGCTGCTGGTTGCCACCGAAACGCTGTGCAGCCTGACGGCGCAGTACGTCGATTTCGCTGTCGATCAGGGCAGCAGGAACGTCGATGTCGTTCGCTTTCACCAGACCGTCAATCGCCTGAGATTTCACACGGTTACGCACAGCGCCGTTCAGCTCGCGCTCCATGTTCTTACGCACTTCGGTACGCAGGCCAGCAACAGAACCATCTTCCACGCCGAAACGCTTGATGAATTCTTCAGTCAGTTCTGGCAGTTCGCGCTCTTCCACTTTCTTCAGGTTGATGACGAACTTCGCTGCTTTACCTTTCAGGTTTTCAGCGTGGTATTCTTCCGGGAAGGTCACGTCGATAGTGAACTCTTCGCCAGCCTTGTGGCCTTTGATACCGTCTTCGAAGCCTGGGATCATACGGCCCTGGCCCATTGCCAGTACGAAGTCAGACGCTTTGCCGCCTTCGAACTCTTCGCCGTCTACAGAACCGGTGAAGTCGATGGTAACGCGGTCTTCAGCGTCAACAGCGCCTTCTTTCTCTTTCCAGTTCGCCTGCTGCTTGCGCAGGGTGTCCAGCATGCCGTCAACGTCTTCGTCAGTCACGGAAACAACAGGTTTCTCAACTTCGATAGACTCCAGACCTTTCAGCTCAACTTCTGGGTACACTTCGAACTCTATGGAGTAGGTGAAGTCTTCGCCCTGTTTGTATTCGCCTGGAACGTAGTTCGGCGCGCCGGCTGGATTGATTTTTTCTTTGATGATCGCATCAATAAAGTTACGGCTCATCAGTTCACCCAGCACATCCTGACGCACGGAAGCGCCATAACGCTGAGCAACAACATTCATTGGTACTTTGCCCTTGCGGAAGCCGTCAATACGTACTTTTTTTGCTACGTTGACCAGCTCGCTTTTCACAGCAGTTTCGATGCTGTCAGCAGCGATAGTAATCGTTACACGGCGGCCAAGGCCTTGAGTGGTTTCAACTGAAACTTGCATCTTGTTACCTCAAAAAAATCACAGTGCTCGGTCAACTCTGAATCTGTCTGTTTTACCGGGATGCTCTCTTAGTGCAGATTCACATTCCCTGTCGCCAGAATCATCCCGAAGACATTCAATAAGACGCGGCATTATAGCGGCATCACTTAGGTGAGTCGAGAACGGTTGGGGCATGTTGCTGCGGCTTTTTTCACACTTTAAGGCTATTTTTAGCCTTAAAATCGCACCATCCGCTCAAAACTCAGACAAAACAAAACGGCCCGGAGGCCGTTTTGAGGAAATCTGCAAGCAACATACTGGAAAAGCTCCAGCGGTTGCAAATCCGATTTATCAGGCTATGGTGCCTGCGCCGCGACAAGGCGGTGATGCGAATACCGTATCCTGCAAGCCTTCCCATTCCTTAATGGTGTAGGTATGCAGCGCCAGCGCATGTACGGTTGTGGAGAGTTCTTCCGTCAGGGTACTGTAGATCAAGCGATGTCGGTTCAGGAAACGCTCTCCCAGGAAACGATCGCTGACCAGAACCACTTTAAAGTGGCTTTCAGAACCCGCCGGTACGTTATGACGATAGCTTTCGTCGACAACTTCGAGAAACACAGGGTTAAAAGCTGCCCTTAATTTATCTTCTATCTGCTCACGTATCATCATGAAATTACTCCTCCGACAACGCCAGGATGTCACCCATCCCTTTAAATGTTAGCCGCTTTTACCGTTTCCATTACACCTTGACAACAAATATTTAGCTTTCGTCTGATTTTCTCATTCAAACGAATGAAGTTCACTGTGAGGCTCATACGTTTTGTCATACACGGATTGAGAAAAACGGTGAACTGGTCAGTTTTCGGACAAGGCGATGAATTTACATGCGTTGACCACTTCCCCTCGCCGTTAGCGATGTTATGATGGCGACAATTTTTCTCTTTATATGCTTACGATTCGTTGAGAACCTGAAAATGTTAAAAAAACTCTTCTTTCCGTTGGTAGCACTTTTTATGCTGGCAGGCTGCGCAACCCCGCCAACGACTATTGATGTGTCACCAAAAATTACCCTGCCTCAGCAGGATCCAAGCCTGATGGGTGTGACCGTGAGCATTAACGGTGCCGATCAGCGTCAGGACCAGGCGCTGGCAAAAGTGACCCGCGATAACCAGCAGGTTACGCTGACCGCCTCCCGCGACCTGCGCTTCCTGCTGCAGGAAGTGCTCGAGAAGCAGATGACCTCTCGCGGTTATATGATTGGGCCAAGCGGCGCGGTTGATCTGCAGATCATCGTGAACAACCTGTACGCTGACGTCTCCCAGGGTAACGTGCGCTACAACATCGCGACCAAAGCGGATATCGCCATCATTGCTACCGCGAAAAACGGCAACAAGATGACCAAAAATTACCGCGCCAGCTACTCTGTTGAAGGTGCGTTCCAGGCATCCAACCAGAACATTGCTAACGCGGTAAACAGCGTGCTGACTGATACCATCGCCGATATGGCGCAGGACACCAGCATTCATGACTTCATCAAGCAGAACGCTCGTTAATTCTGCGCACTGACCCGGCGCTTAGCCGGGTCAGTTTCAATAAAAACATGTCCAGTCACTACTTACGCATTTTCCAGAAACCGAAATCAGCCATTCTGCTGATCCTCGGTTTCGCCTCCGGTTTACCCCTCGCGCTCACCTCCGGCACCTTACAGGCGTGGATGACCGTCGAGAATATCGATCTCAAAACCATCGGCTTCTTCTCGCTTGTCGGCCAGGCTTACGTCTTTAAGTTCCTCTGGTCTCCGGTGATGGACCGTTATACGCCGCCGTTCCTCGGGCGGCGTCGCGGTTGGCTGGTCATGACGCAGGTGTTGTTACTGCTGGCCATTGCCGCCATGGGCTTCCTCGAACCTTCCACGCAATTGCGCTGGATGGCGGCGCTTGCGGTGGTGATTGCCTTCTGTTCCGCGTCGCAGGATATCGTGTTCGATGCCTGGAAAACGGACGTGTTGCCAGCGGAAGAGCGTGGTGCGGGTGCCGCCATCAGCGTGCTGGGCTATCGACTGGGCATGCTGGTTTCCGGTGGACTCGCACTGTGGCTTGCTGACCGCTATCTCGGCTGGCAGGGCATGTACTGGCTGATGGCCGCACTGCTGATCCCCTGCATTATTGCCACCTTGTTCGCGCCTGAACCGAGCGATGTGATCCCGGTTCCACGCTCGCTGGAGCAGGCCGTCGCTGAACCATTGCGTGATTTTTTTGGCCGCAACAATGCCTGGCTGATTTTGCTGCTGATTGTCCTGTATAAGCTCGGCGACGCCTTTGCTATGAGTCTGACCACGACCTTCCTCATACGCGGCGTCGGTTTTGATGCCGGGGAAGTTGGCGTGGTGAATAAAACGCTGGGACTGTTTGCAACTATCGTCGGCGCCTTGTACGGCGGCGTGTTGATGCAGCGGCTGACGCTGTTTCGCGCCCTGCTGATCTTCGGCATCCTGCAAGGGGCATCGAACGCGGGCTACTGGCTGCTGTCGATTACCGATAAGCATATGATCAGCATGGCGGCAGCCGTGTTCTTTGAAAACCTCTGCGGCGGAATGGGGACGGCAGCCTTTGTCGCCCTGCTGATGACCCTGTGCAACAAATCATTTTCCGCCACGCAGTTTGCCCTGCTTTCAGCACTTTCCGCCGTGGGCCGCGTATACGTCGGCCCCATTGCAGGCTGGTTCGTTGAAGCCCACGGCTGGCCGACATTTTATCTCTTCTCGGTGGTTGCCGCCGTGCCGGGGATTTTATTGCTGCTGGTGTGTCGTCAGACGCTGGAATATACCCAGCGTACTGAACACTTTATGCCGCGTACCGAGTATCACCGCGCCTACCGTTTTGCCTTACGGTTGTTAACGGTGGGGTGCCTTGCGCTGGGATTGTGGCTTGTCGTACTCATCATTAATGCAACCACCTCTCTGACGCTCCCGCTCGAAACGCTCCTGCTGGACGTGGGTGCCCTGCTCGCCATCGCCGGGATCCTGATCGGGGGACTTCTCGATTTTCTGGCATTGCGCAAAACGCAGATGAGCTGAAGAAAAAAACGAAAGGTTATTTCCCGTTGTAATCACGAAGTGAAATTATAACGGTGAAATAACCGACAATCGCGAAAAAAAATATTTGTTGTTTTGTGCGGGATAGCTTCTGGAAATTATTGGAGTCAATTCCAAACTCTATTTTCTCATTAAACGATTCAGCATTTGAAACATTGAATTTTCGTTTTTTAGTTGTCTTTTTATTGATAATTAATTGTTAATTTTTTGTGTATTTTTAACAATGGTTATACCAATTGCCCCTTTTAGGGTATGCTTGGGGGTCCTTTCGTTATAAAGCCCGCGCCATGCGGCTTATGTCTTAAAAAGCGACATAATTTGCAACACTTGTGACATGTGCGGCAGAACCCAGTAACACCTTCCTGACACAGGCCTAATGATGTTTACAGTAATGTAACCTTCCCGTAAAATGCCCCCACACTTTAAACGCCACCAGACTCCGTGGAATTGAGGTCGTTAAATGAGACTCGGGAAATACAATAAAAGTTTGGGATGGTTGTCATTATTCGCGGGCACTGTATTACTCAGTGGCTGCGATTCTGCACTACTAGACCCCAAAGGACAGATTGGACTGGAACAACGTTCACTGATTCTGACGGCATTTGGCCTGATGATGATTGTGGTTATTCCAGCCATTTTGATGGCAGTTGGTTTCGCCTGGAAGTATCGTGCGAGCAATAAAGATGCGAAGTATAGCCCTAACTGGTCACACTCCAATAAAGTGGAAGCTGTGGTCTGGACGGTACCTATTCTGATCATCCTGTTCCTTGCCGTTCTGACCTGGAAAACCACTCACGCACTTGAGCCAAGCAAACCGCTGGTTCACGATGAGAAACCTATTACCATTGAAGTGGTCTCCATGGACTGGAAATGGTTCTTCATCTATCCAGAGCAGGGCATTGCTACCGTGAATGAAATCGCCTTCCCGGCGAACACTCCGGTTCAGTTCAAAGTGACCTCCAACTCCGTAATGAACTCCTTCTTCATCCCGCGTCTGGGTAGCCAGATTTACGCGATGGCCGGTATGCAGACTAACCTGCACCTGATCGCGAATGAAGCAGGCACCTATGATGGTATCTCCGCCAGCTATAGCGGCCCGGGCTTCTCAGGTATGAAGTTCAAAGCTATCGCAACGCCAGACCGTGCCGCTTTCGACCAGTGGGTTGAAAAAGCGAAGCAGTCTACTAACACCATGTCTGACATGGCGGCGTTCGAAAAAGTGGCTACGCCTAGCGAATACAACAAGGTGGAGTACTTCTCTAACGTGAAACCTGATTTGTTTAAAGACGTCATTGGCAAATTTATGGATCACGGCAAGAGCATGGACATGACCCAGCCTGAAGGCGAGCACAGCGCGCACGAAGGTATGGAAGGCATGGACATGAGCCACGCGGAAACCGCTCACTAAGGGGCCGAGGAAGAAAATGTTCGGAAAATTGACACTGGATGCAGTGCCCTACCACGAACCCATTATCGTGGTTACGGTGGCTGCAATTATCATCGGTGGCGCAGCCTTACTGGGCTTGATCACTTACTTCGGTAAGTGGAGCTACCTGTGGAATGAGTGGCTGACTTCGGTTGACCACAAAAAACTCGGCATCATGTACTGCATCGTCGGTATCGTCATGTTAATTCGTGGCTTTGCGGATGCGATCATGATGCGTAGCCAGCAGGCACTCGCCTCGGCGGGTGAAGCCGGCTTCCTGCCGCCGCACCACTACGATCAGATCTTTACCGCCCACGGCGTTATCATGATCTTCTTCGTGGCGATGCCGCTGGTTATCGGTCTGATGAACGTTGTCGTTCCGCTGCAAATCGGCGCGCGCGACGTGGCGTTCCCGTTCCTGAACAACCTGAGCTTCTGGTTCACGGTTGTCGGCGTTATCCTGGTTAACCTGTCACTGGGTGTGGGCGAATTTGCTCAGACCGGCTGGCTGGCGTACCCGCCGCTGTCGGGAATTGAGTACAGTCCGGGCGTTGGCGTCGACTACTGGATTTGGGCGCTTCAGCTCTCCGGTGTCGGTACGACCCTGACCGGTATCAACTTCTTCGTGACCATTATCAAGATGCGTGCCCCTGGCATGACCATGTTCAAGATGCCGGTATTTACCTGGGCATCTCTGTGCGCCAACATCCTGATTATTGCGTCCTTCCCAATCCTGACCGTCACCATCGCGCTGCTGACCCTGGACCGCTACCTGGGCACCCATTTCTTCACGAATGATATGGGTGGCAACATGATGATGTACATCAACCTGATTTGGGCCTGGGGTCACCCGGAAGTGTACATCCTGGTTCTGCCGGTCTTCGGTGTGTTCTCCGAAATCGCTGCAACCTTCTCGCGTAAACGTCTGTTTGGTTACACCTCTCTGGTGTGGGCAACCGTCTGTATTACCGTTCTGTCGTTCATCGTTTGGCTGCACCACTTCTTCACCATGGGTGCGGGCGCGAACGTAAACGCCTTCTTCGGTATTACGACCATGATTATCGCCATCCCTACCGGGGTGAAGATCTTCAACTGGCTGTTCACCATGTACCAGGGCCGTATCGTGTTCCACTCAGCAATGCTGTGGACCATCGGCTTCATCGTGACCTTCTCCGTAGGTGGGATGACCGGCGTACTGCTGGCGGTACCGGGTGCTGACTTCGTGCTGCACAACAGTCTGTTCCTGATTGCGCACTTCCATAACGTTATCATCGGTGGCGTGGTCTTCGGCTGCTTCGCTGGCGTAACCTACTGGTGGCCAAAAGCGTTCGGCTTCACGCTGAACGAAAAATGGGGTAAACGCGCGTTCTGGTTCTGGATCATCGGCTTCTTCGTAGCATTTATGCCGCTGTACGTGCTGGGCTTCATGGGTATGACCCGTCGTCTGAGCCAGCAGATCGATCCGCAGTTCCACCCAATGCTGATGGTTGCAGCGGGCGGCGCAGTGCTGATTGCCTGTGGTATCGCGTCTCAGCTGATTCAGTTCTACGTGTCTATTCGCGACCGCGACCAGAACCGTGACCTGACCGGTGACCCATGGGGTGGCCGTACGCTGGAGTGGGCGACCTCTTCTCCACCGCCGTTCTATAACTTTGCCGTTGTGCCGCAGATCCATGAACGCGACGCATTCTGGGAAATGAAAGAAAAAGGTGAAGCGTACAAGCAACCTGCTCATTACGAAGAGATCCACATGCCGAAAAACAGCGGCGCGGGCATCGTGATTGCCGCATTCGCAACGGTATTTGGTTTCGCAATGATCTGGCACATCTGGTGGATGGCGATTGTTGGCTTCGCCGGCATCGTAATCAGCTGGATTGTGAAGAGCTTTGACGAGGACGTGGACTACTACGTACCAGTCCGTGAAGTTGAAAAGCTGGAAAATCAGCATTTCGACGAGATTTCTAAAGCGGGGCTGAAAAATGGCAACTGATACTCTGGCGCACTCAACTGCCCACGCGCATGAACATGCGCACCACGATACAGGACCGATGAAAGTCTTCGGTTTCTGGATCTACCTGATGAGCGACTGCATTCTGTTCTGCTGTCTGTTCGCAACCTATGCCGTTCTGGTGAACGGCACAGCGGGCGGCCCGACCGGTAAGGACATCTTTGAACTGCCGTTCGTTCTGGTTGAAACCGCACTGCTGTTATTCAGCTCCATCACCTACGGCATGGCGGCTATCGCCATGTACAAAAACAACAAGAGCCAGGTTGTCTCCTGGCTGGCGTTGACCTGGTTGTTTGGTGCTGGATTTATCGGGATGGAAATCTATGAATTCCATCACCTGATCATGGAAGGTTTCGGTCCGGATCGCAGTGGCTTCCTGTCCGCGTTCTTCGCGCTGGTCGGTACTCATGGTCTGCACGTAACCTCTGGTCTGATCTGGATGGCGGTACTGATGTTCCAGGTATCCCGTCGCGGCCTGACCAGCACTAACCGTACCCGTATCATGTGCCTGAGCCTGTTCTGGCACTTCCTGGACGTGGTATGGATCTGTGTGTTCTCTGTTGTCTATCTGATGGGGGCGATGTAATGAGTCATTCAAACGATCATGGCGCTTCCCACGGCAGCGTAAAAACCTACATGACAGGTTTCATCCTGTCGATCATCCTGACGGTGATCCCGTTCTGGATGGTGATGAACGGTTCTGCGTCTAAGCCGGTTATCCTGGGCGCAATCCTGGTAACCGCTGTGATTCAGATTCTGGTGCATCTGGTTTGCTTCCTGCACATGAACACCAAGTCCGATGAAGGCTGGAATATGACGGCCTTTATCTTTACCGTGATTATCATCGCTATCCTGGTAGTCGGTTCCATCTGGATTATGTGGAACCTTAACTACAACATGATGGTTCACTAAGAGCGGCGAGTATGTTTAAGCAATACCTGCAAGTAACGAAACCAGGCATCATCTTTGGCAACCTGATCTCCGTGATCGGAGGGTTCCTGCTGGCCTCTAAGGGCAGCATTGATTACACCCTCTTTATCTACACGCTGGTCGGTGTGTCACTGGTTGTTGCGTCCGGTTGTGTATTTAACAACTACATCGACATGGATATCGACAAGAAGATGGAAAGGACCAAAAATCGGGTGCTGGTGAAAGGCCTGATCGCCCCTTCCGTCTCGCTGGTGTACGCCACCTTGCTGGGTATTGCTGGCTTTATGCTGCTGTGGTTTGGTGCTAACCCGCTGGCCTGCTGGCTGGGGGTGATGGGGTTCGTGGTCTATGTGGGCGTCTACAGCCTGTATATGAAGCGTCACTCCGTCTACGGCACGCTGATTGGTTCTCTCTCCGGCGCTGCGCCGCCGGTGATTGGCTACTGCGCAGTCACGAACGAGTTCGACAGCGGTGCGCTGATCCTGCTGGCTATCTTTAGCCTGTGGCAGATGCCGCACTCCTATGCCATCGCGATTTTCCGCTTTAAGGATTATCAGGCAGCGAACATTCCGGTTCTGCCGGTCGTGAAGGGCATTTCCGTTGCCAAGAACCACATCACGCTCTACATCATCGCCTTTGCTGTGGCAACGCTGATGCTCTCTCTGGGCGGCTACGCCGGGTATAAATATCTGGTGGTGGCGGCTGCAGTGAGCGTCTGGTGGCTCGGCATGGCGCTGCGCGGTTACAAAGTGGAAGATGACAAAGTCTGGGCGCGCAAGCTGTTTGTGTTCTCGATTGTCGCCATCACCTCGCTGTCCGTGATGATGTCCGTAGATTTTATGGTGCCGGATTCACACAACCTGCTCACTTACGTCTGGTAAGTGTGCTGAATTGAAAAAGCCAGGTTAATCACCTGGCTTTTTTTTTTGCCCGGCGGCGCTACGCTTGCACGGGCCTACGGGATCGGTAGGTCGGGTAAGGCATCGCCGCCACCTGACGCGGTTTTGCACGATGGTAATATCTCTTAAACAAACACCTATTTACCGCAATTAACACCCCGCCTAAACTAGTGCCTGCTTTTGAATTGAGGTGGCAATGAACGATTATAAAATGACGCCGGGCGAGCTACGCGCGACCTGGGGTTTAGGGACTGTTTTCTCGCTACGGATGCTTGGCATGTTTATGGTCCTGCCTGTTCTGACCACGTACGGCATGGCGCTACAGGGAGCCAGCGAAGCGCTGATTGGTCTGGCCATTGGCATCTACGGACTGGCGCAGGCGGTATTCCAGATCCCCTTTGGCCTGCTCTCTGACCGGGTGGGTCGTAAACCACTGATTGTCGGCGGTCTGCTAGTCTTTGTACTCGGTAGCGTAATTGCCGCCCTCTCCCACTCTATCTGGGGAATTATTCTTGGCCGCGCCCTGCAGGGCTCCGGCGCGATTGCCGCCGCCGTGATGGCGCTGCTGTCAGATCTCACCCGCGAGCAGAACCGCACCAAGGCAATGGCCTTTATCGGCGTCAGCTTTGGCGTGACGTTTGCGATTGCGATGGTGCTCGGCCCTGTCATCACCCACAAACTGGGGCTGCACGCCCTGTTCTGGATGATTGCCGTGCTGGCGACCATCGGGATCGCGCTTACCCTGTGGGTGGTGCCGGACAGCAAAAACCACGTTCTGAACCGTGAATCCGGAATGGTGAAAGGCTGCTTCAGCAAGGTGATTGTCGAGCCGCGCCTGCTCAAGCTGAACTTCGGTATTATGTGCCTGCACATTCTGCTGATGTCCACCTTCGTCGCCCTGCCCGGCCAGCTTGCCGCTGCGGGCTTCCCTGCCGCCGAGCACTGGAAAATCTATCTGGTGACGATGCTGATCTCATTTGTCTCCGTGGTGCCGTTTATCATCTACGCCGAAGTGAAGCGCAAGATGAAGCGCGTTTTCGTGGGCTGCGTGGCGTTGCTGCTGATTGCCGAGATCGTGCTCTGGGGCTCCGGCCCGCACTTCTGGGAACTGGTTGCTGGCGTACAGCTGTTCTTCCTGGCGTTTAACCTGATGGAAGCGCTGCTGCCGTCGCTTATCAGTAAAGAATCTCCGGCGGGCTATAAGGGTACGGCAATGGGCATTTACTCCACCAGCCAGTTCCTCGGGGTGGCCATTGGCGGCTCGCTCGGCGGCTGGGTGGACGGCCTGTTTGATTCGCAAACCGTGTTTCTCGCCGGTGCGCTGCTGGCGATGGTCTGGCTGCTGGTTGCCAGTACCATGAAAGAGCCGCGCTACGTGAGCAGCCTGCGCGTGGAAATTCCGGAAGAGGTCGACGTCGGTGATGCGCTCAAACAGCGTCTGGAAGCAAAAGAAGGCGTGACTGAAGTGCTGATAGTTCCGGAGGAACGTAGCGCTTACGTTAAAATAGACAGCAAGGTGACCAACCGCTTCGAGGTGGAGCAGGCCCTGAAAGCTTAAAAAAATGCCCGGTTGAACCGGGCATTTTTGTCTTAATCGCGGAAGTTTTTGAACTGGAACGGCTGTCCCAGATCGCCGCCGCGGATCAGCGCCATCACGCCCTGCAGGTCGTCGCGAGATTTCCCGGTCACGCGAATCTCTTCGCCCTGGATTTGCGCCTGCACCTTCAGCTTGCTGTCTTTGATGAGCTTCACGATCTTCTTCTGCACCGCGCTCTCAATGCCCTGCTTCAGCTTCGCTTCCACGAACCAGGTTTTGCCGCTGTGGACAAACTCTTCCGGCACGTCCAGCGAGGTACCTTCAATGCCGCGCTTTAACAGCTTGGCGCGCAGAATGTCGAGCAGCTGATTGACCTGGAAATCAGACTCGCTCAGCACCTTAATGGTCTTATTTGCGTCGTTCAGTTCAAACGTCGCCTCAACGCCACGGAAATCGAAACGTGACTCAACTTCACGGCTTGCGTTATCCACGCCGTTACGCACTTCCTGGATATCAACTTCGGAAACAATATCGAAAGATGGCATCTTTTCTTCTCCCTTCATTTTTGTTGCGTTGCATAATACCCGCAACAAGGCATAACTCAAAAGCATAGTCGACGGCGCTATACTTAGGCCGTAGCACCTGGCGCAGTTGCAGGTGAGGAGGAACAATGAAAATTACAGTGCTCGGTTGCGGAGCCCTGGGTCAGCTATGGCTGACCGCGCTATGTAAGCACGGACATGAGGTACAGGGCTGGCTGCGCGTACCTCAGCCCTATTGCAGTGTAAACCTGATTGATGAAGACGGAAGTATCTTTAACGAATCCCTTACCGCCAATGATCCTGATTTCCTTGCGCAAAGCGACCTGCTGCTGGTGACGCTCAAGGCGTGGCAGGTTTCCGATGCGGTAAAAGCGCTGGCCGCGCAGCTCCCCCCCACAGCACCCATTTTGCTGCTGCATAATGGCATGGGAACCATTGATGAACTCATGAGCATCACGCAGCCGCTGCTAATGGCCACCACGACTCAGGCGGCGCGGCGCGATGGCAATATCATCGTGCATGTTGCGAGCGGCGTGACCCATATCGGTCCGGCCCGCGAGCAGGACGGCGACTACAGTTATCTGGCGGACGTGTTACAGAAAGTGCTGCCAGACGTCGCCTGGCACAACAACATCCGCCCTCAGCTGTGGCGCAAACTGGCGGTGAATTGCGTGATCAACCCGCTGACGGCGCTGTGGGACTGCCCGAACGGTGAGCTGAAAAACCATCCTCAGGAGATTGCCGCGCTGTGTGAAGAAGTCGCCTCGGTGATTGAACGTGAAGGCCTGCATACCTCGGCGGATGATTTACGCTATTATGTCGAGCAGGTTATTGATAGTACGGCAGAAAATATCTCCTCGATGCTGCAGGACGTTCGGGCGTTACGCCACACGGAGATCGACTACATCACTGGCTATCTGCTAAAACGCGCCCGCGCGCACGGCATCGCCGTGCCGGAAAACGCCCGACTGTATGACCTGGTTAAACGTAAGGAGAGTGAATATGAGCGCGTCGGCACTGATTTGCCTCGCCCCTGGTAGCGAAGAGATGGAAGCCGTCACCACTATCGATTTGATGGTGCGTGGCGGCATTAAGGTCACCACCGCCAGTGTCGCCAGCGACGGTAATCTGGCAATCACCTGTTCACGCGGGGTGAAAATCCTGGCGGATGCACCGCTGGTACAGGTGGCTGACGGAGAGTACGACATCATCGTCCTGCCCGGCGGCCTGAAAGGCGCGGAATGTTTTCGCGACAGCCCGCTGCTGGTTGAAACCGTGCGTCAGTTTCATTTATCCGGCCGCATCGTCGCGGCTATCTGTGCCGCAGCAGGAACGGTTCTGGTGCCGCACGATATCTTTCCCATCGGCAACATGACCGGCTTCCCGGGGCTTAAGGATACGATCCCGGAAGAGCATTGGGTGGATAAACGCGTGGTCTGGGATCCGCGCGTCAACCTGCTCACCAGCCAGGGGCCAGGCACCGCGATTGATTTTGCGCTGAAGATTATTGACCTGCTTGTCGGACGCGAGAAAGCGTACGAAGTGGCATCGTCGCTGGTGATGCCGGCGGGGATTTATAATTATTACGAATAGGTGTTCTCCCTCTCCCTGTGGGAGAGGGTCGGGGTGAGGGCATCAGGCCGCACTCCCCGGCGAGAAACTACGGGCGATACACCTTCACATTGGCAAAGCCCTGCTCGCGCAGATACAGCGCCTGCAGGCGGCTCATCACCCCGCGCTCACACCACAGCAGATACGTTTTGCTCTGGTCGAGATCGCCAAACTTGGTGCTCAGCTTGTAGAACGGCAGAGAAACCACGTCCACGCCTTCAACTTTCAGCGGCTTGTCATCCTGCTCGTCGATAGAGCGGATATCCAGAATCGCATCGTTAGCACCGAAACCGCTCACGGTTTCAACTTCAACCACTTCCTGCTCGGTCTGCTGGGCAATCTCGCGGATATCAATGTTGGACGCTTCCGCCACCACTTTTTCCAGAATGCCGAAATCGAAGTGCTCTTCTTCCGCTTCGATCTTCGCCTTCACCGCTTTCACGGTTGGGCTTTTTGAGATCACGCCGCAGTATTCCGGCATGGTGCGGGCAAAATCTTCGGTGCCGATTTCGCGCGCCAGATCGATGATGTGCTCTTTGTCGTGGGAGATCAGCGGACGCAGGATCAGCGTATCAGACACGTTGTCGATCAGGCGCAGGTTGGTCAGCGTCTGGCTGGAAACCTGGCCCAGCGCTTCACCGGTCACCAGCGCCTGCACGCCGTAGCGTTCAGCCACTTTAGACGCCGCACGTACCATCATGCGCTTCAGCACCACGCCCATCTGGCCGTCGTCCACTTTTTCGAGGATTTCGCCGACCACGGGTTCGAAGTTGATCGCCACAAAACGCACGCGGTGGGAGCTGCCGAAGCGGTTCCACAGGTAATGCGCCACCTGACGAACGCCGATTTCGTGCGCCGCGCCGCCCAGGTTGAAGAAACAATAGTGTACGCGACAGCCGCGACGCATCAGCATATAGCTGGAGACGCCGGAGTCGAAGCCGCCGGAGATCAGCGACAATACGTCTTCCTGAGTGCCGATTGGGAAGCCACCGATGCCTTCATAGCGCCCTTTTACCAGCAGCAGGCGATCGTTTTCGATCTCCAGGTTCACGGTCACGTCTGGGTTGGTCAGACGCACGCGCGCCGTTTCGACGTGCTGGTTCAGACCGCCGCCCACGTAGCGTTCAACTTCAATAGAGCTAAACTCGTGCTTGCCGCGACGCTTCACGCGCACGCAGAAGGTTTTGCCTTCGATCTGATCGCGATACTGCACCAGCGCTTTTTCGAAGATGTCGTGCATAGAGGTGAAAGGGACGTCTTCCACTTCCAGAATATGGTGAATACCCGGAATACGGGTCAGCGCGTCGCGGATATCAAGACGTTTGTTTTCGTCTTTGGCGCGCACTTCCACGTGGTCCCAGTGACGCACCACGGCGAGGGTTTCGTCGTAGTGCTTTAATACGTTACGAATGTTCCCGGTGAGAATTTTAATAAAGCGCAAACGCACAGATTGGCTTTTGATGGTGATTTCAGGGAACAATTTAATGATAAACTTCATGGCGGCAATGTTTCTTAGGCAAGCGTATTAAGGCTTGTAATGGAAAATGATACAGCAGCCCACACCCGTGGCTGCATCCAGGCGCGCAAGTATACCACCATCGCGCCGCTCGCGTTATTTGATAATTGCCCCGAGTCCGTTACCATGATGGGGCGAAGAATATAAGAGTCAATTCACTATGCCGAAGAAGAACGACGCACCGGCCAGTTTTGAAACTGCGCTGAGTGAGCTGGAGCAGATAGTTACCCGTCTTGAGAGCGGCGATCTCCCGCTGGAAGACGCGCTCAACGAATTCGAACGTGGCGTGCAGCTGGCGCGCCAGGGGCAGGTTAAACTGCAGCAGGCCGAGCAGCGCGTGCAGATCCTGCTTTCCGACAGCGAAGACGCGAAAACCACGCCTTTCACACCGGACGCCGAGTAAATGGATTTTGCTAACGCGCTTCAGGCGCGCGTTGTTCGCGCCAATGATGCCCTGCGCCGTTTCATTGAACCGCAGCCTTTTCAGAACACTCCACTGGTTGAAGCCATGCACTATGGCGCACTCTTGGGTGGAAAGCGCCTGCGCCCGTTCCTGGTGTACGCCACGGGGAATATGTTCGGTATCAGCGATAACACGCTGGACGCCCCGGCAGCCGCCGTGGAGTGCATCCACGCCTATTCGCTGATCCACGACGATCTCCCGGCCATGGACGACGACGATCTGCGTCGCGGTCAGCCAACCTGCCACATTAAGTTTGGCGAGGCGAATGCCATTCTGGCGGGGGATGCTCTTCAAACGCTGGCATTCTCGATTTTAAGCGATGCACCGATGGCGGAAGTGGCCGATCGCGACCGTCTGGCGATGGTCTCCGAACTGGCAATGGCCAGCGGCGTCGCCGGGATGTGCGGCGGTCAGGCACTGGATTTAGAGGCGGAAGGTCGTCAGGTTAATCTGGAACAGCTGGAGCGCATTCATCGCCATAAGACGGGTGCGCTCATTCGTGCAGCCGTTCGCCTGGGCGCGCTGAGCGCGGGTGAACACGGGCGCAAAGCCCTGCCGATTCTGGACAGATACGCAGAAAGTATCGGTCTGGCATTCCAGGTTCAGGATGACATTCTGGATGTGGTGGGCGATACTGCAACATTGGGTAAACGTCAGGGTGCGGACCAGCAGCTTGGCAAAAGTACCTACCCCGCCCTGCTGGGTCTTGAGCAAGCCCAACGTAAAGCCCGGGACCTGATAGAGGATGCCCGCCAGTCGCTGAATCAGCTGGCCGCGCAATCGCTGGATACCTCGGCACTGGAAGCGCTAGCGGACTACATAATCCAGCGTGATAAATAAACAACCTATCTCGATGAGCCTTTGATGAGTTTTGATATTGCCAAATACCCGACACTGGCGTTAGTTGACTCCACCCAGGAGTTACGCCTGTTGCCGAAAGAGAGCCTGCCGAAGCTGTGCGACGAACTGCGTCGCTACCTGCTCGACAGCGTTAGCCGCTCCAGCGGCCATTTCGCCTCCGGGCTTGGCACGGTTGAGCTGACCGTGGCGCTGCATTACGTCTATAACACGCCGTTCGATCAGCTCATCTGGGATGTAGGCCACCAGGCCTATCCGCACAAAATTCTGACCGGTCGTCGTGATAAAATTGGCACTATTCGCCAGAAAGGCGGCCTGCACCCGTTCCCGTGGCGCGGCGAGAGCGAGTATGACGTGCTGAGCGTCGGTCACTCCTCTACCTCCATTTCAGCGGGTATCGGTATTGCCGTTGCCGCAGAAAAAGAGAACAAACAGCGCCGTACCGTCTGCGTGATTGGCGACGGGGCGATCACTGCGGGTATGGCCTTCGAGGCAATGAACCACGCGGGTGATATCAAGCCGGACATGTTGGTTATCCTTAACGATAACGAAATGTCGATCTCCGAGAACGTGGGTGCGCTGAATAACCATCTGGCACAGCTGCTTTCCGGCAAGCTTTACTCCTCGCTGCGCGAAGGCGGCAAAAAAGTCTTTTCCGGCGTACCGCCGATTAAAGAGCTGCTCAAGCGTACCGAAGAACACATCAAAGGCATGGTGGTGCCGGGCACGCTGTTCGAAGAGCTGGGCTTTAACTACATCGGCCCGGTTGACGGCCACGACGTACTGGGGCTGGTGACCACGCTCAAGAACATGCGCGACCTGAAAGGCCCGCAGTTCCTGCACATCATGACCAAAAAAGGGCGTGGCTACGAACCGGCGGAAAAAGATCCGATCACCTTCCACGCGGTGCCGAAGTTTGACCATACCAGCGGCTGTCTGCCAAAAAGCAGCGGCGGTATGCCGAGCTATTCGAAAATCTTCGGCGACTGGCTGTGTGAAACCGCGGCCAAAGACAACAAGCTGATGGCTGTGACGCCCGCCATGCGTGAAGGCTCCGGCATGGTCGAGTTTTCCAAAAAATACCCTGACCAGTATTTTGACGTCGCCATCGCCGAGCAACATGCGGTGACGTTTGCGGCGGGTCTGGCGATCGGTGGCTACAAGCCGGTGGTGGCAATTTACTCCACCTTCCTGCAACGCGCCTACGATCAGGTTATTCACGACGTTGCCATCCAGAAGCTGCCGGTGCTGTTTGCTATCGACCGCGCGGGCATCGTGGGTGCCGACGGTCAGACGCACCAGGGCGCATTTGATCTCTCTTTCCTGCGCTGCATCCCGGACATGGTGATCATGACGCCGAGCGACGAGAACGAATGTCGCCAGATGCTGTTTACCGGTTACCACTATCAGGACGGTCCGAGCGCGGTTCGCTACCCGCGCGGCAATGCCCTGGGCGTTGAACTTCAGCCGCTGGAAAAACTGGCTATCGGTAAAGGCCTGGTGAAGCGTCGCGGTGAGAAAGTGGCGATCCTGAACTTCGGCACACTGATGCCGGAAGCGTCAAAAGTAGCCGAAACGCTGAATGCCACGCTGGTGGATATGCGCTTCGTTAAGCCGCTCGATGAGTCCCTGATCCTGAGCATGGCGGAAAACCACGACGTGCTGGTGACGCTGGAAGAAAACGCCATCATGGGCGGCGCGGGCAGCGGCGTAAACGAGGTGCTGATGGCAAACCGTAAAGCCGTTCCGGTGCTGAACCTCGGCCTGCCGGATCATTTCATTCCGCAAGGTACCCAGGACGAAGCCCGCGCGGCGATTGGTCTGGATGCCGCAGGTATCGAAGCCAAAATCCGCAGCTGGCTGGCATAACCCTTTCCCCTTTTCTGCTCCTGCTATGCTTAAACCTCATGTTTAAAACAGCAGGAGCGGAACCGTGCAATACACTACGTTAGGAAAAACGGACCTTAAGGTTTCCCGACTTTGCCTGGGCTGCATGACCTTTGGCGAGCCGGATCGGGGAAACCACGCCTGGACGCTGCCGGAAGAGAGCAGTCGTCCGATTATCAAACGCGCCATTGAAGGCGGCATTAACTTCTTTGACACCGCCAACAGCTACTCCGACGGCAGCAGCGAGGAGATCGTTGGCCGCGCTCTGCGCGACTTTTCCCGGCGGGATGAGATCGTCGTCGCTACCAAGGTTTATCACCAGACGGGCGATCTGCCCGAAGGCCTTTCTCGCGCGCAAATCCTTCGCTCCATTGATGACAGTCTCAGACGCCTGAACATGGATTACGTCGACCTGCTGCAGATCCACCGCTGGGATTACAACACCCCCATTGAAGAAACCCTTGAAGCGCTGAACGACGTGGTGAAAGCCGGTAAAGCACGCTACATCGGCGCGTCGTCTATGCACGCGTCGCAGTTTGCCCAGGCGCTGGATCTCCAGGCACAGCACGGCTGGGCACGCTTTGTCACCATGCAGGATCACTACAACCTGATCTATCGTGAAGAAGAGCGCGAGATGCTGCCGCTGTGCCATCAGGAGGGCGTGGCGGTGATCCCGTGGAGCCCGCTGGCGCGCGGTCGACTGACCCGTCCGTGGGGCGAAACCACAGCTCGCCTGGTATCGGATGAAGTGGGAAAAAATCTCTATGGCGGTACAGAAGCCAGCGATGCGCTGATTGCCGAGCGTCTGGCAGGCATTGCCGACGATACCGGTGCAACCCGCGCCCAGGTGGCGCTGGCCTGGCTGCTGAGCAAACGCGGGGTTGCGGCACCGATTATCGGCACGTCGCGGGAAGAACAGCTGGATGAGCTGCTGAATGCGGTGGACATTACGCTGACGCCGGAGCAGATTGCCGAGCTTGAGACGCCGTATCAGCAGCATCCGGTGGTGGGGTTTAAGTAAACACTTGCCGGGTGGCGGCTTCGCCTTACCCGGCTTACGATCGCACCCTATTTGTAGGCCGGGTAAGCGCAGCGCCACCCGACAATACAGAGCGCACAAACTTACGCGAAGTGATCGTACCCTTTCCAGTCTAGCGTCACCGGCGCACCTTCACGGACAAACTTCAGCCCTTCGCTCTCCGGCATAATCTGCCCGATGCAGGTAAATTTCGCGCCGAGATGCGCTAACGCCACGTCCAGCGTTCCGCGGTTCAGCTCCGGTACGGTGAAGCACAGCTCGTAGTCTTCACCCCCGGACAGCGCCCAGCGCAGCGCCTGCTCAGGTTCGACATGGCGAAGCAGTTGCTCCGACAGCGGGAACAGATCCAGGTCAACGCGTGCGCCCACGCCGCTGGCCTTCAGGATATGCCCGAGATCGGAGATCAGCCCGTCAGAGAGATCGATAGCCGAGCTTGCCCGCTCGCGCAGCGCCTGGCCGTGCAGAATACGCGGCGTTGGCCGCAGATGGCGCTTCACCAGATACGCCGCATCATCAGCATCTCCAACCGTTAAACGGCTCTGAAGGATCGCCAGCCCTGCCGCGCTGTCACCCGGCGTACCGGTCACGTAGATCCAGTCGCCTGGTTTTGCACCCGAGCGCTTCAGCGCGCGGCCGAGCGGCACATAGCCGTGGATCGCCAGCGTCATCGACAGCGGCCCGGCAGTGGTATCACCGCCAATCAACTGCATATCGTAATAATTCAGCTGTTCAAACAGCGTGTCGCTAAACGCTTCCAGCCAGGCTTCATCCACCTCTGGCAGCGTCAGAGCCAGCGTCAGCCAGGCAGGATCGGCACCCATTGCCGCCAGATCGCTAACGTTCACCGCCAGCGCTTTATACGCCAGATCGGCAGGATCGATATCGGGCAGGAAATGACGCCCGCACACCAGGGTGTCGGTGCTGATTGCCAGCGTCTGTTTTTCGGGAATATTGAGAAGTGCACAGTCATCGCCAATGCCGGTTTCAACATCAAGACGAGAGGTTCTGACACGGTCGAAATAACGGGCAATCAGGGAGAATTCGCCGCATGCCATACGTTATGCCTCAGCAAATAAAAGAAAAAACCGGAGCCGCACTGCCCGTCAGGCAATGCAGAACTCCGGTTTGCGGATCACTTTTTGTGGGGACGGATCGCAGGTGCTGCTTTATCAAGTACGCCGTTTACAAACTTGTGGCTGTCTTCAGCGCCGAAGGTTTTCGCCAGTTCGATCGCTTCGTTGATGGCCACTTTGTACGGCACATCATCACGTTTAGACAGCTCAAACAGCGCGATACGCAACACTGCTTTTTCCACCTGGCCCAGCTCTTCGAGCAGGCGAGACAGGTATGGCTTCATCAGGCCATCGAGATACGCGCTATTAGTCGCCACTCCCGACAGCAGTTCACGGAAGTACAGAACGTCAACATCTTTCACGTCCTGTTCTGACAGGAACTGGTATTCAACATCAGCGATGTCGTTCTGGGACAACTGCCAGGAGTAAAGCGCCTGAACGGCACATTCACGGGCGCGGCGACGAGCAGCAGGTTTCACGGAATTCCCCTTACAAAAAAATCAGGCCTTGATGGCTTTCAATACATTGATCATTTCAAGCGCGGTCAGTGCAGCTTCTGCACCTTTGTTACCGGCTTTGGTGCCAGCACGTTCGATGGCTTGTTCAATACTTTCGGTAGTCAGCACGCCGAATGCGACAGGAATTTCAGCATCCTGTGCAACGTGAGCCAGACCATTGCTTGCACCGCCTGCAACGTATTCGAAGTGCGCAGTGCCGCCACGAATAACAGTACCCAGCGCAATCACCGCATCGTATTTACCGGTTTTCGCCAGCGCGCCCGCCGCCAGTGGCAGTTCGTAAGCGCCTGGAACCCAAACAACGGTAATGTTGTCATCTTTAACCTGGCCGATACGTTTCAGGGCGTCAATCGCACCTTCCAGCAGGCTGTCGTTGATGAAGTTGTTGAAACGCGCAATGGTGATGGCGACGCGAGCGTCCGGGGTAGCTACAGCAGCTTCAATAATGTTCATACTCTTCCTTTACGGGTTCATTTGGCCCCGCAGGGGGGCGGATTTTATCATAATACTTTGCACACTGCTTCCCTATTTCGGGAGCAATTACGCTGTCGTTAAATGGAGGCAGACATCCGGACCCACCGGACGAATCTCGCTGAATCTGAGTTGTGGTGCGTCGGCCAGTTTTTCAAGGCCAGGCAGCACAAACAGGCCGCGCGCGTCGTGCCCTAACAGTTTAGGCGCAACGTAGACAATCAATTCATCCACCAGTCCGGCCTGTAAGAGCGCACCGGCAAGCGTTGGTCCCGCTTCTACCCAGATACTGTTCACCTGCTGCTTGCCGAGCAACATCATCAGCACGACTAAATCCAGATGACCGTTATGCTCCGGCACCATGATGCTGCGCACGCCTTCTGGCCATTCACGTGTATCTTCCTTCGTGCGGGCAATCCAGGTTTCACCTGGCTGCTGCACGATGCGGTGATCCGGCGTCACGCGGTTCTGGCTATCAATAATAATGCGCAGCGGCTGACGCAGGTTCTCCTGCGGGTAAAGCGCCTGGGTATCGGCACTCAGTTCGTCCCAGCGCACGGTCATGGCCGGATCGTCAGCCAAAACGGTTTCACTGCTGGTGAGGATAGCATGGCTTTGCGCACGCAGACGTTGCACATCGCGCCTTGCCTGCGGCGAGGTGATCCACTGGCTTTCGCCGTTTGCCATCGCCGTACGACCGTCCAGCGAGGCGCCCAGCTTGAGCTGAATGTACGGGAACCCGGTACGCATACGCTTCAGGAAGCCTTTGTTAATCGCTTCCGCGTCCTGCATCATCAGCCCATGGCTGACGTCAATGCCTTCCTGCTGAAGTCGATACAGACCGCGTCCAGCCACCTGCGGATTCGGATCCTGCATTGATGCAACAACGCGCGACACACCCGCTGCAATCAGCGCCTCACAGCACGGCGGCGTACGCCCGTGATGGCTGCAGGGCTCCAGCGTAACGTAGGCCGTGGCACCGCGCGCCTTCTCGCCCGCCATGCGCAAGGCATGCACCTCGGCGTGGGGCTCGCCCGCACGAAGGTGATAGCCTTCGCCCACGATCTCGCCCTCTTTGACAATAACGCACCCCACGTTCGGGTTCGGGTGGGTAGTAAAACGACCACGCTGCGCCAGCTTCATGGCTCGTGCCATGTACATCTCGTCCTGCATGGGCTTAATCCTGTAGGCGGGCGATCTCTTCGCCGAACTCTTTGATATCTTCGAAACTGCGGTAGACAGAGGCGAAGCGGATATAGGCGACTTTATCGAGCTTTTTCAGCTGTTCCATCACCAGGTTACCGATCATTTTGCTCGGCACCTCGCGCTCACCTAAGCCACGAAGATGAGACTTGATGTGGTTTAACGCCATTTCGACATCGTCTGCGCTGACGGGCCGTTTTTCGAGGGCTTTCAGCATTCCGCTGCGCAGCTTTTCTTCATTGAACGGCTCGCGCACGTCGTTACTTTTCACCACGCGCGGCATTACCAGCTCTGCAACTTCAAAGGTCGTGAAACGCTCGTTGCACACCAGACACTGTCGGCGACGGCGTACGGAAGACCCTTCGCCCACCAGGCGAGAGTCGATGACTTTGGTATCCACAGCGGAGCAGAATGGGCAATGCATACGGTATCCCTGTAATCCGGTTAACTGATTTTCATTTTACCCTGATCTGGCCTGACAACAAAGGAAGAGCTTTTTGAGACAAAGGATCTATGTCAGACACAATGAAGCTGGCTACCATAAGGGCAATCCGTTATTTCAAGGAAATAAACGCAATGACAAGACGTTACCTGAGAATTCTGCTGGTGGGGAGCCTCTTTACCCTTAGCGCCTGTGCACAGCAAACTGAAGTCCGCGAAATGAAACAAAGCGTGAACACGCTCAATGCGGCCATGGACAAGCTGAACAAAGAGACCGTGAAAATCACCCAGCAAAATGCGCTGAATGCGAAGTCCAGCAGCGGCGTTTATCTGCTGCCGGGTGCCAACACGCCTGCCCGCCTGAACAGCCAGATTGGCACGTTAAAGATGTCTCTGGTGAATGTTGCAGCGAATGCCGATGGTACTCGCGCAACATTACGCATTCAGGGTGAATCCAACGATCCGCTTCCCGCGTTCAGCGGCACCGTAGAGTGGGGCCAGATTCAGGGCACCACGGAAAGCTACCAGGAAGTGAACGTGAAGAACCAGCTCTTCACCGCCCCCGCCAGCACGCTGGCCCCGAGCGATGTTGATATCCCGCTACAGCTGAGTGGGCTCACCCCAGAACAGCTGGGCTTTATCCGCATTCACGACATTCAACCTGCCGCGCAATAACCTCCTCTTTTAGCGGAGTGAAATGTCACTCCGCTAACATTTACATTTCGTATGGATTGGCAACATAAATGTTTGCCGTTACAATCCCGGCCGTTTAAAGTACGCAAACGTGAACGCAATCGATTACGCATGTGAGAGATATGTGAAACAACACATATTTTTGTGAGCAAGGATTCCTATAATAGGCTCCGCAGAAACACGAAATATTTTGATACGCAAATCGCGCATTTTTCACTCCCGGAAGGGAATTTCAATCAGTGGCATGATTATGAAAAAAACATTACTCGCAGCCGGTGCTGTACTGGCACTCTCCTCCTCTTTCACTGTTAACGCAGCGGAAAACGATAAACCACAATACCTTTCCGACTGGTGGCACCAGAGCGTTAACGTGGTTGGCAGCTACCACACCCGTTTCGGACCTCAGATCCGCAACGATACCTACCTGGAATACGAAGCGTTCGCCAAGAAAGACTGGTTTGATTTCTATGGTTATATGGATGCACCGGTCTTCTTCGGTGGTAACACCGACGCGAAAGGTATCTGGAACCACGGTTCCCCGCTGTTCATGGAGATCGAACCACGCTTCTCTATTGATAAGCTGACTGGCACCAGCCTGGCGTTTGGCCCGTTCAAAGAGTGGTACTTCGCAAACAACTATATCTACGACATGGGCCGTAACAAGTCCGGTCGTCAGAGCACCTGGTACATGGGTCTGGGTACGGACATCGATACCGGTCTGCCAATGAGCCTGTCCATGAACGTGTACGCGAAGTACCAGTGGCAGAACTACGGCGCCGCGAACGAAAACGAGTGGGACGGCTACCGTTTCAAAGTGAAATACTTTGTGCCAATCACCCAGCTGTGGGGCGGCAACCTGAGCTACATCGGCTTCACCAACTTTGACTGGGGCTCAGACCTGGGCGACAACGACTTCCGCGATCTGAACGGTAAGAAAGCGCGCACCAACGACTCCATCGCTTCCAGCCACATCCTGGCGCTGAACTACGATCACTGGCACTACTCTGTTGTTGCGCGTTACTGGCATAACGGTGGTCAGTGGAACGACGACGCGAGCCTGAACTTCGGTAACGGCGATTTCAGCGTCCGTTCTACCGGTTGGGGTGGTTACCTGGTTGTGGGTTACAACTTCTAACCTGTGCGAGATTGTGCGGGCTGGTGCCCTCACCCCTTCCCTCTCCCACGGGAGAGGGCGCAAACACAAAAAACGGCAACATCGTTGCCGTTTTGCTTTTACCTCGCCACCTGGCTTTTTACTGCTTCACCTTCCGCAAAAAATCCGCCAATGACCTGTCAGCACTCTCGCTAAACCGCCTCTCCGTCTGCACAATATTGAGGCATCGGTCGAGCCGGAAACAGCGGTAGTCATCGCGCCGCTCGCACCACGCAGCCAACAGCCAGTGCTCCCCCCAGAAGAACAGCCCAAGCGGCTGCACCTCACGCCAGGTTAACTGCCCGGCCTCATCACGGTAATGCAGCGCCAGCACGCGCTGCGCAGATATCGCCTGATGAATCACATCAAATCCGCTGCGGGAATGGGGCTGAAGCGCAATATCCGGCGCATATATACGCGTCTGCTCCGCCTTGCGTCGGCTCTCCTCGGGCAGGATCGCCAGCACCTTCTCCTGAGCCGACTCCAGCTCGCGAGACAACGACTCTCCGCCCCAGGTTTTCAGCAGGCGAATTGCCACCATCAGCGCCTCGGACTCTTTATTGGTCAGCATCAGCGGAGGCAGGTCAAAGCCCGACAGAAGCCGGTATCCGCTTCCCGCCTCTCCCTCTACCGGCACGCCAGAGAGCGACAGGTCGCGGATATCGCGATAAACCGTGCGCTCGGAGACGCCGAGCCTTTCCGCCAGATGCGCTGCCGTTGTCAGACGCCTGCCCCGCAGGATCTGCACAATCTGAAACAAACGGTCAGCGCGTCGGGTCATCGTCTCTTTTGCTCTCAGGCCGGTTGATGAAGGCCGACGCGATTACCTTCGCTGTCGGTGAACAAGGCAATGGTGCCAATGCCTCGCGGCAATTCCAGCGGACCAAAGACGCACGCACCGCCCGCAGAGGCAATGCGATCGAGCGTGGCTGCCAGATTGTCAGTATGCAGATAAATAATAGCGCCCTGCTGCGACGGCGTAATGCCGTCAAATTTCGCCAGCGCGCCGCCGGTTGCCGGGTCTTCGTGCGGGAAAATCGCCAGCTCTGCCACGTCCATTTTCTCGCGCTTCAGCGTAACCTGCATTACCGGTTCATAAAATTTGATGGCGCGATCCATATCGGCGACCGGAATTTCAAACCAGTTAATCACACTTTTCATACTTCCTCCTGCCTGTTGTTGGGTTCAGAAGGAGTCTACGACAGGGCTCCTGACAGCATACTGTCAGGAGTGTTTGTCAGGAGCAGATAAAAAAAATCCCGGCCAACAGACCGGGATTTCGATAACGCCTAAGACACTGTCTTACGGCAGAATTGACGGCTGATCCGCCCCTTCTTTTTCGACTTTCTGCTGGAGCAGGTGCTCGCGCTTCATGCCGAGTTTCAGTGCCAGTGCGGACGCGACGTAGATAGACGACGCCGTACCGATAGACACACCGATCAGCATGGTCAGCGAGAAGCCTTCCAGCACCGGACCACCGAAGAGATACAGCATCAGGATAACCATTAAGGTCGTTCCGGAGGTGATCAAGGTACGGTGCAGCGTCTGGGTCAACGACACGTTGAAGATTTCGTACGGCGTACCGCGACGGATCTTACGGAAGTTTTCACGAATACGGTCAGATACCACGATACTGTCGTTCAGTGAGTAACCGATAACGGACATCAGGGATGCCACAATCGTCAGGTCAATCTCAATATGGAACAGAGACAGTACGCCCATGGTGATCACCACGTCGTGCGCCAGCGCGATAACCACACCTGCCGCCAGTCGCCACTCGAAGCGGAAGCCAACGTAGATCAGGATGGAAATCAGCGCCACCATCAGCGCCATCGCGCCGGTTTGCGCCAGGTCCGCACCCACGCTCGGGCCAACGAACTCAATACGCTTCACCGCCGCATTCTGGCTGGTCGATTCGTTGATAACGTTCAGAACCTTGCTACCCAGTTCCTGGCTGCCGTTGGCGTCGTGTACCGGAGGCATACGCACCATGATGTCGCGGCTGCTGCCGAAGTTCTGCAGCAGCGGCTCTTCAAAGCCTGCTTTCTGCAGCGATTCGCGCATCTGGTCCATATCGACCGGTTTTTCCAGGGAAATCTCAATTACCGTACCACCGGTAAAATCGAGACCCCAGTTAAAGCCTTTCACGCCCATAATGACGATGGACAGAATCAGCAGAAAACCTGAAATGCCGAAGGCCCAGTAGTCCCAGCGCATAAAGTCCCAGACTTTACGGCCGTGGTTCAATTGTTCAACAGTATATTCCTGTGCCACAACGCACTCCTCAGATAGACAGCTTTTTGACGCGCTTGCCGCCGTACAGCAGGTTCACGATGGCACGGGTGCCGACAATAGCGGTAAACATCGACGTTGCAACACCGATACCGGTTGTAATTGCAAAGCCTTTGATCGCGCCAGTACCCACTGCATACAGGATAAGAACCTTAATCAGTGTTGTTACGTTCGCATCGAAGATGGAGCTGAACGCCCCTTTATAGCCTTCTTCAATCGCCTGCTGCACAGAACGACCGTTGCTCAACTCTTCTTTGATACGTTCGTTTATCAGTACGTTGGCGTCGACCGCCACCGCAAGAGTCAGAACGATACCCGCAATACCCGGCATGGTCAGCGTTGCCCCAGGGAGCAGAGACATAATGCCGATGATCATCACCAGGTTTGCCAGCAGCGCGGACGTCGCGATCAGACCAAACTTCTTGTAGAAGAAGATCATGAAGAGAATAGAGACCACCAGACCGGCCAGACACGCTTCCAGACCCTGTTTGATGTTCTGCATACCCAGGGTTGGACCAATGGTACGCTCTTCAACAATCTGAATTGGCGCAATCAGCGCACCGGCACGCAGCAGCAGTGACAGCTGGCGAGCTTCGTTCGGGTTGTTGATACCGGTGATACGGAAGCTGTTACCCAGGCGAGACTGGATGTTGGCGATGTTAATCACCTCTTCCTCTTTCACCAGCACGGCACGACCGTTGGCGTCTTTCTTACCGCTGTCTTTGTACTCCACGAACAGGGTCGCCATCGGTTTACCGATGTTGTCCTTGGTGAAGTTAGACATGATATTACCACCCGCGCTATCCAGCGAGATGTTAACCTGCGGCTGGTTGTATTCATCCTGGCTTGAAGTGGAGTCGGTGATATGGTCACCGGTCAGGATCACGCGTTTGTACAGCACAACCGGCTGACCTTCGCGGGTCTCTTTCACTTCGGAGTCGCCAGGGATACGGCCAGAGGCAGCAGCAGACTGATCGACGTTGGAGTTAACCAGGCGGAATTCCAGGGTTGCAGTCGCACCCAGAATCTCTTTCGCACGCGCGGTATCCTGGATACCCGGCAGTTCCACCACGATACGGTCAGCACCCTGACGCTGTACCAGCGGCTCGGCCACGCCCAGTTGGTTTACACGGTTACGCAGAATGTTGATGTTCTGCTGAACGGCATATTCACGCGCTTCGCTCAGACGCGCATCCGTCATTACCGCACGCAGCTGGTTGCTGCCCTGAGAGGTGATGACCAGATCGCGGTGACGTTGAGACAGGTAAGTTACAGCCTGGTCGCGTGCCGCGCTGTCGCGGAACGTGATGCTCATGCCGTAGTTATCTTCTTTACGCACGGTAGTGTACGCAATGCCTTTCTCACGCAGATCGCTGCGCAGGCTGTCGATGTTCTGTTCCTGCAGCTTGCCAAGCGCGGTATCCATATCCACTTCCATCAGGAAGTGAACGCCGCCACGCAGGTCAAGACCGAGTTTCATTGGCTCTGCGTTCAGCGCAGCCAGCCAACGCGGGGTTGCAGGAGCAAGGTTAAGCGCCACGACATACTTATCACCCAGCACGCCCATCAGCGCTTCACGGGCGCGGAGCTGCGTGTCGGTGGTGTCGAAGCGAGCAAGAATTGCGCCCTCTTCCAGTGCCACAGACTTAGCGGTAATTTTTTCTTCTTGTAACGTTTTCTGGACCTGGATCAGCGTTTGCTCACTGGCGGCGACACCGCGCGCGCCAGTGATTTGAACGGCCGGATCCTCACCATACAGGTTGGGAAGCGCGTACAGCAGGCCGACGATAATCACGACGACCAGCATGATGTACTTCCACAAAGGATAACGGTTTAACACGGCAGTTCCCTTTGGGAAAAGTTGGGATTACAGCGCCTTCATGGTGCCTTTCGGCAGAACGGCAGCTACGAAGTCACGTTTGATAACCACTTCAGTGGTGTCGTTCAGCGCGATTGCAATGTAGCCGCTTTCCGCTACTTTGGTCACACGACCAACCAGGCCACCGTTGGTAAGCACTTCATCGCCTTTCGCAATGGAGTTCATCAGATTTTTGTGCTCTTTGGTGCGCTTCTGCTGTGGACGCAGGATCATAAAGTAGAAGATCAGACCAAACACAACCAGCATCAGAATCAGAGACATCGGGCTGCCCTGCGCTGGAGCACCTGTTGCTGCTACCGCATCAGAAATAAAAAAGCTCATTCAAATTCCCTCATTATTAAAATTAATCAACGTTCAAAGGTGGGACATCCCGGCCCTGACGTTGGTAGAAATCGGTCACGAAGCTCTCTAATTTACCCTCTTCGATAGCCTTACGTAAACCAGCCATTAAGCGCTGATAATAACGAAGATTATGAATGGTATTGAGACGCGCGCCCAAAATCTCGTTACAACGATCGAGATGATGCAGATACGCGCGAGAATAATTGCGACAGGTATAGCAATCGCACTCGGAATCGAGCGGGCTGGTGTCACTCTTATGCTTCGCGTTACGGATTTTCACCACGCCATCGGTCACGAACAGATGGCCGTTACGCGCGTTGCGGGTTGGCATGACGCAGTCGAACATATCAATGCCGCGACGAACGCCTTCAACCAGGTCTTCTGGTTTACCCACACCCATCAGGTATCGTGGTTTATCCGCCGGGATTTGCGGGCAGACATGCTCCAGAATGCGGTGCATGTCTTCCTTCGGCTCACCCACAGCCAAACCGCCGACAGCGTAGCCATCAAAACCTATCTCTACCAGACCTTTAACGGAGATATCGCGTAAATCTTCGTAAACGCTGCCCTGGATGATGCCGAACAGCGCATTTTTGTTCTGTAAGGAGTCAAAACGGTCGCGGCTGCGCTGCGCCCAGCGCAGAGACATTTCCATGGAGCGCTTGGCGTAGTCCCAGTCCGCCGGGTACGGCGTACATTCGTCGAAGATCATTACGATGTCGGAGCCGAGATCGTACTGAATCTCCATCGATTTTTCGGGATCCAGGAAAATCGGATCGCCGTTGATTGGGTTACGGAAGTGAACGCCCTTTTCGGTGATCTTGCGGATATCGCCCAGGCTGAATACCTGGAAGCCGCCGGAGTCGGTCAGGATTGGGCCTTTCCATTGCATGAAGTCATGCAGGTCGCCGTGCAGCTTCATGATCTCCTGACCCGGACGCAGCCACAGGTGGAAGGTGTTACCGAGGATAATCTGTGCGCCAGTGGCTTCAACTTCTTCCGGCGTCATCCCTTTTACGGTGCCGTACGTGCCCACAGGCATAAACGCGGGGGTTTCCACCACGCCGCGATCAAACACCAGGCGACCGCGACGCGCGCGGCCATCGGTGGTATCGAGTTCAAATTTCATTTTTATTCCTCTGTGCCAGAAAAACAGTCCAACACATTATTCTGGTGCCGCGGACTTATTCCCCGACACGCTCATTCAAAGCCAGCGGATTGTACGTGATAAACATCGCGTCCCCGTAGCTAAAAAAGCGATATTTTTGTTCTACCGCAGACTTGTAGGCGTTCATCGTATGCTGATAACCGGCAAACGCGGAAACCAGCATAATCAGCGTCGATTCAGGCAGATGGAAGTTGGTCACCAGCGCATCGATCACTTTGTACTGATAGCCCGGGTAGATAAAGATCTGCGTATCGCCAAAGAACGGCTCGATAAGATCGCTTTTCGCGGCCTGCGCGGCGCTCTCAAGGGAACGCACGGAAGTTGTGCCCACAGCAATCACGCGGCTACCGCGGCCTTTCGCCGCCAGCACCGCATCCACAACCTCTTGCGGTACTTCGGCGTATTCAGAGTGCATGATGTGGTCTTCAATGCTGTCCACGCGCACTGGCTGGAAGGTGCCTGCACCGACGTGCAGCGTCACGAACGCCATCTCTACGCCCTTCGCGCGCAGTTTCTCCAGCAGCGGCTCATCAAAGTGCAGGCCCGCGGTTGGTGCGGCTACGGCACCCGGCTTCTGACTGTAGACGGTCTGATACAGCTCGCGGTCGGCCTCTTCGTCCGGACGCTCAATGTACGGCGGCAGCGGCATATGGCCGATGGCGTTCAGGATATCGAGCACCGTGCGCTCGTCGTCAAACGCTACCTCAAACAACGCATCGTGACGCGCGGTCATGGTCGCTTTGATGCTCTCGTCATCGCCCAGCAGCAGTTCAGCGCCCGGCTTCGGCGCTTTGGAGGCGCGAATATGTGCCAGAATACGTTTATCATCGAGCATACGTTCGACCAGCACTTCAATCTTGCCGCCGCTGGCTTTACGGCCAAACAGGCGTGCCGGGATCACGCGGGTATTGTTAAAGACCAGCAGATCGCCAGGGTTGAGCTTGTCGAGCAAATCGGTGAAAGTACCGTGCGTCAGCTCGCCCGTTGGCCCATCCAGTGACAGCAAACGACAGCTGCTGCGCTCAGGCATGGGATAGTGAGCAATCAGGGATTCAGGTAGTTCAAAGGAGAAATCGGCGACGCGCATGACGTATACTCGTGACTTAAAAACAGGCGGCATAGTCTAGTGCTCACACCCTTTTGCTGCAACAACTAGCCGCCCCCGGACAAATAAAACGCATGAATTTTCTCGCTCACCTGCATCTCGCACACCTCGCTGACAGCTCCCTTTCCGGCAATTTGCTGGCCGATTTTGTACGCGGCAACCCCGCAGAAGCGTATTCCCCTGAGGTTGTCGACGGAATTTTTATGCACCGCCGCATCGACGTACTGACCGATAACCTGCCGGAAGTGACGGAAGCCAAAGCGTGGTTTCGCCCTGAGACGCGCCGCGTTGCGCCGATCACGCTTGATGTGATGTGGGATCACTTTCTGTCGCGCCACTGGGAACAGCTTTCGCCGGAGATGCCGCTGCCCGAATTTGTGCGCTATGCCCACCAGCAGGTGTCGATTATTTTACCGGACTCACCGCCGCGCTTTGTGAATCTGAATAACTATCTGTGGTCGGAACGCTGGCTGGAGCGCTATCGCGAGATGGATTTCATCCAGAATGTGCTGAACGGGATGGCGAGCCGCCGCCCGCGTCTGGATGCGCTCCGCGACTCATGGTATGACCTGGACGAACATTACGATGCGCTGGAAACGCGTTTCTGGCAGTTTTACCCGCGCATGATGGCGCAGGCGAAAAACAAACAGCTCTAAATACACTTCATCCTTCAAGCTACCTCTGCGTTGGCTACATCTGCTCACCCCAGTCACTTACTTCAGTAAGCTCCCGGGGATTCCCAGACTTGCCGCCTTGATACAACTTGAATGATTTTGTGTATAAAAATGACATTGATAGGTAAAAGCTGGCGGAACGATTGTCACCACCTCTTTGTCTTATTCTCGAACACTCTCTATACTGGCCCGCGTTGCGTTCCAAATAACCTTAGTATCTACAGGAGAATCATATGGTTCTGGTAACTCGTCCGGCTCCGGATTTTACAGCTGCAGCAGTTCTGGGCAACGGTGAAATCGTTGAAAACTTCAACTTCAAACAGCACACCAACGGTAAAGCGACCGTTCTGTTCTTCTGGCCAATGGACTTCACTTTCGTTTGCCCGTCTGAGCTGATCGCGTTCGACAAACGTTATGAAGAATTCCAGAAGCGTGGCGTGGAAGTGGTTGGCGTCTCCTTCGACTCTGAATTTGTACACAACGCATGGCGTAACACCCCTGTCGAAAATGGCGGCATCGGTGCGGTGAAATACGCAATGGTTGCGGACATCAAACGCGAAATCCAGCAGGCTTACGGTATCGAACATCCGGACGCTGGCGTTGCCCTGCGTGGTTCTTTCCTGATCGACGCAAACGGCATCGTTCGTCACCAGGTTGTGAACGATCTGCCGCTGGGTCGTAACATCGACGAAATGCTGCGCATGGTTGACGCGCTGCAGTTCCACGAAGAGCACGGTGAAGTGTGCCCGGCTCAGTGGGAAAAAGGTAAAGAAGGCATGAACGCGTCTCCAGACGGCGTGGCTAAATACCTGTCCGAGAACGTATCCAGCCTGTAATCGGCACGGTTTACGACGAAGGCCCGCTTATGCGGGCCTTTTTTATGCCTTACGCTGCGTCTCTCGCCAGATGCGCCAGGCCATGCCCGCCAGCAGAATCACCCCCGCAATCAGCACGCCCCATACCAGCAGCGTGTTCATCCTGCTCTCCCGCTCGGCCGCAGAGGTGGCGGTCAGACGCCCCTCGCCGCCTAACGCGACATCATCACGAATGTCGGCCTGCGGCAGGTTCGCCATATCGTAGGTCTTGCGCAGATCGGCTGGGATCAGCATGCCGGGCTCCACGCTGGCAGGCTTCGCGGCGCCGTTGCCCCAGGCGAGGACGTACGGCGCTTTCCCCTGCGCGTTGAACACCAGATCGTAGCGGTCACGATGTCCCGTCACGCTCGGCAGGTATTCTGGCAGACGCGCGTTCAGCGTCGTGATTTTCACTGCCTGCACAAGCCCCCCGTGAAGCGAAACCGGTGGCGACGTTTTCCCCTCCAGACGGTACAGGACCTCTTTCTTCAGGGGGTGCCATGTGTCTTTTTCCGTACTCCGCCACGCGATTTCCACGGGAAGGACGCCATCGCCATTCAGTGAGATGCTGACAGCACTCAGGGGCTGCGGGCGCACCCAGCGCCACTGCGCTTCACTTGTCGATAGCATCTTCCCTTCCCCCTCAAGATTGACCGCTTCCGGGACCGCCTGAGCAGGTGCGCTAATTGCGTTTACGCCGGTCAGGGTTATCCCCTGGCTCTGCGCGTTCAGCACCACCATGAGATAGCGATTCGCATCGGGAGATAAAACCGTATCGGTATCAATCCGATCGAGCTTAAGACGATCCTGACCGCTGACGACGTCCAGCAAGGGCATATCCTCGCGCAGGGTATACCAGCGCTTAAGATCCTCGCTGTAATAGACCGACGCCGTTCCCTGCCACGGCGTCTGAGGGGAATTCCAGAGCAGCTGCAGCTGGGATAGGGCCATCTCCCCCGTCGCCTGCTCCGGCAGGGCCAGCAGATAATGTTGCCCGGCTGCGGCGGCTTTTTGCCCCTCCAGCACAATCTCAACGCCGCTTCCGGAACGAAGCAGGATCTTATCGCTATCACTACCGTCTCGCGCAGGCGCAAGCGGCGAGGCGTCCAGGGGAAAGAGGCGCAGCGCCGTAGATTGCACAGGCGCCTGTGGACGCGTCGCGGTGACCAGGCTGAAGGGAACCGGCTCGCCCGACTGATTAAAGACGCGGACATCGTGCAGATCCGGCGACGTGCTTTGCTCATAGACGGCCAGCGGCAGCATCACCCGATACCACCGGGAAGGAACAGACGTATCGAGTGAAAGACCAAAGGCATAGTCCCGGGGCGCTTCCGTTTGTCCTTCGTCGCAGAACGCCGGGCCGGAAAGCGCCAGCAGCGCGGTACAGGCTACCGCTTTCATCCATTTCATTTTTCATCTCCTGTTTTGGGCGGTAGCGGTGAGAAATACCCCACGATCAGAACCAGTATCGCCACGCCGATAAACGCCACCGCACGCGACAAACCGCCTCCGCCCGCGCTGTCCACCAGCATCAGTTTAACCATTACCACACCCAGCAGCGCGGCACCGCTAAGCCACTCCTGCCGGGAAGCCCGACGGGTGGCATGGATCATGACCACCAGCGCGCTCAGCATCCAGAACAGGGCAAAACTGGTCTGGATAAGCCGCGAATCCCACAGCGATGCCATATTCCAGGCCACATCACCGTACCAGGCCAGCGCGCGCATCAGCGCACCGTTCAGCCACCAGAAGCCAAACGCCATCATCGCGACGGCGGGCCACGGGCGGGCCTGCGAGAGCCACGCCGGGTAGTAGCGATCCACAGCCCGATAAAAGACCACCAGCCCCAGCAACGCGAACGCCGCGCCTTCCTCAAGCGGGTTTACTAGCGGCAGCCAGGTTTGACGATAGACCACACCGTCCTGGAAATTGGTCACCACCAGCAATACCAGCAGCGCCACAACCACGGGGATCGGTGCCAGGCAGGCATAGAGTGCAGGCCACTCCCGGAACGGCCACCCGCGACGCCTTACGGCTGCAGAGAGCCCCATAATCACCCCGCCGCCTGCAGCCATCGCTAATCCGCTGCCCCAGGCCGCCATGCCCCACGGCAACGACCGGGCAAACCAGAAAAGCTCAGCGGCCAGCGCCAGCAAAATCATCCAGAACAGCGACAAATGCAGCCCTATCGCGATGCGCGGCAGGAGTCTTTCTCCGTCGCGCCGCAACAGCATCAGCGCGGCAGGAAGCGCAACGCACCAGGCGAGATTCGACCAACCGGCGGCAACGATCTGCTGGTGCCAGAGCTGATACCCCACCATCAGCAGCATAACCGGCCACAGCAGCCATTTGCTGGCATCCAGCTCCCGCCACGCTAAACGCGCAGCCACCTGCCGCCATCCCCAGACCGACGCCGCCGTCAGCGCCAGCACGCCCGCCAGAATCGGTAATTCCTGCGTCATCACCAGCCCCGATGCGCCCAGGAGCGCCACGAGCCAGAACAGCAGCCCACCGGCCAGCAGCGCCCAACTGACCGGCATAAAGAGAGTCCGCCACAGCCAGGCCGCAGCCAGCCAGCAAAGGCTGAGGATGGTGAAGATCAGCAGCAGGCTCAGCGACGAAACGCCGTCCGTTTGCGCCCACAGCGCGCTGCCGAGCGCCAGTACCAGCAGCGCCGTCCCGCTATAGCTCATGCGACGCTGATGCTGCTGCACGCCCAGCCAGAGGATACCCAGCCCTTCCAGCGCCCAGGCCATCGCCGTCCAGCGCGCCGACAGCGCCAGCGGAATCGCGAGCGTCGCGAACCCGCCGCCGATGGCCAGCGCCGCCATCACCAGCGGTCGTCCGATGGCGGGATAGCGCCGCAGCGCAAGGAACGCGAGGGTAAGATAAAATGCGCCGTATCCCAGCGCGCTCATGGCCGGGCCATATTCCCAGTGCCGGGTCATGCCGTACTGCATTCCAAAACCGATCAGCGGCGGGGCAAACAGCAGCACGCCGTCAATAATTTGCTTCCCTTTCTCCTGCGCCCGCAGCGACAGCGCCACGCTCAGGACGCCGAATATCAGCGTATTGGCAATCAGGAACAGCTGGCAGACCCAGTAGTTTTCAGGCTGGTAGTCATTCAGCCCCCACAGGCCGCCCACGCCGAACGTAAACAGCAGCCCGAGCAGATTCAGCTCGCGCCAGTGCTGCCAGATGCTGATAACGAGAATGCCGATAGAAAGCAGAAGATAGAAAGAGAACAGCGCGACAAAGCTGCCGCCCCCGGTGGACAACAGCAGCGGCGCAAGATACCCGCCGAGGCTCGCCAGCATGGCGAGGCTCAGCGCCTTCTGCAGCACCGCCAGCCCGACGCTCGCGGCGCATATCACCACCAGAAGCGCAAAGGCCAGCGTCATCGGCAGCATTTGCCAGAGCCGGAATGCGCCAAACACCGTCAGGTAGAGCACGCCGGTTGCCCCGCCCTGGAGGATCAGCGCATAGACACGCTGCCTGTGCCGCAGCCGCCACCCAACCGCCAGCAGAACGATGGCAAACAGCGCCGTTGCCACGAGGCGCAGCTCAAGCGGGAACAGGGAATGTTCAACGGTATAGCGCAGCAGGAATGAAAGACCGAGGAAAAGCAGCAGGATCCCAAGCTTCGCCAGCGGATTACCCTGCATGAACCAGCGCACCAGCGACGTCAGTATGCCGCCAAAGGCAGAAGGCTGTTTTGCCGCAGGCGCCGGGGCTGGAGCGGGTTTTGCCACGGCAGCGGGAGTATCGGGGCGCCAGGGGTCGACAGCCGCGGGCGCGTCCTCAACCACCGGCGCGGTCACAGCCACCGGTGCGGTGGCTTGCACCGGCTCCGGCGCGCTTTCAGGCACGCCGCGCTGCTCAAGCGCCTCAATGCGCTGGCGTAGCCGGGCGATCTCCTGCCGCGCCGCCGTGCTGCGATTAAAGCCTATAACGGCCAGCACGGGTGCCACCACCAGCGCAAAAACCAGGAACAAACAGCCAAGGATGTAAAGCTCGTCCATGTTTCCACCTTCACCGTAAACGATCCGTTAAGATTGACACAAATAGTTGCATTTGCGCCATCTTAAAAGGTGGAAACATTAACAGCTCTTAGCTGCCGAACCAGATCGTCGCGGATACCGCAGGCAGCGCCAGCACGCCGTCCTGTATCGTCGCCTTGCCCTCTTTAATTTTCCACGTCGCCACCTTCAGCAGCGGTGAATCATCGAGCACCACTTCGCAGGCCTCGCCCCGGTTGATGGCGATCAGCACGCGTTGCTGGTTATAGACGCGGGCAAACACCACCACGTTATCGTGCGCATAAACCACCTGACAGCCACCGTAGCGCAGAGCCTGATTCTGTTTACGCAGCTTCGCCAGCCGCTGATACAGGCTGAACAGCACCTTGTCCTGTTTCGCCGGCTCCCACTGGAAGGTTTTGCGGCAGAACGGATCGTTGTTGCCGTCCAGCCCCACTTCGTCGCCGTAATAAATACAGGGTACACCCGGCCAGGTAAAGAGCCAGGTCACCGCCAGCGGCAGACGCGCCACATCCTTGCCGAGCAGGGATTTAAAGCGCGCGGTGTCGTGGCTATCGAGCTGGTTAAACATCCGCAGCTGCTGCTGATGAGACAGACCGGCGCGATAGTTCTCCATCCACGCCATGCAGGTTTCAGCATCGATATGGTTCGGATCGTAGGAGATATCGGTGTTAGCGAGAAATCCCCACAGCGGGAAGGTAAAGCCGCGATAGTTCATCGCCGCATCTTCCGCATCGTTCTGCAGCCACTGGCGCGCGTCGCCAAAGTGCTCGCCGAAGACAAACGCTTCAGGCTGGGCCGCTTTTGCCGAGCGCGTGATCCCGGCGACGTGCTGAAGGTTGTTCCGTGCCCCGCCCGCTTCACCGAGCATATGCACCACATCCAGACGCCAGCCGTCCATGTTCCACGGCGCTTTCAGCCAGTGGCGCACGATGCTGTCTTCACCGCCGTAGATTTCATTCACGAGAGTTGGCGACTGGAAATCCAGCTTCGGCAGGCTGGCGTAACCCAGCCAGTCCAGGGCGCGTCCATCTTCGCTAAAGCTGTACCAGTCGCGCTGCGGCGAGTCCGGGTTATGGCATGCCCCGCCCATCGACTGATTATGGCGGTCAAACCAGGCGTGCGAATCTCCGCTGTGGTTGAACACGCCGTCCAGGATCAGGCGCATGCCTTCATTTTGGGTGTTCTTACGCAGGCGCAGCAGCGCCTCGTCACCGCCAAACTGTTCGTCAACGTGGCGATAATCCTGCGTATCGTATTTGTGCACGCTTGGGGCTTTAAACACCGGGTTCAGGTAGAGCGCCGTCACGCCAAGCTTTTTCAGGTACGGCAGTTTTTCGCTGATACCGTCGAGATCGCCGCCGTAAAAGGTCGAGCCGCCAGCCTGCGCCGTCACCGGGTCATCCCACGCTTTCATAATGACATCGTGACCCGCCGCGTGGTGGTAATAAACCTTATCCTGCTGTGTGGTGCGCTTTTCGCTGCGCGCAAAGCGGTCCGGGAAAATCTGGTAAAAGACCTGATCGTTAACCCACTGCGGGCCGTTATCCGGATAATCGACCGCAAACTGCTCCAGCCGTGCGGGCGGGAAACGGCTAAACCCCTGCGGGGTAAACCACAGCTGACGGTTGTTCCACAGCAGCTTGAAGCTGTAACGGCGACGCGGCTGCCCAGTATTCAGGTCGATATTCGCCCGCCACGCCGTGATCCCCGGCTGCGGCTGGCTGCGCAGCTTGTGCATTTTCAGCCCGGTCTCTTCGTTATCTATTTCAGCGCGGAGCGTCACGCGTTCAGGCTGGTTTTCCCCCGCCAGCCAGAGCGTAATCACAAGGTTGTCTTTGTTTTGCTTAACAAATGGGGCAACCGGTAGGTGCCAGGCGTTTAACATCACGAATCCCCTTTGATGAAATTGACGTCACCTTGCCACAGGGTGGTTAAGGATAGCTCATCACGATCGGGATTATTGGGGGAGGAGAAAGGAGGAGGAGCTTTTTTTCCGGGGCAAAAGGGAGTGTAGGCCGGGTAAGCGCAGCGCCACCCGGCATTTTTACCTTACTGTGCTTCCGCCAGCTGACGGTCACGGCGGCATTTAAACATCCAGCCCACCAGCAGCAGCACGATCCACGCACAGCCCACGTAGAGGGAAATACGGGTATCCGGGTGGTAGCCAATCAGGGCAATAATGAACACCAGGAAGATCAGCCCGACGACGGTGGTTGCGACGCCGCCCGGTACTTTAAACTTCAGCGCTTTCGCCTCATCCGGTGACAGACGGCGGCGGAACGCAATCTGCGACAGCAGGATCATGATCCACACCCACACCGTCGCGAAGGTCGCCAGCGATGCAATCACCAGGAAGACGTTTTCCGGCATGATGTAGTTCAGGTAAACCGAGAACAGCAGCGCCACGGTCATGACCACAACGGTCACCCACGGCGTGCCGCAGCGTGAGGTTTTGGCGAACACCTTCGGCGCGCTGCCCTGCTCCGCCATGCCGTGAAGCATACGGCCCACACCAAAGACGTCACTGTTGATTGCCGACAGCGACGCGGTCAGCACTACAAAGTTGAGAATGCTGGCGGCAAAGGCGATGCCCATGTGCTGGAAGGTCAGTACAAATGGGCTGCCGTTGGTGCCTACCTGGTTCCACGGGTAGATGGACATGATCACGAACAGCGTACCCACATAGAACACCAGAATACGCATCGGCACCGAGTTGATGGCGCGCGGAATGGATTTCTCCGGGTCTTTCGCTTCACCAGCGGTAATACCGATAATCTCGATACCGCCGTAGGCAAACATGACCATCTGGAGCGACATCACCATGCCGAGCCAGCCGTTACTGAAGAAGCCGCCGTTGCTCCACAGGTTATGGATACCGGTCGGCTGGCCGCCGTTACCAATACCCCAGATGATGATGCCGAAACCGGCAAGGATCATGATGATAATGGTCGCGACTTTAAAGAAGGAGAACCAGAACTCCAGCTCACCAAACACCTTCACGCTCATCAGGTTGACGGCGCAGATGATCAGCACCACGCTCAGCACCCATATCCAGTGCGGCACCGCCGGGAACCAGACGCCCATATAAATGCCAAACGCGGTCACGTCGGCAATCGCCACTATCAGGATTTCAAAGCAGTAGGTCCAGCCGGTGATAAACCCGGCCAGCGGGCCTAAGTTTTCCTGCGCGTAGCGCGAGAAGGAGCTGGCAGAGGGGTTGTGAACTGACATCTCACCCAGCGCGCGCATGATGATATAGGCCGCCACGCCGCCGATGATGTACGCCAGCAGAACGCTGGGACCGGCCATTTTAATGGCATCTGCCGAGCCATAAAAAAGACCGGTGCCGATAGCCGAGCCCAGCGCCATAAAGCGGATGTGGCGCGTGCTCAATCCACGTTTAAGTTTGTTAGTGCTTTCCATTTAAATCTTGCCATTCAACACGAAAAAAACAAAAAACCACGGGGCCTTAAGCCCCGTGGTTAAACAGTTTGTTGCCGTTGATTAATGGGCGTTCGATGCGACCTGACGCCCTGCAGCACGGTCCCAGATAATCGCCAGAACCAGTGCAACAACGGTAGGCATCAGCCAGGCCAGGCCTTGCTCAGACAGCGGCAGACGCTGTGTCCACGCTGGCAGAATGTCTGCGAAAGCTGATGCTTTAATCCCGTCAAGGATACCAAAAATCAGGCTGATAAACATGGCTGGCGCGATAATTCGCGACGAGTTGTTCCACCACGGGCGAGTAAAGCTCAGCACCACCAGCACGATACACGGCGGATAAATCGCCGTCAGTACCGGAATAGAGACCTGAATCAGGTGGCTCAGACCGAGGTTGGACACCGCCATAGAGAAGATGCCGAGGATAAACACCAGGGTGCGGTAAGAGAGCGGCAGATACTGTGCAAAGAACTCTGCGCAGGCACAGGTCAGGCCAACCGCCGTCACCAGACACGCCAGGAAAATCAGCGCCGCCAGCAGCATGCTGCCCGCACCACCGAAGGTGTGCTGAACGTAAGCGTGCAGGATAGCTGCACCGTTGGCGTTCTGATCGACCAGCATGGCGCTGTCGGAACCCAGGCGGAACAGTGCCAGATACAGCAGCGTCAGACCCACACCCGCCATCAGGCCAGCCCAGATGGTATAGCGAGTCAGCAGGCGCGCTTCAGTCACGCCACGGGAACGCGCGGCATTGACGATAACGATACCAAACACCATCGCGCCCAGCGTATCCATCGTCAGATAGCCGTTCACAAAGCCGTTGGAGAACGCAGCATTTTTATAGGCGTCCATCGCGTCGCTAATCGGGCCTGCAGGCCAGACGATAGCGGCTACCGCCAGCACGATCAGGGCCACAATTTTCAGCGGCGCCAGGAAGTTACCCACGGTATCCAGCAATTTGCCCGGATAGAGGGAAACCAGAATCACAATCGCGAAGTAGATCAGGCTGTAGATAAACAGCGGCATCGCGCCGTCACCCGTCAGCGGAGCAATCCCCACCTCAAAGGAAACGGTCGCCGTACGCGGGGTCGCAAACAGCGGACCAACGGCCAGATAGCAGACGGTCGCCAGCAGAACGCCAGCCACTTTGCCAATCGGGGTGCTGAGGCTGTCCACGCCGCCACCGACTTTCGCCAGCGCGACAACGGTGAGGACCGGTAGACCCACGGCAGTAATCAGGAAACCAAACGCAGCTGTCCAGACGTGTTCACCCGCCTGTAAGCCAACCATTGGAGGGAAAATGATGTTACCTGCGCCAACGAACAGCGCAAATGTCATAAAGCCCAGCGCGATGATGTCACGCGATTTTAAGTGATGGGTCATAAAACCTTACTGCCTGTGGATGTGGTGTTGAAAACGTTGAGATTTTCGCTATCCCTGACGGGACGATACAGCGGAAAATTTGCTCAATTTCAGCGGGAAATGCTCCCGTCCTGGCGTGGAGAAGAATAGTTTTTCGATTTACCACGCAAATACAGTCGGTCTGACAGTATCTGGGGGGCAATTTAAACGCTTATAACGTTTAAAGGCAAGGAGGGATCGCAAAACCAGAACAATATACCAGCATGAAAAAACAGACCAGCACAATGCACTAATTATAAGAAAAACCCATGGCTAATCATGCGAACAAAAAAGCATCAACCGTATAATATTCACACGCGTTTCGCTTGACTGCAAAGCAAACGGGCCAGCAAATGCTGGCCCGTGGAAAGGTAAAATGACACGCCTGCCGTCAGGCGATCTTTTTGGCAATTAATCGTTCCGGAATAACAAAGCTGAAGCGGGTTCCTTTACCCAGCTTACTCTGAATATCAAGACGGCTTTCATGATGATTCACCGCGTGTTTCACAATCGCCAGCCCCAGGCCGCTTCCCCCGGTCTGCCGCGAGCGCGCCTTATCCACACGGTAGAATCGCTCGGTCAGACGCGGTATGTGCTCAGGGGCAATCCCCGGCCCGTTATCCTCAACGCTAAACTCAGCGCCCGCGCTAACACGCTGCCAGCGCACCACGATATGGGTCCCTTCCGGCGTATGATTCACCGCGTTATACACCAGGTTGGAGATGGCGCTGCGCAGTTCATCTTCACTGCCGAGCACCTTCAGGGTGCTGTCGACCTCAAAGCTAATGTGATGTTTTTTATGGCTTAACGTTTGCGCTTCCCGCTCCACCACCCGCAGCATCATCGGCACATCGATGGTGTCATTCAGTGCCAGTGAAGGCGCGGCTTCAATCTTCGAGAGCGTCAGCAGCTGCTTGACCAGGCCTTCCATACGGTGCGTTTGCTCGCGCATGGTGTGCAGCGCTTTTTCACGCGGCGCACCTTCGAGCGTTTGCTCCTGCATCATCTCCAGGTAGCCCTGAAGCACGGTCAACGGGGTGCGTAATTCGTGGCTCACGTTCGCGAAGAAGTTGCGTCTCGCCCCTTCCAGCTGGTGCATCTGGGTGACATCCCGCGCCACCATCAGCCACTGCCGATCGCTGTATGGCATCACGCGGATTTCCAGATGACGCCCGTTGTTGAGCCTCAGATTGTGCGGCCCCGTAAAATCACGCTTTTTCAGATACAGCGTGAACTCCGGATAACGCAGCAGGTTAAGGATATTTTGCCCATTATCGTCCGGCCAGCGCAGGCCCAGCAGCTGTTGCGCCAGGCCGTTACACCAGAAAATTGTGCCTTCTTCAGTGGTCAGAATGACGGCATCCGGCAGCGACTCTGCGCCGCTGCGAAAGCGTTTGATTAAGCTTCCCAGCTCGCGACGACGTTTTTTATTACGCATCTGCATCTGGTGCAGGCCATACAGCAGCGGTTCCCAGCTACCGCTTCCCGGCGGAGGGGTCATGCTTCTGTCCACCCACAGCCACCAGGAGAGGCGCAGTAAGTTCCAGAAATGCCAGACGAGTAACCCGGTCACTGCCGCCAGCAAAAACCACGGCAGATGCCCAACGATGGCCCCCAGAATGAAGGCCGGAATACAGCATAAGATCAGTTCAAAGACGAGCCTTTTCCATGACAGACGTTCCAGCACGCGTCACACTCCTGTCACTGTTCAGAAACGGGTCGAAAAACGATAACCCGTACCGCGGACCGTCTGCACCATGCGATCGTGACCGCTCAGCTCCAGCGCTTTACGCAGGCGGCGAATATGCACATCAACCGTCCGGTCTTCCACATACACGTTAGTTCCCCAGACGTTATTCAGCAACTGCTCGCGGCTGTAGACACGTTCCGGGTGGGTCATAAAGAAGTGCAGGAGTTTGAATTCGGTAGGCCCCATGTCGAGGGGATTTTCGCCCGTCATCACGCGGTGTGAGGTGGGATCAAGGCTCAGGCCCTGCATCTCAATCACCTCTTCTACCGCCATCGGCGAAATGCGGCGCATAACGGCTTTGATACGAGCAACCAGTTCTTTGGGAGAGAACGGCTTGGTGATGTAATCGTCCGCGCCGGTTTCCAGACCGCGCACGCGATCCTCTTCTTCACCGCGCGCAGTCAGCATGACCACCGGAATATCGCGGGTCATCGCTTCACGTTTAAGATGTTTGATAAACTGCAGTCCAGAGCCGCCAGGCAACATCCAGTCAAGCAGAATCAGATCGGGCCAGGGTTCATTCAGCTGGTTCACCGCGCTGTCATAATCTTCCGCTTCAACCGGCTGGAAGCCATTTTGTTCGAGCACGAAGCACACCATTTCACGAATTGGAGCTTCATCTTCTACGACCAGAATACGTCTCGCCATACTTTGCCCTGTCTTATCTTATTTAAGTTACAAGTTTGTAATGCGGCGTCATTATGCGTCAGATTTATGACAGATTTATGAAAAACATTACCACCATAAATGGCAAACTGTTGTTTTATTACAGCGGTTATTTTCCATCCCCTGAGAGTTTATAATCGCCATCAACTCTTTTCGCCACGGATCAGCTATGCGCATACTTCACACTTCAGACTGGCATCTGGGTCAAAACTTTTACAGCAAAAGCCGGGCGGCGGAACACGAAGCCTTCCTGAACTGGCTGCTGGAGACGGCGCAATCGCATGACGTCGATGCGATTATTGTCGCGGGTGACATCTTCGATACCGGTTCCCCACCGAGCTATGCGCGTGAGCTCTATAACCGTTTCGTGGTGAATCTGCAGCAGACCGGCTGTCATCTGGTGATTGTCGCCGGAAACCACGATTCTGTGGCCACGCTGAATGAATCCCGCGATATTCTGGCGTTTCTCAATACCACCGTGGTGGCCAGCGCCGGACATGCCCCGCAGATCCTGAAAAAACGTGACGGCACGCCGGGTGCGGTGCTGTGCCCCATTCCGTTTTTGCGCCCGCGCGATATCGTACAAAGCCAGGCGGGACTTTCCGGCGGCGAAAAGCAACAGCATTTATTACAGGCTATCACTGATTATTATCACCAGCAGCATACCGATGCCTGCGCCCTGCGCGGCGAAGCGGCAATCCCGGTGATTGCGACCGGGCATCTCACCACCGTTGGTGCCAGTAAAAGTGACGCCGTACGTGACATCTATATCGGCACGCTGGATGCCTTCCCGGCGCAGAATTTCCCGCCTGCCGACTACATCGCGCTCGGACACATTCACCGCGCGCAGATCATCGGCGGCTGCGAGCATATCCGCTATTGCGGCTCGCCCATTTCGCTCAGCTTCGATGAAACAGGCAAAGCCAAATCCGTGCATCTGGTCAGTTTTACCGACGGAAAACTGAGCGCTGTCGAGACGCTGGACGTACCCGTCACCCAGCCGCTGGCAGTGCTAAAAGGCGATCTGGCGGCCATCACTGAACAGCTTGAGCAGTGGCGTGGTGTCGAGCAGGTTCCGCCCGTCTGGCTGGATATCGAAATCACCACCGATGACTACCTACATGATATGCAAAGAAAAATTCAGGTGCTGACGGAGGATTTGCCCGTCGAGGTCTTACTGGTTCGCCGCAGCCGGGAGCAGCGCGAGAAAATTCTGTCAGGTGCGCAGCGTGAAACGCTCAGTGAACTGCGCGTCGAAGAGGTGTTTGAGCGCCGGTTGTCTCAGGAAGAGATTGACGACGCGAAGCGAGTAAGGCTCAACGAGCTGTTCACGCATACCCTGCATGCGCTTAGCGATGAGGGAGAAAACGCATGAAAATTCTCAGCCTGCGCCTGAAAAACCTGAACTCGCTCAAGGGCGAGTGGAAAATCGACTTTACCGCTGAGCCGTTTGCCAGCAACGGGCTATTTGCCATTACCGGTGCCACCGGTGCCGGGAAAACCACCCTGCTCGACGCCATCTGTCTGGCGCTTTACCACGAAACGCCACGACTGCAAAAGGTCTCTCAGGCGCAAAACGACCTGATGACGCGCGACACCGCCGAGTGCCTGGCTGAAGTGGAGTTCGAGGTAAAGGGCATCGCCTATCGCGCGTTCTGGAGCCAGAACCGTGCGCGCAATCAGCCTGACGGGAACCTGCAGGCCCCGCGCGTGGAGCTGGCACGCTGCGAGGACGGAAAAATCCTCGCCGACAAAGTGACGGATAAACTGGAACAAACGGCAGCACTTACCGGGCTGGACTACGGCCGTTTTACCCGCTCGATGCTGCTCTCTCAGGGACAGTTTGCCGCCTTCCTGAATGCCAAACCGAGCGATCGCGCGGAGCTACTCGAGGAACTTACCGGCACCGAGATCTACGGCCAGATTTCCGCCATGGTGTTTGAAAAACACAAAGCCGCGCGCAATGCGCTTGAGATGTGCGAAGCGCAAGCGGCGGGCGTTGTCCTGTTGAGTGAAGAACAGCAGCAGCAGTTGCAACAAGGTTTGCAGGCACTTACTGACGAAGAGAAAACCCTGCTAGCGCAGCAGCAGAGCCACCAGAAAGAATTTCAGTGGCTTACGCGCAGCGAGGAGCTTATCCGCGAACAGCAGCGCACTACGACCTTACAGCAGCAGACGCAACAGGCGCTGACGGATGCAGCCCCCGATCTGGCAAAGCTCCAGCTCGCGCAACCCGCGTCCCAGCTCCGCCCGCTGTGGGAACATCAGCAAGAACAGGCATCACGGCTGGCGCAAACGAAGCAGCGTATTGTTGAAGTAAATACTCGCTTACTGGAAAAAACTGCCTTGCGCTCGCGGATCCGCAACGGCGCTTTACATACTCATACACAGCTACAGACAGAACTGGCGGCACTGGCACAGTGGCTGACAGACCATGATCGGTACCGCCTGTGGGGCCAGGAGATTGCAGGCTGGCGGGCTCACTTCTCTCAGCTAAATCGCGATAAAAATCAGCTCACTACGCTTGCTGCGCGCATCACGGAATTACGCCATAAGCTGACGGGTCTGCCAGAAAGTTCCCTCACGCTAACGGCTGACGAGGTCGCAATGGCGATGGAGCAACGGGCGCAAACCCGGTCTGCGCGCCAGCGCCTGACCGCTCTCCATGCCCGCTATCAACCGCTGCAAAAACGTCAGCGCCAGCACGCCGAAAGCGTGCAAAAAGCACAGACCGGGCTGGTCGCGCTTAATGAAACGCTGGCACAGCGCCGCCAGCAGTATAAAGAAAAAAACCAGCACTATCTGGACGTTGAAACACTCTGCAGGCAGGAAGAGAAAATCAAAAGCCTTGAGGCGGAGCGTGCTCAACTCCAGGCCGGTCTACCTTGCCCGCTGTGCGGCTCCACGACCCATCCGGCCGTGACGGCATACCAGGCGCTGGAACTCAGTGAAAATCAACGCCGCCGCGATCAGTTAGCTAAAGAGGTCGCCGCACTTAAAGACGAAGGTTTGTTAGTTCTCGGCCAGGTTAACGCCCTGTCACAGCAGATCCAACGCGAGACAGACGAAGCGCAGGCGCTCTCTCAGGAAGAGCAAGCGCTCACTAAAGAGTGGCTGGAAGTGTGTGCTTCTCTGAATATTACGCTGAATATTCAGGAGGATATTGCCCCGTGGATGAGCGAGCAGGAGCACTACGAGCAGCAGCTTTATCAGCTCAGCCAGCGTTTGACCCTACAAACCCAGCTTAGCGAGCAGGAAGAACAGGAACGTCAGTACCAGCAACAGCTGGCGGCGACGCGTCAGGCAGTGGAAACGTCCCTGCATACGCTGTCGCTGGGTATTCCGGATGCAGGCACTGAATCCGTCTGGCTCGCCTCACGTGAAAGCGAATACGCGCAGTGGCAGGAGAAACAGACCCAGCATGGCGCGACGCTGGAACGTATTAACGCCCTGACGCCGCTGCTCGATACCCTTCCGGCAACGGAGGCCACTGAAGCAGAAACGGCGATCCCCGCGAACTGGCGCGAAACTCACGACGAATGCGTGTCGCTGCAAAGTCAGCTTACCGCGCAGCAACAGCAGGAGGCGCTGGAGAACGAACGTTTGCAGCAGTCACAGGCGCAATTCGCCACGGCACTGGCGGCAAGTTGTTTTGAGGATCAAGACGCGTTCCTTTCTGCGCTGCTGGATGCCGACACCGTTCGTCGCCTGGAGCAGCTAAAGCAGACGCTGGAAAACCAGGTACAGCAGGCGACAGCGCTCTCCGCGCAAGCGACCCGGCAGCGAGAGGACCATCAGGCGCTGCGCCCGGAAGGGCTGGACGCCGATGTTCAAACATTACAAACGCAATTGCAGCAACTGGCACATCAACTTCGTGAGAACACCACGCATCAGGGTGAGATCCGCCAGCAGCTCAAGCAGGACAGCGATAACCGTCTGCACCAGCAGGCGCTTATGCAGCAAATAGAAGAGGCCGCGCGCCTGGCGGACGACTGGGGCTATCTGAATTCCCTGATTGGCTCCAGCACCGGCGACCGATTCCGTAAATTCGCTCAGGGGCTGACGCTGGATAATCTGGTCTGGCTCGCTAATCAGCAGCTTAATCGCCTGCACGGACGCTATCTGCTTCAGCGGAAAGTCAGCGATGCGCTGGAGCTGGAAGTGGTCGATACCTGGCAGGCGGACGCGGTGCGCGATACCCGTACGCTTTCGGGCGGCGAAAGCTTCCTGGTGAGCCTGGCGCTGGCCCTGGCGCTGTCGGATTTAGTGAGTCACAAGACGCGGATCGATTCCCTGTTCCTCGACGAAGGATTCGGCACGCTGGACAGCGAAACGCTGGATACCGCGCTGGATGCGCTCGACGCGCTGAACGCCACCGGCAAAACCATCGGCGTGATCAGCCACGTTGAAGCGATGAAAGAGCGCATTCCGGTGCAGATCAAGGTGAAGAAGATAAACGGGCTGGGGTATAGCAGGCTGGATAAGGTGTTTGCGGTGGAATAAATGGGGGGCGGTGCGGTCTGGTGCCCTCACCCTGGCCCTCTCCCACGGGGAGAGGGAAAAAACGTTTATTCTGGCCACAGCCACGCCGCGCCGCGCACGCCGCTGGAATCCCCGTGCACCGCTTTGCGGATCGGGGTTTCACACTCGCCGCCGAAGACCCATTGCCTGACCAGGTTCGGCACCGTGGCATACAGCCGGTCAACGTTGCTCATCCCACCGCCAAGCACGATCACATCCGGGTCGAGAATGTTAACCACGTGCGCCAGCGATTTCGCCAGCCGCATTTCATACCGGCTAAGCGCCAGTTCTGCGATCGGATCCTGTTCTTCAACCAGACGCATAATCTCATTCCCTTTCAGCGGCTGCCCGCTCAGGCGATGGTAGTCCGTAGCAAACCCCGTACCGGAAATAAAGGTCTCGATACAGCCCTGCTTTCCGCAGTAGCACGGCACTTCCGCGCGATAGTTAAGTTCGTCTTCGTCCATCCACGGCAATGGATTATGCCCCCACTCGCCCGCCGTGCCGTTGCCACCAATGTGGGCGCGACCGCCGAAGGCCACACCCGCGCCGCAGCCGGTACCGATAATGACCGCAAAAACGGTCTGGGCGCCTGCAGCTGCACCGTCGATAGCTTCCGATACCGCCAGACAGTTGGCATCGTTAGCCAGACGCACATCGCGTTTAAGACGCGCACTCAAATCTTTATCAAACGGCTGGCCGTTGAGCCACGTAGAGTTGGCGTTTTTCACCACGCCGGTGTACGGCGAGATCGACCCGGGGATCCCCATTCCAACGCTGCCCGTCTGCCCTGTTGCCTGCTCGGCCATCTCGACCAGCCGGGCAATCGTCTCGATAGTCTGGTGATAATCATCACGCGGCGTAGGCAAGCGGTGGCGAAACAGCTGTTCCCCCTGCTCGCTCAACGCAATCACTTCAGTTTTGGTGCCGCCTAAATCGATCCCAATACGCACAAGAGACTCCTCATTATTTTGATTATCAACAGAGTAGAAGCCGCCTACCCGATTAGCAATGCAAGCGATGCGACAATTCGTTATCATGCCCGCTGATTTAACGACAAGGCCGTGGAAATTATCATGCTGTGGTTCAAAAATTTGATGGTTTACCGTCTCAGCCGCGACGTTTCGCTGCGTGCAGAAGAGATGGAAAAACAGTTAGCCGCTTACACCTTTTCCCCTTGCGGTAGCCAGGATATGGCAAAAACCGGTTGGGTTCCGCCAATGGGTTCACAAAGCGATGCCCTGACCCACGCCAGCAGCACCGGTCAAATCATCGTTTGTGCGCGTAAAGAGGAAAAAATCCTCCCTACGCCGGTCGTCAAGCAGGCGCTCGAAGCGAAAATTTTCAAGCTGGAAGCCGAACAGGGCCGCAAGCTGAAAAAGACCGAAAAAGATTCGCTGAAAGACGAAGTGCTGCACTCCCTGCTGCCTCGCGCGTTCAGCCGCTTCAGCCAGACCATGATGTGGATCGACACCGTAAACGGGCTGATCATGGTGGACTGCGCCAGCGCCAAGAAAGCAGAAGACACGCTGGCCCTGCTGCGCAAAAGCATCGGCTCTTTACCGGTCGTTCCGCTGGCGCTGGAAACGCCGATTGAGCTGACCCTGACCGAGTGGGTACGCAGCGGGACTGCCGCGCAAGGTTTCCAGATCCTGGATGAAGCAGAGCTGAAAGCCCTGCTGGAAGATGGGGGTGTGATCCGCGCGAAAAAGCAGGATCTGGTGAGCGACGAGATCGCCGTACACATTGAAGCGGGTAAAGTCGTGACCAAGCTGGCACTCGACTGGCAGCAGCGCATTCAGTTCATGATGTGCGATGACGGCTCGGTGAAGCGTTTGAAATTCTGCGACGAGCTGCGCGATCAGAACGAAGATATCGACCGGGAAGATTATGCCCAGCGTTTTGACGCGGACTTCATCCTGATGACCGGCGAGCTGGCCGCGTTGATTCAGAATCTTGTGGAAGGTCTCGGCGGCGAAGCGCAGAGATAACAGACAAAACGTAGGCCGGGTAAGCGTTAGCGCCACCCGGCTTATTTTTTATTTCAGATAGCGGCACAGATAAGAGGTAGGCTCAGCAACCTGCAGATGGAATTCACTGTGGGCAGGGACGTTGAATACTTGCCCGGCAGCGTAAACTTTCCATTCCGTTTCACCCGGCAGTAAGACGTTCAGCGCGCCGCTAACAACCGTCATCTCTTCTGCTTCCGCAGTGCCAAAGGTATATTCCCCTTCCGCCATAACGCCGACACTGGCGCGGCCAGTGCTGCTGCTGGTAAAACCGATGGATTTCACTTTACCGGAAAAGTATTCGTTACTTTGAAGCATGAACTGGCCCTTATATTTATAGATAAAAATCCACTATAGGGGCCATGCTCATGGCCTGTCACGCAAAATCATTACACCAGTAATTCAGACGCCAGACGCGCCATCAGAACATTGGACAACAGCACCGGTATATCGAGTGCTTTTTGCAGTAAATCGCGATGGTGCTGATGGAAGCCGAGGCAGTCCAGAATCAACACATCCGCACCTCTCTCCATCAGCTCCCGTCCTGCGGCAATGAGCGCCGCTTCACTGTCCCAGAACGGATTAGCCAGCGCATAAAGCGGGACTTTTTCCAGCACCTGCCATTTTGCCTCCTGGTTATCCATCAGTTCCTCGATGGGAACAATGACTCCCACCTGATGACCGTCGACAATCGAGGCCACCAGCGGCGGAATAATTCTCATCGGTTCCAGCAAAATCGCATTACGCGCAACCAGTCCTGTTATCGGTGCGGTGCTCATTAATAAAATGACGTCATAACCCTGATTATCGAGCACTTCAATAACACCCTGAAGCGCGCGCTCGATTTTCTGGCGTGACACATGCGCCAGTTTACCGTCACTTAATAACGTCGCGAGGGGATCTTCCCCTTCATCCACCGCGTAGTCTTCCATGACCTCTTCACGACTCATCTTACCCAACAGGCTAAGATGAGCGATCTGTTGCTCAGAGACATGCTCGGTTAAGAGCGGTAATACTTCGCTTACAGGGACCACACCAATAGTGAGGATCGCCAATGTCGCCTTCATTTTGATCGCCTTCCATTACTACCACAACCGTTACACAGGTACAGGCTCACTACGCTGCACCGTTCGTTTTTTCAACAAAACAGCACCAAGCGTAGCAGGGGATCTCTGCACCGAAATGTAAAGATCCCAGGCCCATGCCGAATCACCCTGTAATAACTAAATATTAACCCGTGCTTAACATTCACGATGCGTTAAAAGTGTGATTCAGGCACGGTTTTGCGTGGTTTAGGAATTTAATCAGGACTTATCGGGATCTTCGTAACGCCGTTTCGCATCCAGCGCTTCTTGTTCGGTTTCATGTTCGCTGATCAGCGAATCGGGTTTGGGGTGATCGGCACGCAGCTGATACCAGGTTACGGTGTGGTCGGCATGACCTTTTTCAACGGTAACAATGCGTGCTTCACGCGGATAGGGAGGTCTGGTTGGCATAGCTCATCCTTTTTTTATATCTGAGCTATGAGTATAGACGGCAGTTAGCTGGCGCAGGCCAAACGAAGGGCGGTAATAATCTGAATAACAACCTCTTCAGGTGAAGCCGAGGCATCCACAACGTGGTGTGCCGCCTCGCGGTATAACGCATCGCGTTCCGCAAGCACCTCACTCACTTCTTCGCTGAGCGGCTTCGCGGTCAGCGCAGGACGCTGCCCCTCTTCCGGAAACGCTTCAAGACGTCCAACCAGGGTAGAGACCGCCGCGCAGAGATAAATCACAATCCCTTTTTCGCGCATAAACTGCCGGTTGTACTCCGCCAGGATAATGCCCCCGCCGGTTGCAATGATAGTCGCAGGTGACGTTACCGCTTCCAGCGCGGCGGTTTCACGCGCGCGAAAGCTCTCCCAGCCCTCTTTTTCGACAATCTCTGCGATGGTTTGAGCCGCATGTTCCTGAAGCCAGTGATCGGTATCAACAAATTGACTCTGGCACACGCGCGCCAGTTCCAGGCCAACGGTGGTTTTCCCACAGCCACGAGGGCCAACTAAAAAGATGGGTGGGTTCATAACCAGGTGTTTCCCCTTGATGCCGGAAGGCTGAAGACTGTAAAGAAATGATTGCAGAAGATGTTGCGTTTACTTTACTGCAAAGCGGTACGGGATGACAACCCTGTGGAGGCCACACTGTACCACATTTTGACAATGGTTATCATTACGCCGTGCGGCGCTTCACTTCCAGCAGCCATTTATCCAGCTCGGCAGCAAACTGCTGACGGTCACGCTGAGACAGGCTATCAGGCCCGCCAGTCTGCACGCCGCTGGCGCGCATGGTGTCCATAAAATCGCGCATGGTGAGCTTTTCGCGAATGGTCGACGGCGAATAACGTTCACCACGCGGGTTCAGCGCTGCCGCCCCTTTCTCCAGCACTTCTGCGGCCAGGGGGATATCCGCCGTGATCACTAAATCCTCGGCGCTGCACAGACGCACAATCTCGTTATCCGCCACATCGAACCCGGCCGGTACGCGCAAAGAGCGGATGAACCGGGAAGGCGGCACGCGGATATTCTGGTTCGCCACCAACGTTAATGGCATCTGCACGCGCTCGGCGGCGCGGAACAAAATCTCTTTAATCACATTCGGACAGGCATCCGCATCAACCCAAATCGCCATATTGTCACCCTTGTATCGCATTGACGGCTATTGTCGCCTGCTTTTCGTTGTTAAGCTATAAGCCTATCAATCAGAGATAACAACGCATAATAACGGAGAGACGTGATGGACAAGAAAATCGGGTTTATCGGCTGCGGTAACATGGGCAAAGCCATCCTGGGTGGCCTGATCGCCAGCGGGCAGGTACTGCCGGGACAGATTTGGGTCTATACCCCATCACCGGATAAAGTCGCGGCGTTGCATGATGAGTACGGTATCAACGCCGCCGAAAGCGCACAGGACGTCGCCCAGGTCGCGGATATCGTCTTTGGTGCCGTGAAGCCGAATATCATGATCAAAGTGCTGAGCGATATCACCTCCAGCCTGAATAAAGAGACGCTGGTGGTGTCCATTGCCGCCGGTGTGACGCTCGACCAGCTGGCTCGCGCGCTCGGTCACGACCGTAAAATCGTCCGCGCAATGCCAAATACCCCTTCTCTGGTCAACGCCGGGATGACATCTATCACCCCTAACGCGCTGGTCACCGCCGAAGACGTGGCGGATGTCCTGAACATTTTCCGCTGCTTCGGTGAGGCAGAAGTCATTTCTGAAGCGATGATCCATCCGGTTGTCGGCGTAAGCGGTTCGGCCCCCGCGTATGTCTTTATGTTTATTGAAGCGATGGCGGATGCTGCGGTGCTGGGCGGTATGCCGCGCGCGCAGGCGTATAAATTTGCCGCGCAGGCCGTCATGGGCTCAGCCAAAATGGTGCTGGAGACGGGTAAACATCCGGGTGAACTGAAGGATATGGTCTGCTCTCCGGGCGGCACAACGATTGAAGCCGTGCGCGTGCTGGAAGAGCGCGGATTCCGTGCTGCCGTCATCGAGGCAATGGCAAAATGCATGGAAAAATCAGAGAAGCTGAGTAAATCCTGATAAACAGAGCCGGGCGTCAGGCTGCCACTTCGGTGCGGCTTCGTCCGGCATTTTTCGCTTTATAGAGGGCAATATCTGCTGCTTTTAACCATTCGCGGTAGTGTCCGAATTGCGGTCCCCAGGGGGCAACCCCGACGCTAATACGGATCCTTTCTGAAGGGGCTCCGGGTAGCGGCATGTTGACCAGACGTTCGTGTACGCGGGACATCGCGGCAATAGCACTTTCCGCAGGCGTACCGGACATAATCACGGCAAATTCATCGCCACCAAAACGGCCAATAAAATCACACGAGCGTAGCGTCAACTGCAGCTGGCGGGTGATAGCCACTATCGCTTCATCGCCGACGTCATGGCCCCATGTATCGTTAATGCTCTTAAAGTGATCAATGTCGATGAGCAATATTGTCGCCGTTTGATGGCTGCGACGGCATTGCTCATATTCATTGCGCAAAAGCGTTTCCCAGTGGCGGCGATTGAACACCCCCGTCATCCCGTCGCGCGTGCTCATTAGCTCAAGCCGCCGTTTATGCTCAGCCAGCCGAACCGCCGTCCGATGACTGACCCATGCAAACAGCATCGGGTACAGCATCAGAACCGGTAGCGTCAGCCACCACTCCAGCGGCTCAGAATAAAGCGTAATCATGCTGCCGTTCAGCTGCAGCGTGACCATAGCGGAAAACAAGGTAATGATAATACCGGCAATAAACAGCCGAAAACCGCCTGATCCCATCATATTCATGCCGATCATCATGATCAGCGCCGCCGTGGGCAGCGCATTCAGGCCCATCAGGCCAATCCAGACACCGGCGATGATTGCATCTACCTTCAGGTTAACGATTTCACTGCAAAACGGTTTGGATGAGCGGCAGGCAAGTTGCCAGGCGAGATGTGGCCAGACGAAGGCCCACCCCACCAACAATAACCACCAGCCTCCTGGGAGAAAATGGGTAACCAGCACACCCGCAATCGGGAAAAACATGGCTGCCAGCCCCACCACGCGCGCCAGCCGGATCCGCCGGCAGAATCGTATCCCGGAGCGGTGTGAGTCATCCTGAGAAAGATGTTTATTCCACTCTTCCTGAATGCTCTCTTTGTTGTAATAGATTTCATCATTCATCATTTTTGGGAATATTCTGAAACATTTTCCCAAATTATAGAGAGGGGGATTTCGGGGAAAGTATGAAATTTCGGGTGAGCCGCGACGGCAACTCACCCGTTAGAACTACACTTTTTTCTTCAGACAGGCGCTCATGAACTTACTGCGGTCATCCCCTTTCAGGGACTGCTCGGTTGCCTTCGCATTACACTCGCGCATTTTTTGCTGCTGCGGCGTCAGGCTTTTTTCATCCGGTTTCGAGGCACCGTTTTTAAGGCAGTCGCTCATGTAGGTCTTACGGGCATCTCCCTTCAGAGATTGCGAGGTCGCCTGTTGATTACAGGTTGTCATACGCTGCTGTTGGGGCGTTAAAGTCTTTTCTTCCGCATGCGCAGAAGCCATCAAGAACACGCCTGAGAGTAAGGTAACCAGTATTGTCGTTTTCATTGCACTATCCTTTATGTGAATTTCCACTCTAAGTCTGGTTCGTGACGGGGAAAATACCACCCGGCAGCCACGATTTCCGCCGGGTGACGAACTTATTTCAGCCCCAGAGCGGCCTTCATGGTGTAGAACAGATCGGTCTGGTCAGTCAAACCCACCACGTTCGCAGCATGTGGGCCGTACGCCGTGATGCGCAGCTGTGTGCCGGTATGTTCCATAGACTCTTCTTCAGAATTGCCATAGCTCATCACCATCACGGCACCGTCTTTGGTCGTCAGCGCCTGCGTCAGACCCGGTGCTTTGGTATCGGGAGGGATAATCTGGCTGGAATGCGCGTGGTCAGCGGTGACCACCACCAGCGTGTTACCGTCTTTCTTCGCAAACTCGAGCGCTTTTTGCACCGCTTCGTCGAGATCCACCGTTTCGCCAATCTGCCCGCACGGGTTCGCCGCGTGGTCTTGCTTATCGATTGACGCCCCTTCTACCTGCAGGAAGAAGCCTTTTTCGCTCTTGCTCAGAAGAGAGATGGCTTTGTCCGTCATCGCCGCCAGCGTAGGAACGCTGTCATTCCGTTTCGGGTTTGGCGTACAGGTCACCGCTGGCTTATCGATATTGCCGTGGTAAGAGGCTTTTGGCCCTTCCCAGCGCACCGGCATGTTGCCGTCAGAGAAAAGTCCCAGCAGCGGTTTGTCCTGGTTTGCTTCGGTAATCACCGCCAGAGAAGCCGCATCGCTTACCAGCTGATAGCCGCGCGCCTGCGCCTGCTCGCGCAGCGTTTTACCCTGCCACTCACCGGCCGTCGCCGTTTCGGCAAAGGTTTTCGCCCCACCGCCCAGCGTCACGTCAGGGCGCGCGTTCAGCATCTGTTCTGTAATCGAGCCTTTACCGCCGTTTTCCAGCGCATTGGTCGGACATTTTTCGCGGGTCACCGACGGGCCATAGCATTTACGCGAGGTCACGTGCGACATCAACGCGGCCGGGGTGGCATCCTGAAGCTCAGCGGTAGAGACGTTGCCGGTTGCCAGCCCCGCCGCTTTCGCCATTTCCAGAATGGTTTGATGATCTTTCTCGTGAATATCGACGCCCAGCGCACCATTATAGGTTTTCACACCGGTTGCCCACGCCGTTGCTGATGCGGCTGAATCCGTGACGTAATCCGGTTTACCGGTTTTTTTATCCAGCGAGTAATGGGTATATTGTCCCGTCAGAGGCAGCGCATCGATGCCTTTAAAATAGCCGCCCGCCCCTTCGGCATAATTTCTCGCCGCCGTAATTTCGGAATCCCCCATTCCGTCGCCAATCAGCAGAATAATATTTTTAGCGGGGTTTTCATTCAGAGAAGCTCGAATGGCGGCAGTCTGATCCTCTGAGAGACGGCGCGCACCACCGGGCTGGGTGATATCCCCCTGCGCAGCACGATGTTCGAGGACGTTCATATTCGCGGTTTCAGCGTGAATAGCGGGGGCAAATAACAGTGGGATTAATGCGATAAAAAGCGCGCTCTGTTTCACTTTATTTTCTCCATGTACAAATACATAAAAATAAAAACAGAGCGACTATAGGCAACCGGCATGACATTTCTATGACAGCCCGTCACGCATTGTGACAGTTTAGCTGCGCGGATGCCTTAACAGCTTTTTTATGTATTGATGGAGCATTTCGGCGTCCTCAGGTGGAACCTGTGAATCAGGTTTGGCGTTGTCCAGCGCGCTTTCAATGCTGTCAATTAACGCCTGTTGATCCTGGGAAGCCATATGTCTGAGTAGCGCGGTGACGACTATTTCCAGTGCCTCAACCTGGGCGACCAATTCTTTCGACTCTTCTTCCTTTTGTGCAAGCTTAACCAACAACTCAGTAATGAGATTCTTCATGGTGCTATTTCCTTATGGGTTTTTCCTGAAATTAGCACTCTCAATGATTTATGCAAAGAGGAGAAAAGTATTATCTTATGCAAAAGTGACGTTACGTCAAAAATAGCGTAGCGCGCACCGTAGCGAAACGTTTTTCTATAACAACTGGCCGCTTTTTGTTATATAAAAAAGCGGCAGCCATAAAAATATATAATACATCCCCAGAGTTAACGGGCTCCTTTTGCCTCCGCTAATTGTCTGCGACGACGCAGTGCAATAGCCAGCTGGATAATATTTATCAACACCACCACTGCCGTCGCGGCAAATACCCAACGGAAACCGGCCATCGCGGAAACGGATGCACCAATAAGCGGACCGGCGACGTTGCCCAAATACATAAACGACTGGTTGTAACCAAAAATACGCCCGGTGACCTGGTCACTGGAATATTTCACCAGCAGTGTTTGCACGGCGGGCAACATGGCTCCATCGGCAAAACCAAGCAAGAAGCGCAGAACGCCAAGCTGAAGCGGGGTCGTTACGAACGACATAGCGAAAAAGAGTATGACCGCAAATATCAGTGTGGCCATCAGGATGCGCGCCGTGCCAATCCTGTCGCCCAGTTTGCCAAGCCGCGGCGCAGAGATCAGCGCCGACACGCCAGGCACCGCCGCAATCAACCCCGCGAGAAAGGCGATATTATTGCTGCCTGGCTCCATCGACTTGATAAACAGCGCCAGAATAGGCCCGACGGAACCATTACACAGCTGGATCACCATGGTGGTGACAAAAAGGCTGATCATCAGGCCGGGATAAGGCAGCGAGGCAAAGACCGCCCTGCCGCTCAGGCGTTCTGATTTGCTGACAACGGGACGGCCCCCTTCTTTGATCAGGAAAAGCGTCACCAGAAAACTGATCACCAGCAGTATCGCGGTGATGAAAAATACCGCGCGCAGCCCCACGTGATCCGCGAGGAAGCCCCCCAGCAGCGGACCGCCGATGACCCCGCTAATCTGCGCGGTAGAGAGCGTACTCAGCGCCCAGCCGCTACGTTCACGCGGCACCTGCGAGGCCACCAGCGCCATCGCGTTGGGAATATACCCGGAAGTCAGCCCCATGATTGCCCGCAGGATAAACAGCTGCCAGACGTTGGTGGCAAAGGCCTGAAGCAAAATGGCGATCGCCATACCGAGGGATGCACGCAGCAGCATCAGCTTGCGGCCTTTTCTGTCCGCCAGGCTCCCCCACATCGGCGAGACGATGGCCGAAACCAGAAACGTGACGCTGAACGTCAACCCTGACCACATAGAGAGCGCTTCATGGGAGGTCACCCCCAGCTGAGACACGTACAGCGGCAGAAAGGGTAAAATCTGGCTAATGGCCAGTCCGGTAAAGAAACAGCCGAACCAGACCGAGATGAGGTTAACTTTCCAGGATTCCATAACAGAAATAGTCTTCATTTTTAGGCGAATTCGCCGACAGATTAGCAAGTTACGCGCGTTGACGTCGCACCAGAGATGCGGCCTTGCTGACTTTAGTGTTTTATCTTCCCAGTCATCATATTTGTGAAACAAGTCACAAATTATCCATTTTCTGACGAAAGATTATGCTTCAGCGACACAGGCCAAAGCCACGCATCCCAAGATGGAAATGATTAGCGTGGGCCGCGTTATATTCAGGCCCCAGACCGTTACCGTAATAGCCACAGCTCGCCGCCAGCAGAGCCTGAAGCCATGGCTGGGTTTTAGCCGACGACCAGCCCCTCAGAATGGTGATCCGCTCACCGTTTGTCAGCCGAAATGCGCTGATGTCCAGCGCCTCTGCCGTGGCATGTTCACTGCGACGCGCATCCGGGCGGCCGTAAATATTACGACAGGCATAGCTTCCCAGGTGGTCGATGCGCGTAAGCTCGCTGCCCATCCAGCTTTTCGTCAGCGGTCGGGCCTGCTGGCTGACAAACAGCGCAGAGCTTAATGCCAGAGGGCAACTGGCCAGAAAACTGCTGTTCAGGCTGACCGGACCGAAGTTACTCACGCGCACCACGTTACTGAGCGGGCATGCTCCCGCGCTGTCAGCCACCGGCTGCGTGCGGATAAGCGCTCTTTGATTTGCTTCGGTTAACAAGCGTTCGCAGGCCTCCGGCGTTAAGCGCCGAAGCTTAAACTGGGTGATTTTTCCGGGAGGATCGTCAAGGGTAAGCGGCGTAAAAGGGTTGTAATGAGACGGCAACCAGCGGTAACCCGCCGTTGCGACAGCCACAATAATCAAAACGGTTAGCAGACTTTTTCCTTTCACGCGCCCCCCACGATAACCCCAAAACATTATGGCAGAAGGCCGCGAAACCCGCAGGGCATCGTGGTATGTTATTGGCTTTTCGACAGACTGGAAGAGAGTGAGATGGCAAAGCAGCGCGTAGGGATTGTCTTTGGGGGAAAATCAGCAGAGCACGAGGTGTCATTGCAATCGGCCAAAAATATTGTCGATGCGATCGATAAAAGCCGTTTCGACGTGGTGCTGCTGGGTATTGATAAACAGGGTCAGTGGCATGTTAACGATGCCAGCCAGTACCTGATCAATGCTAACGATCCGGCGCACATCGCCCTTAATCCTTCAGAAACCAGCGTCGCGACCGTACCAGGCCTGGTTCAGGGGCAATTTATCAACGCCGGTAATGCGCAGGCGCTGGCTCAGATTGACGTTATTTTCCCTATCGTGCACGGCACGCTGGGCGAAGACGGCTCTTTGCAGGGGATGTTGCGCATGGCGAACCTGCCGTTTGTCGGCTCCGACGTGCTGGGCTCCGCCGCCTGTATGGACAAAGACGTCACCAAGCGTCTGCTGCGCGATGCCGGGCTGAATATTGCGCCGTTCGTCACGCTCACCCGCGCCAACCGCGAAAAATTCGATTTCGCGCAGATTTCCAGCCAGCTCGGCCTGCCGCTGTTCGTCAAACCGGCGAATCAGGGCTCCTCCGTTGGCGTCAGCAAAGTCACCACCGAAGCGCAATTTACCGACGCCGTGCGCCTGGCGTTTGAGTTTGACCACAAAGTGGTGGTTGAACAGGGTATCAAAGGCCGCGAAATTGAGTGCGCCGTGCTGGGGAATGATTTCCCACAGGCGAGCACCTGCGGTGAAGTGGTGTTGAACAGCGATTTCTACTCTTACGATACCAAATACATTGATGATAAAGGCGCGCAGGTTGTGGTACCTGCGGTTATCGATCCGGTCATCAACGATAAGATCCGCGCGATCGCCGTAGAAGCTTATCAGGCGCTGGGCTGCTGCGGTATGGCTCGCGTTGATGTGTTCCTGACGCCGGAAAACGACGTGGTCATCAACGAGATCAACACGCTGCCAGGCTTCACCAACATCAGCATGTATCCGAAACTGTGGCAGGCCAGCGGAATGAGCTATCCGGAACTCATCACTCGCCTGATCGAACTGGCGCTGGAGCGTCACGCCGCTGACAGCGCCCTTAAAAGCTCCGTAAACGGTTAATCGGTTTTCTTCACCGTTTCCGTCTCTTCCGCTGTCGTCTCTTCAGGGCGACGGCGGATAATCAACCCTGCCAGCCAGAAACTGATGACCCAGGTGACTAGCCCCACGGCATAGGTTTGCCAGCCTTTTGCCTCAAACCCCAATAGCCCCACAACACCGTTAAGAATAAAGATCAGCCCAATAGCAAAGGCGTAGTAATGCCAGTCACGGCGTAGTTTGGACGTGAGTTTCATAACAACTCCGGCAGGAAAAAAAGACATCCTCTCACAGTTTTATGGCCGGGTCTGTGGCGAATGCGGAAATTCTGAAACGCGACGCAATTTCACTTAAGTGATCAAATTGTGATGTGATGCAGAAATCATCAATCCAGGAGCATTCCTGAGGGTAAATTACCACGATTCTGATATTGACAAATGCGATGACCTGTCAAACTCACCCTATACGAAACGTATAAAACAGAGTGACATTTCGGGAGGTCTTTATGGCTGATTTTACATTGTCGAAACCGATTTTTGGCGGCAAACAACCAAAAACCTCCACGGCGGGTAATATCGCCTATGCCCTGTTTGTGCTGTTCTGCTTCTGGGCAGGCTCACAGCTTCTCAACATGCTGGTTCATGCGCCAGGCGTTTATGAACATCTGATGCAGGTTCAGGATAGCGGGCGCCCACGCGTTGAGATCGGTTTCGGGGTAAGCACCCTGTTTGGCCTGGTCCCGTTCCTCGTCGGGTGCATGATTCTTGGCGTCATTGCCTTAGTGCTTCGCCTGCGCCGTCGTTTCTAAAGCCCCATACAGCGAGCCCGGCGGTCATCGACGCGTTTCGCAAACCATGCAGTAGTCAGGTTACGCGTGATCTTTGGGCTCTCGAGCTGAATTCCGGGCAGGATAGCCCTCGGTAACGCTTTTCCACTTTTCTTCTCTGCCAGCGCAAAGACCTGTTGATACAAATCCGTTTTCTCAAACGCCAGACTGTCGCCCTTCTCCAACTGACGGCGAATATCGCTGTTGCTCATATCCAGCTTTGTCGCCAGTTTGCGCACTGCACGTTCGGTCGTACCCGCTTCGCTGCTGCCGTAGGCAATCAGATCGCCATCCAGCGCCAGCTTCACCCCGGATGCCCGGCTCACGGCATTCTGGAACGCTGCGTTCCTGCTGGCATACCAGCCCGCGTTAAAGTCTGCAAAGCGGTACAGCGGCTCGCTGTAATTCGCCGGGTAGTTAAGAAGGTGATAAGTGCCAAACCAGAGCCCGCCGCGCAGGGAGAAGACCTCCTGACGCACCGTTCCGTCAATTTTCCACGGATAACCGTCGGTATGTTTTTCTGCAAACGCGATGCTGACCTGCATCGGACCGCCGGTGTGTACCGGGTTAAGCGAGCCAAACAGTTTTTGCCCCATCGGCACCATGTTGATGAAGTCATCAAAAATGGCGCTTAGCTGTTTCTCGGTTTTCACCGTATCCAGCCTATCGCTATAGCTTTTGCCGTTTGGCGAGGTGATTTTAAGCGCGGTATGGACCAGGAACACCGGGATATGCATCGATTCCGCGCGGCGGTCGATCTCTTTCCAGGCAATTTTGTTCAGACCCGGCACGACCGGGTCTGACTGGTACATGGATTCCTGCTGCGCCACCGCCAGCACCGAGCAGATATTCTCCTCGGTAGGGGCAATTTTCTGGCTTTCAAAGGTCTTTGCCAGCGCGTCCGCCCACGCATTGCGATCCTTCACGCTGGAGGGCATTTTTTGCCGGACAACGCTCGCCACGTCCACGGGCTTTTCCCCTTTTTTGAGTGGTGCGGCCCCTTTCTCGGCACACCCCGCCAGTACCAGGGCAGCAAGTAAGGACAGCGATAACGTACGCGGTACGGCAAAAGACATAGCAACTCCCTGTATTAGCTCAATGTGTTGGTGACTTCCTGCAGATCTTTATCGTCCAGCTCACGCTCGAAACTGCGTAAACGTTTATAGATGGACATCAGTTCCACCAGCGTGGTCCAGGAGCTGATCAGATACTGGAACGAACCGCGCACCTGACCAAAGACGTTGGTGATCTGCGTCATCAGGCCCAGCGTAATCGTACCCGCAACAATCGACGGGAACAGCAGGAACAAACCGAAAACGTTATCAACCTGCAGATACAGAATGCGCGCAATGTTGAAATACATATAGTGGAAATAGAGGCGGAAATAGTTGCGACGCACGGCGCCAAACAGCTCGCGAACGGTCGGTGGCGAGGCGCGGTTAGCATCATCTTCGCCGTAGACCAGCTCTTTACGGTAGGCCGCTTCGACACGCTGATTTTTAAACTCCAGACCCGGCAGCTTGATGCCGACCACCGCCAGCAGCCCCGTGCCCATCAACGACCAGACAATCGCGGCGATAACCAGACCATACGGCAGGTGACCAATAATCGGCAGCTCCGGCACGTGCGCGGAAAGCGTCACCAGCACCGGCAGGAAGGCGATCAGCGTCATAATGGCGTTGATAAAACTGACACCCATGTCTTCAAGCGTAGAGGCAAAACGCATGGTGTCTTCCTGCACACGCTGCGCGGCACCTTCGATATGACGCAGGTGCTGCCAGTGCGCCATATAGTGTTCGTTCATGGCGGTACGCCAGCGGAAGACATAGTGGCTAACGAAGAAATTGTTCATCACGCCAATGATGACCGCAATCAGGGCGATGCCGAGGAAGATACCCACCTCATGGTAAAACTGGTTAATCGTCACCTTATGCGGGGAACTCAGCGCCGTCTGGATCAGATCGTAGAAGGGGGCATACCAGGCGTTCACCGCCACGCCGACTTCGACCAGGAACCAGGTCACAAAGATGATCAGCGAGGTGCCCAGAATCGACCAGTATTGCCAGCGGTGTGGAGAGTAGATAAACCAGAAAACCGCAAACAGCCCCACGCAGACCGTGTAGTAGGCATAAAACAGCAGGTAGCTGAGCGACCAGAAGCGCGCGGCGCTAATTGGCACCTCACCCGTTCCCCCCGTAATACGCGTCAGCCATGCGCCACCGCCCGCCTGCCAGAAAATGACAGCTATCAGTGCCCAAATAAATGCCGACAGGAAAAAAGGCCCCGGCTTTGGGAAAAAAGACTTAAACATTGTGCTTCCTTTTTGTTGTTCTGGCTGTTGCTGTGCTCAACACATCGCCACACGAAAATCTGACCTGAGCCCACCAGCGGCGCAGGCAAAAAGGTCAGACCCGTGGGTTTATTATTAGTTCGCTTTCCAGTTTTCGAGAATTGTTTCGGTGCGTTTCACCGAAGGTGGATTGGCAGGGGCGATGAAGTTACGCCAGACATCGTTGTAGTGGGCAATCAGAACCTGGGCTTCCGCCGCCGGGCGATTGGCCGTGGTGTGGGCATCTTCAGCAACCGTGATGTGGTAGCCCCGGCTGACGCCGTTTTTGAGGGTGGCATCGACACAGTAATCGGTGGCACAGCCGCAAATGACAAACTCGCGAATGCCCTGTTCACGCAGCAGCGTCTCAAGCGCGGTGTTATAGAAGGCATCACAGGCGGTTTTGGTGACGTACAACGCACCTGCTGGCTGATTGAGCTCAGGAAGCAACGCAAACCCTTCACTTCCCTCTTCCAGTCCCCCGGCTTCGGCATGCTGGATAAAAACCACCCTGTCGGCTGCCTGCGTAAGCTGGTTGATCAGAGAGACACATTTCTCGCGCTGATGACGCGGCGTCTCGAATACCCCGTTCTGCATATCAACCACCATAACCACACGCTTTTCAGACATACCGTTCTCCGCAAGATTAAGTCGCACTGGTGCCTATCATAAGCCCGATGTCACAAAATGAGATCCTGGCCGCAAGTAAATTGTTCATATTTACCCATGGTTACGTTTTTCTCGCTATCGTTATGCAATTCGGGCCTTTGCAGCTTACCGATTAGTAGTATAAATACCCCTAACTTTCCTTATTTACTTGATGGATGCTTTTCGTTGAAACGTTGTCTGCTCTCTTTCGCCGCGCTATGTGCGGTGAGCTTTTCCACCGCCCAGGCAGCGCAGCCGCTGACGGCCCCGGTTTTAGCCTCTGATATCGCCGATCGCTACGCGAACCTGATCTATTACGGTAGCGGCGGGACGGGAATGGCGCTGGTGGTCATTGACGGTAACCAGCGTGTGTTTCGCAGCTTTGGTGAAACGCGCCCGGGGAATAACATTCACCCGCAGCTGGATTCGGTGATCCGTATTGCCTCCATCACCAAGCTGATGACCAGCGAAATGCTGGTGAAGCTTCTCGACCAGGGCGTGGTTAAACTCGACGACCCGCTCAGCAAATACGCACCACCCGGCGCTCGCGTCCCGACTTATCAGGGTGCACCCATCAGACTGGTCAACCTGGCGACCCACACCAGTGCCCTGCCGCGAGAGCAACCCGGCGGCGCGGCACATCGTCCCGTCTTTGTCTGGCCGACGCGCGAACAGCGCTGGAATTACCTGAGCACCGCGACGCTGAAAACCACGCCGGGTTCGCAGGCCGCCTATTCAAACCTCGCGTTTGATCTGCTGGCCGATGCGTTATCGACCGCTTCGGGTAAACCCTATCCTCAGCTGTTTGAAGAGCAGATTACCCGTCCGTTGGGGATGAAGGACACCACCTTTACCCCCTCCCCGGACCAGTGCCGTCGCCTGATGGTCGCTGAAAAAGGTGCCAGCCCGTGTAATAACACCCTGGCGGCGATCGGCAGCGGTGGTGTGTATTCAACGCCTGGCGACATGATGCGCTGGATGCAGCAGTTCCTCTCTTCGGATTTCTACTCTCGCACCCACCAGGCCGATCGCATGCAAACGCTGATTTATCAGCGTACCCAACTGACCCGCGTTATCGGCATGGACGTACCGGGTAAAGCCGATGCCCTCGGTTTGGGCTGGGTGTACATGGCGCCGAAAGACGGCCGCCCGGGCATTATTCAGAAAACCGGCGGCGGTGGCGGATTCATCACCTATATGGCGATGATCCCGCAGTCCAACGTAGGGGCGTTTGTGGTCGTCACCCGCTCGCCAAACACGCGCTTCGTTAACATGAGCGATGGCATCAATAATTTGGTTGCTGAGCTGAGCGCAAATAAAGCGCAGGTGCTGACGGCGTCTAACTGACCTAATAGTCCGCGGGCAGACGGTTGATGCTAACCAGTTTGCCCCGGCTCATCGTAATATAATTACCCTGCCGCAGCGCTGCCAGAACTTCCGCGACCACAGAGCGAGAGATCCCTGTGCTACGCTGAATATGATTCATAACGCCAATTTTTGAGCGCAGCGTTTCATCCCACTCGTCCATATTAATGAGCATGGCCCGGATCTGGCTGTAAGAGTTATTCCCCACCAGTTGCATGTCACGTTTACCCAGATGATGGTTGATCCACGACAGCCAACAAAATGCGTCTTGCCAGAGTGAGGCTTGCTGAAGCCGTTGGTACAGTGAAGAGGCCGGTAAATAAAAACCTGAGCAATGTGAATGCGCCATCATCACATATTCTTGATGGCTATTATTTACCCACGCGCTTAAACCATAAATATAGGGTGCCTTTGCAATACCCACGAGAAGTTCATCTGACTTTCTGTGGATGGCAACGACGCCGGTTTGTATTACAAATGTGTATGGAACATCATCCTCATTATTAGCGGTTGAAATTAATTTCTGTGGCGCGGTCTTAAAAGGGGTGCTGGCGACTTCCAGGCACTGTACGATCCGGCTTAATTCAGAAAGTGGCTTCGCATTAACATTCATGCAGACCTCAAGTCATCTGTATCTGTCGGTTCTCGATTATTTTTAATTGTTATATAAAAAAGCGGGGGAAATATTCCCCCGCTTTTTATATTTTACCAGGTATATTTCACGCCCAGATTTGCACCCCAGTTCTGGTCAACGTCGCCGCCACCGAGATAAGTTGCATCAGTATATGCACTGAAGTTCTTCGTGAAGCTGAACTGCGTGCCCAGACCCACTCGAACCGCGGAACCTTCAACACCGTTGTCGATGCTGTCGTCATTCACATCAGCATTGTTGTCGGCATCGTCATACACGTAAGCCAGCTTGAAGTAAGGCGTCAACGCCTGCTCTCCGCCGTAATTGAAGGTATAACCCGCATCTACGCCAAGCTCATAACGCAAGCTGTCGTATGACTGCCCATCAATTCGCATGTCGTTGCTCAGCTGGTAGTCATCCCCAGACTGGAACAGGCCGGATACCGCCGCGTAAGGCGTGATGTAGCCAGAGAGGTTTGGTTTCCAGTCGTAGCCCAGTTTCATCCCAAAGCCGACCGCGTCGGTCGTGGTGTCACCGTCAACATACTGACCGTTGCTCATGGTAGCGGAGAGATCGTTGTTGAAGCGGGTGTAGCTCAGGGAGCTGTCGAGGAACAGATCGTTCATGAACTTCGCTGACGCGTAGACCATCGCACTCTGACTGTCCTGATCAACCTGACCGGTACGATCGCTGATATCGCCCTTCGCGAAGCCTGCAGCACCACCGACGATCCATTTCGCATTGTTACCGTCAATCTGGGTATCCAGACCGACCATAATGCCGCTCACGTCCTGATCGTAGCTAACGTTGCCATTATCAGCGTCGAAGTTACCACCGAAGTAGCTCACCCACGCTCCGCCGTTATCCGCCAGGCCGTGGCGGCTGTTGGTCAGACGCGTGCCGACGGTATCCTGCTGCAGGTTCCAGATGTTGCTGTTAGCAGACGGGATGCTCAGCGCCATGTTGGCATAGTCAGTCAGCTCTTTCTGCTGCAGAACAACGGTGTCACCTTTCTGCTGCGCCTGATAGGTGTAGGCACCTAAATCAGCTTTGTTCGCGGCAGTAAAGCTGGCTGTGGTATCCGCGTTATTGTCATAGATGCGGACGATCTCTTTATTTTTGTAATCGGCAACGGAACCGGCACCGGTCGCATCATCGATGCGCACTTTGTAGTTACCCGCCACATCACCGTTTACCGACAGATGACCGTCAGAGTTCAGTGCGACGACACCATAGTCGTAGTCCGCTTTGTAACGATCGTTGGTAATGTAACGCGCGTTGTTCAGATCGCTGTTCAGCACATAATCGCGGCTGGCCACGTTCAGCACGCCGCCGTCGGTCAGCACCATGTTGTGCGTATCAACCTGACCCATACCCAGCGCCAGCTCGGCACCGTTGTCTACGGTGATGGTGTTGGCATACAGCTCAGCGGTCTCTTCAGTCAGCGCTGCACGGCTGTAGCTGTCCAGATACAGGCTGTCGGTCGCGACGGCGCCGCTGTCGCCGATATTCAGCGTTGAAGCATTGGTCAGCGTGATGGTGTCCGCCAGCAGGGCAGAGTTTTCAACATTGACCTGCGACTGATTATTCACTGTCAGCCCGTCGATGTTGGAGACTTTGCGGGTATCCCACTCGGAACCGTTATCCAGCGCCACGTTGAACAGACCGCTCTGATAAACCTCTTCACCCGCAACGTGACCGTTGGTGTCGAAGGTAGAATCAGGCCAGATGCTGTTTGGCGAGAGCGTATGCCAGTCGACATCGCTATAGCCCTGACCGTACATTTGCGCGGTGCCGATGGCTTCAACGCTGGACTGCGCTGCACCCACCCACTTGCTGCCGTTAGTCAGAGTGACATCCAGTGTATCGGTGCCATCCCAGCCGTTGGTGGTTGGGTTATACACACCGTCATCGGTGGTATCGGTTGCCGGGTCGCCATTCTCGTAGAAGTTGTTATCGAAGGTACTGGAGAACAGGATGTCACCTGTAACGGTGGAGTGATCGAACGTCGCTGTCGTCTGCATCGCGTTATCAGACGCGCTGGCAGCCACGATCAGCGCCGCGTCATCCGCCGCCGTCGCGTTGGTTTCACCGTAGTCGCTCGGCTTGGCCGTTTGACCATAGAAACCGCTGGTACCCAGATCGCTGTATGCGCCGGAGGTCAGCACGGAGTCTTTCACCACCAGGGTATCGGTAAAGATGTTGCTACTATTGGCAACGCCTTCCACACCGTCATACGGGGTATTATCCAGTTCCTGATAACCCTGCGTCAGCGTGATACCGGCTACGTGGGAGTTATTCTGAATAACGATATCAGACTCTACATCCAGCGTAATGGCGTTACCCAGACCGTAGGTATCCTGATAATGGGATTCGGTGGTGTCACCATTCACAACGTCATAAACATAATGCTCGTAGGTGTCATTGATGGTGCTGTTATCTACCGTCAGGCTAAAACGGTCATACTGCGTATGTGCAGTACCATCCGTCTCCGTGCCATCGGCACACGTCGTGGTCATACACTCAGACGTGATCATGCCGTTGATGGTGCTGTTGGAAATACTCAACGCGTTCGCCCGGCCATTAACGCCATCATCCAGATAGTATGTTGAAATAACACCGTTTACCGTGGATTTGTTAATCACCGGATAAATATCACCATCATGGGTGGCATCCGAGTAATCCCAGTCTGCATAACCATAATACCAGGGGGTAGAGGCTGTATTATCATATCCAAACGTATTATACGTCGTGCCGGAAATATCCTTCGCATTAGCCTGAGAAGCGATAGCCAGGGTGCAGGCTAATGCAAGTTGAGATACAACCAGTTTCTTTTTCCATGTTTGCATTGGGTCATCCCTCCTCAGGGACGTAAGCAAGTTTGTCCGTCAAATCATTTTGCAATGTTTAATTGCGGAGGGAATTATGCAGTTTCATTTCTAAAAGGTTCAATGAATGATTCAATTAAGTCCGTATCCAGACAACTCACGTCTAAAAAACGAAACAATAAGAATCACCCTGAATAAATGTTATAAAATCAGCAAATTACAATTCTATTTTATTGACCCAGCCAATATAATAAAAAACAATAGATCATTTATAATTATACCTTCCATTCAATTCAAAACTTCCGCCAATATTTCACGCCACCTAACAAACCATTATTCACTCTATAATAGAGACATTGGATGCAGCTTGTTTTAGCGCATTTCGCAACATCAAAATGCCCAATTTCGTAAAACACCCCCCTTCACTTTCATGTACACTGGTCTTCTTTGTTCCACAAACATCAGGCATACCATGACCGATTTAATTGCACGTCCCCGCCGCCTGCGCAAGTCACCTGCACTGCGCGCTATGTTTGAAGAGACAACCCTGACCTTAAACGATCTGGTGTTGCCGATTTTTGTCGAAGAAGAGATCGATGACTACAAAGCCATCGAGGCGATGCCGGGCGTGATGCGCATTCCGGAAAAACATCTGGCGCGTGAGATTGAACGCATCGCCCACGCGGGGATCCGCTCGGTGATGACCTTCGGCATCTCTCACCATACCGACGCCACCGGCAGCGATGCATGGAAAGAAGATGGCCTCGTCGCCCGCATGTCCCGCATCTGCAAAGAGACCGTGCCGGAAATGGTGGTAATGTCCGACACCTGCTTCTGCGAATACACGTCTCACGGCCACTGCGGCGTGCTGTGCGATCACGGCGTGGACAACGATGCTACCCTGCTGAACCTCGGCAAGCAGGCGGTCGTCGCTGCCGCTGCAGGTGCGGACTTCATCGCCCCATCTGCGGCAATGGACGGACAGGTTCAGGCGATTCGTCAGGCGCTGGACGCGGCGGGCTTTACCGATACCGCCATCATGTCCTACTCCACTAAATTTGCCTCCTCCTTCTACGGTCCGTTCCGTGAAGCGGCGGGTACGGCGCTGAAGGGCGATCGTAAAACCTATCAGATGAACCCGCTGAACCGCCGCGAGGCGATTCGTGAATCCCTGCTGGATGAAGCCCAGGGCGCAGACTGCCTGATGGTGAAACCCGCGGGCGCGTACCTCGACATCCTGCGCGACATCCGCGAGCGCACCGAGCTGCCGCTGGGCGCTTACCAGGTCAGTGGCGAGTACGCGATGATCAAATTCGCCGCGCGGGCAGGGGCGATTGACGAAGAGAAAGTGGTCCTCGAAAGCCTGGGCGCGATCAAACGCGCGGGTGCGGACCTGATCTTCAGCTACTTCGCGCTGGATCTGGCTGAGAAGAAAATCCTCCGCTAATCTTCACCAAACTGCAATACAACCGACATCTGCTCCTTCTACTGTCTTCGCAAGACGGCAGGAGGAGTAACCATGTTTAGCCTCGATAGCGTTCTCGACGATCTTTGGCCTCAGGCGAGGCCTGCCCCCTGGCAAAAAAGTCTGTTAAAAAGACTGTTTTACGAAGACGAATTTCAGCAATTTGCCGCAGCCCACCGCCACCTGAAAGGGCTGGATATGGTGGAGCAAGTTCTGGAACACCTTGATATTCTCTGCACCGTTTCCGCCCGCGATCTCGAACAAATCCCCGAACATGGCCCGCTGGTCATTATTGCCAACCACCCGACGGGTACGCTGGACGGGCTGGCGCTGATGTACGCCGTCTCCCGCGTGCGACGCGATGTTAAAGTCGTGACCAACCGGATGCTGACTCACCTTGAGCCCCTCAGTTCGCTGTTTATTCCGGTGGACAATATGGGCGGCAGGACGGCGAAAACATCCCTGGTTCAGATGGAACAGCATCTGCAAAACGCAGGCGTGCTGATCTTCTTCCCGGCGGGAGAAGTTTCCCGCCCGACGCGAAAAGGCGTCCGCGATAAAAAATGGCACTCAGGCTTTATCAAACTCGCCAGCAAGCTGCGCGTCCCGCTGCTGCCGGTGCATATTCAGGCGCATAACAGCCTGCTCTTTTATGCCAGCACGCTGGTGTCGCCAACGCTGTCCTTGCTGCTGCTGATGCAGCAGATGTTCCGCCGACGCCATAGCCAGCTGCCGATTAAAATCGGCCAGCAGATTGCGTGGCATCACTGGCATAGCGCCACCCTTTCGTCGCGTGAGATGGCCGAGCAGTGTCGTCAGCACGTGATGCGTCTTGGCAAGGGAGTGCCTGGCGTCTTTAAAACCCAGTGCGCCATTGCCCGTCCTGAAGACCGGGCTACGCTGAGGCGTGAACTGGCGCAGGCCGAGTGTCTGGGGAAAACCAGCGACGGCAAAACCATCTACCTGTGGCAGCGCAACGGGCAAGAAGAGGCTCCTCTGCTGCGCGAGCTGGGCCGCCTGCGCGAGATTGCCTTTCGCGCCGTGGAGGAAGGGAGCGGCAAACGCCGGGACACGGACAGCTATGATGACGATTATCTGCACCTGATCCTCTGGGATGAAGAGGATCTGGAGATCGTCGGCGCGTATCGCTTTATGCCGACCGCAAAACAGGTTGAACGTCGCGGTCTGGAAGGGTTGTACAGCTATAGCCTGTTCCACTACGACGACAAAATGCAGGACGTGCTGGAACACGGTATTGAACTGGGGCGCAGCTTCATTCAGCCGCGCTACTGGGGACGCCGCGGCCTGGATTATTTATGGTCCGGGATTGGGGCTTATCTGGCGCGTTATCCGCACTACCGCTACCTGTTTGGCCCGGTCTCCATCTCCGGCGGCTTACCGCCTGCTGCGCGGGATCTGCTGGTGGCATTTTACCGCCTGTGGTTCCCGGCAACGCATCCGCTAGCCGCCTCACGTCAGCCGTATCCCGCCTCGCTGCCGGACGTGCTCGCGCAGTTTGGCGGCGTGGATTATGTGGACGATCTGACGAAGCTGAAATCCCTGCTCGGCAATCTGGGCTGCGGCATTCCGCCGCTCTACAAGCAATATTCCGAGCTCTGCGAACCCGGCGGCGTACAGTTTATTGATTTTGGTAGCGACCCGGCATTTAACGACTGCGTCGACGGGCTGGTGCTGGTGGATTTGTGTTACCTGAAGGCGAACCGCTATCAGCGGTACATTGAGGCGCACCTTTAAATGTGCGGTTTTTCGTAGGCCGGGCAAGCGCAGCGACACCCGGTAAGAACGGTGCACAATTGCCGGGTGGCGGCTACGCCTTACCCGGCCTACGGGTGCGACGGTTCAAGGACGGTAATACGGCTTATCCCCCAAAATCGTCGCCCGCTGCATAATCCTGCGCTGCGGAAGATAGTCCGCATTGGCATAGTGCTGCGTTACGCGGTTATCCCAGATCGCCAGGTCGTTCTCCTGCCAGCGCCAGCGCACCTGAAACTCCGGCTTAGTAATATGCGCGAACAGGAACCCCAGCAGCGCCTCACTCTCTTTCTCGGATACGTCCACAATGCGCGTTGTGAACCCTTCGTTCACGAACAGCGCCTGCTTGCCCGTGACCGGATGGGTACGCACCACCGGATGCAGCAGCGGAGGATGCTTCGCAACCGCCTCCTGCCATCGCTGATGCTCCTCTTCACTCTTGCGGTACTTGTACTCCTGGAACGATTTTTTGAAGTCGTGCTCCGCCCGCAGCCCGCTCAGCAGCGTCCGGAACGGCGCGGAGAGCGCCTCATACGCTGCAATGCCGCTGGTCCACAGGGTATCGCCGCCGGTTTCTGGCAGCAGCTTCGCCGCCAGAATCGCCCCGGCGGGCGGCGTCTCGATAAAGGTCACGTCGGTGTGCCAGTTGTCATTGTCCGGCGGGTTATCGTCGTGGGTATCCAGGACGATAATCTCCTCCACGCCTTCCGCATGCGGATAGACGGGGTGGATATGCAGATCGCCGAAGCGCAGGGCCAGCGCGCGCTGCTGCTGCGGGGTGATAGCCTGTTCGCGAAGGAACACCACCTGATGGCGCAGCACCGCGTGGTACAGCTGCTCGAACTGGTTATCGCTCAGCGGACGGGTCACATCCAGGCCCGACACCTGCGCGCCAATGTACGGCCCCAGCGGGGTAATGGTCAGACGTTCACTCATTGTATTTCTCCATGCCAGGGCGTCAGGCGGCGCTGTAACGCGCGCAGCCCCAGTTCTAATCCAAAGGCGATTGCGGCGATCACCGCGATCCCTGCCAGTACCACGTCAGTCGCCAGGAACTCTCCCGCCGACTGCACCATAAACCCAAGGCCGCGCGTGGCTGCAATCAGCTCTGCCGCCACCAGCGTGGACCAGCCCACGCCAAGGCCGATGCGCAGCCCGGTTAAAATCTCCGGCAGTGCGCCCGGTAAAATCACGAACAGCAGCACCTGCGTGCGGCTGGCTCCCAGCGACTGCGCCGCGCGGATCCGCACCTGCTGGGCGCTCTTCACGCCCGCCAGCGCCGACATGGCAACCGGGGCGAAAATCGCCAGATAAATCAGCAGGATTTTTGACGTTTCACCGATGCCGAACCAGATCACCATCAGCGGCAGATAGGCCAGCGGCGGCACCGGACGGTAAAGCTCAATCAGCGGGTCGAGGATGCCGCGCACCGTCGGGCTTAAGCCCATCGCGATCCCGACCGGAATCCCGATAATTACCGCCGCCAGCAGCGCCACCAGAATACGCGCCAGACTTGCACCCAGGTGCTGCCAGAGCGTGGCATCCATAAAGCCCTGCGGCCCGGCGATGGTAATGAGTTTGGCCAGCACCTGTCCCGGCGGCGGCAGAAACAGCGGGCTGACCCACTGCTGGGCAGCAACCGCCCACCACACCGCCAGTAAGACCAGCAGCGTACCGACGCTCAAGGTGATTTGGCGCGAGAAAGGCCAGCGCAGCGCCAGACGCGTGCGGCGCGTTTTTTCACTGAAGACGATGCTCATGAGAAAGCCTCCCGTTGTTCAAACACGCGGCTTAAGACGTATTCACGCTGTTCGATAAACAGCGGATCGGATTTGATGCTGCGCACGGGTTCTCCCGCGACGTAGCGGCGGGCGAAATCCAGCGGCAAACGCTCCAGCACGCGGCCCGGCCCCGGCGAGAGCAGCACCAGTTCGGTGGCCATAAATACCGCCTCTTCAATATCATGCGTGATCAACAGCACCTGCTTGCCCGTCTCATGCCACAGGCGCAGCAGCAGGGTTTGCATCTGCTCGCGGGTGAAGGCATCCAGCGCCCCGAACGGCTCGTCCAGCAGCAACAGCTGCGGATTTGCGGCCAGCGCGCGGGCAATGCCTACGCGCTGCCGCTGGCCGCCGGAAAGCTGCCAGATAAAGCGTTTTTCCGCCCCTTCCAGCCCCACTTTTTTCAGCATCGCCCGCGCCGTTTCCAGCCGCTGTTCACGATTAACACCCGCCAGCTGCAGCCCAAACGCCACGTTTTCCTGCACGTTGCGCCAGGGGAGCAGCCCTTCATTCTGGAAGACCACGCCGCGCTCGGCGCCAGGGCCTTCCACCTTTTTGCCTTCCAGTTGAATGGTGCCATGCTGATAAGGGACAAACCCGGCGATCAGATTCAGCAGCGTGGTTTTTCCGCACCCTGACGGGCCCAGCACCACCAGCAGCTCACCGCTGTCCAGCGTCAGGTTGATGTCCTCCAGCGCGGGTTTACCACCGTAATCGGCATACAGGTTCGTAATATTCAGCATGGCGGACTCCTTATTTCACAAAACGATCGGTCACGTACTGGCTGTAATCCGCTGCCACCGCGGGCACTTTGCCCTGCTCTTTCAGGAAGGTGGCCGTATCCACAATCGCTTTGTTCACCGGCCCCGTCAGCTGCTGTACCTGCTGTGCGGGGGTCAGATAGGTATTGCCTTTCACCAGTCCCGGCACGTCCGCTTCCGGCACGCCGCTCAGGCGGGAGAGTTTTTCCAGGTTGGCGGGCTGCTTCAGCCATTCATCCGGGTTACTGATGTACGGCTGCTGGGCGTCAATCGCGCTTTTCGCAAAGGCCTTCACCACCTCAGGATGCTTCTCGGCAAAGTCTTTGCGCACGACCCACACGTCGAGGGTTGGCGCGCCCCACTGGCCCACTTTTTCAGAGTCGGTCAGCACGGTGCCGTCTTTTTCCAGCTCGTTCACGGCCGGCGCCCAGACGTAAGCCCCATCAATATCGCCGCGCTGCCACGCCGCGATAATCGCCGGCGGCTGGAGGTTGATAATTTGTACCTGACCCGGTTTGATGCCCCAGTGCTTGAGCGCCGCCAGCAGGCTGTAGTGGGTAGTGGAAATAAACGGCACGGCGATGCGTTTGCCGATCAGATCTTCCGGTTTGGTGATGTTTTTCTTCACCACCAGCGCTTCAGAGTTACCGAGCTGTGAGGCGAGCAGGAACACCTCAATCGGCACCTGCTGGCTGGCCGCCACCGCCAGCGGGCTGGATCCAATATTGCCGATCTGCACGTCGCCAGAGGCTAACGCACGCACGACGGATGCCCCGCTGTCGAACTTGCGCCAGTCGACTTTCGCGCCGCTCTCTTTGGCAAAGGTGTTGTCCGCCTGCGCGACTTTCGCCGGTTCCGCAGAGGTCTGATACGCAACGGTGACGTCTACCGCCTGCGCCTGAAAAGCCCACAGCGCCAGTGCGCCGAGTAATGTGATTCGCGATGAAATTGCCATAGTGCCTGCTCCCCTTGTTGTTATGAGGGCAGTATTTCCGGCGCGGGAATTTTGATAAAGGAATAAAAAGGTATCGCTCATTCCGAATCGTTTTTAGAAAAAAACCGGCAAAGGATAGTTAAAAAGTGGGCTGTGGCTTTATTGCAATTTTGTTACATCGGTTACATAACCGCAGCCGCAGGATTGCCAGCCCGCCGGCAACGGGCATCATAGGTCAACGAATGAGCAAAGGGTGTCGAGATGATTAAAGTGGTGCTGGTGGACGATCACGTGGTGGTGCGTTCCGGTTTCGCCCAACTGTTAAATCTGGAAGAGGATGTGATCGTTGAGGGCCAGTTTAGCAGCGCGGCGGAGGCGTGGCCCGCCCTGTCGCGCAACGATATCGACGTGGCGGTGATGGACGTCGCGATGCCGGACGAAAACGGTCTTAGCCTGCTCAAGCGCCTGCGCCAGCAGCGGCCGACGTTTCGCGCCATCATCCTGAGCATCTACGACACACCGGCCTTTGTGCAAAGTGCCCTCGACGCGGGTGCTAGCGGCTATCTGACCAAGCGCTGCGGCCCGGAGGAGCTGGTGCAGGCCGTGCGCGCCGTCGGCATGGGCGGGCATTACCTGTGCGCTGATGCGGTAAAAGCGCTGCGCGGCGGCGAGCCGATGCCAAAAGTGCTTGAGGCGCTCACTCCGCGCGAGCGCGAAGTGTTTGAGCTGCTGGTGAAAGGCGAAAGCGTGAAGGAGATTGCCTATACGCTTTCGCTGAGCCATAAAACCGTTCATGTCCATCGTGCCAACGTGCTGGGCAAGCTTCAGTGCAGCAGCACCATCGACCTGGTGCACTTCGCGCTTGATAACCAACTGCTCACGGGCCACTGATGCGGCGCGCTGTCCGGCATCTGATCCTGTCCCTGTTCATTATGCTGGCCTGGGGAACCGGCTGGCTGATGCTGTGGACGCTGAGCTTCTACCTTACCCACAACGGCCAGCAGGCGGTGCTGTTTCTGCCGCAGGGGGTGTGGCTGGCGCTGATGATTTTACTTTCACGCCGCTACTGGCCTGCATTAATTCTTCCCCCCCTTGCCGCCATTCTGTGGCTGCACGGCGAGCAGCTCCTCACGCGTTATCTGATGCTGGCCGTGCCGCTTATCGGCATCGTCAGCGCCTGGCTGGCGCAGCGGTACTGGCACCGCTTCCCCCTCTACTGGCAGCGGCTGTCAACGCTGATTGCGGCGGTGACGGTGAATGCCCTGCTGCAAACCTTGCTCCTGTCGCCCTTTCTGGACAGCCCGGCCACGCTGCTTTTGCTCGGCTCCTTTACCGGTGGCGTACTGCTTACGCCGTTCGTCTATCTGGTCTTTGAATTTTTACGCCAGCAGCATCGTTACCATCTGCTGGGGCTGGACACCAGCAATCCGCCGCTGCGCACCTCGCTGATTATCTGGTGCAGCCTGTTTTTCATTATCGGCATCGGCACGCAGATGGTGCTCTCCCCGGCGCTGGAGCGACTGCTGCTGATTGTCGTGTTCCTGCCCAACGTGGTGATGGCGTGGAAATTCGGCTGGCAGGGCGGTGTCCTTTCCGGGCTGCTCGGCAGCATGATGATCACCATTGCCCGCCAGGTGGGCGTCGGGTTTAGCGACCTTCTCGAACTGGAAATTTTTCTCTCAACCCAGTCGCTGCTGGGGATTGGCCTGGGCATCGCCATCAGCCGCCAGCAGCATTTGGCTATGAACCTCGAACGCTATCGCCATCGGCTTGAGAGTGAACTTCAGGCCAGACGGGCGCTGGCGGAAAAACTGATCCATTCCGAAGAGGACACCCGCAAGCAGCTGGCGCGCGAGCTTCACGACGAAATCGGCCAGAACATCACCGCTATCCAGATCCAGTCTCAGCTGGTGAAGCGGGCGAGCGATACGCCGCTCGCCATTGAGGCCGCCGGACAGATCAACGACCTCGCGCGGCGTATTCACCACTCCACGCGCCAGCTGCTGCGCCAGCTCCGCCCACCCGTGCTGGACGAACTGTCGCTCCAGGAGGCTCTGCACCACCTGGTCAACGAGTTCGCCTTTGCTGAACGCGGGATCCGCTGCCGTTTTGATTACCGGCTTCCCACGCCGCCGAAAAGCGAAACGCTGGTCTTTACCCTGTATCGCCTGCTCCAGGAGCTGCTCAACAACGTCTGCAAACACGCCAACGCCAGCGAAGTCACGATTTTGCTCTGCCAGCGTCACGCGCGGCTCTATCTTGAGGTGCACGATAACGGCAGCGGCATCAGCCCGCAGCAGCAGCCCGGCTTCGGCATTCAGGGCATGCGCGAACGCGTCTCGGCGCTCGGCGGCGAACTGACGCTGGAATCCCGTCTCGGGACGCGCGTAATTGTTAACCTGCCCACAAATTTGCAACAAACGCCGCTCTGACCAGGAAAAAGTCTTAGTCACTCCAGACTTTGTCTCATCCCATTTATGCCGCACTTCCCTACAGTCATCTCAAACGGAGAACGCCATGCACGCACTGTCTGCTGAAGAGGTTTCACAACGTTACCGGGCGCTGCGCCCCAGGCTGCTCCTTTGTATGGTGATTGGCTACGCCGCGTTTTACCTGACGCGAAAAAGTCTGAATTATGTTTTACCCGCGCTGCAGCTGGATTTGGGGCTCAGCAAGGGCGATATCGGGCTTATCGGCTCGCTGTTTTATCTCAGCTACGGGCTGTCCAAATTCGCCGCCGGGCTCTGGCACGACAGCCACGGACAGCGCGCCTTTATGGGCATCGGACTGCTGGCAACGGGCGTGCTGAACGTGCTGTTCAGCTTTTGCGATGCGTTCCCGCTGCTGCTGTTTATCTGGACGCTGAACGGCTTCTTTCAGGGCTGGGGCTGGCCGCCCTGCGCCAGGCTGCTGACCCACTGGTATTCGCGCAACGAGCGCGGCTTCTGGTGGGGCTGCTGGAATACCTCCATCAATATAGGTGGCGCGATTATTCCGTTGATTTGCGCCGTTGCCGCCCACCGATGGGGCTGGCAGGCGGCGATGCTGACACCGGGGATCATCAGCATCGTGCTCGGCCTGTGGCTGACCACACAGCTGCGGGGCACACCGCAGGAAGAGGGTCTGCCCACGGTCGGGGAGTGGCGGAGCGATCCGCTGGAGCTGCGCCAGCAGCAGCAAAGCCCGCCGATGGGGCTATGGCAGATGTTGCGCACCACCATGCTGCAAAACCCGATGATCTGGCTGCTCGGGGCGTCGTATGTGCTGGTGTATCTCATCCGTATCGCCCTGAACGACTGGGGCAACATCTGGCTGGCAGAAAGCCATGGCGTGAACCTGCTCAGCGCCAACGCCACGGTGATGCTCTTCGAAGTGGGCGGGTTACTGGGCGCATTGTTTGCCGGATGGGGGTCAGACCTGCTGTTCAGCGGCCAGCGTGCGCCGATGATTTTGCTGTTCACGCTGGGGCTGATGGTGTCTGTCGCCGCGCTGTGGCTGGCACCGGTTCACCACTACGCCCTGCTGGCGATGTGCTTTTTTACGGTCGGATTTTTCGTCTTCGGTCCGCAGATGCTCATTGGCCTTGCCGCCGTTGAGTGTGGACATAAACAGGCGGCAGGCTCGATTACCGGCTTTCTGGGCGTATTTGCCTATCTGGGCGCATCGCTGGCCGGGTGGCCGCTGTCACAGGTGATTGAACGCTACGGCTGGTCGGGGATGTTCAGTTTGCTCTCGATTGCCGCCGTCCTGATGGGTTTATTACTGATGCCCTTGCTGATGGCGGGCATCACCGCTTCTCGCAGTCACATAACGTCATAAAAAGGGCTGAATAATGAAAACAACGCTTCTCTCTACCCTCATTGCTTCCGGGATCGCGCTGGCTACCTTAACCGGTGCCGCACAGGCCAAAGGCCGTCTGGTAGTGTACTGCAGCGCCACCAACGAAATGTGCGAAGTCGAAACCAAAGCGTTCGGTGAAAAGTACGATGTTAAAACCTCGTTTATCCGCAACGGCTCCGGCAGCACGCTGGCGAAAGTGGATGCCGAGAAGAAAAACCCGCAGGCCGATGTCTGGTACGGCGGCACGCTCGATCCGCAGTCCCAGGCCGGTGAAATGGGGCTACTCCAGCCCTATAAATCGAAAAACCTGGAACAGATCATGGAGAAATTCCGCGATCCGGCCAAGGTGAAGGGCAACCTCTCTTCAGCGGTTTACGTCGGGATCTTAGGCTTTGGCGTCAACACCCAGCGCCTGAAAGAGAAAAACCTGCCGGTCCCAAAATGCTGGAAGGATCTGACCAAACCGGAATACAAGGGCGAGATCCAGATCGCCGATCCGCAAAGCTCCGGCACCGCCTATACCGCGCTGGCAACCTTCGTCCAGCTGTGGGGGGAAGACCAGGCCTTCGACTACCTGAAACAGCTGAACGGCAACGTGTCTCAGTACACCAAATCCGGTATTGCCCCGGCACGTAACGCCGCGCGCGGTGAAACCGCCATCGGCATCGGCTTCCTGCACGACTACTCGCTGGAAAAAGAGCAGGGTGCGCCGCTGGAGCTGATCTCTCCGTGCGAAGGCACCGGGTATGAAATTGGCGGCGTGAGCATTCTGAAGGGCGCGCGCAACGAAGAGAACGCGAAGCTGTTCGTGGACTGGGTGCTCTCCAAAGAAGCACAGGAGCTGGCGTGGAAGAAGGGCAAGTCCTACCAAATCCTGACCAACACCACGGCGGAAACTTCGCCGAACTCGCTCAAGCTCGATGACCTCAAGCTCATCAGCTATGACATGGACAAGTACGGCTCCACGGACGTGCGTAAAGCGCTGATCAATAAATGGGTCAGCGACGTGAAGATGGGTAAATAAGCCCGCGAACAGTGGTCATCGCCCGGCAGCATTCCTTTGCCGGGCATCCAACACCCGGAAAACTTATGTCACAGACACTTGCTCTTCATTCCGCCACAAAGCGGGATGCGGTATTCCTGTGGGTTTTACTCGGCTGGCTGGCCTTTGCCCTGCTGCCGAGCTGGAGCCTTGATTACGGCCTGCTGGAGTCTACCGGGGATGAGATCCTCGACGCCTACGGCTGGTCTCATGTCAACGTCAGCTGGCTGTGGTACCTGCTGCCGAGCCTGCTGCTGGTGCGCCCGTTTAACGAAGCAAAGCGCGAGCAGCGCAGCCGCCACTATCTTGACGCGGGCTGGGCGCTGCTGTGTATGGCGTTCGTGGTCATTAGCGCCACCGTGGAAGGACGCGGTTTAGGCTATGCCACCATCGTGCTGTTTGTTGCCCTGGGCGCCATCATGACGCTGGCCCTTACCCGCCTGGAGTGGCTGGGCGGCGATCGCTTTGTCATCGGCTCGCTGATTACCATCGTGGCGCTGATCGGCATTTTTATCGTCTGGCCGAGCATCGCCATTTTCATTCCGATGTTCACCAACGACGCAGGTGAATTCGCCCCGCTGGCCTTTATGAACGTGCTGTCGCAGGCGCACATTATCCAGGTCATCATCAACTCGATTCTGCTGTCGATAGCCGTCGGGATCGGCTGCACCTTCTTTGGCCTGGTGCTGGCGATATACACCACGCGCATCGCTAAACGCAGCGCCATCATTGGACGTATCTTCTCGATTCTCCCCATCGTGACCCCGCCGTTTGTGGTGGGGTTAGGCGTAACGCTGATGATGGGGCGCTCTGGCTATATGACGGAGCTGATGGTGGACTGGTTTGGGTTAACCAATACCAACTGGCTGTACGGCTTCACCGGCATCTGGCTGGCGCAGGTGCTGGCCTTCACGCCGATGGCCTTTATGATCCTCGACGGCGCGATCAAAACCATCCACCCGTCGCTGGAAGAGGCCTCGTACACCCTGCGCGCCAGCCGCTGGCAGACCTTTAATGGCGTCTTCGTGCCGCTGCTGAAACCGGCGCTGGCGAATGCGTTCTTAATCGTGATTGTGCAGTCGCTGGCCGACTTCAGTAACCCGCTGGTGCTGGGCGGGAACTTCGACGTGCTGGCCACGCAGATCTACTTCTACATTACCGGCTCACAGCTGGATTATCAGGCAGCGAGTACCCTTGGGGCCTTCCTGCTGCTGTTCTCGCTGCTGGTTTTCTGCATCCAGTACATGTGGATCGGCAAGCGCTCCTACGTCACCGTGTCCGGTAAATCGTACCGCGGCGACGTGCAGCCGCTGCCCGTGACGCTGGTGTGGAGCGTGATCGCCCTGCTGGCGGTGTGGATCGCCTTTAACGCCCTGCTCTACGGCAGCATTTTCTACGGGAGCTTTACCGTCAACTGGGGCGTGGATTACACCCTGACGCTGGATAACTTTATCAAGCTGTTCGGCCAGGGGATGAGCGATGGCGCGTGGCCTTCGCTGCTCGATACCCTGCTTTACGCCGGGATTGCCGCGCCGATCACCGCCGCCTTCGGACTGCTGATTGCCTGGGTTGTGGTGCGCCAGCAGTTCCGGGGTAAAAAGACCATCGAGTTCACCACCATGCTGTGCTTTGCCGTACCGGGTACCGTGGCGGGCGTGTCGTACATTCTGGCCTTTAACAGCGCGCCGGTGTACCTCACGGGCACCGCCGCCATCGTGATTATCTCCATGGTGATGCGTAACGTGCCGGTGGGCATTCGCGCCGGGATCGCGGGATTAGGGCAGATCGACAAGTCGCTGGACGAGGCCTCGCTGAGCCTGCGTGCCGGAAGCCTGCGCACCATCACCCACATCCTGCTGCCGCTGCTGCGTCCGGCCATTTTATCAGCACTGATTTACAGCTTTGTGCGCGCCATCACCACCGTCAGCGCCATTGTGTTCCTCGTCACGCCGGACACCCGCGTGGCAACGGCCTACATTCTGAACCGCGTGGAAGACGGCGAATACGGCGTGGCGATTGCCTACGGCTCGATCCTGATTGTGGTCATGCTGGCGATCATTTTCCTCTTTGACTGGCTGATCGGCGAGGCGCGTATCTCCCGTTCAAAAGCCAAAAACCAGGCGTAACACTATGACTGAGAAACATTTTGTTGAACTGCGCAACGTGACCAAACGCTTTGGCGCAAACACGGTAATTGAAAACATCAACCTGGCGATCCCGCAGGGACAAATGGTAACGCTGCTCGGCCCGTCCGGCTGCGGTAAAACCACCGTGCTGCGCCTGGTTGCCGGGCTGGAAAAACCGACCGAAGGGCAGATTTACATCGATGGTGAGGATGTGACCCACCGCTCCATTCAGCAGCGCGATATCTGTATGGTGTTCCAGTCCTACGCGCTTTTCCCGCATATGTCGCTGGGCGAGAACGTGGGCTACGGTCTGAAGATGCTGGGCGTTTCGCGCGCAGAGATAAAAACGCGGGTCAAAGAAGCCCTGGCGATGGTTGACCTGGAGGGGTTTGAAGATCGCTACGTGGATCAGATTTCCGGCGGCCAGCAGCAGCGCGTGGCGCTGGCCCGCGCTCTGATCCTCAAACCCAAAGTGTTGCTGTTCGATGAACCGCTGAGCAACCTCGATGCGAACCTCAGGCGCAGCATGCGGGACAAAATCCGCGAGCTGCAAAAGCAGTTCAACATCACCTCGCTGTACGTGACGCACGATCAAAGCGAGGCGTTTGCGGTCTCCGACACCGTGCTGGTGATGAACAAGGGCAACATTATGCAGATTGGCTCGCCTCAGGATTTGTATCGGCAGCCGGCGTCTCGCTTTATGGCGAGTTTTATGGGTGATGCCAACCTCTTCCCGGCCCGCTTCAGCGAGGATGTCGTGGAAATCCACGGCTACCGTCTGCCGCGTCCGCTGCACTTTGCTACCCAGGGCGAAGGCACCGTCGGCGTGCGTCCGGAGGCGATTACGCTCAGCCAGCACGGCGAGGCGAGCCAGCGCTGCACTATCCGCCACGTCGCCTATATGGGTCCGCAGTATGAGGTGATTGTCGACTGGCACGGACAGGAGATTTTACTGCAGGTTAACGCCACGCGCCTGCAGCCGGACGTGGGCGATGCGTACTATCTTGAGATCCACCCGTACGGGATGTTTGTATTGGCGGAAGCGGCATGATGTGTGCCGGGTGAGGCGCAGCCGCCACCCGGCAAAAGACTCAGCGCTGTGCGTTCAGCTCAGCAATATCTTTCGGCGTGGTGCGACAGCACCCGCCAATCAGCTTCGCCCCGGCATCCAGCCACTGCGGTAAATACCCAGCCAGCGTCTCGCACGCTTCGCCGTGGTGGTGCCAGGTTTTGGTTACCGCGTCATAGTGCTCGCCCGAGTTCGGGTAGACCACCAGTGGCAGCGCCGTCAGGCTTTGCAGATGCTTCAGCGCCGCGGTGGTGTTTTCCAGGGCGATGCAGTTAATGCCCAGGGCGACAATGTGCGGCGAGTTCGCCAGTACGCTGACCACCTCACGCAGCGGCGTACCGTCGCTCAGGTGCTCGCTGTCGCGTAAGGTGAAGGAGAACCACGCCCGGGCGCGGGGGTATTCAGACAGCAACGCCGCCAGCGCCTTAATCTCCTCAAAGGACGGTAGGGTTTCGCAGGCCAGCAGGTCAGCGCCCGCATCCAGCAGCGCTTCCACTCGAGGACGATGGAAGGTGGTGAATTCTTGCGCACTGCGTACGTAGTCGCCGCGATACTCTGAGCCATCCGCCAGATAGGCTCCGTATGGCCCGACAGATCCCGCCACCAGCAGCGTGCCCGCATGCGGATTTTCAGCCAGATACGCTTCCCGCGCCTTACGCGCCAGCTCCACGCTTTTACCAATTAGCGCGCGGGACTGCGCCTCGTCCAGACCGCGCGCGGAAAAGCCCGCAGGCGTGGCCTGATAACTGGCGGTGATCGCCACCTGCGCACCGGCGCGGTAGTAATCAAGATGCACTTCGCGGATGAGATCCGGGTTTTCAACCAGCACTTTGGCAGACCAGAGGCTGTCTGCCAGGTTACAGCCGCGCGCTTCCAGCTCCGTTGCCATCGCGCCATCCAGCACAACGAAGGGCTGCTTTTCAAGGAGGGCGGTAAGCGGATTATTCTGCGACATGTTCAGGCTCCTGCGATGTCAGATTTCGGGTCAGGTAGTACGCACCATAACACAAGGCGACAAACGGCAGCCCGCAGTAAAGCGCAATGCGCTGGCTCGGATCAAACCACAGGCCGACACAGGCCACCACGCAGAGGACAAAGCCGAGCACCGGCACCAGTGGATACCACGGCGCACGGTACTGCAGCGCGGAGAGCGGCTGGCCGGACTGCAAATGACGGCGACGGAAAACGAAGTGCGACGCGCAGATGCTGATCCACACCGCCACCACCGCAAACCCGGAAATTGCAGACAGCGCCACAAACACCGTGTCCGGCGCAATCACGCTTGAGAACAGCGCCAGCACGCCGCCGAGCATGGAAACCGACAGCGCCGTCAGCGGCACACCGTTTTTGTTGACGCGGGCAAAGCAGCGCGGCAGCGTTTTCTCATTCGAGAGCGACCACAGCATGCGTCCAGACGCGTACAGACCAGAGTTCGCCGCCGAGAGGATCGCCGTCAGGATCACAAAGTTAAAGATATCAGCCGCATAAGGAATACCGACCTTTTCGAACACCAGCACGAACGGGCTTTTTTCTACCCCGGCCTGCTGCATCGGGATCAGTGCCGCCAGTACAAACACGGTGCCGATAAAGAAGATAATCAGGCGTGCAATGGTGGTGCGGATCGCTACCGGAATCACCTTGTGCGGGTTTTGGGTTTCACCCGCCGCGATGCCGATAAGCTCGGTCCCGGAGAAGGCAAAGTTCACCGCCACCATGGTCATCAGGATCGGCAGGCCGCCGTGCGGGAACCAGCCTTCGGCGGTGATATTGCTCAGGCCGGGCGCGGGCGCACCGTCCTGCATCGGGATAAAACCAAAGATCGCCGCCCCGCCGAGAATAATAAAGGCAATGATGGTGACGACTTTCACCAGCGAGAACCAGAATTCACCTTCAGCAAAGAAGCGCGTCGAGATGACATTGAGGCCAAAAATCACCGCGCAGAAGACCACACACCAGGCCCAGACGGGCACCTGCGGGAACCAGTACTGCATGCAGAACCCGGCGGCAGTAAAGCTCGAGCCGAGCGCCACCGTCCAGGTGAGCCAGTAGAGCCACGCCACGGTGTAGCCCGTCGCCGGACCCAGATAGCGGGCGGCGTAGACGTGGAACGCGCCGGTTTCCGGCATCGCCACGGAAAGCTCGCCCAGACACTGCATCACCAGCCAGACCACCAGCGCGCCAATCAGGTACGCCAGCAGCGTGCCCGCCGCCCCGGTCGTCGAAATGATATAACCCGTATTGAAAAATAACCCTGTGCCAATCACGCCACCCAGCGAAAGCATAATCAGGTGGCGTGTTTTCATGGTGCGCTTAAGCTGCCCATTTTCTTGTTGTGTTTGCATATTACCTTCTAAACGTATGGACATCTAAACATCCAAAGAAGGTGTGTTATACCGCGATTGTTAATAAAAAGCTAGATGACCAGACGCAGACGGGCACGACGCGCGCTGAGTCGGGGATGGGTTGTGAGGATCACATAGAGAATCGGACGCCAGGCCATAAGCACCTCCGCAAGCAGATGCTTACAGCATGGTGCGGGAAGAGGCGATCTTCGGTCAGCCGAAAGTCGTATCCGTGAAGAGTGGATTCATACCGCTACACTGTCCATATGCCGGGTAAGACGCCACCGCCCCCGGCGCAAGGGTTGGTAAATCCTACAATCAGTTCTATAGTCGACACAGTTTCTTAGTAACCAGGACTGACTATGCGCTTTAACGGACTGACCAAAGGTTTCTTTATTTTCATCCTCGCCCTTGTGACCTGGGCCTTCTTCGACGTGCTGTCGCCCTACTTCTCCGCGATTTTGTGGGCCGCCATCCTGACCATCATCTTTAACCCGGTGAAAAACAAACTGCGCGCTGCGCTTGGCGATCGCAACGGTCTGGCCTCGTTCCTGACGCTGTGCATTATCTGCCTGATCGTCTTTATCCCGCTAATGGTGATCCTTTCCTCGCTCGCCATTGAGCTGAACGTGGTGTACACCAAGCTGCAAGCGAACAACACGCAATTCCCGGAAGTGATCGCGAGCATCTTTAACCGCCTGCCGGACTGGGCCAGCGGTTTTCTGGCGGACCACAACTTGACTAACGCCGCGCAAATCCAGAAAAAACTCTCTGACGTGGCGTTGCAGGGTGGTCAGTATCTGGCTGGCAGCGCGTTCCTGATCGGTAAGGGGACGTTCGGTTTTGCCATCAGCTTCGGCATCATGCTCTATTTGCTGTTCTTCCTGCTCAAGGACGGCCCGTATCTGGTGCGCCAGATCCTTGATTCCCTGCCGCTGTCTGATTTCGCTAAACAGCACCTGTTCGCCAAATTCGTCGGCGTCTCGCGGGCAACGGTAAAAGGCACGGCGGTGGTCGCCGTGGTGCAGGGCACGCTCGGCGGGATTGCGTTTGCCATTGCAGGCATTGATGGCAGCATACTTTGGGGCGCGCTGATGGCCTTCCTCTCGCTGGTGCCAGCCGTCGGCTCGGCGATTGTCTGGGTGCCTGCGGCCATCTTCCTGTTCGCCACCCACCAGCTGTGGCAAGGGCTGTTTATTGTCGGCTTCTTCGTGATTATCGTCGGGCTGGTGGACAATATTCTGCGCCCGCTGCTGGTAGGCAAAGACACAAAAATGCCGGACTACCTGATCCTGATCTCCACCCTCGGCGGCATGGAGCTGTACGGCATTAACGGCTTTGTCATCGGGCCGCTGATTGCCGCGCTGTTTATCGCCTGCTGGAACCTGTTCTCAGGGCGCGATCACGAAGGTAACGCCGAAGAGCTGGACGCAGACTTCATCGAAGAAGGAAAAAACCGGCCAGATCTATGATGTTTCTCTTCATTCCAGGCGGCTCTTTGCCGCCTTTCTTTTCACGCTAAATCAAACATTTTCTATAATTTGAAAAACGCCTCCCCACTCTTGTCGTAGAAGGATCCCACAGGTGCGAATCGCCACGATAACAAACTGGGCCTACGGTGCCACGGTGTGCCTGACCCTCGCTTCTGGCATCGTTATGCTCCTGGCATCCAACGCCGATAGCGTTGAACGTCAGGCCGTTAAGCAACGGCAGGTGTTTGATCGGCTTACGGAAGAGATCGAGACAAATACCTGGATGCTCTCTGATTTAGCGCGCCTGTTCGTCATCAAAAAAGAACCCTCTATTCGGGAAGAATATCGGCAAAAAGAGAGCGAATTAAAAAGCATAGAGCATCATCTGGTGCAGTTAAAAGATAACGGCGCCTCCGGCGAAGAGCTCATGCTGCTTCAGGAAGGATTAAAAATCATTGATGAACTGCAGGACGAGCAGCAAACCGCACTCGACAGCATAGCCCGTGGCGAGCAACAGCAGGCCGTTGCCCTGCTTTATGGCCCTGTCTACGAACAAGAGATGGAGCGCGCGCAGAGCCAGATTGATCATTTCCGCCAGATACTGGATAAGCGCATCATTGCCGACGTACAGGCGGCCACCAAAACATCGAAAGCACTGCGCACGGTGTCGGAAGTGATGGTCGGCCTCACGGCCCTGCTCTTCCTGTTCGTGATGGGCTTTATTCTCAAGCGTCGTGTACTTCACCCGGTGGTTCGGCTGAGCGACGTCGTACACCGGCTGGCTTCGCAGGACTATGCCGTTGAAACGCCAAACTTTACCCAGATTGATGAAATAGGCGATATGGCCCAGGCCATCCGCATCTTCCGCGAGAACGGGCTGGTGCGACAGCAGCTGGAAAAAGAGCGCGATGCCGACTGGGCGATCCGCGAGCTGCTGGCTCGTATGACCCAGCGGTTGCAGGGCTGTGAAAACCTCGCCGACGTTATTAATGTGGCAGAGCTGTTTGCGCCCAATATTGCGCCGGGCGTTTCCGGGCGGTTATATATTTTTGATCGCGACCCCTGGCAGATGCGCTGCGCAGCAGAATGGTTGTCACCTGAGGGTGACACACCCGCATTCCATCCGGATGAATGCTGGGCCGTCCGGCGCGGGCAGAGCCATCCCCCGGTGAACGGTGAACCTGACATTGGTTGTTATCACCTACCAGAATCGCAAGCACACAGGTCCCTGTGCGTTCCGCTCATTGCGCAGGGCGAAGCCATCGGCCTGCTCTCTTTCCAGAACATCACCCCTGAAACCGCCCCCTCCCGCGCTTATCTTGAACTTATGGCTGAAGCGCTGGGGCTGGCACTGGCCAACCAGAAGCTACGCGATGCTCTACTGGAAAAAGCGCTCTTCGACCCGCTCACGGGTTTGCGTAACCGTCATCACCTGGAAGATACGTTGCGGACGCAAATGGCGCAGGCCATGCGAAGCGAGCAACCGGTAAGCTGCCTGATGATCGACATCGATCACTTCAAGAGCATTAATGACCGCTTTGGTCATGAGGCGGGTGACCAGGTCATTAAAAGCGTGGCGTCGATTGTTCAGCGCGCCACGCATAATACGGGTATGGCCTTCCGCTACGGTGGCGAAGAGTTCCTGGTTCTGCTTTCCGGTGCCGATGAAGAAGAAGCGCATGCCTGTGCGCAGAAAATTTACAACGGCGTGCATGAGCTGTCGCTTCGCTACGGGCTGACCGAGATTGGTCCGGTGGATGTATCCATTGGTATCGCCAGCTACCCGCAACATGCCCAAAGTGACAGCCTGCTGCGCGCTGCAGACGTGGCCTTGTATCGGGCGAAAGAGCTGGGCCGCTCGCGGATTGTGAGCTTTGGGATGCTGGAAGCGAGCTAAGGGGGATGAGTCGGCCCCGGGTTCAGGGCCGTGTGATTGCCCAAAGCACCACCATGCCCAGCGAATTACTCCGCTTTTCCACGTACAGGGTGCTGTCGATAAAATAATTCCCCTGCGGGTAACAGATGCGGATCTCTCTCTTGAGTTCCGGCTCATAGACTTTCGCCCCCGAACAGCTTTTTCGGCTGCCGGATTCATACCGGTAAGGTTGACTCCAGGCAGAGTATTCTCCGCCCAGTAGCCAGGCCGCGGTAACGATGACGAAAATGACCACCGGCAGGCTGATGATGATGAGGCCGAGGTAAATTTTGACAACGTCAACAACGGTTTTGCCTTTGAACGCTCTCTTCGCGATGAACATCGCCATCACCACCAGCGGCAGCAGCAATGCGCCAACCGCAAGAATCTGTTCTCCCAGGACGGTGAGAAAGGTCACGCGATAAATCTGGCTTGACCAGACAACAAAACCAAATATCAACGCCAACCCGCCAACGATGAGTGGGATCAGAAAGGCATAGCTATCTTTTTTCATGGTGAACAGTTCCTTGTCATGCGTCTGCGGTCAGAAGGGCGATCATCGCGCGAGTGGCTGCCGACTGACGACGGTGCGGCGCGAAGATCACGGAGAAAGGCCGCGAGCGCCCGCGTAAATGGGGCAGCACTTCGACGAGCTGGCCGCGCGCTATCCTGTCGCGGACGATAAATTCATAGCTCTGGCAGATCCCCATCCCCTGTTCCGCCAGTGAAACCACGCCCAGCACGTCATCCGATATTTCGAAGGTTGAACGGGGCAGCCAGTCAACGTCGCGTCCATCATCCCGGAACACCCAGGGTGCAATGCGCCCCGTTCGCGGCATGATAAAAGGCAGACAGCGGTGCTGTTGCAGCTCATCCAGCGTCTGCGGGACGCCCGTTCGATGAAGGTAAGCAGGGGATGCCACCAGAAGCAATGCCGCATCTTCCAGCTTGCGCGCCACTAAGCCACTATCGGGTATCTGACCCAGACGAACAGCGAGATCGAATCCCTCCGCGATCAGATCGACGTTGCGATTGGTGATATTCAGTTCTACCTGAACGTGCGGATACTGTTGAGAAAAGCGAGCCAGCAGGGGCGGCAGACAATAGTGCCCGTAGGTGGTCGGAACGCTGATCCTCACACGGCCCGTCAGATCGCCCCCCTGACCACGACCATCCCGTTCGGCGTCATCAAGCAGGGAAAACGCCGCTCGCGCCTGCTCAAGATAAATTCGTCCGGCTTCCGTGAGCCCCACGCGACGAGTGGTGCGCTGTAATAGCTGTCGTCCAAGACGTACTTCAAGGCGGGACACCGCGCGGCTTAAGACTGAGGGGGTGGTTGAAAGGGCAACCGCAGCCGCGGTAAATGAGCCATGTTCAACGACAGTAATGAAGACTTCAACATCGCCGAGATAATCGAATTTTCTGCTCATTTTGCTCTTTCACGAACAAATGTTTTTCAATTTCGCTAATTTATCTCCGATTGGGCGATGAGTAAAGTGACCGCACTTATCACCAAAAGGCAAAAATTATGGATCTTCAACTCGCTGGTAAGACCGCACTTGTCACTGGACCTACCGCAGGATTCGCCGACATAACCGACGAGGAGTGGCTGCGTATGTTCGACATTAACGTGATATCCGGGGTGCGTCTTTCCCGCCATGACTTCCCACGCATGCTTGCGCGAATGATCGAGGCTGACGAAATAGCCGCTATGGTCGCGCTGCTGGTAAGCCCACTCGGTGCAGCGTCTAACGGAGCTGCGGTACGCGTCGAGGGCGGCACGTTCCGCTCCATTCTTTGATACCGAATTAAGAAGCCGCTTCTTACTCTCTTCACTGGAGCATTTATGTCCCACTGTACCCGTACTTTCTCCGCTATTGCGATGGCGGTATTGTTTTCGTTCGCAAGCTGCGCCAGCGCGGCGAATCAGGTGCCTCTTGAACGCTGGCGTAGCTATTCAGGCGTAAGCTGGGATACACCAGAGAACGGGCAGCCGGCGCTTTTTTCCGGGTCGGTTAATACCCCAATCGCCGGTATTCACTTTGATGCAAAGGGCCGAGCCTTTGTCAGCACGCCGCGACTGGTTTCGGCCAGTGCCCCCGCCACGTTAAGTATTCTGGATACCCGCAGTCAGTCGGGCCCGGCGCGCCTGACGGCATTTCCGTCACGCCAGGGTAATGCGGTAGATTCTGCTCCCGATCGGAACCTGCGCAACGTGCTCGGCTTTTATGTTGATCGTAAGAACGGCTGGTTATGGGCGCTGGATATGGGGTTCGTCGCGGGAGAAGCGGAATCCCCCGCAGGCTCACAGAAACTGGTCGTGCTGGATCTCGACTCGGGCCGCACGGTCAAACGGATCCCGCTGGACGGCGTGGCTGACCGTAAGGCGAGCTTCCTCAATGATGTCGTTGTCGATGAAGATCGTCGTATCGCATACATTTCCGACAGCGGATCGCGAAGTGCGCCTGAAAACCGTGTCGGTCTGATCGTTGTGGATTTTACCGCCGGCGCAGCCCGGCGCGTACTGGATCGCCACCCTGCCCTACAGATTGAACCCGGCGTAAAAGTCGTTTCCCACGGTGCGGAAGTGTGGCCGGGTAAACCGCTGTTGATTGGCATCAATGGCATTACGCTTTCTCCCGATGCTGAGACATTGTACTGGACGGTGACGACGGGAACACATGCGTACGCGGTACCGACTGCCGTTCTGAAGCAGCCTGGCTCAACCGATGCGCAGATTACCGGACAAATCCAGAATCTGGGCACAGTGGGAGGCAACACGGACGGTCTGGTGACCGATGCAAAGGGCAACCTCTATATTACGGATGTTACCCGCAACGGCATTGTCAGGTATGAGCCGAAGAGCCGTACAATGTCGCTTATTGCTGAAAATGAATCCGTACGCTGGCCAGACACGCCGGCTATTCGTCCGGACGGTGACCTGATCTTTACCTCAAGTAGCCTCAATGACCACTTTGCTGGAGCGGTCAAACCCGGTCATGAACGCTACGAGCTATGGCGTTTGCCACTCGATGCTTCATCGGGCACGAAAAAGTAACGGTGCACTACGCTGGACAATCGCTAAATATGACGACGCCGCCCATTGGGTGGCGTTTTTTTTACCTGTCCATGACAGATACAATCTTTGCGGTGAGAAATTAACCCCCAATTAAAGCGATCGTTTTTTAAACGCAAGAGAGTTTATTCAAGTCAGTCTAGCGTGCCTCAAAAAAAAGAGGCGTGGTATGTGATTCAAACGCCCCCGCCCAAAACCACACAAGTCATTGATTTAGTTACACTTAGACATCAAATAAGTACAGAAGTAATAGCGACTCAATAAAATACATAAACTACTGTGATAACTAAATTATAATTCATATACTTCTGTTCAAAAGTGGAGGCCATAATGCGATTAACCCTAATGTTGGTATGCTGTCTGGTACAGAGTTTAGCCTGGGCTGGCGAGCTGCCAAAACCCGTTGGAAAACCCATTTTGACGATTTACGGTAATATAGAAAATACCAATGAAGAGGGAAAAGCAGTGTTTGATCTCGCCAGCCTTGAAAAACTGGGTATGGTGAGTTTTGAGACGACATCTCCCTGGTACACTGGCCGTACAAAATTTGAGGGTGTCCCAATGGGCAAACTCATGGATTATGTTGGCGCGAAGGGTTCTGTCGTTAATGTTATTGCGCTCAATGATTACGCTACCGAGATCCCTCTCAGCGACTTTAAAAAATACAATGCCATACTTGCTTTAAAGATCAATGGCGAATATATGCGCATTCGCGATAAAGGCCCATCATTCATTGTTTACCCTTATGACAGTCTTCCTGAATTGAATAATCAGATTTATTACTCGCGCTCGGCATGGCAGGTTAGCAAAATGAAGATTGAATAGCAGTTCAGGAGAACATAATGAACAGGATACTGGTTGGTATCATTTTTTCTCTTTTTATCACGACAGGATATATTGCATTTCTTGTTTACGATCGTCAGCAAGAGTTGCAAAAACTGACTCACTACACTGAGTCCTGGTCCGTGGCTCAACTGGTATCAGAGTATTACCGATTTGAATCATGGCTTGGTCTGTACGCAACCGATACCGATGAGGTTACGATAGACCAGGCCCGCATGCGCCTCGAAATTATGCTCAGCCAGGGTGAGTTAATGAAGGGAGGAGATTTAGGTCGCTATATTGAAAGCGATAAAACGCATCAGGCGCTCGCTGCACGCCTGGAAGAAATACTTTCTTATCTGGATAGTCATCTGGAAAAAATGAGCCATGCAGAGTTAAAAAAATATTTGGCTAATATGCATCTGCTCGACGCGCCACTCAGCCAACTCTCTTCAAGTGCGTTAACAAAAGATATTAATACGATTAATGAATCCAATAGAAAAATACAAATACTCTATTATATCTATTCCGCACTTTCGTTACTTCTGGTGATATTAAGCTTTATTCTGGGGTTCCTAATGATCTACCAGAATAAAAACATTCTCAAAGCACACATGCAGGTTAAAAGCCTTGCTGACGAACTTCAGATATCAAAAGAAAAGCTGCAAATTCAGAACGCGAAGCTGGAGTATGATGTTTATCATGACTCCCTGACCGGCATGAAAAACCGCCTTTTCTTCTGGGACGATCTCAGTAAAATTAATCTTCAGGCAGACAAAAACCACATCCCTGTCACGGTGATGTTATTTGATTTAGATCGGTTCAAAGAGGTCAACGATACCTATGGCCATGATGCCGGTGATTTACTGTTGAATCAGGTATCCAGACGGCTCACCTCAATGAGCAGCGCCACTGATACGTTTTACCGTTTGGGCGGAGACGAGTTTGCCCTTCTGTCGAGTGGCCTCACCGAAACGGCAGCCGTTTCGCGCGCAAAAGAAATCAGTAACCATATCAGCCAGCCCTATACGATTAATAATCAGCTGATAAAAATTGCCACCTGTGTAGGTATCGTTTTATCTGATAATGAACGACGCTCCGATTATCTTTATAAATTTGCCGATCTGGCACTCTACGAGGCCAAAAAAGAGGGTTCACAGCAGATAAAAGTCTTCCGTCAGTGGATGCTGCAAAAATTACAGGAAAGCAGAACCCTCGAACATGATATGGCGCTGGCACTTGATAACAATGAATTCGTTGTTTATTACCAGCCTATTGTCGATTCTTTCAGTAATGAAATTTACGGCTATGAAGCGCTTATTCGCTGGAAACACCCTGTGAGGGGAATTCTGTCGCCGGATAGCTTCATCTCCGTTGCCGAAAAAACCGGCAAGATCAATGAAATTGGCAAAATTGTGCTTGAGATTGCCTGCCGTGAAGCGGTTTCCTGGGCCGTTCCGGCGAGAATTTCTGTGAATGTCTCACCGATTCAGTTGGGCAGCAAATCGTTTACGACGATGGTGCAGTCCATTCTAAAAGAGACAGGACTACCGGCTAACCGCCTTGAGCTAGAGGTTACCGAGTCTTCGCTCTTCAGCGACAGCAACATGCCGATCAGTATTCTTAAAAAGCTGAGATCGTTGGGGGTAAAAATTTCTATCGATGATTTCGGGACGGGATATTCTTCACTCTCAAGACTGAGTGAACTGAATTTTGACAAAATCAAAATAGACAAATCCTTTGTGAATTCTATATCCACGCAAAATGAAGCACTGAATATCGTTAAACTGATTACCGGCATGGCCAAGAGCCTCAATATGCGGGTCATTGCAGAAGGCGTTGAAACCGAAGAGCAGCTTGAACGTCTTCAGGTACTTGGCTGCGATCTCGTGCAGGGATACCTGTTCGGAAAACCTCAGCCTGAGGTTAACGAGGTAATCAGGTGCAGTTGAATGGGTGTTGGGCTGTTTATGACCTAAAACCATTTTGATAATCAAAGGTTTAAAAATGAAAAAGACAATGCCGGAATATACGCCTGTTGATTTATCTCGTTGGGCAAGGAGAGAACATTTTGAGGTATTCCAGTCATTTGCAGAGTGTACAATTAACCAAACGGTTCTGATCGACATTACCGTGCTGCGAAAACATATCAAAGAGGTCGGCTGGAAGTTTTACCCGACGATTATTTTCCTCCTTTCTAAAATCATGAACCGGCATCCGGAATTCCGTATGGCCATGAAGGACAATGAGCTGGTTATATGGAATGAAATCCATCCTAGCTATACCATTTTCCATCCCGAAACGGAGACCTTTTCGTCATTGTGGAGCCACTTCGACGGCAATATGCATCACTTCCAGAACACCTATGCAGAAGACGTTGCACGCTATGGCAATAACCTTGCTTACTGGCCGAAAGAAGAGTCACGGGAAAATGTCTTTTTCGTATCGTCTATTCCCTGGGTAACGTTTACTAACTTTACTATGAATATTGCTCACATGAAGAACTTCTTTTCCCCGATGTTCACGTTTGGAAAATACTACGAGCAGGATGGGAAAGTGTTGTTGCCTATGGCGGTGCAGGTCCATCATTCCGTGTGCGATGGCTTCCATGTGGCAAGGATGTTTAATGAGTTGCAGGAGATGTGTGATGGTTTGCCGGAGCTGTCGAAGGAACTTAGCACATGATGCGTAAGAAGTCTTGATGATTCCTTTTATCGGGAGTGGCGTAGTGGTCAACAAAAATTGGCCACGGCTTTAGAGTCTTTCCAGAAAAATCGTTCTGATTCATTCGGCGTCAAGCCACCGTTATATTGATGAGGTCTGAGCTGGCTGTAATATCCCATGATGCCGTTTGTTTTCGCTGCGCTGGCTTCGCTAAAATTAGCGTATCCATTATCCGGCACCCACTCCGTTTTCAGGCTTCTGAAGAACCGTTCCATTGGGCTGTAATCCCGGCAATTTCCCCTGCGACTCAGGCTTTGTTTTATCTGATACCTCCACAGTAACTGTCTGAAATTTCTGCTTGTATAGTGGCTACCTTGATCCGAGTGATACAGCAAATTAGCGGGTTTCCTCGTGCTTCCCAGGCCATGGATAGCGCTTTCGTTGTCAATACAGAGTCCGCATCGCCCAGCCAACCGGTTTAGGGGAAAACAGATCAAGCACAACGGCTAAATAAGCCCAACGTTTACCCGTCCAGAGTAGAGTAAGAGGCAGAGCGTAGTCGGACTATTTCCCTGCCTCTCCTCTCCGAACCGGACGTGCACCTTTCAGCGCATCCGGCTCTCCGTTTAAACGCTGGCGAACGCCATTGCCACTTCAGTAAAACGCGATGTATATGTGTTTCTGGCCTCCGTCCTCAGATAGGGATTTCCCTCAGGCAGACGCCAGCGGAACAGCTTCTTGCCTTGCCCCACCAACCGGTACAGCACTTCACCGCTGAGCTTGCCGTGATTGGTTTTACCAAATAAAACCCACGTTTTGCTCTGACCCGGTTTCGGTGATTTACACCACCACCTCATCAGGGAAGCGATACCTGTACGGTATTTGCGGGCCAGCCAGTGAGCCAGCTTCCAGAACACCACTCGATCGATATAACTGAAGACTTTGGCCTTAAAATCAACGAACTGGTAGAACGCGGCCCAGCCTTTCAGTTTCCGATTGAGTTGTTCAGACATATCGACTTTGCTTTCACTATAATTGCCTGATAACAATGCCGTCAGCGATGCGGCGAAGTTTCTGGCTTTCTCCTTCGGGATCGTCGAGACCACCCGCATATCGCCGTAACGACTGCGTTTGCGAATGATCCTATGACCCAGAAAGATAAAACCGTCGTTTACATGGGTGATTTTAGTCTTATCCATGTTCAGCCTGAGTTTCAGGCTGTCTTCAAGCACACCCCGACACTCCTCCCTGATGGCTTCTGCCTGTGCTTTGGTGCCTTTGACGATAAGCACGAAGTCATCGGCATACCGGCAGTACGCTACAGCGGGTTTCCATTGCCAGTTTTCTCTGACTGCGGTGCTTCGGCCTCGCTGGATGCTGTTATTCCAGTACCAGCGATCCTTTCGGGCTTTCCCGCTCAGGTAGCGCGTATGCAGATACTGATCGAACTCATTGAGCATGATATTCGACAGCAGCGGCGATATTACGCCACCCTGCGGTACGCCTTCGCTGGCCGCCCGAAAGAGACCGACATCAATGTGCCCGGCCTTGATGGTTTTCCACAACAGGCTCATAAAGCGAGCGTCACTGATCCTGCGGCGGACAGCCTTCATCAGCAGTCGATGATGTACGGTGTCGAAGTAACTGGACAGATCGCCTTCAATCACCCATCGACCCCGTGTTTCCCCACAATCGGTGAGTTGTAGTTTCACTGTGCGGATCGCATGGTGGACGCTACGTTCAGGCCGGAAGCCATACGAAAGTGGATGAAAATCACTCTCCCATATCGGCTCCATCGCCATCAACATGGCCCGCTGAACAATACGATCCCGCAACGCGGGGATACCCAGAGGTCGCTGTTTGCCGTTGCTTTTAGGGATGTAAACCCGTCTGGCTGGCAGGGGTTGATAGACACCCGAGAGAAGTTCATCCCTGAGTATTTGCAGCTCAGCAGCCAGTCTGGCCTGTAGCGTTGTTTTGTTCACACCATCAACGCCGGGGGTATGCGCCCCCTTTGATGAAAGCGTGATCCGCGCCGCCTCAGCCAGCCATTCTGGTTGTGTTATCAGACGCAGCAACCGTTCAATCCGTCGGGACGGATCGGCTGTTGCCCATGTGGCAAGCTTGCGTTGCATTTCGCTGATTATCAAAGGTCTTCACCTCATTAGGTCAGTTAATCCACGTCGCAAACACATTCAAACTGCTTCCCTTCGCCATGTAATGGGCTTTCCCCATCGCGGACTACTACGGAAGCTCCGCCAGCCAGCGCGTCATCGGGGCCATTCCCCCTTACCATCCGTCGCTGACCTTCCCCGGTTTACCTGCCTGGACTCAGACATACTGAGGAGGCTGCCCGTCGCACTCTTTATCCTTGCTTGCCGCAAGTTGGCAGAAGTCAGCAACGCTGAGCGTGATAGACGCTGCTGCCCTGGTGTTTCGCATACATGTCAAAACACCTTCGACGGACAGTGCTTACATATCACTGCCCGTTACTTCTGCACGGCCTGCCAGATCACGTAGACCGTGGTGACGTTTTCAACCCACAGAGGCGGATTAACGGGTTCATGTTCTTCAGCCTTTCAGTACTCAACCTTGAGGATCATCTCGGTTTAGTGATCTCGCCTCAATCCCCGTTGTCAGCGGGTTACATCACCCTGCGGGCATGCCGCAGGTCACTGCCGCTCAGGTTCACCACCGTCACACCCGGTGGGATTGTTGGGCTTCTCGTCATGAGTTACCGGTTCAATATTCCAGACAGACTCGTGGTTCATTTGAGCATCCATGCTCGCCCTGAACTCCGGGCACACTATAAGTTACATCGCCACACCAGACCTGATTAGGCTCTGTTACTGCAAACTCTAACACGTGGAGTCTCAGGGTTTGATTATACATTCGTGCCGCTTAAATCAGACGTTGGGAAATCATTTCCTGTTGTCTTCGACCTTATTGCACGTAAAATGACCAGACACATTTTGGGAAGGAGTCTTGAATGGATATTGCGCTGCTCAACAGGGGCTGGAACAGAACATGGTCAGATACCATGGTGAATCTGGAAGCCCGGAAACTTGTCGAAATAGCAAACCGGCTGTCAGCATTCTATTTGCAAGATGGTCTTACACGTATCAAGTTTGTCGAAGAGATAAAACAGGTTGTAGATAAAGAATTTGAAACAGCACGACGAGCTAAAACCGATGAAGAATGTATTGTATGCATCAAAAATCTTCGTGCTGAAACAGACAACCTGCTTGAACAAGAGCGCCTGTTAAAAACAAAGTCCGCACAGCTTTACGCGAAGGTCGAGTTTGTTAAGGAAAATAATAAAATCGTCGGTTATGTTATATCCGCTGTAAATGTGGTGCTATCAGGCGTGGTTCTCTTTGGCGGATTTATGATGTTATCCACTATGGGGCCGATTGGTATGCTGGCTGGCGCAGTACTGATTGCCGATGGAATGAACGGATTAACGAAAGAAGTGCTCAACTTTGATCAGCCAGCAGGACATAAACCCTCGCAAGGTATCATTGCTGACTCCGCGATGCATACGGCCCAGTTTATGGGATTTAATCCTAACACGGGCTTAGCTCTCTATAATGGTGTTACTCTTGGTGCCAGTGTGTACAGCATTGTAGGACTTGCTCGAAAAACTGGAGCCTGGAGATTATTCCGCTGGCTTCCACACGATTACTATCGCAAAGTCAGCACAATGAACACTCCTAAACTAACAATGAAGATTGTCGGTTATGGTGTTAAAGCAAAAGTGATTTTCGATCTATTGACAACAGAAAATGGAACCAGTTAATCCTTGATAGTTTTTCGGTAACGCCAGGATTTATAGGAAATAACCGGCGGCTGTGCGAAGGACATAATGGCAACCCCAAAGATCATCGCCAGCCCCCATGCAACTGCTCTATCAGGTGAGCTGAAGACGATAAGTAGCAGTAGGATTAAGGCACACACAGCCACTACTCCCGCCAAGGTAACAAACCGCCTGGCGAGGTCATTTATAGCCTCTCCAAGCGTTCCTCCATATTTTTCAGTATTGCTTTTTATCTTCTGCAATTCGCGCTGCGTAAACCCTGAACGTAACAAAGTCTCATCAGTCACTTTCATATCGTCTCGTCCCTTATCTTCCAGAAGTGTTTTCCCAATCGCTGATTGTGCAAGCAATCATACTGATGAACTTTACAGCAATCCATATGATGTTTGTCCAATGTATCAGATTTCAGGCAATACAATTGAAGCCATAAAGCCCCGTGAGTGGTACAAGCAACAAGCGGAGCGCAGCGACTTCATCAGATTGTCAGAGGGATCATACCTTATCAGGATGCTCGTGTGCCTTTCAGAGCGTGAGTGAAGCGCTGGCAGAGCATGCATGTTGTTTCCACTATTCACCTGTTTACGCAGCCACAAGGCCGTTCTACGGTGACACAAAGCGTCATCACGTCGTGACCGGACAGGCGTGGCGGGGAGAGCATTGCGCGCCAACTCGAATGCGCTTACTTAAGTAAGCAGTTAAATACAAAGATGCCAGCCTTGACCAGATATATATGGAATTTTCAGATTATCAGTACCATAAGAAATCTATATATTTACCTTCCGTAAAGTGCGGTAAACACTTTTCTAAGAATGGTACTATTATTCCGATTAAGAAAATATATAATGTAATCGAACATCTACCTACAAATGAGTTATTCATCACCTAATAGTTACAAATAAAAACTATTTTAATAAAATATTAATTTTCAAAGTATGATAGAGCCGACAGTTTACAAAGAATTTTATTGACAAAAATAATCCCTGCAAATTAAATTCCAACACATAGTGCAAATAAAATATAATCTATTAAATCAAAAACACCATAACCTTTTATCCCCCCCTAACTAACATAGCAATGGATTTTATAATGGACACAATTAGCATTAAGGTTAAAGATATTAAGCATATTGAGAGTGCAAACATTGAAATTCCTTTTGAAGGCGGGCTTTACGGCTTTGTTGGTAGTAATGGTTGTGGAAAAAGTACAATCATGCTCATACTATCTGTACTCTTAAGTGAAAGACGTTATCTTATGTTCAAAAAGGAAGATTATAATTCAGACTCACTCATAGAAATAGGAATTAATACCTCGACGCAGAATTCGATAAATCTTTGGAAACCTAAAGCTTCTCAATTGAGGCTTGCGCCTGGCGTACAACCATTCCGCTACAACGGTATATATGAAGGTAGTCTTTTTTATGGCACTCGTTTCGATGATTCGAGAGCAGTGGATCAATTATTAAAGAGCGGTGACATCTCACACCATGAAATAGAAGATTCGGTTGAATATATTAAAGACAACCTAAGTCATATTTTACATGGTGATAAAAATCATTACAGAACATTGAAAAAAATAAAAAATAGAGCTACCGCCAAGAAATTTAAACTAAATAACATTCCATACTTCATTGAAGCCAAAAATGGCAATATGCTTAGTCAATACAGAATGAGTTCTGGCGAATGTTTATTAATATCACTTCTGAACTTTATTTATTACTCAATAGTTAATAACCGCTCGGGGAAGTCTGGTAAGGCTCTAATATTAATCGATGAGATAGAACTTGCATTGCATCCTATAGCGATAACTCGTTTGATTTCGTTGTTAAACAAATTGAACGCAGAGCAGAAAAATGTAGTTATTTATCTGACATCTCACTCTCCAGAAGTTATAAGAAGCATTAAGCCCAATAATATGTATATGCTTTCGAATATTGAAGGCAAATTATCCACAATAAATCCTTGTTTTCCAAGCTATGCGATAAGAGATGTTTATAGCCATGATGGCTTTGACTATCTAATACTGGTTGAAGATAAACTTGCTGCGAGTGTAGTTGATAATGTTCTTATTACGAAGGGATTAAAAAATAGTAGGCTGATTCACATTGCACCGGTTGGAGGATGGCTGAACGTTCTATCGCTTCATCGTGATCTTCTTGCAAATAATGTTATAGGAATCAACAGAAAAATTATAAGTATACTAGATGGTGATGTTAAAGAATTTGTAGCTCAAGAGTTAGATTATAAAAACTTGCCTAAATGTTTTTTACCAATTCAAAGCATAGAAAAATTCCTCTTCGAAGTAGTATATCTTAGAAAAAATCTAGAACTTAGGAAAATGATAAATGATAAGTACTTCCCATTGAAATCCTTAGATGATCTTGTTGATGAGTTTAACGAGCGATATAAAAAACCACCTGAATCACCTGATAAAAAATTCTATTTCAAACTCAAGCACGAACTTGAGAATCGTTCAATACAGGAGTCGTTATTCATTGAGCATCTTTGTAATGATATTAAAAAACACATCGATTTCACTTCATTTGAAGACACAATTTGCAAACAATTAGATGCCATTTAATATCATCCCCACCGTGATCAACGGTGGGGAAATTAAAAGAGATAAATCATCCACATAATAATTTATTTTTAAAATGGACATCAAAAGCCACAGAATCTCCGTTAAAAAGTTGCATTAACTCATCAGATGAAATGATAGCATTCATTATTACTCTTAATAAATTATCAAACTCTTGGCTTTTATCTGGAATCGTTTCTAACTTCTTACCTTGCAAAGAATCTCCATGTGTCACTTTTGAACGTATCGAATAATAATATTTAATTTGATCATAAACAGTCAAAGGATTATATCCATAATCTTTTAAAAAAATAGCAACTCTTTCGGATAACTTATGAGTTAATTCGGTATTATCTGTGGAAAATAAACTTTCTAAAGCACTACAATAATGTGATATTTTCATCGCTGGATTGAAATCTCTACGAGCAGCCTTAATAAAACTATATGCTCTTCCATATCGTGAGTATTCCTTCGATATAAATGTCTTAAATACTGTGGAATTATTATCATTAAGAAAGGTTTGCAATTTTCGACTGGTTTCTTCCCACTTTTTTAAATCTTCGGTAGTAAATTCCACATCAATATAGCGATGCCCAGTACTGAGTGTATTCAGCCCGAGCAAACTGTTGTTACTCCACTCGGAATAATCTTTCGAAGATTTGTTGCAATATGCGATTTCGCATAAGAATGTATTATCCTTAACGAGCCAAGAATCATATACAAGCATATCGAGCCAAATTAACCATGTTAATAAAGCTAATCCGCTAGCATCATCATCTTTAAAAAAATTATTTTTAAATTCCCCATGAATTATGTGATTCGCATTGTAAAAATGATCATATTCAATCAAACCAGCATTCATCTTGAATTCTTTATTCAAAATCTTCCTGATTTTCTCTCTATCCCTGATGATATCGACACCAGGCATTAAATGAAAATCAGTATAGTCATCACCAACCACTTTCAAAAATCTGAATGTTGTGATAAATTTAAAATTCATTCAAAGCTCCTTTTAATAAATAATCAGAATACCACTGCATCATTTTAGCTCTTGAGGAAATATAAATCGCATGATTATACGTTCCCCGTATGTTGTTTTTGTCCACGTGTGCCAATTGAACTTCTATCCATTCAGAGTTAAAGCTTTGTTCATGTAAAATCGTAGACAAAGTATGTCTAAAACCATGTCCAGTTATTCTTACACCGTAACCAATGCGTTTAATAACCTGATTAATACTCGCTTCGCTCATGGGTTTATTCGCATCATTTCTTCCCGGAAAAACATAACGATAGTTCCCTGTCATGATCTGGAGTTCATTGAGTAAATCTAACGCTTGAGTCGACAGTGGCACAAGGTGTGCCCTACGCATTTTCATCCTTTCTGCTGGAATTTCCCAAATAGAGTTATCTAGATCAAATTCTGACCACAATGCCGCACGTAATTCGATGGTTCTCACGCCTGTAATCATCAGTAATTTCGTTGCTATCTGGACAAGCTTACTCCCGGTATAACCCTCTAAGGCACGCAGAAAATCAGGTATCTCATCAGCTTTTAGGAACGGGAAATGATTGGATTGGTGTACTTCGAGAGCGCTGGAGAGATCCGCCGCAGGATTGTACTCCGCCCTACCTGTTGCAATTGCGTAGCGAAACACTTCGGAACAACGCTGCCTAACTTTTCGCATTTTCTCCAACGCACCACGTTTCTCAATTTTACGCAGAACGTTCAGCAGCTCTAACGGTTTAATCTCTCCCACTGGCCTTGTTCCGACATAAGGAAAAATGTCGTTATTAAACGCTTCCATGATGTCTGATGCATATCCCACCGACCATTTAGCAGATTTAAGTTGATGCCACTCTCTGGCTATATTTTCGAAGGCGTTCTCTGACTCTGTTTGCAGAGCCAGCTTTTGCTCTTTTCGAACATCACTAGGGTTCTTTCCCTCTGCCACGATTTTTCGAGCTTCATCGCGACGGGAACGAGCATCAGCAAGGGTGATCGTTGGGTAAACCCCAAGCGAGATCATTTTGGGTTTGCCAGCATAGCGATAGCGGAATCGCCAGCTCTTGCTTCCATTAGGTTCTATAAGCAATGACAAGCCTTGCCCATCCCCAAGCGTATAGGGTTTATCTTCAGGCTTTGCGCGGCGAATCTGCATATCGTTTAAGGCATGTGTATAGGAATCCAGGACCGAACAGGAACATATACACAATCCTATACACATTCCGTATCAGATTCTACTGGATGGTTACGGACGATGATGGATTAAAAAGCAGTAAAATCGTTATTAATCAGGCTATTTATGGATGATTAGGACGTTTGAGGAGGTTGAGATGGTGCCGATAATAGGAGTCGAACCTACGACCTTCGCATTACGAATGCGCTGCTCTACCAACTGAGCTATATCGGCCCTGAGAGGCCGGTTACGAGTGTAACCACGGGGCAAAAGGTTAGATCTATCCGGGTGATGCGTCAATGCCCTTTTGAATCAAACGGCTACTTTTGCATCACCCGTGATTATTTACGCACGAATCGTATCGTCACCGAAGCCGATCCACTTGTACGTGGTCAGCGCTTCCAGTCCCATCGGACCGCGCGCGTGCAGTTTTTGCGTACTGACAGCCACTTCTGCGCCCAAACCAAACTGTCCACCGTCGGTAAAGCGGGTGGAGGCATTCACATACACCGCGGAGGAATCCACTTCGTTCACGAAGCGATCGGCATTACGCAGCGTACGCGTCAGGATCGCGTCCGAATGCTGGGTGCCGTGTTCACGAATGTGCGCAATGGCGTCGTCGAGATCCGCAACCACTTTCACGTTCAGATCCAGCGACAGGAATTCGTCGTCGTACTGCTCCGCATTGACGGGAACGACGTTAGCAGGGCCATCCTGCAGCAGCGCGAGCGCGCTGGCGTCAGCATGCAGCGTCACGCCGCTCTCTGCCATCTGTTTGCTCAGAGCCGGCAGGAAGGTGTTCGCAATATCCTGATGCACCAGCAGCGTTTCTACGGTGTTACAGGTGCTTGGACGTTGGGTTTTTGCGTTCACGATAATCTTCAGCGCCGGTTCAATCTCCGCACTGTCGTCGACCACGATATGGCACACGCCGATACCGCCGGTGATCACCGGAATCGTCGACTGCTCACGGCAGAGTTTGTGCAGGCCTGCGCCACCGCGTGGGATCAGCATGTCGATGTATTTGTCCATGCGCAGCATTTCGTTGACCAGCGCGCGGTCCGGGCTCTCGATCGCCTGTACGGCCCCCGCCGGTAAGCCACACTCTTCGAGCGCCTGCTGAATGACTTTCACCGTCGCGGCATTGGTGCGCCAGGTCTCTTTCCCACCGCGCAGAATAGCGGCGTTACCGGTTTTCAGGCACAGAGAGGCGACGTCAACGGTGACGTTTGGGCGGGCTTCGTAAATGACGCCGATCACGCCGAGCGGCACGCGGCGGCGCTCAAGACGTAAACCGCTGTCGAGCAGCCCACCATCAATGACCTGCCCTACCGGATCGGCCAGATTACAGACCTGACGGACATCGTCGGCGATGCCTTTCAGGCGTGCCGGCGTCAGCGCCAGACGGTCAAGCATCGCTTCGCTCAAACCGTTGCGACGGGCTTCCAGCAGATCCTGCTCGTTAGCGAGCAAAATTTCCTGGGACTGTGATTCCAGATAATCAGCGATTTTTTCCAGCACACGGTTTTTCTCGCGGCTGGAAAGGAGCGCCAGTTTGTAAGAGGCGGCCTTCGCGGCTGCGCCCATTTGTTCCAGCATGTTCTGGCTCCTTAACGAATAATCATGTCATCGCGATGTACGGCAACCGGACCATACTCATAGCCCAGAATGGCATCGATTTGCTGCGAATGGTGTCCCGCGATGCGGCGCAGCGCGTCGCTGTTATAGCGGCTTACGCCGTGGGCGATGTCGCGGCCTTCAAGGCTACGGATGCGGATCACTTCACCACGGGAGAAGTTGCCTGTCACGCTTTTAATTCCTTTAGGAAGTAATGAACTCCCTCGTTCCAGAATCGCGGCAGTGGCCCCTTCATCGACGACGAGTTCACCTGCAGGAGGCGCGCCAAATATCCAGCGTTTGCGGTTTTCCAGCGGGGATTCCTGGGCGTGGAAGCGGGTGCCGACAGAGATGCCTTCCATCACGTCACCAATCACGCCCGGACGGCTGCCCGCAGCAATAATGGTGTCGATACCGGCACGGCACGCGACGTCGGCGGCCTGCAGCTTGGTGCCCATTCCACCGGTTCCGAGACCTGAAACGCTGTCACCGGCGATGGCGCGCAGGGCATCGTCAATGCCGTGAACATCGGTGATCAGTTCGGCTTCCGGGTTAGAACGCGGGTCGGCGGTGAACAGCCCCTGCTGATCGGTCAGAAGCAGGAGTTTATCGGCACCTGCCAGAATCGCCGCCAGCGCAGAGAGGTTATCGTTATCACCCACTTTAATTTCAGCGGTGGCCACGGCGTCGTTTTCATTAATAACCGGAACAATATTGTTGTCCAGCAGCGCACGCAGCGTATCGCGCGCGTTCAGGAAACGCTCTCTGTCTTCCATATCCGCACGCGTCAGCAGCATCTGCCCGACGTGAATACCATAGATAGAGAACAACTGCTCCCAGAGTTGAATGAGTCGGCTTTGTCCCACGGCGGCCAGCAGCTGTTTAGAGGCTATCGTCGCGGGGAGTTCGGGGTAACCCAGATGTTCACGCCCGGCGGCAATCGCCCCGGAGGTCACGATAACAATACGATGCCCTGCGGCATGCAGCTGAGCGCACTGACGTACAAGCTCAACAATGTGGGCGCGATTAAGGCGGCGCGATCCGCCTGTTAACACACTGGTACCGAGTTTTACCACCAGCGTCTGGCTGTCACTCATGATTCTCTGCCGTTCAACGATAAGGGAAAATGATGTCGAACGAACGTTTTAACAGGACTCAGCCCCGTTGCCAACTGCCTTAGCACAAAGCAAAACACTTTGTTGCGCGGGATCAGGAAGCGTAGCGGCTGATTTTGACAAATTTATTACTGAAAAATTAAAACATACTTTTTTAAACATATTCTTAAATTGTCATAAAACGTTCACCCGCGGACGATAAAACCCTTCCTGTTTTTTCACGGAACATAAGCGTCGGCTTAGCGTTCAGCGAATATTAGCGCGTATATAAAACTCAGGATTGAAAATGAAAAAGAGCACTCTGGCATTAGTGGTAATGGGCGTTGTGGCTTCCGCATCTGTTCACGCAGCAGAGGTTTATAATAAGAACGGTAATAAACTGGACGTGTACGGCAAAGTAAAAGCAATGCACTACCTCAGTGATGATGACGCTAAAGACGGTGACCAGACGTACGTGCGTTTCGGCTTTAAAGGTGAAACGCAGATTAACGATCAGCTGACGGGCTATGGCCGCTGGGAAGCAGAATTTGCCGGAAACAAAGCAGAGAGCGACTCTTCTCAGAAAACGCGTCTGGCGTTTGCCGGGCTTAAATTGAAAGACTTTGGTTCTCTGGATTACGGTCGTAACCTCGGGGCGCTGTATGACGTCGCATCCTACACCGATATGTTCCCTGAGTTCGGCGGCGATGGTCTGGCGCAAACCGACAACTTCATGACCAAGCGTGCCTCCGGTCTTGCCACCTATCGTAACACCGACTTCTTTGGCGTGGTGGACGGTCTGGATATGACCCTGCAATACCAGGGCAAAAATGAAAACCGCGACGTGAAAAAGCAGAACGGGGATGGCTTCGGTACGTCTCTGAGCTATGACTTCGGCGGCAGCGATTTCTCTGTCATTGGTGCTTATGCTAACTCCGATCGCACCAACGAGCAGAACCTGCTGACGCGCGGTGAAGGTAAAAAAGCCGAAGGCTGGGCAACCGGTCTGAAATATGATGCCAATGATATTTATCTGGCTACTATCTATTCAGAAACCCGCAATATGGCTCCAATCTCCGGTGGTTTCGCGAATAAAGCGCAAAACTTCGAAGTGGTTGCGCAATATCAGTTTGACTTTGGCCTGCGTCCATCCGTTGGCTATGTTCAATCGAAAGGCAAAGACATCGAAGGCATTGGCGACGAAGATATCGTGAAATATATCGACGTGGGCGCAACCTATTATTTCAACAAAAACATGTCCGCATTTGTTGATTATAAAATCAACCAGATTGATGACGACAATAAACTGGGTGTAAGCAGCGATGATATCGTCGCGCTGGGTATGACCTACCAGTTCTGATTTTGTGGAAATAAAAAAACCGGCTTGATGCCGGTTTTTTTATTATCGGGGATTAATGCGGTCTGGTGCCCTCACCCCGGCCCTCTCCCACAGGGAGAGGGAGAAGACTATCAGGCGGTCAGCTTAACCGCCTCGCTGGAAAAATCATCCGCAGGCTCCAGCTTCAGATCCAGCGTTGCCAGCAGCGCGCTGGCCTTGCCGAGATACTCTTTCAGCGTATGTTCCAGGCGGTCGATCACTTCCTGATCTTTAATAGGTGCCGCTTGCCAGTAACCGTCTTTGTTAAACAGGCCAAACTGGTAGCTGTAGGTAAAGCGTTTTTCCTCTGCTTCCATTTCCATCCACCAGCCCCAGAATTCACGTTTTTCGGGTGCAGGCTTCACGTTGACGCAAACAGCCAGGCAGTCGAAAAAAAAGCGATTCTCTTCACACTGCTCTTCTCGAATATACGGGCCAAGAGCCATGAACTTCTTGATCAGTCTACTTTTCGGATGTCCACTCGGTAACGTCATTGCGATCTCCTTTTGTGAAGCCACTGTTTTACCAAACCATCAAAATTTAGCAATCTATTAACACAATCTCTGCGCGATCCAGCGTGTAATCTCTTTTAACGCTTTGTCAAAATTCTGATACACCGGGCTGAATGGCACTTCAAGCAACTTGCCATCAGAAGATGACGACGTGATTAAGCGCGACTCTTCTTCCGGACTGAACGGATCGTTTTTCCAGAAACCTGACAGCATCGGCGTTGGGCAGCGGCGTCCCAGCAACCCCTGCGTTTTTAACGAGTAACGATTGAGCTCAACGCGCAGCGCTTCGTCTGATGCATCATGCATGCCAAGACGACTGGCCAGCACATCAAGGTACATTTCCGGCACGCTGCCCTGACGGGCAGGATCGCTGAGCAGCGCGTGAACCACCGGGCCCAGGCAGGCCACAGCCTTCAGGCGCGAAGATTCAAGATAGGCCAGACGCACCGCAACGTTCGCCCCAAATCTGAAGCCAAAAGCCGCCACGCGGGTATGGTCAACCCAGGGAATATTCTCCAGTGCTTTAAGCGCATGCTGGTGCAGCAGGCTCGAATCCTGAGTCAATTTCCACTTCGACGAGAAACCAATAGAAGGCATGTCGAGCGTCAGCATCGCGATCCCTTTTGGTGCGAAGTAGCGCTCAAACAGGCTGTAATAATCAATTTGCAGGGAATCCAACCCACCGCACATCAGTACGGTCGGGAACGGGCCTTCGCCTTCCGGCATATGCAGGAACCCGGTGACGGGTGCGCCACCAGGAATGCTGAACTCAAGCTCGCGCATCTGGCCCGGCAAACGCTGCGCCGCCTCTTCGTAAGCACGGTTCGCCAGCGCCTGGGCCTGCTCCGCCAGTTCATCACCTTTCAGATGTGGATACGCGGCAATGGCATAGAGATTGGCCGCATGCAGCCAGTGCTTGCCGCTGCGCGTGGCATCCTCTTCCTGGCTGGCTTTTTGCTGCCAGAGCATCGCCTGCTTCGACCATTCATAGATCCAGTTACCGCCGCGATAGCCCACCACCGTATCGTAAAGCTCGCTGTCGGTCCGTTCAGATTCGCTCATGACGATACGCGCCTGCACGTCAAGGATTTCACGCGGATCGATACCACGCCAGATCCACATCAGGCGGTTAATCATGCGATACCAGTGGGGCACGTTTTTACCGTCTAACGCAGACTGGACGGCAGGCATGGTCCCCGGATTAAACCGACGCACCAGCGTCGACGTTTCAGGGTGTTTGAAACGGGGTTTAAAGAGAGTTTCGGTGAGATTCGCCTGCGTCATTGCGTTGCCTCCATGGATACGTCATATAACGTCCATTGTAACGCGTGGCAGGATAAAAAGAACAACGCCCGGCATTGCCGGGCGTGTAAAGTTACGTACTGGGATTAACGGCCTGAAATAGGCGGTACGAAGACCACGCCCATATCCCATGGCTGTTCAATCCAGGTATCCTGCGGGATATCAATCACGTAATCGTCAACCAGTGGGCGACCCGCCGGTTTTGCGAAGATCGTGACGAAGTGCGCTTTTGGATACATTTCACGGATAGCCACCGCGGTACCACCGGTATCGACCAGATCGTCAATAACGATGAAGCCTTCACCGTCGCCTTCCGCGCGTTTCAGCACGGTCAGCTCGCGCTGGTTGTCGTGGTCATAGCTGGAGATACATACGGTATCGACATGACGAATACCCAGCTCACGTGCCAACAGCGCCCCCGGTACCAGACCGCCGCGGCTAACGGCAATAATGCCTTTCCACTGCTCGGAAGGCATCAGACGCGCAGCCAGTTTGCGTGCGTGAATCTGCAACATGTCCCAGGTGACGACGTATTTTTCGCTCATGTGAAGTGTCCCAGCCTGTTTATATACGGCTTAAAAAGTGTTCGAGGGGGAAATAGGTTGCGCGAGATTATAGAGATCTGACGCACTAAAAACCAGTGTTTAGCGCCCCGAGCCTGAGTTTTTACATGCTTTATGCTACCCGCCGTCGGAGAAAGTGGTATTCTCAGATGCATCTCGCAAGCCTGTCTTGTGGTAACTATTAACCTGCTAACCCTGTGACCTGCAACCCCGTTTGCAGCGCATCGACAAGGAGACTTATCGTGTCTGAACTGTCTCAATTATCTCCACAACCGCTGTGGGATATTTTTGCCAAAATCTGTTCCATTCCACACCCTTCCTACCATGAAGAACAGCTTGCCGAACACATTATGGGCTGGGCGAAGGAAAAAGGTCTGCACGCCGAGCGCGACCAGGTTGGCAACATTCTGATCCGCAAGCCTGCCACCGCAGGCATGGAAAACCGTAAACCGGTTGTGCTGCAGGCGCACCTGGACATGGTTCCGCAGAAAAACAACGACACCGTTCACGACTTCACTAAAGACCCGATTCAACCGTACATCGACGGCGAGTGGGTGAAAGCACGCGGCACCACCCTGGGCGCGGATAACGGCATCGGTATGGCCTCTGCGCTGGCGGTGCTGGCTGACGACAGCGTTGAGCACGGTCCGCTGGAAGTGCTGCTGACCATGACCGAAGAAGCAGGCATGGACGGCGCGTTCGGTCTGCAGGCCAACTGGCTGCAGGCGGACATCCTGATCAACACCGACTCCGAAGAAGAAGGCGAGATCTACATGGGCTGCGCGGGCGGGATTGATTTCATTTCTACCCTGCCGCTGTCTCGTGAAGCGATTCCCGCGGGCTACCAGACCTTCAAGCTGACGCTGAAAGGGCTGAAAGGCGGCCACTCCGGCGGCGATATTCACCTGGGTCTCGGCAATGCCAATAAACTGCTGGCACGCTTCCTGGCGGGTCACGCGGCTGAGCTGGATCTGCGTCTGGTCGATTTCAACGGCGGTACGCTGCGTAACGCGATCCCACGTGAGGCCTTCGCCACCGTAGTAGTACCCGCGGCAAAAGCAGACGAGCTGAAAAAACTCTCCAGCGTTTATCTTGATATCCTGAAAAACGAACTTTCTGAGAAAGAGAAGAACCTGACCGTAGTGCTGGAATCCGTGACCACGGATAAAGCCGCGCTGACCGCACAGTCTCGCGACACCTTCGTTCAGCTGCTGAACGCGACGCCAAACGGCGTGATCCGCAACTCTGACGTTGCGAAAGGCGTGGTAGAAACCTCACTGAACGTGGGCGTGGTGACCATGGGCGACGACAGCGCAGAGATCATCTGCCTGATCCGTTCCCTGATCGACAGCGGTAAAGAGTACGTGGTGAGCATGCTGGAGTCTCTGGGCACGCTGGCGGGCGCAAAAACCTCCGCGAAAGGCAGCTACCCGGGCTGGCAGCCGGACGCAAGCTCCCCGGTCATGGCACTGGTGCGTGAAACATACCAGCGTCTGTTCAACAGCACCCCGAACATTCAGGTTATCCACGCCGGTCTGGAATGCGGTCTGTTCAAGAAGCCGTATCCTGACATGGACATGGTGTCTATCGGGCCAACCATCACCGGTCCGCACTCACCGGATGAGCAGGTTCATATCGAAAGCGTCGGCCATTACTGGACGCTGCTGACTGAGCTGCTGAAAGCGATTCCTGCTAAGTAATACCTTCACCCCAGCCCTCTCCCACAGGGAGAGGGTGAAAAACGTAGGCCCGGTAAGCGTAGCGCACCGGGCTTTTTTACAATCCCAATACCAGCTGTCGTTCCAGCTGCGGGTCCAGCAGCGTGACGTGCAATCCCACCAGCCTCACCCCTCGCCCGCCCCGGCGCTCTTCCCATGCCTTTTTTGCGGTCGCAATCAGATCGTCTTTATTCAGACGCGGCCAGACGTGTTCCTGCGTGGTCTGCTGGAAATCGTTAAATTTTAGCTTGATGCCCTGACGGGCGATCAGCAGGTCCGGCTTTACCTTGGTTAAGCGTCGCTCCAGCTCAGGGTAAAGCTGTTCCGTGATAATGGCCTCGCACTCGGACCAGTCATGAATATCTTCAATGAGGGTGCGCTCAACGCCGACGGATTTCCGTAGCCGTTCGCTGTTCACATCGCGATCGTCAATGCCCTGGCTGCGCTCCCACAGCACGCGACCAAACTTTCCAAAGCGCTTAAGCAGCATGGCGAGATCGCTTCGCTGCACGTCTTCGCAGGTGCGCAACCCCATGCTTTCCAGCTTTGCGGCAGAGACTTTCCCCACGCCGGGTATTTTGCCAAGCGGTAGGGTTTTCAAAAACGCAGGCACCTCTTCAGGGGTGATGACGTATTGACCGTTGGGTTTATTTAAATCTGAAGCAATTTTAGCGAGGAATTTAACCGGCGCGACGCCCGCCGATGCGGTCAGATTCAGTTCGTTGAATATCGTCTGGCGGATCTCCTGGGCCATCAGCGTGGCCGAGCCGTGGCAATGCACGCTGTCGGTCACATCCAGATAGGCTTCGTCCAGCGACAGCGGTTCTATCAGTGAGGTGTAGCGGGAGAAGATTTCACGAATATGAATTGAGGCCTCTTTATAAGCATCAAACCGACCGGGCAGGAGCGTGAGATGAGGGCAAAGCTTTAAGGCCATCGCAGTCGGCATGGCGCTGCGCACGCCAAACTTGCGCGCGGGATAGTTGGCGGTGCTGATCACACCGCGCTGCACGCGGCTGCCGCCAATGGCGATGGGAATATCCCGCAGCGCCGGGTTGTCACGCATCTCCACTGCGGCAAAAAAGCAGTCCATATCGACATGGATTATTTTGCGCATAGTAAGCCCTCACTCATTACTGGATAAGTATACAGTAAATAAATGAGGATTGAGAAGCAGATGTGAAAACGCCGGGTGGCGGCTTTGCCTTACCCGGCCTGCATACACTTAAATGATGCGCTGCTGCTCGCGGGCCATTCTTTTTTTCCGCGCATCGCACGGTTCCGGGCAGTCGCACACCTTTTCCATCCCAAGAGATGAAATACCGCCACAGCTGCCCTGAATGCTTTTACGCTTGATGATCCAGCCTAACGACATGCCGAGCACCACCAGCACAAAGACGCCAAAGGTCGCCAGAAACGTCAGCATCATCAGCCTCCAAAATCATCAAGCATGATGTTCTCATCTTCAACGCCAAGATCTTTAAGCATCTTAATCACGGCGGCGTTCATCATCGGCGGACCACACATATAGAACTCACAGTCTTCCGGTGCCGGGTGCTGTTTGAGGTAGTTTTCGTACAGCACGTTGTGGATGAAGCCCGTATAGCCCGTCCAGTTATCTTCCGGCTGCGGATCGGAAAGCGCCACGTGGAAGGTAAAGTTAGGGTTCTCACGCGACAGCTGTTCAAACTCGTCGTCGTAGAACATCTCGCGCAGGGAGCGTGCCCCGTACCAGAAGCTAATTTTACGCTTGCTGCTTAGACGTTTGAGCTGGTCAAAGATGTGCGAGCGCATCGGGGCCATACCGGCACCGCCGCCGATAAAGACCATTTCCGCGTCGGTATCTTTGGCAAAGAACTCACCGAACGGACCGGAGATCGTCACTTTGTCGCCTGGCTTAAGGGACCAGATATACGACGACATAACGCCCGGCGGTGCATTCGGCACATTCGGCGGCGGCGTGGCGATACGCACGTTGAGCATGATAATGCCCTTCTCTTCCGGATAGTTAGCCATGGAGTAAGCACGCAACGTCGGCTCTTTTACTTCGGAAACAAAGCGGAAGAGATTGAATTTGTCCCAGTCGGCCCGATACTCCTCGGGCACGTCGAAGTCGGCATACGCCACGGTGTGCGCCGGACAATCAATCTGGATATACCCGCCCGCGCGGAACGGAACGCTCTCCCCTTCAGGAACACGCAGCTTAAGCTCTTTAATGAACGTGGCTTTGTTATCGTTAGAGATAACTTCGCACTCCCATTTTTTGACGCCGAAGATCTCTTCCGGCAGCTCAATCTTCATGTTCTGGCGCACCGCGACCTGGCAGGCGAGACGGCAGCCTTCTTTCGCTTCACGCTTCGTGATATGGGACAGTTCAGTGGGCAGGATATCACCGCCGCCCTCTTTCACCGTCACACGGCACTGCCCGCATGAGCCACCGCCGCCGCAGGCTGACGAGACAAAGATCCCATTGCCCGAGAGCGTATTGAGCAGTTTGTCCCCTGCCGGGGTACGGATCTGATTTTGCGGGTCATCGTTGATATCAATAATGACATCACCGGCGTTCACCAGCTTCGCACGCGCCGCCAGAATCAGCCCTGACAGCACCAGAACAATCAGCGTGAACATCACCACGCCAAGAATAATTTCCATCTGTTAGCCCTTATAGCTGCACACCGGAGAAGGACATAAAGCCCAACGCCATCAGGCCGGTGGTGATAAAGGTGATCCCTAAGCCGCGCAGACCCGCAGGCACGTTGGCATATTTCATTTTTTCGCGGATCCCCGCCATGGTCACAATCGCCAGCATCCAGCCGATGCCGGAACCGAAGCCATAGACCACGGATTCGCTGAAGTTGTAATCGCGCTGAACCATAAACGAGACGCCGCCGAAGATGGCGCAGTTCACCGCGATCAGCGGCAGGAAGATCCCCAGCGCGTTGTACAGCGACGGGAAATACTTATCGAGGATCATCTCAAGGATTTGCACCAACGCCGCGATCACGCCGATAAAGGTGATGAAGTTGAGGAAGCTGAGATCGACCCCTTCCACCAGCGCGCCGTCCCGCAGCACGAAGTTGAACACCAGGTTGTTAATCGGAACCGAAAGCCCCAACACAACGGTGACCGCCACGCCCAGGCCAAATGCCGTGGAGACCTTTTTAGACACGGCAAGAAATGTACACATGCCGAGGAAAAACGCGAGCGCCATGTTTTCAACAAACACCGCGCGCACAAATAAACTCAGGTAATGAGCCATTGTCGGTTACTCCTTTTCCTGCTGCTCAGGCTTCAACGTACGAATCAGCCAGATCAGCAAACCGATAATGAAAAATGCGCTTGGCGCGAGCAGGAACAGGCCGTTCGGCAGATACCAGCCGCCGTTCTGCACCGTGTCCAGCACCGTGATGCCAAACAGCTTGCCGCTGCCAATCAACTCGCGCAGGAACCCTACCGTCAGCAGGATCACGCCGTAGCCGAGGCCGTTGCCGATACCGTCCATAAAGCTCGCGAGCGGCGGCATCTTCATGGCGTAAGCTTCTGCGCGGCCCATCACGATACAGTTGGTGATAATCAGCCCGACAAACACCGAAAGCTGTTTTGATGTTTCGTAGGCAAAAGCGCGCAGCAGCTGATCGACCACGATCACCAGCGAGGCGATGATCGCCATCTGCACGATGATCCTCACGCTGTTGGGGATGTGGTGGCGGATCATCGAGATAAACATGCTGGAGAACGCCGTAACCAGCGTGACCGCCAGCGTCATCACCACCGCCGTTTCCAGCTTGGTCGTCACCGCCAGGGCTGAGCAGACACCCAGCACCTGCAGCGTGATCGGGTTATTGGCGAGCAGCGGGCCAATGAGCACCTTTTTGACTTCTTTCAGTTCACCCGTATCAGCCATTATTCAGCGCTCCTTCACGTACGTTTTTCAGGAAAGGACCAAAGCCAAGTTCGCCCATCCAGAAATCAAAACTGTGCTGCACCCCGTTTGAGGTGAGCGTCGCCCCTGAAAGGCCGTCAACGGCGTAGTCGTCACCCGGACGTGCCGCCCCTTTCATCACCTTCAGCGCGGGCTGACCGCTATCGTCGAGCACTTTCTTGCCAACAAACTGCGCGCGCCAGTTAGGGTTTTCCACTTCGCCACCCAACCCCGGCGTTTCGCCCTGATCGTAATAGGTTATGCCTTTGACCGTGCGGCCATCGGTATCCAGTGCCACAAAGGCATACATCATTGACCACAGCCCGTTGCCGTAAATCGGCAAAACCACTTCCTGTACGCGTTTTTGCTCGTCACGCACCAGGTAGATCTCCGCGATGTTGCTGCGGCGCTTTATACCCGCCGGATCCTGCGATGCGTCAAGCACGGTGCTCATCTGCGGATCTTTCAGCGCCAGCGCCTGGTTATACTTCGCCGGGTCTTTATCCATCAGCTCACCGGTTTTTAGATCCACCAGCCGCGCGGTAATACGTTCGGCAAACACGTCTGCGACGTCGTCCTTCGTCATGCCTTCCTGCATCAGCCCGGCCACGGCGAGAATGTTACGCTGTTTATCCAGCGCGCGTTGCTCCTGCTGCAGCGGTTTTAACCCCACGGCAGACCCCGCAACTACAATGGAACAGACCAGACACAGTACCAGCACCACCAGCAGCGTTTTGCTGATGCTGTCGTTATTTTTAACCTCAGCCACGCGCCTTCCTCCGCTTAATGTTGGCACGCACGACCAGATAGTCGAAGAGCGGTGCAAACAGGTTGGCAAACAGAATGGCCAACATCATCCCTTCCGGATAGGCCGGGTTGACCACGCGAATCAGGACACACATCACGCCGATCAGCACGCCGTAGCTCCATTTACCCTTATCGGTAAACGACGCCGAGACGGGATCGGTCGCCATGAACATCATGCCAAACGCAAAGCCTCCCAGCACAAGGTGCCAGTACCACGGCATGGAGAACATCGGGTTAGTGCTTGAACCAATGAGATTGAACAGCGTTGCGGTAAGCACCATGCCAAGCATGACGCCAGCGACGATGCGCCAGGAGGCCACACGACCAAAGAGAATGATTGCGCCACCAAGCAAAATCATCAGCGTAGAGACTTCCCCGATGGAACCCGGAATGTTGCCTATAAAGGCATCGAACCAGGTGACCGGCTGGCCGGTCGCATTGTTAACCAGCGTTTCGCCACCGCCTGCCGCCCACTGGGAAAGCGGCGTCGCGCCGGAGAAACCGTCGGCTGCCGTCCACACCAGGTCACCGGAGATCTGCGCCGGGTAAGCAAAGAACAGGAACGCACGCCCCGCCAGCGCCGGGTTGAGGAAGTTGCGTCCGGTCCCGCCGAAGATCTCTTTGGCAATCACCACGCCAAAGCTGATCCCCATCGCCGCCTGCCAGAGCGGCAGCGTTGGTGGAACAATCAGGGCAAACAGAATGGAAGTAACAAAGAAGCCTTCGTTGATCTCATGTTTGCGAATAATGGCAAACAGCACTTCCCAGAAGCCGCCCACGATAAAGACTGTGATATAGATTGGCAGGAAGAAGACCGCGCCCAGCGTCATCATACTCAGCCAGCCCGCGTCGGCCGCAAAGCTTACCCCCAGCGACTGCGCCAGGCGGTAATGCCAGTCGGACTGGATCACCTGCGCCAGCTGCTGTGCATCATACATGTGGTGCAGTGCCGGAATGGTCTGCAAGCCGACGTTGTACATGCCCCAGAACATGGCCGGGAAGACCGCAAACCACACCAGGATCATCATTCGCTTGAGATCGATGGCGTCGCGCACGTGCGCCGCCCCTTTCGTCACCAGCCCCGGCGTGTAGAAAATGGTCGTTGTCGCTTCATACAGCGGGTAGTACTTTTTGAGCTTCCCTTCGGTAAAGTGCGGCTCAATTTTTTCAAAGAGGTGTTTTAAGCCCATCGTTATCCTTCCTGCTCAATGCGGGTTAACACCTCGCGCAATACGGGTCCGTATTCGTATTTGCCTGGACACACATAGGTACAGAGCGCCAGATCTTCTTCGTCCAGCTCCAGGCAGCCCAGCGCCTGCGCACCGTCGGTATCGCCAGCAAGGAGATCGCGCAGCAGCACGGTAGGCAGAATATCCAGCGGCATCACGCGCTCGTAGTTACCAATGGGTACCATCGCACGCTCACCGCCGTGGGTGCTGGTGGAGAAGTTGAAAAGCTTATGGCGCAGGAAGTGACCCAGCGTGGTGCGGGTTACGGAGTATTTTTCTGCACCAGGCAGAACCCAGCCGAACAGCTCTTTCTCACGCCCTTCCTGAACGATGCTCACCTGCAGATGGAAGCGCCCCAGATAAGCCTGCGCGCCAACGGCATGACGGCCACTGAGTACCGAACCGGAAATCAGGCGGTTTTCACCCGCTTTTGTTTCATCGGTCAGCAGTTCATTGATATCTGCACCTTGTAGCGTCTTCACCAGACGTGGGTTTGTCGCCTGCGGTCCACCAATGGAGATCGTGCGTTCTGCACACAGCTCACCCGTGGTAAAGAGCATACCTATGGCAATCACGTCCTGATAATTCAGATGCCAGACCTGTTTTGCCAGACTCACCGGTTCAAGGAAGTGGATGTGTGTGCCAACCAGCCCCGCCGGATGCGGGCCAGCAAATTCATTAAACGTTACCTGCCCCTGCGGATGGCCGCCAAGCTTGCCGCCGCTCGCCTGGCAGACATGAACCTTCCCGGGGGTCAGACGCGTTAAAAGGGTCAACCCGGCATCAAACGCCTTGCGCTGCGCCAGGATAATAGGCTGCGGATCCGCACTGAGCGGATTGGTGTCGATGGCGGTAACGAAAATAGCCGCCGGTACGGTTCCCGGAACCGGTGACTTGCTAAAGGGGCGCGTGCGAAGTGACGTCCACAACCCCGACGCCAGCAGCTGCGCCTGCACGGCTTCGCGGCTGAGTGTCGCGAGGTCGGCCACATCAAAACGCGCAAACTCGCGCTGCTCATCGCCTTCAAGACGGATCACAACGGATTGCAGCACGCGGCGTTCACCTCGATGAATCGCCACAACGGTGCCGCTGGCCGGGGCCGTAAACAAGACGCCCGGATTTTTTTTATCCTCGAAGAGCGCCTGGCCTTTTATGACGCGATCGCCCTCTTGCACCAGCATCGCCGGGCGCATCCCCACATAATCGTCGCCCAAAATAGCGACATGACGAATGCTGGCCCCTTGCGCGACGTGCTGATCGGGCACACCGGAAATAGGCAGATCAAGTCCTTTTCTTATTCTAAACATGTAGTTAGCAGGTATCCATGAACAACAATCCAGAGGGGGTGAAGTGTACCATTTTCGTCCCAAAGGGGGCAGAGGATCCGCCTCCTGACGCGCCAAAATGCGAGCTATTACGCAAAGTTCCTGGAGTCAGGGCGATTTGAATGGGTTATAAAGTAAAACTAATTTGTAAACACAAAGGTTGGCTCTTGCGAAAATCTTTATCGGTGCTAATGTGAGCGCTCCTGTCCAGATTAATCTGATTTCGGGTCTCTTTTGCCGTCCTGGCAATTTGGTCATGGTTTTATCAAGGAACTAGTAGTATGCGTAAAATCGCATTGTTCATTGCGATGCTTCTGATGCCGTGCATGTCGTTTGCCGGACTGCTCAGCAGTAATAGCTCAACGACACCGGTTAGCAAAGAATATAAACAACAGCTGATGGGATCCCCGGTTTATATTCAAATCTTCAAGGAAGAACGCACTCTCGATCTGTTTGTGAAAATGGGCGAGACATATCAGCTGCTTGATAGTTACAAAATTTGTAACTACTCCGGCGGTCTGGGGCCAAAACAGCGTCAGGGCGATTTCAAAAGTCCGGAAGGGTTTTACAACGTTCAGCGTAATCAGCTAAAACCTGACAGCCGCTTCTATAAGGCCATTAACATCGGCTTCCCGAATGCCTATGACCGTGCACACGGTTATGAAGGTAAATACCTGATGATCCACGGTGCCTGCGTGTCTGTCGGCTGTTATGCGATGACCGACTCCGGCATTGATGAGATTTTCCAGTTCGTCACGGGCGCGCTGGTCTTTGGGCAGCCTAACGTACAGGTCAGCATCTATCCGTTCCGCATGACGGACGCCAACATGGCGCGTCACAAGTACTCCTACTACGCGGATTTCTGGAAACAGCTGAAGCCAGGTTACGACTACTTTGAGCAGACCCGCAAGCCACCGGTGGTCTCTATCGTCGATGGCCGTTACGTGGTCAGCAAGCCGCTGAGCCACGAAGTCGTCCACCCGCAGCTGGCGTCAAATTACACGGTCCCCGAGACAAAATAGTACCCACTCGCCTGGCATAATCTTTTGCCAGGTTTCGTTGCCCGTTAGCGGCTGCGTAGCAATGACGGAGACCACATCGTTCGGTGTGGTCTCCTTCTGAAAGTCTATCTCCACATCCTGATCGAGCAGCGTCGCAACGCCAAACGGCGCGCGGCGGGTGATCCAGAACAAATTCGTTGAGCAGAACGCCATCACGTAGCGGCCGTCAGAGAGCAGCATGTTGAACACGCCTTTTTCACGCAGTTCAGATGCCAGCGTCGCGATATATTTGAACACGGCGGCCATGTTGCCGGGCGTGCGCGGATAGCGCTCCGTCAGCTTGTGCAGCAGCCAGCAGAAGGCTTTTTCGCTGTCCGTTTCGCCGACCGGGCGGAAGTTGCCCGTCTCCAGCGACTTATAGCCCGTAAGCTGCCCGTTGTGCGCGTAGGTCCAGTTACGGCCCCACAGTTCACGGGTAAACGGATGGGTATTTTCCAGCGCCACTTCGCCGCGGTTTGCCTGACGGATGTGGGCGATCACCGAGCGGGACTTGATGGGGTAGTCCTGCACCAGTTTGGCAATCGGTGAGTTAAAGCTGGGCTGTGGATCTTTGAACGTGCGACACCCTTTGCCTTCGTAGAAGGTGATGCCCCAGCCGTCTTTATGCGGCCCGGTTCCTCCACCGCGCTGAACCAGCCCGGTGAAACTAAAGCAGATATCGGTTGGCACATTGGCGCTCATCCCGAGCAGTTCGCACATACAACACCTCCACAACAGCGGGGGCACCGGTGCCCCCAGCGAAGTCTTACTTAACCATCTCTTTTTCGATCAGTTGAATCAGGATATGGATCACTTTGATGTGAATTTCCTGAATACGGTCAGCATAACCGAAGTGCGGAACGCGGATTTCAACGTCCGCTGTACCGTCCATCTTACCGCCATCTTTACCCGTCAGGGTGATGACTTTCATCCCTTTTTCACGCGCGGCGGCGATCGCTTTGATCACGTTGCCGGAGTTGCCAGAGGTCGAAATCCCCAGCAGCACGTCGCCTTCACGGCCTACCGCTTCAACGTAGCGGGAGAAGATGTGGTCGTAACCGAAGTCGTTGCCTACGCAGGAGATGTGGCTCACGTCGGAGATCGCAATCGCCGGGTAGCCCGGACGGTTTTCGCGATAGCGTCCGGTCAGCTCTTCGGCGAAGTGCATGGCGTCACAGTGGGAGCCACCGTTGCCACAGGAGAGCACTTTGCCACCGGCTTTGAAACTGTCGGCCAGCAGGACCGCTGCGCGCTGAATAGCGTGAATATTGGCATCATCTTTCAGAAAGTTCGCCAGCGTTTCCGCCGCTTCGTTCAGTTCGTTACGAATAAGATCCTGGTACATGAGGATAATCCTTCAGTATTGATGAAATAACACAGTGGAGTGTACCGGATAGCTTCAAAAGCGAGAAGCTAAAGCCATGCGAATCGTCCGGCGTTTTGTTTTTTCGTGCCGACGAAAACGCGAACAATGTGAACCAGGTTGTAATTATTTTGTAAACACATTGCTAAAGGAATTTACATCAACTACAACCATATCATCACAAGTGGTCAGACCTCCTACAAGCAAGGGAGCTTTTCTTTATGATGATTTTGAGCATTCTCGCAACCGTTGTACTGCTCGGTGTGCTGTTCTATCACCGCGTAAGTTTATTCCTGAGCAGCCTGATTCTTCTGGCCTGGACGGCTGCGCTTGGCGTCGCAGGCCTCTGGAATATCTGGCTTTTAGTCCCTCTTGCCATCATTCTTCTGCCGTTTAACCTGGCACCGATGCGTAAGTCGATGATCTCCGCGCCGGTGTTCAAAGGCTTCCGCAAAGTGATGCCGCCAATGTCACGCACCGAGAAAGAAGCGATTGATGCGGGCACCACCTGGTGGGAAGGCGATCTGTTCCAGGGCAATCCTGACTGGAAAAAGCTGCACAACTATCCGCAGCCGCGTCTGACCGCTGAAGAGCAGGCCTTTATTGACGGCCCGGTGGAAGAAGCGTGCCGCATGGCAAACGACTTTGCCATCACCCATGAAATGGCCGATCTGCCGCCAGAGCTGTGGGCATATCTGAAAGAACACCGCTTCTTCGCAATGATCATCAAGAAAGAGTACGGCGGTCTGGAGTTCTCCGCTTACGCTCAGGCTCGCGTCCTGCAAAAGCTGGCGGGCGTTTCCGGGATCCTGGCGATTACCGTTGGCGTGCCTAACTCCTTAGGCCCGGGCGAACTGCTGCAGCATTACGGTACTGAAGAGCAGAAAGATCACTACCTGCCGCGTCTGGCACGCGGTCAGGAAATCCCTTGCTTCGCGCTGACCAGCCCGGAAGCGGGCTCCGATGCAGGCGCGATCCCGGATACCGGCGTGGTCTGCATGGGCGAGTGGCAGGGCGAGCAGGTGCTGGGCATGCGCCTGACCTGGAACAAGCGTTATATCACCCTGGCGCCTATCGCCACCGTACTGGGTCTGGCCTTTAAGCTCTCTGACCCGGAAAAACTGCTGGGCGGCGATGAAGATCTGGGCATTACCTGTGCGCTGATCCCAACCTCTACCCCAGGCGTTGAAATTGGTCGTCGTCACTTCCCGCTGAACGTGCCGTTCCAGAACGGTCCAACCCGCGGCCAGGATATCTTCGTGCCGATTGACTACATCATCGGCGGTCCGAAAATGGCCGGTCAGGGCTGGCGTATGCTGGTGGAATGTCTGTCTGTGGGTCGCGGCATTACCCTGCCGTCGAACTCAACCGGCGGTCTGAAGTCGGTCGCGATGGGGATTGGTGCGTACGCGCACATCCGCCGTCAGTTCAAAATCTCCATCGGCAAGATGGAAGGTATCGAAGAGCCGCTGGCGCGTATCGCAGGCAACGCCTACGTGATGGATGCCGCTGCTTCTCTGATTACCTACGGCATTATGCTGGGCGAAAAACCGGCCGTGCTGTCCGCGATTGTGAAGTACCACTGTACCCACCGCGCGCAGCAGTCGATCATTGACGCGATGGATATTGCAGGCGGTAAAGGCATTATGCTCGGCGAAGGCAACTTCCTGGCGCGCGGCTATCAGGGCGCACCGATTGCCATCACCGTGGAAGGGGCAAACATCCTGACCCGCAGCATGATGATCTTCGGTCAGGGCGCAATTCGCTGCCATCCGTACGTGCTGGAAGAGATGGCCGCTGCGCAGAATAACGATGTGGATGCCTTCGATAAGCTGCTGTTCAAACATATCGGTCACGTGGGCAGCAACAAGGTGCGCAGCTTCTGGCTGGGCCTGACGCGCGGCCTCACCAGCGCGACGCCAACCGGCGATGCGACCAAACGTTACTACCAGCATCTGAACCGACTGAGCGCCAACCTGGCTCTGCTGTCTGACGTCTCCATGGCGGTGCTGGGCGGAAGCCTGAAGCGTCGCGAACGTATCTCCGCCCGTCTGGGTGATGTGCTGAGCCAGATCTTCCTGGCCTCGGCGGTCCTGAAGCGCTACGACGACGAAGGCCGTCAGGAAGCGGATCTGCCGCTGGTGCACTGGGGCGTGCAGGATGCGATGTATCAGGCCGAACAGGCGATTGACGACCTGCTGGCGAACTTCCCGAACCGCTTCGTGGCGGGTGCCCTGCGCGCGGTGATCTTCCCAACCGGTCGTCACCATCTGGCACCGTCCGACAAGCTGGACCACAAGGTAGCGAAGATCCTGCAGGTACCGAGCGCAACCCGCTCCCGTATCGGTCGTGGTCAGTATCTTGAGCCGACGCCACATAACCCGGTGGGTCTGCTGGAAGAGGCGCTGCTGGACGTGATGGCCGCCGATCCGATTCACCAGAAGATCTGTAAACAGCTGGGCAAAAACCTGCCGTTTACCCGTCTGGACGAACTGGCAAAACAGGCGCTTGCCGGTGGCATTATCAATAAAGATGAAGCCGCTCTGCTGGTGAAAGCCGAAGAGAGCCGTCTGCGCAGTATTAACGTGGATGATTTCGAACCGGACGAGCTGGCGACGCAGCCGGTAAAGCTCCCGGAGAAGCACCGCAAACCTGAAGCAGCGTAACGCGTTTCGCTTGTACAAACCCCGCCTCGCGCGGGGTTTTTTATTGCCACATTTTCTCGTAATGACGTGCTACAGTGTCAAAAAGCGGTCTTTTGAGGAGTCTGTATCGTGCCTGGTTTGAAGATTTCGATTTTGCAGCAACCTTTAGTGTGGATGGATGGCCCCGCCAACCTGCGCCACTTTGATCGTCAACTGGAAGAGATTACCGGGCGTGATGTGATTGTCCTGCCGGAGATGTTCACTACGGGTTTTGCCATGGAAGCGGCGAAACAGTCGATGCCTCAGGACGAGGTGGTCGCCTGGATGCAGACCAAAGCGCAGGAGACCAACGCGCTCATTGCCGGTAGCGCCGCGCTACAAACCGAACGCGGACCGGTGAACCGCTTCCTGCTGGTTGAGCCGGAAGGAAAGGTGCACTTCTACGATAAGCGCCACCTGTTCCGCATGGCGGATGAGCACCATCACTATGAAGCGGGTAACGAACGCGTGGTGTTCGAGTGGCGCGGCTGGCGTATTTTGCCGCTGGTCTGCTACGACCTGCGCTTCCCGGTGTGGTCGCGCAACCGTAACGATTACGACCTGGCGCTGTATGTCGCCAACTGGCCTGCGCCGCGTTCTCTGCACTGGCAGACGCTGCTGGCGGCGCGCGCGATTGAGAACCAGGCGTACGTGGTGGGCTGTAACCGCGTGGGAACCGACGGCAACGGGCATCACTACCGCGGCGACAGCCGGGTGGTGAATCCGCAGGGCGAGATTATCGCTACCGCCGAGCCGCACCAGGCGACGCGGATAGATGCGGAGCTGTCGTTGACGGCGCTGAAGGAGTATCGCGAGAAGTTTCCGGCGTGGCAGGATGCGGATCCGTTTAGTATTGGGTGAAAAAAGCCGGGTGGCGGCTACGCCTTACCCGGCCTACAAAAAGCACAGTGTAGGCCCGGTCAGCGCAGCGCCACCGGGCGTTAATTAACTCACCAACGCCTGCCCGTCTTTACGGCTTTCCGTCGCGGCCACGTAGTGCCCTTCCGGCAGGCGATAGATCACCTGCGCCCCGCCAAAGTTGTAATCCTGCAGCGGATCTTCCACCACGATCTGATGCCCGCGTTCGCGCAGCGCGGCAATCGTATTGCGATCGAACGTTGATTCAACGATCACCTCCCTGCCCTGCACCACGCGCCAGCGCGGGGCGTCAATCGCCGCCTGCGGGTTTTGTCCGTGCAGCATAATGCGCAGCGCCATCTGCATGTGCCCCTGCGCCTGCATCGGGCCGCCCATCACGCCAAAGGACATCAGCGGCTGGCCGTTGCCGTCCATCGCAAAGCCCGGAATGATGGTGTGGAACGGGCGCTTGCTGCCCGCCAGCGCGTTCGGGTGATGTGGATCCAGCACAAACCCGCAGCCCCGGTTTTGCAGGCTGATCCCGGTGTCCGGCACCACAATACCTGATCCAAAGCCCATATAGTTGGACTGAATAAACGAGACCATCATCCCGCTGGCGTCGGCGGTGCTGATGTAGACCGTGCCGCTCTGCGTCGGGGAGCCGTAGACAAAATCAGAGGCTTTATCGTGGTCGATAAGCGCCGCGCGCGACTTCAGATAATGGTCACTCAGCAGCTCTTTCGCCGCGAACGCCATGTGTTCTTCATCCGCCACGTAGCGGTCGAGATCCGCCAGCGCCAGCTTCATCGCTTCGATGGAGAGATGCAGAGACTGCACGGAATCCGGATGATGCTTCTCAATGCCGCACTGCTCAAGAATGCCAAGCGCAATCAGCGTGGCGATCCCCTGGCCGTTTGGCGGCAGCTCCTGCACCGAACCGCCCGCGAAGTCGCGCGACAGCAGCTCAACCCAGTCCACGCGATGGTTTGCCAGGTCCTCTTCGGTCAGATGCGCGCCGTGTTCTTTAGCAAAGGCGGCGATTTTCTGCGCCAGCTCGCCGCGGTAAAAGGCGTCGCCGTTGGTTTTCGCAATCAGCTCCAGCGAGTTCGCCTGCGCCGGGTTACGGAAGATTTCCCCCACGCGCGGGGCGCGGCCCTCCGGCGCGAAGCAGGCGCTGAAGCCCGGCTGATCTTTCAGCTTGTTATAGCCGCGCTGCCAGAGATGGCCAATCAGCGGGGAGACCGGGAAGCCGTTGCGCGCATAGTCAATGGCGGGCTGCGCCAGCGTGGTCAGCGGCAGCGTGCCGAAGCGTTCCGCCAGCGCGACCCAGCCGGATACCGCACCCGGCACGGTCACCGCGTCCCAGCCGATTTCCGGCACCGCGGTTTTACCGGCAAACAGATCCGCATGCCAGCTCGCAGGCGAACGACCGGACGCGTTCAGGCCGTGCAGCTTTTCACCATCCCAGACGATGGCAAAGGCGTCGCTGCCGATCCCGTTGCCGGTCGGCTCAACCACCGTCAGCGCCATCGCGGTGGCAATGGCCGCATCGACGGCATTCCCGCCCAGCTGCAGCATCTCCATACCTGCCTGTGCCGCCAGCGGCTGCGATGTCGCAACCGCGTTATGGCCCAGCATCGGCGGGCGTCGTGAAGCGTAACCGGACGTAAAATCAAGCGCTTTGGTCATCATGACTCCTTAGTCGTGGCGCGGATCGAGCGCATCGCGCAGCCCGTCGCCGAGTAAATTAAAGCCCTGCACGGCAAGGAAAATCGCCATGCCGGGGAACACGGACATCCACGGCGCCTGCTCAAGAAACCCTTTCGCGGTGTTGAGCATGGAGCCCCAGGACGGATTGGGCGGCTGCTGTCCCAGCCCTAAAAACGACAGGCTGGCTTCGGCGATAATCGCCGAGGCAATCGCCAGCGTGGCCTGCACCAGGATCGGTGACATCACGTTTGGCAGGACGTATTTAATGATGATCCAGCGATCCGGCAGGCCAATCGCCCGCGCGCCGTCGATGTACTCTTCGTTGCGAATGGCGATCACCTGTCCGCGCGTCAGGCGGGCGAAGATCGGCATCGCCGAAAGACCGATGGCGATCATCGCGTTGGTCAGGCTCGGGCCCAAAAATGCCCCCAGCGCGATCGCCATGATCAGGAACGGACAGGCCAGCAGCGCCTCGATAAAGCGCGAGATCACCCCGTCCCACATCTTCTGGAAGTAGCCCGCCACCAGCCCCAGCGGCACGCCGATAACCACCGCAATCACCACGGACATACAGCCCGCCATCAGCGAGGTGCGCGCCCCCCAGATAATGCGGGATAAAATGTCGCGCCCCAGCTCGTCGGTGCCGAACCAGTACATCGCCGACGGCGCTTTGCGCACCGCCAGAAAGTTGGCTTTAACCGGGTCGAACGGGGCAATCCACGGTGCCAGCAGCGCCACCAGCACAAAGAACCCCACTACCACCGCGCCAATCACCGCGCTTTTATTGCCGAGGAATTTCTTCAGCACCCGGTTCTGCGCGCGCGGCAGCGCGGGGGCAACGGTTTGCGTTGTCAGTTCCGCCATGGTTAACCTCGCATTTTCGGGTTGATAAGGACGTAGAGCACGTCGGCCAGCAGGTTGAGCATCAGGAAGCCAATCGCCACGATCAGCACCACGCCCTGCACCACCGCGTAGTCACGGTTAAATACCGAGTCGACGATCATCTTGCCGAAGCCCGGAATGGTGAAGACCTGCTCGGTCAGCACCGCGCCGCCCAGCAGCTCGCCGAACAGCAGCGTGGTGAGGGTGATCACCGGCACCAGCGCGTTGCGGAACGCGTGCTTCAGGATCACCGCCTTCGGCAGCAGCCCTTTCGCCCGCGCGGTGCGGATGTAGTCCGCCTTCAGTACCGCAATCATCGAGGCACGGGTGTGGCGCATCAGCGTTGCCGCGAGCCCCGTTCCGAGCACGGACGCGGGCAGCAGCAGCGTGCGCAGGTTCTGGAGCGGATCTTCACTGAACGGCACGTAGCCGGAGGCAGGCAGCCACTGCAGGTTCACCGAAAAGACCAGAATCAGCAGGATCCCCAGCCAGAAGTGCGGGATCGAGATCCCCGAGATCGCCACGAAGTTCGCCCCGTGATCGACCCAGCTGTTTTTGTTCACCGCCGCGAGGATCCCCATGCTGATGCCAAACACCAGCGCGATAATCATCGCCAGCAGCGACAGCTCCAGCGTAACCGGCAGCTTGCTGGCGATCAGCTGCGTCACCGGTTCGTGCGTGCGTAAGGAGACGCCCAGATCGCCCTGCAGCGCCCGCGTCAGCCAGTGGAAATACTGCACGGGGATCGGCGCATCGAGGTTCAGCTCCGCGCGCAGCTGGGCGATGACGGCCGGATCGCGCTCCTCCCCAGCCATGGCGATCAGCGGGTCGCCGGGCAGCAGCTTTTGCAGCCCGAACACCATCATGCTCACCAGCAATAGCGTCGGGACGGCCAGCAGCAGACGTTTGCAAATCAGTTCCAGCATGGGTTCTCCTCAGGACGTTTATTTCGCCAGCGTCAAACCGGCCAGACGCACGATGCCGTCCGGGTACGGCTTAAAGCCCTGCACGCTTTTGTTCAGGCCAAAAATGCGCGGCTCGAAGTAGAGGTAGGCAATCGGCATATCGGTCTGGAGCTGCTTAACCACCTTGTCGTACAGCGGCTGGCGTGCGGTCTGGTCGGTGCTCTGGCGCGCCTGGGTCAGCCATTCATCAACCTGCGCGTTGCTGTAGCGGCCGTCGTTCAGCGTGCCTTTGCTGTTGATAAAGCCGTAGATGCTGCCGTCCGGATCCGGGCGTCCCGACCAGCCGGAGAAGCTCAGCTGATAGTCACCGCTCTGCTGGCGATCCAGCAGCGTGGCAAATTCAGTCATTTGCAGGTTCAGGGTGAAACCGGCCTCGGCGACCATCGCCTGCAATACCTGACCCACCTGCTGCGAGGTTGGGTTGTTCGGCACCAGCAGGTTGACGGTCAGCGGCGCGGTGATGCCTGCCGCTTTCAGCAGCGCTTTGGCTTTGTCGACGTCACGCGGCGGGACCGGCAGGTTAACGTGATACGGGCTGACCGGTGAAAACGCCTGGTTGGCCGGGGTGTAGAGCCCCTCAAAGACCACCTGGTTTAACGCATCGCGGTCGATGGCCTGAGAAAACGCCTCGCGCACGCGAGCGTCCTTGAACGGGTCGTTCGCCGGTACCTTGCCGTTGTTGATATTGAAGGTGATGCCCTGATAGCCCAGACCGGTCACCTTCGCCAGCGCCAGCTTGCTGTCGGCTTCGACGGTTTTAACGTCGCTGGCGGCGATGCCTTCGGTCAGATCAAGATCGCCCGCGCGGAGGTTCGCGAGGCGCACGGAGGCATCCGGGATCGGCAGATAGATAATTTTGTCGAAGTGGTAAGCGCCTTTGTTCCAGTAGTTGTCGAAGCGGGTCAGAACGATGCGGTCCTGGGACACACGGCTGTCGAATTTATACGGGCCGGAGCAGACCGGGTGGGCGGCAAAGTCAGGCTTTTTCGCCGCTTCAGGTGCCATCATTGCCCCGGCGCGGTCGGTGAGCTGCATCAGCAGCGCGGCATCCGGCGTTTTCAGGTGCAGTGCAATCTGCATCGGGCCGGTGACCTCGACCGATTCAACGGAGGAGATCTCGCTTTTACGCAGGGAGCCTTTCAGGGTCAGGGCGCGGTCGAGGTTGTATTTTGCGGCGGCGGCATCGAATTTCTCACCGTCGTGGAAGGTCACGCCGTCGCGCAGATTGAGCGTCAGGGTTTTACCGTCCTCGCTCCACGCCCAGTCTTTAGCCAGACCGGGGACAACCTTCAGGTTTTCATCCACGTCCACCAGCCTGTCGCAGAGAGAGGCAAAGACGAAGCGGCCATAGTAGGTGCGCGCCAGATGCGGGTCGAGCATGTCCGGGTCAGCGCCCAGACCGATTCGCAGCACGCTTTCAGAATGGGCGGGCAGCGCCGCGCCAAGCAACATAACACTTCCCAGTACGGTCAAAAGAGAATTACGCATTGTCATTATCATGAGTTCCTTAAAGGAAGGGACGAGTGAGTGGCCGCGTGTTCAAACAGCGCGCGGCGGCGCAGGAAAGCGGCGGATGGCGGAGCAATCTGGATAACGCTGCGATCGCGGTTGATCTCCTGCCAGCGGTGGCAGGCAACCTGACGCCCCCCGTCGAGCACCTGATTAATCGGCTCGACCTGGCGGCATTCATCGGTAACGTACGGGCAGCGGGTGTGGAAACGGCAGCCGGACGGCGGACTGGCCGGGTTGGGCAGATCCCCCTGCAGCAGCGGCGCATCGCGCTCAACGCCCGGCTGCATCTGCGGTGCAGACGCAATCAGCGCCTGGGTATAGGGGTGCAGCGGTGCGTCAAAAATCTCATCGACGGTGGCAAGCTCAACGATTTGCCCAAGGTACATGACCGCCACGCGATCGCTCATATGGCGGATCACCGCCAGACCGTGGGCGACAATCACCATCGTCAGCCCCAGCTGGTGCTTTAGGCTTTCCAGCAGGTTGACCACCTGCGCCTGAACGGAGACGTCCAGCGCGGATACCGGCTCATCGCCCAGCAGCAGCTTCGGTCCCGAGGCCAGCGCGCGCGCAATGCCGATACGCTGGCGCTGCCCGCCGGAAAACTCGTGCGGGTAACGCCCGGCCCAGGCGGCAGGCAGACCAACGGTTTTAAGCAGTTCGGCGACGCGGTACTGGCGGTCCGCTTTTTTCATGTTCTGATGCAGCCACAGCGGCTCACCGACAATCTGCTCCACCGTCATGCGCGGGTTCAGCGAGGCGAAGGGATCCTGAAAGATAATCTGCAGCTCGCGCCGGAGCTGGTTAAGACGGGCACCGGAGGCGTCGGAGATCTCCTCCCCCTGATAAAACACGCGCCCTTCGCTGGCAGCCAGCAGGCGCAGCAGCAGACGTCCGAGGGTAGATTTCCCGGAGCCGGACTCGCCGACAATCGCCAGGGTTTCGCCCGGCATCACCGAAAGTGAGACGCGATCGACCGCCGTGACAAAGCGTGCCGGGGTAAAGAGCTTTTTCGGACCGGGGAAGCGTTTACTCAGGTCGCGGGCTTCAAGAATGGGGATGGTCATGCGATTTCTCCCAGGGCAATGTGCTGTTCGAGCGGCACGCGGAAGCAGGCAACCTGATGGCCCGCGCCGAGCGTAGTAAGCTGCGGTTTTTCAGCGTGGCAGCGCGTCTGAGCAAACGGGCAGCGCGTTGCGAAACGGCAGCCTTCAGGCATGGATTCCGGCAGCGGTACCGCGCCGGGAATCGTCGAGAGTTGCCCTTTACGCGCCCCGAGAGAAGGAATCGAGCCCATCAGGCCGATGGTGTACGGGTGCTGCGGGTCGGCGAATATCGCCTCGACGCTGCCCTGCTCCACCACCTGCCCGGCATACATCACCGCGACCTGCTGGGCGACTTCCGCCACCACGCCCAAATCGTGGGTGATCATCAACACCGCCGTGCCGGTTTCCGCTTTCAGGGTGTTGAGCAAGGCGAGGATTTGCGCCTGAATGGTGACGTCGAGCGCGGTGGTGGGCTCATCAGCAATCAGCAGTTTAGGGTGGTTGATCAGCGCCATCGCAATCATCACCCGCTGGCGCATGCCGCCGGAGAGCTGATGCGGATAGGCTCTGAGGCGCATCTCTGCCGCCGGGATCTGCACCTTCTCGAGGATCTGCAGCGCGACCTTCATCGCCTCGGCGCGCGAAACGTTCTGGTGGCGTATGACCGCTTCGCTGAGCTGATCGCCCAGCGTAAACGCCGGATTGAGCGAGGTCATGGGCTCCTGGAAAATCATCGCCAGCTCGCTGCCGCGCAGATCGGCATATTCCCGCGGCGAGAGCTTGCGCAGGTCATGACGGCGAAACTGCATCTCACCGCTGACAATCTGCGCGCTGGCGGGCAGTAACCCCATCAGCGCTAATGAGGTGATACTTTTTCCGCAGCCGGACTCCCCCACCAGCGCCAGCGTTTCGCCCGCTTTGACCGTCAGGGAAATGCCGTCAAGCACGCTCACCGGCGAGCCGGAAAACCTGACGTTGAGATTATTTAGCCGCAATACGGGCGTGGCGTCCTTAAAGGGTATGGTCGTCATAGCGTGAAATCGTCCTCAAGGTGGATCGCCTGAATCAGCGCGGCCTGCAGGCTGAGCAGGTGCTCGCGCATCGCGGCGGCTGCTTCATTAGGCTGACGATGGATAATCGCGGACATGATCTTGTGATGGTGGTCGTTGTAGCTGTCGACACGTTCAGGCGTACGGGCAAGTTCACGCAGATGCTGCCAGCCGGGTTCCCGGCGGACGGCATCAATCGCATCAAAAAGCCCGAGCATCAGGCGGTTGCCTGCGGCTTCGGCAATGGCGCGATGAAAGGCGCTATCCCACAGTTCGTTGAGATCGCGGTCATCCGGGCTGACCTTATCAATGCGTTCCAGCATGCGCTGCATGAGCGCGAGGTTTTCCCTGGTGGCACGCAGTGCCGCAAGCCGGGCTAAGCCGGGTTCAAGCTGTAGACGAGCTTCCATCACTTCCAGCAGGTTAGTCTGCTGAACCAATCCCTGAAGGGCCAGCGGTTCAACAGGGGCTGCCGGGCCAATAAAGGTCCCTTTCCCCTGCTTTCGCCAGATACGCCCCTCTTCTTCCAGCACGTCCAGCGCACGACGGACTTCACGTCGCCCTACGCCGAGAGTATCCGACAGCTCACGTTCCGTGGGCAGCGGAATGCCTGGTGTTGACTCGTGCTGGTTGATTAGCCCGCGCAGTTGCTCAAGCGCGGTGCTGGAATTGGCCAGAAACCGTGACGGTTTTTCCATATTGGTTCGCTCGCTTTCATCATGACTTTATTTTTATTAACGATAAGTTATTGATATGACGTGCTACTTATCGTGCTAATGATTAAGCAATAAACGAACCAATTCGCCATTGGTTCAAATATAAATGACAGGGGTAAAATTAAGGCGATGATTTTTAATATATTATTTTAATCGACTCGGTCGGGCACAGACACACGCCAACACACGTACATGCCAGGAAATGCACAATAATAGTGCGATACATGCACCAAAAACGATCAATTGTTAATATTATGCACCTAAATTGTTTTTGATATGTTAACCAATGATTATGTCATATGCGCAACTGTGCCCCCTGGGGGTTGAGGGATCCCCAGTAATTTTTAGTAGCGAGGAACTTAAAGTGAACAGAATAACCCCCACAGCCGTATGTTCCCCCTCACCCCAGCCCTCTCCCACAAGGGAGAGGAGTCGTCTTTGCCGGCATTATTTTGTGGGGATCCCTCAACCCTGGGGGCGAGCGTTCTCATTATTGATATCTTCACCATCTTCTTTCGCCGATCCCGACCATTAAAATACGCTTGTCATTATTCTATTTTTTTATTTTTGCCAACAGACCATTTCAGATATTTAAACGATTAACTCTGATTACTTTAGTTAATAAAGTCCAGGGACGTAACGGTCGATATTGCCGATATCTCAATATACATTCCACGACGTAAAGAGCGCATCATCAAAAATCAACAAAACGACAACAACCACAACGCTAAATAAACATTTCACATGTCACATTTTCATTTAAGAACCCCTACAAGTAACTGTTTTTTAATCATTTAATTCTTAATAAGAATGCCAGTGTGACAATTCATATTATTTAATTAAGAATTTTACCTGGTGGTCTGTATGATTATTCCTAAAGAACGAAAGCAATTTCGCTAAACATCTTCTCATTATTAATGTATCGATTCAGTGCGTGTGAGGTAAAATATGTACAGTGCGACTAACAACCCAATCTATTTATCTTCCACTGATAGACTGCCCGTCTGTCATACGCCATCTATGCATTGTTATGGTTGTGATAAAAAATGTCATTTTGACAATTCCGCACTGCATGAAATTAAAGAGTGCACGGGTCTTGAGTATTACATCTGGCCTGACAATAATAGTTTTCTTGTTGAAGGCATTCGTCATTATTTCACTGACGTAAATGATAAATACATTACTCAGCCTGTGGTGATTATTGATTTTAGCCATAAAAACATCAATTACTTCCTGTCAGACAACTGGCTGGATCAGTTCAAGAACATGAGACTGATTCTTGTCACCGATAAGAAGATGACCGCCATTGCCCATTACTGGTTTTACAACGACACGTCCGACACGACGATTAGCTCGGTGATCTTTTATGACGACACGGCCGAGGAGGTGGCAACAAAACTGCAGAAAACCTTCCTCGCGAAAACGATTAAGCCCGCAGGCAGCAGGCCAAAACTGAGCCAGAATGAATACAGTCTGTTTGCGTTTCTTTTCAACGGATGGACACCCAAGAAAATCGCATACCGAAACGGAACCAGTGTCAAGAACACCTATGCGATGAAAAACAGAATCGAACGCAAGCTGGGTGTGTCAATTACGCGACTCGCAAGCTGAAGTATACTGAAAAAAACGGCTGGCATGACATCATGCAGTAAAATACTCGCTGTCGAAAATTCCTGGTACGACCGCGAGTAATCTTACTGCCACCCGTTTTCATCCGTAATGCAATTTTAAGATGAATGTTGATATATTATATCAAATTTAATATTTATAATATGGACGCACTGCGTTTAACTTAATGGATAGAGTGATTATTAATAATATTGAACACCACGACAACGCAATGCGCTGCTATGGATGCGTGAATAAATGCGTCTATACATCTGTACAAACAAAAAAGAATGTAGAGTGTACCGGTGTAGAATTTTACATTTGGCCAGAGAATAACTCATTCCTGATTGAGGGACTGCTGCAGTATTTTAGCAATATTAATTCAAAAGTAATTTCACAGCCTATTGTGGTTATTGACTTTAACTATAAAAACATAAATTACTTCTTAACAAACAACTGGTTAAGTCAGTTTAAAAACTCCAGATTGATTTTAATCACGGATAAAAAAATGGCCGCTGTCGCGCACTACTGGTTTTACAACGATACGAGCGAAACGGTCATTAGCGCGGTCATTTTTCATGATGATGTGACAGAAGATATCAAAACCAAGATTAATCAATCTTTTATGGGCAAGATCACACGCCCCTCGGAGAAAAAGGCAAAGTTAAGTGCAAATGAATATGCACTTTTTGCTGAATTGTATAAGGGACAACTGCCGAAAAAAATTGCCATGAAAAATGCGACTAACGTAAAAAATATCTATGCCATGAAAATACGTATAGAGAATAAACTTGGCGTTCCCATTTCAAGACTTGCCAGTTGAATAGTAATACGCAGGAAACAGACATTTACCTGCCGGGATGTAAATTATTCCTAAGCGAGTGGTTACTTATCCTTATTGTGTGCCTGATGCTTAACTCATACACTAAGATATTGCCAGCGCTTGTATTTTCAGCATAAACAATCCGCTACCACTCATCGTATTCATGGATGTTTCTGGTCGTTTTTTAAATCGCACATTCTTTACTTTTTTAATTCTAAGTGAGGAACGTCACTACAGGTCTGGATTCGATAATGAGCACGCATCTTTCCACCGTTGAAATTAATTCAGAGCACGACTTCAATAATATTGAAGATCCCCGAAAAGATTCCCTTCTGTGGGGTGTTGAATGGCTTTGTACACATCATGCTAAGTTTGCCAGCAAAGAAGTCCTCTATGCTGGCCTGCCAAAAAGCGACAAGCTTGAGCCAGAAATGGCATTGCGCATGCTTGACCAGATGGGAATATCGGCCGGTTGGGTAAAGCGCGATCTGAGCACCCTCTCCTCGTGGCTATTTCCTTTACTGATAGCACGTAAAGACGGGACCTATTGCATTCTTACCGCGCGTAACGGAAAGCGCGGAGAACATACTTATAAGATTGTGGTACCGGAAAACGAAGGAACCGTTGTCGTGACGGAGGCGGAGTTAAACGACGTCTACGGCGGTTATGCCCTCGTCACGACGCGCAAGCCGACGCTGGACGAGCGTGCAGACGACCAGCTGTTGCCGCAGGCTCAGGCGGAAGGGCATTGGCTCTATTCGACGCTATGGCGCTACCGCCATTACTTCTACAGCGCGGCGCTGGCCGCACTGCTGGCGAACATTCTCACGCTGGCAGGCACCTTCTTTACCATGAACGTCTATGACCGCGTCATTCCCACGCAGGCCTACGTAACGCTGTGGTCGCTGGCGATTGGCGTGGTAATTGCCATTGTATTTGAATTTTGTAGCCGACAAATTCGAGCCTACCTGATCGACATCGCCGGGAAAAAAGCGGACCTGATACTCGGGGCAAAACTGTTCCGTCAGGTGATGTCGATGCGAATGGAATACAAGCCACAGTCCTCGGGCACCTTTGCCAACCAGCTGCGTGATTTTGAGGCCGTGCGCGATTTTATTACCTCAGCAACGCTGGCAACGTTGTCCGACCTGCCGTTTTGCGCCCTCTTCATGTTCGTCATCTACCTGATTGGCGGCCCGCTGGCGATCGTGCCGTTAGTCGCGATGCCGCTGATTTTGATTGTCAGCATCATCATCCAGTGGCCGCTGGGCCGCTACATGGAAGAGAACGTCCGCGAAATCTCACTGAAGCAGGGTCTGCTGATTGAGAGCATTGAAGGGCTGGAAGCGCTGAAAGCGGCACAGGGCGAAGGGGTGATGCAAAAACGCTGGGATGATTTCAGCGCTCTGGCAGCCGCGTCGTCGATGAAAACGCGTTATCTCTCGATGCTGACGACCAACTTTGTCTCTTTCGTGCAGCAAATCACGACGGTCTGCATCGTCGTTCTTGGCGTGTATCTCATTCACGCTGGCGAGCTGTCGATGGGGGCGATGATTGGGGTGGTGATCCTTTCCAGCCGCTCGCTTGCACCTCTGGCGTCGGTTGTCGGGTTAGCGCTGCGCTATCAGCATGCCAAAACCGCGCTGAAATCGCTGAACCAGCTGATGGAAACACCGACCGACCGCGATGCCTTGCTCAATTATCTGCCGACGCCGAATTTCACCGGCAGCATGCGCCTCCACAAGGTGGGCTTTACCTATCCGGTGCCGGGCATGATGGTTGCGCCGCGCATCCTCGACAACATCAACATCAATGTTGAAGCCGGTGAGCAAATCGCCGTGCTGGGCAAAATCGGCAGCGGAAAATCGACGCTGTTGCGTGTGATGGCCCGCCTGTATCAACAAAGCAGCGGCCAGATGTTCATTGACGGCGTAGATGCCACCCAGATCGATCCGGCGGACTGGCGAGCCGCGGTGGGCTATGTCGGCCAGGATTGCCGTCTCTTTTTCGGCACGCTGCGCTACAACATCATCATTGGCAACCCCGGCGTAAGCACGGAGGAGTTCCTGCGCGTCGTGCGTCTGACCGGGCTGGATCACGTGGCCGCCAGGCACCCGCTGGGTTTTGACATGCCAATTGGCGAAATGGGCAACTGCCTTTCCGGTGGACAAAAACAGCTTGTCGCCCTGGCCCGCTGCCTGCTGCTGCGCCCAAAGGTCCTGCTGATGGATGAACCCACCAGCTCAATGGATGCCATGACCGAAACGCTGTTCCTGCGTCGGCTCAAAGAGGCGACGCAAGGGCAAACGCTGATCATTGTGACCCATCGCATGTCGGTACTGAGCCTGGTTGAGCGTCTGATTGTGCTGGAAGACGGGCATGTCGTGAAAGACGGGCCAAAAGATCAGGTGATGGCCAGCCTGAATGAGAATGTGATGAAGAAAAAACAAGCGATGCATTCGGTTGAAGAGAAGCAACAGAAACAAGGTGTAAATGGATGATGAACGAGGACGAAGTGAATCATAACGCCTCAAAGGGAGAGGCCGACTCCGGGACGGATGCATCCTCCACGGCATTGAGAAAAGTAGACAGCAACGGCGGGAAAACGCAGCTGGCAGTGCAAAAACCGCAGGCCACAGGAAAGGTCAAAGCAGACGATTTGAAATTCATGAATGACCTGCAGGGCGCGCTGATCGCACAGAAAACCCCGTTCAGCATGATCATGCTCTACACCATCGCCCTGGTGGTGGTGGTGTCGCTGGTGTGGGCGCATTTCGCCCGGGTTGAGGAGATCACCCGTGGCGATGGCAAAGTGATCCCGGCCAGCCGCGAGCAGCTCATTCAGAGCCTGGAAGGGGGCATTCTTGAGGAGCTGAACGTTCAGGAGGGGGATATCGTCGAGAAAGGGCAAATTCTGCTGAAAATTGACCCGACCCGCGCCGGGGCCAGCTACGGTGAATCCCTCTCTAAAGTGCAGGGGCTTAAGGGCAGCATTGCCCGTCTCCGCGCGGAAGCTTACGACACGCCGTTGTCCTTCCCGCCCGATATCGCCGGAATTGAGTCTATCGTGCGTGATGAAACCCAGGCCTATAACGCGCGCCTCAAAACCCTGAACGAGAGCGTTCAGGCCTTACAGCGCAGCCTGTCCCTGGCGCAAAACGAGGTCAGCCTGTCAGAGCCGCTGGCCCGTAAAGGGCTGATGTCAGATGTGGAGATCCTGCGCCTGAAGCGTCAGGCCAACGAGTTCAGCCTGCAGATCGCAGAGCGGACCAACCGCTTCCGCTCCGACGCCAACAGCGAGCTTAACCGGCTGGAATCTGAACTGGCGCAGGCGGAAGAGATCCTGCGCGGGCGTCAGGATGTGATGAACCGAACCACGGTGGTTGCGCCGGTACGCGGCACCGTCAACAACATTCGCGTGACCACGCGCGGCGGCGTTATCCAGCAAGGGGCGGAAATCATGACCATCATCCCGCTCGAAGATAACCTGCTGGTCGAAGCCAAAATCAAACCGTCCGATGTGGCCTTTATCCATCCGGGGCTGCCCGCCACGGTAAAAATTACCGCCTACGACTACGCCATTTACGGCGGGTTAACCGGCGTCGTCGAGCACCTGAGTTCCGACACCCTGATTGATGAGGAAAAAGCGCGTCAGGGACGTGGCGATTCGACCTATTACCGGGTCTTCGTCCGCACCAATCGGGCGGCACTGCAGGTTAAAGACAAGGAGTTCCCAATCATACCAGGCATGGTGGCGAACGTTGAAATCAGAACCGGGGAGAAGACCGTTTTGTCTTACATCCTCAAACCGATACTGAAAGCGCGCGAAGCATTCAGAGAGAGATAATTTTATGGTTAAGGCACGTAAAGAGCGTCGTTGGGCCAGGGTAGCCACTGCGGTTGCACTCTGTTTGCCCTGCTCTTCTTTTGTCATTCCGCTCCACGCGGCTGACGTGGCGCATGTTAAAAAAGACCTGTCCTCGCTGCCGCCGATGCGCACACAGTCACAGTTAACCCGCGCCGCGCAGACGCCAGCGCAGCCTGCGGTACGCGCGAGCACGCCGGGGACGGTTCAACGGACTTCGCTGCCCTCGATGCGCACGCAGTCGCAGTACGCTAGTACGCATAAAACCGTACCTACGCAAACGTACCCCGCATCACGACCGGCAAGCTACGCCGCGACGCAGCAAACTGTGGCACCTGAGCCGACGCTCGAGAACAGTACGAGTAACAAAGCGGCACTGAAAACGAATTACGATTTCTTCCCGCCCGTTAAAGAATACTATAAGCCCGAACCGGCCTACGCGAACGTTCGCCAACAGGGCGCATCGGCAAGCCCCCGCGCCACCAGCGGCATGTCGCACGGCTATTTCAACGGTGCCAGCACCAATGATTCGCGGGAATTTCTGCGCAGCATGGTAGCAAGAGCGCTGGCGTACAGCCCTGAGCTGCGTGCGGCCTCCTCTGAGGTTCTGGCCTCGGACTACATGGTGGATCAGGTCAAAGGCCAGCGTATGCCGCAGGTGCGGCTGGGCGTAACGTCGCCGCTGACAACCGTGGGGGGAGACCGCCAGTCGTCCAACAATACGCATATCAGCGACTCCAGCGGGACGGTATCCGTCAACACCCCCGTGATCGACTGGGGACGAATCAGCCATCAGGTCGATAACTCGCTGGAAACGGCAAAAGCGGCCCGCTATTCCAAAGAGTATTCTCGCGAGCAGCTGGCCTATAACACCGTGTCCGAGCTGATGAACATGAGTCGGTACCAGCAAAGTAAACAGGTGGCGAAGAACTATGTTGGCCGCATGAAAGAGCTGGTCAACATGCTGTCGCAAATCACCCAGGCGGACCGCGGCAGAGAAAGCGAACTGGTGCAGGCGAAAGCGAAACTGATGTCCGCTCAGGCGAGTCTCGACAACATCGAGCATCAGCTGAGCGCCAGTAAAATCAAGCTTGTGCGCCTGCTTGGTGCAGAGCCTGTGCTCCCAGAGAATTTGAGCTGGCAGGATACGATTATCCCGGCATCCGTCGCCATCGGCTCGCTGGACAAGAACCCGATGATGCTTAACCTGCAGTCCAAAGTCCGCGCGGCGGAATCGGAAGCAGAAAGCATTAAATCGGCTGCGCTGCCGCAGGTAAACTGGGTGGTCTCCAAGAGCACCGCCAAGGACGGTAACGGTAATGAAGCGGGCTGGTATACCGGCCTGAACGTGGAGTGGGAGGCGTTTAGCGGCGGCTCTCAGCGCGCCGCTCAGATGACGGCCCGCGCAAAAGCCAACGTGGCGCAGCAGCAATATGAAGTGAGCTACCGCGATCTGGAGTATCAGATTAACTATCAGGTGCAGGTACGCGACTCATCATTCCTGCGTGCAGATGATTACGAGCGTCTCTCAGGCGAAACTGACCGCGTGCGCCAGATGTTCTACCAGCAGTGGTATCACCTGGGAAAACGCACGTTGCTTGATGTGCTGACCGCTGAAAACGACCACTTTAACAACCAGCTTTCCGCCATTAATAATCGTTATGACGGGTACATTTCCAACGTGAACGTCATTGCCAGCGCCGCGATGATGCTCACCTGGATGCGGATAGCCTGAGCCGTATCGACCTGATAAAAAAAGCCAGACCCTCATTGCTGAGGGTCTGGCTTTTTTATTGCCCTTCGTGTCTTACCAAAGGGCGTTTTCTTTATCGATCTCCGCCCAGCGCAAATACATGTCGCTCGACATCATGAAATCGTTATGCCATTTCCACCAGGCGTGGAGGGTGTAATAGGCCAGACAAGGCAGGTAGCTCAGCAGGAAGTACACCTCAAACCACACCTTCCACCCCAGCAGCGTGAGCAGCAATCCCACCACGGCCGACCAGACAAACTCCACACCCACCAGCATCACCAGCCTCAGCCACAAAGGTTTTCCGGACAGGCTGCGCCAGGGGATCGTCGGGGAGAAAAACAGGTCGATCTCGTTAAGGAAAAGATGCCCCAGGAAGATATACCGCTTCGTGAACCGTAAAAACAGCAGATTAATGGCCATCACCACCGCGCAGAGCACCAGCATGGTAATGATGGACTCGAGGGTGAAGTAACGGCCATAGCGATCGAACTGTTCACTGTTCCGTAAGGGGCTAATCGTCAGCAGGTTCATGACGACGGACATGACGACAGCAATGGCGACATAATGGGACAGACGTTTATATTTCCCTTTGTCCCGCGCCGAGGCGATGACCTGTCGGATGTAGATCGAACGCATCGCTGCGAACATTCCCCAGACGATGAACGGCGCGACGATGGCCAGCGTCAGCAGCACGATCCCAGGCTGAGCCAGGGTGAGCATCAGTGCAATAATGCCTGCGAAAACCAGCGTGGCGATCGCGAGCACCATCACAGGTTCGACAATCATCGCATTCACCGGCTTATTCTCTTTCTGCAGAAACACAGATAAATCGACATTTTTGACCACGCACTTATAGGCCCAGAACGCCTTGAGATCGGCAATGAAGCTATACAGAATCAGCGCAAAAATACCGCTCGCCAGCCAGGCATCCTGCCGGGTAAAGGAAAACCCGGCGTTTTTCCAGTAAAAACCCATCAGGATCAAGGTCACGATAGAGATAAAAAGAAGGTTCCTTTTATCCTGAAAGCGAATGAACGTTAAATAATCTGGAATCATATCTCGACCATTACATCTCTAATGCTTTTCTGCAGTGCAGAACGCGTTCGGCATTAAAACCGGCAAAATCATTCAGCATTTGACCGAGATAAGGTTTGTTACTCATCTCCAGGAACAGCGGACGCTCTGAATGGTTGATAAATCTGGCGACAGAATCGTTCCATTTCACCGTGTGGGTCAGGTGCAACGACAGATTTTCTTTGATGTTTTCCGGCACGATTTCCATTCTGCCCGTCACGTTCATCAGCACATCATACGCGGGTGAGGTGAAAGGTTGTCCGGCAAGGAAATCCCGCATCAGCTGGACGCCCTCTTCCATTAAACGCGTGTGCCAGGCACCGCTGACACCGAGTTTGATCGGCTCATAGCCCTCATCCGCCAGTACCTGGGCGAAGTCGCTCAGTGCCGCCGGTGTCCCGCCGATAACCTGCTGGCGCGGCGTGTTGTCACAGCTGATATCCAGCGCAATCCCGGAACGGGTGATGATGTCGCTCAGGGTGGCAAAATCCGCCCCTTTCAGCGCGATCATTGCCCCTTTCTGCTTTTTGCTCACCGCATCCATGGTGCTGGCACGGAAATGCAGGGTGCGGAATAAGGTCTCCAGAGAGACTGCCCCCGCCGCATAGAGCGCACTGTATTCCCCGACGCTGTGGCCGCAGGCCCCCGTCACCCGAAGGTTGGGGAAACGCTCACGGCAAAGGCTATAGAGCGATACGTTGATCGCCGTTACGGCCAGCTGCTGTACCGTGGTCTGGATCAATCTGTTCATCGGCCCCTTCAGGCAGAGTCGGCGAAGATCGAGGCCAGAAATATCGCTGGCGCAATCCCAGATCTGTTTCGTCGTCGAATTCAGATCCCACAGATCGCTGCCCATCCCGATTACCGGGTTCCCTTGCCCGGAAAACAGCAGCACGACAGGCTGCGATGCATTATCAAGCGTCATAGTCATTTCCTTATAAATAATACTTAAAGCCAACATAACCACCGGCGACATCACCGAAGAATGCAAACTCAGAATTTGCGCTACCCAGTGCGGAATAGACGCCGGTATACGCTTCCAGCTGGTCATCAATAAAGGTCAGCGGTGCGCTGAGGTGCAGCCCTGCCATGGAGCTTTTATCCATCAGGTTGAGGATGAAATAGGGCTGTGCGGTAATCTGATGCGTGAACTGCACGCTGGACCAGGCGTTGAGATAATGTTTTCCCTGCAGCATGCCTTTGTTCCCCGTATTGCTTATCTCGGAGGCCATCAGGTATTTATAGGAATCATATGCCCTGTCGAGCGGTGCATAGCCTGTGCCGGTGTTCAAAAAGGTCATCAGATCGCGCTGTTTGCGCCATTCTGATCGCGAATAGCCTTCGCTCTGGTAATAGTATTCCAGGCCGAAAACGTTGAAGGTATCAGAGGTATATTGCCCGCCCACGGCCAGCTCAACGCCCTGTTTATCTTTTGTTTCATACAGCGAGGTGGGGAACTGATACCGCTCCAGCTCCGCGCTTTTCTCTTCAGACAGATGACGCCAGCGCTGCTCCGCATGCCACGCCACGTCGGCATTGAGCGTGAGCTGAGGGGTGTAGTTGTAACTGTCTGAAAGCGCGACCGACAGCGAGTCGCCCATCAGGACGCGCATCCCCGGCGTATGGTCACGGAAGATATGGGAGGTATAGCTCAGCAGCCAGGATTCACTGCTGTTGCCACGCTGATTAGCAGACCAGTTCCCGGAGGTCAGATAGTATTCATCCACCGTCGCCAGCTTCGGGATCATCGTCAGCGAAAGCGACTCGTCCCGGTTATCCATCGTCAGCGTTGCAGCCCAGGAGGAAGACTGATAAGCCGAGCGGAGCTGAGGATCGTAAAGCCGCGTCGGTTTTGCACCGTCGTAATAATGCGGCGTGAGATCCGAAGGCGAGCGCAGGAAGAAGAGCCCCGGCCTGGACGGAAGCTTCCCGACCTCAAGCTGCAGGCTGTCCGACAGGGTGTAGACCAGCTTAAGGCGCTCAATTAACAGACGTGAACGGCGGTCATCTTCTTCAAACGCACCGAGCTTACGCGGGGAATACCAGGTTAGCCCATAGAGGGATAAATCCAGGTCCAGCGTATCCTCAATCAGCGAACAACGGCTTGCGACATTCACCCCGGCATCGTTGTAGATATTGTGTCGGGTGTACGGGTTTCGGCCATTGATTCGCCACTCCGAAATCTGTTTTTTAACGACAGACACCTGCTCATACAGCGTGACAGACGTATTCTTTGCAACGTCACTGCCGGACAGACAATCCGCGAATACGCTGACGGGCAGCGCGGCGAGCATCAGGGTTAAGCCTGTTAATGTACGCTTCATTTCGCGCCTCGCTGAAGAGACTCGCGGGTGAACGCCGATTCAGGTAACGATTCATAACGCACATCGCTGTAGGTCATGACGGAATAGCTATTGCCGTGGCGCGCCTCTTTCACCACGATTTTCATCGGGCGCATTTTGCCTAATACCATCTGGAAATCCTGATACAGCACTTCTTTAATTAACTTATTGTCCAGAGAGAAATAGGCGGCTTTATAAGGACGGTTATCCCCCTCTTTTTCAACGTAATAGTCCACCTTCGGCCAGGTCACTTCAGCCGATTTACGCACCAGCTCCAGCTTATAGCACTGCGTTTCGCCGCAAGGCTCTTCACCCTTCAGCGTGGCGTCGTAGGCATATTCAAAGTTGGTGACAATGACGTCGCCATTGGAAATTTGCCCAATCAGTCGCTGCTGGCGAGAGACGGGAACAGGACGGCGGAGTTCTGGCGTGTAGAACCATAAATCGTACCAGTCAGAGAGCAGCACCTTTCCCTTGTCGCGCGGCGGATAAATAAAGCGCGCCAGGGAGCGGGCATCCGCTTTCATCTCACCTTCTGGCTTCATAAAGCGCATGGAAATATCCAGCACCTGTTTATTGTCGGGCTGCGTGGCGCCCGTTTTAAATTCATGGATGGTGAGGGTGTAGCGAAAGGGTTTATTTGGCGAACGGACTTCATCCGCACGACGAATAATATCCACCGCTTTGTCATCGGCAGAGGCGGAATACGCCCCTGCCGACAACAGACAGGCACCCAAAAAGAGTGAGGCCAAAACACTGCGTTTCATATCGCTTCCTTACGAGAATTTAAATGCGTCCGAAATATTGAGCCGTGAAGCACGTAATGCGGGTAATACCGAGGCCCCCGTGGCGGTCAGGATCGGCAATACCAGGGTTATCCAGTTAAGCGCGACGCTGTCGGTTTTAATAAATGCGGTATAGCCCTGCGATTGCCCCGGCGACGGTGGCATCGCGATACCGTACAGATTAATGACGCTGGCAATGGCGTAACCTATCGCCAGACTGCCAATCGCGCCGATAATGCCGATGAAAATCCCTTCCAGTAAAAACAGGCGGGTCACATGCAGCGGTTTGAGGCCGATGGCTCTGAGCGTCGTAATTTCACGGGTGCGTTCGATAATATTCATCGTCATCGAATTACCGATCATGAAGATGACAATCAGACCGACAATGAGCTTAATAAAGAAATAGATCCCGGATAACAGCCCTTCTACCTGCTGATAAAATATCGAGGCGTCTTTCCAGTCTTTTACGATCAGCGGTAAGTTATGCTCGGCAATAAAGCCACGCAGTTTCGCCGTGAACGCGGCTGTATCGTCCTCTTTCAGCAGGATCAGCACTTTACTCACGCTGTTGGTGCCCATAATACGTTGAGCCGTACCCAGCGGAATTTTCATCGCCACGTCATCGTAATCTTTGATCCCGGATTCAAAGATGCCGCGTAGCTTCATGGAGAGCGCGCCCTGCCCGCCTTGCGTATTGACCACCAGCACGTCCAGCCAGTCGTCGTAATGCGCATTCAGCGTTTTCGCCAGGCCGCTTCCCAGCGTGATTTCGTCCGTGCGGATGCGGGACAGATCGCTGCCGGTGATTAATTTATCAAACGAGCCCAGCTTCAGTGCCGGTAGTGGTTCAACGCCCAGCGCGGAAAAATAGCTGGAGGTTTCACTCTCATACTGTGAAATAACGCCGGTGAACTCCAGCTGACCGGAGAGCGTCGAGATATCCTCAGCCAGAGCCGGATCGTTGAGAATCGCTTTCTTTAATGCCGGATAATCGTCAATCAGGCTTTTGTTTTTATTGGAGGTCTCAAAATAATTTTTGTTATAAATTTGCACATGACCAATATTGGTTCGAATCGTTTGCTCTTTCAAAATCCAGAAAGAGTAATCAATAAACCCGCCGTACAGGAAAATCGACACGCCGCCCAGCATGATGGCCGCCATGGTCGAAAACGATCGCCTTTTGTGGCGAAACAGGTTTAAAAAAGCAAACTTCACGTCCCGCGATCGGAATACGACACACCAGAGGACAAAAAGCAGGATCAACAACACAACGCTATTCGCTAACACCATTTCCCCGGACATTTATTTCCCTTTCGCCAGCGGCAACAATACTTCTGTCACTTCGTTGATATCCCACTCTGGCGCACTGCCCGATGCCAGAGACGATGCCGTATTCGCATTACGCAGTTCAATCTCTGCCAGTAACGCGTCTGCCTGCCGCTTGTGTTTGCAACTCAACAGCGCGCGATAACGCATTTCGTTGATGTGTTCCACCAGACCCGCATTGAATACGTCAGGCGTATTCAGCATCTGTTCCGTATCTTTTAACGTCACCACGCAGCGCCCGATTGACGCAGGCAGCCAGGCATCGACCCGGGCACGCATATAGCGCACCAGCATGTTGTCTTCATACAGATCAACCGCCTCGTCCAGATAGAAAAAGCCCGTTTTCCCGTACTCAGATGCGCGAATAAAATCGTTGGTCTGGAGAGCGCGATCGGCCTGACGCAACGTTCCGTAGGCATAGAAAACCAGCGAAAGAGGATTGTCGTTGGCTTTGTATTCTTTAAAGAGCGACTGCGTCATCTCTGCAAGCATGTCCGCTTCCTGCGGAAAACCGCTCTTAATGACATGCTCGGCGACGGGCGCCGGTGCGGCTTTAATGTTCCCGACATAGGCCAGGCACAGCAAAAACCAGCAAAGAAGGAAAAAATTACGATTGTGAATCATGAACTAAAACTCCGTCCTTAATTTCAACCACGCGCCGCGCACGCTCTTTAAGCTGGCTTGAATGCGTGGAAATAATAAAAGTGGTGCGCGTCTCCTGGTTAATTTTCAGCAGAAGATCCAGAATGGCCTCCCCGGTGACCAGATCGAGGTTTCCGGTCGGCTCATCGGCAATGACCACCTGCGGGTCGTGCGCCAGCGCCCGGGCGATGGCCACGCGCTGCTGCTGGCCGCCCGAAAGCTGGCCCGGTTTACGCTCGGTGAATCCCGCAAGCCCGACGCTGTCGATGAAGTGCAGCGCCCGCTCTTTGGCCTCTTTTTTCCCGACGTGGCCGTTTAACACCAGCGGGAAAAACACGTTATCGAAAACACTCAGTACCGGTATCAGATTGAAAAACTGAAAAATAAAACCCAAATGCTTGCCGCGGATCGCCGATAATTGGTCTTCCGGCAGATGATTCAGTAATTTTTTCAGAAACATCACCGAACCGACGGTGGGTTTATCGATTCCCGACAGGATATTTAACAACGTACTTTTGCCGCTGCCGGAAGGCCCGCAGAGCGCCAGAAATTCGCCTTTTTCTATTTCCAGATTGATATTTTTCAGGGCATCGACTTTGCCTTCGCCCGAGCCATAACTCTTATAGATATTGTTCAGCGATATCGTTGGGAGTTCTTTAATTATTCCGCTCATGGAGATGTCGTTATTCCTTGCAATATTCAATGTCGAAATAGCTGTAACCAAACTGTTTGTCGGGAACGATGGTTCTTAATTGGCCCGAAAAATCAGCATGTTGTTTGAGCCAGGCGAAACTTAACGCTGGAGTCAGGCAGCCGCTGGCACCGTAGAGATCAACCAGATCCAGCGTATTCTTCGCGGGCAGCGTCGAGCGAGACAGCAGGTCTTTGCGCAGGCCCGAAAATGCAATCTGTTCAGGAACCTGGGTGTGCTCGATGGCATCGGCCATGACGTACTGCCCACCCTTCACCCGGATAGCGCTTTCCTGCTGGCTGAAGATGAAACACCCGGCGCGTTCAACCGTTAAATTGACGTCTTCAGCCTTGCCTTTGCGCTTCTCTCCCCACTTGAGGGCAATGTCTTCATCAGAAAACACCAGGATCGGGATCGCCCGGTACGCCGTGCAGATCACGACAAAATCAAACACATCCCAGCTCAGGTAGTCGTTCGCCATGCTGACGGCCTGCACGAAGGATTGCTTCTCACCGCGGAGCTTGCAGGTGGGAGCGTTAACCGAGAATTTCTTGACCAGATTTTTGGGCAGCGTGTCGATCGCTGAGATATGCAGCGCGCTGGAAATATTCTCAAACGGCCCGGATTCCCCCCAGGCGTCGACATAAATAAATGCCGTGCGCTGCTTCAATAACCGCATCCGCTCTTTAGTGGGCAGCGCCATAAGCGCGTCATCCGCCGCCTGCTCCATCGCCTCAAGGTATTTTTGATATTGCGGGTTACGGATCATTTCACCGGGATAGAGATCCGGCTGCGTACCAAAACGTTTTAATCCCCAGCCATGAGCATGGGTGGATTTCATCGCCTTATTGTATAAGTGTGCTTCCCAGGCGTTTAACCAGCTGGGTTGATAGAAATAAAATTTATCTTCCGGCTCAATTAGCGAAAATGAGGATAAATACATAGGGCTCTCCATAATCGTTCAAAGGCCTCGATGAATATCAGACATCACGGCACCGATAATTGAACCATCCACGCCAACCCCTACCTTAAGCAGATGGTTTTTGTGGTGCCCAATGATGCCGCGGTCAATAACAACATGCTGCGCAACGCTATCAATAATGGCGTCGTTGCCCACGGGTGAAATCAGCTCTTTCTGCGATAACGTATGGTGACCAATAATTAAATCGACGATACCTGAGCCGGTGGCGGTATAGCCAATCTGGCCTTTATAGGCCAGAACCGGAAGGGTATTTCCCTCAGCAAAGACCTCTATCGCTTTTGCTTCCGCTTTATCACTGATGGATGAGCCGTTGCCGTGCGGCATAATCGCGCACAGATCTTCCGTGCTGAGGTCCGCTTTTTTCATCGCGGCCTGCATCACCTTTAATACATTGGTGCTGAGCCAGGAACTGTCATTGCTTCTTCCGGCACTGATCTGCGTGTAGGTGGTTTGCAGTCGTATCCCATGCCCTGCTTTTCTGGCGCGTCGGTGGCGCGCATTTTCCAGCAGGATCGCGCTGTATCCCTCAGCAAAAAGAACGCCTTTACTGTTTTCACCGAACGGCTGGACCAGGTGCGTATCCAGCATCGACTGGGTATCGAGGAACCAGATATCCTGGGTTTTAATTTTTGAGCAGTTCACCACCAGCACAATATCAACGCCGCCATGCTCAATTGCCTGGCAACCTAAATGCACCGCCGTCATCGCTGAATTACTGGTGCAGTTCATATTGGGCGGTAAATACTGCAGGTGATATTTACGCGCAAGATTTCCGGCAATACGATCCTGCGACATATTATCGACGTGCAGGGTCATTAATGATTTTGTCAGATGAATATCTTCAATATCATTTTTGTTATAGAAACTCTTGAAGGCCATGCCATCGACCCGAGGGCCGATGCCGGTTAAATAAACGCGGGCGTTGCACCCGGCCAGCCATTGAACATCTAATCCGGCCTGGGCGAGTGCATCGTCGATCAGACGATAAAGCAGATCTAATGCGCTATCATCCGTATGATCCAGCGTGGCAATATGCTTATTGCCATCGAACCCACACTTAATTGCCTCGTCGTCGGATTTAAACCAGGGCTTTCTTTCAACACGTTTGCCCAGCTTCAGATTTTGAATAAGCTGAATACTGTCTTCGGCAAACGGCAGACAGGAACTGAACCCCGAAATGATAGCGGCATTATCCACAATATTATCCTTTAATCACAAACGCGTAGTAGTTGCCGCCTTCCGTCGCGCCCACCAGCAGCACGTGCTTCAGGGCGAGCTTCAACGGTTCACGAACGAAGTTGATTCGCTTATCGAAGAACTCAACGGTATGAGGAATGGCGGGAACCGCCTGCTTCTTAATACAGTCAATGATGACGGCCAGGTTAAGCAGCCCGGCAGCAGACGCAACAAAGCCAAAGCAGGCGTTATAGTTCACTACCGGCACATCCGGTTTGGCCTGAGCGAAGGCTTCAACGATGGCATCGATTTCAATGCGTGAGCTTTCATCGCTACCGTTGCTGGTGCCGCAGACCAGATCGATCTCCTGCGCCGTGACGCCGGCATCCTTCAGCGCACGGGTAATCGCCAGCGCCATGGAGGCGGATTTCTCGTCCTGCTGAGAAGCATCGAAATAGCTGTTGCTACAGGCTTTACCGTAACCGACCACTTCTGCCAGCACCTCAGCACCACGCTCTGCGGCGCGCTGCGGATCTTCCAGCAGCAACATGCAGGCACCTTCGCCGGGAATGTAGCCCTTCGAATCGTTACCGTAGATGTGATAGTCGCGAGCGTCAGAGGTCATATGGAGCTTGCGGGTGACGGCATCCATATAAAGTGACATCGACGGGAAATACTCGTCCGCACCGCCCACCAGCACCTGCGGCTGCAGATCCTGACGCACGATTTCGTAGCCGTAGGTTAATGCGCCTAATGCCGCATTCTCCCCGGTCGCCAGGGTGGTGGTGTAGCCCTTGATCCCTTCGGAAATACCGCAGAACGTAGGGATTGAGTTCATCAGCGAGCCCGGGAACTCAGAGGTTCTGACCTTGCGCGGGTCTGGCTTCAGGCTTTGCAGGTATTTGTAGGTGGTTTCCTGCGGGCCGCTGGACATCCCCATCACCATGCCTAGCGCATCGCCATCACGTTTAATTTTACGCTTCGCCTGTTCCAGCGCTTCGGACAGCGCAATCAGCGCGAAGGTACCGCCACGGGTGGCTTTACGCGGGTCAAAGCGACGCAGATGCTTACGCGGCTCAAGGCCGGTGACCTGGAAGGTTTTAAAGTGTTCGTTCGCTTCCGGACGGGTGGCCGTCAGCACGCTGAACTCTTCACCAAACAGCGTCTCAAACTGACGGGTTGATTCGAGCACATCCAGCAGCTCTTTCGCCTCTTCCAGCGTGTCTTCCGGGAAGGTGACGCCACCCAGTTCAACGGTATGGTTCTGCTTCCAGACGTTATCGAGGATCTCGTTCACGGTGTGACCAATCGCGGAGACGGCCCCCAGACCGGAGATTGCCACGCGTTTTTCGTCGTAGGTGCTGACCGGAACAGAACACGGCTCCATGCTGATAATCATGCTGCAGTTATTACCGCCGAAGGCATAATTGTTCTTCATGAAGAGGTTGATTTTCTGGTCGCGGAAGTCGTTTGGCACGTAGTCCAGATCGCAGTTTGGACGCGCGTTGTTGAAGTTCAGCGTCGGCAGAACGCGGTTATCCGGCAGCGTCACCAGACACGCGATCAGTTCGACGATACCCGCCGCACCGATGTTATGGCCAAAGTAAGACTTGGTGGAGCTGACCAACAGCTTCTCGTTGTTGGCGAACACCTTTTTCATCGCCAGCGTTTCGATGCGGTCGTTCGCTTCAGTGCCGGTACCGTGGGCGTTGACGTACTCAATCTGCTCCGGGGTGACGCCCGCGTTTTCCATCGCCTTATGCATCACCTGTACGGCACCGCTGGCGCGCGGATCCGGTCCAGTTTCGTGGAACGCATCGCAGGAGGTGGCGTAGGAGAGGATTTCACCGTAAATGGTGGCGCCGCGCGCGACGGCGTGCTCGTACTCTTCCAGCACCACGGCGCCCGCGCCTTCACCAATCGACATGCCGGAGTTGCCGGAAAACGGCGTACAGGCTTCCGGATGCATGACGTTCAGGGCATAAAAACCGGCGAAGGTTGGCAGGTAGATCGGCTCTGTCCCGACGGCCAGCATCGTTTTGCTTTTGCCGTTCTGGATATAGTCAAACGCCATGCCGACCGCGTTAGGGCTGGCCGTACAGGCGGTCGCAACCAGTTCAACCCCGCCCTGCAGTCCGAGCAGCGTAGAGACGCTGGAACAGCAGGAAGAGAAACCGCCGGAGAACAGCGCTTTACGCAGGGAGAAATCTTCCATGCGTTGTTCAAACAGCGGTAAGAACGCCTCGGTGCCCGCGGAGGAGACGCCCACAATCAGGCCCGTCTCTTTCAGGTGCGTCTTGTTCTCGGCCAGCCCCGCCTGATTCAGCGCGTCTTTACCGACCTTATAGGCCCAGAGTGCAGCATTATCCAGTGACGCAATAACGTCATCCGGTAATTCTGAATAATCAATATCATGTAACACTTCAGCCGCGCGGGCGTTTTCAAACCATTTTGAAAAACGCACGCTGTCGGTGACGCCATTTTTTTTATTTAATAATGCGTCTCTAAAATCCTGAAGGTTTTCTGCCAGTGAGGAAAGGATCCCAATCCCGGTAATAACAACGCGTTTCCGGTTTGTCTTCATAACTATGTACCACCGTGTACAGACACTAAACAGTGAGAAAGGATCCGTGGCGTGATATTGCCCACGGATATCTCACTCACTGTTAAAGATGAATAATGAATTACAGCGCGCTTTTCGCTTTAGACGCGTCGATAAAGCTGTGCTCAGTCGGATTAACCAGCATGCTCAGGTTATAAATAAATGGCATACCTTTGGTTTTTGCCGCGACGGTTTCCGTATTCGTTTGAATAGCGAAACCGCTGATATCAGACCATGCGTATTCATTTTCCAGCAGTGCCAGCGCAATGAAGCACTGCAGCGCCGGAGAGAAGACCGCTTTCACAACGTTACCTACAGCCTGACCGTCAACCAGCACGCTGTCGCCTGAAGCAATGCCCGCGCATTCCCCTTCGACGATCATGCCGATAACCTTGCGCGCGCCTTCACCGTGAGACAGTTCTTCAACGGCGTCTTTACCCACAAAGCCTTCTTTGTCGTACTGCACGGCCCACTGCAGCTGTAGCTCTACCGGGTTAAGGTTGTAGCCAGCCCACAGCGCGTCATCCCAGCCTGGGTTTTCGATACGCACAATTTTCTGGTAGTCCAGCCCGCCGGTCTGCAGCTGGTATTTGCTACCGTGCTCCAGCAGTTGCTGCCACTGATCCAGCAGCTGTTCCTGCTGGCCCACAACCATGTAGGCGAACTCGCCGTGTTTGCCGCAGCGGAATACCATCAGTTCGTTATCGGTATTCATGTACTCGTAGTAAGGCAGGCCGATGACGTCGAAACCGTGGATTTCGGACATCAGTTCCCAGGAGTAAGGCCCTTCAACCATGATTGCGCCCCAGCTCTGCTCACGCATGTCGGCAATTTCAGGGGTTTCCTGGATATCCAGCTCGTCGGCTTTTTCCAGAAGGGCATTCAGACCCGCGATCAGCTCCGATGACGGGATGTTTTCAGACAGGATGTAATAGCCATCGGATGAGCAGAGCACGTACACGTCGCCGCGGACGGTACCGTCTTCATTCAGCACCAGAGAGTAGATCCCCTGCTCGTCACGAATAATAGAGACATCGGCAGAGACCAGGTTATTCACCAGGGCCCAGGCGTCATCACCCATCACGCTGACGATGGACATGTGTGAATAGTCCACCAGCAGGGCATTTTCACGTACGGCTTTGTATTCCACCATCGGATCATGATAGGCAGAAGGAACGTTGGCATTGTTGTAAATGCCCATTTTCGCATTGTTTTTCAAATGGAAATCATAAAGAGACTTCATAACGGGATCCTGTTATTCGCAAAGATAAATTAAGCTTTTTTCTTCTGGATGATAAATGTCGCCAGATTATTGATACTTCTCATATAAGAAGGATCGTCGCTTTCGTTAACTTTAATATCGAAAACTTTATCCAGCATGACCACGATTTCCGTTGCATCAACGGAATCCAGCTTTAAGCCATTGCCAAACAGGGCTGTATCATCATCAATTTGAGATTCATCGCGCTGAATATTTAAACGCTGAATAATCTCGGTTTTAATTGTCATCAGCACGTCCTTGCGCTGGTCAATTTCATTTTTCATTGTTGTCATGGTATTAACTCTCTCAGGGGTTTACTTACTTTCGCGGTAATTAATAATGGTGCCGTGGCTGATTAATCGCTTCCCGACGTTCGCCGTCACGGAATAGTGCTTAAAGCCATGAGCATCAGAAAATGCCAGCTTGCTGGTGACTTCAATCGAGTCGCCAGGGTAGGCAATGTCTTTAAATTTTAAATTCTGGGCAGCCAGTACGCCGCGCACCTGCGCGCGGCGGGTGCGGATGATCTCCCGCATCTCATCACGCGTAATGAGCGCATGGATATCGCGTAACGATTTGAGTTCACCGCCGTACGTCTCGCTGTAGATATCGCAGATATCGGTGAGGAACGAGAGGTACTCACTGGCCTGACCAAAAATTTCAGAAATAATCACCCCGGGCATGATCGGATCGTCCGGGAAGTGCCCGAGCAGATAAGGCTCGTTATAGGTGATGTGCTTCGTCACCTTCACAAAGCCATTTTCGCCGTATTTGAAGTCATCAATTCTGTCGACCATCAGCAGCGGCTGACGCCAGCCGCCCATTTCCAGAAAGATCTTCGAGGGGATAACGTATTTAGACATGACTCACCGCATCACCAGGCCGCCATCGATAACGATGGTTTGACCCACAATGTAACTGGACGCAGTCGAGCCCAAATAGACGACGGTATTGGCCACCTCGTCACATTTGCCCAGACGACGCAGCGGAATAGAGGCGGTCACGCCACGCACCACCGTGCGGGAGACTTTTTTCACCATTTTGGATTCAATCATCCCCGGCGCGATGGCGTTGACGCGCACGCCGTACGGTGCCAGCTCGGCAGCCAGCGTGCGGGTGAAGCCCAGAATCGCCCCTTTAGACGCGCTGTAGTTCGCCTGCCCGACGCTTGGGATAATGGCCGCAATGGACGCGACGTTGATGATGGCCGGGTTTTCTGAAGAACGCAGCAGCATTAACGCCTCTTTGGTCAGGCGGAAAATACTGAACAGGTTGGTGTCCACCACCTGGCTGAAATCATCAAAGCTCATTGAGGCAAAGAGGCTGTCTTTCACAATACCGGCATTGTTTACCAGCACATCCAGCTTGCCGACGGCTTCCGTCAGGTGAGAACAGAGCGCAGAAACGCTCTGCGGATCGGCGAGATCGCACTGAATAATAGACAGCTTGCTGCCCGCCGGATGCGCCTCTTTCAGCTCTGTTAACTGCGTAGCATTTGATTTATACAGCGCGTAAACATCGCAGTCCTGATCGAGAAACTTCGCGCAGATCGCCAGACCAATATCTCCGCTCGCTCCGGTGACCAGAACCGTCTTTTCCTTAAGATCGTTATATTGATACATAATATTCACAAATAGTTAGGTTAATAAAGTATGACAACGGCAGTCGCATAATTCTGACAATGCGAAATACTGAGCGAGGCATTCTCGAGCTGCTTTTCAACAAGCATCTCTTTTACTCGCCCGGAAAAAATAAAATGGGGGCAACCCAATTCGTCATGGCCAATTTCGATATCCTTAAAGGTGATCCCGTCGCGATATCCACAGCCGAGCGCTTTGACGACCGCCTCTTTTGCCGCCCAAAATCCCGAGGCGCGTTCATAATTCGGGTCTTCACGGTTAATTTTTATATTTTCCTGTTGGGTAAAGACGCGATGTAAAAAATCGGTTTGCCAGTTTTTTATCGCCCGCTCTATTCGCGAAACTTCCACGATGTCCGTGCCGATACGCATTTTTCGTACTTCCCTGTTCAGAGCTGATAAGAAACATTCAGATTAAAATTAAATTTATTCACGTCCATGCTGCCCGGGTATTTTACCGGCATGGAGATTGACGAATCGTACGCCAGGCTTTTGACGTTACCCTGAATACCTATTGTGCTGCCGATGATAATCTCTTCGCCGTAGAGGCTGTCCCGTCTTATATGGCCTGCGTCGACACCCAAATAGTAGTTAGCGTCTATGCCCCGCACCGGACGATAAACGGTATTTTGCAGGTAGTATCCGCTGTTCCCGGTGAGACCCACGCTGTTTTCAAACCCGCGCACGCTCCAGCGGTCGCCCATCGTCATTTGGTCCTGGAGCGTCAGCTCGCGCGGCGCGTATTGCGCCAAAAAAAAAGCGTTATACACATTGCCGCCGAGCTGGCGGGTATAGTTACTTTCAACATTAACAAGCTGGCTAACAGGGCTGACATTGCCATAGATCATATCGGGCGTGTGTTCCGCCCCGAACCAGCTCAGGAATCGCTGCCAGGAGAGCGACGAATCCCAGTGAGCATTCACTAACTGCTGCTTATAGTTAACGCCAACCTTGACGTTATCCATATCGCGCTTCTGCAAGACCAGCTCTTCCCCCTCCACCGTATAGCCTGATTTCCGGCGTATCAGCTCGGCGCTGCCGCTCACCTTGCGGGTTTTATCCCGATAGAGCACGCGTGATGCTTTGAGGTTTGCGTAATCACTTTTCCCCGCATAGTCCACGGTGGTGTAGAAAAGCGGAAGGGTCTGACGCGACTTGCTGGTGCTGTAGAACAGAGAATAGTTCCAGTAGCCTACCGGCAGCGCGTAGTAACCACTCACACTTTCATAGCGGCCATTGGTGCTTTTTGTTCCCGCGAGATAAAACAGGTCGCTGAAGCGGGCAGTGTTGTACAGGTAACCCACTGCAGAGGTCAGATACTGCCCCGTTTCTTTCACACCCCAGTTGTTATAGCTGGCCCGCACGCTCCAGTTTTTTTCACGGTTCGTGTTGATGTGAATCGTGCTATATCCCTGCTTTGTGCCCGGTTCGATGTTGATTTTGACGTCAACACCCGGCTCCTGCTGGAGGTTTTCCAGCCCCTGCTCAATATCGCGAATATTCAGGATGTCTTCTTTCGCAAAAGGCAGCATCAGCGGATTAATGTCGTTACTGTCGACAATAATCTTTTCAATTTTCCCTGCACTCACGGCAAGCTTCAGCGTGCCGGACGCAATGTTTTGCGTTGGGATCGTAATACGGGTGGTGATGTAACCCGCATCAATATAAAAATCTTGCAGCGCCGCGGCAATTTTCACCACGCCAATACTGCCTACACAGCGGCCGAGGATCTCTTTTTTGATTGCCCTGTCGGTCTTACGCTGAAGAAAATCATTTTCAAGAACCAGAGACCTAATCGTGAAGCAGTTCTCTTCTTGCGGTAAATCATTCAGCCTGAATACTTTACGTTCGGTACTGGAATAAACGTCCTGCCGGTACACCTTTTGTTCTTTGAAAGTATTCAAATCGGCATTTTGCTGCTGCTTAATCAGGTTATTAATGCCCTCCTCCGCGAAGGCATGAAAACTTAACAGCAACAATAAGGGTAAAAATTTAAATCGCGATTTCATTAACTTTCTCAGAAAAAAAAGGCAGCAGGGTCTCGTTCTGACTTTGCGCTATCAGGCGATAGCTGCTGCCTTGTATTACACTTTACACATTACAGACCGACAATAGCGCCGGTATTGGTCACTTTATTCGCATTAAGTTCCATACCAGACAGACCGCCGAATACAGCATCGCTGCCGCTGTTCGTCAAATTGTTGGTCGTGATACCGGCAACACCGTAACTCACCATATTCAGGTAGTTATAAATATTGCCTGCAGTTTTCACCAGCAGGGTATAATCGCTCACGATATTACCGCGGTTATTAATGTCGGCACCGGCATTAATCGCGATATTCTGCGCAAGGATATTGCTGTTGGCGTTATTGGTTAAATGACGCTGAGTATCAATCTTAACGCTGGTCACACCCACGATGTCTTTAAAGTTCTCAACACCGTTCAGGGCATTAATCGCCAGTGCGTTACCTGAAGAGATGGCATTGCGGTTATACAGTGCACCTTTCAGGACATTGAAGTTCAGATCGCCTTTACCGCTGATCCAACCGTAGTTGGTGACGTTGTTATCGACAGTCAGATTAACGTTCTTATCTGACGCGATAACGCCGGTCGCCGTGTTGTTCTCCATGCTGCCATCGCTGTAGTTGCTCAGCGTGCCTGCAGTCACGTCAAGGTTGCCCGCGCTGTAGGTGGTCGCATAGTTGTTATAGAACGTACCCGCTGCTTTGATAACAGCATCTGCACCGCTTACCAGCATCGCACGGGTGTTATCCAGCGTCCCTTTGGACAGCACGCTCAGCGCGCCGTCATCCGCGATGATGCTGCTGTTGTTGTTGTAGACGTTCTGACCGGAAAGCGACACGCCTTCACGACCAATCATGCCGCCAACATCGCCCGTCACGCCGAAGGTTTCGCCATGATTACGAACAAAGTTGTTACCGTCACGGTTTTCAATATTCCCTGCCGCGTTAACGGAGAGCTTATTGTCCGCCACGATCATTGCGGTGTTGTTGTACACAGTGCCTTGTGCATCGACGGTAACGTTCTTACCTGCGATCAGACCGTTGTTGTTATCAACGGTGCTGGCAGCCAGCTTGATGTCACCCGCCTGCGAAAGAACTGAACCACGGTTGCTGTCGAAATAACCTGTCAGCGCCAGATCGATATTGCCGTAGGCTGCAACCCGACCGTAATCGTTATTCAGTCGGTTCGCTTTCAGGGCAATGTCGCTACCGGACAGGATCTGACCGTAGTAGTTATCAACCGTTCCACCTGCAGTGATAGTCACGTCGCCAGTCTCAGAGCTGATTTCACCGCGGCTGTTGTTCACATTCCCGGCGGCAGTCAGCGTTAAATCACCGACCGCTTTGATTTTGCGCGAGTTGTTATCAATGGTATTAGCACTTAAGGTTGCATCGCCATAGCTGATCATATTCAGATCGTTATAGATATTGCCTTTCGCGCTCATTGCCAGGCTGCTGTCAGCAACGATATTCCCACGGTTATTGATGTCATAGCCCGCGGAGATCGTAACCTTATCGCCAACCATGTTGCTGTTGGAGTTGTTGGTCACGCCACGCTCGGTGTTGACCACCAGATTCTCGCCAGCGGCGATATCTTTCAGGTTTTCGATACCGGTCAGCGCGGATACCGTCAGTGATTTCTCAGCAGAAACGGTATTACGGTTAGTGAAAGAGCCGTTCAGAATGTTGACGATGGCATCACCCAGGCTGCTGATCCAACCATAGTTGGTCAGGCTGCCCTTCAGATTCATGGTCAGGTTCTTATCCGCCGCAATCACGCCCGTTGCATTGTTGTCTTCGAGCGCGCCGTCGCTGTAGTTGCTCAGGCTGTTGGCCTCGATAGCCATGTTGCCCATGCTGTAGAGGGTGGAGTAGTTGTTGTTCAACGTACCGCCAACCTTGATGGTGGCATCGCCGCCGCTCACCAGCAGTGCGCGGGAGTTATCCACGTTGCCTTTTGCCAGCAGCGTCAGCGGGCCATCTTCAGCAACAATACGGCTCTGGTTGTTGTAGATGTAGTTCCCGGAGAGCGAAACGCCTTCTTTACCGACCATACCGCCGTTCTGCTGCGGCATCCCGAAGTAGGTGCCGAACGCAGAACCAAAATCGGTACCGTAGCGGTTTTCGATGTTATCGCCCGCAGTGACGCTCAGTACCTTGCTCGCAACGATGAATGCCGTGTTGTTGTTCACGCCTGCGTTGGCATTAATGGAGACGTTTTGTCCCATAATGAAGCCGCCGCGGTTGTTCAGGGCGTTGGACGCCAGGGCAACATCACCCTCTTCTGAGCTGTAAACGCCGATGTAGTTAGTGATGTTGCCACCCACCGCAACGCTAACACCGGTTTTACCTGACACGCCGCCGTTGTCGTTACGCATAGAGGCCGCTTTGGCGATCACTTTGCTGGAGGAGTTCAGCTTGCCGGAGTAGTTATCAATAGCGCCGGCGCTTTCCAGGGAGATATCGCCATTCGACGCCATCTGTCCACCGTTGTTATTGATGCTGTTCGCCGCAATCTGCACGCCCTTCTCGGCGATAATGCCTAACGAGTCATCGCTGGCCGTATCCGCCGTTTTGGTCGAGCCGTTGTTAACCGCACCTTTGGCTGCGATTTTCGTGAAGCCACCCGCGGAACGGATAATACCTTTGTTGTTATCGACGTTGCCGCCGCTGACAACGTTCACATCGCCCAGGGAGTCAACCAAACCGCTGTTGTTGTTCACCGCGGCAGACTCAAGGCCAACGTATCCGCCCTTAATCTGACCGTTGCTGTTGTTCAGCGCACCGGTTTTTAACGCCACGATACCGGCTTCAATCCCAACCGCATTGCCTTTACCGTAGTTGGTTAAGGTATTGCCGTTGGTGTCGGCCGCCAGCATACCCGCCGCCGCCATTTTGCCGTTGGTGTTGTCGACAGCGCCGCTATTGACATAGAGGTCAGCCATCGTCGAGATGTTGCCCGAACGGCTGTTGTTGAGGCTGTTTTTGTTGGTGTCCAGCGCGATAGTCCCAACGGAGGTAATATCCCCGGTGGTGTTGCTCAGTGCGCCATTGGTTTTAATATTGATCTGACCAGAGGACTCAATGCGTGCATTGTTGTTCAGCAGCTGGCCGTTGGCGTCAATATTAACCCCATTGGGACCACCCGCAATAACGCCCTGGTTACGGACGCCGACACCGCTTTCGGTGCTGACGAGGTTGATCTTGTTGGCATACATGCCGCCCAGCGCAGCAACGTCAATGCTATTGGCATTACGCGTACCGGCAGCGGTTACCGACCCGGTCACCTGGCCTGCAGCGTTAACGTAGTTATTGCCCGCAACAACGTTCAGCTCGTTAGCGGTGACCTTATCCGTCACAACGACATTACGAGACAGAATTTCAGTTGGGCTGGAGTTATTCAGTTGACCCAGGGTGATGGTGCCACCGTTGACGGAGTAACCCGCAAGCTGGTCATTCTGAATATCCGGCGTACCGGTCGTCAGGGTCAATTTACTGGTGTTAATTGAACCCCCACCGTTAACGGTAATACCGTTCGGGTTGGCGATAATTAAATCGGCCTTATCACCTGCGACTTCCATCATGCCGTTAATAGCAGAGGCATTTTTCGAGGTCACTTCGTTCAGAATAACTTTCGCTGAGCCGGAGGTCAGGTTGCTGTTACCCTGAATCTGGCCTGCCAGAACGGTATTCGATCCTGCAGCACTGTTATTGAAGATCAGACCGTTCTTGTCCACGTTTAACTTGTCATACACATTATGCGAAAGCCCCTTATCGTTGGCTTTGTTAATGTTAATGACAGGCACGTTTCCAGCAGAAGCAACGATACCGTTCTTCATGCTGATCTCTGCTGTGTGCGCAACAAATGGCAGAGCGAGCAGAACCGAAGCGGCCACAGGGTGCCACTTAAGCTCTAATTGAAAGACATTATTCTTTTTACTTTTCATTATTACCTACTCTTTATTACGGAATCATTACATTCTTTTAGAAATATAACTTCGCCACTCTAAATAATTACTTCACATCCTATGATTATTGACCTCCTGTGGTTTCCTACCATTTCATTAATTAGAATTTAAGAGCATAGAATTGAGGCTAATTCTGTCATTTTTGATCTGAATTGGCATTCAGACTGCACCACATATATGGAACTTTTGATTAGGAACAAGTCATCCAATATTCGGAATTTTATACATCCCGGATAGTGTTGACCTGTTCCGTAATCAGATTTTATTCCTGATACGAATAGTCGCCGTAGGTGTAAGGTTCAGCGGCGCGCTTCTCTACGCCGTTAAATATGGTGCCCTGGATGGCGATGCCATTTTGATCGAAGCGGCGCAGCCCTGCCTCCACCTCTTTCAGGGAGTTCTGCTCAAAGCGCACCACCATCAGGGATGTTGATGCATATCGGCCAACAATGGCCGCATCCGTCACGCTCAGGATCGGCGGGGTATCAATGATAATCACGTCATATTGCGTTGAGCACGACGTGAGCAGCGTCTTGAATTTCTCAGACATAAAAAGCTCAGCAGGATTATTGGTCATTCGTCCGCGACCAATAAAATCCACTTCCGGGTATTCCGTGTGCTGAATAACAGTCGAAATATTAACGTCTTGAGATAAATAATCCGCAAGCCCTGCGCCATTTTCTGCCGCAGAGAAAACACGGTGCAAATACCCTCGTCGTAAATCGCAGTCGATCAACAAGACCCGCGTACCCGCCTGCGCCATCAGTACGGCGAGGTTAGAACTCACGAAAGATTTACCGACCCCGGGCGACGTCCCGGAGATCATTAATATTTTGTTGTCCGATTTCAGCATCGCAAAATGGAGGCTGGTACGCAGCCCCCTCAACGCTTCGACCGCCAGCGACGTTGGCGTCGATTTCACCAGCAGCTCGTCAGACTGGTAAGTCGGAATGGCGCGGCACCGTCTGCGCTTCGTTAACTCAGGCGCCAGGGGAACAACGGCCAGGACAGGAATGCCACGTTTCTCCAGCTCAGCAGGTTGCCGGATCCCTTTTATCAGCATGTTGCGAACAAGGATGACCCCAGAGGAAAAGAGGAACCCCATTAAGGCGGATAAGAGAACAATCAATATTTTTTTCGGTTTCACCGGTTTCTGCTGCGTGACCGCATGGTCAATAATCCGCACATTCCCCAGGGTACTGGCCTTACTGATATTAAGCTCGTGCTGTTTATTCAGCAAAATCATATAAATATCATTACCCATCTGGACATCGCGGGTCATGCTTAAAATTTCTTGCTGGGTGCTGGGCATCGCGCTAATACGCTGGTTCAGCTTTTCTTTTTCCGCAACCAGAATGGCTTTTTTCTCAGACAACGCTTTATAGGCCGGGTGAGTACGCTTATACAGCTTGGAAATTTCCGCCTCTTTAAAGGTCAGTTCATTAAGCTGCGTATCAATAGAGACGACGTTATCCAGAATGAATTTGGCCTCTAATGACAGGTCAACGGACTCATTATTCTTTCTGAATTCATTCAGTTTACTCTCGGCGTTAACCAGATTGCTTTTGATCTGCAACAGCTGCTTATTTAAAAACGCCAGGCTTTTGCTTGCCTCTGCCGATTTGCGCTCAACGTCCTGCGCCAGATAGTTCTGCGCAATACTGTCCAGGATCTGGCTGATCGTCACCGGGTCGGGGCCGATCATGCTCAGGTGCAGCATGCCATTCCCCCCCGACTTGGTATCAATGGAGACGCGCTCTTTAAGCTCTTCAATGACCGAATGCTCATTGCGCTTTGTCACACTGAACGCGGTGTTTTCCGTGAGTTTGGCAGATTCGATCAGAAGCTCAATACCGCTGGCCTGAACAGGTACACCCACTTTACCTTTCACGACGGCATCCCCCACGTGCAGGGCGAAGTCTCCAGAAACCGCGATGTCCAGATTCAGGGGGGTATTCATCCATTTTTCCGGTACGGACAAATAGGCAATATCGAGCGTCGCCGGTTCATGACCCAACAGACGCTGCAGAGTGGCATTCGCAACAGGATAGGTTTTTTCTCTTACGACAATATCCAGCTTCAAATCACGTACCGTTTTACCCATCACTAAGCGTGATTTGAGTAACGATACTTCGGATTCAGAACTGACTCCGGAGCCTTCCGGGAGCATGGTAGACAGCTTGTTTAAAATGCCTAAAGAGGAATTCTTCTCAACCTGAATTAACGCATCGCTCTTGTAAATCGGCGTCGAGATGTTAGCAATAATAATCCCCATAATGATAAACAGAATGGTCGTCGCCGCTATCCAGACTTTGCTGTAAAACAGCACCTTAAGGATTTGAACAATATCAATGTCCTCCTCCCGCTGAACAGGATCGGGAGGGGCATTGCTAACGTGTTTGTTATACATACTCTAATCAGCCTTGATTATTTAACCTGCTGGAAAACCTTGACCCATTCTTCGGCAGCGGAAAAAAGTTGTTTGAAAATGATGTCGGATATTTCAGCTCCCCGGCGATAAGGATCTGAAATTTCCAGTTGCTGGAGCCAATATCCGAATAAAAAGGTCTTACCCCGGGCTTCCATCGCCAGTTGTGTAACCGCTTCAATATGATGCTTATCCATGGTCAGGATCAGATCGTATTCGCGGCACATAGCAGGCGTAAGCTGTCGGGCAAGATGGCCCTCTAAAGAAAAACCCTGTTTGCTGGCCGACTGCCGCATGACGGGATCCGCCGGTTCCCCTGTTAACGCTGAAATACCGGCAGAGTCCACCCTCATGCCGGGTAAGCGCGAACGCAAAATCCGTTCCCCCGCCGGGGAACGACAGATATTGCCGGTGCAGACGACCAGGATGGAGGTATATCGCCCATACACGATTAGTTACCCCAGTTTCTGACAAAACGCGTGGTTTCCGTCAGGCTGTAGATACCATTAATGGTTGGCATTAACTGGTTAATCACCCTGTTCCAGCGTGCAACCGGCGCCGTCGTGACATAGACAATATCGTATGGTTTAAGCTTAAATTCCGTGCCTAATACCAGCGCGGTGGCATCACGCGCGTCGAGCTGATAAATAGCCGCTTGTTTCCCCGCTTCTGCATCAGGTTTCGCCTCAGAGCGAATGACAAATATGCCGCTGGCATCGCTTGTCATTTGATTGATTCCTTCAGCATTCCCCAGCGCTTCTGTCAGCGTCATGCCGGAACGATCCATTTTCATGGTGGTTTGCTTGACGACATCCCCCATAACAAAGACTTTTAAGTCGTCATTACGCGGGATATAGAGAATATCGCCAGGGTAGAGCAGTTTATTTTGCTGCAAATCCCCATACTGCATGAGCGCCTGCAGGGAGACCTTCGACTTCTTACCGCCCTGGGTTAATACCACGTTGCCCCAGTCTGCATTCTCGGTCAGCCCGCCCGCCTGGTTTACCGCATCAATAATGGTCAGCGGCACGTTGGTGATAGGTTGCTGGCCGGATTGATTCACCTCGCCTGAGACCGTCACTTTTTGCGAGCGGAATGCGGCGATCCCCACATCGACCTGCGGGGATTCAATATATTTAGCCAGATGCTCGGTGATCATCTCCCTCACTTCGGTCACCGTTTTGTCCTTCACGGCAATTTTGCCGATGTAAGGATAAAAAATGGTCCCGTCCGAATGTACCCAGTTGCCGGTGTCGCTGGCGCTGCGATACTGGCCTGACGGCGTGGTGAGCTCCGGGTGTTCCCACACCGTCACCATAATGATATCGCCCACGCCAATACGGTACTCATACGCGTCCAGACGCTTGTTCAGCTCGGCATTACCCTGCGCAACCATCACGTTTTCACGCAGCCGCTCGATCAGGGCTGGCGTAACGGGATAAACATTGATATCGACGTCGTTGAGCGTTTTATCATCCTGTGCCTGAACAATGTTTTTCCCGGACGTATCAATATGGCTGCCCGGTGCAATCTGGCAGCCTGCAAGCAAAATAATAGAGGTTAAAATAAACAGAACTGAAATTTTCTTCATGCTTTTCTCAATGTCACCTCTGAACAATGACATTCCCTTTTAATTTTCCATCACACAAAACGTCGCTAACGAGGAGTAATACACGTGAATCATAACTGATGAAATTATAACGCTCCCCGTTTTATCTGTCCTGCATACGTGGAATATTCCTGGTTGAAAACCTCGCATTCTTACATTAATGTCTAAAAGGAAAACCGTGCGACACAGGTAAACAATTCCCATTTAGTGAGGGAGTCTTCTCAATTAAGCGTTTATTTATATCGTGTAGAATATAAATATATTCATACCGTAATACCTGTCTGTCGGTATGCAAAGATTACGAAGATGGACTTTTTGCCATTTTATAGCCTAAATAATTCGAGTTGCATGAAGGCGGCGACGCAGCGAATCCCCAGGAGCGTACATAAGTACGTGACTGAGGTGAGCGAGAAAAGCCAACGCACAGGCAACTTGAAGTATGACGGGTATAGTTCACTAAAGGAATACCCATGGATACCTCCAGAGTTATTTTATCCCGATGTAACTTCAGTAACATCGGCCTGAGTCACTTGCTATCCGGTACATTCAGTAAAGAGAAAATTATCTCGTTTGATGACCAAAGAAACTTGTTTGCCTGGGCGAAGGAGATCAGGAGAGGGTCTTTTTATACGTTGTACCTGGTTTTACCTGATTCCATATACAGCAATATTGTTTATTTCCACTGGTTGATTTCCCTACGTAGAAAAACAAATAATGCAGCCATTTCAGAAATCATTATTGCTTATCACTCGGATATTTTTCCGGAGCTATTTTCTTGCATTTGCTCTCATTACAAGCATCGCCTTGTGAATATCAACAATCTCACGAACGATGAGATCATAAAAAAAATGCATACGCAGCGCCACCCAAGCAAAAACAAGATTATCAAGAAATACATCGAACTGACGCATATGGAGTTCTGTGTGTTAAAGCTGATGATTGCGGGTTATTCCATTGATGATATCAGTATCGTGCACAACATTAAGCCCAAAACCACCTATACGTACACCAACAACATAATGAAACAGCTGGGCTTTAACTCTTTAAAGAAAATATACTCCTGCGGCGAGATCATTAAAGCGTCAATTGAGCATGACATAATCAGAGAAAAGAAAAAGCAGTACACCAATGCGAAGATCAAAACCCACGAACCACAGTTTGCATGACACCTCTTTTTTCAGAACCTTTCCCTTTGATATACCAATAAAAAAATACGGATAGCATCTCTGCGATCCGTATTTTAGTCATACACGCGGCTTAGTGGCTTTTCACTAAAATTTCCACACGACGGCTGTTAACGTTACAGCCTGCCGCCTGCTGGCTGGCATTTGTACCGCAGCCTTCAGCGCTCTGCGCCACGCCCTGACCAACGGTGTTGTTGATCATCTCTGGCTTGATCCCTTTCTCGATCAGCAACGAACGAACGGTATTCGCACGTGCTTCAGACAGACGCTGGTTGGCCTCACGGCTACCAATCGCATCGGTATAGCCCACGATCTGGATCTCACGAACGTTATTCGCCTGACGGATAAACTTCACCACGTCATCCAGCTTCTTACGAGATTCCGCAAAAATTCCCGCCGAGTTGCTCGCCGCAAAGCGGAACAGCACCTGTTCCTGAATGAGCACTACGCCGGTGTTATTAACGTAATCACAGGGTTTGACCTGAGATGCACGGTTAATAATTTTGGTCTGCTTGTGCATATTTTTCAGAAGCGTTTCCGCACGCGAACGTTCCTCCAGCGCCGCTGTATTGCCCGCAGTGCCCGGATTAACCTGAATAAAATAGGTCTGCGCGCTTTCGGTGCTCAACTGTTGCTGAGGGTTTTGCTTGCCCTGGTACGTCGGGTGATCGTTGAAGAATGACTCCACCGTGTGCGCGCCCGGTGCCGCACACAGGACGGTAAACTGCCCTGGTAACAACACGGACTGCAGCTCGCGGTCAACATAGACCGCTGCAGGAACTGTGCCCTGTGGGTAATAGACGACAACCTGTGCCAGTTCAGGCGTCACGCCCGCCACCGGACGATAAGGTTGCGGTGCCGTATTTTTTGGCGTCGGTTTGATCACTACCGGTAAATCAATGGCCTTTTCCACATTTTCAGCTGAATAAGCGGGGTTGGCCATAAATGCACTTAATGCAGCAGCGACACAGAACGCCAGGTTTATTTTTTTAAAATTCCGAGGGGTTATTTTCATTTTCAAATTCCTGATTCACCCAGTGATTAATCGTATTACTTCAGATATGCGCAGAAAGCCCGCCATCCGAAGATGGCGGGTTTTACTGGGTTACATCATTATTTGGTTATTCTGCAGCAGCGTAACCAGATCGGTTTGAACGTCAGCCAGTGTGACAACCTGCGTGAAGCCATGTTGTCCGCCCTGACCGTCACGGTCGATACTGATCACGGTATCGCTTCCGACAACCTCCACCTTGACGTAATCAAGCACGCCGCGAGAGGAGTAATCCAGCTCCAGTTTTCCATCGTCCTCGAAGAAGGAGACAGAGCCCTTGTAGTCAAGCAGCTCGCTCATATCGAGCAGATCTGCATCACTGTCTTTCACCAGATTACCCACCTTGAAGCCGTGGATCGTGTCGTGGCCGTTGCCGCCGGTACCGTCGTTAGACATTCCTGCCAGCACCTTGTACATCAGCGTGTCGTTACCGCCGTTGACCAGGTAGAAGGCATCATTGCCACCACGACCGTCGAACAGGTTGTTCGCGGAGTTATCCGTGAAGGTATCCTGCTGGTTTGACCCGACCAGTCCCTCAATGCTGAGGAGCTTATCGGTGCCGTTACCGGTTGCAGTACCTGTCCACAGGTTGGCGTTAACCGCACTGGTAGAACGGCTGTAGTCAACAACGTCCATACCCGCAGTTTCACTCCAGACTGGCTTGCCGCTCACAATCTGGTTCCAGCCGCCGCCACCGTTGTAGGTGTCGTTACCCGCCGAACCGAAGAAGGTATCGTTATAGCCCGTACCGATGATCCCGCTGTTGCCTGAGGTGTTGTTCGCGGCACTGCCGCTTTCCGCCGTCAGCACGTAGGAGTCGTGGGCTTTACCTGTTGTCAGGCCGCCCCAGTTCTCATTCACCGTACCGTTGGTGTAACCGCCAATGCTGCCCGTTGCGCCAATGTGATCCGCTTTACCGTCGGTAATACGCAGCATCTGCACGGAGTAAACTTCGTTCGGATCCAGTCCGAAGAAGCTCACCAGACCCATACTGTTGCTGGAGCCGGAGGACTGCGGGTTAATCAGCTGGGTAGCGACAAGCTCGCCCGCCGAGTTATAGAGCTTCACGGTGTTGCTGTAGAAGGTATTGATGCCGTTACCGTCAACAATACGGATCTGCAGGCTGGTACCGTCCGCCGCGATATTGGTGTTTTTCACCAGCATCGTGCGGCCCGCGTCGTCACTTGCCACCACGTTGGCATCTGCACCCGAACGGTACAGCACCAGGTCCATCGAACCGTCCCAGTCGTAGTCAAGCGCCACGGCACCGGTCAGGTTGTTGAACATTGTGTTACCCGTCAGGCTGACCTTGTTGGTACCCCAGTTGTTGCTTCCCGTATTGGTATACAACATTGGCGCACCGTTCACGTCAGAGCGAGGGACTTCGATAATGTCCATCTTACCGTCGTGGTTCCAGTCCACCGCCAGCGAGGTGCCACCGTCTAGGCTGTCACCAAACCACTGGGCCTGGCTGTCGGTTGCGTTGAGCTTACCGGTACCATCGTTGAGGTAAATGCGGCTCTCATCGCTGTTCGCGCCGCCTTTCGAGCCACGGCTCAGGAACAGATCCAGCCAACCATCGTTGTTGTAATCGCCATAGGTCATGGAGATTGAACGGTTGCCGTAGTCCTCGTGACCGTCGTTGCGGAACACGTTCGCGTAGTAGCCAACTTCGCCGAAGTTTGTCTCCGATGTGCCGGTCGTCTGGTTATAGATAATACCCAGACCACGCGAGGTGTTACCCGCATAGGAGCCCGCGCCGTTGTAGTCGATATGCGCCGTAATATCTACGGTACCGTTGTTATCGATGTCCACAGCACCCACTTCGTGCAGCACGCTCATCGCCGATGGCAGAGCCCCGCCAGGGTGACCGTCAGAGAAGCCGGAATTGTCCTCGTAACTCAGCGTGCCCTGCTCATTCTTAACGAAGGAGATGGAGTCCGCTTCGGAGTCAGCCAGCACGAAGTCCAGATAGCCATCACCTTCACGGTCATAGGCGATCACGCCGCCCAGGTGGTTCAGGCTTCCCTGATCCAACGCTTTCGCCGAGTAGCTACCGTCCGCGTTTTGCAGCCAGTAAGCGGTACGACCTGCGTTTCCGTAGCTACTGACCTGCGACATCACGTCGGTGTAACCATCGCGGTTAATGTCCGCAAAGGTTGCCGAGTTGATGTAGCGGCTGTAGGACGGGTCGTCGACGTTGTAATCAGATCCGTTGCTGGTTGACGGCTGCGCAAGATACGTTGAATCGTAGTCTTCACGCGTCACGGAATCATACACACGTCCGGCGTTAGCGGTTGTCGTTCCTGACGTGCCACGGGCACTCTGGAAGAACGACCACAAACCGTCCTGGCTGATGGTGACCGCTGCGGCGTTCAGTCCACGACCGTCAGAGTCCGTCGTTCCGCCCCAGGTCTGTTCAATCAGCGTACTACCGCCACCTTCAGTGACGCCCGTGCTGGTGCTTGCGCTCATGCTTGAGCGGTTGCCCGCCTCGTCCCAGACCACAAAGGCCAGGTTATGCGCGCCCGCAGGCAGGGTCGTATTCAGGGTCCAGGAGCCGTCGGCGTTTGCTTTCGCGAAGCCAATGATCTGATCCAGGCCTTCCTGATAGGTGCCGTTGCTGTTGACGTCGCTCACCAGAGAAACAATCGCACCCGCTTCAACGCGACCATACTGACCGCTGGAGAAGGTGAACGAATCTCCCGTGCTGGTGTGCTGAGGCACATCCGGCGCCATCGTGATGGCATCAGGCGAATCCAGATCGATGACCACGTTGTAGCTATCCGCAAACTTCGTGTTCGTACCCGGGTTGCCCGCAACGTCAATCACCTGCAGCTTGAAGCTGTGGGTGGTGCTTGCCGTTGCTTCCGGCAGTTCATAGCTCCAGCTCTGGCCGTTGAGTGCCAGCGTTTTCCAGGTCTTTCCGTTATCCAGAGAGATCTGCAGATGTTCGCCAGCCTGCAGCGCCGCGCTCAGGTTACCGCTAAGGGTGACGGTACGGTCACGGGTGACCATGTCGCCGTTCGTCGCCGTTGCGGCATGACTGAAGTGATCCCCGGTCGTCAGACCATGGCTGGTATCGGTAGTCACTTTGGTTGTCGTAGACAGACCGTTCATGTCACTGCCGCCCGATGCCACCTGCAGCGCCTGAGAATCGGTGCTGCCGACGTTACCGGCGTTATCCACCACGCGAGCCTGAATGGTGTACGCACCATCGTTCAGCGGCGTGCTCTGCATATCCACAGTCCAGGATGTGCCGGTTACCGTTGAGGCACGCGTCCAGGTCACACCGTTGTCGAGGCTAATCTCAACCCACTCGTCCGCCTGCAGGGCTTTGTTCAGCTCACCGTTAATCAACAGCGTGTTATCGCTGGTGATGAAGTCAGTGTCTGAAGCACCACGGTCTTCCGAGATCGAGCTGATGTTGATAACCGCGTCAGACACGGTGGTATCGACAACAATCGTCCAGGTGTTGCCTGGCGTACTGACGTTGCCTGCTGCATCCGTGGAGGTTGCAACAAGATTCCAGGTGCCTTCAGCCAGCTTGTTCGCGTCGCTGATTTGCAGCGTCCACTGACCCGTTGTGCTATCGGCCACGGCGGTACCCAGCAGAATGCGGGTTGTCGCATCCACCTGATGGTACACATTCACCGTGCTGCCCTTCTCTGCCGTACCGGTAATTTCCGGCGTGGTGTCGTTGGTCGGCTTGCCGTGAGCAACGGAACCCTGAACCGGATCCACATCGTCCAGCACGTTGGTAATAACCGGTGCGACAGGCGCAACCGTGTCCACAACCAGATCGAAGTCGATCGGCGTGAGCGGGTTATTCGACGGATCGGTCCCGGTGATGCGCAGGGTATGCGCGCCATCGCTCAGGCTACTCATCGGCGTGAATTCCCAGTTACCATTGGCATCCGCTTTCACGGTACCCAGCTGAACGCCACCGACATCGGTGATGATAATGGTGCTGCCTGCCGTCGCCTTACCGACCAGCTGTACCTGGCTATCGTTCGTGACTTCACCATCGCGAAGTACGCGAGAACCACCCGCTTCCTGGACATCATCCACCACCTGCAGCAGCTGCAGATAGCTTGCGCCCGTGGAGACGTTAACGGTGATATCGTCAACGATCGCACTGCTGTTACCCGCCGGATCCGTTACCTGAGTCGCGAACTGGTGTTCGCCATCAACCAGCGGCGTGGACGGGGTGAACTGCCAGCTACCGTCAGGGTTGGTGACGGTGACTGAACCGATCGCCTGGCCATTATCATAGATAGTGACCGTGCTGCCCTGCTCCGCTTTACCGGTGAAGGTCGGTTTGTTGTCGTCCGTGGTCATGCCCTCGGTCAACTGACCTTTCCAGGCACCCTGATCGTCAGACACCTGCAGGCCAGAAACCGGATTCGGTGCTGTTGAATCAATGGTTACCGTGAACGAACCGCTGCGATCGCTCTCCTGACCCGCGCTGTTGGTATTGGTCACCGTAAAGGTGTAGCTACCGTCAGCCAGTGCCGGAGATGCCGTGAAGCTCCAGGTGCCATCGCTGTTCAGCGTTGTTTTACCTACAACCTGACTGCCGTTGTAGATGGTGATCGTATCGCCCGCAGCACCGTCCGCAGTCCCGTTCAGGGTCGGCGTATCGTCTTTGGTCAACGCATTGTTGGCCAGGTTGATAACGGTTGTGCCGGTATCGTCCAGAACGTTAACGATCGCTGGTGCATCCGGGGTATCGGACATAATGACGTCATAGCTGTCAGCCGGTTTCGCCACGTTGCCAACCCGATCGGTTTCCGTCACGGTCAGTTTGTTGATGGAGTCACCGTACAGAGACTCAGATGGCGTCAGTTCCCATTTGCCGTTCTGATCAACCGTGGTGGTACCCAGTACCTTCGTGTTGCCGTCTTTATCGGTGGTGTAGACCGTAATGACGTTGCCCACTTCAGCACCAGAGCCGCGGATCACCGGACGTGAATCATCCAGAACGCCGCCATCCGCAACAATCCCCTGAACGTTCCCCACGTTATCCGTAACGGAATCAATGGTCACTTTGCTCGCATCCGGCGCGGTGTAGTCGGTGGTCAGCACGAAGTCCGCAGACTTGTCGCTGACGTTTCCGGCTTTATCCGTCGCCGTCACATAGAAGGTGTTTTTCCCTTCTGGCAACTTACTGCCCGGCTTGAAGTTCCACGCGCCGCTGCTGTTCGCGGTGACTGAACCCAACAGCGTGCCATCAACGGAGTAGATGTTGACGGTGCTGTTCGCTTCGGCCGTACCGTGCAGGATTGGCTGTGGATCGTCAGTCACGTCGTTGCTGTTCAGGTCGTCCTTAACGGTACCCACCTGATCTTCCGCGTAATCAATGCTCGGACGATTCGGTGCTTTACTGTCAATTTCGAAGCTGAAGGTGCTGGAGGTATCCTCTTTACCGGTCAGATCTTTAGCGGTCGCCGTAATGTTATGTACGCCATCGCCCAGATCGCTGGTTGGAGTGAATGTCCAGTTACCGCTGGCATCTGCCGTCACGGTGCCCAGCACCACGCTGCCATCTTTGATGGTCACGATGCTGCCTGCTTTCGCCTTACCGATAATGTCCGGACGGGCATCGTCAGTCACGTCATTGGCCTTCAGTTCGCCAGTTACGGTGCCTTTATCGTCCATCACGCGAACGATAGTGACCGGTACGCTGGAGGTATCAAGCGTGACGGTGACGCCAGCATTTTCTGCACCCAGGTTGCCCGCTGAATCCTCAGCGCGCGCGGTGAAGGTGTATTCCCCATCCGCCAGTGAACCGGTGGTGTAGGTCCAGTTACCGTTAGCATCTGCCACCGCGGTGCCGTTTTCCTGACCGTTCACGTAGACGTGAACAACGCTGCCAGGCTCTGCTTTACCGCTGATGGTCGGCGTCGCATCGTCAGTGGTGTCGCCATTGGACAATACGCCAGTCTTCGGACCTTCGTTATCGCTAACGATGAAGCCAGTGACTTCACCCGGCGCGCTGGTATCCACCGTGACCGGGAATCCGCCGGTTTGCGGGCTCACCTGTCCGATGTCGTTAATGGCTTCCGCCACAAACGTATGAACACCGTCCGCCAGTTTCGGCGTGTTGAAGCTCCATTTGCCCTGGGCATCAGCCTGCGTTTCACCCAGTAAGGTGGTGCCGTTCGGGCCGCCGTAAATGCGAACCGTCACGTTGGCTTCCGCAGTACCGGTCAGAAGCAGGGTGTTGTCGTTGGTTGTCGCATCCTTCTGCAATGGACCGGTATGCGGCGCGACGTCATCTTCGACACTGCTCAGGGTCGGTGGCAGCGGCTGACCGCCTGCATCGATCTGAATAATGTATTCCGGTGAAGCCGCCGTGGTGTTACCCACGCTGTCGGTCTCTTTAACCGTCAGGTTATAGGTGCCGTCAGGCAGCGCCTTGGTGACTTGCAGTTCCCAGGTGCCGTCTGCCTGCACTTTGGCGGTGCCAATCACCTTGTCGCCGTTGTACACGGTGATGGTGTTGCCCGCTTCCGCGCCGGTGCCTTTGATCAGCGGCGTGTTATCGTCAGTCTTACCGCCTGACGTCACGGAGCCGGTCACAGAACCAAAGTCATCCACCACGTCAGTGATGCTCACTTTGCTTGCATCCGGTGCGGTGTAGTCCAGGTTCAGCACGAAATCGTCGGACGCTGCGCTGGTATTACCCGCCTTGTCCGTCGCCGTCACGTGGAAGCGGTGCTCGCCTTCCGGCAGTTTCGCCGTCGGTGAGAAGCTCCAGGTGCCGTCGGCTTTCGCCGTCACTTCGCCCAGCAGGCCGTTCTGATCGTAGATCTTCACGGTGCTGCCCGCTTCCGCCTTGCCACTCAGGGTTGGCGTCGGGTCGTCGGTGCTGCTGCCGTTAGACAGGGTGCCCTGTACGGTGCCCACGTCGTCCAGCGCCGCGTCGATGGTCGGTTTCACCGGCGCATCGGTATCGATGGTCACGGTCCAGCTGCTGCTGCTTGACTCGTTGCCCATCGGATCCTTCGCCGTGGCGGTGAAGCTGTGCTCGCCGCGACCCAGATCCACGCTCGGCGTGAAGCTCCAGGTACCGTCCGCGCCCGCGGTGGTGGTGCCCAGCACGTTGCTGCCGTCCATGATGGTTACGGTGCTGCCCGCCTTCGCCGTGCCGCTTATTTGCGGACGGGTATCGTCGGTGACCGCGTTCTGGGACAGGCTGCCGGTCACGCTGCCGACGTCGTCGGTCACGCCGGTGATTTCCACCTTGCCCGGGACCACGTCAACGGTGATGACCACGTGTGAGCCTTCCGGTCCGGTGTTGCCTGACGGATCGGTCACGGTGGTGGTCAGGTCGTGCTCGCCGTTGGAGAGCGCCTGATCCGGGGTGAAGCTCCAGGTACCGTCCGGGTTCACCTTCGTGGAGCCGATAACCTGGCCGTTGTCGATGATGTTCACCGTGCTGCCCGGCTCGGCCTTGCCGCTCAGGGTCGGGGTGTTGTCATCGGTGGTGTCGCCGCTCACGACCGGGCCCTGGTAGGCGCCGACGTTGTCGGTGACCAGCAGGTCAGAGGCCGCGTCCGGTGCTTTTGTATCCACCACGATACCGAAGCCGCCGGTTGGCTCACTGGTGCGTCCCACGCCGTCGGTGACGGTGGCGGTGAAGCTGTGGTTGCCGTCAGCCAGCGCCGTATCCGGCGTGAAGCTCCAGCTGCCGTTGCTGCCCACGGTGGCGGTGCCAATCAGGCGACCGTTATCGTAGATGCTGATGGTGCCGCCGATCACGCCGCTGCTGCCGCTCAGGGTCGGGGTGGTGTCGTTGGTGACGTCGCCCTTCTGCAGGTAGTCGGCGTGCGGTGCCACGTCGTCATACACGGTGTCCAGCGTCGGCGCCTGCGGCGGCACGGTGGCCACGTTGATGACGTATTCCGCGGACGGGCCGGAGACGTTGCCCACGCCGTCGGTCTCTTTCGCCGTCAGGGTGTATTTGCCGTCCGGCAGCGGGGTGGTCGGTTCGAGGGACCAGGTGCCGTCTGCCTGTACCTTCGCGGTGCCAATCACCTTGTCGCCGTTGTACACGGTGATGGTGTTGCCTGGCTCTGCGCCGGTACCCTTGATCAGCGGACGGTTATCGTCAGTTTCCCCGCCGGAAGCCACCACGCCTGACGCTTTCACGTCGTCGTAGACTTCGGTAATAGCCAGCTTGCTGGCATCCGGGGCGGTGTAGTCCAGGGTCAGCACGAAGTCGTCCGAATCCTGGCTGGTGTTGCCCGCCTTGTCCGTCGCCGTCACGTGGAAGCGGTGCTCGCCTTCCGGCAGTTTCGCGACCGGTGAGAAGCTCCAGGTGCCGTCGGCTTTCGCCGTCACTTCGCCCAGCAGGCCGTTCTGATCGTAGATCTTCACGGTGCTGCCCGCTTCCGCCTTGCCGCTCAGGGTCGGCGTCGGGTCGTCGGTGCTGCTGCCGTTAGACAGGGCGCCCTGTACGGTGCCCACGTCGTCCAGCGCCGCGTCGATGGTCGGTTTCACCGGCGCATCGGTATCGATGGTCACGGTCCAGCTGCTGCTGCTTGACTCGTTGCCCATCGGATCCTTCGCCGTGGCGGTGAAGCTGTGCTCGCCGCGACCCAGATCCACGCTCGGCGTGAAGCTCCAGGTGCCGTCCGCGCCCGCGGTGGTGGTGCCCAGCACGTTGCTGCCGTCCATGATGGTCACGGTGCTGCCCGCCTTCGCCGTGCCGCTGATCTGCGGACGGGTATCGTCGGTGACCGCGTTCTGGGACAGGCTGCCGGTCACGCTGCCGACGTCGTCGGTCACGCCGGTGATTTCCACCTTGCCCGGGACCACGTCAACGGTGATGACCACGTGCGAGCCTTCCGGTCCGGTGTTGCCTGACGGATCGGTCACGGTGGTGGTCAGGTCATGCTCGCCGTTGGAGAGCGCCTGATCCGGGGTGAAGCTCCAGGTACCGTCCGGGTTCACCTTCGTGGAGCCGATAACCTGGCCGTTGTCGATGATGTTCACCGTGCTGCCCGGCTCGGCCTTGCCGCTCAGGGTCGGGGTGTTGTCATCGGTGGTGTCGCCGCTCACGACCGGGCCCTGGTAGGCGCCGACGTTGTCGGTGACCAGCAGGTCAGAGGCCGCGTCCGGTGCTTTTGTATCCACCACGATACCGAAGCCGCCGGTTGGCTCACTGGTGCGTCCCACGCCGTCGGTGACGGTGGCGGTGAAGCTGTGGTTGCCGTCAGCCAGCGCCGTATCCGGCGTGAAGCTCCAGCTGCCGTTGCTGCCCACGGTGGCGGTGCCAATCAGGCGACCGTTATCGTAGATGCTGATGGTGCCGCCGATCACGCCGCTGCTGCCGCTCAGGGTCGGGGTGGTGTCGTTGGTGACGTCGCCCTTCTGCAGGTAGTCGGCGTGCGGTGCCACGTCGTCATACACGGTGTCCAGCGTCGGCGCCTGCGGCGGCACGGTGGCCACGTTGATGACGTATTCCGCGGACGGGCCGGAGACGTTGCCCACGCCGTCGGTCTCTTTCGCCGTCAGGGTGTATTTGCCGTCCGGCAGCGGGGTGGTCGGTTCGAGGGACCAGGTGCCGTCTGCCTGTACCTTCGCGGTGCCAATCACCTTGTCGCCGTTGTACACGGTGATGGTGTTGCCTGGCTCTGCGCCGGTACCCTTGATCAGCGGACGGTTATCGTCAGTTTCCCCGCCGGAAGCCACCACGCCTGACGCTTTCACGTCGTCGTAGACTTCGGTAATAGCCAGCTTGCTGGCATCCGGGGCGGTGTAGTCCAGGGTCAGCACGAAGTCGTCCGAATCCTGGCTGGTGTTGCCCGCCTTGTCCGTCGCCGTCACGTGGAAGCGGTGCTCGCCTTCCGGCAGTTTCGCGACCGGTGAGAAGCTCCAGGTGCCGTCGGCTTTCGCCGTCACTTCGCCCAGCAGGCCGTTCTGATCGTAGATCTTCACGGTGCTGCCCGCTTCCGCCTTGCCGCTCAGGGTCGGCGTCGGGTCGTCGGTGCTGCTGCCGTTAGACAGGGCGCCCTGTACGGTGCCCACGTCGTCCAGCGCCGCGTCGATGGTCGGTTTCACCGGCGCATCGGTATCGATGGTCACGGTCCAGCTGCTGCTGCTTGACTCGTTGCCCATCGGATCCTTCGCCGTGGCGGTGAAGCTGTGCTCGCCGCGACCCAGATCCACGCTCGGCGTGAAGCTCCAGGTGCCGTCCGCGCCCGCGGTGGTGGTGCCCAGCACGTTGCTGCCGTCCATGATGGTCACGGTGCTGCCCGCCTTCGCCGTGCCGCTGATCTGCGGACGGGTATCGTCGGTGACCGCGTTCTGGGACAGGCTGCCGGTCACGCTGCCGACGTCGTCGGTCACGCCGGTGATTTCCACCTTGCCCGGGACCACGTCAACGGTGATGACCACGTGCGAGCCTTCCGGTCCGGTGTTGCCTGACGGATCGGTCACGGTGGTGGTCAGGTCATGCTCGCCGTTGGAGAGCGCCTGATCCGGGGTGAAGCTCCAGGTACCGTCCGGGTTCACCTTCGTGGAGCCGATAACCTGGCCGTTGTCGATGATGTTCACCGTGCTGCCCGGCTCGGCCTTGCCGCTCAGGGTCGGGGTGTTGTCATCGGTGGTGTCGCCGCTCACGACCGGGCCCTGGTAGGCGCCGACGTTGTCGGTGACCAGCAGGTCAGAGGCCGCGTCCGGTGCTTTTGTATCCACCACGATACCGAAGCCGCCGGTTGGCTCACTGGTGCGTCCCACGCCGTCGGTGACGGTGGCGGTGAAGCTGTGGTTGCCGTCAGCCAGCGCCGTATCCGGCGTGAAGCTCCAGCTGCCGTTGCTGCCCACGGTGGCGGTGCCAATCAGGCGACCGTTATCGTAGATGCTGATGGTGCCGCCGATCACGCCGCTGCTGCCGCTCAGGGTCGGGGTGGTGTCGTTGGTGACGTCGCCCTTCTGCAGGTAGTCGGCGTGCGGTGCCACGTCGTCATACACGGTGTCCAGCGTCGGCGCCTGCGGCGGCACGGTGGCCACGTTGATGACGTATTCCGCGGACGGGCCGGAGACGTTGCCCACGCTGTCGGTCTCTTTCGCCGTCAGGGTGTATTTGCCGTCCGGCAGCGGGGTGGTCGGTTCGAGGGACCAGGTGCCGTCTGCCTGTACCTTCGCGGTGCCAATCACCTTGTCGCCGTTGTACACGGTGATGGTGTTGCCTGGCTCTGCGCCGGTACCCTTGATCAGCGGACGGTTATCGTCGGTTTCCCCGCCGGAAGCCACCACGCCTGACGCTTTCACGTCGTCGTAGACTTCGGTGATAACCACTTTACTGGCGTCTGGCGCGGTATAGTCGGTGATCAGCACAAAGTCATCTGATTCCGGACTGGTGTTACCCGCCTCATCGGTTGCGGTAGTGGTGATATGGTGCTCGCCTTCCGGCAGCGCTGTGGTTGGCGTGAACTGCCAGCCACCATTCTCATCCACAACAGTAGAGCCAATCAGCTCGCCGTTGTCATAAATATCAACACGGCTGCCCGGCTCTGCGGAACCTTTGAAGGTTGGGTTCGCGTCATCGGTGGTGCTGCCGCTGCTGAGATCGCCACGGCTGGAGCCCACGTCATCTGTCGCAAGGCCCACGACCGGTTTTTCCGGTGCCACGGTATCTACCGTGATATCGAAGGCTGGAGACGTAACGTCGTTACCCGCCGGGTCTTTGGACACTACGGTCAGGCTGTGGTCGCCCTCAGCAAGATCCTGATCTGGGGTGAACGTCCAGTTGCCATCCGGATCTACAACGGTAGAGCCCAGAACGTCGTCGCCATCTTTAATGGTCACGGTGCTGCCTGGCTTGCCTTTACCGCCCAGTTCCGGACGCGCATCATCGGTCACGTTGCCTGGCTTCAGGTTACCCACGATCGGGCCCTGATCGTCCACCACTTCACCTACGGTGACCTGGTTTGGATCCGGATCGACGGTGAAGGAGATGCCCGGAGACGGTTCACTGGTGTTACCTGACGGATCGGTGACCGTGGTGGTGAGTTCATGGTCACCTTTATCCAGCGGTTTGTCCGGCGTATAGGTCCATTTGCCTTCGTCATCAACGATAACGGAGCCAATCTTCTCGTCGTTGTCGTAGATATCAACAACGCTGCCCGGCTCGGCTTCGCCGCTCAGGGTTGGAGACTGGTCGTCGGTGGTGTCACCCTCACCTACCGGTCCCTGTTTGTCGCCCACGTTATCATCAAGGATGATATTGTCCGCCGGAGCCGGTGCCGTGGTGTCGATAACAATCGGGAAGCTGCCGCTGGTGCGCGCGTTGCCTGCCGCGTCGGTCGCGGTGACGGTGAAGGTGTGCTTGCCGTCAGCCAGCGCGGTGTCCGGCGTGAACGTCCACTTGCCGTTGCTGTCCGCGGTGACGGAACCAATCACTTTACCGTTGTCGAGAATAGACACGGTGTCGCCCGGCGCAGCGCTGCCGCTCAGGGTCGGGGTGGTGTCGTTGGTGGATTCGCCTTTCTGCAGCGGACCAACGTGCGGCTCTGAGTTGTCCACCACGCTGTTGATGGACGGCTCGGTGCTGACCGGGATCAGAACGGTAATGTCGTAAGACGGTGCTTCACCCGCAACACGGTTGCCTACTGCGTCCTGAGTTTCGAGCGTCAGCTTATTCAGCCCTTCCACCAGCGGAGTATCCAGCGCCAGCGTCCAGTTGCCTTCGCTATCAACCACGGCTGAGCCCAGCAGGTGTTTGCCGTTTGCATCCGTGCTGTAGACGAATACGGTGCTGCCCGCTTCGCCGATACCGTTGATAACCGGCTTGCTGTCGTCGGTAACCTCGCCGCTGGCGATATTACCCTGACGGCCGCCGACGTCATCCATCACGGAGGTAATGTTCAGTACATCGCTGGTTGCCGCAGGTGGCGTATAGTCCGTCACCAGCACAAAATCATCAGACTCAGGGCTGGTGTTGCCCGCTTCATCCGTTGCGGTGGTGGTGATATGGTGCTCACCCTCTGGCAGCGGCGTGGTCGGCGTAAACTGCCATGCGCCTTTATCATCAGCAACCGTCGAACCGATATGCTCACCATTGTCGTAAATATCGACACGGCTGCCCGGCTCTGCGGAACCGTTGAAGGTTGGGTTCGCGTCGTCGGTGGTGCTGCCATTGCTCAGATCGCCGCGGATAGTGCCCACGTCATCCGTTGCAGATCCCAGCACTGGTTTTTCCGGTGCGGTCGCATCGACGGTGATATCGAAGGACGGTGAGGTCACCTCGTTACCCGCCGGATCTTTGGACACCACGGTCAGGCTGTGATCGCCGTCAGCCAGATCCTGATCTGGCGTGAACGTCCAGTTGCCATCCGGATCTACAACGGTGGAGCCCAGAACGTCGTCGCCATCTTTGATGGTCACGGTGCTGCCTGGCTTGCCTTTACCGCCCAGTTCCGGACGCACATCATCCGTCACGTTGCCTGGCTTCAGGTTACCCACGATCGGGCCCTGATCGTCCACCACTTCACCTACGGTGACCTGGTTTGGATCCGGATCGACGGTGAAGGAGATGCCCGGAGACGGTTCACTGGTGTTACCTGACGGATCGGTGACCGTGGTGGTGAGCTCATGGTCACCTTTATCCAGCGGTTTGTCCGGCGTATAGGTCCATTTGCCTTCGTCATCAACAATAACGGAGCCAATCTTCTCGTCGTTGTCGTAGATATCAACAACGCTGCCCGGCTCGGCTTCGCCGCTCAGGGTTGGAGACTGGTCGTCGGTGGTGTCACCCTCGCCTACCGGGCCTTGTTTGTCGCCCACGTTATCATCAAGGATGATATTGTCCGCCGGAGCCGGTGCCGTGGTGTCGATAACAATCGGGAAGCTGCCGCTGGTGCGCGCGTTGCCTGCCGCGTCGGTCGCGGTGACGGTAAAGGTGTGCTTGCCGTCAGCCAGCGCGGTGTCCGGCGTGAACGTCCACTTGCCGTTGCTGTCCGCGGTGACGGAGCCAATCACTTTACCGTTGTCGAGAATAGCCACGGTGTCGCCCGGCGCAGCGCTGCCGCTCAGGGTCGGGGTGGTGTCGTTGGTGGATTCGCCTTTCTGCAGCGGTCCAACGTGCGGCTCTGAGTTGTCCACCACGCTGTTGATGGACGGATTGGTGCTGACTGGGATCAGCAGATTGATGTCGTAAGACGGCGCATCGCCCGCAACGCGGTTACCCGCCGGATCCTGCGTCTCCAGGGTCAGCTTGTTCAGACCTTCCGTCAGCGGGGTTGATGGCGTCAGGCTCCAGGTACCATCGCTGCCCACAACCGCTGAACCAATCAGGTGTTTACCGGATGAGTCGGTGGTGTAGACGAATACGGTGTTGCCTGCTTCGCCGATACCGCTAATGAGCGGTTTGCTGTCATCGGTGATTTCACCGCTGGCAACGTTGCCCTGACGATCGCCCACGTCATCCGCTACGGCAGTAATTTTCAGAACATTTGCTGAAGCATCAGGCGCGGTAGTGTCAACTTCAAACTCCAGCGCTTCCGAGGGATCGCTGGTGTTGCCCGCCTTATCCGTTTGCGTAACGGTGATGCTGTGGTCGCCTTCGCCCAGCGGTTTCTCTGGTGTCAGCGTCCAGTTGCCTTCATCGTCAATGACGGTAGAGCCCAGAACCTCGTCACCATCATAAATGGTCACGGTATCGCCAGGTTCACCTTTACCGCTGAATACCGGACGCGTTTCGTCAGTGACGTCACCGCCTTTCAGCTGACCGGTAATCGGACCGGTATTATCCTCAGCATCAACCATATCCGGTTTTGCTGGCGGCGTAGTGTCAACAATGATCTGGATAGGATCGGAAGGCTCGCCGACATTACCCAGCGGATCTTCCTCAATCACCTCAACATTGTGCTCACCCTCGCTGAGATCTTTCTCAGGCGTGTAAGTCCATTTCCCTTCGTCGTCGACGATAACCGAGCCGATCTCTTTATCGTTATCTTTGATAACGATGGTATTGCCCGGCGTGCCTTCACCACTGAAGGACGGCTTGCTGTCATCAGTCACGTCGCCTGGCTTAAGTGGACCCGTTACCGGACCCGTATTGTCATTAACTTCAGGCGTTTCTGCTTTCCCTGGAGGTTCGGTCAGAACAATGAATTCACGTTCATCTGAAGGCTTGCTGACGTTGCCCGCTTTATCCGTCTGGCTGACCGTAATGCTGTGGTTGCCGTCCGCCAGATTTTCGGAAGGTTTGAAATACCAACGTCCATCGTCGTTGACCGTGGTTTCGCCGATCTTTTTACCGTTATCGTAAATAGTAATCGTCGCGCCCGCTTCACCGGTGCCGCTCATTTCCGGTTTTGGATCGTCGGTGTAGGTGTCGTCAAGAATTTCGCCGGTGACTTTACCCACCTTATCCATGATGTGTTCAATCGTTGGCGCATCTGGCGCAACGGTATCTACAACGATGGTGATCGGGTCAGAAGGTGGGCTTTTGTTTCCGTCAGGATCTTCAACCACAACGGAGAGGTCATGTTCGCCGTCGCTCAGCGGTTTGTCTGGCGTATAGCTCCATTCGCCTTCATCATCGACGATGACAGACCCGATTTCCTTATCATTATCGATGATATGGATGGTATCGCCCGGATTTCCTTTCCCCGTCAAAGACGGTTTGGTGTCATCGGTCACGTCACCTGATTTCAGAGGGCCTTTGATAGAGCCTTCATCATCAATTGTCTGGCCAATGCTCGGCTTTTCAGGTGTCGCGTGCTTGTCGCCATCTTCGTCATCGAGTTCGGACAGCGCAAAAGCCGCCCCTACGCCCGCCGCCGCAAGCGCAAACCATCCCAGCATGCCGAACAGCATGTCGTTGTCGTCATCAGGGGCCGTCAGAATTGGGCCAGCAGCACCTAACGGATCGCCGCCCAGAGCAACCGGAGACATGCTGCCATCCGCAAGGAGATAGCCAGTATCGTAGCTTTCGCCTGACACGGGAATATAGGCATACAGAAGTCCATCTTCTGCCATCCCCATCAGCGTTGGGTTATTTTTATCACCATCGAAGTAATCCTCAATGATGATGCTAGGCTGTGTGTCCCCTTCCTGAATAATATGTAATGCTTTACCTACACGTTGAAGGGTAATATTTTCTGGTGCGAAGTCGTCATTGACGTTCTTCAGCAGATACTTATTGCCGGCGATCAGCTTTATCTTAACCGTCCGGCCTGCGTCCGCTGTCAACAACCGAGTTTTTCCGTCTCCGCTGTTCACTGCTAAAATGACTTTACTTTCCGTCATATAAAAGTCCTTGGTGAATTTCACTCGCTAAATTAAGGACATATAAGCACTTCTGTGATTACATCCTTTACTGCTTTGCACTTATGTCTTCCATACATAATTCATGTCTATTGGGTTCATTGACATGATGCTTAAAAATATCATGTCTGGTTTCTTTATATGATTAGGAAAAAACCACACAGAAATATACGCAGCACTAGGAATAGTTAACACCGGACAGGGAATTAATGAGAGGGTATGAAATAATAAAAGGAGCGAGAATTAATCGTAATTAACTTACACCAAAATAAAACAGAAATAAAAGTAATATATTAAAAATATAAAGATATCTTATTAAATAAGAGAAAAAGTAAAGGACGTGGTATGTCGAACCACTGCGGAAGTGGCAAGGGTGGAGACTGAAGAGGAAATGCATCGGAACGCAGAAATGAAAAAGGCCCACGTTATAAATAACGTGGGCCTGAATAGTGGCGGAACGGACGGGACTCGAACCCGCGACCCCCTGCGTGACAGGCAGGTATTCTAACCGACTGAACTACCGCTCCACTGTTCCCGCTTGGGGAACGAGGCGAATATTACGGTTTGCCTCTGGACTCGTCAACGCTTTTTCTCACGTTTTGAATCGTTTGCTGCAAAAACCACCCAAACGGTGATTTAACATACGCTTCGCCCCCTTTTCAGGCGCGCCACATGCAGCTTCCGCCCTTCTTCTGCACCAGATCGAGACGGGATTCATGGTTAAGCAGCTCTTCATCGCTGGCTAAAACAACCCGCAAACGACTCGCCTGACGCACAACGCGCTGAATGCCCCCTGCGTCCCGCGTCTGCTGGGACTCATTTTCCATACTGAATTTCATCGACGTCTGACCGCCGGTCATCGTCAGATAAACATCCGCCAGGATCTGGGCATCGAGCAATGCGCCGTGCAGCGTTCGCTTAGTGTTGTCTATTTCATAGCGCGAGCAGAGTGCATCGAGGCTGTTACGCTTGCCGGGAAACATCTTCCTCGCCAGCGCCAGACTGTCCGTGACTTTACAGAACGTGTTGGTCTTCGGAATATCACGATTAAGCTTGCTGAATTCATAATCCATAAAGCCGATATCGAACGATGCGTTATGGATGACGAGCTCTGCACCTTTGATGTACTCAAGGAATTCATCCGCGACATCTGCAAAGGTCGGTTTATCCAGCAAGAACTCATCCGCAATACCGTGAACGCCGAACGCTTCCGGATCCACCAGCCGGTCAGGTTTGAGGTAAACGTGAAAGTTGTTGCCCGTTAGACGACGGTTCACCACTTCAACAGCACCGATCTCGATGATCTTGTGCCCTTCATAGTGTGCGCCGATCTGGTTCATACCGGTGGTTTCGGTATCAAGAACAATCTGGCGAGTAATTGCAGTGCTCATAGCGGTCATTTATGTCAGACTTATCGTTTAACTGAACGTTTCGAATACAGGAAGTCTACCAGAGATGCGTAAACAGGTAGAAATTTTCACCGATGGATCTTGTCTCGGCAATCCGGGCCCGGGCGGTTATGGCGCGATTATGCGTTATCGCCAGCACGAAAAAACTTTTAGTGAAGGCTATTTTCTCACCACCAACAACCGCATGGAGTTGATGGCGGCCATTGTGGCGCTGGAAGCCTTAAAGGAACATTGCGACGTAGTGCTGAGCACCGACAGCCAATACGTGCGCCAGGGCATCACCCAGTGGATCCATAACTGGAAAAAGCGCGGCTGGAAAACGGCAGATAAAAAACCGGTCAAGAATGTCGACCTCTGGAAGCGTCTGGATGCGGCCTTAGGCCAGCACCAAATCAAGTGGGAATGGGTAAAAGGCCACGCAGGTCACCCTGAGAACGAACGCTGCGACGAACTGGCTCGTGCGGCTGCGTCCAATCCCGCGCATGAGGATGCGGGCTACCAGCCTGAATCCTGATCAGGGCTTTCGATACTGCCGCGTGGCGCCGACGGTCTGACGAATTTGCGTTTTCGATTTGCTTTGCTTCATCGGATTCAGCGTCAAAGGGATTGTTCGCTTACGCGCCACGATAAACTGCATACAGCCCAGGGCGGGAAAATGGGTGCTTAGCACAACGCCCCCCTGCCGTGACCAGGGCAGTACCTGAAATCCCCCGTAGCCGAGCACCTCAAAGTTAAGCAGTGAAAGCCAGTCCAGCTGGCGCATCATCGTGAACATGCGGCTGTTATACGGCGGGGTGCGGCGTAAAACCGGGACGAGCTTGCGCAGACCCATCAGGCTCAGTGGATTGAAACCGCTGAGTATTAGCCAGCCATCATCAATCAGCACACGGTCAGCTTCGCGCAGCAGGCGATGGGGATCGCTGCACCAGGGCAACGTATGCGCCAGCAGACAAGCATCAACGGATTTTTCGGCAAAAGGTAAATGCAGCGGGTCTGCTTTCACCTGAACAGGCAATCCCGCGAGCGAAACGTTGACCTGATGCGAGATAGCGCAGCTTTCGGTATTGATTTCCGCGCTGAGATTGCCAATCTTAAGCAGGTGAAAGCCATACATTTTCGCGAGCCACGGCTTAAGCTGCTGTTCTAACGCCTCGCGATAGTACTCACCCCAGGGCAGGTCAGCCCAACGTTCCGGTGCTGCGACAGTCTGAGGTATCCTTGCCGGTTTCATCAACACATCCGCCACGCAGTTAGAGGTAATGTATGAATCTTATCAGTATTCCAGCCTTTCAGGACAATTACATCTGGGTATTAGTCGATGACGATCGCAGATGTATCATTGTCGATCCGGGTGAATCCACGCCGGTTTTGCAGGCAATCGAAGAAAATGGCTGGCATCCCCAGGCCATCCTGCTTACTCATCACCATAACGATCACGTGGGGGGCGTTCCCGATCTGGTGGCGGCCTTCCCGCATCTTGTGGTGTATGGACCGGCTGAAACACAAGATAAGGGTACGACGCAAGTAGTCGAAGAAGGCGAAAATATCCTCATACTGGGATACGAATTTTCCGTATTTGCTATGCCAGGTCACACTTCTGGACATCTGTGTTTCTACAGCAAACCTTATCTATTTTGCGGTGACACACTCTTTTCAGGCGGCTGTGGAAGGCTGTTCGAAGGGACGCCAGCCCAGATGTATCAGTCATTACAGAAGATTAACGCATTGCCTGACGATACCCTTATTTGTTGTGCGCATGAGTATACATTAGGAAATATGAAGTTTGCCGCGAGCGTTTTGCCGGACGATCTGGCGATTTTAGATTATTACCAGAAAGTGAAGGAGTTACGTGCAAAAAACCAAAAAACACTACCCGTTATTCTGAAAAACGAACGAGAAATAAATTTATTTTTACGAACTGATGATATTGATTTAATTAATAAAATTAACCAAGAAACAAAGTTGCAACAACCAGAGCAGCGTTTTGCATGGTTAAGGTCAAAGAAAGATAACTTCAGATAATTGCGGGTTGCCTTTTCAAAATTTCGCCGTTATCATCGCTCGTCTTTTAAGCAACTATTGACACACACATGAAGGCAAAAGCGATATTACTCGCCTCTGTCCTGCTTGTAGGTTGCCAGTCGCAAAATGGCAGCAACGTACAACAGCACGCACAGAGCCTTTCTGCAGCTGGTCAAGGGGAAGCAGGGAAGTTTACAAGTCAGGCGCGCTGGTTGGACGATGGGACAACTTTCGCGCAGGAACAAGACTTGTGGGCCTCTATTGGCGACGAGCTAAAGATGGGAATTCCGGAAAACAGCCGGATTCGCGAACAGAAGCAGAAGTATTTAAGAAATAAGAGCTATCTCCACGATGTAACGTTACGGGCAGAGCCGTATATGTACTGGATAGCCGGGCAAGTTAAGAAACGTAACATGCCTATGGAGCTGGTACTCCTACCCATAGTGGAGAGCGCTTTTGACCCACACGCAACGTCTGGCGCCAATGCCGCAGGCATTTGGCAGATCATTCCGAGCACTGGGCGCAATTATGGTTTGAAACAGACCCGCAGCTATGATGCGCGTCGTGATGTTGTCGCTTCAACGACAGCCGCTCTCGACATGATGGAACGTCTGAACAAGATGTTTGACGGTGACTGGTTGTTAACGGTCGCAGCGTATAACAGCGGCGAAGGTCGTGTACTGAAGGCAATGAAAGCGAACAGAGCGCGTGGTAAATCTACCGATTTCTGGTCGCTCTCACTGCCACAGGAAACCAAGGTTTACGTACCGAAGATGCTGGCCCTGAGCGATATTCTCAAGAACAGCAAGCGTTACGGTGTGCAACTGCCAACACCAGACGAAAGTCGTGCACTGGCGCGCGTTCGCCTCAGCAGCCCGGTTGATATTCAACAGGTTGCCGATATGACGGGTATGTCGGTCAGTAAACTGAAAACCTTTAATGCAGGCGTTAAAGGCTCAACCCTGGGAGCAAATGGCCCACGGTATGTGATGGTTCCGCAGAAGCATGCTGAACAATTACGTGAGTCTCTGGCTTCTGGTGAGATTGCCGCCGTTCAGTCTACGCTGATCGCCGATACCTCTCCCGTTTCCAGCCGTAGCTATAAGGTGCGTTCAGGTGATACGCTTTCGGGCATTGCATCACGTCTTGGCGTGAATGCGAAAGATCTGCAGCAGTGGAATAACCTGCGCAGCTCCGGTCTGAAAGTGGGTCAAACTCTGACGGTGGGTGCGGGTAGCAGCGCACAGCGTCTTGCCAGGAACAGCGACAGTATTACCTATCGCGTTCGTAAGGGTGATTCGCTGTCCAGTATCGCAAAACGTCACGGCGTGAACATCAAAGATGTGATGCGCTGGAATAATGATACTGACAATCTGCAACCAGGTGACCAGCTAACGCTGTTTGTGAAAAACAGCGCGACGCCAGATTCCTGATGAGACATTCCTGATATAAAAAGGCACCGATTCCCCTCGGTGCCTTTTTTGTTTTAACCCGCCTTTTGCGCTTCAGCCATAATGGTGTCGCTGGTGAACGAGCCATCTTCCTGCAGTTCAAAGTAAGCCTTCACTTCCGCAGATGCGCTCTCCTGATATATACGAATCGCCCGGCTCAGCGCTTCCGGCGTGCGCATACGAGCGATCCAGGCGTCATATTCCAGCGGCAAGCGGTCTGTTATCAGTGAGCGGGAAATCAACCCGGCCTCCGTTATCAGCGATAACCATTGACCGCTGGAGTAGTTCTGCACGTGGGAAGTATCGCGCAGCGCTTCAACCGTTTGCAGCCAGATATCCCGCACCGGATGACCCGGGGACATGACGTCCATAATGATGAAGACGCCTCCCGGCTTCAATACGCGCTTCACTTCCCGTAAGGCCTGGCCGACATCATGCCAGTGGTGGGCGGAGTAGCGGCTAATGACCACATCAAACGACGCATCGTCGAAAGGCAAAGATTCGGCGTAGCCCTGGCGCGTAGCCACGTTGCTCAGCCCTTTGGCTTTTGCAGCTTCTGCGACCACCTCGAGCATCTGGCTGGATAAATCATACGCGGTCACCTGTGCCACCTGCTGTGCGGCCGTAAAGCTGGCATGCCCTGCTCCACACCCTAAATCCAGCACGTGTGCCTGTGGGAATGCTGCCAGACGCTCCCCGAGACGCACCAGATCGCGTCCAGACGCATGCACGGCGCTGCTCAGATAAGCACTTGCCTGAGAACCAAACTGTTTTTCTACGTTGTCATGATGGGTGTGTGTTGTTGTTGTCATCGTACTGTCCTTTTGTTGGTTAAAAAGTAAAGGGCAGCACCCGCAGAGGCCTGCCCCACGGCAGACCTGACGCACCATTATTTATCAGGTTTGCCGGGACTGAATTCAACGAGTAGAGGATTGTGATCGGAAGCGCGCGTTACCAGAACGGAGGCATCATGCACATTCAAACCACGATAGAAGACAAAATCGAGAGGACGACCAAACGCTTTCTTGCGCTGATCGTCGCTAAAGCGGACCTCACGCAACGACATTTCGCGCGCAAAGCGGTACAACGCATTCATGCGCGGGCGGCTCCAGGCATTAAAGTCCCCGGCCATAATGATCGGCCCGCTGTGATGGGCTATCTGATCGCCAATTGGGAGTAACTGCTTACTATACACATCCACCCCCAGGCTAAAATTCACCGCATGGATGTTTACCACCATCAACAGGCGCGTATCCGGTAACGGATAGACCGTCACCAGCGCCGACTTGGCCAGGCGCAAAATCGGCTCACGTTCACGCAGCGGGCAGCAATAGACCGGATGCGCGGCTGACAGAGTCATCACCCCAGAGGGGTGCTGGGGTAAGACGAACGCAGGGACCTGATCGGCGGCAAGATAGTTAGTCGTTGCAAACCTGACCAGCTCCGGCGTGGTTTGTGCCTCTTGCAAGAGAACCAGATGCGCATCTTTACCGAAATTCTTCAGTACGGACAACCACTCCGCGCGCTGCTGCTTGAAGATGTTCCAGACCAGTACCCGGATTTTTTCGTCACTGCTTAAGGGTGTACCGGCTGGCAATGCCTGGCTAAGGCTCGCAAACGACCCCGGAGGCAAGATCCTCTCCGCGGGCATTCCGGCAACATAACGCATGGCATAGGTATTTTTTCGCACTTTTGGAAACGGCCTCTATAACGTGAACCAGCCCGGAAAAACGGACTGGTTCTAATGTTATAGGGATTTTAGGTCATACTTTCAACGCAATTACTGAGAAACCGCTTTCCAGTTTTGTAAGCAAGCACTTACTGCTACTTACCCAAGCGCCACGCGAGCCGGTTTATCAAGCCGTCCACTGAGGCCAATCAGCAGGAAAGCGACAAGTACAATGACCGCACCAATCCACGGCGTTTGGGTTAACCCGAAGTGTTCTACGGTTTGTCCGCCTACGATGGAACCGATAGCGATACCAATATTGAATGCGGCAATGTTCAGGCCCGATGCAACATCTACCGCATTTGGCGTATACAGTTCGGCCTTTTGCACCACGTACACCTGCAGGCCCGGCACGTTACCAAAGGCGAAGATCCCCATAACCAGCACGGTGATCAGCGCGGCGTACTGAATCGATGCGGTGAACTGGAAAATCATCAGCAGAACAACCAACGCTGCGAAGATAAATTTAAGAGCTGGTACCGCACCATGCTTATCCGCAAGTTTGCCGCCCCAGATGTTACCAATCGCGACAGAAATACCGTAGCCCAGCAAAATCCAGCTTACCGCCGTTGGGGAGAAGCCCGCCAGATCCTGCATCATGGGTGCCAGGAAGGTGAAAGCAGTGAACACGCCACCATAGCCAAGAGCCGTAACGGCGTAAATGATCAGCAGACGCGGATGCGTGAGCACCTTCAACTGATCGCTCAGGCTTGCACTCGCCCGGCCAGGGATATTGGATGGCACCAACAGCATACTGGCGACCAGGGCAATCACGCCCAGCAGTGATACGGCCAGGAAAGTTTCACGCCAGCCAAAATGTTGGCCAATAAAGGTACCTAACGGCACCCCAGTGACCAACGCAACGGTTAACCCACCAAACATGATGGCGATAGCGGATGCGGCTTTCTCTTTAGGCACCAGGCTGGTTGCAATGGTTGAACCGATGGAGAAGAACACGCCATGCGCGAGGCCGGTCAGAAGGCGGGCAATCACCAGCGTGGTGTAGTCCGGCGCCTGCCAGGCCAGCAGGTTGCCAGCGGTGAAGAGCACCATCAGGGCAACTAATAGCTGTTTACGCGGGAAACGCCCTGTCAGCGCGGTCAGTACAGGTGCACCAACAGCAACACCTAACGCATAGATTGACACCAGCAAGCCCGCTGAAGGGAGCGAGATGGCAAGTTGATTAGCGATGGTAGGAACCAGTCCGACAATAACGAACTCGGTCGTGCCTATCGCAAAGGCACTGATCGTGAGGGCAAGTAGCGCCAGTGGCATAAAATACTCCGTCTTTACAGGATTAAGATGACAGGAAGTATGCGCCAGTGCTTAAATAACAAAAATGGTCAGAATATCAATTGAATTTTGCAGGTGGTGCAACAATGAAAGCAACCTCGGAAGAGCTAACAATCTTTGTCGCCGTCGTCGAGAGCGGTAGCTTTAGCCGCGCAGCGGAACAGCTGGGTCAGGCAAATTCCGCGATCAGTCGCTCGGTGAAAAAGCTGGAGATGAAGCTTGGGGTGAGCTTGCTCAACCGAACAACACGACAGCTGAGCCTCACTGAAGAAGGTGAGCGTTATTTCCGCCGCGTGCAGTCTGTCCTGCAGGAGATGGCCGCAGCGGAGACAGAGATTATGGAATCGCGCAGCACACCGCGTGGATTGCTGCGTATCGATGCGGCAACACCTGTGGTTCTGCATTTTCTGATGCCGCTGATCAAGCCCTTCCGCGAACGTTATCCAGAGATGACGTTATCGCTGGTCTCCTCCGAAACCTTTATCAATCTTATTGAACGCAAAGTTGATGTCGCGATCCGGGCGGGAACCCTGACTGATTCAAGCTTACGTGCTCGCCCCCTCTTTGCCAGCTACCGTAAAATCATCGCGTCGCCGCAGTATATTGCTGAGCATGGAAAGCCCGAAACGGTAGAAGAGCTGGCGCAACACCTGTGTCTGGGCTTTACGGAACCGGTGTCGCTAAATACCTGGCCTGTCGCCTGTCATGATGGTCAGCTTCATGAAATTACCTGCGGATTATCCTCAAACAGTGGGGAGACGCTAAAACAGCTGTGCCTTACCGGAAATGGTATCGCCTGTTTGTCTGATTACATGATTGATAAAGAGATCGCACGCGGAGAGCTTGTGGAGCTGATGGCAGATAAACGTCTGCCGGTAGAGATGCCTTTTAGCGCGGTTTATTACAGCGACAGAGCCGTCAGTACACGTATTCGTGCCTTTATCGACTTCCTGAGCGAACATATAAAAACAGCTCCCGAAGGAGCTGTGCGAGGGTTTTAGAATACAGAGGGTTGGGTCAATATTAATCCCAGTTCGGCGCTAACCCTTCCGGGCTCACCAGACGATCGTTGCAATCCAGTGCCGCGATCGCTTTTTTATCATCTTCGTCCAGCTGGAGATCCAGTGCTAACAGGTTGCTTGCCAGGTTTTCACGCTTGGTTGAGGATGGGATCACGGCATAACCTTCACCCATTGCCCATGCCAGGATCACCTGGGCCGCTGTCGCGTTGTGTTTCTCCGCGATACGGGTAATCACCTCATCTTTCAGCGCTTTACCGTAGGCCAGCGTCATGTAAGAAGTAATATGGATACCGTGCTGTTTTGCCCAGCCCACCACTTTGCGGTTTTGCAGGTATGGGGACAGTTCAATTTGGTTGGTCGCAATATTTTCTGCGCCAACAGCAGCAATCGCTTTTTCCATCAACGGGATAGTAAAGTTGGAGATACCAATTTCACGCGTTAAGCCCTGCTTTTTCGCTTCCAGCAGCGCCTGCATGAATTCTTCCACCGAGACGGCATCATTCGGTGATGGCCAGTGAACCAGCGTCAGGTCCACATAGTCAGTACGCAGTTTTTTCAGGCTCTCTTTCAGACTTGGGATCAGCTTATCTTTACTGAGATTCTCAATCCAGATCTTGGTGGTGATGAAAAGGTCGCTGCGCGGTACGCCGCTCTCTTCGAGCGCCTGGCCTACAGCCGCTTCGTTTTCATAAATCTGCGCTGTATCAACGGTGCGATAGCCAAGTTCAAGTGCAGTTTTTACAGATGCAATTACAACGTCGTCTTTCAGGCGGAAAGTGCCCAGACCAAATGCAGGGATAGTCATGTTATTCCTCGTTAATCATTATGTTCGTAAACTGAGGAAGATTATGGCGGGTAGTGTTATGAAGAAAAAGAGCGCAGAAAGCAGAGGATTTTTGCTAATTTCGCAATAATTAAACGGCAGATAAGAAAAAAGCCCTGAGCGTTAGCTCAGGGCTTTTAATAAGTGGCGGAACGGACGGGACTCGAACCCGCGACCCCCTGCGTGACAGGCAGGTATTCTAACCGACTGAACTACCGCTCCACCGAAGACTGCTTGTAACCACCGGATTCATGCACCGGCTTACTACTTAATTTGATGCCTGGCAGTTCCCTACTCTCACATGGGGAGACCCCACACTACCATCGGCGCTACGGCGTTTCACTTCTGAGTTCGGCATGGGGTCAGGTGGGACCACCGCGCTAAAGCCGCCAGGCAAATTCTGTTAAATCTGTATCAAAGCTGAAAATCTTCTGTCTCTCGTCCGCCGAAACAGCTTCGGCGTTGTAAGGTTAAGCCTCACGGTTCATTAGTATCGGTTAGCTCAACGCATCGCTGCGCTTACACACCCGACCTATCAACGTCGTAGTCTTCAACGTTCCTTCAGGACCCTTAAAGGGTCAGGGAGAACTCATCTCGGGGCAAGTTTCGTGCTTAGATGCTTTCAGCACTTATCTCTTCCGCATTTAGCTACCGGGCAATGCCATTGGCATGACAACCCGAACACCAGTGATGCGTCCACTCCGGTCCTCTCGTACTAGGAGCAGCCCCCCTCAATTCTCCAGCGCCCACGGCAGATAGGGACCGAACTGTCTCACGACGTTCTAAACCCAGCTCGCGTACCACTTTAAATGGCGAACAGCCATACCCTTGGGACCTACTTCAGCCCCAGGATGTGATGAGCCGACATCGAGGTGCCAAACACCGCCGTCGATATGAACTCTTGGGCGGTATCAGCCTGTTATCCCCGGAGTACCTTTTATCCGTTGAGCGATGGCCCTTCCATTCAGAACCACCGGATCACTATGACCTGCTTTCGCACCTGCTCGAGCCGTCACTCTCGCAGTCAAGCTAGCTTATGCCATTGCACTAACCTCCTGATGTCCGACCAGGATTAGCTAACCTTCGTGCTCCTCCGTTACTCTTTGGGAGGAGACCGCCCCAGTCAAACTACCCACCAGACACTGTCCGCAACCCGGGTAACGGGTCTACGTTAGAACACCAGCCATTAAAGGGTGGTATTTCAAGGTCGGCTCCACGCAGACTGGCGTCCACGCTTCAAAGCCTCCCACCTATCCTACACATCAAGGACCAGTGTTCAGTGTCAAGCTATAGTAAAGGTTCACGGGGTCTTTCCGTCTTGCCGCGGGTACACTGCATCTTCACAGCGAGTTCAATTTCACTGAGTCTCGGGTGGAGACAGCCTGGCCATCATTACGCCATTCGTGCAGGTCGGAACTTACCCGACAAGGAATTTCGCTACCTTAGGACCGTTATAGTTACGGCCGCCGTTTACCGGGGCTTCGATCAAGAGCTTCGCGTTGCCGCTAACCCCATCAATTAACCTTCCGGCACCGGGCAGGCGTCACACCGTATACGTCCACTTTCGTGTTTGCACAGTGCTGTGTTTTTAATAAACAGTTGCAGCCAGCTGGTATCTTCGACTGATTTCAGCTCCACCCGCAGGGGCTTCACCTACACATCAGCGTGCCTTCTCCCGAAGTTACGGCACCATTTTGCCTAGTTCCTTCACCCGAGTTCTCTCAAGCGCCTTGGTATTCTCTACCTGACCACCTGTGTCGGTTTGGGGTACGATTTGATGTTACCTGATGCTTAGAGGCTTTTCCTGGAAGCAGGGCATTTGTTACTTCAGCACCGTAGTGCCTCGTCATCACACCTCAGCGTTAAAAGAAGTCCGGATTTACCTAAACTTCCCGCCTACATGCTTAAACCGGGACAACCGTCGCCCGGCTAACATAGCCTTCTCCGTCCCCCCTTCGCAGTAACACCAAGTACAGGAATATTAACCTGTTTCCCATCGACTACGCCTTTCGGCCTCGCCTTAGGGGTCGACTCACCCTGCCCCGATTAACGTTGGACAGGAACCCTTGGTCTTCCGGCGTGCGGGCTTTTCACCCGCATTATCGTTACTTATGTCAGCATTCGCACTTCTGATACCTCCAGCAACCCTCACAGGTCACCTTCAACGGCTTACAGAACGCTCCCCTACCCAACAACACCTAAGTGTCGCTGCCGCAGCTTCGGTGCATGGTTTAGCCCCGTTACATCTTCCGCGCAGGCCGACTCGACCAGTGAGCTATTACGCTTTCTTTAAATGATGGCTGCTTCTAAGCCAACATCCTGGCTGTCTGTGCCTTCCCACATCGTTTCCCACTTAACCATGACTTTGGGACCTTAGCTGGCGGTCTGGGTTGTTTCCCTCTTCACGACGGACGTTAGCACCCGCCGTGTGTCTCCCGTGATAACATTCTTCGGTATTCGTAGTTTGCATCGGGTTGGTAAGCCGGGATGGCCCCCTAGCCGAAACAGTGCTCTACCCCCGAAGATGAATTCACGAGGCGCTACCTAAATAGCTTTCGGGGAGAACCAGCTATCTCCCGGTTTGATTGGCCTTTCACCCCCAGCCACAAGTCATCCGCTAATTTTTCAACATTAGTCGGTTCGGTCCTCCAGTTAGTGTTACCCAACCTTCAACCTGCCCATGGCTAGATCACCGGGTTTCGGGTCTATACCCTGCAACTTAACGCCCAGTTAAGACTCGGTTTCCCTTCGGCTCCCCTATACGGTTAACCTTGCTACAGAATATAAGTCGCTGACCCATTATACAAAAGGTACGCAGTCACCCCATAAAAGAGGCTCCCACTGCTTGTACGTACACGGTTTCAGGTTCTTTTTCACTCCCCTCGCCGGGGTTCTTTTCGCCTTTCCCTCACGGTACTGGTTCACTATCGGTCAGTCAGGAGTATTTAGCCTTGGAGGATGGTCCCCCCATATTCAGACAGGATACCACGTGTCCCGCCCTACTCTTCGAGTTCACAGCAAGTGTGCTTTCGTGTACGGGACTATCACCCTGTACCGTGCGACTTTCCAGACGCTTCCACTAACACACAAGCTGATTCAGACTCTGGGCTGCTCCCCGTTCGCTCGCCGCTACTGGGGGAATCTCGGTTGATTTCTTTTCCTCGGGGTACTTAGATGTTTCAGTTCCCCCGGTTCGCCTCGTTAACCTATGTATTCAGTTAACGATAGTGTGTCGGAACACACTGGGTTTCCCCATTCGGACATCGCCGGGTCAAAGGTTCATATCACCTCGCCGGCGCTTTTCGCAGATTAGCACGTCCTTCATCGCCTCTGACTGCCAGGGCATCCACCGTGTACGCTTAGTCGCTTAACCTCACAACCCGAAGATGTTTCTTTCGATTCATCATCAAATTGCGAAAATTTGAGAGACTCGAACACACATAACATGTGTGTCGTTTCAATTTTCAGCTTGATCCAGATTTTTAAAGAGCAAAACTTCGCAGTGCACCTTTTCAGGTTCACTCTGAAGTTTTCTTGTGTTCGCAGTAAAAGGATGGTGGAGCTATGCGGGATCGAACCGCAGACCTCCTGCGTGCAAGGCAGGCGCTCTCCCAGCTGAGCTATAACCCCATCGTATACACTAATCTCTGTACCGGTAATGCTTTCTGAGACAAGGCGTGGAATAACGAAGCATACTGAAGTATGCGAGTTGTTCCGCAACGCGGTATCAGGAAGCATTTGGTAGGCCTGAGTGGACTTGAACCACCGACCTCACCCTTATCAGGGGTGCGCTCTAACCACCTGAGCTACAAGCCTGCAGAGATTTTTACTGCTATTTTCATCAGACAATCTGTGTGGACACTACAAAGGCAGGTTCTTTAAGGTAAGGAGGTGATCCAACCGCAGGTTCCCCTACGGTTACCTTGTTACGACTTCACCCCAGTCATGAATCACAAAGTGGTAAGCGCCCTCCCGAAGGTTAAGCTACCTACTTCTTTTGCAACCCACTCCCATGGTGTGACGGGCGGTGTGTACAAGGCCCGGGAACGTATTCACCGTAGCATTCTGATCTACGATTACTAGCGATTCCGACTTCATGGAGTCGAGTTGCAGACTCCAATCCGGACTACGACGCACTTTATGAGGTCCGCTTGCTCTCGCGAGGTCGCTTCTCTTTGTATGCGCCATTGTAGCACGTGTGTAGCCCTACTCGTAAGGGCCATGATGACTTGACGTCATCCCCACCTTCCTCCAGTTTATCACTGGCAGTCTCCTTTGAGTTCCCGGCCGGACCGCTGGCAACAAAGGATAAGGGTTGCGCTCGTTGCGGGACTTAACCCAACATTTCACAACACGAGCTGACGACAGCCATGCAGCACCTGTCTCAGAGTTCCCGAAGGCACCAATCCATCTCTGGAAAGTTCTCTGGATGTCAAGAGTAGGTAAGGTTCTTCGCGTTGCATCGAATTAAACCACATGCTCCACCGCTTGTGCGGGCCCCCGTCAATTCATTTGAGTTTTAACCTTGCGGCCGTACTCCCCAGGCGGTCGACTTAACGCGTTAGCTCCGGAAGCCACGCCTCAAGGGCACAACCTCCAAGTCGACATCGTTTACGGCGTGGACTACCAGGGTATCTAATCCTGTTTGCTCCCCACGCTTTCGCACCTGAGCGTCAGTCTTTGTCCAGGGGGCCGCCTTCGCCACCGGTATTCCTCCAGATCTCTACGCATTTCACCGCTACACCTGGAATTCTACCCCCCTCTACAAGACTCTAGCCTGCCAGTTTCGAATGCAGTTCCCAGGTTGAGCCCGGGGATTTCACATCCGACTTGACAGACCGCCTGCGTGCGCTTTACGCCCAGTAATTCCGATTAACGCTTGCACCCTCCGTATTACCGCGGCTGCTGGCACGGAGTTAGCCGGTGCTTCTTCTGCGGGTAACGTCAATTGCTGAGGTTATTAACCTCAACACCTTCCTCCCCGCTGAAAGTACTTTACAACCCGAAGGCCTTCTTCATACACGCGGCATGGCTGCATCAGGCTTGCGCCCATTGTGCAATATTCCCCACTGCTGCCTCCCGTAGGAGTCTGGACCGTGTCTCAGTTCCAGTGTGGCTGGTCATCCTCTCAGACCAGCTAGGGATCGTCGCCTAGGTGAGCCGTTACCCCACCTACTAGCTAATCCCATCTGGGCACATCTGATGGCAAGAGGCCCGAAGGTCCCCCTCTTTGGTCTTGCGACATTATGCGGTATTAGCTACCGTTTCCAGTAGTTATCCCCCTCCATCAGGCAGTTTCCCAGACATTACTCACCCGTCCGCCGCTCGCCGGCAAAGTAGCAAGCTACTTTCCGCTGCCGCTCGACTTGCATGTGTTAGGCCTGCCGCCAGCGTTCAATCTGAGCCATGATCAAACTCTTCAATTTAAGTTTGATGCTCGTGAATTAAACTTCGTAATGAATTACGTATGTTCACTCAGAGACTTGGTATTCATTTATTGTCCGGAGACATTAAGAATCCATGTCACTTTGAGTGCCCACACAGATTGTCTGATAAATTGTTAAAGAGCAGTGCAACGCGGCTTTCGCTCACCGTTGCGAGGTGGCGTATATTACGCTTTCCTCTTTCAGAGTCAACCCGTTATTTCAGGATTTTTCTCTTCAACCGACCCGGCTGTTTGTGAAGTGATTCACATGTTCCGTGTCGATGGAGGCGCATTATAGGGAGCCGCCGAGGAATGACAAGCGGAAATATGCATTTTTATTTCGACCGCTCACCTTTTCACCAAAAAGGCTATTTTTGGTGCTTTTTAATCTCTTCAGGCAGGTCTGCCAGACTATTAATTACCCAATCTGCTGCATTCTCTGCTTCTGGCGTCACTGGCTTACCGGTGCGAACTAATATTTTGGTCCCAACCCCCGCAGCAGCAGCTGCCTGCATATCTTCCAGTTTATCGCCCACCATATAAGAGGCAGCCATATCAATGTGCAGAAATTCCTGCGCAGAGATGAACATCCCCGGATGCGGTTTACGGCAATCACAGGTCTGGCGATACTCTTCTACCGTTCCCTGCGGGTGATGCGGACAATAATAGATGCCGTCGAGATCCACACCGCGATCGGCCAGCGACCAGTCCATCCATTCCGTCAGCGTCTCGAACTGCGCTTCGGTGAATTTACCGCGTGCAATACCGGACTGGTTAGTCACAACCACCAGCGCATAACCCATCTCTTTCAGCTGGCGCATGGCATCTATTGCGCCCTCGATAAACTCGAACTCATCAATCTCATGGACGTAACCATGATCCACATTAATAGTGCCATCACGATCGAGAAAAATTGCGGGTACTGATTTTGCCACCGGTTTGCTCCTGAAAAAGGCATGTTCCGCTAGTATCTCATGAATCGCAGCGCAATAAAGTGCTCATCGCACAGAGTTGGATTGATTTAGACGTCTGGATGCCTTAACATCCGTTTTGTTTACGGTCATCACCCGTATCTGGCAGAACAAAATGCCACGGCTAACTTACATATGATAAAAATAATCTAATGATTAAACTTTCCAATATCACCAAAGTGTTCCAGCAGGGGAACCGAACCATTCAGGCGTTGAACAATGTCAGCCTGCATGTTCCTGCTGGTCAAATTTATGGCGTCATTGGCGCATCGGGTGCAGGTAAAAGTACGCTGATCCGTTGTGTTAACCTGCTTGAGCGTCCAACCCAGGGCAGCGTTGAAGTTGGCGGGCAAGAGCTTACCGCCCTCTCAGAGAAAGAACTCACTAAAGCACGCCGCCAGATTGGCATGATCTTCCAGCACTTCAACCTGCTGGCTTCCCGTACCGTTTTCGGTAACGTCGCATTACCGCTGGAGCTGGACAACACGCCTAAAGAAGAAGTGAAGCGTCGCGTCACCGAACTGCTCGACCTCGTGGGTCTGGGCGATAAACATGATAGCTACCCGGCGAACCTGTCCGGTGGGCAGAAACAGCGAGTGGCCATTGCCCGCGCGCTGGCAAGTAATCCTAAGGTGCTGCTGTGCGATGAAGCGACCAGCGCACTGGACCCGGCGACCACGCGTTCGATTCTGGAACTGCTGAAAGATATTAATCGTCGCCTGGGCCTGACGATCCTCCTTATTACGCACGAAATGGATGTGGTGAAACGCATCTGTGACTGCGTGGCGGTCATCAGTAACGGTGAACTGATCGAGCAGGACACGGTAAGTGAAGTGTTCTCGCATCCGAAAACTCCGCTGGCGCAGCAGTTTATTCAGTCCACGCTGCATCTGGATATTCCGGAAGATTATCTGGAACGTCTGAAAACAGAAGCAACGGCAGACAGCGTCCCAATGCTGCGTATGGAATTCACCGGTCAGTCCGTTGACGCTCCACTGCTTTCCGAAACTGCACGTCGCTTTAACGTGAACAACAACATCATTAGCGCGCAGATGGATTACGCCGGTGGCGTGAAGTTCGGCATCATGCTGACGGAAATGCACGGGACACAAGAAGAAACCCAGGCGGCGATTGCCTGGCTGCAAGAACACCATGTAAAAGTAGAGGTACTGGGTTATGTCTGAGCCGATGATGTGGCTGCTGGTTCGCGGCGTTTGGGAAACGCTGGCAATGACCTTCGTATCGGGATTCTTTGGTTTTGTGATTGGTCTGCCGGTCGGCGTCCTGCTGTACGTGACGCGTCCGGGTCAAATCATTGAGAACGCGAAGCTGTATCGCACCCTCTCTGCGCTGGTGAATATCTTCCGTTCCATCCCGTTCATTATTCTGCTGGTCTGGATGATTCCGTTTACCCGCGTGATCGTCGGAACATCTATCGGTCTGCAGGCGGCCATCGTTCCGCTAACCGTAGGTGCAGCGCCGTTTATCGCCCGTATGGTGGAAAACGCCCTGCTGGAGATCCCAACCGGTCTGATTGAAGCCTCCCGCGCAATGGGCGCAACACCGATGCAGATCGTACGCAAAGTGCTCCTGCCTGAAGCGTTGCCTGGCCTGGTGAACGCAGCGACCATTACGCTTATTACGCTGGTCGGCTATTCCGCGATGGGTGGCGCAGTGGGTGCTGGCGGTTTAGGCCAGATCGGCTATCAATATGGCTATATTGGTTATAACGCTACCGTAATGAATACCGTTCTGGTATTGCTGGTTGTGCTGGTTTACTTAATCCAATTCTCTGGCGATCGCATCGTCCGGGCTGTTACTCACAAATAACGTTACACACAACACAAACTCGACGAGTTAAGGATAAAACATGGCGTTCAAATTAAAGACCCTTGCAGCGGTAGGCGCGCTGATCGGCTCTCTGGCACTGGTGGGTTGCGGTCAGGATGAAAAAGATCCAAACCACATTAAAGTGGGCGTTATCGTGGGTGCTGAGCAGCAGGTTGCTGAAGTTGCGCAGAAAGTGGCGAAAGAAAAATATGGTCTGGACGTTGAGCTGGTAACCTTCAACGATTACGTGCTGCCGAACGAAGCGCTGAGCAAAGGCGATATTGACGCCAACGCCTTCCAGCACAAACCATACCTGGATCAGCAGATCAAAGATCGCGGCTACAAGCTCGTTGCGGCCGGTAACACCTTCGTTTACCCAATTGCCGGTTACTCGAAAAAAATCAAATCGCTTGATGAACTGCAGCCTGGCTCCCAGGTCGCGATCCCTAACGACCCAACAAACCTCGGTCGCTCCCTGCTGCTGCTGCAGAAAGTGGGCCTGATTAAACTGAAAGACGGCGTGGGCTTGCTGCCGACTGCACTGGACGTTATCGAGAATCCGAAAAATCTGAAACTGGTTGAGCTGGAAGCACCACAGTTGCCACGTTCACTTGACGATGCACAGATCGCACTGGCGGTGATCAACACCACTTACGCCAGCCAGATCGGCCTGACCCCTGCGAAAGACGGCATCTTCGTTGAAGATAAAGACTCCCCATACGTCAACCTGATCGTGACTCGCGAAGACAACAAAGACGCGGAAAACGTGAAGAAATTTGTTCAGGCTTATCAGTCTGACGAAGTTTACCAGGAAGCCAACAAGGTGTTTAACGGCGGTGCTGTTAAAGGCTGGTAATCTCCTCTCAGTGTAATATCATCAGGACGGGCTTATGCCCGTCTTGTCATTTATGCAGGCAACTGATTCAATATCCGTTGTTTTGATTATCCATTGAGGAACTATTATGCGTGCTTTACCGATCTGTCTCTTAGCACTCATGCTGAGCGGCTGTTCTATGCTAAGCAGATCTCCTGTTGAACCTGTTCAAAGCACAGCAACCCCGCCTAAAGCGGAGCCAGCAAAACCGAAAGCGCCTCGCCCTGCACCGGTACGCATTATCACTAAAGCCGACGATCTCGTGGGCAAGCCATTCCGTGAACTGGGTGAAGTGAGCGGCGAATCCTGCCAGGCAACTAATCAGGACTCTCCTCCAAACATTCCAACGGCCCGCAAGCGTATGCAGATTAACGCGTCCAAAATGAAAGCCAACGCGGTGCTGCTGCACAGCTGTGAAGTGACCAGCGGTACGCCAGGATGTTATCGTCAGGCTGTTTGTATCGGTTCTGCACTAAACATTACGGCGAAATGAGTGCATTTGAGTTTGAGCAAATAGGCGTTATCCACTCTCCTTATAAAGAGAAATTCGCCGTACCGCGCCAGCCCGGTCTGGTGACACGGGGCGGCGGCGAGCTTCATCTGATCGCGCCCTACAATCAGGCCGATGCGGTACGCGGGCTCGACGCCTTCAGCCACCTGTGGGTTGTCTTTGTGTTTCACCAGACCATGGAAGGTGGCTGGCGCCCAACGGTGCGCCCTCCCCGTCTGGGAGGAAATGCAAGAATGGGCGTTTTCGCCACCCGTTCGACCTTTCGCCCCAACCCCATCGGCATGTCGCTGGTTGAACTGAAAGGTATACGCTGTCAGAAGGATCAGGTGATCCTTGAGTTAGGCAGTCTTGACCTGGTGGATGGCACGCCGGTTATCGACATCAAGCCGTATTTGCCTTTCGCTGAAGCGCTACCGGACGCCCGGGCAAGTTATGCTCAGGACGCCCCACAGGCCGATATGCCGGTACACTTCACGCCTGAGCTCAGCGTCCAGATACATCAGCTCGAAAAGCGTTATCCCCATCTTCGGGACTTTATCGTTGAAGTACTGGCGCAGGACCCTCGTCCCGCCTACCGAAAAGAAGAGGAAGCCGGTAAAACCTATGCCGTCTGGCTACTGGATTTTAACGTGCGCTGGCGCGTTACCGGGGCAGGTTTTGAAGTGTTTGCCCTGGAACCCAGGTAATTTTAACCTCCTCTCTTTTGGCATCTTTGCCACACTGGTAAACTAAACCACTTTTTTTGTGTCAGGTTGGCCTTTAAGCCAGCCCTACTCGTCGAAACGGAACCGTAACAACATGCGTACTAGCCAATATCTGCTCTCCACTTTAAAGGAGACACCTGCCGACGCCGAAGTGATCAGCCATCAGCTGATGCTGCGCGCCGGGATGATCCGCAAGCTGGCCTCCGGGTTATACACCTGGCTGCCGACCGGCGTGCGCGTCCTGAAAAAAGTCGAAAACATCGTGCGTGAAGAGATGAACAACGCCGGTGCTATCGAGGTGTTAATGCCGGTCGTTCAGCCCTCTGAACTGTGGCAGGAGAGCGGTCGCTGGGAGCAATACGGTCCGGAACTGCTGCGTATTGCCGATCGCGGCGATCGTCCGTTTGTCCTCGGCCCAACGCATGAAGAAGTCATTACCGATCTGATCCGTAATGAGCTGAGCTCATACAAACAGTTGCCGCTGAACTTCTTCCAGATCCAGACCAAATTCCGTGACGAAGTGCGTCCACGCTTTGGCGTCATGCGCTCTCGCGAATTCCTGATGAAAGACGCCTACTCTTTCCATACTTCTCAGGAATCGCTGCAAGAGACTTACGACGCCATGTACGCTGCGTACAGCAAAATCTTCTCCCGCATGGGTCTGGATTTCCGTGCGGTGCAGGCTGATACGGGTTCTATTGGCGGTAGCGCATCCCATGAGTTCCAGGTACTGGCACAGAGTGGTGAAGACGATGTGATCTTCTCTGACTCCTCTGATTACGCGGCGAACATCGAGTTTGCTGAAGCACTGGCACCAAAAACGCCACGCGCTGCCGCCACCGAAGAGATGAAGCTGGTTGATACGCCAAACGCGAAAACCATTGCTGAGCTGGTTGAACAGTTCAACCTGCCGATTGAGAAAACGGTAAAAACCTTGCTGGTGAAATCCACCGAGGGTAGCGCATACCCGCTGGTTGCCCTGCTGGTCCGTGGCGATCACGAGCTGAACGAAGTGAAAGCCGAGAAGCTGCCGCAGGTTGCCAGCCCGCTGACCTTCGCCACGGAAGCGGAAATCCGCGCCGTTGTGAATGCGGGTCCAGGTTCACTGGGTCCAGTCAATCTGCCGGTTCCGGTTGTTATTGACCGCACGGTTGCCGCAATGAGCGACTTCTCTGCGGGTGCAAACATCGACGGTAAGCACTACTTCGGCATCAACTGGGATCGCGACGTGGCGACGCCAGAAGTGGCTGACATCCGTAACGTGGTCGCAGGCGATCCAAGCCCGGACGGCCAGGGTACGCTGATGATCAAGCGCGGTATCGAAGTGGGTCATATCTTCCAGCTGGGCGATAAATACTCCCGCGCGATGAACGCTGCCGTTCAGGGCGAAGATGGCCGTAACCAGGTTCTGACAATGGGCTGCTACGGTATCGGGGTGACGCGCGTAGTTGCTGCGGCTATCGAGCAAAACTACGACGAGCGCGGCATCGTCTGGCCTGACAACATCGCGCCGTTCCAGGTTGCGATTCTGCCAATGAACATGCATAAGTCTTACCGCGTGCAGGAACTGGCGGAAAAACTTTACGCTGAGCTGCGCGCCAAGGGCATCGACGTGCTGATGGATGACCGTAAAGAGCGTCCTGGCGTGATGTTTGCTGATATGGAACTGATCGGTATTCCGCACACCGTTGTCATCGGCGACCGTAACCTCGACAGCGACGAGATTGAATACAAATACCGTCGCAGCGGCGAGAAACAGATGATCAAGACTGGCGACATTCTTGATTACCTGGTGAAAGCCATTAAAGGTTAAGAAACAAAAAACCCCGCTCCGGCGGGGTTTATTAATGGCGCTACGTCAGCTTATTTACTGTCGCAGTTTTTACCTGCAACAAATTTCGCGTCTTTATCGGCCACCAGTGTTTTCACCATCTCACCGCTGTCCGGGTTCGGCTCCAGGGTAAAGTGACCATCCACCGTCAGCAGAACCGGCTTGCTGTCGTTGCCGCGCGCCACGGCGTAATCACGCTCCAGCTGAGCATTGTTTGCCACGCTGACTTTCTTACCGGTGACGCAATCGGTGAAGATTGCCGCATCTGCCATGTAGAAATACATTCCTCGCATCGCCATTGGCGTGGCAGGCAGTGCCGCTTTTACCGGAGCGAGCGTGTAGTTGAACTGAGATTCAATAGGATTGCCTTCACGGTCAAGCATCTCCATGCTGTCACCTTTAGGGCGGAACCAGGTTTTCTCCCCGGTCGTATCCATCAGGACCAGCTTCTCAGCCGTACGTGCCCAGGTGCCGTAAGACCCAAACGAAGAAGGCTCTTTCGCACCCTGATAGCGCTGGTTCATTACCCATGTGCCGTCTTTTTGCAGGAACAGGGATGTTTCGATGCCCTCGCAGTCCGCACAAGGCAATACGCCACGCCAGCTCTGCTGCATCGGCTTTAATTCTTCCGTTTGCGTAGGCTGTAATACCTGCGTTTCCGAACGGTTGTTACACCCAAAAAGCGCAAACAGCGTACTCACTGCCAGCGCTGACCATAATACTTTTTTCACAATGAATTCCTTATGAAAAGTGTGTTCCCTTTCGTCACTCTGTAGGGCGACGAACTTTACCGCGTAGTGCTTTCACTGTGGATTTCTGCGCCTTTGACGACAGCCGACGCTCTTTCGATGCACGTGTGGGCCGCGTTGCCCGGCGGCTTTTCTGCACTGTCGTTAATTCTTTAATCATCGCCACCAGCCTCGCAATCGCCGCTTCCCGGTTTAACTCCTGGCTGCGGTACTCCTGCGCTTTAATCACAATGACGCCATCGCTGGTGATCAGATGATGGCTGGCGGCAAGCAGACTTTCTTTATAATACTCTGGCAGGCTGGAGGCCCGAATGTCAAAGCGCAAATGGATAGCCGTTGAGGCCTTGTTAACGTGCTGACCGCCCGCGCCCTGCGCCCGGATGGCAGTGATCTCCAGCTCGTTATCCGGAAGGCTGACGTTTCGGGACAAAACAATCATGACGCCGGTTGCCACGCCGTCAAATGGATTTCCAGATTATTCTGAGAATCAGAAAGCCAGATCGCACCGTCCTGAATCGTCGCCTGCAGGACCATCGTTCGGCCAGCAAACTCGCTCAGTTGCGCCAGCTGCTCATCATCCAGATACCAGACGGTGAGATTTTTAAACTGTCCGCACTTGCTCTTGTTTTGCTGCCACCAGATCTCCGCAGCGCGTTGATTATACGCGAATAACGCCACGTCAGCGGACTGGGTGCACGCCTTTTTAATCCTGCGCTCATCCGGCAGGCCAAGCTCAATCCACAAATCGATACCGAGATGATCGTTGCGCAGCCAGGCTTCGGGTTCATCTTCCGCACTCAAACCACGCGTAAATTGCAAACGCTCGTCGGCGTATTTAATCCACGCCAGCAGGCGCAGCATCATGCGTTCCTGGGTTTCAGAGGGGTGACGCGCCAGCGTCAATGACGCATCAAGGAACTGGTTGCGGTCAAGATCCGCCACATTGACCACAGCTTTATAAATTGTCGCTTTCAGCGCCATCAGAGAACTCCTTTCGATTCAGGCGGACATTGTAGCGAAAACCGGAGCAAAACGCTGTTACGAGGTGATGAATAGTGCGCTATCAAGGCGCTGATATTGCTTAAATGAGTATGGTATAGTCACCTTGCTAAACCGAGTTTATCTTCGTAGGCTTAATGATATCTCACAGTAAGTCAGTGCGCTGGCGGGAGGGGATGTGAATAATTATTGTGAGTTAATTCGCAAACGGTATGCGGAAATCGCCAGCGGCGATCTGGGGTATGTCCCGGACGCGTTGGGCTGTGTATTGAAGGTGCTTAATGAAGTGGCCTCTGATGAGAGCCTTTCAGAGTCGGTCAGGGAAAAAGCAGCGTATGCTGCAGCGAATTTACTGGTGAGCGATTATGTCGATGAATGATACTTATCAACCCATCAATTGTGATGACTATGACAACCTCGAACTCGCCTGCCAGCATCATTTAATACTGACGCTGGAGCTAAAAGATGGCGAAGTGTTGAAGGCGAAAGCCAGCGATTTGGTTTCGCGTAAGAATGTGGAATATCTGATAGTGGAAGATGCCGGCGCGACGCGCGAGCTTCGTCTGGACAAAATTGCCAGCTTCAGCCACCCGGAAATCGGTACCGTTGTGGTAAGCGAATCCTGATGACACTCACGGGCAGCCCGGCTGCCCGTTACGCATTCCACTCAAACGAAACGCCCTTTTCTGTCCACCCTTCTTCAGTGATAAACACGCCCGCAGCGGCAATAAGCGTCTCACCATAAAACAGCAGCGGCGTGGTATCTCGCAGCCAGGGCGGCACATTGTTCTCCTGCCAGATTTTCTTCAGCTTTCGTCCGCCATTACGCCCGACGATATGCAGCAAACCACCGGCTTTAAAACGCACCGTAACGGGCTCATCCGCTTCAGGCAGACGCACGTGACCGGCATTCGTCAGGCATACGCTACCCGCGCCAGCGGGTAATGTCAGCGCTTCCACCACGCAGGGCCAATCGAGAACAACATCAGAAAGAGAAGAGCGAGATTTTACCCACCACAGTTTGCCCTGATAGCGCCTGACCTCGAAGCCGTTCAGGTAAACGCTCGGTGTGGCATCTTCTCGCGCCTGCGCCACTTCATCCCAAATTCTGCCGAGCATTGCTCGCGACGGCATGACGGCATGATGAGAGGCCAACCAGCGGCGTAAAACTGCAGCACGGCGTACCGCACTCATCGCTTCCAGCGGCGCAATTGCCAGCGCACCCTCAGAGGAAATCAGCTTGGCCAACTCATCACTCAGCAACTCATCCAGCAGGCTCTCCTGCTCGGCACAGAGCGTGGCGCTCCTGGCCGTCGCTGCAGCAAAGTGCTCCCAGCGTTCGGTCAGTAACGGTAAGACGCGCAGACGCAGGAAGTTACGATCGTAGCTGTCGTCCTGATTGCTTTCGTCCTCAATCCAGCTCAGCTGATATTCATGCGCCCAGGATTCAAGAGAAGCACGTGTTTCACCCAGCAGCGGGCGGATTAATTCGGTTCCGGCAAAACGCGCGCGCTCAGGCATGGCGGATAACCCCGCCGGACCACTGCCCCGCTTAAGCGCAAGTAAAAAAGTTTCGCACTGATCGTCAAGATGCTGCGCCGTAACGAGTGCTTCATCGGGCAGTAAGGCGCGAGCAAAAGCGGCATAGCGGGCCTTGCGCGCCTGCGCCTCAATGCCCAGCCCTTCCTCGTGGAGAATCACGCGTTCAACCCTTAACGGAATGCTCCACGCCTCACAGAGGGCTTCACAGTGCGCTCCCCATGCATCAGCATGAGGACTTAACCCGTGATGGATATGTATCGCCCGGAGCTGGACGTCAGACACCTGGTCACGCCAGAGCTTAAGGCGATGGAGCAAAACGGTGGAATCCAGCCCACCGCTAAACCCCACCAGCAGCTGGCGGTACGGTGAAACGGCTTGTGCGATAGCGGGTGAGGTCATAGGAAATTACACATAAAAAATGCCCGGACTAAGCGGGCATTATCACACATGACGGCGATTACTGCTGGTAAAGCTCCAGCGGCAGGCCATCGGGGTCGCTGAAAAAGGTAAAACGCTTGTCGGTGAACGGATCGACGCGTATCGCTTCGCACATCACGCCGTGCGATTCCAGATGCTTGACCGCGCTATTCAGGTCATCAACGCTAAAGGCCAGATGGCGCAGGCCGCAGGCTTCCGGACGGGAAGGACGCGCAGGCGGAAAAGGAAATGAGAACAGCTCAATCACATATTGCCCGTTTAACGCCAGATCGCCCTTCCAGGAGTCGCGCTCCTCGCGATAAGCCTCACTGAGCAGCGTAAAGCCAAGGATATCGCAATAGAAGGACTTACTTTTCGCGTAATCGGTCGCAATAATCGCAATATGATGAACAGCTTTTAAACCCAGCATATCTTCTCCTTTTTATGATGCCTGAACGTTACAACCGAAAACCCGCACCTTGCAAGCGGTCACCATTATTTTAGGACTCGCACCCAGTACACGCCCTGCTCATCGCGCTTCGCACCGTGGATATCGGTCTCAAAGCCCGGATAATGGCGTCCGACAGAGCAGAGCATCAACAAGAAATCGAGCACCGCCCGACTCTCTTCGGTGATCATCTCACCGGGCATTAAAAGCGGAACACCCGGCGGATAAGGCAGGATCATGTTGGCCGACACCCGCCCGACCAAATTTTCCAGCTCGATGGTTTCCACCTCGCCTTTCACCTGCCGCTGCCACGCTTTGTGTGGCGTGAGTTTCATTTCCGGTAGGACATCAAACGCCTGCAGCATCAGACGCGGCAGGTCGTGCTGGCGGATCAGTTTGTGGATCCCCTGAGCCAGATCCTGAATGCGCATATTACGATAGAAGTCAGGATCCTCCGCGTAGAGATCCGGCAGCATGTTCTTCACCCGCAGGTTGAGATCGTAGGCGCGCTTAAACTCCATCAGGCCGCGCAACAACCCCATCGCGCGGGTTTTGTCGATCCCAATGCTGAACAGGAACAGTAGGTTATACGGCCCGGTTTTCTCCACCACCACGCCGCGCTCGTCCAGGAACTTCGCCACCAGCGCGGCGGGGATCCCTTCATCACCCATAATGCCCTGCTCGTCCATGCCCGGCGTCAGGATCGTCACTTTGACCGGATCGAGGAACATATGGTCGGCATCGGCATCCCGGAAACCATGCCAGTCTTCGCCGGGCGAAACGGGCCAGCATTCTGCTTCATCAATCTCTTCCGGCTGCCAGATATCAAAGAACCAGCCGTCGGCTTCATCTTTCAGCCGCTGAACTTCTTTGCGGAAATGCAGCGCGCGCTCCACCGAGCGGTTGATCAGGCGTTTGCCCGGATTGCCGCGCAACATCGCCGCGGCCGTTTCAATCGAGGCCACCAGCGGATAGCTTGGCGAGGTAGTGGTGTGCATCATAAAGGCTTCGTTAAACGTATCTTCGTCGTACTCACCTTTGATGTGAATTAACGAAGCCTGCGAAAACGCAGCCAGCATTTTATGCGTCGACTGCGTTTCGAAGAACACTTTGCCCGGCACACGCTCGCCGCTCATACCGCTTTTACCGGCGTAAATCGGGTGGAAATTGGTGTACGGCACCCACGCTGAATCAAAGTGGATCGACGGCACATCCAGCGTCTGCTTGATCCAGTTGGTGTTGTACAGCAGGCCGTCGTAGGTGGAGTTAGTGATCACCGCGTGAACAGGCCAGCTCGCGCCGGGGATCGCCGCAACCTTACCTTCTATGGCGTCATGCGTAAACTCACGACGCGGGATGCCGCCAAGAATACCGAGCGCGTTGCGCGTGGGTGACAGCCAGAGCGGCACGACGTCGCTCATCATCAGCAGATGCGCCAGCGATTTATGACAGTTGCGGTCAATCAGCAAGGTACTGCCTGCAGGGGCAGCGTACATCCCGACGATTTTGTTCGAGGTCGAGGTGCCGTTGGTCACCATATAGCTCTGTTCAGCACCAAAGGTGCGGGCGATATACTCTTCGGCCTCCAGATGCGGGCCGGTGTGATCCAGCAGAGAGCCTAATTCGGTGACTGAAATCGACACGTCTGCTTTTAGCGTGTTGCCGCCAAAGAAATCATAGAACAGGCAGCCCACCGGGCTTTTTTGATAGGCCGTTCCCGCCATATGGCCTGGCGTACAGAAGGTATATTTGCCTTCCTTCACGTAGGTGAAAAGCGCGCGGGTAAACGGCGGCGTGATGTTATCGAGATATTCACCGGTATATTGCTGAATGCGGGTCGCAATATCATCCGCCACGCCGAGCGAATATTCGAAAAACCACAGCGCCATTCGCATATCATTGGCGCTGATGTCCATGGTTGAGTGGGTATTGATAAACGCGTACAGCGGGAGATATTCATTCAGCTTGTTGATATCGCTGCACAGTTCGAGGTCATATTCATCCCAGTCGAAGATCACGCCGCAGATACGCGGGTTATGCTCGATGAACTTCAGCAGGTCGGCGCTGTTGTGCGGCCAGATCAGCTGATACCCGCGCGACTGCAGGGCTTGCTCCAGCTCCTTAATCGGCTCATCTTTATAAAAGACGCCGTGTGGCCCCATAATGGCAATGATATTCATGGGCTTCCTCCTTAAAAAACATTAGCTAAGCATAGTCCGGCTAAACCGCAGGTATAAAAAAAGCCGCAACAGTGTGCGGCTTTTCAGATAATTGTGAAGCTTACGCGTAACCGTAGGTCATCAGACGCTGGTAGCGACGGTTGAGCAGATCGTCTTTGCTCAGCACGTCCAGATCCGCCAGGTCAGCCAGCAGCTGTGCTTTCAGGGAAGCGGCCATCACTTCTGGCTTACGATGCGCACCACCCAGCGGTTCCGGGATGATGGAGTCGATCAGCTTAAGCTCTTTCAGGCGCGGCGCAATGATGCCCATTGCTTCTGCAGCCAGCGGCGCTTTGTCGGCGCTTTTCCACAGAATGGACGCACAGCCTTCCGGGGAGATAACGGAATAGGTGCTGTACTGCAGCATATTCACTTTATCGCCCACGCCAATGGCCAGCGCACCACCGGAACCGCCTTCACCAATAACGGTACAGATGACCGGCACCTTCAGACGAGACATCTCGCGCAGGTTGCGCGCGATAGCTTCAGACTGACCGCGCTCTTCTGCGCCCACGCCAGGGTAAGCACCCGGGGTGTCGATGAAAGTGATGATAGGCATGTTGAACCGTTCAGCCATCTCCATCAGACGCAGGGCCTTACGGTAGCCTTCTGGTGCTGGCATCCCGAAGTTACGACGGATTTTCTCTTTGGTTTCACGACCTTTCTGATGACCAATGATCATCACCGGGCGTCCGTCCAGACGCGCGATACCGCCAACGATAGCTTTATCGTCAGCGTATGCGCGATCGCCTGCCAGTTCGTCAAATTCGTCAAACGCCAGGCGGACATAATCCAGGGTGTACGGACGCTGTGGATGGCGTGCCAGCTGGGCCACCTGCCATGCGCCGAGATCGGCAAAGATTTTGCGCGTCAGTTCTACGCTTTTCTCGCGCAGACGATGCACTTCTTCGTCGATGTTAATATCCAGTTTTTCATCCTGACGGCTTACCGCTGTCAGAGAATCGATTTTCGCTTCCAGCTCAGCAATCGGCTGTTCGAAATCAAGGAAATTCAGACTCATAGTATTCCTGTATTAGTCAAACTCCAGTTCCACCTGCTCCGAACCAATGAGGCCACGGAGATCGTTCAGTAAACGATCGCTCGGAGAGACACGCCACGTTGCACCAAAGCGCAACCGCGCACGTGCATCCGCCCTCTGATAGTAGAGATGTACTGGAATGGTCCCCGAGCGGTGGGGTTCCAGAGACTGACGGAGTCGGTTTAAAAGCTGGTCATCAATTTGCCTGTCCGTCAGCGAGATAGCAAGCCCGCGAGCATATTTTTCCCGGGCTTCGTCAATGTCCATCACTTCGCGGGCGGTCATTTTAAGCCCCCCACTGAAGTCATCAAAGCTGACCTGTCCGCTGACGATAAGTATGCGGTCTTTTTCCAGCAAGTGCTGGTATTTATCCAGCGCGTCGGTGAACAACATCACCTCCAGACGCCCGGAACGGTCATCCAACGTACAGATGCCGATACGATTGCCGCGCTTGGTGACCATAACCCTTGCAGCAATCACGAGCCCCGCAGCCGTGGTGATTTTACCACGATCTGTCGGATGCATGTCTTTTAGCCTGTGGCCGCCGACATAGCGCTCAATTTCTTTGATGTACTGGTTGATCGGGTGCCCCGTCAGGTACAAGCCTAACGTTTCACGCTCCCCATCCAGTACGACCTGTTCTGGCCACGGCTGGCAGTTGGAGTATGACTGTTCAATCTGCTCTGGCTCTTCCGCCAGCACGCCAAACATATCCGCCTGACCAATCGCTTCCGCTTTTGCATGCTGATCCGCCGCTTTCAGGGCGTCGCCGAGCGAGTTCATCAGCGCGGCGCGGTGCGGCCCTAGCCTGTCAAACGCGCCAGACATGATCAATTTTTCCAGCACGCGGCGGTTAAGTTTTTTGGTATCGGTACGGGCGCAAAGATCGAACAGCTCGCGGAAATACCCGCCGTTGTTACGCGCTTCGATGATCGCCTCGATCGGCCCTTCACCCACGCCTTTGATCGCGCCGATCCCATAAACGATCTCCCCGTCGTCGTTGACGTGGAAGTGATAGAGACCCGAGTTAATGTCCGGCGGCAGGATCTTGAGCCCCATGCGCCAGCACTCGTCCACCAGGCCAACCACCTTCTCGGTGTTGTCCATATCGGCCGTCATTACCGCCGCCATAAATTCAGCAGGATAGTGCGCTTTCAGCCACAGCGTTTGATACGACACCAAAGCATAGGCGGCGGAGTGGGATTTATTAAATCCGTACCCGGCGAATTTCTCCACCAGGTCAAAGATCTTAATCGCCAGTTCACCATCAACGCCGTTTTTTCTCGCGCCTTCTTCGAAAGTGCCTCGCTGCTTGGCCATCTCTTCCGGCTTTTTCTTACCCATTGCACGACGCAGCATGTCCGCGCCGCCGAGGGTATAGCCGGAAAGCACCTGGGCAATCTGCATCACCTGTTCCTGATACAGGATGATGCCGTAGGTTGGCTCAAGCACCGGCTTCAGGCTTTCGTGCTGCCACTGAACGTCCGGATAGGAAATCTCTTCGCGCCCGTGCTTACGGTCGATAAAGTTATCTACCATCCCCGACTGCAGCGGGCCCGGACGGAACAGGGCCACCAGTGCGATCATATCTTCGAAGCAGTCAGGCTGCAGACGCTTAATCAGATCTTTCATGCCGCGGGATTCAAGCTGGAAGACGGCGGTAGTCTCCGAGCGCTGCAGCATGTCGAAACTTTTTTTGTCATCCAGCGGGATGGCAGCGATGTCTATTGGCTCAAGGCCCTGCTTTTCCCGGCGCGGGTTGATCATCTTCAGCGCCCAGTCGATGATCGTCAACGTACGTAGGCCAAGGAAGTCGAACTTCACCAGCCCGGCGTATTCTACGTCGTTCTTATCGAACTGGGTAACCGGGTGCTGGCCCGCTTCATCGCAGTATAGCGGTGCGAAGTCGGTGATTTTGGTCGGAGCGATAACCACGCCCCCCGCATGCTTACCGGCGTTACGCGTGACGCCTTCCAGCTTGCGCGCCATGTCGATCAACGCTTTAACTTCTTCGTCGGCTTCGTAGATTTCCGGCAGCTGAGGTTCGGCTTCAAACGCTTTTGCCAGCGTCATGCCCGGATCGGGCGGCACCAGCTTAGAAATACGATCGACAAACCCGTACGGGTGGCCCAGCACGCGGCCGACGTCACGGATGACCGCTTTCGCCGCCATCGTACCGAACGTAATAATCTGAGATACCGCATCACGGCCGTACATATCGGCGACGTGCTCGATCACCTGGTCGCGTTTCTCCATGCAGAAGTCGACGTCAAAGTCGGGCATGGAAACACGTTCCGGGTTAAGGAAACGTTCGAACAGCAGGTCAAACTCCAGCGGGTCGAGATCGGTAATTTTAAGCGCATAGGCCACAAGCGATCCTGCTCCGGAGCCACGCCCCGGTCCGACCGGCACGCCGTTATCTTTCGACCACTGGATAAACTCCATAACGATCAGGAAGTAGCCGGGGAAGCCCATCTGGTTGATCACCTGGAGTTCAATATCCAGACGCTCATCGTACGGTGGGCGTTTCTCTTTGCGAACGGCTTCATCCGGGAACAGGAACTCCAGACGCTCTTCCAGGCCTTCCTTCGATTTTACGACCAGGAAATCTTCCGTGGTCATGTCACCCGTCGGGAACTGCGGCAGGAAGTACTCGCCGAGACGCACGGTGACGTTACAGCGTTTTGCTATTTCAACACTGTTTTCCAGCGCTTCCGGGATGTCCGAGAAGAGCTCACACATCTCCTCTTCGTTGCGCATATACTGCTGAGAGGAGTAGTTACGCGGGCGTTTAGGATCGTCGAGGGTGAAGCCGTCATGGATCGCCACACGAATTTCATGTGCGTCAAAATCGCCCGCTTCGAGGAAACGGACATCGTTGGTGGCCACCACAGGCAGACCGCGCTCTTCGGCGAGTGCCACGGCGGCATGCAGATAACTCTCTTCGTCCGCACGCCCGGTGCGGATCAGCTCAAGATAGTAGCGATCCGGGAAATACTCTTCGTAGAACGAGACGCACTGATCCACCAGCGCACTGTTGCCACGCAGCAGACACTTGCCGACATCGCCCATGCGACCGCCGGAAATCAGCAGCAGGCCTTCGTTCAGCTCTGCCAGCCAGTCGCGGTCGATCCACGGGCCCATCGCACCATATCCACGCTGATAGGCTTTAGAGATAAGCAGGGTAAGGTTCTGATAACCGGTGTTGTTCATCGCCAACACGGAGATCTGCGTCATTTCATCGCCGAGCACCTCGCTCTGGACATGAAAATCCGCGCCGACAATTGGCTTTAACCCGGCACCATGCGCGGTTCCGTAGAACTTCACCAGGCCACACAGGTTGGTAAAATCGGTGATCGCCAGCGCAGGCATGCCAAGCGCGGCCGCCTTTTTTACCAGCGGTCCGGTCTTTGCCAGCCCATCGATCATGGAGTAGTCGCTATGCACCCGCAGGTGTACGAAACGTGGTTCAGCCATCTTCAGATTCCGCGTTACTTAATGACTTGCGTATTGATTCAGGACACCCGTCCCAGCGCGCGCTTCACCGGGCCAAAGCTGCGACGGTGGTGTTCGGTTGCGCCATGTTCAGCCAGCCTTTCCAGATGGAAAGGTGTGGGATACCCCTTATGCTGGGCGAAACCATACTGAGGGTAAGTGAGGTCCAGCGCGGCCATTTCGGCGTCGCGCGTCACTTTGGCAATAATAGAAGCTGCGCTAATTTCTGCGACCCGGCTATCGCCTTTGACGACCGCCATTGAAGGCATAGGCAATGCCGGACAGCGGTTGCCGTCAATCAGGACATATTCAGGAGAAATTTTCAAACCCGCTACCGCACGCTGCATCGCCAGCATCGTAGCATGCAAAATATTCAGCTCGTCTATTTCGTGCGGTTCAGCGCGCCCCAGGCTCCAGGCCAGCGCCTTCTCCTGAATCTCACTAAACAACGCCAGCCGGCGCTTTTCAGACAATTTTTTAGAGTCGTTCAGCCCGATAATGGGACGAGCCGGATCGAGGATCACCGCCGCGGTGACCACTGCGCCTACCAACGGGCCGCGTCCTACTTCGTCCACGCCCGCCACAAGATGGGTGTGAGGATAAACAAATTCCATCATTTTGCTAGCTCCAGCACCGCATCAGCCGCTTGCTCATCAGCATTACAGCGGATCAGTTGATGCAGTTCACGGAAGGTATCGTGCATCTGGTGGCTGGTCTTGCCGTTTGCCAGCAGCGGCAGCAGTGCATCCGCGAGCGCCTGCGGCTGGCACTCATCCTGCAACAGCTCTTTCACCAGCTCGCGCCCGGCAAGCAGGTTTGGCAGGGAGACATAATCCGTTTTCACCAGACGTTTTGCCAGCCAGAAGGTGAACGGCTTCATGCGATAACCGACCACCATCGGGCATTTCGCCAGCATACACTCCAGCGCCGCCGTGCCGGAGGCCAGCAGCGCGGCATCGCTCGCATACATCGCTTCCCGCCCTTTCCCGTCCAGCAGACGGACGTGGAGATCCGGGGCGACTTCCGCTTTGATACGCTCAAACTGCTCGCGGCGTTTGGCATTCACCAGCGGCACGACCACTTCAAGGTCGGGATAGGTCTGGCGAAGAATTTGCGCTGTTTTGAGGAAATCGGCGCTCAGCATTTCAACTTCAGCACCGCGGCTGCCCGGCAGCAGCGCCAGACAGTGAACGTCATGGGGAATACCCAGTGCGTCGCGCGCCGCGTTTTTATCCGGATCCAATGGCATCGCATCCGCCATGGTATGACCGATAAAACGGCACGGAACATTAAATCTGTCGTAAAACGCTTTTTCGAAAGGCAGGAAAGCCAGCACCAGATCGGTGGATCTCCCGATTTTGAAAACGCGTTTCTGTCGCCACGCCCAGACGGACGGACTGACGTAATGAATGGTTTTGATCCCCTGCTTTTTCAAATTCCCTTCGAGGGTAATGTTGAAATCAGGCGCATCGATACCGACAAACACATCAGGTTTGAGGTCGGTAAAACGGCGGGTGAGATCGGCACGAATATGAAGTAAGCGACGCAGACGCCCCAGCACCTCAACGATGCCCATCACGGCCAGCTCTTCCATCTCATACCAGGCTTCGCAACCTTCAGCCTGCATCAGCGGGCCAGCAACACCCACAAAGCGAGCATTAGGTACGCGAGCTTTTAGCGCGCGGATGAGACCAGCACCAAGAATATCGCCGGAGGTTTCTCCGGCGACCAGGGCTATCGTAAGCGGACGACTGTCGACCATTAACGAATCAGACCCCTTGTTGAACGGTCAAAGAACTCCATGAACGCGTTCACTTCAGGGTGTTTGTTCGCCAGCTCGGCAATTTCCGGCTTCGCCTCTTCCAGCGTTTTCCCGCTACGGTACAGCAGTTTGTACGCGTTGCGGATGGCTGTAATCGCTTCGCGGCTAAAGCCACGGCGCTTGAGGCCTTCGATGTTCACGCCAAATGGCGTGGCATGGTTACCCTGCGCAATAACGTAAGGTGGAACGTCTTGCGCCACACCTGAGCAGCCGCCGACCATCACGTGTGCACCAATGATGCAGAACTGATGAACTGCGGTCATGCCACCGATAATTGCGAAATCATCTACCGATACGTGCCCCGCCAGCGTTGCGTTGTTGGCGAGGATACAGCGGTCACCCACGGTACAGTCATGCGCGATATGCGCATTAACCATAAACAGGTTGTCGCTGCCTACCTTCGTCAACCCACCGCCCTGTACTGTTCCACGATGAATGGTGACGCTTTCACGAATACGGTTACGATCGCCAATTTCCAGACGGGTGGCTTCGCCAGCATATTTCAGATCCTGGTTAACTTCACCGATGGAAGCGAACTGATAAATCTCGTTATTACAGCCAATGGTCGTGTGACCATTCACCACAACGTGAGATTTCAGTACTGTACCCTCACCAATTTCGACATGGGGTCCAACAATACAGAACGGGCCAACGTGGACGTTAGCACCAATGATGGCACCAGTTTCCACGATGGCAGTAGGATGAATAAAGGCAGATTTATCAATCACGTATCAGGACTCCCGGCTACGAGCACACATCATCGTCGCTTCGCAAACAACTTTGCCGTCAACCAGAGCTACGCCTTTGAAGCGAGTCAGGCCGCGACGCGTTTTTTCAAAAGTGACTTCCATGATCATCTGATCACCAGGCACAACTGGACGCTTAAAGCGCGCCTCATCGATACCTGCGAAGTAATAGAGTTCACCCGGCTCCAGTTTACCTACGCTTTTAAACGCCAGAATACCGGTTGCCTGTGCCATTGCTTCCAGGATCAACACACCCGGGAAGATCGGCTTACCAGGGAAGTGTCCCTGGAAGAAAGGCTCGTTAACGGAGACATTTTTCACTGCGCGCAGAAAACGACCTTCTTCAAAATCCAGCACACGGTCTACCAGCAAAAACGGGTAGCGGTGCGGCAGAAGTTCTAAAATCTCTTCAATATGCAGAGTATGAGTGTCAGTAGTCAAAATACTCTTCCTGTCAAATGTACTAAGTAGCAATAATAACACGGCCTGCCGGTTTATAAAAAAGCCGACAGGCCGGGAAAATTAGCGTTAAACGGATGAACGCTTAGTCTTGTTGATCGATTTTGCGCTCAATCGCTTTGAGACGCTTGCTCATATCATCAATATTCATCACCAGAGCAGCTGTTTTACGCCAGACCTTGTTCGGTTGCAGCGGAATGCCTGAGGAATAGACGCCAGGTTCAGTGATAGGACGCATCACCATGCCCATACCTGTCACCGTCACTTTGTCGCATATTTCCATATGGCCGTTGATCACGCTGGCACCGCCAATCATGCAGTAACGGCCAATTTTGAGGCTGCCTGCCATGATCACGCCGCCCGCAACTGCGGTATTGTCGCCAATCACAACGTTATGTGCAATCTGGCACTGGTTATCAATGATAACACCATTGCCAATAATGGTGTCGTCAAGCGCACCGCGGTCAATAGTGGTACAGGCACCGATCTCAACACGATCGCCGATAATCACGCGACCCAACTGTGGGATCTTAACCCAGTTACCCCGATCGTTGGCGTAACCGAAACCGTCAGAGCCAATCACCGTGCTGGATTGAATGAGGCAATTTTCGCCAATCTCAACCTCATGGTAGACAGATACATTGGCCCACAAGCGGGACCCTGCACCTATCTTCGTATTTTTACCAACAAAGCAACCTGGACCAATCACCACGTTGTCACCCAGCACAACGCCGGATTCAATGACAGCGTTTGGGCCAACTGCAACGTTGTTACCCAGCTGAGCCGTCGGATCAATTGAGGCACTAGCCGCAATGTTCTGCGCCGGCTGCGGCGTGGTATCAAGAATTTGGGCCATGCGTGCATACGTCAGGTAGGGATTTGTCACTACCAGAGCAGCGCCTGTGGCAAACGGAAGATCGTCCTGCGTCAGAACAACGGCAGACGCCTGGCATTGAGCCAGGTGTTCACGGTACTTAGGACTTACCATGAAAGTGATGTTGCCAGCTTTAGCAGATTGCATGGACGCAACAGCGGTGATGACGATATCGCCATCACCGTGTAATTCTGCATCCAACTGCTGAGCTAAATCAGCCAGTCGAATTGAAGGCATTACTTATTTAACCTGTTTCAGAACATCAGCGGTGATGTCTTTAACATCGCTGCTGTTGAAAGCAACGGCATTCGCATCAACAACCAGATCGATGCTCTGATCGGCAGCAACAGCTTTAACTGCAGACTGAATGCGAGTAACCAGTTTACCGCGCTCTTCGTTAGAACGACGCTGACGATCCTGCTCGAAAGCCTGCGCTTTCTGGGAGAAAGTCTGGCGCTGAGCCATTACGTCTTTTTCCAGCTTGCTGCGATCGCTTGCTTTCATGGTAGAACCATCGCGCTGCAGACGCTGCATTTTAGTCTGGAGGTCGCCTTCCATACGTTGCAGTTCGCTAGCACGGCCTTTGAATTCGTTTTCCAGCGTCGCAGAAACGCCCGTTTTCTGTGCAACTTGCTGGAACAAATTACCCATGTTGACGATTGCGATTTTGTCCGCTGCCTGAGCAGAAGTTGCCATCGCTAAACCGAGACCTGCAGCTAATAACCACTTTTTCACAATTAACTCCTTACCATCCCATTGGCACCTGAAGGTACCGTTCTTTGCGTGGCAAGGCGATCGTGTTACCGATCGCCAGTTGTCAGCGCTACACTGCCAACGCATTCCTTTGCAGCGAATTATTACCAGGTTTTACCAATGTTAAACTGGAATTGCTCCGCTTTGTCTCCATCGTATTTCTTAAACGGCTGGGCGTAAGAGAAGACCAACGGCCCCAGCGGTGACATCCATTGTAATGCGATACCTGCGGACATGCGAATGTTGCCCGGATCGCTGTAGTCTGGAACACCTGCCGCACGCATCTGAGCGGTATTCTCCCAGTTGGTATCCCACACCGTACCCGCATCCATAAAGAAGGAGGTACGGACAGAGTTCGCGTACTTGTCGCTGATAAACGGCGTAGGCGTGATGAACTCAAGGCTCGCCACGGCCATAGCGTTACCGCCGACTGCATCATCAGAGCTACACACTTGTTTTGGATCACGGCTTGCGCAGTTATCTTCGTCATTACCGCCGTAGTAGACCGCTTTCGGACCAATGTTATTGGACTGGAAGCCACGAACGGTGCTGGAACCACCCGCATAGAAGTTCTCATAGAACGGCAACTCTTTACTGCCAATCCCGTCACCGTAGCCCCAACGAGTACGACCCAGGACAACCCACTTGTGGTCATCATCAATTGGGAAGTAAGACGCCGTGTCCAGCGTCAACTTGTAGAACTCGTTATCAGAGCCAGGAATGGTCACTTTACCGTTCAGATTGACGCGAGAACCTTCCGTAGGGAAGTAGCCACGGTCAAGGCGGTTATATGTCCAGCCGTAGTTGAAGGTGAAGTCATCCGCCGCGAAACCGTTGTCATCGCTGGATGTACTTGCCGACTGGCCAATGGAATCCAGATAACGCCACATCGCCACCTGAGGCTGCATGTTGGACAGGTCGTTATGCACATAACCTAAGCCCGCACGCAGAGTGTTGTATTCGTTCACCGGGAAGCCGAGCGTACCGTCTACACGGTAACTCTTGTTGGTATAGGAGGACAGATCCGCGTCGTCTGCTTTAAAGTCGTTATAGAAGATACGACCACCCAGGCTCACACCGTCAACGGTGAAGTATGGGTTTGTGACAGAAAACTCAGAGTAGGTCTGGTAGTCGTTTTTGGTACCGTTGATACCAACAGAGTACCCCGTACCCAGCCAGTTATCCTGCTGAACACCGACCTGGAAGCTCACACCGCTTTCAGTACCGTAGCCCACACCGAAGTTGAAGCTACCGGTGTTACGCTCTTTTACTTTATAAACGACATCAACCTGATCCGGGCTGCCTGGTACACGCTGGGTATCAGTATCAACCGTCTCGAAGTAACCCAGACGATTCAGACGCTCTTTACCCTGGTCAACCAGGTCGCTACCCAACCACGCCCCTTCCATCTGGCGCATTTCGCGGCGCAGAACGGAATCTTTAGACGTATCGTTACCTTCGAAGCGGATCTTACGCACGTAGAAACGGTTACCCGCATCAACGTTCACGTGCAGCTTAACGGTTTTCTCTGCGTCGTTGATTTCCGGCTGAGTTTGTACGCGCGGATAGGCGTAACCATAGCGGCCGAGCAGCTTTTTAATACTGTCTTCCATTTTGGTGACTTTAGAACCGCTATACAGATCGCCTGGCTGAATTTTGGTCAGCGACTCAATCTCAGCAGAATGCCCCGCCAGGTTTCCACTTACTTCAACGCCAGAAAGCTTGTATTGATCGCCTTCTGTGATGTTAACCGTAATGTAGATCCCTTTCTTGTCCGGAGTCAGACTGACCTGAGTTGAATCAATGTTGAAACGGGCATAACCGCGATCCAGATAATAGCTGCGCAGGGTTTCAAGGTCGCCTGCCAGTTTCTGTTTCTGGTATTTACGATCGCCCACCACGTTCCACCACGGCACTTCGTCACGCAGCTGGAACGTTGAGATCAGCTCGTCGGTGCTGAACGCGTGGTTACCCACAATGTTGATCTGTTGGATCTTCGCAGAAACACCTTCCTGGAAGACCAGTTTCAGGTCAACACGGTTACGCGGCAGCGGCGTCACTACCGCTTTCACGCTGGCGCTGTATTTACCGACACTGTAATAGAAGTCTTCCAGACCTTTTTCAATGTCTGCAAGGGTTGTGCGGTCCAGGGACTCCCCCACACGAACACCGGATGCTTCAAGGTTTTGCTTGAGCATGTCATCTTTCACCGACTTGTTGCCGGAGAAGGTGATACTGGCGATCGTTGGACGTTCTTTTACCTGAACCAGCAGCGTATCACCATCGCGCAGGACGCGGACGTCCTCAAAGTTGCCAGTGGCAAACAGAGCGCGGATGGTGTTACTGATGTCTTCATCATTAACCGTATCGCCGGGGCGCACAGGCATACTGAGGAGGGCCGCACCAACGGCGACACGCTGAAGGCCTTCGAAATGAATATCTTTCACTACGAACCCGTCAGCACCGTATACGGTGGCGCTGCTAAACAGCAGCGACGCTATGAGCAACTTTTTCATCGCCATCGTTATTATGCGTTCTTCCTAACTAACTCTCTTACAACCGAGAGAAATCATTGAAAAGTGCAAGCCCCATTAACAGCACCAGCAAAATCGAGCCAATGCGATAACTAAAGTCTTGAACTCGCTCGGATACCGGTCCGCCTTTTAGCTTTTCAATGGCTAAAAACAGCAGATGGCCCCCGTCTAATACGGGAAGCGGGAACAGGTTGATTATCCCGAGGTTCACGCTAATGAGCGCGAGAAACATGAGATAGTAAATCACCCCGAACTCCGCTGACATCCCAGCCCCCTGAGCAATCGAAATAGGCCCACTGAGGTTGTTCAGTTTCACATCACCGGTTATCAATTTCCCCAACATGTTTACCGTCAGCTTCATCAGTTGCCATGTTTTATCCGTGGCTTCAAGGATGGCGCTGAACGGCCCATACTGGCGTATTGTCTTGTACTCATCTGGCAGTGGGATCACTTTCGGCACTACGCCTGCAAACCCTTCTGCCTTTCCGCTGCTCGATTTGGTATCCGGAATCAGCGTCAGTGAGAGCGGACTCCCCTGTCTTTCCACTTCCAGCGCGAGCGATGTACCCGGATTATCGCGTACCAGAGTAACAAAGGTCATCCATTGTGTTAATGGTTGACCATCGACTTTAACGATCCTGTCGCCCGCTTGCAAACCCGCTTTACTCGCTGCGGAGTTAGCCTGTACTTCGGCTAATACCGGTTCGATTTGCGCGCTGCGCGGCCGAATCCCCAGAGCGGAAACGGGATCTTCTTTGTCGGGTTCGAAACTCCAGTGGCGTAAATCCAGCACTTTTTCCTGCCGCTGGTCTGATCCAAAAGGCGACACGCTGACAGTCGTCTTCTCATCACCAATTTTCGCAACCAGCTGCAATCGCACGGCATCCCAATCAGGGGTTTCGATGCCATCAATCGCTTTAAGTTCCATCCCAGGTGCAATTTGCCCACTCGCTGCAATAGAGCCAGGGGCAATTTCACCGACAACCGGACGCACGCCAGGGACACCGATGATAAACACCAGCCAGTAAGCGAAGATAGCAAAGATGAAATTGGCTACCGGACCGGCAGCAATGATGGCAGCACGTTGCCCAACGGTTTTGTTGTTAAACGCGCTGTGTCTCAGTTCTGGCGCAACAGGCTCGACGCGCTCGTCGAGCATTTTGACGTAGCCGCCCAGCGGAATAAGGGCGATGACAAACTCGGTGCCATGGCGATCGGTACGCTTCCAGAGCGATTTACCAAACCCGATGGAGAATCTCTCCACCCGCACGCCACAGCGTCGAGCAACCCAGAAATGGCCAAATTCATGCACGGTAATCAGTACACCCAGTGCAACAATGAACGCCGCCAGATTCCAGAGAATGCTCAGCATAAAACCTTCCGTTAAATCGTCCCGAATACCAGTAAAAGCAAGCAAGCAAACACTGGAACAGCCGCCGTCAGGCTGTCAATGCGATCCAGTATCCCGCCATGACCTGGAATTAAGTGACCACTGTCTTTAATCCCTGCTTCACGCTTGAACATACTTTCGGTGAGATCACCCAGCACCGAGGCCAGCGCAGCGAAAATTGAGCACACCAGCAATGTTGACGGTGCAACCTCCAGATTCGCCCAGAGGCCATAACCCCAGGAGATGATCGCCGCCGTAAACAGGCCGCCGATGAATCCTTGCCAGGTTTTACCCGGGGAAACCTTCGGCGCCAGTTTATGTTTGCCGAACAGTTTACCAAACATATAGGCTCCAGAGTCAGCCCCCCAGACGAGAATCATCACATAAAGCAGCCAGAGGGCACCGCTATAGTGGTTTTCGTCATAGTGCCAGGCGCGCAGCGCGACCATACCCCAGAAAAATGGAACAATTGTGAGCAGACCAAAAATAAGGCGCAACACTTTAGAATTTCGCCACAGCGCCGCAGAGCCGGGATAAAAAAGCACCAACACAAGCGCAGCAACCCACCATGCCAGCGATACCCATAAGGATCCGGCAACCAGCGGTTGGTGAATATCGTGATGATATTCAGGCAACGTGAACAGCATCAGGGCCAGGATAAAGCCACAAAGCACCGCCAGCCATACCCGCTGTGTGCGCGAGGTAAAGCCGCTAAACTGTCCCCATTCCCAGGCGGCAAGCATGCACACCACCAGCGTAACAATCGCGAATCCCACTGGGGGCAGTAAAAACAGCGCCGCAATGACAATGGGTATTAATACAAAAGCGGAAATCAGGCGATACTTCAGCAAAAGCTACCCCCATCAGGCTTTGTCGCCACCAGGCTCGGTGCCGCCGAAACGACGCTCTCGATTGGCAAAGGCATGCAGCGCACCTTCAAAGTCTTGTTCATCAAAATCGGGCCAAAGAACATCAGTAAAGTAAAGTTCGGCGTAGGCGATTTGCCAAAGCAAAAAGTTACTTATGCGGTGTTCTCCCCCTGTCCTTATTACCAAATCCACAGGCGCCAGTTCATTCATGCAGATTTGCCGACTGAGCGCCTCTTCATCAATTTGGTCGGGTCTCAACAGCCCTTCCTGAACCTGCTCGGCAAGATGCCGAACGCCCTGAATAATATCCCAGCGTCCGCCGTAATTCGCCGCGATATTGAGCGTCAGGCCGGTATTATTTTCCGTCAGCGCTTCTGCTTTGCGAATCCGTTCCTGCAAACGTGAGTTAAAACGACTGGTTTCGCCAATAATACGCAGGCGGACGTTGTGGCGGTGCAGGCTTTTTACTTCGCTATCGAGCGCCCACACAAACAGTTCCATCAACGCAGTCACTTCCTGCGGTGGTCGATTCCAGTTCTCACTGCTAAAAGCATAGAGCGTTAACGCATCAATGCCGTTATTGGCGGCAAAAGAAACGGCGCGGCGAACGGACTTCGCCCCCGCTTTATGCCCAAAGGCTCGTATCTTCCCTTGTCTTTTCGCCCAGCGGCCGTTGCCATCCATGATGATTGCTACATGACGACAGCCATGCGCTGGCAAGTTTTCGCTCATTGGTTGATTCGCAGACAACATAACGCGTTTTTAGTCCCTGAAAAGGATTTAACGGTACACAGGAATACTGAAGCCTATACATAAAAAAGCCGTGTCAAACCACGGCTTACCTGACCACATAAAGTCAAATACCTGCGATCAGGTGGCGCAGACTATATCACTGAAGCACAACGCTAACAAATAGCACGACGACTAGTGGCTGCTTTATCACCAGCTTGCGAGACGTGTCACCAGTTTACGCGCAACAATGCGAGCCTCTGCATCGACCGCCAGCACCTCTTCCACGCTTTGTGGCTCGCGCAAATCCATCAATTCAAGCACTGAAAGATTCATTGCTGCGATATCGGTAAAGCGGATCTGCTGATTCAGAAATGCCTCAACGGTCTCTTCATTCGCTGCATTCAGTGCCGTCGTCGCCGCCTGCCCTTGGTCAAAGGCCGTCATCGCGAGCTTAAGGCAAGGGTAACGGTCGTAATCAGGCTCGCTAAAGGTCAGTGAACTCAGCTTGCAAAAATCGAGCGGTTTTGCCCCGGATGTCACACGGTTTGGCCACGCCATGGCGTGAGCAATAGGCGTGCGCATATCCGGTTCGCCCAACTGAGCAAGCACGCTGCCATCCTGATAGCGCACCATAGAGTGAATCACCGATTGCGGGTGGATCAGCACTTCCATCTGTGTCGCTGACGCATTAAACAGCCAGCGCGCTTCAATGTATTCCAGACCTTTATTCATCATGGTGGCTGAATCAACGGAGATCTTACGACCCATCGACCAGTTCGGATGACGGCACGCCTGATCCGGCGTCATTGCGCTCAGTTCTGACAGTGGCGTTTCACGGAACGGGCCACCAGACCCGGTGAGCAGAATCGACACAACGCCATTCTGCTCCAGGTCAGCGTACCCCAGGTTCTGTTGAAAAGGTTGCGGCAAACTCTGAAAAATGGCGTTGTGTTCACTATCAACCGGTAAAAGACGTGCTCCGCGCTGCTTGACCGCCTCCATAAACAGGCGTCCGCAGGTCACCAGCGACTCTTTATTCGCCAGCAGAACATCTTTACCGGCATCAATAGCAGCAAGCGTCGGCAGGAGCCCAGCCGCCCCAACGATGGCGGCCATCACCTGATCGACCTCATCCAGCGCCGCCATCTCGCATTCCGCCTGCTGACCGCTGAGCACCTCGGTGCGGCTGCCCTTTTCCTGCAGCTGCGCTTTCACCTGCCGAGCACTCTCTTCGTCATCCATCACCGCAAAGCGGGGCGTAAACTCCAGACACTGCTCCACCATGCGCTGCACGTTTTTACCGGCCACAAGGGCGGTCACGGTGTAGCTTTCAGGATTATGGCGAACCACGTCAAGAGTGCTGCAACCGATAGAGCCAGTTGAGCCAAGGAGTGTTAAATGCTTCATGAGATGCCCGGAAAAAAGTTAGACCAGATAAAAGCAAAACGCCGCCAGTAAGACACAACGTCCCCTGAACGGCGTTTATCAGTGTACGACAGAAATCAGAACTGCATCAGTTCCGCTTCTTTATCTGCCAGCGCCGCATCAATTTTCTTGATAGCCGCGTCAGTCATCTTCTGCACGTCATCCTGGGAACGACGGTCATCATCTTCGCTGATCTCTTTTTCTTTCAGCAGCGCTTTCACTTTATCGTTCGCGTCGCGGCGTACGTTACGTACGGAAACACGACCTTGCTCAGCTTCACCGCGCACCACTTTGATCAGGTCTTTACGACGTTCTTCGGTCAGTGCAGGCAGCGGAACGCGAATGTCAGCACCCGCAGAGCTTGGGTTCAAACCGAGGTCAGACGCCATGATCGCTTTCTCAATAGCCGGGCTCATTGAACGATCGAATACGTTGATTTTCAGCGTACGGGTATCTTCTACGGTAACGCTCGCCAGCTGACGCAGTGGAGTTGGCGTACCGTAGTATTCTACGATGATGCCATCCAGCAGGCTTGGAGAAGCACGGCCAGTACGGATTTTGCTGATTTGGTTTTTGAACGCTTCTACGCATTTATCCATGCGTACTTCAGCATCTTTTCTGATGTCGTTAATCACGTTACGGATCCTTGAAAACTTGTCTCAGGCAGACTAACCGCCAGCACAGCGCTACAGGTGTGCTAAGTATAGTCGCGTTTAATTCATGACAACGCCAAAGGCGCGTCCGGGTAAGATACCACTACAAAGTAAAGCGGAATCTTACCTGTATTTATCGCCGACGGAAATTATTCCGTGATCAAAGTGCCTTCTTTTTCGCCCATTACAACGCGGCGCAGTGCGCCCGGCTTGTTCATGTTGAAGACACGGATCGGCAGTTTGTGGTCACGAGCCAGCGTGAAGGCGGCAAGATCCATTACTTTCAGCTCTTTATCGAGCACTTCGCTGTAGCTCAGCTGATCGTACATGGTCGCAGAAGGATCTTTTGCCGGATCGGCAGTAAACACGCCATCCACTTTAGTCGCTTTCAGCACCACATCGGCTTCGATTTCGATACCGCGCAGGCAGGCAGCGGAATCGGTGGTAAAGAACGGGTTACCCGTACCGGCGGAGAGGATCACCACGCGGTTATTGCGCAGCAGGCTGATGGCTTCTGCCCAGCTGTAGTTATCGCACACGCCGTTCAGAGGAATAGCGGACATCAGGCGGGCGTTCACATAGGCGCGATGGAGCGCATCACGCATGGCCAGGCCATTCATCACGGTTGCCAGCATACCCATGTGGTCGCCCACAACGCGGTTCATCCCCGCTTTCGCCAGACCAGCACCACGGAAAAGGTTGCCACCGCCAATGACCACGCCAACCTGAATACCCAGTTCGACCAGTTCTTTGATTTCCTGTGCCATGCGGTCAAGGATGCTTGCGTCAATACCGAAGCCTTCCGTTCCCTGCAGCGCTTCGCCACTCAGCTTAAGCAGAATGCGTTTGTACACGGGTTTTGCATTGGTAGCCATGTTTCTTTCCTGAGACTGTCAACGATTAAGATGGGGTTAATTCTGGCGACATGTTATGCCGCAAACCAGCGCAGGGATACAGTAACCTGTCTGATTTTGTATGACGGGTGACAAAAAGAAGCCGCCCTCAGGCGGCTCCTTTTCAATCATTAAGACTGCTTGGACATTGCAGCAACTTCTGCTGCGAAGTCAGTCTCAACTTTCTCGATGCCTTCGCCCACTTCGAAGCGGATGAAGCCAGTTACGTCAGCGTTGTGCTCTTTCAGCAACTGAGCAACAGACTTGCTTGGATCCATAACGAAAGGCTGGCCAGTCAGAGAAACTTCGCCGGTGAATTTCTTCATGCGGCCTTCAACCATTTTCTCTGCGATTTCTTTAGGCTTACCAGACTGCATCGCGATGTCCAGCTGAACCTGGTACTCTTTCTCTACCACTTCAGCAGACACGTCTTCTGGCTTAACGAATTCTGGCTTGCTTGCAGCGATGTGCATTGCCAGCTGTTTAACCAGCTCTTCATCAGCGCCTTTAGCCGCAACCAGAACACCGATACGAGCGCCGTGCTGGTAAGAACCCAGAACGTCGCCTTCCAGGGAAGATACGCGACGGATGTTGATGTTCTCACCGATTTTAGCAACCAGCGCAACACGCTCTTCTTCGAACTGTGCTTTCAGAACTTCAACGTCAGTGATTTTGCCCGCTACAGCTGCGTCCAGTACTTTGTTCGCAAATGCCTGGAAACCGCCATCTTTAGCAACGAAGTCAGTCTGGCAGTTAACTTCCAGAATGATACCGTAGGTGCCGTCGATTTTAGTGATGATCACGCCGTCAGCAGCAACGTTGCCTGCTTTCTTAGCTGCTTTGATCGCACCGGATTTACGCATGTTTTCGATTGCCAGCTCAATGTCGCCGTTCGCTTCAGTCAGCGCTTTTTTGCAATCCATCATGCCTGCGCCAGTACGCTCGCGCAGCTCTTTTACCAGGGATGCGGTAATTTCAGCCATTCTTAAATCCTCGGGAGATGTGAACTGCCCGGCCATAAGCCAAACAGTATAAATTGAAAAAAGGGGCCGATAATTGGCCCCTATTCATACACGGTACTAATAAGGGGTAAAACCTTATTATTCAGCTTCTACGAAGCTTTCTTCCGCCTGAGAAGCCAGATCCTGGGAACGGCCTTCACGAACGGTAGCAGCTACAGCGCTCAGGTACAGGCTAACAGCACGGATTGCGTCGTCGTTACCCGGGATAACGAAGTCAACACCGTCCGGATCGGAGTTGGTATCAACGATAGCGAATACCGGGATACCCAGGTTGTTAGCTTCTTTGATTGCGATGTGCTCGTGGTCTGCATCGATTACGAACAGCGCGTCTGGCAGGCCGCCCATATCTTTGATACCGCCCAGGCTGTTTTCCAGCTTGTCCAGTTCACGAGTACGCATCAGCGCTTCTTTCTTAGTCAGCTTATCGAAAGTACCGTCCTGAGACTGGGTTTCCAGATCTTTCAGGCGTTTGATGGACTGACGAACAGTTTTCCAGTTGGTCAGCATGCCGCCCAACCAGCGATGGTTCACGAAGAACTGGTCGCAGCTATTAGCAGCATCTTTCACAGCTTCGCTTGCAGCGCGCTTAGTACCAACGAACAGAATCTTACCTTTACGGGAAGAGATCTTGTTCAGCTCAGCCAGGGCTTCGTTGAACATTGGTACAGTTTTCTCAAGGTTGATGATGTGAACTTTGTTACGTGCGCCGAAGATGAAAGGCTTCATTTTCGGGTTCCAGTAACGGGTCTGGTGACCAAAGTGAACACCAGCCTTGAGCATGTCGCGCATGGAAACAGTTGCCATGTTTAAAACCTCTATAGTAAAAGTTGGGGTTATGCCTCCACGTATCCCATATTACCGACCCCAAAGGGCACCCCGGAATATGTGCCGATACGTGTGTGTTGTTACACAAAGTGAGATTTGTCGCTTCCGTCCAGCCTGTGTATCTGAAATGGATCGGAAGTCCGGCGCGCTTTATACCACAAAACACGGCCAGAAACCAATAATTGTTGACGGTGTGTGCTGTTAATGATTCTCAATTTGGCAGTGGGTGCGCCAGACTGTTACCATTGACGACACTTGAACTAGTATTGTCGAAAAAATCGACACCGATGGACAGATTACATGGCTATCTCTATTAAGACTCCTGAAGAAATTGAAAAGATGCGCGTCGCCGGTCGTCTGGCCGCTGAAGTGCTGGAAATGATCGAGCCGTTCGTGAAGCCGGGCGTCAGCACCGGCGAGCTGGATCGCATCTGTAATGACTACATCGTCAACGAGCAGCACGCGGTCTCCGCCTGCCTCGGCTACCACGGTTTTCCAAAATCCGTGTGCATCTCTATAAATGAAGTGGTTTGTCACGGCATTCCGGACGACGCAAAACTGCTGAAAGATGGCGACATCGTTAACATCGACGTGACCGTCATTAAAGACGAATACCACGGCGACACCTCTAAGATGTTCATCGTAGGCAAACCGACCATCCTCGGCGAGCGCCTGTGTAAAGTGACGCAAGAGAGCCTCTACCTGGCACTGAAGATGGTGAAACCAGGCATCCGTCTGCGCACTATCGGTGCGGCTATCCAGAAGTTCGTGGAAGCAGAAGGTTTCTCCGTGGTGCGTGAATACTGCGGGCACGGCATTGGTCGCGTCTTCCACGAAGAGCCGCAGGTTCTGCACTACGATGCGGATGACGGCGGCGTGGTGCTGCAGAAAGGCATGACCTTCACCATTGAGCCCATGGTCAACTCGGGCGATTACCGCATCCGCACCATGAAAGACGGCTGGACGGTGAAAACCAAAGACAGAAGCTTGTCTGCACAGTACGAGCATACTATTGTGGTAACAGACAACGGCTGCGAAATTATGACGTTGCGCAAGGATGACACCATCCCGGCGATACTGACGAACATTGAGTGATAAAAGAGCCGGCGAATGCCGGCTTTTTTAATGGCGATAGCTTTTTCTTATGGGTGGCGCACGATGAGTAATCTTTTACCCGAACAGTATGCTAACACAGCCCTTCCCACCCTTCCCGACCAGCCCGACAACCCGGGCGTCTGGCCGCCGCATGAGCTGAAGTGTGCCGATATTAAAGCACATATGGATGTCTTCCAGCGCTGGCTCAGTAGCGCGTTTGACGCTGGCATTTCCGCAGAGCAACTCATCGAAGCACGCACCGAGTTTATCGACCAACTGCTGCAACGCCTGTGGATCGATTACGGCTTCGGGCAGATTAGCGACGTAGCGCTGGTTGCCGTCGGGGGCTATGGTCGCGGTGAACTGCATCCGCTTTCCGATATCGACCTGCTGATCTTAAGCCGCAAAAAGCTGCCGGACGAACAGGCGCAAAAAATTGGCGAACTGCTGACCCTGCTCTGGGACGTGAAGCTGGAAGTGGGCCACAGCGTGCGCACCCTGGAAGAGTGTCTGCTGGAGGGGCTATCTGACCTGACCGTCGCCACCAACCTGATTGAAACCCGCCTGCTGATTGGCGACGTCGCGCTGTTCCTGGAGCTACAGAAACACATCTTCAGCGACGGCTTCTGGCCGTCAGAAAAGTTCTTCGCCGCGAAGGTCGAGGAGCAAAACCAGCGCCACCAGCGTTACCACGGCACCAGCTATAATCTTGAACCCGATATTAAAAGCAGCCCCGGCGGCCTGCGCGACATTCATACCCTGCAGTGGGTCGCCCGTCGCCACTTTGGCGCGACGTCAATGGATGAGATGGTCGGCTTCGGCTTCCTCACCGAGGCCGAGCGTAACGAGCTAAACGAGTGCCTGCACCTGCTGTGGCGCATCCGGTTTGCCCTGCATCTGGAAGTCACCCGCTACGATAACCGCCTGCTGTTTGATCGCCAGCTCAGCGTGGCTCAGCGCCTGAATTACCAGGGCGAAGGCAACGAGCCGGTTGAGCACATGATGAAGGATTTCTTCCGCGTCACCCGCCGGGTGACCGAGCTGAACCAGATGCTGCTGCAGCTGTTCGACGAGGCCATTCTGGCCCTGACGGCGGACGAAAAGCCGCGCCCGATTGATGATGAGTTCCAGCTGCGCGGGACGCTTATCGATCTGCGCGACGAAACGCTGTTTATCCGCGAGCCGGAAGCGATTCTGCGGATGTTCTATACCATGGTTCGCAACAGCACGATCACCGGGATCTACTCCACCACCCTGCGTCATCTGCGCCATGCGCGCCGCCACCTGACTCAGCCTTTGTGCTATATCCCGGAAGCGCGCGCCCTGTTCCTGAGCATGCTGCGCCACCCGGGCGCCGTCAGCCGCGGCCTGCTGCCGATGCACCGCCACAGCGTGCTGTGGGCGTATATGCCCCAGTGGTCGCATATTGTTGGTCAGATGCAGTTCGATCTTTTCCACGCTTACACCGTGGATGAACACACCATCCGCGTCATGCTCAAGCTGGAAAGCTTTGCGAAAGAAGAGACGCGATCCCGCCACCCGCTGTGCGTTGAACTGTGGCCACGCCTCTCCCATCCTGAACTGATCCTGATCGCCGCCCTGTTCCACGATATCGCCAAAGGTCGCGGCGGCGACCACTCGGTGCTGGGGGCGCAGGACGTGCTGAAATTTGCTGAGCTGCACGGGCTGAACTCACGCGAAACGCAGCTGGTGGCCTGGCTGGTCCGTCATCACCTGCTGATGTCGGTCACCGCACAGCGTCGTGATATTCAGGATCCTGAAGTGATCAAGCAGTTCGCCGAAGAGGTGCAAACGGAAAACCGCCTGCGCTATCTGGTCTGCCTGACGGTGGCGGATATTTGCGCCACCAACGAAACCCTGTGGAACAGCTGGAAGCAGAGCCTGCTGCGCGAACTGTACTTTGCTACCGAAAAACAGCTGCGTCGGGGTATGCAAAACACCCCGGACATGCGCGAGCGCGTGCGCCACCATCAGCTGCAGGCGCTGGCGCTGCTGCGGATGGATAATATTGATGAAGAGGCACTGCATCAGATCTGGGCGCGCTGTCGCGCCAACTACTTTGTGCGTCACAGCCCAAACCAGCTTGCCTGGCACGCGCGGCATCTGCTGAAGCACGATTTGTCGAAGCCGATGATCCTGCTCAGCCCGCAGGCCACGCGCGGGGGCACGGAGATCTTCATCTGGAGCCCGGACCGACCCTATCTGTTTGCCGCCGTCTGCGCCGAACTGGACAGGCGTAATCTGAGCGTTCACGACGCGCAGATTTTTACCACCCGCGACGGCATGGCAATGGACACCTTTATTGTGCTGGAGCCGGACGGCAGCCCGCTGTCGTCGGACAGGCATGAAGGGATTCGGTTTGGTCTGGAGCAGGCCATTACCCAGCGCAGTTGGCAACCGCCGCAGCCGCGTCGCCAGCCTGCAAAATTGCGTCATTTTACCGTCGATACCGAGGTCAATTTCCTGCCGACCCACACCGACCGTAAATCGTTCCTGGAGCTGATTGCGCTCGATCAGCCAGGGCTACTTGCCCGCGTCGGCCAGGTTTTTGCCGATCTGGGAATTTCGCTTCATGGCGCCCGAATTACAACCATTGGTGAGCGAGTAGAAGATTTATTTATAATCGCCACAGCGGACCGACGTGCCCTTAATAATGACCTGCAGCTTGAAGTGCAACAACGGTTGACAGCAGCCCTCAATCCAAACGATAAAGGGTGACGTGTTTTTTAGTGAAATGGAAAGAGTAAACAATGCAGCAGTTACAGAACGTTATTGAGTCCGCTTTTGAGCGTCGCGCCGAGATCACTCCGGCAAATGTGGATACCGTGACCCGTGAAGCGGTAAACCAGGTTATTTCCCTGCTGGATTCCGGCGCATTACGCGTGGCAGAAAAAATCGACGGTCAGTGGGTCACTCATCAATGGCTGAAGAAAGCCGTGCTGCTCTCTTTCCGTATCAACGATAACCAGGTTATCGACGGAGCAGAAAGCCGCTACTTCGATAAAGTGCCAATGAAATTCGCTGACTACGACGAAGCGCGCTTCCAGAAAGAAGGCTTCCGCGTGGTACCACCTGCGGCAGTGCGTCAGGGCGCGTTCATCGCACGCAATACCGTGCTGATGCCATCTTACGTAAACATCGGTGCTTACGTTGACGAAGGCTCCATGGTGGATACCTGGGCAACAGTCGGCTCTTGCGCGCAAATCGGTAAAAACGTTCACCTGTCCGGCGGCGTCGGCATCGGTGGCGTACTGGAGCCACTGCAGGCTAACCCAACCATCATCGAAGACAACTGCTTCATCGGCGCACGTTCCGAAGTGGTTGAAGGCGTGATCGTGGAAGAAGGCTCCGTGATCTCCATGGGCGTTTACATCGGCCAGAGCACCCGTATTTATGACCGCGAGACCGGTGAAGTTCACTACGGTCGCGTTCCAGCGGGTTCTGTGGTGGTTTCCGGCAACCTGCCGTCCAAAGACGGTAAATACAGCCTGTACTGCGCGGTTATCGTGAAGAAAGTGGATGCGAAAACCCGCGGTAAAGTGGGCATCAACGAGTTGCTGCGCACCATCGATTAATCGGGTATAACAAAAAGCGGGGGCAACCCCGCTTTTTTTGTATCTGAGGGTGGCGGAAATAGATTTTTTCGTTAATTATTCAAAGGTTATGTTGAGATCAAGGGTACCGCTATGTACGATAATCTGAAAAGTCTGGGCATTACCAATCCTGATGAAATTGATCGTTACAGCCTCCGTCAGGAAGCCAATAACGATATTCTTAAAATCTATTTTCACAAGGACAAAGGTGAGTTTTTCGCCAAAAGCGTGAAGTTTAAATATCCACGCCAGCGCAAAACCGTGGTGGCTGACGGCATCGGTCAGGGTTACAAAGAAGTACAGGAAATCAGCCCTAACCTGCGCTATGTGATCGATGAACTCGATCAGATCTGCCAGCGCGACCGTACTGAAGTCGATCTCAAGCGTAAGATCCTTGACGATCTGCGTCACCTTGAAAGCGTTGTGACGAATAAGATCAGCGAGATTGAAGCAGATCTTGAGAAGTTAACTCGCAACAAATAAGTTGGGTGCGGCCTGATGCCCTCACCCCGGCCCTCTCCCACAGGGAGAGGGCGAAAACCATCATGTAGGCCGGGTAAGGCGAAGCCGCCACCCGGCAAACAACATCATCGCTGCTCATCCAGCTGCAGCGCTACATACAGCAGCAGCCTGTCGTCAAAATTCCCCAGATCCAGCCCCGTCAGCTCCGAAATCCGGTTTAACCGATACTCCAGGGTATTACGGTGAATAAACAGCGCCTTCGAGGTCGCCAGCGGCTGCACGTTGTGACGGAACCAGGCCTGCAATGTGCGGCGCAGCAGGCCGTTGTTGTCCATGGCTTTCAGCCGCACTAATGGCCGCGCCAGCTCATTGGCCTGCCAGCCGCCGCGCAGGCTGTCGAGCAGCACCGGCAACATCAAATCCTGATAGAAATAACTGCGGCTTTCCGGCATACGCTGTTTACCCACCATCATGGTGGTGCGTGCGGTCCGCCAGGAGCGGGCGATACTGCCCGGCCCGGTAAAGTAATTGCCCAGCGCAACGCGAAAACGCAGCTGGCCGTTCTCCTGCATGCGTGCAATCAGCTGATCCACGCGGCGGCGATGGTCTTCTGCATCCCAGCGGCCAAACTGATTGAGCGCGGGTTTAAGCACCACCATTTCAGTCAGAGACACAATCGCCACCAGGTTATTGCGTTCCGGCGTCGCCAGCGCGTTTTGCAGTTGCTGCAGCTCTGCCATGGCGCTGTCCACGCCAAGCTGGCCGCTATCGACCTCAATCACCGCCACCACGCGCGGCTGGTTCAGATCGATCCCCAACCGCTGCGCCCATTCGCTGAGTGCAGGCGTGTGCTCATCCGCCTGTATAAGGTTCATGACCAGCTCTTCGCGCAGGCGGCTGTCCTGGGCGAGAAGGTGCATCAGGCGCGACTGCTCCAGCATCATCTCCGCCGTCATACAGACCAGCTCGCCGTATTTACGCAGCGACTCCGGCTCGCCGGTCAGACCGATTACCCCCACAATCTCACCTTCGAGGCGCAGCGGCAAATTGATGCCCTGACGTACGCCATGCAGATGTTTTGCTACCGCATCGTCGATATCTACCACGCGGCCCTGGGAGAGCACCAGCAATGCACCTTCGTGCAATTCCCCAATACGCTCGCGATCGCCGCTGCCGATAATGCGCCCGCGAGCATCCATCACGTTGATATTGGTATCAATGATGCGCATGGTGCGCGCCACGATATCCTGCGCCATTTTGGTATCAAGATGCCAGCCAGCCATGTAACCCTCCTGTGAGCAGAGCTCAAGCATAGGGAAGTTCAGCGATGGCTGCATTGTGCGAATGCACAAAGAGAGAGGGAGAAGTATGGAGTTGTGGTAACAGTCACAGAAACGAGAAAGCCCCTGCGAACAGGGGCTTGAGAGAATTACTGCATCAGCAGATAAAGCGAGGTATCCCCACGCTGGATATTCAGCGCCAGCACGGAAGGCTTGCTGTCGAGAATTTTGCGCAGTTCAGCGATGTTTTTCACCGGCTGCTGGTTAGCGCCCATGATCACATCCCCTTTTTTCAGGCCGATACGGGCTGCCGGTGAATTCGCTTTCACGTTGTTCACCACCACGCCTTTGTCTGCGCCTTTATTGCTCATCTCGGCACCTTCAATCCCGCTGAAGATGGTGCTGGAATCCACCTGATTCTGGCTGCTCTGCTGCAGCTCCAGGCTCACGTTAACCGGCTTACCGTCGCGCAGCAGGCCGAGGGTGACTTTGCTGCCAATCGGCATCGAGCCCACTTCGGCACGCAGGGCGGCAAAGCTGCTGATCGGTTTACCGTTCAGGGAGGTGATTACATCACCCGCTTTAATGCCCGCCTTCGCCGCAGAGGAATTCGGCATCACCTGGCTGACGAATGCCCCGCGCTGAGCGTCGACTTTCATTGCCTTAGCCAGTTCGGAGTTCAGCTCAGTTCCGAGGATACCCAGCTCGCCGCGTTTCACCTGGCCATACTGCACCATCTGCGCGGTAAGGTTTTTCACCATGTTACTTGGGATAGCAAAGCCGATCCCGATGTTGCCGCCGTCCGGTGCCAGGATAGCGGTGTTGATACCGATCAGTTCACCGTTCAGGTTCACCAGCGCACCGCCGGAGTTACCGCGGTTGATCGCCGCATCCGTCTGGATGAAGTTTTCGTAGTTTTCTGCGTTCAGGCCGCTACGACCCAGCGCAGAGACGATACCTGAAGTCACGGTTTCGCCCAGACCAAACGGGTTACCGATTGCCACGGTGTAGTCACCCACGCGCAGCGCGTCGGAATCGGCAAGCTTAATCGCCGTCAGGTTTTTCGGATCCTGAATCTGGATCAGCGCGATGTCGGAGCGCGGATCTTTACCCACGACTTTGGCATCGAACTTACGACCGTCGCTCAGCTGAACTTTAATGGTGCTGGCGTTATCCACAACGTGGTTGTTGGTTACCACGTAGCCTTTTGCGGCGTCAATGATGACACCCGAGCCAAGCGCCATGAATTTCTGCTGCTGGCCGCCGCCCTGGCTGTCATCTCCTGCCCCACCGCCCTGACAGAACGGGGAACTCTGGAATGGCGAACCGTCCTGGCAGAACGGCGAGTTGTCGCCGAAGAACTGCTGGAAGTTACGCGGCATGCGCGGCGTATTGACGGTCGTGCTGCCCTCAACGTTAATACTTACCACCGATGGCATCACTTTTTCGAGCATCGGTGCCAGGCTTGGCATCTGCTGCGCGGTTGCTGCTGACGACGCGGTCTCGGCTGCAGTAGCAGTCAGAGGAGACAGCGCTAAACCTAAACTCAGAGCCAGTGCACTCATTGCTAATGTGGTTTTTTTCATGTTTCTCAATCTCGATTTACCAGATAACGCAAAATTGCTGTGTAACTCAGATTCGTTTTATACCGCTTAGTTCCGGGATTAAGTTTATGGAAAAAGTAAAAATTTATTGGTCGTCTTTACAAAACTCAGCGCTTATTCCACGGCCATGAGTTTGCGGTATTCATCCCAGGCATACAAATCTGTCATGCCGCTGATATAGTCCTGGATAAGGCGACAGCGATAATAATATTCCATTACCGGCCATTCAGGAGAGTGGCGCGCCAGCTTACCAATCGCTTCGACATACGCCAGACGATGACGGGTAGAAAGTTTCTGATACAGCCGGGATTCGATAGGTATTCGCCGTACGCGCTCGTGTTCCACCAGCTCGCTGAATTCATCGACCGATAAGTGAAGCAACGGGGAATAAATTTCCAGTAACCCACTGATCACCCGGTATCCCTGCAGCTCTAATTGCTCCACGTCCGGATGGCTGAACACATGGCGCATCGCCACATGTTTATAAAGCTCAAGGAGTTGACTGAAACTGCTGTCATCTTCCAGCAGCGCGTGATTGAATTCCCCGCTGAAAATCAGCGGCAAATTATCAATAAAGCGCGACGCCGCGTAAGGCACCAGCTTATTTAATGTATTGACCCGCAAATACATAAAGAATTGATCTTCGGTACTGCGGCTGAGGGAATTCGAGCGCGATTTTTCCCAGGCATTTTCGACGACCTGAGAAAACAGCGACCCTTTTTCATGTTTACCCCAGGCATCATAAAGATGCTGATAAAGCTCCTCGACGCTGAATATTCTTTTCTCAACGGCGTCTTCCAGGTCGGCCACGCAATAGGAAATGTCATCGGCGGCTTCCATAATCCACGTCAATGGGAAACGCCCCTTTGGCGTTAATGAAAGTTCTTTACGCAGCCGCTCAATATAGGCCTCTTCGGAGAGATAGTAGCCCGGCTTTTTCATCAGGTAGCTGTGCGTGGCAGGCGTTTCTCCCATCCACCAGGCCGGGCGCGTGTATTTGAGTATGCAGCCCACCTGTGCCCACGTCAGGTTCATGCGCATCAGGGAGTGCACCAGGCGGATCCCCTGCGCGTTACCTTCAAAATGGCAGAGATCCTGACGGACTTTGCGACGCAGATCGTTAAGACTCTCTTCACCCTCACGCAGGCGTAAATCCCTCACCACGCAGCGATCGTCGCTCAGGGGCTGGCTTTTCGCGTCCAAAGGGAAAAGCCGCTGCTTAAACCAGTCGTTGATCGCCGCCTCGCCGAAATGCCCAAAGGGCGGGTTGCCGATGTCATGCATCAGGCAGGCCATCTCAACGATGCTTTCAAACGGCCCGGTCAGTTCATCCAGACCATAAGTTTCCAGCAGCCGCTGCTCTTTCAGGCGGCTCAAAATCTCTTTGGCAATGTACCGCCCAACCTGCTGAACTTCCATGGAGTGGGTTAAGCGCGTGCGCACCGCGGCGTTACGCTCCAGCGGGAACACCTGGGTCTTTTGCTGCAAGCGCCGGATAGCGGGCGAGTTAATGATCCTCCCGCGATCGCTCTCGAAGATACGCAGGATCTCATGTTCGCTCTTTTCGCCCTGCGGCGAACGGAAACGTCGGTGCCAGTTAATTTTGGTGCGAAAATCGATTGGTGCCATGTGCTCCCCCGCGTGAGAATGCGTTTCCCCTTAACCGCATGATAGACTATGCATCTTAACAAGGCACATCGCGAGTAAATCTATGAAAATCGGCATTATTGGTGCAATGGAAGAAGAAGTTACGCTGCTGCGTGACAAAATTGAGAACCGTCAGACTCTCTCTCTGGGTGGTTGTGAAATCTACACCGGCCAGCTGAACGGTGTTGACGTGGCTCTGCTGAAATCTGGCATCGGTAAAGTTGCGGCTGCGCTGGGTGCGACCCTGCTGCTCGAACGCTGCAAGCCGGACGTGATCGTTAACACTGGCTCTGCGGGCGGTCTGGCGCCGACGCTGAAAGTGGGTGATATCGTCGTTTCCGACGAAGCACGTTACCACGATGCCGACGTGACCGCCTTCGGCTACGAATATGGTCAGCTTCCGGGTTGCCCGGCCGGGTTTAAAGCCGACGACAACCTGATTGCCGCGGCAGAAAGCTGCATCGCAGAACTGAACCTCAACGCGGTACGCGGCCTGATTGTCAGCGGTGATGCGTTCATTAACGGCTCCGTGGGCCTGGCGAAAATCCGCCATAACTTCCCGCAGGCGGTTGCCGTTGAGATGGAAGCAACCGCGATTGCTCATGTTTGCCATAACTTTAGCGTACCGTTTGTGGTGGTTCGCGCGATCTCTGACGTGGCAGACCAGCAGTCCCACATTAGCTTTGACGAGTTCCTTGTTGTGGCGGCAAAACAGTCCACCGTGATGGTGGAGCGTCTGGTGCAGAAACTGGCTCGTGGCTAAACATACCGTCAGGGCGCTGGCCGCCCTGCTTCTTCTCGCACCGGCATGGCTTTTCGCCCTGCCGCGTGTGATTACTCTCTCCCCCGCGAATACCGAACTGGCCTTTGCTGCCGGGATCACCCCTGTGGGCGTGAGTAGCTTTTCGAATTATCCCCCCCAGGCCGCCAGCATTGAGCAGGTCGCGACCTGGCAAGGAATGAATCTCGAGCGCATTGTGGCGCTTAAGCCTGACCTCGTGCTGGCCTGGCGTGGCGGCAATGCCGAGCGGCAGGTCAACCAACTGACCTCACTGGGTATTAAGGTCATGTGGGTGGACGCAGTCAGTATTGAGCAAATCGCCCAGACGCTGCGCGAACTGGCCCCTTTTAGCCCCACGCCCAAAAAAGCCGAGGACGCTGCGAAACAGATGCTCAGCGACTATGCGGCGCTAAAATCCCGGTACAACACCCCCGCCAAAAAACGCATCTTCCTGCAATTTGGTAGCCAGCCGTTGTTCACCACCGGAAAAGGTTCGATTCAGAATCAGGTGCTGGAAATCTGCGGCGGCGAAAATATCTTTGCAGCCAGCCGGGTACCGTGGCCTCAGGTCAGCCGTGAACAGGTGCTTGCACGCCAGCCGCAGGCCATCGTCGTGGTCGGAAATGCGAGCGATATTCCTAAAGTTGAACACTTCTGGCAAAGCCAGCTTAAAATTCCGGTGATCCCGCTCAACGGTGACTGGTTTGAACGCGCCAGCCCGCGTATTATCCTCGCCGCAAAACAACTCTGTGCCGCGCTGGCAGAGAGTCACTAACATAGATAAATACTGTTCGAGGATTTAACGATGCTCGTGTATTGGCTGGATATTCTTGGCACAGCCGTTTTTGCTATCTCCGGCGTTTTACTCGCCGGAAAACTGCGCATGGATCCGTTTGGCGTGCTGGTACTGGGCGTTGTGACCGCCGTGGGCGGCGGAACAATCCGCGATATGGCGCTGGCGAATGGTCCGGTATTTTGGGTAAAAGATCCCACCGACCTGGTGGTGGCGATGGTCACCTGCATGTTGACCATTGTACTGGTTCGTCAACCCCGCAGATTACCCAAATGGATATTGCCGGTGCTGGATGCCGTCGGCCTCGCCGTGTTTGTCGGTATTGGCGTTAATAAGGCGTTTAATGCGGGTACCGGTCCGATGGTGGCGATCTGCATGGGTGTATTAACCGGCGTGGGCGGCGGGATCATTCGTGACATTCTGGCGCGTGAAGTGCCGATGATCCTGCGTACTGAAATTTACGCGACGGCCTGTATTGTAGGTGGAATTGTTCACGCCACCGCGTATTACACCTTTGCGGTCCCGCTGGAAAATGCCGCGATGCTGGGGATGGTCGTGACGCTGGTGATACGTTTAGCGGCGATACGCTGGCACCTGAAACTGCCGACGTTTGCGCTGGATGACAGGTAAACGCAAAACGGTAACCGCAAGGTTACCGTTTTAGTCTTTTCTCCCTCTCTCTGTGGGAGAGGGCCGGGGTGAGGGCACCAGCTCGCACCCTCTTAAATACTGAACGACGAACCACACCCACAGGTGCTTGTTGCGTTCGGGTTGGTCACCACAAAGCGCGAACCTTCCAGACCTTCGGTGTAATCAACCGAACCACCGACCAGGTATTGCAGGCTCATCGGGTCAACCACCAGCGCGACGCCCTGCTTCTCGATGGTCATATCGCCCTCGTTTACCTGGTCGTCAAAGGTAAAACCATACTGGAAGCCGCTGCAGCCACCACCGGTAATATAAACACGGAGTTTCAGTTCCGGATTGTCTTCATCGGCAATCAGGACTTTCACTTTTTTGGCTGCTGCTTCGGTAAATTCGAGCGGTACAGCTACTACGTCATCACTCATCTTATGCTCCCATGAATACTGCATACTGCTATTGGGTAAAAATCACCCAATTCTTTTTTTCATTATCTAATACCCTGGTAATTCATTCAAGTATTCTGCGTTGAGGCCCGTTCAGCCTCCTGTTTCGCCAGGGTCCGTGCAAGAATGGTGGAGTATAGCGGTTTTCCACCCAGGAATTGGGCTAATAGTGTCGCGCCGAGACAGGTAATGATCATTGGCAAAATGAGCTGGTAATTGTCCGTCATCTCAAGCACCAGCACGATCCCGGTCAAGGGTGCACGCAGGGACGCGGCGAGCAGCGCCCCCATTCCGGCGACGGCAAACGTCCCGGCTTCAAGATGATAGGCCGGGAAACCCACAGCCGCCGCCATGCCAAAAGCGGTTCCCAGCAGCGTGCCCAGCGCCAGCATCGGGGCAAAAATGCCGCCAGGCGCGCCGGAGGAGAAGCAGAGTACGGTAGTGATCACCCTCGAGATGAACATAAACAGCAAAAGACCAATACTGAAATTTCCCGCCGCCGCAATGGGGATAAGCCCAAAACCGCCACCTGCCGCGTTGGGTTCGATAAAGCCCAGAACCCCGCACGCGCCGCCAAGCAGCCCTCCCACCAGCACCCATTTGGTCGTGTTACCGCCGTGGATCCGCTGAAACATGTCCTGAGCACGTAAAATAAGGCTGTTAAACAGCGGACCAACAATGCCAAAAATCATGCCGAGGATCAGATACAGCCACAGCGTATTGACCGGCGCATTGGTGAGCTTCCCGACCTCGATGACCGCCCCTTCGCCATTGAAAAGGCGAAAGACGATACTCGACATGATCACCCCGGTAAACACCGCTTTTATCGAGATCAGGTTATAGCGAAACTGAGCGCGCATCTCTTCGATAATAAACAGGATCCCCGCCAGCGGAGCATTAAACGCGGCGGAAAGCCCTGCGGCGGCACCGGTTGCCAGCAGCGTATGGCGAGCTTCAGCGCTGCGCATCCTGAACAGATCGCTGACCATACGGCCAACATTACCGCCCAGTTGTACGGTCGGCCCTTCGCGCCCGAGCACCATTCCCGCACCAAGCGTGCCTAACCCACCGATAAACTTCACGGGAAGCACGCGCCACCAGCGGACCGGACGCAGCTCTTCGAGTGCCCCTTCTATTTCCGGGATCCCTGAACCGCCCGCTTCCGGGGCAAATTTCCGCACCAGAAAATAGCCCACCATGGCGAGCAGTGCAGATAAACCAAACGCCAGGATCCAGACCAGCCATTCGCGATCGGCGTAACCCGCAACGGTGCCAATACGCCAGTTAAGCACGCCATTGACGGCCTTTTCGAACGCGACGCCTACCAGCCCCGCCAGCGTTCCTACCACGGCAGCGCCCAGCAGAATCGCCAGCGGCGTCTTGTCGCGATTGAGCAGTCGTCGGATGCTGATACGGTGTCGCGCGCGCGCAAACTGTTGTTCTTCAAATGAGGGTGAGTCTGATTTCATTGCCTGTTCTTTTCGTCATACAAATCGCCGTCAGGATTTTACCAGAGACCGCCCCACCGTCTCCTGAAAATTACTTAACAAATCTTAAAGCATTGCCAGGGTAAAAATTTCATAACCATCCCCGAATCACTTAGAATAGTGTGCTTAATCATTTTATACGAACCAGGAACGACGCCATGAGCAAGTCTGAAAACCTCTACAGTGCAGCCCGCGAGCTTATTCCGGGTGGCGTGAACTCACCTGTGCGCGCCTTTACCGGCGTGGGTGGCACGCCGCTGTTTATCGAACGTGCTGACGGCGCGTATCTGTATGATGTCGATGGCAAAGCCTATATCGATTATGTCGGCTCCTGGGGCCCGATGGTGCTGGGGCACAACCACCCGGCTATCCGTAACGCGGTGATGGAAGCCGCCCAGCGCGGCCTGAGCTTTGGTGCACCAACCGAAATGGAAGTCAAAATGGCGGAGCTGGTGACCGAACTGGTGCCCACCATGGACATGGTACGTATGGTGAACTCCGGTACCGAAGCCACCATGAGCGCCATTCGTCTGGCGCGAGGTTTTACCGGTCGCGATAAAATCATCAAATTCGAAGGTTGCTACCACGGCCACGCCGACTGTCTGCTGGTGAAAGCGGGCTCTGGCGCGCTGACGCTCGGCCAGCCAAACTCGCCGGGCGTACCGGCCGATTTCGCTAAGCATACCCTGACCTGTACCTACAACGATCTGGACACCGTTCGCGCGGCGTTCGAGCAGTATCCGCAGGAGATCGCCTGCATCATCGTTGAGCCGGTTGCGGGCAACATGAACTGCATCCCACCGCAGCCTGACTTCCTGCCAGGCCTGCGCGCCCTGTGCGACGAGTTCGGCGCGCTGCTGATCATCGATGAAGTGATGACCGGCTTCCGCGTGGCGCTGGCGGGTGCCCAGTCTTACTACGGCGTTGAGCCAGACCTCACCTGCCTCGGCAAAATCATCGGCGGCGGCATGCCGGTCGGGGCATTCGGTGGTCGTAAAGACGTCATGGAAGCGCTGGCACCAACCGGTCCGGTTTACCAGGCGGGAACGCTCTCGGGCAACCCCATCGCGATGGCAGCGGGTTTCGCCTGCCTGACCGAAGTGGCTCAGCCGGGTATTCACGAAACCCTGACCGACCTGACCACGCAGCTGGCAAACGGTCTGCTGGAAGCGGCAGAAGAGGCCGGTATTCCTCTGGTGGTCAACCACGTGGGCGGGATGTTCGGGATTTTCTTCACCGAGGCGAAAACCGTGACCTGCTATCAGGACGTGGTGAAGTGCGACGTTGAACGCTTCAAGCGCTTCTTCCACCTGATGCTGGATGAGGGCGTGTACCTGGCACCGTCAGCGTTCGAAGCAGGCTTTATGTCCGTGGCGCACAGTGAAGAAGATATCAACAACACCATCGACGCGGCACGTAAGGTGTTTGCGAAGCTGTAAGGGCATTGCCGGGTGGCGCTCACGCTTACCCGGCCTACGATGTTCGCCCTCTCCCCGTGGGAGAGGGCCGGGGTGAGGGCATCAGGCCGCACCTGACTACCGGCTCTGCTTTCTCAACAGATAAATAAAGTACGGCGCACCGATAAAGGTCGACAGCAGACCCGCAGGGATCTGATACGGGAACAGCACCATTCTTCCGCACCAGTCCGCGAACACCAGCATTACTCCGCCCGTCAGGGCCGACATCACGATATGCGGCATCGTCCGGCGGAAGCCCATCATTCTGGCAATATGTGGCGCCATTAACCCCACAAAACTCAGCGGTCCAATCGTCATGGTTGCCGTCGCCGTCAGGCACGCAGCCAGCAGCAGCAGCGCCACGCGCGCTGGCGTCAGCGCCATCCCCACCGCACGCGCGGTTTCACCGCCAAGCGGCAGGATGGTCATCCAGCGACGGCACAGCGGAACTACCGCCAGCAGCGCGATCATGACGATCCCTGACCAGACAACCTGACTGCCGGTGGCATTGTAGGTTGAGCCAGAAATCCATGTCAGGATCTTCGCCATACGCGGATCGCCGCTGGCCTGCAGCATCATCAGCAGCATCGTGAAGGCGGTGCTCAGCGCCATCCCGGCCAGCAGCATACGGTGAGGTGAAAATCCGCCGCGACCGGCAGCAATCAGGATAATCATCAGCGTGACCGCCGCACCGATACTTCCGGCTGGCAGTAGCCAGCCAAACGCATTGCCCGGCACGAAGAACAGCATCAGCACCACGCCAAACGCCGCGCCAGAACTGATACCCAGGACTTCCGGGCTTGCCATCGGGTTGCCGGTGAGACGTTGAATAATGCACCCCGCTACCGCCAGCATCACGCCTGCGATCAGCGCAGCGAAGATACGTGGCCAGCGCCACTGCAGCAGTTCATTGAGTAAATCACCCGTTGCCCAGTGCCAGCCCGAGGCATCGCGTCCGAAGGAGAGCGCCGCGAACGAGGCAATGATCAGCACCGCCAGTCCCGCCAGGCTAAACCACAGGACCGACTGCCGTTCAGCATGGACTTTATCACCCGCATCCATGGCGGGCGCGCTCATGCTGCGCAGGCGCGGCAGCAGCCACAGCAGCAGCGGCGCACCGACGAGTGCGGTCACCGACCCGGTAGACACTTCCATCCAGACTCGCGCCAGCCAGAGAATCATTTGATCGGAAAGCCAGAGGATCAGCGCCCCAATCAGTGGCGCCAGCATCAGACGCGTCAGCAAACGACGCGCCCCGAGCATTTTCGCCAGCAGCGGCGCAAACAGGCCGATAAACCCGATGATGCCGACCGCGTTTACCAGCAAAGCACTTAGCACAATCGCCAGCGCCAGCGCGCCCAGACGCGCCAGAGACAGGGCAAGACCCAGATTGCGCGCCACGCCGTCGTCCAGCCCCATGAGGGTCAGCGGACGTAGCAGCAGCAGCGTCAGCACCACGCCGCCAATCAACTGTGGCCACAGGCGCTGCACGATGCTCCAGTCGGTCTGGGTGAGCGTCCCGGTACTCCACATGAACATGCTTTGCAACTGGTCGTGATGGAACAGCACCAGCAGCTGGTTGATCGCCCCGCAGTAGAGGCTGACCACCAGACCCGCGAGGATCAGCGTGACCGGTGAAAGACGTTTACCCCACGCCACGCCAAAGACCAGCGCGCCCACCACGCATGCCCCCGCAAGTGCTGCAAACTGCGAGGTTAATGCTCCCGGTAGCGCCCACAACGTGGTAATGGTGATCCCAAGCTGTGCGCCGGTTGCGACCCCCAGCGTGGTCGGTTCGGCCAGCGGGTTACGTAAAACCTGCTGGAATAGCACGCCCACCAGCCCTAAACCAGCGCCGACTAAAAGGGAGATCGCCAGACGCGGCAGCAGGCTGTAGTGGAACAGCATTTGCTGAATATTGTCGATATCCGGCGCGGTAAAGGCAGCGTCCCACTGTTCGCGCGGTAACGCGGTCGAGAGGTTGAACCAGGTCAACGCCATCGCGACGAGGAAAAGCAGCGCCATAAGAAGCGCCGGGAAACGGGCAATACGCGTATTCATGCCTTGCCTCCCATCGCGTTGTCCAGCACGCGGGCAAAATGCATCGCCGACAGCGTCGCGCCGTAGAACCACACCGCTGGCGCGCGCAGGAAACGTTTCTGGCGTACGAACGGCATCGCCTGCCAGAGCGGGGTCGCCATCAGGGTTTGCATTTCGCGCTCGTTGCCGTGATCGAAGCACAGCACGTCCACATCGCGAAATGCAGCAAGGCGATCAATGCCGACGGCGGTGCTCCCCCAGAAGGTCATCTCCCCTTCCCAGGCGTTGCGAATACCGAAGCTGTCGAGCACTTCCTGGAACAGGCAGTTATTACCGAAGACCAGCATATGCCGGGCATCCAGCAGCGTCACCATCAGTAGAGGACGGTCGCCCCGGTGAGCAAAGCGCGGCTTCAGGGAGTCAATCAGGGCATCAAATCCGTCGAGGTGTTTTTTGGCCTCCGCCTCGCGATTGAGGAAATGCGCCATCTCGTTAATGGAATTTTTTGCCATAGTCAGCGGTTTTTTACCGTCGCTGAAAGAGAACCCGCGTCCTGGCGCAATGCGCGCCATGGTCTCTTCTGACGGACCGTAGCCCGCTGACCAGAACAGAAACGACGGTTTCATCTGGGTAAGCAGTTCGAGGTTTGGCTCCGTTCGCAGTCCGATGTCGATGACGGAATCCGGCAGCTTTGGCTCGTTCACCCAGAGGTTATAGTTAGGAATGTCCGCCACACCATACGGCGTGACGCCGAGCGCCATCATCAGCTCGACCGGCAGCCATTCCAGCGCCACAATCCGATGTGGATCTATCGCGGCGGCTCGGGCGGTATTCATTTTTAACAGCAGCGGTGACAGCGCCATCGCCATCAACAGGCGACGACGGCTCATTGAGATTGAATCCAGCATCAGTAGACGAAGCTCACCGGTGCAGCCCCGGCTGGGTGAGGCAAAATCCCCATCGGAATACCATAAATGGTTTCCAGCGTTTCGCTACGCATCAGCTCAGATGGCATTCCCTGAGCGATCATCTCTCCGCCGCGTAAGGCCACAAGGTAATCGCAGTAGCGCGCTGCCATGTTGATATCATGCAGTACCGCAATCACCGTCAGCCCACGCTGCTGGCTTAAACGATGCACCAGCGCCAGAACGTCGACCTGGTGGGCAATATCCAGTGCAGAGGTCGGTTCGTCGAGCAGCAGGCAACGGCTGTCCTGCGCCACCAGCATCGCAATCCATGCGCGCTGACGCTCACCGCCGGACAGGCTATCCACCAGACGGTGCGCCAGCGGCTTTAATCCTACCAGCGCAATCGCCTCTTCCACTTTCTCTCTGTCGGCCACGCCGAAGCGACCAAGCGCCCCGTGCCACGGATAACGACCAATCGCCACCAGCTCACGTACCGTCATCCCTTCTGCCTGCGGTAACTGCTGCGGCAGATACGCCACCTTGCGTGCAAAGGCCTTGCTGTTCCAGCTCTCCAGCGGCTGACCGTCCAGCAGAATATCGCCTTCCGACGGCGACTGGTGGCGTCCAAGCATCTTAAGCAACGTGGACTTACCGGAGCCATTGTGACCAATCAGGCCAGTGACTTTACCAGCGGGAAAGGTCAGTGAGAGCGGATGCAGCAGGGTGCGCCCGGGTACGCGAAAAGAGAGATTACTGAGCGAAAAGGTGGTGTCGGATTGCGTTTGATTATCCTGCATATCAGCCAACTTAAATAAAAAGGGCACGGCGAACCGTGCCCGAAGAGAGATTAGAAGCGGAAGGTCGCGGTGGCAACAACCTGACGTCCTGCTCCCCAGTAGCATGCATATTCGCTGTAGCAGCTGGAAACATACTCGCGGTCAAAGATGTTGTTCACGTTGACGCCGACTGAAGAGCCCGGCATTCCAAAGCGCGCCAGATCGTATTTCACCGTCGCATCCGCCAGCGCGTAACCCGCAACGTTAAACGACTCGTAGGCTTTCGGTGAGGCGGCGGAGTAGTAGGACACGGTATTGCCGATATAACGGGTACCCGCACCGACAGTCAGACCGCTCAGCGCCGTTTCGTGGAAGGTATAATCCGCCCACAGAGAGGCCATATTGCGTGGTACTTCCGCCGGGCGACGTCCTTCATACCAGGTATCGTGCGTATATTCCGCATCGGTGTAGCTGTAGGATGCCGTCACGTTCACGTTGGCAGACACGGCCGCTTTCGCTTCCAGTTCGAAGCCACGGGAACGGATTTCTCCTCCCTGCACGCTAAAACCGCTGGTCGGGTTCGCAGGATCGGCGGTCAGGTTGTTATTCTTTGTCAGCTGGTACACCGCTGCAGTGACAACAACAGGCAGATCTTTCGGGACATACTTCACGCCCGCTTCGTACTGCTTGCCGCGAGCCGGATCGAACGGCTTACCGTCCTGGGTCGTCCCCGAAATCGGTTCGAAAGATTCGCTATAGCTAAAGTACGGCGTGATACCGTTGTCGAACAGGTAGTTGATTCCCCCGCGCCAGGTGAATGCCTGGTCGTTAATTTCCGCGGTGGTTCCGCTAGCGCGATTCAGGGCTGACGTTTTTGCAAAGTCATAGCGGCCACCCATCGTGAGCACCCACTTATCCCATTCTGCCTGATCCTGAGCGTACAGGCCCGTTTGCTCCTGACGGTTAAGCATCTGATACAGGTAGTAAACATCGACATTCGGATTACCATAATCAGGCTTCGTCATGCTGATAGGATCAGCGGTGCCATAATCAGCGTTAATGTCATTACGCATGCGGAGGTAATCAACACCCGTTAACAGGGTATGATCAACTGCACCGGTCGCAAATTTGGACTGAAGCTGGGTATCAACCGTGAAAGAATTCAGATTTTCATCAGAACGGACATAGGCGCGGCTGATTTGTGCCGGGGCGATATAGCCATTGCCGTAGACAGAGCGGTAAAGGGTATTGATTTTGCTGTAGCGCAGATTTTGACGCACGGTGAACGTGTCGTCGAATTGATGCGAGAAGCTATATCCCACCATCTTCTGACGACGGGAGATCTTGTTATCTTCCTCGCCTTCATTGAAATCAGTCGGCAGTTTATGCGCGTTGCCGTTGGCGTCGTAGTAAGGCACAACGGTGCCTTCCCGCGGCAGCCAGCCGTAATAGCCCGCATCCGGATCGCTCTGGAAGTTGCTCAGGAAAGTAAAATCGGTTTTATCATCAGGACGCCAGCTGAAGGAAGGCGCAATTGCGTAGCGGGTAGACTTCACCATTTCCTGCTGCGCATTTTCACTGCGCCCCAGACCGGTCAGACGGTATGCCCACACGCCGTCATCGTCAATCGCATCGCTGAAATCAAACCCGGTTTGCCACAGGTTATCGGTGCCCATTTTGAACTGAATTTCTTTCAGCGGCTCGGTGGTCGGGCGCTTGCTGACCATGCTGACGACGCCGCCCGGGTGGCTTTTGCCGTACAGGACGGAAGTAGGACCACGCAGCAGCTCAACGCGTTCAAGGAAATACGGATCCATGGACGCTTCAGAATAGTTATCCCCCTGCAGCTTCATACCGTCCAGATACTGGTTGGTGTTCACGGTACTGGAGGTCGTAAAACCACGAATAGAAACCACGTCATAGGTGGTAGACGCACCCCGTGTCGCGAAAACGCCTGGCGTGTAGGCAAGGGCTTGTTTAACCGTGCCCGGCTGCTTCATGTTCATCTCTTCACGCGTCACCACGGAAATAGACTGCGGGGTCTTCTCAATCGGCGTATCGGTTTTGGTTGCCGTTGCGGTGCGTTTTGCCGCAATCGTCGGCGCGGGGCCCCACGGGCTCTCCTGCGCAGCCGGTGCGGCGGTGACGGTGATGGTTTCTTCTTTTTTCGGTGTTTCGGCAGCGTGTGCGTAAGTAGACATGCCGGCAACCGCTGTGGCTACGACGACTGCGATTTTACGCAGCGACGTGTTAATTGGCTGAGCAGTATTGGAAAGCGCCATGTTTATCTCTGATGAAAAAGGTGAATGATAACGTAAACGAGAATTATTATTATGACCGCAGAATAATATGCGAAACGCTGGCTGCATAGCAAGCAGTACGCGCCCCTACGCATATTAAGGGTTTAAGAAATCAGCAAGAGAAAACGTGGCGTTAAACAGAATGAAAGCGCGGGTTAAGAAAATGGAATATGCAGGTAAAAAAATCCCCCCTTGCGGGGGGATCTTACGTGGTTAGTTTCCGCCGAACATATCTTTAATCCAGCCTGCGACACCGTCGCTGTCCTTCTTCTCATTCTGCTGCTGCGGCTGTTGCTGCTGCGGCTGCTGCGGTTGAGAAGATTGATCAAACGGGTTGCCCGTCGGCTGTTCTGGCTGGCTCTGCTGGCACAGCGAGTCTGGATTGGTTGTCCAGACCGGCAGCGTACGCATTCCACCACCGCAGATAAAGTTACCGGATCCATCAACGCCCATATCAACGATATCTTCCGGTGCTACAAGGTTCAGCGGCACCGGAGACTGATTTGCCAGATAACGCTGGTAAATCGACATCGCCCCGCTCGCACCGTACAGTTTGGTCGGCTGGTTGTTATCGCGGCCTACCCAGGTGATCACCACTTCACGGCCATCAATACCAGCAAACCAGGTATCGACGTTGTTGTTGGTAGTACCTGTTTTACCCGCCAGATGCAGACCCGGGTATTTCGCCCCCAGCTGACGCCCGGTACCGCGCTGCACAACCTGCTGCATGGTCCAAAGCGTCATGTACGCTGCCTGCGCCGGAACAGCACGCTCCGCCTGTGGGAAGCTTTGATAGAGCACGGAACCGTCTTCGGCAATGACCGAGCGCAGCGCAGAAAGCTGTGCACGATTACCGCCGCTGGCGATGGTCTGGAACGCCTGCGCCACTTCGATTGGCGTCAGGTTAAGCGCACCCAGAATCATCGCCGGGACCGGATGCAGCTGATCTTTCGGCACGCCCAGCTTCTGCCAGGTATCGGTGATAGCAGGCAGGCCCAACGCCATACCGAGGTTAACGGTTGGTACGTTCATGGAACGCGTTAACGCATCCACCAACATTACCTGACCGCTGAACTGTTTATCATCGTTCTGCGGAGACCAGACCTGACCGTTTGGCTGACGCAGGGAGATCGGTGCATCGGCGATCCAGGTATTCAGACGATACTGGTTCGGCTGGCTCAGCGCGGTGAGGTAGGTCGCTGGTTTTGCCAGAGAACCAATTGACCGACGCGCCTGCATTGCACGGTTATAACCCGCAAACTGCGGCTCAGCGCCGCCCACCATGGCGCGCACTTCACCGGTGTTACGGTCAACCACCACCATCGCGGTTTCCAGATCGCTCAGCTTGCGCTGTTTCTTCAGCGCTGGAATGCCCTCAACGGCCGCTTTTTCTGCCGCGTCCTGCGCCACGGAGTCGAAGGTGGTAAAGATCTTCACGCCGGAGAGATCTTTCACCTTATCACCGAGCTTAGACTGCAGCTCCTGACGCACCATCTGCATAAACGCAGGCTGCGGGGAGATTACGCCGCCGCGCGGCTGAACGCCGAGTGGACGCGCGCTCAGCATGTCGTAAAGTTCCTGGTCGATCACCTGCTGTTGTTGCAGCAGACGCAGCACCAGGTTACGACGCTCCAGCGCCAGTTTCGGGTTACGCCACGGGTTATAGATGGACGCCCCTTTTACCATGCCCACCAGCAGCGCCTGCTGGTCAAGGCTCAGCTCTTCCACCGGACGGCCAAAGTAGTACAGGCTCGCCAGCGGGAAGCCGCGGATTTCGTTATCACCGCTCTGACCGAGGTACACCTCGTTCATGTACAGCTCAAGGATACGATCCTTGCTGTAACGGGCATCCATCAGCACCGCCATATACGCTTCGTTGGCTTTACGCCAGTAGGAGCGTTCGCTGGAGAGGAACAGGTTCTTCACCAGCTGCTGGGTCAGGGTACTTGCCCCCTGCACGGTACGTCCGGCGGTCAGGTTCGCCAGCACCGCACGACCAATCGAGTAAAGGCTAATACCGTCGTGCTCGTAGAAGTGACGGTCTTCGGTTGCCAGCAGGGTATCCACCAGCAGGTCCGGGAAGCCGTTACGCGCCACGAACAGACGCTGCTCGCCGTTGGCCGACGAAAGCATGGTGATCAAACGTGGATCGAGACGGAAGAAACCGAACTGGCGGTCGTTATCCATGTTCTCGATCGTTTCCAGGCGATCGCCGTCGAAGGTCAGACGCGCGCGCACCTGCCCTTCTTTGCTGTCCGGGAAGTCGAACGGACGACGGATCATCTCAATGCTTTTCGCCTGAACGGTAAACTCACCCGGGCGGGTCATTTTCGTGACCTGACGATACTGTGTCGCCTGCAGCAGCTTGACCATCTCGTTCTTGCTGATGGACATATCCGGCTCAAGGTTCACCATACGGCCATAGACTGCCGCAGGTAACTGCCAGACTTTCCCGTCAATACGGCTGCGGATCTTCTGATCCAGATACACGCCGTAGATCGCGATCAGCACCACAAAAACAATAAACAGCTTCAGCAGCAGCCAGAACCAGCCGCGCTTACCACGAGGCTTCCGCCCTTTGCCTTTCCCTTTACGCGGCATTGGCTCATCATCCTCATAATCGTCTTCGTAGTCATCGTCATACTCCTCATCTCTGAGGCGACGACGGCTTACCTTTTCTTTCGCCGGACGCGTTGGCTTTCCCTTACGTCCTATTGGCTCGCGGTCATTCCCCGCCATGCTTTTTCTCCGCAACATTCAGGCGCAAAGGCCAGATTTTCTTATCTTTCACAGGTCTATGAAAGAAGAAATCTCTCAAAATAAACAGCAAGACTTTCCTGTCAGGAAAGTCTTTAGTGTTTTCTCCCTCTCCCTGTGGGAGAGGGCCGGGGTGAGGGCATCAGGCCGCACTCCCCTTTTACGAATACTTCTTCGTCCGCCTCGTCGGCGCCGTATTTGCCGGGTCGTCCGGCCAGACGTGTTTGGGATACCGCCCCTTCATCTCTTTTTGCACTTCACGGTAGCTCCCCGCCCAAAACGCCCCCAGATCGCGAGTGATCTGCAGCGGGCGATGCGCCGGGGACAGCAGTTCGAGCACCAGAGAAACGCGCCCTTCCGCGATGGACGGCGTGGTGGCCTCCCCAAACATCTCCTGCATCCTTACCGCCAGCGCCGGAGGATTATCCTCGTGATAACGAATGGCAATCCGGCTTCCGGTCGGCACAGTGTAATGCCCAGGCAGTTCACTATCCAGACGTTGACGTAATGACCAGTCCAGTAAATTCTGCAACGCGGCCTTAACATCGAGCGCTTTCAGCGCCCTGAGCGAATGTACGCCGCTCATTTGCGGCAGCAGCCAATCTTCCAGGGAAGCCAGCAGCGTCTCATCATCAACCGTCGGCCAGCCATATTCCGGCAGCCAGCGTGCGGCACAGTGCAGCCGAATACGGTACTGCTCAGCCTCTGGCGTCCAGTTCAATACGCTCAGCCCTTTTTCGCGAATGCCGTTCAGCATGGCCTGGTGGAGTTCTTCTTCCGACGGCTTCGCCAGCGGCTTTGTACCTAACGTCAGCTTACCGATCTGGCTACGACGAAACGCCTTAAGCGTGCCCTGGTTATCATCCCACTCAACGATATCGGATTGCTGGAGCAATTGCGGGCAGCTACGCGTCAGGGCGTCAATATCAACGGCAATTGCCTGTAAAATACGCGCGTCCGGGGAATGGCTGCCCTGCAGTAATAGCGGTGCAATCAGCCATTCATGGCGCGTCAGGGCGTCATCGCTGTCCAGCATCGCCCCCATGCCGTTTGCCAGCTGATAACGTCCGTCCAGCCCACGACGGCGGGCGATCCGGTCCGGGAAGGCCTGTGCCAGCAGGAAGCCAATACTCGCGCTGCCAGGCGAACCACCGCGGCTGTTCAGGCGTTTGCACAGCTGCTGCGCCCGCTGCTGCCAGTTCCCCTGATTGCGCGAAAACGCCTGCCCCAGATCGCTGCTGCCACCGCGAGGCGGCTCCTCAAGAATAGCCGCCAGTTTTGCCGCCGTAGCAATTTCGTCGTCGCCCTGCGCTGACACCAGCATCGCGGCCAGACGCGGCTCGTTGCCTAGTGTCGCCATTTTCTGGCCGCGCGCCGTCAGGCGCTCGCCTTCGAGCGCACCAAGCTGCGTCAGCAGGTTGCGCGCAGCGGTGAGGTTCACGACAGGCGGAGGATTAAGCCAGGTGAGCTGTTCAGGGTTCGGGCAGCCCCACAGCAGCAGATCCAGGACCAGGCCAGACAAATCACTTTGTAAAATTTCCGGCGTGCTTTGCTGCGCCGCGCGTTCCGCCTGCTCTGTGCCCGTCAAATGCAGGCAGATGCCCGGCTCAAGACGCCCCGCACGGCCCGCACGCTGCACCATCGATGCCTGGCTGATGCGCTGCGTAAGCAGTTTGGTGAGCCCGGTGCGCGGGTCAAAACTTGCCACCCTCTCCTGCGCGCTATCCACCACCAGACGAATGCCTTCAATGGTCAAACTGGTTTCAGCAATGTTGGTTGCCAGCACCACCTTGCGCTGCCCCGCCGGGGCCGGAAGAATGGCTTTACGCTGATCCTGTAGCGACAACGCGCCGTAGAGCGGGCAAAGCAGCACATCGCCGCCAACGCGGGAGGAAAGCTGCTCCTGCACGCGCTGGATTTCACCGACGCCCGGCAAAAACAGCAGCAGAGAACCGGGTTCCTGGCGCAGCAGTTCTGCCGTCGCAATAGCGACGGCCTCATCAAAACGCTGATGGGCGGGAAGCGCCTGATAGCGGCGTTCAACCGGAAATGCGCGTCCTTCTGAGCTGATGACAGGGGCGTCGGGCAATGCCTGCTGCAGCCGGTCGTTATCCAGCGTTGCGGACATAATCAGCAGCCGAAGATCGTCGCGCAGCCCCTCCTGCACGTCCAGCAGCAGCGCCAGCGCTAAATCCGCCTGCAGGCTGCGTTCGTGGAATTCATCCAGGATCACCAGCCCGATCCCCGTCAGCTCAGGATCGTTTTGCAGCATACGGGTGAGGATGCCCTCGGTCACCACTTCAAGGCGCGTTGCGGGGCCGACACAGGTTTCTGCACGCATCCGGTAACCTACCGTCTCGCCCGGTTTTTCATTAAGCAGTTCGGCCAGGCGCTGCGCCACGTTACGCGCCGCCAGCCTGCGCGGCTCCAGCAGGATTATTTTCCCGCGAATATTCCCCTCTTTGAGGATTTGCAGCGGCAGCCAGGTGGATTTACCCGCCCCCGTTGGGGCATTCAGCAAAACCTGCGGGGCATCGTTTAGGGCAGCGAGAAGCTCAGGAAGGACGGCGGCGACCGGCAATGAGGACACTAACAGCTCCAGAGGGTTAACATTAGTCGGCGTACATTGTAGCATCGGCGCATATCATTACCGAGTCCTCCGTATGCCTGAGTCGAAACGACTGTTTTTCGCCATTGAACTTCCCGCCACGCTTCAGCGGCAAATCGTCCGCTGGCGCGCGGAACACTTCCCTTCGGAGGCGGGTCGTCCTGTTGCGGCGGCGAATATGCACCTGACGCTGGCCTTTCTGGGTGAGGTAAGCGCGGATAAACAGCGCGCGTTAGCCGCGATGGCCGGACGCATTTCCCAGCCGGGGTTTACGCTGCACCTTGACGATGCCGGTCAGTGGCTACGCTCACGCGTGGTCTGGCTGGGCACGCGCCAGCCGCCGCGCGGGTTGTTACAACTGGCAAATATGCTGCGCGCCCAGGCGGCACGCAGCGGCTGTTACCAAAGCCCGCAGCCGTTTCATCCACATATCACGTTGCTGCGCGATGCCGGTCAGGTCGTTGCCATTCCGCCACCGGGCTTTCACTGGGCCTTTCCGGTGACCGAATTTGCGCTTTATGAATCTGTCTTTGCACAAGGACGCACCCGCTACATGCCGCTACAGCGCTGGTCGTTGGGTGACGCACTAAGGAAATCCGATGAAGTTTAGTCCTGCTCTACAGCACGCCACGCTGATCCAGCGCTACAAACGCTTTCTCGCCGATGTGATCACACCCGAAGGTGAACAGCTCACCCTGCACTGCCCCAACACCGGTGCGATGACCGGTTGTGCGACGCCGGGTGACAGGGTCTGGTATTCCACATCAGAAAATACTAAACGCAAGTATCCCCATACCTGGGAAATGACCGAGACGCAAAACGGGGCGTTTATATGTGTCAATACATTGCGTGCAAACCAATTAGTGAAGGAAGCGCTGACAAATAATGCTCTTCCTGAACTGACAGGCTATAGCCTGCAAAAAAGCGAAGTGAAGTATGGCGATGAAGGCAGCAGAATTGACTTTATGCTCCAGGCGGAAGAACGGCCTGAGTGCTATATTGAAGTAAAATCAGTGACGTTAGCGGAACAGGAAAATGGCTACTTTCCGGATGCGGTAACGCTACGTGGCCAGAAGCATCTGCGAGAGCTAATGAGTGTAGCGGCGGCGGGCAAACGCGCCGTGTTGCTGTTTGCAGTTTTGCATTCAGCCATTGAACGATTCTCCCCCGCCCGCCATATCGATCCTAAATACGCGCAATTGTTGAATGAGGCACAAAAGCAGGGGGTGGAGGTTTTCGCTTATAAAGCGGAACTTTCTGCCGATAATATGACTCTGAGATCCTCTCTTCCCATTGTCTTATAAGGGAATTGACGATTGACTATTATGTGTTCTGGCCGCGTGCGCAAATACGCTTTTCCTCACAGGCTTGTCAAGTGTTACGTTTAGATAATTGCCATACGGAAAAGCATCTGCTATTTATAGCGACCTGATTTTTCCCCCAACACGGGGATCGATAGTGCGTGTTAAGGAGAAGCAACATGCAAGAAGGGCAAAACCGTAAAACATCGTCCCTGAGTATTCTCGCCATCGCTGGGGTGGAGCCGTATCAAGAGAAACCGGGCGAAGAGTATATGAACGAAGCCCAGCTGTCGCACTTCAGGCGTATTCTTGAAGCATGGCGTAATCAACTCAGGGATGAAGTCGATCGCACCGTTACACATATGCAGGATGAAGCTGCAAACTTCCCGGATCCGGTAGACCGTGCCGCTCAGGAAGAAGAGTTCAGCCTCGAACTGCGTAACCGTGACCGCGAACGCAAACTGATCAAAAAGATCGAGAAAACGCTGAAAAAAGTCGAAGACGAAGATTTTGGCTACTGCGAATCCTGCGGTGTTGAAATCGGCATTCGTCGCCTGGAAGCGCGTCCAACCGCCGATCTGTGTATCGACTGTAAAACGCTGGCCGAAATCCGCGAAAAACAGATGGCTGGCTAATGCCAACCCTCTAACTACTGCAAAGGCGGGAGTCTCTCCCGCCTTGTTACTGTTGATATGTCTGAATCACACTATATTGGGCGCTTCGCGCCATCTCCTTCCGGCGAATTACACTTCGGCTCATTAATTGCCGCGCTCGGCAGCTACCTGCAAGCTCGTGCCCGCCAGGGCAAATGGCTCATCCGCATTGAAGATATTGATCCTCCGCGTGAAGTTCCCGGTGCAGCAGAAACGATTCTGCGTCAGCTGGAACATTACGGTCTTCACTGGGACGACGATGTACTGTGGCAGTCACAACGTCATGATGCCTATCGGGAACGTCTGGCGTGGCTCTATGAACAAGGGCTGTCCTATTACTGCACCTGCACCCGCGCGCGTATTCAAAGCGTGGGTGGCGTCTATGACGGCCACTGCCGCACGTTGAACAACGGTCCTGAAAATGCCGCCGTGCGTATACGGCAGCGTTCCCCGGTGACGCACTTTACCGATTTACTCTCCGGCGAAATCTATGCCAACAAACGTCTTGCCTGCGAAGATTTCATCATCCACCGCCGCGACGGCCTGTTCGCCTATAACCTGGCGGTGGTGGTGGACGATCATTTCCAGGGCGTGACGGAAATTGTGCGCGGGGCGGATCTGGTTGAACCGACGGTGCGGCAAATATCGCTTTATCATCAGTTTGGCTGGACAGCGCCGGATTACATCCACCTGCCGCTGGCGGTCAATGCGCGGGGCGTTAAGCTCTCCAAGCAGAACCACGCGCCCGCCCTGCCAGGCGGCGATCCACGCCCTGTTTTGATCGACGCGCTGCGGTTTCTCAACCAAAATGTAACCCACGAATGGCAGGATTTGCGTATAGACGAACTGCTGGATCTGGCCGTCGCCCACTGGACGCTCGAGGCCGTGCCAAAAATCCAGCATTCTCAAATGCGTTGCGCTGAGCTATGATTAGCCGCTTTTTTCATAACAAAACACACTACGAGGTGTACTATTTTTACCCGAGTCGCTAATTTTTGCCGTAAAGTGCTAAGCCGCGAAGAGAGCATGGCTAACGACGCTATTGCGCAAAACCGCATGTCGGTTATTCCGCGTGAGCAGCACACTATTTCCCGCAAAGATATCAGTGAAAATGCCCTCAAGGTGCTCTATCGTCTGAATAAAGCAGGCTACGAGGCCTATCTCGTTGGCGGTGGGGTGCGTGATTTACTGCTGGGCAAAAAACCAAAAGATTTCGACGTGACGACCAGCGCCACGCCAGAACAGGTACGCAAATTATTCCGTAACTGCCGTCTTGTTGGCCGCCGTTTCCGCCTTGCGCACGTCATGTTTGGTCCGGAAATCATCGAAGTGGCGACGTTCCGTGGCCATCACGAAGCGGGCGTATCCGATCGTACGACGTCCCAGCAGGGCCAGAACGGCATGCTGCTGCGTGATAACATCTTCGGATCCATTGAAGAAGATGCCCAGCGCCGCGATTTCACCATCAACAGCCTTTACTACAGCGTGGCGGATTTCACCGTACGGGATTACGTTGGCGGTATGCAGGACCTGAAAGAAGGCCTGATTCGCCTGATCGGCACGCCGGAAACCCGTTACCGCGAAGACCCAGTGCGTATGCTGCGCGCCGTGCGTTTTGCGGCCAAATTAAACATGCGTATCAGCCCTGAGACCGGTGAACCGATCCCGCGTCTGGCAACGCTGATTAACGACGTGCCGCCAGCGCGTCTGTTTGAAGAGGCGCTGAAGCTGTTGCAGGCGGGGTACGGGTTTGAAACCTACAATCTGCTGCGCGAATACAGCCTGTTCCAGCCCCTGTTCCCAACCATCACGCGCTGCTTTACCGAAAACGGTGACAGCCCGATGGAACGCATCATTGCGCAGGTGCTGAAGAATACCGACACGCGCATCCAGAATGACATGCGTGTGAACCCGGCATTCCTGTTTGCTGCAATGTTCTGGTATCCCCTGCTGGAAGCAGCACAGAGAATTGCGCAGGAAAGCGGTCTGGCCTATTACGATGCCTTTGCGCTGGCGGCAAACGACGTGCTGGATGAAGCCTGTCGTACGCTCGCGATCCCAAAACGTATCACCACGCTGGTGCGCGACATCTGGCAGCTTCAGCTGCGCATGTCCCGTCGCCAGGGCAAACGCGCCTGGAAGCTGATGGAGCATCCAAAGTTCCGCGCCGCGTTCGACCTGCTGGCACTGCGTGCTGAAATTGAAAAGAACCAGGAGCTGCAGCGTCTGGCGCAGTGGTGGGGCGAATTCCAGGTCTCTGCACCACCCGAGCAAAAAGGGATGCTGACCAATCTGGATGAAGAGCCAGAACCGCGTCGTCGCCACCGTCGCCCGCGCAAACGCGCACCGCGTCGCGAAGGCTCAGCGTGACCCTCGCCTACATCGCCATCGGCAGCAATCTTGCCTCTCCGCTGGAGCAGGTTAACGCTGCCGTTCAGGCGCTCGGGGAGATCCCGCATAGCCGGATTGTTGCGGTCTCCTCTTTTTATCGCACGCCGCCGCTGGGCCCGCAGGATCAGCCTGATTACCTGAACGCCGCCGTCGTGCTCGACACGAATCTGGATGCCGAAACGCTGCTGGATAATACCCAGCGTATTGAGCTACAACAGGGTCGCGTACGCAAAGCCGAACGCTGGGGGCCGCGCACACTCGACCTCGACCTGATGCTGTTTGGCAACGAGATAATCAATACCGAACGCCTCACTGTTCCGCATTACGACATGAAAAACCGCGGTTTTATGCTCTGGCCGCTGTTTGAAGTTGCCCCCGATCTTATCTTCCCCGACGGCATTCCGCTCAGGGACATTCTGGACAAACTCCACGCGGAAAAACCCGCTCGCTGGTAAACCTGTTTTATTGCCGATTAACCATTAAATAATTATGGTTAATCGGTTACCTAAAATCATTGTTCCCTCGAATGTTACTGTTAGAATGCGCAAAGATTCGCTTTTGGGCTATCAGGAAACAGTATGAAACCAACCACCATCTCCTTACTGCAGAAATGCAAACAGGAAAAAAAACGCTTCGCCACCATCACCGCGTATGACTACAGCTTCGCCAAACTCTTTGCCGAAGAGGGTATCAACGTCATGCTGGTCGGAGATTCGTTAGGGATGACGGTACAAGGACATGATTCCACCCTCCCGGTCACGGTTGAGGATATCGCTTACCATACCCGCGCCGTGCGCCGCGGTGCGCCAGCCTGCCTGCTGCTTTCCGATCTGCCGTTTATGGCCTACGCCACCCCAGAACAAGCCTTTGAAAATGCGGCAAACGTCATGCGTGCCGGCGCCAACATGGTCAAAATCGAGGGCGGTGCCTGGCTTGTTGAAACGGTAAAAATGCTCACCGAACGTGCCGTACCGGTATGCGGACACTTAGGCCTGACGCCACAGTCGGTGAACATCTTCGGTGGCTACAAGGTGCAGGGCCGCGGCGATGCCGCCCAAACGCTGTTTGATGACGCCGTCGCGCTGGAAGCCGCAGGCGCACAGCTGCTGGTGCTGGAGTGCGTTCCGGTTGAACTGGCAAAACGCATCACCGACGCGCTGTCGATTCCGGTTATCGGAATTGGCGCAGGAAACGTAACCGATGGTCAAATTCTGGTGATGCACGACGCCTTCGGCATTACCGGCGGGCATATCCCGAAATTTGCCAAAAATTTCCTCACTGAAGCGGGCGACATGCGCGCCGCGGTCAGGCAGTATATTGCCGACGTTGAATCCGGTGTTTACCCGGGTGAAGAACACAGTTTCCATTAAGGAGTCTCGTTGTGCTAATCATTGAAACCCTGCCGCTGCTTCGCCAGCATATCCGTCGCGCGCGTCAGGAAGGTAAACGTATTGCACTCGTCCCGACCATGGGCAACCTGCATGATGGCCATATGAAGCTGGTCGACGAAGCGAAAGCCCGTGCGGATATCGTGGTGGTCAGTATCTTCGTTAACCCCATGCAGTTTGACCGCGCCGATGACCTGGCGCGCTATCCGCGCACCCTGCAGGAAGATTGCGAGAAGCTGAAAAAACGCCATGCGGACATCGTCTTCTCTCCGGCACCGGCGGACGTGTACCCTCAGGGTACAGAAGAGGCAACCTACGTTGACGTACCGGGCATCTCCACCATGCTCGAAGGCGCCAGCCGCCCGGGACACTTCCGTGGCGTATCCACCATCGTCAGCAAGCTCTTCAACCTGGTACAGCCGGACGTCGCGTGCTTTGGTGAGAAAGATTTCCAGCAGCTGGCATTGATTCGCAAGATGGTTGCCGATATGGGCTACGACATCGATATTGTCGGCGTACCGATTGTGCGAGCCAAAGACGGTCTGGCGCTCAGCTCACGCAATGGCTACCTGACTGCGGACCAGCGGAAAATCGCCCCGGGCTTGAGCAAGGTCATGAATACCATGGCAGAACAGCTTCTGGCCAAAGAGCTGACCGCCGAAGAGATCGTCGCCCTCGCCGAACAGGCGCTGAACGACAAAGGTTTCCGTGCTGATGATATTCAAATCCGCGATGCCGACACGCTTCTGGAGCTTACAGAGACCAGCAAACGTGCGGTTATTCTGGTGGCGGCATGGCTTGGTCAGGCCCGCCTAATCGACAACAAAGTGGTTGAGCTGGCGTAGTTTTCTACCCGGCAGATGAAAGGTAAACGTAATGATTCGCAAAATGCTGCAAGGTAAGCTTCACCGTGTGAAAGTCACTCAGGCCGACCTGCACTATGAAGGCTCCTGCGCGATCGATCAGGATTTTCTCGACGCGGCGGGTATTCTTGAAAACGAAGCCATTGATATCTGGAACGTGAACAACGGCAAACGCTTCTCCACCTACGCGATTGCCGCCGAGCGCGGGTCTAAAATCATCTCCGTGAACGGCGCAGCAGCACACTGCGCGGACGTGGGTGACATTGTGATCATCGCGAGCTTTGTCATGATGTCTGACGAAGAAGCGCGTCGCTGGCAGCCAAAAGTGGCCTATTTCGAAGGCGACAACGAGATGAAACGTACCGCGAAGGCCATTCCAGTCCAGGTAGCCTGATTCCGGTGAGGAGCGGGACCCTCTGGTTCCGCTCCTTGAATGATAAAAATACATTATTCTTTATTGTGTAAATAGCCTCTCTTCATTCATTTGCCCTATTTTTGCCTCTCTTCCCGCGTCTCTTTTCTAAAAAAAACATTCCTCTGGATGATATAAAATAGAAAATGATCGTTGTCATTTATAATCTAAGCCTGTCAAAACAATATCGTCATAATAAAAAACAGACGCCTGAGTTAATTTAAAATAAATTTCAAGATCATTTTCAATAACTTATCAAACATTCATTTTTTCTAACGATGATTTTTAGCAATTTTAAATATCCAACCCATTCATAGATCCCTATCATCATTTTGCTTGAATTAAATCAACACAATGTTGTTTAAATGGAATTTTAATCATGTTAAAAAAAACGTTATTAGCTTCAGCGGTAGCTTTGTTCGCAATAAGTTCTTTTTCAGCAATCGCAGATACGGATCTCGGTTTAATCACCTTTGATGGTGCGGTAACAGACACAACATGTAATATTTCCACCTCTAATGGTGAAGCACAAAATAATATTACCATTACCTTACCGGTTGTTAAAAAATCTGAAGTCGAATCCACCACCATCGATACCGGTGTCGGCTCAAAGAATTTTGAACTGCTGCTCACCAACTGCCCAGAGGCATTGAAGAATGCTTCTGCAAGCTTTATGTCGAAAAATATGGGGGCTATTGCAAACGGTACCATTGAACCCGATGCTGGCGTAGCAGGCTCTGCAACGAACGTTGCACTTGCCCTGTATAACAATGCCCCAACCGTCTCATCTCGTATTATGGTGGGTCAACCTGACAATAATACGCAGAAAGCAGACCTGAATGCCGGCTCCGGTAAACTGTTCTACCGTGTTGCTTATGTGCCGGGTTCGAACTGGGTAAAAGACACCCGCCCAGTACAGTCAGGTAAAGTCAGCGCCAACGCTTACTTCACCATGAGCTACGAATAAGTTTTATCCGTCCAGTCAATGTGCCCTGTTGGGCACATTTTCGTATTATATGAGACTATCCATGCACTTACTCAATATAAAGAGCGGATTAAAAACCCTGCTACTGGCTTCAGTGAGCATTTTTTCTTTTAACGCCAGTGCAGATATTGTGATATCCGGTACCCGCGTCATTTATCCTGAATCAGCAAAAGACGTAACGGTGTCGATGGACAACCGTGGCACCCGACCATTACTGTTGCAAACCTGGCTCGACGACGGAAGAGATACCACCAATCCTCAAGAGCTGAAACTGCCTTTTATCGTTACGCCCCCCGTTTCCCGCGTTGAACCACAAAAAGGGCAAACCGTCAGAATCACCTGGCTTGGTCAGGCTTTGCCAAAAGATAAAGAATCACTGTTCTGGTTCAACGTGCTGGAAGTCCCACCTAAGGCTAAGGATAGCGATAATCAAAGCATGCTTCAGCTTGCTTTCCGTACGCGCATTAAACTGTTTTTCCGGCCAACAGGGTTGAAAGGCGAACCGACCGACGCGGCCAAAAATCTTAAATGGTCTCAAACCCGACAAGGACAAAAAATTATTTTAAGTGCGAAAAACGACTCGCCTTATTATGTTTCACTGGCAAGCGCGACGCTAATTTCAGGCGGTAAAAGTTACGATATCGAAACGCATTATATTGAACCATTCTCTAGCCAGACAATGAACGTGAAAAGTTACACCGCATCTGGAAACAGCAAAATAACATGGCAAGCCATCAATGATTTCGGTGGGATTGATAAGTATGAGTTTATACAGAACTGATTCTATATCAGCTCACAATCATTCGTAAGAACTATATTTGGACTTGTTCTGGGACAGAGTTGATCATGCACTTTAGACGTTCGCTACTATGTTTATCAATAAGTGCGGTATTGCCGTTATGTGCATTTGCTGCTGAAAATAATAACGAAGAAGACGTACAGTTTAACGATCAGTTCCTTTATAACACTGGGACAAAAATTGACGTTAGCCGCTTTTCACAAGGCAACCCCGTAGTTCCTGGAACGTATAAAGTGAAAGTGATTATTAACGGAAAACCTTCCGTTACAACGGATCTTCTCTTTAAGGATAATGGCACACCGCGAGCCACCCCCTGTATCACTCGTAAACTGCTCACCCAGACAAATGTAACAACCGAGCAACTTAAGGACGAGCCCGACGCCGCATGCGTCTCTTTGTCGAGCGCCTATCCAGACTCACGCGTGGCTTACGATCCTTCAACACAAGAACTGGATCTCTCCATTCCTCAGGCTTTCGTCATTCAGCGTCCGGCGGGATATGTTGATCCTTCACTGTGGGAAGACGGGATCCCAGCGGCAATGCTCTCCTGGGATCTTAATGGCTGGCACGCAGACACGCCTGATTCCAGCACTGATACGGCCTATGCAGGTCTACGTTATGGGGCAAATCTGGGGCCGTGGCGGCTCCGGGCACGAGGCAACCTGAACTGGGATCGGGATGACGGTACCCATTACGCCAGTCAGGACATTTATCTTCAGCGTGATATCGCGCCGCTGAAAGCGCAGTTTATTGCCGGAGACTCCTACACCCGCGGTGATGCCTTCGACTCCATCAGCCTGCGCGGAGCACGTTTATATAACGATGACCGTATGCTTCCCAACGGTATCTCCACCTATGCGCCAGTGATCAGGGGTGTCGCCAACAGCAACGCCAAAGTCACGATCGCCCAAAGTGGAAATACGATTTACGAGACGTCCGTACCGCCGGGTCCTTTTGAAATCACGGATCTCAGTACAACGGGTTACGGAAGCGATCTCATCGTCACTGTAGAAGAAACAGATGGTAGCAAACGTTCCTTCTCGGTCGCGTATTCCTCAGTCGCACAAATGCTCCGCCCTGGCTACTCCCGATGGGACGTCGGCGTGGGTGAACTGCGTGACGACAGCCTGCGCGACACACCAAAGGTGGGATATGCCACGGGCTATTATGGCTTAACCAATACCTTCACCGGATATGCGGGCCTGGAATACACCGATAGCGATTTTTACGCCGCATTGTTGGGTATTGCCATGAACACCGGAATGGGTGCATTCGCCTTTGATGTCACGCATTCTGATGCCAGGATCGACGGCTTACGACATCTCACCGGTGAAAGTTATCGTATTTCCTACAGCAAACTCATGGAAGCCACGAATACCTCTTTCAACGTCGCAGCCTATCGATTTTCAACATCTGACTATCTCAGCCTGAGCGATGCGGCCTCGTTAACCAATGAGATCAAATACCGTGACAGGGAGCGTAACCCTAATCGCAATAACAGCGATGTGTATCAAACCTTCCAGCGCATGAAAAATCAGATCCAGGTGAATATCAGCCAACCGTTGAAAATGGGCGACCTTGATTTGGGATCGCTGTATGTCAACTCAACCTGGCAGGACTACTGGAATGAAAGTAGTTCGTCAGCGCAATACTCCGTCGGTCACAGTCATTCGTTAAGCTGGGGAAGCTATAGCCTCTCCGTGCAGCGTACCTACGACGAGTTCGGGGAAAAAGATGACAGTGTCTATCTGAACCTCACGATTCCATTCGACACACTGATGGGTAGCGGTAAGCGTGCAGGTGGGTTCTCATCGCTCAACATGGGCATCGGCAGCGATTTAAAAGGTGGCGGGAGTTTTAACGCCAGCGCCAACGGCAACACCGAAGATAACCGCTTCAGTTACAGCATTACTGAGAGCACCACGCGTAACGACGACACGTTAAACCAGCTAAGTGGTTACGGCAGTTACAACGGCCCACACGGACCGCTGAGCCTTTCCGTCTCAGCATCGGATGACGATACGCGACAATATTCTGCCAGCTACAGCGGCGGGATGGTTCTGCACTCTGGTGGCGTAACACTCGCGCCTGGCAGCATCAGCGAAAGCGATACGCTTGCGTTGATTAAAGCAGAGGGAGCAGAAGGCGCCCGTGTCTCCATCGGCAACGGTGAAATCGGATCTTCAGGCTATGCCCTTATGCCCTATCTTTCCGCTTACCGCGAAAACAGCGTCGGTCTGGATATCAGTGATATGCGCTCTGATGTTGAAGTGAAAAATACCCGTTCCATTGCCGTTCCACGTAGCGGCGCCGTCGTGCTGGTCAACTTTGAAACCGACCAGGGGCGCTCTGTACTAATGGAGCTGACGCGCGATGATGGCGGCTTTATTCCCTTAGGCGCGGATGTGCAAACGGAACCAGGGATATCCGTGGGTAGCGTGGGCCAGGCTGGACAGGCTTGGATCCGCGGGATCGAAGATAAAGGAACATTAACTATCGTCTGGGGAAGCGAGCGAGGCACATCCTGTACCGTTCCTTATCAGATACCACCAGACGCGAAAAAAATCGGACCGACAACAATGCTGGCAGCGCAGACCTGTCACATCACAGCATTCTAAAAGGAGCTTAAAATATGCTTTTTAAAGCGGGTATAAAAACAGGATTACTCATGTTGAGTTCCGGAATGATGATGTCGCTAACATCACACGCCGATAATCTCGATATTACCTTTACCGCCAATATCCGTGACACCACCTGCGATATGAAAATTGAAGGTGGTAGCGGTGATGGCTCCAGCAACGTTATCCCTGTCGGTACTAACGGCAAGGTGCGTCTGGATTACATTATCCTGAAAAGTGCCAAAGCAACGACCAACTTTAAACTCAAAATGGCCTCTTGCCCGTCGAGTCTGACATCCCTTAAAACAACCGTTAGCGGGAGTGCAAGCCCCGTTACTACAGCAATTAAAAATTCACTCTCTGGCGAGGGTAGCGCAGAGAATATTGGCGTGGCAATTTCTCGTACCTCCACGCCGGACATCCCCTTTGTCATTAATTCAACCACCGATACACAGCGCCTCGTCTGGTCGAGCGGTGAAATAAGTGCTGGAGAAGTTTCGCTTCTTGCGACGCTGGTTGAAACCGCAAGCGGACAAAGCACAACCGGAAACTTTAGCGGTATCGCAACGTTTAATTTCACCTATGAATAATCGATAGTAATACGGAACATTGATATGAAAACGAAAATGACATTACTGGTGCTTGCTATCACTGCCACCCTGCCTTCCGTTTCTTTAAGCGCCATTACGGGGACGACCAGCGTTCAGGCCACGTTTACCTCCACTATTGAGGCGGGAACCTGCAACGCAGAGATTCAGAATGCCAGCGGCGCGCCAGTTAGCATTTTACCGTTTGGTGACGTATTCAAATCTGATCTGGTCAACCAAAGTCGTGAAGAGGCTTTTAAGATTGCCTTCACCAACTGTGCGGGGGTGAAAAATGCCACCATTCAGGCAACGCCAGGTTCAGGCGGTGCATGTAGCGGTGATGCCCGAAATGGCAGTTCTTTTGCCGCTGGGCACAACGTCGGCTTTGAAATCTGGAAAGGTTCCGTCGAATCTGGTTCGTTGATGAACTGCAGCACGTCGCCCTCCCCCATGCTCAACCTGACTAACGGGGCAGCTGATTTTGACATGGATGCCCGTATCGTCATCGCTAAAGGTAAAACCATTTCTGACGTAACGACAGGTTTAGTGAATGCACCGGTTACGTTTATCGTGACCTATCAATAATGTTTTCTCATTCAGGCGAATTATTCAGGATGTCTCGATCACGCTTTTTCGTTAAAAAAGCCAAGTCGGCTCTACCTGTTTGCGTGATGTTCTGCGGAATTTTTCCTGCAGCGGGACTGGCGTCGAATATGGAAATGGATATGACGGCAAACATCATCAATAACACCTGTCAGGTGACCCTTTCGGAAAATGGGAACGTGACGCTGCCCACGGTTGGAAAGTCGTGGTTTTATTCATCAGATGGCAGCGATCGCCTAAAGCCTGCGGATCCCGCAGGGGGCACACGCTTTGCTATACGGGTAGTGAATTGTAATGGAGATGAACTGAACTCAGGCGAGGCCCTGCACTTTAACTTCAAACCACGGGGCGTTCAAATCGTGGACATATCAAAACAGATATTCAGGAACGAGACGCCAGTCGAGGCTGGCGGGGCTGAAAAAGTGGGGATTGTCATTTTTTCGGAATCCAATAATCAGAACGTACTGGACAGTAATGGGGAGTCTGATGTGGCAATCAAAATAGATTCCTCCTCTGACTCCCAAAGCTACCTTAAAGAGTATAACTTTTACGCCCGCTATCAAAATTACGGTCAGGTCAGCGCAGGTAAAGTCACGACGCATGCCCTGGTGAGTGTGACGTATAATTAAGGGATATTTATGGAACAGAATTCAGGGGCCATGGCATCCCTAAGTTTTACAAAATTCATAATGTTAATCACAATATTAGCGTTCAGCACCTTTAAAGTCAGTGCGAACGTTGAATGTCGATTTGAAAGTTTATCATCGCATTCTGTCGGTGATTTTATAAACGGCAAACCAACACTATCTGTGCTTAGCTCGGTAAACGCCCCCACAAAAATTAGTACGCTTTACCCACTCAACCTTAGCCCAGAACTAAAAAGTGACTGTCATCCGGGGGATGATGGTGAAAATATATTTACGCTAACTCAATCTGATTTATTGGTTGGCAGTATTGATGGTAAGGGTTTATTCAAGACCAATATTCCAGGTATTGCGTATTCACTGGCGTTGCAAACAGTAGACCACTCCGCTACAGCGTTCTTCTCTTCCAATATAAGAGGATGGTTTCTTACGCTGCATATGAATAACCATGATGAACTCCTGGACAACAGGTCATGGCAAGCCGCCATTGAATTTTACCAACTCCCCACATTCACCGGCATCCCCAAAAATGTTTTAACGGTTAGTCCCGAAGGTGGAACAATTGGGAAAATCGCGATTGGCGATCCGATAGGTACTTCATTCATCGATCATCCCAAAGTCACAATCACAGTTGCCGATATGGCCTTTTCCACCCCCATACAGCAACCCACCTGTATTATGACGGGCCCCAGAACAGTTTCCCTAGGGGAATATGATGTTTCAGATCTGGAGAACGATAACACGCAAAACGTTTATTTCGTCATTAACGGGAATTGCAGTAATACGCGCAAAATTACCATGAAGCTAACCACCAGTAAGACAACGGGAAGCGACGGCTCATTGATTGCGAATGCTGCGCCATCTAATGCTGCAAAAGGCGTTGGCGTTATTATTAAGTGGCCAAACGATAACCAAGTCCAGCCAAACTCAACCAGCAGCTATAGCGTTGAGGATGGCACAACAATTGCCTTATTCAGCGCAGCGTTAACCGCTCGCCTGGTGAAATCTGACACAGAAAAAGTCACCTCCGGCACATTCAGCGCCATCGGCACTCTGCAGTTCACCTACGAGTAATTTACCCCTGCGGCTGATTGCTGATCAGCCGCGACATCGTCTCCAGCGAATCCGTTCTTAAGATATACAGGCGTTTCAGTAAGAACGGATTATCCCCCGGCTTTACCTTCCCTTTCATCGTCGTCACTGCCAGATGAAAACCGGCGTCATTCGCCGCCTTTATCGCTTTATTGTCATAGCCGCCAAACGGATACGAAAGATAGAGCACGCGCGGGTTAAACTGCGCCAGCGCACGTCGTGAGCGTTCAAAATCAAACAGGGTCACGTGGTAGCTGCGGCTCAGCAAGATCGGGTGTTTATACCCATCAACGCGATGCAGGAAATGGGTGTGGGACTGAATATCAAATACATCCTGAATCCCCTTAATCTCATGAACGCTCATAAATTGCAGCGATTTCGGGTCCCACTTCTGCGCATGGCCTTTAATTCGCGACGATATGATAAACGCCGTCGCGTTAAAGCCGTACTCTTTCAGAATGGGATACGCATAGCGGCTGACCGATTTCAGGCCATCATCAAAGGTGATCACCACCGCCTTCGCGGGCAGGTTCATCTTATTGCGCACGTACCCTTCCAGCTGGTACATCGTCAGCGTGGCATAGCCTTGATCGCGTAGCCAGGCCATCTGGTTGTTGAACGCGCGTACGCTGGTCGTCGTGGATGTATGACGAAAACGCGTGTTCTCCTCATCACGCAAAATGTGATGGTAAGTCAGGACCGGAAGGCCGTTATCTTCCTGCGCATCCAGACTGCTGATCCACGCCAGACGATTGCCGATGCGGATCTGGAACCAGGTCTGGTTAAGGCGATCTTTCAACTTACTGAGGATGGGATACCGGAGGTTGGGGCTCATGGTACCGAAGGGCGCGCTCCCGCTATTGGGAGCGTTATACACCGGCGTGTCTTTCCAGGTGATCAGGTTCTGATTGCTGAGCGGCTTATTCAAATCGCCAAGGCTGTCCTCAACGCGCTGTTTGCCCTGCACCTCTTCAAGATGCCCTTTATCAATAAACCCCGTGCCAAAACCAAAACGAAATTCGTAATAGTCAGCAGAGGTCGGCACCACGGCAAGAATTTGTCCGGCCCTGACGTTTCCCACGTTGATCACATTACTTCCCACCTGTGCCCAGATGGCCGCATCTTCGGTGGTTTGCATATAGCGGGCCGGAAGCCCTTGCTGGCTAATCAGACTGGCAGAAGTACCGCCGGAAACCAGCAGCAACAGCAGGAAAATAACGCGCATTAACATGGGATATAAATCGATACGGGAAATCAGTCGCCATTGTAACAAATGCGACATCAATACCAACGTTTAATGCTTATACAGATCGTGAAGCAGAACGAAAGGCGGGTTTTTCTGCTGCTGATGCCACAGGCTACTTACGCCCGGAACCTGCATACCCACGAGGGTATTGCGAAACTCAGCGCTGGTTAAGGTTTCACGTTGAAGATGCATCGCTTCCAGCAGCGCATAGTTGATGCCGGAAATAACTTCGCAGTTTTCGTGCTTGTGGCTTAACAGCGCGGCGGAACGATAAGGCGCCGCGCCGGATTTATCGGTCAGAAAGATCACGCCATCGCCCGTGTCGGTTTCATGCAGCGCATCGCACATCATGCGGCTGAGCATGTTGGTGCTTAACCCACGCCAGTAATTGACTGCACGGCACTGTGCCAGCGGACCAAATTTAGCTTCAAGCTTATCCAGCATATCCTGCGCGTGTTCATCGTGGCAGGTGATAACCCATCCCAGCATACGTCTCTCCTTAGCAGGCGAGTAGTTTAGCGTAGGGAAGGTTTGCTTACGGTGATAACTGTCAAAGAAAAGTGCCCGGCAAACAGAATGTCGCCGGGCAGAAAGTTAGCTGCGCAGACCGCGTCCGCGCTGGATCAGATACCAACACAGCAGGTAGAAGGCGATGATGAACACTACCAGCACCACCACCGTGGTAAACAGCGGCACATCGGTAATGCCGAGGAAGCCAAAGCGGAAGCCGCTGATCATGTAGACAATCGGGTTCAGGTGCGACAGCGCCTGCCAGAACGGTGGCAGCAGCGTCAGGGAGTAAAACACCCCACCCAGATAGGTCAGCGGCGTCAGCACGAAGGTCGGGATCAGGCTGATGTCGTCGAACGTTTTGGCAAACACCGCGTTCAGCAGGCCCGCCAGCGAGAACAGGATCGCGGTCAGCAGAAGCGTCAGCGCGACAAACAGCCACGAGTGCACCTGGAACGGCACGAAGAACAGCGAAATCGCCGTCACCAGGATCCCCACGCACAAACCGCGCGCCACGCCGCCGCCCACGTAACCAGCAATAATGACGTGTGTTGGCACTGGTGCCACCAGCAGCTCTTCAATGTTGCGCTGGAACTTAGCGCTAAAGAATGAGGATGCCACGTTGGCATAGGCGTTGGTGATCACCGCCATCATGATCAGCCCCGGCACGATAAACTGCATATAGGTAAAGCCGTGCATCTCACCAATCCGGGAACCGATCAGGTTACCAAAGATGATGAAGTAGAGCGTCATGGTGATGACTGGCGGCACCAGGGTTTGCACCCAGATGCGCATAAAGCGGTTGATCTCTTTCGCCCAGATACTTTTCAGCGCGACCCAGTAAAGATGCGTCATGCCTTGTCTCCTTGTTTTTCATGCACCAGAGAGACAAACAGCTCTTCCAGTCGGTTCGCTTTGTTACGCATACTCAATACCTGAATGCCCTGCGCGCTCAACTGTGAGAAGACGCTGTTGATGCCCTGCTCGCGCAGCACTTCCACTTCCAGCGTCGAGGTATCCACCAGACGGTAGTTATACCCTTCGAGCTTCGGCAGCGCGCTTTTCGCCGCCAGATCGAGAATAAAGGTTTCGGATTTCAGCTTAGAGAGCAGATCCTTCATCGACGTGTTTTCCACCAGCTCACCATGCTGAATAATGCCGATGTTGCGGCACAGCATCTCAGCTTCTTCGAGATAGTGGGTGGTCAGAATAATGGTGGTGCCTTTATCGTTCAGATCCTTCAGGAAGCCCCACATGGAACGGCGCAGTTCAATATCCACACCCGCAGTCGGTTCATCGAGGATAAGCAGCTTTGGCTCGTGCATCAGCGCGCGAGCAATCATCAGGCGGCGCTTCATCCCACCGGACAACATGCGCGCACGTTCGTTACGCTTTTCCCACAAATCGAGCTGTTTAAGGTATTTTTCGCTACGCTCAATCGCCTCTTTATACTCAACGCCGTAATAACCCGCCTGCTGAACGACAATCTGCTGTACCGTCTCGAACGGGTTGAAGTTGAACTCCTGCGGCACCAGCCCCAGCTGGCGCTTGGCGTTGACCACATCTTTCTGCAGATCGTAGCCAAAGACGCTTACGCGACCTGAGGTTTTGTTCACCAGCGAACTGATAATGCCGATAGTGGTAGATTTCCCCGCCCCGTTCGGTCCAAGAAGCGCATAGAAATCCCCCGCCTCTACTTTGAGATCTATCCCGCGCAGCGCCTGAACGCCGCCCGGATAGGTTTTTTTAAGCTGCTCAAGCTCCAGTGCAATTGCCATGAATTAAACTTACCTTCAGTTCTTACACACCTTGTGTGGTTTCATTAAAAGTCGGGTTACCCTATAGTAGCGCAACGCAATTACCAGGTTACAGGCCGTTAACGTCCATGAATAACATAGATACACTCATCAGCAACAATGCACTATGGTCAAAGATGCTGGTTGAAGAAGACCCCGGATTTTTCGGGAAGCTGGCGCAAGCGCAAAACCCACGCTTTCTATGGATTGGATGTTCCGACAGCCGCGTCCCGGCAGAACGCCTGACCGGTCTCGAACCTGGCGAACTTTTTGTTCACCGTAACGTAGCCAACCTTGTTATTCATACCGATCTCAACTGCCTTTCTGTCGTTCAGTATGCCGTTGACGTGCTGGAAGTTGAGCACATCATTATTTGCGGCCACTACGGCTGCGGTGGCGTACAGGCGGCGGTTGAAAATACAGAGCTGGGGTTAATCGATAACTGGCTGCTGCACATCCGCGACATCTGGTTCAAACATAGCTCACTGTTGGGTGAAATGCCGCAGGAGCGTCGACTTGATACCCTTTGCGAGCTGAACGTGATGGAGCAGGTCTATAACCTGGGCCACTCAACGATTATGCAGTCCGCGTGGAAACGTGGGCAGAAGGTTTCCATCCACGGCTGGGCGTACGGCATTCACGACGGCCTGCTGCGCAATCTGGAAGTGACCGCCACCAACCGCGAAACGCTGGAGCAGCGTTACCGTTCGGGCATTGCCAACCTCAAGCTTAAGCATGTGAACCATAAATAAGTGCACGTTAAAAAGCCGGGTGGCGGCTGCGCCTTACCCGGCCTACATGTGCCCATTCGTAGGCCCGGATCGCTGCGCGCCACCGGGCAACAAACCGCAACTACTCGTCCAGAATCACGACTTTTCCGACATATGGCAGATGGCGATAACGCTGCGCGTAGTCAATGCCATAACCGACGACGAATTCGTCCGGAATCGAGAAGCCTACGAACGCCACCGGCACCTGCACTTCACGACGATCTGGCTTATCCAGCAGCGTACAAATCGCCAGCGATTTAGGCTGACGCAGGCTCAGGATCTCGCGCACTTTAGAGAGCGTGTTACCAGAGTCGATAATGTCTTCAACGATCAACACATCTTTGCCACGAATATCTTCATCCAGATCTTTCAGGATTTTCACATCACGGGTTGTGGACATGCCGCTGCCGTAGCTGGAGGCGGTCATAAAATCGACCTCATGGGACACCTGCACTTCACGGCACAGGTCTGCCATGAACATGAAAGAGCCACGTAAAAGACCGACCAGCACCATTTCGCTGCCGCTGTCCTTGTAATGTTCGGTGATTTGACGACCCAGTTCGGCGATACGCGCTTTGATCTCGGCTTCCGGGATCATCACTTCAACAGTATGTTTCATATTACTAACCATATGATTTTAATGAAAATCTCTCAATGCAGGTGAATGTATTTCCGGCATCGATACGCAAGCCCGCCATTATACCAGCAAATGGATAACCCTGGCGTATGAGTTACAAAAAGCAAATATTGTGATTCCGATCACACTTGTTAATACCTATAATTAGTTGCTAGCAAATTATTAACAAAAACTGACGAGTACACTTTCTATGGCTGAAACACACTCTAAACAGCCGCGTCTACTGGTGACATTAACAGCCGCGTTCGCAGCCTTCTGCGCGCTGTATCTGTTAATCGGTGGCGTCTGGCTGGTCGCTTTAGGCGGCTCCTGGTACTACCCGATTGCGGGTCTGGTTATGGTTGCCGTAACCATCCTGCTGTTGCGTAGAAAACAATCCGCACTGTGGCTGTATGCCGCACTCCTCCTTGCCACCATGATCTGGGGCGTCTGGGAAGTCGGGTTCGACTTCTGGGCACTGACGCCGCGCAGCGACATCCTGGTCTTCTTTGGTATCTGGCTGATCCTGCCGTTCGTCTGGCGTCGCCTGATTGTGCCTTCAAGCGGTGCTGTAGCGGGCCTGGTTGTTGCCCTGCTGATTACTGGCGGCATTCTGACCTGGGCCGGTTTTAATGACCCACAGGAGATCAACGGTACGCTGAACGCGGAATCCACGCCTGCGGCTGCTATCTCGCAGGTCGCTGACGGTGACTGGCCTGCGTACGGTCGTAACCAGGAAGGTCAACGCTACTCTCCGCTGAAGCAGATCAACGCGGACAACGTGAAGAACCTGAAGGAAGCCTGGGTATTCCGTACCGGTGACCTGAAGATGCCGAACGATCCGGGTGAACTGACCAACGAAGTCACCCCGATCAAAGTGGGCAACATGCTCTACCTGTGTACGGCGCACCAGCGTCTGTTCGCGCTCGACGCGGCCACAGGTAAAGAGAAATGGCACTTCGATCCACAGCTGAACTCTAACCCGTCGTTCCAGCACATCACCTGTCGTGGCGTCTCTTACCACGAAGCGCGTGCCGATAATGCCAGCCCGGAAGTCATTGCCGACTGTCCTCGCCGCATTATGCTGCCGGTGAACGATGGCCGTCTGTTCGCGATTAACGCCGAAACGGGCAAGCTGTGCGAAACCTTCGCCAACAAAGGCATCCTGAACCTGCAGACCAACATGCCGGACACCACCCCGGGTCTGTATGAGCCAACTTCACCGCCAATCATCACCGATAAAACCATCGTGATTGCCGGTTCGGTAACGGATAACTTCTCTACGCGTGAAACCTCCGGCGTCATCCGCGGTTTTGACGTAAACACCGGTAAACTGCTGTGGGCCTTCGACCCGGGCGCGAAAGATCCCAACGCGATCCCGTCGGACGAGCACACCTTTACTTTTAACTCGCCAAACTCCTGGGCCCCGGCGGCGTATGACGCGAAGCTGGACCTGGTCTACCTGCCGATGGGCGTCACCACGCCAGATATCTGGGGCGGTAACCGCACGCCGGAGCAGGAACGTTACGCGAGCGCTATCGTGGCGCTGAACGCAACGACCGGTAAACTGGCGTGGAGCTATCAGACCGTTCACCACGATCTGTGGGATATGGATATGCCGTCCCAGCCGACGCTGGCAGACATTACCGTCGATGGTAAAACCGTTCCGGTGATTTACGCCCCAGCCAAGACGGGCAATATCTTCGTCCTGGATCGCAGCAACGGTAAGCTGGTTGTGCCTGCACCGGAAAAACCGGTTCCGCAGGGTGCCGCAAAAGGCGACTACGTCAGCAAAACCCAGCCGTTCTCTAACCTGAGCTTCCGTCCGAAGAAAGACCTCAGCGGTGCAGACATGTGGGGTGCTACCATGTTTGACCAGCTGGTGTGCCGCGTGATGTTCCATCAGCTGCGCTACGAAGGCATCTTCACGCCTCCGTCTGAGCAGGGCACGCTGGTCTTCCCGGGTAACCTGGGGATGTTCGAGTGGGGCGGGATCTCCGTCGACCCGAACCGTCAGGTGGCAATTGCCAACCCAATGGCGCTGCCGTTCGTTTCCCGTCTGATCCCGCGCGGTCCGGGCAACCCATTGGAGCAGCCGAAAGACGCGAAAGGCAGCGGCACCGAAGCCGGTATCCAGCCGCAGTACGGCGTACCGTTCGGCGTAACCCTGAACCCGTTCCTGTCTCCGTTTGGTCTGCCGTGTAAACAGCCTGCCTGGGGTTATATCTCCGGTCTGGATCTGAAAACCAACCAGATCGTATGGAAAAAACGTATTGGTACGCCACAGGACAGCATGCCGTTCCCAATGCCGGTTCCGGTGCCGTTCAATATGGGTATGCCAATGCTGGGTGGCCCAATCTCCACCGCCGGTAACGTGCTGTTCATCGCGGCAACCGCAGATAACTACCTGCGCGCGTACAACATGACCAACGGTGAAAAACTGTGGCAAGGCCGTCTGCCAGCCGGTGGACAGGCCACGCCGATGACCTATGAAGTGAACGGCAAGCAGTACGTTGTCATCTCTGCAGGTGGTCACGGTTCGTTTGGCACGAAGATGGGCGACTATATTGTCGCGTATGCGTTGCCGGACGAAAACAAGTAACTGAAAAGCCGGGTGGCGGCTACGCCTTACCCGGCCTACAGAAATATGCAAAACGGCAACTTCGGTTGCCGTTTTTGTGTCTGTTCCCTCTCCCTGTGGGAGAGGGTCAGGGTGAGGGCATCAGGCCGCACTGTTTTAAACAGTGAACCCAAGCATCATCCCCGTATCCTCATGCTCCAGCAGATGGCAGTGCGCCATATAGGCAAACGCCTTCGGCGCATCGTGGTCAAACTTCACCAGCACCTCGCTGACGCCACCTTCCACTCTCACCGTATCTTTCCAGCCCGCGCGGTGCGCATCCGGCGCTTTGCCGTTTTCTGAGAGAATGCGGAACTGGGTACCGTGGATATGGAACGGATGCAGCATCATGTCCCCTTCGCCCGAAATCACCCAGCGCTCAAACTGACCCTTTGTCGCAGCAAACATCGGCGTGTTCATGTCGAACGCTTTGCCGTTGATCATATTGGCGTTGTGGAAATCAAAGCCGTGGTCGCCGTGATTCATGTTCCCCATGCCGCCCATTTTGCCGTGGTCCATATTCATATGGCCCATCATCTGCCCGTGGTGCATCCCCGCCATCGCCTGATCGCCATATTTCGCCATCAGCGCCTGCATGCCCATCATGTCGAGCATTGGGTTCATGGAAAGCTGTAGCTTGCGCTGCGTAAGCCCGTCAAGCGACGGGAGCGCTGGCAGGATAGTTAACGTATCCGGCAACGTGCCGGAAGCGGTCACCAGTAAAGGCTGAATACGCAGCACCGGATGCGGCTTATCAAATGGCGCAACCGCCATCCCCATCTGGCTGACTGGCAGGGTGACGAGGTCAAACGCCTTGCCGTCGCTGATGTCCACCAGCACCTCGAAGCGTTCGCCCATCAGCATCGGCAACGCGTTCACTTTTACCGGCTCCGGCAAGAGTCCACCGTCGCTTGCCACCACGTACAGCGGGCGCTTATCGCTGGCGGCGAAGTTCAGCGAACGGGCGTTACAGCCGTTAAGCAGACGTAAACGCAGCCAGCCTTTCGGCGCGGCATGCTGAGGGTAGATCGCGCCGTTGGTCAGCAACGTGTCGCCAAACCAGCCCACCGCCGCACTCATGACGTCCAGCTGGTAGTCAATTTGCCCGTCAGCATTGAATTTCTTGTCCTGCACAATCACCGGAACGTCGTCGATGCCCCACTGTTTCGGCAGGCGTAGCAGGCGGCTTTCGTCGTCTTCAATCAGCACCAGCCCCGCCAGCCCCATCGCCACCTGATGGCCCGTTTTGCCGTGCTGATGCGGGTGGAACCAGCAGGTCGCCGCACGTTGGTCAGGGGTAAAGGTCACGCTGCGTTTGCCACCAGCCTTGATAACGCCCTGTGGTCCCCCGTCTACTTCGCCCGGCACTTCCAGCCCGTGCCAGTGCAGCGTGGTCTCTTCCGACAGCGTGTTATGGATATCAACGGTGACGGTTTTTCCTTTGCGTAACTGGAGCGCCGGACCGAGGAGATTTCCGTTATAGCCCCAGGTTGTGGCGGTATTCGCACCAAAGGTCGTTTTGCCCGATTGCACCACAAGCTGGATACGACTGCGGGCATCAGCAGTCAGCAATTCAGGAATGGGTAAGGCGGGTCTGTCAGCCGCGAAAACGGCGCGACTCCAGAGTGGTAATGCGCTGGCAGCCCCCAGCGCAGCGGAATATTTTAAAAAATCACGACGTTGCATGTTCATTTCCTTATTTCCAGCCGGCGATCTTTTGAGCATAAACCCTCCCCTTACCGGAAGGTCAAGTAAAGCGGCAATAATAAAGGTCGTCGGCCTGGCATCAAGTATGCTAACGTTAATTTTCCGTGATGCAGTGGTAGAAGCAATGAAGACGTTTTTCAGAACAATTTTGTTCAGTGGCCTGATGGCGATGTGTGCGAACAGTTACGCGCTGAGTGAAAACGAAGCAGAAGATATGGCCGATCTCACGGCGGTGTTTGTGTTTCTGAAAAACGATTGTGGTTACCAGAATTTACCCAACGGGCAGATTCGTCGCGCACTGGTCTTTTTTGCCCAGCAGAACCAATGGGATCTCAGCAACTACGACAGCTTCGACATGAAGGCGCTCGGTGAAGACAGCTACCGCGATTTGAGCGGTATCGGGATTCCCACTGCTAAAAAATGCAAAGCGCTGGCTCGTGATTCACTCAGCCTGCTCGCCTACGTGAAGTAACCTTCCCGATGCCCCTTGTTGACTCGCTAACCGCTTCACGGCGGTGATGTGTTGCGCCCCTTCTGCTGATTGTCAGGATGTAAACGATGGAGAGGACAGCCCATGACCGAGAAAACGGTATGGCAAGAAACGCTGCACGATCAGTTTGGTCAGTACTTTGCCGTTGATAACGTGCTTTATCACGAGAAGACCGATCATCAGGATCTGATCATCTTCGAGAACGCCGCGTTTGGCCGCGTCATGGCGCTGGACGGCGTGGTGCAAACCACCGAGCGCGATGAGTTTATTTATCATGAGATGATGACCCACGTTCCGCTGCTGGCCCACGGCCACGCAAAGCACGTTCTGATTATTGGCGGCGGCGACGGCGCGATGCTGCGTGAAGTTTCCCGCCATCAGTCCGTCGAAACCATCACGATGGTGGAAATCGATGCGGGTGTGGTTTCGTTCTGCCGTCAGTACCTGCCCAACCATAATGCCGGCAGCTACGACGATCCGCGCTTTAATCTGGTTATCGACGACGGCGTCAATTTTGTTAACCAGACCACGCAAACGTTTGATGTGATTATCTCTGATTGCACCGATCCGATCGGTCCGGGCGCGTCGCTGTTTACCTCCTCGTTCTACGAAGGCTGCAAGCGCTGCCTGAATCCCGGCGGGATCTTCGTCGCGCAAAACGGCGTCTGCTTCCTGCAGCAGGATGAAGCCCTCGACAGCCACCGCAAGCTGAGCACCTACTTTAGCGACGTCAGCTTCTACCAGGCCGCGATCCCGACCTATTACGGCGGTATCATGACCTTTGCGTGGGCAACCGACAACGAGGTGCTGCGTCATCTCTCTACCGAAATCATTCAGGCGCGCTTCCACCAAGCGGGTCTTAAATGTCGCTATTACAACCCGGCCGTCCATACCGCGGCGTTTGCCTTGCCACAATATCTGCAAGACGCACTGTCCTCAAAGGGGGTGAGCTAATTGAAAAAGCTGAAACTGCATGGCTTTAACAACCTGACCAAAAGCCTGAGTTTTTGTATTTACGATATCTGCTACGTCAAAACTGCAGAAGAACGCGATGGCTACATCGCCTATATCGATGAACTCTACAACGCTAACCGCCTGACGGAGATCCTGTCAGAAACCTGCTCAATCATTGGCGCCAACATCCTGAACATCGCGCGTCAGGATTATGAACCTCAGGGCGCGAGCGTCACCATTCTGGTGAGCGAAGAGCCGGTAGACCCGAAGCTTATCGACAAAACCGAGCATCCGGGCCCGCTGCCGGAAGTGGTCGTCGCGCATCTCGATAAGAGCCACATCTGCGTACATACCTACCCGGAAAGCCACCCTGAAGGCGGGCTGTGCACCTTCCGCGCGGACATAGAAGTGTCGACCTGCGGCGTGATCTCACCGCTGAACGCGCTGAACTATTTAATCCACCAGCTGGAATCGGACATCGTCACGATTGATTATCGCGTGCGTGGTTTTACCCGTGATATCAACGGTATGAAGCACTTTATCGACCATGAGATCAACTCTATTCAGAACTTTATGTCTGAAGACATGAAATCGCTGTACGACATGATGGACGTGAACGTGTATCAGGAGAACATCTTCCATACCAAGATGTTACTTAAGGAGTTTGACCTTAAGCACTACATGTTCCATACCAAACCGGAAGATTTGAGCGAAGAAGAGCGTAAGGCGATTACTGACCTGCTCTGGAAAGAGATGCGCGAGATCTACTACGGCCGCAATATTCCGGCCGTGTAAGAGCAAGCCGGAGCAGGGATGCTCCGGTCTGTTATTTCTGTTTCATAAAGTCGCGGTACGCATTTACCACCTGAAGGAAATCCTCTACGCCGCACATCGACAGGCTCTCTTCGTCGTAGTAGCTCATCCCCTCTTCCATCTCGTCACCTGAAAACTCGAGCTGGTTGGCGCGCACCATCACCTCTTCGCCATCCATCCACAGGGTGTATTCATGCCCGGCGCGCTGCCAGGAGCGCTCACTGCCTTTTACCGTCTTCGCCGCCTCTTCCACTTCATCAAGAAGTGCGAGATTCTCCTTCACCTCTTCGTTAAACCAGTGTCCAACGGCTTCGTGGCCCATCGACATACGCACTTTCACCACTCCGGTGATGTCGCGCAGAAATTCGTAATCCATAGTGTTTTCCTCTGCAAAGCCATTAGGGTAATTATCGCAGCAGCGAGGAAGAAAAAAAGCGGGAGAGGTGGGAGGAATGAAAATAAAAAACCCACCGCCGTTGCGATGGGTTTTGTAGGCCCGGTTAGCGTAGCGCCACCGGGCAATGGGTCAGGTGCGGTCTGGTGCCCTCACCCCCAGCTCCTCTCCCACGGGAGAGGGTAGCATTTATACTGCCGTCTGGAAGATAACCCCGTCGGCCTTCTCGGTGTACTGAGAGAGCTGGTCGAAGTTCAGATAGCGATAGGTATCCACCGCTGTCTTATCCACCTGAGCCACAAAGGTCTGGTACTCTTCCGGCGTTGGCAGTTTGCCAATCAGCGCCGCAACCGCCGCCAGCTCCGCAGAGGCCAGGAAGACGTTCGCACCGGTACCTAAACGGTTCGGGAAGTTACGGGTAGAGGTGGACACCACCGTCGCACCGTCAGCCACGCGCGCCTGGTTACCCATACAGAGAGAACAGCCAGGGATTTCAATTCGCGCACCGCTCTTACCAAACACGCTGTAATAGCCCTCTTCGGTCAGCTGCGCCGCGTCCATACGGGTTGGCGGTGCCACCCACAGACGGGTCGGCAGCTGGCCTTTATGAGTATCCAGCAGCTTACCGGCAGCGCGGAAGTGACCGATGTTGGTCATGCAGGAACCAATGAACACTTCGTCGATTTTCTCACCCTGAACTTCAGAGAGCGGACGCGCATCGTCCGGATCGTTCGGTGCACAGAGGATCGGCTCTTTAATATCCGCCAGATCGATGTCGATCACCGCCGCGTACTCTGCGTCAGCATCGGCTTCCAGCAGCTGCGGATCCGCCAGCCATTTTTCCATGCCCTGAATACGACGCTCCAGGGTACGACGGTCGCCGTAGCCTTCGGCAATCATCCACTTCAGCAGCACAATGTTGGAAGTCAGGTACTCTTCGATTGGCGCCTGGTTCAGCTTGATGGTACAGCCTGCAGCAGAACGCTCGGCGGAGGCATCGGTCAGCTCGAACGCCTGTTCCACTTTCAGATCCGGCAGACCTTCAATTTCCAGAATGCGGCCAGAGAAGATGTTTTTCTTCCCTTTCTTCTCAACGGTCAGCAGGCCCTGTTTAATCGCATACAGCGGGATCGCGTGAACCAGGTCGCGCAGGGTGATACCCGGCTGCATTTTACCTTTGAAGCGCACCAGCACCGATTCCGGCATATCCAGCGGCATCACGCCGGTCGCCGCAGCAAACGCCACCAGACCAGAGCCCGCCGGGAAAGAGATACCGATTGGGAAACGGGTGTGAGAGTCACCGCCAGTACCCACGGTATCCGGCAGCAGCATGCGGTTCAGCCAGGAGTGGATGACGCCGTCGCCCGGACGCAGAGAGACGCCGCCGCGGTTCATGATGAAGTCTGGCAGCGTGTGGTGCGTGGTTACGTCGACCGGCTTCGGATACGCCGCGGTGTGGCAGAAGGACTGCATCACCAGGTCGGACGAGAAGCCCAGGCACGCCAGGTCTTTCAGTTCGTCACGGGTCATTGGACCGGTGGTGTCCTGAGAGCCCACGGAGGTCATCTTAGGCTCGCAGTACGCACCCGGACGAACACCCGCTACGCCGCACGCACGGCCCACCATTTTCTGCGCCAGAGAGTAACCACGGCTGCTCTCCGCCACATCTTTCGCCTGACGGAACACGTCACTGTGCGGCAGACCCAGCGCTTCACGCGCTTTGGTGGTCAGGCCACGACCGATAATCAGCGGGATACGGCCACCTGCACGCACTTCGTCGATCAGCACGTCGGTTTTCAGCTCGAAGCTTGCCAGCAGTTCGTTGGTTTCGTGGTTACGCACTTCGCCCTTGAACGGGTAAACGTCAATCACATCGCCCATGTTCAGGTTGGACACATCCACTTCAATCGGCAGCGCGCCCGCATCTTCCATGGTGTTGAAGAAGATCGGCGCAATTTTGCCACCGAGGCACAGGCCACCGCCGCGCTTGTTAGGCACGTGAGGGATATCGTCGCCCATGAACCACAGCACGGAGTTGGTTGCGGATTTACGAGAAGAGCCGGTACCCACAACGTCACCCACGTAAGCCAGCGGGAAACCTTTCTCCTGCAGGGCTTCGATCTGTTTGATCGGGCCGACGCTGCCCGGCTGATCCGGCTCAATGCCTTCACGAGCGTTTTTCAGCATCGCCAGGGCGTGCAGAGGGATATCCGGGCGAGACCACGCGTCCGGTGCCGGAGAGAGGTCATCGGTGTTGGTTTCACCGGTCACTTTAAAGACGGTAACGGTGATTTTATCAGCCAGGGCTGGACGGTTCAGGAACCATTCGGCATCCGCCCAGGACTGCATCACCTGCTTCGCATAGACGTTGCCCGCTTTGGCTTTTTCTTCTACATCGTAGAAGTTATCGAACATCAGCAGCGTGGAAGAGAGCGCTTTAGCGGCAATCGGTGCCAGCTTGTCGTTATCCAGCGCGTCAATCAGCGGATGAATGTTGTAACCACCCTGCATGGTGCCGAGCAGTTCAATGGCTTTTTCAGGAGTAACCAGTGGGGAGGTGGCTTCGCCTTTGGCGATAGCAGCAAGGAATCCGGCTTTTACGTAGGCAGCTTCATCTACGCCAGGCGGTACGCGGTTGATCAACAGATCTAACAGGAATTCTTCTTCGCCCTTAGGCGGGTTCTTCAGCAGCTCGACGAGCGCGGCCATTTGGGTTGCATCTAAAGGTTTGGGTACAATTCCCTCGGCGGCACGTTCTGCTACGTGCTTACGGTATTCTTCTAGCACGACGGTTCTCCTCGCTCTCATTGTCATATGCGGCGGGCGTTCTCTTCACGCTCCTGTGAGACAGCAGTTTGTAGGGTAAATGCCCGATACCGCGTCGGGCAGCATAGCAGGATTTCTGCACAGTGTTAATCCGTTTACAAAAAAGCAACATTAAAAAATTTGCTGAATCGTTAAGTATGGTGTAGCGGGGAGATGAGACGAATTTTGGGTACAAAAAAACCGCCAGGTAGCGGTTTATTTGTTGCCTTGCGGTGGTAGCACACCGTGTTGGCAGATTTGCGGCAACCCCAACGAAATGAATTTTGCATCACGCCCCGCGGGCTTGCAAGCCATTATGTCAATTTTGCGTAACGCCTTCCTGTTTCGAATGAAAATTCATTTCACTTCATTTTTCGCCTTCAGAATGACGACTGAGTCGATTACTCTTCTTCTCGGCCTGCTTCGCTGGTGTAGCAACCAGTCACCGGGCCCGGAAGCAGTTCCGTAACCTACGCGGCAATCCCAACTTGCCTGGTTCTGCCTTTCCCGGTGGAGTATGAACCCGCGTAGCCTGTACAGGAACGCACGCAATGGAGATGCGAATCACTGCGCTGATCGTTGCAATCGGTTTACTGCTAACCGCGCTGCACGGTGGCTGGAACATATCCGACATCACGGTGCTGTTTGTCGTCAACCTCGGCAATTAGCTGCTGGCCGCTCGCAAGAGCGGCCTTCTGAATTCCCGGCGCCTTTTCCCGCATCGCATATAATTGTGTAATAAATGCACACACTCTTTATCCGGACGCTTCGGTGGTTTCCCAAGAAAAGTCAAAACTGTCATACACGGGTGAATAATACTCGCGGCAACAAGAACGCCTCACGGCACAGCGCTTGTCTCGTTGGAGTCATTTTATGAAGTTGCCCTTTAAGCCACACCTGCTTGTCCTTCTCTGCAGTGCCGGGCTGTTTGCCGCCTCAGGCGTTATGTTTGTCAAAAGTCGGGCAACGGAGTCGGTCGTCCCTGCTCCTGTCACGCAACAACCGGCAGCACCTGCCGCAGCCCAGCCCGCCCCTGTCGTCGCACCCACGTACACGGCCGCGCAAATCGATCAGTGGGTTGCCCCAGTTGCGCTCTACCCGGATGCCCTGCTGTCGCAAATTTTAATGGCCTCGACCTACCCGTCAAACGTTATCCAGGCGGCACAGTGGTCAAAAGATAATCCCAAAATGCAGGGCGATGCCGCCATTCAGGCCGTTGCTGGTCAGCCGTGGGATCCGAGCGTAAAGTCGCTGGTGGCGTTTCCTCAGTTGATGTCGCTGATGGGTGAAAATCCGCCCTGGGTCCAAAATCTGGGCGATGCCTTTCTCGCCCAACCGAAAGACGTAATGGATTCCGTTCAACGCCTGCGCTTGCTGGCGCAACAAACCGGTGCATTGCAATCAACGCCACAGCAAACGGTCACGACCGTGACGAAACCTGCCCCTGCAAAAACCACCACCAGCGAGTCAACAAACACCACCACAAGCCCGACGGTGATCAAAATTGAATCTGCCGATCCGCAGGTGGTTTACGTTCCGACCTATAACCCCAATACGGTTTACGGTACCTGGCCAAACGCGGCCTACCCGCCCACCTATTTACCGCCCTCACCCGGGGAGCAATTTACCGACAGTCTGGTCAAGGGTCTCGGCTTCAGTCTGGGGGTGGCGACAACCTATGCCATCTTCAGCAATATCGACTGGGATGACGACGATGACTGGGACCACCACCATCACGATGATGACTGGGATAATCATGGCGGCTATAACCGCAACGGCGATAACAACATCAATATCAACGTTGATAACTTCAATAAAATCAGCGGACAGCGACTGACGGATGCCAACCGGACCTGGCAGCACAACCCGGCCTATCGTGATGGCGTGCCGTACCCGACCAACCAGCTCAATACCCGTTTCCACTCCACGAAAGCGGCGACAGGGCTCAGTGTGACGCAGCAAAAACCGGTCAATCGGGACAGCCAGCGTCAGGCCGCATTGAGTCAAATGGAAAAATCGACAGGAAAAACCTTCCCTCAGGCAACGCGCCCGACAACCCGAGATGCACAGCGTCAGGCTTCCAGCCAACAGCTGAAGCAGATTTCACAGCGCAATAACTACCGCGGCTACGACAGCAAACCGCAAATCGCGAAGCGAACTGAGAATAACCGTGCGGCCACACAACGACAGGAAAAACGGGTTTCGCAACCCTCACAGCAGCGCACGGCCCAGCAGAGAAATGTTCAGCAGCGAACCAGCCAGCATCGCGCTAATGCGCTGAGCGGTAACGACAGCCGGTCCGGCAACTGGCAAGCCCAGCAGCGTCGGGGCGAGCAGAGCAGACAAGTCGCTGCCCGCCATCATCAGCCCCGTCAGGCCTCAGCCGGACGCGCAGAACACCGTGATTTCCGTCACCGTTAAGGGAGCCGACATGAAAAGTAAACTACTCTGTGGAATAGCGTTATTCATGCTTTCGGCCACCGCGATGGCACAGCAATCGTTCAGCACGCCAGGCCAGGCAACCGACGCGCTGGTGAGCGCCATCAGTAAGCATGATGAACGTGCAATGAGCGACCTTCTTGGGGAGAACTGGCGCGACTTCCTGCCGCCTGAAGGGGTCGACCCGGATGCCGTTGATCGTTTCCTGAGAGACTGGAAAGTTCGCCATGATACCGCCATCGAGGGCGATGTGGCGCATCTGGTTGTTGGAGAGAGCGACTGGCAGTTGCCGATCCCGGTGATGAAAACCGCTACCGGCTGGCAATTTGACATTAAAGCAGGCGCCGAAGCGATCCTCACGCGCGAGATTGGGCGTAACGAACTCGGTGCCATCGAGGCGCTGCATGCCTATGTCGATGCTCAGCAGAGCTATTTTGCGTTGAACCAGAAGTATGCGCAGAAAATTGTCAGTTCTGAGGGGAAAAAGGACGGTCTGTACTGGCCCGTCTCGCCAGGCGAAGCGCCAAGCCCGCTGGGTCCGGCGTTCAGTCCTAAAGAGCCAGGAGCAGGCTATCACGGCTATCGTTTTCGCATTTTGCCGGATAATAACGGTTTCGCAATGATCGCCTGGCCAGTCACTTACGGTCAGACGGGGGTGATGAGCTTCACCATCAATCAGGACGACAAGGTGTACCAGAGCGATCTCGGCAGTGATTCCGCGAAGAAAGCAAATGCCCTGACCGCATACCCTCTGGATAAGACCTGGCAACCCGTCGCCCCGTAATACAGGCAGGCCAGGTAAGGCGACGTCGCCACCCGGCTGTTTTCCTACAGAATATTCGCGACCGATTTCGCCAGCTGCGCTTCCAGAACCGGCTTCGCCTCTTCGAACTTCAGGTTCACCTTGTTGGCGTTAGACACCACGCGGGTCTGATACTTCGCACGATCGCCCTGCTCGGTGCTGGTCTGCAGTTTCACGCCAGAGGTACCCTGACGCAGGGCTGCGATATTATCGGTTGTGACTTTTGCTTTGCTCCGCTCAGAGATCTGCAGGTCAGTCACCATGGTGTAGTTTACATCTTCCACCATGGCGTCTGCCGCCATGCCGATCAGACCCGCCGCCAGACCGACGCCCAGCGCTGCGCCGGAAGAGTTGCTGTTATAAGCGGTGATCCCGGCACCCAGTGCAGCGCCCACAGCCGCACCTTCATACCCGGTTTTCAGGTAGCCCTGAGCTTCACGCAGGTCCATTTTGTCGGCTTTCAGGACGTTTGCCTGCACCCAGTAATATGCGCCGTCAGGGGAGCTGGTCACTTTATAGCCCTTGGCAATCAGGTCGTTCGCCAGCAGGGTCTGCAGGTTGCTCATGTCTTTATCGGAGGTGTTTTTAACCTGAATGTAGACCGTTTTCTCGTTGGATGGCTCAAGCCAGACAGTTTCACTCATCTGGGTTTTCACTTCCAGGTTGCGTTTCTTCACCGCCGTCGTTACCGCACCGCACCCTGTCAGCGTCAGCGCTGCCGCCACTAAGCCAATTACCGCCACTTTCTTCAAAGACATGTATTTTCCTTTTTTCGTGTAATAAAAGAGTCCAGAACCCCTAAACCGCGTGGCCAGTAGCCACACAATGGTGAAAAAAGTATCGGCAGATGAAGGGAAATTTTTAGCGGAAATATCAACAGGATGACTACTAAATCCGGTAGTGCCAGGCAAAAAAAAACGCCTCCGGAGAGGCGTTTATCAAGCGCAGAGAAACTTATTTCTTCTTCGCTTTCGCGTTTGGCAGGTCGGTGATGCTACCTTCGAACACTTCTGCCGCCAGGCCCACAGACTCGTGCAGAGTCGGGTGAGCGTGGATGGTCAGCGCGATGTCTTCCGCGTCGCAGCCCATTTCGATAGCCAGACCGATTTCACCCAGCAGCTCGCCGCCGTTGGTACCGACAATTGCACCACCGATCACGCGGTGAGTCTCTTTGTCGAAGATCAGTTTGGTCACGCCATCTGCGCAATCGGAAGCGATAGCACGGCCAGAAGCAGCCCACGGGAAGGTGGCGGTTTCGTAGCTGATGCCTTTCTCTTTCGCTTCTTTCTCGGTCAGACCCACCCAGGCAACTTCTGGCTCGGTGTACGCGATAGATGGGATCACTTTCGGATCGAAGTAGTGTTTCATGCCAGCGATAACTTCAGCGGCAACGTGACCTTCGTGAACACCTTTGTGCGCCAGCATTGGCTGACCGACGATGTCGCCGATAGCAAAGATGTGCGGCACGTTGGTGCGCAGCTGCTTATCAACGCGGATAAAGCCACGGTCATCCACTTCCACGCCAGCTGCGCCAGCATTGAGGTTTTTACCGTTCGGCACGCGGCCAATCGCCACCAGCACGGCGTCGTAACGCTGCGCTTCTGCAGGGGCTTTTTTGCCTTCCATGGAAACGTAAATACCGTCTTCTTTCGCTTCAACGGCAGTCACTTTGGTTTCCAGCATCAGGTTGAATTTCTTGCTGATGCGTTTGGTGAAGACTTTAACGATGTCTTTGTCGGCTGCCGGGATAACCTGGTCGAACATTTCAACCACGTCGATCTCTGAACCCAGCGCATGGTACACGGTACCCATTTCCAGACCGATGATACCGCCGCCCATAACAAGCAGACGCTTAGGAACGGTTTTCAGCTCCAGGGCATCGGTGGAATCCCACACGCGTGGATCTTCATGCGGAATGAATGGCAGTTCGATTGGGCGAGAGCCTGCCGCGATGATCGCGTTGTCGAAGTTGATCACGGTTTTGCCGTTTTCGCCTTCCACTTCCAGGGTGTTCGCACCGGTGAATTTACCCAGACCGTTTACCACTTTCACTTTACGGCCTTTGGCCATACCCGCCAGACCGCCGGTCAGCTGAGTGATAACTTTCTCTTTCCAGGTACGAATTTTGTCGATATCGGTTTTCGGCTCGCCGAAGACGATACCGTGTTCAGCCAGCGCTTTGGCTTCTTCGATAACTTTCGCTACGTGCAGCAGCGCTTTAGAAGGGATACAGCCGACGTTCAGACAAACACCGCCGAGGGTGCTGTAACGTTCTACGATGACGGTTTCCAGACCTAAATCCGCGGCGCGGAATGCTGCGGAGTAACCTGCCGGGCCTGCCCCAAGTACTACGACCTGAGTTTTGATTTCTGTGCTCATCATGACCTCTTAATTTATACCCGTCGTCCACCGGGTCGTTCTATCCGCCCGCAGTTTACAAAATTGTTAACAATTTTGAAACAACAAACGGCTCACGAATTGTCGCTTTCGCCAATAACCTCACAAACACCATGAGATTATCAGAAAAAAGCCGGCCGACTGGCCGGCTTTTCGATTACATCACCAGGCGGCGAATGTCGCTCAGGGTGTTGTTGATGATGGTGATGAAGCGCGCACCATCAGCACCGTCGATCACGCGGTGGTCGAAGGACAGAGAGATTGGCATCATCAGACGCGGCACGAACTCTTTGCCATTCCACACTGGCTCCATCGCGGACTTGGACACACCGAGGATAGCCACTTCCGGCGCGTTCACAATCGGCGCGAAGTGGGTGGTACCCAGGCCGCCGATGCTGGAGATAGTGAAGCAGCCGCCCTGCATTTCGCCGGCAGTCAGCTTACCATCACGCGCTTTCTTGGAGATCACGGTCAGTTCACGGGACAGCTCGGTAATGCTCTTCTTGTTCACGTCTTTGAAGACCGGAACAACCAGACCATTTGGCGTATCAACCGCAACACCGATATTGATGTATTTCTTCAGCGTCAGCTTCTGACCGTCTTCGGACAGGGAGCTGTTGAAGCGTGGCATCTGCTCAAGAGCAGCGGCAACGGCTTTCATGATGAAGACCACTGGGGTGAATTTCACGTCCAGCTTGCGCTTTTCAGCTTCGGCGTTCTGCTGTTTACGGAACGCTTCCAGATCGGTGATATCGGTCTTATCGAAGTGCGTAACGTGCGGGATCATCACCCAGTTACGGCTCAGGTTAGCACCAGAGATTTTCTGAATGCGGCCCAGCTCCACTTCTTCGATTTCGCCGAACTTGCTGAAGTCCACTTTTGGCCATGGCAGCATGCCCGGGATACCGCCACCGGCGGCTGCAGCAGGTGCAGCTTCGGCGCGTTTCACCGCGTCTTTCACGTAGGTCTGAACGTCTTCGCGCAGGATACGACCCTTACGGCCGGTCCCTTTCACTTTCGCCAGGTTCACACCGAATTCGCGCGCCAGGCGACGAATCAGCGGGGTAGCGTGGACGTAAGCGTCGTTTTCAGCGAACTCAGATTTGCCTTCCGCTTTTGCAGCAGGAGCCGCAGCAGGTTTAGACGCCTGAGCCGGTGCAGCAGCAGGTGCCGGAGCAGCCGCGGCAGCCGGAGCTGCGGCAGGCGCAGCGCCTTCCACTTCGAAGACCATGATCAGAGAGCCGGTAGACACTTTGTCGCCGGTGCTGATTTTGATCTCTTTAACGGTACCCGCGAACGGCGCAGGGACTTCCATAGAAGCCTTGTCGCCTTCAACGGTGATCAGTGACTGTTCAGCGGCAACTTTGTCGCCCACTTTCACCATCACTTCGGTTACTTCAACTTCGTCACCGCCGATGTCCGGTACGTTAACGTCTTTCGCGCCGCCAGCAGCTGCTGGTGCAGCGGCCGGAGCCGGAGCAGCGGCCTGTGCTGGCGCGGCAGCAGGTGCAGCACCCGCAACTTCGAAGATCATGATAAGCGACCCGGTAGACACTTTGTCGCCGGTGTTGATCTTGATCTCTTTAACGGTACCGGCGAACGGAGCTGGCACTTCCATAGAGGCTTTGTCGCCTTCTACGGTGATCAGTGACTGCTCAGCTGCAACGGTGTCGCCCACTTTCACCAGGATTTCAGTGACTTCAACTTCGTCACCGCCGATGTCAGGCACGTTCACTTCTTTCGCGCTCGCGGCAGCGGCTGGAGCAGCGGCGGCCGGAGGGGCTTCTTTCTTCTCTTCCTGCGCAGGTGCAGCTGCTGCTGCACCGTCGGCGGAATCGAAAATCATGATCAGTTTGCCAGTCTCGGTTTTATCGCCAACAGAGACTTTGATCTCTTTAACGATGCCAGCCTGAGGAGACGGGACTTCCATAGAGGCTTTGTCGCCTTCTACGGTGATCAGCGACTGTTCAGCTTCAACTTTGTCGCCTACTTTGACCAGGATCTCGGTGATTTCAACTTCATCAGCCCCGATGTCCGGTACATTGATTTCGATAGCCATTATTCTTTTACCTCTTACGCCAGACGCGGGTTAACTTTTTCTGCATCGATGTTGAATTTGGTGATTGCGTCCGCAACCACTTTCTTATCGATTTCGCCACGTTTAGCCAGTTCGCCCAGTGCTGCTACAACCACGTAAGAAGCATCAACTTCGAAGTGGTGACGCAGGTTTTCGCGGCTGTCAGAACGACCGAAGCCGTCAGTACCCAGAACGCGATAATCATCAGCTGGAACGTAAGTACGAACCTGCTCTGCGAACAGTTTCATATAGTCAGTAGACGCCACCGCTGGTGCATCGTTCATCACCTGAGCGATGTACGGAACGCGTGGGGTTTCCATTGGGTGCAGCATGTTCCAGCGCTCACAATCCTGGCCATCACGCGCCAGCTCAGTGAAGGAGGTCACAGAGTACACGTCGGAACCCACACCGTAGTCTTTCGCCAGGATCTGTGCGGCTTCACGTACGTGACGCAGGATAGAACCGGAGCCCAGCAGCTGAACTTTACCTTTGCTACCTTCGAGGGTTTCGAGTTTGTAGATACCTTTACGGATACCTTCCTCGGCACCTGCTGGCATTGCCGGCATGTGGTAGTTTTCGTTCAGGGTGGTGATGTAGTAGTAAATGTTCTCTTGCGCTTCACCGTACATGCGCTGCAGACCGTCATGCATGATGACTGCCACTTCGTACGCGTAAGACGGGTCGTAAGAGATACAGTTAGGGATAGTCAGAGACTGAATGTGGCTGTGGCCATCTTCGTGCTGCAGACCTTCACCGTTCAGAGTCGTACGACCGGAGGTACCGCCTACCAGGAAGCCGCGAGCCTGCTGGTCGCCTGCCTGCCAGCACAGGTCACCGATACGCTGGAACCCGAACATGGAGTAGTAAATGTAGAACGGGATCATCGGCAGGTTGTTGGTGCTGTAAGAGGTCGCAGCAGCCAGCCAGGATGCGCCTGCGCCCAGCTCGTTGATACCTTCCTGCAGGATCTGACCTTTCTCGTCTTCTTTGTAGTATGCAACCTGCTCACGGTCCTGCGGGGTGTACTGCTGGCCGTTCGGGCTGTAGATACCGATCTGACGGAACAGACCTTCCATACCGAAAGTACGCGCTTCGTCGGCGATGATTGGAACCAGACGATCTTTGATCGACTTGTTCTTCAGCATCACGTTCAGGGCACGAACGAAAGCGATAGTGGTAGAGATCTCTTTGTTCTGCTCTTCCAGCAGCTGAGAGAAGTCTTCCAGCGCTGGCAGTTCCAGCTTCTCGGTGAAGTTAGGCTGACGAGCTGGCAGGTAGCCTTTCAGCGCCTGACGACGTTCGTGCAGGTACTTGTGCTCTTCAGACCCTTCCGGGAAGGTGATGTAAGACAGGTTTTCTACCTGCTCATCGGTCACTGGAACGTTGAAACGGTCGCGAATGTAACGCACGCCGTCCATGTTCATTTTCTTAACCTGGTGAGCGATGTTTTTACCTTCTGCGGTATCACCCATGCCGTAACCTTTGATGGTGTGGGCCAGGATTACAGTCGCTTTACCTTTGGTTTCCTGCGCTTTTTTCAGTGCAGCGTAGACTTTCTTCGGATCGTGACCACCGCGGTTCAGGGCCCAGATCTGCTCATCAGTCCAGTCTGCAACCAGTGCTGCGGTTTCAGGGTATTTGCCGAAGAAGTGCTCACGAACGTAGGCACCGTCTTTGGATTTGAAGGTCTGGTAGTCACCGTCAACGGTTTCGTTCATCAGCTGGATCAGTTTACCGCTGGTGTCTTTACGCAGCAGCTCATCCCAACGACCGCCCCACATGACTTTAATCACGTTCCAGCCAGCACCTGCGAAGATGCCTTCCAGTTCGTTGATGATCTTGCCGTTACCGGTTACCGGACCATCCAAACGCTGCAGGTTACAGTTGATGATGAAGCACAGGTTGTCCAGCTTCTCACGGGTTGCGATGGTGATCGCACCTTTAGATTCTGGCTCATCCATTTCACCGTCGCCCAGGAAGGCGTAAACGGTCTGCTCGGAGGTGTCTTTCAGACCACGGTGTTCCAGGTATTTCAGGAATTTAGCCTGATAGATCGCACCGATTGGGCCCAGACCCATAGATACGGTCGGGAACTGCCAGAATTCAGGCATCAGTTTAGGGTGCGGATAAGAAGACAGACCTTTACCGTGAACTTCCTGACGGAAGTTGTTCATCTGCTCTTCAGTCAGACGACCTTCCAGGAATGCACGTGCATAGATGCCCGGAGAGATGTGGCCCTGGAAGTACACCAGATCGCCGCCGTCTTTCTCGTTCGCTGCACGGAAGAAGTGGTTGAAGCACACTTCGTAAACGGTCGCGGAAGACTGGAAGGACGCCATGTGGCCACCCAGTTCCAGGTCTTTCTTGGATGCGCGCAGAACGGTCATGATGGCGTTCCAGCGGATTGCAGAACGGATACGACGTTCCAGATCCAGATTGCCCGGGTATTCCGGTTCGTCTTCGACGGCAATCGTGTTTACGTAGTTGCTAGCCCCTGCACCTGAAGCAACCTTCACACCGCCTTTGCGGGCTTCAGAAAGCAGCTGATCAATCAGATACTGAGCGCGCTCAACACCTTCTTCACGGATGACCGATTCGATCGCCTGTAGCCAGTCGCGAGTTTCGATCGGATCCACGTCATTTTGGAGACGTTCTGACATGGGGGTATTCCTTATCTATCTAATACGTTGATTTGTCTGGAACCTGTCCCATTGTGCTCTTGGGCAAGAACACAATAAGACAGGTTCTGCGTTTAGTTGCCGCGCTCTAAAAGTACCTGGCGCTTAATCCTTTCGTTGCTGTATGCGGCGTAATGAACGTTCGCGACGCGATTGTTCACGGCTGCGGTCCAGCAAGATTTCCTCAATGAAAGCCAGATGGCGGTGCGACGCTTCACGCGCCTGCTCCGGTTCCCCGGCCATTATCGCCTCGAATACTCGGGTGCGATGGTTGCTTACCAGTGGGAGCATCTCCCGACGGGCATACAACAATTCAAAATTCTGACGAACGTTCTGGGCCAGCATCGGCTCCATGCAGCGTAGCAGATGGAGGAGCACCACGTTGTGGGCCGCTTCGGTGACGGCGATTTGATATTGGACAACGGCGCTGGACTCGGCGTCTAAATCGCCGGACTGCTGTGCCCGTTCAATGGCCTGATGCAGTTCGCGGATACGCACGCGATCTTCATCAGTGCTGCGAAGGGCGGCGTAATAGGCCGCAATACCTTCAAGCGCGTGACGGGTCTCAAGCAGATCAAACTGGGATTCTGGGTGGTCAGAGAGAAGTTCTACCAGCGGATCGCTGAAGCTCTGCCACAGGCTGTTTTGCACAAAGGTTCCGCCGCCCTGGCGACGAAGCAGCAAGCCCTTTGCTTCGAGACGTTGAATCGCCTCACGCAGAGAGGGACGTGAAACGTCGAACTGTTTTGCCAGCTCGCGTTCTGGCGGAAGTTTCTCACCCGGGCGCAGAGTCCCTTCGAGGATTAAAAACTCCAGCTGCTGCTCAATCACATCAGATAGTTTTGGTTGGCGAATTTTGCTGTAGGCCATATTCCCTGTCTTACGCCTTTTTGCCCGGAGTCAATTGGTCTTACCAATTTCAAGTTCGTATCGCTAAAGTAACAAAGTATTCACCTTCTGTCCATATTGGTTTTGATTGAAATCAGTAAACCCTGCACATTTTAACAACCTTACAGAAATAACGTTTCAGAAATGTAACTTTGCACAAATGAGTTGATTACTCCCAAAGAGAGAGTTTTAACCTTAATGAAACGAGGGTTTTTGCAATCTGAAGCGATTCAACAAGGCAAATAACGAAAATTCGCCCACTTCTAGCGCATTTCTATTCTATAGGTTGGGTTAGGAAGACTGAGCGGGCCGATTTACAAATGCTTTCTTTTTATTCAAGTCGTCATCAGCCCTTCATAAAGCAGGTGCATTCACAGGCGCTTACCACTATTCTTGCGCTTACGGAAGTCATCTCCGCTTTTTTCGGTCTCGTTAACCGTAAAGAAATAAATACAGAATATGGATTTTCATAATTACACACGCACAGCGTGAACATAACAACCACACACGAGGTTTCAAATGGAAGCTCAACAGCACGGCGATCAGCTAAAGCGCGGGCTTAAGAACCGCCACATACAGCTCATTGCACTGGGTGGTGCTATCGGTACTGGCCTGTTTCTCGGCAGCGCGTCCGTTATCCAGTCAGCCGGTCCGGGCATTATTTTGGGGTACGCAATCGCAGGCTTTATTGCCTTTCTGATTATGCGTCAGTTGGGTGAGATGGTCGTTGAAGAGCCGGTTGCAGGCTCGTTCAGCCACTTTGCCTACAAATACTGGGGCAGCTTTGCCGGTTTCGCCTCTGGATGGAACTATTGGGTGCTGTACGTCCTGGTTGCCATGGCTGAGCTTACCGCCGTCGGGAAATACATTCAGTTCTGGTATCCGGAGATCCCAACCTGGGCTTCCGCTGCGGCTTTCTTCGTCATTATTAACGCCATTAACCTGACCAACGTAAAAGTGTTCGGTGAAATGGAGTTTTGGTTTGCGATTATTAAGGTGATTGCCGTAGTGGCGATGATCATCTTCGGCGGCTGGCTGCTGTTCAGCGGCAATGGCGGCCCGCAGGCGACAGTGCGCAACCTCTGGGAACAGGGCGGCTTCCTGCCTCACGGCATGACCGGCCTGGTAATGATGATGGCTATCATTATGTTCTCCTTTGGCGGCCTTGAGCTGGTGGGCATCACCGCCGCGGAAGCCGACAACCCGGAGCAGAGTATTCCAAAAGCCACCAACCAGGTTATCTACCGCATCCTGATCTTCTATGTGGGCTCGCTGGCCGTGCTGCTTTCCCTACTGCCGTGGACCCGCGTGACCGCTGACACCAGCCCGTTTGTGCTGATCTTCCACGAGCTGGGCGATACCTTTGTGGCAAACGCTCTCAACGTGGTGGTTCTGACCGCGGCGCTGTCTGTTTATAACAGCTGTGTCTACTGCAACAGCCGCATGCTGTTCGGTCTGGCTCAGCAGGGCAACGCCCCGAAAGCGCTGCTCAACGTTGATAAGCGCGGCGTGCCGGTGAACACCATTATTGTGTCTGCCGTTGTCACGGCGCTGTGCGTGCTGATCAACTACCTGGCGCCGGAGTCAGCCTTCGGCCTGCTGATGGCGCTGGTGGTCTCTGCTCTGGTGATTAACTGGGCGATGATCAGCCTGGCGCACATCAAGTTCCGCCGCGCCAAGCAGCAGCAAGGCGTCACCACGCGCTTCCCTGCCCTGCTTTACCCGCTGGGTAACTGGGTGTGCCTGGTGTTTATGGCGGCCGTGCTGGTGATCATGCTGATCACCCCGGGCATGGCGATTTCCGTTTACCTGATCCCGGTCTGGATTGCGATCCTCGGCGTGGGCTACATGGTGAAACAGAAGAACCAGAAAGCCGTGAAAGCACATTAAACCTCTCTGCGCTGTACCCGTTTTTTGCGGGTACAGCGTGTTGTTACCTTCCTCACAAATTCAGGCCTTCAGCCGTTTCATCCATATCACCGCCTTTATCCTGCAACGCATATATTCATGAGCCAGCGAATAATTCTCTCCATACCGTAAACCGGAGAGCTGTCGATGGATAACAACAAACTGTCAGTAAAAGAAAAGATCGGCTATGGGATGGGCGACGCGGGATGCAACATCATCTTCGGCGCCATCATGCTGTTTGTTAACTATTTTTATACGGATATTTTTGGCCTGGCGCCTGCGCTGGTCGGCGTACTGCTGCTGTCCGTCCGCGTGATTGATGCTGTAACGGACCCGATCATGGGGGCGATTGCCGACCGTACCCGCAGTAAATATGGCCGATTTCGTCCATGGCTGCTGTGGATCGCCTTCCCCTACGCGCTGTTCAGCATCCTGATGTTCACCACGCCAGACTGGAGCTATAACAGCAAAGTTATCTATGCGTTTGTCACCTATTTCCTGCTGTCGCTGACCTACACGGCGATCAATATTCCTTACTGCTCGCTGGGTGGCGTGATCACCAACGACCCGAAAGAGCGCGTCGCCTGTCAGTCGTATCGTTTTGTGATGGTCGGTATCGCCACGCTGCTGCTCTCATTAACGCTGCTGCCGATGGCCGACTGGTTTGGTGGGGACAACAAAGCCAAAGGCTACCAGATGGCAATGACCGTCCTGGCCCTGATTGGGACCTGTATGTTCCTGTTCAGCTTCTCTACCGTGCGCGAGCGCGTGCGCCCGGCGGTGCAAACCAACGATGAGCTGAAAAACGATCTGAAAGACGTGTGGAAGAACGACCAGTGGGTACGCATTCTGCTCCTGACCCTGTGCAACGTCTGCCCGGGCTTTATCCGCATGGCGGCCACCATGTATTACGTCACCTGGGTGATGGGCCAGAGCACCCACTTCGCCACGCTGTTTATCAGCCTTGGCGTCGTGGGCATGATGCTCGGTAGCGTGCTGGCAAAAGTGCTGACCGACCGCTGGTGTAAGCTGAAGGTCTTCTTCTGGACCAACATCGTGCTGGCGATTTTCTCCTGCGCCTTCTACTTCTTCGACCCGAAAGCCACCGTCACCATCGTGGTGCTCTACTTCCTGCTGAACATCCTGCACCAGATCCCGTCACCGCTGCACTGGTCGCTGATGGCCGACGTGGACGACTACGGCGAGTGGAAGACCGGCAAACGCATTACCGGAATCAGCTTCTCCGGCAACATCTTCTTCCTGAAGCTGGGGCTGGCGATTGCCGGAGCGATGGTCGGCTTCCTGCTCTCCTGGTACGGTTATGACGCGGGCGCAAAAGCGCAGAGCGCGGACGCCATTAACGGGATCGTGCTGCTCTTTACCGTTATTCCCGGCATTGGATACTTAATTACCGCGGGCGTAGTACGCCTGCTGAAGGTAGACCGTGAAACGATGAAACGCATTCAGGAAGACCTGGAAAAACGTCGCACCAATTACCGTGAACTGAGCGACTATCAGGAACTGAAAGCCGCAGAGACAAAATAAGGAGAGCCAAATGCATCAGTGGCCAAACCCGTTTATCGAACAACGTGCCGACCCGTATATTTTACGCCATGAGGGGCAGTACTATTTTATCGCCTCCGTGCCACAGTACGACAGGCTGGCGATCCGCCGCGCAGCGTCGCTGGAAGGCTTACGTAATGCTGAAGAAGTTATGGTCTGGCGCAAACCTGAGACCGGCCCGATGAGCCAGCTGATCTGGGCGCCGGAACTGCACCACATTGACGGCAAGTGGTACATCTACTTTGCCGCGACGCACACCCAGGCGCTCGACGAACTTGGGATGTTCCAGCACCGCATGTTTGCGCTGGAGTGTACCGACAGCGATCCGCTCACCGGTACGTGGGCGGAAAAAGGTCAGATAAAAACGCAGTTTGACACCTTCGCGCTGGATGCCACCACCTTTGTTCATCAGGGAAAACGCTGGTATCTGTGGGCGCAAAAAGCGCCGGACATCTCCGGGAACTCCAATCTTTATCTGTGTGAAATGGAAAACCCCTGGACGCTGAAAGGCGAGCCGGTGATGCTCAGCAAACCGGAGTATGACTGGGAGTGTCGGGGGTTTTGGGTCAACGAAGGTCCGGCGGTGCTGGTTCACGACGATAAGCTGTTTATCAGCTATTCCGCCAGCGCCACCGACGAGAACTACTGCATGGGGCTACTGTGGATAGACCTGAATGCCGATCCGCAAAACCCGGCAAACTGGCAAAAATCCTCGCGCCCGGTGTTCGTCACCAGTTACGAAAACCGCCAGTACGGTCCGGGACACAACAGCTTTACGCAAACGCCGGAAGGGGAAGATGTGCTGGTGTATCACGCGCGTAATTACACCGAAATTGAGGGCGACCCGCTGTACGATCCGAACCGCCACACCCGCCTGAAGCTTGTCCGCTGGGACGAAAACGGGATGCCTGATTTCGGCATCCCGCCCGCGGATACGCTTTAGTCTTTGCGGCGCGCTGGCTTACACCAGCGTGCCGTAGATAGTCAGCAACGCCACGACCACAACCACCACGAACGACGTTTTCTTCGCCATGGAGACAGCGGCTTTCGGCGTTTCAATCTTGTCGGTGTGCGGCTCTCGCGCCAGCGAGAACTGCGCCAGACGCGTTAACACCTGGTACTGCGACGTATGGCGGTCGGCAAGCGAGGCGAACCATGCAGGCAGCGCTTTTTCACCGTGACCAATTAACGCGTACACCACGCCCACCAGACGAACCGGGAGCCAGTCGAGCACGTGCAGGATGGCATCAATACCTGACAGCAAGCGTTCATGCGGCGTCAGGTAACGGGCCAGCCAGGTCTGCCAGGCGCGCAGGAATGCATACCCCATCAGCAGTACCGGCCCCCACGGACCGCCCACCACGAACCAGAACAGCGGTGCCAGATAGTAGCGGAAGTTAATCCACAGCAGCGCATTTTGCAGCTCGCGCAGAAACTCGCGCTCGTCGCAGTCCGGCGGCACGCCGTGGATCATCGTCAGCTCGCTCGCCATGGCTCCGCGCGCATGGGCATCGTCACGGGAGGCTGCTTTAAGATAAGCGTGATAGTGCATACGCACTTTGCCCGCACCAATGCACAGCACCCCAAGCAGGATCCACACCACCAGCAGCGGCACGTTGAAAAACAGCCCGTACAGCGAGCGCAGGAGCAGGAAGGTAATAAGCATGACGCCCGCCATCATCAACAGCGTACGCAGCATGGAAAAATGCTTAATGCGGCGGAAAATCACCTCCAGCCGGTGATCCAGATGCCAGTGCTCGCCAAGTTTAAACAGGCGTTCAGCAATCATTACCAGCAGCATGGTAAATAACGTCATGGTATCTCCTTATTCTGACGACGCGGCGAGCATGGTGCGAAACCGGGACCAGTCAAAAGCCGGACCGGGATCGGTTTTTCTCACCGGGGCGATATCACTGTGTCCGGTAATATTTTCAGCGATTGCCGGATAGAGCCCGATAAGCGTTCGGGTCACGGCCGCTAACTGTTGATACTGTGAATCGGTGTAGGGCGTGGTATCCGTGCCTTCCAGTTCGATCCCAATGGAGAAATCATTGCACCGTTCGCGCCCGTGATACATCGACACTCCGGCATGCCAGGCGCGCTTATCAAAAGGAACATATTGAACCACTTCTCCGTCGCGACGGATCAGACAATGTGCCGATACGCGCAGATGAGCAATTTCAGCAAAAAAGGGATGAGCATCGGGATCAATCGTTCCCGTGAATAACGCATCGATCCACGGACCGCCAAACTCACCCGGCGGGAGACTAATATTATGAACCACCAGCAGTGTGGGCTTTTCATCCTCCGGGCGGCAATCGTGGTGCGGCGAGGGCACGTGCCGCGCATCCACCAGCCATCCGTCTTCTAACAACATGCTGGAACTCCTTCTGTATGGTGCAATGACTCGGTTCAGAGTAGCATGTTTCAATATTATGATTCGTTACCAATTTGGAGTTTTATCATGCCGCCTCGCCGCTACAACCCCGACCACCGACGTGAAGCCCTTCTGGAACGTATTAACATGGATATCCCGGCAAGCGTGGCCCATGCGTTGAAAGAAGACCTGGGCGGTGACGTCAGCGCCGACAACGATATTACCGCACAGTTGTTGCCAAAAGAGACACGCTCCCACGCGGTCATCATCACGCGTGAAGACGGTGTTTTTTGCGGCAAGCGGTGGGTTGAAGAGGTCTTTACCCAGCTGGCAGGCGATGATGTGCAGGTAACCTGGCACGTGGAGGACGGCGACACCGTCACGGCGAACCAGCCGCTATTTGAGCTCGATGGCCCGTCCCGCGTGCTGCTCACCGGCGAACGCACCGCGCTAAACTTCGTCCAGACCTTGTCCGGGGTAGCAAGCGAAGTACGTCGCTACGTTGACCTGCTGGCCGGTACCCGCACGCAGCTGCTGGATACCCGCAAAACCCTGCCGGGCCTGCGTACCGCGCTGAAATACGCGGTGCTGTGCGGCGGCGGCGCAAACCATCGTCTGGGGTTGTCAGATGCCTTCCTGATTAAAGAGAACCACATTATTGCCTCTGGCTCCGTGCGCCAGGCGGTGGAAAAAGCCTTCTGGCTCCACCCGGACGTGCCGGTTGAAGTGGAAGTGGAAAATCTGGAAGAGCTTGAGCAGGCGATTAAGGCCGGGGCTGACATCATCATGCTGGATAACTTTGAAACCGAGCAGATGCGTGAGGCGGTAAAACTAACGAACGGACAGGCGCAGCTTGAGGTATCCGGCAACGTGACGTTTGATACCCTCCGTGAATTCGCGGAAACCGGCGTTGATTTTATCTCCGTAGGTGCCCTCACCAAGCATGTGCGGGCTCTCGATCTCTCCATGCGCTTTAAGTAATCCCGTTCTCCCCCTTCACGCGAAGGGGGAATCACAGACTTCATCGCAAAACTTTTGCCCTTCCCTGAAACGCTACGTTAAATCCCTGAAAGCCCCTTCACGTTTCCTTTTTTGCCCCTCGTTTCTGCTCCCTCTCACTGCCAGAGTAGCGGCACTTAACCTAAGGAGCAGACATGAACAGACAAAAAGGATTCACGCTCATTGAGCTAATGGTGGTGATTGGCATAATTGCCATCCTGAGCGCCATCGGCATACCCGCGTACCAGAACTACCTGCGAAAAGCCGCACTCACCGATATGCTGCAAACGTTTGTCCCTTATCGCACTGCTATTGAGCTTTGCGCGCTGGACCACGGTGGCGTGGAGCGTTGTGATGCGGGGACGAACGGCATCCCCTCTCCGACGACGACACGTTATGTTTCAGCGATGAGCGTGGCTAAAGGCGTCGTGTCGTTAACGGGGCAGGAGAGCCTGAACGGGCTGGAGGTTCTCATGACGCCGCTCTGGAGCGACGGCAATGGTATGACGGGCTGGACGCGTGACTGCAAGATCGACTCTGACAGCGCGCTCAAGCAGGCCTGTGAAGACGTTTTCCGCTTCGACACTCACTAACGGGAGCGGATGATGAATACCGAGCAACTCGTCGCACTCTGCCTGCGTCATCACGCCGTGCTACTGACCAACGATACCGACACGATCAGCATTGCCGTAGCGGGAAATCCCGGCAAGGAACTGATGGAAGCATTGCGTTTCGCGACGCAAAAACGGATTGATATCGAATGCTGGAGCGTTGAACGCATGGAAAAGCACCGGCAGATGGCATCTCAATCTCATCTCCCCGTCGTATCAGCACCGCACTCCGCGGTAGATATCCTCAACCACACGCTGCAGCAGGCGATAAGCCAGCGCGCATCCGACATTCATATTGAACCGATGGAGCACGCCTGCCAGATCCGTTTACGCATCGACGGCGTGCTTTGCCCGCAGCCGCCGCTTTCTGCGGCGCTGGCGATCATGCTCATCGCGCGCTTAAAGGTGTTGGGCAATCTGGATATTGCGGAGCGCCGTTTGCCTCAGGATGGTCAGTTTACGGTTGAGGTAGCCAACGAGCCGGTCTCCTTCCGTATCTCTACGCTCCCCTGTAGCGGTGGTGAGAAAATTGTGCTGCGACTGCTGCATCAGGTTCAACAGGCGCTGGAACCCGCTAAGCTGGGAATGAATGCCGAACAGCTAGCCTGCTTTAACGAGGCCCTTCATCGCCCGCAAGGCTTGATCCTGGTGACGGGCCCCACCGGCAGCGGGAAAACCGTATCGCTTTACAGCGCGCTGCAGGCGCGTAACACTCAGGACGTCAACATCTGCAGCGTGGAAGATCCGATTGAGATACCGCTTGCCGGGTTGAACCAAACGCAGATTAATCCCCGAGCAGGATTAACCTTCCAGAGTGTGCTGCGGGCGCTGCTTCGTCAGGATCCCGACATCATCATGGTGGGCGAAATCCGTGACGGCGACACCGCAGAGATCGCCATCAAGGCCGCGCAAACCGGGCATCTGGTGCTGTCTACGCTCCATACCAATTCAACAGCGGAGACGCTTATTCGTCTTCAACAAATGGGAGTCGCCCGGTGGATGATCTCCTCAGCGCTTTCGCTGGTGATTGCCCAGCGGCTGGTTCGCCGCCTGTGTCCCCACTGTCGCCATGAAGCCAGCAGCCGTGAAGAATTACCTCGCGCCCTTTGGCCCAGGCCGCTTCCGCGCTGGCAACCTACAGGCTGCGATCGCTGTTATCACGGTTTTTATGGCCGTGTGGCGATTTTTGAAGTGCTGTCCATCGACAGTACGCTTCGGCAGGCAATTGCCGGCGGAGCAACCATAGAAGTGATAGAGGGCAGCGCCCGTCAGGCGGGAATGACATCGCTGTTTGAGCATGGCTGTATGGCTGTAGAAGAAGGGCTCACCACGATCGAAGAGGTAGTCCGCGTCATGGGAATGCCCGATGGCTGTTAATCAACTCTGGCGATGGCGGGCGCTTACTGCGGAGGGTGAAATCCGCACGGGCACGCTGTGGGCTATCAGTCGAGAATCCGCTTGCAGCAGCTTAGAACAACGGCATCTTCATCCGCTGGCGCTCAATCGGTCATTGCAGCGTCCTCGATGGCAGCGTCATCACTGCTACGATATCTTTCGCCAGCTCGCGACGCTGCTGCAGGCTGGCCTGACGTTGTCTCACAGCCTGCAAATGCTGGCGGAACAGCATCCATTAAAGCATTGGCAGGCTCTGCTTCACAGCCTTGCTGACGATCTCTGTGGAGGCTGTTCCTTTTCTTCGTCAATGAATAAATGGCCGGAGGTGTTTAGCCCGCTTTATGTCTCCATGGTAAAGACAGGCGAGCTGACGGGGAAGCTGGAGGAGTGCTGTCGCCAGCTCGCACAGCAACAAAAAGCCCAGGAGCAGCTCGGAGCAAAAGTCAAAAAGGCGCTGCGCTATCCCACGATCATTCTGACCCTTGCAGCACTGGTAGTGCTGGCGATGGTGACGCTGGTGCTGCCCGAGTTCGCCGCGATCTATAACACGTTTAATACTCCCCTGCCCTGGCTCACGCAGGTTGTCATGGGGCTAGCCGCCGCTATTCAGGGGCACATTGTCACGCTTTTTGCCCTGCTTCTTATTTTGGTTGTTGCCGCCTGTAAACTACGACGGCATCCGCGCTGGCAGCGCATGCTGCTGCATCTGCCCGTGATGGGCGTACTGGCGCGCGGGCAAAAATTGGGGCAGATATTTACCGTACTGTCATTAACCCAGCAAGCCGGGATCGCCTTTTTGCAGGGGCTGGAAAGTGTGGAAGAGACGGTTGAAAGCGGGTACTGGCAAACCAAAATGCGGGAGGTACGCGAACATATCGAGCAAGGAATGCCCGTGTGGTCAGCCTTTCAGCAGGCATCTGTCTTTACACCGCTGTGCATACAGCTGATTCGAACCGGTGAAATCGCGGGTGCGCTTGATGTGATGCTGGCGAACCTTGCCCGCCACCATACGGAACAGACATTTCAACAAGCAGACAATCTGGCTGCGCTTCTGGAGCCGCTGTTGTTGATTGTGACAGGGTTGATTATCGGCACGCTGGTGGTCGCAATGTATCTGCCGATATTCCATCTGGGGGATGCCATGAGTGCGGGATAGTACAGAATAGTGCTGGCGCACGGACATGCGCCAGCCAGCGGTATTACAGGCTATTGAAAACGCGGTTTTCCTGTTCCTGAACGCGAATAAACGTTGTGCGTTTCGTCAGCTCTTTCAGGCGGGATGCTCCCACGTAGGTGCAGGCCGAGCGCAGGCCGCCGAGGATATCGCGCGCGGTATATTCAACCGGGCCGCGCAATGGCAGCTTCACGGTTTTGCCTTCCGCCGCACGGTATTTTGCCACGCCACCGACGTGACGGGTCATCGCGGATTCAGAGCTCATACCGTAGAACAGCATGAATTTCTCGCCATCTTCTTCAACGACGGTACCACCACTCTCTTCGTGGCCTGCCAGCATACCGCCGAGCATCACGAAGTCCGCACCGCCGCCAAAGGCTTTCGCAACATCACCCGGCATGGTGCAACCACCATCGCTGATGATCTGACCGCCCAGGCCGTGCGCGGCGTCAGCGCATTCAATCACGGCAGACAGCTGCGGATAACCGACACCGGTTTTCACGCGCGTAGTACATACGGAACCCGGACCAATGCCTACTTTTACAATATCTGCACCGGAGAGGATCAGTTCTTCACACATTTCACCGGTCACCACGTTGCCCGCAATGATGGTCTTAGTCGGCCAGGCTTCACGCGCTTTGCTGACAAACTGGACAAAGTGTTCGGAATAACCATTCGCTACATCAATGCAAACAAAGTTAAGCGCCGGGTTAGCGTTCAGGATCTGTTTGGTTTTTTCGAAATCCGCGTCTGAGGTGCCGGTAGAGACCATCACATGCTTCACCACATCCGCGGATGCAGAGGCGACAAACGCATTCCACTCTTCGGTACTGTAGTGTTTGTGAACCGCGGTAAGAATATCGAACTGTGCCAGGGCCGTTGCCATCTCAAAAGTACCGACGGTATCCATATTGGCAGCGATAATCGGCACGCCAGACCAGGTCTGACCGGAATGTTTAAAGGTGAATTGACGTTCGAGTTCAACGTCTGAGCGACTTTTCAGTGTAGAGCGTTTAGGGCGGATAAGAACGTCTTTAAAACCTAACTTCAGATCTTCTTCAATACGCATGTGCGGATTCCTGGGGTTAGAGGCAAATATGTTAAAAGCACAACTCCAGTGACGTTATCATACGCACTAATACCTGCTCCGCAAGACTGCGAAATTCTCTTTTTTTACGCTACAATCCTATAAATTTACCTGATAAAAAGCAGGTAACGAGAGCTAAACACTCGCGGTAGAAAGTTTGAATTTCAACCAATTGATTTTAATAATGAATAATTCCCAGGATTCGATTTAATGGGGTATATCGTCGCATTAACCGGCGGCATCGGTAGTGGAAAAAGTACCGTTGCGGACGCGTTTTCTCGTCTGGGTATCACGATTATTGATGCCGATATCATTGCCCGTCAGGTGGTAGAGCCAAATACACCCGCACTCAAGGCCATCGAGGCACACTTTGGTCCCGTCATCCTCAATGCGGATGGCACGCTCAATCGCCGCCAGCTTCGTGAATGCATTTTTTCTGATTCTGCAGAAAAAGCCTGGCTTAATGCCCTGCTGCATCCCATTATCCACCAGGAAACCCAGCGTCAGATTGCCGCAGCACGTTCGCCTTATGTGCTCTGGGTCGTTCCACTGTTGGTAGAAAATCAGCTGCAACATAAAGCCGATCGGGTATTGGTGATAGATGTCTCCCCCGAAACGCAAATCCTACGAACCGTGGCGCGGGATCGGGTCTCACGTGAACATGCTGAACACATTCTTGCCGCACAGGCCACGCGCGCTCAGCGCCTTGCCGTTGCGGATGATGTTATTGATAATAACGGCGCACCAGATGCCATTGCATCGGATGTTGCCCGTCTGCACGCGCAGTATCTGACGTTCGCCGCGCAGGCCGTTGCACAGGAAAAACCATAATGTCGACCCACATCCTTTTTGAGCACCCGCTTAACGAAAAAATGCGTACCTGGCTGCGCATCGAATTTCTCATTCAACAGCTTTCGCATCATCTGCCTGTTAACGATCATGCCACCGCCCTGCATTTCTTCCGCAACGTTGGCGATCTGCTGGATGTGATTGAACGCGGCGATGTCCGCACAGAATTGCTCAAAGAGCTGGAGCGCCAGCAGCGTAAATTACAGGCATGGACAGAAGTGCCAGGCGTAGACCAGAGCCGTATCGACGCGCTCCGCCAGCAGTTGAAAAGCAGCAGTGCCATTTTGATGGCCGCGCCGCGCGTCGGGCAGTTTTTGCGTGAAGATCGCCTGATCGCTCTGGTGCGCCAGCGTCTCAGCATCCCTGGCGGTTGCTGCAGCTTCGACCTGCCGACCCTGCACATGTGGCTTCATATGCCGCAGGCACAGCGTGACGCGCAGGTGAACAGCTGGCTGGCAAGCCTGGAGCCAATGAATCAAACGCTCTCGCTGATCCTCGATCTTATCCGTAACTCAGCCCCGTTCCGCAAGCAAACCAGCCTGAACGGTTTCTACCAGGATAACGGGGATGATGCCGATCTGTTACGCCTGAATTTATCGCTGGGTGAGCAGCTTTACCCGCAAATTTCGGGGCATAAGAGTCGTTTTGCGATTCGCTTTATGCCGCTGGACAGTGAAAATGGCACCGTGCCGGAACGCCTCGATTTTGAACTGGCCTGTTGTTAAGGAGTGCCGATGTCTGACGTAACCACCGTAAAATGCCCCACCTGTGGCAAAACCGTTGTCTGGGGCGAAGTGAGCCCATTTCGCCCATTCTGCTGCAAGCGCTGCCAGCTCATTGACCTGGGCGAATGGGCCGCGGAAGAGAAACGCATTCCAAGCGAAGGCGATCTCTCTGACAGTGATGACTGGAGCGAAGAGCAGCGATAGCCTTTAATGCCTGCTGGCGCTTCGCTTAGCAGGCCTACAGGTTGCCCGTCAGGCGGGATATGACGGGCGCATTTGCCGGAGGAAATTTGTCGGCATCACTTGCCTTTAGCTCAACCCAGTTACCCGGCTGTCCCTCTTTCCCCCAGGGCTCGCCTTCCCAGCTTTCCACCAGCCAGAACCACAGCGTGATGTGCCTGTCCGGGAACTGGTATTCGAGCTTATCAAACAGCGTTGCGCCAAACGGGGTGATCCCCACCTCTTCCTGAAGCTCCCGAACCAGCGCCTGTTCCGGCGTTTCACCCGACTCGATTTTCCCGCCAGGAAACTCCCACCTGTTCGCCATATGGGCGTCGGCAGCGCGCTGGGTGATGAAAATTTGGTTTTGCGGGTTGCGAATAATCCCGACGGCAATTTGCAGTGTTTTCATATTGTGACTTCCATAAAAAAGGCGCAGTAATCTGCGCCTTTTCGAGTTGTTAACGTCTTAGCTCAGACGGCCGTGGCACGCCTTGTACTTTTTACCGGAACCACATGGGCACGGATCGTTACGACCCACTTTACGATCGCCAGTCTGCGCTGCGATCGCCGCTGCGGCTTCGCTTTCGTCAGTCTGGTGACTCAGCTGTTGCATCTGTGCCAGACGCTCAGCTTCTTCACGACGCTGCTGCTCCATCGCTTCTACTTCTTCCGGCATACGCACCTGAACTTTGCTCAGGGTGCTGATGACTTCATACTTCAGCGATTCCAGCATAGCGGCAAACATGGAGAAGGATTCACGCTTGTACTCCTGCTTCGGATCTTTCTGCGCATAGCCGCGCAGGTGGATACCCTGGCGCAGGTAGTCCATCGCCGCCAGGTGCTCTTTCCACAGGGAGTCGAGCGTCTGCAGCATCACGCCTTTTTCGAAGTGACGCATCATCTCTTCTCCAACGACTTCTTCCTTACGCTTGTACACGTCCAGCGCAGTTTCGAAGATACGTTCACGCAGCGTCTCTTCGTGCAGCTCAGGCTCTTTGTCCAGCCACTCTTTGATTGGCAGTTCAAGGTCGAAATCATTTTTCAGACGTTCCTGCAGACCTTCGATATCCCACATTTCCTCCAGAGACTGAGGAGGAATATGCGCATCGATAGTCGCTTTGAACACGTCTTCACGGATACTGTTGATGGTTTCGCTCACGTCGGACACGTCCAGCAGTTCGTTACGCTGGGTATAGATCGCACGACGCTGATCGTTGGCAACATCATCATATTCCAGCAGCTGCTTACGAATATCGAAGTTGCGGCTTTCCACTTTACGCTGCGCGTTAGCAATCGCTTTGGTGACCCATGGGTGCTCAATCGCTTCGCCAGGCTTCATACCCAGTTTACGCATCATGCCGGACACGCGGTCGGAGGCAAAAATACGCATCAGCGCATCTTCCATAGACAGGTAGAAGCGAGAAGAACCGGCATCACCCTGACGGCCCGCACGGCCACGCAGCTGGTTATCGATACGACGAGATTCGTGACGCTCGGTACCAATGATGTGCAGACCACCCGATGCCAGCACGGCATCGTGACGCACCTGCCAGTCGGCTTTGATCTGCGCAATTTGTTCTGGTGTTGGGTTTTCCAGCTCCGCCACTTCGGCCTGCCAGCTACCGCCCAGCATAATATCGGTACCACGACCCGCCATGTTGGTCGCGATGGTCACGGCCGCCGGATAACCCGCCTGCGCAACGATATCTGCTTCTTTGGCGTGGAATTTGGCGTTAAGAACGTTGTGCTTAATGCCCGCTTTGGTCAGCTCGTTGGAAACCACTTCGGATTTCTCAATGGAGATGGTCCCCACCAGCACCGGCTGGCCTGCCGCGGTACGATCGCGAATATCTTCAATGATCGCCTGAATTTTTTCCGCTTCAGTCATGTACACCAGATCCGGCATATCCTTACGGATCATCGGACGGTTGGTAGGAACAACCACGGTATCAAGCTTGTAGATAGAGCTGAATTCAAACGCTTCGGTATCTGCAGTACCGGTCATCCCTGCCAGCTTCTCGTACAGACGGAAGTAGTTCTGGAAGGTAATAGACGCCAGCGTCTGGTTTTCGTTTTGAATATCAACGCCTTCTTTCGCTTCAACCGCCTGGTGCAGACCGTCAGACCAGCGACGCCCTTGCATAGTACGGCCGGTATGTTCATCAACGATGATCACTTCACCGTCTTTAACGATGTAATCAACATCGCGAGTGAACAGCGCGTGCGCGCGCAGTGCGGCCGTCACGTGGTGCATCAACATGATGTTAGTTGGAGAGTAAAGAGACTCACCCTCTTCCATAATGCCCTGAGCCACCAGCAGTTCTTCAATCTTAACCAGACCACGTTCGGTCAGGTTAACCTGGCGCGCTTTTTCATCAACAGAGAAGTGACCTTCACCCTGGAAGGTATCGGAGTCTTCTTTCTCCTGACGCAGCAGGTGCGGAATGATTTTGTCGACTTTACGGTACATTTCAGAGCTGTCTTCGGCCGGACCGGAGATGATCAGCGGGGTACGCGCTTCATCGATCAGGATGGAATCCACCTCATCCACCAGCGCATAGTGCAGCTTGCGCTGTACGCGCTCTTCAGGGCTGAACGCCATGTTGTCGCGCAGGTAGTCGAAGCCGTATTCGTTGTTGGTGCCGTAGGTGATGTCTGCGTTATACGCTTCACGCTTGGCTGGTGCAGGCAGACCGGACATGTTGATGCCCACGGTCAAGCCTAAGAATTCAAACAGCGGACGGTTGTTTTCGGCGTCACGCTGTGCCAGATAATCGTTGACGGTAACGACGTGAACGCCTTTACCGGTCAGTGCGTTCAGGTAAGCGGGCAGCGTCGCGGTCAGGGTTTTACCTTCACCGGTACGCATTTCCGCGATGCAGCGCTCGTTGAGCACCATACCACCCAGCAGCTGCACGTCGAAGTGACGCATACCGAAAACACGTTTACTCGCTTCACGCACGACAGCGAACGCTTCCGGGATCAGGCTTTCCAGGGTTTCGCCTTTTTCCAGACGCGCGCGGAACTCCGCCGTTTTCGCCTTCAGCTCGTCATCTGACAGCTTTTCCATCGCCGGTTCCATACCGTTGATGAGGGCAACAGCTTTACGCATACGGCGCAGGGTACGATCGTTACGACTACCAAAAACTTTGGTTAATAATTTGATTAACATAATAAATTCTCAAACGCCCCAGATGGGCAGATAAATTAAAGTATTGAAATAAGGTTAATTTAGCTGAGGCGTTGCGGTCCGGCACGGATGCCATGAACCTGGCTTATCCATGTCGAGACAGAAAATGTGGCTGGCGGAATGAATGCGAATTGCGCCGTCTGACGAACCATGACCGGCGGCTGGCTGTCCTGCGTGAGCAGCGCGTTGAGCGTGTCCAGCAGAGCAAGATGCTGAGCCTGAACCGGCAGCGTCTCTTCAGCAACAGGCATGGTCTGCGGTGCCATCGCGAAGGACAGATGGCGGATAACCGTGCGGATGGCGTGCTGATGCCAGTAATCAACCGAGAAGTTTGGGCGGCGATTCGCTTCAAGCAGTGCGAGGTTGGTAAAATTAACCCGCGTGGTGAGATCGTGCTTGGTGGTGGAGGTTTTTGTTGGTGTTGCCGCTTCAGCACTGTTGCTGAGCGCAGGCAAGCCGAGGCTCGCCGCGACCATCCCCAATAAGAGATGCGGCCAGAAGTAACGTCTGCCAAATTGTCGCCAGCGCGTCAGTATTCCGCTCACCTGCTCCACCCAATAAGCCAGCCTTGCAGAGGCTGAGTTCAGTTATTCTTTTTAGCGCCCAGATATTACCACTAAAGCCAATGCGCAGCAGCAGGAATGACGTAATGCAGCAGGGAAAAACGGTCAAGAATGCAGCTAACGCACAGATTTTCTACGCCAGACGGGCGTGAGGATAAACCGGGGAAAACAAAGAAGTGTAAAAATAAAAACGACTGGCCTTCCTGGTCGGAGAGAGTACCAGGTTAACCAGTCGATTTTTTACGAACGGTATAGACCGTTACGCCAGAACCATGTTTGGTGCTTTGAAGGCCAGCGGCAGTTCAGCTTCGTCTTCAAAGGTCACATATTCCCAGGCTTCCTGTTTTGCCAGGACGGCCTGCAACAATTTGTTGTTCAGCGCATGACCGGATTTAAACGCGGTAAATGCACCAATGATGTTGTGACCACACATAAACAGGTCGCCGATCGCATCCAGCATTTTGTGACGAACGAATTCATCTTCAAAACGCAGGCCGTCTTCGTTCAGTACGCGATAATCGTCAACAACGATGGCACAATCGAAGCTACCGCCCAGGCACAGGCCGCGGGACTGCAGATATTCGATATCACGCATAAAGCCAAACGTACGAGCACGGCTGATCTGACGCATAAACGCATCAGCAGAGAAGTTCATCGCATAGCGCTGAGTGCTGGAGTCAATCGCCGGGTGGTTAAAGTCGATGGTAAAGTCCAACGAGAAACCATTGTACGGTTTGAATTCAGCCCACTTGTCGCCATCTTCGACACGAACGGTCTCTTTGATGCGAACAAATTTCTTCGCGCAGTTCAGTTCTTCGATGCCGGCATCCAGCAACAGATAGACGAACGGTGCAGCACTACCATCCATGATCGGGATTTCTGGTGCATCGACTTCAACAATAATGTTGTCGATACCCAGACCCGCCAGGGCGGCGTTCAGGTGCTCTACGGTAGAAATCCGCACGTCATGCTCGTTCACCAGGCAAGTACAGAGCATTGTATCACGCACAGATTTGGCATCGGCCGGAAAATCTACCGGTGGATTCAAGTCGGTGCGACGATAGATGACCCCGGTATTGGCCGGCGCAGGGCGCAGCGTCAGGGTGACCTTCTTGCCGGTATGTAAACCGACACCAGTCGCCTGAACGATACGTTTAAGTGTCCTTTGTTTGATCATCGTATAATCTCGCCAAATTAACTATCCAACCGAGAGTGTATATCACTAACGGTGGGCCAGTTTAGCACAAAGAGCGAAAATCCCCAAATTCCAGCCAATTCCTAGTCAGCTTGCTTACGCAGGAACGCCGGGATATCCAGATAATCTGGCTCTTTTGCCGTTTGTGGAGTCGGGTCGTTTACCACTTTCGCGGCCGGTTTCTGCTCCTGAGTCAGTGGAGACATACCGTGCTGCTGGTAACGATCCATCACCGGCTGCTGAGTCTGTTTGTTGGTGACCAGCGTGATCTCAGGACGCTTGTCCATACCGATACCGGTGGCAACAACAGTGACGCGCAGTTCGTCGTTCATTTCCGGGTCAAGGGAGGTACCGATTACCACGGTAGCGTTGTCAGAGGCGAACGCACGGATGGTGTTACCCACGGTTTCGAACTCATCCAGACGCAGGTCAAAGCCAGCGGTAATGTTGACCAGCACGCCGCGCGCACCAGACAGATCGATATCTTCCAGCAGTGGAGAAGAGATAGCCATTTCAGCCGCTTCTTCTGCACGGTCTTCACCGCTCGCCACGCCAGAGCCCATCATCGCGTAGCCCATTTCGGACATCACGGTACGAACGTCTGCAAAGTCAACGTTCATCAGACCAGGGCGGGTAATCAGTTCAGCGATACCCTGAACCGCACCTTTCAGCACGTCGTTTGCTGCGCCAAAGGCGTCCAGCAGGGAAATACCGCGACCCAGAACTTTCAGCAGTTTGTCGTTCGGGATGGTAATCAGAGAGTCCACATGTTTGGACAGCTCGGTGATACCCTGCTCCGCGAAAGCCATACGCTTCTTGCCTTCGAAGTTGAAAGGCTTGGTCACGACAGCAACGGTCAGGATACCTAAATCTTTTGCCACTTCAGCCACTACAGGTGCTGCACCAGTACCGGTACCGCCGCCCATGCCCGCTGCGATGAAGACCATATCCGCACCTTCCAGTGCAGCACGCAGGGCTTCACGATCTTCTTCAGCCGCGTTGCGACCGACTTCCGGGTTAGCCCCAGCGCCCAGCCCTTTGGTGATGCCACCGCCGATCTGGATAGTCTGGCCAACTGCCGTCTTACGCAGTGCCTGCGCATCGGTGTTAACTGCAAAGAATTCAACACCTTCAATGCGTTCACGCACCATATGCTCTACGGCGTTACCGCCGCCGCCACCGACGCCGATGACTTTAATCACCGCGTCGTTGGTCAGTTCCATAGGTTCAAACATAATTTCTCTCTCCGTTGTGCCTGTCGCCCGAGACCGCTAATTCTCTCCGGTCTCTTAAAAAAATTAAAACTCTTTTCGCAACCAGGTGTTAAGTCGTTTGACCCACGACCCCACCGAGACGCGTTTTTCCACTTCTGCTTCACCACTCAAATGGGATTCTTTCCCGTAGTGCAGCAGGCCCACAGCCGTTGAATAATACGGCTCCTGAGCGTAATCCGTTAAACCGGTGATATTCAGCGGCGCACCAATACGCACCTGCGTATGGAACACGCGCTGAGCGCAGGCCGCAAGACCTTCAATTTGCGCTGCCCCGCCGGTTAATACAATCCCCGCCGCAAGATGATGCTTAACACCCTGCTGACGAAGCTGTTCCTGTAACTGCAAAATCTCTTCGTTGACCAGGTTGAGCAGCTCGGTATAGCGCGGCTCAATTACCTCTGCCAGCGTCTGGCGCTGCAGGCTGCGCGGTGGACGACCACCTACGCTCGGCACTTCAACGCTCTCATCTTTGCCCACGATAGAACCCAGTGCGCAACCGTGGCGGACTTTAATGGCCTCTGCATCGCTCGGTGGCGTACCAAAAGCGTAGGCAATATCGCTGGTCACAACGTTCCCTGCGTAAGGGATCACTTTGGTGTGGCGCAACGCGCCGCCGGTATAGACAGCCATGTCCATTGTACCACCACCAATATCGACCACACAGACGCCCAGTTCACGTTCATCTTCGGTCAGCACGGAATAACTCGCGGCCAGACCGGCGAAAATAAGTTGGTCAACTTTCAGTCCACAACGTTCAACGGCTTTAACGATGTTCTTCGCCATATCGTTGTGACATGTGATCAGGTGCACTTTTGCCTGCATACGTACGCCGGAAAGACCCACCGGGTTCTTAATCCCTTCCTGGTAGTCGATCGCATATTCCTGCGGGATCACGTGCAGTACGCGATGCTCATCGCGGACGCGCACGGACTTCGCCGTATGCACAACATTCTCTACATCTTCCTGCGTCACTTCTTCTTCTGAAATCGGCACCATACCGATTTCGTTCTGGCAGCTGATGTGCTTGCCAGAAAGGGCCAGATAGACAGAAGAAATCTGGCAATCTGCCATTAATTCAGCCTGATCGATGGCGCGCTGAACGCATTTCACCACCGACTCAAGGTCGTTTACCCCACCTTTATCCATACCACGGGATGGGCAACTCCCCACGCCAATGATATTGACCATACCGTCGGGCAGAACTTCCCCTACTAAAGCGGCAACCTTCGCGGTGCCAATCTCCAGTCCAACTACCAGTTTTCTGTCCGTCGCCTTGATCATTGTTGTTCTGCCTGTACCTGTGCCTGATTCTGTTGCTGATTAGGTTCCTCGACCGGAGCCGGCTCCCAACCGACTGCTGCGCCTGAGTCATAGCGCAAATCAACGTAGCTTATCCGTTTGCCGTCCGTCTGCGCCTGCTGCTGTAAAACCGGGTAAAGTTCTACAAATCGCGCCAGACGTTTCATTGTGTCGCCGCGGCCAAGGTTGAGCTTGATCCCGTTCGTTAACGTCAGTTGCCAGGAGCGGCGCGCCGTCATTGCGGCATCTTTTAACGTAAAGCGATCCTTAGCCAGCACCTGCCCCATCTCGCGGAAACCTTGTAACACTTCGTTTTCGCTGCCTTCAGGGCCATACAACATCGGTAAATTTTGCTTGTTGACGCGATCGCCTGGGACGCTGAAGGAATTTCCGTCTACGTCTACCATGTGCTGATCATTCCAACGCGCAATGGGCACATATTCAACCAGATGAATCTTCAATTCATCAGGCCATTGCTTTCTTACACTCGCCTGTTTTATCCACGGCAGACGTTCAATCTGGCTCTGGATAATATTGACGTCCTGGGTCATAAAGGTGCCAGGTGAGCCCAGGGCCAGAATAGACTGGCGAATATCATCGTTACGCGTGTAGTGACGCTCGCCGGTCACCACCAGCTTAGAGAGCGGTAAACGCTGCGCATCTTCCATCCAGCCCAGCACCATCCAGCCGCTGATAAACACGGTGCACAGCACCCCGAGCAGGAAGATAATTCCTGCAAGACGCGTTCCATTACTCCGGCGTGAAGACGTATATTCTTCCTCTTCATCGCGGTTGCGCGTGTTCAATGCAGCCTGAGACATATCAGCCCGCCTGGTCCAGAATACGTACGACTAACTGCGAGAAGCTCATCCCCGCCTGACGCGCTGCCATCGGCACAAGGCTATGGCTCGTCATACCTGGAGAGGTGTTGGCTTCCAGCAGGTAAAATTGCCCGTCACCGTCGAGCATGACATCAATGCGTCCCCAGCCGCGGCAGCCTAAAACATTCCAGGCTTTGAGCACCAGAGACTGTAAATCGGCTTCACGTTCTGCTTCAAGACCACTTGGACAGAAATATTGCGTCTCATCAGAGAGATACTTCGCCTCATAATCATAGAAGACTCCGGCAGGTTGGATACGAATTGACGGTAAAATTTCTTCGCCAAGCATCGCGACAGTAAATTCCGGCCCGCTGAGCCATTTTTCAATCAGAACTTCTTCATCATGTTGAAATGCCAATGTTAACGCGGCAGATAAATCCTCAGCTTTATCGACTTTAGACATCCCCACGCTCGACCCTTCACGGCTCGGCTTAACAATAACCGGTAAGCCCAGCGCGGCAATGCGTGTATTAACGCTGTCCGACAGGCCCAATTCAAATTCAGTACGCGTCAGAGCAACCCATGGCGCAACGGGGAGCCCCGCGCCCTGCCACAGCAGTTTGCTGCGCAGTTTATCCATGGAGATGGCAGACGCCATCACACCGCTGCCGGTGTACGGCAGGCCGATTAACTCCAGCAGCCCTTGCAATGTACCGTCTTCACCGCCACGGCCGTGCAGTGCAATGAAAACTTTATCGAAGCCCATCGCTTTCAGCTGGGTCACATCAATCTCTTTCGGATCGACCGGATGCGCATCAACGCCACCTTCACGCAGGCCCGCCAGAACGGCAGCGCCTGAATTCAGGGACACTTCGCGCTCAGCGGAGGTGCCGCCAAACAGGACAGCAATCTTATCAGCCATGATGCTCGTCCTCCGGAGTTTGCGGCTTCAGTTTGATTTCGGCTAAGGTACGGGCGATTTTGCCGATATTTCCCGCACCCTGAATCAGAATCAAATCGTTACCCGTCAGCACCGGCGCGAGAATTTCTGCTGCCTGCGCCGGGTCCGAAACCAGAATAGGGTCCACTTTACCGCGTGCGCGAATGGTTCGACATAACGAACGGCTGTCCGCGCCCGGAATCGCTGTTTCACCCGCAGAATAAACATCCAGCATCAGCAGCGTATCGACCTGCGACAGCACGTTGGCGAAATCGTCGTACAGATCGCGGGTACGGGTGTAGCGGTGGGGCTGGAAAATCATCACCAGATTTTTGTCCGGCCAACCCGCACGAGCCGCTTTGATCGTGGCGTCCACTTCCGTTGGGTGGTGACCGTAATCGTCTACCAGCATCGCGGTACCCGATTTACCGTTCACTGCGTCCAGCGGAAATTCACCAAGGAAGTCGAAGCGACGGCCTGTACCCTGGAAGCTTTCCAGCGCGCGCAGGATCGCATCATCATCAATGCCTTCTTCCGTCGCTACCGCAACCGCCGCCGCCGCATTCAGGGCGTTATGGCGACCTGGCGCATTCAACGTCACGTGCAGCAACTCTTTGTCCTGACGTGCAAGGGTGAAATGCCCCTGCGCACCAATCTGTTTGTACTCTTCAACACGAACATCAGCATCTTCGCTGAAGCCATAAGTGGTGATTTGACGCCCGACGCGCGGGAGCAGCTCGCGGATCACCGGGTCGTCAACGCACATTACCGCACGGCCATAGAACGGCAGGTTGTGCAGGAAGTTAATAAACGTCTGCTTTAAGTTTTCGAAGTCGCCCTGGTAAGTATCCATATGGTCAGCTTCGATATTGGTGACAATCGCCACCATTGGCTGCAGATGCAGGAACGACGCATCGCTCTCATCCGCTTCCGCAATCAGGTAACGGCTGTGGCCCAGACGCGCATGGACGCCTGCCGCTTTCACCAGACCACCGTTAACGAACGTCGGGTCCAGACCCGCTTCTGCATAAATGCTGGATACCATCGCCGTGGTTGTGGTTTTACCGTGCGTGCCCGCAACGGCGATACCGTGACGAAAACGCATCAGCTCCGCCAGCATCTCAGCGCGGCGGATCACCGGAATACGTGCTTCATGTGCGGCAACGATTTCCGGGTTGTCTGAGGAGATGGCACTCGACACCACCACCACGCTCGCATCGCGCACGTTTTCCGGGCGATGGTTGAAATAGATAGTCGCCCCAAGCGACGCCAGCTGCTGCGTTACAGGGTTTGGCGCCAGGTCAGACCCGCTGATCTGATAACCTTCGTTAGCTAACACTTCGGCAATACCGCCCATGCCAGCACCACCGATGCCAACAAAGTGAATGTGCCGGACGCGACGCATCTCGGGCACGATAGAACGCAGTTTTGCCAGTTGTTGTGTATTCATTCTCTAAACGCCATCGACTACTTAAAAATTCGTGCCGCGCTTCACGCGCTGCGAGGGTTAAGCCTGGGCTGCCAGGCTCACTTCTTTTGCCACTCGTTCCGTTGCATCCGGGATAGCCGCCGCGCGCGCGCGCTGTGCCATTTCCAGCAATGCCTCTCTGTTCCAGCCCGCCAGAGTGGTGGCGACCGCATCGGCGGTAAATTGTGGCTGCTCAAAAATCTTCGCGGCACCGGCTTTCTCTAGCGGCAGCGCATTCCAGTACTGCTGTCGGTCTTTGTGCTGGAACGGCACAAACAGCGCTGGCAGACCTGCGGCAGCGATTTCGCTCACCGTTAATGCGCCAGAACGACAGACCACGACATCGGCCCAGGCATAGGCTGCGGCCATATCGTCAATAAATTCCGTTACCTTGTGCTGCGGCTGCCCCGCTTCGGCGTAAGCCTGCTCAACGGTCTGCTGAGCACCTTTACCGCTCTGATGCCAGATGGTCACGGCATCGCCCAGCTTTGCGGCCACCTGCGGCATCGTCTGGTTCAGGATGCGTGCCCCCTGAGAACCACCGACGACCAGCACGCGTACCGGACCTTCACGACCATTCAGGCGAGCGTCAGGCAGCGGCAGCGCCAGCACATCGACGCGCACCGGGTTTCCGACGACGTCTGCTTTCGGGAACGCGCCGGGGAATGCCTGCATCACTTTTGTGGCAATTTTCGCCAGCCACTTGTTGGTCAGCCCGGCGATACCGTTCTGCTCATGCAGCACAACAGGGATGCCCAGGGACCACGCCGCCAGCCCACCAGGACCGGACACGTATCCGCCCATTCCCAGCACCACATCAGGCTTAAACTGCTTCATGATGGTGCGGGCCTGACGCCAGGCGTTAAAAATACGCACCGGTGCCAGCAGCATTGCCTTGAGGCCTTTGCCTCGCAGGCCAGAAATACGAATAAAGTCGATCTCAATACCGTGCTTCGGTACCAGATCGGCTTCCATGCGGTCTGCGGTTCCCAGCCAGCGTACCTGCCAGCCCTGATCCATTAAATGGTGCGCAACCGCCAGCCCCGGGAACACGTGTCCGCCGGTACCGCCTGCCATCACCATTAACCGCTTCGGTTGATTCATCGTGAACCTCGTGTAAACGCCTGGGCTTTCTCCAGACGCGTCTCATAATCTATGCGCAACAAAAACATGATGGCCGTCGACATGATCAACAGACTCGAACCACCATAACTGATCAGCGGCAACGTCAGGCCCTTAGTCGGCAGCATACCCGCTGCGGCCCCGACGTTAACCAATGCCTGGAAGCTAAACCAGATACCAATTGAACAGGCTAAGAAACCTGAGAAGCGGTGATCGATCTCCAGCGCTTTTCGGCCAATCGACATGGCGCGGAAAGCGACGAAGAATACCATTAATAGCGCTAATACCACACCGATATAACCCAGTTCTTCCCCAATAATGGAGAAGATGAAGTCGGTGTGTGCCTCCGGCAAATACTCCAGTTTTTGCACCGAGTTGCCCAGGCCTTGCCCCCAGACTTCACCGCGGCCAAACGCCATCAGCGACTGCGTCAGCTGATAACCGCTGCCGAACGGGTCTTCCCACGGGTTCCAGAACGAGGTCACGCGGCGGATACGGTAAGGCTCAGCGAGGATCAGCAGCACAACCGCCGAAATCCCCATCCCGATAATGGCGATGAACTGCCACAGCTTTGCACCCGCCAGGAACAGCATCGCCAGCGTGGTGACAAACAGTACCACCACGGTACCAAGGTCAGGCTGTGCCAGCAGCAGGATCGCCAACACCAGAATCACGCCCATCGGCTTTAGGAAGCCGCGAAGGTTATTACGAACTTCATCAACCTTACGCACCAGGTAGTTCGCCAGGTAGCAGAACAGGGACAGCTTGGTAAATTCCGCAGGCTGAATACGCAGTGGACCAAAGGCGATCCAGCGTGATGCCCCGTTAACGGAGCTCCCGACAACCAGTACGATCAGCAGCATGATAATGGACGCAATCAACATGGCTGTACTGTGCCGCTGCCAGAACGACATCGGCAGACGTAAGGTCACCAGCGCCAGGCAGAAAGCCAGAATGATGTACAGCCCGTCACGCTTGGCAAACAGGAAGGGATCGTTAGCCAGGCGCTGCCCGACCGGCATGGAGGCCGAGGTCACCATGATAAAGCCGATCGCCGCCAGCCCCAGCGTAAGCCAGAAGAGCATGCGGTCATACATGATCAGGCTATCGGAATCCTTATCCCGGGAAGCCATCACCCAGCCTTTCAGTGCCGCAAACAGCCACACCAGAATTCCAAATCCTGGCAGGCGCGGCATTTTCAGGCGAGGGAGAGATAAACGCATCAGCCTAACTCCTTCGCCAGGCGGGTAAAGACATCACCACGCTGTTCGAAATTCTTGAATTGATCGAGGCTGGCGCAAGCCGGAGAGAGCAGCACCATGTCGCCTGGCTTCACGCGCGGCGCGATCAGGCGCAGCGCCTGTTCCATGGTTTCAGTTTGCTCGGCGATCTCCGGGCGCAGTTCAGCCAGCTCGCTGCCGTCACGACCAAAGCAGTACAGGCGGATGTTATCTCCGGAGAGATACTGTTTCAGCGAGGAGAAATCTGCAGATTTTCCATCACCACCCAGCAGCAAATGCAGCGTACCCTCAACGTGAAGACCGTTCAGCGCGGCCTCCGTGCTTCCCACGTTGGTGGCTTTGGAGTCGTTAATCCAGCGCACGCCGTTATGTTCCAGCGCTAACTGGAAGCGGTGCGCCAGACCGGTAAATGTGGTCAGCGCTTTCAGGCTGGAAGAGCGAGGCAGGCCAACGGCATCCGCCAGCGCCAGTGCTGCCAGCGCGTTGGTGTAGTTATGCTGACCGCAAAGCGTCATCTCTTTCACGTTCAGCACTTTTTCACCCTTCACGCGCAGCCAGGTTTCACCCTGCTGACGGTTCAGGTGGTAATCACCCATGGTGATCCCAAAGCTGATGCAGCGGTCATCTGCACCGCGCACCGGCATGGTCAGCGCGTCGTCGGCATTAACCACGCAGACTTTCGCATTTTCATAAACGCGCAGCTTAGCCGCGCGGTACTGCTGCAGACCAAAGGGATACCGGTCCATATGATCTTCAGTCACGTTGAGGATCGTCGCGGCAGCCGCGTGCAGGCTGGAGGTGGTTTCAAGCTGGAAGCTGGAAAGTTCCAGTACGTACAGCTCACAGCCTTTATCCAGCAGCATCAGGGCTGGCAGGCCAATATTGCCGCCAACACCGACGTTCTTACCCGCCGCTTTTGCCATCTCGCCGACAAGCGTAGTGACCGTGCTTTTACCATTTGAGCCGGTAATGGCGATAATCGGAGCCTGCGCTTCGCGACAGAACAGTTCGATGTCCCCGACAATCTCTACGCCCGCATCGGATGCGGCGCTGAGTGATGGGTGCGCCAGCGCCATACCCGGGCTGGCAACAATCAGATCGGCGGCCAGCAGCCAGTCATCATTCAGACCACCAAGGTGGCGTTCAACCTGTTCCGGCAGTTTGTCCAGACCCGGCGGAGAGACACGCGTATCCATCACGCGTGGCGTGACGCCGCGCGCAAGGAAAAAGTCCACGCAGGAAAGGCCCGTGAGGCCCAACCCGATGATAACGACTTTTTTACCCTGGTAATCTGCCATGATTAACGTACCTTCAGCGTTGCCAGGCCAATCAGCACCAGCATCAGCGAAATAATCCAGAAGCGCACAATCACGCGCGGTTCCGGCCAGCCTTTCAGTTCATAGTGGTGGTGAATCGGCGCCATACGGAAGATGCGCTGGCCGCGCAGCTTGAAGGATCCGACCTGCAAAATTACCGACAGGGTTTCAACCACAAACACGCCACCCATGATCACCAGCAGGAACTCCTGGCGCAGCAGCACGGCAATAATGCCTAACGCGCCACCCAGCGCCAGTGAACCGACGTCACCCATGAAGACCTGCGCCGGATAGGTGTTGAACCACAGGAAGCCCAGCCCCGCGCCGACAATCGCCGTACAGACAATCACCAGCTCACCCGCGTGGCGCAGGTAAGGGATGTGCAGATAGTTGGCAAAGTTCATGTTACCGGTCGCCCAGGCCACCAGCGCAAAACCGCCCGCGACGAAGACGGTCGGCATAATCGCCAGGCCATCCAGACCATCAGTCAGGTTCACCGCGTTACCGGTGCCGACAATCACGAAGTACGCAAGCAGGATATAGAACAGCCCCAACTGCGGCATCACGTCTTTAAAGAACGGCACGACCAGCTCGGTAGCTGGCGTGTCTTTCCCTGCCAGATACAGCGCAAAGGCGACGCCCAGCGCGATGACCGACATCCAGAAATACTTCCAGCGGGCGATCAGGCCCTTGGTGTCTTTGCGTACCACTTTGCGATAGTCATCGACGAAGCCAATGATCCCGTAACCCACCAGAACCGTCAGTACACACCAGACATACGGGTTGGACGGATACGCCCACAGCAGCACGGAAACAACGATCGCGGTCAGGATCATGATCCCGCCCATTGTTGGGGTGCCGCGTTTGCTGAAGTGAGATTCCGGACCGTCGTTACGCACAACCTGGCCGAAAGAGAGCTTTTGCAGACGGGCAATCATGCGCGGGCCCATCCATAACGAGATGAACAGCGCAGTCAGCAGGCTGACAATGGCGCGAAACGTCAGATAGGAAAAGACGTTAAAGCCTGAGTAATATTTGACCAAATGTTCGGCCAGCCAAACTAACATGTCCCGTTCTCCTGTAATGCGTGCACAACCTCTTCCATGGCGGCACTACGTGAACCTTTCACTAACACTGTCACAATTTGTTTTTCTGTAATTAATGCTTTAAGGCGCTCAATCAACGCCGCTTTTTCGGCAAAATGTTCACCGACACCGCTGGCATGGCTAATTGCCTGGCTCAGTTTTCCTGCGCTCAGCACGCAATCAATGCCCGCCGCTTTCGCCGCGTCACCGACCTGGGTATGACAGGCCTCGCTTTCATCGCCCAGCTCGGCCATATCGCCAACCACCATCACGCGGTAGCCCGGCATTTCTGACAACACCTGCACCGCCGCCGTCATCGAGCCAACGTTCGCGTTGTAGGAGTCATCCAGCAGCAGTTTGTTTTCCGAAAGCTGAATCGGGAACAGACGCCCCGGCACGGCTTTCAGATTCGCCAGCCCAGCTTTGATCGCATCATGCGACGCGCCAACCGCCATGGACAGCGCCGCCGCCGCAAGCGCATTGGCGATGTTATGACGACCCGGCAGAGGCAGCAGCACATCCACGCCACCCGTTGGGGTGTTGAGGGTGAACTCCGTGCCATGGGACGTTACATGGATATTGGTCGCCGTAAAGTCACTGTTGGCGGCATTCGGTGAGAAGCGCCAGGTCTTACGGGAACCAATAATGCTTTGCCAGTTCAGCCAGTCATTGTTGTCGGCATTCATAATGGCAATACCGTCAACCGGCAGGCCGGTGTAGATCTCGCCTTTGGCTTTCGCCACGCCTTCCAGCGACCCGAAACCTTCCAGATGCGCGGCAGCCAGGTTATTCACCAGCGCCGCCTCCGGACGAGTCAGGCTCACGGTCCAGGCGATTTCGCCCTGGTGGTTTGCCCCTAACTCGATCACCGCAAATTCATGTTCTTTGGTCAGGCGGAGTAATGTCATCGGCACGCCGATGTCATTATTTAGGTTGCCCGCAGTATAAAGTGTGTTTCCGCACTGGCCGAGAATCGCCGCCGTCATCTCTTTTACGGACGTTTTTCCGGACGACCCCGTTAGCGCGACAACGCGAGCCGGAACCTGCTGACGGACCCATGCCGCCAGTTCACCGAATGCCAGACGGGTATCGTTCACCACCAGTTGCGGCAAATCGATATCCAGCCTGCGGCTGACCAGCAGCGCACCTGCGCCCTGCTCTTTGGCCTGCTGTGCAAAATCATGCGCATCAAAACGCTCGCCTTTCAGCGCCACAAACAGACAACCCGCGGTCACTTTGCGGGTATCCGTGGTCACGGCGTCAATGGTCAGATCCTGACCCAGCAATTCGCCGTGCAGTACCGCAGCGGCCTGGCTTAGCGTGAGGCTAATCATGCCACGACTCCCAGCAGACGAGCTGCCGTTACACGGTCCGAGTAATCCAGACGACGATTGCCGACAATCTGATAATCTTCATGGCCTTTCCCGGCCAGCAGAACCACGTCGTTTTCCTTAGCCTGCATGATGGCGTTGGTCACCGCTTCCGCGCGGCCTTCCACCACGCGAGCACGACCTGCATCCAGCATGCCCGCCAGAATGTCGTTAATGATGGCGCGCGGCTCTTCGGTACGCGGGTTGTCATCGGTCACTACCGGAATATCCGCAAACTGCTCGGCAATAGCGCCCATCAGCGGGCGTTTGCCCTTGTCGCGATCGCCACCGCAGCCAAACACGCACCAGAGCTTACCGGCACAGTGCAGGCGAGCCGCTTCCAGCGCTTTTTCCAGCGCATCCGGCGTGTGGGCGTAGTCGACCACAACCGTCGGTTTACCCGGCGCGCTGAACACTTCCATACGGCCGCAAACAGGCTGCAGTCGCTCAGCGGTTTTCAGCAGGTCGGCCATTGGATAGCCCAGCGCCAGCAGTGTCGCCAGCGCCAGCAGCAGGTTGCTGACGTTAAACGCCCCCATCAGGCGGCTTTCAATTTCGCCTTCACCCCAGGAAGAGGCAAAGCGGATTGTCGCCCCGCTGTCGTGGTAATTCACCTCAACGGCCTTCAGCCAGCGGCCGTGGCAGTTCGGATTAATATGGTCTTCCATCGACACCGCAACCGCATCCGGCAGCTTCGCCAGCCAGCGGCGACCGACTTCATCGTCGGCATTGATGATGGCCTGACCGTGATGGTGGGTGGAATAGAGCAGCCATTTCGCGGCTTCGTAGTGCTCCATATCACCGTGGTAATCAAGATGATCGCGGCTCAGGTTGGTAAACACCGAAGCCGCAAATTTCAGCGCGGCCACGCGGTGCTGTACCAGACCGTGTGAAGAGACTTCCATCGCAGCAAAGGTCGCACCCTGCTCTGCCAGCCCGGCAAGCACATGCTGTACGTCAACTGCCGAACCAGTGGTATTTTCCGTCGGGCTCACTTTACCCAGCAGGCCATTACCCACGGTCCCCATGACGGCACCGGTTTCACCCAGCAGTTGCGCCCATTGCGCCATCAGCTGCGTGGTGGTGGTTTTACCGTTGGTGCCCGTCACGCCAACCAGACGTAACTGGTCGGAAGGTTCGTGATAGAAACGCCCTGCCAGCGCAGAGAGACGCTCATTTAACTGGCTGAGATAGATAACCGGCACACCGTGCATTTCACGGATTTCACCGTCGGTTGCCTCATCTTTGGCCTCAGCAATAATGGCAGCAACACCTTGCGCAATCGCCTGCGGGATATAACGACGCCCGTCCGCCTGATGACCGACCACCGCCACAAAAAGATCGCCGGAAGCAGCCACACGGCTGTCCAGTACCATCTCTCGCAGTGCTCGCTCCGGTGCATTTGGCACCCACGGAGCGAGAAGGTCGCGCAAATTACGATCTGCCACCTGTACCCTCGCCTTGATTAATTACAAATTCACTTTTGTCGCCCGTCGCCAGCGCATCCGGTTCAATGTTCATGGTGCGCAATACGCCGCCCATGATGGCCCCGAACACAGGCGCGGAGACGGCGCCGCCGTAGTATTTACCCGCCTGTGGATCGTTAATGACGACCACCAGCGCAAAACGCGGATTGCTTGCAGGCGCTACGCCTGCGGTATAGGCAATGTATTTGTTGATGTAGCGGCCGTCTGGCCCCACTTTTTTCGCTGTACCGGTTTTAATGGCGATGCGATAGCCTTTAATCGCCGCCTTCACGCCGCCGCCGCCGGGCAGCGCCACGCTTTCCATCATATGAACAACAGTACGGACGGTCGATTCCGGGAAAATACGCTCACCGGGAACCGGTGGATCAACTTTGGTAATCGACAGCGGGCGATAAACGCCATAGCTGCCGATCGTTGCGTAGACTCGCGCTAACTGTAACGGTGTCACCATTAGCCCGTAGCCGAAAGAGAAGGTGGCCCTCTCTATGTCAGACCACCGTTGTTTTTGAGGATATAAGCCACTGCGTTCTCCGACCAACCCCAAATTGGTCGCCTTTCCAAGCCCAAAACGTGAGTAAGTCTCTACTAACGCTGAGGACGGCATCGCTAACGCCAGCTTTGAAACACCGACGTTACTCGACTTCTGTAACACCCCGGTCAGGGTCAATTCGCTGTAGCGCGCCACGTCTTTGATTTCGTGGCCGTTAATTCGGTAAGGAATGGTATTCAGTACGGTGTTTTCATTGACGATACCGCGCTGAAGTGCCGTCATGACCACCATCGGCTTAACGGTTGAACCCGGTTCGAACACGTCGGTGATGGTACGGTTACGCATAACATCCTTCTGCGTACCGGTAAGATTGTTAGGGTTGTAGGACGGGCTATTGGCCATCGCCAGCACTTCACCCGTGCTGACATCAACTAACACGGCACTGCCCGATTCCGCTTTGTTAAAGGCCACGGCATTGTTCAGCTCGCGGTAAACCAGCGCCTGTAGCCGCTCATCGATACTCAGTGCAAGGTTGTGTGCGGCCTGGCTGTCGGTTGAGGAAATATCCTCGATCACGCGACCATAGCGGTCTTTGCGCACAATGCGCTCGCCGGGCTGACCGGTGAGCCATTTATCAAAGCTTTTTTCAACACCTTCAATCCCCTGGCTATCAACGTTAGTGAAGCCAATGAGGTGAGCAGTCACTTCGCCGGATGGATAGTACCGGCGGGATTCTTCACGCAGATGGATCCCTGGCAGCTTCAATTTTTTGATGTAATCCGCCATGTCAGGGTTCACCTGACGCGCCAGATAGATAAAGCGCCCTCTCGGGTTGGTATTCACACGTGAAGCTAACTGGTCCAGCGGCATCTTCAGCGCGTCCGCAAGGGCCTTCCAGCGGTTATCAAGCGTGATCCCACCAGCATCATGCAGCTCTTTCGGATCGGCCCAGATTGCCTTCACCGGGACGCTCACCGCCAGAGGGCGGCCAGAACGGTCGGTGATCATCCCGCGAGACGTCGACACTTCCTGCACGCGAAGAGAGCGCATATCACCCTGACGCACCAGCATGTCAGGGGCGATGATTTGCAACCACGCCACGCGTCCCAGCAGGAAACCCAGCGCCAGTAAAATGCAGCCGCAAAGCAACGCAAAACGCCAACTGACAAAGTTGGCCTGTTCTTCCTGACGTTTTGGTTTTAGCGTTTTTGCCGCTGCTTTCATGCGTCGCGTTTTCCCTTATTTTTGTACTACGATATTTTCCTGCGATGGATCAACATGCTGCAGCTGCAGCTTTTCCGTTGCGATCCGTTCAACCCGGCTGTGATCGCCGAGCGCGTTTTCTTCAAGAATCAGATTTCGCCATTCAATATCCAGCGCATCGCGTTCCAGCACCAGCTGCTCGCGTTGCGCAGTCAATAAACGTGTATGGTGGGCTGTTGTCACCACCGTTACTGCCGTCACAATGATGCAAATGAACAAGCAGAGTGGCAGCTTCCCAAACCGCAAAAGATCGTCGCCGATCACGCCAGGCAAGGCATGGCGCTCGTTGCTTCCTAACGATCCCTTAACTTTGCTTAGGGTCTCTGTCACTCTGCCGATCATGCGTTCGTCCTCTCTGCAACTCGCAGCACTGAACTACGGGCACGTGGATTCTCTGCCACCTCTTCTTCGCCCGGCATCAACTTGCCTAATGCTCGCAACTGACGGCCACCCAGCTTCCTGAGTTGTTCTTCCGTCATCGGCAGCCCCGCTGGCACCTGAGGACCGCGGCTCTGTTCACGCATAAAGCGCTTCACAATGCGGTCTTCCAGCGAATGGAAGCTGATGATGGATAACCGCCCACCCGGGGCCAGCACGTCGAGCGAGTTTTTTAGCGCCAGCTCTATTTCCTCCAGTTCACTGTTTACCCAGATACGAACCGCCTGGAAGGTACGGGTCGCGGGATGTTTGTGCTTATCCTTCACCGGTGTCGCAGCTGCAATCACCTCGGCCAACTCCTTGGTACGCGTCATCGGCTCAATGCGGTTTCGTTCAACGATGGCGCGCGCGATACGTTTACCAAAACGCTCTTCGCCGAAGGTTTTGATGACCCAGGCGATATCCGCTTCGTCAGCTGTTTGTAACCACTCTGCGGCAGACTGGCCGCGCGTCGGATCCATGCGCATGTCCAGTGGACCATCGCGCATGAAGGAGAATCCGCGCTCTGCATCATCAAGCTGAGGTGAAGAGACGCCAAGATCGAGAAGAATTCCGTCGATCTTGCCCGTCAGGCCGCGCTCAGCTACGTAATCCGCCAGCGCAGAAAAAGGTCCATGCACGATGGAAAAGCGTGGGTCATCGATGGTTTGCGCAACGGCAATCGCCTGCGGATCGCGATCGATTGCCAGCAGACGTCCTTCCGCTCCTAGCTGGGAGAGGATCAGACGCGAGTGGCCACCGCGACCAAAAGTGCCATCAATGTAGATGCCGTCTGGACGAATATTCAGACCGTTAACGGCCTCATCCAGCAACACCGTTGTATGTTTATAATTTTCCATCATATTTATAGAGACAAGTCCTGCAGCCGTTCCGACAATGTTGCGGAATCGGACTGCTCAGCGTCGATATCTTCCTTGACCTGTTGATACCAGGTCGTTTCGTCCCACAGTTCAAACTTATTGAACTGCCCGACCAGCATCACTTCTTTTGTCAGACCCGCATGTTGCCGCAACACAGGCGCAATTAGTAGTCGTCCTGCGTTGTCCATCTGACACTCACTGGCATGTCCCAATAACAACCGCTGTACGCGGCGCTCTTGCGGATTCATGCTCGACAGTCGCGACAGCTTTTGCTCAATAATTTCCCATTCGGGTAAAGGGTAAAGCAGCAGGCAGGGGGAGTTGATGTCAATGGTGCAAACCATTTGACCTGAAGCGTTCTCAATCAGCTGGTCGCGGTATCGGGTTGGTACCGATAAGCGCCCTTTGCTGTCGAGATTGACTAACGTAGCTCCACGGAACATGCCAGCCTCACCCCTCCTCACCACTTTAACCCACAAATTCCCACCTAAAGGAGTTTACGGAGCGATGGAAAAGCTTGTCAAGCCAGGACTCTCTCTATACGGACCCGAAAGCCCTCTATTTACAGAGATAAACAGACCTGGTTAATAACTGCACAACTGGCGAGGCAAAATTAACGTTATGAATATTTGTAAGAAAAAAACCGAATATGCACACTAGCGTTAAAGCTCACTCAATATCATCGCAAGGAAATATAAAGTGTCAGTTTGCGACGCGGGCAGCATTTTAAGACATATTGCCAGGGGATAACAGCGCCACATTCATCGCGGCATCCTGAGCGTTCAACGGCGGGCAGGCTAGCCAGAAGGGAGAGAGAAAAAACGTTTGAATATTCATCACCCGAAGCAGGTTTGTAACAAAACAATACAAAATTAGCCTTTTAAAAACGTATCAGTATTCTTTTAAAGGCAATTTAAACGCTCAAACGAATTAAGAATAATAGCAGGCTATGATTCCTAAGGAATTATCCTAATTTTAATGCGGGAATTAAGGTAACCATTAATTCTGTGAAAGGGGGCTGTTTTAACGCCCCCCAGGAAATGATTAATGACGGCTTAAAATGCCACGACGATAAAGATTACGTTTGATGCGGGTAAGGCCAGGCTTCGGTTTGCGGGGCTCATCCAGGCTCGCCAGCACAATCTCCAGCACGCGTTCAGCCACGTCGCGGTGGCGCTGAGCCACGGCCAGTACCGGGCACTGCAGGAAATCGAGCAGTTCGTTATCACCAAACGTTGCGATGGCCAGATCCGATGGCAACTTCCCGTCACGACGCAGCGTCACATCCATCACCCCCTGCAGCAGCGCAAATGAGGTCGTGAACAACGCCTGAGGCATCGGATGCGTTTCGAGCCATTTTTCGAACAATTGTGCGGCGGCTTCGCGTTCATAGCTGTTGGCATAGAGATAATGAACCTCGCGCGGATCCTCTTTCCAGGCAGTCCTGAAACCTTGCTCACGCAGGAAGCTCACCGAAAGCTCTGGCAGCGCGCCAAGATACAGCACGGTTTCGGCCGGGAAGGTTCTCAGCTCGGCCGCCAGCATTTCCGCATCATCCTGATCGGCGCCGACGACGCTGGTGAAATGCTCCCGGTCAAGGGCACGGTCGAGTGCGACAATCGGGAACGGATCGTTTGCCCAACGCTGGTAAAAAGGATGCTCTGGCGGTAATGAGGTTGAAACGATGATGGCATCCACCTGGCGCTGGAGCAGATGCTCAATACAGCGCATCTCGTTGTCGGGCTGGTCTTCAGAACAGGCAATCAGTAATTGATAGCCACGCTGGCGTGCCTGACGTTCGAGATAGTTGGCGATACGGGTGTAGCTGGTGTTTTCCAGGTCTGGGATCACCAGACCAATCGAGCGGGTGCGTCCAGCGCGGAGACCGGCTGCGACAGCATTCGGATGGTAGTTATGCTCACGAACCACCGCCATGACTTTTTCAACGGTCTTATCGCTGACACGATACTGCTTTGCCTTACCGTTAATCACATAGCTGGCCGTAGTTCGTGACACGCCGGCTAACCGGGCGATTTCATCCAGTTTCACAATTGCCCCTTAAAAAAAGAAAAGAGTCCATGGCCCTGTCAAGGTTATGGTTAAATCTTTTAACATCTAAACGCAGAAAAGCCTTCGCGGCAACCGCTTTTATCTGCGTTGTCGGCTGATTACACAAAAAAAAGCCCGGCTTTGGTAACCGGGCAGAAAGAGGCGAACCTTTTTGACAACTAACGCATGATTTTATCGCCGCGCGAAAGGCCAACCACGCCAGAGCGCGCAACTTCTACAATTTTTGCCACATCCCGCACGGAGGCCAGGAAGGCATCCAGCTTATCACTCGTCCCCGCCAGCTGAACCGTATAAATAGAAGGCGTGACGTCAATAATCTGCCCACGGAAAATATCCGTATTGCGTTTGACCTCTTCACGTCCGTAGCCGCTGGCCTGAATTTTTACCAGCATCACCTCACGCTCAACATAAGCGCCCTGCCCCAGCTCACTCACGCGCAGCACATCAACCAGCTTATGTAGCTGTTTCTCAATCTGCTCAAGCACCTTGGCGTCGCCGACGGTCTGGATCGTCATGCGCGATAGCGTGGGATCGTCCGTCGGCGCAACGGTCAAACTTTCGATGTTGTAACCGCGCTGAGCGAATAGCCCGATGACGCGTGACAGTGCGCCAGACTCGTTTTCCAGTAATACAGATAATATCCGGCGCATATCAGGTTCTCTCCGTTTTACTTAACCACATTTCGTCCATACCACCACCGCGAATATGCATCGGGTAAACGTGTTCGGTGCCATCCACAATGACATCCATGAACACGAGGCGGTTGTTTTTCACGTGCTCAAGCGCTTCACCGAGTTTCGTTTCCAGCTCTGCCGGATCGGTCACTCGCATGCCAATATGCCCATAGGCTTCCGCCAGACGGACAAAGTCCGGAAGCGATTTCATATAGGATTGAGAGTGGCGGCCGGAATAGATCATATCCTGCCACTGCTTCACCATGCCGAGATAGCCGTTGTTCAGGTTCAGCACCAGGACCGGCAGCTCATATTGCAGCGCTGTAGACAGCTCCTGAATATTCATCTGAATACTGCCATCACCGGTCACACAGACCACGGTTTCATCTGGCAGCGCCAGCTTCACTCCCAGCGCGGCTGGCAGACCGAAGCCCATCGTGCCTAAGCCCCCGGAGTTGATCCAGTGACGCGGCTTATCAAACGGATAATAGAGTGCAGCAAACATCTGATGCTGGCCGACGTCAGACGTCACATATGCCTCACCTTTGGTCAGACGCCAGATCGTTTCGATCACCGCCTGCGGCTTAATTTGCTCACTTTGCGTGTCGTACTTCAGACACTGACGCCCACGCCATTGTTCGATCTGCTGCCACCAGTCGCGGATCTCATCCAACGGCTGAGAGACCGTTTCCTGCGCCAGCAGATCCAGCATTTGCTCGAGGACCTGACGCGCATCCCCGACAATAGGCACATCTGCCGGGACCGTTTTCGAAATAGAGGTGGGATCGATATCAATGTGCAACACGGTCGCATTCGGACAGTATTTCGCCAGGTTATTGGTGGTGCGATCGTCAAACCGAACGCCAACAGCAAAGATCACATCGGAGTTATGCATCGTCATGTTGGCTTCATAGGTGCCATGCATACCCAGCATCCCCAACGCCTGACGGTGCGTAGCCGGGAATGCTCCCAGCCCCATCAGCGACGATGCGACAGGAAGATTCAGCTTTTCAATCAGCTCACGCAGCTGCGTTTCACAGGCGGAGTTAACGGCCCCTCCACCCACATAGACCACCGGTTTTTTCGCTGCCACAATCGTCTGCAGCGCGCGCTTAATTTGGCCTTTGTGCCCTTGCGTCGTTGGGTTGTAGGAGCGCATGCTCACCGATTCCGGCCAGACATAAGGCAGCTTATTCGCCGGGTTCAGAATATCTTTTGGCAGATCGACCACGACCGGGCCTGGACGCCCGCTTGCTGCCAGCCAGAAGGCTTTTTTCAACACGCCGGGAATGTCTTCGGTTTGCTTAACCAGGAAGCTGTGCTTCACCACGGGGCGTGAAATTCCCACCATGTCGCATTCCTGAAAAGCATCGTAGCCAATCAAGGAGGTCGCAACCTGACCGGAAAGAATGACCAGCGGAATGGAGTCCATATACGCTGTCGCGATACCGGTAATGGCGTTGGTCGCACCAGGCCCAGACGTGACTAATACCACGCCCACTTCACCCGTCGCACGGGCCAGCCCGTCAGCCATATGTACTGCCGCCTGCTCGTGACGAACCAGAACATGGTCAATGCCGCCTACCGTATGAAGCGCATCATAAATATCGAGGACTGCGCCTCCCGGGTAGCCAAACACTTGCTTCACGCCCTGATCGATCAGCGATCGAACGACCATTTCCGCGCCAGACAACATCTCCATGCTTTGCCTCCAGGCTTTTTGTTAAAGACAGAAAGCAGAATTCATTTCCGCCCCGTCTTACGATAGGGATTAACCTATCTTATATAATGCAGAGTGATCGTTACCTTAACCGCTCGTTATAAGGCAGGCAATTGGCAAACAAGGCGGGAGAAAGGCCTTCCGGAGCAGAAAAGAGAGCCAGTCAGGAAGGTTATGGTGAATTCATCTGTAATCAGAGGTTGGGATAATGAATCATCGCTTAAAAGTGAGATGATTCAGGAAATCATCTATTTTTGACGGTATGACAACGGCCAGAAAAAAATCATTTAGAACAAAATATCATTAATTTTAAAAATACCAGGATAAACCGCATGCATTAATGCGATTTATCCTGACGCGCTTATCGACGGCAGACGCTGATAAGCAACTCTTCCATCCACTGATGCCCTTTATCCCGGTCAGCTGCTTCATGCCATGAAAGGTAACAAGTACGGCTATTAAGCTTGAGCGGTAATGGCAAAATTTGCAGATTAAGCTGTTCAGAGAACTCTTCCGCCAGCCAACGCGGGGCAATAGCGACCAGGTGCGTCTGGGATACGACATTTAATACGCTGACCATTGCCATGCCCTGATAAGCAACGCTCGCCTGTTTATCCGCAGTGTCATACCACGGCAGGCTAAATGAAGCATACCTGTCGAGGGCGACAACGGCATGTTGTTCATTATAGACATCGTTTTCACGCAGAGGAGAATTCATTCTCGGGTGTTTTTTACTGGCGACCAGGACCATTTCATCTTTAAATAGCGGTACGCAGGAAAACTCCGGGCGACGGAACTCTTCGTATCCTAAGACAAACTCTGTTTCCTGATAACGGAGCTGGTGCTCAGTGTTCTGATTTAATGAAGACTTAAAAATCAGATGAATATTTGGCGCAATTGTTTCAACTTTATTGTATATGATTGAGGTCAAATAATTGTCTAGCGGGCTGCAAACGCATAAATGGAATACTCGCTCGCTGCTTAAGGGTTCAAAGCCTGAACCAGGCAGTTCATTTTGTACCAGTTGCAGCGCCTGACGAATAGAGCCAAACAGTTGAAATGCGCGGGCGGTGGGTTGGATCCCTCTCCCGTAACGCACGAACAATTCGTCGTTAAACATCAACTTAAGTCTGGCCACCGCATTACTTACCGCAGGTTGAGACATGCCAAGGGATTGAGCTGCTCGTGTGATATTCTGCTCCTGCATTACCGCGTCAAAAACGGTTAACAGATTGAGATCCACAGTGCGTAACTGAGGTTTAACCCCGTCATAAACCTGAGGTTGATTAATATTATTTAATGGCATTCCTGACTCCACTGTCACGCTAAACTCCCTCTGCCAAAGCATTGTAATAAGTTCGAAAAATATGATTTACCATGCATATACGACCAGCGAAAGAGAATTATTAAAAATTCGGAAAATATAAAGGCAAACACATCAATAGAGGGCAGATGCATCTCATTGACGCAGGGATAAAATCACTGTGAATTGATATCAATTACATTAGGATTGGCATGAAACCATAGTTCATATGAATAAACAATCACCCCTCAGGTTAATAATAACTTAAGTTTCATTAAACTATTAACGCCAACACCGCTGAGTTAGTTAACAAACTTCTATCAATACGCCCAACACATTCGTGTCCGAATCATTCACCACGCGCATAAATTAATGAAATAACACATATTTCAATCCCTGAAGCGACGACAAACAAAGTATGTTCAATTGATACTAAATATATTGAAATTATTCCGGCGATAAATTTCAAGTCCAAAAATAGACAATTAAAGAGGTCGTAAACGAGAAAGCCAGCACAATTAGCTAAATGCAATAATCAGTGCGATCGTGCCAGCAGGTGTAAATTTGTCACCAAGGGTTGACATGAACAGTCGTATCCAGTACCACTAAAAGCATATTGAATTTAACGGAGCACGATTCATGACACGCATCATTCGTTTCACCGGTCTACTACTACTAAACGCATCCACTGTGCGCGGTAGACTGGCGGGCGAAATTCAGCGTTGAATCGTCACCAGTAAGACTAAAAACCCGCGCCACTGCGCGGGTTTTTTTATGCTCGTAGCAAGGCGCCCTAAGACTGACAAGGACCTAACCCATGAGCCAGCAAGTCATTATTTTCGATACCACTTTACGTGACGGTGAACAGGCATTACAGGCGAGCCTGAGTGTAAAAGAGAAACTGCAGATTGCGCTGGCTCTCGAACGCATGGGCGTCGACGTGATGGAAGTGGGTTTCCCCGTCTCTTCACCAGGTGATTTTGAATCTGTACAAACCATTGCGCGCACCATTAAAAACAGCCGCGTATGTGGCCTGGCACGTTGCGTAGAGAAAGACATTGACGTTGCTGCCGAGTCGCTGAAAGTGGCTGAAGCCTTCCGTATCCACACCTTTATTGCGACCTCGCCTATGCACATCGCAACCAAATTGCGCAGCACGCTGGATGAGGTTATCGAACGTGCGGTGTATATGGTCAAGCGCGCACGTAACTATACGGATGACGTTGAATTCTCCTGTGAAGATGCGGGCCGTACGCCAATCGAGGATTTGGCGCGCGTCGTCGAAGCCGCGATCAATGCGGGCGCAAAAACCATCAACATCCCGGACACCGTCGGCTACACCATGCCGTTTGAGTTCTCCAACATCATCACCGGCCTGTATGACCGCGTACCAAATATTGATAAAGCGATTATCTCAGTTCACACCCATGATGATTTGGGCCTGGCTGTGGGGAATGCCATCGCGGCCGTTCACGCCGGTGCGCGTCAGGTAGAAGGCGCGATGAACGGTATCGGTGAACGTGCAGGTAACTGTTCGCTGGAAGAAGTGATCATGGCGATCAAGGTGCGCAAGGACATTATGAATGTGAATACGCGCATTAATCACAATGAAATCTGGCGCACCAGCCAGACCGTCAGCCAGATCTGCAACATGCCGATTCCGGCCAACAAAGCGATTGTCGGTACCGGTGCCTTCGCGCACTCCTCCGGTATTCACCAGGATGGCGTGCTGAAGAACCGTGAAAACTACGAAATCATGACCCCGGAATCCATCGGCCTGAACCAGGTGCAGCTGAACCTGACCTCTCGCTCTGGCCGTGCAGCGGTTAAGCACCGCATGGAAGAGATGGGTTATCAGGACAGCGATTACAACATGGATCAGCTGTACGACGCATTCCTGAAGCTGGCCGACAAAAAAGGTCAGGTGTTCGACTATGACCTGGAAGCGCTGGCCTTTATTAACAAGCAGCAGGAAGAGCCTGAGCACTTCCGTCTGGATTACTTCAACGTGCAGTCCGGCTCCAGCGACATCGCCACCGCCTCGGTCAAACTGGCCTGCGGTGATGAAATTAAAGCAGAGGCCGCTAACGGTAACGGCCCCGTCGATGCCATCTACCAGGCGATTAACCGCGTCACCGAGTACGACGTTGAGCTGGTGAAATATGACCTGACGGCTAAAGGGCACGGTAAAGACGCGCTGGGTCAGGTTGATATCGTGGTGAATTACAACGGCCGACGCTTCCACGGCGTGGGCCTGGCGACCGATATCGTTGAATCCTCCGCGAAAGCGATGGTGCATGTTCTGAACAACATCTGGCGCGCCGCCGAAGTCGAAAAAGAGTTGCAACGCAAAGCTCAGAATAAAGAGAACAACAAGGAAACCGTGTAATGTCGAAGAATTACCATATTGCTGTGTTACCGGGCGACGGTATTGGTCCGGAAGTGATGGCACAGGCGCTGAAAGTACTGGAAGCCGTTCGCGCGCGTTTTGCGATGAAAATTACCACCAGCCACTACGACGTGGGCGGTATTGCGATTGATAACCACGGTACGCCACTGCCGAAAACGACCGTGGAAGGCTGCGAAAATGCCGATGCCGTGCTGTTTGGTTCCGTCGGCGGCCCGAAATGGGAACACCTGCCGCCCGCAGAGCAGCCAGAGCGCGGCGCGCTGCTGCCGCTGCGTAAACATTTCAAGCTCTTCAGCAACCTGCGTCCGGCGAAGCTGTATCAGGGTCTGGAAGAATTCTGCCCGCTGCGTGCTGATATTGCCGCCAACGGTTTCGACATTCTGTGCGTGCGTGAACTGACCGGCGGGATCTATTTCGGTCAGCCTAAAGGACGCGAAGGCAGCGGACAACACGAGAAAGCGTTCGACACCGAGGTGTATCACCGTTTCGAAATCGAACGTATCGCCCATATCGCGTTTGAGTCGGCGCGCAAACGCCGCCATAAAGTGACCTCCATTGACAAAGCGAACGTGCTGCAGTCTTCCATTTTGTGGCGCGAGATCGTCAGCGAAGTCGCTAAGCAGTACCCGGACGTCGCGCTGTCGCACATGTACATCGACAACGCGACCATGCAGCTGATTAAGGATCCGTCCCAGTTTGACGTGCTGCTGTGCTCCAACCTGTTCGGCGATATCCTCTCTGACGAGTGCGCGATGATCACCGGCTCCATGGGGATGCTGCCATCCGCAAGCCTGAATGAAGAAGGCTTTGGCCTGTACGAGCCTGCGGGCGGCTCCGCACCGGATATCGCAGGCAAAAATATTGCCAACCCGATTGCGCAGATCCTCTCCCTGGCCCTGCTGCTGCGCTACAGTCTGGATGCAGGCGATGCAGCAACCGCAATTGAAAACGCCATTAACCGGGCGTTAGAAGAAGGCGTCCGTACCGGTGATTTGGCACGCGGCACGGCAGCAGTCAGTACCGATGAAATGGGCGACATTATTGCCCGCTATGTCGCTGAAGGGGTGTAATCATGGCTAAGACGTTATATGAAAAGTTGTTTGATGCGCACGTGGTCTACGAGGCGCCAAACGAAACCCCGCTGCTGTACATTGACCGCCACCTGGTGCACGAAGTGACCTCACCTCAGGCATTTGACGGCCTGCGCGCGCACAAGCGCCCGGTACGTCAACCGGGTAAAACCTTCGCGACGATGGATCACAACGTTTCCACACAGACCAAAGACATTAATGCCTCAGGTGAGATGGCCCGCATTCAGATGCAGGAGCTGATTAAGAACTGCAACGAGTTTGGCGTTGAGCTGTACGACCTGAACCATCCCTATCAGGGCATCGTCCACGTGATGGGGCCAGAACAGGGTATCACCCTGCCGGGCATGACCATTGTGTGCGGTGACTCCCATACCGCGACCCACGGCGCGTTTGGCGCGCTGGCGTTCGGGATTGGCACTTCCGAAGTGGAACATGTTCTGGCAACGCAGACCCTGAAGCAGGGTCGCGCCAAAACCATGAAGATTGAGGTAAAAGGTAAAGCCGCGCCGGGCATCACCGCGAAAGACATCGTGCTGGCGATCATCGGCAAAACCGGTAGCGCGGGCGGTACCGGCCACGTTGTTGAGTTCTGCGGAGAAGCCATTCAGGCGCTGAGCATGGAAGGGCGTATGACCCTGTGCAATATGGCCATTGAAATGGGCGCCAAAGCCGGTCTGGTCGCGCCGGACGAAACCACATTCAACTACGTCAAGGGCCGTCTGCACGCGCCAAAAGAGCAGAATTATGTCGATGCCGTCGAATATTGGAAAACCCTGAAAACCGACGACGGTGCGAGCTTTGATACCGTTGTCACCCTGCAGGCAGAAGAGATTGCGCCGCAGGTTACCTGGGGCACCAACCCGGGTCAGGTGATTTCCGTCAACGACAGCATCCCCGATCCGGCGTCTTTCGCCGATCCGGTCGAACGTGCCAGTGCGGAAAAAGCGCTGGCCTATATGGGACTGAAACCTGGCGTTCCGTTGACCGATGTAACCATTGATAAAGTCTTTATCGGTTCCTGCACCAACTCCCGTATCGAAGATTTGCGTGCCGCCGCCGAGATTGCCAAAGGCCGCAAAGTGGCACCAGGCGTGCAGGCGCTGGTGGTTCCAGGCTCCGGTCCGGTGAAGGCGCAGGCGGAAGCAGAAGGTCTGGATAAGATCTTCATTGAAGCAGGCTTCGAATGGCGTCTGCCTGGCTGCTCCATGTGTCTGGCGATGAACAACGACCGCCTGAATCCGGGCGAGCGCTGCGCATCCACCAGCAACCGTAACTTTGAAGGCCGTCAGGGCCGAGGTGGGCGCACCCATCTGGTCAGCCCGGCAATGGCCGCCGCTGCAGCAGTTACCGGTCATTTCGCCGATATTCGCAGCCTCAAATAAGGAGACAATCATGGCAGAGAAATTTACCCAACATACAGGCCGGGTTGTCCCGCTGGACGCCGCTAACGTCGATACTGATGCGATCATTCCTAAGCAATTTTTACAGAAAGTAACGCGTACCGGTTTTGGTGCACACCTGTTCAACGACTGGCGTTTCCTGGACGATAAGGGCGAAGTACCTAATCCGGAATTCGTGCTGAATTTTCCGGAATACAAAGGCGCCTCCATTTTGCTGGCGCGGGAAAACTTTGGCTGCGGTTCATCCCGTGAACATGCGCCGTGGGCGCTCACGGACTACGGCTTTAAAGTGGTCATTGCCCCGAGCTTCGCGGATATCTTCTACGGCAACAGCTTCAACAACCAGTTGCTGCCGGTCACACTGAGCGATGAACAGGTCGATGAGCTGTTTGCGCTGGTGCAGGCAAATCCGGGCATATCGTTTGAAGTTGATCTGGAAGCGGAAGTGGTGAAAGCCGGGGATAAGACCTACAGCTTCAGCATTGATGCGTTCCGCCGTCACTGCATGCTGAACGGTCTCGACAGCATTGGTTTAACTCTCCAGCACGAAGACGCTATCTCAGCGTACGAGAAAAAACAGCCTGCGTTTATGGGCTAAAGGCAATGGCCCGTAAAAAGCGGGCCATTGATTTGACTACGTTTTGGCATTCCAGCCTCCTTATTGCTTTTCGGCAATGAAGAGACTAACCTCGCAATGTCGGTCGTGAAGTTAGTCTCCCCATCAATTTTTTGATGTGGGACTCTCCACTGTTTGCCTCTTGCGAAAGCCTGAGGCAAACAGCCTCAAGCACCCGCCACGCACTCTATTCTCCTTCCAGGTACCTGTCAGAAAGTCGTTTCATTTCGTGAAGCCGCCTTCCAGAATCAGACATCCTTAACCCGGCAAGTCAGCCCAAGCGTAACCACCGAAATCGCGGCAATCATCCAGTAAACTGAGCCATGCCCGTAACTTTGCGCCAGCGCCCCCTGAATCACCCCTGCCAGAATAACGCCCGTTGAAATGCTGTTGGTGAAAAGCGTGGTTGCAGAGCCAGCGCGGCCCGGCATTAAATCCTGGAACCAGAGCATGCCGATCCCGGCAACAATCCCAATAAACACGGCGTTAAACAGCTGCAGCGCCAGCAACGCTTCACGTGAATGGAAAAGAATCAGCCCCGCGTAGAACAGCACCCCGGCCGCCACGGCGACAATCATCATCCGACGCTTTCCGAATCGCTTAACGTAGTATCCCGCCAGAATCATTGCCGGAATCTCCAGCCCGGCGGCGGTCCCCATCAGGATCCCCGCGAGCTTGTCCGGTAAACCCAGATCGCTGCTGATCCACAGCGGCATATCAATGATATACATGGTGTTGCAGGTCCACATCAGCGTGGAGGCAATAAACAGCATGCGGACGTTTTTGTCCTGCCAGCCGCTCACCTGGGTGACAGGTGTATCCATCGTCTGTTCGACACGCGCCACAGACGGCAGCGCGAAGGCAATCAATGCCAGACTGATGACAAAAATCCCGGCGGCAATGGAGAACATGGTGGTGAAGCCGTAGTTCAATGCCAGCATGAAGGCCAGCGGCGGTCCAATGACCCACGCCAGCGAGAGCTGCGCGCGCATCACGGAGCTAAACATCACCACTTCCCGCGCCGAGCTATCGGCGTATTCGCGAGCCAGCGCGAACAGCTGCGGCATGGCAGTGTTCGCCAGTGACGCCAGCAGCACGCCGCAGGTAATGAGGGTCAAATAATGACGGTTAAAGGCAAACAGCAGCGCGTTGCCTACGGCCATCACACAGCAAAAGAGGATCAGCTTGCGCCTGTCACCCTGACTGTCGGATCGTTTTGCCAGCCACAGGCTGACCAGGATCCCGGCAATGGCGTTGACGGTATAAAACAGCCCCACCCAAAACGGCTGAGCCCCCACCTCGCGGCTGAGAAACAGGCTCAGCGTCGGTGCCTGAAGCGCCCCCGCCACGCCCATCATAAAGGCGACCAGCATAAAAGCGGCATACACGCCGTTCAGGCGTCGCCCCATCGTCATCAACCACAGCATGCGCAAATCCTTGTGAAAGCGAATCGAAATTGGGTGAAATAGTAAACGAAAAAAGCCAGCAAAAACATTTTGCTGGCGGGTGATTAGCACCAATACTCAGTCACACATGATCGAGGCGAGTTAGCGAGAAGAGGTCGGTTTCGTAACGTCCCACTGCATCAATTCTTCTAACGTTTTCAGCCGTTGCTCTGCACACTGGCGGGCCAGCCAGGACAGTCCTTTTGTCGCTGAAAAGTACTGCTGATAAAACTGACGTGCGGTAGACCTCTTCATAATTTACCTCCTCACTTCATCGGGAAGAATTATTGTCCTAATATAGGGATTAATAAATTGCTGGTTTTTTGTCAGGAGTTCCCCTTTTATGCCTTCTGGTCGTCTGCAACAACAATTTATCCGCCTCTGGCAGTGCTGTGAGGGGCAATCGCAGGAGACCACGCTGAACGAGCTGGCTGACCTGCTCAACTGTTCGCGCCGACACATGCGCACGCTGCTCAACACCATGCAGCAGCAGGGCTGGCTAAACTGGGAAGCCGAAGCGGGACGCGGCAAGCGCTCGCGCCTGACGTTCCTCTACACCGGACTGGCGCTGCAGCAGCAGCGGGCGGAAGACCTGCTGGAGCAGGACCGCATCGAGCAGCTGGTACAGCTGGTGGGCGACAAAGCCGCCGTGCGCCAGATGCTGGTTTCCCATCTGGGGCGCAGCTTTCGTCAGGGCCGCCATATTCTGCGGGTACTTTACTACCGTCCGATGAAAAATCTGTTGCCCGGCACGGCGTTACGGCGATCTGAAACCCATATGGCCCGGCAAATCTTCAGCGGGCTGACGCGGATAAATGAGGAAAACGGGGAACTGGAAGCCGATATCGCGCACCACTGGCAGCAACTCTCTTCACTCCACTGGCGCTTTTTTTTACGCCCCGGCATCCATTTTCATCATGGCCGCGAGCTGGAAATGAGCGACGTCATCTCTTCTCTGGAACGCGCCCGCAAGCTCCCCCTTTACTCACATATTTCGCGCGTCCACTCCCCTACGGCGTGGACGCTGGATATTGAACTGTCGCAGCAGGATAAGTGGCTCCCCTGGCTGCTGGGCTATGTGCCGTCGATGATTTTGCCCGGCGAGTGGGAATCGCTGAATAATTTCGCCAGCCAGCCAATTGGTACCGGCCCTTATGCCGTCTCCCGAAACAACAGCAACCAGCTGAAGATCCGCGCCTTTGATGACTATTTTGGCTATCGGGCGCTGATCGACGAAGTGAACGTGTGGGTATTACCGGATCTCAATGAAGAGCTGAGCGCAGGGCTGACGCTGGAAGGGCCGACGACAGGGGAAAAGGCCGTCGAGAGCCGCCTTGAAGAGGGCTGTTATTATCTGCTGTTTGACCGCCGCACCCATCGCGGCGCAAATCCTCAGGTGCGTGAGTGGATCAGCCACATTCTGGCCCCCGCGAATCTGATTTATCATGCCGACGTTCAGTATCAGGCCTGGTGGTTCCCGGCCTACGGCCTGCTTCCACGCTGGCACCACGCTCGTCCAGCGCGTAGCGAAAAGCCCGCAGGGCTGGAGTCCATCACCCTGACCTACTACCGCGAGCATGTGGAGCATCGTTTTATCGCCAGAATCATGACCCGACTGCTGGCGGCCGAAGGGGTAACGCTGGAGGTCAAAGAAGTTGACTATGACGAATGGCACCAGGGAGATATCACCAGTGATATCTGGCTGAACAGCGCCAACTTCACCCTGCCGCTCGATTTTTCGCTCTTCTCGCACCTGTATGAAGTCCCGCTGATCCAGCACTGCATCGATCGAGACTGGCAGCAGGACGCCGCCTTGTGGCGCGCGGGCGAGATGAATTTAGCCACGTGGTGCCAGGCGTTACTTGCCGAACAGGCGATCGTGCCGCTGATCCACCACTGGCTGATGATCCAGGGACAGCGCAGCATGCGCGGCCTGCGGATGAATACCCTGGGCTGGTTTGATTTTAAATCCGCCTGGTTTGCACCACCGGAGCCATAACGCTTTCGTAATATTCACCAAATCATTACAATAGCGCCGTTCTCAACGGGGTGCTGCATCACTGATGTGCGCTGAGATAATACCCGTCGAACCTGATCCGGATAACGCCGGCGAAGGGATTTGAGGCTGTCGCTCAAAATCCTTTGCCACTCAACTTTGAGGTGCAAAGTGTTAAAAAAAGTGCTCCCCCTGCTGGCGCTGTTTGCGCTGCCTGCTTTTGCGAAGCCCGTCCTGACGGTCTACACCTATGACTCCTTCTCTGCCGACTGGGGCCCTGGCCCGGTAGTCAAAAAAGCCTTTGAAGCCGACTGCAACTGCGAGCTGAAGTTCGTCGCGCTGGAAGATGGCGTGTCGCTGCTCAACCGCCTGCGTATGGAAGGGAAAAACAGCAAGGCTGACGTAGTGCTCGGGCTGGATAACAACCTGCTGGACGCCGCCTCGCAAACCAAACTGTTTGCCAAAAGCGGCGTCGCGGCAAATGCCGTTAACGTGCCTGGCGGCTGGAAAAACGACACCTTCGTGCCGTTCGATTACGGCTACTTTGCTTTTGTTTATGACAAAAATAAGCTGAAAAACCCGCCGAAAAGCCTGAAAGAGCTGGTCGAGAGCGAGCAGAAGTGGCGCGTGATTTATGAAGATCCGCGTACCAGTACGCCGGGGCTGGGCCTGCTGCTGTGGATGCAAAAGGTCTATGGCGATAAAGCGCCGGAAGCGTGGCAAAAACTGGCCGCCAAAACCGTCACCGTGACCAAAGGCTGGAGCGAAGCCTATGGCCTGTTCCTGAAAGGTGAAAGCGATTTGGTGCTGAGCTATACCACCTCTCCGGCCTACCACATCATCGCCGAGAAGAAAGACAACTACGCCGCGGCGAATTTTGCTGAAGGTCACTACCTGCAGGTGGAAGTGGCAGCGCGTACCGCTGCCAGCAAACAGCCGGAACTGGCCGAAAAGTTCCTGAAATTTATGGTTTCACCCGCGTTCCAGAACGCCATTCCCGCGGGCAACTGGATGTATCCGGTCACTAACGTTGCGCTGCCAGCAGGTTTCGATCGGTTGACCAAACCAACAACCTCGCTGGAGTTTACGCCGCAGCAGGTCGCCGCGCAGCGTGCCGCATGGGTAAGTGAATGGCAACGCGCCGTCAGCCGTTGATTCCCGGCTGGTTAATCCCCGGTCTGCTCGCCGCCCTGCTGATGGTGGCGGTCAGCCTGGGGGCATTCCTTGCACTGTGGTTTAACGCGCCGGAGAGTGACCTGCTCGCCCTCTGGCACGATAGCTACCTCTGGCACGTGATCCGGTTCTCCTTCTGGCAGGCGTTTCTTTCTGCCCTGCTCTCGGTGATCCCGGCCATTTTTCTTGCGCGAGCACTGTATCGGCGGCGTTTTCCCGGCAGGCAGGCGCTGCTGCGCCTGTGCGCCATGACGCTGATCCTGCCGGTGCTGGTAGCCGTATTTGGCATCCTGAGCGTGTATGGCCGTCAGGGCTGGCTGGCCTCGCTCTTTGCGTTTTCAGGGCTAGAGTGGACCTTCTCCCCCTACGGGCTGAAGGGCATTCTGCTCGCGCACGTCTTTTTCAATATGCCGATGGCGACGCGCCTCTTTTTGCAGGCGCTGGAAAACATACCCGGCGAACAGCGCCAGATTGCCGCCCAGCTTGGCATGCGCGGCGTGTCTTTCTTCCGCTTCGTGGAATGGCCGTGGCTGCGCCGCCAGATCCCGCCCGTGGCGGCATTAATCTTCATGCTCTGCTTTGCCAGCTTTGCCACCGTGCTGTCTCTCGGCGGCGGGCCGCAGGCCACCACCATCGAGCTGGCGATCTACCAGGCGCTGAGTTACGACTACGATCCGGGCCGCGCCGCGCTGCTGGCGATGGTGCAGATGATTTGCTGTCTCGCACTGGTGCTACTCAGCCAGCGGCTGAGTAAATCCCTTTCTCCCGGCAGTAATCAGATAGCAGGCTGGCGCGATCCGCAGGATAGCCTGCACAGCCGCGTCATCGATTTTATCCTGATTGCGTTGGCGCTCCTGCTACTGCTGCCGCCGCTTCTGGCCGTTATCATTGACGGACTGAACCTCAATCTTGTGTCCGTGTTGCAACAGCCCGTGCTCTGGCAGGCAACCTGGACCTCGGTACGCATAGCGCTGGCTGCCGGGCTGCTGTGCGTCATGCTGACCATGATGCTGCTGTGGAGCAGCCGCGAACTCTACGCGCGTCAGGCCCGTAAGGCCGGGCAAATGCTGGAGCTGACAGGCATGTTGATCCTGGCGATGCCGGGCATCGTGCTCGCGACGGGCTTCTTCCTGCTGTTCAACAGCACCATCGGCCTGCCGGAAAGCGCCGACGGCATTGTGATTTTCACCAACGCACTGATGGCTATTCCTTACGCGCTCAAAGTGCTGGAAAACCCGATGCGCGACGTGAACAGCCGCTACGGTTTGCTGTGTCAGTCGCTGGGCATGCAGGGCTGGCAGCGGCTGAAAGTGGTGGAACTCCGCGCCCTGAAACGTCCGCTCGCCCAGGCGCTGGCCTTTGCCTGCGTGCTGTCGATTGGGGATTTTGGCGTGGTGGCGCTCTTCGGTAATGAAGACTTCCGCACCCTGCCGTTCTGGCTTTACCAGCAAATTGGCTCCTACCGCAGCCAGGATGGGGCCGTCACGGCACTCTTACTGCTGCTGCTGTGCTTTGCGTTATTCACCGTTATCGAAAAACTTCCGGGGCGTGATGTTAGAACTGACTGATGTAACCTGGCTTTATCAGCATCTGCCGATGCGCTTCACGCTCTCCGTGCGTCAGGGGGAGATGATCGCCGTACTTGGCCCAAGCGGCGCGGGGAAAAGTACGCTGCTTAATTTGATTACCGGTTTTCTGCAACCGGCGAGCGGATCGATAGTGATTGAAAACCGGGACCATACCCGAACTCCGCCGGCAAAGCGTCCGGTCTCGATGCTGTTTCAGGAAAACAACCTCTTTAACCATCTGACAGTGCGACAAAACATCGCGCTGGGGATGCATCCGGGACTCAAGCTGAACGACGCCCAGCGCCAAAAGCTGGAGAGTATTGCCGCGCAAATGGGGATCGCCGGGTTCATCGACAGGCTGCCGGGTGAGCTTTCCGGCGGCCAGCGTCAGCGCGTGGCCCTGGCACGCTGTCTGGTGCGCGCGCAGCCGGTGCTGCTGCTGGATGAACCCTTCTCTGCGCTCGATCCTGCGCTGCGTCAGGAGATGCTCGCCCTGGTGCAGGACGTCTGCCAGCGCCAGCAGCTGACGATGCTGATGGTGTCGCACAGTATTGAGGATGCCGCGCGGATTGCGCCGCGATCGGTGGTCATTGCCGAAGGGCGTATTTTGTGGGATGGGAAAACAGAAGAACTGCTGAGTGGTAAAGCGGGGGCGTCTTCGCTTTTAGGTATTCGTGAGGTCTGATGCCCTCACCCTGGCCCTCTCCCACAGGGAGAGGGTACAAACATCAAAAACGGCAACCCGTTGCCGTTTTACTTCTACCTTATGCGGTCTGATGCCCTCTCCCACAGGAGAGGGAAAACACCTTAACGGCTCACCACTTTTAATAAAATCTCGCCGTACACCGGCATCAGCGGGTGGCGGATCAGCGCCACCAGCGCCACGACAGCCACACCCAGCGTCAGCGGGGCCAGCCAGAGCAGGCGAGTGCGCGGGAGATAACGCGTCAGGCGATCGACGTTGGCTTTCGCGCTGCGCCAAAGCCGCCAGCAGAGCCAGACCGCCAGCCACAGCAGTACCGCCGTGCCCAGCAGCAGCCACTTAAACTCGCCGCTTTGCATTCCGTCAGGAATATCAATTGCCGCTCCGGCCAGAATGCCTGGCAGGAAGTAAAACGGCGGCCAGAAGATACAGCCGATAATGTTCGGCACCACGAATTTCGCAACGGGCAGATCCAGCATCCCCGCCACCATTGGCACCAGCGGACGCGTTGGTCCGACAAAGCGGCCGACGAGGATGGTGAACATGCTGTGCTGATGCAGCGCGTGCTCGGTTTTGTCCAGCAGCGCCTTGTTCTTTTTCATAAATGACCAACGGTGCAGCGGCTTTTTAAAGCGCCAGCCCAGCCAGAAGGAGATCCAGTCGCCCAGCAAACAGCCGACGATACCGGCCATCCATGCCTGCCAGAAATTAACCTCACCGCTGCCGATAAGTGCGCCAAGCCCCGCCATCATCACGGTGCCGGGCAGGATCAGCCCAACCAGCGCCAGCGATTCCAGAAACGCCACCAGCGCCACGGCGATGAGCGAGTACATAACGGACTGGGTAATAAAGTGTTCCAGCAATGCCTGCATAACTATTCCGGTCAGAAAACGAATCAGCGATTCTGCTTAGCGCCCCGCACCGCGTCAAGGCATCAATTGTCTGAATAGTTTACAAGATGCTCCTGAAGTTCACCTGAATGTTTACCGTTTATTCACATCCCGCACGGAATTCGCTCGGGCTGGCCCCGGTGCATTTTTTAAATACGCGAGAGAAATAGAGCTGATCTTCGAAGCCCACGTTGCGCCCCACGGTGGCAATAGGCATTCGGGTGGTGCTGAGCAGCAGCTTCGCCTGGCTGATGCGCTGATCTTCGCGCCAGCTCAGCACGCTCACGCCAAGCTGCTGGCGGAACAGATGCGACAGGCGCGAAGGCGACAGGCAAACGTGCTGGGCGACGCTGGCAATATCAAACTGGCTGTCGGCCAGATGATCGCTGATGTACTGGCAGGCGTCGCGGACGCGGTTATCCAGCGGCGGGTTAAGCGATTCATTGATCGCTTCCATCCGGCGCAGCAGCACCTGTTCAAGCAGGTTAATCGCCAGCAGTTCGGCGTAGCGTCCGCCCGCCTGTCCCGCCTCAATAATCTGGGCAAACAGCTCGCGAAACTGCGACAGATGCGCCTCATCCGGGCGATAAAAGCCGGTATGCGCAAAAATGGCGGGCCACGAAAGCCACTCCTGCCAATAGGCGCGCGGGCGGAAGTAGACCCACTGGTGATACCACTCTTTGGCATCCGGGTGGCGGCCGTAGTGGTGGATCTCCCCAGGCGGGAACAGCAGCATATCGCCGGGGCGGCAGATAAACTGCTGATCGCCGTTTTTGATGACCCCTTCACCGCGCACGGTGAGGTTCAAAATATACCCTTTCATTCCGAGCGGTCGGTCGACATAGAAATCGAGATAGCCCTCAGCCTCAATGGGCGTCAACCCTGCCACCAGGTGAGCATTAAACGAGTAGCCCGGCAGCAGGGGATCATTTTGCGGTTCAGCCATAATTTCAATACTCCCAACGGTCCTGAAGGAAACCAATTGTCCATATCGTTAAAAGCAGTATAAAAATGGCCCGCAAAAAGATCCAAAAAGCATTCTGTCTCTTTTACGTCCGCCATGTTTCAGCCTTTCTCTCTGATTTCTCCGCCAGTATGAGCAGATAAGCAGTAACAAAAGTGTCTATAAGCGCGGCAGAAATGTCCACATTGAATATTTGCACGGCGTCACACTTTCAATCGTAACAGCAATTTAGTCCATAAGATTAGCGGATCCTGCCTGACGATTTTCGCCCCCAGTCTCTAATGTTCTTCCATACCTGTTTTTTGATGGAGCAACACCATGGCAATTGCGATTGGCCTCGATTTTGGCAGCGATTCGGTTCGCGCGCTGGCAGTGGACTGTACGTCCGGCCAGGAGATAGCAACCAGCGTTGAGTGGTACCCGCGCTGGCAAGAGGGGCGCTACTGCGATGCGCCAAACAACCAGTTCCGCCACCACCCGCGTGACTATATCGAGTCGATGGAAGCGGCGATCAAAACCGTCCTGGCTGAACTGACGGACGCCCAGCGGGCGGAGATTGTCGGGATTGGCGTCGACAGCACCGGCTCAACGCCTGCCCCGGTGGATGCCGAAGGCCGCGTGCTGGCGCTGCGCCCGGAGTTCGCCGACAACCCGAACGCCATGTTCGTGCTGTGGAAAGACCACACCGCCGTGGAAGAGGCTGAAGCCATCACGCGCCTGTGCCATCAGCCGGGCAAAACCGACTACTCGCGCTACATCGGCGGGATTTATTCCAGTGAATGGTTCTGGGCCAAGATCCTCCACGTTACCCGCGCCGACGCCTCCGTTGCGCAAGCAGCCGCATCGTGGATTGAGCTGTGCGACTGGGTGCCTGCCCTGCTCTCCGGCACCACGCGTCCACAGGATATCCGCCGCGGCCGCTGCAGCGCCGGGCATAAATCGTTATGGCATGAAAGCTGGGGCGGTCTGCCTCCAGCCGCGTTCTTCGATGAACTCGACCCGATTATCAACAAGAACCTGACATATCCGCTGTTTACCGACACCTTTACCGCCGATATTCCGGTCGGCACGCTCTGCAAAGAGTGGGCGAAACGCCTCGGCCTGCCGCAGAACGTGGCGATCTCCGGCGGCGCCTTTGACTGCCATATGGGCGCCGTGGGCGCAGGCGCGCAGCCAAACACGCTGGTGAAAGTTATCGGCACCTCCACCTGCGACATTCTGACGGCGGATAAAGCCACCGTCGGCGACCGTGCGGTAAAAGGCATCTGCGGCCAGGTGGACGGCAGCGTGGTGCCGGACTTTATCGGCCTCGAAGCCGGTCAGTCCGCGTTTGGCGATATCTACGCCTGGTTTGGCCGCGTGCTGGGCTGGCCGCTGGACCAGCTGGCGGCGGCGCATCCTGAACTGAAAACCCAGATAGCCGACAGCAAAAAGCAGCTTCTGCCGCAGCTCACCGAAGCCTGGGCGAAAAATCCCTCGCTCGATCACCTCCCGGTGGTGCTGGACTGGTTTAACGGTCGTCGCACGCCGTTCGCCAACCAGCGTCTGAAAGGGGTGATCGCGGATCTCAACCTGGCAACCGACGCGCCTTCGCTGTTCGGCGGCCTGATTGCCGCAACGGCCTTCGGCGCCCGCGCCATTATGGAGTGCTTTACCGAACAGGGCATCGACGTGAACAACGTGATGGCGCTGGGCGGCATCGCCCGTAAAAACCCGGTGATCATGCAGGCCTGCTGCGACGTGCTGAACCGTCCGCTGCAGATTGTGGCCTCCGATCAGTGCTGTGCCCTGGGCGCGGCGATTTTTGCCGCCGTGGCCGCTGGCGTCCATGCCGACATCCCGACCGCGCAGCAGCATATGGCGAGTGCCGTCGAAAACACTCTTCAGCCGCGTGCCCAGCAGGCGCAACGCTTCGAACAGCTTTATCAGCGCTACCAGCAATGGGCAAAAAGCGCCGAACTTCACTATCTCCCTGTCGCCGCCCCGGCTAAAAGCACCGCGGACACTACGGCAACCCTGACCCATTAAGGACACGATGATGACCATTTTTAATAACTATGAAGTGTGGTTTGTGATTGGCAGCCAGCATCTGTACGGACCGGAAGCGCTGCAGCAGGTGACGAAACACGCGGAGCATGTGGTTAACGCGCTGAACGCGGAAGCTAAACTGCCGTGCAAACTGGTGCTGAAACCGCTGGGCACCACGCCGGACGAAATCACCCACATCTGCCGCGACGCCAACTATGACGACAAATGCGCCGGTCTGGTGGTGTGGCTGCACACCTTCTCGCCAGCAAAAATGTGGATCAACGGTCTGTCTATCCTCAACAAACCGCTGCTGCAGTTCCATACCCAGTTCAACGCCTCCCTGCCATGGGACAGCATCGACATGGACTTTATGAACCTGAACCAGACCGCGCACGGCGGCCGCGAGTTCGGCTTCATCGGCGCGCGTATGCGTCAGCAGCACGCGGTGGTCACCGGCCACTGGCAGGATGGCAAGGCGCAACAACGTATCGGCTCCTGGATGCGTCAGGCGGTCTCTAAGCAGGACACCCGCCACCTGAAAGTGGTGCGTTTCGGCGACAACATGCGTGAAGTTGCGGTCACCGACGGCGATAAAGTCGCCGCGCAGATCAAGTTTGGCTTCTCCGTGAATACCTGGGCCGTGGGCGACCTGGTGCAGGTGGTGAATGAAATCAGCGATGGCGACGTGAGCACGCTGGTGGACGAGTACGAAAGCAGCTACCGCCTGACGCCTGCGGCACAAATCAACGGCGACAAGCGCCAGAACGTGCTGGACGCGGCGCGCATCGAGTTGGGCATGAAGCGCTTCCTGGAACAGGGCGGCTTCCACGCTTTTACCACCACCTTTGAAGACCTCCACGGTCTGAAACAGCTGCCGGGTCTGGCGGTACAACGTCTGATGCAGCAGGGCTACGGCTTTGCGGGCGAAGGCGACTGGAAAACTGCCGCTCTGCTTCGCATCATGAAGGTGATGTCGACCGGTCTGCAGGGCGGCACCTCCTTTATGGAGGACTACACCTACCACTTCGAAAACGGCAACGACCTGGTGCTCGGCTCCCACATGCTGGAAGTGTGTCCAACAATCGCCGTCGAAGAGAAACCGATCCTCGACGTGCAGTATCTCGGCATCGGTGGTAAAGCCGATCCAGCGCGTCTGATCTTCAACACCCGCACCGGCCCGGCCATCAACGCCAGCCTGATCGACCTCGGCGATCGTTTCCGCCTGCTGGTGAACTGCGTCGATGCGGTTGAAACCCCACATTCTCTGCCGAAACTGCCGGTCGCCAACGCCCTGTGGAAAGCACAGCCTGACCTGCCAACCGCCTCAGAGGCCTGGATCCTGGCCGGCGGCGCGCACCATACGGTGTTCAGCCACGCGCTAGATCTGAACGATATGCGTCAGTTTGCGGAACTGCACGATATCGAACTGACCGTCATTGATAACGATACCCGCCTGCCCGCCTTCAAGGACGCGCTGCGCTGGAACGAAGTCTATTACGGTTCAAAACGCTAAGCCCTGAATGCCCGGTGGCACTGCGTTTACCGGGCCTACGGAACCGTAGGCCGGATAAGCGAAGCGCCATCCGGCAGGAGACAATAATGTTAGACGATCTCAAACGTCAGGTGCTCGAAGCCAACCTGGCGCTGCCGAAACATAACCTGGTGACCCTGACCTGGGGCAACGTCAGCGCCGTTGATCGGGAAAAAGGCGTGTTCGTGATCAAGCCTTCCGGCGTGGATTATGCGGTAATGACCGCAGAAGACATGGTGGTGGTCAGCATCGAAACAGGTGAAGTGGTGGAAGGCAGCAAAAAGCCCTCCTCCGACACGCCCACCCACCGCCTGCTGTATCAGGCATTCCCGACCATCGGCGGCATTGTGCATACCCATTCGCGCCATGCCACCATCTGGGCGCAGGCGGGCCAGTCCATCCCGGCGACCGGCACCACCCACGCGGACTACTTCTACGGCACCATTCCCTGCACGCGCCTGATGACCGATGCGGAGATTAACGGTGAGTACGAGTGGGAAACGGGTAACGTGATTGTTGAAACCTTCGAAAAACAGGGTATCGACGCGGCGCAAATGCCCGGCGTGCTGGTGCACTCCCACGGCCCGTTTGCCTGGGGTAAAAACGCGGAAGACGCGGTGCATAACGCCATCGTGCTCGAAGAGGTCGCCTATATGGGGATCTTCTGTCGACAGCTGGCACCGCAGTTGCCGGACATGCAGCAGACCCTGCTCGATAAGCATTATCTGCGCAAGCACGGCGCGAAAGCGTATTACGGGCAGTAGCTTGTAGGCCAGATAAGCGCAGCGTCATCCGGCAAAACAGGCACTGTATAAAACCCCAGCAAACCCACCTCAACCAGGCTATAATCAGGCCTGGTTTTGTTTTCTGGGATAACGGCGTGGCGCAGGCGCAAGAAGGCTTTTTACTGACCCGACACTGGCGGGATACCCCTCAGGGCACCGAGGTTGCGTTCTGGCTGGCGACGGACAACGGCCCGCTGCAGGTTGTGCTGCCGCCGCAGGAATCCGTGGCTTTTATTCCTGAAGCCCACGTCGAGAAGGTAAAGCAGCTGCTGCGCGGCGAAAACGGCTGGCGTCTCACCCCGCTTGAACTGAAAGATTTTCATCGTCAGCCGGTTTGCGGCCTTTACTGCCGCGCCCATCGCCAGCTTATGCGCTATGAAAAATTGCTCCGAGAAGCAGGCGTGACGCTCTACGAAGCGGATATCCGCCCACCTGAACGCTTTCTGATGGAGCGGTTTATTACCGCTCCCGTCTGGATCGATGGCTCCCCGCAAAACGGCAAAATTATCAACGCGCGCCTGAAGCCGAATCCGCACTATCGTCCGCCGCTGAAATGGGTGTCGCTGGATATCGAAACCACCCGCCACGGTGAACTGTACTGTATTGGCCTGGAAGGGTGCGGCGATCGGGTTGTCTATATGCTTGGGCCGCCGAATGGTGATGCCTCCGCGCTGGATTTCCGGCTTGAGTACGTCAACAGCCGCCCGCAGCTGCTGGAGAAGCTTAACCAGTGGTTTGCTGACTACGATCCCGATGTGCTGATTGGCTGGAACGTGGTGCAGTTTGACCTGCGCGTGCTGCAAAAACACGCCGAGCGCTACCGCATCCCGCTGATGCTGGGGCGCGGAAACAGCGAGCTGGAATGGCGCGAGCACGGTTTTAAGAACGGTGTTTTCTTTGCACAGGCTAACGGTCGCCTGATTATTGACGGCATCGAGGCGCTTAAGTCCGCCTTCTGGAACTTCTCTTCATTCTCCCTTGAAGCGGTCGCGCAGGAGCTGCTTGGCGAAGGCAAATCCATCGACAACCCCTGGGACCGAATGGACGAGATCGACCGGCGCTTTAACGAAGACAAACCGGCGCTCGCCACCTATAACCTGAAAGACTGCGAGCTGGTGACGCAGATTTTCCACAAAACCGAGATCATGCCGTTCCTGCTGGAGCGCGCGACGGTGAACGGACTCGCGGCTGACAGACACGGCGGCTCCGTGGCGGCCTTTAGCCACCTCTATTTTCCGCGAATGCACCGGGCAGGGTACGTTGCCCCCAACCTCGGGGACGTGCCGCCGCAGGCCAGTCCCGGCGGGTACGTGATGGACTCCCGGCCAGGATTGTATGACTCGGTACTGGTGCTGGATTACAAAAGCCTCTACCCGTCGATTATCCGCACCTTCCTGATCGATCCCGTCGGGCTGGTTGAGGGCATGGCGCAGCCGGACGATGAACGCAGCACCGAAGGCTTCCTCGGCGCACGCTTCTCGCGGGAAAAACACTGTCTGCCTGAAATCGTGGGCAACATCTGGCACGGCCGCGATGAGGCCAAGCGCCACGGCAATAAGCCTCTTTCTCAGGCGCTGAAAATCATCATGAACGCCTTTTACGGCGTGCTGGGCACCAGCGCCTGCCGCTTCTTCGACCCGCGGCTGGCCTCCTCCATCACAATGCGCGGACACGAGATTATGCGCCAGACCAAAGCGCTGATTGAATCCCGGGGCTATGATGTTATTTACGGCGACACGGACTCCATCTTTGTATGGCTGAAAGGCGCGCACTCAGAAGGCGACGCCGCCCGCATCGGCAAAGAGCTTGTGGCCTTTGTGAACGACTGGTGGGGCAAACATTTGCAAAAAGAGCGGTTAACCAGCGCGCTGGAGCTGGAGTTTGAAACCCATTTTGCCCGCTTTTTAATGCCCACCATTCGCGGCACCGATCAGGGCAGCAAGAAGCGCTACGCCGGGCTGATTCAGGAGGGCGACGCGCAGCGGATGGTCTTTAAAGGGCTGGAGACGGTGCGCACCGACTGGACGCCGCTGGCGCAGCAGTTCCAGCAAACCCTCTACCTGCGGGTGTTCCGCAATGAGCCGTATCAGGACTACATCCGCGAAACCATCGCCAGCCTGATGGCGGGCGAACTTGACGCACAGCTGGTGTATCGCAAGCGCCTGCGCCGCCCGCTGGCGGAGTACCAGCGTAATGTGCCGCCCCATGTGCGCGCCGCGCGACTGGCGGATGAAGAGAACGTGCGGCGGGGCCGCGCGCCGCAGTATCAAAACCGTGGCACAATCAAATATGTCTGGACCACCAGCGGCCCGGAACCGGTTGATTACCAGCAATCGCCGCTCGATTACGATCATTATCTGACGCGCCAGCTTCAGCCGGTCGCGGAGGGAATTTTGCCCTTCATCAACGACGATTTTGCTACACTAGTGACAGGGCAACTTGGCCTATTTTGACGCGTGACGAAATGGCTGCCATCCAGTACCATAGCGCCCTTTCCATTCCCGGACCCATTTTTCGATGACCGTCTTTTTGACGGTGGTTGAACTATTGCCTGCAATTAAAGATTAGAGCCGAACAACTATGCCTTTTACACTTGGTCAACGCTGGATCAGCGATACAGAAAGCGAACTTGGATTGGGAACCGTCGTTGCCGTCGATGCGCGCATGGTTACCCTCCTCTTCCCTGCCACCGGTGAAAACCGTCTGTACGCTCGCAATGACTCCCCTGTTACCCGCGTGATGTTCAATCCGGGCGACACCGTGACCAGCCATGACGGCTGGCAGCTCAAGATTGAAGACGTAAAAGAAGAGAATGGACTGCTCGCCTACATTGGTACTCGTCTTGATACGGATGAGGCCAATGTCATCCTGCGTGAAGTGCTGCTCGACAGCAAACTGGTGTTCAGTAAGCCGCAGGACCGCCTGTTTGCCGGGCAAATTGACCGTATGGATCGCTTCTCTCTGCGCTATCGCGCGCGTAAGTTCCAGAGCGAACAGTACCGCATGCCGTGGAGCGGCCTGCGCGGCCAGCGCACCAGCCTGATCCCTCACCAGCTGAACATCGCCCATGACGTGGGCCGTCGCCACGCGCCTCGCGTGCTGCTGGCCGACGAAGTGGGCCTGGGTAAAACCATCGAAGCGGGCATGATCCTGCACCAACAGCTGCTTTCTGGCGCTGCCGAGCGCGTGCTGATCGTGGTTCCGGAAACCCTGCAGCACCAGTGGCTGGTTGAGATGCTGCGCCGCTTCAACCTGCGCTTCTCCCTGTTCGACGACGAACGTTATGCCGAAGCGCAGCACGACGCCGACAACCCGTTTGAAACCGAACAGCTGGTCATCTGTTCGCTGGACTTCGTGCGCCGCAGCAAGCAGCGCCTGGAGCACCTGTGCGATGCCGAGTGGGACATTATGGTGGTCGACGAAGCGCACCACCTCGTCTGGAGCGAAGATGCGCCAAGCCGCGAATATATGGCTATCGAGCAGCTTGCCGAGCGCGTGCCTGGCGTTCTGCTGCTGACCGCAACGCCGGAGCAGCTGGGTCTTGAGAGTCACTTCGCCCGTCTGCGCCTGCTCGATCCAAACCGTTTTCACGATTTCGAGCAGTTTGTCGAAGAGCAGAAGAACTACCGCCCGGTTGCCGATGCCGTCGCCCTGCTGCTGGCGGGCAATCGCCTCTCTAACGATGAGCTGAACACCCTGAGCGATCTGATTGGCGAGCAGGATATCGAGCCGCTTCTGCAGGCTGCCAACAGCGACAGCGACAACGCGGAATCCGCGCGCAAAGAGCTGATCGACATGCTGATGGATCGCCACGGCACCAGCCGCGTGCTGTTCCGCAACACCCGTAACGGCGTCAAAGGTTTCCCGAAACGCGAACTGCATACGATTAAACTGCCGCTGCCGACGCAGTATCAGACGGCAATTAAAGTCTCCGGCATAATGGGCGCCCGCAAAACCCAGGAAGAGCGCGCCCGCGACATGCTTTATCCGGAACAAATCTACCAGGAATTTGAAGGTGATACCGGCACCTGGTGGAACTTTGACCCGCGCGTGGAGTGGCTGATGGGCTATCTGACCGCCCACCGCTCCCAGAAGGTGCTGGTGATCTGCGCCAAAGCGGCCACCGCGCTGCAGCTGGAGCAGGTCCTCCGCGAGCGTGAAGGTATTCGCGCTGCCGTGTTCCACGAAGGCATGTCCATCGTCGAGCGCGACCGTGCGGCAGCGTGGTTCGGGGAAGAGGACAGCGGTGCGCAGGTGCTGCTGTGCTCGGAGATCGGCTCTGAAGGCCGTAACTTCCAGTTCGCCAGCAACCTGGTGATGTTCGATCTGCCGTTTAACCCGGATCTGCTGGAGCAGCGTATCGGTCGTCTGGATCGAATCGGTCAGGCACATGATATTCAGATCCACGTTCCTTACCTGGAAAAAACCGCCCAGTCCGTGCTGGTGCGCTGGTTCCACGAAGGTCTGGATGCGTTTGAACATACCTGCCCGACGGGCCGCACGATTTACGATCAGGTGCATGGCGATCTGATCGGCTACCTGGCCGCGCCGGAAAACGCGGAAGGGTTTGATGAGCTGATCAAGGCCTGCCGTGAGAAGCACGATGCGCTGAAAGCACAGCTGGAGCAGGGCCGCGACCGCCTGCTGGAGATCCATTCCAACGGCGGCGAAAAAGCGCAGGCGCTGGCGGAAAGCATCGAAGAGCAGGATGACGATACCAGTTTAATCAGCTTCTCCATGAACCTGTTCGACATCGTCGGGATCAACCAGGACGATCGCGGCGAGAACATGATCGTCCTCACGCCGTCGGATCATATGCTGGTTCCGGATTTCCCGGGCCTGCCGGAAGATGGCTGCACGATCACCTTCGAACGTGATGTGGCACTGTCTCGCGAAGACGCCCAGTTCATTACCTGGGAGCATCCGCTGATCCGCAACGGTCTGGATCTGATCCTCTCCGGCGATACCGGCAGCAGCACCATCTCCCTGTTGAAAAACAAGGCGCTGCCAGTAGGCACCCTGCTGGTCGAACTGATCTACGTTGTGGAAGCGCAGGCGCCAAAACAGCTGCAGCTCACCCGATTCCTGCCGCCGACGCCGGTGCGTCTGCTGCTGGATAAAAACGGTACTAACCTGGCCGCGCAGGTCGAGTTCGAGAGCTTCAACCGTCAGTTGAGCGCGGTTAACCGTCACACCGGCAGCAAGCTGGTCAACGCCGTTCAGCAAGACGTGCATGCTATTCTGCAACTGGGTGAAACCCAGGTCGAAAAAGCAGCTCGTGAATTGATTGATGCGGCACGCAGCGAAGCCGACGAGAAGCTCTCAGCAGAGCTTTCGCGTCTGGAAGCGTTAAAAGCGGTTAACCCGAACATTCGTGACGATGAACTGGCGGCGATTGAAAGCAATCGTCAGCAGGTGCTTGAGAGCCTGGATCAGGCAAGCTGGCGTCTGGACGCCCTGCGTCTCATCGTTGTGACGCATCAGTAAACGGAGCGCAAGATGGTGATGGAGCCCTACAATCCCCCTCAGGATCCCTGGCTGGTCATCCTTTATCAGGATGAGCACATTATGGTGGTCAACAAGCCAAGCGGCCTGTTGTCCGTGCCGGGGCGTCTGGACGAGCACAAAGACAGCGTGATGACGCGTATTCAGCGCGATTATCCGCAGGCGGAGTCCGTCCATCGCCTCGACATGGCCACCAGCGGCGTGATTGTGGTGGCTCTGCATAAAGAAGCGGAACGCGAGCTGAAACGCCAGTTCCGCGAGCGCGAACCGAAAAAGCAGTACGTCGCGCGCGTCTGGGGCCATCCGGCAAGCGAAGAGGGTCTGGTCGATTTACCGCTGATCTGCGACTGGCCGAACCGGCCAAAGCAGAAGGTGTGCTATGAAACCGGCAAGGCGGCGCAAACCGAGTATGAAGTGCTGGAGTACGCGCCGGATAACACCGCGCGCGTCCTGCTTAAGCCGATTACCGGGCGCTCTCACCAGCTGCGCGTGCATATGCTCGCCCTGGGCCACCCGATTCTGGGAGACCGGTTTTACGCGCCGCCAGAAGCGCTTGCGCTGGCTCCGCGCCTGCAGCTGCATGCGCAGACCCTCACCATTACCCATCCGGTTTTTGGCAATGCGATGACCTTTAAGGCACCCGTGGACTTCTAAAAAAAAATGGCCCGATATCATCGGGCCACTTTTTTATTTAAAACCTTTTTGCTCTTTTATCAGCTCGTAGGCTTTCTGAATTTCCTGCGCTTTCTGCTTCGCCATCTCCATCATCTCTGGCGGTAAACCTTTCGCGACCAGCTTGTCCGGATGATGCTCGCTCATAAGCTTACGATAGGCACGCTTGATCGTGGTCTGATCGTCAGAAGGCTTTACGCCAAGCACGTTGCAGGCATCTTCCAGCGTCGGGCCACGCTGCGTCTGCTGCCAGCCGCCGCCGGAGGATTGCTGCTGGTAACCCCCGCCAAACTGCGCGCCACCCTGCATCATGCGCAGGAACTGGTCGAACTGCATGCGGGAGATCCCCAGCTCTTCAGCAATGACATATAAAACGTCCCGCTCATTGGGATGAAGGGAGCCATCGGCGAAGGCCGCCTGAATTTGAATCTCCAGAAACATCCGAATTAAATCAAAACGTCCGAAGCAGATGCTGCGGAACTGACGCATTTTTTCACGCAGCGGATAGTTATCCGCTTTACCGATACGAAACGCATTTTGCGCTGCCACGCGAGATTCACCGTGCAGATTCATGCGATCCATGAATACGCTGGCAATCTGAATATCGGCTTCGGTGACGCGCCCTTTTGATTTGGTTAAATGCCCCATCACCTCAAAGGTGGTGGAGAAAAAGAGCGACTGACGCTCGCGCTGGTTGGCGAACCAGGCCATTTTGCGGCTGCGTGCCTTATCAAACATATGGCCGATAATAAGGCCCAGTACCACGCCCCAAAAGCCAGCGCCCATGATTAATGCGAACGCAACGCCGATGATTTTACCCCAATACTGCATATACTCCCCGAATAGTCATGTTCCTGGTTCGACGCAACGCCATCATTACAGTGGTCGCGCCACGGTCAATTGAGGGACATCGCCTATAATTTGCATTATCATACTCGTCATTCGATAGCGAGCCTAACACTCTGGCACGCAAACGGGCAGGATTAACGCTGGTACTGCGCTGATGAGTAAGATAGTCTCTGAGCGTTTGTAAGCCGTAGCCACTGATGACGGAACAATAAAATACAACGTATGAAAAAACGTATCCCCACCCTCCTGGCCACAATGATTGGCGCCGCTCTGTACAGCCAACAGGGGCTGGCAGCCGATCTCGCCTCGCAATGTATGCTTGGCGTCCCAAGTTACGATCGTCCACTGGTTGAGGGCGATACGAATGACTTGCCGGTTACCATCAATGCCGACAGTGCGAAAGGTAATTATCCTGACAATGCCACCTTTACGGGCAATGTCGATATTAACCAGGGCAACAGCCGTCTGCAGGCAGATGAAGTGCAATTGCATCAGAAGCAACCAGAAGGTGCGGCTGCGCCAGTACGTACGGTGGATGCGCTGGGTAATGTGCACTATGACGACAACCAGGTCATCCTGAAAGGTCCGAAAGCCTGGTCAAATCTGAATACAAAAGATACCAACGTCTGGGAAGGTGATTACCAGATGGTGGGTCGTCAGGGGCGCGGTAAAGCTGACCTGATGAAACAGCGCGGTGAAAACCGCTATACGATTCTGGAAAACGGTTCCTTCACCTCCTGTCTGCCGGGCTCGAATACCTGGAGCGTGGTGGGCAGTGAAGTTATTCACGATCGTGAAGAACAGGTCGCGGAGATCTGGAACGCCCGCTTTAAGCTCGGCCCGGTCCCTGTTTTCTACAGCCCTTACCTGCAGCTTCCCGTGGGCGACAAACGACGTTCCGGTTTCCTGATCCCGAATGCCAAATACAGCACCTCGAACTACTTTGAGTTCTACCTGCCGTATTACTGGAACATCGCGCCAAACATGGATGCGACGATCACGCCGCACTATATCCATAAGCGCGGTAACATCATGTGGGAAAACGAGTTCCGCTATCTGACCAAAGCGGGTGCCGGTTTGATGGATTTTGATTATCTGCCATCGGACAAAGTCTTCCAGGACGAGCACCCAAGCGAAGGTGATAAACACCGCTGGATGTATTACTGGCAGCATGCCGGGGTGATGGATCAGGTCTGGCGCTTCAACGTCGACTATACCAAAGTTAGCGATCCGTATTATTTCAACGACTTTGACTCTAAATACGGTTCCAGTACGGACGGCTACGCCACGCAGAAATTCAGCGTGGGCTACGCCATTGAGAACTTTAACGCCACGGTGTCGACCAAGCAGTTCCAGGTCTTTAACACCCAAACGGCCAGTACCTATGGTGCTGAACCGCAGCTGGACGTCAACTGGTATCAGAACGATGTCGGTCCTTTCGACACCCGCGTCTACGCCCAGGCCGTGCACTTCGTCAACACCAACTCGGATATGCCAGAGGCTACGCGTCTTCACCTCGAACCAACCATTAACTTACCTTTGTCGAACGACTGGGCAAGCCTGAACACCGAAGCCAAACTGATGGCGACGCATTACCAGCAGAAAAATGTCGACTGGTACAACAATCGCTATGGCACCGATCTTGACGAATCGGTAAACCGTACGCTTCCTCAGTTCAAGATGGACGGGAAGCTGATTTTCGAACGTGATATGGGCCTGCTGTCTGATGGGTATACCCAGACGCTTGAGCCGCGTATGCAGTACCTGTACGTGCCTTATCGCGATCAGAGCAAAATTCAAAACTACGACTCGTCCTTCCTCCAGTCTGACTACAGCGGCCTGTTCCGCGACCGTACCTACGGCGGGCTTGACCGTATTGCGTCTGCTAACCAGTTGACGACCGGCGTCACAACGCGCGTTTATGATGAATCTGCCGTTGAACGTTTTAACGTTTCTGTTGGTCAAATCTACTATTTCACCGAGTCTCGTACCGGTGATGACGACATTAACTGGGAGAAAGACAACAAAACGGGTTCACTGGTGTGGGCAGGTGATACCTACTGGCGCATGACCGATCGTTGGGGTCTGCGCGGTGGTGTTCAGTACGACACTCGACTGGATAACATCGCGACGGGCAGTGCTGCCATTGAATACCGTCGTGATGAAGACCGTATGGTGCAGTTGACGTACCGTTATGCCAGCCCGGAATATATTCAGGCGACATTGCCGAACTACGCCAATGCTGACCAGTACAAAGATGGTATTTCGCAGGTGGGTGGCGCCGCGAGCTGGCCAATCGCCGATCGTTGGTCAATCGTCGGAGCCTACTACTATGACACGAATGCCCAAAAACCCGCTGACCAGATGCTAGGTCTGCAATATAACTCCTGCTGTTACGCGCTGCGTGTCGGCTACGAACGCAAACTTAACGGCTGGGATACTCAAAACAGTCAGGGCAAATACGATAACGTGATTGGCTTTAATGTCGAGCTGCGCGGCCTGAGTTCCAACTACGGTCTGGGCACGCAGCAGATGCTGCGCTCGAACATTCTGCCTTACCGCAGTTCCTTGTAATGTGCTTGATTTGCAACATAATCCGCTTTGCGGTTAATTGAAATGGAAAAAGTATGAAGAACTGGAAAACGCTGCTGCTCGGTGTCGCCATGGTTGCGAATACTAGCTTCGCGGCACCCCAGGTTGTTGATAAAGTCGCCGCTGTGGTTAACAACGGCGTCGTGCTTGAAAGTGACATTGACGGTTTAATGCAGTCTGTAAAGCTCAATTCGGGCCAGGCAGGTCAGCAGCTTCCGGATGACGCAACGCTGCGCCACCAGATCCTGGAACGTCTGATCATGGATCAGATCGTCCTGCAGATGGGTCAAAAAATGGGTGTGAAGGTTTCTGACGAGCAGCTCGATCAGGCGATCACGAACATTGCGAAACAGAACAACATGTCCCTGGACCAGATGCGCAGCCGTCTGGCCTATGATGGCATCAGCTACGCCACTTACCGTAATCAGATCCGTAAAGAGATGCTGATTTCAGAAGTACGTAACAACGAAGTGCGTCGCCGCGTCACCATCCTGCCTCAGGAAGTGGACGCGCTGGCTAAGCAGGTGGGTAACCAGAACGATGCCAGCACCGAACTGAACCTGAGCCACATTTTGATCCCGCTTCCGGAAAACCCAACCTCCGATCAGGCGGCTGAAGCGGAAAGCCAGGCGCGTTCTATTGTTGAGCAGGCGCGTAACGGCGGTGACTTTGGCAAGCTGGCCATCACCTATTCCGCTGACCAGCAGGCGCTGAAAGGCGGCCAGATGGGCTGGGGCCGTATTCAGGAACTGCCATCCCTCTTTGCCCAGGCGCTGAGCACGGCGAAGAAAGGGGACATCGTCGGTCCAATCCGTTCAGGTGTTGGCTTCCACATTCTGAAAGTGAACGATCTGCGCGGTCAGAGCCAGAGCATTTCCGTCACGGAAGTTCACGCTCGCCATATTCTGCTGAAACCGTCTCCGATCATGACTGACGATCAGGCGCGTGCGAAGCTGGAACAGATTGCAGCTGACATCAAGAGCGGCAAAACCTCCTTTGCGAATGCGGCAAAAGAGTTCTCTCAGGATCCAGGCTCTGCTAACCAGGGTGGCGATCTGGGCTGGGCTGCGGCCGATATCTACGATCCGGCTTTCCGCGACGCGTTGACGAGAATGAGCAAAGGTCAGCTGAGCGCACCTGTGCACTCTTCCTTCGGCTGGCATCTGATTGAACTGATGGATACCCGCAACGTCGATAAAACCGATGCAGCCCAGAAAGACAGAGCCTACCGTATGCTGTTCAACCGCAAATTCTCTGAAGAAGCGGCAACCTGGATGCAGGAACAACGCGCCAGCGCTTACGTGAAAGTGCTGAGCAACTGATGAAACAGCATCGTGTTGTGATCACGCCCGGCGAGCCCGCCGGGATTGGGCCTGACCTCGTCGTCCAGCTCGCCCAGCGCAATTGGCCGGTGGAACTGGTTGTCTGCGCAGATGCAACACTGTTACAAGACCGGGCAACATTGCTCGGTCTGCCTTTAACGCTCCTCCCTTATGTTGAAGGCCAGCAACCCGTTCCGCAGCAAGCGGGCACCCTCACGCTTCTGTCGGTTCCTCTTCGCACCCCTGTCGTCCCCGGTCAACTCAGCACTGAAAACGGGCGCTACGTTGTCGAGACGCTGGCGCGCGCCTGCGACGGCTGCCTGAACGGCGAGTTCGCGGCGCTGATCACCGGTCCGGTGCATAAAGGCGTTATCAACGACGCGGGGATCCCCTTTACCGGACACACCGAGTTCTTTGAAGAACGTTCGCACAGTCCGAAAGTGGTGATGATGCTGGCGACGGAAGAGATGCGTGTCGCGCTGGTGACAACCCATCTGCCCATCAAAGCCATTCCTGATGCCATCACCCCTGAACTCCTGCGCGAGATCATCGGGATTTTGCATCACGATCTGCAGACGAAATTTGGCATCCCGCAGCCGCACGTGCTGGTTTGTGGCCTGAATCCGCATGCTGGCGAAGGCGGACACATGGGCACCGAAGAGATCGACACCATCATTCCGGTGCTCAACGAAATGCGGGAAAAAGGGATGAACCTCAGCGGGCCACTGCCTGCAGACACCCTTTTCCAGCCCAAATACCTGGATAATGCCGACGCCGTGCTCGCGATGTACCACGATCAGGGCCTCCCCGTGCTAAAATACCAGGGCTTTGGCCGCGGCGTGAATATCACCCTCGGTTTACCCTTTATTCGAACGTCCGTTGACCACGGTACTGCGCTGGATCTGGCAGGCCAGGGGAAAGCGGATGTCGGCAGTTTTATTACGGCGCTTAATCTCGCCATCAAAATGATTGTTAATACTCAATGACTAATCGAGTCCATCAGGGCCACTTAGCCCGTAAACGTTTCGGGCAAAACTTCCTTAACGATCAGTTCGTGATCGAAAGCATTGTCTCGGCTATTAATCCGCAAAAAGGTCAGGCGATGGTCGAAATCGGCCCGGGCCTTGCCGCACTGACCGAGCCAGTAGGCGAACGCCTTGACGAACTCACGGTTATCGAGCTGGACCGCGATCTGGCCGCACGCCTGCAAACACATCCGTTCCTCGGGCCGAAGTTGACCATTTATCAGCAGGATGCCATGACCATGAACTTTGGCGAACTGTCAGAGAAAATGGGCCAGCCGCTGCGCGTGTTCGGTAACCTGCCGTACAACATTTCCACCCCGCTGATGTTCCACCTGTTTAGCTATACTGATGCCATTGCCGACATGCACTTCATGTTGCAAAAAGAGGTTGTTAACCGTCTGGTTGCAGGCCCGAACAGTAAAGCGTATGGTCGTTTAAGCGTGATGGCACAATATTACTGCAACGTGATCCCGGTACTCGAAGTACCGCCGTCAGCGTTCACACCGCCACCGAAAGTAGACTCTGCGGTTGTGCGCCTTGTGCCGCACAAAACGAAGCCGTACCCGGTAAAAGATCTGCGTGTACTGAGCCGCGTCACCACCGAGGCCTTTAACCAGCGTCGTAAAACGATCCGTAACAGCCTGAGCAACTCATTTACCGTTGAGGTGTTAGCCGAGCTGGGGATCGACCCGGCAATGCGAGCGGAGAACATTTCCGTAGAGCAGTACTGCAAGCTGGCTAATTACATCAGCGAAAATGCGCCGCCGAAGGAGAGTTAAGCCATGATTGATTCGCCCCGCGTATGTGTCCATGTACAAAGCGTCTATGTTGAATCGCAGTCCTCACCGGATGAAGAACGTTTTGTCTTTGCTTACACCGTGACCATCCGCAATCTGGGGCGGATGCCCGTGCAGCTGCGCGGGCGCTATTGGCTTATCACGAACGGCAATGGTCGTGAAATTGAAGTCCAGGGCGAAGGCGTGGTGGGTGAACAACCGCATATCGCTCCTGGCGAAGAGTATCAGTACACCAGCGGCGCGGTAATCGAAACGCCAATGGGTACCATGCAAGGCCATTATGAAATGGTCGACGTCGATGGCAATGGCTTCCGCGTTGCCATTCCCGTATTCCGTCTCGCCGTTACAACATTCATTCATTAATCCAATGTCTACATATCTGATTGGCGACGTTCACGGTTGCTACGATGAACTGATCGCATTATTAAAGCAGGTCGACTTTACGCCAGGACAGGACATGCTGTGGCTGACGGGCGATTTAGTGGCGCGTGGCCCGGGCTCCCTTGAGGTTTTACGTTTTGTTAAATCACTGGGCGACAGCGTGCGCATGGTTCTGGGCAATCACGATCTGCATCTGCTGGCGGTATTCGCCGGGATCAGCCGCAATAAACCGAAAGATCGTATTACCTCCCTGCTTGAAGCACCGGACGCGGACGATCTGATCAACTGGCTGCGTCGTCAGCCGCTGCTGCAGATCGATGAAGAGAAAAAGCTGGTCATGGCCCATGCCGGGATCACGCCACAATGGGATCTCGAGACGGCAAAAGCCTGCGCGCGCGATGTTGAGGCGGTACTGGCAAGCGACTCGTATCCTTTCTTCCTCGATGCCATGTACGGCGATATGCCCAACCACTGGAGCGAGGATCTCAGCGGTCTGGCCCGTCTGCGTTTTATCACCAACGCCTTCACCCGCATGCGTTTCTGCTTCCCGAACGGACAGCTGGACATGTATTCCAAAGAGACGCCGGAAAGCGCGCCTGCACCGCTGAAACCGTGGTTTGCCATTCCGGGACCGGTGACAAGCGAGTACAGCGTCGTGTTTGGTCACTGGGCGGCGCTGGAAGGTAAAGGGACGCCGGAAGGGATCTACGGTCTTGATACCGGATGCTGCTGGGGTGGGGAGTTAACCTGCTTACGGTGGGAAGATAAAACGTACTTCGTACAGCCGTCCAACCGACAGCTGGACTTAGGAGAAGGTGAGGCTGTCGCCTCCTGATAATTGCCCCTCACCCCAAGGGGGCGAGGGGGAAAAGACCGCACCGAACAGTCCCCTCTCCCCTTTGGGGTGTACGGTCCGGGGACATAGTGAACACTTGTTCGGGGACATGGTAGACACTTACAACTAAGGCATAAGAACCCGTTTATGGAGTCGCTTATGCCCTGGGATGCGAGAGATACCATGTCATTACGTACCGAGTTTGTTTTGTTCGCCTCGCAGGACGGGGCGAACATCCGTTCCCTCTGCCGTCGCTTCGGCATTTCACCGGCCACCGGCTACAAGTGGCTTCGCCGCTGGGCGGAGGAAGGGGCTGCCGGCCTTCAGGACCGCCCGCGCATACCGCACCATTCCCCTAACCGCTCATCTGACGACATCACTGCCCTGCTGCGTATGGCCCATGACCGCCATCAACGCTGGGGCGCACGCAAGATAAAGCGCTGGCTCGAAGACCAGGGGCACACCATGCCCGCCTTCAGCACCGTCCATAACCTGATGGCCCGTCACGGCCTGCTGCCGGGCACTTCACCGGGCATTCCCGCCACGGGACGCTTCGAACACGACGCGCCGAACCGCCTCTGGCAGATGGACTTTAAGGGCCACTTTCCCTTTGGCGGTGGCCGCTGCCATCCGCTCACCCTCCTGGACGACCATTCCCGTTTTTCCCTGTGCCTGGCGCACTGTACCGATGAACGGCGCGAGACCGTGCAGCAGCAACTGGTCAGCGTGTTTGAACGTTACGGCCTGCCGGACCGGATGACGATGGACAACGGCTCACCGTGGGGAGACACCACCGGCACCTGGACGGCGCTGGAGCTGTGGCTGATGCGCCACGGTATCCGGGTGGGGCATTCCCGGCCTTATCATCCGCAGACGCAGGGCAAGCTGGAGCGTTTTCACCGCAGCCTGAAGGCGGAAGTGCTGCAGGGCAAGTGGTTCGCGAGCGAGGGTGAACTGCAGCGCGCCTTCGACCACTGGCGGACGGTGTACAACCTTGAACGCCCGCATGAGGCGCTGGATATGGCGGTACCGGGCTCGCGGTATAAGCCGTCTGCACGACAATACAGCGGCAACACCACGCCCCCGGAATACGACGAGGGCGTGATGGTCAGGAAAGTGGATATCAGCGGAAAGCTGAGCGTGAAAGGGGTAAGTCTGAGCGCAGGCAAGGCGTTCAGGGGAGAACGGGTCGGGCTGAAGGAGACGCAGGAAGACGGCAGCTACGAGGTGTGGTGGTACAGCACGAAAGTGGGGGTGCTCGACCTGAAGAAAAAGTCGATCACCATGGGTAAAGGATGTTAAAAAGTGTTCACCATGTCCCCGAACACCTGTCTACCATGTCCCCGGACCGTACAGGGGAGAGGGTTAGGGTGAGGGGGACATCACTTAACGACGTTCCAGAATTTCGAAGCAGTAGCTATGTGAGTTCTGTGCATCCGCGTCGTGGAATTCGCTGAATACCGATTCCCACTCGTCCGGATCGTAATCCGGGAAATGGGTATCCCCTTCCACTTCCGCATCAATGTGGGTCAGATACAATTTCTGCGCTTTAGGCAGGAACTGCTCATACACGCGTCCGCCGCCGATCACCATGATCTCTTCAGCATCACCACAGGCGGCAATCGCTTCATCAACGGATTTCACCCATTGCACGCGATCGTCAGTGCCTGGCCGGCTACTGATCACAATATTCTTACGGCCCGGTAATGGACGACCAATCGACTCCCAGGTCAGGCGGCCCATCACTACCGGCTTGTTTAACGTCGTACGTTTAAACCATGCGAGATCGGCAGGCAGGTTCCACGGCATGGCATTTTCCATGCCGATAACGCGGTCTACCGCCAGCGCTGCAATCAGACTGATCATTGAAAATTTCCCGGATGCAAAAAATTGCCGCCACTATACGGAAAGCTTAATCTTTCGTCGACTGGCGGCAGGGTAAAGAAACAGAAATTTTTTAATATTGCTGGCAACTCCACTTCACGCGGACGGTTTACTTTCCGGTTCATCCTGAGGATCCCCGGTGTGCTTGCCCTCTTCCGTTCCCTGCCAGCCGTGACGCTGGGTAAGCGACAGGTGATTGCGGTCCTCGTTAATAATTTCAGTCAGCATCGCGCTGGTACGTTTAAACACGGCTGCCCGGTCTGAAGCCGTGCTGCTCGCCATCTCCACCATCTCCTCGACCATTCCGGTGTTAAAGCGGCGGAACAGATCGGCACGCTCACGCGCCTCATACGCCCCCAGCCCCAGGCTTTCCAGCGCCATTCGACCAGATTTAAGCGCACCTTCGAAGGTTTCACGCTCCGGCGCTACGACGCCAGCCTGTCGCAGCTGGATATAGTGATCCACATCGCGCGCGCGGGAGATAATCGTCAGGTCAGGGAAATGCTCTTTGACCAACTCAACCAGCTGCAGACTGGTTTGCGGATCGTCAATGGCGTTGATCAGCACCTCGGCTTTCGCAGCCCCGGCCGACTCCAGCAAATCGACGCGGGTAGCATCACCATAGAATACTTTCATATCGAATTTACGCAGGGTTTCTACGTGGTCAGGATCGTGATCGAGAATGACCATTTTAACGCCGCTGGAGAGCAGCAAACGGCCGGTGATCTGCCCGAAGCGCCCGAACCCGGCGACGATCACCCGCGGCTGTTCTTCGTCGATCTCATCGGCTTCACGCCCCTGTTCGCTGTCCGATTTTTCCAGACGCGTCAGCAGCACCAGCAGGATAGGCGTGGCGGCCATCGATAATGCCACGGCCAGCGTTAACGCTTTGGCCCACTCGGGATCGAGCACCTTCGCCATCTGCGCTGCACCAAACACCACAAATGCGAATTCACTCCCCTGTCCCAGCAGCGCGGCAAACCAGCGACGTTGTTTACCTGGCACCTTCAGCGGACGGGCAACCAGCCACAGTACCGCCATTTTAATGGCCAGGAAACCCACCAGCAGGATAACAATCCGCAGCGGATGGGTGGCCAGCGTGCCGAAGTCGACGGACATCCCGACGCCGATGAAAAACAGCCCCAGCAGCAAGCCTTTAAACGGCTCGATATCGCTTTCCAGCGCGTGGCGGTATTCGGAGCTTGCCAGCAGAACGCCTGCCAGGAAGGCGCCCATTGCCATCGACAGCCCGGCTTCTTCCAGCAGCAGACCGAAGCCAAACACCAGGAATAACGCAACGGCACTGAACACTTCGCGCAGGCCCGAGCGCGCAACAAAGCGCAGCAGTGGACGGGTGACGTATCGGCCAAGCAGGACCACCAGCATCAGAGCACCGACGACTTTCAGCGCCGAAAGTGCAAATGCGCCAAGCGTCGTTGATGCTCCGCTGGCGGCCAGCAGCGGGATCATCGCCACCAGCGGAATGGCGGCAATGTCCTGGAACAGCAGCACCGAGAACGCGCTGCGGCCCATCCGGGAGACCGTAAGGTTACGCTCATTCATCGCCTGCATGGCAATGGCCGTTGAGGAGAGCGCCAGCGTCATGCCGATGAGCTCTGCCACTTTCCAGTCCATCCCCAGCAGGATGCAGAACCCGCCCAGCAGCAGGCCGCAGGCCACCATTTGCAACGCACCACCGCCAAATACCGAGGCGCGAAGCTTCCACAAGCGCTGCGGATCCAGTTCCAGACCAATCACAAACAGCATCAGCACCACGCCAATTTCAGCGAAATGCAGTATCGCTTCAGCATCGGTGACCAGACGAAGGCCCCACGGTCCAATCACGCACCCGGCAATCAGATAGCCGAGCACTGACCCCAGCCCCAGTCGAACCGCCACAGGGACAATCAGTGCCGCCGCGCCGAGATAAATCAGTGCCTGTATCAGCGTATGGCTATCCATTGTGCGTCTCCTGCCACTCAAGTAAGCGTTGTTTGTAGTGGCGAGCCTGTGCCTGCAAGGTTTCATCGTCGCAAATAAAGGTACAGTGCATCGCAAAAGGAGGCAGCCAGTTCAAGCCACAATAGAGCGCGGTCGCCTGTAGCGGCTGCGCCAGCACCTCAAAGCCGGGGAAGGAGCCGATATCAAAGTGGCTTTCACCGCCGCCGGTCGTCACGGCCCACATCAGGCTTTTCCCCTTCAGCGCATGACCGTTATGACCATATGCCCAACCGTGAGAGAAGACTTTATCGATCCACAGCTTCAACAGCGGAGGCGTGCTGTACCACTGCATTGGATGCTGCCAGATAATCAGATCGGCACGAGAAAGCGCCTCCTGTTCGGCGGCGATATCGATATTAAAATCGGGATAGAGTTGATAGAGGGAACGTATCTCTACGTTATCAAGCGTCCTTACCTGCTCAAGCATCCGCTTATTCGCATGCGAGTGCTGCGGATACGGATGGGCGTAAATTATGAGTATCATTGATTAGCCTGTTGTTACTGCTTTCTTTTAACAAAAGAGTGTAGTCAGTAATTCAACAGGCTAATAGTGAATATTATTGACGGGCTTAGGTCAGAATTCTGAATTAGTTATCCAGCTCACCCATGGATTTCACCTGGTCGCGGTTAATCTGCTCGGTTTGACCGGTTTCGGCGTTTTTATATGACACCAGACCGGTATCATCATCCACCTGAGGTTTGCCGTCGGTGACGATGGTGCGGCCGTCGGTGGTTTTAACTGCCTGATTAGACGAACAGCCCGCAACGGTAAACATTGCAGTGGCAGCCAGAACGGAAGCGATCAGTAATTTATTTTGCATGGTGTTTTCCCCTGCTCTCAGTTGAATTTCGTTATCGACCTAACCATTTTAGGCTAACTGACTGAAAGCGGATGAAAAACCAGAAGGTTCTGAAGATGGGGAGAATGCCCGGCAACCGAACGGCACCGGGCATGTGAACTTACTTGCTAATCTGCGCGTGCATTTCCTGCACTGAAATCACCTTCTCGGTGGCATCCGCGTTCAGCGCCATGGCCGTCGCGAAACCGCCGTTCAGGGTGGTGTCGTAGTGCACTTTGTACTGCAGCGCGCTGCGGCGAATCAGCTTGGAATCTTCAATCGCCTGGCGGCCTGCGGTGGTGTTGATGATGTAGGTGTATTCGCCATTCTTGATACGGTCCTGAATGTGCGGACGACCTTCATGCACCTTGTTCACCAGACGCGGGTTGATACCGGCTTCACCCAGCACAATCGCCGTACCGTGGGTGGCATCCAGCTCGAAGCCCTGTTTCAGCAGCTTGGCAGCCAGGTCAACCACGCGCTCTTTGTCGCCTTCGCGAACGGAGAGCAGCGCACGGCCTGATTTTCTCATGGTGGAGCTACTGCCCAGCTGCGCCTTCGCGAACGCTTCTGCGAAGGTGCGGCCCACGCCCATCACTTCCCCGGTAGAGCGCATTTCTGGCCCTAACAGCGGGTCAACGCCAGGGAATTTGTTGAACGGCAGCACCACTTCTTTCACCGAGTAGTACGGTGGGATAATCTCTTTGGTCACACCCTGCTGCGCCAGCGTCTGGCCCGCCATCACGCGCGCCGCCACTTTCGCCAGCGGGACGCCGGTGGCTTTGGAGACGAACGGTACGGTACGTGCCGCACGCGGGTTCACTTCAATCAGGTAGACTTCGTTGTCTTTCACCGCGAACTGGACGTTCATCAGGCCGCGAACCTGCAGCTCGAAGGCCAGCTTCTGCACCTGCTGGCGCATCACGTCCTGAATCTCCTGGCTCAGGGTGTACGCTGGCAGAGAACAAGCGGAGTCACCGGAGTGCACGCCCGCCTGCTCGATGTGCTCCATGATGCCGCCAATCAGCACCATTTCGCCGTCGCAGATGGCGTCAACGTCCACTTCTACCGCGTCGTCGAGGAAGCGGTCGAGCAGCACTGGCGCATCGTTCGACACGCTCACTGCAGTCTGGAAGTAACGGCGCAGGTCGGCTTCGTCGTAGACGATTTCCATCGCGCGGCCGCCCAGCACGTAGGAAGGACGCACCACCAGCGGGTAGCCTATGTCTTTCGCCTTCTCAACGGCCATTTCAATGGCGGTCACGGTGGCGTTCGCAGGCTGCTTCAGCTTCAGACGGTCAACCGCCTGCTGGAAACGCTCGCGGTCTTCCGCACGGTCAATCGCGTCCGGGCTGGTGCCGATAACCGGCACGCCTGCTGCTTCCAGCGCGCGCGCCAGTTTCAGCGGGGTCTGGCCGCCGTATTGCACGATAACGCCTTTTGGCTTCTCGATACGCACGATTTCCAGCACGTCTTCCAGCGTCACCGGCTCGAAGTAGAGGCGGTCAGAGGTGTCGTAGTCGGTCGATACGGTTTCCGGGTTACAGTTGACCATGATGGTCTCGTAACCGTCTTCACGCAGCGCCAGGGAGGCGTGCACGCAGCAGTAGTCGAACTCAATGCCCTGGCCGATACGGTTTGGACCGCCACCCAGCACCATAATCTTGTCGCGGTCGACGGACGGATTCGCTTCGCACTCGTCTTCATAGGTGGAGTACATGTAGGCGGTGTCAGTTGAGAACTCTGCCGCACAGGTGTCCACGCGCTTGTAGACCGGGTGCAGGTCGTACTGGTCGCGCAGCTTGCGGATTTCCGCTTCACGTACGCCCGCCAGCTTAGCCAGACGCGCATCGGCGAAGCCTTTACGCTTCAGCACGCGCAGGAAGTCAGCGTCCAGACCGGTGATGCCCAGCTCAGCGACCTGTTCTTCCAGACGCACCAGCTCTTCAATCTGCACCAGGAACCAGCGGTCGATGTTGGTCAGGTTGAACACGCCGTCGACGGACAGGCCCGCACGGAAGGCATCGGCGATGTACCAGATACGTTCTGCGCCTGCGTCTTTCAGCTCGCGGCGGATTTTGGTCAGCGCTTCCGGGTCGTCCAGGCTCACTTTCGGGTCGAAGCCGGTCGCGCCCACTTCGAGGCCGCGCAGCGCTTTCTGCAGGGATTCCTGCTGCGTGCGGCCAATCGCCATCACTTCACCGACAGATTTCATTTGGGTGGTCAGACGGTCGTTCGCGCCCGCAAATTTCTCGAAGTTAAAGCGAGGAATTTTGGTCACAACGTAGTCGATGGACGGTTCAAAGGAGGCAGGCGTGCGGCCACCGGTGATGTCGTTCATCAGCTCGTCGAGGGTATAACCCACCGCCAGTTTCGCCGCCACTTTCGCAATCGGGAAGCCGGTCGCTTTAGAGGCCAGCGCGGAGGAACGGGACACGCGCGGGTTCATTTCGATAACAATCAGACGGCCGGTTTTCGGGTTCACGGAGAACTGTACGTTAGAACCGCCGGTTTCCACGCCGATTTCACGCAGTACCGCCATCGAGGCGTTACGCATGATTTGATACTCTTTGTCGGTCAGGGTCTGGGCTGGCGCAACGGTGATGGAGTCACCGGTGTGGATACCCATCGCATCGAAGTTTTCGATGGAGCAGACGATGATGCAGTTGTCGTTTTTATCACGCACCACTTCCATCTCGTACTCTTTCCAGCCAATCAGCGATTCATCAATCAGCAGCTCTTTGGTTGGGGAGAGATCCAGACCGCGTTCGCAAATCTCTTCGAACTCTTCGCGGTTGTAGGCGATACCGCCGCCGGTGCCGCCCATGGTGAAGGATGGACGAATGATGCACGGATAGCCCACGTCAGCCGCGACGGCCAGCGCTTCTTCCATGTTGTGTGCGATACCGGAACGCGCGGTGTCGAGGCCGATTTTCTTCATTGCCACGTCGAAGCGGCGACGGTCTTCTGCTTTATCAATCGCGTCGGCTGTCGCGCCAATCATGGTCACGCCGAACTCGGCCAGCACGCCCTGACGCTCCAGCTCCAGCGCGCAGTTCAGCGCCGTCTGGCCGCCCATGGTTGGCAGCACCGCGTCCGGACGCTCTTTCTCGATGATTTTACGCACCACTTCCCAGTTAATCGGCTCGATGTAAGTTGCATCAGCCATTTCCGGGTCGGTCATGATGGTCGCCGGGTTAGAGTTCACCAGGATAACGCGGTAACCCTCTTCACGCAGGGCTTTACACGCCTGCGCGCCGGAGTAATCGAATTCGCAGGCCTGGCCGATGACGATCGGGCCAGCGCCAAGGATCAGGATGCTTTTTATGTCTGTACGTTTTGGCATTGTCTTCTCGGCTCCTGATTATTTAGCGGTCTTACGGTATTGCTCGATAAGTTCGATGAAGTGATCGAACAGCGGCGCGGCGTCGTGTGGGCCCGGGCTGGCTTCAGGGTGGCCCTGGAAGCTGAACGCTGGCTTATCGGTACGATGAATGCCCTGAAGGGTGCCATCGAACAGCGACTTATGGGTCACGCGCAGGTTAGCCGGCATAGAGGCTTCATCGACGGCAAAGCCGTGGTTCTGCGCGGTGATCATCACCGTGTTGTTATCGATGTCCTTCACCGGGTGGTTACCACCGTGGTGGCCGAACTTCATCTTAACGGTGTTCGCACCGCTCGCCAGCGCCAGCAGCTGATGGCCAAGGCAGATGCCGAATACCGGGATGTCGGTTTCCAGGAAGGACTTGATGGCGGCGATGGCGTAATCGCACGGCGCCGGGTCACCAGGACCGTTGGACAGGAAAATACCGTCCGGATTCATCTTCAGCACGTCTTCGGCAGACGTTTGTGCCGGCACCACCGTCAGGCGGCAGCCGCGGTCAACCAACATGCGCAGGATGTTGCGCTTGGCACCGAAATCGTAGGCCACCACGTGGAACGGCAGCTCGCTCTCTTTTTTCGCTTCCGGCAGGTCGCCTTCAAGCGTCCAGCTACCCTGCGTCCAGCTGTAGGCCTCAGCGGTAGTCACTTCTTTCGCCAGGTCCATGCCGTTCAGGCCCGGGAAGGCTTTCGCTTTTTCCAGCGCCAGCGTCGCATCGAGGTTGTCACCCGCGATGATACAACCGTTCTGTGCACCCTTCTCGCGCAGCAGACGCGTTAACTTACGGGTATCGATATCGGCAATCGCCACAATGTTATGGCGCTTCAGGTAAGAAGAGAGGTCTTCGGTATTGCGGAAGTTGCCGGCAATCAGCGGCAGGTCGCGGATGACCAGGCCTTGCGCATGTACCTGAGAAGATTCTTCGTCAGCAGCATTGGTGCCGACATTGCCGATATGAGGATAAGTAAGAGTAACGATTTGGCGAGAATAGGAAGGATCAGTGAGGATTTCTTGATAACCGGTCATTGAAGTATTGAAAACGACTTCCCCAACCGCCGAACCTGTTGCCCCTATGGCCCGACCGATAAACTGGGTTCCGTCTTCCAGAACCAATAGCGCTGACTTAATCAAAACACCCTCCAGAGAATATTCACTCACTTTATTTGCATATTAATTCACAACCACGTCATAAATCAATGCAAATGTGTTGCCAGCGGATTTTTGGCAAACGGCGGCATTCTGGGGATTTGGTGGGTAAAAGTCAACTCAAAACGGATATTTTGTTTATTCTTTTGCGAGCCTGGCGGCTGGAATGCGATTTAACGGGCAAAAAGATCAGGCAAATCATTCTGGAAAACGCTTGCGCGGTAAGTTTAATGGGAATTTCGTGCGCGGGGTAATAAAAAGTGGACCATATGGTCAAAATTTACAATTGCGCAACGTAAAACAGAGAGAAGAGATATTGTTTTAAGGCTTTAACAGAATAACACTAACAAAGAAGTTAAAATAAAAGGGCAATAAATTATTGCCCTATGCAATCAATACATTACGACTGCAATAACCACATCACGATGGGTAATAATGCTTACAAATTGTTGAGATCGAGTACATCTCGCATATCAAAAAGACCATTACGCTTGCCTTTCAACCACAACGCGGAGCGAACTGCGCCATTTGCAAATGTCATTCGGCTAGATGCCTTATGCGTGATCTCTACGCGTTCGCCGATATCGGCGAACATCGCGGTATGTTCGCCGACGATATCGCCTGCTCGCACAGTTGCGAAACCAATGGTTCCCGGAACGCGTTCGCCCGTATGACCTTCGCGAGAATAGACCGCGATGTCTTTTAAGTCTTTATCCATTGCATAAGCAATCGCTTCGCCCATTGCCAGCGCCGTACCTGATGGCGCGTCGACTTTATAGCGGTGATGCGCTTCAACAATCTCAATGTCGGTATAGTCGCCCATCACTTTCGCCGCCTTTTCCAGCAGCTTCAGCATCACGTTAACGCCTACGCTAAAGTTGGCAGCGAAGACGATCGCAATCTCGTTTGATGCCTCCTGAATGGCTTGTTTACCCGCGTCGTCAAAACCGGTAGTACCAATCACCATCCCTTTACCGTTCTGACGGCAAAACGCCAGGTGATTCAATGTGCCTTCAGGGCGCGTGAAATCGATGAACACGTCAAAGTCATCTTTTACCGCCTCCAGGCTGCTCTGCACGGTTACGCCCGTGTGGCCTGCGCCCGCCAACTCACCCGCATCGGTGCCAAGTAGTGACGAACCTGCACGTTCCAGCGCCGCGCCAAGTGCCACACCATCCATCTGTAGCGCCGCCTGAATCAGCTGACGGCCCATACGTCCACCCGCGCCCGCAATAGCGACACGGATCTGTGCATCATGCATAGTTATTCTCTTACGTTAAAATGATGTAAACCGTTTTCAGATTAACCAGCCTTCGCTGAGGCTGCCAACTGAAAACACCGATAATTAGAATTTAACGTGAAACCGACTTAAATATCAGTAAAAGACATGATTTTGTGGTCACGATAAAGTAACGGGTAAAAAAAAGGCCAGCACAGGAGGTGCTGGCCTTTCATCAGAAGAGGGATTATTCCACTTCGCGGGCATCAATTCGCAGTTCTTTCGGAACTTCAAACACGATGTTCTCTTCGCGCCCTTCCAGCGGAACCGCGTCGCCACCGCCCAGCTCCTGCAGACGGGTAATCACGTTCTGCACCAGGATATCCGGCGCGGAAGCGCCTGCGGTAACGCCAACGCAGGCCGCATTTTTGACCCACGCTTCCTGAATGTCCGTCGCATCGTCAATCAGAAACGCCGCTTTCCCCATCCGCTGCGCCAGTTCGGCCAGACGGTTAGAGTTAGAGGAGTTTTTGGAGCCGACGACCAGCACCACGTCCGCCTGTTCAGCCAGCGCACGCACTGCTTCCTGACGGTTAGTGGTGGCGTAGCAGATGTCATCCTTACGCGGCCCGACGATTTTCGGGAAGCGCTGGCGCAGGGCGTCAATCACGTCAGAGGTATCGTCTACGGAGAGCGTGGTCTGGGTCATAAACGACAGTCGCGCTTCGTTTTTCACGTTCAGCGTAAAGACATCTTCAGGCGACTCGACCAGATACATCCCCCCTTCCGGGTTGCTGTACTGTCCCATGGTGCCTTCGACTTCCGGATGACCTGCATGGCCAATCAGAATCGACTCTTCACCACGACGGCTGGCGCGCGCCACTTCCATATGCACTTTTGTCACCAGCGGACAGGTGGCATCGAATACGGTCAGATCGCGGCTTTTCGCCTCGTTGCGTACCGCCTGAGAGACGCCGTGCGCGGAGAAGATCAGGATCGCACCGTCCGGCACTTCGCTGATCTGCTCAATAAAGATTGCGCCGCGCTCGCGCAGGCTGTCGACCACGTAGCGGTTATGCACCACTTCGTGACGCACATAAATCGGCGCGCCGTAAATCTCCAGCGCGTTTTCAACAATGCTGATAGCGCGGTCTACACCGGCGCAGAAGCCGCGCGGGTTAGCCAACAGGATCTGCATTTTACTCCTCCAGTGCCGGATCGATCTCCAGCACTTCGACATCAAAATGAACGGTACGCCCGGCAAGCGGATGGTTGAAATCGACGGTGATAGAATCGCCGTTGATTTCGCGGATCACGCCAGGCATTTCGCTGCCGTCCATAGCAGTAAAGAGCATAATCGCCCCGATTTCTGGTTCACCCGCGTCCATGAACTCACGACGCGAGAAATACTGGATCAGGTCCGGGCTTGGCACGCCAAATGCCGCATCCGGCTCCAGCGAAAACGCTTTTTTCTCGCCCTCTTTCAGACCCAGAAGCTGTTGCTCAAGACCTTCAGAAAGTGAGGTATCGCCAAGACGAAACAGGGCCGGTTTGCCGTTATTGCGGGTGGATTCAGCCGTGGAGCCGTCATCCAGCTTCAGCGTGAAGTGAACGAGAACCGCGCTGTTGCTCTGTACGGATTTAGACATACACATTGCTCTTTAATGGTGTCTCGCCTGTGTGCCGGGTGACGCGTAGCGATCCCGGCCTACAAGTGTCGGCATATTCGGTAAGCCGGGATCGCTACGCGTCACCCGGCTGGTTTTGTTACACCTGCTCTTTCGCCGCCGGTTTCGGCAGGAAGCCTTCCAGCACGATTAACGCCGCACCGATACAAATTGCCGTATCGGCCAGGTTAAAGGTCGCGAAGTGCCAGTCGCCGACGTAGAAGTCGATCATATCGACCACAAAGCCGTGCCACAGGCGGTCAAACAGGTTACCCAGCGCGCCGCCAATGATCAGCGCGTAGGCGATGTTATTCAGCTTTTGCGTGGCCTTCGAGCGGTACATCAGCACCGCCAGGATCACGCAGATACCGAGAGCGATACCCGCGAAGAACCAGCGCTGCCAGCCACCGCTGTCGGCAAGGAAACTGAACGCCGCGCCGTAGTTGCGGGCGTAGTGCAGGTTAAGCGACGGGAACAGCGGAACCGTATCCCCCAGAGCAAAATTCTGGAGGATCAGGAACTTGCTGCCCAGATCGATAATCAGCACCACCACAACCAGCCACAGCCAGCGCAGTCCTGTTGAACAGAGAGTTTTACTCATCAGGCAAACTTACGTTTTTCGCCGTCACCGGCGACGTTGCTTACACAGCGTCCGCAGATGTCTGCGTGTTCCGCCACCTGGCCAACATCGGTGGTGTAATGCCAGCAACGCGGGCATTTCTCACCGTCGGCTTTGCTCAGTGCGACTTTCAGGCCTTTGAGCAATTCACTCTGCTGAGCATCAGCAGTAGCGTCGGCATAATCCGCAACTTTCGCACCGGAGGTCAACAGGACAAATCGTAATTCATCGCCCAGCGCGGTCAGTTTTGCCGCCAGCTCCGGTTCCGCGTACAGGGTCACTGCCGCTTCCAGAGAGCCACCGACTTTCTTGTCAGCACGCGCCTGCTCGATAACCTTGTTCACTTCGCCGCGCACTTTCAGCAGCTCGTCCCAGAAGGCGTCGTTCATTGCTTCAGTGCTGGAGAGATCGAACAGACCTTCGTACCACTCGCCCGTGAAGACATACTTCTCACGATCGCCCGGCAGGTAGCCCCAGATTTCATCCGCGGTGAAGGACATGATCGGTGCCATCCAGCGCACCAGCGCTTCTGCAATGTGGAACAGCGCGGTCTGGCAGCTACGACGCGCCACGCTGTCCGCTTTCGCGGTGTACTGGCGGTCTTTGATGATGTCGAGGTAGAACGAGCCCATCTCAATGGAGCAGAAGCGCATCAGGCGCTGCACCACTTCGTGGAAGTCGTAAGACTCATAGGCTTTCAGGATATCGTCCTGCGCCGCTTTCGCGCAGCCCACCGCCCAGCGGTCCAGTACGACCATCTCTTCCGGTTTCACCATATCTTTTGCCGGATCAAACCCGTTCAGGTTCGCCAGCAGGAAGCGCGCGGTGTTACGGATACGACGATAGCTGTCGGCAGCACGTTTCAGGATCTCGTCAGACACCGCCATTTCGCCGGTGTAATCGGTGGATGCCACCCACAGACGCAGAATGTCTGCGCCCAGTTTGTTCATCACATCCTGCGGAGAAACGGTGTTACCGATGGACTTGGACATTTTACGTCCCTGACCATCCACGGTGAAGCCGTGAGTCAGTACCTGGCGGTAAGGTGCTTTACCCTTCATGGCGGTGGAGATCATCAGGGATGACATGAACCAGCCGCGGTGTTGGTCAGAGCCTTCCAGATACATGTCGGCAGCGTGACCGGCAAACTCAGGACGCACATCAACCACGGAGGAGTGGGTAGACCCGGAGTCGAACCACACGTCCAGGGTATCCGGCACTTTCTCGTAGCTGTCTGCGTCAGCGCCCAGGATATCGCGCGAGTCGAGATCCCACCACGCCTGAATGCCGTCAACTTCGACGCGCTTCGCCACTTCTTCCATCAGTTCCAGTGTGTTCGGGTGCAGCTCCTGCGTCTCTTTATGCACGAACAGAGACATCGGCACGCCCCAGGTACGCTGACGGGAGATACACCAGTCAGGACGGTTAGCCACCATGGATTCGATACGCGCCTGGCCCCAGTCAGGGATCCACTGCACGCCTTTGATCTCTTTCAGAGACTGCTCGCGCAGGCCTTTCTGATCCATGCTGACGAACCACTGCGGGGTCGCACGGAAGATGATCGGCGACTTGTGGCGCCAGCAGCACGGATAGCTGTGCTGCATTTTTTCAACGTGTAGAAGCGCGCCGCTGGTGCGCAGCATGTCAACGATGATGTCGTTCGCTTTGAAGACGTTGATACCGTCCAGCGCCGGGTAGGTGCCTGGCAGGTAAGAGCCGTCCGGGCCAACCGGGTTAGCGATTTCCAGACCGTATTTAAGGCTGATGTTGTAGTCGTCAGGACCGTGGCCACCGGCGGTATGTACCGCACCGGTACCCGCTTCCAGCGTCACGTGGTCGCCCAGGATCGCCGGAACGTCGAAGTCCAGGAACGGGTGCTTGAAGCGCATCAACTCCAGCGCGTCGCCTTTCACGGTGCCCAGCACGGTGTAGTCGGCGATGTGCGCGCGTTTCAACACGCTTTCAACCAGATCTTTCGCCAGGATAACCGCCTGACCGTCAATCTGCACCAGCGCGTATTCGAACTCACCGGACAGGGAGATCGCGCGGTTCGCAGGGAGTGTCCACGGGGTGGTGGTCCAGATCACCAGAGAGATCGGGCCGTTAACGGCGGAGACGCCAAATTTAGCCTTCACCGCATCCTGATCGACGGCATGGAACGCCACGTCGATAGATGGAGAGGTTTTGTCGTAATACTCCACTTCCGCTTCTGCCAGCGCAGAGCGGCAGTCCACGCACCAGTGCACCGGCTTCGCGCCTTTGTGCAGGTGTCCGTTACCGATGATTTTACCCAGCGCACGAATAATGTTGGCTTCGGTTTTGAAGTCCATGGTCAGGTACGGGTGCGACCAGTCGCCCAGCACGCCCAGACGGATGAAGTCAGCGCGCTGACCGTCAACCTGCGTAGCGGCGTATTCGCGGCACTTCGCACGGAACTCGGCGGCGGTGAACTTCTCACCCGGCTTGCCAAACTCTTGCTCCACTTTCAGCTCGATTGGCAGACCGTGGCAGTCCCAGCCCGGAACGTAAGGCGAGTCATATCCCGTGAGGCCTTTGGACTTCACGATAATGTCTTTCAGAATCTTGTTAACCGAGTGACCAATATGAATGCTGCCATTCGCATATGGAGGGCCATCATGCAGAATGAAGGTTTTTTTGCCTTTTTTGGCTGCACGAATGATGCCGTACAGGTCATCATCGGTCCAACGCGCCAGCATTCCCGGTTCACGCTTGGCGAGATCGCCGCGCATCGGGAACCCTGTTTCCGGCAAATTCAGGGTTGATTTATAGTCACTCATCAGATTCTCGGTTCCGTATTTATCACGTAGGCAGTTAAGCCGGTTCTAAAGCCCAAAAAACTCGCGGGCCGTCAATTCATCTCGCGCAATTTGCGCTTTGAGTTCATCCAGCGAACCAAATCGCTGCTCGTTGCGTATCTTTTTACGCAGTATTACATCTATATGGCGACCATAAAGGTCCATTACAACGTCCAGCAGGTGCACTTCTAACTGTTGACGCACACCGGCAACGGTAGGACGCGTGCCGATATTGGCGACACCGTAAAACGGTTTATCGCCCAGTCCAGCCACTTCTACCGCATACACCCCTTTAACCGGGGAGACCTGACGACGCAGCGGTATGTTCGCCGTCGGGAAACCTATCGTGCGGCCCAGCGCATCGCCATGCACCACGCGGCCAGAGATGGTAAACGGATGACCCAGCAAGTTTTCTGCGGTGTCCAGTTCATCATTGGCCAGCGCCTGGCGTACCGCCGTGCTGCTGACGCGCACGCCGCCTTCACAGAAAGTCATTGCGCTGGTGACGTCAAATCCGTACTCCAGACCAGCCTTCTGTAATAGCAAGAAATCGCCCTGACGACCAGCGCCAAAGCGGAAATCATCACCCACGGCAAGAAACTGCACGCCAAGACGCTTCACCAGCAGGTCGCTGACAAACGTTTGTGCTGTCAGTGCGGCAAAGCGGCGATCGAAACGCACGCACAATACGTAGTCCACGCCGGACTCTGCCAGATAGCGCAATTTCTCGCGCAGGCGAGTCAGACGGGCGGGAGACTTTTCGCCCGCAAACAGCTCAAGCGGCTGCGGCTCAAAAATCATCACCACAACGGGCAGGCCACGGGCCTCCCCTTCTTTACGCAATCCCTGCAACAGCGCCTGATGACCACGATGCACGCCGTCGAAATTACCAATGGTCAGCACGCACCCATGCGGGGCTTTGCTGAGATTATGTATGCCGCGTATCAGCTTCATGTCTGGCTCAAAACAGTGAAAATCGCCAAAGTATACCTTGTACAGCGGTTAAGGTTAACCGGCGATTGTTCACGCAAAACAGAAAGCCGTAATGATTTCATCAGGCTGACCTTTCACAGCGAAAAAATCTGTCCGGGAACTGCGATTTTTATGCCGAAAGGCTGTATTCACGGAAGACAAGCTGGTAGAATCCTGCGCCATCACTACGTAACGTAACGTAGCGTCGCTAATTAACGGCGCTTATTTGCACAAATCCATTGACAAAAGAAGGCAAAGAGGGCATATTCCTCGGCCTTTGAATTGTCCACATAGAACATATTTGGGAGTTGGACTTGGCTAATATCAAATCAGCTAAGAAACGTGCCGTTCAGTCTGAAAAGGCTCGTAAGCACAACGCAAGCCGTCGCTCTATGATGCGTACTTTCATCAAGAAAGTATACGCAGCAATCGAAGCTGGCGACAAAGCTGCAGCGCAGAACGCATTTAACGAAATGCAACCAATCGTGGATCGTCAGGCTGCTAAAGGTCTGATCCACAAAAACAAAGCAGCGCGTCATAAAGCAAACCTGACCGCGCAGATCAACAAACTGGCTTAATCGCTACTTGTTGTTGCTTGTTTAAAGAACCCGCTTAACGCGGGTTTTTTTATGCCTTCAGATTGCCGGTGGCGTAAACAGTGCCGAGTAATCACGGTTGCAGATACGCTGCACCGCCGGGTGCTGAATCATTCTTTCGGCGAATATCGCGTGGTACTCCTCCATCACGTTATCTACTCTGCCAATCTCCGTAATCTTGTCGTCTGAATAGAGATCGTGCGCGTACAGCGTTGGCGCAACGAAGATCGCGTTATGCGCTTCGCCAAAGGCTTTCATTAACGCAGCGTCGTCGAACTCACCGAGTATTTCCAAGTTCAGCCCCTGCGAGTTAAACCAGTTCAACAGCTTGCGTCCGAGCATGGAGCGCCTTCCCGGCACCAGCAGGCGACGCTCTTCAAGGCACGCGGGGAACGGTTTTTCCGGTGGCGGGTTAATGCACCAGAAGCTGACGCCGCATTCGCCAATTTTTACTGAGAACAGCCCTTCCTGCTGGGTGGAGTCGATCGGGCAGTCCGAGATAATCATGTCCAGCTTATGCTGGCTCAGCTGTTCCAACAGCATCTCGTGAGTGGATTCAAAGCAGCGCAGGTGGATCTGTTCGTCTTCAACCACCGCTGCATCCAGCACGCCGCTCACCAGCCGTTTCGACAGCGCATCCGCCACACCCACGTCAAAGAGCAGGTTCGACTCTTTGCGATAGTTGACGATGTCCAGCATCTCCTGGCTCAGGGTGAACATCTTGTCAGCATAACGAAACACCAGCTCGCCCAGTTCGCTGGGTTCAATGCCGCGACCTTTACGCTTGAACAGCTTGCCCTGCAGACGCTCTTCAAGCGCCTTGATTTGTCCGGTGATGGTTTGCGGCGTCAGGTAGAGCGCCTCTGCCGCCCCCACCACCGAGCCCTGTTTATAGACGTGCCAGAAGTAGTACAGATGGTTGTAATTTAAATGAGACATCGCGTGTTCTCTCCCTGAGTGTGTATCGGGAGAAGGAGCCCCTCCTCCCGGTTTCCTGTTATGCCTGAACAGCCTGTCCGGGCAATTTCGCCTTCAACAAGGTATAACCGATGACCGCAGCCAGTAATGACCCGATGAGAATGCCGAGTTTTGCCCAGACGATAAGCTCAGGCGCATGCGCCCCAAACGCCAGCGTCGAGATAAAGATCGACATCGTAAACCCGATTCCGCAGAGCACACCCACGGCCATAATCTGCTTAAACGTAGTGCCATTCGGTAAAGACGCCAGCTTCAGTTTAATCGCCAGCCAGCAAAAGAGGCTGATCCCCAATGGCTTACCGATAAACAAGCCAGCAATGATGCCCAGCGGCAGCACGGATGTCAGACCGTCCAGCGTCACGCCGCCGAGGGAAACGCCCGCGTTGGCAAACGCAAACAGCGGCAGGATCATAAAGGCGACCCACGGATGCAGCACATGCTCCAGCTGTTTTGCCGGAGATTTGCCCTCCTGCGGCTTAAGCGGCACAAGGAAGCCCACAATTACACCCGCCAGCGTGGCATGCACGCCCGATTTCAGCACCGCCGTCCAGAGCACCATCCCCACCAGGATGTAGATACCAATGCGGCGGACGTTAAAGATGTTCAGCAGTGCCAGCACCGCAATTGCCCCAGCGGCCACGCTCAGCGACAGGATTGACAGATCGCTGGTATAGAAGAGCGCGATAATGACGATAGCGCCTAGGTCATCGATGATCGCCAGCGCCATCAGGAAGATTTTTAGCGCCACCGGCACGCGGCTACCCAGCAGGGCTAATACACCGAGGGCAAAGGCGATATCCGTCGCAGCCGGAATAGCCCAGCCGTGGCGCGCCATCGGATCCTGCCAGGTGAAGGCAAGGAAGAGCAGCGCCGGAACGACCATCCCACCGAGCGCGGCAATCACCGGGAATGCGGCACGCTGGCGGCTGGCAAGCGAGCCCAACACCAGTTCACGCTTGACCTCAAGCCCCACCAGCAGGAAAAACACCGCCATCAGCGCATCGTTGATCCACAGCAGCATGTTCTTGTTGATTTCCAGCGCCCCGACCTTCAGCTCAACGGGCGTTTCCAGAAATGCATGGTAGAGATCGCGCGTTAATCCTAAGTTCGCCAACACCATCGCGGCAGCTGCAGCAATAATCAGGATCACGCCACCGGACGCTTCACTGCTAAAGAAACGGTGTAGTAATTTCATTTAAGTTCTCTCTTTTACAACAATACCTCGATAAAACCATAATACCAAGCCAAACAACTCGGCAAAAACAGATTAATATTGAGTATAGATTCAGTTTTACCGAACTATACCTTCAAATAGAAAAAGCCCGGAATCGCTTCCGGGCTTTTTAAGGACACTTAACAGCTAACGGATTAGCGCGTTAAATCATCGAAGAATTTTTTGACGCCATCGAAGAAGCTTTTGGAGCGCGGGCTGTTTTTCTCACCCGTCGGGCCGCCAAAGCTTTCCTGCAGCTCCTTCAGCAACTGTTTCTGCTTGTCGTTCAGGCCAACCGGCGTTTCCACGACGACGCGGCACAGCAGGTCACCCTGCGCACCACCGCGAACGGATTTAACGCCTTTCCCGCGCATGCGGAACAGTTTGCCGGTCTGAGTTTCGCCTGGTACCTTCAGATTTACGCGACCATCCAGCGTCGGCACTTCGATTTCACCGCCCAGCGCCGCCATCGCGAAGTTGATCGGCACTTCGCAGTACAGGTTGTTGCCTTCACGCTCAAAAATGGCGTGCTGCTTCACCTGAACCTGAACGTACAGATCGCCTGCCGGTGCGCCATGCTCGCCCGCTTCGCCTTCACCTGCCAGACGGATGCGGTCGCCCGTATCAACGCCAGCCGGGATTTTAACGGACAGGGTTTTCGTTTTCTCAACGCGACCGTGGCCGTGGCATTTGGTGCACGGATCTTTAATCAGCGTACCGCGACCGTGACAGTGCGGACAGGCCTGCTGTACCGCGAAGAAGCCCTGACGCATCTGTACCTGACCAGAGCCGTGACAGGTTGGACAGGTCTGTGGCTGCGTACCCGCTTTCGCGCCGCTGCCATGGCAAACGTCACACTCTTCCAGCGTCGGGATGCGGATCTCTTTGGTGACGCCGCGAACGGCCTCTTCCAACGTCAGATCCATGTTATAACGCAGGTCCGCGCCGCGCGCTGCGCGCTGACGACCACGCCCACCGCCGAAGATGTCGCCGAACACATCGCCAAAGATATCGCTGAAATCAGCGCCACCGCCAAAGCCGCCGCCACCGAATCCACCGCCACCCATGCCGCCCTGTTCAAAGGCTGCGTGACCATACTGGTCATAGGCCGCACGTTTTTGTGCATCGGTCAGGACTTCGTAGGCTTCTTTGATCTCTTTAAATTTGGCTTCAGCCTCTTTGTCACCCTGGTTACGGTCCGGGTGGAATTTCATGGCCAGGCGCTTATACGCCTTTTTGATTTCACGCTCTTCCGCTGTTTTGGAAACGCCTAAAATCTCGTAATAGTCTTGCTTAGCCATCTTTTTTATCTGCCCCTAACATGCGTGCACGGGCGGAGAGGAAACCTCTTCGCCCGTGCCAGTAATTACCCGTTCAAAGGGCGATTATTTTTTGTCTTTCACTTCTTCGAACTCAGCGTCGACAACGTCGTCGTCTTTCGCGTTGTTCGCAGATGCATCAGCGCCCGCCTGCTGTTGAGCGTGCTGCTGCTGAGCGATTTCCATCAGCTTCTGGGAAGCCTGCGCCAGCTCCTGCATCTTCGCTTCGATATCCGCTTTATCTTCACCTTTCAGTGAGGTTTCCAGCGCAGTCAGTGCAGCTTCGATAGCAGTCTTGTCTTCCGCTGGCAGTTTATCGCCTGCTTCTTCAACCTGCTTACGGGTGCTGTGCAGCAGATGGTCACCCTGGTTGCGGGTCTGAACCAGCTCTTCGAATTTACGGTCTGATTCCGCGTTAGCTTCGGCATCACGAACCATTTTTTCGATTTCCGCTTCGTTCAGGCCAGAAGATGCCTTGATGGTGATCTTCTGCTCTTTACCGCTGTTTTTGTCTTTCGCAGACACGTGCAGGATACCGTCAGCATCGATATCGAAGGTGACTTCGATTTGCGGCATGCCGCGCGGTGCCGGGTTGATACCGTCCAGGTTGAACTGACCCAGAGATTTGTTATCCGCCGCACGCTTACGCTCACCCTGAATCACATGGATGGTTACCGCAGACTGGTTGTCTTCAGCGGTAGAGAACACCTGGCTGTGTTTCGTCGGGATGGTGGTGTTTTTGTTGATGAGCGCAGTCATCACACCGCCCATGGTTTCGATACCCAGAGACAGCGGGGTAACGTCCAGCAGCAGTACGTCTTTCACTTCACCGGTCAGTACGCCACCCTGAACCGCAGCACCGATTGCGACCGCTTCGTCCGGGTTAACGTCTTTACGTGGCTCTTTACCAAAGAACTCAGCCACTTTCTTCTGAACCATTGGCATACGGGTCTGACCACCCACCAGGATAACGTCCTGGATGTCAGACACGGACAGGCCAGCGTCCTGCAGTGCAACTTTCAGCGGCTCGATGGAACGGTTCACCAGGTCTTCTACCAGGCTTTCCAGTTTCGCACGGGTCACTTTGATGTTCATGTGTTTAGGACCGGTCGCGTCTGCAGTGATGTACGGCAGGTTCACGTCGGTCTGCTGAGCGGAAGACAGCTCGATCTTCGCTTTCTCAGCGGCTTCTTTCAGGCGCTGCATGGCCAGCGGGTCGTTACGCAGGTCAATGCCCTGATCTTTCTTGAACTCGTCAACGAGGTAGTTGATCAGACGGGTATCGAAGTCTTCACCACCCAGGTGGGTATCACCGTTGGTTGCCAGAACTTCGAAGGTTTTTTCGCCGTCAACTTCGTCGATTTCGATAATAGAGATATCGAAGGTACCACCACCCAGGTCGTAAACCGCGATAGTGCGGTTGCCAACTTCTTTATCCAGACCGTAAGCCAGTGCAGCCGCGGTTGGTTCGTTGATGATACGTTTTACTTCCAGACCTGCGATACGGCCAGCATCTTTGGTTGCCTGACGCTGAGCATCGTTGAAGTAGGCAGGTACGGTGATAACAGCTTCAGTTACCGGCTCACCCAGGTAATCTTCAGCGGTTTTCTTCATTTTCTTCAGCACTTCAGCAGAAATCTGCGGTGGTGCAGTTTTGGTGCCTTTCACATCAAGCCATGCATCGCCGTTATCTGCCGCGATGATTTTGTAAGGCATGATGGAAACGTCACGCTGAACTTCTTCGTCCTGGAAGCGGCGGCCAATCAGGCGTTTGATCGCAAACAGGGTGTTTTGCGGGTTTGTCACTGCCTGACGTTTAGCCGGCTGACCAACCAGAGTTTCACCATCCTGGGTATAAGCAATGATAGAAGGCGTGGTGCGATCGCCCTCGGCGTTCTCCAGCACACGTGCAGTAGTGCCATCCATAATCGCTACACAAGAGTTGGTAGTACCCAGGTCGATACCAATAATTTTACCCATCTAAACGTCTCCACTAAAAATTCAGTCAACATGTGGTTGTGTACCTGTAATAAGGGCAGAACGTGCTTTTTCAACTGCCCAGATTTGATTTTTTTCAGGTCCACACACTGCGGTTGCTTACAAGATGGGGTCGCAACGGCATCCATCAAGGGGGACGTATAAAAAAAATTTTAATTTCCCCCTGATGAGATCATAGACGGCATCGATTGCGCCCCTTATTATGCCGCGCCCCGTCAGGGAGTATTGACGCGGGTTTAACCATTTCACCATATAAATGATGATTTTTTTGAGGACTTATGGGCAACACTAAGTTGGCTAATCCGGCTCCGCTGGGCCTGATGGGTTTTGGCATGACCACTATCCTGCTGAACCTGCACAACATCGGGATGTTCCCGATGGATGGCATTATTCTGGCGATGGGCATTTTTTACGGCGGTATCGCGCAAATCTTCGCGGGCCTGCTGGAATATAAGAAAGGCAACACCTTCGGCTTAACCGCCTTTACCTCTTACGGCTCTTTCTGGCTGACGCTGGTTGCCATTCTGCTGCTGCCTAAAATGGGCCTGGCAGACGCGGCAAACGCGCATTTCCTGGGCGTTTACCTGGGTCTGTGGGGCATATTCACCCTGTTCATGTTCTTCGGCACCCTGAAAGGTAACCGCGCGCTGCAGTTCGTCTTCCTGAGCCTGACCGTGCTGTTCGCCCTGCTGGCCATCGGCCACCTGGTGGATAACGAAGGCATCGTACACGTTGCGGGCTGGATTGGCCTGGTGTGCGGCGCAAGCGCTATCTACCTGGCAATGGGCGAAGTGCTGAACGAACAGTTCGGCCGCACCATTCTACCGATTGGTGAAAAACACTGATCCCTCTGTCGTGCCCGCCTCGCGGGCACGACATCCCTGCGTCTGCCTCAGCCAAATCCCTAATCCCAGCCCCATCAGCGAGAGCGCCAGCACGTACCAGGCCGGAGCCATGGGAGACACGCCCATCAATACCGTCACCGCAATCGGCGTCAGTCCACCGAAAATGGCATACGACACGTTGTAAGAGAAAGAGATACCGCTGAAACGGACTTCCGGCGGGAAGGCTCGCACCATCACGTAAGGCACTGCACCCACGACGCCCACGCACAGCCCTACCACGCCGTACAGCAGGAACAGCTGTTCAGGATGGCTGCCCGCCAGATGGTAGAATGCCCAGCTCGACGCGGCCAGCAACAGGCTGCCGACGATAAAGGTAACGCTGGCCCCAAACCGATCCGCCGCCAGCCCGGCGGCAAGACAGCCAAAGCAGAGCATAATGGTCGCGATACTGTTTGCCTGCAGCGTTACCGCCGGGGCGAATCCATACTGTTTCTGCAGCCAAACCGGCGACATTAATATCACCACGACAATACCCGCCGAAAGCAACCAGGTAAGAAGCATCGACACCACTACCGCTTTTTTATGGCGTACCACGACGGCTTTCACCGGCAGCTCCTGCGCCAGCGCTTTGCGCTGCTGCATCTCGAGGAAAATGGGCGTCTCCTGCAGCCAGCGGCGCAGGTACATCGCCACCAGGCCAAACGCCCCGCCCAGCAGGAACGGAAGACGCCAGCCCCACTCATGAACGGCCTGTTGCGTCATGCTGGTATTCACAATCGTCGCCACCACCGACCCCAGTAAGATCCCGACGGTGAGCCCCGCGGTTAAGGTTCCACAGGCGATCCCAATGCGACGGGCAGGCACATGCTCGGACACAAATACCCACGCGCCTGGAACTTCACCACCGATGGCCGCCCCCTGGAGAATACGCATCAGCAATAGCAGCAACGGCGCAAGGATACCCATCGAGGCATAGGTGGGCAGCAGACCAATAGCCAGCGTGGGCACGGCCATCAGCAGGATACTGAGGGTAAACATCTTCTTACGCCCGACCAGATCGCCAAAGTGCGCCATCACAATGCCACCCAGCGGACGCGCCAGATACCCGGCGGCAAAAATGCCGAAGGTTTGCACCTGACGCAGCCATTCCGGGATATCCGCCGGGAAGAAGAGTTCCCCCACCACGGCGGCGAAGAAGACAAAGATGATGAAATCGTAAAATTCCAGCGCGCCACCTAAGGCCGCAAGCGTGAGGGTTTTGTAGTCCTGTCGATTCAGAGGTCGGGTGTTATGTGACATAGCGAACCATTATTCGTGTGTTGTGGATTTATTTTTACAGCGATCGTAAAGAAAAAATTACTATATCGTAAATCCGTTTACACGCTACTGCGGCTGACGCTAATGTCACACTTTCGTTATTTTCAGGAGATTGTTTCGCGGCGAGCGCTTTTAGGACGAAAAGCTGCTACCACTTTTTCATCAGTTTCCACATAGGGGCCGTCAAGCAGCTGTATACAATATGGTACACTTGCAAAGATACCGTGCACAATGACGCTGCCATCTTCTGCTTTCAGCCCTTCCAGCGTCTCTTTGATCGACTTCGGCTGGCCCGGCAGGTTCAGGATCAACGCCTGCTTGCGGATCACCCCCACCTGGCGGGAAAGAATGGCCGTCGGAACAAAGTGTAGACTGATCTGCCGCATCTGTTCACCGAAGCCCGGCATTTCGCGATCGGCAACCGCCAGCGTCGCGTCCGGCGTCACGTCGCGGCGCGCGGGGCCGGTTCCACCCGTCGTCAGAACAAGATGACAGCTCATCTCATCCACCAGCTCACACAGGGTCTGCTCGATAATCGGCTGCTCGTCCGGGATCAGGCGAGTCTGGATCTCAAACGGGGTGGTCAGCGCGCTGCCCAGCCACTCTTCAAGAGCGGGGATGCCTTTATCCTGATAAACACCGCTGGAGGCGCGGTCAGAAATCGACACCAGGCCGATGCGTAAGGTATTCATATCCATTCCATTCAAAAAATACTGATTAAAGGGAATGATACACGCAGAGAGGAAATTCAGACAGAGGCGGGGTAAGAGGCGTGACCGGGAGCCCGGTCACGCGGAATGATTACAGCAGGTCGCCGATCATTTTTTCCAGTTTGCCCTGGTCAACAGCAAACTTACGGATACCGTCCGCCAGTTTGTCTACTGCCATTGGATCCTGGTTGTGCTGCCACAGGAACTCGGATTCCGTGATGCGCTCTGGGCGTGCTTTCACTTCACCGGTGTAGGACAGTTTACGCTCAAGCGCGCCTTCGCTCTCTGCCAGCTCTTTCAGCAGCGCAGGGGCGATGGTCAGGCGGTCACAGCCAGCCAGCTCGATGATTTCACCGACGTTACGGAAGCTTGCGCCCATAACTACGGTCTCATAGCCGTGCTGTTTGTAGTATTCGTAGATTTCAGTAACAGAAACCACGCCTGGATCTTCAGCCGGTGCGTACTCTTTCTTGTCGGTGTTGGCTTTGTACCAGTCCAGAATACGGCCCACGAACGGAGAAATCAGGTATACGCCCGCTTCTGCACATGCGCGCGCCTGCGCGAAGGAGAACAGCAGGGTCAGGTTACAGTTGATACCGTCTTTTTCCAGCTGCTCTGCAGCGCGGATGCCCTGCCAGGTAGAAGCCAGTTTGATCAGGATACGGTCGTTGCTGATGCCAGCATCGTTGTACATTTTGATCAGACGTTTTGCTTTCGCGATAGACGCTTCGGTGTCGTAGGAGAGACGTGCATCCACTTCGGTAGAGATACGGCCAGGAACCAGTTTCAGGATTTCCAGACCGATGTTCACTGCCAGCTTGTCGGTAGCGTCCACAACCTGCTGCGCGCGGTCGTTGCTCTGTGCTTTCGCCCAGGTCACTGCGTCGTCAATCAGTTTGCGATACTCAGGGATCTGTGCGGCGTTAAGGATCAGAGAAGGGTTGGTTGTGGCATCCTGCGGCTGGTACAGCTTCATTGCCGCGATATCTCCGGTGTCAGCTACGACAGTGGTGAACTGACGAAGGGAGGTCAATTTATCCGTCATGATAGTGTTTCTCTTTTAACGTGCCCTGGATAATTCACGCTACCGACAGCATGCCTGCAGCGGAAAAATGACAGGTTTACTTGTTAGGGGGATGTAACCGGTCTGCCCTGATGATAACACGAGTGAGAGGCAGCGCAACCGCAGACAGTGCGCTTAGGCAGAGTATGATAAACTGAGAATATTAACAGGCTGCTAATCAACAGCATGTCCAATCAGTGGTAGCGCTTACATATTCACTTTGGCATCAACAAGAGGGACGTTAATGCCTGATTTCCTATACTTTATTAACGAAATTCTCTGGGGTTCGATAATGATATATCTGCTCCTGGGAGCAGGTATTTGGTTCACGCTGCGCAGTGGTTTTATCCAGTTTCGTTATATCCGCAAATTTGGCAGAAGTCTGAAAAATAGCCTCACCCCACAGCCGGGCGGATTAACCTCATTTCAGGCGCTCTGCACCAGTCTCGCCGCGCGGGTCGGCAGCGGTAATCTGGCGGGCGTTGCGCTGGCCATCAGTGCGGGGGGGCCTGGCGCCGTATTCTGGATGTGGGCCACGGCGATTATCGGCATGGCGACCTCGTTCGCTGAATGCTCGCTCGCTCAACTCTATAAAGAGAAAGACAAAAACGGTCAGTTTCGCGGCGGTCCGGCCTGGTATATGGCCCGTGGACTGGGGATGCGCTGGATGGGCGTCCTGTTTTCGCTCTTCTTACTCATCGCCTATGGCCTGATTTTTAACACCGTCCAGGCAAACTCCGTGGCGCATGCCATGCGCTATGCCTTTGCCTGCCCGGAATGGATAACCGGTGCCGTTTTAGCGCTTCTCACCCTGCTGACGATATATGCCGGTCTCAAAGGCGTGGCCCGCCTGATGCAGTGGCTGGTTCCGGTTATGGCCCTCCTGTGGGTAGCCGCTAGTCTGTTCGTGACCGTACTGCACATCGATCAGTTTCCGGACGTCATCGCCGCTATTTTTAAGAGCGCGTTCGGCTGGCGCGAAGCGGCCTCGGGCGCGCTGGGTTATACCGTCAGTCAGGCACTCACGGCAGGGTTTCAGCGGGGCATGTTCTCGAACGAAGCCGGTATGGGTTCAACGCCCAACGCGGCGGCGGCGGCGGCGTCCTGGCCTCCCCATCCTGCGGCGCAGGGCATTGTGCAGATGATTGGTGTGTTCACGGACACCATTATTATCTGCTCCGCCAGCGCGATGATCATTCTGCTGTCGGGGCCCCTTCCCCATCCCTCTGGCACCGTCGGGATACAGCTGGTTCAGCAGGCGCTGGTCAATCTTGTGGGTGGCTGGGGAGCCGGTTTTGTCTCATTGATCGTGGGTCTTTTTGCGTTTAGTTCGATCACAGTGAACTATCTCTACGCGGAGAACAACCTGATCTTCCTGAAGCTTGACTCGCGACATTCGCGCAACGTGCTTCGCGTAGGTGTCATCGCCATGATAATGACGGGCGCCCTGCTCAGCATGCCGGTGGTCTGGCAACTGGCGGACGTGATTATGGCGCTGATGGCGATCACCAACCTGACGGCAATTTTGCTGCTTTCTCCGGTGGTGACGCTCATTGCTCAGGACTATCTGCGTCAGCGCAAGCTGGGCCTTAAACCCGTGTTTGATCCCACCCGCTACCCCGAAATTGAGGCGCAAATTGCCCCCGGAGCCTGGGATGATTTGCCGCGGCAATAACAGCTATCGATCAATTCAGGGCGATTTTTTGCTAAAGTCGCTCTAAATTTCCTGCAAGGACTGGATATGCTGATTCTGATTTCACCTGCAAAAACGCTCGATTACCAGAGCCCGCTCGCCACCGAGCGCTATACCCAGCCTGAACTGCTGGACTACTCGCAACAGTTGATCCACGAAGCGCGTAAACTCTCTGCGCCGCAAATCGCCTCGCTGATGAGCATCAGCGACAAGCTGGCCGATCTGAACGCGACCCGCTTTCACGAATGGCACCCGGATTTCACCCCGGCTAACGCTCGCCAGGCGATTCTGGCCTTTAAAGGTGATGTCTATACCGGCCTGCAGGCGGAAGATTTTAGCGAAGCCGATTTCGATTTTGCCCAGCAGCATCTGCGTATGCTGTCAGGCCTGTACGGCGTACTGCGCCCGCTGGACCTGATGCAGCCGTATCGTCTGGAGATGGGTATCCGCCTGGAAAACACCAAAGGCAAAGATCTGTACCATTTCTGGGGCGATATCATTACCGACAAGCTGAACGCGGCGCTGCGCGCCCAGGGCGATAACGTGGTAATTAATCTGGCCTCCGATGAATACTACAAGTCAGTGAAACCGAAAAAGCTGGATGCAGAGATCATCAAACCGGTGTTCCTCGACGAGAAGAACGGTAAGTTCAAAGTGATCAGCTTCTACGCCAAGAAAGCACGCGGGCTGATGAGCCGCTACATTATCCAGAACCGCCTGACGAAGCCGGAGCAGCTGACCGGATTTAACAGCGAAGGTTATTTCTTTGACGAAGACGCGTCAGGGAAAGGCGAGCTGGTGTTTAAGCGCCACGAGCAGTAAAAACAAACCCCGCCAGCTGGCGGGGTTTTGCATTAATGGTGTTTCCAGTCCGGGCCGCGGTCGTCGCGGCGGTCATCGTGGTGATGGTCATCATGGCGATTGTCATGCTTACGCTTTTCATCATGCGGACGCCAGTGGTTATCGCGCCAGTCATAGTGCGCCTTCCACCAGTCGTGGTCGCGCCAGCGGCCGCCGTCCCAGTAATGTCCGTTGTTATCCTGGTCGCCAATCTGCAGTTTTACCGCAGGGACGAGGGTGATTTCGGATGCCTGTACCGCCATGGGAGCGACCAGCATCAGTGAAAGCGCGATGAGTGCGGGTTTCAGGGTAGACATAGGTGACTCCTTCTTATACTTGCCCAACGTGGGCCGATGTAAGGAGATTACGCGAGGGGAACGGGGGATGTTATTCTCTGCAATCCTAAACGCTAAGTGACCGCATTTATTGGGAATTTCTACTTTTTTCCTGCTTTTTTTCTCCTTAATTTCTCCATAAAAAAGCCGGGTATCGGCTACGCCTTACCCGGCCTACGTTCTGAGCCGTTGTAGGTCGGGTAAGGCGTAGCCGCCACCCGACAAAAATCACGCTCGAACCATCATCAACTTACGCAGCGCGGCAAAATCTGCCGGCAATTCATGAGACAGCAGCGGCAGGTCGGCACGCTCGGCCAGCTCTTTCGGCAGCGACAGCGTTTCGCCCAGGATCTCTTCCACGCTCTCTTTGAACTTCGCCGGATGCGCAGTGCCCAGGAACAGGCCATATTCACCTGGATTGAGCTGATCGCGCAGCGCGCGGTAAGCAATCGCCGCGTGCGGTTCAGAGGTATAACCCACAGCTTTCAGCTCGCGCATGGTCGCTTTGGTGGTTTCATCCGTCACCGCGGCGTAGCCCAGGTCACCCAGACGCCAGATCTTACGGCGGAACAGCTCTTCCACGCGCGGCCAGTTGTTTGGCTGCGATACATCCATTGCGTTAGAGAGTGTCGCCTGCGTGGCGTTCGGCGCCCACTTCCCGTCTTTCAGGAAGCGCGGCACGGTGTCGTTGGCGTTGGTGGCGGCGATAAAGCGTTTCACCGGCAGACCCAGAGATTTCGCCAGCAGGCCCGCCGTCAGGTCGCCGAAGTTACCGCTTGGTACGGAAACCACCAGCTGGTTGCGTGCTTCCTGCGGCAGCTGCGCCACCGCTTCGAAGTAGTAGCAAATCTGCGCCAGCAGACGGCTGATGTTGATGGAGTTAGCTGAGTTCAGCCCCAGGGCGACCTTCAGCTCTTCGTCGTCGAAGGCCTGTTTGACCAGCGCCTGGCAGGCATCGAAATCGCCGTCAATCGCCACGGTTTCAATGTTGCCGCCGAGCGTACAGAACAGTTTTTCCTGCAGCGGGCTGATTTTGCCTTTCGGGTAGAGGATCACTACGCGGACGTTTTTCAGTCCGTAGAACGCGTGAGCCACCGCCGCACCGGTATCGCCGGATGTTGCGGTCAGGATGGTCACCGGTTTGTCGCCGCTGATGTGGGTCAGCATCTGCGCCATGAAGCGGCCACCGAAGTCTTTGAACGCCAGCGTCGGGCCGTGGAACAGCTCCAGGCAGCCAACGTCAGGCTCAACCTGCTTCACCGGTGCCGGGAAAGCAAACGCCGCACGCACGCGCTCTTCCAGCAACTCCTGCGGGATTTCGTCGCCGATAAACGCCGACAGAATTTTAGTGCTGCGGGTGACAAAGTCCTGCTTCAGCAGTTCGTCGATGTCGGTCAGCTGAAATTCCGGCAGGTCATGGGGGAAAAACAGCCCCTGATTTTTGCCCAGCCCCTGCGTTACCGCCTGCGCGAAGCTGACCTGCTCGTTATGATCTTTAAGGTTGTAGAGTTTCATTAATTATCCCAGTACTCGTGCGCCAGCCGTGTCCAGACGGCAAATATGAACAAAGCCTTCCTGATTTTGCAGGTAGTGTTTAGAGAGCCAGTCCGCCACGCGCTGCGCGGTGTCTGGCTTGTCGCACAGGGCGAACAGCGTCGGGCCGGAGCCGGAGATGCCGCACGCCTGCGCGCCGATATCCATCGAGGCCTGTCGCGCCTCGTTAAAGCCGGGCAGCAGCTTCGTACGGTACGGCTCGGCAATGACGTCTTTCATCAGCTTCGCCGCCAGCTGCGGCTGACGGGTGTAGCAGGCGTGGATAAAGCCCGCCAGGTGACGCCCGTGGGCGATACAGTCCTGACGACGATACTGCGCAGGCAGGATCGCACGCGCTTCCGCGGTAGAGACCTTAATACCCGGATAGGCCAGCACCCACAGCCACTCATCAAACCCTGGCACCTGCTGGCTGATGATGCCATTTTCTTCGATCATCAGCTGCATGCCGCCGAGGAAGCACGGCGCCACGTTGTCATAATGAATGCTGCCAGAGATACGCCCTTCCAGCTCGCCCATCAGCCCCAGCAGACGACTGTTGTTCAGCGGCTTGCCGCAGTGCTCGTTCATCGCCACCAGCGCGGCGACCACGGAACACGCGCTGGAGCCCAGGCCTGAGCCAATCGGCATACTTTTTTCCAGCGTCATGGCGACCGGCACGTTTTTGCCGATCTCCTGACAGAAGCGTTCCCAGCACTGATAAACGATATTTTCGCGCGGCTCAGACGGCAGCTTGCTGGCGAAGCGGCCCACGTTATTCAGGCTGAAGCTGTCTGCCGCTTCCACCGTAACCGTATCGCCCAGCAGCGAACCATCCACCGGCGTGACCGCCGCGCCCAGCACGTCAAATCCGACGCTCATATTGGCGCTGGAAGCCGGGGCATAAACTTTGACCATGTTAAACTCCTAACTTCCATGACAGGGTACGCAGCAGATCGGCAAACACACCCGCCGCCGTAACATCGTTCCCTGCGCCATAGCCGCGAAGCACCAGCGGCAATGGCTGATAATAGTGGCTGTAGAACGCCAACGCATTCTCGCCGTTTTTGACTTTGTACAGCGGATCGTTGCCATCCACTTCGGCAATCTTCACCCGGCACACGCCATCTTCTTCAATGTTGCCAACATAGCGCAATACCTTACCTTCATCACGGGCTTTCGCCACACGGGCGGCAAAAGCATCGTCAAGCTGCGGCAAATTCGCCATAAAGGCGCTGACGTCACCGCCGTCATCAAACTCTGCTGGCAGCACCGGCTCAATCACGATATCCGAAAGCTCAAGCTCGCGGCCCGTTTCACGCACGAGGATCAGCAGCTTGCGCGCCACGTCCATCCCGGAAAGGTCGTCACGCGGATCCGGCTCGGTATAGCCCAGCTCGCGCGCTGCGCGAGTGGCTTCCGACAGGCTCATCCCCTCATCCAGCTTGCCGAAGATAAAGGACAGCGAGCCGGAGAGAATGCCGGAGAAACGCTGCAGTTCATCGCCCGCGTTGAGCAGGTTTTGCAGGTTTTCGATAACCGGCAGCCCCGCGCCCACGTTGGTGTCGTACAGGAACTTGCGGCGCGACTTGCTCGCCGCCAGACGCAGCTGGTGATAGTAATCCATCGACGAGGTGTTGGCCTTTTTGTTTGGCGTCACCACGTGGAAACCTTCGCGCAGGAAGTCGGCGTACTGATCGGCCACCGCCTGGTTGGAGGTACAGTCAACAATCACCGGGTTAAGCAGGTGATACTCTTTCACCAGACGGATCAGGCGGCCCAGGTTGAACGGCTCTTTCGCCTCGTTCATCTCGGCCTGCCAGTTTTCCAGGTTCAGACCGTGAACGTTGGTCAGCAACGCTCTGGAGTTGGCAATCCCGCAGACGCGCAAATCGATATGTTTCTTCTTCAGCCACTCCTGCTGACGCTTCACCTGCTTCAGCAGCGCGCCGCCTACGCCACCCACGCCAATCAGGAAAAGCTCGATCACCTGGTCGGTGTTGAACAGCATCTGGTGAACGACGCGCACGCCGGTGGTGGCGTCATCGTTGTCCACGACAACGGAAATCGAACGCTCAGACGAGCCCTGCGCAATCGCCACGATGTTGATATTGGCGCGCGCCAGCGCGGCAAAGAATTTAGCGGAGATGCCGCGCAACGTGCGCATGCCGTCACCGACGACTGAGATAACCGCCAGGCGCTCCTGAATGAACAGCGGCTCCAGCAGTTCCTCTTTCAGCTCCAGATAGAACTCTTCCTCCAGCGCGCGACGGGCGCGCAGGCAATCCGCCTGCGGCACGCAGAAGCTGATGCTGTATTCGGAAGAGGACTGGGTGATCAGCACCACTGAGATACCGTTGCGGGACATGGCTGCAAAGACGCGCGCCGCCATGCCGACCATCCCTTTCATCCCCGGGCCGGAGACGCTGAACATCGCCATGTTGTTGAGGTTGGAGATACCTTTCACCGGCAGACCGTCTTCATCGGTACTCGCGCCAATCAGCGTACCCGGCGCCTGCGGGTTACCGGTGTTTTTAATCAGGCAAGGGATCTGGAACTGAGCAATCGGAGAGATGGTACGCGGGTGAAGCACTTTAGCGCCGAAGTAGGAAAGTTCCATCGCTTCCTGGTACGACATCGACTTGAGCAGCCTGGCGTCCGGAACCTGGCGCGGGTCGCAGGTATAGACGCCGTCAACATCAGTCCAGATCTCACAACAGTCTGCGCGTAAACAGGCGGCCAGCACGGCGGCGGAGTAGTCGGAGCCGTTACGGCCCAGCACCACCAGCTCGCCCTTCTCGTTACCGGCGGTGAAACCTGCCATCAGGATCATGTGGTCAGACGGGATTTTGCTCGCGGCGATACGGCGGGTTGATTCGGCAATATCAACGGTGGATTCGAGGTAGTGGCCCACCGCCAGCAGTTTTTCAACCGGGTCGATCACGGTCACGTTATGGCCGCGCGCTTCCAGCACGCCCGCCATGATGGCGATTGAGAGTTTTTCGCCCCGGCAGATCAGCGCCGCGTTGATGCTGTCCGGGCACTGGCCGAGGAGGCTGATGCCGTGCAGGACGTGTTTGATTTGCGCAAATTCCTGCTCAACGAAGGACTTCAGCTGAGCGTGCGGGAAGCCGGGCAGCGCCTCTGCAAGCCCTTGCAGAAGGTCGGCGAAGATACGCTCGGCGTCGCTGATGTTCGGGAGTGCATCCTGGCCACCGATGGTTTTTTCAATCATCGCCACCAGATGGTTCGTGATTTTTGCCGGGGCAGAGAGCACGGTAGCAACCTGCCCCTGCCTGGCGTTGCTTTCCAGGATATCGGCAACACGCAGAAAACGTTCTGCATTTGCCACTGATGTACCGCCGAACTTCAACACTCGCATGGTTCTACCTCGTTTCCTTTAGCCGAAAAAAAAGCCCGCACTGTCTAGGTGCGGGCTTTTTTTTGTTTTTCCTGTACGCGTCAGCCCGCATCGTTACCCGTGGTAATGATGATGGTTGTGGTAATGGTGGTGATGCTGATGCGTTTCATGGATGTTGTGTACTCTGTCATTATTATCTGTCTGTGCTGTATTCTTTTAGGGTTAAAGGATCGGGCACCTTAAGTCAACGAATTTTTAATTTGATCACAATTCGGAGGACTCTCACGTCCCGCTGCCGTCGGATTTATTTTCATCCGATTACCCCAAAAGCAACCCTTAGCATCAGATGATTACACCATAATAAAAATGTATGGCAGCACTTTACTCGGCCAATTTTTTTTCAATATCGTGCAGCAAACGGTGCAGCATTGCCGTGTCGCGTTGCTCAAGACGGCCCAAACGCTGCTGTAGCCAGTCGACCATTTTTTGATCGTCAGCCACACCCAGCTGCATGAGCATGTTTTCCACGCGCGCGCGAAGTGCAGACAGCTGGTTTTCATCGGTGCCTGTAACAGGCGGCTGCGAAATTTGTATTAAGGATGCTAATTGATAGCAATAGACCATCACCGCCTGGCCTAAATTGAGTGAAGGATAATCTGCAACCATCGGCGCGCCTGTCAGCACATCCGCGAGTTCCAGCTCTTCATTGGTCAGCCCGGAATCTTCACGCCCAAACACCAGCGCGGCTTTCTCCAGCCATTGGCTTTTCTCTTTCAGCATCGGCACCAGCTCAGCGGGCGTGGCGTAGTAATGAAACTTCGCCCGGCTGCGCGCCGTAGTCGCAACGGTAAAGGAAATGTCGTGCAGCGCATCAGCAAGCGTAGCGTAAGTGGTTATATTATCGAGAATATCTCCCGAGCCGTGCGCGACCCAACGTGCCGCAGGCTCCAGGTGCGCGGCGCTGTCCACAATACGTAAATCGGTAAAACCCATGGTCTTCATGGCACGCGCCGCAGCGCCTATGTTTTCGGGTCTTGCTGGGGCCACCAGCACAATCGACAGATGCATTTATGCTCTCTTTTTAAGCAGTTAGCGGGTAAAAATGTGATGCGCCTCAACATATTACGCAGCACGAATTTACAAAATTGCAACACAAATCACCGAAATAGCGTTTCATAACAAATTAAAAACGCTAAACTATTTTGTGGCTGAACAATCAGTTAGAATGTTAACAGACAGATATTATCCCTATGTTTTATAATGATAATGACTGTGTGAATGCCTATTCTTAATTGGATTCGTATTGTTTATCAATCAATGTCCGCAACTAGTTGGTTTATTGAAAATTTGTGACAAAGGCTAGCATTCGGATACGATGATTTCATCAAACTGTTAACGTGCTACAATTGAACTTGATATATGTCAACGAAGCGTAGTTTTATTGGGTGTCCGGTGTCACTTAGCCTGTTATGTTGCTGTTAAAATGGTTAGGATGACAGCCGTTTTTGACACTGTCGGGTCCAAAGGGAAAGTACCCAAGACCAAGCTAATGATGTTGTTGACGTTGATGGAAAGTGCATCAAGAACGCAATTACGTACTTTAGTCACGTTAAGCCGATCATGTTAATTTGCGACATGCATCAGGCAGGTCAGGGACTTTTGTACTTCCTGTTTCGATTTAGTTGGCAATTTAGGTAGCAAACATGCAGACCCCGCACATTCTTATCGTTGAAGACGAGTTGGTAACACGCAACACGTTAAAGAGCATTTTCGAAGCAGAAGGCTACGATGTCTTTGAAGCGACCGATGGCGCAGAGATGCATCAGATCCTTTCTGAAAATGATATCAACCTGGTCATTATGGACATTAACCTGCCAGGCAAAAACGGCCTTCTTCTGGCACGCGAACTGCGTGAACAGGCGAACGTCGCGTTAATGTTCCTGACAGGCCGTGACAACGAAGTTGATAAAATTCTTGGCCTGGAAATCGGTGCGGATGACTACATCACCAAACCGTTTAATCCACGCGAGTTAACCATTCGTGCACGCAACCTGCTGTCCCGCACCATGAACCTGGGAACGGTCAGCGAAGAGCGTCGTAGCGTAGACAGCTACAAATTCAACGGCTGGGAACTTGATATCAATAGCCGTTCACTGATCAGCCCGAACGGTGAGCAGTATAAACTGCCGCGCAGTGAATTCCGCGCGATGCTGCACTTCTGCGAAAACCCGGGCAAAATTCAGTCCCGTGCAGAACTGCTGAAGAAAATGACCGGTCGCGAGCTGAAGCCGCATGACCGTACCGTAGACGTGACCATCCGTCGTATTCGTAAGCATTTCGAATCTACGCCAGATACACCGGAAATCATCGCTACGATCCACGGCGAAGGGTACCGTTTCTGCGGCGATCTGCAGGAGTAATCCCGCAGTTAACGCATTAAAACGGCGCATTTGCGCCGTTTTTTTTATTTCCAGATCCGCATCGTATCGTCATCCGGTGCTGCGGGTGGCTCAGGTTGCTTCGGCTGAGAGAGCGAGTACCAGTCGAAATGACGGGTCAGGTACATGACGGCGAACAGCGCCAGCGCGAGAACCGCTGACCCCAACAGCAGCGCGCTGTCCTCCGAGCGCAGCAGGAACCACATCACCACGTCCAGCCCCAGCAAGGCCAGCACAAATAGCCCGCTGCGCTTCCAGCTTTTCAGCACGGCCTGCAGGTACATTCCGTTCATCGCTGCGCCCACCAGACTTGCAACAACCCAGGCTGGCGTAAACCCAACGTGTTCAGACAGCGCCAGCAACACCAGATAGAACAGCACCAGCGACAACCCCACCAGCAGGTACTGCATTGGGTGCAGGCGCAGCCCGGTTAAGGTTTCGAAGACAAAGAAGGCCATAAACGTCAGCGCAATCAGCAAAATGGCGTACTTGATCGCCCGGTCAGTCAGCTGATACTGATCGGCGGGCGTGGCTACCGTGACGCTAAAGGCGGGGATCGACTCCCATGATGGCGATTCGCTCCCGCTGAACCAGCTCTCAAGGTTGTTCGCAAACCAGCTGCTCTTCCAGTTCGCCTGGAAACCAGACTCGCCAATTTTGTGCTTAACCGGCAGATAGTTGCCCATAAAGCCCGGATGCGGCCAGTTGCTGTTGAGCGTCATTTCGCTATTACGCCCTACCGGTACCACCGCAAAACTGCCGGTTCCCGCCAGATTGAGTGACATCTCAAGTGCAAACGTTTTGGCTTCCAGCGCGTTGTCGGTCAGCGGGATGTGGATCCCTGCAAGCGCCCCGTAGACACCTGAACCGGGTTCCACGCTTAGCGTCTCACCATTGATTTTAGAGATACTGACCGTGCCAATACCCCGCGCGTCGCCAACGCCCGTCACGATAAACGGCTGCCCTGTCGCGATCGTTTCCCCTTTCAACTGCTTCAGCTCTTCGGTATTAAACTGCGCTTTTATCTTCAGGTCAGTGTTCCAGATTTGCCCATCGTAGATGCCAATATTTCGGGACTCCACGCGCTGGTTCCCTTCCACAACCAGAGAGTCCGGCAGAATGAAATGCATATAGCTTTTCTTGTATTCGACCTTCTTCTCGTCCTCCAGCTTGTAAAAAATCTCCGTCACCGGAATGGCAATCAGCGGGCCGACCAGTTTTTGCGGTCCGCTGGTGCTCTGCCGAAGCGTATTTTCGACATCGTTACGATAGCTTTCACGCTCTGAAATGAGGTTACTGACCATAAACAGCGGGACTAACAGCAGCAGGATGCACCCCAGCAGGGTGCTTACTTTCCAGAACAGGGGGGATTTCATCGTTACGTCTCCTTTGTGATGAGGAGAGCGTAACCAGGCTGTGTGGGGTCAGTTTGAAGCTATGTGAAGGGACGGTGAAGTGCCAGCGTGGCCATCACGCCACCTTCATCGAGATTACGCAATGTAATCGCTCCCTGATGCAGACGCGCCACCTCCTGGACAAACGCCAGCCCGAGTCCGCTGCTCTTCAACCCGTTCTCGCGCGGCAGGGAATAAAAGCGCTCAAAAATACGCTCCAGCGCATAATCCGGGATACCGCTTCCGCTATCGGTCACCGTGAGCAGGACCTGCGTTTGCGCTTCATACGCGGCCAGTGCAATAGCCCCGCCGGGCGGCGTGAAGTCGATAGCGTTATCCAGCAAATTACCCAGAGCCTGTTCGAGCAGTTCGGGATCGCCCGCAACACACAGAGAGGTGCTTTGGATCGTCAGCGTGATATTTTTCGCTGTCAGAACCGCCGAACGCGCGTCGGCCAGACGGGTAAATAGCGTGTCGACGTCGACGCTGACCGGCACGATCTCGACCCGATTTTCAAGCCGCGCCTGGGTAAGCAGCTTTTCGACCAGCGACTGCATGCGCGCGTTTTGCACCAGAATATTATCGATAAACCGCGCAGCCACCTGCGGCGGCGGCTGCTCGGCGAGAATTTCCGCCGCGCCGCGTATCGCGGCGATGGGGCTTTTCAGCTCGTGGGTCAGCGCATGAACATAGTGTTCAATGTAGTTTTTCCCTTCCAGGCGAATGCGCATATTCTCCAGCGCCTGGGCCAGCTTGTGCAGTTCGCTGCTGCCTGGATTAGGCAGCGGGAGAGGCATATCCGTGGTCACCGAGTCGGCATAGCGCGATAACGTACTGATAGAACGATTGATCCACCAGGCGACAAGAAGACCGATCAGCAGGGCAATGCCGAGCAGCGCTCCGCCTGCCCACAGGATCCTTCGCTCGCTGCGATGGATAACCGGTGCCATCGCGCTGTTAGGTTTCCCGACCGACAGCACGCCGATCATCTTGCCCTGCTCCACAACTGGCGCGGCAACATACATCACCGTGCTCTCCGGATCGTCGGGATGGCTCTGGGTGCTGCGCGCGCCGTATTCACCGCGAAGCGTCAGCCAGACATCGTTCCAGCGCGAGTAATCTTTCCCCACGGCCAGACCGGCGGAATCAAACACCACTCTGCCCTGCGCATCGGTCATGTAGACGTGATACTCGTTACGCACTTTATGAATGCCGCCGATATTGGCGCGGAAAGGGCGCTGATGAAGCTGAGAAAAGGCCTGTGCCAGTTTGCCCTGCTGCGCATTGCCCGAAAGGAGATCCTCACGCCCGACTTCGGCGAGTAAGGTCGCAGTATCGATTAACGTGCCCTCGGTTGCCCTGCGCACGCCGGGCTTTACTTCCTGAACAAAGATCGACAGCACAAACCACGCGGCGATGGCCACGATCAGGAAGTACCCCAGCAATAACCGCATCCCAATGCGCATCAGTAAAGGCCCAGACTGTAGCCCATACCGCGATGGGTGCTGATGGGTGAAAGTTCCTCGTTTACCGCCCGCAGCTTGGCGCGCAGGGTTTTGATGTGGGTGTCCACGGTGCGGTCGAAACTGTCGCCGTCTTCACCCCATACCTTGTCCATGAGCTGCTGACGAGAAAAGACCCGTCCGGGGTCCTGTAACAAGGTTTTGAGCAGCAAGAATTCATAGCGGGTCAGGGGCAGTGCTTCACCGCACCAGCTAATCCGCGCGGCTGGCTCATTCAGCTCAAACTGCCCGATTCGGACGATGTCAGCAGGTGCAGCCGATTTTTGCATCCGCCGTAAAATTGTCCTTACCCGGGCGCATACTTCCCATGGGGAGAAAGGCTTGGCAACGTAGTCGTCAGCGCCCATTTCCAGGCCGAGGAGTTTATCCACTTCATCGCTGCGCGCCGTCAGAAACAGCACCGGCAGTGACGGATGCTGGGCCAGCAGCTGGCGGCACAGCTCAAAGCCGCTGATGTCCGGCAGCCCGACGTCCAGAATGGCGAGCGCCGGAGCCTGCCGCCGCGCTGCCTCCAGCACCGGTAAACCGCGCTCAAACGCCGTTACCGCAAATCCTTCCTGCTGAAGCATGTAGATCAGCGTATCGGCGATACTGGTTTCATCTTCAACCAGCCAGACCACAGGTTGTTGCATGGTTCATCCCTGAATTAATGCCACGGCATAATCGGCACCGCGCTGATCGCGTTTTTCGGCGAGCCTTCCACCACTTTGTCGGAATAGGCCAGGTATGCCAGGGTGTTGCGTTTGGCATCATAGAAGCGCACTACCTGCAGCTTTTTAAACACCAGCGAGGTCCGTTTCTGGAAAACCACGTCGCCCTGCGCTTTGCCGTTTTTAATTTTATCGCTCAGCTCAACCGGCCCCACCTGCTGGCAGGAGATCGCCGCATCGGAAGTATCTTCCGCCAGCCCCAGCCCGCCTTTGATACCGCCCGTTTTCGCGCGGCTCACGTAGCAGGTGACGTTTTTCACATCCGGATCGTCAAACGCCTCCACCACGATTTTGTGGTCCGGACCAAACATTTTGAACACGGTATCGACGGAACCAATCTGTTCCGCCTGCGCGGCGCGGCCAACCATCAGCAGCAACGCGGTGAAGATCAAAGTCTTGTATTTCATATTGTTACCATTCTTTAAAATTGCACTGGGCGATTATTCAATACTTTAGACAAAAATGTAGCAAGATCACAGGATTAGAATATATTCGCCCAAAACGAGCCGTAAAAGGCATTAATGCGCAAAAAAAACACTGAATGCTAAAACATCAAAAAATGCTATTATCCGCTAACCTGTTATCAGGCACCTGCTGTTTTAAGGATGAGGATAGTATATGGATCAGGCTGGAATTATTCGCGACCTGCTAACCTGGCTGGAAGGTCATCTCGACCAGCCTTTGTCACTGGATAATGTGGCGGCTAAAGCAGGCTATTCCAAGTGGCATCTGCAAAGGATGTTCAAGGATGTCACCGGTCATGCTATCGGTGCCTATATTCGCGCACGTCGTTTATCTAAATCTGCTGTGGCATTGCGCCTGACCGCGCGGCCGATTCTGGATATTGCCCTGCAGTATCGTTTTGATTCGCAGCAAACGTTCACCCGCGCTTTTAAAAAACAGTTCTCGTTGACGCCAGCGCTTTATCGTCGTTCGCCTGACTGGAGCTCGTTTGGCATGCGTCCGCCGCTGCGTCTGGGCGAGTTCGCGATGCCGAAATATGAAATTGTCGCGCTGCCGGAAACCCATCTGATCGGCACAACCCAGAGCTACTCCTGTTCTCTGGAGCAGATTTCTGAGTTCCGTCATCAAATGCGCGTCCAGTTCTGGCGCGACTTCCTGAGCCATGCACCGGCAATCCCGCCGATTCTGTATGGTCTCAACGAAACGCGCCCAAGCCAGGAAAAAGACGACGAGCAGGAGGTGTTCTACACCACCGCGCTGACGCCAGAGATGGCGAATGGTTATATTCAGGGTTCGAAACCGGTCGTGCTGGAAGGCGGCGAGTACGTGATGTTCTCGTATGAAGGGCTGGGAACGGGCGTTCAGGAGTTTATCCTGACCGTTTACGGGACCTGCATGCCAATGCTGAATCTTAATCGCCGTAAAGGTCAGGACATTGAGCGCTACTACCCGGCGCAGGATGCCAAACCGGAAGAAGGCCCAATCAATCTGCGTATGGAATTTTTGATTCCTATCCGCCGTTAACGCTGCAGTTCGTCAAGCGCAGGGGCATCGAGATGCGAAATGTCCCCTGCCATCTCCACTACCCAGCCCGACGCCAGCCATGCGCTTTCCTGATAATCAATTCGGGAAATGGAGCAGTTGCGCAGACGCAAACGGCGCTCAGCGTAAGCCGGTAACCCCAGAATGGTGCTTACCAGGCAGCCCAACGCAATCCCGTGACTCACCAGCAGCGGACGGCTTCCCGCCGGGAGCTTCAGGCATTCCGCCAGTGCGGCATGCATACGCACGCTCAGCTCCTGCATGGATTCCCCTTCCGGAATACGGCCATCTTCGGTACCGTTCACCAGCGTGCGACGCCAGCCCTCTTCCGTTTCCGTCAGCGTATCGATATGGCGTTTTTCCAGCACGCCCATATCCAGCTCGCGCAGGCGCGGCTCCAGCATGACATCACAGCCGCAGGCATCTGCGATGATGCGCGCCGTCTGCTGTGTGCGACCTAAATCGCTGGTAATCACGTGAGTAATGCCCAGCGTTCTGGCGCGTTCCGCCACCTGCCACGCTTGCTGCACACCCTTTTCGGTGAGAGGACTGTCCGACTGGCCTTGAATACGTCGCTCGGCGTTCCACTGCGTTTCACCGTGGCGAACAAGGTAAACCTGTAACATGTTTTTTTCCGTTATACTGCGATGAGTTTTTTTTGAATCGAGCTTAATTATGCACCATGTTGTCTCTGCTACCACTAATCCTGCCAAAATTCAGGCAATTCTAAGGGCATTTGACGAGATCTTCGGCGCAGGATCCTGCCATATTGAGGCCATCGGCGTCGAGAGTGGCGTTCCTGAACAGCCGTTTGGCAGCGAGGAAACGCGCGCTGGCGCACGAAATCGCGTGGCAAACGCCAGGGCCGCAGCACCGGATGCTGACTTTTGGGTGGCGATTGAAGCAGGTATCGACGAAGGCGCAACCTTTAGCTGGGTGGTCATCGAAAGCCGCGAGCAGCGCGGTGAAGCGCGCTCGGCCACCCTGCCGCTGCCGGAAGTCATTCTGGAAAAAGTGCGTGCGGGTGAAGCGCTCGGGCCGGTGATGTCGCAGTACACCGGCATCGATGAGATTGGCCGTAAAGAAGGAGCGATTGGCGTCTTTACCGCAGGCGCGCTGACGCGTTCTGGCGTTTACCACCAGGCGGTAATTCTGGCGTTAAGCCCGTTCCATAACGCGATTTATCGGTAAGTTTCCAGGCCGGATAAGGCGTAGCCGTCATCCGGCGTTTTTCAGCAATACCGCTTCCAGCCACTGGCGCAGCTCAACCGGCGCAGACTTCAGGCTGTTCGAGCCACGGGTGATCGTTGCAATGCCCGCGCCGAGCTCATTTTTCAGCTCGCGCTGGCTCATCTCACCGCGCAGCAGCTCCTCAATGATCCGCACGCGCGTGCCCAGCGCCTCACGCTCGTCCGGCGTGAGCATCAGCTGCATGAGAGGTAAGTGCAAATCCTGCTCGTAAGACTGGCGAAGCAGCTCCACAAAACGAAGCCACTCCTGATGACGTTGTTCGGCCATTGCCGAGGAATACGGGGAATGCTGGGTCATGTTATGCTGCCTCTTGTACTCATTAGCGAGTACAGCATAACACAACCCGCGCCGATCAGTAACGCCTCTGCCACTCGGCATCGCTCATCAGGGTATCTTTCTGCCCCATGAAGTAGCGATAGTAGGCGTCATAGGCCAGCACATTCTTCACGTAGCCGCGCGTTTCCGAGAACGGGATGCTCTCGACAAACGCCACCGCGTCGATACGTCCGGCGCTGTTCCCAAGCCAGGTGCGCACGCGTCCCGGCCCCGCGTTATACGCCGCCGAAGAGAAGATGCGGTTATTGCCGAACTGCTGGTAGACGTACTGCAAATAGCTGGTACCGATGTTGATGTTGGTATCCGGATCCAACAGCTGCGACGGGCTGCTGTAACCGGGGATGTTGAACATCTTCACCGTGTGCGTCGCGGTGCCGGGCATGATCTGCATCAGGCCGCTGGCGCCCACCGGGGAGCGCACTTTCGGGTTCCAGGCACTCTCCTGACGGGCAATCGCCATCGCATAGCTCTGAGGGATATCTTTGCCGCTGGTATAACGATCGAACAGATCTTTGTACGCCAGCGGGAAACGCTCTTCGAGATGATCCCACAGCTTGCCGGCGATCGTGGCCTGCACGCTCAGATCCCACCAGCGATTATCGAACGCGTAGCGGGCAAGCTGGGCTTTCTCGTCGGTGGTGCGGCTGGTGACCAGATTCGCCCACTCGCTGCGCGCGGTGTTGTCCATATTCCAGTACATCAGCTCGCGCACGCGCGCCATCTCCGGCCCCTGCGTCAGCGCCGGGTTCGCGTTGGCGGGCGCTTTGTCGATCTTAAGCGTGTACTCCTCGCCCAGCCGCTGCGCCGCCGCCATCGGGTAGAATCCGCGCTGTTGCATCAGAGCGTGGAGGATTGCTTTGGCCTCATCGTCACGGCCACGCTCCAGCAGCAGGTCGGCCTGCCAGTAGCGCCATTCATCTTTCTCTTTGGCATCCATCGGCAGACGCGCAAGCCAGGTATTCAGCCCACGACGATCGCCCGTGCCCAGCGCCATTCGCACGCGGCGCTCGACAAGCGAGGTGGAGTTTGAACGCATGATCGCGTCGTCACGCCAGCGCGCTTGTTCGTCGGTCACATCGGTGCCCATCAGTCGCCACGCCACGATGTCGCGCAATTCCTGCGTTTGTTCTTCATTAAGCTGCTGCGCCTGCACCAGCTGCGGGATCATCAGCCGCGCGTTTTCCACATCGTCACGCGCCACGCTGGTAAAGGCGACCGCCGCCATTTGTCGCGTGAAATCTGTCGCGCCCGTACTGCGGGCAAAGGTCAGCACGCTGTTCGGATCGTTTGCCAGCCCAATGACGGCAGACGAAATGGTTTGATAGTCGGACGGCATCTGCCCCGCCAGCGCAGTAACCAGGCGCGTGTTCCCGGCCTTCATCGCCAGGCGAATGCGTTCAAGATAAGCCAGCGGATCCTGTTTGCCCGATGCGCGCCATGCTCCGAAGAGCGAATCACAGGCGTTAGGCTGGCTTTTGCCCGTCAGCCAGAGATCTTTGGCACCGACCCAGGCCTCTTCCTGCTGCCCTGTGGCCCATTTGGCGTAGTAGTAATTACACTGTGCTTCCGTCGTGCCCGGTTTTTCCGGGCTAAACGCCAGCAGCCCGCGCCAGTCTTCACGACGCGCCAGCTCATTCACAAAACGAGACTGGAGATTACGGGCAGGCGGCAGGGTCGGGTTCGCCTTAATGAAGTTGTTCACGGTGACGGTGGGTTGGTTCATGAGATCGTCGGTTATCTGGCGGTACTCCAGATACGGATACAGCGGATAATCCTTTAGCGTCGGCATCAGGGCCTGCACGGTATCCATCTGCTTGTTGTCCCACGCCTGTTTAATCTGGGCGTAGCGGTTACGTTGTTCATCCAGTGAATCGGCATGCACCGCCTGGCTTACCGCCATTACGCATACGCTGGCAGCCAGCAGACGCCAGACCACCCGTTTGGCTTTTTCCACAAGCTCTTCCTCATTGTTTTTCGTTAGTTGCAGCGTCTTGCCACGTCAATGTTGCATTCACTTATGCTAACCAGGCATCCTGCAACGCGCCACGTTATGGACACTTTTTTACCTTTCCTGCGCGTTTTAACACTCCCGGCGTTCCTGACTGGGATTAGGGCATGAAAAAGGCTACACTTCGAGGCTGAAATTCCTTCTCATTACGATAAAAGAGGCGAAGTCCAACGTGGCTCAATTCGTTTATACCATGCATCGTGTCGGCAAAGTTGTCCCGCCGAAACGTCATATTCTTAAAAATATCTCGCTGAGCTTCTTCCCGGGCGCAAAAATCGGTGTTCTGGGTCTCAACGGTGCCGGTAAGTCCACCCTGCTGCGCATCATGGCGGGCATCGATACAGACATCGAAGGTGAAGCCCGTCCGCAGCCTGGCATCAAGATTGGTTACCTGCCGCAGGAACCTCAGTTGAACCCGGAACACACCGTTCGCGAATCCGTTGAAGAAGCGGTGTCCGAAGTGGTTAACGCGCTGAAAGGTCTGGATGAAGTGTATGCCAAATACGCCGAGCCGGATGCGGACTTCGACAAGCTGGCCGCTCAGCAGGGCAAGTATGAAGAGATTATCCAGGCGCACGACGGTCACAACCTGAACGTGCAGCTGGAGCGCGCGGCTGATGCCCTGCGTCTGCCGGACTGGGATGCAAAAGTTGAGAAGCTCTCCGGTGGTGAACGTCGCCGCGTCGCGCTGTGCCGCCTGCTGCTGGAAAAACCAGACATGCTGCTGCTCGACGAACCAACGAACCACCTGGATGCAGAATCTGTCGCCTGGCTGGAACGCTTCCTGCACGACTTCGAAGGCACCGTTGTGGCGATTACCCACGACCGTTACTTCCTCGACAACGTCGCTGGCTGGATCCTGGAGCTGGACCGCGGTGAAGGTATTCCGTGGGAAGGCAACTACTCCTCATGGCTTGAGCAGAAAGATCAGCGTCTGGCGCAGGAAGCTTCTCAGGAAGCGGCCCGTCGTAAGTCTATCGAGAAAGAGCTGGAGTGGGTGCGTCAGGGCGCGAAAGGCCGTCAGTCTAAGGGCAAAGCCCGTCTGGCACGCTTCGAAGAGCTGAACAACACCGAATACCAGAAACGTAACGAAACCAACGAACTGTTTATTCCACCTGGAGCACGTCTGGGGGATAAAGTGGTTGAAGTGACCAACCTGCGTAAGTCCTACGGCGACCGTCTGCTTATCGACGACCTGACCTTCTCCGTGCCGAAAGGCGCTATCGTCGGGATCATCGGTCCGAACGGCGCGGGTAAATCAACCCTGTTCCGCATGATGTCCGGTCAGGAACAGCCTGACAGCGGCTCTATCACTCTGGGTGAAACCGTGAAGCTGGCGTCCGTTGATCAGTTCCGTGACGCGATGGACAACAGCAAAACCGTGTGGGAAGAAGTCTCCGGCGGTCTGGATATCATGCGTATCGGCAACACCGAGATGCCAAGCCGCGCCTACGTTGGCCGCTTTAACTTCAAAGGCACCGACCAGGGCAAACGCGTAGGCGAGCTGTCCGGTGGTGAGCGCGGTCGTCTGCACCTGGCGAAGCTGCTGCAGGTGGGCGGTAACGTGCTGCTGCTCGATGAACCAACCAACGACCTGGACATCGAAACCCTGCGTGCGCTGGAAAACGCCCTGCTGGAGTTCCCGGGCTGCGCGATGGTTATCTCGCACGACCGCTGGTTCCTGGACCGTATCGCGACCCACATTCTGGACTACCAGGATGAAGGTAAAGTCGAGTTCTTCGAAGGTAACTTCACCGAATACGAAGAGTACAAGAAACGCACGCTGGGCGCCGATGCGCTGGAGCCGAAGCGTATTAAGTACAAGCGTATTGCTAAGTAAGTGCCAACAAGCCGGGTGGCGCTAGCGCTTACCCGGCCTACGATTCTGTGCAGTTTGTAGGCCGGGTAAGGCGAAGCCGCCACCCGGCTTTTTTTTATTTGCCCACGTAATACCGCTTCACCTCATCAAACTGCATCGCAAACTCGATATAGCTCATCAGCGCAGGTGAATTCAGCTTGCGGCTTGGATACGCCAGCCACAGATCGTTACCTTCAACATTCCACTCCGGCAGCACCTTCACCAGCGCACCCTTATCGATCTTATCCTCCAGCAGAAATGCGGGTAACAGCGTGATCCCCGCGCCGGCAATCGCACATTCGCGGGCATACACCAGATTATCGGTCATGTGCGCGTTATCAGGCAGGTAGCGGTAATCTTCGCTCTCGCTTCGCAGAAGCCACTCTGACCACGCCCGGTGCGTAATGCAGCGGTGCTCCACCAGCTGACGGGGATGAATTAACGGCTCCCGACGCGCCAGATAGTCCGGCGAAGCCAGCATATAACGCGGGCAGTGCCCGATCATTCGGCCAATCAGGGAGGAGTCCTGCGGTTTGCCGGTACGCAGCGCCACGTCAAAACCGGATTCGACCAGATCCACAACGTCGTCAGAGATCGACACGTCCAGCGACACGTCAGGATAGCGAAGCTGGAACTCGGCATTCATATGCGCCAGCAGCGTCGCGCCAATCCCCGCCGGACAGGTGATCCGCAGCCGCCCGCTCGGGTTTTCGCGCAGCCGCTGAATGGCGTACTCCGCCCGCTCGCTGGCCGCCAGCATCTCACGGCAGTGCACCAGATAGTGCTCGCCCGCAAACGTGAGGCTGATCCTGCGCGTAGTGCGGTTGAGCAGTCGAATGCCCACCTGCTGTTCAAGCTGGCTGATGCGCTGGCTCACGCTGGATTTTGGCAGTTCCGCTTTCTGAGCGGCTGCCGTAAAGCTGCCCATCTCCGCCACCAGCGCGAACAGCGCCATATCCTGCAGCTGTTTAAACATGATTGTTCACCCTGTACGAACGCTGAGTTCTTGATTGTCCATCTTATCACGCAGCTGTGCACTTTATAGACTAGCCTCAACAAAACGCATTCCATTGAGGAGCACACCATGTCTGTTAAAGCCATTGCCGTTAATCCAGCGAACCCTGCTGTTTTTATTGAAATCACCCCGCCGATGCCGCAACCCAGCGAGCACGATCTGCTGGTGGAGGTGAAAGCCGTCTCCATAAACCCTGTAGACACCAAGGTGCATGCAGGCATTGCCAAAAATGGGCTGAACGAGCCGCGCGTGCTCGGCTGGGATGCCAGCGGGATCGTCAAAGCCGTGGGGGCTGGCGTGACCGGATTCAAACCGGGTGACGAGGTGTGGTACGCGGGGGATATCACCCGCCCGGGCAGCAACACCACGCATCAGCTGATCGATGCGCGGATTGTCGGGCACAAGCCTACCAGCCTCGGCTGGGCGGCTGCCGCTGCACTGCCCTTAACCGCGCTCACCGCGTGGGAAGGCCTGTTTGAACGGCTGAACATTCAGGATGCAGGAGCGGACAAAACACTGCTGATCATTGGCGGCGCGGGCGGGGTGGGATCGCTGGCGATCCCCTTTGCGAAACACAACAGCAAGGTGAAAATCATCGCAACCGCTTCGCGAGAAGATTCCGCCAAGTGGTGTCGCGATCGCGGGGCTGACGTTGTCGTCAACTACCGCGACCTGAAAGGAGAGCTGGCGAAACAGGGGCTGACCTTTGTGGATTACATTTTCATCCTCAACGACACCGACGGGCACTGGGATGCGGTCAGCGACCTGATTGCGCCGCAGGGGCATATTTGTTCCATCGTCGAGAACGCGCATCCGCTGAACCAGGACAAGCTAAAGTCCAAATCCGCCGCCCTGCACTGGGAATTTATGTATACCCGCAGCATGTATCAGACGGCGGATATGGCGCGTCAGGGAGAGATCTTAGACGAGGTCGCGAAGCTGGTGGATAACGGCGTGGTGGAAAGCTCGCTGAGTGAAACGCTGCACGGGCTGAGCGTGGAAAGCATTACCGAGGCGCACCGCAAAGTGCTGGAGGGGCATATGCGTGGGAAAGTGGTGGTTGAGTTCTGAGTGGTTTGATGCCCTCACCCTGCCCTCTCCCCACGGGGAGAGGGAGGTTAACGCTTACCCCTGCTCCCCCATCATCTCCTTCACCAGCTCGACGCAGCGCAGGAAACGGGAGTCGTAGTCCGACTCTTCCACATGCACAAACTCAACGTTGTTTTCGTTGAGCATCTCCACCAGCATGGACTGGAATTCCCGCCTGTCCACGGAGCTGCCGAGGCTGCGCATGCCGTCGGCCACCCACGGGGTGTTGTTTTCCAGCAGGATCACCAGGTCAAAGCGGTATTCGTCAATCAGCGCCTGCACGAACGGGTGCTCACGCCCTTCGTACTTTTTACAGAACGCCTGCGTGGTCACGAAATCGGTATCGATAAACGCCACTTTGTTGGCATATTTCACGGCAAAATCAATGTACTGGGCATGTCCGAGCGCAATTTTGTCGTAGTCGGAATACTGCAGTGCCATCTCGTCACCACCGAGGTGCGAGAAGACATAATCGCGGCCGTACTCCCACGCGCTGGTGGTGTTGAAGATGTTCGCCAGCTTATTGACCAGCGTTGATTTGCCGCTCGACTCGCCGCCCAGAATCGCCACCGTACGCACAAAGAACGGCTTAACTTCGGTTGGAATGTAATCCCAGTAGCGGAACGGATTTTCGCGGATCTGCGCCCCGCTGATGTTCATAAAGGTGCGTTTCGGATCGATCAGCACCGTCTCGATGCCCAGATGCTCGCGGAACTGCGGCGCATCGGACTCTTCAGAGGTGTAGATCCAGTTCGGCGCAATCCCCTTGTCTTCCATAAAGGTTTTTACACCGTTGCTCCACACGTCCCAGCCGTGCGGATACGGCTCCATGCCCTCTTCGTTAAAGGCATGAATACGAATGTTTTTCTGATACTTAAAGGTCTGAAGCAGCCAGCGCAGGCGGTCTGACACAGTGGGCTGCTGCGACATGGCGCTGTCTTCGAACAGCTGACGGTCACGGGTTTCATCGTAGCCCATGATGATGTGCAGCTCGTCCACCTGGCTACAGGCGCGCTGGATCAGATAGATATGCCCGGTATGCAGCGGGTAAAACTTGCCGAACACCACGCCGATGTTCTTTTGCATACGCGGGAATTCCAGCCCCAGAAAGCGGTGCAGCGCTTCGAGCTTCTGCGCGCTGGGGCTTTTGATTTTGGCGTTCAGCAGCTGGCTCAGGTAGCCTTTGGTCATGCCGCTGGCGTCCGCCACCTGCTGCAGAGTGCAGCCCTTCTGGCGGATCGCGGTCTTGATGTAGTCAAATGATGACATAAATTACGGTGCCTCCTGCAAAATCGAATACGTAATTATAAGTCGTCAAAGACATTTAACGCATCTGCGAGTTTTTTCACGCCAAATACCTGCATCCCTTCCGGGATTTTTTTCGGCACGTTGGCGGCGGGAACGATCGCCCGGCGGAAGCCGTGTTTTGCCGCCTCGGAGATACGCTCCTGACCGCTGGGCACCGGACGGATTTCCCCGGCGAGGCCCACTTCGCCGAAGACGACCAGATCCTGCGGCAGCGGTCTGTCGCGCAGGCTGGAGACCATTGCCAGCAGCAGCGCCAGGTCTGCGCTGGTCTCAGTAACTTTGACACCGCCGACCACGTTCACGAAAACGTCCTGATCCGCCATCTGCAGCCCGCCGTGACGGTGCAGTACCGCCAGCAGGATCGCCAGACGGTTTTGTTCCAGACCGACCGCCACGCGCCGCGGGTTGCCCATCATCGACACGTCCACCAGCGCCTGAATTTCGACAAGCAGAGGACGCGTGCCTTCCCACAGCACCATCACCGAGCTGCCGGAGGTGATCTCATCGCCACGGCTCAGGAAGATGGCCGACGGGTTGCTGACTTCGCGCAGCCCCTGTTCGGTCATGGCAAACACGCCCAGTTCGTTCACCGCCCCAAAGCGGTTTTTATGGCTGCGCAGGGTACGGAAGCGGGAATCCGCGTCGCCGTCGAGCATCACAGAGCAGTCGATACAGTGCTCAAGCACCTTCGGCCCGGCCAGCGAGCCGTCTTTGGTCACGTGGCCAACCATCACAATCGCCACGCCGCGCGTTTTGGCAAAGCGCGTCAGGTATGCCGCGGTTTCACGCACCTGCGCGACGCTGCCCGGCGAGGACTGAATGTCCGCCATGTGCATCACCTGGATGGAGTCGATCACCATCAGCTTCGGCTGCTCTTCTTCGGCGATCATGCAGATCTGCTCGATGCTGGTTTCGGAGAGCATGTTCAGGTTGCCGGTCGGCAGACCCAGGCGGTGCGCGCGCATCGCCACCTGCTGAAGTGACTCTTCGCCCGTGACGTACAGGGTTTTCATCTGTTCGGCGAGCTTGCAGAGCGTTTGCAGCAGCAAGGTCGATTTACCCGCGCCCGGATTACCGCCAATCAGGATGGCGCTGCCCGGCACCACGCCGCCGCCGAGCACGCGGTCAAACTCTTTGAACCCGGTGGAGAAGCGCGGCAGCTCTTCGAGGCTGATGTCCGAGAGTTTTTGCACCTTCGCCACGCCCGCGTTACCGGCATAGCCGCTCAGGCGCTCGTTACGGGCCACGCTCGGCGAAGCCGCCACACCACGCACTTCGGTGATGGTGTTCCAGGCATGACAGGCGCTGCATTGCCCCTGCCAGCGCGGATAATCCGCACCACATTCATTACAGACAAATGCGCGTTTTGGAGCTTTCGCCACGGTTTACCTCGTTATTTCTGATTAAGGCTGCCGGAGAGAATGCAGAACACCCCCATCAGGTCAGCGTGACGGATAGTCACTTCCGTCTTTTCATTCACTTTTGGCTTGGCGTGGTAGGCAATGCCAAGCCCGGCCGCTTTGATCATCGGCAGGTCGTTCGCGCCGTCCCCGATGGCGACGGTCTGGACGACCGGAATTTCATATTTTTCCGCCAGACGCGTCAGCGTATTGGCTTTGTACTGGGCATCCACGATATCGCCGATCACCTGGCCGGTCAGCTTGCCGTCCATGATCTCCAGCTCATTGGCCACCACGGTGGTCAGGTGCAGTTTTTCCCGCAGATAATCCGCGAAGAAGGTGAAGCCACCAGAGGCGATCGCCACTTTCCAGCCGAGAGACTGCAGCTTCAGCACCAACTGCGTTAATCCGGGCATCAGCGGCAGCACGTCGCGCACCTGGCGCAGGATGTTGGCGTCGGCCCCTTTCAGGGTCGCCACGCGCTGGCGCAGGCTGGCGGTGAAATCCAGCTCGCCGCGCATCGCACGTTCGGTGACTTCCGCCACCAGCTCGCCGCTGCCCGCCAGCTTCGCAATCTCATCGATACATTCGATCTGGATCGCCGTAGAGTCCATGTCCATGACCAGCAGACCTGGGGTTTTCAGGTGCGGAATTTTACCGAGCGGCGCGACGTCCAGCCCGGCGTCATGCGCCAGACGCGTTGCGCGCTGCGTCAGGGAGCCCGCCAGGCGGATGACCTGGTAATCTTCCACACACCAGGCGGCGACAATCACCATCGCAGCCCCCAGTTTGCTTTGGTACTGGGTCAGGCGTTGCTTGTCCAGACCGCGTCCGTACAGCAGCCAGCCGCTACGACCGGCGTGGTAATCCAGAGGCATCACCTCATCGCCACTTAAAGAGAGCGGCAATCCTGGCCATAAAGAGACATCCGTTGGCAGGTCGCACCAGGTAATGTTCGGCATTAAAGCTCCTGTAATTTCGTTCGCGCCGGAAGGTTCCAGAGGGAAAATAACGCATGAGGCTACCCTGTAACCATCACTTCTGGCAACATTAAGCCGTAAATTTTCAGCAGGTGGAATATGGCTCGCGCAAAACTGAAATTCCGGCTTCATCGCGCCGTGATTGTCCTGATCTGTCTCGCACTTCTGGTGGCGCTGATGCAAGGGGCATCGTGGTTTAGCCAGAACCATCAACGGCAACGTAACCCGCAGTTTGAAGAGCTGGCCCGCACGCTGGCGCGTCAGGTCACGCTCAACGTTGCCCCCTCAATGCGTACTGAAACGCCGGACGATAAGCGGATAGGCCAGGTTTTACGTCAGCTCACTGAAAACAGTCGTATTCTGGATGCCGGCGTCTATGATGAGCAAGGCAACCTGATTGCCCGCGCGGGCGAGCACGTTAATGTGCGCGACAGGCTGGCGCTGGACGGCAAAAAAGCCGGGGGCTATTTTAACCAGCAGATCGTCGAACCCATTCAGGGCAAGAATGGCCCGCTGGGCTACCTGCGCCTGACGCTCGATACGCATACCCTGCCGACCGAAGCCAAACAGGTCGATAACACCACCAACATTTTGCGTCTGATGCTGCTGCTCTCGCTGGCTATTGGCGTTGTGCTGGCGCGTACCCTGCTTCAGGGCAAGCGTACCCGCTGGCAGCAGTCACCGTTCCTGCTGACCGCCAGCAAGTCGGTTCCCGAAGACGAAGAGAGCGAGAAGAAAGAATAATGATAAAGTAGGCGAATGACTCAGAAAAGGAACTTTGCCATGACGACGTTACGCCTGCTTATCTCTGACTCTTACGATCCCTGGTTTAATCTCGCGGTGGAAGAGTGCATCTTCCGCCAGATGCCCGCCACCCAGCGCGTGCTGTTTCTCTGGCGCAATGCCGATACGGTAGTTATTGGCCGCGCGCAAAACCCGTGGAAAGAGTGCAATACGCGGCGTATGGAAGAGGACAACGTCCGCCTGGCGCGCCGCAGCAGCGGCGGCGGCGCGGTGTTTCACGATCTTGGCAATACCTGCTTTACCTTTATGGCGGGTAAACCGGAGTACGACAAAACCATCTCTACCTCGATTGTGCTCAACGCGCTGAATTCACTCGGCGTGACGGCGGAAGCGTCCGGGCGTAACGATCTGGTGGTGAAAACCCCCGAGGGCGACCGGAAGGTCTCCGGCTCCGCCTACCGCGAAACGATGGATCGCGGCTTCCACCACGGCACTCTGTTGCTGAACGCTGACCTGAGCCGTCTGGCGAACTACCTGAATCCTGATAAGAAAAAGCTCCAGGCTAAAGGGATTACCTCCGTGCGTGGGCGCGTAGCGAATCTGGTAGAACTGTTGCCGGGGATTACGCACGAGCAGATATGCGATGCGATCCGCGAGGCGTTCTTTGCGCACTACGGCGAGCGCGTGGAAGCGGAGGTAATCTCTCCAGATAAAACCCCGGACCTGCCCAACTTTGCTGAAACCTTCGCACGCCAGAGCAGCTGGGAGTGGAACTTCGGCCAGGCGCCTGCGTTTTCCCATCTGCTGGACGAGCGTTTTACCTGGGGCGGCGTGGAGCTGCATTTTGACGTCGAGAAAGGCCATATCACCCGCACGCAGGTGTTTACGGATAGCCTGAACCCGGCACCGCTGGAAGCACTCGCGGCTCGTTTACAGGGCTGTTTGTACCGGGCGGATATGCTGCAGCAGGAATGCGACGCGTTGATTGGGGATTTTCCGGAGCAGGAAAATGAGCTGCGGGAGCTGTCGGCGTGGATTGCACAGGCGGTACGCTAAGTGCGGTTTGGTGCCCTCACCCCGGCCCTCTCCCTGTGGGAGAGGGAGGGAAGAGACAGAATTACTCTTTATCGCCCAGCAGAACAGATTCCAGCGCGATTTTGATCATGTCGTTGAAGGTAGTCTGACGCTCGGCAGCGGTGGTCTGCTCGTGGGTACGGATGTGGTCAGACACGGTGCAGATGGTCAGCGCTTTCGCGCCAAACTCAGCCGCCACACCGTAGATACCGGCCGCTTCCATTTCCACGCCCAGGATGCCGTATTTTTCCATCACGTCGAACATCTCGCCGCCGTCCGGTGCATAGAACAGATCGGCAGAGAAGATGTTACCCACGCGTGCTTCAACGCCCAGCGCTTTCGCCGCGTCAACCGCGTCACGCACCATGCCGAAGTCAGCAATTGCCGCGAAGTCATGATCTTTGAAACGCATACGGTTAACTTTGGAATCGGTGCAGGCACCCATACCGATAACGATGTCGCGCAGCTTAACGTCCATGCGCACCGCGCCGCAGGAGCCCACGCGGATGATTTTCTTCACGCCGAAATCGGTGATCAGCTCTTTGGTGTAGATAGAGCAGGATGGGATACCCATACCGTGGCCCATGACGGAGATTTTGCGGCCTTTATAGGTACCGGTGAAGCCCAGCATGCCGCGAACGTTGTTCACTTCACGCACGTCTTCCAGGAAGGTTTCTGCAATGTGCTTCGCGCGCAGCGGGTCGCCCGGCATCAATACGACGTCAGCGAAATCACCCATTTCTGCATTAATGTGAGGAGTTGCCATCTTCAGTTCCTTTTACATTGTTTATTCTTTTCACCCTCTCCCTGTGGGAGAGGGCCGGGGTGAGGGCATCAGACCGCACCCAACATGATTCAGAACATGGCCTTGCCATATTCCATGTCAGACGTACCAAAGTATTTCGCGATAGTCTGGCCGATGTCCGCGAAGGTTTCACGGTGCCCCAGCGAGCCCGGCTTCACTTTCGGGCCGTACACCAGCACCGGAATGTGCTCACGGGTGTGGTCGGTACCGGTCCAGCTTGGATCGCAGCCGTGGTCCGCGGTCAGGATCAGAATGTCATCTTCCCCCACCAGCTCCATCAGCTCCGGCAAACGGCGGTCAAACAGTTCCAGACCCGCGGCATAGCCCGCGATATCACGACGGTGACCCCAGGAGGAGTCGAAGTCCACGAAGTTGGTGAAAACAATGGTCTTATCACCCGCTTCTTTCATCTCTTTGATAGTGGCATCGAACAGCGCATCCAGACCGGTGGCTTTCACTTTTTTGGTGATACCGCAGTTGGCGTAGATATCCGCAATTTTACCCACGGAAACCACGTGGCCGTCTTTCTCTTCAACCAGCTTCTGCAGCACGGTCGGTGCCGGTGGCTCAACGGCCAAGTCGTGACGGTTACCGGTACGCTGGAAGTTACCCGCTTTGTCGCCGATAAACGGACGCGCGATCACGCGGCCGATGTTGTAGCCACCTTCGGTCAGCTCTTCACGGGCGATTTCGCACAGTTCGTAGAGTTTATCCAGACCATAGGTCTCTTCGTGGCAGGCAATCTGGAACACGGAGTCGGCAGAGGTGTAGAAAATCGGCTTGCCGGTTTTCATGTGCTCTTCGCCCAGCTCGTCCAGAATCACGGTACCGGAAGAGTGGCAGTTGCCGAGGTAGCCAGGCAGATTGGCACGCTTAACCAGCTTATCCAGCAGCTCCTGCGGGAAGCTGTTCTCGTGATCGGAGAAGTAGCCCCAGTCAAACAGAACCGGCACACCGGCGATTTCCCAGTGACCAGACGGAGTATCTTTACCGGAGGAGAGTTCGTGCGCCCAGGCGTAGGCACCCACGACTTCCGCGTTGCCGTCCATACCGGCTGCGATTTTACCGGTAGAGCCTTCGTGCGCTTTCACCAGCCCGAGACGGGTCAGGTTTGGCAGGGTCAGAGGACCTTTACGACCGTTGTCCGCTTCGCCTTTGGCACAGGCTTCCGCGATGTGACCCATGGTATCGGAACCCACGTCACCAAAACGATCTGCATCTTCGGTTGCGCCGATGCCGAATGAGTCCAGCACCATAATAAATGCACGTTTCATAATTGTTCTCCGTACGTAGTGCTTCAAAAAATAGCGATCAGATCAGTATACAGTTATTCAGTGATGCGGCGATAGACAGTCGGTGTGGTTTCCGGTGCTTTATCGTCAAGCGTAATTGCCGCTTTCACCGCTTTTGCCGCATCCTGCCAGCTGGCTTCGTCTTTCGCGTGGATCACCGCCAGCGGACGTTGACCGTCAACGCTGTCGCCCAGACGCGCCATATCGGTAAAGCCGACGCTGTAATCAATGGTGTCCGATGCCTGACGGCGTCCGCCGCCCATCGAGACCACCGCCATGCCGAGCGCGCGGGTGTCCATTGCGGAAACGAAACCTTCGGTATCTGCGTAAACGGCCTTGCTGAGCATCGCGGTTGGCAGGTATTTCGCGTAGTTTTCGACGAAATCGGTCGGGCCTTTCTGCGCCGCAACCATGCGGCCAAAGATCTCCGCCGCTTTGCCGTTGTCCAGCACCGCCTGCAGCTTCGCGCGCGCTTCCGCATCGTCTTTGGCGAGCTTGCCGGAAATCAGCATCTCCACGCACAGCGCCATGGTGACGTCGAACAGGCGCGGGTTACGGTATTCACCCGTCAGGAACTGCACGGCTTCACGCACTTCGACCGCGTTACCGGCGCTGGAGGCCAGCACCTGGTTCATGTCGGTCAGCAGCGCGGTGGTGCGCACGCCTGCGCCGTTGGAGACGCCAACGATCGCTTCGGCAAGCGCAGCAGAAAGCTCATAGGTTGGCATAAACGCGCCGCTGCCCACTTTTACGTCCATCACCAGCGCGTCAAGCCCTTCAGCCAGTTTCTTCGCCAGGATAGAGGCAGTGATCAGCGGGATGGAGTCAACGGTCGCGGTAATATCACGCGTCGCGTAGAAACGCTTGTCTGCCGGAGCAAGAGAGCTGGTCTGGCCGATAATCGCCACACCAACGTCTTTAATAATGTCGCGGAAGCGGCCGTCATCCGGGAAGATATCGAAGCCCGGAATGGCTTCCAGTTTGTCGAGCGTACCGCCGGTATGACCCAGGCCACGCCCGGAGATCATCGGGATGTAACCGCCGCAGGCTGCCACCATTGGGCCGAGCATCAGGGAGGTTACGTCGCCCACGCCGCCAGTGGAGTGTTTATCCACAATAGGGCCGTTGAGGTTGAGGCTTTTCCAGTCCAGAACGGTTCCTGAATCTCGCATCGCCATGGTCAGCGACACGCGCTCAGGCATCGACATATCGTGGAAGAAAATGGTCATCGCCAGAGCCGCAATCTGCCCTTCAGAGACGGTGTTATCACGAATGCCGTTGATAAAGAAGCGGATCTCTTCGTCGCTTAATGCATGACCATCACGTTTTTTACGAATAATTTCTTGTGCGAGAAACACGGTAACCTCCATGCGGAATCGGGGGAGTTGTGGCGGGTGGCGCTACGCTTACCCGCCCTACGATCCTGTAGGCCGGATAAGCGAAGCGTCATCCGGCATTGTCTGGCAATCAGTAGCTGCTTGCACTCTTACCGTCGCCGTGACCCAGCGCTTTCAGCAGGCTTGCCAGCAGGCTGGACGCGCCGAAGCGGTAGTGACGGGAATCCGCCCAGTCGGCACCAAACAGTTCGTCGGCAATCGCCAGGAACTGCTGCGCGTCTTCAGCGGTACGCACACCACCCGCAGGTTTGAAACCAACCGTTTTGGACACGCCCATATCACGAATGACTTCCATCATGATGCGCGCGCTTTCCGGGGTCGCATTCACCGGCACTTTACCGGTAGAGGTTTTAATGAAATCCGCACCAGCTTTGATGGAGATTTCAGACGCCTTACGAATAAGCGCCTCTTCTTTCAGCTCGCCGGTTTCGATGATCACTTTGAGCAGCACGTTTGCCGCCGCACACGCGTCTTTACAGGCTTTCACCAGGTCAAAACCGACCTGCTCGTTGCCCGCGATCAGCGCGCGGTACGGGAACACCACGTCCACTTCGTCTGCACCGTAAGCAATCGCCGCGCGGGTTTCTGCCAGCGCAATCTCGATATCATCGTTGCCATGCGGGAAGTTAGTTACGGTTGCAATGCGCACATCCGGCGTGCCCTGCTCTTTCAGCGTCTTACGGGCAATCGGGATAAAGCGCGGGTAGATACAGATGGCTGCGGTGTTACCCACCGGCGTTTTCGCCTGATGGCACAGGGCGATGACTTTTTCATTGGTGTCGTCATCGTTCAGGGTGGTCAGGTCCATCAGTTTCAACGCGCGCAGGCTGCTTGCAGTTAAATCGGTCATAACATTCTCCAACGGCAGTGCCGTATAAATTTTACCTTGCGGGTCTGTGAGTATTCTAACATTCACCCGCATCCACACTTCGACATTCATCACAGTTAATGAAAACTACATACAAATTTGCATTACTGTAATGAGATCTTCTTCAAATTTTATCGCGCTAACTGCTGACTAAAGCAGCGATACCCCCTGTCGGATCAAAAGCCCCAACAGGCTGGCTTTCTACAATCTGTTCATCATCCGCAGAATACTAAAGGAAGCGCACATGCCCCACTCCAGCCTCGACGCCCTGCAACAACGTTGCCAGCACATTGTGACAAGCCCGGTGTTAACGCCTGAGCAAAAACGTCATTTTCTGGCGCTGGAAGCGGAAAACGATCTGCCCTATCCCGCCCTGCCGCAGGCAGCACGCGCCGCGCTGGACGAGGGTTTTATCTGCGACATGTTCGAAGGCCATGCGCCTTATAAACCGCGCTACGTTCTGCCGGATTATGAAAAATTCCTGGCTAACGGTTCAGAATGGCTGGAGCTGGAAGGGGCGAAAGACTTTGATGACGCCCTCTCGCTGTTAACCATCCTTTATCACCATGTTCCGTCCGTAACATCGATGCCCGTCTATCTGGGCCAGCTGGATGCAATACTGAACCCTTATGTTAGAATTCTAACACAAGAAGAGATCGATAGCCGAATAAAACGTTTCTGGCGCTATCTAGACAGAACCCTGCCGGATGCCTTTATGCACGCCAATATCGGCCCGGCGGATACGCCCGTCACACGCGCCATTCTACGCGCCGATGCAGAGCTGAAGCAGGTTTCGCCGAATCTGACCTTTATCTACGATCCAGATATCACCCCGGACGATTTGCTGCTTGAGGTGGCGAAAAACATATGTGAATGCAGTAAACCGCATGTTTCCAATGGTCCGGTGAATGATAAAATTTTCACAAAAGGTCGCTATGGCGTGGTGAGTTGTTACAACTCTCTGCCGCTTACAGGCGGTGGCAGCACCCTTGTACGCCTTAACCTTAAGGCCATTGCCGAACACAGCGCTTCTGCCGAAGACTTCTTTACCCGCACGCTCCCGCACTACTGCCAGCAGCAAATCGCCATCATCGATGCGCGCTGCGATTTCCTGTATACGCAATCTGGCTTCTTTGAGAATAGCTTCCTGGTGAAAGAGGGGCTGATTAACACCGATCGGTTTGTGCCGATGTTTGGCATGTACGGTCTGGCGGAAGCGGTGAACGTGCTCTGCGAGAAGGAAGGCATCGAGGGGCGTTACGGTAAAGACGAACAGGCTAACGCGCTGGGGTATCGCATCAGCGAGCAGCTCGCGGCATTCGTTGAAAACACGCCGGTGAAGCACGGCTGGAAGCATCGCGCGATGCTGCATGCGCAGTCGGGGATCAGTTCGGACTCGGGCACCACGCCGGGCGCGCGTCTGCCTTACGGCGACGAGCCGGATCCTATCAGCCATCTGCTGGCTGTTGCGCCGCATCACAAACACTATCACGCCGGGATCAGCGATATTCTCACTCTGGAGGAGACGGTCAAACGCAATCCTCAAGCGGTGGTTCAACTTTGTTTGGGCGCGTTCAGGGCCGGTATGCGTGAATTCACCGCTAACGTGGCGGGTAACGATCTGGTGCGCGTCACTGGCTATATGGTGCGATTATCGGATCTGGAGAAATACCGGGAAGCGGGTTCGAGAACCAACACCACGTGGCTGGGGGAAGAAGCCGCACGCAATACCCGTATTCTGGAACGTCAGCCGCGCGTGATAAGCCATGAACAGCAGATGCGCTTTAGTTAGTCAGGTCATTCCTTTTTCCTGCGTGGACGGGCCGGGCAGCCGCCTGGCGCTGTTCCTGCAGGGCTGTAACCTGCGCTGCAAAACCTGCCATAACCCGTGGACGATCGGTCGCTGCAACGACTGCGGCGACTGCGTACTCCACTGTCCGCACGATGCGCTGACCATCCAGGCCGGGCGCGTCTGGTGGCAGGAGAGTGACTGCCACCAGTGTGATACCTGCCTTCACCTGTGCCAGCAGCAGGCAACGCCCATGGCGCACCGCTTCAGCGTAGAAGAGATCCTCACCCGGATCCGCAAATCCGCCCCCTTTATCGAAGGGATCACCGTGAGCGGCGGTGAAGCCACAACGCAACTGCCGTTTTTGATTGCCCTGTTCACCGCGATCAAAGCCGATCCCGCCTTGTGCCACCTGACCTGCCTGGTCGACAGCAACGGTCTGTTAAGCGAAACCGGCTGGCAAAAGCTGCTGCCGGTACTGGATGGCGCGATGCTGGATCTCAAGGCGTGGGGGAACGAGCATCACCGCTTCCTGACCGGGCGCGAAAACCCGCAGATTAAGCAGAGCATCCGCTGGCTGGCAGATCGCCACCGTTTGACGGAACTCCGCTTATTGGTCATCCCAGAGCAATGTGATTATCTGGAACATCTCAAACCGCTGACGACATTTATTCACGGGCTTGGAAATATTCCCTTGCGAATCAACGCATTTCATGCGCACGGCGTTTATGGTGAGGCGGCGTCATGGCGTAGCGCGACGCCGGACGACGTGGAACCGCTGGCTGTGGCGCTGGAAGAACAGCGGATCGCCGTGATCCGCCCGTCGCTCTATCTATAGCGTGATGCCAAATAGCGTACGCGTGTTCTCAAGCAGCGCATCGGCAATCACCGCCGCCGGCTCCGGACGCAGTTCACACAGCGTAGTAAACACACGTGCAGCCTGTTCAGGACGATTAGGCTGCCCCTGAAAACCATTCAGCGGCATATCCGGCGCGTCGGTTTCCAGTAGCAGCGCCGACAGCGGTAGCTGTGCCATTACGTCCCGGGTTTTACTGGCTCGCGGGTAAGTGATAGTTCCACCAACGCCGATTTTATAGCCCAGTTCAATAAAACGCTGCGCCTGCTGCAGGCTGCCGGAGAAACCGTGTACGACGCCCCTGCGCGGCAGATCGATGCGTTTCAGGTGCATCGCGAGCTTATCGTGCGTGCGTCTCGAGTGGAGGATCACCGGCAGATCGTGACGCTTCGCCAACCTGAGCTGCGCGTCGAGGATCGTCTGTTGACGTTGAAAATGCGGATTCTCACGATAAAGATCGAGGCCGATCTCACCGATGGCAACCAGTTTCTTCTCCGCCGTCTGCAAAACAGCGTCCAGCCTGTCGAGATGTTCGTCCAGATGATGTTCGATGACAATAGGATGCAACCCAAGTGCGGCATACAACGCGTCGTGATGGCGGGCGAGATCGAGCACGCGTTCGAAATACGCCGCTTCAATTGCGGGCACAATGATCGCGTCGACGCCCGCCCGTACGGCGCGATCAATGCTCGGCACCTCGTCGCCGGTGAAGGGGGGAAAATCAAAGTGACAATGGGTATCGACAAAGCGGTGCGTCACGCCAGATCCTCGTTATCCAGTGGAACATCGTTCGCCTGGGGAATATCCACCAGCGGCATGGTCAGCGGGTCGTTGGCGACAATCGCTGGCGGGGTGATAATGCGTTTATGCCGATGAAGCGGCGGTTGCTCCGCCAGCATTTTTCCCACCGTCGCCAGGAAGTAACGTCCGCACAGCCGCCCCGTCTTGTAATCCATGCGCAGCGCAGGAATACGGCTGCCAAGCGCCATGCTCAGCAGCGGTTTCGGGGGATAAATTTCGAAGATACGCAGTTTTCCAGGCGGTTTTTCAATGAAACGCTGCATCGCGCCGTAGGTGGTTTCATGCTGCTTCGCGATGTTCACCAGCGGCTGCAGGCTGCTGTCGCCCAGCCAGCGCTCCATGCGTTTGAACCACTGCGGCGTGTAATACATTTGCGACGGTACGGTTCGGATCACCACGATGGTTTTCGCCCCGCGTCGGGCGGCTTCCTGTACCGGCACCGCGTCACTGATCCCACCGTCCAGATAGCTGATGCCATCCAGCAACGCACCGGTTCGATAAAAACCGGGAATCGCGCTGGAGGCGCGGATAATATCCAGCCAGTTCTCTTTCTGCGGCGAAAAGTAACCCGGCGAATAATCATCACCCCGGCTGGCGCACATCCAGAACTCTTTTCCGGCATCAAACAGACGGGCGGCGGTGTCCATCGCCAGCGGCATTTGACTGGACGTGGAATCCAGTAGCCAGTCGAGATCGATCAGGTTCCCGCCGCGTACGAAGCGCACCGGGTTAAAAAATTCTTTTGCCGTGGTGTAGCGCATAATCACTTTGCGCGCATAGCCGGGCTGGTTGCAGACATAAGCGGAGAGGTTCTGTGCCCCGGCAGAGGTACCGAAGTAGAGGTCAAACGGGTTGAACTGCGCGCGCATAAATTCATCCAGCACGCCCGCGGTGAAAATGCCGCGCTGACCGCCACCTTCACAAACCAGTGCAAGTTGACCCGCGCGGAACGGTTTTAACGTCAGCGGCGCAATATTGCCGAGCGTAACGGGAATTCGTTGCCCCACCTCTGCCTTCCTGTTTTCATTATTGTGTTCAGACACAGTAACGCCATCCCATCAGGTTCTCAAACGAGAAAAAGCCAGTCACGAGGACTGGCTTTACTTTGTTTATGAAATATTGCGTTTTGCTAAGGACGGCGTCGACCTGTAAACAGGCTGACCAGGAACAGAATAATACCAACGACGAAGACAATTTTTGCTGCCCATGCCGCTGTACCCGCCAATCCACCAAAGCCCAAAGCGGCGGCAATTAACGCGATAACCAGAAATATAATGCCCCAACGAAACATAAGCCTCTCCTTTACCATAGTTAATGTCGGCCGCTAAACGTGAGCGCTCAGGTCACTCACCGGCGTTTTTCCAGAGTCGTTCTTATTTCGCCCGCAGGCCTCAGCCAGACGGGCGAATGGTGAAGATTTACTTCGCTTTCAGATCGTTTTTAACGCTTTTCACACCATCAATCGCTTTCGCAATAGACTCGGCACGTTCAATTTGTGCCTGGGAATCAACCGTGCCGGAAAGCTGCACCACACCATCTGTGGTTTCCACTTTCACCTTGCGGGAAGGCACGATGTCATCTGCTAACAGTTTAGCTTTGATTTCGCTGGTGGTTGCCGCATCCCCGGCATAACCCTTCACGGAGGTGTCTTTAGCGTCGCGAACGTGCAGCTTATCGCTAACCGATGCGACACCTTCGACACCCTTGGCCACGTTAACAGCCTTTTCGGCCTGGGCCTGGCTTTCCACGAAGCCGCTCAGGGTAACGACTTTCTTGTCGGTCTTAACGGAAATATCGGTGCTCTTGATGGCTTCATCATCCACCAGTGCGGCTTTCACTTTTGCTGTGATGGAGCTGTCATCCATGAAATTACCGACTTTATTCATAGAGCTATCGATTTTTTCCCCTGCGGTGTTGGCAGTGGACTGTGCTTTATCCATGGTGCTGCTTTCCGCCAGGGCAGAACCGCTAACCAGAACGCTACCCAGAGTCACAGCCAGCAGAGTTTTAGAAATCTTAAGTCTTGTCATATTCATCGATGTATTCCTGTGTTTTGCTCGTCATTCGAGCGACAAACGTCCTTTATTACTAGTTTTATATTTCGCGAATAAGCACACGGGTGAAATGGAGAACCTAAAGTCATGCATTGAACAGTTTATTCATCCACGCCCGGTGCTAAACACTGAGTTAAATATAGATCACTCTCACAGTGTCGCTTTCAGAATCGGATAGAAAATGAGCAAAAGGCATGAAATTGCCGTGAATTAAGAACATTCCGCAAGGGATTAATAAGACAGGAATTAAAGAAGAGCACGGCGGTAGCCGTGCTCTGAGAGGGAATTAGTGCTCGCGGGTTTTGCGGAACTGAACGTCAGGATAACGTTCCTGCGTCAGGTTCAGGTTTACCATGGTTGGGGCGATATAGGTCAGGTTATCGCCGCCATCCAGCGCCAGCTGAATCTCATTCTTACGCTTAAATTCTTCGAATTTCTTCACGTCAGAACACTCAACCCAGCGCGCCGTCGCCACGTTTACGGATTCGTAGATCGCTTCCACGTTGTACTCGCTCTTCAGACGCGCAACCACCACGTCGAACTGCAGCACACCGACCGCGCCAACGATCAGGTCGTTGTTCGAAATTGGGCGGAACACCTGCACGGCGCCCTCTTCGGAGAGCTGAACCAGGCCTTTCAGCAACTGTTTTTGCTTTAGCGGGTCGCGCAGGCGAATACGACGGAACAGTTCCGGTGCGAAGTTCGGAATACCGGTGAACTTCATCATTTCGCCCTGGGTGAAGGTATCACCGATCTGGATGGTGCCATGGTTATGCAGACCAATGATATCGCCCGGATAGGCTTCTTCAACGTGCGAACGGTCGCCCGCCATAAAGGTCAGCGCGTCGGAGATCACCACATCTTTCCCGGTACGCACCTGGCGCAGCTTCATGCCCTTCTCATACTTGCCGGACACCACGCGCATAAAGGCCACGCGGTCGCGGTGTTTCGGATCCATGTTGGCCTGAATTTTAAAGACGAAACCGGTGAACTTCTCTTCCTGCGCTTCCACTTCACGCGTGTCGGTTTTACGCGGCATCGGGCGTGGAGCCCACTCCACCAGACCGTCGAGCATATGGTCAACGCCGAAGTTACCCAGCGCGGTACCGAAGAAGACCGGGGTGATTTCACCCGCCAGGAACAGCTCTTTATCGAACTCGTGAGATGCGCCTTTCACCAGTTCCAGCTCGTCGCGCAGCTGAGCGGCCAGCTCTTCGCCGACGGCAGTATCCAGTTCAGGGTTATCCAGGCCTTTGACGATGCGGACGTCCTGAATGGTGTGACCTTTACCGGTCTGATACAGGTAGGTTTCGTCTTTATAGAGGTGGTAAACCCCTTTAAACAGCTTACCGCAGCCGATGGGCCAGGTGATTGGCGCACAGGCGATCTTCAGTTCGCTTTCGACTTCGTCCATCACTTCCATCGGGTCACGGATGTCACGGTCGAGTTTGTTCATGAAGGTGAGGATCGGCGTATCGCGCAGACGGGTGACTTCCATCAGCTTACGGGTACGATCTTCTACCCCTTTCGCGGCGTCGATCACCATTAAACAGCAGTCAACCGCCGTCAGGGTACGGTAAGTATCTTCAGAGAAGTCTTCGTGGCCCGGGGTGTCCAGCAGGTTCACCAGGCAATCGTGATACGGGAACTGCATCACGGAGGTGGTAATCGAAATACCACGCTGCTTTTCCATCTCCATCCAGTCAGATTTTGCGTGCTGGCTGGAGCCACGACCTTTAACGGTACCCGCAGTCTGGATCGCCTGTCCGAACAGCAACACCTTCTCGGTGATGGTCGTTTTACCGGCATCCGGGTGCGAGATAATGGCAAAAGTGCGGCGCTTGGCCACCTCTTGCAGATAAGGAGACAACGTCATAATTAAATCTTCTTTTATAAGCGCGGCATCACGCCACGCATCATGGAATACAAAATTGCGGCTATTTTACCCATCAATAGGGGGCAGGCAATCATTGTTTACACAGGAGCTGCTCCAGTTCGTTCAATGACGTGACGGTCCAGGTCGGCTCGATGCCTTCCGGCTGCATGCGACCATGCGCATTCAACCAGACCGTCGACAGGCCGGAGTTGATGCCGCCAAGAATATCAGACTCTGCGGTATCCCCCACCATCAGGACGCGATCGCGGTCAGGATTGCCAGCCTGCGTCAGCGCGTAGTCAAAAATACGCGGGTCCGGCTTCGGTACGCCCACCTCTTCGGAGATCACCAGCGCGTCGAAATAATCGCGCAGGCCGGTGCGCTCGAGGCGGATCTGCTGCAGGGCGGTAAAACCGTTGGTGATGATCCCCAGTTTTACCTTGCCTTTTAACGCATTAAGCAGAGAAACCGCGCCCGGCAGTGGCGCACAGATATCCGCCATCGCGTTCAGAAACGCCTCGTTCAGCGTCCCCGGACTGACCTTTAAACGTTCCGCCCAGACGTCAAAGCGCTGGTGCTGAAGTTGTAACGCAGTGATGGCACCGTTCTGGTAATCCACCCACAGCGGCTTGTTCACCGCCTGATAGTCCTGAAAATCTTCAGCGGTGAAGGTCACGCTATAGTCGAGAAACATCCGCTGTAGGCCACCGAACGAATCGAACGTAAACAGCGTTTCGTCGGCATCAAAGAAAATCCAGTCCCATTTCATCGTTACAACCTTATTTTTCGTTATCCAATCGGCAGGGCCATTATGATGGCGTCTTCACGTCCCTCTGCGGTGGGGTAGTAGTTACGGCGGATTGTCGCCTCGTTAAAGCCTAAGCTTTCATAGAGCGCGATGGCGGCGACATTCGACGCGCGCACCTCCAGCCACAGGGTGAAAACGTCACGGGTTTCGAGCTCACGGATGAGGTGCTCGAGCAGTTCTCTTCCCAGCCCACGGCGCTGAAACGCGGGATCAACGGCGATGTTAAACAGCGTCGCTTCATCAAGAACAACCTGCGTAATCGCGAAGGCGGCCAGGGTGCCGTCAACGTCCAGGCGGAAGTTGAGGTACCGTTCGCCCTGGTTGCTGGCGAAGGTCTTTTCGCTCCACGGAAAGGCGTGGGCGCGTGTTTCAATCGCAAACGCGGTGGTCAGGTCAGACGTCGTGAGGGAAGAAATCGTGTTCATATTCGCAGATTTGTTGCCATAGCGCGCTTCGCGCTTTTGGGTTGGCTTTCAGTTCGTCCAGCGCTGGCGAGCAGATCTGGCTCCCCTGGAGAGGCATGTCGTTTATCTCCCCGATGCGCCAGCTGTTACAGCGGCTTTCGGGAGGAAGCATCGTGACACGCTCTGGCGTCAGCTGTAAAACCTCGTCGGCCGTCAGCTTCAGGCTGCGAAGGACATCACCGATAAGGGGTTCATTCAGGGCAGGCAGTTCTTCCGCCACCATCACCAGGCGAACGTGCGCAGGGATGGAAATGGCGATTTCGCCCTGCAACGCCGTCGGGCGACGCAAGGCCCACTGGGTGATGCCCAGTTGCTGCAACTGCCAGTCTCGTCGGGATGTCATAGGGAAAACTCCTGTCTCTCAGGCGCGCAAATATAGCAAATGTGTCGAAAGTGCGCCATCTACCTACTATAATCCCCGCCTGAGTTTATTGAGGAACAATTCATGTCTGCATTTACCCCGGCAAGTGAAGTCTTGCTGCGCCACAGTGATGATTTCGAACAAAGCCGTATTCTGTTTGCCGGAGATATGCAGGATGACCTGCCTGCGCGTTTCGACTGTGCTGAAAGCCGTGCCCATACGCAATACTACCACCACTGGCAGGTGCTGAGCCGCCAGATGGGCGAGCGCGCGCGCTTTAGCCTGGTGGCAGAACAGAGCGACGTTGCCGACTGCGACGCGCTGATCTACTACTGGCCGAAGAACAAACCGGAAGCCCAGTTCCAGCTGATGAACCTGCTCTCCCTGCTGCCCGTTGGCTGCGATATTTTCGTGGTCGGTGAAAACCGCAGCGGCGTGCGTAGCGCTGAACAGATGCTGGAAGCGTTCGCACCACTGAATAAAGTCGATAGCGCGCGTCGCTGTGGTCTGTACCATGGCCGTCTGGAAAAACAGGCAACATTTGATGCCGATGCATTCTGGGACGAGTATCAGTTAGACGACTTAACCATCAAAACCCTGCCGGGCGTGTTCAGCCGCGACTATCTGGATGTGGGTAGCAAACTGCTGCTGTCTACCCTGACGCCGCACACCAAAGGCAAAGTGCTGGACGTGGGCTGCGGCGCGGGCGTACTGTCAACAGTGCTTGCCAGCCATTCGCCAAAAGTGCGTTTAACTCTGTGTGATGTCAGCGCCCCGGCGGTAGAAGCCAGCCGCGCAACGCTTGCCGCAAACGGCATTGAAGGGGAAGTGGTTGCCAGCAACGTCTTCTCTGACATTACCGGTCGTTTCGACATGATTATCTCCAACCCGCCGTTCCACGACGGTATGGAAACCAGCCTTGAAGCGGCACAAACGCTGATCCGTGGTGCAACCCGTCACCTTAACAGCGGCGGCGAGCTGCGTATCGTTGCGAACGCCTTCCTGGCGTACCCGAAAGTGCTGGACGAAACCTTTGGCTTCCATGAAGTGATCGCCCAGACTGGTCGCTTCAAAGTCTACCGCACCGTCATGACGCGTCAGGCGAAGAAATAATTCGCCATGCAATGCAGGCCGGATGAGCGCAAGCGCCATCCGGCAAGCAGGCGTCTCAGTTCCGGCCATTTTTGCAGCAATCAATAAAAGGTGCGCACTTTTCAGTTGACGTAAAGCTGAAAACATCTAGAATGCGCCTCCGTGGTTACGATACTTTTACAGTATCGATGGTATGCGAAGGTGGCGGAATTGGTAGACGCGCTAGCTTCAGGTGTTAGTGTCCTTACGGATGTGGGGGTTCGAGTCCCCCCCCTCGCACCATAAATCACGTTGATATTGCTCGCACTGGGCGAAGGTGGCGGAATTGGTAGACGCGCTAGCTTCAGGTGTTAGTGTCCTTACGGATGTGGGGGTTCGAGTCCCCCCCCTCGCACCAACGAGGCGATATCAAAAAGAGTAAGATGACTGTGCGAAGGTGGCGGAATTGGTAGACGCGCTAGCTTCAGGTGTTAGTGTCCTTACGGATGTGGGGGTTCGAGTCCCCCCCCTCGCACCAATTATCTTACGTTCCTCTGAAGTACCTCTTGTTTTTCCTGTTATTTCAAACTCATCAGAATTACCAGTATTCCACTGACCAGCGCAACGCATGAAGGCAGCAGCACAAAGTGCCGTAATTGCTTATGCCAGATCATCCCTGACGTGACTAACAGCCCTGAAGCAATAATGGCTTTCCAGATATCGATGGAGAGGTCGGCAAACAGCAGACCGCCAATAATTGCCCCAGGCAGCAACACCCCCCAACCACTTCCCAGCGCTTTGCTCAACATGGTTTGCCCTTTCGCACCAATAATGATAACCAATATCATATGATAACAATTATCATTTGTCAGCTTTCATCATCAAAATCCATCGACTTTACCTTTCCCATAATGACAGGAAATGTCTAAGGTGATAAATTGCTCACCTGTTAACTCCCTATAAAGATTTTCTGATAATTACTATTCATCTTTTTTTGCTTTTACTATTTTCTAACAACACCTATTCATTTGTTTTAATTAAATATTAATAAAAAAGCATTACTATGACATCACAATCCTGGCGGTCTTTGGTCAACAGCAAATATCAATTATCTTTACGTTTATTTCTCTTTCTGAATGCAGCCTCAGCGGTGTTCTCGGTAACAAACCCGCTCTATTCTGTACGCCTGTTCTCATTCCCCCTGGTGGCTATTTTTATTCTCAGCACGGGATTGTTCGCCTGGCACTGGAAAGAGAGAGCCCGGAAAATCAATATTCCCGTCGTTTCAGCGATCTTCGGTATTTTGTGGGCCTGGCAAATTGTCTCGAAATTTTCGTTAATTACGCACGATCGGGCGACCTATTTAGTCATGGCACTGTTAACGGTGCTTTTTATTGGCTCCCTGGCATTTGCCAGTAATATCAAGGCATTTACCCTTCATTCATTACCCGCCTTTATTGCCTGCCTGTGGTTAGGCAGTCATGAAAGCTGGCTGAGAATGATCTACTCCTTTGCTCTCCCGGTGGCGGCGATTGGCATACATAACATCCTGCAAAAACGTAACGATCGCTTTGCTCAGACGCTTCTTTCCCAACTCCTGGAAGAACGCGAGACGCTTTCCGATCTCAGCATGATGGATCCGCTCACCGGCCTGTATAACCGTCGCGGCCTGCAAAGCCGACTGGAAAACCTGCCGAGAGTCGATAACGGTGAACACTTCGTTCTGCTGCTGGATATCGACCATTTTAAAGCATACAACGACCATTACGGCCACATGATGGGCGACCAGGCGCTGATCCGCGTCTCAGCGGCGATCCGTGATGCCGTACGCTCGCGTGATATCGTCGCGCGCTTTGGCGGTGAGGAGTTTATGGTATTGCTGACGAGCATCTCGCTCGATCATGCCCGCCAGACGGCTGAGCGCATCCGCCAGAAGGTCTACGATTTAAAAATCCCGCATATGTTCAACGAAAGCGTGGCAACAAACGTCACCATCAGTATCGGTATTGCCATCTATGATGACGATGACCCGGAAGGCGCGCTGGAGAAAGCGGATAAAGCCCTCTACGAAGCGAAGCACATGGGGCGTAATAACATCCTGCTCAGCGACGAGTTGCAGACAGCTTAAGCCCGACATCCCACATTCAGGACAAAAGGCTTGCGATCGTTTTTATCTATAGTTAGGATTGGCAATCATTATCATTTAGATTCCTATCCTTATGGCGACACGTACCGCACAAGCCGTTGACTCACTTCTCTGGCGAGCCCCTCTCTCCACAGGGAGCGCTACGCTTGCGGATGCTATTCGTGACAGGATTGCCGATACCCGCGCCCATCTGCTGGATTTTATCAAGCTGGATGAGCCTCACCCGCATAACACCATGACGCTTGCCGAATGGCAGCGTCCGGCAGAACGCCAGTCATTGCTGGCGGCGTATTCCGACCATATCTATCGCAATCAACCGACCCTTGCGCGGGAAAATAAACCCCTGCTCTCTCTTTGGGCGCAATGGTACATCGGGTTGATGGTCCCGCCGATCATGGTGGCCTTGTTGACCCAGGACACGATGATGGATCTCTCCCCGGAACATTTCCACGTTGAGTTCCACGAAACCGGGCGTGCGGCCTGCTTTTGGATTGACGTTCACGAAGATATGCATGCCGGGCAACGCTCAGCTCAGGAGCGCATGGAACAGCTCATCACTCAGGCATTGATGCCGGTAATTGACGTGCTTGAGCAGACGGGAGAAATTAATGGAAAGCTTATCTGGAGTAATACCGGTTATCTGATCCACTGGTATTTGACAGAGATGAAACCCTTGCTGGGCGATGAGAAAGTGGATGCCCTGCGCCAGTCCTGCTTCTTTGCAAAACAACTTTCTGATGGGCGGGATAACCCTTTATTCCGTACTGTCGTCCCGCGTGACGGCCTTCTGGTGCGTCGGACCTGCTGTCAACGCAATCGCCTGCCTGACGTTCAGCAGTGCGGGGATTGTACGCTGAAGTAGTGCCGTTTATTGCCCGGTGGCGCTTCGCTTACCGGGCCTACAGATCCTCAAAACGTAGGCCGGGTAAGGCGCAGCGGCCACCCGGCACAAACCACTCAGGCTACCTGCTGATTTTCCTCTTCCGCGTTACGCTGCGCTTCTTCCGCTTCCTGTTCCAGCAACTGCTTCTCGTACACTTTAAAGAACGGGTAGTAGATAATGGCCGATACGCAGGCCAGCACAACGACGAGAATAGCCGCGCGGAAGTCCCAGCCCAGCGCCCATGCCGCGCCTATCGGAGCTGGTGCTGTCCAGGGAACCACTGAGATAACGCGGCCAATCAGATCAAACGTCATCGCCGCCCAGGCCAGCACGGCGTTTACCATCGGTGCCAGCAGGAACGGAATAAAGAACACCGGGTTCATTACAATCGGCGTACCAAAAATGACGGGTTCGTTGATGTTAAAGAAGCTGGGCACCACGCTCAAACGTCCAATTGAACGCAGGTGTGCAGAGCGGCTACGCAGATAGCAGATCACCAGCCCCATCGTTGCGCCAGAGCCACCAATCACGATAAAGAACGTCCAGAATGCTTCCATAAAAATGTGTGGCAGAGGTTGGCTTGCCGCCAGCGCGGTCTGGTTAGCGCCCAGGTTGGTCAGCCAGAACATCTGCAGCATCCCGGAGACAATGGCAGCCCCGTGGATACCGGCAAACCACAGCAAGTGACCGATCAATACCGCCAGCAGGATAGCAGGCAGCGAGTCAGCAGCGGAAACCAGCGGTTTGAAGATCGACATAATAGCCTGTGGGATCAGCATACCAAACTGAGACTGAATCAGCAGACTCAGCGGGTACAGCGTCAGCACAACCACCAGCACCGGGATCAGCAGATCAAAAGAGTTTTTGATCATCGGTGGCACCTGGTCTGGCAGGCGAATACCGATGTTGTGCGATTTCAGGAAACGCATCATTTCAACGCAGTAAACCGCCACCAGAATGGCGGTAAAGATCCCCGTTCCGCCGAGGCTGTCGACAGGCAGAGTGCCTTTGGTTTTCGGCGCAGCAACCAGCAGAAACGCCATCAGCGACAGCATGGCGCACATGAACGGGTCAAGCTGATGAGATTTCACATAATGCTTGCCCAGGTTGTAGGCGATGGCCGCACAGATATAAATGGACATAATGCCCATCGTCATATCAAACGGGGTGAGAATTTGCCCTTCAAATTGCTTCGCCATATCCAGCCAGGCGCGAGCAAAACCCCAGGTCGTATCAGGTGAGAACGGTGGGTAAGCAAACACCAGCAAGAATGACCCCACAATCATGAACGGCATCGCAGAGATAAATCCATCACGAATAGCCATAACATGACGCTGGGAAGAGATTCGCCCGGCAATCGGGCTGACGTAATTTTCAACGAAACGGAATATCAGATTAAACGCAGCATGGTTGGCAGACATAGCAGCTCTCCTGTCAGACGTTCGTTACGGGCGAATTCGCGCCACACGTTGTTCCATAAATCAGCTTCACAACCTTGCCGGCTTGCGTACCAGCGGTACTGCTCAGAAGAAATGGTTTCATAATTAGCTCTTATTATTGGATACAGGGGACGTTACATTCTCAGTATTAATCTCTGATTCACGCTCTGCAACCGGTTACTGTAACCGGTTTCTGTGAATGTGAAGGCGATCCATAAATCGGCCCAACAGGATAATTGTTACTGAAGAGATATTTACAGAACCTAAAGGCTTATGACAGATTACGCAGGATATTTGTCAGGAGGAAACAATGAGTTTGCAGTCTGTACAGCAGTTTTTTGCCGACAACGCACCCGATGTCGAAATCATCGAGCTTAGCCAAAGCACCGCGACCGTGGCCCTGGCTGCTGCAGCGCATAACGTTGAACCGGGTCAAATCGCCAAGACGCTATCGTTAAAGGTTAAAAACGAAGTTATTCTCGTGGTGGCCAAAGGTGACGCGCGGCTGGATAACAAAAAACTGAAAGATGCATTCGGCGCAAAAGCGCGCATGCTGAGCAGTGACGAAGTGGTCACCGTTACGGGTCATCCCGTGGGTGGCGTCTGCCCTTTCGGGCTGGAGAATCCCCTTTCCGTTTTCTGCGACGTTTCACTGAAACAGTACGCTGAAGTGCTGCCTGCTGCCGGTGCAATTCACAGCGCCGTACGTATTTCTCCCGATAGAATGGCAGAACTGACTGCAGCAAAATGGGTGGATGTCTGCATTTGATTGTTGCGCCAGAAGCGTTCTGGCGCATGACAAACGGCTAAGAGAATGAAGGGACACTTAATGCCGAGAGACGAGGCTCCCGGGCGGGAAGATGAGCGAGGATATCTGCTGCATCCAGTAATCCCACATCAGAATTGACCCCGAGCTTTACCATCGCATTGAACTTGTGCGCCCTGATAGTCTTAATATTGCGCTCAAGCTGTGTCGCGATTTCAGGGATGGAATAGCCCGACGACATATAACGCAAAATTGCCCGTTCGGTGGGGCTCAACATGCGGTTCTGATTCACATACCAGTGATTGTACATGTTGTCGTTTACACGATGCGTTTCGTTAAGAAAGGTCACCATTCCTTGGATCAACTGCTCAAGCGACACCGATTTACTGATAATCCCGTGCAGGCGTGCCGGAGAAAGATGGCAAATCAGCCTCGCTTCTACATCATCTGACGCCAGGACAATACGCTGGATATTGCCGTGTGAGAACATCAGGTCACGCAAACTTGCAAGGCAGTTACGACGCTCCTCGCGCGCATCGGATAATGAGTAAATAACCGAATAAAACGCGGTCTGGGAAAGTGCCTCTTTAAAACTGTCGAATCGACTAAACAGGTGGACCTGATAGCTGCTGAATGCCGGCAAAGCAAAAATATGCTGCAGCCCAACGGCACTCATTACGCAATTTTCGATGACGGCGATATGTCTTGTTGCTGCGGTCTCTTCCATTCCTCAAACTCTCCATAGGCCGACATTAAACTCAGTTCTCGCATCCCCTGTGTACTGCTGATCCAGGCATACATATCGGCATTGCTTCGCAGGGACAACCTGCGCATCGCACTGTTCTTCTGTGCACTGATCGTTTTGTTACTCTTCTTCAATAACGTCGCGATTTGGTTAATACACCAGCCTTTCCCCAGCAGTCGCAATACTTTGCGCTCAGAGTGAGTGAGCGCGATAAAGCTCTCGGACTCGTCTTCAGGCTCTGGCGTGTCTGGCATTAACAACGTCTGGCTAATGCGTTCTGCGCGTTCACTTCCGGCACGAATAGCATTAATGACCCCGTCGATCGGTTCCATATCTGACAGCAAGGTGCTTTCAGGACGCATGAGTAATTCTACCGCCAGAGGGTAAAGGGGGCGGGAAACTAAAAAGATCCAATGGATATCCCGATACTGATTCAGCAACCCGTAATATTGCTCGAGCGTACCGCGAGGATTTCGATAATCACCAGAAATATCAGCAACAACCACACTGGCGCGGCGGAGTTGCAGCAGTGTTAGCTCCTGAATCGAGCGGCAAAAAGTCAGTTCATACTCGGGGAAATGGCGTGCCATCACCCCACCAAGCCCGGATTGCATAACCGGTATCTTACTAATCACAACTCCGTGTTTACCTTTCAATGGCAACATAGCACCTCCGAGTCCATTCTTCATTTTCTAAATAGCGATAAAACGCATTGAGATAAAAACATTTCATCCCTGAGTGCACACAGCATAAATAATACTAATTTTAAGATAATCTTTACAAAATTAAGAAATGCCCAAAACAGGGTTAATATCTCACAAATAACAACCGAATTTAATTACAGTCACCTGAAAAGAACGAAAATATAAAATTAGAAATACTTAATATATGCGAGATATATTTTTAACCCCTAAATATTCATAAAATAAATATTATTAATCGATTTCCTTCACTTTCGCTCATGTGGCTGTTTGCACAATTCTTGATCTGACCCAGAACAAGTGACACCGCACTTTGTGCTAAAAATAAGCATTCCGGGCCAACAGGCAAGCTATCCATCCTCTCTTCAGGGCAATACATGCAAGATCAGTCAACGCAACGCGCAACGACGCGGATATGTATTCAATGCGGGCTTTTTCTCTTACAGCACGGGGCAGAAAGCGCTCTCGTCGAGGAACTCTCAACGCGTCTTGGCGTGGCGCTCGGCATGGACAGCGTCGAAAGTTCCATCTCGTCGAATGCCATTGTACTGACCACCATAAAAGACGGGCAGTGCCTGACGTCCACCCGTAAAAATCACGATCGCGGCATCAATATGCACGTTGTGACGGAAGTGCAGCACATCGTCATTCTTGCTGAGCATAAGCTGCTGGATCTGAGAGAAATTGAGAAACGGTTCGCGCAAATTAAACCGTTACGCTATCCGCGCTGGCTGGTAGTGGTCATGGTTGGGCTGTCGTGCGCCTGTTTTTGCAAACTCAACCAGGGCGGATGGGACGGTGCCATCATCACCTTTTTCGCCAGCAGCATCGCCATGTATGTCCGCCAGCTGTTGACCCACCGGCAACTGCACCCGCAAATTAACTTCTGCATTACCGCTTTTGTTGCCACCACGGTTTCTGGCCTGCTGTTGCGCTTGCCGCAATTTGCGAACACCCCGACGATTGCCATGGCCGCCAGCGTGCTTCTGTTGGTCCCGGGCTTTCCGCTGATTAACGCCGTGGCCGACATGTTTAAAGGGCACATCAATACCGGCCTCGCGCGCTGGGCGATTGCCAGTCTTCTGACGCTCGCCACCTGCATCGGCGTGGTCATGGCGATGACGCTGTGGGGGTTACGCGGATGGGCATAATGGAATTTCTCTTTGCGCTGGCGCAGGACATGCTTCTGGCCGCCATTCCCGCCGTCGGCTTTGCAATGGTGTTCAACGTGCCGCAGCGGGCATTGCCCTGGTGTGCACTGCTGGGTGCCATTGGTCACGGTTCACGCATGGTCATGATGACGGCTGGTTTCAACATTGAATGGTCAACGTTTATGGCCTCGATGCTGGTCGGCAGCATTGGCATTCAGTGGTCGCGCTGGTATCTGGCGCATCCAAAGGTCTTTACCGTGGCGGCCGTTATTCCGATGTTTCCGGGCATCTCCGCCTATACCGCGATGATTTCAGCGGTAAAGATCAGCCATTTTGGTTACACCGAGCCGCAAATGATCCTCCTGCTGAGCAACTTCCTGAAGGCGTCTTCCATTGTCGGGGCGCTCTCCATCGGCCTGTCGATTCCCGGCTTGTGGCTTTACCGCAAGCGCCCGCGCGTTTGAGATTTGTGTTATCACGCTGCCATGGTAATAATCCCTGCATTCTGTTTGGTGACGATAAGGAAAGGATGTGGCTAACCCTGGCAGCGAAAACCCGGAACACAATGAAGGATCCAGCCTGAAGGAAAACATTTTCCAGAGCGCCATTGCGCTGTTTGCCGAATATGGGCTAAACGGTGCCCGCATGGAGCAAATCGCCGAGAAAGCCGGCACGACCAAACGGATGGTGGTGTATCATTTTAAGAATAAAGAAAACCTGTATCTTCTGGCTCTGGAGTACGTTTACACCCAGATCCGCGCCAGTGAGAAACGGCTCAGCCTTGCCGGTATGCCGCCGGTAGAAGCGCTGGTTCATCTTGTTGAAGCGACCTTTGACTACCACGCCGACCACCCGGACTACATTCGCATCATCTGTATGGAGAACATGCAGCGCGGCCGCTTCATGCAGCAGTCCAGCTACCTGCGCCAGGTTAACCGCAGCGCGCTGGAACTGCTGGAAGCCATTCTGCAGCGTGGAAAAGAGAAGCAGCTGTTCAATCAGACGGTAGACGCGCGCGACCTTCACCGCCTGATCAGCAGCTTCAGCTTCCACTATGTCGCCAACAGCTATACCTTTACGCTGTTGTTCGAAGAGGGAGCAGACGAAGCCGCGCAGCGTCAGCACTACCGGAAAATGGCGGTCCAGGTGGCACTTCGCTATACGTGCCCATAAAATAGCTTGCAATTATATCGCACACTATCTATATTCATCTCATGAACGCAAAAACGAACGACACCAATGCGGCGCTGCTGCTGGATAACCAGCTCTGTTTTGCCCTCTACTCAGCAAACCTGGCGCTTAATAAGCTGTACCGGCAACTGCTGGCACCGCTGAACCTGACCTATCCGCAGTACCTGGTCATGCTGGTTCTGTGGGAGCAGGATGACGTGACGGTGTCGGACATTGGCGAACGGCTGTTTCTTGACTCAGCCACTCTGACGCCGCTGCTAAAGCGTCTGGAAAGCGCCGGGCTGATCAACCGCCACCGTTCCCGTAAAGACGAACGCCAGGTTGCAGTCACCCTGAGCGATGCCGGGCGTGCACTCCAGCAACAGGCCGTGGGGATCCCTCACGCGGTTGGATGCGCAGCGCAATGCGATACCGACACGATGCTGGCGCTTAAGCAGCAGCTTGAGCTTTTGCGACAACAGTTACACCACGCGTAAGGCTATACTTTACGCGTCTTTCTTTACCCATGTATATCGCACGCTATTTAATAGCACACACAAACGTAAGATGAGGAACCTGCCATGTCTTTAGAAAAAGTTGTCTACACTGCCAAAGCCAAAGCCACCGGAGGCCGTGACGGCCGCGCTACCTCTTCCGACGGCGTCCTGGACGTTAAACTGGGTGTGCCAAAAGAGATGGGCGGCATGGGCGGCGAAGTGACCAACCCGGAACAGCTGTTCGCTGCGGGCTACTCCGCCTGCTTCCTGGGCGCGATGAAGTTTGTGGCCGCTCGTGACAAATTCGCGCTGCCGAAAGAGGCGTTTATCGAAGGTGAAGTCGGCATTGGCCCACTGCCAACCGGTTTTGGTATCGAAGCGAAGCTGAACATTCACGTTGAAGGTATGGATCCTGCGGAAGCGAAAAAACTGGTGGATGCGGCGCACATCGTTTGCCCATACTCTAACGCCACGCGCGGCAATATCGACGTCACGCTGAACATCATCGCGTGATAACTGCCTGATGGCGCTGCGCTTATCAGGCCTACGGCTGTAGCCCCGGTAAGCGCAGCGCCACCGGGGAAATCCCCTCCTTTCCTTTCCCCTCTCTGTGCTACCATAAGCCCATATCACGCCCGTAGTAACCCAGTAGAGATAGCGTTATGTCCTCCAGAATCCTGACCACCAGCATTGCTGGCATTGATGCCTTTATGCGCGATCCCCGCGGCGTGCTGACCAATGCCGAAGGCGGTACCCTCGCCGTGTTTGCCGACAACGCCCCGGCGTTTTACGCAATCACGCCGGAACGTCTGGCGCAGCTGTTGGATATCGAAGCGCGGCTGTCGCGCCCGGCCAGTGATGTCACCCTGGATAACCAGTTCTTCGACGAACCGGGAAATGCGCCCGTTGCCATACCGATGGGGAAATTCCCCATGTACGCGGGCTGGCAACCGGATGCCGATTTTCAGCGCCAGGCGGCACTGTGGGGGATTGCGCTCTCGCAGCCGGTCACGCCCGAAGAGCTGGCCGCGTTTACCGCTTACTGGCAGGCGGAAGGAAAAGTGTTTCACCATGTGCAGTGGCAGCAAAAGCTCGCGCGCAGTATTCAAATCAACCGCGCCAGCAATAATGGCCAGCCCAAGCGCGATATCAACGCGTTTTCTGAACCGGACAAACAGATCCCTAATGGATTCCGAGGTGCGAAATGAAGAACGTCGGCGACCTGATGAAACGTCTGCAAAAAATGATGCCAGCCAACGTGAAGCCAGCCTTCACAACGGGTGAAGAGCTGCTGGCGTGGCAAAAAGAGCAAGGTGAAATACGTGCGGCGGCGCTCGCCCGTGAGAACCGTGCGATGAAAATGCAGCGCACCTTTAACCGCTCGGGTATCCGCCCGCTTCATCAGAACTGCTCGTTTGATAACTACAACGTCGAGTCTCAGGGACAAATGAATGCGCTGAGTCAGGCACGTCAGTACGTGGACGAGTTTGATGGCAACATCGCCAGCTTCATTTTCAGCGGCAAACCCGGCACCGGAAAAAACCACCTTGCAGCGGCCATCTGCAACGAGCTGCTGCTGCGGGGTAAATCCGTATTGATCATCACCGTGGCCGATATCATGTCTGCCATGAAAGAGACGTTCAGCAACCGCGAAACCAGCGAAGAACAGCTGCTTAATGACCTGAGCAACGTTGACCTGCTGGTCATCGACGAGATTGGCGTTCAGACGGAATCCCGCTATGAAAAAGTCATCATCAACCAGATTGTTGACCGCCGCTCTTCCTCCAAGCGACCAACCGGAATGCTGACAAACCACAATATCGACGAAATGACCCGTCTGCTGGGAGAACGCGTAATGGATCGCATGAAACTCGGCAACAGTCTGTACGTCATCTTTGACTGGGAAAGTTATCGCAGCCGTGTCACCGGCAAAGAGTATTAAGACAGTTCCAGGAATCGCGCGCGGCGCGGAGGTATATACTGGAACCACTTCCGGCCCTAAACGGACCTTTTTGAGAAAGCCATTATGAAAAAACAGTTACTTATCAGCACACTTTTCGGTGCACTGCTGGCAACCAGCGCGGTGCAGGCAGCGTCATGGCAGGAGTCTCTTTCCAGCGCAGCCAACGAACTGACCAAAGAGAGCGGCAGCACGCAGGGTGGGCTGTCTGCCTCTTCCCTCACCAGCCTGCTGGGTAACAGCTCCCAGAGCCTGAGCGCGGGTACGATGAACAACGCGGCGGGGATCCTGGAATATTGTGCGAAGCAGAAGCTGGCTTCCGTCACCGATGCGCAAAACGTGAAAAACCAGGTGCTGGGTAAGCTGGGTCTGGACACGCAGGAGCAGAAAGCGGACACCAACTATATGGACGGTATTCAGGGCCTGTTGAATGCGCAAAACGGTCAGCAGCTGAACCTGAGCACCATCGGTAACTCCTCTCTGGCAAAACAGGTGAAAACCAAAGCCTGCGATCTGGTGCTGAAACAAGGTGTTAATTTCATCTCCTGATTGCCCCCTTTTTCTGCCAAAACATGCCGCGTTTGTTACGTTAGTCTTACGGCGCGGCGTTAAACGACTGTTTTCCTGCCTTACCACCGTCTCAGCGTCCGCATGCCAGGATGCGACCGCCTTCAAAAAAACGATTTTCTAAACCAAATCCTAACAACAGCACACTTTCGTGACACTAAAATTGCAGCTAAACGACATCGCCATTACATTGTATTACCCAAAAAATAATCAGTTAGCCAGCAAAGCGTCTGGCGTCATGAGGATATGCTGTTGTCAGAGTTAATGTCCCTTATCCTTTTCCTGGCTTCCGTTGGCGTTTACGCCTGGAAAGCGGGCCGAAATACCTGGTGGTTTATTGCCACGCTGGTGGTGCTCGGCATTTTTATTGTTTTGAACATTACGTTATACGCCAGCGATTACTTTACCGGTGACGGTATTAATGATGCGGTACTCTACACCCTGACGAATAGCCTGACGGGCGCAGGGGTTGGTAAGTACATACTTCCCGGTCTGGGCGTGGTATTTGCTCTGGTTGCTATTTTTGGTTCCCTTGCCTGGGTGCTGCGTCGTCGTCGCCATCACCCGCACCATCATGGCTACAGTCTGCTGGCGCTGTGCCTGGCGTTGGCCTCTGTTGACGCCAGCCCGGCATTCCACCAAATCACCGAACTGGTGAAATCCCAGTCGCGCGAGGGTGACCCCGATTTTGTGGCGTATTACAAAGAACCCGCGAAGAAGATCGACAATCCGAAGCTCAACCTCGTCTATATCTACGGCGAGAGCCTGGAGCGCACCTATTTTGATAACGATGCCTTCCCGAACCTGACCCCTGATCTGGGGCCCCTGAAAAACGAAGGTCTCGATTTCAGCCACACCATGCAGTTACCCGGCACCGATTACACCATCGCCGGTATGGTCGCGTCGCAGTGCGGTATCCCGCTGTTCGCGCCTTTTGAGGGCAACGCCTCGGCGTCCATGTCGAGCTTCTTCCCGCAAAATGTCTGTCTTGGCGATATCCTGAAAAATTCCGGCTACGAAAACTACTTTATGCAGGGCGCAAACCTGCGTTTCGCTGGCAAAGATGTGTTCCTGAAATCACACGGCTTTGACCACCTCTACGGCTCTGAAGAGTTAAAAACCCTCGTCGCGGACCCGAGCTACCGTAACGACTGGGGCTTCTACGACGATACGGTGCTGGACGAGACCTGGCAAAAATTCGAGGAACTCTCCCGCGCGGGCAAACGCTTCTCGCTCTTTGCCCTGACCGTGGATACCCATCATCCGGATGGATTTGTCTCGCGTACCTGTAAACGCAAAAATTATGACATCAATGGCAAGAGTAATACGTCATTTAGCGCCGTTACCTGCAGCCAGGAACATATCGCCGCGCTGATCGACAAAATTAAAGCCTCGCCGTATTTCAAAAACACGGTGATTGTGGTGTCGTCTGACCATCTGGCGATGAAAAACAGCGCCTGGGATGAGCTTAACAAGCAGGACCGCAGCAACCTGTTCTTCATCCTTCGCGGCGACCAGCCTCAGCAGGAGGTGATCGCCACCAAGCGTAACTCGATGGATAACGGCGCCACGGTGCTGGACATTCTGGGCGGCGATAACTTCATTGGCCTTGGCCGCAGTACGCTGTCCGGGCAATCGCTGTCAGAAGTGTTCCTCAACATGAAGGAGAAAATCCTGGCGTGGAAGCCGGATATCATCCGCCTGTGGAACTTCCCGAAAGAGATGAAAGACTTCACCATCGACCAGGATAAAAAAATGATTGCCTTCTCCGGCAGTCACTTCCGCCTGCCGCTGCTGCTGCGCGTATCGGACAACCGCGTCGAACCGCTGCCGGAAAGTGAATACTCCGCACCGCTGCGTTATCAGCTGGCTGACTTCGCCCCCCGCGACAATTTTGTCTGGATCGACGCGTGCTACAAGATGGGCCAGCTCTGGTCGCAGCCGCTGGCCCTGTCGACCGACTGGTGTGTCGCTCAGGGACAGCTCGGCGGAGAGCAGTCCGTCCAGCATGTTGATAAAAAACAGTGGACAGGCAAAACGGCGTTTAACGATACGGTTATCGATACCGCGCGCTATCAGCGTAACGTCGACATGCTGAAGATTGTCGATAACGACATTCGCTATAAAGCGGACAGTTTTATCTTTAACGTGGCCGGCGCGCCGGAAGAGGTCAAACAGTTCAGCGGCATCTCCCGTCCGGAAGCCTGGGGACGCTGGTCCAACGCCCAGCTGGGTGACGAAGTGAAAATTGAGTATGCCCATCCGCTGCCGGAAAAATTCGATCTGGTGATCACGGCCAGAGCGTTCGGGCCCAATGCTAACCGCCCTATTCCGGTGCGCGTGGGGGATAAAGAACAGATCCTGACGCTTGGCAATGACGTAAGCACCACCACGCTGCATTTCGACAATCCGTCGCGCAGCAGCACGCTCGTCATCGTTCCGCCAGACCCGCAGTCCACTAACGAAGGCAATATCCTCGGCCATTCCCCGAGACAGCTTGGGATCGGGATGGTGGAAATTAAAATTATCAGTCGCGACAGTTAATATCCTCTCTGCCCGGCGTTCCGCCGGGCAATTTCAAAATTATAAAAAGCTTTATGCTTATTAAAAAACAGAGAAAATCACTATATTTAACGCAATCTAATCTATATATATATTAGTTTAGACTCAGGATGTAGAGTATTGCCCTACTTTGATTTCCATGAGGACCCTCTGGCTCCCTCACGTTAACGGGCGACACCTGACATGACTCTCTCACGCTGCACCCACGTCGACTTTCACGTCATCGTTCTGAGCGATAACTATTTCCTGTGGCTTGGCCTGAAAACGCTTATTTCGATGATGATGACGCCGCGTCCTGATATTTTCTGGATCAACAGCGTCAGCCCGGAAACTATCTTGCGCATGCGCGAGCAAATCATGAAAGAGACCACCGATAACGGCTGGCTTATATTTACGGACGAATGCCGCGTGAACGACATCAACGTCTATCTGCCTGCCGGGCGCGTCAGGGTGCTGGCTGGAAACATCTCGATTATCCAGCTCAGCCAGCATTTGAGAAACGCCGATTTCACCCAGCGCTACCGTCCTGATGCTAACCTCACCCGCTCTGAACTGCGGGTATGTACCCTGCTCAGTAAAGGGATCAGCCTGGTTCGCATTGCGCAACTGCTGAATAAATCCCCCAAAACCATCTATACCCACAAGCGTAACGCGATGACCAAATTCCGCTGCCAGAACCTGGCGGAGTTTCACCGAAAAATCTGCCTGCTGGAACAGCACTCGCTTTACCTCTGATGCGCTCATTTATTAAACAGCGAGAATGCCCGACTGGATCAATGTTATCGGTAACAAAGCAGTTAGAATACCGAGCTTCTTAGATGAATAGCACGCGTACTATTCACCGTTTGTATTTTTCCAACTGCTCCTTTGACAATACTCTATGAAATACCTGCTCGCTGATACCCTCGTCTATAACGACGAAGACGGTTCCGTTTCACTTGTTGATACGCCAGATGTCGAACCTCAGGTGATGACGGCAACCGCCAACAGCATTATGAAAATGCTGGTGCTCCATCACGGTAACGTCATCGAACGCGAGGCGTTCCTGCATGACGTGTGGGATGAGCGCGGCCTGCAGGGCTCCAACAATTCACTTAATCAGTACATCAGTATCCTGCGGAAACTGCTGGCAAGCCTCGTGCCCGAGATGTTGTTTATTGTCACCGTGCCCAAAATGGGCTTTATGCTGAGCGCGGACATCACGGTCCATTCCCTGGCTGAAAAATCTGATTGCCCAGCCTCAGCCAGTAGGCCGTATCATTTTCAGCCTCAATGGCTGTTCAGTAGCGGGCTGACGCTTGTGGTGCTGGCGCTGTGCATCTGGATAGTCGCGATCAAGCAAAACCAGCAGCATGCAGAGATGCATCTTCTGACACATTTTGGTGAATGTCCGGTCTACACCTTCTCACCGCTGGCAGATGTGTTTCGTAACAAGGCAATCGCGCTGGCACAAGCGATACAGCGCGACGGCAACCTGCCGTGCCTGAAAAACTCCCTCTTTTATCTGCACATTCAGAACACGCTCTTCTACGGCCATGAAGGAAGGATGGTGCTTTCGCAATGCTCCCTGTCGAAAGAGAACACCGCCAGCGCCTGCCGCACGCTTTATGCCTACGAATGGTGAATCATGACGCGTAAAAACATAGGGCTGGTTATCGCCTTCAACCTGCTGCTGATCATCATGGCCGTGGCATGGTACCGACATACACCGCCCCTGCCCGTCATTTGCGAAGGTAACCTGACCTTCACGCAGCAGCGTGACGACAACAACTTCACATTCGACGGCGAGATCCTGATGCGATTTCACCCCGACGGCACGGGTTACTTCACGCTCAACGGGAATGTGCAGAATATCCGGCAGGGCTGGGAAGTCTCCCGTCAGGAAACGTTTAACTGGCGACACATGCACGACACGCTTTTTGAAATCGCCATTATCAAGGTCGAGCGATTTAGCCACGATGAATTACCCGATGGGGTCTTTGAGAAATACGTTGCTGGCTTAACGCAAGGACAGAAAAGGCTACTGACCATCGAACGCACGCCGGAAGAGGCGATGGTGATCGGCAATTTCTACTCGCCACTGCTGATCTGCTCGGAATAAACAGATCAGGCTATACTTGCCGCCATGAAAATCATCTTCCGCCCCACCACTGCGCATGACGTTGCCAGTCTGCCCGCCATTGAGCGCGCGGCAGGCCAGCGTTTTCGAGCCTGGCCTGAACTGGCCTGGCTCGCTGATGGCGACGTCATTTCCATTGAACACCATCGCGACTATGTCGAACAGGGCCTGAGCTGGCTGGCGCTGGCAGCGGATCGTCCTGTGGGTTTTCTCCTCGCAGAAGCCCATCCTTTGTCGTTGTTTATCGTGGAGCTTTCGGTTGATCTGGACTGGCAGGGAAAAGGTATAGGTCGGCAGCTCATCGCCTGTGCGGCTGAGCATGCCCGTAAAAAGGGGCTGACGTCACTGACGTTAACGACGTTCCGGGACGTGCCGTGGAATGCGCCATTCTATGAAAAGCTGGGGTTTGAATATGTCACTGAACTCACGCCTGAACTGGGTGAAAAACGTGAAGAAGAAGCAGCGCAAGGCTTAGCGTATAACTCCCGCTGCGCTATGCGTCTGCCGCTTTGATATCGCCCGGTGGCGCTTCGCTTACCGGGCCAACAAATCCCTGAACCGTAGGCCGGGTAAGGCGTAGCCGCCACCCGGCACAACGCGCTGGATTAGAACGTTTCCCAGTTATCACCCGCGTCGGCCGTCGCGGCTTTACGCGACATCACCGGGGTGACAACGTTTTTCGCTGACGCGAACTCGCGCGCTTTCATCTGCTCCTGCTGAATGCGGAACACCGCCACGGCCTGGGTCAGACGGCTCGCCTGTTCTTCCAGTGCGGCAGCCGCTGCGGCAGATTCCTCAACCAGCGAGGCGTTCTGCTGGGTCACGCGATCCATCTCCGCGACCGCCAGGCCGACCTGGTCGATACCGCGGCTCTGCTCGTCAGACGCAGACGCAATTTCACCCATGATGTCCGTCACGCGGGTTACCGCATTCACGATCTCACCCATGGTTTCCCCCGCGCTCTCTACCAGAGTAGAGCCCACTTCCACGCGGCTGACGGAGTCTTCAATCAGGCTCTTGATTTCACGGGCAGCCTGGGCGCTGCGCTGCGCCAGGTTACGGACTTCGCCTGCAACAACGGCAAAGCCACGTCCCTGTTCACCAGCACGCGCCGCCTCTACCGCCGCGTTCAGCGCCAGAATGTTGGTCTGGAAGGCAATGCCGTCGATCACGCTGATAATATCGGCAATTTTCTGCGAACTGCCCGCGATGTCGCGCATGGTTTGCACCACGTTATCCACCACTTTACCGCCTTTCTGCGCGGTCTCAGACGCGCTCAGCGCCAGGTTACTCGCCTGGCGGGCGTTTTCGGCGTTCTGCTTCACGGTGGCGGTCAGCTCTTCCATGCTGGCCGCGGTCTCTTCCAGGGAGGCGGCCTGCTGCTCGGTACGGGAAGAGAGATCATTGTTACCCATCGAGATTTCGCTCGCGCCGCTGTAGATGGCATTGGCACCGTTACGCACGTCGCCAACGGTACGCACCAGCTCGCCCTGCATGTGGCGCAGCGAGTCGGCCAGTTCACCCATCTCATTGGAGCCTTCAACATCGATGCGCTTCACCAGGTCGCCGCTGGCGATATGGCGAATGCTGTCGATCAGGCGATTCAGCGGGGAAATCAGCGCCTGCTTGATGCCCAGCCAGACGGCGACAATCACCACCACCACGGCAATCAGCACGCTAATCAGCACCCAGATAGCCTGGCTGTAAGAGCTGTTGCTGTCTTTCACCGCCGTCTCATACAGCTTGTCGTTCTGCTGCAGGTAGCTCACGTACTGCTTCTCAAAACCGTCCTGATAGCTCTGGGTCGGCTGGTCGAAGAAGGCGTTGATTTTCCCCGCACCCAGCAGCTGAATCAGCTCAGCCAGCGCGCCGTGGTAGATCTCGTAATTACGTTTGATTTCCAGCGCAGCGGCGTCGCTCTGACGCGGATCGCGCGGCAGGGCTTCGTAATCCGCCCAGTTTTTTTCCGCCTGCTTCAGCGAGGCAGACGCAATCTGCATCAGATCGGAAACGGTCGCGCCGCTGCCGATGTTGCTCTGATCCATCATGTAGCGGATACCCGCGCGGTTCAGGGTGTTACGGGTTTGCAGCAGGGCAACCCAGCTCCCGTTGAGCGTAGATTGTTGCTGACGAATGGTTTGCAGGACGGTGAAATTCTCTTTGTCATTCTTCAGGGCATTAAAGAAAAGACCACCGGATGTGAGTTGTAAAAGGCCAAATATCGCTAAAACCAGCAGTAAGCTGGTGACAATCTTGATACGGTTTAACATGTTTTCTCTTCCTCAGACAGATACAGAATTTTCGGCCTGGAAAGGGAAAACTTTACGAAAATCATCCTGGAATTTGTGGTTTTTACTCTTCTTCCCGCGCTGCGTTATCCCGGTTTCCGAGTTCAATAAACTCTTCCAGCAGCGCCGTCAGCTGCTTCATCTTCTCCGGCGTGTATTCCGCCTCAATCTGCCGATACGCCTCTTCGACCTGCGCCTGGGCGTGTTCATACAGCGCATTCCCCTCTTTGGTCAGCGACACGTACAGCTTGCGCTGGTCGTTCACCGGCTTTAAGCGCAGCACCAGGCCGTCGCGCTCCATGCGCGTCAGAATGCCGGTCAGACTCGGGCGCAAAATGCAGGTGCGAAACGCCAGATCGTGAAAATCCATCGACGGATGTTCAGCCAAAACGCGCACTATGCGCCACTGCTGCTCGGTCAGGTTATGGCGCTTTACGATCGGGCGGAAGTAGGACATCGCCGCTTCCCGCGCCTGCAGCAGCGCGATGGTTAATGAGTCATGCATAGCCTCTCCCTTCACATCATTAACAAGTAAACAATCACTAAAAGATGCTTTTATAAACAACACGTTTTCCGTCAAAAAGTCTAACAGAAACCATTCAGTTTTATTAACAACCTGATTTATATATAAATAAAAATTCATATGTAAATTTATTGTTATTCATATCACAAATTTTTCACTTCTGATTGCGAAATAAACAGCAAAAGCATAAAACCAGATCATTAACATATTAATGAAATCATAACCCGGACCTCCGGGGTGAGGAGTATGTGAATGAAAGGTACCGTTTTTGCCGTCGCCCTCAACCATCAAAGCCAACGTGATGCCTGGCGTGAAGCGTTTGAAAAAGCCCCTTACAGCACGCCGCCGAAAACAGCCGTGTGGTTTATCAAACCGCATAACACGGTGATCCGCGCGGGCGAGCCGATCCCCTTCCCGCAGGGGGAAACGGTGCTAAGCGGCGCGACGGTGGCGCTGGTCGTAGGCAAAACCGCCAGCAAGGTGCGCGTGGAGGACGCCGCGGCGTACATCGCGGGATACGCGCTGGCCAACGAGGTGAGCCTGCCGGAAGAGAGCTTCTACCGCCCGGCCATCAAGGCCAAATGCCGGGACGGATTTTGTCCGCTCGGCGAACTTGTCGCCGTTGATAACGTGGCTAACCTGACCATCATCACCGAGATCAACGGCCGCGAAGCGGACCACTGGAACACGGTCGAGCTTCAGCGTAACGCTGCCGAACTGCTGAGCGCCCTGAGCGAGTTCGCCACCCTCAATCCCGGCGATGCGATATTGCTCGGTACCCCGCAAAACCGCGTTGAGATCCGCCCGGGCGATCGCGTGCGCATTCTGGCTGAAGGCTTTCCGCCGCTGGAAAACCCGGTGGTGGACGAGCGCGACGTCACTATTGCGCACAGCACGCCGCCGCACGCCACGCTGTTTGCCCTCGGTCTGAACTATGCCGATCACGCCAGCGAGCTGGACTTCAAACCGCCCACCGAGCCGCTGGTATTTATCAAAGCGCCAAACACCTTCAACGGCGACAACCAGACGTCGGTGCGCCCGAACAATATCGAATACATGCATTACGAAGCGGAGCTGGTGGTGGTCATCGGTAAAACCGCGCGCAAGGTTAGTGAAGCCGACGCGATGGACTATGTTGCGGGCTATACGGTCTGCAACGACTACGCCATCCGCGACTACCTGGAAAACTACTACCGTCCGAACCTGCGGGTAAAAAGCCGCGACGGGCTGACGCCCATTTCCCCGAACATCGTGCCGAAAGCGACCATTCCAGACCCGCACAGCTTAGCCCTGCGCACCTTCGTCAATGGCGAGCTGCGCCAGGAAGGGACCACCGCCGATCTCATTTTCAGCATTCCGTTCCTGATTGCGTACCTGAGCGATTTTATGACCCTGCAGCCGGGCGACATGATCGCCACCGGCACGCCGAAGGGGCTGTCCGACGTGGTGCCGGGCGATGAAGTGGTGGTGGAAGTGGAGGGCGTGGGGCGCCTGGTGAACCGAATTGTCAGCGAGGAGACTGCAAAATGAAAAAGATTAACCACTGGATAAACGGTAAAAACGTCGCGGGAAGCGAGTACTTCCATACCACCAACCCGGCCTCCGGCGAGGTGCTGGCAGAAGTCGCCTCCGGCGGTGAAGCTGAAATTCACCAGGCCGTCGCCGCCGCCAAAGAGGCATTCCCGAAGTGGGCCAACCTGCCGATGAAGGAGCGCGCGCGCCTGATGCGCCGTCTGGGCGACCTGATCGACCAGAACGTGCCCGAGATCGCCGCCATGGAAACCGCCGACACCGGCCTGCCGATCCACCAGACCAAAAACGTGCTCATTCCGCGCGCCTCGCACAACTTCGAATTCTTCGCCGAGGTGTGCCAGCAGATGAACGGCAAAACCTACCCGGTCGACGACAAGATGCTCAACTACACCCTGGTGCAGCCGGTGGGCGTCTGCGCGCTGGTGTCGCCATGGAACGTGCCGTTTATGACCGCCACCTGGAAGGTCGCGCCCTGCCTGGCACTCGGCAACACCGCGGTGCTGAAGATGTCTGAACTCTCTCCGCTGACCGCCGACCGTCTGGGCGAGCTGGCGCTGGAGGCGGGCATTCCGGCGGGCGTGCTCAACGTGGTGCAGGGCTACGGTGCGACGGCAGGCGACGCGCTGGTGCGCCATCACGACGTGCGCGCCGTCTCCTTCACCGGCGGCACCGCCACCGGGCGCAACATCATGAAAAATGCCGGGCTGAAGAAATACTCCATGGAGCTGGGCGGCAAATCCCCGGTGCTGATTTTTGAAGATGCCGACATCGAGCGCGCGCTGGACGCCGCCCTGTTCACCATCTTCTCGATCAACGGTGAGCGCTGCACCGCGGGCTCGCGCATCTTTATCCAGCAGAGCATCTACCCGGAATTCGTCAAGCGCTTTGCCGAGCGCGCCAACCGCCTGCGCGTCGGGGATCCAAACGATCCGAATACCCAGATTGGCGCGCTCATCAGCAAGCCACACTGGGAGAAGGTCTCCGGCTACATCCGCCTCGGCATTGAGGAAGGCGCGACCCTGCTGGCGGGCGGCCCGGACAAACCGACCGATCTGCCTGCGCACCTGAAGGGCGGCAACTTCCTGCGCCCAACCGTGCTGGCGGACGTCAATAACCGCATGCGCGTGGCGCAGGAGGAGATCTTCGGGCCGGTGGCCTGCCTGCTGCCGTTTAAGGACGAAGCGGAAGGCCTGCGCCTGGCCAACGACGTGGAGTACGGCCTGGCGTCATACATCTGGACCCAGGACGTCAGCAAGGTGCTGCGCCTGGCGCGCAGCATCGAAGCCGGCATGGTGTTCGTCAACACCCAGAACGTGCGCGACCTGCGCCAGCCGTTTGGCGGCGTGAAGGCCTCCGGCACCGGGCGCGAGGGCGGCGAGTACAGCTTCGAGGTGTTCGCGGAGATGAAGAACGTCTGCATCTCCATGGGCGACCATCCGATTCCAAAATGGGGGATCTGACCATGGGTAAATTAGCATTAGCGGCAAAAATCACCCACGTACCGTCGATGTACCTCTCCGAACTGCCGGGGAAAAACCACGGCTGCCGCCAGTCGGCCATCGACGGACATAAAGAAATCAGCAAGCGCTGCCGCGAGCTGGGCGTGGACACCATCATCGTGTTCGACACCCACTGGCTGGTGAACAGCGCCTACCACATCAACTGTGCGGACCATTTTGCGGGCGTCTACACCAGCAACGAGCTACCGCACTTTATCCGCGACATGACCTACGACTACGACGGCAACCCGGCGCTCGGCCAGCTGATCGCCGACGAAGCGGTGAAGCTCGGCGTGCGCGCCAAAGCGCACAACATCCCGAGCCTGAAGCTGGAGTACGGCACGCTGGTGCCGATGCGCTACATGAATGCGGATAAGCACTTCAAAGTGATCTCCATCTCGGCGTTCTGCACGGTTCACGACTTCGCCGACAGCCGCCGGCTGGGCGAGGCTATCGTCAGCGCCATTGAAAAATACGACGGCACCGTGGCGGTGCTCGCCAGCGGCTCGTTGTCGCACCGCTTTATAGACGACCAGCGCGCCGAGGAAGGGATGAACAGCTACACCCGTGAGTTTGACCGTCAGATGGACGAGCGCGTGGTGAAGCTGTGGCGCGAAGGCCAGTTTAAGGAGTTTTGCAGCATGCTGCCGGAGTACGCCGACTACTGCTACGGCGAGGGCAACATGCACGACACGGTGATGCTGCTGGGGATGCTCGGCTGGGACAACTACGACGGCAAGGTGGAGTTCCTCACCGAGCTGTTCGCCAGCTCCGGTACCGGCCAGGTTAACGCCGTTTTCCCGCTGCCCGCGTAAGGAGTCACCATGCCTCACTTCATTGCTGAATGTACCGACAACATCCGCGAAGAGGCCGACCTGCCGGGGCTGTTCGCCAAAGTGAACGAGGCGCTCGCCGCCACGGGCATCTTCCCGCTCGGCGGTATCCGCAGCCGCGCCCACTGGCTGGACACCTGGCAGATGGCCGACGGCAGGCACGATTACGCCTTTGTGCATATGACGCTGAAGATTGGTGCCGGGCGCAGCCTGAAGAGCCGGGAAGAGGTCGGTGAAATGCTGTTTGCGCTGATCAAAATGCACTTCGCGGAGCTGATGGCCGCCCGCTATCTGGCGCTGTCGTTCGAACTCGACGAGCTGCACCCGACGCTCAATTACAAACAAAACAACGTGCACGCGTTGTTTAAGTAATACCGTCCCCTCTCCCTTTGGGAGAGGGTTAGGGTGAGGGGATACCTCTGCGGCCCGATGCCCTCACCCCGTCCCTCTCCCACGGGGAGAGGGAGAAAAAACATAAAACAGGATATCGCCATGCTCGACAAACATACCCATACCCTGATCGCCCACCGCCTGCATCAGGCGGAACAATCCCGGGAGCAGATCCGCGCGATCTCGCTGGAATACCCGGAGATCACGATTGAAGACGCCTACGCCGTCCAGCGCGAATGGGTCAGCCTGAAGATCGCCGAAGGCCGCGTGCTGAAGGGCCACAAGATCGGCCTCACTTCTAAGGCGATGCAGGCCAGCTCGCAGATCAGCGAGCCGGACTACGGCGTGCTGCTGGACGACATGTTCTTCCACGACGGCAGCGACATCCCCGTGGATCGCTTTATCGTCCCGCGCATCGAAGTGGAGCTGGCCTTCGTGCTGGCGAAGCCGCTACGCGGCCCGAACTGCACGATCTTCGACGTCTACAACGCCACGGATTACGTGATACCCGCGCTGGAGCTGATCGACGCCCGCTGCCACAACGTCGACCCGGAGACCCAGCGCCCGCGCAAGGTCTTCGACACCATCTCCGATAACGCCGCTAACGCGGGGGTGATCCTCGGCGGCCGTCCGATTAAGCCCGACGCGCTGGATCTGCGCTGGATCTCCGCCCTGCTCTACCGCAACGGCGTGATCGAAGAGACCGGCGTAGCCGCAGGGGTGCTCAACCACCCGGCGAACGGCGTGGCGTGGCTGGCGAACAAGCTGGCCCCTTACGACGTGCAGCTTGAGCCGGGGCAAATCATCCTCGGCGGCTCCTTTACCCGCCCGGTGCCCGCCAGCAGAGGCGACACCTTCCACGTGGACTACGGCAATATGGGCTCCATCAGCTGCCGCTTTGTTTAGGAGAGGACCATGCAAAACGCATTTAAAGCGGCGCTGCAGTCAGGCCGTCCGCAAATCGGTTTATGGCTGGGGCTGACCAGCAGCTACAGCGCGGAGCTACTGGCCGGAGCAGGCTTCGACTGGCTGCTGATCGACGGCGAACACGCGCCCAACAGCGTGCAAACCGTCTTAACCCAGTTGCAGGCCATCGCGCCCTATCCCAGCCAGCCGGTGGTGCGCCCGTCGTGGAACGACCCGGTGCAGATCAAACAGCTGCTGGACGTGGGGGCACAAACCCTGCTGGTGCCGATGGTGCAAAACGCCGAAGAAGCCCGTCTGGCGGTACGTTCCACCCGCTACCCGCCCGCGGGCATCCGCGGCGTCGGCAGCGCCCTGGCGCGCGCCTCGCGCTGGAACCGCATTCCGGATTATCTACAGCAGGCTAACGATGCCATGTGCGTGCTGGTGCAGATCGAAACCCGCGAGGCGCTGAAAAATCTGCCGCAGATCCTGGACGTGGACGGCGTCGACGGCGTGTTTATCGGCCCGGCGGATCTGAGCGCCGACATGGGCTTTGCCGGCAATCCGCAGCACCCGGAAATCCAGGCCGCCATCGAGCAGGCGATCGCGCAGATACGCGCCGCCGGTAAAGCGCCCGGCATCCTGATGGCGAACGAGCAGCTGGCAAAACGCTATCTCGGCCTCGGCGCGCTGTTTGTCGCCGTCGGCGTCGACACCACCCTGCTCGCCCGCGGCGCGGAAGCGCTGGCGGCACGCTTTATCGAACAACCGGTTACGTCAGTTAATAACAATAAATCCGTCTACTAAACGTAAGATCTGGAGCGCACCATGACGACCTCTACCCTGCAAGCCCATGATAATAAAGCTGTTGAACATCGCGCCATTAGCAAGCTGTTCCGTCGCCTGATCGTCTTTCTCTTTATCCTGTTTGTCTTTTCGTTTCTCGATCGCATCAATATCGGCTTTGCCGGGCTGACGATGGGTAAAGATCTGGGCCTTACGTCGACCATGTTTGGCCTGGCCGCGACGCTGTTTTACGTCACCTACGTGCTGTGCGGCATCCCGAGCAACATCATGCTGGCGAAAATCGGCGCGCGGCGCTGGATCGCCGGGATCATGGTGGTGTGGGGCATCGCCTCCACCTGCACCATGTTCGCCACCAGCCCTGAAACGCTCTACGTCCTGCGCATGCTGGTAGGCATTGCCGAAGCGGGCTTCCTGCCGGGGATCCTGGTCTATCTCACCTGGTGGTTCCCGGCCTATCACCGCGCCCGTGCCAACGCGCTGTTTATGATCGCCATGCCGGTGACCATGATGCTCGGCTCGATCCTCTCCGGCTACATTCTGGCGATGGACGGGCTGTGGAACCTGAAGGGCTGGCAGTGGCTGTTCCTGCTGGAGGGGCTACCGTCGGTGGTGCTCGGCGTGGTGACCTGGTTCTACCTCAACGACACGCCGGATCAGGCCACCTGGCTGGACGACGACGAAAAGCAGGCGCTGAAAACCATGATCGCCCGTGAGCAGGAGGTCGCGATTGCCCAATCCGTCACGCCGCGCTCGACGCTGCGCGAAGTGCTGACCCCGGCGGTGCTGCTCTACACGCTGGCCTACTTCTGCCTGACCAACACGCTCAGCGCAATCAACATCTGGACGCCGCAGATCCTGCAAAGCTTTAACACGGGAAGCAGCAATATCGTCATCGGCCTGCTGGCGGCGATCCCGCAGTTTTGTACCATTCTCGGGATGATCTGGTGGAGCCGCCGCTCCGACAGGCTGAAAGAGCGAAAAAAGCACACCATCCTGCCGTACCTGTTCGCCGCGGCGGGATGGATGCTGGCCTCCGCGACGGATCACAGCCTGATCCAGCTGCTTGGCATCATTATGGCCTCAACCGGATCCTTTACCGCCATGGCCATATTCTGGACCACGCCGGATCGGGTGATTAGCCTGCAGTCCCGCGCCGTGGCGCTGGCGGTGATCAACGCCATTGGCAACGTGGGTTCTGCCGTCAGCCCATTGCTGATTGGGATCCTGCGCGACGCGACCGGCAGCTTCAGCTCCGGGCTGTGGTTCGTGGCCGGGCTGCTGGTGGTCGGCGCGCTGGTGCTGACGCGCATTCCGATGACGCAGCGGGATCAACAGAGGAACGATCATGTGCCAGAGCCCCATCGCCAACATTGATATCAGCAAGGAGTACGACGAAAGTCTGGGCACCGACGATGTGCACTACCAGTCGTTCGCCCGCATGGCGGCCTTTTTTGGCCGCGACATGCAGGCGCATCGTCACGACCAGTATTTTCAGATGCACTTTCTCGATACCGGGCAGATTGAACTCCAGCTCGACGATCACCGCTACTCGGTGCAGGCCCCGCTGTTCGTCCTGACGCCGCCGTCGGTGCCGCACGCGTTTATCACCGAATCCGACAGCGACGGGCACGTGCTGACGGTGCGCGAGGATCTGATCTGGCCGCTACTGGAGGTGCTCTACCCCGGCACGCGGGAAGCGTTTGGCCTGCCGGGGATCTGCCTCTCGCTGGCGGATAAGCCGAACGAGCTGGCGGCCCTGAAGCACTACTGGCAGCTGATTGCCCGGGAATCCACGGAACAACTGCCGGGGCGCGAGCATACCCTGGTTCTGCTGGCGCAGGCGGTCTTTACTCTGCTGCTGCGCAACGCAAAGCTCGACGACCACGCTTCAGGCGGAATGCGCGGCGAGCTGAAGCTGTTCCAGCGCTTTACCCAGCTGATTGACGCGCACTACCACCAGCACTGGACGGTGCCGGAATACGCCAGCGAGCTGCACCTGACCGAATCACGCCTGACCGATATCTGCCGCCGCTTCGCCAACCGTCCGCCAAAGCGGCTGATCTTCGACCGGCAGCTGCGTGAAGCCAGACGTCTGCTGCTCTTTTCCGACAGCGCGGTGAGCGAGATTGCCTGGCAGCTGGGGTTTAAGGATCCGGCCTATTTTGCGCGGTTTTTTAACCGTTTAGTGGGGTGCTCGCCGAGCGCGTATCGGGCGCAGAAAGTACCGGTGTCGCCTGTTCCCCTCACCCCGGCCCTCTCCCAAAGGGAGAGGGAGTAACCGTCCCCTCTCCCTTTGGGAGAGGGTTAGGGTGAGGGAAATCACACTCTGCGATCTCTCGCGAAAAGTACCCGCCGTTGTCCCAATCGTCCCTTCACGTTACGCCCCTCTCAGGCTTCAATTAAACAACAAAAACAAAACATAAATTTAACAATCCTATTCCGATACGAGGTCCCTATGAAGCCTGAAGATTTCCGCGCTGATGCCAAACGTCCGTTAACCGGCGAAGAGTATTTAAAAAGCCTGCAGGACGGTCGTGAGATTTACATCTACGGCGAGCGCGTCAAAGACGTCACCACCCATCCGGCGTTTCGCAACGCGGCGGCCTCTATCGCACAGATGTACGACGCGCTGCACAAGCCGGACATGCAGGATACCCTCTGCTGGGGCACCGATACCGGCAGCGGCGGCTATACCCACAAGTTCTTCCGCGTGGCGAAAAGCGCCGACGACCTGCGCCAGCAGCGCGACGCCATCGCCGAGTGGTCACGCCTGAGCTACGGCTGGATGGGCCGCACGCCGGACTACAAAGCCGCGTTCGGCTGCGCACTCGGTGCCAACCCGGCCTTCTACGGCCAGTTCGAGCAGAACGCCCGTAACTGGTACACCCGCATTCAGGAAACCGGCCTGTACTTCAACCACGCTATCGTTAACCCGCCAATCGACCGTCACAAACCGGCGGACGAAGTAAAAGACGTCTACATCAAGCTGGAGAAAGAGACCGACGCCGGGATCATCGTCAGCGGCGCGAAAGTGGTGGCAACCAACTCGGCGCTGACCCACTACAACATGATCGGCTTCGGCTCCGCGCAGGTGATGGGCGAAAACCCGGACTTCGCGCTGATGTTCGTCGCGCCGATGGATGCCGAAGGCGTGAAGCTAATCTCCCGCGCCTCTTACGAGATGGTGGCAGGCGCAACCGGATCCCCGTACGACTACCCGCTCTCCAGCCGCTTTGACGAGAACGATGCGATCCTGGTGATGGATCACGTGCTGATCCCGTGGGAAAACGTGCTCATCTACCGCGATTTCGACCGCTGCCGTCGCTGGACGATGGAGGGCGGCTTCGCCCGCATGTACCCGCTGCAGGCCTGCGTGCGTCTGGCGGTGAAGCTCGACTTCATCACCGCCCTGCTGAAGAAATCGCTCGAGTGCACCGGTACCCTGGAGTTCCGCGGCGTGCAGGCGGATCTCGGCGAAGTGGTGGCCTGGCGCAACATGTTCTGGGCGCTGAGCGACTCCATGTGTTCCGAAGCCACCCCGTGGGTCAACGGCGCGTATCTGCCGGATCACGCCGCGCTGCAAACCTACCGCGTCATGGCGCCGATGGCCTACGCCAAGATCAAGAACATCATCGAACGTAACGTCACCTCCGGGCTGATCTACCTGCCCTCCAGCGCCCGCGACCTGAACAACCCGCAGATCGACCAGTATCTGGCGAAATACGTACGCGGCTCCAACGGTATGGATCACGTTGAACGCATCAAGATTTTGAAACTGATGTGGGATGCCATCGGCAGCGAGTTTGGCGGTCGTCACGAGCTGTACGAAATCAACTACTCCGGCAGTCAGGATGAGATCCGCCTGCAGTGTCTGCGCCAGGCGCAGAGCTCCGGCAACATGGACAAAATGATGGCAATGGTCGACCGCTGCATGTCCGAATACGATCAGCACGGCTGGACGGTGCCGCACCTGCACAACAACACCGATATCAACATGCTCGACAAGCTGCTGAAATAGCGCAGCGGGAGGTTGCAATGCATTCAGATGAACAACGCCTGCGTTTTCGCGACGCGATGAGCAGCCTGTCGGCTGCGGTTAATGTGGTCACCACCGAGGGCGAGGCGGGCCGCTGCGGTATCACCGCCACCGCCGTCTGTTCGGTGACGGACACGCCGCCCTCGATCATGGTGTGCATCAACGCCAACAGCGCCATGAACCCGGTCTTTCAGGGTAACGGCAGGCTGTGCGTCAACGTGCTGAACCACGAGCAGGAGATCATGGCTCGCCATTTCGCCGGAATGACCGGCATGGCCATGGAGGAGCGCTTTGCCCTCTCCTGCTGGCAGAAAGGCCCGCTGGCGCAGCCGGTGCTAAAAGGCGCGCTCGCCAGCCTGGAAGGGGAGATAAGCCAGGTGCAAACCATCGGCACGCATCTTGTTTATCTCGTTGAAATTAAAAACATCATCCTCAGTGAAGAGGGCCACGGCCTGATCTATTTCAAACGCCGCTTCCACCCCGTGATGATGGAGCTTGAAGCAGCCGTTTAATCCCTTCCCGCGCTGACCTTTCTTCGGTCAGCGCGGCTTTCTACAAAAAACCCCTAAGGTTTCCGCTAAAGCACGCCGTTATATAACCATAAGAGAAATTTTCTGTGCCTGAATACTGACACCCCGTGTCAGTGCTACCCGCATCATTCAGCGCCGCCCCCAATATACAGGAAGACCTTATGGCTAAATCGACGCGGAGCCGCTCGGCTGAACGTCTGGTCGATATTCTGGTTGAGCTACATTTACACGGTGTGGTAAACCGCAGTGCGCTCATGGATAAATTTAAAATTACCGAGCGCACTGTCTACCGCGATTTAAATGCGCTCTCCCCGATTGTTGAACATACCGGAAATGGGCTATATCGGCTCATTCATTCAGCGCAATCTCCCGGCTCGCAAGGACTGCACCACACCCTTGCTAACTTCCTGAATGCTGATAACTTTTTCCCCGATCGTAATACCGAATTTTGGCAGAAACTCGAAAACCGCGTTGATGAAAATAATATTCTTATTCTTGGCAACGACGCTGAGCACACCGTACACCGTGATATTGGTCGTTATTTACCGAAAATTGAGAAATCGATTAAAAACCATAATGTTTGTCAGATCGTTTATAAAGGTAAAACCCGTCTGATTAATCCTTACAAACTCATTAACAAAAAAAATATATGGTATTTACAAGCCACCGAAAATAGCAGGTTAAAATCCTTTTCGCTGAGCCAGATTCGCTGGATGGATATTCAGGGCACGACATTTATTCCTGAAGAGAGCGTGATTGAACTACTGGAAAAAAGTCTCGATCCCTGGGTCTCTGAAGATACTTTCGAAGTGAAAATATTTATCAACGATAATATTTCCCATTACTTTATGCGACGCGATCTCCTGCCGGAACAAGAGCTGCTGGAAGACCATCACGATGGCGTCACGCTCCGCTGTCAGGCAGCACATGAGAACCAAATTTTGCCGCTGCTTTTGTACTGGCTGCCAAATATTCACATTTTAGAACCTGCCTGGCTGAGGGAAAAGCTGGTGACGACCCTGACAACCTATCTGGCTGAGTGCACGGTATAGCTAACTGCGTGATCGCAATCACAAATTTTCTCCCACCGGCGGCGAGCCTGAACCACTCGCCCTCACCTTTGACCGCTCACCCATCACTTTCAACCACTCACTCATTTACCGTCCTTTACACGCGCGAGGATCTGGCACGATCGCTCCAGCATTAATCAATACCTCCTCACAACGAACCCTGACCCTTTTTTCTTTACATAAAAAACCAGGTCTTACTATGGATACTAAAAAACTACTGAAGCACGTGCCCTGGGCCTTACTCGGGATCCTCGGCGCTTTTTGTCTGGCGGTTGTCGCATTACGCCGGGGCGAACACGTAAGCGCCCTGTGGATCGTGGTCGCGTCCGTTTCCGTCTATCTTGTGGCTTATCGCTACTACAGCTTGTACATCGCGCAGAAGGTCATGAAGCTCGACCCGACGCGCGCCACGCCGGCGGTCATTAACAATGACGGCCTGAACTACGTGCCAACCAACCGCTACGTGCTGTTTGGTCACCACTTTGCCGCTATCGCTGGTGCAGGCCCGCTGGTCGGCCCGGTGCTGGCCGCGCAGATGGGCTACCTGCCGGGTACCCTGTGGCTGCTCGCTGGCGTAGTGCTGGCAGGTGCGGTGCAGGACTTTATGGTGCTGTTTATCTCTTCTCGCCGTAACGGTGCTTCTCTGGGTGAGATGGTCAAAGAAGAGATGGGCCGTGTGCCGGGGACTATCGCCCTGTTCGGCTGCTTCCTGATTATGATCATCATCCTCGCGGTGCTGGCCCTGATCGTAGTGAAAGCGCTGGCCGAAAGCCCGTGGGGCGTCTTCACCGTCTGCTCAACCGTGCCGATTGCGCTGTTCATGGGTATTTACATGCGCTTCCTGAGACCGGGACGCGTGGGTGAAGTGTCGGTGATTGGTATCGTGCTGCTGGTGGCCTCCATCTACTTCGGCGGCGTGATTGCGCACGACCCGTACTGGGGCCCAGCGCTGACCTTCAAGGACACCACCATTACCTTCGCGCTGATTGGCTATGCGTTTATCTCCGCGCTGCTGCCGGTCTGGCTGATTCTGGCCCCGCGTGACTACCTGGCGACTTTCCTGAAAATCGGCGTTATCGTCGGTCTGGCGATCGGCATCCTGGTGATTAACCCGGATCTGAAAATGCCTGCGGTAACGCAGTACATCGACGGCACCGGCCCGCTGTGGAAAGGCGCCCTGTTCCCGTTCCTGTTCATCACCATCGCCTGCGGTGCGGTCTCTGGCTTCCACGCCCTGATTGCCTCCGGCACCACGCCTAAGCTGCTGGCGAACGAGAAAGATGCGCGTCTGATCGGCTACGGCGCAATGCTGATGGAGTCCTTCGTGGCGATCATGGCGCTGGTTGCAGCCTCCATTATCGAACCGGGTCTGTACTTCGCGATGAACACCCCGCCTGCTGGCCTCGGCATTACCATGCCAAACCTGCACGAGATGGGCGGTGACAACGCGGCGCTGATTATGGCGCAGCTGAAAGACGCAAGCGCACACGCGGCGGCGACCGTCAGCTCCTGGGGCTTCGTGATTTCGCCTGAGCAGATCATGCAGACCGCGAAAGACATCGGCGAACCGTCCGTGCTGAACCGCGCCGGTGGCGCACCGACGCTGGCCGTCGGTATCGCGCACGTGTTCCACAAAGTGCTGCCGTGGGCGGACATGGGCTTCTGGTACCACTTCGGTATTCTGTTCGAAGCGCTGTTCATCCTGACCGCGCTGGATGCGGGTACCCGTGCGGGCCGCTTCATGCTGCAGGACCTGCTCGGTAACTTCGTGCCGTTCCTGAAGAAAACCGACTCTCTGGTGGCGGGCATTCTGGGTACCGCGGGCTGCGTAGGCCTGTGGGGCTACCTGCTGTATCAGGGCGTTGTCGACCCGCTCGGCGGCGTGAAGAGCCTGTGGCCGCTGTTCGGTATCTCTAACCAGATGCTCGCAGCCGTTGCTCTGGTGCTCGGTACCGTGGTCCTCGTGAAGATGAAACGCACCAAATACATCTGGGTCACCGTGGTACCTGCGCTGTGGCTGCTGCTCTGCACCACCTGGGCGCTTGGCCTGAAGCTGTTCAGCGCCAACCCGCAGCTGGAAGGCTTCTTCTTCATGGCTAACCAGTACAAAGAGAAGATTGCCGCAGGCGGCGCGGATCTGACCGCGCAGCAGATTGCCAACATGAACCATATCGTGGTGAACAACTACACCAACGCGGGTCTGAGCATTCTGTTCCTGGTGGTGGTGTACAGCATCATCTTCTACGGCATCAAAACCTGGATGAACGTGCGCAACGCCGACGGTCGTACGGATAAAGAAACCCCGTACGTGCCGGTGCCGGAAGGCGGCGTGAAGACCTCTTCACACCATTAAAAAAATGGCGGGTGGCGCTACGCTGACCCGCCCTACACAGAAACTGTAGGCCCGGTAAGCGTAGCGCCACCGGGCTTTTTCTGTCTGGAACCCACAATGTTTGGTAATTTAGGCGAAGCAAAAAAATACCTCGGTCAGGCGGCAAAAATGCTGATTGGCATTCCGGACTATGACAACTACGTTGAGCATATGAAGACCAACCATCCGGATAAGCCGTACATGACCTACACCGAATTCTTCCGCGAGCGGCAGGAAGCGCGCTACGGCGGAAGTGGAGAAGGCGGCGTCCGCTGCTGCTAAAGGAGAGACCATGACCCCGATTGCCGTTACCCTGCTGACCGGTTTCCTCGGCGCCGGTAAAACCACCCTGCTGCGCCACATCCTGAATGAACAGCATGGCTTCAAAATCGCCGTTATCGAAAACGAGTTCGGCGAAGTCTCCGTTGACGACCAGCTGATTGGCGATCGCGCCACCCAGATCAAAACCCTCACCAACGGCTGCATCTGCTGTACCCGCTCTAACGAGCTGGAAGACGCCCTGCTTGACCTGCTCGACAGCCGCGATCGCGGTGAAATCGACTTTGACCGTCTGGTGATCGAGTGCACCGGCATGGCCGACCCCGGCCCGATTATTCAGACCTTTTTCTCGCACGAGATCCTCTGCCAGCGCTATCTGCTGGACGGTGTCATTGCCCTGGTCGATGCGGTCCACGCCGACGAGCAGATGAACCAGTTCACCATCGCCCAGTCTCAGGTGGGCTACGCCGACCGCATCCTGCTGACCAAAACCGACGTGGCGGGCGAAAGCGTTAAGCTGCGCGAGCGTCTGACCCGCATTAACTCCCGCGCGCCGATTTACACGGTGACGCGTGGCGACATCGATCTGTCTCAGCTGTTCAACACCAACGGCTTTATGCTGGAAGAGAACGTCACCGCAAAACCGCGCTTCCACTTTATGGGAGACAAGCAAAACGACGTGGCGTCGATTGTGGTGGAGCTGGACTATCCGGTGGACATCGGTGAGGTTTCGCGCGTGATGGAGAACCTGCTGCTGTCGTTTGCCGACAAGCTACTGCGCTACAAAGGGATGCTGTGGATTGACGGCGAGCCGAACCGCCTGCTGTTTCAGGGCGTACAGCGCCTGTACAGCGCCGACTGGGACAGGCCGTGGGGCGATGAACCGCCGCACAGCGTGATGGTGTTTATTGGCATCCAGCTGCCGGAAGAGGAAATTCGGGCGGCGTTTGCAGGGCTGAAGAAATAACCGCTATGTATCCCCTCTGCCCATAAAATATTGCCTGCACAGACGCCCCCTCTCCCTTGAGGGAGAGGGCTGGGGTGAGGGGGATACTTATTTCACCGCCTCCGGCAGCGTCACAATCCACAGCTCGCTGTCAGACTCCGGCTTCTTCAGCGGCTTCACGCTGAGCGTGGTTTCCACCGGTTTATCATCCAGCGTCAGCTTGCCTTCCGCATTCACCCGATAATCCTTGAGCTTTTTGCCCTCGACCGGATGTTGCATCGCCACCTTCACGCCAAAGTCGTTATCGTTCGCCACCGCAAGCCGTTTGCTGTCGATCAGCGCCAGCCCTTCGGCCTTCTCCTGCTGCCAGCCGAGCGCGCGGAGATCGACGACCTGCGTTTTTGCAGCAAGCGTTATGCCGCGCTGCGCCAGGGTTTTCTCATCATCAAACTCCGGGTACTCGCCCGGCTTGTCAAAGGCGCTCAGATCGCTCGCCTTACTGAGATCCACCTTATAAATCAGGTTACGCATCCCGTCGTTTTTATCGCTTCCCTGCTCAATCAGCAGAATGTGCTGGTCATCGAGCGCCACGATGTCGCCGATTTTGGCGTCGCTGTTTTTGCTGTAGGCCGCGCTGTCGATAGGGTAACCGTACATCGCGGTTTTCCCGGTCGCCGGGTCGAAGCTCACCAGACGCGTAAACAGCGCCTGCTTTTTGCTCTTACCGTCGATATCCAGCGTACTTTGCACGGCGGCGATAATCCGCCCGTCCGGCATGCGGGTCAGGCCTTCAAAGCCCCGATTCGCCTGACGCCATTTGATAATGTTTGGCAGACCGCCCGCGATGGATTTCTCCCCTTCCGCCGCCTGCGGCCCGTGGATCGCCAGGATCTTCCCTTTGCTGTCGACGTTAATCAGGAACGGGCCATACTCGTCGCACAGCCAGTAGCCGCCTTTACCGTCCGGCGTGATGCCTTCCGTGTCCAGGCCGCGGTTATCGCCCTTCAGAATGTTTAGCGTGTCGCTGAATGCCACTTCATTGGTGGAGCCAATCACGCCGCTTTGCAGCGGCAGACCGTTAATCTCGCCTTTATCGTCATGCAGCGGACGGGCATCGGTTGCCTCTGCCTTGCCGTTCTGGACGCGAATGGTCATCAGCAGCGGCGCGAAATCTGGCGTGACAAATATTTTGGCTTCGTTTTTACCTCTTTTTGGCGCATCGGCGTTGGGACCGCGATCGGTCACGGTCGCAAAGGTCAGGGCGTCCCCCTGTTTGCCGGTAAACAGCAGGCCAGAGCCAATCCCTACCGGGAGTCCGTTCGGAAACGCGCTGGCAAACGCGCCGCTGTATTTCACATGCGAGCCTTCAGGGAAGCTGACGATATAGCGCTCTGCGGTAGGTTGTGCCGCCACGGCAGAGAATGAGAGCGCACAGCCCACGAGTACAGGAATGATTTTTCTTTTCATGTTGTTAGCATCCAGTTAGTGAAGCCAACACCGTAATGAAGAAACGTGTCAGAAAAATGACATGAAAGGACGACGGATCTGCACAAAATTACGTATAGCAACCACCAGAAATGTAAACCTCTGTCTTTATCTGTGACAACTGAAACACTTTTGGAAATTATTAGAAACTCAATTAATTCATCTCAAATGGCTTTCTTTGCCTCGTTCAGTTGTCGTTTAGCCAAAAATCTAAACTGTTCCTAAACGCGAATTTATTTGTCATTGACGACCTTCTAAACAAACAATTTGGCAACAGATAAAGATTAAACCCCCAACAAAAACAGCATAAAACTGCGATAGATATCACATTTGCAGTCATAAACATCCGTTGTTAAGGTGCCCTCAGATTAATTTGATAACGAGGAACACTCATGAAAAAGCTTAACGTACTTATCCTTTCCGCTCTGACCGCGGTATCTGGCTCCGCACTGGCAATGGGCGGCAGCATTGAGCAGGGTAAAAACTTTACCAACCTGAATGTGGAAATGGGTAAATCTACCTCCGGCCTGTATACCGAAGGCAACTGGCTGAAAAATACCGATGACGGCACCACGACCGGTGGCGTAGGTGCAGGCTACAACGTTGAAGTCGGCCCGGTGATGTTGAACGCAGGCGCTAAGGCTCTCTACGTTGGCCCGAAAAAAGGCGATAACGGCGTGGCGTTCCCAATCGGCGGCGGCGTGAACGTTGCTCTGACCGACAGCATCAAGGTCTTCGGCGAAGGTTACGTTGCGCCAGACGGGCTGAACAACAGCGTGAAAAACTATGTTGAAGCTAACGGCGGCGTAAGCTGGACCCCAATCAAACCGGTTACGCTGAAAGTGGGTTACCGCCACGTGAGCGTTGACGGCAAAGATGGTCGTCCAAACCACACCCTGATTGACGGTGCGTACGTGGGCGGCGGCGTGAGCTTCTAAGGCTGTATTACGCCCGGCGGCGCTACGCTTGCACGGGCCTACAATGAACTGTGCAATCTATTGATACTGTTGCACATTGTAGGCCGGGTAAGCGCAGCGCCACCCGGCAAGAAAGGGTATAGTACTCTTCATGGAAAACCTGCCGGTTGGCAGGTTTTTTATTACCTCTTACTTACGCACCACCACCAGCTTCTGGTTCACAAACTCTTTGATCCCCAGATCCGACAGCTCGCGCCCGTAACCGGACCGCTTCACGCCGCCAAACGGCAGTTCTGCCGCGGTATCGGTGAGCCAGTTGATGTACACCATCCCGGTCTCAATCCGCGACGCCATTTTCTTCGCACGCTCAATATCCTGGCTGAACACCGCGCCGCCCAGACCGTAGTGAGAGTCGTTCGCCAGCGCAACCGCCTCGTCGTCGCTTTTCACGACGTACATCTGCGCTACCGGGCCGAAGAACTCCTCGAAGTACGCCGGGTTGTCGCGGGAGATATTCGTCAGGATCGTCGGTTCGAAGAAGCTCCCGTCACGCTGTACGGGCTTGCCACCATGGTGCAGCGTCGCGCCGTTTTTCACCGCCTCGTTAACCTGTTTGGTCAGCGTTTCGAGCGCGTCTTTAGACGACAGGGGCCCCAGCGTGGTGCTTTCGTCCAGCGGATCGCCTATCTTCACCTGCTTAAACGCCTCGGTAAATTTGCTCAGGAACGTATCAGCAATCTTCTCGTGCAGGATAAAGCGCTTCGCCGCCGTACAAACCTGTCCGGCATTGTTGAGCCGCGCGTTAACGCCGATCTTCACGGCTTTATCAAGGTCGGCATCGTCCAGCACCACGAACACATCGTTACCGCCCAGTTCAAGCGTAGATTTCTTGATGTGCTTCGCCGCCTGCGCCGCTACAACGCTGCCCGCTTTTTCGGAACCGGTCAGCGCTGCCCCCTGCACGCGATCGTCGGCAATAATATTTGCCACCTGATCCGAAGAGATAAACAGGTTGGTCCATGCCCCTTCCGGCGCTCCCGCCTCGCGCACCAGGTGGGCAAAGGTTTCGGCGCAGTGCGGCACGATGCTGGCATGCTTGGCGATCACCGGGTTGCCCGCCGCCAGGTTTGGAGCCAGCACTCGCATCAGCTGGTAGTACGGGAAGTTCCACGGCTCAACGGCCATCAGCACGCCGATGGGGTGGTGCTCCACCCAGGCTTCACCGAGTTCTGAATCATATTTCACCGGCGCCAGGAACTGCTTCGCGTTGTCGGCGTAGTAGCGAGCGATCTGCGCGCACAGCTTCACCTCGCCGCGACTCTGTTCGATGAGCTTACCCATCTCCTGGCTGGCGATTTTCGCCAGATCCTCCACGCGCGCGTCGATCAGGTCGGCAAGCTTATGCAGCACCGGCAGGCGCTGGCTGATGTCGCCTTTCGCCCAGTCCGAATGGTACAGCGCATCGGCCGCCTTGAGCGCCGCTTCGATATCCGCATCGGTATGTGAGGGGTATTCTTTGATGAGTTGGTTAGTGGCAGGATTTACTGTCTGATAAGCCATGTCGAATCTCCTTGTTTTACCGCTTAGGGTATTAAGGGTAGTCAACATGACTGGCTGTGGGCGTAAAGTTGGGTATATCCGGAAGGTTCTTAATGAAGCGCTGCCAGAGGGTTCGCTGACGTGGTATAAAAAACCTTCAGAAGGAGCGCCCATGACCGATACCCGACACGTCCGTCAGACTTTTCACCGCGCCTCAGGCCTTGAGCTGCGCAGCACCTGGCAGAGCACCCAGGCGTACAAACGCCATAGTCACCCTCAGCTTTCCATCGGCGCGATTGTGGAGGGCCAGACCTGCTGCGTTTGTCACGACAGAGAGTACATCCTTCATCCCGGGGATCTCATTGTGATCCCGTCCTGTGCGCCGCACAGCTGCAACCCCGTCGCCGGGCAACCGCGCAGCTACCATATGCTCTATATCGACACTGAGCTTCCTTTGGCGCTACAGGTGATTCGTAGCCCTGACCTGTTTGCCCAGTACCTGGACGTTGTCGAGACGCTGTCTTCAGCAGCCCTGGACATGCTGCTTTCTGCCCTTCCCCGCGGCACAGATAACGCAGATGCGCTTCGTTCAACCAGCCAGCAGGTTCAGGAGGCATTTCTTTCCGACCTTGCTGCACCACCTTCGCTTGACGAGCTTGCTCAACGCTTTTCGCTGCGCAAGGAGACGCTGATTCGCACCTTCAAGCAGGACACCGGCCTGACGCCGGGCAGCTTCCTCAACATCTCCCGCGTGGAATACGCCAAAGCGCGGCTGCGCGCCGGGGATGATATTGTCGACGTTGGCTACCAGAGCGGTTTTGCCGACCAGAGCCATTTTCATAAGACCTTCGTGAGCTATACCGCCGCCACGCCGCGCCAGTACGCCACGGGCCGATCAATATCAGACAATAAATAGGTTCTGCCGCGCCGTACTCTGACCTCAGATTGTTAACTGAGGTCGCTATGGAACTGTTATTCCCTTCCGCTTTTCTCGCCCTGGCGCTGGCGCACTTTGTTGCCCTGCTAAGCCCGGGCCCGGATTTCTTCCTGCTGGTAGGCTACGCCGCGCGCTATCGGGTGCGCGGCAGCGCGGGATTGTGCTTCGGCATCGCCGCGGGTAACGCGCTTTATATTCTTCTGGTGATTATCGGCTGGAGCGCGCTGCGCCAGTTTACCTGGCTGTTTACGCTTATCGAGCTTTGCGGGGCGCTGTACCTGCTGTGGATCGGCTCGCATCTGGTGCGCAGCCGCCCGCAAGCGCTGGCGCTGAATGAGACCCAGCAGCGCTTTCCCTCACTGCGCAAGCAGATCCTGCTGGGGCTCGGCTCGGCGCTCCTTAATCCGAAGAATGCGCTGTTCTATCTGGCGCTGATGACGGCGCTGCTGGGGCCGGACGTCACGCTGCTTCAGCAGTCGACCTGCGGTCTATGGATGGTGCTGGTGGTGCTGGTGTGGGATCTGGCGCTGGTGTCGCTGATGGGGCTGCCCGCGGTCCAGCAGAGGCTCAGCCGTTCGCTGTGGTGGATTGAGCGCACGGCAGGGGTGGTGCTGATGGGGTTTGGTGGGTGGGTGTTGTGGCGGTTTTTGCACATTCCCCCCGTCTCCCTCTATTCTTAACCCATGGAAAAAATAGCTGAACTCAAACGCGCCAAGCTTCTCGCGCTGTCGCTGCTGCTGATTGCTGCCGCAGCGTTTATCACTACCCTGTTCCTGCCGCAGACCTTCTGGGTGCGCGGCGTGAAGGCCATTGCCGAGGCGGCGATGGTCGGCGCGCTGGCAGACTGGTTTGCCGTGGTTGCGCTGTTTCGCCGGGTGCCCATTCCGTTTATTTCGCGTCATACGGCGATTATTCCGCGTAATAAGGACCGAATCGGCGACAATCTTGGCCAGTTCGTGCAGGAGAAATTTCTCGATACGCAATCGCTGGTGGCGTTGATCCGCCGCTATGAACCGGCAAAAATGATCGGCACCTGGTTCAGCCAGCCGGATAACGCGCAGCGCGTCGGGCAGCATTTGATTCAGGTGATGAGCGGTTTTCTGGAACTCACCGACGACGGGCGTATTCAGCGATTGCTCAAACGGGCGGTGCATAAGGCCATCGATAAGGTCGATCTCACCGAAACCAGCGCCGTCATGCTGGAGAGCATGACCAAAAACAACCGCCACCAGGTGCTGCTGGATGCGATCATCAACCGCCTGATTACCTTGATTCAACGGGAGAGCACGCGGGAATTTATCTCTGACCAAATTGTTCACTGGCTGAAGACCGAGCATCCGCGCAAAGCGATGGTACTGCCTACCGAGTGGCTGGGCGATCAAAGCGCGGAGATGGTGTCGAACGCGGTGAATACGCTGCTGGACGATATCAGCCACGACCGCACGCACCAGATCCGCCAGGCATTTGACCGCGCTACGCTGAAGCTTATCGACAACCTGAAAACCGATCCGGAGATGGCGGCGAAAGCCGACAACATCAAGCACTACCTGAAAAACGATGAGGCGTTTAACCGCTATCTGGGCGAGATGTGGGCTGACCTGCGCCAGTGGCTGAAAACGGATATGCAGAGCGAGGATTCCCGCATGAAGCAGCGCGTTGCTAATGCCGGTCAGTGGTTCGGTGAAACGCTGACAAACGACGTTAACCTGCAGGCTTCGCTGAATGAACATCTGGAGCAGGCCGCCCATCGCGTCGCACCGGATTTTGCCGCGTTCCTGACCCGCCACATCAGCGACACGGTCAAAAGCTGGGACGCCAAAGATATGTCCCACCAGATAGAGCTGAATATCGGTAAAGATCTGCAGTTCATCCGCGTCAACGGCACGCTGGTGGGCGGGACGATTGGCCTGATCCTGTTTTTACTCTCGCAGCTGCCTGCCGTGCTGGGGCATTAGTCTGCTTTAGGCGGCGCGATGAGGTAACGCGTCGCCTCAAAGCGGTTAAGGATCAGGTGCACCAGAAATACCATCGTCAGCGTTGCTACCAGCGAAAAGGTGACGGACGTGATGCGATAGAGATCGCTGAACACCAGGTCAGTGTCCGGATGCATGTTCTGCCCGAACATAATGCCGATGGTGGTAATACTGGAAAACCCCACGCCCGCGCCCACCTTCTCCATCACGTGCAGGCGCGCGCCAAACGCCAGCCCGAGGCCAATCAGGGGCATCATCAATAGCATATGGCTGCTGTGATCGTAGAGGATCAGCTGCACCACCAGAATATAGAGGCAGCCCAGCACCACGCCGACCACGCGCCAGATAGAGCTCATCACCGAACCGCGGTAGTGCATGGGGAACAGAATCAAAATCCCCGCCATCAGCGCGGAGAGCGAATCGCTTAAGTCGCTAATCTGGAACACCACGAATATCAGCGTCGCGACGGTGCCGGAGAGCAGCGATTCGTGGCGCACGCGAGCATCGTCTTTCTCAATCAGCGGCGGCGGCTTGCGGGGCTCCACGTCCGGCAGCAGATAGTTCATCAGCGCGCTCAGGCACACCGCCATGATGCTCGCTTCGATGTTGGAAAACAGCAGCGTGTGCCAGTTGGTAGTGGGGTAGCTCATAAAATTGAGCATCACGCTCTGGCATACCACGCCCATTGAGCCAAACAGAAACAGCGGCCCCTTGCTCATAAAGCGAAAACGCATCACGTACAGGGCAAACACCACCAGCGTCATGATGACCGGCCATTGCGACAGATAGCCGATGATGAAGATCATTTCGACGCAGTTAAGCGCGGCGCTGAAGATAAACTGCTTCGCCACGTGGCGGTTAAACACCGGCACCAGCGACAGCAGCATGATCGGGTAGACCACAAAAAACACGCCGTAGCTGGTGTTGTAGAAGCTGGAGATGCTGAGCGCAATCATCCCGGCAAAGACGATGCGCAGGGTCTGGCGAAAGTCGTTTGCCGTGTAGACGATATTGCCGTGCGGGGTAAACACCCGCGCCAGGGTGCTAATAGACATAATGAAGCAGGCTCACCAGGTGGATCTGCATCCCGGAGAAGAAGCGCGCAAACGGCCCCTCGCTGTTATAGAGCTGCACGGTGGCGCGTGCGCCGGTCGGCAGATGCTTCGGCAGCGCCTCGTCCAGCGCGACGTGAATGCGCATGCGTTGGGCATCGCGCACCCAGCGGTTGGAGGTCTCCGGTTCGGAGAGTTCACCGTTAACCGCTTCTTGTCCGGCGAGGATCCCCGCGTCGCTGCTGGTCACGTGGGCGCGGAACACCTGTCCCGGGAAGGCGTCAAACACCACAGCGGCGTCGGTGCCCTGATGGGTGTGGCGCAGGCTCTTCTCGCGGAAATCGGCGACGATATCGGTCTGGTTGTTCACCAGCGCCAGCGCGGCTGAGCCGGACGAAGCGTAAAAGCCAGGGCTTAACTGTAAGTTACTCACCGTGCCGTCCGCTTCTGCGTAAACTTTCGTCCAGCCGAGATTCAGCTCCGCGTCATCCAGCGCGTTGCGGTATTTTTGCAGCGTCACGTTGCGGTGCTCGTCTCGCTCGCCGCGCTGAATACGCAGGTTATGGATGTTGGCCTGAATGGAACTGACGGACTGCTCGCTGCTCTGCCAGGTGGTACGGACCTTATCCAGATCCGCCTGCGAGACGCTCTGCAGGGTGCTCAGCTTCTGGTAGCGGTCGAAAGTCACTTTGTCGTTACGTGCGGTCAGCACGGCGGTTTTCAGGCTGGCCTGCGCGGAGGCGATCTGCGCATCCAGCTGTTCGTTAGACAGACGTGCCTGCTCAAGCGCGATTTGCGCAGCTTCCACTTTGTTGCGAAACGGCGTGTTGTCGAGTTCAAACAGCAGATCGCCTTTCCTCACCTGGCTGTTGTTGTGGACATGTACCGCCGCCACATAGCCGGAGACGCGCGGAGAAACCGGCGTTACCACGCGCATCACGGTGGAGTCCGGCGTCAGCGGGATCCAGATATCCGCGACGATAAAGTAGACAAACATCAGCAGGAAAGAGGCAATACTCACCCTTACCCAGCGGGCAAACTTTTGTTCAGGAGTCATTATTTTTCGGTCTTGTTATCTTCTTCGCGGATTGTCCGCAAATTGCAGGCGATTTGATTTAACGTGGCGCTGAAAATCTCGATATGTTCCGGCGCGATGTTTTGCGATACGCGCGCCTGATATGTCTCAATCACCTGAGTGAGCCTTTTTAATATGGCTTTTCCTTCAGGCGTCAACGTCAGAAGCCGGATGCGCTTGTCATAAGGCGATACGGCGCGCAGCAGGTAACCCTGCTTTTCCAGCTGTGTCAGGGTGCGCATCAGCGGCGGCAGTTCAATGCCCTGCACCTCCGCCAGCTCAGTCATGGAGACGTTATCCCCGAGCTGATGAAGCTGCATCATCACCGTCCAGCTCGACTGGGTTAACCCGGTATTGAGAATGGCATCGTCGATGACGGCACGCCACTGGCGCACGATCATCGCCATCCGCATACCCATCGGCCTGCGGCAGAACAGTTCTTCTTCACTCATGGGGAAACCTCTCGTCACACGCGGTCACGATAATAGTTATCATGATAAGTATCAAGAAACGAGAAGTTAAAGCGCAGGAATTGCGAAAGGATGTCTCCCTCTCCCACAGGGAGAGGGCCTGGGTGAGGGCACCAGCCCGCAGCAAAGTTTAGCGGCTAAAATGCTTCCTGACGGCACTTTTCCCCGACGCCGTCACCACCACCTCCCGGTACCCCGCCACCCGCTGGATCCAACCTTTGCTTTCCAGATAAATCAACAGCGCCGCGCCCGCCTCACCGCCAAGATGAAACCGCCGCTCGCTCCAGTCCAGGCAGGCGCAGCAGGCCTTGCGACGCGGATGAGCGCTTAACTGAATACCGAGCGCCAAGAACTGCTCCCGGCCATACAGGGTCAACGCGGAACCATCAGCCTCAAGCCAGCCTTCCGCCTGCATGAATTCATAGATCTGCACGGCCACCGCGCCCGCAAGATGGTCGTAGCAGGTTCGCGCTTCGCGCAGGGCTTTCGGCGCGGAGGTTTCCGGCGGCGTGATGCGGCTCCAGGAGAGCCCCATCATCTGCTCGACCAGCGCCGCCACGTCGTGCCCCGCCAGGCGATAGTAGCGATGCCGCCCCTGAGACAGGCAGGTAATCAGCTTTCCCTCCACCAGCCGCGCGAGATGCCCGCTGGCTGTCGACGGCGCAACGTCTGCCGCCGCGCTCAGCTCTGTAGCCGTCCACGCCCGCCCGTCCATCAGAGCACAGAGCATCTTCACGCGCGACGGATCGGCCATTGCCGCCGCCACCGCCGCAACGGCCTGCTCCAGCGCCGCGCTGTTATCAGGGGGTAAGCTCGTCTTTAACATTCGTCGCCCAGGGTTCGGTGATCTCTGCGGCCAGCTTATCATCATCCGTCAGCAGAATAAGGTGATTCGCATGGTCGCTGTATTGGGTAAGGATAGACACGCCGCCCGCCGCCAGCGCCATTGCAATTTCACCGAGCTCGCCGGGACGCTCCTGCTTGAGTTTTCTGATGACCGGCTTGCGTACGGCCTGCACGTTGAACCCGCCATCGGTCAGCACACGACGGGCTTTTTCCCCCTCTTCCACCAGGAAATGGGCATGCGTTCCAAATACACCACCGCCTTCCAGCCCCACACCGCTGCGGCCCAGCAGCTGTCCAAAGCGCGCCAGTTCACCGGGGATATCGCTAAAAATCACATGAACGTCATACATCGCTATGCCCCCCGGTTTCAGAAGTATATTCCCGCACCACCTGCGCCACGCGAATGCGGTAGTACGCGAAAATCGACTCGCGCCCTTCGGCCTGCGCCGCCTGGTGAAACGCGTTCTGCTTCCAGCGAAGGATAGCCTCTTCGTCACGCCACCAGGAGAGCGAGAGAATTTTGCCGTCGGTGGTCAGGCTCTGAAACCGTTCGATATCAATAAAGCCGTCGATGTCCGCCAGCAAAGGCTTGAGTTCTGCGGCAAGCTGCAAGTAGCGCGCCTGATGATGAGGCTCCGCTTTGGCTTCAAAAAGGACTGCAATCATGTGTGTGTCTCCGTTGTGAGGGAGAGGAGAGAATGCAGGAGGAAAAAGCACAATACTTCGGTAAGGAGCGAAGTGTTAAGACAGATGGCGCTGCGCTTATCCGGCCTACGGGCTCATGTAGGCCCGGTAAGCGTAGGGTATGAACCGGAAACATGGGTAACACTTTAGACCGGATACATGGGTAACAGTTATAACTGGCATAGAAGAGGAGACTCGCTATGCCCTGGACTGAGACCCGACCTATGCAACGCCTTGATTTTATCCGTGCCTGCCATGCAGGTACGGACTCCTTCTCCGCGCTTTGCCGTCTTTTTGGCATCAGCCGTAAAACCGGCTATAAATGGCTTCGGCGTTTTGACCCCTCTGACCTGTCATCTCTCTCTGACCGGTCGCGCGCACCACACTCCCACTCCCGGACGGTTCCTGATGATATCGCCGGACAGCTTACGGCCCTGAGGCAAAAACACCCTGACTGGGGCCCCAAAAAACTGCGGATGTGGCTGCTCAATCATCATGTCGATTTTACCGTACCTGCTGCCAGCACTATCGGCGATATCCTCAAGCGTGAAGGCCTGGTTCCGGATAAAAAGCGAAAACGCAGGACCCCGGGCAATCGCCAGCCCCTGACCACCATCAGTGAGAACAATCAGGTCTGGAGTGCTGATTTTAAAGGCAAGTTCAGGCTGCTGAGCCGGGAATACTGTCATCCTTTCACCCTGACCGACAATCACAGCCGGTATCTTCTGAGCTGCCGGGGAACGGACCGGGAGAGTGAGCCCTTCGTCAGACAGTGCCTGACGGATGCGTTCCTGGAATACGGTCTGCCGGAAGTGCTCAGAACCGATAACGGTCAGCCCTTCGCGGGAACAGGGATAGCCGGACTAAGTCGTCTTGCCGTCTGGCTAATCAAACTGGGCATCAGGCCTGAGCGTATCAGGAAGGGGCATCCGGAAGAAAATGGCCGTCATGAGCGAATGCACCGCTCCCTGAAAAGTGCGGTGAAACAGGGCAACACCTTCATGACGATGGAAGAACAACAGCGGTGGTTCAGTGACTACCGGGAAGAATTTAACTACGAAAGGCCGCACGAAGCTCTGGCGGGTGCAACGCCCGGAACGGTATGGCACCCCTCGAACCGACACTGGGATGGCCGTGTTCCTGAATACGCGTATCCGGAAGGCGGTACGGTCTACAGGGTGAAATCGCGGGGGACACTCTATATGGGGAAAAAGGGGACGGTGTTCCTGAGTGAAGCGCTGACTGATGAGTACATCATGCTGGAAGAACAGGATGATGGCCTTGAGGCCATCATCTTTAACGGAATAACGCTTGCGTACTACGACCGAAAAACCGAGAGTGTGCTCCGGATAGACTGAAAAGTGTTACCTATGTTCCCGGTCTGATCTGTCACCTATGTATCCGGTCATACAGTAGCGCCACCGGGCAGGGTTTAACCCAGAACCGACCTCGGCTCCATAAATGCCCGAATTCCCCACTCACCCATCTCGCGCCCCACGCCGGAGTGCTTGAACCCGCCGAACGGTGCTTTCGGTTCATGGGCAAGCGTGTTCACCAGCACGCGACCGGAAACAATCTGCTGCGCCACACGTCGCGCGCGGTCCGCATCGCCGCCCAGCACCATCGCGCTCAGTCCGTATTCTGTGTCATTGGCAATGGCGACAGCCTCCGCCTCGTCCTGATACGGAATCACGCACAGCACCGGGCCGAAGATCTCGTCACGGGCAATGGTCATCTGGTTGTTCACGTCGGTAAACAGCGTCGGACGCACAAACCAGCCGTCTCGCGTCCCGTCCGGTCGCCCTTCGCCGCCCGCCAGCAGGCGCGCCCCTTCTTCGATCCCTTTGCGGATATACCCCTGCACCCGCTGCCACTGCTTCTCGCTGACCATCGGGCCAACCTCTGTCGCGCTATCGCGCGGGTCGCCGGATTTCACCGCCGCCACGGCCTGCGCCAGCGCGGCTTCAATTTCAGTCTGACGCGACCGGGGCACCAGAATACGCGTCCCGGCTACGCACGCCTGCCCGCTGTTCATAAACCCGGCCTGGATCGCCAGCTGGATCGCCTGAGTCAGATCCACATCATCCAGCAGGATCGTCGGCGATTTACCGCCTAACTCCAGCGTCACGCGCTTAAAGCTCTCCGCCGCGTTGCGCAGGATCGCCTTACCGGTATTCGTGGAGCCGGTAAACGAGATTTTTGCCACGTCCGGATGGCGGCTGATGGTCTCACCTACCGTCTCGCCGCGTCCGGTGACGATGTTAAACACGCCCGGCGGCAGCGCGGCATCGCGCAGCGCTTCGGTGACGATCTGCGTTTGCAGAGCGCTCATTTCGCTCGGCTTGATCACCGCCGTGCAGCCCGCCGCCAGCGCGGCCGCCAGCTTGCCGCAGATAAACCCCGCGTCGCTGTTCCACGGCGTAATCAGCCCGGCCACGCCAAGCGGCGTCATCTGCACCGTGGCTGCGCCTGCGGGGGTGACGAATGCAAACGCCTCCAGCGCCTCAATGGCCTGAGCAATCACCTCCGCCGGATAGCTGGCCATCCACGCCGAGCGCGAGGCGGGGGCACCGTACTCTTCAATGACCGCTTCCAGCAGATCGTCGTGTCGGGCGACTACGGCGGCGTGCATGCGCTTCAGCGCGGCGATGCGTTCCTGCTTTGTGGTCTGCGACCACGCCGGAAACGCCGCTTTTGCCGCCGCAATGGCGCGCTCTGCGTCGACCTCATCCGCCAGACGAACCTGGCCGATGACCCGCGCCGTCGCCGGGTTGTACAAATCAAACCACTCGGTGCCGTGCGGGGTAACAAATTTGCCGTTAATAAAGATCTGTTCGATGGTGTGCATATAAACCTCCTCAGGCTGTGTGAGCACAGTCTGGCACGGCTTCTCCGTTGCGATAATCCACGCTATGCTGCAAGGGTTGTTTCGATTTTCAGGATAATCTATGCATCGTTCAGGTCTGACAGAGCTGGAAGTCGTGATGGCCGTCGTGCGACGCGGCAGCTTTCGCGCCGCGGCGCAGGAGCTGGGCATGTCCGCCACGGCGGTAAGCAACGCCATCGCCGGGCTGGAGAGTCGCCTTGATACCCGCCTCTTTAATCGTACCACCCGCAGCGTGGCACTCACCGACGCCGGACAGCGATACGTGGCGCGTATCGGCCCGGCTCTGCAGGAGATCCGTCTCGCCGGGGAGGAGATCCACAGTGACGCCGGGGAACTTACTGGCACGCTGCGTCTGAACGTGCCGAACCATATCGGCACCCTGTTTCTGGACCAGCTGCTGATCGACTTTATGATCCGCTACCCGAAGATGCGCGTAGAGACCGCCAGCGAAGCGCGAATGATCGACATCGTCGCGGAAGGCTATGACGCGGGGATCCGCCTGGAGGAGTCCGTGCCGCAGGACATGATCGCCGTGCCGCTGACCGGAGAAATCCGCCAGTTGGTCACCGCCACGCCGGACTATTTTGCACGTCACGGCATTCCGCAGACGCCGGACGATCTGCTTTCACATCAGGGGATCGGCATGCGCATGGCCCACGGCGGGATCTACCGCTGGGAGCTGGCGCGTCGGGGTGAAACGTATGCCCTTGCCGTGCCGCCGCGCTTTGCGACATCGGATCTTTTCGCCTCGATCCGCGCCGTGAAAGCGGGATTAGGGGTGGGATTTTTGCCGGAACTCTATATTCGTGAAGAGCTTGAAAAGGGAGAGTTGGTGAGCGTGTTAAACGACTGGGCGCAGCCGTTTGCCGGGCTGCGCCTGTACTACCCAGGCCATCGCCACGTCCCGCCGGGGCTACGGGCGCTGGTGGCGACGATCCGCGAGCGCGGGATTATTCCAGGTTAGCCTTATTCAGCCCGTAAGCCGCATCCAGCGAGCCGGGTTCCATGCGGGAGGTGACCCCCAGACGGTTCCAGGCGTTGATCGCCACGATGGCGAAGTTCAGCTCTGAAATTTCCACGTCGGAGAAATGTTCCGCCACGCTGCGGTAGAGCGCATCGCTCACGCCGTGAACGCCGATTTGGGTCAGCGCTTCGGTGAACGCCAGCGCGGCTTTCTCGCGGGCGCTGAACAGCGGAGACTCGCGCCAGGCCGCCAGATGGTACAGACGCAGCTCGCGCTCGCCGGCGATTTTGGCCTCTTTCGAGTGCATATCCAGGCAGAAGGTGCAGCCGTTGAGCTGCGATACGCGAATGTCGATCAGGTGCTTCAGCGCCGGGTCGATGGAGGTTTTTGCCACCTCCATGCTCAGGGCGGACAGGGCGTTGGCGAGGGCAGGTGTAGCTTTATGGTGGTTGACGCGAGTGCTCATTGTCTTTCCTCTTTTTATGTGCGGCATGTGTCATGCGATGAGGCAAATCTACGCCGTTCATGACATAGTAAAAAGATACAAAAAGCGTGAAACGAGGTAGGACATGAAGCCGGGCTATCACGAGATTTATTCCCGCTATCGCGACAACATCACGCGCGGCGTGCTGAAGCCGGGCGATAAGGTGCCCGCCATCCGCGTGCTGGCGGAAGAGCTGAAGGTGGCGCGTAAAACCGTCGAAATGGCGTATGCCATTCTGACGGGCGAAGGGTATCTGGTGAGCCAGGGCGCGCGCGGCACGCGGGTGAATCCGGATCTTCTGCTGCCCGCGCAGAACGCCCCTGCGGAACAGCCCACCGGCACGCTCCCGGCATCGCTCATCAGCCAGCGGGAACGGGCTGGATTTCTGCGTCCCGGCATCCCTGCCCTCGACAGTTTTCCGTATAAAAAATGGCTGCTGCTGGCAGGCCAGGCGACGCGCGCCATGCGTCAGGAGGAGATGCTCAACCCGCCGGTGCTGGGCTGGTATCCGCTGCGCCAGGCCATCGCCAGCTATCTCAACATCTCCCGCGGGCTCTCCTGCACCGCCGAGCAGGTACTGATCACCAGCGGGTACAGCGGCAGCCTGCGGCTGATCCTCGACACGCTAGCCAGCCGCAGCGACAAGGTGGTGTTTGAAGATCCGGGCTATTTTATGGGCCAGCAGCTGCTCAAGCGGATCGTGCCACGCCTGCACACCGTGCCGGTCGATCGCAGCGGCATCGACACGGAATACCTGCTCCGTCACCATCGCGACGCCCGTTTTGCCATCGTCACCCCGTCACACCAGAGCCCGCTGGCGGTCACGCTCTCCCTGCCGCGCAAGCAGCAGTTGCTCGACTGGGCAAGCCAGAACGCGGCGTGGATTATCGAAGACGATTACGACGGCGAGTTTCACTACACCCGCAAGGTACTGCCGTCGCTAAAAAGCCTCGACCTGCACGACCGGGTGATTTTTATGGGCACCTTCAGTAAAACCATTATGCCGTCGCTGCGCATGGGCTACGTGGTGATGCCCGCCAGCACCGTCGGGGCCTTTACCGACTGCGCGGATATAACCACCAGCGGCCAGCCGGTGCTGACGCAAAAGATCCTCACCGCGTTTCTCAACGAAGGGCATTTCTTTCGTCACCTGAAGAAGATGCGCGCCCTGTATCAGACCCGCCGCGACTGGATGATTGCCGCCCTGCAGGAGGTGTATGGCGATCTGTTTTTCACCGAGCAAAACGACGGCGGGATGCATATCGTGGCGTTTCTCACCAGAGGAAGCGGCGACCGGGACGTGGCGCGCTGCTGGCAGGAACAGCAGCTGCAGGTCAATGCGCTTTCGGAGTGGTATCGCGGGTCCGGGAAGCGCTACGGGCTGGTGATGGGCTATAACAACGTGCGGTCGTATCAGGAGGCGCTGGATTTGCTGGAAAGGCCGAAGCGGCAGACGTTTGAGCTGTTGAGCTGAACATCGCCGGGTGGCGGCTTCGCCTTACCGGGCCTACTCGATCCCGTAGGCCCGGTAAGCGTAGCGCCACCGGGCGATGACGCGGCTCATACATCATGCCGCGACAACCCAACGTCCTTGAGCTGCTCGTCGCTCATCTGGCTCAGAATGCGGCGGGTACGGTTGATGCGATACCAGTTGCAGATCGTTTTGCCGATCCAGATAAACACGATAAACGGACGTTTTGAACGATTCTCGTAGAATTCCATGATGCTCTCCTCGCTGTACCAGTGGGGTTATCATCACGGAAAACGGCCCGTACAATACAGATTCAAAAACTGCTTTTGTTTACCATACAGATCCGCTAAAACGGTATCTGCATGGCGGTTTACCCATCAATCTGTACTGGTTTAATAATCTGTATGGTGAAAACAAAGGATACAGCATGACGCGCTACCAACATCTGGCCAACCTTCTGGCGGAACGTATCGAACAAGGGCTGTATCGCAGCGGCGAACGTCTGCCGTCGGTACGCACGCTGAGCCAGGAGCACGGCGTGAGTATCAGCACCATACAGCAGGCCTACCAGATCCTCGAAAATCTCCAGCTGATCACCCCTCAGCCGCGCTCCGGCTATTTTGTTTCGCAGCGTAAAGCCCAGCCGCCTGTTCCGGCCATGACGCGCCCGGTGCAGCGCCCCGTGGACGTGACCCAGTGGGATGAGGTGATGATGCTGCTGGACGCCCGCGCCGACAAAGAGATGATCTCCTTCGGCGGCGGCTCGCCGGACATTAACCAGCCGAGCCTGAAGCCGCTGTGGCGCGAGATGAGCCGCATTGCGCAGCATAACCCGGGCGAGATGCTAAGCTATGACGTGCTTGACGGGCGGCTGGAGCTGCGCGAGCAGATCGCCCGCCTGATGCTGGACGGCGGCTCCACCGTCGCGGCAAACGAGATTGTGATCACCAACGGCTGCCACGGCGCGCTGTCGATTGCCCTGCTGTCGGTGTGCAAACCGGGAGATATCGTGGCGGTAGAATCGCCGTCGTTTCACGGCACCATGCAGATGCTGCGCGGCTTCGATATCAAGGCGATTGAAATTCCCACCGATCCCGAGACCGGGATCAGCATCGAGGCGCTCGAGCTGGCGCTGGAGCAGTGGCCTATCAAGGCGGTGATCCTGGTGCCCAACTGCAATAACCCGCTCGGGTTTATCATGCCGGAAGCGCGGAAAAAGCAGGTCTTATCCCTCGCCCAGCGGCACGATATCGTAATTGTTGAGGATGATATTTACGGCGAGCTGGCGGCGGAGTACCCGCGCCCGCGCACCATTCATTCGATGGATATCGACGGCCGCGTGATCCTCTGCAGCTCGTTTACCAAAACAGTGGCGCCGGGCCTGCGCGTCGGCTGGATTGTGCCGGGGCGCTATTACGACCGGGTGATGCACATGAAATACGCTGCGGGCGGGTTTAACGTGCCGGGCACGCAGATGGCGGTGGCGGCGTTTATCCGCGACGGCCATTACCATCGCCACGTGCGCCGCATGCGCCAGATTTATCAGCAGAATATGGAAACCTACACCTGCTGGGTGCGGCAGTATTTTCCGGCAGAGATTTGCGTCACGCGCCCGCAGGGAAGCTTCCTGCTGTGGATTGAGCTGCCGGAGAAGGTCGACATGGTGTGCGTCAGCAAGCAGCTGTGTCGGCTAAAGATTCAGGCCGCGGCCGGGTCGCTGTTTTCCGCCTCCGGGAAGTACCGCAACTGTCTGCGGATCAACGTGGCACTGCCGCCGACGGACAAAAATCGCGAGGCGTTGAAGAAGATGGGGGAAGCGATTGTGATTGCGATGGAGGAGTAGTGCGGCCCGATGCCCTCACCCCGACCCTCTCCCACAGGGAGAGGGAGAAAACCGCCGTTGTAGGCCCGGTAAGCGCAGCGCCACCGGGCAACAGGCTCCACTACTCGTCGAAGTACCAGTACCCCTGGTTAATCAGCCCGGTGAGCTCTTCAACAAACGCCGGGTTATTCAGCGCATCGCCCAGCTCAGCCTGGCCGAGTTCGGTGTAGCGGCACAGCGCATCCGCCGCCTTCGCGTCTACCGTCTCCAGCTGTTCGCTGTTAATGAAGAAGCTGCCGTTGATGTTCAGCACGCGCAGGCCGCTCAGGCGAGACAGCGTTTCGCCGCCCTGCAGCGCGTCCAGCACCTCTTCCGGCGCGTACGGCGGCTCGGCGGCGGCGATATCCAGCTCGTGGCGTGGCGTCGAAACAAAGCTCCCGAACCACTTCGTGAAATCATCTGGTTTGCTGATCATGTCGATCATCATCTGACGAATGCGATCGAGCTCGTACTGCTCCACGCGGCCGGGGTGCTCGCGACAGGTCAGATCCGGATCGCTGTAGTGCTCGCCGCCCAGATCGTTTTCCAGCGCGTAATCGGCGAAGCTGCTGATCAGATCGCGACCGTTCGGCCCGCGGAAGCCAACGGAGTAGTTAAGCGCAGTCTCATGGGTAAAGCCGTCGTGCGGGAATCCTGGCGGGATGTAGAGGATATCCCCCGGGGCCAGATCTTCGTCGATGATCGGCTCAAACGGATCGACATGCAGCAGCGCCGGATGCGGGCAGAACTGACGCATTGGCAGCTTGTCGCCCACGCGCCAGCGGCGGCTGCCCATCCCCTGAATGATAAACACGTCGTACTGATCGATATGCGGGCCCACGCCGCCGCCCGGCACGGAGAAGGAGATCATCAGGTCATCCAGACGCCAGTCCGGCAGGACGCGGAACGGACGCACTAGCTCCGCCGCGGGCATATGCCAGTGGTTTACCGCCTGCGCCAGCAGCGACCAGCCGGTTTCGCCCAAATCGTCAAAGTGCTCAAACGGACCATTGCTGGCCTGCCATTTGCCGTTGAAATGGCTCACCAGACGGCTATCGACTTCCGGCTCCATCGCCAGCCCTGCCAGCTCGTCCGGGGTAATCGGATCGACAAAATTCGGGAAGGCATTTTTCAGCACTACGGGTTGTTTTTGCCAGTATTTTTGGAGAAATTCCGGCCAGTTCAGGTTCAGTTGATACGCCATGGGTAGCACCAGTGAGAGGGGAAACAGGCGCGATTATGGAAGAGAGCGCATAAAACTGCCTTGTCATGGGTCAATGTCGAAGACTCTTCAACGGACGGAATTTGGAGATCACATCAAATCTTTTCCCGTATGCGCTTCAACGATGCGTAAAAACTCATCCCGGTATGGACTGATTATTTTAGGATCCCACGCCACACAAATTTCCCAGTACAGTGATTCCAGGTCAGGTACAATAAGTCTTACTCCTTCTGGTGAAAAATGCCTCACGCTTTCAGGTAAAAAAGCGACTCCATTTCCCCCCGCGATCAATGCCAGCAGAGTTGGCATATCATCTGTTACCGAGACAGGGTCAGCAATTAATTGGTTGGTAAGGAGAAACTGAGTAGTTTGTTCTGCAAGACATGGGCCAACAGCTGGCGTCAATTGTAATAAAGGATACTGAGATAGCACATCACGGATATGTTTAATGTCGTTTTTATAAGATGTTGGTATAGCCAGAATCAACTTTTCTTTGTACAGCACTCTTGAGGTTAACTCATTGCCAGCTGGCATCCGGAAGAAGCCGATATCAAGCGTTCCTTCAAGTAGCATCTTACGCTGCACACCTGACGGGAGATTGCTTATATTTACCTCACACTCCGAAAATTTATTCCGGAAGGTATTTATCCATAATGGTACTGTATGAAAAGTTGAAATCCCAAAACCAAGCATAAGTTTTCCATGGCTATCTTTAAATAACTTTTTGGCATAATTCAAAAAATCAGCGTGAATCTTCAGTAACTCATTTGCCTTTAAAAAAAGCTGATGGCCGGGCTCAGTTAACATTGCGCCATGGCGACCGCGGGTGAAAAGAGGACCGCCAATAAGCATCTCTAACATTTTTATCTGCTTTGATAACGCAGGTTGCGTCAAAAACAACAACCGCGAAGCGCGATGATAACTCCCCTGCTCTGCAAGTGTTACAAACGCCCGTAACAACTTGATATCGATTCCTTTCATTTATCAAACCCTGAAAAAATGGAATTTTACAAGAACACGTCATAAACACATTATAAAAAATACCTGCCAAAGAGGAAACAGTGTCTGGCAGTAAGAGTTTTTCAATTCATAATATGAATATAAAGGAATATATAAAAATGCCTAATGTTGCTGTACTGACTGACGATCTGCAGTATGAGTTCACTTATAAGATTACACATTCTGAAGAAGAACTCGTGCAAAAGTTGACAGCTTTCAATGACTTTTTAGAAGGTGTGAGAAAACAAAATCAAACAGTAATTCATCTGCAACTCATAAATGACCCCAGCGATCCAGCGGTTCAACGTCGCTATAAAAACCGCGCTGCGGGCATTCCCGCTTTAGCCGGAAGACCTGAAAATCAAATTATTAGTAGCATATGCCATTCATCAGATCTTATCGTTGTAAAAGGTCGAGATAGTGGTTTCTTCAACAATAGCCTTGATGAGACGCTACAGGAACTCGGAATCAAAACGGTCATCGTGACGGGTTTGCAAACCCATGTTTGCGTACAAACAACTGCAGCAGATGCATTTTTTCGCGGATACAACGTTTGGGTCCCGGAAGACTGTGTATTCGCACCTTCCTCAGAAGATACAGCCCGTGCTCTGGAATGGCTTTCAAGTTATTGCGCTACTGTCGCATCCTCCTCTGAGATCCTTTCTTTGTTGGAAAAACATGACGATCTTCCGGAACGTAGTGAAAGGAGAGGATCATGAGCAACTTATTAGAAATTGAAGGTAACACAACAGAGACTGTCGTGCTGGATCATGGTACTGGTGCTCGATTAAGTCGTGAATTGGTTGAGTTGATAGCGCATATTCTGGGAGACACCTACCTTGGAACAATGGAAGACAGTGCACTGCTGGAATTACCTTCCCGAAAGCTCGCATTCACTACAGACTCTTTTGTCGTAACGCCGATCATCTACGGCAATGGCGACATAGGAAAAATTGCGGTATGTGGTACCGTCAACGATCTCGCTGTAAGCGGAGCAAAACCGCTTTATCTGACGCTCAGTCTGATCATTGAAGCTGGCATGTTCATGTCAGACCTGATCAAGATTATTGAATCAGTGCGTGAAACAGCTAAAGCGGCCGATATTAAAATTGTAGCAGGGGATACTAAAGTCGTAGGTAAAGGTGAAGCCGATCAGTTGTTTATCAATACCGCAGGCATTGGTGTATTCGAAAATCCGTCGGTCTCAATCAAAAATGTACGTCCAGGACAGAAAATCATTCTTAGCGGGTACATTGGAAACCACTCTATTCACCTTTTATCTATCAGAGAAGGTCTGGGATTTGAAAGAAATATTCTGAGCGATTGCGCACCTCTCAACCATATGATTCGATCCCTGCTCAATAATCTTCCCGCTGGAAAAATAGCGTCCATGAGGGATGTTACGCGTGGCGGATTATCTGCCGTTCTCCATGAGCATGCCCGAGCTTCCGGAAGTGAGATACGTTGTGAGAAGCAATCCTTGCCGATACAGCCTGAAGCAGCAATGGCTGCCAATATGCTAGGAGTGGATGTAATAAACCTTGCTAACGAAGGTTGTCTTTGCTTGTTCGTTGAGCCAGATAGCGCAGATGAGGCGCTTGCGCTTTTATGGGCCCACCCGCTCGGCCAAAATGCGGCTATTGTCGGCGAAGTTCTTCCAACCATTGAGCAAAAAGTCACCATGCTTGAGCCAGATGGAACACTGTCAACAATTGAGGAACTTTATGGTGCTGAACTCCCACGACTCTGTTAATAAATTCGATGACCTTTTAATACGGCGTTATCGCGTATGTGGCATCGTCCAGGGGGTCGGATTCAGGCCCTTTGTTCATCGCCTGGCACAGTTATTTGATGCTACAGGCTGGGTCCTTAATGATTCGGAAGGCGTATTGATTGAAATACAAGCAACACAAGATAATATAACCCGTTTCCTTGACGAACTGATATTAAGTCCTCCTCCTATGGCCAAAATTATCAGTGTTCAGGAGGTACAACGAGAAAATAGCGAGCAGCGGTATAACGAGTTCAACATTCGTGAAAGTCATCTCCTCAGCAACATGAATACTATTATTCCTCCAGATTCAAATGTTTGCAGTGACTGTCTGGAAGAAATGAACACACTAAATAATAGGCGATATAAATACGCGTTCACAAATTGTACGAACTGTGGACCACGGTATAGCATCATTAAAGGGATGCCTTACGATCGGGAAAAAACCACAATGCGTGCCTTTTCTATGTGTAGCGCATGTCAGCATGAATATAATGATATTGAAGATCGTCGCTATCATGCTCAACCAAATGCTTGTCCCGAATGTGGACCACAATTGCAATTAACTCAACGTGACGGCTCAACAATTGTTACCGATAATATTATCGATTACTCCCTCGCACGGTTACAAGAAGGCGCTATTATTGCCGTGAAAAGCTTAGGTGGATTCCATCTCGTCACCGATGCAAGTAACGATACTGCTGTTCAGGAATTAAGAAAACGTAAACGCAGAGACTCTAAACCTTTCGCGGTGATGCTCTTAAACAGTGAGAGTGCATCACGTATTGCTTATGTAAATGTGCAGGAGCAAGAAGTTCTTGAAAGCTCACAGCGACCAATCGTACTGCTACGAAAGCGACACAATATGCTCGCAAACTCTGTTGCGCCTCATAATCCCAGTATTGGAGTAATGCTACCCTCAACCCCGCTTCAATATCTTTTACTTAGCGACCCGAGAATGCCAGCACTGGTGATGACGAGCGGGAATCGCTCTGGCCATCCTATTGTTTGTGATAATGCTAGTGCAATAGAACAATTAGGTGACATTGCTGATTATTTTATTCTCAACGATCGCGACATACATACACGTGTTGATGACTCTGTCGTTCGTGTTATGTCGTTAGCAGAGGGAAGACATAGCCACCTTTCTTTCATTCGACGCTCGCGCGGGTATGCTCCTTATCCTGTTCATTTGCCGTTTGACGTAGGTAAGACTATTGCACTAGGTGCTGAATTAAAGACCACGGTGAGTATCGCGAAGGGTAAAGAGGTTTTCATCAGTCAACACATTGGCGACTTAAAAAATGACCAAACTTTCAATTCTCATATCGAATGTGTAAACCATCTGCAAAAATTGCTTGGCACAAGCGCTGATGCAATAGCCTGCGATCTGCATCCTTCTTTTCGATCTACACGTAATGCACTAAAGCAATCAAAGCTACAAGTTATTCAGGTACAGCATCACCACGCACACATGGTGTCATGCATGGCAGAAAATGGGCTTTCTGGTAAAACTATCGGCGTAATTTTCGACGGTACGGGATATGGAACAGACGGCACCATCTGGGGTGGAGAATTTCTTACCGGTGATGAAAAAAGCTTCTTAAGGGCAGCACACCTTCGTACATTCGCTCTTCCGGGCGGAGACAAGGCTGTTAAGGAGCCTATAAGGGTTGCTGTATCTTTGTTAACAACATTGTACGGAGAACATATCGAGGGCGTTAACCTTCCTGCGCTTGACGCATTGTCGGTTCAGCAGCTTAGCGTGTACGCAAAAATGGCTGCCAGACATTTCAACTCCCCCAAAACCAGTAGTATGGGCAGGTTATTTGACGGCATATCAGCGTTAATAGGTATTTGCTCGTATGTCGAATATGAAGCACAAGCTGCTATTGAGCTTGAAGCCTTACTGAATCGCGATCTCTACATGTCACAACCGTTTTCATATTGCATTCATGAAAGAAATGGTCATATGGAAGTAGATTATCGTCCAATGATAAGGGAATTAGTTTCTGAGCTTACTACAACGGTGCCTAATCTCCCCCTACTGAGCAGGCGTTTTCATTCCACGATTGTGGACATGATCATCTCCGTATGTATGCACTTATCAAAAGTAGCCGCAACAAGACAGGTCGTATTAAGCGGAGGTGTATTTTTAAATGAATTCATCTTGCTTAATACTGTGGAAGGTTTACATGCCGCTGGCCTGATACCTTATTTCCACCAGTCTGTTCCCACCAACGATGGGGGTATATCACTAGGACAAATTGTTGTGGCGATGCGGCAATTACAGACAAAAGATATTGATGTCAGGGAGATCGAGCATGTGTGAATACGTAAATACTTTTTCGGCCGTATTATTTGACATGGATGGCGTGCTTATTGATTCCAACTCAGTCATTGAAAGAGGCTGGCGAGAGGCTGCGGAAATATTTGGCAAGACAATTTCTCAAGACGATATTATCAAGCACATACACGGACAGCCGGGACCTCATACTATCCAGGCGCTTTTTCGTGACCTGCCTCTTGAATCGCAGAGACAAATTCAGGCACACATTATTCATGTTGAGAATACAGCCGAATATAATCCTATTCCGGGCGTTGCAGAGCTAATTACTTCACTTGATTCAGTTGGAATCCGCATTGGTATAGTGACTAGCGGGTGGAGAGAGAAAATTGATCGTGTAACTGCCATGCTAGGGGTACAACGCTGTATTTCGGTTATTGTTGAGCGTGATGATGTTAAAAAAGGTAAACCCTCACCTGATCCCTACCTACTTGCAGCAGAACGGCTCTCAACGCCACCTGAGAAAATCATTGTTTTTGAAGATTCAAGGAGTGGAGTGACTTCTGCAGTGAGTGCTGGCACCTGTTGCGTTGGAATAGGTGGGATTGAACTGGTTGCTAATGGAGCCAGGTGCGTTATCCCTGATTTCACAGGAGTCGAGGTATTAACTCGTATGGATAGTAACGCCGCAATTTCATTGTGCCCGGGGCACGTATTAGTTGCAGAAAGATTTATTGAGTCTGGCGAGTAGCGACATGCTTTGGATTATTCTTGCTCCCCTTGAACAGGGAGCAAGAACTTTTAGGCTTACAGATGGATAAAACCTTAATCCAGCTTCAGCTCGTCATAATGGGTAATCAGTTTACCCACGATGCCGTAGTCCAACGCTTCTGCCGGAGACATCCAGAAGTTGCGGTCGGTGTCTTTTTTCACTTTTTCCAGCGGCTGGCCGGTGGCATCAGCGATCAGCTTGTTCACGCGATCCAGCATGCGGATGATCTCGCGCGCTTCGATCTCAATATCCGTCGCCTGACCGCGCACGCCGCCCAGCGGCTGGTGGATCATAAAGCGGGTATTTGGCAGCGAGTAGCGGTGCTCTTTCTTCGCCGCCAGGAAGATGGTGATCCCGGCGCTCGCCACCCAGCCGGTGCCGATGACGTGCACTTCCGGGCGGATGAATTTGATGAAGTCGTGGATGGTATCGCCCGCTTCCACGTGGCCGCCCTGGCTGTTGATGTACAGCTTGATCGGATCGTTGCTAACGCTTTGCAGCAGGATCATCTGGGTGATGACTTTCTGCGCCAGCTCCTGGTTGATCTCACCGGAGATCACAATCGAACGGGACTCCAGCAGTTTTTGCTGCAGAGCGCCCGCGCCGTTTGACCCTTCCGCTTTATCCTTGTCGCTTTCTTTCAGTGTGTAGTGCATTGTTATTTCCTCAGCTTGTAGCGCTCAAAACCAGAGTGTAGCCTGTTTTACCGATCAAAGTCCTCACAGACAAATAACGAGGGAGCATATGAATATTGCACATGTCGCACTCTGGACCCGCAGCCTGAACGCACAGGTTCAGTTCTGGGAAACGGTTTTTAATGGCCGCAGTAACGAACGCTACGTCAGTAAAAATCGTCCCGGTTTCGAATCTCACTTTATTACGCTGGATAACGGGCCGACCATCGAGCTGATGACGCTGCCGGATCTGCCCGACGCCCCTGCCCACCCGGAGTTTATCGGCTGGGCGCATATCGCCATCAACGTCGGCAGCAAAGCGCAGGTCGACGGCATGGCCGAGCGGGCACAGGCAAACGGCACGCTGCTCAGCGCCCCGCGCATGACCGGGGACGGCTTCTATGAAGCAGTGATCGCGGATCCGGACGGCAACCGCATTGAGCTTGTCGGTGCATAAAATCAGCGTTTCGTTCCTTAACCGCCCCTGCTACGGCTCGCTATACTTCATCTTCATACGGTTATCATATTGTTAAATGATAATGATAGTTAATGTGTTAAGATGAAAGTCAGCATAAACAGTCTCTTACGTAAGCGTCGGGACTGTTTGCATCCTCGACATGTAAATCAGCACCGGGGCGGTGAATGGAACACATTGTGTATGTGGTTGATGACGATGACGCAGTCAGGCAGTCCGTAATCGGGCTGCTGGAATCGGCAGACTTAAACGCCATCGGCTTTTCATCGGCAGAAGCATTTCTTCAACACCGGTTTGAGGAGCTGCCGTCGTGCGTGATCCTCGACATGCAAATGCCCGCCATCTCGGGCTTTGAGGTGGCTGACGCGCTCAAAGACAGCGGGCGCGAGATCCCGATTATTTTCCTCACCGGCCACGGCACCATCCCGATGTCGGTGCGCGCCATTAAGGGCGGCGCTTACGAATTCCTCACCAAGCCCGTTGAATCCGCCGCGCTTATCGACGCCATTGAATCCGCGCTTCGGCTGGCGGAACACAACGCCGTGCGCAATAAAGAGCACTACGCCCTGAAGCAGCGGCATATGTCCCTCACGCCGCGCGAACACGAAGTGCTGACGCTGGCGATTAGCGGCATGCTGAACAAGCAGATTGCCGCCGAGCTGGGCGTCAGCGAGATCACGGTGAAAGTGCATCGCCGCCGCGTGATGGAGAAAATGCAGGTGCGCTCCGTGGCAGAGCTGGTCAGGGCCGTTGAGCGCCTGACCAAAAGCCAGCCTGCGGAGTAACGTTTACGCGCCCTGTTCGGCCAGCGGCAGCGCAAAGGCAAACACGGTGCCGTGCGGCTCGCGGCGGCGCGCGCTCAGCTTCCCGCAGTGGCGCTCAATGATGCTGGCGCTGATGGTCAGCCCCATCCCCATTCCCTGCGCTTTGGTGGAATAGAACGAGTCAAAAATCTGCTCCAGCCGCTCGGGCTCAATGCCGCTGCCGGTATCGGCGATCTCGACGATAACTTTCCCGTCCGCGTTGTCGGTGCTGAGGGTGATGGTGCAGGGGCGATCCGTCACCTCGGCCATCGCCTCTACCGCGTTCATCACCAGGTTAAGCAGCACCTGCTGGATCTGCACGCTATCGCCGGTGACAAAGCTCTCCTGCGCTTTCAACAGATAATCAACGCTAATATGTCGCAGCTCCAGCTCGCTGCGCGAAAGCGTGATGATATGGTGGATCAGGTAGTGCAGATCGATGCGCGAGAAGGTGGGATCCTGCTTGCGCGTCAGGGACTGGATGCTGCGAATGATCTCCCCCGCCCGCGCGCCTTCCTCGGCAATCTCCTCAAGCCCTTCCCGCACTTTATCCAGACGGGCCGGCTCACGGTTAAGCCAGCGCAGGCTTGCCCCGGCGTTAGAGACGATCGACATCAGCGGCTGGTTGATCTCGTGGGCGATGGAGGAGGTCAGCTGTCCGACGGTGGTAGCGCGGGACACCCGCGCCAGATCCGCCTGCGCCACCCGCATGGCATCTTCCGCGGCGCGCTGGCTGGTGATGTCGGTGATGATGCCGTAATACTCATTCACCTCGCTGCCCACGCCCACCGGATCGCCAATCCCGAGGATGTAGCGGGTTGAGCCGTCGGTACGCTTAACGCGAAACTCCGCGCGCATGGAGAGTCCGTCGCGCACGCTCCGGGTGACGATGGCGCTGATGCGGGCGTAATCGTCCTCATGAACGAAAGTCAAAAACTCCGCCATGGAGATCATCTTTTGCTGCTCGGGCAGGCCGAGAATGCGGGCGTACTCTTCCGAGACAAACATCAGATCCTGCTCCAGCTCCCAGCGCCAGCTGCCGGTGTGGCTGATCTGCTCGCCGAGCATCAGCGAGGTCTGGCTGGATCGCAGCTCTTTCTCCACCCGTCGGCGCTGGATGTTCTCCGCCAGCAGCTCGGCGTACAGCCGCGCCGTCTCCAGGGATACCGCGGCCTGCGCGCCCAGCAGGCTCACCACGCGCGAGTGCTCGGCGGTGAAGACCTCCGGCATCAGGCGGTTTTCCAGGTACAGCACACCCACCAGCCGTGCCTGTTTGAACATCGGGACGCACATGACCGCCGCCCCCGAGGTCACCAGATAGGGGTCCTGACTGAAGGGATGGAACTCCTCCGGCCTGCCGGTGCGGATCTCCTGCCCGGTGCGGATCACCGCCGCCAGCACCGACAGCGGCAGGTCGGTCGCCGTCGGCACATCTTTCAGGATCCGCACCCGCACGCCCTCGGTGCTGGTCCAGGCGCTGGCCTCGATCTCCGGGATGAGGCTCTCGCTCACGCGCAGCAGCAGGCCGCGCTGCGCCCCGGCGCGTTCGAGCAGGATGGTCATCAGGTTTTCGATTAAGCGCTCAAGGTTAATCTCTTCCGACAGCGCGCGGGAGGCTTTGATGACGCTTTGCAGATCGCGGATGGTCTCGTTCTGGGCGAAGGCCACCGTGTCGTAGGCGCTGGCCTGCCCGGAGGCCAGCAGGTGCGGGAAATCCTGCTCCAGCTGGCGTACCTTGGCCTGCGCGCCCGCGCGTCCCCAGGCGGCAATCGAGCCGCGGAAGTGCGCGTCCGAGGCGGTCGGGTAGCCGCAGGCCAGCGCAAAGCGCCCCGCCAGCTCGTGGGCCAGGGCGTTAATCGGGTTAAACCCGCCCTCGCGTGAGAGCCGGACCGCCTTCTCATACTGCTCGAGCGCAATGCTGTTCATCCCGTCCAGACGCACGATTTCGGCGTAGATCAGCGCCTCTTTATCCGCGAACGTGCCGGGATTAATGCGCGCCCAGAGGGCAATTTTGTCGTAGTGGGCGTGAATGCTGCGGCGGTGATTCGCCGAGAAGGTCTCCGGCGTCAGCTGACGGGAGAGCGCCAGAGCGCTGTAAAGATGGTAGTCCAGCAGATGGATGTGCCCCGGCGCAGACCACGCGTACCAGCCCGCCATCTCGAGATCCGCCTGCGCGTCGGCATACTCCCCGCAGGTAAAGTGCGCCATGCCCCGGTAGAGCCAGTACCAGAACAGCATGGTGGCGTTCTTCTCCGGCGCCTGCTCCGGCGACGCGGGAAGCAGCGCCTCGGGCAGCACCTGCGACGCGGTCCAGGTGCCGATGACCGGCGTGCGCAGGAACTCAACGTATCCGCGCTGAACCATCAAAATGGTTTCCACGTCCTGGAAGTGGGTTTTACGCACGAACGCCAGGCCGCGATCGATGCTGGTCAGCACCCCGTCCAGGTGGTCGCCCCGCGAGAGGAAGTTAATCACCTGGTGGCAGGCCGCAAAGCAGGCCATCGTCATATCCCCGTGGGTCACCGCCGAGGTGAAGCAGGCCTTCGCGCACTCGATGGTAAACGATAAAGGCTGGGTCCAGACGCTGAGCTGGTCGAGCGGCAGCAGGGTTTTGGCTTCGAAGGCATCGTAGCCGTGGCGATTGACCAGCTCGCGGGCCAGGGTGCCGTACTGGAACCCGAGGCGGTACTCGGCGTAGCGGTGGCCCATCAGCACGCCAAACCAGGCCATCGCCGTGGTGGATGCGCCTGTAATGCCGTGATCGAGGGTCAGGTGCATCATGCGGCAGAGCAGCAAAAAGTGCAGGCGCGGGCAGATGAAGCTGGCGCAGATGCTGGCGCTGTAGAGCAGGTTCATCACCGCTTCGGTTTCCGGGTTATCCATCCGCGACAGCTGGGCAAACAGGTTTTGCGGCGCGTCGGCCGTGCGGTTGCAAAACAGCGCCCATGCCTCGTCGCAGTCGGCATCTTCCGGATGGCGGCTAATCTGGATCCCGAAAATCCCCAGCCAGCAGAGCGCCGCCTCCAGCGCCAGACGGCTATCCGACTGGCGAATGTAGACTTCCACCAGCAGGTTGGCCGCCAGCGCCTTTTCGGTCAGCCCGCCGGGGCAGCCGAGAATGGCATCACACAGCTCGCGGGTGCGCTCCAGATGCCCCAGCGCAAACTCGCAGCCCGCCTCTTCGATATCGAGCATAAAGTCTGACACCGTCCCGGCGTTGCCCAGCGCTCTGGCGGTCTGGATATAGCCGAGCGCCGAAAGGTAATCTCCCGAACGCTTCGCGCGTCGCGCGGCCAGCAGGCTCAGCTCGCGGAACATCTGGCGCTGCGGCGCGGGCTGGATGCTGTCCAGCGCGGCCGTGACGTGGTGAACGGCGCGGAACAGCAGCTCGTTCCCCGCCGCCTGACGCGCGGCGTCGGCCAGCAGGCTGGCGGTCGTCAGGTGAATATGGCTTTTCTCATGCCGATCCAGCAGCGCAAAGGCGGCCTCCTGCACCCGGTCGTGGGTGAAGGCATACTTTTTTTCCGTCAGCACGATGAGCTGGGCCATCACCGCCGGGTGCAGCGCGTAGCGCATTTCTGCCATCGACAGGCCGACCACACGGCAGATCATCTCCATCTCGCCCGTGCCACCGAGGCAGGCGATGCTGCCCAGCAGGCGGCGCGTCTCGTCGGGCAGCTCTTCGAGCTGCTCCAGCACCAGAGTGACGACGTTTTCGGTGTAATGCCTGGCGCGGATCGCCTGCAGATCGTAGTGCCACTTGTCCTGATATTTGTTGTGCACCACCAGGCCGTCATCGACGATGCGGCGGAAAAACTCGTGCACAAAGAGCGGGTTGCCGCCCGTCTTCTCGTGGATCAGCGTGGCGAGGTCGGTCGTCGCCGCGCTGCGGGTGCGAAATACCGTCGCCAGCCAGCGCGCCACCGCTTTCACGGAAAGCGCCTGCGGGACAATCTCGCTCGCGTTTTGCGCCGCCTCCGGCAGGCCTGCCAGCAGCGCCTGCAGGGCGGCGTCGGACACGGAACTGATATCCCGGTGGGCCGCAACCACCAGCAGCGGAACAGCGCCGCAGTTCATCAGCAGATATTTGAGCGTATGCAGGCTGGCGGCGTCGCTCCACTGGAGATCGTCGAGCACCAGCACCAGCGGACAGCCCTGCGAGGCAAAGGTTTTTACCAGCGCCAGCACCATATGGCTAAAACGCGCCCGGGCATCAATGGAAAACGTATCCGCCGAGAAGCGCGGCTTGCTCTCCAGCAGCAGGCCCAGCTCGGGCACCAGGCTAACGGCCAGCGCCTCGTGCCCCTCCAGGGCGCGAGACAGGCGGATTTTCCACTTCGCCACGTCCTCTGCGGGCAGCCCCAGCAGGTGCAGCGTCAGGGTACGGAACGCGGAGCTTAATACGCCGTAGGGCAGCGACGGTGAAAACTGGTCGACTTTGCCCACCGCCAGCAGCACCGTGCGCTGCTGCAGCGTTTTGAGCGCCGTCGCGATGATCGACGATTTGCCGATCCCCGACGGCCCGCCGATCGTTACCAGCTCCGGCACCAGGTTCTGCCCCACCCGCTCAAACGCGGCAATGACGTCGTTCGCCTGCGGATGGGTCGCGAACAGGGAGTCCGCCAGATGGATCGCCGGGGTGCGATCCTGCTGGCCGGGGGTAAAGGCGACGATCTCGCCCTCGCAGGTCAGCGTCGCCTGGCAGCGGCGAAGGTCGGCAATCAGCCCGTCGACCGTCTGGTAGCGGTTATCGGGGTGCTTTTCCAGCAGCTTCAGGATGATGGTCGACAGCATTTCCGGCACGTCCGGGCGGATCGCGTCCGGGGCCAGCGGCGCCGAGGCAATATGGTAGTGCGCCCAGTTGGCCCGATCGTCCTCTCCCAGTTCAAACGGCAGGCGTCCGGTCAGGAGTTCATACAGCACCATACCGAGGCTGTAGAGATCGCTGCGGCCGTCGACGGGGCGCTGGGTGCGGGTGGTGTGCTCCGGCGACATATACGCGGGCGTACCGCCTGAAACGGCAAGCCGGGTTTGGGTGATGGCATCGGAGAGGCTGCTGGAAAGGCCAAAGCTGCCCAGACGGCAGGTGGCATCGTGCTGAACAAAAATACTGCCGGGTTTGATATCGCCGTGGATAAGGTTTTGCAGATGCATCTGGCGCAGGGGAACGCAGATCTGGATCGCCATCTCGATAAAGCGCGTGATGCCCGAGATCGCCCTGCCCGCGCGCCGCGCCAGCAGCTCAAGCGCAAACGGGGCATACACCAGCGCGAAGCGCCCGCGGTACTGGGTGGAGGCAACGGCGCGGATGGCCCAACTGTCCTGCAGCATATCGCGCAGCGCAAACTCGTTTTTGAGCAGCCGGGTGGCCCGCTCTTCCTCTTCGTCGCTCACCGCGGTGGCGATAATGAACGAGCCGCCGGAATGGGGATGTCGCGCGTGCATCCAGGCGATACCGCCCTCCTGCGCCAGCACGGTAAAAATCACATCCTCTTTAAGGACAAAAACCCGCCCCTGGTGAAGATTCCCCTGGGCGGGCCAGAATGCAGGCTGCTCGTGTTCGTTCATCCGCGATCCTTATTGTCGGCGGGCCAGCTCCCGCTGAAGATGATCCAGCAGAATATCGATGTTAATGGGCTTACGCAAAAATGCAGCGGCGCCCAGATTAAGAGCGTACCGCTGCATATTTTCATCAGCATGACCGGAGATAAAGATCACGGGCGGAGGCGGTACGGCCAGCAGCCGCAGCTTGTCAAACAGCTCCAGGCCACTCATGCCCCGCAGCTTGATATCGGCGATCACCAGCGCCGCGCCGGACAGGGCGAGAGGATGGCTGAGAAACACCTCTGCCGAATCAAACGTATCGGTCGAATAGCCTTCCGACTCCAGGAGATTACTCAGCCCGCTGCGGACGGAACGTTCGTCATCAATGATGGCAATGCGCCACGGCAGCGTCATGCTGTCTTTCCTCTGGTAAATCATTAAACGTCGCGATCGTCCTTCGCGGGCGCAGGAGGCGCCGTGCCGCTGATTTTCGGTACGCATTCGTGACGAAACCAGGCGAGGGTAAGCGGTTCGCGACTCAGTAAACGCCGTCCCACCGGGATGAGCTGTTCGCCCACCAGCATGCCAAACAGGCCAAGCAGGGCGACAACCGGCGGCGCCGGGGAATGGACGTCGAGCAGAGCGTAAATTACCCCAGCAACCACGCCGCACACCAGCGAAATTATCCATGCTTTCATGAGGACGCTCCCGTCTGCGAGTTGGCCTGCGGAACGGTTACCTGAGGAGGGGGCACGCCGTCGCGGGATAACAGATGGCGCGTCGCCTGTTCACCCGCCAGCATCCCCAGCAGGCCAATCAGCGCCAGCGCGGGCGGCGCGGGGGAGCGCACCTTCAGCACGGCATACATCAGGCCAATCAACACGCCTGCGGCAAGGGATATCAGCCCAGTACTCATTGTGAACTCCAGAGAAAGAGGCAGCGGCGAGCCGGATGAGGGACCAGCCCGCCAGCGGGGCTTAGCGAGCCGGGACCGGCGCTAAGGTGCGGTGCTCGCTCTTCTGGCGAGACGGCGCTTTGTGCACCATGGTGTAGGCGTAATCCACGCCCATGCCGTACGCGCCGGAGTGCTCGCGCACGATATCCATTACCGCGGTGTAGGTCTCTTTACGCGCCCAGTCGCGCTGCCACTCCAGCATCACCTGCTGCCAGGTCACCGGGATCACGCCCGCCTGGATCATGCGCTGCATCGCGTAGTCGTGGGCTTCTTTGGAGGTGCCGCCGGACGCGTCCGCCACCATATAAATTTCGTAGTCGCCTTCCAGCATCGCGCACAGGGCGAAGCTGTTGTTGCACACTTCGGTCCACAGGCCGGCAACCACCACCTTCTTCTTGCCGTTGGCCTTCAGCGCGTCGCGCACTTTCTGGTCGTCCCAGGAGTTCATGGAGGTACGCTCCAGAATGTCCTGGCCCGGGAACACGTCCAGCAGCTCCGGGTAGGTGTTACCGGAGAAGCTTTCGGTCTCTACGGTGGTGATGATGGTCGGGATGTTGAACACTTTGGCCGCTTTCGCCAGTGCCACGGTGTTGTTTTTCAGCACCTGGCGGTCAATCGACTGCACGCCAAACGCCATCTGTGGCTGGTGGTCGATGAAAATAATCTGACAGTTCGCAGGGGTTAACACTTCGAGCTTTGAAGAGGTCATAGCATTTTCCAGTGGTTAAGGGTGAAATCGCCGCGAGCGCCGCGACGATAAAATCACCTTCATCCTGCGGTTTTCCGTCCCTGCGCGTAATTATCTCTTCGTATAGTTAACCTTAGGTATAGTTATACTTTGGTATACCTATCCTATTGTATAACTGGATCTTTGCCGAAACCGGTTCCCATAATCCTGACCATTCCCCTCTCAGTCAGGAGCAGTTATGGTTACCCTCGGTAAAGCCGATCTCATTCTGGTTAACGGCCAGTTTCACACCGTCGATCGCGAAAACCCCGTCGCGGAAGCCGTTGCCGTGCGCGACGGAAAATTTCTGGAAGTGGGTACCGTCGCCGAGGTGATGCAACACCACTGCGACGGCACTAAAGTGGTCGACTTAAAAGGCCACACCGCCATCCCCGGCCTGAACGACTCGCACCTGCACCTGATCCGCGGCGGGCTGAACTACAACCTCGAGCTGCGCTGGGAAGGCGTGCCGTCCCTGGCCGACGCCCTGCGGATGCTGAAAGAGCAGGCACTGCGCACGCCGTCGCCTCAGTGGGTGCGCGTGGTGGGCGGCTGGACCGAGTTCCAGTTTGCCGAGCGCCGCATGCCGACCCTCGACGAAATCAACGACGCCGCGCCGGACACCCCGGTCTTTATCCTGCACCTGTACGACCGCGCCCTGCTCAACCGCGCCGCGCTGAAGGTGGTCGGCTACACCAAGGACACGCCAAACCCGCCGGGCGGGGAGATCCAGCGCGACGCCAACGGCAACCCGACCGGGATGCTGATTGCCCGCCCTAACGCCATGATTTTGTACTCCACGCTGGCCAAAGGGCCGAAGCTGCCGCTGGAGCAGCAGGTCAACTCTACCCGCCAGTTCATGCGCGAGCTGAACCGCCTGGGGCTGACCAGCGCCATCGACGCGGGCGGCGGCTTCCAGAACTACCCGGAAGATTACGAGGTGATTGCCGAGCTGCATGAGAAAAAGCAGATGACCATCCGCATCGCCTATAACCTGTTTACCCAGCGCCCGGGCCACGAGCTGGAAGACTTTGAAAAATGGACCGACATGCTCACGCCGGGCCAGGGCAGCGACTTCTTCCGCCACAACGGCGCGGGCGAGATGCTGGTCTTCTCCGCCGCCGATTTTGAAGACTTCCTCGAGCCGCGCCCGGACCTCGCGCCGGGCATGGAGGACGAGCTGGAGCGCGTGGTGCGCCATCTGGTGGAGCACCGCTGGCCGTTCCGCCTGCACGCCACCTATAACGAATCCATCAGCCGCATGCTGGATGTCTTCGAGAAGGTGAACCGCGACATTCCGTTCAACGGCCTGCACTGGTTCTTCGACCATGCGGAAACCGTTACCCAGGCCAACATCGACCGCATCAAAGAACTGGGCGGCGGCATTGCCGTCCAGCACCGCATGGCCTTCCAGGGCGAATACTTCGCCGAGCGTTACGGCATCGAAGCCACCCGCCATACGCCGCCGGTGGCGAAAATGCTCGAGACCGGCGTGCCGGTGGGCTTAGGGACGGACGCCACCCGCGTGGCGAGCTACAACCCGTGGACCGCGCTCTACTGGCTGGTCTCCGGCCGTACCGTCGGCGGGATGCAGATGTACGATCACAGCGCCCGTCTGGATCGCGATACCGCCCTGATGCTCTGGACCCAGGGCAGCGCGTGGTTCTCCAGCGAGCAGAACCAGAAGGGGCAGATCAAGGTCGGCCAGCTTGCCGACCTGGCGGTGCTGAGCAAAGACTACTTCCGCGTGCCGGAAGAGGAGATCAAGGGCATCGAGTCCGTCCTGACGGTGGTGAACGGCGATATCGTCTACGCCGCAGGCAGCTTTGGCCCGCTTTCCCCGCCGGCCATTCCGGTCCTGCCCGAGTGGTCACCGGTGGTCAAGGTGCCGGGCCACTACCGCAGCGCACCGCCGCAGGCCGCACGCGTCGGCATGAGCCCTATCCACCACTGCAGCGGCCCGTGCGGGGTTCACAGCCACCAGCATGATTTCGCCCGCACGTCGGAGATGCCGGTGTCCGACGATAACGCTTTCTGGGGGGCGCTGGGCTGCAGCTGCTTTGCATTCTGATGAAAAACACCTTTGCTCCGCCCCGGGTCGACCTGGGGCTGTTTTTCCTGCGCCTGACCGGCAGCCTGTTGCTGCTCTACGTGCACGGCTTGCCGAAGGTGCTGCACTTCAGCGAAGAGCTGACGCGCATTGAAGATCCGTTCGGCCTCGGGCCTTACGCCAGCCTGATACCGGCAATTGTCGCCGAGGTGATCTGCCCGCTGTTTATCATTGCGGGGGTTTACACCCGCCTGGCGTGCCTGCCGATTATCGCCGTGCTGCTGGTGGCGATGCTGGCGGTCCACCCGAACTGGTCGATTGCCGAAGGGCAGTTTGGCTGGCTGCTGCTGATTATCTTCACCACCCTTGCCCTCACCGGGCCGGGCCAGTGGCGGCTGCAGCGTAAGGCAACGGAGAGGTTCGCATGACCCAGGTTAACGACGTTCGCGACGCCCACGTCGAGACGACGCCCGCACCAACGGTTTCGCCCTGGCAGCCGCTGAGCCAGCCGGTGTTCCGCATGCTGTGGATCGCCACGGTGGTCTCTAACGTCGGCTCATGGATGAGCGACGTCGGCATCAACTGGAGCATGCTGACCCTGAGCGCCGATCCGCTGGATATCGCGCTGGTGCAGGCGGCCAGCAGCCTGCCGATGTTCCTCTTCGCCCTGCCGTCCGGGGTGATGGCGGACATCGTCGACCGACGTAAATACCTGCTCTTCTCCCAGCTGTGGGTGTTCATCGCCGCCGCCGGGCTGACGGTGCTCTCCTTCACCGGACACGTAACCCCCACCGTTCTGCTGGTGGCGACGTTTCTGCTGAGCGTGGGCGCGGCGATGAGCTCGCCGCCGTTCCAGGCCGTGGTGCCCGATCTGGTGAGCAAGCCCGAGCTGGGCGCCGCCGTGGCGCTCAACTCGCTCGGGGTGAACATCAGCCGGGCGATTGGCCCCGCGCTGGGCGGTTTTCTGCTCTCGCTCGCCGGGCCGTGGATGGTGTTTGCCCTGAACGCGCTGTCCGTGGTCGGCGTGGCGTGGGTGCTGTGGCGCTGGCGTCCGGCCCCGTCCATACAGCGTCTACCGCCGGAGCACTTCTTCTCGGCGGTGCGCTCCGGGATTCGCTACGTGCACGCCGCGCCGGTGCTGCGCAACGTGCTGGTGCGCACCGTGGCCTTCTTCGTTTTCGGCAGCGCGGGCTGGGCCCTGCTGCCGCTGGTAGCGCGCCGCGAGCTGGGCTTAGGCCCGGCGGGCTACGGCGTGATGCTGGCCTGCATTGGCCTGGGGGCAATTGCCGGGGCCATCCTGCTGCCGCGCCTGCGCCAACGGCTGAACGCCGACCGCCTGATGGTGGCCGCCAGCCTGACCTTTGCCCTCACCATGCTGGCTCTGGCGTTTGTGCGTCACGTCTGGCTACTGAATCTGTTTGAGTTCTTCACCGGCTTCGCGTGGATTGCGGTGCTCTCCACCCTCAACCTCGGCGCGCAGCGCAGCGCCGCCCGCTGGGTGAAGGCCCGCGCGCTGGCGGTCTACCTGACGGTATTCTTTGGCTCGATGACCACGGGCAGCGCCATCTGGGGGCAGATCGCGTCGCAGTTCGGCACCCCGACCTCGCTGGTGGTCGCCACGCTGGGGATGGTGCTGGCAAGCGCCACCGTGTTCCGCTGGAAGCTGGGGAAAGATCCGGACCTGAACCTCGACCTGAGCGGTCAGCCGCTGGACGGCGTGGAGATTGACCTGCCGAACGAGCGCGGCCCGGTGCTGGTGTCGCACGAGTACATCATCGACCCGCAGAACGCGAAGGCCTTCCTGGAGGCGGTCCACGAGCTGCGCCGGGTGCGCCGCCGCGCCGGGGCGATGAGCTGGGCGGTATACGAAGATATTGAGCGCCCCGGTCTGTTTATCGAGACCTTCCTGATGGGCTCGTGGATTGAGCATCTGCGCCAGCAGGAGCGCCACACCATGAATGACCTCCTGCTGCAGAGCCGCGTTCTGGCTTTTCATCAGGGCACAACATCACCGGCAATTCGCTACCTGGTCGCGCCGGTATAACCATAATCATCACCTGCACAGGAACACACTATGGCAACGTTTAAGGCAAAAGACGGCACGCAGATTTACTACAAAGATTGCGGCGCGGGCAAACCGGTTCTCTTCAGCCACGGCTGGCCGCTGGACGGCGACATGTGGGACAGCCAGCTGAACTATCTGGCCGAGCGCGGCTTCCGCGCCATCGCCTTCGACCGTCGCGGCTTTGGCCGCTCGGATCAGCCGTGGAATGGTTACGACTACGACACCTTTGCGTCCGACATTAACGACCTGATTACCACCCTGGACCTGCAGGACGTGACGCTGGTGGGCTTCTCCATGGGCGGCGGCGACGTGACCCGCTATATCAACAACTATGGCAGCGCGCGCGTCGCCGGTCTGGCGCTGCTGGGCGCGGTCACGCCGATCTTCGGCAAATCCGACTCCTTCCCGCAGGGTGTGGATCAGAGCGTGTTCGACGGCATTCGCGACGGGCTGCGTAAAGATCGCGCCCAGTTCATCAGCGACTTCGCCACTCCGTTCTACGGCATCAACGCCGGGCAGACCGTCTCTGCCGGTGCCCTGACCCAGACGCTGAACATCGCCCTGCTGGCGTCTTTGAAGGGCACCATCGACTGCGTGACCGCGTTCGGCGAAACCGACTTCCGCCCGGATATGGCGAAAATCGACGTGCCGACGCTGGTGATCCACGGCAGCAACGACCAGATCGTGCCGTTTGAAAGCACCGGCAAGCTGGCGGCGGAGATGATCAAAAACGCCACGCTGAAGGTGTACGACAACGCGCCGCACGGCTTCGCGCTGACCCACCAGGACCAGCTCAACGAAGATCTGCTGGCGTTTGTGAAGTCGCTGTAACTCTTTAAATGCGAAGCCTGATGGCGCTTCGCTTATCAGGCCTACAAGGGCTGGTCCTGTAGGCCGGGTAAGGCACAGCCGCCATCCGGCACTTTCGCAGACGCGTTGCGCTCCGCCAGCAGCCGACAAATCTCCGCGTGCTTCTCCTCGGTGAAGGTAAAGCGCGACATAAACACGATGCGGATCAGCGACCCAATCGCCGGCAGCAGGCAAATCCCGAAGAACAGCCCCGACAGCACGCCTTCACTCTGGATTTGCGCCTGCGGCACGTAGCCGATCATCGTCAGGAACACGCCGATTAACCCGCCGCCCACAGCCACCGACATCTTGCCGGTAAAGGTCTGCCCGGAGAAGGTGATCGCCGCGCAGCGCTTGTTCGTGTGGTACTCCGCGTACTCGATGGTGTCGGCAATCATCGACGAGGTGAGGATGTTAGTCATCATCACGAACAGCGTGCTCAGGCCGAGCAGAATAAACAGCATCGTCACCTGCTGATACCCGACAAACCACATCACCACGCGCACCGCCACGTCCAGCCCGCAGAGGATCATAAACAGCTTCCGCTTCTGCATTCGGCGCGTCAGCATCGGCGCGACCAGGCACAGCACCGCCGCCACAATTCCCATCACACCAATCGCCATTTGCAGGCTACCGTCGCCCAGGTTGTTGATAAAGAAGTAGATATACAGCCCGCCCGCCACGTTGTGGAACACGCAGAAGAAGAACGACAGCAGGACGATAAACAGCGGCTTGTTCTGGCGCAGGTTGTGGAAGGTGTCGCGGATGGTCACCTTCTCCGGGCTCGGCGGCACGCGCTCTTTGATCTGCATAAAGCCGTTGAGCATCAGCGGCAGGCCCACCAGCATCATCACCAGCGCCGCCATAAAGTAGCCTTTGTCATTGCTGTACTGGGCGAAGTAGGCCGCCAGCTTCGGGAAGAAGATGTTGGCGCAGGCAATCCCGGCGTTCACCCCGAGCATCGCCGCCGTCACCGCGCGGGTGCGCTGGGCGGAGTCGTTGGTCATCACCGACGACATCGACCAGAACGGGATATCGGAGATGGCGTACAGCGTCCCCCAGAGGATATACGTCACCCCGGCGTAGAGGATTTTGGTGGTCATGTCCGCTTCGATTTTATAGAACGACAGCAGCGTGACGCCGGTGATCAGCAGCGGCGCGATCAGCAAAAAGTGGCGAAACTTGCCGAACCGGCTGTTAATGGTATCCATAATGCTGGCAAACAGCGGATCGTGAACCGCGTCCCACGCGCGGGCAATCAGGAAGATGGTGCTCGCCGCCAGCGCAGAGATCCCCAGCACGTCGGTGTAAAAATAGTTAATAAACGAACCCACTAAACCAAAGCTAAAACACTGACCTAATCCATAACCAAAATAGGACCACAGCTCGCGAGACGGTATTTTCATTGTCGTTGCCATTGATATATGCCTGCCTGGTTGCCCGGCGGTCGGCCGCCGGGTCGATATTATTAGCCTTGTGCCTTCGGGGCGATCTTGCGCAGCTGCTGCATCAGGGCGATTTCACGGCGCGAGAACGGAATGCCGTTCTCCTCGAACACGTCGTGGAACCAGAGGCGGCAGTAGTCCGTGGACTCCTTCATCACCACCGGCCACGGCAGCCACGTCTGGGTTTTGCCGCGCACCAGCCCCCACTGGTACGGCGCGACCTTCGCCATGTACATCAGCGGAAGCTGCTCTTCGATGGTGCTGCCCACGTGGCGCGCCAGCCATTCGGTGCAGAACAGCGGGCGACCGAGCTGTTGCAGCTGCTGGATAATCGCCGTCATGCGCCCGGTGTGGGTGTAGGCGTGGAAGCTCACCACGTCCGAGAGCGCCAGCGCGGTCTGGTCCAGCGGATGCTGGAAGAACGTCTCGCCCTCCTCTTCCAGCGGCAGACGCCACGCGCAGACGGTGAGCGGCTGGGTCGGATCTTCTTCACGCACCCACTGGAACGCGAGCTTCATAAGCTTATGGGCGCAGGTCTCCAGCTTCGCGTCGTACTGCACCTCCTGCGTGCCGGTCGCGAAAATGCCGCGGTTGCCCGGCTCGTTGTAGAGATCCCACAGCAGCACGCGCCTATCGTCGCGGAACTGGCGGACAACGTCGCGGATATAGCGCTCAATCTGCGGCCAGCAGTCGGGATCGCACACCTTGTCGCGCCCCGGGCTCGCCGCCGCCTGGCTGTTGTGCTTGCCCGGCACCGGCGGCTTTTGCGGGCCGAGGTACGGCTCGTCGCCGGAGAAGCCGCAGTCGTCCATCAGGGTCAGCATGGTGCTGAAGCCGCGACCGTCGGCAATCGTCAAAAAGCGGTCGATGCGCGCCATCAGCCCGTCGCGGTCATGCTCCCAGACGATAAACGGCAGGTTGATGCGCAGGGTGTTGTAGCCTGCCTCCGCCGCCCAGCCCAGCTCGCGGTCAATCGTCTCGGCATCGAAGGTCTCTTCCTGCCAGATATCGGTCCAGTTCACCGCCGTCGACGGCAGATAGTTAAACCCGCACAGCCAGCCTTTTTGCTCATACCACGCCTGTGCCTGCTCCCTGCTCCACTGCTCTTTCATTACGCGTCCTCTTACTGATAATATTTAGCTAATAAATATTAGTTGCGGGATAAATGCGCAAATCACGGCGTTTAGAAAAGCGATGCCCCTCACAAAGTTCACGCTTCGATGAATGAGAAACGTGATCGACGGCTCTAAAGCATGCGGTTAGGGTATGATGCGAAGTCGCGAAAGGGAGAGGACGGATGAAGCGAAAAACGAAAGTGACGATGAACGATATTGCGCGGGCGGCGGGCGTGTCGCAGGCGACGGTATCGCTGGTGCTTAACCAGTCCCGCAACATCAAGCTCAGCGACGACACCCGACAGCGGGTGATTGGCGTCGCCACCGAGCTCGGCTACGACCGCCTCCCCGCCGTTCACGCCCCGCGCAACCAGGAAGAGATCGCCCTGCTGGTGAGCTCCATGCAGAGCTTCGACCCGTTTATCGACGCCATCAGCCAGGCGCGGGAAGCGGCGTGGCGCAACGAAACCTTGCTCACCGTCTACGATTACGGCGACGACATCGAGCTGGCGCTGAACATCATCCGCCAGCTGGAGAAGCGCAACTGCATCGGGATTATTCTCGCGTCTCCGGTCACCACGCTGGTCGACATGACGGCCTTCCAGGACTGCACCCGCATCCCGCTGGTGCTGCTCAACCAGCGCGACCCCGGCTCGCCGCTGCTGCCGTCGTTTATCCCGGACGACTACGCCAACGCCTTCCAGGTGACTAAACACCTCATCGCCTGCGGAGCCACGCGCATCGCCCACATTACCGGCGAGAGCTGGATGGAAGCCTCCCGCCAGCGCCTGGCGGGCTACCAGGCGGCATTACAGCAGGCCGGATTAGCGTGCAACGACGGCCTGGTGCGCCAGACCAACTGGCAGTTCAGCGAGTCCTTTACCGCGACGACCTCTCTGCTGGAACTGGCCGAGCGCCCGGACGCCATCTTCTGCGCCAGCGACTGGCTGGCGATTGGCTGCTATCAGGCGCTGGCGGTGAACGGCGTGCGCGTTCCGCAGGACATGCTGCTGGCGGGCTACGACGACCAGAAAATTTCCGAACAGCTCACCCCGCCGCTGACCAGTATCCAGCTGCCCTACAGCGAGCTGGGACGGCTGGCGGTGGAGTACCTGTGCAATCAGGAAGATGCCGCCACGCACGTGACGCTGGCGGGCAGGCTGAAGGTGCGCGCCTCAAGCCTCGTCTGAGGTAAACACCATGCCCGCATAGGGCTTCTCGCGACACGCCGCCAGCCGCGCGGCGAGGCTGCCCACGTGCAGCTCCAGCTTGTGCCCGTCCGGGTCGAGAAAGTAAAACGACGCCCCCTCGCTTTTATTCTGCTTCCAGATGGTGACACCCGCCTGCTTAAGCCTTTGCGAGAACGGTTCAAAATCCTCTTCCGCCACGGTAAACGCGTAGTGGGTGTAGTCGCTCTCCTGCGGCGGCACGTACTGGCGCGCCTCGTCGTACGACAGGCAGACCCACAGATCGCCACAGGAGAGATAGGCCCCGGTATTCCAGCGGGCGTGCAGCGTCAGCCCCAGCAGTTCGTGCCAGAAGGTGACGCTTTTTTGAAGGTCGCTGACCGCGAGGGTCAGATGGTTGAGAGATTGCAGCATGACGTGCCCTTTTGTTTTTCGCGCCGGACGTGATACGGTAAAAGCATGAACATAAACCACGCCGTGCTCACCGTAAACCGCTGGTGGCTGCCTTCTTAAAGGCGGCACGGAGTTGTTTTCCCCATTTTCAGATAGCCGCCGAAAGGCGGCTTTCACTTTTCTAAGACCCCTTTCGGCATTACAACGTTAAGGAGTCTTTATGAACACGCAAACCATCCTCACCGGCGATCGCCCAACCGGCCCGCTGCACCTCGGCCACTTCGTCGGATCGCTGCGCCAGCGCGTGGCGCTCCAGCACACCCACAACCAGTTTGTGCTGATTGCCGACCTGCAGGGGCTGACCGACAACGGCAGCAACCCGCAGAAAATTCGCGACAACATCCCCGAAGTGCTGGCCGACTACTTCGCCGCCGGCATCGACCCGAACCTGACCACCATCTGCCTGCAGTCCGCCCTGCCCGCCCTCGCCGAGCTGACGATGCTGTATATGAACATCGTCACCGTCGCCCGCGTGGAGCGTAACCCGACGGTGAAAAACGAGATTGCGCAGAAGGGCTTTGCTCGCTCGCTGCCGGTCGGGTTTATGGCCTACCCCATCAGCCAGGCGGCGGACATCACCGCGTTTAAGGCCGAGTGCGTGCCCGTCGGCGACGACCAACTGCCGATGATTGAGCAGACCAACGAGATTGTGCACAAGATGAACAGCCTGCTGCCTGCTCCGGTGCTGCGCCACTGCAAGGCGATGCTGAGCGACACCAGCCGCCTGCCCGGCATCGACGGCAGCGCCAAGATGTCGAAATCACTGGGCAACACGCTGCACCTTTCGGCCAGCGAAGAGACCATTCATCGCGCGGTGAGCGCCATGTACACCGACCCGAACCACCTGAAGGTGAGCGACCCGGGGCAGATTGAGGGGAACGTGGTGTTTACGTACCTCGACGCGTTTCATCCGGACAAGGACAAGGTGGCGGCGATGAAGGCGCATTACCAGGCGGGCGGGCTGGGTGACCGGGTTTGCAAGAACGAACTGGAGGCGTGCCTGCAGGAGCTGATTGCGCCGATGCGGGAGCTGAGGGCGATGTATATGCGGGACAAGGGGGAGCTGATGGCGATGCTGAAGCGCGGGACGGAACGGGCGCAGGGGGTGACGCAGGAGTCGTTGAGGGAGGTGAAGGTTGGGCTGGGGGTGCCGGTGTTTTAAAATAACGTCATGCAGCGTATGTATTCAAATAATACATGCGCTGCATAATATTATTTATCGGCAATTCAGCGAATATTACAGTTATAATTAACAGGAACCATTACTATCCCTTCTTTAAAAGATGACCAATATCAATCTGGATATTTATTTCGGATTTTAGCCCGGTTTATTAACCACTTTATGTATATTCGCCATACAGTCTAAAACCTAGCATTGCTGCATTTACTCTTCTGCCCCTACAAGGAATTGTCATGCAGCTTTATACCAATGAATTCACCGCTGAGTTAAAAGCGGAAATAGATCGTTCGCCTTTTTCCGATGAAGAACTGGCCTCCATGCCTGAGGACGCGCGCGCCATCATTGCCGAACAGGAAGCCTTTCATCGACAACATCCCGTCACCGCCATCTGGCGGATTGCCACGGCTGGCAGCCAGACCCGACTGGGCGGCGTTGTTCTTCCCGTCGAACGTGAAGCCACAATGCTCATGGACGATGGGAGTTACACCAGCGTGATTGTCGAAGGAGACTGTGTGGCCTATCCGGATGGAACGCTCGCCACGATTATGACCTCATCAGGAACCGCGTTTACCTGGAAAGGACACGGCGTTGCCCTGGTAGGTAGCCTGCTTGATAACGATGACGAGATTATCAGCACACCGCTCGGCAGTACTTATCTGGTCACCCGCGAAGGTATTTCACCTCATGAGGACTTCTTAACCTGGCCCGGAGAATAGGCCATGGGCTACCGTTCCACGAACTATGGCCGCGGTCAGGCGCTGCACGGCGACAGAACGACCACCGGCGCAATATGCTGCACCACCCTGCCCAACTGCACCGAGCACGGTCGCGGCGTTATCCGCGTTGGCGATAAAACCACGGCATGCCCTAAATGTGGCAAGCAGGGCGTTGTTGCAGACGGCGAACCTCGCGTTAACTGGATGGGACAAACCTCAGCCGTCGATGGTTCTGTCGTCATTTGTGGCTGCCCGCACGGAACCAACCGCGTGATCGCCCCATCGGGAGAGTGGCTCGGATCCGGTCCCTCTCCTGAACAGATCGCACAGGAAAAGCATCAGGCCATGCTCGCAGCACGCCGAAAAGAGCAAGAGGCCGAAGCGCAGCGACAAGCAGAAGAACGCGATCGCAACCGGGTCTTTGCGAAATCCTGCCTGCGCGGTGAAGGCTGTAACGATGCAGGCACTGGAAGTGAGCCGCACACCAACTTCGCCGAGATGGCATTTTACCAGGCCATGCCCAACAATGCCCCGCAACACGCCCAGGCGGCAAAGCGTAAGGCGCTCCCAAAACAAAAGCAACGCAGCGCGCTTTATCTCTGGTGGAATGGGCATCACGAGGAGATGGACTATCAGGCTGCCGTTGCAGCCGAAGAAAGAGCCTGGACCGCGCGGAACGCGATAGCCGATGCCAGCGAACTCGCACTGGTTAGCGGGCGTACTGTCATTTCCGGCACATGGGCCGTGCGCGGCGCTGCACTTGGCGAGATAGTCACGGGAGGCCTTGGTGCACCTGTCGCAGGGCTGCTGATAGGGATGTATCCCGGCAAGCTGAACGACGGAGAGCAGGATTTTATCGACAGGATGCGCGCCGAACAGATGCGGGAAGCCCCTACCCGCGTTCGCTTCACCTGGGAGAACGATGCCAGCGGTAACCCGACACCGCGAGGCTGGCATACGCCGCCGGGCAAGGACAGCGTGCGCGTTCGCAGGATGGAGCGGGATAGCCGACGCCAGGCGTACACCTTTACTACCGAAGAAGACCCCGGTATCACCCTCATCTGGACACCGGACCGCACCGGAGACAGTAAGCCGTGGGATACGGGCAATCAGAACCCGGTACGGATACCGAACCCGGTTGTGGTTGATCCGCTGCCGGAGGATACAGGGATTGGTGTGACGACCAGCCCGACACCGGAAGAGAAGACGTTTGCGGATTATATTCTGATTTTGCCGGTGGGCGGGGTGCCGCCGATTTATGTCTTTATCCGCCACAATCCCGGACAGGTCACAGGCAAGGGACAGAAGATTAGCGGCATTTGGTTATCTGATGCGAATACGGGGAATGGGTCTCCTATTCCAAGCCAGATAGCGGATCGATTACGTGGGCAGACATTTACGGACTTTGACCAGTTTCGTAAGGCATTCTGGCTGGAGGTATCGAGGGATCCGGGATTGCTTGAACAATTCAACCGAGGGAATATTGGTAACATCAAGGTAGGGAAAGCACCGTCACCACGAGAAAATGAGCAGGTAGGCGGTAAAGTGAAATATGAGATTCACCACATAAAACCTATAGTTGAGGGTGGTGAAGTATATGACATTGATAATATGGGGATAGTGACCCCTAAACGTCATATTGAAATTCATCGAGGGGGCATAAATTGAAAACGATAAGTGATTATACAGAATACGAGTTCCTAAATTTTGTAAGAAAATTGTTTGATGTCACTGCCACCAACGAAGCTGAAGATATAAAGAATATCCTCGAGTTCAAACGATTGACTGAGCACCCTGATGGTTCCGATCTTATTTACTATCCACGAGAAGATAGAGAAGACAGTCCCGAAGGCGTTGTCCAGGAAGTAAAGGAGTGGCGTCGGGAAAATGGTAAACCCGGTTTCAAACCATAGCAAAGATAATCACGCTTTCTGGACCAGTACTCTACTTCACACCTTATCGAATAGCGGGTGACTGTTAAGTTCCGGAAAGCCAATTGAAACTAACGAATACGGAATATTTTGTAAATGGAACCTACTCTCGCACAAGTTATTGAGGTCGTACGTGAATCCTCTGGGATACATCGTAAACCTATTGATAGTAACACCTGGATTGAGGCCGATTTGCATATTTGCGGTATGGATGGCGAAGACCTACTGGAAGACTGCGAAGAAGCTTTTGGCGTTCAGCTAGCCACGGAAGAAGATGGCTATATGAAAACGTTCTCTCTTGCTGAGAACGAGTATCTGTTTACGGGTGAAGGCATAGATTTCTTTGGTATCTGTCGGTTTATACGCTGGGTACGTGGCATACCCGAACCTGTGATACGCGATTTAACCGTTGGCGAACTTCACGCTGTGCTGGTTAACGCGGTGAAAGAACGAGTGCAACACGATTAAGGAATGATATAAATCGAAGCGATGTAGAATAATTTTATCCTGGCGCCTCAGAATTAACGAGTGTGGTGCCGGGTGCCTCCCGGTGAGCAAAGCCCGCATAATGACGTTAACCCATAAATTATGCCCCACCGCACAGGGAGATTCACCACAATAAAAAGTATAAGAAAAAGAGCGCAAGAAAAAAGAGGTTCAAAGAGTGGATAACACGTCGGTTATTTAACTACTTTGCCAAATAAGCTCCAGCAACTTCCGCTTATCATTACAGCCCCCCTTTATTATCCCCGCAAATATCGCAATAAATGCCACCTTATTAACCCATCAATAAGTTGATGTATTTTGGTTTTATGCCAGGCTTTTTGAGCGAATAATAATGCCTGACTCTGGGGCAATTTCCCTTTCAGCGTGATGATGAATAAGGACGATGATATGAACACCCTACACGCATTCCCCTGGCAGCAGGTTGTCAGCGCTCAGGGCTACACGGCGGAATCAAAAGACCGTGTAACCCACTTTAGCGACACGCTGTTCTGTATCGACGGCAGCGGCACCATTGTCGATATTATACAGGGTGACGATGGCGCGTTCAGGCCCGTGCGAGACGCGGCCCGCAAGGCAGGCAAGCTGACCGAACTCTCTTCAGACCAGTACCTGCTGCCGGGCCTGATCGATCTCCATGTTCATGCCCCTCAGTGGCCGCAGATGGGCAAGGCTCTGGATAAGCCGCTTGCAGAGTGGCTGAATGACTATACGTTTCCGCTGGAGGCAAAATACGCCGACATCGCCTTTGCCCGCCGCAACTACACGGAACTGGTCAATGCGCTGTTGGCGAACGGCACCACCACCGCCGTCTACTTCGCCACTCTACACACCGAAAGCAGCATGGAGCTGGCCCGTATTTGTCTGGCGCAGGGTCAGCGGGCGCTGGTTGGCCGGGTGGCGATGGATGACCCCTCCCAGTGCCCTGACTACTACCGGGATGAAAGCGCGGAGACAGCCATCGCCGGGACCCGCGCATTTATTCACGCGGTTGCACAGCTCCCCGGCAATACGGCAAAACGCGTGCTGCCGGTTATCACCCCACGGTTTATTCCGTCCTGTACGGATGCGCTTCTGGAAGGCCTGGGCAAGCTTGCCACTGAAACAGGCTGCCACGTGCAGACCCACTGCTCGGAAAGCGACTGGGAACATGCTTACGTTAAGCAGCGTTTGGGTAAAACGGATACCACGGCGCTGCGGGATTTTGGCCTGCTGACCAGAAAGACCGTACTCGCGCATTCAAACCACATCGAAGATGACGATGCCAACCTGATCAAGCAAACTCAGGCTGGCGTCGCGCACTGTCCTCTGTCCAACTTCTACTTTGCCAATGCGGTCTTCCCCCTGCGCGCTATGCTGGACCGCGGGCTTAACGTCGGCTTAGGGACCGATATTGCGGGCGGGCATAGCCCTTCGGTATTTGATGCCTGCCGCCACGCCATGACCGCCAGTAAAGCCCTGAATGATGGCGTCGATGCCCGTATCGCCGCGGAACAGCGCGGCAGACCCGGCTCGGCAATCAGCTTCCGGGAAGCGTTCTGGCTGGCGACCGGCGGCGCAGGAGAGGTGCTTGACCTGCGTGTGGGCAAGCTGGCGGTCGGCTACCAGTTCGATGCCATTGTGATCGATACCCGGGCCGCCGGAAGCGATATTTATATCGATACGGCTGAAGACGCGCCGGAAGACAGGTTGCAGAAAATTATCTATAACGCCAGACGCAATAATATCAGCCGCGTCTGGGTGGATGGCAAATCCGTCAATATTCAGTAGCGCACCTGCACAATAATTCCCCCTGAGAAAACACCTGTATTTTCTCAGGGGAATTAAATTACTTTATATAACCCTCTCTTTTCATTCAGAACCGTTTTTTGCCAAAGCAAATTAACTCAGATTTATCTTAAAAGGCAAATACTCAAACCCAGGCATGACCTGTTTTTAGCAAAATAACACCCATCAATTCGTGATTTTTATATTTGCCGTCAATGACAACCAATTCTACGCTGTCTACGTCACACGGTCTCGTACCGTTGATTTCAGATAACTATTATCACGCCGGGAATAATTAAGCCCCGCTGAAATACGAAACACTGACATCCGAAGGGAGATAGAACATGTCTACAAAAAGCGCATGGTCTGGCGCCATTGATTCAACAAAAGAACAAGGTATCAATACCGGTCTGAAGGTCAACAAAGGCGATAAGATCACCATTATCGCTACGGGTCTGATCAAATATGGTAAGGAAGAGCACGCATGGGCTTATCCGGGCGGCAATATCGGTAAAGGCGGACAAAAAAAGGATATTGCCATCCTCAAGGCGCGTTTTAGCGAATCTGGCAAAAACTATGATATCGGTACCGGCGTATATCAACTGGCTGCACCGGAAAGCGGCGAGCTGAGATTATTCATTAGCGATTCATCCCACAGTGATAATACCGGTTCATTCCAGGCGGATGTTTATCTTGGGAGTGATGAAGAGCTCGCAACACAAGACCCCGTTCAGTGGAAAGGCCACATTCCTGCAACCAGCAGTGAATGGGTGAAGACCGGGATCACCGTCCGCCAGGGCGATAGTATTCTGCTGGTTGCTGCGGGTCAGGCCCAGTATGACAGCCGCGGGCGCACCTTTGGACCGGATGGCGACAGCCAGCATCCTTCCGCTAAGGCACCTGACCCGACCTTTGTTCTGCCGGGTGCCATTGCAGGCGCGCTGTTGATTAAAATTGGCGATCAAATCCATTCAATCGGTTCCGGCGGCAAGCCGTGGAAAGCCCCAGCAGAAGGTGAAATCGCCTTCATTTTTAACGATACCAACAAGGCATCGGAATATGCCAATAACACGGGCGGTTATGACGTGAATCTGATCGTCACGCGCTAAAGAGATGCAGGGTGAAATTCATTTTCACCCTGCGGTCTATGTTCAGGCGTTACGCTTAATGACCGGTATATCACCGGTATCATTCAACGCCCCAGGAAACGTTTTTAACCACTGTGCTATTTTCTGTTTATTTATATTCACCACACTCATACCTTCCAGACATCCCCATAATTCTCTTGTATGCTGTGGCGTAATCACGATGCAGTCTTTCATGGCGCGGATTTTTACGGGCATGCCGTTGATAAAGCCCGCACGGGTTAACCATTCGCCGCCCAAAAGAAGATATTTCATATCAATGCGCGCATACAGTTCGCAACAGGCGGCACTGTCTTGCGGCGTCTCCGCACGGGGATGGACGGGTGCCGTGTTGGTCTGGTTGCCGTGCAGGCGGCGGGCGCTGTTTTTGCGTACCAGCTCGCGGTTTTCAATCATGCCGGTGAAAGCGTCTGATTCTGTTTTGCAAACAGTAAACTCTGGCTTAAAATTCGTCGCAGCCATTTTCAACTCCTCTATAGTTGGTTGTGGTTAGCGGTATGGGGGTGTTGCAGCACCTTCATATCGCGAATTCCTCATTAAATATTCTTCGATACTTCCTTTGCCGTTCGGCGTAATTTCTGGTGCTCATTATACAGAGCTGAATATAAATACAGCGGTTTGGCGTGGGGTAAATTTGGAATTTGCGAGGGGGATTCAGAAAATAGAGTTCTGTGCGGTAAGGTCATGTTTTTGTTGATTGCGGGTTGATTGGTCTGGATTTTGCGAGCATCATCGCAATTATTTACCTTCTTCCGTAACGCGATGGCTTTCAGCAAAACTCTCGAACAGGCAATTGCCGACATCACTATCTGGCGCAAAGGCGAACAGCGTGCGCCGCATAAGCCTTTATTGCTTCTGTACGTGCTGGCGAACTATCAGCAGGGGCATGCGAGGCTTTTTGATTATGGAACCGAGGTCCACGAGCAGCTGCTTAGCCTGTTAGAACGCTTTGGCCCACAGAGGAAGGCGCATTACCCAAATATGCCCTTCTGGCGGCTCAAAGGGGACGGTTTTTGGGATCTGAAGAATACTGAGTTCTGTTCGACCACTGGCAGTAAGCAACCGCCTGTTAAAGAACTTGTGGAACATAACGTCGCAGGCGGGTTTGATGAAGAACACTTTGCGCTGCTGAATAAGAACAAAAATCTGATCGGCTCGCTGGCGCAGCAGATTCTTGAAGCGCACTTTCCTGAAAGCATTCAGGAAGAGATCGCGGATGAGATGGGTTTTGATATTCAACAGATCCGTAAGGTTCGCGATCCGCTGTTCCGCCAGCAGGTGCTGCGAGCTTATAACTATGAGTGTGCAATCTGCGGGTTTAACATGCGACATGATAACGCCTCTGTTGGACTTGAAGCCGCGCATATCAAGTGGAAGCAGTTTGGCGGACCGTGTGAGATCTCGAGCGGGCTGGCGCTGTGTGCTTACATCATTACCTGTAAAGTGGAGAAAACAATAATCAATGCTAAGGTTGTTACGAACAGTAAGAAAGAATAAACTAAAAAAACCACGGCTCATATCATATTTTTTAAAATCATCTTGTTATGAGCCGGGCTGATTATTCGCCCGAGTGGCTTTTAATGATATTAGGAGACTCAGTTAAAAAGTCTTTACTTAGAGTAAACACATAGCACTCTTCATTATTCTTCCTTAAATACATTTTGCCATTTAATATTTCACCACAATCAGAAATAAATGCTGCATCAGCCAGCAAAGACATTCGCTCAACATAATCAATGGAATATGCCATTAAAAAATAGGGAAATATTAACACAGTCACAATATGAATAGAAAAATCCCCCCACTTTATAAAGCACGTATTATTTAGTTTTTCCACACCACCCGGTACAAGCATCAAAAATTGTCCTGCAAATATCTTCAGTGTACTATAAGCCATTGAAAAAAGGAAAATCAATACAACAACAATAAACAATGAGATTGGGATCGCAAGTATTGTTGGTGAAAATTTTAAGTACTCCTCTTCGATCCCCATATGTACGCTTAAATATTTAAGCGATAGAATGTAAGATATAAAAAGAATAATAACCCTGTAAAAATTAATAACTCATGAATTTTTAATAATGATAATGAATTTCTCTCTATCAGGATAAACATGACACAAAGAATAGACGTAGAATAATCCTATAGCAATGTACTCATGCTGTATATACATGAGTCCCAGTAACAACATTTAAAACAAAAAATCTTGCAGTTTATATTTCATTTAATTTCACTTTAAATATTGAAAGACAATTCAACTAGACAAAGCCAAAACACCCTATAATGAATCCTGACTCAGTCCATTTCACAAAAACATTACTCCAGTTCAGTACATATTAAAACTCTCTTTTCATCCTATCCTGTAACAGTTGAGAGGTTCATGTGGAGTGATATTTACTCAGAGAGACATTCACAACAGATTATATATTACTTCGAAGAAAAGAATAAAATATGTTTCTGGAAGCATTGAGTCTATCCCTGACTATTCCGTTCCTGCGGCGTTTCCCATTTCAGCAACCGCTCAACTGCCGTATCCACTGATAAGTGATGGCGGGCCAGTTGCAAACGCTCCATTACCAGTGCCTTCTTTTGCCCATCCAACATTGCCACATCCAGCTCAGCTTCACGGAAAACTATTCCATACGTTTGTTTTCAGCCCACTGGGCCATAATCGCTTCAGTTCAGTAATACTGGCTTTGCGCGAGCGAAGACCAAAGGCCAGGCTGTCGGCGTAGAGGACGACACCGATAAACGGGTGGACGATCTCAGCAAATCCACGGGCGGGGATACGCAATGAAACGGCTGATACTGTCCGGCTCCCTGCTGCTGGTCTGCATGGCAATGATGTTTTATCTGGCTGCTGACAATACCGCAGCGACCTGCTGCCCAGGCGCATAATGCTGTACGGTGTGATTTGTGGTGTGGGCTGGCATCTGTATGACCGCTTGCCGCCACATCGTCCGGCAATCCGCCGTATCGCGCTGATATTTATCGTACTGATTGTACTCAACGAAATCATGCCGGAGGTGTTCCGGTGACGACCAACAGCTATCTGGAATACTTTCTGACGCTGCTCGGCTGGGTGGTCAATAACGGGCTGTGGAATGCGATCAGCGCGACCGGATTATTCGCCCTGCCGCTGCTGATTAAGCTGCTGGCGCTGTGGTTACAGGCCAGAAGTCAGGGGGCGGATGAAGGCGACAAAGCCGCGCTGTCCCTGATATGGACCGAGCACCTGATGTACACCTCGTTGCTGGTCATTATGTTCACCTGCATGCCTATGTTGAACATCGACCTCGATACCATCAAATATGACACCACTCGCTCAAAACAGTGTGGCATGTCGGTGCCACAGCCCGCCGATACCGGCTATCAGCCAATTATTAACTCGCTGGGCGGTAAAACCGCCGCCGTCCCGGTCTGGTGGTATTTTATTCATGTGATCAGCAAAAGCATCACCAGCGCAACAGTTGCCACCCTGCCCTGCCAGCCCGATCTACGTCAGATCCGCTTTGAGGTGCAGCACACCCGGATTAAGGATCCAGCGCTGGCACAGGAACTGCGGGATTTCGTTGAGGAGTGTTATGCCCCTTCCCGCGCCCGTCTGAAATTTCGAGCCGGAGAACTGGACGATGAAACCAGTGACGATACGGCCTGGCTGGGATCATCGTACTTTCTCAACACGGCTGGTTACTACGATACCGACCATGCACTTTCACCACACAGTAACTGGCCGTATAGCACATCACGCGATGCCGGGCTGGCCGATACGGGCGCGGGCGGCTACCCTACCTGCAAACAGTGGTGGGCCGACGACACCGTTGGGCTGAAAGCCCGTCTACTACTACTCCCGGTCCCGGATATCTGGACGGCGTTTAAAAAGATCGGCCGTCACAGGCACTATATGAAGAGGCCGTACTGCGCTCGCTGGTCAGTGAACGCAATATGCAGGTATCACAAAACGGACGTGTTTATCCCGGTTATGGTGGCAATGCGATGGCACCGTCGCCAATGCCGCCACCCGGCTGGTATCCAGCGCTGGGAATATCCTCGGTAGCATAGCGGCGTTCCCGGCATTCGACAGCGTGCGCCAGGCGCTGCCCATGATGCAGGCGCTGTTGCAAATGGCGCTGGTGATCTGTATTCCTCTGGTCACGCTCTGCTCGGCGTGGGATGTAAAGGTGGTAATGACGCTGACGTTTGTACAGTTCGCGCTGTTCTTCCTCACCTTCTGGTGTGAACTGGCACGGTGGCTCGATAGCTGGCTGCTGGATGTGCTCTACAGCAGCGATACCCACAGTAGCTGGAATCTGGCCGGGATCCAGAATACGCAGGATGATGTAATTATTAACTTGGTGATGGGGTCAATGTTTCTGGTGCTTCCAACATTCTGGCTGGGTGCGATGACGTGGGCGGGAGTGAGGGTTGGCGTGGCGGTGAATGGGGCGCTGGCGGGTGGAGTTAAGAGGGCGCAGGATAGCGGGGGGAAGGCTGGGGGGATGATTGGGAAATGATAGTAAAACAATCACTGAACAATTTTATTGGGCAACTATAATCCTCATTCTAATAATAAGCATCCACATGAAAGATATAAATATATTGAGATAAGATCGTCAGAAAGAAAATAATAATCATCTATCATCAAAGGGGCATGAGGATATGCTCCGAACCTTGATTTAGGATGAAATGTTTTTATCCTATCATCATAATATTCACCGAAAAACCTTTCAGTTTCTGGGGAATTGAATTTTTCCGAGATGAATATAGCCGCATCTTTTGATGATGGGTTAGATACCCCCTCCTCTTTCAGTTTTTCTAATATCAGATTAAAAGAAGCATCTAACGATATAAACAAAGAGTAAATAGCCTCCTCCATAAAATAAGCATGAGCTGCTAGCATTCTACTTCGCAGTAAAGTTGATAAGCCCCTTATCAAAACAAAGTTATTCTCATCAAGAGACTCCATCACTTTTTTCTGAATTTCAACATCGAACCCTTTCTCTCTGAGATCATATTTCTTACCATTATTTGCCACTGGCGGAAGCGGGACACCTCTATCACTTTGATGATTGAATGGATGCCAACCATTTATTCCTGTAGATGCATTTATGGCTTTAATTAACTCCTTTGCGATATCAAACAAATGGTTAGACACACATCCATTAATACTCACATAATGGCAAGTTGAAAAAGGATAAATGACTGAATGACTATCTAATCTATTCACACATAACATAACAGAGGAATATAGCTTTATCTCATTAGCAGAAGCCCACTCCATCTCAGAATAATAACCATCATCTTCAAAAGAAATTTCGGAAGCTAAAGGAGAGATCGAAAAACACAGCTCCTCGCTAACAAAAAGTGCAGAATTTTCCGTAGCAAAGATTTTGTTTGGGTAGACACCCAGAGGAGATAATAAGCGCACCTGATGAGTGTGACTATCGTTTTTTCGGTAAGTAAACATCAATCCCACTTTAATCTCACTTTTCGAAAACTAACCATTAATTTTTAACAACAACATCAGACGGGCAAATAGGTTCTTCTTAATGGAACCAACAGCTTGGTCTCAATATCTATCTGCTCGTAGTTTTCTACAAGAGCGCGAACCAAATCGTCAAGTGTCCAGAGAGTTAATGGGATCGTTGATCGATCAGCCTCATAGCGTGCATCTTTGCTAAAACCGCCAGTGCTGACATACAGCCCGCGATCGTCTTTATGTCGGCCCCCAATAAAGCTTCGAATCTGCTGGCTTCCCATCTGCTCGCGGCGATGCTTCACTTCAACAATAATACGGGGATTTTCAAAACCAAACCCATCCGGGGAAGCAATAATATCTTTACCCCGATCTGCACCAGCTGTCGAAACCTGAGTTTTATAACCCATGCTACGCAATACGCCTGCGACCAGATTCTGCATCTCATCCCAGTCAAGGCGGTTAATCCGGTCTTTGATACCTTCGAAAGCAATCATTTCCATATCACGCAGGGGATTGGAAACGACCTCTTCTTCATCAAGAGATTCTGTAGGTTGTGTCACAACAGCAACTGTTGTTTTTTTCCCCTGTAACAGCTCAGTGACAGCATAATCAGGAAGCTGAAAAACGGTCAGTGTAGAACCCAATGTATTTTTCGTGGCTGTGCCCAAATTGTCGCGTTCAATCTCCTGTTCATTCCATTTTACTTGTCGGGCAATACCCATGCCATCGTCAAGCCACTCTTGGTGGTACTCAAAATCTGAGACCACTTTGCCTAAAAGATAAGTACGATTGGCTGGCGAATAGGTAATGACCCAATCACCTTTTTGGATTTCGTTCACAAATCGCCAGATCTGAGAGGTACCGGAGCGCGCTGAACCTAATTTAATCTGGGGTTCCAGCTCCTGATACATGGCCAGCAACTGAGAGCGGGATAGCCCTGGTTTTACGTGCGGTGCAAACTGTGACCATCCGATCGCGACAACTTGTTTATCACGAAAATCGTCGTAAAGTTTGCCGCCATCACCACGGATCATCCACATTTTATCTTGCATGATGAATCTACCAACTTTAATTAATAGTTATAAATCATTGCGTTACTTAACAACCCACTCAAGCAAACCTAAGTCCACATAGTGAGCTAATTATAAACATATCCGCAGACAACAACCTGAACAAAATCAGGTTTTAAGGTATCATAACACCCAAGTTTAATCGAAGGACAAGGTACCATTATGCCATTTCTGGACTGGGTCAATAAAAATCAAGCCAAAGCCGTAAGTACTTCTGTGCCTTACCATTTGCTGCAAAAAGAAGCAGAATTCGGTACGCCGTCGAAAGACAATATGATCATACAAGGGGATAATCTACTGGCACTACGCGCCTTAATGCCTCTTTATGCGGGTCAGGTGAAGTGCATTTTTATTGACCCTCCATACAATACCCAATCCGCTTTTGAGCACTATGACGATAAGCTGGAACATAGTCAGTGGCTATCGATGATGTATCCTCGATTGGTGTTGCTTCGTGATCTACTGGCAAAAGAAGGGAGTATTTGGATCACGATAGACGATCGTGAAGCTCATTACATAAAAGTACTGATGGATGAAATTTTTGGCAGAAATTGCTTTGTTGCAAGTTGTGTATGGCAAAAACGTTATTCTCGGGAAAACAGAGAAGCTATCGGCGATGTTCATGATTACATTCTTGTATATGCAAAAAATCCGTCCATATTTAAGGCTCAAAGAAATCTTGTTCCGATGACAGAGGCCCAAGCTAAAGTGTATCGAAACCCCAATAATGATCCTCGTGGACGTTGGCGCCCTATTCCAATGACGGCTCAAGCAGGTCATGCAACAGCGGAACAATTTTATGATGTAATTACACCATCAGGTAAAATTCATACTCCCCCTCCAGGTAGGTGTTGGGGGATTGCAGAGGCTACCTATAAAAAATATCTTGCTGAAGGGCGTATTTATTTTGGTAAAAATGGCGATTCTCAACCAAATATAATTCGCTATTTATCTGAAGTCCCTGGTGTTGCACCTTGGACATGGTGGCCATCTGACGAAGTGGGTCATACTGATGAATCTAAGAAAGAAGCAAATATTCTTTTTGGTGGCGATATTAGTTTTGGAACACCAAAACCAGAACGCCTAATTCAACGGATTTTGCATATTGCTTCCAACACTGGAGATTTAGTTTTAGATTCTTTCTTAGGCTCTGGAACCACCGCAGCTGTCGCTCACAAAATGAACCGCCACTACATCGGTATTGAAATGGGAGATCATGCCAAAACACACTGTCTCCCACGTTTGCAAAAAGTAGTTGAAGGAGATCAGGGGGGAATATCCCAAAGCGTGGAATGGCAAGGTGGGGGCGGTTTTAGTTTTTATACATTAAACCCAGAACCTGTATTCCAACCAAATGGCCAAATTCGGCCCGATATCAAATTTGCACCTTTGGCTGCATATATTTGGCATCACGAAACGGGTGTTGGCGCTCTCCAGGCCATGGATAAACCATACCTTGGATCTCATAATGATACAGCCTATTACTTACTTTATAACGGCATACTTGGCGATCGTCGCCCGAACGGTGGAAATGTATTAACACGTGCATTGCTGACATGGTTACTCGAAACATTCCCTCATGATGGTCCTAAGATAATCTACGGCGAAACTAGCCGGATAGGTCCTGAACGTCTGGCACAAGCCAACGTTACTTTTAAACAAATTCCTTATGACATTATCTTGCGCTAACGGAGTGAACAATGAGTTTTAATCTCAAACATTATCAGGCTCGTGCGCTCGAAGCTTTGGCTCAATTTTTCAGCCAGTTAAGCACACACGCAGATTTGCATAAAGTATGGCGTGAACAACCCCTTCAGGAGCAGTACCAGGTTCGTGGTGAACCCCTACTCCCCTATCAAGATACTGCATTCGGTGAAGTACCCTGTGTATGTTTACGGCTTCCTACTGGTGGCGGGAAAACGCTACTTGCCGCTCATGTGATTGGTGAAATTGCTCAACATTATACCTTTACCGATGCCCCTGTCGCTTTATGGTTAGTCCCTTCTGACGCCATCCGGGAACAAACGCTAAAAGCGTTAATGAATAAACAGCATCCTTATCGTCAATCATTAGATCAACGTTTTAACGATAAAGTCAGAGTCTGTGATCTGGAAAGTCTGGTTACAGTTGGTCCACATGAAGTTGGAACTCATGCAATTATCATCGTTGCAACAATACAGGCATTTCGTGTTGCAGATACCACTCAACGTAATGTTTATTCTTTCGATGAATCACTCGTCCATCATTTTGATGACGTCACCACGGCTAAGCTCCCTGCATTAGACATAGTGAAAGAATCAGATCTGTCAGCACAACCTTTTTTGACCCAGGCAGATCTCGGGAAAATTAAAGCATCTCTGGCAAACTGGCTACATCTGCATAATCCAATAATCATCGTTGATGAAGCACATAATAGTCGGACACAAAACAGTTTCGAAACTCTCAAGCGTTTCAATCCTTCAGCTATTGTTGAACTAACGGCAACCCCAGTTAAAGGTTCCAATGTGCTCTACCACGTCAGTGCGCAAGAGCTGAAAAATGAAGAGATGATCAAGCTACCTATCATGCTCATGGAGCATGTTACCGGGTGGCAAGACGCGGTACGTGATGCCATTCTCACACAGAGAAAATTGGAATTACTCGCTCAGAAAGAACCAGATTACCTGCGACCCATTGTGTTGTTCCAAGCTGAACCTAAAGGTAAGCCAATCACTGTTGAAGTGTTAGCTGCACACCTGGAAGAAGTAGAAAAAATACCTAAAGAGCAGATTGCAATTGCCACTGGCTCGCAGAAAGAACTGGATGGAGTCAATTTGTTCGATCCTGCATGCCCAGTGCGCTATGTTGTCACCGTTGAAGCACTTAAGGAAGGATGGGATTGTTCGTTTGCATATGTATTGTGCAGTATGCAGGAGTCCCGCAGCGCCAAAGATGTGGAGCAACTACTGGGGCGGGTTTTACGAATGCCTTACGCTAAATCCCGCCAGAATCCAGAACTCAATCAAGCATACGCTCATATTACGGCTCATAGCTTTGGTGAAGCATTACACCGTATCCAGGACAATCTGGTCAACAATATGGGCTTTGATCCCCTAGAAGCAGCAATGGTACTGCAATCAAGAACACCTGCTGTACCAGAGCTCTTTAATCAGGATCAAACAGGAAGTGGTAGGGTTCCAGCACTTAAACCAACAAGCAGCGTTCCGGTTCCTGTTCTGCCAGACACGCCAGTACCCGTTTCGCTCCAGCAAAAAATTGAAATTCGTCCGACTCAGGCTGGGGCAACAATATTAGTAGATGGCGAGATAACCCAAGAAATTGAAGATTTCATATTGACAGGTGTGCCCAAAAAGCACCAAGCATTGGTCAAACAAAAAATTGAACAAGAAAAAGCACGCTTTGATGCTGAAACCAGCCCAAGTGCAAGAGGTATCCCTTTTGGCCAATTACCCCTGTTATGCTGGCGAGATCATGACGATACTTGTATTGTCGATGCTGCTTTGCTTGAAGAGATCAGCCAATTCAGCTTGCTAACTGATGCAATCGAGCTTCCTTACTTCTCGATTAATGAACAAGCAAGATCATGGCTACTTGATATGGAAAAAGGAAAGCTGGCATCGGCGTTTGTATCTGTTTCACAAATGGCTCTTGATGGTGTTAATTCAAAAATAACAGAAGCCGATCTGACTGGGTGGTTAGATTCTCAGTTACGCCAACCCAATATTTTTCAGAGAGATATGCAAGCATATTTATCTAAAATGTTGGACTATTTAATTAATACGTCAAAAATATCACTTACAGCTTTAATCCGTGGTAAATATCAGCTTGTTGATGCTTTGTATAATGATATTGTCGCACGTAAAAAACGTGCTGGAGAAAAGGGTTTTCAACAACTTTTACCTGATATGGTTACAGCAGAACATCAGGATGGGATGGATTATTTTTTCACTTTCAAACCAAACTATTATGCTGGTCGACCGCCGTTCTATCAGGGTACTTATCGCTTTCAAAAGCACTATTATGGTAGTGCTCAAATCCATGACCTCCGCGAGAAAACAGCTGCTGGTAAACCAACCGAAGAATTTCTTTGTGCTCAGGCCATTGATATTCATCCAAAAATTAAACATTGGGTGCGCAACGTCGAGAAAGAACCTCGTTTGTCGTTTAAATTACCCATCGCAGGGGGCTATTTCTACCCTGACTTTGTTTGCGAACTAGAAGATAACCGGTTACTCGTTGTGGAATATAAAGGACAACATTTGCAGGATAGTACAGATACCAGAGAGAAAGCTGCCGTCGGGGCACAATGGGAATTAACAAGCCAAGGCAGGTGCCTGTTCCTGATGGCAACACTTGATGACAAAGGTGCTGATGTTTCAGCTCAGATAGATCGAAAAATAAAACAATAATGACTTACCGCCCCGTCAATATATTTACTTGACGGGGCATGCTCTGTATTATGTATTTTTGTAAATTATTATAACAACAGTAAATTACCTTTCAATATGTCCCACAACTACATGTTAAAAAGACCACACTGTTTGATGTGGATTATTTAATTGAGATCAGTTTTACCATTAGAAAAATTTCGTAAAATTATTGGTGCTGAAGCACCAATATGGATTGCGATAATTTCGTTCAGTTTAAGATTTAATATACTTTCATAAAAATATACTAATGCAACACCAATAAGTATCATAACCAGTGTACTTATCCAATAGAATCGAGATGTTAGCCAAGCAGGTCTGCTGTTTTTTTCGACACATCTTAAATTATATATTCCTACCATCTCAGGGATAAGACCACCAATAAGGCCATATATAAGTAGCGACATATTATAATTCCTAATTAAGCATTATTTTTATCGTGATTTAGTGCTTTGAAAGCAACCCATATGTCGCCAAGAAATGATTTCCTTTTCTTTAGCACATAAAGATCAGAGCCATCAGGTGCTGGAATAACTGACTTTCTTACTTTAGGCGAATGCACTAAGACTTCATTTACATCAGATTCAGATAGTTTTGTTTGTTTCGCTATACCTTTAGCACTTCTATATAGCCATTTCGGATTTCCCATTTCTCTGATAACTAACTCTTCGATATCAGAATTTTTATTCTGCATTATTAATAATTTATTTGACGTATCTTTCATATTCATTATCCATATTTAACACTAACATTATAGTTTACAAATGCCTTTATTATTTTTAACCAAAGTGCGCTTGCCTATGGCAATTAGGGCAAACAGCAATAGCATTTTCAATTGTATCTTCTCCACCTTTAGACAAAGGAATTATGTGATGAACTTCAAGGTAAGGTGTATTATCTTTAGATCTATGAAATGGTGCCGGTTTGTGGCACTTCTCGCAATTTCCCATTGCCCGATGAAGTACTTCAGCCACCACATCAGGGCTTCTAACAAATACAATAGCCAAGACTCGTCTAGTTACTGGTATAGTACTGTTAATTTCTTTTAGACGTTTTTTGCGTTCTTCTGGAGCTAGATTAAACGACTCTCTAATAGCTTCATCAAATTCGCCCTGAAGTCGTTGCGCTTCATCTTGTATTATTTCCCGTGTAAGCCACTTTATTTTCCCATTTATTATTTCTGAATATATTTGCCATATTCCATGTTCCTTTTGATTATACGACACATAATACTCATTATTTATTTTATAGAGTTTATCGGCTTTATTATTTTCATTAGTTAATCGTTCATTCCAGTTTAAAGAGTAATTAACCCTTCTGTCATGGTTTACTGTCAGTTTATCAATAGTTTTGCTGATAGTCTCATTTTTAACATTGGTAACAATTTTTGATACATAATCAACAATTTGTTTTTTCGTACAAACACCATTCGCTTCAACAAATCTTGAAACTTGAATGTTTGTTTCTTCACTTGCCATTTTAATAACCCTTTGTACATCGTACTAATATTGTATCTCACAAAATGCACTTATCCCATTGTTCTGTACACAACATTAGATACAGCTACCAGTTAGTAATTGTCGGTTTATTGATTCAGCCCCGAATATGTTCAGAAAGCCCCCCCTTAATAGTCATGGACAATATGAAATTGTTAGTCAAAGCAAAAATCGAGAATCTCATCCCACCCTAAACCTCTCAGATTCGAACAGTATCTTCACGACAAATCGCTGTGGCCCACTGAACAATACGTCGGCTGGCATCTGGCATCGTAAGCAGCTCTTCAAAGCCTGAGACCATGAGCTTCGCAGGTATCATTGATCACCCAATATGCTTTATCCCCTCCGGGGGATAAATTGCCTTTACCCCCTATAGAGGATAAATCCTGCGCACCAGACTGACTTCCAGGATAACGAGCCCCGAACTCTCTCACTGAAGAGCCTGACTCTTGATTATTATTGATACCGTTTTAATCTGTACGAAGTACGACCCGCAACCAGAGCCTTCAGGTTGCCACCTTCCCGGTGAGGCTCGCCTTTTCGTCCGCTCCGTATCATCCTCGCGGACAGCTCTTAGCGCCTGATACATCCTCTACCCCATCATGCAGGGAATCCCTCCCTGCCGGGCGGTGTTTCTCTGCTTTCATCACTGGAGAAATACTATGCTTACTTCATCTTGCCCTGAAGCAAAATCCTTATCGCTGTCTGTCTCAACTGAGGCCAGGGAAAAGGTAGTCAGTTTTCCACCCGATCCCTCTCAGGAAGACGACCGTCTCGAAAACCTGATTGTCGCGACCATGCTGACATTCAAAAGCGCAGGCCCGGACCGTAAGAGCATTAATTTCGGTCTGTACTGTTTGCCCGCCGACGGCAGCAGCAATGTATCTCTGATGACGCCGCTGCGCTTAACGCTTGAAGATAATCACCTGTTGGTTACTGCCCTTCATACCTGCTGATTGCCTCTGCATCCTTCACTCCCCGTGCCGGGCGACTCCCGACCGGGAGCGCTGTACCCGGCTTCTTTATCATGAGGTTACGCTTATGAACAGAAGCAACGATCTTTACCAGAAAGTCACCGATGAATGCCTTATCCGGGCGGTTGTATCACGGTATCAATATTCCTCTGCTTTGGAACAGCGCTGAGCGACAGGGATAACCGTGGTTGAAACCTTCAACTACACCGCTATCCGGCTGAATCAGCTTATTCACCTGCGGGTCAGGGATATCGATCTGGTCCATGACACGCTGTTTATCCAGAGCGAAGGCAGCAAAAGTCATGATGAACATATTGTTCCCATCGCCTCCCGGCTGCGGCCCTATCTGGAGCATCTGCTTGAAGAAGCTAAAACAAAAGGAATACGGTCTGACGATCAGTTGTTCAACATCAATCGTTTCAGTCGGCGGACGCTGCGCCAGGGTAAACCGATGACAGAAAATCAGGTGAGTTATTTCTTTGCCAAATTGAGCGATGCCTGCCACAGCCGTTTTCATCACATCGCTACCGTCATACCGTGGCCACAGAATTAATGCAAAAACCGGAGCAAAATCTGTATGTCACGCAGAAACTGCTCGGCCACCGCGATATTAAGGTGACGCTCAGCTATATTGAACACATTGTCGAGATGCTCAGAAGTTGCGTGGAGAGAGATTGACAAAGCAGGGAGTGAGTGAAAAGATCCGGCCCGAGGCTTTATAAACAAAAAAACCGCAGATGCGGCCATTTGTAGTTGCCGTTAACGTCCAGCTTCATTGTACAACGTACTGATTGTTGTAGGTGTTCCGATTATCACAATCGTTTTTGGTGCCGAAGGCCGGACTCGAACCGGCACGTATTTCTACGGTTGATTTTGAATCAACTGCGTCTACCGATTTCGCCACTTCGGCACTGAAGGGGATGCGGAAACGTTGTGGATTATACCTGTCGCGCGCCGCCATGCAAGCGACGACGCGCGAAACCCGCGCTAAGTGCCCAAAAAACCAGCGCCCTTCGTCACTCCAGCTCAGACACCGCCAGGCGAATCACCCTCGCCGCCTTCTGTTCCGGCAGCGCCAGCACCTTCGCCCACATCTCCTGCACCATATCGCAGGAGAGCTTCTCTTTGCCCGCCGCCTTCTCGGGTATCTGCAGCAGCTGGATGTCCTCACCGTACTTATCGGCAAGTTGCTTCATCACCGGTCGCACATCTTCGACAGCCGCCTCGCGCTCGGCGGGGGTCACGGTGTGGCGGTTTTTGCCGTAGGCCGCGCGCATCATGTCGGCATCGGCCTGCATGCGCCGCGCCATCAGGTCTTTATCCAGCATGCGCATCGGGTTGATGCCGCCCTTCACCATCGGGTAGAGGAAGCGGAAGCAGGCGTCGTCGCTCACCTTCTGGATGGCGGCGGTCTGCTCCATGTTGATGGTCATGTAGTTCACCACGTTGGCGTCCGGGGCGTTTTGCAGGCGCGTCATCTGCAGATGCAGGATCTGCGGCTGGATGGTGTCGATAATCTGCTGCTCCGGCTCGCCCGCTTTTTGCAGGGCGGCCATCTGGTCGAGGATACGCTGATGCAGCGCGGGCTCCTGCTCCTTAATCACCTGCCAGGCGGGCATCGCGTTGAGGGCGTTATCCATCTGCCGTTCCGGGGCGCGCTGCCTGTCGAAAAACACCCAGAACGCCACGGCGGCAGCCGCAAAGACGACAATCACAATACGGGTCCACGTTTTATTCATCTCGCATCCTTATCCTTGAGTTGTGCCGGTTTACACCGGCACGCCGCTGTGGAAGCGAAACTCGTTGTCCGGTGTCGAGATAAGTGTGGCTTCAATTTCGCCAAAAAGCTGTATGCGCGGTGAGATATCGTCGTCGCTCACCTGCTGGGCGAGCGTCAGGTAGTCCTGATAATGGCGCGCTTCCGAGCGCAGCAGCGAGAGATAGAACTTCTGCAGGTCGTCGTCGAGGAACGGGGCCAGCGCGGCGAAGCGTTCGCAGGAGCGGGCTTCGATGTAGGCACCGCAGATGAGCTTGTCGATCAGCGTCAGCGGTTCGTGGGTGCGCACTTCCTTTAGCATCCCTTTGGCGTAGCGACTGGCGGTGATTTTGACGTACGGAATGTCGCGGGCCAGCATCGCCTCGCGCACCTGCCAGAAGTGGTGCAGCTCCTCTTTAATCAGCAGCACCATGCTGTCGATGAGCGCCTGGCCCCACGGGTCGTCGGTTTTGGGCATCACGCTTTTACCAATCTGCCTGTGCAGGGCGATGAAGTCCGGCTCCGGGCCGTCGCGAAAGGTGAACTGTTCGTAGGGCTTGAGCCAGTCGAGCAGCGCGTCGGCACCGCTTTCGTCGGCGACGTATTTACGCACCAGCAGCAGCGCGGTCTGGGCGGCCTTGAGCTCGCACACCATGTGGTCGGTGAGCAGCAGCGGCAGGTTCGCCGGGTCGCGGGCTTTATCAATCCATGCTTGCGGGGTCGGGCACTGGAGGAAGTTGAGTACGGGGGCGAGTATCTGCGGGTAATCCATGGTTCTGCCTTGAAAAAGCGGTGGCGCGCGCCACCGCCTGAAACGCTTAGTGACGCACGCCGTCGTCGTCTTCGTCGACGTAATCTTCGTCGTCGCCTTCTTCGCCGTCTTCACCGTTCGGATCTTCGAAGTAGGTTCCCCAGCCGTCGTATTCCACTTCAAACTTCTCGGCCAGGTTCATCAGCTGTTCTACCTGCGCGTCGATCAGCTCCGCCTTCAGCGCGCCTTCGCTCAGGATGTCGCAGCAGATGACGGTGTCGCCCTCTTCCACTTCCAGCTCTTCCGGCTCGGTCACTTCGTAACCCAGCTTGAAGGCTTCTACCGCCAGTTTTTCCAGCGCGTCGAAATCATCCGCAGAGAAATGGTGCTCGATGGTGTACAGCGCGTCCGGATCGCTACCGTCTTCCAGCAGTTCTTCAATAATCAGACGCGTCTCTTCGCGTTGCTCTTCCAGGTGTTCCGGGTTTGCCATGGCTCAATCCTCTTTAAAGTGCGGCAGATACTTCTATTTTCACACACGGACGGGTTTGCCTCCACCTTTGTTGGAAAGATTTGTGAAACGGGGTTGCAAATGAATAATTACACATATAAAGTGAATTTTAATTCAATAAGTGGCGTTCGCCATGTGAGGATAAAATGTCTGATCTGTACAAGAAACACTTTCTGAAATTGCTCGACTTTACCCCTGCACAGTTCACTTCTCTGCTGACCCTTGCCGCACAGCTCAAAGCCGATAAAAAAAATGGCAAGGAAGTACAAAAGCTTACCGGTAAAAACATCGCGCTCATCTTCGAAAAAGACTCAACCCGTACACGATGCTCTTTCGAAGTTGCCGCATTTGACCAGGGCGCGCGCGTTACCTATTTAGGGCCGAGCGGCAGCCAGATTGGGCATAAAGAGTCAATTAAGGATACCGCACGGGTGCTCGGGCGGATGTACGACGGCATTCAATATCGCGGCCACGGTCAGGAAGTGGTCGAGACGCTGGCGCAGTACGCGGGCGTGCCGGTGTGGAACGGGCTGACCAACGAGTTCCACCCAACGCAACTGCTGGCGGACCTGCTGACCATGCAGGAGCACCTGCCGGGCAAGGCGTTTAACGAGATGACGCTGGTCTACGCGGGCGACGCGCGCAACAACATGGGCAACTCAATGCTGGAAGCGGCGGCGCTGACCGGACTGGATCTGCGCCTGGTGGCCCCGAAAGCCTGCTGGCCGGAAGAGAGCCTGGTGGCGGAGTGCGCTGCGCTGGCGGAGAAGCACGGCGGGAAGATCACCTTGACGGAAGACGTGGCTGCGGGCGTGAAGGGCGCGGACTTTATCTATACCGACGTGTGGGTGTCGATGGGTGAAGCCAAAGAGAAGTGGGCGGAGCGGATTGCGCTGCTGCGCGGGTATCAGGTGAACGCGCAGATGATGGCGCTCACCGGCAACCCGAACGTGAAGTTTCTGCACTGTCTGCCGGCCTTCCATGACGACCAGACCACACTCGGCAAGCAAATGGCGAAGGAGTTCGATCTGCACGGCGGGATGGAAGTGACGGACGAGGTGTTTGAGTCGGCGGCGAGCATCGTGTTCGACCAGGCGGAAAACCGGATGCATACGATTAAGGCGGTGATGGTGGCGACGCTTGGGGAGTGATTGACTCCTCTGCGCGCTGGTGCCCTCACCCCGGCCCTCTCCCACAGGGAGAGGGAGAAAACCCAGCCTGTAGGCCCGTGCAAGCGAAGCGCCGCCGGGCGATTGAGGCGGTGATGCGGCCTGGTGCCCTCACCCCGGCTCTCTCCCATGGGGAGAGGGAGAAAACCCTAAAAACGACAATAGCGCTATCGTCGGGCAGAAAAATTCATTTTACTGACGCTTTCTCAGATAGACATTAACCATAATAAGAATTTATGTTTTTATTAACCATTATTTATTGAGTAGATAATGGTTAATATCAGGTCATTATCAATTACAAAACACCGTATATTATCGGCGTAATATTTCCTTATTGCTGCATGTCGTTAATAAGGATTATTTATGTCATGGAATAAGCATGAAGCTGTGTCATACGCCCGTAGCCACGCACTAACCCATACTGGACACTATTGCGCTCGCGCAATCGCCGCCGCCATTCGAGCCGGAGGGCTTAAAATCGAAGGGGCCAACCTATCGCCAACTCCAGCCAGCAATAACCTTATACAGGCATTATTAATATGAATAAGCTCATCTTAATTGTGTTATTCAGCACAGCCGCATTGGGGGCCGAAGATTTTCAGATACCGATGCAGCGCGCCCTTGAATTCAATCGCTGGTACGTCAAACAAGTGAACAACGATCGTTATCCCATCCAACATGGAAATGAAATCGATAAGTTCGTTACGGCCAGCACCATGAAAAAATTACGTCATGCAGACGATCCCCGTTATGCCGACGCTGAATTTTACGAGGCTGATTTTTTTATGAAATCGCAGTATATCGGCGAGGACTGGGCTGAGAATATGGCTATTGATTCGTATGATTCAGACCCGGTCTGTCTAAACGTGAATATCACGTTTGGCAAAAAGACCCAGCACACAGTTATTGATTGCATGGTGAAAGAAGATGGGATCTGGAAAATCCAGTCTGTCGCCGCTCGGGATAATAATTGATGCCCCCGCTAACAATAATGTAGCCGCCTTTGTTGCCGGGTGGCGCTGCGCTTACCCGGCCTACAAAACCCGTAGGCCCGTGCAAGCGAAGCGCCGCCGGGCGGATCAGGCCAGCTCCATTTCATTGATTTTTCACCCCGAAAAAGGTACGTTTTCGCCTTAATTCCAGCGTGGACATGCCAGCATTATGCCGATTATTCAGTCTGTTGAACGTGCGTTGCAGATCCTCGACCTGTTCAACGAGCAGGCCACCGAGCTTAAGATCACCGACATCAGCAAACTGATGGGGCTGAGCAAGAGTACCCTCCACTCGCTGCTGAAAACCCTGCAGCTTCACGGCTATATCGATCAGAACCCGGAGAACGGTAAGTATCGCCTCGGCATGAAGCTGGTCGAGCGCGGTCATTTCGTCGTGGGCTCCATCGATATTCGCCAGAAGGCTAAAGGCTGGCTGACGGAGCTGTCCCAGCGGACCGGGCAGACTACCCATCTGGGGATCCTGGACGGGCGTGAAGGGGTCTATATCGAGAAGATTGAAGGCAAGCTGGCCGCCATCGCCTATTCGCGCATCGGCCGCCGCCTGCCGGTTCACGCCACCGCCATCGGCAAGGTGTTGATTGCCTGGCTGGGCGAGCCCGAGCTGAACGCCCTGCTTGAGGGCTATCAGTACACTACCTTTACGCCTTCCACCCTCGCCTCTCGTGAAGAGCTAATGGCCGCCCTGACGCAGACCCGCGAGCAGGGCTATGCCCTGGACAGCGAAGAGAACGAGCAGGGCGTGCGCTGCGTGGCGGTGCCGGTGTGGAACCACGAGTCCCGCGTCATTGCCGCCCTGAGCCTGTCGACGCTGACCTCCCGCGTGGACGACGCAGAGCTGGCTAATTTCCGCGAGCAGCTTCAGCAGGCCGGGCTCCAGCTCTCACGCGCGCTGGGCTACCCGGCCTGAGCCGTTAGGCCGGCTCGTAGGTGAAGTAGTCGAAGTCCGCGTGGCAGCCGTCGCCGCTGATGTCCTCGCAGTGCAAACCCACAAACGCGCCGGTGAAGAAGCCGCGCCCGCCGATGTAGTCGTCCGACAGTTTCCACGCCTCATACGTTACCGGCACGGTGTGCCACGTCTCGCCGTCGAACGAGTAGCTGTAGCGGTAGACCAGTGTATCCACGTCCACGCGCAGCCAGACGCTCTCTACACTCTCCGGCACCGGAATCGGCTGCTCGTGCAGCGGCCACGACGGCACGTTGTGGTCGAGCTGGATAACCTTAATCGTTCTCCCCTGCCCCTCCTCGTAGTCCACAAAGCAGTAGCTCCAGTTTTTGCTGTTGTAGTAGCAGGTCAGCCCCGCGCTCTGCTGGAAGTGGACCGGCGAGAACTGCATCCGCGTTTCTGAGCGGAAAGCGAAGTGCTGCCAGCGGCGCGCCACGGTCGACTGGGTGAAGGTTGAGTTGAGCGAGTCGTTGCCGTAGAGCCGTAAATAGCCCGGCCGCGCGGTGAGCGAGCCGAGGGTATCGTCGAACGGAACGCGCAGGGTCTGTAGCTCCGGGGCGAGCGAACTGGCGTCGAAATCGTCCCGCCAGTTACCCTGAACGGCAGCGGGCTGCTCCGCCACCTGCGGGCCTTTCACGGTCAGCTGTGCGTGCTTGCCGCCTTCAACGTACGGCCAGCCGTCGCGCCACTCAATGCGGGCGATGCCGGTCTCGCGCCCCAGCGGGCAGTAGCCGCGTCCGCCGGAGGCCAGCAGCGGTACGCCGGGCAGGCGCAGCGGGCGGCTGGTGAGGTAGGCCATGTACCATTCCCCGGTGTGGGTCTGCAGCAGCGAGCCGTGGCCGCTCTTCTGCAGCGGGTTCTCCGGCAGGTGCCAGCTGGTCATCATCGTCACCTCCGGGTGCAGCTCGTACGGCCCGTCGATGTTTTTTGAACGCAGCACCACGACGGCGTGCTCGTAGCTGGTGCCGCCCTCGGCGACCATCAGGTAGTACCATCCCGCGTGGCGATACAGGTGCGCGCCCTCGGTGTAGCAGAGCGGCGTGCCGGTAAACAGGGTTTTGCGCTCGGGCGAGAGGGTGCCGGTCTGCGGGTCAAACTCCTGCATCACGATGGTGTTGTGCGGGTTGCTGTGGTGGCGTGGCCCCCACGGGCGGTAGAGGTAGTACTTGCGGCCGTCGTCGTCGTGGAACAGGGACGGGTCAAACCCGCCGTTGCCCATCGGGATCGGCTCGCTCCACGGGCCCTCGATGGAGGGCGCGGTGACCAGGAAGTTGCGGCCGTTTTTCCACGGCGAGTCGACAATCTTCACGTCGGTATAGAGCAGCCAGAATTTACCGTCGGCGTAGCTCAGGCACGGCGCCCAGATGCCGCCGGAGTCCGGGTTGCCCTTCATGTCCAGCATCGACACGCGGTCCAGCGGCGTGCTGACCAGCGACCAGTTTTTCAGGTCACGGGAGTGGTAGATGCGCACGCCCGGGAACCACTCGAAGGTCGAAGTGGCGATGTAGTAGTCCTCGCCCTGACAGCACAGGGACGGGTCCGGGTTGAAGCCGGTGAGTATCGGGTTAGTGATTTCCATGTTGCCTCCGGTTAATGGGATGCGGCTGTCGCAGCGTCGGGAACGGCCTCGCCCTGCGACGCGCGGTGCTTGATCAGCTGCTGGCTGATGGCCTCCACGCGGGCGTCGGTGAGCTTATAAAACGACAGCATGATGAACATGCCCGCGTAGAGCACCACGGGCACCACGCAGAACAGAATTTTGATGGTGGTAAGCACCTCGACCGGCTGCACGCTGCTGCTGGCGGAGTAGTTCACGTACGCAAGGATCCAGCCTACCACCGCCCCGCCAATTGCCAGGCCAATCTTCAGGCTGAACAGGTAGGTGGAGAACACCAGCCCGTCGAGGCGGCGTCCGCTGCGGCTCTCCTCGTAATCCACCACGTCAGAGGCCATCAGCCACTGCAGCGGCGTGGTGGTGTTAAAGACGAACAGGAACAGGATGTTGAGGGCAAAAATCAGGGCAATGTGCTCCGCCGGGGTGACGAAAATCAGCAGGCTGATCAGCGAGTAAGCGACGATGATCCACTTGAAGGCGGTAACGCGGTCGAAGCGGCCCAGCAGGCGGGAGGAGCAGAGCGAGCCGAACATGGTGGCGAGGCTGCCGTAGAGTAAGAACTGGGTCGCCATCTCCGGATGATCCATCACGTATTTCACGAAGTAGAGCGTCGCCCCGCCGCGCACCACGTTGGAGCAGGTCGCCATCATCTTGAACGCGCACATGATGCGCCACTGGCTGTTGCCCAGCAGCAGCTTAAGGTCTTTCGCCACCGACGAGCCCGGCTGCACCTCAAAGGTGTAGCGCTCTTTGGTGGTGAAGAAGCAGACGTAGAGCAGCACCACGCCGCTCAACCCAAGCACGCACATGGCGCCGAAATAGCCCACCTGCTCGTTCCCTTTGCCGATGATGCTCACCAGCGGCAGCGCGATGCCGCTGATGGCGAGCGAGCCCGCCGCCGCCAGGAAGAAGCGCCAGGACTGCAGGGCGTGACGCTCTTTCGGGTCGGCGGTAATGACGCCCGGCATGGCGCAGTACGGCACGTTAACGAAGGTGTAGACCAGGGTAAGGAGAATGTAGGTCACGCAGGCGTAGATGATTTTGCCCTGCGCGGAGAAGTCCGGCGTGTAGAAGGTCAGCACGCAGACGATGCCGAACGGGATGGCGCCCCACAGCAGGAATGGGCGGAACTGGCCGTGCCGCGTGCGCGTGCGGTCCACCAGCAGCCCCATCAGCGGGTCGGTCACGGCGTCGAGCACGCGGGAGACCAAAAACAGCGTGCCCATAATCCCCGCCGACAGGCCGAAGACGTCGGTGTAGAAGTAGGCCAGCAGGAACATCGTGGCCTGCCAGACGAAGCCGCAGGCGGTGTCACCCAACCCGTAGCCAATTTTGTCTTTCATGGTTAATTGCGTCATCAGAATTACACCCTTATGTAGTGTGCTGAATTACAACATCGTGTTAATGGAGTGTAATGAGCTGTTCAATTAACCAGCAATGGTCATATCTTATTTCTGAATTACGTTATTTTGCTTTTGTGACGTCAACGATATATTGCAACTTATTGTTTATATTATTAAATAACAAAAACAAGAAAGCCGTCCGCGGAATATTTCCCGCAGACGGTTTTATCTCTGAAAATAATTAAATGCCGAGCGCTTTTTTACCGGCGTTAATTACCTCGATAATTTTATCGGTGTCATAAATACAGCCTTTCCAGGTGCCGCCGCTCACCGACTGCAATGCCGCCCACAGCCGGGTATCGTCCGGCAAAAAGTCGTGGGCGTGCAGGTCCGGGTGCGTCTGCCTGACTGCCAGCTCGCGTGCCCCCTCTTCCGGCGTCAGCGGGTTTTCTGCGGTACCGATAAAGTTGACGCTGCCAGTTAACGTCAGACGATCCACGGCAATCTCGATGATGTCGTTATCGCGCAGCTTGCCAATCGGCCCGCCCGCCAGCGCCTCCGGCGACACGTGGCCGAAGCAGGCGCCCGTCGACACGCCCGAGAAGCGCGCATCGGTGATGAGCGATACCGTCTTGCCCCATGAGATATGCTTCAGCGCGGAGGTGAGCTGGTAGGTCTCTTCCATACCGGTGCCGGACGGCCCGCCGCCGATCACCACCATGATATCGCCCTGCTTTATCTCTTCACGCTTGATGGCCTTGATTGCCTGCGCTTCCGAGACAAATACCCGCACCCGGCCGGTGTGGCGGTACACGCCATCTTCGCCCACCACCGACGGGTCGATCGCCGTGGCCTTGATCACCGCCCCTTCCGGCGCGATGTTGCCCGTCGGGAAGCAGACCGTCGAGGTCAGCCCTTTCGCTTTTGCCTTCTCCGGCGGGAGGATCACGTCATCCGGATCCACGCCGTCCTGCTCGCGCAGGCACTGGCGGAAGCGCGCCCGGCGCTCGGAGGCCTGCCACCAGTCGAGGTTCTCGCCCACCGTCTGGCCGGTCACGGTCATCGCATCAAGATGCAGCAGGCCGAGATCGCGCAGGTGGAGCATCACCTCCGGCACGCCGCCCGCGAGGAACGCGCGCACGGTCGGATGATAGTCCGGGCCGTTGGGCAGCACGCTTACCAGGCGAGGCACCCTGCGGTTGACGCGCGTCCAGTGCTCAACGTCTGGGATCGTGCAGCCCGCCGCGTGGGCGATGGCCGGAATGTGCAGCAGTAAATTGGTGGAGCCGCCGAACGCCGCGTGGATCACCATCGCGTTTTCGATGGCTTTGTCGGTGAGGATATCGCGTGTGGTGATGCCGCGGTTGTCCAGCTCGCTCACCGCACGCGCCGACTGGCGGGCGATCTCCAGCCACACCGCCTGCCCGGACGGCGCCAGCGCGGAGTGCGGCAGCGCGAGACCCAGCGCCTCCGCGACCACCTGCGAGGTACCTGCCGTGCCGAGGAACTGACATCCGCCGCCCGGTGACGCGCAGGCGCGACAGCCAAGCTCGGCGGCCTCCTGCAAGGAGAGTTCGTGGTTGGCGAAGCGCGCGCCGATGGTCTGGACCTTGCCCGCGTCTTCGCCCACGGTCGGCGGCAGCGTCGCCCCGCCCGGCACCAGAATGGTCGGCAGGTCGTGCATTGCGGCCAGGGCAATCATGGTGGCGGGCAGCCCTTTATCGCAGGTTGCCACGCCGATCACCGCCCGGCGCGTCGGCAGGGAGCGGATCAGGCGGCGAAACACGATCGCCGCGTCGTTGCGGTACGGCAGGGAATCAAACATGCCGTGAGTGCCCTGCGAACGTCCGTCGCACGGATCGCTGACGAAGGCCGCAAACGGGATCCCGCCGTTGCGCGTGATCTCCTTCGCCGCCGCCTGCATCTGCATGCCGATCTCCCAGTGCCCGGTGTGGTAGCCCAGCGCAACCGGGCGTCCGTCTCCGGCGCGGATCCCGCCCTGGGTGCCGATAATCAGCACCTCTTTGCCGGTGAGCTTGTTGGCATCCCAGCCCATCCCGGCGTTCTGCGTCATGCCGAACAGGTTGCCGCTGGGAGATTCCATCAGCATCTGCGGGGTCAGCGGCAGCGCGCCCTGCGGCCCCGCTGCGTGGGTGATCACCGCATAAAACGCATCGTCCTGTGGGGTGAAAATTGTCTCGATGGTCATGGTTATCGTCCGGCTCAGCAGAGCTTAAGCTGTTGCAGCAGGGTTTTCAGCTGCGCCTTGCGCGGCTCGTCCAGCGCAGAGGCGGGCGGCAGCACGTGCGTGGAAATTGGGCGGCCGCAGAGCACTATCGCCTCTTTAATGACGTTCACAAACGGCGTATCCAGCTGATACATCTGCGGTATTTGCAATAAGGTCTGATGATACTCAGCCGCTTTCGCCACGTCTTTATCCCGCCAGGCTTTCAGAAGATTCACCGACACCTGTGGGGCAAAGTTGCCGCTCGCCGAAATCGCCCCGTCGCCGCCGAGCAGCAGGGTATTAAACAGATGATCGTCGTAGCCGCACAGCACGGTGAAGTGCGGATGGGCGGCTTTCACGGTGTGGATCATGCTGCGCAGGTGGGCGACGGAGTCGATGGTGTCTTTGATGCCGATAATGTTGCTGCGCGAGTCGGCCAGGGTTTTCACCAGCGCCGGGGTAAGATCCTGCCCGGTCAGCGCCGGGAAGTTATAGAGCATCACCGGCAGCGTGACGCTGTCGGCCACCTGCTCGAAATAGCGGATCAGGTTCGCTTCCGACACTTTCCAGTAGTAGGGGTTGATCACCACGATGCCGTCCGCGCCCGCCTGCTGCGCGTGCTGACTCAGCTCAATGGTTTCCCGGGCGTTGGTGCCGCCGGTGCCGATCAGCACGGGCACGCGACGATCGACGTGATCGATAGCAAAGCGGGCAATGGTTTTACGCTCTTCGCCGCTGAGCTGGGAGAACTCGCCGCCGCTGCCCAGGAAGAACAGGCCGTCAACGCCTGCCTTGATGAGATCGTCGATCAGCGCGGCGGTGCCCGACTTATCGAGCTGGCCGTCGGCGGTAAAAATGGTGGAGACAGGGGGAATGATTCCCGTGAACAACGCGGACTGCGGCATAAGATCTCCTTGCTGAATCATTTTGTTCTACATTATAGAACAGCGTTCATTAATTTAACGATCATACTATGACGCAGAAAAAGCACAGGTAAATGGGAAGGGATGAGGGAGTGCGGGAAATTTAAGCTGGATCACATATTGCCCCTCACCCCGACCCTCTCCCCACAGGGGCGAGGGGGAAAAGATGGCTCGGTGCAGTCCCCTCTCCCCTGTGGGGAGAGGGTTAGGGTGAGGGGTAAGGGTTACTCTACCAGCATCTTCACCACAACTTTCCTGACCTTAGCTGGCGCTCCCACCGCGCACAGCGGCTTATGCACTTCGCCCGGCCAGAACACCACGAAATCCCCTTCGCTCAGCACCACGGTTTTCTCCTGCTCGCCTTCCGGCAGGAACGCGATGTCTTTGTCCGCCAGCCAGTCGGTGTCGGGCGTACCGTGCGGCAGGGTGCTGAAGGTCATTCCTTCCTGGCCTTTCATAATTATCTGGATATCCAGATAGCGCGCGTGGTACTCGGCGCGGCGCTCGGCGAACGGCTGGGTCATGTCTTCCGAGACCAGATAAAACAGGCTGTTGCCGTTGATGTCGTGTTTCCCGAGCGGCGTGGCGTCGGTGACGTGGGCCTTAACGTGCTCAATGGCCTGACGCAGATCGTCAGGCAGCCAGGACTGCAGATGGTGGATGTTGCCAACAATCATGTTTTAACCCTCAATATAAAACATTGTTTCATTTTTATCTTTTATACGAGAATCCCGGCTGCCATACCAGCCCTTTTTGGAAGAGGTTTGCGCGAGCGCATGTTTATCGGGAATGGTGTTAAATTGCTGTTAACCCTGCCCAGGCATTTATGCAGGGGTTATGCATAACCTCGATCCGTGCTTATCGCACGGCTGTTCTAACCTCTTGATCATGCTCTCTAATTAACAAAACCCGTTGCCGCCTCACACTTTACTGTTTTGATAATTTGCTTTAAAAAACCATAATTATTTATTGATTTTTCTTAAGTCAAAAATAGTTAATTACGTTAATTGCATAGCCATTCTTATGCATAATATTTATCATTTAAAATCAGCTACATAACAACATATTTCAAAAGATTAAAATCTACAAAATAATAACAACCTCAAATAATGCCACCGGATCCTGCTTAGCTATTCACCCCTCAATAATATGAAATTAATCATTATCTGATGCGAATCATGCAAATGAAAACAAACCCCTTAATATCCGTTTTCGCGTGAGCAGCATCACAATACGGATTATTTAAGTGCCTAGTATGAATCACGAAATCAATTGAGCTTAGCCGCCATGAAATTAAATACATCGCATGGCGCATGCCCTTTTTATTCTGAAAAACAGTTAAAGGAATAATTATGGAAAAGCATTACGTCGGTTCTGAAATTGGTCAATTGCGTAGCGTTATGCTGCACCGTCCGAATTTAAGTCTGAAACGTTTAACGCCGTCAAACTGTCAGGAGCTGCTTTTCGATGACGTGCTCTCGGTTGAACGGGCGGGTGAGGAGCATGATATTTTCGCAAACACGCTGCGCGAGCAGGGTGTGGAAGTCCTGCTGTTGACCGACCTTCTGACACAAACCCTTGATATTGCAGAGGCGAAGGCCTGGCTGCTGGATACGCAAATCTCCGACTACCGCCTCGGCCCCACCTTTGCCGGCGATGTCCGCGGCTGGCTGGCGGATATGCCGCACCGCGAACTGGCGCGCAGATTAAGCGGCGGATTAACCTACGGTGAAATTCCGGCAGCCATTAAAAATATGGTGGTTGATACCCACACGGCAAATGATTTTATTATGAAGCCGCTGCCGAACCATTTATTTACCCGCGATACCTCCTGCTGGATTTATAACGGCGTATCTATTAACCCGATGGCCAAACCGGCCCGTCAGCGCGAAACGAATAACCTGCGGGCAATATATCGCTGGCACCCGGCGTTTGCCGACGGCGATTTTATTAAGTATTTCGGCGACGAGAATATTAATTACGACCACGCCACCTTAGAAGGCGGCGACGTATTAGTGATTGGCCGCGGCGCGGTGCTGATCGGCATGTCCGAACGCACGACGCCGCAGGGCGTGGAGTTTCTCGCCAACAGCCTGTTCAAACACCGCCAGGCCGAGCGCGTGATCGCCGTTGAGCTGCCAAAACACCGCTCCTGCATGCACCTCGACACCGTCATGACCCACATCGACGTGGACACCTTCTCCGTTTACCCGGAAGTGGTGCGCAAAGACGCCCAGTGCTGGACGCTCACCCCGGACGGACGCGGCGGCCTGCTGCGCACCCAGGAAACCGACCTGCTGCACGCCATCGAGAAAGCGCTCGGCATTAACCAGGTGCGCCTGATCACCACCGGCGGCGACGCCTTTGAGGCCGAGCGCGAGCAGTGGAACGACGCCAACAACGTGCTGACCATCCGACCGGGCGTAGTGATCGGCTACGAGCGCAACGTCTGGACCAACGAGAAGTACGACAAGGCGGGTATCACCGTGCTGCCCATCCCGGGTGACGAGCTGGGACGCGGGCGCGGCGGCGCACGCTGCATGAGCTGCCCGCTGGAACGCGACGGAATTTAAAGGAGCCATCATGGAACGAAAACCCACTCTGGTTGTGGCACTTGGCGGCAACGCGCTGCTCAAGCGCGGCGAGCCGCTGGAAGCAGAGATCCAGCGCCAGAACATCGAGCAGGCCGCCCGCACCATCGCCGGGCTGACGGAACAGTGGCGCGTGGTGCTGGTGCACGGCAACGGGCCGCAGGTCGGGCTGCTGGCGCTGCAGAACAGCGCCTACGACAAAGTGACGCCCTACCCGCTGGACGTTCTCGGCGCCGAAAGCCAGGGGATGATCGGCTACATGCTCCAGCAGGCGCTGAAAAACAATCTGCCCCAGCGCGAGGTGAGCGTCCTGCTCACGCAGGTGGAAGTGGACGCCGCCGACCCGGCCTTCCGCAACCCGACCAAGTACATCGGCCCGGTGTACAGCGAAGCCCAGGCGAAAACGCTGGCCGCGGAGAAAGGCTGGGTGTTCAAGGCCGACGGGAGCTACTTCCGCCGCGTGGTGCCCTCTCCGCAGCCGAAACGCATCGTTGAGAGCGACGCCATCACGGCGCTGATCCAGCGCGACCATCTGGTTATCTGCAACGGCGGCGGCGGCGTGCCGGTGGTGGAAAACGCCAACGGCTATCGCGGCATTGAGGCGGTGATCGACAAAGACCTCTCCGCCGCCCTGCTGGCGCGCCAGATCGAAGCCGATGCCCTGCTGATCCTCACCGATGCCGACGCGGTGTACCTCGACTGGGGCAAACCGACCCAGCGCCCGCTGGCGCAGGTCACGCCGGAGCTGCTCAGAGGCATGCAGTTCGACGCCGGATCGATGGGGCCGAAAGTGGCCGCCTGCCGCGAGTTCGTTGAAGCCTGCAATGGGATAGCCGGGATCGGCGCGCTGGCCGACGGCGCGGAGATCCTGGCGGGCGAGAAAGGCACGTTGATTCGTAATTGAGCACCCGTTTCCCCTCACCCTAACCCTCTCCCGGAGGGAGAGGGAATGTAAGCCCCCCTCTCCCCGTGGGAGAGGGCCGGGGTGAGGGCATCAGACAGCTAACAATTTAAAAAGGATTTACCCATGACCATCAACCTGAAAAACCGCAACTTCCTCAAACTGCTGGACTACACCCCGGCAGAGATCCAGTACCTGATCGACCTCGCCATCGAGCTGAAGGCCGCCAAAAAAGCCGGACGTGAGAAGCAAACCCTGGTCGGGAAAAACATCGCCCTGATCTTTGAAAAAACCTCCACCCGCACCCGCTGCGCCTTCGAAGTGGGTGCGTTTGACCAGGGCGCGCAGGTCACCTACCTCGGCCCAAGCGGCTCGCAGATTGGCCATAAAGAGTCGATGAAAGACACCGCCCGCGTGCTGGGCCGCATGTATGACGGCATCGAATACCGCGGCTACGGGCAGGCCATCGTCGAAGAGCTGGGTGAATACGCGGGCGTGCCGGTGTGGAACGGCCTGACCGACGAGTTCCACCCAACCCAAATCCTCGCCGACCTGATGACCATGCTGGAGCACGCACCGGGCAAAACCCTGCCGGAGCTGAGCTTTGCCTACCTCGGGGATGCGCGTAACAACATGGGCAACTCGCTGATGGTCGGCGCGGCGAAGATGGGAATGGACATCCGCCTCGTCGCGCCGAAATCCTTCTGGCCGGAAGCGGGTCTGGTTGAGCAGTGCCGCGCCATCGCCAAAGAGACGGGCGCGCGCATCACGCTGACCGACGACGTGGAAGAAGGCGTGCAGGGCACCGATTTCCTCTACACCGACGTGTGGGTCTCCATGGGCGAGCCGAAAGACGCCTGGGCCGAGCGCGTCAGCCTGATGAAGCCATATCAAATCAACGCGGACGTGATGAAAGCCACCGGCAACCCGAACGTCAAGTTTATGCACTGCCTGCCGGCGTTCCACAACGAGCACACCAAAGTGGGCCGCGAGATCGAGATGGCCTACGGCCTGAAGGGGCTGGAGGTAACGGAAGAGGTCTTCGAATCACCGAACTCTATCGTCTTCGACGAAGCAGAAAACCGCATGCACACCATTAAAGCGGTCATGGTGGCGACACTCGGCGACTAATCACCGCCCGGCGCGCCGCGGGGTGCGCCGGGTTCAGGAGAACATCATGGGCAAGTTCAAGTTTCCCTCCGCTTACACCATCCTCTTTTTTCTGATTGCCGTTGTAGCCGTGCTGACGTGGGTTGTACCGGCCGGGCAGTACCATATGGCAATGAACGAGGCGCTCGGCAAAGAAGTGCCGGTTGCCGGAACCTACGCGCACGTGGCGGCGCACCCGCAGGGGCTGGTTTCCGTCCTGATGGCGCCGATTGCCGGGCTGTACGATCCGGAATCCGGCCAGGCCGGGGCGATCGACGTAGCGCTGTTTATTCTAATCATCGGGGGATTTCTCGGGATCGTCACCAAAACCGGGGCGATTGACGCCGGGATCGAGCGCGTCACCACCCGGCTTCGCGGCCGCGAAGAGTGGATGATCCCGATCCTGATGGCGCTGTTTGCCGCAGGCGGCACGATTTACGGTATGGCCGAAGAGTCTCTGCCGTTCTACACCCTGCTGGTGCCGGTAATGCTGGCCGCGCGTTTCGATCCGGTTGTCGCCGCCTCCACCGTGCTGCTTGGCGCGGGGATCGGCACCCTCGGCTCCACCATCAACCCGTTTGCCACGGTGATCGCCGCCAACGCAGCCGGGATCCCCTTCACCAACGGTATCGCCCTGCGCGTGGCGCTGCTGGTCATCGGCTGGATCATCTGCGTGGCGTGGGTGATGCGTTATGCCCGCAAAGTTCGCCAGGATCCGTCGCTGTCGATCGTGGCGGATAAGCAGGAAGAGAACCGCGCCCATTTCCTCGGCGACAGGGGCGAGCAGACGCTGGAATTTACCCCGGTGCGCAAAATCATTCTGGTGATTTTTGCCCTCGCCTTCGCGGTGATGATCTACGGCGTGGCGGTGCTGGGCTGGTGGATGGCGGAGATCTCGGCGGTGTTTCTCGCCAGCGCGATTATCGTCGGCCTGATTGCCCGCATGAGCGAAGAAGAGCTGACGTCGACGTTTATCAACGGCGCGCGAGATTTGCTGGGCGTCGCGCTGATTATCGGCATCGCGCGCGGTATCGTAGTCATCATGGATAAGGGCATGATTACCCACACCATTTTGCACAGCGCCGAGGGGATGGTTACCGGGTTGTCGACGGTGGCGTTCATCAACGTGATGTACTGGCTGGAAGTGGTGCTGTCGTTTCTTGTGCCTTCTTCGTCCGGCCTTGCCGTTCTGACGATGCCGATCATGGCACCCCTTGCCGATTTCGCTAACGTCAACCGCGACCTGGTGGTCACGGCTTACCAGTCGGCGTCCGGCATCGTTAACCTGGTCACTCCCACCTCAGCCGTCGTGATGGGCGGTCTGGCTATCGCCCGCGTGCCTTACGTGCGTTATCTGAAATGGGTGGCGCCGCTGCTGGGGATATTAACGGTGGTGATTATGGTGGCGTTAAGCCTGGGTGCCATGTTGTGATTTGCCGGATGGCGCTGCGCTTATCCGGCCTACGGATCGGTGCGGTGCCACCGGTTATTTCGGGAACTGATATGGGAACTATGATGGATTACGAAGAGTACTCTCCCAAAGAGCAACTACAGCTAACGGTCTGCCAGCGTCTGATCGCGGAAAAGAGCTACCTCTCCCAGGAGGAGATCCGCCGAGATTTGCAGGAGCGTGGTTTTGAGACCATCAGCCAGTCCACCGTTTCACGTCTGCTAAAGTTGCTTGGTGTCATAAAAATTCGAAATGCCAAAGGTCTAAAAATTTATTCGCTGAATCCCCAGCTGCGCCCTGCCCCCGACGCCGCGCGCACCGTCTCCGAAATGGTGGTGAGCGTGGAGCACAATAGCGAATTTATCCTTATCCATACCGTTGCCGGATATGGCCGCGCGGTGGCGCGTATTCTGGATTATCACCAGTTACCGGAAATTTTAGGCGTGGTGGCCGGAAGCAGTATCGTCTGGGTCGCCCCTCGCGTCGTGAAGCGCACCGCGCTGGTGCATAAGCAAATTAATTATTTACTCAGAACGCATTAATATTCATAAAGAACCGTTTGCATTGAGTAAAGCGTGCATTAAATCGCTTGATCCGCAAAACGAGCTGCGTATAATGCCCGACAATTTGCCGGGAGGAAGCATGGTCAAGCGTGTACGACATATCGTCTTACCGCGTCTGAAATCAGACGCTGGCCTGCCGTTTTTCTTCCCGTTGCTAAACCTATTCCCAGAGCCCCTCATTTGAGGGGCTTTTTTTTGCCCGGCGTCAGGAGATAAACATGAATCCGCTTTATCAAAAACACATCATTTCCATAAACGACCTCAGCCGCGAAGAGCTGGAACTGGTTCTGGAAACCGCGGCAAAACTGAAGGCCAATCCGCAACCGGAGCTGCTGAAGCACAAGGTGATTGCGAGCTGCTTCTTCGAAGCCTCGACCCGCACGCGCCTCTCCTTTGAAACCTCCATGCACCGCCTGGGCGCGAGCGTGGTGGGCTTCTCAGACAGCAGCAACACGTCGCTGGGTAAAAAAGGCGAGACCCTGGCGGATACCATTTCAGTCATCAGCACCTACGTCGACGCGATTGTGATGCGCCACCCGCAGGAGGGCGCGGCGCGTCTGGCGACCGAATTTTCCGGCGGCATTCCGGTACTGAACGCCGGTGACGGTGCCAACCAGCACCCGACGCAGACCCTGCTGGATCTGTTCACCATTCAGGAGACGCAGGGCACGCTCGAGAACCTGAACATCGCCATGGTCGGCGACCTGAAATATGGCCGCACCGTCCACTCCCTGACCCAGGCGCTGGCGAAATTTAACGGCAACCGCTTCTTCTTCATCGCGCCTGACGCGCTGGCGATGCCGCAGTACATTCTCGACATGCTGGACGAGAAAGGCATTCAGTGGAGCCTGCACGCCAGCATAGAAGAAGTGATGGGCAACGTGGATATTCTCTACATGACCCGCGTGCAGAAAGAGCGTCTGGATCCGTCCGAATACGCCAACGTGAAGGCGCAGTTCGTGCTGCGCGCCAGCGACCTTGAGGGCGCGCGCGACAACATGAAGGTCCTGCACCCGCTGCCGCGCATCGATGAGATCACCACAGACGTGGATAAAACGCCGCACGCCTGGTACTTCCAGCAGGCCGGGAACGGCATCTTCGCCCGCCAGGCGTTACTGGCACTGGTTCTGAATCGCGAATTGGCTCTGTAAGGGGAAATGACCATGACACACGATAATAAACTCCAGGTTGAAGCCATCAAGCGTGGCACCGTGATTGACCACATCCCTGCGCAGGTGGGCTTTAAGCTGCTGACGCTGTTCAAACTGACCGAAACCGACCAGCGCATCACCATCGGCCTGAACCTGCCGTCCGGCGAGATGGGCCGCAAGGACCTGATCAAAATCGAGAACACCTTCCTGACCGACGAGCAGGTCAACCAGCTGTCGCTGTACGCGCCGGACGCCACCGTTAACCGCATCGACGATTACAACGTGGTGGGCAAATCCCGCCCGAGCCTGCCGGATCGTATTGAGAGCGTGCTGGTCTGCCCGAACAGCAACTGCATCAGCCACGCTGAGCCGGTTTCCTCCAGTTTTGCAGTGAAAAAGCGCGCCAATGACATCGCGCTCAAATGCAAATACTGCGAAAAAGAGTTTTCTCATTATGTGGTGCTGGCCAACTAATTGAGGTTGGTAAAGGATCCCGGCCTCCCTATAATGGCCGGGACTCTTAAATCAGCTGTTATTCTGGAGAAATCATGACCAAAGTACTCGCGACGGAAAATGCACCAGCGGCTATCGGCCCATACGTTCAGGGCGTTGATCTGGGCAGCATGATCATCACTTCGGGTCAGATCCCGGTGAACCCAAAAACCGGTGAAGTACCGGCAGACGTGGCGGCTCAGGCGCGTCAGTCGCTGGAAAACGTGCAGGCGATCGTTGAATCTGCCGGTCTGAAAGTAGGCGATATCGTGAAAACCACCGTTTTCGTGAAAGATCTGAACGACTTCGCCACCGTTAACGCCACGTATGAAGCTTTCTTCACCGAGCACAACGCCACCTTCCCGGCGCGCTCCTGCGTGGAAGTGGCCCGTCTGCCAAAAGACGTGAAAATTGAAATCGAAGCGATTGCCGTACGTCGCTAATTTATTTCAATAAATGATGGGCGGCTTCGGCCGTCCATTTTTTTTGGCTATTTTTCCTCTCACCACAGCATGACGTCCCCTACCCGCCATTAATAACATTGCGCTGCATATTTATTATTAATGGACTAACAATGAAACTTTCAAAAATAGCGCTGGCGGTGGCGACGATGGCCGTTGCGTCTTCCGCTTTGGCACACGGTTATATTGAATCACCTGCCAGCCGCGCTTATATGTGTAAGCTCGGTCAAAATATTGATTGCGGTTCCGTACAGTATGAACCGCAAAGCGTGGAGAAAACCTCCGGCTTCCCGACGGGGGCGCTACCGCCGGACGGCCAGCTCGCCAGCGCGGGGATCGCTAACTACTCTCAGCTGGATAAACAGAGTATGAATGCCTGGACGAAAACGCCGATGACCGCAGGCGCGCATGAATTCGTCTGGTACCACACCGCCCCACACAAAACCACCAACTGGCGTTACTACATCACAAAACAAAACTGGGATCCGAATAAGCCCCTGACCCGCGACCAGTTTGAATTAACCCCGTTCTGTACCGTGAATGGAAATGGCCAGGCGCCTGAGATGCGTAAAGCCATGACCTGTAATGTGCCGACACGTACGGGCTACCAGGTGATTTATGGCGTCTGGGAAATTGCAGATACCTCGAACAGTTTCTACCAGGCCATTGACGTTGATTTTGGGAGCGGCGACAACGTTACGCCGGATGAAACCCCGGGCGTTGTTTCCGAATGGAGCAAAACCCTGAGCGGGCAGATTGCCGGTAATAACCTGAACGCGGGCGATAAGGTCATTGCCCGCTTCTTCGACGCTCACGGTGAAGTCACGGCCATGCGCACCGACATGACGATCGCCACCGCTGCCCAAGGTGATGCCAACCAGTGGGCTTACGATCTGGCGCAGAAAATTAACGCCGCGCACCAGGACGTCCGCGTCGGCGTGAAGGATGAAGGCGGTGAGATTAGCCCGGTTCACGGCGCGAACAGCGTCTACGTGAAAGACGGCAGTACGCTGAAATCCGTTGCGATCTCCTATGAGGAGCAGAAAGCGGAGGTTAACGAGACGATTGCCGTCTCCGGCCTGCAGTACAGCAAAATCGAACAGGGCAACGCCACCGTGACCTTCCACGTGAATACCCACGGTAACGTCGATTTCGAAGCCCACGTCATGAACCATCACGGCGCGGAAAAAGGGTATCTCAAGCAGGAGATGAACAACGCGAATCAGGACGTCACTATGGCGCTGACCGGCGTTGAAGCGGGTCATCATATGCTCAAGTACTATGCCACCAACAAAGACGGCACGCTGTTTGCGCAGGATGTCCTGAACCTGATGCTGGAAGGCGACGCGGCGGCGGATAACTCCGGTCAGCATGACTATATCTTCCCGGACAATATCGCGTCGTACAAAGCCGGCACCGTGGTGCTGCAGCCGAAAGACGGTAAGACCTACCAGTGTAAGCCTTTCCCGTACAGCGGCTACTGCGTGCAGTGGAGCCAATACGCGACCCAGTTTGAGCCAGGCGTGGGTTCAGCCTGGAAAGAGGCGTGGGTGTTGAAGAACTGAGTGGTCTGATTCCCTCACCCCGGCCCTCTCCCAAAGGGAGAGGGTGTATAAATTCCCTCTCCCTTTGGGAGAGGGTTAGGGTGAGGGGGTCTACTGATTCCGCGTCGCCCTAAGCAGCGTCTCCAGCGGATACACCGCCGCAATGACCACTTCGTCCTGCACCTTCGCCGCGTTATCCAGCTCGCTCTGAATCGACGCGATCTCTTTATCATCCAGCGTGCCCTGACGCGCCACCAGGTCAGTGAGCCGTAGGCCAATCGAGGCCAGCTTATCCACTTCCTGGATCACCGGCTTCATCGCCTTCAGCTGATAGCTGTTTTCGCTTAGCGCCAGCGCGTCGCTGGTGTTGCTCTGCCAGCGGTTAAAGACGTGGCGCAGCGCGTCGGCGCTTTCCGTGTCTTCCGCATCGCTCACCAGACGATCGGCCCATTTGTTCATCTGCCGCACCGTGGCGCTTTCGGCGTTCAGCGCATCCGCGAAGCGGTTGAGCGGTTCAAACTGATGATAATTTCCCGCCTGGAACTTCAGGTGCTGACGGGTGTAATACTGCGCGGGCTCTACCGCCTGCGCGAGGATCTGCAGCGGCAGGGTATCGGCATTGTTCGCCAACCGCGTGAACTGCACCTGCTGCTGGGTATGCTGCTGCAGCCCGACCGACACCGTCGACCAGCTGTCCATCGCCTGCAGGCGGGTGTACATGTTGTCGACGTCGTTGACGTCCTTCGCTGACCACAGCCGCTCTGCCACCGCAAAGGCGCGCGGCCACAGGCGGATATCCAGCACCGGTGCCACCACGTTTTCCGCCCACAGCGCGGCTTCTCCGCCGAGCAGGTTGGCCTGATTCGCCACGTCCGGCACGACCGGCGGAATGCCTTTCGGCACGTCGTCCAGACGCGTGCCGCTAATCGGGTAGCGGGTGTTGCCCACCAGGAAATAGCCGGTGAGCGTGTCGTTATCGACGGAGAGCACCGGGCGCGTTTCGCCCATCCAGGTATCGACGGTGAAGGTCACCTGGTTGTCGTCGCGCCACGCAATGTTTTCCACCGCGCGGCGGGATTTCCCGGCAAAATCAATAAATCCACGCCAGCCGGACTCCCCTTTCACCAGCGTGAGGCTCCCCTCAACCGGCTTGCCCTTCAGGCGCGGCATGGTGAAGGCCCAGCTCTGGACGCTGTCGGTGTCTGCAATCACATCCACGCCGTTTAAGCCCTGCGGCACGATTTCATTCCGGTAGTGGTAAGCGGTAGATTGCGGTTGGTCGAGATAGAAGCCCGTCGACAGAATGCCCTTGTAGCCGTTCTGCGCCACCTGCCCCAGCGCATCCTGCCCCTGCCAGGACTGGATCAGAATGCTTTTCGGCAGGTCGGGATGGTAGATCTCGTCCCAGCCGACCATCTGCCGGTGGTGTTTCTCGAGGATCGTCTCGAGCTTGCGGTTGAAATACGCCTGCAGCGCGTGGCTGTCCGAGAGCTTGTTATCGCGCATGAATTTTTGGATCGCCGCATTATCTTTCCACTGGCTGTCGTCAACCTCATCGCCGCCGATATGCAGATATGGATCGGGGAAGATCGCCGCCAGTTCGCTAACCATAGCGTCGGCGAAGGCGTAGGTTGCCTCTTTCGTTGGATCCAGCACCGGCTTCAGCACGCCCCAGTGTCGCTCCATTGCGTACGGCCCCGGCGCGCTCATCAGTTCCGGGTAGGCCACGGCAATTGCCGAGGCGTGGCCCGGCATGTCGATCTCCGGCACCACGCGGATGCCGCGCTCGGTGGCGTAACGCACGACCTCGCGCATCTGTTCCGGCGTGTAGAACAGCCCGTCGCTGGCAAGCTGGGTCAGCTTTGGATAGCGCGTCGAGCTGAAGCGCCAGCCCTGATCGTCGGTCAGATGCCAGTGCAGGACGTTGAGCTTCGCCGCGGCCATGCCGTCGATCTGGCGCTTGATGTCCGGCAGCGGGATGAAGTGGCGCGCCGAATCCAGCAGCAGCCCGCGCCACGGGAAGCGTGGGGAATCCTCAATAGATACCCACGGAAGCGAGGTGTTTTCCGCACCGTTCTGCACCAGCTGGAGCAGGGTTTCCATAGCGCGCAATGCACCGAAACGGGTGTTGGCGGAGATATTCACCCCGTTGGCGTCCACCGTCAGCTTATAGCTTTCGTCGCTGTCAGGCAGCGGCTGCGGCTTGACCTTTTTGGCGATGGCAATGCGGATGGTCGGTTTCTCTGGCTTTTCAGTCTGCGGCTGGAGCGTCCAGCCCGTTTGCAGGGCGATGCGCTGGCGCAGGCGGTTGACCGCGTCGCCCAGATCGTCGCCGCTGACGCTAACGGAAATTTTATCGTTAAGCACCAGCGCGCCCTGCGTCGTCGGGCGTTCGACCTTAGCAGGCCAGGGCATTAAAGGGAGATCGCCTGCCGGAGCGGCAAAGGCTGAGGCGCCGAGCATCAGCCCGGCGGTTAAGAGACTGTACCGTAACATGAATGTTCCTTATCTGACGGGCCAAATATACCCGTCATACTTCAAGTTGCCTGTGCGTTGGCTGCACTCGTTCACCCCGGTCACTTACTTATGTAAGCTCCCGGGGATTCACTCCCTTGCCGCCTTCATGCAACTCGAATTATTTAGGGTATAAAGGCAAAACATTCTGTTAACATGCGCTCAATTTGTCGTCAAGCGATTGCGCCGACGGAGATCACAGGTTGTTGAATTTGAGAGAAAAGCTATTGCCCGGTGGCGCTGCGCTTACCGGGCCTACGTTTCGGGAGTAGGCCGGGTAAGGCGAAGCCGCCACCCGGCAAACATAACTCACTGCCACCCATACCGGCGCGCATAGAACCCTTTCACCATCTGGGTCAGCACCATATAGCCGGCGAGGATCGCCACCAGCCACGGGAAGTAGCTCAGCGGCAGCGCCTGCAGCTGCAGGTAGCTCGCCAGCGGTGAGAACGGCAACGCAATACCCAGCGCCATCACAATGCCCGTCATCACAATCAGCGGCCACGCCGCGCGGCTCTGAATGAACGGGATACGACGCGTGCGGATCATATGCACAATCAGCGTCTGCGAAAGCAGACCTACCACGAACCAGCCGGACTGGAACAGCGTCTGATGTTCCGGGGTGTTAGCGTGGAACACAAACCACATCAGGCAGAAGGTCAGGATGTCGAAGATGGAGCTGATCGGCCCGAAGAACAGCATGAAACGACCAAGATCTGACGGATTCCAGCGCTGCGGCTTCTGGATTTGCTCGTCGTCCACGTTATCAAACGGGATCGCCACCTGAGAGACATCGTACATCAGGTTCTGGATCAGCAGGTGCAGCGGCAGCATCGGCAGGAACGGCAGAAACGCGCTCGCCACCAGCACGCTGAAGACGTTACCGAAGTTGGAGCTGGCGGTCATTTTGATGTACTTGAGCATGTTGGCGAAGGTGCGGCGGCCTTCGATCACGCCCTCCTCAAGCACCATCAGGCTCTTTTCCAGCAGGATGATATCCGCCGCCTCGCGGGCGATGTCCACCGCGCCGTCGACGGAGATACCAATGTCCGCCGCACGCAGCGCGGGCGCGTCGTTGATGCCGTCGCCCATAAAGCCCACCACGTGCCCTTCGCGACGCAGCAGCGTGACGATGCGCTCTTTGTGCATCGGGGTCAGGCGGGCAAACAGCGTGGTGCGCTGGGCAAGCTGCGCCAGCTCGTCGTCGTAGAGATGTTCAATATCGCTTCCCACCACCACGTCACCCGCGTCCAGCCCCACCTCATGGCACACTTTAGCCGCCACCAGCTCGCTGTCGCCGGTAAGAATTTTGACGGTAATACCGCTCGCCTTCAGCGCCTTCAGCGCCGGCGCGGTGGTCTCTTTCGGCGGATCGAGGAAGGCGATGTACCCCTCGAGGATCAAATCGGATTCGTCGATACGCTGATAGTCCCCTTCACGCGCGGGCAGGAACTTGCTGGCGACGGCTACCACGCGCAGCCCCTGACGGTTCAGGTTATCGGTGACGCGTTTGATGCGGCGCAGCATGGTGTCGTCCAGCGGCACGATCTCGCCGTTATGGCGAACCTGCGTCGACACGTTGAGGATCTCCTGCAGCGCGCCTTTGCAGATCAACTGGTGGACGTCCTGCTGCTCGCTCACCACCACCGACATGCGGCGGCGCTCGAAGTCGAACGGGATCTCATCCACCTTCTGCCAGCGGCCGGAGAGCGTGCGGGCAGACTCTTCGTCTACCCCTTCCAGCACCGCGACGTCGAGCAGGTTTTTCAGCCCGGTCTGGTAGTGGCTGTTGAGCCACGCGCTGTGCAGCACGCGCTCGCTGGTTTTACCGGCGATATCCGTGTGGTTCTCCAGCACGATTTTGTCCTGCGTCAGCGTGCCGGTTTTATCGGTGCAGAGGATATCCATCGCGCCAAAGTTCTGGATGGCGTCGAGGTGTTTGACGATCACTTTCTGTTTAGAGAGCTTCACCGCCCCGCGCGCCAGCGTGGAGGTGACGATCATCGGCAGCATTTCCGGCGTCAGGCCGACGGCCACGGAGAGCGCAAACAGGGCCGCTTCCCACCAGTCGCCTTTGGTGTAGCCGTTGATCAGCAGGACGATCGGCGTCATTACCATCATAAAGCGGATCAGCAGCATGCTGACGCGGCCAATCCCTTTCTGGAAGGCGTTCGGCTCGCTCTCCTGCTCGCTGACGCGTCCGGCAAGCTGTCCAAACCAGGTGTTGCCCCCGGTGGCGGTGACAATCGCCTGCGCCGTGCCGCTGACCACCGTGGTGCCCATAAAGCACAGGGTGTCGCACTCGAGCGGGTTCATCTGCTGCGGATCGCGGCTGCGCGCCACCTTTTCAACGGGCAGGGATTCCCCGGTCAGCGAGGCCTGCGCCACAAACAGATCGCGCGCCTGGATGATGCGTAAATCCGCCGGGATCATGTCCCCCGCCGCCAGCTTCACCAGATCGCCCGGCACCAGTTGGTCGATAGGCAGTTCCACCCAGGCGTTTTCGCCGAGATCGTTAATCACGCGCGAGACGGTCGCGGTGTTGCTGACCATCGCCTTCAGGGCGTCCGCCGCTTTGGTGGAGCGGGCTTCCTGGATAAAGTTCAGCAGCGTAGAGATGCCCACCATCAGGGCAATGACGCCTGCGGCAAACAGATCTTCCGTGGCGTAAGAGATAATGCCCAGCACGGTCAGCAGCAGGTTGAACGGGTTGCGGTAGCAGAGCCACAGGTGTATCCACCATGGGGAGGGCTTTTGCGCCGGGATCTGGTTATCGCCATGTACGGCGCGGATTTTTTCTACTTCTGCGGCATTCAGCCCTTCCGGGTGACCGCCAAAGGCGCGCCAGACTTCGTTTTCATCCATCGCCGCCACGTTCAGGCAGCGTTCGGTCAGGGACGCGGGGATCGCCGCCCCCGCCATATTTTTGGCGTCTGGCAGCGGGTCGCGCTGAACAAGACGGTGTGGCAGGTGGCGGCTCAGCAAGGCCTGCAGCTGCCGGGTGATATTTTTAAACATAGGCATTCCTCCGCATCCGCAAGCGCGGACGCAGCATTTCCTTCAGGCGTGGCAAAGCCGTACCTGAGAGGCACTTAATTTTTCAAGCAGGAACGTTTAAGACGCTACTGCCTCACGCCGGTGAGACAGCAACAAGGCTGGCTTACCGGAAAGAACGCATTCTCCCGTTCAGGAGAGGTGTGGGATCGGGATCCATGTGGCCTCCGGTAAGTAAAAAGTCAGGTTTCGCCACGCAGTATAAGGATTTATCCATACCGTTCGTGGCGCATCGGACGGTATTATAACCCCACGCAAATAAACCGAACGTAAACCAGACTTTGCCCATAGCGAAATCGCGCTATAGCATTAGGCTCAATTGACCATTTTGTCGTTGTTACAGGGAATACAGCATGCAGAACCGCCTTACGATTAAAGACATCGCGCGTTTAAGCGGCGTGGGGAAATCCACCGTGTCGCGCGTGCTGAACAACGAAAGCGGCGTCAGCGAACGCACCCGCGAACGTGTAGAGGCGGTCATGAATCAGCACGGTTTTTCCCCTTCCCGCTCCGCGCGCGCCATGCGCGGGCAGAGTGACAAGGTGGTCGCCATTATTGTTTCGCGTCTGGATTCCCTGTCAGAAAACCTCGCCGTGCAGACCATGCTGCCCGCCTTCTACGAGCAGGGCTATGACCCGATCATGATGGAGAGCCAGTTCTCTGTGCAACTGGTTGAAGAGCATCTGGGTATGCTTCAGCGGCGCAATATTGATGGCGTGGTGCTGTTTGGCTTTACCGGCATCAAAGAAGAGATGCTCAAACCCTGGCAGCCCTCGCTGGTGCTGCTGGCGCGCGATGCCCACGGTTTCGCGTCTGTCTGCTATGACGATGAAGGGGCAATCGTGACCCTGATGCAGCGTCTGTACGAGCAAGGCCATCGCCACATCAGCTTTCTGGGCGTGCCGCACGCGGACGTCACCACCGGCAAGCGCCGCCACGAGGCGTATCTGGCCTTTTGCAAACAGCACAATCTCTCCGCCGTGGCCTCCCTGCCGGGGCTGGGCATGAAGCAGGGCTACGAGCAGGTCGCCAGCGTTCTGACGCCGCAGACCACCGCGCTGGTGTGCGCCACGGATACCCTGGCGCTGGGTGCCAGCAAATATCTGCAGGAGCAGCGCATCGATAACCTGCAGGTGGCGAGCGTCGGCAGCACGCCGCTGATGAAGTTCCTGCACCCGGAAATTATCACCGTCGATCCGGGCTACGCCGAGTCCGGCAGGCAGGCCGCCGCACAGCTGATAGAGCAGATCAACGGGCGCGCTGAGCCGCGTCAGATCGTTATTCCCGCCCACCTCTCTTAACCCCCGCTCAACGGATTATTGTGATCTTCACCCGATTTCGGGAACGTTCCCATTTTCGCCGTCACGCTGAAGGAGTAGGCTTGCGCTCAGGTCATTACCCCCCTCACCATCTGTCATGAGGTTTCATGATGAGTAAAGTCAAACAAGCAGATATCGATCGGCTGATCGTCCTGGTCGGCGGACGCGAAAACATCGCCACCGTCAGTCATTGCATTACCCGCCTGCGCTTCGTGCTGAACGATCCGGCCAAAGCCAACCCGAAGGCCATTGAAGAACTTTCCATGGTCAAAGGCTGCTTCACCAACGCCGGTCAGTTCCAGGTCGTTATTGGTACCGAAGTGGGCGATTACTATCAGGCTCTGCTGGCGACAACCGGGCATTCTTCTGCTGATAAAGAGCAGGCGAAGAAGGCCGCGCGCCAGAATATGAAGTGGCACGAGCAGCTGATCTCCCACTTCGCGGAGATCTTCTTCCCGCTGCTGCCGGCGCTGATCAGCGGGGGCTTAATCTTAGGCTTCCGTAACGTCATCGGCGATGTGCCGATGAGCGACGGCAAAACCCTGGCGCAGATGTACCCCGCGCTGCAGAGCATCTATGACTTCCTGTGGCTGATTGGCGAAGCGATCTTCTTCTACCTGCCGGTGGGGATCTGCTGGTCGGCGGTACGCAAAATGGGCGGCACACCGATTCTCGGTATCGTGCTGGGCGTCACGCTGGTCTCTCCACAGTTAATGAACGCTTACTTACTTGGGCAGCAGGTGCCGGAGGTGTGGAACTTCGGGCTGTTTACCATCGCTAAGGTGGGCTACCAGGCGCAGGTGATCCCGGCACTGCTGGCCGGTCTGGCGCTGGGCTTTATTGAAACGCGCCTGAAGCGCATCGTGCCGGATTACCTCTATCTGGTGGTGGTGCCGGTCTGCTCGCTGATTATTGCTGTGTTCCTGGCGCACGCCTTTATCGGTCCGTTTGGCCGCATGATTGGCGACGGCGTGGCCTTCGCGGTCCGTCACCTGATGACCGGCAGCTTCGCGCCGATTGGTGCCGCGCTGTTTGGCTTCCTGTACGCCCCGCTGGTGATCACCGGCGTACATCAGACCACGCTGGCGATAGATATGCAGATGATCCAGAGCCTCGGCGGCACGCCGGTCTGGCCGATTATCGCGCTGTCTAACATTGCGCAGGCCTCTGCGGTGACCGGCATCATCATCGTCAGCCGCAAGCATAACGAACGTGAAATCTCCGTTCCGGCAGCTATCTCCGCCTACCTCGGCGTCACCGAACCGGCGATGTACGGCATCAACCTGAAATACCGCTTCCCGATGCTCTGCGCGATGATCGGTTCCGGTCTGGCGGGCCTGCTGTGCGGCCTGAACGGCGTGATGGCAAACGGGATTGGCGTCGGCGGCCTGCCGGGCATCCTCTCCATCCAGCCCGCGTTCTGGCAGGTGTTTGCGCTGGCGATGGCGGTAGCGATTATCGTTCCAATGGCGCTCACCACTGTGGTTTATCAGCGTAAGTTCCGTCAGGGTACGCTGCAGATTGTTTAACGTCTTCTTTCGGGGCGCAGTTGCGCCCCTTCGCATTTGCAGGAACGCACTATGAATACTCTTCCTCACTGGTGGCAGAACGGCGTCATCTATCAGATTTACCCAAAAAGTTTCCAGGACACTACCGGCAGTGGCACCGGCGATCTGCGCGGCGTGACGCAGCGTCTGGACTACCTGACAACCCTCGGCATCGACGCCATCTGGCTGACGCCGTTTTATATCTCTCCGCAGGTGGATAACGGCTACGACGTGGCGAATTACATCGCCATTGACCCGGCCTACGGCACCCTGGATGACTTCGACGAGCTGGTTGCCGGGGCGCACGCGCGCGGCATTCGCATCGTGCTGGATATGGTGTTTAACCACACCTCAACACAGCACGCCTGGTTCCGCGAGTCGCTGAACAAAGCGAGCCCGTACCGCCAGTTCTACATCTGGCGCGACGGCACGCCGGAGCAGCTTCCCAACAACTGGCGCTCCAAGTTTGGCGGCAACGCCTGGCGCTGGCACGCCGAGAGCGAGCAGTACTATTTGCACCTGTTTGCGCCGGAGCAGGCGGACCTCAACTGGGAGAACCCGGAGGTGCGCGCCGAGCTGAAAAAAGTGTGCGAGTTCTGGGCCGATCGCGGCGTGGACGGCTTGCGTCTGGACGTGATTAACCTGATTTCAAAAGACCAGGATTTCCCGGACGACAACATCGGAGACGGCCGCCGCTTCTATACCGACGGGCCGCGCATCCACGAATATCTGCAGGAGATGAGCCGCGACGTCTTCACCCCGCGCAACCTGATGACGGTAGGCGAAATGTCCTCGACCTCGCTGGAGAACTGCCAGCAGTACGCGTCGCTCGACGGCAGCGAGCTGTCGATGACCTTCAACTTTCATCATCTGAAGGTGGACTACCCCGGCGGCGAAAAGTGGACGAAGGCGAAGCCGGACTTCGTCGCGCTGAAAACCCTCTTCCGCCACTGGCAGCAGGGGATGCACAACAAAGCCTGGAACGCGCTGTTCTGGTGTAACCACGACCAGCCGCGCATCGTGTCGCGCTTTGGTGATGAAGGGGAACACCGCGTGGCTGCCGCGAAGATGCTCGGCATGGTGCTGCACGGCATGCAGGGTACGCCGTATATCTATCAGGGCGAAGAGCTGGGGATGACCAACCCGCACTTCAGCCGCATCACCGATTACCGCGACGTGGAAAGCCTGAACATGTTCGCAGAACTGCGGGCCAACGGCCGCGAACCGGATGAACTGCTGGCGATTCTGGCGAGTAAGTCCCGCGATAATGGACGCACGCCGATGCAGTGGGACGCGTCGCACAATGCGGGTTTTAGCGAGGGCGAGCCGTGGATTGGCGTCTGCGACAACTACGAAACCGTGAACGCCCGCGCGGTGCTCGATGACCCGGATTCGGTGTTTTACACCTACCAGTCGCTGATTAGCCTGCGCAAAACTCTGCCAGTGCTGACGTGGGGGGATTATGAAGATCTCCTGCCTGAACATCCTTCTCTTTGGGGTTACCGCCGTCAGTGGCAGGGCCAGACCCTGATGGTGGTGGCGAACCTGAGCCGCGAACGCCAGCAGTGGCAGCCGGACCCGGTGCAGGGCGCATGGCGGGTCGCACTCAGCAACTATGAGGACGTTCCCTCCCGCCCCGATACGCTGCTGTTGCGCCCGTTTGAAGCCATCTGGTGGGTGCAGGAGTAAACTTCCGGAGATACAGCATGCTATATCTTTGAGCTTTTTTGCCGGGTGGCGCTGCGCTTACCCGGCCTACATTGCGCATCGATATCAATAAATTGCACACTCTATTGTAGGCCCGTGCAAGCGTAGCGCCGCCGGGCGAAACTCACAAAATGCACGTTGTAAGCAGTCTGTGAGATACAGCATGCTGTATCGCTTTTTTACGTTTAGCGATACGCTAAATGTACGACGATAACTTTTACATCGTGCCGTACGCAAAATAAAAATAGCCTGCCAATTAAATAACCTCGGCAGGATATTATGAAAAAGACAATTATTAAAGCAACGTGTATTAGCGCATTATTATTGAGTACGCAGGGATGGTGCGGAAATACGTCCGTCGACCTTCGTTTTGGTCATAATACGCGCTCAGACGTAAATGATTCACGTATTAAAGTCATGCATCAGGCGAATAATGGTTTTTACTTCTCCGTTGAAGCCGCACAAAACCACAACGATACCTTTTTTGGTGATACCGATCGATATAATCCAGACGAAAAAGGATTAACGGAGGCCGCACAGGAGATCGAAACGCGCTGGCGCTTCGATCTGGGTAATGGCTTCGCCGTTGCGCCTGGCATGGTGACGGTTTTCACCGCCAGCAATACCCATTACCGCCCCTTCATTCAGGGCTGGAAAGCGTTCGATAACGGTCTGAACCTCTCAGCCCGCTATCGCTATAACACCGTTAATGACGCACACAGCGACAAAGAACTAGACGGCAGCGGCTACACCCGCCGTCAATCACACCAGTTCGACATCTGGTTCGCGTATAACATTGGCAAATTCGGTATGTCCTATAACCCACGCTTCCGCTGGCAGGATGATGTCGATCAGGGAACCGGGGATGACACTTACTGGGAACATACCGTCGCGTTCAACTACAAGCTCGACGATGGCTGGACGCCTTACGTCGAACTGGTTTCGCTGGATAAAACCTATATCAACGATGACGGCAACCATGAAAATGATTATGCCGTACGTCTGGGGATAGTGAAGCAGCTCTGACGGCCTAATTACACCGTATCGTGCTGCAGCAGCCTGCAGCCGATACGGTCCACGGCACTTAACAGTTCAAGCTGCCCTTCCCGCTGATACAGCGACACCGCGTTGATGTCGATTGGTAACGGCCAGCATAGCGTTGAGATCGAAGCCAGCGTCGACCCCTCACGGGTAATCGCAATAATCTTCAATCCTTTACGCAGCGCGTTACGCGCCATTTCAATCAGCGACTGCGTCTCCCCGGATTTACTGATCAACACCAGCGTCCCCTTCGATACGCGTGTGAGCTGATGCATATCATTCAAAATAAGATGCGGCAGGCTCGCCAGTGATAAAAAGCGCGACAGATAGTTAAGGCTGGTCAGCGAGGCCCCCCGTGCGTAGAGGAAGATATGGCTGGAATGGATGAGCAACCGGGTTACATCTGCCACAATGTCATCGGCCTGCGGCCCGGCCTCGGGCGCGGACCACGCAGGTGTAAAATGATCGCGCAAAAAACGATACCGAAGCTCGGTATAGCTTTTATAGCCCATTTTTTTACAGACACGATTAACGGATGTTGTCGTCGTAAAGGTATCACGGGCAATCTCTTTTGCCGATATATTAGAAATATTACATGCGTGATGCTGAATGTATTCAAATATCAAACGCTCACTTCCCTGAAATGAATTCATCTATTACACCCTGTTTAATCCCGGCATGATATTAGCACAGCGAGAAAATAGTCTCTGGAAGGCGCTTCACACATTGCAATTACGCGTATCACGATACGTAATTAGTATTAGCAAACATTAAAAGGTGTCTTAGGTTCTCTTTATACTTCACCTGTTTTCACATCCAGGGAATTATGACAATGACGAAACAAAAAGTTGTCGCGGTAACGGCCTGCCCGACAGGCATCGCACACACCTTTATGGCAGCGAATAAAATTATTGCATGGGCTAAAGCGCACAATATCGAGGTAAAAGTCGAAACGCAGGGCAGCGACGGCGTTAAAAACCGCTTAACAAAACAGGATATTGCCTCCGCCACGGCCATTATTCTGGCAACCGACGTTCCCCTTCAGGATGCCGAGCGTTTTGAAAACATTCCCCATCTTCAGACCCGTACACAAGAGCTGATTAAGCATACCGATCGCTATCTGCGTCAGGCGCTGGCCATGGAAAAAAAGGTCACCTCCACTTCCGTGGCAGACAAAGACGATCTCCCACGTTCGGCTTACCAGATTTTTATTGGTCATATCATGGCGGCCATCAGCTATATGCTGCCGGTGGTGGTCATGGGCGGGCTGATGATGGCGACGGCCAAAATTACCGGGCAGTTTATTAACATCGAACATTCGCCATTCAGCGTGCTGGATAAGGTGGGTTTTATGACCATCAAGTTCATGTATCCGGTCTTCGCCATGTATCTGGCATTTTCCATTGCCGGTAAACCGGCGCTGATCCCCGGGCTTATCGGCGGCATCATGTCAGACGACGTTTATAAGCGCTTCTTTGATATCGAAGGCTTTATGCCATCCGGCTTTTTCGGCGCCATTGGCATTGGCTTTTTTGTGGGCTATCTGGTGCGATGGCTTAATGATTCGATTCACGTCCGACAGCAACTCACCACCATTAAAACCATGCTGGTCGTCCCGCTGATCACCGGCATTACGCTGGTCATGGTCATGGAATATCTCATTAACCCCATTTTTGGCTCGCTTAACCAGCTCATGGTGGTCTTTTTTACCTCGGCCGGTGACACCGGACGCGGGTTCTATTCCGCGATGATTGCCGCGGGTACCGCGTTCGACCTGGGCGGCCCGGTCAACAAGGCAGCAGGCTCGGTCGCGCTGGGTCTGAATGGCATCAGCGAGACGTTTGATTTAACCGCTCGTGAACTCTCCATCGTCATTCCCTCCATTGGCGTCGGCTTTGCCGCATTCCTCAACGGCCGCTTTGGGCTTCCGAATGTCTTCAGCCAGGAAGAGAAAACTGTTGGCAGCACCTCGTTATTGCTGGGCGTTATCGGGATATCGGAAGGCGCGATCCCGTTTATCCTGAAAAACCCACGCCTGATTCCGGTGTTCATGACCGGTGCCGTCGCCGGCGCGCTTGTCGCGATTGCCCTTGGCGTGAAGCAGACGCTGCCTCTGCCAGCGATCTGGGGCTGGCCGCTGGCAACCAATGTGGCGGGCTATCTGGCGAGCGTCTTTATCGGCGCACTCATTTGCGCCCTGGGCGTGCTCTATGTCAGCCCAAAGAACGCCGGGTGAGGGAAGCGTCATGAATCAGATCCACGTCATTGCCCATACGCACTGGGACCAGGAGTGGTATTTCACCCTTCAGGACAGCATGGTGCTGGCGTCATATAACTTTGCGGAGGTCATCGACACGCTGGAGCAGGACCCGGCCTATTGCTGCTATCACCTTGACGGCCAGATGGCGGTGGTGGAGGACTTTCTTGCCATCAATCCCGATTATCGCGCCAGGCTGGAAACGCTGGTCAGAGACAAAAGGATCTTCGTGGGGCCATGGTATACCCAGACGGACACCTATAACGTGCATGGTGAATCGATTATCCGCAACCTGAAGTACGGCATCTTCGCCGCCCGGACACTGGGGCATGCCATGCAGGTTGGGTATCTTCCGGATACCTTCGGCCACAATGCGCAAATGCCCACGATATTGCAGGGCTGTAATATTGATAATATCGTCTTCTGGCGCGGTATCGATCACGACAGGCACGCCAAAAGCAGCCAGTTCCTCTGGCGTGCACCGTCAGGGGCGACCGTCATCGCCTGTGCGATGGCGCTGGGTTATGGCGCAGCAAAGAACATGCGTTCAGAGCCCTGCCATCTGCAAAGTAAAATCTATCCTGTGGTCGATCTTCTGCGTTCACGCGCCGGTATCAACGACCTGCTCTTGCCCTGCGGCGGCGATCAGGTCAGCATTGAGCCGGCGCTGCCGAAAATCCTGCAGGTCGCCAGCACACAGTCCCCGGATCAGGACCATTACCTCATCAGTTCGCTGGAGCGCTACGTCGACATTCTGCGCGCGCAACGTGAACAGTTTGAACTCTGGGAAGGAGAGCTGAAATCACCGCGCTACACCCGCATTCATAAAACGATCGGCTCCGTGCGCTACGACATCAAAAAGAAAAATAATGAGGTTGAGCAGTTCATCCTGCGACAGCTGGAGCCGACAATCGCAATGGCGCGTCATCAGGGCATCCCGGTCAACCTCTCATTGGTCGATACGCTCTGGAAGAAGCTGTTACGAAGCCATGCCCACGACTCCATCGGCGGCTGTAACAGTGATGCCACCAACCGCGACATTCTGCATCGGCTGGAACAAACCGAACAGCTGTGCCACAGCCTGTGGAATCTGGTGGTGAAAACCCTGGCCACCGCCTGTGTTCAGGAAGGCGACCTGCTGATTTTCAACCCGCAGGCCACCCCAACGCGACGCGTGGTGAAAACCACTCTCTATAGCCGCGCTGAAAATATCGCGCTGACGTATCAGGGACAACTAATACGCTTCGACGTCCTGAAAAGAGACATGTTGCCTGGTGGAACGGCGATCTCACTCACCGCCGAAGGTGAATGTGAAACGCCCCTTCCTCCTTATTTCCGCTGGCAGGTTGCTTTGCAAACCCCGGTTTTGCCGTCGGTCGGCTATCTTACCGTCAGTGTTGAAGAGAACCCTGCACCGTTCCGGCAGCCTGAACAGATTAAGGGCGGTGAGATAGAGAATACGCACTATCAACTGGTGCTGGACGCCGGAACGCTTACCCTGCATGACAAACGCAGCGGCAGACGTATCCCCGCTTTCTTTACCCTTGAAGACTGCGCGGACGCGGGCGACAGCTACGATTTCTCACCCCTTGCGGGCGACGCGCCAACGTGCTGCTCGCTTTTCACACTCATCGACTGCCTGAAAACGCCGCTTGTCGAAAAGCTGATCGTCGAAGCTACGCTGCATCTTCCGCTGGATCTCACCAGCCGCCAGGATGCTGCCCTAATGCCGTTATCTATTCGTCTGGTGTGCGAATTACGCCACGACGATCCGAACCTGTATGTCGAGGCTTCGCTGGAAAACAGGCACTGCGATCACCGGCTACGTTTACTGATCGGCAGCGATATTCACACCCGTCACGCTATCGCCTCCCAACCCTTCGCGATAATCCAGCGCGAAACGGGGTGTGCCGGTGAAAACTGGCAGGAGCGCTATCGCGAGATGCCCGTTGATATCGAAACCACCGAAGGCATTATTGCCGTCGCGGAAGCGGGTAAAGCGCTGGTGGTGAATAGCCGTGGCATGAAGGAATTTCAGATCGTCGGCAGCGAACCGGCAGCTATCGCCCTGACGATGTTTAAATCGACGGGCGTGCTCGGGCGCAACGATCTTGAATGGCGACCGGGCCGCGCGTCGGGCATCAATAATACGGTGGTTGAGACCCCTGATGCCCAGCTGCTGAAACCGTTGCGCTTTTCATTCACCGTCGCGCTGACCGACAACGCCGATCATCTCACGCTTCGCCAGCTGGAAAATCAGGCTGCTGGACAGCCTTTCACCTATCAACGGCAAACGTTACACACGCTCGATCATCGCCTTGAGCGCTTTTCATTGCGTCTGCCCGAGCGCAGACTTCCGGCAGACTTCTCGCTATTGACCCTACCGGAGCCGCTCATCCTTTCCGCACTGCCCCATGCTCAGAAGCTGCAAGGCACCGTCGTGCGCCTGTTTAACGCCGGGACGCAGCCGGTTCCCGTCCCGGAAAGTCTGGCAGAGCTACGTCAGATCAACTATCTGGAAGAGCCGGTGCAACCGGTAACGGCGATCCCCCCTTCCGCGACCTGCGATTTTTTGATTGAGGCTTAACATGAACTTGCTTGCATTGACGCATCCCGATCTGGTGTTTATTAACCCGCCACACCGTACGCCTGAAGCGCTAATACGATGGCTCGCCGAACCGCTCGTCAGGCGAAAAATCATCAGCGATGAAGAAACGTTTATTCAGAGCGTGTTACAACGCGAAAGTGAAGGTCCTACCGCGCTGGGTGAAGCACTCGCCGTCCCGCACGGTAAAACCGAGTCGGTACAGCAAGCGGCGTTTTGTCTGGCGCTCTTTGACGACCCGATAAGCTGGCCGGGGCTGGAAGGTAATGAAGAGGTGAGAATGGTTTTTCTGCTCGCCATTCCACCTGCGGAAGCTGGCAGTACGCATATGCAGTTGCTGAAGACGCTAACCAGCAGACTGATGGAAGATCGGGTGCGTGAGCAACTGCTGACGGCGCGCTCCCGGGAAGAGGCCATGTCCGCTCTGCATGCTGAAGGACCTCAAAAACAGGACGATCCCCCAGAAAGCACCATTCTCATCCCAGTGGTGTTGGGCAGTGTTGCTACCGCCGCCTTTTTACAGGCGGGATTGAGCTGGGTCTGCAGCATGAGTTAAACACGCCGCGCTCAGTACAGACTCTGCTGAGCGCTTGTTTTTGTTGAATAATTAATCAGATTTTTCCTTTCCGCCTTTACAATCGCTGAAGCGCCCGCCGTTTGTACTCTCGTCTTTTTACTTTGTTCTGCATCAAATAAAACGCAAACATGTTTGATGCAAATCACTATATGTAGCACTTAAAATGCACGCCGACCCAACATCTTGTATTTATCGTCTACTATTCCAACAACAAGACGGCGCTTACGCTGGCCGGAATTGTGGATAACACGAGCTGGGAACGCGGGAAGTCTTTGGCCCGGCGGGAAATACGCCCGGTGAATACTTCTCCACCTCTGTGGATAACCTGTTTTCAAAAATGGAGTGATCATGACACCGCATGTGATGAAACGTGATGGCTGTAAAGTGCCGTTTAAATCAGAGCGCATCCAGGAAGCCATTCTGCGTGCAGCTAAAGCAGCGGGAGTCGATGACGCAGATTACTGCGCCACCGTCGCAGAAGTCGTTAGCAGCCAGATGAATGAACGCAGCCAGGTCGATATCAACGAGATCCAGACCGCGGTTGAGAACCAGCTGATGGCGGGGCCTTACAAGCAGCTGGCGCGCGCCTACATTGAGTACCGTCACGATCGTGACGTACAGCGCGAGAAGCGCGGCCGTCTGAACCAGGAGATCCGTGGCCTGGTCGAGCAGACCAACTCCGCCCTGCTCAACGAAAACGCCAACAAAGACAGTAAAGTGATCCCGACCCAGCGCGACCTGCTGGCCGGTATCGTCGCCAAACACTATGCCCGTCAGCATCTGCTGCCGCGCGACGTGGTGTCGGCACACGAGCGCGGTGAAATTCACTACCACGACCTCGACTATTCGCCGTTCTTCCCGATGTTCAACTGCATGCTGATCGACCTGAAGGGCATGCTGACCCACGGTTTTAAAATGGGCAACGCCGAGATTGAACCGCCTAAGTCGATCTCCACGGCCACCGCCGTCACCGCGCAGATTATCGCTCAGGTTGCCAGCCACATTTACGGCGGCACCACCATTAACCGCATTGATGAAGTGCTGGCCCCGTTCGTGACGGCCAGCTTCAACAAGCACCGTAAAACCGCCGAAGAGTGGCAGATCCCGGACGCTGACGGCTACGCGCACTCCCGCACCGAGAAAGAGTGCTACGACGCCTTCCAGTCGCTGGAATATGAAGTGAACACGCTGCACACCGCCAACGGCCAGACGCCGTTTGTGACCTTCGGCTTCGGTCTGGGCACCAGCTGGGAATCGCGTCTGATCCAGCAGTCCATTCTGCGTAACCGCATCTCCGGCCTCGGCAAAAACCGCAAAACCGCCGTGTTCCCGAAACTGGTATTCGCCATCCGCGACGGCCTGAACCACAAGTTTGGCGATCCGAACTACGACATCAAACAGCTGGCGCTGGAGTGCGCGAGCAAGCGTATGTACCCGGACATCCTGAACTACGATCAGGTCGTCAAAGTGACCGGTTCGTTTAAAACGCCAATGGGCTGCCGCAGCTTCCTCGGCGTGTACGAAGATGAAAACGGCGAGCAGATCCACGACGGACGCAACAACCTGGGCGTCATCAGCCTGAACCTGCCGCGCATCGCGCTGGAGGCGAAAGGTAACGAAGACGCCTTCTGGACGCTGCTGGACGAGCGCCTGCAGCTGGCGCGTAAAGCCCTGATGACCCGCATCGCGCGTCTGGAAGGGGTGAAAGCTCGCGTCGCGCCCATCCTCTATATGGAAGGTGCCTGCGGCGTGCGCCTGAAGGCGGACGATGACGTGTCCGAGATCTTCAAAAACGGTCGCGCGTCCATTTCGCTGGGCTATATCGGTATACACGAGACCATCAATGCATTGGCGGGCGATACGCATATGTACGACAGCGAGGCCCTGCGCGAAAAGGGCATCGCTATCGTTCAGCGCCTGCGCGACGCGGTTGACCAGTGGAAAGAGGAAACCGGCTACGGGTTTAGCCTCTACAGCACGCCGAGCGAGAACCTGTGCGACCGCTTCTGCCGTCTGGACACCGCCGAGTTCGGCATTGTGGAAGGCGTGACCGACAAAGGGTATTACACCAACAGCTTCCACCTCGACGTGGAGAAAAAGGTGAACCCATACGACAAGATCGACTTCGAAGCGGCGTATCCACCGATCGCCAGCGGCGGCTTCATCTGCTACGGCGAGTACCCGAACATTCAGCACAACCTGAAGGCGCTGGAAGACGTGTGGGATTACAGCTACCAGCACGTGCCGTATTACGGCACCAACACGCCCATCGACGAGTGCTACGAGTGCGGATTTACCGGTGAGTTTGAGTGCACCAGCAAAGGCTTTACCTGCCCGAAATGCGGCAACCACGACGCGGCTCGCGTCTCCGTCACCCGCCGCGTGTGCGGCTATCTCGGCAGCCCGGATGCGCGTCCGTTTAACGCCGGGAAGCAGGAAGAGGTGAAGCGCCGCGTGAAGCATTTGGGGAATGGGCAGATCGGGTAAGTTTTGCGCCGGGTTCTCCCCCTCACCCTACCCCTCTCCCTCAAGGGAGAGGGAACTCTTCACCCTTGAGGGAGAGGCCCGGGGTGAGGGCATCAGCGCGCACACATTCTCTGGACATTTTCTATGCGATATCACCAGTACTACCCCGTCGACATCGTTAACGGCCCCGGCACCCGCTGCACCCTGTTTGTTTCAGGCTGCGTGCACGAATGCCCCGGCTGCTACAACAAAAGCACCTGGCGTTTAAATTCCGGTATGCCGTTTACCGCTGAGATGGAAGACAAGATCGTCAACGACCTGAACGACACCCGCATCAAACGTCAGGGGATCTCACTTTCCGGTGGCGACCCCCTGCACCCGCAAAACGTGCCGGATATCCTGAAGCTAGTGAAGCGCATTCGGTCAGAGTGTACGGGAAAAGATATCTGGGTCTGGACAGGCTACAAGCTGGAAGAGTTGAACGCGCAGCAAATGGAAATAGTGGATCTGATTAACGTCCTGGTCGACGGCAAGTTTATGCAAGATTTAAAAGACCCGTCGCTTATCTGGCGCGGCAGCAGTAACCAGGTTGTGCATCATCTGCGTTGATCAAAGGCGGATGTTATCCGTCCGCCCTTACCTCAAAATCGGCTCAAACTCTCCATCGCCACCGCCTTAAACTCGGCAAAATCTCCGCAGCTACAGAGCCGTGCCATCGCCCGTTCACGCAGGAAGGTGACGAAGATATCGTATATCGCCATCGCCTCTTCGTACTCGCTTTTGCTGATGGCGAGCAGGAAGATGACGTGTGCGGTTTCGTCGCCCCACTGGACGCCGTGCGGGGCCAGCACGGTATAGACTACCGTTTTCTGCGCCAGCAGGCCGAGTGAGTGCGGCAGCGCAATGCCGTCGCCGAGCATGGTGCTGACGATGGCTTCACGCTCGACGACGGAATCCAGGAACTCCGCGCCGACAAATCCCTCGCCTTCAAGCTGCGCGCACAGTTCCCGGAACAGCGTTTGCTGATCAACGGGCGTGTCGATAATGCGGAAATGGGCCGCATCGAAGTATTTATCCAGCATCCACGGGCGGGTACGGTCCACCAGCACCAGCTTGCCGATCTGCTCTAACTGATAGTCGGTCGGGAACGGGGCGATCGTTACCACCGGTTTCGACTTTTCGCTGACGCGGGCGGTGGCGATCACAAAATCTTCGCCAATCGTTTCCGCCAGCTCGTACTCGCGCAGGGTGAGCGTGCGCGTAACCTCAATTTGCGGGTATTTACGCTGCAGCACCGCCTCAATCATGCGGACCATAGCATTACCGGCGTCGCACACCAGCAGCACGCGCGGCTGGCGCTGGTAGCCAATGTTGTAGTGACGCTCCAGCCCGACGCCGATATGCAGCACCAGGAAGCCAATCTCGTTTTCGCTGATCACATACGGCGTGTATTTGCCCCAGTTCGATACCGCTGCGAGGGTCATATCCCACGCCATCGGGTAGTGCTGCTTGATGTTATCCAGCAACGGATTGGGGATCATAATTTGATACCGCACGCGGGTGATCATGGTTTTGATGTGCGTGAGCAGGTCCGCGTGAAGCTGCTCGTCGCTGAGCAGGTTGTAGTTATAGTGAGTGTTGATGTAGCGCAGGATGTAGTTGACCAGTGCTTCATCGTCGTCTGCGTTAATTGCGCTCGGGGCAATCTCCTGGATCTGCCGCGCCGCAATGTGCACGCACAGCCAGCTCTCCTCCGAAGGCGAAAGCGCTTTGCCCGCCAGCTGCTGGATAGAGACCGCGATATCTTTCGCCGCCTCGCGCACGTTCTCTTCTACGTCTTCAGCGTGGAATTCCGGCAGCGGAAAGCCCTCGCTGATGCGACGTACCGACACCGCACAGTACAGACGCAGGAACAGCTCGCCTTCGTCGGTCAGGCGGATGTGATGTCGCGTCAGCGCATCATGCAGTACGGCCACCATCTGCTCCGGCACACCCGCGTTGAGAGCAACTTCGGTCACCAGCGGGTTGAGACTGTCCTGCTGCGCCAGCTCCCAGAGCAGGTCGGTCAGGCACGCGCGGGTGGACATCTCGCTGCCAAACAGCTTCATGCCGTGGCGCGGACGCGTTTCCAGGGTCAGGTTGTAGCGGTGGAACCACTCGCGCACTTCCACCATGTCGCTTTGCAGCGTGGCGCGGCTGACAAACCACTCATCGGCCAGATCTTCCAGCTTGAGGGAAAACGCTGAGGTGAGAAAACGTACCACCAGATAGTGCACGCGCTCGGGTCCGGTCCGCGGAATACGCAGCGCGCGCGGGTGGGATGCCTGCAATTGCTGATAACGTTCAGCGTCGTCAATTTTGAGATGATAGCCATTGCCACGGCTCAGAACAAACTGCGCGCCGTGGCTTGCCAGCAGCGCGTTCAGGGCGGTGATATCGGCACGGACGGTTCGCGTGGAAACCGACAGCCGCTGCGCCAGCTCGTCCTGCGGCAGCGTCTCGTTTTGCAACAGATCGAAAAGTTGCGCTAAACGTTGGTTCGGAAATCGCACGGGTTTGTCCTCTTACGGCTTAAGGTGAAATGACCATCTGGGATGGACTGCCGACCGGGGTATAGTCCGGTTCGAAGCTGAGTTTGCCGTCCTGCGCCACGCGGAAACGGGTAATGTTGTCGCTGCGCTGGTTCATGACGTACAGCCAGCGTCCCTGTTTATCGAGCGTCAGGGTGCGCGGATAGTCGCCCCGCGTCCACACGTCGTCCTGATGCGTCAGCGTGCCCTCCGCTGTTACGGTAAAGTGCCCGATGCTGTTATGCAAACGGTTAGCCACATACAGCTGCTTTCCGTCGGCGCTTAACGCCAGCCCGGCAGCAAAGCTGGTGCCTTTGTACCCTTCCGGCAGCGCGGAAACCGTTTTGCCCTCTTTCAGCGTGCCGTTTGTCTCCACCGCATAGTGGGTGAGCGTAGACGCCTCTTCGTTAATCAGCCACAGGGCATCGCCTTTTGGCGTAAAGACAAAGTGGCGCGGTCCGGCACCTTTTGAGGAGGCGCTGATAAACGGCGGATCGTTCGGCGTCAGCTTCCCTGTTCGATCGTCAAAACGGTACTGGTAGAGACGATCCAGCCCAAGATCGGTGGAAAATACGTACTTGCCGCTCGGATCGGCGGCGATCATGTGCGCATGCGGACCGTTGTGATCGCTGATGGCAAAGCTGCCCTCCGCAGCCGCTTCCGGCTTCGCCGCGCCCGGTTCGCCTTGATCCTGATGTTGATCCGTGGCGTCACCCAGGCTGCCGTCAGCCTTGACCGGCAAAACGGCAATCGATCCGCTGACGTAGTTCGCCACCAGCAGGTGCTTACCGTTCGGCGTCAGGGAAAGATACACCGGCCCCGCACCGCCGGATGCCACCTGATTCAGCTCGCTCAGCTCACCGTTATCCCCCACCCGCAGCGCCTGCACCACGCCCTGCTCCACTTCGCTTGCCAGATAGAGCGTTTTGCCGTCGTGCGAGACGGTAAGCTGCGCAGCGTTCGGCAGCGTGCTGACCAGCGTTTTATTCGCCAGCGCGCCGCTTTGCGGATCAACGGTAAAGCGGTACAGCCCTTCTCCGTTAGGGTTGTAGGTGCCCACCCAGGCGTATTGCGTTTGGGCGATAGCGGCGGTGGCGAGCATTGAGAGTGAAGCGACAAGCAGGTTACGGGTGTGCATGGTGGCTCCTTCAGGTTTGTGCGGCGTGTTTCCCCTCACCCCGGCCCTCTCCCAAAGGGAGAGGGGGTAAAGGTTCCCTCTCCCTTTGGGAGAGGGTTAGGGTGAGGGGCAGGTTTTACTTCACCAGCTTCTTCGTCATTTCCAGCAGCGTGCGCACATCCTCCGGACGCGTATCGCCGCTGGCTTTGTCGATAATCGAGCTGTAGATATGCGGGATGATTTTGCTCACGCCCGCGTCGAGGGCGATCTGCAGGATCTCTTCATAATTTTCCAGATCGATTCCCCCGGTCGGCTCCAGCCAGAAGTCGTGACGGGCGCAGGCTTCCGCCACCGCTTTGTACTCGTCACGGCACTTGAGGCCGCCCATCGGGAAGTATTTGATGGAGCTGCCGCCGAAATCTTTCAGCAGGGCAATCGCGGTTTCAACCGGCACGATACCGTCCATAGCTGCGCTGCTCAGCGGGCCGGTGGAGATTTTGACCATCCCGACGGTGCCGGTCGGAGAGACCAGACCGTTGACCACCGATTCATTCTGTCCCAGCAGCGCGCGGCTGGTGGCCACGCCGGTGAATACCTGGTTAACGTGCTGCGGCTGCACCTGACGGGAGATTTCACTCACCATCGCCGACTGGTTCGGATCCCCCGCGCCCAGGCCGACGGAGAGCGCGTTATCAATCAGCTCGGCGTATTCACGCATATCAGCAACGGCGCTCGCCACGTCCGGGTAATTTTTGGAGAGCACGCCCACCAGCACATGACCTTCCGCCGCCTCGTAAATGGCGCTGGCGTTGGCTTTCGAGCCTGCCAGCACGTTCAGACAGACGCGGTCACGGTAAAAGTTGGGGATCAGTTTCATGCTTTTTTCTCCTGTCCTAATACTTCGCTAATGCGGCGGTACACTATGTTCAGCTGGTCAGCATTCACGCTGCGCACGTCCGCCTCGATAATCCCTTCGTTGGCCTTGTAGCCACGGAAGTAAATGGCGTATTCGCCCTGCTTGAGCTTCGCCACCAGATCGCCGGTACCGACGCCCGTTGTGGCTTCATCAAACTTAATCTCGGTGCGGGCGATATCGCGACCGGCGCTGTCCCAGACCACGCGCGCGGTGACGCCGTTCAGGGTATTAAGCGCGTCGATAAACGGCGTCATCTTCGCCACCATCTCTGCACCGCTCTCTTTGGTGGCCGTCAGGTAGTGTTCGATGGCGCAGGTCAGGCCGAGAATGCCCTCTTTGCCCACTTTCATGGCGCGGCCAATGCCCGCGGTCTGACGCTTCACCCATTCAACATATTGAGTTTTGCCGATCACCAGCCCGCTGGTCGGCCCTTCAATCGCCTTCGCGCCGCTGTAGATCACCAGATCGGCGCCAGAGCGGTAGTAAGCGTGAAGATCTTCTTCTGCCGCTGCATCGACGATCAGCGGCAGATCGTGCTTGCGCGCTACGACCGCCGCCTGCTCGACGCTGAGCATGCTTTTCTGCACGCAGTGGTGCGATTTGATGTAGAGGATCGCCGCCGTGCGTGGGGTGATCGCCGCCGCCAGCTGATCGGCAGAACATTCGTTGGCGTAGCCCGCTTCCACCAGCTTACCACCGCCCAGCGCCACCATGGTGCCCACCGGCGCGCCAAAGTTCACGTTGTGGCCTTTCGGCAGGACGATTTCGTTGTTCTCAATCGGGGTCACGTGCAGGTTTTCCAGCAGCCAGTCGCTGTCTTTTACCAACACCGCCGCCACGGACTGGGCAATGCCCGCCGACGCGCAGGAAACCACCGTTGCCCCTTCCACATCCAGCAGCTTCGCGATGTATTCCCCGGTTTTGTTGACCAGATCCTTCATCTCGAAGTACTCATTCATACCGTCCATTGCCGCCTGCACCACTTCCGGGCGCGGCGTGGAGACGCCCAGCGCCGTCATGCGGCCGGAGGTGTTAATAACCTGCTTTAAGTTGTACTTCTCATAAATCGAAGGCATGTTCCGTGCTCCCTTGTTCGGTCATGTAGCCCTTGCCCGCGCGGATCGCGGCAAGCGGCACCAGAATGTGTTCAGCCTGCAGGCTGTCGTTTTCGGCATCCGTCAGCACCGTCGGCTGACGTTTAAGGGTGAACAGCGTCAGGTCGGCATCGAGACCCGGCTGAATGCGACCCTTATGCGCCAGGCGCAGGCCGTCGGCGGCGTTCGCGGTCACGCAGTCAATCACCTGCGGCAGTGACATGCCGATGGCGAGGAATTTCGACATCACGCTTGCCAGCGAGCCGACCGGACCGTTGATGCGGTTGCGGCAGTAGATATCCGAGCTGATGGTGTGCGGCAGAATGCCCATCGCGATGGCGCGTTTTGCCACCTCAAAGCTGAAGCTCGCGGTGCCGTGCCCCACGTCCAGACGCACGCCGCGCTTCAGGGCCGAGGTGATAGAGGCGCGCAGCTCGCCGGAGGGCGTCAGAATGCGGTTGGGTTTGCCGTTATAGCAGTGGGTGATGATGTCGCCGGAGCTCAGCAGCTCGGCAATTTCGTCAAGGTTCGGCGGGTTGTTGCCAATGTGCACCATCAGAGGCAGGTCGCCGTTCTCTTTCTGAATGGCTTTGGCGCGCTCCAGCGGCGTAATGCCGTTTTCACCGACCACGCTGCTGCTCATACGCGCTTTCAGGCCCACGATAAAGTCGGGGTGACGTTTAACCGCCTGTTTGACCGCGTCGGCGTCGATATTCGCCATGTTGGCCAGTTCGTTTTGGGCAATCAGCCCCACGCGGGAGATGTTCAGCAGGGCAAAGACCTCGGTAGAGGCTTTGCGGGTGATGTCGTAGAAATCGTCCACGTCGTCGGCACCGGTACTGCCCGCGTCCACCACGGTGGTGACGCCGGTGGCAATGCCGACGCTGTCCGGTTCGTCGTGGTAAATCGGGGAGTTCGGGTAGCAGTGAACGTGGGAGTCAATCCAGCCTGCGCTGACGAATACGTCGCCGTTCAGCTCAACCGTTTTATGCGCGGGGGCGTCAATGTCGCCCAGCGCCGCGATCTTCCCGTCCTGAATGGCGATATCGGTCAGGGTATCGTCGGCAAGGCGCGCACGGCGCAGGAGTAAATCAAACATGAGGATCTCCTGATAAGGCGGGCGCCTGAGCGCCCGCGGGTATTAAAGGGCGACCGGGAACAGCCAGCCCAACAGCATTGCGCCGAGGATCGCGCCACCGGTGATCGGCTTCTGCCAGATGTAGAACACCAGCGCACCCAGCAGGGAACCGACGCCGATAGGAATGGAGGCGGTCATGGCGCTGAGGATAATCAACGGCCCGAGGAAGCGGCCGGAGGCGTTACCCGCGCCCATCATCACGTCTGCACCGTAGGTGGAGTTGCTCTGGTTGATGGTGAACTTACGCGCCAGGATGATGACGTAGCCAATCGCCAGGCCAATCACCAGGCCGGTAATCAGCGCGGCAATGAAGTTGGTCACCGGGAACATGATCCCCGCGCCCAGCAGCAGCGCCGGAACGCCGAGGCCCACGCCGGTCTGAATGGCGCCGCCGATGTCGAGAATACCGACCAGCGAGCCTTCGATAATACGGGCGAACAGGAAGCTTGCGCCGAACGCCGCCACCGCGCCGTAGACGCCGGTATCCATCCCCGCTTTCAGCATCGCCACGAAGGCCACTTCGTTAAACGCGCCGATGCCGTAGAGGTAGTACATGTGCGTTCCGGCGAAGACGCCGGAGGAGAGCAGGCCAACGAAGATCGGGAACGACCAGTCGGCATACCAAAAACCTTTATTCTGTTCCATGTAGAGGCTCCTGTTATTTACCGCTGAGCGAGTTGTGGATCATGTCGAGCCAGTTCGGCACGGTCAGATGGAAGGATTCGATCATCTTCATGTCGAAGCCGCGGAAGAAGCCGCTAAGCACGAAGAGCAGGACGATCGCCGCCATCATCACTTTGGTGACGTGGTTCCAGCCGCTCTCTTCCACGCCTTTACCGATCAGGATACCCAGCACCAGGCCCGGAACGGCGTTCCCCATGATCAGCTGCGCCGCGCCGCCGAAAATGGTCGCCCAGAAGCCCGATTTTTTACCCGCGTCAATGGCCGCCAGCCAGAAGATCACCGGCATCACGGTGTTGACCAGCAGGTTTGCCGCGGGTACCAGCACCTTCACGGCGGTGACCTGAAGCGCTGCCGGCACGGAGGAGGCGGTCAGGTTAAGGAAGGTCACGACGATCATGCCGATCACGCCGCAGGCAATCGCCATTTTGCGCGGGTCGTGCAGCGTTTCGCCGACGTTACGGTTTTTGATCATCAGTGCAGCAGCACCCCAGTTCGGGATGATGCGGTGGTCAACGTCCTGTGTGAAGGCACCAGCGGCCACGGAAGAGGCCCAGGCGTTAAAGAAGAAACCTAACCCAAAGGAGAAGTGGGACGCCGGATCCCCTTCACAGGAGTTCAGTTCCCCCAACGTACGAAACGCGCCCATACCCTGTGTGGTAGGCGCATGAAACATGCGTGCAGCCCCGGCCCCCACACCGACGCCAACCAGGCCGCCAATGATGAGCGATTTTATTAATATAATTAAGAACATCAGTCTGCCCTTTTATGAATAATCAGCGTTGCGTGACGAAATCCACCTGGTCAAGATTGATAGCGGTCACGTTGACGGTCACATCCAGCTCCACGCTGTAGGTGCGTCTTTCCCGGCGCAAAAAGAAGAACAGAAACGCTTCTTTACGCACCGCTTCTTGCGCCTGAACAACCTGCACATCCTGTGGCTCAATACGCAGTAAGATATGCGGTGAGGCTTTCATCACCGCGGCCTGAACGTGGTTGAGCGCGTCGGCAAAGGCGCGCGCTTTGGCGTCGCCTTTCCCCTTCACTCTCACCGTGGTTGTGAACTGTTCTTTCATGCTTATGCGCCGTATTTTTTCTGCCACGCCTGTACCAGACGCTCGCCCAGCTCTTCTTTATCCATAAAGCCAAAGCCCAGCACGTTGCAGCCTTCGTTGATGGCGGTCACGCCCTCTTCCACGGAACGCATGCCGTATTTCGCTTTGTAGCCATATTTGGTTTGCGCCGTGATGGCACCCGCGCCGCCGCTGCCGCAGAAGGAGATGCCAAAGGTGGCGTTTTCCGCTTTCATCATGTCGCCAAGCTTCATGTCCGCGGCCATGCCCGGTACCACAACCGCGCGTCCACCTGCTTTTTCCACACCAGCGGCCACTTTCTGACCTTTGCCCAGGCGATCGCCAATCACGACTGTAATCTGTTCCATGTGTTGCTCCTTAAAGGTTGTCTTTCGCGACTTCGAAGTGAACGGAGAGCAGCCAGGCTTCTTCATCAGGAAGGTTGCCAAACTGCGCTACCACTTCACGGGCAAGTTGCATTGAATCTGGTGAAATTTCGTCGAACAGCTCCGCTTCAACCTCCGGCAGCGGCTCGCCGGTCACGGACCGGTGCGCCATCGCGCGAACGTGGGAGGTCAGCATCTGCTCCTGCACTGCGTTAGGGATGATGTCGTGCCGGGCCAGCAGGGCATAAACCTGCTGCAGCATGGTGTTAGCGAGCTGCTCTGTGTGCAGCGCCTGTTCCCCAACGTCGTTCATTACCGCTCCGTTAATCACTGGTCTTACCCCGTTAATGGCTCTGGAATAAAACTAACGTTGCAGGGGAAATGTTTGTAGCGAGTTGTTTTCCACTTCGAAGTGGAAAGGCGAGCAGCAGCAGTGATCTGTGCCACATAAATACGGTGAATCTGGATAAACCGCTGTATTTACGTGATGAATATCACGCTATTAAGCGGCAATGAACAGGTCAGCGAAGTGGAAAAGATTACGAGCAGGCTCGTAGAAATGTGATGTGGATAAGGTTTTCTTATGAGGATTCGCTAGAGTGGCGACGGGTGCTTGAGACTGACCGTCTCAGGCATGGGACAGAAAGTGGAAAGCCCCGCCTGATAGAAAATCAGGGCGGGGGCTCGAAACGACACGTCACACCGTGGAGTTCGCTACCTCGCCCGCTTTACAGCAAGGAGGCATCCATGAAACGCCAATCCCCAATTATCCGGGTTTTGATGATTGTTGCTTTGACAATAATCATCTTAACGCTGGTGACGAGGAAAACACTGTGCGAGATCCGTTTTCGAAACGGCTCGCTTGAAGTGACCGCGCGGATGGACTGTCGCTCCGGCAAGTAGGGAGCAAAGATGCGGGGGCGCGTAATGCGCCTCCGCATACGGAGGAAGGACGTACAGCTCAGGCACCCAATTAACGATACTTTTTATGATAGGTGTTGCGCGTCGCCACAAACTGGTCGGCCGCCGCCTGGGCTTCCTTCACTTTACCTTCGTTGGCCAGCTTCAGCGCACCGTCGATCTGGCCGACCAGCACGTCAAAGCCGTGGCGATAGTCTTTCATCTCTGCACTGTCTGCCGCTTTGCTTTCCAGCTTCGGCGGGGTAGCTTTTTGCGCGTCCAGCGCCGCTTCACGCATTTTGGTCAAGGCGTCTTTCATGTCCGCCGCATTGTCCGTTTTCTGCACTACCTTCAGGTTTTCACTGAGGATGTCCATGTTGTCTTCGAGATCGGCGGCAAACGCAGACGAGCCAAGAACCAGCGTTGAAGCCGCGACGATCGCTAACAGATGTTTACGCATTGCTCACTTCCTTTTTTATTATTAACAAAACGCTATCTTTATTGACCCGCAATTTTCATTTCGGGCAGAAGAACTGAACCACACTGTATATTGCTACGTGTTTCAATATCGTTACCGACCGTAACGATGTTGCGCCACATATCCTTCAGGTTACCCGCGATGGTGATTTCGCTCACCGGATACTGAATTTCGCCGTTTTCGACCCAGAAGCCCGCCGCACCGCGCGAGTAGTCGCCGGTGATGCCGCTTACGCCCTGGCCCATCAGTTCCGTGACGACCAGGCCGGTGCCCATCTCTTTCAGCATCTGCTCAAAGCTCAGGCCCTGACCGGCAATGCGCCAGTTGTGGATCCCGCCCGCATGACCGGTGCTTTTCAGCCCCAGCTTGCGCGCGGAGTAATTGGTCAGCAGCCACTGGGTCAGAATACCGTCTTTGATAATATCGCGACGTTCGGTGCGAACGCCTTCGCTGTCGAACGGCGTGGAGGCCAGCCCTTTCAGCAGGTGCGGATGCTCTTCAATGGTCAGCCATTCCGGCAGGATCTGCTTGCCCAGCGAGTCGAGCAGGAAGGTCGATTTACGGTACACCGAGCCGCCCGCGATAGCGCCCACCAGATGGCCAAACAGGCCGGTTGCCACTTCATTAGCAAAAATGACCGGAGCCTTCATGGTGGAGAGTTTGCGCGGCGACAGGCGAGACAGCGTGCGCTCGGCGCACTCTTTACCCACCCACTCCGGAGACTGTAAATCCCCCAGCGCGCGGCCAATGGTGTAGGCGTAGTCGCGCTCCATGTCGCCGTTCTCTTCGGCGATGACGCAGCTGGAGAGCGAGTGGCGGGTAGAGCAGTAGCCCTGCAGCATGCCGTGGCTGTTGCCAAAGACTTTGATGCCGTAATGGCTATTGAAGCTGCCGCCTTCGGTATTGGTGATGCGCTTATCGGCCTGCAGGGAAGCCTGCTCGGCGCGCGCGGCCAGTTCAATGGCTTCGTCCGGGGTCACTTCCGCCGGGTGGAAAAGATCGAGATCCGGCGCATCAAACGCCAGCAGCTCTTTATCCGCCACGCCTGCGTAAGGATCAGGAGAGGTATAACGGGCGATATCCAGTGCCGCCTGCACCGTACGGGCGATGGCATCCGGACTGAGATCGGTGGATGACGCGCTGCCTTTACGATTCTGGTGATACACCGTGATCCCAAGCGCGCCATCGCTGTTGAATTCGACATTTTCCACTTCGCCATAGCGGGTGCTCACGCTGATGCCGGTGGTTTTGCTGACCGCCACTTCGGCGCCATCTGATTTTTCTGAAGCAAGCATCAGCGCGGTGGAGACGGCTTCTTCCAGAATCTTACGCTGCGCTTCAACTTGTGAGGTTACTTTCATCGCAAATGCCATACTGTAAGAGAGAGTTATCTGAAGTCTAACAGAGAACCGTTTTTCAGTGCGCATCTTAACTGGTAACATTAGCCTCTTTTTTTAAGGAGCCTGACATGACTAAGCAGCCCGAAGACTGGCTCGACGACGTTCCCGGTGATGACATCGAAGACGAAGATGATGAAATCATCTGGGTCAGTAAAAGTGAAATTAAACGTGACGCCGAAGAGTTAAAACAGCTTGGCGCAGAATTGGTAGAACTGGGTAAAAACGCGCTGGATAAGATCCCGCTCGACCAGGATCTGCGTGATGCCATTGAACTGGCACAGAAAATCAAAAAAGAAGGCCGTCGTCGCCAGCTTCAGCTTATCGGGAAAATGCTGCGTCAGCGCGACGTCGATCCGATCCGCCAGGCACTGGACAAGCTGAAAAACCGCCACAACCAGCAGGTTGCGTTTTTCCATAAGCTTGAGCAGATCCGCGATCGTCTGATTGAACAGGGTGATGACGCCGTACCGGAAGTGCTGAACCTGTGGCCGGATGCCGACCGCCAGCAGCTGCGTTCTTTGATCCGCAACGCGAAGAAAGAGAAAGAAGGGAATAAGCCGCCGAAGTCTGCGCGCCTGATTTTCCAGTATCTGCGCGAGCTGTCTGAGAACGACGAGTAATCTGTTCCCCTCACCCCGGCCCTCTCCCCGGAGGGGCGAGGGAGAAAAGAATGTAGGCCCGGTAAGCGCAAGCGCCACCGGGCTTTTTTTTACTCTGCGACCGCTTCCGCTTTCTTCGCCAGACCATCCAGCAGCTTCTGATGGATCCCACCAAAACCGCCGTTGCTCATCACCAGAATATGGTCACCGGGCTGGGCCGCTTTCACGACCATATCCGCGAGCACATCCACATCCGCACTCCAGTGCGCAGGCTGAATGCAGGCATCGGCCACTTCCGCCACCTGCCACGGAATATGCTGCGGCTGCAAGAGGAAGACCTCATCGGCGCGTCCTAACGACGGCGCGAGGTCATCTTTGCAGATGCCCATTTTCATGGTGTTCGAGCGCGGTTCCAGCACGGCCAGAATGCGCGCGGTGCCGCCAACCTTGCCGCGTAACGCTGCAAGCGTTGCCAGAATGGCGGTTGGGTGATGCGCGAAATCGTCATACACCGTCACGCCATTCGCTTCGCCGCGCAGTTCCAGACGGCGACGGGCGTTAATGAACGAGCCCAGCGCATTGGCTGCATCCGCAGGCAGCACGCCCACGTGACGCGCCGCAGCAATGGCCATCAGGCCGTTGTGCATGTTGTGCTCGCCCACCAGGCCCCACTTCACCTCACCCACTTTTTCACCGTCGAGCAGCACTTCCCACTCGGAGGCATCGGCGTTGAGTTTCTTCGCCTGCCAGTGACCCTGTTCGCCCACCAGCTCCTGCTCGCTCCAGCAGCCCATTGCCAGGGTTTGCTTCAGGTTGATGTCGTTCTCCGGCAGGATGATGCGGCCCTGACCCGGAACAATGCGCACCAGGTGGTGGAACTGTTTCTGGATCGCTTTCAGGTCGTCAAAGATATCCGCGTGATCGAACTCAAGGTTGTTGAGGATCAGCGTGCGCGGGCAGTAATGCACAAACTTGGAACGCTTGTCGAAGAATGCACAGTCGTATTCGTCGGCTTCGATCACAAAGAACGGGCTGTCACCCAGACGTGCAGAAACGTCGAAGTTGCCCGGAACGCCGCCAATGACAAAGCCAGGCTTATAGCCACAGGCTTCGAGGATCCAGGTCGCCATTCCGGCGGTGGTGGTTTTGCCGTGGGTACCGGCAACGGCAACAACCCAGCGGTCGCGCAGCACAAAATCATGCAGCCACTGTGGGCCAGACATAAACGGAATATTGCGTTCCAGCACCGCTTCAACACATGGGTTACCACGGGTCATGGCGTTGCCAATGATCACCAGATCCGGTTCAGGATCCAGCTGGCTGGCCTCGTAGCCCTGAATCAGCGAGATGCCCTGCTTCTCCAGAAGCGTGCTCATCGGCGGATACACATTGGCGTCCGAACCTGTTACTTCATGGCCCAGTGAGCGCGCCAGCATTGCCAGTCCGCCCATGAAAGTGCCACAAATCCCCAATATATGAATGCGCATACGTCACTATCCTTCTTCAATGTGGCGCACATTTTACTCACATGTTAGCGGCTGTGAAACGCATTTCAGGTAAATCCGTATTTGCTGGCGCGATTCACCAGTGCGCTACTATTTGAATATTTGTTAAGATTGTTGGGCTTTAGTCGTTTTGGTGAACATACAATCGCTCTACTCACATAAGATGCAGGGAAAGTGTTATGAAAACGTTAGGTGAATTTATTGTCGAAAAGCAGCACGAGTTCTCTCATGCTACCGGTGAACTCACTGCTTTGCTGTCGGCAATAAAGCTGGGCGCTAAGATCATCCACCGCGATATCAACAAGGCCGGTCTGGTCGATATCCTGGGTGCCAGCGGTGCCGAGAACGTTCAGGGCGAGGTTCAACAGAAACTCGATCTGTTCGCAAATGAAAAACTGAAAGCTGCACTGCGCGCGCGCGACATCGTTGCGGGTATCGCCTCCGAAGAAGAAGATGAAATTGTTGTTTTCGAAGGATGCGAACACGCGAAATACGTTGTCCTGATGGATCCGCTCGACGGCTCCTCCAACATCGACGTTAACGTTTCTGTCGGTACCATTTTCTCCATCTACCGCCGCGTCACGCCTGTTGGCACGCCGGTCACCGAAGAAGATTTCCTCCAGCCGGGCAGCAATCAGGTTGCTGCGGGCTATGTGGTGTATGGTTCGTCCACCATGCTGGTGTACACCACCGGCTGCGGCGTTCACGCCTTTACTTACGATCCGTCGCTGGGCGTGTTCTGCCTGAGCCAGGAACGTATGCGCTTCCCGGAGAAGGGCAACACTTACTCCATCAACGAAGGCAACTACATCCGATTCCCGAGCGGCGTGAAGAAGTACATCAAATTCTGCCAGGAAGAAGATAAAGCCACCCAGCGCCCGTATACCTCCCGCTATATCGGTTCTCTGGTCGCTGACTTCCACCGCAACCTGCTGAAAGGCGGCATTTACCTCTACCCAAGCACCGCAAGCCACCCGGACGGGAAGCTGCGTCTGCTGTACGAATGCAACCCGATGGCATTCCTCGCCGAACAGGCGGGCGGCAAGGCGAGCGACGGTAAAGAGCGTATTCTGGATATCGTGCCGGAAAGCCTGCACCAGCGCCGTTCGTTCTTCGTCGGCAACAACCACATGGTTGAAGACGTTGAACGTTTCATCCGTGAGTATCCGGACGCGTAACCCCTTTCTCCTGGGAAGCCGCCCGGCTTCCCAGTCATTTATATATTTTACCGTATAAGTGTTTATAAAAAAGACGCTTTAATCTTCATCCCTGCTCCTGCATTATTTCCATAACAGTTTGACAATTATTTCCTGGAGCATATTCGCGATGAAAAACTATTCTCGTGCCAATACCGGCATTGATTTAAATCTTATTCCTGTCTTTATTGAAATTGTTCGCTGCGGCAGCATGGCGAAAGCCTCTGTGCGCCTGGACATGTCCCGCCCGGCGGTAAGCCTGGCACTGAAGCGCTTTAATCAACTTTTTGATGAGCCACTGTTTTACCGTAAAGGTTTATATCTTGAACCCACAGAAAAAGCGTTAGCGTTAACCAGCGCGCTGGAAATATTAATGGGGAATATTCACGATAATATTAATGCGTTAAATTCATCGACAAATAAAACCCTGGCACAGCACGTACCAGGGATGAATATGATTATGCAGCAGTCTGGGCCGTCAGCTTAAACGAGGACATGGCTTCCATCAGTTCGCGCGACTGCTCTTCCAGCGAGCGTGTCGCGGCGGATGACTGCTGTACCAGCGCCGCATTTTGCTGCGCCGTTTCGTCCATCTGGTTCACCGCGATGTTCACCTGCTCAATGCCGCGACTCTGTTCCTGAGACGCGGTCGCAATTTCACGCATCAGCCTGGTCATCCGCAGCACTTCTGTTGCGATCTCATCCATCGTTTCACCGGCCTGCTGTGCCAGTTCGCTCCCCTCATTCACATGAGTTTGTGAATCGCTGATAAGCGATCGGATCTCTTTCGCCGCGTCGGCACTGCGGCTGGCCAGGTTTCGCACTTCGCCCGCGACAACGGCAAAACCCCGTCCCTGTTCGCCCGCGCGCGCGGCTTCAACGGAGGCGTTCAGCGCCAGAATGTTAGTCTGGAAGGCAATACCGTCGATCACGCTCAGGATGTCGGCGATCCGCGCCGAGCTGCCGGAGATATCGCGCATTTTTTCAATCACGTAGCAGACCATTTCGCTGCCGTGATCGGCCGTGTCGGAAACGGACTTCGCCAGCTGGTGCGCCTGCTCGGCGTTGTCGGCGTTGAGTTTCACCGTGGCGGTGATCTCTTCCATGCTGGCCGCCGTTTGCTCAAGTGAGGTGGCGGTAGATTCCGTGCGCTGGGCAAGGTTCATGTTCCCTGCCGTCAGCTCCCGGCTGCCGGTATCAATTTGCGAACTGGCATCGCGCACCCGCAGAACCGACCCCATCAGCGACTGACGCATCGCTTCAATGGCCGCGTTGAGCCGGTTAAATTCCTGGCTGGCCGTCGGATCCAGGGTATGGGTTAAATCGCCTGCCGCGACATGTTCAAGCTGAGCAATCGATGCCGAGAGCGGCTTCAGCAGCATATGGCGCAGCACCAGCCAGGCGAGGACGATAATACCTGCCGTCAGCAGCGCGGCGACAACGATCAGGATCAGCACGCGGGTTTTGCTCGACTGCACGGCACTGACTTCCGCTTTGCCACGCGCTTCGCTCCACGCCTGGAAAGCCTGCATATCGTTATCAAACTTGTTGGCCACCGGAATCAGCGCGTTCTCAATCAGGTCGTAATAACCGTCCGCACTCTGGTCGTTCAGGGCTTTCAGCATCGGGTTGATACCCTGCCGGGTATACGCCGCCAGACTCGCCGCCACGTTATCCAGCAGCTTTTGCCCCTGCTCGTCAGCCACCCCGCCGTCGATCACGGCTTTCAGCGTTTTCTGCGCCTGGGCAATTTCCTGATTGATGTTTTTTACCGATTTGGATGCATCGTCCAGCAGACCAATTTCCATCATTCGGACGGCCTGGCCCGCCTCATTGCGCGCGCGCAGGATCAGCGTATAGCCAGAATTAAGCTGCACCATTTGCTCACCCTGAAGGTGGTTGATGCGCTGGAGTGAAGAAGAACTCTGTGTGAGGGCATAAATACCAATGCCGCTGACAATCAGCAGCAGCAGGGTCATAACGGCCAGTAGAGAGAGCAAGCCGGTACGAATCGATAGCGTTTTCAGCATGATGTTATTTCCGGTAGCGAGATATTTCTTGGCGTAAAAGAAGAGTATCGGCCGCTACCGGAAAATGTTTAGACTTTAAGCAATTTCAGCGTGTTATGGCTCTGTTACCGATGTGTTTACGCGGGTAACAGGCGAGCTTTGACGGTTCTCCCAGAGCACAGTCAGACCGCGCTGCAGGGCAATAAAAATAAACAGCAAAATGCCGATGGCGATCTTCGTCCACCACGAACTGAGCGTGCCGTCGAAGTTAATGTAGGTCTGTATCAGCCCCTGGATCGCCACGCCGAACAGCGTGCCCAGCACCGTGCCTACCCCGCCGCTGAGCAGCGTGCCGCCGATAACCACAGAAGCAATCGCATCCAGCTCAACGCCGACGCCCGCCAGCGCGTAACCGGCCTGGGTATACACAGAGAAGACGATCCCCGCCAGCGTCGCCAGCCCGGTCGACAGCATATAGATGCGGATGGTGGTGCTGCGGGTAGAGATCCCCATCAGGTTGGCCGACGTGGCGTTACCGCCAATGGCGTAGACCTGATTGCCAAACCGGGTGCGGTGGGCGAGGAAGATGCCAATCACCACCACGCCCAGCATCAGCAGCCCCATCGCGCTCAGGCGGCCGCCGCCGGGGATTTTCCACGCCAGGCTGGAGAGCGTGTCGTAGATGGGGTGGTTAATCGGGATTGACTCCTCCGACACCAGATAGCTCACGCCGCGCAGGAAGAACATCCCGGCGAGGGTGATGATAAAGGCAGGAATTTTCAGCGCGTCGATCAGCAACCCCATAAAGGCACCAAACGCGCAGCCCATCGCCAGCACCAGCGGGAATGCCACCAGCGGAGAGATGCCCCAGAACCCAATGGCCTTCGCGAGGAACACGCCGGTAAAGGCGATCACCGAGCCGACGGAGAGATCGATCCCGCCGGAGAGGATCACAAAGGTCATCCCGACGGCGATGATGCCTAAAAAGGCGTTATCGGTCAGGATATTGCAGATCACTCGCGTGGAGGCGAAACCGGGAAACTGGGTGAGGCAGTAGAGATACCCCAGCACAAACACGCCCAGCGTGATCATCAACGGCAAATTACGTTTTATCATGGCCACGGATCCCCTTAATGATGCTGACAAAGCGCGGCGACTGGACGATCAGCACGCAGAGCACGACCACCGCTTTCACCACCTGGTTGAGTTCCGGCTGGAATCCCGAGAGCAGGATGCCGGTGTTCATGCCCTGAATGATCAGCGCCCCCACCACCGAGAGCAGCAGGTTAAAGCGCCCGCCCATCAGCGACCCGCCGCCGATCACCACCGCGAGGATCGCGTCCAGCTCCAGCCATAGCCCGGCGTTGTTGGCATCGGCCCCGCGAATATCCGCCGCGACGATGACCCCGGCAATGGCGGCGCAGACGCCGCTCAGCACGTAGGTCAGCATCACCATCAAGCGGGTGTTGACCCCGGCGTTGCGCGCGGCGCGGATGTTGATCCCCACCGCTTCAATAAACATGCCGAGCGCCGTTTTGCGGGTAAAGAGCCAAAAGATAAGCAGCGTCACGAGGGCAATAATCACCGGCGTCGGGAAGAACAGAAGGTTGCCGCTACCGAGCCACGCCAGGCTCGGGGAGTTAAAGGTGACGATCTGCCCGGACGTAATCAGTTGCGCCACGCCGCGCCCGGCCACCATCAGTATCAGGGTGGCAACAAAAGGCTGAATTTTCAGCACCGCCACCAGAATGCCGTTCCAGAGCCCGGCTAATGCCCCGGAGCCCAGTGCGGCCAGCAGCACCACCGGCAGGCTGTGCCCGGCCACGGTCATTGACGCGGCGGTGGCCCCGGCGATAGCCATCACCGCGCCGACGGAGAGGTCAATCCCGCCGGTGGCGATCACCAGCGTCATACCTATCGCCAGCAGCGCGACGGGTGCGGCGCGGTTTAAAATATCGATCGGACTGCCAAACAGGCGGCCATCCTGCACGATGATCTGGAAGAAATGCGGCGCGACCAGGCTATCCACCAGCAGCACCACCAGCAGCGCCGCGATTTGCGGCGTACCGGTTGGCCAGCTGAAGCGGCGCTTTGACTCACCGGTTTGCGAAAGTGAACGGGGCATCACGATTAGCTCCTTACGCCGCGATGGCATTCATGATTGCCGGAACGGACAGCTTATCCAGCGGGATCTCTGCCACCTGCTTGCGATCGCGCATGATAATGACGCGATCGGCATAACCCACCAGCTCCTCAAGCTCGGACGAAATGACCAGCAGGGCCAGACCGTCCGCGCACAACGTTTCGATAAGCCGGATAATTTCGGCGTGCGCGCCTACATCAATGCCGCGCGTCGGCTCGTCGAGGATCAGGAACTGCGGTTTGGTCAGCAGCCAGCGCGAGAGGAGAACCTTCTGCTGGTTACCGCCGGAGAGAAATTCAATGGGCTGTTCCGCGCTCGGGGTGCGAATACCAAGCTGACGGATAAAGCGCTCGGCAATGGCGTTTTGTTCTTTACGCGGAATGGGACGCAGCCACCCGCGCTGCGCCTGTAGCGCCAGAATGATGTTTTCCCGCACCGAGGCGGCGGCAATAATACCGTCCGTTTTCCGGTCTTCCGGGCAGAAGCCGACGCCCAGACAGGACGCCTGATGCGGCGATCGCAGGGTTTGCGGTTTGCCCTTGATCAGCGCCCTGCCGCTGTCGGCAGGTTTGATCCCAAAGATCACCTCGGCGGTTTCGGTTCGGCCTGAGCCTAGCAGGCCCGCCAGGCCAACAATCTCACCGGGGCGAACCTCAAGGTTAAACGGCGAGATCACCCCTTTTTTGCCGTAATCGCTGAATGCGGCGACCGGCTTCTCGCTCAGCAGCGTGCGTCCTGCACGCTGAAGGGCGTTGGTTTCCAGCTCTCGGCCCAGCATCATTTTCACCAGCTCAATCTGCGGTAGCTCGCGGGTTTCGCGGCAGCCGACAAAGCTGCCGTTGCGCAGCACCGTGATGCGATCGCTCACTTCATACACCTGATCGAGGAAGTGCGTAACGAAGATCAGGCTCACGCCCTGATCGCGCAGCTGGCGCATCAGGGTGAAGAGCATTTCGACTTCCTGGGTATCCAGGCTGGCGGTGGGTTCATCGAGGATCAGCACCTTTGCCGAGAGATCGATAGCCCGGCAGATGGCGACGATCTGCTGCATCGCCACGGAAAAGCGGTTCAGCGGCTCGCGGACGTCGAGGGAGAAGCCGTACGATTCCATCAGTTTTGTCGCCCGCGCTTCCATCTCTTTGCGGCGCAGCAGGCCAAAACGGCGTGGCTCACGGCCAATAAACAGATTATCCGCCACCGACATGTTCGGCAGCAGGTTGACTTCCTGATACACCGTCCCAATCCCCAACTGTTGGGCATGGGCGGTATTTTTTGGCGAAATGGCGTTACCTTCCAGCCAGATGGTGCCGCGATCGGCGTGATACACGCCGGTCAGCGCTTTAATCAGCGTGGATTTCCCCGCGCCGTTCTCGCCCAGCAGCGCCATGATCTCACCGCGACGCAGGCTGAAATCGACGTTATCCAGCGCTTTTACGCCGGGGAAAAATTTACTCAAGCCCTCTGTGCGGAGGATTTCCTGGTGTTGTTCAGTGGTCATGGTTTCCCCCTGCATCAAGCCGGATGGCGCTAAGCTTATCCGGCCTACAAAAGAGCGTATCGTAGGCCGGGTAAGCGCAGCGCCACCCGGCAATTTCACTGGATCAGTAGCCCATATTTTTCTTCTTCTCTAACTCTTCTTTTGCCGTGTCAGGCAGATAGAGCGTGGACTTAGTGACCGTCACTTTCTCAGGCATCGTGCCGTCTTTCTTGAATTTCTCCAGCGCGTCGAATGCCGGGCCCGCCATGTTCGGCGTCAACTCCACGCTGGCGTTGGCTTCACCGTCGATCATCGCTTTGTAGATGTCCGGCACGCCGTCGATAGAGCCGGTGAGGATATCTTTGCCCGGTTTCAGACCCGCTTCTTTAATCGCCTGAATCGCACCGATCACCATGTCATCGTTGTGGGCGTAAACCATGCAGATATTCTTGCCGTTGTTTTCAGCCTTGATAAAGCTTTCCATGACCTCTTTGCCCTTACTGCGGGTAAAGTCACCGGACTGAGAACGGATAATTTTAATGTTTGGCGCTTTGGCGATGGCCTCAGCAAACCCCTTCTTACGGTCGATGGCCACGCTCGCACCGACGGTGCCCTGCAGCTCAACGACGTTACACGGCTTGCCGTCGACCTGTTTCACCAGCCAGTCACCAATTAACTGTCCTTCAAGCACGTTATTGGCCGTCACGGTGGTCATATAGAGAGATTTGTCTTTTACATCAATGGAACGATCGAGCAGGAAGACCGGGATCTCCGCGTCTTTCGCTTCCTTCAGCACGGGCTCCCAGCCGGTCGCCACGACGGGCGCAATAAAGATGGCATCTACGCCCTGGGCGATAAAGGAGCGTACGGCTTTGATCTGGTTCTCTTGTTTTTGCTGACCATCGGCGATTTTCAGCGTGATCCCGCGTTTCTGGGCCTCGCTTTTCGCTACGTTGGTTTCTGCCGCGCGCCAGCCGGATTCAGAGCCGACTTGCGAAAAACCTACGGTTAAAGGTGCGGCCATCGCCATAGACGACATGGCTGCCGAAACTGCTGTGACAAGAAGTAAGCGCTTCCACATATGAACGTCCTCGTAGGGTGAGTTATTGTTGGTTAAAAGATGTTCTGCGAAATGACTATAGCCAATGAAATATGTAACGAATTGCGTTACATCACACTTCAGAAAAGTGAATAAAACGTTAATCACAAGTTTGTAATCGCTTTCATTTCACCATTAAAAATGCGGCTGAGTTTATGGATTTTCCTGTCATGGAAACGGTCTGAAAAGTGGGGTCAACGAGGGAAGATGGCGAAAACAGGCGGAGACATTCAGCGCGAGTTGGCTATAATACCTGCCACTTGTTTACCATCCATTTTAAAGGACACCGACATGAGCTTACTCAACGTCCCAGCGGGTAAAGAACTGCCAGAAGACATCTACGTAGTTATCGAAATCCCGGCTAACGCAGATCCGATCAAATACGAAGTGGACAAAGAGAGCGGCGCCCTGTTCGTAGACCGTTTCATGTCTACTGCGATGTTCTATCCGTGCAACTACGGTTACATCAACCACACCCTGTCTCTGGACGGTGACCCGGTTGACGTGCTGGTCCCAACGCCATACCCACTGGAGCCAGGCTCCGTCATTCGCTGCCGTCCAGTTGGCGTGCTGAAAATGACCGACGAATCCGGTGAAGATGCGAAACTGGTTGCGGTACCGCACACCAAGCTGAGCAAAGAGTACGATCACATCAAAGATGTGAACGACCTGCCAGAGCTGCTGAAAGCGCAGATCACTCACTTCTTCGAGCACTACAAAGACCTCGAAAAAGGCAAGTGGGTTAAGGTTGACGGCTGGGACAACGCTGAAGCGGCGAAAGCAGAAATCATCGCCTCTTTCGAGCGCGCTGCTAAGAAGTAATTCTTACTGCCTGTCTATAAAGCCCCGCTGGTCGGGGCTTTTTTATTTCTTTGGTTAAAATCGGCATAAACGGATTATTTAAGAAAAATCCCATTCTTTTTTGATTTGGATATTAAAAACAGAAAAGACACCCTATCATTTATGGTGGAAGTGGTTGAATAGCCCGGCTGTTCACAACATACTGTCATGATGAACATTAATTCCCATTCATTATAGGATTCTTATGTCATCCATTAACATTGATGTTGCCCGCCCTACAGGGATTTATTTTATCATTGAACGGCTTTATTCTCGCGATGGTCTTATGCCTTCTATTGGGGAAATCAGCCCCTCTTTGACACAGGTGCACCGTACTGTCATTCAGCTAAAGCGCAAGCAAGATATGTTTATGGATGGCGTTAAGGTTATCCCTAAAGATATTACCCTTTGGCAACAGATAAAATATATTACGGGTTCAAAAGTAACGACCAAAGATACAGATGCGTTAGTGTATACGACCGATTTTATTGGATCTCTTGTTGCCACAACACCTTTAGGTAATATTGAGCATGAAAATATTCCTCGGTTCCTCACGACAGAGTCTATCCACTCCCTGCCGCAGGCGGTGAGTTATGGGCGAGATCCCATCCCACAAGTACTTCTTTATGGTCGTAAGGATATTGTCTTCTTTATGGACAATGGTGGTAAAGGTACGCCAACCGCTATTGCAAAATATAACCACAATACTCGTGACCTTGCCATAATCAAAGATCAGCTAGAAGCCAGTAAAACGATGAAGGAACTGCTATCTAAGGGAGCAAAATTATGAGCAAGAAAAACCATACCGTGAGCCTATTCGTCCTTATTATTGCCTCCTTTATATTTGGCAGAGGTACGTATGTTGAATATCTGTCATGGTACTATGGAACCGATAATTTAATATTCAGCGAAATAAACAGTTCCTTACTATCTAGTTTATTTAACGGGCTTTTCTTCGCTCTATCAGCAAGTGTTATTTATGCGTTACTCACTCTATTAAAAAGAATTCCAGCGAATATTGTCACTTCTTGTCTACTTCAGTTCTGTATTAACATCGGGCTATATACGCTTTTTGTTGCAGTAGATAGAGGATATAGTAAATTACATACTTTAAGCTCGGGTGCTACTGATATCACCCACAGCTATTTTTTAGGGGCGTTGCTGACGAGCACACTCCTGACCGTCGCGATCGTGAGCGTTATACATGCTAAGTTTCTTTCTTCAAAGCATAAAGATGGGCTACATAAAGGCGTTTGACTGTTACGGCAAAGACAGCAAATGGCAGTATCTCTGCATCATGACATTCCAGCTTGCCTGGTTTTTGTTTTACTTATGGATCCCTTATCGAAGCGATTATGCGATTCTGCTGTTTTTACTGTTTTTCCTGCCCGTGATTTCAAGCAACACGCGGTGCATAAACTACTATGGCCGTTCACGCGCCCTGTGTTTGTTATGGCTTATTGCCCCCTACATCATGCTGTTCGTTCCTCTGTTTTTAACCCGGCGCCGGGATACAGAAGAGAGTTGAAGGAACAAAAAACAACGCCACCTCACGGTGGCGTTGCTTTTTTTTCAGTACTGGTCTCTGTCTAACCAGTTACCGCTTTCAATCCGCGTTAGCCCATCAACAGGACGCTGATAAACGTACATCCACGCACTTCCGTATGGCGTCTGGATCAACTGGCGAGCGTATTCACCGCCCCTGGTGCGCAAGGCATCAAGTTCGGCAAGCGTAGCATTGTCAATACGATAAACTTCACCCTGTACTGTTCCTTCCCCCGGAACCGCGCCTGGATAGTGGCCCAGACTGTACAACTGGTAGTTCTCGATATTGTAATTCCCCAGCAGCAGGGCATTGGTCATCCAGTGACTGTTGCCTTGCTTGGTTCGTAAACTGCCGTACACAAATATTCGCATTGCTAAAACTCAAACTGATAGAGCAGATCAAGTGCCTGGTCTACGCCGGACACTGCTTCCAGATATAGCTTAGGCATCAGGCGATAGCGTAGCGTGAGTGTTGCCAGTGAGTCAAAGATCCCCACACCATATTTTACCTGCAGACCCGGCAGTACATAGCCGCTGACCACCACCTGCGAGGAGTCGCCCACGCCCTGGGTGTCCAGCGCCAGATTGCTTACGCCGAACGTCTCGCCGATTTTACCCACAACCTGACCACTTTGTGCAACCCCCAGACCCACTAACATTGATGTCATCGCAGCACCATCGCCTTGTGCGCTATCCAGTCCCTGTCCACGCAGGAGATAAGAAAGTGCTTCTTGCTGCGACATGGCCGGGTCGGAGAAGATTTCCGCTTTGGGTTCGTCGGCTGAGCCGGTGACACGCACGCCAGCAATCACATCATTTTCAGTCGCTTCAGGGTTACGAATGGCTTCGATATTGAGCACCGGCTGATCCGGTGGACCGGAGAACAACAGCTCGCCTTTACGCACAATCAGATCCTGACCGTAGGCGTGGAAACGCCCATCAGGAATATTGATTTGCCCGTTAAGGCCCAGCCCTTGACTGTCCTGCGCCACTTTCAGATCGCCCGTGAGTCTCGCCTTCAGCCCAAACGCATCCAACCGCACGTTATTCCCCACGTGCACGATAAGATTACTATTGATTGGTATGCCTGCGCTCTGTTGGTCAACAGGTTTCAGATTTTCACTGAGCATAACTTCATCGCTGGAGACGCCGACTGCACTTTCCGGTACCTCGTGAACCACGATACGCGCCCACGGCACGTCGACACGACCGTCCAGAGTGAACAGGCTCGGTGTCGCCTCAAAGACGACGTCAGGTGAGACATCCAGACGCACCATCGGCGGTACGGTGATGCGTACCCGGCTCCCCTTCGCCGCGATGCGTGCGCGCCAGTTATCAAGCTGGCTCCAGTCAGCATCACCGCTCAGATTAATTTGCCCCTGCTGGGTCAACACCGAGCCGTTCAGCGTCGAACTCATGCCGTTGAAGTTCAGTGCTATCTGGCTCGGCTGCATGTCGAACGGCATAAAGTTACCGTCAATATCGAGCCCGCTAAGCCGCATCTGACCAAACAGCTGCGGGCTTTCCGCATTGCCAGCCAGACGCAGATTGGCATTGAGCAGTCCCTCGGCTTTTTCCCCGCGCGCGAAAATGGGGTTCACCATCGCCAGGTTGAAATTGCGGATATTCACGTTACCGCCGAGATTACGCCGCCCTTGCGGATCGGTAATCTGCACCTGCCCGTCCAGCTGACCGTTGTTGGTCAGGCGGATCGTCCATCCCAGCTCAGCACGGTTGTTATGCAGATCGGCACTCAGGTTCAGGGTGTCGAACGCCACCGGCAGCGGCGCGTCGTTGACTTCTTGCGTCACCTTCACGTTACGCCCGGAGAGCGTCACGCTGCCCTGCGGCAGCCCCTCTTTGGTGGTGTCCCATGCGACATCCGCTTTACCGCTAAAGACGCCGCTGGCCTGGGTCGTGTCCGGCATAAACGGCTTTAGCATCGCCAGATCGAAGCGGTTGAGGTTAATCTGCGCGCGCCCTTCTGCCCCCGCATCAATAGTCTGCGGTACGCAAAGTTCTGCGTTAGGGTTGGTCCAGCAGTGCGGTCCGATGCTGATCTTCTGCTCGGCGTTGCGGTAGTCCAGCGCAATGGAGCGCGACAGCGCCAGCGGCCCAACCGGCGTGCTGAAGCGGGTGTTATCCAGTTGCCCCTTCCAGCGTTCCGCTTTGCGGTCAAAGCTTCCCGTCAGATGGAGCTGGCCGGATACCGGTTCGCCCTGCACGCGCAGCTGGAGGTCGTGCTGCTTCTCGTTGCCTTTGGTTTCCAGCGTCACCAGATTGATGTTTACCTCCGGCTGGGAGATACGCTCCACGCGCAGGTTCAGATTGCCGCCGATCTGATCGGTGGATTTTACATCCCCTTCAACGCGAACGCGGGCAACGCTCAGCTCCTGCCAGCGCAGGTTATTGGCGGTGATATCCGCCAGCAGCTGCGGCGCCTCCACCGTACCGCGCACCTTCACCAACCCTTTCGCCGTGCCGCCGAGACCCGGCAGGGCGTTATCCAGATTCGGCGCGTCGATGGTGGCATCCAGATTGAGATCCTTCACGCCCAGCTCGCCTTTGATATCCGCCGTGTTGCGGCCCAGCGCCACGTGCAGCCCCGGAATGATCCACTGCAGATAGCTGTTGCCTTTCAACGAGCCTTCAACGCTAACCTTGTTCTGCTTCACGTTCCCGGTGAGCTTGATTTCCGGTACGTCCATCTGCCATGTGCCGCCGTACAGGCTGCCGCGGGTTTTAATCAGGCCATCCAGTTTCGACGGCCAGTCCGGCACCTCTTTGGCGGTGTTAATGCCCGTCAGCTTCAGCTCGCCGCGCCAGCTGATTGCCTGCTGCCAGTCAAGCAGCGCGGTCAGCTCGGTTTTGCCTTCCAGCGCCGCGACGGTCAGCTTGTCGAGGTTAACCTGCTGTTCGTTGCCTTTTGCATCCAGCGTAATGTTCGCGGGCGGCACGCCCTGCCCCTTCACCGCAGTGCGGAACGAGAGCGTGTAATCGGTCATCTTGCCGCTCAGCTTCAGCTTCAGGTCATCGGCCTGGAACTGTTTTTCGCCGGTGAACGGCCAGTAAAGCTGCTTGCTGACAATTTCCAGATTGAGCGGTAAACCGGCCTCCGCCAGCTGCGTTTGCGCGCGCAGGACCATGTCCACCGGGCCGGAGAGATTGACCCCGACGTCCAGCTTCTCGCGCAGCGCCCCGCCTACTTTGACCTTCACCTTTTCGCCTTTCAGCGGATCGATGTTAAGCGCGCTGTTCAGCGTAATATCCACCGGCCAGCTGTCGCGCAGCAGGGCATTCCCTGACGCATTGACAGAGCCCTGATTGGTGTCGATATCCAGCGCGTCAAGCTTCATGTTGCCGTCAATGCTGCTGACTTTCAGCAGCATGTTATAGACCGTCAGGTCGGTATCGCCCGTCAGACGCAGCTGTTCGCCTTTGAATTCCTCAATGTTGAGGTTCAGCGGCAGATGCACGTCGGTCATCTCCGGCAGAACCGGTTTCGAGAAGAGATCTTTCAGCGTTTCACCCAGCGGCTTTTCTTCCGGCTGCGGGTTCTGGATCTTCGGCTCGACAATCTCTTCCTGCGCCACGTCGGCCACTTTCGGTAGCGCAATCAGCAGCCCCTGCAGGGACGTTGGCGTCAGGGTAAGGTTTTTCTCCTCCCAGCGCAGGCCGGAGGTGAAATCCATCACGGACACGGTGGTGTCGTCGATTTTAATATTGACGTTATCCAGCGCCACCCGATAGAGCGCAATCGGGTACGGTGTGGACAGATTCAGCGGGCCGCTGTCCTCTTCCTCGACCGGAGCAGACTTCGGCATTTTTTTTGAATCTATCGCCACGTTCACATCTTTTAGCGACAGATCGTTCACGCAGAGCTTACTGTCCCGCAGGCAGCCCAGCTTCACGGCCAGATGGAATTCGCCTGCATTAACGGCCACGCCAGGCTGCTCATAACGAATGTTCTTCAAACGCAGGTCGCGCCAGCCGCCCGTCACCTGGCCAATTTCCAGCCCCGGCACCCAGCGGTTAGCCGCGTTAAACAGCAGATGCAGGCCGGTGGTGGTGCCCACCAGAAACGCCACCGTACCGAGCAGCAGCACGATAAAAATCAGTACGCCGAGGCTTATCTTCTTCCATAAACTCATAATTCAGGCCCCAGACCGATGTAAAACTGTAAACCGTGTTCATCTTTGTCGCCCACCGGCACGGCGAAATCGAGCTTAATGGGCCCGACGGGAGACTGCCAGCGCACGCCTACGCCCGCGCCGGTTTTGAAATCGCTGCGGCGGATATCGTTCACCGCTTCACCGCCGTCCACGAACATGGCTCCCCACCACTTGCCGCTGACGTTGTACTGATACTCCAGCGAGCCGGTCGCCAGTTTGGATGCCCCGGTCAGCTGGCCTTTTTCGTTTTCCGGTGAGATCGATTTGAACTTATAGCCGCGAATGCTGCGGTCGCCCCCGGCGAAGAAGCGCAGATCGGGCGGCACGCGTTCGAAATCGCCCGTTTCAATCCAGCCCAGGTTGCCGCGCATCACAAAGCGGTGTTTGTCGTACAGCGTGCGGATCCAGACGTTTTGCGCCTGAAAGACGGAGAAGTCCACGTCGGAGCCCCAGGCGGTGTTGGAATAATCGATGGAGTAGCGCTGTGAGTCGCCCCAGGTCGGCATCAGGCCCCCGCGCGAGCGGGTGCGGCTGATCATCACGCCCGGATAAAGCAGCATGGTGGTGTTGGTGACGTTGGCCTGGGTAAAGTGGTCGAGGCTCCAGCGCAGGTTAATGGCGCGCTGCCAGCCGCTTGAAAGATCCCAGAAACGCGATACGGCAAGCGTCGTTGAGTCCTGCTCGGTGTCGTTCAGGTCGGTGCGCTTAAAGCCGCCCTGCAGAAGGTAATACTGCTCAAGCGGATTTTTCAGCAGCGGCATTTTGTAGCTGAAATCCAGCTGCTGCTCAGGCGCAGAGAGGCTCAGACTGGTGGTCAGGCTGTGGCCGTAGGAGTTCATCCACGGTTTTTTCCACGAGGTTTTCACGCGTGGGCCAACGTCCGTCGAATAGCCCACACCGGTTTCAATGGTGTTCTCGGTGCGCGGAGAGACCACGCCATGCAGCGGCAAGACTTTCGTTTTACGGGACTTTTCAAATTCCGGCGCGACAATCACCGAGTTAAACCAGCCGGTTGCCGACAAACGGCGGTTGAGTTCGCCCAGGTCGCTCGACTGGTAATAGTCGCCTTTTTTAAACGGTATCAGGTTTTGCAGGTACTCCTCGCGGATCTGCGATCCTTCGAACGTCACATCGCCAAAACGATAGCGTTCACCGCTGTCGTAGTCGATGTCCCAGAAGGCCTGACGCCTCTCCAGCGCTACGCCAAGCTGGCTTTTATTAAACTGGCTATCGAAATAGCCTTTACGTAGCGCGACGTTGGTTAAGGATTTTTTAAAATGATCGTAGTCGCCGTGATTCAGAACGGTGCCAACTTTAGGACGGGTACTCAGCAGATCCAGGTAATCCCGATCCGTACGCGCGCCGCCGCGCAGCACCACGTTGGTACCGCCAATCAATACCGGCTCACCCGCTGAGACGCGGGCAATCAGCACCTGACGCCCCTTCTTTGGTGGCGGGCGGAGGTCGAAATCAATGGTGGGTTCGTAATACCCCAGCGCTTTCAGTCCTTCGCGGATCGCGTCATCCACGCGCGCGCGAAAACGCCGGTCCGGCGTCACTTCGTCACTCTGGATCGTCGATAACTGCGCGCGCACGTTTTTTTCCAGCGCCCCGGATAACCCCTCAACCTGCAAACGGACATTCGCCGCGCTGGCAACCCCGCTTGTCAGCAATACACTGACCAAACATAACTGGCGGATTTTTGTCACGTTTTCTCCTGAATATCCCTGTTTCCACCTCGGAAGCAAATGAAATGCCGCTCTGCGGCAAAAAAACGGCCTGTTAGCCAAAAACCCAAATCGTGGGTTGAAAATGGGTGAATACACACAATCATTCAAGTTGGATCAAGGCGGCAAGTCTGTGAATCCCCAGGAGCTTACTCAAGTAAGTGACTGGGGTGAGCAGACGCAGCCAACGCAGAGGCAGCTTGAAGGATAACGTGTATAACACCCAAATATCTCTTATGATTAAATCTAGACTTATTCAGCGCATTTATTGTGTTCAATTAAACGCTTCGTGACAACCTTAACCGAAACATCGCTACCCGGGAGGCACCATCGTGAGTTTATTCGACAAAAAGCATCTGGTTTCACAAGCAGATGCATTACCGGGACGCAACACCCCTATGCCTGTGGCGACCTTACACGCCGTAAACAACCATTCAATGACAAACGTTCCTGATGGAATGGAGATCGCCCTTTTCGCCATGGGCTGCTTCTGGGGAGTTGAACGTTTGTTCTGGCAACTGCCCGGCGTTTACAGTACCGCAGCAGGCTATACCGGCGGTTACACGCCAAACCCAACCTATCGCGAAGTGTGCTCCGGCGATACCGGTCACGCGGAAGCGGTTCGCGTGGTGTATGACCCGGCCATCATCAGCTACGAACAACTGCTGCAGGTGTTCTGGGAAAATCACGACCCGGCGCAAGGCATGCGTCAGGGTAACGATCACGGCACCCAGTACCGTTCGGCCATTTATCCGCTCACACCCGAGCAGGATGCTGCCGCGCGCGCCAGCCTTGAGCGTTTTCAGAAAGCCATGCATGACGCGGGCGATACGCGCGAGGTGACCACGGAAATCACCACCGCGAAGCCGTTCTATTATGCCGAGGACGACCACCAGCAATATCTGCATAAAAACCCGTATGGCTACTGCGGAATCGGAGGCATCGGCGTCTGCCTGCCGCCACAGCTGGCCTGATCACTGGTCTAGCGCCACGCGAGCCGCGTGGCGCGTCGCATTACTCACCGAACCAAAATCCATCACTTTCCCCTGCAACAGCAAATTATAAACCGGCGCCTGGGGTCGGTTGAGCCGCGTTTGCAGCAAATGCACCGCTTCTATCCCCAGTTCACGACAGGGCACCGTGACGCCGGTGACCGGTTTTTCCAGGCGGTGCGCTAAATTCCAGGCAAAATCGGTGGTGATGAGTGAAATGTCTTCCGGGATACGAAGCCCGTGACGCGTCAACGCTCTGATCACCCCCTCCACCATGCTGGTACTGTTGGGGAAAATCACTTCCGGCCACTGGGCTTTATCGTGACTCGACAGCCACTCATCCAGCGCCTGTTCGGCCTCCTCCGCGGTAAACCACTCCGTCACTAACAAATCACGTCGTGGCTCAAAGGCAATGTGAAAATGGCGGTACGCCTCTTTGATACCATCCAGGCGAGCATAGAGCGTATCCCGCCGCAGACATGTTAAGGTCAGCACCCGGCGGTGTCCCTGCTCAAAAAGGTGCTGCATGGCGGTAAAACCAATGGCCCGATGGTCGGGCGAAACGGAATCCAGCACCCGATCCCTGTCGACGGAATTAATTAAAACGCAGGGTTTATTGAGCGTGCTGGCCAGTTTAAATATGGTGGAATCATCCGTGCCAATGATAATTATCGCGTTGATATTTTTATGACTGGCCTTTTCCAGAAACAGTTTTACATCGGCGTGCTGTTCTTCTAATCCGCAATAGCTGACCCAGACATTATGCGGCGCGCTGGCTTCGGCGATTCCTTTGGTCACTTCGAGATAAAAAATATCGCCGCGGCCCTGAAAGGTTCTTTCCGGCGCAAAAACAGCGATACCGTTAATTAATAGCCGCCCGCTTGCCATGGATTCAAGGACACCTAATTCCCGCGCGGTGCGAACAATCGCTTCCCGGGCCTTATCGCTGGTATACGACTTCCCGCTTAGCACCCTTGAGACAGTGCTAACGGAATAGCCCGTCAGGGAGGAAATTTCCTCCATTTTTAACTTACCCGCCATAGTGTGACCTCGCTCCCAATCAGTTTTTGCAAATATTTGCAGAAACAGCGCATTGATTTTAAAACTAAATTTCAAAATGGTTAGAGTTTACTTATTGACCTTGCGAGTATTCTCACAAAAACACATTGTCGCTGCGCCTGAGCTTTCCTATTTTCCGGTCATCACTCTTTTCGACTGAAATTAAGGTGAGACATGGAGAAGGTACGTTTTGGCATTATTGGTATAGGTAATATTGGCACGGTCCACGCGCGCTATTTACTGGCAGGTACCGTCAGCGACGCCTGCCTGGCGGCAGTTTGCGATAACGCGCTGGAAAAGCATCCTGCCATTCGTCAGATGGTCGGCACCCTCCCACTGTTTAGCGATGCGCAGGAGATGCTCCAGAGCGGGCTTATCGATGCGGTCATTGTCGCCACGCCGCACTATGAGCACCCGCGCCTGTCGATGCTGGCGATGCGCAACGGCATCCATACCCTGTGTGAAAAACCGGCGGGCGTGTACACGGCGCAGGTACAGGAGATGAACGCCTGTGCCCAGGCGTGCGACGTGGTGTTCGGCATCATGTACAACCAGCGCCCGAATCCGCTCTACCAGAAAGTGAAAGATCTGATCGACAGCGGCGAGCTGGGTGAAATCCGCCGTTCAAACTGGATCATCACCAACTGGTATCGCTCGCAGAGCTACTACAACTCCGGCGGCTGGCGCGCCACCTGGAAAGGTGAAGGCGGCGGCGTGCTGCTCAACCAGGACCCGCATCAGCTCGATCTCTGGCAGTGGCTGGTCGGCATGCCGGTCCGCCTGCGCGCGTTCTGCCAGTTCGGTAAGCATCGCGATATCGAAGTGGAAGACGAAGTCACCGCCTACGCCGAGTATGCCAACGGCGCCACCGGCGTGTTTATCACTACCGTCGCCGAAACGCCGGGCACCAACCGCCTGGAAATAGCGGGCGATCGCGGCAAAGTGGTCGTCGAGGAGGGGAAACTGCGCTACTGGCGACTGCGCGAATCGGAAACCGCCTTTAACGCCCGCTGGGAGAACGGCTTTGGGGAGCCTGAGTGCTGGGAAGTCTCAATCCCCGTCGCCCCTGAATACAGCGAACATCACGTCATTACCGCCAACTTCTGTGCGGCCATCCTGCGCGGCGAACCGCTGATTGCGCCGGGTCTGGAAGGGATCCATGGGCTCACGCTCTCTAACGCCATGCACCTTTCCACCTGGACGGACGACTGGGTCGAGCTGCCGCTCAACGAAAAACAGTATCTGCGCCTGCTTCAGCAACGCATCAGCACCTCAGTGGCTAAAGAGACAGCCAGCGTCACGCTGGACGCCTCTGGCACCTGGTAACTCCGGAGAAGAAACGATGTTAAATGTCGCCATTGTGGGAACGGGGAATATCTCGCATAACCATATTCAGGGCTATTTGCAGTTTGGTCAGCGCTGCCGGATCGTTGCGCTGGTGGATATCTACCCGGAAAAAGCGGAAGAGAAAAAAGCGCGCTACGGCCTGGAAGATGCCCGCGTGTATGAAAACCACCGGCAGATGCTGGAATCTGAGCCGAATGTCGACATCGTTGACGTCTGCACGCCGCCCTACGTCCACGCAGAGATCAGTATCGACGCGCTCAACGCCGGTTGCCACGTGCTGTGTGAAAAACCGATGGCCGCCTCGCTGGAGGAGTGCGACGCGATGATCGCCGCCCAACAGGCCAGCGGTAAAACGCTCTCCATCATTGCCCAGAACCGCTTTACCGATGCCTTCTGGCGCTTAAAAGCGGCGCTGGACTCCGGCCTTGCCGGGAAAGTCTGCCATGCGCAGGTGGACTCCTTCTGGTGGCGCGGTCACTGCTACTACGACCTGTGGTGGCGCGGCACCTGGGAAAAAGAGGGTGGCGGCTGCACCCTTAACCACGCGGTGCACCACATCGACGCCATTCAGTGGATGCTTGGCTTCCCGTCCGAGGTGGTGGCGATGATGACCAACGTAGCGCACGACAACGCTGAAGTCGAAGACCTAAGCGCCGCGATCTTCAAATACCCCAGCGGCGCGCTCACGCAGTTGACCGCCTCGGTGGTGCACCACGGCGAAGATCAGAAAATGATCATTCAGGGTGATAAGGCGCGCATCTCCGCACCGTGGCAGGCCTTTGCCAGCGTCAGCGCCGATAACGGCTTCCCGCAGGAAACCCACGACCAGCAGCGAGAAGCACAGCTCAACGCCGTTTTTCAGGAGACGCCAAAGCTCGAGTGGACGCTGCACACCGGGCAGATCAATGACCTGCTTTATGCCATTGAGCACGGCAAGGCGCCGCTGGTAGACGGCGTGCAGGGCAAACGCTCGCTGGAGCTGATTACCGCCATTTATAAATCAGCCATCACTCGCGCTGTCGTCTCATTGCCCATTGGCCGCGACGATCCGTTTTACCGTACCGGCGGGACCAACGCCCTCGCCCCCCGTTTTTATGAAAAATCCGCAAGCGTCGCCAACTTCAGCGAAGTGGGTGCGATTCCCCTCGGCAAAGATCTGGATTAAGGAGTGACACCATGAACAAGAATGACGGTATGAACTACGCCCCGGTGGGCAAACCGCAGCCGGTTGTCCGCGAGGGTGAATTCGTCTTCGCCGCCGCCGCACTCGACCACGGCCATATCTACGGGATGAGTAACGGCCTGATAGAAGCCGGAGCCACGCTGAAGTGGGTGTACGACCCCGATCCGGCCAAAGTGGATAAATTTATCCAGCAGTACCCGCAGGCAAAAGTGGCAGAGTCGCTGGAGGTGATCCTCAACGACGACGAGGTGCGTCTGGTTGCGGGAGCAGCCATTCCTTCCGAACGCTGCGCGCTGGGGCTGAAAGCGATGGCGGCGGGAAAAGATTACTTCACCGACAAAGCGCCGCTCACCACCCTTGAACAGCTGGCGGACGCCAAAGCGATGGTGGAAAAGACCGGCAAGAAATATGCGGTGTACTACAGCGAACGCCTGCACGTAGAAAGCGCGGTTTTTGCCGGGCAGTTGGTGCAGCAAGGCGCCATTGGCCGCGTCATGCAGACCCTGGGTACCGGGCCGCACCGGGAAGGCACGGGCCGCCCGGACTGGTTCTACGATCGTCGCTACTTCGGTGGGATCCTGTGCGATATCGGCAGCCACCAGATTGAGCAGTTCCTGTTTTATACGGGCAACAGCGATGCCACCGTCGTCGCCAGCCAGGCCCGCAATGTCAACCACCCTCAGTATCCGGCGTTTGAAGATTTCGGCGATGCGATGATCAAAGGCGACAACGGGGCCAGCGGCTATTTCCGCTGCGACTGGTTCACGCCGGACGGACTCTCCACCTGGGGCGATGGCCGCCTGACGCTGCTCGGCACCGACGGGTATATTGAGATCCGCAAGTATGTCGACCTCACCCGCGGCGAGCAGGACGTGGTCTACCTCGTCAATAAAGAGGGGGAGTTCCGCTATCCGGTGGCCGGGCAGGTCGGATTCCCGTTCTTTGGCGAGCTGATCCTCGACTGCCTGCACCGCACTGAAAACGCCATGACGCAGGCACACGCTTTCAAGGCTGCCGAACTGTGCGTGAAGGCTCAAATGCTGGCCAACGCAGCCGGATAAGGGGAACGACGATGACGATCCTGAACACGGCAATTATTGGCGGCGGCGCGATCCACCGTTGCCATGTGAATGCTCTCCGCCAAATTCCTAACGTGGCGCTACGCGCGCTGGTGGATATCGACAGCGTCAAAGGGTTGAAGCTGGCGATGGGCTATCAGTGCCGCTTTTATCAGGATTACCGGGAAATGCTGCTGGATGACAGTATCGACGTGGTGCATATTTGCACGCCTCACTTTGAACATAAAAGTATGATCCTGGCGGCGCTGGCCGCCGGGAAGCACGTTTTCTGTGAAAAGCCGGTGGGCATGAACGGCAGCGAGCTTGTCGATATCGCCCGCGCCGTTGAGCAGGCGAAGGGGCAGTTTGGCGTCTGTTACCAGAACCGACTCAACCCCACCAGCCTGCGCGTGCGTCAGGAGTTAGCTCATGGCGGGCTGGGTAAGATGCTCAGCATCAAGGCGGTGCTAACCTGGTCACGCTTCGGCACCTACTACACCGACAGCCCGTGGCGTGGGCGACTGGCGACCGAAGGCGGCAGCCTGCTGATCAACCAGGCAATCCACACCCTCGACCTGATGCAGTGGTTTGGCGGCGGTGTGACGCGGCTCAAAGGCGTAGTCGATAGCGGAGAACTGGCAGACGTGACCGAAGGGGAAGACAGCGCGATGGCGACGCTGCATTTCGCCAACGGCGCGCGCGGCCTGTTTTATGCCACTAATTGCCACACCACCGATTCCCCTCTCCTGATGGAGATCCACTGTGAACACGGTTCACTGCTGCTGGAACACAACGTTCTCTGGCGCATCACGCCCGGTGAACGCCTCAAACTGACAACCGACGATTCACCCGACGGCTCGGTCAAAAGCTACTGGGGTCTGGGTCATCAACAGGCGATCCGTCGCTTTTATCACGCCCTTATTCATCCGGAAAACAGGGATTACACCGATATCCATGAAGCCGGAAAATCACTCACCCTTGTGGAGGCCATTTATCGCTCATCTCAATTACGACAATGGATAGGGATCAATAACTAGAACGTAATGTGCAATCCAGACGTTAATAAAAACACGACCTGACATACAGGTTAAACATTACCCTACACTGGATATTATTATGGTCAAACCAACTGAACGTAGAGTTGGTTATGGCGTAGCGCTTGGCTACGGCATAACCGATCTGTTTGGCGGAGGCGCTTTCGCCATTATCGGCACCTGGCTGTTATTTTTTTACACCACCTATTGCGGACTCTCTGTGATTGAAGCGGGATCAATATTTGCCATTGCCCGCGTCATTGATGCGTTATTAAGTCCGATTATGGGTTATATCACTGATAATTTCGGGGATACCTGGCTTGGACGAAAATTTGGTCGTCGCCGCTTCTTTTTATTACTCAGCTCCCCGTTAATGTTTCTGTACGCCCTGCTGTGGATGACGGACATGGGATACTGGTACTACCTGGGCACCTATCTGTCTATCGAACTGCTGTCGGCAATGGTGTTAGTCCCCTGGGAAACGCTGGCGGCAGAAATGACCAACCGCTACGAAGAGCGCAGCCGCCTTTCGGGCGTGCGGATGATCTGCTCACAGCTGGGCGGTTTTCTTGCGGTATCGGTCCCCGGTGTGATTATGCAATTCACCGGCAAAGATAATCCGTTTACCTATACCCTCACCGGACTGATATTTTCCTGCGTGTTCTGCCTGGCGGTATTTATTACCTGGTACACCACCTGGGAAGCAAAAGATGTCCATCAGGAATCGAACTTCAAGGTGGATAATCAGCGTAAAGGCGGCCTGGGGAATCACTTGAAATATCTGGTGCTCGATCTCTTTTCGTCATTCCGTATCCGTGCGTTCCGTCTGCATATACTCATCTATATTTTTTCTTTTACCGCGATGGATGTATTCGGTTCAGTCTTTACCTATTACGTGGTTTATTGCCTGAGCCAGGATGCCTCTGCGGTTTCCGGCTGGCTAAGCATTGCGGCCTTTGCCTCGGTACCGGGCACGTATGGGTTTATGCTGCTGTTGAACCGGCTGAACATGACGCCTTCTGCCGCCCTGCGGCTCTCGTACGGCTGTATCTTCCTAGTGTTGGCGTTTCTGTTTACGGTCTACCTCACCAAAACGCAGGTGCCGACGCTGCTCTTCTCAGCGGTCTTTATCCTGCTCGGTGCGGCACGTTCCGGCCTGTATTACATCCCCTGGAATATTTACAGCTTTATTCCGGACATTGACGAGATGGTCACGCAGCAGCGCCGCGAAGGGATTTTTGCCGGGGTGATGGTTCTGACCCGCAAAAGCACCGTGGCGATTGCCATCATGATTATCGGCCTGGTGCTGCAGGAGTCCGGTTTCGTGAAGGGCAGCGGTGCGCAGCCTGAAAGCGCGCTGGGTGCCATTATCGGGCTGATGATTTTCGCCACGGCAGCCCTGCTGACCGTCAGCTTCTTCACGACATACAAATTCAAGCTGACCCGTGAGACACACAAGGTACTGCTCAAAGAAATTGCCCGCCGCAAGCTGGGCGGCGATTATCGCGACTGCGACGAGAAAACCCGCGTGGTGATCAAGCAGCTGACGGGCTACGAGTATGACCAGGTGTGGGGAGGCGATGCAACGCGCCGTGCAGTAGGTAACGTCCCGCTGTCGACCGTCAAATAGCGACATATGCCGGGCAGGCTCCCCACCTGCCCGGCCTTTTTTTGCCCAAAATGTGACCTCTGGCAGATTTACATCTCTTTACGCTATACTACCCGCTGAAATAATCGGCTCAACGCTACGAGCTGACGTTCAATGTGTCTTCACACAAATGGTATCAACTCCCCTTCTGAGGATCTGGCGAGAAGCCGGATAAACTATGTTAAACAGTATTTTAGTAATACTTTGCCTTATTGCCGTCAGTGCATTTTTCTCGATATCCGAGATCTCGCTGGCCGCGTCCCGTAAAATCAAACTTAAGCTGCTTGCCGATGAAGGCAACATCAACGCCACGCGCATCCTGAAAATGCAGGAAAACCCCGGCATGTTCTTCACCGTGGTGCAGATTGGCCTAAACGCGGTCGCCATTCTCGGCGGTATCGTGGGTGATGCGGCGTTTTCCCCGGCGTTTTATAGCCTGTTTGTGCAGTACATGTCCGTTGAACTGGCCGAACAGCTGAGCTTTATCCTCTCCTTCTCGCTGGTGACTGGCCTGTTCATCCTCTTCGCAGACCTGACCCCGAAACGCATCGGTATGATTGCGCCAGAAGCCGTGGCTTTGCGTATCATCAACCCGATGCGCTTCTGCCTGTACGTGTTCCGCCCGCTGGTGTGGTTCTTCAACGGCCTGGCAAACGTGATTTTCCGCATCTTTAAGCTGCCGATGGTGCGTAAAGATGACATCACCTCCGACGACATTTATGCGGTTGTAGAAGCCGGGGCGCTGGCCGGGGTGCTGCGCAAGCAGGAGCACGAGCTGATTGAGAACGTTTTCGAACTCGAATCCCGTACCGTGCCGTCTTCCATGACGGGCCGTGAGAACATTATCTGGTTCGATTTACACGAAGATGAGCAGAGCCTGAAGAACAAAGTGGCGCAGCATCCGCACTCTAAGTTCCTGGTCTGTAATGAAGATATTGACCACATCATCGGTTACGTCGACTCCAAAGACCTGCTGAACCGCGTGCTGGCCAACCAGAGTCTGGCGCTGAACAGCGGTGTGCAGATCCGCAATACGCTGATTGTGCCGGACACTCTGACGCTCTCAGAAGCGCTTGAAAGTTTCAAAACCGCCGGGGAAGACTTCGCGGTGATCATGAACGAATACGCGCTGGTGGTGGGTATCATCACCCTGAACGACGTGATGACCACGCTGATGGGCGATCTGGTGGGCCAGGGGCTGGAAGAGCAGATTGTTCAGCGTGACGAAAACTCATGGCTGATCGACGGCGGTACGCCGATTGAGGACGTGATGCGCGTGCTGGATATTGATGAGTTCCCGCAGTCGGGCAACTACGAGACCATCGGCGGCTTTATGATGTTTATGCTGCGTAAAATCCCGAAACGTACCGACTCGGTGAAGTTTTCCGGCTACAAGTTTGAAGTGGTGGATATTGATAACTACCGCATCGACCAGCTGCTGGTGACGCGCATCGATAACAAACCGACCGTGCTGGTGCCGAAGCTGCCGGACGCGGAAGAGAAGGTGTCGGCGTAATGCCCCATATACCCTAAATAATTCACGTTGCATGAAGGCGGCGACGCAGCGAATCCCCAGGAGCGTACATTAGTACGTGACTGGGGTGAGCGAGGAAGCCAACGCACAGGCAACTTGAAGTATGACGGGTATAAACATCAACGGCTCCCATTGGGAGCCGTCTTTTTAACTACTGCATAGCACGTTGGTTAAGCCATCTCAGTCTGCAGACGCATAACCTGACGGTTGACTTCGGACATCACAGACAGGTGCTGTTTGTCCTTCACTTTTGGGATAAGGATTTTGCCCTTATCAAATTCAAAAGCGCCAACATCCTTGATATACAACCGTCCACGGAACAGGATCTTCACGTACTTCGCCACCTGAAGCGGGTTGTAGCGTTGGAAAATTTTCATTCTTGTATCTCCTGCGAATCATACGCTCTTGCGGTGCCACAATCGGCCCGACTGTCCTGAGCGCAAATTTTATTGCCCAATGACTATAGACCAGAACTACGTTGTTACCCAGTGTGCATAAGTTTATTTACCGTTTGATTACAATTATTCAGAATAATCTTTGCAAACCGTGACTCAGGGCAGTATAAGCCGTCGTTTTTTCATGGATATGTGCGTTCACCCGCAAACTGGCATCGGGATTGCGGGAAAACCCCATTGATCGCACTTATGATTAAAAGCGTAAGACCAAGTGGTCGGATCACCTGCTAACAAAAAAGGAAACACCATGACCCTACGTAATATCCTTGCAGCAGCCTGCCTGCTGCTGCCCCTGTGGGCTTGCGCTCACACGATTGAAAAAGGACAACGCGTACCGCCAGTCGGCATTGCTGACCGGGGAGAATTGATTCTCGACAATGATAAGTTTAGCTACAAAGCCTGGAATAGCGCGCAGCTTGCGGGCAAAGTGAGAGTTGTACAACATATTGCCGGTCGTACATCCGCGAAAGAGAAAAACGCTACCCTGGTGGAAGCGATCAAGGCCGCAAAATTCCCGCACGATCGCTACCAGACCACCACCATTGTGAACACCGACGATGCCATCCCCGGCTCCGGCATGTTCGTGCGCTCGAGCCTGGAGAGCAACAAAAAACTCTACCCGTGGTCGCAATTTATCGTCGACAGCAATGGCGTGACGCGTAAGGCGTGGCAGCTTGACGAAGAGAGCTCTGCGATTGTGGTGCTCGATAAAGAGGGACGCGTGCAGTGGGTGAAGGACGGCGGATTAACACAAGACGAAGTGCAGCAGGTGGTTGCTCTGCTGCACAAGCTGCTGGCTCAGTAAATTGAAACCCGGAAGCCAGGGTTGAGGAATGATTCTCGCGGGGTATAGTCCAGCGGCTTACCCTGCCAGTCATGAACATGCGCACCGGCCGCCGCCGCTACCGCGTGCCCTGCCGCCGTGTCCCAGACGTTGGTTGGCCCAAATCGCGGGTAGAGCTGCGCGTGTCCTTCCGCCACCAGGCAGAACTTGAGCGATGAACCAATCGACGTCGTCTGGTGTTCACCCAGCTGCTGCAAATACTCCTGCAGTTCGCTGTCGCTGTGGGAACGGCTGATCACCACCAGCGGTGGACGCGCATCACGCACCTGAATCTGCTTACGCACGCCGCACTCTTCCTTCCAGGCTTTACCTTCCGCAGCGCTGTACATGACTTTCATTACCGGCGCGTAGACCACGCCGAGCACCGCTTTTCCCTTCTCAATCAGGGCGATGTTGACGGTAAACTCACCGTTGCGCTTGATGAACTCTTTCGTTCCGTCCAGCGGATCCACCAGCCAGTAACGCTGCCAGTGCTGGCGCTCGTCCCAGCCCTGCGGCGCTTCTTCTGACAAGACGGGAATATCCGGCGTTAACGCCTGCAAACCTTTCAGGATAACGCCATGCGCCGCGATATCCGCCGCCGTGACCGGGGAGTCATCCGCTTTGCTGACAACGTTCATCGGCTTCTCGCCGTCGTACACTTGCATAATGGCATCACCCGCATCCCGTGCGAGCTGACAAATTTTCTCTAACATTCTCCACCTCTTCGTTAACGCAGTGGTCATAACTCGTTGTTTTATTTATATCGTAATGTGAACAATTCTGCTATCTGTGAAGCAATTCCGGTTTCACTACCCTTATTTCTGGCAGGATTCACACTTCTGTAAGCAACGCGATATACATACATAATCTTTTGTGGCTTGGATCGAAAAAAGGACTCTTCTGATGATTAAGTTTAGCGCAACGCTCCTGGCGACGTTGGTGGCCGCCAGCGTTCAGGCGGCAACGGTGGATCTTCGTATTCTGGAAACGACCGATCTTCACAGTAACATGATGGACTTCGATTACTACAAAGATACGCCTACCGAAAAATTCGGACTGGTACGCACAGCAAGTTTGATTAACGCCGCCCGCGGTGAAGTGAAAAACAGCGTGCTGGTCGATAACGGGGATTTAATTCAGGGTAGCCCATTGGGCGATTACATGGCCGCGAAAGGGCTGAAAAAGGGCGAAATCCATCCGGTTTATAAAGCGATGAATACCCTGGACTATACCGTCGGCAACCTCGGTAACCACGAATTTAACTACGGTCTGACATACCTGCACGATGCGCTGGCCGGTGCGAAATTCCCGTACGTTAACGCCAATATCATCGACGTTAAGACCCAAAAGCCGCTGTTCACTCCTTACCTGATTAAAGATACCGAGGTTGTCGACAGCGAAGGTCATAAGCAGACGCTGAAGATTGGCTACATCGGCTTTGTGCCACCGCAGATCATGACGTGGGATAAAGCCAACCTCGACGGGAAAGTGACCGTTAACGACATCACCGAAACTGCGCGCAAGTATGTGCCGGAAATGCGCGAGAAAGGCGCTGACCTGGTGGTGGTTGTCGCCCACTCGGGTCTCTCCGCTGACCCGTATCAGGCAATGGCGGAGAACTCCGTTTACTACCTGAGTGAAGTGCCAGGCGTTGACGCGATCCTGTTCGGCCACGCTCACGCGGTCTTCCCGGGCAAAGATTTCGCCAGCATCAAAGGCGCGGATATCGAGAAAGGGACGCTCAACGGCGTGCCGTCGGTGATGCCGGGGATGTGGGGCGATCATCTCGGCGTGGTGGATCTGGTGCTAAATAACGACGGCGGCAGTTGGAAGGTGACGCAATCAAAAGCCGAAGCGCGCCCGATTTACGACGCTGCGGCTAAAAAATCGCTGGCAGGTGAAGATAAAAAGCTGGTCGACGTGCTGAAGCATGACCACGATGCGACCCGTGAATTCGTCGGCAAGCCGATTGGGAAATCCGCCGACAACATGTACAGCTTCCTGGCGCTGGTGCAGGATGACCCAACCGTTCAGGTGGTCAATATGGCGCAAAAAGCCTATGCCGAACACTTTGTTCAGGGCGATCCGGATCTGGCAAAACTGCCGGTGCTTTCAGCCGCTGCACCGTTCAAGGTGGGCGGACGCAAGAACGATCCGGCAAGCTACGTGGAAGTCGAAAAAGGCCAACTGACGTTCCGTAACGCCGCCGATCTCTATCTTTATCCGAATACGCTGGTCGTCGTCAAAGCGACGGGGAAAGAGGTGAAAGAGTGGCTGGAATGCTCCGCCGGGCAGTTTAACCAGATTGACCCGAACAGTAGCAAGCCGCAGTCGCTGATTAACTGGGACGGGTTCCGCACCTACAACTTCGACGTGATCGACGGCGTGGAGTATCAGATTGATGTTACTCAGCCAGCCAGATACGACGGCGAGTGCCAGACCCTTAATCCGCAGGCTGAACGTATCAAAAACCTGACCTTCAACGGCAAAGCAATCGACCCGAATGCCACCTTCCTGGTGGTGACCAATAACTACCGCGCCTACGGCGGTAAGTTTGCCGGAACGGGTGACAGCCACATCGCTTTTGCTTCACCGGACGAGAACCGCTCGGTGCTGGCGGCGTGGATCAGTGCGGAATCGAAGAAGGCGGGCGAAATTCATCCTGCAGTGGATAACAACTGGCGTCTGGCGCCGATCCACAGCGATACGAAACTGGATATCCGCTTTGAAACCTCGCCGTCCGATAAAGCTGCCGCGTTCATTAAGGACAAGGCGCAGTATCCGATGAAGAAGGTCGCAACGGATGATATCGGGTTCGCGATTTATCAGGTGGATTTGAGCAAGTAGCGGTGATTGTGCCGGGTGGCGCTTCGCTTACCCGGCTTTTACGCCGCACGCTCGTCCCGGTTCGCCAACACCTGCGGCGTATTCAGTTCAATCCAGTCCGCCAGCGCGGCCACTTTCTCGCTCACCTCAACGCCCAGCGGCGTCAGACTATACTCTACGTGCGGCGGCACAACCGGATATGACACGCGATCGACAAATCCGTCCTGCTCCAGCGCCTGAAGCGACTGGGCCAGCATCTTCTCGCTCACGCCGCCCATCTTGCGGCGCAGGTCGCTAAAGCGATGCGTACCCTCGCGTAACGCCACCAGGATCAGCACGCCCCAGCGGCTGGTGACGTGCTTAAGCACGTCTCTTGAAGGGCACTGTTCCGCGAAGAGATTGCCATCGCGCATTTGCTCGCTGAGTGTCGGAATGGTCTTTTTCATACTTACCTTTTTGTACGTACTTACTAAAAGTTAGCTTCAATGTTAGTGTGCCACAACACCAGACAAACACGAAGGAGATTCATCATGATCGCGATTACCGGCGCTACCGGCCAGCTTGGCCAGCTCGTTATTGAAGAACTGCTGAAAACCGTTCCAGCCAGCCAGATCGTGGCTATTGTGCGTAACCCCGCGAAAGCTGAAGCGTTGAGCAACCAGGGTATTGTGGTTCGTCAGGGGGATTACACCGACCAGGCGGCGTTCACGACTGCGCTGAACGGCGTGGATATACTGCTGCTGATCTCCTCCAGCGAAGTGGGCCAGCGCGCCACGCAGCACCAGAACGTCATTAACGCCGCCAAAGCGGCAGGCGTGAAGTTTATCGCCTACACCAGCCTGCTGCATGCGGACACATCGCCGCTCGGCCTTCACGTTGAACACGTCGAAACCGAAAAAGCGCTGGCAGAGTCTGGCGTACCATATACCCTGCTGCGCAACGGCTGGTACACCGAAAACTATCTGGCGAGCGCACCGCCGGCGCTGGAGCATGGCGTGTTTATTGGTGCTGCAGGCGAAGGCAAAATCGCCTCTGCGACCCGTGCAGATTACGCGGCGGCTGCAGCCAAAGTCGTTTCTGAGGACGGTCACGCAGGTAACGTGTATGAACTGGCGGGCGACAGCGCGTGGACGCTGAGCGAACTGGCGGCTGAACTGAGCAAGCAGAGCGGTAAGCCAGTGGCGTATCAGAACCTGAGCGAAGCCGATTTTGCCGCCGCGCTGAAGGGCGTTGGCCTGCCTGCCGGGCTGGCGGATATGCTGGCGGATTCAGACACCGGCGCATCCAAAGGCGGCCTGTTCGACGACAGCCGTACCCTGAGCAAGCTTATCGGTCGCCCAACGACGACGCTGGCGGAGAGCGTCAAATCCATCCTGTAAATGTTACGGATTGGTTATTTTTTGTGGCATCCCCTCGGGTCATCTCTGATAATGAAGCGATAACCCACGAGGAGGCTCACCGTGCAAGGCGTACCGGAACAGTTCATTGATGAGAGAGACAGCGCGCGCTTTCGCCATCTGGCGCAACTGCCTGGCCTGGAACTCTATCACGCACATATCTCTGATTACGCCTTTGAGCCTCACACACACGAAGCCTTCGGCATTGGCACCATTGAAACCGGCGCCGAACGCTTCCGCTATCGCGGTACCCAGCACCTCGCCTCCGAGAAATCCGTTGTCACCATGAACCCAGACGAGATCCACACCGGGGAATCCGCCACTGAAGACGGCTGGCGCTACCGGATGGTCTATATCGAACCCGACCTGCTGGAAGAGGTGACCGGCCTGCGTCACTGGTGGTTTAGCGACGTCACCCGCTACGACCCGCAGCGCTCGCTGCAAATCGGCCAGCTGATTTACGGCCTGTGGCATACGAACGACCCGCTGGCACAAAAAGGAATGCTGCTGGATCTGATTGAGACGTTCCGACCGTTAGCCCATCACGCGCCGGTGATTCAGGAAGGCGCACACCGGTTCGAACGTGTTCGCGAGTATCTGCACGATAACTATATGCACCCTCTGACGCTGGACGAGCTGGCAAACGTTGTCTCGCTCAGCCCGTACCATTTCCAGCGCCAGTTCAAAGCCCATTTTCACATCACGCCGCATCAAATGCTGATGGCGATCCGCCTTTGGCGCGCCAAAGCGTTTCTCACTCACGGCATGCCCGCCGCCGAAGTGGCTGCCGCAACCGGGCTGACCGACCAGTCGCATCTGACCCGCGCCTTTACCCGCCGCTACGGCATTACGCCGGTGCGCTATCAAAAGCAGGTTGCGCAGCGCTAATGCGCAATCTCATACAATACGCACCTATTTCGCCCTCCTACACTGAGTGCAAAGTAAATCAATGTGGATGGAAAAATGATTAGCGGCGTGTTGTATGCCCTGCTTGCAGGTTTGATGTGGGGGCTGATTTTTGTCGGCCCGCTGATAGTGCCAGAATACCCGGCGATACTGCAGTCCACGGGACGTTATCTGGCGCTGGGGCTGATTGCCCTTCCTCTGGCCTGGCTGGGGCGGGCGCGCTTGCGCCAGCTTAGCCGCCAGGACTGGCTGACCGCGCTGGCGCTGACCATGATGGGCAATCTCATCTATTACGTTTGCCTGGCAAGCGCGATACAGCGCACCGGTGCACCGGTGTCGACCATGATCATCGGCACGCTGCCGGTCGTTATTCCTGTGTTCGCGAATCTGCTCTACAGCCACCGCGATGGCAAGCTGGCCTGGTCAAAGATGGCCCCTGCACTGGTATGCATCGCCGTAGGGCTGGTATGTGTGAACGTTGCCGAGCTGAGCCACGGGCTGGATGACGTCGACCTGTGGCGTTACGGTTCCGGCATCATGCTGGCCTTTATTTCCGTGGTGTGTTGGGCGTGGTATGCCCTGCGCAACGCGCGCTGGCTGCGGGAGAACCCGGACAAGCACCCGATGATGTGGGCGACAGCGCAGGCGCTGGTGACGTTGCCCGTCTCGCTCGTGGGGTATGTCGGCGCGTGTATCTGGTTAGGTCATCAACAGCCGGAATTTGCCCAGCCCTTCGGTCCAAGACCGTGGCTGTTTGTAGGCTTGATGGTGGCGATTGCGGTGCTGTGCTCGTGGGTTGGCGCGCTGTGCTGGAATATTGCCAGCCAGAAATTGCCGACGGTGATTTTAGGGCCGCTGATTGTCTTCGAAACCCTGGCCGGGCTGCTGTACACCTTCCTGATGCGCCAAAGCGTACCGCCGCTGTTAACGGCCTGTGGAATTTTATTGCTGGTGGCTGGGGTGGTGATTGCGGTAAGAGCGAAACCGGAAAAACCGAGGGTCGTTCCGGCGTCGGAGATGTGATTTTTGCCGGGTGGCGGCTGCGCCTTACCCGGCCTACATTGTCCTGGAACGTAGGCCGGGTAAGCGTCAGCGCCACCCGGCACAATGTCAGAACGTTTCCCAGTTCGCTTCAGACGCGGTCGCTACCGGCTGCGCTTTTGGTACATAGCTCTTCACCGGCGCGGCTTTGACAGCCTGGTTGCGGGTAATTTTAAACACCGCCACCGCTTCGTTCAGGCGTGCAGCCTGATCTTCCAGCGCCGCCGCGGCCGCCGCAGACTCCTCCACCAGCGAGGCGTTCTGTTGGGTGACGCGGTCCATCTCCGCCACCGCCTGACCGACCTGATCGATACCGCGGCTCTGCTCGTCAGAGGCTGAGGCAATTTCACCCATGATGTCGGTGACGCGGGTGACCGCATTGACGATCTCTGCCATCGTCGCGCCCGCTTCGTTCACCAACTGAGACCCCGCATTCACGCGCTCGCCGGAATCATCAATCAGCGCCTTAATCTCTTTCGCCGCCTGGGCGCTGCGCTGGGCAAGGGTACGCACTTCGCCCGCGACGACCGCAAAGCCACGGCCCTGCTCGCCCGCGCGCGCCGCTTCCACCGCCGCGTTCAACGCCAGAATGTTGGTCTGGAAGGCAATACCGTCGATCACGTTAGTAATTTGCGCAATTTTGCTTGAGCTGGTGGCGATCTCGTCCATCGTACGTACCACGCCTTCCACCACGTTGCCGCCCTTCTTCGCGGTTGAGGAGGCATCCAGCGCCAGCCGGGAAGCCTGACGCGCGTTATCGGCGTTCTGCTTCACGGTGGCGGTCAGCTGTTCCATGCTGGCAGCGGTCTCTTCCAGAGACGCGGCCTGCTGCTCGGTACGGGAAGAGAGATCGTTGCTGCCCGCAGAGATTTCGCCCGCGCCGGTGTAAATGGTGTCTGCGCCTTCACGCACCACGCCCACGGTGTTCGCCAGCGACGTTTGCATCTCCTGTACGTTGCGGGCCAGGATCGCCATTTCGTTTTTACCCTCTGCCTGAATCGGCTGGGTCAAATCCCCTGCAGCAATGGCGCGGATATGGTTGATGACGTCCTCCAGAGGCAGCAGCAGCACGCGACGCATCGCAATCCAGCTGGAGATAATCACCGCAATGACGAGAATCATGACGGCAGAGAGGATCCAAAGGATGCGCTTATAGTCGCTTTCGTTATCCTGAATGCCTTTATCAGTGAGCGCGGCCTGCGCTTCACGCCACTCGCGGTAGACCTTTTGCATCGCCGTCTGCTTCTGCTCGGCGTTCTGTTTAAACATATCTTCCAGATTGCCCTGGCCCAGCAGAACGTTCATTTGCGTCAGCGTAGCGGAATATATGCGGTACTGCTCCTCCAGCCGATCGGCCAGTTTCTCATCCAGACCCGGGGTTTCCGGCAGCGCGTAGTATTTATCGTAATGCGCCTGGGCATCGGCCAGCAGATTTTTCGCGGTGTTCACCAGTTCGTTCAGCTGACCGCCGTTAATCTGCGACGCCATGCTGCTTTGCAGGCGCAGCATGCCGCGATTCAGCGTCACGCGCGCCTGGTTCAGGCTGATCCAGGCGTCGGTAAATTCCGCCACGTTCTGGCTGGAAAGCTGAGAAACGGTGAAGTTCTCTTTATCGTTATTCAGCGCATTGATGAAAATGCCGGCAGAGATCAGCTGCATGATGCCGAGCACAAGCAGCACCGAAATCAGAAGGGTAATGACTTTTATACGTTTAAACATGCGTTGCCTTTTTTATATGCAGGTATTGTCTGACGTGTATCTATCGGCAGGCTCGGCGCGTTGTTTACTGTTTCTACACCTTTAAAAACTTTCTAAAGCACTTTCTTATGTTCATTCAGGGAGTTAAAAGAGACATTTTTTTGTGATCCACATCTCATTCTCTCCCTTCCCTCTAAAGGGTTATAGCCTCGCCTTAAAGATGCATCTAATATGCATCTTATATTATTCATGACGAGGTAACTGCTATGGCCTTCCGCGACCAACCCCTGGGCGAGCTGGCGCTCTCCATCCCTCGCGCTTCTGCGCTGTTTCGTAAATACGATATGGATTACTGCTGCGGCGGTAAGCAAACCCTGGCGCGCGCCGCGTCGCGTAAAGAGCTGGATGTCGAAGTGATTGAAGCCGAGCTGGCACAGCTGGCCGAGCAGCCCATCGATAAAGACTGGCGCACCGCACCGCTCGCGGAAATCATCGACCACATCATCGTGCGTTACCATGACCGTCACCGTGAACAGCTGCCGGAGCTGATCCTGCAGGCAACGAAAGTTGAGCGCGTTCACGCCGACAAACCCTCCGTACCGCGCGGTCTGGCAAAATACCTGACCATGCTGCACGAAGAGCTGTCCAGCCACATGATGAAAGAAGAGCAGATCCTCTTCCCGATGATTAAACAGGGCATGGGGAGCCAGGCGATAGGGCCTATCAGCGTGATGGAAAGCGAGCATGATGACGCGGGCGAACTGCTGGACGTGATCAAGCACACCACCCACAACGTCACGCCGCCGCCAGAAGCGTGCACGACCTGGAAAGCGATGTACAACGGCATTAACGAGATGATCGACGACCTGATGGAACACATCAGTCTTGAGAATAACGTGTTGTTCCCGCGGGCGTTGGCCGGGGAATAAAAAAGGCCGCTGCGGCCTGACGCCCTCACCCCGGCCCTCTCCCACTGTACGGTCCGGGGACATAGTGAACACTTGTTCGGGGACATGGTAGACACTTACAACTAAGGCATAAGAACCCGTTTATGGAGTCGCTTATGCCCTGGGATGCGAGAGATACCATGTCATTACGTACCGAGTTTGTTTTGTTCGCCTCGCAGGACGGGGCGAACATCCGTTCCCTCTGCCGTCGCTTCGGCATTTCACCGGCCACCGGCTACAAGTGGCTTCGCCGCTGGGCGGAGGAAGGGGCCGCCGGCCTTCAGGACCGCCCGCGCATACCGCACCATTCCCCGAACCGCTCATCTGACGACATCACTGCCCTGCTGCGTATGGCCCATGACCGCCATCAACGCTGGGGCGCACGCAAGATAAAGCGCTGGCTCGAAGACCAGGGGCACACCATGCCCGCCTTCAGCACCGTCCATAACCTGATGGCCCGTCACGGCCTGCTGCCGGGCACTTCACCGGGCATTCCCGCCACGGGACGCTTCGAACACGACGCGCCGAACCGCCTCTGGCAGATGGACTTTAAGGGCCACTTTCCCTTTGGCGGTGGCCGCTGCCATCCGCTCACCCTCCTGGACGACCATTCCCGTTTTTCCCTGTGCCTGGCGCACTGTACCGATGAACGGCGCGAGACCGTGCAGCAGCAACTGGTCAGCGTGTTTGAACGTTACGGCCTGCCGGACCGGATGACGATGGACAACGGCTCACCGTGGGGAGACACCACCGGCACCTGGACGGCGCTGGAGCTGTGGCTGATGCGCCACGGTATCCGGGTGGGGCATTCCCGGCCTTATCATCCGCAGACGCAGGGCAAGCTGGAGCGTTTTCACCGCAGCCTGAAGGCGGAAGTGCTGCAGGGCAAGTGGTTCGCGAGCGAGGGTGAACTGCAGCGCGCCTTCGACCACTGGCGGACGGTGTACAACCTTGAACGCCCGCATGAGGCGCTGGATATGGCGGTACCGGGCTCGCGGTATAAGCCGTCTGCACGACAATACAGCGGCAACACCACGCCCCCGGAATACGACGAGGGCGTGATGGTCAGGAAAGTGGATATCAGCGGAAAGCTGAGCGTGAAAGGGGTAAGTCTGAGCGCAGGCAAGGCGTTCAGGGGAGAACGGGTCGGGCTGAAGGAGACGCAGGAAGACGGCAGCTACGAGGTGTGGTGGTACAGCACGAAAGTGGGGGTGATCGACCTGAAGAAAAAGTCGATCACCATGGGTAAAGGATGTTAAAAAGTGTTCACCATGTCCCCGAACACCTGTCTACCATGTCCCCGGACCGTACACCCACGGGGAGAGGGTGCAAAAACTAAAAACGGCAACCGAAGTTGCCGTTTTGCTTTTACCTTACGCCAGCCATCCGTTTCTTACCGATAAACATCCAGCCCAGCCCCAGCGCGATAAACCACAGCGGCGTGACGATCAGCGCCTGACGGGTATCATCTTCCAGCGTCAGCAACACCAGCACGAAGACGAAGAACGCCATGCATACCCAGCACATCAGCTTGCCCAGCGGCATCTTGTAGATCGATTTCTCATGCAGGTGTGGACGCTGTTTGCGGTACACCAGGTACGAGCACAGGATGATGGTCCAGACGAACATAAACAGGATCGCAGAGACCGTGGTAATCATGGTGAACGCGCCAATCACGCTCGGGTTGACGTAGAGCATCACCACACCGCCCAGCAGGCAGATGCACGAGAAGGTCAGCCCTTTCGCCGGTACTGCACGTTTAGACAGCTTGGCAAACGCGCTCGGGGCAACACCCTCCTGCGCCAGACCAAACAGCATACGGCTGGTGGAGAACACGCCGCTGTTTGCAGATGAAGCCGCTGAGGTCAGCACCACGAAGTTAATCAGGCTCGCAGCAGCAGGCAGACCCACCAGCACGAACAGCTCAACGAATGGGCTCTTGGTTGGCACCACCGAACTCCACGGCGTCACGGACATAATCACGATCAGCGCGAAGACGTAGAACATGATGATACGCACCGGAATGGAGTTAATGGCGCGCGGCAGGGATTTCTCCGGATCTTTGGTTTCCGCAGCCGTGGTACCCACCAGCTCAATCCCGACAAACGCAAACACCGCTATCTGGAAGCCCGCAAAGAAGCCGCTAAGGCCTTTCGGGAACCAACCGCCGTCATTCCACAGATGGGTAAATGATGCCTGAACGCCGGTTGGCGACTGGAAGTGCGTCAGCACCATCACCAGGCCCACAACAATCAGCCCCACGATAGCGACGATTTTGATCATCGCGAACCAGAACTCCATCTCGCCGAACATTTTCACAGTGGCGAGGTTCAGGCTCAGCAGCAGGACAATCACCGCCAGCGAAGCCACCCAGTCCGAGAGGCCGGGGAACCAGAATTGCGCGTACGCCGTGATGGCCACAACGTCAGCCATACCGGTGACAACCCAGCAGAACCAGTAAGTCCAGCCGGTAAAATAGCCCGCCCATGGCCCCAAAAGGTCGGAAGCAAAGTCGCTGAAAGATTTGTATTCGAGATTCGAGAGCAGCAATTCACCCATTGCGCGCATCACGAAGAAAAGCATAAAACCGATGATCATATAAACGAAGATGATCGACGGCCCGGCAAGACTGATGGTTTTGCCTGACCCCATAAACAGCCCGGTACCGATGGCACCCCCGATAGCGATAAGCTGAATATGACGGTTTGTGAGATTGCGCCGTAGCGACTGTTCAGACGACGCCTCTTCTGTAGCGGCGACTTTGACCTGATCTACCATGTGATATTTTCCTGTTTATGCCTGTCTGTGTTGTTAAGGCTCTTCTGGCCTTTAAATACGTCAAAGAATGACGGTCCCTTGTAAGGGCTAATCGATATTAGGTAAGAATCGGCGGGATGAATACTATGATTTGAATATTATGTTAATAATATGTTGAAAGTGAGTGTCATATCACTCATACAGCGCGAAACAGCTCACAAAAATACACGCAACAGTTTCGTTTGCAAGATAAAATGTTGATTACGTCGTAACTATAGGTTTTATCACTATTTTCCTCTCCCCGGACGGAGAGAGGAAATAAGAAAAGCCGATTACAGGATTTCCAGCAGCTCGACTTCAAAGACCAGGGTGCTGAATGGCGGAATGGACGCACCCGCGCCACGCTCGCCATAGGCCAGGTTCTGAGGAATGGTCAGTTCCCATTTGGAGCCAACAGGCATCAGGGTCAGCGCTTCGATCCAGCCCGCGATAACGCCGTTAACCGGGAATTCAGCCGGTTCGCCGCGTGCAACAGAGCTGTCGAACACGGTACCGTCAATCAGTTTGCCGGTGTAGTGAACGCGAACGTGGTCGGTGCGAGCCGGGATCGCGCCGTCACCCTGGTTGATCACGCGGAACTGCAGGCCCGATTCGGTGCTGTTCACGCCTTCGCGCTCGCGGTTCTCTTCCAGGTATTTCACGCCTTCTGCTGCCATCTCTTCGAAGCGCGCGCGACGCACGGCGTCAGCACGTTCGTGAATTTCACGCAGCGCGCGGTGCACAACGTCAACCGGAACAGCCGGATGATTGCCTGCCAGCGCGTCAGCGATACCCGCCACCAGCGCTTCCGGTAACAGACCTTCCAGGCCGGATTCGCTCAGCTGCTGTCCTACCTGCAAGCCGATGCCGTAGCTTGCCTGCGCTTCGATAGTGTCAAAAGTCGGGGTGGTCATGGGTTTTCCTTCCATCACATTTAAAGTAGCGGGCAGCATATCAGCCATGCCCTTATGGGTAAAACTTTGTCTTAAGTAAAGGTGACAAACTGCGGCGAAACAGAAACAATAGAGCCAGTCAGGATTTTCCCAAATATGTGTCACGAAAGCTGGCTTTGTTACGCCCATCAGGCAGTTAGCAAACTACACTTCTCAGGACAGGATAAAAAAGACGCGGAGCAGGAGGAGAGCCATGCCCGGGCGATTTGAACTGAAACCTACCCTGGCGAAAATCTGGCAGGCGCCAGACAATTTTCGCATTATGGACCCGCTGCCCCCTATGCACCGCAGAGGCATTATCATTGGCGCGCTGCTGGTGATCGTGGGCTTCCTGCTTCCTTCTGGCGGCGACGACGTTGATACCGCACCGGTGACCCGCAATGCGCAGCTGGATATCCAGTCGCAAACGCGACCGCAGCCGGATGCGCAGCCCATGCAGACGCAGCTGGTGACGCCATCCAACGATCCAGGCCAGGTCGCACCTGTAGAGCCTGAACCCGTTCAGGAAGAACAACCGCAGGAGCAGGCCGCTGCGCCACAAGTTCAGCAACCGACAGGCATTGAACAGCAGTGGCGTTCCTATCGCGTTGAGCCGGGTAAAACGCTCGCGCAGCTGTTCCGCGACCACAACCTGCCTGCTACGGATGTCTATGCTATGGCGCAGGTGGAAGGCGCAGGCAAGCCGCTGAGCAACCTGCAAAATGGACAGATGGTGCAGATCCGCCAGAACGCCAGCGGCGTGGTGACCGGTCTGACGATCGATACCGGTAATGGCCAGCAGGTGCTGTTTACCCGTCAGACCGACGGCAGTTTTATTCGCGCACGCTAGTTCTGTAGGCCGGGTAAGGCGTAGCCGCCACCCGGCACACTGTTCTCAGGCACTCCGCTTATTCACCCACCAGATCCCCGAACAGACCAATACCAGCGCAATCGCATATTTGATATCCAGAATATTTTCCCCGAGGAAAATGGCGGATAAGACTGTGCCTGCCACCGGCACAACGAAGTTAAACGGCGCAATCATACTGACGCGGTTAACTTTCAGCAGCACGCTCCACAGCGCAAAGGCGACGGATGAGAGCAGCGTCAGATACCCCAGTACGGCGATGGCCTTCATACTGTGCACTTCCAGCGTTCCGCCTGTTGCATACCCTCCCCCCACCAACACCAGTCCACCGATAGCCAGCTGCCAGCCGGTCATCACCGTGGGATCGACGGTCTGGGAGATGCGTTTTCCGTAAAGCGTGGCAGCGGAGAGAATAAAAGCAGCCAGCACCACAAACCCGTCACCATTCCAGACAAACTGGAAATCGCTTAACCCGCTGTGGAAGTTCACCAACATCACCCCGGCAAACCCGAGAATACAGCCCAGCGTTTTGTTATAGCTCAGCTTGTCGTTGTGGTAGATGAAGTGCGCCAACAGCACGCTGAAGAAGGTTCCAGTGGCGTTCATGATTGAACCGTTCACCCCCGTCGTGTAGGCCAGGCCTATATAGAAGAAAGTGTACTGAATAGTCGTCTGGGTCAGGCCGAGAATGGTGAGCTGGCCAAACTGCGTGGGCGTAAGCCTGCCAATCGGTTTTCGCTGGGCCAATGCAAACAGCAGCAGCAACACACCGGCAAACAGGAAACGGTATCCGGCAAACACCACTTTCGATGGAATATCATCGGTTGCGATCTGGAAAAGCGCATAACCACTTTTAATGGCCGGGTAGGAGCTACCCCAGAGCAGACAGCAGAGCGTGGCGCAGGCATAGGCCACATTTCGGCGCGCAAAGACAGGTGTGGGCAGAGCGGTATCCATGACAAATCTCATAAATAAAATTGCGTTTCAATTTATTATCAGAGAATGCGACAGGAATAGCTACCATACAAGAAGAAATGATGAATTCTGGTCCCCCAGAAAAGCAAAACGCCGGCACAAGGCCGGCGCTTCGACGTGAGCAGAGTAAAAAATTACTCAGCTACTACGTTAACAACCAGTTTAGCGAACACTTCGCTGTGAACCTGGAAGTCAACTTCGTGCTCACCAGTGGTACGCAGAACGCCGTTCGGCAGACGAACTTCGCTCTTAGCCACTTTAACGCCTGCTGCAGAAACTGCATCAGCGATATCGCGGGTACCGATGGAACCGAACAGTTTACCTTCGTCGCCAGCTTTAGACGCGATGGTAACAGTGCCCAGTGCGTTGATTGCTTCAGCGCGAGCGTTAGCAGCCGCCAGAACGTCAGCCAGTTTGGCTTCCAGTTCAGCGCGACGTGCTTCGAAAAACTCAACGTTTTTCTTAGTAGCTGGAACAGCTTTACCCTGTGGAACCAGGAAGTTACGTGCGTAACCCGCTTTAACGTTAACCTGATCACCCAGGCTGCCCAGGTTTGCTACTTTATCAAGCAGAATAACTTGCATTACCTTATCCTCTTAAAGTCGTATTAATGGACCGTGCCCGATTACTGATGACGATCAGTGTACGGCAGCAGGGACAGGTAGCGAGCGCGTTTGATAGCGCGAGCCAGCTGACGCTGGTATTTTGCACGAGTACCGGTGATACGGCTTGGGACAATCTTACCGCTTTCGGTGATGTAGTTTTTCAGCGTTGCGATATCTTTATAGTCGATCTCTTGAACGCCTTCCGCGGTGAAACGGCAGAACTTGCGACGACGGAAATAACGTGCCATATGGCTAGTCTCCAGAATCTATCAAATCAATCTGCTCGGCATGCAGAACCATTTTGCTCAGGCCGTTCTTTGCCTTGTGGCAAGAGATGAACCCCTGAACGATTACTGCGCTACCGACCGTTAAACTGTGAGTAATGGCCTGGTTTTCGTGTCCGCTAATAATAACGGGCATTTGGCACCACGCCTGCCGGTGAAACCCGGCTTCCTCTTGCACAGAACGATGCTCAAGCACGAACTGGCAATGCGGAATTCCTGATGGACTGACCTTTCGAAGGGGAGCCCTGCATACGATGCCGGACAACGCCAGACGGTTGGTCATCAGAAATTACTCTTCAGAATCCCCAGCATCAGAATCATCTGCGGTTTCGTTTGCGAAATCATCGCGACGCTCACGGCGCTCGTCTTTCGCTTTAACCATCGGAGATGCTTCGGTAACTGCGTTTTTGGTACGCATAACCATGCTGCGGATAACGGCATCGTTGAAGCGGAAGGTAGTTTCCAGCTCATCGATCACTTCCTGCGGCGCTTCAACGTTCATCAGAACGTAGTGTGCTTTGTGCAGTTTGTTGATCGGGTAAGCCAGCTGACGGCGGCCCCAGTCTTCCAGACGGTGGATCGTACCTTCTGCACCAGTGATGGCAGCAGAGTAACGCTCGATCATACCCGGAACCTGTTCGCTCTGGTCAGGATGGACCATAAAAACGATTTCGTAATGACGCATCGAATTGCTCCTTACGGATTATTCAGCCTCCTGTCTGGGTCAGCCGAGGCCCGGGGAGGCAAGGAACGTGTTAAAGGTCGGCTGAAAAATTGACGCGTCATAATACTTGCGCGCCCCTGGAAACTCAAGCTGATTGCACAAATAATTCGCACAAAGCGCGAAGCGGGTCTAAGTCGGTGATTTAAAATTAATCACACCGAGAAGCGTTGTTTTTTTGAACAACACCATCAGAAATGGTCACTCATCGCACAGCGATAAGCGATTACACTTTAATCAGAGCCCATCTAAACCGAGAAGGAGCAGGACAAACCGTCACACAGCACGCAGTCGTGGAGCGCATATCATGAAAAAAATCGCATTAGCCATAATGGCGGCGCTTTTGCTCAGTGCAAACGCGATGGCAGCCATCAAGATAGACAGCCGACAGGCCAGAAACATGGATGATGTGCAAAGCTTGGGCGTAATTTACATCAATCATAATTTCGCCACGGAAAGTGAAGCAGATCAGGCATTAAACGAAGAAACCGATGCCCAGGGCGCAACCTATTACCACGTGATGTTAACCCGTGAGCCCGGCAGCAACGGCAACATGCACGCCAGTGCAGATATTTACCGATAACGCTTTAACGCTAGCACCAGGAAAGCCAACAAAGAGAACATAGCCATAGTTTGACTTGCCCCCTGCCCGGGGGCTTTTTTTTGTGAATGGCTCCGGAATACCACCGGTTACAACTGTTTTTGGTATTCCAGAGCACTTATTCACTTCTGCCCGTAATAGGCATTCGGGCCATGCTTACGCATAAAATGCTTGTTCATCAGGTAATCATCAATGCCCTGAAGCTGTGGATTGATGTCGCGAGCAATCCACGCCATTTTGGCCACCTCTTCCATCACCACGGCATTATGTACCGCGTCGTGAGCATCTTTACCCCAGGCGAACGGACCGTGCTGGTACACCACAATCCCCGGCGTATGCAGCGGTTCACTTGCGCCCAACGTTTCGATGATGACCTTCCCGGTGTTGAGCTCGTACTCGCCTTCCACTTCAGCCTGCGTTAATGCGCGCGTGCAGGGAATGTCGCCAAAGAAGTAGTCCGCATGCGTCGTCCCAAGTGCCGGTATGGGCAGCCCCGCCTGAGCCCAGGCAGTCGCGTGCGTGGAGTGGGTATGCACCACGCCGCCAAGGGACGGATAACGCCGATACAGCGCCAGATGGGTTGCGGTATCTGATGAAGGCCGCCATTTGCCGTCAACGACACGCCCTTCGAGATCCACCACCACCATATCTTCAGCTTTCATGGTGTCATACGCCACACCGCTCGGCTTGATCACTACCAGACCTTGCTCGCGATCGATAGCGCTGACGTTACCCCAGGTGAACGTGACCAGGCCATAGCGCGGCAGATCCATGTTGGCTTCAAAGACCTGCTGTTTAAGCTTAAGCATGTTCAGCCTCCAGCAATCCCGCCCGCGCCATACGTTCGCGCACCCAGTCCCGCGCTTTCACGACTTCGGCAGCCGGGTCGGCTGACGTTTCGCTCCACATCTCAATCAGGTAAGGCCCGCAATAACCCGTCTGTTTGAGCGTTTCAAAGCACCGTTCGAAATCCACCACCCCGGTGCCGAACGGAACATTTTTGAATACGCCTGGACGTGTATCTTTGACGTGCACCGCCACGATATGACCGACGCCCGCCTGCAGCTCCATCTGTACGTCGTTATCCCATGCCGACAGATTGCCGATATCGGGATAAAGCTGGAACCATGGATTATTGAGATAGTGCGCGTAGCCCAGCGCCTTACTGATGGAGTTCATCAACGGGTAGTCCATGATCTCCATCGCCAGCGTGACCTGCGCGCGACTTGCCATCTCAACGCTCTCTTTCAGACCATCGCGAAAACGACGGCGCGTTTCATCGTTGGCTTCCTGATAGTAAACGTCATAACCCGCCAGTTGGATCACGCGGATACCGACATCCTGCGCAAAGCGAATGGCTTTACGCATGATCTCCAGCCCCTGCGCACGTATGGCATCATCTTCGCTGCCGAGCGGAAAACGACGGTGGGCACTCAGACACATGGACGGCACGCGCACGCCCGTTTCAGCAATGGCGCTCACCAGTGCGAGCCGCTGTTCACGGCTCCAGTCGAGACGAGAGAGGCGCTCGTCTGTTTCATCCACGGACATTTCGACAAAATCGAAGCCCAGCTGTTTTGCCAGCTGCAGCCGCTCCAGCCAGCACTCCCCCGCGGGGAGTGCCTTTTCATAGATGCCAAGCGGGACCTGTTTTGACAACATACCCGCTCCTTAGCCCCAAAGCTGAGCGATTGAGCGTTTAAACTGACGCGCCGCTTCAACCGGAGACGCCGCATCACGAATGCTACGACCGGCAATAAAGACGTGAATTGGAATGCCCTGGAACAGCGGAAGATCTTCCAGCGCCAGGCCGCCGGTGACGGTCACTTTGAAGCCCATATCCGCCAGACGTTTGATGGCGCTGATATCCGCTTCACCCCACGCCACGCCTGCAGCCTGCGCATCACGGCTACGGTGGTAAACCACCTGCTGAATGCCCGCGTCACGCCACTCCTGCGCCTGCTCCCAGGTCCAGAAGCCGGTCAGTTCAATCTGCACGTCGCCGTTAAACTCTTTTGCCACGTCCAGCGCGCCTTTCGCAGTGTTGATATCTGCACAGCAGATCACGGTGACCCAGTCAGCATTCGCTTCGAAGCACATGCGGGAAAGAATTTTGCCTGCATCGGCGATCTTGGCATCCGCCAGCACGATTTTATGCGGATAGAGCGCCTTCAGGTCGCGAACGGCGCGAACGCCCTCACCCACGCACAGAATGGTACCCACTTCGATGATGTCCACTTCTTCCGCGATCAGACGGGTAGTTTCGTAAGCGTGGGACAACGTTTGGTTATCCAGCGCAACCTGCAACATTGGTAATGACATATTCAGTTCCTCTTAGACTGCCGCCGCAGTGGCGTTATCAATTAAATCCAGCACTTCCTGCTCGGTACGGCAGGCGCGTAAACGGTCAAAATTGGCTTCATCATCAAACAGATTGACGATCTGCATGATGCCCACCTCCTGGTGGGTGTTGGCATCCACGGCGGCCATGGTGATCAGGATGTCGACCGGGTCGTTATCTTCATGGTTAAACACCAGCGGCGTTTTCAGCGTCACAAGGGCAAAGCCGGTTTTTTTCACGCCCTCTTCAGGGCGGCCGTGCGGCATGGCCAGGCCTGGCGCAATCACAAAGTAAGGGCCGTGCTGCGCCACGCCATCAAGAATGGCCTGGTAGTAACGCGGCTCGACAACGTCAGCCTTAACCAGCAGATCCACGCTCAGCTTCACCGCCTCCTGCCAGGTGCTGGCCTCCGCCTGCAAAAGGATGGAGTTATTTTCTGCCAGCGAATCACGTAATTTCATGTTTCGTCCTTACTTCACGTCTTGAGGGAAGTGCGCTTTGATCACTTCCAGCAGTTTTGGGCCGAAATCCGCAGGCGACAGCATGTTGCGCACGCCCACCACATATTTGTTGCCCGTCACGGTGATCTCGCCGGCGATGTGGGTAGAAGCGATGATGATGTCTGCGCCGTTCAGCTCACTTTTGTATTCGCCCACTGCGCAGCTGTTCACCGTGTGGTCGATGTTTGACTGGGTTAAAAACTGATCCACTTTCATCTTCATGATCATGGAGCTGCCTTGCCCATTGCCACATACAGCCAGGATACGTACGGTCATAATCGAAACTCCTTAATGAGCAGACACTTCTGCTGTTTGTTTTTCCGCATCTTCTTCAGCTCGCAGAGAACGGCCAGCGAAGAACATATAAGCCAGTGCAATCAGAATGATGACGGCCATAAAGACCAGTCCGACGGAGGCAAAGCCCTGCATCATCGGTGGTGCCAGAATTGACCAGTCCGCCATGCCCATCCAGGCGCTCATACCGGTAAGCTTGACCGCCCACACGCAACCGAAGATTTCAACCATGCCCATTACCAGGCAGATCTTGAGCGCTGCGCGCCAGCCGCCGAAGTGGTTAGCAAACACGCCGATGGTGGCGTTGGAGAAGAACATCGGAATAAAGCCAGGAATAATCAGGATTGAGGAGCCGCAGCCGACCAGGATGCCTACCGCAATCAGCTGGCCGATGGTGCCCCACATAAAGCCCCAGACCACCGCATTTGGCGCAAAGCTATAGATAGCAGCACAGTCAATCGCCAGCACCGCGCCAGGGATCAGGCGTTGGGAGATACCGTTGAAGGCTTCCGACAGTTCGGCGACGAACATACGTACGCCCTGAGTGATGATGAAAATGGCCACCGCGAAGGAGAAGCCGGTCTGCAGGATATAGACCGTCCAGTGGGTTTTACCCGCCATCGCCTGAACGACGTCAATGCCGAAGGAGAGCAAAATGGCGCCGAAGAAGATGGTCATCACAATCGCCGTTGAAACGATGTTGTCGTGGAAGATATTCAGCCAGCCCGGCAGCTTGAGGTCTTCAACGCTCTCTTCTTTTTTGCCCAGGTACGGCGCAACTTTGTAAGCAATCCAGGAGGCGAACTGCTGCTGGTGACCGATGGAGAAGCCGCAGCCATCAGTCACTTCCTGGGTTGGCTTGTACATCATGTTGGAGGTGATACCCCAGTAGAGCGAAACCAGCACCGCGGTGCAGATAATCGTGGTCCACATTGGGTAGCCGAAGATATAGAAAGAAACCGCAATCAGCCCCGCCTGCTGGAACATGATGTGGCCGGTCAGCATGATGGTGCGAATGCCGGTAATGCGGCGCAGCAGAACGTAAATGATGTTCAGGGCCAGCGCGAGCAGGACCGCATACCCCACCCAGCTATAGGCATCACCCATGCGTTCAATGGTCGCCATCATGGATGCGTAGGTATCAGAGATAGCGCCGTTAATGCCATACACTTCCGACATTTTGGCGACAACCGGCTTAAAGGTACTGGTCAGAATGCCTGAACCCGCCTGCAGCAACATAAAACCAATAATGGTTTTGATGGTGCCTTTGATAATCACGCTGACGCTTTTTCGCAGCAGGATATAGCCCAGGCACGTCACGATACCCAGCAGCAGCGGGGCGTTGGTCATTACCTGATTAAAGAACACGGTAAAGACGTTGTAGAGGATCTCCATAACTCTCTCCAGAAATGAGAACACGAGGGGCAATCCCTGTGTGGTTGGTGCCATCACTCTAGTAATCACAAATAATCACCACAAGATTGGATTTGATTATTTGTGACGTATCACGCAAATTATTTCCATGGTGTTAGTAATGATTTTCACTACCGTGCATGAAAAATAAATTAATCTTTATAATTCATTAAATTAATGATTAATACCGGATAGTCTAACAAGTAAAAAGCGGATAACCCGTGAAGTCGAACAGATAAAATTCACCATTTTCACCATTGCAAAACGCGTCAAATGATGCCAGTATCAATCACAACAAATCATATTGTGATTACTTTTGATTAAACCAGGAGTCAAAACGATGAGTAAAGTGAACACCATCACCCGTGAATCATGGATTCTGAGCACCTTCCCGGAATGGGGTAGCTGGCTGAATGAAGAGATCGAGCAGGAACAGGTTGCTCCTGGCACATTTGCAATGTGGTGGCTGGGCTGTACCGGTATCTGGCTGAAATCAGAAGGTGGCGCCAATATCTGCGTCGATTTCTGGTGCGGCACCGGTAAACAGAGCCACGGCAACCCGCTGATGAAAAAAGGTCATCAGATGCAGCGCATGGCGGGCGTGGAAAAACTGCAGCCGAACCTGCGTACTACGCCGTTTGTGCTCGATCCGTTTGCAATTCGTCAGATCGACGCCGTCCTCTCTACCCACGATCATAACGATCATATCGACGTGAACGTGGCTGCAGCGGTGATGCAAAACTGCGCGGACGATGTGCCGTTCATTGGGCCGCAGACCTGCGTGGATCTGTGGATCGGTTGGGGCGTGCCGAAAGAGCGCTGCATCGTGATGAAACCGGGCGATGTAGTAAAAATTAAAGACATTGAAATCCACGCGCTGGATGCCTTTGACCGTACAGCATTGATCACCCTGCCCGCCGATCAGAAAGCAGCAGGCGTGCTGCCAGATGGTATGGACGAACGTGCGGTGAACTACCTGTTTAAAACCCCTGGCGGTTCTCTGTACCACAGCGGGGACTCCCACTACTCCAACTACTATGCGAAGCACGGTAACGAGCATCAGATCGACGTGGCGCTGGGCTCCTACGGTGAGAACCCGCGCGGCATCACCGACAAAATGACCAGCGCCGATATGCTGCGCATGGCGGAAGCGCTGAACACCAAAGTGGTTATTCCGTTCCACCATGATATCTGGTCAAACTTCCAGGCAGACCCGCAGGAAATCCGCGTGCTGTGGGAAATGAAAAAAGACCGCCTGAAGTATGGCTTCAAGCCGTTCATCTGGCAGGTCGGTGGCAAGTTCACCTGGCCACTGGACAAAGATAATCTGGAATATCACTACCCACGTGGTTTCGATGATTGCTTCACCATTGAGCCTGACCTGCCGTTCAAGTCCTTCCTCTGATTGTGAAGTCAAATCGCCAGACCTTGTGTCTGGCGATGTCATATTTATTTTAGTAATTTCACGCTATTTCAAATATCATCTTTTCAAATCAATTCTTATCGGAATAGCTCATGACGGAAGCGCAACGACATCAAATTTTACTGGAACTCCTGGCGCAAACAGGGTTTATCACCGTTGAGAAAGTGATCGAACGATTAGGCATTTCTCCGGCAACGGCCCGACGGGACATCAACAAGCTGGATGAAAGTGGCAAACTGAAAAAAGTCCGTAACGGTGCGGAAGCCATTAGCCAGCAGCGTCCGCGCTGGACGCCGATGAACATTCATCAGGCGCAGAACCACGATGAAAAAGTGCGGATTGCAAGAGCAGCATCACAGCTGGTCAACCCTGGCGAAAGCGTCGTGATCAACTGCGGCTCCACGGCGTTTTTACTGGGGCGGGAGATGTGTGGCAAACCGGTGCAAATCATCACTAACTATTTGCCGCTGGCCAACTATCTCATTGACCAGGAGCATGAAAGCGTAGTGATCATGGGCGGTCAGTACAATAAGAGCCAGTCCATTACGCTCAGCCCACAGGACAGTGAAAATAGCCTCTACGCCGGACACTGGATGTTCACCAGCGGTAAAGGCCTGACTACAGATGGGCTGTATAAAACCGATATGCTGACCGCCATGGCGGAGCAAAACATGCTTAACGTGGTAGGCAAGCTTGTTGTGCTGGTCGACAGCAGCAAAGTGGGCGAGCGCGCAGGCATGCTGTTCAGCCGTGCCGAGCAAATCGACATGGTGATCACCGGTAAAAATGCCAACCCGGAGATCCTCCAGAAGCTGGAAGATCAAGGGGTCAAAATTCTTCGGGTTTAAAGGTGCTGGCGGAAAAAGCTCACCGTGGCATCCAGCGCCGTCGGCGTAATACGGTGACGAACGCCCGCCTCCCAAAGGCAGGTTAAATTGCCGTCCAGCCCTTCATTCTTTAACGACTGCTGTAAACGGAACGTTCCGTCAGGCGGAACCACATCATCCGCCTCGCCGTGCCACAGCAGCAGCGGGCGATTGGCCAGGTGCGGTAACGCATGGGTGACGTCCCACTCCGCCAGCGCCGCTTCGATATCTTCTGGGTTCTGCGAGGGAAACAGCGTCTTCGAGAGCGAAGTGAAGTAGCCCGACCCCATCAGACAAGCGACGGACTTCACCTCCGAATGATGCGTCATGATCCCCAGCGCCGTCATTCCCCCCATTGAAGCCCCAGCAACCGCCAGGCGATCGTTCTCCACCAGCCCGGCCTCAAAAAGCGCATCGCGCAGCCCTGCAAATTCCGTCAGGCTACCATGCAAGATTTGCCAGAACTGGCCGAGCCGCGCCTGCTCGTTGCCCGAAAATCGCGCGCCATGATCCGGAGCATCCGGCATAACAACGCGGAATCCAGCCTGCGCCAGCGCCACAGCAAAATAGCTATAAACCAGTTTTGACGAGGTAAACCCATGATAAAAAACCACAACTGGCAGCGGCTGCTCACTTTTCCCGGTGGGGAAAGCATGTAATATTTCGCGGTCACCAAGGCGTCGCGTTTCGAGTTCAATCATTGTCGGTCCTGTACTGATGAATGATTCATAATGTTTGAGAGCTGGATTACGGTTTCTGGATATTTTCATTCGAAATCTTCGCCTCAGATAACACTTCGGGAACATTCCCCCAAAACTAAATTTACAGGCAACTACACTATGGCTATCAGGAAACGAGATATGGTTATGCGCAGGTTTGCTGCTTTATTGTTTGTGTTTCTGCTCAGTGGCTGTAGCGCGCTGCAGGGAACACCGCAACCCGCTCCGCCGGTCGCCGATCACCCGCAGGAAATTCGTCGTAATCAGACTGAAGGATTACAGCGAATGGGCACTGTCTCCGCGTTGGTTCGCGGTTCCCCGGATGACGCGGAAGCCTCTATTGAAGCACAAGCCGCAGCCGCCAAAGCAGATTATTACGTCATCATTATGATCGACGAAACCATCATTACGGGACAGTGGTACTCGCAGGCGATTTTGTACCGTAAGTAATGGCGATCATTTGAACGACATTTACACTGCTTTGCGTCCATAGACATTTTCCTGTCCACAATAAACTCCATGCCTGCACCAATGGAAGTGAGTTTATTTGCGAAGGATTGCCCGGCGGATACCGGAGACATGTGAAATGGAGCTGACGATGAAACGAACTCTTGCCTTGACCACACTGTTGCTCTCAGCAGGCCTTGTGAGCACAACCGCACAATCAGCTGAATTCGCCAGTGCTGATTGCGTGACTGGCCTGAATGAAATAGGCCAAATCTCCGTGAATAACATTTCGGGGAGCCCGCAAGACGTTGAACGTGTCGTTGCATTAAAAGCCGATGAACAAGGCGCTTCCTGGTATCGCATCATCCAGATGCAGGAAGATAACCATGTCGATCATTGGCGGGTGCAAGCCATCCTCTATGTTTAGCCCCTCCCGATAAAAGCCACTTAATTTTAGTGGCTTTTCGTTTTTGCAAATCTTTTATCTTTTTCAAAACCATCCAAAAACAAACAAATAACATTTTGTTACATTAATAGCATAAATGTTATCGCTGCTCTGCCGTTGAACAGGCATACCTTTTCAATGATGAGCAATTTATGATCAATTCTTTCCGCCGTGCGGGTCTGGGCACTAAGCTATCGCTGCTGACCGGTATGAGTGTCGCCATTCTGTTTCTGCTTTTCACTTTTCTGCTCAGCCATAAAGCCAGCCAGCAGCTTGAAGATCTTGCCGTCGAAGATTTGCATAACCAGTCCACCGGCATGGTCGATATGGTGCAGATGTTTAATACCAGTCTGAGCGAAGAGGTCGAAAGCTATACCCGACTGTTTACCACTTTCCTGCCTCAGCCATTTACGGTCGATACGAGTCAGACCCGTACCATTAACGGGATCAATGTGCCTTTGCTGAAAGGCGGCGAATCTGAACTGCATGAAAACAATGCTTTTTCTGACGACTTTCTGAATCGTACGGGCGCAATCTCCACGCTGTTCGTTCGCAGCGGTAACGACTTTATTCGCGTTGCCACCTCCCTGCGCAAGGAGAATGGCGACCGGGCGATGGGAACCCTTCTGGATACCACCAGCCCGGCGTTTGCGGCCGTCACCAGGGGCGAAGTTTACCGTGGCCTGGCGCTGCTGTTTGGTAAACGCTACATCACCCAGTACCAGCCGGTTAAGAATGGTGAAGGCCAGGTTATTGGGATCATCTTTGTTGGGGTAGATATCACACACTCCTGGAACGTTATGCGAGAGAAAATCCTCAACCGTCGGCTGGGCGAGAGCGGGCACTTCTATGTGCTGGATCGCAGCAACGGCAAAACGCGCGGGCAGTTCCTGTTCCACGGTAGTGAAGAGGGGCAACTGCCGAAGTGGGACAGCGCCACCCAACAGCTGCTGCTGAGCGATTCCTCCGGCACGCTGGAGCGCGTAAGCGACGACGGCCGCACGCTGAAAATGGCCTATACGCCGCTGCCGGGCTGGAACTGGACCATCGTGGGTGAAGTGGATAAATCGGTCCTTCTCGCAAGCGTCAACGCCATGCGTGACCGGTTCCTGCTGGCGGGCGTGGTGCTTTCCGTGCTCTTCGCGGGCCTGTTTGTGGTGCTCATTCGACGGATGCTGACCCGCCCGCTGCGTAACGTGATCGAGCTGGCCCGCCAGTATGCCGCAGGCGATCTGCGCGCCAGCCTGCCCGTAACGCGTCAGGATGAGGTCGGCCAGCTGGTTGATGCCATCAACGGTATTGGCGATGGGCTGCAAAAAATTGTCCTGCAGGTGCGTGAGGCCGCGGGCGAGATCCATTTGGGCACCAATGCGCTGGCTTCCGACACCGGAGAAATCTCGGAGCAGATCAACAAGCAGGCCAGCAGCGTGGAAGAGACTTCCGCCAGCATGGAGCAGCTGGCCGCCACCGTGCAGCAAAATGCCGCCAACATGGAGCAAACACAGCAGCTGGTGGGTGAAACCTCGCTCGCGGTTCATCAGGGCGGCGAGACGGTCACCCACGCGGTGTCGACGATGGATGATATCCGCGATGCTTCTAAACGCATTGAGGACATTACCCGCGTGATTGAGTCCATCGCGTTCCAGACTAACATTCTGGCGCTGAATGCGGCGGTCGAAGCGGCTCGCGCGGGCGAACATGGCAAAGGCTTCGCCGTGGTAGCGCAGGAGGTTCGCGCCCTGGCGGCACGCAGTGCCAACGCGGTGAAGGAGATTGAACACCTGATTGGCGATACGCTGAACAAGGTAAGCGAAGGCCACGCGCTGTCAGAAAAGACGCGTCTGGCTATGGACGCTATCATTGTTCATATCGATAACATCAGCCAGCTGGTTACCGAGATTAACCACGCTTCCCGTGAACAATCCGCAGGGATTGGGCAGGTGAATCTTGCCATGACGCACATTGGCGAAGCGTCGCACATCAACGCCGACCGCGTCTCGCGCAGCGAGCAGACCGCACACACGCTACGCGAGAAAGGCTCACACCTTACCCAACTGGTCAGCCTGTTCCAGCTAAAAGGCTAACCGACTCTGCCCGTGGCGCGCAGCAGCAGGTCATTTTGCACCTGTTCGCTCATTAGCGTTCCGCCACGGGTATCCAGCATCATGCGGCACCACGCCTGCGCCACGGGCGGTGAAGCGTGTCGCAGCATCTGGCTTCCGGCACCCAGTAAAAAGAGCTGTTGAGCAATCTCCCGGCCCTGTGCCTCCTGCGGCTTACGCAGTTTTTGCTGCAGCTGTCGCCAGCTGCGGTCGAAGTGTCTGTCCTGCCCTTTTACCTGCGCAAACTCATCTGCAAGCAGATCGTGGATCCCCGGCTGCTTCGCCAGCACGCGCAGCACGTCCAGGCACATGATATTGCCCGATCCTTCCCAGATGCTGTTGACCGGCATTTCACGGTACAGACGGGGAAGTTCGCTCTCTTCGCAATATCCGATCCCACCCAACACCTCCATCGCCTCCGCGACAAATGGGATGCCCGCTTTACACACGCTAAATTTCGCCGCCGGAGTGAAGAGCCGCGCCCAGCCAGCTTCTTGCGGATCGGCACGCTTGTCCCACGCGCGGGCCAGGCGGAACAGCAGCGCCGTGTGCCCCTCCAGCACCAGCGCCATCCGGCTTAACACCTCACGCATTAGCGGCTGGTCGATAAGATTTTTGCCAAAGGTTTGCCGCTGATGGGCATGATAAAGCGCCACCGACAGCGCCCGACGCATGAGTCCGTGGCTGCCCAGCGCGCAGTCGAAGCGCGTCAGACCGCCCATTTTGAGTATCTGCCGTACCCCTTCGCCTTCTTCCCCCAACAGCCAGCCGGAGGCATCGAGGAATTCCGCCTCGCTGCTGGCGTTGGAGCGGTTCCCGAGCTTGTCCTTGAGGCGTTCCAGGCGGACGGCGTTACGTTGTCCGTCGGGTAAAAAGCGCGGCACAAAAAAGCAGGATAGCCCGCCCTTAGCCTGGGCCAGCACCAGATGTGCATCGCTTTGCGGCACGGAGAAAAACCATTTATGTCCCACCAGCCGGTAGCTGCCGTCGCTGCATTTTTCCGCTTTGGTGGTATTGCTGAGCACGTCTGAGCCGCCCTGCTTTTCCGTCATCCCCATACCGATCAGCAGGCCGCGCTTTTGCGCGCCGGGGGCCAGATGCGGATCGTAGCGATCGCTGAGCAGCGGCGTGAGCCAGTCGTGAAATATTTTGGGGAGCGCCTGCTGCAGCAGCGGCGTGGCGGCGAACGTCATGGTGACAGGGCACAGTGTGCCGGCCTCCACCTGAGCATGAAGCACAAAGCGCGCGGCCCGAGCGACAAACGACCCTTTACGCGCCTCCTCTTCCCACGCCAGGTTATGCACGCGGTTGGCGCAAAGCCCCTGCATCAGCAGATGCCATGCCGGATGAAAACGCACGTCGTCCAGCCGCTCCCCCGTGGCGTCATAGCGTAATAGCTCGGGCGGGTTGACGTTTGCCAGCCTGCCAAGCTCCAGCGACTCCGCGGTACCTAATTGCTGCCCGATACTGGCGAGCAACTCAATATCCCACTCGGCGCCTTCACGCGTAACCGCATCGCGCAGGGCGCAGTCCGAGAGAAAAAGGTTGCTGTTGGAAAGCGGTGCCGGTTGATTGAAAACGGTGTGAGTCTGCCAGTGCATGCTGTCTCCCTCCTTCAGTGGCAATGACGATAAGTATGGACAGACCGCGCGCACGCTGCATGGGAGGGGAATCACACGTTCACGATCCCGCTGATATCATTCGTGAAATAGCTCACATAACATAAGAATAAACTATTTCATCACTTCGCTTTTGTTGAATAATTTATTCTTACCCCTTTCAGTGAGGATCGTTATGCAACGGGACGCGCACAAGCGTGCATTAATTGCAGGCTCCATTGGTAACTTTATCGAGTGGTATGAGTTTGCGGTCTACGGTTTTCTGGCAACCGTTATTGCGAAAAACTTCTTCCAGCTTGAAGGAGAAGCGGGGCTTACCAGCCTGATCCTCACCTACGCCTCGTTTGCCATCGCCTTCTTCTTCCGCCCGCTGGGTGCGGTGGTGTTTGGCCGCATCGGTGACCGGATTGGCCGTAAGCCGACGCTAATCATTGTGCTGGTGCTGATGACGCTCGCTACCGCCGCCATCGGCATTGTGCCGGTCTACGCCAGCATCGGGATTGCCGCCCCGCTCATTATTACACTGCTTCGCATCCTGCAGGGGCTGTTCGCGGGGGGCGAGTACGGCGGTGCGGTCTCGCTGATGACGGAGTTCGCCCCGCGCGGCAAGCGTGGACTCTATGGCGCGTGGCAGTCCTTTACCGTGGCGCTGGGGCTGCTGGCGGGGGCAGGCATCGTGGCGCTGCTCTCCGCCCTCCTCACGCCGGAAGCCCTCCACGACTGGGGTTGGCGCATTCCGTTCTTCCTGGCGCTGCCTATGGGCGTCGTTGCGCTGTGGCTTCGAGTCAGCATGGAGGAGACACCCAGCTTTGTGCAGCAGCAGGATAAACCGGCTGTCGCTCAGGCGGATACTGCCGCCACGCTCCGGGCCATCATGATGGGGATTGGCCGCGTGATGGTCTGGTCTGCAGCGGGGTATACCTACCTGGTGATTATGCCGACCTATCTGCAGTCGGCGCTGCACACCGGGTTTAACCAGGCGCTGCTGATAGCGGTGATTTCGAATATTGGGTTTGCGCTGACGATTATTCCGTCGGGGATCCTGAGCGACCGGATCGGGCGCCGCACGGTGATGATTATCGCCACCGCGCTTTTGCTGATCCTCGCCCTGCCGCTGTTGAAAATCCTGCAGGCGGAGTCGAGTACGCTGGCGGTGAAGGCTGTTGTGGTGTTGATTGCGGGCGGTCTGGTCGGGATGCTGGCGGGGCCGGGCCCGGCAATGCTATCTGAGATGTTCCCGACGCGCGTGCGCTATACGGGACTGGGGCTGGCCTACTCTTTGTCGAACGCGATTTTCTCGGGATGTGCAGGGTTAATCATTACCGGGCTGATTAAGCAGACGGGCAACCTGGATATTCCGGCGTATTACGTGATGGCGACGGCAGTGGTGAGTATCTTTGCGCTGATGACGCTGAGAAAGGATGACCATTTGCGTTCGCTGGAGGAGTGAGGTTGTTTTGCCGGGTGGCGGCTTCGCCTTACCCGGCCTACAAAACCGTAGGCCCGGTAAGCGAAGCGCCACCGGGCGAAAATCAGCTACGCTGACGCACCGCTTCAAACAGGCAGATACCCGTCGCAACGGACACGTTCAGGGACGACACGCTGCCCGCCATCGGAATGCTGATAAGCTCGTCACAGTGCTCGCGCGTCAGACGACGCATACCTTCGCCTTCCGCCCCCATCACCAGCGCCAGACGGCCGGTCATTTTGCTCTGGTACAAAGTATGGTCCGCTTCACCGGCGGTACCGACGATCCAGATGTTCTCTTCCTGCAGCAGACGCATGGTGCGCGCCAGGTTGGTCACGCGGATCAGCGGAACATTTTCCGCCGCGCCGCAGGCCACTTTCTTCGCCGTCGCGTTCAGCTGCGCGGAGCGATCTTTCGGCACAATCACCGCGTGTACGCCCGCCGCATCGGCGCTACGCAGGCAGGCACCGAGGTTGTGTGGATCGGTAACGCCATCGAGGATCAGGAAGAACGGGTTATCCAGTTCGGCAATCAGATCCGGCAGATCGTTTTCCTGATACTGACGGCCCGGCTTCACGCGCGCAATAATGCCCTGGTGCACCGCACCTTCACTTTTCTCATCCAGGAACTGGCGGTTCGCCAACTGGATCACCACGCCCTGCGCTTCCAGCGCGTGGATCAGCGGCATCAGACGCTTATCTTCACGCCCTTTCAGAATAAAGACTTCCTGAAAACGCTCCGGTGCGCGCTCGAGAAGGGCCTGCACCGCGTGGATGCCGTAAATCATTTCACTCATTGATGGTTCTCGTAATAAGTATTTCCCCTCCCCCCGTTGGGGAGAGGGTCAGGGTGAGGGGAGAATTTACTCCGCCTGCTTTTTCTTGGCCGCACGCTTCGCTTTGGTCGCGGCAGCTATTTTCTGCGTTTTAGCGGAAGGTTTTTTCGCTGAGCGAGCTTCTTTCTTCGCCGCCTTCGGCTTCTGTTTCTTCTCGCCGCGGAACGCGCTGTCCGGCTCGAAGTTTACCTTCTTGCCCGCCTGACGACGTTTACCGCCGCCCGGTTTACCGTTACCGCCTTTTTTCGCTTTTTCACGCTCGGTTTTGCCGACGTTACGCGGCGCACGCTCGCTGGAGATCAGGCTGAAGTCGATTTTACGGTCGTCCATATTCACGGCTTCGACCTTCACTTCCACACGGTCGCCCAGACGGTATGTCTGGCCGCCAGACTCGCCAATCAGGCGTTGTCCGACCTGATCAAAGCGGTAGTAGTCGTTATCCAGGCTGGAGACGTGCACCAGACCGTCAATAAACAGCTCGTCCAGACGAACGAAGAAACCAAAGCCGGTCACGCTGGCAATCACGCCTTTGAAAACGTTGCCTACCTGATCCAGCATAAAGTCACACTTCAGCCAGTCCGCCACGTCACGTGTTGCTTCATCGGCACGACGTTCGGCCATGGAGCAGTGCTGGCCCAACTGAAGCATCTCTTCCATCGAATAGTGGTAGCCGCCGGTTTCGGTGGTGTTCCCTTTGTGGCCCTGCTCCTGCGCCAGCAGATACTTGATCGCACGGTGGAGGGAAAGGTCAGGATAACGACGGATCGGCGACGTGAAGTGGGCGTAAGACTGCAGCGCCAGACCGAAGTGGCCGCGGTTTTCCGGATCGTAGATCGCCTGCTTCATGGAGCGCAGCAGCATGGTCTGCAGCATTTCTGCATCAGGACGATCGCCGATGGATTCCAGCAGCTCGGCGTAATCGCGCGGCTCTGGCTTGTTGCCACCCGGCAACTCCAGGCCCAGTTCAGCCAGCACAGAACGGAATGAGGTAATGGCTTCCGTGGTCGGCTTATCGTGAATACGGAACAGCGCTGGCTCTTTGGCTTTCTCAACGAAACGTGCCGCCGAGATGTTCGCCAGGATCATACACTCTTCGATCAGCTTGTGGGCGTCGTTACGCTGGGTCTGCTCAATACGCTCAATGCGGCGTTCGGCGTTGAAGATGAATTTCGCTTCTTCGCTCTCAAACGAGATCCCGCCGCGCTCTTCGCGCGCCTGTTCCAGCGTTTTGTAGAGGTTATGCAGCTCTTCGATATGTTTGACCAGCGGCGCGTACTGCTCGCGCAGATCCTGGTCGCCCTGCAGCATATGCCAGACCTTGGTATAGGTCAGACGCGCGTGCGAGCTCATCACCGCTTCGTAGAATTTGAAGCCGGTTAAGCGCCCTTTGGTAGAGATGGTCATCTCGCAGACCATGCAAAGACGGTCAACCTGCGGGTTCAGGGAGCACAAACCGTTAGAGAGCACTTCCGGCAGCATCGGCACAACCTGAGACGGGAAGTAGACCGACGTACCGCGGCTGCGCGCTTCGTTATCCAGCGGCGTATGCGGACGGACATAATAGCTTACGTCAGCGATAGCAACCCACAGACGCCAGCCGCCACCGCGTTTTTTCTCACAGTAAACGGCGTCATCAAAGTCGCGGGCGTCTTCACCATCAATAGTGACCAGCGGCAGGGAGCGCAGATCCACGCGGCCCACCTTAGACTCTTCCGGCACTTCTTCGCGCAGGCTTTCGATCTGATCTTCAACCGCTTTCGGCCAGACGTAAGGGATCTCATGGGTACGCAGCGCCATATCAACGGCCATCGTGGTGCCCATGTTATCGCCCAGCACTTCGACGATTTTACCTACGGCTTTGGTGCGACGGGTTGGGCGCTGGGTGAGTTCTACCACCACCACAAAGCCCATGCGTGCGCCCATCACCTCTTCAGGTGGGATCAGAATGTCGAAGCTCAGGCGGCTGTCGTCCGGTACCACAAAGCCCACGCCCGCGTCGGTAAAGTAGCGGCCAACAATCTGGCTGGTTTTTGGCACCAGCACACGCACCACGCGCGCTTCGCGGCGACCTTTACGGTCCGCGCCCAGCGGTTGCGCCAGGATCTGATCGCCGTGGATACACATCTTCATCTGCTCAGATGAGAGGTACAGATCGTCTTTGCGGCCTTCCACGCGCAGGAAGCCGAAGCCATCGCGGTGACCAATGACGGTCCCTTTCAGCAGATCGAGGCGTTCTGGCAGCGCGTAGCACTGGCGGCGGGTAAAGACCAGTTGCCCGTCACGCTCCATCGCACGCAGGCGGCGGCGAAGGGCTTCAATTTGCTCTTCACCTTCAATGTTTAATTCAACGGCAAGTTCTTCACGATTGGCGGGTTTTTCGCGTTTTGTTAAGTGTTCAATGATGAACTCGCGGCTAGGGATAGGATTCGCGTATTTTTCGGCTTCGCGTTCCTGGAAAGGATCATGTGACATGTCGGTTCCTCCGTTGTCAGCTCCGGTGGAAATTTTCTTCATTCCACCAGCAATAATTTATAAAGCGGTTGATTCTCTTCAACCAAATCGGCCAGCGTGTAGTTATCCAGTTCCATGAGAAAACTTTGCACGGCCTTAGAAAGCGCCTGTTTCAGGCGGCAAGCGGGAGTAATGTGGCAGAACTCGCTGCTGCAGTTCACCAGAGACAACGGCTCCAGTTCACGTACCACATCCCCAACGCGAATACTCTGTGCCGGTTTACCGAGACGGATCCCACCATTCTTCCCGCGGACGGCAGCAACGTATCCGGCACGGCTAAGTTGATTGATTATTTTGACCATATGATTACGGGATACACCATAGACCTCTGTTACCTCAGAGATGCTGGTCATCTTTCCATCGGGTAACGACGCCATGTAAATCAGGGCGCGTAAGCCGTAATCGGTGAAACTCGTTAACTGCACATCAACCTCAGGGAAAAAGGGAAAACGCGGTTAAACCGCAGAGATATTCATTAATGATGATAAACCAGCCAGATAGTTACGGGCTAATTTATTTGACAGACGGGGCGAAAAAGCGGAGATCCAGGAGCGGTCGCCGGATGGCGCTACGCTTATCCGGCCTACGGGTCTCCCCGCAGGCCAGCAGTCACGAAGATTATGCGTCGAACGGGTCGCGCAGGATCATCGTTTCAGTACGATCCGGGCCGGTAGAAATAATATCGATCGGCACTTCGGTCAGTTCTTCAATGCGCTTGATGTAATCCAGCGCCGCCTGCGGCAGGCCGCTACGCTCTTTCACACCGAAAGTGGTCTCAGACCAGCCCGGCATGGTTTCGTAGATTGGCTCGATGCCTTCCCAGTCGTCAGCAGCCAGCGGAGTGGTGGTCACTTCGCGGCCATCTGGCATACGGTAGCCAACGCAGATTTTCACTTCTTTCAGGCCGTCCAGTACGTCCAGCTTGGTCAGGCAGAAGCCAGACAGGGAGTTGATCTGCACTGCACGACGCACTGCGACCGCATCCAGCCAGCCGGTACGACGACGACGACCGGTGGTCGCGCCAAACTCGTTACCCTGCTTGCACAGGAACTCGCCGGTTTCATCAAACAGCTCGGTCGGGAATGGACCGGCACCCACGCGAGTGGAGTACGCTTTGATGATACCCAGAACGTAATCCACATAGCGTGGACCCAGGCCAGAGCCGGTTGCCACGCCACCCGCGGTGGTGTTAGAGGAGGTTACGTACGGATAGGTACCGTGATCGATGTCCAGCAGCGTACCCTGCGCACCTTCGAACATGACGAAATCGCCACGTTTGCGCGCCTGGTCCAGCAGATCGGACACATCCACAACCATACCGGTCAGAATATCAGCCACCGCCATGACGTCATCCAGCACTTTCTGGTAGTCAACAGCGTCAGCTTTGTAGAAATTCACCAGCTGGAAGTTGTGATATTCCATCACTTCTTTCAGTTTTTCAGCGAAGGTCGCTTTGTCGAAGAGATCGCCCACGCGCAGACCGCGACGTGCAACTTTATCTTCGTAAGCCGGGCCGATACCACGACCGGTGGTACCGATCGCTTTCGCGCCACGCGCTTTTTCACGCGCAACGTCCAGCGCCACATGATAATCCAGGATCAGCGGGCAGGCTTCAGAGAGCAGCAGACGCTCACGAACAGGGATACCACGGTCTTCCAGACCTTTCATCTCTTTCATCAGCGCAGCAGGAGACAGCACAACGCCGTTACCGATGATGCTGGTGACGTTTTCGCGAAGAATGCCTGATGGAATAAGATGGAGGACGGTTTTTTCACCGTTGATTACGAGAGTATGGCCTGCGTTGTGACCGCCCTGGTAGCGTACAACATATTTAGCCCGTTCAGTCAGAAGATCAACAATCTTCCCTTTACCTTCGTCACCCCATTGGGTGCCCAGTACGACGACGTTGTTACCCATTTTTTTCAAAATCACCGTTTGCTTAAAAATGGATTCTACCATCGCTTTTTCAGATATACAGCACTTTTTGACCTCAAAATACGCCGATTGCGCCTACTTTTTGATCAGCCAATCGTTTTCTTCAACATGTAGTAGATAACGATACCTGCAACCACAAGACCGCCGCCAAAACGACGCAAAATATTATCCGGCAGTTGGCTCATCGTCGCGATCATTCGACGCCAGGCGCGCGGATAAAGCATCGGTCCAAGACCTTCAAGCACCAAAACCAGGGCCAGCGCGAGCCAGATCGTTGAATTCATTTTTAGTCCTTATAAAAGAAAACCACCGCTCCGTTGAGAGCGGTGGTTTGAATACTCAAACGGACCTGAGTTTATCGCGTTGCGTTAGTCGGCGTCTTCATATAACGGAAGAAATCGCTGTCCGGGCTGAGCACCATCACATCCTGGTTGCTCTGGAAGCTATTCTCGTAAGCACGCAGGCTACGGATAAAGGCATAGAAGTCTGGATCCTGACTGAAGGCATCAGCAAACAGCTTCGCCGCTTCGGCATCGCCTTCACCGCGCAGGATACGACCCTGACGTTCAGACTCTGCGAGCGTCTTAGTCACTTCGTAGTCCGCAGCAGCACGCAGCTTCTCAGCCTCTTCCTGACCCTGTGAACGGTGACGACGGGCTACCGCTTCACGCTCGGCGCGCATACGGTTGTAGATCGCCTCGGACACTTCCGCTGGCAGGTTGATTTGCTTGATACGCACGTCAACGACTTCGATACCCAGCGCGGCCATACTGTTCGGGTTGATCACCGGCACTTTACCGTTAGTTTCAGCCTGAACGCGTTCAGCGGCTTTAGCAATCGCGTCATCCGCTGCTGGCGTTTCCACTTCGTCTTCCGTGCCCGCTGTACCGGAGTTCAGCGCATCACGTACTTCCAGCGTCAGACGGCCGCGGGAGTCGGTCACGATGTCTTTCACATCCAGACGACCAATCTCAGAACGCAGACGGTCAGAGAACTTACGTTTCAGCAGCACTTCTGCCTGAGAAACATCGCCACCGCCCGTTGCCAGGAAGTAACGGCTGAAGTCGCTGATACGCCATTTGATGTAGGAATCAACGATCAGGTCTTTCTTCTCTTTGGTCACGAAACGGTCGGCCTGGTTATCCATGGTCTGGATACGCGCATCAAGCGTTTTCACTGACTGAATGAAAGGCACCTTGAAGTGCAGACCCGGTTCGTAAATCACCGGGCGTTTGTCACCATCACGCACGACGCTGCTGAACTGGAATTTGATCCCACGCTCGCCTTCTTTCACCACAAAGATCGAGGTATACAGCACGACCAGTACGATGACGATGATCGCAATAACTGACTTACGCATCCTTATTCCCCCTGACGCTGGTAGTCGTTACGCTGCGCGTTAGCACGGCGTTGGTCCATAATGTCACCATCGTTCGAAGAAGGCGTTGTGTTCGCGCTGGCGTTGCCTGAAGAGGCTGGTGGCAGACGCAGCAGGTTATTCGCACCGCTGGTGTCTTTCGCAGCCGGTGCAGAACCGCCTTTCAGCATCTGATCCAGCGGCAGGACCATCAGGTTTCCGCCTTTGCTGTCGTTAACCAACACTTTGCGGGTGTGGCTCAGCACTTTTTCCATGGTCTCGATATACAGACGCTCGCGGGTAATCTCCGGTGCCGCTTTATACTCCGGCAGGATCTTCGCGAAGCGAGCCACTTCACCCTGTGCTTCCAGGATGGTCTGAGTCTTATACGCGCGTGCTTCTTCCAGAATACGCTGCGCCTGACCGTTAGCTCGCGGCTGAACTTCGTTGGTGTACGCTTCAGCTTCACGGATGTACTGCTGTTCGTTTTCACGTGCAGCAATCGCATCGTCAAATGCGGCTTTCACCTCTTCCGGCGGACGCGCAGCCTGGAAGTTGACGTCCAGCAGGGTGATACCCATGTTGTATGGACGAATGGTCTCTTCCAGCTCGCGCTGGGTATCGCTACGAATAACGGTACGACCTTCGGTCAGAATACGGTCCATGGTGTACTTGCCGATCACGCCACGCAGGGCGCTGTCGGTCGCCTGACGCAGGCTGTCATCGGCGCTGGTCACGCTAAACAGATAACGCTCAGGATCGGTTACGCGGTACTGCACGTTCATCTCAACGCGCACGACGTTCTCGTCAGAGGTCAGCATCACGCCAGATGCCGCCAGTTCACGGACGGACTCCACGTTAACCGCGGTGACGTTGTCAACGAAGGTCGGTTTCCAGTTCAGGCCAGGTTCAACCAGATGGCTGAACTTACCGAAACGAGTGACCACGCCGCGTTCAGCTTCTTTAATGGTGTAGAACCCGCTGGCTGCCCAGATGATTACCACCGCAGCGGCCACAATGCCCACTACGCGGCCACCCATTGGCGGGCGCGGACTCTGAGTGGAATTACCACCCGAGCCAGAACCTTTTCCTCCGCCAAGGCCACCGAGCTTTTTGCTCAGCTTGCGGAAGATATCATCCAGATCCGGCGGCCCCTGCTCGCGACCACCTTTGTTGCCATTTCCCCCAGAGTTGCCGCCTTGATTATTGCTGCTTCCCCACGGGTCGCGGTCTTGTCCGTTATTACCGGGCTGATTCCACGCCATGTATATGCTCCATATTTGTTATGCAAGGGCGAATTATTCAGGCTTCCCCTTTCTGATCAGACGATATAGTCCGCCAGCGCAGGTTCTTGTTTACAGAGGCGACGCCAGTCAACGATCGGCATACGCACCTGCATCCCCACGCTGCCGTCATCCTCCATCCACTCTTTTTCTATCGCCTGAAGCTGATAAAACCGGCTGCGCAGCCTGCCTTCCTGTGGCGGCAATCGCAGCGTGTGCTGGGCGACCTCACCGGAAAGACGTTCTGTCAAAGCCTGGAAAAGCAGTGGCACACCGATACCGGTCTGGGCAGAAAGCCAGACCCGAATCGGTTTGTTCTCTTCATCTCTGTCGATACGCGGTTCGAAATCGTCCAGCATATCGATCTTGTTCATCACCAACAGCGTTGGGATTTCGTGGGCGTCGATCTCTTCGAGCACCACGTTCACCGCGTCGATGTTCTCCTGAACGCGCACGTCTGCCGCATCAATCACGTGCAGCAGCAGGGTCGCCTGTCGCGTCTCCTGCAACGTCGCTTTAAACGCCGCCACCAGGTCATGCGGCAAATGACGGATAAACCCTACGGTATCCGCCAGCACCGTCTCACCGACGTCAGCAACGTCAATACGGCGCAGCGTCGGGTCCAGGGTCGCAAACAGCTGGTCAGCGGCATAAACCTGGGCCTCGGTGATCTGGTTAAACAGGGTGGATTTACCGGCGTTGGTATACCCCACCAGCGACACCGTCGGGATATCGGCTTTCGTTCGCGCCCGACGTCCCTGCTCACGCTGTTTCTCAACTCTTTCCAGACGTGAGAGGATCTGGGTAATACGGCCACGCAGCAAACGACGGTCGGTTTCGAGCTGGGTTTCACCCGGGCCGCGCAAACCAATCCCGCCTTTTTGTCTTTCAAGGTGTGTCCAGCCACGCACAAGACGCGTTGCCAGATGGCGCAACTGCGCCAGTTCAACCTGCAGCTTACCTTCGTGGGTACGCGCACGCTGAGCAAAAATATCTAAAATCAATCCCGTGCGATCGATAACACGGCATTCGCAAAGGGCTTCCAGGTTGCGCTCCTGGGCTGGAGACAGCGCATGATCAAACAACACGACTGACGCGCCGGTTGCTTTTACGGCATCCGCAATTTCGACTGCTTTACCTTCACCAACAAAATACTTTGGGTGCGGCGCTTTACGGCTACCGGTAATCACCTGCATTGCTTCGACACCGGCAGAAGAGACCAGAGATTCAAACTCCTGGAGGTCTTCCATATCTTTGTCTTGCGAAAAATAGATGTGTACCAGCACCGCCTGCTCACCGGCATCATAACGGTCAAACAAGCGTAAACCTCTCTAAAAAGATCAGCGGGGAACGCAGGATCCCTGGCTCCCCGTGTGGATAACAGTGCGAAACCTTATTCGGTCTCGTCGCTGTCCTGCGCAGGCGTTGAAGAACCCTGCGCGTTGCTGCCATGATGGTAGTTACTACCAGTGCCGCCGCCAGCGTTATTGCTGTGATGAGATACCGGACGGGACGGAACAACAGTAGAAATAGCGTGCTTGTAGACCATCTGACTGACCGTGTTTTTCAACAGAATCACGAACTGATCGAAAGACTCAATCTGACCTTGCAGCTTAATACCATTCACCAAATAAATAGAAACTGGAACACGTTCCCGACGCAATGCGTTCAGGAACGGATCTTGTAAAGATTGCCCCTTAGCCATTCTATCTTTTCCTTATATGCTTGTTTTGTACTTAGAACCTTGCGATTCTGAAAAATTGCGCACGATACGTCTCAATTGTACACATTCAGTCAGCGATATCACCAACAACCTCAATCACTTCGTTTAGCGCCTGTTGCGGCTTTTCACTGTCTAACCAGTGAACGCCCTCCCAACCGCGCAACCAGGTGATCTGGCGCTTCGCTAACTGCCTCGTGGCGCAAACACCTCGATAAACCATTTCATCGTATGAAATCTCACCTTCAAGATACGACCACATTTGGCGGTATCCCACACAACGAACGGAAGGCATATCCGTATGCAAATCTCCACGGGCAAATAGCGCCCGCACTTCTGCTTCAAAATCTGAAGCCAACATCTGATGAAAACGCTGCTCAATTCGTTGATGGAGCAGTTCACGGCTCGCCGGGGCGATGGCGAACTGATGCACCTGATACGGCAGAGCGTCTCCTGACGTTTGCGTCAGTTCCGTTAAAGTTTTACCCGAAATGAAAAAAACTTCCAGTGCCCGGGAAAGCCTTTGCGGATCATTCGGATGGATTCGCGCTGCAGCAACCGGGTCAATCTCCGCCAGTTGCTGGTGCAAAACGTCCCATCCCTGCTCTGCCGCCTGCTGTTCAATCCTGGCTCGTACGTCCGGATCTGCCGATGGCAGAGGCGATAACCCCTCCAGCAGCGCCTTGAAGTAGAGCATGGTTCCGCCAACCAGTAGCGGTATTCGTCCCGCAGCGGTAATGTCAGCCATCTCGGCTAAGGCATCGCGGCGAAAGTCTGCTGCGGAGTACGCCTGAGCCGGGTCGAGAATATCCAGCAAACGGTGCGGTGCCGCGCGCAGTTCATCTGCGTCTGGCTTCGCCGTGCCGATGTCCATTCCTCGATAAATGAGGGCGGAATCGACGCTAATCAACTCTACAGGCAAAACTTTACGTAACTCAATGGCTAACGCTGTTTTACCTGAGGCCGTAGGGCCCATTAAAAAAATCGCCTTAGGCAGGCTCGCCTTACTTACGTCAATCATGTCTCAGGGCGGTCATCGCCGTTTTTAAATCAACAGGTTGTAATAATCCACCCGGCGGCGTTTTCACCAGATGTGGGCAAAGGCATTCAACCTCTGCCAACACGGTAATCGCCTGCGCCATACTCCACGGTGAGTGTTCGCTGGCCAGATGGCGAGCGATCCACTGCGCGGTGTTGGCGGCATCAAACGACGTTTGCTGCGCCAGGTAGCCTATCAGTTCAGGAATCAAGTTTTGTAAATTTTGTTGGCGTAAGGGTAAAGGCACTGCGCGAATTGTCACATGCTGCGCTTCAAGCACGATTTCTATGCCCATTTCGGCAAGAAGCGCCTGTGCACGCCGCAAAATCCCTGTTTCTTCAGGGGTTATTTTTAACCGGACCGGGATCAGCAACGGCTGTGCGCAGGCGGCGTTTTCCCCCGGCGTCAGCTGCGCCTGTTTAAGCCAGCGTTCCGCCACCGGCAACGCCAGTAGCATCAGTTTCCCCTCGCGTTCGAGCAATGCCATATCCGGAGCAACAATCGTCAGTACACGACCAAAGCTCTGGCTATGCCCATCCAGTGAAGGTTGCGACACCTCGATATGCTCTTTACGTTCCACGGCGGGCGTATCAAGCAGTTTGCGGTACAACGCCCCCTGCTGCTTCTGATAACCCGGCTGAGCGTTGGGGTAGTTCGCCCCCGTAGGGCGAGGCGCGCTGCCCCCCGCTGAGAAACGCGGAGCCGACGGTTCGCGGGCAGCGGCGGGTTCAGCAAAGTGGTTGCGGCCTGCCGCCACCCGGTTTTCCGGCAGCGGACGCGGTGCCGGGGCGTCGTTTTCCAACGGCAGCGTTGGCTCCGCCTGCTGCTGCAATACCGTGACCACACCCTGATAAATAAAATCATGAACCAGACGTGACTGGTGGAAGCGCACCTCATGCTTCGCAGGATGGACGTTCACATCCACCTGATGGGGGTCGATCTCCAGATAAAGCACAAACGCGGGCTGTTGATCCGCGCCGAGTTTGTCTTCACAGGCCTGACGAATGGCGTGGTTGATCAGACGGTCGCGCATCATGCGGCCATTCACGTAGCAGTATTGGATCTCAGCAAAGGCGGCGCTGCTCGCGTTCGGATCGGCCACCCAGCCGCGCAGCGCCAGATCGCCATGCTGCCACTCTATCGCCAGCGCTTTTTCAAGGAACGGCGTGCCGCAGATAGCCCCTAACCGGCGTTCCTTCTGCCCACCTTCCGCCACCGCACGATACTGACGCATCACCTTGCCGTTATGGCTGAGGTTGATGGTGACATCGAATCGCGCCAGCGCGATGCGGCGAATGATCTCATCGATGTGTCCGAATTCGGTCTTCTCGGTACGCATGAACTTGCGTCGGGCTGGGGTGTTATAGAACAGGTCCAGCACTTCAAGCGTGGTGCCGACAGGGTGCGCCGCAGGTTTGACCGTGACGTCCATATCGCGCCCTTCAGCGTAGGCCTGCCAGGCCTCCTGCTGTTCCGCAGTACGGGAGGTCAGGGTTAAGCGGGATACGGAACTGATGCTCGCCAGCGCTTCGCCGCGAAAACCAAGGCTGATAATGGCTTCCAGATCGTCCAGAGAGGCAATTTTACTGGTGGCGTGACGCGCCAGCGCCAGCGCCAGCTCGTCTTTTTTGATGCCACAGCCGTTGTCACGAATACGAATAAGCTTTGCGCCCCCGCGTTCGATATCAATATCAATGCGGGTTGCCCCCGCATCGAGGCTGTTTTCCACCAGCTCCTTCACCACCGACGCGGGGCGCTCCACCACCTCACCGGCGGCGATTTGGTTCGCGAGCTGCGGCGGTAGAACCTGAATCGGCATGAATTCTCCTTAATTTGTGGCGGTCATCTCACCCGGCAGCGCGGCACTGGCCGTCTGGCCTGCACCGCTTTGCGGCGCTGACTGAAGCGGATGGGCTTCAAAATATTTACGCAGACCGTTATAAATCGCTTCGGCAATCTGCTGCTGGTAACTGTCGCTTCCCAGCAGGCGCTCTTCACCGTTGTTGCTGATAAAGCCCGTTTCCACGAGGATCGATGGAATATCCGGCGAACGCAGAACACCCAGGCTCGCATGCTCCGGACGGCGCTTGTGCAATGCCCCGATGCCCTGCAGCTGGTTCAGTACGTTAGTCGCGACATCATACCCGACACGCTGGGAATGACCGAACTGTAAATCCAGCACCGCCTGGCTGAGATACGGGTCAGACTGGCTATTAGCCAGCACATCACCCGCACCGCCTAACAGTTCAGACTGTTTCTCGTGCTCTTCAAGCCAGTTTGCCATTTCACTGTTGGCGCGACGGTTCGACAGCACCCAAACAGAGGCGCCGGTCGCGCTACGATTCGGCGCGGCATCCGCATGAATGGAGACCAGGAAGTTTGCGTTTTGCTTACGCGCCACGTCCGAGCGTCCCATTACGGAGATAAAATAGTCGCCGTCGCGAGTGAGCACACCTTTAAACATCGGATCGTCGTTTAACAGCGTCCTGAGCTTGCGGGCTACCGCGATTGTCACGTTTTTCTCCCGCGTACCGCCCGGGCCAATTGCGCCAGGATCCTGCCCGCCGTGACCTGCATCGATGGCGATGATCACTTTGTCACCGCTGACCGCTGCGCGTCGTGCGCTGGCGGCCGGACGCGTCACCGTATTACTGCTGGTTGCCGCTGTGATGCGATCGTTTTGCGACTTAAACGGATTACGGGCAGGTTCAGACGGACGCGGGGTATACACAGGTTCTTCCACGCGCTTCGCCACCACCGGTGCAGGCGGTGGAGGTGGCGGCGGTGCGTCGGCATTGATGGTAAAGACCACCGTATAGTTCGCCCCGTTTTGCTGCTTCACCGCCTTCGTTTTGCCCTTTTCGGTCAGATCCACAACCAGGCGTAACGACTGGCTATCCTGCGGCGTTCCCGAACGGATACTTTTCACCAGGTTGTTACCGCTGAACCGCAGCGGTAATCCCTGGATTACGCCCGTTTGTTTGATATCCAGCGCCACGCTGTGGCTGTCTGGCTGAGAAAACGCATATTCTGGGTCGCCCATAAAGCTAAACGTGATCCGGGCCTGATTTTCCCCGTTCGACACCTGAATATCTGAGAGGCTCGCCGCCCCGGCCTGCGCGCACAGCAGCACCGTAGCAGCCAACAACCAACCTTTAACGCGATTTTTCATCCCGTCATCCCTACGCTTAACCGGCCAGTCGCGCCAGTAAGGAACTGCCTGATGAGGAAACAGCACTGATGCGTGCCTCACGCCCTTGTGCCTGGTAATCTAAGTGAATTTCGACATCCGGGTCAGGCAGCACACCCGCACCTTGTTGCGGCCACTCCACCAGGCAAATGGCGTCGTTGGCAAAATAATCACGGATCCCCATAAATTCCAGCTCCTCAGGATCCGCAAGGCGGTATAAATCGAAGTGGTACACCATGAGATTTTCAAGGGTGTACGGTTCTACCAGCGTGTAGGTTGGGCTTTTCACATTCCCGTTATGGCCTAACGCCTGCAAAAAACCCCGGCTGAAGGTGGTTTTACCCGCACCTAAATCACCATAAAGATAAATGACGGTTGCCCCCTGACAGGCCTGCGCCACGCGCTTGCCGAGATCTAAAGTGGCTTGTTCATCAGGTAAAGGAATCGCTCGATTAGTCATTTTCTACGTCAATCACATCCGGGTTAACAACACGCCGTAGCGTGCAAAAAAGATCGGTGGCCAGCATACCGCGCGTACCATAGCGTGCAGCAAGCTGGTCAGCCGCTGCGCCGTGGGCCACACAGCCCGCACAGGCTGCATCATAAAGGGGAAGTTTCTGTCCGAGCAATGCGCCAATGAGGCCAGACAACACATCACCCATGCCCCCGCTCGCCATGCCTGCATTTCCGGCATCAATAATACCCAGCGCATCCTCGCTGGCGATAACGGTTCCCGCCCCTTTCAAAACAGCAACACCTCCGTAACGTTTTACCAGACGCTGAGCAGAAAGTAAGCGATCGCTTTCAATTTCTGCCACGCTGCAGTTAAGCAGCCGCGCGGCTTCGCCGGGGTGTGGCGTCAGGATGCGATTGTGACGCTTATCCGGGTTTATTGCCAGAAGGTTAAGCGCGTCGGCATCCCACAGCATCGGTTTACGAAAGTTCTCGACCTTTTGCAGGGCTTGTTTACCCCATGCCTGCAGCCCAAGCCCGGGGCCAATCACCACAACATCGGCCCATTCGAGGCTCTCTTCCAGCGTCTGCGGCGTGAGTTCATGCACCATCAGCTCCGGTCGGGCGGTAACGATCGGGATGATATTGTCACTACGCGTTAACACCCGCACTAAACCGGCACCGCAGCGCAGAGCCGCCTCGCCGGTCATGCGGATAGCGCCCGCCGTGCCGTGGTCACCCCCGACGATCACCAGCCTGCCGTGATCGCCCTTATGGGACGTTGGACGGCGCGGCGGCAGCCATCCGGTCAACTGTGAGGCGTCATATCGTGAAACTTGTGTATCCTGTCCCGCCAGCCAGCTTTCAAGCCCCAGCGCGTTGTGATGCAGTTTCCCCACCACATCCCGCGCTTTTCCGGTTAGCAGACCCGGTTTCAGGGCAATAAAGGTGACAGTATGTGACGCCTGAATCACCGCCCCCGGCGTCGCACCGGTTTGCGCGAGCAGTCCAGAGGGGATGTCCAGCGCCACCACCGGTGCGGGATGCGCGTTAGCACGCTCAATCAGAGCGGCAATGTTGTCGCGGGGCGCGCGCATCAGACCGGTGCCCAGCAGACCATCAACAACCAGATCCACATCTTCCGGCCAGAGGATATCTGACGCATGAATAACACCGCCTGCGTTCAGCCAGGCCTCTCGCGCCGCACTGGCTTCTTCCGGCAGCGAATGTTCGCTCTCAACGGCCAGTAACGTGACGCGAAGACCTGCCGCCACGGCCAGACGGGCGACGACATAGCCATCGCCGCCGTTATTACCGTGTCCACATAAAATGAGCCAGTGAGCGGCCTGCGGGTACGCGTGGCGGGCAACGTTAAATGCCGCCTCACCCGCGCGTAGCATCAGTTCGTAAAGGGTTATGCCGAGACTGTCTGCAGCCTCTTTTTCGGCACGTCGGAGCGCATCCGCATGCCAGATGGAATGTGGTATACTTGCGGGGTTTTTCTTCACCGTATGGTCCGTCATGTCACAGCCCCTCGATCTCAATCAGTTAGCGCAAAATATAAAACAGTGGGGTGCTGAGCTTGGCTTCCAGAAGGTGGGCATCACCGACACCGACCTCTCCGCCAGCGAGCCCAAACTGCAGGCGTGGCTGGACAAACAGTACCACGGCGAGATGGAGTGGATGGCGCGTCATGGCATGATGCGCGCTCGTCCACACGAGCTGTTGCCGGGCACATTACGCGTCATCAGCGTGCGCATGAACTACCTGCCCGCCAATGCGGCCTTTGCGCGCACGCTCAAAAATCCCTCTTTGGGTTACGTCAGCCGGTATGCTCTGGGGCGTGACTACCATAAGCTTCTGCGCAACCGTTTAAAAAAACTTGGGGAAATGATTCAGCAGCACTGTGTTTCGCTGAATTTTAGACCCTTTGTGGATTCCGCGCCTATTCTTGAACGTCCGATTGCTGAAAAAGCGGGGCTTGGCTGGACAGGTAAGCACTCACTTATCCTTAGCCGCGACGCCGGTTCGTTCTTTTTCCTGGGTGAACTGCTGATAGATTTACCGCTGCCGGTAGACGGCCCGGTAGAGGAAGGCTGCGGCCGGTGTGTAGCCTGCCTGACCATCTGCCCGACAGGCGCTATTGTCGAGCCTTATACCGTTGACGCACGCCGCTGCATCTCCTATCTCACTATCGAACTGGAAGGGGCCATTCCTGAGGAATTTCGACCGCTTATCGGCAACCGGATCTACGGTTGTGACGACTGCCAGTTGATCTGTCCATGGAACCGCTATTCGCAGCTCACGGACGAAGAGGATTTCAGCCCGCGTAAGGCGCTGCATGCACCACCGCTTATTGAGCTGTTCGCCTGGACAGAAGCCTGGTTCCTGAAAGTGACGGAAGGTTCGGCCATTCGCCGTATCGGTCATTTGCGTTGGCTACGAAATGTTGCCGTTGCGCTGGGCAATGCCCCGTGGGATGAAGCGAATATTCAGGCACTCGAAAGCCGTAGAGGTGAGCACCCACTTCTCGATGAACACATAGAGTGGGCGGTTGCACAGCAAATTGAGAAGCGAAAAGCCTGCGTGGTCGAAGTGCAGTTACCCAAGAAACAGCGGCTGGTAAGGGTGATTGAAAAAGGGCTCACGCGAGATGCCTGAACTATTCACAGCCTGTGTATAAAATTACAAACTCAGGCGCCATCAGGGCTGGCTAAGAGGTCAAGTGATCTCACTAACATTTTGAAATGATATTTTCTTTTTATAAATCAGAATATTATAAAGATACTATTCACCCTGCGAAGCGTTTGGCACTAACAGTTCAGCGGCAACTTCTGTGGATAACTCTGTTTACAAGAGTATTTCAGATGAAATAGAAAACGTCCCCAACGGAGCATTCCGCTGTGGATAATTTGAATATGAAGAAGAATTTGGAGCGGGAAACGAGACTCGAACTCGCGACCCCGACCTTGGCAAGGTCGTGCTCTACCAACTGAGCTATTCCCGCTTGGGTGTTCTGGTGCTGTGCGTATCTTGCGATACTTTCAAATTTTGGAGCGGGAAACGAGACTCGAACTCGCGACCCCGACCTTGGCAAGGTCGTGCTCTACCAACTGAGCTATTCCCGCTTGGGTGTTCTGGTGCTGGCGTATCTTGCGATACTTTCAAATTTTGGAGCGGGAAACGAGACTCGAACTCGCGACCCCGACCTTGGCAAGGTCGTGCTCTACCAACTGAGCTATTCCCGCAAATCTGTACTGCTTTTGTTGCTGTCGTAACGTGTAATTCTCTGTCGTTACGGGAGGCGCATTATACGAGAAATCCTTTTAGCTGCAACCCCCCTTAAAGCGATTTTTTTGAAAATCCGTTCAAATGCTTAATTAATCGGCAAGCTGAACAATTTAACGACAAAAACCCGGCCACGCAAGGCGCCGGGTCGCAAAATCACAGCTTTATAAAGTTTTCGCGGTAGTACGCCAGCTCCGCAACCGACTCGCGAATGTCGTCCATCGCCTGGTGTGTTCCCTGCTTTTTAAAGCCGTCGAGAATTTCCGGTTTCCAGCGACGCGCCAGCTCTTTCAGGGTGCTGACATCCAGATAGCGGTAGTGGAAATACGATTCCAGCTCCGGCATGTACTTAAACAGGAAGCGACGATCCTGACCAATGCTGTTACCGCAGATAGGCGATTTGCCCGCCGGAACCCACTGTTTCAGGAATTCAATGGTTGCCAGCTCTGCTTCGCGGTCGCCCTGGGTGCTGGCCTTCACGCGCTCTACCAGCCCGCTACCGGTATGGGTGCGCACGTTCCATTCATCCATCAGCGCAAGCTGATCGTCAGACTGATGTACCGCGATGGTTGGCCCTTCCGCCAGAATATTCAGGTTGGCATCGGTGACCAGCGTTGCAATTTCAATGATGCGATCGCGCTCGGGATCCAGCCCGGTCATTTCAAGATCGATCCAAATCAGGTTGTTTTCATCCGCGCTCATGTTATTTTCCACCCTTCTCGCATAACCGGCAGTAGCAGGTTAACTAGTATTAATTAGAGTGTATCATAGAGGTTTTGCCCCTTACGGGCGACCAGGAGCCAGCGCGATTGAGTAAAAATAAACTCTCCAAAGGGCAGCAGCGCCGCGTAAACGCCAACCACCAGCGCCGTCTTAAAACCACTTCGGAGAAGCCGGATTACGACGACAACCTGTTTGGTGAAGCGACAGAGGGCGTCGTGATTAGCCGTTTTGGTATGCATGCTGATGTCGAATCCGCCGACGGGGATATCCACCGTTGCAATATCCGTCGCACTATCCGTTCACTGGTAACCGGCGATCGCGTCGTCTGGCGTCCGGGTAAAGAAGCCGCTGAAGGGGTGACGGTTAAGGGCATCGTTGAAGCCGTGCATGAACGCACGTCGGTGCTGACCCGTCCTGATTTCTACGACGGTGTTAAACCCATTGCCGCCAATATTAACCAGATCGTCATCGTTTCGGCGATTTTGCCTGAGCTTTCGCTCAATATTATCGACCGTTATCTTGTCGCCTGCGAAACGCTGCAGGTTGAACCGATCATCGTGCTGAACAAGATCGATCTGCTGGATGACGACGGCATGGCCTTCGTGAATGAGCAGATGGATATCTATCGCAAGATCGGTTATCGCGTGCTGATGGTCTCCAGCCACACTAAAGATGGCCTGAAGCCGTTAGAAGAAGCGCTGACTGACCGAATCAGTATCTTTGCGGGTCAATCTGGCGTAGGTAAATCGAGCCTGCTGAACAACCTTCTCGGCCTCCAGCAAGAGATCCTGACCAACGATGTGTCCAACGTTTCGGGTCTGGGCCAGCACACCACCACCGCCTCACGTCTTTATCACTTCCCGCACGGTGGCGACGTGATTGACTCGCCGGGCGTACGTGAGTTTGGCCTGTGGCACCTTGAGCCGGAACAAATCTTCAACGGGTTTGTCGAATTCCATGACTATTTAGGCGCTTGCAAATATCGCGACTGTAAGCACGACAACGACCCTGGCTGCGCCATCCGCGAGGCGGTAGAGAACGGTGAGATTGCGGAAACCCGCTTCGAAAACTATCACCGCATTCTTGAGAGCATGGAAGACGTAAAAACGCGTAAAAACTTTTCTGATTCTGATAACTGACAACTAAGCTAAGCATCGCTAAAATCGTCCCCTTTTTTCAGGTTCCGGCGCTTTTCCGCCGGATCAGGAACGACAAAACAATGGCCTGGAGGCTACCTTGTTAAACTCATTCAAACTTTCGCTTCAATACATTCTGCCAAAACTGTGGCTCACTCGCCTGGCGGGCTGGGGCGCAAGCAAACGAGCGGGCTGGCTGACCAAACTGGTCATCGACCTGTTCGTGAAATTCTACAAGGTCGACATGAAAGAGGCGCAGAAGCCGGACACCGCCAGCTACCGCACGTTTAACGAATTCTTCGTGCGCCCGTTGCGCGACGAAGTGCGCCCGTTAAATACCGACCCTAACGTGCTGGTGATGCCTGCGGACGGCGTGATCAGCCAGCTCGGTAAGATCGAAGACGACAAAATTCTGCAGGCCAAAGGCCATAACTACACCCTGGAGGCGCTGCTCGCAGGTAACTACCTGATGGCAGATCTGTTCCGTAACGGTTCCTTCGCGACCACCTACCTGTCGCCGCGCGACTATCACCGCGTACACATGCCGTGTAACGGTATTCTGCGTGAGATGATTTACGTGCCAGGGGATCTATTCTCCGTGAACCACCTGACCGCACAGAACGTTCCGAACCTGTTCGCCAGTAACGAGCGCGTTATCTGCCTGTTTGATACTGAATTTGGCCCAATGGCACAGATTCTGGTGGGTGCTACCATTGTAGGCAGTATCGAAACCGTCTGGGCGGGCACCATTACCCCGCCGCGCGAAGGCGTGATCAAGCGCTGGACCTGGCCTGCCGGTGAAGAGGAAGGCTCTGTGGCCCTGCTGAAAGGTCAGGAGATGGGTCGCTTTAAGCTGGGCTCTACCGTGATCAACTTGTTTGCACCGGGTAAAGTGAACCTGGTGGAACAGCTGGAAAGCCTGTCGGTGACCAAACTGGGTCAACCGCTGGCGGTGTCGACCGAAACCTTCATCACGCCGGACGCAGAGCCTGCGCCGCTGCCTGAAGAAGAGATCAACGCCGAGCATGATGCCAGCCCGCTGGTTGACGACAAAAAAGACGAAGGCTAACAACAGAAGGATCGCTGACGTGCGCCCGATTATCGTTCTACTGATGGCCTGGTGCCTCAGCATGGGGGCGTACGCAGCGACAGCCCCCGACGCCAAACAGATAACCCAGGAACTGGAGCAGGCAAAAGCGGCGAAACCCGCGCAGCCAGAGACCGTCGAGTCGCTCCAGTCTGCCCTGAACGCGCTTGAGGAGCGAAAAGGCTCCCTTGAGCGCGCTCAGCAATATCAGCAGGTTATCGACAACTTCCCGAAACTCTCTCAAACGCTGCGCTCACAGCTGAATAACCTGCGTGATGAACCGCGCGAGGTTCCTGTGGGCTTAACGTCGGATGCGCTAAACCAGGAGATCCTCCAGGTTAGCAGCCAGCTTCTGGAAAAGAGCCGCCAGGCGCAGCAGGAACAAGAGCGCGCACGTGAAATCGCCGACTCGCTCAGCCAGCTACCGCAGCAGCAGACCGATGCCCGCCGTCAGTTGAACGAGGTCGAGCGTCGCGTCGGCACGCAAGCCGGTAATACGCCACAGAGCCAGGCGCAAAATCTTGGGCTACAGGCGGAATCCGCCAGGCTCAAAGCGCTGGTTGATGAGCTGGAGCTGGCGCAGCTTTCTGCCAACAACCGCCAGGAACTGTCGCGCATGCGCGCTGAACTGGCGCAGAAGCAGAGCCAACAGCTGGACGCGTATCTGCAGAGCCTGCGCAACCAGTTAAATAGCCAGCGCCAGCGCGAAGCCGAACGCGCGCTGGAAAGTACAGAACTCCTCGCGGAAAACAGCGCAAATCTGCCTGTCGGCATCGTCGATCAGTTCAAGGTTAACCGCGAGCTTTCAGCCGCGCTGAACCAGCAGGCGCAGCGTATGGATTTGGTTGCGTCGCAGCAGCGACAGGCGACCAATCAAACGCTGCAGGTACGTCAGGCGCTTAACACCCTGCGTGAGCAGTCCCAGTGGCTGGGGTCCTCCAACCTGTTGGGTGAAGCCTTACGCGCCCAGGTTGCCCGCCTGCCGGAAATGCCAAAGCCGCAGCAGCTTGATACCGAGATGGCGCAGCTGCGCGTCCAGCGCCTGCATTTTGAAGACCTCCTCAATAAGCAGCCGCAAATCCGCCAGATCCGTCAGGCCGATGGACAACCGCTTACCGGTGAGCAGAACCGCATCCTTGAAGCCCAGCTGCGCACCCAGCGTGAGCTGCTGAACTCTCTGCTGCAGGGCGGCGATACGCTGATCCTTGAGCTAACCAAGCTGAAAGTGTCAAACAGCCAGCTGGAAGATGCGCTGAAAGAGGTCAACGAGGCGACGCACCGTTATCTCTTCTGGACATCTGACGTGCGGCCAATGACCTTCTCGTGGCCAATAGAGATTGTGCAGGATCTGCGCCGCCTGATTTCGCTGGATACCTTCAGCCAGTTGGGCCAGGCCAGCGTGATGATGATTACCAGTAAGGAGACCATCTTCCCGCTGCTGGGCGCGCTGATTCTGGTGGGCTTCAGTATCTACTCCCGCAGGCACTTTACGCGCTTCCTCGAACGTTCCAGCGCGCGCGTCGGGAAAGTGACGCAGGATCACTTCTGGCTGACGCTGCGTACCGTATTCTGGTCGATTCTTGTTGCTTCACCGCTACCGGTGCTGTGGATGACGCTGGGATACGGCCTGCGCGAGGCCTGGCCCTATCCGCTTGCGGTGGCGATTGGCGATGGCGTCACCGCCACCGTGCCGCTGCTGTGGGTAGTGATGATTTGTGCCACCTTCGCGCGTCCAAACGGTCTGTTTGTCGCCCACTTTGGCTGGCCGCGCAGCCGCGTCGCGCGCGGCATGCGTTACTACCTGATGAGCATCGGCCTGATCGTGCCGCTAATCATGGCGCTGATCATGTTCGATAACCTCAATGACCGGGAGTTCTCCGGTTCGTTGGGCCGTCTCTGCTTTATCCTCATCTGCGGCGCGCTGGCAATGGTGAAACTCAGCCTTAAACGCGCCGGCATTCCGCTGTATCTCGATAAGACGGGCAGCGGCGATAACATGCTCAACCGCATGCTGTGGAACCTGATGCTCTCCGCGCCTTTGGTGGCCATTCTGGCCGCAGCCGTGGGGTATCTGGCGACCGCGCAGGCGCTGCTGGCACGTCTTGAAACCTCCGTCGCCATCTGGTTCCTGCTGCTGGTGGTCTACCATGTCATCCGCCGCGGAATGCTGATCCAGCGTCGTCGTCTGGCGTTTGACCGTGCCAAGCATCGCCGCGCCGAAATTCTGGCCCAGCGCGCACGCGGTGAAGAAGAGCCAAACCACGTCAACAGTACAGAAGGGACAACGGATGCCGACGATGTCGAAATCGATCTGGATACCATCAGTACCCAGTCATTGCGGCTGGTACGTTCCCTCCTGATGCTGGTTGCCCTTCTGTCGGTGATCTTCCTGTGGTCGGAAATTCATTCCGCGTTTGGCTTCCTGGAGAACATCTCTCTGTGGGACGTGACGTCCACAGTACAGGGTGTTGAAAGTCTGGAGCCGATCACCTTAGGCGCGGTGCTGATTGCCATTCTGGTGCTGATCATCACCACGCAGCTGGTGCGTAACTTCCCGGCACTGCTGGAGCTGGCGCTGCTGCAGCACCTGGATTTAACCCCCGGCACGGGCTACGCCATTACCACCATCACCAAGTATCTGATCATGCTGTTTGGTGGGCTGGTAGGTTTCTCGATGATTGGTATTGAGTGGTCAAAACTGCAGTGGCTGGTCGCCGCCCTGACCGTGGGTCTGGGCTTTGGCCTGCAGGAGATTTTTGCCAACTTCGTTTCCGGTCTGATCATTCTGTTTGAGAAGCCGATCCGTATTGGCGATACGGTGACCATCCGCGATTTGACCGGTAGCGTCACGAAGATCAATACGCGCGCCACTACGATCAGCGACTGGGATCGAAAAGAGATCATCGTCCCGAACAAGGCGTTTATCACCGAGCAGTTTATCAACTGGTCGCTGTCAGACTCCGTCACCCGAGTGGTGCTGACCGTACCGGCACCGTCTGATGCCAACAGCGAAGAGGTGACGCAGATCCTCTACACCGCAGCAGAGCGCTGCTCGCTGGTGATCGACAACCCGGCACCGGAGGTATTCCTTGTGGATTTACAGCAGGGTATTCAGATCTTCGAGCTGCGCATCTACGCCGCCGAGATGGGGCACCGTATGCCGTTGCGCCATGAGATCCACCAGCTGATTCTGGCTGGCTTCCGCGAGCACGGAATTGATATGCCGTTCCCACCGTTCCAGATGCGTCTGGAAAGCCTCGGCGGGACTAAAACGTCAAGAACGCTGTCATCAGCGGGGCGCAAACGCCCGGCGGGAAGTTTGTAATACTCGCCCCTCCCTGTGGGGAGGGGCGTTTTACCGCTACGCGACTTCCACGACGTACGCCATCGAGCGACGACGATAGTTCTCATAAATCCCCATCGCCAGCAGCGAGAAAAAGATCGGACCGCCAACCATCCACAGCGCGCTGTTCCAGTCATTCGCCTCAATGATGGGCTGGATCACGGTGAATATGTTGGCAAACGCCACCACCAAAACCACCACCGTGGTTGCCAGCAGCGTTGTTGCGCGGGTGTTGAAAATCACGAACGGACGTTCCAGCCCCTGCTTCGCCTTAAAGAACGGGAACGCAAGCGTCAGGAACAGATACGGGAGCGTCATTGAAACGTTCGCCATCAGAGTCAGCTTGTTGTAAAACGCTGACGCCGTGTCACCACCAAACGACACCAGCAGAATGAACACGCATACCAGCAGACACTGCATCCACATGGCGTTAGCGGGCATGCCGGTTGTATTCAACTGCGTCATGCGCGCTGGCCACAGCGCTTTTGGCGTGCCCTGAATAATGGCTTTCAGCGGAGAGTAAATCAGCGTGAAGAACGCGCCCGTATACGCAAGGAACATCGACAGCCCGGTGATGCGCGCAAACCAAACGCCCATCGTCGCCGCCGCGTCCGGCGTCAGGTTCATCGCCTGCCCCAGCGTCATGCCCAGACTTTTCATCAGAACATAGGTGATGTTCCCGAGGTTCGTGGTGTTGTTGCTCAGCACCTGCTGCCAGTTAGTGCTGACGCCCCAGAGGAAAATCGCCAGCGAATAGCCAATCGAGATGACGATGGCGGCAAAAATAATGCCTTTGGCAAAGTTCTTTTCCGGGTTCTCGGTCTTATCGACCAGGCCGCCTACGGCTTCAATACCGCCGTAAGCAAAGATGGCAAAGACCACGAAGGAGAGCATGGCGAGGCCGGACTGATAGCTCGGATTAGGGGATGAAACAAAATTCACCTCCTGTGCAAAATGGCCGCCGTTCAGACACAGAATGGCGATACTGACCACCAGCAGAACCAGGTTCAACCCCATGACCGAAATACCGCCCACAGCGGTAATACGGGCTATTTTGTTGATGCCTTTAGACGCCACCAGCGTTACAACAACCATCCAGCAGACCGCCAGAATACCCACCACCTGCGTAGAGCTGAGGCCCGCCAGCGACCAGACCTGGGTTTTATCAGCACCGAACACAAACGTCGAGAACGGAACCCACACTTTCGCGGCCGTACTGACCATCCAGACGACGTAAGAGGAGAACCACATAAACGTGCCGATAAACGCATAGCGCGGGCCAACGCTGTTGTTCATCCACGAATAGATCCCGCCCTCTTCTTTGCGATAGGCCGATCCCATTTCCGCCATCATCAGCGCAAAGGGAATGAAGAAGAATAGCGCAGAGACGATATAAAACGGCGTCGCGCTGTAACCCATCAGGTAGAAGGCCGACGGACTGTTGGCAAAACCAAAGACCGAGGTAAATATCATCAGGATGAGCCCGGTGAGGGTCATCTTTTTGAGTGAGTGAGACATATAACCATCCGAAGGAGAATTAAGCTGCGCGGATGGTAGCAGATGACCAGACAAAAATTGTGGCTATGCGAGGCAAACTAAGAAAAAGACCCGTGTATAGAGAAATTGGCAGTTTTTAATGTTGCCGTGCGGAAATGGAAAGGTTAATTGACAGGAATGCCAGGCCGGGTAAGCGCAGCGCCACCCGGCACTTTATCAGGCGCGATCGACCGTAAAGGCAATCACATCGCCAAGCTGCTCTGCGCCCAGCGCCAGCATCACCAGACGGTCAACGCCCAGCGCCACACCAGAACAATCCGGCAGGCCAGCTTTTAACGCCTCCAGCAGGTTGGTATCAATCGGCTGCTGCGGCAGACCGCGCGCTGCACGCTTGCGGTTATCCTGCTCAAAACGCTGCTGCTGTTCGCGCGCGTCAGTCAGCTCGTGGAAACCGTTCGCCAGCTCAATACCTTTATAATAAACCTCAAAACGCTCCGCCACGCGGTGGTCTTCGGTGCTGATCTGCGCCAGCGAAGCCTGGCTTGCGGGGAAATGATAAACAAACGTCGGACGATCCTTGCCAATCTGCGGTTCCACGCCAAAGGTGAAAAGCAGTTGCAGCAGCGTATCGCGATCTTCCTCAGTATCCGCCACATTGCTCAGATCCAGTTTTGCCGCCACTTCACGCAGCTGGGCTTTATCCACTGAAAGAGGATCGATTTCCAGACAACGCTGGAACGCCTGCTGATAGGAGAGCGTCTCCGCTTCTGAACAGTCCAGAACCTGCTGCAGCAGATCGTCCACCTCATTCATCAGGCGATACATATCATAATGCGGGCGATACCACTCCAGCATGGTGAATTCCGGGTTGTGGTGACGACCCATCTCTTCATTACGGAAGCTGCGGCACAGCTGATACACCGGACCACATCCCGCCGCCAGCAGGCGCTTCATGTGGTATTCCGGGCTGGTCATCAGATACAGATTCATACCCTGAGAATGGCCTGGGCCAACAAAACGGGTTTCAAACGGGACCAGATGAATATCCGTTACCGTTGCCTGACTCATGCACGGAGTTTCCACCTCCAGGACGCCGCGGTCAGCAAAGAAGCGGCGGATCTCCGCCATTACTGCTGCGCGTTTTAACAGGTTTGGGATGGATGCGCTCGGCTGCCAGGTGGCCGTTTCGCTCATGAGTAATTCTCCGATTTCAGACAAGGGCACGAAGTCTACTCGTAAGCCGGGGCAGAGACAAATTTTGCGCGGTAAAAGCGCCTTTTTCATAACGAAGAAAAATAACGTAACGGAATTCATCAATAACGATGATAAATCACCGCACTGAACAGCAAAAAAATCGAACACGTCAAATTTCCCTCACATCCATACGGTTATACTGTTTTACCCATAAAGGAGCAGTGGAATCGCTTTCGCAATTTCCCGTTCGGACAGGTGAGCTACCTTTAGTTCAACGCGTTGCGGAAAAACAAAAATCTGGAGGAATGTCGTGCAAACTTTTCAAGCCGATCTTGCCGTAATAGGCGCTGGCGGAGCGGGATTACGCGCTGCAATTGCTGCAGCACAAGCTAATCCCAACGCTAAAATCGCACTGATTTCAAAAGTCTATCCTATGCGTAGCCACACGGTTGCTGCAGAAGGAGGATCCGCCGCTGTTGCGCAGGATCATGACAGCTTCGAATACCATTTCCACGACACGGTTGCAGGGGGCGACTGGCTTTGCGAGCAGGATGTCGTTGACTACTTCGTGCACCACTGTCCTACGGAAATGACCCAGCTTGAGCAGTGGGGATGTCCGTGGAGTCGCCGTCCGGACGGCAGCGTCAACGTTCGCCGCTTCGGCGGAATGAAGATTGAACGCACCTGGTTCGCCGCTGATAAGACCGGCTTCCATATGCTGCACACCCTGTTCCAGACCTCCCTTCAGTTCCCGCAAATTCAACGCTTTGATGAACATTTCGTTCTCGACATTCTGGTCGATGACGGTGAGGCGCGCGGCCTGGTGGCGATGAACATGATGGAAGGCACGCTTGTCCAGATCCGCGCGAAAGCCGTGGTAATGGCAACAGGCGGTGCGGGTCGCGTTTATCGCTACAACACCAACGGCGGCATCGTCACCGGCGACGGGATGGGCATGGCGCTCAGCCACGGCGTGCCGCTGCGCGATATGGAGTTCGTGCAGTATCACCCAACCGGTCTGCCGGGCTCCGGCATTCTGATGACGGAAGGCTGCCGCGGTGAAGGCGGTATTCTGGTCAACAAAAACGGCTACCGCTATCTGCAGGATTACGGCATGGGCCCGGAAACCCCGCTCGGCGAGCCGAAGAACAAATACATGGAACTCGGCCCGCGCGACAAAGTGTCTCAGGCCTTCTGGCACGAGTGGCGCAAAGGCAACACCATCTCCACGCCGCGCGGCGATGTGGTCTATCTCGACCTGCGCCACCTCGGCGAGAAGAAACTGCTGGAGCGTCTGCCGTTCATCTGCGAGCTGGCAAAAGCCTACGTGGGCGTTGACCCGGTGAAAGAACCGATTCCGGTGCGTCCAACCGCGCACTACACCATGGGCGGTATCGAAACCGATCAGCAGTGCGAAACCCGCATCAAAGGACTGTTCGCCGTGGGCGAGTGTTCCTCCGTGGGCCTGCACGGTGCGAACCGTCTGGGCTCTAACTCGCTGGCAGAGCTGGTCGTCTTTGGCCGCATGGCAGGCGAACGCGCGATGGAGCGGGCGGCTACTGCAGGTGAAGCCAACGGTGCCGCGCTGGACGCTCAGGTCGCAGACGTTGAAAAACGGCTGAAAGATCTGGTGAATCAGGAAGGTAACGAGAACTGGTCTAAGATCCGCGATGAAATGGGCCTGTCGATGGAAGAAGGCTGCGGTATCTACCGTACGCCAGAGCTGATGCAGAAAACCGTCGACAAGCTGGCAGAGCTGCAGGAACGCTTCAAGCGCGTGCGCATCACCGATACCTCCAGCGTGTTCAATACCGACCTGCTCTACACCATCGAGCTGGGCCACGGTCTGAACGTCGCGGAATGTATGGCGCACTCCGCACTGGCGCGTAAAGAATCGCGCGGCGCGCACCAGCGCCTTGATGAAGGCTGTACCGAACGTGATGACGTCAACTTCCTGAAACATACCCTCGCCTGGCGCGATGCGGATGGCACTACCCGTCTGGACTACAGCGACGTGAAAATCACCACGCTGCCACCGGCGAAGCGCGTTTACGGTGCAGAAGCAGAAGACGCCGAGAAGAAGGAGAAGGCGAATGGCTGAGATGCAAAAACTGAAAGTTGAAGTGGTGCGCTACAACCCGGAAGTGGACGCCGCACCGCACAGCGCTTTCTATGAAGTTCCTTATGACGAGCAAACCTCCCTGCTGGATGCGCTCGGCTATATCAAAGACAACCTGGCCCCAGACCTGAGCTATCGCTGGTCCTGCCGCATGGCGATCTGCGGCTCCTGCGGCATGATGGTTAACAAGGTACCGAAGCTGGCCTGTAAAACCTTCCTGCGCGAGTACACCAAAGGCATCAAGGTTGAAGCCCTGGGCAACTTCCCGATTGAGCGCGATCTGGTGGTCGATATGACCCACTTTATCGAAAGCCTGGAAGCCATTAAGCCGTATATCATTGGCAACCCGCGCACGCCCGAACAGGGGCCAAACACCCAGACGCCAGCCCAGATGGCGAAGTACCATCAGTTCTCCGGCTGCATCAACTGCGGTCTGTGCTACGCCGCCTGTCCACAGTTTGGCCTGAACAAGGAGTTCATTGGCCCGGCCGCCATTACCCTGGCGCACCGCTATAACGAGGACAGCCGCGACCACGGTAAAAAAGAACGTATGGCGCAGCTAAACAGCCAGAACGGCGTCTGGAGCTGTACCTTTGTCGGCTACTGCTCCGAAGTCTGTCCGAAGCACGTCGACCCGGCCGCCGCTATTCAGCAGGGTAAAGTGGAAAGCTCGAAAGACTTTCTTATCGCTACCCTGAAACCACGCTAAGGAGTGCATGATGACGACTAAACGCAAAGCCTATGTGCGGCCAATGCCGTCCACCTGGTGGAAAAACCTGCCGTTTTATCGCTTCTATATGCTGCGTGAAGGCACGGCGGTACCTGCGGTCTGGTTCAGCCTTGAGCTGATGTACGGGGTTTTCGCCCTCAAACACGGCCCGGAAACCTGGGCCAGCTTTGTCGGTTTCCTGCAAAACCCGATCATCGTTGTGCTGAACCTGATCGTGCTCGCGGCCGCGCTGCTTCATACCAAAACCTGGTTTGAACTGGCGCCAAAAGCGGCGAACATCATCGTTAAAGGCGAAAAAATGGGGCCAGAGCCGGTGATTAAAGGGCTCTGGGCAGTGACGATTCTGGTCACTGTGGTCATTCTGTTTGTCGCACTGTTCTGGTAAGGAGACTACTGTGATCAATCCAAATCCAAAACGTTCTGACGAGCCGGTCTTCTGGGGCCTGTTCGGTGCAGGCGGCATGTGGAGCGCCATCATCGCGCCGGTCATTATCCTGCTGGTCGGCATTATGCTGCCGCTGGGGCTGTTCCCGGGCGATGCACTGAGCTACGAGCGCGTACTGGCCTTTGCGAGCAGCTTTATCGGTCGCGTGTTCCTCTTCCTGATGATCGTTCTACCGCTGTGGTGTGGCCTGCACCGCATTCACCATGCGATGCATGACTTGAAAATCCATGTACCGAGCGGTAAATGGGTGTTCTACGGTCTGGCAACCATCCTGACCGTGGTGACGCTGATTGCGGTAGTCACCATCTGACGCTTCAGGCCCGCCATCCGGCGGGCCTGTTATTTCTGCATTTTTCCCACCAGCCACTGCGCAAACTCACGCATTGCGGGGGTTTCTGCGCGCGACTGGAGTCGCGTCAGCCAGTAACTGCCCAGGTCAATCTGCGTCGCAAACGGCTGCACGATACGCTCGCTGTTCAGCAAATGGCTAAACATATCAACAGGCGCGATGGCAATTCCCACGCCCGCCTGAGCCGCCTCAAGCATGGTCACAGACGAATCAAACACCATCACCCGGTGCGTCGGTGAAGGAGGATGCTCACCCGCCGCCTGCATCCAGGCAGCCCATTCGTCGCGTCGGTAAGAGCGCAGCAGGGTAAATTTCAGGATATCTGCCGGGTTTTTTAGCACAGAGGCGATATCCGGCGTGCAAAGCGGAGCCAGCGGCGCAGGGCAAAGAAACTGCGCCTCGGTACCATGCCACGCGCCTCCACCAAAGCGGATGGTGTAATCCAGTCCTTCGGCGGCAGGATCGACACGGTTGTTATGCGTGGAAAGCTGCAGATCAATGTGCGGATAGCAGCGACGAAAATCCTCCAGCTGCGGAAAGAGCAACCCTGTCGCAAAGGTACCCACCACGCCGATCTTCAGCTTCTCCATGGCAAGATGGTGAGTAAAGCGATCGAGCAGACCGGCGATACGATCGAACGAATCGTTCAGCACCGGCAGTAAATTCTCGCCTTCCGTGGTCAACGTCAGCCCACGGGAAACGCGAACGAACAGCTGGCAGTGCAGGTGCTGCTCCAGCGCCTTCACGTGTTGGCTAATGGCAGAATGGGTCACATTGAGCTCAATGGCGGCATGCGTAAAACTAAGATGCCTGGCGGCCGCTTCGAAAGCACGAAGCGAGTTAAGAGGAAGATAGCTTCGCGTCATCTGTCGTTCCGTTAGAAAAATTAACAGCTAATGCTAAATTTAACCGTTTGTCAGCCACAGTCAAATCCCACAGACTACGCTCGTCTGATGGGCCCGGACACTCCCCTGAACCGCGATTATGGAAGATAACTGATGATCAAAAAATCCCTTTGCTGCGCCCTGCTGCTCGGCGTGTCATGTTCCAGCATTGCTGCGTCGATGACAGAAAAACAGCTGGCTGACGTGGTGGAAAAAAGCATTACCCCCCTGATGAAAGCGCAGTCCATTCCGGGCATGGCGGTTGCCGTGATCTACCAGGGCCAGCCGCACTATTTTACTTTTGGTAAAGCCGATGTTGCAGCGAACAAACCAGTTACCCCACAAACCCTGTTCGAACTGGGTTCTATCAGTAAAACTTTCACCGGCGTACTGGGTGGCGATGCTGTTGCCCGCGGTGAGATATCGCTGGGCGATCCGGTGACAAAGTACTGGCCTGAGCTGACGGGCAAGCAGTGGCAGGGAATTCGCATGCTGGACCTGGCAACCTATACCGCAGGCGGTCTGCCGCTGCAGGTACCGGATGAGGTCACTGATAACGCCTCTCTGCTGCGCTTTTACCAGACATGGCAGCCGCAGTGGAAACCTGGCACCACGCGATTGTATGCGAACGCCAGCATCGGTCTGTTTGGCGCACTGGCGGTTAAACCTTCCGGCATGGGCTTTGAACAGGCCATGACGAAGCGGGTCTTTAAACCGCTCGGGCTCGACCATACGTGGATTAACGTTCCGAAAGCAGAAGAGGCACATTACGCCTGGGGATACCGTGACGGTAAAGCGGTCCACGTGTCACCGGGGTTGCTGGACGCCGAAGCCTACGGCGTGAAAACCAACGTGCAGGATATGGCGAGCTGGGTGGTGGCCAATATGGCTCCGGATAACGTTCAGGATGCATCGCTGAAGCAAGGCATTACGCTGGCGCAGTCGCGCTACTGGCGCGTGGGGGCCATGTATCAGGGATTAGGCTGGGAAATGCTTAACTGGCCGGTCGATGCCAAAACCGTGGTTGAAGGTAGCGACAATAAGGTCGCGCTGGCACCACTGCCCGCGAGAGAAGTGAATCCTTCGGCGCCTCCGGTAAAAGCCTCATGGGTGCACAAAACCGGCTCCACCGGCGGATTCGGCAGCTATGTGGCTTTTATCCCGGAGAAGCAGCTTGGCATCGTGATGCTGGCGAACAAGAGCTATCCGAACCCGGCACGCGTTGAGGCGGCATACCGTATCCTCGACGCGCTGCAGTAAAACATTGCCGGGTGGCGGCTTCGCCTTACCCGGCCTACAAAATCCACGGTATGACGCCGCATAAAAGCCACATTTTCCTTGCTGTCATCTACACTTAACAGAAAACAGTAAGGAAACACCTATGCGCATTCTGCCTGTTATCGCCGCAGTGACAGCCGCGTTTTTAGTCGTTGCCTGCAGTTCCCCTACCCCGCCACCCGGCGTCACCGTCGTCACGCCTTTCGATTCACAACGCTTCCTTGGAACCTGGTATGAAATCGCCCGAATGGATCATCGGTTCGAGCGCGGTTTAGAAAAAGTCACAGCCCATTACAGTTCAATGGATGACGGCGGTATTCAGGTCGTTAACCGTGGTTACAACCCGGACCGGGCGATGTGGCAACAGTCGGTTGGCAAGGCGTACTTCACCGGCGACGCGAGCCGTGCCGCGTTGAAAGTCTCTTTCATCGGCCCGTTTTACGGTGGATATAACGTGATTGCACTCGACAGAGAATATCGTCACGCGTTAGTGTGCGGGCCGGATCGCGACTACCTGTGGATACTCTCCCGCACCCCGACCATTTCACCTGAAATGAAACATCAGATGCTGGACGTGGCGACCCGGCAAGGGTTTGATGTAGCGAAATTAATTTGGGTTGAACAGCCGCGTTAAGGCGTGCTGAGCTTCAGGCCAACGATTCCGGCAACAATCAGGGCGAGGCTGGCAATACGCGCCAGACTCGCTGACTCTCCCAGCAACAGAATGCCGGTGATGGCCGCGCCTACCGCTCCAATTCCAGTCCAGACCGCATAAGCCGTCCCAACAGGCAGGGTACGCATTGCCCATGACAGCATGACAATACTGACAATCATTGCGGTAACGGTAATGACGCTGGGCGTCAGGCGGGTAAAACCGTGGGTATATTTCAGACCAATTGCCCAAACCACTTCGAGCAAACCGGCAATGAAAAGAATAATCCAGGACATTTCAGGCTCCTTAACTTAAGCACAAGTTGGGGCCGTCCCCGGTGAAAGAAGCGCTTACGGGTCGTCCCGAAAGGCAGAGATTACGCTCAATATTGTGGATAGAGTGCGCTTTTTTTTCAATCCCTTTGTGCTGAATATGTTAAGGCAAGAAATAGCCGCAGTATGGCGCGCAGTTCAGGCATTTATCACTCATCCGACTTCTCTATGATGATGTGCTTTCTGATGGCAGGAAGCCAAACCACTAGCCGACTGCGAATCCACTATGTTCAAAATTCTTTTGATTGACCGTTGCCACTTCACCCGTACGGGTTTTGAAGCATGGCTCAATCATTCTGGTCTTTTTCCGGGTCACTTCGTCGTGACCGGGTTGAATAACCTCTTCCTCGCCAGAGAGCATATCCTGCAGTGGAAACCGACGCTGGTTATCGCTGACTTACACGGTTTTCGACACGATTTTCATCATTTTCAGCAACTCTCTTCCCTGATGATTGCCAGCGAAACGCAGCCCTTTATTTTACTCCAGTCGGGCGAAGAACAAGACATGACAAACTACCTGACACAATTCCCGGTATGGGCTTCGCTGTTGAAAAATGCCGATTTAGAAGAAGTGGCGATGGTGATTAATGACGCGCTGACGTCATGCGCAAGCGTTGAAATGCCGCAGATTGCCGCCCCGCTGCTGACTCGTCAGGAGGAGAAAGTGCTAACGCTGTGGATGGACGGCGCGAGCAACCAGAAGATTGCCAGCCATTTAAGTATTAACGGAAAAACGGTTTATACCTACAAGCGGAATATCAGGATGAAGCTGCATATGGACACGCGCTATTCCCCGTTTTTATCCCTGCAGGAAGCAGAGAATTGACGGTACGGTAAGAGTGGTGCGCCGTACCGTCAGTGCGTCATTAGTTCTGAGCTTTAGTGGCTGCACCAGAAATAGCATTGCCACCATCGGAGATATCTTCCCCTACACCGCGGGTGGTATTACATGCAGTCAGTACAGAAGAGAGCACCAGAACAGAAAAGATCGCTGCAATTGTTTTCTTAACCATAATATCTTCCTTTTATAGCCAAAGTTGTTTTGTGTATAGCAACTTAAGGATAGACAAGATCCCGTCATTTGACGGCACAGGAAGCATTTTTAAGAAAATTAGACGAAATTAGCTGGCTGCATTAGAAATGACGTGGCCAAGATCTTTGATGTCTTCACCCACGCCGCGCGCGGTGTTGCATCCAGAAAGGATTGCGCTGGTCAGCGCTAACAGAAGCAGAATTTTAACGGTACGTTTCATCATCCCTGCCTGCAAAAATCAGGCGCAGCGGGCGCTGCGCCTTCAATCATGACGTAAATTACTTCACGCGGGACACGTATTCGCCGGAGCGGGTATCCACTTTGATCACTTCGCCAGTCTGGACGAACAGTGGCACTTTAACCACTGCGCCGGTAGACAGTTTAGCTGGCTTACCGCCGGTACCTGCGGTGTCACCTTTCAGACCTGGATCGGTTTCAACGATTTCCAGTTCTACGAAGTTTGGTGGGGTCACAGCGATAGGCTGGCCGTTCCACAGGGTCACGATGCACTCAGCCTGATCCAGCAGCCATTTAGCGCTGTCGCCTACTGCTTTCTCATCAGCAGACAGCTGTTCGAAAGTAGAGTTGTTCATGAAATGATAGAACTCACCGTCGTTGTACAGATAGGTCAGGTTCATATCAACAACATCAGCGCCTTCAGCGGAGTCAGTAGACTTGAAGGTTTTCTCAACACGGGTGCCGGTCAGCAGGCGGCGCAGCTTAACGCGTGCGAATGCCTGGCCTTTACCTGGTTTAACGAATTCGCTGGCTTCAACCGCGTACGGTTCGCCGTCCATCATGATTTTAAGACCAGCACGAAAATCGTTGCTATAGTACGTTGCCATAAGGCCCTCTAAATTTGTTAACTGGTAGCTAAGCCACAAAATGGCGCATATTGTAACCCTAAACACCCCGTCCAGAGAAGATTGGTTATCGCAACTTGCCGATGTAATCACCAGTCCTGATGAATTGCTGCGTCTTTTAGACCTCGATCAACACGAAGAGTTGCTTGCAGGCCGCGAGGCAAAGCGCCTTTTTGCCCTGCGCGTTCCCCGTGCGTTTGTGGCGCGTATGGAGAAAGGTAACCCCGACGATCCGCTATTAAAACAAACGCTTACTTCGCAGGATGAGTTTGTCACCGCCCCGGGTTACAGCACCGATCCGCTGGAAGAGCAGAACAGCGTGGTGCCGGGTTTACTGCACAAGTACCTCAACCGCGCGCTGCTGCTGGTAAAAGGCGGCTGTGCGGTAAATTGTCGTTATTGCTTCCGTCGGCACTTCCCCTATGCCGACAATCAGGGCAATAAACGCAACTGGCAGGTCGCACTGGACTATATCGCCGCCCATCCCGAGCTTGATGAGATTATTTTTTCCGGCGGCGACCCGCTGATGGCGAAAGATCACGAGCTGGACTGGCTGCTGACGCAGCTGGAAGCCATCCCGCACATCAAGCGTCTGCGCATTCATAGCCGTTTGCCGATTGTTATTCCGGCGCGGATCACCGATGGGCTGGTCTCACGCATTGAGCAGTCTCGTTTACAGGTGCTGCTGGTAAACCATATCAACCACGCGAACGAAATTGACGATGCATTTCGGGCGGGGATGGCGCGTCTGCGTAAAGCGGGCGTGACGCTGCTGAACCAGAGCGTGCTGCTGCGCGGCGTAAACGATAGCGCCCGCGTGCTGGCAGATTTGAGCAATGCGTTGTTTGATGCGGGCGTGATGCCCTATTACCTGCACGTGCTGGATCGCGTTCAGGGCGCAGCGCATTTCATGGTGACGGATGAAGAAGCCCGGCAGATTATGCGCGAACTGTTAACGCTGGTTTCAGGCTATATGGTGCCGAAGCTGGCGCGTGAGATTGGCGGTGAACCGAGCAAGACGCCGCTGGATTTGCAGCTGCGGCAGTGCTAGTTTCCCCTCACCCTAACCCTCTCCCACAGGGAGAGGGAAAAGGCAATCAGTTCGGGCACTTGTAGACCTGGCCATTCATCTGGCTGGCGGTCGGCACGAAGCTGGACAGCATCCCCTGCGTTGGGCTGCTCACGCCGTAAATCACGTTACCGCCCATTGCCGCAGCCTGGTTACGCAGGGCATTCGCCGCACCGCGCATAGAGCCACCTTCTTCGCCATGCTGACCTGACATCCAGTTACTTTGCTCACCGGTTGCCGTGCCTAACAGCTGGCATTCACTACCCGGCTTATTTTCCACAAAGCGAACGCCCTGGCCCGCTGCCGACAGCTCATTGCTGGAGCTACAACCCGCCAGCAGCAATGCTGCCCCTACAATCCCTGCACAGACTTTTACGCGCATGTTATTCCTCGTTTTCAATAAGCTGGACAGTAGTTGTCCGTGTGTAAACCTTATACCTAAAAGATGACCAAAAGAAAAACCCCCGAGCATTTCTGCCCGGGGGTTTTTCACATTCTAAGCGGTAAAGCGCACGATTACATCATGCCGCCCATACCGCCCATGCCGCCCATACCAGCAGCACCTAAGTCAGGCGCGTCGCCTTTTGGCAGGTCGGTCACCATGCACTCGGTGGTGATCATCAGGCCAGCAACAGAAGCCGCATACTGCAGAGCAGAACGGGTTACTTTTGTTGGGTCCAGGATACCGAAGTCGATCATGTTGCCATATTCTTCAGTTGCCGCGTTGTAACCGTAGTTACCTTCGCCCGCTTTCACGTTGTTGGTTACAACGGATGGCTCTTCACCGGCGTTGGACACGATCTGACGCAGTGGCGCTTCCATCGCGCGCAGCGCAACTTTGATACCCACGTTCTGATCTTCGTTCTGAGCAGTCAGGCCTGCCAGCTTAGCGGCAACACGCACCAGTGCGACACCACCACCAGCAACCACGCCTTCTTCTACCGCAGCACGGGTCGCGTGCAGGGCATCGTCAACGCGTGCTTTTTTCTCTTTCATTTCAACTTCGGTCGCCGCACCGACTTTAATTACCGCAACGCCGCCAGCCAGTTTCGCTACGCGCTCCTGCAGTTTTTCACGGTCGTAGTCAGAAGTCGCTTCTTCGATCTGCTTACGGATCTGACCAACGCGGCCCTGAATAGCGGCTTCTTCACCCACGCCATCGATGATGGTGGTGGTGTCTTTGTTGATCACAACGCGTTTCGCCTGGCCGAGGTCTTCCAGGGTCGCTTTTTCCAGCTCCATACCGATCTCTTCAGAGATTACGGTACCGCCAGTCAGGGTAGCGATATCCTGCAGCATTGCTTTACGACGATCGCCGAAGCCAGGTGCTTTAACCGCAGCCACTTTCACGATGCCGCGCATGGTGTTAACCACCAGGGTCGCCAGTGCTTCGCCTTCAACGTCTTCAGCGATGATAACCAGCGGCTTGCCTGCTTTCGCAACGGCTTCCAGCACTGGTAGCATTTCGCGGATGTTGGAGATTTTCTTGTCAGCCAGCAGGATGAACGGGCTTTCCAGCTCAACAGCGCCAGTCTCTGGCTTGTTGATGAAGTATGGGGACAGGTAACCGCGGTCGAACTGCATACCTTCAACCACGTCCAGTTCGTCTTCCAGACCGGTACCGTCTTCAACGGTGATCACGCCTTCTTTACCGACTTTATCCATCGCTTCTGCGATCAGTTTACCTACGGTTTCGTCGGAGTTAGCGGAGATGGTACCAACCTGAGCAATCGCTTTAGAGTCAGAGCACGGTACGGACAGCGCTTTCAGTTCTTCAACAGCGGATGCGACAGCTTTGTCGATACCACGTTTCAGATCCATTGGGTTCATGCCCGCAGCAACGGCTTTCAGACCTTCAGTGATGATAGCCTGCGCCAGTACGGTCGCGGTGGTGGTACCGTCGCCTGCAGCGTCGTTCGCTTTAGAGGCCACTTCTTTCACCATCTGCGCGCCCATGTTTTCGAACTTGTCTTCCAGCTCGATTTCACGTGCAACAGAAACACCATCTTTGGTGATGGTTGGCGCGCCGAAGGATTTGTCCAGCACTACGTTACGACCTTTCGGACCCAGGGTCACTTTCACTGCGTCTGCCAGTACGTTTACGCCGCGGAGCATTTTTACACGAGCGTCGTTACCGAATTTTACGTCTTTAGCTGCCATGTTCTTATTTCCTCAAATTCGTACAGTTTCGTGCGTAAATTACGCTTCAACAATTGCCAGAATGTCGCTCTCGGACATGATCAACACTTCTTCATTGTCGATCTTCTCGGATTTCACGCCGTAGCCATCGTTGAAAATGACGATGTCACCAACTTTAACGTCCAGCGGCTGCACAGTTCCGTTTTCCAGGATGCGGCCCTTACCGACAGCGATGATTTCGCCACGCGTTGATTTGGCTGCCGCAGAACCGGTCAGAACGATGCCGCCAGCAGACTTGGTTTCAACTTCTTTACGTTTGACGATCACACGATCATGTAACGGACGAATACTCATTGATAGCTCTCCTTTGAGAAAGTCATTATCAGTTATGGATGACGCCGGGCCGCACGCGGTTTTCCGGCTAGTGCCCTGAGAGATGGGGATAGCTTTTTCCCCCTTCAAGGGGGAATCGAAAAAAAATTTGCGAAAGTGTTACCATCGCCTCTCTTTTGATGGTGGCAGGACGATGGAAATGAGTGGACTCAAGCAGGAGTTGGGGCTGGCACAGGGCGTTGGCTTACTCTCCACCTCCTTGTTAGGCACGGGCGTGTTTGCCGTACCCGCCCTGGCCGCGCTGGTCGCGGGGAATAACAGCCTGTGGGCGTGGCCGGTGTTGATTGTGCTGGTTTTCCCGGTGGCAATTGTCTTCGCCATCCTCGGGCGGCATTTTCCCAGCGCGGGCGGCGTGGCGCATTTTGTCGGCATAGCGTTTGGTCCGCGCCTTGAGCGCGTCACCGGCTGGCTGTTTCTCTCCGTCATTCCGGTTGGTCTTCCTGCGGCGTTGCATATTGCGACCGGCTTTGGTCAGGCGCTGTTTGGCTGGCATAACGCGCAGTTGTTGCTGGCCGAACTGGGCACACTGGCGATCGTCTGGTGGGTGGGCTCGCACGGCGCCAGCTCCAGCGCCAATCTGCAGACGCTGGTTGCGGTGCTGATTGTTGCGCTCGTTGCCGCTATCTGGTGGGCGGGCGATATCACCATAAAGGAAATTCCCTTTCCCGCGGTAACAGACGTCGACCATTCACAGCTTTTCGCCGCCCTCTCCGTCATGTTCTGGTGTTTTGTGGGCCTGGAAGCCTTTGCCCATCTGGCGTCGGAATTTAAGCAGCCTGAACGTGATTTTCCCCGCGCGCTGATGATTGGCCTGCTGCTGGCGGGTACGGTCTATTGGGCGTGTACCGTGCTGGTATTACACTTCAACGCGTTCGGTGCGGATCTCGCTGCCGCTGCATCGCTGCCGGGCATTGTGGTTGAATTGTTCGGTGTGAAAGCGCTGTGGATCGCCTGCGTCATCGGCTATCTGGCCTGTTTTGCCAGCCTGAATATTTATATCCAGAGCTTTGCCCGGCTGGTGTGGTCGCAGGCGCTCGACAAACCTGAGAATCGCCTCGCGCGCCTGTCTAAACGCCAGCTTCCGCTGAATGCCCTGAATGCCGTGCTGGGCTGCTGCGTCCTGAGTTCGCTGTGTATTTACGCGCTGGATATCAATCTGGACGCGCTGATCGTTTACGCCAACGGCATTTTCATCATGATCTACCTGCTGTGTATGCTCGCGGGTTGCCGTCTGCTGAAAGGTCGCTATAAAGCCCTGGCGGTCGTTGGGGGTGTGCTTTGCCTGCTGCTGCTGGCGATGGTGGGATGGAAGAGTCTGTACGCTATTGTCATTCTGGCAGGGCTGTGGCTGTTTTTACCGAAACAGCAGAATCCGTAGGCCCGGTAAGCGAAGCGCCACCGGGCAAAAAAATCACCGTTCGTCTTTATGATCTAACCGGTCGCGCTGGTCGTCCTTACGCTGGTACTCCCCTTCAAACGTATCACCCGGCCCGGTGCTGAACCCGCCACCCGGCATGCGGCTGAAACGCAGATGCGGCAGCAGCTTCATGGTCAGGTGCTTCTGCACCGGCGGTAACAGCAGCAACAGGCCGAGGAAATCGGTGAAGAACCCCGGCAGGATCAGCAGCAGGCCCGCAATAATCAGCGACACGCTTTTGATCATCTCGGCTGCCGGGCTTTCACCCGCGGCCATCTTCTGCTGCATTAACAGGAAATTTTTGAAACCCTGATTACGCACCAGCGACATGCCGATGACGGAGGTGAAGATCACCAGAATCAACGTCAGCAGCACGCCCAGCACATGGGCAACCTGAATGAAAATCGAAATCTCAATGTAAACATAGAGAAAGAAAGCAATAAACGGTATCCAGCGCACTGGCATCTCCTGTAGGGCAGGTGCCATCTGGCCCCTGTCTGAATGTGTTCGCAAAACGCGTTTTTTAGAGATGGCGACGGTTAGCCAAAATTCAATCGGTTTGCACGGATATTTTTTTCGGAAATATTAAAGCGGTGACACATTTCACAGATTAATAATTATCATGGAATCGGGTCGATAATAAGTGATCCAGCTTACGGCAATTCGCTATCATCAGCATATGATCTCGAACATCAGGCCGATTGAGGGAATAATCGTCGGTCAGAAAATATTCAAAACCACATATATACTGTGTGTTTAGTACAATCCATCGGCAGCTTGAAAAGAAGGTTCACATGTTAAACAACATTCGTATCGAAGAAGACTTGTTGGGTACCAGGGAAGTTCCAGCGGATGCCTACTACGGTGTTCACACTCTGAGAGCGATTGAAAACTTCTACATCAGCAACAGCAAAATCAGCGACATCCCTGAGTTTGTCCGTGGCATGGTGATGGTGAAGAAAGCCGCAGCACTGGCAAACAAAGAGCTGCAAACCATTCCTAAGAGCGCTGCAAATGCGATTATCGCCGCGTGCGATGAAGTGCTGAACAACGGCAAATGCATGGATCAGTTCCCGGTTGACGTCTACCAGGGCGGCGCGGGCACCTCCGTCAACATGAATACTAACGAAGTGCTGGCAAACATTGGCCTGGAGCTGATGGGCCACCAGAAAGGTGAATACCAGTACCTCAACCCGAACGACCACGTTAACAAGTGTCAGTCTACCAACGATGCTTACCCAACCGGCTTCCGCATCGCGGTCTATGCCTCTGTAGTGAAACTGGTGGACGCGATCAACCAGCTGGGCGATGGCTTCCAGCGTAAAGCGGTTGAGTTCCAGGATATCCTGAAAATGGGTCGTACCCAGTTGCAGGACGCAGTCCCTATGACCCTCGGTCAGGAATTCCACGCGTTTAACGTGCTGCTGAATGAAGAGACCAAAAACCTGCTGCGCACCTCTGAGCTGCTGCTGGAAGTGAACCTGGGCGCAACCGCCATCGGTACACGCCTGAACACGCCAGACGGCTATCAGCAGTTGGCGGTACAGAAACTGGCTGAAGTCTCTAACCTGGCCGTTGTCCCTGCGGAAGACCTGATTGAAGCGACGTCCGACTGCGGCGCATACGTCATGGTTCACAGCGCCCTGAAACGTCTGGCGGTGAAACTGTCCAAAATCTGTAACGACCTGCGCCTGCTCTCTTCCGGCCCGCGCGCGGGTCTGAACGAGATTAACCTGCCAGAACTGCAGGCGGGTTCGTCCATCATGCCAGCCAAAGTTAACCCGGTTGTGCCAGAAGTGGTCAATCAGGTCTGCTTCAAAGTCATCGGTAACGACACTACCGTGACCATGGCCTCTGAAGCCGGTCAGCTGCAGCTGAACGTGATGGAGCCAGTGATTGGCCAGGCGATGTTTGAATCCATTCACATCCTGACCAACGCCTGCTACAACCTGCTGGAAAAATGCATCAACGGCATCACCGCCAATAAAGAAGTGTGTGAAGGTTACGTCTATAACTCTATCGGGATCGTCACCTACCTCAACCCGTTCATCGGCCACCACAACGGCGATATCGTCGGTAAGATTTGTGCCGAAACCGGTAAGAGCGTGCGTGAAGTCGTGCTTGAGCGGGGACTGTTGACCGAAGCTGAGCTGGACGATATCTTCTCGGCCCAGAACCTGATGCACCCGGCGTATAAAGCGAAACGATATACCGATGAAAGCGAACAGTAACAGTTCAGGCTAAGCTTCCGAAAGGCACGTCACTTGTGACGTGCCTTTTTTCTTTTTAAGCATTACCAATTACACAACATTTCAATATCAACTTGTTAATAAACAAGGAAGGCACTTATGTTTGGAGCAGAACTCGTCATCGTCTTGTTGGCGATTTATTTGGGCGCACGACTCGGGGGGATCGGCATCGGTTTTGCCGGCGGTCTCGGGGTGCTCGTTCTTACCCTTATCTTTCAGATCAAACCCGGCGCAATCCCTTTTGACGTTATCGAAATCATCATGGCAGTTATTGCGGCTATCGCGGCCATGCAGGTCGCAGGCGGTATGGACTACCTGGTGAGCCTGGCGGAGCGTATGCTGCGCCGCCATCCAAAATATATTACCTTCCTTGCCCCGCTGGTGACCTGGTTTATGACCATTCTCGCCGGTACGGGCCACACCGCCTTCTCTACGCTGCCAGTGATTACTGAAGTGGCGAAGGAACAAGGTATTCGCCCGTCGCGTCCGCTCTCTATTGCCGTCGTCGCGTCCCAGATTGCGATTACCGCCTCGCCGATTTCCGCTGCGGTGGTCTTCTTCGCCGGTATCCTTGAGCCGATGGGCGTGAGCTACCTGACGCTGCTGGCGATCTGTATTCCGGTGACGCTGATTGCGGTTATGATCACCGCCGTGCTGTGTAACTTCCTTGGTGCCGAGCTGAAAGACGATCCGGTTTACCAGGAACGCCTGGCGAAAGGTGAAGTGAAGCTTCGCGGCAGCCAGGTCTTCGAGCTGAAGCCACACGCAAAACGCTCCGTGCTGCTGTTCCTGATCGGTATTGTCGCCGTGATGTTCTATGCGACCGCCATCAGCGACACCGTGGGCCTGATCCAGAACCCGGTCCTGCCGCGTAACGAAGCGATTGTGGTATTCATGCTGACCATCGCGACGCTGATTAGCATCACCTGTAAAATTGACACCAGCGAAGTGCTGAACGCCAGCACCTTCAAATCCGGTATGAGCGCCTGCGTGTGCGTACTGGGCGTAGCCTGGCTCGGTGATACCTTCGTGAAAGCGCACATCAGCGACATCCAGACCGTAGCCGGTGACCTGCTGCACAATTACCCGTGGCTGCTGGCGGTCGTGCTGTTCTTTGCTGCGACACTGCTCTACTCTCAGGCCGCCACCACGAAAGCGCTGATGCCTGCGGCACTGATGCTGGGTGTGACGCCGCTGACGGCAATTGCCTCTTTCGCGGCGGTTTCTGCGCTGTTCGTGCTGCCAACCTACCCAACCCTGCTGGCGGCGGTTGAAATGGATGACACCGGTTCAACGCGTATCGGTAAGTACGTGTTTAACCACGCGTTCCTGATCCCGGGCGTCGTCGCCATTACGCTTTGCGTGATCCTCGGCTTTATCATCGGCGGCATTGTGCTGTAAACGGATTGCCGTTGTAAAAATAGTTAAAATCGGGCCGCTCTGCGGCCCGTTTCATTAATGACCAACTGCCTTGCGTGATATAGTGAAGACTTTCGTGATGAGGAGGTCGACTTGTGAACACGCCTAATGCTGTTGTCGTACTGTGCACCGCCCCTGATGAAGCCACTGCCCAGGATCTCGCCGCCAAAGTGCTGGCCGAAAAACTGGCTGCCTGCGTGACGCTCCTCCCCGGTGCCACCTCCCTTTATTACTGGGAAGGCAAGCTGGAGCAGGAGTACGAAGTCCAGATGTTGCTCAAAACCAATCCGGCGAATCAGCAGGCGCTTCTCGACTGCCTCAAATCTCATCATCCTTACCAAACTCCGGAACTGCTGGTGCTGCCAGTGGTCCACGGCGATAACGACTATCTCTCATGGCTCAACGCTTCCTTACGCTGATCCTGCTGCTGTGCAGCACGTCAGCTTTTGCCGGGTTGTTTGACGCACCCGGCCGTTCGAACTTTATTCCTGCCGACCAGGCGTTCGTTTTCGACTTTCAGCAAAAACAGCACGATCTCAATCTTACCTGGCAGGTGAAAGAGGGCTATTACCTTTACCGCAAGCAGGTGAGCATTACGCCTGTCCAGGCTAAGGTGGGCGCACTGCAGATGCCCGCGGGCGAGTGGCACGAGGACGAGTTTTACGGTAAGAGTGAAATCTACCGCCAGCGCTTAAGCGTGCCCGTTACGGTGAATCAGGCCGACAAGGGTGCTACGCTGACCGTCACCTATCAAGGGTGTGCGGATGCCGGGTTCTGCTATCCGCCGGAAACGAAAGTCGTGCCCCTTAGCGAAGTTAATGCTGCCGCCGCTATTCCCCCTCTCCCCTCAGGAGAGAGGGCCAGGGTGAGGGGTGAAGGCGAAGCCGCGTCAGACCTTCCGTTCTCAGCGCTGTGGGCCTTACTGATCGGCATCGGCATTGCCTTTACGCCGTGCGTCCTGCCAATGTACCCGCTTATTTCGGGCATCGTACTGGGCGGCAAACAACGCCTCTCCACCGCACGTGCGCTGCTGCTGGCCTTCATCTACGTGCAGGGTATGGCGCTGACATACACCGCGCTCGGCCTCGTCGTCGCCGCTGCCGGATTACAGTTCCAGGCGGCGCTTCAGCATCCTTACGTGCTTATCGGCCTGTCAGCGGTGTTTATCCTACTGGCGCTGTCGATGTTTGGCCTGTTCACGCTGCAGCTGCCCTCCTCGCTGCAAACCCGCTTAACGCTGATGAGTAACCGTCAGCAGGGCGGATCGGCAGGCGGGGTGTTTGCGATGGGCGCGATAGCAGGGCTGATCTGCTCCCCTTGCACCACCGCGCCGCTGAGCGCCATCCTGCTGTATATCGCCCAGAGCGGCAACATGTGGCTCGGCGGCGGGACGTTGTACCTCTATGCACTCGGCATGGGCCTGCCGCTGATTCTGGTGACGGTGTTCGGCAACCGTCTGCTGCCGAAGAGTGGCCCGTGGATGGAGACGGTAAAAACCGCGTTTGGCTTTGTGATTCTGGCGCTGCCTGTATTCCTGCTGGAGCGCATCATCGGTGATGTCTGGGGCATTCGCCTGTGGGCAATGCTCGGCGTGGCCTTCTTCGCCTGGGCATTTATCGTCAGCCTGGGCGCAAAAAAAGCGTGGATGCGCCTGGTGCAAATTCTTCTGCTCGCCGCTGCGCTGGTGAGCGTGCGTCCGCTACAGGATTGGGCGTTCGGCTCACCCGTTAGCGAGACGCAGGCGCACCTGAATTTCACGCAGATTAATAACGTGGATGAACTCAACGCCGCCCTGATGCAAGCAAAAGGCAAACCGGTGATGCTCGATCTCTATGCCGACTGGTGTGTCGCCTGTAAAGAGTTTGAAAAATACACCTTTAGCGATCCGCAGGTACAACGTACCCTGAAAGACACGGTTCTGCTCCAGGCGAATGTGACAGCCAATAATGCGCAGGACAAAGCGCTGCTAAAACAACTTAACGTTCTTGGGCTGCCAACGATTCTGTTCTTCAATGAGCAGGGCGAAGAGCAGCCGATGCAGCGTGTAACCGGGTTTATGGATGCGACGGCGTTCAGCGCGCATTTGCGCAATCGCCAACCGTAAACAACACTTTAGACGGGACAAACCGTTGGGAATAACGGAGGAGAAAACCGTGCAACGTGAAGACGTACTGGGACAAGCCCTGCAATTACTTGAGATTCAAGGGATCGCCAGCACCACGCTTGAGATGGTCGCCGACCGTATCGATTACCCTCTGGACGAGCTTACCCGCTTCTGGCCCGATAAAGAGGCGCTGCTCTATGACGCCCTGCGCTACCTCAGCCAGCAGGTGGATATCTGGCGCAGGCAGCTGATGCTGAATGAAGAGCTCACGGCAGAGCAAAAGCTGCTGGCGCGTTATACCGCCCTGACGGAATGCGTCAGCAACAACCGCTATCCGGGCTGTCTGTTCATCGCCGCCTGTACGTACTTCCCCGATCCTGGCCACCCCATCCATCAGCTGGCGGATCAGCAAAAACGTGCGGCGCATGATTTTACCCACGAACTGCTGACCACGCTTGAAGTGGATGACCCGGCGATGGTGGCGAAGCAGATGGAGCTGGTGCTGGAAGGTTGCCTGAGCCGCATGCTGGTGAACCGTAGTCAGGCGGATGTGGATACTGCTCACCGTCTGGCGGAGGACATTCTGCGCTTCGCCCAGTGCCGTATGGGCGGGGCACTGACTTAAGCCAGCATTCTGCGTCGACGCACAAACCGACAGACTGCCGCAAAGTTAAGCAGTTGAATCGCTTTTCCCGAAATAGTGTTGACGATCGGGCGGGTTTGCGGTTTAATGCGCTCCGTTGCCCGGATAGCTCAGTCGGTAGAGCAGGGGATTGAAAATCCCCGTGTCCTTGGTTCGATTCCGAGTCCGGGCACCACTATTTAAAGAACCCAGCCTATGGCTGGGTTTTTGCTTTTCTGCCCCTGAAAAAAACATTCGCTCACTTCCCTTTAGATGCCTTCTTTGGTCAAACAGACGGTGCTTCCTCATCACGGCAACCCTGATGCAGAGTTGCACGTGCCGCATTTACGAAATGCGGGGCATTCAGTCGTAAAAGCAGCAATATTATTCTGAGTCAAAAAACATAAAAACATTATCCTTAATACCCGAACATTAAAAATTTTATTGGGAATTTTCTTACCACCCTGCGAGATTATAATTAGTATTTTTCAAATGTTTTAGACATATCTATTTGACTTCCGCCCCATTGTTGCAAATAAAAATACCCCTTGTTAGAATGCGAACATAATTTATGTCGCTTTCTTTGATAAAAACCACTGATGATGCTTTTGCATTTTATCCCGTATAACCTGGCCATATTTTTCCAGCGGAAGAAGTAAGTGTCTAACTTTATAAATTGAAATACCGCACAGATCGGCAAGCTCCCTGGTGGAAAGACCGCGCGTGCTATGATCTTTCAATAAATTGAGAATCAACATTTGTTCCGGCCCTCTGATCGTCTCCAGACCACTTATTCCCATTTCCGCCGCTAACATCTGCAGATTGTCGTGAGGGGCGTTGTAGCCTGGATGTACAGCACCCGGGTTGTATGAACACTGTGAGAGTTTCATTGTCGACTCCTGATTTTTGAAGGCGTTAGCAGTATGAAATCCCTTGAGTCAACCAGCAACATTAGCTTTAGATGAAAGTAAAAACAGGATTTTTATCTGACTTTCATACTGTTTTATCAAAAACAGTCGGTATGTGAGAGAAAAGTAAGGCTTAGGGAGGAGAGGGAAATGAGGTACGATATTGAGGGATTTATCACTTTTGATACAGAGGATGCATCTCTCCTGAATCTGCTGACCGGAGATTGCGTTGAATTATCCCAGACTTCTACGCGTCTGTTAGCAGAATTACTCACCCACCGCGGCGATATCCTTTCCAGGAGTGAAATTTTCCATTCGGTATTTGATCAATACGGTGCCAGAGCATCAAATAGTAATCTAAATCAATATATCTCTACGTTACGCAGAAACCTGAGCGACCTGGGCGTAGAAAAAGAGATCATTACTACCGTTCCGCGCATTGGTTTCAAGATTGCGGATGACGTCGTCATCCATAACGATCGCGAGTATCGAACCCCTTTTCTGGAAGAAAAAGTCCCCGATCCCACCCGCAACCCACCTTCTCCTTCTTTTTTTGAAAGGATTGCCCGAATAATGACGCTGGGTTTTGTATTAATCCTTTTGTTAATTAGGCCTCATAACGTCGATTCCGGGGAGGATATACATAAAATCGTTGACGACCAATGCATTATCTTTACCTCCCCCGCCCTGACGCTATGGGATGTCAAAAATAGTTTTAATTTTACAACGCAACCGTTCGACTGCTCACAGCCTAAAGAATTGTATCTTTACAAAAAGCAGATAAAAGGAGCGCTGGGGAATATTATACATTTGCTTCTGATTGAGTGTAATAACGGCAACTGCGAAAGTTTTTATTACAGAGAAAAAACCAATGTCTAAGCGCGTCTTTTTCCTGTTCCTCTGCCTCGGCCTCTCCCTGGCGGGGGGGATTTTTTCGTTTACCAGACCCTCTACTTTCTCATGTGAGTCGCAGTTTTCTGTTGTACAAAACATCAATGACGATACTATCCATGCTGAAGGTCTGATTTTTTTTAACATGTCGAACGATAATATATTTATCAATATCGATGGTTTACTTTCTCATAACAATAAAAACCAACTTATATCACGTACGCTAAAGATAAAATATAAACCGTTTAATGCCAGCGCACATTTATATCAAGTCACAAGCGTCCGCACCCTGCGCGATAGTACAGACAATATTGACGACAGTGTCGCTCTGAATTTATTGTTTGGCAAAGGGTCTGATGACAAGATAATTTACCTCGATAAATTTAATAATAATACAATACTCTTTGGTAACCACACATTCCCGCAGTATGGTTGCAAGCGAAATTAATTTGTGTGGTTTTCTTTAACGAAGCACAGCGTAAGTTAAATTTTCAATATCATGAATATAAACTTAATAGAATCACTGACTTGCATTTCAAAAATAATAGACATGATCAACCCCCGACTTAACTTGCATCATGTCAGAACGGCGTATATTGCCTGGCTTCTGGCATGTGAGTCGCAGTTTACGCCTGCGCAATGTCGGAAAACACTGCTGGCAGCCCTGCTTCATGATATTGGAGGACTGAACGAAGAGTCTCGCCTCCAGCCCATGAGCTATTACGATAATGAACTCAATAATCACGCCGCTGTGGGGGCTGAACTACTGGCCAGTGTTCCTTTACTGAATCCATTACATGCAATTGTACGCTATCATCATACCCATTGGAAAAATGGTCGAGGCGCGTGTGTTAATGGCGTAAAAACGCCTAAAGAAAGCCATATCATCTATCTGGCGGATCGTCTGGATGTTTTAATCGCACACTATCGTGCTGGCGATATCATCACGGCAAAAGAAGAAATTATAAAAATCATTGTCAGCGGTGAAAGTGAATTATTTCAACCAGAATATATCAACGCATTCCGAAGGGTCGCAAAAAGCGAACACTTTTGGCTAAAAATAAAATCGACCGCATTTGACGATTATATTAAAGAAGTCCCCCGCATTCATAACGACTTCATCTCTTTACATAACTTCCGTGATATCGCCGGTATGCTGGCGTTTATTATTGATGGGTTCAGTCAACATGGCGTTCAGCATTCTTTGGTGGTTGGGAGAATATCGGGATACCTTGCCAAAGAGATGGGTATTCCTCCTGTGCAGTGTCTGAAAATTGAAATCGGGGGGCTGTTGCATAATCTCCCAACGCTGGCCGTGTGCGCCGCACCGGCACATGCCGATGGGGGTAATGCCGTGTGGGATGAACTCTATCCCATCGAAGCAATCCGAGACATTGCCGGGTGGTGTCAGATTCAGAAATCGGTAGATGCAAAATCAGCCTATCCCCCGGAAGTGACGATCATCAAAGCCAGTATCTGGCTGGCCTCCTTACTGCAGGGAGTTACGCTATCGTCGGAATTTAAGACTCGCGTGGCTGAAACGGCGGAAATCACACCCGAGCTGGCGGGGATCGTGCGGCAACACAGTGCTATTTTATTACAGATATTCCAGGAATCCGTTAAAGAACGACTCGCGCTGGTACAGCGAATTAATCAGCTGAGCTCGTCATGAGCCGCGAGAAGTAGCCCTTCTCGCGGTTGCCTTACCTCAGACTGACAAACCTCCGTCCAGCACCAGCGTTTGCCCCGTGAGATAGCGGCTCCCTTCTCCGACCAGAAAGGCAACCGCGTGCGCAACGTCCTGCGTTTGCCCCAGACGGCGTAAGGGAATGTTCTGCCGCATTGCTTTCAGGCGGGCCTCAGGGATAGCCTCCACCATTTCTCCCTCAATAAGTCCAGGTGCCAGACAGTTTACCCGAATACCAAACCGTCCCATCTCCTGAGCCAGCGAACGCGTCAGGCCAATCATTGCCGCCTTACTGGCCGCATATGCCGTTTGCCCGCTGTTGCCCTTTATTGCCGTGACGGACGACATGAGCACGATGGCTCCGCGGCCCTGCATCATCATGGCAGGCAAGAGAATTCGGTTCCAGTTCACGAGCGCAACCAGGTTGTTCGTCAGCACATCCTGCCAGTCGCGTGCCGTTTGATGAATATGCAGTGCGTCACGGGTCATTCCGGCGTTGTGAATAATCGCCGCGGGTGCGCCAAATTCATCAAGCAGCGACATCGCCAGTCGTTGAACATTCCCCTCATCGCGACCATCGCAGCGGTAACCTTTAACCCAGGTTGACGTGTGCAGTTTGCGCGCCTGCGCCAGCGTGCGGCCAATACCGGCCTCACTGCGGCCGGTAAACACAATGTTCCAGTCGGGCAGCAGGTGGCTCACCAAAGCCTGACCAATTCCTCTGCTGCCGCCGGTGATCAACATCCATCTCTTTTCCATCTCAGCCGGCCATTTCCTGTTCGATGTACAGACTCAAATCGCGGAGGGTCATCGGCTGCTTTTTCATAAACATTTCAGCCGTGAGGGTCACATTAAACTCGCGTTTCGCCAGCACCATCAGTTCAACATAATCGAGGCTGTCGAGTTCCAGCTGCGACAGCGTCGTGTCCGGCCTCAACGCTTCCAGCGTCATATCTTTCGCATCGGCAATCATTTCGCTGATTTTGCTGTAGATGTTTTCATACGGTTTCATTTGCATTTCCTTTTGTCAGCGGGCCGACTTTCAGCGTCACGGCACTGCTAATGTAGTGTTGTTGATAGCGGGTTTGCGCAGCAATTCGCACCACTGCACCCTGTAAAAGATCGCCGACCACCATGGCGGGTAATGTCTCGATCTCAAGAGGTTCTGGTAAAGGCACCGACTGCCAGGGCGCGAGCAGATGGCTGTCGAAAACAACCTCCTGATGGGTTTGCACAACGGGATAGCGGGTGAAGAGCGCGTCCAGCGTACGACCAGCCGGCACCAGCGATGCAATGACGTTCTGATCTAACAGCGCGGTATCCTGAAGGAGATGGCGAAACAGCAGCGCATCAAGAAAATGCCACTGCCGGGCGTCGGGAAGCAGAGGCAAAAAAGTCTGATGCAGCGCGGCAATCGTTGACGCGCCGAGTTCTCGCTGACTTTCTGCTTCTTCTACAGCGAAAAGACTCACCGGCACGATAGTGCATGAGAGGCAGACTTTCTGCGCGGTAAGATCGTGCACGGCGGCTGAAACGGGCTTATTCGAGTCGCGCATCAGAAGATAATCGGTATCCCGCCACAGCGGTCTACGCAACCGCACGGTACACTTCAGAAAGGGTGAGCGGCGAACCTCCGGGCTAATGAAACGTTTAACATCCAGCAATGCGCGCATGCCGTGAACGCTGAGCCTGCTTCCGCCCTGCGATTTCACCCATGCCTTATCGAAATGCACCGGATTGTAATCCCCTGAAAATGCAGCCCACAACCGTGCGTCCTGCTGGCTGTAATGCAGCGTCATCATGAATGTTTCTCCAGAATTAACGCCGCGTTTGCGCCACCAAATCCAAAGCTCAGGTTGAGCGTACGGCGGATATTCGCGCTACGATGCCCTTCCACAACATAGTCAAGGTCGCAGCGCTCATCGGCCTGCTGGAAATTGGCCGTTGCGGGAATCATTCCGTGGGCGATGGCCTGCAGGCAGACGATGCTCTCGAACGAGCCTGCGGCTGAAATTAAGTGTCCCGAGTAGGATTTCGTACTGGAAATGGGGATAGACCAGGCCGCATCCCCCAGCGCCATTTTTAGCGACTGCGTTTCGTTGATGTCGTTCAGCGGCGTCGAGGTACCGTGAGCATTGATATAGTCCAGGTGCCCGGGTTCAAGCTCCGCCTGCCGCAGCACGGAGATGATGGTTTGCACGCGCGCAAGGCAGTCTTCGGCGGGTGAGGTAAAATCCCAGGCGTCAGAGAAATTGGCGTAACCCGTGATTTCACCGAGAATAGTTGCTCCTCGCGCGATCGCCCCCTCGCGCTCCTCCAGACACAGCACCGCCGCGCCTTCTGACAGCACGAATCCATTACGGTGCGCGCTGAAAGGACAGCTGGCGCGCCGCGGATCCCGCGCCTCTTTGCTCAATGCCCCTAATACGTCGATATTCCAGATCGCACAGGGACTCGTCAGAGACTCCCCGGCGCCTGCCAGCATCATCTGCGCCCTTCCGGTGCGGATCACCTCGTAGGCTTCGCCAATCGCGATCGTTCCCGTCGCACAGGCCGCCACAACGGTATTCTGAAAACCGTTAAGCCCCCAGAACTGGCTGCAGGCGGCAGTGGTGACGCTCGGCATCGAATAAAAACAGTTAAAAGGCGAGGCGAAACCCGTTGCCGAAAAATCACGTTGCGCATCGTAACTTTCGTCCAGCCCTCCCCAGCCGGTACCCATGATCGCTCCGCAGTCTAACGGGCTGTAGAACTCCTGCGGTGGCTGGTCACCAAAGGCCATCGCCATGGCCTGACGCGCCGCGCCAAACGTGAGCCGGGCAAACCGCGGCAGGCGGCGTCTGACGGCGGCCGGCACCCCGACCAGGCTGGGTTCGTTATCCACCAGCCCAAGAAAATGGGTTTTGATATTCTGCGCCGAGTAATCGACGTAACGATACCCAAGCTGGTAGTTCACGATCGCCTGCCAGCTCTCATCAGCCGTCACGCCAAGGGGTGTAACGGCGCCATAACCGGTTACAACAACCCGCTTATCTCCATGTTTAAGCTTCATCTTTCATTATCCTGTATTGCGTGTCGCCCCCTTGCGCCAGCCAGAGCTGCAGCGTGGCGTAAAGGTAGTCGTATTGGATTTGCGCGAGGGCGTTCTCTGTGGTCAACAGTTCGTCCTGCGCGTCAAGCAGCGTCTGGAAATCCACCGCGCCTGCGCGATAACGGTTTTCCGTGAGGGACAATCGCCGCTGGCTCAGGGCCTGCGACTGAAGTAGCCTGGCGCGTTGCTCATCTGCGCTTAGCCGGTTTTCCATGGCCTCATCCACTTCAGCGAGTGCGGTATAGGCGGTAGAACGGAAAGCGACCGCAGCCAGTTTTGTTGCTAAATCCGCCTGCTCAACGGTGAGCTGGCGGGTATTCCACTGGATAAACGGCAAGGCCAGCGCGGCGCCTGTTGTGAGGATTGGGTCGCGGAACCACTGACTGAAAATCTGGCTTCCGGCATTCAGAGACGCATCAAGAGAAAGCGCGGGGTAAAACTGCAGGCGAGCCGCGTCATAACCCGCAAGCGCAGCGCGCAGGCGCGACTCAGCAGCCTGAATGTCAGGCCGCTGAGCGATCGCCCGCAGCGGCGTTGTGCGCGAGATGGGCACCTGCTGATGGACATCCAGCGCGATCGATTCATCCGCATGTTGCTCGGCTGGTCTGTTGAGCAACAGCGCTAACGCATTGCGTGTGTTCTGGCGCTGCTGAACTAAGGTTCTGAGCTGATTTTTCCGCTCCAGCAGCGCTTGCTGTGCTTGCAGAACATCAAGCTGCCCTACTTTTCCGGCGTTAAACCACGACGCCACCTGCTGCACGGTCTGTTCCGAGATCGTCAGGCCGTCACGCTGGTTGCGGATCTGCTGGTTATACAGGGCGATGCGCCAGTAAAGCTGGGCCGTGGTGCCAATAGTAGAAAGGACGGTCGCATGGTAATCCTGCTCGCTCGCCCTGGCCTGCCATTCACTCTGCTCACGGGTACGCGCCAGTTTCCCCCACAGATCCAACTCCCAGGCGATAGCAATACCGCCGCTGTAGCTCTCCTGTGCAGGTGTCCCCTGACGCACCGTTTTACTGTTGCTGATGGAACCGCTCGCCCTGACGTCGGGGGTCACGTTGGTGCGGGTTAGCCCTGCCGCAACGCGTGCCTGCTGCAGCGTGATGGCTGCCGCCGCGAGATCGTTATTGCTTTCCAGCACCTGTTCAATTACCCGAGACAGGCGGGGATCGTTAAAACGCCAGCCGTTTTCCGTTTCCTTCTCCGTCATCGTGGGCCACCCTGTCGGTAATGACAGCACTGGGCGCTGGTAGTCGCTGCGGGTCATCGCGCTACACCCCGCCAGAAGTAGCATCGCGGCTAAAAAGAGGTGTCTTGTCATTCGCGAGCCAGCGCCTCTGTGGGGTTAAGGCGTGCGGCACTGCGCGCCGGGAAATAACCAAACGCCAGGCCAATCGCAGCGGAAAAGCCGCAGGCCATCAGCACCGGGAAGACGGTAAACACCATTGAAAATGCATCCGTGACGAAGGCAAAAAATTGCCCCACCAGCCAGGCACCTAGCACCCCAACCAGGCCGCCGAGCGCGCAGATCATCACTGCTTCGATGAGAAACTGATTCATGATGTCCGCGGGACGCGCCCCTACCGATAATCGAATGCCGATTTCATGCGTCCGCTCCGTCACTGACACCAGCATGATGTTCATCACCCCCACGCCGCCCACCAGCAGCGAGATGGCCGCGATCGCGGTAATCAGAAGCGACATAGAGTCAGAGGTTTTTTGCATGGCATTCGCCAGCCGGTCATCGGTTTGAATAAAGAAATCTTTCCGCCCATGCTCCCGCAGCAGGTGACGCTCCACGCGCTCCGCGGCCTCCTGTGGCTCCAGCGGCGGCTGGAAACGGAGAACCAGCGACTCCAGCGGTATTTGCCCCGTCAGTCGCTGCTGCAACGCGGTATGAGGCACCCACGCAGCCATGAATCCCCCCACCACTTTCGGCCCCGGGCGGGTGGCGACACCGATCACCCGCCACGGCGCACCGGTAATCTGCACAAGCTCACCAAGCGGATTTTCCCCACCGGGGAACAGCGTATCCCGCCCGGTTTCATCAAGAATGATGACCGGTTCGCCATCCGCAACATCACGTGCCGTAAAGCCCGTGCCCTGAACAAAGCGCAGTCCCTGCAGGGAGAAGAAGTCTTGCGAAACACCGGACAGCATCATTGAGGAATCGAAGCCTTTGCGCACCGCAAGCGCCGTGCTGCTGACGATCGGCGAGACGCCCATCACCCACGGCAGCGTCTGCAAACTGCGCACGTCTTCCATCGACAGCGCATGCTCCATGTCCGGACGCGCATTGCCCCATCCGGTTCCCGGGCGTATCTCAAGCGTCGTATTTCCCAACTTGCCAATCTCATCCATGATTGACCGCCGCGCGCCTTCCCCTACTGCCATAGATGACACCACCGATGCGATGCCAATGATGATCCCCAGCATGGAGAGAAACGCGCGCAGCCGGTGCCCAGCCAGTGCACGCCAGGCCATACGAACAGATTCGCGAAGGCGCCGCGCCAGTGACGCCCGCCCGTTATCCTGCTCCGGCAGCGGTTTTGAGGAACAAGCCTCGGCGTGCTGAACATCGCTGATGATTCGCCCGTCGCCGATCTCAATAATGCGCTGCGCCTGTCGGGCGACGTCGCGATCGTGGGTTACGATAATGACCGTGTGCCCGTCCGCATGCAGCTGATGCAACACGCCCATCAGCGCCTTACCGCTGGTGCTGTCCAGGGCTCCGGTAGGTTCGTCTGCCAGGATAACGTGCGCGCCGTTTATCAGTGCCCGACAAATGCTCACGCGCTGCTGTTGTCCGCCAGAAAGCTCCGCTGGACGGTGCCGTAGCCGGTGTTCAAGTCCGAGCTGAAAGGCCAATCTCCGCACGCGCGCCGTGCGCTCCCGTTCCGACATCGCGGTGTACAGCGCGGGAATGGCAATGTTTTCTTCTGCGGTCAGATACGGCATCAGGTGATAGCGCTGGAAAATGAACCCCAAATAACGACTGCGCAGATCGGCAAGGTAGAGGTTATCCGCGCGATGCACCGGCGTGCCATTGATCAGTACCTCTCCGGAAGAGGGCCTGTCCAGGCAGCCGATGATGTTCATCAGCGTGGACTTACCCGAGCCGGACGCCCCCACAATCGCCACCATTTCGCCGCGATGAAAGGTCAGTGAAATATCACTCAGCACTGCCAGCGTTTGCGTGCCCGCGTTAAATGTTCGGCAGACCTGCCGTAGAACGATAATCGGCTCCATCCGTTATCCTCGCTCCACGTCTTGTGCCAGCACCACCTGGTCGCCCGCCTGCAGCCCTTCAAGCACTTCGGCGTATTGACGGTCGTTAATGCCGATGCGGATCGTACGGGACTGCGTATTCCCGTCTTCAACGGTGGTAATGGTGTATCGATCGCCATCCATCGCCTGGCCCAGCGCGGCAACCGGAACGCGCAGAACGTTACTGGCCCTGGCGATCTGAATAAAGACCTGTGCCGTCATTGACGTTTTGAGTTCACGACCGGCGTTAGGCACCTCGAACGTGCCGGTGTAGTAGACCGCCGCGGCCTGAGGGTTCCCGCCCATACCTCTCTCGCCGGATGCCTCGATCGCGTCCTGCGGCGCAGGCTGCACATAGCCCATGGTGCTGGCGTAACGTTTATCCGGATTGGCAATGACATAAAAACTGAGCGGCTGGCCGGGATGAATTTTTTGGACGTCCGCCTCAGAGATACGCGTTTGTACCTGCATCGTATCGAGATCCGCCAGCACCAGGATGGTCGGCGCCGTTTGCGACGAAACGATGGTCTGTCCTTCACGGGTCACAACCCCCAATACCTCGCCGTCAACCGGCGCGACAATGCGCGTATAGCTGAGGTTGGCCTGCGCCGTTTTCACCGCCATTTCAGCCTGCGCGATCTGCGCCTCGCTCACCTCAATCTGCTGTACCTGCACCGCGTATTGCGATCTGGCCTGCTCAAACTCGCTGCGCACGCCTGAGCCGTCGCGCTGCATCATGCGCTGACGATCCAGCTCCTGGCGGTAGCGCAGCAACGTTGCTTGCGCGGAGAGCTTCTGCGCTCGGGCGCTGGCGAGCTGTGCCTTTGTATTCCTGAGTTCCGACTCCTGCAGCGTCGGGTCGATTTCCGCCAGCAGTTGTCCTTTTTTCACCCGCTCTCCCTGTCGAACATACAATTTACGCAACTGCCCGTTGACCTGAGCACCGACGTTAACCTGTACCGCTGGCTTCAGGATCCCCGTCACCAGCACCACCTTTTCGATGTCGCCGGTGCCGATAGTCTCCACGGCCAGGCGCGCATGCGGTGAGGGCGAGTCCATCACCACCCAAAACCCCGCCATCGCGGCGGCAAGCGCCAGACCGCAGCCCAGCATGACCCAGCGGGAATCAAGCTTCATTGCCACCCTCCCGCAGGCTGAGCCTGCCGCCAGCCAGGCGGTAAACCTGCTGAAATCCCGATAAAACCTGCTCGCTGTGCGTGACAACAATCAATGATTTTCCAGCCCTGCGGCAGTGCGCGTGGACCGTTGCCATGACGATTGCCGAGGTCTCGTCGTCAAGATTGGCCGTCGGCTCATCAAGGAGCAAAACAGGGCGTGAGCTGTACAGCGCACGGGCCAGCAACAGCCGTTGACGCTGGCCGAGAGACAGCGCCGCGTGGCTCTCGCGGATCAGGGCATCCAGCCCCCCTGGCAATGCACGCACCACGTCACCCAGCGCGAGAGCATCAAGCAGAGCCTCAACCCGTCCGCGGTCGCGTTCCCGGTAGTACGCGTCGAATAAGGTGATGTTTTCACGCACCGAGGCGTTAAAGAGAATGTCCTCCTGGCTTTGCAGGCAGACATACTGCGCCAACTGTGCGGCAGGCAGCGCGTTCCCGCCTGCATAACATCCTCCCGCCTGTGGGGAGAACAGCCCGGCTATCAACCGGAGTAAGGTGCTTTTACCGGCCCCCGACTCTCCCACAATTGCAATCTGCTCCCCTGACCGGAGCGGTAATGAGACGGATGTGAGGACGGGCATGGCGGGATCGTACCCGTAGCCTAGCGCGTTAAAGTCCAAATCAGGCGCCGCATCAGCTGGGGGTATTGTTGTTAGCGGCGCGCGCGCACCGTCTTCCCGTGGCGCAAAAAGGGCATGCGCGCGGGTGTCGATCACGTGCAGCTGCGTTTTCTGAATGATGGCGTAGAAGATCCGCGTGACGTAGGAGGTAAAGATTTGCCGCAGGAAGCTGTAGGCAAAAAAATCGCCCAGTGAGATCAGCTTGCCGTGAACCATCGGCAGCACCACCAGCATAAATGCCACCATCTCCAGGCTGCCGCTCAGCTGATACAGACCCTCTTTTACCTGTTGATAGACCTTCTGGCGCTGTAAGCATGCAAACAGTTCGCGGCTTAAGGCGGCAAACTGACCCTGACGCTGCCCTTCCAGCCCGGCTGTTTTGACGGTCAAGATGCCCTGAATGGTCTCCATAAAAAAATCATTCAGCGCGGCGCTTTTCAGCTGCAACTGCTGGGTAAACCAGCGGTCGCGGATCACGGCCCAGACGCTGATGATCCCCATTACCGTCACGCCGATGGCGGAGATCGCCGCCAGGACCGGGGCGATCCAGAACATGATCGCCAGCGCGATCGCACCTATCACCCAATCGGAACGCAGACCATTATCCAGCTCGATCTTCTGCAGCAGGCCCATCTGCCAGGCGGTAAAGCGGCTGAAGATCTCCCCTGGGGCTCGTTTTTCAAAAAAACGTAGTGGGTTTTGAAGCAGACGAGAAAATCCGACGCCGCTGTGGATCAGCACAAACCGTTTGATGTAGCGTTCGCTGATCGCCCGAACCCCCAGAGCCATCAGCGACGAGACCACAAACGCCAGGATAAACCAACCGTACGGGAAGCCGCTGTTCTCCACGCTGGAGAAGGCCTGGTTGATGGCGCTACTGACCATCGTGGGCATCAGAAACAGCGTTAACGACACCAGGAAGGTCAACAGCATCAGCCGATAAATACCCGGCTCGCCCGCCGTCTCCTGCATGCTCATCACCCCTGGCATGGACTGTACCGTTGTCGGCAGCGCCAGCTCGGGATCGGCGGCCAGCACCTGGTCGGGTTCCACAATCAGGGCATAACCGCTGATCTCCTGCTTAAGCGCGGCAAAGGGCAGCCACTGCTCGCCAATCGCCGGGTTCATTACGCAGACGTGGTTGCCTTTACGCCAGGCCAGCAGGACATAGTGGCTCGCACCGTAGTGCAAAATAGCCGGCAGCGGCAGTTCACTTAGCTCATGATGCTCAAACAGCACGGGCGTCGTCGCTATGCCCAATCGCGCCAGGATGGCCATCAGCGTGTCCAGCGAAGTACCGTGATCGGAGGCTGGAAAAATGCCGCGCAGCGTCTCGAGCGAGATCGTCTGCCCCTGCGTTTGCGCCAGCATCGCTACGCACGCCAGCCCGCACTCGTTGGTCTCTTCCTGAAAGATCAGATTCGGGATCGTGGTTTTCATTTTTATAGTGAGTGATTAATAAAGTAGAGAGAATGGCTGTGCCAGAGGAGCCACTCCTGCGGGTGCTTTCGCAGGGTAGATTCAATGATGACGGGCAGCGCGCTGGCGACATTCTGACTGCTCACCGGCGGATGAATGTGGATGCGCAGGCCGTTGTCATAGCTGAGGTGATAAAACACGACCTGTGCGGCAATTGCGCCGGAAAGACGCACCAGACCGCTATGCAACTTTGCGCTGCGACCAAATAAACGACATGGCAGCTTCGCCACCCGCGCCCCTTCTGCCTGCGAGGTATAGTCGGGCGAGATATCAGGAAAAATAATCATGTTCTGCTGCCCGACGGCGACATCGGTGATGAGCTCCATCAGGCCGCTGGCCAGCGTTTTGTTCTCCTGATGAATTGAACAGTAGGCGAGTGCAACACCCCCAAGCGCACGGACGGGGGCGCTGTAAAGCTCAGCGCTGGAAGAAACCACCACGCTTGCTTTACCCGGCGTGACGCTGGCACCAATGATGGCAGCCAGCACGTCAGACACCGTATGGAGCGGTGCCAGGATGTAGGGCGCGTTTTGCTGGTGCAGCGGTGCGACCACCGCATCGAGATCCGCGGCGCAGGCTCGAATTTGCTGAAGCAGCACCGTGTTTTGCCCCCAGGTGGCGGCCTCTTCCAGCAGGCGTCGCCGGACTGCCATCCAGGCCACGTCCAGCCGGGACGTTTGCCCAGTCAGGCAACGATAGTTTTCATTAGCCACCGCGTTTCGTAAGCGAAACGCGCGTCCGAGAAGCCACGATGCGCAGAGTCCCTTCGCCACCACCAGCGTCACGGGGAGTGGCACGTATCGCATTATTTTTCGCAATAGAAAAATACCGCACTGAGAAAGCGTTCGCTGAATGACTTCAATTTTTCCCGCGCTATTCTTGACGCTAAACACGCTCCAGACAATGAATAATCTGATCACAGAATTATTTATCCTCTTTGAGCAGTTCCAGCATGCGCTGCGCAAACGCCGGGAATTCGCGGTCCTGCGCGACAACATAGCGTTGATTAATAATAAACATCGGCGTGGCGTTAATATCGTAGTAATGGGCAATAGACGCCATTTCGCTGAGACGTTCTTTAACCTTTTTACTTTTCCTCAATGTCGTAAATTTGACGACATCAATATTATTTTTCGCTAACCAACCGTTCAGTTTTTTCTCATCCGTAAGATCAACGTTTCGCGTGATAATGGCGTTATACGCACTGTCGCGAACATCCCTTTCTATTCCCATCGCTTCCAGCGTGGCAAAGATCGGCGCATAGGCGGCAAGGCCATTATCCTCGCCTGCAATATGAATAGAGGTAAATGTGGTATCCGGCGGTAGTTTACGGGTAAATTCTGCAAGGTTCTCTTCGTTTGCCGCACAATAATGGCAACCGTAAGACATGACCTCGATAATACTGTGCTCTTTTTTTATCGGACTTTTCGCAAGCTTTTCGGCGCTGATCTCTCGAAACGCCTTCGTCGCGGAATCATCTTTCGCAAAGGAATTAAAAACAAAAATATGATAGAAAAGCACCGTAATCGAAACGGAAATAATAATCAGAAAGATCGAATAACCGATCGCTGTTTTGCGCGTTAATGGGTTCACTATCGTTTTCTCACAGTAGAAAAGCCTGGGGCAGCACACCCCAGGCAGTGCCGATTTTAATAGCGGTTAGGGATACCACCACATTTGCTTGAATCAGCATCTCTCATGCTGGTCGTGCAGCCATGCTTATCCGTACAGGTTGTGATCTGCTTACAGGAGGTGACGCCACCAACGGTGACGTTCTGATACGTGATTTCACAGGTCTTGCAGGTTCCCCCTACAACGCCAGCGGCTTCAAACACTGTCAGTTTTTTCATTTCCGTTTTCCTTACTTCGAGTTAATGACGTGCAATAATTTGCACCGTTAAATCGGTAATGCGTTCTACCGAAAGGTTGGCTCACGGATTCAGGGCATAATGCCTCTAAATGCGGAGAATAAAGCGATATTGCTTCTAATATTCAGTCTCTTCATTAAGTGGCGCTTGATATAGCTCAAGCGACGGATATCGACATTTACTTCGTCTGATATTTGCGATAATGATTTCCCCTTAAATAGCTCCTCCATCAACCACCACTCACTCCCTGAAATAGTGGGATCTCTGCTCCGGTCGTAAATTTTTTTTTGCGTATAGCTGACCAGCGATGCGCTAAAGCAACATCCCTGACGTTTTTTATCCAACAGACGCTGAAAAAACGGCATAATGCTCTCAATATTTTCATTTTTAAGCAGCCAATGCGCGGTGGGCAAAAGCGAATACAGAGCAAAAAAAAGAGGCATATTGTGCTTACTCAATAGCATAATCAGGCTTTTATTTTCATGCTGATAAAATTCTTTCATTAATTGCAGCGTATGGAGCCGCTCTTGCGGCAGGCTATCTAAATCACAGAGGATCCACATGCAGCCCTCGCCGTTAACCTGATGCTGTAGTTGAGCAAGCAGCTGATCGTAGTCATCCGTTAAGGAATATAAAACGTCCGTCTGTTCAGCAAGTAAGCTGGTAATAACCATTTTAATTCCTTGCGAATAAAAAATATTTTTATCGTAAAGAAAAAATTGATACCTCATGCTGCAATTCCCTATTAGCGCCGCTACTGATAGTTCAATGTATAATTTGCGGTGGCGGTAAAAGGCCCTGTCGTTAACGTTCCGTTTGCAATGGCATCGGGTTCCGCTTCAACAAAGGCCTGGAAGCTTAGCCGTAACAGGGTGTCATTGATGAGGGTGGGACGCGTGGCGACATTCAAACGCACAGGCGTATCATCCTCCTCCAGCAATCCTATCCCCACCCCGCCCGCATTGCCTGGGGCAGTGGCGTTAATGGCCAGCCGGTCCGCCATGTTGCCGTTGGCCATGCCGCTGAACGTCACCGTCACCGCGTTAAAGACATTCGGATTACAGTCCTGCAAGGTAATAGTGAACGGAACCGGTGTTGTTTTTCCGTTTATATACAATGACTTTGTTGACACCTCACCAAAATCGACCAGAACCCGCCCCGATTCTGGCGCAATACTGCAGGGGTAAGCCATTACGACGCCTTTAAAGCTAAGATCGCCACCAATCAACTCCCCTCGCGCCCAGGCGGGTGTCGCAGAAAATGCCGTCAAAAAACAGGCGAGGATAATTATCATGAGATGCATATTCCCTCCTTACTGGAATTCAGCCACAACCGTCGCCGATGCATGGAATTCGCCCTCAGGGATAACCGAGGTGGCATTTTTGGCCACCGGCGCGGCGATCAGATTCCAGTCACCTTCGTTGTGGGAAAATCCCGGCACGTTATAGAACGTGTTTGGCACCACGGGATTACCCGTGCTGTCACGCAAAGCGATGCCCAGCTCAGACCGGTCGGCGGTTCCCTGGGTGCTCAGGTATTTACCATCAGTGAATGCCGGATTAGCCTGCTGGATCCCCAGCTTGATATTCAGCTCTCCCTGGGAAAAACTGCCGCCCTGGCATTTCACGTGAATCGGTACGTTTTGACTGTAATTGATGCCATCCAGCCTGCTGCCCGTTCCCGGAATATTGCCGAAATCGACGACGATGGGCGTCCCCTGATTAACGATGCATTTATCCGGTACGGTGATGACGCCGGAAGCGATGGTGACGCGCGACAGTGGCGTTTGCCCCATGGCACCCGGCCCCAGTCGACCATAAAGCGTTGCGATTTCGGAACCCTGTAAGTTCACGCCGTTGATAATGGGTTTGGTGATCATGAAGGTCACTCTTCCCTTCGCGCCGGAGGCAAACTGATTGTCCAGTATGGTGCTGGGGGGGTTGCAGTAGTTCTGATTGACGTTGTTGGAGACATTATCGAACGGTACGGTTTTGTACTGCTGTAAATTACCGCCGATGTAGATCTCGATTTTAACGTCCATGTAGTCATTGAGCTTGAGGTAACCCGCCGTCATTCCTGATTGGGTTAACGTTGCCTGCGACATGTAATATACCGGCTGGCTTATCATCGGCTGTGCGCAGTACGCACGGCCCTGAAACATCCCGGCCAGGTCAAATTCGTCGATAACAACGGCACCGACCTGGTTGCTGGTAATGTCATGATTGCTAATGTTAATCAGGTATTCATAGGTACCATTTACCGCCTTAATTTCACCGTCCACCACGGACCACGCCGCCCCGGAAAATCCGAGCGTGCACAACGCCAGAAGGGCTGCATAAGGAAAAGGGTTTTGCATTGTCAGGCTCCTTCCTGATTAGCCCTGCTGGGCGGGGGGTAACGCCTTGCAGGTAGTGCCTTCACACCGGAATTTCAGCTCCGGATGCCCGCCATAATCATTCACAAACTTCATCGAAAACTGGCTAACGCCTGCATCCGTCACCTCAAACTTCTGGCTCGATTTAGGCGCAACCATGATCCCCGGGAAACGGGTAATTTTCTGCCCATCGGCCCTGGTCAAGCTGAGGATGGTCACGTAGTAAGGCGTGGGATTCTGCACGGTCATCTCGCTGCCGCTTTTGTGGAATACCAGGCGATCCTGCCAAACTTCCCCCTTTGTCTTCGGGATCACCGCTTCAGGGCGATAGAACAACTTGATGCGTGACTGCATTGCCAGCTGCAGCGTGTTGGGTTTTTCCGGCTTTGGTGGAATTTCCCTGACGTTGAGGTAGAACAGACTCTCTCTGTCCTTCGGCAGTTTGTCGATGCCCGCCGTTTTAGTGACGCGCGCTATCCCTTTCTGACCCCCATTAATTCGCTGCAACGGCGGGAGCACAATCAGCGGCGAGGCGATCTTATTGCCCTTTTCATCCTCTACCCACGACTGGGCCAGGAACGGAATATCCGGACTGGTATTAGACAGATTGGCGCTGGACGAAGACTCTTTCTCCGTAATGATGATGCGCGTCCGATCCAGAGAGACGCCCGCCTGTGCGTAGCCGTTCAACAGGCTCAGCGCACACGCCGCCATAAGATATCTGCTATGTCTGTTCTTGCTCATTTTTAGCCTTTAATTACAGTGGGATAACGCTTTACACAGGGATTAGCGGCACGGCAGAAGCGTGTCCGAACGTCCGTTGTTCACGCCGGGCGGGATGGTCACTTTGCACTGCTGTTTGCCCGCCCACATGACATTCAGAGTTTCATTGGCGTTTATGCCCGCAAGCCATGCCTTGCCGTCCTCCAGCACCATGGCGACGCTTACGCCATCGGTGTTGTATATTTCCGCCCCGAAAGGTGGGACGCTGTTATCTGCGAGGCGTAACGTGCCCATCATCTTCATCCCCTTCGCCATCCCAAAAGCCTGATAGCCGATGGCCCCTTCCGTCAGGGTACTGGTACTGATGGCTCTTGCCGGTTCGATATCGCCATCCATGGCATCGACGTCTACGCGGGTGTCAAAGCTGTTGTAGCTCACCACATCCGGTACAACGGCAATACCGAAGCGGTTAGTCCGGGACTTTTCGCCATTGAGAGGGACGCCGCCAATGCCGTTGGTATCGACCATGACACGTGCCGTGTTCATCGTTGCGCCGCTGTTATGCATCGCCGCGCCATGCCGTGTCGCCGTGAAACCGCCACGCAGGGTGGTACTTAACGCCATAAACTCATTTTGCTGGTAGCTGGCGTTGGTATTAATTTCCGCCAATTGCGAACGGTGCAGGTAATAGCCGTCCACGCTGGCGTTACTGTTCTGACTGGCACCCGCGCGAACGCGCCACAGATTGTTGAAATCGCTGTTGTCGGTGTATGACGCCATCGGGCTGGTTTTACCGTTGTTGGTCTGGATGTCCAGCCCTGCCCATTTGTTATCCCCAATCGGCACAGATAATGAGAGGGAGATGGAGTCGTCCTTTTGCCCTTTATAGTCAGTACGGTAAGCGGAAAGATTGGCGGTGATACCGTTGATATCGCCGATGCGGAAGACACGTCCCACGGACAGGCCGTATCGATCCTGGCTGCGTTGATTCCAGTAGTTTTGGTGGGTCCAGGTGAGAAAAACGGTTGTCGCTTTACCCGCTTCACCGGCCCAAAAGGTTTTACTCCCGGTGATGGTATAGAGCTGTTTTTCGCGCCCGACACGGTCATAACCCTGATAACGCTCATCAAGGTATTGCGCCATTGTGCGGAAGTCTTCCTGCGAGAAGCGGTATCCCGCGAACGTAATTGAGCTGTTGTATTCGTCGAAGGTTTTCGCGTAGCTCAGCTTGTATGAGGTGCCTTTCAGACGTTTCCCGTCAGGCTCACGGCTCCACGACTCCGTGGCATCAATGGAGATGGCTCCTAACACGTTAAGATCGCGACCAATCCCCAGAGAGGTTGCGGTGTAGGCTTCACCCGACGACTGCAGGCCACCGTACAACGACCATGCATTACTGATCCCCCAGGAGAAATCGCCAGACAGGAACGTTGGCCCCTTCAGTGAGTGGTTATAGCGAGACGGCGTGCCGCCTGACAGGTTGTAACGGACGTAGCCCGGACGCGTGAGATACGGAATGTTGGCGGTGTTCACCTGGAACATCGAGATTGAGCCATCCTGCTCCTCAACGCGCACGTCGAGCGTACCGCGCACCGAACTGCGCAAATCCTGAATATTGAACGGTCCGGCGGGGACGGTGGTTTCATAAATGACGCGCCCGCTCTGACTGACGGTCACTTTGGCATTCGAACGGGCAATACCGTGGATTTCAGGCGCATAGCCCTGTAGCGCCGGAGGAAGCATCCGCTCATCGCTGGCGAGGTTAATCCCGGTAAATCGCAGCGTATCAAAAACCTGCGAGTTCAGGTAAATCTCACCCAGCGTCAGTTTTGCCGCCATCATCGGCAATGGCCGATAGGCGTAGATCTGGTTCCAGTCGAAATTGGATTGATGGGTCTGGCTGTAGTAGCTTGTCTGATATTCACCGCGCATACGCCAGCCGCCGATGTTGGCTCCCGCCTGACCGTAGCCTGATATCGCGCTGTAGTTTTCATTGTCGCTGAACTGACGCGTCAGCTGTCCGTTAATGCTGTAGTCAAAAATCAGACCGGCGATACCTTCATCCCAACGTTCAGGCGGCGTCCAGTCAAGGTCGTTGTACTTCATCCATGCCTGGGGTACGGTGATATCAAGCACACCGGCATAGTTACTTAATTTCGCCCCCGACAGACGCTGCAGGGAATAGCAGTTTTCATATATTTGAGCGACTTGTGTACGTGCGTCTTCTTTCAGCGCCAGTTTGTCCAGCAGGTCGCCGCTGATACACGGCAGCGTACGATTGCCGTCAGGCGATTCCACATAACGGATTTTCTCCTGGCCTATCGACTGGCCGTTAATACGGATATCCAGCAAATAATCACCAGGTGTGACATAGTTATCTGTCGCAAAGCGTGACAGATCGATACGGGTACGATCCGAAGCATCCAGAACATCAGTATTAAACTCAACTCGCTCCTCCGCGCGCGCCGTTGCCGCATAGCAGCAATTCATCACCAGGAGAGCAATTATTGTTAGATTAGTATTTAATTTTACTGACATGATCCCCGTCCCGAACAAATCCATTAAATGCGCTCTGCGTTCCACTGCGTTATAATTATTTTGTGGGTGTCGACAATTTAAAAACATGTACGAACGCCGTAACGCCTTCCGCTTTAATAGTTACGTCGCGACAGCGAAATAAATCGGCATTAAGAACACGTTTTTATTTTCGTTCTTTAATAGTGCGGGAAATTTTCCCGCACTGACTCCGCTCTGCGGATTACTGATAAGCAATCTCGAAGTTAACCGTTGACTGGAAGGAACCCGCCGTCACACTCGCGCTTGCGCTTTCTGCTTTCACATATGCCACGAACGGAATGGTGTTGGTGCCATCAACCAGTTGAACAGGGGTGGTTGCGTTACCCCAGACAACGTCCTGACTGGCGCTGTCACGCAGACCAATACCCGCACCAGACGCAGTACCAGATGTGAAGGCTGCCAGAGACGCATCCGTTGGGTTTACGCTGGTTGGGGAGTAAGTCACTTCAGCAGTTTGAGCAACAGTGGTGTCACAGTGCTGCAGTTCGATGTTCTGATGTACGTTTCCGGCGCGCGCACCATTAGCCAGCGCAGAAACAGGAATCTGGCCAAAATCAACGCTTACCGGGCTGGAGCCTGGCGCCAGACCACATGCGGTATTCACCAGTTCACCCTGGAATTCAATTTGGCCATTCGTCGTATCAGCGAATGCAGACATTGAACCCAGAGCAGCGGTCAAAGCGACAGCCATAGCAACTTTATTCAGTTTCATAAAATATCCTGTTTTTACCAATATCCTGAGAAATAAAGAGTCGTCACGCTATAAAAATAATATACGCGAGTGAAATTAACTCTTGGTTTTGTTCTGGAAACGATATGCGATTAATGAAACTCGCAAATATTAAATATCACCGTTTCTTCGAACTAATTTAAATGCTACCAAATGAAAACTTCACCACAAAGCAATACATTTAATGTGGGATATATACGCATTGTTAACTCGCAAGGATACGAAAGCAGGGTGTTATATCTCGCAGAGTGACATGAATAGTCTTAAATTCATGATGCTTTTACCGCGTGAATAAATTTATAAAACATGGGAAATTAAGATATTTCGTAGAAGGAAATGTGAATTTATTTAAAAATAAGGAGAAGAGTGGTGAGCTATTATATTTCTGGGGGCGCTATTCTTTCTGACGCAGGGAGAAGGTGAAAATGAAGCACAAAGCAAAAAACCCCGCACCTTACGGTACGGGGTTCTTCTATTTGATGCCTGGCAGTTCCCTACTCTCACATGGGGAGACCCCACACTACCATCGGCGCTACGGCGTTTCACTTCTGAGTTCGGCATGGGGTCAGGTGGGACCACCGCGCTAAAGCCGCCAGGCAAATTCTGTTAAATCTGTATCAAAGCTGAAAATATCGTGTCTCTTCGCCAAAACACCTTCGGCGTTGTAAGGTTAAGCCTCACGGTTCATTAGTATCGGTTAGCTCAACGCATCGCTGCGCTTACACACCCGACCTATCAACGTCGTAGTCTTCAACGTTCCTTCAGGACCCTTAAAGGGTCAGGGAGAACTCATCTCGGGGCAAGTTTCGTGCTTAGATGCTTTCAGCACTTATCTCTTCCGCATTTAGCTACCGGGCAATGCCATTGGCATGACAACCCGAACACCAGTGATGCGTCCACTCCGGTCCTCTCGTACTAGGAGCAGCCCCCCTCAATTCTCCAGCGCCCACGGCAGATAGGGACCGAACTGTCTCACGACGTTCTAAACCCAGCTCGCGTACCACTTTAAATGGCGAACAGCCATACCCTTGGGACCTACTTCAGCCCCAGGATGTGATGAGCCGACATCGAGGTGCCAAACACCGCCGTCGATATGAACTCTTGGGCGGTATCAGCCTGTTATCCCCGGAGTACCTTTTATCCGTTGAGCGATGGCCCTTCCATTCAGAACCACCGGATCACTATGACCTGCTTTCGCACCTGCTCGAGCCGTCACTCTCGCAGTCAAGCTAGCTTATGCCATTGCACTAACCTCCTGATGTCCGACCAGGATTAGCTAACCTTCGTGCTCCTCCGTTACTCTTTGGGAGGAGACCGCCCCAGTCAAACTACCCACCAGACACTGTCCGCAACCCGGGTAACGGGTCTACGTTAGAACACCAGCCATTAAAGGGTGGTATTTCAAGGTCGGCTCCACGCAGACTGGCGTCCACGCTTCAAAGCCTCCCACCTATCCTACACATCAAGGACCAGTGTTCAGTGTCAAGCTATAGTAAAGGTTCACGGGGTCTTTCCGTCTTGCCGCGGGTACACTGCATCTTCACAGCGAGTTCAATTTCACTGAGTCTCGGGTGGAGACAGCCTGGCCATCATTACGCCATTCGTGCAGGTCGGAACTTACCCGACAAGGAATTTCGCTACCTTAGGACCGTTATAGTTACGGCCGCCGTTTACCGGGGCTTCGATCAAGAGCTTCGCGTTGCCGCTAACCCCATCAATTAACCTTCCGGCACCGGGCAGGCGTCACACCGTATACGTCCACTTTCGTGTTTGCACAGTGCTGTGTTTTTAATAAACAGTTGCAGCCAGCTGGTATCTTCGACTGATTTCAGCTCCACCCGCAGGGGCTTCACCTACATATCAGCGTGCCTTCTCCCGAAGTTACGGCACCATTTTGCCTAGTTCCTTCACCCGAGTTCTCTCAAGCGCCTTGGTATTCTCTACCTGACCACCTGTGTCGGTTTGGGGTACGATTTGATGTTACCTGATGCTTAGAGGCTTTTCCTGGAAGCAGGGCATTTGTTACTTCAGCACCGTAGTGCCTCGTCATCACACCTCAGCGTTAATAGAGTTCCGGATTTACCTAAAACTCCCGCCTACATGCTTAAACCGGGACAACCGTCGCCCGGCTAACATAGCCTTCTCCGTCCCCCCTTCGCAGTAACACCAAGTACAGGAATATTAACCTGTTTCCCATCGACTACGCCTTTCGGCCTCGCCTTAGGGGTCGACTCACCCTGCCCCGATTAACGTTGGACAGGAACCCTTGGTCTTCCGGCGTGCGGGCTTTTCACCCGCATTATCGTTACTTATGTCAGCATTCGCACTTCTGATACCTCCAGCAACCCTCACAGGCCACCTTCAACGGCTTACAGAACGCTCCCCTACCCAACAACGCATACGCGTCGCTGCCGCAGCTTCGGTGCATGGTTTAGCCCCGTTACATCTTCCGCGCAGGCCGACTCGACCAGTGAGCTATTACGCTTTCTTTAAATGATGGCTGCTTCTAAGCCAACATCCTGGCTGTCTGTGCCTTCCCACATCGTTTCCCACTTAACCATGACTTTGGGACCTTAGCTGGCGGTCTGGGTTGTTTCCCTCTTCACGACGGACGTTAGCACCCGCCGTGTGTCTCCCGTGATAACATTCTTCGGTATTCGTAGTTTGCATCGGGTTGGTAAGCCGGGATGGCCCCCTAGCCGAAACAGTGCTCTACCCCCGAAGATGAATTCACGAGGCGCTACCTAAATAGCTTTCGGGGAGAACCAGCTATCTCCCGGTTTGATTGGCCTTTCACCCCCAGCCACAAGTCATCCGCTAATTTTTCAACATTAGTCGGTTCGGTCCTCCAGTTAGTGTTACCCAACCTTCAACCTGCCCATGGCTAGATCACCGGGTTTCGGGTCTATACCCTGCAACTTAACGCCCAGTTAAGACTCGGTTTCCCTTCGGCTCCCCTATACGGTTAACCTTGCTACAGAATATAAGTCGCTGACCCATTATACAAAAGGTACGCAGTCACCCCATAAAAGAGGCTCCCACTGCTTGTACGTACACGGTTTCAGGTTCTTTTTCACTCCCCTCGCCGGGGTTCTTTTCGCCTTTCCCTCACGGTACTGGTTCACTATCGGTCAGTCAGGAGTATTTAGCCTTGGAGGATGGTCCCCCCATATTCAGACAGGATACCACGTGTCCCGCCCTACTCTTCGAGTTCACAGCAAGTGTGCTTTCGTGTACGGGACTATCACCCTGTACCGTGCGACTTTCCAGACGCTTCCACTAACACACAAGCTGATTCAGACTCTGGGCTGCTCCCCGTTCGCTCGCCGCTACTGGGGGAATCTCGGTTGATTTCTTTTCCTCGGGGTACTTAGATGTTTCAGTTCCCCCGGTTCGCCTCGTTAACCTATGTATTCAGTTAACGATAGTGTGTCGGAACACACTGGGTTTCCCCATTCGGACATCGCCGGGTCAAAGGTTCATATCACCTCGCCGGCGCTTTTCGCAGATTAGCACGTCCTTCATCGCCTCTGACTGCCAGGGCATCCACCGTGTACGCTTAGTCGCTTAACCTCACAACCCGAAGATGTTTCTTTCGATTCATCATCGACTTGCGAAAATTTGAGAGACTCGAACACACATAACATGTGTGTCGTTTCAATTTTCAGCTTGATCCAGATTTTTAAAGAGCAAATATCTCAAACGTCACCCGAAGATGAGTTTTGAGATATTAAGGCAGGTGACTTTCACTCACGAACCAGCAAGTGGCGTCCCCTAGGGGATTCGAACCCCTGTTACCGCCGTGAAAGGGCGGTGTCCTGGGCCTCTAGACGAAGGGGACACTGAAGTCTCAATCGCAAGACGCCTTGCTATTTACTTTTCATCAGACAATCTGTGTGGACACTACAAAGGCAGGTTCTTTAAGGTAAGGAGGTGATCCAACCGCAGGTTCCCCTACGGTTACCTTGTTACGACTTCACCCCAGTCATGAATCACAAAGTGGTAAGCGCCCTCCCGAAGGTTAAGCTACCTACTTCTTTTGCAACCCACTCCCATGGTGTGACGGGCGGTGTGTACAAGGCCCGGGAACGTATTCACCGTAGCATTCTGATCTACGATTACTAGCGATTCCGACTTCATGGAGTCGAGTTGCAGACTCCAATCCGGACTACGACGCACTTTATGAGGTCCGCTTGCTCTCGCGAGGTCGCTTCTCTTTGTATGCGCCATTGTAGCACGTGTGTAGCCCTACTCGTAAGGGCCATGATGACTTGACGTCATCCCCACCTTCCTCCAGTTTATCACTGGCAGTCTCCTTTGAGTTCCCGGCCGGACCGCTGGCAACAAAGGATAAGGGTTGCGCTCGTTGCGGGACTTAACCCAACATTTCACAACACGAGCTGACGACAGCCATGCAGCACCTGTCTCAGAGTTCCCGAAGGCACCAATCCATCTCTGGAAAGTTCTCTGGATGTCAAGAGTAGGTAAGGTTCTTCGCGTTGCATCGAATTAAACCACATGCTCCACCGCTTGTGCGGGCCCCCGTCAATTCATTTGAGTTTTAACCTTGCGGCCGTACTCCCCAGGCGGTCGACTTAACGCGTTAGCTCCGGAAGCCACGCCTCAAGGGCACAACCTCCAAGTCGACATCGTTTACGGCGTGGACTACCAGGGTATCTAATCCTGTTTGCTCCCCACGCTTTCGCACCTGAGCGTCAGTCTTTGTCCAGGGGGCCGCCTTCGCCACCGGTATTCCTCCAGATCTCTACGCATTTCACCGCTACACCTGGAATTCTACCCCCCTCTACAAGACTCTAGCCTGCCAGTTTCGAATGCAGTTCCCAGGTTGAGCCCGGGGATTTCACATCCGACTTGACAGACCGCCTGCGTGCGCTTTACGCCCAGTAATTCCGATTAACGCTTGCACCCTCCGTATTACCGCGGCTGCTGGCACGGAGTTAGCCGGTGCTTCTTCTGCGGGTAACGTCAATTGCTGAGGTTATTAACCTCAACACCTTCCTCCCCGCTGAAAGTACTTTACAACCCGAAGGCCTTCTTCATACACGCGGCATGGCTGCATCAGGCTTGCGCCCATTGTGCAATATTCCCCACTGCTGCCTCCCGTAGGAGTCTGGACCGTGTCTCAGTTCCAGTGTGGCTGGTCATCCTCTCAGACCAGCTAGGGATCGTCGCCTAGGTGAGCCGTTACCCCACCTACTAGCTAATCCCATCTGGGCACATCTGATGGCAAGAGGCCCGAAGGTCCCCCTCTTTGGTCTTGCGACATTATGCGGTATTAGCTACCGTTTCCAGTAGTTATCCCCCTCCATCAGGCAGTTTCCCAGACATTACTCACCCGTCCGCCGCTCGCCGGCAAAGTAGCAAGCTACTTTCCGCTGCCGCTCGACTTGCATGTGTTAGGCCTGCCGCCAGCGTTCAATCTGAGCCATGATCAAACTCTTCAATTTAAGTTTGATGCTCGTGAATTAAACTTCGTAATGAATTACGTATGTTCACTCAGAGACTTGGTATTCATTTATTGTCCGGAGACATTAAGAATCCATGTCACTTTGAGTGCCCACACAGATTGTCTGATAAATTGTTAAAGAGCAGTGCAAGCGGCTTTCGCTCACCGTTGCGAGGTGGCGTATATTACGCCTTCCTCTTTCAGAGTCAACCCGTTATTTCAGGATTTTTTCTCTTCAACCGACCCGGTTGTTTGTGAAGTGATTCACATCTGCCGTGTCGATGGAGGCGCATTATAGGGAGTTCTCCGCAGGCCGCAACCGCTAAATGACAGAAAAATGACTGACTGCTGCATTACACAGCAAAACCCCGCCTTATACCTTTTTACACACAGACTTATCCACAGCCGTCCCTTAAATCCACTATACTAGCGACAAATATTCCTCCTGCAGGCTCCTCCCATGACCATACAACGTCTCACCCGTGACTGGCGCATCTCCACAGCAGGACTGATGATGCTGGTACTTCTCTTTGCAGGTTTTACGCTCCATACGCACTGGAATGCCTTTATTCAGTGGTGCCTCGCCACCCAGATCACCTTACATCGCTATCTGGTGATGTACTTGCTCCAGCTGAATAACCATCAGTACAGCGGCGGTCTGTGGCTACTCACCGGTGCCTTCCTTTATGGCGTACTTCACGCCATCGGACCGGGGCATGGCAAATTCATTGTCACCACCTATCTCAGTACAAATAAAGAAAGCGAATTGGCCGCCCGGGTTGTGCCGTTTCTCGGCAGCCTGATGCAGGGCGTCAGCGCCATACTCTTTGTCTTTATACTGGCGATAGGATTTAACCTCGCCTCGGGGGATATCAGCACCAGCCGATGGTATGTAGAGAAGGTCAGCGCCGTCCTTATTGGCGCATTCGGCGCATATATGATTTATCAGGCACTAAAAAGCCTGCGTCCGCATCGAATGACAATCTCCTCGATCAAGCCCTTCCACCAGCATGATGAGCATTGCGGTTGTGGTCATCATGGCGTAGGAAGCGATCTGACAAAAGGCGACTGGAAAACGCGTCTGGGCGTGGTGATGGCGATTGGCGCGCGACCGTGCAGCGGCGCGATCATGATCCTGATGTTCTCGAATGCGCTCGGCATTGTCACCTGGGGGATCGCCGCAGTGATGACCATGTCACTGGGTACAGCGCTTTCTATTATGGGACTCTCGCTGGCGGTACGCTATGCCCGTGAACGCACGGTGGCGTATTTCGGCGGCGGGTCAACGCTGAGCTGGCTGGTCCCGGTCGTGAAAATCGCGGGAGGGATCGTGCTGATTCTGTTCGCCACCATCCTGTTCCTGACGGTGATCCCCATCAGCGCCAACGGCGACTACATTGCCGCCGGATGCTAATAAAAGAAAACCCGCCAGCGGCGGGTTTCATTATTACTCGTTAATCCGTGGATGTTGATCAACAAGGCGAGAGCGTTTCTTCTGCAGCTCTTCAATCTCTGCGTCAATATCCTCTATCTTCTGCTCTACGTTATCGTAGTGCTCACGCAGGATCTCTTTCGCTTCCTGAATATCGGATGCCGCAGGCGTCGCCCCTTTCAGAGGACGGTTCGCCGTCTCCTTCATGGTAAGACCGGTTGCCAGGCCAATGACTGCAATAACCATCAGATAATAAGCAGGCATCATCAGGTTCTGCGTGCTTTCCACCAGAGAGGCGGCAAGCGTCGGCGTCAGGCCCGCAATCAGAACTGAGATGTTGAACGCCGCCGCCAGCGCACTATAACGAATGTGCGTCGGGAACATCGCAGGCAATGTTGACGCCATCACCCCGATAAAGCAGTTCAGGATCACCGCCAACATCAGCAGGCCCGCGAAAATCAGACCCAGCACATTACTGTTAATGAGAATAAAGGCCGGGATCGCCAGCGCAAACAGCGCCACACTGCCGAGGATGATGAACGGTCGACGGCCAAAGCGGTCACTCAGCAGCCCCATAATCGGCTGCACAAACAGCATACCCACCATGATGGCGATAATAATCAGCACACCGTGATCTTCCGAGTAGTGCAGGTTATGCGACAGATAGCTCGGCATGTAGGTCAGCAGCATGTAGTAGGTCACGTTGGTGGAAATCACCAGACCGATACAGGTCAGCAGGCTGCGCCAGTGTTTGGTGGCAATCTCTTTGAACGATACTTTCGGGCCTTCCTGCAGCCCTTCGCGATCTCCCTGCTCCAGCTTTTCAACGTGCTGCTGGAACGCTGGCGTCTCTTCCAGCGCATGACGCAGGTAAAGACCGATGATGCCCAGCGGCAGCGCGATAAAGAACGGAATACGCCAGCCCCATTCGAGGAAGTTCTCTTCACCCACCACGGTTGAAATCAGCACCACGACGCCTGCGCCCATCACAAACCCGGCAATCGAACCGAAGTCCAGCCAGCTGCCCATAAAGCCACGCTTACGGTCAGGTGAATACTCCGCAACGAAGATCGACGCACCGGTATACTCGCCCCCGACGGAGAAGCCCTGCGCCATTTTACAGAGCAGCAGCAAAATCGGTGCCCAGATGCCTATGGTGGCGTAGGACGGTATCAGGCCGATACAGAATGTACTGATCGACATAATAACAATGGTGATAGCAAGTATTTTCTGGCGACCGTATTTGTCACCGAGCATACCGAAGAACAGACCACCCAGAGGGCGAATCAGGAAGGGAACGGAGAACGTACCCAGCGCGGCAATCATCTGCAGGCTTGGGTCGGCACCGGGGAAGAACACTTTACCTAATGCATAGGCAACAAAACCGTAGACACCAAAATCGAACCATTCCATCGCATTACCGAGCGAGGCGGCGGTGATCGCTTTACGCAGTTTTGCGTCATCGATAATCGTGACATCGCGAAGCGTAATGGGTTTAACCTTTTTCCTTCTTAGCATAGCTTTCCTCGTAGACTCAGCCCTGTCCGTTCCACAGCTAACTCGCGTTCTGTGAACCTGGGATTCGCTCCATGCGAATCGCCTTATTCAAGCGTAGCAGGTTTACTTACATTGACGTTTCACGTCGATACAACCGAACCTGTTGACGCCTGCCTGGGCAGTTAATGACCTTTTTACCCTACCAGTGTTTATATATGTGATCAACTTCACATATCTTTTTCCTGTTCGTCAAATGACGTCAGACTTTGTCAATTCCTGCGAATGCGTACTTACTCAAGCGGCGTAAAAAATATGCTTACGTACGTTATTATTCGGGTCTCAGCAAAAGATTAAGCCACAATCCTTCACATCAGATTTACATAAATTTTAATAATAAAATGCCGCATCCTTTGTTTACATTCATTATGTGATCGAGATAACTAAAACACTGTTTTATTTTCATTGAATCGCAATTCCAAAGATCGCATCATAAATCCGCAAACATCATCCCCAGTGCTTTCGAACAAAAGAATCGGAAGACACTCATTTAATTTTATTGCATGGATAACGAATCAGCCCCTCAAAAAGGCACTTAATCCATTGAATTTGTTTATTTATTTTTTTGAAGCTTTCCGCCAGATACGCGGGGCGAGATGCGAGGGTTAAACATGAAGATTAAAGCCACAATAGAACGTATCCCCGGCGGAATGATGTTGGTTCCGCTGGTACTTGGTGCGATCTTAAATACACTGGCACCGAATACCGGTGCTTATTTTGGTGGATTCACAAAAGGCATGATTAGCGGAACGGTACCGATTCTGGCGGTATGGTTCTTTTGTATCGGCGCATCCATAAATTTACGTGCCACGGGTACGGTATTACGCAAATCAGGCACACTGGTTATCACAAAAATTGCCGTCGCCTGGGTTGTTGCAATGATCTGTGCGATGTTCATTCCGGAGAACGGCATTCAGACCGGATTCTTTGCCGGATTATCCGTGCTGGCCATCGTGTCAGCGATGGATATGACCAACGGTGGCCTGTATGCCAGCCTGATGAATCAGTACGGCACCAAGGAAGAATCCGGTGCGTTCGTACTGATGTCGCTGGAGTCCGGCCCGCTGATGACCATGTTGATCCTGGGCTCTGCCGGTCTTGCCTCCTTTGAACCTCACCACTTTGTCGGTGCGATCCTGCCATTCCTGATCGGTTTTGCGCTGGGTAATCTGGATCACGATTTACGCGACTTCTTCAGCAAAGCTACGCCGGTGCTGATCCCGTTCTTTGGCTTCGCACTGGGTAACACTATCAACCTGAACGTGATCCTGGATACCGGCCTGCTGGGTATTGTGCTGGGTGTTGCCGTCATCATCATCACCGGTATTCCGCTGATTATTGCTGACCGCGTGATTGGGGGCGGAAATGGAACCGCGGGTGTCGCCGCGTCTTCGGCCGCCGGGGCTGCCGTCGCAAACCCGGTGATTATTGCCCAAATTAACCCAGCCTTCGAACCGGTCGCCGCGTCAGCCACAGCACTGGTTGCCGCCAGCGTGATCGTCACCGCGATTCTGGTCCCCATCATCACGGCGCTGTATGCGAAACGCTACGGAAATGTGCAAGAGACCCAGCCTGAACCAAAACCAGTAGAAATGAATCATTAACACACCACACCAAGCCCTCTCCCCTGCGGGGAGAGGGTTAGGGTGAGGGGGAAGGGATCAGCCAAAAATCTCTTCCACCATCCCATCCACCAGCCGTTTTGCCGAACAGAGCCTTGGCATGCCCAGCGCGACTGTCTGCCAGCTCTGCGTCACCGACCAGCACACCGGATGTTTATCCGCCAGGCACCAGTCCCCCAACCAGCCCAGCATATCCTTGTAATCCATCAGACCGGGGGAGGCGGATGTTGTCAGCCATTGAGGGTAAAAGTGTCGGGTGGTGGGAGAGGCATTAATACCCTGAGCAAGATAATTCGCCGCCATGCTGCGCAGGTTATCCTTGAGCATGGCCGCCACATCGTCATTTGCCAGCCGGCACGCATCACCAAACGGCCCCCAGCGCAACTCTTCCAGAACAACGTAACAGCGGCCAGCCAAAGACCAACTGTCGTATTGGCCGGCACGCCAGCGGGTAAAAATCTGCTCGCTATGCTCACCCGCCTGAACCGTGAGCCCACGCTGCGTCAGCGCTTTCTCTTTATAAGCCGCACGCTGGCTAAAGTGAGTGGTGAGTTCTTCATACTGCCGTATCAGACCCGGAGGCTGAACGGTGCGCGGGTTCGTCTGCTGCCGAAGCGCCAGCAATTTATCGGACATTCGGGTCAGTGCCAGATGGCCAGGATCGAGCATTCCGGCCAGCTTCTCCGCCAGCCCCAGCCGCAATGCCGTATTTTCGGTGAACATTCCCGACATCGCCCACGGCCGTAGCCGGGTGTGCGTCATGATTTCCTGCGTCAAACGTTCACGAAACTGCAGCTGCTGCGGCCCCAGATGGGGATGACGCGCAGCGTCCACGCCCTGAACCAGATCGACCATAAATTTGGGATGAATACACTCCAGCGTCCGCCCGGGACCGTCCAGTAGCTGTGTTGTCATGGTTGCTCTGCCGCGAATAGGGTTTGAATATCATCGCGTAACAGTCGGGTATCTTCCTGAATCCACGTTGCAGTTGTAAGACTTTGCTTCAGCATCTGGCTGAGCGCTCGTGTCGAATGCTCATTTTGCTGACGCACTGCGAGGCTATCACGCAAGCTTTCCTGTAACCCGGTCAGGCATAATGAAAATTCCGCAAAGAATGTCGCCATACCTGCCGTAACAGAAACATCGACCTGCGCGGCCAAAGCTTTACCTATTTGTTCACAAAACTGGTCGATATGTTGCTTAAATTTGTCATGAAGCTGCGCGATATCGATGACGTATCGTGTACGCGTCGCGACAGCGTCCTCCCAGCCCCAGCCCGGATTGTTCAACCAGCGCGAGACGGTTTCACGCATGCTGCCCGTCCCCGAGGTTCGCCCTGCCGGACGGCTATCCATCGCAATGGCATCGTTAAACAGCGCACGCGTGTTGAAGTTCAGCTGATTAGGCTGAAACGCAGGGAAACTGATCCGCGCCCGAAAACCCGCATGGCTCAGCTGTGCTTTAATCCGCGTCTCTATGGGGCGCATGGCCTCATTCAGCGAACGTGCCAGCGTGGATTCCAGCTGATCGAAGCGCAACGCCAGCTCTCGACAGATCTTATCCTGCGCATCCAGCATAATCAGTTCACAAGAGGAGCTGATCTTACTCAGTACAACCTGCGCCTGTCCTTCGTCGTCCAGCACCAGATGATGTGCCTCTTCCACTGCGTCGTTTCGCACATTCAGCGGATCGATACCAGCGACCCCCATGATATTGCCGTGACTAAAGACCTGCCCAATGGCCTGTTTCAGCGCGTGCTTTTGCCGCGCCATGAACTCATCTGTTGCGCTAAGCGCCTCTTCAACTTCGTGTTGCACTTCATCGCTGACCACGCTCTGACGCGTTTTTATTAGCGCCATGTCGTCCTCAAGCCGGACAATATTCAACTCCAGCTCGTCGAAGGCCACGGTCAGCCCCTGATAGCGAAAATCGAGATACTCCCGGGCATTCTGCGCATAGTTGAGCAGCTTGTGGGACGCCGAACGCAGGGCAAACAGCGAGGCGTTGGCATACGCAGCGTAAATCAGCTTACGGATGGGTTGTTCAAACAACGAGTCTTCCCACAGCAGGTCCGCGGCGTGACGGATATGGTCGATATCGTCCAGATCGGCTGTTCGCCAGCGACGTCCCAGCGCCGCCTCGGCAAAATCCTGCACCCAGCGCTGCGCCTGATGGTCAGGGAGCCGTCCGTTAGCGGCCATCTCATAGCGGGCACGATTGGCCAGGTAGGCCCACATCGAGGAAACCGGGTAAATCTGCCCAGGCGAAATATTCCCCTTCATTAATGTGCCGGAAATCAACGCCCGGACCTGTTCCTCGTCATCGCTGTTACGGTCTTTCTGATCGAACTTATTGACCAGCGCATACAGGGGGACCGATTTACCCGCCACCGAGATCGCCTGACGGACCTCTTCATCGGAAATCGATTTGAGCTGGGTGTAGTCCATCACCGCCAGAACAGCCGAGGCGCGAGCCAACTGCTCGCTGAGCATTTTTTGCAGATGCGGCTGTCCGGCTTCATTTGGCCCCGGTGTGTCGAGTAACGTCAGTTGACCCAAATGGGCATCCAGCCCTGCGAGATGGACAAACTCCACCTCAATGACCGGAATATGTTCAATTGCCGTGTATTCGGAAAACGGAAAATCCACGCCCAGCGCCAGAGAGAGGCGTACCAGGTCGTTAAGGCTTTTCAGACAATGGAATATCGGCTCTGCGCCAAGATGATGCTTTTCAAATGGCTCACCTTTTTCGATACACTCCAGCAGGGTATTCATGTCTTTATCTATTTCCAGACGCTGGGCCAGCTTACCGCGATCGTCATCGCAGAGCTTTTTCTGCAATTGCAGAATCAACGCATCAATAGGAGAGACATGCGAGAAATGAAGTACAGGCTCCTTTTGACCCGGCGTATGACGGATCAGCGTCGGGAGCGCGGTCATTGGCCGATTGCGGTTCGGCAATACCTCGGTACCCACAATCGCATTAATGGTGGTTGATTTACCCGCCTTCATGGTCCCGACAATGGCCAATACCATTTCGAGACGGGTTATTTTGCGCAATTCATTATTTAGCATCGCCTGCTGAGCATCGACGCCACGGGCGCTGAAATGTAAAGGCAATACATTATTATTACCGCCTCTCAATGCGGCCGTCGCGCTATCCAGCATTGTACCTGGCATTGATTTCAACGTCTCAAGATTCTGTAGCGCGAGCTGTAACAGACGCTCAGCTTCCTGGCTTAATTCAAAAATGGTCTGTGTGTGCATGATAAAAGCCTTTCCTTAACGCAAATTTATTACTTTTATTAAGCCACTTTGTTTTGATTATGCTGTTTCGGCTTATATGATCACGTATGGAAAACATGTTCGCTAAATATAACCAATTGATGGCAATAAGAAATAAACAACCATCCTTGCAAGGCGTGTAAAACGGCCCCCTTGGCGGAAAGCCAAAAGATAAAAAGCGTAGCTCATTTTCAGGAAACATCAGGATATATCATTGCTATTTACCCACCTAAAAAGAGAGGTAATTCCCCGCCACCATGGGATGAATGGCGTTGGTGAACGTGGATAAATAACAACTTGTTGCTTAACCTTATCCGAAATGGAAGAGCGTAGCAATTTGATGCAATAAAATATTCGATATATTTAGCATCATTTCTTTCCATCGTCTTAATGCGTCAAGCATCGCTTAACTGACTGACAGCAAGTGTCACTCGCCACACAATTTTTGCATTTTTTTTATTATGCAATAGCACCGACAAAAGTGTGGATTTACGTTATACTTGCCGCCTTTTTCGGCACTCTGCCGTCATTTAGCTGGCACTTTCCAGCGTGTTAACACTTTTTTGAGGATACCGACATGCAACTCCCACACTGCCCGAAATGCAATTCTGAATACACTTATGAAGATAATGGCATGTTCATCTGCCCGGAATGCGCACATGAATGGAATGACGCAGAGCCGTCGCAGGACAGCGATACCCTCATCGTAAAAGATGCGAACGGCAACCTTCTGGCCGACGGCGACAGCGTCACCGTGGTGAAAGATCTGAAGGTGAAAGGTAGCTCTTCCATGCTGAAGATCGGCACCAAAGTGAAGAATATCCGTCTGGTTGAAGGCGATCACAACATCGATTGCAAAATTGACGGTTTCGGTCCAATGAAACTGAAATCTGAGTTCGTTAAAAAGAACTGATTTATCCGCCCGGTGGCGCTTCGCTTACCGGGCCTACAATAACTAAACTTAATGGGCTTCTCTTACCTGAGGTAATGATTATGCCATTAAGTCCCTACATCTCTTTCGCCGGTAACTGTGCTGAGGCCACCGCCTTCTATCAGCAGGCCGTCGGCGCAGAACTTCTCTATAAAATCACCTTCGGCGAAATGCCAAAAGACGAAAACAGCGAAGAAGGCTGTCCGTCCGGCATGCAGTTTCCGGATTCCGCCATCGCTCACTCCAACGTTCGCATTGCGGGCAGCGATATTATGATGAGCGACGGGTTGCCGCCCGGCAGCAGCGCGCAATACGCCGGGTTCACGCTGGTGCTCGACACCCAGGACGTGGCAGAAGGTAAGCGCTGGTTCGACAGTCTTGCCGCGGGCGGAAATGTCGAAATGGCCTGGCAGGAAACCTTCTGGGCGCACGGCTTCGGTAAGGTCACCGATAAATACGGTGTGCCGTGGATGATTAACGTCGTTAAATCGTAGGTCGGATAAGCGCAGCGCATCCGGCAACAGCGCCCGGTGGCGCTGCGCTTACCGGGCCTACAGTGATTGTCATCAAACTCCCCTCAACTCTTCAAATTCCCGCAACCCAGACTTAACCCAAATGTCATATTGATGCGCCAGCATGAGGCCACATTTATTGTGAGGCCCAGCCCATGCAAACCGTCATCCGCGTCGAGAAACTGAGCAAGACCTTCCACCACAACAAGGCGCTGCATGCCGTTGATCTGACCGTCCAGCAGGGCGACATGGTGGCGCTTCTCGGGCCTTCTGGCTCAGGCAAATCCACCCTTCTGCGCCATTTAAGCGGCCTCATTACCTGCGATAAAACCCCGGAAAGTCACGTCGAACTGCTGGGTAACACCGTGCAGCGTGCAGGCCGTCTGGCGAGCGATATTCGCAAAAGCCGCGCCCAGACGGGCTACATCTTCCAGCAGTTCAATCTGGTGAACCGCCTGACGGTGCTGGAGAACGTGCTGATTGGCGCACTCGGCAGCACCCCGTTCTGGCGTACCTGCCTGCGCTGGTTCTCCCCTTCTCAGAAACAAGAAGCGCTGCAGGCGCTAACGCGCGTCGGTATGGCGCATTTTGCCCATCAGCGCGTCTCCACCCTGTCCGGTGGACAACAACAGCGCGTCGCCATCGCCCGCGCACTGATGCAGAAAGCAAAAATCATTCTTGCCGATGAACCCATCGCCTCGCTGGACCCGGAATCGGCGCGCATCGTGATGGAAACTCTGCGCGACATTAACCAGCACGACGGCATCACCGTGGTGGTGACGCTGCATCAGGTGGATTACGCATTGCGCTACTGCGAGCGCATCGTCGCCCTGCGTCAGGGGCACGTGTTCTTTGATGGCGCTAGCCATCAGTTTGATAACGAACGTTTTGACCATCTCTACCGCAGCATTAATCGCGTCGAAGAGAACGCGCAGGCTGCTTAACGTCCCCATAACGAGGAATGGAAATGAGCTATAAAACGGTTGCCGCGCTGGCCTTCACCAGCATGTTCAGCATCAGCACCCTGTTAAGCCCTGCCTACGCCGAGGAGCAGGAAAAAGCGCTGAACTTTGGCATCATTTCGACGGAATCACAGCAGAACCTGAAACCCCAGTGGGAACCGTTTCTGAAAGATATGGAAAACAAACTGGGGATCAAAGTGAACGCCTTCTTCGCCCCGGACTACGCGGGCATCATCCAGGGGATGCGCTTTAATAAAGTGGACATCGCCTGGTACGGCAACCTCTCCGCCATGGAGGCAGTAGACCGCGCGAACGGACAGGTCTTCGCCCAGACCGTCGCAGCAGACGGTTCTCCGGGCTACTGGAGTGTGCTGATCGTGAACAAAGACAGCCCGATCAACAACCTCAACGACATGCTTGCCAAACGCAAAGAGCTGACCTTCGGCAATGGCGATCCGAACTCCACTTCCGGCTTCCTCGTCCCTGGCTACTACGTCTTCGCCAAAAACAACGCCTCCGCCAGCGACTTCAAGCGCACCGTCAACGCCAGCCACGAAACCAACGCCCTGGCCGTTGCCAACAAGCAGGTGGACGTTGCCACTAACAACACCGAAAACCTCGACAAGCTGAAGACCTCCGCGCCGGACAAGCTGAAAGAGCTGAAGGTTATCTGGAAATCGCCGCTGATCCCGGGCGACCCGATCGTGTGGCGTAAAAACCTCACCGAAAGCACCAAGGAGAAGGTGTACGACTTCTTTATGAGCTACGGCAAAACGCCGGAAGAGAAAGCGGTTCTTGAACATCTGGGCTGGGCACCGTTCCGCGCGTCAAGCGACCTGCAGCTGGTTCCGATTCGCCAGCTGGCGCTGTTCAAGCAGATGCAGAGCGTGAAGGACAACAAAGGCCTTAAGGAAGACGAGAAGACCAGCAAAGTCTCTGAAATTCAAGCCCAGCTGGACGATCTCGACCGCCTGACCGCCGCGCTCGGTGCAATGACCAGCGTGAATAAAGCGGTGCAGTAACACAAGTCCCCTCTCCCTTGAGGGAGAGGGTTAGGGTAAGGGGGAAATGCGCACGCTGATGCCCTCACCCCGGCCCTCTCCCACAGGGAGAGGGAGAACAGATTAAGGAGCCAACATGCAAACCATCACCCTCCCACCGCCAAAGCGCAGCTGGTTCTCGCTCATCAGCTGGGCCATCCTGCTGGCGGTGCTGGTTATCTCCTGGAAGGGCGCGGAAATGGATCCGCTGCTGCTCTTCAAAGATTCCGGCAACATGGCCACCTTCGCCGCCGACTTCTTCCCGCCGGACTTCAGCCAGTGGCAGGACTACCTCAGCGAAATGGCGATCACCCTGCAAATCGCCGTCTGGGGCACCGCTCTTGCCGTCGTTCTCTCCATTCCGTTTGGCCTGATGAGCGCCGAAAACATCGTGCCGTGGTGGATATACCAGCCGATGCGTCGCCTGATGGATGCCTGCCGCGCCATTAACGAAATGGTGTTCGCCATGCTGTTCGTGGTCGCCGTCGGCCTGGGTCCGTTCGCGGGCGTGATGGCGCTGTTCATCCACACCACAGGCGTGCTCTCCAAGCTGCTCTCCGAAGCGGTCGAAGCCATCGAGCCCGGCCCGGTAGAAGGTATTCGCGCAACGGGCGCCAACAAAATCGAAGAGATCCTTTACGGCGTCCTGCCTCAGGTGATGCCGCTGCTGATCTCCTACTCCCTGTACCGATTTGAGTCCAATGTCCGCTCCGCCACCGTCGTCGGCATGGTCGGCGCAGGCGGGATTGGCGTCACCCTGTGGGAAGCGATTCGCGGTTTCCAGTTCCAGCAAACCTGCGCCCTGATGGTGCTCATCATCGTCACCGTCAGCCTGCTGGATTTCCTCTCTCAACGTTTGCGTAAGCACTTCATCTGAGAAGCGAGGCTTTGTTTTCTATGCACTTATCCAGACATCCGACCAGTTACCCCACCCGCTGGCAAGAGATTGCGGCAAAGCTCGAAGTGGAGTTGCGCACGCACTACCGCTGTGGAGACTACCTGCCCGCCGAGCAGCAGCTTGCCGACCGCTATGAGGTGAACCGACACACCCTGCGCCGCGCCATTGACCAGCTGGTCGAGCGCGGCTGGGTCCAGCGCCGCCAGGGCGTGGGCGTCCTGGTGCTTATGCGCCCCTTCGACTACCCGCTAAACGCCCAGGCGCGCTTTAGCCAGAACCTGCTGGATCAGGGCAGCCACCCTACCAGCGAAAAGCTGCTCTCGGTATTGCGCCCGGCCTCCAGCCACGTGGCGGACGCGCTGGGCATTCAGGAGGGCGAAAACGTCATCCACCTGCGCACGTTGCGCCGGGTGAACGGCGTGGCGGTGTGCCAGATAGACCACTACTTCGCGGACCTCGCTCTCTGGCCCGTGCTCCAGCGTTTCTCCAGCGGCTCGCTGCATGATTTTCTTCAGGATGCGACAGGCATTGCGCTCAAGCGCACCCAGACACGCATCAGCGCCCGTCGCGCGCAGGCGAAAGAGAGCAAGGTTCTCGAAATTCCCAACATGGCTCCATTGCTCTGCGTACGCACCCTCAACCACCGTGACGGCGAGATCAACGCGACGGAATACTCCGTCAGCCTGACCCGCGCCGACATGATCGAATTCACCATGGAGCACTGAATGCACTTCGATATCTCCACCCGACAGCGCTGGATGCGCGTGCTGGCCCACAGCCAGCCTGCTGCGCTCTCTGCCCGCATGAGCACCCTTAGCCTGGCACCTGATTACGACACCCTCCGCGCACCGGAGATTGGCCTGGTACAAATCCAGGCGCGCATGGGCGGCACCGGCGAGCGCTTCTTCGCCGGAGACGCCACCCTCACCCGCGCAGCAATCCGTCTGAACAGCGGCACGCTGGGCTACAGCTACGTGCTGGGGCGCGACAAAGCCCACGCCGAGCGCTGCGCGGTGATCGACGCGCTTTTACAGGAACAGCCGCATTTCCAGACATTAATGGAAACCCTTATTGCCCCGCTGGAAGCCGACCGCGCCGCGCGCATTGCCGCACGTCAGGCCGAAGTGAACACCAGCCGGGTCGACTTCTTTACGCTCGTTCGCGGAGACAACGCATGACGCTTCAACCTGCTTTTACCCTGGCCGTCCAGGATGCCCAACACAGTTTTCGTCGCCTGCTGAAGGCGATGAGCGAGCCGGGCGTGATCGTCTCGCTGCACCAGCTTTCACAGGGCTGGCTGCCGCTGAACCTGGCGACCACCAGCGTGCTGCTGACCCTGGCCGACAACGACACGCCTGTTTGGCTTTCAGGTGCATTATCCAACGATATCGCCAGCCAGAACCTGCGTTTTCACACCAGCGCCCCGCTGGTCGATCAGCCCCAGCAGGCAATCTTTGCCGTGGTCGATGAGCAAATCAGCCATGAGCAGCTTAACGCCCTGAGTGAAGGCAGCGCTGTCGCCCCGGAGACCAGCGCCACGCTGATCCTGCAGGTTTCCAGCCTGAGCGGCGGCCGCATGCTGCGCCTGACGGGCGCAGGCATTGCCGAAGAACGCATGGTCGCGCCGCAGCTGCCGGAGTGCATCATTCACGAGCTGACCGAACGCCCGCACCCGTTCCCGCTGGGCATTGACCTGATCCTGACCTGCGGCGAGCGCCTGCTGGCGATCCCGCGGACCACCCACGTGGAGGTGTGCTGATGTACGTTGCCGTCAAAGGGGGCGAAAAAGCGATCGCCGCCGCCCATGCGCTGCAGGCGCACAGACGACGGGGCGATGAACGGCTTCCCGAGCTGAGCGTCGCCCAGATTGAGCAGCAGTTAAACCTCGCGGTCGACCGCGTGATGACCGAGGGCGGCATCGCCGACCGCGAGCTGGCGGCGCTGGCCCTGAAGCAGGCCAGCGGTGATAACGTCGAAGCCATCTTCCTGCTGCGTGCCTACCGCACCACGCTTGCCAAACTGGCGGTGAGCGAGCCGGTCAACACGGCACAGATGCGCCTGGAGCGCCGCATTTCTGCCGTTTATAAAGACATTCCCGGCGGCCAGTTGCTTGGCCCCACCTACGACTACACCCATCGCCTGCTGGATTTTACCCTGCTGGCGAACGGCGAAGCACCGCAGTTCAGCACCTCTGACGCCGAACAAGAACCGTCTCCGCACGTCTTCAGCCTGCTGGCGAAACAGGGCCTGGCGAAGGCGGAAGAAGATTCTGGCGCTCAGCCGGATGACATCACCCGCACGCCGCCGGTTTACCCGTGCTCGCGCTCGTCCCGCCTGCAGCAGCTGATGCGCGGCGACGAAGGTTATCTGCTGGCGCTGGCCTACTCCACCCAGCGCGGCTACGGGCGCAACCACCCGTTTGCGGCCGAGATCCGCAGCGGCTACATCGACGTCGAAATCGTGCCGGAAGAGCTAGGTTTTGCGGTAAACGTCGGCGAACTGCTGATGACCGAGTGTGAAATGGTGAACGGTTTTGTCGCGCCCGAAAATGAAGACCCTCACTTTACCCGCGGCTACGGGCTGGTGTTCGGCCTCGGCGAGCGCAAAGCCATGGCAATGGCGCTGGTCGACCGCGCACTCCAGGCACCGGACTACGGCGAGCACATTGCAGGCCCGGCGCAGGACGAAGAGTTCGTGCTGGCCCACGCGGATAACGTTGAGGCCGCCGGTTTTGTCTCGCACCTCAAGCTGCCGCACTACGTCGATTTCCAGGCTGAACTGGAACTGCTGAAACGCCTGCAACGGGAGCGCGCCAATGGCTAACTTAAGCGGCTACAACTTTGCCTATCTGGACGAGCAAACCAAACGCATGATCCGCCGCGCGATACTTAAAGCGGTGGCCATTCCGGGCTATCAGGTGCCGTTCGGCGGCCGCGAAATGCCGATGCCCTACGGCTGGGGCACGGGCGGTATTCAGATCACCGCCAGCGTGATCGGCGAGTCTGACGTGCTGAAGGTCATCGACCAGGGCGCCGACGACACCACCAACGCCGTGTCGATCCGCAGCTTCTTCCAGCGCGTAACCGGCGTAAACACCACTGAAAAAACCGAAGACGCGACGCTGATCCAGACCCGTCACCGCATCCCCGAAACCCCGCTGACAGAAGATCAGATTTTGATTTTCCAGGTGCCGATCCCGGAGCCGCTGCGCTTTATCGAGCCGCGCGAAACGGAAACCCGCACCATGCACGCGCTGGAAGAGTACGGGGTGATGCAGGTGAAGCTGTATGAGGATATCGCCCGCTTCGGCCATATCGCCACCACCTACGCCTACCCGGTGAAGGTGAATGGGCGCTACGTGATGGACCCGTCGCCGATCCCGAAATTCGATAACCCGAAGATGGACATGATGCCCGCCCTGCAGCTGTTCGGTGCCGGGCGCGAGAAACGCATCTACGCCGTCCCGCCTTACACCCGCGTGGAAAGTCTCGATTTCGACGATCACCCGTTTACGGTGCAGGAGTGGGACGAACCTTGCGCCATCTGCGGATCCAAACACAGCTATCTGGACGAAGTGGTGCTGGACGACACGGGCAAACGGATGTTTGTCTGCTCCGACACCGATTACTGCCGCCAACAGAGCGAGGCGAACGGCCAATGAAACCGCTGCTTTCGGTTAATCACCTGACTCACCTTTATGCGCCGGGCAAAGGCTTTAGCGACGTGTCGTTCGAGCTGTGGCCGGGCGAAGTGCTGGGGATCGTCGGCGAGTCCGGCTCCGGCAAAACGACGCTGCTGAAGTCCATCTCCGCGCGCCTCGCGCCGCAACACGGTGAGATCCTGTATCAGGGACGCTCCCTCTACGGCATAAGCGAGGCCGAGCGCCGCCGCCTGCTGCGCACCGAGTGGGGCGTGGTCCATCAGCACCCGATGGATGGCCTGCGCCGTCAGGTCTCTGCGGGAGGCAACATCGGCGAACGCCTGATGGCCACCGGCGCGCGCCATTACGGCGACATCCGCGCCACCGCCCAGCACTGGCTGGAGGAGGTGGAAATCCCCGCTTCGCGCATCGACGACCTGCCGACAACCTTCTCCGGTGGGATGCAGCAGCGTCTGCAGATCGCCCGCAACCTGGTCACCCACCCGAAGCTGGTGTTTATGGATGAACCCACCGGCGGGCTGGACGTCTCCGTGCAGGCCCGCCTGCTCGACCTGCTGCGCGGTCTGGTGGTGGAACTGAACCTGGCGGTGGTGATTGTCACCCATGATTTAGGCGTTGCGCGCCTGCTGGCGGACCGCCTGCTGGTGATGAAGCAGGGTCAGGTGGTGGAAAGTGGGCTAACCGACCGGGTGCTCGACGATCCGCACCATCCGTACACCCAGTTGCTGGTGTCGTCCGTGTTGCAGAACTGAGGTCGCGGTTGCCGGGTGGCGCTGCGCTTACCCGGCCTACGAACATCGCACCTTGTAGGCCGGGTAAGGCGAAGCCGCCACCCGGCAAAACGAATCGCGAGGCCAACATGATCCACGTACAAAACGTAAGTAAGACCTTTGTGCTCCACCAGCAAAACGGCGTGCGCCTGCCGGTGCTGCAAAACGCCTCGTTAGAGGTCAGCAAGGGCGAATGCGTAGTGCTGCACGGGCACTCCGGCAGCGGAAAATCCACCCTGCTGCGCTCCCTGTACGCCAACTACCTGCCGGACGAAGGCCACATTCGCATTCGCCACAACGATGAGTGGGTCGACCTGGTGCAGGCCCCCGCGCGTAAGGTGCTGGACGTGCGCCGCACGACGATCGGCTGGGTCAGCCAGTTTCTGCGGGTGATCCCGCGGATCTCCGCGCTCGACGTGGTGATGCAGCCGCTGCTGGATCTCGGCGTACCGCGTGAAGCCTGCGCCGCCAAAGCCGCCAGCCTGCTGACGCGCCTCAACGTGCCGGAGCGCCTGTGGCACCTTGCCCCGTCGACCTTTTCCGGCGGCGAGCAGCAGCGCGTTAACATCGCGCGCGGGTTTATCGTTGACTACCCGATTCTGCTGCTGGATGAACCCACCGCCTCGCTCGACGATAAAAACAGCGCGGCAGTGGTTGAGCTGATCGAACAGGCCAAAGCGCGCGGCGCGGCGATCGTCGGGATCTTCCACGACGAAACCGTTCGCAGCCGCGTCGCAGACAGACTGCACCCGATGGGGACAAACGCATGATTATCAATAACGTCAGGCTGGTGCTGGAAAACGAAGTCGTCGACGGTTCGGTTGAAATCCAGGACGGCGTCATCCGCGCATTCGCAGAAACCCAGAGCCGTACCCCTGAAGCGATGGACGGCGAAGGCGGCTGGCTGCTACCGGGGCTGATTGAACTGCATACCGATAATCTGGACAAATTCTTCACCCCGCGCCCGAAGGTGGACTGGCCCGCCCATTCGGCGATGAGCAGCCACGACGCGCTGATGGTCGCCAGCGGCATCACCACCGTGCTCGACGCGGTGGCCATTGGCGACGTGCGCGACGGCGGCGATCGCCTGGAGAATCTGGAGAAGATGATCAACGCCGTGGAGGAGACGCAAAAACGCGGCCTCAACCGCGCCGAGCACCGTCTGCACCTACGCTGCGAGCTGCCGCATCACACTACCCTGCCGCTGTTTGAAAAGCTGGTCGGGCGCGAGCCGGTCTCGCTGGTCTCCCTGATGGACCACTCGCCGGGGCAGCGCCAGTTCGCCAACATTGAAAAGTATCGCGAATACTATCAGGGCAAATATTCTCTCAACGATGCGGAGATGGCCCGCTACGAGGAAGAGCAGCTGGCACTTGCGGTACAGTGGTCGCAGCCTAACCGCCTTAAGATTGCCGCCATGTGCCGTGACCGCAACATCGCGCTGGCCAGCCATGACGACGCCACGCACGATCACGTGCTCGAATCCCACCAACTTGGCAGCGTGATCGCCGAATTTCCCACCACGTTCGAAGCGGCAGAAGCCTCACGCAGGCACGGCATGAACGTGCTGATGGGCGCGCCTAACATCGTACGCGGCGGATCGCACTCCGGTAACGTGGCGGCAAGCAGGCTCGCCTCCCTCGGCCTGCTGGATATTCTCTCGTCCGACTACTACCCCGCCAGCCTGCTGGATGCGGCGTTCCGGGTGGCTGACGACGAAGGCAACAGCTTTACGCTGCCGCAGGCGATTCGCCTGGTGACGAAAAACCCGGCCACCGCGCTCAATCTTCACGATCGCGGGGAAATCGCCGAAGGTAAACGCGCGGATCTGGTGCTCGCCCACCGCAAGGGCGAACACGTTCATATCGGCCATGTCTGGCGTCAGGGAAAAAGGGTGTTCTGATGGGAAGACTCATCTGGTTAATGGGGCCGTCCGGCTCCGGGAAAGACAGCCTGCTGTCGGCGCTGCGGCAGCAGGAACACGCGCGACTGTTGGTCGCGCACAGGTACATCACCCGCGCGGCCAACGCCGGAAGCGAAAACCATATCGCCCTGAGCGAGCAGGAATTTTTTACCCGCGCCGGACAAAATCTGCTGGCGCTGAGCTGGCACGCCAACGGCTTTTACTATGGCGTGGGCATCGAAATCGACCTCTGGCTGCACGCGGGTTTTGACGTGCTGGTTAACGGCTCGCGCGCGCATCTACCGCAGGCGCGTTCCCGATATGAAGCGGCCCTGCTGCCGGTCTGTTTAGAGGTGTCGCCGCAGATCTTGCGTAACCGCCTGCAAACTCGTGGCCGCGAAAGCGCAAAAGAGATAGACCAACGCCTGGACCGTGCGGCGCGCTACACCCCGTCAGGCTGTCACGTCCTCAATAACGACGGAAGTTTGCTACAGTCAGTCGAGACCTTTTTAACGCTGATCCGCCAGAAGGAGAAACAGCATGCCTGACTGCCAGCTTCGCCCCGCCACCGCCGACGATGCGCAGAGTGTTTACGCCCTCATCTGCGAACTTAAGCAGGCAGAATTCGATCATCAGGCGTTTCACGCGGGCTACCTTGCCAACCTGCAGGATCACAACATGCGCTACCAGCTTGCCGAATTGGACGGGCAGGTCATCGGCATGATCGGTCTGCACATGCAGTTTCACCTGCACCATGCGCGTTGGATCGGTGAGATCCAGGAGCTGGTGGTGATGCCGCAGGCGCGTGGGCACAACGTGGGCAGCCAGCTTCTGGCATGGGCAGAAGCGATCGCTCGCCAGGCTGGTGCTGAGCTAACGGAGCTCTCCACCAGCGTAAAGCGCACTGATGCCCACCGTTTTTACGTGCGTGAAGGGTACACGCAGAGCCATTTCCGATTCACCAAACCGCTATAGAGGTGCGTTATGAGTCTGACAATCACGCTCACGGGGACGGGTAGCGCCCAGCTGGTGCCGGTCTTTGGTTGCGACTGCGCGGCCTGCCGCCGGGCGCGCCTGCAGGACAACTATCGCCGTCGCCCCTGCAGCGCGGTGGTCAAATTCAACGATGCGGTGACGCTGCTGGACGCGGGAATTCCGCACCTGATGGACGACTGGCCCGCGGGCAGCTTTCAGCAGTTTTTGCTCACGCACTACCATATGGATCACGTTCAGGGGCTGTTCCCCCTGCGCTGGGGCGTGGGCGCGACGATTCCGGTTTACGGTCCGCCGGACGAAGCGGGATGCGACGACCTGTTTAAACATCCGGGGATCCTGGATTTCAGCCACACGCTGGAGCCGTTTGTGATGTTCGAACTCCAGGGGCTGCGGGTCACGCCGCTACCCCTGAACCACTCAAAGCTGACGTTTGGCTATCTGCTTGAATCGGCCCACAGCCGGGTGGCCTGGCTTTCCGACACCGCCGGACTGCCGGAGAAAACGGTGAAGTTCCTGCTCAACAACCCGCCGCAGGCGATGATTATTGACTGCAGCCATGAACCGCGCGAGGAAACGCCGCGCAACCATTGCGACTTAACTACCGTGATTGCGCTGAACGAGGTCATTAGCTGCCCGCAGGTGATCCTGACGCATATCAGCCATCAGTTTGACGTATGGATGATGGATAACCCGCTGCCGCAGGGCATTGAAGCGGGCTACGACGGCATGGCGCTGGTGCTGGATTAGGTTTTCTCCCTCTCCCGTGGGAGAGGGTTGGGGTGAGGGCAACAGGCCGCACTTAGCCTCGATCGTAATCGTCTTCTAACCTGCGCTCATCTTCTTCTAACCGACGGCGATCGTCATCCAACTGGCGCTGGCGCTCATCTAAGCGCTGGCGTCTGTCCTCAAGCTGCCGACGGCGATCGTCGTACTGGCGGCTGTCGGTCTGGCGGCTGCGATCGTAACGATCGTCGTCGTCATCGCTGCTGCGACTGCTGCTGGGGTTATAAGCATCGTTGATCGCCTGTTGAATGTTGCCAATAGCATCATCAACAATATCGGCATGAGCCAGCTGGCTGGTGAGTGACAGCAGACCAAATAACAGAGCAGTTGAGTAACGTTTCATACGGTCAGACTCGCAGGTGAACTGGCCTTACGATAATGAACAGCGGGGAACCGGGGTAGCGGAGGAATCTCAAATTACCATGACCTTCCGCAGCGCCTGTGCCAGCTGCACACGTGTAAACGGCTTACGCAGTAACTGAACGTCGGGCAGCTGCGGATTATGCGTTGGTCGCAAATCCTGACCGCTGATCAGCAGAACCGGAAGCTGCGGATAATGGCTGCGCACCTGGTTTATCACCTCAGCGCCGCTCAGGCTTCCCGGCAACATCAGGTCGCTGATAAACATGCCAATATCCGGTGACGCCGCCAGCATGTTCAGCGCCTGCTCGCCGTTGTCCGCTTCGAGCGTCAGATAGCCGAGCTGATGCAGCTGCTCGCACAGGGTCTGGCGGACATCGGTTTCGTCCTCCAGCACCAGTACCAGCCGCTCATTCTCAACGGTAGCGGTGGTTGAGAGCGCTTCATCCTCGGAAGCGGCGGGAAGCGTCGATCGCGGAAGGTGAAGCCGCACGGTGGTGCCCTGTCCCGGCGCGCTTTCAATCTCCACGCGACCGCCGGACTGACGCACAAATCCATAGACCATCGACAGGCCTAACCCGCTCCCGCTTCCGGTCTGCTTGGTGGTGAAGAATGGTTCAAAGACCCGGGATTTCACCTCCTGCGACATGCCGCTGCCGTGGTCAATGACCTCCAGCGCCACCATGTCCTGCCTGCGTCCGTCGCTGCGGGTCACGCGCTGGTTCCAGGTGCGAATTTTTATCACCCCGCTTTGCCCTTCCATCGCATCACGCGCGTTCATCACAAGGTTGATAATGGCGTTTTCAAGCTGGCTGACGTCTATCCACGCGGGCCACGCCGGGGTTTGTGCTTCAATCTCCAGGGTCAGGGTGGCAGGCAGTGAGTGACGCATCAGTTCCCGGAGGTTCTCCAGCAGCGGCAGCATCTCTACCCCATGCGGCGTCAGGGATTGCTTGCGGGAAAACGCCAGCAGGCGCTGGGTCAGCAGCGCGCCGCGTTCGGCCGCCTTCAGCGCCCGGGTAATGCGCTGCGCGTCTTTTGATTCGGTGTCGGTGAGCTCAAGGCTGCCGATGATCACCGCCAGCAGGTTGTTAAAATCATGCGCCAGCCCGCCGGTCAGCTGCCCGACCGCCTTCATCTTCTGGCTGTGCAGCAGCGCCTCTTCCAGCCCCTGACGCTCGATGCGGTCAATCTCCATCTGCGTGGTTTTCTCTTTCAGCAGGCGCGTGGTGTGCTCAAGCGAGGCGGTGTTGCGGGCAAAAACGTTAAACGCGCGCGCCAGCTCGCCCAGCTCATCGCGCCGCTGCAGCGCGGGCACCGAAACATCCTGCTCGCCATGCGCAAGGCGCGACATCGCTCTGGAGATAGCCGTCAGGTTAGAGCCCAGATTGCGGTAGATATACCAGCAGGCGCACCCGGTGATGATCAGCGCCAGCACGGCGAAAATGCTGATAAACACGCTGATTGAGCGCAGCTCCTGATGGCTCTGAGCGGTACGAAGCGTGGAGGCGTTTGCCACCTGTTCTACGTACTGATTGATGTCGCTGTTGAGGATCGCCACCAGCGCCTTGATGTGGAACATATACCAGCTGATCGCCAGATCGCTCTCTTCCAGCTGCTTCGACAGAGGGGCGAGTTTATGCAGCTCGACGTTAAAATCAGGCAGAACCCTGTTCACGACAGGCTGGATGGCGCGCCGGGGAAGGGTTGCCGTTACGGCGTCAAGCTGCTGAACGGTCGCGCGCGGCGAAGGGGTGTCGATGGCGGCAGCGATCAGCCTGTCCATTTCCATCAGCTGCTGCGCGTCCGGTACGTTGCTGCTGTAGCGGCGGTTGATGTCCTGCAGATGACGCAGATAGCTCTGGCTTTGATATAGTGAGCTGAGCAGCGCGTTACGCTCCAGATGGCGTCGCTGCCCGCGCTCAAGCATCTCCGTCACGCTCTGCTGTAATTCATTGCTTCTTTGAATAATACGCGCCACCAGCGCCGGTTCCTGCTGCGCCAGCGGCGCTTCCGCAAGCTGCTCCAGCGAGTGACGCAGCGCCATCTGGGTCTGCTTCAGCCGCTCGGCTTCGCTTTTGTACTCCAGCGCCCCGACGACCTGGGAGAGCCGCACCGCCGCGGTCGCCACGTTAGCGGTATCACGGGCCAGGTTCATGCTACCGGTCATGTCATCCAGCGTTTGCTGCTGCACCTGCTCCTGGATCTGGCTGGCGTGACGAAAGCCGAGTACCGCCACGCCGCTCACCATCAGCGTAACGGCGACCACCAGCAGATTGAAAATCAGCAGGCGTCCGCGAGCGCTGGCAAAAAACGGGGGGCGTGATGGCATGGATTTGGGCTCCTCTGCGATTTGGTGTCCCCTCACCCTAACCCTCTCCCACAGGGAGAGGGAAAAGAGAAATGTGACGGCGATTAGCTATTCATAACTATGACAAATATGAATGGCTTCTGACATTTTGCATTTACGCACCTGTGATGAAGTGCAGATATCGACATTCGCAGGAGCTCCGCCATGAGCAGAACCCCGGTTTTAGAGATGCGCAATATTGCCAAGACGTTTGGTAATTTCCACGCGCTCAAGGGTGTGGATTTGACGGTTTTCCCCGGTGAGATCCACGCGCTGATGGGAGAAAATGGCGCGGGAAAAAGCACGCTGATGAAAATCCTCGCGGGAGCCTATACCGCCACCAGCGGCGAAATCCTGATCGACGGTCAGCCGTTTCATATCAAAGGGCCGAAAGATGCGCTGGCCGCAGGCATTACGCTGATTTATCAGGAGATGCAGCTCGCGCCCAATCTGACCGTTGCCGAAAATATCTTTCTCGGCAGCGAGCTGTCGCGCGGCGGGATGGTGCAGCGCAAAGAGATGGCCGCCCAGGCGCAGGCGGTGATTGACCGTCTCGGCGCGCAGTTCAGCGCCACCGACCTGGTGATGAAGCTGACCATCGCCGAGCAGCAGCAGGTAGAAATCGCCCGCGCGCTGCACCGCAACAGCCGCATTCTGGTGATGGACGAACCCACCGCCGCCCTCTCCTCGCGGGAAACGCACCGCCTGTTTGAACTGATTTTGCGCCTGCGCGACGAAGGGATGGCGATTATCTACATCAGCCACCGCATGGCGGAAGTGTATGAACTCTCTGACCGCGTCAGCGTCCTGCGCGACGGGCAGTACGTCGGCAGCCTGACGCGCGACAAGCTGAATGCCTCAGAGCTGGTGCGCATGATGGTCGGTCGTCCGTTAAGCGACCTGTTCAACAAAGAGCGCGACATCCCGTTAGGCAGCCCGCGTCTCAACGTGCATCACCTGACTGACGGCAAAAAAGTGCTTCCCTGCAGCCTGCAGGTGCGTTCCGGCGAAATCGTCGGGCTGGCGGGCCTGGTCGGGGCCGGACGCTCCGAACTGGCGCAGCTCATCTTCGGCGTGCGCAAAGCCACGGGCGGCATGATTGAGGTGGACGGCGAGCCGGTGGTGATCCACTCCCCGCGCGCGGCCATTGATAACGGCATCGGTTTTCTCACCGAAAACCGCAAGGAGCAGGGGCTGTTTCTGGAGCTGGCGGCCCAGGAAAACATCACCATGGCGACGCTGGAGCGCGACGCCACCTTCGGCATGCTAAACCGCAAAAAAGCCCAGTCGATTTCCGATGACGCGATTGCCCTGCTCAACATCCGCGTGCCGCATTCTCAGGTGCGCGCGGGCGGGCTCTCCGGCGGCAACCAGCAAAAGCTGCTGATCTCCCGATGGGTGGCCATCGGCCCGCGCATTCTGATTCTGGACGAACCCACGCGCGGCGTGGACGTCGGCGCGAAAAGCGAGATCTACCGCATCATGAACCAGATGGCGCGCAAAGGAGTGGCGATTTTGATGATCTCCAGCGAGCTGCCGGAAGTGGTGGGGATGAGCGACCGGGTGTACGTGATGCGCGAAGGCAGCATCGCGGGTGAACTGCACGGGCGCGACATCTCTCAGGAAAACATTATGACGCTGGCAACCGGCGTGAACGACACACATCATCAGGCGGTGCAATCATGACAACTCCAACCCATCCGCAGCAGGTGGCGAAATCCGCCTCCGCCAAAAAAATGCTGATGAGCGATCTGATGCAAACGGTCGGTATCCTGCCGATTCTTATCCTGATTGTGGCGGTATTTGGCTTTATCGCCCCTAACTTTTTCACCGAGAGCAACCTGCTCAATATTACCCGCCAGGCGTCGATCAACATCGTGCTGGCGGCGGGAATGACCTTCATCATTTTAACCGGCGGGATTGACCTCTCCGTGGGCTCGATTCTGGGTACTACGGCGGTTGCAGCGATGGTGGTCTCGCTTATTCCTGAATTTGCGATGCTCTCCATTCCGGCCGCGCTGATGCTCGGCATGGTGTTGGGCCTGTTCAACGGCGCGCTGGTGGCCTTTGCCGGGCTGCCGCCGTTTATCGTTACGCTCGGCACCTATACGGCGCTGCGCGGCGCGGCGTATCTGCTGGCCGACGGCACGACGGTCATTAACTCGAACATCAGCTTCGAGTGGATCGGCAATAACTACCTCGGCCCCATTCCCTGGCTGGTGGTGATCGCCCTGGCGGTCATTGCTATCTGCTGGTTCATCCTGCGCCGTACCACGCTGGGCGTTCACATCTACGCGGTGGGCGGCAACATGCAGGCGGCGCGCTTAACCGGCATCAAGGTCTGGCTGGTGCTGCTGTTTGTTTACGGCATGAGCGGCCTGCTCTCCGGGCTTGGCGGGGTGATGAGCGCCTCGCGCCTCTACAGCGCCAACGGCAACCTCGGTATGGGCTATGAGCTTGACGCGATTGCGGCAGTGATCCTCGGCGGGACCAGCTTCGTCGGCGGGATCGGCACGATCACCGGCACGCTGGTGGGTGCATTGATCATCGCCACCCTCAACAACGGCATGACGCTAATGGGCGTCTCCTACTTCTGGCAGCTGGTGATCAAAGGGGCGGTGATCATCATAGCGGTGCTGATCGACAAATACCGTACCCGACACCATCAAAGTGCATAACAACAACACCCTACAGCTTCGAGGAAAACCATATGCGTTTGAAACCCTTAGTGACCGCGCTCTGTGCTGGCGCACTGCTTGCCGCAACACCGTTTGCGCAGGCGAAAGATCTGAAGTCCATCGGCGTGACGGTGGGCGACCTGGCTAACCCGTTCTTCGTGCAGATCACCAAAGGTGCCGAGCTGGAAGCGCGCAAGCTGGCTGGCGATAACGTCAAGGTGACGCTGGTTTCCAGCGGTTACGATCTGGGCCAGCAGGTGGCGCAGATCGATAACTTCATCGCCGCGAAGGTGGACATGATCATTCTCAATGCTGCGGATTCCAAAGGGATTGGCCCGGCGGTGAAGCGCGCGAAGGACGCCGGGATCGTGGTCGTTGCGGTTGACGTGGCGGCGGAAGGGGCTGATGCCACCATCACCTCCGATAACACCCAGGCGGGCGAAATGGCCTGTAAGTACATTACCGACCGCCTGAAAGGCAAAGGCAATGTGGTGATCATCAACGGGCCACCGGTCTCTGCGGTGCAGAACCGCGTGGAAGGTTGCCAGACGGAATTCAAAAAACACCCGGATATCAAGGTGCTCTCGGATAACCAGAACGCCAAGGGCAGCCGTGAAGGTGGTCTGGAGGTCATGACCTCTTTGCTGGCGGCCAATCCGAAGATCGACGGCGTATTCGCCATTAACGATCCGACCGCGATCGGTGCCGATCTGGCGGCGAAACAGGCGCAGCGCAACGAGTTCTTTATCGTCGGCGTGGATGGTTCCCCGGACGGTGAGGAAGCGCTGAAGCGCGAAAACTCCCTGTTTGTGGCGACCCCAGCGCAGGATCCGCAGGTGATGGCGGCAAAAGCGGTGGAGATCGGCTATGACATTCTACAGGGCAAACCTGCGCCGAAAGCGCCTGTGCTGATCCCGGTGACGATGATCGATAAAAAGAACGTCGGGACCTATAAGGGGTGGACGGTTAAGTAACCTCGTTGCGGCCTGATGCCCTCACCCTAACCCTCTCCCACGGGGAGAGGGCCGGGGTGAGGGGGTGGCATAAAACTCAAGGAGTCCCCATGAAACGCTCCGACATCAATGAAATTCTCGGTCACACGCGACAGTTCTTTTCCATGCACGACGTGCATCTCCCGACTTTTGCCAGCTTTCCACCCACAAAATGGCAGCAGCTTGACCAGGCCGCATGGCAGGAAGTGTTCGATCTCAAGCTCGGCTGGGACGTGACGGCGTTCGGCAGCAACAGCTTTGCCGCACAGGGGTTAACGCTGTTTACCCTGCGCAACGGCTCGCCCAACGGTGTGCCTTATGAAAAAGGCTATGCCGAAAAAATCATGCACGTGCGCGACGGCCAGGTCACGCCGATGCATTTTCACTGGCGCAAGCGAGAAGACATTATCAACCGGGGCGGCGGGAATCTGATTATTGAGTTATGGAATGCGGGCGCGCATGAAGAAACCGAAAACACGGATGTGACCGTCACGATAGACGGCTGCCGTCAGACCCACGCGCCCGGCAGCCAGCTGCGCCTGCTGCCCGGGGAAAGCATCTGCCTGACGCCCGGTCTGTACCACAGTTTCTGGGGCGAACGCGGCTTCGGAGACGTGCTGGTCGGCGAAGTGTCATCGGTAAACGACGACGAGCACGATAACCACTTTTTGCAGCCCGTTGCCCGCTATAACAACATCGAAGAAGACGAACCGGCAGTGCTGGTGCTGTGCAACGAGTACAACCTGTTTCGGATATAAGGAGTGAATGATGCCATTGATTTCTCTTGCCGACGGTCTTGAGCACGCCCGGCAACATCGCTACGCGCTGGGCGCGTTCAACGTGCTCGACTCCCACTTCCTGCGCGCGCTGTTCGCCGCCGCGAAGCAGGAACGCTCGCCGTTTATCATCAACATCGCCGAAGTGCATTTTAAGTACGTGTCTCTGGATTCTCTTGTCGAGGCGGTTAAGTTCGAAGCCGCTCGTCACGACATTCCCGTGGTGCTTAACCTCGACCACGGGCTGCATTTTGAGGCCGTCGTACGCGCCCTCCGCTTAGGGTTCAGCTCGGTGATGTTCGACGGCTCGACGCTAAGCTACGAGGAAAACATTCGCCAGACGCGGGAAGTGGTGAAGATGTGCCACGCGGTGGGCGTGTCGGTGGAGGCGGAGCTGGGCGCGGTCGGTGGTGATGAAGGCGGCGCGCTTTACGGGCATGCGGACGAAGCGTTCTTTACCGACCCGCAGCTGGCGCGCGAATTTGTCGATTCAACCGGCATTGACGCGCTGGCGGTTGCTATCGGCAACGCGCACGGCAAATACAAAGGCGAGCCGAAACTCGATTTCCCGCGCCTGGACGCCATTCGCCAGCAGACGGGGCTGTCGCTGGTTTTACACGGCGGCTCAGGGATTAGCGATGCCGACTTCCGCCGCGCTATCGAGCTGGGCATTCATAAAATCAACTTCTATACCGGCATGTCGCAGGCCGCGCTTGCCGCCGTTGAGCAGCGCATGGCAAACCGCCAGCCGCTGTACGATGAATTTGCCGAGCTGCTGCTGGGCATTGAAGAGGCGATTACGGATACGGTCGCCGAACAGATGCGCATCTTCGGCAGCACGGGGAAAGCCTGATGGAACGTAAAGGGATCATTGCCGCAGGCAACATGCTGGTGGATCACGTCCACCAGATCGTGCAGTGGCCGGAGCGCGGCTGGCTGGCGGAAATCACCCACAGCGAACGCTCAACCGGCGGCGCGCCGCTCAACGTGCTGCTGACGCTGGCGAAAATGCACGTTGGCCTGCCGCTGCAGGCGGTGGGGCTGATTGGCGAAGACGGCGACGGGGATTACATTCTGGCGATGCTCGACCAGTACCACGTCAACCGCCAGCGCGTGCAGCGCACCACCTTTGCCCCGACCTCCATGTCGCAGGTCATGACCGATCCCAGCGGACAGCGCACCTTCTTCCACTCGCCGGGCGCCAACCGCCTGCTGGATCTTCCCGCCTTCGATCGCTTAGACGAATCGATGAAGATCTTCCATCTCGGCTACCTGCTACTGCTCGACAGCCTGGATATGCCCGATGACGAGTTCGGCACCCGCAGCGCGCGGCTGCTGGCGCAGATGCGCGACCAGGGGTATGAAACCTCGCTCGACCTGGTGTCCCGCAAGGGCGACCCGCGCTACCAGCCGCTGGTGCTCCCTGCCCTGCGCCATCTTGATTATCTGGTTATTAACGAGCTGGAAGCCGGGGAGTTTAGCGGGCTGGAGATGCGTGACGGCAGCGATACGCTGAACACAGCCCATATTGCAGAAGCCGCCGCGCAGCTGCTGGCGGCAGGCGTTCGTCAGCGGGTGGTGATCCACTGCCCGGAAGGAGCATGGGGAGAAACACACGGTGAGCAAGGCCGCTGGATCCCGTCGTGGATGCTGGAGCAGGAGGAGATTATCGGCAGCGTCGGCGCGGGCGATGCGTTCTGCGCGGGGTTTTTATACGGCTGCCATGAATCGCTGTCGCTTACCGAGAGTATTTATCTGGCGCACGCCTGCGCGCGGGCAAGCCTGCTGGCCGCCAACGCAATTGACGGTGCGAAAACGCTGGAGGAGCTTCAGCTGTTTATCAAAGAGAATACCTAGGCCGCTTTCTCGCTATGGGATACATCGGTGGCAAACACGTAACCTAACCCACGGATGGTTTTGATGAGCGCTGGCTGATGTGGGTTGGCCTCGATTTTTCGTCGCAGGCGCATGATCAGCACGTCAATCGTACGGTCGAACACCTCGGTACTTTCACTGTGGGTGAGTTCAAGCAGCTGCTCGCGGCTGAGTACCCGGCGGGCATTTTGCGTGAGCGCCAGCAGCAGGCCGTACTCCCCCTGCGTTAAAGGGACGGTGTTACGCTGCGGATCGCTCAGCTCGCAGCGGGTGGTATCCAGCGTCCAGCCATTGAAAGCAACGCCCGCCGCACGCGGCGCGGGGGCTTCTGCTGCCAGCACGCCCGTCCGGCGCAGTACCGCTTTCACGCGGGCAACTACCACGCGCGGGTTAAACGGTTTGCCAATGTAATCATCGGCGCCCATCTCCAGACCCACGACCACGTCTGATTCACTGCCCAGCCCCGTCAACATGACCACCGGTAGTTCTGGCCGCTGCTTTTGCAACTGGAGTAAGACCTGCAGGCCGTTGATATCCGGCAGCATCATGTCCAGCAGCACGAGTGCGATACCCGGTTCCTGATGTACCCGGTTCAGCGCGTCCTGTCCGTTATGGCAGACGAGCACGGTAAAGACGTGCTCGCTGAGCACGTCCTGCAGCAATTCACACACTGCCGTATCGTCATCAACCACCAGAATCGCCGGTTTCATCGTATGCTTCCGTCAGGGGATTATGTTAAGTCTGAACCATTCTGCCGTCGGCTCCAGCCAAATTGTTTTTTACGTGACGGAATTTCAACCCATGTCACATCCGTAACCCTTTCGACACGTCAATTTTGACGATTGCCTGTTTTTCGTCAGGGTTTTGCGCGCATATCAGCCGTACAGTCTGAATATACTCACATTAAAAACATGGCATAGAAGCTGCATAGTGGGTGCGAAAGATTCGATTAACTGGAGCAGACTGATGAAAAAAGTCGTCACGGTTTGCCCTTATTGTGCCTCAGGTTGCAAGATCCACCTGGTGGTCGATAACGGCAAAATCGTCCGGGCAGAGGCCGCACAGGGGAAAACCAACCAGGGCACGCTGTGCCTGAAAGGTTACTACGGCTGGGATTTTATTAACGATACCCAAATCCTCACCCCGCGCCTGAAAACCCCTATGATCCGCCGCGAGCGCGGCGGCAAGCTGGAAGCCGTCACCTGGAGCGAGGCGCTCGATTACGTCGCCACGCGCCTCAGCGCCATCAAGGCCAAGTATGGCCCGGATGCGATTCAGACCACCGGCTCCTCACGCGGGACGGGGAATGAAACCAACTATGTGATGCAAAAATTCGCGCGCGCCGTTATTGGTACCAATAACGTCGACTGCTGCGCTCGCGTCTGACACGGCCCATCGGTTGCAGGTCTGCACCAGTCGGTCGGTAACGGCGCAATGAGTAATGCCATCAACGAGATAGATAATACCGATCTCGTGTTTATTTTCGGCTATAACCCGGCGGATTCTCACCCTATCGTCGCGAACCACGTTATTCGCGCTAAACAGAATGGGGCGAAAATCATCGTCTGCGATCCGCGCAAAATTGAAACCGCGCGCATTGCGGATATGCACATCGCGTTAAAAAACGGCTCGAACATCGCGCTGCTGAACGCAATGGGGCACGTCATTATTGAGGAGAACCTGTACGACCAGGCGTTTGTCGCGACCCGTACGGAAGGCTTTGAAGAGTATCGGAAAATCGTCGAAGGCTATACGCCAGAGTCGGTTGAAACGATAACCGGCGTCAGCGCGCAGGAGATCCGCCAGGCGGCACGCATGTACGCGGCAGCGAAAACCGCGGCCATTCTGTGGGGCATGGGCGTCACCCAGTTCTACCAGGGCGTAGAAACCGTGCGTTCCCTGACCAGCCTCGCGATGCTGACGGGCAATCTGGGCAAGGCGCACGTCGGCGTGAACCCGGTGCGCGGTCAGAATAACGTCCAGGGTGCCTGCGATATGGGCGCGCTGCCGGACACCTATCCGGGCTATCAGTACGTTAAGTTCCCTGAAAATCGCGAGAAATTCGCGAAGGCCTGGGGCGTGGATAGCCTGCCGGAACATACCGGGTATCGCATCAGCGAGCTGCCGCACCGCGCGGCGCACGGCGAAGTGCGTGCGGCCTACATCATGGGTGAAGATCCGCTCCAGACCGACGCCGAGCTGTCTGCGGTGCGTAAAGGGTTTGAGGATCTGGAGCTGGTGATTGTCCAGGATATCTTTATGACCAAAACCGCGGCGGCGGCGGATGTGATTTTACCGTCGACCTCCTGGGGCGAGCATGAGGGCGTCTACACGGCGGCAGACCGCGGCTTCCAGCGCTTCTTTAAGGCGGTCGAGCCGAAGTGGGATCTGAAAACCGACTGGCAGATTATCAGTGAAATTGCCACCCGCATGGGCTACCCGATGCATTACAACAACACTCAGGAGATCTGGGACGAGTTGCGCAGTCTGTGTCCGGATTTTTTTGGGGCAACCTATGAAAAAATGGGTGAGCTGGGCTACATCCAGTGGCCGTGTCGCGATGAGTCCGAAGCCGACCGGGGAACGTCGTACCTTTTCAAAGAGAAATTCGACACCCCGAACGGACTGGCGCAGTTCTTCACCTGCGACTGGGTCGCGCCAATCGATAAGCTCACCGATGAGTATCCGATGGTGCTCTCCACCGTGCGTGAAGTGGGCCACTACTCCTGCCGTTCGATGACCGGAAACTGCGCCGCGCTGGCGGCGCTGGCGGACGAACCGGGATACGCACAAATCAACACCGCAGACGCAGAGCGCCTCGGCATTGAGGATGAAGCGCTGGTGTGGGTGAACTCGCGTAAGGGCCGCATCATCACCCGTGCGCAGGTCAGCGACCGTCCGAATAAAGGGGCGGTCTACATGACCTACCAGTGGTGGATTGGCGCCTGTAACGAGCTGGTGACGGAGAACTTAAGCCCGATAACCAAAACGCCGGAGTATAAATACTGCGCCGTAAACGTGGAGCCGATTGCGGATCAGCACGCTGCGGAACAGTATGTGATCGACGAATATAACAAGCTGAAAGCCCGACTGCGCGAAAGCGCAATGGGTTGATGCCGTTAATTAAACGATGAATAAAGGGAGTGAGATATTCACTCCCTTTTTATTTCCGCCTAACCCATTAAATATATCAATTATTATTCTGGATAGCGGCTCGCAGAAATAATGTAATTCGTGCGAAAAAGAATTACATCTTTGCATTTTAATTCATAGGGATAAGATGTGCGGCGGGTGCTTAAGACTTTCTGTCTTGAGCATTGTTGAGGGACAGAAAGTGGAAAGCCCCGGGAAATTTTCATTTACCCGAGGCTACTCCCTCAACTACCAACAGGTTGAGAGTAGCCTCTTATTCTTTTTTACACAAGGAGTAAAAGGCATGACGCCATTAAAAACTGCGTTAGGCATCGTCTTTATTATTTGCCTGACGATAGTGATCTTTACCTTTATTACTCGCGGCAGGCTCTGCGAGTTTTCAATAAAGAGTGAGCATCAGGAGGTGGCGGCGAAATTAGCCTGCAACGCAGGCTAACCTCTGCGGGCGGAACGACGGTTCCGCCCGGCTTGTAGGATGCTGAGGTCTTAATGCACCCATTTTTTTCTTCTGTCGCCGCGATTATACTGCGCGGCATGTACCCAGATGATAAGAACCCATGAAACATATTTTTCTGTTGTTGTTACTTTTTACATCGCTTGTCCGTGCCGATGAGATTGGCAGCCAGTACAAGGAACAGGCTGAAGCGGGTGACGCCCGTGCCCAGTATTATTTGGCCGATACGTACTTTAGCTCCGGCGACAGCAAGCAAGCGGCGCTGTGGGCCGAGAAGGCCGCAAAAGGCGGCGATGTTGACGCCATGGGGCTGCTCTCGCAAATCCTCTTTACCCAGGGAAATTATGCGCAAGCTAAGGCACTGGCGCAGCAGGCAACCATCGCGGGCAGCAAGCGTGGCGCAATCATGCTGGCGCGCGTGCTGGTGAACACCCAGGCGGGGAAAACTGACTATCCGCAGGCGATCAAACTGCTGCAAACGGCTACCGAGGATATCGACAACGACTCCGCGGTTGATGCGCAACTGCTGCTGGGGCTGATTTATGCCAACGGCGTGGAAGTGGTGCAGGATGACGCTCAGGCAGCTGCGTGGTTTAAGCGCAGTTCGTCTCTTTCACGTACGGGCTACGCAGAATACTGGGCTGGGATGCTGTTCCAGCAGGGCGAGAAAGGCTTTATCACGCCAAATAAACAGAAAGCGCTCTACTGGTTGAACCTGAGCTGTACGGAAGGATTTGATACGGGATGTGAAGAGTTTGATGCGTTGAGCGGAGAATAACGTGCCGGGTGGCGGCTTCGCCTTACCCGGCCTACAAAACCCGTAGGCCCGGTAAGCGCAGCGCCACCGGGCTTAGGATGTTACTGGTCAGCCGTCTTATCAAAACGACCCAACACCTCACGTTCATACGCCAGCGCTTTTTTGCGGTCGAATTTGTGTTCCCACTTGGCGATAACCAGCACCGCCAGGGCATTCCCCACCACGTTCAGCGCGGTACGCGCCATGTCGAGGATACGGTCAACACCGGCGATAAACGCCAGGCCTTCCAGCGGGATCCCGACGCTGCCGAGCGTCGCCAGCAGCACTACGAAGGAGACGCCCGGAACGCCTGCAATACCTTTGGACGTTACCATCAGCGTCAGCACCAGCACGATCTCCTGCCACAGCGACAGGTCAATGCCGTACAGCTGCGCAATAAAGATAGCGGCGATACTCTGGTACAACGTTGAACCGTCCAGGTTAAAGGAGTAGCCGGTCGGTACCACGAAGCTGGTAATAGAGGCAGGCGCGCCGTAGGCTTCCATCTTCTCAATGATACGCGGCAGCACGCTCTCAGAGCTTGCCGTGGAGTACGCCAGAATCAATTCATCCTTCAGGATACGGATCAGGATCCAGATACTCAGCCCGCACAGGCGCGCCACAATGCCCAGCACCACCAGCGCGAAGAACAGGATGGCGAAGTGCACCAGGATCACCAGCTTCGCCAGCGGCCACAGGGAGGCAAAACCGAAGTTCGCCACGGTGACGGCAATAAGCGCGAACACCCCGACCGGCGCGTAACGCATCACCATGTGGGTCACTTTAAACATGGTTTCAGAGATAGAACGGAACACGGTGACCAGCGGCTCACGGTGCGTCGCCGGCAGGGAAGAAAGCCCCAGACCAAACAGCACTGAGAAGAAGATGATCGGCAGCATCTCGCCCTTCGCCATTGATGCCACGATGTTGGTCGGCACCAGCGAAAGAATAGTCCCCATCAGGCCGTGCGCGTGGCTCTGGACGTCAGCGGTCGTGCTTTGATATTTCGAAATATCCACCGTCGCCAGCTGCGACATATCGATCCCGGAACCTGGCTGGAACACGTTCGCCAGCGTAATACCGAGGATAATCGCAACCGTAGTGATCACTTCGAAATAAAGAATGGTCTTCGCACCGATGCGGCCTAACTGCTTCGCATCACCGACGCCCGCAATACCGACCACCAGCGTCGAGATCACAATCGGTACCACAATCATCTTAATCAGATGAATAAAGATATCCCCTGCAGGTGAAAGCAGGTTCGCAATCAGCCATTCGCGGCTGTCGCTATGATAATGCAGGTAACTGCCCAGCAAGATGCCCAGCACAAGGGCGATTAAGATCTGCCAGGCAAGGCTGACTTTAACGTTTTTCATAGAAACTGACTTCCTCAATGAAGCGCCTTATTCACTCAAACTGCATGAATATGGGGACATACTGAAAGGGTATGAATTGTGTTGCGTTGGTTTATGGGATTTTTTAACGCGGCGTATGAGTATCATTTGCGCGGCCTGTTGCGCAAGCCTTAAAGAACGACGCATTTCACTCGAAAAAGCGGGGATGACGGGAGTTTGTCCTAATTCTGATAAATAACCTTTTGTTATAAAAAAGCTTTTTTAAACATAAATGTGAATAATCGTTAGCGTAAATTATTTCCCTTCAAAGTTTCATTCGCTCATTTTTCAGCCTATTCAAACAATGCGTGATCTGCCGCCCAAATACTAAACAAAGCTTGTAAAGCCCCTACAATTAACGTTTTTGCGACATATTATTAACATCTTACACGGAGAAAAAAAGCCATGAGCCAAATCCATAAACACGACATTCCCGCAAATATTGCGGACCGTTGCCTGATAAACCCGGAGCAGTACCACGAGAAGTATCAGCAATCCATCTCCAGCCCTGACCTCTTCTGGGGTGAGCAGGGCCATATCCTTGACTGGATCAAACCGTATCAGAAGGTGAAGAACACCTCCTTTGCACCGGGTAACGTCTCCATTAAATGGTATGAAGACGGCACGCTGAATCTGGCGGCGAACTGCCTTGACCGCCACCTCGCCGAGCGCGGCAACGAAACGGCCATTATCTGGGAAGGCGATGATGCCTCGCAGAGTAAACATATCACCTATAACGAACTCCATCGCGATGTCTGCCGCTTCGCCAACGTATTGCTGGAACAGGGTATTAAAAAAGGCGACGTTGTTGCTATTTATATGCCGATGGTACCGGAAGCGGCGGTTGCCATGCTGGCCTGCGCGCGCATCGGTGCGATCCACTCCGTTATCTTTGGCGGCTTCTCACCCGAGGCGGTTGCCGGGCGTATCGTTGACTCTAACTCGAAGCTGGTGATCACCGCTGACGAAGGCGTGCGCGCCGGTCGCGGTATCCCCCTGAAGAAAAACGTCGACGAAGCGCTGAAAAACCCCAATGTGAAAACCATCAGCAACGTCATCGTGCTCAAGCGTACCGGCGGCAAGATCGACTGGAATGAAGGGCGCGACCTCTGGTGGAGCGACCTGATTGAAAAAGCGAGTGACCAGCATCAGCCGGAAGAGATGAATGCGGAAGACCCGCTGTTTATCCTTTACACCTCCGGCTCAACCGGCAAACCGAAAGGTGTGCTGCACACCACCGGCGGCTATCTGGTCTATGCGGCCACCACCTTCAAATACGTCTTCGACTACCATCCGGGTGACATCTACTGGTGTACCGCCGACGTGGGCTGGGTCACCGGCCATAGCTACCTGCTGTACGGCCCGCTGGCCTGCGGCGCAACGACGCTGATGTTTGAAGGCGTCCCGAACTGGCCGACCCCGGCGCGCATGTGTCAGGTGGTCGACAAGCATCAGGTCAACATTCTCTACACCGCGCCAACGGCGATCCGCGCGTTAATGGCGGAAGGCGACAAAGCCATCGAGGGCACCGACCGCTCATCATTGCGCATCCTCGGTTCCGTGGGTGAGCCCATCAACCCGGAAGCCTGGGAGTGGTACTGGAAGAAAATCGGAAACGAGAAATGCCCGGTGATGGACACCTGGTGGCAGACCGAAACCGGCGGTTTTATGATCACCCCGATGCCGGGTGCCACCCAGCTGAAAGCGGGTTCCGCCACCCGTCCGTTCTTCGGCGTGCAGCCTGCGCTGGTGGATAATGAAGGCAATCCGCAGGAAGGGGCCACCGAAGGCAACCTGGTGATCGTCGACTCCTGGCCGGGTCAGGCGCGCACGCTGTTTGGCGACCACGAGCGCTTCGAGCAGACCTACTTCTCGACCTTTAAAAACATGTACTTCAGCGGCGACGGCGCGCGTCGTGATGAAGACGGCTATTACTGGATAACCGGACGCGTGGACGACGTGCTGAACGTCTCCGGCCACCGTCTCGGCACCGCGGAGATTGAGTCGGCGCTGGTGTCGCATCCGAAAATTGCCGAAGCCGCCGTTGTCGGTATTCCGCACAACATCAAAGGCCAGGCGATCTACGCCTACGTCACCCTGAACCACGGCGAAGAGCCGTCACCAGAGCTGTATACCGAAGTGCGCAACTGGGTGCGTAAAGAGATTGGCCCGCTGGCGACACCGGACGTGCTGCACTGGACCGACTCGCTGCCGAAAACACGCTCCGGGAAAATTATGCGCCGTATATTGCGCAAAATCGCGGCCGGGGACACCAGCAATCTCGGTGATACCTCAACGCTCGCGGATCCTGGCGTGGTGGACAAACTGCTCGAAGAGAAGCAGGCCATCGCAATGCCTTCCTAACGTTTTCTCCCTCTCCCCGTGGGAGAGGGCCGGGGTGAGGGCATCAGACCGCACCTTTCTCCCCTCACCCTAGCCCTCTCCCCATAGGGGAGAGGGGATAAAAACAAACCAACCTTACCTTTGGAGACTCTGTGATGAATGACCATATTTGTCAGCAGATAGAGAATAGTGCGCACTACAGGGAGCTCGTCGAAAAACGGCAACGGTTTGCCTTCATCCTGTCCATCATCATGCTGGTTATTTACGTCGGCTTTATTCTGCTCATCGCCTTCGCCCCGCACTGGCTGGGCACCCCGCTGCACGCGGGTACCAGCGTCACGCGCGGTATTCCCATCGGCATCGGCGTGATTGTGATTTCGTTTGTGCTGACCGGCGTATACGTCTGGCGTGCGAACGGTGAATTCGATCGTCTTAATAAAGCGGTTCTGCATGAGGTAAAAGCATCATGAAGCGAGTCCTGACGGCGCTTGCCGCCACACTTCCCTTTGCTGCCCATGCGGCAGATGCCATTACCGGCGAGGTCCAGCGTCAGCCAACCAACTGGCAGGCGATTGTGATGTTCCTGATTTTCGTCCTGTTGACGCTGTATATCACCTACTGGGCGTCAAAACGCGTGCGTTCTCGAAACGATTACTACACGGCGGGCGGCAACATTACCGGCTTCCAGAACGGTCTGGCGATTGCGGGTGACTTTATGTCCGCCGCCTCGTTCCTCGGGATCTCCGCGCTGGTGTACACCTCCGGCTATGACGGCCTGATCTACTCCCTCGGCTTCCTCGTCGGCTGGCCGATCATTCTGTTCCTGATTGCCGAACGCTTGCGCAACCTGGGCCGTTACACCTTCGCTGACGTGGCATCCTATCGCCTGAAGCAGGGGCCGATTCGCACCCTCTCCGCCTGCGGCTCGCTGGTGGTGGTGGCGCTGTATCTGATTGCCCAGATGGTGGGCGCGGGCAAGCTTATCGAACTGCTGTTTGGCCTGAACTACCACGTCGCGGTGGTGCTGGTCGGCGTGCTGATGGTGATGTACGTCCTGTTCGGCGGCATGCTGGCGACGACGTGGGTGCAGATCATCAAAGCCGTCCTGCTGCTGTTCGGGGCCAGCTTTATGGCCTTTATGGTGATGAAGCACGTCGGCTTCAGCTTCAATAACCTGTTTACCGAAGCGATGGCGGTCCACCCGAAAGGGGAAGCGATCATGAGCCCGGGCGGGCTGGTAAAAGATCCGATATCCGCGCTCTCACTCGGTCTCGGCCTGATGTTCGGCACCGCGGGTTTACCGCATATCCTGATGCGCTTCTTTACCGTGAGCGATGCGCGTGAAGCACGTAAAAGCGTCTTCTATGCCACCGGCTTTATGGGTTACTTCTACATTCTGACCTTTATCATCGGCTTTGGCGCGATCATGCTGGTGGGGGCGAACCCGGCGTTTAAAGACGCGGCGGGCGCGCTGATTGGCGGTAACAACATGGCGGCGGTGCACCTGGCCGACGCGGTTGGCGGTAACCTGTTCCTCGGCTTTATCTCCGCCGTGGCCTTCGCCACCATCCTCGCGGTGGTTGCAGGGCTGACGCTGGCAGGCGCGTCTGCAGTGTCGCATGACCTCTACGCCAACGTCATCCGCAAAGGCGCGAGCGAGCGCGATGAGCTGAAGGTCTCGAAAATCACCGTGCTGGTGCTGGGCGTGGTGGCGATCCTGCTGGGTATCCTGTTCGAGAAGCAGAACATCGCCTTTATGGTGGGGTTGGCCTTCTCGATTGCGGCAAGCTGTAACTTCCCGATCATCCTGCTCTCCATGTACTGGTCAAAACTGACCACCCGTGGGGCGATGATTGGCGGCTGGCTGGGTCTGCTGACGGCGGTGATCCTGATGGTTCTCGGTCCAACCATCTGGGTGCAGATCCTCGGTCACGCAAGCGCCATCTTCCCGTATGAATACCCGGCGCTGTTCTCCATTGCCGTGGCGTTTATCGGGATCTGGTTCTTCTCAGCCACCGACAATTCGCCGGAGGGTAACCTGGAGCGTGAGAAATTCCGCGCCCAGTTTATCCGTTCACAAACCGGTCTCGGCGTCGAGCAGGGCCGCGCGCACTAAGCCTTTCTCCCCGGTCATTCCGGCCGGGGAGCTTAAAACATCGCCCACGCCACCAGCGGCGCAATCAGTACCATTACCACGCCCGAAAGCATCATCACCAGGCTCGCGACCACGCCCTCCTGCTGACCCAGCTCATACGAACGCGCCGTTCCCGCGCCGTGCGACGCCGCGCCGAACCCTGCCCCTTTCGCCATGCCTTCGCGAATGGAAAGCCGCAGGAACAGCACATCGCCCACCGCCATGCCAAACACGCCCGTCACCACCACAAACAGCGCCACCAGATCCGGCTGCCCGCCGAGCGGTTTGGCCGCCGCCAGCGCAAACGGCGTGGTCACGGAGCGCACGGCGAGGCTGCGCTGAATTTCATCGGACAAGGTAAACAGCCGCGCCAGCCAGACGGAGCTGCACACTGCGACCACCGTGGCGGTGATCACACCTGCGCTGAGCGACATCCAGTGACGTTTGATAATCGCCAGGTTGTCGTAAACGGGGACGGCAAAAGCGATGGTCGCCGGGCCCAGCAGCCACAACAGCCAGTGGGATTCACCAATGTAGTTCTGCCAGGAGATATGGCCGAAGACCAGCATCAGTACCAGCAGGATCGGCGTGAAGACCAGCGGCATCAGCGGCAGGGCGTGAAAGCGGCGGTACAGTCGCTTATTGGCAAAGTAGATAATTAGCGTGGCAACCAGGCACAGCACGCTAATCTGAAAGTTAGTCATGCTTCTGCCTGCTGATTTCAAAGCGATACACTTTATCCACCACCCAGGCGGTCGCCCCCAGCACCATCAGCGTGCTTAACGCGATGACCGCAAAGATGCGCCATCCGTCGACCTTCAGCAACTGCGCGTAGTTCACTACCGCTACTACGGCAGGGACAAAGAACAGCAGCATCTCCGCCAGCAGCCAGCGCGCCCCGGCGCGTACCCAGTTAAGAGGAATAACGCGACAGAGGATGAGCGTCAGCATCAGCAGCATCCCCACCAGGTTGGCGGGCAGCGGCAGATGGAGCCAGCCGACAAGATATTCAGCAAAAACAAACAGTCCCGCGTAGAGCAGTACCTGAACCGGTACCTGGAGTCGTTGCACAACGGCAGGCGTAACACGGCTTAACGCCACGGCCATGGAGGGTTTCCTCAAAAATGAGACGAGGCGCCAGTATAGAGACCGCACGGTGTGGACTGAAATGAATTAAAATCATCGAAGGTATAGTTTCGAGGAATAATCATGGACATAAGAACGCTGCGCTATTTTGTCGAAGTGGTTCGCCAGCAAAGTTTTACCCGCGCAGCGGAGAAGTTGTTCGTTACCCAGCCTACCATCAGCAAGATGCTGAAAAACCTCGAAGACGAGCTGAACTGTACTCTGCTGATCCGCGACGGGCGCAAGCTGTTGCTGACCGACACCGGACGCGTGGTGTTCGAACGCGGGCTGGCGATTCTGGCGGAGTTCCGCCAGCTGGAAGCGGAGCTGGACGACATCAACCACCTGACGAAAGGGGTGCTGCGCCTCGGCATTCCACCGATGGTGGGGATGATGATGGCCGGGCCGATTAGCCTGTTCCGCCAGCGTTACCCCGGCGTTGAGCTGAAAATTTCAGAATTTGGCGGCTTAACCGTTCAGCAGGCGGTCACCAACGGCGATTTGGACGTGGCGATGACCGCCCTTCCCGTTGAGGAGGAGAGCGGACTGGCGACGCTGCCGCTCTTTAGCCACCCGCTGTGCGTGCTGGTTCCCCGCTCCGGTGAATGGCTGAAGATAGACTCGGTGAAGCCCGAACTGCTCGGCGAGCACCCTCTGCTGATTTACAACGAAGATTTCGCCCTCAGCCGCCAGCTGATGGCGCTGTTTAATCAACACAACGTCAAGCCCCGCATCGCGGTACGCAGCGGCCAGTGGGATTTCCTGGCGGCGATGGTACAGGCAGGCGTGGGGATTGCCATTCTGCCGCAGCCTATCTGCGAGCGGCTGGATAAAAACACGCTACGCTGGATCCCGCTGGAGAGCGACCTGCACTGGCAGCTAGGGATGATCTGGCGAGAAGGGGTGTATCTGTCGCACAGCGCGCAGGCGTGGTTGCAGTGTTGTGAGGGGTTTTGGGTGCCCTCACCCTAACCCTCTCCCACAGGGAGAGGGAACCGTTCGAGCACATAGGCCCGGTAAGCGCAGGGTATGAACCGGAAACATGGGTAACACTTTAGACCGGATACATGGGTAACAGTTATAACTGGCATAGAAGAGGAGACTCGCTATGCCCTGGACTGAGACCCGACCTATGCAACGCCTTGATTTTATCCGTGCCTGCCATGCAGGTACGGACTCCTTCTCCGCGCTTTGCCGTCTTTTTGGCATCAGCCGTAAAACCGGCTATAAATGGCTTCGGCGTTTTGACCCCTCTGACCTGTCATCTCTCTCTGACCGGTCGCGCGCACCACACTCCCACTCCCGGACGGTTCCTGATGATATCGCCGGACAGCTTACGGCCCTGAGGCAAAAACACCCTGACTGGGGCCCCAAAAAACTGCGGATGTGGCTGCTCAATCATCATGTCGATTTTACCGTACCTGCTGCCAGCACTATCGGCGATATCCTCAAGCGTGAAGGCCTGGTTCCGGATAAAAAGCGAAAACGCAGGACCCCGGGCAATCGCCAGCCCCTGACCACCATCAGTGAGAACAATCAGGTCTGGAGTGCTGATTTTAAAGGCAAGTTCAGGCTGCTGAGCCGGGAATACTGTCATCCTTTCACCCTGACCGACAATCACAGCCGGTATCTTCTGAGCTGCCGGGGAACGGACCGGGAGAGTGAGCCCTTCGTCAGACAGTGCCTGACGGATGCGTTCCTGGAATACGGTCTGCCGGAAGTGCTCAGAACCGATAACGGTCAGCCCTTCGCGGGAACAGGGATAGCCGGACTAAGTCGTCTTGCCGTCTGGCTAATCAAACTGGGCATCAGGCCTGAGCGTATCAGGAAGGGGCATCCGGAAGAAAATGGCCGTCATGAGCGAATGCACCGCTCCCTGAAAAGTGCGGTGAAACAGGGCAACACCTTCATGACGATGGAAGAACAACAGCGGTGGTTCAGTGACTACCGGGAAGAATTTAACTACGAAAGGCCGCACGAAGCTCTGGCGGGTGCAACGCCCGGAACGGTATGGCACCCCTCGAACCGACACTGGGATGGCCGTGTTCCTGAATACGCGTATCCGGAAGGCGGTACGGTCTACAGGGTGAAATCGCGGGGGACACTCTATATGGGGAAAAAGGGGACGGTGTTCCTGAGTGAAGCGCTGACTGATGAGTACATCATGCTGGAAGAACAGGATGATGGCCTTGAGGCCATCATCTTTAACGGAATAACGCTTGCGTACTACGACCGAAAAACCGAGAGTGTGCTCCGGATAGACTGAAAAGTGTTACCTATGTTCCCGGTCTGATCTGTCACCTATGTATCCGGTCATACAGCAGCGCCACCGGGCAAAAACAGCGCTACTGATTCTCTATCAACAGCGCTTCCAGCAGGTCCAGATCGTGCAGCAGCTTTTGCAGCGTTTCGTTGCTGATCTGCCGCGTGGCGCGCAGGTGATAAAGCTCGGCACGCTCTGAGCGCAGCGCCGCCAGGCGGAACCGGCGCTCCAGGTTCTCCTCCTGCAGCGAGCTTTCCACGTCGTTACGCCCGTCGGCCCGACGACGCAGGTTACCAATCACGCGGGAACTCACTTCCGTCAGCAGCTGATTATCGATGTTCTCTTCCGCATCCGCGGCCAGGCGTTCTTCCATTTTCTGGATGGCGACAATTGCCACTTCAGCGGTAGCCGCCCGCGCAATACGTTCTTCTTTATGCTGCTGGGTCGAATCACCGACATCAATATGCTGGAGTAAAATCGGCAGCATAATCACGCCGACAAACAGCGAGAACAGAATGACGCCTGCCGCCAGGAATACCAGCTCGTAACGTGCCGGGAAAACATCTCCTGTCGGTAACAGCAGTGGAATAGAGAGCACACCAGCAAGGGTGATCGCCCCGCGCACGCCCGCAAACGAGGCAATCAGCAGCTCACGCGTTGACCATGAACCGAACTCCATCGGCTTTTTGGTCAGGAAGCGCACGCTGAATTTCTTCATCGTCCACAGCCAGCCAAAACGCACCAGCATCAGCGCCATGTAGATCAGCACGATATCGGTGAACAGCAGCCAGGTTTCAACATTCGGATCGGCCTCAGCCGCCACCAGCGAGGTCTCCAGAATGCCGGGCAACTGCAGGCCCAACAGCAGAAATACCATGCCGTTAAACACGAATTCGAGCATCGCCCAGGTACTGTTGGCGCGCAGGCGCATCGCCAGCGGCGCGCGGCGCATCACGCCGGAGCGGGTGATGGTCATCCCTGCCGCCACCGCCGCCAGAATGCCCGACACGCCGATGTGTTCAGCAATCAGGTAGGAAGCAAACGGCAGCAGGAACAGCAGAACGATTTGCGTTGCAGGTTCATCACCGCCCCAGCGGCTGAGGAAGCGCAAGGAGCGACCGTACAGCCAGCTCACCACGAAGCCAGCCAGAATGCCGCCAATCGCTACCTTAAAGAACTCCAGGGTCGCACCGCCAACGGTAAAGACCATGGTGCCCATGGCTACCGCCACGGCAAACTTCAGAGCCACCAGGCCGGAGGCGTCGTTCATCAACGCCTCGCCCTGCAAAATGCCCATGATTTTCTTCGGAATACGGCCTTCGCCCACAATGCCGGAAAGCGCCACAGCATCGGTTGGCGACAGCACGGCGGCCAGCGCAAAGGCAGGGATTAACGGAATGCCCGGCACCATCCAGTAGATCAGGAAACCAATCCCGACCACGGTAACGACCACCAGCGCCAGCGCCAGACCGAAGATCTCTCGCCCGTGTTCGAGGAATTCGCGCGTGGGGGTTTTCCAGCCATCGGCAAACAGCAGCGGCGGAATAAACAGCACGAGGAACAGTTCCGGATCGAACTCAACGTGCAGGCCAAACGTCGGCCACGCCAGCAGCGCACCGATGGCAATTTGCATTAATGGCAGGGGAATTTGAAAGGGTAGTACGCGTGTAACCACCCCGGATAGCGAGACCACAAGGGTCATGATGAGTATTGTGAAGAAGATTTCCATGCGTTCCCTGTTTGCTGTGTTGCTTATAAGCCAAACCTAAGGCGTCGTGCCTTTTATTCTATCTTCTCCAGAGTAACGCAAAAGGCAACGGGATGAGTCCTGAAAATAAAAACGGGCGGCCTGAGCCACCCGTTTTCGCATCAATGGATAACTTAGATTGCCCAGCCGCCCGCGTAGAACGCCACCAGTGCGATAGCGATAACGACGGTGCCGATGTTCAGCTTGCGCCATTCACCCGAGACCAGACGACCAATCACCAGCGAAGCGAAACCGATCATAATGCCGGTCACGATGTTGCAGGTCAGCACGATAAAGACTGCGGTGATCAGGCCGGACATCGCGTCCACGAAGTCCGCAAAATCGATTTTCGCCACGTTGCTCAGCATCAGCAGGCCGACGTACATCAGCGCAGGTGCGGTCGCATAAGCCGGGACCAGATAAGAGAGCGGAGAGAGGAACAGGATCAGCAGGAACAGCACGCCGACGGTGATTGCCGTCAGACCGGTTTTACCGCCTGCTGCCGTACCCGCTGCGGACTCGATGTACACCGCCGCAGGCGCCGCGCCCACCAGACCAGAGAAAACGCTGCTCAGGGAGTCGGTCGTCAGCGCTTTGCCACCGTCGATAATCTGACCGTCTTTATCCAGCAGGTTTGCCTGACCGGCCACCGCGCGGATGGTACCGGTCGCGTCAAACACGGCTGTCATCACCAGCGCCAGCACGCTTGGCAGGATCACCGGGTTCAGCGCGCCGACAATATCCAGGCTGCCAATCAGGGAGTTGCCTTTGTCATCGCTCAGGGACGGCATGGCGAAGATACCGGAGAAGTGCACGGTCGGGTCGAAGATCAGGCCAACAATAGAAACGCCGATAATGGTCAGCAGAATGCCGCCCGGCACTTTCAGTTTTTCCAGACCGATAATCACCGCCAGACCAATCAGGGACATGATCACCGGGAAGCTGGCGAAGTGACCCAGCGCCACCGGCAGGCCGTCCAGCGGGTTCTTGATCACCAGGCCCACGCCGTTCGCGGCGATCAGCAGCAGGAACAGGCCGATACCGATACCCGTACCGTGCGCCACGCCTTGCGGCAGGTTGCGCAAAATCCAGCTACGGATGCCGGTTGCGGAAATCACAGTAAACAGCACGCCCATCAGGAAAACGGCACCGAGCGCAACGGGCACGCTGATGTGCTGACCCAGCACCAGGCTGAACGCGGTAAACGCGGTCAGAGAGATGGCACAGCCGATTGCCAGCGGCAGGTTCGCCCACAGGCCCATCACGATAGAGCCAACACCGGCCACGAGACAGGTGGCAACAAAGACAGCCGCAGGCGGGAAGCCCGCTTTGCCCAACATGCCCGGTACAACGATGACGGAGTACACCATCGCCAGAAACGTCGTCAGACCCGCTACGACTTCCTGGCGCACTGTGCTGCCGCGAGCAGAAATTTTAAAGATGGCGTCAAGCGAACCGCCGGTACGCGCAGATGGCGTAGACATAGAAAACATCCCCTGAGAGTTTTTATAGAACGTCCATAAGCGTGGTGGAGACGCCACTGCCAGCTATAACGTCAAATCCATATCTTGCGTTTGCGACAAAAGGGGCGTCACAAAAAAAGCAAACGTTTAGCTCCGCGCTTACGAAACGGGTGGTCAAATTAAGGCAAACGATTATCTAGCCTAATCCCCGCCCTTTTCAACTGAACTTTCTCGTTTTTCGCTAAAATTCCCTTATGACGATGAAGAAATAAACAGACGATGCGCAAACGTTATCGTCTATGCGCAATTTAGTTACATTTCACCCTTCGCCAGGGATAGTGAGCGGCCCGCCCTGTTCCAGTGTTTTTTGCCAGCCGGAGCGATTTTCGACCTTTTTCTTCCAGGCATGGGTATGTGGGAGGTTGTCGACGCCGCCGCGCGCCAGCAGGGCAAAGATCGGGAAACTCATTTGAATATCGGCCATGCTGAGCGTGTCACCGGCAAACCAACTGTTCTCTGAAAGGTGCGATTCGATATAACGCGCATGGGTTTCCAGCTGGCGGTTGAGGTAAGCTTTTTGTACTCCCTGCCCCAGCGCTTTCCCCAGCGTGCGCATCCCAAACGGCACGGGGGGTTTGCCCAGGCTGTTAAAAACCAGCTTCATTAACAGCAATGGCATAAGCGAACCTTCTGCGTAGTGCAGCCAGAAACGATATTGCACCTTGTGGGCAGGATCCCGCGGTTTAAGGTGCGATTCTGCGTCGTAGGTTTCCTGGAGATACTCCAGAATGGCACCGGACTCGGCAAGGATCAGCCCGTTGTCTTCAATGACCGGTGATTTGCCCAGCGGATGCACTTTTTTGAGAGACTCAGGCGCCAGCATAGTTTTTTCACGCTGGTAATGAACGATCTCATAAGGCAGGGCAAGTTCTTCCAGCGCCCAGATCACGCGGTGCGAGCGTGACTGGTTAAGGTGATGTACCGTGAGCATGATTGTCTCCTGTAATTCATACTTTCTAACTATAGAAAATCGAACAACATCGCGAAAAAATTTTGGCTAAAAAGAAACCCTCCACGCTGGCGAAAATCGGGGTCTTGCATAGAATTAAAGTGTCAGCACAAACCGGAACCTCCCCAACTTGCTCGACATGAGGGGTGCTGATGTCGGGGGAAACCCTCCCGTGAACCAGCGGGATAGAGAGAAAGACAAAGACCGGGAAAAACTAAAGCGCCCTTTGTGGCGCTTTAGTTCTTTATTATGCTTTTTGCCGGGTGACGCTCCGCTTACCCGGCCTACGTTATAGGTTTTGTAGGTCGGGTAAGGCGCAGCCGCCACCCGGCAAACCGGCCGCACATACTCAATCCTCCTCCAGCAACCGCGCGCCCGTTCCCTGCTCGCCCAGCCTGTCGCCGGGGTTACGCAACGGGCAGTCGCTGCGAGATAAACACCCACAGCCAATACAGCCATCCAGTTCGTCACGCAGCACGACCAGTGTGTGAATGCGTCGGTCCAGCTCTTCACGCCACTGGGACGACAGCTCTTTCCACTCTTTCGGGCTAAGCGTGTGTCCTTCCGGCAGCACGCCGAACGCATCGCCGATGGTGGCCAGGGGGATTCCGATTCGTTGCGCAATTTTGATAATCGCCACGTAGCGGAGCACGTCGCGGGTGTAACGCCGCTGGTTTCCGGCATTACGGATACTCTTAATTAACCCTTTGCTTTCATAGAAGTGGAGCGCCGACACCGCAACGCCGCTGCGCTTTGCCACTTCACCGGGGGTTAAGAGCGCTTTAATTCGCGGCAATCTCTTTTCCATAAAACCTCTTTACCTCAAGTTAACTTGAGGAATTATACTCCCCCGCAGAGAAAACGACGAATCCACCAGGATAGATGTATCTACAGAGGGGCAACCTTATGTCGCATCAGCAAATTATTCAGACGCTTATTGAATGGATTGATGAACATATCGACCAACCGTTGAACATTGATGTGGTCGCTAAAAAATCGGGCTATTCGAAATGGTATTTACAGAGGATGTTCCGCACCGTCATGCATCAGACGCTGGGTGAGTACATTCGCCAGCGCAGACTGCTGCTGGCAGCGCAGGCGCTACGTTCGACGCAGCGGCCTATTTTTGATATCGCGATGGATCTGGGTTATGTCTCGCAACAAACCTTTTCCCGCGTGTTTCGCCGTGAATTTGACCGCACCCCGAGCGATTACCGCCACCAGTTGAATTAATGTGTATCAGTGCAAGGGTTGCTGCTGCCAGGCCATAAATTCCTGGGGCGGCATCGCTTTCGCGAAGTGCCATCCCTGACAATACTGCACGCCACGCTTCAACAGCCAGCTGACCTGCTCTGCCGTTTCCACACCTTCCGCAATCGTTTTAAGACGCAAACTTTGCGCCATCTCGATGATGTGCTCGGCAATCAGGTGGCTGGTGCTGTTGGTGGTTAAGGTATCGATAAAGGATTTATCGATTTTCAGGATATCGACGTTCAGCGAATAAAGGTTATGCAGGTTGGAGTAACCGGTCCCGAAATCATCGATGGCCACTTCATAGCCCGCCTGACGGAAAGCCTGAATAACGGGTGTGGTTTTAGGAACATCGATAAACCCGCGTTCCGTCACTTCAATCTTTATCTGCTGCGCGCGCACGGCATAGTGTCTGGCCTTGTCTGAGATCATCGCGATCAGGCGCGAAGAGTGGAAATCAGTCGCCGACAGGTTAATGGAAATATAGAGATCGGGATGCGTCGCCAGGAAATGCCCCAGATCGCTGAACACCTCTTCGACGACGTAATCCGTAATACGTTCGCTCATGCCCTCTTTTTCCGCCAGCGGGATAAACTCCACCGGACTCATCACCTGTCCGTTAAAGCCAGGCCAGCGCAGTAACGCTTCTGCCCCCACGCACCGATTATTTTTAATATCAATAATTGGCTGATAATGGACGCAAAGCTGGCGCTTATTCAGCGCACGGTGCAGCAAACGGCCTGGGGAGTTGAGTTCACGGTGGGTGCGTGACCACACCAGCAGAATAATAATGCTGCAGATCATCCCCAGCGGCAGCGTCAGTGTGGCCTGATGATAAAGCGTTTCATAAAAGCGCGTATTCGATGTGGAAACGATGGCCGCGATAGGACGTTTATCGGATTTAACGATGGTATAAAAACGGTCATCTTTTTGAAATGTCGATTCCTTATCCCGGATTAGCGCATTCAATAATGTAATATTGGCCTGCTGGCTGACGGAAAAGAATGCATTAGTTACCGTGTCGTATACCCCCCACGACAGAGAATGATCGGCTGACATCACTTCACTGTATGAAAGCGGATTGACCACCACAACATAATTTCCGCGCTGCATATATGTCATTTTATAGCCAGTGAAAAATGGCGTATCGCGATAATAATAGATGGCAATGTCGGGTTTACGTTTGTAATTGGCGACAGAAATCAGATAGGGCTGGTCGGGGGTAAAAACCGTTGAACAAAGAAAACGTTGGCCTTGTGCATAAATTAAATCGGCGACGAAAAGACGGCCACGAACCACATTCAACATATATTGCCGGTGCTCAGGTGTACACAGTTTACCCTGATATTGTTCAGCGCCATCGCGTGCTAAATCAACCTGTTGAATGACAAGTTCTGTTTTGTCTAACGCAAGTCCAGCAAATGTGCGTAGTTGGGCGCTTGTTTCCGACACGGCTCTGAGCTGGGCAAACCATAGCGCAAGCATCACCGGTAGCATAACTACCATGATGATCCCTACCACCCTGAGCATCTTGCGCCGCGCGCTACGATTCATTTCCCGCCCTATATCCCTGCATGTTGTACGCCTGTAGTAATGAAGGCCGGATGCTTTGATAAACAGATGATTACGTTGCATGAATCATGCGAAGTTAGCAACCGACTTTTAGTATTAAAAATCTTAAAATTGCTTATGACGATAATATTTTCCCGTAAGCTAAACTGAAAGTATTCGTTCCGTTTCAATTAAGGAAAATAATTATCCAGTACAGGCGGGTGGTTTTAGATAGCACAACAGCGGATCGTTGATTAAACCAAAATTCTGGCCGCATGAAAAAAGAACAAGATGAAGATGAAATTTCGTGATAATTGTTCCCCTCTGCTTTGTCGTTTGATTTATTAATAATCAAACGCAACCAGCATATTTTTATGAAGGGCGTAAAAATAACGCTTCACTTCGCCAGTAAAAAGGGCTGACCAGACATGTCTCTTGCGCGAGCCACACTCTCGCCGCACTTGCCCAGGCAGGCGTTGCGTTGAGGCGTCAGCCTCGCTGACAGAGATATATTCTCCATGGTGATAAATCGCCCATTTTTCCACGCCGTGAGACTGGCGAATAAAACAGCAAATGTGATATAGTTCACACATCTTGTGTAACGAGAAACATTGTTTCATTTCAGTTCGTCTGTTTTGTTGAGGATGGGTTTATGGCGACCATTACCACCAGCATGGTTCTCCTTCGCTGGCCATTGTTAAGTGCAGTTTTGATGTTTTTAGCCAGCACGCTGAACATTCAGTTTCGTAAATCTGACTACGCTGGCCTTGCGGTGATCAGCACCCTGCTGGGGCTGGGCGCAGCCTGCTGGTTTGCAACGGGCCTGCTTGGCATTACCCTGGTGGATATCGCTGCCGTTTGGGAAAATATAAAAGTGGTGATGGTGGAAGCCATGAGCCACACGCCGCCAGACTGGCCGATGGTGATTACCTGATGGTCGTTTTACAACCATGTTTTAAAGCCTCTTTTAAGAGGCTTTTTATTTTTCAGGGCATCAGTCCACCGCAGGCAGCGGGAATTTACTGATTATCGCAAGGCGGTTCTGGTGGTGCTCTTCATCACCCCATAGCCAGTCAACCTGGTTGCCAATATCGCTGTCCTTCTTAATCGACCTCATTTCACAGGTGATCATGTCGTAGGCATATAAATGATGGCCGCTGGCGATAGCGTCGTACAGTCGAGATTGCCAGAAGCTCATACCGTCACGCGTTTGATGACGGTCAGTGATAATGACGTTGTATTTTTCCAGTAAATATTGGGAAAACACTTTTCCAGGCAGGTCGCGCAACACGCCACGATGCGACGGTTTAGGCGATCGCCATATCAGGATTTGCGTCACCGGCATGTAATTTAAGAACGCATCTTTCTGATAAATCACGCGATTGTAGTAAACAATCTCGCTGGTGATTTCATTAACTAAGGCCAGTTCAAAATGCTTGTTAGGAATACCCGCAATACGATTTTCAGCCCTGACAAAATGATAGCCTGGAGGAAATGGGCCAAAGCTCAGCTCATCATCGACGGATGCACGAAGGGAAATTTCATTCAGCAACGTCGTATTATGGTTGTCCACTGTCAGCATTGAGAATGTTTTCTGGACGTCAGCAGGATCAAAGAGTTGTTGTGGCATAGCACCTCGCGGACGATATTATTCAGACAACATTTACCGTTATGAATGTAGTTATCAACCACCGGGTAATACAAGAAGCCCTGCGACAGCAGGGCTTTTCATCATCGCTGAAGAAAATCAGAACGGAATGTCGTCGTCGAAATCCATTGGCGGTTCGTTAGACGGGGCCGGAGCAGACTGCTGCTGCGGACGAGACTGCGCGCCGCCGCTGAACTGGTTGCCGCCCTGCGGCTGCTGAGGCTGACCCCAACCGCCCTGCTGCTGGCTCTGTCCGCCACCTGCCGGTGCGCCACCGCCCTGACGGCCACCCAGCATCTGCATGGTACCACCCACGTTCACCACGACTTCCGTGGTGTACTTCTCAGCGCCGGACTGATCGGTCCATTTGCGGGTACGCAGCTGGCCTTCGATATAGACCTGAGAACCTTTACGCAGATACTCACCGGCCACTTCGGCCAGTTTGCCAAACAGCACAACGCGGTGCCATTCGGTCTGCTCTTTCATCTCACCGGTCGCTTTATCACGCCAGGATTCGGAAGTAGCCAGCGTAATGTTGGCAACTGCGCCACCACTCGGCATGTAGCGTACTTCCGGGTCCTGGCCCAGATTACCGACGAGAATCACCTTGTTTACGCCTCTGCTGGCCATGTTCGTGTCTCCTGAATACGTTTCTTAATAGTGTAAACGCGCGAGTGTACCATTTCCATGCTGCACTTTGATAGTTGCGTAGCACGTTCCAGAGTTCTCTCGCAACTCGACATTGTTACACAGCCATTCAGAAAATGCATTCCAATACTGTATATTCAAACAGGTTAAATTGTGTCATAATTAGCCGTTTCTGACAGCCGTTTGTCCTTCAAACAAATCAGGCAATCCGTGTTCCAACCGGGAAAGGTGAATGGATAAGATCGAAGTTCGGGGCGCCCGCACCCACAATCTCAAGAATATCAACCTCATAATCCCTCGCGACAAACTCATCGTCGTGACCGGGCTTTCGGGGTCTGGCAAATCCTCACTGGCTTTCGACACTTTGTATGCCGAAGGACAGCGTCGTTACGTTGAATCACTCTCCGCGTACGCGCGTCAATTCCTGTCGCTGATGGAAAAACCGGATGTCGACCATATTGAAGGGTTGTCCCCTGCTATCTCTATTGAGCAGAAGTCCACCTCGCATAACCCGCGTTCAACGGTCGGTACCATTACCGAAATTCACGACTACCTGCGTCTGCTGTATGCCCGCGTAGGCGAGCCGCGCTGCCCGGACCACGACGTCCCGCTGGCGGCCCAGACCGTGAGCCAGATGGTGGATAACGTGCTGTCGCAGCCGGAAGGCAAACGCCTGATGCTGCTGGCACCGATCATTAAAGAGCGTAAGGGCGAGCACACCAAAACGCTGGAAAACCTGGCAAGCCAGGGCTATATCCGCGCCCGTATCGACGGCGAAGTGTGTGACCTGTCCGATCCGCCAAAGCTGGAGCTGCAGAAGAAGCACACCATCGAAGTAGTCATTGATCGCTTTAAGGTGCGTGACGATCTCGCCACGCGTCTCGCGGAGTCCTTTGAAACGGCGCTGGAACTCTCTGGCGGCACGGCCGTGGTCTCCGACATGGACGACCCGAAAGCGGAAGAGCTGCTCTTCTCCGCCAACTTTGCCTGCCCGATTTGCGGCTACAGCATGCGCGAGCTGGAACCGCGTCTGTTCTCCTTCAACAACCCGGCCGGTGCCTGCCCGACGTGTGACGGTCTGGGCGTTCAACAATATTTCGACCCGGACCGCGTGATCCAGAACCCGGAGCTGTCGCTGGCGGGCGGTGCCATTCGCGGCTGGGACAAGCGTAACTTCTACTATTTCCAGATGCTGAAATCGCTGGCAGAGCACTACAAGTTCGACGTTGAAGCGCCGTGGGCGAGCCTGAGCCCGAACGTGCACAAAGTGATCCTGTTCGGTTCCGGTAAAGAGAACATCGAGTTCAAGTACATGAACGATCGCGGCGATACCTCCGTGCGTCGCCACCCGTTCGAAGGGGTGCTGCACAATATGGAGCGCCGTTACAAAGAGACCGAATCCAGCGCGGTACGTGAAGAGCTGGCGAAGTTCATCAGCAACCGCTCCTGCGCCACCTGTGAGGGCACGCGTCTGCGTCGCGAAGCACGCCACGTGTTTGTTGAAAACACGGCGCTGCCAACCATCTCAGACATGAGCATCGGCCACGCGATGGACTTCTTCAACAACCTGAAGCTCTCCGGCCAGCGTGCGAAAATTGCCGAAAAAGTGCTGAAAGAGATTGGCGATCGCCTGAAGTTCCTCGTGAACGTCGGCCTGAACTACCTGACGCTTTCCCGCTCGGCAGAAACGCTCTCCGGCGGTGAAGCCCAGCGTATCCGCCTGGCGAGCCAGATTGGCGCCGGTCTGGTTGGCGTGATGTACGTGCTGGATGAGCCGTCCATCGGCCTGCACCAGCGCGACAACGAGCGTCTGCTCGGCACGCTGGTTCACCTGCGCAACCTCGGCAACACGGTCATCGTGGTCGAGCACGACGAAGATGCGATCCGCGCGGCTGATCACGTCATAGACATCGGTCCAGGCGCTGGCGTGCACGGCGGCCAGGTCGTTGCTGAAGGGACGCTGAAAGACATTATGGCGGTGCCCGAGTCGCTGACTGGCCAGTTCATGAGCGGCAAGCGCAAAATTGAAGTGCCGAAACAGCGCGTAGCGGCAGATCCGGAAAAAGTGCTGAAGCTGACCGGCGCACGCGGTAACAACCTGAAAGACGTCACCCTGACGCTGCCGGTTGGCCTGTTTACCTGTATCACCGGCGTGTCCGGTTCCGGTAAATCGACGCTGATCAACGATACGCTGTTCCCGATTGCGCAGACGGCGCTGAACGGCGCGACGCTGGCCGAGCCTGCGCCGTACCGCGACATTCAGGGGCTGGAGCATTTCGATAAGGTTATCGACATCGACCAGAGCCCGATTGGCCGTACCCCGCGCTCTAACCCGGCGACCTATACCGGCGTCTTCACGCCCGTACGTGAACTCTTCGCCGGCGTACCGGAATCACGTTCGCGCGGGTATACGCCAGGACGTTTCAGCTTTAACGTGCGCGGCGGCCGCTGTGAAGCGTGCCAGGGCGATGGCGTGATCAAGGTTGAGATGCACTTCCTGCCGGATATTTACGTGCCGTGCGACCAGTGCAAAGGCAAGCGCTATAACCGCGAAACGCTGGAGATTAAGTACAAAGGCAAGACCATTCACGAAGTGCTGGACATGACCATCGAAGAGGCGCGCGAGTTCTTTGACGCCGTCCCTGCGCTGGCGCGTAAGCTGCAAACGCTGATGGACGTGGGCCTGACCTACATTCGTCTGGGACAGTCCGCCACCACGCTGTCCGGCGGTGAAGCGCAGCGCGTGAAGCTGGCGCGTGAGCTGTCAAAACGCGGCACCGGTCAGACGCTGTACATTCTTGATGAGCCGACGACCGGTCTGCACTTTGCCGACATTCAGCAATTGCTTGAGGTGCTGCATCAGTTGCGCGATCAGGGCAACACCATCGTGGTCATCGAACACAACCTGGACGTGATTAAAACCGCGGACTGGATTGTCGATCTCGGCCCGGAAGGCGGCAGCGGCGGCGGTGAAATCCTCGTCTCCGGTACGCCAGAGACCGTTGCAGAGTGCGAAGCCTCGCACACTGCACGCTTCCTCAAACCGTTGCTGTAATTATCACACGGAGAGCTGCTGTCGGGTCGTTTCCGGCAGCAGCTCAACCGCCTGCTGATAGGACGCGTCCACCAGGTAGTAAATTTGCGACCCGGGAATGGAACCGTCGAGATACACAGTGCTCCAGTGCGCTTTATTCAGATGCTTGCTTGGTCTGACATCATCGTGCTGCTGACGCAATAAATCGGCCAGCTCCGGGCTGGTCTTCAGTGACGCCGCCGGACGGCCTTCCACCTCTTTCACCATCGCAAACAGCACATCCCCCACCTTAATCTGCGTGGCTTTCCAGTCGCTGTGGACGCTTTGCTCCGCGCCCGGCTTGCTCATGCAGTACTGAAGTATCTCCGAAATTGTCATCTTTATTCCCCTTGTAGCGTGGCGATAATTTTACGCGAACCACCGTGAATGCGATGCTCTCCCAGCCAGATCCCCTGCCACGTTCCCAATACCAGCCGTCCATTGTGAACCGGCAGCATCAACGATACGCCCAGCAAAGAAGATTTAATATGCGAAGGCATGTCGTCAGCCCCCTCATAGTCATGCTCATAAGGCGCGTTGTCCGGGACGCTCTTCAGAAAATGGTGCTCCATGTCGGACCGGACGGTGGGATCGCAATTTTCATTAAGCGTGAGAGAGGCGGACGTGTGCTGAAGCAGCAGATGCAGCAAACCCGTTCTGACGCGCGACAGGTCGCGGAGTTGCCCGATGACTTCATCCGTCACCAGGTGAAATCCGCGTGATTTAGCGCTTAAGGTCAGGGTCTGTTGGTACCACATATGCTGCTCCGTGATGAAAGATGAATCTTTCTAAGTGTGCAGCAAGAAGACGAAAGGTAAAACCCGAAGCAGCGAGATTTGATTAAAAAAGAGTCAAACTCGCTGCCGTGTACTTAATACTCCGAGTTGACGATCACCTCTTCGCCAAATTTCCCGGCCATTGGCAGCGGTCGATAGGTCGAGTTAGAGGCGCGTAATACCCTGATCCCTCTGGCTCCTGCGTCGTGAGCGGCGGTGATGTCGTTATCTGAATCGCCGTAGAACACTTTGATATTTTTCTGTTCCAGCCACTGGGTTTTGGTGTTTTGCCCTTCTTTATCACCCGCAAAAATGACCGGGTTCATGCTGGCAGCCGGGATCAGGAAATCATCCTGCAGCGTCTTTGAAACGGTTTCCGTTTTGGTCTGGCTCCGTCCGGTGACAAAGTAAATGCTGTCGCCGCGCTTAACATGCATGGCGATCAGCGCGCGTGCCACCTCTTTCGGGATGCTGAATTCGTCCCAGCCGTTGTTCATTTTTTCCCAGAACTCCGGGTTCTTCAGATACGCTTCGCTGTCTGGCGACCAGGTTTTTTTGCCTCGCCAGAAGCCCGGACTCGAGAAGAGGACGGTATCGTCAATGTCGAAGCCAACGGCCATCGGCGGACGGCCTACCAGACTGTTTTCGATTTGTGCCACAGAGACCCAGTGAATGGGTGCCTGCTCGGCAAGAATGGCGGCGGTAGTACCGGTGTAAAGTGGCGTCGGTGCTGAAGCACGCGCGACGACGGCGCTATTAAGCGAGAACAATAAGCAGGCGGCGCTGAGCGCCAGTGTGATCTTGCGCATATTTTCCCCTGAATATTCAGTTTGTTATCGTTTTAATTTGAGCGGATGGTCAAAAAACTATCCGACCATAACCCCAGCGGGAGGTGAAGGGAAGGAGTTTTTGCTTATGGAGCTGAATAAAAAGAAGACGATCACAGAGCGTGACATAGACCTGAGCAGCCTGATGCCCTCACCCCAACCCTCTCCCACTGTACGGTCCGGGGACATGGTAGACAGGTGTTCGGGGACATGGTGAACACTTTTTAACATCCTTTACCCATGGTGATCGACTTTTTCTTCAGGTCGATCACCCCCACTTTCGTGCTGTACCACCACACCTCGTAGCTGCCGTCTTCCTGCGTCTCCTTCAGCCCGACCCGTTCTCCCCTGAACGCCTTGCCTGCGCTCAGACTTACCCCTTTCACGCTCAGCTTTCCGCTGATATCCACTTTCCTGACCATCACGCCCTCGTCGTATTCCGGGGGCGTGGTGTTGCCGCTGTATTGTCGTGCAGACGGCTTATACCGCGAGCCCGGTACCGCCATATCCAGCGCCTCATGCGGGCGTTCAAGGTTGTACACCGTCCGCCAGTGGTCGAAGGCGCGCTGCAGTTCACCCTCGCTCGCGAACCACTTGCCCTGCAGCACTTCCGCCTTCAGGCTGCGGTGAAAACGCTCCAGCTTGCCCTGCGTCTGCGGATGATAAGGCCGGGAATGCCCCACCCGGATACCGTGGCGCATCAGCCACAGCTCCAGCGCCGTCCAGGTGCCGGTGGTGTCTCCCCACGGTGAGCCGTTGTCCATCGTCATCCGGTCCGGCAGGCCGTAACGTTCAAACACGCTGACCAGTTGCTGCTGCACGGTCTCGCGCCGTTCATCGGTACAGTGCGCCAGGCACAGGGAAAAACGGGAATGGTCGTCCAGGAGGGTGAGCGGATGGCAGCGGCCACCGCCAAAGGGAAAGTGGCCCTTAAAGTCCATCTGCCAGAGGCGGTTCGGCGCGTCGTGTTCGAAGCGTCCCGTGGCGGGAATGCCCGGTGAAGTGCCCGGCAGCAGGCCGTGACGGGCCATCAGGTTATGGACGGTGCTGAAGGCGGGCATGGTGTGCCCCTGGTCTTCGAGCCAGCGCTTTATCTTGCGTGCGCCCCAGCGTTGATGGCGGTCATGGGCCATACGCAGCAGGGCAGTGATGTCGTCAGATGAGCGGTTCGGGGAATGGTGCGGTATGCGCGGGCGGTCCTGAAGGCCGGCGGCCCCTTCCTCCGCCCAGCGGCGAAGCCACTTGTAGCCGGTGGCCGGTGAAATGCCGAAGCGACGGCAGAGGGAACGGATGTTCGCCCCGTCCTGCGAGGCGAACAAAACAAACTCGGTACGTAATGACATGGTATCTCTCGCATCCCAGGGCATAAGCGACTCCATAAACGGGTTCTTATGCCTTAGTTGTAAGTGTCTACCATGTCCCCGAACAAGTGTTCACTATGTCCCCGGACCGTACACCCACAGAGAGAGGGAGAACACCCAGCCCGTAGGCCCGGTAAGCAAAGCGCCACCGGGCAAGAGTCCTGAGCGACCTGATGCCCTCACCCCGGCCCTCTCCCACGGGAGAGGGAGTAAGTGAGTACTTACATCACAGCGGCAAACGCCTGCGCTACGCGCTGGACGTTGCTGGCATTCAGACCCGCCACACACATACGACCGCTGGCGATCAGGTAGACGCCGAACTCTTCGCGCAGGCGATCGACCTGCGCCGCGCTCAGTCCGGTGTAGCTGAACATTCCGCGCTGCTTGAGCAGGTAGTCGAAGTTATGCCCCGGCACGGCCTCTTTCAGGACGTTAACCAGCTCCTGACGCATCGACAGAATGCGCTTACGCATTGCTTCCACTTCAGCAAGCCAGGACGCTTTCAGCTTTTCGTCACCGAGAACCGTCGCCACCACCTGCGCACCAAAGTTTGGCGGGCTGGAGTAGATGCGGCGCACCGTTGCTTTGAGCTGACCCAGCACGCGACCCGCCGCTTCGGCGTCTTCACACACCACGGACAGACCGCCCACGCGCTCGCCGTAAAGCGAGAAGATTTTGGAGAAGGAGTTGCTGACCAGCGCTGGCAGCCCGGCGCTGGCCACGGCGCGGATGGCGTAAGCATCGTCTCCCATGCCCGCACCAAAGCCCTGATAGGCAATGTCGAGGAACGGGATCAGGTTGCGGGCTTTCAGTACCTCAATCACCGCATCCCACTGGGCATGGGTGAGATCCGCCCCGGTCGGGTTATGGCAGCACGGGTGCAGCAGAACAATACTGCGCTCAGGCAGCGTGTTCAGTTTTTCCAGCAGCGCTTCAACGCGCACGCCGTTGGTTTCGCTGTCGAACCATGGATAGGTCGCCACTTTGAAGCCTGCGCCCTCGAAGATCGCGACGTGGTTTTCCCACGTCGGGTCACTGACCCATACGCCTGAATCCGGGAAATATTTTTTCAGGAAGTCGGCCCCCACTTTCAGCGCACCCGAGCCGCCCAGCGTCTGGATGGTCGCCACGCGTTTTTGCGCGAGCACCGCATGATCGGCACCAAACAGCAGCGGTGCGATGGTATTGCGGTAGGCATTTAGCCCTTCCATCGGCAGATAAAGAGAGGCGCCGTGCGGAACAGCATTCAGACGCGCTTCCGCTTCAGCAACGGCCTTCAACTGAGGGATAATGCCATCCTCGTTGTAATACAGGCCAATACTGAGGTTCACTTTGTCGCTGCGAGGATCTTCTTTGAAACGCTCCATTAAGGAGAGAATAGGGTCGCCGGCATAGGCGTCAACTTTCTGAAACACGCGATGGTTCTCCGGAATTCGATGAGGCAGGGATTTCAACAATAAACCGGAAGTGGGAGAAGGTCGAGAGCGATATCAGCCCGGCCACGGGATATGTTGGCAAATTTGAGCGATGCGCTCCGACAACGAGCCCCGTACGCGCAAAAATGGTATCTTTCGCTGTGTTAGCTCTACTTCATACCATGCCTGCTGTCGACGGCGAAACGCCTCGCCTTGTCGGGTGCCATCCTGCACAAAAGGAAACTCATCGCCACAGAGTACGACCAGAGCGTAGTCTCGTTCTGCTAACGCCATGAGCTCCTGCGGCGCGCTGCCGAACTGGTCGAGCATATAGAACAGGGTGGTTAAAGGCGAGGTATCACACACCAGATACGGAGCTGTGCAGGCTAATTCCTCTCTGCGCACCTGCTCCCGGGCAATATGCAGCAGATCGTCCTTCTCCAGCACGCCGTTCTTTGCCTCCCAGTGTTCGCGACCAAACTCTGCTACATACGGGGCGTTTAAGGTTTGCGAGAGCGCCTGAGAAAGCGTGCTTTTACCCGTCGATTCGCCGCCTAATAAGCAGATACGAAAAACAAAGCTGCGATACACCTCAGGGGAGATCATCTGACGGTAGCGGTGAACATCAGAGCGTATGCGTGTACCCGAGGGGGCTTCAGGCCCCTGTGGTCGCTGGAGCCGTATGTGCGCAACCGGCTGCCCGAAACGCTGGCTTAACACAACGGCAAAGCCGTCACCGTAATCTTCGGCGGTGAATACTACCTGTGGCTGACAGTGCAGAACGTCTTCACACAGCGTGGCAACGTAATGACGATGGAGGTCGTCGCCAGCGTCATTCGGTGGCGGTGGCGCAATATCGTGGGTCGCCATCACCTGCTGAGACAGCACAAGGTGGCGGCATTGAGGAAAAAGCGTTTGTAACCAGTGAAGTCGCTTTTCTGGCTCGTAGCCCGGTATTTCCGGCGATGAATAGCTGATGATAACGACCGTCTCGCACTGCGCAAGCGCTGCATGAATAAGCGCTTCATGACCTAAATGTAAAGGTGCAAATTTGCCCACGACCAGGCCGGTTGCGTAACGCTTCATTGCGTCCGGATTTCCTTACGCCATTGATACAGCCCGTGCCAGGCATTACACCAAAACACCAGGTATAAACCGGCTGTCAGATACAGCTCTCTTGTCGCATACAGCGGAACTGCCAGCGTGTTTACTGCCAGCCACACATACCAATTTTCCAGACGCCGTCCCATCAACATGAACTGCGCAAGAATGCTGAATGTTAAAATAAGGGAGTCCAGCCAAGGCGCCCAGGCATTGGTGTAGAGATGCAATATCAGTCCGTACCCCGCCGCCACGATTGTGGCGCAGGCAAGCAAAATAACAATATGCCCAGGCCTGGTTCGGCGAACAGGTAATACATCCCCACGGTGCCCTTTAAGCCAGTGTATCCACCCCGTTATGCTCGTGATGATGAAGAAAAACTGGAGGGAAACGTCCGCATAAAGCTGCACAGAATAAAAGACCCAGGCGTAAAGCCCGCTGCCTATGATGCCAATCCACCACGTATGGATGTTATTTCTGGCAGCCAGCCAAACGGAGAGCGCGTAAGCCAGACATGCAGCGATTTCTGAAGGGGACATTGTCCTTCCCTGGTAAGAGGTGTTAGTCGATGTACTTCATTGCCACCCGCGAGGTCAGGCGTGTAATAAGTTCGTAAGCACTCACTTTCGTTAATTCAGCAATGCGTTCAACGGGCAAACCTTCACCCCACATCACCACTGCATCGCCTGCTTTGTCCTGCGCTTCCGGCCCGAGGTCAACACAGATCATGTCCATCGCGACGCGACCAACAATTTTCACTTCACGACCATTGACCAGAACCGGCGTACCCGTCGGTGCGGCACGCGGATAACCGTCACCATACCCCATCGCCACTACGCCCAGGCGCGTATCGCGTTCACTGGTCCATGTGCCGCCGTAACCCACTGGCTCACCGGCTTTATGCTCGCGCACGGCGATCAGGTTAGAGACAAGGGACATCACCGGCTGGAAACCGAAATCTGGCCCCCAGGGTTTGCCCTCCAGCGGCGACACGCCGTAAAGGATAATGCCCGGGCGAGCCCAGTCGAAGTGCGACTGCGGCCACAGCAGAATGCCGCCGGAAGCCGCAATGGAACGCATCCCCGGCTTGCCTTCGCAGAAGGTGTTGAAGATATCGAGCTGCTTCTCTGTCGCACCACACTCCGGTTCATCGGCGCGAGCAAAATGGCTGACGATATTTACCGGCTGGCGCACGTTTTTGCACTGACACAGGCGATGATAAAACGCTTCTGCGTTTTCCGGGCGCACGCCCAGACGGTGCATGCCCGTGTCGAGCTTCATCCACACGGTCACCGGCTCGCTCAGCTCGGCGGTTTCGAGTGCCGCAAGCTGTTCTTCATTGTGTACCGCCGTGTGCAGATGCTGGTCGGCAATGGTTGGCAGGTCCGACGCTTCAAAAAAGCCTTCAAGGAGCAGAATCGGTTGGGTAATACCGCCCGCGCGCAGGTGGAGAGCTTCTTCAAGACGGGCGACGCCAAAGGCGTCGGCATCGGGGAGCGTTCGCGCGGTCTCGAGAAGACCGTGTCCGTAAGCGTTCGCTTTCACGACTGCAACGAGCTTGCTGGCGGGTGCCAGTTCGCGCAGACGTTGCAGGTTGTGTCGCAGAGCGCGGCGGTTAATCACTACAGTTGCCGCTTGCATGTAAAATCCTTATTCGTCGTCGTACTGCGGTCCCGCATAGTTATCAAAGCGCGACCATTGTCCGTTAAAGGTCAGACGTACCGTACCGATGGGGCCGTTACGTTGCTTACCAATAATAATTTCAGCAATCCCTTTCAGATCGCTGTTCTCGTGATAAACCTCATCACGGTAGATGAACATGATTAAGTCGGCATCCTGCTCAATGGAGCCGGATTCACGCAGGTCGGAGTTGACCGGGCGCTTGTCGGCACGTTGTTCCAGCGAGCGGTTAAGCTGCGACAGCGCCACCACCGGCACGTGCAACTCTTTGGCTAACGCCTTAAGCGAGCGGGAAATCTCTGCAATTTCCAGCGTACGGTTGTCGGAGAGCGACGGGACGCGCATCAGCTGAAGGTAGTCGATCATGATAAGGCCGATGCCGCCGTGTTCGCGGGCGATACGACGAGCGCGGGAGCGCACTTCCGTCGGCGTCAGGCCGGAGGAATCATCGATATAGATGTTCCGTTTTTCCAGCAGAATGCCCATGGTGCCGGAAATACGCGCCCAGTCCTCATCGTCGAGCTGACCGGTACGAATGCGGGTCTGATCCACGCGTGACAGCGACGCCAGGGAACGCATCATGATCTGTTCGGAGGGCATTTCAAGACTGAAGATCAGCACCGGCTTATCCTGCAACATCGCCGCGTTTTCAACGAGGTTCATTGCAAAAGTGGTTTTACCCATCGACGGACGCGCGGCGACGATAATCAAATCCGACGGCTGCAAACCGGCGGTTTTCTTATTGAGATCGTCATAGCCGGTGTTTACGCCGGTTACACCATCGTGCGGTTGCTGGAACAGCTGTTCGATACGCGCAACGGTAGCGTCGAGCACATCGGCAATGTTTTTTGGGCCTTCGTCTTTATTTGCACGGCTTTCGGCAATCTTAAAGACGCGGGATTCGGCAAGGTCGAGCAGATCTTCGCTGGAGCGACCCTGCGGGTCAAAACCGGCTTCGGCGATTTCGTTCGCTACCGAGATCATTTCGCGCACAACGGCACGTTCACGCACGATGTCGGCGTAAGCGCTAATGTTCGCGGCACTTGGCGTATTTTTTGACAGTTCTGCCAGGTAGGCGAACCCGCCACAGCTATCAAGCTGCCCCAGTCGCTCAAGCGATTCCGCGAGCGTGATCAGGTCGATCGGGCTACCCGACTCCTGCAGGCGCGCCATTTCGGTAAAAATATGGCGATGCGGACGGGTGTAGAAATCTTCCGCCACGACGCGCTCAGCGACGTCGTCCCAGCGTTCGTTATCCAGCATTAAACCGCCCAACACCGACTGTTCCGCTTCAATCGAGTGCGGCGGGACTTTTAACCCGGCGACCTGGAAATCACGTTCGCGGGGTTCAGTCTGTTTGTTGAAGGGTTTGTTTCCTGCCATAGTGAATGGAGTTACCGAGATAAAGAGTGGGTCGAAAGATTACCATATTTTTCTTACGGAGGGAGCATGGCAACGCGCATTGAATTCCAGAAACACGGTGGACCAGAGGTGCTTAAAGCGGTGGAGTTTACCCCCGCCGCACCTGGCGAAAATGAAATCCAGGTTGAAAACAAGGCGATTGGTATTAACTACATCGACACCTACATTCGCGGCGGTCTCTACCCACCTCCGTCGATGCCAAGCGGGCTGGGAACGGAGGCGGCTGGTGTGGTCATCAAAGTTGGCAGCGCCGTAAAACATATCAAAGAGGGCGACCGCGTGGTGTATGCGCAGTCTGCCCTGGGGGCTTACAGCTCCGTTCATAACGTCCCGGCGGACAAAGCCGCCCTTCTGCCTAATGCCATCTCTTTTGAACAGGCTGCCGCCTCATTCCTGAAAGGACTGACCGTCTTTTACCTGCTGCGCAAAACCTATGAAATCAAACCCGACGAGCAGTTCCTGTTCCATGCCGCTGCGGGTGGCGTGGGGCTGATCGCCTGCCAGTGGGCGAAGGCGCTGGGCGCGAAGCTCATCGGCACCGTCGGCAGCGCCCAGAAAGCACAGCGTACGCTGCAGGCCGGTGCATGGCAGGTCATCAACTACCGTGAAGAGAGCATTGCTGAACGGCTAAAAGAGATCACGCACGGTCAAAAAGTGCGGGTCGTGTATGACTCGGTGGGGAAAGATACCTGGGAAGCCTCGCTGGACTGTCTGCAGCGCCGTGGTCTGATGGTGAGCTTCGGGAATGCGTCAGGCGCGGTAACCGGCGTTAATCTGGGCATTCTGAACCAGAAGGGTTCTCTGTATGTGACTCGCCCTTCCCTGCAAGGATACATCACCAACCGGGAAGAACTGGAGGAAGCCAGCAACGAACTGTTCTCGCTGATCGCCAGCGGTGTGATCAAGGTGGACGTGGCGGATGCGCAGAAATACGCACTGACCGATGCGCAGCGCGCGCATGAGGTGCTGGAAAGCCGGGCGACGCAGGGCTCAAGCCTGCTGATCCCCTAGGCCCTAAAAAGAAATTGGGCTTCCCGTGGGAAGCCCTTTCTTTTTTTAGTTCGGCTGTATGTAGGGTACAGCTCGATGAATTCTTTAGCGGCAGTCATAGTGACAGATTCGATAAGTAAATCCTATTCTGTTCTAAGGCATACTGCCGGAAAAGTTACAAGTATGTGACGAACCCCTCAATACCTTAGTAACGGAAGCGGTTATTGCGCTGATAACTGGGCACTTTTGGCGATTTAATCGCCCGTATCACCCATACCACCGCGACAGCCAGCAGCAACCACGGTAACAGTTTGAGCGTCAACGCAAATAACCCGCCGATAAACATCACCACCGTCGCCACAACGATCGCCGCGAGAATGCCGAGCAGCGAAATGCCCGTCACCATCAGCATCACAAAAAAGCCAATCACAAAAAGTAGTTCCAGCATGGTGTTCTCCCACGAGCCCCGAATGATGCAGAAAGCATTACAAGAATCATGCCAAACGTAACGTATTGTTCTGAAAGCAAAATGCCCCGCAACGTTGGGCGGGGCGTGGTGAATTTGACGATCTTTTAGTGAAATTTATCGCTTATCTGCCACCAGGCGCAGCGCATGCTCGAGCACGTCAATATCGGCTCCGGCTTTGTGCGCGTTCTCGCTCAGGTAACGACGCCACTGGCGTGCGCCCGGAATACCCTGGAACAGGCCAAGCATATGGCGGGTGATATGGCCAAGGTAGGTGCCGTTGCTCAGCTCACGCTCAATATACGGATACATGGCACGCACGACCGCAACCGGATCGGTATCTGCATCTTTAACACCAAAGATCTCACGATCGACCGTCGCCAGGATACCGGGGTTCTGATACGCCTCACGCCCGACCATCACGCCATCCATATGCGCCAGATGCGTTTTCGCGTCTTCCAGAGACTTGATGCCGCCGTTAATTGACATCGTCAGGTGCGGGAAATCGCGCTTCAGCTGGTATACGCGCGGGTAGTCCAGCGGCGGGATTTCGCGATTCTCTTTCGGGCTGAGGCCGGAAAGCCAGGCTTTACGCGCGTGGATGATGAACATCTCGCACTCGCCCTTTCCGGCAACGGTATTGATGAAATTGCACAGAAATTCGTAGCTGTCCTGGTCATCAATGCCGATACGGGTTTTGACCGTTACCGGGATAGAGACGACGTCACGCATGGCTTTGATGCAGTCCGCCACCAGCTGCGCGTTGCCCATCAGGCACGCGCCGAACATGCCGTTCTGCACGCGATCGGACGGGCAACCCACGTTCAGGTTTATTTCGTCATAGCCGCGCTCTTCGGCCAGCTTCGCGCACTGCGCCAGCGCAGCCGGATCGCTGCCGCCCAGCTGCAGCGCAACCGGATGCTCTTCTTCGCTATAGGCCAGATAGTCGCCCTTACCGTGAATAATTGCCCCGGTAGTCACCATTTCGGTATACAGCAGCGTATGGCGGGAGAGCTGACGCAGGAAGTAACGGCAGTGTCTGTCCGTCCAGTCGAGCATCGGCGCAATGGAGAAACGGTGTGCGGAGAAAGCAGTCTGTAGTTCTGACGACATGGCGAAGTTTTAAGCATCTGGTGGAAAAGGGGCGCTACTATAGCACAAAGAAAAGCCGGAGACGCAGCGCCTCCGGTTCACGTTAAAACGTCATGCTTAACTGTGCTCCTGCGCCCCAGGTTTCGTCCTCGCCGTACAGGCCCATCAGGTCAACGTGGACGGTGTTAAATGGCGCAAAGCCAACACCGCCGGTAAAGACATTGCTGTCGTTGCCTTTCATATCGGCACGATAACCCGCCCGCACGGCCAGCCAGCTTAGCGGCGTCACTTCCGCACCCACGCCAACATACTGCGAGGTATCTTCGCTTTTGAAGCCTTTGGTTTCAGTTAGATCGCCATCGGCGGTCAGGGTCACCAGATCGTTGTGCCAGGCGGCACCGGCCGTCACCAGCGGACGGATTTGATAGGTGTCTTTATAGCTCACCACTTCCCCCGTGCGCCCGTTGCGGATGCGAATGTCTTTGGTGTCGATATCGCGCGACATCAGGTTTTGCCCGCTCACCCCGACCGTCCAGTGCTCGCCGAAATCGGCCGCGATACCGGCATCCACGTTAAAGCCGGTATCGTCTTTCCGGTAGCGACTGTCGTTCCACTTGTTACTGTCGTAATCGTAAATTGAGGTGGTGTAGTTATAGATCCAGGTTTTCTGCAGTTTTGGCGTGACGCCAAGGGAAACCGGGACGCCCCCCAGATCGAACTGACGGGCAATGGCAACACCATAATCGGAGACAATTGCCGCCCGGCCAGACGCTGTAGAGTTAAGGTTTTTCGTAATTTGATCGGTACCGTTTAGCGCCGCATCCAGTGCCACGCCCGCCGCCACCGCATCGCTGTTTTGGATACTACGCAGGTAATCAATATCTTGCTGATCGATAGAAGAGCTGACGCGCCCGTGGGCATAGCCTTTCGCCATAAAGGCCACTGAGAGCATATCGTTAGGGATACTCACCGCAATCCCCGCGCCTGCCGTAGCGCGTGCGGTTTTGCCTTTGAGATAGTCCAGTTCATCGGCAAGATCTTTTGCCGCTCCCTGGAACTGATCGATTGAGCCCAGCGGGTTGGTAATCACTTCGATGGGGGTAAGGCTATCAACCACATCCTTATAGTGATTGATTTTATCGTTGATGGTATCAATCTCATCCTGGAGATTGTCTTCATCCGTCACCTGCACGCCAACGGACGGTAAAATAACCGTCACATCATCGTCCGGTTTCGCCTTTGCCAACAACGCGGGGTTGATTAACGCCCCGCTGCCATAGCTGCCCGAAGCGACGCCCGTGCCACCCATTGCGTCGCTACGTGATTCTGTCCAGGTATTGGCTGCTCCCGCCTGATTTGCCATAAAAAAGGAGACAGCAATGCTAACCACCGAAAATTTAAAATATTTTTTCACAGTATGCCCGTTATAGTCTGTTATGAAATAACCCCTGTCTGTTATCACCCAAACAGGAACGAACTATTGCTGTGAATAAGAAGTAAAAGACCCGCTATTTCTTTCCCTAAGTAAAATTCCCTTACGGCCTGTTGTAATTTGTGACGGCCCTCAATATTTATAGAAGAGGAAAATTATTTCCGCTCGGGTTTTCCATTGTGCGGCCCAAAAAATTGAGGAGGATGATCTACCCAGCGGTCCTCACGCGTCGCGGCATAAACCGGGTTCAGCGGATAGTAGATACGGTTTTGCTTTTTGTTGGCCTCGCCGACAACCAGCAACCGCACCTCTTCGTCGGTATTGTTAATAAAGGTATGGCAAACGCCCGTCCCGGCGGGGAACCCCACGCTGTCTCCTGGCTCAAGCTTCCACAGGTAGCCGTTTATCCAGGCCTCCGGATGCCCTTCAAGCACATAAATAAACTCTTCTTCGTCGCTTTCCGCATGCGGATAAGACGTACGACGCCCTGGCGGCAAACGCTCATGATGAATACCGATGCGGCCTAAGCCCAGCCTGCGAGCAAGGGGCGCGCCGATGGAAAAAAGTTCGTTACTGTCGGGATAGGTCGAATCGTCAGCACCTTCCACATCTTGCCAGTGCTTAATACAGTCAGGTCTTTTCATGGTTAATTCCCCGAATTGCGATGCGTCAGGTATAGCACAGCCTGGTGGATCTCGGTGTTTTTACCAGAACATGATAAAGTGAGGGTTTTCCATCCTATACATCCGAGGTGCTAAATGGATAAGTCCACAAAAGAGCTGTTAGCGCAGGCCGAAAAGCTGTGTGCGCAACGCAATGTGCGCCTGACTCCGCAGCGCCTCGAGGTATTGCGCCTGATGAGCCTGCAACAGAGTGCCATCAGCGCATATGACCTGCTGGATTTGCTGCGTGCAAGCGAGCCGCAGGCAAAACCGCCTACGGTTTATCGTGCGCTGGATTTCCTGCTGGAACAAGGGTTTGTGCACAAAGTTGAATCGACCAACAGCTATGTACTGTGCCATCTGTTCGATCAGCCAACCCATACCTCAGCCATGTTTATCTGCGACCGCTGCGGCGCGGTAAAGGAAGAGTGTGCGGAAGGCGTGGAAGATATTATGCATACGCTGGCGGCTAAAATGGGCTTCGCCCTGCGTCATAACGTGATTGAAGCGCACGGGCTGTGCTCGGCGTGCGTGGAGGTGGAATCCTGTCGTCATCAGGATGAATGCCAACACGATCACTCCATTCTCGTGAAGAAAAAGCCGCGTTAACGGCAAAAGAAAAGGCGGCTCAGGGCCGCCCTCAGGGTGTACTTCCTTGTACTCTCGGGTATAGCCCGGTTACCAGCGGTAGTCGTTGCGTTTTTCCCAGTCGCCCACTTCTTTTTCCGCCTGGTCTTTTGCGTAGCCGTAACGCTCCTGGATTTTACCGACAAGCTGATCGCGTTTACCTTCAATGACGGTCATATCGTCATCCGTCAGCTTACCCCACTGTTCTTTCGCTTTACCTTTAAACTGCTTCCAGTTGCCGCCGATTTCGTCTTTATTCATCATCGTGTCCTCTTAGTTAAGCGTTGGGTCGTAACGTCCGTTACGTTCTTTTCTGCTGGACGTGATAATAATTGTAGTTAAGGATTCGGCGGTTGATTTCATATTCGGAATCTTTAACCGTCACGATATATCGTGACGGGAAGGGAGCCAGGTATTGTTTTGCCAGTGGCGGTGCCAGATGAATGCCAGCGACAATCCGCGCAGCGACAGGAAAACCGCCAGTGCCAGCCATAAACCATGGTTGCCCAAATACGGTAAGGTCAGCAGCGTCATGCCAAAACCTGCAGCCGCGACCGCCATGCTGTTACGCATCTCCGCGCCGCGCGTTGCGCCAATAAACATGCCGTCCAGCAGATAACACCAGACGCCCACCACCGGTAAGATCACCTGCCAGATGAGATAGTGGCCCGCCAGTTCGCGTAAAGCCGGTAACGACGTGAGTAACGCGATAATATCGCTGCCGAAACAGGCATAAATCAGTGCGAATGCCAGCGCGACCAGACCTGACTGACGGCAAGCCGCTCGCCACACCTCGCGGAGCTGGCCACTTTCACGCGCACCGTATGCCTGCCCGGAGTGCGCCTCCACGGCGTAAGCAAAGCCATCCAGCGCATACGCGGTAAACGTCAGCAATGTCATCAGTACCGCGTTGACCGCAACGATCTCAGGCCCAAGACGGGCACCAAAAACCGTTAACGCACCAAAACAGAGTTGCAGCAGGAGCGAGCGCAACATGATGTCCCGGTTCAGCGCCAGCAGCTCGCGGATGTTGCCGCGCCACGCGGTTTTCAGCATGACGAGGGAGATTCCACGCATGACCAGTACGCGCCAGACCATCCACAGTCCGATGAGAAACGTGCTGTATTCTGCAACTGCGGTTGCCAGCGCCGCGCCCCGTACGTTCATGTGCAAGCCCATCACCAGCCAGAGGTCGAGCACGATGTTCAAAAGGTTTCCCACCACCAACAGGATGACCGGCGCACGAGCGTACTGCACGCCCAGCAGCCAGCCCAGCAGAACCAGGTTTGCCAGCGATGCGGGCGCGCTGAGCCAGCGGATTTCAAGGAAGCGCCTGGCCTGCTCCAGCACCGCCTCGCTGCCGCCCACAATGTGCAGAGCCAGATCAATCAGCGGCGTGCGAAACAGAACGATTAACGCGCCTGCCCCAAGCGCCAGAATGAGTGGCTGAACCAGCGCCCGCGCCAGTCGCAGCGGATCTTTCGCGCCATAGGCTTGTGCCGTAAGCCCCGTGGTACTCATGCGTAAGAAGAGCAGGAGCATAAAGAGAAAACTGGTCGCCGTTGCGCCAATCGCCACGCCGCCCAGATAAACGGGAGAATCCAGATGACCAATCACCGCGGTGTCCACCAGGCCAAGCAGGGGAACGGTGATATTGGAAAAAATCATCGGCAGTGCAAGACGCCACAATGCCTTATCAGAAGCCGTCAGCAGTGACATGAAAAATACCGGGAATGGGAAATGATCCAGGCTACGGAGACCCGTAGCCTGTCAGGAAGAAGTTACAGCCATTCACCGTTGCGGATAACACCAACGGCGAGACCTTCAATGGAGAAGTTCTGTTCGCGCAGATCCACCACAATCGGGGAGAATTCGTTATTTTCGGGCAGCAGCTGTACGGTATTACCCTGTTTTTTCAGCCGTTTGACGGTCACTTCATCATCAATACGCGCGACCACAACCTGACCGTTACGTACATCCTGCGTTTTGTGAACGGCCAGCAGATCGCCGTCAAGAATGCCGATATCTTTCATAGACATCCCGCTGACGCGCAGCAGGAAATCCGCACTCGGCTTGAACATACCAGGATCAACCTGATAGTGACCTTCAATATGCTGCTGGGCCAACAGAGGTTCACCTGCGGCGACACGACCAATCAGCGGAATACCTGTCTCTTCTTCCACCAGCAGACGAATGCCGCGAGACGCGCCAGACACAATTTCAATCACACCTTTGCGCGCCAGCGCTTTCAGGTGTTCCTCGGCCGCATTTGGAGAACGGAAGCCCAGACGCTGAGCGATTTCCGCACGCGTGGGTGGCATACCCGTCTGGCCGATATGATCCCGGATGAGATCAAACACCTCTTGCTGCCTGGTCGTTAACGCTTTCATTCCGCCCCCTGGGTGTATATACAGTTATGCTGTGAGTATATACAGTCAAAGGCGATTTTGGAACCAAAAACTGCACAAAAAACCAGGGACTTAATTATTCCTCGAGGCTCATCGGAAATGTGACCAAAGCAACGTAACCCAAGTGATCGCTGCCGTGATAATCGCCAACAGCACAGCGGCAGACCCCATGTCTTTCGCACGGCCAGAAAGTTCGTGGAAATCTGAACCGATACGGTCCACAACCGCCTCAATAGCGCTATTGAGAATTTCCACTATCATCACCAAAAGAACAGAGCCGATGAGAAGTACGCGGGTAATAGCATCAACATCAAGGAAACAGGCGATGATAACCGCGACGATAGCGGCAACGCCCTCCTGGCGAAACGCGGCTTCATTGACCCATGCGGCACGGAAACCTTTCCATGAATAGCCGGCAGCTTTGATGATTCGAGTTAACCCAGTGGTATTATTGGCCATTAATAGAACCTTTTATTGGAAATAGCGTCAGTAACTCTGGCAGCAGCGCGTTTCGCTGTAGCCTGAAGTATGACGGGTAACAACAGAAATTTTGCGCGCTTTCTGTTATCCTTGCGCCGCAATTGCATTATTAACCAGAGGCTTTACATCGTTTATGTCCGGCTGGCCACGAATTTACTACAAATTACTTAATTTACCATTAAGCGTCCTGGTAAAAAGTAAGTCTATCCCAGCAGAACCTGCGCTGGAATTAGGGCTCGATACGTCGCGCCCTATTATGTACGTTTTGCCTTATAACTCGAAGGCAGACCTGCTGACGCTTCGCGCCCAATGTCTGGCGCATGATTTACCTGACCCACTTGAACCGCTTGAAGTTGATGGCACTCTGCTGCCGCGCTACGTGTTTATTCACGGCGGGCCGCGCGTGTTTACCTATTACACGCCGAAAGAAGAGTCCATCAAGCTGTTCCATGACTATCTCGACCTGCACCGCAGCAATCCCGATCTGGATGTGCAGATGGTGCCGGTCTCAGTGATGTTTGGTCGCCGTCCGGGCCGCGAAAAAGGCGAAGAGAATCCGCCGCTGCGTATGCTCAACGGCATCCAGAAGTTCTTCGCGGTCTCCTGGCTGGGACGCGACAGCTTTGTACGCTTCTCCCCTTCCGTTTCGCTGCGCCGTATGGCAGACGAGCACGGCACCGACAAGATCATCGCACAAAAACTGGCGCGCGTGGCGCGTATGCACTTCGCACGCCAGCGTCTGGCTGCCGTTGGGCCTCGTCTCCCGGCGCGTCAGGATCTGTTCAACAAGCTGCTGGCCTCCAAAGCGATTGCCCGCGCAGTTGAAGACGAAGCGCGCAGCAAGAAGATTTCCCACGAGAAAGCACAGCAAAACGCCATTGCACTGATGGAAGAGATCGCGGCAAACTTCTCCTATGAGATGATTCGTCTCTCTGACCGTATCCTGAGTTTCACATGGAACCGTCTCTATCAGGGTATTAACGTCCACAACGCCGAGCGCGTACGCCAGCTGGCCCATGACGGTCATGAAATTGTTTATGTGCCCTGCCACCGCAGCCACATGGACTACCTGCTGCTCTCCTATGTGTTGTATCACCAGGGGCTGGTGCCACCGCACATTGCGGCGGGTATCAACCTGAACTTCTGGCCAGCAGGCCCGATCTTCCGCCGTCTGGGTGCGTTCTTTATTCGCCGTACCTTTAAGGGTAACAAGCTCTATTCCACCGTATTCCGTGAATATCTCGGCGAGCTGTTCAGCCGCGGCTATTCCGTCGAATACTTCGTGGAAGGCGGTCGTTCCCGTACCGGTCGTCTGCTCGATCCGAAAACCGGCACGCTGTCGATGACCATCCAGGCCATGCTGCGCGGCGGCACGCGTCCGATCACGCTGGTGCCAATCTACATTGGCTATGAACACGTCATGGAAGTGGGCACTTACGCCAAAGAGCTGCGCGGTGCGACCAAAGAGAAAGAGAGCCTGCCGCAGATGCTGCGCGGCCTGAGCAAGCTGCGCAATCTTGGCCAGGGCTACGTGAACTTTGGCGAACCGATGCCGCTGATGACGTATCTGAACAATCATGTTCCGGAGTGGCGCGAGTCTATCGACCCTATCGAAGCGGTACGTCCGGCGTGGCTGACGCCTACGGTAAACGGTATTGCTGCAGAGCTGATGGTGCGCATCAACAACGCAGGTGCGGCGAACGCCATGAACCTGTGCTGTACCGCGCTTCTGGCCTCTCGCCAGCGTTCACTGACCCGTGAACAGTTGACCGAGCAGCTTGATTGCTACCTGAACATTATGCGCAACGTGCCGTACTCGGTTGATTCGACCGTGCCTTCTGCTACCGCGAGCGAGCTTATCGACCACGCGCTGCAGATGAACAAGTTCGAAGTCGAGAAAGACACCATCGGTGACATCATCATCCTGCCGCGCGAGCAGGCCGTGCTGATGACGTACTACCGCAACAACATCACGCATATGCTGATGTTGCCGTCGCTGATGGCGGCCATTATTACCCAGCATCGCCGCATTTCGCGTCAGGAACTGTTGCGCCATCTTGAAGCCATCTACCCGATGCTGAAAGCGGAGCTGTTCCTGCGCTGGAGTAAAGATGAGCTGGCGGTAGAGCTGGATAAAATGACGGAAGAGATGCGCCGTCAGGGGCTGATTACCCTGACTAATGACGAGCTGCATATCAACCCGTCGCGTTCCCGCACCCTGCAGCTGCTGGCCGCCGGTGCCCGTGAAACGCTGCAGCGCTACGCCATCACCTTCTGGCTGCTCAGCGCGAACCCGTCGATCAACCGCGGTACGCTGGAAAAAGAGAGCAGGACGCTGGCACAGCGCCTGTCTGTTCTACACGGCATTAACGCACCGGAGTTCTTCGACAAAGCGGTATTCAGCTCACTGGTGCTGACGCTGCGTGATGAAGGGTTTATCAGCGATACGGGCGATGCTGAACCGGAAGAGACGCTCAAGATTTACCAGATGCTGGCCGAGCTGATTACCTCGGACGTGCGTTTGACGATTGAGAGCGCGACGCAGGACGAGTGATGTCATCAGCAGCCTGATGCCCTCACCCCGGCCCTCTCCCACAGGGAGAGGGAGAAAACAAAACGGCAGCCATTCGGCTGCCGTTCTTTTATGAGAAGTAACTCATCGCCAGCCCTAAAAACAGCACCAGACCGACGTAGTTATTATTTAAAAACGCTTTGAAGCAGGCTTCACGCTCGCGTTTCGCAATCAGCTTCTGCTGATACGCGAACAGCAGTCCCGCCACCAGCACGGACCAGTAAAATTCCCAGTTCAGCCCGTTCAGGCGACCAATCGCCACCATCAGCGCCAGCACCGCCACCTGCAATATGCCGATAATCAGTTTGTCCTGACGGCCAAACAGGATCGCCGTCGACTTGACGCCAATCTTGAGATCATCATCGCGGTCGACCATCGCGTACTGCGTATCGTACGCCACTGCCCAAAGAATATTCGCCAGGAACATCAGCCAGCAGCTGAGCGGGACAGATTCGCTAACCGCGGCAAACGCCATTGGAATCGACCAGCCAAATGCCGCGCCCAGCACCACCTGCGGCAGATGGGTGTAGCGCTTCATAAACGGGTAAATCCAGGCCAGTGCCAACGCGGCGACAGACAGCAGGATCGTCATGGTGTTAAGCGTTAGCACCAGCAGGAAGGAGAGCAGCACCAGCACCACAAACAGCGTGCGCGCCTCTTTTTCCGTCACCTGGCCGCTGGGCAACGGACGATTAGCCGTTCGCTTTACATGTCCGTCAAATTTCCGGTCTGCGTAGTCATTTACTACACAGCCTGCAGCACGCATCAGCCAGACACCGGCAACAAACACCGCCAGGATCCACAGCGGCGGCACGCCCGGCGTCGCCACCCACAGCGCCCATAACGTTGGCCACAGCAGCAGCAATGCGCCAATCGGTTTATCCGTTCGCATTAAGCGGTGATAGGCCAGCAGCTTGTTTTGCGTCAGGCTCCACTCCATTTTGTCTTCCTCTCAGTACAACGGCGATGCCGGTAAAAAAAGCTCTGTCAGTATTAACGGTTTACCACTCAGGCGCAGGCGGGAACGACGCCCCCACAGGTCGGCATCACGGCCAATCTCAATAAAATCTCGGGTAAGTTCAGACGAGGTGAAAAGATATCGCCCCAGCGGCGTTTTCCCCAGACGCTGCAGCGCCAGCTCGGGTCCGGAAAGGGTGGACTCAGGCACCACTGTTCGCCCGGCAAGCCACGGCTCGCCGTCAGCACACAATAAAATTTCACGCAGCCAGTAGCGATCTTCTTTTGGCAGCAGCGGCAACTCGCTGGCGATGTCATCGGCAGAGACAAACCCTTCCTGAATCATCGTCACCGTGACCGTTTTGCCCTGTTGCTCAAAACGTTTCGTCATGGAATCTTCCAGCAGCAACCAGTCCAGTTGCTCCGGGTCAAGCGCAGGTATTTGGTCGAAATAGCGCAGCGCACGCAGTTGCGTTAGCGCGGGGTGTGACATGCCAGACTCTCCGATACATAACGTAATGGCATTGTATCGCAGAAACGCGGATTGAGGGCGGTCAAACGTTATTTAGCGATCACTATCGCAACAATGGCGCAACAGCGCGAAGAGAGCCAAAAAAAGTGCGCCCACTCAGGCGCACTAAACTACTAACAAATCAGCACTGCGGGGAAACGGTTACCCCTTGCCTTTTACACTGCTGATAAAGGTGGAACGGGCAGTGGTTGAACCTAAACGTTCGGCTTCATCAAGCAGCTTCAGCGCTTTGTCGACATCGCCGCGCTTCACTGCCTGCTTAATGGCATTATTGAAATACGCTTCGGTGTCGTTAAGTACCGGCTCAGATGGCTTCGTTGGTGCTGGTGCAGGGGCCGATGCAGCCGCAGTAGCAGGTGCGGCATAGACTGGCGCTGCGGTGTTTCCTACCGTCACAGGGCCCGGGCCGGATGAGCCGAACAGTGGGCCGACAAGTACGCTTGACGCACTGTTGGTAGAGACTTTCAGTTTGACCAGACCATCAGTGGTATGACGAGCAAGCGGGTCCGGAATATCCGGGACAGAGTTTCCGGTGCCTTTCGCGTAGGCTTTCGCCGGGTCAACCAGCTTTGTCGTCTTCTGCAAATCTTTTTCTGTTGTGAATACCAGGACGTAAATCTTCTGCTGTCCCAGAGCTGGCGTCAGGCGCATTACGCCTTCCAGTCGGTCAGCACTCATTACGCCCGGTTCCTGATAGCTAAAATAGTCGCTCGGGAAGTAGGCTGATGGCGTCATGTTTTGATCGAGGATCAGAACGTTAGGCGCGAATACGCTGGTTTGCTTGTTCACTTCGCTGGTCAGCGTCAGGGTCAGTTCGCCAATATTGGCGGGCACGCTAAAAGCCGCAACCGGGCCGCTGATACCAGGCACGTTCAGGGATTGACCACCGGCAGAAAGCTGAGTGGTTTGTACTTTTGATTGATCAACTGGCGTCCACACCAGCTGCTGGAGTGCCGCCGCCGGAATCGCTGGCGCAGCACTGGTATTTTGAGGAACGAAATTGACGTCTGCAAAGGTGACAGCCGGAACACAGGCCAGCAGCCCCGCAGAGAGGCACAGCGCGACGAGACTTTTCTTCATTTTCATTGTTATTACCTCTGATAGCGTGAGCACTGCGGTGGCCAGGCAATAGCGCGCAGCACCCTAAGGAGAGAGGGGCTTACGCCCCTCTTTTTAGGTCATTACGTCAGGTCTAACGAATTACCACCAGATTTCCATCTGGGCACCGAAGGTCCACTCATCGTTGTCGCCACGGCTGAAGGTTTTCGCGGAGGTGTCGCTATACGCTACGCCAGAGGTGTAGCCGGTATCGCCATTGTTCGCGTAGCCCCATTTCTCATCCCACTTCGCGTAAGTTGCGAAGACACGGATAGCCGGACGAGACCAGATGCTGTCGCCTGCCTGCCATTGCTGTGCCAGGGTGATTTTGTATTGGCTGTTTTTGTCGTCAGTTTTCTGAGATTTGACGTTGTCGTAGCCCACTTCCAGCAGGGTGCTCATGATCGGCGTCCATTTGAACATTGGACGAACGCCCACGGTCCACCACTCGGTGCCGTTGTTGTTGTCACGATCGATATTCTGATACATACCGACGTACATCAGGTCCCAACGGTCTGCCAGGGTGATTGCACCGTGGTCCAGCACACGCCACATGGAGCCGTCGTTATCAACGCTACCGCCTTGTGGAATACCTTTACCGTTTGAAGTCATGGAGTCCGTACCGTACTGCAGAACGAACTTGTTGAAGCCCTTCATCATGCTCTGGGTGTGTTCAGCGGTGAACAGCCAGCCATCTTTAGAGGCGCCAGGCTGCAGGTAATAATCGTCTGGAATGTTGGTGTGACCGTAATCAACACCCAGTTCCAGCGTACCGCCCGGGTTGGTTTCCAGACCCGCTAAACGGACATCGAAGACATCGTTTGGCACGACGTTGTCGTAAATACGGTCACCGTTCGCATCACGATCGGCGAAGGTCGCAGAACCGCCGGACTCAGAAGAACGGGTTGCAGCAAGAGACAGTTTACCGAAGCCCAGATCGATGTTTTCGATACCCGCACCAGGACCAGAAATATCCCAGTAGTAGAAGTCGATCATGTGGACGTCATGACGTTGATAGAAACGCTTACCGGCCCAGATGGTGGAGCCTGGCAGCCATTCAATCAGGTTTTTACCCTGCACGTTAGCTTCACGGAAGGCCGGGCTGGTGGATTCCCAGTCGTTCTGCTGAGAAACGGAATACGCGACGTTAGTGTCGAAATAGAAGCTCTTATCGCCTTCTTTCCACACTTCCTGGCCAAGTTTCAGCTCGGCGTAGGTTTCACATTCGTTACCGAGACGGTATTTACTTTGTGCACCTGTTGCCTGGAAACATTGTTGTTCGCCGCCACTCCCGGTCCAGCCAATGCCGGAACGAGCATAACCTTTAAAGTCCACGGCGCCTGCCTGGGCAGACAGGATGCCTGCCGCAACGGCGATTGCCAGAGGGACTTGTTTGCGCAGAGTAATCATCATTCTATCTCCTGAGATCATTGCTTTTCTTTGAACACTTCACCTGTCGGTTTCGTGTCTTCTTTTGGGAATGCTTAAACGCCTGGCTCTTTATGCAACCGACGACATGCAGTGCCATCCTCACGGAACAGATGACAACGCTCTGGCGGCAAGCCGATAGCGAATTTGGCACCCTCTTCTACCAACACCACGTCATTCTGGCGGTAGACCAGGTTCTGACGGATGGCGGGGATCTGGATATGAATCTGTGTTTCGTGACCAAGCTGTTCGACGACCTGAACGTCACCTTCCAGGGTCACATCGGCGATGTGGCTTGGCAGTAAATGTTCAGGACGAATACCCAGGGACATGTTTGCCCCGACCTGTACGTTGGCGCTGTCGACCGGCAGCCAGACCTGCTGACGGTTTGGCAGCTCCACCTGTACCTGTTCAATGGCTGTCGCGGTCACTTTAACGGGCAGGAAGTTCATCTTTGGCGAGCCAATGAAGCCCGCAACAAAGCGGTCTGCCGGGTAGTGGTACAGCTCCAGCGGTTTACCCACCTGCGCCACGCGGCCAGCATCCAGCACCACGATTTTGTCCGCCAGGGTCATCGCTTCGACCTGATCGTGGGTGACGTAAATCATCGTGCGGCCAAGACGCTTGTGCAGACGGGAGATTTCGATACGCATCTGGACGCGCAGGGCGGCATCCAGGTTTGAGAGAGGTTCATCGAGCAGGAACACGCGCGGCTCTGCCACCAGCGTACGGCCGATTGCCACACGCTGACGCTGACCGCCGGAAAGCGCTTTCGGCTTACGCTCCAGCAGGTGAGCCAGCTGCAGCACTTCCGCTACCTGCGTCACGCGCTGGTTAATGACATCTTTCTTCGCGCCGGCCAACTTCAGGCCAAAGGACATATTTTCCGCAACGGAAAGGTGGGGATAAAGTGCATAAGACTGGAACACCATCCCAACGCCACGTTCGGCAGGTGGGATGTCGTTCATGCGGGTATCACCGATCAGCAAATCGCCGCTGGTGATGGTTTCAAGACCGGCAATCATACGCAGCAGAGTAGATTTACCACAGCCTGATGGGCCAACAAACACCACGAACTCGCCTTCAGTGATGTCCAGATTGATGTCTTTCGACACCACTACGTCGCCCCAGGCTTTCGTTACATTACGCAGCTGTACGCTCGCCATGCCCTTCTCCCTTCGTTACAACCTGTCACCGACAGAAACATTCAAGATAAGTTCACTATGGGGTATCCATTACTTTCGTGAATCCTCCACCCCCCGGCTTTTTTATGGGGGAGGAGGCGGGAGGATGAGAGAGCAGGCTCTGCGACCGCGGCTGGGGGGCTGAGGCAAAATTCGTGAAGCCACCTGCAAAATTCGGTGGGTTTTTATGTGCGCCAGCACTCATAACTTAAATTTATGCAACCGGGATCACACAAACGGGGGGTGGGGCGTAGGGGCTGGGAGGATGGAAAGAGGATGTCAAATAAGGAGACTGAGTCACGTTGAACCACCTCAGTGTATCCACGAGCACATCACCAAAAAAGGATGGCAGATATGAAGATCAAGACTGGCGCACGCGTTTTCGCATTGTCCGCCCTGGCAGCAATGATGATTTCCGCACCGGCTCTCGCCAAAATTGAAGAAGGTAAGCTGGTTATCTGGATTAACGGCGATAAAGGCTATAACGGCCTGGCCGAAGTGGGTAAGAAATTCGAAAAAGATACGGGCATCAAAGTCACTATCGAACATCCGGACAAACTGGAAGAGAAATTCCCGCAGGTTGCGGCGACCGGCGATGGCCCGGACATCATCTTCTGGGCGCATGACCGTTTCGGCGGCTACGCACAGTCTGGTCTGCTGGCTGAAGTGACCCCAGATAAAGCCTTCCAGGACAAGCTGTTCCCGTTCACCTGGGACGCCGTTCGCTATAACGGCAAGCTGATCGCTTACCCAATCGCGGTTGAAGCGCTGTCTCTGATTTACAACAAAGACCTGGTACCAAACCCGCCGAAGACCTGGGAAGAGATCCCTGCCCTGGATAAAGAGCTGAAGGCGAAAGGTAAATCCGCCCTGATGTTCAACCTGCAAGAGCCGTACTTCACCTGGCCGCTGATTGCTGCCGACGGCGGTTACGCGTTCAAGTTTGAAAACGGCAAATATGACGTGAAAGACGTGGGCGTGGACAACGCGGGCGCGAAAGCGGGTCTGACCTTCCTGGTTGACCTCATCAAGAACAAACACATGAACGCGGATACTGACTACTCTATCGCGGAAGCGGCGTTCAACAAAGGCGAAACCGCGATGACCATCAACGGTCCGTGGGCCTGGACCAACATCGACAAGAGCAAAATCAACTACGGCGTGACGCTGCTGCCAACCTTCAAAGGCAAGCCGTCTAAACCGTTCGTGGGCGTGCTGAGCGCAGGCATCAACGCCGCCAGCCCGAACAAAGAGCTGGCGAAAGAGTTCCTGGAAAACTACCTGCTGACCGATCAGGGTCTGGATGAAGTGAACAAGGACAAACCGCTGGGTGCCGTTGCGCTGAAATCCTTCCAGGATCAGCTGGCGAAAGATCCACGCATCGCGGCCACCATGGATAACGCCCAGAAAGGCGAAATCATGCCGAACATCCCACAGATGGCCGCGTTCTGGTACGCCACCCGTACTGCGGTGATCAACGCTGCAAGCGGTCGCCAGACCGTTGATGCCGCGCTGAAAGATGCACAGGGCCGTATTACTAAGTAAGTCTGAAAAACGGCGGGTGGCGCGTGCGCTTACCCGCCCTACGACTACGGCACGATCCGTAGGTCAGGTAAGCGCAGCGCCACCTGACGATAAGTTTCCACCGTTGTAGAGGAAGAACCCCATGGATGTCATTAAAAAGAAACACTGGTGGCAAAGCGACGCGCTGAAGTGGTCAGTGATAGGTCTGCTGTGCCTGCTGGTGGGTTACCTTGTTGTTTTAATGTACGTACAAGGGGAATATCTGTTTGCCATCATGATGCTGATTTTAAGCTCTGCTGGCCTGTATATTTTCGCCAACCGTAAAGCCTACGCCTGGCGCTATGTCTACCCTGGCGTGGCCGGAATGGGGCTGTTTGTTCTCTTCCCGCTGATCTGTACCATCGCCATTGCGTTCACCAACTACAGCAGCACTAACCAGCTCGCGCAAGAACGCGCAACGCAGGTGCTTCTGGATCGCTCTTATCAGGCGGGTAAAACCTTCAACTTCGGCCTGTATCCTGCGGGTGACGAGTGGAAGTTAGCACTCACTGACGGAGAGAGCGGCAAAAACTATATTTCCGACGCGTTCAAATTTGGTGGCGAGCAAAAGCTGGCCTTAAAAGAGGCTGCGGCCCTGCCGGAAGGTGAACGTGCCAATCTGCGCGTGATTACGCAAAACCGTCAGGCGCTGACCCAGATCATCGCCGTGCTGCCAGACGAAAGCAAAGTGACCATGAGCTCGCTGCGCCAGTTCTCCGGCACGCAGCCGCTGTATACACTTGCGGATGACGGCACCCTGACCAACAACCAGAGCGGCGTGAAATATCGTCCGAATAACGACATTGGTTTCTATCAGTCCATTACTGCCGACGGCAAATGGGGTGATGACAAGCTCAGCCCGGGCTATACCGTCACCATCGGCTGGGACAACTTTACCCGCGTGTTTACCGACGAAGGCATCCAGAAACCGTTCTTCGCCATCTTCGTCTGGACGGTCGTTTTCTCGGTCCTGACCGTGATCCTGACCGTCGCCGTCGGCATGATACTGGCCTGTCTCGTCCAGTGGGAATCCCTGAAGGGCAAAGCGATTTACCGCGTGCTGTTGATTCTGCCGTACGCCGTACCGTCGTTTATCTCAATTCTGATTTTCAAAGGGCTGTTTAACCAGAGCTTCGGTGAAATCAACATGATGCTGAGCGCGCTGTTCGGTATCAAACCGGCCTGGTTCAGCGACCCCACCACCGCCCGCTCGATGATTATCATCGTGAACACCTGGCTCGGTTATCCGTACATGATGATCCTGTGCATGGGGCTGCTGAAGGCTATCCCGGACGATCTGTACGAAGCCTCGGCGATGGACGGCGCGGGCCCGTTCCAGAACTTCTTCAAGATTACGCTGCCGCTGCTCATCAAGCCGCTGACGCCGCTGATGATTGCCAGCTTCGCCTTTAACTTTAACAACTTCGTACTGATTCAGCTGTTGACCAACGGTGGCCCGGACCGTCTCGGTACGACTACGCCAGCAGGCTATACCGACCTGCTCGTGAGCTACACCTACCGCATCGCCTTCGAAGGCGGCGGCGGTCAGGACTTCGGCCTGGCGGCAGCGATTGCCACCCTGATCTTCCTGCTGGTAGGCGCACTGGCGATTGTGAACCTGAAAGCCACACGTATGAAATTCGACTAAGGAGGGCACTGATTATGTCTATGGTCCAACCCAAATCACAGAAGCTGCGCCTCCTCGCGACGCACTTAGGCCTGCTGATTTTCATCGCGGCGATCATGTTCCCGCTGCTGATGGTTATCGCCATCTCCCTGCGTTCGGGTAACTTCGCGACCGGGAGCCTGATCCCGGACGAAATCTCCTGGGAGCACTGGAAGCTCGCGCTGGGCTTCAGCGTGGAACACGCGGATGGCCGTGTCACGCCGCCGCCGTTCCCGGTGCTGCTCTGGCTGTGGAACTCGGTGAAGGTTGCGACCATCACCGCGATCGGCATCGTGACGCTCTCCACGACCTGCGCTTACGCCTTCGCCCGCATGCGCTTCCCGGGCAAAGCGACGCTGCTGAAAGGGATGCTGATTTTCCAGATGTTCCCGGCCGTACTGTCGCTGGTGGCGTTATATGCCTTGTTTGACCGTCTGGGCCAGTACGTGCCGTTTATCGGTCTGAACACCCACGGCGGCGTGATCTTCGCCTACCTTGGCGGTATCGCACTGCATGTGTGGACAATCAAAGGCTATTTCGAAACCATCGACGGCTCGCTGGAAGAAGCGGCCGCGCTGGATGGGGCAACCCCGTGGCAGGCGTTCCGTCTGGTGCTGTTGCCGCTGTCGGTGCCGATTCTGGCGGTGGTGTTTATTCTGTCGTTTATCGCTGCGATCACCGAAGTACCGGTTGCCTCACTGTTACTGCGTGATGTGAACAGCTACACCCTGGCCGTCGGTATGCAGCAATACCTCAACCCGCAAAACTACCTGTGGGGCGACTTTGCCGCGGCGGCCGTACTTTCTGCCATCCCGATTACCGTGGTGTTCCTGCTGGCCCAGCGCTGGCTGGTGAATGGCCTGACGGCGGGCGGTGTGAAAGGTTAAGTTTCATTTGTTATGCCACTGCAACCCTCAACTTTAGACGTATTGTATTGACCCAACTTGTGACTGTTGTTAGGCGGCCTCCGGGCCGCCATTTTTTTATTCGCGTTTCAGCCGCTTCGAGTTGCACAGCCAGAGGGTGATCACCAGCAGCAGGATCGCCGCCGAGTAGATCAGCACGTCGAGCGGGGATTTATGATCGACGATGATCAGCCGCACTATCGCGGTGATCCCAATGTAGACAAAGTAACGCAGCGGGAAGTGAAAGCCGGACTGAAAGTATTTCACAATCAGGGCGATAAATTCGAAGTAGAGAAAGTAGACCACCAGTCCTTCCACCAGCGCATATTTGCTGGTTTGTTCAGGGGCGAACAGTACATCCGCCAGATGCACCGTCTCTTTGCCGAGAAAGACGACCAGTATCAGGCCAAGGCTCAGCAGACCGAGGTTCAGCACGGTCTGGAGGATCGTTGAGATAAACTCAACGCGCGGACGCGTCAGGGATGTCATACAGCACCTCATTCTCCAGGGCGAGGTTCCTGTATAACGCAAAAATGTGACGGGGATCTATATTTTTTGTTTATGTTTTGTTCGCATGAGCATTCTTGCCGGGCGGCACTGCGTTTGCCCGGCCTACAAAAACACTATCGTAGGCCCGGTAAGCGCAGCGCCACCGGGCAAAGAAGCATCAGCGGAAGTTAACGTTCTTATCACTGGTCATGTCATACAGCTGGAACTTACGCCCAAGCTGCTGGCCGCCGTCGCGCGTCAGCGGCGTCCAGCCCACTGCCGCACGGCTGCGGGTTGGTCCTGACGAGAAGAGATCCAGCGGAATCGACACATAGACCCCTTTGGTGAAGTCCCCTTCCCCGTATTCGTCCGGCGAGACGTTGGTGATGGTGGCATAACCGCCCACCACGACGCCGCTGTCGAAGTGTTTGGAGATATCCAGCGTACCGCCCTTATCGCCCGCCAGATACTGGCCGACGCTGGCTTTCACCAGTACGTCCTGCGCGAACGACGGCGTCCAGTAGGCGGTCAGGTGACCCGTTTTGACGCTGTAGTCGGTGAACTTCATCATGTCCTGCGCGCTGCGCCAGTCACGCTGTTTGACGTAGTTAGCGTCAATCCCAAACGCCCAGTTGCTGTCAACAGGACGGTACAGCACCTCCGCCCCCGCACCGCCAAACATGGTTTCCAGATACCCACCGTACACCTGGCCGTAGAAGCCGTTGCCGAAGTACTGGAAGTAGTTGGCCTGCAGGTTGTTCACGTAAGCGTTGTTCTGCACATACTCACGCACGCGGGTACGCACGCGCGGCAGCGTTGAGTCATTTGGCGGGTTGGTGTAGTTGAACTTGTCGTAGTTGTTAGCGACGTTGCCAAACAGGCTGCCGGTGGTCAGCAGGTGGTCGGTGACCCACAGATCCGCCGTCGCCATCACGCCCAGCTGGTACATATAGAAGTTTTCAGGCCCGCCGACAGACTGGTTCAGCACCGGGTCGATATGGAAATCAAAGCGGGATTTATCGATATACCAGCCCTGCTCGGTGGTGTCTGGCACCACGGGCTCGATGCGTTTTTGCACCAGCTCGGTTTCATGCCCGAGCGGTTCACCTTCCAGATGGCGCTTGAGGCTGGCGACGTCCGTTTCGGTCGTCACCTGTGGCATGTTGAGGCGGTTTTCCGTCACGCGGATCGTGCGGATCCCCTCCGGCAGATCGTTCATCACGATCCGGTTGGCGCGCTCGATCCCTTCGCGCGAGTCGCGGTATTTCACCTGCTCGCCGGTGACGTACAGCGTGTCGCCCTTGGTCTGAATTTTCGGATCGGCCAGGCCGGCGTTGTATTTCAGTAACGTCAGCTGATTGGCGACCACGGAGTGCTGGAGGATCGCATCCTGCGGCTCCGGCTGATACGCAGGCCGCGCATTGTCGTTATAGTGCGGACGCATATCGTTAAAGTTGGTGCGCAGCGTGAAGCCAAACATCAGGGTATTGCCACGCTCGTAGCTGAGGTTAACGTCGGCCCAATCGGTGACGCGGTAAATGGCGCCGACGTTAAACTTGCTCTTCTGCTCAATTTTCCCGGCGAAGTCCTGCGAGTAATCATTCCCTTCATACTCCAGCTTCAGGCGTAATGGCTGCCAGGGCGTTTGATACTCCACGCCGCCAAACAGCGAGGCCGGACCATGAAACATCTGATCCCCGTTGATGGAGCCCGCTTTCTGGTAGCTGTTATCGCGGTAGCAGTATTTATCGCTGTAGGTACAGAACGGATTTTTGACGTTACCGCTGGTACCCAGATAGCCCCAGCCAAGCCCCAGTGAGAAGTCAAACGGCCCCCAGGCTTTGCTGGCCACGACGTATTCCGCATCAAACAGGCCGGTCCCGCCGATATCTTTCGCGCCTACGGAAACCTGCGGCATCCAGTAGCTCTCTTCCCAGAGTCGCAGCTTGACGTCGAAGGCTTTGTCCTTATAGGTCTGATCGCCGGAGAACGCGTCGACGCTACTGTATTGTTTCGTTCGCACGTCTGTATAGCGCAGCGTGGTTTCGAGCCACGGGAACAACTGTACGGAGGCGGAGTAGTAGCGATACTGGTCGTTGTCGCGGTAGTTGAGGCTGATCTCCCCCTCGCGTGCCATACGCGCGGTAGGGGTTTGCAGTAAACCGACGCCGCCGAAGTCTGATTGCGACGGCCCAATGGGCGCCGGATACGTTTCCGCATGGCAGGCAGCGCTTACGCACAGCGCCAGCATGCTGTAGAGATAGGTTCTTTTCATTAATCCGGTATCCGCTGCGTCAGGGAATGAAGGATATCGGCATTAAGCCCGTCATACGCCTTCGTCCAGAAATGGTCGGCAAAGCCGACAAAAATCACGCTGCCGGGCATGGGTTCGATATGTCGCTTATTCCAGTATGCTACGGGTGCTTTTTGGGTATGCCCGTCGGGATAAACAATCCAGGCGTAGCTGTTATCCGCGCCGCTCAGCAGGCTTTGTTCGTCGAGATAGCTCGCCACATCGCGACCGGGGGTAAAGGGCTTTTTGCCCGGGCTGCTGATGAGCCCCATCACGGTCACCGTCGTCGGCTTCACCGGCAGCCAGAGCGTGTACTCCCCTTCAAGCGTGGGGTTACCCTTTTCCGCGACGCGCACTTCATCTGGATCAAGGTTCACCTTCTGGCGGCCTGTTACCTTCAGCGCCTGGAGCTGCTGGCGAACGTTGTTGATAGCGGCGGCATCGTCGCCGTCTTCCTGCTCCGCCAAACCCGTCAGGCGAGCCAGCAGGGCATGGTGTTGTTGTTCCGCCGCTACCGTTGCCTGGCGCTCGCTGATAACCGCCCCTGGCCACCAGCTGTTAGCCAGCCTTGGCTGTCCAACAAGATCGAGCAGATGCTCTGCGTTAGTTAAAGTTTTGGGTTGCGCGTTGTCCGGCGTGTAGACTTTCACTGTTCCCGCAGACCATGCCAGCGGTGTGGCAAGACTGGCGAGAAGCGCAACGTGGATGAGCGTTTTCATGATTTCGCCGCCTTGATCAGGGTTGTTTTCACCGGGAAGAAACCGGCACCGAGATACTGCAAGGACTGGCGAATTTGCCCTTCTTCATCTATCCAGTAACGGTTATGCCAGGTCGCCTGGTCGGTCGTGACCTCTTCATCCAGCACGCGAGTCTGCGTTTCGTCGCTACCGACGTTGACACTGTCTGTGCCGTCCCAGCGGAAGGTAGAACGCGCCGTGGCGTAGCGCACCTGCTGGTGTTCGGTCCAACCCATTGTGCGCGTCCAGCTTGCGCCGTCGGTAATCTGGTTAGGTTTGATCAGCGGATCGTCGGCGAGGTTGTTTACCTCAAGCAGATTGTCACCACCAAGCAGCGTTTTCACGATACGACCATGCTGCGTCACGATGGTGGCCTGATCCTGCGTCACCCATTTCTGCTGCCCGTTTTCATCGAAAGCGAGCACCACAAACAGTTGCGGGCCATCGTTTAGCTGCATGTACTGGCTGGCATACGGCATGTTCTGCAGTTCGTCATCGGTCAGATGCACGCCCGGCGTACCGAACAGGCTGTCCCACAGGGAATTCCCCAGCCCTTTGGTAGTGGCTGAGCACGCCTGCAACAGCAGGCAAATCATAATGATTGCAGGTCGCTTCACGACTCTTCTCCGAAGGGGCGAAATAACCACACCGAAGTGTGGTTATGATTAAAACACCCGCTATTACTGGGTGCTGGTCGTCGTGGTGGTCGTGGTTCCGGTATTGGAGCCATCACCGCCACCGGTTGCCGCCAGCGCGACACCCACGGCTGAACTTACGGTGCTGGCGCTGGCTGCGGTTGAACTTCCCGCAGACGCAGACGTCGCAGCCGACCCTGCCGCTTCCCCGACCTGAACCGGAGCTGCATAAACAGATGTCGCCGCAAGCGCAGATATGGCAAAAATGCCATACAGTACTTTTTTCATAACAATTTCCCTTCAATGAATGAATGGAGATTTGCCCGAAAAGAAATTCAGGCGGATTCGAGTATACACAACTAAAGCAGCGGGATTGCCGTACGGATAAATAGGGAGAGAGTTTTCAGACTAATGGATAAAAACGAAATATAAGACGAATGGCTAAAATATATTATGATTAAAAATCAATAGCATATAATTAATCACTAATAATTTAATTATCCGGATTTTCCTAAAATAAACCGCAGTAATTAACAGGTTAACGGGCTTTTTCAGATAAAACTCAGAACCAGAATTTGAGTTAACTAACAGACATCAGGAATTATCCGATAAAAAAATGCCGGCATATCGCCGGCACTTTTCATGACATATATATTACGCACGCCATGCTTTATAACGGTTAATCAGGCCGTTTGTAGAGCTGTCGTGGCTCTCGATTGCTTTATCGTCACCCAGCTCTGGCAGAATGCGGTTTGCCAGCTGTTTGCCCAGCTCAACGCCCCACTGGTCAAAGGTGAAGATGTTCAGGATAGCGCCCTGCGTGAAGATCTTGTGCTCGTACAGGGCAATCAGCGCGCCCAGGCTGAACGGGGTGATTTCGCGCAGCAGGATGGAGTTGGTTGGACGGTTGCCTTCGAACACCTTGAACGGCACAACGTGGTCCAGCGTAGCCGGGTCTTTACCCTGGTCACGGTATTCCTGCTCAACTACCTCGCGAGATTTACCGAACGCCAGCGCTTCAGTCTGCGCGAAGAAGTTGGACAGCAGCTTCGGATGGTGGTCAGACAATGCGTTGTGCGTGATAGCCGGCGCGATGAAATCACACGGTACCATTTTGGTACCCTGGTGAATCAGCTGGTAGAACGCATGCTGGCCGTTGGTGCCTGGCTCACCCCAGATTATTGGGCCAGTCTGGTAATCCACCGCGTTGCCGTTACGGTCAACGTATTTACCGTTGGATTCCATGTTGCCCTGCTGGAAGTAGGCCGCAAAGCGGTGCATGTACTGGTCGTACGGCAGGATCGCTTCGGTTTCAGCGCCGAAGAAGTTGTTGTACCAGATCCCGATCAGCGCCAGCAGCACCGGCAGGTTTTTCTCCGGTGCGGTGGTGGAGAAGTGCTTATCCATCGCGTGCGCGCCGGAGAGCAGCTCAACGAAGTTGTCGAAGCCCACAGACAGGATGATGGACAGACCAATCGCGGACCAGAGTGAGTAGCGGCCACCAACCCAGTCCCAGAACTCGAACATGTTCGCGGTATCAATACCGAATTCGCCAACCGCTTTACCGTTGGTAGACAGCGCCGCGAAGTGTTTCGCCACGTGTTTGTTGTCGCCAGCCGTTTTCAGGAACCAGTCGCGCGCGCTGTGGGCGTTGGTCATGGTTTCCTGGGTGGTGAAGGTTTTGGACGCGACCAGGAACAGGGTGGTTTCCGGGTTCACTTTCTTCAGCACTTCGGCGATATGGGTACCATCCACGTTAGACACGAAATGCATGTTGAGGTGGTTTTTGTACGGACGCAGCGCTTCGGTCACCATGAATGGGCCGAGGTCAGAACCGCCGATACCGATGTTCACCACGTCGGTGATAGCCTTGCCGGTGTAGCCTTTCCAGCTACCGGAGATGATCGCTTCAGAGAAGGCTTTCATCTTTTCCAGCACCGCGTTCACTTCCGGCATGACGTCTTTACCGTCAACGATGATTGGCGTATTGCTACGGTTACGCAGGGCTACGTGCAGCACGGCGCGGTCTTCGGTACGGTTGATCTTCTCACCGGAGAACATGGATTTGATGGCGTCGGCCAGCTCAGTTTCTTTCGCCAGATCCTGCAGTTTTGCCAGCGTCTCTTCGGTAATGCGGTTTTTGGAGAAATCCACCAGCATCAGGTCGTCGAAGGTCGCGGAGAACTTATTGAAACGATCGGCATCTTTCGCGAACAGATCCGCGATGGTGACGTCTTTCATTTCATCAAAATGTTTCTGTAGTGCCTGCCAGGCAGCGGTCTGCGTTGGGTTGATGTTTTTCATTAGCAATACTCTTCTGATTTGAGAATTGTGACTGCGGTCGATTGTAGCGCCTGCAAATAAAAATTGTGATGGTTTTTATGCCATTGCCCTGGCCTGCATCAAACGCAGGTGAAAAGACCCGAAAAGTATAGCTGCTGGCGGAGCCTCCTGGGGCGGCGAAATGTCGCCCAAAACAGGCTAAAAGGGAGCATAAAATATGGCCCTGTTATAAGTCCTGTTACTGAGGGGTACCCCCCCATAAAAAATCCGCATAATCCCAGCATTGACAGGACCTCCCCCACATTTTATTTATAGGGCCGTATTTTGCGCCTGCACCTGTTTTCGTTTCTTTCTTGTGCCATGGTCGCTCTATTCATTCCCTGACACGAGGTTGTTATGACGAGTTTTGTGGTCGCCAAGTTTGGCGGCACCAGTGTGGCCGATTACGATGCCATGAACCGCAGCGCCGATGTGGTGCTGGCCGATCCGAATACCCGCCTGGTGGTGCTTTCTGCATCCGCTGGCGTGACGAACCTGCTGGTTTCTCTGTCTGAAGGACTTGAAGCGACAGAACGTTTCGTGAAGCTGGATGCACTGCGCAAAATTCAGTTCGACATCCTGGAACGTCTGCAAAATCCGAACGTGATCCGCGAGGAAGTGGAACGTCTGCTGGAAAATATTACCACCCTGGCAGAAGCGGCTTCTCTGGCAACCTCCACCGCCCTGACCGACGAACTGGTCAGCCACGGTGAACTGATGTCCACCCTGCTGTTTGTTGAAATCATGCGCGAACGTAATGTTCAGGCGCAGTGGTTTGACGTGCGTAAAATCATGCGTACCAGCGACCGCTTTGGCCGCGCCGAGCCGGACGTTGAAGCGCTGGCTGAACTGACCAACCAGCAGTTGGCCCCGCGCCTTGCGGAAGGCATGGTGATCACCCAAGGCTTTATTGGTAGCGAAGCGAAAGGACGCACGACGACGCTGGGCCGCGGCGGCAGCGATTATACCGCCGCTCTGCTGGGCGAAGCGCTGCACGCCACCCGCGTGGATATCTGGACAGATGTTCCAGGTATCTACACCACCGATCCTCGTGTGGTCTCTGCGGCAAAACGTATCGATGTGATCGCGTTTGAAGAAGCGGCTGAAATGGCGACTTTCGGCGCTAAAGTGCTGCACCCGGCGACGCTCCTGCCTGCGGTGCGCAGCGATATTCCTGTCTTCGTGGGTTCCAGTAAAGATCCAAAAGCGGGCGGCACGCTGGTCTGCAAGAAAACCGAGAACCCGCCATTGTTCCGCGCGCTGGCCCTGCGCCGTAAGCAGACGCTGGTGACGTTACACAGCCATAATATGCTGCACTCTCGCGGCTTCCTGGCGGAAGTGTTTGGCATTCTGGCGCGCCACAACATCTCCGTGGACCTGATCACCACCTCTGAAGTGAGCATTGCGCTGACGCTGGACACCACCGGCTCAACGTCTACCGGCGACACCCTGTTGACGCAGTCACTGCTGATTGAACTGTCTGAACTGTGCCGGGTTGAGGTAGAAGAAGATCTGGCGCTGGTGGCCATCATTGGCAATAAGCTGTCGCGCGCCTGCGGCGTGGGCAAAGAGGTCTTCGGCGTGCTCGACCCGTTCAGCATCCGCATGATCTGCTACGGCGCGTCCAGCTACAACCTTTGCTTCCTGGTCCCAGCCGACCAGGCGGAGCAGGTGGTGCAGAAACTTCATCAGAATTTGTTTGAATAAAATTCGTTAGCACGATAAACATTATCTACAAGCCGGGCACAGACCCGGCTTTTTCATAACTAAACAACACGACAATACTGCAAGGAAACCACTATGTTATCCGCCATCACGCGGCTGTTCCCGTTATGGGCGCTGCTGCTCTCCGTACTCGCGTATTACACCCCCACCACGTTCACCGGTATTGGCCCGTGGGTCACCACGCTGCTAATGCTGATTATGCTCGGTATGGGCGTACATCTGAAAATCGACGACTTTAAGCGCGTGCTGTCCCGCCCGGCTCCGGTTGCTGCAGGGATCTTCCTCCACTACCTGGTGATGCCGCTTGCGGCGTGGCTGCTGGCTATGGCTTTTAAGATGCCGCCCGACCTCTCCGCCGGGATGGTGCTGGTGGGCAGCGTGGCCAGCGGCACGGCGTCAAACGTGATGATCTTTCTTGCGAAAGGCGACGTGGCACTCTCCGTCACTATCTCTTCCGTCTCAACGCTGGTTGGCGTAATTGCCACACCGCTGTTAACCCGCCTGTATGTAGACGCGCATATCCAGGTGGACGTGATGGGTATGCTGCTGAGCATTCTGCAAATCGTGGTGATCCCGATTGCGCTGGGCCTGGTGATTCACCATCTTTTCCCACGCGTGGTTAAAGCGGTTGAGCCGTATCTGCCTGCGTTTTCGATGGTCTGTATTCTGGCCATCATCAGCGCCGTGGTGGCGGGCTCCGCGTCGCACATTGCTTCCGTAGGATTTGTGGTGATTATCGCGGTGGTGCTGCATAACACTATCGGCCTGCTGGGCGGCTACTGGGGCGGGAAGCTATTTGGCTTTGACGAATCGACCTGCCGCACGCTGGCAATCGAAGTAGGGATGCAGAACTCCGGCCTGGCGGCGGCGCTCGGTAAAATCTACTTCTCGCCGCTGGCGGCCCTGCCGGGTGCGCTGTTCTCCGTCTGGCACAACCTCTCCGGCTCGCTGCTGGCGGGCTACTGGTCCGGCAAACCGATTGATGAACAAGCGAAAAAAGATGCGGTGAAACAGGGTTAATTTGCCACGCTTGCTTTACACTGAAGCCTCTCTCTCAGGAGGCTTCAGCAATGGCTACACCACGATTGACCCAGAAAGACATGACGGAAGCCGAGCAGCGTGAACTGAAAACGCTTCTCGACCGCGCCCGTATCGCCCATGGCCGCACGCTGACGAACGCCGAAACCAATCAGGTTAAGAAAGAGTACATCGATAAACTGATGGCGCAACGTGACGCCGAGGCGAAAAAAGCCCGCAAACTGAAAAAGCAGCAGGCTTATAAGCCGGATACCGAGACGACCTTTTCCTGGTCGGCCAATACCTCTACCCGTGGACGGCGCTAATTAGCGCCCTTTCTTTTTACGGCCAGGCTGGACAAAGCGCTTCCCGTTGGCCGGTTTGCCTCGTCCTTTCTCTTCCGCCTGCGGCGCCTTCACCACCGGGCGCTTAATGGCCTGCGTTTTCGGTTTCGCTTTAGCTTTCGGCTTCGCTTCGGAGGATGAGTTCTCGATAAGCCTGAACAGCTCGATCAGCTCGTCTCCGGTTAAATCACGCCACTCGCCGAGCGGAATGCCCGACAGGCTGACGTTCATAATGCGCGTGCGTTCCAGCTTCGTCACTTCATAACCGAAGTGCTCGCACATGCGGCGGATCTGACGGTTTAAGCCCTGCACCAGCGTAATGCGGAACGCGAACGGTGCTTCTTTCTTGACCTTACACTTTTTCGTGACGGTACCGAGGATCGGCACGCCCGCGCCCATGCCACGAATAAATTCGTCCGTCACCGGCTTGTTCACCGTGACAATGTACTCTTTCTCGTGGTCGTTACCGGCACGCAGAATTTTGTTGACCAGGTCACCGTGGTTGGTAAGGAAAATCAGCCCTTGAGAGTCTTTATCCAGACGGCCAATCGGGAAGATGCGGCTGCTGTGGTTCACGAAATCAACGATGTTGTCCCGTTCACCGTCTTCCGTGGTGCTGACAATCCCAACCGGTTTATTCAACGCGATAAACACCAGGTCTTCAGCATCACGCGGTTCGATGACCTGACCATTCACTTTAACCACATCGCCAGGCACCACCTGGTCTCCGATGGTGGCGCGCTTGCCGTTAAGAAACACGTTACCTTGTTCAATGTAACGGTCCGCCTCGCGACGTGAGCAGATCCCGCTCTCGCTAATGTATTTGTTTAATCGGGTTGATTGAGTTGGCAGCATAGTTTCTCCTGTGAAGGGCGAAATATACCTTACCTTGAGGCTGACAAAAAAGTGTTAGTAGCCGTTGATCAAAAAATCGAGTGCATCCCGCAGCGAAGCCCGGTTTTGCGTAAGATCGGCAACACGTTCGCCTAACTCATTTGGCGATATGCCTACCATCATGTGCATCATGACCACGCAGGGTTTTCCCGCGACCTCAACGGCGGGAGCGACCAGTACATGCTTCATCAGAACGACCTCTGAAAGTCACTAAAGGAGCCGTTTTCATCAACCCACTGGTTAATGGCGTCAATCGAAGCTTTATTTTCTTCAAGCCACTCTGCGCGCCGATGTTCACGAAATTGCTCCTGCAAAGCCGCCGTTAGCACGGCAGAAAGGTTAAGTTTAAGCCTTCGCGCCTCTTCAAGGATGTCGGGCGACAGGGAAACATTCACTGATTTTTTAATGCTATTAGCACCGCGCATGAGAACCCCCTTTGGAATGCGCATGAATTGGCGAAGTGTAGCGTAATAATTGAGCATTTCCTATTCCCTTAAAAATGTAAGGGTTGAAGAATAAATTGCTCTTTATGGGGAGTCACGCCTCCTAAAACCGTTTTGCGAGGCGCTTTCAGAGATTAGTACTCATCCCGCTCGTCATCTTCATCCGGCTGCTCCATCACGCTGTACGCCACCGCGCAGAACAATGAGTTAAGACGCTTCATATCCCCCAGCAGCCCCAGGTGCAGGGAGCTGGTTTCGATACTCTGCACGTTCTGCTGGTGCAGACGCTCGACGTGAGCGTGCGAGTAGCGGCGGTTCAGAATGCGGAAACGGTGCTTGTTGCGGCGCAGGCGGCGCGCGCTCGGTACGTCGCTTGAGAAGAAGACCGACATCGCCAGCTTCAGGTTGCTGACCAGCTGTTCGTACAGCGCTTCCAGCTCCTTCAGCCCTTCGCCCGAGAACGCTCGACGCGCGGCCAGGGACTTGTCGGCGATCTCGCTGCCCATACGTTCAACGATATCCGACGCCTGCTCAAGGTTGAGCGACATCTCGATAATTTCCGCCCAGCGTCGGGACTCCTCTTCCGCCAGCTCGTCCTGCGGGAGGCGCGCCAGATAGAGCTTGATGGCGGTGTACAGCACGTTTATGTCGTCTGCCAGCCTGCGCAGCTCTTTCTCTTCGCGTGGCTCGCCGTGCATCACCTTCTGCAGCCCTTCGAGCATGGTTTCCATCGCATCGCCCATGCGCAGCGTTTCACGAGCGGCATTGGCGATAGCCAGCGCCGGGGTATCCAGCACCGAGGTGTCCAGATGCTTCGGCTTAAGGCGCGCATCCAGCTCCGGTTCATCGCGGATGAGGCGCTCGCAGAAGCGGGCCATCGGCGCAGCGAACGGCACCATCGCCAGACAGCGCACCAGGTTGTAGAAGACGTGGAAGTAGATCACCAGCTCCGCCTTCGGCAGCGGGAGGTTGTCCATCAGGTTCGCCAGCGGGTGAACGAACGGCAGAATAATCAAGCTGCCCACCAGCTTAAACAACAGGCTGCCCAGCGCCACGCGGCGGGCGGCGGCATTGGCGGCGCTGTTATTGAGCATCGCCAGCAGGCCGGAGCCGAGGTTGGCCCCGATCACCAGACACAGCGCCACCGGGAAGGAGATCGCGCCTGCAGCGGTGAGCGTGGCCGTCAGCAGGACTGCCGCCAGGCTGGAGTAGCTGACGATAGCAAACACCGCACCGATCAGTGCATCCAGCATGATATCCCCGGTCAGCGAGGCGAAGATGACCTGCACGCCGTTAGCTTCGGTGATAGGGGTAACCGCCTGAACAATCAGCTCCAGCGCCAGCAGGATCAACCCAAGGCCAATCCCCACGCGGCCAAGCTGTCCGGCACGCGTCTGCTTACGGCCAAGGAAGAAGATCACGCCGAGGAAAATCAGCAGCGGCGACAGCCAGGAGAGATCGAAGGTCAGAACACGCGCCATCAATGCGGTACCGACGTCGGCCCCCAGAACGATCACCAGCGCCGGGGCGAGCGCGACCAGATCCTGCGCCACAAACGAGGTGACGAGCATCGTTGTGGCGTTGCTGCTTTGCACCAGCGCCGTGACGCCAATACCCGCGCAGAACGCGAGCGGCTTCTTCTCAACGCTGCTGCTGAGGACGGTACGTAATCGCGCGCCGAACACGCGCATCACGCCGGTACGGACGATATGGGTGCCCCAAACGAGCAGTGCGACTGCAGAGAGCAGGTGTAACAACGTCAACACGGAAGGTTTTCCTCCTTATCGTTATCTATTTTCCTGAGGTTCGCTGCGCGTTGCCTTGCCGAATGAGGGCTACGCGTAGGCCCGGCAAGCGCAGCGCCACCGGGCAATAGGGTTAGAACCTTATTTGAGTATAAGGGTTTAAACGTAAGAAAGAGACAGGGCGCCCCATGAGCGCCCTGTTTGTTGTAAGGAAAAGTGATTTTAGTCGGCGTCGTAGCCCAGATTCGGTGCCAGCCAGCGTTCCACTTCAGATACGCTCATCCCTTTGCGCAGGGCATAATCTTCGATCTGATCCCGCTGCAGCTGCGCCACGGCAAAGTACTTGCTGTCCGGATGGCTGAAATACCAGCCGGAAACAGACGCGCCCGGCCACATGGCGAACGACTCGGTGAGCTTCATGCCGGTATGGGTTTCCACGTCCAGCAGTTTCCAGATAGTGCCTTTTTCGGTGTGCTCCGGGCAGGCCGGATAGCCCGGCGCCGGGCGAATACCTTGGTAATTTTCGCGGATCAGTTCCTCGTTGCTGAGGTTCTCATTCGCCGCATAGCCCCAGTGCACCTTACGCACGCGCTCGTGGAGGTACTCGGCGAAGGCTTCCGCCAGACGGTCAGCGATCGCTTTCACCATGATTTTGTTGTAATCATCGTGCTTCGCTTCGAACGCATCCGCCAGCGCGTCTTCTTCCAGACCGCCGGTTACCGCAAAGGCGCCGATGTAGTCGGCTTTACCACTTAACTTAGGTGCGACGAAATCGGCCAGGCAGTAGTTGGCAAAGCCCACTTTCTCCGTTTGCTGGCGCAGATGGCGGCTGACCGCCAGCACGTGGGTGCGGGTTTCATCGCGGTAAATCTCCACGTCGTCGCCCACGCGGTTCGCCGGGAACAGGCCCACCACACCGCGCGGGTTGAGGGTTTTCTCTGCGCTCAGCGTGTCGAGCATGTCGTTGGCATCGTTAAACAGACGCTTCGCCTCCTCTCCTACTACCTCATCCTCCAGGATTCGAGGATATTTGCCCGCCAGCGACCAGGTCATAAAGAACGGCGTCCAGTCAATGTAGTTGCGCAGCGTCTCGATGCTTGCCGTTACGTCCTGCACGCCCAGACGGTGTGCGACCGGCGGCGTATAGCTGGACCAGTCAAACGCCAGATCGTTGTCGCGCGCCGCCTGAAGTGAAACAGGCGGGGTGCGCGGCTTCTTACGGCCGTGCTGGATGCGAACGGTTTCGTACTCTTTGCGGGTGCGCGCCACAAAATCGTCGCGCTGGGTGTCGGAGAGCAGCGCAGAGACCACACCCACGGTGCGCGAGGCGTTTTGCACGTAAACCGTCGGGCCGCTGTAGTTCTGCTCGATTTTCACCGCCGTGTGCGCTTTCGAGGTGGTCGCTCCGCCAATCAGCAGCGGGATGGTAAAGCCCTGACGCTCCATCTCTTTCGCCACGTTGACCATCTCGTCCAGGGACGGGGTAATCAGCCCGGAAAGGCCAATCAGGTCAGCATTCACCTCGCGCGCGGTCTTGAGGATTTTGTCCGCCGGGACCATCACGCCGAGGTCGATAATTTCGTAGTTATTACACTGCAGCACTACGCCGACGATATTCTTGCCGATGTCGTGCACGTCGCCCTTCACGGTGGCAATCACCATCTTGCCGTTGCTGGAGCCTTTCTCTTTGCTGGCTTCGATGTAGGGCTCAAGATACGCCACCGCCTGCTTCATCACGCGGGCGGATTTCACCACCTGCGGCAGGAACATTTTGCCCTCACCGAACAGATCGCCGACCACGTTCATGCCGTCCATCAGCGGGCCTTCGATCACTTCGATTGGACGGGCGGCCTGCTGACGTGCTTCTTCAGTGTCGAGTTCAATAAATTCGGTAATGCCTTTGACCAGCGAATATTCCAGACGCTTTTTCACGTCCCAGGAACGCCACTCGGCCTGCTGAACGTTTGCCGCCTCATCCGATTTGCTGCCGCGGTATTTCTCCGCCAGGTCCAGCATGCGCTCGGTGGCGTCGTCACGGCGGTTAAGGATCACGTCCTCGACGGCATCGCGCAGCTCGGCAGGGAGGTCGTCGTAAATTGCCAGCTGCCCGGCGTTAACGATCCCCATGTCCATTCCGTTGCGGATGGCGTAGTAGAGGAACACGGCGTGGATCGCTTCACGCACCGGGTCGTTGCCGCGGAACGAGAACGACACATTCGACACGCCGCCGGAGATCAGCGCATGCGGCAGTTCGCGCTTGATGTCTTCACACGCCCCGATAAAGTCCTGGGCGTAGTTGTTGTGCTCTTCAATCCCGGTCGCGACGGCGAAGATATTCGGGTCAAAGATGATATCTTCCGGCGGGAAGCCCACCTCTTCGGTCAAAATCTTGTACGCGCGGCGGCATATCTCGATTTTGCGCTCGCGAGTATCCGCCTGGCCCACTTCGTCGAAGGCCATCACCACCACGGCGGCACCGTAGCGGCGAACCATCTTCGCGTGGTGGATAAAGATATCAACACCCTCTTTCATCGAGATGGAGTTAACGATGCCTTTGCCCTGGATGCACTTCAGCCCTTTTTCAATGACTTCCCATTTGGAAGAGTCAATCATGATCGGCACGCGGGCGATGTCCGGCTCACCGGCAATCAGATTGAGGAAACGCACCATCGCCGCTTCGGCGTCGAGCATCCCCTCGTCCATGTTGATATCGATAATCTGCGCGCCGCTTTCCACCTGCTGGCGGGCAACGTCCAGCGCTTCGCTGTACTTCTCTTCTTTGATCAGGCGCTTGAACTTTGCAGAACCGGTAACGTTAGTACGCTCACCCACGTTCACAAACAAGCTGTCGTCGCCGATGGTCAACGGCTCAAGGCCGGAAAGGCGACAGGCAACCGGAAGCTCGGGCAGCTTGCGCGGCGGCAGCCCGGCCACGGCGCTGCTCATGGCCGCGATGTGCTCCGGCGTGGTGCCGCAGCAGCCGCCGACGATGTTCAGGAAGCCAGACTCGGCCCACTCGCGGATTTGCGCCGCCATGGTGTCGGCATCGAGATCGTATTCACCGAACGCGTTCGGCAGACCGGCGTTCGGGTGGGCGGTGACGTAGCATTCCGCGATACGGGAAAGCTCCTGCACGTACTGGCGCAGTTCATCCGGCCCCAGCGCACAGTTGAGGCCAAAGGAGAGCGCTTCGGCGTGGCGCAGGGAATTATAAAACGCTTCGGTTGTCTGGCCGGACAGTGTACGGCCAGAAGCGTCGGTGATGGTGCCGGAAATCATGATCGGCAGGTCAACGCCCAGCGCCTCGAACTCCTCTTTCACCGCGTAAATCGCAGCTTTGGCGTTGAGGGTGTCGAATACGGTTTCAATCAGGATCAGGTCAGAACCGCCTTCCACCAGCGCTCTGGTCGATTCACGGTAGGCGGCAACCAGCTGGTCAAAGGTGATATTACGAAACGCCGGGTCGTTGACGTCCGGTGAAATCGACGCGGTGCGGTTCGTCGGGCCAAGCACCCCGGCAACGTAGCGCGGTTTGTCCGGCGTGCGGGCCGTCCACTCGTCGGCGCAGGCGCGCGCAAGCTTTGCGGCTTCAAAGTTGATCTCCGCCGACAGGGATTCCATCTGGTAATCCGCCATGGCGATGGTTGTCGAGTTGAAGGTGTTGGTCTCAACGATATCCGCACCCGCTTCGAAGTAGGCGTTGTGGATATCCTTAATAACGGACGGCTTGCTAAGCACCAGAAGGTCATTGTTCCCCTTCAGGTCGCAGGGCCAGTCGGCAAAGCGCTCGCCGCGGAAATCGTCTTCACTGAGACGATAGCCCTGGATCATGGTGCCCATGCCGCCGTCCAGCACCAGAATTCGTTCATTTAACTGCGCACGCAGTTGCTCTACTTTGCTGCTCACACTTGCTCCCGACAACGCTCAACAAGGCCAAAAGGCTGGGTTCCATACTGGCACAATCTCGCAGGGTGGAAAAGTCACACAGCGGTAACATGAGACATGTTCACCATCACTCCTCCGATCAGTCATGAAAGCGGTTGCAAAATCACCAAATAAAACGAAAATGATTTCCACGATACAGAAAAAGGAGATCGTCATGGTCACGACCGTTCCCGCCAAACGCGGCAGAAAGCCTGCTGCCACCACCGCTGCGCAACCCGGCGGACAGGTTCAATCGCTCACGCGCGGTTTGAAGCTGCTGGAGTGGATAGCCGAGTCGCACGGCAGCGTGGCCCTGACCGAGTTGGCCCAGCAGGCTGGTCTGCCGAACTCCACGACGCACCGCCTGCTAACCACCATGCAGCAGCTGGGCTTTGTCCGTCAGGTGGGCGAGCTGGGGCACTGGGCGGTGGGCGCGCATGCGTTTATCGTCGGCAGCAGCTTCCTGCAGAGCCGCAACCTGCTGGCGATTGTGCATCCGATTCTGCGCAAGCTGATGGAAGACTCCGGCGAGACGGTCAACCTGGCGGTGCTGGACCAGAGCGACCACCAGGCGATTATCATCGACCAGGTGCAGTGCACGCAGCTGATGCGCATGTCCGCACCGATTGGCGGCAAGCTGCCCATGCACGCGTCCGGGGCGGGGAAAGCGTTTCTCTCGCAACTGAGCGAGGAGCAGGTGACGGGGCTGTTGCACCGTAAAGGTCTGCACGCCTATACCCACGCCACGCTAGTCTCGCCCGTGCATCTGAAAGAAGATCTGGCCCTGACCCGCAAGCGCGGCTACTCGTTTGATGATGAGGAGCATGCGCTGGGCCTGCGCTGCCTGGCATCCTGTATTTTTGACGAGCACCGCGAGCCGTTTGCCGCCATCTCCATCTCCGGCCCCATTTCACGCATGACCGACGACCGCGTGACCGAGTTGGGTGCGCTGGTGATTAAGGCGGCGAAAGAGGTGACGCTGGCGTATGGTGGGATCCGTTAAGGTTGAGAGCGGCCTGATGCCCTCACCCCGGCCCTCTCCCACAGGGAGAGGGAGAAAACATGATGACCTCACCCTGCGGAAGAGGGAGAAAACCGGATGCAAAACCGCTGCTTGCGGCGGTAAGCATACACATCTTCCACGTGCCCATTTTTGATCCGCGTTTGCAGTCCGCGCCAGTAGCTGGCGCGGAAAAGATCCTCATGCATCTCTTCGAATAGCGGCCCGATGCGCGGGTCGGCGCACAGCCAGTGGCGAAACTCCTCCGGAAACACGTCCCCCGGCGAGACGCTATACCACGGCTCACCGGACAGCTCATCTTCCGGGTAGCGGGGCTGTGGAATATCGCGGAAATTCACCTCGGTCATGTAGCAAATTTCGTCGTAATCGTAGAACACCACCCGCCCGTGACGGGTGACGCCAAAGTTTTTAAACAGCATGTCGCCGGGGAAAATATTGGCGGCGGCAAGCTGGCGAATCGCGTTGCCGTATTCTTCAATGGCGTCACGTAAGGCCTGACCGTCAGACTGCTCAAGCCAGATATTCAGCGGTACCATACGGCGTTCGATGTAGAGATGGCTGATCACGATTTTGTCACCAAGATCGGTGATTTTCGCGGGCGCTTCCTGCATTAACAGCGCCATGAGCGCCGGGTCGATCTGCTGTTTATCCAGCACAAAGTTTTCGAATTCCTGGGTATCTGCCATCCGCCCGACGCGGTCGTGCTCTTTAACCAGCTGATAGCAGGCGCGGACGTGCGCAGCGCTCATCTCCTTCTGCGGCGCGAATCTGTCTTTAATCACCTTAAAGACCCGGTCGAAACCCGGCAGCGTAAAGACCAGCATCACCATACCGCGAATGCCTGGCGCTTCGATAAACTGCTCGTCGGCCGCAGTGACATAACGCAGGTACTCCCGGTAGCTTTCCGTTTTGGCGTGCTTCTGGCAGCCAATCGCCATATACAGCTCGGCGGTGGTTTTGCCCGGCAGGATCTCGCGCAGCCACTCCACCAGAGCGGCTGGCAGCGGGGCGTACACCATGAAATAGGAGCGGGCGAAGCCAAATACGATGCTGGCTTCGGCGCCGGTGGTCAGGCAGGTATCGACAAACAGTTCCCCGTCGTCGGTACGGTGAATCGGCAGCAGAAACGGCACAATAGCGGTTGGCGTAACCAGTTTGCCCACCAGCCAGGCGGCTTTATTGCGGTAGAAAAGCTCGTTGGCAACCTGCAAATGGCTGCGGCTGAGCACCTCCGCGCCGAAGGTTTCGTTGAGATGCGCGTGGATATAACCGATATCCCGGGTTTTATTTTCCCAGGGCAAGCGCAGCGGCAGATCCGTTAGCACGCGTTGCAGGAGCTTTTCCCATCCACGATCGGGAAAGAAGTCTTTCGCCAGCGGACGCGGAATGGAACGAAAGCGTCGCTCCGGCTGGGAGCTGAAGATAAATAACCGCTCAGGAGATAATGAGCGGTGGTCAAATAACCGGCAATAGACGGAGTTGAAAAAGCTCTCCGCAATCTCGAAGCGCGGGTAATCGGGTAACAAATGGGTGTAATGCTCTTTGACGCGCAGTAAAAAATCCGCGTCCGGGTTTTTACCGTCGGTAATACAGCGCAGCTGCTCCACCACCAGACCCACGTGGTGGTCGTAGAGATGAATACGCTGCTTCATGGCCTGCTGAACCGCATGCCAGTCTGCATGTTCGAAGCGCTGCTGCGCGCCTGATGTCACTTCAAGAAAACGACCATACTGGGCATCAAAGCCCTGCAAAATAGTTTGGGCAATCAGCAATTCCAGGCCACGCGACATATATTCCCCTTAACCCCCCCTCTCCCCAGAGGGGAGAGGGGGAAAAGATTAGAACTGTGCTTCTTCCGTGGAGCCCGTTAAGGCGGTGACGGAGGAGGTGCCGCCCTGAATAATCGTAGTCACATTATCAAAGTAACCGGTTCCCACCTCCTGCTGGTGAGACACGAAGGTGTAGCCGTCTTTACCCGCGGCAAACTCCGGCTGCTGCACCTTCTCAACGTAGTGCTTCATGCCCTCACCCTGCGCGTAGGCGTGCGCCAGGTCGAACATGTTGAACCACATGCTGTGGATGCCTGCCAGGGTAATGAACTGGTATTTGTAGCCCATGTCGGACAGCTGCTGCTGGAAACTGGCGATGGTTTTGTCATCCAGCTTTTTCTGCCAGTTGAAGGACGGCGAGCAGTTGTAGGCCAGCAGCTTGCCCGGGTATTTCGCGTGGATGGCGTCGGCAAAGCGTTTTGCCAGCGCCAGATCCGGCGTGGAGGTTTCACACCAGACCAGATCCGCATAAGGCGCGTACGCCAGGCCACGGCTGATCGCCTGTTCAATGCCGGCATGGGTACGGTAGAAGCCTTCACTGGTACGCTCGCCTGTGATGAACTCGCTGTCGTACGGGTCGCAGTCAGAGGTGATCAGGTCCGCCGCGTCCGCATCGGTACGGGCAATCACCAGCGTCGGCACGCCGAGCACGTCAGCAGCCAGACGCGCCGCAACCAGCTTCTGTACGGCTTCCTGTGTAGGAACGAGCACCTTACCGCCCATGTGTCCGCATTTCTTCACTGACGCCAGCTGGTCTTCGAAGTGAACGGCCGCTGCACCGGCCTCAATCATCGATTTCATCAGCTCGAAGGCGTTCAGCACGCCGCCGAAGCCCGCTTCTGCATCTGCGACGATCGGCAGGAAGTAATCCGTAAAGCGCGGATCGTTTGGTTCGATACCGGCGGCCCACTGGATCTGATCCGCACGGCGGAAGGTGTTGTTGATCCGATCCACCACCGACGGCACGGAGTTAGCCGGGTAGAGCGACTGATCCGGGTACATGCTGGAGGCCAGGTTGGCGTCCGCCGCGACCTGCCATCCGGAGAGGTAAATCGCCTCGATCCCGGCCTTCGCCTGCTGCAGCGCCTGACCGCCGGTCAACGCGCCGAGGCTGTTGATGTAACCCTTTTTGGAGCCACCGTGCAGCAGCTTCCACATTTTCGCCGCACCGTTCTGTGCCAGCGTGCACTCCGGGTTGACCGAGCCGCGTAATTTCACCACTTCCTCTGCGCTATACGGACGGCGGATGCCTTCCCAGCGCGGTTGAGTCCACTCTTTCTTTAACTCTTCGATTTGTTGGGTACGGGTTTTCATGTGCAGATGCTCCATATTGTTATGTGGTGAGTTACGCCAGGAAGCGGTAGCCCGGCAGGGTCAGGAAGTCGATTAAGTCATCTGAGGTGGTGATTTGCTCCATCAGGCGCGCAGCGTCGTCAAAACGTCCGCTGCTGAAGCGGTGCTCGCCCAGCTCGTCCTGGATCACCCGCATCTCTTCGGCCAGCATCTGGCGGAACAGGGATTTAGTCACCGGCTTGCCGTTGCTGAGCGTTTTTTGATGATGGATCCACTGCCAGATGGAGGTGCGAGAGATCTCCGCCGTCGCGGCATCTTCCATCAGGCCGTAAATCGGCACGCAGCCGTTGCCGGAGATCCACGCTTCGATGTACTGGACTGCGACGCGGATATTCGCACGCATGCCCTCCTCCGTACGCTCACCCGTACACGGTGCCAGCAGCTGTTCTTCTGCGATGGGTGCATCGTCTTCACGCGTGACAAACAGCTGGTTTTTATTGTCACCAAGCACGCGGTTAAAGACCTCCATCGCCGTATCGGCCAGACCTGGATGGGCAATCCACGTGCCGTCGTGGCCGTTACGTGCTTCAAGTTCTTTATCGGTTTTCACCTTATTGAGCACCTGGTTATTGCGTTCTGCATCTTTGCTCGGAATGAATGCCGCCATGCCGCCCATCGCAAAGGCACCGCGCTTGTGGCAAGTTTTGATCAGCAGACGTGAGTAGGCACTGAGGAATGGTTTATCCATGGTGACCACCTGACGATCGGGCAGCACGCGATCGCCGTGATTTTTCAGGGTTTTGATGTAGCTGAAGATGTAGTCCCAGCGTCCGCAGTTCAGGCCGACAATATGATCGCGCAGCGCATGCAGGATTTCATGCATCTGGAATACCGCAGGCAGCGTTTCAATCAGCAGCGTGGCCTTGATGGTGCCGCGCGGCAGGTCAAAACGGTCTTCCGCGTAGCTAAACACTTCACTCCACCAGGCCGCCTCCTGCCAGGACTGTGTTTTTGGCAGATAGAAATAGGGGCCGCTGCCTTTTGCCAGCAGGCTTTTATGGTTGTGGAAGAAATAGAGTGCGAAATCAAACAGGCTGCCCGGAATGGCTTCCCCACGCCAGGTGACATGTTTTTCAGGCAGGTGCAGACCGCGAACGCGGCAGATCAGCACCGCCGGATTCGGTTTGAGTTGATAAATTTTACCGGCTTCGTTGGTATAGCTGATGGTGCCGTTCACGGCGTCGCGCAGGTTGATCTGCCCGTCGATAACTTTGCTCCAGTCTGGTGCCAGTGAGTCCTCAAAATCCGCCATAAAGACTTTAACGTTGGCGTTCATGGCGTTGATCACCATTTTGCGCTCTACCGGACCGGTGATCTCAACGCGACGATCCTGTAAATCTTCAGGGATGCCGCGGATTTTCCACTCGCCACGGCGAATGGAAGCGGTTTCCGAAATGAAGCCAGGCAACTTGCCATCGTCAATTTCCTGCTGCTGATGAATACGTGCCGCCAGCAGCTTATTGCGCTGTGGCGTAAAGCGGGTCACCAGTTCAGTCAGAAACTCTACCGCTTCCGCCGTCAAAACTTGCTGCTCTTGCTCGCCATACGGCTGGGTAAAGGCCAGTTCATCGACCGTCGTTACCTGTTGAGTCATTACTCTGCTCCTCATCAAAGATCCAAAATCACGCCCCCGATGCGAACGAAAGATCGTTGGGTAGTTTTCGCTCAGCAGAATTAAGACTATCTATATTTTTTCCAAAATCAAAAACAATTTCCATTTTAATTGTTAATTGTAATTAATTTATTGATTTTATTGAAATTAAAGTTTGATCGAATGGTGAGTGACATTTCGGAAATAAAAAAGGCACCCGAAGGTGCCTGATTTGAATAGCTGAAACGCTTTAGGATCGTTTAGTGCAGAAGATTACTCCAGCGTCGGATTCATGTGACGCAGATCGTATGGCGTTATCTGATAGACGTAATAGTTGAGCCAGTTAGTGAAAAGTAAATTCCCGTGGCTGCGCCAGGTTGCTCTCGGTTTGTTTTGTGGATCGTTTTTCGGGAAATAGTTGTACGGTACTTCCGGATTGAGACCCGCTTCGACATCACGGAAATACTCTGACGCGAGAGTATGCGGATCGTATTCAGGATGCCCGGTCACAAAAGCAATACGTTTATCCTTGCTGGCAAACAGATAAGCATCTCCATCTTCCGTTTCGGCCAGGATCTCCAGATCGGTGTAATCACGAATCAGCTGAGCCGGGAAATCGGCGTAGCGAGAATGTGGGGCCAGGAAAGAGTCATCGAAACCACGTGTCAGCAACGCATGTGGATGAAGAATGTGGTGTTCATATACGCCGGAGAGTTTTTCAGTGCGGGTTTGCTTGGGGATGCCATAAAGAATATTCAGTGCGGCTTGTACCGCCCAACAGACAAACAATGTGGACGTGACATGATCTTTTGCCCACTCCAGGACCTGTTTGATCTGTGGCCAGTAGGCGACATCGTTAAATTCAACCAGACCGAGCGGCGCACCGGTCACAATCAGTCCGTCGAAGTTTTCATCCTGAATGTCATCGAAGTTACAGTAGAAGTTGTTCAGATGCTCAGAAGGCGTGTTACGCGACTCACGGGCATCGATCCGCAGCAGCTGTATATCGACCTGCAGCGGAGAATTCGACAGCAGGCGCAGGAACTGGTTCTCCGTTTCGATCTTTTTTGGCATCAGATTGAGAATAAGCACCTTCAGCGGGCGAATTTCCTGACCTGTCGCACGCGAAGCCGTCATGACGAAGACATTTTCTTCACGCAAGAAATTGACGGCTGGTAACTCGTCCTGCACCCGAATCGGCATAACTTAATATCCTCACAACATACGTATAAACGTTTAGACATCCAGATAGCTAACGATACCCAGAAACGGGCATAATGTCGAGCCTGCAAGCGTAAGGTGAGAAAGTTTCAAGGAGGGGGAAAAACAAAAGCAAAAAACCCCGCACCTTTCGGTACGGGGTTCTTCTAATTGATGCCTGGCAGTTCCCTACTCTCACATGGGGAGACCCCACACTACCATCGGCGCTACGGCGTTTCACTTCTGAGTTCGGCATGGGGTCAGGTGGGACCACCGCGCTAAAGCCGCCAGGCAAATTCTGTTAAATCTGTATCAAAGCTGAAAATATCGTGTCTCTTCGCCAAAACACCTTCGGCGTTGTAAGGTTAAGCCTCACGGTTCATTAGTATCGGTTAGCTCAACGCATCGCTGCGCTTACACACCCGACCTATCAACGTCGTAGTCTTCAACGTTCCTTCAGGACCCTTAAAGGGTCAGGGAGAACTCATCTCGGGGCAAGTTTCGTGCTTAGATGCTTTCAGCACTTATCTCTTCCGCATTTAGCTACCGGGCAATGCCATTGGCATGACAACCCGAACACCAGTGATGCGTCCACTCCGGTCCTCTCGTACTAGGAGCAGCCCCCCTCAATTCTCCAGCGCCCACGGCAGATAGGGACCGAACTGTCTCACGACGTTCTAAACCCAGCTCGCGTACCACTTTAAATGGCGAACAGCCATACCCTTGGGACCTACTTCAGCCCCAGGATGTGATGAGCCGACATCGAGGTGCCAAACACCGCCGTCGATATGAACTCTTGGGCGGTATCAGCCTGTTATCCCCGGAGTACCTTTTATCCGTTGAGCGATGGCCCTTCCATTCAGAACCACCGGATCACTATGACCTGCTTTCGCACCTGCTCGAGCCGTCACTCTCGCAGTCAAGCTAGCTTATGCCATTGCACTAACCTCCTGATGTCCGACCAGGATTAGCTAACCTTCGTGCTCCTCCGTTACTCTTTGGGAGGAGACCGCCCCAGTCAAACTACCCACCAGACACTGTCCGCAACCCGGGTAACGGGTCTACGTTAGAACACCAGCCATTAAAGGGTGGTATTTCAAGGTCGGCTCCACGCAGACTGGCGTCCACGCTTCAAAGCCTCCCACCTATCCTACACATCAAGGACCAGTGTTCAGTGTCAAGCTATAGTAAAGGTTCACGGGGTCTTTCCGTCTTGCCGCGGGTACACTGCATCTTCACAGCGAGTTCAATTTCACTGAGTCTCGGGTGGAGACAGCCTGGCCATCATTACGCCATTCGTGCAGGTCGGAACTTACCCGACAAGGAATTTCGCTACCTTAGGACCGTTATAGTTACGGCCGCCGTTTACCGGGGCTTCGATCAAGAGCTTCGCGTTGCCGCTAACCCCATCAATTAACCTTCCGGCACCGGGCAGGCGTCACACCGTATACGTCCACTTTCGTGTTTGCACAGTGCTGTGTTTTTAATAAACAGTTGCAGCCAGCTGGTATCTTCGACTGATTTCAGCTCCACCCGCAGGGGCTTCACCTACATATCAGCGTGCCTTCTCCCGAAGTTACGGCACCATTTTGCCTAGTTCCTTCACCCGAGTTCTCTCAAGCGCCTTGGTATTCTCTACCTGACCACCTGTGTCGGTTTGGGGTACGATTTGATGTTACCTGATGCTTAGAGGCTTTTCCTGGAAGCAGGGCATTTGTTACTTCAGCACCGTAGTGCCTCGTCATCACACCTCAGCGTTAATAGAGTTCCGGATTTACCTAAAACTCCCGCCTACATGCTTAAACCGGGACAACCGTCGCCCGGCTAACATAGCCTTCTCCGTCCCCCCTTCGCAGTAACACCAAGTACAGGAATATTAACCTGTTTCCCATCGACTACGCCTTTCGGCCTCGCCTTAGGGGTCGACTCACCCTGCCCCGATTAACGTTGGACAGGAACCCTTGGTCTTCCGGCGTGCGGGCTTTTCACCCGCATTATCGTTACTTATGTCAGCATTCGCACTTCTGATACCTCCAGCAACCCTCACAGGCCACCTTCAACGGCTTACAGAACGCTCCCCTACCCAACAACGCATACGCGTCGCTGCCGCAGCTTCGGTGCATGGTTTAGCCCCGTTACATCTTCCGCGCAGGCCGACTCGACCAGTGAGCTATTACGCTTTCTTTAAATGATGGCTGCTTCTAAGCCAACATCCTGGCTGTCTGTGCCTTCCCACATCGTTTCCCACTTAACCATGACTTTGGGACCTTAGCTGGCGGTCTGGGTTGTTTCCCTCTTCACGACGGACGTTAGCACCCGCCGTGTGTCTCCCGTGATAACATTCTTCGGTATTCGTAGTTTGCATCGGGTTGGTAAGCCGGGATGGCCCCCTAGCCGAAACAGTGCTCTACCCCCGAAGATGAATTCACGAGGCGCTACCTAAATAGCTTTCGGGGAGAACCAGCTATCTCCCGGTTTGATTGGCCTTTCACCCCCAGCCACAAGTCATCCGCTAATTTTTCAACATTAGTCGGTTCGGTCCTCCAGTTAGTGTTACCCAACCTTCAACCTGCCCATGGCTAGATCACCGGGTTTCGGGTCTATACCCTGCAACTTAACGCCCAGTTAAGACTCGGTTTCCCTTCGGCTCCCCTATACGGTTAACCTTGCTACAGAATATAAGTCGCTGACCCATTATACAAAAGGTACGCAGTCACCCCATAAAAGAGGCTCCCACTGCTTGTACGTACACGGTTTCAGGTTCTTTTTCACTCCCCTCGCCGGGGTTCTTTTCGCCTTTCCCTCACGGTACTGGTTCACTATCGGTCAGTCAGGAGTATTTAGCCTTGGAGGATGGTCCCCCCATATTCAGACAGGATACCACGTGTCCCGCCCTACTCTTCGAGTTCACAGCAAGTGTGCTTTCGTGTACGGGACTATCACCCTGTACCGTGCGACTTTCCAGACGCTTCCACTAACACACAAGCTGATTCAGACTCTGGGCTGCTCCCCGTTCGCTCGCCGCTACTGGGGGAATCTCGGTTGATTTCTTTTCCTCGGGGTACTTAGATGTTTCAGTTCCCCCGGTTCGCCTCGTTAACCTATGTATTCAGTTAACGATAGTGTGTCGGAACACACTGGGTTTCCCCATTCGGACATCGCCGGGTCAAAGGTTCATATCACCTCGCCGGCGCTTTTCGCAGATTAGCACGTCCTTCATCGCCTCTGACTGCCAGGGCATCCACCGTGTACGCTTAGTCGCTTAACCTCACAACCCGAAGATGTTTCTTTCGATTCATCATCAAATTGCGAAAATTTGAGAGACTCGAACACACATTAACTGTGTGTCGTTTCAATTTTCAGCTTGATCCAGATTTTTAAAGAGCAAAACTTCTTAATGCACTCAAAAGTACATTCAGAAGTTCATCATTCATCAGACAATCTGTGTGGACACTACAAAGGCAGGTTCTTTAAGGTAAGGAGGTGATCCAACCGCAGGTTCCCCTACGGTTACCTTGTTACGACTTCACCCCAGTCATGAATCACAAAGTGGTAAGCGCCCTCCCGAAGGTTAAGCTACCTACTTCTTTTGCAACCCACTCCCATGGTGTGACGGGCGGTGTGTACAAGGCCCGGGAACGTATTCACCGTAGCATTCTGATCTACGATTACTAGCGATTCCGACTTCATGGAGTCGAGTTGCAGACTCCAATCCGGACTACGACGCACTTTATGAGGTCCGCTTGCTCTCGCGAGGTCGCTTCTCTTTGTATGCGCCATTGTAGCACGTGTGTAGCCCTACTCGTAAGGGCCATGATGACTTGACGTCATCCCCACCTTCCTCCAGTTTATCACTGGCAGTCTCCTTTGAGTTCCCGGCCGGACCGCTGGCAACAAAGGATAAGGGTTGCGCTCGTTGCGGGACTTAACCCAACATTTCACAACACGAGCTGACGACAGCCATGCAGCACCTGTCTCAGAGTTCCCGAAGGCACCAATCCATCTCTGGAAAGTTCTCTGGATGTCAAGAGTAGGTAAGGTTCTTCGCGTTGCATCGAATTAAACCACATGCTCCACCGCTTGTGCGGGCCCCCGTCAATTCATTTGAGTTTTAACCTTGCGGCCGTACTCCCCAGGCGGTCGACTTAACGCGTTAGCTCCGGAAGCCACGCCTCAAGGGCACAACCTCCAAGTCGACATCGTTTACGGCGTGGACTACCAGGGTATCTAATCCTGTTTGCTCCCCACGCTTTCGCACCTGAGCGTCAGTCTTTGTCCAGGGGGCCGCCTTCGCCACCGGTATTCCTCCAGATCTCTACGCATTTCACCGCTACACCTGGAATTCTACCCCCCTCTACAAGACTCTAGCCTGCCAGTTTCGAATGCAGTTCCCAGGTTGAGCCCGGGGATTTCACATCCGACTTGACAGACCGCCTGCGTGCGCTTTACGCCCAGTAATTCCGATTAACGCTTGCACCCTCCGTATTACCGCGGCTGCTGGCACGGAGTTAGCCGGTGCTTCTTCTGCGGGTAACGTCAATTGCTGAGGTTATTAACCTCAACACCTTCCTCCCCGCTGAAAGTACTTTACAACCCGAAGGCCTTCTTCATACACGCGGCATGGCTGCATCAGGCTTGCGCCCATTGTGCAATATTCCCCACTGCTGCCTCCCGTAGGAGTCTGGACCGTGTCTCAGTTCCAGTGTGGCTGGTCATCCTCTCAGACCAGCTAGGGATCGTCGCCTAGGTGAGCCGTTACCCCACCTACTAGCTAATCCCATCTGGGCACATCTGATGGCAAGAGGCCCGAAGGTCCCCCTCTTTGGTCTTGCGACGTTATGCGGTATTAGCTACCGTTTCCAGTAGTTATCCCCCTCCATCAGGCAGTTTCCCAGACATTACTCACCCGTCCGCCGCTCGCCGGCAAAGTAGCAAGCTACTTCCCGCTGCCGCTCGACTTGCATGTGTTAGGCCTGCCGCCAGCGTTCAATCTGAGCCATGATCAAACTCTTCAATTTAAGTTTGATGCTCGTGAATTAAACTTCGTAATGAATTACGTATGTTCACTCAGAGACTTGGTATTCATTTATTGTCCGAAGACATTAAGAATCCATGTCACTTTGAGTGCCCACACAGATTGTCTGATAAATTGTTAAAGAGCAGTGCAACGCGGCTTTCGCTCACCGTTGCGAGGTGGCGTATATTACGCTTTCCTCTTTCAGAGTCAACCCGTTATTTCAGGATTTTTTCTCTTCAACCGACCCGGTTGTTTGTGAAGTGATTCACATGTTCCGTGTCGATGGAGGCGCATTATAGGGAGTTCTCCGCAGGCCGCAACCGCTAAATGACAGAAAAATGACTGACTGCTGCATTACACAGCAAAACCCCGCCTTATACCTTTTTACACACAGACTTATCCACAATGATACGAAAAAGTGAAAATGTGCGAGCGTTGCGCAAACGTTTTCGTTAAAATGCTCGCGCTTAACAAGGATGCCCCGTCAGGTGTGTTAGATGAGTTTTTCGCAGGAAAATTCATCTAACGCTCTCTGTAATCGTGAAATCCAGGGGATTTACCATGCAACAACGTCGTCCAGTCCGCCGCGCTCTGCTCAGTGTTTCTGATAAAGCCGGTATCGTCGAATTCGCTCAGGCACTTTCTGCACGTGGCGTAGAGCTGCTTTCTACAGGCGGTACCGCTCGCCTGTTAGCAGATAAAGGTCTGCCGGTAACCGAAGTGTCCGATTACACCGGTTTCCCGGAAATGATGGATGGACGCGTCAAAACCCTGCACCCGAAAGTGCACGGCGGCATTCTTGGTCGTCGCGGTCAGGATGACGATATTATGAAACAGCATGACATCGCGCCAATCGACATGGTGGTTGTTAACCTCTACCCGTTTGCCCAGACCGTTGCCCGCGAAGGCTGTTCTCTGGAAGATGCCGTAGAGAATATTGATATCGGCGGCCCAACTATGGTGCGCTCCGCTGCCAAGAACCATAAAGATGTGGCCATCGTCGTAAAGAGCAGCGATTACGAAACCATTATTAATGAGATGGATGCCAACGAAGGGTCACTGGCGCTTGCAACGCGTTTCGACCTCGCCATCAAAGCCTTCGAACACACCGCCGCGTACGACAGCATGATCGCCAACTACTTCGGTAGCCTGGTACCGGCTTACCACGGTGAAAGCAAAGATCCTTCTGGCCGCTTCCCGCGCACCCTGAATCTGAACTTCATTAAGAAGCAGGATATGCGCTACGGCGAGAACAGCCACCAGCAGGCTGCCTTCTATATAGAAGAAGAGGTAAAAGAAGCCTCGGTTGCGACTGCCCAGCAGGTTCAGGGCAAAGCGCTCTCCTATAACAACATTGCCGACACCGACGCCGCGCTGGAATGCGTGAAAGAGTTCAGCGAGCCAGCCTGCGTTATCGTTAAGCACGCCAACCCATGCGGCGTCGCGGTAAGCACCTCTATTCTGGATGCCTACGATCGCGCCTACAAAACTGACCCGACCTCCGCATTCGGCGGCATTATCGCCTTCAACCGCGAGCTGGATGCTGAAACCGCACAGGCCATCATCTCCCGTCAGTTCGTTGAAGTGATCATCGCGCCATCCGCATCCGAAGAAGCACTGAAAATCACAGCGGTAAAACAGAACGTACGCGTACTGGTTTGCGGCCAGTGGGCAGAACGCGTGCCGGGCCTGGACTTCAAGCGCGTGAACGGCGGTCTGCTGGTTCAGGATCGCGATCTGGGTATGGTGACAGAAGCCGACCTGCGCGTGGTGACCAAACGTCAGCCGAGCGAACAGGAACTGCGTGACGCGCTGTTCTGCTGGAAGGTCGCGAAGTTCGTCAAATCCAATGCCATCGTCTACGCGAAAGAGAACATGACCATCGGGATAGGTGCTGGCCAGATGAGCCGCGTCTACTCCGCGAAAATTGCGGGTATTAAAGCAGGCGACGAAGGACTGGAAGTAAAAGGCTCCGCCATGGCTTCTGACGCCTTCTTCCCGTTCCGTGACGGTATCGACGCGGCAGCCGCTGTAGGGATCACCTGCGTGATCCAGCCTGGCGGCTCAATCCGCGACGACGAAGTGATTGCCGCCGCCGACGAACACGGCATCGCGATGATCTTCACCGATATGCGCCACTTCCGTCATTAATTCCCGGAGCAGAAAATGAAAGTATTAGTCATTGGTAACGGCGGGCGCGAGCACGCTCTGGCGTGGAAAGCGGCGCAGTCTCCGCTGGTGAAAACGGTCTTCGTGGCGCCGGGCAATGCCGGTACCGCACTGGAACCCGCGCTGCAGAATGTGGCTATCGGCGTGACCGACATTCCGTCGCTGCTGAGCTTTGCCCAGAACGAGAAAATCGATCTGACGATTGTGGGCCCGGAAGCCCCTCTGGTGATTGGCGTCGTTGATGCGTTCCGCGCGGCGGGCCTGAAAATCTTCGGCCCAACGGAAGGTGCTGCACAGCTGGAAGGCTCCAAAGCCTTCACCAAAGATTTCCTCGCGCGTCATAACATCCCAACGGCGGAATATCAGAACTTCACCGAAGTGGAGCCAGCCCTGGCCTACTTACGTGAAAAAGGTGCGCCGATTGTTATCAAGGCCGACGGCCTGGCTGCCGGTAAAGGCGTTATCGTCGCGATGACGCTCGAAGAAGCCGAAGCCGCGGTTCAGGATATGCTGGCGGGCAACGCCTTCGGCGATGCGGGCCACCGCATCGTGATCGAAGAGTTCCTCGACGGCGAAGAAGCCAGCTTTATCGTGATGGTCGACGGCGAGCACGTCCTGCCGATGGCCACCAGCCAGGACCACAAGCGCGTAGGAAATGCGGATACCGGCCCGAATACCGGCGGAATGGGTGCCTACTCCCCTGCACCGGTAGTGACTGACGAAGTACACCAGCGCACCATGGATCGCATCATCTGGCCTACCGTGAAAGGGATGGCGGCGGAAGGTAACACCTACACCGGTTTCCTTTACGCGGGTCTGATGATCGACAAGCAGGGCAACCCGAAGGTTATCGAATTTAACTGCCGCTTTGGCGATCCAGAAACGCAGCCCATCATGCTGCGCATGAAATCCGATCTGGTGGATCTGTGTCTGGCAGCCTGCGAGGGCAAGCTCGACGAGAAAACCTCAGAGTGGGACGAGCGCGCGTCCCTGGGCGTGGTGATTGCTGCGGGTGGTTACCCTGGCAACTACAACACCGGTGATGAGATCCACGGCTTACCGCTGGAAGAGATTGAAGGCGCGAAGGTATTCCACGCCGGAACGAAGCTGTCTGATGACGACCGCGTACTGACCAATGGCGGACGCGTGCTGTGTGCAACCGCGCTGGGTCATACCGTGGCAGAAGCGCAGAAACGCGCCTATGCGCTGATGGCGGATATCCACTGGAACGGTAGCTTTAGCCGTCAGGATATCGGCTATCGCGCGATTGCGCGTGAGCAGGGCGAGTAATTTCACACCCTCACCCTAACCCTCTCCCAAAGGGAGAGGGGATTTACATCAGAAACTCTTCTCTGTCGGCTGCCAGGTACAGAAGTCTTCGTTCGCCACCAGCAGCAGCTGAGAGCCTTCCGGCGCTTCCAGCCACGCCACACTCACTGCTATTGATGAATGACGCTGACGGCGTTGAATGTGCTCGGTTGCCCAGGATTCGAGCTCAGGCTTGACCGTCTGCCCTTCACAGGTTGTCACCGTCCCATCGGCATGCCAGCGCCCCTGGCGCAGCACAACGCGTCCCAGACGAAGCGCATCGCTGGTCTGGCGGATTTGTTCAGCGCGATAGCGGTAGAGGGCGATTTGATCGCTGGAAAGTTGCTGTTTTTGACCGCTGACTTCACGCTGCATAAAGCTCAGCTCGCCATGGTCATCAAAACGCACTTTCACGTGTTCGGGGGTCTTGCTGTAGATATTCAGTTCAATCAGCGACAGGTCATCTCCCTGCCAGCGATATTCCGCCGTCGATGTATTGCCATTATGCCACGGGCTGAAGGCAGAAAGCAGATGCACTTCGCCGCCGGAATCTTTGCGCCAGATCCTGACCGCGCCCTGGTTGTCCGCGTAACCGCTGGCGGTAAACGGAGGGAGGGAGGAATCGTGGCTACAGGCTGACAGCAACAGCACGCCTGTCAGCGCGAGCGTTCCACGCCAGAATGACAAAAGGGGCGTTGCCGCCCCTTCGTTAAAACTGTTCACTGCCACGCGTCTTACTTAACTGCGTCTTTCAGTGCTTTACCAGAAACAAATGCCGGCACGTTAGCTGCGGCGATTTTGATTTCTTTACCGGTCTGCGGGTTGCGGCCAGTACGCTCAGCGCGGTGGTTCACTTTGAAGGTACCGAAACCAACCAGTTGTACAGCATCGCCTTCTTTCAGAGACTCAGTAATAGCAGCCAGGGTAGATTCCAGAGCAGCTTTAGCCTGCACTTTAGACAGATCAGCCTTGTCCGCAATTACATCAATCAGTTGAGTCTTGTTCATAAGTTATCCTTTCAATGTGTTTATCGCTTGCTAAGCATCGAGTGCGACGAAAATGCCAAAAAAGCACTCTCCTGCATACACGCACCGATAGCCACTTTTTTTCGCCCCCCAAATGTAGACCAGACGGGGGGCAGAAGGGAAGAGTCGAGGAGCGACAAAACAGGCGTTAAATCACGTTTTGTTGTCTCATTGGTTAAAAATTATACCAATATTGCTCTCACCGGCCTCACGTAAGTCCGCGCGCAGCCCTTTTATCAGCTCGATATCGCGTTCTTCGCACTCTGCCAGCAGGCGGAAAATTTCCCACTGGATGTCCCATTCCTGTTCAACCGCCGGGTTGGCACGCAGCTCTTCGTCGGTCATTTCGCGACCTTCCTGGGTCATTTCGAGCATCGCGACGGTCGTAATGGACGCTTTACTGACTTCGATGGCGTGCTCCAGCGTTTCACCGCTCAGGCGGGAGTGGATCAGCTCACTTAACGCCACGCAGGCATCAATCGCCGGGTAGACACCGTACAGGTCAAAATCATCCGCAGCGGGGATCGCCTCTTCCAGCTTTTCCAGCTGGGAGTCAAAATTCACCTTCGCGTCTTTTACCGTCAGCGTTTCCCAGATTAAATCCAGGATACGACGATAAATCTGGCCTTCGCCAAACGCTGTCTGCTTGCAGAACGCGGCATAGTTGGGATACATGCGCTCGCACAGGCAAGCCATAAAGGTCACGTGCTGCCAGCTTTCCAGCTTCTCAAGGCGCAGATGAATCGGGTTTTGTAACATGATGATGTCTCGAATCGAAAATTAGCCGCAGTTTACCTGAATCACGGCTGAATTTCCTGCCAACGAATGAATGCCGGGCGCGAGGAGGCGACAGCATCTGCCCAGCGCGTCGGCTCCGGTAAGCGGTAGCCCTTCATGCAGCGCTGTACCCACGCCAGGGCGCTGTCCATGCTCACCCGGTGACCGGTGGCGATAAAGAGCGGGTTACAGCGCGCCTTGCTGCGCCAGACCCACGCTAACTGCTCGCCTTTATGGATAAGCGGCGCCAGCGCGCCCGGCTCGGCGGAGAGAGGTTCAAACGCGCCGCAAAGGCGTTTCTTGGCGACGCCGATGGTCGGCACATCCACTAGCAGCCCAAAGTGGCTGGCAACGCCTAAACGGCGCGGGTGTGAAATACCGTGTCCATCAACAAACAGCAGGTCAGGTTTTTGCGAGAGCTGCTCCCACGCAGCCAGCAGCGCGGGATATTCGCGAAAGGAGAGAAAGCCCGGAATGTAAGGCATGGTGGTCGCGATACGCGCCACCTTGTACTCCACCAGCTCAAGCGAAGGGTATTTTAGTACCACCATCGCCGCTCGCGTCACTTCCCCACCCTGCTCTAATCCGACGTCCGCTCCGCCAATGTACTGCGGGGGATCCTTATCCAGACGATCCTCGCGGATCACCGATGAAGCCAGTTCGATTTGTTGAGCGCGTAGCGACGCGAGATCCATAACTACTCCTTACTTGTGATACTGGGCAGAAAGCCGATGCACCGCCTCCACAAATACGCCAGCGTGTTCTGGCGGCACATCCTGATGAATGCCGTGGCCGAGGTTAAAGACGTGGCCTTCACCCTGGCCGAAACCAGACAGTATAGTCGACACTTCTTCTTCAATGCGGGCTGGCTGAGCATAGAGCATGGACGGATCCATATTACCCTGCAGCGCCACTTTGTCGCCCACGCGACGGCGCGCATCGGCGATATCGGTGGTCCAGTCGAGGCCCAGCGCGTCACAGCCGGTCGCCGCCATCGCTTCCAGCCACTGACCGCCACCTTTGGTGAACAGCGTCACCGGCACGCGGCGACCTTCGTTTTCCCGCAACAGGCCGTCAACGATTTTGTGCATGTAATACAGGGAGAACTGCTGATAATCGCGTCCGGTCAGCACGCCGCCCCAGGTATCGAAAATCATCACCGACTGCGCACCGGCTTTAATCTGCGCGTTCAGATAGAGCGTGACGCTCTTCGCCAGCTTGTCGAGCAGCGCATGCAGCGCCAGCGGCTCGGCGTACATCATCTTTTTAATCATGGTGAAGGCTTTGCTGCTGCCCCCTTCCACCATATAGGTCGCCAGCGTCCACGGGCTGCCGGAGAAGCCAATCAGCGGAACTTCACCTTTCAGCTCGCGGCGGATGGTGCGTACGGCGTTCATCACGTAGCCCAGCTCGCCTTCCGGATCGGGGATCGGCAGCTTATCCACGTCGGCTTTGCTTTTGATTGGGGAGGTGAAACGCGGACCTTCACCGGTTTCGAAATACAGGCCAAGGCCCATTGCATCCGGAATGGTCAGAATATCCGAGAAGAGGATCGCAGCATCCAGCGGGAAGCGGCGCAGCGGCTGGAGCGTGACTTCGCAGGCCAGCTCAGCATTTTTGCACAGCGACATAAAATCGCCCGCCTGCGCGCGCGTGGCTTTGTACTCTGGCAGATAGCGTCCCGCCTGGCGCATCATCCACACCGGGGTGACATCAACGGGCTGGCGCAGCAGCGCACGCAGATAACGATCGTTCTTCAGTTCGGTCATTTTTGCAGTTCCTTAAGCGTCATGGCCTCAGTGTAACACTACTCATACTCGGCCCGACACATCGCCACGGTATCTTCTATCAGCCGACGCGCCACGGTGCCCGGCGGAGGCAACAGCGGTAAATCGTCATAGCGATACCAGTTCGCTTCCAGCAGCTCTTTCTGATCGATAACGATCTCGCCGCTATCGTATTCCGCCATAAACGCGGTCATCAGCGACATCGGGAACGGCCAGGGCTGGGAGGTGACGTAGCGCAGGTTCTTCACCTTAATACTGCTCTCTTCCATCACCTCGCGCGCCACCGCCTGCTCCAGCGTTTCGCCTACTTCGACGAACCCGGCCAGTACGGTGTGAATGCCGTTGCGATGACGAGTATGCTGCGCCAGCAGGATGGAATCCTCCCGACGGATAGCGACGATAATGCAGGGTGCAATCTGAGGATAGTAGCGCTCGCGGCAGTGGCTGCAGAGCATCGCCCACTCGGTTTTGCTCGGGTGCATGGTATGACCGCAGTAGCCGCAGTATTTATGCGAGCGGTAAAACTCCGCCAGCTGCACGCCGCGCCCCGCCAGCTGGAACAGCCCGACATCCTGATCCAGCACCTGCCGCACAGACCCCATATCCTGGCGACGCGCCTGTTGGATCAACCACACCGGCTCGCCCTGCCACTCGCCGATCCACAGCGCGGTTTGTCCGACAAGATCGAACGTTTCCGCCGTGCCATGGGGGATTTCCCCGGCGGGCAGCCATAATTTTTGTTCGTGACTGACGATCCACCAACCCAGATCTGATTTTTCAATAATACGATCCATATCTATTGCACTACCTTCGCTTCACTGACATGTTGTTAGCATTGTGGTTACATTTTGGATAAGCAGATTCAATCCTATACCTTGCGGAGTCGACCATGTTAAACCAGCTGGAAAGCCTGACTGAGCGCGTTAGAGGAAGTAACAAACTGGTGGATCGCTGGCTGCATGTGCGCAAGCATCTACTCGTGGCTTATTACAATCTGGTCGGTATTAAGCCTGGCAAAGAATCGTTTATGCGGCTGAATGAAAAAGCGCTGGATGATTTTTGCCAGAGCCTGGTCGACTACCTGTCCGACGGCCATTTCAATATTTATGAACGCATTATCCGCGAAATGGAAGGGACAACACCGTATTTAGCGGCCAGCAAACTCTATCCGTTGCTGGAAGCCAACACCCAGCAGATCATGGATTACTACGATTCCACGCTCGAGAACGCCATCGATCACGATAACTATCTTGAGTTTCAGCAGGCGCTGTCCGATCTCGGTGAAGCGCTGGAGGAGCGATTCACGCTGGAAGATAAGCTGATCGCCCTCGTGCTGGACAATGACGTGAATACCAGCAATGAAGAGAACGTCGCGCGCCCTGCTTGAGTTCTTAATCGTTAACGAGTAATTTACAACCATTCGCCCCTCTCACGAGGGGGATTTTTCTTGTCGGAGTGCCCAGTGTGAAAGCACGGGCTGAGACCGTTAATTCGGGATCCGCGGAACCTGATCAGGCTAATACCTGCGAAGGGAACAAGAGTCAAACAGCTGTTGTATCGCCTGAGGGCGATCCTCTCTTGCTTCATCCGTCGTCTGACAAGCCATGTCCTTCACTTTTGGAATGAGCTATGTCTACTGCAAAACTGACCCGCCGCGAACAGCGCGCGCAGGCCCAACACTTCATCGACACCCTGGAAGGCACTGCTTTCCCGAACTCTAAACGTATCTACATTTCCGGCTCGCAGGCCGATATTCGCGTCCCGATGCGTGAGATCCAGCTCAGCCCGACGCTTATCGGCGGCAGCAAAGAGGATCCGCAGTTCGAAGACAACGAAGCCGTGCCGGTATACGACACCTCCGGTCCGTATGGCGATCCCGATGTGGCAATTAACGTCCAGCAGGGTCTGGCAAAGCTGCGCCAGCCGTGGATTGACGCGCGTAATGACAGCGAAGCGCTAAACGAGCAAAGCTCTGCTTACACCAAAGAACGCCTGGCCGACGACGGTTTGGACGAGCTGCGCTTTACCGGCCTGCTGACGCCAAAACGCGCTAAAGCGGGTAAATGCGTGACCCAGCTGCACTACGCGCGCCAGGGCATCGTCACGCCGGAGATGGAGTTCATCGCCATCCGCGAAAACATGGGTCGTGAGCGCATCCGTAGCGAAATACTGCGCTATCAGCATCCGGGTGAAGGCTTTGGCGCTCGTCTGCCGGAGAACATCACGCCGGAATTTGTGCGTGACGAAGTGGCTGCCGGTCGCGCCATTATCCCCGCCAACATTAACCACCCGGAATCCGAGCCGATGATTATTGGCCGCAACTTCCTGGTGAAGGTCAACGCTAACATCGGCAACTCGGCCGTGACCTCTTCCATCGAAGAAGAGGTGGAAAAGCTGGTCTGGTCCACGCGCTGGGGTGCGGACACGGTAATGGACCTCTCCACCGGCCGCTATATTCACGAAACCCGCGAATGGATCCTGCGTAACAGCCCGGTACCGATTGGCACCGTCCCGATTTATCAGGCGCTGGAAAAGGTCAACGGCATTGCCGAAGACCTCACCTGGGAAGCCTTCCGCGACACGCTGCTGGAGCAGGCGGAACAGGGCGTGGACTACTTCACCATTCACGCGGGCGTGCTGCTGCGCTACGTGCCGATGACGGCGAAACGTCTGACCGGCATCGTCTCGCGAGGCGGTTCCATCATGGCGAAGTGGTGCCTGTCCCATCATCAGGAAAACTTCCTCTACGAACACTTCCGCGAGATTTGCGAAATCTGCGCCGCGTATGATGTCTCTCTGTCGCTGGGCGACGGCCTGCGTCCTGGCTCCATCCGCGACGCGAATGACGAAGCGCAGTTTGCCGAACTGCACACGCTGGGCGAGCTGACCAAAATCGCCTGGGAGTATGACGTGCAGGTGATGATTGAAGGCCCAGGCCACGTGCCGATGCAGATGATCCGCCGCAACATGACCGAAGAGCTGGAGCACTGCCACGAAGCGCCGTTTTACACGCTGGGGCCACTGACAACCGACATCGCGCCGGGCTATGACCACTTCACGTCAGGCATTGGGGCGGCGATGATCGGCTGGTTCGGCTGCGCCATGCTCTGCTATGTGACGCCGAAAGAGCACCTCGGCCTGCCTAACAAAGAGGACGTTAAGCAGGGGCTGATCACCTACAAAATTGCCGCCCACGCGGCGGATTTGGCGAAAGGCCACCCGGGCGCGCAAATCCGCGATAACGCCATGTCGAAGGCACGCTTTGAATTTCGCTGGGAAGACCAGTTCAACCTGGCGCTGGATCCGTTCACCGCGCGCGCCTATCACGATGAGACCCTGCCGCAGGAGTCGGGCAAAGTCGCGCACTTCTGCTCTATGTGCGGGCCAAAATTCTGCTCGATGAAAATCAGCCAGGAGGTGCGCGACTACGCCGCCGCGCAAACCATCGAAGTGGGTATGGCGGACATGTCAGAAACCTTCCGCGCCAAAGGCGGCGAAATTTACCTCAAAAAAGAGGAGGCGTAATGTACCAGCCCGATTTTCCCCCGGTGCCCTTCCGCTTAGGGCTTTATCCGGTGGTGGACAGCGTGGAGTGGATAGAGCGCCTGCTGAAGGCTGGCGTTCGCACTCTCCAGCTGCGCATCAAAGATAAACGCGATGACGAGGTGGAAGCCGATGTGGTTGCCGCCGTCGCGCTTGGGCATCGACATAACGCCCGCCTGTTTATCAACGACTACTGGCAGCTGGCCGTTAAGTACCAGGCGTATGGCGTGCATCTGGGTCAGGAGGACCTGGAAACAACGGATCTGAGCGCTATCCGTGAAGCCGGGCTACGCCTTGGCGTTTCAACGCATGATGACATGGAGATCGACGTGGCGCTGGCGGCCCGTCCCTCTTACGTCGCGCTGGGTCACGTCTTCCCGACGCAAACAAAGCAGATGCCCTCCGCACCGCAGGGGCTGACGCAGCTGGCGAGTCATGTTAAACGTCTGGCGGATTACCCCACCGTCGCCATCGGCGGAATCAGCCTTGAACGTGCCCCGTCGGTGCTGGATACCGGCGTCGGCAGTATCGCCGTCGTCAGCGCCATCACCCAGGCCGCTGACTGGCAGGCCGCAACCGCACAGCTGTTACAGGTGGCAGGAGCAGGCGATGAATGATCGTGATTTTATGCGCTACAGCCGTCAGATCCTGCTGGAAGATATCGCCATCGACGGGCAGCAAAAACTGCTCGCCAGCCGGGTACTGATTGTCGGTCTGGGCGGCTTAGGCGCGCCCGCCGCGCTTTATCTGGCGGCTGCGGGCGTCGGCACGCTGGTGCTTGCCGACGACGACGAGGTACATCTCAGCAACCTGCAGCGGCAAATTCTTTTCACCATGGAAGATATCGACCAGCCTAAAGCGCAGATCGCCCGGCAGCGGCTGAACCAGCTTAACCCGGACATCGAGCTGATTGCCCTGCAGGAGCGGCTCGGTGGTGAACGCCTGCAGCGTGAAGTTGCCCTTGCCGACGTGGTGCTGGACTGCACGGACAATATGGCGACGCGTCAGGCGATTAACGCCGTCTGTGTGGCACATAACACGCCGCTTATCACCGCCAGCGCGGTCGGTTTCGGGGGACAGATGATGGTCCTGACGCCTCCGTGGGCGCAGGGCTGCTATCGCTGCCTGTGGCCGGACGATGCCGAGCCAGAGCGTAACTGCCGCACCGCAGGCATTCTCGGTCCAGTCGTTGGTGTGATGGGCACGCTGCAGGCACTGGAGGCCATCAAGCTGCTCAGCGGCATGGAGACGGAACGTAATACGCTGCGGCTGTTTGATGCGCGCTCAAGCGGCTGGCGTCACCTGGCCTTGCACCGCGCCAGCGGCTGCCCGGTATGCGGAGGCCGCGATGCGCATTCTGTTTAACGATGAGCCAATGAAGTGCGATGACGGACTTACCGTTGCCGTGCTGCTCGAAAGGCTACGCCAGCTCAAGCCGGGAACGGCGCTGGCGCTCAATCAACAGATCCTGCCGCGCGAGCAGTGGGAACATCAGCAGGTCAATGAAGGCGACCAGATCCTGCTGTTTCAGGTCATCGCAGGGGGCTGAAATGTTACGTATTGCCGATAAAGTTTTTGATTCGCATCTGTTTACAGGAACTGGAAAATTCACCTCGCCGCAGCTGATGGTGGATGCCATCCGTGAAAGCGGCAGCCAGCTGGCGACGCTGGCGATGAAGCGCGTGGACCTTCGCCAGCATAACGATGCCATTCTTGCGCCTTTACTGGAGGCAGGCGTTACGCTTTTACCGAATACCTCCGGTGCGAAAACAGCCGAAGAGGCGATTTTCGCCGCACAGCTGGCGCGTGAAGCGCTCGGCACCCGCTGGCTGAAGCTGGAAATTCACCCGGATGCGCGCTGGCTGCTGCCCGACCCGATTGAAACGCTGAAAGCAGCAGAAAAGCTGGTGCAACAGGGATTTATCGTCCTGCCTTACTGCGGCGCCGACCCGGTTCTGTGTAAACGGCTGGAAGAGGTCGGCTGCGCCGCCGTCATGCCGCTGGGCGCCCCCATCGGCTCCAACCAGGGGCTGGAAACCCGGGCGATGCTGGAGATCATCATCGAACAGGCCAACGTACCGGTAGTGGTGGATGCGGGCATTGGCGTGCCAAGCCATGCCGCGCAGGCGCTGGAGATGGGTGCCGACGCGGTGCTGGTGAACACGGCTATTGCGGTGGCTGACGATCCGGTCATGATGGCGCGTGCGTTTCGCCTGGCGGTGGAGTCAGGTTTGCTGGCACGGCAATCTGGCCCCGGCTCCCGCAGTGTTCAGGCGCAGGCCACCAGCCCGCTGACCGGTTTCCTGGAGGCGCTCTGATGACCACGTTTACCGATCGCTGGCGGCAGATCCACTGGGACAATATTGCCCTGCGCATCAACAGCAAAACGGCTGCGGATGTCGAGCGTGCGTTAAACGCGCGTCATCCGACCCGCGAAGACATGATGGCCCTGCTTTCACCGGCGGCCAGCGCCTACCTTGAGCCGATGGCGCAGCGCGCGCAGCGGCTCACCCGCCAGCGCTTTGGCAACACGGTGAGCTTCTACGTGCCGCTCTACCTCTCAAACCTGTGCGCCAACGACTGCACCTACTGCGGCTTCTCCATGAGCAACCGCATTAAGCGTAAAACGCTCGATGAAGGTGAGATTGCGCGCGAGTGTGCGGCCATTCGTGAAATGGGCTTTGAGCATCTTCTGCTGGTCACGGGCGAACATCAGGGGAAGGTGGGAATGGACTATTTCCGTCAGCATCTTCCGGCTATTCGCCGTGAGTTTGCATCGTTGCAGATGGAAGTGCAGCCCCTGTCTCAGGACGAGTACGCAGAACTGAAAACGCTTGGGCTGGACGGGGTCATGGTCTACCAGGAAACCTACCACGAGGCGACGTACGCCCGGCATCACCTGAAGGGGAAAAAACAGGACTTTTTCTTCCGGCTGGAAACGCCGGACAGGCTTGGACGCGCCGGGATCGACAAAATCGGCCTCGGCGCACTGACGGGGCTTTCAGACAACTGGCGAGTGGATAACTATCTGGTGGCGGAACATCTGCTGTGGCTCCAGCAGCATTACTGGCAGAGTCGCTACTCCATCTCTTTCCCCAGATTGCGTCCGTGTACAGGCGGAGTCGAACCGGCCTCGGTGATGGATGAGCGCCAGCTGGTACAAACTATCTGCGCGTTCCGCCTGCTCGCCCCGGACGTTGAATTATCGCTCTCAACGCGTGAGTCCCCGGCGTTTCGCGATCGCGTTATCCCGCTTGCGATTAACAACGTCAGCGCGTTTTCCAAAACGCAGCCGGGCGGTTACGCCGACGATCGTTCGGAGCTGGAGCAGTTTGCGCCACACGATGCTCGACGTCCGGAAGCCGTCGCTGAAGCGCTGATCGCCCAGGGGCTTCAGCCTGTCTGGAAAGACTGGGACAGCTGGCTGGGACGCGCCTCGCAATTACGTTGAAATGTGCTGCAACTACGTAAAAAAATGACGAGGCGTCTTCTGAGATAAACACCGGGCAGTTGTGAACAGGTGCCCGGTTTTTCTATTCTGCTTTCGTCAGCAACGGATGCTGTCCAGGGCGAAAAGCTTCTTCCTCGTTTCGCCCTGCCTCCGCCCAAACATAACAAAAGTTGAGAAAATAAAAATAATGAGTAATTTCTTAATGATTCTTAAGATAAATCATCTCGCCTGAAATCCTGTTCCGTATAATTCGCTACCAACCTCAGGACAGCGACTAAGCTGAGAGAATATCAGCAGGCGTAACGTATTCATCATCTGGATTAATCTACAGCTCATGGCACTTCACAGTAAAAAGCTCTCTTTCACCCGGCCGATTATGGTCAGCTTTGCGGGGATCCTCTGCAGCTTCGCGCTGATCGCCGTGTTGATTACGCTTTCTCAGAGAAAGGATTTTCTGGAGGATTATCATAAGATTAATGGTAATTTCACCCATAACCTGGCGGTGAACTATACCGAATCCATCCTGCGTGAAAACGACTATATTCTGGGGCGTGCAGCGATGTATTTTGCGCGCAATGACCGGCTGAATCAGACAATCAACGTCGATCCGGCACAAGGGCTGCAGATGTTAATGCATTTGCAAAACCTGATGCCGACCGTGTCGTCCATCTCTTTGACGGACACGCAGGGGCATTATCTGCGCGCGCCGGAAGTGCTTCCAACGGAAAAGAGCAAGACATTCGACGCGCGAACCCGCCCGTGGTTTATAGGCCAGGCAGAGGCCAGTATCTTTAGCCACTATACCAGCCCCTATATGGACTACTTCACCGACCACCCAACCGTCACCCTCTACAAACCGGTGATTTCACCTGAAGGCAGGCTGAAGGGAACGCTCGCTTTTCATCTCGATTTAACCTCTATGGGATACACCCTCCGTCAAATGGTGGCACCCGTACAGGGTGAATTTTTCGTCGTCGAACGCGATGGTGCCGTGGTACTTCACCCGGACACGGGCGCACTCTTTAAACCATACGTCAGCGAAGCGCTGATGGACAAAATGACCAGCGGCGAAGGCCATTTATTCGATCCAAAAAGCAAATCCTGGTACTACTACTACTCCTTCACCAACCCGGACTGGTTTGTTATTTATCGGGTATCCGACGCCACGCTTACCGCCATTACCCGCCACGAAACCGTTGTTGTCAGTTGGGGATTTGCACTCGCAGCCATTATTATCATTCTGTTTGGTTTGTACCTGCGCCATGCTTCCCGTACTGTGCTGATGAATATTATCAACGCCATCAAAACTGGGGATGTCAGCCAGGCCCCGCGCCTTGAGGCGATGCTCAGCCATACCATTCAGTCTAACAAAGAGCGTGAACAAGCCTATGTGCGTCAGGCAACCCATGATGCATTAACGGGCTGTAAAAACCGCCGCGCTTTCGACAACGATGTGGATGAACTGCTGAACGCCCATCAACCTTTCGCGCTGGGCCTGATCGATATCGATAACTTCAAATCCATTAATGACACCTGGGGACACCTGAGCGGCGATATCGTTTTGCGTAACGTTGCCCGCGAGGGGATCCAGATCATGCAGCCTCATCACATCTCTGTTTACCGCTACGGCGGCGAAGAGTTCGCGGTGATCTTCCATACGGAGCTGATCGCTACCGCTCACGCGCTGCTGGAAGCGTGGCGCACCGCCGTGGAACGGCGCGTCTGGCGTGAGGAAAACCTGCACGTGACGTTCAGTGCGGGCCTGGGGGAATGGCACTTCGAGCCGCTGGAACACTTTGTAGGTAGCGTCGATGGCGCGCTTTACACGGCAAAACAGCAGGGAAAAAATCGTATCGTTCGTACATCTGACAGCGAGTGACCACAAAATTGTAACCGGTTTCAGAAAAATGCCGATTTCTTTGTGATGCCTGACACACAATCACGGTAAAGCGGTTGTTGAAGCGGTCTGCACGGGATAATTATCAATAAACACATGTAGATCGAGGCTGATTATGAAGAACATCGTTTTATGCTGTGCAGCGGGAATGTCAACCAGCATGCTGGTTCAACGTATGAAAGATGCCGCGCAGAAAAAAGGGGTTGAAGTCACCATTAAAGCCGTTCCGGTCGCGGAGTTTAAAGACAATATCGCGACGGCCGACATCGTATTGCTGGGGCCACAGGTAAAATACGAGCAGGCGAAACTTCAGGCGCAGGCCGACCCGCTGGGCAAAAAAGTCGCGGTGATCGACATGATGGATTACGGCATGATGAAAGGTGATGCCGTACTGGAAAAAGCGCTCAAGCTGCTGGAGTCATAATGGAAGACTTAGAAACCACAATCATGGAACTGCTGGTGAACGCGGGCGCGGCGCGAAGTGCTGCGCTGACCGCACTGCAGATGGCACGTAAAGGCGACTTTAACGAAGCCGAGAAGGCGATGGAAGAGTCGCGCGAATATGTGAAGCATGCGCACACGATCCAGACGCAGCTTATCGGTCTTGACGAAGGGACCGGGAAGCTTCCGGTTAACCTGATCACCGTTCACTCCCAGGATCACCTGATGAACGCGATGGTCATTCAGGATCTGGCGGGCGATATGATTGAACTTTATCGACGGATCCCGTTGGTAAACTAATAACATACAGATGTAAAAAAACCCGCCGAGGCGGGTTTTTTATTGTCGGGTAAGCGTAGCGCCACCCGACCTACGAGGCATATGCCCGGTAATGTTTACCGGGCATCAACGATTACTCGTTGTCGGAACCGCCCAGACCTGCGTTCAGCAGTTCTGCCAGGCTCGCGGATGCATCTTCTGCAGTGACCTGCGGTGCAGCTGGCAGTTCGCCCGCAGCACGACGACGCATACGATCCTGGTGGTACGCATAACCGGTACCTGCCGGGATCAGACGACCCACGATAACGTTCTCTTTCAGACCGCGCAGTTCATCACGCTTACCAGCAACAGCCGCTTCGGTCAGGACACGCGTGGTCTCCTGGAACGATGCTGCAGAGATGAAGGACTCGGTTGCCAGAGACGCTTTGGTGATACCCAGCAGATCGCGTGCGAAGGTCGCACCGATTTTGCCGTTCGCTTCCAGATCGCGGTTAGCAATCTTAACGCGAGAGTATTCAACCTGTTCGCCTTCCAGGAACTCGGAGCTGCCTGCGTTTTCGATGGTTGCTTTACGCAGCATCTGACGAACGATAACTTCGATGTGCTTATCGTTAATCTTAACGCCTTGCAGACGGTAAACGTCCTGTACTTCGTTGGTGATGTAACGCGTTACCGCGTGTACGCCACGAAGACGCAGAATGTCGTGCGGAGCTTCTGGACCATCGGAAACCACGTCACCACGTTCTACACGTTCACCTTCGAACACGTTGAGCTGACGCCACTTAGGAATCATCTCTTCGTACGGCTCGCTGCCATCTACTGGGGTGATAACCAGACGGCGTTTACCTTTGGTCTCTTTACCGAAGGAAATGATACCGCTGATTTCAGCCAGGATTGCAGGCTCTTTCGGACGACGTGCTTCAAACAGGTCCGCAACGCGTGGCAGACCACCGGTGATGTCCTTGGTACCGCTGGATTCCTGAGGAATACGCGCCAGAGCATCACCCGCACCGATCTGAATACCATCTTCCAGCTGTACGATCGCTTTACCCGGCAGGAAGTACTGCGCAGGCATGTCGGTACCAGGGATCAGAACGTCGTTACCCTGACCATCAACGATTTTCAGTGCAGGACGCAGATCTTTACCACCGGCAGTACGTTCAGCAGAATCCAGAACCACCAGAGAAGACAGACCGGTCAGCTCGTCGGTCTGACGAGTAATGGTCTGGCCGTCGATCATGTCAGTGAAGCGGATGAAACCACTTACTTCGGTGATAACCGGCATGGTGTGTGGATCCCAGTTTGCAACGGTTTCACCGCCGGCAACCTGCTCGCCATCACCTTTCGCCATAACCGCACCGTAAGGCACTTTATAGCTCTCTTTGGTACGACCGAATTCGTCGATCAGCTTCAGCTCGGTGTTACGAGAGGTCACAACCAGCTTGCCTGCGGAGTTAACAACAGATTTCGCGTTGCTGAGCTTGATGCTACCTTTGTTTTTCACCTGGATGCTGGATTCAGCAGCCGCACGAGATGCCGCACCACCGATGTGGAACGTACGCATCGTCAGCTGTGTACCCGGCTCACCGATAGACTGTGCCGCGATAACGCCGATTGCTTCACCTTTGTTGATGATGTGGCCACGCGCCAGGTCACGACCGTAGCAGTGCGCACACACACCAAAGTCGGTGTCACAAGATACAACGGAACGCACTTTCACTGAGTCAACAGAGTTCGCTTCCAGCAGGTCACACCAGTGCTCGTGCAGCAGCGTGTTGCGTGGAACCAGAATGTCTGCAGTACCCGGCTTCAGAATGTCTTCCGCGGTCACACGACCCAGAACGCGATCGCGCAGTGGCTCTTTAACATCACCACCCTCGATAACCGGGGTCATGGTGATACCTTCGAGGGTGCCACAATCGTCTTCGGTCACAACCAGATCCTGCGCAACGTCAACCAGACGACGCGTCAGATAACCGGAGTTCGCTGTTTTCAGTGCGGTATCCGCCAGACCTTTACGAGCACCGTGCGTGGAGATGAAGTACTGGAGTACGTTCAGACCTTCACGGAAGTTCGCGGTGATTGGCGTTTCGATGATGGAGCCATCTGGCTTCGCCATCAGACCACGCATACCTGCCAGCTGACGAATCTGTGCTGCGGAACCACGCGCACCGGAGTCGGCCATCATGTAGATGCTGTTGAAGGAAACCTGCTGCTCTTCTACGCCGTCACGGTTAATCACGGTTTCGGTCTGCAGGTTATCCATCATCGCTTTGGATACACGATCGTTCGCCGCTGCCCAGATATCGATAACTTTGTTATAGCGTTCGCCTGCGGTTACCAGACCAGACTGGAACTGCTCCTGGATCTCAGCAACTTCGGCTTCCGCTTCAGAGATGATCTCGTGTTTCTTCTCTGGGATGACCATGTCATCGATACCAACAGATGCACCTGAACGCGCTGCATAAGCAAAGCCGGTGTACATTGTCTGGTCAGCGAAAATTACGGTCGGCTTCAGACCCAGAATGCGGTAACAGGTGTTCAGCATTTTGGAGATCGCTTTCTTGCCCAGCGCCTGGTTGACGATGGAGAAAGGCAGACCTTTCGGTACGATCATCCACAGAATTGCACGGCCAACGGTCGTGTCTTTCAGGCTGGTTTTCGCAACGAATTCGCCGTTTTCATCTTTTTCATATTCGGTGATACGCACTTTAACGCGCGCATGCAGAGAGGCCAGGCCAGCGCGATAAATACGCTCAGCTTCTTTCGGGCCAGTCAGCACCATGCCTTCGCCTTTGGCGTTAACACAGTCACGGGTCATGTAGTACAGACCCAATACAACGTCCTGAGAAGGAACGATAATTGGTTCACCGTTCGCTGGAGACAGGATGTTGTTGGTAGACATCATCAGCGCACGCGCTTCGAGCTGGGCTTCCAGCGTCAGCGGTACGTGAACAGCCATCTGGTCACCATCGAAGTCGGCGTTATAAGCCGCACAAACCAGCGGGTGCAGCTGGATAGCTTTACCTTCGATCAGGACTGGCTCAAATGCCTGGATACCCAGACGGTGCAGTGTTGGTGCACGGTTCAGCAGTACCGGGTGTTCGCGGATCACTTCGTCCAGGATATCCCAAACGACAGCTTCTTCACGCTCAACCATTTTCTTAGCGGCTTTGATGGTGGTGGCGAGGCCACGCAGTTCCAGCTTGCCGTAGATGAACGGTTTGAACAGCTCCAGTGCCATTTTCTTCGGCAGACCGCACTGATGCAGACGCAGGTATGGACCTACGGTGATAACAGAACGACCGGAGTAGTCAACACGCTTACCGAGCAGGTTCTGACGGAAACGACCCTGTTTACCTTTGATCATGTCGGCCAAAGATTTCAGAGGACGTTTGTTAGAACCGGTGATCGCACGACCGCGACGACCGTTATCCAGCAGGGCATCTACCGCTTCCTGCAGCATACGTTTTTCGTTGCGTACGATGATGTCCGGCGCAGCCAGATCCAGCAGACGCTTCAGACGGTTGTTACGGTTGATAACGCGACGATACAGATCGTTCAGATCGGACGTTGCGAAACGACCACCATCCAGCGGTACCAGTGGACGCAGATCTGGCGGCAGAACCGGCAGAACGGTCAGGATCATCCACTCTGGCTTGTTGCCAGACTGAACGAACGCTTCCAGCAGTTTGATACGCTTGGTCAGCTTTTTACGCTTGGTTTCGGAGTTAGTTTCGTTCAGCTCTTCACGCAGCTGCTCGCACTCTTGCTCCAGATCCATGCTCTTCAGCAGGGCCTGGATAGCTTCCGCACCCATCTTCGCATCGAATTCGTCACCGAACTCTTCCAGCGCGTCCAGATACTGTTCTTCGGTCAGAATCTGGTTACGTTCCAGGTTCGTCATACCGCCTTCGATCACAACATAAGATTCGAAGTACAGAACACGTTCGATATCGCGCAGCGGCATATCCAGCAGCAGGCCGATACGGGACGGCAGAGATTTCAGGAACCAGATGTGAGCAGTCGGAGACGCCAGCTCGATGTGGCCCATACGCTCACGGCGTACTTTGGTCTGGGTCACTTCAACGCCGCACTTCTCACAGATCACACCACGGTGTTTCAGGCGCTTGTACTTACCGCACAGGCACTCATAGTCTTTTACTGGCCCGAAAATACGCGCACAGAAAAGGCCGTCACGCTCAGGTTTGAACGTACGGTAGTTGATGGTTTCCGGCTTTTTAACTTCACCAAAAGACCATGAACGGATCATGTCTGGCGAAGCCAGAGCAATTTTGATCGCATCAAACTCTTCGGTTTTAGTCTGCGCTTTCAGAAACTTTAATAAATCTTTCACGGATTTGCTCCCGTCGGAGTTAGCACAATCTGGTGTCGGGGGTTAACCCGACACCAGTGACCTGTTTGAGCGAGAATTACTCGTCTTCCAGTTCGATGTTGATACCCAGCGAACGAATCTCTTTCAACAGTACGTTGAAGGATTCTGGCATGCCCGGCTCCATCTGATGGTTGCCGTCCACGATGTTCTTATACATCTTGGTACGACCGTTCACGTCATCAGACTTAACGGTGAGCATTTCCTGCAGGGTGTATGCTGCGCCGTATGCTTCCAGCGCCCACACTTCCATCTCCCCGAAGCGCTGACCACCGAACTGAGCCTTACCACCCAGCGGCTGCTGAGTAACCAGGCTGTAAGAACCGGTAGAACGAGCGTGCATCTTGTCGTCGACCAGGTGGTTCAGTTTCAGCATGTACATGTAACCTACGGTTACTGGACGCTCGAACTGTTCACCGGTACGGCCGTCAAACAGCGTAATCTGACCAGACGTTGGCAGACCACCCAGTTGCAGCAGCTCTTTAATTTCAGCTTCTTTTGCACCGTCGAATACCGGCGTTGCAATTGGCATACCCTTACGCAGGTTTTCCGCCAGACGCAGAACTTCATCATCGCTGAAGGTGTTCAGGTCGACTTTCTGACGCACGTCGGTACCCAGATCGTAGGCACGCTGGATGAATTCGCGCAGTTTCGCGACTTCTTCCTGCTGCTTCAGCATGGCGTTAATCTTGTCGCCGATACCTTTCGCAGCCATACCCAGGTGGGTTTCCAGGATCTGACCGATGTTCATACGAGACGGTACGCCCAGTGGGTTCAGTACGATATCTACCGGCGTACCGTTAGCATCGTGCGGCATATCTTCGATCGGGTTGATCTTAGAGATAACACCCTTGTTACCGTGACGACCTGCCATCTTGTCACCAGGCTGAATCTGACGTTTAACGGCCAGATACACCTTAACAATCTTCAGCACGCCTGGTGCCAGATCGTCGCCCTGAGTGATTTTGCGGCGTTTCGCTTCGAGTTTTTTCTCGAACTCGTGTTTCAGTTCGTCATACTGCTCAGCCAGCTGTTCCAGCTGATTTTGTTTCTCTTCATCGGTCAGGCCCAGTTCCAGCCAGCGATCGCGTGGCAGTTTGTCGAGCTTCTCAGCTTCAACGCCACCGGCAACCAGCACCGCATAAATACGGCTGAACAGACCCGCTTCGAGGATCTGCAGTTCTTCAGACAGGTCTTTCTTAGCCTGTTTGAGCTGCATCTCTTCGATTTCCAGCGCACGCTTATCTTTCTCAACGCCGTCACGGGTGAAGACCTGAACATCGATAACCGTACCGGAAACACCGTTTGGTACGCGCAGAGAAGAATCTTTAACGTCAGACGCTTTCTCACCGAAGATTGCGCGCAGCAGTTTCTCTTCTGGCGTCAGCTGGGTTTCACCTTTAGGCGTAACCTTACCAACCAGAATGTCGCCGCCGGTCACTTCCGCACCGATGTAAACGATACCGGATTCATCCAGTTTAGAGAGCGCAGCTTCACCCACGTTCGGGATGTCAGCGGTGATCTCTTCTGGCCCCAGCTTGGTGTCACGGGACACACATGCCAGTTCCTGAATGTGGATGGTGGTGAAACGATCTTCCTGAACCACACGCTCGGAGACGAGGATGGAGTCTTCGAAGTTGTAACCGTTCCACGGCATGAACGCTACGCGCATGTTCTGACCGAGCGCCAGTTCACCGAGGTCGGTGGACGGACCGTCTGCCAGCACGTCGCCGCGCTCAACTGGCTCACCCAGAGATACGCAAGGCATCTGGTTGATACAGGTGTTCTGGTTAGAACGGGTATATTTGGTCAGGTTATAAATGTCGATACCCGCTTCGCCCGGATACATCTCGTCTTCGTTAACTTTGATAACGATACGGGATGCGTCGACGTACTGAACGGTACCGCCACGCTTAGCAACTGCAGTAACACCGGAGTCAACGGCAACAGCACGTTCCATACCGGTACCAACCAGCGGCTTATCAGCACGCAGAGTTGGAACGGCCTGACGTTGCATGTTCGCACCCATCAATGCACGGTTGGCGTCATCGTGTTCCAGGAACGGGATCAGGGACGCACCGACGGATACCACCTGCTGGGTGGATACGTCCATGTAGTCAACCTGGTCGCGGCTGAACAAGCTGGATTCGCCTTTGCTACGGCAGGTAACCAGATCTTCTACAAAGTGGCCTTCGTCATCCAGGTTGGAGTTCGCCTGAGCGATAACGTAGTTGCCTTCTTCGATAGCAGACAGGTAATGAATTTCGTCGGTAACAACACCGTCGGTCACTTTACGATACGGGGTCTCGAGGAAACCGTATTCGTTAGTCTGTGCGTACACGGACAGGGAGTTGATCAGACCGATGTTTGGACCTTCAGGCGTTTCGATTGGACATACGCGACCGTAGTGGGTCGGGTGTACGTCTCGAACTTCAAAGCCTGCGCGTTCACGGGTCAGACCGCCTGGGCCGAGTGCAGAGATACGACGTTTGTGCGTAATCTCAGACAGCGGGTTGTTCTGGTCCATGAACTGAGACAGCTGGCTTGAACCGAAGAACTCTTTCACTGCTGCAGAAATCGGCTTGGCGTTGATCATATCCTGAGGCATCAGGGTATCCAGATCGCCCAGAGACAGACGCTCTTTCACCGCACGCTCAACACGCACCAGGCCAACGCGGAACTGGTTTTCCGCCATTTCGCCTACGGAACGGATACGACGGTTGCCGAGGTGGTCGATATCATCCACTTCGCCTTTACCGTTACGGATATCGATGAGCTTCTTCATCACTTCGATGATGTCGTCTTTGCTCAGGATACCGGAACCTTCGATCTCATCACGCAGCAGAGAACGGTTGAACTTCATACGACCAACCGCGGACAGATCGTAGCGGTCTTCGGAGAAGAACAGGTTCTCGAACAGGCTTTCCGCCGCTTCGCGTGTTGGTGGCTCACCAGGACGCATCATGCGGTAGATTTCTACCAGCGCGCTCAGACGATCGGTGGTTGGGTCGACACGGATAGTCTCAGAAATATACGCGCCATGGTCCAGATCGTTGGTGAACAGCGTTTCGATACGTTTGTGACCAGACTGGCTCAGCTTAGCCAGCAGATCCAGGCTCAGCTCCATGTTCGCTGTGCAGATCAGCTCGCCCGTTGACTCGTCAACGTAATCTTTCGCGGCTACTTTTCCTGCAATGTACTCAACCGGAACTTCGATGAGTTTGATATCATCTTTTTCCAGCTGGCGGATATGGCGCGCGGTGATACGGCGACCTTTTTCCACATACACTTTGCCGTCGGCTTCGATGTCGAACGACGCGGTCTCACCACGCAGACGTTCCGGCACCAGCTCCATCTGCAGCTTGTTGTCGCGGATTTCAAAGATCACTTTCTCAAAGAACAGGTCCAGGATCTGTTCAGTGGTGTATTGCAGCGCACGCAGAATGATGGTTGCAGGCAGCTTACGACGACGGTCGATACGGACAAACAGGTTGTCTTTCGGATCGAACTCGAAGTCCAGCCATGAACCACGGTAAGGAATGATGCGTGCGTTATACAGTACTTTACCGGAAGAGTGTGTTTTACCTTTATCGCTGTCGAAGAAGACGCCCGGGCTACGATGCAGCTGGGAAACGATAACACGCTCAGTACCGTTGATTACGAAAGTACCGTTGTCTGTCATGAGTGGAATTTCACCCATGTAGACTTCTTGTTCTTTAATGTCTTTAACGGTGCCTTCCGGCGCTTCGCGCTCGTAGATCACCAGACGCAGTTTTACGCGCAGCGGTGCGGAATAGGTCACGCCACGGATCTGACATTCCTGAACGTCAAACACCGGTTCGCCAAGGCGGTAGCTGACGTACTGCAGCTCGGAGTTACCGCTGTAGCTCTGAATCGGGAACACGGAGCGGAAGGCTGCTTCCAGACCGTACTGCCCTTCAGGATCTTGCTCGATAAACTTCTGGAACGAGTCAAGCTGGATAGAAAGGAGATATGGAATGTCCAGAACTTGTGGACGTTTACCAAAATCCTTACGAATACGTTTTTTCTCGGTATAGGAGTAAACCATAGGGTTCCTCAGCTCGCTGACAAGTCGACCCATCTGTCCGACGAAGGGACAGTTTGTGCAACACCATTTTGTGGACCGGAAAATTGAATACTTTCCGCAATACCTGTTGCTATCACGCTTAAATCATTTCGTCGCGATTTACACAGAGCGAGCACCCTGTCGCAATATATTAAGTCGTCGATAGAAACATGCATTGTCAGGACAACCAGCAGTCAAACAGTGTGAAATGCTACTGATGCCTTACAGCGCAAAAAGGCTGGTGACTAAAAAGTCACCAGCCATCAGCCTAATGACTTAGGCTGCAACCAGAAAAGTTGGCTTATTTAACTTCAACTTCAGCGCCAGCTTCTTCCAGAGATTTTTTCAGTGCTTCTGCGTCGTCTTTGCTCACGCCTTCTTTCAGCGCAGCTGGAGCAGATTCTACCAGGTCTTTAGCTTCTTTCAGACCCAGGCCAGTTGCGCCACGTACTGCTTTGATAACAGCAACTTTGTTAGCGCCAGCAGCTTTCAGAATTACGTCGAATTCAGTTTTTTCTTCAGCAGCTTCAGCCGGGCCCGCAGCTACAGCTACAGCAGCAGCAGCAGAAACACCGAATTTTTCTTCCATTGCAGAAATCAGTTCTACAACGTCCATTACGGACATAGCTGCAACTGCTTCAATGATTTGATCTTTAGTGATAGACATTTAAATTGTTCCTGAAAATCAGAATAAGTTTATACGTAAGCAAATGCTTTATAAAGATAACTGCGATTAAGCAGCTTCTTTCGCATCGCGAACAGCAGCCAGAGTGCGAACCAGTTTGCCAGCCGAAGCTTCTTTCATGGTTGCCATCAGGCGTGCAATTGCTTCTTCGTAGGTCGGCAGGGTTGCCAGGCGATCGATTTGCGATGCCGGGATCAACTCACCTTCAAAGGCTGCAGCTTTGACCTCAAATTTTGCATTCGCTTTCGCGAACTCTTTGAACAGACGAGCAGCAGCGCCCGGGTGTTCCATAGAGTATGCAATAAGGGTCGGACCAACAAACGTGTCTTTCAGGCACTCGAACTGAGTACCTTCAACTACGCGACGCAGCAGGGTGTTACGAACAACACGCATGTATACGCCAGCTTCACGACCTGCTTTACGCAGTTCAGTCATTTTGTCTACAGTAACGCCACGGGAATCCGCAACTACTGCAGACAGCGCGCCTTTGGCTACTTCGCTGACTTCAGCAACAATCGCTTGTTTGTCTTGAAGATTTAAAGCCATTAGCTTTGCTCCTGGATGTTTGCCGGAACTCATGTCCCGGAACTCACTTCACTCTCCCCAACGAGGAGAGCGTCTTAATACGGTGAGCAGAAACAAGCCAGAGTATTCAAAAATAATCTTAGCGTTCTGTCACCGTCTACGCAGGGGATTAAGTCTCTTGCGAAACACCTGCGGTCTTCGACGGAGGCCTGGATTAGGCCAGGCTCCAACGAACAATTCTGTTAGCCGCTAACTTTTGTTAGCAAACGTGGGGGTAAGATTGTAGACAAAATCACCGCCCACGTAAAGGCATTAGTTTGCAGCAGCGCTCAGGCCAGCCTGGTCAACTGCAACACCTGCACCCATGGTGGTGGAGATGCTAACTTTCTTGATGTACACGCCTTTAGCCTGAGTTGGTTTTGCTTTTTTCAGCGCAACCAGCAGAGATTCCAGGTTTTCTTTCAGTTTGTCAGCGTCAAAGTCCACTTTACCGATGGTGGTGTGGATGATGCCGTTTTTGTCGTTACGATAACGAACCTGACCTGCTTTAGCGTTCTTAACCGCTTCAGCAACGTTAGGCGTTACAGTACCCACTTTCGGGTTTGGCATCAGGCCGCGTGGACCCAGAACCTGGCCCAGCTGGCCAACAACGCGCATTGCATCTGGAGAAGCAATAACAACGTCAAAGTTCATTTCGCCTTTCTTGATCTGATCAGCCAGATCTTCCATACCTACCAGTTCAGCGCCGGCAGCTTTAGCAGCTTCAGCGTTTGCACCCTGAGCAAATACAGCTACGCGAACGGAACGGCCAGTACCGTGTGGCAGTACAGTTGCGCCACGAACGTTCTGATCGGATTTACGAGCGTCGATGCCCAGGTTAACGGCAACGTCAACGCTTTCAACGAACTTAGCAGTTGCCAGTTCTTTCAGCAGAGCGATAGCTTCGTTGATGTCGTACTGTTTGGTCGCATCAACTTTGTCACGGATCACGGACATGCGCTTGGTCAGTTTAGCCATTTCTTAGTCCTCCACTACCAGGCCCATGGAACGTGCAGTACCTTCGATTGAGCGAGTCATCGCTTCAATGTCGGCACCAGTCATGTCGGCAGCTTTGGTCTGCGCGATTTCCTGCAGCTGAGCGCGGGAAATTTTACCCACTTTGTCTTTGTTCGGTTTACCGGAACCAGACTTGATACCAGCCGCTTTCTTCAGCAGAACTGCTGCTGGAGGGGTCTTGGTAACGAAAGTGAAAGAACGGTCAGCGTAAACAGTGATTACGACTGGGATTGGCAGACCTTTTTCCAGGGATTCAGTTTTTGCGTTGAACGCTTTACAGAATTCCATGATGTTCACACCCTGCTGACCCAGAGCTGGACCAACTGGTGGACTTGGGTTCGCCATACCAGCTGCAACCTGCAGCTTGACGTAGGCTTGTACTTTCTTAGCCATTCTAAAATCCTCTGATTGGGTAATAGCGCCTCAGAGAGGCTCCCCGTGAATAAAATTCGTTTTACGGGCCGTAACCCATAAAAACAAAAGGCGCGAAATTGTATTCCAATCTCGCGCCTTGTGCAACGATTAAATCGTTGCTTTTTTGATCGCTGCTTAGGCTTTTTCGACCTGTGCAAAGTCCAGCTCTACCGGGGTCGCACGACCGAAGATAGAAACAGACACTTTCAGGCGGGACTTCTCGTAGTCCACTTCTTCAACGACGCCGTTAAAGTCAGCAAACGGACCGTCATTAACACGAACCATCTCACCCGGTTCAAACAGCGTTTTCGGACGCGGCTTATCACCCACCTGCTGCAGGCGGTTCATAATCGCATCAACTTCTTTATCGCTGATTGGCGCCGGACGGTCAGACGTGCCGCCGATAAAGCCCATCACGCGCGGTACGCTGCGCACCAGGTGCCAGCTCGCGTCGTTCATCACCATCTGAACCAGCACGTAACCCGGGAAGAATTTGCGCTCGCTTTTGCGACGTTGACCGCCACGGATCTCGACCACTTCTTCGGTCGGAACCATAACTTCGCCAAATAACTCTTCCATGTTGTGTAATTTGATATGCTCACGCAGCGATGTAGCTACGCGGCCTTCAAAACCGGAAAACGCCTGAACGACGTACCAACGCTTTTTAGGGGCTTCAGACATCTTAGAACCTCAGGCCAGTGATAAAGGAAACCAGGCGAACCAGAATACCATCCAGTCCCCACAGGATCAGTGACATTACAGCGGTAACCGCCGCTACGATCAGCGTGGTGTGCAATGTTTCCTGGCGAGTCGGCCAAATGACCTTGCGGACTTCGGTACGTGCTTCGCGAGCGAAAGCGACAGTCGCTTTGCCTTTTGTCGTCAACAGCGCGACACCACCCGCTGCAGCAATCAGAATTACCACTGCAAGCGCGCGTAGCGGCAGCATCATGTCACGATAAAGATAGTTGCCAACAATTGCTACGATCAGCAGCACGGCTACAACTACCCATTTCATCGCTTCCAGGCCGCGCCCGCTCCCTTGAGCTTCGGTATTCGCACTCATAAACCAACCTGTCAGAAGTATTCTACAAACATTTTCACCCCGCGATTGCGAGGCAAACCAAATCGAAATGCTTATTCGCTTTTCGGATTATACGCTCTCTGCAGAGCCTGTCTCAGCAATGATTATGACAAAAATAATCACTGATGAGCCAGGTTCTGATGTGAAAGCGTGCAAAAAGGGCATCAAATGATGCCCTTTTATTGCGCATTGCGTCAAATGTTATCAGCGATTAGCCGAGAACTTTAGCAACAACGCCCGCGCCAACGGTACGGCCGCCTTCACGGATTGCGAAACGCAGACCATCGTCCATCGCGATTGGGTGGATCAGAGTCACAACCATCTTAATGTTGTCGCCTGGCATTACCATCTCAACGCCTTCTGGCAGTTCGATGGTACCGGTCACGTCAGTTGTACGGAAGTAGAACTGTGGACGGTAGCCTTTGAAGAACGGAGTATGACGGCCGCCTTCGTCTTTGGACAGGATGTACACTTCAGATTCGAACTTGGTGTGTGGCTTGATTGAGCCTGGCTTCGCCAGAACCTGACCACGTTCGATTTCTTCACGTTTGATACCACGCAGCAGAACACCAACGTTCTCACCAGCACGGCCTTCGTCCAGCAGTTTGCGGAACATTTCAACGCCAGTACAGGTAGACTTAGCAGTCTCTTTGATACCAACGATTTCAACTTCTTCGCCAACTTTGATGATACCGCGCTCTACACGACCGGTAACAACGGTACCACGACCGGAGATGGAGAATACGTCTTCGATTGGCAGCAGGAATGGCTTGTCAATCGCACGCTCTGGTTCTGGGATGTAAGAATCCAGGAAGCCAGCCAGTTCGATGATTTTCGCTTCCCACTCTGCGTCGCCTTCCAGCGCTTTCAGCGCGGAACCACGAACGATTGGAGTGTCGTCGCCTGGGAAATCGTACTGAGACAGCAGTTCACGAACTTCCATCTCTACCAGTTCCAGCAGCTCTTCGTCATCAACCATGTCGCATTTGTTCAGGAACACGATGATGAAAGGAACGCCTACCTGACGACCCAGCAGGATGTGCTCACGAGTCTGAGGCATTGGGCCGTCAGTCGCAGCAACAACCAGGATCGCGCCGTCCATCTGCGCAGCACCGGTGATCATGTTTTTAACATAGTCGGCGTGGCCTGGGCAGTCTACGTGTGCGTAGTGGCGAGTCGGGGTGTCGTATTCAACGTGGGAGGTGTTGATGGTGATACCACGAGCTTTTTCTTCTGGTGCGTTATCGATCTGGTCGAATGCGCGAGCAGAACCACCGTAGGTTTTTGCCAGAACGGTAGTGATTGCAGCGGTCAGCGTTGTTTTACCATGGTCAACGTGGCCGATAGTACCGACGTTAACGTGCGGTTTTGTACGTTCAAACTTTTCTTTAGACATCGATTGTCCCTCTAAGACACGGATAAATCGGTGATATCACCACATCAACCAGGCGAAATGCCTGAACTGTTGAATACATTTAAATTGAAACAGAGAGAAACGGGAGGAGAAGTGAAGTGGTGCTGATACCCAGAGTCGAACTGGGGACCTCACCCTTACCAAGGGTGCGCTCTACCAACTGAGCCATATCAGCACGTATTGGAGCGGGCAGCGGGAATCGAACCCGCATCATCAGCTTGGAAGGCTGAGGTAATAGCCATTATACGATGCCCGCATCCTGAAACTCGGCTACCCAGTTCTTTCTGTAACAAAAAAAGAGATTTCTCTCTTTTCATGTTCGAGCTGGCTAATTTTTCCAACCAGCTCCGGCGGCATTTACGCTGCCAGAAAGTGGTGGTGGGGGAAGGATTCGAACCTTCGAAGTCTGTGACGGCAGATTTACAGTCTGCTCCCTTTGGCCGCTCGGGAACCCCACCGGACTTGATGGTGCCGACTACCGGAATCGAACTGGTGACCTACTGATTACAAGTCAGTTGCTCTACCTACTGAGCTAAGTCGGCATCAAGTAGCGCGCATTCTATGGAGACACGCGCAGTCATGCAACTAAAAAATTGCATAAAACGTTCTTTCGCTCACATTTTATGCGAAACCAGTGCTAACCGCTTTAAATTCATCCGCTCGCGGTCAAATATCCAACATGACCCCCTGATTTACCCCTTCTATACCGTACCGTGATACCTCCCGCGTAAAGCATCGCTTTCCCATATTTTTTCTTATTATTCCTGTCATCTGGTGTTAACCTCCTGCCCATTGTCCAAAATTAACTATGTGAAGAGCCATGACCCGGCAGTTTTGTGCTGGCTCACAGAAGCATGCTTATGAGCAAAAAAGAGCAAACGTTAATGACACCTTATCTTCACTTTAACCGCAGCCAGTGGGCTGCCCTGCGTGATTCCGTTCCTATGACGCTGACGGAGGGTGAAATCGCACGGTTAAAAGGGATAAACGAAGATCTGTCCCTGGAAGAGGTGGCAGAGATTTATCTTCCCCTCTCTCGCTTGCTTAACTTCTATATAAGCTCGAACCTCCGCCGCCAGGCGGTACTGGAACAGTTCCTCGGCACTAACGGTCAGCGTATTCCTTATATCATCAGTATCGCGGGCAGCGTGGCAGTTGGTAAAAGCACCACCGCGCGCGTGTTACAGGCGTTACTGAGCCGCTGGCCAGAACACCGCAGCGTGGAACTGATTACCACCGACGGCTTCCTGCATCCCAATGAAGTATTGAAAGAACGCGGGTTGATGAAGAAGAAGGGCTTCCCGCTCTCTTATGATATGCACCGTCTGGTGAAATTCGTCTCTGATCTGAAATCGGGCGCGCCTAACGTCACTGCGCCGGTTTACTCGCATCTGATTTACGACCGTATCCCGGATGGAGACAAAACGGTTGTGCAGCCAGACATCCTGATTCTGGAAGGGTTAAATGTGCTGCAAAGCGGGATGGATTATCCTCACGACCCGCATCACGTCTTTGTTTCCGACTTTGTTGACTTCTCTATCTATGTCGATGCGCCGGAAGATCTGCTGAAAAGCTGGTATATCAACCGCTTCCTGAAGTTCCGCGAAGGGGCGTTCACCGATCCTGATTCCTACTTCCATAATTACGCCCAGCTCTCTAAAGAAGAGGCGATCAACGTCGCAACGGGACTGTGGAATGAGATCAACTACGTGAACCTGAAAGAGAACATTCTGCCAACACGTGAGCGCGCCAGCCTGATCCTTACCAAGAGTGAGAAACACGCTGTCGACCAGATCCGTCTACGGAAGTCATAACGCAGATATAAAAAAACCGGCTTCACGCCGGTTTTTTTCTTTACGCATGCGGCTTTTCGCCATTTTCATCCTGATCGACCGCGAAGCAGGCCACCAGTTGTCCACGATAATCCTTCAACTGTGGCTGCAACTGCGTGCAGGGTCCGAAGCGTCGGCTACAGCGGGCATTGAACGCACATCCCGGAGGCGGATTCAGCGGGCTTGGCAACTCGCCGGTCAGCTTAATGCGCTCACGACGATCGTCCGGATTCAGACGCGGCGTCGCAGACAGCAGTGCCTGGGTATACGGGTGACGAGGATTATTAAAGATTTGCTCTTTCGTCCCTTTCTCCACGCAGCGCCCTAGGTACATCACCATCACTTCATCGGCAATGTGCTCCACGACAGACAAATCATGTGAAATGAACACATACGACAGCCCCAGATCCTGCTGCAGATCCATCATCAGGTTCAGCACCTGCGCACGTACGGATACGTCGAGCGCAGAAACAGGCTCATCGGCAATCACCACGTCCGGGTCGAGCATCAGACCGCGGGCGATGGCGATTCGCTGACGCTGGCCGCCCGAGAACATATGCGGGTAGCGATCGTAATGCTCAGTTTTCAAACCCACTTTCGCCATCATCGCCAGCGCTTTCTCACGACGCTGCTCTTTGCTCAGGTTGCTGTTGATCAGCAGCGGTTCTTCCAGAATCTGCCCCACTTTTTTGCGCGGGTTCAGTGAACCGTACGGGTTCTGGAACACAATCTGGATTTTCTGGCGACGCAGTTTCTGCGCCTGTGGGTCGTGCTTGAGCAGATCCTGCCCCTGATAGTACAGCTCGCCGCCGGTTGGCACTTCAATCATCGTCAGCAGACGGCCCAGCGTCGATTTGCCACAGCCGGACTCCCCTACCACCGCGAGCGTTTTACCGCGCTCAAGGGTAAAGGAGACACCGTCCAGCGCTTTGACCAGGCGCTCGGGAGCAAATAAGCCCTTCTTCACCGGGTAGTGTTTTTTCAGGTCGATGGCCTGCAACAGCAGTTGTTGCGTACTCATAGTGTTGGCCTCCCGGCATCATCGAGTGGGTAGTGGCATTTGGACTGGCGACCGTCGGCCAGCAGATTCAGCTCTGGCTCGTCGACGCGACATTTATCCGTCGCATACGGGCAGCGCGGGTTAAGCAGACAGCCCTGCGGACGGTCATATTTACCCGGCACAACCCCCGGAAGCGAGGCCAGACGCGCTTTATCCTGCGCAAATTCCGGCAGCGCGCGCAGCAGAGCCTGCGTATACGGATGACGCGGGGCACGGAAGATATCGTGTGAACTTCCGGTCTCCACCACCTGGCCTGCATACATCACGATGATTTTGTGTGCCGCTTCAGCCACCAGCGCCAGATCGTGCGTAATCAGCACCAGCGCCATATTCTCTTTCTGCTGCAGCTCCAGCAGCAGCTCGATGATTTGCGCCTGGATGGTTACATCCAGCGCGGTTGTTGGTTCATCGGCGATCAGCAGTTTTGGCCGACAGGCAATTGCCATGGCGATCATCACGCGCTGGCTCATCCCGCCGGACAACTGGTGCGGATACACATCCAGACGCGATGCCGGATCGGGAATACCCACCTGCGTCAGCAGATCGATAGCGCGCTGACGACGGGTTTGCTTGTTACCCCCCTGATGCACCTTGATGGCTTCCATAATCTGGAACCCCACGGTGTAACACGGGTTCAGGCTGGTCATCGGGTCCTGGAAGATCATCGCCACTTCCGCGCCCACCAGCTGGCGGCGCTGCTTCTCGGAAATGCGCTGCAGATCCTGACCATTAAATTCCAGGCTTTCCGCCATTACGCGGCCGGGATAATCAATCAGCCCCATAATTGCCAGCGAGCTGACTGACTTGCCGGAACCAGACTCCCCTACGATGCCAACCACTTCGCCCTGATTTACGCTGTAGCTGATGCGGTCCACGGCGCGAAACGGTGTGCCTTCGTCGCCGAAGTGTACCGATAATTTATCTACATTTAATAACGCCATCTCGTGCCTCTTACTGCTTCAGTTTGGGATCAAGTGCATCACGCAGACCATCACCCATCAGGTTAAATGCCAGCACCGTCAGCAGAATCGCCAGACCCGGGAAGGTGACGACCCACCAGGCGCTTTGCGCGAACTGCAACACGTCGGAGAGCATCGTGCCCCACTCCGGTGTTGGCGGCTGCGCACCCATGCCAAGGAAGCCAAGAGCGGCCATATCGAGAATGGCGTTAGAGAAACCGAGCGACGCCTGAACAATCAGCGGCGCAAGGCAGTTAGGTAGAATATTGACGAACATCTGGCGCATCGCACCCGCACCCGCCACGCGAGAAGCGGTGACGTAGTCTCGATTCACCTCAACCAGGACAGCCGCACGGGTTAATCGGACATAGTGCGGCAGCGCAACGAACGTCAACGCCAGGGCAGCATTACCTATCGAAGGTCCAAACACCGCCACCAGCACCAGCGCCAGCAGCAGGCTTGGCAACGCCAGCATGATGTCGACGATACGCATAATGACGTTATCGACGATGCCACCGAAGTAGCCAGCCACCAGGCCGAGCACAACGCCCATGATCAGCGACAGTACAACAACGAGGCAGCCCACCAGCAGCGACAGACGCGCGCCGTACATCAGACGCGACAGCACGTCACGGCCCACATCATCGGTACCGAGCAGGTGCGTCAGGCTACCGCCGTCCTGCCACGCAGGTGGCGCGAGTAGCGCATCGCGGAACTGGTCCGCCGGGTTATACGGTGCGAGGAAGTTCGCAAACACCGCAATCAGGATCATGATAACAACATACACCAGCCCTACCACCGCGCCTTTATTGCGCTTGAAGTAGTGCCAGAATTCCTGCAGCGGCGTCATAGGAACCGGTGCAGCGACCACGTTATTTTGAGTGACTTGTGACATGACGGCCCCTTACTTCTTATGACGAATACGCGGGTTCACCACGCCGTACAGCAAATCGACCAGCAGGTTGACGAGGATAATCATCGTCGCAACCAGCAGTACACCGCCCTGCACAACCGGATAGTCACGGCGCTGCAGCGCATCAATCAGCCAGCGACCGAGGCCCGGCCAGGAGAAGATGGTTTCCGTCAGGATCGCGCCTGCCAGCAGCGTCCCCACCTGCAGACCGATAACGGTAACGACCGGCAGCATGGCGTTACGCAGAGCATGAACGATAATCACGCGCATGCGGGTTAACCCTTTGGCACGCGCGGTACGGATGTAATCTTCGCCCAGCACTTCCAGCATGGAGGAACGGGTCATACGCACGATCACCGCCAGAGGAATGGTGCCCAGCACCATCGCAGGCAGGATCATGTGCGCGACGGCATCAATGAAGTTGCCCTCTTCGCCCCAGATAGCCGTGTCGATCAGCATAAAGCCGGTGAGCGGGTTGGTATCATCAAGGAAGACCATATCGCTGACGCGCCCGGAGACCGGGGTTAGGTTCCATTGCACGGAGACCAGCATGATCAGCATCATGCCCCACCAGAAGATAGGCATGGAGTAACCGGTCAGCGCCAGACCCACGGCGGTATGGTCAAAAATAGAGCCACGCTTGACGGCAGCCAGTACCCCGACAGGAATACCCACCGCAGTGGCGAAAATCATGGCGCAGATGCCCAGTTCCAGTGTCGCTTTAAAACGCGGCACGAACTCGTCCCACACCGGAAGACGGCTTTTGAGTGAAATCCCTAAATCACCGTGCAACACGCCCCAGATATAGTGGAGGTACTGCTGCCACATTGGCTTATCAAGGCCGAGTTCAGCCAGCAGTTGCGCATGACGCTCAGGGGAGATACCACGCTCGCCCGCCATAATCATTACCGGGTCGCCGGGGATCATATGGACGAAGGCAAAAGTGAGAAGGGTGATACCGATAAACGTCGGGATAACGAGTCCCAGACGTCGGAGGATGAACTGCAACATAACCCGGATTCTCTCTGATGACGCACGACCAGTGGCGTGACGTCTGTATTGCTCACAAATGTAAATTCCCTCTCCCTGTGGGAGAGGGTTAGGGTGAGGGGATGCATGCACGACCCTCACCCCTGCCCTCTCCCAAAGGGAGAGGGAGAACACCCTACTTATTATTCAACAGATACGTTTTCGAAGTGGTGTTTGCCCAGTGGATCAACCACGTAGCCCTTCACTTCTTTACGCACTGGCTCGTACACGGTGGAGTGAGCAACAATCAGCGCCGGGGCCTGATCGTGCATAACAACCTGCGCTTGCTTGTACAGTTCAATACGTTTGTTGTGATCGTCGGTCGCACGCGCCGGCTGGATCAGATCTTCAAACGGCTTGTAGCACCAGCGAGAGTAGTTGGAACCGTCTTTCGCTGCCGCGCAGCTGAACAGGGTGGCGAAGAAGTTGTCCGGATCCCCATTGTCGCCGGTCCAGCCCATCATCACCGCCTGGTGTTCACCCGCTTTGGCACGCTTCAGGTACTCGCCCCACTCGTAGGTCACAATCTTGGCCTGAACGCCGATCTTCGCCCAGTCAGCCTGAACCATTTCCGCCATACGGCGCGCGTTCGGGTTATATGGACGCTGAACAGGCATTGCCCACAGTTCAACGGTAAAGCCTTTATCCTGGCCTGCTTCTTTCAGCAGCGCTTTCGCTTTCTCAGGATCGTAGGTGTAGTCCTTAATGTCATCGTTATAGCCCCACATGGTTGGTGGGATCAGGTTCTTGGCAGCAACGCCGGCGCCCTGGTAAACGGCTTTGATGATCGCTTCTTTGTTCACCGCGTAGGTCAGCGCCTGACGCACTTTCACGTCATCAAACGGTTTCTTCTCGGTGTTGAAGGAGAGATAGCCCACGTTCAGGCCAGCCTGCTCCAGCAGGTTGATGTTCTTGTCCTGCTTCATACGAGCGATGTCAGCCGGGTTCGGGTACGGCATAACCTGACATTCGTTTTTCTGCAGTTTTGCGTAACGCACGGAAGCGTCAGGCGTGATGGAGAAGACCAGGCGGTCAATCTTCGGTTTGGTACCCCAGAAGCCTTCGAAGGCTTTATACAGAATGCGGGAGTCTTTCTGGTACTGCAGCAGCTGGAATGGACCGGTACCGATTGGATTCAGGTCGACTTTCTCCGGCGTACCGGCTTTCAGCATGTTGTCCGCGTACTCTTTAGAGAGAATAGAAGCGAAGTCCATGGCCAGGTCAGCCAGGAATGGCGCTTCCGGACGCGTCAGCACGAACTGAACGGTTTTATCGTCCACTTTTTTCACTTCGGCGATCAGGTCCGGCAGACCCATCCCTTCGAAGTATTCATAGCTGCCGCCAGACACTTTATGGTACGGGTTCTGGGCATTTTTCTGACGGTCGAAAGAGAACACAACGTCGTCGGCGTTAAAGTCGCGCGTTGGTTTGAATTCTTTGCTGTCCTGCCACTTCACGCCCTGACGCAGGTGGAAGGTATAGGTTTTACCGTCTTCGCTGACTTCCCACTTTTCAGCCAGACCCGGAATCACTTCCGTGGTGCCGGTTTTAAATTCAACCAGACGGTTATAGATCGGTACAGAGCTTGCGTCGTACGTCGTTCCAGAGGTAAAGAGCTGTGGGTTAAAGCCTTCCGGCGAGCCTTCAGAACAGTAAACCAGGGTTTTTGCCTGTACGCTTGCTGCTACGGTCATAGCCACCAGGCTCAGACCAAGCTTTAGCATCCCTGACTTCTTCAAGGAAATACTCATTATTCTGCTCCAATGTGATGTTTTGCTTTGTTGTGTTACGCCGCCTGACCTTTATTTATTTTTTACCCGGTCTGGTCGGTGATGCCCGAAGGCTTTAAAGGGATGGAGAATCCTTTCAGAAGAGCGTTTGAGTTGCAGCGCAGATCGTCCCTGAAATGCCCCTCATGCCCTACAATCTGTCAACAGAATGTGAAAACGTCAATACAGGTGACGGGGATTTACGCGGAGTGTGAGAAACCGCAAACAAAGATTAAAAAAACCTCCGGCGCCAGTTTTCAGCAGGGAAATTTATGCTACTCGCCATGTGGCAGCACAAATATCTTCATATTTCGCAACATGTAGTGATTAACTTTTATTCAGATTGGGTAAATTTTCTTGCGGAATGGTGATTATCTGAGCACTAAATACCGCGAACGTTAAAACGCACAGCGAAAAATGCTGAGGTTATCCATAAGCAACGCGAAAAAAGATCAATCCATATATAAAAAAATACAATGGATAATGTCACAAAATCGTTAACAGGCAGGGTGAAACAGGGCTAAGGGGCGTTTTAGTGAGTCTGGCTGGCTAACGCCATAATGCAAAAAGGGCTAACCTTGCGGTTAGCCCTTTTTTAAATGTGGTCGGCGAGAGAGGATTCGAACCTCCGACCCACTGGTCCCAAACCAGTTGCGCTACCAAGCTGCGCTACTCGCCGAATGCGGAGCGCATCTTACTGCTGAGGTGCGCCCCCGTCAATCCCTTATTTTCAAAAAGCCATTCAACTGGCGATATTCTCGCCAGAGCAGCTACTGCGCGGCTTTTGCGGTGTTATCAGGCAGTTTACACCAGTTGTTGTTTTCGTTAATCCCACCGTTCGGTGAGGTATAGCCGAGACAGCCCATAATGGTGTCGTACAGCTCAACGTGACGGCGCGGAACCTTGATCTCTGCCTGCTGCTTCAAATGCGCAAACATTTTGGCTTTGTCAGGGTTCTCAAGGTACTTATCCGACATCCACATGATCATCGGCACGCGGAACTGCTCCGGCGGCGCAAGCTTGCGTGGCGTACCGTGCAGGTGTTCTTTTTCGTTGATTGACTCGCCGTGGTCAGCCGCGTAGATCACAATCGCTTTCTTATCGCGAAGCTCGTCGATCACCCTGCTCAGGAACGTGTCCACATACAGAATCGAGTTGTCGTAGGCATTGATCAGCTCCTGCTTGCTGCAGTTTTTGTTAATGCCGACACACTCAGGCGTCCATTTCGCGAAATCGCGCGTATAACGCTGGTAATAGCTGTAGTGCGAGCCTTTGGTATGCAACACGATAAGGTGCTTACCCTGCGGATGGTTTTTCAGCGACTGTTCCATCTCGGAGAGCAGCAGCATGTCATCGACATTCTTCCCACGGTTGCGCGGCTCGGCACCAATCTGCTCACGATAGGCGATGTTATCCGCCATGGTGTTGGTGTAGAACCACATCTCACTTTGCATAGCGAACAGGTCGGAGCTAAATCCAAGCTGCTTCAGTACAGCAAATACGTTCTGCTCTTTGAGCGTACGCTGCGGGTTATCGCTGGCACCGCCTTCACGCACAAACATACAGCGCAGAGAGAGCTTCGTCGCGGTATCGCAGGAGTAACCGCGGTAAGCCACAAGGTTCTTTTCCTGGGCCAGTTTTGGCGTGGTATCGCGGTCATAGCCGAGAATACCCATATGATCCCAGCGCGTGGTTTCACCGATAACAAAGACGACGTAGGTATCATCCAGCCCGTCAGCCGGTGCCACGTAATTGAATTTTTTCGTCGGATTCATCAAGGATTTTACATCACTGGATTCATCCGCCTGTGCCCAGGCATACAGGCCTAAGGCCGAGAGCCAGTTGGAGGGCAAATAGGAGTTAGCGACCACACCGCCGTAGCTTGGCATGTCTACGCCCGTCGCTTTTTCGATGCGTTTTTGCTGTTTTTCCATCAAGCGAATCGGTGCCCAGACCAGTAATCCGGCCAACAGGACAACGGCGATATTCCGGATCCGCTGCCCGCGCGTGCGCAGCTGGCGTAACAACGTATAGCGGCAGGTATTACTCCAGATAAAGAAGAGCGGTATCAGACAGGTTAAAACCGTCCAGACGATAAAGCCCTTACCTACGACCTCTTTCGAGAGATCGATATCGGTGGTCATGACTGACGCAACAATCCCATAGCCAATGACCACATTCATAAAGGTCATGTAATAACTGGCGGCGGCAGAAATAATGACAACCAGTGAAGCCAGAATTTGCCACGGGCGTCGGCCAAAAAGGGAAAGCAGACGTAACAGGAAGAAGGTAGCGAGGATGGAACCGAACACTTCAATTGCAGCAAAAATTCCATTTCTTACGGTGAGGTGCTCGAAATAACCTTCCACTCGTCTGAACAGCACCGCGCCATTCAGAAACAAACCGATATAGACAGCCAGCATCAGACACAATCTTTGCTGGGTAAGAGACCTAATGTATTTCATGCAAACAACCCTGGGGGAAGGGGTATAGAGACCCGCCGACTCTCATCGAGAAAACAGACAGAGTAAGTATGTGCGTAGGAAAGCGTTATCAGAAACGTCTACAAGCGCGGTAAGTAGACCACAGCGGGAGAGAAAAGTGGCAGCAGAGAATGTGATTCGTGCAAATTTTTACAAAAAAGCAAGTCAGGAAGCGTATCCCTCAGCGCAAAAAAAGAGGCCATTACGGCCTCTCCTTATTCGTTAAGCATGCACTTCTTTAAAAACTTCTCGCTGCGGCTGGCGAATCGTCGTCGACAGCGCCAGGGAAATAATCAGCAAGGCAAATATCACGCAGAAGGTCACATAGAACCCGCCGAACAATGAAGCAATCAGCGAACCGCAGATACTGCCGATCCCGAAGCCCAAGTAGATGACGCCGTAGTTTTTTGCCAGATTGTTCAGGCCAAAGAACTCGCTCACCAGAGACGGGAAGACGGTAATGGTGCCGCCAAAGTTAAAGGCCACACAGGCAATCGCGGCAAAGAACGTGGCCTCATTCAGCGGTGCAAACAGCAGTGCCGCCATGCCCACCAGCGAAACCACCTGCCCTATCGTAATGACGCGGATACGGGCAATTTTGTCAGACAGAATACCGAGCACCAGACGGCCCGAGAGGTTGGCAATAGAAATCACGGTGACCGCATTCGCCGCCGTGGCCGCGTCCAGTTTCACCATGCCCTGCGCGATATCTTTCGCCACGCCAATGACATACAGGCCGCTCATGCAGGCCGTCAGGAACATCACCGCCAGCATCCAGTACTGTGGTTTGCGCATGGACTGAGCCAGGGTGAAGTCGTTCTCCACCACGCCGTTAACGGATTTCACCTCCTGCTGTGGCGCATCAGTCATCAGCGTTGCACCGAACAGAATCATCACCAGAACGATAACGCCCCAGATCATAAAGGTTTTTTCAAGGCCAACGGAGGCCAGCAAATGGGAATCGATAAATTTGAACCCGAGGCTCCCCAAACCATATGAACCGATGGCAAACGCGGAGATCAAACCTTTACGCTCCGGGAACCACTTCACGCAGTTCGACAGCGTCAGCAGATAACCAGCACCATCTGCCAGCCCCACCAGAACCCCGGCGCTCAGCCAGAGCATCATCAGGTTGTTGGAATGCGCCGTCAGGAAAAAGCCCACGCCCAGCAGGATCCCGGACGCCATGGTGACGCGCTTAACGCCAAAGCGCTCCTGCAGTTTGCCCGCGACGGAAGAGGAAAGCGCCAGCCCCAGGCTTAGCAAGCCGAAAGAGAACGCCACCTGGCTCACCGGCGCACCGAGCTTATCGGAAAGCGCACTGTTGAACAGGCTCCAGGTGTAGACCGAACCCAGCGCGAACTGGGTGACGATAGTGCCGAAAAGCGTGAGCCAGCGCGTACGGTTATAAGTTGAAGTGTTCATGGCAGTTGTCCTGCAAGAGAAATTAAGGAAGTTCGCTGAGGACAACAATAAACAAAACCTTATTACCGCTGGGGTAAAACGGCATGAAATGCAGGAGGAACGGAATGAAATGCCTGGAATCGGGAATGAATGACCTTGCCGGGGAACGACATGCACAATTGTTAGTGCTCGCTATCGCGACAAGGCGCGCCGTTATTGTATTTAAGATGTTATCGCAACGTTGAAAAAAGTGACAGCTTTAAAAGTTTGCACTCACACCCAGGGTGTACATGAACTCCTCGCCCGTCGTGGTGTTTTCCCCCTGAGCCAATGACGCATAGGCCGCCATATGGGTTGTAAACGGCATATCCGTTCCGACGGTCACGTCCATCCAGCTGCTGTTTTGTGCAATAGCAGGCGTCTGCGACATGCCGAACTGAGATTTCCACTGGTTCTCGCCAAACTGCTGATTGAAACTAATCTGCGCCCAGGGCCGAAGATCGCCATATTGCGTATCCACGCGCCAGCCGAGGCTGCTCACGCTGGCATGCCAGAGCGGATCGGTCAGCCCCTGCGTCGTCACGCTATCACCGAATTCATTAATCATCATGGGTGCCGTGCCATCGTAACGCCACGCCATCACCGGGCCGGTTGTTATATTTCCCGCCAGCGGAAAATTCCAGCCCACGCTCATGCTGCCTTCCGCTGTCGGGCCGGAAGGCGAATTCAGGGCAAGCCCGGGTCCAGTTTGCGAAGTCTTAATACGTTCAGCCAGAATGTCTTCATAACGCGGTTGGTGATCCGCATCCCATGTATAGCGTTCCGTCGTATTACTTTGTGCGTCTGAAACGATATATTCCTGTTGCCAGGCAGATGCTGTGTGACAAAAAAACAACCACGCTGAAATCCCCACCAGGCCAGAAACAGCATGGCGACCACTGATTTTTTTTATCATCATCAAAGCGACTCCAGAAAGAGCCAATTTCGGCGATATTTATCGTTGTTCAGGAAGAGGTTAACGGGCATATAGCCCTGTATTAACTATTGTCTTTAAAGTAGACACGTCAAGCCTGACGAAATGAAATTTTTTGCGATAACCGTGTGAATAAGGGAGATAACCTATGCAACGTTGCGGCTGGGTAAGCCAGGATCAGCTCTATATCGACTATCACGATCGTGAATGGGGCATACCGGAAACGGATGGCAAAAAACTGTTTGAAATGATCTGCCTTGAGGGCCAGCAGGCGGGTTTGTCATGGATTACCGTACTGAAAAAACGGGAAAATTACCGCAACGCTTTCCACCAGTTTGATCCTGTCACCGTCGCCGCCATGACCGAAGAGGACGTCGAACGACTGGTACTGGACGCCGGTATCATTCGTCATCGCGGTAAAATCCAGGCCATTATCAGCAATGCACGCGCTTACCTGGCGATGGAGCAAAACGGCGAGTCATTTTCAGAATTTGTCTGGTCTTTTGTGAATGACACGCCACACGTCACGCAGGCCGCTACGCTCGGGGAGATCCCCGCCTCCACACCCGCTTCAGATGCACTCTCTAAGGCGCTGAAAAAACGCGGTTTTAAATTTGTGGGCAGCACCATCTGTTACGCCTTTATGCAAGCCTGTGGGCTGGTCAACGATCATATTACGGGCTGCTTCTGTCATCCGGGAGGCCACCATGATCCGCAAATGGCAAAGTGAAAATACCGATCCGCTCCTGAGTCTGTGGCTTGCAAGCACCACGGAGGCGCATCCGTTTATCGATGCAAACTACTGGAAAGAGAACGAAGCCATGGTGCGGGAGGTTTACCTGCCGTCGGCGGAAACCTGGGTCTGGGAACAGGACGGAAAGCCGTGCGGATTTATCAGCGTGATGCAGTCGCAGTTTGTCGGCGCGCTGTTTGTCGCACCGTCGTACATCGGGAAAGGCATCGGGCGGGCGCTGCTGAACCATGTTCAACAGCGCTTTCCGCATTTAAGCCTGGAGGTGTACCAGAAAAATGTCCGGGCGGTGAATTTCTACCATGCGCAGGGCTTTCGTATTGAAGACAGCGCCTGGCAGGATGACACCCAACACCCGACGTGGATCATGAGCTGGCAGGCGGATCAAACGCCGTTAACGTAAGCGCTGGCCCCTGATATTTCTCGACCCATGCCAGCGCCGTATTCCCCGCGCAGCCATTCCCCAGCTTCGAGCTGGGGAGATCTTTGGTCAGCACGTTAACCGCCCCGTTTTTACATATGCCGCCTTCGCTCAGGTCCAGATCCGGCCATGCCCCCTGGTGAATGCAGATAACGCCCGGCTTAATCCCGTCGCTCACCACCGCTCCCGCCAGCACCTGTCCGCGCCCGTTCCAGACGCGCACCACATCGCCATCTGCGATTCCACGCGCTTTCGCGTCCTCGGAATGCAGGGTAATGGGCTCGCGCCCGGCAACCGCATACTGCTCGCGAAGTGACGTATAGTTCAGCTGGCTGTGCAGGCGGTGCGCCGGATGGGCAGATAAGATCTGAAGCTGCCCCGGCTGCGCGTTGCCGTGCCATTCATCTGGCTCCAGCCACATGGGGTGCGGTGGGCAATCAGCATAGCCAAAGCCAGCAATGCGCTCGCTGAAGAGAACGATTTTCCCGCTTTCGGTTTTTAAGGGATGGTTCTCCGGGTCGCGGCGGAAATCAGCAAAACGGACAAACTGCGCATTTTGCTCGCTCTCTGGCATTTCGAAGATGCCATTCGCTTCCCAGAACTCAGCAAACGGCGGCAGCGTCACGCCTTGTGCTGCGCCACGCTGGGCCGCAATCTGGTAGAAGGTTTCCAGCCATTCCAGATCCGTTTTGCCTTCGGTAAAACGCTCACGCCCGCCCGCTTCCCAGCGCTCGCTCAGTTCCGCAAAGACGTCAAAATCATCACGCGCTTCATCTCGCGGCGCGACAACACGCTTCATTGGCACCATGTGCTGGTTGCTGTAGTCGCCGGTCATGGTGAGATCGTTACGCTCAAACGAGGTGGTCGCAGGCAGCACGATATCGGCATGCTTAGCCGAGCCGGTCCAGAAGCACTCGGAAATGACCACCAGCTCCGGCTTCTGCCAGGCGCGGATCAGGCGGTTGGTATCCTGATGGTGCGTGAAGTTCGATCCGCCCGCCCACCAGACAAATTTAATATCCGGGAAGTGGCGGTCCAGACCGTTGTGCTGATAAAAACCGCCCGGGTTTTCCAGAGCTTCAACAATGCGCGCCACCGGGATTTTATCCACGGCATCCACGCCGCCCTGCACCGAGCCCTGCAGAGACGCCAGCACCGCCGCTTTACGCGTTGGGTTACCGCCGTTCGCAAAGTGATAGGAGAGACCAAAACCCCCGCCCGGCGTGCCAATCTGCCCAAGCATTGCGGCAAGGGTCACCAGCATCCAGTGCTTCTGCTCGCCAAACTGCTGGCGCTGCATTCCCCAGCCGGACATTAACATGGTGGTATTTTTATGAAACAACGCCGCCAGTTCGCGGAGTTTGCCCGCAGGAACGCCACAAATCTCTGCTGCCCATTCCGCTGTTTTAGCCACCCCATCGGATTCCCCCGTCAGGTAGTCGGCGAATTTATCGAAACCGGTGGTACAACGCGCCAGGAATTCCGCATCGTGCCAGCCGTTTTCAACCAGCGTATGGGCGATACCCAGCATCATCGCCACGTCGGTGCCCATATGCGGGGCGATCCACTCGGCGCTGTCGCCGAAGAAATCCATGGTTTCCGAACGCATTGGGTCAATACAGAGGATGCGCTTGCCGCTTTTGCGCAGCGCGTCGAAGTATGACACGCCCTGCTCATCGCTGGCATTCCAGGCAATTTTCAGGGTGTTGAGGGGGTTAGCGCTCCACAGCACAACCACATCAGTATGTTCCAGCACCAGCGGCCAACTGGTCTGCTGTTGGTAGACCTCATTTCCGCCCACGACATACGGCATAATCGCCTGCGCCGCACCGGTGGAGTAATCTCCCAGATGCCCGGTATAGCCCCCGGCCAGACTCATATAGCGCTGCAGCAGCGTCGAGGCCTTGTGCAGCACGCCGTTCGAACGCCAGCCGTAAGAGCCAGCAAAAATGGACGACGGACCATAGCTATCACGGATACGTTTATGCTGGGAGTGAATCAATGCCAGCGCCTCATCCCAGCTCACGCGGACAAACTCATCCTGTTCCCGAATACCTTGCGGTTTGTCTGGCGAAGCCAGATAACCTTTACGCACCATCGGCCAGCGCACGCGCGTTTTGCTATGCACCTGATCGCGAACGACAGTCTGTAACGAGTTGGGATGCTGTGTTGGTAGTGCCCCGCGGGACGACAGGACAGTTTCCCCGTCGGTTTCGACCAGCATGGGTCCCCAGTGGGCGGCGGTCAGAATGGTTTTGGTTGAGGTGCTCAAAGCGTGCGCTCCTGGTTGCGTGCAGGTTTACGGCCTTCTTAATTGAGGCGATTTATGGTTTGTCACAAATTTCAGAGTTATACACTGAATTTTCTCCGTATCTGGACGTCATAATCAACTGCCACGCTCGCCGTGGCAAAGAATAAAAAGGATTAAGGAAATAAGATGAAAAAACGCGTACTCGTTATTGCCGCTCTGGTGAGCGGTGCACTGGCTGTTTCTGGCTGCACAACTAACCCTTACACCGGTGAACGCGAAGCGGGTAAATCCGGCATCGGCGCGGGCATCGGCTCGCTGGTTGGGGCAGGCGTTGGGGCGCTCTCTTCCTCCAAGAAAGACCGCGGTAAAGGCGCACTGATTGGCGCAGCAGCAGGTGCAGCACTGGGCGGCGGCGTCGGTTATTACATGGATGTGCAGGAAGCGAAACTGCGCGACAAAATGAAAGGCACAGGCGTGAGCGTCACGCGCAGCGGCGACAACATCATCCTGAACATGCCAAACAACGTGACCTTTGACAGCAGCAGCGCAACGCTGAAACCCGCAGGCGCGAACACCCTGACCGGCGTGGCGATGGTGCTGAAAGAGTACAACAAAACCGCCGTTAACGTGATTGGCTATACCGACAGTACCGGCAGCCAGGATCTGAACATGCGTCTGTCTCAGCAGCGCGCCGATTCCGTGGCCAGCTCGCTGATTACCCAGGGTGTTGAAGCGAACCGTATCCGCACCAGCGGCATGGGTCCGGCAAATCCAATCGCCAGCAACAGCACGGCGGAAGGCAAAGCGCAGAACCGTCGCGTAGAGATTACGTTAAGCCCAATTCAGTAGGTAAAAGCAAAACGGCAACCCCGTTGCCGTTTTTAGTGTTTGCACCCTCTCCCGTGGGAGAGGGTTGGGGTGAGGGCATCAGACCGCAACCTCCGGTAAGCGCAGCGCCACCGGGCAAATTACTTGCCATCGTTGATTTTCCCGCTAAGGTATTCTCACTAAATTCAGGGAAATCAGCGATGAGCAAACCAACCCGGGCCACCATCAGCGACGTGGCGAAAGCCGCCAAAACCGGTAAAACCAGCATTTCGCGCTATCTCAACGGTGAGAAACACCTGCTGTCCGACGCGCTGCTCGCCCGCATTGAACAGGCCATTGCCGAACTCGACTATCGCCCAAGCCTTATGGCGCGCGGCCTGAAACGCGGCAGAACTCGCCTGATTGGTCTGATCATCGCCGATATCACCAACCCCTACTCCGTCAACGTGCTCAGCGGCATCGAAGCCGCCTGTCGCGAAAAAGGCTTTACGCCGCTGGTCTGTAACACCAACAATGAGGTCGATCAGGAGCTGCACTATCTGGATTTGCTACGCAGTTACCAGGTGGAAGGTATTGTGGTGAATGCCGTGGGCATGCGTGAAGAAGGGCTCAACCGGCTGCAGCAGTCTTCGCTGCCAATGGTGCTTATCGACCGCAAAATCCCGGAATTTGCCTGCGATGTCGTCGGGCTGGATAACACGCAGGCGGCCACTACAGCCACCGAGCACCTCATCGAACAGGGTTTTGAAGCGGTCCTTTTCCTGAGTGAACCGTTGGGAATGGTCAACACGCGTCGCGAGCGTTTAAGCGCCTTTCGCGCCACGCTGGACCGCTATCCCGGCGTGATCGCCGAAAATGCCGAGACGCCGCTGCATGAAGCTGACCAGATTGACAATACCCTTCGCCAGTTCCATACGCGCCACCGCGGAATGCGTAAAGCCGTCATCTCCGCAAACGGGGCGCTAACGCTCCAGGTTGCCCGCTCCCTCAAGCGCATTGGCCTGCACTGGGGAAGTGATATCGGCCTGCTGGGTTTCGATGAGCTTGAGTGGGCAGAGCTGGCTGGCGTCGGCATCACCACGCTCAAGCAACCCACGTGGCAAATCGGCTATGCCGCTGTTGAACAGGTGGTTCGCCGTATTGAAGGTGCCAGCGACGCCGTGCGTGAACAGGTCTTCTCTGGCGAACTGATCGTTCGCGGCTCTACCGCCCGCTAAATTCCCTTCGTGACAGCGATCATAAATTCAACATCCCGATCTTTTCTTTGGAACCGGTTCCATCTAGCGTAATACTATCGATTACGCGATGGAGTCTGGTATGAGCAGGAAAATAATGGTGGTCACCGCCGCTTATGGCGCGGACCAGGTGCGGCAGGCCGGTGGTCAACGCGCAATGCTTCCCGTCATTGCGGGCGCAGGCGCGGACGGTGTAGAAATCCGCCGCGAGCTGTTCAACAGCGAAGAGTTGCTGGCGCTGCCTGCGCTGGGTGAGTCCATCGAACTACTGGGTCTGCTGGCATGCTATTCCGCACCCGCCGCCCTGTTTATGCCCAACGGAACGCTCAACCCTGACCTCCCCCGCTATCTGGCCGAAGCCACCGCGCTGAACGCGCTGTGGTTGAAAGTCTCGCTGGGTCATTTCAACGATAAACAGCCACTTGAAGCTTTACGCGCGATGCTGAATGAAAGCGGTATGACGCTGGTGGTGGAAAATGACCAGACCGACTGCGGCCAGCTCGCGCCCATGCAGCGCTTCAAAGCCGCCTGCCGGGTGATGGCATTGCCCGTCACCCTGACGTTCGATATGGGCAACTGGCTGTGGGTGGGCGACTCCCCCGAAGAAGCCGCGCGTCATCTGGCTCCGGCCGTGAGCTATATCCACGTTAAGGCCGCCGTTCCGCATAAGGAGCAGTTCCGCGCCATTGCGCCGGACCGCGCGGAATCACGCTGGCTGGACCTGCTTAATCAGCTTCCTGCCGATGCCCCGCGCGGTATCGAATTCCCCCTGGAGGGGGCAGATTTAACTGCCGTTACCCGCCACTACGTTAACCTGCTGCGTGAGGAGTAAACCATGCAAAAGACGCTGGATGTGATCACTATCGGCGAAGCCATGGCGATGTTTGTGGCCACCGAAACGGGCGACCTGAGCGCGGTAGAACACTTTATGAAACGCGTGGCGGGTGCAGAGCTGAACGTCGCCACGGGCCTGGCGCGTCTGGGTCTGAACGTCGGCTGGGTGAGTCGCGTAGGGGACGACAGCTTTGGCCATTTCGTTCTCGACTCACTGAAAAAAGAGGGTATTGATGCCGCAGGCGTCACGCTCGACGGACGTTTCGCTACGGGTTTTCAGCTGAAATCTAAAGTCGAAAATGGAACCGATCCCATCGTGGAATATTTCCGTAAAGGATCGGCCGCAAGCCATCTCTCCGTCGAGGATTACCACGCCCACTATTTTGCCTCCGCGCGCCATCTGCATCTCAGCGGCGTGGCGGCAGCGCTGTCTGCCAGCTCATATGCGTTGCTGGACCATGCGGCAACAGCCATGAAGTCTCAGGGTAAAACGATCTCTTTCGATCCTAATTTGCGCCCGGTGCTGTGGAAAAGCGAAGCGGAAATGGTCGAGAAGCTGAACCGTCTGGCGTTCCAGGCTGACTGGGTTCTGCCGGGCCTGAAAGAAGGGATGATCCTGACGGGTGAAAAGACGCCGGAAGGCATTGCCGATTTCTACCTGAATAACGGGGTAAAAGCGGTGGTGCTGAAGACCGGTGCCGATGGCGCATGGTTTAAAACGGCCAACGGCGAACAGGGCGCGGTCGCGGCGGTGAAGGTTGAGAACGTGGTCGATACCGTCGGCGCGGGCGATGGCTTTGCCGTGGGCGTCATTAGCGCCCTGCTGGAAGGCAAACCGCTGCAGCAGGCCGTTGCGCGTGGCAACAAGATTGGCTCGCTGGCGATTCAGGTGCAGGGTGACAGCGAAGGATTACCAACGCGAGCAGAGCTCGGCGTTTAAATTCCCTCTCCCCGTGGGAGAGGGCCAGGGTGAGGGCAACAGGCCGCACCAAATAATTAAGCCACCGTGTACCCTACAGACAACGGCGGTAACAACCTCAACAACAGAGGCAAGCCTATGAACAGTTCGACCAATGCAGTAAAACGCTGGTGGTACATCATGCCAATCGTGTTTATCACGTACAGCCTGGCGTACCTCGATCGTGCTAACTTCAGTTTCGCATCCGCTGCGGGGATCACCGAAGACCTCGGTATCACCAAAGGTGTATCCTCTCTGCTCGGCGCCCTTTTCTTCCTCGGCTACTTCTTCTTCCAGATCCCCGGCGCGATTTACGCGGAACGCCGCAGCGTGCGCAAGCTGATCTTCGTCTGCCTGATCCTGTGGGGCGCCTGCGCGTCACTGACCGGCGTGGTAAACAATATTCCTGCTCTGGCCGCCATTCGCTTTATCCTCGGCGTCGTTGAAGCGGCGGTCATGCCGGCGATGCTGATTTACATCAGCAACTGGTTTACCAAATCTGAACGCTCGCGCGCGAATACCTTCCTGATCCTCGGTAACCCGGTCACGGTACTGTGGATGTCAGTGGTGTCTGGCTACCTGATCCAGTCCTTCGGCTGGCGCGAAATGTTTATCATCGAAGGGGTGCCAGCAGTGATCTGGGCATTCTGCTGGTGGGTGCTGGTGAAGGATAAACCTGCCCAGGCGAAATGGCTTTCCGAAGATGAAAAAGCCGCGCTGCAGGCCCAGCTGGATAAAGAGCAGCAGGGTCTGAAGGCGGTTCGCAACTACGGTGAAGCCTTCCGCTCCCGCAACGTGATCCTGCTGTGCGCGCAATATTTTACCTGGAGTATTGGCGTATATGGCTTCGTGCTGTGGCTGCCGTCGATTATCCGCAGCGGTGGCGATAATCTTGGCATGGTCGAAGTGGGCTGGCTGTCATCCGTGCCTTATCTGGCTGCCACCATCGCGATGATTATCGCTTCCTGGGCATCGGACAAACTACAAAATCGTAAGCTGTTCGTCTGGCCCCTGCTGCTCATCGCTGCCTTTGCCTTCATTGGCTCCTGGGCCGTCGGTGCGAACCATTTCTGGGTCTCTTATACGCTGCTGGTGATTGCGGGTGCAGCGATGTACGCCCCGTATGGTCCGTTCTTTGCCATCATTCCGGAAATGCTGCCGCGTAATGTGGCAGGCGGCGCGATGGCGCTGATTAACAGCATGGGCGCGCTGGGGTCGTTCTGTGGTTCCTGGTTTGTGGGCTATCTGAACGGTGTTACCGGGAGTCCATCAGCGTCGTACATATTTATGGGGGTAGCGCTTTTCGCCTCGGTATGGCTTACTCTGACCGTTAAGCCTGCTAATAATCAACAGCACCCTGTCGGCGCGCGACACGCCTGAAACCTTTTAAAATCAACGGAGATTAGCATGAAGCCGTCCGTCATTTTGTATAAAGCACTGCCTGATGATCTGCAAAAACGCCTTGAAGAACACTTCACCGTCACGCAGGTGAAGAACCTGAGCCCGGAAACCGTGGCACAGCACGCCGGGGCGTTCGCCAGCGCTGAAGGTCTGCTGGGTTCAAGCGAGAAAGTGGATGTCGCCCTGCTGGAGAAAATGCCGAAACTTCGTGCGACGTCTACCGTTTCTGTGGGTTACGACAACTTCGACGTGGATGCCCTTAACAAATGCAACGTTCTGCTAATGCACACGCCACATGCCCTGACGGAAACCGTGGCCGACACGCTGATGGCGCTGGTGCTCAGCACGGCCCGTCGCGTGGTGGAAGTGGCTGAGCGCGTCAAAGCGGGCGAATGGACCAAAAGCATTGGTCCGGACTGGTTCGGCGTGGACGTCCACGGCAAAACGCTGGGAATCGTGGGTATGGGGCGTATCGGGCTGGCGCTGGCACAGCGCGCACATTTCGGTTTTAACATGCCGATTCTGTACAACGCACGCCGTCGCCACAGCGAAGCTGAAGAACGTTTCAACGCGCGTTACTGCGAGCTTGATACCCTGCTGCAGGAAGCTGATTTCGTCTGCCTTATCCTGCCGCTGACGGACGAAACGCGTCACCTGATTGGCAAAGCCGCGTTTGAAAAGATGAAGACGTCGGCCATTTTCATCAATGCGGGTCGCGGCCCGGTGGTGGATGAGAAGGCGCTGATTGAGGCACTGCAAAACGGCGAGATCCATGCAGCAGGTCTGGACGTGTTTGAGCAAGAGCCGCTGTCAGTAGATTCCCCGCTGCTCAAACTGCCAAACGTCGTCGCCCTGCCCCACATCGGCTCTGCCACTCACGAGACGCGCTACAACATGGCGGCGACTGCGGTAGACAACCTGATTGCCGCGCTTGGCGGAAAAGTGGATAAGAACTGTGTTAACCCGCAGATCCAACAGTAGAAACGAAAAAACCCGCCAGAAGGCGGGTTTTTGAATTTTGTGCTACTGGGTTGGAAGCTTACAGGCTTACAACGTTACCAGCTGCTGGGCCTTTAGCGCCGCTTTCGATGGTGAAGGAAACTTTCTGACCTTCATCCAGAGATTTGTAGCCATCGTTCTGGATAGCAGAGAAGTGTACGAACACGTCTTTTGAGCCATCGTCAGGAGTGATGAAGCCGAAACCTTTATCAGCGTTGAACCATTTTACCAGACCAGTCATTTTAGCAGACATAGAAATTACCTTATTAACAAATATATTGTGCCTTCCGGCTTGATGGATTGCGTTACAGATTTTTAAGCGATGAAGGAAGGGTCACAACGAAGGGTATCTATGGATAACAATCTGGACTGCTTTACTAAACTGCTTTAGGTCTGTGTAACAAACCGACGGGGATAGTTATACCGATGTGGTAGAGGAATGACAAGCGTTATTTTCAATACCCCCTAAAAAAAACCCCGCACGAAGCGGGGATTTTTATCTTACTCGGTGGCAGCGACTGCCGCACTCCACGCCTGGCTAAAGGCCTGGTGCTGGGAAGCCAGCGGCCCAATCAGCGTATTATATTGACTTGCCTGCTGTGAGGTTGGGAACTGGATACCGTTAGAGACAAAGCTCACCTGCGTCCCCTGTTGGGAGATAAAATCCCCCACCTGAACCAGCTGCTGCGTGAAGACCTGCGCGGCCGGGATCAACGGCTGCAAAGCGTCGGACGGCTTCGTCACCACTTTCTCATACACTTTGTCAAAGACAGGTTTGAGATCCTCGCCCTGTTTCAGCGCAGAACGTGACGCATCAGCCTGCATTTTCGCATTCTGTAACTGCTGGCTCAGCACGCCAAGCGCACCGTTGGACTGGCGCAGCGGTTCACGTTGGGTCATATAATCCTGCGGTACACGGATCGCATTAACGCTATCCAGCACCGGACGAAGGCCGGAGTCCATCGCCTGGCTTACCTGCTGCGAATAACCATAAAGGATGGCGTAATCGGACACGAAAGGACCAAACTGTTTTTTCTGATCCGCAGTCAACGTTGGTAAACGCTCGCCGCTACGCATCACTGTATTCTGTAGAAAATCGATAAACGCTTTGCGCTGATCGCCTTCTTTATCGAAACACCCACTCAGGCTAACTACCATCAACAACGCCGCAAGAGGCGCAAACCAGCGAGAGCAGGACTTTCCTGTCGCCATTTTATTACTCCTTTCACCCAAAAAAGCGCACACCGGCACACGCGTGCCCAACGCTGACAAGGATAGTCCAGGTCAGCCCCGCAAGATACTCTTTTCATGCAAAACGGCTATTGCCATTTTATTTCTTACCATTTACAAAAAAATACCTGTCGAAGCCGATATATGGCTAATCAGGTAATTAGCATAATTATCCAGATAGCTGAAACGGATAAAGCTATCGTTACCGCACGATTAATCACATCCGCAACGATCCTTCGTTTGTATTAGGGACTATTCTTAATTGGCTCTCTGATGTTCTTGATCCCGATGTGTGATTTAAGAGGAGTCCTCAATGGAATATAAAGATCCTGAGTTTGAGCTGCTGAGCAGCCTGGAACAGATTATTTTTAAAGATGTACCGCAGACGGTTACCCTGCAACAAAAGTCCAATCCCTTTACAGAATTTGAGCAATTGCGCAAAGGGACAGGGCTGAAAACAGATGAATTCGCCAGAGCGATGGGTGTCAGCGTGGCGATGGTGCTGGAGTGGGAATCAAAACGTGAAAAGCCCACGCCAACCGAGTTAAAGCTGATGCGCCTGATACAGGCGAACCCTGCACTCAGTAAACAGATAGCGTAATACAGTTTGACCGCCCCCGCCCTTGCGGGGGCTTGTGTTTTATAGGCTTACACAATGCCATCCCGCCTCATTCCACACCAGGTTATGCGTCAGCGTTAATCCCTTCAAAAACGTTTCATCATGCGACACCACCAGCAGCGCGCCAGGGAACTCCGCCAGTGCAGCCTCAATGGCCTGAACGGAGGCCAGATCCAAATGGTTAGTGGGCTCATCCAGGAGCAAAAGCTGCGTGGCCGCTTCACGCCATAAGACAATGGCCAGCGCGGCTTTGAGGCGTTCACCGCCGCTCAGTTCCGCCAGGGGGAGCGAGACCTTATCTGCGCCAAGCTGAAGCTGCGCTAGGCGAGTACGCAACGTGCCTTCTTCAAGCGGCGTGTTGCTGAGATTAAGATGCGTCATCACCGACTGCGAAAGATCGAACTGCGACAGGTGTTGATCGAGATAGGCGCAGGTGACCGATACCGCGCAGGTTCCTGAAAGAGGTGCTTCCTCTCCGGACATCACTTTCAAGAGCGTCGATTTACCACAGCCATTCGGCCCACGGAGTGCGACACGCATTGGCCCGTCCATACGCCAGCTTATCGGCGGAATATCCACATGTGGCAGCGCCAGCGCCTCCAGCACCAGTACCTGTTTCCCCTCCGCGACGCGACTGCCCGGCAGGGTGAAGATGACCGGGTTATCGTCTTCTACCCGCTCGCGCGCGTTGTTTACTGCGGTGTTTAACGCGTCATTCTGTTCGCTGTGCTGTTTTTTCCACGAGCCAATGCGCTCTTTTGCCGCCATTTTGTATTTCACCCGCTCAAAGGAGGCGATATTGAGGCTATCAACCGTACGCAACGTTTTTGCCGAACGTCGCTGGCTGTCGTCGTGCTCTTTATGCATCCGCGCGCGGATTCGTTTGCGCTCAGTGGCCGCGTGCTCCAGCGCGGCGCGGGCAGCCTGCTGTTCCGTATCACGCTGAGTTTTATAATCAGCATAGTTTCCACCGAAGCTGCGCAGGCCAAAAGGGCTCAGCTCGAGAATACGCGGCACCTGTGCCAGCAATTCACGATCGTGAGAAGCCACCAGCACGCCGCCCTGATGGTGGAAAAGCTGGTCGTAAAACCATTCACGCCCCTGTCTGTCCAGATGGTTCGTGGGTTCATCCAGCAGAAGGTAATCCGCATCCGCAATCAATGCCCCGCAGAGCAGGGCGCGAATACGCTCACCGCCGCTGAGTTCCCTGGCCGGTTTATCGGGATCAAACGGCGGGAGGTGCGCGTTCATAAACGCTTCGCTCAGACGTTCCGCCAAATCCCAGTTACCGTCGAGCTTTTCCAGATCCTCAGGCTGATAGTCACCGCTGTCGATGCGCTTACGGGCGGCGAAAATCGCGTCATATCCGAGCAGTTCCGCAAGCGTGGTCTGCGAGGAAATATCATGCTGCTGCGCCACATAGGCATGGGTACCGAAACGCTCAATATGGCCGTTTTCAGGTTCATCAATGCCTGCCAGTAGACGCAACAGGCGTGTTTTACCGCTGCCGTTGCGGCCAACCAGCGCGCACGGCGACGCATCGAGTGTAAGATTTAGCGGACCGAAAAGGGTATCGCCCGTCGCAAACTGACAGGTGACCTGATGCAAAATAAAAGAAGGGGACTGCACAAAATGAGCCATAAGCACTCCTGAATGAAATCAAAAACCTCCCCTGCCGACGCGGTGGCGTTTAGCAAGGACAGAAATTCATCAGTCGTGTTTGTTCATTTTTGGGGGCGCTCCTGAGGGAGGACAATAACAGCGCTAAGGATAGCGGCAATGCATTAACCTTTTCAAGGTTAAATTATCGCCAATTCTCACCGAGACAAAGAACCCGCCGAAGCGGGTTAGACACTTAGATAAACGCGAACGCATCGCCAAACAGGCGATCTTCCCGCGCGTCGCGCTCATTACAGAACAGGTCGCGGGCAATTTTCGCCATTTCAAAACGGCCAGCAATGTAGATATCGTGCCCGGCGAGCGTGCCATGATCCTGCAGGACCGCCGTTAGCACCGTACCACTACGACCGCGCCAGCCCTCTTCCGGCTGCTCAACAACCGGCTCAACGCGCAGGTTCGGGTGATTCACGCTCAGCGCTTCCAGTTCGGACAGGTCGTACAGATGTTTCTCTTCGCGGCCGCCCCAATAGATGGTGATGTCGCGGTTCGGGTTACGTGCCAGCGCGGTCAACAGAATAGAGCGAACATACGAGAACCCCGTACCGCCAGCAATCAGGATAAGCGGACGGTCTTCATCTTCGCGCAGCCAGGCTTCACCGTGTGGAATGTCTACCACGATTTCACGCTCTTTCAGGATGCGGTCCATGACAGCCATGGCGTAAAGGTTAAGCTCAGACGCACCAATATGAAGCTCAATAAATTCCTGCTCCGCTGGCGTAGACGCCATAGAGAAAGGACGTTTATCGCGCTCATCCATCACGACCATCAGGTACTGACCAGCGCGGAAAGAGAATGCCGATTCTGGCACTAAACGGACGCGATATACGGTGTCGGTAATGGCATCTACCGAGGTCACTTTACAGCTTAAGGTTGTCATTCGCTCTCTCTGTCGGGAAGTCTATAGGGCTTAACGGTCAGCTTCAGATTTACCGTTATTCATTATGGCCAGTTCGTCCCAGATCGCGTCTATACGCGCGGTCACGGCAGGATCTTTTTTGATCGGGCGACCCCATTCACGGTCGGTTTCGCCAGGCCATTTATTCGTGGCATCCAGTCCCATTTTTGAGCCAAGACCGGAAACCGGCGAGGCAAAGTCCAGATAATCTATCGGCGTGTTTTCGACTAACACCGTATCACGCGCGGGGTCCATGCGTGTAGTAATCGCCCAAATAACGTCATTCCAGTCGCGGGCGTTGACGTCATCATCGCAGACGATAACAAACTTGGTATACATAAACTGGCGCAGGAAAGACCATACGCCCATCATCACGCGTTTAGCGTGACCGGCATACTGCTTCTTCATCGTCACTACCGCCAGGCGATACGAGCACCCTTCCGGCGGCAGATAGAAATCAACAATTTCCGGGAACTGTTTTTGCAGAATCGGCACAAAGACTTCGTTCAGCGCCACACCCAGCACCGCTGGCTCATCCGGTGGACGGCCGGTATAGGTTGAGTGGTAAATTGCATCTTCACGTTGGGTAATGTGCGTGACGGTAAACACCGGGAAGTTATCAATTTCATTGTAATAACCCGTATGGTCGCCGTAAGGCCCTTCCGGTGCAAACTCACCCTGTTCGATGTAGCCTTCCAGAACGATTTCAGCACTGGCTGGCACTTCCAGGTCATTGGAGACACACTTTACGACTTCGGTTTTAGTGCCGCGCAGCAGCCCTGCAAAGGCATACTCCGACAGCGTATCCGGAACAGGCGTAACCGCGCCCAGAATCGTTGCCGGATCGGCCCCCAGGGCAACAGAAACCGGGAATCGTTCACCGGGATGTTCCGCGCACCACTCCTGAAAATCGAGCGCGCCGCCACGATGTGACAGCCAGCGCATGATAAGTTTATTTTTACCAATCAGCTGCTGGCGGTAGATACCGAGGTTTTGGCGCTCTTTGTACGGCCCACGGGTGACGGTCAGACCCCAGGTAATCAGCGGCGCAGCATCTTCAGGCCAGCACTGCATAATCGGGATTTTTGTCAGATCAACCGCATCGCCTTCCAGCACTTTTTGCTGGCACGGCGCACCGCGCAGGCGTTTGGTTGGCATGTTCAGCACCTGCTTGAACTGTGGCAGCTTGTCGAACAGATCGCGGAAACCTTTCGGCGGCTCCGGCTCTTTCAAAAACGCCAGCAGTTTACCCACTTCTCGCAACGCCGTGACATCCTCTTGCCCCATGCCCAGCGCCACGCGGCGCGGCGTGCCGAACAGATTGCACAGCACCGGCATGTCGTAGCCTTTCGGATTTTCAAACAGCAGCGCAGGCCCACCGGCACGCAGGGTGCGGTCAGCAATTTCTGTCATTTCCAGATAAGGATCAACAGGAAGCGTAATCCGTTTAAGTTCGCCCTGCTTTTCCAGCAGCGTCAGGAAGTCGCGTAGATCGTGGTATTTCATGCAGTTAGTCATGGCCTCTCTGTAAGCGCTTCATTATACGGCGTAAGCCTACGTGATGCTGTAATTTTGTTAAATTAGCGTGAACTTCCGCGACTTACTCCACTTTCGCCCATTATAATCAACTTAGCGATCCGGCCAGGGTTTTGATATGCTTGCGCCCCGAACTAAGGGAAAGAGTGATTATGCAGGCCTGGTATTTACTGTATTGCAAACGCGGGCAACTTCAGCGCGCGCAGGAACATCTTGAACGTCAGTCGGTGAATTGCCTGACGCCCGTGATCACGCTTGAAAAAATGCAGCGCGGGAAACGCACGATGGTCAGCGAGCCTCTCTTCCCGAACTATCTGTTCGTCGAATTCGACCCGGAAGTGATCCACACCACGACAATCAGCGCCACGCGCGGTGTCAGTCACTTTGTCCGTTTTGGCACCAGCCCCGCGACGGTTCCCTCAACCGTCATTCATCAGCTTTCGATTTATCAACAACCCGAAGGGATTACCGACCCGGAAACCCCTTATGCGGGCGATAGCGTGGTGATTACAGAAGGTGCCTTTGAAGGCCTGCAGGCCATATTCTCTGAACCTGATGGCGAAGCGCGCTCTATGTTGCTGCTTAACCTGTTGAATAAACAGGTGCTGCAGAGCGTGAAAAACACCGACTTCCGTAAGCTTTAAAACGCAATTCGAAACAGGCGGCGCACGTTGTCATCCGTCTGCGCGGCCAGCCAGTGTGGATCTTCTCCGCGCCAGTGCGCCACACTCTCAACGATGTGCCCTAGATACGCCGGTTCGTTACGCCGCGATGCCGGTTTAGGTTTCATGTCGCGTGGCAGCAAATAAGGGGCATCGGTTTCCAGCAGCAGGCGTTCGGCCGGGATCGCCGGCAACAATTCACGCAGTTCCAGCCCGCGACGCTCATCGCAAACCCAACCGGTAATGCCCAGATAAAGTCCTCGATTCAGGCAATCCAGCGCGTCCTGATGCGATCCGGTAAAGCAGTGCAACACTGCACCAGGCAGTTTATCCAGCCACGGTTCCAGAAGAGTGAGGAAACGCTCATGCGCCTCGCGGCAATGCATGAACACCGGCATTTCTAGCTCTGCGGCCAGCGCCAATTGTGCGGTGAATGCTTTTTCCTGGTCTTCCGGCGTGGAAAAATTGCGATTAAAATCAAGACCGCACTCGCCGATGGCGACCACCTGTGGCATTTTCGCCAGCACGTGGAGCGTTTCAGCGCTGTGTTGCGTCCATTGGCTACTGTCATGAGGGTGGACGCCTGCGGTTGACCAGCAGCGTTCGTAGCGTTGTGCCAGCAACTGCGCCTGCTCACTTTCATGAAGGTTGGTTCCCGTCAGCAACAGCCCTTTCACCCCGGCGGCAAAAGCACGGGCGACGACCTCATCCCGGTCTTTCGCGAACTGCGAGCTGGTCAGGTTAAGCCCAATATCAAACATGCCCCTCTCCATATGACAACCGCCCTGACGGGCGGCTGGTGTTATTCTTCAGTGGTCTTTTCAGACCCGTCTTCTTCATCTTCCGGCGGACGTCGTTTGCCCACATAGAAGCGCGAGAAGAACACGCCGACCTCAAACAAACAATACATCGGTATCGCCAGTAAGGTTTGCGAGAAGACATCCGGTGGCGTCAGCAGCATGCCCACCACAAATGCGCCTACGAGGATATACGGACGCTTCTTGCGGAGATCGTCAGGCGTTGTCACGCCCATCCAGCACAGCAGGACAATCGCCACCGGTACTTCGAACGCCACACCAAACGCCATGAACAGCGCCATGACGAAGCTGAGATAGCTGGCGATGTCTGTCGACACCTGAACCCCTTCCGGCGCGGTATGCGTCAGGAAGCCAAAGGCCAGAGGGAAGACAACGAAGTAAGCGAACGCCATGCCGATATAGAACAGCAGCGAGCTGGAGACCAGCAGAGGGATCACCAGTTTACGCTCGTGCTTGTACAGCGCCGGCGCGACGAAGGCCCAGACCTGGTACAAAATGACCGGCGCAGACGCAATCAAGGATACCCAGAAGGTCAGCTTGATCGGGGTGAAAAACGGTGAAGCCACGTCCGTTGCGATCATCGTCGCGCCCAGCGGCATCTGTTTAATCAGTGGTGCAGAGACCACCTGATAGATATCGTTGGCAAAATAGACCAGGCACAGGAATATAAGGAGAACCGCAATAATGCAGTTTAACAGGCGCTTGCGCAGCTCAATGAGGTGCGTAATGAGCGGTTGAGTATCATCTACTGCCATGTTTACGCTTTATCACTCGAGGAAGGGGATGATTCGGAAACGGACGCAGCAGGCTTTGCTTCAGCCGCTTTTAACACTGGCTCGACCGACTGCGCCTGTTTTATCACTTCAGGTTCCTGCGGCGTCTGTTCTGGTGCGGCAGCCTGATGCTCCGCGCTGGACGGCGTTACGCCCTCACGCTGCTCTTCGCTGCCCTTCACCACCGGGTTATGGATGGTGTTAGCTTCATCACTCGCCTTTTCAGGATCGTTGATGCTGTATGAACGCTTCATAGATTCAGCCGCTTCGCGCAACTCATCCATTGATGCTTTCAGCTCGGGCGTCAGGTTTTCCATGCTCGCCTTCTCAACTTTTTTCAGGCTGTCCTGAAATTCCTGGAGCTTAAGCTCCTGCGCCAGCTCGTTTTGCACGGTGGTTGCCAGCGAGCGAAGCGCACGCACCCAACCCACCACGGTTTTGACCGCAACAGGAAGACGCTGCGGCCCCAGCACAATCAAACCAATCACAAAGACCAGCAGCAGCTCACTAAAACCAATGTCGAACACGAATTACACCTGCTCTTTATCGTGGCGTTTAGCGTCTTCCTTTTTGGCTTCATCTTGCTTATCAGCGATGGATTTAGCAGTAAAGTCAGCGTCCTGGCTGGTTTTATCCTGCTTACTTTCATCATCACCCATGGCCTTCTTAAAGCCTTTGATAGATGCACCAAGGTCGGAACCGATAGAACCGAGTTTCTTCGTACCAAACAGCAGTACGACGATGACGGCAATGATTAACAATTGCCAGATACTGATACCACCCATACGTATTCCTCAGTGATAGATGCTTAATGAGTCAGGTTGCATTATACGTATGCAACCTGGTGATAGCGACGCAAAATCAGCGCGTTTTTCTCCAGCCAGCGAGCCAGACAACAACGCCGCCAGCCATGAGCCAGGCGGGCATCATCTCCCAGTCAGGGCGATTGATGAGCAGCAGCGTACCGCTCAGCAGCAACGTCGCGCCAATGCCAAAGAGGTAGCGTGACTGCCCCTGGCGCACGCGGCTGGACTGAAGCTCGTGCGCGATTTTATCCATGCTGTGCTGAAGGTTCTTGCTCTGACGCAAACTGTCGTAAACCAGTTCAGGAATTTCAGGCATTTTTTCAATCCAGAACGGGCCTTTCTCCTTAAGGGAGCGTACCAGCGCTGGAATGCCAACCTGATCTTTGATCCAGGATTCAAGGAAAGGTTTCGCCGTTTTCCATAAGTCTAACTGAGGATAGAGCTGGCGACCTACGCCTTCAACGTAAAGTAATGTTTTCTGAAGTAAAACTAATTGTGGCTGCACTTCCATATTGAAGCGACGCGCGGTATTGAACAGGTTCAGCAAAACGTGACCGAAGGAGATCTCCGATAGCGGTTTTTCGAAAATCGGTTCGCATACCGTGCGGATCGCAAACTCAAACTCTTCGACATTGGTGTCTGGTGGAACCCAGCCAGAATCCACGTGCAGCTCGGCCACCTTGCGGTAGTCGCGGTTGAAGAACGCGATGAAGTTCTCTGCGAGATAGCGCTTATCTTCTTTGTTCAGCGAGCCAACAATGCCGCAGTCGATCCCGATGTACTTCGGATCCTCCGGGTGTTCGTAGCTCACGAAGATGTTGCCCGGGTGCATGTCCGCATGGAAAAAGCTGTCGCGGAAGACCTGGGTAAAGAAGACCTGCACACCACGCTCGGCCAGCAGCTTCATGTTGGTGCCCTGCTTTTCCAGCGCAACAACATCCGAGACCGGAATACCGTAAATACGCTCCATGACCATCATGTTCTGGCTGCAATAGTCAGAATAGACTTCAGGAACATACAGCATTGGGCTGTCTTCAAAGTTACGACGCAGCTGAATGGCGTTCGCCGATTCACGCAGCAGGTTAAGCTCGTCAATCAGCGTTTTTTCATACTCCCGCACCACTTCCATCGGGCGCAGTCGGCGGCCATCCGGTAACAAACGCGGTACCCAACGGGCCAACCTGTAGATCAGCTTCATATCGGCTTTGATGATCGGCAGGATATCCGGACGAATAACCTTGATAACCACTTCTTTGCCGTTTTCTTTCAGGCGAGCCGTATGTACCTGGGCAATGGAAGCCGATGCGAGCGGCTGAATGTCGAAATCATCAAACCAGGTTTCAACAGGAATGTTGCCCATCGCTTCTTCGATCTGCTTCTTCGCTCTCACCCCGTCGAACGGGGCAACGCGATCCTGCAGCATCGCCAGTTCATCGGCAATTTGCGGCGGGAAGAGATCGCGGCGGGTAGAAAGCATCTGCCCAAACTTGATCCATACCGGGCCCAGCTCCTGCAGCGCAAGACGCAAGCGTTCGCCTAAAACCTGATCTTTGTGGCGATTTGGCATCCAGAACAGCGTGCGCCGCCAGATACGAAGCGGCAGCGTGATACGCATTCTGGGGATAAGCTCGTCGAGCCCGTAGCTCAAAAAGGTGCGAACGATAAAATAGAGGCGCCGAATTTCACCAGGCGTCATTTGCCCTCCAGTTTTTCCAGGCGTTTGGTTAACGCATCAACCGCGCGTTCAACAGCAGCGGTCTCTTCTGCAAACCATGCCACTTCCAGCGGCCCGGGGGCCATGCGCCACTCTTCGGTGATGACCTCTGCGGCATAGCGCTGCTGCCGTTGCAGGTTTTTGCGCAGGAACGCCGTACCGCCATGAATCGCTTTTCCGATCCCTTCGGCGGCGATGTCGCCAATAAAAGGCGCAAGCAGTTCTGCTGGGTCAAACTCAGCCAGATCGCTAAGCGCCACGAAGTTCTGCACGACCTGAATGTCGCCTTCAACTTCGAGTTCACCGCTGCGGATAAGCGCCGTCAGTTGCTGACGGTCACGCAGTTTTGGCAGCACGCTCATATGAGTGATGACCGAGCAATCTGCCTCGCCCTCCCATTCACCCAGAACGTCAAGCTGGCGCTCGCTGAAGACCAGCACAAGCGGCGTCGAGAACTCTTTTAAAACGATACGCAGTACCTTTCCGTTCAGCCGCTGACGTGCAGCCTTCAGCGCCGGAGCGCGATACAGAAAGGCATTCAGTACATTCTCAATGCCTGCGGTGACTAAGGGTTTAAAGGGCACGGGACACCTCCACTCAGAACTTGTAACCGCGGTGTAGCGCGACGACACCCGCCGTCATGTTGAAATACTCAACGTTTTCAAAACCCGCGTCCTGCATCATCGCTTTCAGGGTATCCTGATCCGGGTGCATACGGATGGATTCGGCCAGGTAGCGATAGCTCTCTGCATCGTTCGCTACCAGCTCACCAATACGCGGCAGAACGTGGAAGGAGTAGGCGTCGTAGGCTTTGCTCAGCGGCTCGATAATCGGTTTGGAGAATTCAAGCACCAGCAGACGTCCACCCGGCTTCAGCACGCGGTACATGGAGCGCAGCGCTTTGTCTTTGTCGGTGACGTTACGCAGACCAAAAGAGATGGTGATGCAGTCAAAGGTGTTATCCGGGAACGGCAGCGCTTCCGCGTTTGCCTGCACATATTCCACGTTACCCACAACGCCGATGTTACGCAGCTTCTCGCGTCCCATTTTCAGCATTGAGTCGTTGATATCTGCCAGCACGACGCGGCCGGTTTCACCCACCAGACGGGAGAATTTCGCCGTCAGATCGCCCGTTCCGCCAGCCAGATCGAGAACTGTTTGTCCACGACGCACACCGCTGCAGTCAATAGTAAAGCGCTTCCACAAGCGATGAATGCCGAAGGACATCAAGTCATTCATCACATCGTACTTCGCCGCCACGGAATGAAATACGTGGGCCACCATGTCAGCTTTCTGCGCTTTGGCAACAGTCTGAAAGCCAAAGTGCGTCGTGTCTTGTGAATCGTCAACCATCTCAGAGCCTGCTTATCAGTAAAATGTTCGTGAAGTGTAACAGATTGGGCGCGTTTGCCCTACGATTCAACCACCGCGAAAGAAACGCGTCGGCTGCTCTTCTGGCGATAAATTCGCCGCTAAATCGTTGTCTTCACTGTGTGTATTTTGTTCATCTGCGCCTTCACGCAGGCGGAACTCTTCGTCCTGCGACGTCGCCTGTTCAACCAATTCCGGATTAATCTCGCGTTTCACTTCCACCCCCAGGCTGCGAAACGCTTCGGCTTGCGCCAGCAGGTTGCCACGCCCGGAGGAGAGCTTTTTCATCGCCTGCCGGTAGTTATCCTGCGCACGATCCAGGCTTTGCCCGACCGAGGACATATCGTCCACAAACAGGCGCATTTTGTCGTAAAGCTTGCTGGCGCGATCGGCAATATGTTGCGCGTTACGGCTTTGATGCTCGTACCGCCACAGATTAGCAATGGTCCGCAAGGCCACCAGCAGCGTGGTAGGGCTGACCAGCATAATGTTATTTTTCAACGCTTCGGTGATCAGTTCAGGCTGCCTGTCGAGCGCCAGCAGGAAGGCGGGCTCTACCGGGATAAACATCAGCACATAGTCCAGCGAACGCAGGCCCGGCAGCTGCTGATAATCCTTTCTGCCCAGAAGACGAATATGGTTACGCACGGAGGCGATGTGTTCCTGCAGCGCCGACTCGCGGGTGTAGTCATCTTCCGCGTTGAAATAGCGCTCGTAGGCCACCAGCGTCATTTTGGCGTCAATCACCACATCTTTACCCTGCGGCAGACGTACGATGACATCCGGCTGCATACGCGAGCGGGCATCGTTCTCGATGCTGACCTGGGTTTCGTATTCATACCCTTCGCGCAGGCCAGACGCTTCAAGCACGCGCGTCAGCACCACTTCCCCCCAGTTTCCCTGCGTTTTGTTATCGCCTTTGAGCGCGCGCGTCAGGTTCACCGCCTCCTGCGCCATCTGGGCATTCAGCTGCTGGAGATTACGGATTTCATGCGCCAGGGTGTGCCGCTCGCGCGCCTCCTGGCCAAAGCTGTCCTGCACCTGACGGCGAAACCCGTCCAGTTGTTCACGCAGCGGCGTCAGCAGGCTATTCAGGCTCTGTCGGTTCTGTTCGTCAACGCGGCGGTTGCTGTGCTCAAAAATTCGGTTGGCGAGGTTCTCAAACTGTTCGCTGAGGCGCTGCTCGCTGTTGATCATCTGGCGGATTTTGTCTTCCGCATGCAGTTGGGTGGATTCAAGACGGGTGGTCACTTCGCGGAGATCGGCCTCCAGCGAAGTGTTGATGTCGCGCAGGTTACGCAGTTCATTATTGAGCAGCTCGCACTCGTCACGCCAGTGCGAGCCTTGAGCAAGCTGTTGTTTTGTGGCGCTTAGCTCCGAGACGATCTCTTCACGTTCTGCCAGCTGCTCGGCTTTCATCTGCGCATGCTGGTAGCTGGAAATCAGCCAGCCTACCGCCACGCTCACCAGCGCAACCACCGCATAAATCAGGATTGAGATATCCACAATGCCCCCTGCATCAACGTATTACCCGCACAAAATAGAATTGTGCTGTATGAACGTCCAGTTTGAAAGGGTTTTCCTGCGAGGCGCAACGCAAAAAATAAAGGCCGAACATGTCGGCCTTGTGTCTCTGAAGAGAGGATTAGATGAGGCGACGGGCCGCTTCCACCACGATTTTCACCGCATGACTTTCGGTCTGCTTCATGGTTTCGGCGTTCGGGATCTCCTGCTGGGTACGGTTGACGATCACGCCCGCCACCATACCGGCACGCAGACCCTGGCTTGCGCACATGGTCAACAGCGTTGCAGATTCCATTTCGTAGTTCATCACGCCCATGGACTGCCACTCTTCCATAGAGCCTTTGAAACGGCTCACCACGCGGCCTGAGAAGGTGTCGTAACGCTCCTGGCCCGGGTAGAAGGTATCGGAAGAGGCGGTGACGCCCACGTGAGTGGTCGCGCCCACGGATTTCGCGGCCTCAACCAGCGCGGTGGTACATTCGAAATCGGCTACTGCCGGGAATTCCATTGGTGCAAAGTGCAGGCTTGCGCCGTCCAGACGTACAGATGCGGTCGTAACCAGCACGTCGCCCACGTTGATGTGCGGCTGAATAGCGCCGGTGGTGCCGATACGCAGGAAAGTACGAATGCCCAGCTGCGCCAGCTCTTCCACCGCAATAGACGTAGACGGGCCACCGATACCGGTAGAGCACACGATCACCGCTTTGCCATCCAGCTCTGCGCGCCAGGTGGTGAATTCACGATGGGCTGCCAGCTTAACCGGCTTATCCATCAGCGCGGCGATCTTTTCCACACGCTCAGGATCGCCAGGGACGATAGCGAGCGTAGCCCCTTGTAAATCGTTTTTAGTGAGGCCGAGATGAAAAACATCAGACTTAGACATAGGGTGACTCCTCTGTGGGTCGGTTAGTCAGAAGAAGTAAAACGGTACTTTACAGAAGCACTACGCAGAATTTCGTGACATACCTCACCATGAATGAAAATGGTTGCAGTTAATTTCCATTAAATAGTGACTTACATCACATTAACAAGTTATATCGACAGGTGCTGCACAAAAGATAGACCGTATAAGGCACTGTGGGTTGTTAACCTGGTGACTATATTTACCTTTGCGCTAACTCATTGGTACGGAGAATGCCATGACTGAAAAAACCGGTTTTGCACCTGCTGCGGCTCCGCATGCTTCAACCATCGTCTCAACCTCAGAAGAAGCCATTACTGCGGGCGAGACCTCCATTCCCTCGCAGGGGGAGAATATGCCTGCTTATCACGCGCGGCCAAAATCGGCAGACGGCCCGCTGCCGATCGTGATTGTGGTTCAGGAAATTTTTGGCGTTCACGAGCATATTCGTGACCTCTGCCGCCGCCTGGCGCAGGAAGGGTACCTGGCCATTGCGCCAGAGCTCTATTTCCGTCAGGGCGATCCGAACGATTACAGCGATATCCCTACATTGTTCAACAATCTGGTGAGCAAAGTTCCGGATGCCCAGGTGCTGGCTGACCTTGATCACGTTGCCAGCTGGGCCGCGCGCAACGGGGGCGATGCACATCGTCTGCTGGTGACCGGCTTCTGCTGGGGCGGACGCATTAGCTGGCTGTATGCCGCGCATAACCCGCAGTTGAAAGCGGCCGTCGCCTGGTACGGCAAACTGGTGGGCGAAAAAACGCTGAACTCACCGAAGCAGCCTGTTGATATCGCAACGGATTTGAATGCACCGGTGCTAGGGCTTTATGGTGGTCAGGATACAGGCATTCCGCTTGATACCGTCGAGACCATGCGTCATGCGCTACGCGCGGCGAACGCGAAGGCGGAGATTGTAGTGTACCCGGATGCCGGACACGCGTTTAATGCCGATTATCGCCCGAGCTATCACGCAGAATCAGCCAAAGATGGCTGGCAGAGGATGCTGGCATGGTTTAGCCAGTACGGCGGGAAAAAAGTATAAAAGCAAAAAAGCCCGGTGGCGGCAACGCCTTACCGGGCCTACGCTTCATCAAGCCTGACGCAAGTTCTGCGCCGCCTTCACCATGTTCGCCAGCGCCGCGCGCGTCTCCGGCCAGCCGCGGGTTTTCAGTCCGCAGTCCGGGTTCACCCACAGACGTTCCGCCGGGATCCGCTGGGCGGCTTTTTTCAGCAGGGCTTCAATCCACTCCACGCTCGGCACGTTCGGGGAGTGAATGTCGTACACGCCAGGTCCGATTTCGTTCGGGTAGTCGAACTCTTCAAACGACTCCAGCAGCTCCATGTCTGAACGCGAGGTCTCGATGGTGATCACGTCGGCGTCCAGCGCGGCAATCGAATCCATGATGTCGTTAAATTCGCAATAGCACATGTGGGTGTGGATCTGGGTGTCGTCCTTCGCCACCGCGGCGTTGATGCGGAACGCTTCCACGCCCCACTGCAGGTAAGCATCCCAGTCGCTGCGACGCAGCGGCAGACCTTCGCGCAGCGCCGGTTCGTCAATCTGGATGATGCCAATGCCTGCAGCTTCCAGATCTGCCACTTCATCACGCAGCGCCAACGCGATTTGCTTCGCGATGGTCTCACGGGTCACGTCTTCGCGCGGGAAGGACCAGCAGAGAATGGTTACCGGACCGGTGAGCATCCCTTTCACCGGCTTATCGGTCAGGGACTGGGCATACTTCGCCCACTCCACGGTGATCGCTTCCGGGCGGCTGACGTCGCCGATGACCACTGGCGGCTTCACGCAGCGGGAGCCATAGCTCTGCACCCAGCCGTTCTGGGTAAAGACGAAGCCGTCCAGGTGCTCACCGAAGTATTCGACCATGTCGTTACGCTCGGCCTCACCGTGCACCAGCACGTCCAGACCTAAACGCTCCTGCTCGATAATTGCCTGCTTAATGTGCTCAGCGATACCGGTGCGGTAGTTGTTCGCATCCAGGTTGCCCTTCCTGAAGTCCAGACGCAGGCCGCGGATTTCAGTGGTTTGCGGGAAAGAACCAATTGTGGTGGTCGGCCACGCAGGCAGGTTGAAACGGGCACGCTGCGCTTCGGCGCGAACTTCATACGGGCTCTGGCGCTGGCTGTCCTGCGCAGTGATGGCCGCCAGGCGTTTTTCCACCGCCGGGTTGTGCACACGGGCCGAGTGACGACGCGCCTGGATCGGTGCGCTCCATTCGGTAATCGCCGCCGTCTCGCCGCTGTTCAGCGCGTCGCGCAGCAGCGTCAGCTCTTCGCATTTTTGCAGGGCGAAGGCAAACCAGCTTTTCACTTCAGGGTCGAGACGGGTCTCCACGCTGAGATCGATTGGGCTGTGCAGCAGCGAGCAAGAGGATGCCACCCACAGCTCACGTTTGCCGACAATATCTTTGATTTGTACATATTTCTCGGTCAGATCAGCACGCCAGACGTTGCGACCGTTAACCAGCCCGGCAGAAAGCAGCCAGTCCGCTGGCAGGCGCTTGTGCAGCTCCGCGACATCGTCTTTACCGTGAACGAGGTCAACATGCAGGCCCTGGACCGGCAGCGCGGTAATGGTCTTCAGGTTTGGCGTCACGCCTTCGAAATAGGTAGTGAGCAGCAGCTTCACCTGCCCTGTGAGCGCGTCATACGCCGGTTTGAAGGCATCAAGCCACTCCTGCGGCAGCTCGAGCACCAGCGCGGGTTCGTCGATTTGCACCCACTGAATGCCGCGCTTGCCCAGCTCAATCAGAACCTGTTTGTAGACCGGCAGAATATCGTTAAGCAGGCTGAGGCGGTCAAACTGTTCGCCTTTTACTTTACCCAGCCACAGGTAGGTGACTGGTCCCAGCAATACGGGCTTCACCTGATGACCCAGCGCCAGCGCTTCGTCCACTTCATCCAGCAGCTGCGTCCAGGTCAGCCTGAACTGCTGACCTTTCACGAACTCCGGCACCATATAGTGATAGTTGGTGTTGAACCACTTGGTCATTTCCGCCGCTGCCGCTGGCTCCCCCGTTGGTGCACGGCCACGGCCGATGCGGAACAGGGTATCAATATCTACCGATCCATCTTTGTTCTGATGACGAGCCGGCACGTTGCCAAGCAGCAGGCTGGTCGTCAGAACATGGTCGTACCAGGCGAAATCGCCCACCGGCAGCAGGTCAATGCCCGCCTGTTTTTGCTGCTCCCAGTGACGGGCGCGCAGCTCGCGTCCCACCGTCAGCAGTTCTTCACGGGTGGTGTTACCCGCCCAGTAGCTTTCTTGCGCTTTTTTCAGTTCGCGGCGCAGGCCAACGCGAGGAAAACCGAGAGTGTGATTGCGGATTGTCATGTTATGCCCCTTGTGAAATTTGTTATTTAGACGTCCAGATGTTTACACATCTATAATTGGCAGGTACTGTATATTCCTCAAGCGCAAAATGTTCATGCCGAAGTGAAGGACTTTCATGATCGAGATTAAACACCTGAAAACGCTACAAGCGTTGCGGAACTGCGGTTCTCTTGCGGCAGCGGCGGCCACGCTGCACCAGACCCAGTCTGCCCTTTCTCACCAGTTCAGCGATCTGGAACAACGCCTCGGCTTTCGTCTTTTTGTGCGTAAGAGCCAGCCTTTGCGCTTTACGCCGCAGGGTGAAATTCTGCTGCAACTGGCAAATCAGGTACTGCCGCAGATCGCCAGCGCGCTGCAGTCCTGCAACGAGCCGCAGCAAACCAAACTGCGTATTGCCATTGAGTGCCATAGCTGTATTCAGTGGCTGACCCCCGCGCTTGAGAACTTCCGCCAGAAGTGGCCGCAGGTGGAGATGGACTTTACATCCGGCGTGACCTTTGACCCGCAGCCGTCGCTTCAGCAGGGCGAGCTGGATCTGGTGATGACGTCAGATATTCTGCCGCGCAGCGGCCTGCACTATTCGCCGATGTTTGATTATGAAGTGCGCCTGGTGCTGGCCCCGGACCATCCGCTGGCCAGTAAAACGCGCATCACGCCGGAAGATCTTGCGACAGAAACGCTGCTGATTTATCCCGTGCAGCGCAGTCGCCTGGATATCTGGCGTCACTTCCTGCAGCCCGCTGGGATTAGCCCACAGCTGAAAAGCGTGGATAACACGTTGCTGTTGATACAGATGGTGGCGGCCAGAATGGGCATCGCGGCATTGCCGCACTGGGTGGTGGAGAGTTTTGAACGCCAGGGTCTGGTGGTGACCAAAACCCTGGGTGAAGGACTGTGGAGCAGGCTGTACGCCGCCGTGCGCGATGGCGAGCAGCGTCAGCCGATTACGGAAGCGTTTATTCGCTCAGCGCGGAACCACGCGTGCGACCATCTTCCGTTTGTGCGGAGCGCGGAGCGACCCAACGGCGATGTACCCACAGCGAAGCCAGGATCACCGCTCCCCCAATAAGGAAACTCGGCCAGTGCGGCTGTTGCTGCCAGATGGCGAGATTGACCAGCAGCCCTGCCGGGACATGCACGTTATTCATGATCCCCAGCGTACCGGCGTCTACCTGCGTAGCGCCGTAGTTCCACATGAAGTATCCCAGCCCGGAAGCCACCACGCCCAGCCAGACCAGAACGCTCCACTGCACGGTGGTAGTCGGCAGTTTTTGCGGGTTGCCGAGCATAAACCACGCCGCTACCGCGACAATCGCGGCCCCCATATAGAACCAGGCGAACGCGTTGTGCTGCGGCATCGGGCGGGTCTCCATCAGCCGTTTGTATCCCACCATGCCGATGGCGAAGCTGATATTGGCGAGCTGGACGAACATCAGCCCTGTCCAGAAGTGATCGCTTACCTTGTCATAGCGAATAATCGCCGCCCCAAGCACCGCCAGCGCCGCACTTAAAAGATATCCCCAGCGCAGACGACGCTTGCTGAGCAGGTCGTAGATCAGGGTGATGTAGAGCGGCGTGAGCACGGTGAACAACAGGAATTCCGAGACAGACAGATAAACGTAAGCCCGGAAGCTGAACAGGTACATGATGCCGAGCTGCATCGCGCCCACCAGCATATACAGCAGTATCGTTTTCAGCGATTGTCCGCGCGCGCGCAGAAACGGCAGGAACACCAGCGCCGCCAGCCCCACGCGCATCAGCACCGAGAAGTAGCTGTCGACCGAACCGGCAAGGTATTCGCCAATCAGGCTAAAGGAGAAGGCCCACAGGATAGTGGTGATAATGAGTAGCGCCACAATGCTTGTCTCTCAGAAAGAAGGACAGGCATTGTAGCGAACTCTTTAGTTGACAACTGAACAATAAATAATCAAATGAAGATTATTCAAGGAACAGTTTGCGCAGGTACTTAGGCACAGCGTTATCGCCGTTAGTGCCGATCACTTCCAGCTCCGGGTGCAGGTCTTTCAGACGCTGGTGCGCGTTCTCCATGATGCAGCCTTTGCCCGCCATGGAGAGCATCTCAGCGTCGTTCATGCCGTCTCCAAACGCGATGCAGTCTTTCAGCTCAAAGCCCAGACGTTTAGCCACCGCTTCCAGCGCGTGACCTTTGGAGACGCCACCGGCCATCACTTCCAGACAGGTCAGCGTGGAGAAGCTCACGTTAACGCGGTCGCCCCAGCGAGCGTTGATCGCCTGCTCCAGCGGCAGCAGCGCTTCATGGCTTTCGCAGGTGAAGAACACCTTACTGATCCCTTCCGGCTCCAGCAGGCCAGGCTCGTACAGTGAGTACTGGAATACGGCTTCCTTGAAAAAGCGCATCTCATCCGGGCGGTGGCGGTTCATAAACCACTCGTCATCGCGATAAACGTTGGTGACGATCTCCGGGTTATTGTGCACCACGCCGAACAGATCGGCGGCAATATCGCGGTCCAGATTGTGGGTAAAAATCAGGTTACCATCCGTGTCGTGCACGCGCGCACCGTTGGAGGTGATCATGTACGATTTGATTTCCAGATTATCGCGGATCTGCCCCACGTCCACGTGGTGGCGACCGGTGGCAAACACGAAGTTCACGCCACGGGCAGTCAGGAGTTTTAAGGTCTCTTTCGCGTAAGGCGAGAGGGTGTGGTCGGGGGAAAGCAGCGTGCCATCTAAGTCAGATGCAACAACCTGGTACATAGGGAAATTTAACCTCTGGTGAATATCAATTATGCCTGTTGAAAAATTCAACAATGGCGTTAAGCGCGACTGAGCGCATAGCGTCCTTTTCAAAAAGGATCTCATGGTACGCGCCGTTGATGACCAGCGGTTTTCCCCCTTCACAAGGGTGACCGGCGGCAGCGCGCAGTTCACAATAGCGGTCATGCATGCGGTTATCCACCACACGCTCTTCCTCCGCCTGAATCAGAAGCGTCGGCGTGTCATCATCGCCTACGCCCGCCAGCACCTGCTCACCGGCATGAATACCTTCCCGCACCCAGTGCCAGGTCGGGCCGCCAACGCGCAAGCGCGGTTCATCGGCATAAAAGCGCAGGTTGCGGCGATAGCGCTGCCGACTGTGGGTCAGAACGTTGATGGCGAACGGCAATGCGCGCCAGCGTCCGGTACCGATGGCATAGCCTTCACGAATGCGCTGATGGCCCTCAGCCCAGTCGAGAAGATGGCGCACCATCCAATCGGGAAAACGAATGACAATACCGTACATCGGTGCGGTGAGCGCAATGGCGTCGCACTGGTGCTCATACCGCTGCAAAAACAGCGTCGAAATGGCACCGCCCATGGAGTGCGCAAGGATATACCGCTTGCGCCAGGGGCCAGGCTGCACTTCCTGCTGCCAGAACGCTGCAAAATCGTCGACGTAATCGCTGAAGTTATCCACGTGCCCACGGTGCGTATCCGGCAGCATACGACCGGACAACCCCTGTCCGCGGTGGTCGATGATCAGCACGTCGAACCCCATATGGACCAGGTCGTAAGCCAGTTCGGCATATTTAACGTAGCTTTCGATGCGTCCGGGGCAGACGACAATCACACGGTCATTTTTTTCATTGCGGAAACGAACGAAGCGCACCGGGATGCCCCCGACGCCCGTAAACTCATCTTCCTCACGCTGCCGCCAGAAATCGGTCAGCGGCCCCATAGAGAAAGCAGCAAAAGCGTTTTCTCGTGTTTCCCAGTCCTTTTTCTGCTGAAACATTGGGTTTCCACTCACGTAATCCAGGGAATATCGTTTTTTTCGTCACTGGTCACAAAATGACGCAATAATAGCGTATTGTGGCATAAAAATAGACGGTTCGGGAGTTTCAAATGACCTTCGAATGGTGGTTCGCCTACCTGCTGACATCCATTATTCTCAGCCTTTCACCGGGCTCGGGTGCCATTAACACCATGACTACCTCCATCAATCACGGCTATCGCGGTGCGGCGGCATCCATCGCCGGTTTGCAGACCGGGCTGGGCATTCATATCGTGCTGGTCGGAATTGGTCTGGGGACCCTGTTCTCGCGCTCGGTGCTGGCGTTTGAAGTGCTGAAATGGGCCGGTGCGGCATATCTGATCTGGCTCGGCATCCAGCAGTGGCGCGCGGCAGGCTCCATCAACCTCAATACGCTCGCTCAGACGCAAAACCGAGGCCATCTGTTTAAGCGCGCGGTCTTCGTCAACCTGACCAACCCGAAGAGCATCGTTTTCCTCGCCGCGCTGTTCCCACAGTTTATCGTGCCGCACCAGCCGCAGGTGATGCAGTACGTGGTGCTGGGAGCGACCACCATTATTGTCGATATCATCGTGATGATTGGCTATGCGACGCTGGCGCAGCGAATTGCGGCGTGGATCAAAGGGCCTAAGCAGATGAAGGCCCTGAATAAAGTCTTTGGTTCGCTGTTTATGCTGGTTGGCGCGCTGCTTGCGTCAGCGCGTCATGCTTAGCGAGAGATGATGAGATGAATGCCGAAGCCGGCGAACAGCGCGCCGGCGAAGCCGTCAATCCACTTCGCAATGCGCTGGTAGCCACGGCGCATTGCCGGTAAAGCGAACAGGCTGGCCACGATGGTGAACCAGGCAAAGGTTTCAACGACGATCAGCAGGAAGATACCCCAGCGCGCGCCCGCGCCGACGCTATCGCCGACAAACAGCGAGAACACGGAGCCGAAATAGATAATCGCTTTCGGGTTCGCCAGGTTGGTCAGCAGCCCTTTCACAAAGCTGCGTCCGCCCGTTGCCAGCTCCACCTTTGGCTCTTCCGGCTTTTTCTCTTCTTTCTTCAGCGCCCCGCGCAGCATCTGGTAGCCCATCCAGCAGAGGTACAGCCCACCGCCGACCATAATGATGTTATGCAGCCAGGCCATTTTCGCCAGGATCAGGTTCAGACCGAGCAGCGCGACTGCCGCCCAGACCATGACGCCCATGGTAATACCGAGCACGCCCATCATCGCTTCTTTGCGGGAGCGGCTGACGGCGGTTTGCGACACGAAGAAAAAGTCAGGGCCTGGGCTCATCAGCGCAACGATGTGCACCAATGCCACGGTGAGAAATAGCATTAACATAATTAGCTCGCGGGGAAATAATGTAGTGAGTCACCATCCTGGCACTTTTTCGCCCGGCTGACTACTCCTCGTCATCACCGTCGGCGTGAGAGCGGATGAGCGCCATAAACTCTTTCCCGAAGCGCTCCAGCTTGCGCGTGCCGACGCCGTTGACGCTCAGCATCTCGCTCGCGCTGAGCGGCATCTGCTCGGCCATCTCAATCAGCGTCGCGTCGTTGAACACCACGTACGGCGGGATGTTTTCTTCGTCGGCAATCGCTTTACGCAGCTTGCGCAGTTTGGCAAACAGCTTGCGGTCGTAGTTGCCGCCGTAGGATTTTTGCATCACGCGCGGCTTCAGGGCGATGACGCGCGGCACGGCGAGTTTCAGTTCAACTTCACCGCGCAGCACCGGACGCGCGGCTTCGGTAAGCTGCAACGCAGAGTGCTGGGCAATGTTTTGCGTGGCAAAGCCAAGGTGGATCAGCTGGCGAATGATACTCACCCAGTGCTCGTGGCTCTGCTCTTTACCGATGCCGTAAACCGGCAGCTTGTCGTGGCCCATATCGCGGATACGCTGGTTATTCGCCCCGCGCAGCACTTCCACCACGTAGCCCATACCAAAGCGTTGATTGACGCGCCCAATGGTTGAGAGCGCTTTACGCGCGTCCATCAGACCATCGTACTGCTTCGGCGGATCAAGGCAGATATCGCAGTTGCCGCACGGCTCCTGTCGCCCTTCACCAAAGTAGTTGAGCAGCACCAGACGGCGGCAGGTTTGCGCTTCGGCAAACGCGCCCATCGCATTGAGCTTGTGACGCTCGATATCCTGCAGCTGTCCCTGCGGTTTCTCTTCCAGGCAGCGGCGCAGCCACGCCATGTCCGCCGGATCGTAAAACAGCATCGCTTCCGCAGGCAGCCCGTCACGCCCGGCGCGACCAGTTTCCTGATAGTAGGATTCGATATTGCGCGGGATGTCGAAGTGCACCACAAAGCGCACGTTGGGCTTGTTGATGCCCATCCCGAACGCCACCGTCGCGACCACGATTTGAAGGTCGTCGCGCTGGAATTTTTCCTGCACGTCGGCGCGGATGTGGTTCTCCAGTCCGGCGTGATACGCGGCGGCGCTAAAGCCGCGGTTTTGCAGACGCGCGGCGGTGTCTTCCACCTTCGCACGGCTGTTGCAGTAGATGATGCCGGACTTGCCGCGCTGCTCCTGCACATAGCGTAAGAGCTGATCCAGCGGCTTGAATTTTTCCATCAGCATATAGCGGATGTTCGGGCGGTCGAAGCTGCTGACCTGAATGTAGGGGTCGTTCAGCCCGAGCAGACGAACGATATCCAGGCGTGTAGTGTCATCCGCCGTGGCGGTAAGCGCCATAAACGGCAGCTCGGGGAAGCGCTGACGCAGCTGGCCGAGGGCGGCATATTCCGGGCGGAAATCGTGTCCCCACTGGGAGATACAGTGCGCTTCATCCACCGCCAGCAGCACCGGGTTCCAGTGCGCGAGATGGTCGAGGAAGTTATCCAGCATCAGGCGTTCCGGCGCGATATACAGCAGGCGAATCTGTCCGGTGCGGCAACCCGCCATCACCTCTTGCTGCTGCTCGCGGGTCTGCGTGGAGTTAAGACAGGCGGCCGCCACGCCGTTGGCGAGCAGCTGGTCGACCTGGTCTTTCATCAGAGAAATGAGGGGGGATACCACGACCGTCAGGCCGTTCAGCACCAGCGCAGGCACCTGATAGCAGAGGGATTTCCCGCCGCCGGTCGGCATCACCACCAGGCAATCGCGGCCTTCCAGCACGGTTTCAATGATGGTTTCCTGGCCGGGGCGGAACTGCTGGTAGCCAAAGGTTTCATGCAAAACCTGTTTAGCCAGCGATTCCTGATTCAATACTTCCGCCTGCGCCACGTTAACCCCATATGCCAGAAATGAAACAGGCGCTATTTTCAGCGCCTGAGAAAGAAACTTCAACGTTTAACGCAAAAACATTCGAGCGACCTAGAAAATATCGTTCAGCATAACGCCCACACCCACACGGGTCTGGTTGAAGTTATAATCGATAAGCGACTCGCCGTAACCGCTGTACACCTGCGTATAAAGACGCACATGTTTCGTCACCGGGTAGCTCAGGCCAACCTCAGCACCACCGTAGCCGGTGTTCCAGTTGTACTGGCCTTTCGCGCTCAGCACGGCATCACCCAGCTGATAGCCAATCTTGAGCTGGTAGTAGCCCATGTATTTGGTGATATCCGGGTTGTCATCGGTGCTGCCCACCACGTACCACGGCTTCACTTCCACCATCCAGTTACCGTTCTGCGCCATCAGGCGCGTATAGGCACGGTTCCAGCTGCGCGAGGTTGGGTCGGAACGTCCGTTGGAATCGTGGTTAAAGCCCACCTCGACGTCACGCAGCGTCCAGCCAGCAAATTCGTAATCCGTTGCGAAGCCGAGGAACAGCTGCGGCTCATAGTTGGTTTCACGGAACGGCGAGGACTCACCGCTGTTGGAGAGCTGCCACCAGGACTTTTGGGTATATGACGCACCGAGCACCGAGTTCGGCCCAAGAATGCCTCGCCAGAACGGGAACGCGAGGCTGAGCTGGAACTTCACCTCATCTTTACGCGCATTATCGGACCAGTTATAGGAACTTATCGCCTCTTTGTTGAGATCGCTGGTCTGGGTGTAGATCACGTAGTTGGTGTCATACGGGTACAGCGTGAACGGATTGTCATGCTCCTGAAGCATATTGGCGATGATGCTGCCGCGCACTGCGGGGGCATCGTGCACTTCTTTGACGGTTGCTTCTTGCGCATATGCTGTGAGGGGCAGCGAAACCGCCGCCAGTAACCAACCCAGATACGTCCGCATCGGTGGTGTTCTCCTGAAAGGGTGATATTTAATGAATAGTTTTGTCCGGGCATTCTACAGACTTCTGCAGCAACTTCCGCCTCCTCGTTTCTGAAAGTGGAAATCCTTATTGTTGAGGCATAAAATCAACATTTTGTTAACAACAAGGATGCAACCCCTCATGTCAGCCACGCTTACCGCCGAAGAAACGTTAAAACTCGTGGGCGAGATTTTTGTGTACCACATGCCGTTTAACCGCGCGCTGGGGCTGGAACTGGAGCGATACGAGAAAGACTTTGCCCAGCTCAGCTTTAATAATCAGCCAATGATGGTAGGCAACTGGGCGCAAAGTATTTTGCACGGTGGGGTAATTGCCTCCGCGCTGGACGTGGCGGCGGGGCTGGTCTGCGTCGGCAGCACGCTGACGCGCCATGACACCATCAGTGAAGAGGAGCTCCGCCAGCGTCTTTCGCGGATGGGCACTATCGATTTACGCGTCGACTATCTGCGCCCTGGACGGGGTAATCGCTTTACCTGTACCAGCAGCCTGCTGCGCGCGGGCAACAAAGTCGCGGTAGCGCGCGTTGAGTTGCATAACGAAGAACAGGTTTATATCGCCAGCGCAACCGCCACTTATATGGTGGGTTAAGGCGATAAAAACGGGTAAAATTAATTCACTCTTTTGTAACGGATTTTCCCGATGGATGCTAAACAGACGCGGCAGGGCGTTTTACTCGCCCTTGCCGCTTATTTTATTTGGGGTATCGCACCGGCGTACTTCAAATTTATCGCCTATGTACCGGCCGACGAGATCCTCACCCACCGCGTCATCTGGTCGTTCTTCTTTATGATTGCGCTGATGAGCGTCAGCCGTCAGTGGTCCGGCGTCAAAACGCTGCTGCAAACCCCTAAAAAGGTCTTCCTGCTGGCGCTTTCTGCGGTACTGATCGGCGGCAACTGGCTGCTGTTCATTTGGGCGGTGAATAACCATCACATGCTTGAAGCGAGCCTGGGATACTTTATTAACCCGCTGGTGAACATTGTGCTGGGGATGATTTTCCTCGGCGAACGCTTTCGCCGGATGCAGTGGGTAGCGGTCATTCTGGCTTTCTGCGGCGTGCTGGTGCAGCTGTGGACCTTCGGCTCTCTGCCGATTATTGCCCTCGGTCTGGCGTTCAGCTTTGCGTTCTATGGGCTGGTACGTAAGAAGATTGCGGTGGAAGCGCAGACCGGGATGCTGTTTGAAACCCTGTGGCTGCTGCCGGTAGCGGCAATTTATCTCTTTGGCATCGCCGACAGCGCCACCAGCCACATGGGCAACAACCCGTGGTCGCTGAACCTGATGCTGATGGCCGCGGGTGTGGTGACCACCATTCCGCTGCTGTGCTTCACCGGCGCGGCGACGCGCCTGCGTCTCTCCACGCTGGGCTTCTTCCAGTACATTGGCCCGACGCTGATGTTCCTGCTGGCAGTGGTGTTTTACGGGGAAGTGCCGGGTGCGGATAAGATGGTGACCTTCGCCTTTATCTGGGTGGCGCTGGCAATTTTCGTTGCCGATGCAATTTATACCCAGCGCAGGGTGCGCAAAGGGTTGTAATGTTGCCCTCACCCCAACCCTCTCCCACAGGAGAGGGAGTTCGATCGTAGGGCGGGTAAGCGCAGCGCCACCCGCCAGATTTTTACAGCCAGTTCCGACGCTTGAAATAGAGATACGGCGCCAGCCCGGCGAGGATCATGAAGATAATCGCCCCCGGGTAGCCAAAGCTCCACTTCAGCTCCGGCATAAACTCAAAGTTCATCCCATAGCTGGATGCCACCAGCGTCGGCGGCAGGAACACCACGGATACCACCGAGAAGATCTTGATGATGCGGTTCTGCTCGATGTTGATAAAGCCCATCGCCGCCTGCATCAGGAAGTTCACCTTCTGGAACAGGGATTCGTTGTGCGGCAGCAGGGATTCGATATCTCGTAAGATCTCACGCGCCTGCTCCAGCTGACCGCCCGGCAGACGTGCTTTACGCACCAGGAAGTTCAGCGCACGCTGGGTATCCATCAGACACAAACGCACTTTCCAGCCGATATCTTCCTGCTCCGCCAGCGTCGAAAGCGCTTCGTCATATTCATCGCCCTGATGGCCTTCCATGATCACGCGGCTCAGCTTTTCCAGGTCGCTGTAGATGTTCTCAATTTCGTCCGCCAGCTGTTCAATTTTGGTTTCGAACAGATCGAGCAGCAGCTCGTAAGCATTACCGTCCACCATCGCCTGGCTACGGGCGCGCATGCGGTAGAGACGAAACGCAGGAAGTTCGCGCTCGCGCAGGGTAAACAGACGACCATCGCGAATGGTAAACGCCACGGTGGAGTTACCCGCATGGTCATCAGCGTCTTCAAAGAAGAAGAAGGAGTGAATGTGCAAACCGTCTTCATCTTCAAAAAAACGTGCGGATGCTTCGATGTCTTCCAGTTCAGGACGCGTTGCCAGGCTTTGCCCCAGCTCAGATTGTACGCGAAGGCGCTCATCGTCGTCCGGCTCGACCAGATCCACCCATACGGCATCAACGAGGGGCTGTGACTCTTCGGCTTCAAGCCGAGTCAGTCGGTTATTTTCGAGTTGAAATGCGCTCAACATGACCGGGACTCCCAATGCAAAAAATATCGGACAGTTCGGTGGGCACACAGAAACAATTTGGGTTTCAGACCATTAAACAGCCTGACTCAGCGCGACGGGGATAATGCAGTCGCTGACAACCACTAAGGCCATCAGCAAGGGGAGATAGCCTTAGGAGTTGTTCCTGGATGACAGGGAATTGAGCCAGTATCTACTGGGTGTGTCCAAGGCGAATGTCCTCTTAGCGTAATCGTGCGCGCATGTTACGCCAGCAGTAACTGTGGCGTCAACACGCAACGGAACGCTGAAGGGCATTAATTGACCTTCAGCCTATAAGGTTAGCAGATTATTACAAAATAATGATATTTTTCTGAAAGTTACACGGTTTCCAGCCTGGCGTAAGCAGCCACTAGCCATTTGATCCCCTGGCCCTGGAACGCCACCTGTAAGCGGCTGTGTTCACCGCTACCTTCGAGGTTCACGATGGTGCCTTCACCAAATTTCGAATGACGCACGCGCTGGCCAAGCTTGTAGCCGGTATCGGTTTCAGCGATGGGTGAACCCATACGTTGATGGTTGACCGGACGGCTGATGCTTGCCCGCAGACGCACCTCTTCCACGCACTCTTCCGGCAGCTCGCCGATGAAGCGCGACGGACGGTGATAAACCTCTTTGCCGTACAGACGGCGGGTTTCGGCGTAGGTCAGCGTTAGCTTTTGCATCGCACGGGTCACGCCCACGTAGGCCAGACGACGCTCTTCTTCCAGACGCCCGCCTTCATCCAGCGACATCTGGCTCGGGAACATCCCCTCTTCCATCCCAACGATAAACACCTGCGGGAACTCCAGACCTTTGGCGGAGTGCAGGGTCATCAGCTGAACTGCATCCTGCCAGGTGTCCGCCTGCCCTTCTCCCGCTTCCAGCGCGGCGTGGGACAAAAACGCCTGCAGCGGCATCAGGTCTTCGTCTTCTTCGTTGTAGCTGAACTGGCGCGTTGCCGTCACCAGTTCCTCTAAGTTCTCAATACGGGTCTGGCCCTTCTCGCCTTTTTCCTGCTCGTACATGATGCGCAGGCCGGAGTCTTTAATCACCCGGTCGGTCTGCACGTGCAGCGGCATATCGGCCGTTTCCTGCGCCAGCGCGTCAATCAGTTCGAGGAAGCGCTGTAATGCGCTGGCGGCACGTCCGGCGAGGGCTTTTTCCTGCAGCAGCTCGCGGCATGCCTGCCAGAGCGTAAGCTGGCGGTCACGCGAGGCCTGGCGCACCACGTCCAGCGTGCGGTCACCGATGCCGCGCGTCGGTGTATTGACCACGCGCTCAAACGCCGCATCGTCGTTGCGGTTGGCGATCAGCCGCAGATACGAGAGCGCATCCTTGATCTCCTGACGTTCGAAGAAGCGCATCCCGCCGTAAATGCGGTACGGCATGCTCACCTGCAGCAGCGCCTCTTCCAGCACGCGCGACTGGGCGTTGCTGCGGTAGAGAATGGCGCACTGCTCCAGGGCGCCGCCGTTGTCCTGCCAGGTTTTGATGCGGTTCACCACGAAGCGAGCTTCGTCGAGCTCGTTGAAAGCGCAGTAAATCGAAATCGGTTCGCCGTCGACGCCGTCGGTCCACAGCTTTTTACCCAGACGCCCGTTGTTGTTTTCGATCAGGGCGTTAGCCGCGCTGAGGATGTTGTTCGTCGAGCGGTAGTTCTGCTCCAGACGGATGGTTTCCGCGCCGGGGAAATCCTTGAGGAAGCGCTGGATGTTCTCCACCTGCGCCCCGCGCCAGCCGTAGATCGACTGGTCGTCATCGCCTACGATCATTACCTTGCCGGTATCGCCGGCCAGCAGGCGGATCCATGCATACTGGATGTTGTTGGTATCCTGGAATTCGTCCACCAGGATATTGGTGAAGCGTTCACGGTAGTGCTGCAGGATGTGCGGCTTGTTGAGCCACAGCTCGTGGGCGCGCAGCAGCAGCTCGGCGAAATCCACCAGACCGGCGCGATCGCACGCTTCCTGATAGGCCTTGTAGACGTTCTGCCAGGTCTGCTCGACCGGGTTGCCGAAGCTCTGAATGTGGTGCGGGCGCAGCCCTTCGTCTTTCTGGCCGTTGATGTACCACATCGCCTGACGCGGCGGCCACTGCTTCTCGTCGAGGTTCATCGCCTTGATCAGGCGCTTCAGCAGGCGCAACTGGTCTTCGCTGTCGAGGATCTGGAAATCCTGTGGCAGGTTGGCGTCCATATGGTGCGCGCGCAGCAGGCGGTGCGCCAGGCCGTGGAAGGTGCCAACCCACATGCCGCCCTGGCTGGTGCCCATCAGCTGTGCGATACGGTGGCGCATTTCCGCCGCCGCCTTGTTGGTAAACGTGACCGCCATGATGGAGTACGGCGAGCAGTTCTCCACGCTCTGCAGCCAGGCAATACGGTGAACCAGCACGCGCGTCTTTCCACTGCCCGCTCCAGCCAGCACCAGCATATTGGTGCGCGAGGCCGCTACGGCTTCACGCTGTTTGTCATTAAGGCTGTCGAGCAGGTAAGAAACGTCCATTGGCACCGTCACATAGTATTCAGGAACACAGCAAAACGCCCGGTGGCGCTTCGCTTACCGGGCCTACAACTGTAAAACCCTGGTAATTTATACAATATTACTGGTGATTATATCAGCGTCGTGAGGGATGCCAACCGCGAAATTTCCACGTGCGGCAGAAGACGGCTATCCTTCGTGGTCATCAGGTCGGCGTTTTCTGGCTTGATCCAGCAGGCCTGCATGCCGCAGCGAATGGCACCCGCAACATCCGTGGTCAGATCGTCGCCCACGTGCAAAATTTCACCAAGCGGCAGGTTCATTTTTTCCGCTGCCAGATGGTACATATCGCTGAACGGCTTCGAGCGCCCGTGCGGGCCCGCGCGCAGCACGAACTCAAAGTAATCGCCGAGGCCAAACAGTTCAGGCTGGGCGTTACCGTTAGTGATGGCCACCAGCGGCCACTTTTCGGCAAGCTTCGCCAGCGTATCGTGGGTCTCCTGCGGCACGTCGATACGGCTACGCCATTTGGCGAAGTTTTCCATTGCCGCTTCGGCACCGATGGCCGCGTCCTGTACGCTCAGGCCCACGTTGAGCATCGCCTGCTCAACCGCACGACGACGCCATTCGGTCACGTCGTGGTAAATGTCCGGCTCGGTCTCCCGCAGGGACTGACGCAGGGTCTGAAAATCCTTGTTCTGCATCGCTTTCAGCGCGGGATGGTAGTTCTGCACAAACGCCAGCGACTCCTGCTCAGTACGCAGGATCACCTCACGGTTGTCATAAAGGGTGTCATCAAGGTCAAACGTCAGGGCCGAGATCTGACCGAGTGGGCGGTAAAAACGCATTATTTCCCCCGTTTGGCGCGTGGATGCGCCGCGTCATACACCGAGGCAAGGTGTTGGAAGTCTAAGTGGGTATAGATTTGAGTGGTCGACAGATTTGCGTGGCCAAGCAGTTCCTGCACGCCGCGCAGATCGCCGCTGGATTCCAGCATGTGGGTGGCGAACGAGTGGCGCAGCTTGTGCGGGTGAACGTGGCTGTTTAGCCCCTGCTTGATGCCCCACTCCGCAAAGCGCTTCTGCACGTTACGCGCCGAGATCCGCTTGCCGAGCTTTGATAAAAACAGCGCATTCTCCTCTGCGCCAAACAGCCCGCGCAGATCCAGCCAGTGCTCAATCCAGGAAACCGCGTTGCGGCCAATCGGCAGACGGCGTTCTTTGCTGCCCTTGCCCATGACCCACACTTCGCCGGATTCCAGATCGAGATGCTTTAAATCAAGGTTCACCAGCTCAGAGAGACGCAGGCCCGCACCGTACATCACCTCCAGCATCGCGCGGTCGCGCACGGCCAGCGGATCGTTAAGGTCGATATCCAGCAGGCGATTTACGTCGTCGACGTCGATATTTTTCGGCAGATGGCGAGGGGCTTTTGGCGTGGCAATGCCTTTCGCCGGGTTGGCTTTTAAACCGCCCTGGCTCACCAGCCAGTCGAAGAAACTGCGCAGAGCAGAAAGCCTGAGCGCCAGGCTCGCCGGGCTGAGGTTTTTTTTACGGCTACGCACAACGAACCCGCGCACCGTGGCAGCATCACATTGTTGCCAGCTTTTCAGGCCGATCTCGTCGGCAATCTGGATGATGGCATCAAGCTGACGCTGATAGTTAAGCAGCGTTATGGGACTGAGCTGACGTTCCACGCCCAGATAGCGCAGAAAGCGCGTGACGTCAGCGGCAAGTGCATCTGTCATACGCGCTCAATCCAGCGCTCCAGCAGCTCAGGCAGCATCAGGGCGATTTCCTGCAGCAGGTGCGTACCCTGCCCCTGCTCATAATGATGTGCATCACGGCTGGTAAATAACATCACACCCAGATCGCCATCGCGCCCCATCAGCGACATCGCCACCGAGCCAATCGCTTTGGCTTCCGGCAACACGACCAGCAGCTCAGGCCCGTTTAGCGGCCCGAGATAGTGCTGCTCACGGCCCAGACGCTGAATGCGCAGAGGCTCAAACGCCTGGCGGCTCAGCGACAGATGGGTAAACCCGGACGGCGCACCAATGCGCCAGCGGTCCGGGAAGAGGCGAATCGTCGCGCCAGCCAGCCCAAGCTCACGCGCCCAGCGGTGGAAGCGGCTGAGGAACTCTTCAAGGCTGTGCGCCGAGGCCAGACGCGCCTGCAGGTGCAGCAGACGATAAAACAGGCTCTCGTTATTGCTGGCCTGCTCCATCAACAGCGTCATGTTCTCTTCAAGCTGATTGATGTGCTTGCGCGAGCGCGCCATGTGCCATTCGACCAGCGACACGCTTTCACGAACCGGATGCGGAACGCGCATCTGTTCAACAACGCGTGCATTGCGGATAAAAAACTCAGGATTGTTCAGCAGGTAATCAACAACAGCGCTGTCATCCAGTTCCGTCATTATTTCCTGCAGTTCTTCCCCTGGTTGTTTCATAGATGGATAAACCCGTCATAAACATGTGTCGCCGGGCCCGTCATATACAGTGGATGACCCGGTCCTTTCCAGGCGATATCAAGCCGACCGCCCGGTAACTCCACGCGAACCTCTTCTGCCAGTAACCCCTGAGAGATGCCCACAGCAACTGCAGCACAGGCACCGCTTCCGCAGGCCTGGGTTTCGCCCGCGCCGCGCTCGTAAACCCGCAGACGGATGTGCTCACGCTTCACCACCTGCATAAAACCGATGTTCGCGCGCTCCGGGAAACGTTCGTGGCTTTCCAGCACCGGACCGAGCGTTTCAACCGCGGCGGTTTGCACATCATCAACCTGAATCACACAGTGAGGGTTACCCATCGAGACGACGCCGCACAATACTGTCTGCTCGGCCGCACGCATAATATAGGTCTTTTCCGCTTTGTTTGCGCGGAACGGTACGGCGGAAGGCTCGAAGTTTGGCTCGCCCATATTCACGCGTACCAGCTCGTCATCGGTCACGCTGAGCACCATACGGCCGTTCGCAGTACTGACGCGAATATCGCGCTTGTTGGTCAGCCCTTTCAGGCGGACAAAGCGGGCAAAACAGCGCGCGCCGTTGCCGCACTGGTTAACTTCGCTGCCGTCAGCGTTAAAAATGCGGTAGTGGAAATCGAGATCGGGATCGTAAGGCGGCTCGACCACCAGCAGCTGATCGAACCCCACGCCCACATGCCGATCCGCCAGGCGGCGAATCAGCTCCGGGGAGAAAAACACATTCTGCGTTACCGCGTCGACGACCATAAAATCGTTGCCAAGGCCATGCATTTTAGAGAACTGCATCATTTGCTCCATTGCGCGGGTACAGAACGTAATCTGTCAGAGATTAACCTGAGTCGGGCCACCGTTATCGCCGCGATCGTTAGTATCTGGCGTAGTTGACTCAATGCCGCTTTGCACCGGTTTCGTTGGCGGCGGTGCGTTTTTATCCTCTGGCGGGAAGTACAGCGGTCCTTTCAGTCCACAACCCGTCAGGCTAAACAGCGTGATGAGAACGGCAAGTGTTCGGAAGACGTTTTTCATTATCAAGTTGCTCGTAAGTTCAAATCTGTTTCTATCATCGCAGGAGAAGACACAAAAGCAAGAGTTTGCCGCTTTCCTGCAACGGGAATTATTTAGCGTTATACTGCCGCCATCACGAAAAACAGGAACAAAACCATGAATGACAGTGAATTCCATCGCCTTGCCGACACCCTGTGGATGACCATCGAAGAGCGCCTGGACGACTGGGACGGCGACAGCGATATCGATTGTGAAATCAACGGCGGTATCCTGACCTTAAGCTTTGAAAACGGCAGCAAAATTATTATTAACCGCCAGGAGCCGCTTCACCAGGTGTGGCTGGCGGCCAAACAGGGCGGCTATCACTTCGATCTGAAGGGTGATGAGTGGGTGTGCGACCGTAGCGGCGAAACGTTCTGGGATCTGCTGGAACAGGCGGCGACCGCGCAAGCGGGTGAGAAAGTGAGTTTCAGGTAGTTTTGTTGCCGGGTGGCGGCTACAGCGACTCGGACCGTAGGCCGGGTAAGCGTTAGCGCCACCCGGCGAAAAGGCTCAGGAGAAATACTGCTGCAACAGCGGCGCGGTATCCTGACTGGCAGGCGCGGCAGGCGTTACGGCCTGGGTCCGGAACGGGATCACCTGCGTACGACCATCGACGTTCACAATCTGATAGAACTGCGGCAGGTTGAAGTTAATGAAGCTTGAGCCGTAGGTAAAACGGTCGTGCGAAGAGGAATAGAAGCGGCTGACATCGCGCACCAGCTCCTCTTTACTGCCTTCACAGTGGTGATACACCTCGGCGCGGTTAGTCTCATCAAGGATGTAGATATTGAAACCGGCATCCTCACCTGACTCTTCGAAGAAGAACTGAATAATCCCTTCGCTCGCAAAACCATCCACCACCTGCGGCAGCTTAACGTGGTTGGTTTCAACCTGCACCGACAGGCCATGCAGCTTGTTGTGTGAAATCGCGCCGTAGAACTCGATGGCATTTTCCAGCTTCTGTACTGACACGTTCAGACGCTCGAAGAACAGCCCCCAGGTCTGGCCGGAGACGCGCAGCGCTTTAAAGCGCCCGGTTTCGTGACGGGTGCTGGAAAGACGCAGTTCGATGCACTCAGAGACCAGCTGCTGCACGCGGGTACGAATCAAACCGCGCAGGTGCTGGCTGTAGCAGAACACTTCGACGCTGTCCGGCGGCGCGGCGTCCTGGTGCATCTTTCCAAGAATGGTTTTCAGCGCTTCGATCATCGCCTGCTCGCCGTTGAAGTGCAGGGTACGTACTTCATTCCACGAGTTGCGGTACAGCAGGTCTACGCTGCCCACCAGGCAGTTTTGCTGCTCGCCAAAGCTGAAGACGTCCAGCTTGCGGAAGTCAAAATGGACCACCTGATTGCGGAAGGCCGCCGTCGGGTCGTACTCCAGGTTGACGATAATCGCCAGATGGCGAATCTCGCACGGGCTGTAGAGCGCTTTTGGCGTTGGCGCAGGCAGACGCAGCGGGAAGTGGTGCGAAACGTCAGCGACCATCTCCTGCAGCTTGGCTAAATCAACCACCTCGTTGCCTTTGATAAAAAGGCGCGTGCGCGAGGTCAGCAGGCCGTTAAACCAGGCCCAGGCCACCAGCTTGTTCAGATAGCGGTTATACTCCAGCGGCTGATGGCTGATGATCGAATCCATGCTTGGGGCACGGTTGTACAGATACCACCCAGTGCGGTTTGCGCGGCCCGGTGGCACAAAGATAAAGGTCAGGTTCGGCTCTGACAGGTCAGGTGAAATCTGCGGGTTCACCAGGGTGACTTTACCCGGCAGCGCTTCAAACGCGGCGTACAGCTTGCGGGTCAATACCCCGATGTCCTGCGGGCTGGCGGAAACGCTGAGGTTGTTACGGCGCGCGAAGCGGATCAGATTACGGTAGCTTTGCATCATTGCATCGAGCAGTTCGTTGTGCGCTTCACGCACCTGATCGATCTTCCAGTTGGCGCGGTTGTCGAGCATGGACAGACGCGCTTCGTCCCATCCCCATTCTTTGACTAACTGACTGACCACTTCACGACGCCAGCCCACGCAGGCGCGTTCGCGGCTCAGTTTTTCACAGACTTTGAGATAGAAACATCGACGCACCAGATCGAGACGCGTGGTGTCATCAATGGCTTTCAGGTATTCGGTAACGCGTTCCAGCATCATGCAGTAGGCATCAAGCCCGTAGGAGACAATCTCCCCGTCGTGCAGACGCTGTTTGATGTCTTTCGCCAGCAGGCGCGGCGTAGGGTATTCCCAGGAATAGGCTTCCAGCAGCAGCGTTTTCAGCACCGCTTTGTACGGTGAGTCGATGCTCTTATAAAGCTGCCAGAGGCTCGCGCCAAAGTACTCTTCGGCGGACAGAGAGCTGAGGCCCCCCAGATCCAGCCATTCGTTTGGCGTCAGTACGCCCTGAGAATAGAGCGACATGACGTAATCGTCGTAATGCTCTTCTTCATCGCACGGCACCATATTCCACAGAATACGCTTCCCGGCGAGGCGAACGGCGGTACGGTAGAACTCATCCAGCAATAAGATGTGCTGAGTCGAGCCGCAGTCTTCACCACCGAGACTGCCGCTTTCGTTATGGCGGAAACGGTTTTCATCAATCAGGAAGAAGCTCACTTCCACGCCGAGCGACGCCGCCCAGCTCTCCAGCAGGCTGCATTTACGCTGCAGCAGCTGGCGCTCTTCGTTATCGAGCCAGGATTGATGGCAGACCCAGATATCCAGGTCAGAAGAACAGCTTTGCCCTACCGATGAGGTGCTCCCCATTGAGTAAACGCCAGTGATTGGCAGTTCACCTTTCGGAGAAACCTGAGGCGGCATGCCGCGGTAGAGTTCCAGCTCGTTCAGATAGTGCTGTTGGGTTTCATCAGGCGTGAAAAGGCAAATGCCCTGGGGAACGTTACCATCGAGGTAACCCGGCATCAGCGGATGGTGATAGTGCAATAATGTCGGCAGCAGACTGTATACCTGCTGGAAAGCAGGGCCCATGGCAGCAAGCGCGCGATCCACGCGCAGTTGATTTATGGCATCCAGTCTCTGTTTCAGAGTCTCAATATAGAGGTACAAGACGTATCGCCTGATGTTTCCGGGTGTCGTAAGCTATTCAAAACACGAATAACAGCGAGCCCGCAGTATTTCAAAAAGATAACCGTTACCCTTCTTTCGCCCTTATCATTATGGTGGTACCGACGAAAAAATGGTCTAAAACGTGATCAATTTAACACCTTGCCGGTTGACCGTAAAGAAAGATGCGCTACATACAAGTGTAGCACCGTTCTGTACGTGTAAATTCCTGAATACGGCTACGGCAGACAAATACGCCGCCTTGTCCCTCTCACCCTTCATCAACCGTAAAACTGCCATCACAGAGTCAACAATGTTAGGATGGTTAGCGATTGATAATGACGGTAACAAGCATGTTAGACAATGTTTTGAGAATTGCCACACGCCAAAGCCCTCTTGCGCTCTGGCAGGCACATTATGTGAAGCAGCGCCTTGAAGCCTGCCATTCCGGATTGCGCGTCGAGCTGGTGCCGATGGTGACGCGCGGTGACGTGATCCTTGATACACCGCTGGCGAAAGTCGGCGGAAAAGGCTTGTTTGTCAAAGAGCTGGAAATGGCCTTGCTTGAGAACCGTGCTGACATCGCCGTGCACTCCATGAAGGATGTGCCCGTTGAATTCCCGGAAGGGCTGGGGCTCGTGACCATCTGCGAACGTGAAGATCCGCGCGATGCGTTTGTCTCCAACCAGTATGATTCTCTTGACGCGTTGCCGGAAGGCAGCGTGGTAGGCACGTCCAGTTTACGCCGTCAGTGCCAGCTGGCCGAACGCCGCCCGGACCTGGTGATTCGCTCGCTGCGCGGAAATGTGGGTACGCGTCTGGGCAAACTGGATAACGGCGACTACGATGCCATTATCCTCGCCGTTGCCGGCTTGAAGCGCCTGGGACTGGAATCACGCATTCGCGTCGCATTGCCGCCAGAGCTGTCGCTACCGGCCGTGGGCCAGGGTGCGGTGGGCATTGAGTGCCGTCTTGACGATGTGCGCACGCGCGAGCTGCTTGCACCGCTGAACCATGACGAGACCGCCATCCGCGTAAAAGCCGAGCGCGCCATGAACACTCGCCTCGAAGGCGGCTGTCAGGTGCCAATTGGCAGCTATGCTGAATTAACCGACGGTGAGCTGTGGCTGCGTGCGCTGGTTGGCGCGCCGGACGGTTCACAGATGGTACGCGGCGAACGTCGCGGTAAGGCGCAAGATGCCGAGCAGCTTGGCGTGTCGCTGGCCGAAGAGTTACTGGATAACGGTGCCCGCGAAATTCTGGCTGACGTTTATAATGGAGAACCCCCTGCATGAGTATTCTCGTCACCCGCCCTTCTCCCGCAGGAGAGCAATTAGTGAGCCGTCTGCGCGCACTGGGGCAGGTGGCCTGGAGTTTTCCGCTGATTGAATTCTCCCCCGGTCGGGAGCTGTCCATGCTCGTCGACCAGATGAATGCCCTGCAGGAAGGCGACCTGATCTTCGCGCTGTCGCAACATGCCGTGGAATTTGCCCATGCGCAGTTGCAACAAGCAAGGAGAGAGTGGCCAACTGCTCCCCGCTATTTCGCTATCGGACGAACAACCGCACTGGCCTTACATACCGTGAGCGGAACAGACGTTCGCTACCCGTTAGATCGGGAAATCAGCGAAGTCTTGCTACAATTACCTGAATTACAAACTATTGCCGGAAAACGTGCGCTCATTTTACGCGGTAACGGTGGACGTGAACTGTTGGGTGAAACGCTGCGGGAACGCGGGGCCAACGTCACGTTCTGCGAATGCTATCAGCGTTGTGCGAAACACTACGATGGCGCGGAAGAGGCAATGCGCTGGCATATGCGCGGCATCGATACCCTGGTCGTAACCAGCGGTGAAATGCTGCAGCAGCTATGGTCGCTTATTCCACAATGGTATCGTGAGAACTGGTTACTCCACTGTCGGCTTCTGGTCGTCAGTGAGCGTCTGGCGAACCACGCCCGGGAACTGGGCTGGCAAGATATTCGGATCGCTGATAACGCCGACAACGATGCGCTGCTGCGCGCATTACAATAACTCTCAAATGGGAAGCCATAATGACGGAACACGAAAAATCCTCCGCCGTGGTTGAAGAGACCAGGGAGACTGTGGACACAACCCCACAGCCAGAGACGACAGAGAAAACCGCTGAGAAGAAAAACGGCAGCAACAAAACCAGCCTCGCGCTGAGCGCAATTGCCATCGCCATTGCCCTGGCGGCAGGCGTTAGCCTGTACGGTCTTGTTAAGCAGCAAGGCTCTAACCAGACGGCCACCAGCGATGCGCTGGTCAATCAAATTACCGCCCTGCAAAAAGCGCAGGAGACGCAGAAAACCGAGCTGGAAGGCGTGATCAAACAGCAGGCCGCCGCGCTTGCCGATGCGAACAGCAAACGGGAAGAGCTGACCAAACAGCTGAGTGAAGTGCAGGAGAAAGTCGCCACGATTTCCGGTACCGATGCCAAAACCTGGCTGCTCTCACAGGCGGATTTTCTGGTGAAACTGGCCGGACGTAAGCTCTGGAGCGATCAAGACGTTACCACTGCCGCCGCGCTGCTGAAAAGCGCCGACGCGAGCCTGGCAGACATGAACGACCCAAGCCTGATCGCCGCTCGCCGCGCCATTACCGAAGATATCGCCAGCCTCTCCGCCGTCTCGCAGGTGGATTACGACGGCATTATCCTCAAGGTGAACCAGCTTTCGAACCAGATTGATAACCTGCAGCTGGCGGATAACAACGACGACGACTCCCCGATGGATTCCGACGGTACCGAGCTTTCCAGCTCCCTGAGCGAATGGCGCATAAACCTGCAAAAAAGCTGGCAGAACTTTATGGACAGCTTCATCACCATCCGCCGCCGCGATGAAACCGCCGTGCCGCTGTTAGCACCGAACCAGGATATCTATCTGCGCGAAAACATCCGCTCCCGCCTGCTGGTTGCGGCACAGGCCGTACCGCGTCATCAGGAAGAGACCTACAAGCAGGCGCTGGATAACGTCTCGACGTGGGTGCGTGCGTATTACAACACTGATGACGCGACGACCACTGCCTTCCTGGAAGACATTGATAAGCTGAGCCAGCAAAACATCACCATGAACGTGCCGGATAAACTGGAAAGCCAGCCGATTCTGGAGAAGCTGATGCAGACGCGCGTGCGTAACCTGCTGGCCCAGCCCGGCGTTCCGGCGGAAGGCACGGCTGAAGCACCGGCCGCCGCGCCAGCGCCTGAAAGCGCGCCACAAGGAGAGTAATGATGCTTAAAGTCCTCTTACTCTTTATCCTGCTGATCGCCGGGATCGTCCTGGGGCCGATGCTCGCGGGTCATCAAGGCTATGTGCTGATTCAGACTGATAACTACAACATTGAAACCAGCGTTACCGGCTTAGTGATTATCCTGGTCCTCGGTGTGGTGGCGCTGCTTGCTGTGGAATGGATCCTGCGCCGTATTTTCCGCACCGGGGCGCATACCCGCGGCTGGTTCGTTGGCCGTAAGCGCCGTCGTGCCCGTAAGCAAACAGAACAAGCGCTGCTGAAACTGGCCGAAGGCGATTATCAGCAGGTAGAAAAGCTGATGTCGAAGAATGCCGATCACGCAGAACAGCCGGTAGTGAACTATCTGCTGGCCGCTGAAGCGGCACAGCAGCGCGGCGATGAAGCCCGTGCTAATCAACATCTTGAGCGCGCGTCCGAGCTTTCGCCTAAAGATCCGATTCCAGTGGAGATCACTCGCGTTCGCCTGCAGCTGGCGAGGAACGAAAACCATGCGGCGCGCCACGGCGTTGACCGACTGCTGGAAATCACCCCACGCCATCCCGAAGTGCTGCGCCTTGCTGAACAGGCCTACATTCGTACCGGTGCCTGGGGTTCACTGCTGGACATCATTCCTTCGATGGCAAAAGCAGACGTCGGTGACGATGAACATCGTGACGAACTGCAGCGCATGGCGTGGATTGGGCTGATGGATCAGGCGCGTGCCGACCTGGGCAGCGACGGTCTGAAAACCTGGTGGAAGAATCAGAGCCGTAAAACGCGTCAGCAGGTTCCACTGCAGGTAGCGATGGCGGAACATCTGATTGAATGTGACGATCATGACACTGCGCAGGAGATCCTCCTCGACGGTCTGAAGCGCCAGTACGACGACCGCCTGGTAATGGTGATCCCGCGCCTGAAAACCAATAATCCTGAGCAGATCGAAAAAGTGCTGCGCCAGCAGATCAAAACCGTGGGCGACCGCCCGCTGCTGTGGAGCACGCTGGGCCAGTCGCTGATGAAGCACGGCGAATGGCAGGAGGCGAGCCTCGCCTTCCGCGCGGCGCTGAAACAGCGTCCGGACGCGTTTGACTACGCCTGGCTTGCTGATTCACTGGATAAACAGCACAAGCCGGAAGAGGCCGCTGCCATGCGGCGTGACGGGTTACTTCTGACGTTGCAGAATAACAACCCACCGCAATAAACACGAAGGAGGCCAAATGGCCTCCTTTTTTTTCACCCATAAAAAAACGCCTGCTATAAAAGCAGGCGTTAAAACAGGTCTGTAAGACAACATATTTGGTGCTTCACTCAACGTTGTGTCCATGGTGTTTGATGAGGCCGAAGCGACATCTGTCAGTGGACGATAAGCACCGTAAACGGCTCTGCGTCATTCCTGAGTTTATGAGGCACTAAGGCGAGCATAAGAGATGGAATGAGCATCTACACGCATATTATTGCACGTTACATGCCAGGTTTACACGCAGAACTTTTACATTGCGCAACATTCTAAGATAAAAGGAAATTCTGCTGTTAAGAACCGCCTGAAGCCCGATAATGTACCGATAAGAGATTCAACCTGTCGTCGGCAAGAGACAATAAAGCCGCCGAAATATTAAATTGTTTATTTTCAAGGCATTGCGTGTCGCCAAATCGCGACAATGGAGAAGTGTGTTGTTGGGGAATAACGACAGGGATTAAAAACCGCAGAAAACAAAAAACCCCGCCGAAGCGGGGTTCAAAATTGGTCGGCGAGAGAGGATTCGAACCTCCGACCCACTGGTCCCAAACCAGTTGCGCTACCAAGCTGCGCTACTCGCCGATATACTGCTTTTTTGAATTTTTAGTTCAATTCATTTAAAAAGTCGTGGTGCGAGGGGGGGGACTCGAACCCCCACATCCAAAGGACACTAACACCTGAAGCTAGCGCGTCTACCAATTCCGCCACCTTCGCAATTCACAACTCTTTCAAATAATGGGGTGGCTAATGGGATTCGAACCCACGACAACTGGAATCACAATCCAGGGCTCTACCAACTGAGCTATAGCCACCACTGTATTCTTTCACGCGGTACTGACTACTTCTCAGACCACCGCAGCTCTAGCACCGGGTTAATGGTGCGCCCGACAGGATTCGAACCTGAGACCTCTGCCTCCGGAGGGCAGCGCTCTATCCAGCTGAGCTACGGGCGCTTAGCGCCGTTGCGGGGCTGGATATTACGTACCTCCGTCCCCGCTGTCTAGTGCTTTTTTGAAAAAAATGCGCGTTTGGTTATGGTTTGCACATTTTGCCGCTTATTCCTCCACTTTATGCGTGGTGGCGCGGCGACCCAGGCCAAAAAACTTATATGCCGCTGTGACGGCAGCCAGGAAGATCATCCCGACAAACAGCGACATGCGGGTATCTTCATTAAAGTACATCCCAATTAATACGCAAATCAGGAACGCCATCGTCAAATAGTTCGCGTACGGGAACAAAATGGAGCGGAACGGATGGCTGGCGATCGCTTTTTTATGCGCATGACGGAAACGCAGCTGGCTAATCAGGATCACAAACCACGGCACCATGCCCGGCAGCACGCTGGCGCTATAAACGTAAACGAACACGCGTTGCGGATTCGGGATGATGTAATTCAGACATGAACCAATCAGCAGGATCACGATCGATACTGCCACGCCCATAACCGGCACGCCCGCACGGGACACTTTCCCCATCGCCGCAGGCAGTTGGTTGTTTTTAGAAAGCGCGTAGAGCATGCGGCCACAGCTGTACATCCCGCTGTTGCAGCCAGAGAGCGCAGCTGTCAGCACCACGAAGTTAATAATCCCTGCTGCCGCTGTAATACCAATTTTCGCGAAGGTTAAGACAAACGGGCTGCCGGTGGTGCCGATTTCGTTCCACGGGAAGATAGTCACGATAACGAAAATTGCGCCCACATAGAAAATCAGGATACGCCACAGCACTTTGCCCACCGCGCTACGCAGCGTGACCTGCGGGTTTTTCGCTTCACCGGCAGTAATACCGATCAGCTCCACGCCCTGATAAGAGGCGACAACGATACAGAGCGCCGTCAGGAAGCCCTTCCAGCCACCCGCGAAGAAGCCACCGTTCTCGGTCAGGTTGCCGAAGCCAATCGCGTGCCCGCCGTTGCCGAAGCCAAAGAAAATAACCCCGAGACCCACGACAATCATCACGATAATGGTGGTGACTTTGATCATCGCAAACCAGAACTCGATCTCGCCGTAGAGGCGCACGGCAGCCAGGTTAGCCAGCGCCACCAGCCCCACAGCAATGAGCGCAGGTATCCACTGGACCATGTCCGGGAACCAGAACTGTACGTAGACCCCTATCGCCGTGATTTCCGAGATGCCCACGGCCATCCACATAAACCAGTACGACCAGGCGGTAAGGTAGCCAAAGAACGGGCTCATATAGCGGTGCGCGTAAACGGCGAAAGAGCCGGTGACCGGCTCCAGGAAGAGCATTTCGCCCATTGAACGCATGATGAAGAAAACGAACAGCCCGGCGATGATGTACGCCAGTAATACGGAAGGACCCGCCCATTTGAGCGTACTTGCGGAGCCCATGAACAGGCCAACGCCGATAGTGCCGCCCAGCGCTATCAATTCAATGTGTCGAGCTTCCAGCCCACGCTGTAGCTCCGGTTTTTTCTCTGCCATAAATCCTCGGTTGTGTCTGCTGTTTACCGGCTTAAGCCGGTTATTGTTTTTTAGGGGAACTAAAATACGGTGCGAATGGTTTCTTAAATTCTGCTAAATGGCAAACGATGCATTAAAAAAATGAATGCATTGCACAGATTAGCAGCAGTTTTGCAGGGGAGTTGCAGCGCGAACAGCATATCGCGCTACATTTTGATTACATTTTACCGGTGTAGTGCCAGGCGAGATAGCGCAGCAGACGGATCTGCCGTTTGATACGCGTCGGTTGTGATAACAGACGATACAGCCACTCCAGGCCGAGGTTTTGCCAGACTTTCGGTGCGCGCTTAACGTGGCCGGTAAAGACGTCGTAGGTGCCACCAACGCCCATGTACAGGGCATCCGGGCAGACCAGACGGCAATCGCGCATCAGGATCTCCTGACGAGGCGAGCCCATCGCCACGGTAACAATTTTCGCCCCGCTGTCGCGCACGCGTTCAAACAGCGCCTGCCGATCCTCAGGTTTAAAATAGCCGTCCTGGCTACCCACAATGTTAACATTCCACTGGCTACGCAGCTTCTGCTCCGTCTGGGCCAGCACCTCCGGCTTACCGCCGATGAGGAAGACCGGCGTGCCTTCCGCTCCCGCGCGCGCCATGAGTTGCTCCCAGAGGTCAGCCCCCGCCACGCGTGAAACATTAGCGCCAGGATACTTTTTGCGGATAGAGCGCACGACGCTGATGCCGTCTGCGTACTTGAATTCGGCGGCGGTAATCAGGTCTTTCACTTCCGCGTTATCTTCAACGGCGAGCATTTTTTCCGCATTGATGGCCACCAGCGTGCCCGATTTCATCTGCCCGTCCGAGAACAGAAAATCCAGCGCGTGTTGCATATCACGCCAGCCTATAAGCTGTAGACCGCGCAGCGCATAGCGCGGCGCAGAAGTTGTGTCAGTCATTACACTCCCTACTCAGACTTGCGACAGCGTTGTGCTGCCCTGATGCTCGCGTCGGTGGACAAGCCCTGCGCTGTCAAACAGCCAGTACAACAGTTTTGCCAGCACCAGACACACACCGAAAACGACCATGAAGAACACCACGCGCGAGACGAACGAATCCAGCCCTTCGCGTGCCAGAACAATCATATTGAAAATGGCACCAAAGCAGAAACTGTGCAAAATAGCCGCCTTGTAGCGGTTGGTCTCTTCGTTACCGAGCGTGTAAAGCCAGTCGAACCATTTAATGATCAGCCCAACCGCAATCGCGCCAGGCAGGATAAACCACGCGCCGCCCATCACGACCAGCGAGCCAATCAGCGTTGGCGAGATCGCCAGGCCGGAATGGTTGTTCAGCACTTCCCAGGTAAAGTAGTTCGCCGTATTGAGCACCACGCCCGGACGGTCCGGCCAAAGCCAGGTCGGAATAAAGACGTAGAAGTCGCGGGCAATGGGTGCCAGCCCCTGGAAGTCGATCTTGTCGTAGTTTTGCAGCAGCAACGCCAGGTTTTCCCACGGCGAGAAGGTATCGCGCGTGAGGTAGAGGAAGGTGTAAAACGCTTCGTCACCGGCAACATTTAACCCATAGCGCTTCAGCGCCAGCCAGAACATTCCCACAATGCCAAATACGCCTGCCGCTGCCAGCATCCACAGGGAGATCCACCCGCGAATGATGCCGATAAACAGGAAGATGGCGAAGGCGATAATAATGTTAGCGCGCGTCCCACCCACAATCATGTAGGTCAGGATGCCGAAGGCGACGGTACTGACGAGGAAAAACAGCCACGCCTTGCTGTCCTGGCGCAGGAAAAAGACCACCAGCATCGCCGGAATGAAAAAGTAGAAGAAACGCTTGAGCGCCACGCCAGACACTTCAGCAGAGAAAATCTGGCTGTAGGACTGGAGCTTAAACAGCAGGAAGCCGTTATGCATGAAGAAGATGCCGACGCTGACCAGCGCGATAGTCATCAGCATCACCCACGTAAGGTGCGTCTCCACCCGGTTCATGGTGAAAATCGGTCGCCGTGGCGCGGACGCTGTCGCTGAGCGCAGGCGCGTTTTATAGGTGACGTAGTAGACGGCGTAGAAGCAGGTTGCGGAGAGCAGCGCCTGCAGCAAAATTTCCGGCGGGGCAACGGCCACATCAAAACGGAAAACCAGAATACTGGTCAGCGGGAAGCCGAAGTAAAAGGTCAGCAAAAACAGCAGCGAGAAGAAGACGTTGAAGTTAAAGCGCACGCGACGAAACTCAAACCAGGTGAGCGTGGCGATAAACAGCGTGCTCAGCAGCCAAACCACCAACAAGCCGCTAAATTGCAACTGGCTCATGCGTTGTCTCCTGCAGCGATACGCAGCGCGCGGTGCCACGGCGTGAGGTAGTTCGGGCTAAAGAAGTCGATGCTATTTTTATCCACGAGCGCCAGTTGACGCTGCGCTTCCCGCACGATATCGATGTTCAGCGTGTCCGAGGTAAACAATACCGGAATATGCTGCTCGGTCATATCCTGCCAGAACGGGTTTTCGCGGTTCAGTACGCAAGGAACGCCTGCCTGGATAAGCAGACATAAGGTACCAATCCCCTGCTGACGGGCAAAGATAAAATAACCCAGGTCGCACTGTCTCAGGAGCGCGAGATAGTCATCAAATTCCAGCTTATCCTGCAGAATATTCACATGCTCAGCGCTGAATAACGCCAGCGCCTGCTGACGGACCTCAGCAATGTAGGCGTCGTTATTCGCCGGGTAGCCCATTGGCACTACCACGTTCACCGTATCGCCAAACTGCTGATGCACCGCCCGGAGCGCCGCAACATGTTCGTTACTGCGATCCCCGGAGTTACCCACCAGAATCGTCAGTTTACCCTCGCGCACCGTGTCGTTCGCCATGTTGTTCAGCGCCGGGTTCATACGGGTCGGGAAATAGAGCAGCTCCCCACGCACGTTCGGATGCCGTTCAGCAAAGTAGTTAAGATCGCCACGGGTCGCGAACACGCAGCCCACGCGCCCCTGGGCCATACGGCGCAGCGGATAGAAAAGGCGGAACTTCCAGCCGCGCGACACTTCATAGAGATCGGCGCCCCAGATATGCCAGCTACACTGGGAAGGCTTTATCCCGCCGCTCAGCAGAGCCATCCACAGGCCCGTATTGAACTGCCCATGGAAAAAGAAGCGTTGTTCGCGATCGGCTTTTGCCTTCGCGATGACCGCTTTCGCCAGCCCGGCTTTATCTGGCCAGAAGGTGATGTTAAGCGCCGGACACGCCGCGCCCAGGCCATTATCCTGACCTGCAACCATAAACTCGCGCGCATCAGGATTGCCCGGCGCCAGCTCATCGTTGAAGAACCGCAGTACGGTCTGGTTATGGTGTGGGATGTCCGACCCCAGGATGTGAATCAGTGCAGTCATGCGCGTTTACGCCAAAGTAAAAATACGCCGCAACAGGCAGCGAAATAAACGATATAAGTTGCCATATAGGCCTGAGCAGCCCCCAGCGCGCCGTGCGAAGGGATCAGCCAGTGAGAGAACGCCGTCAGCAGCGCAAACTGACTAATCTCCGCCAGGAGATACAACCGCAGCGAGGCTTTCGCAATCACCAGATAACCGAAAACGTAAGCGCCGACTTTCAACACATCGCCTACCAACTGCCAGGCGAACAGATCGCGCATGGCGATAAACTTTGCCGAGAAGAGCAGCCAGATGGCGACATCACGTAATAACCAGACGGTAAAGCTGGCGGCCGCCACGGCAGGGAGCACAAAACGCAATGAGCGGAAAATCTCGCGGGTAATATCCTTTTTTACGGTCAGCCGGGATAAGGTTGGCAGCAAATAGACGCTAAAGGAAGCCGTTATAAATTGGAGGTAGGCATCGGAAATGCTGCTCACGCCCTGCCAAATCCCGACTTCATCCCAACTGTAATGCGCAGCCAGCAGGTTTCGCATCATGACGTAGGCCACCGGAAGCGTCACCGAAGTGATGAGCGCCATCAGGGTAAATTTGCCTAACTGCCCCGCCAGCATCTTGTCCCACTGCGGTTTCAGGTAACGTAGCGGGATGACCCCTCTGCGCATCAGCATAAACGCCGCCGGAACGACAACCAGAGCAGGCACGAGCGCCAGCCCCAGCAGTGCGCCCTCATAGCCACCCAGACGATAGCAGAAATAATAGGCAATCACACCGATGACGCTTCCCAGGATCAGCGCCAGCGCATTGCCCGCCGCATCACGGAAGCCCTTCATCAGTGCCAGCAGCAGGTTGGCCCAGGCAATCCCCATCTGAACCAGCGCGACCAGGCGAACCAGCCCCTGATACTGCGTGTGTCCAAACAACCCCTGGCTAATCGGTGCCGCCGCCAGTAAAAACACAACGGCCAGCAGCGTGGAAAATGCCAGGACCATGGCCGAGGACGTTCCCACAACCGTGCGCAGTTTTTCGGCATCATCATGATGCTGAGCCACGTATTTGGTGACGCCGTTAAATATTCCCGCCCCGGCCAACACGCCGAGTACCGTGACCAGCTGGCGGAAATTTCCCGCCAGCCCGACGCCCGACGGGCCGAATGAGACAGCCAGCAACTTGACGACCAGCAATCCGGCACCAATTTTTACAAGCGTGGACGCAGCCGTCCACACCGATGCTTTTGCCAGAGACATATCAGCCGAAATAACTCAGAAGGGTATTGATCACCGTGCGTTGATTAACGGGTGCGAGGTTGTAGAACAGAGGCAGGCGGAGCAAACGCTCGCTCTCTTTGGTGGTGTAACGGTCTTCGCCCGCAAATACGCCAAACGCTTCTCCAGCCGGGCTGGAGTGCAGCGGGATGTAGTGGAATACCGCCAGAATTTCAGCCTCTTTCAGCCAGGCAATCAGGCTGCTGCGATCGTCGTTATCGCGCAGCTTGATGTAAAACATATGGGCGTTGTGGACGCAGTCTGCCGGGATCGTCGGCAGTTCAATACGCCCGGCTTTCGCCAGCGGCTCCAGCGCGTCGTAGTAGGTTTGCCACAGGGACAGGCGCTGCAGATTAATACGCTCCGCCGCCTCCAGCTGCGCCCAAAGATATGCGGCCTGCAGATCGGCCATCAGGTAGCTTGAGCCGATATCGCGCCAGGTGTACTTGTCGACCTGACCACGGAAGAACTGGCTGCGGTTGGTGCCTTTTTCGCGGATCACCTCGGCACGCTCCACCAGCGCGCGGTCGTTAATCAGCGTCGCCCCACCCTCACCGCCTGCGGTGTAGTTTTTGGTTTCGTGGAAGCTAAAGCAGCCGATGTGGCCGATCGTGCCCAGCGCGCGCCCTTTGTAAGTGGACATCACGCCCTGCGCGGCGTCTTCCACCACGAACAGGTTGTGCTTTTTGGCGATCGCCATAATCGTGTCCATTTCGCACGCCACGCCCGCATAATGAACCGGGACAATCGCGCGCGTTTTGTCGGTAATCGCCGCTTCAATCAGCGTTTCGTCGATGTTCATGGTATCCGGACGGATATCCACAAAGACAATTTTCGCCCCGCGCAGGACAAACGCGTTCGCCGTAGAGACAAAGGTATAACTCGGCATGATCACTTCATCGCCGGGCTGGATGTCCAGCAGCAGTGCGGCCATCTCCAGGGAGGCCGTACAGGATGGCGTCAGCAGCACTTTGGCGCTGTGAAAACGCTGCTCCATCCACTGCTGGCAGCGACGGGTAAAACCGCCGTCGCCGCAAAGTTTGCCGCTGCCCATGGCAGACTGCATATAGTCGAGTTCCGTTCCCACGACGGGTGGTGCGTTAAATGGAATCATCATGTCACCTGTATAACCAGTAAGCGGTGGCGTCGACGTTGGCCCCACTCGCAATATAACGTTTAAGCGCGGCGGTGTTGCCCATCTGGGTCGCCACCCGCAGCGTCGATAACTGTTCCTGCTCAGCCCAGTGCAGCGCGGCCTGCATGAGTTTCTTACCCATGCCGCGTCCGGCGAGTAAGCCGATACGCGCGTCCTGCGCATTTACCTTACGCAGGGAAACAAAGCCCTGAATCTGTCTATCCACCGCGCGGAAAACCAGACACACGTGGTCGAACGTGCCTTTTACCGCATTTTCAATCCACTGAGCATAAAAACGGCCGCTGTCTTCAGGCTTATACCAGGGAGCACGAAAGCGGCTTTGGGCAAAGGCCTGCGCCGCCATCTGGCGCAGCGCGGGAATGTCCTGCTCTGCTGCAATTTCTGCGCCTGCCGACGGGTGGCTGGAAACCGTTATGGAGAGATCAACCTCGCCTTCGACCAGCTGAAAACCATGTTGCTGCAGCGCATCCAGCAGATCGGCACGGCCCGCCGGGATCTTCGCCTGCACGCGCGGCCAGGCCGCGAAGTCGGACGCCTGCAAAGCAGGCGCATCGTCACGCAGACGAACAATCGCCGAAGGCCGGGCAAAAAAAGTGCTTTCCCACTCAAGGGATTCCAGCACGCCGTTGAGTTGACTCAACGCCACACGCCTTTGGTATCAACCACGTACTTCTGAGATACGGTCTTACCGGGGATCGCTTTGAACGCTTTGTGATCCACCAGCAGCACCAGCACATCCGCCGTCGCCAACGCATCGTTTAGCGCGGTCAGCGTACAATGGCCCGCCAGCTTCGCTGGCAGCTCATGGATATTCGGCTCAACCACAAGCGTCTCACCGCTGTGCCATCCTGCGATCATCTCAGCAATTTCCATCGCCGGGCTTTCGCGCAGATCGTCAATGTTCGGTTTAAAGGCCAAGCCAAAGCAGGCAATTTTCAGCTCGCTGGCGCGCTTGCCGCTTTCGGCCAGACAATCCGCCACCGTCGCTTTTACCTGATTGAGTACCCAGTGAGGTTTGCTGTCGTTGACTTCACGCGCGGTGCGGATCAGGCGTGCCTGATCGGGGTTTTGCGCCACGATAAACCAGGGATCGACGGCGATGCAGTGACCACCCACGCCCGGACCCGGCTGGAGAATGTTGACGCGTGGATGGCGATTCGCAAGGCTAATCAGCTCCCAGACGTTAATCCCCTGATCGGCACAAATCAGTGACAGTTCGTTCGCGAAGGCGATATTAACGTCGCGGAAGCTGTTTTCGGTCAGTTTGCACATCTCGGCGGTGCGGGAGTTGGTCACCACGCATTCGCCTTCAAGGAAAATCTTATACAACTCGCTGGCGCGCGCGGAACATACCGGCGTCATGCCGCCAATCACGCGGTCGTTTTTAATCAGCTCGACCATGACCTGACCCGGCAGCACACGCTCCGGACAGTAGGCAATATTGATATCGGCCTGCTCACCCACCTGCTGTGGGAAGGTTAAATCTGGACGGGCTTCTGCCAGCCACTGGGCCATCTGCTCGGTAGCGCCCACCGGAGACGTGGACTCGAGGATCACCAGCGCCCCTTTTTTCAACACAGGCGCGATAGATTTTGCTGCCGCCTCAACGTAAACCATGTCGGGCTCATGATCGCCTTTAAATGGCGTCGGAACCGCAATCAGAAAGGCATCGGCGTCGACCGGCGTGGTGCTGGCGCGCAGGAATCCCCCGTCGACGGCCTTTTTCACCACGAGGTCGAGATCGGGCTCCACAATATGAATTTCGCCACGGTTAATGGTGTCCACCGCGCGCGCATTGATGTCGACGCCTACAACCTGCTTTTGACGAGAGGCAAAGGCCGCCGCAGTAGGCAGTCCAATGTAGCCAAGACCCACGACAGAGATGGTAGTAAAACTCATAGCGTTACCCGATTGTGTTTAAGTGCATGCAAAATACGACCACAAGACTGCCCATCACCATACGGGTTATGGGCGCGGCTCATCGCCTGATACTCTTCTTCATCGTGCAGCAGGCGCGTCACCTCGTCGACGATGCGGCGCATATCCGTGCCCACCAGACGTACCGTGCCCGCTTTTACCGCTTCCGGGCGCTCGGTGGTTTCACGCATGACCAGCACCGGTTTGCCGAGAGACGGCGCTTCTTCCTGAATCCCGCCGGAATCGGTGAGGATCAGCCAGGCGTGATTCATCAGCCAGACGAATGGCATGTAGTCCTGCGGTTCGATCAGAAGGACATTATCCACATGACCCAGAATACGGTTCACCGGCTCGCTGACGTTAGGATTGAGGTGTACCGGATAGACAATCTGCACATCTTCATTCTGTGCGGCAATCTCAGCCAGCGCGTGGCAGATTTGCTCAAAGCCGCGACCAAAACTTTCGCGACGGTGGCCCGTCACCAGGATCGTTTTTTTGCCGTTGTTCAGGAAGGGATAGCGCGCAGCAAGTTCAGCCTGAAGCTCGGTGTTGGCCAGCACGCGGTCACGTACCCAAATCAGCGCATCAATCACCGTATTGCCCGTGACAAAGATTTTGTTGTCGGCAATATTTTCCCGCAGCAGGTTCTGACGCGCGTTTTCGGTTGGCGCAAAATGGTACATCGCCAGATGTCCGGTCAGCGTGCGGTTGGCCTCTTCCGGCCAGGGCGAGTAAAGGTTGCCTGTACGTAGGCCTGCTTCAATATGCCCAACGGGAATACGCTGATAGAACGCGGCAAGGCTGGTCGCCACGGTGGTTGTGGTGTCACCATGCACCAACACCACATCAGGTTTGAAGGATTCCAGAATAGGCTTTAACTCTTGCAAAATACGGCAGGTAATCTCCGTTAACCCCTGTCCCGGCTTCATAATGTTGAGATCGTAATCCGGGACGATAGAAAAGAGAGTTAAGACCTGATCGAGCATCTCACGGTGCTGGGCAGTCACGCAGACTTTCGCGTCAATATCAGGATCTCTGGCCAGCGCATGAACCAGAGGCGCCATCTTGATGGCCTCCGGCCTGGTGCCAAATACGGTTAGTACTTTCACATCGATTCTCTTCGATTAGGCGATGAAGGCCGTAGCCTTCATCGTAGATGGCGTTCTTAATTTGTGCGACGACGCATTAGCGCTACGCCCGCGCCAGTCAGTGCGCCCACAATCCCCCACATGATCATCAGGAATGCACGCCGTGGGCTATCGCGTTTTACAGGTTCTTCAGGCGTTCTCAAATAACGATACGTCTGAAAACGCGGTTCCAGCGTTGGGCCAACGTTCAGGGTGTTAAGCATGGCGCGGTTTTGGTCGTAATCGAGGTCAAAATCAGGGCCAACGGCCTGGAGATTTTCCAGTCGCGCCTGGAGCATTGGACGACCTAGCAGGAACATTTCAGAGTCAGGTAGTTCATCAGCAGGGACATCCGTTTCGCTGCGAGAGATATTGTGCTGCTCCGCAATTTTAAGCGCCTGCTCAATATTGTGGACACGGCGGGCAAAAATGGCTTTCGCCACCTCTTCCTGACGTTTCACCTGCGCCTTCATCTGAATCGTTCGCGCAGCCCAGGCGCCTTTCAGCTCATCATTGAGATGGCTGGCGGCACGCTGGCTGGCAAAGGCCACATACTGACGTAGCAGGTTGTTCGCATCCGGCGCCGTTTCGGCAATCAGCTTCACGCTGTCGCTGACATTGCGCAGGGCATCGCCCGGCATAAACTGTATATTGTTAATCAGATCATCCAGCAGCGCGGCATCCGCTTTGGTGTTATCCACCCGACGCTGCTTGAAGTAATCGGTCTGCGACCAGAAATCGCGACGCGTATCCCATGAGGCGAGCTGCATCACGAACTCTTTGTAGGCCTCATCCATAACGGAAACCTGATCCGGCGTCGCGAGATTCGCCTTGATATCCAGGTTACGCAGGAACTGCTGCTGGGAATAGAAGCCGCCAAGCATGTTAACCGTTGGTTTGTCGGTAATCGCCGTGGTGCTCCACTCTTGTTTTGCAAAGAATGTATAGGCCAGCGCAATGAGCGCAAAACCTATCGCAACGCCAGCAATCCATAGTTTCCCTGCCCATAAAACACGAAACAGACCACGAATATCCAACGCATTCTCATTCATTTCTGATTTTTCTCCCGCCAACGGTTGAGTCATCATCATCCCATTTTATTTCGTTAAGGTTGGATTATTATCACTATTTCGACGCATCTTGCGTTTGATACGCTTAATGAAACGAGCTACCTTCCAGGCCCGTTTAATGCAGTAGCCATACAATAAAAACGCAAGCAAAAACAGTACCAACATTACCCATTCAGGAATAAAGTGGGCATATTCCGCTACAACCCCTATCCCCGCAAGGATAGCGGCAGCCAATGTAATCAGCACAAAAGCCTGACGGGAAGTGAATCCCGCCCGCATGATAAGATGATGAATATGTTGACGGTCGGCTGTAAAAGGACTCATTCCTTTACGCAGACGACGATACATAATCGCCACCATGTCCATCAACGGGATGGCGATAATCCATAGTGCAGTAACCGGGCTTATAGGGTGGGTTTTACCCTGCGTGGTTTCCAGCAAAATCCAAATAATTGTAAAACCGATCAATGTGCTACCCGCATCGCCCATAAAAACTTTATAGCGACGACCCAGCGCGCCAAGATTCAAGAGGATGTAAGGTAGAATGGCCGCAATCATGGCGAAGCACCACATTGCCAGGCTGTACTGACCATCAAACCACAGGATGATGCCAATAGCAGCAAATGAAACACAAGACAGCCCCCCCAGTAAACCATCGATCCCATCGACCATATTGAAGGCATTGATTGCGACCCATACGGCAAAGAGTGTGAGGAAGTAACCAAATGGGCCGAGCACCATCTCCCAGGCCCCAAAAATATAGCCAAGACTGCTCAAGTGAAGTTTTGCCACAACCATCATGGCAATACCAACAGCAGCCTGTACAAAGGCGCGAATTTTTACACTGATATCGTAGCGATCGTCCAGTGCACCAACAACAACCAGAACCGCCGCACATGTCAGGTACAACCGGGCATGAGGAATATAGTAATCAGCGATAGCGAAAGTGAAGCAGATACCTGCAAATACGGAGATGCCACCCACCAATGGGATCATACCCTGATGGCGTTTACGGAAGTTGGGTTTATCCACTAATCCCAGATATTTTGCTACCTTGCGCGCAAAAAACAGAAAGCAAGTAGTAAATAAAAAAATACTGGTTAGTTCAGCAAACGTATCGAATAGGTTCACAATGGATGTTCTCAACAAATGTCAGTCAAAGAAGTATAACCATGATGGCATCAAGCCAGAAGGCATAAAGCAAACCTCTTGCGACCCATTTGTTTATTATTCAAGCTATTAATATTTTTACTGTACGAATTATCTTATTGTCGCACTGACCGGTCAAAATTGGGAGTCTGTGGTAATAGCGTATAGTCCATAAATGAAAAACGCCACGTAAAAACGTGGCGTTCACTGGGATAATTTACGTTACGAGCGTTTCATCATGTCGAAGAAATCGTCGTTGGTTTTGGTCATCGCCAGTTTGTTGATGAGGAACTCCATTGCGTCGATTTCACCCATTGGATGGATGATTTTGCGCAGGATCCACATTTTCTGCAGCTCTTCCTGAGTGGTGAGCAGCTCTTCCTTACGGGTACCGGAACGGTTGTAGTCGATAGCCGGGAAGACGCGTTTTTCAGCGATCTTACGAGAGAGGTGCAGTTCCATGTTGCCTGTACCTTTAAACTCTTCGTAGATAACTTCGTCCATTTTGGAGCCGGTATCAATCAGCGCGGTCGCAATGATGGTCAGGCTGCCGCCCTCTTCCACGTTACGTGCCGCACCGAAGAAGCGCTTCGGACGATGCAGGGCGTTGGCATCCACACCACCGGTCAATACTTTACCGGAAGCTGGCACCACGGTGTTGTACGCACGCGCCAGACGGGTGATGGAGTCGAGCAGGATGATCACGTCTTTCTTGTGCTCAACCAGGCGTTTCGCCTTCTCGATAACCATTTCTGCAACCTGAACGTGGCGAGATGCTGGCTCGTCGAAGGTAGAAGCAACCACTTCACCTTTAACCAGACGCTGCATCTCGGTCACTTCTTCCGGACGTTCGTCAATCAGCAGTACCATCAGCACGCAGTCTGGGTGGTTGTAGGCAATGCTCTGCGCGATGTTCTGCAGCAGCATGGTTTTACCCGCTTTTGGCGGTGCCACAATCAGGCCACGCTGACCACGACCAATAGGTGATGCCAGATCCAGAACGCGAGCGGTTAAGTCTTCGGTCGAACCGTTACCACGCTCCATGCGCAGGCGAGAGTTCGCGTGCAGCGGCGTTAAGTTCTCAAAGAGGATCTTATTGCGCGAGTTTTCCGGTTTGTCGTAGTTAACTTCGTTAACTTTCAACAACGCAAAGTAGCGTTCACCCTCTTTTGGAGGACGAATCTTACCTGAAATGGTGTCACCAGTGCGGAGGTTGAAACGGCGGATTTGGCTAGGGGATACGTAGATGTCGTCAGGGCCGGCGAGGTAGGAGCTGTCTGCAGAGCGGAGGAAACCAAATCCGTCTTGCAATATCTCCAGCACACCGTCGCCAAAGATATCTTCGCCACTCTTAGCGTGCTGCTTCAGGATGGCGAAAATGATGTCCTGCTTGCGCATACGAGCCTGGTTTTCCAGCCCCATATTTTCGCCGAGAGTGATCAGCTCAGAAACCGGCGTATTCTTTAATTCGGTAAGATTCATAATGGTGTGGGTTCTTAAACTCGGGGTGATTCTCGAACTTAATGTTGTGAATGGTATGGCAGGGTCATCCATGCCTGTTTAGCGGCCATCAACTCATGTCTGTTCGCTGTCTGGTCACAGGGAAAGAACGCAGAACTGAAACGACAAGACGGATTGAGTGACAAGCCCGGAATCTAGCAACTTCACGCACTGTTCATGTTAACAACGGGAAGTATCGGGTAAAACAAGATTCAAACAACAAGATATGTTTAAAACGAAGTCATAGCTAACTTAGCACGACTAAAGCCGGGCGTCCAGAGATCCACACAATTTAGGCGCTCAGGACGCTCAGCCGAGAAACCTTACGCCAGATTAGCGTCGAGGAACTCTTTCAGTTGACCTTTGGACAGTGCGCCCACTTTGGTCGCTGCCACTTCACCGTTTTTGAACAGCAGCAGGGTCGGGATGCCACGGATACCGTATTTTGGCGCGGTGCCCGGGTTCTGGTCGATGTTCAGCTTGGCAACGGTCAGTTTGCCCTGATATTCGTCAGCGATTTCATCCAGAATCGGGGCGATCATTTTGCAAGGACCACACCATTCAGCCCAGAAATCGACGAGGGTTAGCCCGTCAGCCTTAAGCACGTCCGTGTCAAAACTGTCGTCAGTCAGGTGAATAATTTTATCGCTCATATATAACTCCACAGGAATAAGCCTGGTACGTTGGTTTTGTCTCCACCAACGACGTGTTGATGTCGCATTAACCAACTAAAGGTTGACTTTATTTCACCGGATACGCTTTCGTAAAGCAATAGTAAGCTGATATTCTACCACACTATGAGCAAAACACATTTAACAGAACAGAAGTTTTCCGACTTCGCCCTGCACCCAAAAGTGATTGAAGCCCTTGAAAATAAAGGGTTTCATAACTGCACGCCCATTCAGGCTCTCGCCCTGCCGCTTACGCTGGCCGGTCGCGATGTTGCAGGGCAGGCGCAAACCGGTACTGGCAAAACGATGGCGTTCTTAACGTCAGCGTTTCATTATTTACTGTCTCATCCAGCGATTGCAGACCGCAAAGTTAACCAGCCGCGCGCGCTTATTATGGCCCCGACGCGAGAACTGGCGGTACAGATCCACGCAGACGCTGAACCCCTGGCGCAGGCTACTGGCCTGAAGCTTGGCCTGGCCTATGGCGGCGACGGCTACGATAAGCAGCTGAAAGTGCTGGAAAGCGGTGTGGATATCCTGATCGGTACCACTGGCCGTCTTATCGACTACGCCAAACAGAACCATATCAACCTCGGTGCCATCCAGGTTGTCGTGCTGGATGAAGCCGACCGTATGTACGATCTGGGCTTCATTAAAGACATCCGCTGGCTGTTCCGCCGCATGCCTGCTGCGAATCAGCGTCTGAACATGCTGTTCTCTGCAACCCTTTCTTACCGCGTTCGCGAACTGGCGTTCGAACAAATGAACAACGCCGAGTATGTGGAAGTGGAGCCAGAGCAGAAAACAGGTCACCGCATTAAAGAAGAGCTCTTCTATCCTTCGAATGAAGAGAAAATGCGTCTGCTGCAAACGCTGATCGAAGAAGAATGGCCCGATCGCGCCATCATCTTTGCGAACACCAAACACCGCTGTGAAGATATCTGGGGCCATCTGGCTGCAGACGGTCACCGTGTTGGTCTGCTGACCGGCGACGTTGCACAGAAAAAACGCCTGCGTATTCTTGAAGAATTTACCCGTGGCGATCTCGATATTCTGGTCGCAACCGACGTTGCCGCTCGTGGTCTGCACATCCCAGCCGTAACGCACGTTTTTAACTATGATCTGCCAGATGACTGTGAAGACTATGTACACCGTATCGGTCGTACCGGTCGTGCGGGCGCAAGCGGTCACTCTATTAGCCTTGCGTGTGAAGAGTATGCGCTGAATCTTCCAGCCATTGAGACCTACATCGGTCACTCTATTCCGCAGAGCAAATACAACCCGGAAGCGCTGTTAAGCGAACTGCCGCCGCCGAAGCGTCTTACTCGCCCACGCTCCGGCAATGGTCCGCGTCGTTCTGGTGGCGCACCGCGTAATCGTCGTCGTTCAGGTTAAGAAATTATGCTCAGTTCCACCTCGCTATATGCGGCAATTGATCTCGGTTCGAATAGTTTTCATATGCTGGTTGTGCGCGAGGTGGCGGGAAGCATACAGACGCTGACGCGCATTAAGCGCAAGGTCCGCCTGGCGGCGGGCCTGAGCAGCGACAATCACCTCTCCCCCGAAGCCATGGAACGTGGCTGGCAGTGTCTGCGCCTCTTTGCTGAGCGCCTGCAGGACATACCCCATACCCAAATCCGCGTTGTCGCTACCGCGACGCTTCGCCTGGCGGTTAATGCCGTGGATTTTATTGCCAAAGCGCAGGAAATTCTCGGTTGCCCGGTGCAGGTCATTAGCGGTGAAGAAGAAGCGCGTCTGATCTATCAAGGCGTGGCGCACACCACCGGGGGTGACGATCGCCGTCTGGTGGTGGATATTGGCGGAGCGAGCACTGAACTGGTCACCGGCACGGGCGCCCAGGCGACGTCGCTGTTCAGCCTGTCGATGGGCTGCGTGACCTGGCTTGAGCGCTACTTTACCGACCGCAATCTCGCGCAAGAGAACTTCGACGAGGCTGAAAATGCCGCGCGCGAGGTGCTGCGTCCGGTCATGGACGAATTGCGCTACCACGGCTGGAAAGTGTGTGTTGGCGCGTCCGGAACCGTACAGGCGTTGCAGGAAATCATGATGGCGCAGGGGATGGACGAGCGGATCACGCTTGCCAAACTCCAGCAACTGAAGCAACGCGCTATTCAGTGTGGTCGGCTGGAAGAGCTGGAAATTGAAGGCCTGACGCTTGAGCGTGCATTGGTTTTTCCAAGCGGTCTGGCCATTCTGATCGCCATTTTCACCGAACTGAACATCCAGTGCATGACCCTGGCAGGCGGCGCGCTGCGTGAAGGTCTGGTCTACGGAATGCTGCATCTGTCGGTTGATCTGGACATCCGCAGCCGTACGCTGCGTAACGTTCAGCGCCGCTTCATTGTGGATACCGAGCAGGCGCAACGGGTGGGACAGCTGGCGTCGCTCTTTGCGGACCAGGTCAAACAGCGTTGGGATATTGAACCATTAAGTCGCGATTTGCTGCTAAGTGCCTGTGCACTGCATGAAATTGGCCTGAGCGTTGAGTACAAGCAAGCGCCGCTGCATGCCGCCTGGCTGGTGCGTAATCTTGATTTGCCGGGCTATACCCCTGCGCAGAAAAAATTGCTCGCTACCCTGCTGCTAAACCAGACCAATGCCGTGGACCTCTCTTCACTCCACCAGCAAAACGCGGTGCCGCCGCGCGTGGCCGAGCATCTGTGCCGTTTACTTCGTCTGGCGATTTTGTTTGCCAGCCGTCGCCGTGACGATCTCCTCCCGGCAATTACGCTGGTGGCAGACGATGAAAAGCTCACGCTGACGCTACCGGAAAATTGGTTGGATAATCACCCACTTGGGGCAGAGCTGATCGAGCAAGAGTGCCAGTGGCAGAGCTACGTGCACTGGGCGCTTGAGATAAAGTAAGTCGCTGAACCATGCCGGGTGGCGGCTTCGCCTTACCCGGCCTACTCACCATTATCCCTTCTCTTTGGCTTTTGCCAGCATGGCGCGAATATTCGCCACGTTAGCCTGTCCCTTGTGCATGCGCTCTTCCGCGGTAATGACTTTGCGTTCCTGCTCCCAGATGAGGTCGTCCTGAGGTAGCTCCAGCAGGAAACGGCTCGGCTCAGGGCGCACCAGTTCACCGTACTGTCTGCGCTCTTTACACAGGGTAAAAATCAGCTCTTTCTGCGCGCGGGTGATCCCCACGTAGGCCAGTCGACGCTCTTCATCGACGTTATCTTCATCAATGCTGCTCTGATGCGGCAGTAAGCCCTCTTCCATACCGACCAGATAGACATAGGGGAATTCCAGTCCTTTGGACGCATGCAGGGTCATCAACTGCACCTGGTCGGCCTCTTCCTCACTCTCACCGCGCTCCATCATATCGCGCAGCGTAAAGCGGGTGACTACCTGGGTCAGCGTCATCGGCTCGTCAATGTCCGAGCCTTCCAGCATTTCAGTCATCCAGCTAAAGAGCTGGTTGACGTTTTTCATCCGCATCTCGGCCGCTTTCGGGCTGGCAGAGGTTTCGTACAGCCAGGATTCGTAGTCGATACCGTGGATCAGGTCGCGCACAGCAGCCACGGGCTCACGCTCTGCCAGCCGCTGTACTTCACCAAGCCAGTGGGTAAAGCGGGTTAAGTTGTCATATCCGCGTCCCGTCAGCGTCTGGCTTAGCCCCATATCAAAGCTGGCGGTAAACAGGCTTTTATTGCGGGTCATCGCCCACTCGCCCAGCTTTTGCAACGTTGCCGGGCCGATCTCGCGTTTCGGCGTATTCACAATGCGCAGGAAGGCACTGTCATCATCCGGGTTGGTCAGCACGCGCAGATAGGCCAGCAGATCTTTGATTTCCGGGCGCGAGAAGAATGAGGTTCCACCCGAAATTTTGTAAGGAATACGGTTCTGCATCAGCATCTTTTCAAACACGCGCGACTGGTGATTACCGCGATAAAGGATTGCGTAATCCTTGTACTCCGTTTTATTCACAAAGTGATGGGCAATCAGCTCACCGGTGACGCGTTCGGCTTCGTGTTCTTCATTGTTGGCGCTGAGCACTTTCAGCTCTGTACCGTAGCCCAGCTCGGAGAAAAGACGCTTCTCAAACACGTGTGGGTTATTGGCGATCAGGATATTCGCCGCTTTCAGGATGCGACCGGACGAACGGTAGTTCTGCTCCAGCTTAATCACCTGCAACGCCGGGAAATCTTTGCTCAGCAGCACCAGGTTTTGCGGACGCGCGCCGCGCCAGGAGTAGATCGACTGGTCGTCGTCACCTACCACGGTGAAACGCGCACGTTGCCCTACCAGCAATTTCACCAGCTCGTACTGGCTGGTGTTGGTGTCCTGATATTCATCCACCAGCAGGTAGCGGATCTTGTTCTGCCAGCGCTCGCGCACCTCTTCATTACGCTGCAATAGCAACGTCGGCAGCAGGATCAGGTCGTCGAAATCCAGCACGTTACACGCTTTCATGTGCGCGTCGTACAGACCATAGCAGTGAGCGAAGATACGATCCCGTTCCCCTTTCGCGCTGGCTGCCGCCTGGGCTGGCGTCATCAGATCGTTTTTCCAGTTGGAGATCGTCGAGATCAGCTGTTGCAGCAGGACTTTGTCATCTTCAATCAGCCCTTCCGTCAGCTCTTTAAGCAGCGCCACCTGGTCAGTATCATCGAAAAGCGAGAAGTTGGACTTCATCCCCAGCGCCGCGTATTCGCGTTTAATAATATCCAGCCCCAGCGTGTGGAAGGTGGAGATCATCAGACCGCGCGCCTCTTTACGGCCCAGCGTCTGCCCCACACGCTCTTTCATCTCGCGCGCGGCTTTGTTGGTAAACGTTACCGCCGCAATATGGCGTGCCTGATAGCCGCACTCGCGGATCAGGTGGGCGATTTTATTGGTGATGACTCGCGTTTTGCCCGATCCCGCACCCGCCAGCACCAGGCAGGGTCCGGTGACGAATTCGACGGCTTGTTGTTGTCCGGGGTTTAAACGCATAAAAGATCACTCAATGAAAGTCGGGAGAGGAGGAAAAACGCGTGGTAGTATACCGAGCGTAAACTAGTCGACTCAAGGCACGATCATGGCAAAAACAGCAGCAGCACTGCATATCCTTGTTAAAGAAGAGAAACTGGCACAGGATCTTCTGGAACAGATTAAAAACGGCGCCGACTTCGGCAAGCTGGCGAAGAAGCACTCTATCTGTCCGTCAGGTAAACGTGGCGGTGACCTGGGTGAATTCCGCCAGGGCCAGATGGTTCCGGCATTCGATAAAGTGGTCTTCTCTTGCCCGGTACTGGAGCCAACCGGTCCCCTGCACACGCAGTTCGGATACCACATTATCAAAGTGTTATACCGCAACTAACAAAAAGCCCGGTGAGTCAATGCACCGGGCTTTTTTGTCAATGGTTGCCGACAGGCTAAATGCCGTCGCCATACTCGAACGTATGATGAATACCGTTGAAGTGCTGATCCATATCCATCGACGGTTTATCGCTATCCGGTTTACCGACAATGCGCGCCGGTACGCCAGCAGCGGTGGTGTGCGGCGGTACAGGCTGCAGCACAACTGAGCCCGCCCCTATTTTGGCCCCACGTCCCACTTCGATATTACCGAGGATCTTCGCTCCCGCGCCAATCATCACCCCTTCACGGATCTTCGGATGGCGATCGCCGCTGGTTTTACCGGTACCTCCCAGGGTAACCGACTGCAGGATAGAGACATCATCTTCAATCACCGCCGTTTCGCCGACAACAATGCCAGTAGCGTGGTCGAGCATGATGCCACGACCAATTTTCGCCGCAGGGTGAATGTCCACCTGGAAGGTCACAGAAACTTGATTTTGCAGGAAGATAGCCAGCGCGCGGCGGCCTTCATTCCATAACCAGTGGCCGATGCGATAAGCCTGAAGCGCGTGGAAGCCCTTCAGATACAGCAGCGGCGTGGAGTATTTATCGACCGCCGGGTCACGCGTGCGCACGGCCTGGATATCACAGGCAGCAGAGGCGATCATCTCCGGGTCAGCAGCATATGCCTCTTCCACCACTTCACGAATAGCGATAGCAGGCATGATGGAGGAAGCCAGTTTATTGGCGAGCATATAGCTCAGGGCGCTGCCGAGGTCTTCGTGCTTGAGTAGCGTCGCGTGGTAGAAACTGGCCAGCATAGGCTCGCAGTCGGCCAAAGCCCGGGCTTCGGCTTTAATATTGTTCCAGACGATATCCAGTTCTTCACACGGCATTGCTTACTCCAGACGATAGTTAATGACCAGCCAGTTCTGCGCTGGCTGGGTCATTCAGGTGACAACGGTTCCGACTAGTTACTGCTGCGCTCGTCCTTGCGCGCACGACCTAATAAGGTCAATGCTGCCTCGCGCGCATTTTTTCCGCAATACAATACCTGATAAATTTCCTCGGTTATTGGCATTTCGACACCGAAACGGTGCGCCAACTCGCGGACTTCTTTTGTATTGCGGTAGCCTTCAACCACCTGACCAATCTTCTCCTGCGCGCTTTTTACATCGCTGCCCTGACCGAGCATCATGCCGAAGCGACGGTTACGAGACTGGTTATCGGTACAGGTCAACACCAGGTCACCCAGGCCCGCCATGCCCATAAAGGTGGCGGGATCGGCACCCAGCGCTGCGCCCAGGCGCGACATCTCGGTCAGACCTCGGGTGATCAGCGCTGTACGTGCGTTCGCACCAAAACCGATACCGTCGGACATCCCGGCACCGATGGCAATCACGTTCTTCACCGCGCCGCCCAGCTGTACACCGATGAAATCGGGGTTACTGTAGACGCGGAAGCTCTTGCCGCAGTGCAGCAGCTGCTGGAGATCGTCAGAGAAGGCCTGGTCAGTGGATGCCAGTGAAATCGCTGTCGGCAGGCCAGCAGCAAGCTCTTTGGCAAACGTCGGTCCGGAAATCACCGCAAGCGGGATATCATCGCCCAGCGCTTCGCGGGCTACGTCCTGCAACAGGCGTCCGGTTTCCGCTTCCAGCCCTTTTGTCGCCCAGACAATGCGTGCATCCGGGCGCATCAGCGGCTTGATCTGACGCAGTACTTCGCCAAACACATGGCTCGGCACCACAATCAGAATGTTGCGGCTGGCCGCCAGCGCGGTCGCGAGGTCGCTTTCCAGGTGCAGGGAGTCAGGGAACGGAACGTCCGGGAGAAACGCCACGTTGCAGCGGTCGCGTTGCAACGTCGCGATATGTTTGGGATCGTGGCCCCACAGGACCACGTCGTGACCATTTCTTGCCAGCGTGATGGCAAGAGCGGTGCCGTAAGAGCCGGCACCGATCACAATCATTGACGCATTAACAGTGCTCATCAGGCATCCTGATGTTGTTCGGCACCTTCGCCAGCCTGCTGCTGCAGATAGTTCATGAACAGCGCATCAAAGTTAACTGGCGCAAGGTTCAGTTGCGGGAATGTACCGCGAGAGACCAGGCTGGTGATGCATTCGCGAGCATACGGGAACAGGATGTTCGGGCAGTATGCACCCAGGCAATGTGCCATCTGGTTGCCTTCGATACCGCCAATGGAGAAGATGCCGCCCTGCTGTACTTCACACAGGAACGCCGTTTCTTCGCCCAGAGATGCGGTTACGGTCACACGCAGTACAACTTCATACACATCATCCGCCAGTTGGGTGGATGCGGTATCAAGATCAAGTTTAACCTCTGGCTGCCAATCTTTCTGGAAAACGTGTGGCGCATTTGGCGCTTCGAAAGAGACATCTTTGGTGTAGATGCGCTGGATCTGGAAAGTCATTTCAGTGTTGTTTTGTTCTGACATGGAAAAACCCTTTTTAATTGTCCTAAAGTCTCTTAGCTCAGCAGCGGATCGAGTCCACCACGGGCGTCGAGCGCATACAAGTCATCACAGCCACCAATGTGCTGCGCATCAATGAAAATCTGCGGAACCGTCGTGCGACCACTGCGTTGGATCATCTCTTCGCGTTTAATCGCGTCACCATCGATCGGCAGTTCCTGGAACGTTACGCCTTTGCTGTTCAGCAGTGCTTTCGCACGGTGGCAGAACGGGCAAGTTGCTTTGGTGTAGATCTCAATATTGGCCATCACTGAACTCCTTATTTACCGCGAACTAAAGGAAGATTTTCCCCGCTCCAGCCGGAAATACCTTCTTTCAGTACCGTTACGTTTTCGAAGCCTGCTTTATGCAGTGCGTTGGCAGATTCCTGCGCCTGCATGCCGGTGCCGTCAACAACGATGATCGGCTGGGCTTTATGTTTTTCCAGCTCACCAATGTTGTTCGCTTTGATTTCAGCAGGCAGCAGGTTAATAGAGCCTGCAATGTGACCTTTGCGGAAATCGTCGCGCTGACGCAAATCGACGACGACGGCGTCTTCTTTGTTGATCAGACGTGTCGCTTCACCGCGGGTGATCACCTTAATTTTAGACGTCAGTCCCTTAAAGGTGGTGAACAGCACAGCGACCAGCAGGCCAATCCACGCGATGCTCAGAACCGGGTGGCGGCTAACGAATTGCATAATTTCTTGCATGGGGGGTAACAACTCCCGACTAAGTGATTAAAAAAAACCAGGACAGGAGTATACCTGTGCGTTGTGGCAAATACAGCCAGCGACAATAAGCTAATCGATTTTCTGCGGCATGCCACGAAAAAAAAGCCTCAAAATGTCCTGGGAAGTGCCTTGCCTCTACGCATTCTTTGATCTTCTGCGGCTATTTGATCGATTCAGCTGTAGTAAAATTACGCAAATTTTTCGTCTCTTGAGCATGAGGTTGTCGCAATGTCGGTTTCTAAAAAACCTATGGTACTGGTGATTCTGGATGGCTATGGCTACCGTGAAGACAGCCAGGATAACGCTATTTTCAACGCCAAAACGCCAGTGATGGATGCACTGTGGGCGAAACGCCCTCATACCCTGATTGACGCGTCTGGCCTGGAAGTGGGCCTGCCGGACCGCCAGATGGGCAACTCCGAAGTCGGTCACGTTAACCTGGGCGCGGGTCGTATCGTGTATCAGGACCTGACGCGCCTGGACGTTGAAATCAAAGAACGCACCTTCTTCTCCAACCCAACGCTCGCAGGTGCGGTAGATAAAGCCGTTGCCGCAGGTAAAGCCGTGCACATTATGGGCCTGCTCTCTGCAGGCGGCGTGCACAGCCACGAAGATCACATCATGGCTATGGTTGAACTGGCCGCCGAGCGCGGTGCGGAAAAAATCTATCTGCACGCTTTCCTGGACGGCCGCGATACGCCGCCACGCAGCGCAAAAGGCTCTCTGCAAGCCTTCGAAGAGAAATTCGCCGCACTGGGCAAAGGCCGCGTGGCGTCCATCATTGGTCGTTACTACGCGATGGACCGCGACAACCGCTGGGATCGCGTTGAACAGGCCTATGACCTGATGACCCTGGCAAAAGGTGAATTCCAGTTCGCGACCGCCGTTGAAGCACTGGAAGCCGCTTACGCACGCGATGAAAACGATGAATTCGTGAAAGCATCCGTCATTCGCGCCGAAGGCCAGGCTGATGCCGCCATGGAAGATGGCGACGCGCTGATCTTCATGAACTTCCGTGCTGACCGCGCGCGTGAAATCACCCGTGCATTCGTGAACAGCGACTTCGACGGTTTCGCCCGCAAGAAAGTGGTGAAACTGGACTTCATCCAGCTGACTGAATACGCCGCAGACATCAAAGCACCTTGCGCGTATCCGCCAGCATCTCTGGCAAACACCTTCGGCGAGTGGATGGCGAAGAACGACAAAACGCAGCTGCGTATCTCTGAAACCGAAAAATACGCGCACGTGACCTTCTTCTTCAACGGCGGCGTTGAAGAGCCATTCAAAGGTGAAGATCGCATTCTGATCAACTCGCCGAAAGTCGCTACCTACGATCTGCAGCCAGAGATGAGCTCGGCAGAATTGACTGAAAAACTGGTTGCGGCCATCAAGAGCGGTAAGTACGACACCATCATCTGTAACTACCCGAATGGTGACATGGTGGGCCACACCGGCGTGATGGAAGCAGCGGTTAAAGCAGTTGAAGCGCTGGACAACTGTGTTGAGCAGGTAGCAAAAGCCGTTGAATCTGTGGGTGGCCAGCTGCTGATCACCGCTGACCACGGTAACGCAGAGCAAATGCGCGACCCGGCGACCGGCCAGGCACACACCGCGCACACTAACCTGCCTGTTCCGCTGATTTATGTGGGTGATAAATCACTGAAAGCAGTGGAAGGCGGCAAGCTTTCCGACATCGCGCCAACCATGTTGACGCTGATGGGCATGCCGATCCCTGAAGAGATGACTGGTAAGCCGCTGTTCATCGTGGAATAATCGCTCCCCATGAGGGGAAAGGCGATTTTTTCAATCACATGGGTCGTGAAGCCGCTTAGGTTATCAGTCAGACCTCTGTTTTACGCCAGCGCACTCAGCGCTGGCGTATTGCTGTGCGCCGCATCCGCCCACGCGGATGACCGCGACCAGCTGAAATCCATTCAGGCCGATATCGCCGCCAAAGAGCGTGCGGTACGCCAGCAACAGCAACAGCGTTCCTCGCTTCTAGCCCAGCTTAAGCAGCAGGAAGAGGCGATCTCCGCCGCCGCACGCAAACTCCGCGAAACGCAAAACACCCTCGCCCAGTTGAACAAACAGATCGGTGAGATGAACGCATCGATAGCCAAACTGGAACGCCAGCGTGATGCCCAGGAACGTAATCTTGCCGCACAGCTTGATGCCGCGTTTCGTCAGGGTGAACACACTGGCCTCCAGCTGATCCTCAGCGGGGAAGAGAGCCAGCGCGGCCAGCGTCTGCAGGCCTATTTTGGCTACCTGAACCAGGCGCGTCAGGAGACGATCGCGCAGTTGAAGCAGACGCGCGAAGAGGTCACCACTCAGAAAGCCGAGCTGGAAGAGAAGCAGACCCAGCAGCAGACGTTGCTCTACGATCAGCAGGCCCAGCAGGCGAAGCTGGAGCAGGCGCGCAACGAGCGTAAGAAAACCCTGTCCGGCCTTGAGTCTTCCATTCAGGAAGGTCAGAGCCAGCTGAGCGAAATGCGCGCTAACGAATCGAAACTGCGTAACAGCATTGCGCGAGCAGAAGCCGCGGCGAAAGCGCGCGCGGAAAAAGAGGCGCGCGAGGCGCAGGCCGTTCGCAACAAGCAGCAGGAAGCGTCCCGAAAAGGTACGACCTACAAACCAAGCGAAAGCGAACGTTCTCTGATGTCGCGCACCGGCGGTTTAGGCTCGCCTCGCGGCCAGGCTTACTGGCCGGTTCGCGGTTCCATTCTGCATCGCTATGGCGAACAGCTGCAGGGTGAACTACGTTGGAAAGGGATCGTTATCGGTGCGTCTGAAGGCAGCGAAGTGAAAGCCATCGCCGATGGCCGCGTGATCCTGGCCGACTGGCTGCAGGGTTACGGGCTGGTCGTGGTGGTCGAACACGGTAAAGGCGACATGAGCCTTTACGGCTACAACCAGAGCGCGCTGGTCAGCGTCGGCACTCAGGTGCGCGCAGGTCAACCCATCGCCCTTGTGGGCAGCAGTGGCGGTCAGGGCCGCCCGTCACTCTATTTCGAAATTCGTCGCCAGGGTCAGGCGGTCAATCCACAGCCGTGGTTGGGAAGATAAGTTTTGCTTCAATTTCGTCGAATGATTCTCTCCGTCGCCAGCGCACTGGCGCTGGCTGCACCGGTATACGCAGGCAAACTCGCTATTGTCATTGATGACTTCGGTTATCGTCCGCACTATGAAAATCAGGTGCTGGCGATGCCGTCAGCGATCTCCGTTGCGGTCCTCCCCAATGCGCCTCACGCGCGGGAAATGGCGACCAAGGCCCATAACAGCGGTCATCAGGTCCTGATCCACCTGCCAATGGCACCGCTTAGCAAACAGCCGCTGGAAAAAGACACGCTTCGTCCGGACATGAGCAGCGATGAGATCGACCGCATCATCCGCGACGCCTACAATAAAGTGCCGTATGCCGTCGGCCTGAATAACCACATGGGCAGCGCGATGACGTCCAGCCTGTACGGAATGCTGAAAGTGATGCAGTCGCTGGAGCGCTACAACCTCTATTTCCTCGACAGCATGACCATCGGCAACAGCCAGGCCCTGCGAGCCTCTCAGGGAACCGGCGTGAAGGTGATCAAGCGCAAGGTGTTCCTGGATGACACGCAAAATGAAGCGGATATTCGGGTGCAGTTTAATCGTGCTGTACAGCTAGCCCGCCGCAACGGCTCAGCCATTGCCATCGGCCATCCGCATCCTTCAACGGTGCGCGTGCTGCAACAAATGCTGCCGACCTTACCTGCTGATATCACGCTGGTGCGGCCGAGCGATCTACTCAATGAACCGCAGGTGGATACGTCTCGTCCTGGCAGCGCACAGCCGCCAGCAACGCAGCCGCGTAATCCGTTCAGCGGCGTAAAAAACTGCAAGCCAAAACGGCCGCTTGAACCGGTGCATGCAACCCGCTTCTTCACAGTAATTAGCGAAAGCGTGAGCCAGAGTACGCTGGTGCAATATTTCCAGCATCAGTGGCAAGGTTGGGGTAAAAAGCCCTTCCCCGCGACAGGTGACTAAGGTAGAAAGATGCCGCAACGACACAAAATCCTGCTCCTCGATACCGGTAAAGAATGGGGAGGAGGCACCAACAGCATGCTCGAACTTCTGAAGCGCATTAATCGCGAGAAGTTTGATATCACCTGTTGTTTTTACTCCGACTACAGCCGGGCCGAAGGGCAAACCATCGGTCAGGTGTTGAATGGCATTGGCATCCCGTTAATTGTCATCCCTCAGCATAAGCAGCCCGCGTGGGCGAAGATTGCAAAAGAACTGGGTCGCAGCCTGCTTTTCTTCTCGCGCAGCGGCCGCAAGGCCGTCACGCGCCATATCGATACGCTCTGGCGTATTCGCCCCAACGTCAGCAAAATCGAGACGATTTTCAGGGAAGGCGGTTTCGATACGCTGTACATGAACAACCAGCCAGGCTCTAACGAAGAGGGTTACCTGGCGGGAGCTAAACTGCGTGCGCGGATCATCCAGCACTGCCGCATTGAACCGGTGCTGACGCCGCCGCTGGTAAAGCTGGTGAATGCCCATGCCACAAAAATCATCGCCGTCTCGCACGGCGTTGAGCGCGTGTTACTTCAGCATGGCGTCCGGCCTGAGCTGTGCACAACGGTCAACAATGCCATCGACATCCACCAGCCTTTACCGGATCGACGCGCCATGCGTCGTCGCCTGAACATTGATGACGATACGTTTGTCTTTGGCAGCATTGGATCGTTAATTCCTCGCAAAGCCAACCACCACACGCTGGCGGCGCTGGCACAGTTTAGCCGCAGGGAACCCGACGCAAAATGGAAGATGGTGCTGGTGGGTGAAGGTGCGGAGCGTGCCGCATTAACCGCGCAAGCCAAAGAATTGGGCATTGAGAACAACGTGATTTTCACGGGCTTCCAGAATACGCCATTTGACTACCTTGCCACGTTTGACGCGTTTATACTCGCCTCAAAAAGCGAAGGGCTGCCTCGCGTAGTGCTGGAAGCGATGCTGCTTAAAATCCCTGTTATTGGCTCTCAGGTGACGGGTACGGCTGAATTGATTGATCATGAGTCAACGGGGCTGCTCTTCCCCTGGAGCGATGTTTCACAGCTTGCTCAGCATCTGAATAATATCTGGACGAATGCAGACCTGCGGGCTCGACTGGCTGCGGCTGCATACCAGAACGTCTGCCATACCTACGCTATCGAAAACTATGTCAGCGGTGTCGAAGCCGTTCTTGGCGCGCACTAACCAAACGAGAAGAACATGTTTAAATTCCTGAATGCTCGCTACCGCCACATCACCGGGCGACATAACATTCCGTACGCTTCCCTTCCGGTCACGCGCGATCTCGTTGCGGTGGATTCCATCGTGATCCCGTGTACGGGCGCAGATTTCGTCGAAGAAGCGTTATTGTCAGCGACGTTTGCAGAACGTTACGCCACTGCCGTCAGCGAGATCGTCATCGTCAGCGATCAGCCTGAATCCGCCTTCGGGGTACTGCCGCCGAAAACCCGCGTAGTGACGCTGAATCTTCCGGTTCGTGAGGAAGGTTACCGCTATAAGCAGATCTACCTCAGCCGTCTGGTGAAGCTTAACGCCCCGCTGCAGGCGCGCGGTGAAGGCGTATTGATGATCGACTCCGATCTCAACCTGCTCAAGATGCCCGAGATCAACATGGCCGACATGCACATCTACTCCAGCTTCCGTCAGGGCAAAATGATTGCCAAGCTGGACGGCGCGCCAGCGGAGAAAGTGCCAGCGTATTACAAGGAGACGGTGCGTCCGTATCTGGTCGATCACGTTAACGGCGCGTTTCTTGCGGCAACCAAAAAAACCTGGCGCCGCATCTGCCCGCTGTGGCTGACGCTGTTCCAGGATACCTGGGAGCTGATGGACGACACGCAGCCGCCGACCGATCAGCTGCCGCTCGCCGCGCTGCTGGACATGCTGGATGTAAAAACGGTTAACCTGGGTGACTGGATGAACTGGCCGGTCTCCAAGAAGATCGGTGGTCAGGAAGCCGTTGTACCGAAAGAGGTGATTGGCGCGCACGGCGGTTTCCCTCTCTCCGAATGGCAGAAATATCTTGAATCGCCGGATAACGCGCTGCTGTTCAAAGGTCAGGACTACACCCGCAAGGTGCGTTACCTGACGGACGAAGAGAAAAAAAATCAGTGAAAAAAGGGGCCGCAGGCCCCTTTTTGATTACTTATCCCAGCTCAGGATCACTTTCCCTGACTGGCCGGAACGCATCGCGTCGAAGCCCTGCTGGAACTCATCGATGGAGAAACGGTGAGTAATAATCGGGGACAGATCCAGACCGGACTGGATCAGCGCCGCCATCTTGTACCAGGTCTCGAACATCTCGCGGCCATAGATACCCTTGATGAACAGCCCCTTGAAGATGACTTTGTTCCAGTCGATGGACATATCTGACGGCGGAATACCCAGCATCGCGATACGGCCACCGTGGTTCATGGTGTCGAGCATGGTGCGGAACGCCGGTGGCGCGCCAGACATCTCCAGACCCACATCAAAGCCTTCGGTCATGCCCAACTCTTCCATCACGTCGGTCAGGCTCTCTTTCGAGACATCCACCGCGCGGGTAACGCCCATCTTACGCGCCAGCGACAGACGGTATTCGTTCACGTCGGTGATCACCACGTTGCGCGCCCCTACGTGCTTCGCTACGGCTGCCGCCATAATGCCGATGGGACCCGCGCCGGAGACCAGCACGTCTTCACCCACCAGGTCGAAGGAGAGCGCCGTGTGTACCGCGTTGCCGAACGGGTCGAAGATGGAGGCCAGATCGTCAGAGATGTTGTCCGGGATTTTGAACGCGTTAAACGCCGGGATCACCAGATATTCCGCGAAGCAGCCCGGACGGTTGACGCCCACGCCGACGGTGTTGCGGCACAGGTGCGTACGTCCGCCGCGGCAGTTACGGCAGTGGCCGCAGGTAATATGGCCTTCGCCAGAAACGCGATCGCCAATTTTGAAGCCTTTCACTTCCTGGCCGATACCGACCACTTCGCCGACGTATTCGTGACCGACAACCATCGGTACCGGAATGGTTTTCTGCGACCATTGGTCCCAGTTATAGATGTGAACGTCAGTGCCGCAGATGGCTGTTTTACGAATTTTGATCAGCAGATCGTTATGACCGACTTCCGGCTCCGGCACGTCAGTCATCCAAATCCCTTCTTCCGCTTTCAGTTTGGATAACGCTTTCATCACACGTCCTCAGGCAATTACGCCCAGCTGTTTGCCGATGCGGGTAAAGGCTTCCACCGCACGCTCAATTTGTTCAGGCGAATGCGCCGCAGACATCTGGGTGCGGATACGCGCCTGACCTTTTGGCACCACCGGGAAGAAGAACCCGGTGACGTAAATCCCTTCTTTCTGCAGCTCGCGGGCAAACTTCTGCGCAACGACCGCATCGCCCAGCATGACCGGAATGATCGCGTGGTCAGCACCGGCCAGGGTGAAGCCTGCGGCGCTCATTTTTTCACGGAACAGACGGGCGTTGGACCACAGGCGGTCGCGCAGCTCAGCGCCGGACTCCACCATCTCCAGCACTTTGATGGAGGCAGAAACAATCGCCGGTGCCAGGGAGTTGGAGAACAGATACGGGCGAGAGCGCTGGCGCAGCCACTCCACCACCTCTTTGCGCGCGGCGGTGTAGCCGCCAGATGCGCCGCCGAGCGCTTTGCCCAACGTACCGGTGATGATGTCCACGCGGCCCATCACGTCGCAGTATTCGTGCGAGCCGCGGCCGTTTTCGCCGACAAAGCCGACCGCGTGAGAGTCATCGACCATCACCAGCGCGTCGTATTTATCCGCCAGGTCGCACACGCCCTTCAGGTTAGCGATCACGCCGTCCATGGAGAACACGCCGTCGGTGGCGATCAGTACGTGGCGAGCTCCCGCTTCACGAGCCTCTTTCAGGCGCGCTTCCAGCTCAACCATGTCGTTGTTGGCGTAGCGGAAACGCTTCGCTTTACACAGGCGTACGCCGTCGATGATGGAGGCGTGGTTCAGGGCGTCGGAGATAATCGCATCTTCTGCGCCAAGCAGGGTCTCAAACAGACCGCCGTTAGCGTCGAAGCAGGAGGAGTACAGAATCGCGTCTTCCATTCCGAGGAAGCTCGCCAGCTTTTGCTCAAGCTGCTTATGGCTGTCCTGCGTACCGCAGATAAAGCGTACGGAGGCCATGCCGAAACCGTGGGTGTCCATGCCGTTTTTTGCAGCGGCAATCAGCTCAGGGTGATTCGCAAGACCCAGGTAGTTGTTCGCACAAAAGTTGATCACATGGCTGCCGTCGGCAACGGTGATGTCCGCCTGCTGAGCAGACGTGATAATACGCTCTTCCTTGAACAACCCTTCCGCACGTGCGGTGTCGAGGTCGCTGTTTAACTGTTTGTAAAAATCACCACGCATTGCAATTCTCCAGACTCGGCAAATTTCGGCACATATTACCCAAACCTATAGTTCATGACGAGATGACGCAGTATCTCTTCTCGTTTTTGCAGCATAAATCACGTGTAACCCTGCTGCATATCGGTGAATGGCTGAAGGGTCGGCATACTAATGATATGATATGAATATTAGCGTCCGGGATTGTCCCCGGGCTCCACACTTCAAAGGTTACAGTTATGATCATCGTTACCGGCGGCGCGGGCTTTATCGGCAGCAATATTGTTAAGGCCCTCAATGACAAAGGCATCACCGACATCCTGGTGGTGGACAACCTGAAAGACGGCACCAAGTTCGTTAACCTGGTGGATCTGAACATCGCTGACTACATGGATAAAGAAGACTTCCTTATCCAGATTATGGCGGGTGAAGAGTTCGGCGAGATCGAAGCCATCTTCCATGAAGGTGCGTGCTCCTCCACCACCGAGTGGGACGGCAAGTACATGATGGACAACAACTATCAGTACTCCAAAGAGATCCTGCACTACTGCCTGGAGCGTGAAATTCCGTTCCTGTATGCCTCTTCCGCGGCAACCTACGGCGGCCGCACCTCTGACTTCATCGAATCGCGCGAGTACGAGCAGCCGCTGAACGTCTACGGTTACTCTAAGTTCCTGTTCGACGAATACGTGCGTCAGGTTCTGCCAGAAGCGAACTCGCAGATCGTCGGCTTCCGCTACTTCAACGTTTACGGGCCGCGCGAAGGCCACAAAGGCAGCATGGCAAGCGTGGCGTTCCACCTGAACACCCAGTTGAATAACGGCGAAAGTCCAAAACTGTTTGAAGGCAGCGACGGTTTCAAGCGTGACTTCGTCTACGTAGGCGACGTTGCAGCCGTAAACCTGTGGTTCTGGGAAAACGGCGTGTCCGGTATCTTCAACCTGGGCACCGGCCGCGCGGAATCCTTCCAGGCGGTGGCAGACGCGACGCTGGCGTACCACAAGAAAGGCAGCATTGAGTACATTCCGTTCCCGGATAAGCTGAAAGGCCGTTATCAGGCGTTCACGCAGGCGGACCTGACCAACCTGCGCGCCGCAGGCTACGACAAGCCGTTCAAGACCGTTGCCGAAGGCGTAACGGAATATATGGCCTGGCTGAACCGCGACGCATAAGTATGAAGATTCTGGTGATCGGCCCGTCATGGGTGGGCGACATGATGATGTCGCAAAGTCTCTATCGCACGCTCAAGGCGCGTTATCCCCAGGCGATAATCGACGTGATGGCACCCGCATGGTGCCGTCCGCTGTTGTCGCGTATGCCGGAAGTGAACGAGGCGATCCCGATGCCACTCGGCCACGGGGCGCTGGAAATCGGTGAACGCCGCAAGCTTGGCCACAGCCTTCGAGAGAAGCGCTATGACCGCGCGTTCGTGCTGCCAAACTCCTTTAAGTCCGCCCTCGTGCCTTTCTTTGCGGGCATTCCGCACCGTACCGGCTGGCGCGGTGAAATGCGCTATGGCCTGCTGAACGACGCGCGGGTGCTGGATAAAGAGGCCTGGCCGCTGATGGTGGAGCGCTACGTGGCGCTGGCCTACGACAAAGGGGTGATGCGCAGCGCGAAAGACCTGCCGCAGCCGCTGCTCTGGCCACAGCTTCAGGTTAACGACGGGGAAAAATCCCACACCTGCAATGCGTTTGGACTTTCATCCGAACGCCCGATGATTGGCTTCTGCCCCGGTGCAGAGTTCGGTCCGGCGAAACGCTGGCCGCACTATCACTACGCCGAACTGGCGAAACAGCTGATCGACGAAGGCTACCAGATTGTGTTGTTTGGCTCGGCGAAAGATCACGAGGCGGGTAACGAAATTCTCGCCACGCTGAGCAACGAGCAGCAGGCCTGGTGCCGCAATCTGGCTGGCGAAACGCAGCTTGAGCAGGCGGTTATTTTGATCGCCGCCTGTAAGGCCGTGGTCAGCAACGACTCTGGCCTGATGCACGTGGCCGCCGCGCTGGACCGCCCGCTGGTGGCGCTATATGGCCCAAGCAGCCCAGACTTCACGCCGCCGCTGTCGCATAAAGCGCGCGTCATTCGTCTCATCACCGGCTACCACAAGGTGCGTAAAGGTGATGCTGCTGAGGGTTATCATCAGAGCCTGATCGACATTACGCCAGAGCGCGTCCTTGAGGAACTCAACGCCCTGCTGTTGAGCGAAGAAGGATAACGAATGCGGGTATTGATCGTTAAAACGTCTTCAATGGGTGATGTTCTGCATACGCTGCCGTCGCTGACGGACGCCATGCGGGCCATTCCCGGCATTCGTTTCGACTGGGTGGTGGAAGAAGGCTTCGCGCAGATCCCCACCTGGCATGAAGCGGTAGATCGCGTGATCCCGGTGGCGATTCGCCGCTGGCGCAAAGCGTGGTTCTCCGCCCCCATTAAAGCCGAGCGCAAAGCCTTTCGCGATGCGGTACAGGCTCAGCGTTACGATGCCATCATCGACGCGCAGGGACTGGTCAAAAGCGCCGCGCTGGTGACACGTCTGGCGCACGGCGTAAAGCACGGTATGGACTGGCACACCGCCCGCGAACCGCTGGCAAGCCTGTTCTATAACCGTCGCCACCACATTGCAAAACAGCAGCACGCCGTCGAACGCACCCGGGAGCTGTTCGCGAAAAGCCTCGGCTTTGCGAAACCCGACGCTCAGGGCGATTACACCATTGCGCAGCATTTTTTACGCAATACAGCCCTCTCCACTCAGCCTTATCTTGTCTTCCTGCATGCCACAACGCGCGACGATAAGCACTGGCCGGAAACGCACTGGCGAAGGCTGATTGAACTAATGCAACCTTGCGGTATCCATATTAAACTCCCGTGGGGCGCTGAACATGAACGACAGCGTGCGGAGCGTCTGGCCGCAGGATTTTCGCATGTTGAGGTTTTGCCTAAACTCACGCTGGCACAGGTTGCTGCGCAGTTAGCGGGAGCGAATGCTGTCGTTTCCGTTGATACGGGATTAAGCCATTTAACCGCTGCGCTGGATCGTCCAAATCTGACGATTTTTGGCCCGACCGATCCGGGTTTGATTGGGGGTTACGGTAAAAACCAGCATCAGATGGTCAGCCCGACTCAGCAAACAAAGGATATTAGCGCAGATGCTATTTTTTCATTTTTACAGGGCAGCCACTGGCTTTCCAACAGGGATATTTAACCCATGAGTTATGTATTTCTGCTGATTTTACTCTTTCCGGTGAAGCTCATCCGGAAGCTGTTTCGCAAGGACACAGGTAAAAACCTTGTCATTCAAACAGCCAAAATCGGTGACTTTGTTAATGCTACGCCCCTCCTGGCGTACCTGCAAAAAAGCGATGTGCTTATCAGTCGCAGCGTGGGTGCGCTGGCGAAGCATGATGACACTATCGAGCAGATTTATTTTATCGAGCAGCATAAGCGCAATCTGTGGCGTAAGCTCTGCTTTGCCTGCAGGATTATGAATCGCTATGACAACGTGTATCTCCTGCAACCCAACAGCGTAAACCTCTTTTTCGCCTCCGTCTGTAATGCAAAAAACAAACAATTTTTAAGCACTTATACGCGCAGATGGTATCACGGCATTTTCTATACCACGGCTGACGGTACCGTTGAGCATGGTAAACAAACGTTATCGGTCACAAACTATCTAAAGCTGGCGGACCGCTCGCTTACGTGGCAAGACTGCCCAAAGCACGCTACAAAGCCACTTTTTAAGCCCCAGACCTGGCCGGAAATCCTTGATAAACCCGGCGTTATCCGCATCGGCATCAGTATCGCCGCCGGGAATAAAGCGAAAACCGTCCCGCCCATTATCTGGAAGCGAATTGTTGAGCATCTCGCTGACCTGCCCTGCGAGTTTTATGTATTTGGTGCGCCCAATGAGCAGCCGTGGATGGATGATATCACCCGTGCTTATGGTGAAATGCCCAATTTCACCAACCTCATCGGGCAAATTTCCCTTGAAGAGCTTCCCTGGGCGATTTCAAAGATGGATTGCTATATCGCATCGGATTCGGGGAACGTTTATATTGCCGACGCGGTAGGTGTGCCGGTGGTGTTGCTGTTTGGACCATGCTGTCACCATGAACAGCGTCCGCTTGGCAGTGTGTTGTTGATTGGTAATGACGACAATATTTGTTCTTATGTGTTTGAAACACGTTATTATTTTTCACAAGAACGCGAAGCGTTATTCGCGGTAACAGAAGACGCACTACGCGAGCTTAAACATTTTATCTGCGAGTTACCTAACGTTAACGCAACCACCTATGCTATTGATGCTCAAGGAAACTAATTTCTATGGCTTTTCTTAGCGTCATTATTGCCGCGCATAACGCCGAAGATACGCTTCATGCTACGTTAGAAAGCCTGCACGCCGCGATGGATAATGCGGGCGATGCTGTTGAAGTCATTATCTTTAATGACAGTTCCGATGATGCCACACAGGATATTATCGAGAAATGGTTGCCTGCGTTCCCACACGCGCAATCCCGGTACGTTGAGTACCGTAACGTCGGCCATGTTCGGAACAGTGCAGTGTCTCTGGCATCAGGCGATTACATCACGATGCTGGATAGTGATGATCGACTGAAGCCTTGCAGCCTCAGGGACGCAGTGGCTTTTTTAAAAGCACAGCGTCCAGATATGCTACTGACGCGCTTGCTGGAAACTCGTGATATCAGGAAAATCACCGCATTCTGGCAGGGCTTTACGCCCGTCTCTTTTTCACAGAATGAGGCGATAAAGCGTTTCTTGCAGCATAAAGCGTTTCAGGCACATCTCATCGGTCAATTTATTCATCGGAAGTTGTACGAGAGCAACCCTATTCCCTCGATGGTCTGTTACGAAGACTTTGCGGTATTTCCTGCCATGCTCATGCAGGCAGAAAAAATCTGCTATCAACGCCAGGGCCATTACTATTACATCAAACGTAGCGAAAGTTTGTCGAGTCGTCTCGACGCCAGTAAAATCACGACACTTGTTGAATGTACATTAATGATGGAAAAAACGTTTCCGCAAGCGTTTAAAAATCTGATTAATTGTCACTGGTTTGATATTTACAGTAACCATCGGCAACACCTTACCGATCAACAGCTCACATTCGTTAAATCACGGGTAAATGCGCTTTATTCGCTGTCATTTTTCTTATCCAGCGATGTTCGTTTCAGCTATAAAAAAAGGGTTATTGAGGCATTATGGAAAAAGTAAAGTTAAGACTTTATCAGTTAACACTAGTATTGAGCCTTATCTCTTTAGCTCTGGTACTTGTTAACTCTGGGAAGCAAAGAGAGTTTTTCTATATTGCTATCTATATCAGTATAGTCGGTTTAGCATTTGAATATAAAAAAATATTCTGGCGTCCTTTTAGCATAGCTTATCCTGTAATGTTAGTAGGGTTACTTAATCTAATTTGGTATTTTACTTATGAAATACACAATGAGGGCCTTAATGCTTACAGTGATTATCTTGGAGCCAGTAAAAAATTAATTCTATCCAGTCTCTTAATCTTTTATCTTGACCGTTTTAAAAGTTACGTAAAAAAAGAAGATTTTGAGAAATATTTTTTAGTCACAACGGCATTCGGTTTTATCCTGGCTACAGGCTATGGTATTTATCAGGCTACACAAGGGATTATTCGTGTAGAGATGGCTATAAATCGCCCAACTATCGCAGCTTATATTTACTCTGTTCTATCATTAGCACTTGTATATTGCTTGTACCTTAAGAAAAAGGTGACATTTTATGTTTTGGCGGGCTTCGTCGTCTTAATATCGTTCTTCCTGATTCTATTGACTGCCACGCGCGCCGCCATGGGACTTTATCTCATACTGGCTATTTTTCTCACCCTCTATCAGTTCAGAAAAATACATTTTAATTCCTTGATGATTTTTTTATGCATAGTTGCAGGCATCATTATTGTTAGTTACAAGCCGCTCATCTCCCCTAAAATAAAACAAACAGTAAGTGAAATAGAGAATTATCAGAAAGGTCATGATGCAACTTCCTTGGGTGCTCGTTTTTCAATGTGGAATGTAGGCCTTATGACTGGCATTGCGCATCCACTGGGACAGTCCATTAAAAGTAGGGAGTTGTGGGCTCGGGATTACGTCAAAAATGGTCATTCTCATGTAGCAGCAGCGCTTGGTTACATTAAAATTCATTTGCATAATGAATTCATAGAGAGATTTTCACTGCAGGGAATCCCAGGGGTTGTAATATTGTGTTTCTTCTTTTTTTCCGTCATCGCTTATGCGATGAGAAATAAAAATGGCCTACTGCTGACAACCATGCTCCTGCTTTTACTGTATGGCCTGACCGACGTTATATTGTTGAGCTCAGAAGCCTTGATCTTCTTTGTTACTCTGTTTGCGTTGAGTACACCCTTTTCGCAAACCAGACAACGCTGATGATAATGCCCGCTACGCGGGCATTAATTTTTTTTGTACTGATAAAACTCCGCCAGCGTCATCCCTACGGTTTTATCTGACAACCACGTAAACAGCGCTTCCAGATCGCGATACAAGTCCTCAATCGCCGCTTCATCCTTAAACGTGGGGCTCCCGCCAGGCATAAACTCAGATGAATGAAGCATAAACTCCACGTAATCATTCCCCTGCGATAAGCACTGTTGCGCGACCTGAATCATCTGCGCGGGGTTCCCACCAGACGGTCGTAGCCAGTTCACGGACGGTGAGCGATATTTACCGCGAAGACGATCGTAGCCCTGCTTGACGGTATTCAACCAGGCCGGGTGTTTATACTGAATACTCATCGGGACTTCGAGTAGCGGGCTATTACCCGCCCGGGAAATATCATCCGTGTCCATGAAATAGGCATGGTCAGGGAAATGCTGATAATTCGTTCCGCCACTCCCCTGCGGGGCACCTTTCGCGTTGCGCCAGTTCACGCGCGGCGTAACGGAACAATCAACCTGATAGCCCAGTTCAATAAGCAATTTGGCATAGCGGCTATCAAAGGCCCAGCGCCCGGCACGATGGCTCAGCATTTTGGTCTGGAAGGTCTCTTCCAGCAGGCGGGTCATGAAGAGCACTTTTTCGCGCATCATCTCGTCTGAAAACTCAATCAGATACGGCTGCCAGCGCCAGTCATCACCCGTGAGATCGTGCTCCGGCGGGCTATTCCAGGCATGCAGGTGCATACCCACTTCCCCCTGACCGCGAGCAATAACGTCCCTTGCGAATTCAATGAAAACGGGCTCGATTGCCATCTCATAGTTTGTCAGCCAGACGGGCTTAAAACCAAAACGTTCGCAAAGCGCCTGAAAGCGCGCCAGGTAGCGTGCGTTTTCCGTTTTAATCACCCGATGGTTTTGCCAGAGATTATCGCCTTCGGTATCGATCGTGATGATAAACGCTGGTTTTTTCATAATGAGTCCATGAGACAAAGTAGTTAGCGCTATGTTACGCACGCCTCAAAGCAGGAGTAAACCCTTCCAGGGAAATTCCTGACATTGTGGAGAAAGAGTGCAAGTCGCTACCAGGTCTATTAGAATTGCCAACAGTACAACGCCGATAAGATGATGATGAATAACTTACCTGACACGCCTGATTTGCGCATTTTACTGATCAAACTTCGCCATCATGGTGACATGTTACTCACCACTCCCGTCATCGATTCGTTACGCCAAAAATGGCCTGAGGCGCAAATCGACGTGCTTCTTTATGAAGAGACACGCGATATGCTCGCCGCGCACCCGGCGATCGGCACCATTTATGGTATCGATCGCAAATGGAAGCAGTTGGGCACGCTGAAGCATCTCCAGAAAGAGTGGCAGCTGCTTAGCACATTAAGAAGACAGCATTATCACCTGGTGATTAACCTTGCCGATCAGTGGCGCAGCGCCATCGTCACGCGCTTCACCGGTGCCCCGGTTCGCCTCGGGTTTGCCTTTAATAAGCGCAAGAGTGCATTCTGGCGTTTTTGTCATAGCAATTTGGTCTCTGTCACGAATCACCCGTCCCTGCACACCGTTGAGCAAAACCTTTCCATCCTGTCAGCGCTGCCGGTTGACCCAAAACCCGCCGTCACCATGGCTTACCGCCCGGATGACTGGCAACACGCACACCACCTCTTGACGCAAAAAGGTGTAGGCGAGCGATACATCGTGATTCAACCCACGTCGCGCTGGTTCTTCAAATGCTGGGATGAAGGAAAGATGGCGCAAACCATCACCGCCCTGCAGCAGGAAGGCCACACCATCGTTCTCACGGCTGGCCCGGATAAAAAAGAGATGGCAATGATCGATCGCATTCTCGCTGCCTCACCGAAAACGGGTGTCGTCTCGCTGGCAGGTCAATTGACGCTGCGTCAACTGGCATCCCTTATCGATCATGCGCGTCTGTTTATCGGCGTGGATTCCGTGCCGATGCATATGGCCGCGGCGCTTCAGACACCCTGCGTGGCGCTGTTTGGCCCCTCAAAGCTGACGTTCTGGTCTCCGTGGCAGGTCAACGGGGAGGTTATCTGGGCCGGTGATTACGGCCCGCTCCCCAATCCGGACGCCATTGATACCAGCACCAAAGAACGCTATCTCGACGCCATTCCCGTGGATGCTGTCGTCTCCGCTGCAAAGAGATACCTGTAATGAAACACCATCGCCTGGCGATTGTTCGCCAAAAATATCGCCCTGATGGCGGAGCGGAACGTTTCGTCTCCCGTGCGCTGACGGCGTTAAGCAATCAAAATCTTGAGCTCAACGTTATCACCCGCGAATGGCAGGGAGAAAAGCAGGACGACTGGCATATCCACATTTGTGACCCGCGCAAGTGGGGACGCATCAGCCGCGAACGCGGTTTTGCGCATGCCGCCCGTGCACTGTGGCAGCAGCAGCAATTTGATATTGTACAAAGCCACGAGCGCATCCCGGGCTGCGACATTTACCGCGCCGGCGATGGCGTTCATCGCCGCTGGTTGCTGCAGCGTGCGCGGATTCTGCCCGCCTGGCGCGCACAAATGCTCATGCACGATCGCTACCACCGTTACGTGATGAATGCCGAACGTGAAATGTACCAGGCTCCTGAGTTAAAAGCTGTTATCTGTAATGCGGAGATGATCAAACGCGAAATCGTCGAAGACTTTGATATTGACGCAAAAAAGATACATGTGATTTATAATTCAATTGATTCCAGCCGCTTCGTTCCGGCCGAGGAAGCACAGCGTGCCGCGCTGCGTCAGCAGTTTGGTTTACCAACCCACGCCGTTGTGTTTTGCTTTGTAGGCTCAGGATTTGAACGAAAGGGGTTAGCCAGCGCCATACGCGCTATCGCGGGAACAGCGGCGTGGCTGATTGTGGTTGGGCAGGATAAAGCGGAAAATCGTTATCGTGAACTCGCCCGTTCACTCGGCTGTGAAGGGCAAATCCGTTTCCTGGGGATGCAAAAAGAGACGTTGCCATTTTACCAGCTATCCGATGGTTTACTGCTGCCAACGCTGTATGATCCCTTTCCTAACGTTATTCTTGAAGCGATGGCCTGCGGTTTACCTGTCATTACTTCAGAGAGTTGCGGCGGAGCCGAATTTATTGAGCAAGGCAACAACGGATTTTACTGTGACGCACTTGATATCAACACATTGAAGGAGGCAGTAGCAGCCATTCCTTCTCTGGAAAAGAATAACAATATGGGGCTAGCGGCACGTGAACGTGTAAAAGAGGCCACCCCCGAAAAACTATCAAGTCAGCTTATTTCGCTTTATCAAAAATTACTGGATTAAAAATGCGCATCCTAATGATTATTGATGGTTTACCCGGTGGAGGAGCTGAAAAAACAGTTCTTACACTTTCCAGCGGATTGATCGAAATGGGACATCAGGTCTCCCTGTTCTCCCTGCGGAAAGTGTGCGACTACGCCATCCCGGAAGGCATCGATTTTCAGGTTATTCAGGATACGTGTAAAAAGCCGTGGCGGAAGCTGACGGAGATCCCGCGCCGCGCCCGGCTGCTGGATAATGCGATTAAGCAGGCTGAACGCAGTGGAAAATTTGATGTGGTGTTCTCCCACCTGCATAAAACTGACCGCATCGTGGCGCACTGCCGCGCACTGGAACGCGATAAAGTCTGGTTCTGCGTACATGGCATGTTCTCGTTCTCCTATCTGCGCCATCGCAGCGGTCTTTCGCGCTGGTTTAAACATTATAAGATTCGTCATACCTACGAAAACCGCAATGTTGTGGCCGTCTCAGCCGCCGTGTTGAAAGACCTCTCGGAAACGCTGGCAATCGATCTTCGTCGCCAGGCAGTTATCCATAATCCTTTCGATATTCCAGAAATCCAGCGTCTGGCGGACGAACCCTATGAGATGCAGGGACAGGATTACCTCATTCACGTCGGCCGCTTCCACGAGCACAAACGTCACGATCGTCTCTTACGCGCCTTTGCGCTGAGCCAGATAGAGACAACACTGGTCATGATGGGAAATGGCGCCGATGCTAAAATTCAAAAACTAAAACAGCTGGCTACCGAGCTGGGCATTGAAAACAAAATTGTTTTCCGTCCATTCCAGCCCAATCCCTATCCATGGATCAAAGGCGCACGCCTCTTAGTGTTAAGCTCTGACTGTGAAGGTTTTGGTAATGTATTGGTCGAATCCATTATCTGTCAGACACCGCCCGTCAGTACAAACTGTCCGGGTGGACCCGCTGAAATTCTCACAGGCGACTTAGCGCGCGGGCTGACAGCATTAAATGATGAGTCACTGGCAAAAACGCTGGCAGATATCTATGCCTCTCCGCCAGTCGTTGATCGCGCAACGATCGCATCGTTCGGCATCAATGCTATCTGCCAGCAATATATTGCTTTGGTCGACAATCCATAATAATCAGGTTTCTTATGCAAAATTCAGCGCCATTATTAAGCGTGGTGGTTGCCGTTTATAACGGTGAAGCGTTCCTGGATCAGTTCTTTACCTGCCTTGTCAATCAACGCATCGACAGTATGGAAGTCATCATCGTTAATGACGGCTCCACTGACCGCTCGATGGAGATCGTCGAAAACTGGCGAGAAAAGCTGCCGCAGCTGCAGGTCATTGAGCAGCAAAACCAGGGTGTCTCCATCGCGCGGAATAGCGGTCTGGCCATCGCGACGGGTCAATATCTTTCCTTCCCGGATATTGATGATGTCTTTAAACCTGGCATGTATCAGCATCTGCTGGATATGGCCGTTACGCAGGATCTGGACGTCGCCACCTGTAACGGGAACTACGTCTGGGAAAATAATAAAAAACCCTCGCGCCCGATTTTCCCTGAGGACAAACTGGCCTCGACAGGCGTGATGACTGGCGCGACATGGTTAAAGATGGCGCTGGATTCTCGTAAGTTCCTCCACGTCACCTGGTTGAATATCTATCGCCACGACTTTATCCGTAAACACAGTTTCCATTTCGAACCCGGCCTGCGCCATCAGGATATCCCGTGGACGACTGAAGTGCTGCTCGCGGCTGAGCGGGTTCAGTACACCAGTGAACGTTATTATGACTACTACATTCACTCCGCATCGGTGTCCCATATGCCGGACAATGACGACACGCTCATTCGCTCGGCGCGCCATTACATGAAAATCCTGCAGATGCTTGATGCCATCAATCAGCGCTACCCGGATAAAGTGAAAGGTATCCCGGCCTGCCACTGGCAAATCGCCAAAGAGGGACTGGGGATTATTCACACCTTCGACAACATGAAGGATGAGAAGAAGAAATCCATGATTATTAAAGAGTTCTTCGAAACGGGCATCTGGAAACTCATCTGGAAAAGTGCAAAAAGTCCGCGTTTGCGCTGGCGACTGGGGCGCCGTTACTTCCGCTTAAAGCGGTATCTGGCATAAGAGATAGCTTTACCTGGCTTAAATGCTTAGAATTTGCCCGCCGAAACTAAAAAAACGGATAATCGATTGGAATTGTTGTATACCGCCCTGCTCTATCTCATTCAGCCACTGGTGTGGCTGCGACTGTTGCTTCGTAGCCGTAAAGCACCCGCGTATCGAAAACGCTGGGCTGAACGCTATGGCTACTGCCGTAATAAAGTTGCCCCGGACGGTATTTTGCTCCATTCCGTTTCAGTTGGTGAAACGCTGGCGGCTATCCCGCTGGTTCGCGCCCTGCGTCACCGATACCCGTCACTGCCGATCACCGTCACGACCATGACGCCCACCGGCTCTGAGCGTGCGTTATCCGCTTTCGGAAAAGACGTGCATCACGTCTATCTGCCTTACGATCTGCCCTGCGCCATGAACCGTTTCCTGAATACCGTTCGCCCGAAACTGGTGATCGTGATGGAAACCGAGCTGTGGCCGAATATGATTTCCGCCCTCCATGCCCGTAAGATCCCGTTGGTTATCGCTAATGCCCGCCTGTCTGAGCGCTCGGCGAAAGGGTACGGCAAGCTGGGCAAATTTATGCGTCGCCTGCTGAGTAAAATCACCTTGATTGCGGCGCAGAATGAAGAAGATGCGGCGCGCTTCATCGCGCTAGGCCTGAAACGCAACCAGCTTGCGGTAACGGGCAGCCTTAAATTCGATATTTCCGTCACGCCTGAACTCGCCGCCCGTGCGATCACACTGCGTCGCCAGTGGGCCCCGCGACGTCAGGTCTGGATTGCGACCAGCACCCACGATGGCGAAGAAGAGATCATTCTCCAGGCGCACCGTAAGTTGCTGGAAACATTCCCTGATTTACTGCTTATCCTCGTGCCTCGCCATCCTGAGCGCTTTAAAGATGCCCGCGATATGGTGCAAAAAGGGGGTTTCAGCTACACCCTGCGCAGCAGCGGTGAGATCCCTTCCGGCAGCACTCAGGTAGTGATTGGCGATACGATGGGCGAGCTGATGCTGTTATACGGCATTGCTGACCTCGCCTTTGTCGGCGGCAGCCTGGTCGAGCGCGGCGGTCATAACCCACTGGAACCGGCAGCACACGCCATTCCGGTACTGATGGGACCGCACACGTTTAACTTCAAAGATATCTGCGCGAAATTGCAGCAGGCCGATGGTTTAATTACCGTGACCGACGCGGATTCGGTGGTCAAAGAGGTATCTACCCTTCTGACTGACGAAGATTATCGCCTGTGGTACGGGCGTCATGCCGTCGAAGTGCTGCACCAGAACCAGGGCGCACTGACCCGTCTGCTGCAGCTTCTGCAACCTTATCTGCCTCAGCGGAGCCACTAATGTCAACGCGTCTGTCGGTCGTGATGATCGCCAAAAACGCCGCCGACCTGCTTCCGGACTGCCTGGCCTCCGTCGCCTGGGCGGACGAAATCGTCATACTGGACTCCGGCAGCACGGACAACACGGTAGATGTCGCCCGCGCGGCGGGCGCGAAAATCTATACCAATACTGACTGGCAAGGTTATGGCATTCAGCGCCAGCGCGCGCAGGAATATGCCACCGGCGATTATGTGTTAATGCTCGACACTGACGAACGCATCACGCCAGAACTGCAGCAGGCTATTCAAACGGTGCTTTCCTCACCTCAGCCAGGTGCGGTATACAGCATTGCCCGCCGCAACTACTTCCTTGGCCGCTTTATGCGCCACAGCGGCTGGTATCCTGACCGCGTGATGCGCCTCTACGAGCGCGAGCGATATCAGTACAACGACAATCTGGTCCATGAATCCCTGAGCTGCGATAGCGCGCAGGTCATCCCCCTGACGGGCGATTTGCTGCACCTGACCTGCCGTGATTTCGCGAGCTTCCAGTGTAAACAGCTCAACTATGCCACCGCATGGGCGCAGGAGCGTCACCAGCGCGGCAAGAAGGCCTCGCTGACGGGTATCTTCACCCACACGCTGGGCGCGTTTCTGAAAACGCTGCTGCTGCGAGGCGGCGTACTGGACGGTAAACAGGGCTGGTTACTCGCGGTCGTGAATGCCCAGTATACTTTCAACAAATACACCGAGCTGTGGGCGCTCTGCCGCGGCTACTCTGAGAAAACGTGAGCCATGAGCACAAAAGCGATTTATCCGGGTACCTTCGATCCGATCACCAACGGTCATGTTGATATCATCACCCGTGCAGCGTGCATGTTCGACAAGGTGATCCTGGCGATTGCCGCCAGCCCCAGCAAGAAGCCGATGTTTGACCTGAACGAGCGCGTTACGCTCGCCACCGATGCCATTTCGCATCTGCCGAACGTTGAGGTGGTTGGGTTTAGCGACCTGATGGCTAACTTCGCCCGCGCTCAGCAGGCAAACATTCTGATCCGGGGTTTACGCGCCGTAGCAGACTTTGAGTATGAAATGCAGCTGGCGCACATGAACCGCCATCTGATGCCAGAGCTGGAGAGCGTGTTCCTGATGCCCTCCAAAGAGTGGTCGTTTATCTCTTCCACGCTGGTAAAAGAGGTGGCGCGTCATCACGGCGACGTCACCCACTTCCTGCCGGTTAACGTCCACCAGGCCTTGATGGAAAAGTTAAAGTAACGCTATTTCTGGCACTGACGGCAATAGAACGTGGCGCGCTGGGCGTGCTTCGTGGCAATAACTGGCGTCCCGCAGGCTCTGCACGGTTCACCCTTACGGCCATATACCTGTAGCTCCTGGGCAAAATAGCCCGGCTTCCCGTCGCTTTGCAGGAAGTCCTTCAGCGTCGTCCCGCCCTGCTCAATAGAGCGCAGCAGCACCGCTTTAATCACTCTGACCAGCAGTTCGCACTCTTGCGCCGACAGCGAAGAGGCCAGCCGATCGGGATGGATCCCGGCCGCAAACAGCGATTCGCTAGCGTAAATATTCCCCACGCCGACCACCAGCTTGTTATCCATCAGCCAGGGCTTAATCGGGGTCCTTTTCTTTGCGCACTTCTCTTTCAGGTATTCCGCATTAAACGCATCTGACAGCGGTTCAGGCCCGAGATGCGCCAGCACGTTGTGCCCTTCCAGCTCCTTCGTCCACAGCCATGCGCCAAAACGCCGTGGGTCGGTGTAACGCAGCACTTTGCCGTTGCTCATCACCAGGTCAACGTGATCATGCTTTTCCGCAGGCAGCTCTTCTGTAAGGATGCGCAGGCTCCCGGACATCCCCAGATGGATAATAATCCAGCCGTCAGGCAGCTCCAGCAGCAGGTACTTGGCGCGACGCTGCACGCTAAGGACGGGTTTGTCACTTAACGCGTGGATCTCATCGGACACCGGCCAGCGCAGACGCCCATTACGGACAACTGCGTGAAGAATGGTTGCGCCGACCAGATGGGGCTCAATGCCGCGACGGCTGGTCTCTACCTCAGGTAATTCAGGCATGGTTCCTCCGTTGAGATGCAGAATGCAAAAAACCCCGCAGATGCGGGGTTTTTCAATACAAGGAGACTAAAATTATTTGATTTTAGCTTCTTTGTACAGTACGTGCTGGCGTACAACTGGATCGAATTTTTTCAGTTCCAGTTTTTCCGGCTTAGTACGTTTGTTCTTCGTGGTGGTGTAGAAGTGACCTGTACCAGCAGAAGAAACCAGCTTGATTTTCTCGCGAATACCTTTAGCCATGATTTATTTCCTCTTTAAGTACTTAGTACTTTTCGCCACGGGCACGCAGTTCGGACAGAACTGTATCGATGCCTTTCTTATCAATAACACGCATACCTTTAGCAGATACACGCAGGGTGACAAAACGCTTCTCGCTCTCAACCCAGAAACGGTGAGAGTGCAGGTTCGGCAGGAAACGGCGTTTAGTCGCGTTCAGTGCGTGGGAACGGTTGTTACCGGTCACCGGACGCTTGCCAGTAACTTGGCAGACTCGGGACATGTCTATTCTCCAAAAATCAAATTAGCTCGAGCTTCGTATGGGGTATCGGCGCCTCGTCAGGCTTTACAGCCCGGTCATCGCATAGTTCTAAGTGAACTCTCGATTGCCAGGCCCAAATGCCAAACCCGAGATTCTCAAAGGTGGCGTAGTATACGCTGACTCGGCGGTGTGCTCAAGTCCCGAACAGACAAAGATCCCGATGGATCGCGAGAAAGGGTCTAAATCCAACCACGTTCCGCAAAAGAAATGTACTCTCCGCGGCCAATTATCAGATGGTCCAGCACACGAATGTCCATGAATTGACAGCATTTGATAATGCGTTCGGTGATTTCTTTGTCCGCTCTGCTCGGTTCTGCACAGCCAGAGGGGTGATTATGCGCGAGGATCACGCCGGCTGCATTCACTTTTATCGCTTCCCGCACAATTTCTCGCGGATAAACCTCTACGTGGGTCAAGGTTCCAGAGAAAAGGTGAGTGTGTTTCAACACCCGGTTCTTATTGTCGAGAAAGATCACCATGAAGATCTCCCGCTCCATATCTGACAGCTGGCTTTGCAGGAATTCGCGGGTCATCGCCGGGGTAAGGATCGGATCTTCCTCCTCCATACGGACACTGTAAAAACGGCGGGCAAGTTCAGCAATCCCCCTCAGCTGGGCATATTTCGCCACGCCAATCCCCTCAACCTGCGAAAACGCTGCCAGATCGGCGGTCAGCAAACCATGCAGTGAACCGAAATGGGCTATCAGCTCTTTTGCCAGCGTAAATACCGTTTTCCCCTGCGTACCCGTACGCAAAAAGAGCGCCAGCAGCTCATCGTCTTTTAACAAGGTGACGCCATATCGCAGCAGTTTTTCGCGCGGTAACAGCAGTTCCGTCTCTTCCATGCCCAGCCTCCTTCTGTTTGCCACCATGCTGCCACAGGCCAATCCGGGGCTCGACGCTGACTTTTCGTTCTTGCGTAACGCCTCGCAAAGTGAACGAAGGACAAAATCACCCCGTTTTTGTGATTGTGATAAAATGCCCGCTCTCTGGTGAAACCCAACAGGAAAGAATCATGATGAGCCTGGCCGGTAAAAAAATCGTTCTTGGCGTGAGCGGCGGTATTGCAGCCTATAAAGCGCCGGACCTGGTGCGTCGTCTGCGCGAGCGCGGGGCGGATGTGCGGGTCGCGATAACCGAAGGTGGCAAAGCCTTTATCACGCCTCTGAGCCTGCAGGCTGTCTCGGGGTACCCGGTATCCGACAGCCTGCTTGACCCTGCAGCAGAAGCGGCGATGGGCCACATTGAGCTTGGGAAATGGGCAGATCTGGTGATTCTTGCACCCGCCACAGCCGATTTGATTGCCCGCGTGGCGGCGGGCATGGCGAACGATCTGGTCTCGACCATTTGCCTCGCGACACCTGCGCCAGTCGCCGTCGTGCCCGCTATGAACCAGCAGATGTACCGTAACGCAGCCACCCAGCACAATCTGGAGACGCTGGCATCACGCGGCCTGCTTATCTGGGGCCCGGACAGCGGAAGCCAGGCGTGTGGCGATGTTGGCCCGGGTCGTATGCTGGACCCGCTGACGATTGTTGATATGGCTGCAGCCCATTTTTCGCCTGTCAACGATCTGCAACATCTCAACATCATGATTACCGCGGGCCCCACGCGCGAACCGCTGGACCCGGTGCGTTATATCACTAACCACAGCTCCGGCAAGATGGGCTTTGCCATTGCTGCTGCTGCTGCAAAACGCGGCGCGAATGTCACGCTGGTGAGCGGCCCGGTCTCATTGCCGACACCTCCGTTCGTTCAGCGCATTGACGTCACCACCGCGTTGGAAATGGAAGCCGCCGTGCAGGCCCATGCGCAAAACCAGCAGATTTTTATCGGCTGTGCGGCCGTCGCGGATTACCGTGCAGAGACCATTGCAGACGCTAAAATCAAAAAGCAAGGTGATGAATTAACGATAAAAATGGTGAAAAACCCGGATATCGTTGCTGGTGTCGCCGCACTGAAAAGCCATCGTCCTTACGTTGTTGGGTTTGCCGCAGAAACAAATAATGTGGAAGAATATGCCCGGCAAAAACGTACTCGCAAAAACCTCGATTTGATTTGCGCGAACGACGTATCGCTGACCACGCAAGGATTTAACAGCGACAGCAATGCACTGCACCTTTTCTGGCAGGATGGAGATAAAGTCTTACCGCTTGAGCGCAAGGAACTCCTGGGCCAACAATTACTGGACGAGATCGTTACCCGTTATGATGAAAAAAATCGACGTTAAGATTCTGGACCCGCGTGTTGGCGAGCAATTTCCGCTGCCGACCTATGCCACCTCCGGCTCTGCCGGTCTTGACCTGCGCGCCTGTCTCGATGACGCCGTAGAACTGGCTCCAGGTGCAACCACCCTGATCCCGACAGGCCTGGCAATTCACATTGCTGACCCGTCTCTGGCGGCGGTGATCCTGCCGCGTTCTGGTCTGGGCCATAAGCATGGCGTCGTACTGGGTAACCTGGTCGGCCTGATCGACTCTGACTATCAGGGTCAGCTGATGGTATCCGTCTGGAACCGTGGTCAGGACAGCTTCACCATTGAACCGGGCGAGCGTATTGCGCAGATGGTCTTTGTACCGGTTGTGCAGGCAGAATTTAACCTGGTGGCAGACTTCGATGCCACCGACCGTGGCGAAGGCGGCTTCGGCCATTCCGGGCGTAAATAACCGTCCGATAGATACGCATCTCACAGCGCCATAATGCAATAACAAACCGCAAACGTCAGTTTGCGGTCGCTGTGTGGATGCCAGCCTGGCAAGTGCTTATTTTCAGGGGTATTTTGTAACATGGCAGAAAAACAAACCGCGAAAAGGAATCGTCGCGAAGAAATACTTCAGTCTCTGGCTCTGATGCTTGAATCCAGCGATGGCAGTCAACGCATCACTACCGCTAAACTGGCCGCCTCTGTAGGTGTGTCTGAGGCGGCGCTGTACCGTCATTTTCCGAGCAAGACCCGGATGTTCGACAGCCTGATCGAGTTTATTGAAGACAGCCTGATCACGCGCATCAACCTGATTCTGAAAGACGAAAAAGACACCACCGCGCGTCTGCGTCTGATTGTGCTGTTAATCCTGGGCTTTGGTGAACGCAATCCAGGCTTAACCCGTATCCTCACCGGCCACGCGCTGATGTTCGAGCAGGACAGGCTGCAGGGGCGCATTAACCAGCTTTTCGAACGTATTGAAGCGCAGCTGCGACAGGTACTGCGCGAAAAGAAAATGCGTGAAGGCGAAGGGTACACCATCGATGAGACGCTGCTGGCGAGCCAGATCCTGGCGTTTTGCGAAGGGATGCTCTCCCGTTTTGTGCGTAGCGAATTCAAATACCGACCAACGGACGATTTTGACGCCCGCTGGCCGTTAGTGGCTGCTCAGTTGCAGTAACACCGTTGCCGGTGGCGCGACGCTTACCGGGCCTACGAAATACTCAGGCCCGGTAAGCGTCGCGCCACCGGGCAATTCAATTACACGCCGAACTCTTCCCGGTACGCACGTACCGCCGCCAGATGATCCGCCATCTCCGGCTTCTCTTCCAGATAGGCAATCAGGTCTTTCAGGGTGATAATCGACGTCACTTTGCAGCTGTAATCGCGCTCAACTTCCTGAATAGCGGAAATTTCACCGCGACCACGCTCCTGACGATCCAGAGAAATCAGGACGCCAGCAAGCGTCGCACCGTTGGCCTGGATAATCTCCATCGATTCGCGGATTGCCGTGCCCGCGGTGATCACATCGTCCACCAGCATGACGCGGCCCTGCAGCGCGCTGCCGACCAGATTCCCGCCTTCACCGTGGGTTTTGGCCTCTTTACGGTTAAAGCAGTACGGCACATCGCGGTCATGGTGTTCAGCCAGCGCCACCGCGGTGGTGGTCGCAATTGGAATACCTTTGTAGGCCGGACCAAACAGCAGGTCGAAATCAATCCCGGAATCCACCAGCGCTTCGGCATAGAAACGGCCTAACAGCGCCAGATCGCGCCCGGTATTAAACAGCCCGGCGTTGAAGAAATAGGGGCTTTTGCGCCCGGATTTCAGCGTAAACTCGCCAAACTTAAGTACCTGCTTGTTAAGCGCAAACTCAATAAACTGGCGCTGATACGATTTCATGGATTCGCTCCTTTGGTTTTTCTGTCTTACAGGCAAAAAAAAGGCGACTCATTGGTCGCCTTTAAAATCAATTTTCTAACGCCGCTTTCTGCGTCGTTACAATGGATTCGATTCCCCCTCGGGCCAACGCCAGCAGAGAGAGAAGCTCTTCGTGGGTGAACGGCTCGCCTTCTGCCGTGCCCTGTACTTCAATGATGCGACCGTCTTCAGTCATCACCACGTTCATGTCGGTTTCGGCAGCGGAATCTTCAACGTATTCCAGATCGCAAAGCGCTTCACCGTTAACGATACCCACGGAAACCGCCGCGACCATGCCTTTCATTGGATTGGTTTTCAGCTTACCGGCCGCAACCAGCTTGTTCAGGGCATCCGCCAGCGCCACGCAAGCACCGGTAATGGACGCCGTACGCGTACCACCGTCTGCCTGAATGACATCGCAGTCCAGCGTGATGGTAAATTCACCGAGGATTTTCAGGTCAACGGCGGCGCGCAGCGCACGCGCGATAAGACGTTGAATCTCCATGGTACGACCGCCCTGCTTGCCCTTCGCCGCTTCGCGGGCGTTACGGGTATGCGTCGCACGCGGCAGCATGCCGTACTCAGCCGTGATCCAGCCCTGGCCCTGACCTTTCAGGAAGCGCGGAACGCCTTCTTCGATAGAGGCGGTGCACAAAACTTTAGTGTCACCAAACTCAACCAGCACGGAGCCTTCAGCGTGTTTTGTATAGTTACGGGTCAGGGTGACGGGACGCACCTGGTTGGCGCTACGACCTGATGGACGCATGATGGATTCTCCGGCTTGAAACGAATGTGGCTGCGCATTATACGGATTAAACGCGCTTATTCCTATCCTGACAAAGCCCTGAAAGCTATAATCCCCCCATCTCTCCTTTAAAAACGGGAATGTCTATGATCCGCAGTATGACCGCCTACGCCCGGCGTGAAATCAAGGGTAGCTGGGGCAGCGCCACATGGGAAATGCGCTCGGTAAACCAGCGTTACCTGGAAACGTATTTCCGTATGCCGGAGCAGTTCCGCAGCCTTGAGCCTGTCGTACGCGAGCGTATCCGTACGCGTCTGACACGCGGCAAAGTGGAATGCAACCTGCGCTTTGAGCCTGATGCCAGCGCGCAAGGCGAGTTGATTCTTAACGAAAAACTGGCGAAACAGCTCGTGAATGCGGCGAACTGGGTCAAAATGCAGAGCGATGAAGGCGAAATCAACCCGGTTGATATTTTGCGCTGGCCTGGCGTCATGGCTGCCGGTGAGCAGGATCTGGATGCCATCGCCGCTGAAATCCTGGCAGCCCTCGACGGCACGCTGGACGACTTTATCGTTGCCCGTGAAACCGAAGGTCAGGCGCTGAAAGCGATGATTGAGCAGCGCCTTGAAGGCGTGAGCACCGAAGTAGCCAAAGTCCGCACCCATATGCCGGAAGTGCTGCAGTGGCAGCGCGAGCGCCTGGTCTCCAAACTGGAAGAAGCGGAAGTTCAGCTGGAAAACACCCGTCTGGAACAAGAACTGGTGCTGATGGCGCAGCGTGTTGACGTCGCTGAAGAGCTGGACCGTCTGGAAGCGCACGTTAAAGAAACCTACAACATTCTGAAGAAGGAAGAAGCTGTAGGTCGCCGTCTGGACTTTATGATGCAGGAGTTCAACCGCGAGTCGAACACCCTGGCGTCTAAATCTATCAATGCAGACGTGACGAATTCAGCGATTGAGCTGAAGGTGCTGATTGAGCAGATGCGCGAGCAGATCCAGAATATCGAGTAATGCCTTTCGGGTGGTGTCGACTGCACCACCCATTACTATTTCTAATCCGTGCTGATGCTCAATTATCCCACCTTCCGCCCGTCATCAAGCCTATCCAGACAAATGTGATAAAAATTTATAGGGCAAACTAACTCGCCTTAGAAAATCTCAATCGTGATCTTGCGCACAAATCGCTAACCTCCCCGCGTTCACACCGGAGGGTATATGCTGCTTCACGTTCTTTATCTGATTGGTATCACCGCAGAAGCTATGACCGGCGCGCTTGCAGCCGGACGTCGCCGTATGGACACCTTCGGCGTGATTATTATTGCCACAGCGACCGCGCTGGGCGGCGGTTCCGTGCGCGATATCCTGCTTGGCCATTACCCGCTCGGCTGGGTTAAACACCCTGAGTACGTGATTATCGTGGCGACGGCTGCCGTGCTCACCACCATTGTGGCACCCGTTATGCCCCACCTGCGCCGTCTGTTCCTGGTGCTTGATGCGCTGGGGCTGATCGTCTTTTCAATCATCGGTGCGCAAATCGCGCTCGATATGGGTGAAGGGCCGGTTATCGCCACTATTGCCGCCGTGGTCACGGGCGTATTTGGCGGAGTATTGCGTGACATGTTCTGCAAACGTATTCCCCTGGTCTTTCAAAAGGAGCTCTATGCCGGGATCTCCTTTGCCGCAGCGGTGCTCTATATCGCCTTGCAGCATTACGTTTCGAACCATGATGTAGTGGTCATCTCGACGCTGCTGTTTGGCTTTACGGCCCGCATGCTGGCGCTGCGTCTGAAGCTCGGGCTGCCCGTTTTTCACTACAAGCACAGCGCGCACTGATGTCAAAATCCGTTGATGTGCTGTTCAGCGAGCCACTTCGCCAGCACGTCAACCTGAGGCGCGTGCATCCAGTTCATGATTTGCCGCGCTTTCTCCTCTCCAGTTCCCGGCAAGGTTTGCCAGTCGGCAGAGCTTCGCTGGCTCATTGCCTGCCACGATCGCCCATCGATAGCGTTCAGTGTCGATTTGGATAGCGGAGCTCCCATCGCGCTAATCCAACGGATAAAAGGTTGTTCCCGCATCTGATTAAAACGATGCCAGAGCGCTAGCCCGCGCGCCGCAGAAAACCCCGACGTGGCCTGAAGCTGCGCCTGTGTTAACAACAGCCATGAAAAGATATGTTCGAAATGATGAGCCTGCCAGAGCGTGCGCCAGCCGGACTCCCCTAAACCTTCAATATCCAGCCCCTGTTTAGAGCTGAGCCATGTTAGCCGGGCAAAAAACTGCTCCATGCAGTCCGGCGAGGCATAAAAACAACTTAATGAATGGTACTGCGAGTCAGGAGGCTGCGGTTTTTGTCTGTCCGTCCCTCGCCATACCACCTTATCCAGGCGCGGAATACCCTGTCCGGCGAGACTGATCAGCACCTGATCGCCTTTGGCGAGATCCAGTCTCTGCCAACGCCCAACCGACCCCAGACTGACTCGTCGCACCTGTTTATCATCCAGTCGCACAGGCTCAAGCCCTGCAACGACGGACACCTTGCCCGTTCGTCCTACCGAAAACTGGATATTCTTTACCTCAGCAAGCTGCGAAACAGGAGAATATTTCCACGCGACGACCCAGTTTCCTTCACCAGGCAACCAGCTTTCGCCCGCAGGTTCATCCTCCGAACGCAACACAATGCCATCCGTGGCAAAGGGTAATCCGGTCTCGTGCCAGGCCGCGCGCTGTTTTTCGACGGCATCAACAGATTCGGCGGGAAGCGTATACCGCGCTGACAGCGAAAAACCGGCTTTAGACAGCTCAACCAACGAAGTCTTCATATCTTTCGGCCCATCCGGCCAGGCCCAGATGAATACGCCGATCTTGCTCAGGAGCGCGTTATCCTTTTGCCGCATCATTGCACCCGCCACTTTTGCGCGAGCGTTCATTCCGCCCATCTGGCTCTGAATGTGGTTGTCGCGTAACCAGAAAAGTTCGCCCTGCAATACGCTATTCGCCAGCGTTCCAGTGAGCTTTTGCGGCACAGACGGGATGAAACACACCTTCTCGGTCCAGTCTTCCCCTTTCAACCCATTTCCGCGACTGATAGCCTGGATTAACTTTCCGTCACGATAGACCAGCGTTACCGCCACACCGTCTACTTTAGGCTGCATCCAGAGGTTACGTCGGGAACGCATCCACTGTCTTAGTTCCTCTTTGCTGGTCACTTTATGCACGCCCGTATGGGCAACAGGATGTTTTACGCTCCCCGTCAGCGCGGGGAGTTTCTCTTCTGAAGGCTCGCTGCCAAAACACCGCTGCCACTGGGCTAATCGTGCGTTAAGCTGGTCGTACACGTCGTCATTAACATCGCTCACCCCCTGCTTCCAGTAGGCATCATCCCAGCGTTTGATCTGCGCGCTTAACGACACAATCTCTTTCTCTGCTTTTGCCTGCGACCACACCGGACACACCGCCGCGCCATAGCCACACCACAACACCAGTAATCCGCTTATCCATCGCCACATTGCTACTCCTCCTTTGCGTTGCAGGAGGTATAACCTGACGATCGAAACAACGCTAACGGCAACCTTTCGCTTTGCGAGGCGCTATCCAGGGTTTCTTTTTATTTCTGCAAACCGCAGGTAAAACCGGAAAACGACACGCAAAAATCAATAATCCAGGGGAAAAAGTGTGACAAAGGCTACGTCACGGTGCGCCGACGTGTATAATAAGCCCGTATGTAGGACTTCTTCGTTAACACATACAAAAGACTCTCATGGCTCAAGGCACGCTTTATATTGTTTCTGCCCCTAGTGGCGCGGGTAAATCCAGCCTTATTCAGGCACTGTTAAAAACCCAACCGTTGTACGACACACAGGTTTCTGTTTCTCACACCACGCGAGCGCCGCGTCCGGGTGAAGTGCACGGTGAACACTATTTCTTTGTAGATCACGACGAATTCAGAGCGATGATCGGCAGAGACGCGTTTCTTGAACATGCTGAAGTGTTCGGTAACTACTACGGCACCTCGCGTGAAACCATTGAGCAGGTTCTGGCAACCGGCGTAAACGTGTTCCTGGATATCGACTGGCAGGGCGCGCAGCAAATTCGCAAGAAAATGCCTGACTCGCGCAGTATCTTTATTTTACCGCCATCGAAAGATGAGCTGGATCGCCGCCTGCGTGGCCGCGGTCAGGACAGCGAAGAAGTCATCGCTAAGCGTATGGAACAGGCTGTTGCAGAAATGAGCCATTACGCGGAATATGATTACCTTATTGTGAATGATGATTTTGATGCCGCGCTGAGCGATCTCAAAACCATTCTTCGTGCAGAACGTCTGCGTATGAGCCGCCAGAAGCAGCGACATGACGCATTAATCACCAAACTGTTGGCAGACTGAACCCACTTTCAGTATCATGCCCAGTCATTTCTTCACCTGTGGAGCATTTTAAGTATGGCACGCGTAACTGTTCAGGACGCTGTAGAGAAAATTGGTAACCGTTTTGACCTGGTGCTGGTCGCCGCGCGTCGCGCTCGTCAGATGCAGGTAGGCGGTAAAGATCCGCTGGTACCGGAAGAAAACGATAAAACCACCGTTATTGCACTTCGCGAAATCGAAGAAGGTCTGATCAACAACCAGATCCTCGACGTGCGTGAGCGCCAGGAGCAGCAAGAGCAGGAAGCCGCAGAACTGCAGGCCGTAACCGCTATTGCTGAAGGTCGTCGTTAATTAAACCTGCGGGTCGCCCTTGTATCTGTTTGAAAGCCTGAATCAACTGATTCAAACCTACCTGCCTGAAGACCAAATTAAGCGTCTTCAGCAGGCGTATCTCGTTGCACGTGACGCTCACGAGGGCCAGACACGTTCAAGCGGTGAACCCTATATCACGCACCCGGTAGCGGTGGCCTGTATTCTGGCCGAGATGAAACTCGACTACGAAACGCTCATGGCCGCTCTGCTGCACGACGTGATCGAAGATACCCCTGCCACTTATCAGGACATGGAACAGCTGTTTGGCAAAAGCGTTGCCGAACTGGTGGAAGGGGTCTCTAAGCTTGATAAGCTGAATTTCCGCGACAAGAAAGAGGCGCAAGCCGAAAACTTCCGCAAGATGATTATGGCGATGGTGCAGGATATCCGCGTCATTCTCATCAAACTCGCTGACCGTACCCACAACATGCGCACGCTGGGCTCACTTCGCCCGGATAAACGTCGCCGCATTGCCCGTGAAACCCTTGAAATCTACAGCCCGCTGGCGCACCGTTTAGGTATTCATCACATTAAAACCGAGCTGGAAGAGCTGGGTTTTGAAGCGTTGTACCCGAACCGCTATCGCGTGATTAAAGAGGTGGTGAAAGCCGCACGCGGTAACCGTAAAGAGATGATTCAAAAAATCCTCTCTGAAATCGAAGGGCGCTTGCAGGAAGCGGGAATTCCGTGCCGCGTCAGCGGTCGCGAGAAACATTTGTACTCCATTTACTGCAAAATGGTGCTCAAAGAGCAGCGTTTTCACTCGATCATGGATATCTACGCCTTCCGCGTCATTGTCCATGACTCGGACACCTGCTATCGCGTGCTGGGGCAGATGCACAGCCTCTACAAACCGCGTCCGGGTCGCATGAAAGATTACATCGCCATTCCAAAAGCGAACGGCTATCAATCTTTGCACACCTCGATGATCGGGCCACACGGCGTGCCTGTTGAGGTGCAAATTCGCACCGAAGACATGGACCAGATGGCAGAGATGGGTGTTGCCGCTCACTGGGCGTATAAAGAGCACGGTGGCGAAAGCAGCACGACCGCACAAATCCGCGCCCAGCGCTGGATGCAGAGCCTGCTGGAGCTTCAGCAGAGTGCGGGTAGCTCGTTTGAATTTATTGAGAGCGTTAAATCCGATCTCTTCCCGGATGAGATTTACGTTTTCACCCCAGAAGGTCGCATTGTCGAACTGCCTGCGGGCGCAACGCCGGTCGACTTCGCTTACGCCGTGCATACCGACATCGGGCATGCCTGCGTCGGCGCGCGTGTCGACAGACAACCTTATCCGCTGTCTCAGCCGCTCTCCAGCGGTCAGACGGTAGAAATTATTACCGCGCCGGGCGCACGTCCGAACGCGGCCTGGCTGAACTTTGTCGTGAGCTCCAAAGCGCGCGCTAAAATTCGCCAGTTGCTGAAAAACCTCAAGCGTGATGATTCCGTCAGCCTGGGGCGTCGTCTGCTCAACCACGCGTTGGGCGGCAGCCGTAAGCTGGCTGAAATTCCACAGGAGAACGTCCAGCGTGAGCTGGAGCGCATGAAGCTCGCTTCGCTTGACGATCTGCTGGCAGAGATTGGCCTCGGCAACGCCATGAGCGTGGTGGTGGCGAAGAACCTGCAGCAAGGCGACACAACAGCGGTGCCTGCAACGACGCAAAGCCACGGACACCTGCCGATTAAAGGCGCGGACGGGGTGCTGATCACCTTCGCAAAATGTTGCCGCCCAATTCCTGGCGACCCGATTATTGCGCACGTCAGCCCGGGTAAAGGGCTGGTTATCCACCACGAGTCCTGTCGAAACATTCGCGGCTACCAGAAAGAAGCCGAGAAGTTTATGGCGGTCGAGTGGGATAAAGAGACCGCGCAGGAATTTATCACCGAAATTAAGGTGGATATGTTCAACCACCAGGGTGCCCTGGCGAACCTGACGGCAGCGATCAACACGGCCTCTTCCAATATTCAGAGCCTGAATACGGAAGAAAAAGATGGTCGCGTGTACAGCGCCTTTATTCGTCTGACCGCCCGCGACCGCGTGCATCTGGCGAATATTATGCGCAAGATCCGCGTCATGCCGGACGTGATTAAAGTCACCCGAAACCGAAACTAGGTTTATGAATTCACAACGTTATGCACGTATCTGCGAAATGCTCGCCAGGCGTCAGCCTGACCTGACGGTCTGCATGGAGCAGGTGCATAAACCTCATAACGTCTCTGCTATCGTTCGTACCGCAGATGCCGTCGGTGTGCATGAAGTGCACGCCGTCTGGCCGGACGGCCGTATGCGCAATACGGTCTCGGCGGCGGCAGGTAGCAATAGCTGGGTGTCTGTCAAAAATCATCAAACCATTGGCGAAGCCGTATCGCACCTGAAAGGGCGCGGGATGCAGATCCTTGCCACTAACCTGTCCGCTAAAGCCGTAGATTTCCGCGAGATCGACTACACCCGCCCGACCTGCATTTTGATGGGTCAGGAGAAAACGGGGATCTCCCAGGAAGCGCTGGATCTGGCGGATCGGGACATCATCATTCCGATGATCGGCATGGTGCAGTCTTTGAACGTCTCCGTGGCGTCTGCGCTCATTTTGTATGAAGCGCAGCGCCAGCGTCAGAACGCCGGGATGTACGAGCGCAGCAACAGCATGCTGCCGGAAGAGGAACAGCAGCGCCTGCTGTTTGAAGGTGGTTATCCGGTGCTGGCTCGCGTTGCGAAGCAGAAAAAATTGCCTTACCCCCACGTCAACGCGCAGGGCGAAATTGAAGCCGATGCCGAGTGGTGGGCCACCATGCAGTACGCCGGGTAAGCGATGAAAGGCCGCCTGCTGGATGCCATCCCGCTAAACAGCCTGACGGGCGCGGGCGCGGCGCAAAGCAATAAGCTGGCAAAAATTGGCCTGCATACCGTGCAGGATCTCCTGCTTCACCTCCCCCTGCGTTACGAAGACCGCACTCAGCTTTATAAGATTGGCGATCTTCTTCCCGCCATTTACGCCACCGTTGAAGGCGAAGTCCTGAACTGCAACATCACCTTCGGCGGACGCCGGATGATGACCTGCCAGATAAGCGACGGCACCGGCATTCTCACCATGCGTTTTTTCAACTTCAACGCGGCGATGAAAAACAGCCTGGCGACAGGCCGCAGGGTGCTGGCCTATGGCGAGGCCAAACGCGGGAAGTACGGCGCAGAGATGATCCACCCGGAGTACCGCGTACAGGGCGATCTCAGCACGCCGGAGCTGCAGGAGACGCTCACCCCGGTTTACCCGACGACGGAAGGCATCAAGCAGGCGACGCTGCGTAAACTCACCGATCAGGCGCTGGAGCTGCTGGATACCTGCGCTATCACCGAGCTGCTGCCGCCCGAGCTGGCGCAGGGCATGATGAGCCTGCCCGAGGCGCTGCGCACCCTGCACCGCCCGCCGCCAACGCTACAGCTCAGCGATTTAGAAAGCGGCAAACACCCCGCCCAACGGCGTCTTATCCTTGAGGAATTACTGGCACATAACCTGAGCATGCTGGCACTTCGCGCTGGCGCACAGCGTTTCCATGCCCAGGCCTTAAGCCAGAATGATGAACTCAAAGATAAGCTGCTGGCCTCGCTGCCGTTTAAACCCACCGGCGCGCAGGCGCGCGTCACCGCCGAGATTGAACGCGATATGGCGCTCGACGTGCCGATGATGCGCCTGGTGCAGGGCGACGTGGGTTCCGGCAAAACGCTGGTTGCCGCCCTGGCGGCCCTGCGCGCGATTGCCCACGGCAAACAGGTGGCGCTGATGGCGCCGACCGAGCTGCTGGCTGAACAGCACGCCAACAATTTCCGCGCCTGGTTCGCGCCGCTGGGAATTGAAGTGGGCTGGCTTGCCGGGAAGCAAAAAGGCAAAGCGCGCCTTGCGCAACAGGATGCCATTGCCAGCGGGCAGGTGCAGATGATTGTCGGCACGCACGCCATCTTCCAGGAGCAGGTGAAGTTTAACGGTCTTGCGCTGGTGATTATCGACGAGCAGCACCGCTTCGGCGTGCATCAGCGTCTGGCACTGTGGGAGAAAGGCCTGCAGCAGGGCTTCCACCCGCATCAGCTGATCATGACCGCTACGCCGATTCCGCGCACCCTGGCGATGACCGCCTACGCCGATCTGGATACCTCCACCATCGACGAACTGCCGCCGGGCCGTACCCCGGTCACAACGGTCGCCATTCCTGACACGCGCCGCAGCGATATCATCGACCGCGTGCGCAACGCCTGCACCCACGAAGGCCGTCAGGCCTACTGGGTCTGTACGCTGATTGAAGAGTCTGAACTGCTGGAGGCGCAAGCTGCCGAAGCAACGTGGGAAGAGCTTAAGCTGGCGCTGCCGGAGCTGAACGTCGGTCTGGTGCACGGACGCATGAAGCCCGCCGAAAAACAGGCGGTGATGCAGTCGTTCAAACAAGGTGATTTGCATCTGCTGATCGCCACCACGGTGATCGAAGTCGGCGTGGACGTCCCGAATTCCAGCCTGATGATCATCGAAAACCCGGAGCGTCTGGGCCTTGCCCAGCTCCACCAGCTGCGCGGGCGCGTTGGTCGTGGCGCGGTGGCTTCCCACTGCGTACTGCTCTACAAAGCCCCGCTCTCAAAAACCGCCCAGATGCGGTTGCAGGTGCTGCGCGACAGCAACGACGGTTTTGTGATTGCGCAAAAAGACCTGGAGATCCGCGGCCCGGGCGAACTGCTGGGCGCGCGTCAGACGGGGAACGCGGAATTCAAAGTCGCAGATTTGCTGCGCGATCAGGCGATGATCCCCGAAGTTCAGCGCCTCGCCCGCCATATTCATGAACGCTACCCCGAACAGGCGGCAGCGTTAATTGAGCGCTGGATGCCGGAAACTGAACGCTACTCCAACGCCTGATTTCAGGCAAACATCGGCAGCATCAGGTACAGCTTAATCACCAGCGCGTTGACGATATCAATGAAGAATGCACCAACCATCGGGACCACCAGAAACGCCAAGTGCGATGGCCCGAACCGTTCGGTGATCGCCTGCATGTTGGCGATAGCCGTTGGGGTAGCCCCCAGACCAAACCCGCAGTGACCCGCCGCCAGCACCGCCGCATCGTAGTTTTTGCCCATCATGCGCCAGGTCACGAACATGGCGTACAGCGCCATAAACAGCGCCTGCACCGCCAGTATCGCCACCATCGGCAGCGCCAGCGAGGCCAGCTCCCACAGTTTGAGGCTCATCAGCGCCATCGCCAGGAACAGCGACAGGCAGACGTTGCCGAGCACCGATACCGCCCGTTCAAACACGCGGTAGAAGCCCATCAGCGCCAGACCGTTGCTCAGGATCACCCCGATAAACAGCACGCAAACAAACGTCGGCAGTTCAAACGCAGAGCCCGCCAGCCATTGCGCAACCACTTTGCCCACGGTCAGGCAGATGGCGATCATCGCGATGGTTTCAATCAGCACCAGCGAGGTAATGCTGCGCCCGACGTCCGGTTTTTCGAACGCGGTCGGCACCAGCTCATCGTCAGGTCTGCCGTTCGGCGTGGTGGAGTGTTTAACCAGATAACGCGCCACCGGGCCGCCAATCAGGCCACCCAGCACCAGACCAAAGGTCGCACAGGCCATCGCCACCTCCGTCGCGTTTTCAAACCCGTAGCGCTCGATGAACAGCTTGCTCCACGCGGCTCCGGTACCGTGACCGCCAGAAAGGGTAATCGACCCCGCCAGCAGCCCCATCAGCGGATCCAGCCCCAGCAGCGTCGCCATCCCGATGCCAATGGCGTTTTGCATCAGCAGCAGCCCCACCACCACAATCAGAAATACGCCGAGCACTTTACCGCCCGCACGCAGGCTCGCCAGGTTGGCGTTCAGGCCGATGGTGGCAAAGAAGGCCAGCATCAGCGGGTCTTTCAGGGACATATCAAAATCGATTTCCCAGCCCATGCTTTTTTTCAGTATCAGCAGGGCCAGCGCCACCAGCAGGCCACCGGCGACAGGTTCAGGAATGGTGTATTTCTTCAGAAGGGAAACGCTATGTACCAGCTTACGGCCAAGCAGTAGGACCAGCGTTGCGGCAACAAGTGTCGACAACGTATCGAGATGAATCATAGAAGGCTCCTGTTTTGCGCGTGTTCCATACACACGCGGCGTTATCCTGGGCCGGTTTGCGCTCTTCATGAGCTCCCGGCGCAAAAAGTGTAATTTTTTTTCCCGATGGGGAGTAGAAAACCTGCGCGCAGCGGCAGAATTTCTTCCCTTTTTTTGCTGGCAATCGTTTGCTTTTACCAGGTGGTCAGATAAAATGCCCGCTTTTCCACCGTGGGATTGCCGCCGATGTCCGTTAACACCATAGAGTCGCCTGATGCGCAACCGATTGCGCAGAAGCAAAATAGCGAACTGATTTACCGCCTTGAAGACCGCCCGCCGCTGCCGCAGACGCTTTTCGCCGCCTGCCAGCATCTTCTGGCGATGTTTGTTGCGGTGATCACCCCGGCGCTGCTGATCTGCCAGGCGCTCGGTTTGCCAGCTCAGGACACGCAGCACATTATCAGCATGTCTCTTTTTGCCTCCGGCGTCGCCTCTATTATTCAAATTAAAGCCTGGGGTCCGGTAGGGTCGGGATTATTGTCGATTCAGGGCACCAGCTTTAACTTCGTGGCACCGCTAATCATGGGCGGTACGGCGCTGAAAACCGGTGGGGCGGATGTTCCAACCATGATGGCGGCGCTGTTCGGCACGCTGATGCTGGCCAGCTGCACGGAGATGGTGATCTCCCGCGTTCTGCACCTGGCGCGCCGCGTCATCACCCCGCTGGTTTCCGGCGTGGTCGTCATGATTATCGGCCTGTCGCTGATTCAGGTGGGCCTGACGTCCATCGGTGGCGGCTATGCGGCAATGAGCGACCACACCTTCGGCGCGCCGAAAAACCTGCTGCTGGCAGGCGTGGTGTTAGCAATCATCATTCTGCTTAACCGTCAGCGTAACCCTTACCTGCGCGTGGCCTCGCTGGTTATCGCGATGGCGGCCGGTTACCTGATGGCCTGGGCGCTGGATATGCTGCCGCAAAATACCGCACCGACGAATGCCGCGCTGATCACTATCCCAACGCCACTCTACTACGGACTGGGCATTGACTGGGGCCTGCTGCTGCCGCTGATGCTGGTCTTTATGATCACCTCTCTGGAGACCATCGGCGACATCACCGCTACCTCGGACGTCTCTGAGCAGCCGGTGTCCGGTCCGCTGTACATGAAGCGTCTGAAAGGCGGCGTGCTGGCGAACGGCCTGAACTCGTTTGTCTCTGCCGTATTCAACACCTTCCCGAACTCCTGCTTTGGTCAGAACAACGGCGTGATCCAGCTGACCGGCGTGGCCAGCCGCTACGTCGGGTTTGTGGTGGCGCTGATGCTGATCGTCCTCGGCCTGTTCCCGGCGGTAAGCGGCTTTGTGCAGCACATCCCAGAGCCGGTGCTGGGCGGCGCGACGCTGGTGATGTTCGGCACTATCGCGGCCTCCGGCGTGCGTATCGTCTCCCGCGAGCCGCTGAACCGCCGCGCGATCATGATTATCGCCCTGTCGCTGGCGGTCGGTCTGGGCGTTTCTCAGCAGCCTCTGATCCTGCAGTTTGCGCCTGACTGGGTGAAAAACCTGCTCTCTTCCGGCATTGCCGCAGGCGGTATCACCGCTATCGTTCTGAACCTCGTTTTCCCGCCTGAGAAAAATTGATTTCTCTCACGGCAGGCTGTCAAGGCCTGCCGTGACATCTCTTTACACCATTCCCGCCTTGAGCATTGCGCATAAATCGTGCATAACTCCTTTATGTGCGTTTTGCGGGATGGAAGACCATGAAATTTATTGGAAAGCTGATCATCTATCTTCTGTTAGCTCTGCTTTTGGTGGTGCTGGCATTCTATATTTTGCTCCAGACCCGCTGGGGCGCGTCACAGGTCAGCAATTGGGTTACGGTAAATACCGATTACGAACTCAACTTTGACCTGATGGATCACCGCTTTTCATCCCCTTCTCACCTCATTCTGGAAAATGTCACCTTTGGTCGTGACGGCAAACCCGCCACCCTGGTGGCCAAAAAAGTCGATATCGGTTTAAGCAGCCGTCAGGTAACCGATCCGCTGCATATGGACACCATTACCCTGTTCGATGGCACCCTGAACCTCTCTCCGCAAACTGCGCCGCTGCCTTTCCAGGCGGACCGTTTGCAGCTAAACAACATGGCCTTTAACAGCCCGAATACCGAATGGGACCTGAGCGCGCAGAAAGTCACAGGCGGCGTCAGTCCGTGGCAGCCAGAGGCGGGAAACGTGCTGGGCAAAAATGCGCAGATCCAGATGAGCGCAGGCTCGCTCACCCTGAACGGCGTCCCGGCCAGCAACGTCCTGATTCAGGGACAGCTCAACGGTAAGGAGGTGGTGCTGAGCACCATTGGCGCGGATATGGCGCGCGGCTCGCTCACCGGCTCCGCCCTGCGTAACGCTGACGGCAGCTGGATTATCGACAGCATGCGTCTGAATGAGATCCGCCTGCAAAGCGATAAATCGCTGATGGATTTCTTTGCTCCCATCACCACGCTCCCTTCCCTGCAGATTGGTCGGCTGGAAGTGACCGACGCGCGCCTGCAGGGGCCGGACTGGGCGGTGACGGACCTTGATTTGAGCTTGCGTAACCTGACTCTCAGCAAAGGCGACTGGCAGAGCCAGGAAGGGCGTTTGTCTATGAACGCGAGCGAGTTTATCTACGGCTCGCTACATCTGTTCGACCCGATCCTGAACGCTGAATTCTCCCCGCAAGGTATCGCGCTGCGCCAGTTCACCTCTCGCTGGGAAGGCGGGATGGTACGCACCTCCGGCAACTGGCTGCGCGACGGCAAAGCGCTGGTGCTGGATGATGCCGCCATCGCCGGGCTGGAATACACCCTGCCTGAAAACTGGAAAACGCTGTGGATGGATCCACTGCCGGAATGGCTGAACAGCGTGACGCTAAAAAAATTCGGCCTGAGCCGCAATCTGGTGATCGACATCGATCCTGCTTTCCCATGGCAAATCACCTCTCTGGACGGCTATGGTGCAAATCTGCAGCTGGCGAAAGACCGCCAGTGGGGCGTCTGGGGCGGCAGCGCAACATTGAACGGTGCGGCCGCGACCTTTAATCGCGTGGACGTACGCCGTCCGTCGCTCGCGCTGAATGCGAACGCTGCCACGGTGAACATTACCGACCTGAGCGCGTTTACCGAGAAAGGTATTCTGGAAGCCACAGCAACGGTTTCACAGCTTCCGCAGCGGCAGACCACGGTGAGCCTGAACGGGCGCGGCGTGCCGCTCAACGTGCTGCAGCAGTGGGGCTGGCCTGCTTTGCCGATCACGGGCGACGGCAATATTCAGCTCACCGCCAGCGGCAGCGTGCAGGCGAATGCCCCCTTGAAGCCAACGGTGAACGGCAAGCTGAACGCAGTGAATATGGATAAACAGCAGGTGCAGCAGGCGATGACGGGCGGTGTGGTTTCAACACCGGTGCAATAAACAAGCCGGGTGGCGCAAGGTAAATGCAAAACGGCAACCCTGTTGCCGTTTTTGATGTTTGTTCCCTCTCCCTGTGGGAGAGGGTCAGGGTGAGGGCATCAGACCGCATAATTATCGTAGGCCCGGTAAGCGAAGCGCCACCGGGCATTTTTGCGGTTCAGAAGTGAACCACCACCTCATCCCCCTCCGCTTTCACCACCACACCCCACTCACTGCCCGCGCGTGTACCACCTTTCACGCCGCTCACCTTCTGCACGTTGCGCAAGCACACCGACCAGTTTTTCGCGTGTCCCACGCCGGTAAAGGTCACGATGTCGCCCTGACGTGACGCCTTCAGCGTAAACGCCACGGAGCCGTCCGCCACAGGCACTTCACTCACCGCCGTTGCGCCGTCGTCCAGGTTAAACAGCTGGAAGGCCGTCCCCTCGTTCCACGCGTAGTCCGGCTTCTGGTTATTGTTACCCAGCGCCAGCAGCGTGTTATCGCGCACGTAGACCGGCAGGCTCATGAAATCGTGCTGCTGCTTATGCCAGCGGCTGCCCTGAATTTCGTCGTTGTGCCACAGGTGCGTCCATCGGCCTTCCGGCAGGTAGAACTGCACGTCGCCCACCTCGGAGAACACCGGCGCAACCATCACCGCATCCCCCAGCATATACTGGCGGTCAAGGTAATCACACGCCGGATCGTCCGGGAACTCTAGCATCATCGCCCGCAGCATCGGCGTGCCGAACTCGCGGGCCAGCGCCGCCTGACGATACAGATACGGCATCAACTGACATTTCAGCTGCGTAAAGTGGCGAACCACGTCGCAGGACTCGTCATCGTACGCCCACGGCACCCGGTAGGATTTACTACCGTGAAGGCGGCTGTGGCTGGAGAACAGCCCGAACGCGCACCAGCGCTTGTAGACGTGCGCCGGTGCGGTGTTTTCGAACCCACCGATATCGTGGCTCCAGAACCCGAAGCCGGACAGGCCAATCGACAGCCCCCCGCGCAGGCTTTCGGCCATCGATTCGTAGTTGGCGTAGCAGTCGCCGCCCCAGTGTACCGGGAACTGCTGCGCCCCGACGGAGGCAGAACGGGCAAACAGCACCGCCTCTTCTTCTCCCACCGTCTCTTTCAGCACGTTCCACACCAGCTCGTTATAGAGGTAGGCGTAGTGGTTGTGCATCTTCTGCGGATCGGACCCGTCGCACCACTGCACGTCCGTCGGGATACGCTCGCCGAAGTCGGTCTTGAAGCAGTCGACGCCGATGTCCACCAGGCCTTTCAGCTTGTCGGCATACCACTGGCACGCTTCCGGGTTGGTGAAGTCGTAAATCGCCAGCCCCGGCTGCCATTTGTCCCACTGCCACACGCTGCCGTCCGGGCGCTTGAGCAGGTAGCCCTTCTCTTTCAGTTCCCGGAATACCGGTGACTTCTGGCCGATGTACGGGTTGATCCACACGCAGACCTTCAGCCCTTTCTCTTTCAGACGGCGGATCATCCCTTCCGGGTCCGGGAAGGTCGCCGGGTCCCACTCGAAGTCGCACCACTGGAAGGCCTTCATCCAGAAGCAGTCGAAGTGGAAGACGTGCAGCGGCAGGTCGCGCTCGGCCATGCCGTCGATAAAGCTGTTTACCGTGGCTTCGTCGTAGTTGGTGGTGAACGAGGTGGTCAGCCACAGGCCGAACGACCACGCAGGCGGCAGCGCCGGACGCCCGGTAAACTGCGTATAGCGGTTCAGCACCTCTTTCGGCGTCGGGCCGTCGATCACGAAGTACTCCAGGTACTCGCCTTCGACGCTGAACTGCACTTTGGAGACTTTCTCCGAGCCAATTTCGAAGGAGACGTTTTCCGGATGATTGACCAGCACGCCGTAGCCGCGGTTAGTCAGATAAAACGGGATATTTTTGTAGGACTGTTCGGTGCTGGTACCGCCGTCGCAGTTCCAGGTATCGACCCGCTGACCGTTGCGCACCAGCGCGGTAAAGCGCTCGCCCAGACCGTAGACCGTCTCCCCCACGCCCAGATCCAGCCGTTCGAACAGGTAATTGCGGTCGGTAGTGGCATCCTGCACGTAGCCGTTGTTTTTCAGCTGGCTGCCGGTGATGCGCTGCCCGTCGCGCAGGAAATCCAGCGCCCAGTACTCGCCTCTGGTGACGCGTACGCTGACGTTGCCGCTTTTCAGCTCAGCAAACTCCGCGTTGTTTTCAATCTCAACCTTCGCATCTTTCAATACGTTGAGCGGGTAGTGCGGGCCGTTATTCAACGCGCCCTGGAAGTGTTCGATGCGCACCCCGACAATCCCCTCCTGCGGGGCAAACAGGCGAACCGTGAACATCAACGTGTCGAGCTGCCAGGCGCGTTCCCGCACGTCGCGCGGCGCCACGTAGACCACCAGGTCGTTGCCCTGCTGCTCCACGTCGAACACCTGCACCGGATACGTCACGTTCAGGCCCGGTTGAATAAGCCAGTTTCCATCACTGATTTTCATACTCTCGTCCTCTTAGTTCTGTAATTCTTTACTGACCGGCAGGTTTTCAAACTCCTGCTGATTGCGGCGCGCGCTCTGCGCGAGCTCGCCCATGATTTTGGTCAGGAAAGGGGTTTTCAGCGTGTAGTAGCGTTTGGCGATGATGGCGCTCAGCACGTAGCAGACCGCCGGGGCCAGGGTAAACAGGCCGATAATGATGCTGATGGTCGCGCTGTTCTGGGTCTTGGCTGCCGCGTCGTAGCCGCCGCCGGCCAGCATCCAGCCGATCATCGCCCCGCCCAGGGCCAGGCCGAGCTTCAGCACGAACAGCGTGCCCGCAAAGCTGATGCCGGTCAGGCGCTTGCCGTTGGTCCATTCGCCGTAGTCGACGGTATCGGACATCATCACCCACTGAATCGGCGTCACCAGCTGGTGCAGCACGCCGATGACGAAGATAAAGGCGAACATCAGCACGGTGGCATGCATCGGGACGAAGAACATCGCCACGCTGACCACCGCCAGCGCGGCGTTGGTCCACCAGAAGATGCTGACCTTGCATTTCCAGTCGGTGAGGGGTTTCGCCAGCGCGGAGCCGATCAGGTTGCCGACGCAGTAGGTGGTGAGGAAGGCGACGAACACCTCCGGCGAGCCCATGATCCAGGTGCAGTAGTACATCATCGCGCCGCCGCGCACGCAGACGGCGAGGATGTTGAGGATGGTGAGCACGCCGACGATGCGCCACTGGTCGTTGTGCCAGATGTCGCGCAGGTCTTCCCGCATGGACGTGGTGCTCGGCGGCACCTGGATGCGCTCTTTGGTGGTAAAGAAGCAGAACGCCAGCATCAGGAACGCGACCACCGACAGCACGGCGATGCCGCCCTGGAAGCCGAACGCCTTATCGTCGCCGCCAATGAGGTTCACCAGCGGCATCATCAGCACCGTGGAGAGCATGCCGCCTGCGGTCGCCAGCACAAAGCGCCAGGACTGAAGGGAGATACGCTGCGTCGGGTCGTTGGTGATCACGCCGCCCAGCGCGCAGTACGGGATATTGACCACGGTATAGAGCAGGGTCAGTAGGGTGTAGGTAACGGCAGCGTAAACCATTTTACCGTTGAGGCTGAGGTCCGGCGTGGTATAGGCCAGCACGCAGACGATGCCGAACGGGATGGCACCAAATAAAATCCACGGACGGAACTTGCCCCAGCGGCTGCGGGTGCGGTCGGCAATCAGCCCCATGCACGGGTCGGAGATCGCATCCAGCGCGCGCGCCAGCAGGAACATGGTGCCGACAAACCCGGCGGGAATGCCGAAAATATCGGTGTAAAAAAACATCATGTACAACATGACGTTATCAAAAATGATGTGGCTGGCGGCATCTCCCATGCCGTAGCCAATCTTCTCTTTTACTGACAATACTTCGCTCATCTTTTTTATCCTTCACGCTGTAGGGTGCGCTGAGACCGGTTACAGAGTTTTAAACCATTGTTTCAGGAGCGGGTATTGCGTTTTCTGGTTAGCAGATTACGTTTCTTGTTTTTTGTGATCGCGGTAAATGTTGAGAGCACGAAGGGCTAACATAAGGATTTTCTTAGGAATTAACTGAAACAGGGGTGTACAGGTCAAAAGAGAGGTGAAAAAAGTGGTGTGGGGTATGTGGTAAATGTCTGAAAGTAGCTATAATGCGCCCCGCCTCCATGTAGCAATCGAGGCGCGGAAGATCGTCATCTCCGGTGAGGTGGCTGGACTTCAAATCCAGTTGGGGACGCCAGCGTTCCCGGGCAGGTTCGACTCCTGTGATCTTCCGCCAAAATTCATCAAATCTTTTTTTAATTTTTGTAATAAACCCCTATTATCTCTCTTGAAATAACATCATTAGCTTTACTTAAATTCTTTCTGTATTAAACACAGCTTAGGAATAAGATGGATACTATCATTCACACCCTAGACGCTAGGGGAAATATAATGCTAGAAGTTATGCGTGATTACTTCAAGTTATCACCAAAACAAATGCATGCTGAAATTATCAATCAAAAAAAAGTACTTGAGCACTATCTTTTAAAAAAAGGAATAGATTATAACCATCTTAAAAATGCCTTAACACCAGTTAAAAAGAAAAAAGAAATAGCTTTATTCTTTGACACTTTACAAATTGAAAGTGATTGGTATGGTTACGAATCCTTTAATAAACTTATACCTCTTTTAAAAAAAGAAAGCAGCCACAGCATATTAGCGGGTGATTATATAGGATCAAATTTCACACAGACAATTTTACAAAAATCCCTCCTTAAAAAATTAACAATCAGACATAATACAGAATATAAGCACAGCTCTCAATATTACATTATATATATAAATAATTTATCTGATGAAATGTTCAACCAATTAGATGCTGAACTGATAAATTATACCCCATACATTGGGTTCGCTGATATGTCGTATAATTCTACTTTAAAAACAATTTTATCTACAATGCTAGTAAATTGCTGCATAAAGTATAAGAATAAGATAATACAAGGTCATGAACCAGATCGCGACAATTTAGAAAACATTAATACTTATGGATATCCATTTGAGAGTTATGGATTTAACTGCTTGAGTATAAGCTCAGATCTTTTTAACTTATTTTTATCGTATAAAATAGAGAGGCCAGTTATTGATGGCTTCAAGGATGATACTCATTTCGCTTTGAATACAATTCATTTAGACATTCATGAATTAGATTCTATGGAAATTCAAGTGGAAGATGCAAAACTCGGATATATTCAAAGCAATAAAGCAGGATCTTTAGAAGTCGCAGGATTAATTAACTTAACCGCACAAGAACTAGCAAATGAGATAAAAACAAGAATTAATTCAAGCTATATATATTCTATGTCATATAATGCAACCTATAATGTCGCAAAATTTAATATTATGTTAGAGTTTCACAATAATAATAAGATAGTTAAACTGCTTGCAGCAATGGAATACATGCCTCATGACAAAAAAATGAGATTAATAACATTTTTTTAGGGAATGTTTTTAGATGCATTTTATTTCGAGCATTATTCTATGCTACGTGAGTAGATAAATCAATGCTCATTCTTTAATCTCATTTTACAGGCCTCCTTCACCCACTTACTAAAATTCCCTTTTCCCGCAGCCTTTTCAATCTGTTCCAAAAGCTCATCCTCGAACCGGATGTTCTTCATAGTGCTTTTGGTACGGTCAAAATTTGGTTTCTTTTTCTCTTGCATGGTAGGTACCACTTCGGTTAGTTTATCTGCATGTGGTACCTACCACACGGATTCAGTATTTTAACAACGCCCCGCAGTGTTGGAGCACTAAAGGGCGTCTAACCTCACCAACTATCAAGGAGTTGATTATGGCTGATTCGCATTCTACCCCAGACACAGACCAATCCGGAACCGAGCGTTCGTTAATTGTGGGATACCGCCCGAATGTTTTCGACAAATCCACGCCGAAAATCATCCTTTCCGGCAAATGGCTGCGCGCGGCGGGTTTTGATACCGGACAGCAGGTCACGATAAAAGTCATGAAAGGATGCATCGTTTTGGTGGCGTATAACGAGCAGGAGCAGCGTTTGCAGGATGATTATAAACGGACGAAGGCAAAGCTCGTTGAGATAGAGGACGCACTTGCGGCGATCCAAACTCAGCATCGTGGAAAGCGCCTCGCAAAATCAAATACAAACCACCTGGCTTAACGGCTGTTTCTGGCATACTACGAGCTTACAGGTATCAACCTTATGACGCGGAGGCAGCATGACATATGAAGAATTAATTAATTCACCAGCCGGTGAATTCGTCATGTTTGCCAGCAAAGATGGAAAAGTTCGCATTGAATGCCGCTTCGAAAGCGATATGTTGTGGCTCTCACAGGCCACGATCTGTGAGTTATACGGCAAAGCCAAAGCCACGATCAGCAGGCATATCAAGAACATTTTTGATGAAGGTGAGCTGGTCGAAAATTCAGTTGTTCGGTTTTACCGAACAACTGCCAGCGATGGTAAAGCATATAACGTCCAATATTTTAGCCTGCCCGTCATTCTCTCCATCGGCTATCGCGTCCGATCCACGCGAGGTACCCAGTTCCGCCAGTGGGCCACCCAAACGCTACAAGAATACCTGGTTAAAGGCTTCGTTATGGACGACGAGCGGCTGAAGAATCCGCCTGTCGGATCATCCGCCGTACCTGACTATTTCGATGAAATGCTGGAACGCATTCGCGATATACGGGCCAGCAAACGCCGGGTCTATCTCCGCGTGAAGGAGATTTTTGCGTTAGCCGCTGATTATCAGCCATCACTCAAAGAAACCACGCAATTCTTCCAGACCATCCAGAATAAACTGCATTATGCCTGCACGGGACACACCGCTGCGGAGTTGATTCACCAGCGCGCGGACGCCACTCAACCCCATATGGGGCTGACCAGCTATAAAGGCGAAGAAGTCCGTAAAAACGATGTCACCACAGCAAAAAATTATCTTTCTCAGGATGAGGTGAGCGAGCTTAATCGCGTCGTTAATATGTGGCTCGATTTTGCCGAAGATCAGGCCAAACGCCGCAAGCAGGTATTTTTACGAGACTGGCAAACCAAACTCGATCAGTTCCTGCAATTTAACGACCGGGACGTTTTAGAAGGGTCAGGCAAAATCAGCAAGAAAGCGGCCGATGAAAAGGCGTGCTCAGAATACATTGAGTATGAAAAGAAGCAGCGCCTGCTGAAAGAAGCCGAGGGTGAGAAAGATATCGTCTGCTTATTAAAATGGGATAAGCAGGCTAAGCGCTAATCCCGATTCAACCGCATATGCAACAGCGGAAACGGATTCCCCTGCCCGTCCAGTTCCGAGCGCCCGACCTGCTCAAACCCCATATGGCGATAAAACGCGACGCCCTGCGGGTTTTGCTCATTCACATCCACTTCGTTTACGCCAAACTCTGCGATGGCATATTTCAGCAGTAATTTCCCGACGCCCTTCCCGCGGCTCACATCGTCAACAAACAGCATTTCAATGCGGTTTTCATCCACGCCTAAAAAGCCGTGAATAACACCTGCGTCATCGCGGGCCATCACGACGGTGAGGTTTGGCAGATATGCGTTGAGCAATAGCGGGCGCAGCGCCGCAATATCGCTTTCCTGTAAAAAGTGATGGGTGGCGCGGACGGAGGATTCCCAGATCGCGACCAGACGTTCGAAGTGTGTGGGGAGTGCGGTTTCAATTTTCATGGGGGGATCATGATTGGAAAACCGAACTATTTCAAGCCACGCTTTGCGGTCTATTCCCCCCTCACCCTAACCCTCTCCCTCAGGGAGAGGGAACCGATTGTGCTAAACCCTCACCTCCATCACCGCATACACCCCGTCCTTCGGCACCACCACGGTGACGTTTTCCACCGGCACGCCCGCCGCAAGGTGGATATCCTGCAGCTGCTGTAACGACCTCGGGTAAATATCCTCCCAGCCGATCCCCCGCAGCACAAAGTCAATTTGCGGGCTGCTGGTGAGCATGTTCGACACAATCACCGCCCCGCCGGGCTTTACCAGCCGCAGCACGCGCTGGAGGAAAATCACCGCATCGGTATCGTTGAAGTATTCGAAAATTCCCAGCGCGTCGACCAGTTCGGCCTGATGCTCGCCCAGCTCCAGCAGTAAGTCCTCGTTACGCACCAGCGTATGGACCAGGTTGCGCCGGAGCAGGGTCAGCTGCTCGCCCACTACAATACCCTCCTGCGCCGCCATAGTTTCGGCCCAGCTGAGCGCCACGGGGTCTTTGTCCACCAGCGTGAGATATACCTGCTGGCCGTCGAGCTTTGCTTCGCGCAGCGCCTCCAGCACCGGGATGGCGGCCCCGCTCGCCAGGCTGACCCAGTTGTTCTCGCTTTCATTATGAATGTACTTATCCACCAGCGCGGCCAGCACCCGGGCGCGGGAGCGTACGCCTACCGCATCGTTAGCGTGGATAAACCACTGGCGGCTGTCGCTGTCCATTTTGGTTCCGTCGGGAAGGCGGTCTTCCAGCGGGTTTTGCACCACAAACAGCGCCAGCGCAGTGGGAACCAGCCGGGTTCGCCACGCGGTGAGCGCCGGACGGTTGCGAAAGGCTTGTTCGGAATAGCGGTTCTGCGGGACAAGCACCGCCTGGCCGCCCTCTTCCCATTCAACAAAAGGAGGGCGGAGCGCCGGATCGGCTTTCAGTCCCCGATCGATGGCATTTATCTCCCGGACGGTATCGCCTTTCATCGGCCACCGATCGCTGACGTCGGGAAAGGACGCACTGAAAATCGTCATATTTTCCGGTGCATCGCCGCGAAAAGGCTGCCAGTTCATGTCGTCTTCCCTCCGTTGGGCTTTTAACGGAAGTCTATCCAGGCGAGCCAGTAATACCCTACGAAGAAAGCACGAAATCGGGGCATTAGCTCTGCGACGTGCGCCATACCCCGGGCGTGCAGCCGTACTCGCTCTGGAAGTGGCGGATAAAGTGCGCGCAGTCGCTAAAGCCCATCCGCCGCGCAATGTCCGTGACGCTTTGCTGCGAGTTCTTCAGCAGCCAGCAGGCGTAGCGCAGCCTGGCGCTGCGGATGAATTCCCGCGCCGTTTTGCCAAACTCGGCGTGAAACAGGCGGTTAAGCTGACGCTCGCTGAGCGCCACTTCGCTGGCCAGCCCGGCGGTGCTGAGCGGGCGTGTCAGATACTGCTCAATCATCATGACCGCACGGCGCAGGCGTGAGTCCGGGATCAGGGCAATATTGGCAGGCCGGGGCGTGGCCGTCTCATGCGGCGTCAGGGAAAGGCGCTGGCAGGCGCTATGGGCGATCTCACTGCCGGCGTGGGCGCGAATAAGCTCTGTCGCAAGGGTAATGGTTGAGATCCCACCGGGGCAGGTCAGAACATCCCCCTCGTCAATAAAATCATAGCCTTGTTCGGCGTAAACCTGCGGGAACGCGTGGCGGAATCGCTCAAGGTGGAAAGGGTGAACCGATGCGCGTCGTTCGTTCAACAACCCCTCCTGCGCCAGCACAAAGCTGCCGGTGCCGATGCCAATCAGCGGGACCTTCATATGGTGGGCATGGGCGAGGTAGTCTCTGTCCCCCGGATAACCCTGCGAGAGGTACTCCAGCTCGCCGCCGATGATCGCAATATAGTTAAACGTCTCCGGCGGCGCGTGCGGGGCATCGGGCCTGATGCTCACCCCAGAGCTGCTGGTAACAGGGTTATCAGGCTGCTCGCTGAGTAAACTGATTTTGAATGCTTTTTTCTTCTGGGCTTTGGTTGCGTATCGCAACGCTTCCAGCAGGCCGGACAAGGCTAGCAGTGAATACCGGGGCCACAGCAGTAACCCAATATGCAGCTGCGTTTCCGACGCAGATATACCTCCACCGGAAGAGTCAAAGAGAGTTTTCATTTTCTTGCCAAATTTGAATAAGAACAACATTATTGCAACACGTGGCTGCTATTTATATTCCTAAGATAATCCTTAAGCTCTAAATCAAGCATAAATGAAAACGGTGGCTTTGATAACTTTTTACTAAATACGCTTATCCATTTTTTGAACTGCGGCATACATATGTCGGTAATGTTCCTAACGTGAAAATATAGTTATCATTTTGTTGTTCATTGATCCGAATATAAATACTTTTTCCGGGGTATACGAAGAACTGCGGCTCATATTTTTCAAGCCAGTTATCGGTAACATTATCGTCCGGGAATTTCATATGCCGTAAGGAAGTCAGTAAAAAGACATTATCCTTGCGCTCAACCTGAAAAAATATTTTCCGGTCAATATTTTTTGTCGGATCGCTATCAACGCTGCCATTCATACTGAGCGTCCCGCTGTTGCCGTCAAAGATGTAATTCAGCCACAGGGTGAGTTTCTCTTCGGGATGATGCTGTACCAGGTTCGCCTGACACGAAAAAGGCTGCACGTAATACCGGTGCCACAGGTAATAACCCGACAGCATTACCCCCACCAGCAGACATGCGGTGAACAGATACAGCAGCTGACGAAAACGAGCCATGCTAGCGCTCCTCAATAAAATAGTCAGAGATGCAGTGATTCGGCTCCTTCATCGATCTGTCACACCGAATCACGGACGCGCGCGGCAGCAGGGAGTACCAGCTGATGTACACCCACGGATAGCTCGTGCAGGCGTCCTTAAACGGCGTCACGTATGCCAGGGCTTTCGACCGCTCGTCCTGGGTCTGAATATCCTGAGCCAGGTAGACGTGACACGCCCCGACCAAAGCAGTAAACCGATAGTCATCGATAAAACGGTTTTCACGCGCGCTGCTGTGAGTTGCGATGCCTGCCCCAACCAGCACCAGCAGTGCGATCAGCATGCCCGGAAGCCACCGGGAGCGATGCCCGGACGCGCCGGTTACGACGGCTACCGGCTCCGCCGACAGCGGTGGCAGCACGGCAGGCGAGATCGTGTCGCATAGCTCAGGCGCATCTTCCTCGGGTAGCTCTGCGGGACGAGGATGGGGGTCTTTAATCACGATTTGCGTATCGCTCGCCAGCGTTAACCCGATGCGCGGAATGGTGACGATGGGGTCAACCTCAAAACCAATCTTTTTCAGCCCCTTTCGCAGAATAGAGATGTTTTGATAATAAGTATTGGGCGAGACCAGCATACCGCGGCGCTGCCAGACAATATCCAGAAACTCCTGTTGCGTGACAATAGTTCCGGCTCTTTCTATTAATAACAACAGACATCGGCCTGCCGGAGAATTTAAAACCACAACCCGATCGGGGCTGGCGATATCCCTCAGCGTGCTGGTCGCGGGATGAAACTCAACCATATTATTGATGATGTAATGCTTATGCATAGCGTTGGTGAGTGTTCTCCGTTCAATTGCGCCGTTTTTCACGACGGCCTGTCAGTACACCGGCGAATGTAGAATACGTTCGCCACGTAACATAAGGATTAATGTGGCTGATAAAGATTATGCTGTATATATCAGCCATTGGCGAAAAATCTTATTTTCCTCTCTTCTCTCTGTCGCTTCACTGAAGCGTGAGACGCATTAAACGCCGCTCCGGTGCGCTCTGGCTGGCTGAATATCCTCTCTCTTAACTTTTCGGAAGTAGTGAAGGAACACGGTTGCAGACAAGAAGTAACCCGCCACGCTTGACATTGACAAAAACAGACAAAAACAGACAAAAACCATAATTGAACAGCGTGGACATGGACGTCTGAAATATACAGAACGGTTAACGCTTAATTTTTCTTAACTTCCTTTAATATCAATAAATAATGCTATTTTTGCCGATATTCACCCTGCGGTATCATCAGTATAAATCGATGATAACACTCGGAAATTGTTATCCTCCGTCAGCACTTCAGCCCCCGCACTGACGCTAACAGACACTTCCCTTACACAACATTTAACAAAGACAAAGATTAATAAAAAAAAGCGGTTATGCTTATTTACAGACAATAAAGAGGAGAAACATCAACAGAGGAACCGATCGACAGCGGTATCAAAATCGACAATTAATACAAATTAAGATTAATTCAGATTACCTCTTTTATGGCCAGCGTATAGTAGGCCTACTCCATGCATAGCGTGATGACTTCGAGAATTTAGACCAACCTTAATCGTATCGGTTTGTCTTATTATTATAAATCGAGGGACTAACATGGCGAATAAGAACGAAACACAACAACATTTACGTATCGCGTTAATGGGTGGCGACCATTATGCACGAAAGGGCATCATCACATTATTACGGAGCATTACGCCGGAATCTCAGATTGAAATGACAGCCGGGAATTTCCAGCAGCTTGATAACGTATTATCGACTACGCCAATTGATATTCTCCTGTTATCAGGTTCTGACAAGTATCACACCGGATATGATTATCTTAATGGGTTGAAAAGAATCAAAGCGAAATATCCCGGCGTGATTGTTTGTATGTATTCCGCCCCTGCGCATTCATCGCAATGGATCAGAGGCGATATCGATGCCTATATCTCGCTGCATGAGTCGGTTTATTGCTGGCGGACGAAATTATTAAAAATGGTCGATAGCCGCTATCGCCCACAAAAGAAACCAACGGCGTTATCGCTAACGCCAGGAGAGTGGAGGGTCTTGAAGGAACTCAGGAACGGACTGGATATGAGTTACATCGCAGAAATAGAGAAGCTTTCATATCGCCGGGTAAGCGCTTTAAAAAACTCCGCGATACGAAAACTCGGGCTCAGGAATAAGACAGATTTGCTGGTCTTTTTAACCAGTTAGACCTGCCGCTTTCAGAGCAAATCTCATCAATAAAAACAAAGGAATTAAGAAAATGAAAGCACGCGTAAAACACAGCACATTTCTGGCATTAAGCATTGCCGCTCTGCTGCCTGCCGGTTCCGCCATGGCGGCAACCGCGAGCGGCGGCACGGTGAACTTCAGCGGCAAAGTCGTGACCTCCGCCTGCGCCATCAGCGCAGGCAGCGCCAACATTGACGTTGATATGGGCGAAGTGCGTACCGCGACGCTGGCGGCCGCAGGCAGTGAAGCCAGCACGGCAAAAGCGTTTGCCATCACCCTGGAAGATTGCGAAATCGCCGATACCTCGGCCTCAACGGAAGACAACCCGATTGCCGCAACAACCGTATCCGTCACCTTCACCGGTACGCCGGACTCCACCGATGCCAATAGCCTGGCCGCCGGAGCAAACGGCAGCACCACCTCCGCGCAGCATGTGGCGATTCGTCTTTATGACGAACAGGGCAACGTGGTGAATCTGGGTGAACCCGCAGCGGCCATCCCGCTGCGTAAGGGTGCCAACACCCTGAACTTCAGCGCGAAATATTACTCGCCGCAGGGCGGTGCCACCGCGGGTGATGCCAGCGCTGTCGCGACCTACACCGTTACCTATTCGTAATTTTCAGGCCCGGTCTGCTGGCCGGGCCTGACTCAGCTTTAAGGAGCTTCACTATGCGCGTAAACACATGGATTTGCCTGGCTGCCACAGTATGTTCAACCGCCGCGTACGCCGGCGGCGTGGGGTTAGGCGCAACGCGAATGGTCTACTCCAGCACCACCACCCAGTCCATGCTGCAGGTCAGGAACACACATCCCGATGCCACGTTCCTGATCCAGTCATGGGTGGAAAACGAGCATGGACAGAAAACCAACGATTTCGTGATTACACCACCGCTGTTCGTCATGAAACCCGCCAGCGAAAGCGCGGTGAAAATCATGTTTAACGGTAAGGCCCTGCCGGAAGATCGCGAAACGCTCTACTGGATGACGGTCAAAGCCATCCCGCAGCAGACCAAAAGCAGTTCCGGCAATTCGCTGCAGTTTGCGTCGGCAAACCGCATCAAGGTCTTTTACCGCCCGCAGAGCCTCGGACAAGGCGCAGGCGAGGCATGGAAAAGCCTTTCTGGCGCCTATCGCGCCGGGAAAGTCACGCTCACGAACCCAACGCCGTACTACCTCACCACTATCAACGTGAAAATTGATGGTATGCCGGTACAGCCGGTGATGGTACCGCCGAAATCCAGCCTGACGCTGGCCGAAACCTTCAGCCATGCAAGCAGCATGAGCTATCAGACCATTAACGATTACGGGGCATGGACCCCCGCCACGCGCGCGTCGTTATCCCAATAATAAAAACAGTAAGGCGTGACCACGTGAAAAGAAAAATCCTGTGCGCCACGGTGATCTCCCTGGTGATTCGGCAAGCCGTGGCTGCCGAAAGCGAACTGCAATTTAACCCCGCGTTTCTCAACGGCGAGAGCGCAAACAGCGCCGATCTCGCCTGGGTTAACGCCGGGAGCGCGCTGCCGCCGGGAGACTACAACCTCAACGTGTATATCAATAACAACTACGCGTTCACAGGCAACGTCACGTTCCGCATTGCTGAAAATACGGCAGGGGAAGCCCTGCCGTGCCTTACGCCTGAACAAATCGCCGCGCTGGGCATCGACAGCCAGCAGGCAAAAAGCGGCGCGCTGCCGCTGGCGCAGCGCTGCATCTTCCTGACACAGGCTTTTGCCGATAGCCGGTTTGATTTTGACCAGCAGACGCTCACCCTGAACTTCACCGTACCGCAAAGTGCGATGCGCAATTTGCCGCGCGGGTACGTCAGCCCGGAAAGCTGGGAGGCAGGGATCCCTGCCGCGTGGCTGAATTATGTGGTGAATGGTTCGAACAATGAATATCAGGGCGAGACGCGCACGCGCGATCGGCAGCTGTTTGCAAGCCTGAACAGCGCCATCAACCTCGGCGCGTGGCGGCTGCGTGATTTCACCACGTGGACCAAAGACAACAACGAGCTCACTCACGTGCAAACCTGGCTGCAGAGGGATATCCCCGGTCTGAATGCCCAGGCGTACGCCGGTGAAACCTATACCTCGGCACAGGTCTTTGACTCCGTGGGCCTACGCGGTATTGCCCTGAAGACCGATGACAACATGCTGCCTGCCAGCCTGAGCGGCTACGCGCCGGAAGTCCGCGGCATCGCGCGCAGCAACGCCACCGTGACGGTTCGCCAGAACGGCAACATTATCTATCAAACCTCCGTTCCGCCGGGGGCGTTTGTGCTGAAAGATCTCTACCCGACATCGTCAGGTGGCGATCTCGCGGTCACCATTCAGGAGAACGACGGCAGCCAGACGCAATACACCCTTCCCTTTGCCAGCGTGCCGAACCTGGTGCGTAACGGGCAGGTGAAATATGCCTTCGGTGCCGGCACCTATCGCCCGATGGGGGATCAGGCGTCACCCTCTTTCGCACAGGGCGAGCTGTTCTACGGCTGGCGCTATGGCCTGACGTTTTACGGCGGGGCGCAGTTTGCCGATCGCTATAACGGTCTGGCGTTCGGGGTTGGGCAAAACCTTGGCCGCTTTGGTGCCTACTCCATTGACCTGACCCACGCCCGCAGCCGGCTGGCGGACGATCGGCAATACACAGGCGATTCCGTGCGCCTGCGCTACAGCAAGCTGCTGAACGACACCGGCACGCGGGTAAACTTCTTCTCGCTGCGCTACTCCACGGAGGGGTTTTATACCCTCAGCGATACCACGTACAAAGGGATGGCGGGCGGGTCGCCAAAGCAGATTGTGGAAGACGATGGCACCGTCACCACCCATTACGACACCGTGTACAACCTGCGGATGTCGCGTAAAGCCAAGAACCAGCTGCTGCTGTCGCAGCCGATGGGGCAATACGGCTCGCTGTCACTGTCGTGGGATCAGCAAACCTACTGGAACACGTCAAACACCACGCAAAGCCTGCAGTTCGCGTGGAACGCCACGTTTCGTAACGTGTCGCTTGGCGTCAGCGTTCAGCGCAGCGCCAGCCTGTATGACAACAAGAAAGAGAACCTTCTGGCGCTCTCCCTGTCGGTGCCGTTTGGCAACCCGCAGCTCGCCACGCGCGCGCGGTTTACAACCACCCATGCGGACTCTACCGGCACCACCGCCAGCACCGGCGTGAGCGGTTATCTGCCGGGCCAGGAGAATCTGTTTTATAGCGTTAACCAGCGCTACAGCAAGCAGCAACAGTACGGCGGTGATGTCGCCCTGCAGTACGAAGGTGCGCGCGGAGACTATAACCTCGGCTACAGCTACACCCGCGATTCCCAAAACCTCAGCTACGGGATGAGCGGCGGCGCGGTGCTGCATGAAGATGGCCTGACGCTAAGCCAGCCGCTCGGCAATACCAATATTCTGGTTAAAGCTCCCGGGGCCAGCAACGTTTCCGTGCTTAATCACAAGGGCATTAAAACCGACAGTCGGGGATACGCGGTGATCCCCTACGCCACGCCGTATCGCGTCAATCAGGTTGCGCTGGACGTCACCACGGCGGGCAACGACGTGGAGCTCGAGAATGCCATCGTCAACAAAACGCCCACCGACGGCGCCCTGGTTCGTGCCACCATCGTCACGCGTCAGGGGGCAAAAGCGATGTTTATCGTGCGTCACGGCAACGACGTGCTCCCCTTCGGCACGCTGGTCTCACTCAGTGATGACAAAACCAGCGGCATCGTTGGCGACGGCGGCAGTCTGTATCTGTCCGGCTTGCCCGTTAAGGGCATGTTGAGCGCAGTGTGGGGCCGCAACAGCGACCAGCGCTGCACCATTAACTATGCGTTAAATAAGCAAAATTATAATGCCCGCACCGGCCTTTATTCACAGGAGGTGGTATGTCAGTAACGCTTCGAATGGCCAGCATCGTCCTGCTGCTGTTTTTTACTCTCCCCGTTCGCGGCTATGACGTGCTGGTTTCCGTCACCGGGAATTTGATCGGCAACACCTGTGTTGTCGCCGCGGACTCCAAAGAGCAAGAGGTACCGCTGGGGACCATTGGGATGAAACAGTTCGCCCGCGCAGGGGCGGTAAGCAATATCAAAACGCCCTTCACGATCAGGCTTGAAGCCTGCGGGCCGACCTTTGCCGGGGTAAAAATCCGCTTCAGCGGCACGCCGGACAATGACGACCCGCAGCTGGTTAAAATTGCCGACGGCGGCGCAACCGGCGTGGCGGTGCAGATCCTCGATAAAGACAGCGCGCTGATTCCACTGAACACGCAAACCACCGCCTGGGGCACGCCGGGCGATGACAGTGTAGAGATAACCTTTTATGCCCGACTGGCCGCCACGGGCGCGCCCGTCAATGCCGGAGACGTCTCTGCTTTCGCGACCTGGACTACGGAGTATCAATGATGCGTTTAGTGTTTTTTATCACCGGATTACTGCTCTGCGCCAGCGTACAGGCGATGGAGTGGAAATCGGATATTACCCTTTCCCCTCAGCCGATGACCTACAGCGGGCCCGCGGATTCGGTGGTGCCGGGCAACATAATCGGATCGACCTGGAGCGCCACCGCCAGCGTGCAGCAGGTGTTCTGGTGCGGGCTTGTTTTTACCTGCTCCAAAGGCACGCTGGAGCCGAGCAGCAGCGCCATCTCGAGCGGGATGACGGTCACCATCGACGGGGTTAACTACACCATTTTTGAAACTGGAGTCCCAGGCGTGGGTTATATCATCGGGCTGAAGGATTTTAACGGCTCCGCCTGGATACCGCTGCAGAGCGGTATTACGCAAAGCTACCCTGCGGACGGGACCAATGGCTACGCCACCGATCTGGGCTGGTCCGCCAAGGTGACCTTTATTAAGACCGGCACGGCGCTGAAATCAGGGGTTTACCAGATCCCCACCATCAACGCTGCGGTCCTGACCGCATATAACAACGAGGTCAAAACGGCAAAAGTCATCATTAACCCTACCGCCATTACCGTGACGGCGAGCGGCTGTACGGTGGGAACAAAAAGCGCGAATGTCGATCTGGGCACGATTGATATCCGCACGTTGACCACCGTGGGCAGCACGTCACCTTCCGGGTCGTTTAACGTCAGCCTGACCTGCGACGCGAACGTGGCGGTTAACGCGGTGATGACCGACCAGACCACGCCGTCGAATACCTCGTCGGTGGTGACGCTGACCGGCGACTCCACGGCGTCCGGCGTGGGGGTGCAGTTTTTCTACAACGGCACCGGCCCACTGATGCTGGGGCCAGACAGTTCGGCGGCGGGCACAACGAACCAGTTCTTTATCCAGAGCACCACCGCGGCACAAACCCTGTCGCTGCCGTTCCAGGCGCAGTACATCCGAACCGGCGAACTGGTCCCCGGTTCGGCCAACGCCCTGGCGAGCATCACGTTTTCCTACCAGTAGGGGTTAGTGCTTCACCCACACCAGCTGGTCAACCTGGAAGCCCAGACCGCGCGCGGTGTTCAGGTAATCCTGTTTCACCGCATCCGGGATGGTTGGCGTGCGCGACAGGATCCACAGGTAGTCGCGGTTCGGGCCGCTGACCAGCGCGTACTGGTACTTATCGTCCAGTTTGATCACGTTATACCCGCCGTAGAACGGGCCGAAGAAGGACACCTTCAGCGCGGCCGTGGTCGGTTCGCCGGTAAAGTAGGCTTTACCCTCGCTCTCATTCCACTTGTTCTTCACCGGGTCGTAGCCGCGGTTAAGCACGCTGATGCCGCCGTCGCTGCGCTTATCGTAGGTGGCGGTAACCTGCTCCAGGCCGCGTTCAAAGCGGTTTTCCAGGCGAGCGACTTCGTACCATTTGCCAAGATAGCGGCTGGCGTCAAAACCAGAAATGGGTTGCACGCCCTTCGGCGGGGTGGGGGATTTACAGGCTACCAGCGTCAGGGCAATGGCAACACCGGTCACAACAGGCCATAGCTTCATGAGAATTCCTTTCATTTGCACGGTTGGAAATTAAGTGTAGTGCACCGCGGCGGCGCTTCATCCCGTCCGCGAAAATTCGTAGTATATTGAGAGTATTCCTCAACTCTGGACACGGACATGGCTTACTCCATCGGCGAATTCGCCAGACTCAGCGGGATCACCGCCACCACGCTGCGGGCCTGGCAGCGGCGCTACGGCTTACTCAAGCCTCAGCGCACGGAGGGCGGTCACCGCCAGTACAGCGATGAGGACGTCCAGCAGGCGCTAAAAATCCTCGACTGGGTAAAAAAAGGTGTCCCGATTGGCCAGGTCAAACCGCTGCTGGAGCGCCCTACGTCGCGCCTGACCAACAACTGGCTCACGCTGCAGCAGACCATGTTACAGCGCCTGCAGGACGGCAAAATCGAGTCCCTGCGCCAGATGATTTACGACGCAGGGCGCGAGTACCCAAGACCAGAACTGGTCGCGAACGTGCTGCGTCCGCTACGCAGTCAGGTATCGGCAAACGTCGCCGCCGCCATGACCCTGCGGGAGATCCTCGACGGCATCATCATCGCCTACACCTCGTTTTGCCTGGAAGGCGATAAAAAAGCGCCGGGCGACAACATCCTGCTCAGCGGCTGGAACCTGAACGATCCGTGTGAAGTCTGGCTCGAAGCCTTAACCCGCACCGGGCAAGGTCACCGTATCGATATTTTGCCCACGCCTCCTGCCACGCTGGCCCCGGAGATTTTCCCGGACCGCCACTGGCTTCTGGTCACGCGCGGTAAACTCACCGCCGCGCGCAAAAAGCAGATCGAGCAGTGGCAACAGCAGGTATCGCTTGAAGTGATTATCCTCTAATCATTTTCTCCTGTGGGAATCTTCACGAAAAGTTGAATATTTTCCCGCGCCACAAATGCTAACGTTTTCCTGTGACCGACAACCCCACAGGAAAACACAATGAAAAAAACTGCCTCTCTGCTGATGCTGACCACCCTGGCCTTTGCCCCTGCCGCCTTTAGCGCCCCTGCCGGCACGCTGAGCGTACACATTCTTGACCAGCAAACCGGGATGCCGCCATCGGACGTTACCGTCACGCTGGAAAAACAGCAGCAGGACAAATGGACCCCAATTGCCAGCGGCAAAACTGACAATGACGGCCGCATCAAATCGCTTTATCCGCAGGATCAGGATATGCAGCCCGGCGTCTATAAAGTGACTTTTAAAACCGCAGATTACTTCCACGGGAAGAAGCTGGATTCCTTCTTCCCGGAGATCCCGGTGCTGTTCACCGTAACCCGCACCAACGAAAAGCTGCACATCCCTCTCCTGCTGAGCCAGTACGGTTATTCAACTTATAAGGGCAGTTAATCAACGTTGATTTTAAAGGTAAATAAAAAATAATTTCGCTAATACTTGGACAAATTAGTCATGTTGTGTAAGTTTTAAAGAGAAGAACGGGAGGACCACACCATGACAACAAAACCTGTGCTCGGTATTAGCGGATGTTTGACCGGGTCTGCCGTTCGCTTCGACGGCGGACACAAGCGTATGGGCTTTGTCATGGATGAACTGGCCCAGTGGGTGAGTTTCAGGCCCGTCTGCCCGGAAATGGCGATTGGCCTGCCAACGCCACGCCCGGCCATACGCCTGACGCTGACGGACAGCGGCGAAACGCAGCTCCGCTTCAGCAAACCACCCCATGATGATATTACGCAGAAAATGGCCGACTTTACGGCGGACTATCTGCCAAAAATCGGCGATCTGTCGGGATTTATCGTCTGCGCGAAATCGCCAAGCTGCGGCATGGAACGCGTGCGGCTGTATGATGAAAACGGCAACCGGGGCCGCAAGGAGGGTGTCGGGCTGTTCACCGCCGCCCTGCTTGAAACCTACCCGTGGCTGCCCGTGGAGGAAGACGGTCGGCTGCACGACCCGGTGCTGCGGGAAAACTTTATCGAGCGGGTATTTGCCCTGCACGAGCTGAACACGCTGCGCGCTAAAGGCCTGACGCGCCGTGGGCTGCTGGATTTCCACAGCCGCTACAAATTGCAACTGTTGGCGCACCATCAGGCGGGCTACCGCGAGATCGGCCCGTTCGTTGCGTCGCTGCATGAATGGGAAGATCTGGACGCCTTCTTCGTGGCGTACCGCGAAAAGCTGATGACGATCCTGAAAAAGCCCGCTTCGCGGAAAAACCATACCAACGTGCTAATGCATATTCAGGGCTATTTCCGTAACCAGCTGAACAGCCGCCAGCGCGTCGAACTGCGCGATGTGATCCTGCACTATCGCGACGGGCTGCTGCCCATCCTCGCGCCGCTGACGCTGCTGAAACACTATATGGCCGAATATCCTGACCGGTATCTGATGACGCAAAACTACTTTGATCCCTATCCTGATGATTTGGGTCTGCGTCTGGCAGTAACCTGACGATAAAAATGCGAAGGCCCAATTGACCCATAGAGGCCCAAAGCAGTACCCCGTTTAGACGACACCCTCACTGTCGTCTCTTTTTTGCATTCCACGCAAAATACTGTAATTATATACAGGATTGTTACGCAAAAAAGGGACTGCCTGTGATCACCACCCTGCACATTCAAAACTACCGCTCGATTCGCGAAATGTCGCTGGAGCTGGAACAGCTCAACATCGTCTTTGGCCCAAACGGCACCGGAAAATCAAATATCTACAAAGCGATCCACCTGATGCACAGCGCCGCGCAGGGGCAGTTTTCGCAGGCACTGGCGAACGAGGGTGGGATTTTAAAAGTGTTCTGGGCAGGCAAAACCCGCAGCGACCAGCTGCGGCGGATGAATTTAGCCGTTGAAACCGAAACCTACGAATACGAGCTGCAGGTAGGCTTTGTCGAAAAACTGCCTTACCCCTCACAGTTTCAACTCGATCCGGTGATCAAAGAAGAGTCCATCTGGCTGAGTGGTCAATACCGACGCCCGTCGTCACAGCTGATGAAGCGTAAAAATCAGGCCGTGTTTCTGAATAACGTGCATCACGAGAAAGTCACCCACAGCGGCACGCTGTATGAGAACGAATCGGTGTTCGGCCAGCTTGGCGAGCCGCATCTTTACCCGGAAGTGTCGCAGATGCGCGAGTCGCTGCGTAACTGGCGATTTTATCACGAGTTTTCCGTCTCGTCAGGCTCAGCCATGCGCGCGCCTCAGGTTGGCTTCCGCTCCCCGGTGCTGGCCAGCGACGGCGCCAACCTGGCGGCGGCGTTTCAGACCATCGTGGAAATTGGCGACGAACTTCTGCTGATGCGCATTCTCGACCAGGCCTTCCCCGGCTGCGTGTTCTACAGCGACAACACCGGCGGACGTTTTCGCATGATGATGCAGCGCGAAGGGCTAAGCAGACCGCTGGAGCCGGCGGAGTTCTCCGACGGCACTCTGCGTTTTCTGTGCCTGGCGGTGGCCTTGCTCAGCCCGCGGCCACCGGCCTTTATCGCCCTCAACGAACCGGAAAACAGCCTGCATCCGCAGATGCTGCCCGCGCTGGCGAGCTTAATCGCTGAGGCCAGCCGCTACTCGCAGATCTGGCTCACCAGCCACTCGCCGGAACTGGCGAAGTTGATTGAGAAGCAGAGGTCGTTCTCGCTGTACCAGCTGTCGATGGTGGAGGGGGAGACGAGGGTGGAGAGGCTGGGGTAAACGCCGGGTGGCGCTGCGCTGACCCGGCCTACGAGTGAGTCCGAAAGGTCTTTCGCCACTCCGCCGGACTGACCCCAAAACGCGCCTTAAACTGCTGTCGCCAGGTGACGGCGGAATTAAATCCCACCAGTTCAGCCACGCGCTCAATCGGCATATTTCCGGCTTCAAGCAAGAGCTGGCTGCGCCGCAGGCGTTCGGCGGTAAGCCAGTCGGCAACGCTCATCCCCGTGGCTTTAACAAAGTGACGGGTCAGCGTGCGGCGGCTCATTGAGACCACCTCCGCCAGCGAGTCCAGGCTATGCGGTTCGGTGATGTGCTGCTGAAGATAGTCGATCAGGCAATTGATACGTGCATCGCGGGTGTCATTCGGAACAGGCTGAGCAATAAACTGCGCCTGACCGCCCTCGCGGTGCGGCGGCACAATCATCCGCCGGGCAATCTGGTTGGCGACCACGCTGCCAAACCGCTGGCGAATGATATACAGGCAGCAGTCCAGCGCGGCAGCAGTTCCGGCAGAGGTGATGATATTGCCGTCATCCACGTAGAGGGCATTGATATCCAACTGGACGTGCGGGAAGAGCGACTGGAACTGCTGTTCAAACTCCCAGTGTGTAGCTGCGCGCTTGCCGTCAAGGATGCCCGCATAACCCAGCACAAACGACCCCAGACACAGCCCGACGATTTCAGCGCCATTGTCTCTCGCCTGCACCAGGCTGTCGATCAACGTCTGGGGTGGGCGTTCCAGGACGTGCTGCCAGTAGGGCACGACAACAATATCAGCCTGCTCAATGGCGGAGTAATCCTGCGTAGCATTGAGCGAAAAACCGTCTCTTGATGTCAGAAACCCTGGTTTTTCAGCGCAAATCGTGACATTAAAGCGCTTTTCGCCCGATACAGTATCGCCAAACAAAATGCAGGGAACGGAGTAGTGGAACGGGCTAAACCCGTCCACCGCGACAATGGCAACATGTAATAGTGACATCACTCTCTCCTTCCCTCTGTGGTGCTCAGAATATAACGCTTTCACCATCCTGGGGAATGCTCAACGCATCACTAAACTGGTTGGCTTCGGCGTATTCACGCAGCGCGCGGCGGGTCAGTAGACAGTGGTTGATGGCCTCCATATGGGTCGCCACAATCTGCGCCTCAGGCAACAGAAAATGCACGTTCAGCACATCCTGCTCGCCCATGATAATGGGGCCAAAACCAATCACATGCGCGTAACCGGCGTTCAATACCACGACATCCGGCTGGTGCTTTTGCATGTCGGCCGCCACCTCTTCGCGCCAGATGGTATCCCCCGCGATATAAAGCGTCTTTTCGTCAGGATGACGGAAGACGACGCCGCAGGCCTCGCCCAGGCGCTCCGCCAGGTCCGGCACGGCATAAGCGCGATCGGTTCCGTGCTGGCCGCCGTGGGTTTTCACGATGCTTACGTCATCAAATGCGGTCTCTTCGGTCATCACCGTCAGGTGGGTAAATCCCTGGCTGCGCAGCAGCGCGGCGTCGCTGTCGTTTTGTACATAAATCGGTTTGTCTTTGGCGATCAGTGCAATGGCGGTTTGATCCCAATGATCGTCGTGCGTGTGGGTGACAATCACCGCGTCGGCATCAAGCAGCGTAGTAACCTCAACAGGTAGTTCGACGGTCGGGTTACGAATATCTGCATGCGCCGTACCCGGGAAACCCGGGTAAGCCCCTTTCGGCGCGAGCATAGGGTCAACTAAAAAACGTTTTCCCGCGTAGGTAATCAGCTGAGTGGCATTGCGAATCTGAGTAATGTTCATGGGCTATCCTCCGGTGGGTGTGATAAGGAGAATAGCCCGTGACCACGCGTTACGATGTGGGCTAAATGGCGATGATCGATGGAATTGGGCCAAACTTACCAGCCTGGCACCGCCCCGCCGTTGAAGATCGTTTCGGCCGCTTTTGCCACCTCAGGCGACTGATACGACTGTATGAATTCCTTCACGTTTTCCGCATCTTTCTTGTCTTCACGCGTCACGACAATGTTCACATACGGCGAGTTTTTATCTTCAATGAAGACGCTGTCATGAACCGGCGACAGGCCGGTTTGCTGGAGGTAGGTGGTACTAATAATGGCGACATCCACCTTCGGATCGTCCAGCACGCGCGGCAACTGCGCGCCTTCCAGCTCCATAATCTTCAGATTTTTAGGGTTTGCGGTGATATCCAGCGCCGTCGGCAGCAGGCCAACGTCCGGCTTCAGGGCAATCAGCTTCTCTTTTTGCAGCAGCAGCAGCGCGCGACCGAGGTTGGTTGGGTCGTTAGGAATGGCAATCGTTGCGCCGTCTTTCAGTTCATTCACCGATTTAATCTTGCGGGAATAGCCAGCCATCGGGAAAACGAAGGTGTTTGCAACGGCAACCAGCTTGTAGCCGTGCGCCTTGTTATCTTCTGCGAGGAACGGGCGGTGCTGGAAGACGTTGGCATCCAGCTCCCCCTGGTTAGTGGCATCGTTGGGCAGCAGCGATCCGCTAAAGCCCACCAGATCCACGTCCAGACCGTATTTCTCTTTTGCCACCTTTTTAGCGACCTCCGCCACGTCCTGCTCGGCACCGTTAATCACGCCGACCTTAATGTGTTTGGCATCATTGCTGCTTTGGTCACAGCCCGCGAGCAGCAGGCCAGTCAGGAGAAGCGCAACCAGTCGAAGTTTCACGAGACAGTTCCTTTTGTTAGACGTTTTGAAGACTATATCGACAACGCGACGGCGCGCTAAAAAACGAAAAGGAATCAATAAGAAGGATAAGTTATATGCGGCCTATTGCCGGGTGGCGCTGCGCTTACCCGGCCTACGCGCGGAGGTGTTGTAGGCCCGGTAAGCAAAGCGCCACCGGGCGATGGGCATCACGCCTGCCGACGCAGCGGCGCTTCCCGTAAAAACCACGACAGCGCAAACGCCAGCACCATAATCCCTGCCGCCAGCAGGAATACCGCATGAATGGCCGAGCCGAAGGCATCAAGGTAGTCCAGCCTCAGAGCGTCAGGCAGATGGTGGATGGCGGTCGGGTTCAGCTCGCGCGGCAGTTCCGCGCCTTCCGGAAGGCTGTCCATCAGCCCCGATTGCAGAATATTCGTGAATACCGCGCCAAACAGCGCAACGCCAATGGCCCCGCCAATGGAACGGAAGAGCGTGACGCCAGAGGTGGCTACGCCGTATTGATCCGCCGACACGCTGTTTTGCACCGCCAGCACCAGCACCTGCATCACCAGTCCCAGCCCCATGCCCAGCACGCTGGTGAACAGATAAAGCTGCCAGGTTGGCGACGTGATTGAAATGCGCGTCAGTAAAAACATCCCCACCACGCCGAGCAGCGTGCCGAGGATCGGGAACAGGCGATATTTCCCGGTACGGCTGATGATCCGCCCGCTGATAATCGAGGTCAGCAGCAGCCCGCCCATTAGCGGAATGAGCTGCAAACCGGCCTGTGTTGGCGTGGCGTCTTTCACCACCTGCAGGTACAGCGGCAGGAAGGTCACTAAGCCAAACAGCGACATGCCGATGATAAAGCCAATCAGGCTGCAGAGCAGGAAGCTGCGGTCGCGGAACAGCGACAGCGGAATAATCGGCTCCCACGCCAGCCGCTCCTCATAGATAAACCCGGCAATGCCCGTCAGGCCAAAGGCCAGAATGCACCACAGCTGCGGGTCGCTCCACGGGCGAACGGTGCCGCCTTCGGTGGTAAACAGGATGATGCACAGCAGCGCCATGCTGAGGTAAATCGCCCCCAGATAGTCAATCTCGTGCTTGCTGCGCCGCGCGCTGCCGTGAAATACCGCGCCTATTACCAGCAGCGCAAACAGCCCCAGCGGCAGGTTGATGTAGAAAATCCAGCGCCAGGATGCGTGCTGGACGATAAACCCGCCGATCAGCGGCCCGATGACCGTCGCCAGGCCAAACACGCCGCCAAACAGCCCCTGATAGCGCCCGCGATCGGCTGGCGGGATCACGTCCGCCACGGCGGCCATGCTGATCACCATCAGGCCGCCGCCACCCAGCCCCTGCAGGGCGCGCATCAGCACCAGCTGGGTCATGTTTTGCGCCAGCCCGCACAGCGCGGAGCCCACGAGGAACAGCACAATGGCGATTTGCAGGACAATTTTGCGACCAAACAGATCGCCGAATTTACCGTACAGCGGCACCACGATGGTGGAGCTGAGGATATAGGCCGTCACTACCCAGGAGAGCTTATCCAGGCCGCCCAGCTCACCGACAATGGTAGGCAGCGCCGTAGAGATGATGGTTTGATCAAGCGCAGAAAGCAGCATCACCAGCAGCAGCGCGCTGAACAGCAGCTTAATCGACGGCGCTTTTTGCGCGGGTGGGTTCATGACGTCGGATTCCATAAGAGATCGCTTGAAATTAATTAATCGCATAATTAATATTTGTGGAAGTGATGAATAAGATCAAGAGGCACCGTGGTCATGCCAGCATTAAAAGACAATTCTGAACTGCGCCGCCCCGGCCGCCCTCGCGGGGGTAAACGCGTCACCGCCAGCCGCGAACAGTTGCTGGATATCGCCCTGAACCTCTTTTCCCGTCAGGGGATCGCCAATACCTCACTCAACGCGATTGCCAAAGAGGCGGGCGTCACGCCCGCGATGCTGCACTATTACTTCAATTCCCGAGAGCAACTGCTGGATGCGATGATTGAGGAGCGTTTCCTGCCGTTACGCGAGCGGATCGGGACGATTTTCGCCGATAACCGGGATTCGCCGGTGAACGCCCTGACGGAAATGGTTAAAGTGCTGGCCGAACTGGCGGAACAGTATCCCTGGTTTGCACCGCTGTGGATGCAGGAGGTGATTGGCGAAATGCCGGTACTGCGCACCCATCTTCAGGCGCGGTTTGGTGACGAGAAGTATCAGGCGACGCTTGCCACCCTCAAAGGCTGGCAGCAGGAAGGGAAGCTGAATCAGGCGCTGGCACCGGAGCTGCTGTTTACCACCTTGCTGAGCCTGGTGCTGGTGCCGTTCTCACGCATGCGCAATGACGAGAGGCTAAAATCCCTCTCGCCGGAAATCATTGTCCGTCATGCGCTTGCCGTAATCGGCACCGGGATCGGCGGTTAAAGCGCCTTTGCCAGATAGTGGCGCTGCATGCCCGCACAGGGGTAGTCCTGCAGCGACATCTGTAGCCGGTAGCCCTGCTTTTCATAGAACGGGCGTGCCTGGAAACTGGCGGTATCGACCAGCGCGTGCTTGCAGCCCTGGCGTCGGGCTTCATCTTCTGCCGTTTTGATGAGCTGGCTGCCCACGCCGGTTCCCCGCACGGTGTCGCTCACCCAGAGATAGTCAATATTCAGCCAGTCACCTTTGCGCACGCCGATTAATCCGCCCAGCATTGCGCCATTATCGTCTCGCATGTAAACGCCAACATCACCACTAAAGTTCGTCATATCTAAAAACTGGGCGTTGTAAGCTCTTAATCCCACAAATAACTCTTCTTTCTCTTCGGGTGTGACTTTTTTAGTGATGCTCAACTGCATATTGTTCTCCTTATTTTCAGCGCAATCTGAATATCTCACAGCTTAACCTTCATAAAAACTCCTTATTTCCTCCATTGTTTAATCCAGGAAATATTCATTCAATATGAAAATAAAAAAAGCCTTTCCAATACGCACCTAAAACGTATAATGAGAACGATCATTCTCACTTTTACATGGTAGCCGACGATGAGCACAAAGCTGGAAGAACGACAAAAATTGCGCCAGGACGAGATCATCACCGCCGCGCGCCGCTGCTTTCGCGCCAGCGGGTTTCACGCCGCCAGCATGTCGCAGATTGCCAGCGAGGCGAAGCTCAGCGTCGGACAAATTTACCGTTATTTCAGCAACAAAGACGCGATTATCGAAGAGATGATCCGCCGCATCATCGACTCGCGCATCGAGGAGATGCAGGGCAAAACGCTGGTTGAAGGGATGCCGCAGGCCCTCGCCTGGCGGCAAACGCTCAACGAGGATGACGATGCGCTGATGCTGGAAATGTCCGCCGAGGCCACGCGTAATCCTCAGGTTGCCGCCATGCTAATCGAAGCCGAATCGCGCATGTTCACCAACGCCTGCGCGCACCTGAAAAAGCAGTTCCCCCACCTGAGCGATGAGCATATTCGCTGCTGCGTGGAGATTACCGCCGTGATGATCGAAGGAACGATTTACCGTCGACTCGCGCCGTTAAAAGTACCGTCAGAACAATTAGAACCTCTTTATCAGGATATTTTAAATATGCTTTTCTCTGCGAAGTAATCGCATATGAATAATTAGCGGGAATAAGTAATTCCCCTTTTTTACATTTCTGACTAAGCCAGAGATGCGGTATCGCTGTGCCTTTAAATAGCCCTCCTCCCTGTTAAGCGATTAACAGGGTAGGCATCGTTCACCCTGGAAAAAAAATTATGAAAACCATAACAACCTCCATCGCGGCATTACTCCTCCTGACAGGGTGCGATAATGCGCAAATATCTGCTCCCCAGCGTCCTCTTCCGGATGTGGGGATTGTCACGCTCATGAGCCAGCCTGTTTCCGTCGTCAGCGAGCTGACGGGCCGCACCACCGCCGCCATGAGCGCCGAAGTGCGCCCGCAGGTAGGCGGCATTATCCAGAAGCGGCTGTTCACCGAAGGCGATACGGTCAAGGCCGGACAGGCGCTGTATCAAATTGACCCTTCCAGCTACCGCGCCGCCTACGATGAAGCCGCCGCGGCGCTAAAGCAGGCGCAGGCGCTGGTGCAGGCCGACTGCCAGAAGGCCCAGCGCTATGCGCAACTGGTGAAAGATGACGGCGTGTCACGTCAGGATGCAGAGGACGCGAAGTCCACCTGCGCACAGGACAAGGCCAGCGTCGAGTCAAAGAAGGCCGCGCAGGAAAGCGCGCGCATTAACCTCAACTGGACCACCGTGACCGCACCGATTGCCGGACGTATCGGCATCTCCTCCGTCACCCCCGGCGCGCTGGTGACCGCGCAGCAGGATACCGCCCTCGCCACCATTCGCGGGCTCGACAGCATGTACGTCGATCTCACGCGTTACAGCGCCGATCTGCTGCGTTTACGCAAGCAAACCCTTGCCACCAATAGCGATACGCTACGCGTGTCGTTAATCCTCGAAGACGGCAGCACCTACGGTGAAAAAGGCCGCCTGGCGTTAACCGAAGTGGCGGTGGATGAATCAACTGGCTCCGTCACGCTGCGCGCCGTCTTCCCGAACCCGCAGCATCAGCTCCTGCCGGGGATGTTTGTCCGCGCCAGAGTGGATGAAGGCATCATGAACGACGCGATCCTGGCACCGCAACAGGGCATCACCCGCGACGCCAAAGGCACCGCTACCGCGCTGGTGGTGAATGCCAGCAACAAGGTCGAGCAGCGTCAACTGGAGACGGGCGACACCTACGGCGACAAATGGCTGGTGCTGAGCGGTCTGAAGGCGGGCGATAAGCTGATTGTGGAAGGCACCGACAAGGTGACCGCCGGGCAGGAAGTGAAAGCCGAAGAGATGAAAGCCAGCGGAGGAAACGCCTGATGTTTTCCCGCTTCTTCGTGCGTCGCCCGGTCTTTGCCTGGGTTATCGCCATTCTTATCATGCTCGCCGGGATGCTGGCGATCCGCTCGCTGCCGGTCGCGCAGTACCCGGACGTCGCCCCGCCGTCGATCAAGATCTCCGCCACCTACACCGGTGCCTCCGCGCAAACGCTGGAAAACAGCGTGACGCAGGTGATCGAGCAGCAGCTCACCGGGCTGGATAACCTGCTCTACTTCACCTCCACCAGCAGCTCGGACGGGTCGGTAAGCATCAACGTCACCTTCGAACAGGGAACCGACCCGGACACCGCGCAGGTACAGGTGCAGAACAAAGTCCAGCAGGCGGAATCTCGTCTGCCGACCGAGGTGCAGCAGTCCGGCATTACCGTCGAGAAATCGCAGAGCAACTTCCTGCTGATCATGGGCGTGTACGACAAAACCGACACCGCCAGCAGCTCGGATATCGCCGACTGGCTGGTGAGCAATATGCAGGACCCGCTGGCGCGCGTGGAGGGCGTTGGCAGCCTGCAGGTGTTCGGGGCGGAATACGCCATGCGCATCTGGCTCGACCCGGCGAAGCTGGCGTCCTACTCGCTGATGCCGTCCGACGTGCAGAGCGCGATTGAAGCCCAGAACGTGCAGGTTTCCGCCGGTAAAATCGGCGCACTGCCCTCGTCAAACGCCCAGCAGCTGACCGCCACCGTCCGCGCTCAGTCGCGCCTGCAGACGGTGGATCAGTTTAAAAACATCATCGTGAAGAGCCAGTCCAACGGCGCGGTCGTGCACATCAGCGACGTCGCCCGCGTGGAGATGGGCAGCGAAGATTATACCGCCACCGCGAAGCTCAACGGCCACCCGGCGGCGGGTATGGCGGTCATGCTTTCACCGGGTGCGAACGCGCTCAACACTGCGACGGCGGTAAAAGACAAGATTGCTGAGTTCAAAAAGTCGATGCCGGAAGGCTACGACGTGGCCTACCCGAAAGACAGCACAGAGTTCATCAAGATCTCCGTTGAGGACGTGATTCAGACCCTGTTCGAAGCCATTATCCTCGTGGTGGTGGTGATGTACCTGTTCCTGCAAAACATCCGCGCCACGCTGATCCCGGCGCTGGCGGTGCCTGTCGTTCTGCTGGGCACCTTCGGCGTGCTGGCGCTGTTCGGCTACTCCATCAATACCCTGACGCTGTTTGCGATGGTGCTGGCGATTGGGCTTTTGGTGGATGACGCCATCGTGGTGGTGGAAAACGTCGAGCGTATTATGCGCGACGAAGGCCTGCCCGCCCGCGAAGCCACCGAAAAATCGATGGGCGAAATCTCCGGCGCGCTGATCGCCATTGCGCTGGTGCTCTCTGCGGTATTCCTGCCGATGGCCTTCTTCGGCGGCTCCACCGGGGTGATCTACCGTCAGTTCTCGGTCACCATCATTTCGGCGATGTTCCTCTCCGTGGTGGTGGCGTTGACCCTGACGCCCGCGCTCTGCGGCTCAATTCTGAGCCACACGGCTCCGCACAAGAAAGGTTTCTTCGGCGCGTTTAACCGCTTCTACAGCAGGACCGAGCATGGCTATCAGAACAAGGTGCTGCGTGCCCTGCGCCGCTCCGGCGGCATGCTGGTCATCTACGCCCTGCTCTGTGGTGCGATGGGCTTCGCCATGCTTAAGCTGCCGGGCAGCTTCCTGCCAACGGAAGACCAGGGCGAAATCATGGTGCAGTACACCCTGCCCGCCGGCGCGACGACGGTGCGTACCGCCGACGTCAGCCGCCAGGTGCGCGAGTGGTTCCTCACCAAAGAGAAAGCCAACACCAACGTGATCTTCACCATTGAAGGCTTCAGCTTCAGCGGCAGCGGCCAGAACGCCGGGATGGCGTTTGTCTCCCTGAAAAACTGGTCAGAGCGTAAAGGCGATGAGAATACCGCGCAGGCCATCGCCCTGCGCGCCACGCAGGAGCTGAGCACCATCCGCGATGCGACCATCTTTGCCATGACGCCGCCTGCGGTGGACGGTCTGGGCCAGAGCAACGGCTTTACCTTTGAGCTGATGGCCAGCGGCGGCACCGACCGCGACGCGCTGTTGAAACTGCGTAACCAGCTGATTGGTCAAGCCAACCAGGACAGCTCGCTGCACGCCGTGCGCGCCAACGATCTGCCGCAGATGCCTCAGCTTCAGGTCGATATCGACAACAACAAGGCCGTGTCGCTGGGGCTGTCCCTGAGCGACGTCACCGACACCCTCTCCAGCGCCTGGGGCGGGACCTACGTGAACGACTTTATCGATCGCGGCCGCGTGAAAAAGGTCTACATCCAGGGCGACAGCGACTATCGCGCCGTGCCGTCGGATCTCAACAAATGGTATGTGCGCGGCAGCGACAGCACCATGACCCCGTTCTCCGCCTTCGCCACAACCCGCTGGGAGTACGGCCCGGAAAGCCTGGTACGCTACAACGGCTCGGCGGCGTATGAGATTCAGGGCGAAAACGCCAGCGGCGCTAGCTCCGGCACGGCGATGAGCACAATGGAGCAGCTGGCAAACAGCCTGCCGTCCGGCAGCACCTGGGCGTGGAGCGGTTTGTCGTTGCAGGAAAAACTGGCGAGCGGTCAGGCGATGAGCCTTTATGCCCTTTCCATTCTCGTGGTGTTCCTGTGCCTGGCAGCGCTGTATGAGAGCTGGTCAGTACCGATTTCGGTCATCATGGTGATCCCGCTTGGCGTGCTGGGCGCAGCCGTCGCCGCCTCCCTGCGCGGCCTGAACAACGATGTCTACTTCCAGGTGGCGCTGCTGACCACCATCGGCCTGTCGTCGAAGAACGCCATCCTGATTGTGGAATTTGCCGAAGCCAAAGTCGCGGAAGGGTACTCCCTGACGCGCGCCGCGCTGCGTGCCGCTCAGACGCGTCTGCGTCCGATCATCATGACCTCGCTGGCGTTTATCGCAGGGGTGACGCCGCTGGCCGTGGCAACCGGGGCAGGTGCCAACAGCCGCGTGGCAATCGGTACCGGCATTATCGGTGGGACGCTGGCCGCGACGCTGCTGGCGATCTTCTTCGTCCCCTTATTCTTTGTACTGGTGAAACGTCTGTTCTCCGGTAAGCACGCAAACCGGAGGTCATAATGTTTCGTGTATCTATTTTAGCGTTAGCCCTGCTGAGCGCAGGCTGTGTGTCGTTAGACCCAACGTATCAACGCCCGGACGCCCCCGTCCCGGCAACCTTACCCGGCGCGCACGGCGAAGCCACCGCCGTGGTGAGCCAGTGGCAGCAGGTGATGAACGACGCGCGGCTGAAAAGCGTGGTGACGATGGCGCTTAACAGCAACCGTGACGTGCAAAAAGCGATTGCGGATATCGACGCCGCCCGCGCCCAGTACGGTGAAACGCGCTCGTCCCTGTTCCCGACGGTAGACGCCGAGCTGAGCCACACCCGCAGCCGCACGCTGGCAAGCGGAGTGACCACCAGCGACGAAGCCAACGGCGCGGTCTCCAGCTTCGAGCTGGATCTGTTTGGCCGCAACCAGAGCCTCTCCCGCGCCGCGCGTGAAACCTGGCTTGCCAGCGAATTCACCGCGCAGAATACGCGCCTGACGATGGTTAGCGAGCTAACCACGGCCTGGGTGACGCTGGCGGCGGATAACAGCAACCTGGCGCTGGCGAAATCCACGATGGAGAGCGCGGCGAACTCGCTCAAGATTGTGAAGCGCCAGCAGGACGTCGGCGTGGCGGCGGCGACGGACGTCAGTGAAGCGATGGCGGTTTACCAGCAGGCGCGCGCCAGCGTGGCGAGCTACCAGACGCTGGTGATGCAGGACAAAAACGCCCTTAATCTGCTGGCGGGCGATACGGTGCCGGAGAACCTGCTGCCCGGCACGCTGGAGAGCCTGAGCGATAATGCCATCACGCTGATCCCGGCGGGCGTCAGCTCCAGCGCGCTGCTGCGTCGCCCGGATATTCAGGAGGCCGAGCATAACCTGCTAAGCGCCAACGCCAACATCGGCGCGGCGCGCGCCAATTTCTTCCCGACCATCTCGCTCACCGCCAGCGCGGGCGTCGGCAGCGATTCGCTCTCCTCCCTGTTCAGCCACGGGATGAAGGTCTGGTCGTTTGCACCGTCCATCACCCTGCCGCTGTTTAGCGGCGGGAACAACCTGGCACAGCTGCGCTACGCGGAAGCGGAGAAGAAGGGACTGATTGCCACCTACGAGAAAGCCATCCAGAGCGCGTTCAAGGACGTGGCCGACGCGCTGGCGCGGCGTGAAACCCTGAGCGAGCAGCTGGATGCCCAGCGTGAATACGTCGCGGCGGAGCAAAAAACGCTGGATGTAGCAACACGTAGCTATAAGGCGGGCGCGGGGGATTATCTGACGGTGCTTACCGCGCAGCGGTCGCTGTGGTCGGCGCAGGAATCACTGATTGCGCTGCAGCAAACCGACCTGGAAAACCGCATCACGCTGTGGCAGTCGCTGGGCGGCGGGATCCAGTAACCTCATCGGTGGGCGATTCTCATGCGCAGAAAAGAGAAAATCATACTCTCGGCTGGAATCGCCACATTGAATGTAACGATATATTTCATGGGAAGCATGTGACGTTAACTGGAGGTTTCGATGAAAGCTGCGCACCTGGTTTGCTTGCTGGTTTGTCTGCTCTACCGTAGCAGGTGATTTACTGATTGATATTACAACGGTGGATAACCCGCATAAGCAGATGGCCGGTACCTCCTATCTGATTTATATCAGGACAGGCCCAAATAATCCGTCAACCACAGATATTGAATATTAATAGATGTGTTTACCCCAATCCGAAAAGATTTCTTGCCGCACCGAAGTGCTTAATTGGATATTCTGTATTGTTATATTCCTGCGGGGTTCTCCTCAGCATTTAATTTGATTCGTGAATACTTTTTATATATTTATTTATTCAGTGAATAAATAATGTTTTTTAATATTTTTACTCTGCCTTGTGGAGTGGTATTTTAATAACCAGCCTGAAAGCGTATTATTTTTATGTACCTTATTGCTTTATCAAAAGGATATTTGACGATGGCAGGACAATCAGACACGGTTCAACAACAGGATACCCTGAATCGTTATTTACTGTATTTCCCACGAAGTAAAACCGTTTCACCGGATGTTCATTCGTTTTGCGGGGAAGAAGAACTCAGTAAGCCCTACCGTTATACCATTCGCTTCACCAGTCCGAATCCGAACATTGCTGTCAAAGACGTTCTGAACCAGATGGCTGAATTTATTCTGCGCGCGCCTAACCCGAAAGCGAAATCGACCTGGCACAATCAGGAATCCTGGTTGCCGGTGCGCCAGATTAATGGCGTGATCACGTCATTTTCCCGTCTGAAGTCGTCCGCTGATGAAGCCCTGTATGAGTGTGTGCTGGAGCATGAACTGGCGCTGCTGGATCGGAACTACCGTTCGGCCGTGTACATGGACATGACAGTGCCTGAGCTCGTCACGAAGCTGATGAAGGAGAGCGGGCATTTTCAGGGTTACAACATCGATTTTGACCAACTAAGCCACAACTACCCCAGCCGCGAAATGATTATCCAGTGGAAGGAAACCGATCTCCAGTTTATCCGCCGTCTGCTGGCCGAAGTCGGGATCTGGTTCCGCTTTGAAAATCACGACAAGGTACAAGGTGAAACGGTAGTGATTTTCGGTGACGGTGGTCGCCGCTATGTTTTCAGCAATAAGCAGCTGCCATACGTCCGCCATTCCGGCATGACCAGTCATGAAGAGTACGTAACCGAACTCGAAGAGCAGTACCAGCTCATCCCCGAAAATGTACTGGTCCGTACCTATAACTACCGCGATCCGTTTTCCCCGCAGGCGGATAAAACCATTGCAGGGAACGACATTCCTCACGGGATAACCCGCGGAAAACAGTACCACTACGCCGATCACTTTCTGGCTGCAGGTGACTTTTACGGCCAGGAGGCAGAAACAGCCTCGTTCTACGCACGCCTGCGTTACCGGACTCTCTCGCACGGAGAAGTACCCGCTGCTGGAAGTGCTGGATGAGAAAAAAGCCGTACCGGACAGGCTGGATCTTGAAATGTCACTCGGTGAGCATTCTGCCGGGTACGTCTGGCTGATGCTGGCATTGGCATCAGATGCAGTGGTGTATGCGCATGGTGATCAGCTGGTGGCCGCTTCCGGACAGAACAGGTTTTCAATGACGGCTCTTTCGTCCCGATTAACTCGCCAACCTGATTATCCTCAGGAGAAAAGATATACGACACCGTGGGAAGTTTGTGGGATCGCCGGGCTGATGTTCTTTTTTGGAATTATGATAACCATTGGCACTTTTGGTGAGGGCGGTAAATCTATATCCGGCTGGTTTTTAATTATAATGGCTGTTCTTTGCATAGTTATATTTTTTGGTATGGGGGCATTTTTTACCTGGTTTTATGGTGATAAAGCTCGTGAGCATATGGGAATGTAACAATGAATGAATTTATTGCTCTGATTTCACCTTATAAAGCTGTTTTTATTATAATGGTTTAGCTGTAGGCGTAATACTTGCGTTAATGGCAGTGTGTGTTGATTTATCATTTGATTACAGAAACAGAAAATACTGGTGTGCGCACAATAAATTAAAGACATTGAAGGATTCTCCGAAAACCTACCAGTTGTAACTGCTGAGCTACTGTATTGCGCTGGCAGTCGGGTCTTAGACGCAGAAAGCGTAAATTCATACTTTCGGCTGGAATCGCTACACTGAATGTAACGATATATTTCATGGGAAGCATGTGACGTTAACTGGAGGTTTCGATGAAAGCTGCGCACCTGGTCTGCCTGCTCGTTTGCCTGTTGTTCGCCGCGTTTGTCCACGCTCAGGAGAAGGAAGATCCGGCGAAAGATGCTCAGATAAAACAGCAGGTTCTGAAAGATGTGAAGAAAACCTGCACGCCACAGAAAAAGCAGAGCGATAAGGCCTGGCAGGCAATGATTTTGTCGTCGGAGGCCAACCATCTGCTGATCAAAAACGCCATCACCGCCGTGAAGCGCGACAATCTGGACGCCTACTGGGATGCCGTCAGCCAGGTGGATTGTATGGAAGACTATTGAATGCTGCTTGCCGGGTGGCGCTGCGCTTGCCCGGCCTACATCACACGTTTAACGTTTCCGCACGTCCGGAATAATTAAATCCCCGCGCAGCACATACGACCCCAGCATCTGCGTTTTCTCCGTCAGCCAGCTCACAATCCGCGCCGCCATGGCGTCCATGGAATATTCAATCGCCGGGATCACCGGAATACCCGGCAGATGCAGCGATCCGCCCAGGCTGAAGACCATGATGTCGTCCGGCACCGATTTATTAAACGCCTGCAGCTGCGGGATCACCCGCTGGGCTTCCTGCTCGTCGGCCACCAGCAGCGCGTTGAAATTCAGGGTGCTGGCGTTGTTCAACAGCTCCTGCAGCGCAACGGATGAGGAGGTGGCGTCCATAAAGACCAGGTTGCGATTAAAGGGCAGGAAATTTTTCTCCAGCGCGTGCTTGTAGCCGAGCAGCACCTGGTCGGCAAAACCGCTGCCGTGCGGGTGGATCAGCGCAATCTGGCGACGCCCCTGGCTGGTGAGATAATTACAGGCGGTTTCGGCGGCAAACGCGTGATCGAACTGGATGCTGTTGGCGTTATCAGACTCCATACAGTCGACCAGAATGACGTTTTCCATATCCACGTCCAGCGGAAAACGGGCGCCAATCACCAGGATATCATCACAGAGCCCGCAGGAGAGTTCTTCAAGGGCGTGCATCACTTCCGCTTTGCTATGCGCGAAGCGCAGCAGCAGATGTTTTTGATGCTGGCTGAGCTGTTTTTCCAGCGCGTACAGATAACCGGTGGTCTGGTTAATGTTTTCCTGCGCGCAAATCACGCCAATACAGCCCGTCGACTGGCTTAGCAGTGATTGTGCAATCACGTTAGGACGATAATTCAGCTCATCCACCGCTTTCAGAACGGCCTGACGGCTGGCTTCCTTCACGCCGCGTGACCCGCTCAACACCCGTGATACCGTGGCTTTGGACACCCCGGCCAGACGTGATACATCGTTGATTGTAGACATCTCTCTCCCCTGGCAGGCCAACTTCACGCCTGCAAATTCCATTACCGCTACGGCTCACATTATAGCCAGTACGGAGTATATCCGTTTCCGTTTTTCATGGAAACCGATTTTCCGTTTCCACTCAAAATGACGTCATAACAGCCAAATTCCGTGATGCAGATCGTGGTAATAAGCCCCATAAGCACAGCTTCTTGATGGTTGTCACACTTCTGTCTTTTATGAATGGAAACCGGTTTCCGTATGATGTCCAATCATCTCCGCAATAACTTTTTACATTTAGAGGATGGTTGTCGATGTTCAAGATTATGCTGTGCTGCTCTGCCGGGATGTCCACCAGCCTGTTGGTCAGCAAAATGGTCGATGTCGCGAAAGAACGTGGTTTGCCGGTGAAGATTGATGCGTACGGTGTTTCCGAATTTGATACGCAGTTTCCGCAATACCAGGTTGTCCTTCTCGGACCGCAAGTGAAATACATGTTAAAGACACTCTCAGACAAGGCGGCGACGCAAGGCATTCCGGTACAGCCCATCGACATGATGGACTACGGCATGCAGCGTGGCGATAAAGTACTGGACTATGCTCTGTCGCTCATCGAAGCGGCACACTAAAAGGTGTTCACATGAGTTCGTTATATCAATCCATGGTCGCGGTGATTGAGCAGTCAATTACCCCGCTGGCCGCGAAGCTGGGTCAGCAAAAGTATGTGATTGCAATCCGCGACGGATTTACCGCCGCGCTGCCGTTTATGATCATCGGCTCGTTTATGCTGGTGTTCATCTTCCCGCCGTTTTCGGCGGATACCACCAACAGCTTTGCCCGCGGCTGGCTGGATTTCTCCCAGACCTACCGCGAGCAGCTGATGCTGCCGTTTAACCTCAGCATGGGCGTCATGACCTTCTTCATCTCGGTGGGGATTGGGGCAAGCCTGGGGCGTCAATTCAACCTCGACCCGGTGATGTCCGGCCTGCTGGCCTTTATGGCCTTCCTGCTGGTCGCCGCACCCTATGCCGACGGCAAAATCTCGACCCAGTATCTCTCCGGTCAGGGCATCTTCACCGCGCTGATCACCGCAATTTACGCCACCCGCGTTTACGCGTGGCTGAAGCAGAACAACGTGACCATTCGCCTGCCGAAAGAAGTCCCGACCGGCGTGGCGCGTTCGTTTGAGATCCTGATCCCGGTGATGGTGGTGATCGGCACCCTGCACCCGCTGAACCTGTTCATTGAAGCGCAGACCGGAATGATCATTCCCCAGGCGATCATGCACCTGCTGGAACCGCTGGTGTCCGCCTCTGACTCCCTGCCCGCCATTCTGCTCTCCGTGCTGCTGTGCCAGATCTTCTGGTTTGCGGGTATCCACGGCTCGCTGATTGTCACCGGCATTATGAACCCGTTCTGGATGGCTAACCTCTCCGCAAACCAAGCGGCGCTGGCGGCTGGCGCGGCGCTGCCGCACGTTTACCTGCAGGGCTTCTGGGATCACTACCTGCTGATTGGCGGCGTAGGCTCCACGCTACCGCTGGCGTTCCTGCTGCTGCGCAGCCGCGTGACCCATCTGCGCACCATCGGCAAAATGGGCGTGGTGCCAAGCTTCTTTAACATCAACGAACCGATTCTGTTCGGCGCGCCGATCATCATGAACCCGATGCTGTTTATCCCGTTCGTGTTCGTTCCGCTCGTCAACGCCTGCCTGGCGTACGGCGCAACCAAGCTCGGCTGGCTGGCACAGGTCGTCTCGTTAACCCCGTGGACCACCCCTGCACCGATTGGTGCGTCATGGGCGGCGAACTGGGCGCTCAGCCCGGTGGTGATGTGCCTGGTCTGTATGGTGATGTCCGCGCTGATGTACCTGCCGTTCCTGCGTGCCTATGAGCGTACGCTCATCAAAAACGAAGAGCAGAAAGCTCAGGCGACCGTCGGTAACGCTGAAGCCGCCAGCAATTAAGTCAAAGAGGAAGAGTCATGAAATACGCATTTCCCGATAACTTCTGGTGGGGCAGCGCAAGCTCCGCTCTCCAGACCGAAGGAGCAAGAGAGGGCGAAACCACATGGGATTACTGGTTTGCCCGCGAGCCGAACCGTTTTCACAACGGCGTGGGGCCGCAGCAGACCTCCACGTTTTATCAGCACTGGAAAACGGACATTCAGCTGTTAAAGCAGCTGAACCACAACAGCTTTCGCACCTCGATTAGCTGGGCGCGCCTGATCCCCGACGGTATCGGTGAAGTGAACCCGGAAGCGGTCGATTTTTACAATCAGGTCATTGATGAGTTGAATGAGCAGGGCATCACGCCGTTTATCACCCTGTTCCACTTCGACATGCCGATGGCGATGCAGGAGATCGGCGGCTGGGAAAACCGCGACGTGGTGGACGCATACGCCCGCTATGCGCAGATGTGCTTCGAGCTGTTTGGCGATCGCGTGCTGCACTGGTTTACCTTCAACGAGCCGATCGTGCCGGTAGAAGGCGGTTATCTGTACGACTTCCACTATCCGAACGTGGTGGATTTTCGTCGGGCAGCAACCGTGGCGTATCACACCGTGCTGGCCCATGCGAAGGCGGTGCAAGCCTACCGCGCCGGGCATTACGCGGGGGAGATTGGCATCGTGCTGAACCTGACGCCGTCATACCCGCGTTCGCAGAATCCGGCAGACGTGAAGGCGGCGCACATCGCAGACCTGATGTTTAACCGCAGCTTCCTTGACCCGGTTCTGCGCGGTGAATACCCGGCAGACCTGGTGGCGCTGCTGAAATCCTACGATCAATTACCCGCCTGTAAACCGGAAGACGGTTTCCTGATTGCGGAAGGGAAAATCGACCTGCTCGGCGTGAACTACTATCAGCCGCGTCGCGTGAAGAGTCGCGACAGCGCGGTGAACCCTCAGGCGCCGTTTATGCCGGAGTGGTTCTTTGATAACTACGAGATGCCGGGCCGCAAGATGAACCCGTACCGCGGCTGGGAAATCTACGAGCCGGGTATTTACGATATTCTGGTTAACCTGCGCGACAATTACGGCAACCCACGCTGCTTTATTTCTGAAAACGGCATGGGCGTCGAAAATGAGCAGCGCTTTATTGAAAATGGCCAGATTAACGATCAATACCGCATCGAGTTTATTTCCGAACATTTAGCCTGGCTGCATAAGGGTATTAGCGAAGGGTGCAATTGTCTTGGTTACCATATGTGGACGTTTATTGATAACTGGTCGTGGTGTAACGCGTATAAAAATCGCTACGGATTTATCCAGCTCGATTTAAAGACGCAGCAGCGCACCATTAAGAAAAGCGGGGAGTGGTTTGCCGCCACCGCCTTAAATAATAGCTTTGATAAAGAGTAATGATGATGATCGCACTAGAAGAAGCCGTAATGGAAATTATCGTCAACGCCGGGCAGTCCCGCAGCCTGTGCTTTGAAGCGCTGCACGCGGCGCGTCAGGGCAACATTGACGAGGCCAAAAGCCTGCTGCGCGAAGCCGACGGCTATTCGCGCCAGGCGCACAAGATGCAGACCAAACTGATCGAGCAGGATGCGGGCGAAGGCCGCCAGCCGATGACGTTAATCATGGTGCACGCGCAGGATCATTTAATGAATTCCTTATTAGCGCGTGAATTATCCGAAGAAATTATTCATTTATATCAGAGATAGCCTATGGCGAAATAAATTACTGTAATACCTCTGTACCTTAAATAGAATTCCACTTGTTCTGATGATAGCGACATACTCTGTCAGATCGGAGCGGGATGGTTATTGTCTGAATAAAATTAAACTATATTGAGATAACCATGAATACGATTAAAAAACTTCCATTAACCATGGCGGTTATCGCCGCGCTTTGCCCAATTTCCGTGCTCGCACAAGAATTCACGCAGGAGCAAATCGACGCCATTGTGGCAAAAGCGGTGGATAAAGCCCTGGCCGAACGTCAGGCCAAAATGGATGCGGCGGTCGCGAAAAAAGCGGACGTGGTGACCGAGCCGCAAAGCGCGGCGCAGTCCCCGGATATGGCGATTCCGTTCGGCATTAAATTTACCGGCTACGCCCGCTACGGCGCGCACTTCCAGGCCGCCGACCAGAAATACGTGGCGGTGGACGGCTCCTACAACGGCGCGTCCGCCATTGGTCGTCTGGGCAACGAAGGCAACGGCGGGGAATTCCAGCTCTCCAAGGCCTTCAAGGGTGAAAACGGCGCCATCTGGGACGTTAACGTGATGATCGACCACTGGGGCGACGAAGTTAACCTGAAAAAAGCCTACGCGGGCGTAACCAACATTATGGCCTCCAACCCGAATGCCTATTTCTGGGCCGGTCGTGACTTCCACCAGCGTCCGCAGCAGGGCATCAACGATTACTTCTGGATGAACCACGACGGCCAGGGCGCCGGGGTGAAGAACTTCGACATCGGCGGCGTGCAGTTCGACGTGGCCGCCGTGGCGGCAGTGGAATCCTGTAGCCCGGAAGTGATGGAAGATGAGGCCAACCCGTCGCGCATCACCTGTACCGGCGGTTCCGGCACGGGCGATAAAGGTAACTACGCCGCGACCTCAAAAATCCACGGCATGAAGCTCGGCCCGATCGACATGGAGCTGTACGCCAACTACGGCTTTGACTCCAAGGCGGTGGAGAGCGATGAACGTCTGAACGCCTGGCAGGGCGGCGTGGTGCTGAGCCACACCAACGACAGCGGCGTGAACAAGGTGATCGCCCGCTACTCCGATAACGCGGACAACAGCGTGTTCAACAAAACTGAGGATCTGACCACGGTTTACGCCAGCTTTGAAGGGCTGTACAAATTCACCCAGGCGACGCAGGTAGAGTACATCCTCGCCTTCCACGACTACGACAACAGCCGTGATAAGACCGACAACCGTAAGAACTACAATGCCATCGTGCGCCCAATGCACTGGTGGAACGACGTTCACTCCACCTGGCTGGAAGCGGGCTGGCAGCACGTTGATTACGACAACGGCGGCGATAACAAGGGCTGGAAGCTGACCCTGTCGCAGAACATGTCCATCGCCATGGGGCCGGAGTTCCGTCCGATGCTGCGCTTCTACGTGACCGGCGGCAAAGTGGATAACGAGCGCACCGCGCGCGTGAACAACACCAAAGACGAAACCCTCGACGACTTCAACGTCGGCGCGATGTGGGAGGCGTGGTTCTAAGGTAAAAGCAAAACGGCAACGCAACGTTGCCGTTTTGAGTGTTTGCTCCCTCTCCCCGTGGGAGAGGGCCGGGGTGAGGGCATCAGGCCGCACACAACCATGCTATGCTGTTGGCCGAATTAACGACAACATCGCAGGGGAGAACATGGGTTCCACACGTAAAGGGATGCTAAACGTCCTGATCGCCGCCATTTTATGGGGCAGCTCGGGGGTTTGCGCGCAGTACATCATGGAGAAAAGCCACATTTCTTCGCCTTACCTGACCATGGTTCGCCTGCTGTTTACCGGCGTGATCCTGCTGACGCTCTCCTTCGTTCACGGCGACAAGATTTTCTCGGTCATCAAGCATCGCAAAGACGCCCTCAGCCTGCTGATTTTCTCGCTCGTCGGCGCGCTCACCGTGCAGCTCACCTTCCTGCTGACGATTGAAAAATCCAACGCCGCGACCGCTACCGTGCTGCAGTTTCTGTCCCCGACCATCATCGTGGCGTGGTTTGCCCTGGCGCGGAAAAAGCGCCCCGGCGTGTTTGTCCTGTCTGCCATCATGACGTCGCTAGTCGGCACCTTCCTGCTGGTCACCCACGGTGACCCGACCTCGCTCTCCATCTCGCCTGCCGCGCTGTTCTTCGGTATCGCCTCGGCGTTTGCCGCCGCGTTTTATACGACGTACCCGTCGACGCTTATCGCCCGCTACGGCACGCTGCCGATTGTCGGCTGGAGTATGTTGATTGCCGGGTTAATGCTGACGCCGTTCTACGCCGGGCGTGGGACCACGTTCGTGATTGATGGCAGCCTGCTGCTGGCGTTTTTCTATCTGGTGGTGATTGGCACCGCGCTGACGTTCAGCCTGTACCTGAAAGGCGCACAGATGATCGGCGGGCCGAAGGCGAGCATTCTGAGTTGCGCCGAGCCGCTGAGCAGCGCGCTGCTGTCGGTGATTTTGCTGGGCGTGGCGTTCACCCTGCCGGACTGGCTGGGGACGCTGCTAATTGTGTCGTCGGTGGTGCTGATTTCGATGGATTCGCGTAGAAGGGTTAAGGCATCGGCGTAGCCTGATGCCCTCACCCCAACCCTCTCCCACGGGAGAGGGAGAAAAGTACTACTTCGCCTTCACCTTCCCTGCCACCAGCAGCGCCGTCAGCAGCATCAGCGTTCCGGAAATCACCAGCGGTGACGTCAGCCCCAGATGGTCAAGCGCAACGCCGCCTACTGCCGCGCCGCAGGTATTCGCCAGCTGGATCACCGCCACCTGAATCGACCCGGCCTTTTCCGCCTGATCGGCCAGCGTGCGGGTGATCCACGTCGACCAGCCCACCGGCACCAGCGCAAAGGCAAAGCCCCAGATAATCGCAATCGCAGAGGCCACCCACTTATCGCTGCCCCACAGCACCAGCACCGCCGCGCTCAGCGCCAGTACCAGCGGCGCACCCGCCAGCGCCACCTTCAGGGAGCGTTTCAGAAACTGCGACGACAGCGAGGTGCCAACAAAGCTGGCGATACCGAAGCTCAGCAGCACCAGCGTCAGGCCGTCCACGTCAAAGCCCGCCATGGTCATAAACACCGGGCGTATATAGGTAAAGAAGGCAAACTGCCCGGCAAAGGCCATAAAGATAGCAGTCATCCCCGCCATCACGCCGGGGCGCTTCAGCAGCGCGAACATGTTCTGCTTATGATGCGCCGCTTCACCCGGCAGGGACGGCAGCGCTTTCCACACCCAGATAATGCAGAGAAGCCCCATCACCGCCGCGGCGTTAAAGACGTTACGCCAGCCGATAATCCCGCCGAGGAAGCTGCCGAGCGGCGCAGCAATCACCAGCGCGATAGAGACCGCACCGAAGATAACGGACAGCGCTTTTGGCACCGTGCGCGCGGGCACCAGGCGCATGGTGAGCGAGGCCGACATCGCCCAGAAGCCGCCGAGCCCCAGACCAAGACAGGCGCGACCGAGCAGCAGCAGGGTGAAGCTTTCAGCAAAGGAGACCAGCAGGCAGGAGAGTGTCAGCAGCACGCTGAACAGGATGACCACCTTGCGGCGGTCGATAGTGCCAATCACCTGGGTAATAAACAGGCTGGCGAACATCGCCACGAAGGCGGTGACGGTAACGGACTGCCCCGCCACGCCTTCGGAAATGCCCAGATCCTGCGCCATCGGCGTCAGGAGGCTCACCGGCAGAAACTCAACGGTAATCAGGCAGGCGACGCAGAACGCCACGGAGAAAACCGCCGACCAGTTGGGGCGAGAAACCTCTTTGGTCTGCGGTCTGGTCGTGGGCTGGATATGTTCTGTCATGGCGTCACCTGAAGATAAAAACGTGCGGAAAAGTCGCGCAGTTTATCATCAAAAGTGTGACGGATTTAACGATTTGACAACTTTTGTCGTTTTTACAGGGGATCAGTGCAGGTAAAACACACCCTCTTCCGGCAGGAAGAGCTGGTTATAGCGCAGCTGAAAGGCATTCAGCTCCTGCTGGTCGGGCTCCATCTCGCGCATAAAGCCAAGCGCCAGACGAATTTGCGCATCGGTAATGGGTGCGGCCAGGCGGGCTTTACGCAACATGCGGTGCCAGGTGTGCAGGTTCTCTTCGCTGCCGTCGACAATGCAGACCTGCCAGATAAGCAGCACCTGGGCGGCGTTTTGCAGATGTGCCTCGTCGGGGCGCTCAAGGTAGCGGATAAACTCATTCCCGGAGGATTTTCCAAACTGGTCGATCATCGACTCGACCGGCATCGGGGTGATACCCAGACGCTCGCTTAAACGTTTGATGGCGCGGCGGGAGTCTGAGGTCAGGACACGAAATCCCACCACAAACACCACGGCAAGCGTTGCCAGCATTATCCAGACCATGCGTTCTCCTTAGACTAGCCGCTCATCATAGCGGGAAACGCAGGGCGTCAACAGCGGGCAGAACCATAATAGTGAACTGAAAAGCGCTGGAAAAAGGGCAGAAAAGTCGTTTTAGTTTTTATGGGGACGATTGTATTTCCAGGGTGTATGGTCAACGGGTGGCGGTAACGAATCATGACTTCAGGGAAAGAGCGAACATGTCCATAACAATCAGTGTCCTGCTGGAGAATCGGCCTAACCATAACGCTAAAAGCTCACTGCGGGCCAAAGCAGGGCTCAGCCTGTTTATACAGGATGAAAATGATTCCATTCTGTTTGATACCGGTCCTGATGATAGCTTCCTGCATAACGCAGGCCTGATGGGAGTCGATTTAACCTGCCTGACCGCAGCGGTACTGTCTCACGGGCACTATGACCATTGCGGCGGCGTTCCGTGGTTACCGGATAATTGCCGGATCGTATGCCATCCCCACGTGGCCTGCGAGCGCTATTCGGCAATACGGTTTTCGGGGTATACCGCCAGACTAAAAAAACTGTCGCTGAATAATGATTATTCACGCTATCGCATGGAATACAGCCGTACCCCGCTCCAGCTTGGGGAGCGCTTTATGTGGTCAGGGGAGATCCCTGTCGCCAAACCGCACGCATATGGTGTTATCGGCAGTAAAAATGCGAATGCGGATTATGTAAAAGATGAAGGGGTTCTGATTTATAAGTCTGACCGTGGCCTGATTATTTTTATTGGCTGTGGGCACCGAGGGCTGATTGAGATTGTGCGTCACTGCCAGAGAATAACCGGTATCAATCATATCCATGCAATTTTCGGCGGTTTCCATCTTCGCTGTGCGTCACCGCGTAAGCTCTGGGCAGTCAGGCAGTTTCTGCGCGGCCTACAGCCCGATAAAATAATGGGCTGCCATTGTACGGGTAAATGGGGCAATTTGTGGTTGCCGGACGCAGTCACCCCGTCAACTGGGGATATTTTTGTTCTGGGGTAGGTCTTAACTCACTGAATAAAAAAAGCCCGGCATCACACACCGGGCAAAGAAGTCACCTGCACACTCAGGCTGCTTTCAATTTCTGCTTCTGCGCACGATTCTCACGGCGGATCTTACGTTCTTCCAGCACCGCGACCATCGCCATCAGGACGATACAGCCGATCGCTGCCGCATCCAGCGCCGCGAAGGTGCCCGCCCAGCCGGTGAGGCCGAAAATCGGCGTACCGTCGGCGATCATCCCCAGACCCAGTTTGGCGAAGCTGTCGCCGATCAGGTAGGCGAAGGTGCCTTTAATCCCATCGGCGGCGCCGATCGCTTTTTTCGGGACGAAGCCCACTGCCGCCACGCCGATCAGTAATTGCGGACCAAACACCAGGAAGCCGAGCGCGAACAGGGACGCCAGATAAACGTACTGGTTGCTGGCATGCTGGTAGACGCCGAGGGTGGCGATAATCAGCGCCAGCGCGACGCAGGCTACCAGCGCGCGACGACCGTTGGCGAGGTCAGAGAGCCAGCCCCACAGCAGCGTGCCGACCAGCGCGCCCACTTCGAACAGGGTGAAGCCCTGAATCGCCACTTCTTTAGAAAGCTTCAGCTCCTGGAAGGCATACACGGTCGACCACTGGTCAATACCAATGCGCACCACGTAGAGGAAGATGTTCGAGAAGCAGAGCAGCCAGATCACTTTGTTTTTCAGCACGTACTCAACAAAGATCTGCCATTTGGACATCTCGTTTTCTTCGGTCTCTTTGTCCTCTTCGCTGATCTCCTCGCCGAACAGCTCTTCGGCTTTACCGAGGCCGTAGGATTCCGGGGAGTCGCTGCCGTAGCGCAGGCCGATAAAGCCAACAATCAGGGCGATAATCGACGGGAAGATAAACATACCGATCACGTGGCCGTCGAACAGGTAGTTCGCGCCGAACAGCGCCACGCCTGCCGCACCCGCCCCGCCGAGGTTGTGGGAGATGTTCCACATGCCGAGGTAGGAACCACGCTTGCGGCGCGGGGTCCATTTGGTGATGGTGGAGTAACTGCACGACCCGCCGGTGCTCTGGAAAAAACCGCTCAGGGCGTAGAAGGCGATCATCATGAACAGGCTAACGGAGCCGGTGCCCATGCTGGCGCTGAAGCCGAGCATACAGATGGCGGAGAGGATCAGCATAAACGGCAGGAACTGCTTGGTGTTTTTGCCGTCCGCGTAGTAGGACACAACGGTTTTCCCCACGCCGTAGGTGATGGAGAAGCCCAGGCCAATCATCCCCAGCTGCGTCATGCTCAGCCCGTAGGTGGAGATCATGTCGTTCTGTGCGATGTTAAAGTTTTTGCGGATCAGGTACATGGTCAGGTAGCCGATAAAGACCACCAGATAGGACTGCATGAACGGTTTGAACCACATCTTGCGCCGCACATCGAGCGGCAGATCCAGGGTCGGCTTGCGCACCTGATTTAAGAAGGCCAGCATGACTGAGTTACTCCTGAGCTGATTTTTGCAGCATTGTAAAAATCAGCCGGGAGAGATGCCTGAGACAGCGTCCAGGTAAAACCGGGAAAATTTCTTAGTTTTGCGCTATTCGGGGTGAAAAGGTGAGACGCATCACGCTTCGTTCACCTCGCGTGGCGCCTGCGCGTTCAAAAACGGCAGCAGCAGCAGGGCGGAAATCCCCGCCGCGATGGCGATCGCCGCGAAGAAACCGTTCCAGTGCCAGATGTCGATGACCCGTGCCAGCGGCCAGCCGGAGAGCGACGCGCCGAGGTAGGCAAACAGCCCGACAAAGCCCGTCGCCGCGCCAGCCGCCTCTTTGTGGGAACACTCCGCCGCCGCCATGCCGATCAGCATCTGCGGGCCAAAGACGAAGAAGCCTATGGTGAAGAAGCACGCCGCCTGCATCACGTAGCTGGCAAACGGCATCAGCCACAGCGAGCCGACGGAGAGCAAAATCCCGGCAGCAAAAATCAGGTTCATCGGCCCGCGGTTACCGTTGAACAGCTTGTCCGATCCCCAGCCCGCCACCAGCGCGCCGATAAACCCGCCCAGCTCGAACATCGTCACCGCCGAGTTGGCGGTCACCAGGTCCACGCCCAGCGTCTCGGACATGTACAGGTTGCCCCAGTCGTTGATCGCCGCGCGCACCACATAGACCAGCACATAGCAGAGCGACAGTAGCCAGATGTACGGATTTTTCAGCACGTACTTAGTGAGGATCTCCCTGCGGGTCAGCCCCGCGCCTTCCTGCTGCTGGGCAATCTCCATCTCGTCGTGCCGCCAGTCGCCCACCGCCGGCAGGCCGACGGTTTGCGGCCTGTCGCGCAGGCGCCAGCAGAGGAACAGCCCGGCGACAATCGCGAGGCCACCGGCAATCATCATCCCCGCGCGCCAGCCGTAGTGCAGCGCTGCGGCTCCCACGACCATCGGGATCAGCGCCCCGCCGACGTTATGGGCGGTGTTCCAGATCGCCCACCAGCCGCCGCGCTCGTTGCGCGAGTACCAGGCGGTGAGCAGGCGGGCGCAGACCGGCGCGCCCCAGCCCTGGAAAAAGGCGTTCAGCGCCCACAGCAGGGCAAAGGCCCATAGCGAGGTGGAGAAACCAAACAGGATGTTCACCACGCCGGTGGCGATCAGCCCGACACCCATGAAGTAGCGGGCGTTGGAGCGGTCGCTGACGATGCCGGAGAAGAACTTCGACAGGCCGTAGGTGATGTAAAACAGCGTCGCCAGCAGGCCAATATCGGTGCGCGTCATCACGCCGCTGGCGAGGATTTCCGGCGCGGCGGCATTGAAGCTTTTGCGGGTGAAGTAGAACAGCGCGTAGCCGAGCCAGATGGTAATCAGAATATGGCGACGCCAGTAGCGGTAGCGGGCGTCGATTTCGGCTTTGTCGCCAATCGGCGCGGCGCTGGCAGGGGTTTTAAACATGGTGGCTCCGTAACGGCAGGCTGACGCTAACGCGCGTCCCGTGGGTACAGGAGATATTCAGCGTGCCGCCGAGCGCCTTCACGCGCTCGCGCATGCCCGCCAGGCCAAAGCCCTGTTGGCCGGAGCCCGGCGGCAGGCCGCAGCCGTCGTCTTCAATCACCAGCATCAGGCGCTCGTCCTGCTGCCAGCCCTGGATCGTGACCGCGCTGGCACTGGCGTGTTTGACGATATTGTTCAGCCCCTCCTGACAGACGCGGAACAGCGTCACGCGTTGACCTTCGCTCAGGGTAGCTTCATTGATGCGCCAGTCGAGATGGCTGACTATCCCGCGGCTTTCCAGCTCCATCTCGCGCATCAGGGAACGCACCGCCTGCTCCAGCGTCAGGTCATCAAGCTGGCGCGGGCGCAGCCGTCCTAACAGACGACGAACGGAGTCATAGACGCCCAGCGAGAGCTGTTCGATATGCGCCCCGCCCTGCTTCACGCCCGCGTTTTCTGCCGCCAGGCGCTGGACAATACCCGCCTGGGTGCGAATGGCGGTGATGGTCTGGCCGATATCGTCGTGCAGCTCGCGGGCGACCTCCTGCCGCACGCTCTCTTCCGTCTCCAGAAGACGCTCCGCCAGACGACGGTTGCGCGCCAGTTCGGTCTGCAGGGACTGGTTCAGCTCGCGCAGGCGCTGAATGCCCGCGCCGAGCAGCAGCCCGGTCAGGCTCTGGGCCAGCAGGGAAAGCAGTAAATCCACCGGGTGATCGTGCCAGGTCTGGCTGGCAATCAGCGCGATGGCGTTCATCAGCGTGGCGATCAGCGCCCCCTGCCAGCCGTAGTGCCAGGCCAGGGCGATAATCGGCAGCGCCAGACAAAAGGGGGTAAAGCGTGAAAGTTCGGCGGGCAGACCAAGCTGTAGCCACAGGCTCACCACAAACAGCAGCAGATACCAGATGAGGTGCCGGGCGCGCCAGTTCACCGGTTGAGTAACCAGCGCCGGGCCGAGCGGCTGCCAGACGGTGCTGGTGAGGTAGTGCCAGAAAACGAGGCAGGTCGGCGCGAGCGTCAGGCCGCCGGTCAGGGCCAGCAGCAGGGCGTTGAGCATCTCCTTCTCGCCGACCCACGGAAGCGACTGCAGCAGCGCGGCGGCAATCAGCGCCGCCCCCTGACGCAGCAGCGTGCGCCAGTCGCGCTGGTGACGGTAGCGGGAAATCAGCGCAACCGGAAGAAGCGTAAGCAGGCTTCCGGTCATCAATAAGGGCAGATGCGCGAGGGCGACTTCCTGCGCCAGCCAGACCAGCATCAGCCACTCTGCGCCCAGCAAAACGGGCCAGTAGCCGCGCGGGCACTGGAGCATTAAGCCCAGACGCAGGCCGAAGGGAAACAGCAGCACCGCCAGCTCCGGGCGTTCCACCAGGTGCAGGCTGATGCTCCACAGGCAGAACCAGGCGGCGGAGAAGATAAAAAAGCTGGCGACGACGGCGATCAGCCGTGAAAAAGCGGAACTCATTGCCAGCTGTCGAACATGCGGCGCGCCAGCTCGACGTCGTTGCTGACGTTAAGTTTTTCCATCAGGTTGGCGCGGTGAACGTGCACGGTTTTCGGGGACAGATCCAGCTCGGCGGCAATCTCTTTTACCGACATTCCCTGCGCGAGTTTTTCCGCAACCTGACGCTCGCGTCTGGTGAGCGGATCCTGACGTCCGGCCGCCAGTTTGATGGCGATATCCGGCGTTAAATAGCAGCCGCCGGTGGAGACCGTACGCACCGCGGCGATCAGTTCGTCGGGGCTACAGCGTTTAGAGAGGAAGCCGCGCGCGCCCGCGTTGAGCGCCTGCTCGACCAGCGCCGGGCTGTCGTGGACTGACAGCATAATCGTCGACATTCCTTTCGGCAGCTGGCTTAGCAGCTCCAGCCCGGAGAGATCCGGCATCGAGATGTCGCAGATACAGACCTGCACCCCGCGCCCCGGCAGGCCCGCCAGCGCCTCGCGACCGGAACCAAACTCGGCCACGACCTGAAAATCCGGTTCGAGGTTCAGAAGCTGGGCAAAGCCGGAGCGGACGATAAGGTGGTCGTCGATAAGAGCGATGGTGGTCATGTGTGTTCCTGCGGTCTGAAAATGCCGGATAGCGCTGCGCTTATCCGGCCTACAAGAGCGAAAGTCGCTTACCTTAAGCGATTTACTCGAAAAACACCGCAATTTTGTTAAACATGGTGGGATCGGACTGGTTGCGCGCCACTTTGGTGACGTCTTCCAGCTTGTCGATCTGCGCCATCATCTGCTCGAGACGCTGGTCATCGTTGACCAGCAGCCAGATGCGGCTGTGCTCACTGCCCTGAATCGGCAGACAGAGAATGCCTTCCACGTTAAACGCACGGCGGGCAAACAGCCCACAAACGTGCGTCATGACGCCAGGGTGGTTGCGGACGGTGAGCTCCAGAATGACGTTATCATGTTGTTTCTGCATGGTTTATTCTCCCACCATCTCAGTATTTGCCGCACCCGGCGGCACCATCGGATACACTTTTTGTTCAGGATCGATACGCACGTGGATCAGCGCCGGGCCGGGGCGAGAAATCGCCGCCTGCAGCGCCGCGTGGGCATCCTCTTCGGCGTTCAGATCGCAGGTATGCAGGCCAAAACCGGCGGCAATCTGCATAAAGTTAATCATCCCCGGATAGGTCGCCGCAAATACCCCCTGCTTGTAGAACAGGCTCTGCTGCTGGTGCACCAGCCCCAGCGCCTCGTTGTTCATCAGGATAATTTTCACGTCTAACTGGTTTTCGGCTGCAGTCGCCATTTCCTGAATGTTCATCATCAGGCTGCCGTCGCCGGAGAAGCAGATGACCTTGCGGTCCGGATTGGCGAGTGCCGCGCCCACGGCTGCGGGCAGGCCAAAGCCCATGGTGCCCAGACCGCCGGAGGTCAGCCACTGGCGCGGACGGTTCAGCGGGTACGCCTGCGCAGTCCACATCTGGTGCTGGCCAACGTCGGTGGTGATAATCGCGCTGTCGTCCACGCAGGCGGCAACGGCGTTGATCAGCCCGTAGTGGCTGAGCGGGTCACCTTCGGTTGGGATGGCGCCCGGGAACTCGCGCTGCAGATCGGCCACCAGCTGACGCCAGTCGGCGCGGTCGGCTGCGTCCGTCTGCGGGATTAGCTGCGCCAGCACCTCTGCCACATCGCCCTGAATCGCCACGTGCGGCTGCTTGATTTTACCCAACTCGGCGCGGTCGATATCCACGTGAATGATTTTGGCGTTCGGGCAGAACTGCTCGGTTTTGCCGATCGCCCGGTCATCAAAACGTGCGCCCATAACGATCAGCAAATCCGCTTCTTGCAGGATGTAGTTGGTGCTGCGCGCGCCGTGCATGCCCAGCATGCCTAATGACAATGGGTGCGCTTTTGGCAGCATGCCCAGCGCCATCAGGGTCATGGTGGTCGGCAGGTTGGCTTTTTCCGCAAACTGGCGGATTTCATCCGCGGCGTTAATCGCTCCGCCGCCCAGATAGAGCACCGGGCGTTTGGCGGCATTAATCATGGCGGCGGCATCGCGCACGCTCTCCACGCTGAATGCCGGCGCGGGCGCACGGTCGCCCGGCTCCGGCAGCACGTCTATCTCGATCTCTGCGGTCTGGACATCCTTAGGAATGTCTATCCACACCGGGCCCGGGCGGCCAGACTGCGCAATGCGGAACGCATCGCTGATAACCTGAGGCAGCTCGCTGATATCGCGAACTAAATAGTTATGTTTGGTGATGGGGATAGAGATGCCGTAGGTATCCACTTCCTGGAACGCATCGGTACCGATCATCGAAGACGGCACCTGGCCGGTAATGCAGATCAGCGGAATGGAGTCGAGGCGCGCGTCGGCGATGGCGGTCACCAGGTTGGTTGCGCCCGGGCCGCTGCAGGCCATACAGACCGCCGGTTTGCCCTGTGTACGCGCCATGCCCTGAGCGATAAAGCCTGCCCCCTGCTCGTGACGCGCCAGCACGTGACGGATCTGCGTGCTTTGGCTCAACACATCGTACAGCGGCAGCACCGTGCCGCCCGGGATACCCGCAACGGTAGTGATGCCCTGTCGTTCCAGCAAATGAACGATCAGCTGCGCGCCGGTGAAACGCGTCTTCGTGGATGTTGTGCCCGAAATTGCCATGCTCCAGTCCTTTTCTTCTGGGCCGACTTTCCGGGGAGGCTCTTAAACGAAAAACCCCGCCCGGTTTGCGCCGGCGGGGTTTTGGATTCGTGTGTTGATCCAGTCCCTACGGCGCATTGCCGACGACCACCACCACACGCACGACGACCACTGCGGCTGGTTGCGCAGCTTTTAGTAGGGTCGAAGTGAAGATGGATGAAGTCATTGGGGACCTGTGTTTGGAATCATTGATTGAATTTATACAAACACAGGTTTTCGGGCATGACAATGGAAATATTTTCATCTGCGCAAAAATGCGTCAGGGATCACGTTTCGTTTGTTGAGTGATGACACTTAAAAGTCGGTTTTAACTTACTCAATAAACAGAGCAGGTGATACCCCAAATCTGGCCGCCAGCTTTTTAATATGGTTCAGCGTAAGCTGTCTTTGACCATTCAAAACCCGTGAAACCATTGATTTACTGCCAATTTCATCCTGAAAATCCGATATTGTCAGGTTGTACTGATCCATCAAGGTTCTTAAAACCGCAATACCGACAGGAACGGACTCCATCTCCTTGCGTAATGCGACTATCTCTGGCCGATTGGCTTCGTAACGGCTAATCCTGGCGCACACAATATCCAGCAGGGGGCTATCGGGCTCGTTCATGAGCAGATACTCAACCAGCTCAAGCGCATCTTTATAATCTTTCTCGCTCGGCTGTTCACCCAGTAAAGGAACGGCCGCAACAAGGGCATGCGTAGCTTTCATTGCATCAGCGACGATCATCATTTCTTCCCCTTAGTGCGATGTTTCTCCGTAAAACGGTCATATTCCTTATGAGTAAAAACATGGCGCACATAAAACTTTTGGCTTTCAAAGAAGATGAGAGCCACTACTCTGAGATTGTTGTTTGCAATATCAATAACATAATGCTTATCCAGATACTTAAAGTTATCCAGCGTCGGAAACAGTTTTTTCAGCACAGCAGGCGTCGGACAGTGGCCCTTTTCTATGGTGCGGCCCAAAAAGAGGAGTTCTTCTTTGTGCTGCGGAAACTGGGTTACCGCATCCAAAATAGCTTTCATAGAGATTAAATGCATACTGCATGCCTGCCGCGTCCGTTGCCATTATGGCAATGATGACATTCGTTGCCAATAAGTCAACAGGCATTTTTGGTGAGTCGCCCCAAAAACAAAAAACCCCGCCGGAGCGAGGTTTTTATCAGGGTTTTGCGGTTGGTCGCCGCAGAACACACTGTGTTACGTCAACGCAAAAAGTATACGCGATCGAAGACGAACGCGCAATTCCGGCACGGATTTTGACGTTTTTGAGTATGGATCGCCTTCCAAATTTTGTCCATAAAATACTGTTCATGCATACAGTATTTATCTATACTGAGGGTGTTCGCAGTGAGCGAGGGGGCCGCAGTTCTACCGGCGCAACGAAGTCCTGGCTGAAACGGGTGGTGCCGTCAGTGCCTTAACCCCCTGAAGTGAGCACACTGTGTTACGTCAATCCAGGTGCTGGCAACAGGCGGCGGAAAGGTACGCCAGCATCGTGCTCCTTTTAACCAAAAGGAGACGCGTATGAGCGTAGTGGATATGGTGATACTTATCCTCAAACTCATTGTTGCAGTACTGCAACTGCTTGATGCTGTCCTGAAATTCCTTCGGTAATTCAGGTTCAAGTCGCACCTGAGAGGGGCGGGCAACCGCCCCTCTTTAATAACGAGGGAATGCTATGTCGCGTCTGTTAATTGAGCCTGTCACACCGGATGAGCCGGGTTATATCGCCCTGAAAGCGGAAAGTATCGCATTGAATTTCAACATGCTGCGCAGGCTGGAAGAGAACTGGCTACGCGGTGAGAACCGCTTTAACGCGCCGGGTGAAAAATTACTGGGTGCGTTTCTTAACGGCAAGCTGGTCGGCGTGTGCGGCCTCAATCGCGATCCGTTCAGCCAGCAGCCGCGCGCCGGACGTATTCGCCATCTCTACGTCAGCGAGAAGTGCCGTGGGTTGGGCATTGGCAAACAGCTTTTGACCGTTGTCATGGCCGATGCCAGCATCTGGTTTGATTTTCTCAATACCCATGCGCCGGACGCCGCGTACGGCTTCTATCGCCAGGCGGGTTTTACGATGGTCTCAGACGAACCACGGGTGACGCACCGCCTTTTTTGTGCGGTGTAACCGGCTGGCAGCATCTAGATGTGAATGTTACAGTTGAGTGACAATTCATCACCCAATACGCCATGACCCTCACCGTATTCTGCATTTTGCTCTTCGCCGCGCTGCTGCATGCCAGCTGGAACGCCATCGTTAAGGCCGGAACGGACAAGCTCTATTCCGCAATAAGCGTCAGCGGCTCCGCCACGGTTATCGCTCTGGTCTTACTGCCGTTTTTTCCACAGCCATCTGCTGCCAGCTGGCCGTTTTTGATTGTCTCCTGTGCCTTACAGGTGGTGTACACCGTGCTGGTAGCGAAGACCTATCAGGTCTCTGACATGAGCCAGACCTATCCGCTGATGCGCGGCACCGCCCCGCTGCTGGTGGCGCTGATCAGCGTGCTGGCGCTCGGCGATAGCCTCTCCTGGCTCGCCTGGTCCGGCATTGGCGTGATCTGCCTGTCGATTCTCATTATGGCGATGCATGGCCGTATGCAGTCACGCAAAGGGATCTGGCTGGCGCTGCTGAACGCCTGTTTCATCGCAGGCTACACGCTGGTGGACGGTACCGGCGTGCGACTTTCCGACACCGCGCTGGGCTATACGCTGTGGACCTTCTTTATGAACGGTTTCTGCCTGCTAAGCTGGGCGATGGTGGCGCGTCGGCGCGAGGCGTCCGGCTACCTGCGCCTGCACTGGAAAAAGGGATTACTCGGCGGTGTTGGCACCATGGGATCTTACGGTCTGGCGCTTTGGGCAATGACGCAGGCCCCGCTGGCGGTGGTCGCGGCGCTGCGTGAAACCTCCATACTCTTTGGGGCACTGATCGCGTTTATCCTTTTAAAAGAGAAGGTTGCGGGACTGCGCATTGTAGCGGCACTGGGTATTGCTGGCGGCGCCATTCTGCTGCGCCTGGCGTAAATCACTGGCAACATTAGTTGCCGTTCTTGTTTACAAATCCTGCCTTTCCCGGTTTTTTCATTCACCACGACAATGCTTAAATTGTTATCTCACTGTGGTAGATTCTTCGCGCATTTATGGGAATGCGCAGTCACTTATTCTTCATTTTTCTCTTTTGGCAAAAGTATTCAGCGACATGAAAAAACAAAGGAACGTTAACTTATTGTTGATGCTGGTGTTACTGGTGGCCGTCGGTCAGATGGCGCAAACCATCTACATTCCGGCGATTGCCGACATGGCAAAGGAACTTAACGTCCGCGAGGGCGCAGTGCAGAGCGTGATGGCAGCGTACCTGCTGACCTATGGCGTTTCGCAACTCTTTTACGGTCCGCTGTCCGACCGCGTCGGGCGCCGCCCAGTGATCCTGGTGGGCATGAGCATTTTCATGGTGGCGACGGTGATTGCCATTACCACGCACAGCCTGACCGTGCTGATTGCCGCAAGCGCCCTGCAGGGTGTCGGAACCGGCGTCGGCGGGGTGATGGCGCGAACCTTACCGCGCGATATGTATCAGGGCACCCAGCTCCGTCATGCCAACAGCCTGTTGAACATGGGCATTCTGGTGAGCCCGCTGCTGGCCCCGCTGATTGGCGGCCTGCTGGACACGATGTGGTCCTGGCGCGCCTGCTACGCCTTCCTGCTGGTGCTCTGCGTGATTGTCACCTTCAGCATGGCGCGCTGGATGCCGGAAACGCGCCCGCAGGACGCGCCGCGCACGAAGCTCATCACCAGCTACAAAACGCTGTTCGGTAACGGGTCGTTCACCTGCTACCTGCTGATGCTGATCGGCGGCCTGGCGGGTATCGCGGTGTTTGAAGCCTGCTCCGGCGTGCTGCTGGGCGCGGGGCTGGGCCTGAGCAGCATGGTCGTGAGTATTCTGTTTATTCTGCCGATCCCGGCGGCATTCTTCGGCGCGTGGTTTGCCGGACGCCCGAACAAACGCTTCTCAACCCTGATGTGGCAGTCGGTGCTCAGCTGCCTGCTGGCGGGTCTGATGATGTGGATCCCGGGGCTGTTTGGCGTGATGACGGTCTGGACGCTGCTCATCCCGGCTGCGCTATTCTTCTTCGGCGCAGGCATGCTGTTCCCGCTCGCCACCAGCGGCGCGATGGAGCCGTTCCCGTTCCTTGCAGGTACAGCGGGCGCGCTGGTGGGCGGTTTGCAGAACATCGGTTCCGGCGCGCTGGCCTGGCTCTCGGCCATGATGCCGCAGACCGGGCAGGCTAGTTTGGGTTTGTTGATGACGCTGATGGGGCTGCTGATTTTACTGTGCTGGCTGCCGCTGGCGTCGCGTGTCCCGCATCACGAGCAGCCGGTTTAACCGCATGATGGCCCGGCTTCTCGCCGGGCTTTTCACAGACGGGCGCAATCATCGCCTGTAGTAACGGCTCTGGCGCAGGCCGCCAGGCGCCCTCTTCCCCGTCGTAAAACTGGAAATCCGCGTTCAACGCATACGGGATTTTCGCCTTTTGCAGCTCGCAGGCCATAAAGGTGGCGAAGGCCAGCTGCGAAGCGGTTGGCGTGAGGTGGTTTGACTCCCCCACGCCCCAGCCCCCGACCCAGCTGACGTGCCCGGTTTTTTGCTGCCAGCGCAGCGCGGTATTGATGCGGTTATGGATAGCCGCTTTCTCCGCCGCCGTGCCGGACGTCCACGGGTATTTACCGCTATTTTTCAGCGGCCCCCACGGGAAAATATGCCACTCCGCCAGCAGGTAGTTTTGACTGTGCGCAGGCAGCTTCAGGCTGGATAAATCCTCCGGCGCGGCGCGCTGGCGTGGCGCAATAAATATCATGCGCTGCGGGTCAATATCGTGGATCGCTTTAATGGTTTTTTCATACACGCGGTTTAGCGACGTGAGGTTGTGGTTAAGCTTGTCGGCGGGCTCATAAATGAGATCAAAACCCAGCAGCGGGTAGCTCTGACCGAAATAGTGTGCCACGGCAATCCACCAGTTGATCGCCTCTTTCTCGTTATCGGCTTTTGGGTCGTTTTTATATTCATCAGCCTGATAAGCGACTATCGGGATCACGCCATACTGCTTGCAGGCTTCTACCAGCTTGCGCAGGTGGATCAGCCTCGCTTCCGTCGGCTCATCGGCCACGCGGATGCGCACGTGGGTAATGCCTTTTGCACGAAAATCCCGTACCACCAGCGGGTCGAATTCGCGTATGCCGCGCTCGGTGCGCGCCCAGTCCACATCCATTCCGACGCCCAGCTGCTGCGCATAATGGGCAGCCGTCAGCGGCGGCTCAGCGGCAATCGCCCAGCAGGAAGAGATCAGCAACACAGTGGCAATAAAAGGCTTTAACACGGTTTACCCTGGATAAATCGAAAGCATTACCTGTATTTAGCACGCTTTTTCACATTTGGTGTAGAGCGAAAGCGTAATAATTCTTCAACCTGCCAGCTCTCGAAGCCAGCCGATAAAGGCGTCTATTTTCGGCCACTGACGGCCAGAAAGCGTCGAGATATAGTAATGCTGATGGCACTTGAGGGTCTTTTCGCCAAACGGGGCGATAAGCTCGCCCCGTTCGAGCCGTTTCTGCACCAGCCGCTTTCTGCCCATTGCAACGCCTACGTGGTTGATGGCCGCAATAATCGCTAAGTCGGAACGATCGAAACCGATACCCGACGATGGCGGCATATTCACCGCAAAGTGCTGCGCCCAGCTCAGCCACTCATCCGTACCGGAATCGTTGCTCCATGCCTGACGGTCGTGCAGCAGCGTGCAGTGGCTGAGGTTATCAGGGTTTTTCAACAATTCATGCTCGCGGGCATACTGCGGCGAGCAGACAGGCAAAATCTCCTCGTCCATCAGGAAGTGATGAGAGAGGTGGTTTGGCGGCGAATCGTCGAAATAGAGCGCCAGATCGACGCCCGTTCGCTGCATATTAACGTAATCATTGCCGGTCAGGATGGTGAGTGAAATCGACGGATAGCGGCGGGTAAAGTCTCCCAGCATGGGCACCAGCCAGCACTGGGCAATCGACGGGCGCGAGTAGACTGTCAGCGTGCCGGAGAGCGCCTGGTTTTTGATATCCAGGATCTCCTGATTCAGGGTGTCGAGGGACGATTTTAGCGTCCAGTAAACGCGCTTACCTTCCTGCGTCAGCTCGACTTTCCGGTGCGAGCGGACAAACAGCTGAATGCCCAGCTCCTCTTCCAGCAGGTTGATGCGGTGGCTCACCGCGCTGGGGCTGAGCGACAGCTCCTCCGCCGCCAGCGCGAAGGACTCATGCCGGGCGGCCACTTCAAAGGTGTACATTTTCGACAGCTGCCAGCCGTTTAACAGCCGGTTTCTGGCTTCATTTGCATCGGTCATCACAATTCTCGCGCGTGGTTTCTGCGCTCAGCATACCGCTCAAGGGTGAATTTATGTGAACCTAATACGAATTAAGTGCACTTTTTAGAGCGCAGTCACTTAGTTGATCCAATCTGGCTCACCTGAACGCCAATTTATATCGTTTGTCAGCCTACGCCGTTTTTTCGTCCAATACCCACAGATGACATAAGGGTGAGGTGAGATATGGGATCGCAGGTCTGGGTTGTGGCAACGCTGCTGGTCAGCATTGTGTTGATTGTTTTAACCATCGTAAAACTGAAGTTTCACCCGTTCCTCGCGCTGCTGCTGGCGAGTTTTTTCGTCGGCGCGATGATGGGGATGAGCCCGCTGGATATGGTGAATGCCATCGAGAGCGGGATTGGCGGTACGCTGGGCTTCCTGGCGGCGGTGATTGGCCTGGGCACCATTCTCGGCAAAATGATGGAAGTCTCCGGCGCGGCCGAGCGCATCGGGATCGCACTGCAGCGCTGCCGCTGGCTGTCAGCTGACGTGATTATGGTGCTGGTGGGCCTTATCTGCGGCATTACCCTGTTCGTGGAAGTGGGCGTGGTACTGTTGATCCCGCTGGCGTTTTCCATCGCCAAAAAGACCCACACGTCGCTGCTCAAGCTGGCCATTCCGCTCTGCACCGCACTGATGGCGGTGCACTGCGTGGTGCCGCCGCATCCGGCGGCGCTGTTTGTCACCAACAAACTAGGTGCAGACGTCGGAACGGTGATTGTCTACGGTCTGATGGTAGGCCTGATGGCCTCGCTGGTCGGCGGCCCGCTGTTCCTGAAACTGCTCGGCAATCGTCTGCCGTTTAAACCGGTTCCGGCGGAATTTTCAGACCTGAAGGTGCGTGAAGAGCACACCCTGCCGTCGCTGGGCGCCACGCTGTTCACGGTGCTGCTGCCGATTGCGCTGATGCTGGTGAAAACCATCGCCGAGCTGAATATGGCCAAAGAAGGCACGCTGTATACGCTGCTGGAGTTTATCGGCAACCCCATCACCGCGATGTTTATCGCCGTGTTTGTCGCCTACTACCTGCTGGGGATCCGCCAGCATATGGGCATGGGCACGATGCTGACGCACACCGAGCACGGCTTCGGCTCTATCGCCAACATTTTGCTGATTATCGGCGCGGGTGGCGCGTTTAACGCCATCCTGAAAACCAGCGGACTGGCGGACTCGCTGGCGCATATTCTCTCGAACCTGCACATGCATCCTATCCTGCTCGCCTGGCTGGTGGCGCTGGTGCTGCATGCCGCCGTCGGCTCCGCGACGGTGGCAATGATGGGTGCCACGGCGATCGTCGCGCCGATGCTGCCGCTCTACCCGAACGTCAGCCCGGAGATCATCACCATTGCCATCGGTTCCGGCGCCATTGGCTGCACGATCGTGACCGATTCCCTCTTCTGGCTGGTGAAGCAATACTGCGGCGCGACCCTGAATGAGACCTTCAAATACTATACGACGGCGACCTTTATCGCCTCGGTGCTTGCACTTGGCGGCACATTCCTGCTTTCCTTCATTATCTGAGCGCGAAGAGACGTATTATGGAAAACGCAACTATCACCACGTTAACCGCACAGTTTCCTCTGGTTGAGGATCTGATTGCCCTGAAAGAAACCACCTGGCTTAACCCGCGCACCACGACGCTGGCGGAAGGGTTGCCGTACGTCGGGCTGACCAAAGCCGACGTGGACGACGCCCACGCTCGCCTGAAACGCTTCGCGCCGTACCTGGCGAAAGCCTTCCCGGAAACGGCGGCAACGGGCGGAATTATCGAATCCGACCTGGTCGCCATTCCGGCGATGCAAAAGCGGCTGGAGCAGGAATTGTCTACACGCATTCCCGGCACGCTGCTGCTGAAAAAAGACAGCCATCTGCCGATTTCCGGCTCGATCAAAGCGCGCGGCGGCATCTATGAGGTGCTGACCCACGCGGAGACACTGGCGCTGGAAGCCGGGTTGCTGAGCACTGAGGACGACTACAGCGTTCTGCTGGAGCCGCGCTTTAAGGACTTCTTCAGCCAGTACAGCATCGCCGTGGGCTCAACCGGCAACCTCGGGATGTCCATCGGCATTATGAGCGCACGCATCGGCTTTAAGGTGACGGTACATATGTCCGCCGACGCCCGCGAGTGGAAGAAAGCCAAACTGCGCAGCCACGGCGTCATCGTCGTGGAATATGAGCAGGATTACGGCGTGGCGGTAGAGCAGGGACGCAAAGCGGCGGAAAGCGATCCGAACTGCTTCTTTATCGACGATGAAAACTCGCGCACCCTGTTCCTGGGCTACGCGGTGGCAGGCGAGCGGCTGAAGGCGCAGTTTGCCGAGCAGGGCCGGGTGGTGGATGCGGATCATCCCCTGTACGTCTATCTGCCGTGCGGCGTCGGTGGTGGCCCGGGCGGCGTGGCGTTTGGCCTGAAGCTGGCCTTTGGGGATAACGTGCACTGCTTCTTTGCGGAGCCTACGCACTCTCCGTGCATGCTGCTGGGCGTCTACACCGGCCTGCACGATGAGATTGCCGTGCAGGATCTGGGCATTGATAACGTCACGGCAGCGGATGGGCTGGCAGTAGGACGCGCGTCGGGCTTCGTGGGCCGCGCGATGGAGCGCCTGCTTGACGGGTTCTACACCCTCTCCGATCAGAGTATGTACGACATGCTCGGCTGGCTGGCGCAGGAGGAAGGGATCCGTCTGGAACCGTCCGCGCTTGCGGGCATGGCCGGACCGGTGCGCGTTCATTCGGATGCCAGCGTCACTCAGCTGGTGTGGGCGACCGGCGGCGGCATGGTGCCGGAAGACGAGATGGCGAAGTATCTGGCGAAAGGGAAGTAATTATGCCGGGTGGCGGCTGCGCCTTACCCGGCCTACGGTTCGCGTCAGTTGTAGGCCCGGTAAGGCGCAGCCGCCACCGGGCTTATAAGCTCACAATTTGCTGAATGTGAGTAACTGCAAAGAGTAAAGACAGAGACAGCACGGCCAGGGCGATGAGGAACTTATCCCGCACCGCCTTCGGCTGCACAAAATCGTCCTGCGCCACGTCCATCAGGTTACGGCTGCGGGTATAGCGCCATAAAATAATCGCCACCAGCGCCAGCACGACCAGCGAAACCCAGAATGGCACCCCCGTGCGGTGCCAGTTGTGCTTAATCGCCAGGGCGATCAGCGCGCCATACCCCAGCAGCGTGCGCAGCCAGGCCAGTGACGTCCGCTCCGGCTGCAGGCCGGGGTCCGCTTCGCGTCGCGCTTTGCGGCTATCCGCCATAGAACACCAGTACCATTACCACGCCCGCCACCGTCAGCAGAATCGTGCTGATAATCAGCAGCCCGCGCGTATAGGGCAGATCCTGCTTCAGACGCATCGCCTTCTCATTGCGCAGCCAGCGCAGGTAGCCGTAAATCGCCAGCACGCCCGCGAACAGGCACAGCAGCAGCGCCAGCACTTCACGAATTAATGGGGTGGCAAACTCGGGAGCAAGCTGATCGAGGCCGACACCGGCGGCCAGAAAGCCCAGCGCGGTGCGGATCCACGCTAAAAACGTGCGTTCATTAGCCAGAGAGAAGCGGTAGTCCGGCGCTTCGCCGAGGCGGGAAATTTTCATGAAGGTTCCTTGTCGTGCTACGGGCAGGCTTCAGCATAGCGTAAATCGACAAGGACAAGGAGACCGGCATCGGGCGATGCCGGTCAGGACGATTAATGCAGCTCTGGCCAGTACGCTTTGTTGGCCTCGATCAGATCATCCAGAATCGCTTTCGCGACGGACGCGCTCGGCACGGTTTTCGACAGGGTGATAGCCTGCCAGAGTTTCTGGTACGAGCGGTGCTCCCAGGCATCCACCACCAGTTTTTCCACCGCCACCTGCTGGCTCATCAGCCCTTTCTGGAAGTGTGGAATATCGCCCACCGTGAGCGGTTCCGATCCGTTATGGCCTACCAGGCACGGGATCTCCACCATCGCGTCGGCATCAAAGTTATGGATAGCTCCGTTGTTTGGCACAATCAGCAGCATCCGCTCCTGGGTATTAAAGGCAATCGCGGTTGCCAGATCGACGATGTACGACGCATGTTCGTCGATTTCCAGCTCACCGGCGGCGGAGTTACCGGCTTCGATAATCGCCCGACAGGCGCTGAACACGTGCTTCTCGCGGTGATCCATGACCTCATTGGCGCGGGTGCGTTCCGGGTTGGAGTGCGCGACCACGTAGTCCGGGAACAGGTAATACTTCAGGTAGGTGTTCGGCATGGTGTCCGGATCCAGCGCCTGCACATCTCTGGCTTTGGCAAAGGTATCGTTCCAGCTCGCTTCGGTATGCGCATCTTCCGAAGGCGGAACATAGCCGTTTTTCGCCACGTATTCGCGCAGTTTCGGCATCAGATCGTTGCCGTTGAGATCTTCAATCGACGTCCACCAGCCGAAGTGGTTCAGGCCGTAGTAGCGCACGCGCATCTCTTTGCGGTCCTTCAGGCCGACAATCTGCGCCATGCGCCCTTCAATGCCAATCGGCATATCGCAGATGTTGAGGATTTTAGCATTCGGACGCAGGCGGCGCGTGGCTTCCGCGACAATCGCCGCCGGGTTGGAGTAGTTCAGCATCCACGCATTCGGGGAGTACTGCTCCATATAATCCACCAGCTCCAGCACGCCGCCGATAGAGCGCATGCCGTAGGAAATCCCGCCCGGTCCGCAGGTCTCCTGGCCCAGCACGCCGTGGCGCAGCGGGATTTTTTCATCTTTTTCGCGCATCGGGTATTTGCCCACGCGGATATGCGCCATCACGAAATCCACATCGCTAAACGCCGCTTTCGGATCGGTGGTGTAGCTGAACTCTATCTCCGGAGCCTGCTCTTTGAGGATAATTTTGCACGCTTCGGCGATGGTCTCCTGACGCGCGCCGTCGTTGTCATAGAACTTCAGGGCGCGCAGCGGGAAACGGTCACGGTTGGCTAACAGCATCAGGACGATACCAGGCGTAAAGGTGCTGCCGCCGCCTGCAATGACAACTGAGAATTTTTTCATGATATAGCCTCTGTCAGGGTGGTTTGTTCATTTGTTAAAGGAGTTTTCATCAGCGATTCCAGCTGGTCGCGCACCTGAGGAACGTGCAGGCCGACAATCACCTGAATGCCGTTGCCGCGTCGCACCACGCCGTGGGCGCCGAGGGCTTTGAAGACGTCATCGCTTTGGGTTTTCGCCATATCGACCAGGGCGATACGCAAGCGGGTGGCGCAGTTGTTGATGCTTTCGATGTTGGCCGCGCCGCCGAGCGCCTGAAGGAACCCGGCAGCCTGCCCGACCTGCTGGCTGGCCGCCGCCGGGGCGGTAGTTTGCCCGCGCGCTGCCTTATAGTCGGCCTTGCTGTAGAGTTTGATTTCGCTCTCTTCCCGGCCCGGCGTTTTCAGGTTCAGACGTTCGATCAGCGTTTTGAAGACCACGAAGTAGATCCCAGTGAAGCAGACGCCGATGCCGATCTGAGTGAATACCGTCGAGGCGTGGTTATGGAACATCGGGATCCAGTTTTGCGGCAGGAACTGGTCCAGCAGGCCGCCGCCCATGTTCCCGACCACGCCGAAGGCGTACATCACCGTTGCCATGGTGGCTGCCAGCACGGCGTGCACGGCAAACAGCAGCGGTGAGATAAACAGGAAGGTGAATTCGAGGGGTTCAGTAATGCCCACCAGCACGGCGGTGAGCGTAGCCGGGACCAGCAGGCCCGCCACCTTGACGCGGTTTTCCGGCGACGCGGTGTACCAGATAGCGAAGGCAATCCCCACCGAGCCAAACACTTTTGAGTTGCCGTGCAGCGCGAACCCGCCTTCCGGGAAGAGGGTTTTCAGCGGCAGGGTGCTTTGGCTGAACGCCTGCAGGTGCTGCGCCCAGTAGACCTGGATACCGCCTTCCACCGCCGCCGGGCCGAAGATAAACGGACCGTAGACGAAGTGGTGCAATCCGGTTGGGATCAGAATGCGTTCCAGGAAGGTATACACCCACACGCCCAGCGCGCCGGCAGAGCGCAGGAACGCCTGCAGGGACTCGATGCCCATCTGCACTTTCGGCCAGCCCAGCAGCGTCAGCCAGGCACAGGGGATCATGACGAAGAACGCGAGGATAACGACGAAGGAGCTGCCCTGGAAAATCCCCAGAAACACCGGCAGCGGCTTGTCGAAGTAGCGGTTATGGATGGCGGTGACGATGCCTGAAATCACAATGGCGCCGATGATGCTGGTATCGAGCGTTTTGATCCCGGCAATCATCGCCAGCCCGCTACCCGCCGTCGGTTCGGCGGAGAAGTCGACGCCAAAGAAGTGGCCCCAGGTCATCCCCATCGCGTTAATGAAGTAGTTCCAGGTCAGGAAGCTAATCAGCACCGCCAGACAGGCGCGGCCCTGCGCCTGCTTCGCCAGGCCAATCGGCAGGCCGACGGCAAAAATCAGCGGCATATTGCGAAACACCGCCCAGCCGCCCTCTTCAATGATGTGAACGATCTGCGCGAAAAGATGATCGGGGGCGGTTAAGGCTTCGCCGACAAACAGCGGGTTGCGAAGCATGATGGCGATTCCGACCACGATCCCGGCGAACGGAAACAGCAACACCGGGGTAAACATGGCACCGCCAAAACGTTGTATTTGACTGAGCATTTTTAAATCCTCATGAAACAACCTGTAGGGGTAGAGGCCTTTATGGTTTTTTGCTGGCCTGAGGTGAGCATAAGAACTTACTGATGCGCGAACATGGCGTGCCGCTGCGATTCGTGATCGCATTCATGGTTTTATTTTGACCAATCAGGTCTACTTTTAGCGGTAAACATGGACATGTCAGGACGCAATCCACGCGCTAATATGGGCAGAGAGGTCTACTGGTGATCTACAAATCTATCGCCGACAGATTGCGGCTGCGGCTGAATTCATCGGACTACAACATCGGCAGTCCGCTGCCCGGCGAAAAAGCGCTGGCGCAGGAGTTTGGCGTGGCGCGAATGACCATCCGCAAGGCGCTGGATCTGCTGGTGAACTGGGGTCTGGTTGAGCGACGGCACGGCAGTGGAACCTTTGTCTCACGCAAAGACGTTCACCACGAAACCACCAACCTGACCGGGCTGGTGGAGGTGCTGCGTCAGCAGGGAAAAGAGGTGCAGAGCAAGGTGCTGCAGTTCGAAGTGATGCCCGCCCCACCCGCCATCGCCAGCCAGCTGCGGATTCAGGTGGATGAGCGGATCTATTTTTCCCGGCGGGTGCGCTACGTGGACGGGAAGCCGCTGATGCTGGAGGACAGCTTTATGCCGGTGAAGCTGTTTCGCAACCTCTCGCTGGCGCATCTTGAGGGGTCTAAGTTTGATTACATCGAGAAGGAGTGTGGGATCACCATCAGCGGCAACTATGAGAGCCTGACGCCGGTGCTGGCAGATAAAACGCTGGCCGGTTATATGAACCTGCCGGAACAGACGCCGCTGCTGCGCATTACCTCTCTCTCCTACAGCGACAGCGGCGAGTTCCTTAATTATTCCGTGATGTTCCGTAATACCAGTGATTACCAGGTGGACTACCATCTGCGGCGCATCCACCCGGACGACCTGCTAACCCATCCCCCAGAACAGCACCGCCAGTAGCTGCGGGGTGATGATACGCAGGAACATCACCAGCGGATAGACGGTGGCATAGGAGAGCGCGGCCGCGCCGCTGGTGGCGTGCAGGTTGTTGGCAAAGGCCAGCGCGGGCGGATCGGTCATGGAGCCCGCCAGCATCCCGCACAGCGTCAGGTAGTTCATTTTGGCGAACATCCGCGCCAGTATTCCCACCGTCAGCAGCGGGATCGCCGTGATGAATATGCCGTAGCCGACCCAGCTCATCCCTTCACCCTTGACCAGGGTATCGACAAAATCTCCCCCTGATTTCAGGCCGACCACCGCCAGGAACAACACGATGCCCAGTTCGCGCAGCGCCAGGTTGGCGCTCGGCGGCATAAACCAGTAGAGCTTCCCGATACAGCCGATACGCCCTAGGATCAGCGCCATAATCAGCGGCCCGCCCGCCAGACCCAGCTTGAGCGCCACCGGAAAGCCCGGCACGTACACAGGAATAGAGCCGAGCAGCACGCCGAGCCCGATACCGATAAACACCGGCAGCATCTGCACCTGCTGCAGTTTTTGCTGGGCGTTACCCACCATATCCGCCACGGCGTCGATGGACGACGGGCGGCCGACCAGGTTGAGGATATCCCCGAACTGGAGGCTGGCGTCCTGGCTGGCAACCAGTTCGACACCCGCACGGTTAAGGCGGGAGATCACTACGTCATAGCGCTCTTTGACCTGCAGATCGCGTATTTTCTTGCCCAAAACCTTTTCATTGGTCACGACAACGCGCTCGACGCGCATATCGGTGCCGCGGGTTGAGAGCGAGGTATCCACTTCCTGCCCAATCACCAGACGGGCGTTGTTTAAATCGCCGGGCTGACCGACCAGGTGCAGCAGATCGCCCTGCTGAATGACGGTGCCGGGCGCGGGCACCATCAGCATATCGTCACGCTTGAGGCGGGAGCAGATGATGTTGGCGCTATTGAGGATCGGCACGTCCTGAATCGCCATATTGTTCAGGTTGGGGTTATCGACGCGAATATTGATGGTTTTGATCGGCATATGGCCGTTGGTGAGTGTGGTTTCATGATCCATCGCCTCTTTTTCAACGTTGACGCGAAACAGGACGCGTACCAGCCACATGGAGAGCAGAATGCCGCAAATGCCAAACGGATAAGCCATGGCGTAGCTCATCCCCATCTGGTCGACAATGCCAGGTTCGATACCCAAATCGCGCAGGATTTGCTGGCCCGCGCCGAGCGCTGGCGTGTTGGTAACCGCCCCGGAGAAAATGCCCAACACCACGGGCAGCGGGATATCGAAGATTTTGTGCAGGATTGCGGTGACCAGCCCGCCCATCACCACAATGCCGAGGGCAAACAGGTTGAGCCGTAGTCCTGAGACCCGAAGTGAAGCAAAAAAGCCCGGCCCGACCTGAATACCGATGGTATAAACGAAGAGGATCAGGCCGAACTCCTGAGTAAAGTGGAGCATTTCGGCGCTGAGGACCAGCCCGAGCTGGTCGGCAAAGTGCCCGACAAATATGCCGCCAAACAGTACCCCGCCTATCCCAAACCCGACGCCACGGATTTTGATATTCCCTATCCACAGGCCAACAACAGCGACCAGGGCCAACACGCTGACGGTTAACGCGATATCACTCATGATCCACTTCCTGTGCATAACCTTAGTTATGCTAAGGATTCTCTCAGAGCCGGATGCGATTGTATGGGCGATGGCGCACAAAAAAGCCCTGCCGGGGCAGGGCTTTATCTTTTCACCCTCTCCCTTTGGGAGAGGGCTGGGGTGAGGGCATCAGCCCGCACACTATTAGCTATTCAATGCCGGACGCTCGCTAATGGCGATACGCTGCGGCGCGATGGCTTCCGGCACGTTGCGGAGCAGGTCGATATGCAGCAGCCCGTTGGTAAACGTCGCGCCGGACACTTCCATATGGTCTGCCAGGGTAAAGCTCAGGCTAAACGGCTGATTAACCAGCCCCTGATGCAGCCATTTGGTCTCGGTCTCTTGTTGTTCCGGCGACCCTTTAACGGTCAGGCGCGTGCCTTCAAGCTGGATATCCAGATCGTCCTGGCGGAAACCGGCCAGCGCAAGGGTGATGCGATAGTGGTTATCGTCGCTTTTTTCGATGTTGTACGGCGGAAACGTCTGTTGCTCGGTGGTGCTTTGCAGGGCATTAGCCAGTTTGTCAAAACCAATCCACTGACGCAGTAGGGGGGATAAATCGTAGTTACGCATACTAAATCTCCTTCTGAGAAGCGAGTTCGGCACAGTTTAATTTTGTGCGCAGTTGTTCCTGCAAATCCTGATGGATTCGCATATGCTCCCGTTACGGCAAGCAATTCTGGGTGGGCCGCTCACGCGACCCGCGTAATTAGTTAATTTCGATACGGCGCGGTTTTTTCTCTTCCGGAATCACACGTTCCAGTTCGATAAACAGCAGGCCGTTGACCAGGTTCGCGCCTTTAACGTGAATGTTCTCGGCTAACTGGAACTTGCGTTCAAAGTTGCGCTCGGCGATGCCCTGATAGAGGTAGGTACGTTCTTTCTGCTCGGCCGCATGGGAACCTTTCACCACCAGCAGGTTGTCCTGCGCGGTGATCTCCAGTTCGTTTTCTGCAAAACCGGCGACGGCAATGGCGATGCGGTAGTGGTTTTCGTCAACCAGCTCAACATTGTATGGAGGGTAGCCGTTGCTCTGGCTTTGGTTATTTTCTAAATGGTTAAACAGGCGGTCAAAACCAATTGCAGAACGGTATAGCGGAGAAAGATCGAAGTTACGCATAAATAAAACTCCTGAGATCAGCGAGAAATTGTAGCCTTCCACCATGGACAGGCCTTTGTGCCCCCGAACACCCATCAGGCGAGTTCGTTATCGGGGCACATTCTTAAAATGGGTCTGGATACGGGCTTTTCAAGCGTGTTTATGTGAGATTTTTTTGCACTTTGCGGGTTGTCGCTTAGACTGGGACAACAGCACAAAGAGTTAAATTGCGATGGCTGCCACAGTGCGGGGTTTTCGGGCTATTCATTTAGGGTAAGGCTCGCTATAACCCTGAGTTGCAGGTCGATGCAGTGTTATTAACGATGACTGAGTGATGATGAAAAATGTTCTGATAAAGCTGACAGCGTTCAGCGGGGTGATATTACTTTGCGGGTGCTCGAGCGTGATGTCTCACACCGGCGGTAAAGAAGGAACATATCCGGGGACGCGCGCCAGTGCGGCCATGATTTCCGATGACGACACAAACTGGGGAACCAAATCTCTGGTTATCCTGGATATGCCTTTCACGGCAGTCGCCGATACGCTGCTACTCCCGTGGGACATGTTCCGCACGGACAGTTCCGTGCGCTCACGCGTTGAGAAAAGCGAGCAGGAAAATCTGGCGACCAACGCCGTCATCCCGCCCGCTGCAATGCCCCCGCGTTAGTCCTCAGCGGTTTCCGTTAGCCACAGCTGGCGGAAACCGTCCGTCTCTTCCATCCAGGCGATAGAGCGCCCGTCAGGCGAGAACACAACCGCATCCGCAGACGGTGGATTGCCGCGATCGGACGTCAAAAACGTCACCTCTCCGGTCTGCGCGTCGCAGCAGGCGATCCGGTTTTCAAGCACACATCCCAGCATGTTCCCGGAAGGGTGCCAGTTGAATGCAGACTGAATCCCGTTCTCCGTATGGGTTAACTGGCGTGGCTCGCCGCCCTCGGGTGAGATCAGCCACAGCTGCACAATGCCGTTATCATCACGCATCAGAAACGCAATCTGCGTCCCCTGCGGATTACTGCGTACCCAGTGGCGCGGCACGTTCACCAGCCCCGGATAACGGTTCTGATGAGTGAAGGTCAATCGACGCTGCATCACCCCGGCAGGTGGCGCTGGCAGAGTCTCTGGCGTTCCCTGCAGCGGCGCATCACCCGCTCGTTTCCAGCCCTGCTCGTCCTGCGGTAACGCGACAATAAACAGCTCGGGTACTTTTTCGCCCTTTTCAGACAGCGTGTCGCCGATAAACGCCAGCCTGTCGTTGCCTACCCAGCCCTCTTCGTAGGCGCGGTTGATCTCATCGCTGCCCGGCTGCGGGTTAGGCGTGGTGCGGCTGACCAGCACGCTCCAGAAGGTTCCCGGATATTCACGCGGATGATTCCCCTGCGGGTTCACCGGGCCGAAAGGCGCAGCCACGCCGACGTTGCGTAAATCGAGCTTCGGATCGCGCTCGTGCAGCACGTGGTCGTTATAGGTGAAGCTGACGAGCTGCCCGTTCGGGCTAAAGACGTGCACATGGCTGCCGCCGCGCAGCGCGCCTGCGGTGTAGGGCGCAGTGATATCCATCGCGTCAAGATTGCTCACCTGACCGTTACAGGCAATGACTCCCTGACGATGATGAAAATCATAGTGCCAGTCTGCGTCCGGGTTTTTCGGGCCGTGGATAAAGACGTATTTATCCTGTGCGGGATGAACGGTCACTACGCCAACATGCGCGCCGTCAGTGGCGCGATAGATCACCTCCACCTCACCCGTAGCGACATTGACCCGCTCAATGGTTTCGCCGGTAAATGACGCACCAGACGGGCGTACGTCGTAGACCAGCCACTGGCTGTCCGGCGTCCAGGTATTAATATTCGTGAGCTGGTGATGGCGGGAAGTGAAGGTGATTTGTTTCATGAGGATACCCTGATGCACGGTGAGTGCATCAGGGTAAAACATCCGCAGGGATTAGCCTACTCGTTTCACATCGCCCACCAGCAGGATGTAGGAGAGCGCGCCAATCAGCGCCACGGCGGAGATGTAGACCAGCGCCGGGCCGAAGCCGTAGTCCTGCGCCAGGTAGCCGATGACCAGCGGTACGGTGATCCCGCCCAGCCCGCCGACAAAGTTGAACACGCCGCCGGTCAGGCCAATCAGCCGCATCGGCGCAAGAGACGACACCAGCGACCAGGTGATAGAGGCGAAACCGTTTCCGAAGAACGCCACCGCCATCAGGGTCATAATCCACACCGGATCGTTGGTGTAGTTGGCACCCATGATGCAGGTTGAGATCAGCAGCCCGCAGATAATCGGCGTTTTACGCGCCACGCCCAGCGAGTAGCCTTTTTTCACCAGCTTATCGGCCAGCCAGCCGGAGAGCAGCACGCCGAAAAACGCCGCGAGGAACGGCACGGTGGTCATAAAGCCCGCTTTCAGCGCCGTGATGCCCTTTTCCTGGGTCAGGTAGTTCGGGAACCAGGTCAGGAAGAACCACAGCGTGGAGGTCACCGCGAACTGGCCCAGATACACGCCCACCAGCTTACGGTGGAAGACCAGCTTCCAGTCCGCTTTGGTCAGCGGCTGACGCGCCTCTTTTTTCACCGGCGCATCGCCATCCACCAGGCCACCGCCGTCGCGGATGTAGTCCAGTTCGGCTTTGGTGATGCTTTTGGTCAGACGCGGCGGTTGGTAAACCTTGAACCAGATCAGCGACCAGATAATGCCAATCCCGCCGGTGACGATGAACACCCAATGCCAGCTCAGCAGCTCCTGGATCCAGATCAGTAGCGGCGTCAGGAACGCCAGGCCAACGAACTGCCCGGAGGTGTAAAAGCCGACGGCAGACGCACGCTCATGTTCCGGGAACCAGCTGGTCACCATGCGGTTGTTGGTAGGAAACGCGGGCGCTTCGAAAACCCCAGTGATCGCGCGCAGGCCAATCAGCGACATCAGCCCGGTCGCGAAGCCCTGGAACAGGGTCGCCACGGACCAGCCGAAAATGGCGATAAAGTAGGTCAGACGTGAACCCACGCGGTCAAGGAACCAGCCGCCGGGGATCTGGCAGAGCGTATACAGCCAGGCAAACGCCGAGAAGACGTAGCCCATTTCCGCTTTGGTGATGCCAAACTCTTCCTGAATATGAGCCGATGCCACGGCAAGGTTGGCGCGGTCGACATAGCAAATGACCACGGTAATAAAGATCATGATTAGCGTCAGGTAGCGGCGACGCCCGGTTTTTGCAGCAGTAACTGGAATATCCATCGCAATCTGTCTCCAGATTTTGGGCATAGCGAAGCCGCTCACCATGCCCTGTAATTTACAGAGGGTGTATTTGGTTTTTTTAATTAAAAACGTAAACAGAATGCGCTAAATAATTCGTGCTGGGGGAAGGCGGCAAGTTTTCGCATCCCCGGGAGCATACAAAAGTATGTGACCGGGGTAAGAAAACGCAGCCAACGCATCACCAGCGCGAAGTATGACGCGCATTTACCATTCGGCTACGCTGCCGTCCTCATGACGCCACAGCGGATTACGCCAGTCCGGCGCGTTTTTACTGAGTTCAATGACTTTGGCTTCATCAATTTCCACGCCCAGGCCCGGCTTCGTTAACGGTTTAAAGAAACCGCCTTCCATGCTGAAGTCTTCTTTGTTTTTCACAAAATCGAGCAGTTCCGCGCCCTTGTTATAGTGAATGCCCATGCTCTGCTCCTGGAACACGGCGTTGCGGGAAACAAAGTCGACGTGCAGACAGGCAGCCAGCGCAATCGGTCCGAGCGGGCAGTGCGGCGCCAGCGCCACATCGTAAGCTTCGGCCATCCCGGCAATTTTGTAGCATTCGGTGATGCCGCCCGCGTGGGAGAGATCCGGCTGCAGAATCGCAATGCCGCCCGCTTCAAGCACGCGTTTAAACTCGAAGCGCGAGAACATGCGTTCACCCGCCGCGATAGGAATGTGGGTCTGTTCAGCCAGTTTCGGATAGTACTCGGCCTGCTCGGCCAGCACCGGCTCTTCGATAAACAGCGGACGATACGGCTCCAGCTCTTTAATCAGCACTTTGGCCATCGGCGCGCTGACGCGGCCGTGGAAATCCAGACCAAACTCAATCTCGTTGCCGAAGGCTTCACGGATTTGCGCCACGGTATTCACGGCACGATCGACCGCACGCGAGTTATCGATAACGCCCATCTCTTCGCAGCCGTTGAGCTTGAAGGTGTCAAAGCCGATGTTGCGCAGCTGGGTGATGCCGTCGATCACCTCCGCAGGACGGTCGCCGCCCACCCAGCTGTAGGCTTTGATTTTGTCGCGCACCAGGCCGCCCATTAGCTGCCAGACCGGCGCGTTCAGCACTTTGCCTTTGATATCCCACAGCGCCTGGTCGATGCCTGCGATAGCGCTCATCAGGATCGGGCCGCCGCGGTAGAAACCCGCGCGGTACATCACCTGCCATAGGTCGTTAATGCGCGCTGGATCCTGACCAATCAGGTACTCGCCCAGCTCGTGCACCGCCGCTTCTACGGTGCGCGCCCGTCCTTCAATCACCGGTTCGCCCCAGCCCACAACCCCTTCATCGGTTTCGATTTTCAGGAACATCCAGCGCGGGGGTAAACGGTACGTGGTGAGTTTGGTTATTTTCATTTCACTGCCTCTCGATACGCTTTCACAAATGCTGCCGCCTGCTGTGCGGTACGTTCCACGGACTGCCCGGCGCGATACAGATCGCTGCCCAGCCCCGCGCCCACACAGCCCGCGCTCATCCACTGGCCCAGGTTTTCTGGCGTTACGCCGCCCACGGCAAAGACCGGCACGCTGGCAGGCAATACCGCCTTCAGCGCTTTGATGTAGTCCGGTCCAAAAGCCGATGACGGGAAAATTTTGAGCGACTGTGCGCCCGCATCCAGGGCAGTAAAGGCTTCCGTAGCGGTGGCGCATCCCGGGCAGACGGTCATGCCGTAACCCACCGCGCGGCGGATCACCTCAGGCTGAATGTTGGGCGTGACGATAAGCTTGCAGCCCATTTTCGCCAGTTTATCCACCTGCTCCGGGTGCAGCACGGTGCCTGCGCCAATCAGCGCCTTATCGCCGAAGGCCTCCACCACGGCCGGAATGCTTTTTTCCCACTCCGGAGAGTTAAGCGGAATTTCCACCGCGTCGAACCCGGCGTCGATAACCGCGCCGACGTGGGCTAACGCCTCATCGGGCGTGATGCCGCGCAAAATTGCGATAAGGGGAAGATCAGTTTGCCACTGCATGAGCGATGCTCCTTATTCCTGCCTGAAATGCCGTGTCGCCGGATACCGTTGCAACATCACGCCCAACGGCGCGGAACGCCTGCTCGTAGCGCGACGTCAGCGATGCGCCGGCGACAATGGTAATGGCCTGCTCGTGCGCGATGAAATCACGCATGCTGGCGACCTCTGCGCCAATCAGCAGGCCGGAGAGAAATTCGCTGACCTGTTCGCGCGGGAGATTTCCCAGCACGTGCGAGGCGCGAACCTCAAAAAGCTGCGGCAAAACGGCAGGGGAAGCGAACCCACGTTCAAGCCCGGCAGCAAACGCCTCTGACGAGGCTTCTTGCTCCGGCAAACCGGCTCCCACCAGTGAATGGTTGAGCAGCAAATGGTGCAGCTCGCCGGTCATCACGGTGCGAAAATCGTGGATTTGCTCAGCATCAGCCTGGACCCACTTGCAGTGCGTTCCGGGCATGACGTAGACAGAAGAAGGAGAAAGCGTGCGCGCGCCAAGCAGCTGCGTCTCTTCGCCGCGCATCACGTTGTGGTTATCGTCGCGAGAGACACACAAACCGGGAATAATCCAGATATTGTCGCCAACGGACGTTAACTGCTCGCCAATAGCGGAGAAATGGGCGGGAACCGGCAGATAAGGCGCAACTTTCCAGCCTACGTTACTGCCGACCATACCCGCCATGACCACCGGCGTGGCGCTATCGCGCCAGTTTTGTGTGACCTCTGCTAACACCGCCTCGGGGGATTTACCGTTCAGGCGCGTCACGCCTGCTTCTGATTGCCTGCTCTCCAGGCACTGCTCGCCCTTATAAAGCCAGGCACGCAGATTGGTCGATCCCCAGTCAATTGCGATGTAGCGAGATGTCATGTGATTTCCTTCAGCCTTCGTGTCGAGCTGGCGATCATGGTAAGTGCCGCCTGCTCTGCCGCATCGCCATCCTGATGCCGTATCGCATCGAACAGCGCTTTATGTTCCTGGAGCGTTTTCGGCATGTTGGCCTCATCGCCCATCCAGGTACGTTCAAATACTGCTCGCTGTAGCGAGCTGATCGCCACGCTAAGCTGCTGTAATACCGGGTTATGCACCGACTGCAGCACCGCTTCGTGGTAGCGAATGTCCGCCTCGTTAAACGCCTCCCGGTTCTGGTTATTGGCGATCATGTCGTTTAAAGCCGACTCAATCTGCGCCAAATCGCCGGACGTTGCGCGCTCCGCCGCCCAGCGGGCGATGGCCGGTTCAACCAGGTTTCGTACCTCGCTCATCGCACCGATAAGCCGTGGGTCGTAGTCGTTTTCCAGCACCCACTGCAGAACGTCGGTATCGAGGTAGTTCCACTGGTTGCGCGGAGCAACAAACGCGCCGCGGTACCGTTTCATTTCAATCAGCCGTTTCGCCATCAGCGAGCGGAACACTTCCCGGATGATGTTGCGCGAGGTTTCAAACTCCTCACACAGTTCAGCCTCTGCTGGCAGCGGCGAACCGGGAACGTATTTGCCCCCCACAATCTGGGTGCCCAGCGTGATGACGATGCGATCGGTTTTATTGAGAGTCATGGAGAGTCCTTGTGCTCTGTATGTCCATCACTACTTTACCGCGACCGCTGAATTTCACCTCACTTTTGCAGTACAAACGTGAGGGCGTTCGTCTTTGCCGTGGTGATAATGTAGTACAATCATTTAATGTTGTACTACAATCCAGATCACAAAAAGAACAATTCAATAAATTCAGCGCAAAAAAAGCCCCGGTTGATAACCGAGGCTGATGATTAAAAATAAGCGTTACTGCAGCACAAACTTCTCGATCGCGTGGGCAACGCCGTCTTCCAAGTTGGATTTGGTCACGAAGTTGGCCACTTCTTTCACCGACGGAATGGCGTTATCCATCGCCACACCCATGCCCGCGAACTCAATCATCGCGATGTCGTTTTCCTGGTCGCCCAGCGCCATGATCTCTTCCGGCTTGATACCCAGCGCATCAGCAAGCGATTTTACGCCTGTGCCTTTATTGACGCGTTTATCGAGGATTTCGAGGAAGTACGGCGCACTTTTTAGCACGGTGTACTTCTCTTTTACCTCCGCCGGAATGCGTGCGATGGCTTTATCCAGGATTTCCGGCTCGTCGATCATCATCACTTTCAGGAACTGGGTCGCCGGGTCCATCTTCCCGGCTTCACAGAACACCAGCGGGATCGTCGCGACAAAGGATTCATGCACCGTGTAGTAGCTGATGTCGCGGTTAGCGGTGTACAGCGTGTTACGATCCAGCGCGTGGAAGTGCGACCCCACTTCACGGGACAGTTTTTCCAGGAACAGGTAGTCATCATAGTTCAGCGCGGTTTGCGCCACCGTACTGCCGTCTGCGGCTTTCTGCACCAGCGCACCGTTGTAGGTGATGCAGTAGTCACCAGGCTGATTCATGTGCAGCTCTTTAAGGTAGCTGTGTACGCCTGCATACGGACGGCCCGTGGTCAGGACCACATTCACGCCCTTCTCGCGGGCAGCGGCGATCGCGTTTTTAACGGCTGGAGAGATGGTGTGGTCTGGCAGCAGCAGCGTGCCGTCCATGTCGATTGCAATGAGTTTGATAGCCATGAGATCCCCGGGATAAATGAGTGCTGCCTCATGCTAACGCGATTAAGCCCACAAAAATAGAGCTACATTGCGCAACAGAAATACCCCTTTTACGCAAATCCCGGGGAGCGCTGACTTACTCGCGGGTAAGGACGATTTTGCCAAACGCGCCGCGATCGAGGTGTTCAAACGCCTGTCCAAGCTCGTTAAAACGGTAGCGATGTTCGATCACAGGTTTCAGCCCGATCACATCCACGGCGCGGACGAAATCTTCCAGCGCCCGGCGGTGGCCTACGCCAATCCCCTGAATGACGGGGGATTTCAGCAGCAGTTCACCAGCTGAGAGCGTAATCTCTGTCCCGGCCAGCACGCCAATCACGGAGATACGCCCGTGAACGGCAACGGCGCGCAGGGAATGCTTCAGGTTCTCTCCCCCTACGGTTTCGATAATATGGTCGATGCCGCGATCCTGCGTGAGCGCCAGCGTATTTTCAGCCCAGTCGCCCTTCAGACGGTTGATGCCCTGATTAGCCCCCAGTTTTTTGGCCTGCGCCAGTTTTTCATCGCTTCCCGAGGTGACAAACACCTCTGCGCCGTGCGCTTTTGCGATTTGCAAAGCAAAGAGCGCCACGCCGCCCGTGCCCTGCACCAGCACCGATTGCCCGGCGCGCAGCTGGCCGCGCTCCACCAGCGCAAACCAGGCGGTAAGTCCTGCGCAGGGCAGCGTGCTGGCCTCGGCGTCATCCAGGGTCTCCGGAGAGGCCACCAGCGCGTCTTCCTTCACAATCACATACTCGGCCAGCATACCCTGGAAGTATCCGCCGGACGTTTTATAGGGCAGATTGCGCGCGTCCGCCTGCGGCTTACCGTCGATCCACTCAGGGAAGAAGGTTGAGATGGCCCGCGCGCCGGGTTTGAAGCGCGTAACACCTTCACCAATGCTGTCCACCACGCCCGCCATGTCAGACGCTGGGGTAAACGGGAAGGAAAGCGGGATCGGCATTGTGCCTTCAACAACCATTTTATCGCGATAGTTAAGCGCAACGGCATTCACCCGCACGCGGATCTCACCCGGGCCGGGCTGTGGAACGGGTTCCTTTATGAGCTTGAGGCTCTCGCGCCCAAGGGCGTCCATGGACCAGCGTTGCATTGTCTCTGTCATTGTCTGTCTCCTGCCATCAGTTGAACTTTAGTAACGACAGTCTACCGTTGACTAAGCGTCGCCAGTGGCGATAAGTTTTCTCTTCATTGACGCCATAATAGATACAATCTATGACCGATACGCTGAAGGATATTCCTGTTTTTGTGGCCGCCGTTGAGGCGGGAAGTTTCGCGCAGGCCGCCATTCGTCTGCATTTGTCACGCTCGGCGGTAGGAAAAAGCATCGCTCGCCTCGAGGAGCGGCTGGGGGTGCGTCTTTTTCACCGCACCACCCGCAGCCAGAGTCTGACCGATAACGGCGCCCTTTTTTATGAACGCTGCTTGCGGGCGCTGGAGGAGATTCGGGGTGCGGAATCGCTGCTTGAAACAGGGAAACAGCAGGTCAGCGGCCGCCTGCGCGTTGCCATGCCGGTGCTGTTTGGTCGCCAGTGCGTCGCCCCGCTGCTGATCGCGCTGGCGCAGGAACACCCCGGGCTTGAGCTTGAAATGTCATTCAGCGACCGCGTGGTGGATCTGGTGGAGGAAGGGTTTGATATGGCGGTGCGTAACGGCACGCTACAGGACAGCAGCGTGCTGGTCGCCAGAAAGCTGGGCGAACACCGCATGGTGCTGTGCGCCGCACCGGAGTATCTGCTGAGGAAAGGCCAGCCACAAAGCGTTGATGATTTACCCCAGCATACGGCCATTAACTATTTGAGCGCAGGCAGAGTATTGCCCTGGCAGCTGATGGATAGCGAAGGAACGTCGCGCACCTTTACCCCCCGATCGTCGCTCAACATGGATGATTTGCAGGCGATCTGCGACGCTGCGCTGGCCGGACATGGCATTGCATGGCTGCCCTGCTGGATGGTCGTCAAAGATATTCACCAGGGCAAACTCGTCCCGCTCTTAAAGCAGGCACCGGATGTGCATTTCAACGTTCATGCGGTCTGGCAGCAGACGCCGCATCTGCCGCTGAGGGTTAGAATAGCGATAGATACGCTGGCGAGCCGTTTACCGTCCGTGATGTCGCTGGATATGCCTGCGCCCATAAAAAAGCCGCGCTAAAAGCGCGGCCTGTTATCGTGCGGTATAACGACGATTAAATATCGATATTTGCCGCTTTCAGGGCGTTCTCTTCGATGAAGGCACGACGTGGTTCAACCGCGTCGCCCATCAGAGTCGTGAACAGCTGGTCCGCAGCAATCGCGTCTTTAACGGTCACGCGCAGCATACGGCGGCTTTCCGGATCCATGGTGGTTTCCCACAGCTGGTCCGGGTTCATTTCGCCCAGACCTTTATAGCGCTGGATCGCGAGGCCACGACGGGACTCTTTCACCAGCCAGTCCAGCGCCTGCTCGAAGCTGGCTACTGGCTGACGACGTTCGCCACGTTCGATGAACGCATCGTCTTCGATCAGCCCGCGCAGCGTCTCGCCGAGCGAGCAGATACGGCGGTATTCCGGACCGGTCACAAACTCGTGTTCCAGCGGGTAGTCGGTATCAACGCCGTGGGTACGCACGCGAATAATAGGCTCGAACTGCTTATCGGCGTTCTGCTGGATATCGCATTTCCACATGCTGCCGTGCTGCTCTTTCTCGTTCAGATCGGTCACCAGAGCGTTCACCCAGCGGGTCACGGTCTGCTCGTCGCTCAGATCGGCTTCGGTCAGGGTTGGCTGATAAACCAGCTCCTTCAGCAGCGTTTTCGGATAACGGCGTTCCATACGCGTGATCATTTTCTGCGTAGCGTTGAACTCGGACACCAGACGCTCCAGCGGTTCACCAGCCAGTGCAGGGGCGTGAGAGTTCGCGTGCAGGGTCGCACCATCAAGCGCGATCGCGATTTGGTACTGATCCATCGCTTCGTCGTCTTTAATGTACTGTTCCTGCTTGCCTTTCTTCACTTTGTACAGCGGCGGCTGTGCAATGTAGACGTGGCCACGCTCAACGATCTCAGGCATCTGACGATAGAAGAAGGTCAACAGCAGCGTACGGATATGCGAGCCGTCGACGTCCGCATCGGTCATGATGATGATGCTGTGGTAGCGCAGCTTGTCCGGGTTGTACTCATCACGGCCGATGCCGCAGCCCAGCGCGGTGATAAGCGTCGCCACTTCCTGAGAAGAGAGCATCTTGTCGAAACGGGCTTTCTCAACGTTGAGGATTTTACCCTTCAGCGGCAGGATCGCCTGGTTCTTACGGTTACGGCCCTGCTTCGCAGAACCGCCCGCGGAGTCCCCTTCCACAAGGTAGAGTTCAGACAGCGCCGGGTCACGTTCCTGGCAGTCAGCCAGTTTGCCCGGCAGGCCTGCTAAGTCCAGCGCGCCTTTACGACGGGTCATTTCACGGGCTTTACGCGCCGCTTCACGGGCACGCGCCGCATCGATAATTTTGCCCACCACGATTTTCGCGTCGGACGGGTTTTCCAGCAGGTATTCGCTCAGCAGTTCGTTCATCTGCTGTTCAACCGCCGATTTCACCTCAGAAGAGACCAGCTTGTCTTTGGTCTGTGAGGAGAACTTCGGATCCGGCACCTTCACGGAAACCACGGCAATCAGGCCTTCACGGGCGTCGTCACCGGTGGCGCTGACTTTCGCTTTCTTGCTGTAGCCTTCTTTGTCCATGTAGGCGTTCAGGGTACGGGTCATCGCCGCACGGAAGCCTGCAAGGTGCGTACCGCCGTCACGCTGTGGAATGTTGTTGGTGAAGCAGTAGATGTTTTCCTGGAACCCGTCGTTCCACTGCAGCGCCACTTCCACACCGATACCGTCTTTTTCGGTGGAGAAATAGAAGATATTTGGGTGAATTGGCGTTTTGTTCTTGTTCAGATACTCAACAAACGCTTTGATACCACCTTCGTAATGGAAGTGGTCTTCTTTTCCGTCACGCTTATCTTTCAGGCGAATAGACACGCCGGAGTTCAGGAACGACAGTTCGCGCAGGCGTTTCGCCAGGATGTCGTACTCGAACTCGGTGACGTTGGTGAAGGTTTCATGGCTCGGCCAGAAACGTACCAGGGTACCGGTTTTGTCGGTATCGCCGGTGACGGCCAGCGGTGCCTGCGGCACGCCGTGGGTATAGAGCTGACGGTGAATTTTGCCTTCGCGCTGAATAACCAGCTCCAGCTTCTGCGACAGGGCGTTAACCACGGAGACGCCTACGCCGTGCAGGCCGCCGGAAACTTTATAGGAGTTATCGTCGAATTTACCGCCTGCGTGCAGGACGGTCATGATCACTTCCGCCGCAGAGACGCCCTCTTCCGGGTGAATACCGGTTGGGATGCCACGACCATCATCGGTGACGGAGACGGAGTTGTCCGCATGGATGGTGACCACGATGTCTTTACAGTGACCCGCGAGCGCTTCGTCGATAGCGTTATCTACCACCTCGAATACCATGTGGTGCAGACCGGTGCCGTCATCCGTGTCGCCGATATACATACCCGGGCGCTTACGCACCGCATCCAGCCCTTTCAGGACTTTGATACTGGAGGAGTCATAAGAATTCGACATCAACGTTTCTCGCTCATTTCAACTTGGGTTAATCCGTTATTTTACCCTTTTCCACGGTAAACATCTTCGAATTTTCGTCCGACATGTCTATAACGTGTTCAGCGCTAATGGCGCTGACGAAAACCTGCGACTGCGTGGCTTTTAAGCGGCTGGCAAGCAGCCCGCGCCGCGCGTCGTCGAGTTCCGAGGCAAAATCATCTATCAGGTACAGGCAGCGTCTTCCGCTTTCGCGGGTGAGAAACTCTCCCTGTGCCAGGCGCAGCGCGCACATCAGGAGCTTGAGCTGCCCGCGCGACAGCGTATCTTCCACCGGCGCACCGTCGGCACGAATGCGGAAATCCGCCTTGTGCGGGCCGTGCGCGGTGTAGGTCAGCATGCGGTCGCGCTCGAAGTTTCTCTCTAACACCTCGGCATAATCCGTCTCTTTCTCCCAGCCGCGCTGGAAGGAGAAGGTGAGAGAGAATTCGGGTAAAAACTGTTTGCAGGTGTCGGCCATGTCTTCGGCGATACCTGCGCTGTATTCGGCACGCCAGTTGCTGATTTGTTCCGCGAGAGGGATTAATTCCTTATCCCACGGACGCAGCTGGGCGTAGCGTGTAACCTGGCGCAACGCGGCGTTACGCTGCTTTAGCAGGCGCTTCAGGTTGCTCCAGGCGTTAAAGAAACCGGCTTCGTTGTGAAAGCATCCCCAGTCGAGGAACGCTCTTCTGTATTTGGGGCCGCCGTTGAGTAAAGTAAACCCCTCCGGCGTAATCAGCTGCATTGGCATCAGCAGCGCCAGCTCTGCCACTTTATGGCCGTCGGTGCCGTCAATGCGCACCTTGCTGTCGCCCTGCTTGTCTTTGGTCAGGCCAATGGCGTTTTCCCGCTCCGCCCCCTGCAAACGCCCGTGCAGAACAAAGGATTCCTGCTCGTGGCGGATGACGCGACCAATCTGCAAACTGCGAAACGCCCGGCCGTGGCCGAGCGTATAGATGGCTTCCAGCACGCTGGTTTTGCCGCTGCCGTTTGCGCCAACCAGGAAGTTAAAGCCAGGGGATAAAGCGAGATCCGCGCTTTCGATATTGCGAAAGTCGCGGATCAACAGACGGGTGAGCGACATTACAGTCTCATTGGCATGACAACATAAGCCGCGCTTTGGCTGGCCGCATCTTCAATCTGTACGCTTGAAACGGAGTCGGTCAGCAGAATACGCACGTTCTCGCACTTCAGCGCATTGAGCACATCCAGCACGTAGCTGACGTTAAAGCCGATTTCCATCTCGGTTCCGGCGTAGGTGACGTCCAGAATTTCTTCTGCCTCTTCCTGCTCCGGGTTGTTAGCGGTGATCTTGATCTGGTTTTCACTCACGTACAGGCGCACGCCGCGGAATTTCTCGTTAGAGAGGATCGCGGCACGGGCAAAGGCCTGCTTGAGGCTGTCGCAGCCTGCTTCCAGCGTTTTGTCCGGGTTCTTCGGCAATACGCGGCGATAATCCGGGAAACGACCGTCAACCAGCTTCGAGGTGAAGACAAAATCACCCACATGTGCGCGGATGTTGTTGCTGCCGATCTGCACGCGCAGCGGCGTGTCGCCACCGTCGAGCATACGCATCAGCTCAATCACCCCTTTACGCGGCACGATCACCGAATGGTTTGGCAGTGAGTCGCCAATCGGCATAGAACAGACCGCCAGACGGTGGCCGTCGGTGGCTACGGTACGCAGCTCTTCACCTTCGGTTTCGAACAGCATGCCGTTTAAGTAGTAACGAACGTCCTGATGCGCCATGGAGAACTGCGTGGCTTCAATCAGACGCTTCATCGTCGCCTGTGGCAGGGTGAATTCAACTTCGCTCTGCCAGTCGTCCAGGTTCGGGAAGTCTGCAGCAGGCAGCGTGGAGAGCGAGAAACGGCTGCGGCCAGAACGCACCAGCATACGGTCGCCTTCCAGCTGCACGGCGATTTCAGCGCCTTCCGGCAGCCCACGGCAGATATCAAAGAATTTACGTGCCGGAACCGTGGTCGCGCCCGCGTCGTGCGGCTGCGTCAGCGTAACGCGCGCGATCATTTCCATTTCCAGATCCGTGCCGGTCAGCGACAGCGTACCGTCCGCGACCTGAAGCAGCAGGTTTCCGAGAATAGGCAGCGTTGGGCGGCCACCTAATGGGCCACTCACCTGTTGCAGCGGTTTTAATAAATGTTCACGTTCAACGGTAAATTTCATAGCGTCACGATGATAATGTTCTGATTAAATTGGAAAAATCTTCTTTTATGTCGTGGCTTTCTTCGCGTAACTGCTCAATCTTACGACAAGCGTGCAGCACGGTCGTATGGTCACGGCCACCAAACGCATCGCCGATTTCCGGCAGACTGTGGTTGGTTAACTCCTTTGCCAGCGCCATCGCCATCTGACGCGGACGCGCCACCGAGCGGGAACGACGTTTAGACAGTAAATCTGCCACTTTGATCTTGTAGTACTCAGCCACCGTCTTTTGAATATTGTCGATGGTGACCAGTTTTTCCTGCAATGCCAGCAAATCGCGCAGCGCTTCACGCACAAAATCGATGGTGATCGCACGACCGGTGAAGTTGGCGTTGGCAATCACACGGTTCAGTGCCCCTTCCAGCTCACGCACGTTGGAGCGCAGACGCTTGGCAATAAAGAACGCCACTTCACCCGGCAGGCGAATGTCGTTTTCATCGGCTTTCTTCATCAGGATCGCGACGCGGGTTTCCAGCTCCGGTGGCTCGATCGCCACGGTCAGGCCCCAGCCGAAGCGGGATTTGAGACGATCTTCAACGCCGTTGATCTCTTTTGGATAACGATCCGAGGTCAAAATGATCTGCTGATTGCCTTCCAGCAGGGCGTTGAAGGTATGGAAAAATTCTTCCTGCGATCGTTCTTTATTGGCAAAGAACTGGATGTCATCGATCAGCAGGGCGTCAACGGAACGATAGTAGCGTTTAAACTCTTCGATCGCATTGTTTTGCAGGGCTTTTACCATGTCCTGAACGAAGCGCTCGGAGTGCATATACACCACTTTCGCATTAGGCTTGCGCGCCATAATGCCGTTACCCACCGCATGCAGCAGGTGCGTTTTACCCAGACCCGTACCGCCATAAAGGAACAGCGGGTTATAAGCACCACCGGGGTTATCAGCAACCTGACGGGCCGCCGCGCGCGCCAGCTGGTTCGACTTACCTTCAACGAAGTTATCGAAGGTGTGCTTAACGTTAACGTTAGAGCGATAGGTTGGCTCAGCGGGCGCAGGGAC